>NZ_CP109297.1:0-4800000 GCF_045209435.1 Streptomyces sp. NBC_01618
GGAGGAACGACGCACGACCCTACGGGTCGTAAAGACGATAAACCCTCCGGGTTTAAACAATTCCTCCGAATTGTTTATGAATTCCTCCGGAATTCATGCGCAGACCTGGGATCGGCTTGAACTGGTTAAGCGTGTTCCGGTTTTCTTGTGGCGAAGGCTCAAGAGGTCTGGCTATATGGTGGGGTGGCGATGGCGCGCCTTATGGTCCGTCAGGGATTTGGTGAGGTGACAGGGCGAGAGCTTCTGACACGCCGTCACCTCAGCCCCTCTTGAACCTTGCGAGACCAGACTACCCAACGACAAGACCGTACCAGCGAAACCATCTGCATCACTTTGCGATGCAGGGTAGAGACTGTGAAAACATGCCCCCTACCAAAGGAGCCAGATCACCGGCCGAGCCTCAACGGGACTGACCACATAATTCACCGCAGCCAGGAAAGCACAGACAGAAAAGCAGTGACCAAGTCACAGGGACCGATTCCACAGGAGATCCGGTGAGCCCGGACAACCGGGAGGCCTGGCCCCTTCGTTGTGGCGCAGCACGGACCCGAGCGGGAAGAGTCCGGCCGTACGCCAACCGGGCGCGCCAGCGCCCGAGCGCGGAGGCCCCGCCGACGCGCAGCCCAAACCCCCAACCCCGATCCCACCTCTTCTCTCATTCGGGCAGGGGTAAGCGGCAGCAGAGGGGATGTCAGCGGGCAGACCATGCGCGGGAACGTCGGTTGACCTGCGGATACGTCGACCCTCTCAAAGAGGCTCGCGCAAGAGATGGTGCAAGAGATGGTGCGGGTTCGGCGTTTCGGGTGTCTCCTGTCCATCGAGAGTGTATTATTGATTTCCTGGTCAAGCGGCAACCTGACTGGGACTCAATCACCAACCCGAGGAGCTCTCTCGGACGCGAAAACCATTGACGCGGCAAGCCGACTCACGATCCATATTGCTGGAGATCACGAGACCAATGCATCCATCGGTCTGACGATCATTCCCCTTCTCAAGATCCCGACAGCCATCATCGAATTCAGGCACCCTACCGGCGCGCGTGTTTGGTGGGAAGGCTGGTGCGAGGCCGCCGAAATGCTCGACAGGATTTTTCCCGAGCAGGTCGACGCGGGCGAATTGCGTGAACCCGAACTCACCATCAATTCGTTTGTGATTCTGGATGGCGCGCCCCGTCGCGCCAAGATCCGGGCCCGCAGCGCGGCAGTGAGCCCAGACGGAATCGGCGCACTGTCTGTCACCGTCGGGGGCCTGACGATCGCGTGTGCGTCGCGGAACGCGGTTGAGTGTCAGGTGCGTGGATGGCGCGAGGCGTACGACATGTTCGCCCGTGACGGAGGATTCGGACTACCGTCCGCCGACGAGGTGGCCGCGCGCGTACGAACCAACCACGCCCGCCACGCGGTCAAGCTGTCCACGCCCGCACGGAATCAAGCTGTCCACGGCCGCCGAACGGGCAGGCCGGACGCAGTGACGCGCCCAGGGTGGGGCGACCGGCGGTCACCCCACCTTCCCGGAGTCACAGCCAACAGAAAGGGGACACCATGATGGCCACAGGACCGATCAGCCAAGGGCAACGGGTGCGGATCGAGCGCCGCCCCACCCAGAACCTGGCCGCCTCAGGGCCGGAGGTGTGGGAAGGCACGGTGTTGCAAATGTCCTATGTAGACGACGAGTTGACCGGCGTCGAAATCTACGGCAAGCGCGAGAGCACCGGCGAGACCAGGCGGGTCACGTTCAGCCTCACCCCGAACCAGTTCTTTCGTACGACAGTGACGCTGGTCGAGTCGGCGTAACTCGCCATGTCCGGGGGGTGATTGTGGGTTGAGATCACCCCCCGCAAGAGCGTGTTATTGATTCTGCTAGCGAGCGGCAACTCGCTCGGCACCAACTCACCCACCCGAGGCAGGGACACGATGAGCGAGTACGAAGACCACGTACGGCAGAGCCTTGAAGGCCAGCACGATGACCCGAGCGAGGATCTCAGCATGGACGCGATGCGGTGGACTCCCGCACCCGTCAGCGAAGCCGTGACGGACGAGGCGCTGCACATCGCAGCCGACACGGCGCAAGCGTTGCTCGACCGCGCAACCGACGCGTACCTGTCCCTTCTTAACGCCGTTCTCGGCGACGGGACACACCACATGGTGGCCAACGCCAGCATGCCGCACGGCGAAGTCACCGAGGGCCAGGAACTCACCGTGATGGGTGACGCCCTGATCATCAACGAGGTCGCATCTATGCGGGTGTGCGCTGCGATCGCGGCTGGCATGGTCGGGTGCGCCACCGGCGGACTGGTCGTGCGTACCTTCGCCCCCGACGGGTCGGAGTTCGTACGCGGCTGGAGGGTCCGGAACTTCTGGCTTCGCCCGCTCACCGCCGACGACATCCGGGAGGCGTACACCGTCGATACCGAAACCGGCGCACCGCTGGCCCCGGAACCGGGCGTTGAGTACCGGCAGGCCGAGCGAGTGCCCCGCCCGGAGGTGGACGGGAGCAGCGCGAGCACCGGCCGCACCGCGCCCACGGACAACCGGCCCCCGAACCGCCGCAACTGAGCACCACCCCGCCGGGCCGGTCGAGCGACCGGCCCGGCGGGAACGCCCCTGGCTCCCCCTGCCCTGCCTCCCGGTGTGAGCGGCAACTCACCCGGCACCAACTCACAGTGGAGTGACTCGACATGACCGCGAACCCGTCCCCCGCCAGCAGCACCCGCACCCCTGCCCAGGAGCCGGCCCCGACCCCTGCCGAAGTGCCGGCGCCCACCGCCCCGACCGCCGATCTGCCCCGCAACCTCGTCCAGCTCGCCGCCCGCGCGGAAGCGGCCGGATGGACGGCCGCCGTCGAGACGCAGCCCGGGCACTGCGCGCTGCTGCTCACCGCCCGCCAGGAGCCCAGGGAAACCGTCCTGCGGTGCGTGTGGAGGCTCACCGCCCGGGGCTACCGCTGGGACGGCGCCCCCCTGGCCCGCAACGGCCAGCAGGCCGCCGAGGGCATCGCATGGCGTGCCCTGGGGGACCTGCTGGTCGCCGAGGCGCCCACCGCCCCCACGGCGCCGGTCCTGTCTGCCTACGGCGAGCGGGTCGCCTCCCCCGTGACGGCGGAGGTCGTCTCCGCTTCCATCGCCGCCGCCCCGGCAGATGGGGTCCCCGTCATGCTGCGCCCGTGGATCAAGGCCACCGTCCCGCTGGAGTTGTACCCGTCGCGGTTCGTCGGGCGCGACTACGTCGGCGCTGACTGCCTGCTGACGCCCAAAGGCGACGACGCCGCCCCGGACACTCAGCCGGTCCTGTCGGTGCTCCCCTCCGACTACCTCACGTCGAACGCCGCCTACCTCGAAGATCTCGCCGCGTACGCCGTGGCGGAGGGCCGCACCGACGAGGAGGGGGCCGCGTTCGCCCGGTGGGTGATCTCGTCCGAGACCCTGACGCTCGGAGTCTACGGCTCGGCGTACGAGCAGTGGGTGCGGTCGCTCACGTGCACCATGACCGCCCGCTACGCGGTGCTCACGTACTCGCGGATGAACGGTGCAGCGCTCCGCCTGGAGTGCGGGTGCGGGCAGCGTCACCCCGGTCGCCCGTGGGAAGGCGCCACGGTGTGGAATGACGAGGGGTGCCACTACTCCAGCTCCAGCGCCGTCCCCCTGGACCGCGTCGCCGACCTGATCACTGCACGCGGGTACCAGGTTGCAGGTGAGTGGTCGCACGGCGACGTTGTCCGCCGGGTGGCCGTCGGGCCGACCGCTCTTCCCGGAGCGGAGACGACGCCGACCGTGGCCGCAGCGGACGCCCCACCGTCTGACCCGGGAACGGCCGAAGCGTGGGAGTCCGACGGCGGAGCCTGCCCCGGAGTCGAGCCGCCCCGCGGCCCCGAACCGACCGCCACCACCGGCCCGCAGGAGCCCGAGCCGACCGGAGACGCCCCCGCGGCCCCTCCCGCCGCCCCGTGGGCGGACGAGGTGGCCGAGCTGCCCAAGAACGGGCGGAGGCTGGTCGAGGCAGCGACGGCGAGCGGGTGGAAGGTGACCGTCACGACCAAGCTCGTGCAGGGCGGCTACGTACGCGCGGTCACGGTGTCCGGTGAGTTCCCGGTGCGCACCGGCACCCAGGGGTTCACCGCCCGGTGCGTATGGGACGGCGCCCGCTACTGGGGGTCCGTCTCGCAGCGCAACGGCCGCCACGGCGCGGCATTCCGCGAAGTGCTCGCGTGGGTGCGCGACGTGCAAGCCGTCAACCGCGCGGACGAGGAGGCCGGCCGGACCGTGTGGGGACGGGACGCAGCCGAGTGGCGCCGCCAGCTCGGCGACGCCGTCACCAAGATTGCCGAGGCAGCAGCCGAAGCACGGGTCGAGCACGGCCAGGTGACCGGCACCGCCGCCGAGCGCGCCGGGACAGCTCTGGCCGCCGCCGAGCAAGCGCACCGGGATGCGGTCGACGCCCTAACCCGCGCCCAGCGCGGCTACCGGGAGACCCGGGGCGAGGACGCCCGACCGCTTGCGGCTCAGCGGGATGCGGTGCTGGATGCGGGCAGCGGGTGCGCGCAGCCCTGGAGCAGGTCAAGGACGCACCGCGCGCGACCGAGGCCAAGGCGCTCGCCCTGGTGGCGATCGCCGAGGGCGAGAGCGAGTTGCAGGCCCAGGAGGAAGCGTGGCGGACACGGCTTGCCGCCGAAGGACGGGAGCCCACCGCCGCCGCGTACGGGCGGCTCATCCAGATGTTCGAGGACCCCCAGCGCGCGTGGGTGTCCTGGCACGCCGAGCACGGGCACGCCGGCGAACCCTTCCACGAGGCCTACGACCGGTGGACCGAGGAGCGGCACGGCAAGGGGCCCGGTCCGCGTACACGCTGGCGTACCTCAACGCGAGCGCCGCCCTGAAAGCCGCGCGCGGAGCACTCGCCGTCGCCGTCGGAACCGCCACGGCCGGAGAGGAGGGCGAACGGCTCGTACGGCTCGGCAAGGACTGCCGCCACCGCAGCTCCCAAGATGCCCTGGCCTCTTGGCTGGAGAGGGGTTGGAAGGCCGACGTCCGGGCCGCCGAGTTCGCCGAGCAGCACCCCGAAGAGGCGGAAGCCGTACGGGGCACGCGGCTCACCGTCGACGGAGTCGAGGACTACCGCCGCGCCGAGCGCGAAGCCTGGGAGGCCGAGCGCGCGCAGGCCGCCGCCAACACCCCGTCCTGACCCACCCCCACCCGCCCCGGGCCGGTCCGAGCGCGCGAGCCCGGACCGGCTCCCTGGAGGAGGCGCAGCTATGCGACTGAGCAAGCGCCGCGCGACCACCCTGAACCGACGCACACGGTTTCTACACCAACACCGGAAGCAGCGAGGGACGTTGCCGTGCCTGGAGACCAACGGGACCCAGGTCTACGCCTACTGGAAACGCGGTGAAGGCCTGGACGTGTCCGTCCATCTGGACACCGGCGAGGTACCCGCTGACGTGATCAGCCCGGATGGAACGATCCCGATCCGGATCACTGTCAACGGTGACTGCGTCTTCAGTGCCGACTGATACGGCAGAAGCGTTGAACCCCACCCCATGAGGGAGTATTATTGATTTTGCGGATGAGCGGCAACTTGCCCGCCACCAACCCAACTCGCACCAAAAGGACAGGGCATGGACTGCATCGAGACCAAGCACGTGGCCGCCGAGCTCAGGAGCCGTCTGAAGGATGCGTTCCCCGGCGTGAAGTTCAGCGTGCGCAAGGGCACCGGTACCGCCTCCGCGTGGATCTCCGCCTACTGGACCGACGGCCCCTGGACGGCCGACGTCGAAGCGCTCACCTGCCCCATGCAGGGCGCGCAGTTCGACGGCATGGAGGACCGCTACGAGTCCACCGGCAACACGGTCACCGTCACCGTCAAGGGCCGGAAGGTCACCGGTACGCCGCTGGTCGACGGCATCAACAATCACCGGGATGTCTCCGAGGACGCGCTGAAGGCCGCTACCGCCCTGTGGTCCGAGGCCAACGGCGGCACCGCCCCGGACACGGGCGGCATGCTCGGTGCGTGCGTCGTCGACGGCCACGCCATCCGGGAGAACTGGGCCGCGCAGCAGGTGTACCAGGTCGCCAGTGACATCGTCCTGCCGCAGCGCTGGGCCGCCGCCAAGGAACAGACCACCGCCCAGGCCGCCCGTCCGGCGAGCACCCCGGGTGAGGGCGCGGAGGGACTCACCCTCACGCACACGGACGAGGACGGGATGACCGTCACCGGTACGCGTCCAGGTGACGGCGCCGCCGACGTGCTGAAGCGTCACGGCTTCAAGTGGCACCGCAAGAACCGGTACTGGTACGCCCCTGGCAGCCGTGACCAGCAGGCCGACACCGAGTTCATGGCCGCCGTCGCCGCCGATCTGCGCGCCGCCGACCTGAGCGTCACCACGGCCGTTCCCGAGCCGACCCCCACCGCCTGAACCGACACCCGACCGGCCGGGCGCCCCAGGCGCCCGGCCCACCGAGCGGAGCCCCATGTCCACGTACTCCCCCACTCAGCCCGCCGGCGATCGCCCGCGCCAGTCCGACCCCGGCACCGTCGAGGCCTGGGAGACGGACGGTGGAGCCTGCGCCGGCGTCGAGACCCCCCGCGCCCCGCAGACCGCGCCGACCGCCCCCCGCAGGGCACAGACCTACATCGCGCGCTGCGCGGTGGGAGCCTCCGGGTACCGCACGGCCGACGGACTGGCCCTGACCGTGCACCGCGCCGACACGTTCGGCGGTCCGGCCCTGTGCGGTGCTGCCCCGGCGTGGTGGGAAGCCGTCGACCCCGGACAGGCCATGCGCCGCGCGTCGTGTCACTGGTGCCTGAAGATCTGGACCGAGCGCACCGGACTCGGCCGCCGCGAGCAGACCGCCGACCGCATGCGGTGGCCCGTCTACCGGTCCGAGCGCAACTACTACGGCGGGCTCAGCAGCGTTCACGACGGCTGGGTCACGCAGTTCGACCGCATCATCGGACACCGCCGGTGGAGCTTCTACCACTCGTCCACCGCGGCCGGTGTCCGCATCACCGCCTACCCCAAGGACGCCTACCGCGAGCGCAAGGAGCTCTGGTTCCCCGCCGCGCCGCAGCCGACGCCCGCCAGCGCGTAGGGCCACGGCGCACCGCCCCTCTCACCGCCGGTCCGGGACGGCACCCCGGGCCGGCGCACCACCTCACCCCGAAAGGCGGCACGCCATGCCCGGAAAGCTCAGCAAGGAGCGGGGCCGCGCGCACGGAACAGGCAGCCGCAGCCGGAAGCCCAGGCCGACGGCTTCACGCACCGCCACCGCACCCAAGGCCGCGCAAGAGACCGAGTTCGGCGACGGCCGCGGGAACACGTTGTTCTAAAAGGAATCGATCACCCCGTAAAGGTGTATTATTGATTTTCCGGATGGGCGGCAACTCGTCCGACTCCACCCACAGGAGGACGCACGATGACCACGATCCGCCGTAACTGGACCAAGCGCGTGACGGAGATCCGCACGGCGGCCCGCACTTGCCGCGCCTACGACTCCGAGAGCGGCAACATCGTGCCGGTCGACCCGGCCCGCGCGTTCGAGGCGTGGGAGAGCACGCCGCGCGCCAGGCTCACCGAGGACACCCCCGGGCAGAAGTGGACGGTCCATGTTCACTCCAACCGCTTCTACGTCCTCACCGCCGAGGACCCCGGCACCGGCCCGGAGGACACCGCGCCGACCGCCGAGACTCCCGCGCCTCCCACCGCCGCTCCGAACGCCGGACCGGCCGAGGCGCACGACCGCAGCGCGGCCCGCGCTCTCGCCCGCCACAGGCAGGCATCCGACGTGCCCGGCCGCGACCACCCGACCGACCGCCTGCCCGCCCTGGCGGTCGAACTCGCGGGAAAGACCGTCCGCGTGAAACGCGCGCAGGGCTTCAGACACGAGCAGATCCGGGACCAGTTCGAGCAGCAGCGCGCCGACGCCCGGGCCGCCGGGGACTCCGGAAAGGTGACGGCCACGGAAACGATGCTCACGGTGCACGCCGCCATGGAGGCCGAGGAGACCGCCGCCCAGGCGTCCACCCGCCCCGCCGACGACTCCGACGGCCGAAGCCTGCTGTCCCGCATCGATTCCGTCCTGCACGAGGCAGCCGTCACCGACGACCCCACCGTCAGCCACGACGCCATGCGGTCAGTCCCCCTGGCCGACCCGGACGAGATCATCCACGCCTACACCCGCGCCCGGGCTCTGGCGGACGGAGTGCTTGTCGCCGCCGACGCCGACTTGGCCCGGGAGGCCGGTTTCCGAGTGCCGGTCGCCCTCACCAGCGCCGTATGGGTGGCTGTACCACCGCTTCAACCTGAGCCTGCGCGACGTCGAGGAGCTGATGCTCGAGCGCGGCATCGAGGTCAGCCACGAGACAGTCCACCAGTGGACGCGCCGGTTCGGCCCGGCTTATGCCGCTGCTCTACGTCGGCGCCGTCCGGGGCCTGGTGACAAGTGGCACTTGGACGAGGTGTTCGTCAAAATCAACGGCGTGCAGCGGTACCTGTGGCGGGCCGTGGACCAGGACGGCAACGTGCTCGACATCCTGCTGCAGAACCGGCGGGACGAGGCCGCGGCCAGGCGTTTCTTCCGGAAGCTGATGAAGAAGACCCGGTCGGTGCCCCGGTGATCGTCACCGACAAGCTCCGCTCCTACGGCGCCGCCCACCGCCACGAGATGCCGTCGGTCGAACACCGCTCGCACAAGGGCCTGAACAACCGGGCCGAGAACTCCCACCAGCCGACGAGGCAACGCGAGCGCGCGATGAAAGGTTTCCGATCGGTGGGTGCCGCACAACGGTTCCTGGCCGCGTTCAGCGACATCTCACCCCACTTCCGACCCCGCCGTCACCTCCTCACCGCCCCGAACTACCGCGCCGAGATGATCATCCGCTTCGCGATCTGGGACCAGATCACCGGCGTCGCCAGCCTGCCCGCCGTACCCTGAGCCGCTGTCACCACCGAAGCCGAAACGCGTCGAACCGGCTCACACCCTCGAGCACTCGCTCAACCTGACAAAGCCTCCCGACGAGATGTGACCGCGGGCGTCTTGCCCAGGCTGCGTCTGGGCACGGCGGTCGTCCTGGCGGCGGTCGGCGGACCCTCGCCTGAGCCGTGAGGCGGCGCGGCGCAGCGTCGCGACGCGTCGGCCGTTCGGGCGGCGTATCGCAGGTCGTGGGCAAGCTCCGTCGGCTACAGCGCGGGCAGTGGGTCGGTGTAGTCGTCGACGCCGAGAAGGAGTACGTGGTGTCCGACGGCCTCCGTGGTGCCGTCGGTGACCTTCTCGACGTCGAGGCGCAGCCGGATGTGTCCGGCGCCTTCGCTGTTGGCCGCGAGGTCGTGTTCCAGCTCGTCGTCGAGGCGGTCCAGGGCGGCCTCGGCCGCGGCGTAGTCGGCCAGGTCCCGGGCGAGGAGGGTGCGGGTGGTGGTGTCGCGGAGCTGGTAGCTGGGCATCGAGCTCGTCCTTCGGTGAGGTGGTCAGGAGGTGGGGTCGGTGAGCCTGCGCGCCGCGTTCACCGCGCGGGACCAGACGTCGGGGCTGCCGCCGTGCTCGCGGGCGAGGGAGGCGGCAAGTCCCCGGACGTCGCCGCGCTCGCGCAGGGCGGCCAGTGCGATGACCGCCCGCCGGTCGGCCTCCGAGTGGGCCGGCGTGGCCGCGGGGTGGTGCTCGAGGGCGTTGCGGACGGCGTACTCCCAGGACCTTTGCGGACCGCCGTACTGCACGCTGAGCTCTGCCGCCAGACTCGGGTGGTAGCCGTCGCGCTCGATCGCCTCGGCTGCGTACTGCTCGGCGAGCTGCGTGGCGGTGAGCGGCTCGCCGCCGGCTCGGGTGCTCAGCTCGGCCGCGAGAACCTCCTCGAGGGCGGAGGGCCGGCCGACGGGCGCCTCGTCCTGCGGCCCGGGGCGGCGGCCGGCCTTGCCGAGCTTGTCCCCGGTGCGGTTCCGGTCGAAGTCCTGCAAGTCGCCGACACGGAAGCCGGGGATCATCCGGCCGGTGGGCCCCTCGACCTCTCCGACGGAGTCCGGGAAGTAGTCGGGGTTGTCCCGCCGGTACTTGCGGATCACCGAGGGCCCATTGAAGTTCAGCAGCGCGGCGGCCTTGTTGATGGAGACGATGTCCTCGGCGTTGAGCTCGTACAGCTCGGGGTCGGCCTTGAGAACCTTGCTCGCCTTGTCCTGCTGGAACCAGGTGTAGAAGGCGCGGAACTGCTCCTCGTCGTAGAAGTCGGTCCCGTCGATGCGCTCCTTCTCCGGGTGGCGGTGCTCCTTGGGCTGCTCGTCGCGCACCTTGTACCAGCGGGCCGCGGTGCCGACGCTCGCGCCAGTGAACTCGCGGATCCAGTCGCGGTTGACCACGGCACGGCCACCGATGACGCGACGCTGCGGGTTCAGGGGCTTGGTGGACATTGCACTCTCCGGTCCGGTCCGCGGCCCTATACTGAGGGCCTGCTCCTCTTGTTCCGCCGACGCTCACGCGCCGGCGGCGAGATGGGTTGGTGAAGGTGGTCGGCGGGACGTTCGGCCGGGGTTGCCGCCCTGGGTCGACACCCTCGTGAGAGGGTGCCTTCCGCCGCCCACCATTTTGTTACCGCTGTTTCGCGTAATCAATATGACGCTCTTGATGGGTGGCTGTCAATCTCGCCGGCGCACACCCCGCCACGAAGCCGCCCTCCACTCCCGTTCGAAGCGCGGCACCTGCTTGTTCTGTACGTGATAGGGAGCGGTCACCATCAGCTCCTCCACCGTCGGCAGCTCCGACTCTCTGCGTCGCATCCACGTCCGAACCCGCCCGTAGCGCTCGTCCGCCTCGACGGGGTAGCCGTGCCGCTCCGAGACGGTGCGCAGCCTCCAGCCCACAGCAGACGCGCGGCCCACGTGGACCCGCTCCACCGAGCGCATCGGCCGCCCGCGCCGGGTGGGGTCCGCCTTCGAGACCGGCAGGATGCGCCGCACGTGGTACAGCACCCACGGGCAGGTGAGCTCCTCCTTGAAGGCGGCGAGGACGGGCCGGTCCTTGCCGCGGCCGGGGTCGAACTGCTCCAGCAGGCTCCGGCGGCCGAACAGCTTCGCCTGCGGGTTGAGGCTGGCCGACGTGTACTCCAGGCGCAGCACCCGTCCCGCGATCTCGGGATGGGCGCGCATCCGGTCCAGGTGTGCGTCCATGGCTCCCATGGAGACCGGGAAACAGCAGAAGCTGCAGTAACTCTTCTCCCACCGCACACCGAACCGCTTGTACAGGAACGCTTCGTACCGCGCGCGCCCACCTCCAGTCGATCAAGGGGTACATGCCCTGGCGCAGCGGGTTCTTGCTCGCGGCCTCGTCCCGGCGGCGTTGAACCCCATCACCTGCCTGAACGGCCGGTCGCCGATCTCCTGGTCGATCCAGGCGTCTCCGACTTCGCCCTTGGCGTGCAGGCTGCAGAGCCGAATGCCGCCCTGCTGGGGAACGGTGCCGCTCGTCCCACAGCGCCCAGGGTCCGCGTTCGATGATCCGCTCGGGCTGGCGGGAGTCGTCCATGACCACGATCTCCAACGACCGGCTCGCCCGGGCGACTTGAACGAGCCGGACCCGGTGCTTGCGAAGGAGCAGCAGCACGTACTGCTCCGCATGGCGCGGGTGGCCGGCCACTCGTCCCCGGTGAGCTCGTGCAGCACCACAGTGCGGGCCAAGTCGACTCCGTGGGCGGCCGGGTCCTCCAGCATCTTCACCATGTACGTGGTCGAGTCGACCCCCAAACCCCAGTTGATGACCAGCTCGACGCCCTCGCCGCCGTGACGGGGTACGGCGTTCACGAGGCCGCACCCTCTTGGTCGGCCCCTCGCCGGGCCCGTCGCCCACCTCGGGCAGGCCGGTTCGTTCTATCGAGGGCTTCGGACCGTGGCCGTGGACGGCACTTTGCTGCACGTGCCTGACGAGGAGGGTGCATCACATTCGGCACCTGAAGGATCTGAACACCCGGGGGCGGGCTGCCAAGCCCGCCTGGGCTCAGATGATGGCCGCGCGTCGTCGGAAAACCCTGGTCGTCTGCCGCGTCTGCCACGAAGGAATCCACTACAGCGGACGTCCTTCGCGGCAGAACTCATGAGAAAGAAAAGGCACTGGAGAGCCGGATGCGATTAACGTCGCACGTCCGGTTCGGTGGGGGGCCGTTGGAAAAGGGCCTGGTTACAGGCACCTCGCTGGCGGCCTACCCAACCGCACGGCGAGTTCGGAGAGCGGCCTGAGGAAACGGACCGGGAGCAATCCCGGCACCGCGCCTCAGGTCGACTCACCGACTTCACTGGCCGACGTGCTCCTGGGCTCCCGCTTTAGGTTCCAGTTTCTGAGGGCCTGCCGGGCAGCGGAACCCCCCGGGTCACCGCCCTCCGAGGGGCGGTGACCCGGGGGTTCACCGCGGTGGTGCCGTCGTCAGCAGGTGTTGCACTGCTGGGGGAGAGTGTCCCAGAAGGAGGTGTCCGCCTGGTCGATCGAGCCGTCGGCGACCGCCTGGATAGTGGCCTCCATGGTGACCACCGACTGCCGGATCAGGTAGCCGTTGGACTTCTGGCCGAGTACATACGGTGCGTACTCGTGGTCGCTCATCCCGCGCATCTCGAACAGCAGCGTGGCGATGCCGTACTCGGCCGCCATGCCGTTACGGCCGATGGTGTTGGCCGAGCCCCCGTCGTACCGGCCGATGTGGCCCCAGCCGGTGCGGTCGACGTTGTGGTACACCACGGAGCCGAGCCGCTTGGACTTCTCGACCAGTTCGGGCGAGACATCCGGGGTCGTCGGGTACAGGATCGAACCGGACACCAGATCCCCGTTCACGCGGGACTGGGTGCCCTGGTGGTGCAGGTCGATCGCGTAGTCCACGTCGTAGGCGCGCAGCACGTTCTCGTGCAGGGCCTGCGTCTCGGGCTGCTCCTTGGCCACGTGGTCGCGGTTGAGGTCGACCTCGTTGGCGTTGTAGCGGGTCAGGTGGCGTTCGCCTTTGGCGAGGTAGCCGTCGAGGGGGAAGTTCACGTCGCCCATTGCGCCGTCGGCGTTGAACATCGGGATGAAGAGGACGTTCACCTTCTTGAGCAGCGAGGCCTTGGACGGCGAGCCGAGGGACTTGATGGTGTGCAGCATGGCCTCGGTGGTCAGCTGCTCGTTGCCGTGCTGCTGCGCCAGGTACAGGATCGTCGGGTTGTCCGGGTTGCTGACGTACTTGACCAGGTGGATGTCGCGGCCCTTGACGGTCTGCCCGATTACCTCGAGCTTCATGGCGTCCTGCTTGGCGTCCTGGTCCTTCAGGAAGCGGGCCACGTCGTCGTAGGTGGACAGGATCGAGGTGTTGATCGTCTCGTTGCCCCGGTAGTCGGGGCCTTCCCCGACCGCAGCGGCGGTGCCGTTGAACAGGGCACCGGTCAGCAGGAGTGCGCCGGTGAGGGCGGCGGTAGTAGTACGGGCGGATCTGGCGAAAGCACTGGACCTACGCATGTGTTTCTCCCTGGTGTCGCGAGCAGCGTCTGACGGCGGGCGAGCCTATGATCTTGGTGAAAACCCGTCAATGCCTCTGTGTCTAAGCGGCGTTACTGCAGATGAGAGCATTTCGCGGGAAAATATCGCGAAGTGCATGGCCGTTGCAGGCAGGACGGCCGCCCGCCGGGCCAGGCGCGTATGCGACAGGAGCAAGACCCCATTCACAGATGTCTCTCGGCCGCCTAGAGTGGCGCACGCCCCCCTCGGAAGCGCCTTACAAAACCTGAGGAGCAGTGAATGTCCGCTCGGAGTTGGGTCGCCACACTGGCGAGCGCCGCCCTGATCGCCGGCTTCTCCACCGTCGCCGCCAACGCCACCGGCAACCCCACCAACGGCGCGATCCCGCCGGTGTCCCACTGCGGCACCGAGGCCTCCGGATCCGGCAACGAAGGCTTCGTCGACTACGCGCAACTGACCACCGCTCTCCAGCAGCTGGAGACCAGCACCGGCGGCACCGTCGACGTGGAGGTGGCCGGGTACTCCAACCAGGGCCGCGCCATCCACACCGCGCGCGTCGGCGAGGGCGACAAGGTCGTGTACGTGCAGACGCAGATCCACGGCAATGAGATGCACGGAACCGAGGCGGCCCTGGAGCTGCTCAAGCAGTGGGGCTCTGACAGCCCGGCGGCCAAGAAGCTGCGGAAGAACGTCACCGTGGTGGTCATCCCCCGGCTGAACGTCGACGGAGGCGAGCTCGACCAGCGGCAGAATGACATGACCTGGGACGAGGTCGTCGCCGACTTCCCGCAGCTGGCGGGTGCGTCCCCGTCGTGGAACTACAACTCCCGGGTCGGCGGTTTCGACATCAATCGTGACTTCCACCCGAATCTGGACTACGTTCCCGCCGCCGAGGACTTCCCGGGCGACAGCGCCGACACCGGCTGGTACATCACTCCCGAGGCGCAGACCTCCCGCGATGTCTACCGTTCGCTGGAGCAGGAGTTCGGCACCGTCGACTACTTCGTCGACCTGCACAACCAGTGGTCCTGCTACGCCACCGATGACATGGAGAGCATGTCGCCGCTGTCCATCTCGGCCAAGTTCATCGACAACCCGGCCGAGTTCGGCAGCTGGCCCAAGTTCGACATGGACGCCTCCAAGCGGGCCAACGTCGCCGTCTACCAGGCACTCCAGAAGCGGGGCAAGTCCTCCTACGGCGACCTTACCCTCTACCCCCAGTCCACCAACCTGCCGGGCACCGCGCTCGGTTCGTACCAGCTGCGCGGCTCTGCGGCGATTCTCTTCGAGACGTCCTCGCAGACCCAGTACGACGGCATGAAGCGCAACGGCATGCTCGCCAAGATGGTCGAGACCGGGCTCGGCGGCCTGGTCGACGCCGTCGCGGACGGCTCGGTGAACTCCCTCGACACGGGCGTCTACGACGCCATCCCGAAGCGCGTCACGCTGCCTTCCGACGGCCCCGGCGTCTGACGGAGTGGACGGCCCGCGGCATCGCCCGGCAGTCCGGCTCTCCCCTGGCTCCGCACCGACACTTCGGTCCGGAGCCAGGGGAACCGCCGCCGTGCCGGGAGGTGCCGCTTCACGCCTGCCGGACCGCGGACCCGCCCTGTGCCGCGGCGAGCGCCGCGTCGGTATCGGCGGCGGCCAGGGTGGGCGTTGAGGTGCGCGTCGGCGAGAGCGCCGACGGCGGCGCAGGCGCCGACCTGGGCGGTGAGGTCGGTGGCGTTGCCGCCAACCCATACGCCGGGACAGGGGGTGGGGGCGATCCGTGGTGGCCTGTCCGTTCCCAGGGGGCGCCCGGCGGCGAGGGAATGGGCGACCCCTGTCCAGGGCACGGGTACGGGGGCCGCCCGGCCCTGCGGACTTCGCCCCTGAAGCGCGCCGGCCGCGCCTGTGGGGCTCGTAAAGTCATTGCTACTGGTCGGCACCCGCTTCCGGGCACGTCGGTGGGGACTTGTAGTGCTGTCCTGGTGATCGTGTCCCTGCTCTGCCGCACCGCCCGCGCGCTGTTGTCCGTCCCCGTGGTCCTACTGCGTCGAGACGCCGCCATGGGTGCCGAACTGTTGGTGCTGGGGCACGAGAACGCCATCGTGCGCGGGCATGTGAGGGGCAGGGTGCGCGATGGGCCAGCCGGCTGATTCTGGCTCGCCGCCCTGACCTGGCTGATACCGCGTGGCCGCCGTCTTCCCCGTCACCCCCGGTACTTTGCTGGCCTGGTACCGCAAACTGATCGCCAGGAAGTGGGACTGCTCCGCCCGCAGCTCCCGTACTGGACGGCCGTCGTCGGCGGCCGCGCTCAAGAGTCTCGTGCTGCGCCTGGCTGATGAGAATCCCCGCCGGGGCCACCGCCGCATCCGGGGCGAACTGGCCCGGCTCGGGCACCCCGTCGCGGCCTTTACGGTCTGGGAGGTCCTGCACGCGGCAGGCATCGACCCGGCCCCGCGCCGCTTTGGCCCCGCCTGGCGCGGCTTCCTTATGGCGCGGGCTCAGGGGATCTTTGCCGCGGACTTCTTCGATGTCGGCACGGTCTGGAGCAGGCGCCTGTACGCGATGGCGTTCATCGAGCACGGCACCCGGAGACTGCACTTCACCGGGGTGAGGGCGCACCCCACCGGTGCCCTTGCCGAAAAGCACATCCATGCTGGTCAGGCCGCATGTCGGTACTCGTGGATGGTGCCGCCGAGTCGGGCCCCTCGTCGTATGTCCAGGTGGGCGATCCGGTCTGGGTCCTCGATCGGGGCGGGCAGCGGGTGATGCGGGCCCGGGCGTTCTCGGCCTGGACGTGGACGGCGTCGGCGTGCGCGGCGGCGCGGACCTTGTCGGCCCAGTCGGCAGCGCGCTGCGCCAGGTCGGCGAGGCGCACGAAGGTGGCGTCCTGGTGCCGGCGGGCACGGTCCATGAGCCGGGCGTGCTCGGCGGTCAGTTCCTCGGCGGCGTACGCGGCGATCGCCTCGGCGCCGTGGCGGCGGGTGACGCGGCCGAAGGGGCAGGCGCCCTCCTCCTGCTCGATGACGGCGAGGTTGGCGGCGGGCCAGCCGGTCTCCTCGTCGCGCGGGCCGAGCTGGATGTCGAGCACGCACACCGCGTCCGGGTCGTGCAGGCCGTTGTCCTGGTAGCGGCGGTGCGGTCGGGGCACCGGGCCGCCCGTCTGGCGTTCGGTGTGCGCACGCCAGAGTTCGGGGGAGGGGTCCTCCTCGTCCCGATGGAGGCGGTGAAGGTAGGCGACCAGCGCGGGCACCTGCCAGGCGGCGGAGCCGAAGGGCGCGGCGGGCATCGCGAGCCCGGTCCGGGCGATGAGTCCCGTGTGGTTGCTGACGGCGGCCTGGGCGACGAACAGGCCGGTGGTGAGACGGAGTTCGGAGCGGAGCATGGCGAAGCCTTCCGGGCGGGCGGCACGCAGAGAGAGGGGGGAGGGGGCCCGGGCCGGACCGAGTGGTCCGGCCCGGGCCGCAGGTCAGGACGCGTCCTCGGAGTCCTCGGCGCTCGCGCCGTCCGTGGTGTCCTCGTCGGCCGCGTTCGGCTCGTGCTCCTGGAAGGGCTCGTCGTCGACCACGGCCTGTTCGACGCTGGAGAGCGGGTAGCCGATCTCGGCGAGGAACGTCAGCCATGTGCGGGCGTCCGCGCGGATCTCGCGCAGCTCGTACACGGAGGACTGCGCGCTGCGGTCGGTGCGCCAGGTTCGGACCTCGTTCATCCGCTTCTCGAACGTCGCGGCCAGCACCGCGAAGTTGAGCAGGGTGAGCTTGGCCGGGGTCGCCGTCTTGGCGCGCTCTGCGGGCTGGTCGTAGCCGGTCAGCTCTTTGATGAGGTTGCGGCGGCTGACGTCTCCCGACCACTGGGCCACTGGCTTGGGGCAGGCAAGCCACTGCTCGGTGATGAACGCGGCGAGCGGCTTCGGCGCGGTCTTGCGGCCGATCAGGTCCTTCAGCCACACCTGCCGGGCCTTCTCGGCGGCGCGGTAGGCCTTGTTGCCCGCCTTGACGTACTCGCGCGACGGCTCTGACGACTTGGCCTCGCCCGTCGCCTCGGCCTGCTGCGAGCCTTCGTCGCCGTCTGTCTCCTGGTCGTCCTCCTGGGGCGGGCGGTGGCCGAAGCGGTCCGGGTCGGTGCAGAAGTAGTCCACCTCGCCGGGCTCGCGGGGGTTCTCGGCCCAGGTCGCCACGTGGCCGGGGCACCCGGTGTGCGCCTCGGCGCTCATGGGCTCGTCGTCCGGGCCGTCAAGCTCGGCGAGCGGCTCGGCGGTCGGAGGAAGGGTGTCGGAGTCCTCGGCCAGCCGTACCCCGGCCTTCTTCAGCTGCGGGCGGACTGTGGCGCGGGCCTGCTGCTCCTCCCGGTCGTCGCGCTCCCACTGCACCTGGAACTCGAAGCGGCCCTTACGGTAGGCCTCCAGCAGTCGGTCTACAGCGTCGTCGTCGAACTCGCCCAGCACGCGGAGCACTTCGAGATCGAGGTCATACGTCCCGGCCTCGGCGAGGACCGAACGGGTCCGCTCGCCGACCGTCTTGGCGGTCTTGACCGCGCGGGAAACCTGGGTACGGGTCCGGCCGGTGAGTTCGGCGACCCTCGCCTGCTTCATGCCCTCGCTGACCGCACCGAACAGGGCGTCGGCCTGCTCCAGCTCGGTCAGACCACGGCGGTAGCCGTCGTCGTTCTCGATGAGCTGGTCGATGAAGTCCCCGCCCGCCTCGCGCAGCGAGGGGTTGAGCACGTACGCGGGGACCTCGACCGTGTCTTGCTCCTCCTCAGTCTCCTTGGTGGTCCGGGCGGCGAAGTAGCGCCGGTGGCCCATCTTCAGCTCGTACGTGTCCTCGCCGAGCGGGAGGACCACGACGGGGACCTTCACGCCGTTGGCCGCAACCGACTTGAGGAACTTCTCGTCGAGGTTGAGTTCCTGGCGGACGTTGCGCTCGTTGACGCGGATCTGGCCGAGCCGCAGGGTGACCCGCTGCATCGGTGTCGTTGTTGCGGTGTCGCTCACGTGTGCTCCTGGTGCGATCGGTTGGTGTCGAGCAAGTTGCCGCTTGCTCATGAAATCAATTATACGCCCTTGCAGCTTTGGCGCAACACCCTTTTTCCTGGGGGATATCGGGCAACCATGCTGGTCAGGGCCGGCCCCCGTCGACCACTTGGACGGGTGACAGCAGCCCCGTTCCTCCTCCACCCCACACCCCCATGCGCTATAGAGCGCGCCACGAAGGAGGTCCGGCGAACACAGCACCGAGCGATCCGGAATCACACCACCACCGAATCCGGAACACCACCACCAAGATCAACCAGCCGAAACACCCGCCGACCAGCACAGCAACAAGCCCGCATCACTGGCGAGGCAACCCGAACAACCCAGTGACACCCTCCCCGAACCTCACAGCCGGACGACGACGGACAGGAAGCGCCGGTCCGCCCTGCCCCGACCACCCGTCGTCCCGGCGGCTGCCGGGTGGGCCGGCGACGCGCTCGTACGGGCGAAGACCCGGGTTTCGCGTGGCGCGGACACCCTCCGCCGCGCCCCGGTCGGCAGCACGATCTCGTCGACTGGCTTGAATTCGCACCCGTACAGGGCAAACCTTCCGGCGTCGGTCGTGGCCGAGCACCGCCTTTACCACGTTTCCACTGATAGAGCCCCGTCTTTTCCGGAATCCGGGTTCGCACTTGTCCTGAAAACGGCGACGACCAGGGCGTCAAGGGGTGCGAATGAGTCACGTTTGCAGCGGCCCGCAACGGCGATTCTGAGCCTTGCTTTCCCTAATGACTATTGTAGTATTTGTTTCCGGTTTGATCGTCTGACTGCGGGGGATTCAGGGAGGTCACGACGGAGGAGTCCTGACGTCCGGGACAGAACACTTCAGTGGGAAACGGCGTGACGCCGCCGCGAAGGTTCATGACGTTATTCACACGTTCTCAACATGCCCCTAACACCGCGTAACTCCCATCGTGTGATAGCTGGACCGCTCAAGGAGCCGGCCCGGTCCCGAATCATGCACGTGCTCGGCGAGAGCCAAGAAATTCTACCTCAGCATCGGCAACAGGGGGAAGAAATGGGAATCAACATACTGGTATCCGACAAGATGAATGTGTCCCGCTACGCGCTCACCGCCCTGCTCGAACAGGGCAAGGAGATACAGGTCGTCGGATCGGTGGCCGACAATCTCGATGCAATCGAGTTCGCCGATACACACCATCCGGATGTCGTGATCTTCAGCTTCGACGGCGCGGACGGCAACGTCATCACCGTCGCCGAGAAGATCACCGGCCTTCCGAGATGTCGATGCCTGCTGCTCGCCGAATCATTCACCCGGTCGGTCATACGCCAGGCATTCACCGGCGGAATCGCCGGAATGGTACAGCAGAGCGCCTCCCCGTACCGCTTCTTCGAATCCGTCCATCGGGTGCATCAAGGAGAAAGAGTCTTCGACACGGAGTTAACCGTGGCCGTGCTGGGAAATAACGACTGCCCGCTTTCCCAGCGGCAACTCTCCGTACTTGAGCGGCTCGCCCAGGGTGACACGCTCAGCGAGATCGCGGCACAGTTGCACATCTCCGACGGGACCGTGCGGAACTATCTCCTTTCCGCGGTGACGAAACTGGGCGCGCGTAACCGCATCGACGCGCTGCGTATCGCACAGGAAGCGCACTGGATCTGACATTTAGGACACCTCAAGGGCACCTCACGGTCATCTCTCGGGGTTCCTTTGTGTACGCCGCTGAACTGCGACTGTGTACGCCGCTGAACTGCGACGATGTTCCGCACCAGGCAGAACCTCGGGAGTTCCCATTCATACGTACGGAGGGCCGATCATGGCGGATATCTCTCGCAGCAAAGATCTGATCATCGCCATCACGATGGCCGATATTGCCATCATTCTCGTCGTCGGATCCATCCTGGGTTGGCTGGTCCGATACGTACGCCAGCCGCCCGTCGTCGGCGAGATCATCGCCGGAATCGCCCTGGGGCCGAGTCTTCTCGGCCTGTTACCCGGGGATCTCCCCTCCCTGATCTTCCCGAGCGAGGTACGGCCGTATCTGTCGGCGATAGCCCAGGTCGGGCTGCTCGTCTTCATGTTCGGCATCGGTTGGGAATTCGACAAGAGGTTACTGAAGGGCCGGGGCAGTACCGCGGCGGCGGTCTCCGTCACCTCGGTCGTGGTCCCGTTCAGCCTGGCGATCGGACTTGCGGCGCTGCTGTACCAGCGGCACGACACCGTAAACGGAGATCAGGTCTCCTTCACCGCGTTCGCCCTGTTCATGGGTGCGGCGATGTCGATCACCGCTTTTCCCGTGCTGGCCCGGATGCTGACCGAACACGGAATGCTGGGAACACGGGTCGGCGCACTCGCACTGGCCAGCGCGGCCATCGACGATGTCATCGCCTGGTGCCTGCTCGCTCTGGTCGCGGCGATCGCGACCGCGTCCGGTGGCGCCGGGGATCTCGCGCAGACGGTGATATTCTCCGCGCTCTACATCACGGCGATGCTGGTCTTCGTGCGCCCGTTCCTGTCATTCCTCATGCGCCGCTGGGGCCGTGACCGCATGACACCGCAGCTCATCGTCGTACTCGTCGCCGGGCTGTTCCTGTCTTCCTATGCGACGACCTGGATCGGGATCCACGCGATATTCGGTGCATTCGCCTTCGGATTCATCATGCCGAGCGAGTACCGCGGCGTGTTCGGCGAAGAGGCCAGAAAGCCGTTCGCGGGGATCAGCATGGTGCTGCTGCCGGTCTTCTTCATCGTCACCGGACTGAATGTCGATATCGGGGCGTTGTCCGGACGCGATCTGATCGAACTGGCCGCCATCATCGCCGTCGCCTGCGCCGGCAAGATGATCGGCGCGTCCATGGTCGGGAGACTGTCCGGAATGCCGTGGCGGGAGGCCAGCACCCTCGGCATCCTGATGAATACCCGCGGCCTCACCGAACTGATCATCCTCAATGCCGGCGTCAGCCTCGGCGTCCTGGACAGCCGGATGTTCACCATGATGGTCGTGATGGCGTTGTTCACGACCGCGCTCACCGGACCGTTCCTCCCGAAGCCCTCGGTACGCGTCGGCCAGGCCGGACTCCGGACCCGCCCGGAGGAACTGGCCGGGGCGACCCCCTAAGCTTGACGTTTAACCTCGGTGGGCTTGGTGTTCCCTGATGGATTCGGCGCGTTTGACCGTCTTGCCGACGTCGTGGTGCTTGGCCCGGTGCTTGTTCTTTGAGCCGGGAGGGCGTCCCGGGCCTGGGCGGGACGGTTTTGGTGCGGCTGCCGGGCGGGACGCGGTCGCGCGGACGTTGCGAAACCCCCGGCGGACACGTGCGGGGGTGAGGCGTCGTGGTTCGGCGGGCCGTTCCCAGGGGCGGCAAAGGTCCTCGGCGAGGGGGCGGGCGAGGCGGAGTTGTGTGTGGGTGGCGATGATCAGCCAGGTCCACAGGTCGGCGGTGTCCGCGTGGCGGACCTTCGGGGCAGTCCAGCCCAGGGTCTGCTTCATCAGCCTGAATGTGTGTTCCAGGTCGAATCTGCGGAGGAACGACTGCCACCAGCGGTCCACGTCCGCGGGTGCGGCGGCGGTGGCCGAGCACCACAGCCAGACAGGCTTCGGGTCGCGGTCGCCCGGCAGGCGCTCGACTTTGAGCCGCATCAACGTGCCGTGAAGGATGGGCAGTTCCTCCTTCGCGTGTTCCAGCCAGGGGCCGCGGTGGGTGAGCTGGGGATGCATCCGGTCCCAGGCCATCGCCTCAGCGGTGCCGTAGC
The DNA here is from genome assembly GCF_045209435.1 of Streptomyces sp. NBC_01618. Classification (NCBI taxonomy): domain Bacteria; kingdom Bacillati; phylum Actinomycetota; class Actinomycetes; order Kitasatosporales; family Streptomycetaceae; genus Streptomyces; species Streptomyces sp. NBC_01618. Next base: position 22,180 of record NZ_CP109297.1, read on the forward strand.
GGGTGGTGTCGGTGTGGGTGGTGACCTCGGGCCGGTGCCAGCTGTCGGGCTTGCGGAAGGTGAGGACGCCACCGTGTCGGCGCGGGCGGCCGCCCTTGGGCCCGGAGCGTGCGGGGCCCGGGTCGCGGAGCATGACGCGGTCCGAGCGCAGACGTCCGACCAGCACTGCCGGCAGGTCCGCCAGAGCGTGGGAGAGGTAGGCGACGTCGTAGCCGGAGTCCATGACGATCAGGATCTCGGGATCGCCCGGCCGCCAGTGCCCCGCTTGTGTCAACCGCTCGACGACGTCGCGCAGTTGGGCGGCTTTCACGAGTGTGGCATCGTTCGCGGGGCCCAGGCGCACCGCGTCGAGCAGCGCGACCCAGGAAGTGCGGCCGACTTCCAAAGCGGCGACGAAGGAGTACGGCCAGCCCGGCACCAACTGGTCCGTCTTGCGCTCGCCACGCCCGTAGACGTGGCAGAACAGCCGGTCGTCGCTGGTCGGGGCGTCAGGGCGGAGCCAGTTGCTCACGTCCACCGCCAGCACGATCCGCCCGTCGGCCGCCTTCGGTAGCGGCAGGCCGGCCAGCACGCGACGCAGCCGCGCAGGCTCGATCCAGCCCCGGTCCAGCGCGGCATACAGCGCGCCGTGCCCGCGCCGGTGCTCGACGGCCAGGGACAGCTCGACCAGGGTCTTCACCGGACCGTCCGCGCACAGGGCCGCGTCCGAGAGCTCGAAGAGCGCATCCGCGCGGGAGTACAGACAGTCGTAGAACTCGACCCGAAAGCGGGACAAGACGTCCAACGCATCGCCTGCGGGCCCAGGGACGGGGAGACTCATACACAGCGGCCGTTCTCTCGTGCTTCGTTACTCGACATCTCGAAGCGTGGAGAACGGCTGCCTCCGCTGTCCTGGGAAGAACCGCAGATCAGCAGGTCGGGTGACGTGCGAGTTTAAACGTCAAGCTAAGAGCTGTCCCGTAAATGATCTTCAGTGAGCGAGGCTCGGTTCAGGCTCGTTGGGCGCTCTGCTTGTCAGCTGCGCTGCTTCAGGCCCGGGCGGGGAAGTCAGGATGGTCGGTGTAGGGCGAAGCAAGGTCACGCAAGTTGTGGCACGGCCAGGAGTCGCGGGCGTGACGGGCCAGGATGCGCCGCTTGGCCTCGACCTCGCGCAGGACGCGGGCCGGGTCGTGCAGAGCCACATGCAGAGCAATCGTGGGGTGGAAGCCGGAGAGGTCAACCTGACAGAAGTCGACCGTGTGTCCGTGGGCAGACCACTCCCCGCATCCGTCACCGTCGCAGCGCCGGGCCAAGTCAGCCTCCTCATCCAGCCGCGCCTCAAGGAACCTCACCAGTTCTTCAGTCATATGAGCATTCTCGACGTTGCGCCGAACGTCATGGAACGATCTTGCGATGACTGGTGTGATCACGGCGTCAGAGCCGTCATGGATAGCCCCGTTCACCGGCCTGAGCCCGCGGCAGTTCGGGAAGCTGGTGACGGTTCTGCGACGCAAGGATGCGGAAGCGGTCCGCAGGGGCCGACCGTGGAGCCTGGCGCTGGAAGACCGGGCACTGCTGGTCGCGGCCTACTGGCGAACGAACCTGACCATGCGCCAACTGGCCCCGCTGTTTGGGGTTTCCAAATCCGCGGCGGACCGGATCATCGATCACCTCGGGCCGATGCTCGCCCTCCAGCCCCGCAAGCGGTTCGCGAAGGACACCGTGCTGATCGTGGACGGCACCCTGGTGCCCACCCGCGATCACACCATCGCCGAGCAGTCCAAGAACTACCGGTACTCCACCAACCACCAGGTCGTCATCGACGCCGACACCCGCCTGGTTGTGGTGGTCGGTCGGCCCCTGCCCGGGAACCGCAACGACTGCAAGGCGTGGGAGGAGTCCGGCGCGAAGGCCGCCGTCGGAAAGACCCTGACCATCGCCGACGGCGGCTATCCGGGCACCGGGCTCGTGATGCCCCACCGACGCCGCAAAGGGGAAGAACTGTCTGACTGGAAGCAGGCCCACAACAAGTCCCACAAGCAGGTCCGCGCCCGCGTCGAGCACGTCTTCGCCCGCATGAAGACCTGGAAGATCCTCCGCGACTGCCGTCTCAAAGGCGATGGCGTCCACCACGCCATGCTCGGCATCGCACGGATGCACAACCTCGCCCTCGCCGGGTAAACCACCCAGCCGTAACAGCAGCCCACCATGCCCGAGGCCGCTCAGAGATCATTTACGGGACAGCCCTTAGGCGCAGGCCGGCACACAGAGCGGTCGCCGCCATGGCAGTGGATGCCATGGCGGCGATTTCGCCGTACGAAGTCGATTCAGTCCAGCAGGAGTTCGGGCGCGTGCAGCTCCAGCCAGACATGCAGGTCGAGCATCCGCTCGACGTTGGACCGTACGGCCATCGACATGGCCGCCGGAGCCTGTGACCCGATCTGCTGCGCCCAAACACGGTCGACCAGCGCAAACACCTGCGCGTCCGGCTCCGACACCAGCTCCTTCACCTGCTGCTGCAGATGAGCGGCGTACTCCGGATTCTGGGGCGAGGGGAACGGGCTCTTGACCCGCTCCAGCACCGATCGCGGCAGCACATGCGCTGCGGCCCGGCGGAGCAGGCTCTTCTCCTGACCGTCGAACGACTTCATCACCCAGGGCGTGTTGTAGACGTACTCGACGAGTTCATGACTGCAGAAGGGCACCCGCACCTCCAGCCCGACCGCCATCGACAGCCGGTCCTTGCGGTCCAGCAGCCCCCGGACGAATCGCGTGAGATGCATATGGCTCGTCATGCGCATGAGCCGGTCGAACTCGGATTCGCCGTCGAGATACTCGACCTGCGCGCGCGCCGTCGCGAACTGGTCGGCGGTGTAGGCCGCCACGTCGAGCCGGGCCCGCAGGCCGGGTTCGATGTGATCGGTCCGGGCCGCGAGACTCATCGGCGGGATGAACATCATCCACGGGAAGGTGTCCCCGCGCAGGGCCTCCGGGTGGTGGAACCAGGGATAGCCGCCGAACAGTTCGTCGGCCGACTCGCCCGACAACGCCACCGTCGAGTGCTCCCGGATCGCTTTGAACAGCAGATACAGGGAGCTGTCGAGATCCCCGAACCCGTTCGGGATGTCCCGGGCGCCGACGGTCGCGCGACGTACCGCGGGATCCGAGATGTCGGACGGATCGAGCATCACATCCCGGTGCGCGGAGCCCACATGGGCCGCGACGTCACGGACGAACGGCGCGTCGGACGTCTCGCGCATCTCGTCCGGGACGAAGTTCTTCTCCTGGCCGAAGAAGTCCACCGAGAAGCTGCGCACCTGTTCGCCGCGCAGGCCCAGCCGTTCCGCCGCCAGCCCGGTGATCGCGCTGGAGTCCAGACCTCCCGAGAGCAGGACGCCCTGGGGCACATCGGAGATCAGCTGCCGGTCGACGATGCCGGTGAGCAGTTCCCGCACCCGGGCCACGGTGCCCTCGCGGTCGTCGGTGTGCTCGACCGCGCTCAGCCGCCAGTAGGTCCGCTCCCGCAGCCCACCCCGGTCGACGTTGATCAGCGTGCCGGGCACCACCTCGTGCATGCCCTTCCACAGCGCCCAGCCCGGGGTCTTGGTCTGCGCGACCAACTCCCGCAGCCCGTCGGCGTCGACCGCCTTCCGTACGAGGGGGTTCGCCAGGATCGCCTTGGGCTCGGAGCCGAACAGCACTCCGTCGGGCGTCGGGTAGTAGAAGAGCGGCTTGATCCCCATGCGGTCGCGCACGAGGAGCAGCCGCCGGCCGCGACCGTCCCAGATCGCGAACGCGTACATGCCGTCCAGATGGTCGACGACGCTCTCGCCCCACTGCAGATAGCCGCGGAGCACGACCTCGGTGTCGCTGTCCGTCCGGAACGGATGGCCCAACGCCTTGAGCCGATCGCGCAGTTCCTGGAAGTTGTAGACCTCCCCGGAGTAGACCAGCACGATGTCACCGGTCGGCGTGCTCACCGTCATCGGCTGCGCTCCGCCAGGCAGGTCGATGACCGCGAGGCGTCGATGCCCCAGCCCGACCTCTGTACGCACATAGGTGCCGCGGCCGTCCGGCCCGCGACAGGCCATCGTCCCGGTCATCGCATCGAGCACATCACCCCGGTGCGTCAGATCGGCCTCGAACGACACCCAGCCTGCTATCCCGCACATCTCACGTCCTCTTTTCCATGGCACCTATTTCCAATGAAGCAAGAACGCACGAATACGGCCAAACTAGCATCGGCCTCATTACCCGACAATGTTCGTTTCACCCCGACCGGTGTGGATTTTCCACAGCTGCGGAATGCTAAAATCGACCCACCCGTATGGAGGATGAGATGCCCGCAGAAAAATCCCGCGCCAAGGTCGTCGGCCGGCCACCTCATCTGTCCCTCGATGCCATCATCGCCGCGGCGGAACATATTCTGCAGACCGAGGGCGCGGGAAAGCTTTCGATACGGCGCCTGGCGAACGAATTGGACAGCGCGCCGATGGCGCTCTATTACCACGTTCGCAACAAGGACGAACTGCTTCTGCTGCTGATGGAGGCCCAGGCCCGGCGCATACCGCGCCCGGAACTGCCGGAGGACCCACGGGAGCGGCTGATCGCGGTGTCGATCATGCTCTACGAGCTGCTCGCCGACCGGCTGTGGATCGTGCAGGTGGTGGCCGGCGGCGACCTCATCGCCCCCTCGGCGCTCTGGTTCGTCGAGGAGATGATCAGCGCGACCGTGGACTACGGACACACGCCGGAACACGCCGTGTACATCTACCGGACGATCTGGTTCGCCATCGTCGGCGACCTGATCATCCGTGCGAACGGCAAGCAGCGGCGCGGCCGGGCCACCGGACCGACCTACGAGGACCAGGTCGTCGCCGGCCTGATGAGCGGTACGCACCCCCGGCTGGCGGCGGTCGCCGATCGATGGGCCGAGCTCAACGGCCGTGACACCCACCGCCAGGGCCTGACGGCGATCATCGACGGGCTGCTGCGGTCGGAGGAGACCGTGGAGGGCCAGTAGCCGGCGGCTTCACGGGGCGGACGGCCAGGGGACCGACATCTTCTCGGACGCCGTCCGCGCGCACGCCGCCAGGACTCCGACGACCGCGTCGCGGTGTTCGTCCAGGTAGAAGTGCCCGCCCTCGAAGGTGCGGAACGCGCATCCGGCGTCGGTGACCTCACGCCACCCCTGGGCCTCAGCCGCTGTGATCTCCGGGTCCTGGTCGCCGTACAGCACCGTGACCGGAGTCCGCAGCCGCGCGCCGGGCGACGGCCGATAGGTCTCGCTCAAGCGGTAGTCGCTCCGGATCATGGGCAGGAACGTCCGGACGAGCGGGGCGTCGTCGAGGAGGTCGAGCCGCGTCGCGTCGGTGCGGCGCAGTTCCTCGATCAGCTCCTCGTCGCTGCCGAGGTGGATCCGGCCCGGCCGCGTCAGCGCCGGGGCGGGGTGACCGGACACGGCCAGGCCCATCGGCGGGTCCCCCGCCGCCGTCAGATGTCGGGCGACCTCATAGGCGACGACGGCCCCCATGCTGTGCCCGAACAGAATCGTCGGGACCGGCGGCCCGTCGAGCGGGAGATCGGCCGCCAGTACAGCGGCGAGCCGTTGGATATCGTCCGGCACCGGTTCGCCGAATCGATCTTCCCGGCCCGGGTACTGAACGGCGAAGAATTCGATGTCCCAAGGTGCCGACCGGTCCCACGAACGGTAATAGCTCGCACTGCCGCCGCCGTGCGGAAAGAGAAGCACGCGGGCCCGGGCATAGGGGCGGGACGCAAGCCGGCGGAATGCTCCGGCCCGCCGGCCCCCCGACAAGGAATCGATACGCATACCCACTCATTCACTCGCTGCCGGTGCCATGGAAATGTTCCAGAAGTCGGCGTAGCGGCCGCTCCGGGCGAGAAGCTCGTCGTGGCTGCCCTCCTCCACGATGTGGCCGCCCTCCAGGAAGAGGACGCGGTCGGCGCGCTGCACGGTCCGCATCCGGTGGGCGACCATCACCACGGTCCGCCCGGCCATCAGGCGCTCGATGCCCTCGTGGACGGCGGTCTCGTTGACCGGGTCGAGGGCGGAGGTCACCTCGTCCAGCAGGACGATCGGCACGTTCTTCAGCAACGCCCTTGCGATGGAGACGCGTTGGCGCTCACCGCCCGACAGCAGCGCGCCGCCCTCGCCGACGTTCGCCTCCCATCCGCCGGGCAGCCGCTCGATGACCTCGTCGAGCCGGGCCGCGGTCGCCGCCGCGCGGACGTCGGCCTCGTCGGCGTCGGGACGGCCGAGGCGCACGTTCTCCTCGATGGTGCCGTCGAAGAGATAGACGTCCTGGAAGACGATGGCGATCTGTGCCATCAGCACCTCGGTGTCGATCTTGCGCACATCCACGCCGCCCACGCGAACCGCGCCGGAGTCCACGTCGTAGAACCGGGCGAGCAACTGGAGCAGGGTGCTCTTGCCCGCACCCGACAGTCCGACCACGGCGAGCCGCTGCCCCTGGGGCACGGAGAAGGACACCTCGTCGAACACCGTGCGTTCGCCGTGCCGGAAGGTGACGGACTCGAACGCCAGGTCGTGGTCGACCGGCCGGACGGGCTCACGGGGTTCCGGTAGCGGCGCGGTGCTCAGGACCTTGTCGAGCCGCTCCAGCTCGGACTGGGCGCCGCGGAGCCCCGCGCCGATGTCCGACAGCGACAGCAGCGGATCGGCGCAGCGGGCCGCGAGCACCAGGATCGTCAGGACCTCCGCCGCCCCGATGCTCCCGCCGAGCGCGAGGGAGGTGCCCAGCGCCAGCACCGCGGTGAAGGCCACCTGCACCGCGACCGTCAGGCCCACCGCGCCGGGCAGCATCGCCAGCACGGTACGCCGGGAGGAGCGCTGGACCTCCTGGAGCGAGTCGTCGAGCAGCTCGAAGCGCTCTCCGGTGCGGCCGCCGGCGCGCAGCACCGGCTGGGCCTGGAGAAACTCGATGACGCGGTCCGATGCCTCCTTGTCCCGTTCGTGGCGGTCCGCGTCGGTGCCGGCCATCGAGCGCGCGGTCCACTTCTGGATCGCCGCCACGACGGGTGCGGCGACCAACGCGGCCACGCCCAGCTGCCAGTTGAAGGCGATCATCACGGCGACGATCGTCAGGGGGGTCACCAGGGCGGAGATGAACGGGGCCAGCAGGTGCGCGGCGACGCCCATCGCCTGGAGCAGACCGCGGCTGGCCATGACGGAGACCTCGCCGACCCGGCCGGCGTTGTACCAGCCGATCGGCAGCCGGGCCAGGTGCTCGCCCAGCCGGTAGTACATGCCGTGCAGCATCTTGGTGCCGACGCGCATGCCGGAGAGGTCGCTGACGTAGCGCAGCACGGCGTAGACCGCGACCGCCGCCCCGAACGCGATCAGCCACGGCACGGCGTCGTCCGGCGTGCTGCCGAACAGTTCCCGCAGCACCGGGACGAGCAGCGCGTAGGAAAGACCCTCGACCATCGCGGTGATCGTCATCAGGACCACGGTGCGGCGCATCGCCTGGGCGTACTCGGGTCCGAGCACGCGCAGCAGCGTTCGAATCATCGGGGCTGTCCTCCTTGGGATCGCCAGAACTCGGCGAACTTCCCTTCCTGCGTCAGCAGTTCGGCGGGGCGGCCCCGCTCGACGATCGACCCGTTCTCCAGCATCACGACGGTGTCGGCGTCGGCGACCGTCTCCGGGCGATGGGCGATGACCAGGATCGTCCGCTCGCCGCCCAGGGTCGCCAGGGCCTGGCGGATCGCCTGTTCGGTCTGCGGGTCGGCGAAGGCGGTCGCCTCGTCGAGCACCAGGACGGGTGTGTCGGCCAGCAGCGCGCGGGCGAGGGAGATCCGCTGGGCCTCGCCGCCCGAGAGCTTGACGTCCTCGCCGATCACCGTCTCGTAGCCGTTGGGCATGTCGAGGATCCGGTCGTGGATGTGGGCCAGTTTGGCGGCGCGCGCCACATCGTCGCGCTCGGCGTGCGGCACCGCGAGCGCAATGTTGTCCGCGACCGAGGCGCGCAGCAGGCGGACGTCCTGGAAGACGAAGGAGACCGTGCGGTAGAGCTGTCGGCTGCCGATCTCGCGCAGGTCGACGCCGCCGATGGCGACCGAGCCCTGGCTCGGGTCGAAGAACCGCGGCAGCAGCTGGACCAGGGTCGACTTCCCGCTTCCCGACGGCCCGACGAGCGCGGTGAAGGTCCCCGGCTCCAGCACCAGGTCAACCCCGCGCAGCACCTCGCGGTCCTCTTCGTAGCCGAAGCGGACATCGCGCAGTTCCACCCGGTGTCCCTGGGGTGCGACCGGATGCGCGGGCTCCGGAAGCGACGCGACGTCGAGGACTTCCTTGATCCGGCCGACCGCGCGGCCGGCGGCCTGCATGTCGTCGAAGCCGTGGCCCAGGGCCGCCACCGGGGCCGTCAGGCCCAGGCCCAGCAGCAGGAAGGGCAGCAGGTCGGCCGGGGCCAGGCTGCCGGACGTGATCATGGACGTGCCGCCGATCAGGACGACGAGCAGCACGAACGGCGGGGACAGCGCCAGCTGCATCCCGGCGGCGACCAGGGACATGCCGCGCACCCACCGGAAGAACGTCCCGACGAAGTCGTCGACGGCGGTGAGGAACTTCCCGTGGGCGCGCTCGGATCCGCCGAACGCCTTCACCACCGAGATGCCCTGCACGAACTCGACGACGGAGCTGGCGATCCGTCCCATGGCCTCGTCGAACTCCTCCTGCTCGCGCGTCCTGGCGGGGAGCATCAGCAGCGGGACCAGGAGAATGGCCATCACCACCGGGATCAGCGTGATCAGCGTGAGCCGCCAGTCGATGGTGAACAGGTAGACCAGCGACACCAGCGGCACCACGAACGCGGAGACGAGCTCGCCGGGCGCATGGGCGATGAGCGGGTGCACGGCGCTCACGTCCTCCCCCACCACCTTGGCCAGCTCGCCCGTCTTGCGGCGGGAGAACCAGCCGATCGGCACGCGGCCGAGCCGGTCGGCGAGCTGCCGACGGAACGTCAGCTGCGCCTGGCTGTCCAGCACATGGCCGAGTCCCGAGGACGCGGCGGTGAACAGCAGTCGCACGAACAGGCCGGCCGCGCCCAGGATCACGGCCGTCCAGACGTGCCCCTCGTCGATCGGGCCCGGCGCCAGCAGGGTGCGGCCCAGCTCGACGACCGCCAGCAAGGGCGCGAGTCCCGCGAGAGCGCCGATCACCTGCAGGATCGCGACGGCCGCGAACTTACGGACATGAGGACGCAGCAGCCTGGACAGGCTCTGCTTCTCCACGGAGTCGGAGTCCGACGTCGGCGTGGACCGCTCCCCGGCTCCAACAGCGTCGATCGCGCTCATCACTCTCCAATCGTACGCGTACGAATATCACTGTACTCGGCTGTGGGCCCGGGGGGGCAGGGATTCCGGCCAGAGATCGTCGACGGTCAGCGGCTTCCCGGATTCGGGCTCGGCGGCCTCGGGATAGCCCAGGGCCTCGGTCAGCTCCTTCCAGGCGCGGGCGACGGTCAGATGGCGCTGCTGGCCGTGCAGCGGGTCCACGCCCGCCTCGACGCGTTCGCGCAGCTCGTCCAGGACGGTCAGCACCCCGTCGCCCCACACGTCGTGGACGGCGTCCTCCCAGGTGGGCGTCCCGGCGGGACCCACATGGGCGCCGGTGGGACCGGAATCGTCCGCCCACCCCGGCGCGGAGCCCGACCGGCCCGGGAAGAACCGCCCCTCCGGGTTCGACGGCAGGCGCAGCACCGGGCTCCAGATCACCGGACCGTGGGTGTTGGCCAGCATCAGGTTGCCCGCGTCGGTGCCGATGGTGATCCGGTGCAGGAACAGGCTGGTGCTGTCGTCACCCGCCTGCATCCGGTTCTCCACCCGCAGCGTCAGCGGAACACCCGCGATCTGGGCGTCCATCCCGACCAGCGGGCGGCCGGCGCGCGCACCGACCCCGGTGATCGACCAGGGCCGCAGCCCGTCGAAGATCCCGGCGAGGATGTCGAGCAGGTCGAAGGAGACCTGCACCGCGCACAGGGCGTCGACGAACACCGGCCTGCGCAGCCGGACCAGCTCGCGGGCGGCCGAGGTGAACCGCCGGACCGGTTCGAGGTGCGGGTAGAAGGTGTTCAGCAGGTACTGGGTCCCACACCCGCGCGCTACCCGCAGGCAGTCCGCCAGCTCGTCCGGGTGGACCGGATGCTCCTGGAGCACATGGATGCCGCGTTCGAGCAGGTCCTTGGCCAGTTCCGCGCCGCGCCCGCCGCCGACCGCGGTCGACACCACGACACAGGCCGCGTCGACGTCGTCGGGCAGCTGCTCGACCGCGTCGTACAGCGGGACACCGTACTCCTCGGCGAGCGCCGCGGAGCGGGCGCTGCCCCGGGCCAGGATGCCGACGAGCCGGAAGCGCTCGGGCGCACGGGCGAGGGCCGCGGCGTACACCTGGCCGAAACGGGTGCCGCAGACGACGACGCGCATCGGGCGGGTCATCGGCGCTCCGCGGGCCGCGCGGTGAGTGCGTCCGCCAGGCGCGTCACATGAGGCCTCTGCAGGCAGCTGAAATGATCGCCCGGTACGTCGACCACCGTCACGTCCCCCAGGCACATCCCGCGCCAGAACGCGCTCGTGTCGTCCGTGGGTCCGGGGACGCCCGGCGTGGGCTCGACGGGGCGCAGGAAGGTGATGTCCCCCGCGTACGGCAGCGGATCGTACTGCGCCACCGCGTCGAGGATCCGTGCGAAGACCGCCGGATCGGCGCTCGTCATCCGGGTGAAGGCATGGTCGACCACGAGGTCGTCGTGCGGCGGGGAGGGAATGCGGTAGCTGGACACCAGGGTCAGCCGCCGTACCGTCACATCGGCCTCGCTCAGGGCGCGGGCCAGCTCCAGGGCGATCGGGCCGCCGAGGCAGTAGCCGATGATCTCCACGCCGTCGAACCCGGCGGCCCGCACCTCGCGGGCGTATCCGCCGGCCAGTTCCTCGACGAGGTCCGGTGCGGCGAGGTCGAGGCAGCGATCGCCGTCGGGCACGGCGATCCCGAACAGGGGCGCTTCCGTGCCGAGTTCGGTGATGAGCGCGTTGTACGGCGTCAGGGTGCCCGATCCGTCGTGCACCAGCAGCCGCACCGGTCCCGCCCCGGATCCGGCGAGCGGGATCAGCGACGAGGTGCGGGCCGCCGGGGCCGCCTCCGTGGCCGGAGCCGCCTCGGCGTCGGACCTCAGCCACCGGGCCAGGCCGGCGACCGTGGGGGTGTCCAGCAGGGCGCGGAGCAGGGTGTCGAAGGTGAGGTGCGCCGCCTCGGGCACGAGTTCGCGGACCCGCCCGATGAACCGGGCCGCCAGCAGCGAGTCCCCGCCCGCGTCGAAGAATCCCGCTTCGCGGCTCGGCGGCTCGGCCCCGAGGGCCTCGGCCCACAGGTCTGCGATGCGTCGCTCGACGCCCGGGTGCGGCGGCTCGGAGGGCTCGTCGCGCGGCGCGGTGGGTGTCGGGGCCGAGGCGAGCAGCTTCTTCCGGTCGACCTTGCCGTTCGGGGTCAGCGGCAGCGTCTCCACGAGGCGCACCCGCGCGGGGATCATGTGCGCCGGCAGCCGGTCGGCCACCCATCCGATGAGCTCCCCGGCCTCGACGGATCCGGACTCCCGCCGGGGGATCACGAAGGCGACCAGGGCCCGTTCGAAGGCGCTGTCGCCCGCCGCCAGGACCACCGACGTGCCCACCATCGGGTGCTCGCCGAGCACGGCCTCGATCTCGCCCAGTTCGATCCGGTGTCCGCGGATCTTGACCTGCTGGTCCGCGCGGCCGAGGAACTCGATCTCACCGGACGGCAGGTAGCGGCCGAGGTCGCCGGTGCGGTAGAGCCGCTCCTTCGTCTCCGGGTGGTGGATGAAGCGCTCCGCCGTCCGCTCGGGGTCGTTCAGATAGCCGGTCGCCAGGCCGGTGCCCGCGATGTACAGCTCGCCGGCGACCAGGGCGGGCCGGTCGCGCAGCGCGGTGTCGAGCACGTGGAAGCGCTGGTTCGCCAGGGGGATGCCGTACGGGATGCTGCGCCAGTGGGGTTCGACGGTCGTGACGGGGTGGTGGACCGACCAGATCGCCGCCTCCGTCGCCCCGCCCAGGCTGATCAGTTCGGTGCCGGGCAGGTGCCGTCCGGCGTGGCCGGGCAGGGTCAGCGGGATCCAGTCGCCCGACAGCAGCGCCAGCCGGAGGCTCTCCGGACCGGCGGGTTCGGCGTCGAGGTAGTGCAGCAGCATCTGGAGCTGCGCGGGCACCGAGTTCCACAGCGTCACTCCGTGCTCGGCCACGGCCTCGGCCCAGTGCGAGGGGTCGCCGCGGCGCGCGGGGTCCGGCAGGACGAGGGCTGCGCCGACGGCCGGCGGGCCGAACAGGTCGTAGACGGACAGGTCGAAGCTCAGCGCCGCCAGCCCCAGGACGCGGTCGGATTCGCCGACGCCGAAGCGGTGGTTGATGTCGAGCACCGTGTTGAGGGCGGCGCGGTGGCTGATCATCACGCCCTTGGGCACACCGGTCGAACCCGAGGTGTGCATGACATAGGCGAGCTCGTCGGGCGCGACTCGGGGGCCTTCGGGGATCTCGGCGAGCGGGATGGGCCGCAGCCCTGCCACGGTCACCGCCCTCACGCCTTCGGGGAGTTCACCGGTCGCGGCGTCGGCGACGACGGCGAACCCGACGCCGCTGTCGGTGAGGATGCGGTCGCGTCGGATCCTGGGCTGGCCGGAGTCGACCGGGACGTACACGCCGCCCGCGAGCAGCACCCCGAGCACCGCGACGGCCTGGTCCCGGCACTTGTCGATGAGGACGCCGACGAAGTCACCGGGGCGGCACCCCTCGGCCCGGAGTCGCGTCGCCACCGCGGCGGCCCCTCCCAGCCATTGCGCGTACGTCAGCGTCCCGGCGGTGTCGATCACCGCGACCCGGTCGGGGAACGCGCGCGCACGGGCGACGAGCGGATCGTGCAGCAGGCCCTCGGGCACCGGCGCGGCGGTCGCGTTCACCTCGGCGCGCCGGGTGCGCTGGCGTTCCGGCAGCGGCTGGGGATCCACCACGGTCCAGGGCTCGGTGCCCTCGGCCAGCCGGTGCAGCAACGCCTCGAACGCGGCGAACATGTCGTCCACCATGCCGTCGGGGAAGGTCCCCTCGCGGATGTCCCAGTTCACGTCCAGGCCGCCGAACTGGTCGCCCACCTGGCAGTCGATCCACACCTGCGGTGTCTGGCTGATGCCGTACGACGGCCGCGGCTTCCTGCCCGCGGCCGACACCGCGTCGCCGCCGACCCCGATGCTGCCGGTGAACACCACCGGCAGCATCGCCTCCTCGCGCCCCCGTCGCCGGGCGATCTCGCGCAGTACCTCGACCCCGCTGCACAGCCGGTGGTCGAGGTCGTCGAAGAGCCGCTCGCCCAGGGCGCGGGCGCGCTCCGCGAAGCTCGTCCTTTCCCCGTGGTCGACCGCGAGCAGGCTCAGCGAGGTGAAGTCGCCCAGCAGCCGGTCCACCCTCGGGTGCAGCGGCAGGCGGTGCAGCACGGGCAGTCCGACGCAGAAGCGCGGAGTGCCGCTCCAGCGGCCGATCGTCTCCACGTACGCCGCGAGCACCGCGTTGGCCGGAGTGCTGCCCTGCTCGGCGGCGCGGGTCTTGAGCGACTGCCACACCCGGTCGTCGAGCGTCGTCGTCAGCCGGCGGAAGCGCGGTGCCGTCGTCGCCGGATCGTGGTCGTCGCGCAGCGGCAGGACGGGTGGTCCGGGCAGTTCGTCGACGCGGTTCCACCAGTACGCGCGGTCGCGCGCGTACCGCTCGGTGTCGCGCAGCCGGTGCTCGGCGGACACGTAGTCCCGGTAGGTGGCGTCGATCCCGGGCAGGGCGCAGTCCGGCTGCTGGTAGCGGCGGTCCAGCTCGGTGAGCACCTGCTGGATGCTGAGCCAGTCCAGCGCCATGAAGTCCACCGACAGGTGCAGGACGCTCCGGTCGGCGGCCAGGGTCAGGCGCAGCTCGTACATGGGGCGTTCGCCCGTGGGGTGCACGGCGTGCGACAGCTCGTCGCGCACTCCGGCGAAGGCCTTGGCGACCTCGTCGTCACAGGCGTCACGCAGGTCGGCGACCGCGATACGGGTGTCCTTCGGTTCGGGCAGGACGCGTTGCGTGCCGTCCTCGTGGACGATTGTCCGCAGGGCGTCGTGGCGGCTCACCAGACCGTCCCAGGCGCTCTGCAGCCGGGCCGGGTCCAGGCCGGCCGGATAGTCCAGCTCCTGGTAGAGGTGGCAGGAGACGCCGCCGTAACCGAAGGCCGGGTTGCGGCCGAAGAGGTAGGCGGACTGGATGTCGGTCAGTGGGAAGGGCCGGTCCCGTTCGTCGGGCCGGTCCTGCCAGACCGGGTCCTCCTCGCGGCTCGCTCCGGTGTCCGCCACCAGGGTCAGCAGTTCCGCCTTGTGGCGGCGCAGCTCCGCCAGACGCCGGTCGTCCATGACGCCCCGGGGGGCGCGGAAGCGCAGGTTCTCGCCCTCGCGCCACAGCTGGATCCCGGCGTCGGAGAACTCCTTGAGCAGGTCGTTGGCGTTCACACCGCACCCTCTTCGTATGCGTCGGCGGCACGGAGCCGGTCGATCAGTGCGCTGAGTCCCGCGACGGTCGGTGTGCGGATGACGTCGCGCATGGGCAGTTCGACGCCCCAGGCTCCGCGCACCTCGGCGACGAAGCGAGTCGCGATCAGGCTGTCGCCGCCGAGCCTGAAGAAGTTCTCGTTGCGGCCCACCGACTCCAGTCCGACCAGCTTCGTCCACCGGTCGGCGACGAAGGTCTCGGTATCGCCCCGCGGCGGATCGTCCACGTCACGCGGCCGGTCGACGGACTGTTCGAGGATGGTCCGCACCTGCCGCCGGTCGATCTTTCCGTTGGCGCTGAGCGGCAGCGCGGGCAGGACGGCGAAGTGGGCCGGGACCATGTGTTCCGGCAGCCGGTCGGCCGCCCAGCCGCGCAGGCCGGCGGGATCGATCCCGTGGGCCGTCCCGGGCCGGTCCGCGGAGAGCAGGATCTCGCCGCCGGGCTCGGTGCGCAGGACCCGCACGTCGGTCAGGCCGGCTCCGGTGCAGGCTTGCCGCCACCGCTCGGCACCGTGGAGCCAGGGGGTTTCGGGGCGGCCCGCCGCGAACCTCCCCGCCCGTGCCTCCAACGGCAGGGCGGTGACGAGCGCGAGCGGCGTCGGGTGTGCGCGCTCCAGGAGGTGGAGGCGGCCGCCCGGGGCGAGCAGCAGGGCCAGGGTGGCCACAGCCAGGTCCGGGTCCGGCATGCGGTGCAGGACGTTGTTCGCCACGACGACGTCGTAGGTGTGGAGGTGCTGTACGGCGACGGCGTCGGGGCTCTGCCATGCGGTGCGGGTGCGGTGCCCCTGCTCCTCCAGCAGCGTCCGGGTCCTGGCCAGCGCCGGTTTCGAAGAGCCGAGCAGCGTGTAATCGACCGGGGCGGAGCCGAGTCCGGCGAGCAGGCGCGCGGTGCCACGGCCCCCGGCCACGTCCCACTCCGCGACGCGCGGGGTCGCGGAGTCGCCGCCGCGTGCCCGCAGGTCCTCGGCGACGGCCCGGAGGCAGTCGGCCGTCGCCGGCATCAGATCGCCGAGCGCCTCCGGGGCCAGTACCGGGTCGTCCAGCAGCGCGGTGGCGTCGGCGTCGCCGGAGAGGATGGCCGACAGGAGCGGTCCGGCCCAGCGCAGCGCGGCGGCGACGGTCTCGAAGAAGGTCCCGGCGGCGGCCTCGCGGGCCGATGCGATCCACTCCGGGCGCGTGACCTCGTCCCAGCGGGCGCCGTGCCGGTGCGTACCGTCGGCGGCGCGGACGAGCACATCGCGCTCGGTGAGATACGCGAACCAGATGTCCACGACCGGGCGTTGTTCGGCGCAGACCGACGGGCGGACGCCGTCGGATCCGGTCAGCGGTGCGACGACTTGCGCCAACAGCACTTCCACCAGGCGGTGTTCGAGCTGATGCGGGTCGGTCTCGCCGGTGGCCGCGGGCGGCAGGAACGGGTTCCGTGTACGGTCGGGTTCCGCGTGGACCCGGTCCGGTGCGGACGAGCGCTCGACCACGGCGGCGACGAGTTCCCTGCGCCCTTCGGCGACCGGAACGGCCACGGCCTGGGCGACCTCGGGGTGCCCCTGGAGGCAGGATTCGATCTCCCCCAGTTCGACCCGGAAGCCGTTGATCTTCACCTGGTGGTCGAGGCGTCCGAGGAACTCCAGGTTGCCGTCGGGCCAGTAGCGGCCTAAGTCACCGGTGCGGTACCAGCGCTCGCCCCGGTGTTCGGGGAAGCGTGCCGCGGTCAGCTCGGGGTCGCCCCGGTAGCCGAGCGCGACCCCCGCGCCGCCGATCCAGAGCTCGCCGGGCACCCAGTCGGGGCAGTCCCGGCCCCGCCCGTCCACCACCCGGAACTTCTGGTTCCGCAGCGGTTTCCCGTACGGGATCGAGCGCCAGCCCGCCGGGACCTCGGTGACCTCGTACGCGTTCGACCAGATCGCGGCCTCGGTCGCGCCGCCGAGCGAGATGAACCGGCAGCGGCCGTCCGTCGCCCGCGCCAGCCGTTCGGGCAGGTCGAGCCCGATCCAGTCGCCGGACAGCAGGGCCAGGCGCAGCGAGCCGGGGAGCGGCGAGCCGTCCGCCGCGGTCAACGCCATTTCGAGCAGGGCCGGGACGGTGTTCCAGACGGTCACCGCGTGCCGTTCGCACAGCGTCAGCCACTCGGTGGCGTCGCGCCGCCCGGACTCCGGGACCAGGACGGCGGCCCCGCCCACCGCGAGGAAGCCGAAGACGTCCCACACCGAGAGGTCGAAGTCCAGCGCGGAGACCGCCAGCACCCGGTCGTCCGCCCCGATGCCGAACCGCTCGTTGAGGTCCTCGACGGTGTTGACCGCGGCGCGATGGCTGACCTCGACGCCCTTGGGCAGGCCGGTGGAGCCCGAGGTGAAGATCACGTACGCGCGGTCCCCCGGTTCGGCCGGCACCGGTGCGCCCAGCGGGGGCGTGAGGAGCGCCCTCTCGATCGGGAGCACCTCGACACCCGCTTCGGTCGCTCCCAGGGCCCCGCTGCCGTCGAGGACGACCTCCGCGCCGCTCAGCTCCAGGATGCGGGCGCGCCGCTCCGCGGGCTGGTCGACGCCGACCGGGACGTACGCCGCGCCCGCGGCGAGCACCCCGAGCACCGCCGCGATCTGCCGCGGTCCCTTCGGGGCGACCACGGCGACGTACGATCCGCGGCCGATTCCGCGCCCGGCGAGCGCGGCGGAGATGCCGAGCGCGTCCCGGGCCAGCTCGTTGTGCGTCATCGAGGCGTCGTCGCCCCAGAGCAGGGCGGGCCGCGCGGCGCGGTCGGCGGCCCGCTCGAAGAACGCCGTGTGCAGGAGGTTGCCGGTCATGGTCCGGGTGGACGCGTTGACCGCCTCCCGGGTGGCCCGCTGCGCGGCGGGCAACGGCGTCCTTGGGGGCGCGGTCTCCCACTCCCCGTCGATCAGCTCGCGGACCAACGCCTCGTAGGCCGCCATCATCGTGTCGAGGACGTCGTCGGGGAACAGTTCCTCGACGGCGTCCCAGACCATCCGCACACTGCCGTCCCGGGTGCGGTAGATCTGGTGGTCGAGCCAGACCTGCGGCGTCTGGGAGATCATCCAGCTCGCGTCGCCGAAGCGCTCGGCGAACACGTCCGGGATCAGCGGCGCCGACAGGTCCAGGGAGAACACCACGGGCGCGGTGCGGGGCGCGTCCGGGTCCGAGCGGGCGAGGTCGCGCAGGACGTCGACGCCGCTGTAGGCGGCGTGCCCGATGTCCTCGTGCACCTGCTTCTGCACGGCGCGGGCGCACTCCTGGAAGCCTGACCCGGAGAGGTCCACCTCCAGCAGCACCAGACCGGTGAAGTCGCCCACGACGCGCTCGATCTCGGGGTGCGCGCCGAGATCGCGGTCGAACAGCGGCAGGCCGAGCAGGAAGCGCTCGTCGCCGGACCACCGGCTCAGGATCATGGCGTATGCGGTGGCCAGCACCACCGACGGGGTCAGGCCCGCCTTGTTCCCCCGCCGCTCCAGGGCGGTCCACTCGTCCGCCGTGAGGTCGAAGTACCGGCGGGCGAAGCGCGGGGCGGCGACGGCCAGGGGGTCGATCGCCAGGGGCAGCTTCGGGCCGCCCGGCAGCGACGGCACCCGCCGCTGCCAGTACGGGCGGGCCCGCTCGCTCTCGGTCCGGCGGCCTGCGGCCTGGTCCGCGAGATACCGGCCGAAGGTGTAGCCGACCTCGTCGAGGCTGTCGGGGTCCTCGTACAGGGCGGTCAGCTCGCCGAGCAGCAGCCGGAAGCTGGCCAGGTCGGCGACCAGGAGGTCGGTGTTGAAGTGGAGCCGGTCGACCCCGCCGGGCAGCCGGGTCAGCTGGACGTCGATGACCTCGCCGCGGCCGACGTTCAGCACCCGGTGCGACAGCCGCTCGCGCAGCTCCAGCGCCGCCGCCTCCGCCTCGGCAGCCGGCCGGGCGCGGAGGTCGTGGACGGTCAGGCCGGGCCACGGGGACCGGGGCAGGACCTGCTGGGTCGCGTCGTCGGCGAAGCGCGCCCGGAGCATCGGATGCCGTGCGAGCAGCGCCCGCACGGCCCGCTCCAGACGGTCCGGCTCGATCGGCCGGACCCCGTCGAACTCCATGTAGTTGTGACAGCCGACGCCGCCGAGGGGCTGGCCCTCGGCACGGCCGATCAGATACGCCTGCTGCACCGCGGTCAGCGGGAAGCTCCGATCAGCCTCGTCGTCGTGCTTCTCGACGGCCTCCGGCGCCGGTTCGCCGCCCTCCAGGGGGGTCAGCATCCCGGACCAGGCCGACAACCGGGGGGCCTCGGCCAGCTCGGCGAACGAGGCGTCGAGGCCCTCCCGGTTGAGCCGGCTCACCAGCCGCATCAGGTCCATGGACTGCAGGCCGAGCTCAAAGAGGTTGCAGTCGTCGTCCGCCGCGGTCAGCTCGATGCCGAGCACACCGGATACCACTTCGCGCAGGGCTTGAAGGTCCATGTCCTCGCTCCCTCAGACCGCGCCGGCGCGCATGGCGGCGAAGTACTCGTTCTGGGTGGGGAGTTCCTGGACGAGCTTGTCCGCCTTCAGCCGGATGCGCTCGAACTCCGCGATCGCCGCCCGCTCGTCGGCCATGTCGAGTGCGGGCGAGTGCCGGACCTCGATGCCGCCGGTACCCAGCAGGATGCAGTTGTACGAGTACGGCGGCAGCCCGTGGTAGTGCGGGAAGACGGTCTGCGCGTCCGGCACCTTGTGCTTCCAGTTCTCGATGCGCTCGGCCAGTTCGTCGGGGACCCTGCGCGTCTTGGTGTCCTTCCAGTACTGGTTGTCGGCGCGCTTTGCGCCCACGTAGTGCAGCACCAGGAACTCGCGGACGCCGTCCTGCACATGCGCGATCGACTCGTTGTAGAGGTTGCGCAGGCGGTGGTCGTCGCGGCCGGAGGGGAAGTACTTCACGATCTGCTCAATGGCGTGGTGGATGAAGAAGATGCCGGTCGACTCCAGCGGCTCCACGAAGCCGCTCGACAGTCCGATGCCCACGCAGTTCTTCACCCAGGAGCGGCGGCTGCGGCCGATGCGCATCTTGATGTGGTTCGCCTCGACGTCCTCGGCGCCGGGGCCGATGAACTCGCGCAGCGTGCGCTCCGCCTCCTCGGGCGTGGTGTAGTCACTGGCGTAGACGTAGCCGGAGCCGATGCGGCTGATCAGCGGGATGGTCCAGATCCACCCCGCCTCCTGGGCGGTCGCGGTGGTGCAGGGCCGCATCGGCTCGCGGTCCATGTCCAGCGGCACCTGGAGGGCGACCGCGCTGTCGTTGGGCAGCGTGTCCTGGTACGAGACGAAGGGCTCGTCGAGCGCCTTGTTCAGCAGGAGCGCGCGGAATCCCGTGCAGTCCACGAACAGATCGCCCTCCAGCCGCCCGTGCTCGGCCGTCTGCACATGGGCGATGTACCCGTCCCCGTCGAGCACGACGTCCGTGACGTCGTCGGTGATGTGGCGGACGCCGCGCTGGGTGGCGTAGGTCGTCAAGTACTTGGCCAGCAGGGCCGCTTCGAAGTGGTAGGCGTACGGGAACTGCGTCCCCTGGTACTCCACGATCGTCGACCGGGCCGAGGTCTCCTCGCGCTGCTGCTCGACGAAGCCCTGGTCGATCAGCTTGCCGTCGAGGTAGCGGGGCGAGCGCTCGGCGTCGCACAGCGACGCCATGACGAAACAGTCCTTGTCGAACCGGCTCGTGGTCGGATTGCGCAGCCACCAGTCGCTGAGCGGGAACCCGTCGACCGAGCCGAGCTGCTCGAACGGGTGGTAGAAGTGATGGCCCGGCTCACGCCAGTTCTCGAACCGCACGGCCAGCTTGTAGGTGGCGTTGCAGGCCGGCATCCAGTCCGACTCGGACAGCTTGAGGAACTCGAAGAAGTGTCTGATGTCGCTGAACGTGGCCTCGCCGACGCCGATGGTGCCGACCCGGGCCGATTCCACGACGGTCACGTCGATCCGCTCGCCGAACGCGGCCGCCAGGTAGGACGCCGTCATCCAGCCCGCCGTGCCGCCGCCGACGACCACGACCCGCTTCGTCCTGCCCGGGTCGCTCGCCCGCTGCTTGCCAGCACCGTCAACAGTCATCACTGCGTACTCCTTGTGTGAGTTCCGGAAAGAGGGTGCGTTCCATCGAGCGCCACAGATACGCGGCGCCCGACGAGCCCGCCGTGCCGGCCACGCCGCCGAGCAGCGCCTCCGCCAGGGCGGCGTGCCGCCCCCGGCAGGAGCGCATCGAGGCGTCGAAGGCGGCCATCGCGTCATGGATCCGCTTGACGTCCTCGCCGGCCCGGTCGCGGTATTCGCCGAACGCGGCGTCCAGCGACTGCTCGTCGAGACGTGCGAGCAGCCGGGCCCGGTCGCGGTCGGTCAGCCCGGCGATGTTCAGCATCCGCCGGTCCCTGGCCCCGCACAGGAACTCGATCTCGCGGAACTGGACGGACTGGAAGCCGCTGGACGTCCCGAGCGTCGCCCGGACGTCGTCGAACTCGTCCGGCGTCAACGCGTGCAGGGCGTCGAAGTGCTGGGCGACCGCCGCCATGATCCGGGGCAGCCGGTCGAGATGTGCGCATGCCTCTGTGCCCTGCCCTTCGGTGAGCGCCCGGCGGGCGGCCTCCAGGTGGCGCAGGACGACCGCGAACCAGATCTCGCAGGCCTGGTGGGCGCCGAAGAACAGGGCGCGTTCCGAGGTCTCGTGCACCCGGGCGACCTCGAGGAGCTCGTCCAGCCTCAGTCGTTCTCCGTACGCCGGACAGTGGCCGGCTTCCGCCCGGTCGCTCACCGCGTCCGCTCCTCGCACAGAAGCTTCTTGTCGATCTTCCCGACGGGCGTACGGGGGAAGTCGGGCACGAC
Source organism: Streptomyces sp. NBC_01618 (assembly GCF_045209435.1). NCBI lineage: Bacteria > Bacillati > Actinomycetota > Actinomycetes > Kitasatosporales > Streptomycetaceae > Streptomyces > Streptomyces sp. NBC_01618. Next base: position 43,577 of record NZ_CP109297.1, read on the forward strand.
GACCAGGTCGTCCGGCAGCTTGTAGGTCGCCAGCCCGCGATCGCGGATGTGCTCCCTGACCGTGCGCAGCGAGAGCGCCCCGGCGTCGGTGCCCGCGGTGAGGACGACGAACACGCAGAGGCGCTCGTCGCGTTCCTCGTCCGGTACGCCGACGACCGCGGCGTCCCGGACCAGCGGGTGGGTCAGCACATGGCTCTCGACCTCCTCGGCGGAGACCTTCTCGCCGAGGTGGTGGATGATGTCCTTCAGCCGGCCCTCGATGACGATGTTCCCGTCGCCGGTCGTGCGGGCCAGGTCGCCGGTGCGGTAGAACCCGTCGGTGGTGAACGCCCGGCGGTTGGCCTCCGGTCCGGCGAAATAGCCCCGGATCGTGTACGGGCCCCGGGTGAGCAGTTCGCCGGTCGTGCCGGGGGCGACCTCGTGGTCGTCGGCGTCGACGATCCTGATCTCGTCGTCGGGGGACAGCGGCCTGCCCTCGGTGCCGAAGACGACCTCCTGCGGATCGTCGAGCCGGGTGTGGGTGATCAGTCCCTCGGCGGTGCCAAACACATTCATGATCCGGCAGCCGAGGTTCTTGCTGACCCGTTCCGCCGCGTTGGGGCCGAACTTCGAACTGCCCACCTGGATGGTCATGCCGGTCATGTCGACCGGGTCGCCGAGCGCCTGCTCCGCCCAGAGCAGCGCCAGGGCGGGCACCAGCGCGGTGTGCGTGACGCCCTCGTTCCCGATGAGCGGGAACACCAGGCCGGGGCTGGGGTTGGCGGCCAGCACGGCCTTTCCGCCGACGAGCAGCGCGCCCAGCACGCCGGGGCAGCCGAGCGCGGCGTTGTGCGGTACGGGGTTCGCGGCGAGGTAGACGCTCCCCTCGTCGAACCCGGTCGCCTCGGCGCACGCGAGCATGTTGTACGCGTAGTCGTCGTGGGTCCGGGGGATCAGCTTCGGCGCCCCGGTGGTCCCGCCAGACAGCAGCAGCAGCGCCACCTCGGAGGCGTCGACCGGCTCCATGTCCCGGGGCGTGCAGGCGATCAGCTGGGACAGCGGTGTGTGCTCCTCCGCCTCTCCGGCGATCACGATGTGCCGCAGCCCCGGCGCGTCGGCGCGCACCTCGCGGGCCAGCTTGCGGTGGTCGAAGCCCTGCAGACGGTCCGGGCCGACGTAGGCCACCGCCTCCGAGGCGCGGACCAGGTGGAGGATCTCGTCCCGGCGATGTCCGGGCAGCGCCATCACGGGGATGGCCCCGATGCGGAACAGCCCGATCATGGTGGAAAGGAATTCGATGACGTTCGGCAGATGCAGCACGACCCGGTCGTGCCTGCGGACGCCGAGCTCCGCCAGGCCGGACGCGATACGGTCGGCCTCGTCGAGCAACTCCGTGTAGGTGACCCGGCGTCTGCCGTCCACGGCGGCAATCTTGTGCGGGTGGCGCTCAGCACTGTCGGCCACCCGTTGCCGGAGGGGGACACCCGTCCAGTAGCCGGCTCGCCGGTATCTCTCCGCGAAGTCGGGTGGCCACGGCACGAACCCGTCCAGCATGCGTCCTCCTCGGTTGCGACGCCTTCAGAGTCGGGCAGGGGCTCCGGAGCCGCACCAATCCCCAACAGAGCTTTGAAAGTGTTGGCCAAGGAGGCCGACGGCTTGGCGAACCTCGAGTCGTGAACCGAGTGCGAGCGCAGGGTCGGAACTGGGTGCGGGTCATCAGCGGCGAGGAGCGCCCGACGGCCCGGCTAGTGTGCTTCCCCTACTCCGGTGGTACCGCGGCGGCCTACCGCGACTGGTCCTCCGCGCTGCCGACGGGCGTCGAACTGCTCGCCGTGCAGTATCCGGGCCAGGCGGACCGTATCCGCGAGTCGCCCGCGGGCTCCGTCGCCGGGATCGCGTCGTGCGTGGCCGCCGAACTCTCCCGGCGGGAGCCGGTCCGCTGCGTCCTGTACGGGCACAGCCTGGGCGCCCTGGCCGCGTACGAGACGGCGAGAATGCTCCAGGCGGACGGCCGGCCCGCACACGGGCTGGTCGTCTCTGGTTCGCTCGCGCCGGGGCAGGCGCTCGGCGGCCGGATGCATCTCGCCGGCGACGCCGAACTCTGGTCCACCCTGCGGGACTTCGGCGGGATCGACCCGTCGATCGCGGACGACCTGGAGCTGCGGGAGCTGCTGCTGCCGACCCTGCGGGCGTACATCGCACTCACCGAGACCTACCGGCCGCCGACGCGTCCTGAGCCGCTGGGCTGCCCGGTCCACTGCCACTACAACACCGAGGATCCGCTGGTGGACGCCGCGCGGGTGGAGCCCTGGGCCGCGGTCACCACCGGCCGGACCAGCGTACGGGGCAGGCCCGGCGGGCACTTCGGAGTGCTCCTGGAGCCCTCGGAACTGATCGCCGACATCACCGGAGTCCTCCTGGAAGGCGCGACGCTGCCATGACCCTTGCCGGAAAGTCCGTCATCATCACCGGCGCGGCCACGGGCATCGGCCGGGGCATCGCGGAATGCGTGCTGAAGGAGGGCGCCGACGTCACGGTGGTCGGCCGCCGCGAGGAACCGCTGCGGGAGCTGGCCGAGCGGTTCGGGGACGCGGTCCACGTCGTGGCACAGGACGTCGCCGCGCCCGGGGCCGCCGGACGGATCGTCGCCGCCGCGGCAGAGAGATTCGGCGGGATCGACGCCGTGGTCAACAACGCCGGCCTGGCCCGGTTCGGCACCCTGGACGCGGTCGACCCCGCGCTGTTCGACGCGATGTTCGCCGTCAACGTCCGTGCGCCCGCCGAACTGATCCGCTGCGCCCTGCCGCATCTTCGGGACCGCCGGGGCAGCATCGTCAACATCTCGTCCGTCGGCGGCGTCCTGGCCATGCCGGGGCGAGCTTTCTACGGTGCGACCAAGGCGGCCCTCAACAGCCTGACCCGTTCCCTGGCGGTGGAGCTCGCGCCGGACGTGCGGGTGAACGCCATCCTGCCCGGACCGGTGCTGACGCCGATGTGGGACGGGACCGGCCTGGACGCGGCCGGCGCCGAGCGGCTGCGGGCGGGGCTGATCGCGTCGACCCCGATGGGGCGGTTCGGGGAGGACCGGGAGGTCGGCCGGTGGGTCTGCCTGCTGATCGACCCGGAGGTGTCGGGCTGGGTCACCGGCGCCCTGATGCCCGTCGACGGCGGACGTACGGCATGACCCGACCAACCGGCCGAGAACACTCTCGCAAACAAAGGGGTATGAGCGTGAGTTCAGAGAACAGGTCCGTCGCCGGCTCCATTCCTTCGTCCTGCCTGGTCAGCATCTTCTGGGCCGCGGAGAAGCTCGCGAAGGAGACCGGCGTCGACGTGGTGAAGCTGCACGTCGGCGACCCGTATTTCGATCCGTCCGAAGACGTCGCCCAGGCCTTCGTGGACGCCGTGCGGCGCGGCGACACCAAGTACACCGGGGTCGAGGGCCTGACCGCGCTGCGGGAGGCGGCGGCCGAGAAGCTGCGTACGGACAACGGTCTGGACAGCGACGTCGGCAGGCTGCTGATCTCGCCCGGTTCGGCCCAGGGTCTGACCGGCCTCCTCCAGGCGCTCGCCGAGCCCGGCGCGGAGATCCTGCTGCCGGAGCTGCACTGGCCGGTCCATCTGCAGCAGAGCCTGCTCGCGGGCTTCCGGCCGGTGCTGTATCCGCTCGGCCCCGACTTCCGGCCCGATCCCGAGCGGATCGCGGCCGCCGCGACGCCCCGCACCCGGGTCCTGCTGATCAACTCGCCGGCCAACCCGACCGGAGCCGTCCTCGACGGCGACGAGATCCGCACCCTGCTGGACCTGGCGCGCCGGAACCGCTGGCAGGTCATCAGCGACGAGGCCTATGAGCACTTCTGTTACGAGGGGGAGCACATCTCGGTCGCCTCCTTCGAGCGTGAGGTCCCGGTCGCCGAGCGGATCGTGCACAGCGTCTTCACCTTCTCCAAGGGCTTCGCGATGACCGGCTACCGGCTGGGCTACGTGGCGCCGGCCACCGATCGCATGGCCGACGTCATGAAGGTCGTCCAGGAGGCCGGGATCATCGGCACGTCGACCCCGGTGCAGCACGCGGGCATCGCCGCGCTGAACAGCCGGGCGGACTCGACGGCGACCAACCGCAAGCTGGTGCAGCGCAACCGGGACGTGGCGCTGCCGCCGCTGATCAAGGCCGGGCTGCTGCGGGAGCTGCCCGCCGGCGGCTGGTACGCGATGCTCGACGTGACCCGGTCCGGCCTGGACGCCGAGTCGTTCGCGATGCGGCTGCTGGAGCGCAAGGGCGTCGCGGTGGTGGCGGGCAACGGGTTCGCCATGCGCCCCGACGTCGACGACCAGGGCCGCATCCGCTCCCACGACTACGCGCCCTGGGCACGGCATCTGGTCCGGATCGCGTTCTGCGTGGATCCGGTGGCGTTGGAGACCGGTGTGCGGCGGATCATCGAGTTCGTCGAGGAATGCGCCGCCGAAGCGAAGGGATGACCGGCATGGCGAACTCCCCGGCCGGCACGGTGACACGGGCGACCGTCGACCCGGCGGCCTTCCGTTCCCTCATGACGGCGCATCCGGTCGGCGTCACGATCGTGACCACCGTGGGGCCCGATGCCGAGCCGTGGGGCATGACCTGCTCCTCGTTGTGCGGCGTCTCGCTCCAGCCGGCCGCCCTGCTGGTCTGTCTGCGGGACCGGAGTCCGACGCTGGCCGCGTTGCTGCACACGTCCGCGTTCGCCGTCAACCTCCTGCACGACCGGGCCGAACCGGTGGCGCGGCTGTTCTCCTCCGGGGCCCCGGACCGGTTCGAGAAGGCCGCCTGGGTCCCGGATCCGGAGTCCGGGGTCCCGCATCTGATCGAGGACGCCCATACGATCGCGGACTGCGAGGTCAGCGAGACGCTGGCGGTCGGGGACCATGTCGTGGTCTTCGGGCGGGTGCACCGGGTGGCGAGCCACGCGACCCGGCCGGCCGGCCCGCTGCTGTACGGGATGCGGCGGTACTGGTCGCTGCCGGACCCGGCCGACGATGGGAGCGGACGGTGACCCGGGCGCGTATCCCCGACTGCCCGCTGGCCCGCACGGTCGAGGTCATCGACCAGTGGTGGACCCTGGAGATCCTGCACGTGGTCCTCGGCGGCCACACCCGGTTCTCCTCGATCCGCCGGGATCTGGAGACCCCCGCCGACGTCCTGGCGGACCGGATCGCCGCGCTGAGGGCGAAGGGTCTGCTGGAGGTCGACGACACCGCCGAGCCGGGCGACCCGACGTACCGGGCCACCGATCTGGGTGGCTCGCTGCGCCCGCTCCTCCTGGTGATGGCGGCCTTCGGGAACCATCGGCTGGCTCCGGAGGACCGCAGCGTCGTCCTGGTCGACGAGGAGACGGGCAGGGAGGTGGACCCGGTCGTGGTCGACCGGGCGACCGGCCGCCGGGTCGACACCGCCGGCTTCGTCTTCGCCCGTGGCCCGAAGGCCGGCGAACAGGTCGCCGCCCGCTATCCGGAGGCCCGGGCCGGGCGGTGACCCGCACGGCCACCGGACCGGCCGCACCCTGCGGGCCGGTGATCCGCCCGTCGGCCGTACGCCCCGGCGTACGGCCGGCGGGCGCGCGGCCCGGACTCCTCCGGGGCGCTCCACCCAGCGGGAAGGAACCGTCAGACATGAGCCGGACCGATCTCGGCGCACGCTCTCTGGACCTCACCGATCCGGCCGCGTTCGTCGACAACGACGTACACGCGTACTGGCGTGACGTGCGGGCCCGCAATCCCGTCCACTGGCACGAGCCGACCGACCGCAACCCGGGGTTCTGGGTGGTGTCGCGGTACGCCGATGTGCAGCCGCTGTACACCGACGAGGCCCTCGGCTCCGCCCGGGGCAACGTCCTCGACGTCGTCCTGCGCGGCGACGACTCGGCCGGCGGGAGCATGGTGGCGGTGACCGACGCCCCGCGCCACCGGCCGTTGCGCAACCTCCTGTTCAGCGCGTTCACCCCGCGGGTCCTGGGCGAGGTCGTCGAGGAGGTCGGGCGGCGCACCACCGAGCTGGTGTCCTCGGTCGTCGGGCGGGGCACCTTCGACTTCGCCGCCGAGATCGCCGACCGGATCCCGATGAGCACGATCTGCGATCTGCTGTCCATCCCGGCGGCGGACCGCGAGGAGTTGCTGCGCTGGAACAAGATGGCGCTCTCGTCGGTCGACGCCGCGTACGACGAGCTCGACGCGATCGCCGCCCGCAACGAGATCGTGCTCTATTTCATGGACCTGGCGCAGGAGCGCCGCGACCGACCCGGTGACGATGTCATCAGCCTGCTCGCCGCCGCCGAGGTGGAGGGCCGCCCGCTCACCGTCGAGGAACTCGCGGTCAACTGCTACAGCCTGATCCTCGGCGGCGACGAGACGTCCCGGGTCTCGGCGATCAGCGGGGTGCTCGCCCTGATCGACCATCCCGACCAGTGGCGGGCCCTGCGGACGGGCGAGGTCTCCGTCGAGTCGGCGGTGGAGGAGGTCCTCCGCTGGTCGACGCCCTCCTTCCATGTGGCCCGCACCGCCCTCCGGGACCTGGAGATCGACGGCAGCGCGGTGCGCGCCGGCGACATCGTCACGCTGTGGACCGTCTCCGCCAACAACGACGAGACGGTCTTCGACGAGCCGCGCCGGTTCACGCTGTCCCGCTCGCCCAACAAGCACCTCTCGTTCGGCCACGGCCCGCACTACTGCCTGGGTGCGTTCCTCGCCCGCGCGGAGCTGAGGATGCTGCTGACCGCCCTGGTCGCCCAGGTCGGCCGGATGGAGCTGTGCGGCACGCCCCGGCCGATCTATTCGAACTTCCTCAACGGCTACGACGACCTGCCGGTGCGCTTCGAGGGCCGCTGACGCCGGATCAGGCGCGCTCGGCCCGCTCGGCCCGCTCGGTCCGCTCGGTCCGCTCGACGATGCTCGCCAGCTCCGCGATGTTCGCGGCCGCGAGCATGTCGCGCATCGGCACGGCCACGCCGAGCTCCGAGCGCACCCGCCGAGCCAGCTGCGCGGCGAGCACCGAGTGGCCGCCCAGGTCGAAGAAGTTGTCCTCGGGCGCCGCGTGGCCGATCTTCAAGGTCTCGTTCACCATGGCGCAGAGGATCTGCTCGTACGATCCCTCCTCGCCCTCGTCCGCGGGGACCGCGGTGCCGGGCGTCGCGGTGCCGGGCGTCGTGGCGTCGAGCGCGACGCGCGCCGCCCGCTCCTCCAGTTCCCGGCGGTCGATCTTCCCGTTCAGCAGGGTCGGGAACCGATCCAGCATAACGACGGCCGACGGGACCATGTGCTCGGGCAGGGCCTCGCGGGCGTGCTCGCGCAGCTGGTCCTCCGTCACCTCGTGGCGCGCCGAGGGCTTGACGTAGGCGACGATGCGCTGGGAGGAGGCGTCCTCGCCGCTCACCACCGCGACGACGATCTCCACGGCCCGGTGGCTCTCCAACCGCGCCTCGACCTCGCCCAGTTCGACGCGGAAGCCGCGCACCTTGACCTGGTTGTCGACCCGGCCGGTGAAGAAGAGCTCACCGTCGAAGCCGCGTCGGCCCCGGTCGCCCGACCGGTACATCCTGCTGCCGGGCGGGCCGTACGGATCCGCGACGAAGCGGGACGCGGTCAGGCCCGGACGGTTGAGATAGCCCCGGGCCACGCCCGAGCCCGCCAGATACAGCTCCCCGTCCGTGCCGTCGCGCAGGTCGCCCAACGACCCGTCGAGCACGTACACCGTGCCGCCGTCCCACGGCGTCCCGATGGACACGTCCTCCTGGATGCCGTCGATCGGCCCGCCGATCGACGCGCCCACGGTCACCTCGGTCGGGCCGTATCCGTTGTAGAGGCGTCTGCCCTTGGACCACTCCGCCGCCAGGGACCTCGTGCAGACGTCGCCGGTGGAGGTGATCGTGCCGCCGAGCAGCAGCCCCTCGCTGTCGGTGATGCCCAGCGCCACCGGCGGCATGACCGCGTGGTCGACCTCGTGTTTCAGCATGGTCTCGCGCAGCGACTCCCCCGGCATCAGGTCGTGCTGCTCGGCCATGACGAGTGCCCCGCCGTTCAGCAGGGCCAGCGTGAAGTCCCAGAACCAGGCGTCGAAGCTGAAGGAGGCCCATTGCAGCACCCGCTCGCCGGGGCGGACCCCGAACGCCCTCGCCTGGGTCGAGACCAGGTCGGCCACGCCGGAGTGGGTGACGGCGACGCCCTTGGGCACGCCGGTCGAACCGGAGGTGTAGATGACGTACATCAGGTGGGCCGGGCGCAGCGGTGCGAGGCGCTCGTCCTGAGTGACGTCGCCGCCGCTCTCCTGCTCGCAGGCGGCCTCGAAGGACGGGTCGCCGAGCACGACCTCGGGCACGTCCAGGCGCAGCGAGGTGATGTCCTCCGTGCGCAGCAGCATGACCGGCTCGGCGTCCACGACCATGTGCGTCAGCCGATCGGCCGGATAGGCCGGGTCGAGCGGGAGATACGCGCCGCCGGCCTTCAGTACGGCGAGCACCGCGACGATCAGCCGCACCGAACGCGGCACGGCGATCGCGACCAGGCGGTCGGGTCCGACGCCGGCCGCGATCAGCCGTCTGGCGAGACGGTTGGCGCGGGCGTTCAGCTCCGCGTAGTCGACGACGGTGTCACCGAAGAGGACCGACGGAGCATCGGGCACCTCGGCGACCTGGGACTCGAAGAAATCCGAGAGAACTCTCAACTCCGCCTCCGACGCGGGCTTCCGGCGTGATGGCTACGAAAAGTGGTGCGCGGCGCAGGGGTGTCGAACACCCCGGTTCGGCTGGTTCAACTGGTTCGGCCAGTTCTGCTAGTTCGGCTCGATAGTGAAGCCGCGTCCCCAGACGTTGCGCAGGGTCAGGCCGAGGGGCTGCAGGCGTCGACGCAGCCGGAGCACGTGCAGGTCGATCGCGTTGCTGGACGCGCTGGCTCCGCACTGCTCCAGGATCTTCCCCAGTTCATTGCGGTAGACCACCTGGCAGTACCGGGAGATCAGCGGGGACAGGATCTCGCACTGGAGCATCGAGAGTGTGACGGACGAGTCCCGGAAGAAGAGGATGCCCGCCGGGTCGAGCACGGGCTTCTCGTTGAGGACGACTCGGGCCTCCAACTGGCTGACCCGGGCCTGGAGATCCTCCGGGACGATGGGCGGGCGCACCCAGTCCTCGTAGAGTCCGATCCGTTCCGGCGGCGGAGCGCCGTGCTCCACGACCAGAAGGCACAGCCGCCGTCGTGCCCGGCATTCCTCACGGATTTTACTTTCGGCGGGCCAGCGGACGAATCTCACCCAGCTCTTCACATCGGCGGTCACGGACAATCTCCTTGCCCGCCCGCGTCCCGCAGACTCTTCGGCCGCATATCCGTCCATGACCGTTCGATACGGTCAAGGATATTCTCCTGCGTGGCCGGCCCGTATACCGTGCGCCAGCCTGCGGGAATTTCTAATCCCTGAGGCCAGAGCGAATACTGCTCTTCGTCATTGCACAGCGCCAGATATTCTCGGCTGTCGTCCTCGAATGGATTGAACATGCGCGCAACCCTCTCCCCCGACCTGGAACCACCTCTCGAAGGTACAGCAGGGGCCCGAACCAGAGAAGCATTAAATTTCCATATGCGCCCGTGCAATCCGCATTCCCTTCTGAGTGATCTTCACCATGGTTCTTCCAGAACGAACCATTTATCATCAATCATCGATTCCGTGAACCAGCCCGCAGGGGGCCCGCGATGCCTTTGGACCGCTTTTTACGCAGCTTGATCGCCTGGCAGGGCGCCGGGGGGCCGCCGGTTCCGGATCGCGCCCTGACGGTCGAGCAGGCCCGTGAGCGGTACCGGGCGAGCTCGGCACGCCCCCACCGGGAGGACGGACACCCCCGTGCGGCCGTCGCCTCCGCCGATCGCACGATCGACACCGAGGACGGATCCTCGATCCGGTGCAGGGTGTACACCCCGGAATCGGACGAGCGCCGGGTGATCACTTTTCTGCACGGTGGCGGATGGGTGCTGGGCGACCTCGACAGCCACGACCGGGCCTGTCGGATGCTCGCGGCGTCGCTGGGCTCCGTCGTCGTCTCCGCCGGCTATCGACGGCCCCCGGAGTTCCCCTACCCCACTCCGCTGCGCGACGCCGTCGCCGCGACCCGCTGGACGGCCGAGTCGTTCCCGGGCCGTGAGCATGTGGTGGCCGGCGACAGCGCGGGGGCCAGCCTGTCGCTGGGCGTCGCCCTGGACGCGCGCGACACCGAGGGCCCGGACCTCGCCGCGCTGCTGCTGGTGTACCCGCCGGTGGATCCGAGCCTGCGGATCGCCGCGGCCTGCGAGCACGCCGAGGGGTATCTGCTGAGCGTCGAGGACATGGTCTGGAACTACGAGATGTACGTCCCCGATCCGGAGCGCCGCGGCGATCCCGCCGTCGACCTGCTCAACGCCGACCTGCGGGGCCTGCCGCCGACGGTGCTGGCCACGGCGGAGTTCGATCCGCTCCACGACGAGGGGGTGCGGCTGGCCGAGAAGCTGGCGGCCTCGGGCGTCTCCGTACGCCATGTTCCCGGGCCGGGTCTCGTCCACGGCTATTTCCTGATGCAGGACATGGTGCCCGCGGCGGCCGCGTGCAGCCGGCTGGTCGTCGAGGAGCTGCACGCGGTGCTGAGGTCGTTCAACGCGCCGTGCGCCACATGAAGCGGGTGTCGACGTCGAGGATCGTCTCCCGGGAGACGATCTCGAAGCCGAACTTCTGGTAGAGCACGACGTTGCGGTCGACATCCGTCTGGAGGAAGACGGGTGTCCCCTGCTTGTCGACCCCGTCGAGGAACGTCCTGAGCAGCGCCGTCCCGACCCCGTGCCCCTGCTCGTCCGGGTGGACGGCGACGGGTCCGATGTGCCAGTGGGGCTCGCGGGGCTCGTGCCTGGCCCTCGAACTCATCACCTTGAAGGCGCGGGGCAAGTTGAATCCGATCGTCCGGATCATCATCGGCGCCGTTCTGAGCTTCTCACCCAGCTTCATCTGGCAGTGCGGCCATTCCGCGGCGTTCAGGATGCCGACGAGCCGGCCCTCCCGTTCGGCGCCGAGCACATGACTGAAAGGGCTCCCGAGCTTGATGATGCGTGTTCCCTGTTCCATCGCCCGGGTGGCTTTTTCCTGATCACCGCGCACGGTGGCCAGATTGCTCGGATTGTCGGCGAAGGCGAGTCCGACTATTCGGCATGCGACTTCCAACTCGGTGGCAGCCATGGGCCGCACGGTCACATCGCTCACTTCAACCCCCAGGATGCAATCACCAACGGTATTCGATTCGGCCCGATCATCGCCTGAATATCTGAGCTGTTCAACCGGTTCGGGAAAAGTCGACGCCCAAATCGGCGGGAGTGGCGGGCAGCACCCGCTTCACCCCACCGCTCACGAGGCTCGCCAGGCGGCCGCGCGCGATGGTGCGCAGCGCGTGCTCGACGGGTTCGGGCAGGACGGCCGCCTCCAGTGCCTTCATGGCCTGGCGGTAGCGCTCGTCGATCATCTCCTCGACGCCCGCGGCGGCGCCGGTCGCGGTCGTGATCTCCCTCGCGCTCTCGGCTTCGGCCTCCGTGAGCGCCTGGTCGCCGAGGATCGCGCGCAGATCGGCCTCCGCTTGCCGCTGGCGGCGAGGAAGCTCCTCAGGCCCTCGATGGCGGGATAGGCGTACGGCTGGGCGTCGTGGACCTTCTCGGTGAGGAATCGGTCCAGGTGCGTCTCCACCCGGCTCCGGAAGGAGTCGAGGTCCAGGCCGGCAGGTGAGGTGAGTGTCCCGGTCACGGGTTGGCCTCCGCGGTCTCTGAGGTGTCGGACGCGGTGATGCGTAACGCTTCTTCGAGCGGTCGTTCGACGATCTGGTTCTCTGGAACCGTGGCCACGACCTAGCCGCGTACGAGGATCTGGCCCTTGCCGTTGCCGGAGGAGACGCCAAGGTCGGCCTCGCGCGATTCGCCGGGGCCGTTGACGACGCAGCCCATCACCGCCACCCGCAGCGGGTGGGGGAAGCCGTCGAAGGCGGCCTCCACCTTCTTGGATGGTGTCGCCGATCCCCTCCGCGAGAAGGACTCCCATCGCGACGGCGGACTTGATCGACCCTGGAAGGCGGGCCCGGCCTCGGTCACCCCGAGGTGCAGGGGGTAGTCGCAGGAGCGCGCGAGGATCCGGTTGGACTGGATCATCACCAGGGGGTCGTGGTGCTTGACGGCGATCTTCAGATCGGTGAAGCCGTGCTCCTCGAACAGCGAGCACTCCCACAGCGCCGATTCGGCGAGCGCCTCGGGGGTGGGGCCGCCGTGCTTGGCCAGCAACCGGGCGTCGAGGGAACCCGCGTTGACGCCGATGCGGATCGGGACCCCGGCCGCGCCCGCCACCTCGGCGATCCGCCGGACCTGGTCGTCGAAGCGCCTGATGTTGCCGGGGTTGACCCGCACCGCCGCGCACCCGGCGTCGATGGCGGCGAAGATGTACCGGGGCTGGAAGTGGATGTCGGCGATCACCGGGATCGGGGACCGTTCGACAATCGGGGCGAGCGCGTCGGCGTCGTCCTGGGAGGGCACGGCGACCCGGACGATGTCGCACCCCGCGGCCATGACCGCCGCGATCTGCTGGAGGGTGGCGTCCACGTCGGCGGTGACGGTGGTGGACATCGTCTGCACGCTGACCGGCGCACCGCCGCCCACGGACACATCGCCCACCTGGAGCCGTCTGCTGGTCCGGCGCGGCCTCAGGACCCCGGAGGACGGGGGGAAGGCCGGAGTGGGTACAGCGACGAGGGTCATCGCATCCTCTCAGCGGGGTGGGCGGGGGCGAGCGCGTCGAGGGACGCGCGGACGATGCCGGGTGCGTCGAGGCCGTGTTCCGCGAGCAGTTCGCCGCGCGAACCGTGATCGATGAACTCCCTCGGCAGCCCGAGCACCCGGATCCGGTTCGACAGGCCCGCGTCCGCGCAGGCCAGGACGAGCGCGGCGCCGAAACCCGCGACGCGGCACCCGTCCTCGACCGTCACCACCGCGTCGTGGCTCCGCACGAGGTCGGGCGCGGCATCAGGAACCGGCAGCACCCAGCGGGGGTCGGCGACCGTCACACCGATGCCGCGGGCCCGGAGCTGCCGTGCGGCCTCGACGGCGTCGGCGGCCGACGGGCCGCAGGCGAGCAGCAGCACATCGCGCCGGCCCGCCTCGTCGCGGTGGAGCACGTCGATGCCGTCGACGCCCTCCAGCCGTGCGATCTCCGGTCCCGCCGGGGACTTGGGAAAGCGGACGACGCACGGTCCCGTCGCGGTGACCGCTTCGCGCAGCAGCGCCCTGAGCTGCTCGGCGTCACGGGGGGGGCGGCCACGCTCAGGCCGGGGATCTGGGCGAGGAACCCCAGGTCCCACATGCCGTGGTGGCTCGCCCCGTCCGGCCCGGTGACCCCGGCGCGGTCGAGGACGAACGTCACCGGCATCCGGTGCAGGGCTACGTCCATGAGCACCTGGTCCAGCGCCCGGGTGAGGAAGGTGGCGTAGACCGCGACCACGGGGCGGCTGCCGGTCCTCGCCATGCCCGACGCGGTGCACACCGCCTGCGGCTCGGCGATCCCGACGTCGAAGAACCGCTCGGGGAAGCGTTCGGCGAAGGGGCGAGGCCCACCGGCCCGCGCATCGCGCCGCTCAGGCACACGATGTGCTCGAACTCCGCGCCGAGTTCGGTGATCTCCCGCCAGAACACCTCGGTCTACGAGGTGCCCGCGGGAGCGTGGGGCTTCCCGGTCGCGGGGTCGAGCACACCGATCCCGTGCATGCGGTCCGCCGGGTCGGTCTCGGCCGGCTCCCAGCCGCGGCCCTTGTCGGTGACGACGTGCACCACCACGACCTGGCGCATGTCGCGCGCCTTGTGCAGCGCCGCCTCCACGGCGGGGATGTCGTGCCCGTCGACCGGGCCGAGGTAGGCGAGTCCCAGTTGCTCGAACACGTTCGGGCCCAGGTCGGCCGGACCGCGGCGTGCGGTGCGCAGTGCGGCCAGGTGCCGGGCGAGGCCGCCGATCGTCGGGTCGTAGGAGCGGCCGTCGTTGAGGACGACCACCACCGGCAGTTCGGGGCGCTCGGCCAGATTGTTCAGGCCCTCCCAGGCGAGGCCCCCGGTCATCGCCCCGTCCCCGATCACCGCCGCCACGGACCGGCCTGCCCCGCTGGTCGTGGAGCCCGAGGCCGGCGGCGATGCCGTGGGCGTAGGAGAGCGCGGTCGAGGCGTGGGAGTTCTCCACCCAGTCGTGGACGGACTCCGCCCGCGACAGGTAGCCCGAACAGGCCCCTGCGGCGGCGCAGGCTCCCGAACTCCTTCGCGTGTACGACTCCCATTGGCGGCGCTCCGGGGTCCGACCGGCAAGGCCCACGGGCGGGCCGACGTGTCGCGCTTCGGCCTCGTGTCGCGCCTGTGCGGGCAAGCGCGACAGGCGGTGAAAGCGCGACAGGTCGGGGGTGTTCCTCCCCTGTCGGGGAGGCGTCCTTTCTGCAGTACTTGGAGCCATGCCGGAGCTACCTGCCATCAGAAAAGCCCCTCGAAGCCTGCCTCTCGCAGGCCATGCCGTACCTCTGCTCGTACAGCCGCTGGAATTCCTGAAGTCACTCCCGGCACTCGGCGACCTGGTGAGAGTCAGGATGGGTCCCGGCGACGCCTATGTGCCCTGCGATCCCGCCTTGTTCCGGCAGATACTCAAGGACACCCGGCTCTACGACAAGGGCGGCCTGTTCTACGACCGGGGCCGCGAGGCCGTGGGAAACGGCCTGGTCACCAGCCGCTGGGCCGATCACCGTCGGCAACGCCCGCTGATGCAGCCGTCGTTCGACCACCGGCACATCGGCCATTACGCCGAACTGATGGCGGACGAGACGGAAGCCCTGATGCGCTCCTGGCGATCGGGCGAGGTCGTCGACGTCGACAAGGCGATGGCAAGACTCACTCTTCGCATCACGACCAGATCCCTTTTCTCGGTGCCCGCGGACCACGCATTGGTGGCCCAGGTGGAGAAATGGCTGCCGATTCTCATGGACGGCTTCTTCCGGCGCATGTTCGTCCCGGCGCGGGTTCTGTCGCTCGTTCCCACGAAGATGAACCGGCAATACCCCCGCGCGATCGCGGAGATGCGCAAGCTCACCGAAGAGATCATCGACGAGGTGCGGCGCAAGAAGGACGAGGACCCCGGCCTGCTCGCGAGCCTGATGAACGCGCGCGACGAGACCACCGGAGCCCCGCTCGGAACGCAGGAGATCTTCGACCAGGTCCTGATCCTGCTGATCGCCGGGTCGGAGACCACCGCGACGGCGCTGGCGTTCACCTTCCATCTGCTCGGCGCGCACCCCGAGATCGGCGCCCGCCTGCGGGAGGAGGTCGACGGCGCGCTCGGCGGCCGGACGCCCCGCTTCGAGGATCTCTCCGGGCTGACGTTCACGAGGCAGGTGCTCATGGAGAGCCTTCGCCTCTATCCGCCGGCGTGGATGTTCACCCGGTCCACCACCACGGCCTGCGAACTCGGCGGGCACGCGTTCCCCGAGGGAACCACCTTCCTGATCAGCCCCTACATCCTGCAGCACGACCCGGAGTTGTTCCCCCGGCCGGAGAGGTTCGATCCGGATCGCTGGCGGCCCGGCGCGATGAGCGACGTCGCACGCCGGTCGGTGCTGCCCTTCGGCGCGGGCGGCAGGAAGTGCATCGGCGACCAGTTCGCGCTCAACGAGGCGATGTTGGCCGTCGCGGGGATCGCCGGCCGCTGGAACCTGACCCCGGTCGGCGACCGGCCGATACGGCCCATCGCCCGCGCCACGCTCAAGACGGGCCCTCTTCCGATGAGGCTCCAGGAACGCCCGCACGAACCGGTGCGGAATGCGACGACCGCCGATCTCCGAGACCAGAGGTAGCCGGATCATGAACGTGACCTCCTTCGCAGCCCTGCGTGACGCGGCTCAGGACATCGTCGACGAGATGATCGCCGATCCCTACGGACTCACCTCGCCGTCGGTGTACGAGACCGCGCGGATGGTGGCGTCCGCCCCCTGGCTGGAGGGCCATCGGCAGCGCGTGGAGTTCCTGCTGGCCCAGCAGCACGAGGATGGAACGTGGGGCGGGCCGGCGGCCTACGGGCTGCTGCCCACGCTCAGCGCCGTCGACGCCCTGCTGTCCGTCGCCGGTACGCAGGACGCGCGGCGGGTCGCCGGGGCCGTGGAGTCGGGGCTGGCCGCGCTGGCCGGGCGGTTCCCCCGGAACGTCGAACTGCCGGACACCATCGCCGTGGAGCTGCTGGTGCCCTGGCTGATCGAGCAGATCGATCAGCGGCTCTCCCGGATGGACGACCGGGGCGATCTGCCCGGCCGTCTGGACCTCCGGGCCGATACGGGAACGCTGAGCGGGATCCGCGAGCTGCTGCGTCAGCACACCGGCATACCGGAGAAGACCTGGCACTCGCTGGAGGCCCTCGGCGCCCCGGCCGTGCGGTCCGGCACGGTGACGCCGATGGGCGGGGCGGTGGGAGCCTCCCCCGCCGCCACCTCCGCCTGGCTGGGCGATCCGCCTCATACGGACGCCGCGAAGGCGTGCCTGGAGTATCTGCATCAGACCCAGGCACGTCATGGCGGCGCGGTCTCGGGCATCACCTCGATCAGCTACTTCGAACTGGCCTGGGTGGTGACGGCGTTGTCCGGCTCCGGCCTGGACGTGGACATCCCCGCCCAGGTCCCGGACACTCTGCGGACCGCGCTGGGGGCGAACGGACTGTCCGCCGGCCCGGGTCTCCCGGCCGACTCCGACGACACGTCGGCCGCCCTGCACGCCCTCGATCTCCTCGGGAAGCCGGAATCGGTCGATTGCCTGTGGGAGTACGACACCGGCCTGTACTTCACCTGCTTCCCGAAGGAACGCACCCCTTCCACCTCGACGAACGCACACATCCTCGTCGCCCTGGCGGATCGCTGCGGACAGGGCGACACGCGCTACGACCGCGCTGCCGAGCGGGTGGGCGGCTGGCTCGTCGAGCAGCAGCAGCCGGACGGCCGGTGGATGGACAAGTGGCACGCCTCTCCGTACTACGCGACCGCCTGCGGCGCTGCCGCCATGGCCCGCCTGGACGGGCCGCGCACGTCCGCCGCCCTGGACGACGCCATCCGCTGGGTGCTCGACACCCAGCACGCCGACGGGTCATGGGGACGCTGGGAGGGCACCGGCGAGGAGACCGCCTACGCCCTTCAGGTGCTGAACCACCGCGCCGCCCCCGACCGTCCGGCCCTCGAAGCAATCCGGGCGGGCAGGGCGTTCCTGTCGGGCCATGTCGAGGACGATCGCGAGAATCCTCCGCTGTGGCACGACAAGGACCTGTACACACCGGTCCGGGTCATCCGCGCCGAGATCCTCGGCACCCTGGCCGCGACGCAGCGCCTGGCCGAGGCCGAGAAGCAGGCACGACCGTGACCCGGCCCCTTGGCGACCTCTCCCTCCCCTCCGCGGCGCAATGTGTGCCCGTCACCGTGCTGGCGCTGAAGGTCCTGGCCGATCTGCGGTCCTGGGCGGCGGAATACCCGCAGGTCCTCGGGGCCACGCCGATCGAGGCCCTGGCGATCTCCACCGCGGCGATCAGCCCGTGGCGCGGCGCGAACGAGCTCCGGCTGTCGGCCCGGATGTACGTGTGGGCCTACGCCCTGGACGACCACGTCGAGCAGAACGTCCGGAGCCTCGACGAACTCGACGACCTGTTCGGTCGCTGCGAGGCCATCGTCCGGGGCGGCGACCGGGACGACGGCCATCCCCTGCTGGCCTCCCTGTCCGGCTGGCAGTCCGCTTTGGAGCGTGCTCCCCACTACCCGGAACTGGCCGGCCTGTGGGGCGACCGATTTGCCGAGGCCCTGCGCGGCGAGCGGTACGACTGGACCGCGGGCCTGGCCAGGGACCGCGGCGAGGGCCCTTCCGATCCGCAGGAGTACCTGACGTACGCCGCCAGCTCCAATGCATGGATGACCCACTTCCCGCGCTGGGCGACCAGCGACCGGGACGATCTCCTCGAGGGCCTGCCGGTCCTGGACAACGCCCTGGAGGCGATCGAGGTCGCCGTGCGCCTCTCCAACGACCTGGCCACCTTCGAGCGGGAGCGGGCCGAGCCCGGTCAGAACAATATCCTGATGTACGACACCTCACCCGCCTGGGTGCACGACGAACTCGACCGGCATTCCCGCAAGGCGCAGGAGCAGCTCGACCCGCTGGCGACGGCCGGGTTCGCACCCGCTGTCGAGCTGCTCCGCCTGCTCGATTGGTCGGTCACCTTCTACAGCGGCGCCGACTTCCGGGGATGGGGATCCGACCGCGATCTCACCGGGCTGTCCGGCCTGCCCTCCGACATGTGAACCCACGTGTACGAAGGGCCGGCCATGCGGCGCGGTCCGAACAGCCCGTCACCGCTCGCCCCTCCATCGGCGACTCGCACCCGCGGCGCGGGCCGGCGACTGCCGGGACCCTCCTCCGCCCGGCCGGTAAGTGATGCCTCCCTTCGGCGGTTTCCCTCCCGTGCCACGCCCTCACGGACGCGGCCCACACGGTCTTGACGAACAGGAGCAACGACACATGAGCCCCACCACCAGCCTTCACGAGCTGGGATCCGACGCCCTGGACTCGGTTCATCTGCGCGGCCTGATCGACGAGCGACTGAACGCCTTCCTCGACGCCAAGTGCGGCAGGGACACGGATGTCCACCTGGTCTCGCTCATCGAGCACCTGCGTGGCTTCCTGACCGCGGGCGGCAAGCGCATACGGCCGCTCTTGTGCATGGTGGGCTGGCACGCGGCGGGCGGATACGGCGAAACGGAGCCCGTCATCGGCGCGGCGGCCTCGCTCGAACTCTTCCACGCCTTCACCCTCATCCACGACGACGTGATGGACGCCTCCGACACCCGGCGCGGCCGTCCGACCCTCCACCGCACGCTGGGGACGGGTGCGAACGACACGACCGCCGAGCGGTTCGGCACCAACAGCGCGATCCTGCTCGGCGACCTGGTCATGGTGTGGTCGGACGAGCTGCTGTACTCCAGCGGCCTCGACCACCAGCAACTGGTCGCCGTCCGACCGCTGTTGGACGCCATGCGTACCGAGGTGATGATCGGTCAGTACTGGGATCTGCTGGCCACCGGGCAGCCCACCGCGGACGTCGAACGGTCGCTGGCAGTGATCCGCTACAAAACGGCCAAGTACACCGTGGAGCGGCCGCTGCACATCGGCGCGGCCCTTGCCGGAGCGGACCAGTCCCTGCTGGACGTCTGCACCGCCTACGCTCTTCCGATCGGAGAGGCCTTCCAACTGCGCGACGACCTGCTCGGCGTCTTCGGCGACCCGTCCAAGACCGGCAAGTCGACCCTGGACGACCTGCGGGAGGGCAAAGCGACAGCCCTGATGGCACACGCCCTCCACGCCGCCGGCGCCGAGCAGGCGCGGGTGCTGAGGTCCCTGGTCGGCGACCCGGACCTGGACGAAGCAGGTGCCGAGACGGTCCGCGGGGTTCTACGGGCCACGGGCGCCGCCGACAAGGTGGAGCAGATGATCACCGATCGGGTGCAGCGTGCCCGGCGGGTCCTGGACGAGGCCCCGTTCCCGGACGAGGTCAGGAAGACCCTCGACACCTTCGTCACCACCACAACACTCAGGACCACCTGAGCACCACGTCGGCGCGGGTCACCACCGTCTCGGCGCCGCCACACGCGTCGCTCGCCTCGCGTGCCCACCCTGTCCGGAACTCGCTGCCGAGGGCAACCGGAGGAGAACCGACCCGGCACCTGCCACGGACGCGGTTTCGCGAGCACGGCGGATGCGGCTCGACGCCCTGACTCGCCCCGTGCGATGACGTTGCTCGCGCCGACGGCCGCGACCACCGGCCACGGTGGTCCGTGGGTGGCCGGAGCATGACGCGACACGCGGTCGAACGGGCTTACTTCATTCCTTCCTAGAAGTCTGGATGACGCGATCTCAATGAAATTTCGACAAGGGGAGCTGAGTACGTCGACTCCACCGGCCTCGGTGGCGGGGACAGCGGAAAGCCGCCGCGCTCGCTCGGTCGGCACCGGCCGCGCCCACGCCAAGTTCATTTTGCTGGGGGAGCACGCAGTCGTCTACGGAGCCCCGGCGCTCGCCCTGCCCGTTCCGCAGCTGTCGATCACCGCCAGCGCCGGGTTCTCCACCCGCGGTGGAGAACCGGCCGGTGTGTCCTTCACGATGACCGGATCCGCCTGGAAGCAGGTCGGAACGCAGGCATCCGAGGGGCTGCGCCGGCTGACCACCGATTTCAGGGCGTCCATGGGCATCGACGACGGCCGACACCTCGATGTGATCATCGACGGTTCAATCCCGCTCGGCAGGGGACTTGGCTCCAGCGCGGCCTGCGCCCGTGCCGTCGTCCTCGCCCTGGCCGACCTCTGCGGCCGCGAGGTCTCGCAGCGGACGACGTTCGACCTGGTACAGACCGCCGAGAACGTGATGCACGGCAAGGCCAGCGGCGTCGACGCCATCACCGTCGGCGCGAGCGCCCCGTTGCTGTTCCAGGCGGGCGAGGCCCGCACGCTGCGTGTCGGCTGCGACGCGCTGTTCGTCATCGCGGACAGCGGCGCCGTCGGCAGCACCAAAGAAGCGGTCGACAAGCTGCGGGAGAGGTTCCGACTCCACGCCGGAACACAGGAGAGGTTCGTACGCCGGGCGTCGGAACTGACTCGCGAAGCCGTGGCCACCCTCGCCGCCGGCAAGCCGGAGGAGCTCGGCTCCCTGCTGACGGAGTACCACGGACTGCTCCGCGAGGCCGGGCTGAGCACCGACCGGATCGAGGCGATGGTGAGTGCCGCGCTCGCCGCGGACAGCCTCGGCGCCAAGATCACCGGCGGCGGACTGGGCGGCTGCGTCCTCGCACTGACCCAGCCCGAGCAGGCGAGAGAGGTCACCCGGCGGCTGCACGAAGCGGGGGCCGTGCAGACGTGGATCGTCCCACTGAGGAGGCTCGTCACTCATGTCTGAGCAGCAGATCACCGTGCTCCGCCCGCGGGAACAGCCGGGCGGAGCCGGGGTCACCGCCGTCGCGCACCCGAACATCGCGCTGATCAAGTACTGGGGGAAGCGTGACGAGCGCCTCTTCCTCCCTTGGACCAGCAGCCTGTCGATGACCCTGGACATCTTCCCCACGACCACCCGTGTCCACCTCGACGCCGAGGCCACGGACGACGAAGTGACCTTCAACGGCGCACCCGCGGCGGGCGAGGAACGGCGGCGCATCGCCGGATTCCTCGACCTGGTGCGCCAGCGGGCCGGGCTCACGCAACGGGCCGTCGTCGACACCCGCAACACCGTACCCACCGGGGCGGGCCTGGCGTCCTCCGCCGGCGGGTTCGCCGCGCTCGCCGTCGCCGCCGCCACCGCGTACGGACTGGACCTCGACGACACCGGTCTCTCCCGCCTGGCCCGCCGCGGCTCCGGCTCGGCCTCGCGGTCAATCTTCGGCGGCTTCGCCGTCTGGAACGCCGGCACCCCCACGGCGCCGCCCGCGGAGGCCGACCTCAGCTCCTACGCGGAGCCGGTACAGGCGGGCGACCTCGACCCCGCACTGGTCATCGCGGTGGTCAACGCCGGCCCCAAGAACGTGTCCAGCCGCGCGGCCATGCGCCGCACCGTCGAGACCTCACCCCTGTTCGAGCCTTGGGCCGCGTCGAGCCGGGACGACTTGACCGAGATGAGGGAGGCGCTCCTGCGCGGCGACCTCGACGCGGTGGGCGAGATCGCTGAGCGCAACTCTCTCGGCATGCACGCGACCATGCTGAGCGCGCGCCCCGCGGTGCGCTACCTCGCGCCCGCCTCGCTCACCGTCCTCGACAGCGTGCTGCGGCTGCGGCGCGACGGCATATCGGCCTACGCGACCATGGACGCCGGACCGAACGTCAAGGTGCTCTGCCGTCGTACGGACGCCGACCGGGTCGCCGAGGCCGTGCGCGGCGCCGCCGCGGGCGGCACCGTGCACATCGCCGGGCCGGGGCAGGGCGCCCGCCTGGTGGACGAGGGCGGACGATGACCTCCGGGCGAACGGTCGTCCGCAGCGCGCCCGGCAAGCTGTTCGTCGCGGGCGAGTACGCGGTGGTGGAGCCCGGTACCCCAGCCATCCTGGTGGCCGTGGACCGGGAGATCACCGTCACGGTGACCCTCTCCGACGCGGCCGGCATCGTGATCTCCTCCGATCTCGTCCCCCGAGCGGTGAACTGGCGATGGCTCGACGGCCGGCTCCACGCTCCCGGCACGAAGAACGGGGAAACCGACGGACACGGCGCGCGCGGCGCACTGGCGCACGTGGTGTCAGCGGTCGAGACCGTGCGACGACTGCTGGCCGAACGCGGCCTGCCCCTGCCCGGGCTGGACATCTCGATCAGCAGCCGGCTGCATGACAACGGCCGCAAGTACGGCCTGGGGTCGAGCGGTGCGGTGACCGTGGCCACGATCGACGCCATCACGTCCCTGTGCGGACTGGACCTCTCACTCGACGCCCGGTACCGCCTGGCCGTGATCTCCTCGGCCGGGATCGACCCCAAGGGCTCCGGCGGTGACCTCGCCGCCAGTACATGGGGCGGCTGGATCGCGTACCAGGCACCCGACCGGGCCTTCGTGCTCGACCTCACCCGCCGCCACAGCATCGAGGAAGCGCTGCGCACACCCTGGCCGGGCCACTCGGTCCGAAGGCTTGAGGCCCCACGCGGCCTCACCCTCGAAGTCGGCTGGACCGGCAACCCGGCCTCCACCACCTCGCTCGTGTCCGCTCTGCACCGCCGGACCTGGCGCGGCACCGCGTCGCACCGCACGTTCGTGGAGACCTCCACCGACTTCGTACGCACCTCGATCACCGCCCTTGATGCCGGTGACGACCAAGGCCTGCTGTGCCAGATCCGCCGTGCTCGGCAGGAGCTGGCCCGCCTCGACGACGAAGTCGGGCTCGGCATCTTCACACCCGAGCTGACGGCCCTGTGCGCGGTCGCCGAAACCGTCGGCGGCGCCGCCAAGCCGTCGGGCGCGGGCGGCGGCGACTGCGGCATCGCTCTGTTCGACGCCGAAGCCATGCACGACATCTCACACGTACGGCAACGGTGGGCCGCGGCCGGGGTGCTGACCCTGCCCGTCCGGTCCGCCCCGGAAAGGATCGAGGAATGAGCGCTCAGCGCAAAAACGACCACGTCCGGCTCGCCATGGAGCAGCAGGACACCCGCAGCGGGATCAACCAGTTCGACGAGGTGTCCTTCGTACACCACGCCCTGGCCGGCATCGACCGGCCGCAGGTGTCCCTGGACACGGCCTTCGCCGGGATCTCCTGGCAGGTGCCGCTCTACATCAACGCGATGACCGGCGGCACCGCCAAAACCGGCGTCATCAACCGGGGCCTGGCGATAGCCGCCCGCGAGACCGGGGTACCCATCGCGTCGGGCTCCGTGCACGCCTACTTCAAAGACCCGACGTGTGCCGACACCTTCCGCGTCCTGCGCCGGGAGAACCCCCACGGGTTCGTCATGGCCAATGTGAACGCGACGGCATCGGTCGCCGACACACAGCGTGCCATCGATCTGCTGGAGGCCGACGCCCTACAGATCCACGTCAATACGGCGCAGGAAACGGCCATGCCGGAGGGCGACCGGTCCTTCGGATCCTGGGTCTCGCAGCTCGAGAAGATCACGGCGGCTGTCGACGTGCCCGTGATCGTCAAGGAGGTCGGCAACGGCCTGAGCCGCGAAACCGTCCTGACGCTGCGACAACTGGGTGTCCGCGTGGCGGACCTCGGCGGCCGGGGCGGCACCGACTTCGCCCGCATCGAGAACGGCCGGCGCCCACTCGGCGACTACGCCTTCCTCCACGACTGGGGCCAGTCCACCGCCGCCTGCCTCCTGGACGCGCAGGGCACCGGTCTCCCCGTGCTCGCCTCCGGCGGCGTCCGCCATCCCCTCGACGCCGCCCGCGCCCTGGCCTTGGGCGCCTCCGGCGTCGGGGCCTCCGGAGTGTTCCTGCGCACCCTGCTCGATGGCGGTGCCGAGGCGCTGATCGCGCAGATCACGAACTGGCTGGACCAGCTCGCGGCCCTGCAGACCATGCTCGGCGCGCGCACCCCCACCGACCTCGCGAGCAAGGATCTGATAATCCACGGCACCCTCCGTTCCTTCTGCGCCGACCGGGGCATCGACACGGGGCGACTCGCCCGGCGTTCCCGATCGGCCGACGCCCTCCACGATTCGACGGGAAGAGCACGATGACCGACACGCACGCCATTGCCAGGGTCCCCATGAAATGGGTCGGACCCCTTCGCATCTCCGGGAACGTCGCCAACACCGACACCCACGTCCCCCTCGCCACCTACGAGACGCCGCTGTGGCCCTCCGTGGGCCGCGGCGCGAAGGTGTCCATCCTCACCGAGCAGGGCATCGTCGCTACCCTCGTCGACGAGCGTATGACCCGCTCGGTGCTCGTCGAGGCGACCGACGCCCAGACCGCGTACACGGCCGCCCGCACCATCGAGGCGCGAATCGAGGAACTGCGCGCCGTGGTCCGCACCTGTAGCCGGTTCGCCGAGCTGCTCAAGGTCCGGCACGAGATCGCGGGCAACCTGCTGTTCATCCGGTTCGAGTTCAGCACCGGCGACGCCTCCGGCCACAACATGGCCACGCTCGCCTCCGACACCCTTCTGACGCATCTGCTGCGGACCATTCCGGGAATCGCCTACGGATCGATCTCCGGGAACTACTGCACGGACAAGAAGGCGACCGCGATCAACGGCATCCTCGGCCGCGGGAAGAACGTGGTCACGGAACTGCTCGTCCCGCGCGCCGTGGTGGAAGGCGTCCTGCACACCACTGCCGCCAAGATCGTCCAACTGAACATCCGCAAGAACCTGCTCGGGACCCTGCTGGCCGGCGGCATCCGCTCGGCCAACGCCCACTACGCCAACATGTTGCTCGGGTTCTACCTGGCCACCGGCCAGGACGCGGCCAACATCGTCGAGGGCTCCCAGGGCGTCACCCTGGCAGAGGACCGCGACGGCGACCTCTACTTCTCCTGCAACCTGCCCAACCTGATCGTCGGCACCGTGGGCAACGGCAAGGGCCTGGAGTTCGTGGAGACGAACCTGACCCGCCTCGGCTGCCGCGATGACCGCGCCCCCGGCGAGAACGCGCGCCGGCTCGCCGTCATCGCGGCGGCGACGGTCCTCTGCGGCGAGCTCTCGCTGCTCGCGGCGCAGACCAACCCGGGCGAACTCATGCGCGCGCACGTCGAACTGGAGCGCGACAGTAAGACAGCAAAGGTCGGTGTCTGAGTATGTCCAACGACTCTTCCTTCGGAATCCACGATCTGTCATTCGCGACGACCGAGTACGTCCTGTCACACGCGGCACTCGCCGAGTACAACGGCACCGAAATCGGCAAGTACCACATCGGCATCGGCCAGCGGTCGATGAGCGTGCCCGCCGCGGACGAGGACATCGTGACGCTGGGTGCCGCCGCCGCCGCCCCGATCATCGCCCGGCACGGTTTTGAACGGATCCGAACGGTGGTCTTCGCGACGGAATCCTCGATCGACCAGGCGAAGTCCGCAGGCGTGTACGTGCACTCACTGCTCGGCCTGCCATCGGCCAGCCGCGTCGTTGAACTGAAGCAGGCCTGCTACGGAGCCACGGCCGCCCTGCAATTCGCCATCGGACTCGTACGGCGCGACCCCGACCAGCAGGTCCTCGTGATCGCGAGCGACGTCTCCAAGTACGAACTGGACAGCCCTGGCGAGGCGACCCAGGGCGCCGCCGCGGTGGCCATGCTGGTCAGTGCCGACCCCGCCCTGGTC
The DNA here is from genome assembly GCF_045209435.1 of Streptomyces sp. NBC_01618. Lineage (NCBI taxonomy): Bacteria > Bacillati > Actinomycetota > Actinomycetes > Kitasatosporales > Streptomycetaceae > Streptomyces > Streptomyces sp. NBC_01618. The sequence continues at coordinate 69,392 of NZ_CP109297.1, forward strand.
CGCATCGAGAACGCCTCGGGACTGTTCACCGCCGACGTCATGGACTTCTGGCGGCCGAACTATCGCACCACCGCCCTGGTCGATGGGCAGGAATCCGTCCAAGCGTACCTGCAAGCGGTCGCAAGCAGCTGGAAGGACTACGGCGAGCAGGGCGGCCGCGCACTCGACGAGTTCGCCGCGTTCTGCTACCACCAACCGTTCACGAAAATGGCCTACAAGGCACACCACCACCTGCTCAACTACGCGGGCCACGAAACCGACAAGACCGACATCGAGCATGCCATCGGGCGGACCGTGGCCTACAACGCCACCATCGGCAACAGCTACACCGCCTCGGTGTACCTCGCTCTCGCCGCGCTGCTCGACCAGGCGGACGACCTGACCGACCGGCCCATCGGCTTCCTCAGCTACGGTTCCGGCAGCGTCGCCGAGTTCTTCGCGGGCACAGCCGTCCCCGGCTACCGCGAACACCTGCGGACCGAAGCGAACCTGGAGGCGCTAGCCCGGCGCAAGCCGGTCGACTACGCCCGCTACCGCGAGCTGCACGAGCGGTCCTTCCCGGCCGACGGAGGAGAACACCTCACCCCGCCGCAGACCACCGGGCCCTTCCGCCTGGCCGGCCTCAGCGGTCACAAGCGCATCTACCAGACGCGCTAGAACACCTCCGGTCCCGCGGGTGCGGGGGCGGCCTCCACGGCTGCCCCCGCACGCGCCCGCTACGGCCGCACGCCAGTTCTTCACACACCGTTCTCCATACCACTTGAGGGGAGGGCAGCCGTATGACCGACGTCCGGATTCTCGGTACGGGTGCCTATGTGCCGGAGCGAATCGTGTCCAATGACGAGGTCGCCGCGGCGGCGGGGGTCGACGACGCGTGGATCACCGGTAAGACCGGCATCCGGGAACGGCGATGGGCTGCCGACGGCCAGGCTACCTCGGACCTGGCCACCGCTGCGGGGCGTGCCGCGCTGCGGTCGGCCGGCATCACCGCCGAGGAGCTGTCCGTGATCGTGGTCGCCACGTCCACACCCGACCGGCCGCAACCGCCCACCGCCGCCTACGTCCAGCAGCGGCTCGGCGCGAGCGACGCGGCCGCGTTCGACGTCAACGCGGTCTGCTCCGGCATGGTGTTCGCGCTCTCCGCGGCCGAGGGCGTACTCACCCGCACCGGCGGCCACGCACTGGTCATCGGCGCGGACCTGTATTCCCGCATCCTGAACCGGGCCGACCGCAGGACCGTGATCCTTTTCGGGGACGGCGCCGGAGCGGTGATCCTGGGGTCGTCGGTCGACCACGGACCACGTATCCGGCACCTCGCGCTGCACTCGTTCGGCGAACTGTCGGGTCTCATCGAGGTGCCCGCCGGCGGCAGTCGCATGCCCGTGGACCAGACAGTCCTCGACGCAGGGCTTCAGTACTTCGCGATGGACGGGCGAGGCGTGCGGAACTTCGTCGGTGACCACCTGCCGCAGCTGGTCAAGGGATTCCTGCACGAATGCGGTGTCGTACCCGACGACATCGACCACTTTGTACCGCACCAGGCCAACGGCACCATGCTGGACAGCGTCTTCGCCGACTTGGAACTGCCTCGCGCGACCATGCACCGCACACTGACGCACTACGCCAACACGGGAGCCGCCTCCATCCCGATCACCCTGGACGCGGCCGCCCGCGCCGGCGCCTTCACCCCCGGCGACCTGATCCTCATGGCCGGCTTCGGCGGCGGCATGTCGGCGGGATTCGCGCTGGTTGAGTGGTGAGAGAACTCAGGCCGGTGGGTTGATGGGTGGGTGTCTCGTGCTGGCCCACCAGAGTGTTCGGAGGGGCTGCCCTTCGCAGCTCGTACGGCTTCACAGCGACGAACCGGAGCTCAGGATCCACCGATGACGACGCCGAATCGCTTCCCACTCGCATCCGGCGGACGCTCCTACGCTGTCACGGTTGACGGCCAGGAAGTGGGTGAGCACTTAGCCGGTGTGGGTGCCCACGCTGTTCGCCATGAGGTGCCTTGTGTCGTGCTGCAGCTGCGTTCCACAGCGATGCGGCCCGCCGGACTGGACCTTCTCGTTCGGGTCGAGGCGGGAGTGCCGCCCGAGCCCGGTCCGACTGCTGCGTACCCCTGGCCGCGCTGACCGCGTGCCAGGCGCCGGACGCGGTGGGCACGAAGGCCGCCCGCGGGGCGCGGGAGCCAGCGGCGTCGGCGAGCCGATCGACCGCGCCGCCGTCGGACCAGCCGCCCCCTCCTTCGCTGTTGTCCGGGACACCGCCGGGTTCCGGTCCAGCACACTTCCTGGCGGCTGTAGCGTCCCGGAGACACCCCTATTGCCCTCCCGGAACCCGTGAACGAGGCGCACCGCCGGGCATCACGGCCCGCCGTGTCGTCGCCATCTCCCAACGGTGAGGCGCTGCGGCGGATCGGCGCGCTCATCGACGCCGGGGCCGTGCATTTCGAGGTGCAAGCGCTCCTCCCGCTGGAGGGGCGGCGGAGGCTCATCCGCGTCAGCAGGGAAGGCCGGGTGCGCGGCAAGCTGATCCGCAGCCTCTGAGACAGCTTTCGGAGCGCAGAGCGGGGTCGAGAAGGGCCGGAGGGGTGGGCAATCGCGCTGCTCCGTAGCCGGCGTAGTCCGGCCGCCGGTCGCGAGCGGCGTGAGCAGTGCGCCGGAGATCCGGCGACCTCCTTGCCCCGGGTCCTGTCCGGCCGGTGTGGATGGGCGCCGAGTCCGCCGTGCGCTCGGCGGCGCCGCGGATTGTCTCCGGCCGTTGGCCCGGGGCCGGCGAAGCAGGCGCCGAGCGGGGACGGCGCCACCCCTCGCTGCCCCCCTTCCCGTCGCAGAGCCTCCGCGCCGGGGGCTGGCGGGACGACGACCGGTCTGGACTTCTCCGGGGCTGCCCCCGATTTCCTCGTACAGGTCGGCCGGGAGGACGACTGCAGATGCGTTACGTAGCGTGTCGGCTCGCGCCGAGTGCACCTGGCTGGTGAGCGGACGGTCCCATGGCGGCCCACGCAGTGATGGGGGGACCGCAGGCGAGCAGAGTCGTCCTGAGTTCCGCAGGAGCAGGGGCGCGGCGACAGCGGTGCGGCGAGCGCAGCACGGTCCTCGATCGACCGGGATCGAGAGGGGATGCAGCTGGACGGAGCCGGACGGTTGTGTCCGGGCAGGTCACCGTCGTCAGATCGGTTCGCGCTGGCGGCGTTTGACCTGCGGCCGGCAGGCCCTGCTCGTCCTGGCCCACCTGCGCTGCGGCGACACCTACGCCCGCCTCGCAGCAGGCTTCCGCGTCGGGATCGCCACGGCCTACCGATACATACGCGAGGCCGTCGACCTGCTGGCAGCCCTCGCGCCCACGCTGGAACAGGTCATGACGACCGTCCGGAAGAAGGCGTACGTGATCCTCGACGGCACCGTGCTGCCGATCGACCGCATCGCTGCCGACCGGCCGTACTACTCGGGGAAGAAGAAGCACCACGGGTTGACTTCCTCCCCCTCGTGAACGAGGGGGGTTCCTACGGCTCGCGCCGTGGGGGTTTCTGCTTCGTCGCCGACTGCCCGCCCGGAGAACTCCGTTGAGGTCTTACACCAGCTCCACAGACTGTTACCGCCAGCCCGGCGGCCAGAAGGTTCTTCGCTGCGTTCACGTCCCGGTCGTGGGTCGCTGCGCAGTCGCACGTCCAGGTACGGACGTTCAGCGGCATCTTCTCGGTGAGGGTGCCGCAGGCGGAGCACAGCTTGGACGAGGGGAACCATCGGTCGACGGCGATCACCTCGCGCCCGTACCAGGCGGCCTTGTACTCCAGCATGGAGCGGAACTCGCTCCAGCTCGCGTCCGAGATGGCTCGGGCGAGCGTGTGGTTCTTGACCATGTTGCGCACGGTCAGGTCCTCGATCACGAGCGTTTGGTTTTCACGCACGAGCCGAGTGGTCAGCTTGTGGAGCAGGTCACGGCGACGGTCGGCGATCCTCGCGTGGATCTCGGCGACCTTGCGCCGGGCCTTGGCCCGGTTGGCGCCGTCGCCCTGGCCTTGCGGGACAGTTTCCGCTGAGCTTTGGCGAGTCGGGCGCGGTCTTGGCGTTCGTGCCGGGGGTTGGCGATCTTCTCCCCGGTGGAGAGGGTCAGCAGGTGGTCCAGGCCGACATCGATTCCGAGCGCGCTGTCGGTGGCGGGGAGGGGCTGGATGGACGGGTCGTCACACAGCAACGAGACGAACCAGCGTCCCGCCGCGTCCTGGGAAACGGTCACCGTGGACGGCCTCGCCCCCTCGGGGAGCGGCCGGGACCACACGATGTCCAGCGGTTCGGTCATCTTCGCCAGGGTCAGCGCCCCGTCACGGAAGCGGAACCCGCTGGTGGTGTACTCCGCCGACTTCCGCGACTTCTTCCGCGACTTGAAGCGCGGGTACTTCGCCCGCTTGCCGAAGAAATTGGTGAACGCGGTCTGCAGGTGCCGCAGCGTCTGCTGGAGCGGCACCGACGAGACCTGGTTGAGGAACGCCAGCTCCTCGGTCTTCTTCCACGCCGTCAGCATCGCCGACGTTGCGTTGTAGTTGACCCGCTCCTGCCGCACCCGTGCCTCCGTGCGGGCGGCGAGCGCCAGGTTGTAGACCTTCCGCACGCAACCGAACGTGCGCGACAGCTCGGCTGCCTGCGCATCAGTCGGATAGAAGCGGTACTTGAACGCCCGCTTCACACAGCTCGCGGTCACGCTCACAAACTAGCGGTGCTGCGAGTTAAGATCAAATCTGCGGGTCACAGCACGGCCTTCCGCCCCGGGGGCGAAACTCCGCTCCTTACCCTGCTCCGCAGGAGTCCGTTTCCTCCCCGCCCTGAAGGGCGGAGTATCCACGGAGGAATCCGATGAACGTGCAAGTCCTCGCCGATCCCGCCGGACGCCTGATCTGGGCCTCGGACGCACTGCCGGGAGCCACACACGACCTGACCGCGGCGCGAGTCCACGGCATTCCCGCCACCCTCGCCGAAGACGACATCAAGTGCTGGGCCGACAAGGCGTGTCAGGGCGCTGACCCTGCGATCCGTGTCCCGTTCCGGGGCAAGCACCTGCGCGGCTGGCGCCGACGTCACAACCGCGATCACGCCAAGATCCGCAGCCTCGGCGAACGCGCCATGGCCATTCTCAAGTCCTGGCGGCTCCTGCGGAAGCTCCGCTGCGGCACCACTCGGATCACAGCCGTCGTCCGTGCCGTCGTCGCCCTCGAACTCGCCACCTGATCAAGATGGAAAAGGCTCATTCCTTTGTGATCCTCGAAACGTCGGCAAGGTGTGGCCCCGGGCGGCCGGGCCCGCACGATCCATGATCGCCCATGTGAAATCCATAGGGGTCCGTGGAGAACCGATCTGTCGTGCGGGATCGCCCGGCCGTTACTGTCAGGCTGTCCGCAGATTCACCGTGACCTCGCGTACGGGCGCCGAGCCGTCGGCGCGGTCGTTCTGTTCGGGAGATTGACTGTGTCGCGTAAAGCTGCAACCGAAAATGTTGCCTGGGAGAAGGTGGCGAACTCCATCGAGTTCGTGCCTGCCGAGTATTCCAGCAGGAACCAACCGGAATCCGTGGCTCAGGAAATGCTGCGCTGCGAGCCGGAAGAGATCGACAGGCTCGTCGACGCGGGGCTTCCGTTCGAGCGGCGATCCGGGGTGCGCTGTTTCGACGCCAACGATCTGTACAACCTCGGCATGTACTCGAACAGTGCGAGGACGCAGCCGGAGCTGACTTTCCGTCTGCTCTTCCGGTTCGCCCGGCGGCCGGTGGACGATCTCCTGCGTGCCAAGGAATGGGACTTCCGGGTCGCGCTGGAATGCGTCGACTGCCCGGAAGAGGCTCCCTGGCGTCTGGAGGAGCCGGACGTCCTCCGGTTCGGCGGGAGCGTCGCCGGTGTGACGGGGCCGTCGGTGAGCCGGGGGTCGGCGCAGTACGCGGCGACGGTGACGACGACCGGCGCCCGGACCCCGGTGGTCTCGCCCGTGCTGCGGCGGCTGACCGGCGAGTACCTGGACGCCGGCTACCGCTGGCAGATGATCCCCGTACCCATGCAGGCGCACCCGGATCAGGTGCACGCCATGGGCGCCACGAGCTGCATCGCGGCGAGTCTGCACCTGGCCGAGAGCTTTCGCGCGGCCGGGTACCGGGCCGAGGCGAAGCGGGGCTGGTTCTGCGGTGTGCTCGGTGGGGCCCTCGACCTGCCGCACGCGTGCGTCGAGGTCGAGGACGACGACGGTGCGGTCAAGACCGTCGACATCGCCAAGGCCCAGCTGGCCGCCCGACTCTCGCCGGACACCGAGCAATTCCAGGAACTGTGCGTCGGGTCGATCTACAACAAGGTGATTCCGTCCACGGCATCCGGGAATGCGCCCTTCGGCTATCACGACTGCGGTTCGCAGCTGCCGATCCAGGTTCATACGGATATCCAGGCAGTGCGTTGAATACGGAAGCTCGCTTCACTCTACGGGGAAGATGAGAATACATGGCCGTACGAGACATTGAGCCGATCTCACTCGACCTGGATCGGCTCGAGCAAATGGCCGAATCTAGCTACTACAATCCGTACACGATTTTCGACTGGCCCGAGAAGATCGAGCCCGAAAAGCCGTGGATGAGTGAGAATCTGACCACGCTGGCGGGCACGCCGATGTGGGACGAGCTCACCCGTGATCAGCAATTGGAGCTGACCAAGTACGAAGCGATCAACTTCTTCAGCCTCAACATTCACGGCATCCGTGAATTGATGAGCGAAGTGGTGATGCGCATCCACGAGCGGGCCTATGCGGACGTCTCGGAGTTTCTGCACCACTTCATCGGCGAAGAGAACGAGCACATGTGGTTCTTCGCCCGGTTCTGCCTGCGGTACGGCGGCAAGCTGTACCCGGCGCAGCCGACGTTACGGGCCGATTCCGTGTCCCACCTCTCGCCGGTGGCCCGTGAGGCGATCATCTTCGCGCGCATCCTGATCTTCGAGGAGATCGTCGACTACTTCAACGCGTACATGGCGGCCGACGAGGCCCTGCCGCACATCGCCCGCGAGATCAACCGCGTGCACCACCAGGACGAGAGCAGGCACGTCGCGTTCGGCCGGATGATCTTCACCGATCTGCTGGGCCAGGTGGCCAAGCGCGACCCGGCGGAGGTGCCGGCGGTCGCCGCGTACCTGGAGAGCTATCTCCAGTACAGCATCGGCACCCTCTACAACCCCGCCGCCTACCGCGACGCGGGCATCCCGGACGGGCTGGCGCTGCGGCGGCGCGCGCTGGAGCACCCCGCCCGGCTGCTGGCGCACGATCAGATCCTGAAGCGGACCAGGAAGTTCCTGACCAGGGCGGGCGCCGGAAAGGAACTGATCGTATGACGGCCGATCCGATGCAGGACGTCCGGGCCTTCATCCTGGAGCGCAACCCGACGATCGGCCTGCTGGCCCCCCAGATGGATCTGATCGACAGCCGGGCCATCAACTCCCTGGCCTTCGTCGACTTCATCTTCCTGCTGGAGGAGCTGACCGGCGAGTTGATCGATCCGGAAGATCTGGACCTGGACGACTTCCGCAGCCTCGATGCGATCGAAGCCCGATTCTTCAAGCAGAAGGCAGTGCAATGACCACGACGACCGACAACGGCCTGAAAGTACTCGACGGCGGCCAGCTGCGGTTGTTGCGGGCGATCGACACGGCGTTCCTGCGCCTGGCCCGCACCTGGGAGGCCCCGGAGTACCGGTTCCCGTTCCTGATCGGGAGCAAGGACCTCGACACCTTCGACTACTTCGACAACTTCCCCCATCTGGGGCTGGCGGCCACCCGGCTGGATCCGAAGCGCCTCGGGGCCCTGCTGGCCGAAGCGCCCCGGCCGTTGGACCGGATTCCGGCCGAGGTGATGGAGCCGACCGGCTTCGCGCTGCCGTCGGCCGCGTGCTACGCGATCTACCTCGATCTGGCCGGCTCCGAGCTGCCCCCGGACGGGACGCTGCGGACCACGCTCGGAACCTGCTTCCGCAACGAGGACCACTACGACGGTCTGCAGCGGCTCCTCGGCTTCTCCATGCGGGAGATCGTCTTCATCGGACCCGAGGACGGGGCCAAGCAGCATCTGCTCCGTGCCAAGGACGCCGTGACGACCCTGTGCGCCGAGCTCGGGCTGGACGTCCATCTGGAGGTCGCCACCGATCCGTTCTTCGACAAGAACGGCGGCAAGGCCAAGATGCAGCGTCTGTTCCCGGTGAAGGAGGAGTTCGTCGTCGACGGGCTGGCGATCGGCTCGGTGAACTACCACCGGAACTTCTTCGGCGAACGGTGCTCGATCCGGGCCGGCGACGACCTGGCGCACACCAGCTGTCTCGCCTTCGGCCTGGAGCGCTGGGTGCACGCCCTGACGGAGCGGTTCGGCAGCGCCGAGGCCGCCGTGTCCGCGGTGGAGCGTCTGGGCTGATGCGGAACACGCTGGCCGGGGTGCTCGGCATCGAAGTGAGCCTGCTCCAGTCGGGCATGGGAGGTGTCGCGGGGCCGGAACTGGCGTGCGCGGTGTCCAACGCCGGCGCGGCGGGCTGCGTGGGCGGCTACAAACTGGTCGGCGACGGGCTGTCGGCCGTGCTCGCCCGGCTGACCGCGGGGACCGACCGGCCCGTCGGCGTGAACCTCATTCCGGAGGTGGTCGGGCCACAAGAGCTGGACCGGCAGGTCACGCAGGTGCTCGACGAGACGCCCCGGCATGTGTACCTGTCCCTCTTCGGCATGCCGGACGACGCCGTGTTCGATCGGATCAACGCGGCGGGACGGCACCTCGTCGTCCAGGTCGGGACCGTGCAGGACGGTGTGCGGGCCGCCGGACACGGCTCCGTGGTGGTGGCGCAGGGTATCGAGGCGGGCGGCCATCTCCTGGGCGAGGCGAGCCGGGACGCCATGGTCACCGCGTTGCGCGAGGAACTGCCGGAGGCCTGCATCGTCGCCGCTGGCGGCATCGGATCACCGGCCAAGGCCGCCAGGGTCCTGTCCGCGGGCGCCGACGGCGTACTGCTCGGCACCGCCTTCGTCGTCGCGCACGAGTCGCGGGCCCACTCCTACTTCAAGAGAGCGGTGAGCACCGCCGACGAGACCGACACGGTGATCTCCGACGTCTACGAGATCGGGTGGCCGGGCAGGCGTCACCGTGTGCTGGAGACGTCCGCCACCCGCGACGCGAAACAGGCCAGGAAATTCATCGGCCGGACGGTGGTCGAGGGAAAGCCGTATCTGATACCGCGGTTCAGCGCCGCGGCGCCGACGGAGGCGACCAGCGGCCGGATCGAGGAAATGGCGATGTACTGCGGGCTGTCCTGCGGCGCCATTTCCGGCGGACAGCCGGCGGCCGAGATCGTCGCCGACTTCGCTCGCATCCTTCGAGGTGTCGAGATCTTCGAAACAGGAACAGGATAGAGATTCCATGTCAATCGTCGAGAACATGTCCCGGCTGGATCTGTCATACCGTGACGACGCGCCGCGAATTCGCACCAGGGAGGGCGTGGAGCTCTACTGCGAGTCCCGCGGTGAAGGCACCGTCATCACCCCGCTCCCCAATCTCGTCGCGACCGCGCCGATCTGGCGCGGGTTCACCGAGGAACTGGCCCAGCACCACCGCGTCCTGGTGTACGACCTGGCCAATCACGGGGCCTCCTCGCGGGTCGAGAAGGAGCCGACCTGGGAGGAGCACGCGGCCGATCTGATCGCGATGCTCGACGCGCTGGAGATCGAGTCGACCTATCTGATCGGCTCGTCCACCACCACGGTCTTCGCCCGGGACATGGCGCTGTGGCACCCGGACCGCGTCAAGGGCCTGGTGCTGTCGGGCCCGGTCTTCGGCCCCCAGGGCATGCGCCGCCAGAAGCAGTTGCAGCGGAACTGGCTGCGGACGCTGGAGAGCCACGGTCTCGCGGCCGTGTTCGACCACCTCTACCCCGAGATGTTCAGCTCGGAGATGAACGAGGCGCTCGGCACCCCGGGCTTCCTGGGGCTGCGGGAGGCCTTCATGGCGGTCTCCGACCCGGAGGAGCTGGCCCGGAGCTTCAAGAGCGCCGCGAACGACTCCCACAGCCCCGACCTGCCGCCGCGTATCGCCGCACCCACGCTGGTCGTCGTGGGCGACGACGACATCCTGCTGAGCCCGACGGGCGCCCAGGAGCTGGCCGACCAGTTCCAGGACGGCACCTGCCGGATCATGCCGAAGGCCGGGCACCAGCCCTTCTTCGACGACGCCGGGGCCTTCCAGTCCATCATCCTCGAATTCGTCAAGGACGTGGAATCGCGTGTCTGACGGGACACTCGAGGTCCGGCAGCGCATCCGGGCGCTGCTCGTCGATCTGTTCGGCAACGACCGCCTCGTCGGCAATGTGTCGGACACCGTGTCCCTCCGTCAGGCGGGCATGTCCTCCACCGCGCTGGTCAGCCTGCTGGTGGCGATGGAGGACGCGTTCGGCTTCGAATGGGACGAGGACGTCCGGCCCGAGGCGCTCCGCTCGATCGAGTCGCTGGCCGACCACGTCGTGTCGCTGCGTTGACCGAGGCGTACGGAGCGGCGGGGCTGGAGGTTCCTGCCGGCGCGGCTGCGGCGGGCGTATGGGCCCGATGGCGGCCGGTGCACCGGCCGTTCGGGCCGCGTCAGCAGTTCACGGCGGGCCGCCGGGCGGCCTCGGCGGCGCTGGCGGCGGCCGGGGCGGCCGATCGGATCGTCCCCCGTGATCCCGGCGGCCGGCCCCGCTTCCCGCGCGGATTCGCCGGATCCATCTCCCACACCGACCACCTGGCGGTCGCGGTGGTGGTCCCCGGCGCGGCGGCGGTCGGCGTGGACATCGAGAGCGCGGTCATCAGCCCTCGCGCGACCGCGTTCGTCCTGAGCGGGCAGGAGAGGCTGAAACTGCTGCCGTCGGCCGGAAAATACACGCCGCGTGAGTTGTTCGCGGCCAAGGAAGCGGCTTTCAAAGCGCTGTCCGGCACCGGGTCTCTGGGCGATTTCCTGTTCTGGCGGATCGAACTGCGCCCTGCCGACGGCGCTTTGACCGCGTCCTACCGCGGAGTTCCGGTAACCGTGTGGATCAACTCCGACGAGGATCTATCGCTCGCCCTGGCCATTTCGCCCGGGTGAGTTCTCCACAACTCACGATCACAGGTGCAATTGTCACTATTTCCTGATCAATCAGATTGGTAGCCTCCCATTTGGCCGGCAGAAGGGCCGACAGAAGGCTCGGGGAATGCGCGGCGATCGTGGGGGGCTGGTACGCGTCATGACGAAGCATAAGGTGCCGAACAGGCTGTTACGGGGACTGCTGGCCGAGGCGGGCTGGACCGAGGACTTCCTCGCCCGGCAGGTCAACGCGGTGGCCGCCGAGTCCGGTGTGGTGATGCGGCTGGACCGGCGGTCGGTGACGCACTGGCTGGCCGGCCGGCGCCCCCGTTCGCCGGTGCCCGAGCTGATCGCCGAGGCGATCTCGCGCGGGCTGCGCCGTCCGGTCGGCCTCGCCGACCTGGGGCTCGCCGGGCCGGCCACCGGTCCGGCCGTCCGGGAGGAGTGGGAGCCGAGACCTCGCTCCCGCGCCGCTGTCGACCGGCCGCCGGACGCCGATGCCCCGCCCCGGGACGTCGGTTCGGTGCTGGCCGGCCTGGCGCAGTCCGGCGAGAGCCGGCGTCGGATGCTGTCCGCCACCGCCTACCGCGTCGCCGCTCTCGACGTGCCCGGGTGGGCGCAGGCCGCGGCCGGTCCGCCCGGGCTGCCGCCATGGCCGGACCCGTCGTGCGCGCAGCGGCTGGAGCCGGGGCAGGTGGCCACGGCCGAGCAGATGGTACGGCTCTTCTCCGACCTCGACGACTCCTTCGGCGGTGGCCACGCCCGCGCGGAACTGTCCTGCTATCTGGCCTTCGACATCGCTCCCAGGCTTCATGCCGCCGGGACTCCGGCGCTGCGGCGCAGGTTCTTCACGGCCGCCACGCAGCTCACCTATCTGGCCGCGTTCATGTGCTTCGACGATGGGTGCCACGGGCTGGGCCAGCAGTACTACCGGGCCGCTCTGAGGCTGGCCGGCGAGAACAACGACCCGGCCGGCTACGCCGTCACACTGCGGGGGCTGTCGGTTCAGGCGCAGAGTCTGGGGCACCGTCAGCACGCCGTCGACCTCGCCGAGTCCGCGGCGACGATCAGCAGGGCCGCCACCGGACCGGCCCGCCAGGCGTTCTTCCTGGGCCAGGTCGCGGTGGCCGCCGCCGCGGCGGGGAACCGGCACCACGCGCTGACCGCGATCTCGGGCGCGGAACGGCGTCTGGACCAGGCGTGCTCCCGGACGGCGGCGGACGGCGGTGGTGCCATGGGCCGGTACCACCCCGCGTCGCTGGCGAACCAGGAGGCGGCCGTGCGGGCGCTGCTCGGTGACCGTAAGGGAGCGATCGCCACGCTCACCGAAGCCGCCCGCCACCGGCCGCAGCGGGAGCGCCGCTCGCGCGCCCTCGGCCACGCCCGGCTTGCCGGGCTGCATCTGGATCAGGGCGATCTCGACCAGGCCGTCACCGTCTGGCACGCCTTTCTCGACGACTCGACGTTCCTGACGTGCGGGCGCGCCACCATCGCGATGAACGTCCTGCGATCCCGGCTTCATCCGCAGCGCACCCACCGCGCCGTCAGGCAGTTGCTGGTCCGCACCGCCACCGCCTGGACTCCGGAGACGGTGGCCTCGTAAGTGCCGACGACATCCAATTCAGCCATCCGAGGTGAATGATCATGAATCGAACGATGCGGGTGGAGCGCTTCTCCGTCAGCGGGGTCCGGCCGGGGGAGATCGTGGTGGCCACCGGAACAACGCATCCCGAGCGGGGAACGGTCGGCTCGCCCGCGGCTCCGCTGCTCGCCGCGGCGCTGGGACGCGGCGAACCCGATCCCGGCGGACGGCGGATCCGGCTCCATCCGATGGACGGGACAGCAGAAGCCTCCGGCACCGGCGACGCGGTGCTCGTGATGGCCTCCTACCTGGAGCTGGACGGCCGGGCCGTCGGCCTGGGCGCGGCCGCGCACGCGGATGATCGCCCGGCCGTGGACATATGCGCGGAGCTTGTCGCGCAGTGGGCCGGGCTGTTGCGGTCGCGCCGTCTGCTGGTGGCGGCGCCCGAACCCGACTGCGCGGGTGCCCGGGCGGGTGTCGAGGCCACCCTCCGGGCGGCCCGCGAGGCGCGGCGGGACGTGCCGGTGTACGTGTACGGCCGGCCGGTCGCCGCGGTCGACCGGATCGCGCGGCTCACCGAGGCCGGTGTCGCGTTCGCGGACGATCTGGACGCCGTACCGGACAGCGGAGTGGTGGCGTTCCCGCCGCACGGCGTACCCCTGCCGGTGCGGGCGGAGGCCGCCGCACGCGGGCTCGGGGTGGTGGACACGACCTGCCCGCTGGCCGCTCTGGCCCATCGCGACGTCGAGGCCTACGCCCACCGTGGCGACACGGTGGTGCTGATGACCGGGGCCCGCGACACCGCGGGGGAATGGGTGTCGGTGTCGCAGGCCCCGGAGTCGGTGCTGACGATGCGGGATGCCGCACAGGCGTCCGATCTTCAGCGGTTCGGGGTCGATCCGGAGAGGCTTTCCCTCGTGGTGCAGACCGGGATCTCGGTCGATGACGCGGCCGGCATGATCACTGCTCTGCGCGAGCGCTACCCCCGTGTGCGCGGGCAGCACTACGACGCGCTCTGCTACGCCGCCACCGACCGGGCGGCGGCCGTCCGCTCGGTGGCCGAGGCCGTCGACCTCACGCTGGTCCTGGGGGCCGCCGACGATCCGGACGCCGGTCATCTGGAGGCGGAAGCCGCCGCGGGCGGCCGGGCCGTCCGCCGCCTGGCGGCCGCGGGTGATCTCACGGCCGCCTGGCTGACCGGTGTGAACGCGATCGGCGTGGTTCCCGCCCGGTCGGCCCCCGGGGCGCTGATGCCCCAGGTGCTCGATGCCCTGGCGGGGCTGGGGCCGCTCTCCGTCACCAACCGGGAGGTCAGGACCGGCCCCCGCCCGGGTGTCGACGGTGCGGCGCCCGGCTTTCCCGCCCTGCCGGGCGGGACCGTCGTCGACGCGTGAGATCCGGTTCATGACGTGGCGTTCGCCGACCGTTCCTCGCCGACTTCGCCGGCCTTCGCTTCGGCCTCCGGCCTGGGCGCCTTGATGTTCGGCAGGGCCAGCGCGATCAGGGAGGCGACCACCATGACGCCCGCACAGATCAGGAAGGCGACGCTGTACCCGTGAACGAGCGCCTCGACGGGATCGGAGTCGCCGACCGCGTCGGTGGTCGCGGTGGCGGCGATGGTGGTCAGCACGGCGAGGCCGACGGCTCCGCCGACCTGGCGGGAGGTGTTGAGCAGCCCGGAGGCCGCACCGGCGTCCTCGGGATCGACGTCGGAGGTGCCGGTGAGCGTGATCGACAGGAGCAGGAAGCCCAGGCCGATGCCGACGATCAGGGTCGGCCCGAGGATATGGGCCAGGAAGACCGGGGGACGGGCGGGCACCGCGGCCAGCCAGGCCATACCGGCCGCGACCACGAGCCCACCCATGATGATCAGGTTTCGGGGGCCGAGGACGAGGACGAGCTTGCGGGAGACGAAGCCGCCGACGATGACGATGAGGGTCACCGGAACCATGGCCATACCGGCTCGCAGGGCGCTGTAACCGATGGCCTGCTGCAGGTACAGGGAGATGAAGAAGAAGGAAGCGTTGAGGACCACTCCCAGCATGAGCATGATCAGGTTTCCGAGCAGCAGACTGCGCAGTCGGAGCAGCGCCCGGGGGATGAGCGGCTGGGAGCTGGTCAGCTGCACGGCCACGAAGCCCGCGATGAGGACCGCCGCCGCGCCGAGGGCGATAAGGACGTTGGAGGACCCCCACCCGTCGGCCGACGCCTGCGAGAGCCCGTAGGTGAGCGCCCCGATGCCCAGCGTCACGCAGAGGGTGCCGGGGAGATCGAGCCGGACCGGCTTGGTGCCGATCCGGGCGGGGAGCAGGCACCAGAGTGCCGCGGCGAACAGCGCGATGCCGGGGGGAATGTTGATGAAGAGCACCCACCGCCAGTTCAGCTCGCTGGTGAGCACGCCGCCGAGGAGTACGCCGGCCGTGCCGGCGAACGCGATGGTGATGCTCCACAGGGCCAGGGCGCGCTGCCGCTGGGTCTCGTCGGTGTGACTCGTGGTGATGAGGCTCAGGCTGGTGGGCGTGAGCGCGGCGGCGCCGACGCCCTGGATGAACCGGGACACGATCAGCATGGTCGGGTCGGTCGCCAGGCCGCCCGTGAGGCTGGCGGCGGTGAAGGCGATCATGCCGAACAGGAACACCCGTTTGTGGCCGAACAGGTCGCCCGCCCTGGCGGCCAGCAGCAACAGACCGCCGAGAGTGACCAGATAGCCGGTGACGACCCACTGCTGCTGGCTGACCGACATGTCCAGTGCGTCGCGCATCTGCGGCAGCGCCAGCGTGACGATCGTCGTGTCGAGCACCACCATGAAGAGCGCCACGCACGAGATGGCCACCACGACGCCGAGCGGCAGATTCGGCCGCAGGACCGCGGGGGTGGGTGGTGACTCTAAGGATGCAGACATTGCGCCTCCTGGTGAACGCCGTTCACCGTGAACGTTGTTTACTGTGAACAGCGTTTACGTTAGCTATATGATTCGGGGGTTGTCAACGATGGAGCGACCCATGCTGCTGCGAAAGGCCGACGTGGTCGAAGGGGCCCTGAAATTTCTCGACACCGAAGGGCTCGACGGACTGACCATGCGCAAGCTCGGTGCTGCGCTCAACGTGCACGGAGGAGCCCTCTACCGGCACTTCCCGAACAAGGCGGCCCTGCTGGAGGCGATGGCCAACAAGCTCACCGAGGGGGTCGGGGTCCCCTTGCCCGAGGCTCCCTGGCGCGATCAGATCTATGTCCTGGGCCAGCGGTTCCGGACGGCCATGCTGGCGCACCGAGACGGAGCGCGCCTGGTCAGCGGCACCCATGCCACCGGCGCCAACTCGATCACCGCCGGGAGTCTCGTCGTCGACGTCCTCTGCGGCGCGGGCCTGGCCCCCGCCCAGGCCGGATCCCTGGCCTTCTCCCTCTACTACTACGTACTCGGCCACACCCTCGACGAACAGAACCAGGCCCACGCGCCGGACGAGGGGTGGCAGAGCGGTGAGAACCCGCTCGCGAGCGCGCTGTCGCCCCAGTACGCGGAGGCCTTCGGCTCCCTCATGAACACCGACCCGGCGGAACGGTTCGCGTACGGGCTCAACACCTTCATCGAGGGCGTCGCGAGCCGGATCCCGTCGGCGACCGCTACCGCGCCCCGGGCACCCGCCCCACGCGCGTCCAGTACCGGGCCACGATGACCTGGGCCTCGGTGAGGGCGAACACGTCACCGATGCACTTGCGGTTCCCGGCGCCGAAGGGCAGGTAGGCGCCCTTGCGCGGAGTGGTCGACATGGTGAGCCACCGGTCCGGCTCGAAGCTGTCGGGGGCGTCGAAGTAGCGGGCGTCCCGGTTCAGCAGGAAGGGGCTGTACGACAGCTCGGTGCCGGCCGGTACGGGCAGCCCGCCAAGCGTGGTGTCGACGGCGGCGCGACGACTGAGCAGCCAGGCCGGCGGGTAGAGGCGCAGACCCTCGGCGACGACGTTGCGGGTGTACGGCAGCTTCCTCAGGTCCGCGGCCGTCACCGGGCGGCCAGCCAACATTTCGTCGAGTTCCGCGTGCAACTTGGCGGCGACCTGCGGGTACTCGTGCAGCAGGTGGAAGATCCACGACATCAAGACGGCGGTGGTCTCCGCGCCTCCGAGGAGCAGGGTGATGGACTGGTCGTGCAGTTCCTGGTCGGTGAAGCGCGTCCCCTGGGACGCACCGCGCCCAGAGTAGCGGCCCGCTCGACGCCGACGCCGGCCCTTCGAAGGTTCCGGTGCCGCGGCGGGCCCGTCGGCGGGCGTTGCGCCGTCGAGGTCGGCCAGGTCGGCGGCGAGGTGGCGCAGGTGCCAGTCCTCGTGCGCGCACGCCCCGTGGCACTTCACCCCACCAAGGCGCCGGGCGCCGGGCGCGTACAGCACGTGCCGGGTGTGATCCCGGTAGTTCTTCGTGTGGACGGCCGTCTGCTCGGCGCCCGGGTTGAGCCGGACGATCCAGAAGGCGTCGCCGTCCTGGTCCTGGAACTGCCAGGTCATGCGGATCTCGGCGGCGATGGCGAGGTCCGGCCAGTCGACGGCGCCGCCGGTGTCCTGCCCCTGCCAGGTGTGCAGGTGCACGCTGCTGCGGCCGGCGGCCGAGTCGGCGATCCACATTCCGGGGGTCCGAGCCCCGCACCGGCATCGACCCGTTCATGCACCTGGTCGCCCAGGTCATGAGCCAAGAGCCGTACGCCAGCGCCGAGCGCGTCTTCTGGATCGTGGACAACGGCTCCTCCCACCGCGGGCAGAAGGCAGCCGACCGGCTGACCAGCGCTTTCCCGAACGCGGTCATGGCCCACACCCCGGCCCATGCCTCCTGGCTCAACCAGGTGGAGATCTACTTCTCCGTCGTGCAGCGCAAGGTCGTGTCACCCAGCGACTTCACCGACCTTGCCCAGGTCGGGAACCGGCTCCGAGCCTTCGAAGACCGCTACAACGTCACAGCACAGCCGTTCCAGTGGAAGTTCACCACCTCCGACCTGGACGATCTGCTGGCCAGACTCGACCGGCACACCGCCGATCACCAGGAAGAATCCTCCGCCGGGCCAGCTACATGATCAACCCCCGAAGGACTTCCGAACGCGACCACTTAGCCAAGGGGATCTCCGCTGCCGCAACAGCGGCCGTGGTGAACGCGAAGTCCGCCGACTTCTCTTCCACCTCGGCGTCGGCGTCAGCACTGGCGGGGGCATTGTCCGCCTCGGCCGCGGCGTCTGCTCCCGTGGTGTGCGGGGCGAGGGTACGGCGTCGCTTGAGGACGACCAGGTCCTCAACGGTGGTGGCCGCAGCCAGCACCGGCGAATGGGTGGTGATGACGACCTGGATGCGTCCCAGGGGCGCTCCCTCAGCGGGCGGCGGTACTGCTGGGAGCGCAGGGACTGAGCCCTCAGATGGTCCAGCAGCAGAATCTGCAGCTGAGGAGATGCGCCTCGGGCTCCTCCACCAGAAACAGTGTCAAATCCGCGTCCCGGGCGGCTTCCAGCTCGGCCAGCACGGTGGCGATGTACAGCAGGTTGGCACAGCCCAGGCCGGAGCGTGTGATGTCTTCAACGGCCAGGCCCTGATCACTCATCCGGGTACGCAGCGCCCGGGCGATGGACACCAGCGTCGGGTCCGCGAACGACAGTCCCATGTGCTGGGGATGCGCCCCGGCGGTCAGCAGCCCGAGTGGGTCGTTGATCCTTTTGCGGGCCGCCTTGATCTTCTCGTGCTCTTCAAGACTCCTGAAGTGATCGGCCTGCTCCCGCTCGAAGTCCTTGATGGCTTCCTCCGCACCCAGCTCTGCGGCGAGGATCAACCGCAGCCGGTTTCCGGCACTGGAAGCCAGCTCCTGCTGGGCGTTGCGCATCGGCAGCAGGTAGACGTGCCGGATCGCGCGGCGCGCCTCCGGCTCCGGATCAACCAGTAGCCGGCCCGCCGACCACACCGGACGCTGCGGCCGGGCATCGGCAGGCGGCCGGGTGAACTGCACGGTGTAGCGGGCTCGGTGGCCCTCTGAGGGTCCGGGTTCCTCGGCCGCCGGCACCAGGGCCTGCAGGTGGGTGCCCGGCCTCGGCGGGCGTCAACCCTCCGTAAACGGCGGTCAGTTCCGCGCCGCTCTCCGCCCACGGATGGACGTCTTCAGCCTCCCACCACCTGCTGCGCCGGCCATCCAGCGGGTCGGTCAGCAGACGAAGCACGTCGATGAAGTTCGACTTACCCGCATTGTTCTCCCCCACCACGACCGTGACGCCCTGCCGCAGCGGAACGTCCATGTCCAGCAACGACTTGAAACCCTTGGCTCTGACACGCCCCAGATACAACTTCCACCACCGCGCCCACGAGGACGTGTTCCTGCGGGAACTCGTCTCCGTGATCCGTCAGCGCGGCCGGGCAGTGGCCGAAAATAGCTGGCCGAACCGCCGGCGAACGGGAAACACACCAGGTGGAATTCACTGCCGGAAGCGGCGACGGTTCTTCTCGGCCAGGGGTTTTCGTCACGCGCGAGCACCGTCATCGCATCACCTCCGCACAAGGCGGGTGTGGCCACCGGAGCCATGGGACGCGTCCCGCTCGGAATGGAGAGCGCGCACCACGTGGCCCATCCGAGGAGGAGTGGCTCGATCTCTACTCACCGCGTGGCTTTATTCTTTCTTTACCTTCCTGAGGAGTTCCGAGAAGAACTCAACTGCCTTGCGACAATGCCGTGTTCGGGTTGCACGCCACCGGGTATCGGGGTTGAATCGCTGACATGTCCTTACGTCCATCCCTGCTGTCCATGCGCATTACCGTCGCATTCCAGTCCATGCTGGTGCTCGTTCAGGTCGCCCTGGCGGGAGGTTTCCTGGGCGGTCACTTCGACATGCTGGCCATCCACGGATCGCTCGCCGTCGTCATCGTCGTGGTCGCCCTTCTGATGACGGTCGCCGCCTTCTTCGTACGACGCTCGGGCGGGCCCAAGTCGGTTCTCCCCGCCTCGGCCGTCGTGCTCCTGGCACTCGTGGGCCAGGTGATGCTCGGCGTCACCCGGAGCGTCACCCCCCACGTCCTGCTCGGCGTCGTCCTCGTCTCCGCCATTGCGCTGCTGTCCCAGCGCGTGATGACCACCCCGCTGCCCGCCAAGATCCCCTCCGCCTCCTCCCGGAGCGAGGACGTGCAGCCGGAGCCGGTCAAGTGAGGCGGCGCACACTGCTCGGTGCGGGCGGTGCGGTGCTCGGCGCCGGCGCCGTGACCGCGGCCGGCTGGCCGCTGCTGAGTGACTACGTGCGCGAGGGCCGCCCCGGCAAGGTGCTGACCAGCGAGACCGAGCTGCCGGCCGCCTTCCGCACGCCCCTGCCGGTCCCAAAGGTCCTGGAGCCGGTGTCGACGAGCGGCACCACCGACACATACGAGATCACCCAGCGCCACGCCGAGCTGGAGATCCTGCCCGGTCTGCGCACCAAGGCATGGACGTACGGAGGCACCTTCCCGGGGCCGACGATCGTCTCGCGCTCGGGGCGCCGCACCGTGGTGCGCCACCGCAACGAACTCGACCGCCCCAGCGTCGTCCATCTGCACGGCGGCCACACGCCGGCGGCCAGCGACGGGTATCCGACCTCCCTGATCCTGCCTGCCGACGGCTCGTACGACGCGCACCGTGTCCACCAAGACATGAGCGGCGGCGCGCACGGCATGACGATGGACCACGGCGCGATGGACCTCACCGAGGGCACTCGCACCTACACGTATCCCTTCGACCAGCGCGCCGCGACGCTCTGGTACCACGATCACCGCATGAGCTACACCGGTGTCGCCGTCTGGATGGGGCTCGCCGGGTTCCATCTCGTGCACGACGACGAGGAGGAGAGGCTGCCGCTGCCGCGCGGCGAGCGGGACATCCCGCTGATGATCACGGACCGTTCGTTCGCCGCGGACGGGTCGTTCCGGTACCCGTGGGTGGACAGTGAGTTGCGCACCCCCGGGGTCACCGACGCCTACATGAACGGGGTGCTCGGTGACGTCATCCTGGTCAACGGCGCTCCCTGGCCGGTGCACGAGGTGGACCGGCTGCGCTACCGGCTTCGCTTCCTCAATGGCTCCAACGCCCGCATGTACAAACTGGAGTTGGATCCTCAGCCGGAGGGCGGCGGCGGTTTCGTGCAGATCGGCAGCGACGGCGGGCTGCTCGACGCACCCCGCCGGCACGACACACTGGAGATCGCCCCGGCCGAACGCTTCGACGTCGTGGTCGACTTCTCCCGCTACCGGCCGGGGACCCGGGTACGCCTGGTCAACCGCTTCGGAGACGGCTCCACGGCACAGGTCATGCGCTTCGACGTCGGCTCCGGCTCCCCCCGGGACGACACGACGGTGCCGCAAAAGCTGAGCAAGGTGGCCCGGCTCGACCCGGCCCGCGCCGCGGTCACCCGCGACTTCCACTTCCGCGGCTCCAGCGCGGGCTGGACGATCAACGGCAAGGAGTACGAGCCTGGGCGCGCGCTGGCCCGGCCCCGTCTCGGGCAGGTCGAGGTGTGGCGGTTCACCACGAACTTCCACCACCCCATCCATCTGCACCTGGACCACTTCCAGGTGGTGTCGCGCAACAACGGCGGCATCGGGGCGTTCGACCACGGCTGGAAGGACACCGTGGACCTGGGCCCGGCCGAGGCCGTCGAGGTAGTCACCCGGTTCACGGACTACGCCGGCGCCTTCATGATCCACTGCCACAACCTGGAGCACGAGGACATGGCCATGATGGGCGATTTCGTCACCGAATAGCACCGCACCGCACCGCACTCACCGTCAGGAGGCGCCGCCGGCCATGTTCGGGACCACGCGGGAACGCATTCTCGACGCGGCAGCCGCCGTCCTGCGGGACTCGGGCTCACACCGACCACCAAGGAGATCGCCGCGGCGGCGGGCTGCTCAAAGGCCCTGCTCTGCAAGCACTTCGTGAGCAAGGCGGAGCTGTTCGCCGCGGTCCTCGCAAAACGCATTCCGCTGGATCCCCCGCCCCGCCCCTTTGGCCCCCTCGGCGGGGCGGGGCGGCCAGCGGGCGAACCTGTGCGCCCTCGCCCACTACGAGACCAACCTCCGGACCCTGGCCGCCTTCCACGCCGACCCGGCGCTCCTGGAGCGGCCTGGCACGCCGGCCGGCCCCGTCGACGGAACCGAAAACGGTGGCGGGGTATCTGCGCGCCGAGCAGATACCTGGGCCGGATCGCCAGTGCGGCCGATCCCGAGGCCCTCGCCTCATCGCTCCTCGGCGCCTGCCTGCGCGAGGTCTTCCGCGCCGCGTTCGCGCCCACCCAGGGCAGCCCGCAGGAGCGCGCCGACCGGCTCATGGACACGTTCCTGCCCGCCCCGCACACGGATCAGCCCACTTTTCGGGCACTTGACGCCCGCTTCACGCCCGCCCGGTGAGATACGGGCGACCACCATGAGCGGGCGCGGACGTCGCCCTGTCGAGGCGAGGATCCGATGCGAACATCCCGCCGACCAACTCGGTCTGCCGGCTGCGTAGTTCGAACCCATGATTCCCTCGTATCCCGCCGGGCGCTCACTGCCGCAGAAGGTCGCCGAGCCGGGTCTCCAGGGCTCGGGCGGCAACTGCTCCCCGCACCCGCGGGGATGGTCCCGGCGGAGAAGACCAGTCCGTACTTCGAGCAGCTGGCCGACGACGTACGCGTCCAGGGGTTCTGGCGAACCGTCTCCGCCCGCTCCTGCGAGACCATCGCTCACTGGGCACAGGCCGGCGCCGACCGGCTGCGCAACGGTGCCACCCGCCCGGACCTGCCGACCGCCGAAGCACTGCTCAAGCTCTCCGACGCAGCCCTGGCCTACAGCAGCCCACTTCGCGAGCGGCCCGATACCGACACCGTGGCCGCCGCCCAGAACCAGAACCCCACAGACATCCGCCGGCTGCGCAGCAGGCGCTGTCACGTTGTTGAGGGTGTGAGTGCCTGATGGTGTGTCGGGTGTGGTGGGGCCGGGTTCCGGCTCCGTGCTCAGGCCGCGGTAGGCAGGCCGGTGACGCCGGTGACCTGATCCCAGCTGGCGAAGCGGATGGTCATCTCGGTGCGGTATTCGCTGGCGGTCATCAGGTGGCGGCGGGGCCTGAAGTGGGGTGAGATGCCGCTGAACGCGGACAGGAACTGCTGGGCTCCGCCGACGGAGCGGAAGCCTTTCATGGCGCGTTCGCGTTGTCGGGTGGGCTGGTGGCTGTTCTCAGCCCGGTTGTTGAGGCCCTTGTGGGCACGGTGCTCGACGGAGGGTATGACCTCGCGGTGGGCCGCGCCGTAGGAACGGAGCTTGTCCGTGACGACCACCCTCGGCACGGCCCCGATTCCCTTGAGGAGCCGACGGAAGAACCGCCTGGCCGCAGCGGTGTCCCGCCGGTTCTGTACGAGGATGTCGAGCACGTTGCCGTCCTGGTCAACGGCCCGCCACAGGTACTTCTGCTCTCCGTTGATCTTGATGAAGACCTCGTCCAGGTGCCACTTGTCGCCGGGCCGGGGCCGTCGGCGGCGCAGGCCGTTGGCGTAGGACTGCCCGAACTTCAGGCACCAGCGGCGGACGGTCTCGTGGGAGACGATCACGCCGCGCTGCAGCATCAGCTCCTCGACCTCGCGGAGGCTGAGCGGGAAGCGGAAGTACAGCCACACGCAGTGCGCGATGATCTCGACTGGGTACCGGTGCCCCTTGTACGGCGGCGGCGTACTGCCCACGGACAACCCCCTCCACCATGATCAACCCGAAGATCATCCCACCCGGCCAGCCAACGTGACAGTGCCTCATCAAGTGGTTGCGGAAGGCCTCCTCCAGCCGCCAAGCGCCTTGGCCGCGGGGTCGGTTTCGCGTCGGTCAGCAGCGGGGCCGCAGGACGCGATCGGGGCGCCCGATCACTCACCCGCGTCGGCGCGGGACCGCGGGCTCCGGCCTGCGCAGCCGGAGCGGGTTCACCCGTCGGCGGGCTGTCCGGGCTGTCCGGGCTGTCCCGCGAGCGTCGCCGCGACATGGGCGCGGGCGGGCTCCTCGAGCTCCTCGTGCAGCGCGAAGAAGAGGTCGGCGGCGCGGATGCCGACCCAGTCCGCGGGCAGCAGTTCAGTGGGCAGGCCCGGGTCGAGGTAGGGCAGCCGCCGCCAGTCGGTCAGGGCGCGCACGTAGTGGGCGAATGCCCCGGCCTCGTCGGTCCCGCGGCGGCCCAGGCTCTCCCGTACGGGGCCGTGAGCGTCGATGAAGTCGCGGTACAGCGGCTCCAGTTGCTCGAAGTCCCACCACTGCCGCACCTTCTGCGACAGCTCGCCGAAGGCGAGGTGGTCGGAGCGCAGCAGATCGGCGTACGAGGTGAGGTCCAGGCGCCGCAGCATCGCGGCCGTGGCGTCGTACAGGTGGGCGGGCGCGATCCAGACGCCGGGCGCGACCGTCCCGAATCCGAGCCGGGCGAGCTGGGAGCGCAACTGGTGGCGCTTGTTGCGTTCCGACTCGGGTACGGAGAAGACCGCGAGGAGCCAGCCGTCGGTGAGGGTGGCGCGCTCCCGCCGGAAGATCCGCTCGTCGCCCTCGCGCAGGATGTCGCGGGCTTCCTCGGACAGTTCGTAGCCCGCCGCGCCGTCCTGCCGGCGGGCCACGAGGATGCCGCGCCGCTTGAGCCGGTGGATGGCCGAGCGCACGGCCTGCTCGTCGACGCCGAGGCTGGCGAGCAGGCCGATCAGCGAGGCCACGGACAGCCACCCGCCGTGCCGGCGCGAGTAGAGGCCGTACACGGTAACGATCAGGGTCCGGGGCGGGGCGGAGGACGGCCGGATCCGGAGGTCCGCCGCTTCCGCCGCCTCCGCCGGGTCGGCGGCTGCGCGTGCGGTGGTCATCCGGTCACAGTACCAACGGGCTCGGCCGCCCCGCCGTTCAGCCTCCCTGGGTGCGCAGCCGGAAGCGCTGGATCTTGCCGGTGGTGGTCTTCGGCAGTTCCGGGAGGAAGGCCACAGCTCGCGGATACTTGTACGGGGCTATGGTGTGCTTGACGAAGGTCTGGAGTTCGGCCGCCTTCGCGTCGTCGCCCGCGACGCCTTCCCGGAGCACGACGAACGCCTTGACGATCACGCCTCGCTCGGGGTGGGGGACGCCGATGACCGCGGTCTCGGCCACGTCGGGGTGGGCGAGCAGGGCCTCCTCGACCTCCGGTGCCGCGATGTTGTACCCGGAGGAGATGATCATGTCGTCGTTGCGGGCCTGGAACCAGAAGTAGCCGTCGGCGTCGCGGACGTAGGTGTCGCCGGTGATGTTCCAGCCGTGCTGGACGAAGACCCGCTGCCGGTCGTCGGCGAGATAGCGGCAGCCGGTCGGCCCCTGGACGGCGAGCCGGCCCGGCGTCCCGTCCGGCACCGGATTGCCGTCCGGGTCCAGGATCGCGGCGCGGAAGCCCGGGACGACGCGGCCGGTGGCGCCGGGCCGGATGTCGTCATCCGCGGCGGAGATGAAGATGTGCAGCATCTCGGTGCCGCCGATGCCGTCGATGATGCGGATGCCGGTGGCCCGCTCGAACTCCTCCCAGACCGTGACCGGGAGGTGTTCGCCGGCCGACACACAGCGGCGTACGCCCTTCAGGGACGCAGCCCGGCCCGCGGCGAGGATCGCCTTGTACGCGGTGGGGGCGGTGAACAGGACGGTGGCACCGTGCTCGGCGACCGTGTCGGCGAGTTCGCCGGGTGTGGCCCGCTCCAGCAGCAGCGTCGAGGCACCGGCACGCAGCGGGAAGACGATCAGTCCGCCGAGCCCGAAGGTGAAGCCCAGCGGCGGGGTTCCGGCGAACACGTCGTCCGGCGTGGGGCCCAGGATGTGCCGGGAGAAGGTGTCGGCGTTGGCGAGGACGTCGCGGTGGAAGTGCATGGTGGCCTTGGGCCGGCCGGTGGTGCCGGAGGTGGGGCCGAGGAGGACCACGTCGTCGGCGGCGGTGTCGACGGCGGTGAACCCGCCGCTCTTGGCGGCGGCCCGGGCGGTGAGGTCGTCCGGGTCGTCGTCCGAGCCGTAGCACAGGACGGGCAGGTCGTCCCCCGCCGCCGCGCGCATCTCGTCCGCGAAGCGGTGGTCGCACAGGGCGAGGGCGGGCCGGGTCAGCTCGATGAGCGGGGTGATCTCCCCGGCACGCAGCAGCGGGACGGTGGTGACGACCACCCCGCCCGCCTTGACGACGGCGAGCCAGCAGGCCACCAGGTACGGGGTGTTGGGGCCGCGCAGCAGGACGCGGTTGCCCGGCACCAGAGCGAGGTCCTCAGTGAGCACTTGGGCGATCCGGTCCGTGTGGCGCCGCAGATCGCCGTACGTCCAGCTCTCGGTGGGCGTGCGCAGGCAGGGGCGGTCGGGGCCGAAGCGGCGGATGGTTTCGTCGAGGAGGACCTCGGCGCAGTTGAGGCGCTCGGGGTAGTGGAGTTCGGGGAGGTCGATGTGGAATTCCGGCCACTGGTCGGCGGGCGGCAGGTGGTCACGGCAGTACGTGTCGTGGTGCGCGGACGGTGAGAGCTGCATGGGCAGCGCTCCCTTCTGACTGGCGATGTCCGAAGCGCGGGATGAGGGGGCGGGCCGCCGCCGTGCGGGGAAGCGGCGGCCCGTTGTCGTACGTACGGCGTGGAAGGGGGCACTCCCCCAGCTACCGCTGGGGGTACCCCCACCCAGCGGTAGTCCCCCTGGGCCTGGCGGCCCGGGTGGTGCCCCCAGGGGGAGGATCAGACGGACCGGAGCGGCGCGTCGGCGTAGGCGCCGGACAGCAGCCGGCCCGCGCCGGGAGCAAAAGCAGGCAGGCCGAGGGCGCGCATCATCTGGTGGGCGGTGGCGATCGAGGCGGACAGCACGGGCTTGCCCAGTTCCTGCTCGACGACCTCGATGGACTCCAGTGACGGCATCTGCACGCACGCCGAGAGCACGATCGCGTCCGCGTCGCCGTGGTCGAGTTTGCGGACGATGGGCACCAGGTCGCGCGGGTCGTGCGCGGCGACCTGGAGGTTGTCGGGGATCTCCAGTGCCGTCCAGTCGCCGACCTCGATGCCCTCGTTGCGGATGTAGTCGACGACGGTCTCGGTGAGCGGCCGCAGATAGGGGGCGACGAGGGTGATCGAGCGGGCGCCCATCGTGTGCAGCGCACCGACCAGTGCGCCCGCGCTGGTGACGACCGGCGCGGGAGCGCCGTTCTCCCGGGTCACCGCGGTCAGCTTCCGCTCGGACGTGCGGTGGTAGCCGTGCCCCATGCTCATGATCGCGACGAGGCAGGCGTAGCCGAGCACGTCGACACGGGCGTCCGACAGCTCGGCGGCGCAGCGGGTGGAGTCGGCGTCCATGGCCGCCAGTTCCTCCTTGCGCACCTGCTTCATCCGCATTCTGCTGGAGTGGAAGGTGAACCGCTCGGGGGCGACGGTCTCCCGGGCCCGGAAGAGGGCCGGGATCTCGGTCTCCATAGTGACGTTGGAGCTCGGCACGATCTGGCCGATGCGGAAGGTCTTGGGGCGTTCGCTCATCGTGCGTCCACCACCGGGTTGCGCAGGGTGCCGATCGACTCGACTGTTGCCTCAACGATGTCGCCGGGGGTGAGGAACTGCTGCGGGGTGAAGCTCGCGCCCACTCCGGCCGGGGAGCCGGTGGCGATGACGTCGCCCGGCTCGAGGGTCATGCCGGCGCTGATGTCGGCGATCAGTTCGGGGATGCGGAAGAGCATGTGGCGGGTGTTGCCCTTCTGCTTCACCTCGCCGTTGACGCGCAGGGAGAGGTCGAGGGTGTGCGGGTTTGGTACGTCGTCGGCGGTGCGGACGGCCGGGCCGAAGGGGGCGTAGGAGTCCTGGCCCTTGGAGTAGAACCACTGCCCGGAGCGGCGCTGGTCGCGGGCGCTGATGTCGTTGACGATGCTGTAGCCGAAGACATGGTCGAGCGCGTCCTCGGGCCGCACCCTCTTCGCGGTCCTGCCGATGACGACGGCGAGCTCGCATTCCCAGTCGAGCTGGGCGGTCAGGTCGCCGTCGTGCCAGATGGGCTCGCCGGGTCCGGTGACGGCAGTGGCGGGCTTGCTGAACAGCACGGGCCGCTGCGGCAGTTCCTTGTCGGTGTCGAGCGTGCGGGCCGACTCGGCGACGTGCTCGGTGTAGTTGAGGCCGACTCCGACGATCTTGCCGGGACGCAGGGGCGCCTTCAGCGTGACCTCGGCCAGCGGATGCCGCGCCGCTTCGGGCACGGGACGGGTCAGCAGCTCGGTCAGGGCGGCGACGGCTTCGGGAGCCGCGTGGACGAGGTCCAGCACGGTCGCGGGAGCTGCCCCGAGCCCGGGGACGACGGCGCCGTACTCGGCGGTGAGCGTGGCGATGTCGATGACGGTGTCGTCGCGCTGTATGCCCAGCCGGCGCGCCTCGTCGCCGTCACGGGTGTAGCTGACCAGCAGCATGTGGACTCCTTGGAGGTGTGCGCGGTTCCGGGGTGGTTCAGGCGGTGGGCTGGTGGCCGTCGTTGTCGGTGTGCGCCTCCTCGCGCCAGAAGGCGAGGGAGCGCATGACCGGGAAGTCGTTGAAGGAGAAGAGGACGGCGTCGTCGGTGCTGCTGGTGTTGGCGTGTTCGTGCCAGGCCCAGGACGGGACGCAGAAGATGTCGCCCTCCCGCCAGTCGAAGCGCTGCCCGGCGATGATCGAGTGGCCCTGGCCCTTGGCGACGTTGTAGACGACCGAGCCGGTGTGCCGGTGCGCCTTGGTGGCCTGCGAGGGGCGCAGCAGCTGGAGGTGGGCGCCCATGGTGGGCATCACGGAACCGCCGGTGAGCGGGTTGCTGTATTCGAGGATGATCCCGTCGTACGGGGAGCCGTCGCTCGCCTTGGCGGCGTTCAGCAGCGCCGGGTACGCCTGGTCCCAGGGGTAGGCGAACAGCGGGGAGTAGGGCTTGGTCCAGCCGTCCTCGAAGCCGTACGGGCGCAGCTCGCCGGCGCCGTAGGTGAGCAGCGAGGAGTTCACGGCCTTCCCCTGCTCCTGGTACAGGTCCGGGTGTACCTCGTAGAAGCCCGCGTCGTGCGCGTTGACCAGTGGGATGTCCAGGCCGTCCTGCCAGATGACGGGGGCGTCGTCGCCTTCGTTGCCGTGCTCGTGCCAGGCCCAGTTCGGGGTGATGGCGAAGTCGCGCGGGCCGACCTTGAGCTTCTGTCCGTCGACGATCGTCCAGGCGCCCTGCCCCTCGACGACGAAGCGCAGCGCCGCGGCCTGGTGGCGGTGCGCGGTCATGGACTCGCCGGGTCCCATGATCTGCAGTCCGGTGTAGAGCATGCCGACGGCGGCGGAGATGTCCTTGCGGCCGGGATTGACCAGCATCACGACTCGGCGACCTGCGTCATCGGCCTTGACCAGGTCGAGCGACTCCAGCACCAGCGGGCGCAGGCGCTCGTACGACCAGTGCACGGGGACCGACTTGGGCTGCGGGTACCACGGCTCGATCTCGTTGGCGACGGTCCATAGCGCTCCGGCTTCGTGCTCGGCGAGCCGCTCGTAGTACGCGCTCAGGTCCGCAGTGTCGCTGACTCGCGCCCGGCCCGGTACGTCGTCGCTGTAGGTCATTTCCGCTCTACCTCCCTCTTTCATTGCGTTCCATTGACGGTCGTCATCGTCACGCTATAGCTTCGAGAGTGTCAAGAGGTTGGAGGAAAGAGATGAACTCACCAGATCCCGGATCCGCCCCCCCTACGGCCGGTCCGGACACGGCCCTCGAGGCGGTCGTGGAACGCAGGGTCGAGTGGTGTGACACCGACGCCTCGGGCCACCAGCACCACTCCGCGATCCTGCGGTGGGTGGAGGCCGCGGAGGCCGAACTGCTGCGCCGGCACGGCCTGGACCGGCTGTTCGGGCGCACCCCGCGGGTGCGCCACGAGGTCAACTACCGCGCCCGGCTGTGGTTCGGCGAGACCGTGACCACCCGGCTGCGGGTGGTCCGGCTCGGCCGCACCTCCCTCACCTATGCCTTCGAGGTGCGCGGCCGTGAAGGCGTCGCCGCCCAGGGCACGCTGATCGTCGCCCACGCCGAGCCCGACTCCCCCTCGGCCACGCCCTGGCCGCAGAAGGTGCGGGACGCTCTGGAGGCCGCGCCCGGCACCGCCGCGGAGGTGACCACATGATGCGCATCGCGGTCATCGGCGGCGGCCCGGCCGGCCTGTACTTCGCCGCCCTCGCCAAGCAGCTGGACCCTTCGCGTGAGATCACCGTCTGGGAGCGCAACGCCCCCGACGACACCTTCGGCTTCGGCGTGGTCTTCTCCGACGAGACGCTCGACGGCATCGCGGGCGCCGACCCGGCCGTCTTCTCCGCCATGGAGTCCGAGTTCGCGCGCTGGAGCGACATCGACATCCACTACCGGGACAGCGTGCAGACCTCCGGCGGGCACGGCTTCGCCGCCATCTCCCGCAAGCGGCTGCTGCAAATCCTGCAACGGCGCTGCACCGAACTCGGCGTCGACCTGCGCTTTTGCACCCAGGCCCCGCCCGCGGATGAGCTGGCCCGCGAGTACGACCTGGTGATCGCCGCCGACGGCGTCAACTCGGCGACCCGCGCCAAGCACGCGGACGTCTTCGGCCCGTCGCTGGACGTGCGCGACTGCCGCTACATGTGGCTCGCCACCGACCGGGTGCTGGAGGCCTTCACCTTCGTCGTCGCCGAGACCGAGCACGGGCCGGTGCAGGTGCACGCGTACCCGTTCAGCTCCGACCGCTCCACCTTCATCGTCGAGATGACCGAGCGGACCTGGTGGGCGGCGGGCTTCGACGCCTTCGCAGCCAAGGAGTACGCGCCCGGCGAGAGCGACGAGGAGAGCGTGGCCCGCTGCGCCGAACTGCTCGGGGACCACCTCGGCGGGCACCGCCTGCTGACCAACAACTCCAAGTGGGTGCGGTTCACCACCGTACGCAACCGCACCTGGCGCCACGGCAACATCGTGCTGCTCGGCGACGCCGCGCACACCGCGCACTTCTCCATCGGCTCCGGCACCAAGCTGGCGATGGAGGACGCGCTGGCGCTGGCGGCCGGCCTTCAGGCCGAGCCGCACGACCTGGATGCCGCGCTGGAGCGATACGAGCGGGAGCGCAGGCCCGTCGTGGAGTCCACCCAGCGCGCGGCGCAGGCCAGCCTGGAGTGGTTCGAGACGATCGAGTACGCGGTCGGCCAGGAGCCGGAGCAGTTCGCGTTCAACCTGCTCACCCGCAGCCGCCGGGTCACCCACGACAACCTGCGGGTGCGCGACCCCGAGTACGCGGCCGGGCTGGAGCGCTGGTTCGGCGGGGAGCACGCGGCGCCGCCGCTGTTCCAGCCGTACCGGCTGGGCCGGTTGGAGCTGCGCAACCGCGTGGTGGCCGCCCCTGTCGCCACGTACTCGGCGACCAGCGAGGGCGTGGTCGGCGACGCCGAGCTGGTGCACCTGGGCGGTGCTGCCTTCGGCGGGGCGGGCCTGGTGCTCGCCGGGATGACCGCGGTCAGCCCCACCGGACGGGTGACCCCGGCCTGCCCGGGACTGTGGGACGACGCGCAGATACCGGGCTGGCAGCAGATCACCGACCTGGTGCACACGCACAGCGGCGCCGCCATCGGTGTGCAGCTCAGCCACAGCGGACGCAAGGGCTCCACGGAGGTGCCCTTGCGCGGCGCGCTGGGCACGCCGCTGGCCGAGGGAGGCTGGCGCACCGTCGCTCCCTCGCCGGACGCGTGGGGCGACCATCCCGCGCCGCATGCACTGGAAGAGCCCGAACTCGAGGTCATCGCAGAAGAGTTCGCGGCTGCGGCCCGCCGCGCCGATGCCGCGGGCTTCGACGTCCTGGAACTCCAGGCGGGCCACGGCTTCCTGCTCTCCTCCTTCCTGTCCCCGCTCACCAACCACCGCACGGACGCCTGTGGAGGCGACCTGACCGGCAGGCTCCGCTTCCCGCTGCGAGTCCTGGACCGGTTGCGCTCCGCATGGCCGGCCCACAAGCCGCTGATCGTGCGGATCTCCGCCGCCGACTGGACCGAGGGCGGCACGACGATCGAGGACTCGGTCGCCGTCGCGGCCGCCCTGCACTCCCACGGCGCGGACGCGATCGACGTCTCCAGCGGCGAGGTCGTGCCCTGGGAACGGCCCGCGTACGGGCGTACGTACCAGACGCCGTTCGCCGCCCGCATCCGCGCCGAGGCCGGGGTGCCGGTGATCGCGGTCGGCGGCTACTCCACCTACGACGACGCCAACTCCACGATCCTGGCGGGCCGTTCGGACCTGGTGGCGCTCGGCCGTGCCCAGCTCCACGACCCGGCGTGGACCCTGCACGCCGCCGCAGCGCTCGGCTACCGGGGCCCCGCCGCGTACTGGCCGCGCGCCCTGCGCCCCGGCAGCACCCCGCCCCCGGCCGGCGGCCGCGAGCGCCCCGCCCTCGCGCTGCGCCCGGCCCCCGCACCCGACATCCACCACCGCTGGCGCCCGACTCGTGAGGAAAGGACCGCCTGAGCATGCAGCACCCGGAGGACTTCCCCCGCTTCACCGCAGCCGCCGTCCAGGCCGCTCCCGTCTACCTCGACGCCGCCGCCACCGTCGACAAGGCCGTCGCCCTCATCCACAAGGCGGCGGGCAACGGCGCCTCGCTGATCGCCTTCCCCGAGGTGTTCGTCCCCGGCTACCCCTACTGGAACTGGACCATGAACCCGGTCCAGGGCTCCCCTTGGTACGAGAAGCTCTACCGCTCGGCGATCGACGTACCCGGCCCGCACGTCGACACCCTGCGCGCCGCCGCGGCCGCCACCGGCACCACGGTCGTCATCGGCGTGAACGAGCGCGGCGCCCACAGCCTCGGCGTGCTCTACAACAGCGTGCTCGTCATCGGCCCGGACGGCGCGCTCCTCGGCGTCCACCGCAAGCTGGTCCCCACCTGGGCGGAAAAGCTCACCTGGACCGGCGGCGACGGCAGCTCGGTACGGGTGCACCACACCCCCGTCGGCCCGCTCGGCGTACTGGCCTGCGGCGAGAACACCAACACCCTCGCCCGCTTCTCCCTCCTCGCCCAGGGCGAACTCGTCCACGTCTCCAACTACATCTCGCTGCCGGTCGCGCCCGCCGACTACGACATGTCCGAGGCCATCGCGATCCGCACCGCCGCGCACTCCTTCGAGGGCAAGCTCTTCTCCATCGTCTCCTGCTCAACGATCAACGAGGAGATGATCGAGGTCGCGGCCGGCGACGACCCGGAGACCGCCAAGGCAATGCGACGCCCCCGCAGCGCCCTGTCCGGGATCTTCGGCCCCGACGGCCGCCCGGTCACCGAGCCGCTCGTCGACGACGAGGGCATCGTCTACGCGGAGATCGACCTGGCCCGCTGCATCCAGCCCAAGCAGATGCACGACATCATCGGCCACTACAACCGCTTCGACGTCTTCCGGCTGCACCACGACACCACGCCCCGACAGCCCCTCGTACGGACCCGGGAACCACTCTCGGGCGGGCCGGCGGACGAGGGCGCTAACGGCACGGTTACCGGTCCCTGGCAGCCCGAGCCCGGAGCCGAGCCGACCGGGACTCGGTGACCCGTCTCCGCGAGGAGAGGTGAACCCCCATGAATTCCGTAAACGCAGGCCGGCGAGGAACTCGCCGGGCAGAGGAGGTGGACGCCGTGTCACGCAGCCCCAGGCATCCGCACCGACCGACGACGCGGCAGCCACGTGAGCACTCCATTGACGGGCGGCCCGCCACGACTGCGTGGCCCAGCGCGCAGCCCCGGCACGGCGCTTGGCGAAAGCCTCAGCGAGCGTTCTCCGCACCGAGCCGGTGATCAGATCGCGCAACTCCACTGACAGAGACGGTCGTCCCGGGGACGGCGATTGCGTCCACCCGTTCTTGACCAGGCGCTGATACCAGGCGAGCAGGGTGCGCCGGCGAACGATCCGGTGCGCGCAACGGCCAGGGCAGCGGCCGGACCGGGCGCGGCCGCAGCGCCCAGTCCGGCTTGGGCCGGGCTGCCCGGCGGTGTAGCACCTGCGACCGGCTGGCCCACCGCCACGCAATGCGCGGCAGACGGGGAGGAGAGGAGGAGGCGAACCGCAGCAACGGCGCCTGGCAACGCCTCCTCCCGTGGCGGCGCTCGGCGACGGCGGGGCGCTGATGGGCGCTTCGGATCTGGAGACCTTGGTGCGGCTGGGCCTGCCGATGGTCGTCGTGGTCTACAACGACGACGCGTACGGCGCCGAGGTGCACCATTTCGGGCCCGAGGGTTTCCCCTTGGACACCGTTCGGTTCCCGCCCGTGGATCTTACTTCGATCGCGGCCGGATTCGGCTTCACCACACTGACGGTCCGCACCGTCGCCGACCTCGCGCCGGCTGAGCACTGGCTCCACGGCCCCCGCGACACCCCGCTGCTGATCGACGGTGACCCGCGACCAGGGCGCTTGGTGGCTGGAGGACGCCTTCCGCAGCCACTGATGCGCTGATTACGAGCCCCATCCACTGAAGGGACGAACATGCCAATTCCCGGAAAACCAACACGGCGTGGAATCCTGACCGCCGGACTTGGCCTGGGCGCGAGCTGTGCCTGCGTCATGGCTGCTCCCGGTGGTGCGACTGCAGCATCGTCGGCAGCCGCGAGCCCGGCCCGTCCGAGCGGGCCGCCCCCGGACAGCGGGACGCACCTGGTCATGCTCGGCACCCAGGGCGGCCCCATCCCGGGGCGCCGGGCCGCGTCGGCCACCGCCCTCGTCGTCGGAGGCGCGATCTACCTCATCGACGCTGGCAGCGGGCTGCCGCTGCGGATCTCCGAGGCGGGGCTGGACTTCAAGAAGGTCCGCGGCCTGTTCATCACGCACCTGCATTCCGACCACTACATCGACGCTTTCAACTTCTTCTCGCTCAACTGGACCAACTGGGACTACCCGCGGCAGCAGGTCCAGGTATACGGGCCGGGACAGGCGAGCAAGACCGACCCTGCGGGCTCGGAGGCACCCGGCCTGCCCACCGACCTGTACGCGCCGCTGGTCCGCCCCGAGATGCCCACCCCAGGCATCGTCGAGTTCTTCGACTTCTCCATCAGCGCGAACACCTACGACATCAACGAGAGGCTGCGCACCACGCGCCGCTTCAACGGCGAACCCATGGACTTCACCGGGGGCAGCAGCCCGGCCCTGATGGTCCCGCACACCATCGACGTGCCCGCACACGCCAACGTCGAGAACCGCATCCCCGAAATGGCACCGATCCCGGTGTACGAGGATGATCGCGTGAAGGTGAGCGCCATGCTCACAGACCACCCACCGGTGTTCCCCGCCTTCTCGTTCCGGTTCGAGACAGCGGACAAGACGATCGTCTTCAGTGGCGACACCTCCCCGAACGCCAACCTCCAGGAGTTCGCCCGTGGTGCGGACGTACTGGTGAACGAAGTCATGGACATCGACGCTGCAACTGCCCGCTTCGCCGGCCAGCCGATCTACGACCGGATGCAGGTGCAGTTCAGCAGCGCCCACACACCGTTGCGAGACTGGCAGTCCCCCAGCACCGGACAGACCAAGCCTGGTGTCGGCACGTTCGCGCACCAGTGCGGCGTGAGATCCCTGGTGCTCAACCACGTCTACCCGGGGGATGGGAGCGTGAAGGACAGCGAGTTCCGACGCGATGCGGAGCGAACCCTCAAGCGGCCCGTAGTGGTCAGCGACGATCTCATGGTCATCGATCTCGCCGATCTGTCGGTCCCGCGGAAGGACACAGCGAAATGACCAGCCTGCACACCGCACATCAGGGCCCGTCGCACTCACGCTTCCTGCCGGTGGCCCTGTGCTGCGCCGCCATCATCGTCGACGGCTACGACCTGATCGTCTACGGCACCGGCTGGCCGACGGCCGAGGAGTGCTGGCGGGCTGCACCGCATGTCGCACACGTTGTGAGGTCCTGAGCCGAGCCATGCGGTTTTGTATAACGCCTGACAGAAGCGGCATTGGTGGCCAGGAACCGCCCGGCCTAGGGTCTCAGCAGGCCGAGAGAGGGCCCGGGTCGGGGACAGGTCACCGCTCAGATCGCCGGCGTCGCATCGTGTCCACGGCCCGGGTCACCGGGCGTTCGGCCCGGACCTCACCACGGTGGGCCTGCCTGCCAGCCGCCACCGCGCCACGGCCGCCTGAGGCCTGCCCCTCACGGTCCCCGCATCACCGATCGGGTGAAGTAACCCATGCTGAACACAGGAGACGAACAGTGACCACGTTCCAGACCCCCGAGCAGACACTCCTCGCGCGGGCGCACCAGCTCGACGAGGACGACCCTCTGGCGGCTTACCGCGCCTCGTTCCTCGAGGCGCCCGACAGCGACCTGGTCGCCTACCTCGACGGGAATTCGCTCGGCCGGCCGTTGCGCGCGACGGCCGAGCGGATGGACCGCTTCATACGTGGGCAGTGGGCCGGCCGCCTGATCCGCGGGTGGACCGACGAATGGCTGGCGTGGCCCGAACGGCTCGGAGACCGGATAGCCGCCGCCGCGCTGGGGGCTGCTCCCGGGCAGGTCGTGGTTGCCGACTCGACGACCGTCCTCCTCTACAAGTTGGTGTGCGCTGCTGTCGACGCGCGTCCGGGGCGCTGCCAGATCGTCGTCGACCACGACAATTTCCCGACCGATAGGTACGTCGTCGAAGCGATCGCCCGGGAGCGAGGCCTGGAGCTCGTGTGGATCCGGGCGGATCTCGCGTCGGGCGTCACCCTGGAACAGGTGGCCGAGGTGGTGTCGGACCGGACCGCGCTGGTGCTGCTCAGCCACGTGGCCTACCGCTCCGGCTGGATGGCCGACGGACCCGCCATCACCCGCATCGCGCACGACGCCGGGGCGCTCGTGCTCTGGGACCTGAGCCACTCGGCCGGGTCCGTCGAGCTGGCCCTCGACGCGTGGGGTGCCGACCTCGCGGCCGGCTGCACCTACAAGTACCTCAACGGTGGCCCCGGCGCCCCGGCGTTCGGCTACGTCAACCGCGCCCTGCAAGCTGAGTTCCGGCAACCGATCTGGGGATGGATGGGCCGGCGCGACTCCTTCGCCATGGCTGCGGGCTATGAGCCGGCGGACGGTATCCGCTCCTTGCTGAGCGGCACACCGGCGATCCTCGCGATGGTCCCGCTGAGCGTGTCGCTGGAGATACTCGAGGAGGTGGGGACAGCTGCCGTGCGGCGCAAGTCGGTGGCGCTCACCGAGTACGCCGTGGAACTCCTCGACACCCTGCTGGGCGGCGCGGAGCTGCTCTCCCCGCGCGACCCGGAGCGGCGTGGTGGACACGTCACCATCCGCAAGCCCGGCGCCCGGGACGTGGTGGCGAAGCTGTGGGACGAGGGCGTCATCCCTGACTACCGGGAACCCGACGGCATCCGCATCGGTCTCGCGCCGCTGAGTACCAGCTTCGAAGAGGTGTACCACGGTGTCACGAGCCTGTGCCGGCAGCTCGGGTCCGGGGCTTGCCGCTGACGGCGATGCCGGCCTAGCACGGGAGCCGGGAGCCCGGCCCGCGGGGCGGTCACCCGCGGGCCGGGCTTCGCGCGCATCGGTGCGGCCGGGGCTCCTGATCGTCTATCCGGACCGCTGATTGTCCCGTTACGGTGTGGTCGTGGATTCCAATCGGCTGCTGGACGGCCGGCTCAAGATGCGTCATCTGACGATGGTGGTCGCGATCGCTGACCAAGGCGGCGTGACGCGTGCAGCCGACGAGCTGCATCTGACCCAGCCTGTGGTCACCCGGGCGTTGCGCGAGCTGGAGGAGATCCTGGGCGTCTCCCTGTTCGAACGCGGTCCACGCGGTGTCACGGTCACCGCTTTCGGAGCCGCGTTCGTCGAGGACGCGCGCGCGATCATCAGACGGATGCGCCAGGCTGCCCGCCGCCTCGACGCGCTGGCGGCCGAGGAGGGCGGCACCGTCGCCGTGGGCACCCATCTCACCGGCACGGACGGCTTTCTCCCCCGCGCCATCCACCGCCTCAAACGCTCGCGGCCGCGGGTGGTGGTCGAGCTGGTCGAGGCTCCCCACGAACGCCTTGTGTCCCAGTTGTCCAGCGGTGTGCTGGACATCGTGGTCGGCCGCGTCGACATGTCAGCCGATATTCCCTGCGTACGTCAGGTCCGTCTCTACACCGAGGGCGTGAAGCTCGTCGTGCGGGCCGGACACCCGGCTGCCGCGCAGCCGGATGTGACCCTGGATGCGCTGCGCGGCTACCCGTGGATCTTTCCCGGCGCCGAGACGGCGGTGTCACGCGAGCTGTTCGCGGCGTTCGGCGACCGCGATCTGGCGCCGCCGGAGGACCGGATCATCAGCACGTCGCTGTCGGTTCCCGAGATCTTGCTCCTGGAGTCGGACGCGGTCGCGGCGCTGCCTGGGCACATGGCCCTCGACGACGGCCGCTTCCAGGTGCTGCAGTGCGACGGATTCTCCCTGGACCGCACGGTGGGGGTCCTCCTTCCGCAGGAGCGGTCGATGACCCCCACCGCCGTCGACTTCATGAAGTGCCTCCGGATGGAGGCCGGGAAGATCCGCGAGGCCGCAGGCGCCGGCGCCGGCGTCTGATCAGGACGAGGCAGCCGTGCGGGCGGCCAGGGCGCTGACGTCGTAGCTCTGCAGGTCATCGCCCACTATGACGGTGCCGGCGAACTCCGAGCGTGCCCCGGTCAGGAACTGCTCGTGGGTGACGCGCCCGTCGGCGGGGTACAGGTGGGTGAGCACCAAAGCCCCCACACCGGCTTCCGTCGCCACGGCGCCGACACCGGGAACGTAGTCGGGGGCTCCGGGGACCCCGTGACTGACCAGCGGAGTGTGACCGGTCAGGAACTGCCGCCGGTAGGTGTCCGCCAAGGCAGTCCCCTCGTACATTGCGACGGC
The DNA here is from genome assembly GCF_045209435.1 of Streptomyces sp. NBC_01618. Lineage (NCBI taxonomy): Bacteria > Bacillati > Actinomycetota > Actinomycetes > Kitasatosporales > Streptomycetaceae > Streptomyces > Streptomyces sp. NBC_01618. The sequence continues at coordinate 107,854 of NZ_CP109297.1, forward strand.
CTCGTCCACCGCAACGACCTCGTTGACCAGGACGTCGGCGCTCGACGCCAGCTCCACGAGGTTGCGGCACGAAGTGGTGTCCCCGCTGAACACGACGGAACCGTGCGGGGTGTCGAACCGGTAGGCGAAGGCGGGGAAGACGGGCGGGTGGTGGACCAGGATGGCGGTGACCTTGACCCGGTCGTCCTCGTAGACCTCGATGGGGTCCATGGTCGGGCTGGGATTCTCCACGTGGGCGTGGCCGGGCGTCGGGATCGCCTGGGGGACGATCATCGGACGCCCGGTCTCGCCCGTGAAGGCGAGCGGAACACCATCCGGCCGCCGGGTGGTCCGGATGGCGTTGTTGAGGTCGAACGCGTAGGCCTGTTTGAGCAGCTCGGTCATCTCCACGATGCCCGGGGTGGGCAGCTCCGGCGAGATGACCGGCGTATCTGCCAGGTCAGGCATGCCGGGAGTCCGGCTGGTGCCCGGGCCGCTGAGGTCGGCCCGCCCCGGCCCGAAGACCGGGATCTGCTGCGTCTCAGGTCGCCACAGCGGGAAGTTCACGTTGAAGAACATGAAGTAGTCGGCGATGTGGTCGCTGTGCAGGTGGGTGATGAACATCGAGCGCACCTGCCCGAAGTCCAGCCCCGCCTCATGGAAGCGCTGGATCAGGCCGGCGCCCGCGTCGATGATGTAGATGGCCCCGTCCACGACGAGTGCGCTCACCGCCGATGCGCGCATCTCGGGGTGCGGGCCGGCCCGCGTGCCCAGGAGCACGAGGTGCGTTCCCCTCTCCGGGGGCGGGCTCATCCGCTCTTGCAGTCGATGGGGGTGGACGCCTGATGCGCTCATGATCATTGGCCTTTCCTGTTGTTCTTGCTGTACTTGCTGCACTTGCCGTCGGGTGAGAGGTGGTGGTCTGGAGGGGTCACGCCGGGGGCTCGGCCTGGGGAACCGGCGTGTCGGCAGGCCGCCGCTCTGCTCGCGGTCCTGCGCTCGGGGCCAGGTGCCGCACCTTCTTGTGGCGAAGCGCCCAGACGCCGACGCCGAGCAGAGCCCACAGGGCGAAGGCGAGATTGGCCTGAGGTGTGAGCCGCCCGATCAGCAGGTAGGTCTGGACGACGAGCACCACGCCACCGGTCACCGTGCAGGCCAGATGGACGCCCCGGCTGAGCTTGAAGGGCGCTGCGGCGTACTGGTGGGGCGAGCGGGTGCGCAGCCGCCATGACGCTGCGACGAGGATCGCGAGGATGGGGCCCGTGGCGATCGACGCCATACCGGCAACGGCCTCCACGCTGAAGCCGAGTAGCACGGGCGCCACGCCCACGACGTACAGGACCGTGAGCAGCCAGTGCGGGGTCCCGTAGCGCTTGTTGACCGCGCCGAGGCCCGCAGGGAGCCAGCCGTCGTCGATGGCGGCGAGGACCGGCTTCGTCGCAGCGAGCAGCAGCGAGTTGATGTGGCCGACCACGGCACACAGTGCTCCGCCGATGACGAAGAAGGCCGCCCCTGAAGGGCTCAGGATGACCTCGGCCACTGCCGTCATCGTCTTGTTGGCGGCCGCCTGCGGACCGAGTACGCCGATCGAGGGGATGGCGACCAGCACGTAGAGGACGGCGGCAAAGGCGGTGGCGCCCACGACGGACACGGGTATGTCACGGCCCGGGCGTTTCATCTCCCCTCCGAGGTCCGACACGGCGACGGCGCCGGTCGTGGCGAAGGTGAGCAGGGCGGCGGTCGACAGCAGCCCGCCCACGCCCTGCGGTGTGAACTCGCTGAAGTGCGTCCACTGCACATGGCCCAGACCCGTGACGCCGTAAAGGCCGAAGGCTGCGAGCATGATGAATCCCAGCAGGATCCCGACGCGGCTGGAGAACGCCGCGCCGAAAAGGTTGGCGACGAAGAAGACTGTCATGAACACGAACGCCACGGGCCGCGCGGGAAGGGACGGCCACAGTGACCGGGCATACGCCGCTCCGGCCAGCGCCATCAGGCTGAGCTGGATCGTCACGAGCACCGCGAACCACATCGCGACGAAGCCGACCGTCGGGGAGAACACCCGGGCGCCGTAGGTGTAGCGGCCGCCGACCACCGGCATGGCGCTCGCGAGGGTGGCTATGGGAATCGAGTAGATGATCACGGCGACTGCCGCAATCACGAAGGCAAGGGGCGTACCCGAACCCGTCATGGCGATGGCGACACCCATCAGTGCAACGACACCACCACCGACCACCTGATGAAACGCAACGCCGAGCGCCTGCGGAAGAGTGATGGTCCGCTTCAGATTGGCCTGCGCGCCAACGCTCTGTTTCGACCTCATGGATGATCCCCTCTGCCCCTTGCCACGGAACCTGTCAGCGGACTGCACCGCAGCTGCTGCCACGAGTCCGCTCATGATGCGGCGCGCCGACATGCGCGACTAATGCCGAAGTCGTCCATCCCATGACGAGATGGCTATGCGGCCGGGGGTGCCGCAACTCCGGCTGAAAGCAGTACGGTCTGGCCCGCATCGATTCAACCTTCAAGGAGGCGGCACAGTTGGGCATCACACGCCGGACGTTCGTGAAGCGCAGCGGACAGGCCGCGGCAGGGGCCGGTGCCGTATGGCTGGCCGGCAGCACGGTGGGACCGGCCGCCCAGGCGCTCGCGGCGTCGCGCGGAAGCGCCGGCACCGCACACATCACCGTCACCGAGGCGACCAACGCCTCGGCGGCCCTCTCCCCGGACGGCCGAACCATCGCCTTCGACCTGCTCAATCTCCTGTGGACCGTGCCGGCCGCCGGCGGTGAGGCGACTCGTCTGACGGACATCGAACAGGAGGCGACCGAGCCGGACTTCTCGCCCGACGGCAAGCGGATCGTCTTCGTGTCGTACACCGACGGCAACTTCCACCTGTGGCTGATGAACACGGACGGGACAGGGCTGCGCCGCCTCACCACCGGCACCGCCGACCACCGCGAGCCGCGGTTCTCCCCGGACGGGACCCGGATCGCCTGCGCCGTCGAGACCGGCAGCCGGTACGCCATCCACGTGCTGTCCCCGGACACCGGCAAGAGCGAGATCTGGACGCGGGGAACGGCCCAGGAGGCGCAGCCGGTCTGGACCCCGGACGGCTCCGCGATCGCCTTCACCACCGGTACGGGCAGCGCCCCGAGAGGCATCGACCTGGTGGACGCCTCCAGCGCGCGACGCACGCTGGTCACCGTCTCCGACGGCTTCGTCGCCGGCCCGTCCTTCTCCCCCGACGGCAGCCAGCTCGCCTACATCCACCTCACCAAGGCCGGCACCTCGCTGGTCGTGGACGGAAAGGTCGTCTCTGACGAGGGCGAGGACGTCTTTCCCTTCCCCGCCCGCTGGATCTCCGACGACGAGCTGCTGCACACCGCCGACGGAAAGCTGCGCCGCCGCGTGATCGGCGGTACGACCCAGGACATCGAGTTCAGCGCCGGCGTCACGGTGTCCACGGTCGACGAGCGGCCCAGCAACCGGGACTTCGACAGCACCGCCGCGCAACAGGTCAAGGGCATCGTCGGCCCGGCGCTCTCGCCGGACGGCAACCGGGTGGCCTTCGCCGCGCTCGGCGACATCTGGGTGATGCACCGGGGCGCGGCACCCGAGGCCGTGGTCTCCGACGGGCACTACAACACCGCCCCCGCCTGGTCGCCGGACGGCCGCACGCTCGCCTACGTCAGCGACCGCTCGGGCGCCGTCGAGCTGTGGCTGTATGAGCTCGGCAGCGGCGAGCGGCGGCAGTTGACCGGTCTCGGCGACGCGGACGCACCGGCCTGGAGCCCCGACGGCAGGTCGGTCGCCTTCGTCGCCGACGGATCGACCCTCACCACCGTCGACGTGGCCACGGGGGACGTACGCAAGGTCGCGGGCCCGCTCAACGCTCCGGCAGGCCCAGCTTCTCCGCCGACGGCAAGCAGATAGCCAGTGCCGTCCTGGTGCCGGTCACCCCGCGCTTCCGCGAGGGCCGCAACCAGATCCTCACCGTCGACCTGGACACGGGCGCGGCCCGTTACAGCGAGCCGGTCCCCGGTGCGTCGCTCGCCAATCGCGTCGACAGCGGTCCCGTCCACTCCCCCGACGGCAAGAAGATCGCCTACGTTGTGGGCGGCACCCTGCGGGTCAGCGCAGTGGACTCCTCTGGCCTGCCGACCGGGCCCGCCCGCACCGTGGGCAGCGAGACCGCCGACGCCCCCAGCTGGAGCGGGGATTCCCGCTCGCTGCTCTATTTGTCCGACGGTCGTCTGCGCCTCGCCGACGCGGACAGCGGCGAGGCCCGCACCGTAGCCGTCCCCTTGAGGTGGCGTCAGGCGAAGCCGTCCGGCCGCACCGTGATCCAGGCCGGCGCCCTGTGGGACGGTACGAGCGCACGGCTGCGCCGTGACGTCGACATCACGCTCGAGGGTAACCGCATCGTCGACGTGTCCCCGCGCGGCACCGGGCCCAGGCGAAGCGACGACCGGACCGTCGACGCCCGGCACCTGACCGCGATGCCCGGCCTGATCGCTGTGCATGAACACGGGCCGTGGTACCGCAACGACACCGGACGGCTGTGGCTGTCCTTCGGCGTCACCGCCCTGCGCTCCCCGGGCACGTGCCACTACGCGAGCGTCGAGGCGAAGGAGGCCGTCGGGTCCGGACGCCGCACCGGCCCGCGGGTGTTCGCCGCCGGCGACTTCATCGACGGTTCGCGGATCTACTACTCCTCCGGCCGCCCGGTGACCAGCGCCGGGGAGCTGCGGCGCGAGCTCGACAAGGGCCGGGCGCTTGGCCACGATCTGGTCAAGACCTACGTCCGGCTGCCGTACTCGCTGCAGCGCAAGGCCATCGAGACCGCCCACCGCCTCGGCCTGCGGACCACCTCCCACTATCTGTTCGGCCCGCTCGGACTCGGCGGGGACGCCGTGGAGCACATGGGCGGCACCAGCCGCTACGGGCGCCGGCAGAAGTTGACCCATCTCGGCCACACCTACCAGGACGTCACCGGGCCGCTGTCCGGCGCCGGGATGGCCTTCACCCCGACCCTCGGGCTATCTGGGCTCGGCCTGTACCGCTACGCGGAGTGGGCGATTGACGATCCCCGGCTGACCGAGCTGCTGCCCGCCGCCGAGTACAAGGCGTTCGGCGAAGGCGTCGAAGCAGCGCAGGCCGAGGAGCACGTGGAGGAGATCGCCGTCGTGGGGCGCCACGTCGAAACGATCCGCCGTCTGATCGAGGGCGGGGCGCACGTGGCGGTCGGCACGGACACTCCGCTGGTCCCCCCGGCCGTGTACTACCACCTCAATCTGCAGGCCATGGTGCGCTACGGCGTCAGCCCGCACGACACGCTGCGGTCCGCAACCGTCGAGGGGGCGCGCGTCCTGGGGTTGAGCGGTGACCTCGGCACGGTGGAGCCGGGCAAGCTCGCGGACCTGGTCCTGGTCGAGGGCGATCCGCTGGAGGACATCACGGCGGCGGCGGCGGTACGGCAGGTCGTCGTCGGCGGGTTCGTGCGCAGCGTGCCGGACCTCATCGCCAGGAGGGCCTCGGAGGGCGGAGTGCTGAGCGCGGCCGCGCCATCGGTCGCGGCCGGTACGACGTCGGGCGTGCACAACAGGGCTCTGCCGGAGGTCCCGCAGGCTCCGGCCACGGAGCGCTACTGGTGGCACCGGGAGGAGCATCAAAACCACACCTGCTGCTGAGGGCGCAGTACCTGGTGTTGATGGGCGGTGCATGCCGTGCATCGCCCGTCACAGGAGGCCACCGCCTCTCCCCTGGCGCCGCCCATGACCAGGCCGACTGACCGGTCCCGCGCGACACCCCCACGCCCGGTGCACAGCGGCTTCCGCGGGAAGACACGCCGAGACTTGCCCGTAACTCGCCTACCTCATCCGGCCGTTGTAAAAGGCTCGAAAGGACGCCGTCTCATCGAGCGGCGGAAGTTGATGAAGATCCAGATCAGGCTGACGGGCCCGCTGACTGGTCCGAAAATGGACGTCTTCGACCTCGTGATCGTGGACGAAGCCCACCGGACAAGCGGATCCGCAGGGAAGGCGTGGGCCGCCATCCACGACCAGGACGGCATCCCCGCCATGCGCCGGCTCTACATGACCGCCACACCCCGGATCTGGAAGGAACGCCCGCCCCGGAGGATCGAGCGGGCCGTGTCGGAGACCGGGGAGCCGTTCGAGGGCTGGGACCGGCTGCCACGCGAGCTGACCTGCTCCATGGACGACCCCAAAATCTACGGGCCCGTGGTCTACGAGCTCTCGCTCGCGTCGGCCGTGTCCCGAGGGCTTCTGGCGCGGTATCAGATCGCGGTGGTCGAACTGACCGACCCCGTCGTCACCCCCCGCCCGCCTCGCCGGCGACGAAAAACGCGAGGAGCAGCTGCGGGGCGAGCGGATGGGAGCGTTGCAGGCCGCGCTGCTGGAGACGATGGCGGTCCATGACCTGCAGACCACCATCACGTTCCATCACCGGATGATAGAGGCCTCCGCGTTCGCGAAGGGGCCGCCTACGGGGAGAACTTCAAGGCCATTGACATGTGGGCGAACTGGCTGTGCGGGGAGCACGAGGCAGACCACCGGCGCCAGGTACTGGGGGACCTCGGGCGCCGGACGGGACGGGCGGTGCTCTCGAACTGCCGTCGATATCCGAGCGGTGGATTCCGTGGCACTTTTGGACCCGAAGGGGTCGGCGGTTGATATCGTGCAGGCTATTGGCCGGGCGCTGCGTCAGGAACCCGGGCAGGGGAAGATTGCCACTTTGATTGTGCCCGTTTTTTTGGCGCGGGGTGAGCAGCCGGAAGACATGTTCACGTCCTCTTCGTATCGCCCCTTGGTGAAGGTTCTTGAGGGGCTTCGGGCGCACGATGAACGTGCCGTGGAAATGCTCGCTATTCCGCAGGAGAGCCAGAAGCAGGTCGTTGATCCGTCGCAGACGATCGGTCCGGAGCCGGAGGATGGTGAAGAGGAGTCGCGGCTGCTGCTCCGGTTCGCCGCCCCCAGGGATCCCGTGATGATCGCGAAGTGGGTCAAGTTCCAGATCCTCGATACCGAGCGCCAGGACTGGACCCGCGGCTACGACACCGCCCGGCGGTATCAGGAACGGAAGGCGGCCTGGACGTTCCGTACGAACACCAGGAAGGCGCCTACCCATTGATCATTTTCCATCCTGAAGTAGCAGGTCAGGATGGTGGCGTGAGGAGCGGGTGGGGTGCTCGCGCTGGTCTCCGGCGTGATCCTTAGCAGGTGATCGTCTGTCACGGGTTGCTTCTCGGGTTCTCGGGCGGCCCGACGTCGCATTTCGTAGGTTCTGCGTCGGGAGGGATGTGCGTGACGGACGTGCTGACGTGGACGGTCGAGCGGCGGGTTCAGCTGGCCGAACGCGCTGAGCTGCTGCGCAAGGAGCTGACCGGGATCGAGGCTGAGGTGGCCCGGCTGGAGGCCGCTGAGACGGTCTTCGGGCAGTGGGCCGAGGAGACGGACGGCGGCCGTCGCCGGTCGGGCATCGTGGAGCCGGAGCCGGAGCCGGAGCCGGAGCGGGTCGTGGCGGCGCCGGGGGCCGGCGGGATGCTGGTGGTGCCGCACCGGGTGGAGGGCAGGGGACTGGTTGTCCTGACGCCGGAGTATCGGCGGATCATGGAGATCGTGACGGATGCGGCGGGGCCGGTGATGGCCAAGGACTTCGCAATCGCTCTGGGCCGGGAGACCACGCCCGGAAAGATCGAGCCGGTCCGCGGCCAGTTGCGCAAGCTGTCCGACCGGGGCTGGCTGCGGCGGACCGGTTCGGGCCGCTATCTGCCGCGCTGAGCCCCGGTCGCGACGGAGGGGCCGGTTCCGGGCGTAACGCGAGGACCCCCGGCGGTAGTTGGTTCGCGTGTGAAGACTCACCAGCCCGCCGAGGGCTCTCGCAAAGCTGTTTACCAGGTCCGCCTCCCGCTGTCGAAGCGAACCATCGATCTCGTCGCCGATCTGATACGCAAGTGGCGCAAGGAGCTGGGCACCCGATGGCGCAAGGTCACCCCGGGCACCCAGGCGATCGTTGTGCTCGCCGTGCTCCGCCACGACCAGCGCCTCCTCGACATGGCCGGCGGCAACAATGTCTCCGCCTCCACCGTGCGCCGCTGGGTGCTGGAAGCGATCGACTTGCTGTCCGCCCGCGCCCCGCGCCTGGACCGCGCACTGAAGAAGATCGCCCGCAAGGGCGGCGTCGTCGTCCTGCTCGACGGCACCCTCGTGCGCACCCGCCGCCGCACCGGGGCCGAGAACCGGAAGAACTACAGCGGCAAGCACAAGGCCCATGGCCTGCTGTTCCTCGCCCTCACCGACGAGAAGGGCAATCTGATCTGGATCTCCGCGGCCAAGCCCGGACGCTGCAGCGAGATCACCACCGCCCGCCACAACAAGCTCACCACACACCTGCGTCAGGCTGGACTCGGCGCCCTGGCCGACCTCGGCTTCATCGGCCTGGACGACGAACCCGACGACAACCCAGTGATCATCACCGGCCGCAAGGCCACCCGCAACCACAAGCTCACCGACGCGGAGAAGGAAGCGAACCGCCTGCTCAGCCGAGAACGCGCCGCCGTCGAACACGGCTTCGCAAACCTCAAATCCTGGCGCTTCCTCACCAAGGTCCGGATGAACGCCCGCCACGCGACCACCCTCCTGCGAGCCCTGCTCGTCCTGGCGAACACCGAAGCCCAGAGGTGACAAACGATCTCCCCCAGACGATCACGCTTCCGGCCAGCGCGAGTACGTCACTCCCGGCACACACCAGCCACGTGACCTGCGAAATCAGGATGAAAATCTCTCAGTGGTTGTGTCCGAGGGGGGAGTTGACCGCCAACGATACGTTCGTGATCGCGCAAGGACGGCTCCCGCTACAAAGTCCTCCGGGTGGTCCAACCGTCTCCTCGTGAGAACTGGTTGCCACCGCCCGAGTGGCTGTTCGCGGAATGCTCGGAGCAGCTGCTGGCCGCGCGGCGGCCGCGGGTGATCGAGATGTACCCCAGTACCTCACCGGCGGTGGACGCTGACGGCATAGCCGCCGCCGTCGTAAGGGTCAGCGTCCCAGGTGGCGAACCGGTCGACGAAGGTGAGGCCGGCCGCGGCGCAGGAGTCGTCGTACTCTGGCAGGGTGATGCTGGGCGGCACCGGCAGGTGGGCCTCGTCCAGGCCGAAGCCGGCGACGATCAGACCGCCCGGACGCAGGGCCGCGGCCAGACGCTCGACCACCGTGGCCTCGGTGCCAGCGGCGAGCAGCGGGAAAACATTGCCTGCAGCGACCACGAGATCGAAGTCCGCAGCGATGCCGAGCAGGGCCGCGTCAAACCGGGCCAAATCGACCTGGAGCCAAGGCAGTCCCGGCGCCTCCTTCTGCGCCACTGCCAGCATGGACGCATCAAGATCCACCCCGACACAGTCGTACCCCAGCTCCGTAAGCCGGATCGTGACCCGTCCGGTACCGCACCCGGCGTCCAGCACCCGCGCTCCGGCAGGCACGAGCGCCGCACAGAACCGCGCCTCACCGTGCACGTCCTTCCCGCTGCCGGCCAGGACTGCGAACCGCTCAGCGTAGTCCTGCCCGGACGTCCCCCCAGTCAACTCTTCCCAACGACTCATAGCGGCAAGTGTAGGCCGACCGTGTGCCGCTCGAAGATTCGACTCAGCTCGCGGCGCTGAAGGCCGTCGCAGAGCCGGGAGCCCTAGGCTGCATCGACGTCAGCGTCGTTACGCGCTGGCTCGCGTCCCGCAGCCACGGCTCACGGCTGACACGAGGGCGCTGCTGCTCACCGCCTCTATCTCGCTGCGTGCCACCTCATGCTCGGGATCGTCGTTGTTGAACGCCGCCACCAGGCCGGAGGTGCCCCCAATGACGATCACGCGGCACTGCCAGAGCTGCCGTACTTGCGGTTGGCGGCCTCCTCGGTGGCCGCCCGCACATCCTCATCGGTCACCGGCCCGCCGAACCCGATCTCCGGGATGTCCCAGTCACCCGACCAGCGGCGGGCCCGCAGCGCGGCGATGCGGAACGCCTCCCGGAAGTACTCCGACTCAGGACGGCCCTCGCGCGCGGCCGCCTCCTTGATGATCTTCAGGTACTCCTCGTCGACCATCACGGTCGTCCTCTTGAGCGTCATATGGCCGCCCGGTCGGCCGGAACGAGAGGACTCATCCGCAGGGTCGTACCGTCCTCCAACGTGACGGTGGTGACGTCACCGGCCATCGCTCGCCGCCTCCGGATGCGGCTGCGTCGGCGGCGACTGCCGACGTCACCCGGGCCGCTGCCAACTCCTGGCTGCCGTACGGCAGATGTGGCGGCCGAGCCAGGCGGCATGCCGGGCCTCCGCAACGACACGGGAGAGTACCGAGTCGGCATCCGGCAGCGCCGCGCCGACGGCAGCTGGCGGGAGGACGCCTTGGACGCGCAGGACATCCTGGGCGAACGCGGCGATGTAGCGATGGCCTCGACGGTTCGGATGGAGCCTGTCCATGCTAAGCATGCCCGACTTGTCCAGAGCCTCCGCCTTCCGCGCATCGATCACCCAGGCGCCGTGCCGCGCGGACATGCGCTCGATGACGGCATTCGCCGCCTCGATCCGGAGTCGCAGCCCGGCGCACTTCGCCCTGGGCAACGGGAGTCCGGCGGTGAAATCGTGCAGGGTCATCGTCAGGACCCCCACGGTCGCCGTACCGGCGAGTGCGGCGACGACATGGTCGTAGTCTTCCTCGAATCGTCCGGCGTCAAAGCCGCCGGCGAGGACGTCATTGACCCCGATCGCGCAGGTGGCCAGGTCCGGGTTCAGGGCCAGGGCCCTGACCAGCTGACGGTTGCGCACCTGCGCCACGGTGGCCCCGCTGCGCGCGAGATTCGCCGCGAGGGTCAGCTCGTCGCTCTCCGCGCTCAGGTAGTGAATCCAGCCTCTGAGGCCGTGGCGGCTCGGATCTCCCACGCCCTCGGTGACGCTGTCCCCCAGCGCGATCAGCTCCCACTTATTCATGGACATGAGTATTAATGTAGATGCTTAGACAGCATCCGGATAGGGTGCGGCCATGGCTCTCCGACACGCAGTTCTGGCGGCCCTGATCCATGGCGAGGCCAGCGGCTACGAACTTGCCAAGCGCTTCGACGTCGGGGTGGCGAACTTCTGGGAGTCCAAGCCGCAGCAGTTGTACGTGGAGCTCTCCCGCCTGCATGGAGAGGGCCTGGTGGGCGCCACCGAGGTCGTCCAGCAGACCCGGCCCACCAAGCGGGTCTACTCACTGACCCCGCTCGGCATCGCGGCTCTGGCGGAGTTCGCCGCCGGTTCGATGCGACCGACGACCTTGCGCGACGATCTGACCGTGGCCGTGCAGTGCGCGGACGTCGTCGAGCCCACGGCACTCATCGAGCACCTGAGCCGGCGGGCGGAGGAAGCCCGGGGCAAACTCGAGCGGCTGCGGCGCACCGAGAAAGAGATCCTTTCCGGTCGCACGGAGGCCGATTTCGTCCGCACCACCAAGCACCTCGGCCCGTACCTGACCTGCCGTCGCGGGATCCAGCACGAGACCGACACGGAGCGATGGTGCGAATGGGCCGTCAATCTGCTCCGGACCCGAGCCGAGCACACGGGGTCGACGCAGGGAGCGAGCTCGTCGGACGGAGTTCGCCGATGCCAAGGCCCGTGACTTCCAGGGGATCCGCGAGGCGCGGGCAGGCGGCCCTGCGCTCCTGGCGTGCCCAGCCGACCTGGCCGGTGACCAACGATTCGTACAAGGTGCGGCTGGCGCCCGGGCAATATGTCGACGACGGCGGCAAGACGCAGAAGGCCGCCCTGCCGATGACGGCGCCGGAGTCTCAGGGCTGGAACATCGAGTACGCGCCGGAGGTCGGCTCGCTGACGACTGACCACACGAGTGCGCTCAACACCGACGCACCCGCCAACAGTTACTGGACCTGGTCCACGCCCGCCGCTGAGCAGGTGCGGATCACGGGCAGCCCGGAGATCACGCTGAAGACCACGGGTCAGGGCAACGTCTGGGCACGGCTTTGGGACGTCGCTCCAGACGGCAAGGCGACGATGTTCAACGAGAACGTCGCACTGCTGGAAAACAGCGGATCAACCTCCTTCGCCCTGAAGGCGACGGACTGATCCTTCGAGCAAGGGCACCAGCTGGGGGTCCAGATCGGAACCATCACCTCAAACGGCTGGCGGAGCGTTCCCTCGGGTGAGACGATCACGGTCTCCGACGCGCGGCTCGCCCTCGAGGTGCAGGACCCGCGGTTCGACTCGCCGACCCAGGGTGACCGCTCGCCGTACCTGGACACGTACGTGAGGGCGAACACCACCACGCTGAACAACGTCGGCACCCCCACCTTCCCGCTGAGCATCTCAAAGAACGGATGACCTAGCGGCTGCCCGGCACCCGCCATGCGGGTGCCGGGCAGCATGGCGTATCGCGTGGCGACGGTGATCAAGGTTCAGGCTGAACGACTCATGGCGCTGAGGTCTGCGGCCCAGCACGTTCAACGCGGCACGCACATCCTCTGTTGGGGGACCCAGCGGCTGCTCATCGGCATCCCCCTTGGGGCACGACCACTACCAGCCGGCCGCGTACCGGCCGTAGGCCTGCGCCCGGCCGGGAGTGAACTGCCAGCGGTGATGGTGGTCAGATCACGGTCACCGGGTGACGCACCACTGCGTCGAACAGAAAGCCCTGCGTGTTGGCCACGGCGGTGTCCGGCTGGGTGTGGCCGGCCGTGTCGGTGGCGCGGGCCAGGAGGTGAGTGTCGCCGGCTGTGTCGGGCTTCCAGGTCAGGGACCAGCGGGTCCAGGTGCCGGTACCGGGCCGGTCGTGGAGGCGGGCGGGCCGCCAGCTCGCCCCGCCGTCGGTGCTGACATCGACCCGCGCGATGGCCCCCGCGCCCGACCAGGACCGGCCGTGCAGCACCTGCCCCTCCCCCACCGTGAACCTCGCCCCGCTCGCAAGCTCGAAGGCGCTCCTGACCACCTGCCGGCTCAGCGGTGCACTGCCCTCCTCCGGGTATGCGGGGCCGAACAGACGGTAGAAGGTGGTGTTCCAGGGCGAGTAGAGCGGCTGCGTGGACACCTCGATGTCGCCGACCCACTTGATCGACGCGATCCCCACCCACCACGGCGCCAGCACCCGCACCGGATACCCGTGGTCGTACGGAAGCGGCTCGCCGTTCATCTCGTACGCCAGCAGCACGTCGTCCAGCGCCTTGGCCAGCGGCAGCGGACGGCGTACCCGCCCGAGGTTCTCGCCGCCGCTGAAGAACTCGGCGTCCAGACCGCGCGGCTGCACATCCACGGCGTACGAGGACAGCCCGGCCTTGCGCAGGACGTCGGCCAGGCGCACCCCGCGCCAGCGCGCGACGCCGATCGCCCCCAGCGTCCACGGAGTGCCGGTGACCGTCTCGCCCTGCTGCTTCGTGAAGTAGCTGCGGCCGTTTCCGGCGCACTCGACGAACGCTGTACGGGTCACGGCGGGCAGGGCGCGCAGATCGTCGTACCCGAACTCCACCGGCCTGTCCTCACCGGGCGCGCCGCGCAGCCCGCTGCCCCACAGACTCAGCCGCCAGTCGGCGGCGTCCAGGACAGGGGTGGCGGTGTGGTTGCGCACGAAAAACAGTTCGTTGGGGGTGTGGTGGCCGGTTCCGCGCAGCGCCTCCCAGCGGGTCTCGGCGTTGGTGTCGCGCCGGATGAACCACTCGGGCGGCAGCGGCTTGACAATCGTGGGATCGGCGGCGTGGGCGAGGTACGGCGGGGGGAGCGCGGCCCCGGCGGCGGTCGCGGCAAGTAGGGTCAGAAGCCGGCGGCGGGTGACCCCGTCCGCCCTGGCGTCCCCGGAGAGCCACTGGCTCAGCCTGCGGCGGTCGTACGCGGATTCGTCGTGGCGGGCGGCGGAGACGGGTGAAGGCATGAGATTTCCTCGTCGTTGAGACAGCAGACAGACATGGGAGAGGACAGTGCGAGCCGGCGCACTGGGCGGCGCGCCGGGAAGGCGGCCGAGGTCCACAGCGCAGCGGCGCGTCAGAGGCTCCAGCGGCGGCATGGCGGGATGCAAGCACGCGGCGCGAGAAGGCGTCAACAGGGCGATCTCGCCACTCGGTTGGTCTGTACTGTGGCAGACCGCGGCCTGAGGGGGTTGGTGTATCCGCGGTGCGCTTGTCGTAGATCAGTGTCGGTATGCCGTGTTTCGCGCACTCTTCCGCAGCGCCCAACAGATCCGCCTGCCTGGTCGGACCAGCCCCGTCGACCATCACCAGGCCCGGGCTCCGGCTGCCCGCCGATGTGCGCGGGGCCAGGACCGCCCCGTGCAGGACGGTGCCATCGCCAGCCGCCGCGTGGTGCCGCACGACCGGTGCTGGTCGTCGGCTCCGGCGGGGCGGCCGGCGCGGTCTCCTTCTTGCGGCGGCCCCGGCTGCGACGGTCGAACACGCCGTTCATGGTCCAGCGCCAGTAGTCCTCGGCTTCCTCGAGGAGCAGGACCCGCTGTCCGCGCTGGAGCCGGGGCAGGGTGTTCACCCACACCGCGACGGCGATTCCCTTCACGTCGGCGGCGAGCGCCTGGAAGCGGTTGTCGAGCAGGTTCTCCTCCTTGCCCGCCAGGACGACGTGCAGCCGCGGAAAGGTCTGAGAGGTCGTTTGATTTAGGCAGATTGCCCTTTACGCCCTAGTGGGTGTCTCGCCAGGTGGGTGCGGTCTCGTCCGTTATGCGCTTGGCGAGGTTGTCGATCGAGGCGATGTGGATCATGGCTTCGGAGCTGGCGGGGAGGGTCTCGTAGTCGCGGGCGAGGCGGCGGTGCATCATGATCCACCCGATGCTTCGTTCCACCACCCAGCGTCTTTTTACGACGTGAAAACCGCGAACTCCGGGGTGTTGACGACTTCGACGTCGATTCCGAGCTGCGCTCCGTGCTCGACTACGGCGTTCTTGAAGCCGGTGTCGACCCAGCTTTTCGTGATGGTCGGGTACGTTTTCTTGGCCTGGTTGAGGAGTTGTATTCCCACGGCGTTCTCGGAGAGGCTCGCTGCAGTGACGATCACGGCGAGGAGGAGCCCGAGCGTGTCGGTGAGGATGCCTCGCTTCCGGCCGACGATCTTCTTGGCGACGTCCGTTCCCTGGCTGGTCAGGGGCACGTTGGTGGAGGTCTTGACGCTCTGGGTGTCGATCACGGAGGCGGTCGGTTCGGGCTTGCGCCCCTCCTTCACTCGGGCCAGGCCGGTGAGGTCGTAGTTGAGTTGGGCGAGGATTCCCTCGTCGCGCCAGGCGGCGTAGTAGGCGTAGACGGTGGCGTGGTTCGGGAAGTCGTGCGGGAGGTATTTCCAGGGGATTCCCGTGCGGTTGACGTAGAGGAGCGCGTTGAACGCCTCGCGCAGGTCGACCTTGGCCGGCTGTCCGGTCGGTCTGCGGTCGAGTCGGGCCTTTCTCCAGGCCCTCAACGTCGGCTCGATCAAGGCCCACCGGGCGTTGGACAGGTCGCTGGGGTACGGCTTTCGCTCGCTCACGGCCCAACGCGAGCACGAGCATGCCGGAGGATTCGGTTCCGCTGGCTGCCGGGCGGTTCTGCATCATTTTCAAACCAGACGGACTTCCGGAGGCGGAAGCGGATGAGACGGACACTCGGACTCGTGACTGGAGGGTGGGCATTCACCATCTAACGAATGAAAGCCCTCAAAGAGGTGTAGAGATAGAAGCCGCATTCCGGAATAAGGCTACATAAACGCTTCCTAATGTTGTTGTCAAGCGATCGTGGTCACTGGGGGTGTGATCTCGTAGCACCGTCGGTCACGGATCAAGGCCCACATGACGTTGACGCGTCGGCGGGCGAGGGCGAGCACGGCTTGGACGTGTTTCTTCCCCTCGGCGCGTTTGCGGTCGTAGAACTTCCGGGAGTTGGGGTCGCAGCGGACGCTGACGAGTGCGGAGGTGTAGAAGACGCGCTGGAGACGTCGGTGGTAGGTGAGCGGTCGGTGGAGGTTGCCGCTGACCTTGCCCGAGTCGCGGGGTGCGGGGGCGACACCGGCGAAGGCCGCCAGGGCGTCCGGGGAGCCGAAGTCGTCCAGGCTGCCGCCGACGGCGGCGACGAACTCTGCACCGAGCACAGCGCCGATGCCCGGGACGCTCAGGACGATGTCGGCGAGTTCGTGCTCGCGAAACCGGCCCTCGATGAGCTTGTCCATCTCGGAGATCTGCTCGTTGAGGGCCATCACCTCCTCTGCCAGGGTGTGGACCAGCTTCGCGATGGTCTTCTCCCCGGGGACAGCTGTGTGCTGGCGCTCGGCAGCCTCAACTGCCGTTTCAGCAAGGGAGCTTGCGTTTCGGACCTTGCGGTTGGCCAGCCACCTGGTCAGCCGCGCGGCCCCGGCGCGGCGGATCGCGGCCGCAGTCTGGTAGCCCGTCAGCAGTTTGAGCGGGCCGGTGTTGGTCACGTCCAGAGCCCGTTCCAGGGCCGGGAACATGCTCAACAGGGTGCCGCGCAGGCGGTTCACCACGCGGGTGCGGTCCTCGACCAGGTCTGCGCGGCGGCCGGTCAGCAGCCGCAGTTCAAGGGCGGCCTCGTCTCCGGGGCGGATGGGCCGCAGGTCTCGGCGCATCCTGGCCTGGTCGGCGATCACGTAGGCGTCGCGGGCATCGGTCTTGCCCTCGCCGCGGTAACCGTCGGACGCCCGGTTCACCAGGCGGCCAGGGATGTAGAGGACCTCCTGGCCGTGGTTGACCAGCAGGGCCAGCAGCAGCGCGGGTTCCCCGCCGGTCATGTCGATCGCCCAGGTGACCTCGTGGCCGTCGGCGAGGTCGAGGACGTCACCGATCAGCTTCAGCAGCTCGGGCTCATCGTTGGCGACACGCCGCGACAGCAGCGTCTTGCCGTCGGCATCCAGTGCGAGACCGTGATGGTGACCCTTCCCGCTGTCGATCCCCGCCCATATCCGGCTCATCATGCTCCTGACGTGCGTGTTCGTGCTGTTCGTGCTGTTCGTGCCACGGACGACCTCGCCGGCATTGCTCTACGCAGCGACTTGTTCGCACTTCCTAATCGGCGGCCGAGTCGTCGTGGGAAGCCGGGCGGCGAAGCGTTTCCAGCCACGAGTCGACAGCCCTCTGATAGCCACACCCGGCTCCCCTGGGTGCCCTCACCTTACGAGTGGGAGGACCAACCCAGTCAAAAAGGTAGAGCCCTCTGAGAGGGCGGTTCGTGAGTTGATGTCCGTTTCCAGGTGAGGTTGGGGCAGGGCTGGCGGTGGCGGGGCTTCGGTCGGCTACTGCTTTCTGGTGAAGATGCCGGTGTCGGCCTCGGTGAGGACGTCGAGCTTGACGAGGCGTTTCAGCTTGGCGCGGGTGCCTTCGATGTTCTTCGGCAGCAGTTCGTGGTCAAGGGCTTCGCAGACGTCACGGGCTCGTAGGGGGCCTGTGGCCTCGTTGAAGACGGCGAGGATGTGGGGATAGTCCGGGTGTTCGGGCAGGTCGGGCGAGACCGGGTGGGCGGGGAGTCGTTCGGTGAGGGCGGTGACGGTCTTCCGGGTGATCGCCAGGTGTTCGAGCTGGGTCTCGGCCTCCTGCAGCCGGTTCTGCAGTTCCGTGATCTGGGTGCGGAGGTCGTCGGCCAGGACGAGGGCGGCTTCTTCCTGGATGTCGAGCGCGTCGAGCAGGGGCTGGATGTTCATGCGGTCACCGCCTGCGGGTCGCGCCAGGTGGGGGTGGTCGTGCCGGTGAGCCGGCGGGTCATGGTGTGGGTCATCGCCCAGTAGACGCGGGAGACGGAGGAGGCCGGGTGGTGTTGGTAGTCGCGGTCCAGGCGCCGGTGCAGTATCAGGATCCCGTAGGTCTGCTCGACCCTCCATCGCTTCGGCTGCGGGACGAACCCCTTGTCCTGCGGGTTGCGTTCGACGATCTCGACGTCAATGCCGATGCGGGTGCCGTGAACGGCGACCTGGTTCTTGAAGCCCTGGTCGACCAGCGCCTTGCGGACGGTGTCGCCGGTGTGTTCGGCGACCTGGTCCAGCAGGGCGATGCCCGCGGCGTTGTCGTGCACGCTCGCGGCGAGAACGATGACGGCGATGACCAGGCCCAGAACGTCCACGGCCAGTGCCCGCTTCCGGCCCGGCACCCGTTTCGCCGGGTCCCGGCCGGTCGTGGAGGCGGGGACCCCGGCAGCCGCGTGGACACTCTGCGTGTCCAGCACCACCAGGGTCGGGTCCTCTAATCGGCGGGCCTTCTCACGGACCTGGCATCGCAGGAGTTCGTGGATGACCTGGTCGGTTCCGTCGTCGCGCCAGGCGGCGAAGTAGTAGTACGTAGCGCTCTTCGGCGGCAGATCGTGCGGGAGGTAGGCCCACTGGCAGCCGGTCCGGCCCTGGTAGAGGATCGCGTTCACGATCTCCCGCATCGCATAGGCGCCCTGGTGACCGCTGACCGAGCGGTGCCGGTCCTTCCACGCGGTGATCACCGGCTCGATCAACGACCACTGCTCATCCGACAAGTCGCTTGGGTACGGCTTGCGTTCACTCACCCCGCCACCCCAACAGACCACCAGCTGTGGACCAGCGGATTCCGCCCGCACCCACACCATCAGGCGACGACAGAAACACTCTCCGCGAGCGCGTCGATGCCGGACCTCACCACGCCGTGGAACGGCTTCGACGACCTCCTCGACCAGGTCCAGGCCCGGGACGTGACCGGCCACCCGGGCTGGGACACGATGGCCGAGACGCTGCGCAGTTACCGGCTGTGGAAGGACGGCCGACGTGACGACGCGGAACGGCTGGCCGACAAGATCGACGGACCCCTCGGTCAGGCGCTGACCGCGTGGTACGGCGAGCTGATCCACCGGACCAGAAACTCCCCCGAACCCGAGAAGGCGGGGACGAGGTGATGGCCGCCGTCGACCGCGTGCCCTCGGTCATCCTCGGGCTGTGCTTATACACGCACGACTGCCGTTTGTCGACCTGTGCATGTGCGGCATAACAGATGTATGGGGACTCGAACGCGCCGGTTGTTGAGCCCAGTTGAGCTGGAGCGGCGGCGGCTACATGCGGCGGATCTATTCGAACAAGGGATGCGGCCGGTCAGGGTCGCGGATGCGCTCGGGGTGACCCGACAGGCGGCCGGTCTGTGGCACCGGGCCTGGCGCGAGGGCGGGTTGGAGGTGCTCCGGTCCAAGGGGACGGGCAACCACGCTTATCTGAGCGACGATCAGGAACAGGAACTCGACGGGCTGCTCAAGGCGGGGCCGACTGCGTTCGGCTGGGAGGACCAGCGATGGACGCTGGCCCGGGTCGGGGTACTGATCGAGGAGCGGTTCGAGGTGCGGTACGAGATCTCGGGGGTCTGGCGTCTGCTGGACCGGATGGGCTGGTCGTGGCAGGTACCCAAAGTGCGGGCCGTGGAGCGGAACGAGGAGGCGATCGCCGCATGGTGCACGGAAACGTGGCCGGCGGCCTCCCATCCGCGCAGGTCACAGCCTCCGGAGGGTGGATCTGTTTCGAGGACGAGGCCGGTGCCTGGCTGAACGGCCCGGTCCGCCGCACCTGGGGCAAGGTGGGCCGGACCCCGGTACTGCGTCTGTCCGGCAAGCGCAACGACAAGCTCAGCATGGTCGCCTGGATCTGCTATCGGCCCGGCGAGGAACCGCGGCTCGTCTACGCGATCAAGCCGTCCGGCGGCTACACGAAGAAAGACTTCCCCCGCTTCCTCGCCCTGCTCCACCGCCGCCTGGACGGCCCGTTACCGTCGTCTGGGACAACTACTCCAGCCACATCAGCAAGCACGTGATGCAGTACGCGCAGCAGCAGGACTGGCTCACGATCATCCAGCTGCCGTCCTACGCACCGGAGTTGAAACCCGTCGAACTGCTCTGGGCCCACGCCAAGGAGAAGATCACGAACCGGGCCTTCCGTTCGATTGACGAGCTCCACCGGGCCGCGAAGAGCGCCCTGCGTTACATCCAGCGCCACCCCGAACTCCTCACCGCATTCCTGGCCGGAACCGGCCTCGAACTCGCCCCACCCGCGTAAAGCCCGTAATCAAAGATCAGTAGGCCGGAACGTGCTCCCACCCTCTGATCCAGTCAAGGAACCTCCCGTCCTACCGCGCGGGTGCACCCGCCTCCACTACCTTGTAGCCGCATGACGGCGTTGATCATCGGCGGCAGCGGCTTCCTCGGGGCTGAACTGCTGCGTCAAGCGAGTTCCGCAGGCCACATCGCGACCGCGACGTTCAACTCCCATCCCCCCAAAGGCTCCAGGGGCGCGTGGCACCACCTCGACCTGCGCGACGCCCGCCAGATCGACGCTCTCATCGACACCGTGGCGCCGAGTGTCGTGATCAACGCCAGCAGCGGCGACGCCGATTGGTCCGTAACCGCCGACGGTTCCTTCCGGCTCGCCACGGCAACGGCGAGGCGGTGTGTCCGCCTGGTGCACGTCTCCACCGACGCCGTGTTCTCCGGGGCCGACGTTCACTACGACGAGACGGCACTCCCCGATCCGGTCACTCCGTACGGGGCTGCGAAGGCAGCCGCCGAGACGGCGGTCCGTCTCCTGCACCCCACGGCGGTTGTCGCCCGCACCTCGCTGATCATCGGCGACGGCGGGTCCACGCACGAACGCATCGTCCACGAGCTCGCCGCCGGGACACGGGAAGGAGTGCTGTTCACGGACGATGTCCGCTGTCCCGTCCACGTCACGGACCTGGCAGCCGCGCTCTGGGAACTCGCTGTCTCCAGCGCCGCCGGCGTCTTCCACCTGGCCGGCGCCGACGCCATCAGCCGCTATGCCCTCGGCGTGCTCGTCGCCCGCCGGGACGAACTCGATCCCACCCTTCTGCCCGCCGGCCGCCGCACAGACAGCAACCTGCCCGGAGCCCTCGACGTACGCCTTGACAGCCGCGCTACTCAACACCGGCTGAGCACCCGGCTACGCGGAGTGCGACAGTTCCTGGGGAAGGGCTGACGACAGGCGGTCAGCCATGCAGACAACCGGCGGCGAGGTCGGAGACCATCCCCAGCTCCGGCGCCCGCGCTCCCAGATGCACGATCGAGGCTTCTCGGCAGCAGTCCACTCTCAGTCCGACCGGGCAGGAGCCTCCGGTGGCGGCCGGTCGCGTTCGGTAGCGGGGCCCCAGCGGGAGGAGCGGGATCTGGCCGCGGAAGGGGGTTCAGATAGCGTTGCGGCGCCGCGTAGTCCTCCACGATCGTGACCGCCTGCCACTGATAGCCGCCCCACCGCACGATCACCCTCGGCTTGCCCGGTTCCACGTGCGCGGCGCGCCTCGGACCTCGGGTGAGGGGAACGGCGCCCAGCTGACCGACACGCTGGCTGCCTCTGCTGGAACGACCAGCGGGGAGTGCCGCCCCCTTCCCGCCTCAGCCGAGGAGCCGTGCCCGAGGACGGCGAACGGTGCCTGATGCGGCCTGGGCCGATCAGGATGAGCCGACGCAGGAGGCGGTGTCGGCCCCTTCCCGCCTCAGCCGAGGAGCCGTGCCCGAGGACGGCGAACGGTGCCTGATGCGGCCTGGGCCGATCAGGATGAGCCGACGCAGGAGGCGGTGTCGGCCTGGTCGCTCAGCAGTTCCGCCACGGTGGCGGCGATCACGCCCGTGGCCTCGGCCGCCCACGGCACGAGGAAGAAGTGATCGCCGGGGAAGGACTGAATCCGGAACAGCCCACGTGCCGCGTCGTTCCACGCCCTGGCCCCGGCCGGCGCATGAGTGGGGTCCGCGTCTCCCGTGAACACGATCACGGGGCAGTGCAGCGCCCGGACCGGGCGCGGTCCGTAGGTCTCCGCGATCCGAAAGTCGCTCCGCAACCCGGGCAGGGCCAGGGCTCGGAGTTCCGGGACGGCGGAGACCTGTTCGTCGATCCCGCCCAGCGTGGTGATCGCAGCCCAGAAGTCGTCGTCGTCGCGCAGCGCGACGGAGCCCCGCCGCAGGTGGTGCGGGGCGGCCTGGCCCGAGAGGAACAGGGCCGTGGGCGGACGGCCTTGGTATTCGAGGCGCTGGGCCACCTCGTAGGCCACGAGCGCGCCGAGGCTGTGGCCGAACAGGACGACCGGCCGGTCCCCGTCGCTCAGGATGGCCCGGGTCGCGCCGTCCGCGAGCGTTTCGATGTCGGGAGCCGAACTCTCCCCGCTGCGTTCCATGTTGCCGGGGTAGCGGACCCCCGCCAGTTCGAGCCGTGGCGGGAGCAGCCCGACCCAGGGGTGGTAGAAGGTGGTGTTCCCACCGGCATGGGGAAAGCACACCAGTCGGGCGTCGCCCGGGCTCGGGCGCAGGACCCTCAGCCATCGGTTCGACTCGGCCCCACTCGTCTCGTCCATGTTCGTCGTCCCTCCCCGCGGCGTCCGTCGCCGCGACTCCAGGGGTTCGTTCCCCCGGCCCACCGTCGGAGCATATGTGCGGGTGGGAGACGGTTTTCGAGCGGCCTTCGCATCTTCCCGACAGCGCATGCAGTCGATATGATCATCCAGCCAATCGGGCGGCCGATCGATTCCGTGCCTGCCCTGGCAGCAGCTATCGCCACTTCTCAGGGGAGGGACGCAGGCGGTGCATGCCCAACCCCACGGAGGCTCTCTCGTCTCCCTTTCGACCGGCTCCGCTGACCACGGCAGCCGGCGGCCGGTCTTCTGTGTCCACGCTGTCAGCGGCAGCGCTGCGGTGTACTCCGTGCTGGCCTCGGCCCTCGCACCGGAGTTCCAGGTGCACGCCATCCAGGCGGCCGGGCTGGAGGCGGGCGGAGTCCCGCACACCTCGGTCGAGGAGATGGCGTCCGCCTACCTCGCGGTGATGGACAACGAACTCGGTCCTGTGAACGAGTACCTGCTGTGCGGCTGGTCCATGGGCGGTGTCGTCTCCTTCGAACTGGCCCGGCTGTTGGAGCGGCGTGGCGACGCCGCGCGCGTGGCCATGATCGATACGCAGTTCCCGACCCCTTTCGCCGAACCCCCGAGCACGGCCGCCTTCACGCGCTGGTACATGCGCGACGTCACGGCTTCGCTGGGTTCGCCGATGTCCGCCTTCGCCGCCGATTTCGACCGGCTCTCCCAGGCGGAGCGGCTCGGCACGCTGCTCGACCACCTGAAGCTGGGCCGCGGCGGGGACCGGGAGTGGTGGCTCGGGGAGATGCAGCGGCGTTTCGAGGTCTTCCGGGCCAATCTGATGGCCGCGACGGAGTACCGTCCCCGGCCGGTCTCGGCCGAGGTGCTGCTCGTGCAGTCCTCGCAGGACGCACTCCCCGTCTCTGGCTGGGAGCCCGTCATACGGGGCCGGCTCACCAGGGTCGAGGTGCCCGGCAACCACTACACCATGCTTGCCGGTGACGGCGTGGGACCGGTTTCCGCACTCGTCGCCAAGCACTTCAGCGGCCCGGCCCGGCGGTTCGAGCTCGCCTGACCCTGCGTGTGCCGCAGCAAAATCGGACTCCGTTCTCTCCCCCTGTTCGGCCCGTCGCTCCTCAGCCGACCTTGCATCGCCCTCCCACCCCTTCCCCTCACGACGAGACGAGGCTATGAGCGAGCTGGATTCCCTGCCCTCCCCCACCACGAGCCAGCTCCCGAGCGATTCCTGGGACACGACGTCGGAGGCCGACGCGGTCTTCCTCGAACTCCAGACCCGCCAGGGCCGGGAGGACCCCTATTCCCGCTACGCCCGGCTGCGCGAGCTGGCCCCGGTGCACGTGAGCCGGTACGGGGTCACCGTCCTCACCCGGTACGAGGACTGCGCGCGGGCCCTGCGGTCCCCGGACCTCCAGGTCGAGGACGCGGCCTGGATGGACCTCAACGAACCCGACTGGCGGGACAGTCCGACCAACGTCGTGATGGGTGGGTCCCTCCTGCAGCGCAACCCTCCGGACCACACCCGGCTGCGGAAGCTGGTGAGCGGGTCCTTCACCCCGCGGCGCGTCCGGGAGCTGATGCCCAGGATCGAGGCGCTGGTCACGGCGGAGCTCGACATGATGGCCGACGCCGGGGCGGACGGCAGCCCGGTCGACGTCCACGACCTCATGGCCTTCCCGCTGCCCGTGTCGGTGATCGGCGCGCTGCTCGGCGTGCCGGAATCGGACTGGTCCTGGCTGCGCGGTCCCACCGCGGCCGTCTCGGTCGTTTTCGACCTCTTCTCCTTCGAGGAGGCGTACGAGCGGTCCGACCGGGCGATCCGCGAACTGGCCCCGTACCTCACCGACCTCATCGCGGAACGCCGCAGGTCGCCGCAGGACGACATGATCTCCGCCCTGATCGCCGTGCGGGACCGCGACGGCGGCCTGACCGAGGACGAGCTGCTGCAGACGGTGATGCTGCTGTTCATCGCGGGCTTCGAGACCACCGTCAACCTCATCACCAACGGCGTGATGGCGCTGCTCCGCCACCCCGAACAACGTGCCGCCCTGCTGGCCGACCCCACGCTGGCCGAAGCGGCCGTCGAGGAGGTCCTGCGCTACGACGCCCCCATCCAGGGGACCATGCGGCACGCGATCCGTGACACGGAGATCGGCGGCGTCCCGGTCCCCGAAGGAAGCCGGGTGGTGGCCTTCCTCGGCGCGGCCAACCGGGATCCCGGGCACTTCGCCCACCCGGACCGGTTCGACATCCGCCGCGAGGGGCCCAAGTCGACCTCGTTCGGCGGTGGCATCCACTACTGCCTGGGCGCGTCACTCGCCCGGCTGGAGGCCGCCGTCGCCCTCCCGGCACTCGTCACCCGCTTCCCGCGACTCGCCCTCCACGGCGAGGCGGAACTGCGGCCGATCTTCAACCTCCGCGGCTATTCCCGTCTTCCCGTCACCCTCGGGTGACACGCTCTGCCGATATCCGAACAGAGGAACCACACTCCGTGTCCAAGAAATCAGCATTGGCGGCCACAGGCTTCTTCCGCCTGTGGACCGCCGAATCCATATCCCTGACCGGCGCTCAGGTGACCACGCTGGCCCTGCCCCTCCTCGCCGTGCTCACCATGGACGCCGGCGCCTGGGAGACCAGCCTGCTCACCGCCGCCGCGGGCGCCGCCAACCTGGTGTTCGGGCTGTCGGCCGGGGTGTGGGCCGACCGCTACGAGCGAACCCTGATGATGCACGTCGCGAACCTGGGACGGCTGATCGTCCTGGTCGCGGTTCCCCTGCTCGCCTGGGCCGACGCGCTCGACATCTGGGTGCTGGCTCTCGCCGCCTTCCTGGTCGGCGCGTTCACCCTGCTCTTCGACAGCGCCATGGTCCCGTACATGCCCCGGCTCGTCGGCGCCAAGAACATCGGCCCGGCCAACTCGTGGCTGGAGGGCAGCGAGGCGGTCGGCGACGTCGCCGGCCCCGGCATCGCCGGCACCCTGGTCCAGTGGCTCAGTGCCCCCGTCGCCCTCCTGGTCGACGCGGCCACCTACGTCGTCAGCAGTGTCGCCCTTCTCGGCATGCCCAAGGCCCACCCCGAGAAGCCGGAGGGCGCCGAGAAGGAACGTCACTGGGACGCCGTCGTCAGCGGACTGAAGCTGCTCCGCGGCGACCGGTACCAATGGCCGTTGGCCATCGCGGCGACGCACTTCAACTTCTTCGGCGCCATGTTCGCCGCCCTCTACCTGCTCTACGCCATCCGGGACGTGGAGATGAACCCCTTCACGCTGGGCGCGATGACCATGCTCGGCGGTGCGGCGGGCCTGATCGCCGCCGCGGTGAACCAGCGGGTGATCACCCGGCTGGGCATCGGACCGACCCTGGTCCTGAGCTACGCGCTGCCGGGCATCACGGCCATCCCGGTCGGTTTCGCCCACCTCCTCGACAAGCCGGTGGGCCTGACGCTCATCGGCATCTCCCAGTTCAGCTGGGTGTTCGGCATCGTGGTCATGCACGTGTGCGTGAACACCATCCGGCAGACGCTCGTCCCGGACCACCTGATGGGGCGCATCACCGCCTCGGTCCGCTTCATGAGCTGGGGCGTGAACCCGCTCGGCGCCCTCGTCGGCGGCGCCATGGCGAGCACCGCGCTCGGCCTGGCGAACACCCTCGTCGTCGCCTCGGTCGGCCTGCTCACCTCCATGGTCTGGCCGCTGCTGTCCCAGGTGCGCAAGCTGCGGACGCTCGGCCAGGAGGAGTCCGAGACGTCACCGGAGGAGCCTGTGGCCACCGAGTCGTGACCCCGGACGAAAAGGCCCCCGTACCAGGAGCAGCGCTCGGTACGGGGGCCTGATCGTTCCGGGTCTCGGGTCTCCGGGTCTCCAGGTCACAAGACCGGAGAGAACGCGTCGGTTCAGGAACCGTCGAGGCCGAAGAAGTCGGGGGCAACGGTCCCGAGCCCCCGGGAGACCGCCTCGTCGAAAACGAAGCCGGTCAGCGCCAGGTCCAGCACGCCCAGCCCGAACGGGGAGAACACCCGCACCCGGTCCGGGTCGGGCGACAGCCGCCCCGCCAGCACGTCGGCGATGGTTCCGGCAACGAACTCCCTGCCGCCGCTGGCCTGTTCGGCAAGGTGTGGCGAGGTCGCCGCCTTCAGGCAGTGGTCCACGTCGTCCAGTACGTTCTGGGCGGACAGGACCACCGGCACGCCCAGGTCGCGCAGGGAGACGTTCAGCACGGTCTGCCCGGGCGTGAACAGCGAGGCGTCGTGCAGGTAGGGCTCGGCGGCGGTGGTGGCGAGGACGACGAGGTCCGCACCTCGGATCGCGTCCTCGGCGCTCGCCGCCGACTCGGCCTCCTGGCCCCGCTCGCGGGCCCGGTCGGCGAAGGCCGCCGCCCGCTCGGCCACGAGGTCGTGCACCACGAGGCGGCCCGCCCGCCAGCCCGACGCGGTCAGGAACTCGTGGATCGTCCGGGCGATGGGGCCCGCGCCGAGCACGGCGATCCGCTCCACGTCCTTGGTCGGGTGCAGGAGCCCGGCCGCCAGAGCCGCCGAGGCGGCGGTCCGGGTCGCGCTGATGGCCGAGCCCTCGACGCATGCGAACGGCATGCCCGTCGCCATGTCGTTGAGGATGACCACCGCCGAGGCCCGGGGCAGGCCCCTGTCGTGGTTCTCGGGGAAGCTGGCTATCCACTTGATGCCCGCCACGTCCTCCTTGCCCCGGACCCGCGCCGGAAGCGCGATGATCCGCGAGGTGGGCCGGTCGGCGAAGCGGAGGAAGTAGCTGTCGGGATTGGTGGTGGCGCCCTCGCCGTGCAGCCGGTAGGTGTCCGCCACGAGGTCGACGATGTCGCGGTGCCGGTCTGCGAGGATCTCGGCCACCGCACGGGCGCCGATCACGTGGAAGCTGGGAAGGGTCACGGGTCTCTCTCTGTCAGTGTGTGGGCTGGGTCAGGGGGGAGAGCGGCGCCGGCGCCTCCCCGTCCCCCTGCGGGTGGTTCAGGATCTCGCTCAACGGGCCGCACAGCGGCGCACGCGGCCCTACGTCCTCTCCGACACTGGGGAACGCCTCCGCGGCGTCCTCGAAGTTGGCCTCCAGCCACTCGGTGTCGTAGAGCGTGTCCAGGTACTTGTCACCGAAGTCAGGCGAGACGCCCACCACGACGCTGTCGGGGGCGAAGCCGTCGGCGTCCGCCACGACGGCCTCCAGGACGTAGCCCGTGGACGAGCCGACGAGCAGGCCGTGCGACTCCAGCGTCCGGTGACAGCGGCGGACCGCGTCCCGCTCCGCCACGTGGACGATGCGATGGACCCGGCCGGCGTCCGCGATGGCCGGAGGGCTGCTGGTGCCCAGGCCGGGGAGCCGGCGCCGCCCCGGCCGGGCGGCGCCGAAGGTGACGGAGCCCTCCGGCTCCACCGCCACCAGCTCGGTCTGCGGGGACAGCCGGGCGAAACTCTCGGCCAGCCCCATCATCGTCCCCGTCGTCCCGGTGCCGACGTACAGGTGGGTGACGTCCGGCACGGACTGCAGGATCTGCCGGGCCGTCCACTGGGCGTGGGCCCGGGCGTTGGCCGGGTTCGCGTACTGGTTGAGCCAGACCCGGTCCGGGTCCTCCGTCAACAGTTGGGCCACCCGGTCCAGGCGCGTGCGCAAGTAGCCGCCCTGCTCGTCCTTGGTGTCCACCCGATCGATCCGGCCACCGTACGCCCGGATCGCCCGGAGGTTGACGGCCGAGACGTTCGGATCGGTCACGCAGACAAACCCGTATCCGCGCATCCGGCAGATGAGGGCGACGGCGACGCCGAGGTTCCCCGACGAGGACTCGACGACGGTGGAGCGGCCCGGTACCAGCAGTCCGCTCCGCTCCAGGTGCTCGACCATGAACAGCGCCGACTTGAGCTTGATGGAGCCGGTGATGTTGAAGCCCTCGAGCTTCAACATCATCCGGCCCCCCGGAACAAGCCCGGCCATCTCGAAGAACACGTCCGGGAAGTGCAGGTCGAGCGGATTCCCGGTGATCATCCTTCGGACGCTCGATCCGCCGGCCGGCGGGTTCCGACCAGGTCCCCGAGGGTCACCCCGGGGTCGGCCAGCACCCGCTCGACGACCTCGCCGAGGCCTGCGGTGAGGCCGCGTACCGTCTCCTCGTCCATGAGGGAAGTGACGCACTCCAGGGCGAGCCGGATGTCCTGCGGCATCTCGATGACACTCAGGGTGAGGTCGAACCGGCAGGCCAGGCACGGGAGTTCGGGCAGCGCTGCTCGGGGGTCGCCCGGCACCTCGCGGAGCCCGATCCGCTCCCACGGGCCCGCGCCGGCCACGTCCGCGTGGGCCACGTTGAAGAAGGCGTCCACGAGGGGGTCCTCCTTGACGTTGCGGCGGGCGGAGGCCCGGTCGACGACCGTGTCGTAGGGGAACCGCCCGTTGTCCAGCCCGGCGATGATCCTGTCGCGGATCTCCTGGGCGTACTCCATGAACGGCAGCTCCGGCCGCGGCCGGGAAAGGATCGGCACGGTGTTGACGTACAGCCCGATCTGGCCCTCCAGGCCCGCACCGGCCCGTACGTCCACGGGGTGTCCGATCACGATCTCCCGCTGGCCGCTGTATCCGTGCAGCACCGTGTGCCACACGGCCTGAAGGAACATCGGCAGGGAGGATCCGCGCTCCCGGCACAGCTGGCGGACGGCTTCCACCGTGCTGGTGCCGAGGTCCAGGTGCGCCCGCCGGGGCGGGGTGCCCCACAGCTCCGGGTACGCCCGGGCCACCGTCGCCGGATCGTCGGCCCGGTCGGCGAAGACCCCGTCCCAGTACGCGCCCATGCGGCGGATCTCCGGACCGTCCCCGTCGGCCTGCCACACCGCGTAGTCCTTGTAGCCGAGGGCGAGCGGCGGGGCCTCCTCTTCGAGATAGGCCCGCACGAAGTCACGCGCGAACACGGCCCGGGAGCCTCCGTCGAAGACCAGGTGGTGCTTGTCGGTGACCAGGTAGTGCAGGTCCGCACGGACCTCCACCAACCAGGCGCGCAGCAGCGGTGCCTCGGTCAGATCGAAGGGGCGCACGAACTCACCGGAGCGTTCCGGGGTGAACTCCGGGGCGTGCACCCGCTCCAGCCGGATCGCGACTTCGGGAAGCACCCGCATGACCGGATCCTCGCCCCGCAGGTCGAACGCGGTCCGGAAGCCCTCGTGCCGGGCCACCATCGCGCGCAGGGTCCGCTCCAGCCGGTCCGACTCCACCGGTCCGTCGATCTGGAAGACGTCCAGGATGTTGTACGTCGTGACCTCGGGGTCCAGCAGTGCCGTGAAGTAGAGGCGCTTCTGGGCGGCGGAGAGGGGGTACGACTCGGCGGGCGCGGCGGCCGGGATCCCGGAGCCTGTCGCCCGGACCTCGCCGGCCCGGGCGACGGTGCGCAGCAGGTCCTCCTTGTACCGCCGGATGAGCGCGGCGAGGTCGGCGTCGATCGCCCCCTTGGGTGCGTCGAGCGCGAGCCGGTCCCCGTCGGCGCGCAGCCGTACACCCAGGCCGCGCAGGCGGGACATCAGCCCCTGGAGGCTGTCGGGAAGGGGGGTGTTCATCAGAAGACGATCTCCTCGTGGGTGTCCGTGGGCGCGGCGTCCTGAGCGCCGCCCGCCGCCCAGAGCAGGTTGTCGATCTGCTCGGCAAGGTTGTGGACGGTCGGTGCGGCCAGGAAGTCGATCAGTCGCACCTCCACGTCGAAGATCTCGCGTACCTCGGCGATGAGGGCTACAGCCTTCAGCGAGTGGCCACCCACCATGAAGAAGTTGTCGGAGGGCGATGCGGAAGACAGGTCCAGGACGTCCACCCAGACCCTGAGCAGTCGCTCCTCCGTCGCGGTACGGGCTCCGTCCCCCTCGGCAGGGCGGGGCTCCGAGTGGCGCTCGGCCTGCGGCAGGGCGTTCCTGTCCACCTTGCCGCTGGAGTTGAGGGGCAGCCGGTCCATGGCGACGTAGTGACCGGGCAGCATGTAGTGCGGCACCAGGGAGCGCAACTCCTCACGCACGGCGGGGATGCGCAGCCCCTCGTCTCCGACGAGGTACGCGTTCAGCTCCAGCTCGCCGTCGTGCTCGGCGACCCGGGCGACGACGCGGGCGTCCTTGATCCCCGCGCAGGTGCGCAGCGCGGCCTCGATCTCGGCCGGCTCCACGCGGAAGCCCCGGATCTTCAACTGGTCGTCGCGGCGGCCCATGAAGTCCACCAGGCCGCCGGGGAGCAGGCGTGCCACGTCCCCGGTCCGGTACATGCGGTCCCCGGGCACGAAGGGGTCGGGCTGGAAGGGGCCGTCGGTGTCGTCCTCGGCCC
This sequence comes from Streptomyces sp. NBC_01618, assembly GCF_045209435.1. Taxonomy (NCBI): domain Bacteria; kingdom Bacillati; phylum Actinomycetota; class Actinomycetes; order Kitasatosporales; family Streptomycetaceae; genus Streptomyces; species Streptomyces sp. NBC_01618. The sequence goes on from NZ_CP109297.1 coordinate 138,466, forward strand.
CGAGGTATCCGCGGGCCACGCCGGGCCCGGCGATGCACAGCTCGCCCGCGATGCCTTCGGGCGCGGGCTCACCGTGCGGCATGAGGATGTAGACGCGGGTCTCGTCCACGGCGGCCCCGATGGGCACGGAGACGGTGTCCTCGTCGAGTTCCTCGATCCGGAAGGCGGTGGCGAAGACCGTCCCCTCGGTCGGGCCGTAGGCGTTGATCAGGCGGCCGGCGCCGAGGCGGGCGAGGGTGCGGCGGGCGTGCTCCGCCGACATGCGCTCGCCCGCGACGACGAGGGTGCGGATCGGCTCCAGGCTGTCCGTCGCCACGTCCGCCAGCATGTGGAAGAAGGCGGTGCTGAAGAAGGCCAGGCCCACGTCCTCCCGCGTCACGAGCTCACGCAGCAGGGTGGGGTCGAGGAGTTCTCCCCGGGACGGGCAGACCAGCGTGCCGCCGTTCAGCAGGGCTCCGTACATGCTGACCGCGGAGACGTCGAAGCCCCAGCTGGTGGCCTGCAGCACGCGCTCGCCGTCGAGGCTCGGTATGTACTCGGCCTTGTGGGAGACCCGGCGGACGCCGGTGTGCTCGACGAGCACGCCCTTCGGCCGGCCGGTCGAACCGGAGGTGAACATGATGTACACCAGGTCGGCCGGACCGTTGACGTTGGGCAGCCGGTCCCCGGACGCCGCGGCGATCTCGGGCGCGTCGGGACGCAGCAGCCGGACGCCCTCGGGCACGTCGTCCTGCGTCAGCAGGTCGCTGATGAGGACGCCGGCGCCGCTGTGGGCCAGCAGGTCGCGGACCCGGGCCGGGGGCGTGGAACGGTCGAAGGGCACGTAGGCGCCGCCCGCCTTCAGCACGCCCAGCATGGCCGTGACGATGTCGTGCGGCTCGTCCAGCAGGAGGCCGACGGGGTGTTCCCGTTCGACGCCCAGGTCCTCACGGAGCACCCGGGCCAACCGGTTGGCGCGCTCGTCGAGCTCCGCGTAGCCGAGCCGGACGGTGCCGCTCACCACGGCCGTGCGGGTCGGCTCGGCGTCCACGGCCCGCTCGAACAGCTCGTGCAGCGTCAGGTCGTTGTCCGGCACCGACTCGAAGGTGCCCTGTCCGGAGGTCAGGCGCACCCGCTCGTCCTCGGTGACGAGGCTGAGCTCGGCCAGCGGCCGCTGCGGTGCGGCCAGGGCCTGGCGGACCAAGTGGGTGAAGTGGTGAGCCATCTGCTCGACCGTGTCGAGGTCGAACACGTCGGTGGCGTATTCCTGGATGACCTCGATGGTGTCCGGACGCTCGTACGCGGAGAAGGTCATGTCCATGCGGGCGACGCCGATGCTCACCGGCGCCGGGGTGCCGACCGCACCGTCCATGTCGAAGCTGGCGTGGCTGAGGTCGGTGAAGACGAACATCAGGTCGAAGAGCGGGTTGCGGCTCGGGTCACGCGGGAGGTCGAGTTCCCGGACCAGCTCCTCGAACGGATAGGCCTGGTGCTGGAGCCCTTCGAGGACGGCGCCGCGCACCTCGTTGGTGTAGGCCTCGAACGACTTGCCGTCCGCGGGTGCGGTCCGCAGCGGCAGGGAGTTGCCGAACATGCCGATGATGTCCGCGCACGCCGGGTGGTAGCGGCCGTCCACCGGCGTGCCCACCACCAGTTCCTGCTGGCCGGTGTACTTCGAGAGCAGGGTGTTGAAGACGGCGAGCAGCACCATGTAGGGGGTGACCCGGTGCTTGCGGCAGTACGCGCGGAGCCCGGCGGTCAGCTCGGCGTCCAGGGAGAAGGAGTGCCGCTGGCCCACCATGTCCAGTACGGCCGGGCGCGGGCGCTGCGGGAAGTCCCCCGTGGCCGGCGGGTTCTGGAAGCGGTCCAGCCAGTACGAGCGGTCCTTACGGAAGCCCTCCGAGGTCCGGTAGACGTGCTCCCATTCGGCGAAGTCCTTGTACGTCAGCGCCGCGGGCTCCAGCTGCTCGCCTCGGTAGGCGGCCGAGAGGTCGCGGAAGAGCGCGCCGACCGACCCCTCGTCGAAGACGATGTGCGGCATGTCGAGGAGCAGCACGTGCTCCTCGCCCTGGGACCGGCGGGCGACGGCCATCCGCAGCGGCGGGCCGGTCCGCAGGTCGTGCGGGGTGACCCAGCCTTGTACCAGGTCCTCCAGCGACTCGTCGGTGACCCCCAGGTCCGACACGGGCACCCGGACGGTGTCGAGGACCCGCTGCACCAGTCGGCCGTCCTCCATGTCGAAGGTGGTCCGCAGGATGTCGTGCTTGACGGCCACCGCGTCCACGGCGTGCCGGAGCCGGTCGAGTTCGACGGTGCCGTCGACCACGTAGGCCATGGGAATGTTGTAGAGGCGGCTGGACGGGTCCAGCATCGACAGGAAGTACATCCGCTCCTCGGAGGCCGAGGTGCGGTAGGCGGGCTTGGCCTCCGCGCGGGGAATCGGGGCGTACGCGTCGAAGGACGCGCCGAGCACGGCGTCGCTGAGCTCACGCAGGGTGGGCCGGTCGAAGACGGTGACCACCGGCAGCTCGATCTGGGCCTCCTCGCGGATCATCTGCACGAGTCGGACCGCGCTGATCGAGTTGCCGCCGAGTTGGAAGAAGTCGTCGCCCAGTCCGATCTGCCCGTGTCCGATCACGGCCCGGGCGCAGCGCAGGACGAGGTCGTCGAGGTAGTGGCGGGGGGAGACGGGGGCCGCCTTGCCCGTGGGGGCGGCCGGCTCGGCCAGTGCCTTCCTGTCGACCTTGCCGCTGGTGTTGAGCGGAAGGGCGTCGAGGACCACGAACTGGGCGGGGACCATGTAGTCGGGCAGCCGCTCGCCGAGTTCGGCCTTGAGGACCTGCGTGTCCAGGGTGCGTCCCGCGGCTTCCACGAGGTACGCGACGAGTCGGGCGCCGGCGCTCTCGGGCGCCGGGAAGTCCTTGACCACGGCGTCGGCGACGCCGTCGAGTCCGTGCAGGACCCGCTCGATCTCGCCGAGTTCGACGCGCTGGCCCCGGACCTTCACCTGGTGGTCGTCCCGGCCGAGGATCTCGATGTCCCCGTCCTCGCGCCACCGGGCCATGTCACCGGTGCGGTACACCGGTCCGGAGCGCTCCGGCTCGACGGGGTTGTACGGGAGGAAGGCCGCGGCGTTGGCCGGCGTCCGCTCCAGGTAGCCACGGCCCACGGGCACGCCGGCGACCAGGAGTTCGCCGCGGACGCCGGGCGGAACCAGCCGGAACTCCTCGTCCACGATGTAGATCGAGGCGTTGCGGATCGGCTTGCCGGTCGGAGTCAGGTCGGAGTCGGGCACCCGGGTTCGCGGGTGCAGGACGTCGTCGGCGGTCTCGGTGGCGCCGTACGCGTTCGACATGGCGATGTCCGGGAAGCTCCGGTACCAGCGCTCGACGAGCGAGGGCTTGAGCGGTTCGGCCTGGAGCACGACGTGCCGAAGGGCCGGGAAGAGGACCTGCCCGCCGGTGAGCGCGGGCTCGTCCAGCATCATCGCCAGGTAGCTCGGGACCAGTTCGAGGGTGCTGACCCGGTGCTCGTCCACCTGACGGATGAGGACGGCCGGGTCCTCCACCACGGAGTCGGGGTAGACCCGCACGGAGCCGCCGTTCAGGAGCGGCGCCACGAACTGCCAGACCGAGATGTCGAAGGAGCTGGGGGCGTTCTGGGCGAGGACGGAGTCGCCGTCCACGTCGTAGTCCTCGATCTTGGCGAGGACGTGGTTCAGCATGGCCCGCTGCTCGATCACGATGCCCTTGGGCTCGCCGGTGGAGCCGGAGGAGAACATCACGTACGCCGGCGCGTTCATCGGCCGGTCCGCGACCGGGGCGGCGGACTCCAGGCGGGCGCCCTCGGCCACCAGTTCGCCGTACCGCAGCCACGGCAGGGTGGTGTCGCCCTCGGGCTCGTGGTCGGCCTCGGAGACGACGCCGACGGCCTGGCACAGCTCCAGCACCGTGAGGTGGCGCCGGATGGGGTGCTTGGGCTCCAGCGGGACGTAGGCGGCCCCGCACTTCCAGAGGGCGAGGATGGTGACGAGGAACCGCTCGGAGCGGGGGAGCCGGATCCCGACGATGGTCTCCGGGCCGACCGGCAGTCGGTCGCGCAGGACCTCGGCCAGCCGGTTCGCCCGGTCGTCCAGCTCGGCGTAGGTGAGGACACGGTCCTCACAGACCACCGCGGTCCGGTCCGGGGTCTCGGCCGCCTGGCGCTCGAACAGTTCACAGACCGTCAGGTCGCCCAGCTCGATCTCCGGGCCTCGGCCCCATCCCAGGATCAGGGCGCGCTCGTCCTCGTCCAGGATGTCGATGGCCGCCATGGAGCGGCCGCTGTCGGCGACCATCTCGGTCAGCAGGTTCCGGAACATGCCGGGGATCTGCTGGCCCATGCCCGCCGGGAGCACGTCACGCTGAACGTCGAAGTCGCAGCGCAGACCGGAGCCCGTGTCGGTGATCGTCACCATCAGCGGGTACGGGCTGTGGCGGCGCGGGGCCACGGCGGCCTCCGAGACCGTCAGCCCCTGCACCGCGGGCAGCGGCACCTCGCGGTCGAAGACGATCACGTTGGTGAACAGGCGGCGGGACAGCCCGGGGGCCTGCGCGTCGACGGCGGCGACGGTGTCGGCGAAGGGGTGCGTGTCGTGCTCCATGGCGTCCAGGAGCTGGTCCTGCATATCCTCCACGCACGGACCGACCTGGGCATCACCCGCGACACGGAAGCGCAGCGGCATCAGGTTGGTGCAGTAGCCGACCATCTGCTCCAGGTGCGGCGGGCGCCCGGCCGACGGGGCCAGCATGATCAGGTCGTCCTGCCCGGTGATCCGGCGCAGCAACATGCCCCAGGCCGAGACCAGGTAGGCGAACGGCGTCACGCCCTGGGCGCCGGCCTCCCGCCGCAGCCGGGCGAAGAAGTCGGAGTCGAGGGTGAGGGTGCGGCGCTCGCTGCGGAACGTGGGCAGTTGGCCCTGGTCGGAGCCGGGCAGGGCCGACTCCGCGGCCCCCTTGAGCACAGTCGCCCAGTGGTCGCGGTGAGCGGCGGCTTCGGGGGCCGCGGCGAGCTCGTCCTGCCAGGCGCGGAAGTCACCCGGCTGCGGGGCCGGGTCCAGCTTCGCCTCCGTGCCCCGGCAGGCCGCCGAGTACAGCTCCGTGAGGTCGCCGATGAGCGGGACGGTGGACCAGCCGTCGGCGATCAGGTGGTGCACCCGCAGGTGCAGCAGGTGTCGCTCCGGAGCGGACTCGACGACCAGTACGTGCACCAGCGGGCCGCGCACCAGGTCGAACGGGCTCCGCCCGGCGGGGTCGAGCAGACGGTCCAGCTCCGCGGGGCCGGAGGCCCGCTCGAAGGTGAGGACGTCGTCCAGGGAGATCTCGGCGACCGGGCGCACCAGCGCGCTCTCGCCGTCGGGGGCCATGGTCAGACGCAGGGACTGGTGGCGGGCGAGGAGGCCCCGTACGGCCACGCGCAGTGCGGCGCGGTCCAAGGGGCCGTCCAGCCAGAAGTCGACGTGCAGGTCGTACGCGAGGGAGCCGTCCTCGGACAGGTTGGCCAGGGCCCACAGCTGCTTCTGGGCCCGGCCCACCGGGAGCGTCAGGGCCTTGTCCTCGACCACCGCCGGAGCCGGGGCCGCGGCCCGGGGCGTGGCGGGCGCCGGGGCGGTCAGGGCGCCGGCGGCCTGCGGATCGGACAGCGGCAGCGCGGCGCCGTCCGGACCGTACAGCGGGGCGAGCGCGGGGGCCGAGGCCGAGAGCGGTGCCAGCAGGCCCGCTTCGCGCAGTTCGCCGATCGACTCGCGGATCGCCTTGCGGACGAAAGCGAGGTCCTCGTCGGTGTGCGAGGTGGACAGGAAGCAGCAGCGCCACTCCCAGATGTAGACGCCCTTCTCCAACAGGTTGTAGAAGAACAGGTCCATGTTCGCCTCGTGCTCGAACCGGAAGAGCGAGGCGAAACGGTCGACTGTGATCGGCACGTCGAGGGCGCGGAAGTCGGCGTTCAGGGCTTCGGTGAACAGGGCGGTGCGGCGGCCCAGGGCCTCCTGGAGCGCCGGACCGGAGGCGATCAGCTCGTCCAGCACGGTCTTGGCCGCGACCATCGACAGCGGGTGCTGACAGAAGGTGCCGCCGAAGAAGGTGGACTCGACCGTGGGGAAGGAGTCGTCGCCGTAGTTCCACACACCGCCGTCGATGGAGTCCATCACGCCGCCGCGGCCGGCGACCACGCCGAGCGGAAGACCGCCGCCGATGATCTTTCCGTAGGTGGTGAGGTCCGCCTCGATGCCGTACAGGCCCTGGATGCCGCCCGGGTGGGCGCGGAAGCCGGTGACCATCTCGTCGAAGATGAGCTTCGCACCGTGCCGGTGGGTCAGCTCCCGCAGTTTGCGCAGGAAATCGGGACGCTGATCGCCCGGATGCCGGGTCGTCACCGGCTCCACCATGACGGCGGCCAGCTCCGGGCCGTGCTGCTCGATGTACTCCAGCGCCGCCTCGGTGCCGAACTCGAGGACGACCACGTCCTCCACGCTGCGCCGGGTCACGCCGGTGGCGATCGGCTTGGTGCGCAGTTCGCCGTCCACCCAGGTGGGGGCGGCGAGGACGGGGTCGGCGTGACCGTGGTAGCCGTTCGAGAAGATGACGATCCGGTCCCGGCGGGTGGCCGCGCGGGCCAGCCGTACGGCCGTCATGACCGCTTCGCTTCCGGTGTTGACGAAGGCGACCCGCTCCATCCCGGTGAGCTTCAGGATGCTCGCGGCGACGTCCTCAACCAGTTCGGTCCGGGGGCCGAGTCCGAATCCGGTGTCCATGCGCTCGCGCAGGGAGTCGACGATCGGCGCGTGCTGGTGCCCGAAGTAGTGCACGCCGAAGCCCATGGTCAGGTCGACGTACTCGTTGCCGTCGACATCCCACAGGCGGGCTCCGCGACCGCGCTCGGCGACGATCGGGAAGAGCAGTTCCTTGGTGGACATACGAAAGCCGATGGTGGACCGGCTGTCGGCGATGACCGGGCGGAAGCGCTGGGCGAACTCCTTCGACCTGGCCATCTTCGCCGAGAAACGATCGGTGAACGACTCCAGGTAGCGGGTGCGGGCCGCGGTGTCCGCGATCTGCGCCTGCGAGCGCATGCGCGGGGCGAGCGGGACGATGGGCGCGGCGGTCTGTGCTCCCGCGACGGTCTGTGCCGCCGCAGCGGTCCGCGCCGCCGCGGATGGCACCGCCGGCTCCACGCGCGCCGCGGCCTCGAGCGCCGCGACGGGCTCGGAGCTCACGGCCGGGAGCACGGCAGGCGCCGGTACGGCGGTCTCGATGGCGGGCACGACGGCCGCCGCGCCACCCATGAGGTCGAGCTGACGGCCCATCACCTTCAGCTGCTCCGCGGCGATGCGCTCGATGGCGGACATCGGGACCGCGGCGACCGGGCCGACCTGTTGCGGGGCGGGAGACGCCGGCGACACCGACGCGGGAACCGCGGGAAGAGCGTTTTCGACGGCCGGGGCGGCGATCTGCCGAGGGGCGGCCGGCGCGGGTGCGGTCGACTCCGTGACGGCGGGCGCGGGAGCGACGGGCGCCTGAGCGACCGGCTCCGCCACAGGGGCGGCCGCCGGAGCCGGTGCGGCGGCGGCCGTGGGCAGCCGGTCGGCGTCGGCGGTCTTCTCCAGGTACACCGCCAGCTCGGCCAGGGTCTGGAACTCCCGGAAGAACTGCCTCATCGAGAGCTTGCAGCCGTACCTCTCCTCCAGCGGCTGGAGGATGCTCAGCAGCAGCAGCGAGTCGGCGCCCATCTCCAGGAACGGAACGCTGTCGTCCAACTCGTCGGGGTGGATCTTGAACCGGGCGGCCACGAGGGTCCGGAGTTCGTCCAGGAGCAGGGAATTCATCGATACGTCCTCGTTCTGAACAGCCACGGCTGCGTCTTCGGTGTCGGTGTGCTCGGCCGGCGCCACGGCGGACACGGGCGCCGGCGCGGTCGGGGTGGGAGGTTGTGCGGGCTCCGTCTCGGGCCAGTGCCGCTTGCGGAGCATCGGATGGGTCGGGAGCGACACACGTCGGCGCCGTTCGCCCCGGTAGAGAGTGGTCCAGTCGATCCGGTCCCCCGCGAGCCAGGCTGCGCCCAACCGTGACAGCGGGTCCGTACCCGTCGGCGGCACGGCTGGGGGCTCGGCGCCGGCGCGGACGGAGTCGCTCCCGTGGTACCGCCCCTCGGCCAGGGCGAGGGCCGCGTCCTCGTTGTGGGAGGCGATCCACCAGCGCCGGTGACGGTACGCCTGCCGGCCCCGCTGCAGAGTGAAGGCGATGTCCGCGGTGGGGACCTCGGGGTGGTCCTCGAGGAACCGGCGCAGTGCGCCGGCGGCCAGGTCGAGTGCCTCAGGAGTCTTCGCGGACAGCACGAACAGGTGCTCCCCGGCCCCGGTCGGTGCGCTCGCCGCGGCCGGCGCCTCCTCCACGATCACGTGCGCGTTCGTACCGCCGATGCCCAGGGAGTTGACACCCGCGATGCGACGCCCGTCGATCGGGTGCCACTCGCTCGACTCGGTGCTCACGTGGAACGGACTGTTCAGGAAGTCCAGTTCCGGGTTGGGCACATCGAAGTGGAGGCTGGCCGGGATGGTCCGGTGGCGCAGCGCCTGCACCGTCTTGATCAACGCGGTCACCCCGGACGCGGAGTCGAGATGGCCCACGTTGGACTTCACCGAACCGATGGCGCAGACGCCCCGCAGATCCGTGTCGAACGCCGCCGTGAGCGCGGCGAGTTCGACGCTGTCCCCCAACGGGGTACCGGCGCCGTGCGTCTCGACGTAGCCGATCATCGAGGCGTCCACGGCGGCCGCGAGTATGGCTTCCCGGACGGCGCGGGCCTGGCCGGACACCCCGGGGGCGGTGTAACCCGCCCGTCGGGCGCCGTCGTTGTTGATCACCGAGCCCCGGATCACCGCGAGGACGTTGTCCCCGTCTTCCAGCGCGTCCTCCAGCCGCCGCAGGACGACGACGGCCGCGCCGTCACCGAAGATCAGCCCGTTCCCGTCGGCGTCGAAGGGACGGCACCGCCCCTCGGGGGACAGTGTGCCCCCCTCCTGGTAGCGGTAGCCGACGTGCTGCGGCAGCCGCAGCGCCACCCCGCCGGCGAGGGCGAGGTCGCACTCCCCGTCGAGAAGCTGCTGGCAGGCCAGGTGCACGGCCACCAACGAGGTGGAGCAGAAGGTCTGCACGGTGAACGCGGGCCCGGTGCAGTCGAGCTTGTAGGCCACCTTGGTGACCAGGGCATCGGGCTCGTTTCCCTGCTTGACGAAGGAGTCGGTGACGTTGTCGTACTCGGGCCGGTCCAGCAGGTCCTGGTAGCCGCTGCGGCGCGTTCCCGCGTACACGCCGACAGCCCCGTCGAAGGTGCCCGGACCGTGGCCCGCGTCCTCCAGCGCCTCGTGGCATACCTCCAGGAAGATGCGCTGCTGGGGGTCCATCAGCTCGGCCTCGCGGCCGGTGTAGCCGAAGAAGGCGGCGTCGAAGTACTCCACGTCCCGGAGGTGGGACCCGCGCTTGACCCAGTTCGGGCCCCGGATGGCGTCCGGGTCGGCGCCCGCGCGCAGCAGTTCGGCGTCCGAGTAGGTCCGGACGGCCTCCTGACCCTCCTCGATCAACCGCCACAGTTCGGCCACGCTGTCGGCTCCGGGAAACCTCCCCGCCATGCCGACGACGGCAATGCTCGGATGGTCATTCACTGGTGAGACCCTTCCTGGTTCTGCGGGAGGCACGGGCGCGAGCGCGCCGGTCCACCCGTTGTGCCGCTTTCGCCAATTCGTCGTCGGGGGTTTCGCCAGCGTTCGCCCGCAGCCGATCGGCCAGGTGCGCGATGGTGGGGGCCTCCAGCAGGTCAGTCGCCTGGAGGGGAAAACCGAGGCTCTCCTCGATCCGGAGCGCGAGTTCCACCAGGAGCAGCGAATTGCCCCCCAGGTCGAAGACGCTCTTGTCGAACTGGTCGACCTCGCAGTGCAGGACCTCGCCCCACACTCGGGCCAGCCGCTGCTCCAGGTCCTCTCCGAGGGAGCCCGGAACGGGTTCGGGGACCGAGCCGGGCGCCGGGGTCTCCCCGGCCGGCGGGGGACTGCCAGCCGCCCAGCGACGGATCCGGGCGTCCAGGTCCGAGGTGGAGACCGCCAGTCGCCGTTCCCCGACCTGTCGTAGGACCATGTCGAAGGCCGCGGCCCCCTCCTCGGGGGTCAGGGCGAGCCGACGCAGCTCCTGCCAGGACTCCGAGGCGCCGTCCGTGATCGGCTGCTGTCCCGGGAGGTCCCAGCCCTCCCAGTTCACCGTGAGCCGGTCCGGCCGGGCCGACGCCATCGCGTCGAGGAAGGCGTTGGCCGCGGCGTAACCCGCGTAACCCAGACCGCCGACCAGGGACGAGAGCGAGGAGACCAGGCAGCCGAAGTCGACGGGCCGGTCCGCGAAGACCCGTTCGAGGACCAGGGCGCCGTCGACCTTGGGAGCCATGACCTCACGCCATGCCTGCCGGTCGGAGCGTCCGATCCACCGCACCGCCCGGTCCAGCGGGACCCCGGCGGCGTGGAACCAGCCGTCGATCCGGCCGAACCGACGGCTGGCCTCGGCCACCAGGTCCGCCATGGCCCGCTCGTCGGTCACGTCGACGGAAGCGGCCAGCACCTCGGTGCGTTCGGCCAGGTCCCGCACCCGCGCGACGCGCCGGCCGGCCGGGTGGTCCGGTCCGTGCTCGCGGAGCCACGCGTCGTACTCGGCGGGCTCCGGGAAGGCGGACCGGCCGGTCAGAACCAGCCGGGCGCCCACGGTGGAGGCCAGGTGCTCGGCGAGGGTCAGGCCGATCCCGCCGAGCCCTCCGGTGATCAGGTACGTGCCGCCGGGGCGCAGGGCCGACGGGGCCGTTGCCCCGTCGCCCGCCGTGTGCTCGAAGCGTCGGGCCCACCTCCGGCCACGGCGGAACGCGAGCACCGGCTCGTCCGAGGGTCCGTCCAGCTCCGCCAGCAGGCGCTCGGCGGGCAGCGGATCGTCGCCCGGGTCCAGGCAGCGGGCCGTCAACCGCGGGAACTCCTGGGGTATCACCGCGGCGGCCCCGAGCACCGTACTCGTGGCGGGCGAGACGGTCTCGCCGCCCAGCACGTCGAAGAGGCCGCGGGCGACGACCTGGATCCGGGCGCCCGAACCGGCCGGGGACCGCCGTGCCAGCTCGCCCGCCAGCTCGACCAGGGTGTCGAAGCCCCGCTGTCGGGCGTTCTCCACGTCGTCCGGCTCCAGCCCGGTTCCGTCGTCCAGGGACCACAGATGGACCACCGTACCGGGCAGCGAACCGTCCTCGGCGAGCGCCGCGAACAGGTCCCACATCCCTGTGGGGTCCTTCGGGTCGACCGTGAAGGAAGCAGCGCCGACCCGCGCGAATCCCGTACCGATCCGTGCGGTGACGCTCGGAACCCCGTGGCGGGCCAGTTCGGCGCGCAGCGCCTGCCCCAGGCCGCCCTCGTCGGACAGCAGCAGCCAGGGCCGGGTGTCGACGGACCCGCCGAACGGTCCCCCGAGGGGCAGCCGATGCCAGGACTCGGCGAACAGCCAGTCGGCGGGCCGTGCCCGGCGCGCGGGCTCCTCGGCAGCGGCCGGAGCCGTCGCCGTGGGCGCCTCGGCGGCGGGGGTCGGACGCGCCACGTGGCGCCGCCGGTGGAACGGGTGGGTGGGCAGGGGGACGCGTCGGCGCCGGCCCGGCCGCCAGCCGGTCCAGTCCACCGGTACGCCCGCCGTCCACAGCAGGGCGCCGGCGTCCAGCACGCCGAACTCCGTCGCCCCGCGCTCGCCGCTCGCCGGGCAGGGCACCACCGCGCCGGGCGCGGCGGTCGCGGTCGCGCCCACCGCGAGGAGCAGTGTCTCGGGGGCGACCGCGGCCGAGAGCGCCGCCGTCAGGTCGGCGGCGCCGCCGAACCGCTCCCTCCAGCGCTGTACCTCGGCGATCTCCTCGGCCCGCAGGGGGCGGGCGGTGTCGGCCGAGTACACCGGTACGGAGCCGGCCCGCGGGGTCAGGACGGGGGCGGTGGACAGCAGTCCGGCGTCCCACGCCACCACGGCCAGGGCCTCGCGCAGCGTCAGGATGCCGGCCAGGCAGGCGGCCGACAGCTCCCCGACGCCCGTCCCCACGAGGACCGTCGGCGTCACGCCGGACCGCGTCCACAGCTCGGCCAGGGCGTGTGCCGCCACGAAGGCGGTGGGCCCCGCGGGGGGGGAGGCCGCTCGCCCCTCGAGGGCCGCGGTGACGATGTCGGCGGCGGTGGCGGGTGCCACCCCGATCGCGACGAGTTCCTCCTCGACCAGGCTCAGGGCGTCCCGCAGCACCGGCGCGTCCTCGGCGACGGCGCCGAACCCGGCCGCCGCGGCCGGCCCCAGCAGCAGGGCGACGTCCGGGGCGAACTCGACCGGCGGCAGGTCCGCGGAGCGGGCGGCCCGGCGCAGCTCCTGGGCAGCCTCCCGGGGACCGTCGGCCACGACGGCCCGTCGGTACGGGAACTCGCGTCGCCCGACGCGCAGGGTGAAGGCCACGTCCGCCAGATCGAGCCGCGGATCGTGGTCGAGCCGGTCGGCGAGGGCGCCGAGCGCCTCAGTAAGGGCTCGGGGCGAGGCCGCGCTGACGGCCACGAGCCGGCGGCCCGCGGTCTCCGGCACGGCGGGCAGCTCCTGGGGCGCTTCCTCCAGCACCACGTGGGCGTTGGTGCCCCCCATGCCGAAGGAGCTGACCCCGGCCCGTCGGGGCAGGTCGCCCGCGGGCCACGGCAGTGGCTCCGTGTTGATCCTGAACGGGCTAGCGGCCAGGTCCAGTTCCGGGTTCGGACGGTCGAAGTGCGGATGCGGGGGGATCTCACCGTGGTGCAGGGCGAGCACGGTCTTGATGAAGCCGGTGACCCCTGCCGCCCCGGCCAGGTGCCCGACGTTGGCCTTGACCGAGCCCAGCACGCAGAACCCGCGCCGGTCGGTCCCCTCGGCGAAGGACTCGTGAAGGGCCGCGAACTCGACCGGGTCGCCCAGGACGGTCCCGGTGCCGTGCGCCTCCAGATAGGAGATGTCGTCGGCCGAGACCTCGGCCACGACGTGGGCCTCGGTGATGACCTCGCGCTGTCCGTCGATGCTCGGGGCGGTGAAGCCGATCTTGCCCGCGCCGTCGTTGTTGACGGCCGAGCCCTTGACCACGGCGAGGATCCGATCGCCGTCCGCCACCGCTTCGGCGAGGCGCTTGAGGGCGACCACTCCCAGCCCGTCGCCGAACGCGGTGCCCGAGGCCGCGGCGTCGAACGGCCGGCAGCGGCCGTCCGGAGAGAACATCAGGCCGTCCTGGTACTTGTAGCCGGGGTGCGGTCCGACGTGCACCGACACACCCCCGGCGAGCGCGATGTCGCACTCCCCGTTCAGCAGGCTCTGTCCGGCCGTGTGGATCGCCACGAGCGAAGTGGAGCAGCCGCTCTGGACGTTGACGCTCGGGCCGGTCAGTCCGAGCTTGTATGACAGTCGCATCGGCAAGTAGTCCTTGTCGTTGCCGAGCATGATCTCCGTACCGGCGAGGGAGAGCAGATCGACCTCGCGGGCCAGCACGTTGGGGAGGTAGGTGTTCATCGACGCGCCGGCGAACACGCCGATCGAGCGCTGCGGTGTCGCGCCGGCGAACCCGATGGTCTCCAGCAGCTCCCAGCCCGCCTCCAGGAAGAGGCGCTGCTGCGGGTCCATCAGTTCGGCCTCACGCGCGCTGTAGCCGAAGAACTCGTGGTCGAAGCCGAACACGTCGGACAGACCCCCGCCGGTGCGGACGTACGCCGGATCGGACAACAGCGCGTCCGGAGTGCCCGCGGCTCGCAGTTCCTCCTCGCTGAGGGTGGTGACGCAGTCGTCGCCGGCGCGCAGCCGGGACCAGAGTTCGTCACAGTCCCGGGCACCGGGGAAGCGCCCGTGCACCCCGATGACCGCGATGTCCTCGGCCCTGAGGGCGGGCCCGTCCTCGACGCGGTCAGGCATCGTTCTCTCCGATCGTGTGGTCTCGTTGGCCTCGGTGGTCGCGCCGCAGCGCCGCTCGGTTGCCGCCCGCGTTCCGGCGCATCGCCGCCCGCCGCCGCCCGGCGCTCGGGATATCGCCGTCCGGGCCCGCGGCCCGGGTCGACGCCGGGTCGCCGGCCGTGGTCCGCCCTCCGGCGCCGAGGCGCCGTGCCTGGGCCGCGACGGTGGTGTGGGCGAACAGCTCGGAGACGGCCATGCCGGATCCGCCGGGCAGTTCGGACAGGTCGCGGTGCACCCGCAGGAGCAGCATGGAGGTGCCACCGAGGTCGAAGAAGTTGTCCGTCGGCCGTACGCCCTCGCGGCGCAGCACCCGCTCCCAGACGCCTGCCACGGTCCGTTCCAGCCCGGCCGCGCCGACGGGGGCGGGTGCCACCGCGTCGGGAACGGCCGACCGGACGTCCGCCACCCGGCGGGCCAGCTCGCCCCGGTCCACCTTGTGGTTCGGGTTGAGCGGCAGGGCGTCCAGCACGACGAACGAGGCGGGCAGCATGTACTCGGGGAGTTCCCCGCGCAGCCGGGTGCGCAGCGCGGCCTCCTCGGGGCGGCCGCCGGGCACGGGGACGACGCAGGCGGTGAGTCGCCGTCCGTCGTCGTGCGCCCCCTCGACCAGGACCACCGACCGCTCGACCTCGGGATCTCGGTCGAGGACGGCCTCGATCTCCTCCAGTTCGATGCGGTAGCCGCTGACCTTCACCTGGTTGTCGACCCGCCCGAGGATCTCCACCAGACCGTCGGCGTTGACGCGGGCCAGGTCCCCGGTGCGGTACATGCGTCCGCCGTCCCCCGTGAAGGGGTCCGCGAGGTAGCGCTCCCGGTTCAGCTCGGGCCGGTTGTGGTAGCCGCGGGCGACCGCGGGGCCTCCGACGTACAGCTCGCCGGCCACCTCCGCGGGGACGGGCTGGCGGTGGGCGTCGAGTACGTACGTCTCGGCGTGGGACAGCGCGACGCCGACCGGTACGGACACTCCGTGGCAGTCCTCGGGTCCGACCGCGTGCGCGGTGACGTACACCGTGGTCTCGGCCGGGCCGTAGAGGTTCCACAGGGTGCCGGACCAGCCGAGGGAGGAGCGGCCCAGTTCCGCGGTGAGCAATTCGCCGCAGGAGAAGGTGTGGCGCAGCACGAGACCGTCGGAGCCCCGCCGACCCACCTCGGCGGCGAGCCCGTGGAGCGCGGACGGGGTCTGGTTGAGGTGGGTCACCCGTTCCTCGATCAGCAGCGCGCGGACGGCGTCCGGCGCCCTGGCGACGTCGGCGGGCACCACCACGAGACAGGCGCCGGAGAGCAGAGAGCCCCACAGCTCCCAGACGGACAAGTCGAACGCGGTCGAGTGGAAGAGCGTCCAGACCGCGCCCGCATCGGGCTCGATGTGCTCGCGCATCGCGTCCAGCAGGGCAAGGACATTGCCGTGCTCGACGTCGATACCCTTGGGGGCACCGGTGGATCCCGAGGTGTAGACGGTGTAGAGCAGATCGCCCGCACCCGGTGCCGCAGTGTCGGACGGTGCCCCGGGAACGACACCGGCGCCGATGGGGTCCTCTGGCTCATCGATGATCAGGACGCGCAGCTCCGGGCCGGCGTCCTCCATCGACGGGGCCAGGTTCCGGGTGGTCAGCACGATCCGGGCACCGCAGTCCTCCAGGAGGAAACGCAGCCTGGCCGCCGGGTTGTGCGGGTCGAGGGGTACGTAGGCGGCCCCGCGCTTGAGGGTGGCGACGACCGCGGTCACGGTGTCCAGTGACGGTTCCAGCAGGAGCGCGACCCGGTCGCCGGGCCCCACCCCTTCGGCGCGCAGGCGCTCGGCCCACGCGGCGCCGGACTCGTCGAGGTCCCGGTAGGTCAGCTCCCGGCCCCGGAAACGCATGGCGGGCCGGTCCGCGTGGGCTGCGACGGAGTCCTCGAAGCGGCGGAGCAGGCTGTCCCCCGCCGTCGGCGCCGGCCGGGCCGTGCGGGTCGCTCCGTCCTGCGGCCGGACTTCGGCGAAGGGCAGGAGGGCGACGCTCCGGTCGGGATCCTCCAGAGCCGCGCCCACCAAGGTGCGGAAGCGTTCCACCAGATCGTGGGCGGCACGGGCGGAGAACACGGTCGGCCGGTACTTCAACGTGGCCAGCAGACGGTCGCCGTCCTCGATCGTCTCCAGCAACAGGTCGAGCTGGCCCTCCTGCTGGGCCAGGCGGTAGGGCCTCAGACCCACCCCGCCCCAGGGGATCGGGTCCATGGACGCGCCCGCGGGGGTCGCCCCCCAGTGCAGCGCCGCCAGCCCGGGGAACTCCCGCGCCTTCTGGTGGATGAACATGCTCTGGAAGACCGGGTTGACCCCCGAGGCTCGGCGCGGCGCGAGTTCCTCGACCAGCAGCTCGAAGGGGTACTCCTGGTGTTCCAGTGCCTCGATGACGGTCCGTCGGGTGCGCCGGACCAGGGTGGCGAACGACGGCCCGTCCCCCAGGTCGGTGCGGAGCACCACCGGATCGGTGAAGTAGCCGAAGGTGCCCGCGGCGGACGGTACGGTCCGCCCGGCGACCGGGGTCCCGATCAGCACGTCCTCCTGGCCCGAGGTGCGGGCCACCAGCACGGTGAAGGCGGATACCAGAACGGCGTACACCGTGACGTTCTCGCTGCGGGCGAAGGCGCGGATCCGCTTCGCCAGAACGTCGTCCAGGTCGAAGTGGATCGACTCGCCGGAGGACCGCTCCGCACCGGGATCGGTACGGAACGCGGGCCACCGGGTCACCGGCAGCTCGCCGGCCAGCGTCCGGTGCCAGTGCAGCCGAGCCCGTCGGCCGTCCTCGCCGGCCAGGAAGGCCCGCTGGTGGGCGACGTGGTCGGTGTAGGGGGCCGGGGTCCCGGACAGCTGGGCGGGACGCCCCTCGCCCAGGGCCTCGTACAGTTCGGACAGTTCACCCAGGGCCAGCTCCAAGGACTGGAAGTCGGCGACCAGATGGTGCACCACGAGGAGGAGAACCGTCTCATCGGATGCCGTGCGCCACAGGGCCGCCCGGATCAGCGGCCCGTCCTGCGGGGTGAACGGCCGTGCGTAGCTCTCCTCGACAGCGCTGCGCAGCCGCTCCTGCGACCACCCGTGGGCGACCGTCTCCTCGAAGCCGGGGTCGAGCCAGCCGCGCACCGTCTGCACGTCCTCGCCGTCCACCTCGCCGAACGTGCTCCGTAGGGCCGGGTGCCGGGCCACCAGGGAGCGCAGGGCCTCCTGGAAGCGGCCTGCGTCGAGGCCTCCCTCGACGCGGGCGGCGAACGCGATGTGGTACGAGGCGCTGTCGGGCGCCATCCGGTTCAGCAGCCACATGGAGCGCTGGCCGTACGAGAGCGCGTGCGTGGTACGCACCGCCGCCGCACGCTCGCGCAGGAGCGCCGCCACCTTCGCGCGGGTGCTTCGGTCGATCATGGTCATCCCTCCTGCTCCCGGGTGAGCAGTTCCTCGAGCGCCTGGATCTCGGCGTCGTCCAGCAGGTGCAAGGAGGTGAGCAACTCCTCCGCGCGTGCGGAGGTGAGCGGCTCGCCACCGGCGACGAACGGTGCGGTGCCCGAGGCCGGGGTGCCGGTGGCGCCCTCGGCCGCCCGGCCGCCGGCCGGGCCGTGGTCCTCGCCGTTCGCGGTGGCCACGGTGTTCGCGGTGTTCGCGGTCAGCCGGGCTGTCAGGACCGCGCCGAGCCCGCGGGCCGACTCGTCCTGGAGCAGGTCGGCCAGCGGCAGGTCCACGGCGAGGTCCGCCCGGATCTGGCTGCGGGTCTCGATCGCGATCATCGAGTCGAGGCCCAGCGAGGTCAGTGGCGCGTCCCGGTCGAAGCGGGCCTCGTCCACTCCGACCCGCTGGGCGAGCACGGAGCCGACGTAGTCCGCGACGAGTTCTTCCCGGCGCTGCGTCGATGCCGCGTCCCAGTCCTGGCGCAACGCCTGGAGCGTGGCGCCCGCGGTCCGGGCTCGCGCGCCCGTCGGCGCCCGGTCGGCCCCCCGGTTCCCAGGGATCCGGGGGCCGACGCGGTCCAGGTACGTCCCCCAGTCCAGCGCGAAGACGCCGTACTGTGCCTCGTGGGGCCCTCCCATGATCCGGTCCAGGGCCGCGAACACGGCCTCGGGGTCGAGCAGGGTGAAGCCGTTGGCGGCCATCCGCTCGCGGTGCCTGGCGTCCAAGCGCGCCGTCATCCCGTCGGTGACCGGCCCCCAGCCGACGCTCAGCGCGGGCAGCCCGAGCGCCCGGCGGTGCAGAGCCAGCCCGTCGAGGAAGCCGTTGCCCGCCGCGTAGTGGGCCTGTCCGGCGGAGCCGAGCAGGGCCGCGGTGGACGAGTAGAGGACGAAGTGGTCCAGGTCCAGCCCGGCGGTGGCACGGTGCAGGTTGCGGGCGCCGGCCACCTTCGGAGCCAGCACCCGGGCGAAGGAGTCCCAGTCCAGCCGGGACAGGACCGCGTCCTCGACCACGCCGGCGGCGTGCACGACCCCGCGCAGCGGACCGTGGTCCCGGTGCAGCCGTGTGACGAGCGCGGTGGTCTCCGCCTCGTCCGAGACGTCCGCCTCGACCACGGTGACCCGGACGCCCGAGGACTCCAGGCCGGCGATCACCTCGCGGGCCCGGTCGCCGGGCTCGGTGCGGCCGGTGAGCACCACGTGCCGGGCCCCTCGCCGTGCCAGCCACTCGGCCGTCCGCAGGCCCAGTGCGCCGAGGCCGCCGGTGACGAGGTGACAGCCCTCGCCGTCGGCCACGAACCGCTCGGGGCCTTCCGGCTGCCCGGCCCGCAGACGCGGGACGTACAGGGTTCCGGCCCGCAGGGCCGTCTCCCGGGCCTGCTCGGCCGGGAAGGACAGCGCTTCGGGGAGCCGGTCCAGCGAGCCGGCCACGTCCGTGGGATCGGCGTCGAACAACCGGACGTCGCAGTCGGCCAGTTCGAGCACGGCGCACCGGCCCGCACCCCAGAGCATGCTCTGCGCGGGACGGACCTCCTCACCGCCCGGCCGGGCCCCGACGGCCCCGCTGGTGACGAGGGCGAGCGTGGCGGGCGCTGCCCAGCCGGCCTCCTCCCAGGCCCGTACGAGGGCCGGGAGGCTGCCGAGCGCACCGCGCGGCGAGGCCGGCTCCGACGCCTCGGACCCCAGGTCCAGGGCCAGGCAGTGCAGCACGCCCATGGTCCGGCCGGAGTCGCCCAGTTCGGCCAGGAGCGCGCGGAGCTGGTCGGGATCGGCGGGATCGAGGACGAACTCCGCCGCACCGGTCCTCTCGAAGCGCTCCCCCGTCCGTACGACCACGCAGGAGGCGCCCCGGTCCGCGAAGGCGCCGGCGGCGGACCGCCAGGCGCCCGCCGCGTCGGCGAGGACCAGCCAGCGCTCCGGACCGGCGGACCCGGACGGGGTACCTGTGACCGGTTCCCAGACCTGAGCGTGGACGGGGGCGGCTTCGTCGGCGCCGAGCAGTCGCTCGGGGCTGACCAACCGAAGTTCCAGGCCGGTCAGTTCGATGAGCGGCCTGCCCTCCGGGTCCTCGACGCGCACGTCGGCGACGGAACGGAGGTCCCCGCCGGGCTCGGGCTCGGTCCGCAGGACGGCCCGGAGCCGGGCGGTCGCGGGCACTTCGTCAGGCCGGTGGAAGAGCGCCCGCTCCACCCGGAAGGGCAGCAGCAGGCCCTCGACCTCGTGCCCGTCGAGTCCGAGGAAGGAGGTGAGGATGAGGCTCTGGACACACACGTCCAGGAGCACGGCCCGGGCGGGGCGCCCGGTGGGTGCCAGGTGTCCCGGCAGCGCGATGTCCGCCTCGAAGACGCCCCCGCCCACCCTCAGTTCCCGCAACAGCCGGAAGGAGGAACCCAACTCGTAACCTCGACGGGCGAGTTGACGGTAGACCGACTCACCTTCGTACGTCCGGAGGGGGCCGTCCACCGTCGCCGGCACCGGTCCGGTGACCGATCCGGTGGGGCGGCGCACGATCCCCTGGGCGTGGGTGGTCCAGGAGCCGTCCTGGTGGGGCGAGGCACCAGCGCGCAGGCCGAGAACCCGGACCGCGGTGCCGCCGTCCGCCGTCTCGTCGAAGACCAGGTGCAGGCCGCTCGGCTCGTCGGCGAGGACGAGGGCCCGGGGGAAGACGAGGTCCTCGACCAGCAGCGGTTCTCCGTCCGAGGCCGCCTCCAGCACGGTCGCGGTGTGGTACGCGCCGGGTACCACCACCTTGTCGAGCAGCAGGTGGTCGGTGAAGAACGGCGCGGTGCCCGACAGTTCGGCCTCCCAGCGCCGCTGGGACGACCGGGGCAGCGGTACGCGGCGCAGCGCCGCCTCGGGGTCCGGCCGGTGCGCGGCGGGGGCGGGGGCCCCCATCCGCGGGGACGGGGATCCGGCTGCGCCGAGCCGATGGCGCTCGCCCGCGAACGGGTAGGTGGGCGCCGCGATCCGACGCCGCCGCAGCGGACGGTGGAAGGCGTCCCAGTCGACCCGGACACCGGCCGCGTCCAGTTCGGCCAGCGATTTCTGCAGGACCGTCCAGTCGCTCCGGCGGGCTTCGAGGCTCGCCAGCCACGTCGTCCCCTCGGCCCGCCGGGCCCGGCCGAAGCCGGTCAGAGCCGTGCCTGGGCCCACCTCCACGAAGTGGGTGAGGTCCCGGCCGAGCAGTTCCTCGACGCAGGCGTCGAACCGTACGGGGGAGACGAGCTGCGCGGCCCAGTAGTCCGCGTCGATCTCCCCCGGGGCCGCCTCGGCACCGGTCAGGTTGGTGACGAAGGGCACGCGCGATGGAGCGTGCGCGATGCGGGCCGCGGCCTCGCGCAGGGCGTCGGCCGCAGGGGCCACCAGCGGCGAATGGAAGGCGTGCGTGACGGCCAGGTCGACCGTGGGCCAGCGACGGGCCCGGCATTCGGAGCGCATCGCTTCGAGCGCGGCCCGGGAACCGGAGAGGACCACTTGGTCCGGGGTGTTGCGCACGGCGATGGCCAGCTCCCCCGCCCAGGGGGCGACCATTTCCGCCAGTGCGTCGAGGTCGGAGCAGCGCACGGCGGTCATCCCGCCGCCCGGGGCGAGGTCCGCCATGACGCGGCCGCGTCGGGCGACCAGGCGCAGCCCGTCCTCGGCGGTGAGGACGCCAGCCGCGTGCGCGGCGGCGTATTCGCCGAGGCTGTGCCCGGCCACGGCCGCGGGCTTGATCCCCCACGAGGTCCACAGCTCGTACAGGGCGATCTGAAGCAGGTACGTGGCGGGCTGGAGCAGGTCCGCCCGGGCCAGCAGGGGCGCTCCCTGTTCGCGGTCGAACAGGACCGTCCGCAGGGAGGCGCCGGTCAGGTGCTCGAAGAGGCCGGCGTGCCGGTCGATCGACGCGCGGAAGCCCGGGTGCGCGGCGTACAGCTCCGCGCCCATGCCGGCGTACTGCGAGCCCTGTCCGGAGAAGAGCAGGACCGGCTCGGTCCGGCGGGTGGACCGCGTGTGCACGGTGTCCGCCCGCGGGCTGCCGTCGAGCCAGGCCTCCAGATGATCGGCGGCCTCCGCGACGGACTCGGCGAGTACGCCGACCTGGTGCGGCAGGCGCCGGCGGCCGACCTGCGCCGTGTGAGCGAGGTCGGCGAGGTCGCCGGGCTCCGCCCCGCGCAGGTGGTCGATCCAGCGGCGGGCGGCCACGGCCAGCGCGTCGGCGGTCCCCGCCGAGACGGTGATCAGTTCCCGGGGCAGCGACACCGAGTCGACGGAGGCGGTCTCGGGGGCCTGCTCCAGCACGGCGAAGGCGTTGGTGCCGCCGATGCCGAGGGAGTTGACGGCCGCCCGGCGGGGCGTGCCCTGCCAGTGCGCGGGCTTGCGGTTGACGTCAAACCCGCGGGCCGCCAGCTTGAGTCGTGGGTTGGGCTCGTCCAGGTACAGGTTGGGCGGGATCACTCCATGGTGCAGCGCGAGTACGGTCTTGATCAGACCGGCGACACCGGCCGCGGCCTCCAGGTGGCCGACGAGGGCCTTGACGGACCCGACCAGGCGCCCGTCCCCCTCGCCGAGGGCTCGGGAGAGCGCGGTGATCTCCAGCGGGTCGCCCAGCAGGGTGCCGGTGCCGTGCGCCTCGACGTATTCGATCGTGCCGGGGTCCACGTCGGCGACCAGCAGCGCCTGGCGCATCGCGCCGAGCTGCCCCGCGACACTGGACGCCCCGTAACTGGTCTTGCCGCCGCCGTCGTTGTTGACGGCGGTGCCCCGGATGACGGCGTACACGGTGTCGCGGTCCCGCAGCGCGTCGGCGAGCGGCTTGAGCACGACGGCGCCCACGCCGCTGCCGAAGACCGTGCCGGCCGCGGCGGCGTCGAAGGGGCGGCAGCGCCCGTCCGGGGAGAGGATGCCCTCCTCATGGGCGAGGTAGCCGGCATGGGACGGCATGCGTACGGTCACGCCCCCCGCGACGGCCGTGTCGCACTCACCGCCCAGCAGGCTCTGACAGGCCAGGTGCACCGCCACCAGCGAGGTGGAGCAGGCCGTCTGGACGTTGAGGCTCGGGCCGGTCAGGCCGAGGCGGTAGGAGACCCGCGTGGCGAGGAAGTCCTTGTCGTTGCCCAGGTGTTCCAGGGAAGCCGTGGGGTCGAGGAAGCGACCGCCGTCCGCGAGCACATCCGGCAGGTGTCCTGCGAGGACGCCGCCGGAGCCCGCGAACACTCCCACGGAGGCGCCGGTGGGCCGGGGGTCCAGCCGTCCGGCGTGCTCCAGCGCCTCCCAGCACGTCTCCAGGAAGAGCCGGTGCTGCGGGTCCATCAGTTCGGCCTCGCGCGGGGAGATACCGAAGAGGCCGGCGTCGAACCGGTACACGTCCTCCAGGGCCGCGGCCGTCCGGACGTACTGGGGGTAGCCGATCCAGCGCGGGTCGACGCCGGCGCCCCGCAGATCGCCCTCGGTCAGGTCGCGCAGGCCGGGGCGGCCCTGCGCGACGTTCTCCCAGAAGGCGCCGACATCGGCCGCGCCGGGGAAGCGCCCGGCCATGCCGATGACGGCGATCCGCCCCTCGTACTCGGACATGGCGTCGTCGCTCATGCCCCGCCTCGCGCCTGGGAGCGCAGGGTACGGCCACGGCGGGCGGCCTCACGACGAGCCGCGGCGGCCTCCGCACCGGCGGCGGCCACCGGTTCGGCGGCGGATCGGGTGGGCCCGTCCGCGGTGCCGGTCTGGGCGGCGGCCAGTTCATAGGCCTCGTACAGGTCGCCCACCGTGCGGACGTCGGTGATGGGGACGAGTTCGACGAAGGGGTCGAGGTCGAGTTCCATCTCCAGCACCGCGGTGATCCGCGCGAGGTGCAGCGAACTCAGCCCGAGTCCGTCGACAAGCAGGTCGTCGGGGGCGATGTCCTCGACCGGCCCGGACACCTCCTCGACGACATCCATGACGACGGACTTGATGATCTCTCTGCTGCTCACTGCTCTCCTACGGAACGGGGGGATGCGGAGTGGGGAACGTGCGACGCCATCCGGGTCGTCAACACGTGTAGCCGCCGTCGACCGTGATCGTCTGGCCGGTGACGAAGCGCGCGGCGTCGGAGACGAGGAAGGCGAAGACGGCCACCATGTCCTCGATCTCCCCCAGCCGCCCCAGCGGCGTCCGCCGGGTGATGCGGCGACGCGTCTCCGCCGGCATGTTCTCGGTCATCGCGCTCTCGAAGTAGCCGGGCGCCAGCCCGACCACGCGGACGCCGGCCGGCCCGACCTCACGGGCCAGGCTTCGCGTCAGCCCGTCGAGGGCGGCCTTGGCCGCGCTGTACACGGTGACCCCGGCCTGCCCGCGTACGGCGTTGATCGAGGACACGTTGACCACGCAGCCGCCGCCCCCGGCGAGCATCGGCTTGAGACAGGCCCGGGTGAGCAGCAGCGGCAGCGTCAGATTGACCTGGAGCGAGCGCTCGATGTCGGCGGGCCGGGTGAGCGGGAGCAGCCCCTCCAGTCCGATCGCCGCGTTGTTCACGAGGAGGTCCACCCGGCCGAAGCCGCGCCCGATCTCGCGGACGAACCGCTGGACCTCGTCCCCGTCCCCGCCGTCGACCTGGCTCCAGTGGAGCCCGTCCGCGTACTCGGGCAGGGCTCGCAGGGCCTTGAGCTCCTCGGTCTCGGTGCGGCTGAACGTGGCCACGCGGTAGCCGCTGTCCAGCAAGTGGCGGACGAAGGCCAGACCGAGGCCGCGGCTGCCGCCGCTCACGATCGCCACCGGACGCTCGGCCCGAGCCGCGTTCTCACTGGTCATGTGTTCCATCCCTGTCGCTTGAAGCGGCTTCCGTGCAAGGGTTCTTCGGCGCGTACGAAGACGGCCGGGATCTCGTGCGGTGCCAGCCGGCCCGCACAGAAGAGCCGCAACCGCTTCGCCATCAGGCGCGGTTCCTCGTCCTCCAGGAGGTCGACGCGGGCCGCGACAACCTGTCCCGTAACGGCGTTCGACCGCCCGTGGACGGCCACGTCACGCACGTTGGGGGCCTGGAGCAGGACGTTCTCGACCCGTGCCGGGAACACCTTCTCGCCGCCGATGTTGATGATCTTCGAGCGTCGCCCGATCACCCGGAGCGAGCCGTCGGCCCCCTCCTCCACAACGTCCCCGGTGTTCAGCCAGCCGTCGGCCTCGAACGGATCCACGCTGTTGAGGTAGCCGAGCATGCTGCCGGGCGAACGCACCCACAGCACCCCGTCCACGATCTTCGTCTCGAACCCGTCCCCGCCGATCCGCATCCCCAAGGAGGTCGAGGAATCGGAGCGGGTGGGCAGGATCCCCGTCTCGGTCAGACCGTAGGTCTGCTTCAGCCGCACCTCGGGGAAGGTGCGCGCGAGGTGCTGCAGCGTCACCTCCCGCATGGGCTCCGTTCCGTAGGTGATCAGCCGCAGCGACGACAGGTCGTGGTCCCGGTGTGCGTCCGAGATCAGGAGCATGTTGAGGAAGGTCGGCGTGGTGGGCAGCAGTTCCACCCGGTGTACCTCCACCGCCCGGCAGATCAGCTCGGCGGTCCGCCGCGGCTCGACGACCGCGGCCCCCCCGTTGCACAGCGTGTGGAACAGGGTGTTCACCCCGCCGATGTGGTCGAACCCGAGGAACTGGAGGGTGCGCCAGGGCCGGCTCGTCTCAACGCGGAAGCGGTCGAGGAGCCTCGGCAGCGACAGCACCGCCGCCTTGGTCTCGCCGGTGCTCCCGGAGGAGAAGAGCACCAGACCCGGCTCGCGGTCGGACCGCAGCCCGCGCAGCAGCGGGTGGCCCGCGCCCTCCGGCCGGGGCAGGGCGGTGGCGGTCCACTGATCCGGGCCGGTGAATTCGAACACCGTCTCCACCTCGGCGGTGGCGAACCGCGGCGCGCGGGCCTCGGGCGCCGGGTCCCTGGGGGACATGGGCACCACCGTGCATCCGGCCCGCGCCAGCGCGAGGACCAGCGCGACGGTCCCCGGCAGGGCGTCGCCGATGACGGCCACGACGGAACCGGGTCGCACCCCTGTCCCCCGCCACGCCCGCGGCCACTCCTCGACACGTGCCACGAGGTCCGTGTAGTCGGCCGATACGCCCGGGCCGATGACGGCCTCTCGTTCGCCGAAGCCCGCGAGCCGCTCCAGCAGCCAGTCCATACGCGCGGTCGTCCCCGGTTCGGTCACAGCCGTACTCCTTGTTCCCGGACCGACGGATCCGCGAGGGAGCGTCGGTCGATCTTTCCGCTCGCCGTGCGCGGCAGGCCCTCGAAGCGGTCGAACGTGGACGGGATCATGTAGGGGGGAAGGCGCTCGCCGAGGTGGGCGCGGAGCACCGGCGCCGAGAGATCCGGCCCGCCCGCCACAGCGCCTCGCAGCAGGGAGAGGCTGGGGCCGGGCGTCTCCAGGCGGACGGCGCACTCGACCACGCCGGGCGCCTCCAGGAGTACGTCCTCGATCTCTTGGAGATCGATCCGGATTCCCCGGAGCTTGATCTGGAGGTCGTTCCGGCCGAGGAAGTCGATGTCCCCGGAGGGCAGCCACCGCACGATGTCGCCGGTGTCGTACATCCGCTCCGTCGGCCGGCCGTACTCCGGCACGAACCGTTCCTCGGTCAGCCGCTCGTCCCCCAGGTAACCGCGGGCCACTGGGACTCCGCCGACGTGCAGCGTGCCGAAGAGCCCGACGGGCATCGGCCGGCCGTGCCGGAGCACATACAGGCGCGTGTTGTCGATCGGTCGACCGATCGGTATCCGGCCCGAAGCCGGGCCCGACGCGCACGTGTGGGCCGTCACGTCCACGGTGGTCTCCGTGGGGCCGTACAGGTTGACGAGCCGCGGCCCGGCAGGGCCGCCGAACGTCTTGTCACAGGCGTCCGCGACCGACGCGGGCAGGCTCTCCCCGCTGGAGAAGACCCACCGCAACGAGGACAGCGATCCGGCCGCACCGGCTGCCGCCACATGGTCCACGAAGACGTTCAGCATGGACGGCACGAAGTGCACGGCGGTGACGCGTTCCCGCTCCACCGCCTCCACGATGGCGAGCGGGAAGCGCTCCATGCCGGGCGCGAGCAGGTGCATCCGAGCGCCGGTGAACATCCACCAGAACAGCTCCCACACGGACACATCGAAGATCACCGGGGTCTTCTGAAGCAGCGTGTCCTCGGGTCCGAGGGGATGGTTCCGCTGCATCCAGGCGAGTCGGTTCACCACCGAGCGGTGCTCAACCATCACGCCCTTGGGGAGACCCGTCGAGCCGGAGGTGTACAGGACGTAGGCCAGGTCCCGCGGACCCGCGCACTCCTCGGTCACCGCCGCCGGCTCGTACAGCAGCGGGTCGTCGAGGGCGAGGACCTCCACCGGCGCACCCTCGACCAGGCCCACGAGGGGACGCTGGGCGAGCACCGTCACGGCGCCGCTGCGTTCAAGGGTCTCCGCGAGCCGCCGGGGCGGCGACTGCGGGTCCAGCGGGAGGTAGGCGCAGCCCGCCTTCAGGATGCCGAGCAGGGCGACGGGCAAGTCCAGGGAGCGCTCCGCGAGCACCGCGACGATCCCCCCGGCAGGGGCGACTCGCTCGCGCAGGGCGCCGGCGAGCCGGTCCGTGCGCTCGTCCAGCTCCCGGTAGGTCAGTCGCTCACCATCCGTGCTCACCGCGACCCGGTCAGGATGGCTGCGGGCCTGTTCCCGGAAGATCCCGTGCAGGGTGACGTCGTCGGGGAACTCGCGATCGGTGGCGTTGAAGGCGCGCAGGACCCGGTCCGCGTCCTCGGCCAGCAGCTCACAGGACCCGACCGTCCGTTCGGGATCGTCGGCCGCCTGTCGCAGCAGGGTCAGGAAGACCTTCGGGAAGACACCGGGCTCCACGTCCACGCCCGGCGCCGAGGTCGCGTTCAGCCGACCCTCCGTCAGGTCCAGCGTCAGCCGGCGAACGGTACCGCCATCGATACCGGACCCGGAGCCGAGCACCACGAGGTTTCCGGACGGCCCGTCCACAGGACCGTCCGCGCCGGTCCCGGCAGAGCGGGCGATCCGGGCGGCCAGAGCCGCGAACGGCTCGTCCGGGTCCACGTCGGCTGCGACCTCCAGCGGCGCCCGGCCGTCGCAGGCCGCGAAGCCGAACCGGACCGGTTCCCCGTACGCGGTGTAGTGCAGGGCCACTGCGGCCACCGCCTGCACCAGCTCGGCCGTGGGCACCGGGACGGCGTCCAACGCCGCGTGCAGGCCCGGATCGAGGGCAACGCTCCACTCGGTCACGTCACACGTCCCCGTGCGGCCGCCCTCACCAGGCGGGGCGCGAGCATCCGCTCGATGATCTGGCCGGTGCCCTCGATGATGTTGAGCACCTTCGCGTCCCGGTAGGCACGGGCGGCGACGCCGGCACCCAGCACGCCTGAGGAACCGAGGATCTGGACCGCCTGCGAGGCGTGCTCCTCCAGTGCCTGGCAGGCGAAGTACTTGGCCATCAGGACGCGGTCCGTCATGGCGGGATCGCCCGCGTCCATGGCGCGGGAGGCGGCAACGCACAGCAGCCTGGAGGCTTCGAGGTCCGTACCCATCCGGGTGATCAGGGTCTGGATCTGCCCGTGCTCGATCAGTGTGCCGCCGAAGGCCCGGCGCTCGGCAGTGAACGCGGCAGCGGCCTCGAAGACGGACCGGAGCATGCCCACGGCCATCCAGGCCACCGCGTGCCGGCCGTGCTCCAGGGCGACGGGCGCGAGCACGCTGACGCCGAACCCGTCCCGTCCGACAACGTTCTCGGGGGACACCTCACACTCCTCGAACTCGACCCGGGCCAGCCGGGCCGCGCGCAGCCCGAGCAGGTCCTCCATCGGCTCGGTGCGCAGACCGGGGGTACCGCGCTCCACGACACAGGCAACCGACTGACCGGCCCGCTGGGCGAACACGAGGAAGACATCGGCCATGGCGCCAAAGGTGATGAAGACCTTGGTCCCATTGAGCACCAACTGCCCCTCGCGGTCCGCGAGTTCGGTCGTCAGGAGGGAAAGGTCGCTGCCGGCCTGGGGTTCCGTCATGCAGACGGCGGCAAGCCGCTCCCCCTTGGCCAGTGCGGGCATGATCCCAACCCACTGGTCTTCGGTGCCCCACTTGGCGATGGTGTGGGCGGCCATCCCGTGGACGTTCACCAAGGAGGCGAGAGAGGCGCTGACACCTCCCAGAGCCTCGTGCATCAGGCCAGTCTCCAGGGCGCTCACCCCGCCGCCGCCCCACTCCGCGGGCAGGGACGCACCCAACAGGCCCTGGTCCGCGCACCACCGGACGACCTCGTCGGGAAAGTCACCGGTCCGCTCCCAGTTTGCGGCCCGGTCTCCCCACGTGCCCTCGATGAGCGCCACCAACTCCCCGTGCCGGTTCGCCTCGGCCGGGGACAGCAGATGCTTCACGTCGTTCCGCTCCGTGGCCGTCAAGAGGTCACCGAGGCGGTTGTCTTCTGCACGACGAACTCCACGATCTTGTTCACCGTCGAGAAGTTCTTCAGCTCCAGGTCGACCACGGTGACCTTGAAGCGGAAGTGGCTCTCCAGGAAGCCGATGAGCTGGACGGCGAACAGGGAGTTCACCCGGCCCGTCTCGAACAGGTCCTCGTCCGGGTCGGGGGTCCCCGACGCGTCGTACTGCGCCAGGTGAGACAGGACGACCTCTTCGATCTCCGCACGCGAAAAGCCGCTCATGGCAGTCCGCCTCTCTTTTTGTCGGGTCCGGTTGTCAGTGCTGCCGCCGCACGGGGTAGGAGTAGAAGCCCCCGCCGGTCTTGCGCCCGAGCCGACCGGACTTCACCAGGTCGCGCATCAGGTCCGAGCAGACGAACTTCTCGTCGCCGTAGCTCTCCAGTAGGTGGTCGAGGGTCAGGGCCACCGTGTCGAGGCCGATGAGGTCGGCCGTCTCCAGAGGCCCCATGCGGTGCCCGAAGCACTTCTTGAACACGGCATCCACCACGGCCGGTTCGACGCCGTGCTCCTCGACCACACGGCTGGCCTCGTTGAAGAAGAGGTGCGAGATCCGGTTGCTCACGAACCCGGGGAAGTCGCCCACGACGATCCCCTCCTTGCCCAGGTCCGCCAGCAGGCCGCGCACGTAGTCCAGGCACTCGTCCGAGGTCTCCGCCCCGCGCATGATCTCGACCGCGTCCTTCAGGTACGCGGGATTCATGAAGTGGATGCCGATGACGAGCGAGGGACGCGAGGTGAGGGCGGCAAGACGACCGATGGGAATGCTCGACGTGTTCACGCCGATCCCGACCCCGGCCGGCAGGATCCGGTCCAGTTCGAGATAGAGGTCCTGCTTCACTTCCCAGATCTCGCTGACGTTCTCGACCACGAACTCGCAGCCGCGCAGTCGCTCCGGATCCGTGGTGAACTCGACGGCCGCGAGGGCGTCCTCCTCCGGCACGCGGGGCAGCGCGGGCCGCAGCATCGGGCCGAACCGGACTGCCTCGACGATGCGTTCGCGCGCCTCCGTCAGCCGTTCCTCGGAGAGGTCGACGAGCACGACCTTGAAGCCGTGCAGCACGAAGTCGGCGCACACGGTGGAACCGATGCCACCGGCACCGACCACACCGAGGGTGCGGGTGGGAACAGGGTGGAGCTCATTGGTCATGGCAGTCTCCTGAAAGTCGACATAGCGAAGCCGCCCCTTCCGGGGTCCGAGCCTGCCCGGCACGGTCCGAGGTTCAGGCCGCAGGCCGTGCCCTGCCGCCGAGCACGCGATTGATCCGGCCCTGCCCGTCCACTCCTGTCAGCCCCTTGGCCTCCAGGATCCGGCGGACCCAGGTCAGGGCCGCCTCGACGTCGGCCGGCCCCAGTACAGCGCCCTCGCGCGCCCGGGAGTCGAGCGCGACCAGCTCACGCTGAGCCCGTGCGATGAACTCCAGTCCGTCGGGGTCCTGCTGGCGGGTGGGGGTGCTCGCGGCCACCCGCAGGCATCCGCGGACCACGTCCGCGTGGTCGGCCGGCCCGACCGACATCGCCTCTCGCAACAGTGCCGCATCGGGGTATTGGGCAACGGACCAACCGGTCACGTTCTTGGTCGTCTTCTCCAGCAGGAAGCGCAGCACGTTGCCGGGTCCCACCTCAAGTGCTCCGCCCACTCCCTCGGCAATCAGCCGGCGCTGGACGTCGAGCCAGCGCACCGGGGCAACGAGCTGCTGGGCCAGCAGCTCCCGGGACCCGTCGCCGCCGGGATGCGGCTCGGCGGTCACCGTCGAGAGCACGGTAACCGAAGGCTCCACGATGTCGAAAGACTTCAGCAGCGCCGCCATCTCGTCGGTGGCGGCCCGCATCAACTCGCTGTGGTACGGCCCCTCCATGCCCAAGGGGTAGACCACCGCGCCCCGCGCCTCCAGCTCCTGCGCCACCGCGAGCAAGTCGTCCCGCGGGCCGGAGA
The DNA here is from genome assembly GCF_045209435.1 of Streptomyces sp. NBC_01618. Lineage (NCBI taxonomy): Bacteria > Bacillati > Actinomycetota > Actinomycetes > Kitasatosporales > Streptomycetaceae > Streptomyces > Streptomyces sp. NBC_01618. The sequence continues at coordinate 169,242 of NZ_CP109297.1, forward strand.
TGGCCAGTTGAAGGGGGGCGTCGTACGCGGACACGCTGACCCGGCGCCCCGCACGAGCGACTCTCGCGCAGGCGGACTCGACCACTTCGGGCGGGAGGTTCAGCACCCACATCATGGTGCCGTCGAGCTTCGACGCCGCGTTGCGGATCACCGCACCGCGCTGCCGGACCAACTCGAGTCCGTCGGCGAACGACACGGCGCCGGCCGCACAGAGTGCGGAATACTCGCCGAGACTGTGTCCCGCATGGACCGAGAATTCAAGACCGACTTCCTCGGTCATGACGCGATACATGGCCACGCTGGTGACGAAAGTCCCGAGCTGAGACGTTTCCTGCCGATTCAGATCTTTCCGGTGCTCCGCCGAGAAGTAGAGTTTCGAAAAGTCCATTCGCAGAACGTCGGAGGCTTCCCCGATAGTCCGGCGGTAGCGCGGAAATTTGTCGAATAATTCTTTGCCCATGCCAGCGTGCTGGGCGCCGACTCCCGGAAATATCGCGGCATGCCGCGATGTCAAAGACAGCACTTCTTCCCCCGAGCTCTCTGTGGGGTCTCCTCCAACGAAGATCAACCGCAGCGTGACCTGGAAGTTACCAGCACGTCGCGGAGGCGTCAATGGTCGCTTCCCACCATCCGACCAGGCCATTTACCCATGCGGGTCGCTAGAGTTGCCGAGCGGCTCGCCCGAGGCAACGCTCCGTGCAAGCACCGCTCACGGCGGGCATCGGCGATCCCCGCCCACCTTTCGCGTGAGATGTTCATGACATTCAAGGCAGGCGCGGCCGCACTCCAAGGCCCGTGAGCGGTGCGGTCGCGGGAGGAGTCCTCGGCGAAGTTCACGTCCCGCACATGGTGAATCCCATTCCCGCCGCACTCGGCCCGGACGAGCTCTCCGACCCCGCCGGGTATCGGCTCGATCCGGGGATGCGGCGGTGATGACATACGCCGTCTCCCGATTCCGTTTCCCACTTCCCCGGATCGCGCGATATAGGGTGATCAGGGCTGCCTTCCGGGCGTATCGGAAATCCAGGCCGGCGAAACCGGCCACACCTCCGCCCCCGCCCGTCGATACGGCAGTTGCCCCGGTCGGCAGACGGGAAGGCTGCCTGCACCCGCTCCCCGGAGACCCTCCGCGCGGCGGATCCACACTGTTCCCACACCGCGTCCATGACGTCGCCTCACATTCCGTTTCGAGCGTCCGCGGAGAAGAGCCACCCCCGGCCCTTCGGCCACGTCCACACCACACCACACCACACCGCACCGCACGGCACGGCACGGCAGGCTGGCCAACTGGCGAACCATCAAAGCCCCGTTGTTTGCTCACGGCTTGGCCTCTCACCGATGGCAACGGAGCGCCGCTCATCCCGAACACGTAGCGCCGACCAGCGCAAACACAGGATCAACCACCCGCTTGAGGCGGCCTGCGGACCCGTCCGGGAGGCCGAAATCCATCTGCCCACTGAAGATCTTTACGAACGCATCGCCCTCGCTATACCGTGACGGCCATGCTGCCTGCCGTGGACACAGACGAACAGTGGGACACAGTCATCCCGGACGACGAAGCACTCCGGCCCGGCGTCGAAGACCTCTGCGCCCGCCTCGGCTTCGCCGATGTCCAGCCCGTTCGGTACCCCGATGGCTCGGAGCCGGTCTACGCACTCGGCGACCGCCACGTCCTCAAGCTCTTCCCCCGTATGTGGATCCAGGACGCCCTCACGGAGCACCGGGTTCTGGAGTACCTCCAGGGACGCCTGCCGATCCCCGTACCGGAGTTGCACGAGTTCGGGGAGTACGAGAACGGGTGGCGCTACGTCCTGATGTCACAGCTTCCGGGGGAGGGCCTCGCGAAGGCCTGGCCGCAGATCCCGGAAGCCGACCGGGACCGCATCGCCACCGAGGTCGGGGAAGCCCTGGCCGTCCTGCACTCACTCGACCCCGCGCCCCTCACCGACGTGCTGGGGCCCAAGACCTGGGACACCGCCCTGGCGGAGCGCCGCGCCCGAGCCGTCGAGCGGCAGCGCGAACGGGACCTGCCGGAGCAGTGGCTGGAGCAGATACCGGACTTCCTGGACTCCGTCCCGCTCGCCACGGACCGGCCCCACTCCCTGCTGCACACCGAAGTCATGCGGCAGCACTTGATCGTCGATCCCGACGACTGGCGGCTGACCGGGCTCATCGACTTCGAGCCGGCCATGATCGGGGATCGCGCATACGACTTCGTCGGCGTCGGTCTGTACGTGTCCTGCGGCGACCCACGCCTGCTGGGACGGGTCCTGAAGGCGTACGGGCACGAGTTCGACCCGCGTGAACTCCTCGCGCACACACTGCTCCACGTCTACAGCAACCTGCCGCGGTACTTCAAGGACCTGCCCGAACCGCCCGAACCCACCCTCGACTCGCTCGCCGAGACGTGGTTCGGCACCAAGTGAAGACGACCCGCATCCCCTCCCGACCCCTCAGTGCCCTCGCGCCGGCGGCCGGGCACGGAATCCCGGGCGGGCACCGGACGTGACCTTCGAAGGTGGCACGACCGTCTGGCACTGGGACGTTCCCGACGCTCTCCGGCCCGAGGACCGTCGGCTGCTCAGCACCGAGGAACTGGACCGCTTGGCCGGTATGGCGCCCCGTCGCGCCACCGAGTTCGTCACCAGCCGGGCGGCCGTCCGGTCCATCATCTCGGACCTGTTCGGCATCCCGCCCCGCCACATCGGCCTGGGCCGACGAGCGTGCCCGGGGTGCGGGGTGGACGACCACGGACCGCCCGCGCTCGTCCACCCCGACACATCTCTGTGGATCAGCGTGTCCCACACCGTCGGCCGCGGAGCCCTCGCCCTCAGTGACCGACCCGTCGGCGTGGACGTGGAGCAGCGGCGTCCGGTCGAGATTCCAGAACTCGCCCGGACGGTCCTCTCCACCGCGGAACGCCAGTGGCTGGACGGGCTCCCCGACGGCCACGCCCGCCTCCTGGGCTTCTTCACCTGCTGGACCCGCAAGGAAGCGGTCCTGAAGGCGATCGGTGTCGGCATCACCGGCGACCTGCCGGCCTGGCACAGCCACCCGGACCAGAGCGACGACATCGTGATGGACGCCGCGGCCGGCACCTCGGGTGCGTGGCGGGTACGGGACCTGGACCTCGGCCCGGACTGGTCCGCCGCCGTCAGTGGCCCCGCCGACGCCTCGGGACCGCTCGAGGTCCACCCCTGGCCCCGGCGGCCGCCCCTCACCTTCGAATCCTCGAGAACAGGCGAACAGATGACCACGACCCACGACAGGGACGTCCTCGACGCCGTCCTGCAGTTCTGGCGGGAACTCCTCGACGTGGCCGACATCCAGCCGGACGACGACTTCTTCGACCTGGGCGGGACGTCACTCCGCGCCGTGCGGTTCGTCCTGCGGGTGCGCCGTGAGTTCGGCATCGACCTGTCCGCCACAGCTCTGACCAACGCCAGCACTGCCCGACAGTGCGCGGAGGTCATAGAGTCCCTCCGCTCCCCTGACCAGGCTGCATCCGCATAGCCGGCACCGCGGCGAAACCCGCGGGCCGTCCACGTCACCTCACTCACCAAGCCCGCCGCACCGCGCCTTCGTCTCCGAACAACTCACCGGCCGCAACCCGGTGTTGTACGCGTGCTACGTGCTCATCTACATCTCCTTCCTGGGGGACACGGCCAAGGACTTCCCGCTGCACCCCTAGGCCCAGTCCCAGCGCTCGACCCGACGCAGTCAGCACTGGGGCCTGCGCACGACCTCGGTCGGCTGTGGCTTCGCCCTCGTCTACGCCGCGTACAAACTCTTCGCCCTGGTCTCCATCGGCCTCGGCCTGGGGCTCGTGCCCGACCACGCCCGGTGCTCGAGCCCGCTGCTGTCGACGTTGGGTGCAGATCCAATGAGGGTTCTGGCGATCAAGCCGCTGGTATGAGCGTGTCGCGGTATCGGGCCTGGTGGTTGCGTGTGAACTCCTGTGTTTCGTGCCAGGCCCAGTAGGTGTCGAAGTCGCCGTTGCTGCGCAGGGCGCGGAGTTTCAGGACGGCTTCGGCGCCGGAGAGGCCCCAGCGGGCGCCGGTGATGTCGAGGCGGTCTTTGACCAGGTGGCGGCACGCCCCCTCGATGATCCCGGTGGCGATCGGGAAGCCTTCGGTCAGCGCGGTGTCGTAACGCAGGTAGGCGGCCTTGTTCTTCAGGTAGCCGACGGCGTTGTCGATGCCCTTGCGTGAGCCGGGCCTGAGCCCGGCAGCGTCGGCGGCGGCGCTGATCGAGGCCGCGGCCTGCTCGGAGCCTCCGGCCAGGATGGTACGGGCCTGTCCGGCGACCCAGGCCTCGGCCGCGCGGTCGCCGGCCGGGTGCAGGCAGTGCGCGGCGCCCCACAGGTATTCGAGCACGTGGATGATGTCGATGACGATGTGTACGGTGACGTTCCGGCGTGCTGCCTCGGCTCGGATGAGGTCGAGCTGGTGCCGGGCGCCGTCGACCAGTACGACCCAGGTCCGGCGGTGTCCGGGGTCGCGGGCTTCGGCCTGGTCGAATACCGCGGCGATGACTTGTTCGGCGGTGTCGTTCACCGAGCCGCACAGCCACTTGGACCTGGCTTTCGGGCCCGGGCGACGCTCCTTCGCGGGGTCGGCGGGGTCGGTGATGATGTCGTCGACGCCGCGGACGGCGGGCTCGGCGTCGTAGACGGTGCCCAGGGTGGCCATCCGTTTGCGGCCGTGCTTCTCCCTGGGCGCGAGCCTGGTCGCCATCTTGTTGCCGCTCTTGGTCGCAGCGGCCTTCGCGGTGGCCTCGCGCAGCGCCTCGGGCCTTATCACCACGCCCTTGCCGTCGGTGGACAGCACCAGCAGCGTGGCGTCGGTGCACGGCTCGGGTACCAGGGCCTGGTAGAACGCGTCGATGCCGGCCGCGGCGGCCACGGCGAGTTCCTGGACCTGCCGGTGGCCGATCCCGGCGCCGGTCAGCGCGTTGACGCGGTCGACTGCCTCGGCGAAGGATCCGCGGGCGGACTCGGTGGCGGCGAGCCTGGCCAGCCCATGGCTGTGCATCCCGGCCGGCATGTTCAGCGCGGCGTCGGCCAGGTGCAGATCCGCCGAGCCGGTGGCCCGGTAGGCGATCCGGGTCGCGGTGACCTTCCCGAACACCGTGGCCAGGATCCGGCGTCGGCCCCGCTCGATCCGGGTGCGTTCAACCCCGGTCTCATCGACCACCTGCCCGGCCCGCCGCTCGCGCACCGCGCGCAGATCCAGATGGTCCTGGAACAGCTGCCGGGTCACCTCGCGCATGCGCGCCTGCTTCACCGTCTCCCGCGTGATCTGCAACCGGGACAGTTCGGCTTCCGCCTGGGACACCGCTTCGGAAAGCTCTGCGATCTGCTTGCGCAACTCCGCGACCCTGGCCCGGCATTCACTCTCTCTGGCATCCAACGCGGCCATCAACGACGGCACCACACCACCCCGCCTCACCCGGTGCCCGCACCCACGGTCGGCTCACCTCGCCGACGGTAGAGACCGCCCCACACCGGCACATCCCGAACCCCTGCGAATCACCCCAACGAGGCACCCTCACAAGATCTGCACCCATCTCTGTTCGCTCATCCCAATGAGTGGCCGTGTCGTCGCGGGGCACTGGGCGGCCAATCAGTCAAAGCCACACCTACGGCATGAGCGCTCTAAAGCCACACCCAGGCCCCCGGGTCTCCCGATCGTACGAAGGACCGGAATCAACCCGCCAACAAGGTAAGGAGCGCCATAGTTGGCCGGTGAGCGTTCTACGTGGCCAGTCTGAGCGTTCGCGGCCGACGAGCGCTTGGCGTGGCGTGATCGCAGTATCCGAGCCGTCGTCGCGGATATCGACGGTATATCCGATGTGATCACCCTCGCCGCTACAGTGCCGCCATGACGACCGCACCTCACCACAGGTTCTCGCCCCGCATCAACCGAGCCGAAGCCGAGTTCGACGGACCGTTTGAGGGCGTGCCCCCGCAGAGCCCCGATGCCCCGAAGCTCGCGCTTTGGGCAGATGCCTGGGCAACGCACATCGGCGGTGTGCAGGCAGCACGTTGAGCGAAGAACCCGTCTTCATCCGGAGCAAGTGGGGAACCAGCCGGTACGTCTACAACCACCGCAACCCGGTTGGTCTCGCACTCATCATCCTCACGCCGCTTGTCGCGCTCGGCGTGCTGTTCGGTATGCAGGCCGAGTCGACGTGGAGTGAGGGCGAACTCCGTGACGCCGTCCGCAAGGGCGTCCAAGATCTAGGCGGCAAACGGCACTACACAAGCCTGGAGGGCAACCACGGCTTCCTGATCGCGGAGGCGATCCGGGAGAGCGGCATCGGGCCAGGGCACGGCGTCGACACGCGTGAAGAGGAGGGCGGAGGCTACACGGTCAGCACTGAGGACACCGAGACTGAGTACTGCGTCCGCATCACGCTGACCCTGGACGAGCAGCCCCCCGTAGTCTTCCCGGGGGCCGAGGACCGGCCGCCCCCCGGCCCGGGGATGCTCGCGTTCTACCTCTCCCACGCGACCCTCAGCAAGGGCCCTTGCCACTGACTTGGTGATCCTTCTGAAGCCCCTGCTGCGGGCGATGGCGCGCAAACCGTCGATGTAGCCGCCGGCCGCTGGGGGCCGGCGGCGGCCCGATTCTCAGGTGAGGAACAGCACCCCTACCAGCTGTTGCTGTTGCTTCGGTGTCAGGAAGCGGCGGCAGCGAGGTGGTAGGTGGTGTCGACCCAGAAGCCGTCGCCCGTGTCCGCTTTGATCTCCAGGACGTACTGTCCGGGGGGCAGGGGCGCCAGAGCCGACCACAGTCCCCAGGCGACCCGGGGCACCAGTCCTGCGCGGAACCGCGGTGAAGTGTACTCGTGCAGGGTCAGCGGGGCCCCGTTCAGGAACCCGTGGCCTTGGCGACGTGCATCACTGCCGGACGGGACGAGAAGAGGGCGGGACGCTGGGTGTTGAAAACGGGGAAGAAGACCGGACGGCCGGCGGGTATGGAGCAGCGTCGCACGACCCGGCCGCCGTAGGTCCCTGCCAGGAACCACACGTCGTCGGGCTGCTGCCAGCCGGCGAGCTCGCCGGTCTCGTCCAGCACGGGGCTGCACGCGTCGGGTGCGGAAAGCGCCCACTGCCACCACCGCGCCGCGAGCCCGCCGCCCTCGTCAGCACTCAGCTTCAGGTCGCCCTCCCGCCCCGTCACATCTCGTCCATCCCCTTCGTCAACCAATGAACGTCTCGAACAAGCGGACTGTATCCACTGAGCCTGCCGACCGAGGAACCGCTCAAGCGCTATGCCTGTCCAAGTAGCGGTCAACGGGGCCAGCTGCCGCGCAACGTCACAGGTTCGTCCCATCTCGTGGAGCAGGGAGAAATCTCTGGGCCTCTGTCCACAGAGCGACGGCCCGAGGCTGCTGGGAGCCGTCCCGCCAGTCCCCGCAGCTCACAGCCAGAGTAGAAAAACACCTACTGATGTAGGCACTGACAATGCCGTAACTGCCCTGGTAGCCGAGCGATCTCCTTCGAGAGCTTCTCGTTCCGGTCCCGTCTGACATTCTTGCCGGAACAGTCGATACGGTGAGGGGGACGGGCCCGGAGTCGGTTCGAGTGACTCCGGGCCCGTCGTGTGTGCGGGGTCAAGCGGCCCAGCCGACGGAGGAGACGTGGGTGTATGCGTCCCAGTCGGTGCCGAGGCTACTGCTGATGATGTCGTCCCAGACGGCTTCGAGTTCTTGTTCGTCGCCGTCGATCCAGGCGTCGACGGCGCGGTCCCACACGCCGCGGACGCTGATGCTGCGGGTTTCCAGATCGCGCTGGTGGCGGCGGTCGACGCGGGACTGGTCGGCCGGGTCGATCTCGATGCGGGTGCCGCGGCCGTGGTTGTTGAGGCGGCGTTTGAGGTCTGCGGCCACGTTGCGGCGGCGCAGGTCCCAGTAGGCGGCGTCGAGGCGGGTGAGGTTGGCCTTGCTGGGGGTTTGTTCTTCGGCGAGCCAGGCGATGAGGGTGCGGGGTCTGACGTGGATGCCTGCGCGGTCCATGGCCTCGTATCCGGCGTCGGAGGTGGTGAGGTAGCGGAAACGGGCGGCCAGTCCGCGTTCGGTGTCGACGGGGGACTCGATGCCTGTCACCATGCGGTCGATTGCTTCGGCCAGGGCCTGTCCGCCGTGGATGCCTCGGGCCTGGTAGGTGCCGAGGTGTCTCCAGCGGCCGTCGCCGGCCATCAGCGGGTCGCCTTGCCGACGGTGTATTCACCGGATGCTTTGGCGTCGCTGTGCTTGATCTTCATCTGGGCGACGCCGCGGCCTTCGGGGAAGACCTGGCGCCAGTCGCCGGTGACGTGCAGTTCGTCGGTGCCCATCATGCTGATGACGTCCAGGCCGGCCTGGTGGGCCTTGTATGCCTTGCCCCAGAGGTTGGCGTAGGCCTGGCTGTGGATGATGTGCATCCAGTCCGGGCGGGTCATTTCGCGGTTGTGGATCGACTCGCCCATCGTGGAGATGAACTTCGAGTACATCGCCTTGACGTATTCCAGGGTGACGGTGTCGTCGTCGGAGATGGCCGTGTCCCGCGCGGCGGTGAGCAGCTTGCGCAGGGCGTCCAGGAAGTTCTCCGTGGCGCCGGACGTCCACGATTCGTGAATGGCCGGTGGTTCGAGCAGCCCGTGCTTCGGCCCGGACAGGCGTAGCAGGAGGCGCAGGGTGGCGTCGGTGATCCACAGGGCGCCTGGCTCGTCGCGGTCGCCGAGGGGGTTGGGCAGGTGTGGGTGGGTCCAGGGTGTGGGGGTGATGAGGTGGACTCCGGAGCGCTTGGGGTCGACGCCGTCGCCGCCGGTGGTGTGTTCCAGCTTTCCGATCGGCAGCCAGCACTTGAGGGCGGATAGGTAGGCGGCGTTGACGTCCAGGGCGGCGACCGCGATGCTGCCGGGGATCTTGAGGGAGTAGTCGGGGTGGCGGAAGTTGGGGCGGGCTTCCCAGATCTGGTCCGGTTCCTTTTTCGAGGGCTTCTTGAGGATGTCGGGCAGGGCCGGGTAGGCGGTGTATGCGTAGCGGGCGGTGGCGCGGGTCTCGTTGAACAGGTGCATGACGTCGGGGATGGCGCGCTTGATCAGGGCCTGCAGCGCGGCATCGGTGTCGCCTTCGGTGCGCTCCAGCTCTGCGTGGACGGCCTGGCCGATGAGGCCGCTGGTCTCGGTCTGGGCGCGGGCTGCCGACCGTGCCCGGCGCTGCGGCCGGGAGGGGACCGGCGCCGGGACGGGTGAGGCCGCAGTGGCCGGTGCCGGGGCGAGTGAGGCAGCGGCGGTCGGTGCATGGGTGCTGGGGGTCTGGGGTGCGGTGGCGGGGGGCTGGCACATGGCGCCGGCGTGCAGGGGGCGGCCGTCCGTGGATCGGTAGGTCGTCGTGACGCCGCAGCGGATGCACGGGCCGGGCTCGCCCTCTATGGCCAGGCCGTTGGGGCCCCGTGCGGTCTCGGGGGCCGTGAACGTTGCTGCCGTCGTTGCCTCGGTGACGGTGGTCTCCGCCGGTACCGCGGGGGCGGGGTGGAGCTGGGCGAGGCCTTCGAGCAGGCGCAGGTACTTCACGCGTCCCGGCGGCTGGGGATCGGTGGTGCCGTCCTCCCAGTTGGCGACCGTCTGACGTCCGACGCCCACTGCTGCAGCCACCTGGGCCCGGGAGAGGCTGGCTGCCTGACGCAGCCTCAGGCGCTCGGCCGGCTCCGGCATCCGCGCCGTCAGCCGCGCTTCCTCCAACAGGGCTTCCACGCTGTCAGTTTCCTCGTTCATACCTCGAAGATACATCGATTAGGCATATGCTGGAAGTAGATTAGGCATTGGTCGGACATTTGTTTGCATGATGGTGGCAGGGTGCGGGCAGTGACGTGAGGCCCAGGACCTGCGGTGGGACCTCGCCGGGTCGACGACGGAAGGAACGGAACATGACCGCTGGAAGGGTGCCCGGAGCCGCCGCGCGGGCTGCTCCACGCGGCGGCCGCCAGGCTGGTCCCGGTCTCACGCCGGAGCAGGTCTCAGAGATGACGGAGCACGTGGTTCTCCATGAGGACGGCACGGTCTCGGCTGCGCCTTTCACGCCGTCGCGCTGATTTTCTGATGTCGGGCAGGATGCGCTCCGTATTTCACAGCGGAATAATTCTTGGGGAGTGGTGAAATTGCTTGGTATTACCCTTCGGCCGCACCAGGTTGAGGCCGTGGATTCGATTATTGAGGGGTTTTCTGCTCCTGCGGACGGGGTTCTGCCTGCCCGGGGTCTGCGCGGACAGGTCGTGTCGTCGACCGGTTCGGGCAAGACGATCACGGCGGCGGTGGCGGCTTTGCGGATGGTGCCCAGGGGGCTTGTCGGCATCGTGGTGCCGACGCTGGACCTGCTGACGCAGACCGTCGAGGCGTGGCGGGCGGTAGGTCATTCGGGGCCCGCGGTGGCGGTGTGCAGTCTGGGTGCCGATCCGCTGCTGGAGGCACTCGATGTGCGGTGCACGACCAATCCGACGCAGCTGGCGCTGTGGGCGCAGAGTGGGCCGATGGTGGTCTTCGCGACGTATGCCAGCCTGTCGCCGCAGGGTCTGGAGGACGACCAGGGCGACGGGGAGGGGGCGGTGGCGCCGGGGGTGCTGGAGCGGGCGATGCGCGGCTCGTTCGGTCAGCGCATGGGCGCCTTCGACCTCCTGGTCGTGGATGAGGCGCACCGGTCTTCCGGTGATCTGGGGAAGGCGTGGGCGGCAGTTCACGACCAGGAGCGGATCCCGGCGGCGCGACGCCTGTACATGACGGCTACGCCGCGCCTGTGGGAGGCCACACCGGGCTCCGCAAGGGCGGGCAGGGCGGACGTACGCAGCGGCTCCGAGGACGGCTCGGATGCTTCGGGCGGGCGCCTGGTGGCCTCGATGGATGATGTCGGGCTCTACGGCCCGGTGCTGTACGAGCTCGGGCTGATGGAGAGTGTCGAGCGGGGCATCCTCGCCTCGTTCGAGGTCGACGTGCTGGAGATCCGTGATCCCGAGGCGCCCGGTCCGGACGCCTCGGCGGAGGAGCAGCGGGGCCGGCGTCTGGCGGCGCTGCAGGCCGCTTTGCTCAAGCACGCGGACACCACCGGGGTCCGGTCGCTGATGACGTTTCACAGCCGGACCCTGGACGCGATGGCGTTCGCGCGTGCGCTGCCGGAGACCGCGGCCGAGCTGTACGAGACGGACCCGGTGGTCTATCCGAAACGCGTGGGCGCGGAGTGGCTGTGCGGTGAGCACCCGGCCGGTCACCGGCGGGTGGTGCTGGACCGGTTCGCCGACGGCCTCGACGCGCAGGGGTGGGTGACCGACATGGGGATCCTGGCCAGCTGCCGGGTGCTGGGCGAGGGCGTCGACATCCGCGGCAAGCGCGGTGTCGGCGGTGTCGTCTTCGCGGACACCCGCAGCTCTCCGGTGGAGATCGTGCAGATCACCGGCCGGGGTCTGCGCCAGGACCCGGGTGACGGGAAGGTCGCGCGGCTGATCGTGCCCGTCTTCCTCCAGCCCGGAGAAGATCCCGAGGACATGATGGCCTCCGCCAGCTACCGGCCTCTCGTGGCCGTGCTGCAGGGGATCAGGGCCCATGACGAGCGGATCGTCGAACGGATGGCCCTGGGGACGACCACCGCTCGCGGAAAGGCCACCTCCGTTGTCGCCCTCGATCCGCAGCGCGAAGACGAAGAGGAAGAGGAAGGGCAGGAGGCAGCCGGCACAACCGGCGAGGCTCATCCCACGGGCGCCGACAGCAACGCCTCCGAGACCGAGGACCAAGGCGAAGAGAACACCGGAGCCGGCGGTGCCGATGAGGGCCGGGACGAGGAGGACGAGAAGCCCGCGGTGCCGTTGCTGCGGTTCTCCCTGCCGCACAACCCCGACGTCATCGCCGCATTCCTGCGCACGCGAGTCCTGCGGCCCGACTCCGAGGTGTGGCTGTCCGGCCTCAACGCCTTGCGCAAATGGGTCCAGGCCCGCGGCCACGCGCAGGTACCGCTGGACACCGTCGTGCCCATCAGCACCACCGACAGCGATGGCGAGAACGGCAACGGTGGGACGTATGCGCTGGGGGCCTGGGTCAGCGAGCAGCGGCGCGCGTTCCGCCTCGGGACGCTGAAGGCATGGCGGGCCGAACTGCTGGACGAGCTGGGCATGGTCTGGTCGGTCACCGACGCCCGGTTCTACAAGAACCTCTCCGCGGCCCGGGTGTATCACGCGGTGCACGGCACACTCGCCGCGCCGAAGGACGCCGTCGTGGACGGGGTGGCTGTGGGTCAGTGGCTCGCCAACCTCCGCAAACCCCAAGGCCTGGGGAAGGACGAGGAACGCGCGCGGGAACGCCGCAGGGCACTGGCGGCGATCGACCCCGACTGGGCCCCTCAGTGGCCGGTGGAGTGGCAGCGGCACTACGCCGCCGTACGCGATCTCCTCGCCGACGAAACCGGCCCGACCGAGGTACTGCCCGGCGTCACCGTCTACGGCATGGACGTCGGCAAATGGTTCCAGCGTCAGCGCGACCACACTGTGTGGCAGGGCTTCATGCCCGAGCAGCGCGAGCGCCTGGAGGAGCTCGGTATCCGGCCGCTGCCCGCAGCACCGGAAGAGACCCCAGCGAAGACCCGGGGCGGCTTGGGAACCTTCGAGCGGGGAGTCGCAGCCCTGCGTCAGTACATCGCACGCGAGGGCACCCACACCGTCGGGCGCTCCCACGTCGAACGAATCGTGCTCCAGGACCAGGAGCACCACCTGAAGCTGGGGGTGTGGATCTCCAACACCAAAGCGAGGCGGGACAAGCTGAGCGAACCGCAGCGTGCCGCTCTGGCCGAGCTGGGGCTGGAATGGGCCGCGTAGACACGGATCAACCGACCACCAACGGAATCACAGGAGAGTGACTACGCCATGGCCCAGATCACCAGGACCGATTTATACCGGCTGTTGGACAGCGCTCCCAGGCGGCGCGCGGACGCACCTGATGGGATCCGGATGCTCTACGACGGCGCAGCCATGGCGGTGAGCACCGTCGGCGGTCCGGCTGATGCCGTCACTTCGGCCGGAACCCGCCATGCCACGGCTGCCTGGGAGCTGATGGCCCATTCGGCCAGCCTCAGCACGGTCCGAGCCTGGCTCCGTCTCATGGAGGGCGACCCGCTGATCGATGTCTCACCGTTCTGGGGCGGGGATCCTGTCTGTGTCGTCTTCACCGCCGCGGAGGGTTGTGAGCTGCTGTCGGTTTGCTGAGCTGAAGTGCGTTGTAGTGAGCAGGAGTGGGTCCTGTCGGTGGCTTCGTGGGGTGGGAACGGGAGTTCTGGGGTCGAATGGGTGACCTTGGCGGCTGGTGCTCGTTGGGCTGGGTAGCAGGTGCCCGGTCTCGTGGGAGGGGGTGTTGTAGTGGGTGGTGTACGGGAGTTGACGGCACCCTTCGTGGCGCCCGGGCCTTGCGGGGTGGCGGTCCGGGACCGTCTCAAGCACCTCACACCCCAGGACGAGAAAGTCCTCCGCCTGGTCGGTGAGCACCAAGGCGCGCTCGCTTCCCGTAACCTCAGGGCCCGTTGTGCGGATGGCCTGGAGCACGGTGCGGAGACCTGGGCGTCGCGCAAGCGGGACCTGACGCCGCTGTCGTCGTCGCGGATCGCCGGTGCGATCACCAAAGCCACGCATGACCAGTGGGCGCTGGCGCGCCGTTGTCAGGCGGCGCACATCCGGACGCTGGAGGCCGGGATCGGGACACTGCGGCACCGCCTGTCCCTCTCCATCGGCGCGAGGGGCACCAAGCGAGCAGCCGGTGGCTACCGTTCCAAGGGCGAGTGGTTCCACAAGTCCCGCCGCCTCGCGACACTGGAAGCCCGGCATGCTGCCGCGGTCGCCGACTGGCAGGCCGGACGTGTCCGGGTCGTGCGGGGCGGCAAACGCCTCCTCAACACCCGCCACCACCTCACCAACGCCCACCTAACCGAGGAGCAGTGGCGAGAACGCTGGGAAGCGGAGCGCTGGTTCATCGCCGCCGACGGCGAGTCAGGGAAGCGGTTCGGGAACGAAACGATCCGCGTCACCCCGGACGGCGAGGTCAGCATCAAACTGCCCGCCCCGCTCGCCCACCTGGCCAACGCCAAGCACGGCCGGTACACCCTCACCGCCACCGTGACGTTTGCGCACCGCGGCGTGGAGTGGGCCGACCGCACCGAAGCGAACCGAGCCATCGCCTACCGCATCCACCTCGACACCGACCGCCACCTGGCAACGCCCCGCCGTCCAGACCATCCCACTGGCCACCGCCCGCGCCCGCGCCCGCGCCCGCGCCCGCGCCCGCGCCCGGGGCATGATCGGCGTGGACACCAACGCCGACCACTTCGCCGCCTACCAGCTCAACCAGCATGGCAATCCGGTCGGCGACCCGCGCCGCTTCCCCTACGACCTGTCCGGCACCACCGCTCATCGCGACGCACAGATCCGCCACGCCCTGACCCGCCTGATCAACTGGGCCAAGCAGGCCGGTGTCACCGCGATCGCCATCGAAGACCTCGACTTCACCACCGAGAAGACCCGCGAGAAAAACGGCCGCAGGAAACGGTTCCGCCAGCTCATCTCCGGCATCCCGACCGGCAAACTCAAGGCCCGGCTGGTCTCCATGGCCGCCCTGCCCATCGGCGCCCCAGCGCTGACGACGCTGGCGGCCCGGCGGCCGACCTGCGTCCCGTCACAGAACACAGGACCCTGCCCCGCACGCTCCGTCAGTGGAACCAGACCATGACCGGGACACGGATCTCCTTGGCGTCCCGCATGACCATGTACTCGATGATGACCGGCTCGCCCGGGACTTCGAGGGAGTACCGGACCCCGAAGTCGTCCATCGCGTCGCCGGGCGGCCGCCTGCTCAGATCGATCGCGCCACCAACCTCGATAGCCAGGGCACGCAGAAAGTTCACGGTTTTCCTGCGGAGATCGACGGGCATGTCGAGCACGGTCCGTGCCGGGATCTCCTCGGTCCAGACGGTCCAGCTCACTGAACTCCGTCCACGAGCAGATCGTCGACGGAGACGAGAGAGCAGCCGGCCGCGGCATTGGCCCGGCTCTGGGCGGCAGCGGGGGCACGGTGGAGCATCGCAGTCTTCCACCACCGGTGCATCACTGCCGGTACTGCACTTTCCTCGGCGGCCAGGACTTCGGTGTAGAAACGGGCGCGCTCGGAACCGGTCAACGCGTCACCGATCGCATTGATGGTGCGCGGGATACCGGTGATCCTGGGGACCGCGGGGTGCTCGGGCTGAGCCGTCACAGATCTCTCCTTCGCTCTGCTCCTCAGAGTGTCCTACGCAAGCCCCCGATCGGGAAGCGACGAGTGCCGCCACCAGCCCACTGGGCGGGTGGCGCGCACTCCTCCACCAGGAACTTGGCATACATGTGCGCATATCTACCAGTGAGCCTTTTCCTGCGGTGCTCGACTGTTTCATGCACCTTCGGTGTCCAGCCGCTCCGCGGACTGGAGCAGGTACTCAGGCAGTTTGGAACTGGCCGCCAACACCTCGATGCCGATAAGGCGGCCATGTTCGTCGAAGTCGAGGTTGATCACGGCGTCGGCATCCACCCGATCGCAGGGATACATGCGCGCGGACTTCACGCGGGCCTGTGGTTCGATGAGGTACACGTACGCTGCGTCCGCAGCCTTGTCGTAGGTGACTCTGACGTCTGCCACGGTGAGCTGGCTCCCTTGGTGTCGTTGATGGCGGCGCTGTCCTTGTCCATGCTTCAGGCTGCGCCGACCTCACCCTGACGTGGCGAGGTGCAAGGCCAGGACGGCCTTGACGATGTCGGTGATGCGGGCGGTGCTGCAACGGAGTTTGCGCAGGAGCCGCCGGCTCTTGAGGGTGGCGTTGGCCTGCTCCCCGACGGCTCGGATCCTGGCGTGAGAGGAGTTCACCGCCCGCTTCCCGGCTGGGAGCGTGCTCCAGCGGCCCCGGTAAGGCACCCGGATCGTCCCCCGACCTCCCTGATATCCCTTGTCTGCCCACGTCCGGATGCCGGCTTGGGTGAGCGCTTCGATGATGCCGTGGATTCGTGCGGCCTTGATGTCGTGGACGGCGCCTGGCAGGGCAGGTGAGGCCCAGAGCAGGCATCCCAGCGGATCGGTGATGACCTGGACGTTCATGCCGTGGCGTTTGTGCTTGCCGGAGTAGTAGGGGCGGTCGGTGGCGATGCGGTCGATGGACAGCAGGGTGCCGTCCAGAATGACGAACGCCTTGGTCC
Organism: Streptomyces sp. NBC_01618; assembly: GCF_045209435.1. NCBI lineage: Bacteria > Bacillati > Actinomycetota > Actinomycetes > Kitasatosporales > Streptomycetaceae > Streptomyces > Streptomyces sp. NBC_01618. The sequence continues at coordinate 185,473 of NZ_CP109297.1, forward strand.
TCGCTATTCGCATGACTGTGGCGAGCGTGGGCGCCAGTGCAGCCAGGACCTCGACGGCCTCGCGGACATAGCGGTACACCGTGGCAATGCCGATCCCGAATCCCGCGGCGAGCTGGGTGTAGGTATCCCCGCAGCGTAGGTGCGCGAGGGCGAGCAGGGCTTGGCGTCCGGCTGCGAGCCGGCGCCACCGGCTGCCGATGCGTTCGCGGCGTGCCGACAGGTGACGGGTCAGATACCGCAGGCTCGAACTGGACAGATCAATCGCGGATGGGTAGACAAGCACGCGAAGCTCCTGGTGAGCATGAGTGATCTTGGTCGTGAACCCATCTACCATGAGCTTCGCTGTTGACTACGGTCGGACCCCATCCAGCCAGCCCCGTCAGCAAGTTGGAAAAGGCGATGCGGTGAGGAGAAACGGTGTCGCGAGGGATGAAGCAATTCGCCGTGGTGACATGGGTCGTGCTCGTCATTGCTGGTGGCGGGCTGACGCTGCTGCTCGACGAGTCGGGACCGGTCGGCTGGGACGACTGGTTGCGGGGCGAGCCTCCGGTGCCAACGTCCTGCCCTTCTCCCAGCGCCGTTGCCGAGGAGACAGAAGCCGTGCCGTGGCCCACACTGGCCGCACCCCAGTCCACGGCGTATGTGCCGGGACTGACACAGCCCGTGCCTGGGCCGTCGCGGGAGGTCACGACCATGGTCGGGTGCGCATACCGCGTGGAGGACTGATCCGCACGCGGGAGCAATGCGCCCCATGGTGGACCACAAACGTCTCTCACGCGAAGATCCGCGCGCTCGGCGAACAGCCCATGGCCGCCCTCACGACCTGGCGACTGCCGCGCAAGCTGTAGTGCAGCACCAAACCGCGTCACCAGCCTCATCCAGGCGATCCTCGCCCTCCGCCTCAACACCTCAAATTGAGGTTGGAAAAGGCTCACGGTGTCGTCCTCCAGCAGCAGCACCCCGCGCCGACCAACACTGCAGCGCCCAGCTCCGCACCTGTTCCAGGAAACAGAACCCAGTCAGCAGAGCCGGTCAGAGTCAGTCGCCACGTTGTTCTGCCAGTTCATCCCCGGCTCCTGATGCGATGGATGATGCCGAAGCGACATGGCAGTCGTGGCTGTCCGGCCTTGCTCCGTGGGCGGCGGTGACGAGGGTGACGTGGCGGTGCCAGCCGGTGAATGAAGCTCAGCCCGCCGCCCACAGCCATCCCTCGGCGATCGCAGCCAACTCCCGCGCTCGCGACGAGCCGGACCACTCGGCCAGGGCGGCGAGGTGCCGGACGCTATCCTCCCAGGCCGGACGGTGGGCGCCGTCGCGGGCAGTGAGACGCCGGTAGGCCTCGGCTGCCACAAAGCAGGCCTCCGCGGCGGCGCCGGGTTCGTATGCGTCTGCGGCATCGGCCAGTTGTTCCGCGATCTCGCGCAGCCCTGCGGCGAGAGAATCCACCTGTCTGTCCGACACTCCTTCGAGCCCCAGCCCGAAGGATGCCCAGCGCACGCACTCCAGAAGGTCGCTGCGTACGGTCAGGTGCAGCTCGCACAGCCGGAATACGGCAGCCAGATGGCCGGCCCCGGCGGCGAGGGTCCACCATGCAAGAGCGGCTTCGTGGTCCTCCCGCTCCCAGCTGAGCAGCCCGAGGTGGTACGCGGCGTACACCTCACCTGACTCTGCCATCCCGCCGATCCGGTGGGAGGCCCCCGTGTCCCGCCCCGACGGCATGCTCGTGACCCCCTGCCTGGGCGTGCCCAGGCGCTCGGCCGTGCGTTCCCACAGGCGTTCGCCTTCCCGGGCCCGCCCCTCGCGCACCAGCAGCAATCCGAGGTGGAAGGCGCCCTCTGCGTCGCCCGCATCGGCCGCCGTACGCCACCAGCGCTCTGCCCCGTCCTGGTCGCCGGCTTCGTGGCAGCGGAAGCCGACGTGCACGGCCGCCTGGGCGTTGCCCGCTTCGGCGGCCCGCGTGAACAGCTCGTCGGCCTCCCGCAGTCTGCCCTGCCGCTGGTAGAGGACTGCGAGGTTGTGATGCGCGGCCGGAACGTTCCGACCGGCGAGCCGCCACAGCTCCTCGGCCCCTACCTCGTCCCCCCGCTTCTCCATCACAATGCCGAGGCCCACGGCCGCCACCCAGTCGCCCACGTCCATTGCCCGGCGGTACCAGCGCTCGGCCGCGTCGAGGTCGCCGTGCAACAGAGCCAGCATGCCGAGGTTGTTGTACGAGGCGTGGACACGGCGGGCGGCGGCCTTTTCGTACCAGCGCACCGCACCGTCCGGGTCTCCCCGGTCTTGTGTGAGCCTTCCCAGCAGGTAGGCGGCCCGCCCACTGCCCGCCTCCGCCGCCGACCGGTAGATCTCGGCAGCGCCGGGGAGGTCGCCCGCGCGGGCCAGAGAAGCGGCACGCCGGATGACCTCCGCGGCGCCGGGCGGCTCCGGGTCAGGATCAGGCCGGGACGGCATCTGCAGCAGGCGCTTGCCGTCCCGCGAAGTGTGGGCCGCCACGCCGAGGATCCGGTCCGCCACGGATTCGGCGGCCCGCTGTCCCCTTGGGCCTCCGGGGTCAAAGTGGTCGGGGTACAAGATGCACACGTGCTGGGGCACTGATGCGGCGTGACCGCTGAAGGCCGCGAGGCCCGTGGTGGCGGTGACCGTGAGGTCCCACCAGGGCCGCCAGACGCGCCCCGCACACACAATCTCCGCCGTCAGCCGCCAGCGCACCCACCGCCCGTCGTCCGTAACGGGTGCACAGGTGAGGGCGGCACTCTCGCCCGGCATGGCGGCCAGCGGCAGGACGGGATTCGCACCGAGCTCCGCTAGCACGGGGGCGGGCGAGGGGTCCAAGAGGACCGCGACATCGGGACCGCGCAGGCGCCGGTAGGCCCGGGCCGCACGCTGGGCGGACTCCAGCAGGTCGGCGCTCAGGACCATGTCGGGCATCCGCGACCGGGCGAACGAAGTGCCGTCCACACGCAGTGGCAGACGGCCTGTCACCTCGGCCCTGAGTGTCCGTAGGACAACCTCGTCCTCTCCCGTCGCGGCCAGGGAGAGAAGAAGGTTGTGCCCGGTCAGCGGGATGTGGACCGCCTCGGGGGTGCCCAGCAGCCCGGGCGAAGCGATGTGTGCGAGCTGACTGTGCACGGAGGCCCGCACCGTGAACGGCGGGTTGTCCGATAGCCCCTGTACGGGTACGGGGCGGACAGGCCGCATCATGTCGTAATTGGACCGTTCCGACCCGAGGATTGTGCCGTCCTCCCGCGTCTGGTCGGCGGGGTCCGTGCCCGGACCGGCCCACCGATGTCCGTGCCGCGCGAGCGCCTTGAGCGCCGGAAATACCGACACGGCGGCCACCGCGACGTATGGCGGCCGTGTGTGCACCTCCGCGGCAGCGAGGACCGCGCTGCCAGCCGCTGCGGCAAATGCCGCTCCCAGGATGGCCGCGCCGACACGGCGCTGCCCCGTGGCCATCAGGCGCAGCCCGGCTGACGCGCGGCGGTGCGGAACGCGTCTCCCCGGAGGTCGATCCGGGTGCTGCACCGGCGGCCCGCGCACATCCAGTCCAGCCACAATACCCACCGCACGAGGCCGCGCTCGGTGCTGACGAGGAGGTCGAGGACCTCGGACTCGTCCCCAGCGATCCGGTAGGGGAAGTCGCTTGCGCCCAGGGCGCGAACCTCCGGCGAGTCGGTGTCCAGAAGGACCTCGAATTGCCGCACTGGCATCTCGGCTGCGTGTCGGGAGAGATCCCCGGGTAACTCCTCACGGGACAGAACCTCGGCTCTCATCCCGATCAGCACCACGGCCGAAGGCCCCGTCGCGGTCACAATGACTCGAACGGTGTGTCCGGCCGCTGGGACGTCGGCGACGCGGTCGCCAAAGTCGAACGTGACGTAGTCGTGGTTCCTGATCTCCACGGATATGGCCAACGGGTCGCTCTCCGTCAGCTCCCGCCTGGCCCGGCGCCGTGCCAGGGACTCCTGGAGATACTGGGGTGCCTGCTGGCCGAGGAAGGCGGCCGCGGCAGCCGCCGCGACACCAGCCGTCCAGGCCAGTGTCTGTCCCGGGTCCCACAGCAGCGCGACGCCCGCGACCGCGACCACTCCCCCGCCGGCCCCGCCCCAGACAAAGACTCGACGCTGCCTGCCGGCTCTCGGCATGTGTCCCCCGCTCCACCCGGACCCGTCGGCCCCCGGCTCGCACGTTCCGTGCCGAGCTCCGTGTCATGGATCGACCCGTCGTGCCCTGCTGCTGCATCATGGAACGGTCCGCCCGTCGCCACACCGCCGACGCCTCTGCCTGCCCGATTCGCCACGCGCAATGGCTGAGAAGGCACTGTTTCCGGGGCCGGACCGTCTGCCGATCGGCTGGTTGTTGTGCTCGTGCCCGGTACGGTGCCGGAGGACAAGACGGCGGCGGGAGTGGGGTGGCGCGTGACGGCGTGTTGTGCTCGTGCCCGGTACGGTGCCGGAGGACAAGACGGCGGCGGGAGTGGGGTGGCGCGTGACGGCAGGCCCGGTTCGACGACGCGGAGATGTGCTCGGCTTCGGGGTGCCGGCCGCGCTCTTCCTGCCCGGGGTCGCCTACCTCAGGGTCGCGGTTTCCTCAAGGGGATCCCCTGCAACTCGTCGTCTCGCTACGGTCGGCTCATGACCAATGACGGCGTAGTCGTGGATGAGGCGATCCGTGCAGCGTGGGACTCGTACCGGGTCCTGGAGAAGCGCACTTCCGCCAAGGAGCGCCAGCAGGCGCAGCAGCGGGTCCAGGCTGCGATGGACGCCTACGGGCGTGAGGAGGTGTCCCGGGGCACGGTCTTTCTGGTGGGCGTGCTGACCGGATTCCTGATGGCCGAGCAGGACGGTGGGGAGGATCGTTCGTCTTGATCCGCTCAGTGATCTGATCCCCGCTGTGAGGGCTGTGCCGTCTGACCTCGTCGAGCAGCAACGTGCCGATGCCTTGGCGGCGAACGTCCGGCCTCAGATAGAGGTGTTCGAGCATGTCACCCTCAAGGGCGGCATAGCCGAGGATCTCCGTATCGCGCACTGCCACCCACATCCGGCATGTCTTGAGCAGGACGTCCCCAATCCACCGGGTGACCTGGTCGTGACTTCGCTTCTGCGGGGGCAGGTACGGCATCGCCGCCACCCGAGAAGCCATGTGGATGCGTGCGATCACCGCCGCGTCTGCCGCGTTAGCGAGCCGGATCTCTGTCATGCCAACATCACTCATGGCCGGGGAACCTACGAGACCAGCCGAGACACAGCCAACGGATAACCCGGTGAACCATCCCGGTCAGAGCAATAGCGCCGGCCGCCGCAGCCTGGGTGGCCGACGCCTCCCGTATCGACGACGTCCTCGCCCGCCCCCCTGAATCCTGCGCGCGCCCCGTCACGCCGTCTCCCTCAGCGGGGCCCGGGCTCTCGCAGAGCGCTGCTCAGGACAGCGGTACTCAGCCGAGGAAGATGTGGCCGGCGGCACCGTAGAAGGGGACCTCATTGCTGCCGGTCACGACGGTCGGCTCGCACGCGCAGACCGCAGCCTCCTCCATCCCCGAGCTGACCCCCGGCAACTGGCGACAGAGTGCCGGCTGCGTGGTCAGAAAGGCTGGGCTACCGCTGCCACGAAGCCGGGACCCTCACCAGCAGTTGCGCTGCAACCGAATACGCCGCCGTCACAGCTCTGTGTCAGTCCATAGATCCAACAGGTTGTCGCCGAGGCCTGCACCGGGTTCGGCTGCGGCGTCGTGGAGGGATTGTTCGGTCCAGATGACCTTGCCGCGGGCGCCGTACCGGGTGCCCCAGCGCTGGGCGAACTGAGCAACGAGGAACAGCCCGCGGCCGCCCTCGTCCGTGGTGGCCGCCTGCCGCAGGTGGGGGGAGGTGCTGGAGCCGTCGGTGACCTCGCAGATCAGGTGGTTGCGGTCGTGTAGCAGGCGCAGCCGGATGGGCTGGGTGCCGTATCGGATGGCGTTGGTGACCAGTTCGCTGACGATCAACTCGGTGGTGAAGGCGACCTGGTCCAGGCCCCAGGTCTGCAGCTGGCGGGTGACGTCGGTACGGACGCGGGAGACGGCCGCCGGGTCGGAAGGCACCTCCCAGTCCGCGACCTGGGCCGGGTCCAGCAGGTGGGTCCGGGCCACCAGCAAGGCAATGTCGTCGCGGGGGCGCTCGGGGAGCATGGTGGCGAAGACGGTCTGGCAGGTGGCCTCCGGGGTGCGGTCCACAGCACCGGCCAGGGCCGTGCGCAGCTGCTCGATTCCGGTGTCGAGGTCGCGGTCCCGGTCCTCGATCAGCCCGTCGGTGTAGAGGACCAGCTGACTGCCCTCGGGCACAGTGAATTCGGCTGTCTCGAAGGGCAGGCTTCCGCCCAGGCCCAGCGGGGGACTGACGGGTACGTCCGGGAAGGTGACGGTGCCGTCGGGGTCGACCAGGGCAGGGCCGGGGTGGCCGGACCGGGCCACAGTGCATCGGCCGGAGACGGGATCGTAGATGGCGTACAGGCAGGTGGCCCCCGTGACCCCCTGGCCATCGGCCTCGTCGTGGTCGATGTGGGCGACCAGCTCGTCCAGGTGGCTCAGGAGTTCGTCCGGGGCCAGGTCCAGGGCGGAGAAGTTGTACACGGAGGTGCGCAGCCGACCCATGGTGGCGGCGGCGTGCAGGCCGTGGCCAACGACGTCGCCGACCACCAGGGCCACCCGGGTGCCGGGCAGGGGGATGACGTCGAACCAGTCGCCGCCCGCCCCGGCCTGGGCGGGCAGGTAGCGGTGGGCGACCTCGACGGCGGTCTGCTCGGGCAGGGTGCGGGGCAGCAGGCTGCGCTGCAGAGTGGCCGCCAGGGTGTGCTCGCGGGTGTAGCGGCGGGCGTTGTCGATGCACAACGCAGCACGTCTGGCCAGCTCCTCGGAGAGGGAAAGGTCCTCCTCCCCGAAGGGAGGGGAGGCGTCCGCCCGCCAGAAGTTGGCCATCCCTAGCACCACCCCGCGGGCCTGCAGCGGCACCGAGATCAGGGAATGGATTCCGTACTCCAGGACCCGCCGCGCCCGCTCCGGGTCCTGGGCCCGCCAGCCGTCGGAGCCGGCGAGGTCCGACTCCAGCACAGCGTGGCCGACGGCCGCCCCGGCGGCGATGGGGTTGGTGGAGGCGAAGCGGATCAGCTCCCCCACGGGGTAGAGAGGAGGGTCGCCACGGACGCCGCTGACGGCGGTGCGGCGCATCTCGGTGCTTGCCTCGGCCGGCTCCTCGCCACGCAGCACCGGATCCAGCAGCTCCACAGTGACGAAATCGGTGAACCGCGGGACGACCATCTCCGCCAGCTCCTCGGCGGTGCGCACCACATCCAGCGTGGTGCCGATCCGCACGCCCGCGTCGTAGAGCAACTGCAGGCGCTCGCGGGCCACCTCGGCCCGGCCTGCGAGTGTGCGCAGTTCGGTGGTGTCGCGCAGCGTGGCCACGCTGCCCGCCGGGCCGTCGTAGCGCTCGACGGGCCGGACGTTGACGGCCAGCAGCCGGTCGCCAGCCAGATGGACCTCGTCGGTGGCCATCCGCCCCGAGGAAAGCAGCTCGGCGGCGCCCGGGGTCAGGCCGAGGTCGGTGATCTGGCGCTGCTCCGCGTCCGCCGGCAGCTCCAGCAGCCGCCGCGCCTCGTCGTTGGCCAGCAGCAGCCGCCCGTCACCGCCGACGATGAGCACGCCCTCGCGCACCGCATGCAGCACCGCGTCATGATGCTCGTACATGCGAGTCATCTCGGCGGGGCCCAGTCCGCGGGTCTGGCGCAGCAGCCGCCGGCCAATCAGCGCCGACCCGCCCGCGACCAGGGCGAGCGCGCCGCCCGCGGCGCCAAAGAGCACCGGAAGCTGCCCGGCCACCGCTTCGTTCACCTTCTTGACCTTGATCTCGGGGGACACGACGCCGGCGACCGAGCCGTCGGGCCGGAAGACGGGGACCTCCGCGAAGACCGAAACACCCAGCGGAGTCACCTCGGAGTCCGTGAAGGCCGTGCCCCTCACCGCCTTCCGGTAGGGGTCGCCCTTGACCACGTGTTTCCCGATCTGATGCGGGTCGGGGTGGGTGTACCGGATCCCGTCCGTGCTGATGACCACGATGCCGTCGACGCCGGACCGCTTTCGGGCCCTCTCGGTGAATGGTTGCAGTACCGCGCTCGGATCGCGGCTGTCCAGCGCCTGCACGATCCCGGGGGAGTTCGCGAACGCCTCGGCGACGGAAAGCACCTTGTCGCGGGCTTTCTCTGTCCCTTGGTGCCGGGCCTGGACCGCCAGCGTCACCACCGTCGCGGCCACGAGCAACACCACGACCGCCAGCTGCAGGAGGAACACCTGACCGGCGACGCTCTGCGCGCTCACCAGGGAGCGCAGGCGCCGCCCGGGCGACCGGTGCTGGATCTCCCGTTCGTCCGCGGGACGAGTCGGCTGCTCCGTTCCCGGACGTGGAACCTCACGCCGTCTCCGCGCACGCCAACCAGCGAACCGACGGACGAGCTGTCGGCGCGCGGTGCGCCGGGGCGGCCAGGGCGTGGTCATCTTCGGCCTCGTATTCGTGGTGTGGATTCGGGAGCGGGCCGCCGCCAGAGCGCTGTGCGGCGGCCCGCCGAATATGGTTTATGGCAGGCCCGAAATTCGACCGTGCCAGAACCGGAAATCTATTGACTGGACGTGCGTAAAATCCGCACGCAGGCCAGCGGCGCTGGTGCCCCATTCCGTGAAATACGACTCGGTGATGACCTCCGCAACGATCGGATGCAGCTCCTCCTCTGTCGCACCATCCTCCCGAAGCTGGAGGATCTGCGCGGCGTAGGTGGGCGAGATCGGCGTGGTGACGGTGCGCTCGCGGCCGTCGTCCGACCTGCCCTTGCAAGCGACGCCATGCCCTTGTCGAAGTGCGTGGTGAAGCTGTCCGTATCCGACTCGCAGCCGACCAGCTCATCGGCGTCCCCGAGTGCTCAGGCTTCTGGAGCCGCTGATCTCCCGCCCCCGCCTGGCGCCCTACCTCGCCCCCACGACGTCGTCGGCCGCTGCGATGGAGCTGTATCTGTGGAACGTCCGCGTCTCTGCCGCCTTCGCCGAGGTCATCGCCCTGGCGGAGATCATCCTGCGCAACGCGATGGCCGAGCAGCTGGCCGCCGCGTACGGGGCCACCTGGTACGCGCAGGAAGAACTGTTCGACGACCGCACGATCAACGGGTTCCGCAGCACGTGGCGCAACATCAACATGCCCAATGATCCCGGCACCAGGAGACCGGCGAGCAAGACACCGCGAACCGTCCCGGCCGGGAAGATGGTGGCGGAGTCCACCTTCGGCTACTGGGTCCACCTGCTCGACAAAGGCGGCACCCTCGGTGACGGCCCGTTCAAGAAGAACGTCGACTACGACTCCACCTTGTGGCGCAAGGCCCTGCACAAGGCATTCCCGAACAGCGGCGGCAAACGGGCCACCGTGTTCACCACCGCCAGTCACGTCCGCTCCCTGCGCAACCGCGTCGCACATCACGAGCCTCTGATCAACGGCGTGCCACTGCTACGGCCAGTCCAACAGTCAAGGCCGTGCGCGCCAGCTCAGCCTCACCGACGCTCACGCCGAAGTCATGCGCCTGGTCGAGTACATCGACAAGGACGTCGCCACCTGGCTCGGGCAGACCAGCCGCGTACCCGAGCTGCTGCGCACCCGGCCGTGACCCGTCTCCCTGATGCAAAGCGTCGGCCGTTTCCGGTGACCGGCGCGCCAAGCGCGTCCAGCGGTTCGCGCCCGTCCCGTCGGGCCAGGTCGACGCCGTGGGCTGGTGAACCGGGCGAGTTCCCCGGTCATCGGGCTGCCTGCCCGCGTACGGTGGGCCCGCCCCCGCGCCCCGTCCATCGCGGTGAGGACGGGGCGGGCATTGGGGACGGACACGGCATGGGAGGAAGAACGGGATGACGGAGGCCACGGCGAGCGAGCTGAACGAACGGGTGCTGGGGCGCAGGTGGACGTGGACGCTGCCGGTCGCGGCAGCGTGGCGGTGCGCGTCTCGTGCAGCCGTCCCTCCTGCGCCGAGCAGCGTCTGCCGGCCGCCCACCTCAAGGCCCACCTACGGGCCGCCCCGGGCCTCGGGCCGAGGTGTAACTGCGCGTGCAGGGCCGAGAGCTGCCACACGCACCTCCTTCCCGACGACCGGCAGATACATGCCCAGCCCTGGCGGTGCGGCGGGGCGGCCGTCTGGGCCGTGATCATCGACCGGGAAGGACGCTGGTGGCAGACCATGGAGTGCTGTTCACGCTGCGCGGCCGCCACGCCCGGCGCACAAGTTGCCACTACCGCTCAGGCCACTTCCGGCCCGGCGGCCGGTACCCGGATGCTGCCGACCGCCCGTCGACCGCTCCTGCCGGCGCGCCGCAGTTCTCCGACCGTCCCCCACCCACGGCCCGCACGCAGGAAGTACCGGCCCCCCGCTCCGCGCCGACGCGGCGCCGCCATCCGTGCGGGAAGATCGCGCAGCGGGTCATTCCCTACGATCTGCGGCCCGTCGTCCTGCGGGACGAGCTCGTCGAACTCGGTGATCTCTTCCGCACCTACCAGCAGCGCACCGAACCCGACCTGGCGCTCCTCGCCGACCTCCAGGAACGCAAGGCACGCGCCTTCACTACCTGGGCCGATGTCACCGGCGACGTCAATCTGCGGCTGGAGGCCCGGCGCGCCGACCCAAGGGCCTGCGCCTGGCCGGCAAGGGCGGCACCAAAGCCGCCTCCGTGCGTGCCGCGAAGGACGCCGCGCCCCGCGACCGGTCACCCTCGGCCAGGGCGACGAGAGCGTGACGCTGCAGTGGAAGGGCGGTCTTCCGGAACCCGAGCTGGAGGGTTCGCGCGCCCGCTACAAGAACGCGATGCCCGGGGCGGACGTCATCGTGGAGGCGACCCGCACCGGCTTCGAGCAGTTCGTCGAGATCGCAGAGCGGCCGAGTGCCGGCGGCTACTCCTACACCCTCCCGGTCAAGGCCAAGGGCCTCAAAGCCAAGGCGAACAGAGACGGTTCGGTCACCTTCACCGACGTGAAGACCAATGCCGTGCGGGCCACGATGCCCGCCCCGGTCATGTGGGACGCGGCCGTCGACAAGACCTCCGGTGAGCACACCAACAGGGTCCGCGTCGACATGCAGGTCGTCGACAAGGGCGCCGGTGAGGTCGACCTGGTCGTCACCCCGGATGCCGACTACCTGGCCGACCCGGATACGCAGTACCCGGTCACCGTCGACCCGTCCACCTCCACACTGTCGAACACCTTCGACACCTACGTGCAGCAGGGCGAGACCGTCGACTGGTCCACCGACACCGAACTCGACTTCGGCAACCCGGGCACCAAGAACGCCGACGGCACCCCGCGCACCGCACGCTCGTTCATAACCTGGAACACCACGCCGATCCAGGACGCGCTGATCGTCGACACCAACCTGGCGCTGTGGAACTTCCACTCCGGCAACACCGACTGCACCGCCCAGAAGTGGACCGTCTGGGACACCAGCGCCCCCTCCACGTCCTCGCGGTGGACGTCGCAGCCCACCTGGAAGCAGGAGTACCACTCCTCCACGCAGACCAAGGGCAACCCGGACTGCGCCGCCACCCAGCCCGACGGGTGGATCAACGCCGACGTCGACACCCTCGTCCAGACCTGGGCGTCCGCCAAGGCCACCCGCGGCCACATGGGCCTGCGCGCCGCCACCGACGACGTCAAGGCGTGGAAGCGGGTCAACTCCGCGAACAACGCGGCCAACCAGCCCAAGCTGTCCGTCACCTACAACTACCGTCCCTCCGACGGCACGAACCGGCAGGCCGGCGCGCCGTTCAAGTCGTACGCGGGCGTGTGGGCGGTGAACACCACCACCCCGACCCTGCGTGACACCTTCACCGACCCGGACGGCGACACCGTCAACGGCACCTTCCAGGTCTACGACGCCGCCACCAACACGCCGATCACGACCCCGGCCGGCGAGGGCCTGATCGTGTCCGCTTACGTCGCCTCGGGCAAGCCGGCCTCTGTCACCGTCCCGGCCGGACAGCTCAAGGACGGCAAGACGTACAAGTTCCGCACCAACGCCTACGACGGCACCCACTACAACCTCAGCTGGTCCCCTTGGACCCAGTTCGTCGTCGACACCACCGCCCCCAGTGCTCCAGCAAAGATCACCTCGACCGACTACCCCGGGGGCGCGTGGACGCCGAACAAGGGTGACGGCACCTTCGGCGTCACGCCTCCGTCCGGTGACGATGTCCGAGGCATCGAGAGCCGTACCAACGGTGGCACCTGGAGCGCCGAGAAGCCTGCCGTTGCCGGCACGCCCACCACCGTGACAGGCACGCCGGACGAGCGCGGCATGAACCGTACCGAAGGTCGTGCTGTCGACCGCGCCGACGCCCTGTCGGCCGCTATCTTCACCATGAGCGGTGGTGCCCAACTCCAATAGGGCGCAGCGCGGTTGACGCCCTTGCCCGGACTGGTTCGCATACCGTCGCGAGTTCGCATCTGATGCAATTGGCGGCAGTTGGACCACCGGAACGGCCGTTGGCGCTGAGCACTTGAGCTTGGCCGCTACTGAACTTGATTGGGTGATGTCGGGCCGTTCGCCTGACATCGGCTGAGTCGGGTCGGTAGCTGTGGGGTGTGAGATACGCGCAGGGCGGCGGTTTGACCGATGCCAAGAGGGCTGCAAGAGAGCGGATCCGGCTGGAAGCGGTCGGTCGCTTCGAGAGCGGCGCGAAGAGCAGGGAGATCGCGGCCGCGTTGCGGGTGAGTGAGCGGTCGGTGGAGCGCTGGCGCCGTCAGTGGCGTGAGCGGGGTGAAGAGGGTGTCCGGTCGAAGGGATCGCCAGGGCGTCCGAGGCTTTCGGCAGACCAAATTGCCAAACTGGAGCGGGAGTTGGAGCGCGGCCCGCTCGCCCATGGCTGGGCTGACCAGCGGTGGACACTGGCCCGGGTGAAGACTCTGATCGGACGGTTGTTCCACGTCGGCTACACGGTGGAGGGGACATGGCGGCTGCTGAAGCGCCATGGCTGGTCGTGGCAGCAGCCGGCCCGCCGGGCGATCGAACGTGACGACGGAGCTGTGGAGTTGTGGAAGAAGGAGGTGTGGCCGCAGGTAAAAGTACGGCGGCGGCCCGCGGGTCCTGGATCGTCTGTGAGGACGAGGCCAGCCAGTCGCTGAGGCCGCCACGCGCGAGGTCCTGGGGCCGCATCGGCCAGACGCCGGTCGTCCGCGTCCGGGGCAGGGGTTCCGGACGGGTCTCGATGGCGGGAATGGTCTGCTTCCGACGCGGAGACCGGTCGAGGCTGATCTACAGCTTTCGCGTCCACCGGGGCCGCAAGGGCGAACCCAAGGGATTCACCTGGCAGGACTACCGCGACCTCATCGTGCGGGCGCACAACCAGCTCAAAGGCCCCATCGTCCTGGTCTGGGACAACCTGCGCACCCATCTCATGCCGCAGATGAAGGACTTCATCGCTGCGAACGAGGACTGGCTGACCGTCTTCCATTTCCCGTCCTACGCACCCGACCTCAACCCGCAGGAGGGCATCTGGTCCCTGGTGAAACGGGCGATTGGCAACCTCGCCGCCGCGAACCTCGACCAGCTCGCCGCCGCCGTGAAGCGCAGCCTCAAGAAGACCCAGTACCGACCGCATCTCATCGACGGCTGCCTCATAGGCACCGGCCTGACCTTGACCAGCTGACACGATCAGGCCGACATCACACATTCAAGTTCAGTAGCTGCGGGTTTCCGAGGCGCTCAGGCTCGTTGGCCCCCACCGAGGTGACGTATTCGAGGGGCTGTTGTCGTACGTGAATCAGGCAGCCGAGGACCGTGCGGTCGGGCGCGGAAGCGCCCGACCGGCCCAACGGGACTCGGCGTGCGGACTGTCTGCGGAGAAATGACCGCGGCGGGACCGATACTTCCCCGGAGATCGACCGACCAAGCTTCAGGAGCAGCCATGAGCCTCAAGCGTCTGGGAGCCGGCCGGGGCCGGATGCCACTCGTCGTCCTCGCGGCCTGCGCCCTCGCACTCGGGGGCGCGATCCCGGAATCCTCCAGCGCGGCGGCGGACGGAAAGCCCCGCTGCATCTCCACGCCGCGTGCGTACCGAGCCGCATGGGACGCGCGGCAGGTCAGGTGCGTCTCGCCGTCGCTGTTCGGGACCACGCACGCCCGCGGCAGCGCTTCGCCGTACCCCCGTGGCTTCTGGTACGCGTGGGCGGGCTCCAGCACCAATCTCGAGCGCTTCCTGGAGTTGCGCAGGACGTACGGCGACACCCCGCCGAAGGTCGGCATCGGCATCCTGTCGTACGTCGGCTATCCGGGCCTCAACACCTGGGACACGCCCACGGACCTCGCCGTCTACACCCTCCCGCCCGGCGTACGGGCTCAGGTGCCGGCCTTCGAGACATGGTTCCGGCTGCTCGACGAGGAGTTCGGCAACACGGGGGCGTATCCGCTCGCGTCCCAGACCCGGCTTGCCTACGCGTACTCCCGGCTCGGCCCGCGCCAGGACGTCGTCGACGCGTTCCAGGCAGTGACCGGCTGCCGCAGGACCGCCTTGCTCAACGGAGAGGACGTGTCGGCGAAGATCGGCTGCAACGCGGCGTTTCTCGGGGCACTGGCGGCCGCCGGCCCCTCTCCCTACGCCACGGGCGAGTCGAAGTCGTGCTTCCGGAACTTCGCGGCGCGGTACAAGGGCCCCAAGACCGCCGCCGCACTGCGCGGCGTGCTGTACCAGTGTCAGGACGTGGGGTTCCTGAATACCGGTGTCGGACTCGGCTACAACACGTACGCGAATCCCTTCGTCTGCAAGCCGGCCCGAGAGCAGTCAGTGCTCCAGAAGTACACTGGCAGGGAGTTCATCCTTCCCAACACGGCGTTCGACAGGCTCCCGAGCCATGTCGACATCGAACTGGAACTGGGCAAGCCCTCCCAGCGACGCTTCCTGATCAGCGGCTACTGCTGAAACAAGGTCACAGACCGTCCAGCGCGCCCCGTAGATCCCCCGGTTCGCGGCTTCGGTCCTCGTTGTCCAGGAGGAAGAACCGCTCCGCTCCAGCTCGGGTCTCGTCCGATCCTCGGCGAACTTCCCGTACGCCTCGGCCTTTAGAGGTCGTCTCATTTGGATGGTTCGGTAACCTGGTGCCGTGGGGATCGTGGAGCGGTTGGTGCCGGATGAGTTGTGGGTGTTGTCCGAGCGGGTGGTGCCGCCTGCTCCGTCGCGGCCGCAGGGCGGTGGCCGTCGGCGGTACGGGGACCGTGAGGTACTGGCGGCGATTATCTTCGTGGCGACGTCGGGGTGTACATGGCGGCAGTTGCCGCCGTCGTTCGGTCCCTCGGGGCCCACGGCTCATCGGCGGTTCACCGAGTGGAGCAGGGCCCGGGTGTGGGCCAAGCTTCACCGTGTGGTGCTGGATGAACTCGGGGCACGCGGTGAGCTGGACTGGTCGAGGTGTGCGATCGACTCGGTGAACATGCGGTCCCTGAAAGGGGGGATCTGACGGGTCCGAATCCTGTGGATCGGGGCAAGCCCGGGTCGAAAATCCACTTGATCACCGAACGATCCGGTCTGCCCATCTCGATCGGCATCTCGGGCGCGAACCTGCACGACAGTCAGGCTCTGGAGCCCTTGGTGCGGGGCATCCCGCCCATCCGCTCACGCCGCGGGCCCCGCCGAAGGCGGCCGGCCAAGCTCCACGCCGACAAGGCCTACGACAACCGTCACCTGCGCCGATGGCTCCGGTCCCGCGGCATCACCCACCGCATCGCCCGCAAAGGCATCGAGTCCTCCCAGCGTCTTGGCCGCCACCGCTGGACCATCGAACGCACCATGGCCTGGCTCGGCGGATGCCGCCGCCTCCACCGCCGCTACGAACGCAAAGCCGACCACTTCCTGGCCTTCACCAGCATCGCCTGCACCCTCATCTGCTACCGCAGAATCACCAAATGAGACGACCTCTTAGAAAGACACGTCGAAATAGTCGATCCCAGGAGCTCGGGGTCAGCCAGCGGCCGGTTGAGCGTTACCGCAAGGGCGAGCGCAAGCACCCGCCGAAGGACATCGCCGCGAGGATCGACGGCGCCGTGCGGTCCCGCTGGCAGCCGCAGGTCCGCAAGCGCCGACGGAAGCAGGCCGCCGGCACCGGCGGGATCACAGTGGAGACGCGGGCCCGTTTCGGCTACACCGCGCCGATCGGCACGACCGACGACGGACGGTTCCGGCGACTCACCGTCCGCCTCCCCACGACGTACGCGCAACGCCTGTTCGACGCCCGCGACCAGGGCGCCAGCGACCAGCAGATGCGCGACATCATCGCCGAAGGATTCAAAGACGTGTATTTCCAGGACGGCGGAGGCCGCGCCATGGGAATCTCGGACGTCGCCATCAACGACATTGATTACCTCGACCTGGATTGCCCGGCAGGCCGCCGACGACTACCAGCGCCAGGAGGTGGAAGCCGCTGACTTCCTCGACTGGGAGAAGGTGGCGCAGTGACGACGTAGGACGACTGCTTCGACTACGGCGTCGACCGACGACGCGCACTCATGAGGCGTCTGGGCTCCGCCTCCGGCATTGCAAACTGCCGGAGGCGGAGCCGCCACCGTTTCGACGTACAGAGAAAGGTAGTCAGCAATGACGGCGAACACGACGACTACGTCCCGGCCGCACTTCGTGTCCTGGCGGGACGTCCCGGCCGGCATCTACGCCACCGCCACCCAGCTCAAGACCATGGACCTGCCCCGCCAGCCCGGCCCGCCCGCGGCGTGCGGTGAGCAGCACTACGTGACCTTGCATCGCTCATGCGCGGTGGGTGGGAGCCGGGCCGCCGACTGCGCGGCTCCCACCCGGTCGGTTACTTCCGCACGCCGACCGCGCGGATGATCTCCTGCTTGACCGAGCCGCCCTTGTCGTCGGCGGCCGAGGCCCGCACGGAGATGTACTGCGCGTCGTTCGGCACCCGCACCGAGCCGGCCCAGGCGGCGGACTTGCCGCGTACGCCGTCGAGTTCGACGGATGTCCACGTCGCGCCGTCGTCGAAGGAGACCTCCAGCGTGGAGCCGGTGATCTTCCCGGTGTCCGGCGCGCCCTTGACGTACTCGGAGAAGATCCCGAGATCGAGACGCTTTCCGGCCCGAACATCACCGTGCAGGTCGGTGTCGACGTCGAACCCGAGGTTGAGCATCGGCAGATACGTCCACCGGTCGGCCGGCGTGGCGGACGACTTGAAGGTCCATTCGGAGTGGCCCTTCGTGGAGAGCCGCCAGACGTCCGGGTCCATCGTGGTGTCGGTGACCACCTTGAAGTCTTGCTCGGTCGGCTTGACGTTCCGGGCGTACGCCCCCGAGCTCTTCTTCCGGTCGACCTGCACCCCGTCCACGTACACCTCGGTGAACTGGGTCAGCGACTTCTGGTTGTACACTTCGCCGAAGCCGGTGTGGTCCGGTCCCGAGTCGCCCCAGCCCGGCGTATTGAACTGCAGGTAGTTGCCCGCGCGCTGCTGGCCCCAGCCGAGGCCGGTACCCAGCCACGGGTGCCAGACCGGCTTGAACCAGTCGGTCCCGGAGCGCGTGCCGCCGCGGTAGTGCACGATGCCGCTGCGCTCCTCGAGGGCGCCCGGGCCGCTGGACATGGACTCGTGCCAGCCCTGGTCGGGGCCGGCGCTGATGTAGTCGGTGCGCTCCGCGGGGAACTTGATCTTCTCCTGGAACCCTAGGCCGACGGGGAAGCTGTCGGTGATCGAGTAGCGGAACTCGCCGCCGTCGGCGGGCTTCGGCGCGTGAAACTTGTTGTTGACCACGGCCAGTTCACTCTTGCCCGGCCGGTACGTCAGATCAGCGGGGATCGCCCCCGAGTACCCCTTGCTGAGGTCGTAGACAAACGGCGTGAACTGGGTACCGGTCAGTTCCACGCTCCGGCCGAGTCGAGCGGCCTCGGTCAGCTGTGCCCCGTCCGCCGCGTTCACCGTCGCGATGTACAGGGGACGAGTCTCCCCGTCAGCCGCGCTGAAGTTGGCCATCAGCCGTCCGGGAGCCTCGTCGGTGACGAACAGAGCCTTGGCGCCCGCATCCCGTGCGTTCTGGGCCAGCTCGGCGGACGTGATCGCGTCGGTGCGACGCACGACGACCGCTTTGCCCGCCACGTCCTTGCCGGTGTAGTCGGCGGTGCTTCCGGCGCCCGCGTCCACCAGGGCCATCCGCTTCTGCCCGGTGAACATGTCCGATCCGTACTGCACGGCCGTCTCGCCGAGCCGCTTGCCGCCTGCTTCGACATCGAGTTTCGGCTTGCCGAGCCGCCAGACGGTCCGGTACTCGAAGGTGCCCGTGGCGGGCTTGCGGGTCGGCGCGGCGAAGATGCTGTCGTACATCGGCGGGACCTGCACGGCCGGCGCGAAGGACTCGCCGTTCGCGGACCGGTTGAACTTCATCAGCAGCTGACGGGTCTCGGTCCGCTGGTCCACCTCGGCCCGGATCTCCCGCAACTTCGTCCCGTCGAGGGTGACTTCGCGGTCACGGTCCATGGTGACCTCGGGCTCGGTGAGCAGACCGAGGCCGAGCGAGTCCTTGCCCTTGCTGCCACGCACATCGAGGAAGCTGGACAGGGTGTACATGCCCGGCTTCACGCGCAGCTTGAGCGTGCCGGATTCGCCGACCGAGGCCGGGATGACCGACGTGTCCTTGGCCAGCTGCTTTACAGCCACGTATGCGGCGGATGGGGCACCGTCGCGGTCCTTGACGTGGACGGTGAGGGTGTAGCGCTCCTCCTCCTTGGTCAGGCCGAAGGCCGTGTGCGCCACCACGGTGTCGCCGTCCTTGGCGACGATCCGGCCGGAGGTGGCGCCGACGGGCGCGGCGGTGCCGTCACCGGTGACCGTGGTCTGCGCGGTGCCGTGCGCGGGCACGGTGAGGGTGGAGTCGGCGAGGGTGACCACGCCGGCGGGAGCGCCCTCGGCGGTCAGCGCCAGGGTGGCCGGCTGGTCGGAGGCGTTGGTGTAGGTCAGCGTCTTCGTGACCGGCTTGTTCGCCTCGTAGGGCCAGCTGGTGAAGCCGAGGTCGGCGCTGCCGGTCGCGGTGATCTGCGCGGCGATCGCGGACGGGACGTCCACGCGGCCCGCACCCACCTCGTACGACGTGCCGCTGATCTGCTTGGACGTGCTCATCAGCCCGTCCTTGAGCTGCTGTCCGCTCCAGTCGGGGTGCTTCTCGGCGAGCAGCGCCGCCACGCCCGCGACGTGCGGGGTGGCCATGGACGTGCCACTCATCGATGTGTACGGGCCGCTGCCGCTCACGAGCTGCGAGCGCGCCGCGAGGATGCCCACGCCCGGCGCGGACAGGTCGGGCTTCAACGCGTTGTCGCCGAGGCGCGGACCCTGGCTGGAGAAGGCGGCACGCCGGTCGGCGGAGTCGACCGCGCCGATCGTCAGCGCGGAGTCGGCCGCGCCGGGGGAGCCGATGCTGCCGGGGGAGCCTGCGTTGCCGGCCGCGATCACGAACAGGGCGCCCGTGTCCTTGGAGAGGGTGTTCACCGCCTGGGCCATCGGGTCGGTGCCGTCACTGCCCTGCGACGATCCGAGGCTCATGGAGACGATCTTGGCCTGGACGTCCTTGGCCGCCCACTCCATACCGGCGATGATCTGCGACTCGGATCCGAATCCCTGGTCGCTGAGGACCTTGCCGACGGCGAGCGTGGCGCCGGGCGCGACGCCCTTCTCCTTGCCGTCGGACGCGGCACCGCTGCCACCGACGGTGGAGGAGACATGCGTGCCGTGGCCGTTCCGGTCGGCGACCTCCTGCCCTTCGATGAAGCTCCTGGTCTCGCTCACCCGGTCCTTGAGATCGGGATGGGTCAGGTCCACGCCCGTGTCGAGGACGGCGACCTTGACACCCTTGCCGGTCAGCCCGGCCTCCCAGGCCGCGGGGGTGCCGATCTGGGCGTTGCTGGTCTCCATCGCGGCGTCGACGCGGGCGTCCAGCCAGATCTTTTCGACGCCGCCTGCCAGACGCACACGGCCCGAAGTCGCGCTGCGCGTCTGGGAGGTGACGTCCGGTGCGACCGTGCGCCAGAACTCCCCGGACTTCGACGCCTCCAGGGCCGCGCCGCCCACGCTCGGCAGCCCACGGACCTGGCGGGCTCCGTGGGGCGTCGCGCTGCGGGCGTTCTTCGTGTACGTCACGATGAGCGGGAGGCCGTCGGACGACGGGTCACCGAGCCCCTGCTCGATCAGAGCGGTGACGTCGAAGAGTTCGGCGTCGAGGACGCCCGCCTGGAGGTAGGGCCGGGCCTCGTCGGGTATGACGGTGATCCGGCCGTCGGATATCTCGCTGCGAACCGCTCCGGTCGCGCCCTTGGGACGCTCCACGGAGACCGACTTCCGGCCCGCGCCGAGGTCGGTCACGGTGACCTGGTCACCGGTGATCAGGGTGACGGTTCGCGCGGTGCTGGGTGCGTGCACGGGTGATGTGGCACGGTCGGTGCCCGCCCCCGCCGTCCCCAACGCCCCGGCTGCGACGGCCTGCCCGGCCGGCAGCAGTACGAGCGACAGCCCCGCTGCCAGCAGCCGGGACCTCCGCCTCGCGGATGATCTGGTCATGGATGACTCTCCTCCACGCACCCGGCGAATGGGTGGTTCCGGGTGTTGCGAAGAGTTTTCGCGGCGGCAACGTGCGTGTCGACCGTTCTGCCCTGGCGGATAGCTGCCTCGGCGGAAACCCGCCAGCGACGGACGCGAAGCACGGACTCGCCCTACGCCCAGCCGTGGTGGCGGGCGTACCAGCCGAGTTGGATGCGGGTGGTCGCCCCGGCCTGGACCATCAGCCCCTGGATGCGCCGCTGTACGGTGCGCGCCGACATGTCCACCTGCGCGGCCACCGCGTGATTGGTGAGACCGGCGAGCAGAAGACGCAGTATGCGGGTGTCGAGGAGATCGATCCCGTGGTGCGGTTCGCCGTAGGGGCGGGCCCGTTCCCACACGGCGTCGAAGAGCGCCTGGGCGACGTTGGCGAGCCCCCCGCGGGACGAGGCTGGGGGCGACCTTGCTGCCGGAGCCCCGCAGCGGAAGCATCGCCGTCTCGCCTTCGCAGACGATGAGCTTGAGCGGTACACCATCGACGGTCCGGATCCGCATGCCCCGGGCGAGGGACTCGTCGACATCATCGGCACGATCTGAAGCGTTGATCCACCCTGACAAGCCGTTTCTCAACCGGTGTTGGAACGTGCGGGTCGAACAGGGTTCCTGGTCGGGTGATCTTTTGGTGGGCGGGGCATGAAGGCAGGGCCTCTTGGTAGCTCGGGGGTGCGATCCCATCCGAGCGGTTCCAGGAGGCACTGTTGTCGCAGTTGTACGCGCCCGACCCCGTTGTCTTCAACTCGTCCCCTCCATCGTGTGATTGCCTCGCGCACGTGTACGGGAACGCGGCTGATCATCCTGATCGGGTGCGCCGGTATCCCTCGGACATGACGGATGCGGAGTGGGCGGCGGTGCGTCCGTTGCTGCCGGCTCCGGCCTGGCTGGAGGGCAAGGGCGGGCGGCCCGAGGGCTACTGCCACCGCTCGGTGATCGACGCGATCCGCTACCTGGTCGCGGGCGGGATTTCCTGGCGTGCCGCGACGAAGCCGCAATCACAGCGTGCCCGCCCCTTCACCATCCCCTGACCGGGCGATCTCTTCGAAAGGCACCGCTGTGAGCATGCGGAACTGGAACGCGGACCTAATGACTTCGCGACCCGACCACCCTTGCGTGCTGCCCGGCAGTCCGTCGTGGCTTCACGACGTGCACTGCCTCGACACCATGGTGCTGCCCCAGACCCCTCCCCAGAGGTTGGATGTCCGGCCCTGCGGCCGCACACCCCTATTTGAACACGCTCAAAAATCGCGGCTCCCCTCGGGTAACCCACAACCGACACCTAGTCTGGAAACCCCACCGAGGCAGACCCGAGCTGCAAATGTTCGCCAAGGAACACTGGCAGCTCGCCCACTGGAACTACGACACCGCCACCGGCCACAGCGGCCAGCCCGCCTGCCCGCCACCGCTCTCCCTCGCCCAGCGCACCCTTCGCCAGGCCCGCGAGGCGGCAACCAAACGCAAACCCGAATCGGAGCGGGCGGCCCGTCTTTCCCCCAGGTCGCGCCCCAGCGGGCCGCCCACATCCGCCGCACCGCCAGAGGCTGCCCCGCCAGCGGTCCCGCCCTCGGCGCCAGCGGCACCGTCGATCGAGCCATCCCCCGGTCCGCCGACGCCGACGTCCCCGCCCGGTCCGGCCGTACCGGATACGACGCCACCCGCTGAGCCGAAGCCCCCGGCACACCCGCCTCTGCCGCCGCGGCCGCCTGCACGACCGGCCGTCCCGCCCCTCCGCCGGACACGTCGGAGCTGGTGGCCCTTCGGCCGCCGCCGTTGAACCGGCGGTGGTGAAGCTACGGCGGCTGGTCAGCTTCGGGCAGAGCCAGGGGCGGGACCCGG
The DNA here is from genome assembly GCF_045209435.1 of Streptomyces sp. NBC_01618. Taxonomy (NCBI): domain Bacteria; kingdom Bacillati; phylum Actinomycetota; class Actinomycetes; order Kitasatosporales; family Streptomycetaceae; genus Streptomyces; species Streptomyces sp. NBC_01618. The sequence goes on from NZ_CP109297.1 coordinate 207,924, forward strand.
ACAACCTCCGGGAGATGGTCAGCCGTTGCGCAGCACTTCGAGCTCCGTCCAGGTCAGAGTGAAAGGCGGGGTACGGCTTTTCCAGTCCTCTTCCACGGCACGGCTCAGGCCCGCCACGGGGCGCTCGAGTGCCCGGCCCGGGGCGTCACGACACCAGGCCGGCCCCCTCCAGCTCGGTCAGCCGCACGGTGCACAGACCCCCACGCTCGGCCTTCACCTCCGTCACCTTCAGCTGCGTCCCCGGCGCGAGGATGTACTCCTCCTCACCCGTGAACGCGGAGAACCGCCGGATCCCCACCGCCCGCGCGGGCGTCACCTCGAACAGCGTCCGCCGGCCACGCCCGCCGAGGAACGCGCGGGCCACACCCAGCTCGGACGTGCACGACGACACGCCCCACCACGTCGCCGTCCGCCCAAGCGGGTACTGGGACCGCAGATCCAGCGCTACACCACGCCACAGCGGCCGCGTCTGCGCCGGCAACGCCTCCATCGCCGAGAACAGCAACCGCAGGTACGGCAGATACGGCACCACGCGCTCGCGGTCCGACGAGCGCAGCACCGCGTTGATCTCGCGGTAGAAGCCCGACTCGCACGTGTACAGGTAGAGGGCCGAGATCGCGTCGGCCGACAAGGCGCCCACGGCCTCCCCGGACAGCGCGCCCGCGGGCGCCGCCTCCGCGGCCTTCGTCTCCCCGAAACGGCTCGACAGATCGATATGCCGATCCAGGTGCGCGAGCACCCGCGAGACCGGCTCGACGGCCTTCCGGAAGTCCATCAGCGGCGTGTCGAACACTCCAGTGACGGGCGGCAGGACGAGGCCCTCGTCCTTGACGCTGGTGAGCCGCTCCAGATACAGCTGGTGCAACTCCATCGTGGACGCGATGAACGCCCCCATCCGCTGCGCGACACCACCGTCCTCCGGCCCGCCCGTTCCCTGGTCCCATCCCTTCCGCGGAAGCCAGTCGACCGGCTCGGCCCCCACCGCCGCCAGGGCGTCGTTCACCTGGGCGAAGTGGTCGCCCTCGCAGAACAGATCCCCCTGCGCGGCCGGATTGGCGTGGTCCAGGTGACGGACCTGCACCCCCGGGTACTTCTTCTCCAGCCGCTGGACGACCCTCTTCAGACTCCGGGCGTGCGCGCCCCACCAGGCGAACACCACCCCCCGGTCGTCCTCCTCCACCGCGTCCTGCTTCGCCCGGATGATCTCCTCGACGATCTGCTCGGCCACGGGGCGCCAGAACGACGTGTGCCGATCGGTCGCCATCGCCCCGTCCGCGCTCGCCGTGAGGGACGCGTTCAGCAGCAGCACACCCTGGGTGAGCATCGCCTGGAACCACTCGGGCGGCTGAACCGTGTCCTCCTTCTTCAGCAGGGCGCGGACGTCGGCGATCGGGGTCTTCTTGACGATGCCGTACTTCCACATCGCGGCCGCCTTGATGAGGCAGCGGATGCTGACGACCCGGCCGAACTGGCTGTCCTTCCAGTCGTTGAAGGTGTTGTCGAACATCGCGATGCCGGTCGCGCTCTCCGCCCGCGGATAGGGGTTCTGTCCGAAGACGACCACCTTCCACTTCTCCGGCGGATGCGGCTTCAACGCCTGGAACGTCAGCTCGCGCACCGGAACGACCTCCGGGCTGCGCTTCGGGCCAATGAAGTCGGCGGCTCCCGGCTGCGCCTCGATCACCGGTCCGAGCAGCGGCAGCCACGGCTCGCCGCCACCGGTGAACAGGCCGGCCAGTCCCAGCGGATCCCCGGCCGGAGAACCGGCATCGCCCGCGGCCGTCACGTCGACATCACTCACGAGGGTGGAACTCCCGATACTCGAACCGGACGCCTCCACGGGCGCCCCGGCATGCTGAACAGATGCGGCAGGGTCGTCGCCGGTGTCCGCGCTCTGGGCGGCACCGGCCTGCGAGGTCTTCGGGTCAGTGACGAAAGGAAGGCCGCTGCGGCACGTTGATCCGGACCCGCCGTGCGGACCCCGCTCCCTCGATGTCGTCGAGCTGCCCCAGTACAGCGGCCCGCAACTCGTCGTAGTCCGCGAAACCGTGGTCGTGAAAGAGGGTGTAGCCCGTCCACATCAGGTTGGCGCACACCTTCGCGGGCACCTGCCCGGTCTGCGCGCCCATCCCGACGAGGGCCACCGACCGGATGCTGCCCGGCTTCGCCCGGTTCTGCAGATGCACCGCCTGGAAGGCGGCCGCGCAGGCCAGGGCCACGTTCATCGTGTCGCTGACGTTCTGCGACGACTGGCGCATGGTGGGCGTCGAGATCAGGTACCGGGGTACGTCCGCCCCGGACGGGACGCACACCGCGCTGCCCACCGGCAGCCGTCCGCCGAACCGGTCGCAGATTGCCCGCTGCACCCGCACCTGGATGCCCGCACCGAGGTACCGCTTGACGACGGCGTCGACCCCACCGTCCATCCGGCCACGCTCATTGGTGGGGGAAACCCAGGCGTCGGCGTCCACATCGAGAAGGGAACCCCGCCTGATCTCGACCTCCGGCGTGTCCGCGAACGCGGACCGCCAGGCCGTCACCACCTCGTCGTTGACGTCGACCAGGACGACGCTCAACGCATGCCTGACACCCACGAATTCACCCCTCTCACCCCGTGATCTCGAACAATCCCGAAACTACCGCGCGCCACTGACAGCGCCGTTGGACAGGGGTGTTCGAGCAGGGGAGCAGGGAGCGGGGGGAGGGAGGAGCGGGAGCCGATGACGAGCGGTCAGGAACCCGCCGCCAGCGTGGCGACACCCGGCCCGGAGAGGTCGTCCAGTGCCACCCGGCGCCCCGACACGGCGAGCAGCAGGGAGAGGGTGGGGCCGGTCGCCTCCGGTCCGGTTCCGATCGCCAGGTCCCTGTCCGTCGCCGTCAGGCGGACCCGGTTCACCAGCTTCTGGCGCCAAGGAACGAGGACCACTGCGGACGCAGCACCGACTGGTGGGCGGCGCTCGCTGCCGCCATGACCTTCGAGTACGGCGAAGAGAAGATCACCTTCGGAGAGCTCCTCGCCTCCCTGGACGGCGTTCCTGCCCGAGCGCAGACATCCTGACCTTGCTGCTTCGCGAGTCGCGCGGTCCGCTCCAACTGCGGGTCGATCCTGGCGGTTCCGGTGCGCTCGGCTCGGGCCCGGCACAGGGCGGCGGACTCGGTCGCCGCGACCAGGCGGCTCCGCTGTGCACGGACCGCCTCGATCGGGGCCGGCGCATCATCCGGGACGACGTCGGACTCGGGGAACTCCCGGCGGGACAGCTCCCGCATCGCCTGGTTCTGCCGTTCCACCGCTTCCGCGATGGCCGGGTCCACCCGGGACGACGGCACAATGGGCTTCGAGAGCGAGGCGGTAGCCGTCCGTCAGGGTCCGGCACCGAACCGGCGCGGCGGGCAGGATCTGCTGCAGGGCCGGGTCGGCAGCCCACGCGGCGGGGCCGACCTTCACGGCTGCGGGCGCCAGGACGTGCAGGGCGCGGACGTTCGCACCAGACACCTTCGCGTTGGCCGCCGCGACCAGCTTCGGCGCGATCCAACGCAGCTTCGTGCCGTATGCGGGAGCATCGGGGGCGACGTCCAGGCGGCCAGTGTCCCCGTCGAAGCCCACGGCCTGGACCCGCCCGGCGGGCTCGGGCGCGGCCGCGGTGGGATGCCGTCCCACCGAGCGAGGACGCCGCCGTCGGCGGACCCCTCGAAGGGGCGATGAGGACGGCGTAGTTTCCGGCGGAAACGCCCCCTCGCGGAAACGACGAAGGGCCCGGCCTGCCGGGCCCTTCGGTTCTCTCGCTACCGCGCGCTGCGGGACTACTTCACGTCGACGAAGTCACCGGTGGCGTTGACTGCGGGAGTCGAGGTCGTACCGGCGAAGCTCCAGCGCCAGTAGCCGTCCTCCACCGCCTTGACCGTGGTCTTCAGCGTGCCGGTGTTGGAGCCCTTCACCGTTTTGACGGTGGCGTATGTACTGCTGTTCTTCTTCCGGAACTGGAGTTTGACCGACTGGGACGCGTAGCCCGCGTACTTACGGGTGTCCCAGTTGGCCCGGTCCAGCTTGCCCGTGACCGTGATGGTGCTGCCTTTCTTCACGGGCTCCGGGGAGGCGTTGGCCGTCAGCCGCGACAGCCGCTGGAACCTGACCGAGGAGAACGTGTCCTTCTCGGTGAAGTTCCCGTCCTTGCCCCATGCACCGGCGTAGACCCGCCAGGTCGTAGCGTTGGTGTTCCACAGGTATCCGGGATCGACCGTGATGGTGAGGGTGCAGGTCGAGGTTGTGGCGTTCGCGGCCTTGCACTTGGCCCTTTCCCCGTCCGGGTGGAACCCGAAGCCGTACAGGTTCGGGTTGCTGTCGCGGCCCCTCCAGATGTAGGAGAGAGCGTCCTCGATGCCCGAGGAGTGGGACGCGGTGACGGAGACCGTCACCTTCTTGGTGGCGGTGGTACCGAGCACGATCGGCTTTCCACTGTTCACAACGACCTTGCTGATCACCGGGGCGGCGTCCGCCCGCGTCAGCGCGAACGAAGGGCTGCTCGCCTGAGAGACCGGCACGGCGAGGGCGGACAGGGCCAGGGCGCCGGAGACAGCGGCAACAGTGGCACGAATACGCATTTGTTCCCCAGGTCTGGTCTGTGGGTCTGCTGACCCGACAGACCAGACCTGGGGCGAACGCGAAAGGTTGTACACAAAGATGACATCTTCGCGAAGATCGATTTGAGACGGCCAACACCCCGCTCCGCCCCGTCAGTCAAACCAGCGGTCCCTGGCCAGCTCCGCCGTCCGCGACGAATCCGCCGAGTGCTTGCCGTACCGCTCGATGTGGTCGTGGAGGACCTGGTCGGGCTCCGGCTCCGGTGCCGCGGCGACGGCGGCCGGGCGCGGCGCGGGCAGCACGACCGGGGCCACCGGCGCGGTCGGGACGTCTGCGACCGGTTGCGCGGCCGCGGCTTCGGCGGCGGCCGCGACCGCGTGGCGCTGGGCGCGACGGTCGACCTGCCGCGGCTGCGGACTTCACATACAGGTGGTAGGCGGTGGCCACGCCCCGGGCGCGGCCTCCGCACTCGTGCGCCAGCCCGTCCGGGCCCGGGTGGTTGAGTCGGCCTGGAGCGCGGTGCAGCAGTCACCTGCTGTCCGTTTCTCCAGGCCGCTCGCCGAACCCGGCGTGCCTGTTACCGAGCACCGGGCTCTCCACAGAATCGCCGTGGACTTGATTCAGGCAGCCTGAGCCCAGGGGTTGGGGATGCGTTCGCCCCGGCTCGACTCAGGCTGCGGACCGCCCAGTGTCCGCGGTGGCTGGACGAGAACGGGCGATGGTCCGGCCGGCACTGGGACTTGGCGGCCGGACCCGAAACGGCTGCGGTCGGCCTCCCGTCAGGGAGGCCGGTCGCGGTTGTGACAGCGGCCAGCATGATTCCCCGTGTACGGCCACTTAGCTCGGTGACTGTGGGTGACGAGTAAGGGGTAGACTCGGAGCTACCGCGCGTGCGTGGTCACGTAGACTCGCTGGCCATGGACGACCGTGTGCGGGGCAGCTTCGAGGTGAACGGGCGCAGACTCTCCTATCTCGATTTCGGCGGGCCAGGCCCGGTTCTGATCGCTCTGCACGGGCATTTCAGCGAGGGCGCGGATTTTGCTCCGCTGGCCGAGCGGCTGGGCTCCCAATGGCGTGTGATCGCACTCGACCAGCGGGGGCATGGCGAGTCCGATCGGGCCACCGACTACGATCGCAGCAGCTACGTCGGCGACGTCAGGGCCTTCCTCGACCACCTCGGGCTGGCGCAGGTCGCACTGCTCGGTCATTCCCTGGGCGGTGTGAACGCCTACCAGTTTGCCGCCCGGCATCCCGACCGCGTCACCGCGCTCATCGTCGAGGACATCGGAGCGGTCTGCGACATCGACCTGACCTTCGCGAAGAACCTGCCCGACCACTTCGCGACCCGAGACGGGCTCGTCGAGGCCCTGGGTGCGGCCGCGCCGTACCTGGAGCGGACCTTCAGGGAGCGAGCAGAAGGCTGGGGCTTCTCCTTCGACGCGGCCGAGACGGCCCGGTCCCAGCAAGCACTGTCCGGTGTCCATTGGCACGACTGGCTGAGCGTGCGATGCCCGACCGTGCTGATCCGGGGCACGCGCAGCGACGAACTGTCGGCCCCCCACGCCCGCGACATGGCAGCGAAGCGATCCATCCGTCTTATCGAACTGCCGGCCGGTCACGTCGTTCACCACGACCAGCCCGACGCCTTCGCCGAATGCGTCCGGCTGTTCCTAGCCCCGGTCGACAACATCGCCAACCCCTAGCTCACCGGCTCTATCGCCCAGACCGCAGTCGCCATGTCGGCGCGGATCGGCCGCCACCGACACTCGCTACGGGCCGACTGTGCCACTACAAACAGTGACATTCGCAGCCAGTTGACTTCCCATCAACTGGCCGCGGGCGGGGAATCCCAACTGGCCGCTATCAGGTTGTCTGAACAGGTCAGCTGCGACGCTTGCGCTGGCTCTGAGCGAATCGGTAGGAGTCGGTTCCGGTCTCGACGATGTGCGCGTTGAACGTGACGCGGTCGACGATCGCGGTGCAGAGCCGGGGATCGGTGAAGGTCTGCTTCCACTCGGAGAACGGGGCGTTCGACGCGATCGCAATAGCGCGACGCTCCTCTCGCTCGGTGAAGATCTGGAACAGCAGCTTCGCCCCGGCCTTGTCCAGGTCGAGGTAGCCGAACTCGTCCAGGCAGAGCAGGTCGACGCGGCCGTAGCGGGCGATGGTGCGCGAGAGCTTCTTCTCGTCGGCCGCCTCGGCCAGCTCGTTGACCAGGTTGACCGTGGTCGTGTAGCGGACGCGCAGTCCCGCTTCGGCCATGGCGGTGCCGACCCCGATCAGCAGGTGGGACTTGCCGGTGCCGGAGTCACCGATCAGGCAGAGCGGCTGTCCGGCCTTCACCCAGGCCGGGTCCGACAGCGTGCCGACGAGTTCGGGGGTGACGTTGGGGTTCTCGTCGAAGTCGAAGTCCCGCAGTTATCTGGGGTAGCGGTGAGGGAGTCGTGCAAAATCGCTGTTGAGGACGCTGCGGATGCGTCCGGAGGGTGGCAGAGGTTCACCGTCTGCCCAGGGCACTTGTTCTTGGCAGTAAGTCGCTGTCGTGTTCGAGTAGTGCAGCCGTAGGATCACGCCATGACTGCCGATGCCCCGCTCACCCGAGAGTCGTTCCGGCGCCTCCATCCGATCAGCACGCCCCGTCCGGTGTCTCAGCTGCCGGAACGTGTCTGGACTGACGAGGACTGGGACCGGATCCGGCGCGGATATCGAGCCCGGGACATGGATGAGAAGTGGAACGTCTTCGTCGAAGGCGATGTCCTTTTCATGCACCGGAGTTGGACCGGTCACGGCGTCTATGAGGCGTCCTTTGCCCCCGTGATTGGTGGTGGGAGGAGGATCGCCTCTGCTGTGGTGGAGGCCGATGGGGAGCGCTATCGGAGAACGGGCGACGAGTACGACTGTCTGATGATGGAACTGATCATCAGCGCGATCATCCTTGGTGAGCCCGCCGCCGACCTCCGGGCAGGTCTCGTGGAGTTGACTGCCCAGGCTTCAGGGAGAAGCGATCTTCCCGCGGGCGTGGTGGAGCACAGTGTTCTGGGCTTGCGCTCGGGATCGTAGGCTCCGCAGCCTGGCGAGTGTTCACAGCCCCGGGCCATTCGACTGGATCACGCGCTGCAAGCGCAGGCTCTCGCCGTGTGCGGCGGCCAGTCGCTGTTCGAGTTCTTGGACGCGCTCGCGGTGGGTGGTGCGCTCACGACGAAGAGCTTCGGTAAGGGTATGGATAACCGTGCCGTCGTCGATTGAGGGCGTCTGAGGGGCAAGCCGGTCCGCGGTCCGTTGCTGGCTGCGCAGGGTCTCGATGCGTTTCCGCAGGTCGGTGTGGGCATAGAGGAAGTCCAGGCTGACGCCCGCCCTGCGGGCGACGGACCGGAAGTTGATCTCCTCGCCCTCCTTGATCAGCCTTCGGATGCCCGCCTCCGCTCGTTGGACGGCCTGCTGGTGCTTGTCCTGGGCGGCCTGCCGCAGGGCGGCGATCCGCCGGTCAGCAGGAGGCACGGCTTCCAGGGCCGTTTCGTTCAGCCGCTCGCTCATGAGCGTGACGCCCCTTTGCTGTCCGAGGCGCTGGCGGCGTCCTGGTAGCCGGTGTGGCCGAGCACGCCGCCGGCGCCGCGGACGACGGTGGTGCTGTCGGCCGGCTGGGCTTCGAGGGCGAGGATCTCCAGTTGCGTGCTTCGGATCTCGGCGTCGCGCTGTTCCATCCAGACGTTTGTCCCGCTCATCGGCTCGCCGTAGCGCTCGGTGTGCCGTGCCTGCCGGGTGGCGACCAGAAACTGGGTCTCGGCGAGTTGGCGCTGGATGTCAGGCAGGAAGGTGCGGTCGGTGGCGAAGTGGTCGCAACCATGGCAGGCGTTTCCCTTGTCGCAGGACCGGGTGGGCGGCAGCAGGCAATAGCCGTTGGGCAGGATGCGGTCGGTGCGGCGGTCGAGCTGCACCAGGTCGAGCATGTCGCGGCGGTCCATGCCGATCTCTCGCCCGTCGCGTCCGATCTTGGCCAGGGCGAGGAACTCGCGCTCGGCGGTGCTTGCGAGGGTCGCCGCGTATCGCATCGTCATCTCCGGAGAGAGGTGGCCGAGATAGCGCTGGACGACGTGGATGGGGGCGCCGGCATTGATCAGGGTGGTCGCCTTGGTGTGGCGGAGCCGGTGGCTGCGTGAGTAGAGGAGGAGCTCACCACGTGAGTCGCGCAGGTCCAGGTGGTGGCTGAAGTCCTTCAGGACGTGGTTGTAGTTGCTGGTCTCCCAGGACATCGTGCCGTGCCGGTTGCCGGTGGTCTTCGGGGTAGCGGATGGTGCCGGCGGGGCCCAGATGCCAGTGCTCGCGCACCCATGCTTGCTGTTCCCGGATGATCTCGACGACATCGCGGCCGACGAGGATGGTGTTCGGTGCCGCGTCGATCTTCGTCTGCTGGTAGCGGAGCCGGGCGACCATCCCTCCCTCGGGGACGGCGGCGGCGTCCAGACCAGGGATGTCGGAGAGCGGTTCGAAGTCCATCATCAGCACTTCGCTGGCCGGCGTCCGGTCATGGCCTGGATGAGCCAGGCCCGCATGACCGCGGGATGTCCGAGTCCGGCCAGCTCGACCTGGCGGGCGTCGCGGACGACAGTGCGAGTCTGCTCGGCTGGCAAGCCGAGGAGCTCGATGTGGGTGAGCATGCTGCTGAGGTCGGTGTCGTTGATGTAGTTGCGTTCGTCTGCCTCGCGGACCTCGCGTTGCCGGGGCCGGTCGCCGGGGCGGAACATGCGGGCGTGGCTGTCGGTGAGCGCCAGCCACCGGGCATCATCCAGGGCTTCGGCGGCCTCAGTGCGGCAGTCGGTCATGACCCGGTAGAACAGGTCGATCGTCTGCAGGTTCTTGTTGATCGTTCTCGGCTGGAGCGTGCCGCCGACCTCGGCGCGGCCCGGCGTCTCGCGCTGCCAGTGGTGCAGGAAGGTGCCGAAGTCCAGTGCGAGCGAGCGCAGGCTCCGCTCGGAGCCGTCCGCTCGTCCCACGCCAGCCCGGCCGCCTCCAGGTAGTCCCACCACACGTTCAGCGACGCGGCATAGGAACGAAGGGTGTGAGGCAACGCATCCCGGCCGACGCGCAGGAACTCCAAGAACTCCTCGACGGGCACGATCGGCAGGTAGTCGGAACCGACCACCGTCCACGTCCGCCTATCACCCAACTCGATTCTCTGCACTGGCACCGTTCCATGCTGCCGACGTCACCGACGCTGTCGGGCCACCCCGGATAGCGCAACGCCAACGACCACGAAAACGAGTGAAGCCCACGGTGACTGACGTTCCAGACGGGCACAAACGAACCCCAGGTATCCGCAGGAACTTCTCCCGCGGGAAGCCGACCGCCTTGATCCGCCGCTCCGGGCGGCGGCGGGCCCGGTCGTCGCACTCGGCCATCAGCAGTTCGGCGGGGAAGCCCCGGTAGCTCATCTGGTCCTTCAGCGCCCCTTCGGCAATGTCGGAGAACTCGTTGCGGATCGAGGGCAGCCGCAGCAGGCGGCAGGCGCTGTCCATGCGGCGCTGTGGTTTGTCGGCCCGTCGCTGACCACGTTTCTCCTGGCTACGAACCCTGCTCCTGCCCCGCCTCCGGTGCAGTAGCCGGGCGAGCGTCCGATTCTTCCCTCACTGTGGAAGGAGAGAGGGGGGTGAGGCGACGAAGGGAGTGGTGGGATGCGGATCGTTGTGGACCTCACGCGCTGCCAGGGCTATGCGCAGTGCGTTTTCCTCGCACCGGAGGTATTCCAGCTGCACGGGGAGGAGGCGTTGCTGTACGCGCCAACGGTCCCCGACGATCAGCTGGAGCGCGTGCGCCAGGCCGCGGCGGCGTGCCCGGTCCAGGCCATCCTCGTCGGTGAGAAGGTGAGCGCCGGTGACCGGTGACCTGCGGGAGGGCCGGATCGTCATCGTCGGAGCGTCGCTGGCCGGGTTGAGGGCCGCCGAGACATTGCGCGAGGAGGGCTTCACCGGCTCACTGACCGTGGTGGGGGATGAACCCTACCCGCCCTACGACCGGCCACCACTGTCCAAGCAAGTGCTGCTCGGCCGGGTGCCGGCCGACACCACGGAGCTGCCGATGCGCCGGGATCCGGACGCCGAGTGGCGGCTGGGCGTAGCCGCCACCGGCCTGGACCCTCTCGGGAAACGGGTCATGCTGGCCGACGGCGAGTCGCTGCCGTTCGACCGGCTGCTGATCGCCACCGGGACCCGGGCGCGGCCCTGGCCCAACCCGGAGGAGGCCGCCCTGGACGGGGTGTTCACTCTGCGCACCCGCGATGACGCCGGGGGGCTGGCCGAGCGGCTGGCCGCCGGGCCGCGGCGGGTGCTGGTGATTGGTGGCGGCTTCACCGGCTCGGAGATCGCCTCGGCCTGCCGGGAACGGGGGCTGGAGGTGACGGTCGCCGAACGTGGCCCTGGCCCCCTGGTGGGTGCGCTCGGCGGGACGCTGTCGAAGCTTGCTGCCGCAATGCACCGGAACCACGGGGTGGACCTGCGGTGCGGGGTGACCGTCACCGCCCTGCGCGGGGACGGCAACGGCCGGTTCGTCGGTGCGGACCTGTCCGACGGCAGCCGCGTCGAGGCAGACGTGTGCGTCGTGGCGCTGGGGGCGGTGCGTAACATCGAGTGGCTGGCGGACGCCGGACTCGCGGCGGGCCCGCGCGGAGTCGCCTGCGACGCGGGGTGCCGGGCCTTCAACATGTACGGGATCGTCACCGACGACGTCTTCGTGGCCGGTGACGTCTCCCGCTTCCCGCACCCCTTGTTCGAGTACCAGATGCTCTCCTTGGAGCACTGGGGCAACGCGGTCGCGCAGGCCGAGGTGGCAGCTCACAACATGGTGAGTCCGGGGCCGTTGAGGCGTCCCCACCTTGCGGTGCCGGCGTTCTGGTCGTGCCAGTTCGGGCTCAACATCAAGTCTGTGGGTGTCCCCTCGTTCTCCGACCAGGTCGTCATCGCGCAGGGCTCACTGGAGGCGCGCCGTCTGGCGATGGTGTATGGCTACCGGGGGCGGGTCACCGCCGCGGTCACCATCAACATGGCCAAGTCGCTCGAGTACTACCAGCACCTGATCGAGACTGCCGCTCCGTTCCCGCCCGCGCCCGGCGCGGCGGACCGTGCGATCGCGGCCGAAATCCCGGTTCCCTCCGATGTGCCGGATCCGAAGGGGCTCTCCCACGGCCCCACCGTCGCACTGACCGGCTACCTGCCGGACCGCCGGCTGACCGTGGTGCAGCCCAAAGGCTGACCCTTCCGCCCGTCCCCGAGGAGCCACATCATGACCGCGGACACCCTGCTGCAACGGATCACCGACTACGCCAACCGCCCCGACCCCTATCCCCTGTACGCGGAACTCCGCGAAGCCGGGCCCGTCGTGCGGCAGGCAGATGGCAGCTACCTGGTCGGTACCTACCACGAGATCACCGCTTTGCTCCACGATCCGCGGATCAGCGCCGATCCCCGAAGCCGTCCGGCCCCGCCCAGCGGTCCGTTGGAGGAAGTGCCGCAGCCGCCCTTCCTGCGGCTCGACGACCCCGAGCACCACAGACTGCGCGCCCTGGCCATGCGGCCGTTCGGGCCACCGCACAGCCCCGGCCGGGTCGACGCCATGCGCGACCAGATCGCCGACATCACCACGGAACTGCTCGAGGCGCTCCGGGACCGCGAGCAGATCGACATCGTCGACGACTTCGCCTACCCGCTGCCTGTCACGGTCATCTGCCGACTGCTGGGTGTGCCACGCGAGGACGAACCGCTGTTCCGGCAATGGTCCGACGCGCTCGTCGCGGCTGTCGACGTCAGGCCCGAAGAGGCCGACACTACCGAGCGAGACCGGGAGGGCCAACAGGCGCGGGCCGAGATGGGCCAGTACCTGGTGGCCCTCGCCGAACAGCGCCGCGGCCATCCGAGCGACGACATGCTGTCCGCGTTCATCAACGAACCCGACCCGGCCATGCGGCTCACCCACGAGGAACTCGCGGAAACCGCCGTACTGCTGCTCATCGCCGGACACGAGACCACGGTCAACCTGATCACCAACGGGGTCCTCACCCTGCTGCGCCACCCCGACCAGCTGGACCGGCTGCGCCGCGAACCCGACGTGCTGCCCAGCGCGGTGGAGGAACTGCTGCGCTACGAGCCCCCGCTCCACATGCGGGAACGTATCCCCCTCGCCGACATCGATGTCGCCGGCACCTCCATCCCCAAAGGCACCTCCGTCGTGCTCGCACTGGCCTCGGGCAACCGCGACCCCAAACGGTTTCACGACCCCGATCGGTTCGACCCCACCCGCCCGGACAATCAACACCTGGGCTTCGGCAGCGGCATCCACCTCTGCTACGGCGCACCGCTCGCCCGCATCGAAGCCCAGACCGCACTCGGCGCACTGATCCCCCACCTCAGCACCATGACCCTGGTCCAAGACCCGCCCCCCTACCGGCAGAGCGCCATGCTCCGCGGACCCCGCCACCTCCTCCTCGAGATCCAACAACCCGCCTGACTCCGGCCCCGGGACGCAAAGAGATCACCGAGGCTCGTGATCCGCGGCCCGGTCGATCCCGGGTCGCCGCCCTCTCACACGAAGGCAGCCCGGCAGCACACGGTCACTCAGGGGGTGGCGGAGGTTTGGGGCTCGCGCCAGTCGGCCACCGGTTTCGTCAGCTGGTGCGTCATCAGGGCCATGACGGTCCAGGCGAGGTGGGCCTCAGCGGGCCGGCTCGATATCCGGCTCCTCGCCCGGAGCGGAAATCGGGCCTGGGTCCTCGGTGTCGGTGTCGAACGGCGGTGCCTCCTCGGTCCACTTCATCGATGTGATCGTCGTGTAGCTCTGCAGCTCGCCCTTGCTCACACCGTCACCGCTCCGGGTGGCGACCGTCTCGGTGCCGAGCGGCATGCCCGTGGACTTGTCGAAGATCAGGCGGAGTTCGGGGGCGTGCTCGTAGGGGCCGGGGAGGGCGACAGCGTAGCCGGTGCGGCCGGTGTGGTCCTTGACGTCCCCGAGGGAGCGCACACCGGGTTCGGCGGCGAGGAGGCGGTAGGCGGCGGCGCGCAGGGCCGGGGTGGACGGGAGGGTCGTGGCGAGTCGGACGGCTGTGTCGACGACGATCCGGTCGAGGATTTTCTCGGGGGCGTTGTAGTCCTTGTCGACCAGGGCGAACAGGCGCTTGCGGAGGGCCTTTTCATCGGTGGGGAGCGTGGCCAGGAGGCGGAGGGGGAGGTCGCCCATCGTGCCGATGTCCGCGCTTCCGCCGGGGGCGTCGTGTTGGATCTCGCCCCTGCCGGCGTAGGTGACGGTCTCACCCGTCAGGTTCCACGACGTGGGGGAACCGTCCGCCTTCCATGCCGCCTCGTCGGCTTTCGTGGCCGGGCGGGCCCCCGGGTCCAGGAGCTGCGACCACTGCTTGTTTTTGGCGGCGGCCGTCCAGTACCGCTGCTCGCTGCGGACGTCGACGGTGTAGTTCTTGCCGGGGACCTTATGGAGGGAACCGAGGTGTTCCTCCACGTACCAGTACGTGCCGGAGCCAGCCGGTTGTTGCCCGACGTGGGAGGCGGCAGCGAGAAGGACCTGGCTGCCGGAGCCCGACGTCGCGGAGGGCGCAGGTCCTGGCTTCTCCGGCGCGGTGTCAGTGATCACCACAGCCGCCACCGCCATTGCCGTGGCCAGGGCGAGACCTGAGACGAGAGGGCGGCCCACCCTCCGCGGCTGGGCGGTGGCGCGAGCCGTGCGCGTCGCGCGCGGACGGGTCATGACCGTTGCGAGCTCCTCTTCCCGAACCGGCGACGGCGTGGGGCGGTCGGGGTCGAGGTGGGCGGGGCGGGCGGCTGTCAGGCGGTGCAGGATGTCGTTCTTCACCGGGCTTCCTTTCCTACGGTGATCCGGACTCGGGTGGACACACGCCGCGCGGCTGCGGCCTCCTCCATGAGCGGTGAGGCCGACGCGGCCTGGGTGAGACGTTTGCGCGCCCGGTGCAGACGGACTCGCAGGGTGATGGGCGAGCAGCCGACCGCCGCGGCTGCCTGTGCCGGGGTCAGGCCCTGCCACCCGGAGAGGATCAGCAGTTCCCGATCGTCCTCCGGCAGCGTGGCCAGCGCCTTGAGTAGCGCGCTTCGCTCGGATACCTCCTCGGCAATGTCCGCCTCGGCAGGTTCCGCCCAGGAGCGCAGCTCCGCGGCGAACGACGCGCGCCTGGCCTCCGCCCGGATGCTGTCCCGCAGGATGTTGCGGGCGACTCCGAGCAGCCATGGCAGCGGCGGCTCGGGGACGTCGTCCAGCTTGCGCCAGGCCACGGTGAACGTCTCGTTCACCACCTCATCGGCGACTTGTAGTCCCGCACGGCTGACGACGTAGGCCCACACGCGTTGCCGACAGCCGTCATAGATGGCGGTAAAACGATCCGCGTCGTAGTCGGGCACTGCCGCACCTCCTTCCCTCCTGGTGTGTTCTGTCATTGGGTAGTGGGCCGAACGGGCTGATCGTTACAGCGGCATGTCGGAAAACACGCCCGAGAGACGAGGCGTACGTCACATCAGGGTCCGCAAGACCGCCGCGCAGGGCGCGGCGGTTGGAGGTAAGTGCGTAGCGGCGGGCGGCGAGGCCGTAGTCGAGGTCGAGGTCGATGCCGATTTCGTTGCCGAACTACTTCGTCGCGGCGAGGTTCGCGGCCCACTTGTCGTCCTGCGTCCGCTTTTACCGGTCGCTCGTCCTCCGCGGCCGGTGCGAGCCCGAGGGTCGGTGCCTTCGACGCTACGCAGCTGTGGGCCGCGCCCTCAACGAAGTTGCGAAGAATTGCGGAGGTTCACTCCAGGGCGTCGATCGCGGCCCGGATGAGCGAGCGGGCCGCGTCGCCGTACACGGCCATCTCCGCCAGTCCGGCGAACACTTTCGCGCAGTCAGCCAGTTCGCGCGGCTGCGTCACCTTGATCTCCGCCGTCAGCGTCTCCACCACGGCCTGGACGTCGTCGTGAAGGTAGAGGTTCTCCAGAGCAGCGCCCTCGTCGACGTCCGAGGTGAACGTGTGTCCTTCCTCGTAGGGGATGGACCGTGAGTACGAGCGCCCCTTGAGTACATCGGGCCCGAGTACGTCGGCGACAGCTTTCAGGTCCTCGTCGTCCAGCGTGAACGTGCAGGTGATCGGCTTGGCTGTGACTGATTCCCAATCGTCGTTGTCAAGCAGTCGGAGTGTGGTGCGGGGGGCGAGCTCGCGGTCAGGGACGTGCGCCGCGGTGATCCTCTGCGCCACCGCCAAGAGCGGCTCGGGCCGCCGCCAGACGCTCCCTGGATTCGGCTATCCACTCTTCGCCCATGTCGAGCGGCACGGAGACCACGATCCCGGTGCTGGTGCCGTCACGGACTTCGACCACGTAGGGGTCGTCGGAAAGGAATCGGAGGTAGGCGGTGCGGCCTGACTGGGGCCAGTCCGCGGTGAACGGCTCGTCGAGGTCGGCCTCCTGTTCGGCTTCCTCGATGGCGTCCAGAAGCCGGCCCCAGTCTGAGAGGTCCTCGGAGTCGAACCCGAGGTAGACAGTTCCGTTGACGAAGCCGCTCGTGACGACAGCCTCCGCGTCGTAGTACCGAACGCCCAGGCTTTCGAGGGTGGGCTCGGTCGAACGCAGACAAACGCTGACGCTCTGGCCAGGGTCGGCCAGCCGGATCAGCTCAATCGCATCGGGCTGTGTGTTCGTGTCCATGGCCGGGAACCTACGGCAGGCGCTCAGGAACGACTCCGACGGGTGTGGGCTCCGCGTCCGCTGACGAGCAGCGTGATCGTCATGCGGCGGCTGGTCGGGGTTGAGGCGGCTGTACTGTCCAGTGGCGTTGGTCGCGGATGAGGGCCCACAGAACGTCAAGACGGCGGCGGGCCAAGGCTAGAATTGCCTGTTTGTGGGTCTTGCCCTCGGCTCGTTTGCGGTCGTAGAACGTCTTGGAGGTGGGGCAGAAGCGGGCGGCGATCTGGGCGGAGAGGTAGAAGACACGCAGGAGCCGACGGTGGTAGCGGTGTGGTCGGCGCATATTGCCGCTGATGCGACCAGAGTCCCGTGGGACTGGTGCGAGTCCGGCGACGCCGGCGAGTCGGCCGGAGCTGCCGAAGGCGTCCATGTCTCCGCCGGTGCAGGCGATGAACTCCGCCCCCAGCAAGGGCCCCATGCCCGGCATGCTGAGGATGACCTCCGCGTCGCGATGCTCGCGGAATCGGGCTGCGATCTGCGCGTCGATGCCCGCGATTTCTTCGTCCAACGCCAGAACCGCCCGGGCCAGGGTGTTCACCACGGCTGCCGCAGTCCTCTCCCCAGCAACGGCGGTGTGCTGGGCCTGCGCCGCAGCAATAGCTGCATCGGCGATCGCCTGGGCGCCACGGACTTTGCGGTTCTTCAACCAGGCCGCGAGCCGACTCGGGCCGATCCGGCGCAGGCCGGTCGGAGTCTGGTAGCCGGTCAGCAGCACAAGCGCCGCCTTGGAGGCGGCGTAATCGAAGGCCCGCTCCAAGGCGGGAAAGTACTCCAGCAGTTGTGCCCGCATCCGGTTGATGGCGCGGGTGCGATCTGCGGCGAGGTCGTAGCGCCGGGCGGTGAGGATCTTCAAGTCCACCGCGATCTCGTCCCACTCCTGCAGAGGCTGCAGGTCCCGGCGCATCCGCGCCTGGTCGGCGATGACGTAAGCGTCCTTCGCATCAGTCTTGCCGTCCCCCCGGTATCCGCGGGAGGCATGGTGGACGGTCCGGCCAGGAATGTAGAGCAGTCGCTGACCATGGCCGACCAGCAGAGCGATCAGCAACGCGCCCCCGCCGGCGTTCAGGTCGACGGCCCAGGTCACCGGGCTGTCCTCGGCCAGTGCGAGGACGTCGCCTATCAGCTCCAGCAGCTCTGCCTCGTTGTTGGGCACCCGGCGCGAGAGCGCCTTCGTCCCTTCCGCATCGATCACCGTGCAGTGATGCGCGGCCTTGCCGGCATCCGTCCCCGCCCAGAGCTCGGGCACCCGAGCCTCCCTCGTCGATCGGTTGACTGGTTCCCTGCAGACGACCACGCCGACGTGTCCTTACGAAGCGATCTCTGTTCGCTCATCCCAATGAGTGGCCGTGTCGTCGCGGGGCACTGGGCGGCCTATCAGTCAAAGCCACACCTACGGCATGAGCGCTTTCAGCCACACCCAGGCCCCTGGGTCTCCCGATCGTACGAAGGACCGGAATCAACCCGCCAACAAGGTAAGGAGCGCTCTAGTTGGCCCGACTGGTCAACTACTAGCTTGACTCTGTCGGTGATCTTGGTGTTTCCCAGTGCGCGAGCTTGATCGGCGGGCATGCTCAGTGCTGTTTCGAAGGCCGATACAGCTGTCGAGGTGTCCGTTGTCGCTCCATCCCCGCTCCGGTGAGCAAGTCCCGTCTCTGACCGCCCAGATCGCACGGGCAAGCAATCCGACCGGTACGACGGCGATGTGGGTCAGAGACCGGCTGGACGGGTTGTGGTGCGACGAGGACTTCGCCGGATGGTATCCGCGCGACGGGCGTCCCGGGCTCTCGCCTGCCCAACTGGCCACCGTCTGTGTGCTGCAGTTCCTGCTTGGTCTGTCGGACCGGCAGGCAGCGGAAGCGGTCCGCTGCCGCATCGATTTCAAGTACGCCATGGCCATGGAGCTGGACGATCCCGGCTTCCACCACAGCGTGCTGGCCGACTTCCGCGAGCGCGTTATGCAGGACGACCGCGCCGACCGACTCTTGGATCTGGTGCTCGCCCGTCTGAAGGAGGCCGGCCTCGTGGGCGAGCGCACCACGCAGCGCACCGACTCCACCCACGTCCTGGCCGCGGTGCGCGATCTGACCCGGCTGGAACTGGTCACCGAGGCGGTCCGTGCCGCGCTTGAAGAAGTGGCCCGCACGGCTGGGCATCTGCTGATCGGCCTGGTCGACGAGGACTGGGGGCGCCGCTATGGCCGTCCGGTCCGTCTGGGCAAGAACCCCACCCGGCCCAAGACCAGGATCCTCGCCGCCGGCAACGACGCCTGCCGACTGCTGGAGCGACTCCACCGGGACGGGTCCGCCTACCGGCCCGGCCCACAAGCCGAGGCCCTACGACAGATCGTGGTGCAGCACTACTACCGCGACACGGCAGGCCGTCTGAGCTGGCGCACCACCGACGGCGACGGGCTACCGCCCTCCTCCTCGGCGATCGTCTCTCCCTACGACATCACGGCGCGCTACGTGCGGCACGGACACATCATCAGCTGGAAGGGCTTCGCCGCCCATCTCACCGAGACGTGTGCCTCTGACAGCGTCAACGTGATCACGGACGTGGCCACCACGTCGGCCGCCACCAACGACGGCCAGGCCCTGCCCGGCATCCACACCCGCCTGGCGCGTCGCGGGCTGCTGCCCGCCGAGCACCTGGTCGACGGCGGCTACACCTCCCTGGTCCACCTGGAACGAGCCGACCGCGAACACCAGATCACCGTCACCGGGCCGCTACCGGGCAACCCCACCCGCCAGCACCGCAGGAACGAGGGGTTCGACCGGGACGACTTCCACATCGACTTCGACCGCCGACAAGTCACCTGCCCCCAGGGCCAGGTCAGCAAGGGCTGGCACGGCCCCTACCCGACCTCCTCGCCCACCGCGGCACCCCTGATCGTGGCACGGTTCACCAAGAGCCAGTGCCAGCCCTGTCCGGACCGCCCCCGGTGCACCAACTCCCGCGAGAGCGCCCGCAACGTGGGCTTCCCCCCGCGAGAACTCCGCGACCTGCAAGTCCGCGTCCGCACCGAGCAGCAAACACCCGAATGGAAGGCCCGCTACGCAGTCCGCTCCGGCGTGGAGGGCACCATCAACGAGTTTGCCCACGGACACGGCATGCGCCGCTGCCGCTACCGAGGACAGCCGAAAGCCCACCTGCAACACGTACTCACAGCCATCGCCGTGAACATCGAACGACTCAGCACTCGGTCAGTGACCCAGGAAACCCCTTCACCGAGACCGCCGACAGCCTTCCAGACCTTCCTGGACCAGCAGGGAATTCCCCGATCGAAGTCCTGGCGCACCCTCGGCACCTAACCTCGACCATCCAAGATCACCGACAGAGTCAAGCTAGAGCACTCACAGGAGGTGCTGGGTGGCGCGGTCGCCGGAGGTGGGGTACCGCCCTGGCGTACGGTCAGCGGGTGGCGAGGAGCTCGAGCGTATCGATCACGCGGTTCGAGAAGCCCCACTCGTTGTCGTACCAGGCGACCACCTTGACGTGGCGCCCGTCGACGCGGGTAAGGCCCGAGTCGAAGATCGACGAAGCCGGATTGCCCGTGATGTCGGACGACACGAGCGGGTCGTCCGAGTACTCGAGTACGCCGGCGAGCGGCCCCTCCGCTGCGACGCGGTATGCAGCCAGCACCTCGTCGCGCGTCACGTCGCGGGTGACAGTTGTGTTGAGTTCGACGATCGAGCCCACCGGAACCGGCACGCGGATCGAGTCACCCGACAGCTTGCCGTCGATGTTCGGCAGCACGAGGCCGATCGCCTTGGCGGCGCCCGTCGTGGTCGGCACGATGTTGACAGCGGCGGCACGGGCCCGGCGGGCGTCACGGTGCGGACCGTCGTGCAGGTTCTGCTCCTGCGTGTAGGCGTGCACCGTCGTCATGAAGCCGTGCTCGATGCCGGCGAGGTCATCGAGCACCGCGGCCAGCGGCGCCAGCGCGTTGGTCGTGCACGAGGCGTTCGAGACGATGGTGTGCACGTCCGGGTCGTATGCATCCGTGTTGACCCCGAACGCGAGCGTGACGTCGGCGCCGTCCGACGGAGCACTGACGAGCACCTTCTTCGCGCCCGCGTCGAGGTGGCCACGGGCGGCCTTGGCCGACGTGAAGCGGCCGGTCGCCTCGAGCACGATGTCCACGCCGAGCTCGGCCCACGGCAGCTGCGCCGGTTCGCGCTCGGCGAGCACCGTGATGCGACGGCCGTCTACAACGAGGGCGTCCCCGTCGACGGTCACCGGGCGACCGAGCCGGCCGGCCGTCGTGTCGTAGGCGAGCAGCCGCGCGAGGGAGACGGGCTCCGTGAGGTCGTTGACGGCGACAACCTCGAGGTCGCTGTCGCGCTCGAGCAGCGCGCGGAACACGTTGCGTCCGATGCGGCCGAATCCGTTGATGGCGATGCGAGTCATGAATGGTGTCCCTTCGGTTCGCCATCAATTTCGCGTGCTGCATCCGCCCGCGACAGCGGCATGATCGCCACGGTTCAAAAGGATCTCGCCACGTGGCAGCCGGCTACTCTCCCTGGGTGAAGGTGCGCCGGTACTCGCTCGGTGTCGTGCCGAGGATCCGCTGAAAGTGCAACCGCAGATTGGCACCAGTGCCGAGACCGACGTCGGTGGCGATCTGCTCGACGCTCCGCTCCGAACGCTCGAGCAGCTCGCGGGCCAGGTCGACGCGGGCGCGCATGACCCACCGCATCGGCGTGTATCCCGTGTCCTCGACGAAGCGCCGCGAGAACGTGCGCGGCGACACCGCCGCATGCCGGGCGAGCGCCTCGAGGGTGAGGGGCTCGCCGAGCCGGTGAAGCGCCCACTCGCGGGTGGCGGCGAACCGCTCGCCGAGTGGCTCGGGCACGCTGCGTGGCACGTACTGCGCCTGACCGCCGCTGCGGTAAGGGGCCGCGACAAGGCGCCGGGCCGCATGGTTCGACGCGGCCACTCCGAGGTCGCCGCGCAGGATGTGCAGGCACAGGTCGATGCCCGAGGCGGCACCGGCCGACGTCAGCACGCTGCCCTCGTCGACGAACAGAACGTTCTCGTCGACCTGAACGAGCGGATGCCGTGCCACCAGTGCCCGCGTGTAGTGCCAGTGCGTCGTGGCGCGCTTGCCGTCGAGCAGGCCCGTGGCGGCGAGCGCGAAGGCGCCCGTCGAGATGGCGGCGAGCCGCGCGCCCCGGGCATGGGCGGCGATCAGTGCGTCGAGGACGGCCCGCGGGGGGTCGTCGCGGTCCGGGAACCGGTAGCCGGGGACGAAGACGATGTCGGCCCACGCAAGTGCGTCGAGGCCGTGGGCGACGCCGTACGACAGGCCATCGCCGCCGGTCACGAGACCGGGTGCCGCCCCGCACACCCGCACCTCGTACGGCATGCTCGCGCGGGTCGCGAAAACCTGCGTGGGAATTCCGACATCGAGCGGCTTCGCACCTTCGAGCACAAGTACGGCGACGCGATACAGGCGGGAGGCTGGCACGGGAGAGAGGCTACGTGGGGTGTGCCTTCGATACGCCCACTGCGTGGACCAGGCAGATGACACCGGTCGGAGGGGCCGGTCCGCCGTGTGCGGCGGACCGGCCCCTCCAGGTGGTCAGTGCACTACTCGGGTGACGTTCAGCTCGGCGGCCGTAGTGTACGGTCCGGCGTGAGAGGTCGTGGCGACGAGCTTGAGGTAGCGGGCCGGCGTGCCATTCAGAGTGGCAGTCTGCTCGGCCGTGGTGTTCGCGAAGGTCCCGGTGGTGACCTTGGTCCACGCGGTGCGGTCCGTGCTCACCCAGACCTCGTATCCGGCTATCCGGCCGTTGGCGCTGTTCTGGCGGGGCAGGTAACGCAGGCCGGTGACCTCGAGATCTTCACCGAGGTCGAGCACGATGTGGTGCGGCAGCGGGTCGCTTCCTCCGGACCAGCGGGTGTGCCAGAAGGTGGCCGGGTTACCGTCCAGGACATTCGCTGCGCGGCCGTCCTCCCCGACGGTCTCCTCGCTGTCGACATCGACCACCCGCATCTGCTTTTGGGGGACTATCGCCGGGTGGAACGTGGTGCCGGTGCCCTTGTCGGTGCTCTTGGCGTTCTTGTAGGTGGCCTGTGCGGACAGGGTGTAGGCACTGGGCTTTGCGTCCGCGGGGGCGGTGACCGCCCAGGTGGTCTTCACCGACTGGTCGGGCTTGACTGTGGTGAACGTGGTGGCCGAGGTGGCCTCGGCCGTCCAGCCGCTGGGAACGGTGAGGCTGACGGAGGCGTCCGAAAGCGCTGCCGGGCTGCTGTCGTTGGTGTAGGTGGTCGTCACCGTGACGGCGGAGCCGGGCTTGACGGTCGAGGGCGTGTCGACCGTGAGCGAGTGGTGCACCCCCATGAAGCCGGGCACCTCCCACCTTTGGTGGAGCTTGCCGTCGCAGGTGCGGAGTGCTGCCGGGGTTCCGTTGCCGATGTCGGAGCCGGGGACGGTCAGGCAATGGCCGGATGCCGGGTTGAGCAGGGAACCATCGGCTTTGGGCTGCCAGTTCTGCGCGGGGGTGCCGTCGCAGTCGGCGAGCTCGGTCTTCCCGTTCGCGGTGGCGGCAAGGCACTTGTCGGACTGGCGGATCGTGCCGTCCGCGTGCCTGATCCACTGCTGGTTGGCGGCGGCTTCGCAGTGCCACAGGCCGAGCGAGCCCGGCTCCGCCGGATCGGTCTGGTGGTTCTCCAGGCATCGCCCGGCCATGCCGCGCAGGCGCGCGGTCTTCGACGTGTCCCACACGTCGCTGATCGTGGAGACGTCCGCGTCGGCTGTGTGGTTGATGTGGTCCAGGCCGTACATGTCCAGCAGCGTGCGCAGCACGTTGTAGTGGTTGATCTTCTGGTCGTACTCGCCGGCCCTGGCCATCGGCCCGACCATGATGGTCGGGATGTGGTTGGCGGGGGTGAAGTCGTCCTCGTCCCAGGTCAGCACGAACAGGCTGTTGTGCGTCTTGGCCCACTGGATGTATGAGTCGAAGGTGTTCTTGACGAAGGCGTCGCCCTGCGCGAGGGTCCCGTCATGCATGCTCTGCTGGCCGTTGCCCACGTAGAAGGAGACGGTGGGCAGCTTGGCGAACCCGTCCGGCGTGGTCGGGAACTCCTCCTGCCGCTTGTCCATCGGGTTCAGATTGCCCGGGGTGCCCGGGATGTTCTTGTAGCGGAGCCACTGCGTGGGCAGGCCCTGGTTGGCGTAGTTCGCGAAGCTGTACCCGTGGGTCACCAGCTGGTTGGGCAGGTTGTCGGTGTCGACGGACTGCGGAGCCGGCCAGTCGCTGGACTTCACGATGTCCGAGGCGGACAGCAGCGCGTAGTAGTTGGGCAGGCTCGGGTGCGTGACACCGTACGAATTGGTGAACGACGCGCCCTGGGCCTCCAGGGACTTGATGTACGGCACCTGGTCCTGAGGCTTCGTGGACGGGTTCCGGAGGATGTCGTCGTAGCCCTTGTTCTCCATCATCACCATGACCACGTGGTCAGGCTTGGGAACCGAGGGGGATCCCACGACAACCGAAGACTTGACGTCCGAAGACCCGGCATCCGGGGTCGCCGCGGCCGCGGAGACGGTACCGGGAAGGGCGATGCATGCCAGCAGGGCCGAGGCCATCAGGCCACGGATGCTTGGGCGCGGTATGCGCATGCTGGTGCTTCCTTGTTAGTGCGACAGCACACGGGCCGACATCGCGGCCAAGACCACCGGAAACGTAAACAGTGGTGCATGTGTTGTGCTTTCGCGTCCATTCATGGCAGCCAGGAGCGTAGCCGTACGCTGCATCTGCCCCAGTAACGGTCAGTGAACTTCTCTCCAACACCAGGGCAGTTTCAAAGGGGTGTGTCCAGCGAGTGGTGTAACTCGTGGGTTGGTTGTTACTGCTGGGCCGCGGTGAGGCGGCCGTCGAAGGCGATGTCGAATGCCTGGAGGGCCGGCTTCCAGCGTCGGGTCCAGCGTTTCGCGCCGGTGCCGGTCGGGTCCAGGCTCATCACCGCGAGATAGACGCACTTCAGCGCGGCCTGCTCGGTGGGGAAATGTCCACGTGCCCGGACCGCCTTGCGGATGCGCGCGTTCACGGACTCGATCGCGTTGGTCGTGCAGACGATCTTGCGGATCTCGACGTCGAACTGGAGGAAGGGGACGAACTCGGCCCAGGCCCGTTCCCACAGCCTGACGATCCCGGGATATTTGCCGCCCCATTCCTCGGAGAACTCCAGGAATCGTTCCGTCGCGGCGTCCTCGGTAGGGGCGGTGTAGACGGGCCTGAGGGCCTTGGCGAGCTTCTCCCAGTCCTGGCGGCCCGCGTAACGGAAGCTGTTCCTCAGGAGGTGAACCACACACGTCTGCACGATCGTCGCAGGCCACACGGTGTTCACCGCATCCGGGAGCCCGGTGAGCCCGTCACAGACCAGCATCAGGACATCTCTCACACCCCTGTTCTTGATCCCGGTGAGGACCTGGAGCCAGTACTTGGCTCCCTCGCCCCCGTCGCCGATCCACAGCCCGAGGACGTCCCGGGTGCCCTCGGCCGTGACGGCGAGCGCCATGTAGACGGGCCGGTTCGCGACCTGCCCGTCCCGCACTTTGACGTGCACGCAGTCGATGAAGACGACCGGGTAGACAGCTTGAGTTCTATCGGTGATTGCGAACGCCCCAGAAGGAGAGCGTTCGGATGCCCCGGTACGCCCCCAATAAGATGCCGACCGCGGTGAAGAAGCGGTACTTCGAGCTGTTGAGAGAGGGCTATAAGGGTGCGGCTGCCGCCCGGGTAGTCGGGGTCTCCGCCAGCTGCGGCTCGAACTGGTTCATCGAAGCTGGATGCATGATCGTCCCTGACCCCGGCTCGATATCCCCGCGCTTCCTCACGCAGAACGACCGCATCGCCATCGCTGACGGGCTGCACGCCAAGCAAACCGTGAAAGAGATCGCCGCGTCGATCGGCAAGAGCTTTCAGACCGTCTACCGGGAGATCAAGCGCAACGCCAAACCGGACGGCAGCTACCACCCCTGGTGGGCCCACAACCAGGCCCTGCTGCGACGTCACCACCCGAAAGAGGAGAAGATCCGCAGCAGCGAGCCGCTACGGACACTGGTGCGCGAGAAGCTGACCGAGAAGTGGCCTCCGCAGCAGATCGCGCGCTACCTGGCCCGCGAATACACGAATGACGCGGCGATGCGGGCCTGCCCGGAGACGATCTACCGGGCCCTGTTCGCCGGCCTCCTCGGCCGGCGTGACGCCAAGCTCCGCACCGGCCGCACCCGCCGCAAGCGGCAGCGCCGAGGCGTCCCCACCCTGAACAAGATCAAAAACATGACGCTGATCCATCAGCGCCCTGCAGAGGTCAACGACCGCACGATTCCCGGGCATTGGGAGGGCGACCTCATCATCGGTCGCGGACAGAACTCGGCGATCGGCACCCTGGTCGAGCGCACCACCCGCTACGTCCACCTGATCCACCTGCCTCACGGCTGGAAGGCCCCGCAGGTCCGCAACGCGCTGGTCACGCAGACCGCCCACATCCCACCGCAACTGAAGCGGACGCTCACATGGGACCAGGGACGCGAGCTGACTCTGCACGAGGACATCGAAGCCCTGACCGGCTTCCGGATCTACTTCTGCGACCCACACAGTCCCTGGCAGCGTGGCACGAACGAGAACATGAACGGCCTGCTGCGGCAGTACTTTCCCAAGCGCACCGACCTGTCTGTCCACACCGCCCGAGACCTTCGCGACGTTGCCCGCCAGCTCAACCATCGCCCCCGCATCGTGCTCGGCGACAGGACCCCTGTCGAGGCCATGCGAGAATGCCTCGCAGGCCCATTGACCAGGTGATTCGCAACCACCGATGGAAACCGCCCAGCGTCCAGCGGGCGGTTCTGCCACTCGAGCATGCCGGCGACCACGCTGTCGGTGATCGTGGAGATCGTCTGTTTCGACACGCTTGCGCCGTAGACCTCGGCCAGGTGCGCGGAGATCTCCCCGTGCGTCAGCCCCTTCGCGGACAGTGACAGCACCATCTCGTCCACACCGGTCAGCCGTCGCTGCCGCTTCTTCACCAGCACCGGCTCGAACGTGCCGTTGCGGTCCCGGGGCACCTCGATCTCCACCGGCCCGACCTCGGTCGTCACCGTCTTCGTACGCCGCCCGTTGCGGTAGTTCTCCCGGCCTCCCTCGGCCCGTTCCCCGGGTCCGTGCCCCAGGTGATCGGTCAGCTCGCCCTCCAGGGCGGACTCCAGGACCCGCTTCGTCAGCTGCTGCAGCAGACCGCCCTCGCCCGTCAGCCGCAACCCACCCGCCTGAGCACCCGCGATCAACTGCTCGATCAGCCGGTCATCCGCACCCACGGCCAGCACCCCGGCCACCTCCCCGGCACCCGACTCGGCCACACTCAACTCGGTCATCAACTTCCGCTTCCTGCTCGGGAGTTACACCGATCACCGTACAGACCCACGGCCAGCTCCTCGGCTTCCCACCGCGACAGGTCCGTGCCCTTTGGGAAGTACTGGCGAAGGAGTCCGTTCGTGTTCTCGTTGGTGCCCCGTTGCCAGGGGCTGTGCGGGTCGGCGAAGTAGACCTGCAGGCCGGTGTCGACACACGAGCTCCAACACCCCCCAACTGCAGCCCCTCAACACGAACACGCCCAACAACCCTCCCGACCAACCAGCCACCAACCACACCGCCAGGTACCTCGCAGAGCGAAGGGTCAGCTGCTGGTGTTCGTTGGCCGGCGGGACAACAGTGGTGTCCTTGGCGAAGTGTCCGTACACCGTGCTGCGGAAGGCCCTATGCTGACCATCATGCCGACCCGGGTGCCGATCAGCGACGAGCTGCGTTCCGCGTTGGGCTCCCCCACGGAGGCCACGCTCCTGGACAGCAGCCCGCGCTCCCGGGTGTGGCGGGTCGAGCTGCGCGGTGGTAGCCGGGTGATCGTCAAACAGATCGCCGACGGAGGTGGAACCGGGCCCGACGGGGATGCGCGCTATGCGCGGGAGGTCACCGCGTTGCGGCTCGCCGCACGGGCGACCCGGCCGACTGTCGCGCCCGCACTGCTCGGAACGGACGCGGCGTCACGCGTGATGGTCCTGGAACACCTGGAAGACCTCGGCGCGGCCGACGACTGGATGCCCGGCTACGCCGAGTCTCTCGCCCGGCTGCACGCGCTCACCGGGCCGGCCGACACGGGAAGGCTCCCCGCCTGGTCCGGACCGACGGCCGCCGACGCCGAGTCCTTCCTCGCACTCGCCAAGGCACTTGACGTCCCCGTCCCACCCGGAGTGCCGAACGAACTCGCCGGCCTGATCGACCGGCTCGACCCAGCGCCCCACAATGCGCTGCTGCACGGAGACCCCTGCCCTGGCAACGACCTGCGCACCGCCGCCGGCGTCCACTTCGTCGACTTCGAGCAGGCGTCGCTGGGCAACGGCCTGGTCGAACTCGCCTACTTCCGCATCGGTTTCCCGACCTGCTGGTGCGCAATGTCGGTCACGGCCGCGCCGCTCGCGGAAGCCGAGGCCGTCTACCGTGCCGCCTGGCGCGGCCTCACCGGCAGGGACGTTCCCGGCGATCTTGCCGACGCCTGCGCCGGTTGGCTGATCCGTGGCGACGCACTCGTCGAACGCGCCCACCGCGAGTCCGTCGACCACCTCGCACGGGTAGCTGCGGAGGACTTCGAGTGGGGCTACGTTTCCGCCCGAGAACGCCTCGTCCACCGACTTGGTGTGGTCGCCGACCTGACCCGCGACCACGATTATTTGCACGCACTCGGTCACCTCAGCGCGGCTCTGGCCGTACGCCTGTTGGAACGATGGCCCACACTGCGCGCACTGCCCACGCAGAGCACACGGCCCTGGTACTGACAGCCTGTGTGATCACTGGGTGTGGTCGCGGGGGCGTACTTCTTCCAGGTTCCTCCGACTTGGGCGGCGACGGCCTCGGTGTGGACGGCGTGGTAGCCGAGCATCCCCGCAACGACCGAGGGTGGCGCCTGGAGGACGAGCTGCCGCAGAGTGGCAGTCCGGCCGCGGAGAGTGGGGATGCCCACGGCGGCGAGTCGCTTGCCGAGGGTGGCGGGGTCCATGGGCTGTCCGGCCCGACGTCCGGGGAGGTGTCAAGAATCCTCCGTTGCCCTGGCAGCCTGATCAATCCTCCGAAGGGCTTCCGGAGCTGACCACTATGGCTTGCGTGCGACTCCGCCGAACATCGCCACCTCGTCCGGCATGCCGGTGGCACCCGTCTCGGGGCGCCAGCGGTTGCACGACACCACTCCGGGGTCGAGGAGTTCCAGACCTTCGAAGAACCGAGTGACCTGGCCAGGAGTGCGTTGGGTGAGCTTCGGGGTGCCGTGCTCGTTCCAGAACGCCACTGCCGCGTCCACATCGGGCATTGCCGGATCCTTGATCGTGTGAGAGAGGACCAGGTGGCTTCCGGACGGCAGCGCATCCATCAGGCGGCTGACGATGCCGCACGCCTCGGCGTCGTCCTCGAGGAAAATCACCACTCCGAGGAGGATAAGTGCGACAGGCTCACTGAAATCCAGTGTCTTCGCCGCGTGTTCCAAGATGACGTCGACGTTGCGCAGGTCCTCGTCGAGGTAGTTGGTCTTCCCCTCGGGTGTGCTGGTGAGCAGGGCACGCGCGTGGGCGAGCACCAGGGGGTCGTTGTCGACGTAGACGATGCGGGATTCCGGCGCCAGCCGCTGGGCGACCTCGTGGGTGTTGTCGGCCGTCGGCAGGCCGGTACCTATGTCGAGGAACTGCCGGATCCCGCAGTCGGCAACCAAGTACCGCACCGCGCGCCCGAGGAACAGCCGATCCGCCTGAGCGTAGTCGCCAATGCCCGGGTGCAGCTGGCGGATCTGGTCACCAGCTGCTTGGTCGACCGGGTAATTATCCTTGCCGCCCAGCCAGTAGTTCCAGATCCGGGCCGTATGCGGCTGCGTGGTGTTGATCCTGTCGAGTTGCTGGGACACATCGGAAGGCGTCGACTGCTCGGCCACGGGGTCTCCTCTTTAGAGTCAAGCTCACTTCAAGGTCAACGCGAAGCCTACCTAAGCGAGTTGCACCTCGAGATCGCAACCCTCGAGCGTGAGCCGTGGCACTGCGGGTCCTGTTTGTGGAACGACCCGCGGGGCTCCCCCTGCCCAGTGCTGCGAGGCTGAGAGGGCAGCACCTCAATCGGGTGGTACCGGCCCGTCGACGAGAACCGGGAAAGACCGAGAACGTGCCGACGGAGACGTCGGGAGCCACGCGGCACATGCCGTTGGAGTGGCCAGAGGTCATGCGCGCTGCCGTGGCCCTCTGAACGGAAAATAGAGGATCAGCTAGGCAGGTGGCAGTGACCGTTCAGTGTTTGCTGAGCGGGTGGTCTGCGAGTGGACGGGTGTGTTGTTCAGGCTTCGGCTTCGCCGGGGGCAAGGGTAACGGCGTGTCCGAGTGCTTCGAGTTGGCGGACGAGATCTCGGGTCTTGCGGACGGGATTGACCAGTCGTTGGTGGTGATCGGGTCCGAGGTCTTCGAAGCGGGCGGTCGGGTCGTTGATGAGGTGCCAGACGATGACCAGCATCGATCGGGCCACGGCGACGACCGCTTTCTTGTGGCCCCGGTGTTTGACGAGTCTGCGGTAGCGGGCCCCGAGGAAGGTGTCGGTTCGGGCTGCGGCCATTGCGGCCTCGCCGATGACCCCCTTGAGCCACGGGTTGCCGTGTCCGGTGGGCCCCGAGGTATTCGTACCGCCGGACTGGATTGTGCGGGGTGCCAGCTTGGCCCATGAGACCAGGTGGCCGGAGGTCGGGAAGACCCGCATGTTCGGGCCGAGTTCGGCCAGGATCACCTCGGCTGCCGTCCGTCCTGTCCCGGGGCCCTCGTCAAAACGCTCGACCAAGGGCAGCAGGCCGACCTCGCCGGTTTCGCCCGGGGTGCCGCGTGGCTGGCCGCCAGCTACGTCCGCTTCCGGTAAGGAGATCTGGGCGAGTTTGGCGGTGATTCGCTGTGACAGATCGTCCACCTGGCCGGTGATCACCGCGTGGAAGGGTCGGCACCGTTCGGTCAGCGGTCACCAGGGCGCCTATGCGATGCGGGAGATCGTGAACGCGATCCTCTATCAGGGTCGGACCGGCTGCCAGTGGGCCTACCTCCCGCACGATCTGCCGCCGAAGAGCGCGACGTACTACTATTTCGCCGCCTGGCGGGACGACGGGACCGACCAGGTCATCCATGAACTTCTGCGCTGCCAGGTCCACATCCCGATCAGCGGCCGGTCTGCGGTAGGTGTGCCGGCGAGCCTGAGGCAGAGCGCCCGGAACGGGTCGGTGAACCAGCAGTAGTTCGCCGGTCCGAGGTGGAGAACCTTGGCGCGCTTGGTCAGCAGGTTGAGCACGTCACGATCACTGCGCTGGGTCCTCGGTGCCGGTGCGGCTGCCGGGTCGAGCTTCTCGTCGATGCTGGCGAAGAACTCGGCGAGGCTGCGGGCGCCGGGCCCGGCCGGCAGGATGCGCGCCGTGATGCCGCAGGTCAAGAGCACAGGCTGCACTACACCCGGCTCGTGTAGGGCGAAGACCTCGGACGATGGGTCACGGCGCAGCGGCTGCCCGCGCCGCAGTCACGCCCGTCCCCGCAGGTGCCTGCGTACGCGCCCGTCATGTCCGAGGCACCCGTGCGCTCCGTGATCTCGACAGCAGGCGTGCGAGCACCCCGTTTCCGGTGGGGTGCTCTTCCTCATTTCCCGACGATGACCCCGTCAGGGGCTTGGCGTTGCGGGCTCGTATCCCTAAGTTATGAGCAGAACATGAGTCCCGCTCACATTTAAGGATCTACGCGATGACCATGGTTCAACCTCCGTACCGCAGACTCAGATCCCTCACGGTGGTGTCCCTGCTCCTCGCCGTGATGACCCTGACACTCGGCCCGATGCCCAGCTCCGCGGCGGAGCCCAACTGGTGGGATCCGACCGCCCGGCCCGCACCCGACGCGCAGATCGGCGTCACGGGCGAGCCCTTCAAGGGCGCCGACGCCCAGGGGCGTGTAAGGGGCTTCGTCGACGCCCACGACCACATCATGTCCAACGAGGGCTTCGGCGGCCGGCTGATCTGCGGCAAGCCGTTCTCGGAGCAGGGCGTCGCCGACGCGCTCAAGGACTGCCCCGAGCACTACCCCGACGGCACGGGCGCCGTCTTCGACTTCATCACCAAGGGCGACGGGAAGCACGACCCCAACGGGTGGCCCACGTTCAAGGACTGGCCCGCCCACGACTCGCTGACCCACCAACAGAACTACTACGCCTGGATCGAGCGGGCCTGGCGCGGCGGCCAGCGGGTGCTGGTCAACGACCTGGTCACCAACGGCGTGATCTGCTCGGTCTACTTCTTCAAGGACCGCAGCTGCGACGAGATGACCGCCATCCGTCTTGAGGCGCAGAAGACGTACGACATGCAGGCATTCATCGACAAGATGTACGGCGGCCCGGGCAAGGGCTGGTTCCGGATTGTCACCGACAGCGCGCAGGCCCGCGAGGTCATCAAGCAGGGCAAGCTGGCCGTCGTCCTGGGGGTCGAGACCTCCGAGCCGTTCGGCTGCAAGCAGATCCTGGACGTCGCGCAGTGCAGCAAGGAGGACATCGACCGCGGCCTGGACGAGCTGCACCAACTGGGCGTGCGCAGCATGTTCCTGTGTCACAAGTTCGACAACGCCCTGTGCGGGGTGCGCTACGACTCCGGCGCCCTCGGTACGGCCATCAACGTGGGCCAGTTCCTGTCGACCGGCACCTTCTGGAAGACTGAGACCTGCCGCGGCCCGCAGCACGACAACCCCATCGGCAACGCGAAGGCACCCGGGGCGGAGAAGCAGCTGCCGGCGGGGGTGGCCGTCCCCTCGTACGCCTCGGACGCGCAGTGCAACACCCGCGGGCTGACCGGCCTGGGTGCGTACGCGGTGCGCGGCATGATGGAACGTCACATGATGCTGGAGCTCGACCACATGAGTGTCAAGGCCGCGGATCAGGCCTTCGACATCCTGGAGTCCGAGTCGTACCCGGGCGCCATCTCCTCGCACAGCTGGATGGACCTGGGCTGGACCGAGCGGCTCTACAAGCTCGGCGGGTTCGCCGCCCAGTACATGAGCGGCTCCGAGGCGTTCAGCGCGGAGGCCGAGCGCACGGACGCGCTGCGCGAGAAGTACAAGGTCGGCTACGGCTACGGCACCGACATGAACGGTGTCGGCGGCTGGCCCGCCCCGCGGGGCGGGGACACCCCGAACCCGGTCAAGTACCCCTTCCGCAGCACGGACGGCGGCTCGGTGATCGACAAGCAGACCGCCGGCGAACGCACATGGGACTTCAACACCGATGGCGCCGCGCACTACGGCATGGTCCCGGACTGGATCGAGGACATCCGGATCGTCGGCGGCCAGGGGGTCGTGGATGACCTCTTCTCGGGCGCCGAGTCCTACCTCCGCACCTGGGGCAACACCGAGCGGCACACGTCCGGGGCGAACCTGGCCTCGGGCGCCACCGCCTCGGCGTCCTCGTCGCAATGGTGGAACCCGTTCGTCAGCTTCGCGCCCGGCAAGGCCGTGGACGGCGACAACGGCACCCGCTGGGCCAGCGAGTGGAACAACGACCAGTGGCTGCGGATCGACCTCGGATCCTCGAAGCCGGTCGAGCGTGTCACCCTCGACTGGGAGGCGGCGTACGCGAAGTCGTACCGCGTCGAGCTGTCGGATGACGGCACGGCCTGGAAGACGGTCTGGTCCACGACCGCCGGTGACGGTGGCCTGGACACGGCGCGTTTCGCCGGAACTCCGGCGCGCTACATACGGATCAAAGGGCTGGAGCGCGGCACCCAGTGGGGCTACTCACTTCGCGAGGTCGGCGTCTACGCCAACTGGCGCACCCGTGAGGCGGTGTCCAGGGCCGGGGCCGGCCGAATCAGCTCTCCTGATCCGGCCGGCCCCGGCTGACTTTCCGGCGCGTTCGCCGACCGAGCCGCGCAGAGCGCAGGGAACCACACGCCGCGAAATTCGATAGCCCCCGTCAGGGGCTTGGCGTTGCGGGCTCGCATGCCTAACGTATGAACAGAACATGAGCCCTACTCACGTTTGAGGATTTTCGTGATCACTCACCACTCCGAAGCCCGCCTCTGGCTCCTGAGCACCCCTGGCACCTCGTACGCCTTCCGGCTGGACGCCGACGACGTCCCCCGGCACGTGCACTGGGGCCGGCCGCTGACCCCGGAGCAGGCCGTCGTGATCGCGGCCGACCTGCCCGACGAGGACCCCGGCGGCGACGACCCTGGGGGTGAGGAGTACGTGGTCGAGGGCGGCCTGCGGTTCGGGGCGCCGTCGCTGACCGTCCGGTTCGACGACGGTGTCCGTGGCTTCGAGTGGCGGTTCCTCTCGCACACGGTCGAGGACGACCTGCTCACGCTCTCCTTCACCGACCGTGTCCGCTCCCTCGGTCTCGACCTGCACTACCGGCTCCGGGACGGCCATGACCAGATCGAGCGCTGGGCCGTCCTCACCGCTGACGAGCCGGTTGACGTCCTGCGGTTCGACTCCGCCGCCTGGACGCTGCCCGCCCGCGACGACTACCGGGTCAGTCATGTGGTGGGGGAATGGGGCCGGGAGTTCCAACTCCGGCGCGACCAGGTGCCCGTCGGGGAGACCGTGTTCACCAGCCGCCTCGGCATCACGGGACAGCACGCCGGGCCATGGCCATGGCTGATGCTCGACGCGCAGGACGCCGCCGAGGAGCACGGCGAGGTCTGGAGCGCGGCCCTGGCCTGGAGCGGCAGTCGCCGGATCACCCTGCGCCGCGACACCTACGGCCGCGCCTCCTGGACGGGCGGGTTCGGCCACGAGGGCCTGGTCTGGAGGCTGACCGCCGGCGAGCGTCTGGAGACCCCGGTCTTCACCGGGCTGTATGCCCCCGACGGCTTCGGCGGCGCCAGCCGCCGCTGGCACGCATACGTCGAACGCGAGGTGCTGCCCGCCCGTCCCGCCGAACGCCCTTTGATCTTCAACTCGTGGGAGGCGACCGAGTTCGACATCAGCGAGAAGCAGCAGACCGAGCTGGCCGGCCTGGCCGCGGGTCTCGGCGTCGAGGTCTTCGTCGTGGACGACGCCTGGTTCGGCGCCCGCACCAGCGACATGGCCGGGCTCGGCGACTGGTGGCCCAACCCCGACCGCTTCCCGTATGGTCTGGGCCCGCTCGCCGACCACGTCCGCACGCTGGGCATGGGCTTCGGCCTGTGGGTCGAGCCCGAGGCGGTCAACCCCGACAGCGACCTCTACCGTGCGCACCCCGACTGGATCCTCTGCCAGGACGGCCGTACCCGCACCCGGCGCCGCCACCAGCATGTGCTGAACTTCGCCCGCCGCGACGTCCGGGAATGGGCGGTCGACTGGCTGGTCAGGACCGTCACCGAGCTGGACGTGGTCTTCCTCAAATGGGACATGAACCGGCCCTTCAGCGAGGCAGGGCAGCCTGGGGCCGCCGACCCCGACCGGGTGTGGATCGAGCACACGCGCGGCGTCTACGAGGTGATGGACCGGCTGCGTACCGCCCGTCCCGGGCTGTACCTGGAATCGTGCGCGGGCGGCGGCGGCCGGGCCGACCTGGGCGTGCTGGCCCGCGCCGACCAGGTCTGGACGTCGGACAACACCGACGCCGCCGACCGGGTCGCGATCCAGCACGGCCACGGCCAGCTGCTGCCCGCCCGGACCATGGGCGCCTGGGTCACCGACAGCCCGCACAGCTTCAGCGCCCGCCCGACCTCGGTCCGGTACCGCTTCCATGTCTCGATGGCCGGGGCGCTGGGCATCGGCGGCGACCTGCGGAACTGGAGCGAGGAGGATCTGGCCTGGGCCCGCATGCTGGTCGAGCAGTACAAGCGGATCCGGCCCGTGGTGCACGGCGGCGTCCAGTACCGCCTGGAGCACGACGCAGTGCAGTACCTCACCGAGGACGAGGTCGTCGTCTTCCAGTTCCAGCCGTCCGCGCTGATCCGCTCGGTCGCCCGCACCCGGCTGAAGGGCCTCGACCCCGACGCCCGCTACCGGGATGAGACCACCGGCGCCGTCCACGAGGGCGACGTCCTGCTCAGCCACGGTCTCCCGCCGCTGCTGTCCTTCGACTGGACGAGCGAGCTCGTCCACCTCAAGAGAGTGTCCCGATGAGCCTTGCCCCCGAGCTGCCCGATCACCCCGAGCGCAGCCGGCTGTCCGAGCGTCCCGAGGCCCTCGCCGAGCCCGTCCGCCGGGTCGGCCCCGGCTGGGTCGCCCTGTACGTCCTGGCCAACGTCGGGGTGTTCATCCCGATGCAGGTACCGACCACGTTCCTGATGCCTGAGCAGATCGCCCAGATCGACCCGGCGGGGAAGGTCGGCAGCTACGCCTGGGTCAGCATGATGGGCGCGATCTCGGGCATCGTCATCGCGCCGCTGGCCGGCGCGCTCAGCGACCGCACCACCAGCCGGTTCGGCCGCCGCCGGCCGTGGCTGCTCGTGGGCTCGCTCGTCTGCATGGCGACGCTGGTCTTCGCCGGCCTCCAGACGACGGTCGTCGGGGTCGCGCTCGGCTCCCTCGTGCTGTCCGCCTCGTTCATGATCATCGGCGCCGGACTCTCCCCGGTGGTGCCCGACCAGGTCCCGGTCGCCCAGCGCGGCGCCGTGCTGGGCTGGGCCATGGTCCCGCAGGCGGGCGCCCTGATCGCGGGCGGGCTGCTGATCGGTCTGGTCACGGGCTTCGCCTCGCAGTACCTGCTGATGGCCGCACTGCCGCTCCTGATCCTGCTGTTCGCGACCACCATGAAGGATCCGCCGCTGCCCCGCCGGCACCGCGAGCCGTTCTCGCTGCGCACCTTCCTGGACGGCTACCGGATCAGCCCGCGCGCGCACCCCGACTTCGTCTGGGCGATGAGCTCCCGCTTCATCATGGGTCTCGGCTACGGCATGGGCACGCTCTACCTGCCGTACTTCCTGGACGACGTACTGCACTACGAGAAGTTGTTCCCCGGCCAGTCCACCGAGGACGGTCTGCTCATCGTGATCGGCATCAATTGCCTGGCCACGATCTCTACGGTCGTCCTCAGCGGCTGGCTCTCCGACAAGCTGGGCAAGCGGCGCATGCTGGTCTTCCTCGGCGGCGTTACGATGGCCGTCGCCGCGGTCCCGCTCGCGCTGTCGCCCACGTGGACCATGACGCTGGTCGCGGCCGTCATCCTGGGCCTGGGCTACGGCGTGTATCTGGCCGTCGACACCGCCCTGGTCACCGAGGTGCTCCCCGCCTCGGCGGACCGCGGCAAGGACATGGCCCTGGCCAACCTGATGACCTCCCTGCCCTACGTCCTCGTCCCCCCGATCGCCTCGGTCGTGCTCGGCGGTCCGGGAGGCTACAGCTCGCTGTTCCTCTGCTCGGCGGCCATGTCCGCGCTGGGCGCGGTATTGGTCTGGAAGGTCAAGGCCGTCCGCTAGGGCCGGTCACCGGCGTCGATCGTTCAGATAGCTGTTGAGGACTCGTTTGCACTCAGCGATCAGCTGGGCGTCGCCCAGCGGATCGATACGGAAGGCGAGTTGCAGCACGCTGTCGGCGCACTCCAGGGCCACCCGCACCGCGATCTCGAATTCGGCGTCGTCCTGGACCCCTATCAGGGAGGCGGTCAGTGAGCGCAGCCTTCCAGCGACCGCGGTGTTGTTGTCCAGGGTCGGCTCCAGGATGTGGTCCTGTCCCACCGCGCCGAAGTCGACCACGCCGAAACCGGTGATCGTCCGGCGCATGGTGACGAACTCGTCGACGGTCACATCCACGATGCCCGAGATGCCCTCGGGCTCCTCTTGCTCCAGCCGGTCCGCGACCCGCCCCAGGAAGGACTCCAGATTGCGGGCGGCGAGCGCACCGATCAGCCCCTCCCTGTCGGAGAAGAACTGGTAAAGGGTG
The DNA here is from genome assembly GCF_045209435.1 of Streptomyces sp. NBC_01618. Taxonomy (NCBI): domain Bacteria; kingdom Bacillati; phylum Actinomycetota; class Actinomycetes; order Kitasatosporales; family Streptomycetaceae; genus Streptomyces; species Streptomyces sp. NBC_01618. The sequence goes on from NZ_CP109297.1 coordinate 245,128, forward strand.
CCGATGGGCACTTCGGCCCTGCGGGCCACCTCCTTGGTGGTCAGCCCTGCATAGCCGACCTCGTCCAGGAGTTCGGCGCAAGCGTCCAGCAGCCGTTCGAAGCGTTCGGCGCTGCGCTTCTGGACCGGCAGCCGGCGCAGCGTCCCTGCGGTGCGATCTTGATTCACGCTTCCATCATCCCATCGAGCGGGTTAACGTGAGCCCTGCTCATGTTTCAGGAGGTTAGACGTGACACTGGACCATCTCCCCGCGGACTTCATCTGGGGCGCCTCGACGGCGTCGTATCAGATCGAGGGCGCCACCAAGGAGGACGGCCGCGGACCCTCGGTATGGGACACCTTCACTGCGCGGCCAGGCACAATCCGCGACGGGCACACCGGTGACGTGGCCTGCGACCACTACCACCGGTACGAGGAGGACATCGCGCTGATGGCCGAGGCGGGCCTCACCGGCTACCGCTTCTCCATCGCCTGGCCCCGGATCCAGCCGACCGGCACAGGCGAGGTCAATCCCCGGGGTCTGGACTTCTATGACCGGCTGGTCGACGGCCTGCTTGCACGCGGCATCGAACCTGTCCCGACCCTGTTCCACTGGGACCTCCCGCAGGGCCTGGAGGACAGCGGCGGCTGGCTGAACCGCGACACCGCGCACCGCTTCGCCGAGTACGCCGCCATCATGGCCGACAGGCTGGGCGACCGCGTCCAGAAGTGGATCACACTCAACGAGCCGTTCATCCACATGGTCTGGGGCTACGGTCTCGGCACTCACGCACCGGGCCGCACCCTGTTCCTGGACTGTCTGCCGGTCGCCCACCATCAACTGCTCGGCCATGGCCTTGCGCTGAGGGAGCTGCGGGCGCGCGGCCTCCAAGTGATGATCGCCAACAACTGCACCCCGGTCTGGGCCGCTTCGGACTCCCCCGCCGACCACGCCGCCGCGCGAGCCTATGACAACCTGCACAACCGCCTGTTCAACGACCCGATCCTCACGGGCACCTACCCGGACCTGTCGGACTTCGGCGCGGACACGCCCCTCGGCGGCTCCGTGCGGGACGGCGATCTCGAACTGATCTCGGCCCCCTTGAGCGCGCTCGGCATCAACTACTACAACCCGACCCGGATCCAGGCGCCGACGTCCGAGGGACTGCCGTTCGAAGAGGCCCCCATCGACGGCTACCGCCGCACCTCCTTCGACTGGCCCGTCGTCCCCGACGGCCTACGGGAACTGCTCGTCGGCCTCAAGGAGCGCTACCCGGCACTCCCGCCGGTCTACATCACGGAGAACGGCTGCTCGACCGAGGACGTCGTCAACGCGGACGGCACCGTCCTCGACCTCGACCGCATCGACTACTTGGACACCCACCTCCAGGCCGTCGACACCGCCGTGGCCCAGGGCGTGGACGTGGGCGGCTACTTCACCTGGACCCTGATGGACAACTTCGAATGGGCCGAGGGCTTCCACCAGCGCTTCGGTCTCGTCCACGTCGACCACGACACCCAGGTCCGCACCCCGAAGGCGTCCTTCGCGTGGTACCGCGACCTCATCCGCGCTCAGCGCGGTTGAGTCGCCCGCCGGGCGTCGCGGATTGCGTACTCGCGGGGTGGTGAGCTCCGGCACGTCACGCTGACGCCTCGTCATGCTCCGGGTGTGTGCCCCTCCGTCCACCGGACGGAGGGGCACGGGTCTCACACGGTTGCGATGCCCGGGTCACTCACGCCGACCTGACCGTTCTCAACGTGCCCGGCCAGGCGCCGCAGGTATCCGGCGTTGCCCTCGACCACGACCGTCAGGTCGTACCAGCGCTTGGTGGCGCGCAGGTCGATGCTCTGCACGACGGTGGCGCCGGCGCGGACCGTGTAGGTTTGGCGCCCGCCGCCGTACGCGTTGGTCACGGCGAGGTGCGCGTCGGCGGTCGACGGGTTGGTCAGGGTGAGCTTCAGGTTGCCGGCGTCGTGGCGTGCCGTCACCTCCGGCTCGGCGGCTTTGTTGTTGCCCTTGAAGGTGCGCAGGAAGCCGTTCGGGCCGTGGGCCGTGAGGTCGTAACTGCCGCCGGAGTAAACCGAGTTCCAGCTGTCCGAAACGGGCTTCCCGGCTGCCGCCGTGTACGTCCAGGGGCCGTCGGTGCGCTTCTGGGAGCGCACCTGGAAGGCGGCGCCCGCCTGGTCCCCCGCGCTGAACGTCAGCTTGTACTTGCCGGTCGTGAGGTCTGCGGCCCCGTCGACGTAGGGAGCGTAGGAGAGCGGGCGGCTCGGCCGCGCCCCGGCCTCTTGCCGGGGCAGCGTGCCCTGGGCGGGCGGCTTCGGTACGTAGCTGTTGTGGCGGTCGCGGTCCGGCGGGGCGTAGCCCGCGGTGTCCGGCAGGTCAGCCGGGTCCGTGATCTTGAGGGAGAAGTCGAAGGCGGATGTGAGGTCACCGCAGATGGCGCGCCGCCATGGCGAGATGTTGGTTTCCTTCACTCCGAACCGGTTCTCCATGAAGCGCAGGATCGAGGTGTGGTCGAAGGTCTCGGAGCAGACGTATCCGCCGGTGGACCATGGCGAGACCACGATCATGGGGACGCGCTGTCCGAGGCCGTAGGGGCCTGCGGCGTATCCGATGCTGCCCTTGTAGTGGTCGAGTGTGGTGTCGACGGTGGACAGGCCTTGACCGGCGGAGGCCGGCGGGTAGGGCGGCACGACGTGGTCGAAGTAGCCGTCGTTCTCGTCGTATGTAATGAAAAGGGCGGTCCTGCTCCATACGTCGGGGTTCGAGGTGAGTGCGTCAAGGACGTGCGAGATGTACCAAGCGCCGTAGTTCGCTGGCCAGTTGGGGTGTTCGGAGAACGCTTCGGGGGCGGCGATCCAGGAGATCTGCGGCAGCCTGGCGGCCTTGACGTCGGCTTTGAGGATGTCGAAGTATCCGTCTCCCGCCTTGGCGTTCGTGCCGGTGCGGGCCTTTTCGTACAGAGGGTCGCCGGGCTTGGCATTGCGGTAGTTGTTGAAATACAGCAGGGAGTTGTCGCCGTAGTTGCCGCGGTACGCGTCGTCGGTCCAGCCCCAGCCGCCGGCCGCGTCGAGACCGTCGCCGATGTCCTGGTACACCTTCCAGGAGATGCCCGCCTTCTCAAGGCGCTCGGCGTACGTCGTCCAGCCGTAGCCGGCCTCCTGGTTACCGAGGACCGGGCCGCCGCCGGTGCCGTCGTTGCCGACGTGGCCGGAGAGCATGTAGTAGCGGTTCGGGTCGGTCGCACCCATGAACGAGCAGTGGTAGTCGTCGCAGACGGTGAACTTGTCGGCGAGGGCGTAGTGGAACGGGATGTCGTCCCGTGTCAGGTGCGCCATGGTGCCGGCACCCTTGGCGAGTATCCACTTGTCGTACTTGCCGTTGTTGAACGCGGTGTGGCCGCCGGCCCAGTCGTGATCGAGGCCCGCGATGAACTGCATGCCGAGGTCGTCGGCGTCCGGGTGGTACGGCAGGGTTTCTATGCCGACGATTGCCTGGTTCCATACCGGTTTACCGCTGGGCAGCGTCACCGGGCGGGGGTCTCCGAAGCCCCGGACGCCCTTCATCGACCCGAAGTAATGGTCGAAGGAACGGTTCTCCTGCATGAGAACGACGATGTGTTCGATGTCCTGGACGGTTCCGCTGCGGCGCGCCGCGGGGATGGCGGCTGCGCGGTCGATGGAGCCGGACAGGGCGGCGAACCCCGTGGTGGCTCCGGCGATTTGAAGGAAGCGACGCCGATTGATTTCGGTCATGGCTGTGGGGATCCTCCTGTTGCTTCGGTGATGTCCGTCCACGAAGAGGGGCAGACGGAGTATTCAAGAGGACCCGGGCTTGAGGAAAGTGGGCTGAGGTGACGGTCGTGCAAAATGTGGACGGATGGTGTGCGGGACGTCAGCCCGTCGCCGCACGTCGTGTCACAAGTCCCGTTCCACTGCCCTCGGATCGGCTTGCGCTCCGTGCAAGCGCATCGGGAACGTCCTCGCCACCCCGAACCTCCCACCTAACGACAGCGTGGGACTCCACTGAATCCGTCGGAACGCTGCCATCGCCCGTGTGGGGCTCGTAAAGCCATCGCTGCAGGTGAGCAGCAATGTCCGTGGATGTCGGTGGTGGCTGGGACCCTGTCCGGATGATCGTGTCGCTGTTGTACCGTGCTGCTCGCACGATGCTGTCATACCGGCTGTCCTGCTGCGCCGGGACACTGCCAAGGACGCCGAGTTGTTGGTGCTGAGGCATGAGAACACTGTCCTGCGCCGTCAGCTCAAGGGCCCGGTCCGCTACGAGTCGGCCGACCGGTTCTGGTTCTCCGCGCTGTCCTCGCTGATACCGCGGCGCCGCTGGGCCGGCGTCTTCCCCGTCACCCCCGGCACCGTGCTGGCCTGGCACCGCAAGCTGATCGCCAAGAAGTGGGACTACTCCGCCCGCCGCAGCCGTACCGGCCGACCCCCGACTGTGGCCGCGCTCAGGAAGCTGGTGCTGCGCCTGGCCGGCGAGAATCCCCGGTGGGGGCACCGAAGGATCCAGGGCGAACTGGCCCGGCTGGGCCATCCGATCGCACCGTCCACGGTCTGGGGGATCCTGAACGCCGCGGGCATCGACCCGGCTCCACGCCGGTCCGGTCCCAGCTGGCGCGAGTTCCTGACCACCCAGCCCAAGGGATCACCGCGGCCGACTTCTTCCACGTGGACACCATGCTCGGAGAGCGCCTGTACGCCATGGCGTTCCTGGAACACGGCACCCGCCAACTGCACATCACCGGCGTCACCGCCCGCCCCACCCGAGCCTGGGCGACGCAGCAGGCCCGCAATCTCGCCGACCAACTCGACACGCGCATGGAGTCCCTGCGCTTCGTGCTGCGCGACCGCGCAGGTACGACCAGCCCTTCGACGCCGTCTTCGAAGCCGAGGACATGCAGGTGCTGTTCAGCGCGCCACGGGCGCCTCGGATGAACGCGCACTGCGAGCGGGTGATCGGCACCGTCCGCCGCGAGGCGCTCGACCACCTCTTGCTCATGAATGAGGCCCACGCCCGGCAAGTCCTTGCCGACTTCGAACGGCACTACAACACGCATCGACCTCATCGGGCCCGAGATCAACGGCCCTTTCACGCCTCCGGGCCGCCAGCCACCGTCCACGGCCTCGACGGCCGCAGACTCCTGCGCACCCACATCCTCGGCGGTGCTATCAACGAGTACCGGTACTCCGCTTGACCTGCGCCGATGACGGCATCGTGCCCGCGGCCGTCGTCGGGGTCGTGATAGCCAGCGGCGTGCACCGGGAGCAGGGTCAGCGGTCCGGTGGGGCACCACCAGACGCGCCGGTCTCGCCAGGCGGCCATCGCCGGGGAATCGAGGACTGGGGCGGCGACCGTGTCCCACAGCCATTCCAGCGTGGCCATCACGGTCTGCTGGCTCGGGCCGGCGGACGCTCCGGGGCTCAGCCTGTCCAGTGCTGCCAGATACCGCTCCGTACGGTGCTGTGCCTCGTCCGCGGTCAGGCCGGGCAGCGGGATCAGTGCGACCCTGCCCGGCGTCACGACGAGCGCGTCGCACCGGTACCGGCTTACGTTGACGATGACGAGCGGTCCGGCGGCCGTCGCCCCGGACAGAGCAGAGAAGGGCAGGGGCATCAGGAAGTGTTCGAACCCGGGTAGCCGACGAACCGTGCCGAGCAGTTCCTCCCGCTCCTGGGCGAGCTGCCGCAGTTGTTCCCCGGCGTCCTGCCCCGGGGCGGCACGGTGACGGCCGGCGCGCGCTCCGGGTGGTGGGCGGGCAGCCCGGCGAGGAGGCGGCGGCCAGTGGCGACGCCGGCCTCGAGCGCCGATACGTCTCCGGTTAGTTCGAATCTCTGCCGCGCCTCGGTGAGGACGGTCATGTACTGCTGTACAGCCCGGTATTCCTGCGCCGCCGCCTCGGGCGGCACCGTGGGCCGGTCGTCGGGGCCCGAGTCGAATGTCGCACGGCGTAGCACGGGCAGGACGGTTTCCCGGTACGCCCTGCACTCTTCCTCCCGGCGTTGGACCGCAGTGTCCAGCAGCTGTTGTGCCCGGTCGCGTCGCGGATCGTCGGGTGGCAGCAGCCGCAGGGTCGTCGACAGGCTGTCGCGGGCCTCGTCGAGGTCGTGCGGCGCCTCGGTGTCGTGGGCGCGCTGGAGGAGGGTCTCGCCCAGGCGCAGAGCGGTGTAGCGGGGTCCTCCGCAGAGGGACCTGCCACGCTCAGGGAGCGCCGCAGCAGCTCGACCGCCTCGTCCGCGTCGGACAGCGCACCGGTGCTGTCGTACCGGACGGCCAGATGCGAGCCGAGGTTGTGCAGCGCCTGCCAGTAGTCCCGCTCGGACGGCGGGGCGAGCGACAGCAGTCGGCGCAGCGCGGCGATGGCGGCGTCCAGGTCCTCCGTGGCGAAGGAGCACTGGAACCGGCAGTATGCCGCCTCGGCCTGCAGGGTGAGGCATCCCGCCAGATTCGGGCTGTCCGGCCGGCATGTCCACACCGCCCGGTGGATCGCCTCCTCGGCGGCGGCAAGGTCCGCCGGGTCGAGTCCCCCGTACCGGTAGCGCCTCAGCAGTGCGTAGCCCAGGTACCCGCTGCACACCGCCAGATCGGGATGGTCCTCGGGCAGCTCCCGCAGCGCCGGACCCAGCAGTTCGATGGCGCGGTCGCGGCAGAGCCGATCGTCGTCCGCCTTCCACCGCTCGATCAGCCGGTTGCCTTCCTCCAGGCGGCTCTGCGCCGTCGGCGGGGCCGGGCACGGTGCGGACCGCCGCGGCGCCAAGGCGCGCTGCCCCTCCAGCACCCGCAGGTCCGCGTGCAGGGACGACGCCAGCGCGCGGTTGTGCCGGGCGGCCAGCTGTACGGCCGCGTCAAGGACCCGTATCGCCTCTTCGAGGTCCTCGACGGCGCGCGTGAGCCGGTAGCGCTCGTGCAGGGCGACGGCGAGGTTGTGCAGCAGCTCGGGGCGTGTGCCACCGGCCCGCCGTTCCCGCTCCGTGCCGACGCGCAGGAGGTCCACGGCCTCGTCGAGGTCGGCCGCCGCCTGCGTGTACTCGAACCGGCGCAACAGGATGCTGCTCAGCGAGAGTTCGGCACCGGAGTGGTCCTTTCCGCCGACCGGGACGACGGACAGGAGCTTGCGGCACATCTCCGCGGCGACCGCGGCGATCTCGGCGGTCTCCTGCTGTTCGAGGAGCCTGGTCAGGCTCGCGCACACGACCCGCAGGACGTCGACGCGTCGGGGGTCCTCGGGTCCGATCAGGACCAGCGTCCCACGCCCCCGGGCGACGGCCCTGACCAGGGCGGCACCGTTCCCAGTCAGCCCGTGGAACTCGAGCCACCCGGAGGCGGCCAGCAGGTGGTAGTCCGCGATCTGAGGACGGTCCACCGGCAGGTCCTCCAGGGCGCGGTCCAGGGCGGTGAGTGCGATCAGCGGATCGGTGCTGGCGCGCTTCGCACCCACCAGCAGCTCTGCGGCGCTCTGCACCCGGCTTTCCGGGTTGGCGCCGAACTCCACGGACAGCTCCCACAGTTGGTCGCTGACCAGGTCCGGGTTGATGGCGTGCAGCAGGCCGAGCAGCGTGACGGTGGTGGGGAGATCCGGGGGTCCTGCTGCCAGGAGAGGTCACCTCTGCGAGCCAGACAGAGCCATCCGGTGATCTGCAACACACGCCGCCTGCTCTCGGAGCGCTCCGGCTCGGTGGCAACCTCGTGCAGCAACTGCTCAGCATCTGCAGTAAGTTGGGAGCTATCGACTTCGGCGGTACGGTCCGTGCGCACATATTCCCGGACGGCGTGCTCGATCCTCTGCTCCGGACTGCTCCCTCGCCGCCACTGCATGCCGCGTCGCCCCTTTCGCTCTCACCGTCACGATAGCCACGGCCGTGCGAGGTGGGCCAGACGGCGTGCCCGGTGCTGTCCGGCCGGGTAGTCTCGCCGCTGAGCAGCCAACGAGCGGGCGGACGCGGGAGGTTGGGTGGCAGCGGAGGAACTGGCGGACGCCGAGCCCTGGCACTGTGGTGCGCGCGCCTGCCGGGGCTGCGGGAGCAGGCGCGGGCGACCGGTGTGGTCGAGCGCCTCGAGCGCGACGCGGCCAGGGTCCGCGACGGCGGCTCCGCCCAGCGGGCGGTGCGCAAGTGGCTGCAGGACGCGGACGCCGAGATAGCACGGAGCCGGTCGGGCCGCAGCGTCCTGAACATGGCCGGCTTTCCGGGCGCCCCGAGCACGCCCACGGTGAGCGCGGGCCGTTACGGGTGTCCGCTCGGCAAGTGCGACCGTACGGCCGGGCGCGACGCGCAAGGGCACACGCCCGTGTGCCATGCCTTCGGCGCGGCGATGACACCGACGGCGTGACACGTAATGGTGACCGGCATCCTTTCCGAGGTCGGCAAGCACGTCAGCAGCCGCTGGGTCACTACGGTGCTCCTGCCGGGACTGCTGCTGGTCGCGGTGACGGCGGCGGGCTGCCATCTCGGCCACACCCACGCCCTCGACGCCGACGAACTGGCCGACTGGGTGGATCACCTCGCGCGCGAGGCGCACCGCCGCCCGGCGCGGGCGGCGGTGGCCGCCGGGGTGGGGCTGCGGTCGGTGGCGCGGGCGTTGCGCCTCGACCCTGACGAGACCGCGCATGTGATGTCGTTCGTGGAGCACGCCGCGCCGTCCGAGCAGTCGCCGGGGTGGGTGTCGCGGAATCTGCTGTCGCTGGTGGAGTCGCTGGGACCGAACCCGGCCGTGGTGCTCGACCCGCACTGGGACCTGCTGGCGTGGAACTCGGGGTACACGGCGCTGCTCACCGACCTGGCGCGGTTGGCGCCCAGGCAGCGCAATCTGCTGTGGCTGGTGTTCCGCTGGCCGCCGGCCCGTACGCTGCTGGCCAGTTGGGAGCCGGAGGCGCGGAGTCTGCTCGACCAGTTCCGGGCGAAGGTGGCCCGACATCCAGAGGACGGCCGGTATGCCGAGATCACCGAGGAGCTCCTTGCCGACCCGGACGCGGCACGCTGGTACGGCCGTCGGGAGACCTCGGCGTTCCATCCCTCAGTACGCCATTTCCGGCACCCGGTGGCTGGTGATCTCCAGCTGCGGTACGTCAAGCTCGCCGCCGTCGACGAGCCGGGCCACCATCTGCTGGCCTACCTTCCCGACGACCGGGCGACGGAGGAGGCCCTGAGGGTGCTCGTCGGATGAGCCGGTGCCCTTCGTTCGGGCGGGCGCGCAGGCAGCAGTGACGGCCCGACCGTGCCGGCGGGCTGCTCGCGTGGTCGGTGGAACACCAGTCGGCCCGACCGATGGGTGACGGGATGCCCGGCGACCCGCACCTCCACGTCCACGTGACGATCGCCGACATGGGCTTGTGCGAGGACAGCGAGTGGCGCTCGATCGGGAACTCCGGCCAAGACCTGCATCGGCACGCGGCCGTCGCCGACGCGTACTTCCAGGGCAGGGTCCGCGCCCTCACCCACGCCCGGTTCGGTGTGCGCCGGCAGCAGGCCGAGCGCACCGGGGTGTGGAAGGTCGCGGGGATCCCCGAACCGGTGCACGACCTGCTCTCCCGGCGCCACGGCAGCATCGTGGAACTCGCCAGGGACGAGGCCGGGCGCCAGGAGCTCGACCGTGCGGCAGCCGAGACGCTCCGCGCCAAGCACGGGGCCGACGCGACGACGATGCGCGGGAGCTGACGCCGGCGCGCCCTGCAGGCCGGGGCCGACGTCGACGCCCTGGTCGCGGCCGCCGCCCCGGACCGCCCGGCCCGGACAGCGGCCCCACCGTCGACGGATCCGACACCGGCCGCGACCCCACCGCCCGCCGACCTCGCCGCGATCGTGTTCCACCCGGAGACCGGCCTCACCCGCAGCGACTCAAGCGGGTACGCCCTCCGCGTTCCGCGAGGCACCCCTACCGAGGCCGATCCACAGGTCTTGAGCATTGCTTCTGCTCTGCGGGGGCGTTTCGCTGGTGCACGGTCATCAGCAGTGTGCTGGGCCGCACGGTTGCCTCGGCCACGGGCCGGACTGTCTGGTTCGGCGGGAGTTCGAACCGTAGGCGCCGGACGATCGTCGCGATGGCGGTGACCAGCTCGGTGAGGGCGAACCGGTCGCCGATGCACTTGTGTTTGCCTGCCCCGAAGGGGAGATACGCCCCCGGGGTGAACGCCTTGGCCTGCGCGTCCTCCAGCCAGCGGTCCGGGTTGAAGCTGAGGGGGTCGGGAAACAGGGCGGGGTCGCGGTGCAGGACGTGCTGGCAGTAGGCGAGTTCCGTGCCGGCGGGGAGCGACCATGGCCCCAGGCGTGTCTGGGTGACGGTGCGACGGGTGACGAGCCACCCGGTGTGGTGCAGCCGCAGCGTCTCCCGGATGACGCGGTTGATCTTCGCCGGGTCTACGCGCTGGTCTTCCTCGAGCACGGCACGCGCCGCCTGCACATCGCTGGTGTGACCGCGCATCCGACCGCGCAGTGGACGGTCCAGCAAGCCCGCAGCCTCGCCGTCGACCTGGGCCTGCGCTTGGAGTCGCTGCGCTTCTTGGTCCGCGACCGGGACCGCAAGTACACCGAGCCCTTCGACGCGGTCTTCGCGTCCGAGGGCATCGAGACCCTGAAGACGGCGCCGCGGGTCCCACGGATGAACACGCACTGCGAAAGGGTCATCGGGACACTCCGGCGCGAGGCCCTTGACCACCTGCTGATCCTGAACGAAGCCCACGCTCGACGCGTGCTCGACGTCTACGCCTTCCAGTACAACGGCCATCGCCCCCACCAGGCCCGGGGACAACTTCCTCCCCTCGCCCAGGAGCACCCGGCGCCCTCGACCGACTTGACCGCGCACCGACTCCTCCGCACCCGAGTACTCGGCGGCGTCATCAACGAGTACAGATACGCGGCTTGACCAGCAGCGATGAGTTTCTGAACGGCACACGGTCGGCCCAGGCCGCGGCGGGCAGGCCGTGCCCGCCGGCATTGGTCACCGTCCGGCCTGGACGAGCCCTGCCCTGCGCGGTCACGTTCGTCGGACAGCCACCGTTCATGCGGCCCCCTGGAACCTATGACAGGCCACATGTCAAGCAGCGACTTGCCGACACTTCCCGGCGCCCCACCGCCACAGCGGGTGAGTAGACGTCAGAAGATCACCTGCAAGGGCTAATGGCCTTTCAATCTCCCACGCTCCCATCAAATTTGACGGTCAGTCAGATCTCTTTCGAAGCGGCGTAGAGGAGTTCTGCATACCCGATCAGCCCCACAAACCAGGGCTCCCGATTTGCTCGATATGACAGCAATAGGGGGTGTTAGTACGTTCAATCGCACCGGCTGTCACAGCGGGACTGTCTCTGAGGTCTAAGAAGGAGAACAAGCGACATGATCATGACCCGTTCCCACGCGATCGCCACGGCCGTCGCGACCGCCGCAGTACTGACCGCGACCGGCATCACCTACGCCACCGCCGTCCCCGCCCCCCAGGCCCAGGCCCAGGTGACCACGGCCTCCGTCCCCGCCCAGACACTCATGGGCGGGGAAGGCGGCAACAACGGCAAGGGCAACGAAGGCAACGAGCGCCGGGGCAACGAGCGCGGAGGCAACGAGCGCGAGGGCAGGCGCCATTACGAGGGCCGGATCCACATCAACGAGCGCGAATACTCCGGCCGCCCCGACGGCTGCATCACCGTCGTCAGCGGCCTGGGCGCCAAGAGCTTCAACATCCGCAACGAAAGCCGCAACGAGGTCGAGGTCTTCCGCGGAGCCGTGTGCGACAACGGCGCCCCCATCGCCACCGTCGGCCCCCGCAGCTCCGCCAACAACGTCCGCCCGGGCAAGGACGAGGACGAGAACTTCGAGAAGGGCGAGGACCACGGGAAGAAGCACCACGAGGAGATGAATGGCGGCGTGAAGGTCAAGAACGGAGTCATCGCCAGCTTCCGCGTCGTCAAGCGCCACCACGGTGAGAGGGGCGAGGGCGGCGACTTCGGCGACTTCGGCGACTTCGGCGACTACTAAACCCAGCAACCGCCTGATACGCATGCCGCAGAACCCCAGCCCGCCGTAATCGGGCCGGGGCCCTCCGGCCAGGCACACAACACAGAATCCCGGCCCGCCGTAATCGGGCCGGGATTCCCGTCCGGCCCCCGACCCAACGATATCCCTACTCGGAACATCCAGCCCGGGACCGCAAAGGCGCACAGAAGCATCGACGAGGACGGTGCACAGCCGAACCGGCATGCAACCGATCCACTCACAGCACCTCAGCAAACCCGGACTCGTCGCCCTCGACATCACCACAGCCGACGAAGCAACCACCCACGCAGTCATGACCTCACCCGAACAGCAGTAGGCCACATCAGGGACCGGGCCCGAACGGAAAGTGCCCGGTGAACCAGGAGCCAAAGCACGCACGTACACGGACACCCGGCGGCTCCCTGTCGAGTAAACCGACCACCTTCACCAGGCACCAAGCCGGAGCCCGGACCAGTCAGCCACCGGGCGCGTGGCGGGTGAGGTGGGAACGGGCACAGCTCCGCTCTCCTGCGCGCTCCGTCACCGCCGAGCAGGAGGACAGTCTGTCTGCGCAGTGAGTGCTTCGTCGAGCTGGCCGCCGGTGACGGCATGCATGATGCGTCAGCTGGTCGAGCAGCCGAAGGCAGGGACGGGCGCCAGGTAGGCCGCGAGGCCGGCGGCATCAGTGGCGGTGCAGTCCCTGTACCCCGTCCGGCTGCGGTGGGCCGACGGGATGATGCCGGCGTCCTCGTGGTTGCGGACCGCCTGCGTGGACAGGCGATGGCGACGAGCCAGGTCCACGGGCCGCATGTGACCTCCGATTGAGGGTTCCGACGCGGGTAAGCGGAGGATTCGTCGCAGAGTCTGCATCGAGCGTTCAAGAATACGATCCAAGGACATGGCACGGAGCACGCACACCGTGTCCGGAGGCTTCGATCTGACGATGGACGAACTGCGCGTCGTGGCGCGTTACGTGGTTCGGCACGCAGAGGACGTCCTGTCGGTCTTTGAGCAGGCTGTTCCCGATGATCCGCGCCCCCGTGCGGCGATCGACGCGGCCTGGGCGTTCATCAACGGTGCCAACAGGACGAAATTGCAGCGCGTCACTTCGCTCGACGCTCATCGAGCCGCCCGGTCCGCGCCCTCCGAAGCCGCGCGACTGGCCGCGCGATCCGCCGGCGACGCCGCGTCGGCCGCATACTTGCACCCCATCGCCCAGGCCGGCCACGGCCACATCCTGCGGGCCTGCGCAAGCGCTGCGCGCATCGGGGAGATGGGGGCGGGCGGTGATCCCGCGATCGGGGATGCCCTGCTGGAACGGTCGCGGCAGCGTGCGACACCGGTGCTCATCGATGTGTTCTGCCGCAACCCGCCCGCGAGAAGCGACAGCAGTCGTGTCGCCCGGCTGATGAGTACTCTGGATCATTCCCTGCACCAGGCGGCTGACCGGCCGCCAGGGCACACCGCAGCGAGTGGCGCCGATGTGCGCGGGAGGGAGTGCACGTCATGATCCTCCCGAAGGTCCGCGATCCTCGCTTCGTGACGATCCGCCGTGGTGGGACTCTCACTGATGCGGATCACCGTCTCCTCGCTCTATGGGCTGCCTCGTGTGGTTCCGGGACTACAGCGCCGCGAGATTATCGACCAGGTCGTCGAGCCCGAACGAGCCCTGGGAAAGAGCCTTCATGTGCCAGGCCTTGAGGTCGAAGGCGGCACCATGGCGGCGCTTCGCGGCCGCACGGCCCTGGAGCCAGGCGCGTTCGCCGAGCTTGTAGCCGATGGCCTGCCCCGGCCAGCCGAGGTAGCGGTCGATCTCGCCGTTACGGCGGGCAGCCGGGCTGCCGTTGTAGGTGGCCATGAACTCCGTGGCGAGCGCCGGGGTCCAGCGCTCACCAGGGTGAAAACCCGAGTCGGCGGGAATGGCGAGTTCGAGATGCATACCGATGTCGACGATCACCCGGATGGTCCGCAGCATCTGCCCGTCCAGGAAGCCGAGACGGCGCCCGGGTTCAAAGAAGAAGCCCAGGTCGTCCATGAAACGCTCGGCATACAGGGCCCAACCCTCGATGTTCGCGCTGACCATGCCCTCGGTGACCTGGTAGCGGCTGAGCCGGTCGGCGACCGCGACCCACTGAGCGAGCTGGAGATGGTGGCCGGGGACGCCTTCGTGGTACCAGATGCTGACGAGCTGCCAGGTCGGAAAGGTGTCCTGGCCAAGGGTCGGCAGATAGGTGCGTCCGGGGCGGCTGAAGTCGAGGCTCGGGCCCTGGTAGTAGGGCCCGGAGGCGCTGCCCGCGGGCGCAATCCGGGACTCGACCTTGCGGATCGGGCCGGAAAGATCGAAGTGGCTGCCGTCGAGGGCAGCGCTCGCCTCGTCCATCAGCTGCTGCAACCAGTCGCGAACGGCCTCCTCGCCCTTGACCGCGTGGCCGTGCTCGTCCAGGTGGTGCATGGCCTCAAGGAGAGTGGAGCCGGGCAGGACGCGCTCGGCTTCGACGCGCATCTCGGCGAGCGTCCGGTGGAACTCGTCCCAGGCCCAGGCATAAGCCTCGTCCAGATCAAGCTCGGCACCGGTGTTGTAGCGGGCGGCGCGCAGATAGCGCTCTCGGCCGACGGCGTCCGGGGTGTCCGCCGTAGCGGGGACGTAGGTATCGCGCAGCCACTCGCGGAACTCAAAGACGGCAGTGGTGGCTTGGCGGGCGGCGGCGTCCAGCTCGGAGCGCAGCCGCTCGGTACCATCCGCGACGAAGTCCGCGAACCAGCCCGCGCCGCTGCCCGCATGCTGTCCGCCAGCCTCCCCGGTCCAGTCGCCGAGCTGGCCGATCACCCCGGCGGCCTGCCGGGGAGCAGCGAGCAGGCCACGGGAGATCCCCTCGGTGAGGGTGGCCCGGTAACCGTCCAGCGCGCCGGGAACGTTACGCAGCCGCCCGGCCACCGCTGCCCAGTCCTCATCGGTGGTAGTCGGCATGAAAGCAAAGATCGTCCGTACCTGGTCGACATGCGCACCCACAGTGCGCAACTGCCGGAAGTTCTCGCCGGTGTCATGCATCGCGAGCTCGGCCGTGAGACGTTCTCGCAGCAGCCGGGCACAAGCCTGTTCAGCGGGATCGCCCGACACAGGAGCGGCACCGAGCGCGGCCAGACTACGGCGAGCGAACTCGGCATGAGCCTCGAAGCCATCCGGCGAGAGGTCCGGTTGCCGGTAGTCACCCCGGTTCAGACCCAGCCACGCGGAGACCACCGGATTATGTGCGGCCACCCGGTCGAGATAGCCGTCAGCAATACTGCGCGGGGTGATCAATTCATCTGCCATACAGACATCCTGACCTACCATCGAACCCAGCCTTCACAACGCCCAAACCCTCAAGGGCTACACCGGGCAGAGGCGGTGGTCGGCAAGCATCTCCCGGCTGCAGTCGCGCCCCAGCTCATGTGGTCATTGGAGGCGAGCGGCTGGATCGTCAACGCTTTCGAGGCGGTCCGGGGAAAGGAACCAGATCTGCGGCCTGGGTCCGCTGACCTGTCCCCCGTGCTGGACGCGGTCGGTGCGCTGGAGCGGGAGCTGACGCCGTGTCCGGATGGGGTCGCGGGCTGTTCGTCGCGGCCACCGGCAACCAGGGACAGACCTCACCCTGCGCCCCCATCACGCCAGATTTGCCGGGATGCGGAAGCGAGCCCCTCTCACAGACTGCCGTGCGACCCGGGTGTATTCCTGCGTGAGACCTGAACTCCTGGCGTTCGTCGCCGACGGCCCGCTCCCCGACTGGGACGCGGACGAAGAAGAGATCGACAGGCGTGTCCAGCAACTCAACGCGATCCCGAAACCGGTCACGGACGAGGAAGCCCGGGCCCTCGTCTCCTGCTTCGGCCCGGACGACTGCTACGGCGTCGCCTGGACGCTCCTGCACCTCATCGAGACCGGCCCGAACCCCGTCCTGACCACCGAGCCCGGACCGGGCGCCAACGAGTGGCACCAGCGGCTCTACGACCGCGCCGTGTTCGGAGGACTCATCCCGTGAACTTGACGGCATAGCAACGTGAGGTGTCTTGTGCAGCGCGGCACCAAATCCGGTCGTTCATGGCGTCGTTGAGAACGACCTGGTGCTCTTCGGGCACCTCGCGTACGTCCTGGACGACGACCATGGTGCCGTGCTGTGTGCCGTTCTCCCAATGAAGCTCCGCCATCTTGAAGTGGCTGGTCAGCGGGGTGGCGTGACCTGGTTTCGGGGTGCTCGTGCTGGTCGTGGGCGGCAGTCTGTGTTGTAGATCGTCCGGCGGGGTGGTTTCGCCGATGAGTTCACCGTCCTCGAACGGTCTACCCAGCGACACGACCGTTCTCGACAGGAGTGCCATGTCCACCATCCAGCCAGTGATCGTGACTGCCGACCAGGACGTTCTGCTCGGCTTCTATACGAAATTGTTCGGCGCTGAGGAGATCTTCCGGGTACCGGCAGAAGGCCCGGCCTTCTACCTCGGCTTGCGCATCGGCGACACCGACCTCGGGCTGGTGGCCAAGGAGAACCCGGGGACTGGGGCGGCGCCGCGGATCCTGCTCAGCATCGGTGTCGACGACGTCGACGAGACGCTCGGCCGGGTGGAGGCGCTGGGCGGCTCGGTCCGCGGCGGCCCCAACGACATGCCGTGGGGACAGCGCGTCGCCCACATCCAGGACCCCGACGGCAATCCGGTGAACCTCACTCAGCCGATCCCGGCCCGGTGACGCTGTTCCGGGGGCATGTGCTGATCGTGGGCTACCCGCGGTAGAGATCAATTGTCGGTAGTGGCCTCGATGTTCGTCAGGACGAGCAGCGCGCGAAACAGGTGGGTGGCGCGGGCGGGGTCAGTACGGAGCTTGGTGAGGATCCGCCAGTTCTTCAGGTGGGCAAAGCCGCGTTCGACGGGGACGCGTCCGGCGGCCAGGACCCGGTTGGCCTCCTTCTCGGCGGATGAGAGCCTGCGGGCGCGGGTGGCCTTGAAGCCGGTGACGACCACGGGATCGTCCCCGTCGTCGTCCAGGCCAAGGAAACCCAGGCCGGCCAGGGCGCCGAGGCCGGCAGCACGCAGGTGGGCAAGGATGCGGTCGCGGCGGGCGGCGGTGATGTCGTGGGTGCGGCCGGGCCGGGCGGCCGATATCCACACCAGACGGCCCCGCTCGTCGGTCAGCGCGAGGACGTGCAGGCCGTGGCGGCGATGCTTGCCGGAGTAATTCGGGCGGTTCGCCTCTCCGGTACGGCGCTGGGTGGGGATGAGGGTGCCGTCGATCAGGACGACCTCGCCGCCCCTCCGGGCGATCTTCTTCAGGGCGCGGTCCAGGCGAGGGGCCTTCGCGGCCAGCAGGTGGATCAGCTCGTCGCGCCAGCGCCGGATGGTGGTGGCGGAGATGTCGTTGCCGCCGGCCATGTCGGCCAGGCGCTGATCGTGCCGCAGCACGGCCAAGACGATCACCGCGATCCTCCCGGGCGGCAGCGCCCGCCACCTCGACCGTATCGCTTTGAGATGGCGTCGCAGCAGGTCGGTGAGGTAGTGCAGGGTGTGCGTGGACAGCGGCAGGCGGCACTGGTAGACCAGGGAAACCGTGTCTCCGGCGTGCTCTTCGGTTTTCGTCACACAATTCCAACAGCCGCCGGGGGCACCTTGGTTACGCCCCGATCGCCGTGCGGACCGGTCACGGGCGGGTGGTGAACTTCCCGTCGGGTCGTTTGTGCAGCCAACCGCGGTCGGCCAGCTTCGTGAGCTTCCCGCGCAACGGCTCCAGCTGCCCCGTACGCCCACCTCCAAGCCCAGCACCTCGCCGATCTGCCGGGTGGAGACCGGGCCGGCGGCCTGCCGCACCGCGGTCAGGATGCGCTGGTACTCCGCCGGCAGTGCGGACTCAGCCACCCCCGGCCCACGGTCCGGGACCAGCCGTACCGCCCGACCTGCCACCTGGACCACCGGCGACCCGACCTCCGTGCGCTCGTCGGCGAGCAGCTCGCTCATCCGCTGCCATACCCGCTCGGCCACGGCCAGCTCATCGCGCTCAGCTCGTACCTCCGACAGCTGCTTGACCAGCTGCTCTTCGAGTCCATCCAGCTCCGCACGCCGCGCGGCGATCCGCTCCAACACCTCGGGATCCATCATGGGCAGGAGCGTAGGAACGGCACCCGCGACGACGGACGGGAATCCACAAACCCAGTCCCGCCAGACGATCTACACCCCAGACTGCCGCCCACGACCAGCACGAGCACCCCGAAACGAGGTCACGCCACCCCGCTGACCAGCCACTTCAAGATGGCGGAGCTTCAATGATGTTGGCCTTCCACCCGAACTGGCGGGCGGCTTTGCGCATCGCGGCAACTCTGCTGCGCATTTCGGTGGGGCGTGCGGGGTGAGCGTGTCGGGGGCCAGCAGCTGCGAGGTGACGTTGGGGTGTCCGGTCTCCCGGTGCTCGCTCAAAACAGTGCTAGGCCCTCGCCGCTGGTGTCCGCGATGACTGGCCGGAACTGGGCAGGGAGGCCGTCCAGGCGGTCAGGACCGGCCGCGGCGGCCACGGCAGGGGCCGTCTCGGCCAACCAGGCGCGAAACCGCTCGGCGGCTTCGCGGTAGGGGACTCGCGCCAGGACACGGTGCTCGCCGGAGGGGCAGAAGTCGACGGCGACAGTGAGCAGGCAGGAACGGGGCGCCTTCTGACTGCCCGTCCAGGACACGCGCAGGACACCGCAGGGCTTGCGCCCGCGGGGGGCGCGGTGGGTCGGACGCAGCGATCGGCAGGCTGTGTGGGCGGTCCATGCGGCGAGGTGCGGCAGTGGCAGGGTGGTGCGTGCGCGGCAGCCGGGGCAGCGGTGCCAGTGGCGGAGCCAGTCGTCGGTGTCGGTGTGGAAGAGGCGTGTGTAGCGGTTCGCCACGCGGATGTCGTTGCTGTACAGGTGGTCGGGGCGTTCCTGTGTGTTGCAGGACTGGCAGACGGGGGCGCGGACGTAGCCGTGTTCGTGGCAGTGGTCGAGGACGGCGGCGGGCGCAGTGCGGCAGACGGCGCACGCCCACCCAGCCACCCTGCGGGAGGTACCGGGCTTCCTGCTGAGCACCGAGTACAGCTGGCCTTCCAGCTCTTTGTTGTACGGGCGCAGTGCGGCGGTGGGGCCCTCGGGGCTCGTCGTCTGCCGACCGCCGGCGTCTCGGGCCTGCCGGGGGTGGGAGGGCGGCTCGGTGACGGCTGCGCTTGCCTGGCGGGTCCACGCGGCTTGCACCCACTGCGTTTCGGCGTGCTCGGCCGCGTCGAGCAGCCTGACCACAGCGCGCGGCAGCCACCACGTGCGCTGCGTCCCGTCGCGGGTCTGCTCCACGAGTATCTGTCGCCAGTCGATCCCCGCCAGGTGGTACGGCCGGGCGTCTTCACGTGGTGCTGCCCGCTCGGGGCCGCCCAGCTCCTGCAGTTCCCCCGTGATGCGCCGGCGCCAACGCAGCGGCGTTTCCTCGTTGCACTCCTGCCTCGGCGCCCCACGAAACGGACCGATGCGGACGAGGTCTTGCCGATCCATCCCAACCGCGTTCAGTTCCGCGGCCGCCCGGCGCACCTCAGCCTCCGGAACACTCAACTGACCGCCGCTCGACCTCACCGTCGCCACCGCATGGCCGCCGAGCAGGACGTACCCCACCCGGGCATGGGCAGGAGAGCAGGTGAATGCCCCAGAAGCCGTCGGCACAGCACTGTCGGCCGTCAAATCGACCCACAGAGCGTCCGCGGCACCCAGGGTGATCAGGCCGTCCGTGCGACCGGGCATGACACGCTCTGACATACCGACAGGCTAACGGCCGGTCTCCGCAGCGCCGCCCGCATCGCCTCCGCATCTGTGGCCTCGACGACCGCGCGCGACCACAGACCCACTCCGGCATTGGCGACCGGGACCAGGTTCGAGGCCGCCGCCCACCGCCAGGCCGCAACCGGCACCTTCAGCCGGCCCGCTGCCTGGTACCCGTCGTACGCCTCACACATCACGACCACTCCGATCTCACATCGCTGCGATCTCTCGTTTTCGTGTCAGTACGCGACCTGCACGTATACCGCCCGGTGTGGCTTCGTTCACGTCCAGGGGCGGCGTTTGTCTGCCGTTTTGGGCGGCAGTTGCGGATCTTGAGGCCCGTGCTTGATCACGAGAGATAGCAGCGCGGGCGCCATGCAGTGCGCCCTGAGTACCTGTTTCAGAAGCCCTGTCAGCGGCGTGTGGATGGCGACGGCTGAAGGTCGATCACTCATCAGGATGAAAGCAGAATTATCGGCGCCTACATGGACAGATCTCCGTCGGCTGTCGGACGGCCGCCCGAGAGGCTCAAGCACAGGAGTAGGCCATGGCCATGATCCAGACCGGCAAGATCAGCCTCAGCTCTGACAGCGCGATCGAGACGTCGGGGGGCAACACCTCGACCTTCACTCGGGTCACCTTCCCGACTCCGTTCCCGAGGGGGTCCGAGGTCATCGTGCTGCCGTTGACACAGACGTTCAACGGTCCGGACACGCCCGGCGAGTCCACGACGTGACCGAGACGGGGTTCCTGATCCGGCTGAACGAGGTCAGGGTGAACGCCAGCGTCATGAGCGACGGCAAGCACACAACGGAGCAGGTCGGCTGGCTGGCCACCACCGTCTGACGAACGCCTCCGCCGATGAGCCGTCGTGCCCAGCCCTCCGCGTGGCGGCTCATCGGTTGCGACCTGCTGGCGGTGGTGTCGGGAGTGGGCGACCTTCCCTCTACTCGCGCTCTCCCTGGGGGCGGTTGGCGCCCCAGTCCGGATCGCGTACGGGCGTCGGCGCCCGCGTCTCCGTGGCCGGGGCGCGCATGATGCGCCAGCTGGTGCGCGGCGCGGTGACGACGTGGACCAGGGCGACGACGGCCTGGCGGCCGGTGCCGCCCCGGACCCACGCCCCGGTGAAGCGGACCTGGTCGGCCGTCCAGTCGCCCGCACGCTGCCACGGGCGCAGCCGTCCGAGCAGATAGCCGGCCGCGAGCGCGGCAACCGCGGTGATGACGACGCCCATCACGACCACCGCATCCCGACCTCGGACAGCTACTCGATCCGCTCGGGTGTCAGCGATGCGGCCCGGGATCTCTGGTTCCCGACCCACGCACCAAGCTTCAGGTCCACGTCCCGCTGCTCCTGGTCCTCGCCGCCGTCCTCACCCACGGCGATCGTCTCGACGTGCTTGCGCGGGACCTTCAGGTGCCCCTCGCGCTCGAAGAACTGCCGGGCGGCGGCGAGGTGCAGCGCCCACTTTTGTGCCTGGCTGGTGCGGGGCTTGGGCTTTTCGTCCTCGGTGGCGGGTTCGATGCCGAGGACTTGTTCGCACATCCACTGCTGTACCCCGGTCAGCTTCTCCCAGCCCAGCCGCTGCGCCCGTACCCACCGCCCGAGGTCCTCGCCGCGGTGTACGACGACGCCGGGCTCGGTGGGCAGTTCGCCGCCGATCTCCTCCAGGTGGAGGCGGGTGAGGTGGAAGGTGCGCTGCCATTCCACCGGCCAGGCCGGGCACCAGGAGGGGTCGATCTCCTCGAGCTGCTCGCGCCGTTCCTCTGACAGGGCGCCGGCCCAGGACTCCACCGGTAGCCCTTCGGCCTGGCGCTGTTCGAGGTCCAGGGCACGCCGGGCGGCGGCGCGGGCGTTCTTCAGCCAGATCCCCACCTTGTAGCCCTGGTGGGCGGCATCGAGCGGGGCCAAGAGGTGCCCGCTTTCGGCAGCCCACCCCCGGGCGGCGCTCAGGCCCTCCTCCCAGGCGACGTCGAAGTGGGACCAGACCAGGGCAATAGAAGCTGTGCCTGCGAGGACTACGGTGGCGGTTTGTTCGAATAGGTGACGCCCGCGCACGCCGCGCTGCTGTCCGCGCTCGCACACCTTGCCCCGGCCATCGGCGTCGACCAGCTGGCGTTCGTCGCCCGGCTCGCCCAGATCAACCCGCACGCCACCGCCCAGCTCGCCGACTTCCTCGCCCAGGCCATCGACCTACGCCGGAGCAAGCCGGGTGTGAAGCTGAGAGGTTCACGTTGTGAAACCTCCCAGCTCCCTTGATGATCTGGGAGGTGCCTGGGGGGCGAGATGTTCTATCTGTCGGGGATGCCTGGGAGGTTGACCCCTTGTTCTCCCTCGTGGGCGCGTTCCTGGGAAGCGAGCTGGGAGGTAGATCCCCGGATCATCACAGCCCGTCACTCTCTTCCGCCACGGGCGTTGTGCCGGCCATGGACTGGACGCAGCTGCTCAAGGACCTCACAGGCGCGGTAGAGGCGCGGAATCGGTCGGTCACAGCGGTGTGCGTCGCCGAAACCAACGTCACGGAGCTCGCCGCGCAGGCGTTCGCAGCAGGAGCTCAGGAGCGGCGACCGCCGGGATCCTGGCACGCCTGGAGCCTCTGCTCCCACCGAGCCGCCCACCGGTCTGCGCGCCAGTTCAGCCCTTGACCGCGTGTCGGCCAGATGGTCGCGAGCCTATCTACCGTGGTTGCCCTTGCCCTTGCCCTTGCCCTTGCCGTGGTTGCCCTTGCCCTTGCCCTTGCCCTTGTCCTTGTCCTTGTCCTTGCCGTGGTTGTCCTTGTCCTTGCCCTTGCCGCCACCGTGGTCACCCTTGCCACCACCGTGGTCACCCTTGCCACCACCAGTAGGTCCTGCCGGACCAGTAGGTCCGGTGCCGCCCGTCGGACCAGTACCGCCGGTCGGACCAGTAGGTCCGGTACCGCCCGTCGGACCAGTTCCGCCCGTCGGACCAGTAGGTCCGGTACCGCCCGTCGGACCAGTAGGTCCGGTACCGCCCGTCGGACCAGTTCCGCCCGTCGGTCCAGTGGGCCCGGTACCGCCCGTCGGACCAGTTCCGCCCGTCGGTCCAGTGGGCCCGGTACCGCCCGTCGGACCAGTTCCGCCCGTCGGTCCAGTGGGCCCGGTACCGCCCGTCGGACCAGTTCCGCCCGTCGGTCCAGTGGGCCCGGTCGGCCCGGGCGCCCCGACGCAGGACGGCACGGTGATGGTGTTGTTGTCCAGGGTGACCGCGCTAGTACGCGCCAGGGCCCGGCCCTGGATCTCCGTGCCGTTCTGTACCGTGATGGACTCCGAGGCCAGGATGCTGCCCTTGAAATTGGAGAACGTCCCGATCGTGGCGGAGCTGCCCACCTGCCAGAACACGTTGCAGGCCTGAGCCCCATTGACAAGTCTGACGCTGCTCGCCGAGCTTGTGATCAAGGTCGATGCCGCCTGGAAGATGAAGACGGCGCCGGAGTTCCCCCCTCCGTCGAGGGTGACGGCCCCAGTGAGGGCCATTGAGCTTGTGGAGTTGTAGACGCCAGTCGTAAACGTCTGTCCTCCGAGGTCGACGCCCGTCACGTCCCCTGTCGGAGTGCGACCCGCCGCGTCGTTGTAGGCGATGCCCAGGTCGTTCTTTGCCGTGAGAGCGGGACCGTTGGCTACGTTCTGAGCGCCGAAGACGAGACCAGGCGGGAAGTTCGTCACAGAACTCCCTGGGCTGAGCCCGAGGTCTCCGTTGAGAACGGTAGTGGTGACCGTGTTGGTAACCGTTGAGCCGGCCAGCACGGCGTAACTGATGCCGGTCCCCAGTCCCACCGGAGCCTCCGCTGCATACGCGGCGGTGGTGAAGAACGTGGTCGTGCTCAGCAGAGTCACACCGGACAGCACGGCGAAGGACGCCCTGCGCCAGATACGCCTGCGTCGGACTCGCTTGCGCCCGTCTTCCGAGAAGGCAGACGGAGTGGCATCCACAGCCATTGGAGGTGGTCCTTCCTGTTTCGGGGTGGATTGCGTCTGCCGACCCGTAGCCGCTGCCCATCAGGTGACGAACGCCCACCTGAGCACCGAGTCCGCTGGAGCGGGAGACCGCAGAACACGCAGCGAACCCACAGCGACGAATCATCACGCAGACTTCTCCAAGTGCGGAACCATGCGAACATATGACGGCGATAAAGCCAGGAGGCGCGAGGGTGAGTGCCCATCACCTGTCGCACCGTCACGCCACCAGCGGTCGCGCGTAACACCTTCGGCCCAGCGCCCCGGCTCCCCCCCTGTCCACCGTGGTCGGCCCGACCACGAGCCCGACCATGGCCCCTTGTCCAGATCCGCCACCGCGCCGTTCACGGCCGCGTTCCTCCTGGACCACGCTCGTTACCGGCCGCCGTCAGACTGCGGTCAAGGGGTGCCCGTGCACGCTGCTCCCTCGGTCACCGCCCCACCCTGGGGCGGTCCGAGCGAAGGAGCCACGACGATGACGGCACACCGACCACCAGCCGGCGCCCGGCACGCCCGCCCCGACCAGGAGCCCGACCAGCACCGGGCCGTCCAGGTGAAGTTCCACCCTGGGCTTGGACAGCGGGTGTTTATGCTGCGGGAGTGAGGTCTTGCGTCGCCAGAGCTCTGGTCTCGATTGGGGTGACGTAGCCGTACTCGGGGTGCTTGCGCAGGCGGGTGCGGTTGTACTCGACCTCGATGACCCTGTTGCCCAATTGATCTCACGCGGCGAGGTCGAGGGCTGCGAGGTGGGAAGTGCGCGTCGGTGCGAGTGCAGTTCCGTACCACCAAGCGTCGAGTCGGATCAAGTTGATGGCGGTGGCCATGAAGATGTGGGCCAGGCGCGTCTTCGCCAGGCTGGTGCAGCGGGTGCGGCGGGCTCCGGTGGTAGCAACGGCCTGGTGGATGGTGCCTTCGACTCCCGCGCGGGCCGCGTAGCGGGCCCTCCACTCCTCGGTGTCCTGCTCAGCCCGGACGCGTTCGAGGAGGATGTCTTGGTCCTGGGGGCGGACGGTGAGTTGCCGGCCGTACTGGGTCGAGCGGGTGCACTGGTCGCGCACCGGGCAGGGCGCGCATGTCTGGGTGGCGAAGCGGATCCGGACCGCCAGACGGCCGCTGTGGTCGTAACCCTCAGTCCAGTACCTGCTGTTCGCTCCGTTCGGGCATGTCGCCTGCCGGGCGTCCCAGTCGATGGTGAAGAATATTTTGCCGTAGCCGGCGGCCTGGACAGCCTGGCGGGTGCTGTTGGGCCTGACCGGACCAACGACTTCGACACCGCGTTCCGCCGGTGAGGTCAGCAGCAGTTCGGCGGAGACGTAGCCGGAGTCCAGGAGGTGCTCGGATGGCAGCAGGCCCTTGTCGTCGAGGCGATCGTGGATCTGCTCGACGACCGCCGCGTCGTGGACCGTGGCATCGGTGGTGATGACGTGGGTGATCACGTGCGGGCGCCCGACCTCAGCGGGGTCGTCGCAGGTCTCGCTGAGATGGACCTTGTAACCGTCCCAGCCCGAGCCGCGCTTGACGGCATAGCGGGAATCTACGTCGTAGGGCGAGGTGACCCTGGCTCTGCTGGGCGGGCAATCCTCCTTGCCCCGCCATGCCACCTCCTCGATCCCGTCGGTCACTGTGCGGCCGAACTGCTGCAGCCACACCGTCCGCAGGACGACGACGGCGGGGACCTCCCGCAGCCAGCCCGGCGCTGTGGGTGCGAAGACTGCCTCGAGCAGCCGGTATCCGTCTGTGGCGATCTGCCGCGCAGCGGTGGGGCCGGCTGAGAGGGGGCTCCAGCAGACCCCACCAGCCCCAACCGGCCAGCTGGCCGCAGGCGATTCGCGCCGTCCGGGCCTGGCTCGACCCCTGGACCACCCTCCAACGGTGCTGGCGAGCCTGGAGCAACGCACCCCCGCCACCCGAACTTCAAGCCCTGATCAACGCCGTCGGCGCAGGCCACCCACTCGATCTCTACTCCCCGGTCTAACAAAACACCGCTAGCCCCTTCCCGACCGAGGGAGCCGCGCGGAAGCGGGGACCGGCCGCTGATGGAGCGCCGGCCCCCGCTCCACCGCGTTCCGCTGTCCCCGCACGCACGCCCGTGACGGACGGTGTGATCGGCGAACTCCAACGCCATCTCGGTGGGGAGAGGTCCAGCACCGACCTTCACGATTCCATCATGAAGATCGCGCCTTATGATCATGAGGCTCATGACATGGACAGTCCATGCGCAGAGTGTGCACTCCTCAAGGAGAAACAGTGAGATCGAGCACTGAAGGCGGAACGTTTCGCCATCGGATGCGACACAGACCGACGGCCACGGGACGCATAGCCCTGTCCCTGGCCGCCGTGCTGCTGGCGGAAACCGCGCTGCTGTCGGTCGCCACCGGTACCGCGTTCGCCGGCCCGGCCGCCGACGCGGACCAGGCTGTGCCCAAGAAGCCCGCTCCGAGCGCAGCAGCGAACTCCGCGGATTCCGTGGCAACGGCACTGCTGATGGCGCGGCTTCAGGATCGGAGGATCGAGGTGGCCCCGGAGCGCACCGCGACCTCGACCACCTACGCGCTGCCCAGCGGTGAGTTGCAGACCACGACGTACGCCGGACCGATCCGGACGAAGGTGGGCGGCACGTGGCGGAACATCGACACATCGCTGCTCGACACCGGCTCCTCCCTGGAGCCCGCCGTGACAGTGGCCGACATCAAGGTGTCGGACGGTGGTGACACGGCACTGGCCTCGGTCTCCAAGGGCGACAAGTCGTTTGAGATGGGCTGGGGCGAATCGCTCCCCACGCCCGACGTCAAGGGCGACACCGCCGCCTACGACCTCGGTGACGGCCAGACCCTGACCGTCACCGCCCTGTCCCAGGGCTTCTCTCAGAACGTCGTGCTGGGCAAGGCACCGAGCCGGGCCCCTGAGTACCGTATCCCCCTCAAGCTGGACGGGCTGAAGCTGTCGCAGGCCGACTCCGGGCGTCTGCTGCTCAAGGACCGCGACGGCAAACTGGTGGCCGAGGCGCCGGCCCCGATGATGTGGGACTCCTCCCGGGACGACGCCTCCGGCGAGTCCCGTCACCAGGCACCGGTCGACACGGAGATCGAGACCGCGGCCGACGGGTCCCAGACCCTCGTCCTCTCCCCCGGAGCCGACTACTTCGAGCGGGACCTGACCTACCCGGTCACCGTCGACCCGACGTCCACGCTGGCGGCCACCACCGACACCTGGGTGGCGACCAACTACCCCGACTCCCAGGTCTCCTCGACCGAACTCAAGTCGGGTACGTACGACGGCGGTACGACGAAGGCCCGCTCGTACCTGATGTTCGACGTGTCGAAGTTCAAGGGCAAGCGGATCACGGACACCAACCTGGCGCTGTACTCGTACTACTCCTCGACGTGCCAGACGACCGGGGCTGGCACGCAGGTGCGCCGCGTCACCTCGTCCTGGTCGTCCTCATCCGTCACCTGGGGCGCTCAGCCCTCCACGACGGCCACCGGTGCCGTGACCAACAAGGCGGCCCTCGGCTACGACCCGGCCTGCCCCGCCGGCACGATGAACTTCGACATCGACGCCATCGTGCAGGCCTGGGCCGACGGCTCCGCCAACTACGGCCTCCGGGTCGCGGGCGCTTCGGAGACCGACTCCCTGACGTGGCGTCGCTTCCGGTCCGCCAACTACGTCTCCGGGGACGGATCCACCGAGCCGCACCTGACCGTGACGTACAACTCCTACCCGGCTCTGCCGAGTTCGCTCTCCATCTCCCCTTCGCAGCTCAACGCCTACAACGGGAAGCGGTACGTCACCTCCCTGACGCCAACGCTGTCGGCGAAGGTCACCGACCCCGACGGTGCGAATACCAGGGCCCAGTTCGAGATCACGGCCGATCCGGCGTCCGCGGACACCACCTACGCGTACACGGGCACAAGTCCCGCGGTGGCCTCGGGCTCGGTGGCCAAGCTGACCGTACCGTCGGCCAGTGCGCTGCCGGCGGGCAAGCACCTGCGCTACCGGGTACGGGCGTACGACGGGGCCGACTACGGCGCCTGGTCCGGCTACACGGTGTTCGTGCTGAACACGGCAAAGCCCGCAGCACCTGCCGTCTCCTGCGACGTCTATGAGCAGAACGGCTGGACCCCCAAGGCGGCCGGCGCGGTGACCTGCACCCTGGACACCGTCTCCACCGACGGCGCCGGCTATCACTGGGGCCTGGACGACGCCGGAACGCCGAACCGGAAGCTGGACACCGTCAAGGGCACCGGCGGCGACGAGCTCACCATCTCGATCGCACCGGGCGACGGCTGGCACACGCTCTACGCCCGAACCGTGGACTCCGGCGGGAATCTCTCCACCACGACCGCCTACTCCTTCGGCGTGGGCAGCGACGGGGCCGCGATCCTGTCACCGTCCGACGGCGACGAGACGGCCCGACGGCTGACGCTGGCGGCCAGGGGGCTCCCTTCCTACACGGGCGTGACCTGGCAGTACCGGCGAGGTGAGACGGACTCCTGGCGCACCGTTCCGGCCGGTGCCGTCACCGCGTCCGGTGACGCCGTGTCCGCGTGGCCCGTACCGGTCACCGGTGGCGCTGCCCCCCAACTGGTCTGGAACGTGGTCTCCACCCTCGCCGAGGACGGCGTGATCGAACTGCGTGCGGCCTTCACGGACGGCACCGCCACCGGACAGTCCCAGACGGTGGAGGTCACCCTCGACCGCGATGCGGGCAACGCTCCCAGCGCTCCGGTGGGGCCCGGCTCCGTGAACCAGCTGACCGGGGACTTCACCCTGTCCGCCACGGACGCCTCGGCGCTCGACACGACCGTGGGCCGCGTCTTCTCCTCACGGACCAACGCGACGGACACCGAAGGCCAGGCGGAGATCTTCGGACCCGGGTGGACCTCGTCCGTCGCCTCGCAGAGCACGTCCTTCACTCAGATCCGGGCGACGTCGAGCACCTCCCTCGAGGTGCTGAACGCGGACGGGAGCACCATCGCCTTCACCAGCACCGCGGGCGGCGGATGGGCGGCTCAGCCGGGCCATGACGCCCTGAAGCTGACGGGCACCCTGTCCGGGACGAAGTTCACCCTCACCGACACCGACGCGAACACCACGGTCTTCGCCAAGGCGACGGCCGGATCCGCCACCTGGTCCCTGTCCTCCACCGCGGCCGCGGTGGCGGATTCCGCGGTGACCGTCGCCTCCGAGTCGGTGGTCACCGGCGGCGAGACGCTGGCGCGGCCGAAGTACATCATCTCCCCGACCCCCGCGGTCGCCGCGTCGACCTGCCAGGCCGAGCCGTCCGCACGGGGCTGCCGCGTCCTGGAGTTCGTCTACGCCGACGCCACCACCGCAGCGGGCAGCACCCTGGGCGACTACAAGAACCGGGTCAGCAACGTCAGGCTGTGGGCCACCAGCCCCGGCGCCACACAGGCGACGGCCGAGACCCTGACGTCGTACGCCTACGACACCTCCGGGCGCCTGCGCACCGTGTGGGACCCGCAGATCAGCCCGGCTCTCAAGACGGCGTACACCTACAACGCCGATGGCCGGATCGAGACCCTGACGGAACCGGGCCGGGCCCCGTGGACCTTCGTCTACGGCACGACCGGATCGGCTGCGACGGCCGGCGCAGGCATGCTGCTGACGGCTTCGCGCCCGGCACTCGCCTCCGGCTCGGACAGCCAGGTTTCGGGAACCGCCGTCACCAGCCTCGTCTACGATGTGCCGCTGACCGGCGCCAAGGCACCGCGCACCATGGACTCCGCGTCGGTGGCCGCCTGGGGCCAGAAGGAGGCTCCGACGGACGCCACAGCGGTGTTCCCGCCCGGTTCCGTTCCTTCCTCCCACAACGGGGGCGACCTCACGTCCGACGCGTACGACGCTGCGACGATCACGTACGTCAACGCCGGCGGGCAGGAGACCAACACCGCCAACCCCGGTGACTCCCTCACCGCCACCCAGTACGACGCGTTCGGCAACACCCTCTCCGAGCTGACCGGCGAGAACCGCAACCTGGCGCTGGGAACCGCGAACGACGCGGCCGACAGGCTCGCGACGCTCGGTCTCACGCACCTGTCCACGGCCGAGCGGGCTCAGCGGCTCTCCGCGGTCTCCGAGTATTCCGCGGACGGCAACCGGCTGCTGCACGAGTACGGGCCTCTCCACGAGGTCGTCCTCACCCGGGACCTGACCGGCTCCACCGCCGATTCCACCCTGACGGCGGGCACAACCGTGCCCGCCCGACTACACAAGGCGTACAGCTACGACGAGAACCGCCCCTCCGACGCCAAGCTGGCGGACCTGGTGACCACCACCCGTACCGGCGCCTTCGTCGAGGGCTACACCAAGGACGGCGACGTCCGCACGCTGACGGCCTCCTACGACTGGGCCACGGGCCAGACGAAGGCGACCGGCGGCGACGACACCACCGGCCTGGTCACCGAGTACGGCGCCGACGGGAAGGTGTCCGCCACTCGCACCGCGCGGTCCAGCGGATCGGACTCCGGAACCATCCGGTACACGTACTACACCGCCGGCGGCACCGGGAGCTGCGCCGGTCGGCCGGAGTGGGCGGGTCTGGTCTGCCGGACCGCTCCAGCCGCCGCCGTCACCGGCAACGGTGGCAACCCCGCCGAGAAGCCGACCACGGTCTATACCTACGACCGTTGGACCCAGCTCGCCACCAAGACGGAGACCGCCAACGGCCAGACCCGCACCACCACGATCACCAAGGACAACGCCGGCCGGCCGGTGAAGACGGCTGTCACGGGGGGCGCCGGACAGGCACTGCCCGACACCACGGTCGCCTACGACCCCGCCAACGGGCAGGTGGCCACCCGCACCTCCGGCGGTCGGACCATCGCCTACGCCTACGACACGCTGGGGCGCCCGACCTCGTACGACGACGGCGCGGGCAACCGCACCGCAACCGCGTACGACATCCTCGACCGACCGGTGAAGGTCACCGACTCGGTCCCCTCCACCCGGACGTCGACCTACGACCTTGCCGGAAACCGGAAGACCCTCACCGACTCGGTCGCCGGAACCTTCACCGCCTCCTACGACGCCGACGGCACCCTCACCTCCCAGACTCTGCCGGGCGGTTCCACACTCACCGTCACCACGAACACCTCCGGAGACGAGACAGGACGCGTCTACTCCGACGCCGAGGGCAGCACCATCCTCTCGGACAACGCCCGCTACACCGTCCACGGCGAACAGATCGGACACACACAGACCGACGGCTCGACCACCGACACCACCTTCGGCTACGACGCGGCCGGACGCCTCGCCCGCGCCACCGACACCACGGCCACCGGCTGCACGATCCGCGCCTACACTCTCGACGCCGCCAGCAATCGGACCGCGCTGAAGACCACCACCGACGACTGTGACAGCACGACCGACGACGCGGTGGTCACCACCACGTCGCACAGCTACGACAGCGCCGACCGGCTCGTCGCACCGGGTGTGGCCTACGACGAGTTCGGCCGCACGACGTCCGTCGACGACAGCCGGCTGACGTACTTCGCCAACGACCTCGTGCACAGTGAGACCGTCGGCTCCCGGCGGACCACCTGGTCGCTGGACGCGGCCGGCCGCCTGGCCCTCACCACGGATCAGACCCGTGACGAGGCCGGCAACTGGTCCACGACGGCTACCACGACGAACCACTACGGCTGCGACTGCGACAGTCCCAGCTGGACCAAGGCCTCCGCAGGCTCGGTCAGCCGCAACGTGTCCGACGCGGGCGGTGCGCTCGGCGCGATCACGACGGCCACCGGCGGAGTGGTTCTCCAACTCGCCAATCTGCACGGGGACGTGGCGGTCCAGCTCCCGCTGGATCCCGCTGCCGTACCGACTGTCCAGCGCTTCGACGAGTTCGGCAACGTGCTCGACGGCACGGTGTCCGCCGCCTACGGATGGCTGGGCGCCTACCAACGCGACAGCGGCACACTCAGCGGGATCACGCTCATGGGGGTGCGCCTCTACCAGCCCACCTCAGGCCGATTCCTCCAGGCCGACCCGGTGTACGGGGGCAACGACAACGACTACGAGTACTGCCGTGGAAACCCTGTCTCCTGCACGGACCTGACGGGTGCCTACTCCTATTCGTTCTCGTACAACCTCGGTGGCTACTTCAGCTCCGCCAAAACCGTCTTCAAGTGGATCCGCAATCACTTCTGGGTCTTCCCGCTCAGCGGCTGCGGCGCCACGCTCAACAGGGGCGAGCGCTGCAACCTCAAGCCCGTGCTGGGGCCGGTCAAGGTGGAGAAGCTGACGTCGACCTACTTCCAGTTCCTCTCCCTGAAGGGGCACTTCGAGGGCCCCGGAAAGCGGCTGCGATTCACCTTCTCCAAGAGCTGGGGCATGGTCTACATGAAGGCCAAGGCATGGGGGCCCAACAAGACGAAGTGCGATAACAACACCTACTGCTCAACGGCGAACAAGATCGCTGCGAGGACAGGGTTCGCCCTCTTCGCCAGCAACATCTCGTTCTACACGAGCCTCTACGGAGTATGGTGATCCATCATGAACACATCAGTCCACGACCGTTCGCGGCCGGTGCTGTACGGCCTGGTCATCACGGCCATGGCCGCGGTTCCCTGGTTCGTCGCGGTGCTACCGCTCACGTTCAACGGCGTGCAGCTGGTGCAGGAGTCCGGCGCCGTCGGCACCGGATCGGCGGAAACGGGCTTCACCATGCTGGCCCTGGCGGCGCTGCCCGCCATCATCTCGCTGCTGGTGCTGGCGCAGGGGCTGGCCAGCCGCCTGCCGCTCCGTGCCACGGTGAACTTCGCCGCAGCGGCCCTGTTCATCGGTGGGATGATCTCGTTCCTGAGCGCCTCACTGTTCGCGATGGTGTGACGGGCGGCGACAGCTAGCGAACGACGTGGCGGTCCTCCGGGAAACCGGAGGACCGCCACTTCCGCACAGCCGCCCCGGCCGCCGCCTCCTGCCCTAGCGGAACGGTGTCCGGGGCCGGCCGCCCGCTACCGCGCGGGCCAGCCACGACTCCAGCGAGGCCGAGGACCCGCCGGACCAGCCAAGGTGACCGTCAGGACGTACCAGCATGATCTTCCGCCCGTCTGCGGAGAAGGTGAGCGCGACGACGGCGTCCGCCCCTCCCAGATGGCGGCGGGCGGCCTCTACGAACGTGGACGCGGTCCCCGCGGGGGCAACCAGCGCCCAAGTGCCGCCTAGCGCCGCGTACAGCCGGGTCCGGGTGCCGTCCGGCCCGTTGCACAGCACATCCGGCACCCGGTCCCCGGCACGCGGGACCGCCGCGGCGAACCGCACCGGCGAACGACCGGCCAGCGGCCCTCCGCGGTAACCGACGCCGAGCTGCGAGGTCTTCTCCCAGAGCAGCCGCTGCACCCTCTGCCGGTTCAGCAACGGCACCAGAGCGTGATCGCGTACGGCCTGCGCCGGTGCGCTCGGCGAGACCAACAGGCGTGTGGCGCCGCTCGTCATCGCCACCACCTCCCGCGCCACGGGGCGCCTTTCGGCCCCGTAGGTGTCCAGCAGCCGCTCACCGGCCCGGCCCGACATCACCAGAGCGAGCTTCCAGGCCAGGTTCTCGGCGTCCCCCAGCCCGGTGTTCATACCCTGCCCACCGAACGGGCTGTGTACGTGGGCGGCATCTCCGGCCAGCAGGAACCGACCTCGCCGGTAGTCCGTCGCCAGACGACGCTGAGCGCGGAAC
Source organism: Streptomyces sp. NBC_01618 (assembly GCF_045209435.1). NCBI lineage: Bacteria > Bacillati > Actinomycetota > Actinomycetes > Kitasatosporales > Streptomycetaceae > Streptomyces > Streptomyces sp. NBC_01618. Next base: position 278,525 of record NZ_CP109297.1, read on the forward strand.
GCGGACGTCCACAGCGGCTCCGGTGCCGCGGGGGGTGCGATGCCTGAGCGGTCCCGCAGCAGCCGGGTCAGCACGGCGAAGTCCTGTTCCGCGCCGACGCCACCTTCCGGGGACGACGCCACAAGACGCCAGAGGTCATCGCCCGGCAGCGGGAAGATCCCGAACATCTCGTCCTTGCGCAGCCATGTCGACACCACGTCTCGCGGCAGGGGCAGCTCCGCCCGCACATCCGCGAGCAGGAACCCCTCTGCCACGGGCGCACCGGGAAAGGCTATGCCGGCCAGCCTGCGCACCCGGCTGTGCGCGCCGTCGCAGCCGATGAGCCACTCCGCGCGCACCACCTCGCCCGAGAGCCGGGCAGTGATGCCATGTGCATCCTGGTCGGCGGCGAGAAGCTCCTTTCCCCATTCGACGTCGCCGCCCAGCTCCCGCAGGCGGCGTCTCAGCCCGGCTTCCACCTCCGCCTGCGAAGTGATCAGGACGGGCCTCACCGAAGTCGCGGGCCGGTCGGCCCGCAGACGTGCCAGGAGTTCGCCGTTGACGTGGGTGACAACCTCCTTCACCCGGACCGAGCGCTCCGGCAGTCCCCCCAGAGCGCCGAGCCGGTCGAGGACTTCCGCACCCCGCGGTTGTAGGCCGAGGGCGCGTGACGAGGTCGCCGGCCGCTCAGCCCGGTCGATCAGCCTGACGCTCACTCCTGCCGCCCGCAGCCCACACGCCAGGGCGAGCCCTGTCGGCCCCGCACCCACCACAACCGCGCCCGCCGCCACCACAGCCCCTCTCACCGCCCGACCGCCGCCTCCCCGCAGAATCGACTCTAGTCCCGTACTTCGCGGGTCGTTGATTCGTATGGTGTGTCCGGCCCGGGAGTGTCCCGGGCCGGTGGTGTGACGTTGGTCCGGGTCTGTCGATGACTTCCCGGCCCTCGAGGCCTCGGTCTCAGCGTCAGCGCCTTGATGTGGTGGTGACGTCCGTGGTGGAGAAGCGTCTGGGCGCTCTGCCTGTCGCTGCCGAGTTTCTGCGCCGGCTGGATGTCGCCGGGATCGTCGACGAGGTGTGTCCGGGTGGCGCGAGCGCGCAACTGACCCACGGGCAAGTGATCGAGGCGCTCGTGGTCAACCGGCTGACCTCGCCCGCGCCGCTGGTGCGGGTCGGTGACTGGGCCCGTACCTGGGCGGTGGAGGAGGTGTTCGTATCGAGCCGGCTCTACTCAACGACGACCGTCTGGCCCGGGCCCTGGACGCGATCGCGCCGAAGCTGGACAGAATCGCGGGGACGGTCGGCGCCCGGGCGATCGCCGAGTTCGGGATCGACGTGTCGAGGCTGCACTGGGACATGACCAGCATGTCTGTCCATGGTTGCCCTTGCCGATAACCTCATCCGTGCACGGGCATCCCGATCCTGACGCAGATCGGTGTCGCCGCGGCGCTCACCGTGGCCGTCGCCGTGCTCGTCGCGCTGACCCTGCTGCCCGCCCTGCTCGGCTTCGTCGGCCTGCGGGTGCTCGGACGCCGGGCCCGCGCCGAACGGCAGACCACGGAGCCGGAGGGTCCCGCCGCCGCGACGGCCTCCGACACCTCCCGAAAGCCGCTCGACGAAAGCGACAATGGCTCCGGCAAGCCGGCCCTTGGCCTGCGCTGGGTCCGGCTCGTGGCGCGCAAGCCGGTGCTCTTCCTGGTGGCGGCCTCCGCGGCGCTCGTCGTCCTCGCTCTGCCCGCCGCCGACATCCGGCTCGGCCTGCCGGACGACGGCACCGAGCCCACCGACACCACTCAGCGCAAAGCCTACGACCTGGTGTCCGCGGGCTTCGGCCCGGGCCACAACGGCCCGTTGACGATCGTGGTGGACGCCAAGGGTGGCGGCGACCCCAAGACGGCCGCGGAGCAGGTGAACGAAAGCATCTCCTCCCTGCCCGACGTCGAGGCCGTCTCCCCGCCGGTGACCAACGAGGCCGGCGACACCGCGGTCATGATGGTGACCCCGAAGAGCTCCCCGGCCAGCGCCGCCACCGAGGACCTGGTGAGCGACATCCGCGACCGGAGGACGTGCGCCGCGACACCGGATCCGCGATCGCCGTCACCGGCACGACCGCGCTCAACATCGACATCTCCCAGCACATCGCGGACACCCTGCTGCCGTACCTGGCGGTCGTCGTCGGACTCGCCTTCCTGCTGCTCATGGTGATGTTCCGGTCGATCCTGGTGCCGCTGAAAGCGGCCCTGGGCTTCCTACTCAGCCTCGCCGCCACCTTCGGTACGATGGTCGCGGTCTTCCAGTGGGGCTGGGCCGTCGACGTACTGGGCGTCTCGGCACCCGGCCTGATCGTCAACCTGCTGCCCGTCATCATCATCGGCCTCGTCTTCGGCCTTGCCATGGACTACGAGGTATTCCTGGTCAGCCGGATGCGGGAGGACTACGTGCGGCACGGCCGGCCCCGGGAGGCGGTCGTGAAGGGCTTCGCCCACAGCGCCCGCGTGGTCACCGCCGCAGTACTGATCACGATCAGCGTCTTCAGCGGCTTCGTCCTGTCGGAGTCGACGATGCTGCAGGCGTTCGGCCTGTCGCTCGCCGCGGCCGTGTTCTTCGACGCGCTCGTCGTCCGGATGACCATCGTGCCCGCGCTCATGGCGCTCCTCGGCCGCACCGCCTGGTGGCTGCCGGGCCAACTCGACCGCGTGCTGCCGCGCATCGATATCGAGGGCGGTCCCGAGGAAGGCACCGGACCCGACGCCCGGCAGGCCGCACCGGCCCCGGACGCGCAGACGGCGGGCGACGCCCGACTCCGTTGACCGTACGACGGTTCGGCCTCCCTGCCCCTGGAGGGGCGGGGAGCCGAACCGTCGTACGGTGTGCCCGGGTTCAGGGCGTCCCATCGTGCAGCCAGGCGACCTTCCCGTAGAGCTCGGCCTCCGACAGGGAACCGATCTCCGCGTTGCGCTCCTTGGCGGCCACTCCCGCCGGGTGGTACACCTCACGGCCCATCGCCCGCGCCACCTGCTGCGCCCTGGCGGTACGGGGAGCGCGGGCGCGGTTGTGATCGACGAGGCGCTGCGGGAAGTCCCCGGCGTCGCCGGTCAGGGCGACCCGACCGTCCGTCCAGCCGTACACCGGGTCGCGATCGCACAGCACCCAGCACTTCCACTGTTCCCCGAGACGCAGGAGCCGTCCGGCCTTCGGCCCCATTCCTGGGAACTGGGCCAGCACGTGGTCGGCGGGGGTCGGCAGACCGGTCACGGCCTCGCAGGTTACATTACGTGACCTCGATGACGTACAGTGCCGACCACCGCCAGGTCGCCGCGGAGCGCCGTGGTCTAGCCGCCCTGTTTCGATTTCGGCACACCGATGCGGACTCAGGAGATGTTCACGCTCGTGGCTCGTCGTCGCGATCTTCGTTGCGGGACTGTCGAGGACGGGCGAGATCCTGAGCGATGAGCAGTAGGGCCCTCCTCAGCTACGTGTCGGTGGTCCGGCAGGCCGAGGCGCGGGCAGTGTCGGCGCCGCGGGGTAGGTCGCACAAACAGCCTCGGGACGCTGCGTCCGCACGGAGGACACCTGATCGGCCGTGAGGCGCTGCGCGTAGATGTCCAGGGCGGCGAGAGTCGTGCCGGACGCGCCGTAGAACATCCGCGAGCGGGGCAGCGTCAGCTCACTGGTGACGGTGCCGACGCGCTCACCGTCGAGATACAGAGTGACGGTCGAGCCGTCGCTGGTGAGAGCGAAGTCGGCCCACTGCCCTGACCCGAGGCCACGACCAAAGCTCTGGGTCACACCGTTCCAGCGCACGGTGACGTCGGTCGGGCTCAGGGTGACCCGGTTCGTGGAGTCGACCTGGCCGAGCAGAGTCACCGTTCCGCTCACCTTGACGGTGCCGGTGACCGACCAGGGTCCGGTCAGGTTGGAGGCCCCGAGCCAGTAGCCGCCGGAGTCGATGACCTTCACCTGGCCCTTGTCCGGGTCGGTGGCTGAGCGCGTCGAGACGAACAGCGGGGTCATCCCGCTGAGGTCGCATCGGTCGATGATTCCGCGTCGGTTGTTCGACGTGTGTGCGTCATAGGTGCCACGGGGGAACTCCGGATCCATGACGTACTGGTGGATCGGTCGGGCGTTCGTGGTGGCGTTGGGCTGCAGGAAGCCCGTGTATCCCGGTGCGGTACCGATGGTCTGCATGGTGGCCTCGTATGCCGCGTACTCCGTCTGGGTGCGCGGGCGGGTGTTCCACTGCCGGTCTGCGACCCGACCTCTTGGCGTGATCGACAGCGACTCGAGCCACTGGCCTTCAGCCCAGCCCAAGTCGTCACCCCAGACGTGCATGCCCCACCCGAGGATCTTCGGGTCGGTGGGTGTGGTCCACGTCTGGGCGATGCGCTGCGGGTTGGGGCGGCCTGAACGGGCCGGCACCAGGTAGAGGAAGCTGCTGTCAGCGACGATCTTGTCGTAGGGCTTCAGGTGGGCGGCGGTTCCACTGCCGGTCCAGTCCATGACCATGACGTTGGTGTCGAGCGGGATGTTGCGCGCCGACGCCTCGGAGCCGTTGTAGACCACCGAGGTGCGGCCCTTGGCCCGAACGTGGTCATTCACCTCATTGATGAACTCCATCTCGACATCGGCCGTCGTGGCGTACTTGCCGTTCGATTTGGCCACGTAGTCCCGCAGAGCGGGGCAGCTGTTCATGTTCGGGGGCATCTCGTCACCACCGAGGTGGACCCATGGCGAGGAGAACCAGGGGAGGAACTCCTCGAGCATCTCTTGGGAGACCTTGAGGGCCTTCGGGTTCATGAGGTTGAACGTGAAGTCGTCGGTCAGGTGGCTGTAGCTGTAGCCCTGGCAGGTGTTCTGCGGAGTCGCGCCCGTGTCGCGCTCACCGAACCCTGGTTCGACCTCACGCGGGCCGTCTGCCATGCCGACGTGGAAGTAGGCCGACTTGGGTGAGACGTGGGCCGGCAGCTCGAAACCTGGAACGAGGGTCACGTTGTTCTCCCGGGCGATCCGGTCGAGACTCTCGATGTCAGCCCGGTCGTAGCTGAAGCCTGGCTCGGCCAGCCCGGGGTACTTGGGGCTGTTGAGTCGGAAACCCTCGGCGTCATCGACGTGAAGCACCAGGTAGTTCTGTTTGAGGTACCCCATCTGTCGGATGACGTCGGCCACGGCGCGAGGCTCCCAGTACTCACGGGACACGTCGATCGTGTTCATGCGCATGGTGGTGTTGGCGCGGTCAGTGAGGACACCGGTGGGCAGAGTGCGTTGGTCGGCGCTCCCGACCAGCAGTTGGATCAGGCTGCGCGACCCGTAATAGATGCCACTGGCCGTGGGCGCGGTGAGCCGCACCGTCCGACCGATCTCCAGCCGGTACCCCTCGGGGCCGACCTCGGGTGCGAGAGCCGCATCGAGGGCCACCTGGATGCCGTTGTCGTTCGCACTGTTCGCTTGGGTGAGGGGCAAGCGGACACCCGTGCGGGCCTCGATATCTCGAGCGGCATACCGTGCGACCTCGCGCAGCGGCCGGGTCGACACAATGGGGTCGGATTCTGTCGTCATGCCCGAGACAACGGTCCAGCGGCCGGCAGTGGCCGGATCGATCACGACCCTGGTCGTGTTCGCCAGGGTGAGCTTCCCCCCTGCGGGCTCCCAGTTCTGCGGAACCGGCAGCAGGGTCGTGCGTGGGTCGGCGGCGTCGCTTTGGGCCCCCGCAGGCGTAGTCGAAACACTAGGTTTCGCGCCTGCCTCACTCGCCATTGCGGGCGACACCAGCACCGAGCATGCCGTCAGGGCTGCGAGGCAGCCGGCGAGTCCCGATATTCGCAACTTCGTCGGCCCCTGGTGACGAGGGACGGCACGACGACCAGATTTTGACATGATGCCTCCATCAACTGGTCTAGACCGGTTTAGAGTTGATGGGAGTGTGGCCCGTGCGAGCACCACGGTCAAGAGGGGGGCAGCATGCAGGACTGACAAGCGGGGCCAGCGTGCAGGACCGACACACCGCCCAAGCCCCTTGGGGGGTCACTACTTTGAGACTTTAAGACCGTGTCCTATGTGGTGAGCTTGAGGAGGCGTTTGTAGCAGCAGAGGGCTGCGGCGAGGCCGAGGAAGGCCAGGTAGTTGCGGGGGTAGCGTTCGTAGCGGAGAGCGGCTGAGAAAGCCTCTACGCCGGGGTCGGTGACCGTCACCGGCTTACGGCCGGCTCCTGGAGCCCGGATCCGCCCGGCTGGCAAAGGGCGCCTGGACAGCTCGGCGATTCCGCGTGCGATGGTGGCCGCACTTGCGCCAGAAGCGGCCGCCACCAGCGTGATCCCGCCGTGGCCAAGCGCGGCGGCCTCGCTGGCCAGGTAGATCCGACGGCGTCGCTCATCAAGATGGGGAAGGAACTGATCGAACTTCGCCCTCAAAGCCACAACTGAAGCCCGAGCGGCCGTACCCGCAGTCACACCTCATTGTCCCGCCAACACCCGTACACCGAGCAGTAATTGAAATACGCGCCCCCGCGGTGCCCGAGTACTGGCGCTGGACACCCGCCGACCGGGGCTCCGTCGGCCTGCTCTACGAGCGCGGCATGGCCCACCCGTACGAGAAGATCACCTTCGCCCGCTTCGGCAGCGACTGGCTGAACGGCGTCTGCGTCCCGCTCGCCGTGACCCCGCCGCAGTCGCTGCCGACCGGCCGGACCAGCGACTTCACCGTGGTCGTCACCAACCAGGAGCCGAACCGGCTGAACGGCGGCACCCTCCGGCTCGACCTTCCGGCCGACTGGAGCGCGCCGGAGGTGAAGGTGCCCGCGGTTGGCAGCGGGGAGCAGGTCTCGGTGACCGTCCCGGTGACCGTACCGGACACGGCGATCGCCGACGCCTATCCGTACACCGCCCACCTGACCACCGACAAGGGCGAGTCCTACGCCACCGGCAACGCGACGATCAAGCCGGGCCTCGGCGGCCAGGTCCCGATAGACCGGGCCGGCATCACCGTCGCCTCCGTGGACAGCCAGGAGACCGCCGCCGAGAACGGCCGTGCCGCCAACGCCATCGACGGCAACCCGGCCACCAAGTGGCACACCGCCTACACCCCCTCCGTCGCCACGATGCCGCACCAGCTGACCCTGGACCTCGGCACCGCCCAGCCCATCGCGGGCCTGCGCTACCTGCCGCGCCAGGACGGCGGCGCCAACGGTGACGTGGCCCGCTTCACAGTCGAGGTCAGCGACGACAACGTGACGTTCCATCAGGTCTTCGCCGGCACCTTCAGCGGCTCGAAGAGCGAGAAGGAGGTGACCTTCGCCGCGCAGCAGGCCCGCTACGTCCGCTTCACCGCGCTCAGCGCCGTGAACGGCCAGCAGTTCGCTGCCGCCGCCGAACTGACCGTCCTCCGCACTTCCTGAGGCCCGGCACCGGCGCCGCGCTTCCCCGTTCAGGGGCGGGTGCGGCGCCGACCGTTGCGGCGGTCCCCCGCAGATGCCGTCGCCGGGGCGGCCGACGGTCGCCTGGCGTGAGGATCGCGTCCGGTTTTGGGCTGCGATCGCCCGAGGGGGTCGGTCAGAGGAAGCGGCGGCCGAAGTCGGGGTGTCGCCCGCGGTCGAAACACGGTGGTTTCGCCACGCCGGGGGCGTGAGACCGGCCCTTTCGCCGACGGTGTCTGGACACTATCTGTCGTTCTCAGAGCGCCAGGACATCGCCGTATGGCGTGCTCAGGACGTGAGGTCCGCGAGATCGCGCATCGGCTTTGCCGGTCACCGTCGACGTGGGAGCTTCGCCGGAACGCGTCAACGCCGCCAGCCTCAATTGAACGACTCGGCGCTCCCGCTCACGACAACGGCACCCACGCCGACGGGAACCCGGTCACCGGGGAATGAAGGCCCCGGCGTTGCTCATCGGCCGCTCCCGGTAGGTCGTGGCCCACATGTCATCCTGGGCCCCGAGCCGCTCGTGCTCGTGTGGGACAACCTGGATCCATCAGGCCGCCGGATTCCAGGAGTTCGCTGCCTCGCGGGACTGGCTGACCAGCCCCTGTCTGCCGCCCTACGCACCCGACCCCAACCCCGTCGAAAGCATCTGGTCCCTTCTTCGACGCGCTCAACCCGCGAATCGGGCCGCGGCGCGGGCAGCCCCGCTTCCAGATGGCCCTGCAGGCACAGCGCCGCGGATGGTTGTGACCGGCACGCTGCCGGGCGCCCAGGGCATATCGCCCCAGGTCAGCGCACCTGCCCCCGCGGCGCGGGCAGCCCGGCCGTCGCACTCGCCATGGTCTTCACGCTCGCCGAATCCGCCCAGGCCCGCCGGCGCGCGATCACCGCACCCCACCTCGTTGACCTCGTCCGCGCCGGAGCCCGCTTCGAAGGCGGTCACCTGGCCGAACGCCGTGAGGAGATCGCCCTATGAACCAGCCGCCCAACACTGCGGCGTCGCTTCCTACGCCCGGCAAGGTGATCGTCCTCACCTTCCCGCGCGGCGCGGGAAAGAGCACGGTGGCGCGTTTGCCGGCCGACCGGCTGTCGCCCAGCGCCCACCTGCTCTCCACCCGCTCCATGTGTGTGGAGCACCTGGGGGCGGTTCTCCATATCCGCACCACCAAAGCTCCGATCCGATCCCCGGGCGCCAGGGACGGCAACGGCCCACACGTGCGTTCACTTGCGGTCAGGCTCGGCGTTTCCACGACGGGTCGCGGCCCGCCAGTCCCAGAGCGCGGTCAAACAGCGGCGCAGTCGTAGGCACGCTGACTTCGGGGCCGAACACCCCGTACTGCCTGGCCATCTCAGCCTTCCCGGCGATGTCCTCGTAGAGCGCCGCCGCGAGTTCCTCGTCCACGTTCAGCTTCTGCCCGGTCGCCACCGCCAGGTCCCAGCCGTGCAGCAGCCACTCGCCCAGCACGATCCCACCGACGAAACGGGCCGGCATCCGCCCGCTCCCGGTCAGCGCCGTCTCGCCGACCCACGCCCGAGGATCGCTCCAGACGGCGGCGGTCGCCGCCGACCGGGCGGCATACACCTCGGCCCAATCCGGCTCCGCGGTGAAGTCATGGCCCTCCGCCACCTCATCCGGCCGGGCCTGTGGAGGCTGCTTCAGTCCCGCGGCGTGCCCCCGCACGCTGGTCCAGAAGATCAGGTGATTCAGGAGTGCCCCGACCTTCAGCTCCGGGCACGGTGTGCTTACGCCGAACTCGTCCGGCCCGATCCCGCGCACGATGTCCACCGCCGCTTCCGAGGCCCGGGCCATCACAGATCTCGTCTCCATACCATCCCTTCCCCACTTGCCATCAGGCATAGTAGACAGGACGACGATGACGGGTATTGAACAAACGCGACAGCGGGCCATCCTCGACCCGCACACCGCGGCTGAGCGGTTCCGGCTCGCCCACGAGCCGGCTCCGGCGGACCTGACCCCGTTCGTGGACGGTTACTGGATCCTCCACTGGGACCTGACCGAACCACACAGGCAGCAAGTCCTCACCCACCCGGTGGTCCACCTCACCTTCACCACCGGCGGTCAGGCCCAGATCACAGGCATCGTCAGCGACACGTTCACCCGAGAGATCTCTGGCACCGGCCGGGTACTTGGCCTGCGATTCCGGCCCGGCGGCTTCCGCCCGTTCCTCACCGCCCCCGTGTCCACCCTTACCGACCGAGTCCTGGACATCGAAGAAATCTTCGGCCCGGCGGCGCGGGCAGCAGCAGACGCCATCATCGCCGAACCCTGCGTGCCCACCGCGCTCGAACTGGCAGCCACGCTCGTGCGCGGGTGCCGACCCACTCCTGACCCTGCCATCGACAAGGCCGCGAGGCTGGTCGAAACCATCAGCGCCGACCCTTCAGTTCTACGGGTCTCCCAGCTCGCCGCGATCGCCGGCATGAGCACGCGCCAGCTCCAGCGAACGTTCGCCGAGTACGTCGGCATCGGACCCAAGTGGGTGATCCGGCGAGCCCGCATTCAGGAAGCCGCCGCACGCGCGGCCATGGACCCGGAGGACTGGTCTGCTCTCGCCGCCGAACTCGGCTACGCCGACCAAGCACACTTCATCCGCGACTTCACCGCATGCATAGGCACCTCCCCTGCGCAGTACGCGAGTTCAGCGCGACGCCGGAACGACTTCAGGCCGGCGCGGCATGAATAATTTCAACCGATCCACAAGTCTTGGCAATTGGTCGACGGTCCGTCTGTCCGGGCCGTCGGCCGGCCCAACGTCCCCTCGCTGGCCGCGGTGTCGGCGACCTCGAGCGTGGTGCCGTCAAGGGTCATCAGCCACAGTCCCCGCCAGAACACCCCCGGGGTCGCCTCATCCGTCACGCCATGGCCCACCTGCGCCAACAGCTCACGCAAGGGAGCGCCCCGGGGATTCTTCCGCGCCCGGAAGACCGCGGCCCTGTCCGGGATGCGCCACCCGCTCCACCCACCCTCACGCCGGGCCGGCTCTGCCAGCTTGCGCAGCACCTCCCGGTACGGATCCGGGAAGTGTTCCGCCGCCTGATGGACGCGGTTGATCCCGCCCTGGTCGACACCGCCGAACGCGCCCTGCACGAGGTGAACGGGATCGTGGACGTGGGCGAGCTGCGGATGCGGCGGATCGGCCATCAGCTGCGGACCGAGGTCGCCATCGTCGTCGCCGATGACCTCAGCGTCCGTGACGCGCACCGTCTCGCCGTCGAGGCCGAGACCCCGGCTGACCACCGCCCTCGTCCATACCGACCCTGCCACCACCCACGACGGCATCGACCCGCACGCCTCCCTGGCCCACCACCACGCCCACGTCTGAGTCGACGCCCGCTGCCAGTGCCTCGTGCGACGCTGAACCGGCCCGGCGGTGGTCTCACCCAAAAGCCGATGCCACCACCGGACATAGCCGCTGCGGATCAGAACCGCGACCGTCTCGACCAAGCACTCGCGGAAACAACGGCCGCACTTCGGCCTCCCAAATGGGCTAGGTGCCGCGACCGGTCGAGCCGGCCGGCCGAGCCGGGTTACTTCGGGCGGTTGGCGGTGACCAGCCAGGCGGTGCTGCGCAGTCGCACCGCGCCGTTCTCCTCGTGGGGGCGCAGGATGTCCGTGAGTGCCTGGCGGGCGCGGTCCTGGGCCTCCTGGTCGACCTGGCTCGTCAGGTGGCGCCCGGGACCGGAGCCCAGCAGGAAGGCGGCCGCGTCGTCGGCGTCCTGTCCCCACATCCCCTGAGCCTCTACGCGTGCCGCGGTGATGTGCGTGAACCCGGCGGCGGACAGCACTTCACTGGTGAGGTCCGGGTCCGCAAGGGAGAACATTCCCGGACTTCCCGGCGCGCCGAAGCCTCCGACGGGCAGGATGTCGCCCAGCGTCGCAATGGCCTGGAGCCATTCGTTGCCCTCGGCGTCTGCGCCGCAGATGAACGCCATACGACCGCCGGGGCGCAGGGCCTGTCCGATGTTGGTGAAGGCGCCGACGGGGTCGGCGAAGAACATCACCCCGTAACGGCTGATGATGACGTCGAACGAGCCCGGCTCGAAAGCGTGGACCTGGGCGTCTCCTTGCTCGAAGGACACATTGCCGACGTTCTCGCGTTGCGCTGACTCGCGGGCGCGCTCCAGCATCGGCGCCGACAGGTCCAGGCCCACGACCCGTCCGTTGAGCGCCTGGGATGCGGCCAGGCGGGTCGTGCAGCCGGCTCCGCAGCCGATGTCCAGGACGTGGTTCTGTTCCCTGATCGCGGCGGCGGCGAGCAGGGGTTCGTTGAAGCCCGCGTTCACGGCGTCCCAGCGGTCCTGGTTCCGGGCCCAGTGGGTGCCCTCGTAACCGTTCCATGCCTGCGCCTGCTCGGTGTTGACGATGTGTTGCATCCGGTACCTCCTGCTGGTGGGCGAGGGGCCTGCCATGCCTAGAATGGGCATCCGCCCAAACAGTATGGGCGGATGCCCATTCCGGCAATCCCCTTCTTGCACCGGGGTGTGCCGCAATCCCGTACCAGGAGAGGTCCCATGTCACCGCGTGGAGTAGCGACCCCCGACGTTCGCGAGCGGCTGTTCGCCGCCGCGGAGCGGGTCCTGGCCCGCGAGGGCCCAGTCGCCCTGACAGGCCGTGCGATCACCGGCGAGGCGGGGTGCGCCAAGGGGCTGTTGCACGCCCACTTCAGCGGACTGGACGAATTCGTCGCCGAGCTGGTCCTGGACCGGTTTGCGCGCACCGCACGGCAGGCCGGGGAGCTTGCCGGGCGAGCAGGCCAGGCGACTGTGACCGAGAACCTCGTCACGGTCGCGCTCGCGCTCCTGACGTCCGCAGGTCCGACGGTCTCCGGCCTGGCCCTCACCCGCCCCGCCGCCGCCACTCGGGTACGCCAGGCACTGGAGGCCGGTGCACCCGGCTTCATGGCAATCCAGGACTCGATCACCGCTTACCTAGGCGCCGAACAGCGGCTTGGACGCCTCGCGGACGATGCCGACACCACCTCACTGGCGCTCGCACTCGTCGGAACCGTCCACCACCTATTGATGACGAGCTGGGCCGGCGCACCGGACCCCTGCGACCAAGTGGAACGACTGGTCGCCCTTCTCGCAGGCGCCGCCGGGGCCGGTCCCAACGGCACCACGGCCGCCCAGGACCTGTGCTGACAGCTGATCAAGCTCTGCGATCACCGGGGCACCGTTGTTCCCGCAGGGCGTCAAGCGGGGCCGTCCGCCGGTGTGGACGCGACGGCAGCTGATGGACGGACCGGCCCGGCAGACAGACCTGCACACCGTTCCACCCCGCTGGACGAGGCCGGTCACCTCGCACCGGTGGCCCCGGACGACGCATCGCACCTGGGCCCGATCGGGCGCTGACCGAGGGGGAGTTGCTTCAGACGAACAGTGCGACGTGCATCAGGAGTTCCGGGCGGGGGAAGAGCGCCCGTACGGCTTCGCCCCCGCCGGCCCGTGGGACGCCCTGATGCCGCCACGTCGGTCGCACCGGCATCAGGGCGGGACCGGGTCAGCGCAGGAAGGCTGCCGCGACGCCCGCGTCCACGGGGATGTGGAGCCCGGTGGTGTGGGTCAGGTCGCCGCCGGTGAGGGCGAAGACCGCGTTGGCCACGTGCTCGGGCAGCACCTCGCGCTTGAGGAGCGTGCGCTGGGCGTAGAACAACCGCGGGCGGCGCCTACGCGACCACCTGGAACGCCACGCTCAGGAAGCTCGTCACCCAGTACGCGGCCGGCGTCAACCAGGCCGTGTTCCACGGGTTCGCATACGCCGACGCCCCGGGGGCCGCGTGGCCCGGATTCGCCGCCTTCTCGCCGTACAACGGCGGTGCCGGCTACGGCGAGGCCTGGGGGCCCCGCCAGCCCACCTGGGGTCATGCGGCCGATATCGCCGGCTACCTGAGCCGTACGCAACAGGTTCTGCAGACCGGGGTCAACAAGGTCGATATCGGCGTGCTGTGGCAGAAGGGCTACGCCGGTTCCGGGCTCGGTGCGTCCTGGTTCACCGGCGACGGCGTACCGGTCGGCTGGACGCACCTGTTCCTCAGCCCGCGCCTGCTCTCCCTTCCCAGCGCCGTCGTGCGCGACGGCCGGTTCGCACCGGACGGCCCGGCGTACCAGGCGCTCCTCGTCGACGGCGACGTGATGATTCTCCGTGAGCACACGCTGCAACTCGATGTCGCGGAGAAGCTCGTCGGCTACGCCAGGAAGGGCCTTCCAATCATCGTCATCGGCGACTGGAAGGACGGGCATGTGCCCGGACTGCCGAAGTCGGGCGACAACGAGCGCCTGCTGCGGCTGATCGCCGAACTGCTGGCGCAGCCCAGCGTGTTCAACGTCCCCGACCGTCCCGACGTCCCGCAGGCCATCGCCGCACTGGGACTGAAGCGCGAAGTCGAGTACGCGCAGTCGTCGATGCTTCTGCACGCTCACCGGGCCGACACGGAGGCCGACTACTACTTCTTCGCCAACGACGCGGTCAGCAAGAAGGGCTCGACCGGCGCACCCATCAGCCACGACGTCACGCTCACCACCCGCAGGCCGGATGTCGTCCCCTATCGGCTGGACGCCTGGACCGGCACCATCGAACCGCTCACCACCTACACGCGGCTCGACGACAGGCGGATCCGGCTCCACATCGCGCTGGCGCCCGGAGCCACGACGATCATCGCGACGGCACGTCCCGGCAAGTGGACGCCTGGCCCCGCGCCCCGTTGGAACGCGATGTCCAGCCAGGCGTCCGAGGTCCTGCTCACCCACGACGGCCGACTGGAGATCCGCGACACCCGGCCGGGCACCTACACCACCACCTTCCAGGGCGGCGCCACCGTCAGCGCCACCATCAAGGACGTCGCCGAGCCCATGCCGCTCACCCGTTGGACACTGACGGCCGAGGACTGGACGCCGGGCGCCACCGCGTCGAGCACCGTCAAGACCCGGCGGACCATCGAACTCGACGGGCTCAAGCCGTGGCCGGAGATCCCGGAGCTGGTCGATTCGTCGGGCGTGGGCCGGTACCGCACCACGGTGAAGCTGGGAGCCGCCTGGACCGGCGGTCATGGTGCCCGGCTGGAGCTGGGCGAAGTATTCGACACCTACCGGGTCACGGTCAACGGACAGGCTCTGCCGCCCGCGGACCAGCTGACGACCGTCGTCGACATCGGCCCCTGGCTTCGCCGCGGCACGAACACCATCGAAGTGGAGGTCGCCACCTCGCTCCTCAACCGGTTGCGGGTCTCCAACGCACCGGTGTTCGGGGCCGCCAAGCGGCAGAACTACGGACTCGTCGGCCCGGTGCGACTTGTTCCGTACGGTCGCGCCGTCGCCGACAGCCGAGCGCTCTCGACGCGTCAGCCGGACTGATCACGCAAACATGCCACCATCCCGGCCGGGCCCGTCACAGGCCCGGCCGGGTGTGTTCGTCCCGTTGTCCGCTCGGCCCGTCCGAAACGGCGGGCACGCGTGATGCGACTGCCGTGCCGCATCGTTCAACACCGGCCAGGCCCTCGAGAAGGACGTACGCACCGGGATCGCTGCGTAGAACAGCTGTCCCGGACCCGTTCCGCCGTTTCTCTCCGGTTCTCTCCGGTTCTCTCCAGTTCTCTCCAGTTCTCTCCAGTTCTCTCCGGGACTGAATCAGCGCACGTCGAAGCGGTACAGCGAATAGCCGTACGTCGTCTGCCGCTTGATGCCCTGCACACGTACGTGGCGGGTGGTGACGGGCTGCGGGAGGTACACCGTATCGACACCTGCCGTGGCTCTGCCGCGGCGTTCGACGACCGTGCGCCACTGAAGGCCGTCGTCGGAGACCTGGACGTCGTAGTCGCGCCCGGCTGCCGTCTCCCAGTCGAGCACGATCCGGCTCACGGGCAGAAGAGATCCCAGGTCGACCGCGATCCACTCGTTGTCGGTGTACTTCGAGGCCCAACGGGTGCCGGGATCCCCGTCGGTCGCGTTGGCCGCCGCGAGAGCCGGAGTCTCCGTGGAGGACGCTGTGGTTGCCCTCCCCCGGGCCCTGTCGGGGACGTCGAAGACCTGCACGGACCAGAGGGTCCACCGGACGGCGCCGGTTTCGTGCCCACGAAGGCGGACGTAGCGCGCCCGGTCGGCTTCGAAGCTCAGCTCGTCCTGGCCGGGACGATCACGCTGTCGTCGACTCGCGACCGTGCGCCACACCCGTCCTTCGTCGGAGATCTCCACATCGTAGGAACGGCCGTGCTCAGGGCCCCAGTCGAGCACAACCCGTTGCACGTCACGCACCTCTTCGAGGTCAATGCTCAGCCACGGCCCGCCAGGTTCGCTGCGGCTCGTCCACCGGGTGACCGGGTCGCCGTCCGTGACATGTCCGGCGTTCGGCCCCGAGGAAGCGGTAGCAGCTGCGCCGAAGGAGATCTGCTCGGGCTCGGCGAGGGTCGGGGTGACGGTGGTCAGCCCGGGTCCGAGTGCACCACGCCGGAGTTGGGCGGTGAAAGTGCTGTACGACAGGGCCGCCGCGGTCCCGCTCCACATCTTCTGCCCGAGGATACCGAAGGTCTTCTCGACCAGTCCGTGGACGTCCTGCTGGGTGTACGAGGCGTGCACGAGGTCGTTCCAGACGGCCGACATGGCGCCGCGCAGCTGTGGATCCTCAGGGGGCAGGCTCTCCGCGCCAGGGAAGACGTGCGGTTCCCAACTGTCGTACAGGTACCGGCCGTCGAGGCCCAGCGGGTGGTAGTACGTCGCGAACGGCACGGTGTAGAGCAGGGCGTCGTTGGTGTTGATGATCTCGTATCCGGCCGCCTTGGCCGCCCGTGGCCCGTACCAGCCGTTGTTCCAGCTGTGGATGGTGACGTCCCGGTCGTAGGCGCTGGTGTCGCCGGTCGTCATCTCGGACAGGCTGCCCCAGGCGCGCGGGTGCTTGCCGAGGCTTCGCAGGTGGGCGGACATGCCGTTGAAGTACGTGCGGTACTGCTCCTCGGGGCCGGTGTACTCGTCGGCTCCGAAGTGCACTTCGGGGCTGCGGAACCACGGGACGAACTCGTTGAAGACCTTCTTCATGAAGGGCATGGTGTCGGGGTTTCCGAGGTCGAGGTGGTCACTGTTGGGGCCGCCGAGCCCGATGTCGGGGCGGAAGCGCACGAAGGACCGGGAATGCGCCGGGGCATCGATCTCGGGGGTCAGCTGTACGGCGTGCAGCGCGGCGGTGTCCTCGAAAGAGTCCCAGTCGGCACGAGTATATGAACCGTCGGAGGCGGCGAGACCCGCCCATTCGGGCTTGTCGCTACGGAGCCGGAAGGCGTCGTAGGCCATGCTCCAATCTCCCTGGGGCGGCCTGATCTCGTTGTCGCTGAGGTGCAGTTGGAGGTCGTTCAGCTTGAACCAGCCCATGATCCGCACGTAGTCGCGGATGAAGCCGGGGGTGAAGAAGCGCCGCCCGACGTCCAGCATGAAGCCCCGTAGGCGGTAGTTGGGCCAGTCCTGGGCCGTGCCGGCCGGTACGTGGGAGCGTGTCTCGTCGCGGAGCAGTATCTGCAGGAGGGAGCGGGTCCCGTAGTAGACGCCGCTGTACGCGGGTGCGGTGACGGCGACCGTGTCCTTGGTGACCTGAAGGGTGTAGCCCTCTTGTGTGTACCGGTCGCCGCCCCGGTCGTGCCGGGCACCGGGGTCGAGCCGCAGGAGGATGCTCCCCTTGTCCGTGCCGCGGGTGGCGCGTGGCGCGGCCAGTTCGACCCCTGTGACAGCGGCGATCTCCTGGGTCACCTGCCGTGCGAGCGGCAACAACTGCGCCGCATCGTGCGGATGGACCACCACACGCGAATCGGCGGTGAGCCGGTACGCGCCCGTCCCGCCGTCCCACTCCTGAAGGGCGGGCACGACGAAGGGGCGGGGATTGACCGGGTCAGCGGCCGGGCCTTGCCGGTCAGCGGCCGGGCCCTGCCGGTTGGCGGCCTGCGAGGGAATAGCCGTCGCCACGGGCAGCGCCGTCACCGCGGTGGTCGCGGCGACCGCGGCCATCAGATTTCGGCGGGACAGGGGCGGATCGACTGGTCTCTTGTCCATGCGTAGTCCTCCGAGGACGTCATGGGGAGCGGGATGACTCCTGTCAGCAGTGGACTACACCACTTACCGTCCCATAGAACAAGAGGCCGCTGATGATTGATTTTGCCAGGAATCAGCGCTATAGGAGCAACTGTTTGCAGGCCGAGGGCAAACCTTGGCTTGATATGCAAGAAATGGGTTACTCGCCACCTCCGAGAGGCAGACCTTGGGACCGAACAGCAGCGGCCACCCGTCGGCAGGCAGGCGGAAGCGCCGGGAACCAGGAGTCCCACCGCAGGCCCGCCCGTCGACGGTGAAAACCACCGCTGTGAGGCACACGGTCCTTACCCGAGCACGATCAGCACGTCAGGATCAGTGCCGGCTCTCCACCAGGTCCTTGAACTTCTCCAGGTCGGTCCGGACCGTCTCCTCGATCGCGTGGACCTGCGCGAATCCCTTCGGGCCGCCGAAGGTCGCCCGCACGGTGTCCGGGTCGTACTCCAGCCTGACTTGCAGCTGGGTGTGCTGGTCGTCCAGCGGATTCACGGCGAAGGCGGCTTTCAGCTCTGGGCTGTCCACCGTCAGGTCCATCACCTGCCCCTTGCCGCGATCGGCGATACGGGGCTCGAAAACCTGCTCTTCGTCCCCGATCCGGACATCGAGATGGGCTCGGCTGCTGCCCTGCACGGCGGCGCTCTTCACACCCTCCATGAACTGCGGATACTCATCGATGCGGTGCAGCTGCGCCCAGACCTCCTGCGCCGGGACATCGAGATCGACCTGTTCTTCGAGCCTACTCATTGGAGCCTCGCTTCCCGGCCCGGCCGTCCGGGCCATTGGTACTTCCAGCCTGCTCTGCTGCCCGCTCCGCGGCCACCCAGGCCGGTTCTGGCTCGCGTTTCCGCGATCCGGTCGAGCTCCGTGCGTGCGGTGGCGTACAGCGGGGCGGACGGGACACTCCGGCGATCTGCGGCGGGTCCGGGTTGCGTACGCCGTCCGGAACCGGCAGCCCATCGACCGTTACGGTCACCGGCCGACCCGTCACCGGCCGCGTCGGTCGGTGACGAGTCGCCCCATCACTGGTCCGGGCAGACCCTTCAGAACCAGGCTCCCGCGTGAGGACTTCGTCCGCGATCTGCGGGCGATCCAGGACCCGGAGCGGTGGCTGGAGGGACGGCGCAACGTCTTCGACTTCTGGCTCGGCAACAGCGGCAACGCTGCCGGGGCCCAGCGCCTCGAAGCCGAGATGGCGTCCTTCGGCTTCGACATGTGGGCGCCGCTGCGGATGGCCGGCACCGGCGGCGCACACGAACCCGTCCTCCACCGCCGGTCAACCCGCGCCCCGCAGCGCATCAGGTGAGGCTTGCGGCCTGTTCCTTCGTGTTCCGGGGCGCGTTCTCGCGGCGCGGAATGAGCAGCGGAGTTGCCAGGAGGAGAACTCCGGCGGCTGCGATCGCAGTGCGGGGGCCGGTGACGGCGGCGAGCAACCCCCACAGGGCGGTCAGGGCCGCGATGGCAGTGCTGCTGCTGATCGACCAGGCGGCCAGGGTCCGGGCGACCCTGTCGGGGTCGGTGTGGTCGAGCCGGTAGGTGGCGAGTACCGGATTGAACACGCCGCAGCAGGTCACCAGACCGAGTTGGACAGCGATGATGAGGGCGATCCCGGGGACACCGGGCTGGACGAACGCCAGTCCGAGAGGCCAGCACGCACGCAGCATCCCGGCGGTGACGATCACCTTGTGCTGCCCGAACCGCGCCACGAGCCGGTGCGCGAAGCGTGAGCCGACGAGGCCACCGATGCAAGGAGCCGCGAACACGAGACCGTACTGCCAGGGTGCGAACCCGAGGCGGTCCAGCAGGAGTACGGCAAGCAGCGGCTGGGAGGCCATGATCAGGCCGTTGACCACGATCGCGTTGACGAACAGCGGGCGCAGCGTGGGGTGGGTGAGGATGTGGTGCCAGCCTTCGAGCAGATCGCGTGCTCGCAGCCGCGGTGCTTCGGTCCGCGCGGGGGACGGCTCGTTCCCGCCGATGGCGCGGATGCCCAGTGCCGAGAGCAGGTAGCTGACCGCGTCGGCGACCAGGGTCGACACCGGGCCGAACAGTCCGATCGCGGCCCCGCCGAGCGGCGGTCCGACCATGGTCGCGGTCCATGACGTGGACTCGAACCGACTGTTCGCGACGAGCAGGTCCTCCCGCGGCACGAGTTCCTTCAGATACGCACCGCCGGCCGCCTTGAAGGCGATGTCGGCCGCGGCGACGACGACGGATACGACGAGGAGTTGGGCGAAGCTGAGCCAACCGAGCGCGAACGCGGCGGGAATGCTCATCAGTGCCGCGAACCGGGTCAGGTCCATCGTCATCATGACCGGCCGTTTACGGCGGAACTCCACCCACGGGCCGAGCGGCACCGCCACCACGGCCCCCACCGCCCGTCCCGCAGCAGCCAGCGCCGCCACCTGGGCCGGCCCGCTGTGCAGTACGAGCACCGCGATCAGGGAAAACGCACCGAACCCGAGCCCCGTGCCGTACGAGCTGACCGCGAACGCCGCCCACAACCACCCGAAGCGCCTCCCCAGCGCCCTCCTACCCGCCATGCCCCATGCACCTCTCGCCGGTCCGGGACAACCACACGCTGCCCATCGGCATCAAAGCGGGGAGCAGATGGCGAGATCAAACAACCGGTCTGCCAGGAAGGCACAACCATTCGTTGTGTCGATACCATCGTCGGCGTGGATCTCGATGCTGTGCGCACCTTCGTGGCCACCGCGGATGCCGGGCGGTTCCAGGACACCGCCGCCGAATTGCCGATCACCCAGCAGGCTGTCTCCAAACGCATCGCGACCCTGGAGAAGAGCCTTCGCGTGCAGCTGTTCACCCGCACCGTGCGCGGAGCGAAGCCCATCATCGAAGGACAGACGTTGCAGAATCGCCACATGGCTGAATACGGCACGGACCACGGCTACCTGCTGGACAACCAGCAATCGGAGGCAGGGATCCGCTTCGGCGCCCTCAGCGAGTTGTTCGATCCGGTGACGTTCCGGCATGTCGACCAGCTCGGGATCGGCGCCGGCATGCGCTGCTGGGAGGTCGGTGCCGGCGGTCCGTCCGTACCCCTCGGGCTGGCCGAGCGAGTCGGCCCCACGGGAGAGGTGATCGCCACCGACATCGACGTGTCCTGGACCCGAGACGTCGACGGTGGCGTGATCGAGGTGCTGCGGCACGACGTGGCGGCCGACCCGCCGCCGCCCGGCGGGTTCGACCTCGTCCACGCCCGGCTGGTCCTGGTGCACGTCACCGACCGCACCGAGGCGCTGCGCCGGATGATCCAGGCGCTGCGGCCCGGGGGCCGGCTGCTCCTGGAGGATGCCGACCCGGGGTTGCAGCCACTGTTGTGTCCCGACGAGTCCGGTCCCGAACAGCGGCTCGCGAACCGGCTGCGATCCGGTTTCCGCGCCTTGATGGCGGCGCGCGGCGCGGACCTCACCTACGGACGAACCCTGCCCCGGCTGCTGCGTGAGGCCGGTCTCGAGGACGTTCAGGCCGACGCGTACTTCCCGATCACCTCGCCGGCCTGTGCCGTCCTCGAGGCCGCGACCGTACGGCAGATCCGCCGCCTCCTGGTGGCGGAAGGGCTTGCCACCGACAGCGAGATCGACCGCCACCTGGCGAACGTCGCCACCGGGCGCCTCGACCTTGCCACCGCCCCGATGATCTCCGCGTGGGGACGCCGCCCGTAGCCCTCCCCGATCGCCTGTCGCACGCATCCGCCGTCCATCCGAACCGCTTCGCTCCGTATCGGCGCACCAGTCGCAGGACACCCGCCCCGGCGGCGCACCCAGTCGGCGAAGCCGAACTTGGCACGGTCCCGCTGCTGGTTGATGAGGACCGTCGAGAGGCCGCCCACGGTCACCAGCAGCAGGGCGGTGAGCACAAAGGCGTGCGTGAAGCCCAGCGCGGTGGTCGCTGCGGAGCCGACCAGGAATCCGTGACGGCGGGAGCGAACAGGCCGCCGGTGGAGAGCACGGCGTTGGTCACCTGGAGCACGGCGCCGCGCCGGCCGTCTCCTGGCTCGCCAAGCGCCGCGTGGACGCCTGACCGGGCGGCGCATCGCCGCACCCGCCGCCGCGGATGCCCTCGGGGGATACTCCTGGCAGGAGCCGCGCCCGGACATGCGGGCCCGGCCCGGATCGAATGATCCCGGGCCGGGCCGGATTCGTCTGCCGATCAGTTGAGCGCGGCGGCGAACATGCCGGGCTCGTAGGAACCGCCCTGCTGGTGCACGATCACGGCGAGCCGGTTGGCCGCGTTGATCAGGGCGACCAAGGCGACCAGTGCGGCGATCTGGTCGTCGTCGTAGTGCTTGCGTACCCGGGCCCAGGTCCCGTCGGACACGCCGTGGTGGGCGTCGGCGAGCCGGGTGCCCTCTTCGGCGAGTGCCAGCGCGGCCTGCTCGGCCTCGGTGAACACGGTGGACTCGCGCCAGGCGGCAACCAGGTTGAGCCGGACAGCGGATTCACCGGCGGCTGCGGCCTCCTTGGTGTGCGCGTCGATGCACCAACCGCAGCCGTTGATCTGGCTGGCGCGCAGCGACACCAGCTCCCGAGTGGACTTCGGCAGTGGCATCAAGCAGGCCGTCCCGCGGTGGGCCGCCTGCTGGCCGCCGGGCTGGGCAGGATCACCGCGGCGTCACTGCGGCCGGCACAGGTCAATGCCTGCCCGGCGCTGATTCTCCAACTCGACGGCGCGATCGACACCGTTGTGGCGGTGCGCATGGACGACGGCCTCATCACCGGGTTCTACACCGTGCGCAATCCCGAGAAACTGTCGCACATGCAGCGGGAGACCACGCTGCACCGCTGAGCCCGGGGCCTCCGGATGAATCGTGGTCTCGTTTCAGGTCAGTTGCGTGCGAGGGTGGATGGTCCAGTGGTTGGTACGCAGGGACCGCCCGGCGAAGGTCATGTCCTGCTCGCCCAGGTAGCTGAAGCCGAGGGAGCGGCAGATGCCGTTCGACGCGGCGTTCGTCGTTGCCGGAAACGCGTGTACGAGCCCCCACCGGTCGTTGTCCCGGGCCAACTCGAGCAGCATGCGCACGCCCTGCTTGCCGAGTCCCCGCCCCTGAAACTCCGGCAGCACCATCCAGCCGATCTCGCTGATGCGTTCGGTGTCGGTGTCGTGGGGCCACAAGGTCACGGTTCCCGCGACCACTGCCGGTTCGGCTTCGTCGAGCACGATCATCTTTGTCAAGTCCGTGCCGGCCGCCGCCCGTTGAACATCGCGTTGGACCTTCGACTCCATGCCCCCGCGGGGCAATGGGCCGCCGAGATCGACCATCATGGCCGGATCGCATCGCATCCGGACGTAAGCGTCGACGTCACCGAACTCGACATCACGTAGCAGCATCCGTGGTGCTCCTCTGCTCTGCTTATCTCTTGCTACTCCCGCGATCATGCCAAATGGACCGTTGGGGGGCGGACCTCATGGCCGGCGACGGCTGCAGCGAACGCCTGGTCAGCAGGGAGCGTCCGAGAGAGCTGCCCGCGGCAACAGGGCCGGCTCGTCGGCGAAGCCGACCAGCAGTGCGCCGCCGTCGACCGGGGTCACGCTGTGTACCCGGTAAGGGGAAGCGCAGGGCGCGGCGAATCCGGGTTTGGGTGTGCGGGTCCCAGGCGCGCACGGTGGCGTCGTCGCCGCCGGTGACGGCGACGGTCCGGCCGTCGAGCGTGGTGACGGCCAGGTCCGCGATCCGGCGGCGGTGACCGTACAGCGGCTCGCCGCGCTCCCGGCCCGTCGTGAGGTCCCAGAGCCTCGGGCGGGGGTCGCACCCGGCGGTGGGACGGCGACGGGCGTGCCGTCCACGAGGGCCGTCGCGACACGCTCCATCGCGCGGGTGTGGCCGTGCAGCTGCCCGGCGCCGGTGCCCGCGCAGACCATGCCGTGCGCGACGCTCGGGGTGCAGCAGCTCAACTGGCTCGCGGTGGAGCCCTGGTGCCACAGCTCCTCGCCGCTCACCGCGTCGAAGGCGGTCGACTGGGCCCGCGCGCCCTGCACGTAGACCCGGCCGTCGGCGACGGCCGCCGCGGCGGCCGACCCGTCGGGCAACCGCCGCTGCCGGCGCTCCTCGCCGGTCGCCGCGTCCAGCGCTCGGATCCGGGAGGCGTCGCGCAGCAGGTTGGCCGGGGGGTGGACGAGGCGGATCAGGCCGTCGGCGACCACCGGCCGGCCGTCGCCGACCTCGGCGACCTGGCGCTGTGAGGGTGCTACCGCACAGCCGCCGAGCTCCCGCGGATCACCCGACGCCATCGTCGGCCTCCGCTTCGACGGGCCTGATCCGGAGCGTGAAGCGGGCCGCAACCGCGGCCAGATGGTGCCGTGGCTGGACGGAAGGTCCGCACGAGCCGCTGCCGAGGCCGCGGTGTTCGAGGTCGATGTCGAGGTGGACGAGGCCGTCGGGCTCCGGGCCGACGGTGTGGTCCGCGCTCTGCACAGTCTGTGTGGACCAGGGTTTCACGGTCAGGTCGAACCACGGGCTGCCGGTGATCTCGATGCCGCAGGTGCCGTATCCGGCGGGACGTGACGGGGTGCCGCCGGTGCCACGCGTGCCGCCCGAGCCGTCCGTGCCTTCCGTGCCGTCCCCGCCGAGGCGGGAGCGGGTGAGGCGGGCCCACCTGAGGTGTCTCCGGTTGCCGTTCTCCTGCGGGCGCACGTAAGGGGTCTGCATGGCTTCGACGGTGCTCTCGTACCGTCCGACCCGTACCGCACTGTCGCTGTCCCGGTAGGCCTCACCGGGTCCGAGGCCGAACCAGGTGACGCGGTCGAACTCGCCCGGCACGGTCATTGCGACGCCGAGTCTGGGCAGCGGGACGGGCCACGGACCCAACGGCGCGGTGTCGACGGTCAGCACAAGGCAGTTCCCGTCCTGGGCACTCCAGTGGTAGTCGGCGAGCAGGCCGAGGTCCGATCCCGCCGGGGACATCCTGGTCCGTACGGTGATTCCGTCGTCGTCGGTCTCGACCTGCAGGACCTTGTGCCGGAGGCGGTCCAGTCCGGCCTGCTGCCATGCCGCACCCAGCGGTGAGACCCGGTCGTTGTCGATCGGCGCCCGCCACACATCGGCCCGGGGCCCGTACACGGGCAGTTCACCGAGGCGGACCAGAGTTCCGGTGATGGCGTCGAACCGGGCGGCGCCCAGCGTGATCGTGTCGCCGTCGCGGCGCGGCACCGGGAGCCGGCCGCCGTCTCCGCGTCGCGGTGAGGCGTCCGGCTGAACGGTCTGCGACGTGCTGTCGGCGACCGGACCGATCTGGGTCCAGGTGACGGTGTGACCCACGTCGGCCCAGGGTTCGTCCGCGGCGAGTTCGGCGCTCACGGTCAGCCAGTGCTCTCCTCGCCCAGCCGTGTCGACGGCCTTGGCCAGGGAGTCGGGCCAGTCGGCACGGTCCTGCGCGCCGGGCACGACCACGGATACGTCCCACTCGCCATCGGCCACGGGGACACCGTCGGCTTCCAGGCGCCAAGTCCACCTGAGATAACCGGTGTCACGGGTGTGGTGCAGGTTGCGGACCACGATGCCCCGGCCCGGTCCGGCGTCGACCCTGACCGGATCGATGACCTTCGCGTACTCCAGCAGTCCGGGCGAGGGGGTGCGGTCCGGGAACAGCAGCCCGTCGATGACGAAGTTGCCGTCGTGGACGGGCTCCCCGAAGTCCCCGCCGTAGGCGTGGTACAGGGTTCCGTCGGTGTCTCGCCGTGCGATGCCGTGGTCGATCCACTCCCAGACAAAGCCTCCGGCCAGTCGCGGATGCGCTTCGAACAGCTCCTGGTACTCCGCAGTCCGCCGGGGCCGTTGCCCATGGCATGCCCGTACTCGCACAGCAGCAACGGCATGGCGCGCCGCCGAGCGTCGTTCGCGGGGTCGCCGGTCAGCGGTTCCTGACCGCAGGCGATCGCCGCCACTGTGGAGTGGTCCGGGTACATCAGCGAATACAGGTCGGTGCACACACAGTTGTCCCAGTCGCCCTCATAGTGGATGAGGCGGTCCGGGTCCCGGTCGCGGATCCATGCGGCCATGGCCTCCAGGTTCGCCCCGGTGCCCGACTCGTTGCCCAGCGACCAGATCACGACGCTGGGATGGTTCTTGTCCCTTTCCACCATCCGCTCGGCCCGGTCGAGCAGCGCCACCCGCCAGGCCGGGTCGGCACCGGGATTGCCCCGCCAGTCATTCTTCGAGAAGCCGTGCGCCTCCAGGTCGCATTCGTCGATGACCCAGAGCCCGTACTCGTCGCACACGTCGAGGAAGGCCGCATCCGGCGGGTAGTGGCTCGTCCTGACGGCGTTGATGTGATGCCGTTTCATCAGCAGCACGTCGGTGAGCATCGTCTCGTGCGTGAGGGTCCGTCCGGTGACGCGGCTGTGGTGTCGTCGAAGCCCGCCACGGACACGTCCGTCGGCAGGGCTCGTCCGTGCTCGCGCAGATCGCGTCACGTCCGCTTGGCGCCGGACAGAGACCTGGCTCCGAACGGGTCGCGGGCGCTGCTGCGGCTGACGAACGGGGTCACCGAGCCCACGGCGATCGATCGACCTGTACCCCATTCAACCCAAACACAACATCAGGGCGCCAGGTCAAGACCTCGGGCTTCGGGCTCCGCCGACTGGAGTGTTGGGTTCTGCGGTGACGGGGCACAGCCCGCCTGAGCAGCCAGGACGGGGCAGGATGCGGCCGACGGGCGTTCGGGGTGGTGGCGTGGAACTGCTGTGCGGGCCGTGTCAACGAATGACACGCCATCGCCTGGGTGATCCGGTTTCAGCAAGTCGCCTGGACAGGCTAACGACATCTCAAGTGCCCTGAATTCAGCGACTAGTTCACTTTGTCTAAGATTATATGAAAATAGCATATGGCGTACATTGCGTACCCCGATCGATGCTCCGACACCTGCACCCAACCCGTCCGATATGACAGGTATGGGGAGCGTCAGTACGTTCAATCACGGGTCGGCTGCTCAGCCGATCCCTCTGAGACAGGAGAAAGTGACATGGCTACCCGTTCCACCGTTGTTACGGCCGCTGTCGCGGCCGCCGCGGCCCTGGCCGCCACCGGCATCACCTACGCGTCGGCCGCCACCTCCGAGCCGGCCCAGGCCGCCCCCGTCGTCCAGCAGCAGGCCGCCCCGGCCGTCCAGCAAGCTCCCGCCCCCGTCACAGCCCTCGAAGGCGGCGACGGTGGCGGCGGCAAGGGCAATGGGGGCGATGAGGGCAATGAGGGCAGGGGCAACGAGGGCAGGGGCAACGAGGAGGGTCGTGGCCACAACGAAGGCCGCCGCCACTACGAGGGCCGCATCCACATCAACGAGCGGACCTACTCCGACGAGCGCGGTGGCTGCATCACCGTCGTCAGCGGCCTCGGTTCCAAGAGCCTCAACATCCGTAACGACAGCCGCCGGACCATCGAGGTCTTCCGCGGCGCCACCTGCGACAACGGCGCCCCCATCGCCACCGTCGGACCCCACAGCTCCAGCGACGGCGTCTTCCCCGGCCACGTCCGGGGCGGCGTGTGGGTCAAGAACGGCGTCGTGGGCAGCTTCCGCGTGATCGACCACCACTTCGGCGACCGCGACCGCGGTGGTGACCGAGACTACTGACCGAGTCAATCGGTTGACGTAGAGCCCCGGCCCGCCGGAATCGGGCCGGGGTTCCACCCCGAACCTCCCACATGCCGTACACGGCCAACGATCCTCGGCACACCCGGCCGTCCGGCCGGCAACAACGTGGCACCGGCGCGGCAGACGCCGCCCACGACCCAGCCACCCAGAAGCCCGCCCCACCCCCCCCCACCACGCCACCTCGATGCCCGCACCTCGGCGGCCAACACCTGGATGACCGAGGTGCGGTGGTGACGTGCGGACGGTGGTCGGCCATCTCGGACCGGCGGCTTCCGCGGTTGCTCCGCCTGTCGGCTTCAACCGGGCAGAGCCGGGCGATACCGACGGCGCGTTCGGCACACATGACCGGCCCCCGGATCCGAGGGCCGGTTCTGCCTGTCGGGCACCGGCCGATGCACTGGGGCGGACGACGCCCCCCGGGAGAGCGGCACCGGCCAGGACTCCCCGGTCAGCCGACGTTCACATCGATGCAGGCGCAGAACGCGTTGGCGGTGTCCGCGATGTTCCACACCGCGATGCCCACCGAAGAAGTGCTGCCACTTGCTCGTGGCGTGATGGGCCGCCAGAATCCACTGGAAGGACGTGGTCCTGCTCACCGGGGTAACCTTCCACACCTTGGAGTCGTCGTCGAGTTCATCTACAGGTCCTCGTCAAGGGTGCCGGCGCTGACCCACCTCCACCGCCGACGACGCCTCCTCGGAGCACCGGGACCGCGCACCGGCGGTCCCGGGCCGAGACGTCGCAGCGGCCGATCAGGTCCCGGCCACAACGTCCTCGTGGACGGGCGGTCGTCAGTGCCGCATCACCCGCCCGTCACACCGTCCGTACGCTCCCGCAACAGGTCGGCGTGGCCGCAGTGGCGGGCGTACTCCGCGATCATGTGGACGTGGACCATGCGGAGCGAGTACACCTCGCCGCCATGGGTGAAGGTGTCGTCCATCGAGGCATCCGCGACGATCTCGTCCGCCAGTTGGCATTCCTCGACCAGGCGCGCGTAGTCCTCGGCGGCTCGGGACGGGTCCACGTCCTCGAAGTCTGCGTCCTTGCCCTTCTCGGGGTCGTACATCGGGTCGAGCGTCTGACCGGCGAACCGCTGCCGGAACCAGACGCGTTCCACCTTGGCCATGTGGCGGATCAGTCCGAGGAGTGTGAGGTTCGACGGCGAAACCGTCTGTTCGGCGAGTTGCTTCCCGGTCAGACCGGCGCACTTGTGCAACAAGGTGCCGCGGAACCAGGCGAGGTATCCGGTGAGCATCTCGCGCTCACCGGCCACGAGCGAACCGGGCATGCGCTCAACATCGGGTGCTGTCCATGTCATCCCTCGATCCTGCCTCGTGCCCGCCGGACAGGGACAGGGCTTTTCGCTCGGACGCCGGCGTGACCGGCGCACGCCCGCGCGCCGGTTTCAGACACTCCCCACGGCCGTGGCGCGCTCGGCCGGTCGGCCTTCGCCCACGGGTTCGAGGATGTTCTCGCGCAGTGCGGCCAGCAATTCCTCGTCGAAACCCAGGAGTTCGGCCGCGTAGGCGCGGACGGAGCCGTGGGTCGCGGTGAGATCCGCCAGAAAGAGCCGCATGATGTCGGCGGGCGCCCGGCCGTACCCGGGCCAGACAGGCTGCTGACCGTCGTGGTCCGCCCGCCAGTCGGCCAGGAGCCGTTCGCTGGCGAGCTCGGTGAGGGTGAAGTCGGCGATGATGTCGTCCTCGGCCACACCCAGCAGGGACAGAACGAGTGCGGCGAGCAGCCCGGTGCGGTCCTTGCCCGATGCGCAGTGGAAGACGACGGGCCCGCTGTCCTCGGCCGCGAGCACATCCAGGGCGAGGCGGAGTTCCGCGACTCCGTCGTGCGCGACCTCCGCATAGCGGTCGGCCAGGAAGCGTCCGGTCTCCACGTCCGGGCCGAGTGCCGCCTGGTCGTAGGGCCGGTGCTCGATGCTGAGGTGGTGGTATCGCAGTCCCGGCGCGTCGGGCACTCGTCCCTGGGCCGCGATCTCCCAGTCGTAGCGCAGGTCGATGACCGTACGGACACCGAGGGCCAGAAAACGGTCCCAGTCCATGCTCCCGAGCTTGCCCAGCGAGTCGGACCGGTAGAGCCGCCCCCAGCGGACCGGACGGCCATTTTCTCCGCGATATCCGCCCACATCACGGAAGTTGTGCAGTCGATCGAGCGCCACGTGTCTTTTCACGCTGCAGAACCTTAAGGCAGCGCCGAGAATGCAGGCGTGTCTACTCCTGTTCTCCCCGTCGGGCGCGTTCCGCGGGACGACTGGTCCCTGCTGCTTCTGTCGGCTGCTTCCGGCGCGGCCGATGCGTTCGCGTTCATCTGTGTCGGTCAGGTCTTCGCCGGGGTGATGACCGGGAATCTGGTGCTGCTGGGCGCTTCCGCGGCCGGTGTCGGGGAGCACGGGGTGGCCCTGCGCGTGATCACCGCGCTCGCTTCGTACGGCGTCGGTGTCGTGTGCGGTGCGCGGATGAGCGAACGGTTGCGGTGGCCGCTGCCGGTGATGCTGCTGATCGAGGTGGTGCTGCTCGCGACGGGGGCTGTGCTGTGGGCGCTGGATCTGATCACCTCGTACGGGGACCGGCTGGGGCTGCTGGTACTCATTTCCGTGGCCATGGGGATCCAGGGGCGGGTCCTCGCCACGCCCACCAACTACTTCACCGGCACTCTGACGTCTCTCGTCGGCCGCGCGACGCTTCGGTCGTGGAACCAGGAGGACATCCGGGTGGCCGGCCGGCTGATCGCGGTCGTGGCGGGCGCGTCCGTGACCGCGCTGGCGGTACGACTGTGGCCGGGCGCCGCTGCCCTGGTGGCCGTGGTTCCGGCGCTCGGTGCGCTGCTGGCCGAGACTGCGCCCCGGAGGCTGCGCCGGGGCTGACCGTACCCGTCCCGGCAGTCCTTGACCGGTGCGACACCCAGGGCACAGGCACAGGCGCAGCCGCCGGTGCCCGCAGCGCGCAGCAGGTACCGGACAGGAATACCGCCGCCGCGTCCGGGGCGAGGGGAAGCCCCGGCGCGGCGTCCGGACCGCCGCCGTCCCAGCGCCGCGGCGGCGACTGGGCTCAGCGTTCCTCACGGAAGAGGACGTGCCTCCCCGCGACGGCGTCGAACTTGCGCAGAACCAGCCGGTCGGGGTTGTTCCGGCGACTCTTGCGCGTCACATAGCTCTGCCCCGTTCCGGCCGTAGACCGGAGCGTCACGACGGGGCGGGTTTCACTGCGGGCCATGGGTGCCTCCAGACTCCCTCGCCGACCCCACCCCCCTCATGGGAATGGGTATCGTTATCGTTCTGACCCCTGTAACGCGAGGGGGCGCCGCCGCATTCCCGCCCGCTCGTAATCCAGCGCACGCGGGCGCGTGGGCGTCCGCGCGCGCCGGGTTACTTGAGTCAACGTCCGTCGACAGCAAGGCCGTTCGACGGACCGGCGCTCTGCGCAGCCTGTGGCATATGCCAGAAGCAACGACGCATCGAGTGTTGCCAAATCCCTTACGGCCCCCCGCAGCCTGTGCAACAGTCGTCTACGGTCCACCTTTCAGACCTGGTCGTGCCGCGCCTGTATCGGAGTACGAGATGCCGTCCCATCTGTCTGCGGACCGCCCCGCCCCTGAGTCACCCGAGCACCATGCCGTCGACGCCCTGATCAACCGGGCCCGTCGGCTGCGTGGCGATGTGGATGCCGTGCGGCGGGAGGCGGTGCTGATCGACGAGGAAGACCCGCAGATGCGCTGGCAGCGCGCGCTCTGCGAGCTGGCGGTCCATCACCTCGACGATCTTGGTACACAGCTGGGACAGCTCAAGGAGGGCATCCCGTCAAAGGCGCCGGAACAGCCCCCGGGGAGTTCGGCGCAGGACGTCTGGGACATGGCCGTCGACCAGCCGGAGTCCGGTGCGCTGATCGGCAGGGTGGGCAGCGCGGAGTGGAATCTGCTGACCGACGAAGTCACCTGGTCCGAGGAGCTGTTCCAGATCTTCGGCAGGTCGCACGACGCACGGCCCCTCTCGCTGGACGACCTTCCGTCCGTGGTCCTGCCCGAGGACCAGCCCCTGCTCACCTCTCTGGTGACGGACTGCCTGGTCGACGGCAAGCCGATAGACGGCGAATTCCGCATCCTGCGGACCGACGGCCGGATGCGTACGCTCCACATGATGGGCGAGCCCGTCCTCGACACCGACGGGTGCACCGCCTCCATGTGGGCGGTCCTGCGCGATGTCAGCGAACTGCGGGGCAGCCAGCAAATGGTGCGCCGGAGCCGCGATTCGCTGCGGCGTCGGCAGCACATGGCGCGGACCGAGCACCGGATGGCGGTCGAACTCCAGGAGGCCGTGCTCCCCCCGTGGCGGGGCTCGCTGCAGCTGCCCTCGAAGGGAGCGCGCGCGCTGGACATCGCGGCCCACTACCTTCCGTCGGCGTCGAGTTCCCTGATCGGCGGTGACTGGTACGACGCGCTGGAACTGCCGGACGGCAGGACCGTGCTCACGGTCGGCGATCTGACCGGCCACGGCATCCAGGCCACCTCGGCCATGGCAATGCTGCTGGGCGCGCTGCGCGGGATGGCCGTGGCCGGCATCGAGCCGGGGCCCCTGATGGGGCATCTCAATCAGCTGCTGGAATCCGCCGTCCAGCCCGCTCTCGGCAGCGCGGTGTGCTGTCGATTCGATCCGTCCACCGGCATCCTCGCCTGGGCACAGGCGGGGCACCCCGCACCGCTGCTGTTCCGCGACGGCGAAGGGCGCCCGCTGCTGCCACCGGACGGAGTCCTGCTCGGCGCGACCTCCGGGGTCGCGTACGAGCAGGACGAAGTGCGCCTGCTGGCCGGTGATGTGCTGGTGCTGCACACCGACGGCCTGAACCGTCACCGCGACCGGGGTGCAGGCCCGGACGCACTGCTCGCTCTCGCACCGCACTTCGCGCAGGCCCGTACGGCCCAGGAGTGCGTACGGACGGTCGTCACGGAATTCGGCGGCAGCGAGCGCCTCGACGACGCGTGCGTGCTGATCGCCCGCATCGGGGCGTAAGACACAGCGGCACGCAAGGCGTGCGGCGACGCGGTACGCAGAGGGACGAGCCGCCTGCAGGTACGGCGCTTCGATGGCCGGCGCTCCGACAACCGATGCTCCGACAGCGGTCCGTGACAGGGCAGTTGTTGACCGGCGCCCCGTCGCCGCGGCGCCCTCGTGTCAGATCTCGGACGAGCGCCTGCGCTGCTTGATGATGGAGCTCTGCGGCAGGGAGAGCTTGATCTCCTCGCGCAGGTCCTCGATCTTCGCGTAGCCCGCGAACTGGCCCGTCAGCCGGTACATCTCGCGCAACCGGTCCCAGGTGCGGTGCGAGGAGGTCTCCCCCATCGACACCAGGGCGAGCCGTGCGTAGCGGTCGGCCTGCTCGGGATCGTCGGCGATGAAGCATGCCGAAGCCAGCGAGATGTAGTCGAAGATCTTGGACCGCTGGCGTCCGTTGGCCCGCAGCTCCAGCGCTTGCCTGGCATGGCGTTGAGCCACGCTCGCCGCCGACGGTTCGTGTTCGGCGAGCGTACGGAACGCCAGGGCCTGCATGCCGTGCAGATCCGCCTCGTCGAACATCTGCATCCAACTGGGAGGCGGCACATCGCTCTTGTCCGAGACGAAGAGTTCCTCGGCCTTGCCGAGCGTGCGCCGCATCGCCTGGCCGCGGCCCATGGACGCCTGTGCCCAGGCCTCGATGGTGTGCAGCATCGCCTGGGTGCGCGGCAGGACCATGTCCCCGGAACCCGACTTGGCGAGCTTCATCAGGTCCAGGGCGTCGTCGGGACGGCCCAGGTGGACCATCTGACGGGCCGCCCTGGAGAGCGCCTCGCCCGCGCGCGGGCGGTCGCCGCCCTCGCGCGCCGCGTGCGCCGCGATGACGAAGTACTTCTGGGCGGTGGGTTCGAGGCCGATGTCGTGGGACATCCATCCCGCGAGGACCGCGAGGTTGGCGGCGACGCCCCAGAGGCGGCGCTGCAGATGCTCGGGGTGACGGTAGGCGAGCATCCCGCCCACCTCGTTGAGCTGGCCCACCACAGCCTTGCGCTGGAGTCCGCCGCCCCGGGAGGCGTCCCAGGCGCGGAACACCTCGACGGAGCGTTCGAGCGCCTCGATCTCCTCCGAGCCGATGGGCGCGGCCTCGTACCGGTCGAAACCGGCCGGGTCGGCGTACAGCGGGTCGTCGGTCCTTGGAGCATCGGCCGCCAGTACAGGGTCGGTGTGCAGCCAGTCGTGCATGGGGCCGGTGATGGTCGATCCTGCGGCGAGCGCGGCGCCCGCGCTCACCAAGCCTCGTCGGTTGAGCATGAGGTCCATTCCCGTGAAATCGGTGAGGACCGCTGCCGTCCGTTCGGGCGCCCAGGGAAGTCCGTCGGGATTGTGCTGCGTCCCGACCTCCCGCCGTTTTCCCACACGCCCGCGCCGGCCGAACCCGAGGTCCTCGATGGTCACGACACGACCGAGCCGCTCGGTGAACAGGGCAGCCAGCACTTTGGGCACGGGATCGCGGGGGGACTCCCCCATGTCGATCCAACGCCTCACCCGCGAGGTGTCGGTGGCCAGCTGCGGGTGGCCCATGGCCGCCGCCTGCCGGTTCACCATTCTCGCGAGTTCGCCCTTGGACCAGCCGGCGAGGCCGAACAGGTCGCACAGGCGGGTGTTGGGTTCTCCGGTCACGTCAAGCCCCCAGGTTCTCGGCTGTGTTGACAGTAACCCCCTGTCAGGTGCCTTGCGAGTATTCGCCATGGTTCGCCAGGGTCCGCCAGATGGTCTGCCACCGGCGCGCCGGTGTCAGGTAGGAATGCGCCACCCCGCCCGGCAGCCCTAGGTACTCCCCAGGGTGCCGAACGGCCGCCGGCCGGGGCGGTGCACGCAACTTGTCGGCGCACGAAGGGATCTGTCTCGCCCATGTACACAGCATCGTCCTCCGTGACCGCCCCGCCCCGGCCGCTTCGTCCCCTGGGGGCGGGCGGCGGGCCGTACCTCGCCCCGCTTGCCGCTCCCCCGCCGCCCGGCACGGTCCGGCCGCGGCGGCCGGCGGGGCTGGGCGGGCCGCCGCTCAGCGGGCGACTGGACCTCTCCGGGCCGCAGGGCGCCCAGCTGAGGATGGCGATCGCCTCCGTCCAGCGGATCTGCCCCGAGTTCAACCCGGTGCAGGTGTTGCGTCGCAGCGGCCGCTCGGTGCTCCTCGTCGGCTCCACCGGTCGTGCGACCGCGGTCGCCAAGTGTTTACTGGACCACTCCCCCGCGTGGTCTGAGCGGTTCCGCCACGAAATAGCGGCATACCGTGCGTTCGTCCGGCACCGCCCGCCGGTGCGGGTGCCTCGGCTCATCGCGGCCGACCCGGAGAACTGCACGCTGGTGATCGAGCGGATGCCCGGCCGGGTGGCGGCCCTGACCCGGCATCCGTCGGAGGCCCCGCCCCGCGCCGATGTCCGGGCCGCGCTGGGCGCGATCAGCCGGGTCAATGCCTGGCGGCCGGCGCCCGGGCTCTTCGACGCACCGCTGGACTACGCCTCGCGGATCGCCCGGTACCACGAGCTGGGGCTGTTCACCGACCGCGATCTGGGCGACCTGCAGAAGCTGCTGCACGGCCTGGCGCACGCGGGCGGCCGTCAGGGCATGGGGCAGTTCTGTCACGGTGACGCGCTGCTCTCCAACATCCTGCTGTCGCCCACGGGTCCGGTCCTGGTGGACTGGGAGCACGCGGGCTGGTATCTGCCGGGCTACGACCTGGCGACGCTGTGGGCGGTCCTGGGCGACGCTCCGGCGGCGCGGCGTCAGATCAGCCAGCTGGCCCAGGCCAAGGGGCCCGCCCAGCGGGATGCGTTCCTGGTCAACCTGATGCTGGTACTGACGCGGGAGATCCGTACGTACGAGGCGGCTGTCCAGCGGGCCATGCGCGAGCCGGTGCCCCCGGGCGCCGGTCAGGACCGGCCGGGCGTGCTCTCGTCGAGCGAGGAGCAGCGGCTGCTGCTGCGCCGGCTGCACGACGACTGCGCGATGGCCCGCCGGGCCGTACGTGCCGCGGTCGGCACTCGCTGACCCTGCCCGGGGGACGCGCGCTGCGGGTCCGGTGCCTACACACCGGACCCGCAGCGCGCCCATGTGTCAGGGACTCTTGAAGTCGACCGCGTCCACGTCGAACGAGTTGTTCTGCGGGGACGTGAAGACGAGGTACAGCTTGTGGGTTCCCTTCAGTTCCTGGACGGGTACGGCCGGGGTGGCCTGATAGTTGTCCCAGCCACCCGTGTTCGGGACCGGGGTGGTGGCGAGCAGCGGGCCGTCGGGGGCGTCCGCGCGCAGTTCGATCGCGCCGACCCCGTACGGTGAGGACAGTCGGTAGCCGACCGTACCGATGCCTTCGACGCTCATCGGGTCGAAGGCGACCCAGTCTCCGTTGGAGACGTCGCCGATCCGTTTGCCGTTCTCGGCGCCTGCCTGGGCGACGATCCGGGTGCCGGACTGGGCGTCGTAGTACTCCGCCTGCTTGTGCTTCGGCTGCAGCACGGCGCGGCCGTAGCCGGTGAGAGCGGAGACGCCGTCGCCACCCTTGTCGGTGTATTTGGCGTTGAGTACGTAGGTGAGGTCCGCGCCTTCGGGATGGCCGCCGAGGTCCCCGGTGTCCACGGTGCCTTCGCAGCCGGGGATGTCGGTGGTCGGGTGTTCGTGGTCGTCATGTCCGAGCGCCGGGTTGACGGTGACATTGGAGCAGTCGACCGGGCCGTCTTCCGGATCGGTGACCGTGACCTTGTACGGGATCTTGTCGCCGAACTCGATGAGTTTGCCGTTGACCGGGAAGTCGATGGTCACCTGGGGTGTGGTGTTGCCGGCCGTGACGGGGATGTTGGCGTAGCCGGACTTTCCGGTGGAGTCGGTGACCTTGAGCTGGGCGGCGAAATTGCCCTTGGCCGTGTAGGTGTGGCTGGGGTTCGCGTCGGTGGAGTCGTACGTACCGTCGCCGTCGAAGTCCCAGGCGTAGCTGAGCGGGTCGCCGTCGGGGTCGTTGCTGCCCGTGCTGGAGAAGTCGACGTTCAGCGGTACGGGGCCGTCGGTGACGGAGGCGGCGGCCTTGGCGACCGGTGCGCGCTGTCCCTGGGCGTAGTCGATGCGGTAGAGCCCGGAGTCGTTGTTGCCGCCGCCGAAGGAACTGCCCCATTCGAGGACGTAGAGCGAGCCGTCGGGGCCGAACGTCATGTCCATCGGCTTGTTGAACTTCTGGGAGGAGAGGAAGTCGTTGATCTTGAGGACTTTCTGGTCCTTGTCGAAGCGGATTTCCTTGACGTAGTTGCGCGACCACTCGTAGAAGAAGCTCGCGCCCTCGAAGTAGGCGGGGAACTTCGTGGCGGACGGGTTCTTCGCGTCGTAGTGGTAGACGGGGCCGCTCATCGGGGCCGAGCCTCCGCTGCCGACCTCGGGAAACTCCGTCGACGGCCCGTAGCCGTACCAGATCTCCGGCTGCTGGATCGGCGGGAGTGCGGTCAGACCGGTGTTGTTGGGTGAGGGGTTGACCGGGTTGGCGCAGTCGAACTTGGGTCCGACTTCCTTGGTGTCGGGGTTGTACGGGGCGTAGGCCTGGTTGTTGCCGTGGCAGAACGGCCAGCCGAAGTTTCCGGCCTTCTTGATGACGTTGTACTCGACGAGCCCTTCGGGACCGCGGTCGGTGGTGGGCAGTCCGCGGTCGGGGCCGTAGTCGGAGGCGTGGACGTACCCGGTCTTGGGGTCGACGGTGAAGCGGAACGGGTTGCGGAAGCCCATCGCGTAGATCTCGGGGCGGGTCCCGGCTGATCCGGGGGCGAAGAGGTTGCCCTTGGGGATGGTGTAGCCGCCGTTGTCCTTCGGTTTGATGCGCAGGATCTTGCCGCGCAGGTCGTTGGTGTTGCCGGCGGTGCGGGCGGCGTCGAGCATCTGCTTGCCCTCGCGCCAGTCGAGCGGGGCGTACCCCTGCCAGTTCGGGTCGAGGTTGGGCGGGGTGTCGTCGCCGACGCCGAGGTAGAGCGTGCGGTCGGGGCCGAACTCGACGGCGCCACCGGTGTGTCCGGGCTCGGGGAAGGTGCGGTCGCGGTAGGCGGGGACGTCGATGAGCTTCTTCTCACTGGCGCGGTCGAGGACGTTGCCCTTGACCGTGAAGCGGGAGAGCCGGTTGACGTCCTCGGTGGTACCCGCGGGGGCGTAGTAGAGGTAGATCCAGTGGTTCTTCCTGAAGTCGGGGTCGAGTTCCATGCCGACCAGGCCGTCCTCGCCGCCGGTGTAGACGTCGAGCTTCCCGGCGGTGGTGGTGGCGTGGGCCGCCGGGTCGTAGATGTTCACTTCGCCGCTGCGCTGGATGTAGAAGACGCGGCCGTCGTCGGCGACGTCGAGTTCCATCGGGTCGGCGGTGTTGTCGTCGAGGGTGACCTTCTCGTAGCCGCTCCAGACGGTGCCGCCGCAGTCGCCGGGCTTGTTGCCCGCGGCCCATTTGACGCCGCCGAGGACGTGGGCGCGGAAGGCGGCTTCGCTGTACGAGGCGGTGTCGTGGCCCATGGCGGTCGCCCAGACCCTGCCGCCCTCGGTGTTGCGGCACCAGGAGATGGGGTGGTCGGCGCCCATGGCGGAGCCGCCGGGGTTGTACGTGGTCTCGTCGGCGGTGACCAGGACGTGGACGTCGCCCCGGGGGTTCCGGTCGAAGTTGTACCACTCCTCGGGGCGCTCCCAGCGTTCCGGGAGTCCCGCGGTCGAGGGGTGGACGCGGTCGGCGACCTTGGCGGTGCCCTGAAGGACTCCGGGTGAGTGGGCGGGCATGTGGACGCCGCCGTTGATGGCCTCGTCCCACCAGGGGAAGGTGTCCTCGATGCCCATGTCGAGGGTGTTGTGGATGGCGACGACGCCGCCACCGCCCCGTACGTACGTCTGCATCGCTTCGCGCTGGGCGTCGGTGTCCCAGACCATGCCGGAGTTCTGCAGCATGACGATGACGTCGAAGTCCTTGAGCCTGGCGGTGTCGAAGACCGCGGGATCGGCGGTCTCGACGACTTCGAAGTTGTTGGCGGCCGCCTCCTCCTTGAACATCTGGATGCCGGCGGGGATGGATCCGTGCACATAGCCGACCGCGCGGGTGAAGAGCAGGGCGCGGAAGGCGGGGGCCTTGCCGGTGGTGGCTGCGGTCGCGGGCAGCGCGGTCAGTGCGAGGAGCAGTGCGCTGACCAGCGCTATGAACGTATATCGTATGTCACGAGCATGACATCGTATCGGATGGTGGCTCACGTGCGGGTCCTCTCTGCGGGTCGTGGACGAGCGGGTTCAGGGGGTGGTTTCGAGGGCGTGGCGAAGAAAGGCCAGGCCGTCGGTCGCGAGGGTGTCCTGCGTGCCGGCGAGCGGTCGCCAGACGGAGGCGGCGACCGCGATGGCATCGTTGTGCGCGGTGAACGATTCGATGCAGAGCGGTCCGCGGTAGCCGCTCGTGGTGAGTGCGGTGAGGAAGCCGGGCCAGTCGAGGGAGTCGGCGCCGGGGGTGCCCCGGTCGTTGGCGCAGACCTGCACGTGGACGATGCGGCCCGCGGCGCGGCGTACGGCGTCGGGCAGGGAGCGTTCCTCGATGTTCTGGTGGTACACGTCGAGCGCGAGGCCGATGGTGTCCTCGGGGAGCCCGGTCAGGGCTTCGAGGGTCTGGTCGACGGTGTTGAGCAGACTCGTCTCGTACCGGTTGAGCGGTTCCACGGCGATGCGCACCCCGTCGGCGTGCGCGTGATCGACGACCGGGGCGAGGTTCTCCCGTAACTCCTCGTAGGCCGCGGCGCGTTCGACGCGGTTCATCCGCCAGGTGCGGCCGACCGCCGTGTACACGGGCCCCGCGACGGTGGGGGCGTTCAGGGCCCTGGCCACGTCGACGCAACGGTGCAGGTAGTCCTGGGTGACCCGGACGGTCTGCGGATCGGCGCGGACCAGGTTGCGCCCGGGGGGCATGACGGCGATCACCGCGGCGGGGGCGAGCCCGGACGCGTCGAGGAGCTTGGCGACGGATGCCGGTGCCCAGTCGCGTTCGTGCTCCAGGGGGATCTCTACGCAGTCGAAACCCCATGCGGACAGGCGCGGCAGAACGTCGCCGAGTGCTTCGTACGTCACCGGCGAGTGCCAGATCCACGGATTCGCGCCGAGCGGTAACGCGGCGGCACTCACTTCTTGCCTCCCCACTTCTCCGGGAAGCCCGGGAGATTCTCGCAGCCGCACATCGCGTAGTGCAGGGGCGGCATGCCGGGCTCGAGGTACTGGTCGAGGGTGTCCTGGGTGACGGTGGGCTGCGGAAGCTTCCACTCCTTCGGGACCTGCTCGCCCTTGAGGATCTTCAGCGCGGCGATGACGGGCGTTCGCCACTGGAAGGTGGGGTACGACGGGGCGATCGCGGTGAGTTTCTTCTCCTTCCACGCCTGGAGGAAGTCCTGCTGGTCCTCGCCGGTGATGGGCGGTACGTCCTTGCCGGCGTCCTCGAAGGCTTCGACAGCGGCGACGGCGGTGGCTCCGGAGTCCATCCAGACGCCGTCGATGTCGCCGTTGCGGGTGATCGCGTCGGTGACGATCGCCTTCGTCCTGGCCGGGTCGCCGTCGGTGAACTTCACGTCCACGACGTCGAGTCCGCTCTTGTCGAAGGCGACCTTCGCCGCCGACCAGCGGGTCTCCAGCACATCGACGCCGGGGGAGATCCGCAGGGCGAGGATCTTCCCCTGGGGTTTCACCTTCTCGACGAGGAAGTCCGCGCCGGCCGCCCCGTATCCGTAACCGCCGATCGGGTTGATGAAGGTGACGGCGCAGTCCGTCTCGACGCCCCGGTCGAAGACGATCACGGGCACCTTCTTGCAGGCCTGCTCGACGGCGGGGGTGAGGGTGGCGGTGGTGTTCGGGGAGACGATCAGTGCGTCGCAGCCCTGGCCGGTGAGTTCCTGGATGTCGGAGATCTGCTTGTCGTCCTTGCCCTGTGCGTCGAGCACGGTGAAGTCGGTGATCTCCTTGTGGAGTCCGGCCTCGGCCCGCAGGTTCTTCAGGCCGACCTGGCGCCACGGGTTGAAGACTCCCGCGTTGGAGAAGCAGAGGTGGATGCCGTCGGCGCCGTTCTTCTTCCTGTACTGCGTGGTGTCGATGAGCTGTGGCCGGAGCATCTGCTCCCACGGTTTGCCGGCGGGTCCCTGCGGGGTCTCCCCGGCGAGGGCGAGCTGGCGGTCGTACTCCGCCCGGTCGAAGAATTTCGACTGCTTGCCGGTGCCGGGGTCGCCCGAGCTGCCGCCTGCTGCGGCCGCGGGCGCGTCGGGGGGTGCGTCGCTCGTGCAGCCTGCGAGCAGGGCCGCGCCGAGCAGGGCGGCGACGGACACGAGGGTGTGCCGGATCTTTCGGGTGCTCATGAGGTTTTCGCTCCCGGGGGCTCGGTGCCGCGGCGGCGCAGCCGGGACCAGTCGGCTGCGCCGAGGGCGACGGCGGCGATGACGATGACGCCTTGTACGGTCGATTCCAGGGCGCCGGAGACGCCCTGGAGGTTGAGCAGGGTGAACAGTGCCTGGAGCGAGAAGGCTCCGGCCATCGCCGCGACGACGGACCCTCGCCCGCCGCCGAGCACCACGCCGCCCAGGACGACGGCGGTGATCGCCTCGAACTCGTAGCCGCGGCCGGCCTGCGCCGAGACGCCGGAGAACCCGGCGACGAGTATGGCGGCGAGCGCCGCCGCGACGCCGGAGAGGACGAAGGCGATGGTGCGAGCCCGCGCGACCCGGACTCCGGCCAGGGCGGCGGCGCGTTCGCTGTCGCCGGTGGCGAGGAGCGTGCGGCCGAAACCGGAACGCATCAGGCGTACGGCCAGGAGGCCCGCGACGAGGCAGGCGAGGACGGCCCAGGGCAGCCAGCCGAACGCGGTGCCGCGCCCGATCCGGCGGAAGGCCGCGGGCAGCGCGCCGTGCGGGGAACCGCCGGTCCAGAAGAAGACTGCGCCTTCGAGGATCAGCATCATGCCGAGCGTGGTGATGAACGACGGCACGCGCAGCAGGGTGGTGATCAGTCCGCTGACGAGGCCGGCGAGGGCTCCGGCGAGCAGCAGGACCGCGCTGACGAGCAGCCAGGGCGCGCCCGGGAACGAGCCGTACAGTTCGGCGGCGACGACCACCCCGGCGGTGACGATCGCTCCGACGGACAGGTCGAACTCACCGCAGACGATGACGAGGTACTGGCCCGCCGCGAGGATGACGAGGGGTGCGGCGCGTTTGACGAAGGCGAGGAAGCGGTCGGGTTCGTAGAAGCCCGGGTCGGTGAGGGCGAGTGCGGCGAGGAGCACCGCGAGCAGGACGTAGACGGGTGTGCCGGTGGTGAGGGCGCGTACGGCACGGCGGGCCGCGGGCGCCTGTGCGGTGGTCATGCGGTCCTCTCCTGCGAGGTGCGGCGGCCTCGCGCGTAGAGGGCGACGGCCGCGATGATGACGACGCCGCGGACGACGTTCTTGAAGAACGGGTCGACGGCCAACTGGTTGAAGACGCTGTCGAGCACGGAGAGGACGAGGACGCCGCCGAGGGTGCCCGCCACTCCCCCGCGGCCCCCGGCGAGTGCGGTGCCGCCGAGCACGACGGCGGCGATGGACTCCAGGTCGTAGCGGGCTTCCGTGCCGGCCCAGGGTGCTCCGGCGCCGAGCCGGGCGGCGAGGAAGAGAGCCGCGGCGCCGACACAGAGTGAACACAGGACGTGCGCGGCGATGACGGTGCGCCGGGTATGGACCCCGGAGAGCCGGGCGACGTGTTCGTCACCGCCGGTCGCGTACATGTGGTGGCCGAGCCGGGTCCGGCGGGTGATCAGCCAGAGGGCGGCGGCGAGGGCGAGGAGCAGGAGGAGGGAGACGGGGACGGGGCCGATCCGGTCGTAGCCGAGGTGCTGGAAGGAGGCGGGGACCTTGCCCGCCGGGCCGGTGTAGTTGTCCTCGATCCAGCCGCGCAGGATGAAGGCGGTGCCGAGGGTCGCGATGAAGGCGTTGACCTTGAGGCCGGTGACGACGAGTCCGTTGGCCAGTCCGACGGCGGCGCAGAGCGCGAGGACGGCGAGGACGGCGACGAGGACGCTGCCGCTCTCCATCGTCTCCGCGGCGACGAGGGTGCCCAGGCTGATGAGGTAGGCGACGGAGAGGTCGAGTGATCCGGTGAGGATGACGGCGGACTGGCCGACGGCGACGAGGCCGAGGGC
The DNA here is from genome assembly GCF_045209435.1 of Streptomyces sp. NBC_01618. Taxonomy (NCBI): domain Bacteria; kingdom Bacillati; phylum Actinomycetota; class Actinomycetes; order Kitasatosporales; family Streptomycetaceae; genus Streptomyces; species Streptomyces sp. NBC_01618. The sequence goes on from NZ_CP109297.1 coordinate 320,787, forward strand.
GACGCAGTTCTGCAGAATCGTCACCACGTTGGTGACGGTGAGGAAGTCCCCGCCGCGGACCGCGACGACGATCCAGCCGAGAACCGTGACGGCGAGCGCGGCGAGCCAGACTCCTGCCACGGGGCCGGCGGGGCGCAGCCCGGCGATCCGCCGCGAGCCGGTGCGGGGCCGGGTCTTCAGGTCGGGCCGCAGTGCGGTCATGCGGCTCCCTCCCGGGTACGGTCGCCGCCGGTGGCGATGCGCATGATGGCCTCTTCCGTGGCGCCGGCGGGGAGTTCGCCGGCGAGGCGGCCTTCGGACATGACGAGGACGCGGTCGCTCATGCCGATCAGCTCGGGCAGTTCGGAGGAGATGATCAGTACGGCGAGGCCCTCGTGGGCCAGTTCCCGTACGAGGGTGTGAATGGCGGCCTTGGCGCCGACGTCGACGCCTCGGGTCGGTTCGTCGAAGAGGAGGATCCGGGGGCGGGCGGCGAGCCATTTGGCGATGACGACCTTCTGCTGATTGCCACCGGACAGGTACTGGACCTGCTGGTTGCCGCCGGGTGCCCGGAGGCGTACGCGTTCCAGCAGCGCGCCCACGTCGCGGTCGGCGGGCGCTTCGCCGCGGGCGGGCACGGCCCGGGTCACGAGCAGCGCGTTGTCGGTCACGGACTGGCGCAGGGCGAGGCCCTCGGCCTTGCGGTCCTCGGTGACCAGGGCGATTCCGGCCCGGACGGCGTCCCGGGGGCGGGTCGGGCGCAGCGGTGTTCCGTCGACGGTCATGGTGCCCGTGGTGAAGGGCTCGGCGCCGAAGAGGGCCCGGGCGAGGGAGGTGCGGCCGGAGCCCTGGAGTCCTGCGACGCCGACGATTTCGCCCGCCCGCAGGGTGAGATCGATGCCGGAGATCCGGGCGTTGCCGCCGCGGCTCACGGTGAGCCGCACCGCGCCGGTCTCGCCGGGACGGGCCCTGGGCGGGTAGTAGGCGCCGAGTTCCCGTCCGACCATGGCGCGTACGACCGTGTCGGCGTCGGTGTCACGGGTGGTGAGGGTGGCGACGCGGCGGCCGTCCTTGAGGACGGTGATGCGCTGCGAGAGTGCGAAGACCTCGCGGAGCCGATGCGAGATGTACAGGATGCCGAGCCCACGGTCGGTCAGGCGCCTTATTAACGAAGCGAGTTGTGCCACCTCGTGGTCGGCGAGGGCGGCGGTGGGTTCGTCCATCACCAGGATCCGGACGTCGGAGGCGAGGGCCTTGACGATCTCCACGGTCTGCCGGCGTGCCACCGACAGCTCGTGGACGGGGGTCCGCGGGGTGATGCCGGTCTCGTCCATCTCGGCGAGGAGTTCGGCGGTGCGCCGTTCCATGGCGCGCCGGTCGACGAGTCCGTACCGGGTCGGTTCGCGGCCCAGGAAGACGTTCTCGGCGACGGTGCGGTGCGGGAGCAGCGCCAACTCCTGGTGGACGATGCCGATCCCGGCGGCCTGGGCCTGCGCCGGGTGGCTGAAGGAGTACGCGGTGCCGTCGATGGTGACGCTCCCCGCGTCGGGTACGTGCTCGCCCGCGAGGATCTTCATCAGAGTCGACTTTCCCGCGCCGTTCTCCCCCACCAGGGCATGCACTTCACCGGCTTCGAGATCGAGCCCCACCTCGTGGAGCACACGCACCCCGAGAAAACTTTTGGACACACCGTGCATCGTCAGCATCGAGTGGCTCCTCGCTCAGCGGCCTGCACAGCAGAGTCGTGACACACCTTAGGACTGTCAAGAGCTCAAGCACCTTTGTTTTCAGGCTACTTGGCATGGACTTAGGTCGATGACCGAACAGGTGATGCCTTGTGAGCAGCGGAAGTCGTCCTTAGGGTGACTGTCATGTCTTCGCCGTCGGATCGCATATCCGCTGCCGCCTCGCACTCGCCGGGCGAGGTGCTCGCGTTGATCAGTTCGGGTGCGGTGGCGACCCGTGCCGACATCGCCCGGATCACCGGAATGGCCCGTTCGACGGTCTCCCAGCGGGTGGACGCGCTGATCGCGCACGGCCTGGTGGACGAGGACGCCGACGGCGGTTCCACCGGTGGCCGCCCGCCGCGCCGGCTGGCGCTGCGCACCCGTGAACACGCGGTGGCCGGGGTGGATCTGGGGGCCTCGCACTGCCGAGTGGCGCTGATGGACATCGGCGGCGCCACCTTGGCGGTGCAGGAGGAACCGCTGTCCATCGCCGACGGCCCGGACTCCGTTCTGCGGCACGTGGAGCGGACGGTACGCACCCTGCTCAAGGAGGCGCACCGGGAGCCGGAGACGCTGCGGTCCATCGGGGTCGGGGTGCCGGCCCCGGTGGAGTTCTCGACCGGCCGCCCTGTCGATCCGCCGATCATGCCGGGCTGGCACCAGTATCCGATCCCGGAGTTCTTCGCCGCCCGGTTCGGGGTGCGGGCCCTGGTCGACAACGATGTGAACGTGATGGCGCTGGCCGAGCAGCGCCGCGCCTTCCCGGACTGCCGCTACCTGTTGTACATCAAGGTCGGCACGGGGATCGGCTGTGGGATCGTCGCCGACGGGCAGCTGCACCGGGGTGCGCAGGGATGCGCGGGCGACATCGGCCATATCCGGGTCGCGGACCTCGACGATCCGTGCCGGTGCGGCAATTCGGGGTGCCTGGAGGCCGTCGCGGGCGGTGCGTCACTGGCGGCGAAACTGGTCGGGCTGGGGCTGCACGCGGCATCGGGAAGTGATGTGGTGCGGCTGGTGCAGTCCGGGAACCGGGATGCCGTACGGATGGTGCGGGAGGCAGGCCGGGCGGTCGGCGAGGTCCTTGCGGGGCTGGTGAACTTCTTCAACCCGGACACGGTGGTGATGGGGGGCGCGCTGGCCGCCGTCCACGACCAGCTGCTCGCGGGAGTACGGGAGGCCGTCTACCGGCGCTCGCATCCGCTGGCCACGCATCTGCTGCGGATCGAGCCGAGCCGTACGGGCGAGAACGCGGCCGCGGTGGGAGCGGGCATCCTCGCGATCGAACACGCGCTCTCTCCCGCGCAGGTGAACCGGCAGGTGGCGGGCTGAAGGCCGCGGGCCGACGCTCGCCGGCAAGCAGGTGACGGGCTGACGGGCCCGGACGGACCCGCGCCGCGCGCGGACGGTCAAGTGCCCCTCCGCGCGCGGATGCCGCACACGGAGGGGCACAGGGCACGCCCGCTTTCTCCGGCCTCGGGGAACATCGGTACAGCGGTTAACGCTAAGCCGGTGATCTTGTTCAGTCCGGAACTCCGAGGCCGGTGACGCGGTTCTCGTACTCGCGCCGGGCTTTGCGCTGGGCAGGGACGGTAGGGACACCCTGGCCGCCGTCGAGCGGTTGGCAGCGGGCGAGTAGCTGGCGGTGGACCCCTGGCACGGCCGTGATGCGCAGGCTGTAGCCCTGGCCGCGCCGTACGGTCACCCCTTGGTCGAGCGCGGCCCGCTCGGCGGGCTCCAGGTCGGACGCGCGGAGGAAGTCCGCGACCTTGCCCGGCATGTCGAGGGTGACCGGCAGTTCCGGAGCGGGGGTGTCCTCCTGCGAGATGGCGTTGTGGTCGGGCATGAGGTCGGCGACCGCCGTGCGGATCGCGTCGCGGCTGACGCGGTGGTCGCGGGCGAGGGCAGTGATCGAGCGGCCCTCCAGGTACGCGGTGCGGACGTCGTCGGTCTTCTCGGCCGCCACGGCGGGGCGGCGCCCGCCCTTGCTGCCCTTGGCCTCGGCGGCTCGCAGTCCGTCGTAGGTCAGCTCGCGCTGGAGGTCGCGCTGGAGTTCGCCGGCGGCGGCGAGGGTCTGCACCATGAACTTCACGGTGGACAGCAACTCCCCGGTGCGCGGGTGACGGGCGGTGGGGTCCATCGCGGAGAACGCGCCGTCGTGGATGCGCAGCGCCACCTGGTCGCGGTGGAGGACGTCGAGCACGTCGAGGATGTGCCCGGTGCCGCGTACGAGGCGGAACATCTCGGAGATGTGCACGGTGTCGCCCGGCCGCGCGTAGGTGAGCAGTTCGCGGAACTTCGGGCGCTGAAGGGGGTGGAGGCGGCTGGAGGTTCCCGGGTCCTCCTCGAAGACGACCGGGTCCTCGATCCCGGCCTCGTCCAGGACGAGGTTCTGCCGGGAGGTCGACTGCTGGTCGGTCGAGACCGGCGAGCTCAAGCGGTCAGCGCATCACCGCTGTTCAGGAGGCCAGCGTAGACCTCTGCCGGAGTGCGATAGCCGTGGGTCTTGCGCGGACGATGGTTGAGCTCGTGGGCGATGGCGTCCAGGTCGGCCTGGCTGAACGTGCGGAGATCCGTGCCCTTGGGGAGGTACTGCCGAAGCAGTCGGTTGGTGTTCTCGTTGGTGCCGCGCTGCCACGGGCTGCGCGGCTTGCAGAGGTAGATCGGCATCCCGGTCTCGGCTGTGATGGCCTGGTGCTCGACCATCTCCCGGCCCCGGTCCCAGGTGAGCGTTCGTCGTAGCTGGGGCTGGATGCCGAGGAGACTCCTGGTGAGGTGTGGAGTGACCTGCTCAGCCTTGATGCCGTCCGGCAGCGCAACGATGGCCGTGTAGCGGCTGGTGCGCTCGACGAGCGTAGCGACGGCCGAGGGCATGGTGCCCATCACGAGGTCGCCCTCCCAATGGCCGGGAACCTTGCGGTCCTCGACCTCGGCGGGGCGGGCGGTGATGGACACCATGCCGCGGATGATGCCCCGCCCTGTGGGCCTGCGGGCGATCTTCGGACGACGCATGGGCCTGGCTGACCGCAGTCGCTGGGTGAGGCTGCGATCGATCGCCTGGCGTCGGCGAGGGTCATAGAGCGAGAGATAGATCGCTTCGTGAGAGATCTGCATGGAGGCGTCACCAGGAAACTGGCGTCGCAGCCATCCTGCGATCTGCTCGGGTGACCAGCACAGAGCCAGCTTGGCCTCCACCAGGGCGCGTAGAGCGGGCCGTTGGGCGAGCGTGGCCTGCTTGGGCCGGCGCCCGCGTTCGTAGGCGGCCGCATCGGCTGAGGCGGCTCGGTAGCGGTCCCGGCCGCCGTTGCGGGCGATCTCGCGGGAGACGGTCGAAGGGGATCTGCCCAGCCGCTTGGCCACCTGCCGGGCCGATTCTCCAGCGGCGATGCCGCGGGATATCTCTTCGCGCTCACTGCCGCGCAGATGGCGCTCTGATCGTGTCGGAGGGGTGAGGCGGACGCCACCGCTCTGGTACAGGAACCGACGGGCGTGTTGCATCGGTGCCCCGAGCGCCCGCCCGATCAAGCTGAACGACTGCCCCTCGCGCCAGCGTCTCCAGATCTCATCCTGTTGTGCCGGCGAAAACCCGTAGTCACGCACCTGTGCCTCCATGATCACATGATCATCCGTGGGTGGTGCGTTGATCACTTGAGGGTGCCATCGTTTGACGAAAGGCGAGCAGGCTTCGATCCTCGGTCGCAGGGTCGAACCCTGGTGAGGGTGTCCAGCCTGCCCGTTTCCCGCCACCCCGTTCGGCCCTACGCCCTCGCGGCCGCCAGAGGCCGGCGACGGCGCCCGCTCTTCGCCCCGAGGCAGTGCTGTCCGTGAGCGTGAACAACGGCGGCCATGGCTAGGCCTCGGCTCTGCCAGTCGTTGCGGACCATGTACGGGATCTTGAGACCACGAGCAGCCCATGGCAGGCTCATGCCGCATGATCGATGAATTCGCGAAAGACAACCTGCACGGGAGACTGCGGCGGGACCGCAAGGCGCTGCTCTGGAAACTCGACGGCTTGTCCGAATACGACGCCCGCCGACCTTTGACAGCGACCGGGACCAACCTCCTCGGCCTGGTCAAACACGTGGCCAGCGTCGAGGCCAGGTACTTCGGCGAGGTCTTCGACCGCCCTTCCCCGGAACCGCTGCCCCGGTGGCAGGACTCCAACGGCAGCGATCTGTGGGCGACCGAGGACGAGACCCGCGATCAGATCATCGGGTTCTACCGGCGCACATGGGAACACTCGGACGCGACGATCAACGAGCTTCCCCTCGACGCCCCCGGCCACGTGCCGTGGTGGCCGGAGCCTTATGCCGACACGAACCTGTTCGCCGTCATGGTCCATGTCCTCGGCGAGTCCATCCGGCATGCCGGGCACGCCGATATCCTGCGCGAGGGCCTCGACGGCCGGACCGGGTTGCGCGCCGAACACGAGAAGCAGATCGACGAGGAAGCCCGTGCAGCCTACTGCGCGAAGATCGAGCAGGCCGCCAGGACGGCCGCACCAATCAAGGCTTAGTTAGACACCAGGCAGCCTGACATCAGCTCCCCTACCGGCGCTTGCGATTTCCGAGCACCCCGGCCACCTGATATGCCCGCGTCACCCGATGTGGGCGTTCAGTCCACGCCTTCGTCGTCCTCGTCCAGCTCGGGCGCGTCCGGGTCGCGCAGCGGGCGCCGGCGGCCGGGGTCGAGGCGGTGACGAACATCGCTCTGTCGGCGCTCGACGAGCACCTGCACGGGCCCCGGGGACCAGGTGGGGCGATGGCCACCGAAGGCAAACGCGCCTACCGGCGCCGCAAAGGTCAACCCACGTGACGGGTCGTCCGCTACGCGGACGACTGCGTCGTCCTGGTGCATGGCACCGAGGCCGACACCACGGCACTGCGCGAAGAAGTCGCTGACGTGCTTGAACCTCTGGGATTGCGCCTGTCGCAGGCAAAGACCCGGATCACGCATATGAGCGATGGGTTCGACTTCCTGGGCTTCCGCATCCAGTGGAAACGCAAGGGAGGAACGACCAAGTGGCACGTCTACACCTTCATCGCCGACCGGCCCATCCGGTCGCTGAAGGCGAAGGTCCGTGCTTCGACAGGCAGGACATCGCAGCAGGATCTCGCCGCCGTGCTGAAGAGACTCACTCAGATCATGCGCGGTTGGGCCAACTACTTCAAGCACGCTGTCGCCAAGCATGTCTTCGACAGGCTCGACGCCTTCGTGTGGTGGCGTCTTATCCGCATGCTGCGGGAACGTCACCGATGGAGTTGGGGCGATGTCCGCCGCCGGTTCACCACCCCCACCGGGCGGTGGCTTCCGATCGCGGCGGACGGGGTTGAGCTGTTCCGGATCGCATCAGTGACGGTCAGCCGTTACCGATACCGGGCCAGCACGATCCCCAACCCATGGCAGCCTGCGAAACCCGTCTGACGGCAGAGACCGTGGAGAGCCCGTTGCGTTGAGAGACGCACGGCGGGTTCGGCGAGAGGTCCGGAGAAACGGACCGGGAGCAATCCCGGCACCGCGCTCCGGGCCTACTCAGCGAGGACGATCAACGACTCTGGGAGTCGTCACCAGGCGAAGTGACGGCGTTCAATCAGCCCCCTGCGGAGCAAGGCCGAGAAGGGGCCCCTGGGACGCTCCCAGACCAGCCAGGCGAAACAAGAGATCACCCAGGCCGGCGCCTTCCTCGCCTGGCTCGCTGACCGAGGCCGCACCATCCAACAGTGCCAGCAGGCCGACCTCGACGCCTGGCACACCGAGAAGCTGGCCACCCGGCGCCCGGCCCAGACGTTCCTGCGACGGTGCATGAAGACAAGCCGGATGCCCCGCCTCACCCTGCCACCCCAGGTCATCAACCAGGACCAAGCGCCACTGCACCAGCATCGCCGACTCGCCATTCTCCGGCGGACCCTCAACGACGACTCCCTGCCCCTGCGGGCCCGGGTCGCCGCCACGCTCGTTCTCCTCTACGCGCAACCCGTCACCCGCATCGTCCGCCTCACTGTCGACGACGTCATCGACGACGGGGCCACCGTCACCGTCCGGCTGGGAGACCCGCCGTCTCCGCTTCCCGAGCCCGTCGCGACCTCATGCGGGCATACGTCCAGTCGTGCGAGCACCTGCCCTACGCCAGCAGCAGAAGCTCACAGTGGCTCTTCCCCGGCCGCCAGCCCGGACAGCCGATGAACCCGGTCAGCCTCCAAGTCCATCTGCGGAAGATCGGCGTCCCGCCACAGCGCGGCAGGACCTCCGCGATCCGCCAACTCATCCTCCAGGCCCCGGCTCCCGTCATCGCGAAGGCGCTTGGCTATCACGACAAGACAGCCACCCGCCTGGTCACCGAGGCCGGAGGAACCTGGAGCCGATACGCCCCCGGCGACCACACACGGTGACATCAGGACCGAACTCAACGAGGAATACGCGACGCCTCAACATGCGAGCCACCAGTCAAGGCCGCTCTAGGACCGCGTCGCCCTCCCGCACTCGTCCCCAGAGGACTCGCCCTGCCCGACCGGCGCGCTGCGGTCGTACGGGTCGACCTCCGTGCCGGCCTCGTCCGCCCGGCGGTCCGTGCCGAAGGGCGGGGTGAAGTAGCCCGTGAGGGCGCCGCAGCCACCGTTGGTCATGTCGTATTTGTACGAGACGATCGAGAACGTACCCGGCTCGGTGATCACCTTGTCAGGGTCGTCCCAGCTCAGGACCAGCTCGCGCCGGACGATCGTGCGCACGATCTCGTCGTCGCCGCCCGCGTCCGCGCGGGTGACCGGGTAGACGAAGGTGACGTCGGCGGTCACCTGGAGCGCGCCGCGCTCGCCCTCCCGGTAGGTGAGCCGGCCCCGGGTCTTCACGACGTCGCCGACCAGGTGGGTGCGGGAGGGCTGGAAGCGGCTGAAGAGGAGGAGGGGGTCGTTCTTCTCGCTCGGGGTTCGGAAAGCGGTTTTCAGAAGGTCTTGGACGTCCTTCTGGTGCGGGTTGATCAGTGCAATCGCCGTCTCGGGGCGCTCGCCCCGCAGCACCCCGCGGTCCAGGCCGGACGCGACGAGGAAGTCCCGGCTGCGGGCGAGGGCCCGCTCGACGTCGGCCGCGCTCATCCAGCCGACCGCCCCGGCCTTCGGCACGGTGATCCCCGCCGCTCCGCTCGCCCAGCTCGCCGCCGGCGAACCGCGGAACGGCTTGTCCCTGGTGGGGCGTTGGGCCGCCTCCGCCGGGGGTGCCTGGGTCGGGCGGGCGGTCTCGGCCGCCAGCGGCGGGGAGTCAGGGTCGTCGCCGGCGAACAGGTTCACTATCCGCCCCGGCGCGAGCGCCACCACGAGCAGCACCAGCGAGGCCAGCAGTCCGACCACGTACCAGCCCGTGCGCCGCTTGGGCCGCGCGGGCGTGTAGCTGCGCCAGCCCTCCAGGCCGCGGCCGGGCTCCGCGCGCAGCCGCTTCGCCACGTCGCGGGCCCGCGCCGACGGCTCCTTGGGCGAGTCGGCGGCACCCGCCATCGACTCGCGCAGAAACCGCTCCCACTCCTCGTCGGACCTGGACAAGCCGTCCGGCTCCCTACCCGCGCCCATCCCCAACCCCCTGGCAATCAGTAGACCGCGGCCCGCTCCCCTGGGACGCGTCCGCATAATGACACAGAACGCTGACAGCGAGGCTGGCTAGGTGGAGGGTGTGGGCGCGCCACCCTTTCTCAAGTCGCCACATCGCAGCCGCATCAGAGAGCGAAGCACACGCTGAGTGACTGAACTCCTCCGCAGTCATTAAATACGCGACACCTCAACATGCGAGCCCACCAGTCCCGAGGCCGGTCTCAGTGCGCGCGCACGATGTCCACGTCGGACGCCTTCACGAAGGCGACCCGGTGACCGATCTGCACCGTCACGTACTTCTCCTTGCCCTGGAAGTACGTGTGGTCGAGCGGGTTCGAGGCGTCGATCGTCGGGGCGTAGAAGAAGCCCGTGGGTGCCTCACCGCCGCCGGGGTAGGACTGGCCGGCCTTGATGGTGTACTGCAGTGGCGAGCCCACCCGCCGGTCCGCGAAGTCCGCGGGGTACTCGGACTTCTCCGGGTACGCCACTCCGTACACCGGCACCTCCGTACGGTCGGCCTTCGGCTTGACCACGTAGCCGGAGGTGGGCGTGGTGGTCCGGGTGTGGGCCGGGGTCTGGAACCAGGCCTTCTGGCCGTACCACCAGATCGCCGTCCAGCCGGGGGCGTGGTCCGCGACTACGGCCTGCTGGGTGGCGCTGATCTTGCTGCCCCAGTCGGCGGCGCAGTTCGTGCCGGGCGAGCCGTTGGTGTGCAGGCCCGGGTCGGAGAAGAGCGGCGCGTCGGCGGACGGTGCGGTGTGCAGCGGGACGGCGCTGGAGCCCTGGACCGGCAGGTCGACGCCCTTCTCGCAGTCGCGGAAGGCCTGCTTGTTCTGCTTGAAGTCCGGGCTGACGGTGATGAGTTCGCTGCTCTTCGGGGCGCTCGGCACGGTGGGCTTGCCGAGCAGCGTCATGAAGTGGTTCCAGTCCCAGTACGTGCCCGGGTCCCAGTGCATGTTCTTGGTGCCCGCGGCGCTGGTGGGCGGCACACCGTCGTGGCCGATGATGTGCTGGCGATCGAGCGGGATGTCGTACTTGGCGGCGAGGTAGCGCACCAGTTTGGCGGTCGAGCGGTACATCTCGGGGGTGTACCACTGGGCGCCCTCGACGGCGACGCCCTCCTGTTCGATGCCGATGGAGTGGCTGTTGACGTACCAGTTGCCCGCCTGCCAGGCGACGTCCTTGCCCTTGACCATCTGCGTGACATGGCCGTCGTCCGAGCGCACCACGTAGTGGGCCGATGCCTGTCTCAGCGGGTTCTGGAAGATCTTCAGGGTGGTGTCGAAGTCTTCCTCGGTGTCGTGCAGAACAATGAATCTGATCTTGTTGGTGTGCGGCCGGTCCGAGGTGTCGTAGTTCCCGTACGTCTCCTTGTCGGCCGGGGCACCCGTCTGCTGGTAGGCCGCCGGTACCCAGTCGCATTCGAGGCCGCGCGGGCATTCCGGCCGCACCCCGTCCGCGCCGGCCTGCGCCGCGGGACTGAGCAGTGCCATGCTCAGTGCACCGACCGTGGTCAGCGCGAGTGCGAGTCCGGTCCTCTGCTTGGACGTCATGACAACCCTTCTTGGAGCCGTGCGTGATGGAGCCGTGCGTGATCCGATCTCATTGTTCCGCCGTGCGCGGTCACTCTCTGACCTGAGGTGATGGCGCGTCAAGGGTTCCGTGGGGGCCGTGCGTCGAGCCAGTGGACCAGACCACTGGCAGGGTGTCTGACCTGCGGCCGGAAAGTAGCAACCGGCCGTTGGCGGCGCCTCGTTACCCGGGTTCTACGAACCGCCGGCCGGCCCGCGGAATGCGGTGGCGCACCACGAACGAGCGCACTTTTTGTGTGACTAATTCTGGATGTGCGTGCCCCGAACGGCCGAAGGGTAGTGCTCGCGCGGACACCACCGGTCCGTGCGGCGTACGCACGGAGATCTATGAAAGGCCGGACGCACATGGCTCAGCCCTTCACCCTGCCGGACTTCTACGTTCCGTATCCGGCGCGGCTCAATGCCCATGTCGACGCGGCGCGAACGCACACCAAGAAGTGGGCGCGCAGCATAGGGATGCTGGAGGGTTCGGGTATCTGGGAGGAGAAGGACCTCGACTCCCACGACTACGCGCTGCTGTGCGCGTACACCCACCCCGACTGCTCGTCCGAGGCGCTCTCGCTGGTCACGGACTGGTACGTGTGGGTCTTCTTCTTCGACGACTACTTCCTGGAGCTGTTCAAGCGCACCCCCGACCGTGAGGGCGGGAAGCGGTATCTGGACCGGTTGCCGGCGTTCATGCCGATGGACCGAGGGGCTCCGATGCCGGAGCCGACCAATCCGGTCGAGGCGGGTCTGGCCGATCTGTGGACGCGGACGGTGCCGAGCATGTCCGACGCCTGGCGGATCCGGTTCGCCGAGGCTACGAAGAACCTGCTCAACGAGTCGCTGTGGGAGCTCGCCAACATCACCGAGGGGCGCATCGCGAACCCCGTCGAGTACATCGAGATGCGCCGCAAGGTGGGCGGCGCCCCGTGGTCGGCGGGTCTCGTGGAGTACGCGGCGGGCGCGGAGGTCCCGGAGTCGGTGGCCGGGGAGCGTGCGCTGCGCGTGCTGCGGGACGCCTTCTCCGACGGCGTCCATCTGCGCAACGACCTCTTCTCGTACCAGCGGGAGGTCGAGGACGAGGGTGAGAACAGCAATGGTGTGCTGGTCCTTGAGCACTTCCTCGGCTGCTCCACGCAGGAGGCCGCCGACGCGGTGAACGACCTGCTGACGTCGCGGCTGCAGCAGTTCGAGAACACGGCGCTCACCGAACTCGGTCCGCTCTGCGCCGAGAAGGGGCTCGATCCGGCGGACACCGCGGCGGTTCTGGCGTACGTCAAGGGGTTGCAGGACTGGCAGTCGGGCGGTCATGAGTGGCACATGCGTTCCAGCCGCTACATGAACGGCGGCGGGGCCGATGAAACCGCTCTCGGTTTCGGCATGGCGGCGGCCTCGATCCGGCGGACCCCCCGCTCGGAGTCGGCCCGGCTGCGCAGCCACACCCATGTGCCGTACCAGCATGTCGGCCCGTCCCTGCTGCCCGATTTCGAGCTGCCCTTCGGTACGACGCTCAGCCCGCATCTGGACGGGGCGCGGGTGCGGATCGTCGACTGGGCCCGGCGCACGGGAATCCTCCAGGCGCAGCCGGGAGTGCCGGGTTCGCACATCTGGGACGAGGAGCGGCTGGTCGCGACCGACCTGCCGCTGTGCGCGGCGGGACTGCACCCGGACGCGACACCGGACGAGCTGGATCTGTCCTCGCAGTGGCTGGCCTGGGGAACGTACGGCGACGACTGGTTCCCGGTGGTGCACGGGCGGGCGCGTGACCTGGCGGGGGCCAAGCTCGCCAACGAACGGCTGTCGCTGTTCATGCCGCTGGATGGTTCCGGGACGCCCGAGCCGGTCAACGCACTGGAGCGGGGGCTGGCGGATCTCTGGGCGAAAACCTCGGCACCGATGGACGCGAGCGGGCGCCGCGCCTTCCGGACGGCCGTCGAGGAGATGACCGCGAGCTGGGTGTGGGAGCTGTCGAACCAGGTGCAGAACCGCATTCCGGACCCGGTGGACTACATCGAGATGCGGCGCAAGACGTTCGGCTCCGACCTCACCATGAGTCTGTGCCGACTGGGCCACGGCAGGAAGGTGCCGGAGGAGATCTACCACAACGGTCCGCTGCGCTCGCTGGAGAACGCGGCGTCGGACTACGCGTGCCTGCTCAACGACCTGTTCTCGTACCAGAAGGAAATCGAGTACGAGGGTGAGGTGCACAACGGCGTCCTGGTCGTGCAGAACTTCTTCGGGGTGGACTATCCGACCGGGGTGGCGATCGTGCACGATCTGATGAAATCGCGACTGCGGCAGTTCCTGCATGTCGCCGAGCAGGAACTCCCGGTGCTGTACGACGACTTCGGGCTGGACGCCCAGGCGCGGGAGATCCTGGCCGGGTATGTACTGGAGCTCAAGCACTGGATCGCGGGGATCCTGATCTGGCACCGGGACTGCCGGCGCTACCGCGAGCAGGATCTGCGGCGGGGCACCGGCACCCCGTGGCACCTCAGCGGTCCCACGGGGCTCGGCGTCTCGGCGGCGCGGGTGACCGCGCTGTTCGCTCAGCCTTCGGCGACCAGCGTGTAGCGCCCGCCCGCGCGTGCCTTGAAGACCTTCTCGCCGCTCGCGAACAGCGTGCTGCGGACGGTCACTTCGCGGCTGCGGCTCGCCGTGATCACCACACGGCGGGCCTGCCCCGCTGCCCATTCGATGTCGACGGTGAAGCCACCCCGGGCGCGCAGACCGCGTACCGATCCGTCCGGCCAGCTCGCCGGGAGGGCCGGGAGGATCTCGACGGCGTCGTGCTGGCTCTGCATCAGCATCTCGGCGATGCCCGAGGTGGCACCGAAGTTGCCGTCGATCTGGAACGGCGGATGGGTGTCCCAGAGGTTGGGCAGGGTGGAGTTCTTCAGCTGTTCGGCGAGCATCTTGTGGGCGTGGTCGCCGTCGCGCAGCCGCGCCCAGAAGTTGATCTTCCATGCCTTGGACCAGCCGGTGCCGCCGTCGCCGCGGGCGCCGAGGGAGACCTTGGCCGCTTCGGCCCACTCGTTGCCGGGCTCGATCTGACGGCCGGGGTGGAGGCCGAAGAGGTGCGAAACGTGACGGTGGGTGTCGGCCGGGTCGTCCCGGTCGGCCTTCCATTCCTGGAGCTGGCCCCAGGACCCGATCCGCAGCCCGGGGTCGAGCCGGTCGAGGGCCGTTTCCAGGCGGCTGCGGAAGGCGGGTGCGTCGCCGAGGGTGCGGGCGGCCTCCAGGGTGTTGGTCAGGAGGTCGTGGACGATCTGCTGGGACATCGCGGCACCGGCGGTGAAGTCGCCGTGCTCGGGAGAGTAGCTGGGAGTGTCCCGCGACCGCCCAACGCATCGGGGCGGCCGGCGAGGGGGCGGTTCAGCCCTGCTGGAACAGCTCGGCGGGCAAGGGCTTCAGCAGGGTGTACAGATCATCGGTGATCGGCCGGTCCCAGCTGGCGATGGTCACGAGCACGCCGTCGCTGCGGTCGAACTGGACGCAGGAGATCCGGCTCTCGGAGAGCTTGACGCGGCGGACGATCAGCAGGTTGTCGCCCTGCATCACGGGCATGTCCTCGGTGCCGGTGACCTCGACCGGTTCGTCGTTCTCCAGCGCGAGCAGCAGCTGGGCGACCTCGAACGGGACCTGCCCCTCCTCGGTCTCGCGGGCGGGCGAGCCTTCCGGGAGATTGCCGATGATCATCGCGGGGCCGCGGCCGCCGAACAGGTCGTAGCGCAGGAAGACGCCCTGACAGCTCCCGTCGGGCGCGGGCAGCAGACCGGCGCCGAGATTTCCGGGCCAGTCTCCCGGGTCCATGGCCAGGACGTCGAAGTCGGGGCCCGCGGGTGTGGCGGCGCTACGGCGGCGGAGGAAGGACATGCAGACATGTTACGTGTCCGGGCTCACGTTGCGGAGCCGGGTCCGCGCAGGCGGGGGCGCCCGCGGGTCCGCCGGCCGGGCTCCGGCGGGCCCCCGGGTCCGGCTCCGGGGGCGCCGCGGCGGCGCCTCAGGCCGATTCGGCGGCCAGGGTTTCCAGCACGTCGACGGCTTCGGCCGCCCGGTCGTACGGGACGAAGAGATGGTCGTGGTGGAAGCCGGCGACCACGTTGCAGCTCAGCCCCACGTCGGCGAGCGCCAGGGACACGGCAGCGGTGAGTCCGACCGCGTCCAGGGACGAGTGGACACGCAGCGTGATCCAGCCCGCGGTGTATTCGTGCGTCAGCCCCGCCTCGTCGGCCTCCGCCTCCGGCAGGACGAGGGTCACGCCCTCGGGTTCGGTGACGGTGACGACCGGAGTCACCCGGGTGGGCACGGCTTCGCCCGGCACGGTCGTGAAGACGTAGCGGCCGGGGTTCAGTTGCGGCCGCATACCGCTCAGCAGGGTCCGAAGGTCGCGCTCGCCGATCATGATCACCACGCTACTGGGTGCGGTGCCACTCATGGTGACGGGCGCCCCGGGCGCGGTTGCCGCACGACAGTACGCACGACCACCGGCGAGGGTGTTCCTTGAGCGCGTTCCCTTCCGCGGGGCCGGGCTCACCGGGGCGGACGGCGGACGCGTAGAGCGCCCGGACGGCGGCGCGCAGCAACCATACGGCTTCTCCTACGACGCTGAGGCGAGGCTTCCACGATGCTCAGGAGAGGATTCCACGCCGCTCGGGCGAAGCTTCCACGCCGCTCGGGCGAGGTTCCTACTACGCTCGGGCGAAGCTTCCACGCCGCTCGGGCGAGGTTCCTACGACGCTCAGGCGAAGCTTCCACGCCGCTCGGGCGAGGTTCCTACGACGCTCAGGCGAAGCTTCCACGCCGCTCGGGCGAGGTTCCTACGACGCTCAGGCGAAGCTTCCACGCCGCTCGGGCGAGGTTCCTACGACGCTCAGGCGAAGCTTCCACGCCGCTCGGGCGAGGTTCCTACGACGCTCAGGCGAGGTCGAATTCCCCGTCGCGGGCGTTCACCACGAAGGCCCGCCATTCGGCCGGGGTGAAGATCAGCGGAGGGCTGCCGGGTTTGCCGGCGTTGCGCATCGCGATGAATCCCTCGACGAAGGCGATCTGGACATCGCCCGCGCCCTGACTGCCCGACCGCCAGTCCGCGTTGCTGAGATCCAGGTCCGGCTTGTCCCAGCCCGCGAAGGGCTGTCGCGTCGTGGTGCTCTCCGCCACATCGGCTCCTCCCACTTGTCGTCCCGGGCCAAATCGTAGCCACCCCGGGCCGCCCGGGACAGGCCGCGTGACGGACTCCCTGCGGCCCGGGACGGCCCGTGGTCAGCCGGTGGGAGGCTCGGCTCCGACCAGCCACATGGAGAAGAACTGCGCCCCGCCGCCGTAGGCGTGGCCGAGCGCCTTTCGCGCCCCCGCCACCTGGTGCTCGCCCGCCTGGCCCCGTACCTGCAGCGCGGCTTCGGCGAAGCGGATCATGCCGGAGGCGCCGATGGGATTGGTGGAGAGCACCCCGCCCGAGGGATTCACCGGCAGGTCGCCGTCGAGTCCGGTGACGCCGGATTCGGTGAGTTTCCAGCCCTCGCCCTCCTCGGCGAAGCCGAGGTTCTCCAGCCACATGGGCTCGTACCAGGAGAACGGCACGTACATCTCGACGGCGTCGATCTCCCGTCGCGGGTCGCTGATCCCCGCCTGCCGGTACACATCGGCGGCGCAGTCCTTGCCCGCCCGCGGCGACACGAAGTCCTTGCCCGCGAAGAGTATGGGTTCGCTGCGCATCGCGCCGCCGTGGACCCAGGCGGGCGGGTGCGGCGAACGGTCCGCTCCGGCACGGTCGGTGAGGATCATCGCGCAGGCCCCGTCGGAGGACGGGCAGGTCTCCGAGTAGCGGATGGGGTCCCAGAGCATCGGGGCGGACTGGACCTTCTCCAGGGTGATGTCCGGGTCCTGGATGTGCGCGTACGGGTTCCTGAGCGCGTTGCGGCGGTCCTTGTACGCGACGAGCGAGCCGATCGTGTCGGGCGCCCCGGTGCGGCGCATGTACGCCCGGACGTGCGGGGCGAAGAAGCCGCCCGCTCCGGCCAGCAGCGGCTGCTGGAACGGGATCGGCAGCGAGAGGCCCCACATGGCATTGGATTCGGACTGCTTCTCGAAGGCGAGCGTGAGGACGGTGCGGTGCACCCGTGCGGAGACCAGGTTGGCGGCGACGAGTGCGGTGGAACCGCCGACCGAGCCCGCGGTGTGCACCCGGAGCATGGGTTTACCGACCGCGCCGAGGGCGTCGGCGAGGTAGAGCTCCGGCATCATCAGGCCCTCGAAGAAGTCGGGTGCCTTGCCGATGACGACGGCGTCGATGTCCGCCCAGGTCAGTCCGGCGTCCTCCAGCGCGCGGACGGCGGCCTCGCGGACGAGTCCGGCGAGGGAGACGTCCCGGCGGGCGGAGACGTGTTTCGTCTGGCCGATGCCGACGACGGCCACGGGCTCCTCAGACATGAGCGCTCTCCCCTTCGAGTACGGCGACCAGGTTCTGCTGCAGACAGGGCCCGGAGGTGGCGTGGGCGAGCGCCCGGTCGGACTCGCCGCGGTGGATGCGGGCCGCGGCCTCGCCGAGGCGGATCAGTCCGGCGGCCATGACGGGGTTGGCGGCGAGCGCGCCGCCGGACGGGTTGACGGCGGTGACGCTGTCGTCGAGCCGGAGCGCCTTGCGCAGCACCACCTCCTGGGAGGTGAACGGGGCATGCAACTCCGCGGTGTCCACGGGCCGTTCGAAGGCCCCGGCGCGGGTCGCGGCGAGCCGGGTGGAGGGTGATTCGGTCAGCTCGCGGACGCCGAGGCTGTGGGCCTCGATGCGGTGGTCGATCCCGCGGATCCAGGCGGGGCGGGCGCACAGGGCCCGTGCGGTGTCGTCGGCGGCGAGGATCACGGCAGCAGCGCCGTCGCCGACCGGCGGGCAGTCCCCCGTGCGCAGCGGCTGTACGACGTACTCGCCGGCCGGTACCGGGCCGGCGAGCTGGGCGTGCGGGTTGTCCACGGCGGCGGCGCGGCTGCGGGCGGCGATCGAGGCGAGGGCGGCCTCGTCGGTGTCGCCCGCGTCGATCAGCGCCTGCGCCTGGAGCGCGGCGAGGGCGACGGAGTCCGGCCAGAGCGGGCCGACGTAGTACGGGTCGAGCTGGCGGGTGAGCACGTCGCGCACCGAGCCGGGCGAGGACTTTCCGTACGAGTAGACGAGGGCGGTGTCGGCCTGGCCCGTCCGGATCTTCACCCAGGCCTCGTACAGCGCCCAGGCGCCGTCCATCTCCACGTGGGACTCGGAGATCGGCGGGTACGCGCCGACGCCGTCGAGCGCCATGGTGAAGGAGAAGGCGCGGCCCGCGAGGTAGTCGCTGGAGCCGGAGCAGGTGAAGCCGATGTCGCTCGCCCGCAGACCGGTCGCGTCGAGGACCTGGTGGAGGACGGGCATCAGCATCTCGACTTCGGAGAGTTCGTCGGTGCGCCTGCGGTGGTCCGTCTGCGCGAAGGCGACGATCGCCACGTCTCGCATCTACAGCAACTCCTTGTACACGTCGTAGTCGGCGTCCGGTTCGCCGGTCGGCCGGTAGTGGTCGGGGTGCCGTTCGCCCTCGGTCCAGACGGGTTCGACCCGCAGACCCATGCGTACCTGGTCGTACGGGATTCCGCCGATCCGCGCGTGCAGTGCGAGGTCGGCGCCGTCGAGGGCGATGTGCGCGTAGACGTAGGGGACTTCGATGTCGAGATTCTTCGCCTTGATGTTGACGATGCAGTACGTGGTCACCGTGCCGCGCGGTCCGACCTCGACCTGTTCGGCGGTGGCGACCCCGCAGGTGGGGCAGGCGCCGCGGGGCGGCACGTACACCTTGGTGCAGGACGGGCAGCGCTCCCCGACGACGCGTTGCGCAAAGAGAGCGCCGAGGTAGGCGCTCTGGGCGCGGCCGGGGGTGTAGCGGTAGTCGAGGCGGGCGGGGGTGACGATGCCGGTGACGGGGTCGTCGAACTCGCCGCTGTGCGGGACGGATCGGCCGGTCCTGCCGTCGTCGTACGGTTCGAAGCAGGCGATGTCCGTGATGGCGCCGGTCCGTTCGGGGGCCCAGCGGATCCGTACCCGCATGCCGGTGCGGACGGCTTCCGGGCCGGGCGCGTCCAGGGCGTGCAGCAGGGCGGTGTCGGCGCCGTCGAGCCGGACGAGAACCCAGGCGAAGGGGGTGCCGAGGGGCTGGCCGCGGCGCGGGGCGGGGTTCCAGGCCCAGGTGGTGACCGTGCCGGTGGCGGCGACCTCGGTCAGCTCGCGGAGCTCCTGCGCGGTGACGGGGTCGTACTCGACGGGCGGGACGAGGATTTTTCCGTCGCCGGTCCGGACGCCGAGGACGGTGCGTGCGCGCAGCCCGGTGAGGAAGGCGCTCTGGACCGGTCCGAGGGAGCGGGTGAAGGGGAATTCGACCACCAGCGGTGCGCTGAGGATGTCGGGCACGGTTGCCTCCTTGGCTCAGGCTCGCCGGTAGGCGGGCGGGCGCTTCTCGGCGAAGGCGCGGGCGCCTTCCTTGGCGTCGTCGGTGGCGAAGATCGGCCAGCCGCGTTTCAGCTCCGCGGCGAGCCCCTCGGTCTCGGTCAGCTCGGCGGTCTCGTACACGGACGCCTTGACGGCTTCGACGGCGAGCGGCCCGCAGGCGTTGATCCGCTCGGCGACTTCGAGGGCTTGTTCCAGGGCGGTGCCGTCGGGGACGACCCGGCCGATCAGTCCGATGGCGGCGGCCTCCTCGGCGCTGTACGGGCGTCCGGTGAGGAGCATTTCGAGCGCGTGGGTGCGGGCGATCTGGCGCGGCAGCCGTACCGTCGACCCGCCGATGGGGAAGAGGCCGCGCTTGACCTCGAAGAGCCCGAAGGTGGCGCCCGCCCCGGCGATCCGGATGTCGGTTCCCTGGAGGATCTCCGTGCCGCCCGCGACGCAGTGGCCCTCGACGGCGGCGATGACCGGTTTGCGGGGGCGGTGGTGGCGCAGCATCGCCTTCCAGTGCAGATCGGGATCGGCGGTCATCCGGTCGCGGTACTGCTCGCCCGCCATCCCCTTGCCCGCCAGGGCTTTGAGGTCCATGCCCGCGCAGAAGCAGCCGCCCGCGCCGGTGAGGACGACGGAGCGGACCGTGTCGTCCTCGTCCGCCGCCAGCCAGCCGTCGTACAGCCCCACCAGCATCGGCAGCGAGAGGGCGTTCTTCGCCTCCGGCCTGTTCAAGGTGAGCACCAGCGTGGCGCCCTCGCGCCGCACGGTGAGGTGTTCCGTACCACCCATTGCCTGCCTCCCGTCTCAAGACCTAGAACAGGTTGCAGTAGGAGGGGGTCCAGTTCAATAGTTTTCTGACAGCCAGTCAGATTTCTTCGGCGGCCCCTCTTCCCACTTGCGCCTCCCGGCGCTCTAATGACCGCCGGGCCAGTCAGCATCCGGGGTCAGGAGGAATGGTGGACTACAACCTTGCCGACCTGTTCGAGTCGGTCGTCGACGCGGTCCCGGAACGCGAGGCGCTCGTCTACCTCGACCATCCCGGTACCGGTGCGGAGCGCCGGCTGACGTACGCGGAGCTGGACGCGGCGGCCAACCGCATCGCGCACCATCTGATCGAGGCGGGCGTCGCTCCGGGCCGGCATCTCGGGCTGCACCTCTACAACGGCGTCGAGTATCTCCAGACGGTGCTGGCCTGCCTCAAGGCCCGCATCGTTCCGGTGAATGTCAATTACCGCTATGTCGAAGAGGAGTTGGCCTACCTCTACCGGGACGCGGATCTCGTGGCGCTGGTCTTCGACGCCGAGTTCGACGTCCGGGTCGCGGCCGCCGCACCGAAGGCTCCGACGCTCCGTCACCTGATCCGGGTGGGGGCGTGGGTGACAGGCGTACACGGTCCGGATGCCGTGGCGTTCAAGGACGCCGAGGCGGCCGGGAGCCCGGAGCGCGGCTTTCCGCCACGCTCGGCCGACGACCAGTTCATCATCTACACCGGCGGCACCACCGGAATGCCCAAGGGCGTGATGTGGCGTCAGGAGGATCTCTTCTTCTCCGGCCTCGGCGGCGGTGCGCCGACCGGTGATCCGGTGAAGACCCCGCAGGAACTGGCCGAGCGGGTGGCCGCCGGTGGCGACGGGATCACCTTCTTCCCCACTCCCCCGCTGATGCACGGCACTTCCACGCTCACCGCGTTCATCGGTTTCAACTTCGGACAACGGGTCGTCGTGCACCGCAAGTTCGTACCGGAGGAGGTGCTCCGTACGATCGAGAAGGAGAAGGTCACCAGTGTGTCCCTGGTGGGCGACGCGATGCTGCGCCCGTTGATCGACGCGCTGCGCGGGCCGCTGAAGGGCACCGACTGCTCGTCGCTGTTCTCCGTCTCCAGCTCGGGTGCGATCATGTCGGACTCGGTGCGCGCGGAGTTCCAGGCGCTGGTGCCGACGGTGATGCTGCTGAACAACTTCGGCTCGTCGGAGTCCGGGTTCAACGGTACGGCGACGGCCGACTCGGGTCCGGAGAAGGGCTTCCGGCTTCAGGTCAACTCCCGTACGGCGGTGGTCGATCCGGTGACGTACGAGCCGGTGGCTCCGGGTGAGCCCGGGCGGATCGCCCAGCGAGGCCACGTACCGCTCGGGTACTACAACGACCCGCGAAAGACCGCGGAGACGTTCTTCAGCAGGGACGGTCAGCGCTGGGTGCTGCTCGGCGACATGGCGACCGTCGACGCGGACGGCATCGTCACGGTCCTGGGCCGGGGCTCGCAGTGCATCAACACCGGGGGCGAGAAGGTGTATCCCGAGGAGGTCGAGGAGGCACTGAAGGCCCATCCGGATGTGTACGACGCGCTGGTCGCCGGGGTGCCGGACGAGCGGTGGGGAAACCATGTCGCGGCGGTGGTGCAGCTGCGCGAGGGGGCGGCCGAGCCCTCGCTGGACGACGTCCAGGCGCACTGCCGGACGCGTCTGGCCGGCTACAAGATCCCCCGCCGACTGGTGATCACCGGGCAGATCCAGCGCTCGCCGAGCGGCAAGGCCGACTACCGGTGGGCCCGCTCGGTCGTCGCGCCCCGGCGCACCCCCGAGGGCTGAGAGCGAGCGGCCGGGCACCGCGGGCCCGAGGACGAAGGGGCACCCGAACGGCGGCCGGACAAGATTCCCTGGGAACACCCGAACGGCTGCCTGACGGGATTCCCGGGAAACACGCGAACGGCGGCCGGACCGGTCACCCGCGCAAGGCCGCGACGGCGCCGGTCCGGATCACCCGGGCGCGCCGCCGCGCGTCCACCCGCCTGCGCCACACGACGTGCCCGGGCGTAAGACCGACCGGCAATTGACGGGCGGCCCCATGTGCCGGTCGCTCTGAGCCATTCGGGAACGCCGGGTACCCGTCAGCTCACCCTATGTGGCAAAGGGGGGAAATCGCCCATAGCTTCGGCTCATGAGGAAACGACACATCAAGAGCCTCGTCCCGGTCGCGGTCGTCTCCGCCGCCGGCCTCGGCGCGGCAATGCCCTCCGCAGCAGCCACGAGCGCCCATGTGGTGCGGCCCGGCCAGTCGATCCAGAAGGCGGTGGACGCCGCTCGGGCGGGTGACACCGTCGTCGTCATGCCCGGCACGTACCGGGAGACCGTCCTGATCACCAAACCGAACCTCACCCTGCGCGGCTACGGCGACCGGACCGTGATCCGGCCGGCGGGGAAGAACCCGCACTCCGTCGACGCCTGTGCGAAGACCGGCAGCGGAGTCTGCGTCCTGGGCCGGGCGGGCCGGACCGTCGACGGCGTGAGCGTCGACTCGCTGACCGTCTCCGGCTTCAAGAAGAACGGCGTCTGGGCCTCCTGGACGGACCGGCTGTCCGTGCGGCGGGTGATCTCCGAGCACAACGGCGTCTGGGGCATCGCCCAGGAGCGCTCGACCCGTGGTGTGTTCACGGGCAACATCGCCCGCGCCAACGGCGACGCCGGCATCTTCGTCGCGAACACGGTCGACGAGGAGGGCGGCGCCACCGACACCCGGGGCACCGAGCTCCAGGACAACACGCTCACGGACAACCGGATCGGCTTCACCGCCAGGCGCGTCAGGAACCTTTCGGTCCACAACAACACCTTCACCGCCAACTGCAGCGGTGTGTTCGTCGTGGGCGACGAGGGCAGGCCGCAGGCCGGAGCCATGACGATCCAGTCCAACCAGATCAACGACAACAACAAGTACTGCGCCAAGACCGAACGGCTGCCCGCCATCCAGGGTTCCGGCATCGTGCTCACCGGCGCCGCGGACACCCGGGTCCGCTCGAACACGATCAGCAACAACGTCGGCGCCACGCCGCTCTCGGGCGGCATCGTGCTGTTCAAGAGCTTCGTGGGCACAAAGAACACCGGCCACACCATCAGCGGCAACGTGGCGCTCGGCAACAAGCCGGCCGACCTGGCCAACGGGGACACCGGCAAGGGCAACACGTTCACCGCAAACGTCTGCACGAAGTCCACACCGGCCGGGATGTGCTGATCGGCGCACCCCGCACGAGGAGAAGCGATACCGCATGACCACTGTGAGTCCCACTCCCGCACCCACGTCCGCATCGACCCACGTCCACGTCGCCGTCCCGCACCCCGTCGCACCCCCTCAGCCGGCCATGCAGCTGCGCGAGATCGTGTTCGGGGCGGCCAGGGCCGCCGCGGTGCGCGCCGCGGCCCGGCTGGGCGTCGCCGACGCACTGGGCGAGACACCCGCGACCGCGCAGGAGCTCGCCGCACTGGTGAAGGCCGAGCCGGTGCCACTGCGCCGGCTGCTGCGCGCCCTGTCCTGCTACGGGATCTTCACCGAGACCCCGGACGGATACTTCGCCCATACCGAGATGTCCCGCCTGCTGCGCGAGGACGACCCGAACAGCCTGCGCTCCATCTCGCTGTGGTGCACCGAGCCCTGGACCTGGGACGTCTGGCCGCGCCTCGACGACGCGGTGCGTACCGGCCGGAGCGTCTTCGCAAAGGTCCACGGCAAGGGCTTCTTCGACTACCTCCACCAGGATGCCCACGAGTCGGCCCAGGTCTTCAACCAGGCCATGACGACCTCCAGCATGCAGTCCGCGCTGGACGTCGCCGAACTCCTCGACCTCACCGGGGTGTCCGCGGTCGCCGACATCGGCGGCGGCCAGGGGCACGTACTGGCGAGCCTGCTGGAGAAGCACCCGTCGCTCCACGGCACCCTGATGGATCTGCCCGGTGTGGTGGCGCGGGCCGACGCCCGGCTGCGGGACGAGGGGCCTCTCGTCGACCGGACCCGGATCGTGGCCGGCGACTGCCGCGAGGCCATCCCGGTCGAGGCCGATCTCTACATCATCAAGAACATCCTGGAGTGGGACGACGACAGCACGCGCAGGACCCTGCGCAATGTCATCGCCGCGGCCCGCCCGGGAGCCAGGGTCGTCGTCATCGAGAACCTCGTCGACGACACCCCCTCGATGCGGTTCACCACCGCGATGGACCTGCTGCTGCTCCTCAATGTCGGCGGCGCGAAGCACACGAGGGAGAGCCTGGTCACCCGGATCTCCGAAGCCGGTCTGCTTATCGGCGACGTCGTGCCGGTCAACGCCTACCTGCACGCCTTCGAATGCGTGGTACCCGACTGATTCCGCGGACGACGGAAAATCGCCCCGGTTCCGGCCAGTCGGCCGGAACCGGGGCGATTTTCCGTCTCGAGCGGTTCTCAAGCGGGGGTGCCGCGCTCCCACCGGTAGAACTCGTGGGCCATGGCGTCCTTGGGGCTGCGCCAGGTCTCCGGGTCGTACGCGCTCACGTATGCGGTGAGCTTTTCGCTGATGTTCTTGAACTCCGGGTGCTCCGTCACCTTGGCGATCTCGGGGCCCGGCGGGCGTTCCGATTCGATCAGGTGGAGGTAGACGTCGCCGAACTGGAACAGCTTGCGCCTGGTGACGCCGACGAGGTGCGGCAGTTCGGTGCTGTCGGAGGCCGCGAACAACTCGGCGATGTCCGGTGCCGAACCCGGCGCCATCCGGGCGACGATCAGAGCGTGGTGCATCGTGGGATGCCTTTCTGGTTCCCGGCCCGGCACCCGGCCGGACGGCGGGGTGCCGGGCCGCGTGGGGCGGGCGGACGGCGGATCAGCGGGCCGATACCGAGGCGGTACGGCGCTCCCGGGCACGCTGCTCGATCTTGTCCCGGATGAGCTCCATCTGGACCTTGGAGTTGCGGTTGATGTTGTCGGTCATCCACGCGTCGTCGACGGGTGCGTCGGGCCGCATCGCGAATTCCTGGGTCCAGCGCATCTTCGTACCGCCGGGGACCTCGGAGTACTCCCACCGGATGTTCATGTGCTGGAACGGGCCCGGCTCGACCCGGCGGGCCTGGACCGTGCGGCCGGCGCGGTCGACGGTCCGCTCGGAGACCCAGCTCCACACCTTGTCGTTCTCGTCGGGGTGCATGGTCAGGCGGAACTTCGTCCTGTCGCCGTCCCGTTCGATGACCTCGACCGCGGCGTACTCGCTGAACAGCCGCGGCCAGTTCTCCAGATCGTTGGTCACGTCCCAGACGAGGTCCAGGGGGGCGGCGATGGTGATCTCGTTCTCGGTGCGTCCAGGCACGTCAGGCTCCTTGCATGAGGGTGTTGTTGACGAGGTCCAGGAATTCCTGGGGGGTCTTGCAGCGGTCGGCGTCGGTCGGCAGCGGTCGGCCGTGCCGGTTCTCCAGCACGCCCACGATGCCGAGCAGGCCCAGCGAGTCGAGGCCGAACTCGTCGAAGGCGGACCCGGGGCGCTTCTCCATGTCGCGCGGGTCCACGGTGAGTCCGGCGCCCTTCTTCATCAGGACGGCGAGTTCCGCGTAGGTCAGTCGATCGGTCATGAGGACTTCTCCTTCTCACGATTGGGTGTCGGTGGAGCGCCGCAGCACCATCGCCGCGTTCGAGCCCATGAGCCCGCGGCTGAGCACCAGCGCCGTCCGCAGCTCGGCGGGGCGCGCACAGCCGGTGACGACATCGAGGTCATGGCACACCTCGAAGACGTTCGGCGTGGGCGGTATCAGCGCGTGCTCCATGGAGAGCACCGCCGCGGCCGCATCCAGCACCGGCGCCCCGCAGTAGGCGCGCCCGATGCCGGTCTTGGGCGCCGTCACCGGTACCTGCCGGCCGTGCGCGCCGAGTGCGTCGGCGATCGCGAGCGCTTCCGCGCGATCGGCCGCCGGTACG
Organism: Streptomyces sp. NBC_01618; assembly: GCF_045209435.1. Classification (NCBI taxonomy): domain Bacteria; kingdom Bacillati; phylum Actinomycetota; class Actinomycetes; order Kitasatosporales; family Streptomycetaceae; genus Streptomyces; species Streptomyces sp. NBC_01618. The sequence goes on from NZ_CP109297.1 coordinate 346,792, forward strand.
CCGAGGGCGTCCGCGAAGACGACGTCGATCTCGTCCGGCGCGCAGTCGGCCTCCCGCAGGGCGCCGGTGATCGCCTGGGCGAGGCCCTCCCGGGACTCCTCCCACCTGGACGCGCCGGTGAACGTGGCGGCGTGCCCGGCGAGTTCGGCCCTTACCCGGGCCCCGCGCCGGCGCGCCGACTGCTCCTCCTCGACCACCAGCATGGCGCCGCCCTCGGCCGGCACGAATCCGCAGGCTTCCGAGGTGAACGGCCGGTAGGCGCGGGCGGGGTCGTCGCAGCAGCTCAGGTCCTGGTATCCGAGCTGGCAGACGACCGAGTAGGGCGCCAGCGGTGCCTCGGCCGCGCCGACCACCACCGCTTCGGCCCCACCGCGGATCGACCGGGCGGCGTGCGCGAGCGCGTCCAGGCCGCCCGCCTCGTCGCTGGCCACGACCGCGCAGGGCCCCTTGAAACCGCCGCGGATCGAGATCTGGCCGGTGCTGGCGGCATAGAACCAGGCGATGGACTGGTACGGGCCCACGTAGCTGGATCCCTGTCCCCACAGCCGTTGGAGTTCACGCTGACCGAATTCGCCGCCGCCGGACCCGGCAGCGGTCACCACGCCGACGTCGAACGGTGAGTTCTCGTAGTCGGCGCGGCCCAGTCGGGCGTCGTCCAGAGCGATGTCCGCGGCGGCCATCGCGAAGTGCGTGAACCGGTCGGTCTGGACGATGAAGCGCTCTTCGATCAGCTCGACCGCCTCGAAGCCCCGCACCTCGCCCGCGACCCGCAGCGGAAGGTGCTCGCACCCCTCGCGGGTCACCCGGTCGAGGACGCTGATCCCTTCGTGCGTCCTCTTCCAGAAGGCCTCGGTGTTGGTTCCGTTGGGGGCGACGACACCGATGCCGGTGACGACGGTGCGCCGGGCTTTTCGGGTTCTCATGGTGTCCTCCCACCTGTTCTCGTCAGGGCCACCGCGGACTGGAAGCCACCGAATCCACTGCCGACCGAGAGGACGCTGCGCAGCTTCAGGGGACGTGCGGTGCGCGGCACGTAGTCGAGGTCGCACTCCGGGTCCGGGCTCTCGTAGTTCGCGGTCGGCGGTACCGTCTGGTGGACCAGGGCGAGTACGCAGGCCGCGATCTCTATGGCCCCGATCGCCCCCAGCGAGTGGCCGACCATGGACTTGATGGAACTCATCGGTACGTCGTAGGCGTGCGCGCCCAGTGCCCGCTTCACGGCCGCAGTCTCGTGCCGGTCGTTCTGCTTGGTGCCCGAGCCGTGTGCGTTGACGTAGTCGATCTGCGAGCCGTCTATCCGGGCGTGACCGAGCGCCCGGTTGATCGCCTCGGCCATCTCCAGCCCCTCGGGGGTCAGCCCGGTCATGTGGTAGGCGTTGCCGAAGGTGGCATAGCCCGAGATCTCGCAGTAGACGGTCGCGCCGCGGGCGCGGGCGTGCTCCAGCTCCTCCAGGACGAGCACCGCTCCGCCCTCGCCCATGACGAAGCCGTCGCGGCGGGAGTCGAACGGCCGGGAGGCGTGCTCCGGATCGTCGTTGTTCGCCGAGGTGGCCTTGATCGCGTCGAAGCACGCCACCGTGATCGGGGTGATCGGTGAGTCGGACGCCCCGGCGACGCAGACGTCGACGCGGCCCTCCTCGATGGACTGGAAGGCGTACCCGATCGCGTCCAGGCCGGAGGTGCAGCCCGTGGAGACGGTCTGCACCGGGCCGTGCGCGCCGACCTGTTCGGCCACCGCCGAGGCGAGGGAGCTGGGTGAGAAGGCCCGCTCCAGGTGCGGGCCGGCCGGCCGGTGGTCGACGTCCCAGCGGGCGCCGCTGCCACTGACGGCGACGTAGTCGTGCTCCAGTCGGGTGGTGCCGCCGACCGCGGTGCCCAGCGACACCCCCATGCGCCAGGGGTCCACCTTCTCCGGGTCGAGTCCCGCGTCGCCGAGGGCCTCCCTGGCGGCCACCATCGCGAACTGGACGTACCGGTCGGACCTGGCGACCTGGTCCGCGTCCAGTCCGTGCGCTGCCGGGTCGAAGTCGCACTCGGCGGCGATCCGGGACCGGAAGCCGGCCGGGTCGAAGAGCGTGATGCCACGGGTCGCGGTGCGTCCGTTCGCGAGGAGGTCCCAGAAGGCCGGTGCGCCGATGCCGCCGGGGGCCACGACGCCGACACCGGTGACCCCCACGCGGCGGGTCATGAGGCGGCCTCCGTTCGTTCCGGCGGCGCGACGCGTCCGGCGGACCGTGTGTGCTCGGCGGACGGGGCGTGCTCGGCGGACTCGGTGTGCTCGGTGTCGACGTGGCCGAGTTCCGGGCGCGGGGCGAGCGGGCCGAGATGGAAGACCATGCGTGCCTCGACGTCGCCGACGTTGCGGAACCGGTGGCGTACATGGGGAGGGATCAGCAGGCCCTGGTCGGGCCGCATCCTGTGCGGTTCACCATCCAGATCCACCTCCAGGAGACCGTTCACGACGTACACGAATTCCTCGGAGTACGGGTGGTAGTGCTCGCCGATGCGGTCGCCGGGCTGAACGATGGCCAGCCCCATGAAGCCGCTGGTGGCTCCCACCGCTGTCGGCGTGAGCATGGCACGAAGGTCGCCTCCGCGCCTGCGGTTGGGCTGCGTCTCGCTGAGGTCCACGATGCGTGGCCGGTGCATGGTCATGACTGCTTTCCTCCTGGCGCATTGCGCGTTGTATTGACGGGTTGAGCGAGAACCCCCCAGGGTGCGGATGCGCGGTTCAGGACTCCATGGCCCGCCGATCGGTGATCAGGGTCATCTCGGACTCTGCGAGGAAGTGCGAGATCCCCTGGTCGTTCGTGGGCACGGCCTTCGCGCCGCCGTCGAGGAGACGTCCGAGCCTGGCCACCTTGCCGGGGCCGTCGATGCCGACCGCCTGAGCGGACTGCGCGTCGATCGGTTCGATTGCTTCGAGGAGGCGGACGACGACGTCGTCGCGCTGGAAGATGGTGCTGCTGTCGATGATGCTCGCGGGGTCGTCGGCGGCCTCCTCGTCGTGGCCGGCGAGCAGCCGGGCGAGTGCCATGCCGCAGCCCTCCTTGGCCTGGTAGAAGAGCGCGTGCCGGCGGACGTCCTCGGCCTTGTGCCGGCCAGCGGTGACGTGATGGACGGTGGGGAGCGCCGCCCGGGTGAAGAACATCCGGGCGGAGTCCGGGTCGCTGAGGTCCCGGTCCTGCTCCAGATACGGGTTGATGGCCTCTTCGACGGCCCTGACCTCGGGCTGCCGGGCGACGTGGCGCAGGGCCGCGAGGAGGTCGCCCTCGACCTCGACCGCCCGCACCACGCGGTTTCCGTGCATGAAGAGCGAAGTGCGGCGCAATCGGGTGTCTTCGTCGACACGAGCATTCGGGGAGTCGTAGTCGGCCAGGATCTTCGCCACGATGTCCTCGGTGCCGGGCTTGACGGTGAAAGTCAGCGCGTGGCGCACCACCCCGTCGCCGAGACGGGGCGACGCCTGCAGCCTGCCCTTGGCCGTCTCGGGCGCCATCTCGAACGACTTCCCGGTCTCCCGCAGGACGCTGAAGCGCAGCGAACGGGTGTCGCGCACGCAGTTGTGCAGCGGCTGCACCGTCGCCACATGCTCCTCGCTGTTCACCCAGGCGAGGAACGGCGGTGCGCTCTCCCATTCGCTCGTGATCAGCCACTGCGAGGGGTTTTCGATGGACTGGCACAGCTGGTCGCTGATGTGCCCGGGGACGGATGCCACCTGATTACGCAGGTGCTCATACGCCTCCAGGAACTCCTTCTGGGCCCCGTCGTACAGGTCCAGCAGCAGGACGACCCGCAGCCTGGAACCGTCGAAGGCGGACTGGGAGATCCGTTCCGAGAGGGTGGTGGTCATCTTTCGGTCTCCTTCGAGACGGTGTCGTGGACAAGCCCGGTGGCATGCCGTCGACCGTCGGTTGGCGAGTGGTTCGGAGCAGGGACTCTCCCGGCGGATGTGAGCGGTCCGCCCCCGTGACCGCGGGCATCGTCTCCGTGACCGATCGTGAAACGCTGGTCCGGGTGGCGCGAGATTTATGAACCGTTCAGGTGAGCGACCGTCCGAACCGCTCCGGCGAGGGCATGGAACAAGGCAACCGAACAGCGTCCGAGCTGGAGCAACTGATGAACGAGAACGTCGACATTCGCGTACCGGTCCTCATCGTGGGCGGCTCCCTGGTGGGCCTGTCCACCTCACTTTTCCTCGGCCGGCTCGGCATTGAGCACCTGCTGGTCGAGAAGCACCGGTCCACCTCGACCCACCCGCGCGGACGCGGCAACAACGTGCGCACGATGGAGGTGTTCCGTACGGCGGGTGCCGAGCCGGGCATCCGGGAAGCAGCGTCGGTACTCGCCGACAATCACGGGATTCTGCAGGCCGGTTCGCTCACCGGCGACGACCAGGAGTGGCTGTTCAAGGAGATCGACCCGGGCGGCGGGCTCGCCCGTTTCAGCCCGAGCGGCTGGTGCCTGTGCAGCCAGAACGACCTGGAACCCGTACTGGTGGAGCTGGCCCGCAAACAGGGCGGTGACCTGCGGTTCTCCACCGAGATGCAGAGCTTCGACCAGGACGGGTCGGGGGTGGACGCGGCACTCAAGAACCGGGAAACCGGGGAGCACATCAGTGTGCGCGCCGACTACCTCGTCGCGGCCGACGGGCCGCGCAGCCCCATCCGTGAGCAGCTGCGCATCGGCCGTACGGGGCCCGGCGACCTCTTCCACAACGTGAGCATCACCTTCCGTTCCCGGCAGCTCGCCGATGTGCTGGGCGACCGGCGCTTCATCGTCTGCTATCTGACCAACCCCGCAGCGGACGGTGCCCTGTTGCCGGTCGACAATGAGAAGGAGTGGGTGTTCCACGCGCCGTGGCAGCCCCAACTCGGGGAAACCCTCGAGGACTTCACCGACGAGCGGGTCGCCGAGCACATCCGTACGGCGGTCGGTGCTCCGGGGATCGACATCGAGATCACCGGCAGGGCCCCGTGGCACGCCGCGGAGCGGGTCGCGGAGCGGTACTCGTCCGGCAGGGTCTTCCTCGCCGGGGACTCGGCCCACGAGATGTCGCCCACCGGGGCGTTCGGCTCCAACACCGGTATCCAGGACGCGCACAACCTGGCGTGGAAGCTCGCCGCCGTGCTGAAGGGCGAGGCGGGCCCGGGTCTGCTGGACACCTACGAGGCGGAGCGGCTGCCGGTGGCGCAGGCGACGAGCGCGCGGGCCTCGGCGCGTTCCAGCGAGCACAGCCACCCGGGATACGCCGCGGCGCCAGGTGTGGGCGGCGGGAAGCAGGGCGGGATGCTCACCGTGGCACTGGGCTACCGCTATGTCCGTGGTGCCGTGCTGGGCGCCGATCCGGGACAGCCGGTGGTGCCGCAGGGAATGCAGCTGAACGGTCAACCAGGCAGCCGCTCACCGCATCTGTGGGTCCGTCAGGACGGTGAGCGCAAGTCCACGCTGGATCTGTACGAGCACACCTTCGTGCTGCTCACGGACGGTGAGGACCTGGTGTGGCGGCGGGCGGCGGCCCGGGTCGCCGACGGGCTGTCGGTACGACTTCAGGCTTACGGCATCGGCCCGGGAGCCGATCTGGAACCGGAGAACGGGGCCGACTGGGCGGAGCTCCACGGTACGACCCCCGAAGGCGCGGTCCTGGTGCGTCCCGACGGCTTCGTGGCCTGGCGGTCGACGGGGCCGGTGGCCGATGCCGAGGCCACGCTCCGGGAGGTCCTGACCTCGCTGCTGCACCGGTCGTGAGCGCCCGGTAGCCGTCGGGGAACGGATCACCCCGCACCCGGTACGCGAGCCGTGTGCCGCCCGGTCCCGGCCGGTGACGTCGATGATGACGGCCCGGGTGCCGGGTCGTCCGGCACCGCGGAGCCCCCGGTGCCACGCAGGTCGATGGCGTACGACGGGACCGGTCCCGTCGTACGCGTGGAAGACCGGCACATACGCCACGTATCCACGTCACGGAGAGTTGCCGGGAGGGATGGTGTGCGCCACCCCTCTTGCCAGGAGACGGAACATCCTGAATTACTACTACCGAAAGGTCGACCGAACGATCGGTCGACTGCTCGGAAGGGGAAATCCGGATGATGCCTCTGCTGGACGCGGCGGAACGAATAGGCCGGGACGAGCTGGAGGCACTCCAGCTGGAGCGGTTGCGGGCCACGCTGCACCACGCGTACGAGAACGTCGGCCATTACCGGGCCGCGTTCGACAAGGCAGGTCTGCGCCCGGACGACTGCCGTACGCTCGCCGATCTTGCCCGCTTCCCCTTCACGACCAAGGCCGATCTACGCGACAACTACCCCTTCGGCATGTTCGCCGTCCCCGAGGAGCGCGTGCGCAGGATCCACGCGTCCAGCGGGACGACCGGCCGGCCGACCGTCGTCGGTTACACCGAGCGGGACCTGGACACCTGGGCGGACATGGTCGCCCGCTCGATCAGGGCGGCCGGCGGCCGCCCCGGGCAGAAGGTCCATGTCGCTTACGGATACGGGCTGTTCACCGGCGGCCTGGGTGCGCACTACGGAGCGGAACGGCTCGGCTGCACGGTCATTCCCGCCTCCGGAGGCATGACGGCCCGTCAGGTCCAGCTGATCCAGGACTTCCGGCCCGAGATCATCATGGTGACCCCGTCGTACATGCTGACGCTTCTCGACGAGTTCGAGCGGCAGGGCGTCGATCCGCGGACGACCTCCCTGAAGGTCGGGATCTTCGGTGCCGAGCCGTGGACGGAGGAGATGCGGCGCGAGATCGAGGAGAGGTTCGCGATCGACGCGGTCGACATCTACGGACTGTCGGAGGTGATGGGGCCCGGTGTCGCGCAGGAGTGCGTGGAGACCAAGGACGGGCTGCACATCTGGGAGGACCACTTCTATCCGGAGGTCGTCGACCCGTTCACCGGTGAGGTGCTGCCGGAGGGCGAGGAGGGCGAGCTGGTGTTCACCTCGCTCACCAAGGAAGCCATGCCGGTGATCCGTTACCGGACGAGGGACCTGACCCGGCTGCTGCCGGGCACGGCGCGGGTGTTCCGGCGGATGCAGAAGGTGACGGGGCGCAGCGACGATCTGGTGATCCTGCGCGGGGTGAATCTCTTCCCGAGCCAGATCGAGGAGATCGTGCTGCGTACGCCGGGGCTCGCACCGCACTTCCAGCTGCGGCTGACCCGCGAGGGCCGCCTCGACGCCCTGACCGTACGGGTGGAGGCCCGGGCGGGGGCCACGACGGAGCAGCGGACGGCCGCCGCGGTGTCGATCACGGCGGCCGTCAAGGACGGGATCGGGGTGTCGGTCGGGGTCGAGATCGTCGACCCCGGGACGCTGGAGAGGTCGGTCGGCAAGATCAAGCGGATCGTGGACGAGCGCGGCGACCGATAGGGCGCCTTCTGGTCCGGTTCGTGCCGGGGAGTGGGACACGTGCCGCAACGGCGCGGCCCGTTCGCTCCGGTGGCGTGCTGCCGGGGCCGGACCGCCACGTCGGCGGGTGCCCCGCACGACACGTGCAGGATCCCCTACGCGAACCGGTCGCGCAGTTCCCGCTTGAGGATCTTTCCGCTCGCGTTGCGGGGCAGTTCGGCCACGAACAGGACCTGCTTCGGGGCCTTGAAAGGGGCGAGCCGCTCGCGGGCGTGGCCGATGAGTTCGGCCGGTGTCGCTTCGCCGCGCAGGACGACGACGGCCGTGACGGCCTCGATCCAGCGGTCGTCGGGCAGGCCGACGACCGCGACCTCGGCGACTGCGGGATGGGTGTAGAGGGCGTCCTCGACCTGGCGGGAGGCGACGAGGACACCACCGGAGTTGATGACGTCCTTCACCCGGTCGACGACGGTGAGGAAGCCCTCCGCGTCGCGCACGGCCAGATCACCGGAGTGGAACCAGCCGTCGCGGAACGCCTCTGCGGTCTCCTCGGGCTTGTCCCAGTAGCCGTCGCACAACTGGGGCGAGCGGTAGACCACTTCACCGGCCGTGCCGTCGGGGACCTCCTTGCCGTCCTCGTCGACGACCCGGGCCTCGACGAAGAGGACGGGCCTGCCGCAGGAGTCCATCCGGCCCTCGTGCTCGTCCGGTCCGAGGACGGTGGCGAGCGGTCCGATCTCGCTCTGCCCGAAGCAGTTGTAGAAGGCGAGCGCGGGCAGCCGGTCGCGGAGCCGTTCCAGTACGGGTACGGGCATGATCGACGCGCCGTAGTACGCCTTGCGCAGTCCGTCGAGGTCCCGGGTGGTGAATCCGGGGTGCTGAGAGATGCCGATCCATACGGTGGGCGGGGCGAAGACGCTGTCGGCCTGCCCCGTTTCGACGAGGTCGAAGATCCGGTCCGCGTCGGGTGCGTCGAGGATGATGTTCTGTGCGCCGACCGCGAGAGCGGGCAGCAGGAACACGTGCATCTGCGCGGAGTGGTAGAGCGGCAGTGAGTGGACGGGCAGGTCGGTGGCGCGCAGGTCGAGCGCCGTGATCGCGCTGACGTACTCGTGGACGAGCGCGCCGTGGGTCATCATCGCGCCCTTGGGGAGCGCGGTGGTGCCCGAGGTGTAGAGCAGTTGCACGAGATCTTCCGCGGCCGGTTCCCGCTCCGGGGTGAAGGGGCGCGGGGTGGCGGTGGCGTCGAGGAACGAGCCCGGCGCGTCGCGCAGCACGCGTACCGGGAACGCGGCCGGAATACGGCCGGCGAGGTCCGGGTCGGTGAGGACGAGGGTGCTGCCGGACTGTTCGAGGAGGTACGTGAGGTCGTCGCCGGTGAGGTTCTGGTTGACCGGCACATGGACCAGGCCCGCACGGGCACAGGCGAGAAAGCCGATCAGATACGCGTCGGAGTTGTGCGCGTAAGAGGCGACGCGGTCGCCGGGGCGCAGCCCGTGCTCGCCGGTGAGGACCGCTGCCCCGGTGCTGACGGCGGCGTCGAGTTCCGCGTAGGTCCAGGTCCGGTCCGCGTACCGCAGGGCGGTCCGCTCGGGGGTTCGCCGGGCGCTGCGCGCCACGACGCCGTCGACTGTGCTGCTCCGTACACCTGTCATGGCGTGATCCTGTGCGGCCGGAACGCGGTGGTCAAGGGTCCGGGTGCCTGTCGGGGGCGTAGGACGGTGGGGGGCGTTCAGGCACTGCGGGTACGGGTGGCGAACAGGGCGGCCAGGACACAGGGCGCGAGCAGCAGGACGAAGGCGGCGCCGTAGCCGGCGTGGCCGGTCGCACCGGCGCTCAGGCAGGCGTTGAACAGGGCGGAGGAGACCCCCAGAACCATGATCTGGCCGAGGTTCTGGTTGGTCTGCATCGCGCTGCTGGCATAGCCCTGCCGCCCGGCCGGGGCGTGCGAGAGCGACAGCACGGTGAGGGACGGTGCGAGCAGGCCCATGCCGACGGCCGCGACGATCATGGCCGACGCGGCGATGACGGCGGGCACCCCGGGCAGTGTCCCGACGGCGGCGACAGCGACCGCCGCGGTCAGTACCAGCGCACCGGCCACGACCAAGTGGTGCCGGGGGCGGCGCTCCAGGCGGCCCTGCACCCAGGAAGAGGCGGCCCAGGCCACGGCGGCCCCCGTGAAGGCCAGGCCGATCGACACGGGACGCACGCCCCGCTCGGTGACGAGCAGCAGGGGCACGAGTGCCTCCAGTGTGAAGAACACCCCCGAACTGATGCCGCGCAGCAGCACCGTGGCCGGCAGGCCGCGCGCGGCACGCCAGGTGCCCTGCGGCAGCAGCCGGGGCGCGAACACGACCAGCAGGGCGAACCCTCCCGTCACGAACAGCAGATGGCGCGGATCCCAGCCCGCGACGCCGTACTGCCCCACCGCCGCACCCACGCTCACCGCCGTCGCCACCATCAGCGCGGGGCGCGGCTGCCCGTCCCCCGACGGCGCGGGGGTCGCCGGCCAGGAACGGCCGCGCAGCACGGCCACCACGGCCAGGGCCGGCAGCACGGTCAGCGCGGCCAGACCGAAGAACACCGCCCGCCAGGACCACCATTCGGCCACCACCCCGGCCAGTGGCGGACCGACCAGCGACGGGACGACCCAGCAGGCACTCATCAACGCCAGGACGCGCGGCCGCAGTCGGTCGGGGTAGGCCTGCCCGATGGCGGTGTTGATCGCCACCGCCACCATCCCGCTCGCGAGTCCGTCCAGGAAGCGGCCGACGGCCAGTTGCCAGATGGAGGTGCTCGCCGCCGAGACCAGCAGGGTGACCACCGCCAGCACCATGCCCGCCGCCAGCGGACGTCGTGCGCCGGACCGGTCCGCCCAATGGCCGCCCAGGACCCCGCCCAGCAGGCCGGCGGCCACGAAGCATCCCGCCACCAGCGGGAAGAGCGACACCCCGTCCAGATCCCGTGCGGCCGTCGGCAGGGTCGGCACCACGGCCAGCGCCGCGAGTCCGGTCAGGAACATCACCGCGGAGAAACTGGCGGTCGCGGCCACGTACCTTCTGGAGAACAGTCCCTCATCGGTTTCGGATCGCACCGGCGGACGGCCGGTCTTCTCCGTCGACTCCCAGGAGACGGACGCGTCCCGGTCCGTGGACGGCGCGGCCGGTTCGGTGGTCGAGTGCTTGGGGACATCAGTCACGGGCGCACAAGGTACGGGGACCCGGCTCCGCTCACCACTCGTTTTTTCGGGCCGTCGTGCGAGACGCGGGCACGGACCGACGGCAGGTCAGGGCCCGTTCGCCGTCCCGCATGCCGTTGGACGCACCACGGCGGCGACGCTCAGAGGACCAGGGCCAGGACGGTCGCCGAGATAACCGCGAACACGCTGCCCACGGCGGCGGTCAGGGCCCTGGCGTGGCGCGGAACGAACGACGGGGCCCGGGGGGTCGCGGCCTCCGGGTTCCGCGCGCTGTAGTACACCGTCAGGAACTCCCCCTCGGCCGGGGTGAGGCGTGCCTGCCGTTCCTCGAAGCCGACGGTGCGGCCGTCGGCCGTACGGAACTCCAGGGTGGCGTAGCCGCGGACGACGGGGGCTCCCTCGGCGTCCTGGCCCTCCTCCGTACGCAGGGCCGTGCACCGGGCCTGTGCGGTGGGCCGTCCGCCCAGGCGGCCCGCAGCCGCGGTCCCTGGAGCTGACGGTCCAGGATCCCCCCGTAGAACACGGCCGCGCCCACGGCGACGACGAGATACACGACGGCAATGATCACGACTCCCCCGAAATGGTCCCGGTCGTGCCGGACGCCGGTACGTCCGACAGCTGATTCTCCCTGGGGCGTCATGATCCCGTGGGCGGCGTTCCGTCGGCAAGGGCCGCTCGCGCAGCGGTACCCCGGGCCACGGCCCCCGGTGCCCGCCCGCGTCTCAGCCGCGGTGCACCGGCCCGGTGGTCTCACACGGCCCGGTGGTGCCCTTCCCAGTACGGGTCGCGCAGCCGTCGTTTGTACAGCTTGCCGTTGGGGTCGCGGGGCATCTCCGCGATGAAGTCGATGCTCCGGGGCCGCTTGTACCCGGCGAGAAGGTGTTCGCAGTGGCACAGGATGCCGGCGGCGAGCGCTTCCCCCGTCCCGTGTCCCGGGGCCGGTTCGACGACCGCCTTGACCTCCTCGCCCCAGTCGGGATGCGGAATGCCGAAGACGGCCGCGTCGGCGACCGCGGGGTGGCTGAGAAGGGCGCCCTCGATCTCGGCGGGGTAGATGTTGACACCGCCGGAGATGATCATGTCGATCTTGCGGTCGCGGAGGAAGAGGTAGCCGTCCTCGTCGAGGATGCCCAGGTCGCCGACGGTGAAGAAGTCGCCGATGCGGTTCTTCCTCGTCTTGGTCTCGTCCTTGTGGTAGCTGAAACCGCCGGTGTTCATCTTCATGTAGACGGTGCCGAGTTCGCCGGGCGGCAGGCGGTCGCCGTGGTCGTCGAAGACGGCGAGTTCACTGATCGGCCAGGCCCTGCCCACGGTGCCCGGCTTCTTCAGCCAGTCCTCGGCGGTGGCGAAGGCGCCACCGCCCTCGCTGGCCGCGTAGTACTCCTCGACGCACCTCCCCCACCAGTCGATCATGGCGCGTTTGACGTGGTCGGGGCAGGGCGCCGCACCGTGGATGGCGTGCCGCATGGCCGTGACGTCGTAGCCCCGCTTCACGTCGTCGGGGAGGGCGAGCAGGCGGTGGAACTGGGTCGGGACCATGTGCGTGTGGGTGCAGCGGTGGGTGTCGATGAGCCGCAGCATTTCCTCGGGCGTCCACTTGTCCATCAGGACCAGCGGATGCCCGATGTGCAGGGACGCGCCCGCAAACTGGAGGACGGCCGTGTGGTAGAGCGGCGAGCAGACCAGATGGACGTTGCCGTCGAAGGGTTTGATGCCGAAGATGCCGAGGAATCCGCCGAGATGGCTCTCCTCGGGAAGCTTGCCGGAGAGCGGACGGCGGATGCCGCGCGGCCGGCCGGTGGTGCCGGAGGTGTAGTTCATGACCCAGCCGAGGGTGCGGGCCTCGGGGGGCGCATCGGGCTGTCCTTCGAGCAGTTCGGCGTACGGGCGGAATCCGTCGACCGTGCCCACCGCATAGCGTTGGCCGACCGGGAGCTTCGCCTCGTCGGCCGCCTCGGCCGCCGCCTGCGCGAACCGCTCGTGGGCGATGAGCACCTTGGCGCCGGAGTCCGAGACGATCCAGGCGATCTCGGGTCCGACGAAGTGGTGGTTGACGGGTACGAGATAGAAGCCGGCCTGGGTGGCCGCGAGGTACGCGGTGAAGAACTCGACGCCGTTGGGCAGGACGACCGCGAAGGCGTCGCCCTGCCGGAGCCCGGCCGCGCGCAGTCCGTGGACCAGGCGGTTGGCCGCGGCGTGCAGCCGGCCCGCCGTCCAGCTCTCGCCGTCGGGGGCGGTCAGGACCGTACGGCCGAGGTCGGCGGCGGCCTGCGCCCAGAAGCCGTTGGGGGGCGGGGTCATGAGGCGCTCCGTCCGGCGATGCGGTTGATCCGGTCCAAGGCACGTTCGAAGCCGCGGGTCAGGTCGTCGAATACGGCCTGCACGCTGCGCTCGCTGTTCATCCGGCCGACGATCTGGCCGACGGGGGTGCCGAGCAGCGCGCCGGTCTCGTACTTCTGGATGCGGGAGACGGCGTCGGCCACCAGCAGCCCCTGGAGCGGCATGGGCAGGGTGCCGGGTCCTGCCGGGTCGTCCCAGGCGTCGGTCCATTCGGTACGGAGCTGGCGTGCGGGTTTGCCGGTGAGCGCGCGGGAGCGGACGGTGTCGCCGGAGCCCGCGGCAAGGAGCTTGCGGGTCAGCGCGCGGGAGTGGAGGTCGGCCTCCTCGGTCGTCAGCCAGAGGGAGCCGAGCCAGACGCCCTGGGCGCCGAGGGCGAGCCCGGCGGCGATCTGCTCGCCGCTGCCGATGCCGCCGGCGGCGAGGACGGGGAGCGGGCCCACCGCGTCGACCACGTCCGGGACCAGGACCATGGAGGCGATCTCGCCGGTGTGGCCGCCCGCCTCGTATCCCTGGGCGACGACGATGTCGATGCCCGCGTCCGCATGGTGGCGGGCGTGCTTGGCGCTTCCGGCGAGCGCGGCGACGAGGACGTCCTGGTCGTGGGCGCGTCGGACGACGTCGGCGGGCGGTGAGCCGAGGGCGTTGGCCAGGAGTTTGATGGGGTAGTCGAAGGCGACGTCGAGCTGGTTGCGGGCGACTTCCTCCATCCATCCGGTGATGCGCCAGCCGGACGCCTCGCCCTCCGCCAGCTCCGGTACGCCGTGCCTGGCCAGGGTGTCCTGGACGAACTGGCGGTGTCCGGCCGGGATCATCGCCTCGACGTCGGCCTCGGTCACCCCTTCCACCTTCTTCGCGGGCATGACGACGTCGAGGCCGTACGGCTTTCCGTCGGTGTGCTCCTGCATCCAGTCGAGGTCGCGTGCCAGGTCGCCGGGGGCGGTGTAGCGGACCGCGCCGAGTACGCCGAATCCGCCGGCCCGGGTGATGGCCGCGGCCACCGCGGGGAACGGCGTGAAGCCGAAGATGGCGTGCTCGACTCCCAGTTTCTTGCTCAGCTCCGTCTCCATGGGCCGCAGGATGCCGCAGTCGGACAGGCGAGGGAAGAGATTTTCTGATGCAGTGTCAGATTCTTTGTGACGCCGGGGGCCCCCGCGACGGCAGTGGTGACAGTAATCTCTGCTTCGGCAGGAAGTTTCACTGCCGGACACGACTTCGAAAGTTACTTTCACGCGGCAGGTAACGGCAGGAAGGGGTTCCGGATGTCCGAGGACGCGGCCGGGAGAGGGATCAGCCGGCGCAGGCTGGGCGGTGGGATGCTGGCTCTGGGCGGAGCACTCGCCCTGGCGCCGATTCCGTTCGCGGAGCGGGCGTCGGCCATGGAGTCGGAGGCGGAGTCGTCGGGTATGCGCGCAGGGACCGGGACGGACGCGGCGTCCGCGCAGGGCCGGCCGACGCTGCGGCGCGGATCCGCCGCCCGCGCCGGGCTGTTGCAGGGGCCGCTGGACCAATTGGTCGCCGATGCGGAGAAGTTCCTCTCCGATTCCCCCAAGCACCCCTGGTACGCCGGTGCGGTACTGCTCGCCGGGCGGGGCGGCACGGTGGCTCTGCACCACCCGATCGGCAAGGCCGTGCGCTACGCGGCGTACGACGAGAAGACCGATACGGGGGTGGAGTTCCCGCCCGATCAGCAGATCGCCATGGCCGAGGACACCGTCTTCGACCTGGCTTCGGTGTCCAAGCTGTTCACCTCGATCCTGGCCGTGCAGCAGATCGAGCGCGGCAAGCTGGAACTGGAGGCGAAGGTCGCCTCGTATCTGCCCGATTTCGCCGGCGGCGGCAAGCAGGACATCACCATCCGTCAGCTCCTCACGCACACCTCGGGCTTCCGTGCCTGGATTCCGCTGTACAAGGCTCCGACCCGGGAGGGGAAGCTGGAGCTGCTGTGGAACGAGGTGCCTGCCAACCCGCCCGGCACGGTGTACCTCTACTCCGACCTCAATCTGATCTCGCTGCAACTGGTCCTGGAGAAGATCACCGGCCGCACCGAGGACGTCCTGCTCCGCGAGGAGATCACCGCTCCGCTCGGCATGCAGCGCACGCGCTACAACCCACCGGCCTCCTGGAAGCCGAAGATCGCCGCGACCGAGGACGCCCGGCTCCCCTGGTCCGGCCTGAACCGCGGGCTGGTCTGGGGCCAGGTGCACGACGAGAACGCGTACAGCCTGGACGGCGTGGCGGGCCACGCCGGTGTCTTCTCCTGCGCCTGGGACCTCGCGATCCTGGCCCGTACGCTGCTCAACGGCGGGGTCTACGGCCGGGCGAGGATCCTCTCCGCGGACTCGGTGGACCTGCTGTTCACGGACTTCAACACCGCGTTCCCCGGAGATGCGCACGGTCTGGGTTTCGAGCTCTACCAGCACTGGTACATGGGGGCCATGGCCACCCCACGCACGGCGGGCCACACCGGTTTCACCGGAACCAGCCTGGTCCTGGACCCGACCACCGACTCGTTCCTGATCGTCCTCGGCAACTCGGTGCACCCGGTGCGCAGTTGGCGCTCCGGCAGCGCGCCGCGCGTTGCCGCCGCCAACCAGATGGCGCGCGCCGTCGCGGTCCGTCCCGTCCGGGGACGTACGGCGTGGTTCTCGGGACTGGCGAGCGCCACCAACGCCACGCTCACCCTGCCCGCGCTGCGTCCGACGTCCTCGCGGGCCCGGCTGAGTTCGGCCCTCTGGTGGGACACCGAGCCCGGGTCCGACTTCCTCCACCTGGAGGCGTCGGCGGATGCCGGGGCGACCTGGCAGCCGGTGCCGTTCACCACCGTACCGATGGCCGGTGACCACCACCCGGAGCCCGAGCCCGAACCCCGTCCGACGGGTTCGGTCTCCGGCTGGTCCGGCCGGGTGTGGCACCGTCTCGACGCGGACCTCGCCGCGTGGCGCGGCAAGGAGGTGCGGCTGCGGTGGCGGTACGCCACGGACCGGCTGTACGCCGGGCGCGGGGTGTACGTGGACGCGGTCCGGGTCGAGGACGGCGATCGGACGGTCTTCGACGAGAGTCGGGACGGCGACGCCGCGCGCATCGAGGCGCTGGGGTGGACGGCTTCGTCGGACTGAGACGGACCGGGAGCGTACCGCAGCGGACCGAGTCAGGTCGTGGCGGACCGAGTCAGGTCGTGCCGGACCTGACGGGCCCGCCGGGCCGTAGCGGGACCGACGGGCCGTAGCGGGACCGACGGGCCGTAGCGGGACCGACGGGCCGTAGCGGGCCGTCGAACCGTTGACCGGCCGTGCCGGGGAAGGGCCGTCCCCCTTTCCCGGCACGGTCACAGCGGCCGGACAACTCCGAGGCAGTAGTGCGTCGGCGGCACCCCCTCCTGGAGGCGGAGGCCCGGCAGCGGAGAATGCTCCGATGACCGCATCTCCGCAGACCTGGACACGCACCGAACGACTGGATGCCGACCGGCTGACAGCGGCACTGTATGCCGAGGCAGGTGTCCGGCTGGTCGTGGAGGGACCCTGTTCCGGAGGGGAGGTCGGTGCCGCGTACGTGCGGTGGCCCGACGGTCACCGTTCCGTGCTGAAATCGCGGCCGGACACCCGCATCGAGGACCTGCGGGCCGGACCGCTGGCGGTGTGCGAGGTGCTGCGCGCTCGGGGGTATCCGTGCCCGTCGACGGAGTTGGCGGTCCAGGTGGGTCACGCGGTGGCACTGGTCCAGGAGCTCCTGCCGGGCACGCCGACGCGGCGCCTGGACCACCGTGGGCTGGATCAGGCACTCACCCTCAACGAGTCGCAGGCGGGGCTGCTGACCGGACGTACGGATGTCCCGTCGATGAACCTGTATCTGCTCGACGACGGCCCCGGTTACTGTCATCACGAGCCGCTGCGCCGACACAGCCGGCGCAGCGGTGACCTGGAGCGGCGGATCAGGTCGGTCGGGGCCGACCACCCGCACCACCTGTCCGGGCACGACGTCGTGCACCAGGACTTCCACCCGGGCAACCTGCTCGCCGTCGACGGCTCGGTCACCGGCGTCATCGACTGGGACGGCGCCGGCCGAGGGGACCGCCGTTTCGATCTGGTCACCCTGCGCTTCGGGCTGCACGCCAACAAGCAGGCACCGGACGTCACGAAACGCCTCGACGACCTCCTGGACGGCCTGCCCGAGGACGTCCTGCGTCCCTCCTGGGCCCATATGAGTCTGCGCATGGCCGACTGGGCCATCAGGCACTTCGCCCCCGGCGACGTCGGGCACTGGCTCGACCTGGCCGAGCAACGCCTCTGACCGCCCCGGGCACCGGGCCTGGCGGGCGGGACGGGGCCGTACGCCTACCGCTGCGAACGCTCCCGAGGGCGGGAGCTAGGGTGCTCGCTGTGCCGATCACAGGAGGATCTTGACGCTCTCCCTCCTGAAGGAGGGAGATTCCTACGGCTCGCGCCGTGAGACTTCCTGTTTCATCGCCGACTGCCCGCCCGGAGTTCTCCGTTGAGGTCTTACACCAGCTCCACAGGCCGACACCGCCCGTCCGGCGGCCAGCAGGTTGCGTGCGGCGTTCACGTCCCGGTCGTGGGTCGTGCCGCAGGCGCACGTCCAGGTACGGACGTGCAGCAGCATCTTGTCCTGCAAGGTGCCGCAGACGGAGCACAGCTTGGAGGAGGGGAAGAAGCGGTCGACCGCGATCACTTCCCGCCCATGCCACTGGGCTTTGTACTCCAGCAGGCTGCGGAACTCGGCCCATGCCGCGTCGCTGATGGCGCGGGCCAGGCTCCGGTTCTTGACCATGTTGCGCACGGTCAGGTCCTCGATCACGATCGTTTGGTTTTCACGAACGAGCCGAGTGGTCAGCTTGTGCAGGCCGTCACGGCGCCGGTCGGCGATCCGGGCGTGGATCTTCGCGACCTTCAGCCGGGCCTTCCTGCGGTTGGCGCCGTCACCCTTGGCCTTGCACGCAAGGGCGCGTTGGGCCTTCGCGAGCCGGGCACGGTCCGTGCGCTCATGCCTCGGGTTAGCGATCTTCTCACCGGTGGACAGCGTCAGGAGGTGGTTCAGACCGACATCGACACCGACCGCCGCATCCGTGGCGGGGAGCAGCTTGACGGTGGGGTCGTCACACAGCATGGAGACGAACCAGCGACCGGCGCTGTCCTGGGAAACCGTCACAGTGGACGGCTTCGCCCCCTCCGGGAGCGGGCGCGACCACACGATGTCCAGCGGCTCGGCCATCTTCGCCAGAGTCAGCCTGCCGTCCCGGAAGCGGAAACCGCTGGTGGTGTACTCGGCGGACTTGCGGGACTTCTTGCGGGCCTTGAAGCGCGGGTACTTGGCCCGCTTGCTGAAGAAGTTAGTGAACGCGGTCTGCAAGTGCCGCAGCGTCTGCTGCAACGGCACCGACGACACGTCGTTGAGGAAGGCCAGTTCCTCGGTTTTCTTCCACGCCGTCAGCAGGGCCGAGGTCTGGTTGTAGTTGACCCGCTCCTGCCGCGTCCACGCCTCCGTGCGGGCCGCAAGCGCCAGGTTGTAGACCTTCCGCACGCATCCGAACGTGCGCGACAGCTCAGCTGCCTGCGCATCCGTCGGATAGAAGCGGTATTTGAACGCCCGCTTCACGCGGTTCGTGGTCACGCTCACAAACTAATGCGACCGCACGTAAAGGTCAAATCTGCGGGTCAGAGCACTGTGATCCGCCCTGGCGGCGAATCGCAGCCCTTGCCCTGCTCCGCAGGAGTCCGTTTCCTCTCCGCCCTGAAGGGCGGAGTATCCACGGAGGAATCAGATGAAGTCCGCTGTCGAACTGCCGGCACCTCCCTTGAAACCACTGCGTGTTGCCGCTTTCCGACGATTCGTTCTCGCCAATCTCGTCTCGGCCACCGGGTCCGCGATGGCTCCTCTCGCGCTCGCCTACGCGGTGATCGGACAGGGAGGAGGGGCCGGGTCGCTCGGCATCGTGCTGGCCACGAACTCGGTCCCGACGATCGTCCTCACCATCGCGGGCGGCGTCCTCGCGGACCGCCTGTCGCGCAGCCGGATCCTGTTCCTGGGCAACCTCCTGTCCGCGGCCGCGCAGGGGATGCTCGCCCTGCTGGTGGCCACGCATCAGGCGACGACCGTTTCGATCGCCGCGTGCGGCTTCGTGTCGGGGATCGCCGTGGCCTTCACCGGCCCGGCCGCGACGGGTGTGGTGGGACAACTCGTCGCGGCGGAGCACCTCCAGCAGGCCAATGCGCTGGTCCGGCTGCCGAACAATGCCGTCAAGGTGCTCGGGCCCGTCGTCGGCGGGCTGATCGTCGCGGTCGGCGGTCCGGCATGGGCCCTGTCGTGGGATGCGTTCACCTTCCTGGTCGCGGCGCTCCTGATGCTCGGGCTGCGGCTGGGCGCGCCGGTCACGACGGGGAGTGCGCTGGCCGACCTGCGGGCGGGGTGGTCCGGATTCCGCTCCCGCACCTGGCTGTGGACGTACACCGCGGCCGGGACGGTCGTGGTCGCCGCCTGGCTGGCAGGCTTTCAGCTCCTCGGCCCGGTCGTCGCCAAGGAGCACTACGAGGGGGCGCGTTCCTGGGGGCTCGTCCAGGGCGCGTTCGCGTTCGGTCTGCTGGCGGGGACGCTGGTGTGCCTGCGCTGGAAGCCGTACCGTCTGCTGGCCGTTGCCGTCATCACCGGCTGCGCTCTCTGCCTGCCACTGCTGGCGCTGGGCACGGGCCTGACCCTGCCCTGGGTGATGCTCAGTGCCGTGCTCGCCGGCATCGGGCTGGATGTCGCCATCGTGGCATGGGCCACCGCACTCCAACAACATGTGCCCCAGGAGGAGTTGGGGCGCATGAGCTCGTTCAACGGGGTCGGGGAACGCATCGCGATCCCGCTCGGCTACCTCGTCACCGCGTTCGCCGCACATGCCTGGGCCGACCGGTCCGTGCTCCTGGTCTGCGCCGGTGCCATCGTGGCCACGACGGTCCTCAACCTCTGCGTACGGGATGTGTACCGCGTCAATCGCGTCTGAGCGTTCGCGCGCGTAGGCCTCGCCGTCGACTTCGCGGCGCGGGCGAGTGCCCCGGCGACGGTCACCGGCCCAGCGCCGCCATCGCGGCGTTGTGGCCGGGAACCCCGCTGACCCCGCCGCCGCGTACGGCGCCCGCCCCGCACAGCAGCACATTGGCGTGCGCCGTCTCCACGCCCCACCGGCCAGTGGATTCGGTGGCGTACGGGAACGCGAGGTCCCGGTGGAAGATGTGGCCACCGGGCAGCCGAAGGTCCTGTTCGAGGTCGAGCGGGGTCTTCGCCTCGATGCACGGTTCGCCGTTCTCGTCGCGTGCCAGGCAGTCGGTGACCGGCTCGTCCAGGTGCGCGTCGAGTTCGGCGAGCGTGGCCGTGAGCAGTTCGGCGCGCGTCGCCGCGTTGTCGGCGGCGAACAGCCGGGCGGGGGTGTGCAGCCCGAAGAGGGTGAGGGTCTGGTAGCCGCGCGCGGCGAGGCCGGGTCCGAGGATCGACGGGTCGGTCAGTGAGTGGCAGTAGATCTCGGACGGCGGGGCGGAGGGCAGCCGGCCCGCCGCCGCGTCCCGGTAGGCGTCGGCGAGTTGCCCGTACCCCTCGGCGATGTGGAACGTGCCGGCGAACGCCTCGCGGGGGTCGACGGAGCGGTCACGCAGTCGGGGCAGCCGGGTGAGCAGCATGTTCACCTTCAGCTGCGCGCCCTCGGCCGGGGCGGGCGGTTCGTCACCGAGGAGCGCGGCGAGCGCCTGCGGTGAGGCGTTGACGAGGACCCGGCGGGCGGTGACGACGTGTTCCGCGTCGGGTGAGCGGACGGTGATCGCGGCCGTTGTCCCGTCGGTGTCGATCCGGGTCGCCTCGTGCCGTACGCGGATCTGTGCCCCGGCCGCGAGGGCGGCCCGGGCGAGGGCGTCGGTGAGGGCGCCCATGCCGCCGACGGGGACGTCCCAGTCTCCGGTACCGCCGCCGATGACGTGGTAGAGGAAGCAGCGGTTCTGGAGCAGGGACGGTTCGTGCGCGTCGGCGAAGGTGCCGATCAGGGCGTCGGTGAGAACGACTCCGCGTACGAGGTCGTCGCGGAAGTTCTCCTCGACGGCGACACCGATGGGCTCCTCGAAGAGCGCCTGCCAGGCCTCCTTGTCACCGATCCGCGCGCGCAGCGCGTCCCGGGTGGGCAGCGGTTCGGTGAGCGTCGGGAAGACCCGCTCCGCGACACGTCGCGTCATGCCGTAGAAGCGCTGCCACGCCTCGTACTCCCGGTTCGATCCGGTGAGCGCGGCGAAGGAGTCCCGGGTGCGGTCCCCGCCGACGAGCAGTCCGGTGGCACGGCCACCGCGCACGGTCGGGGTGTACGACGAGACGGTCCGCTTGCGTACGGCGAAGTCCAGGCCGAGATCGCGGACGATCTTCCGCGGCAGCAGGGACACGAGGTACGAGTAGCGCGACAGGCGGGCGTCGACCCCGTCGAAGGGGCGGGTGGAGACGGCCGCTCCCCCGGTGGTGGCCAGGCGTTCCAGGACCAGGACGGACTGTCCGGCGCGGGCGAGGTAGGCGGCGGCGACGAGACCGTTGTGGCCACCGCCCACGATCACCGCGTCATAGCTGTCGGGTGCGTGCATGGCCCTTGGTAACACGGGATGTGATCCCCTGACCAGAGGCGGTGGTGGCGGGTCAGCCCGTCGGCGCGTCCCGCCCTCGGCGCAGGGCGGCGACCCTGCGGTACAGCTCGACGGCCTCCGCTCCCCGGCCGACCTGCTCCAGGCAGTGCGCCTCGTCGTTGCGGGCGGCGAGGGTGTCGGGGTGGTCGGCGCCCAGGACCCGTTCGCGGGCCTCGGCGACCTCACGGTAGACGGTCAGGGCGTCGGCCCAGCGGCCGAGCCAGCCGAGGCCGACGGCGATCTCCCGGCGGCTGACCAGGGTGTCCGGGTGGTCGGCACCCAGGACGCGTGCGCGGATCGCGGTCACGTCGCGCGCCTCGGCGAGCGCCTCCTCCCAGCGGGCGAGGCGCCCCAGGTTGACGCCGAGGCCGTGGCGGGCGCGGAGCGTCTCGGGGTCGGTGGGACCGCCCGCCCTGGTCCGGTCGTCGACGAGGGCGCGGTACAGCTCCAGGGCCTCCGCGCTGCGGCCCAGGCGGCCGAGGCTGATGCCGATCTCGTAGCGGGCGGACAGGGTGTCGGGATGGTCGGCGCCGAGCGCCCGGGCCCGGGCGCGGGCGACGTCCCGGTAGGTCTGCAGGGCCTCCGTCCAGCGCCCCAGCCGGCCGAGCGTGTACGCCACTTCGTAGAGCGTGACCAGGGTGTCGGGGTGGTCGGCGCCCAGCAGGCGGCTGCGGGCCGATGCCACGTCCCTGGCCATCCGGTAGGAGTCCTCCAGGCGGCCGAGCCTGCTGAGGTTGAAGGCGAGGTTGTGGCGGCAGCGCAGGCTGTCGAGGTGGTCGGGGCCCATCGTCCGTTCCCGGGAGGCGAGGACCGCCGCGTACACCTGGTGGGCCTCGAAGTGCCGGCCGAGCCGGCCGAGGACGTACGCCATCTCCTGGCGGGCCGCGAGGGTCTCCGGATGGTCGGGGCCCAGGGCGCGTTCCCGGCCCTGGGCGACGCGGCCGAACTCCCGCAGCGCGTCACAGGCGCGCCCGGTGCGGCTGAGGGTGAAGGCCACCTCGTACCGGCTGGAGAGCGTGTCGGGATGGTCGGGGCCCAGCGCGTGCTCGCGTTCGGCGGCGACCGCGCGGTGCACCTCGCCGGCTTCCTCCCAGTGCCCGAGCCGGCCCAGGTTGAGGCCCGCGCTGTGCCGGCTGGCGAGGACGGAGAGCAGTTCCGGGGACGGGGTCGGCCGCTCGGCCCTGGGCAGCGGCAGCTCTCCGGTGATGTGCCGCAGGTCGGTGCCGGTGGTCCACTCGCCGGTGAGGCCCGCGCAGTGGTCGGGCGGGGCGAGCCCGGGGCGGGCGCCGGTCGCCTTGTGGCCGGTGGTCATGGAGCGGGTCCAGGCCGGCAGCTGCTGCCCGGGCCGTACGACGGGAACGGGCGGCGCGAGCCGTACCTGCCCGGTGGGCTGGAGCTGCGGCTGCTCGCCGGTGCGGCCGACGGCGATCCGCTGCCGCAGGTCGCCCGCGTCGACGGGCCGCTCCTCGGGGGTCTTGGCCAGCAGTTCCAGGACGACGCGGTCGAAGAATCCGGGCAGTTCGGCCCGGTGGGTGCGCAGGGGTTCGGGCTGGGTGTCGCGGTGTCCGACGAGGACGGCCCAGGCGTCGTCGAGGTCGAACGGCGGTGCTCCGGTGGCGATCTCGTACAGGACGCAGCCCAGGGAGTACAAGTCGCTGCGGTGGTCGACGTGGCCGCCGCTGATCTGTTCCGGCGACATGTAGTGCGGGGTGCCCATGGCGATGCCCGTGCCGGTGAGGCGGGAGGTGAAGCCGATGTCGTGGCCGAGCCTGGCGATGCCGAAGTCGCAGATCTTCACCGTGCCGTCGGTGAGGCGCATGATGTTGGCGGGCTTGAGGTCGCGGTGCACGATGCCCTGCTGGTGGGTGTAGCCGAGGGCGTCGGCGACCTGTTCGGCGATGTCGACGATGTCGGGCACCGGCAGCGGGTGCTGTTTGTTGTCCTCCAGGAGCTGGCTGAGGTTGCGGCCGTCGAGGAGTTCCATCACCAGGTAGAGGACGCCCTCGTGCTCACCGAAGTCATGGACGACGGTGACGCCGCGGTGCTGGAGCGCGGCGGCGACGCGGGCCTCGCGGCGGAAGCGTTCGCGCAGGATGCGGGTGAAGGACCGGTCGTGCCGGGGCCCCATCGGCTTGAGGCATTTGACGGCCACGTGGCGGCCGAGCGACTCGTCGCGGGCGCGCCACACCTCGCCCATTCCGCCGCGCCCGATCAGTTCGAGCAGTCGGTACCGGCTCTGGATCAGCTTGGTGTCCGCCATCGCCTGCGCTCGCCCCCGTAGCTTCGCCTACCTCGGTGCCCTCCCCGGCCCGTCCAGTATGGCCGCCCGGCTGCGCAGTTTGTACGGGGTGGGGCGGCTGCCAGGACCGAGTCGGGCCATCGCGTTGAGAATGTGACCGGGCGGGAGTTTCCAGCGGAGCCGGGACGGAATGCAGCGCAGAGCGGTTCCGGTGGTGCGCAGCCGCCGGTCGACGGTGCGCGCGGGCCCCACGGGTCTGCCGTAGAGCTCATGGGCGTACGGGGGCAGTGACTGGTAGGCGAGTGCCGCGACGCGCCGCCACAGCAGTGCGCGCGCCGGTACGAGCAGTGCGTGGACGGGTGGCCGGCGCAGGAAGTCGTCGACGTCCAATGCCTCGGGGGACGCGGCGAGTTGTGGCCGCACCCGTTCGAAGTAGGCGGCGAGCTGCGCGGTGGTGGCCGGTACGTCGGCGGGGTCGAGGCCGACGAGCCGGGCGCTGTGGCGGTGCTCGTCGACGTAGCGGTCGGCCTGGGCTTCGGTGAGCGGGAAGCCGGAGCGGCGTTCGACCTGGAGGTATGAGTCGACCTCGGCGCAGTGCACCCACAGCAGCAGCTCGGGTTCGTCGACGCCGTACGTCTCCCCGGTCGCCGGGTCGGTGGCCTTGAGGAGCCGGTGGATCCGGCGGACCCGGGCGCCCGCCTTCTCGGCCGCTTCGGTGGTGCCGTAGGTGATCGTTCCGACGAAGCCGGCCGTGCGCATCAGCCGCCCCCAGGCGTCCTCGCGGAAGTCGGAGTTCTGCATGACGCCGCGTACGGCGCGCGGGTGCAGCGCCTGGAGGTAGAGCGCGCGCACTCCGGCGACCCACATCATCGGGTCGCCGTGCAGCTGCCAGGTGACGGATTCGGGTCCGAAGAGCCCCGGGTCGGCGTCCACCATGTCGCCCGTACCTCCCACCGTCCGCACGAGGCCGACAACCGGCCCCGATCGGGCCGGAGTTCATCCTCGATGGTATCGCGGCCCCCTGCGCCACCGCGGCGCACGATTCCCGCCGTTCCACCGGTCCCCCGGGCTGCGGGGGACGCCGTCCGCCCGCCCGGGAACGGCTGCCGGGACCGCCCGGAGCGGATACGTCCGGGAACCGAATGGCGCGCGTGGGCCGCCCGGCATAGCGCGCCAGGAAAGTGCCCTCTATCGCCTTGTACCCGAATGATGGAAGGGAGCAGGGCCCGCTCCCGAGCGGAATCCAGAGTTCCGCCCCTACCACCATCCTGCCGCCGCCTGGGGCGCAGCCAAGAGCGTGACCCGACTCCTGGTACGCGAGGGCGCGCTGGTGGACGGCCCACGGGCGATCATGCGGATGAACCATGAGAACACCGGCTTCGACTGCCCCGGATGCGCGTGGCCGGACGACACCAAGGGTCTGCATCTGGACATCTGCGAGAGCGGGATCAAGCACGTCACCTGGGAGATGACCCGCAAGCGGGTCGAGCTTGAGGAAGAGCTCGACGTGCCACTGGTCCGGCGCGGCCGCACGCACGAGGGCCTCACACCCGAGGGCGAACGCATCGTGGTGCGGGCGCAGCGGCTGCTGGCCGACCGTGATGCCCTCAAGGACGAGGCCGGGGCCCTGCGCACCGGGCTGAGCGGCCGGGCGCGGATCGGCTCGGTGCCGACCGCGACGGGCGCCGTCGCCCTGCTGACCGGCCCGTTCTGCGTGGCGCACCCCCTGGTCACCGTGGAAATCGTGGCGGACCTGCAGTCGCAGGACATTCTCCGGCAGCTGCAGAACTTCGAGATCGACGCCGGAATCACGTATCTGCACAAAGGTCTTTCGGAGAGCTTCCAGGCGGTCCCGCTGTACGAGGAGCGCTATGTGCTGCTGACCGATGCCGCCGACAGCCTCGCCCATCGGACGGCGGCGTCGTGGGCGCAGGCGTCCGCGCTGCCGCTCTGCCTGCTGACCGAGGCCATGCAGGGGCGCCGGGTGCTGGACGAGTTGTTCGCCGAGGCCTGGGCGCGTCCGTCGCCCAGGGGCGAGACCGATTCCGTGGCCACGCTCTTCGCCCGTGTCCGGACGGGCCGGTGGGCCAGTATCGTGCCGCACGCCTGGCTGCACGTCTTCGGCGTGCCGCACGGCATGCGGGCGGTGCCGATGGTCGAGCCCTCCGGGACCGTGCCGGTCGGTTTGGTGACCGCCGCCCGCGAGCCGGGTTCGGTCATGGCAGGCGCCCTCACGGAGGTCGCCCGGCACGCCGGCGTCGCCGCCGCACTGGAACGCCTCCCCGGGGATCCCGCGCCGCAGTAGGCGGGCCGGACCGCGCCACGACCCTCAAGCCGCGCCGGTGCTCGCCGTGTCCTCGTGGTCCGCACTGCCGTCGGAGGGGTCCCTGCGCACCGTGCAGTGGAGCGAGTTGTCCAGCACATCGGCAACGATCGTGTCTCCGGGCCCGGCCTCGTCGCCGAGCAGCAGTGAGGCGACGCGGTTGTCGAGTTCCGTCTGGATCGTGCGGCGCAGCGGACGGGCACCGAACTGCGGCTGGTAGCCATGGGCGACCAGCAGCTTCTTCGCCGCTTCGGTGACCTCCAGCGTCATGCCCTGCGCGTGGACGCGGTGCTTGCTCCGGCGCAGGAGGTGCTCGATGATCTCCGACAGGTCTTCCTCGGTGAGACTGTGGAAGACGATGATGTCGTCGATGCGGTTGAGGAACTCGGGCAGGAATCGTCCCCGAAGGTCCTCCATCAGCTCGTCCTTGAGCTCGGCCGCGTCGCCCTTGTGGGCGAGGATGCGATGGGCGCCGATGTTGGACGTCATGATGACCACGCAGTGGCGGAAGTCGACCGTGCGGCCCTGTCCGTCCGTGAGACGACCGTCGTCGAGGATCTGGAGCAGGGTGTTGAAGACGTCGGGGTGTGCCTTCTCCACTTCGTCGAACAGCACCACGCTGTACGGGTGGCGCCGAACCTTCTCGGTGAGCTGGCCGGCCTCTTCGTATCCGATGTATCCGGGGGGCGCCCCGACGAGCCGGGCCACGGTGTGCTTCTCCTGGAACTCGCTCATGTCGAACCGGATCATGCGGTTCTCGTCGCCGAACAGCAACTCGGCCAGTGTCTTGGCGAGTTCGGTCTTGCCCACACCCGTCGGCCCCAGGAAGAGGAACGAACCGACAGGGCGGTTCGGGTCTCCCATGCCCGCTCGATTCCGGCGCACGGCTTCGGATACGGCGGTGACCGCCTCGTTCTGGCCGACGATCCTGGCGTGCATCTCCTTTTCGAGCTTGAGGAGCCTCTCCTTCTCGCTGGCGGTGAGCTGGGAGACCGGAATCCCCGTGCGGCGGGAGACGATTCCGGCGATGTCGGCAGCCGTGACCGAGACGACGCCTTCTCGGCGCTCCTCGATTCCCGCGAGCTCGCCCTCCACCTCGGCGATCTGCTGCTTCAGTTCGGAGGCCTTCTCGAACTCCTCTCCCGCGACGGCCTGGTCCTTCTCCCGTCGCAACTTCGCGAGGCGGTCCTCGCGGCTGACGATCTCGGTGGAACGGCTCGCACTGCGCAGCCGCACACGGGCGCCCGCCTGGTCCATCAGGTCGATGGCCTTGTCGGGCAGGAACCGGTCGCTGATGTAGCGGTCGGAGAGTTCCGCCGCTGCCGCCAGGGCCCCGTCGGCGAAGCGGACCTGGTGGTGGGCCTCGTAGGCGTCCCGCAGCCCTTCGAGGATCTGGACCGTCTCCTCGACCGTCGGCTCCGGGATCAGGACGGGTTGGAAGCGACGTTCGAGAGCGGCGTCCTTCTCGACGTGCTTGCGGTACTCGTCGATCGTCGTCGCTCCCACCACGTGGAGTTCGCCGCGTGCGAGTGCGGGCTTGAGCATGTTGCCCGCGTCCATGGAGCCCTCGCCCGTCGCACCGGCGCCGACGACGGTATGCAGTTCGTCGATGAAGAGGACGATGTCGCCGCTCGCCTCCTGGACGTCCTCGATGACCTTCTTCAGGCGCTCCTCGAACTGTCCGCGGTACTGCGCGCCGGCCACCATGCCGGACAGGTCCAGGGCGACGACCCGCTTGTCCTTCAGTGTGTCGGGCACTTCGCCCGACACGATGCGCTGGGCCAGTCCCTCCACGATGGCGGTCTTCCCGACCCCGGGCTCCCCGATGAGCACGGGGTTGTTCTTGGAGCGCCGCGAGAGGATTTCGACGGTCTGCTCGATCTCCTCGGCCCGGCCGACCACCGGATCGAGCTTCCCCGCCTTCGCTTCCTCGGTCAGGTCCCTGCCGTACTCGTCCAGGGTCGTGGACGGCTGCTTCCCGGCAGCGGGAGCACCACCCGTCGCGCGGGCCGCCCGCTCCGTGAGGCCGCGCAGCCTCTGCACGTCCAGGTCCTCCGCGCGCAGGAATCGGGTGGCACCGGATTCGGGGTCGCCGAGGAGCGCGCCGAGGATGTGCTCGGGGCCGATGTAGGAAACCCCTGCCGCCTGCGAATCCGCGTAGGCGGCGGCGAGGGTGCGCTTCGCCGCCGGCGTGAGTCCCGGCTCCGCGGACGGCTCGCCGGACTCCCGGGGGAGCACTTCGGCGATGTGAGCCGCGAGCGCTTCGGGGTCCACCCCCCGCCTGGGACAGCAGCCTTCGTGCCGGATCGACCTGTGTGGCCGCCCACAGCAGATGCTCCGTGTCGAGGTCGGAAGTTCCGTCCTCGGCCGCCTTTCGCGCGGCCGTGTTGAGGAGTTCGTGCGACGACTCCGTCAGGAGCCGCCCAATGGGTACGCGCTGCACGGCTGGGGGTGACGTTCCGGGCGACATCCCGAAGAATCGATTCAGTAGATCGCTGAACGGATCGGCCGAACCGAAGGGTGAACCGAACGCCACCGACATGTGAGCTCCTGATGTGCGAAGGGGGTCCTTCACACTCAAACTCGATGTCCACCGCTCCCCAAACGGAATGGCGCTGTCGGCGCAGCCCGACGAGCGGGACGGCATCGGCAGGAATCGCTCACCGGGACGGCGTGGACGTCCGGCCGTCGGCAGAGCCGGAATGCGGGCTGTCGACGACTGCACAGGCCGGACTCCGTCGGTTCTTCGCCGCGACCGCTGTGACGAGGATCGATACATGGCACTAGCTGATGTTCCTGACCCGAAACCGGGGCATAAGGCGCACATCTGCCCCTGTGGAGTCCGCCGGGTCCGAGGCAGGTGGCGCTTCCCCAGTCATGCCGCAGGTGTGCACATCACCGGCCGGCAGATCGCCCTGCGCGCACTGCTCGGCCCGTACCAGGCAATGACGCGGATCAGTATCGACGGTGCGGCCCCGTCACGATCACGGTGTCGGTGTACAAGAACCAGGCGAGTCAGGGCCACGACATCTCTCTGGACGCCGTCGAAGGGAAGCGCTGAGGCGTGTCGTCACACTTCCGTCGTGGCCCTGACTGTTTTCAGCGGTCATGGACCGACCGAGGCCGTTGTCAGCCGCGAGTGACCTGCAGGCTGTACGTGACCTCCGCGTCGGGCATGATGCCGTTGTTGCGCGCGGTGATCGTGAACCGCTTGGTGCCCGGGGCGGTGGGGACTCCGGTGATGCCGCCGGTGTCCTTGTTCAGGCTCAGTCCGGCGGGCAGCGCGCCGGATGTGACCTCGTACCGGACCGTCCGGGGCGAGCTGGAGGTGACCTTGAACGCGTACAGCTCACCCACGCGGCCGTCGGCCGGCTCCGGTGTCGTGAAACCGGGCTTCGGCGCCTGCACCGGCTGAGCCTGGCCGACCGGACTGCCGGACGAGTCCAGCTCCTGCAGCGACCACTCCTTCCCATCCGTCATCTCGCTCAGGTGCCAGTTCTTCTTCTCGTCGGTCATGAGCTGCTGCTGGGCAGGCGTGAAGGCGCCGGCCTCGATGGCGGAGTTCCAGATCCGTACCGCGGTGAGGACCGCCGCGGTGTTGGATCCCTTGGCGAGACTGTCCGTGCTCGTCTCGAACCAGCCGAAGTTCGCGCCGATCGACGCGCCGAGGGCCAGGTTGTGCTCGACGCCGAGCGTGCTCGTGCCCCCGCCGATCGGCAGTGAACCGCCCATGGCGGGCAGGAAGTTGGCCCGGTAGAAGTTGTTGTTCCTGGTCACCTGCGCGTAGTTGGAATCGGACCAGCCGATGCCGCCCCAGCTGATCCGCGACTGGGCGAACCACGAGTTGGACGACGGGTTGGAGGCCTCGCAGATGAAGCCGTCCCGGGAGTCGAGCCGGCGGTAGATCCCGTTGACCAGGTGAGCGAAGCCCTGGCCGCGCCAGCCGCTCCAGGACACCTCCTCCAGTCCGTCGTAGGAGATGCTCCGCACACCGGTGGTGTTGGCCATGGTGGCAAGACGGGTGGCGATCTCGTCGATGACCGGCAGGTCGCCTCGCGCTCCGCCGTACTGGTTCTCGCTGACCCGGGTGGCGTCGGCCCCGGCGGGGTGGGCCGCCGCGGCCGATCCCCACTGCGCCCGACTGACGCCGGTGAACTGCCACTCGCCGGCGCCGGCCTGCGTCACACCGGAGTATGTGAGGAACTCGTCGCCGATGCGCAGCCGTCGGCCGATGACGTGACCGCCGCCGCCGCCGCCGGAGTCTCCGTCGGCGTACAGGGTCGTGTCCGACGCGGCCAGAGCGCGGGTCAGCTTCACGGTCGCGCCGACCGTGAACCGCTTGTCGGCCGGTGCGGGAGAGATGTACGGGTCATTGGCCTGGATGAAGTTGGACAGGGTGTGCACGCCGACCCGCATGCCGCCCGCGGCGGCGGTCGCCACCAGTTGAGCCGCGGCGGCGTCCGAGCCGCCGAAGCCGCTGTTGAACTGGTAGTGCCCCGTCGACTTCCAGGGACCGGCGGCGCCCTGCACGGAGTAGACGTTCTTGATGCCCGCCTGCTTCGCGAACCTCATGGCGTCGGAGAGGTTCGAGGTGCCGAGGGACGACAGAGCCAGGAACGGCTGCCGGGTCGCCCGGGCCGTCTTCTGCCACTGCCCGTCGATGGTCGGGTACGGCAGGTGCTCGCCCTGCGCGATCTGGCTGAGCACGGTGAGCACGAGATCAGGGGTGCTGCCGTACACAGCCAGTTTCGATCCGAGGATCCGGCCTTCGAAGCCCGGCAGCGGACCGATCCGGATGCCGTCCTCGCGGGTCCGTACGGTGCTGTAGTCGTAGGAGTAGGCGCGCAGAATGCTGCCCCACGACGTCTTCGCCGCGGCGCCCCACTCGTTCTGCGTTCCGGCCTCCCCGTACGGCTTCGACTTCACCTCCGAGCCGAACCCGTACGCGTCGAACTCCTTGGGCCAGCCGCCGACGGTCTTGTCGTTGAGCGGGGTGATGCCGAGGGCGAAGCCGCTGTCGCGGACCACACCGACGGCCTCGCCGACGGTGTCGGTGACGCTGGTGGTCAGCGGCCCCCACAGCAGGGTCCGCACGTCCACGCCCGGCGGGGCGTCCAGACCGACGACCTCAAGCGTCGCGTACGTCGCGTGGTTGACGACCTCGACCTCGACCGTCGCCCGGCCGCCGCTGAACACCAGCACGTGCCGGTCCCGCCGGGAGACCTTCACCTGGGTGGGGACGTCCTGCTCTCCGTCGCCCAGGACGACGGACACCAGGGGGAGCGACTTGCCCGCCGACAGATGGTCGGTTCCCGTGCGTATGTCCTTCAGTTCGACGACCCGGCCCGTCGGGTCGAGACCCAACGACAGGAATCCCGCCCTGATCCGCAACGGGCGGCCGGCCTGTTCCGTGAACGCCGGCCCTGCTGCTGCCGGCTGAGCGAGGGCCGGTGTCGCGATCAGCGCCAGCGAACTGACGCCGCCGGCGATCAGGAAGTTTCTTCTGTCCACGATTCCTCCAAATCGGCATGTGTCGATATGTCTCGTGTTCTACGTGGAGGGTGCAATCGGTTGTGCAGTGGTGTCGGCCGGCGTCGTCACCGATGAAGGCCACGACGCCGGCCGGTCTCCATGTCGCCTATCTCCCGTTGATGGCTACCTCGAGCAGGTCGGTCGTCGACCCGTTCGAGCCGTCGTCGAACGCCAACTTCACGTACTGGGCCTGCGCGGTGAGGGGGTACTGGTTGTTGAACCCGAAATAGGCAGTACCCGTCGGGCCGTCGACACCAGTGGTGTCAGTCCAGGTCACGCCGTCGACACTGGTTTGGATCTTGATTGTCCTGGGCGTATTGAGGTACTTCTGATCCAGCGTGTTGAAGTTGATGTCGATGTTCGCGATATCCGACTTCGCGGGCAGCTTGAATTGAATCCAAGCCTTTTCGCTTCCTGGCACCGACCACTTCGACTGATCGAAGTGGTCGCCATCGACGAGCCTGCCGTCGGTGAGGTTCGACAACGCATCCTGCCCCTGGCCGGCCGTGATTTCGGCGCCCTTTGCGAGGTTCCGGTACGGCAGCAGGCCCATGAAGACCCTGTTTGTTCGGTAGGTCCTACCGTCCAGTGTCACGTCTGCCCAGACGACCCCTCTCGTGGGTGCCTCGACCTGTGGGGTGATGATCTTGTTCCCCTTGAACGTGAACGTGTCCACTTCCTTGATGGCGACCGGCTTGTATTTGTCACCGCCGGCCAGATCGACGATTCCGCCATGCCATTCGATCTGAGCCGCGTCCAATCCGATGGGCCCGCCCGAGGTCGACCCGCCTTGTATCTCGTACGTGAGCCCGTCGTTCAGGCCGAACTCGCCGTAGGCCTCTTTCCCTTCCACCGACAACGACGCACCGAGCATGCCGGCGGCATGGACGAGGCCATCCTTGACCGTCACCTTCAGCACGCCCTGCTTGGTCACGCCCTCATAAGTGCCTCGGACCGTGATGCTCGTCGTGCCGTCCGACACCGGATGCACGATTCCACCGGGGCGAACCTTCGCTGTCTCAGGGTTCGCGCTGCTGTAGGTAACGCCCGAAAGCTTGGCTTTCAGTGCGGGATACGCCATGTAGCCCTCGGCCTTGACCTTCAGCACCTTCGGCGCCAACTGCTCACCGGTGACGTCGATGTCGGTCAGCTTGTACTTGCGCTCAGGATTGTCCGTCACGATCTTGACGATCGTGTCGATCGGGTCTTCCTTCACATCGGCCAGGTCGATGGTCAGGCTGTCGCCCTTCTGACTGAACGACGTGACCGGGACGTCGCTGTTCAGCCATCTCACCGACTTCACCCGATCCTTGACCGGACGAATGGTCAGGGGCTTGTCGGTGATCGCGTCGAAGCCCTTCTTGCCGTCCGGCCCCTTCACGATGTGCAGATAGATGTTGTTGTCCCTGGCGGTCGCATATCCCCATTGCGGGCCGGTCGTGCTGTTGGGGAAAGCGAACTTCTCGTAGTTTCCTCGTCCATCGTCTTCGTAGCCGGCGTCCGCCAGGAAGTACGGCGCCGTGCCCGTCGTGGACTCGTGTCTCTCCGGACCGTGATCCGGAGCGAACCAGTTGGTGAGGTTCTCTCTTACGTCGATGAACTCCTGGACGGCCTTCGGGTATCTCGTGGCGATTTCCTGGGGAGAGTCCCAGTTCGGTCCCCGGCTGTCGAGAACCGATTGATCATTGTTGTCGACATAGCCCCGACCGGCATTCATCACCATCTCTTTGGTGACCTGCCTGAAGTCGTCGCGCTTTCCGTAGTACGGGGAGAGCATGTTCTTGGTGTGGATCATCTTCCACGGTTCCATGGGGGTCCGCTTGAGAAGATGGTCCTTCCCCGTATTGGCGTAGATGCCCGACGCCTCGCTTGTTCTCACATCCGGATCACCGTACTCTGCCCCCTGGGCATTTGAGTCCACGATGATCTCATCGCTGTGGTCGCGTACCGCGCTGTACATCGCGTCGTAGTTGGCATTGGGCATTGCCTGTGGGCCATCGAAGTACAGGTAGTCCGGAGAGTAACGCTTGATAAGATCCTCCACATTCTGCACGAACACATCAGTGGAGTAATGCTGCAAGCCGCCGCCCTCGGTAGCGTAGTACAGGCCGAATTTCATGCCGTACCGCTTTACTGCCTGTTCATACGGCTTCAACCCGTCCACTACTTTGCCGTTCTCGTCCTTGGGGAGGTACTCCGCCCTGATGTGCTTCGGATCGGCAAATTTTGACGGCCAGAAGTAGTTCTGCTGCAGGGATTCGACCGAAACCAGCGAGTGTCCTTCGTGCTTCGCTCTCGCTGCCCATTGATCAACGGAGTAGTTGGGATCCACGAAGTAGTTGTACGTCGGGGTGGAATGAGTCAGTGCGCTGACCCTGCCCTCCTCGAACCACTTGTTCGGACGTTCCTTCACCGTGATGGTGAAGTCTTTTGAGGCAGTACTCCCTTCCTTGTCGGCCACCTGGACGGTGAAGTGGTAGTCGCCTGGTTCGGTGTTGACGCCAACGATGCCTTTGGTGCTGTTCAGATCGACTTTCCCGTCGACCAGTCCATCCGCGATGGAGCCATCAGGGTTCAGCGCCAGGCCATCAGGCAACTTCCCTTCGATGATCTTCCAGGTATAGCCCGGCGCGCCACCGGCAGCCATGAACTGGAAAGCCGAAGCGCTGACGCCGTACTTGTTGTTGGACGCCGACTTGTTCCAGACGTACGGCCATTCCTTGTAGCCGGTGGGCATGCTGTTCTTCGGAAGCGGAGCGTGGATCGCATCGTCGGTCGAAAGTCCTTGCGACACGATCTGCAGACTCCCCGACGACCCTGTCACGGAATTGATCAGGCCATCGATCTTGTTGCCGTTCTGGTCCGCCACCCGGCCGTAGAACCCGAGAAAGGCGACGTTCTGATCCTTGGCTATCGGCACACCGTTTGAATTCACGTTCTCCGTGTAGGTGTGCTTGATCTGAATCATCAGCTTGTTCCAGCCTGCGTGCAGCTGGACGGCTTGCTTCGTCAGATCCTTTTGCACCTCCACCGGGGTGCTCGGGTTCGTCAGGCAGCTGTCGTTCGCATACAGCCGGTACGAACCGCTCGCACCGACATTGAGATATGCCTGCTGCTCGACCGGGCTGTAGACGTACGTGTGTGCATACACGTACTTGTTCCTCGTATCGACACCCTTCTTGACGGAGTAATACCCGTAAAGATCCTGGTAGTCGTCGTAGTTCCGGTTATAGATGCGGTCGTCGAAGTACTCCCACTTTCTGCTTTCGTTGCCGAAGCTCAATGAATCGCCGACCTTCGGAGTGATCTCCGCCTTCCCGTCGACCGGGGTCTTCGAGCCATCGGCTTCACATTCATATTGCTTGTCGACCACCGGCGAATCGAATGGGCCCGAGACCAGCCAGGAGTTGATGAACTGAGCGTTCCCGGGCACCTGCTGCGCGGACGCCTTTTTCGTTGCGGATACACCGAACAGGAGTGATGCGACGATCACCACCCCCAAGAAGGAAGCGATCTTTCTATAGCTGTTACTCACTGTCGAGTGGCCCTCTCTCATTAGCGCGACTACTCCGTGCTCGGTAGAGGTTGTGCAGTGGTGCCGACCGGCGCCGTCACCGGCCGGCACCGCGGCTCAGCGGCGCAGCAGGTTCGTCGCCGGGCTCGCGGCCCGGACCTCGAGGCGCCGGAGCGAATAGCCGAAGGACGACGTGCGCTTGATGCCCTGCATGCGGATGTACCGGCCCGACACGGGAGCGAAGGTGAGGTCGTCCACGCGGGCGCCTGCGGGCTTGTCCCGGACGGCGGCGGCTGTCTTCCAGTTCGTCCCGTCGTCGGAGACCTGGATGTCGTAGTCCTTTCCGGACGCCGTCTCCCAGTCGAGCAGGACGCGGCGGACCGTCTGTACCTGGCCCAGGTCCACCTGAATCCATTCGCCGTCACGGTAGGTGCTGGCCCAGCGGCTCACCGGGTCACCGTCGGTGGCGTTCTCCGGTCCCAGGCTGGGCACTTCGGACGACGACGCGGTGGTCGGCCGGTGCAGCGCCAGATCCGCTGCGTCGAAGACGCGCATGCTCCACAGCGCGAAGCCGTCCTGCTTGCGGGCCGCTTCGGTGCCGACGAGACGCACGTACCGGGCGGTGACCGGCTCGAAGGTGAGCGTGTCGGATCCCGCGGACGCGCGGTCCGTGCGGCGGGCGACCGTGGTCCAGGTCGTGCCGTCGCCGGACACCTGGATCGCGTAGTCACGGCCGTGTGCGGGCGCCCAGTCCAGGTCGGCCTTGGTGACGGTCTGGGGGCGGCCAAAGTCCACGCGGAGCCAGGCGTGATCTCCCGGGCCGCTCTGCCACTTGGTGGTGCTCACCCCGTCGAACGCCGCGTCGGCCGTGCCCGCGGACGCGGACGCCGGCTTGCCCGCACTCAGCTCACTGTTGGCCGGGGTGGCGAGTGTCGTGGCGACCTCGGTCAGCCCCGTACCCACGCCGAGCTTGCGCACGGCCGACATGAAATCGCTGTACGGGACACCCGAGTTGGCGCCGCTCCATATCTTCTGCGCGAGGACGCCGAAGGTGGGCTCGACCAGCTCGTGCACGTCGAGTTCGGTGTAGCTGGACTTGGTCAGGTCGTTCCACACCGAGGACATGGCGCCGAGGAGTTGGGGGTCCTTCGGTGCGACGCTCTGGCCGTCGGGGAAGACGTTGGGTTCCCAGTTGTCGTAGAGGTACTTACCGTCCAGGCCGTGGCCGTGGTAGTAGCTCGCGAACGGGACGATGTAGAGCAGGGCGTCGTTGGTGTTGATGAACGAATAGCCGTCCTTCTCGGCGGCCTGCGGGCCGTACCACGAGTTGTTCCAGCTGTTGAGGGTGACGTCGCGGTCGAAGCCCTCGGTGTTGGACGTCATCAGGGACAGGCTGCCCCAGGCGCGCGGATGCTTGCCGAGCGTGCGGATGTGGGCGGCGATCTCGTTGAAGTAGCTCTTGTAGCGGGGCTTGTCCGACCGGTATTCGTCGGCGCCGAAGTGCACGTCCGGGCCGCGGAACCACGGCGTGAACTCGTCGAACACCGACTTCATGAACGCGGTGGTCTCCGGCTCGGACAGGTCCAGGTGGTCGGAATCGCCGTTGTTGAGGCCCAGGGACGGCTTGAACCGGATGAACGCGAGCGAATGGGCGGGGGCGTCGAACTCGGGGACGAGGGTGACGCCGTTGGCGGCGGCGGTGTCCTCGAAGGAGTCCCAGTCGTGCCGATCGTACGCCCCGTCCTTCGAGGCCAGGCCGGACAGCGCGGGGTTGTCGGTCTTGAGCCGGAAGCCGGCCTGGGCCTCGCTCCAGGGCCGGTCGCCCTTGAACCCGTTGTCGTTGAGGTGGATCTGGAACTCGTTGAGCTTGAACCAGCCCATGAGGCGGATGTAGTCGCGGATGAAGTCCGCGGTGAAGAAGCGCCGCCCGACATCCAGCGTGAAGCCCCGCACCTTGTAGTTCGGCCAGTCCACGGCGGTGCCCACGGGGACGGAGTCACGGCCGTCGTCGAGCAGCAGGATCTGCAGGAGCGTACGGGTGCCGTAGAAGACGCCCTTCGCGGTCGGCGCGGTGATCCGCACGTTCTCGCCGGAGACCGTGAAGGTGTAGCCCTCTTCCTTGAACCGGGTGCTGTCCACCGCTTCGGGCAGGGTGGGATCGACCGAAAGCACGATGTCGCCGCTGTGCGGGTGGCGCGGCGACAGGGCCGGCTTGCGCCCCGTGACCTGCTCGATCTCGTCGGGGAGGTTGGCGAGTTGATCGCGGAGACGGTCGCGGTGCGCTCCGGCGAACACGATGCGGCTGTGCCGGCTCAGCTCGAAGAATCCGGTGCGGCCCTGCCACTTCTGGAGGGCGGGCACCACTGCGGGTTCTGCGTTGACCGGGTCGGGGGCGGCGCTCGCCGGTGTGGCGGGAGCCGCGAGGGCGAGCAAGGAGACCATTAGCGCGAGAAGGCACAGCAGCTGTCTTGGACGCACTCTCATGTGAAACTCCAAGCGTTCTCGATGGATTCGTTCCTGGAGGTTCGTGCGGGTGACGCGACGGGGAGCAGGTGCCGGCCGTGCCGTGCCCGACCGAGGCCGGGGCACGGCACGGCAGCGGTCACGGCCGGGTCGTCATCTTGTAGGTGGTCTTCGCGTCGGCGATGATCCCGCCGTTCCTTGCTGTGATGGTGAAATTGCTGGTGCCGGTGGCGGTCGGGATTCCGGTGATGCCACCGGTGTCCTGGTTGAGGGTCAGGCCGCGCGGGAGCCGGCCGTCGGTGACCTCGTAGCGGATGGTCCGCGGAGTCGTCGAGGTCACCTTGAAGGCGTACAGCTTTCCGACCCGGGCGTCCGTCGGCTCCGAGGTGGCGAAGCCCGGCGTCGGGGCCTTGATCGACTGCGGGTCACCGATCGGCTGACCGGACGTGTCCATCTCCTGCAGCGTCCACTCGGCGTCCGGCGTGACCTCGCTCAGGTGCCAGTGCCTGCTCGCGACGCCCAGTTGCTTCTTCTGCTCGGCAGTGAACGCGCCGGATGCGCGCGCGGACTCCCACATCCGGACGGCGGCGAGCAGCACGGCGGTGTTCTGCCCGGACTGGAGGCTGCTCACGCTGGTCTCGAAGTTGATGCCGGCGTCGAGGGATGCCGCGTGCGCCAGGGTGTCCTCGATCTTCTGCAGGGCGTCGCCGCCCGAGAGCCCCTGCTGGCCCATCATCCCGGGCAGGTAGTTCGCCCGGTAGAAGGTGTTGCTGCGGATGATCTGGGCGTAGCTCGTGGGGCCGATCTCACCCCAGCTCGCCCTGGACTGGGCGTCCCAGGTGTTCGACGCGAGGTTGCTGCACTCGGTGATGAAGTTCTTGGTGGTGACCTGCCGGTGGACGCCGTTGACGAGCCGTGCGAAGCCGTAGCCGCCCCAGCCGTTGTAGCCGGTGCCTTCCAGCCCGTCGTAGGACGTGGCGTGGACGCCGCTTGTGTTGTAGGCGGTGGCCAGCCGGGTCGCGATCTCGTCGGTGATCGGCAGACCGGCCAGCGCGCCGCCGTAGCCGTTCTGGATGAGCCGGGCGACGGTGGCACCGGCCGGGTAGTCCTTGGCGACCGAGGACCACTGTGCCCGGCTCAGGCCGCTGACCTGCCATTCGGTGTTGCTGACCTTGGTGACGGAGCCGTAGGTGATGAACTCGTCGCCGATGCGCATCCGTTGACCGTCGACGCCGGAGGCCAGCAGGCCGTTGGCATCCACGTACAGCGTGGTGTCCGACCCGGCCAGCGGGCGGGTGAGCCGGGCGGAGCCGCCCACCGCGAGCCGTGGATCGGCCGGCGCCTTCATGTACGGGTCGTTGGCGTCGATGAAGGTGGACAGGGTGTGCACCCCGACCTCGATGCCCTCCTTCGCCGCGGCGGCCACCAACTGGGCGGCCGCAGCGTCCGATCCGCCGAAGGAGCCGTTGAACTGGTAGTGCCCGTGCGACACCCACGGCCCGTTGCCGCTGATGGCGTAGATGTTCCGCACCCCGGCCTGCGCGGCAAGCTTGGCGGCCGCTGTGACGGTGCCCGTGTTGAGGTCGTGGACCCAGAAGTGGGTCTGCGAGGTGCGCTGGGCCGCCTTCTGCCACTGGCCGTCCAGGGTGGGGTACGCCTGGTCGTGCTCCTTGGCGATCTGGCTGAGCACGGTCAGGGCGAGATCCGGCGCACTGCCGAACAGGGCGATCTTCGACCCGACGATCCGGCCCTCGGGCGCGGGCAGCGGGCCGAGCGGGATCTCGTAACCGTTGGTGCGCTGCCGGACCCGTGCCTTGCTGTAGTCGTAGGTGGTGGCGCGCAGGACGCTGCCCCACGTGGTCTTCGCGGCGACGTTGCTCGCCAGCCACTCGTCCTTCACACCGGTCTGCAGGCCGTACGGATTCCATACGAGGTCAGGACCGAACCCGTACGCCAGATGCTCGTTCGGCCACCCGCCCACCGTCTTGTCGTTCAGCGGCCGGACCCCCATGACGAAATCGGAGTCGGCGACCACACCGACCGTCTCGCCGATGGTGTCGTCGAGCGTCGTCGGCAGCGGACCCCACAGCAGCGTCTGCACATCCACACCCGAGGCGGCCGTCAGGCCGACGACTTCAAGTGTGGAATGCGTGGGAAACCCGACGGCCTCTACCTGGATCGTCACGCTCTCGCCGACGAACTCCAGGACCTGCCGGTGGTACGCCCGGTCACTCGACACGACCCGCACCTTCGCGGGAACCACGTGCTTGCCGTCGGCCACCACGCTGACCAGCGGCACAGGGGTGTCCTTGGCCAGGTGGTCGGTGCCGTCACGCAGGTCCACCAGGCTGTCCACGTACCCGGAGCCGCTGATGCCCACCGACAGGAAGCCCGCCCCGATCCGCAGCGACGAGGACATCTTGGTCCTGGCTGTTCGCGCGGCATGCGCGGGTCCGGCGGCCATGGCCACGGCCGTGGCCGAACTCAAGCCGCTGGCAACCAGAAAGCGACGCCTGTCCACATGTCCTCCTAGGTGAAGTGACTCTCGATGACGCGCGGGATCGCTGATCAACTGCCCGCGAACAGCTCATAGGGGCGCAAGGCCGGCAAACGTCGAGCGACGAACGAAGTCACCTGGATAGTTCGTATTCTTCAACGAAGATGGTTCGCGCTGTTCCGAGGAGCGGGATCGGCGGACGGCCGTGAACCGGAGAGTCCATAGGCCTGCCCGTGCAGGGAAGTGCGCTTGCTTCTCCTGTGTAACTACCGCAGCACAAGTGCGGTCTAGCGTGCACGGCACGGAAGTGGCCGTCAAGGCTTAGTTCGGATCTATTCCCGATGGCGCGGGTGCTCCGTAGGGCGGTCCGGGCACCCCTGTACGGGCGGCCCGGGAGGTATCTTGGGGGCCCAGCACTTGGTATTTCGTGACGGCATGCATCGGATACATGGAGCAACATGACTGGATCTTCCCGGCCCGCGTCCGCGTCCGCGGCATCGGAGACGGAGACTGAGGCGGCTCCCTACCGCCCCGGCTACGAGGTCGCGGCGGAGCGCATCCTGGAGTACGTCGCCCGGCAGGGGATGGGGCCCGGCGACCGGCTGCCGACGGAGAAGGATCTGGCGGCCGAAGTGGACATGAGCAGGACGGTGGTGCGAGAGGGCGTCAAGATCCTCTCGGCCCTCGGGAGGCTCTCGGTGGAGAAGGGGCGCGGCATCTTCGTGGCGCATCCCAGGAACGACCTGTGGTCCGACACGTTCTCCCGGTTCCTGCCGACCGACCCGAGCCGCGTCGGTGAACTGTTCGAGTTCCGGCGCTTCACCGAGGCCGAGACCAGCGGGCTCGCGGCCGCGCGGGCCACACCGGTTCAGCTCAGGGCGATCCGCGAGGCGGCGCAGCGCTCGGCGGAGGCCGCCGAGCGCGACGACCACGAGTCGTTCGGCCGGGCCGATGCGGAGTTCCATCAGGCGATCGGCGCGGCAGCGGGGAACGCGTTCCTCTCCAGCCTGGTCGACGCGATCCAGCGGCTGCAGCGACAGGTCACCATCGTGGCCCTGGCCGACTCCGCACCGGGATCACTCGCCGGGGCCGCGGAGCAGCACCTGGCGATCCTGGAAGCGATCGGGGCCGGTGAGCAGGAACAGGCCGCCGCCCTGATGGCCCGCCATATCGACACGACGGAACTCCAGGTCCAGCGAGAGATCCGCAATCGCATTTTCGCCGCTCCCGCCGCTCCTGCCGGCCGGGACGGGGCGTGACCGCGGACGACAGCCTCGATCAGTAGCGCCCCGCCGCCCCGCCCCGCCGCCCACACCGGAAACGACCGGATGACGGGGCGACGGGGCGGTCGAAGCATGCCGAGGTCGTGAACCGCGCCACCGACGCGTCTCGTTCCCGCGAAGCGAATCCGTAGGGCCGGCGAAACTCTAACGGCATGTATCAGATCTATTGCCTCCCTGGTTCAGGGAATAACTCCGTCTCATCTCTTGACATGCCGTCGCGCGCGGACTTCCATACCCCAAGGTGCCCTGACGGGCGAACGCTGAGGGGAAGCGGTCGCCCCCGAGAGCAGCAGGACTCTGGGAAGAGTCTGGACCATGTGACGGATTCGGTGGACGGTCGGCAGCGGGATTCCCTCTCTCGTCTCGGTACGAACAAGACAGCGACTCGGTACCGCCCCCCGGACAACGACGGGTAGGGGAAGTTGGACATGATGCGCAATCCGATACTCACGAGAACCGCCGCCCTCGCAGGTGCTCTCCTCCTGACCGGGTGCACGGCCGGCAGTTCCGGTACGAGTGCGTCCAAGGGCGACGGCGACAAGGTCACCCTGACCTTCCTCACCTTCGAAACGCCCAACCTGGACGCGAAGTACTGGGACGCCGCGATTGCCCGCGCCTCGGCGAAGGTGCCCGGGGTGACGATCAAGAAGCTCGTGTCGCCCAGCGCCGACCGCACCGGGTACGCGAAGCAGCTCGACAGCACGGGTCAGTTCCCGGACGTCATGATCGGCCTGAACCCCGCCGGATTCGCCGAGGCGGGCAAGCTGTCACCGTGGACGGACAAGGAACTCGCGACGTACGAGAACCCCCGCGCCAACACCTATGACGGCAAGGTCTACCAGCTGCCCTACGCCGCCCAGACGACGCTCGTTTACTACAACAAGAAGGACTTCGCGGCCGCCGGAATCGACACACCGCCCCACACCTACCGTGAACTGCTCGACGACAGCGCCAAGTTGAAGAAGAAGGGCATCAACCCCTTCGTGGTCGGCGGTGGCGGCAAGGATTCCTGGGCCGACATGTTCCCGCTGATCTGCACGGTGGCCACCGACGTCTACAAGAAGACGCCGGATTGGCTGTCCCAGCGCACCAAGGACAAGGTCAAGTTCACCGACCCGGCGTTCGTCGCCGCCGCCCAGAAGGTCGCCGGCCTAGCGGACAAGGGATACATCGACCGCGCCGGCCTTTCCCGCTCCTACGCGGACACCGAACAGGCCTTCCGTGACGGAAAGGGCGCGATGTATCCGATGGGCAGCTGGTTCTCCGCCTCGGCCGACGCGAAGAAGCCGGACTTCGACACGGGCGTCTTCGCATGGCCCACGGACCAAGGGGCCCCGGCACTCCCGGGCGTCCTAGGCGGCGGGATGACGGTGAGCTCCAAGGCGTCCGATGTTCCCCTGGCCAAGAAGTGGGCCAATGCCTTCATGGAGGACCAGAAGAACCTGGACGCCGCCGTCAAGGCCGACGGGCTCATCATCGACATCAAGGGCTACAGCCCGCCCAGCACCATGGGTCCCGTCTACAAGAAGACCGTAGCGGCGTATCGGCAGGCCCAGAAGGACGACGGGATCGTCAACTCGTTCTCCCAGGAGACCGGTGACGGTTCCCTGCCGCCCGGCCTGGCCGACAAGGCCGCGGCCGGCGTCCAGAATCTCCTCGGCGGCCGCATGACAGCCCGCCAGTTCGGTGCCTACATGGACGAGCAGTGGGACAAGGCCACCCGATAATGCGCATACGTACCCTGACTCGGCCGGAGGGTTCCGCTGCCGCGCCCGAGGCGCATGACACGGCAGCGATCCGATCACAGGACACCCCCGCGCGGCGGCCGTCGCGACCGTCCCGGCGCTTCCGGCCGAACGGCGGACCGGGCCGCTTCGCTCTCTTCGCGGCTCCCGGACTACTCGCCTACCTGGCCCTCGTCCTGGTGCCGATCGGCATGACCGCCGGCTACAGCCTCACCAACAAGAACCCCTTCAACCCGCCGACCCGGTGGGTGGGCCTGTCCAACCTCACGAGCCTGTTCTCCGACGGCGATTTCCTCAAAGCACTGCAGAACACCGTCGTCATCACCGTGATCGTGACGCTGGTGACCAACGCCGGCGGCCTGGCGATCGCCCTGCTGCTCGACCGGCGCGGCTGGCTGTACAACGCTCTGCGCAGCGTGTTCTTCTTACCGGTCGTGCTGAGCGCCGTGGTGGTCAGCGTCATCTGGCAGGCGATCCTCGTCGACGACGGCCTGCTCAACTCCATGCTGAGACAGCTGGGGGTGAGCCATCCGCCGGGCTGGCTCTCCGACCCGAGCCTCGCCCTCTACACGGTCTCGTGGGTCATCGCCTGGCAGGGGCTCGGCTTCTGCGTGGTGATCTACCTGGCCGGACTGCAGGGCATCCCACAGGAGTTGCACGAAGCGGCGGCCATCGACGGCTGCGGACCACTGATGCGGTTCCGCCACGTCACCTGGCCAATGCTGGCACCCGCCGTCACCATCAACACGGTCATGTCACTGATCGGCGGATTCAAGGCCTACGACCAGATCCAGGTGCTCACCAACGGCGGCCCCGGCCCCGGCACCACATCCACCCTCGCCTTCCAGGTGATCCAGACCGCGTTCAACGGCAACCACGTCGGCTACGCCTCCGCGATGGCCGTGGCGATGCTGATCCTGGTCGCGACCGTCTCCGTGATCGCGCTCGGGTGGCTGCAGAAACGCGAGGTGTCCGCATGAGCACGAACACGAAGATGAACCCGGACCTGAACGCGAGCATGAACAGGGGTGGAACAAGGGCGTGGATACGTCCGGTCGTCGCGCTCCTCGCCGGCCTGCTGTTCTTCCTGCCGATCTACCTCGTGCTGGTCAACGTGTTCAAGGACGGTTCGGCGATCGTGTCGAACCCGGTCGGCCTCCCGGTCCCACCGACCCTGGACAACATCCAGAGCGTGCTGTCGCGCCCTGACCACCTCTTCTGGTACGGGCTGGTCAACAGCACGGAGGTCACCGTGATCTCCATCCTCGTCATCACCGCGATCTCCGCCATGCTCGGCCACTACCTGGCCCGGTCGACCGGCTTCCTGTCCAAGGTCATCATGGTCGTCCTGCTCTGCGGTCTCATGGTGCCACCCGCGGTGATTCTCACCCCGATCACCGAAGTCCTGCGCACGCTGGGGCTGATGAGCAGCGTGCCCGGACTGGTCCTGGCGTACGTCGGCTACTACATGCCGTTCGGGGTGTTCGTCTTCGCGGGCTTCGCCAAGACGATCCCCCGAGAGCTCGAAGAAGCCGCGGCGATCGACGGCGCCGGAGCGTTCCGCGCCTTCTGGCAGGTGGTCTTCCCGCTGATGCGGCCGGCCTCGGCCAGCGTGGTGATCTTCCTCGGCGTCTGGATCTGGAACGACTTCCTCAACCCGCTGATCGTCCTGGGCCCGGCGGCAGGCACCACAGTGACCGTCGGCATCTACCGTGCCATCGGCGAACACCAGGCGGACTTCGGCTCGGTCTTCGCCTTCATGTTCCTGGCGACACTGCCCATTCTCGTCTTCTACCT
Source organism: Streptomyces sp. NBC_01618 (assembly GCF_045209435.1). Taxonomy (NCBI): domain Bacteria; kingdom Bacillati; phylum Actinomycetota; class Actinomycetes; order Kitasatosporales; family Streptomycetaceae; genus Streptomyces; species Streptomyces sp. NBC_01618. Next base: position 391,718 of record NZ_CP109297.1, read on the forward strand.
GGCCTTCCAGAAGCAGTTCGTCAAGGGCCTCACAGGAGGAGCGACGAAGGGTTGACCGGCCGGCACCGGGGCGGGTCCGCGCAATCCCCCGCCCCGGTTGTCCCATGCCGTGCGACCGGGTCCCGAACGAGAGGCACACCTGAACTCATGCGCACCACCACACGGGTCGGTCAACTCACCCTGGGAGCAGCCGCATTGGGCAACCTGTTCCATCCGGTCAGCGACGAGGACGCGGCCGCCACCGTCGAGACAGCCTGGGCCTGCGGCATCCGCGCGTTCGACACCGCTCCGCACTACGGACTCGGCCTGTCCGAGCGCCGGCTGGGGGACGCACTGCGCACTCGGCCACGTGCGCAGTTCACGCTGTCCACCAAGGTCGGCCGCCTGCTGCGCGCACGCGCCGGGCTGCCCGGCGACGACCTGGCGAACGGCTTCGCCGTCCCGGCCACCCACGAACGAGTGTGGGACTTCAGCGCCCGCGGTGTACGCACCAGCGTCGAGGAGAGCCTCGCCCGGCTCGGCCTGGATCGCGTGGACACCGTCTACCTGCACGACCCGGACAGCCACGAGCGCGAGGCCTTCGACTGCGCCTACCCCGAGCTGGAGCGGATGCGTGCCGAGGGCATGGTCGGCGCGATCGGCGTCGGCATGAATCAGACCGCGATGCCGACACGCTTCGTCCGCGAATCCGACATCGACGTGGTCCTGCTGGCCGGCCGCTACTCCCTGCTCGACCAGAGCGCTCTGGCCGCACTGCTGCCGCTGGCGGCGCAACGCGGAGTGTCCGTGCTGGTCGGCGGGGTGTTCAACTCGGGCCTCCTCGCCGATCCCCAGCCGGGCGCGACCTTCGACTACGCACCGGCCCCGGCACACCTGCTGGACCGGGCGCTGGCTCTGCGCACGCTGTGCGAGACCTTCGGGGTTCCGCTGCGGGCTGCCGCCCTGCAATTCCCGCTGGAGCACCCGGCGGTCGCCGGTGTGTTGCTCGGGGCACGCAGCGCCGCCGAGGTGACGGATGCCACCGCGATGATCAGCCACCCCGTCCCCGAGGAGATGTGGCTCGCCCTGCGTGCCCAGGGTCTGCTGCCACCGGGCGCGCCGGTGCCTGTACCGACATCGACCTGAAGCTCAATTCGCTGGAACACGCACACAAGGATGGTTGCAGAATGCTTGACAGGAGAAACTGCCTTTCTTTGTTGGCGGCCGCCGGAGTCGGAGCGAAGATCGCTCTCGAACCCACCGTCTCGCGAGCCCAACCACTCGGCGCAGGGGTTGCCGGAGCCAGTGGCCAGGCTGCGGAACTCAGCCGTGCTCTGCGCGAGTTGCACGGCTCCCTCCTGGTGTCGATTCGGGAATATGACGGCACGACGCTGCGCCGGGCCCAGCAATTCGACGGCGACCTGCTGACCGACGGACCGCGACAGTGGCAACTGAAGTGGGATACGCGGCGGGTACCCGATGGTCACGGGTGGGAGGTCGCCCTGACCTGCACCCTGGAGAAGGGGACGGCGGAACAGACCGCAATCTCCGTTGATTTCCCATTCGAGAGCTGGGAGACCGCCAACTACGTGATGATTCCCGGAATCATCTACAACGGCAATCGCTATCGCGCCATCGGCAACGGATACAATCCGGACTATCCGGCCGACATGTACTACAACCCACAGACGCCGCTGACGATATCGAACAACCCGCGACTGGCCGTCGATGCCGCGGCGCCTTCGCGGATCGAGCTGGCGACGTTCAGTACTGCCGCCCCGGCGATGAGCTTCTTCTCGCCCAAGTTCAAAAAGGGATGGATCGTCCTCACCGAGCAGGGAACCCGCCTGGGCAACAGTGGACTCTCGATTGAGGAGAGTGCAGGCAGGGAAAGCTGTGAATTCAGCATCTCGGCACCGGTTGTGCGCCGGCAGGTGGCCGGTTTCGGCGATTTCCGGACGAGCGATGACAGGGCGTCGGACTGGGCTCCCGGTGCCGCGGTTTCGATTCGCTTCCAGGTTTTCACATTCGATGCCGACGGAATTCCGGCAGTCCTGCAAAAATTCATGGATGTGCGAAAGTCGCTCACCGGCCCCACCATGCCTCGCAACCTCCTTCCGATGAGTAAGCTGGCGGAGCTCGGCACCAACATCTGTCGAGGCAATTTCACAGAGACCAAGGCGGGCCGCTACTACCTTCCAGAAAACTCCAGGCACTTTCAACTGGGTTGGGTGAGCGGAATGATCAACACTTACCCCATGTTGGCTCTGAATGACCCAACGGAACGGGGCAGGGTCTCCGATGAGCTTGACTTCATCTGTTCCCGCATGAAGGGGCGGAGCGGATTCTTCTACGGCTTCATCAGCGAAGATGGTGAGATCCTCTCAGAGAAGGCCCACCCCGACTTTCCGGCGGTGCAGGCGATGGTACGCAAGAACGGAGACGTGCTCTTCTGGCTGATCAAGCATGTGATGCTTCTGAAGGCGCAAGAGCACGGCGACACCGTCAAGGAATCCTGGGAACTGGCCGCAGGTGGTCTGGCCGAAGCATTCACCCACGCCTGGCGAAAGCACGGAGAATTCGGTCAGTACATCGTGCCCGAAACAGGCGAAATCGCCGTGTACAACTCGACGGCCGGCGCCATCGCTCCGGCCGGGCTCGCCCTGGCGGCTGAATACTTCCACCGTCCGGACTGGTTGGCCGTGGCCGAGGAAGCAGCCGAATTCTACTATGAGCGTGACGTCAAGTCCCGTGGATTCACCAGCGGAGCGTGCGCGGATATTTCACAGGATGCTGACTCCGAAACAGCGTTTGGTCTCCTGGAGTCATTCATGGCGCTGTACCAGTACACCGGAAAGAAGATATGGCTGAATCGCGCGAAGGTCCAGGCTGCTCTGTGCTCGTCCTGGACTCTTGCGTACGATCCGCTGTTTCCGGTAGGCAGTGATATCGCGCGGCTGGAGGGAAGGATGGCGGGCGCCGTTTGGGCAAGCAGCCAGAACAAACATGCCGCACCCGGTGTCTGTACGTCCTCCGCCGACCACCTGTTCAAGCTGTATCGAGCTACTGGGGACAAGAAGTACGCTGAGCTCATCAGCGATATCCAGCATGCGCATGCCGAGGCCGTCAACATGCCAGGGCACATAACCACCGACTACCTCATCGGTTCGAGCATGGAGCGGATCCAGCCCAGCGATGCCGAGGGTAAGGATGCCGTCGGTGATTTCATCAGGACGAGAAACTCATGGACCGAGACCAATGGTGTCTTGATGGCACTCGAACTTCCCGGGATCTACGTCCGGCCCGGGGAAGGAATTCTCATTCCCTTTGATCATGTAGAGGCCGAGCATGTCAGCGAGAGCCATCAGGCAGCCGTAGTCCGCTTGACCAACAACACGGCCTACGCGGCACAGGTGTCGGTACTGGCGGAAACGGCCCGCCAAGCGGCTCGCCCCCTTGGGTACACGGCTTTCCTCGACTGGCCGGAGGTCGAAGTCCCGGCGGGCGGGGCGGTCACTGTGCGGATCACGAGGAAGGGCAAGGTCGCACGTCAGGCCTGATCCGGCTGAGCCTGTCCCCGTCTACGGTCTGTGACCCGCGGCAGGCAAACGGCGGAGGGGGCGGACGCAGCTGCGTCCGCCCCCTCCGCCGTTTGCCCCTGATGTCACTCGAGATGGAAGACCTCTTCGGCAGGTGCCCACCACTCGCCGTCGCCGACGCTGTCCAGTGGCTGCTGGCAGGGGTCGGTACGGGCCCACCAGTCCCGAGTGACCGGGCACTCGGCGATGAGCGCGGTGTCGGCCGCGTAGTCCTCGCCGCTGTACTCGAGGTAGCTGAAAAGAAGCCCGTCACGCAGGAAGATCGAGTAGTTGCCGATGTGGGCGCGCTTGAGGGTCGCGAGGACCTCGGGCCAGGCCGCCGCGTGCAAGGCGCGGTATTCCGCCTCGAGTTCCCCACGCAGACGTATGACCGAGGCGTAGCGTTGCACGGGCATGGTGTGGCTCCTTCCACGAGGCGCTGAGGCGTTGAGAAGTTGAGACGAACCTGAGTCATCATCAAGAACGTGCCGGAGCCGCCCTGTCGGTTCGATCGGAAGTCGTCACCAGCCCGGCTGATCGAAGCCGATGCCGGGGGCCGTCGGCGCCCGCACCAGCCCGTCGGCGCCGACCGCCGGCTCGCGCTGTGCGGGGTTGGTGTACACGAGGGACTCGTAGTAGGTGGTGTTGGGGATCGCCATGCACAGGTGGGCGTTGACCACTCCGCTGCCGTGCACCTCGGCCCGCAGGTTGTAGCTCTCGGCCAGGTGCGCGATGCGCAGGGCTCCGGTGATCCCGCCTTTGAGCTGCGCGCTGGTGCGGACCCGGCTCGCCGCGCCCGCCATGATGAAGTCACCAGCGTTGAAATGCGCGCCGTCGGAGGTCTCCGCGACCAGCAGCGGAATGTCGACCTGTTCTGCCAGCCACCGGTGGGCGGTCACGCTGAACTCGCGCATCGGCTCCTCGTACCACAGGTAGTCCGCCTCGGACAGTGCGCGGCCGAGGTACACCGAGTCCGCGAGGTCGAACCCGGCCGAGCCGTCGTACATGAGTGGGACGTCGTCACCGACGTGGGCCCGCAGCTTCTGGCACAGGTCCGCGTCGGCTCGCGGGTCTCCCCACGCGTGCAGCTTGATGGCGGAGTAGCCGAGCTCCAGACACTGGTCGGCCACATCGAGGTACTCCTCGACGCTGCCGAAGGTGACCGTGCTCGCGTAGGCGGGGATGGCCTCGCGGTAGGGGCCGAGCAGCCGGTGGACCGGCTGCCCGGCCGCGAGGCCGGCCAGGTCCCACAGCGCTACGTCGACCAGGCCGAGCGCGTAGATGGGGAGCTCCTCTATGCGGTCCAGCTCCCACAGGCGGTGCCACAGCAGCTCGCGCATCAGCGGGTCGCGGCCGAGCAGGTCCTCACGTATACGGCGGTTCACCAGATCGGCGACGATCAGCCCACGTCTCGTGTGCGCCTCGCCCACCAGGCCTTCGTCCGTGTGGACCCGCAGGATCCCGCCCACGACCGCCGGTTCCGAACCGGGCAGCCCTGCCCGCCACCGGAAGGGCGGCTGAGCGGGCAGATCGACCAGTTCCACAGTCACGTCGGTGATTCGCATGGGTGTCCTTCATGGGTGGTGGTGTGGGGTTCAGGCGTTGGGGTGGCCCGGGGCGATGCGGTGCCGGATCTCTCGTTGGAACTGGTGGGTGGTCCGGTCGATGTGGTGGGCCATGAGGGTGTGCGCGTGCGTGGGTTCGCCGGTGGCGACGGCGTGGGCGATGGCTTCGTGCTGGGCGGCGGCATCGCGCAGGGAGCCGCCCGCGAGGCCGGCCAGTCCTATGGCGGTGACCTGGTGTTGCAGGCGACGCAGGGTGTCGATGGTGGCGGCGAAGAAGGCGTTGTTGGTGGCTGTGGCGATGGCGGTGTGGAAGGTGTCGTCGGCGTGGCTGAAGGCGTCGATGTCGTCCTGCCGGGCGGCCCGGGTGGACTGATTGGCGGCCGCGCGGACGGCTTTGACCTGGGCGGGGGTGGCGCGTTCGGCGGCCAGGCGGGCGGTGGTGGTTTCCAAGTGGCGCCGGAATTCGAAGAGTTCGTCGACCTGACGCAGATCGGCGGGCAGGAAATGGGTCAGGGAGTGTTGCCAGGAGGACTGGTCGGGCTGGGCGACGTAGATGCCGCGGCCCTTGTGCACGGACAGCCGGCCCAGCGCGGAGAGGATCTTCACCGCCTCGCGGACCACGGTCCGACTCATCCCCACCCGGTCGGCCAGGTCCTGCTCGGTGGGCAGCCGGGCGCCGGGCCCCAGGCCGGCCAGGACGAGGTACTCGAGGATGCGTTCGGCCGCGACCTCGTAGCCGGGACGGTAACCGGCCCCGTCGCCCGGGGGTTGCGGCGCGGGTGCGGTGCTGCGGGCTGCGCTGGTCAACGGCGCTCCCCTTTCGCGTCGATCCACTTCTCCGTCGATCCATGTCACGGCGGTCCGGACAGTACGGCGGTCCACGTCGGGCGTGAGCTCGCCGAGCGACGCAGAGACGCACCATTTGCAATATGTTTCTGATACATCAGCCAATCCGGGGTCAGTGAATCACATTCAAACTCTTGACGCCAGGATCCGGTGAGCTCAGACTCGTTCCGTCGCGCACCGACCGCCTCACCCCACCTCTCACCGGGGCAACATCCTTCTCCGCCCGGCCGCAGCACCCCCGAGAGCGCGGCCGCCCTGGCGGTCAGCACCATCCCGACCCCCTCAGAATCAAGACAATCTCACCATGCAACCGGATATGTTCCAGATCTATCATCCGGTCGTCCTCGCCCTGCTGGGGTCGAAACCTTCTGAAAGGGCAAACACCTTGGACGACATCAGGCTCGGCGTCATCGGCCTGGGTAATCGCAGCGACCTGGCCCACCGGACCGGATCGGGCTCACTGGTGGCCGCCGCCTGCGACCGCGACCGACAGTTGCTGACGCGCGCCGAACAGCGATTCGGCACCCAGGTGCGGACCACTGCGGATCACCACGAGCTGCTCGACGCGGGACTCGACGGCGTGCTGGTGCTGACTCCGGACCACACGCACGAGGAGATCGGCCTGGACTTCCTTCAGGCCGGTGTACCGGTGTTCCTGGACAAACCGATGGCGATCACCACCGAGGGGTGTGACCGGCTGCTCGCGGCCTCCCACCGGTATCGGACCCCGCTGTACGTGGGCCACAACATGCGCCACATGCCGGTCGTGGTGGCCATGCGTGAACTGATCGTCAAGGGGGCGATCGGCGAGGTCAAGGCCGTCTGGTGCCGCCATTTCGTCGGCCACGGCGGGGACTTCTACTTCAAGGACTGGCACGCGGACCGACGCCTCACCACCGGCCTGCTGCTGCAGAAGGGCGCGCACGACATTGATGTCATCCATTGGCTGGCCGGCGGCTACACCCGGCGGGTGAACGCCATGGGCGGGCTGACGGTCTACGGGGACATCGACTCACACCGCGACCGCAGCGGGGAGCGGATGACCGAGTGGCTGTCGACGGAGAACTGGCCGCCGCTCAGCCAGACCGGTCTCCACCCGGTGGTGGACGTGGAGGACCTGAGCATGATGCAGATGCAGCTGGACAACGGAGTTCTCGCGAGCTACCAGCAGTGTCACTACACCCCCGACTACTGGCGCAACTACACGGTGATCGGCGCCGAAGGGCGCCTGGAGAACTTCGGCGACTCGGAGGGAGCGGAGGTCCACGTGTGGAACCGCCGCTCCGACGGCCGCGCCGAGGCCGATCTGGTGGTGCCCGTGCACACACCGACCGGCACGCACGGGGGCGCCGATCCCGTGCTGATGGCGGAATTCCTGCGGTTCGTACGGGACGGCGGAGCCACCGTGACCTCGCCCGTCGCGGCCCGCGAAGCGGTGGCCGCCGGCTACGCGGCCACCATGTCGTTGCGGGACGGCGGCCGGGCCGTCGAGGTCGCGGCCCCGGACCGGGAGTTGGCCGCGTACTTCGGGCACGGCCAGAGCTGATTCAGGCAGGCGGAGGGCCGGCGGAATCCCGTCGGCCCTCCGGGACTCGCTTCAGGTGGCTCCGGTCCGGAAAGACCACGGACCGGAGCCACTTGGCAGTCCGGAGGTCAGTCGGTCGGGCCCAGATCCGGGGCGTCGCAGAGCTCGATCCGCTCGCCCGGCCGGTGCAGTTCCAGGATCACGAGTTCATTTCGGCCGACCCGCCACACCGGGGCGGGAGCGTACAGGGTGCGCTGGGGTCCGCGGTCCCAGTAACGGCCGAGGGCGAAGCCGTTCAGCCACACCTGGCCCTTGGTCCAGCCAGGCAGGGCCAGGAAACCGTCGGCCGGTTCCGGTACCTCCAGCGTCGCACGGTGAAAGGCCGGGCCCTCGACCTGTTCGGCGGCCCCGAACCGCAGGCCTGCCAGATCGGTCAGCGGGAGGGGACGGATCTCCCAGTCGAACTGGTACTGGCCGTCGATCCGGACGCCGCCGCTGATGCCCTTGCGATCCTCCAGCAAGGGGCCGTAGTTGATCCGTCCCATGTTCTCCACCAGCAGGTCGAGTTCGGCACCGGTGTCGGGGACGTTGATCGGCAGCGCGTCGAGCGACCCTGTCCGCTCCAGGACGCCCAGCGGCACTCCGTCGAGGAACACCTGGGCCCGGTCCGCGAGGCCGTGCACGCGCAGGGTCGAGTCGGGGAAGGAGCCACGGAGCCAAGTGCGGTAGTGGATCAGCCCCAGTGACTGGCCCAGCACCTCCATCGGTTCCGGTGAGAGCCGCTGCCGAGGAGTGGAGAGCACGTCGAGGCAGTCCGCCAGCGCCACCGCACCGTTCGGCCGTCCCGTCTGCCGGGCGAGCCGGTCCGGTGTCGCGGGTATCGCGTACGGGATCGGGCCACGGTGCCGCTCGATCACCGCGCGGAACGCGTGGAACTTCTCGGTCAGCTCTCCGGCCTCACCGACCGGAGCGTCATAGTCGTAGCTGGTGCAGGTGGGCTGGTAGTCGGTCTCGTTGTGGTTGGCTCCGTTCCACCATCCGAAGTTCGTGCCGCCGTGGCCCATGTAGAGGTTGACCGAGGCGCCCTGAGCCAGCATCCGGCCCAGCTCCCCGGCGGCCTCGTCCGCGTTCCGTACGTGGTGGTGCTCGCCCCAGTGGTCGAACCAGCCGTGCCAGTACTCGGAGCACATCAGCGGGCCGGTCGGCTGGTGGCGGCGCAAGGTCGCCAGTGACTCCTCGGGCTGCGAGCCGAAGGTCGCGGTCGCCAGGGTGCCGGGCAGCATGCCCCCGCGCAGTACGCCGTCAGTGGCTCCGTCGGCGGTGAACAGCGGGCAGTCCCCGCCGCGTCGGATCAGACCCTGCCGCAGATGGTCGAGGTAGGGGGTGTCATGGCCGTAACTGCCGTACTCGTTCTCGACCTGGACGGCGATCACCGGCCCGCCCCGGCCGGCGAGCAGGGGGCGCAGGACTGGGATCAGCTGGTCGAACCAGGCGTCCACGGCGGCCAGATAGCGGTCGTCGGTCCGGCGCAGCCGCAGCCCGGGGTCGGCCAGCAGCCATGCGGGGAGGCCGCCGAACTCCCACTCGGCGCAGATGTAGGGGCCGGGTCGCACGATCACGTCCAGGTCGAGCCGGGCGGCGGTGCGCAGGAAGCGGGCGACATCGGCCTGTCCGGAGAAGTCGGTCTGCCCGGGAGTCGGCTGGTGCAGATTCCAGGCGATGCAGGTCTCGACGGTGTTGACGCCCATGGCGCGCAGCCGCAGCAGCCGGTCCTCCCACAGTTCGGGGTGGACCCGGAAGTAGTGGATGGCGGCGGAGACGATCTGGTGGGGGCGTCCCGCGCGCAGGAAGCTGCGCTCGGTCACGGTCAGTTCGGCGGTGGAACGGGGAGGGGTCACAGCTGTTCCCAGAGGGTCGGGGGTGTGGATGGACGAGGCCTCGTCGGGGGATCCGCTCTGCGCAATCCCCGGAAGAAGGCGGAAAGGGGTCCGGCCGACGTGCGCGAAGTGGTGCCGGCCGTACAGCGGGAAGCCGCTCAGCGTCGTGCCGCCGCCCGCGGGACGGTGGCCGGGGGCCGAGGGGCATGCGGGGCGGGGCCGGCGGCGTGCTGATGCGCCGCCGATGATGAAGTGAGGAGGGCACCGGGGTGAGACCTTTCTTCTCGTCCGTCATCCGGCTTCCTCCGGGTCCCGCACGTGCCGGGCCGGTGTCAGCGGGAGTCTCCGAGCGGAGCGGTGCGGTCGCCCGGCCGGCCGCACACCCCGGCCAGGTAGGCCGCGCCGAGCAGCGGGGCCTCGTCCGGCCGGTGCGCCGGGGTGATGACGACGCGTCGGTTGCGGACCGGATCGGCCTCGGCGAGCCCTGAGCGCAGCGGTTCGGCCAGGAGGTCCCAGGCCCCCGCGATGGCGCCCCCGACCACCAGAACCGTCGGTTCGAAGGCGGCGAGCAGTGGCCCGAGCACCCTTCCCAGGGCACGGAACGTCTCGGTGAACACCTCCGCCGCGGCCCGGTCCCCCTGCCGCGCCCGCCGGACGATCTCCCGGACGTCGGGCGGCGCCGCGCCGGTCGCCCGTGCGTAGGCCCGCCGTAGGGCACGCCGGGACACCGTCTCCTCCAGGGGTCCGCCCGCGTACCGCAGGTTGTGGACCCAGCCTTCGGGAGGGACCCCGGGGCCGTGCCGCAGTATCCGGCCGTCGCGCAGGAAGCAGGAACCCACACCGGTCCCGAGCGTGATACCGGCGACGGCGCGGTGCCCGCGCGCCGCCCCGGCCCACCACTCGCCGAGCACGAACGCTTCCGCGTCGTTGCAGAAGCTGAGCGCGGTGGCGCCGGGCAGTGACGCTGTCAGGGCGGCCCGCAGATCGACCCCCCGCAGGGCTTCGAACTTGCCGACTCCTTCGAACCGCCCGATCCCGCGCTCGTAGTCGAACGGACCGGGCAGTGCCACGGCCCATGGGCCCGCGCCGAGGCCGGACAGCCGGTCGGCGCAGCGGACGAGGGCCGACAGGATCTCCTCGGCACTGCCGTTACTGTCCACCGCCTCACGGAACGAGCGGCCGGACCGGAGGCCGCGGGCGCGGATGTCGACACCGGCCGCGGTCACATGGGTGCCGCCGACCTCGAGGACCGAGACGGTGGCCTCGTCGGCGGGGCTCACCGCACCAGCGCCTTCACATAGCGCACCGGTCCCCCGCCGAGGGCCCGCACCCGGTAGGCGCCGACCGCGGCGGGCACGGTCAGTGTCTCGGCGTACGCCAGCACATGGCGGTGGCCGCCACTGGTCTCCAGGAGGATTCCGTCGCCCTCCACGACGTTGAGGACGTGGAAGCGGTGGTCCGTGTCGTCGTCCGCGACGGTGTCCGGCACCAGTGCGATCCGCCGGACCTCGAAGAACATCTCCGGGAGGCGGCCGATGACGTCCTCGTGCCAGCCGTCGCCCGAGCGCAGGGTGCGCGGCCTGGGGACCAGGTCCCTGGCCACGGCTTCCCCCGACCGGTCCGGGTCCAGGTTTTCGAACGCGTGGCCGACGTGGACCGGCCGCTGCCTGCCTTCGCTGTCCTTGCGCAGCCAGTCGTAGAGGCGAAGGCTGTACAGGTACGGCGTCGCGCTGATCTCGAGTACGACATTGCCCTCGCCGCTGCCGTGCGGGGTGCCGCCCGGGATGAGGAAGATCTGGTGCGGATCGGCCGGGAAGGTCTGGACGTACTGTTCGATGTCGAACGGCACGCCGTCGTGGAACGCCCGGTCCGCCTCGTGTCGGAAGGCCGCGAGGTCGGCGTTTTGGCGCAGCCCCAGGAAAACCTGCCGGCCGGGCCCGCCGAGCATCATGTAGTAGGTCTCGTGCTGGGTGTACGGCCATCCGAATACGCGGCGCATGTAGTCCGACTGCGGGTGGCAGTGGACGGAGAGGTTGCCGCCGCCGACGGTGTCGAGGTAGTCGAAGCGGATCGGGAACGAGGTGCCGAACCTCGCGTGCACGTCGTCGCCGAGGATCTCCTCGGGGTGCGAGGCGACCAGTGCCTGCAGGGGGACCTCGACCCGCGGACCGTCCGGCGTACCCACCAGAATCCCGCTCTCGGGAGCGATGAGCTCGTAGCCCAGCGCGGTGTTGGCCCCCTCCTGGTTGAAGCCGAGCTGCTCCTGGGCCCAGTGTCCGCCCCAGGACGTGGTGTTGAAGGTGGGGCGGGTACGGAAGGGCCGCCCGGCCAGATCTGCGAGGGCGGCGCGCAGGACGGCGCCCTCCAGCCAGGACGGGGCCTGCGCGTCCTGGGTGTCCAGCCACAGGTCGACGCCGGAGACGAGGGTGTCGCGGTGCCGGTCAAGGACGGGCCAGTCGATGTAGAAGAGCCGACGGGTCGTGCCCGCCCCGGTGCCGGCGGGCTGCCCCAGGTTGCGGCCGGTCCCGCCGGTGATCTGGGCCTCGGCGTACCGCTTGGGCAGGTCCGCGTACCAGAGCCGGTCGTGCGGCACCAGGGCCGCGCCCGGTCCGAAGACGACCGTTACGGTGTCGTCGGCGGCCCCGGGCTCCGGCAGCCCCGTGAAGAAGTCGGCGAGCCCGGCCCGGGACAGCGGGGCGAAGTCCGGGTCGTCCTCCAGTACCGCGGAGGCGGTCAGGGCAAGGACGTCCGGCCAGGGCGCGAAGTGCTCGCGCAGGTCGGTCTGTTTGGTCGCGACGGCGCGGGCGGCCAGCGCCTCACAGATCCCGGCGGCAACCGCCTCCCAGTCCACGGCCACCGGGCCGTCGACGGCGAGGACAAGACCCGGGGCGAGTCCGGCGACCGCCTCCCGGTACCCGGCGCCCACCTCTGCGGAGATGCTGTAACACGGTTCGGCTTCATAGCCGCGAACTTCCGACATGACGGTGTCAGCCTTTCTGTCTCTCGGTAGGGCTTGCTGATCGTGCGGCTCAGGCCGCTCCTGCGACGAGGGCCGGGAGCACCGCACTCGGCGTGACGCCGCGGCCAAGCGGCGCAGGCGCCGACCGCGCCATGATCGGGACCGGACCGCAGTGCGACGGCGGGATCACGGCCGACGCGGCGATGAAGGCAGGCTCGCAGCCGGTTCAATGTCCATCCGTTATTTCTGAGCTACGGACCTCCACGGATGAAATGTATCCGATCTATGGTCTTGACGTCACGGAGCGCCCCACAAATACTGAGCTTCGCCTCGCGGTGGATACAAGTACCGGACCTCAGCGCCTCGGGAAACTACAGCCCCACCCCTCGACCTTCGAGGGCAGCACCAGGCTCCTCACGTTCAACGTGCCCAAGAATCTGAGCAATTTCCAGTTCTTCGCAACGGGAAGGTGCACATAAATGCTTGCTAAGTTGGCCGCGCGCTCCAGAAGGCGCGCCGTACTCGGGAGTTTGTCCGCGGCCGCCCTGGTCCTGACAGCGGCGGCGTGCGGAGGGAGCGGCACCGACAAGGCCGCCGGCGGCACCGTCCACCTGGAGTTCTGGGGCTGGGCCCCCGGCTACGACAAGTCGGCCGAGCTGTTCAACGCCACCCACAAGAACATCAAGGTCACCTTCAAGAAGCTGCCGTCCGGTGGCCAGGGCGGCTACGACAAGATGCTCTCGGCGGTGAAGGCGGGCAACGCCCCCTGTCTGGCACAGATCGGCTTCGAGTCCATACCCACGTTCCTGCTCGAGGGCGCCCTGGAGGACGTCTCCCAGGAGGCCGGTGCCGCGAAGGACAAGTTCGTTCCGTGGACGTGGAACCAGGTCACCGTCGCGGGCAGGACCTACGGCATCCCGGTCGACACGGGCCCGATGGCCATGTACTACCGCAAGGACGTCTTCAAGAAGTACGGCATCGCGGTGCCGACGACCTGGGACGAGTACGCCAAGGCGGCCGAGAAGCTGCACAAGGCCGACCCCGAGGCCCACATCGTGAACCTGCGGGCGATCACCCTGTCCGGCCTGGCCTGGCAGAAGGGCGCCAGGTGGTTCGGCACCGAGGGCGACGCGTGGCACGTCGGCGTCAACGACGACCAGTCCCGGCAACTCGCCGACTACTGGCAGCAGTTGGTGGACAAGAAGCTGGTGGCCACGGACCAGGGCTACAGCCCCGCGTGGTGGAGCGGCCTGCAGTCCGGCAAGGTGGCCACGGCGATCGGCGCGGTCTGGCTGAACCCGCTGATCGCCCAGAACGCCCCCAAGGCCAAGGGCAAGTTCGCCGTCGCCCCGATGCCGCAGTGGACCGCCGGGGAGAAGAAGTTCGGCAACGACGGCGGCGGCAGCACGGCTGTGCTCAAGGGCTGTCAGCACAAGGACGAGACAGTCGAGTTCGCCACCTGGATGAGCACCGACCCCGACAGCCTCAAGAACCTGATCACGAAGACCGGCATCTACCCGGCCGCCACCGCCGGACTCGAGCTGCCCGAAGTGAACAAGGGCGTGGACTACTACGGCGGCCAGAACATCTACAAGGTGTTCGGCGAAGCCGCCCAGCACACGGACACGAGCTGGCAGTGGGGTCCCACGCAGTCGCAGTTCGGTGTCGATCTGGACGAGGCGACCGCCAACGCCTACGCCGGTTCCGGCACGCTGTTCGACGCGTTCGACAACGTACAGAAGAAGACGCTCGCGGCGATCAAGTCCAAGGGCGTGAAGGTCAGATGACCCGCGATGCGGACTCCCCTCCGGTGCCGGTCGCGGACCTGCCGGCGCCGTCGGGCGATCACGGTCCGGACCGGCTCACCGGTGCCCCGGGCCGGGAGCGGCGGCCGTCGCGCGGCCGCTCCGGCAGCAGGCTCGCCGCCCGGCGCAACCGCTCCGCCGCCGTGCTGCTCGCCCCGTTCGGCGTCCTGTTCCTGGCCGTGTTCGTCATCCCGATCGGGTACGCCGTCCATCAGAGCCTGTTCCGGGTGGAGCGCTCCGGGCTCGGCTTCGGGGCGCCGCGCACCGTCTTCGCCGGCCTGGACAACTACACGAGGGTGCTCACCGACAGCACGTTCCTGAAGGGCGTGGGCAGGGTCCTGGTCTTCGGCCTCGTCCAGGTGCCGGTGATGCTGGGTCTCGCCCTGCTCCTCGCCCTGCTCCTCGACTCCCAAGTAGCACGGTTCAAGCGCTTCTTCCGCGTGACGTACTTCCTGCCGTTCGCGATCCCAGGTGTGATCGCGGCGGTGCTGTGGGCCTTCCTCTACATGCCCGGCATCAGTCCGTTGAACGACGTCGGCAGGAGCATCGGCGCAGACGTCGACTTCCTCTCCCACGACGTGATCCTCTTCTCGATCGGCAACATCGTCACCTGGTCCTGGACCGGCTACAACATGCTGATCATCTACACCTCGCTGCAGTCCGTCCCCAAGGAGCTGTACGAGGCCGCCGAGCTGGACGGATGCTCCGGATTCCGGATCGCCTGGCACATCAAGGTGCCACTGGTGCGCCCGGCCCTCACCCTGACCGGCGTCTTCTCCATCATCGGCACGCTGCAGTTGTTCGGCGAACCGATGGTGCTGCGCCCCATGACCGCCGCGATCAGCAGCAACTACACCCCGGTGATGCTCTCCTACCAGGCTGCCTTCGGCCTCAACGACTACAACTTCGCCGCGGCCGTCGCGGTGGTCCTGGCCCTTGCCACATTCGCCCTGTCCTACGGCTTCCTGCGCCTGAGCACACGAGGATCGCGATGAGCACGCAGCCCACAGCCCGACACCGCAGGTCCGACACCGGGCGGACAGCGCCGCCCGCCCGCCGTCGCGGCACCTCGGCCGCCCGACTGAGCACCACCGTGCTGCTGTTCGCGATCGCGGGCTACTTCCTGCTGCCGATCTGGTGGCTGATCGTCTCGGCGACGAAATCCAACGGCGACCTGTTCGGCAGCAACGGCTTCTGGTTCGGCTCGCACTTCCACCTCGCCGACAACCTCACGAAGGTCTTCCGGCACAGCGACGGTATCTTCGGCCGCTGGCTCCTCAACAGCCTTCTGTACTGCGGGGCTGGGGCCCTGGTGGCCACCCTGTTCGCCGCGATGGCCGGATACGCCCTGGCCAAATATCCCTTCAAAGGCCGGGAGAGTGTCTTCGCCGTGATCCTCGGCGCGGTGCTCATCCCCCCGCCGCTGCTCGCCCTCCCGCTGTATCTGCTCGCCTCGTCGACCGGCCTCGTCAACACGTACTGGTCGGTGCTGATCCCGAGCGCCGTCACCCCCTTCGGGGTCTACCTCGCCCGCGTCTACGCCGAAGCCTCCGTGCCCGACGAACTCACCGACGCCGCCCGGGTCGACGGTGCGGGAGAACTCCGGATCTTCTTCACCATCGCCCTGCGGCTGATGTCGCCCGCGCTGGTCACCATCTGCCTGTTCCAGTTCGTGGGGATCTGGAACAACTTCTTCCTGCCACTGATGATGCTCGCCGACGACTCACGCTGGCCGCTCACCCTGGGTCTCTACTTCTGGAACAGCCAGCTTCGGGACCAGCCCTGGTACGACATCGTCGTCACGGGCTCCCTGGTGTCGGTGGTCCCCCTCTGTATCGCCTTCCTCGCCCTCCAGCGGTTCTGGCGCTCGGGGCTGTCCGCCGGAAGCCTCAAGAGCTGACGCGCGGACAGTTCCGTGCTGATCAGCTGTGGCGAGTGTTGCGGACTTCTCTCAGCATGTGAGGGCAGTGGCCCACTCGAGGAAGGCGTGGAAGTGGGAGCCGGATCGCTCGTGCCGGATGGTGAGGCGCCGGTGGCCGAAGAGCCGGGCGATGGACCGCTCGGTCCTCCAGCGGTGCCGGCCGAGCTGTTCGCCGGACTTGGTGCCCGACCGTGCGATGCGTGGGACGACTCCCCGCTCGCGCGGCCAGGCCAGATGCTCGGCGGAGAAGTAAGCCTTGTCCGCGCGGAGTTCGGCCGGGCGTCGTCGACGGGTTCCGCGTCGGGAGCGGATGGGGGGGGTATGCCGCAGGCCGGCGACTTGAGGGCGAGGCTCTCGTGCATGTTGGCGCCGGTCATGGCGGCGCTGAGCGGGACGCCCTGAAGCTCGGCCAGCAGATGCAGTCCGCTGCCCTGCTTGCCGCGAGCGACCGGGGGCGGCCCGGTCAGCGAACGCCCTCTTTCGCCCGCTCCGAGGCGGCGTCAACGATCGCATATGTCCAGTCGAGCTCAGCCTGGCCGCCGAGTTCGTCCAGGACCGCCCGGTTCGATCCGCGCCACAGCCCCGCCTTGGCCCATGAGGTGCGCCGTCGCGGGCGACATCCCGGACGTCTCCAGCAGGGGCCGCCAGGCACCCCCGCTGGTCGGCATGTACACCACCGCCGTTAATCCGACCCGCTCGTCCAGCCGCGCGGTTCCGCCGCCCTGAGGGCGGGAGTTGAACGACGACAGCAACGGAACGCCAAGTTCCGACAGACCGTCAGGAACCAGCCACCGCGACAGATCGGCGCCCCCGAAGAGACGTCGTGCCGCAGCTCACACCACCACGTGGGGCATCCCCTCAGTCCGAACCTTCGTGGTGCCCTGCCGTGGTCGCGGCACGTCCTTCCCGTCGGAGCCGGCATCCCGATGACTGCCGGCTGCAGCCGGTGCCAACCATGCCTCTCCTGTGCCAACTATGAATCCTCGTCACAGCCGCTCACCGTCGTACGCGCGGCATCCCCAGGCCGATCCACGAGATGATTTCCCGTTGGATCTCATTGTTGCCGCCGCCGAAGGTGAAGATGACGGCGGACCGGTATCCGCGTTCGAGTTCGCCGTGGAGTACGGCGCCCGCCGACCCTTCCTTGAGCGGTCCGGCCGAGCCGACGACCTCCATCAGCCAGGCGTAGGCGTCGCGGCGGGCCTCGGAGCCGTAGACCTTGACGGCGGAGGCGTCCTGCGGAGTGAGGGTTCCGTTCTGGACCGCGGACACCATCTGCCAGTTGAGGAGCTTCATGGCGTCGAGCCTGGTGTGGGTGCGGGCGAGGAGGGTGCGGACCCAGCCGAGGTCGACGACGCGGCGGCCATCGGCGAGTGCGGTGTCCGCCGCCCAGCGCTGGACGTTGTGGAGGGCGCGGACGGCCATGGTGCCGTGGGCAGCGAGGGTGACGCGTTCGTGGTTGAGCTGATTGGTGATCAGCCGCCAGCCCTTGTTCTCCTCGCCGACGCGGCGCGAGACGGGGACGCGGATGTTCTCGTAGTAGCTGGCGGTGGTGTCGTGCGAGGCGAGGGTGTTGATCAGGGTGCAGGAGTAGCCGGGGTCGCTCGTCGGGACGAGCAGCATGGTGATGCCCTTGTGCGGGGGCTCGTCCGGGTCGGTGCGGACGGCGAGCCAGACCCAGTCCGCGGTGTCGCCGTTGGTGGTCCAGATCTTCTGCCCGTTCACGACGTAGTCGTCGCCGTCGCGTACGGCGCGGGTCTTGAGCGCGGCGAGGTCCGTGCCCGCGTCGGGTTCGCTGTAGCCGATCGCGAAGTCGATCTCGCCGGCGAGGACCTTCGGCAGGAAATAGGCCTTCTGCTCGTCGGTGCCGAACTGCATGATCGTCGGGCCGACGGTGTTGAGGGCCATCAGCGGAAGCGGTACGCCCGCCTGGGCGGCCTCGTCGAAGAAGATGAACTGTTCCATCGGGGACAGTCCGCGGCCGCCGTACTCCGTCGGCCAGCCGACGCCGAGCCAGCCGTCGGTGCCCAGGCGCCGGATCGTCTCCCGGTAGAAGCGTTTCTGTACGGCGGGGTCGGCATGGCGCGCGTAGGCGTTGTCGGGGACCAGGCCGGCGAAGTACGTACGCAGTTCGGCGCGCAACTGCTGCTGTTCAGGCGTGTATTCGAGGTGCACGGCCCCTCCAGGAGTCTCGCGGTCGCGTCGCCCGTGTGCGGCGGCGCACACAGTAGAACGTGTTGCAAGAATCCGGAAGGGCCAAAGCGCCCCCGGCAAGCGTCAGCGCTTGACGGCGCGCAGGACGACGAACTTCGGGTTGCCCGCGACCGTGGTGCAGTTGCCGAAGGTCCGGCGCAGCTGGGTGTGGTAGCCGAGGTGCCGGTTTCCGACGACCCACAGCTCACCGCCCGGCCGCAGTGCGGCGCGCGCCGTGTGGAACATGGTGCGGGCCGTCGCGTCGGTGGTGGCCTGGTGGGAGTGGAACGGCGGGTTGTTGAGGACCAGGTCCACACTGGCGGGCGGCAGCTGTGTCAGCCCGTCGCCGACCAGGAACTCTGCCGTGGCGTCCGGGGCGGTGTTGGTCCGGAAGGTCTCCTCGGCGGAGGCGACCGCCTGGTACGACTCGTCGACGAAGGTGACCGTCGCTTCGGGGTTGGCGAGCGCGGCGGACAGTCCGACGACGCCGTTTCCGCAGCCGAGGTCGACGATCCGGTCGGGGCCGGTGCGCGCGGGGAGGTGGCCGAGGAAGAAGCGGGTGCCGATGTCGAGGCGCTCGGCGCAGAAGATCCCGGCGTGGTTGGTGACGGTCCGGCCGGAGACCGGACCGACGTCCCCGGGCAGTTCGTAGCGGTACGGCCAGGGGCTGGGCGTACGGGGCAGGGCCGGGTTTGGGGTGCAGAAGATGAGCCGGGCCTTCTTGACCGCGAGGGAGGTACGGGTCGGGCCGATGATCCGCTCGAAGAGCTTGAGGGTGGAGGTGTGGATCTCCTTGACCATGCCGGTTGCGATGACGACGGTGCCCGCGTGAACGGCCGGCGCGAGCCGGTGGAGCTGGTCCTCCAGGAGCGCGAGGCTCTTGGGGACGCGTACCAGCAGGACGTCGATCCGGTCCGGCGGGGTGTCCCTGGCCGACAGGAGACGTACGGCGTCCGCGGCCGTGCCGTTGCGTTCCAGGTTCGCGCGGGTGGCGCGCTGCGCCAGGTAGGAGTCGGTGATCTGTACGGGGCGGTGCGCGGCCAGCACCGTGCTCAGGGCGCCCCAGCGGTCGCCCACCACGACCACGGTGCCCGACAGGCCGACCGGTTCCGACCCGTCGCTCCCCTCCAGCCGCCGCAGCAGATACTCATCGGCAGCGTCCCAGGCGCGGAACGGGTCGCGCGGGTTCTCGGGGAAGCGGGCCAGATCGTACCCGGCCCCTGACGTCGTCAAACGGTTCATTGTGCACCCAGGCTAGCCGAGCCGCGGGGAGTGCCCACACACTCCCCGCGCCACCCGGACCGCCTGGCCGCGGACTACGGCAGTGCCTTGTCGATCGCGGACCGGCCCTCCTGGGCGAGCCTGCGCTCCGCCCACTGAAGATTCTTCGGGGTCAGGTCCCGCCCGGAGGCGAGTACCAGGTCCTCTGCCGACGGATGGTCGCTCCCGCCGGTGTGCAAGAGGCTGTCGGGAGTCACTCCCCGCAGCGTGGGAGTGACTCCTGCGGCTGCGGATACGGATTCGGGCTCGTCACTCATGCCGCCTCCTCGTCCTTTCGGTCATTCTCGCCCCGCGCCCGGCCCGCCGCATCCGATGCACCCGCGATCCGCTCCCGGCGCCACGGATACAGCCCTCACTTGACCTGCACATGATAAGTACACAGCGTTCACACCAGGGTCACGGTGCGTGTGGAAGGCTCCCGCTGACCACGTACCACACGACCACCGCGGCGCCGCCCCCACCCTGCGGCGGCTTCGTGGTGCCCGCATTTTCGGAGAGGACACCCCACATGTCCCGTCGTCACCTGCACTACCGGCGCCCCTTGCTGGCGACCCTGGCCGCGTTCGCGGTACTCGCCGGCACCGCGGCCGCCGCACCGGCCGCCACAGCCCGGGCAACCGCACCCGAGGCAGCGCCCGTCACCACGACACCGCTCCGGACCCTCGACGACACGTACTACGAGGACGCGCTCGGCAAGTCCGGAACCGCGCTCAAGAGCGCGCTGCACACGATCATCAGCAACCAGACCAAGATCTCCTACAGCCAGGTCTGGGACGCCCTCAAGAACACGGACGAGGACCCCGCCAACCCCTCGAACGTGATCCTCCTCTACACCGGACGCTCCAAGCCCAAGAGCGACAACGGCGGCTCGGTCGGCCAGTGGAACCGCGAACACGTCTGGGCCAAGTCCCACGGCGACTTCGGCACCGCCACCGGCCCCGGCACCGACATCCACCACCTGCGCCCGGCGGATGTCACCGTCAATTCCATCCGCGGCAACAAGGACTTCGACAACGGCGGCAGCGCGGTCAGCGGCGCACCGGGCAACTACACCGACAGCGACTCCTTCGAACCGCGCGACGCGGTCAAGGGCGACGTGGCCCGCATGATCCTGTACATGGCGGTGCGCTACGAGGGCGACGACGCCTTCCCCGACCTCGAACCCAACGACAAGGTGTCCAACGGTTCCGCACCGTACATCGGCCGCCTCTCGGTACTGAAGGCGTGGAGCCAGGAGGACCCGCCGGACAGCTTCGAGAAGCGGCGCAACGACGTCATATTCGACCGGTACCAGCACAACCGGAACCCGTTCATCGATCACCCGGAGTGGGTCAAGTCGATCTGGTAGCCGGGCCCGGCCGCGAGCAGGCTCCTCGCCCGCCGTTGCAGCCGGCCTGGCCGCTCGCGTAGCAGGTCATGGCCTTCGCACGAGAGGCGAGCGGGCCGAAGGTCCGCATGCTCGCCCTGCTCCCCGTCGCCGGGGAGCAGGGCGATTCGGTCCGCCGGTTCGGCCGTCAGCCCCGCTCGGCCTGCGCGATCCGGGGGAACGTCTTGACTCCGGCCGCCTTGCTGCTGTTGGCGTGCTGACTGACGGTCCGGCCGGGCAACCCGCCGTTCGCCGCACCGGAACGCGACAGGCGTGCGGGGCTCCAAGGCCGCTGGGACACTGGAGAGAACCCCGATCGGACCCCGGCGAGAGGAGTGATCGCACCATGCCACACGGATCCAACCCCAAACGGGAACGGCAGTACGAACACATCAAGGAGAGCGCTCAGGAGCGCGGGGTCAGCGAGGACCGGGCCGAAGAGATCGCGGCCCGTACCGTCAACAAGGAGCGCGCCCGCGCCGGTGAGTCGAAGACCGCGAGCCGCACCTCCATCGAGGACATGTCGTCCTCCCGGCGCGGCGGTCTGCGCTCCCACAGCGGAGCCGGGGGGCCGACACGCGAGCAGCTCTACGAAGAGGCGAAGAAGAAGAACGTCCACGGGCGGTCGCACATGACGAAGGCCGAGCTGGAACGAGCGCTCGGCCGCTGAGCCCGCAGACCGGGCCCGGAGCGGTGTCAGCCCGTTCCGGGCCCGGAGCGTGCGAAGGGGCGTGATCCAGACGAAAAGACCCTAGGGGCCGTACCAGACCGTGGTCGCGTTGCAGAACTCGCGGATGCCGTGGCCGGCGAGTTCGCGTCCGTAGCCGGAGCGCTTCACTCCGCCGAAGGGCAGCGCGGGGTGCGACGCCGTCATGCCGTTGAAGAAGACACCGCCCGCCTCCAGATCGCGCACGCAGCGGCCGGCCTCCTCCGCGTCGCGGGTCCAGACGTTGGAGCTGAGGCCGAAGGGGCTGTCGTTGGCGAGTTCCACGGCTTCGTCGAGCCCTTCGACGCGGTAGAGCGTGGCGACGGGGCCGAAGGTCTCCTCGCGGTGGATGCGCATGGCGGGCGTGATCCCGGTGAGGACGGTGGGGGCGTAGAACCAGCCGCGCTCCAGCTCCGGCCCCAGGCCGTCGGGCCGGCTGCCGCCGCACAGCACGCGCGCTCCCTGCCGCACCGCGTCGTCCACCAGCTCCTCCAGGTCGGCGCGGCCCTGTTCGCTGGAGAGGGGGCCGACATCGGTGGCCTCCTGGAGCGGGTCGCCGACGGTCAGATCGCGCATGCCCACGGTGAACCGCTCGGCGAACTCGTCGTACACGTCCGTGTGCACGATGAACCGTTTGGCGGCGATGCAGGACTGGCCGTTGTTCTGCACCCGGGCGGTCACGGCCGTACGGGCGGCCCTGGCGACGTCCGCCGACGGCAGGACGAGGTACGGGTCGCTGCCGCCCAACTCCATGACGGTGTGCTTCACCTCGTCGCCGGCGATGGACGCGACCGAGCGCCCGGCCGGTTCACTGCCGGTGAGGGTGGCGGCGGCGACCCGGCGGTCGCGCAGGATCGACTCGACCGCTCCGGATCCCACCAGCAGGGTCTGGAAGCATCCCGCCGGGTATCCGGCCCGGCGGAACAGGCCCTCCAGGTACATCGCCGTCTGCGGGACGTTGGACGCATGCTTGAGCAGCCCGACGTTCCCGGCCATCAGGGCGGGTGCGGCGAACCGGACGACCTGCCAGAGCGGGAAATTCCACGGCATCACGGCGAGGACCGCGCCCAATGGTCGGTAATGGACATAGGCCCGGGACGCGCCGGAGTCCCGCACATCGGCCGCCGACGGGTGCTCGTCCGCGAGGAGTTCCTCGGCCTGGGCCGCGTACCAGCGCATCGCCTTCACGCATTTGGCGGCCTCCGCGCGGGCCGCCTTGACGGGTTTGCCCATTTCGGTGGTCATGGTGCGCGCGATGTCCTGCTGGTCCTCCTCGAGGTGGCCCGCGGCCGCGTTCAGCAGGTGGGCCCGTTCACCGAATCCCGTGGTGCGGTACTGCCGGAACGCGGTCACGGCGGCGTCGAGCTTCTGCTCGATCTCGGCCTCCGCGAGCGCGTCGAACGTTCTGAGGGTTTCACCGTTCGCGGGGTTGACCGTCGCGATGGGCATGGCTCTGCTCTCCTTGCCTCGGTACTTCGACCGTGCCGCGCCGTGCGCCGTGCCGCAATGCGGGCCCTGCCGGGCGGATACCCTCCCGGCGCGGACCGTGCGTGCGGTGTGCACGCCGGCCGCGCCGGGAGGGTGAAACGCTCAGCGGGTACGAGGGTGGGCCGCCCGCCTCAGACGAGGGCGGGGGCGGTATCGGACGCCGCCGTCGCTTCGGGAACGGCCACCTCCGGGACGGCGGCCGGCGGGCGGCGGGACTCCAGCACCCCGGGCAGCGGCGCCGTCGGCACCAGCTCGACGGTGCGCGGCTCCTTCGCGTACCGGGTGAACCAGACGACCTTGCCCTCGGCCGTCCGGCAGGTGCCCCAGCTGTCGCTCAGCGCCATGACGCGGCTGAGACCGCCGCCGGTGCTGAGCAGCCGCGGCATCTCGGCGCCGTTGTCGGCGACGGAGACCGTGAGATGCCGCCCCGACCAGCGGAGTTCGACGACACAGTTGTTGTTGTCACCGACATGCCGGTGGACATTGGTCAGCAGCTCCTTCACACCCCGGCACACCGGCCGGATGTGGAGTTCGAGACTCCAGTGGCGTAGGTGCGCTGCGATTATTCGCCGCAGCTGACACACACGCTCTGCCGAAACCTGGAGTTCGACCGAGTAGTGCCGGTCGAGTGGAACGGTCATCGTCGAGGCTCCTCACATCGAGGCCCACTGACTTCGCCTCATTGAACCAACGACCCCCGAACACGAAGAGTGAGCAGATGTCACTTCTGGGTCACTCCACAGGGTGACTCGGCAGAGCCGGTTGCGCAACACAGGAGATGGCGGGCCGGCCGTACGGAAAGGATCCGCCCAGTTCACAGCAGATACGGCAGCAAGGTGTCCGGGGTGATCGGGAGGCTGCGCAACCGGACACCGGTGGCGTGCCGCACCGCGTTGCCGACGGCCGCCGCGGCACCGACGATGCCGATCTCGCCGATGCCCTTGCTGCCCATCGGGTTGAGATGCGGGTCGATCTCGTCGATCCAGTCCACCTCGATGTCCGGCACGTCGGCGCAGACCGGCACATGGTAGGAGGCCAGATCGTTCTCGGTGAAGTCGCCGAAGGCGGGGTCCATGGTGCTGGACTCGGTCAGGGCCATGCCGATTCCCATGGTCATGCCGCCGGTGAACTGGGAGCGTGCGGTACGGGGGTTGAGGATGCGCCCGGCGGCGAAGACGCCGAGCATCCGCCGCACCCGCACTTCTCCGGTGCGGGAGTCGACGGCGACCTCGGCGAAGTGCGCCCCGAACGCGTGCCGGGCGTAAGGGGATCGCGCCGACGTCTCCTGTTCGGTGTCCGCGAAGGCGGTCAGTCCCCCGGCGGGCAACGGGCCGGTTCGCTCGCGCAGTTGCCGCCGGAGGTCCGTGGCCGCCTTGTGCACGGACCAGCCCCAGGAGGCCGTGCCCGAGGAGCCGCCGGCCAGCGGGGCGTCGGGCAGTTCGCTGTTGCCGATGTCGATCCGGACGTTCTCGACCGGGGTTTCCAGCACGGAGGCGGCGATCTGCGCCAGTACGGTGCGGGCGCCGGTGCCGATGTCGGTGGCGTTGACCCGGATGAGGTACGAGCCGTCGGGTGCCGCGTGCGCCGAGGCGCTGGAGGCCAGGATGTACACGGGGTACGTGGCGGCGGCGACGCCCGTACCGAGCAGCAGCGGTCCCTCTTCGCGGACCGCGGGGCGGGCATCGCGCTCGTACCAGCCGAAGCGTGCGGCGCCCTTCTCCAGGCAGGCCGCGAGGCCGCGGCTGCTGAACGGGCGACCGGAGTCGGGTTCGGTCACCGGGTCGTTGCGCAACCGCAGTTCTACGGGGTCCATGCCGAGGGCCGAGGCGAGTTCGTCCATGGCGGATTCCAGCGCGTACAGGCCCGGGGTCTCGCCCGGTGCGCGCATCCAGGAGGGGCTCGGCACGTCCAGGGCGGTCACCCGATGGGCGGTACGGCTGTGGTCGGATCCGTACATGATCCGGGTCGGTACGGCTGCCTGCTCGACGAACTCCTTGATGGTGGAGGTCTGGGTGACGACCTCGTGGGTGACCGAGGTGAGGGTGCCGTCGAGTTCGGCGCCGAGCCGGATGTGCTGCACGGTGGGTGCGCGGTGACCGACCACGGCGGCCATCTGGCGGCGGGGCAGGGCGATCTTGACGGGGTGCCCGGTGTGGCGTGCGGCCATGGCGGCGAGGACGGTCTGCGGGCGCGGCGTGCCCTTGGAGCCGAAGCCGCCGCCGACGTGTTCGGAGACCACGGTGACCTGCTGCGGGCGGAGTCCGAACGCGATGGCGAGGCTGTCGCGGACCTTGGTGGAGCCCTGGCTGGCGTCGATGACGGTCAGCCCGCCGTCGTCCGTCCACTGCGCGGTGGACGCGTGCGGCTCCATGGGGTGGTTGTGCAGGGCGCCGAGGGTGTAGGTGACGTCGACCTGGACGGGTGCGGTGACGAAGGCCCGGTCGGCGTCGCCGCGTTCGCGGACGGCGGGGTAGTCGCCGTTGACGATCTTCGGGGTGTACAGGCCGGGATGGTCCTCGGTCAGCAGGACGTCGTGCCCGGTGGGCTCGTAGGAGATCCGCAGCGCCTCGGCCCCGGCGCGGGCCCGGTCGAGCGTGTCGGCCACCACGAGCGCGATGTGCCAGCCCCGGTGCGGAACCCGGTCGTCCTGGAGGACGGCGAGGATCGGGTCGTCGAGCTGCTTCAGCCTCGGGGCGTTCTCGTGGGTGAGGACGGCGCACACGCCCGGCACGGCCAACGCCTCGTCGGTGTGGATGGCGCGGACGCGGCCGCGGGCGATGGTGGCGGGGACGGGCCAGCCGTACAGACAGCCCGGCGGGGTGTGCTCTGCGGCGTAGCGGGCGGTGCCCGTGACCTTGTCCCGGCCCTCGCGGCGGACGACGGGGGTGCCCAGGGGCGGAGGGGCCTGGCTCATGACGGGGTCCTCACGTCTGCTGGTCGGCGTAATCTGCGGTGGCTCAGCTGTCGGCGGCGAGTTCGGCCAGCGCGCCGACGGCCAGGCTGCGGGCGAGGCCCACCTTGAACGCGTTGTCGCGCAGGGGCCGGGCCGCGGCGAGTTCGGCGTCCACGGCGCGGGCGAAGGTCTCGTCGGTGGCCGGCGCGCCCCGGAGCACGTCTTCCGCGGTGCGTGCGCGCCAGGGTCGGTGGGCGAGCCCGCCGAAGGCCAGCGCCGCATGCGCGATACGGCCGTCACGGACGCCCAGTACCGCGGCGACGGATGCCAGGGCGAAGGCGAACGAGGCGCGGTCGCGGGCCTTGCGGTAGAGGGATCCGGCACCGTCGGGGCGCGGTGGGAGGACCACCTCGGTGATGAGTTCGCCCGTTCTGATCTCGGTGTCCAGGTGGGGGGTGTCGCCCGGCAGGCGGTGGAATTCAGTGGCGGGCACGGTCCGTTCACCGTCCGCCCCGTGCAGGTGGACGGTGGCGTCGAGGGCGGCCAGGGCGACGGCCATGTCGGACGGGTGGGTGGCGACGCAGTGCTCGGAGTTGCCGAGCACGGCGAGGTCGCGGTGGGCGCCTTCACGGGCGGGGCAGCCGGTGCCGGGTTCCCGTTTGTTGCACGGTTTGGACGTGTCCTGGAAGTACGGGCAGCGGGTGCGCTGCAGCAGGTTGCCGCCGGTCGTGGCGGTGTTGCGGAGCTGCCCGGAGGCGCCGGACAGCAGGGCCTGCGACAGGACGGGGTAGCGGGTGCGTACCGCGGGATGGGCGGCCAGGTCGCTGTTGCGTACGGTCGCGCCGATGCGCAGCCCGCCGTCGTCGCTGTCGGCCACCCGGTCCAGGGGCAGTCGGCTGATGTCGATGAGCAGGCCGGGGGTTTCCACACCGAGCTTCATCAGGTCGACGAGGTTGGTGCCGCCGCCGAGGAATGCGGCACCGGGGTGGGCGCTGCTCTCGCGGACCGCTTCCTCGGCGGACCGGGCGCGCAGGTAGGAGAAAGGTTTCACGGCGCCACGTCCTCGATCGCCTCGACGATACGGGGGTAGGCGCCGCAGCGGCACAGGTTGCCGCTCATCCGCTCGCGGATCTCAAGGGCGTCGAGCGGCACCGGGGTGGATACGGGCGCGGTGCGCGCGGTGACATGGGACGGGAAGCCGTCCGCTGCCTCGCCGAGCATGCCGACGGCCGAGCAGATCTGGCCGGGGGTGCAGTAGCCGCACTGCAGGGCGTCGCGGTCCAGGAAGGCTTCCTGGACGGGGTGGAGCCGGTCCCCGTCGGCGAGGCCCTCGACGGTGGTGATGCGGGCGCCGTCGTGGGCGACGGCGAACAGCAGGCAGCTGTTGGCGCGCCGCCCGTCGACGATGACGGTGCACGCCCCGCACTGTCCGTGGTCGCAACCCTTCTTCGCTCCGGTGAGGTCGAGATGTTCGCGCAGAGTGTCCAGGACCGTGGTGCGGTGATCGAGCGTCAGGGTCTGCTCGGTTCCGTTGATGTGCAGGGTCAGGGTGGAGCGGTCACCGGTTGCTCCCGGCTGTCGCGCACCGTCGTCCCGCCCGCGAGAGGGGTCCACTCACTCGCACCTTTCAGAGGTGGCCTTTTGTCCGTTTTCTACCAGACGTGTCCTGCCTTCCCGCTTCATTGCTCCGTCGCCGGGCGGTGGCCCGCCGGCCTATCGGCTCCCGTTGCTCCGGTGGCTCAGGTGGCTTTCCAGGCGCAGGCGTACCTCTTCCTCCTGGTCTCCGGAGACCGTCCCGACGACGCGTACGTCGAAGGCGTGCGCCAGGCTCCGCCGGAGCCGTTCGACCGCCCAGTAGCCGCCCTGCACATCGATCTTCACGGGTGCGCCGAGTGCGAGCGGTCCGGAGATCACCCGCTCCTCGGTGACGTCGACGGTCGCCACCCATGCCGTGGGGCGCCTCTCCGCGAGCTTCCTCGGTACGTCGACCGAGGCCCGGTCAGTGGTGAAAGCGGCCCGCAGCGCGTCGAAGACCATCCGCGCGTCACCCGTGTCGCACCCGCTGATGACGACCGTGACCTCCTGTCCGTGCAGGCTCTCCTCCGGCTTCCTCTCCTTGATGGTGTTCACCGCGGCTCCTTCCGCTCGGCGTTGTGTGGTGCGACCCCGCGCTGGGGGCCGACGGTGTAGACGGGGTCCTCGGCCAAGGCGATGCCCGCGGCGAAGATCCCGAAGCGTGTGCGGTCCGCGTACACCCCGCAGTAGATCCAGCAGCCGCAGGCGGTCGAGCCGTCGTCCTGCGGCCACCGGCTGAGCAAATTCGGCACTCCCATCGCTTCCCTCCGGCGAATTCGGCGATCCTCTCCAGGCTCGCCCCACTGCCAGGTGACGGCGACACGAGGCCGCCGGCCGGCGGACGGGGAGAGGCGCCGGACCCGGCCCGCCGGGCGCCCCGCACCACCGAAACACTTTTAGGTTCATATCCACTTAAAACATGAATTCGCAGTCATTACCGAGTGATGCCTGCCCCTCGGGGTATCCGGGAGGCATGGACGTATCGAACGCAGACCTCAGTTCACTGGCCCTCACCCTCGCCGACGGGCGCGGCGCCGTCGGTGCGGTGATGGGCATTGTCGGAGTGGCGGTCGTGGCCATGCTGATCGGCGGCTTCTGGCTGGGCAAGAAGCGCCGGGCCCAGGAGCCGCCGCCGCCCCGGCCCGAGGACCAGCCACCGCGGCCGGACCACCGGAGCCACGTCGAGCAACGCGATGTCCACGCCGACGACAGCTTCCCGCCCAATGGCCGGGGGCTGTCCCCCTACGAGCTCGGTGACCGCGGGAACGAGCCCATCCATCGCGACACGGACGAGCAGCGGGACTGACCTCCCGGCGGCCGGGATGCCGGTCCCGGCGCCGCGCCGCAGCGGAGTGCGCGGCGCGGCCGCGTGTTGCGGGAGTGGCTGCCCGCGGTGAGGCTGGTGAGGCTCCGACGGCCACCGGCACGCGCAGGCCGCAGAACCGATGAAGGCAGTTAGAACCATGACCGGAAGCCATCCCGGGGCGGCGTCGATGCCGGCACCGCTGACCGGATCCGCAGCGCCCTGCTGGGTCAATCTCATGACCCGCGACCTGGGATCGGCGCAGGAGTTCTACGGCGCCGTGCTGGGCTGGACCTTCCGGCCGGGCAAGCTGGGGCAGGAATTCTCCGTCGCACGCCGCGGGGACGTGCCGGTCGCCGGCATCGGCGCGGTGGCGACCGCCTACCGGGTGGCCGTTGCCTGGACGCCCTACTTCGCCGTCCCGGACGCCGACGCGGCGGCCTCACGGATCCGTGAGCGCAGCGGCACGGTCGCGGTGGGGCCGCTCGCCCTCGGCAAGGGGCGCGGGGCGCTGGCGGCCGATCTCGACGGCGCGGTGTTCGGCATCTGGGAGCGGACCGAGCCCGCGACCTCGCCCCCGGCGCCGGACGGTTACTCGCACGCCTGGCTGCGGCTGCACACGAGGAACGCCTTCGACGCGGCGATCTTCTACGGCGGGGTGCTCGACTGGGCGAGCGGTCGCCCCGGGGGCTGCGAGGTGTCGTACGAGAAGGACGAGGTCATCGTCGACTGCAACGGGCGCCAACTCGCCCGGATCAGCTCCGGAGCAGTGGAGGCGGCACCCGATCCGCTGGTCCGTCCGCACTGGCAGGTCCATTTCCCCGTCGCCGATGTGGCGGCCACGGTCGAGGCGGCACGGCAGCACGGCGGCAGCCTGGTCGAACAGCGTCCGCTGGGGCAGGGCAGCGAGGCGACCCTGCTGGACCCGGACGGCGGGCTCTTCACGGTTACGGACGTCCGGGACCCCACGGCGGCCGATGCGGGCTGATCCACCCGCCCGGTACAGCGCCGCCCCGTAAAGGGCCGCCCCGTGCGGTGGTCATTTGTCGCGATCGCGCGAGGATCGGGCCAGCGCCCGGGCCGGGAACACGAACCAGCAGATCAGGAACCACAGCGCCATGCCGCCGACGAGCCACAGGGCGAGGGAGTTGTGCAGGGCCACCCGCAGGATCAGCAGCAGGCTGGAGCACATGGTGCACAGCAGCAGGACCAGTCCGAGCACGGTCAGCCGGGACGCCCAGGTGACCGTCTGCGGCTTGAGCCGCCGTCCGGTGACCAGCCGGTGGTACGACACGGGCCCGATCAGGGCGGCGGCGGTGGCGGAGCCCAGCATCACGGTGACCACGTAGATGGTGCGGTCGGCGTCCGACAGCTCGGCGAAGCGCGGCTGGAAGACGACGGCGAGCAGGAAGCCGAACAGGATCTGGACGCCCGTCTGGGCGACCCGTAGTTCCTGGAGCAGTTCCCCCCACCGCCGGTCCGCCCGTTCCTCGGGCGTCTCGTCGCGGCCCGTGTCGGGGTCCCGGCCGCCGGGACCGTGGGATGTCGAGGTCACTGTGAGCCTCCGTCCCGATGCGCGAAGTGCATCGCCTGTCCCGCCTCAACCACCGTAGACCTCACGGCGATCATGCCGTGCCCTCGACGAGCCGTCCGGACGCATCTAGGATTTTGAGTACGGCATCGCGCGTCGGTCACCGGCCGGGTGAGGCGTGGAGGTGCTCGTGAGATGCCTGTTGGAGGCATTCCACAGTGTCAGTCGAGTTGAATCACACCATCGTTTCCGCCCGGGACAACCGAGAGTCCGCCGAGTTCCTCGCGGACGTACTGGGCCTGGAAGTCGGCACGGAATGGGGCCCGTTCGTCCCGGTCGCCACCGCGAACGGCGTCACCCTGGACTTCGCGACCGTTCCCGAAGCGTCGATCGCCCTGCAGCATTACGCCTTCCTCGTTTCGGAGCCCGAGTTCGACAGGGCGTACGCCCGTATCAAGGAGCTCGGGCTCACCTACTACGCGGACCCGCATCGGAAGCATCCGGGCGAGATCAACCACAATGACGGCGGCCGGGGTGTGTACTTCCTCGATCCCGCTGGTCACGCCATGGAGATCATCACGCGTCCGTACGGGGGCTTCCCCTCGTAACCCGGCGTACGGGAAAGGGGGTTCGGCCGGAATCCGGGCACGGGTTCGGGCCGAACCCTTCCGGCGACGGTTCAGCCGACCGGCAGCACCAGTTCGGGCCGGTCCCACATCACCGCGGGCGGGTTGGCAGCGAGGGTGCCGGTGCGCCGGGCGCCCACGCTCCGGTAGAAGCCCTCGGCGGGCGGATGCGAGACGATACGGACGCCGGTCAGGCCGGTGCGCCGCGCCTCCTCGCGCAGATGCGTGACGAGCGTCCGCCCGATACCGAGGCCCTGTGCGTCGTCGGCGACGAACATGAGGTCGAGTTCCGGCGGGTCGAGGATCAAGGCGTAGAAGCCGAGGAGCCGGTCGGTGCCTGCCTCGACGGCCGCGAAGACCCGGTGGGTCTCGATGTAGTCGGGCCCCACCCGGTATCCGGCGACCATGGCGGCGTAATGGCCCTCGTAGGCGCGGGAGTTCCTGACCAACCGGGTGAGCCGCCGGGCGTCCTGTGCGGTCGCGCGCCTGATCCGTACATTCTCGCGACGCGCACCGCCACTCGTGCGCGTAATGCTCGATCTCATAGAGGGAGTATTACGCATCAGGTTGCGCGCCCGGTACGTACCCGGTCGCTGCGGGGCCCTTGCCTCCGAGCTCCCGGCGCGGGGCTACGCCGAGCGCCGGGCCACGCGCCACTCCTCGACCACGGCGTCGATGTCGAACGGCTTGAGGTTCAGCAGGGGCCCGGGCGGCGGCCGCCGAACGGCTGCCCGGATCTTCTCGTTGACCTCGGCCAGCATGCGCCGCACGTCGGCCTCGGTCCGCGCCCGGGACACGGCCTCACGCACGTCCTCCGCCTCCTTGCGCAGCGCCAGGGCCGGCGGGAGCACCGACACCCCCTCCCGCTGCATCTTCCGCTTGATCCACCAGGTCTCGTCGTACGGGGCGTCGAGGGATTCGAGAGGCTTCCCGAATCCCGGCAACTGTGAGAAATCACCGCGCTGCTCGGACTCGCGGATCTGCTTGTCGACCCATGATTCGAAGCTGACGCCCGCAGGTTTGCGTTCGGTCAACGTGCGCCCCTCTCGGCGGATTCGCATTCCGGCCCTTTCACCATACCCAGGCCCCCGGCAGCGCCCGCCGCGCACGCCGCACGGGCTCAGGTGGACATCGTGAGTCCGCCGCGCAGCCGCTCCACCGCAGCCTCGGGAATCCTCAGTCCGTCGCGCACGTACCCGTCGAGCCCGCCCCACCGCTCGTCCATGGCGTCCAGCGCCATGTCGAGATAGCGGGGGCGGACCTCGATGATCGCGGAGGCGATCTCCGGGTCGCCGCCCGCGTCCAGGAAGCCCTGTACGTACGGGGCGTAGGCGACCCGTACGACCGGATTCACCGCGAGGAACTCGGCCCGCACCACATCGCGTTCCGCACCGAGCATCATCAGCAGCAGCGCCGTGGCCCAGCCGGTACGGTCCTTGCCGGCCGTGCAGTGGAAGAGCACCGGGCGGGCCCGGTCGTCGGCGGCCGTCTCGACGAAGGCCCGGTATGCGGCGGCGGCCCCCGGCGAGAGCACCATCTGGCGGTAGGTCTCGGCGAACATCTCCTCGGCCTTCCCGCTGCCCAGCAACTGCTCCGCCTCGACCGGGTCGGCGAGCAGCGCGCGCAGCCGGGCGGGCGCCACGCCCGGGTTGTCGCCGAGCACGTCGGCGACGAAGAGCCGTGCACCCGGAGGCAGCCGGTCGGGGGCCGCCGTGCGCTCGTCGGCGGTCCGCAGATCGACGACGGTGCGGATGCCGAGCTCGGCCACCGCCATGTCCCGAGCCGCGTCCAGCCCGCTGAGCTGACCGGAGCGCAGTACGGTGCCCGGCCGGACCTGGCAGCCGCGGCCCAGGGAGATGCCGCCCAGATCGCGCAGATTGACGATGGTGGATGCCGGGACGGCCCTGGCGGTCTGCACGATGAACTTCCCCTTTTCCCGACACGTATCCGAATGGATTCGCCAGCTGGATTGATTCGTCAGCCGACCGGGTCAAACGTCGCACGCTGCCGGGAATTCGACAAAGTAAAACGCCGCAGGGACGCGGATAGAGGACACCGAAGGAGAAGGAGATAGCGAGAATGTGAAATCGCCACCTCTTCCCTCCAGTTCTCTCCGTTTCTCTCCGCGACCCGGAAGAATTGACCGCGCGCGAGGACGCGGCGGCCATTGGGTTTTTGACCACATGATTCCCGGTGATGGGTCACAGGGTGACGACAGTGACCTCGGTCGCCTTGACGCCGGTCCACACGGCCGTGCCCTCGCTGAGGCCCAGCTCGGTCGCCGCTTCCGGGGTGATCTCGGCGACCAGGTCCGGAACCTCCTCCGAGGCGATCACCACCCGCAGCCTGCTGCCCACGGCGGTGAGCTCACGGACCGTGCCGGGCCAGACGTTACGGGGGCTTCCGCCGGGCCTGTCCTCGTGCACGGAGACCGCTTCCGGCGCGATGATCGCGAGGGCGGCCGTCCCCTCGGCGAGGGAGTCCGCGACGACCAGCCGGCCCCCGTCGGCGAGGCCGAGGGTGCCGTCGGCGGCGGCGGTACCGGGCCAGGCGTTGCGGCCGAGCATCCGGGCGACCCAGGGCGAGCGCGGATGCCGGGTCACCTCGGCCGGTGCCGCGTACTGGAGGATGCGGCCCTCGTCGAGCACCAGCACCCGGTCGGCCAGTGAGACCGCTTCGACGGGGTCGTGGGTGACGATCAGGCAGACGCCGCCGAAGCCGGCGAGATGGGTGCGCAGGGTGTGCCGAACGTGGGCGCGGGTGGTCTGGTCGAGGGCGGCTAGCGGCTCGTCGAGCAGCAGCAGCCAGGGGCGGGCGGCAAGCGCCCGGGCCAGGGCCACGCGCTGGGCCTGGCCGCCGGAGAGCTGGGCGGGCCTGCGGTGGGCGAGACCGCCGACACCCAGCCGGTCGAGCCACTCCTGTGCCTCGCGCCGGGCCTCGGCCCGGGGGACGCCGTGGGCGCGGAGTCCGTACGCCGTGTTCGTCAGCGCGCTCAGGTGCGGGAAGAGCGCACCGTCCTGCGGCACCCAGGCGACCTGGCGGCGGTGCGGGGGCAGTGCGGTGACGTCGGTGTCGCCGAGGCGCAGCCGGGCCCGGGCGCGCGGGGTGAGGCCGAGGAGGGCGCGCAGCAGGGTCGTCTTGCCCGCGCCGTTGGGTCCGACGACGGCGATGGTGGTGCCGGGCGCCGCGTCGAGGATCAGCCGGGTGAAGCCGGTGACCTCGGCGTGCAGCGACCGGGTCTCCTGCGGGACGGGAGGCGCTTCGCGGCCCGGCCGGACGGTCGGGGCGCCGGCCGGGCCCGTGCTGTCCGTGCCGTCCATCGCCGCCAGGTCGTCCGCGGCGCGCCCGGGGGCGCGTGCGCGGTCGCGCGGTGTGCCGGTCCAGCGCCCGCGCAGTGCGATGAGCACGGCCATGGCGATGGCGAGGAGCAGGAGCGAGACGGAGGTGGCGGCCTCCGGGGAGTCCTGGAGCAGCAGGTAGACCTGGAGTGGCAGCGTCTGGGTGGTGCCGGGCAGGTTGCCCGCGAACGTGATGGTCGCGCCGAACTCGCCGAGCGCCCGCGCCCAGGTGAGTGCGGCCCCGGCGGCGAGACCGGGGGCGACCATCGGGAGGGTGACCGTGAAGAATACCCGGACCGGTGAGGCGCCCAGGGAGGCCGCGGTCTCCTCGTACGAGGCGCGCAGACCGGCCAGTGCGCCTTCGAGGCTGATGACGAGGAACGGCATCGCGACGAAGGTCGCCGCGACCACCGCGCCGGAGGTGTGGAACGGCAGGGTGATCCCGAAGGTGCTCTCCAGCCAGGGGCCGAGCAGGCCCCGGCGGCCGAAGCCGAGGAGGAGCGCCACGCCTCCGACGGTGGGCGGCAGCACCATCGGCAGCAGGACCAGCGAGCGGACGAGCGCCTTGCCGGGGAAGTCGACCCGGGCCAGCAGCCAGGCCAGGGGCACCCCGAGCAGCAGCGAGAGGCCCAGGGCCCAGAACGAGACGAGCAGCGACAGTTGGAGCGCCTGGGTGACTCCCGGGCTGGTCAGATGGGTGCCCAGGTCGGCCCAGGAGGTGCGGGCCAGGATGCCGATCAGCGGCATCAGCAGGAACGCGACGGCGAGCAGCGCGGGGAGGGCCAGGGCGACGGGGGTACGCGCGCCGGGCACCCGGCTGTGGAGTGCTCTCATCGGATTCCCTGGGTCATCGGTCGGTACGTGTGGAACTGGTTCGGCCGCACAGGGGCTCCCCGTCCCCCCGGCCGGGGAGCCCCTGTGCGGTGTGTACGGCGTGCCGGTCAGGGCCTAAGGCTGCTGGAAGCCCGCGGCCTGCAGGATCTTCTGCGCCTCGGGGGTGCTCAGCCACTTCACGAACGCCGTGGCGGCCTCGGCGTTCTTGGACTGCCGCAGCGTCGCCGCCGGGTAGGAGGCGACGGCGTTCTGCGCGTCGGGGATGTCGATGGCGTCGACCTTGCCGGTGGCCGTGGCGGCGTCCGTCTTGTAGACGATGCCGGCGTCGGCCTCACCCAGCTCGACCTTGCTGAGGACGGCGCGGACGCTGGGCTCCTGGGAGACCGCCTTGACACTGAGCTTCTGGGCGTCGAGGACCTGCTTGCTGTACCGGCCGACCGGAACCTCGAGTGCGGCCAGGACGACCTTGAGGTCGGGGTTCGTCAGGTCCTTCAAGCTCGCGATCTTCTCCGGGTTGCCCTCCCCGGTGGCGATGACGAGGCGATTCTTGGCGATGACGGTGGGGGTGTCGGTGTCGGACTTCAGCCCGTCCATCGTCTTGGTGTCCGCGGTGACCAGGGCGTCGGCGGGGGCGCCCTGCTTGACCTGGGCGGCGAGTTCCTGGGAGCCGGCGAAGGAGAACGTCACCTTCGTGCCGGGGTGTTCCTTCTCATACGCGGCGCCCGCGGTCTTGAACACGTCGGTGAGCGAGGCCGCGGCCAGCACCGTCAGCCGTGCCCCGGGGGTGCCGGACGACGCCGCGGACTTCCCGGTGGAGTCCTTCCCCGTGTCGTCACCGCTGCCGCACGCGGCGAGTGGGACCAGCAGCGCGGCGGTCACGATCGCGGCGGCGGCGCGGCGCCTGGTGAGGGTGGTCGTCATGGTGCCGGGGGCTCCTTGAAGTTGATGCGCGCGTCGTAGGTGATGCACGTCGTAGGTGACGCGCGCCGTGGGTGAGGCGAGTCGTGGGTGACGCGCGTCGTAGGTGATGCACGTCGTAGGTGACGCGCGCCGTGGGTGAGGCGAGTCGTGGGTGACGCGCGTCGTAGGTGATGCACGTCGTAGGTGACGCGCGCCGTGGGTGAGGCGCGTCGTGGGTGAGGCGCGATCAGACGCGGTCGATGTGCACGTTGGTGGACTTCACGCGAGCGGTGGCCTGCATGCCGACCTCCAGTCCGAGTTCCTCGACGGCCTCCCGGGTGAGCAACGACACCAGCCGGTGCGGGCCCGCCTGGATCTCGACCTGGGCCGCGACATCGCCGAGCTTCACTGCGGTGACGATGCCCGGGAAGGCGTTGCGGGCCGACGTGTACGAGGGGTCGTCCTCGCCTCCCCCGCCCTGGCCGATCTCGATGGAGAACGCGGCCAGATCCCGGCTGTCGATGAGTCGGCGGCCGCCTTCGTCGCGGTGGGTCGCGACCCGTCCGGCGTCCGCCCAGCGGCGGGCCGTGTCGGGGCTGACCCCCAGCAGACGCGCTGCCTGCCCGATTGTGTAGGACTGCATGTGCCACAAGATATTCCGATTGATCTGGCAGCTGCAATCCATCCGGATGATTCATGGAGCAAATGCCAGGCTCATTGGAGGAAGCACCAAGGTCCGCATCCGGGTCGGCTACGCGACCCTGTGTGAAGGATCAAGTGCGTTCGGGGAGGGCAAGGTCACAGACGGAGCCCCTGCTGCTCGTCCGAGACCTGACCTAGCATCTGGGCCATGACGGTCCAGCCTGCCGACGGGTTTTCATTGGCCGCGGAATTCCCTCACCCCGCCCACGAACAGTGGCAGAGCCTTGTAGAAGGCGTGCTGCGCAAGTCGGGCAAGGATGTTGCGGGTTCGGCCGCCGA
Source organism: Streptomyces sp. NBC_01618 (assembly GCF_045209435.1). Taxonomy (NCBI): domain Bacteria; kingdom Bacillati; phylum Actinomycetota; class Actinomycetes; order Kitasatosporales; family Streptomycetaceae; genus Streptomyces; species Streptomyces sp. NBC_01618. Next base: position 428,788 of record NZ_CP109297.1, read on the forward strand.
GGAAGCACTGTCCACCACGGTGGAGGACGGGCTCATCACCCGCCCCCTCTACACCTCGCGCGACAGCGCGCCCAATGCCGGATATCCGGGCTTCGCCCCCTTCACTCGCGGCGGCAAGGCCGAGGGCAACGCGGCGGGCGGCTGGGACGTACGGCAGCGGCACACCCTGCCGGATGCCGCCCGCCTCAACGAGGCTGTGCTCGCCGATCTGGAGAACGGCGTCACCTCGTTGTGGCTGACCGTGGGCAAAGCGGGCGGCATTCCGGTGGATGCTCTGGCGGCGGCGCTGGACGGCGTCCTGCTGGATCTCGCTCCCGTTTCGCTCGACGCGGGAAGTGAACTCGACGCAGCGGCCACGGAGTTGCTCCGGCTCTACGCGGAGCGGGGCGTCGATGCGCAGGCCGCGCGCGGCAACCTCGGTGCCGACCCGCTCGGGCAAGCCGCCCGCAGCGGCGCCGGGCCCGACCTCACGGCGGCGGTCCACTGGGCCGGGCGATGCGCCCGGGAGTATCCCGGCCTGCGGGCGCTGACCGTCGACGCCCTGCCGTACCACGAGGCCGGCGGCTCGGCCGCCGAGGAGCTGGGTGCTTCGCTGGCGACCGGGGTCGCCTATCTGCGGGCACTGACGGAGGCCGGGCTCGGCGTCGAAGAGGCGTGTGCCCAGCTGGAGTTCCGGTACGCGGCGACGGCCGATCAGTTCCTGACCATCGCCAAGCTGCGGGCCGCGCGGCGGCTGTGGGCCCGGGTCGCCGAGGTCTGCGGGGCTGCCGGTGCCGGGGCGCAGCGCCAGCACGCGGTGACGTCGTCGGTGATGATGACGCGGCGCGACCCGTGGGTGAACATGCTGCGGACGACGCTGGCCTGCCTGGGCGCGGGGGTCGGCGGGGCCGACTCCGTCACCGTGCTGCCGTTCGATCACGCCCTGGGTCTGCCGGACGCCTTCGCCCGGCGCATCGCCCGTAATACGTCGACGATCCTGCTGGAGGAGTCGTATCTGGCCCGGGTGATCGACCCGGCGGGCGGTTCCTGGTACGTGGAGCGGCTCACCGCCGAACTCGCCGAAGCCGCCTGGGCGTTCTTCCAGGAGATCGAGCGCTCGGGCGGCCAGGCGGCCGCCCTGCGCTCGGGAATGATCGGGGAACGGCTCGCGGCGACGTGGGCGGCCCGCAGCAAGGATCTGGCGCGGCGCAAGGAGCCGGTCACCGGGGTCAGTGAGTTCCCGCAGCTGGCGGAGCGCCCGGTGGAACGCGAGGCGGCCCCCGCCGAGGTGTCCGCCCCGGCGTCGGGCGGTCTGCCCAGGGTCCGTCGTGACGAGGCGTTCGAGGCGCTGCGCGCCCGGTCGGACGCCCATCTCGCGGCGACCGGACAGCGGCCGCGGGTGTTCCTCGCCGCGCTCGGCCCGGCCGCGGCGCACACGGCGCGGGCGTCGTTCGCCTCGAACCTGTTCCAGGCGGGCGGAATCGAGCCGGTCCACGACCCGGCCGCGATCGACGCGGCGACGGCCGCCGACGCGTTCAGGGCGAGCGGGGCCACCGTGGCGTGCCTCTGTTCCAGCGACGCGCTCTACGCCGAGCAGGCCGGGGCGGTCGCCGAAGCACTGGGCTCGGCGGGCGCCCTGCGGGTGTTCCTCGCCGGCCGGCCCGGCGGGTACACCGGTGTCGACGAGTACGTCTTCGCGGGCTCCGATGTGGTGGCCGTGCTCTCCTCCGTTCTCGACAGTATGGGTGTGGCGTAATGCGTATCCCTGACTTCTCCGACATCGGGCTCGGACCGGGCGGCGCCGCCGAGGTGTCCGAGGACCAGTGGCGCGATTGTGTGAAGGAGTCCTCCGGCAGTTCCGACGGCGATCTGCTGTGGGAGACCCCGGAAGGCATCACGGTCAAGCCGCTGTACACCGGCCGTGACCTGGAGGGACTCGACTTCCTCGGTACGTATCCGGGCATCGCCCCGTATCTGCGGGGCCCGTACCCGACGATGTACGTCAACCAGCCCTGGACGATCCGGCAGTACGCCGGGTTCTCCACCGCCGAGGAGTCCAACGCCTTCTACCGCCGCAATCTCGCGGCCGGGCAGAAGGGTCTCTCCGTCGCCTTCGACCTGCCGACCCACCGGGGCTACGACAGCGACCACCCGCGGGTGACCGGCGACGTCGGCATGGCGGGTGTGGCGATCGACTCGATCTACGACATGCGCCAGCTCTTCGACGGCATCCCGCTGGACCGGATGTCGGTGTCGATGACGATGAACGGCGCGGTGCTCCCCGTACTGGCGCTGTACATCGTCGCCGCCGAGGAACAGGGCGTGCCGCCCGAGAAGCTGGCCGGGACCATTCAGAACGACATTCTGAAGGAGTTCATGGTCCGCAACACATACATCTATCCGCCGAAGCCCTCGATGCGGATCATCTCCGACATCTTCGCGTACACCTCGCAGAAGATGCCGCGCTACAACTCGATCTCCATCTCCGGCTATCACATCCAGGAGGCGGGTGCGACCGCCGATCTGGAGCTGGCGTACACCCTGGCGGACGGGGTGGAGTATCTGCGGGCCGGGCGGGACGCCGGTCTCGACGTGGACGCGTTCGCGCCGCGGCTGTCGTTCTTCTGGGCGATCGGCATGAACTTCTTCATGGAGATCGCGAAGTTGCGGGCGGCCCGCCTGCTGTGGGCCAAGCTGGTCCGGGAGTTCGAGCCGAAGAATGCCAAGTCGCTGTCCCTGCGCACCCATTCACAGACGTCCGGGTGGTCGCTGACCGCGCAGGACGTGTTCAACAACGTCACCCGGACCTGCGTGGAGGCGATGGCCGCGACCCAGGGCCACACCCAGTCGCTGCACACCAACGCGCTCGACGAGGCGCTCGCCCTGCCGACGGACTTCTCGGCGCGCATCGCCCGGAACACCCAGCTGCTGCTCCAGCAGGAGTCGGGCACCGGCCGGGTCATCGACCCGTGGGGCGGCAGCGCGTACGTGGAGAAGCTGACGTACGACCTGGCGCGGCGGGCATGGCAGCACATCGAGGAGGTCGAGGCGGCGGGCGGCATGGCGCGGGCCATCGACGCGGGCATCCCCAAGCTCCGGGTCGAGGAGGCCGCGGCCCGTACGCAGGCGCGGATCGACTCCGGACGCCAGCCGGTGATCGGGGTCAACAAGTACCGGGTGGAGACCGACGAACAGATCGATGTGCTCAAGGTCGACAACTCCTCGGTGCGCACCCAGCAGATCGAGAAGCTGCGTCGGCTGCGCGAGGAGCGCGACGAGTCGGCCTGCCAGGAGGCGCTGCGCGCGCTGACCGCGGCGGCCGGGCGGGATCCCGGACCCGGCCTCGACGGCAATCTGCTGGCACTCGCCGTCGACGCGGCACGCGCGATGGCGACCGTGGGCGAGATCTCGGACGCCTTGGAGAAGGTGTACGGGAGGCACGCCGGCCAGATCCGTACGATCTCCGGTGTGTACCGCAACGAAGCAGGTGAGTCCCCCTCCGTGGACCGTACCCGGGCGCTGGTGGAGCAGTTCGAGGAGGCCGAGGGGCGTCGTCCGCGCATCCTGGTCGCCAAAATGGGGCAGGACGGCCACGACCGCGGCCAGAAGGTGATCTCGACGGCCTTCGCCGACCTGGGCTTCGACGTCGACGTCGGCCCGCTGTTCCAGACGCCCGCCGAGGTGGCGCGGCAGGCGGTGGAGGCGGACGTGCACATCGTGGGCGTCTCCTCGCTGGCCGCCGGGCACCTCACGCTCGTCCCGGCGCTCCGCGAGGAGCTCGCCGCCGAGGGCCGCGACGACATCATGATCGTGGTGGGCGGGGTGATTCCGCCGCAGGACGTCCAGGCGCTGCACGAGGCGGGGGCCGCGGCCGTGTTCCCGCCCGGCACCGTGATCCCGGATGCCGCGTACGACCTGGTGACGCGGCTCGGTGCCGCGCTCGGCCACGAGCTGTGAGCCGCTGAACCGATGGCTCCGAAGATCGACATCGACAGCTACGCGAAGGGCGTGCTCGACGGAAAGCGGGCGTACATCGCGCGCGCCATCACTCTCGTCGAGTCCACCCGTCCCGATCACCGGGCGCTGGCCCAGGAGTTGCTGCGCGAGCTGCTGCCGCACTCCGGCCGGGCCCGGCGCATCGGCGTCAGCGGCGTGCCCGGGGTCGGGAAGTCCACGTTCATCGACGCCCTCGGCACGATGCTCACCGGGCTCGGCCACCGGGTCGCGGTGCTGGCCGTCGATCCGTCCTCCAGCCGTACCGGCGGCTCCATCCTGGGCGACAAGACCAGGATGGAGCGCCTCGCGGTGGACCCCGCGGCGTTCGTACGCCCCTCCCCCACCGCGGGGACGCTCGGCGGGGTCGCCAAGGCGACCCGGGAGTCCATCGTGGTGATGGAGGCCGCGGGATACCACGTGGTGCTGGTGGAGACGGTCGGCGTCGGCCAGTCGGAGACGGCGGTCGCCAATATGGTCGACACGTTCCTGCTGCTGACACTGGCGCGTACCGGCGATCAGCTCCAGGGCATAAAGAAGGGCGTCCTGGAGTTGGCGGACGCCATCGCCGTCAACAAGGCGGACGGCCCGCACGAGCGCGACGCGCGTGCGGCCGCACGCGAACTGGCGGGCGCGCTGCGGCTGATGCACCCGGTGGACGCGGCGTGGACACCCCCGGTCCTCACCTGCAGCGCCCGGGAATCGACCGGCCTCGACACCCTGTGGGAGCGGCTTGAGCAGCACCGTGCGCTGCTCGAATCGACCGGGCGCCTCGCGGCGAAGCGGCGTGCCCAGCAGGTCGACTGGACCTGGACGATGGTGCGGGACGAGCTGCTGGAGAGTCTGCGTGCCCATCCGGAAGTGCGCACGCTCGCCCCGGGGCTGGAACAGCGGGTACGGGACGGCGAGTTGACGGCCACGCTGGCGGCCGAGCAGATCCTGGGCGCGTTCCGGGGCACGGCCTCGGCGGCGGAGGCCCCGCGGGCTGACGGGTGACGACGGTTCGACGGCACCCGTCCGGCCGTGAACATCCAGGCATCCGGCAACCGGGGCGAGGAACTCATCGTCCCGGAAACCGAGTTGAGAGTGGTGTGCGGACTGCGGCACGCGCTGCACTCCAGGGATCCGCAGACCGCGCTCCACACGCTCCTGGACCGCATCCGGAGCACTCCGGACAACGCGGCCTTCCTCCGTACGTTCACCGCACCGTCCCGGATGCCTGAGCCTGTCCGAGCCTAGCCGGACGACGCAATAGCCTGGACGCCCTCGCATGATCCGTGGCCCACGAGCACAGGGAGAGCAGGCACGTGACTCCACCCACGCGTGAACGCGCGGGCTTCCTGCGTCGGTGGCTAGGCCACGTCGCAGAGGGCCAGCCCGGCCCTGTTGAGGACGTTCAGCGCGCCGACGTGGTCCGCGTTCGCGGTGAAGCCGCATGTCGTGCACTGGAACTTCGCTTGGGTGACGCGGTTCTCCTTGGCGACATGCCCACAGGACGGGCAGGTGCGGGAGGTGTTGCGGGGGGCCACTGCGATGACGGTCCGACCGGCGCTTTCAGCCTTGTTGGTGAGGATCGCGAGGAACACCCCCCAACCCGTGTCGAGGATCGATCGATTCAGTCCAGCCTTTGCGGCTCGCTGGTTCGGGAGGAAGACGCCGGGCTGTTCGGGGTCGGGTTTCGGCTTGGGGGTGCGGGTCATGACTACGGTGTTCAGCCGTTCATGCGCGATCGTGTCGTGGTCGCGTACGAGGGTGCGTGCGGTCTTGTGGGCGTGGTCCAGGCGCTGGCGCCGGATCTTCGCGTGGATCTTGGCGACCCTCCGTGCGGCGGCTCGGTGCGCCTTCGTGCGCCGCTTGGTGCGCTTGGGGAACGTCGCCAGGTGCCGTTGCGCCTCGGCCAGTTCTCCGGCCGCCATTTCGAGGAAGCGGGGGTTGGTGATGTGCTCGCCGTCGGAGGTGGTCAGGAAGTGGATGACGCCCATGTCGATACCGAGGACCGCACCAGTGGCCGACAGCGGCTCGACGGGCACCCCGCCGCACGAGAGGACCACGTACCAGCGGTCGCCTTCCCGCTTGATGCTGATCGTCTTCACGCGGCCCTTGACCAGCCGGTGCTGGTGCACGCGGACGTGTCCGACGCCTTGCAGGCGTACACGGGTCTGACGGTCGTGCGGGGTGGAGTCCCACCGGCAGCCGTCGCCGTCCTTGGGGAAGACGACGGTGTCGAAGTGGCCGACGCCTTTGAACCTGGGGTATCCGGGTGTGAGACCGGCCTTCACGCGGCGGAAGAACGCCTGGAATGCCTTGTCCAGGCGCCGAAGCGTGGCCTGCTGCGAAGAGAAGGACCAGCGGCCCTGACGCCCGGGGTCGAACGCCCGGATCTCCTTGAGCTGCGCCGACTGGTCCCCGTACTTGATGCCGGTCTTCGAGCTGTGCCGGTAGGCGTCCCGCCGTTCCTGAAGCGCGCCGTTGTACAGGGAGCAGTGATCGGCGAGCATGGCCCGCAGCGCGGCTTCCTGTCCGACAGTGGGGCGCAGAAGGAACTTGTAGGTACGGATCACCTCTGGCGCCTCCGCTCATGACGCAGGGCATCGGCGAGGAGAACACACGCCGCAGCGTTGATCGAGATGCCCGCCTCGTCGGCGTACTCCTCGACCTGTCGCTTCAGCTCCGGGGGGACACGCAGATTCAGCGACTCCCGGCGATCACCTCTAGCCACAACCAAAATGCTACCATACATGACGTTAAGTCAGGCTCAAGACCACTCCGCGCTGCTCCGCAGCACGGTCGCGGATTCGATTCCCCCCGCCCCACCCACCGGCTGAAGCCGGTGGTCCCCCTCGAAAGGAGTCTGATGGAATTCCGCCGACTCGGCCGCAGCGGCCTGACCATCAGTGAGATCGCCTACGGAAACTGGCTCACCCACGGCTCCCAGGTGGAGGAGGACGCGGCGGTCGCCTGTATCCGTGCCGCGCTCGACGCCGGGATCACCACTTTCGACACGGCGGACGTCTATGCGCAGACGCGGGCCGAAGCCGTCCTGGGCCGGGCGCTCAGGAACGAGCGCCGCGAGGGACTGGAGGTGTTCACCAAGGTGTACTTCCCGACCGGTCCCGGCCACAACGACCGGGGGCTCGGCCGCAAGCACATCATGGAGTCCATCGACAACTCGCTGCGCCGCCTGCAGACGGACTACGTGGACCTGTACCAGGCGCACCGCTACGACCACTCGACGCCGCTGGAAGAGACCATGGAGGCGTTCGCCGACGTCGTCCGCTCCGGCAAGGCCCTGTACATCGGCGTTTCGGAATGGACGGCCGACCAGCTCCGGGAAGGCCACGGACTGGCCCGCGAGCTCCACGTCCCGCTGATCTCCAACCAGCCGCAGTACTCGGCGCTGTGGCGGGTCATCGAGAGCGAAGTGGTGCCCGCGTCGGAGGAGCTGGGCATCGGTCAGATCGTCTGGTCGCCGGTCGCGCAGGGCGCCCTCACGGGCAAGTACAAGCCCGGCGCGCCGCTCCCGGCGGGCTCCCGGGCGACGGACGACAAGGGCGGCGCGAACATGGTCGCCGGCTGGCTCCGCGACGACGTGCTGGAGCGCGTGCAGCAGCTGCGGCCGCTCGCCGACCAGGCCGGTCTGAGTCTCGCCCAGCTCGCGGTCGCCTGGGTACTGCAGAACCCCAACGTCTCCGCCGCGATCATCGGCGCCTCCCGGCCCGAGCAGGTGACGGAGAACGTCGGAGCGGCGGGTGTGACACTCGACGCGGAACTGCTGAAGAGCATCGACGACATCCTGGAACCGGTGGCGGAACTGGACCCGGGGCTGACGACCGGGCACGAGGGCAACCGCTGATCCAGCCGGCCGGGAAGTGCGCGCATTGCTGCCCCGGCCCGGAGCCGGTGGCCGTTTCCGATGTCTTCGGCCAGGGCATACGCCGTGTCCTGCCGAGCGGTTTCGGGTCAGGTGCGGGTGTGCAGCGAGGCGGTGTGCTCGCGGACCTGTGCCGGGGTGAGGTAGGAGTCCGTGTACTCGAAGTCACGCAGCTTGGCCGGATTCCGGTCCTGGAATCCGGTGCGTACGAAGTCGTCGCCCGCGATGGCGTTGAGCATCCAGTTGGTCATCACCCGCACCTTGGCCACATTGGTGCGCAGCGCCGACCAGTGGTAGCCGCGGGCGACGGCCTGGGCGGCGACTCCATGCATTTCGAAGCCGATCGGTTTGGAGACCGCGTCCTTGCCGCCGAGGTCCACGACGAGGCCGAGGTCCTTGTGGACGTACGGCTTGAGCGGCTGGTGCCGCAGCGTGGCGATGAGGTTGTCGGCGAGCCTGCGGCCCTGGCGCATGGCGTGCTGCGCGGTGGGCGGGCAGACCGCGCCGCCGCCCTTGCTCAGGTCCGGTACGGCCGCGCAGTCACCGAGCGCGAAGATGCCGTCGAAGCCCGGCAGGACCATCTCGGGCGTCACGGCCAGCCGGCCGCGTACCGTCTCCGCGTCGAAGGTGGAGACCAGCGGGCTCGCGGCGACTCCCGCCGTCCAGATCAGGGTGCGGCAGGGCACGACCCGGCCGTCGGTGAAGGTCACCCTCTCCGGTCCGGCCTCGGCGATGGACACCCCGAGCGACACGTCGATGCCGCGTCCGCGCAGCACCTCCAGGGCGCTCCGGCCGAGCTTGTCCCCGAGTTCGGGCATCAGTTTCGGGGCGATGTCGATGAGATGCCACTTGATCAGCTTCGGGTCGAGCCGCGGGTACTGCGTGAGCGCGTTCGTGGTGAGGCGCTGCAGGCACGCGGCCGTCTCCGTGCCGGCGTAGCCACCGCCGACGACCACGAACTGCAGGCGCGAGGCGCGCTCGTTCTCGTCGTGGCTGGCGTCCGCGAGGTCGAGTTGCGCGATCACATGATCGCGTACGTACGCCGCCTCGGCGAGCGTCTTCATGCCGCAGGCGTGGTCGAGCAGGCCGGGGATGTCGAAGGTACGGGTGACGCTCCCGGGGCTGAGGACGAGGTAGTCGTACGGCTCGTAGACGATCTCGTCGGTGATCTTGCGAATGACGCAGATCTTCGCCTTGGGGTCCACTCCGATGGATCCGCCCGGGATGATCCGGGTGCGGTGTTTGCGGCTGCGGCGCAGTGACACCGCGACCGACTGCGGGGTGAGCACACCCGCCGCCACCTGGGGCAGCAGCGGCAAGTAGAGCTGGTACGAGAACGGGGCGACGAGCGCGATCTCCGCCTCGCCGGGGATGAGGCCGCGCTCCAGGCGGCGTACGCATTCCACCCCCGCGAATCCGGCGCCGACAACGAGAATCCTGGGTCGTGCCACGGTATTCGTCCCTTCTCGGGCCTGCACGGTCGTCCGTTCGCCTGCCCCGTCGCACGCGCCCGTCCTCTCTCATCTTCACGAGCCGCGTCCGACTTCGCCTGCTGAGGACGGCGGACGGACGATGTCACCGGGGTCAGCGCACCAGGAGAGTGACCGCAGTACAGGTGCCGCCGACCGCGCCGGCGAGCACGACGCCGACGGCCACACAGCGCGCCCGCAGCCTGCGGTAGCGCGCTTCGTATTCATCGCGCAGTTCGGCGGCGCGGGCACAGATCCGGCAGAGCATGGCCCGTGACGCGGCGATGTGGTCCGCGGTGTAGACCCGCTGCACGTCCTCGCGCTGTGCCGTGGTGAGCCAGGGCAGCTCGTCGGTGAAGCGGCCCGCCCGTCGTCGTGCCTCCTCGACCTCGGCGTTCCACAGCAGGTAGCCCTCCAGCTGTGCCAGACCGCGGGCGGTGTCCTTGTCGGGGTCCACGCGCTCCTCCTCTCCGGGTACCGCTGTGCTCACGCCTGCTGGTCACGGTGGACGGCTTCGTCGAGGGCCCGTACCGCGGGGTGGTGCAGGTCGAACGCCGGGGATTCGGAACGGATCCGCGGCAGGGTGAGGAAGTTGTGCCGCGGCGGCGGGCAGGACGTCGCCCACTCCAGCGAACGGCCGTAGCCCCACGGGTCGTCGACCTCGATCTTCTTGCCGTACTTGGCGGTCTTCCACACGTTGTAGAAGAACGGCAGCATCGACAGGCCGAGCACGAACGAGGAGATCGTCGAAATCGTGTTCAGCGCGGTGAAGCCGTCGGCGTCGAGGTAGTCCGCGTAGCGGCGCGGCATGCCCTCGGCACCGAGCCAGTGCTGCACCAGGAACGTGCCGTGGAAGCCCACGAACAGCGTCCAGAACGTGATCTTGCCGAGCCGCTCGTCCAGCATCTTGCCCGTGAACTTCGGCCACCAGAAGTGGAATCCCGCGAACATCGCGAAGACCACGGTGCCGAAGACGACGTAGTGGAAGTGCGCGACGACGAAGTACGAGTCCGAGACATGGAAGTCCAGCGGGGGCGACGCCAGGATCACACCGGTCAGACCACCGAAGAGGAAGGTGACCAGGAAGCCGATCGACCAGAGCATCGGTGTCTCGAAGGACAGCGACCCCTTCCACATCGTGCCGATCCAGTTGAAGAACTTCACACCGGTCGGTACCGCGATGAGGAAGGTCATGAACGAGAAGAACGGCAACAGCACACCGCCGGTGACGAACATGTGGTGCGCCCACACGGTCGCCGAGAGGGCCGCGATGGAGATCGTCGCCCCGATCAGACCGAGATAGCCGAAGACCGGCTTGCGGCTGAAGACCGGAAGGATCTCGGTGACGATCCCGAAGAACGGCAAGGCGATGATGTACACCTCCGGGTGGCCGAAGAACCAGAAGAGGTGCTGCCAGAGCAGCGCGCCGCCGTTGGCCGGGTCGAAGACGTGCGCACCGAACTTGCGGTCGGCCTCCAGCACCAGCAGGGCCGCGGCGAGGACCGGGAAGGCCAGTAGGACGAGCAGGGCGGTCAGCAGGACGTTCCAGACGAAGATCGGCATGCGGAACATCGTCATGCCGGGGGCGCGCATGCAGATGATCGTGGTGATGAAGTTGACCGAACCGAGGATCGTACCGAAGCCGGAGAAGGCCAGGCCCATGATCCACATGTCGCTGCCGATGCCTGGCGAGCGGACCGCGTCGGTCAGCGGGGAGTAGGCGAACCAGCCGAAGTCGGCCGCGCCCTGCGGGGTGAGGAAGCCGGCCACGACGATGATCGAGCCGAAGAGGTACGCCCAGTACGCGAACATGTTCAGCCGCGGGAACGCCACATCGGGCGCACCGATCTGGAGCGGCATGATCCAGTTCGTGAAGCCCGCGAACAGGGGGGTGGCGAACATCAGCAGCATGATCGTGCCGTGGATCGTGAACGCCTGGTTGAACTGCTCGCTCGAAATGATCTGGAGCCCGGGACGGGCCAGCTCCGCACGCATGACCAGGGCCAGCGCACCACCGACGACGAAGAAGGCGAATGACGTGACGAGGTAGAGCGTGCCGATCGTCTTGTGGTCCGTGGTGGTCAGCCACTTGATGACGACGTTGCCCGGTTGCTTGGCGCGTACCGGAATCTCGTTCGCGTACGTCTCTTCTTCGTCGGCTGCCCCTGTTGTGCCCGTCGTCGTCACTGGGACGCTCCTTCGATTGTCATTCGCGAGTGGACCGCGCACCCGCCAGGGGCACCGCCTCCACCGGCCGACCGGCCGCTCCCGCGCGCGTCACGCCAGATTCCAGGTGCAGCAAATCAGCCGCGGGGCCCCTCTGTGCGGCCCTGCGCCCGCCGTCACGTGACTTTCACTCGTCAGGGCGTCCTCCGGTCCGGGCCTCCGCCCCGCACGCCCCCGCTCGCCTGCGCGCGCTCCGGGGCAGCCCGAACTGTCGTACCGGGCAACGTTGTTACCAGGTACGAAGGTGAACGCCCGGACCGGTGACCGGTCCAGGCGCCCCGACGTATCTCAGGCCAGCCCGCCCGTCGCGCGTACGTTCTGGCCGGTGATCCACCGGCCGTCGTGGCCGACCAGGAAGGCAACCACATCGGCCACGTCCGCGGGTTCGCCCAGTCGGCCGAGGGGGGTCATGCCCGCGACTGCTTCGAGCGCCTCCGGCTGGTTGGTGCCGCGCAGCAGCTCGGTGTCGGTCGCGCCGGGCGAGACGGTGTTGACCGTGATCCCGCGTGCTCCGAGCTCGTGGGCGGCGATGGCGGTGAGCTGTTCGACGGCGCCCTTGCTGGCGGCGTACGCGGAGATGCCGGGTCCCGGCCGCACGGTGTTCGCGGTGGAGATGTTCACGATGCGGCCGCCGTCGCGCATCCGCACCGCCGCGTGGCGGATCGTCATGAAGACCGCTCTGGTGTTGACCGTCATCACGCGGTCGAACACCTCCGGGTCGGTGTCCGCGATGAGGGACGGGGGGAGGCACAGTGCGGCGTTGTTGACCAGGATGTCGAGTCCGTCCAGCCGCTCCTCGGCGGCTTCCATCAGCTGCCGGGCCCCGTCCGGGTCCGCGAGGTCGAGACGGATGGCCGTGGCCGTGCCGCCGTTGTCCCGCACCGTGCGGACGACCTCCTCGGCCGCGTCGTCGCTGGTGGCGTAGTTGAAGACGACGTGCGCCCCGTCGCGGCACAGGCGCTCGACGATCGCGCGGCCGATACCCCGCGATCCTCCGGTGACCACCGCGTTCTTGCCTGCCGGCACGGTCTCTCCCCTCTCGACGAGCAGTTGATCCGGTCGTTCGAACCTACCGGCGCGGCGGCTCGTCGTACGCGATTACTCGGAGAACGAACCGCTGCGTACGCGACCGCCCCGGCCGGGCGTGATGCCGACCGGGGCGGAAGGAGCGAGGGGCGAGAGGTGGGGCGCCCAGACGCCCCACTCCCGTACCGGTCTTGTCAGCGCAGGCCGGCGATGGCCTGGGTGAACGTCGCCGACGGACGCATGACGGCCGCCGCCTTGGCCGGGTCGGGCTGGTAGTAGCCGCCGATGTCGGCCGGCGAGCCCTGCACCACGATCAGCTCGTCGACGATGGTCTGCTCCTGCTCACTCAGCGTCTTCGCCAGGCCGGCGAACGCCTGCGCCAGCTGCGCGTCGTCGGTCTGCGCCGCCAGCTCCTGGGCCCAGTAGAGGGCCAGGTAGAAGTGGCTGCCGCGGTTGTCGATGCCGCCCAGCTTGCGGCTCGGCGACTTGTCCTCGTTGAGGAAGGTGCCGGTCGCGCGGTCGAGCGTGTCGGCGAGGACCTGGGCACGCGCGTTGCCCGTGGTCTTCGCCAGGTGCTCGAAGCTGGCAGCGAGCGCGAAGAACTCGCCCAGGCTGTCCCAGCGCAGGTAGTTCTCCTTGACGAGCTGCTGGACGTGCTTGGGCGCGGAACCGCCTGCGCCGGTCTCGAACAGGCCGCCGCCGTTCATGAGCGGGACGACGGAGAGCATCTTCGCGCTCGTGCCCAGTTCGAGGATCGGGAACAGGTCGGTCAGGTAGTCGCGCAGCACGTTGCCGGTGACGGAGATCGTGTCCTCGCCGCGGCGGATGCGCTCCAGCGAGAACGCGGTCGCCTTCTCCGGCGACATGATCTCGATCTGCAGGCCGTCGGTGTCGTGGTCGGCGAGGTACGTCTTGACCTTGGCGATCAGCTGCGCGTCGTGGGCGCGGTCCTCGTCGAGCCAGAACACGGCCGGGGCGCCCGTGGCGCGGGCGCGGGTGACGGCGAGCTTGACCCAGTCCTGGATCGGCAGGTCCTTGGCCTGGCACATGCGGAAGATGTCGCCGGCGCCCACGGCCTGCTCCAGCACGACGTTGCCGCTGCCGTCGACGACCCGCACCGTACCGGTGGTGGGGATCTCGAAGGTCTTGTCGTGGCTGCCGTACTCCTCGGCCTTCTGCGCCATCAGACCGACGTTCGGCACGGAGCCCATGGTCGACGGGTCGAAGGCGCCGTTGGCGCGGCAGTCGTCGATGACGACCTGGTAGACACCCGCGTAGCTGCTGTCGGGGAGCACCGCGAGGGTGTCGGCCTCCTTGCCGTCCGGGCCCCACATGTGACCGGAGGTGCGGATCATGGCCGGCATGGAGGCGTCGACGATGACATCGCTAGGTACGTGCAGGTTGGTGATGCCCTTGTCGGAGTCGACCATGGCCAGCGCGGGGCCTTCGGCGAGCTCGGCCTCGAAGGACGCCTTGACCTCGGCGCCCTGGGGCACGGAGTTCAGGCCCGTGAGGATGGCGCCGAGGCCGTCGTTCGGGGAGAGGCCGGCCGCGGCGAGCACATCGCCGTACTTGGCGAAGGTGTTCGGGAAGAAGGCGCGGACCACGTGGCCGAAGATGATCGGGTCGGAGACCTTCATCATGGTGGCCTTGAGGTGGACGGAGAACAGCACGCCCTCGGCCTTGGCGCGGGCGACCTGCGCGGTGAAGAACTCGCGCAGGGCCGCGACGCGCATGACCGCCGCGTCGACGACCTCGCCCGCGAGCACCGGCACCGACTCGCGGAGCACGGTGGTGCTGCCGTCGTCACCGGCGAGCTCGATGCGCAGCGAACCGGCCTCGGCGATGACCGTGGACTTTTCGGTGGAGCGGAAGTCGTCGACGCCCATGGTCGCGACGTTCGTCTTCGAGTCGGCCGACCAGGCGCCCATGCGGTGCGGGTGCGTCTTGGCGTAGTTCTTGACCGAGGCGGGGGCGCGGCGGTCGGAGTTGCCCTCGCGCAGCACGGGGTTCACCGCGCTGCCCTTGACCTTGTCGTAGCGCGCGCGGACGTCCTTGTCCTCATCGGTCTGCGGGTCGTCCGGGTAGTCCGGAAGCGCGTAGCCCTGCGCCTGGAGCTCGGCGATGGCAGCCTTCAGCTGCGGGATCGAGGCCGAGATGTTCGGCAGCTTGATGATGTTGGCCTCGGGCGTCTTGGCCAGCGCACCGAGCTCGGCGAGCGCGTCGTCGATGCGCTGGCTCTCCTGGAGACGCTCGGGGAAGCCGGCGATGATGCGCCCGGCCAGCGAGATGTCACGGCTCTCGACATTGACCCCGGCCGTGGAGGCGTAGGCCTGGACGACGGGCAAGAACGAATACGTCGCCAGGGCCGGGGCCTCGTCGGTGTGTGTATAGATGATGGTCGAGTCAGTCACCCTGTGCTCCGCTCCACGTCTGCAACATTGCTTGACATCAAGATATCTCGTGGTCGCTGCCGACTCGACAGGGCCCTGCCCCCTGGTTCGACGGGAGCCGCCGCGGGTGCCCGGTTCAGGGACGCCCCGACGGCGGGACCTCCTCGCCGGGCGTCACCGGCCCGGGCGGGGTGCCGTCGCCGAACGGACGGCCGCCCAGCTCCTCCCGGTGATGCGGGGTCAGCCAGCCGGACAGCTCGGGGCCGACGGGCACGATGCCGGTGGGGTTGATGCCGGTATGGACCCGGTAGTAGTGCTGCTTGATGTGGTGGAAGTCGACCGTGTCACCGAATCCGGGGGTCTGGTAGAGGTCCCTGGCGTACGCCCACAGGACCCGGTCCTCGGCCAGTTTCGAGCGGTTACACTTGAAGTGTCCATGATAGACGGCGTCGAAGCGCACCAGCGTGGTGAACAGCCTGATGTCCGCCTCGGTGAGGGTTTCGCCGACGAGGTAGCGCCGGTCCGCGAGCCGCTCGGACACCAGGTCCAGGCGGCGGAACACATCCTCGTACGCGGCTTCGTAGTCGGACTGCTCCGCGGCGAAGCCCGCGCGGTACACGCCGTTGTTCACATCGCGGTAGACGCCCTCCATGACCTCGTCGATCTCGTCGCGCAGGGCTTCGGGATACAGATCGGGGGCGCCCTGCCTGTGCAGCGCGGTCCACTCTGTCGCGAAGTCCAGCGTGATCTGCTGGAAGTCGTTGGTGACGAGTCTGCCGCTGGGTACGTCGACGATCGCGGGCACGCTGACGCCGCCGGGGTAGTCCCGTTCCCGCGCGTCGTACGCCTCGCTGAGGTACCTGATGCCGAGCACCGGGTCCCGGCCGCCCTCGTCCAGGGTGAAGCGCCAGCTGCGGTCGTCCTGGATCGGATCGGCGACGGCCAGCGAGAGCGCTCCCTCCAGTCCGAGGAGGCGCCGGGACACGAGTGCGCGGCTCGCCCACGGGCAGGCGCGGCTGACGACCAGCCGGTAACGGCCGGCCTCGATGGGCCAGCCGTCGCGGCCGTCGGCGGTGATCCGGTCCGCGAAGTGGCTCCTGGAGCGTTTGAATGCCTTGTGCCCGTACGTCGCGTTGCCGTCGGGCGCGATGTCGGGCTCCGTGCCGAGGGTGTCTGTGCCGGTGGTTTCGCTCGGCTCGCCGTCCTTCATGGCGTTCTCCCTGCGGATGGAATGCGGACGTGTCGTTGTGGACGGCCCCTGCCCCGGCGTTCCCCGAACACGTCTGCCAGTGCGATGAGCAGGGCGGCCACGATGAAGGCGACCGCGACGACCAGTCCGTGGTCGTACGCGGTGGCCCACCCGTCGCCGCCGAGCTGGGCGAAGAACACCGAGCCGACCGCCGCGATCCCGATCGCCGAACCGACGCGCTGGCCGGTCTGGAGGGTGCCGCCGGCGCTCCCGGCCGTGGCCACCGGCACTTCGGACAGGGTCAGCGCCTGGTTCGGGGAGATGACCAGGCCGCTGCCCAGGCCGGCCAGCAGCAGCGGGGCCGCCATCGCCCATCCCGCGCCCCGCCCCGGCACCAGGTGCACGGCGAGCGCGGTGCCCGCCAGCCCCACGGTCACCGTGATCAGCCCGGCCACGACGAGGGGCCGTCCCAGCCGGCCGACCCACCGGCCGCCCGGGCCCGCCGCGACGGCCGAGCCCAGCGCGAAGGGCGTGATGGCGATCCCGGCCTGCAGGGCGGAGTAGTGCAGTCCGTTCTGCAGGTAGAGCGTGGTGATGAAGAAGATCGCGGTGAATCCGCAGAAGTACAGCAGGATCAGCAGGCAGCCGAGCCAGTAGGAGCGGACCCGGAAGAGCGACAGGTCGACGACGGGTTGCGTGCCGCGCCTGCCGCACCGGGACTCCCAGCCGATGAAGGCGGCGAGCAGCGCCGCGGCCACCGGGACCAGCAGCCATTTCCGGTCGCCCGGCCACTGCTGTGCCTGGACGAACGGCAGCAGCAGCGCCAGTACGCCCGCGCCGAGCAACAGGACCCCGAGGGGGTCCAGATCACGCAGTCGCACCCGGCCGGCCGAGGGGGTGTCCGGGAGCAGCCGCCGGGCCAGGAGGAGGCAGACGGCCCCGAGCGGCAGATTGACGTAGAACACCCAGCGCCAGCCCTCCTGGGCCCCGGCCGCCTGGATCAGCAGCCCGCCCGACAGCGGGCCCACGGCGGTGGAGATGCCGACCACGGTGCCGAACATGCCGAAGGCCCGGCCACGCTCCTGGCCGGAGAACATCTGCTGGATCAGCGCGGAGATCTGCGGCGAGATCATGCCTCCGGCGAGGCCCTGGACCAGCCGGGCGACGACCAGCCAGAGACTGGACTGGGAGGCTCCGCAGGCCGCCGACGCCAGGGTGAAGAGGGCCAGCCCGACCATGAACACCACGCGGCGCCCCCGCGCGTCACCGAGCCGTCCGGCGGGGATCAGGAACAGACCGAAGGCGAGTGCGTAGCCGGAGAGGACCCATTGCAGGTCGGACTCCGGGGTGTGGAGCCCTTCCCTGATCGACGGCAGGGCGACGTTGACGATGGATACGTCCAGCAGGGTCATGAACCCTGCGATCAGACACACCGTGAGCGCCTGCCATCGGCGCGGGTCGGGGGTGCCGGGGCCGGCGGCAGAGTGATCACCCCACCCCGCAGCACCCTGGTGAGCTGCACTCTCTGCCATGGCTCGCACCCTAGGACGAAGCGGCCCGATACTCATCCCGGCAGGGCCGCGACGGCGGATTTTCCGGCATCGGACGGCGGTCTCCCCCGCCTCGCACGTCGCGGTGCACGGCCGGCGCTCGGCCCGGACCCGCTGCTCGCCGCCGCTCTCGGCGACAAGCTCGCCGAGGCGGGGTGGTCGCGGACACGGTCCGGGTCGGATGCCGTCGTGCTCACGGCCGCCGGGTCCACCGATCCGGCGGCCGGTGCGGACACCGTGCTGATGACCGGCCTGCTCCGGCAGCGGCTCGGGCACCCGGTCGTACCCGCCTACCTCTGTGCGAGTACGCCGACTCCGGCCGACGCGGTGGAGTCCCTGCGCGTGGCGGGCCACCGCCGGGTGGCGGTGGCCCGCTTCCTGATGGCCCCGGGCCACTTCGCCCCTCGCGCGGGGCGAGCCGGCGGCTGCCTCACCTCAGCGCCGCTCGGCGCGCACCCGGACGTGGCGCGGCTGGTACTGAAACGCTTCGACGAGGCGGCCGGGGGCACGGCGTAACGCAGAAGTACCGCCCGTCCTTTCCTGTGACGGACCGGCCGGGCGCCTGGCTGCCGCGTGGCCGCGTACGCCGGACCCGTGGACTCACCGTCGCGCGGTCCCCGGATTCTGCCGCTCCGGGGGCATGGTCACTCCGCGCCGCTGGCTGGCGGTGTGCCTGCGCAGGTTGTCGACCTGCTCGACGAGGCGGTCGACGCGGTCGGCGAGGTCGCGATGGTCCTCCAGGTGGAAGCGCGCGTTGGCGAGCGGCCCGATGAGACGGGCGGGGTCGTCGCCGCCGAGGGCGTCGTTCAGCTCGTCGACGGCTGCGGCGGCCCGCTCGGGAAGGCCGGCGAGGGAGGTGATCCGGCCGGCGAGCCGACGCAGGTCCGCCGCGTTGTCCCGCGCCCAGGCGGCGACCGTGCGGTTGGCGGCGCGGCGGTCGCGGGTGGCCTGTACCCGTTGTTCGCCGGTGGTGCCCAGCGGGCCGGTACGCAGCCGCAGATAGCGGCGTTCGGCGGCCTGCCGGCTCGTGACGCCGAGCGGCTGGGCGATCTCGGCCCAGCTGGCTCCGGCGTCGCGGGCGACCTCGATGAGCGACGGCTCCCATACCGCGAGCCGCCGGCGTACGTCCCGGAGCAGCAGGAGTGCGTCCAGCGCGTCCGCGCGCTCGGGCGCGACGGCTGCGGGTTCCGGGCCGTCGGGCGTGCAGGCCTGCCGCAGGACGGCGTCGATCGTGCCGAGCGCGGTGACAGCAGCGAGGAGCGAGGCCGGAACACCGGCGGTGCCGGGGATCTCGGCTGAGGCATGCGCGTCGACTTCGGTCACGGACCAGCCCTCCCGGACGCATGCGTGTCATCGTTCGCATGACATCACACTTGTCATCCTTTGGATGACATGCTACAACCGAGTTGGGGGTATGACGAGATTGTCCGGACTTGCCCTGAAGGTGATCCGTGATGCTGATGCGCACCGGCCCCTCCGCGAACCCGATCGGCTCACCCGGGAGGCCGGCCCGCCCGGGGCCCGGATCACGACCGATCCGGAGTACCGGCTCCGACAAGCGGATCACCGCCTGACACGTTGGATCGATGGACCGCGGAGGGCGGGGTACACGCCCCTTCCCCCTTCCTCGCCCCGCACTCCGCCCGTGGTCCACGGGAAGGGACCTGCGTTGACGCACATGCGATGGCAGGCGTTCCTCGAAACGGTCCAGGAACGGGGCGCCTATCCCACGCCCCAGGAAGCGGAACGGGCCGCTCGCGTAGTCCTGGCGCTGCTCGGGGCACATCTGGTCGGCAAGGAGCGGAGCGAGCTGGCCGCCCGGCTCCCCGAAACGTTCGCGCTGATCCTGCTCAACCCGCTGCAGGCCGCCGAACCACTCACCCCCGAACGGTTCCTACGCGCCACCGCCGCGTGGGTCGAGGGCGCCACCGAGCAGACCGCCGCCTGGGACACCAGCGCCGTTCTCAGCGTGGTGGCCGACGCCTGCGACGAGGATCTCCTGCACCGCGTCCTGTTGCAGCTTCCCCCCGGATACGACGTCCTCTTCGGTCGCCCCGTGTCCGGCTGAGAGGCCGGTGGTGACCGGTACGCCCTGGTCGTCCGAAGGCGCCACCGGTCGCCGGAAACGCCCCGGCGCCCACCGCGCGGACGGCGCGTCGACCGGAAGGAGCATCGAATGTCGGCCTTCGAACGGATCACGCCGGTGACCGGCGCACCGTGCTGGGTGAACCTGATGACACACGATCTGCCTGCCGCACAGACCTTCTACGCGTCGGTCATGGACTGGGACTTCCGTGACAGCGACCTCGGCAGCGATTTCTCGGTGGCCACGGCGAACGGCAAACCCGTTGCCGGGGTCGGATCGCGCTGCCCCTGCAGCGGCCCGCCCACGGTCTGGACGCCGTACTTCGCCGTGAAGCACGCCGATGAGACGGCGGACCGGGTCAAGGAGCGTGGCGCGACCCTCGAGAACGGGCCGCTGGACCTGGGCGAGGGGCGAGCAGCGCTCGCCACCGACCGCGACGGGGCCGTCTTCGGTTTCTGGCAGGGCCCCGCCCTGGCCTGGTCGGTCGGGTACGGCGGCGCTCCCGCCCGGCTGGATCTGCAGACGCGTGACGCCTTCGAGGCCGCCGTCTTCTACACAGCGGTCTTCGGCTGGGCCAGACCGCCCGGCGGCTGCATGGTCGACTACGCGCAGGACCATGTCTTCGTCCAGGTCGCCGGGCGTACGGTCGTCACCCTGCGCGGCGGGGGCGACGAATCCGCCCCGGACCCGAAGATCCGGCCCCGTTGGATCGTGGACTTCCACGTCCCGGACATCGAGCGGACCGCGGCGGCGGCGAACGCCGCCGGGGGCGAGTTCTCACCGGTCGCCTCCGCGCACGCCGGTTCCCCGAAGACCGCGTACGTCATTCGCGACCCGGACGGCGGTCTCTTCACCGTGTCCGAGGTAGAGCGACCGGAGACGTAATACGGACCCGCCATAACGAACGGACCCGCCCGCGCATGCTGCCGCGTCCGCCACAGCTGCGCCACGGTGGGCGCTGCCGCCGGCTGTCGGAGGCTGATGTGATCGTGCTCGTGCGGATCAACGATGTTCGGGTCTCCGAATCACTCCGGCCGCACCGTCACGGCATCAAACAACCGACTCCCGGGCGAGCCACAACCATCAGTTGTGCACATTTATGCTGGATCAATGGATACGGAGGCGGTGCGATCGTTCGTCCGCGCGGCCGAGCTCGGACAGCTGCAACACGCGGCCGACGAGCTCGGCGTAACGCAACAGGCCGTGTCGAAGCGGATCGCAACCCTCGAGCGCGAACTCGACGTCCGGTTGTTCACCCGCACCGCCCGAGGGGTCGAGCTGACACTTGACGGCCAAGTTTTCCTCGCGCACGCCCGGAACATCATCACGGATGTCGATCGCGCCATCACCGCGATCAGACCGGGCTCGCGGGCCCTTCGGATCGACGTTCTCGGCTTGCGATCCGCGCAGGCCGTCGTCCTGCACGACTATTGGCGGTCGCATCCCGAAACCGACCTCGACGTGGTGACCCTCAGGGTCAACGACCCGCGCGTGGCGGTCACCGCCGTCCAAACAGGCGATATCGACGCCTCGTTCCGCTCGGTCACCGATCCGGCCACACTGCCGCGCGACGTGCAAATGATCCACGCGTTCGACTCCCCGCTGGAACTCCTCGTCGGCCCGAGGCACCCGCTCGCCTCCGCACGAACACTGACACCATCCCAGCTGCGCCGGCACCGGATCTGGGTGCCGGGCATCGCGCCGCGAAGCGAATGGGCAGAGTTCTACGATCAGCTCGCCACCGAGTTCGACCTCCGCATTGACGCCGCGGGCCCGAACTTCGGCAATGAGGTACTCCTCGACATCCTTGCGGACTCCGCAGACGTGGCAACCCTCGTAGGCTCGCGAGACCGGTACATCTGGCCGACGAACCACGACCTACGCCGCATCCCGATCGTGAATCCGACGCTCGCATACCCGCTCTCGCTCATCTTCCCCCGAGCGAACCCACACCCAGGACTCCAGGCAATCATCAACCACTTCCGAAGCCTGGCACCGCTCCCCGAGACAGTCTGGCTACCATCCTGGGCAACGACACCACGCCGCAGCGACGGAAACATCGAACACACCCGCCGCTAACGGTCACTTCCAGCGAACGCTTCCCTCCGGACAGCATCAGACAGCAGACTCACCCTCACGGCCTTCGTCGTGGTCACGTGCACCTTGGTCGGAGCACAGGATCAGACGAAGGCCGCCCCCACGTACGACGAATACCCAGCATTGCTTCCCAGTTCGAGACGTCGTTGGAGACCTGTCGGCGAGCAGACTCAGTCAGGCAGCGCCACGGTGAGATCCACCTCGACGAGTTGTCCGGAAAAGCCCAACTGGGTGACGCCCAGCAACGTGCTGGCGGTGGTGAACGCCGGGCCGATGGCAGAGTCGATGAGCCGATCCCACACAGCCCCCAGGACGTCCCTGTCGTCGCTCCGCACGTAGATCACTGACCGCACTACATGTTGCGGCTGAGCGCTCACGGCTGCGAGAGCAACGGACGCGTTCGCCACAACCTGGTCGACCTGTGTCTCAAAGGAGCCGGCTCCGACAAGGGCACCATTTCCATCAAGCGGACACTGCCCCGCAAGATGGGCCGTGCGGCCGGCCTCAACCACGGTGACATGGTGGTAGCCAGGCGTCTGATGCAACTGCTCGGGGTTGATACGAGTGATCTTCTCAGTCATGCCTGCGAGTCTGACCAGTACGCATGCCAGCATGCACCTCAATTCCACCCACCGGCAGGCACTCTGCAGCGGCCCAAAGTTAAAAAACAAGATCAGTTCCTGTTCCTAAACTGCATTGACGGGTGGCCTCGGGCCCTACGCCGGCGTGGTGTCCGGGAGCGGGTGTGCGGGGGCTGCGGTGAACAGCTGAGGCCGGGAGCGCGGCAGGCAGTGGCGGCGGGACCGCCGGCTGCGGAAGCGGGTGACGGCGGACCTGGGCGCCGAGGGTCCGTGGCCCGTGCCGGTCCCGGAACGGCCGGACGGCAGGGCGGCAGGGCGGCAGGGCGGCAGGGCGGCTGTGCCCCGTACCGGCGTGGGCACCACCGTACGGTCCGCCTGACCGCCCGCACAACCATTCGGGGGCGGCCCCGGTCCAACTCCACGTGCGGAAACGACTTGTCACCACCCTGGCCCTGACCGCGGCAGCCGCCTGCGGGGCCCCCGGGGTCGTACCCGACTCCACCGTCTCACCGAGCGTGACGCAGCCCCCCACAACCACGAAGCGGCCTGCGGCCGACCCCGACACCGCCGGGGCCCACGCCGACTTCGACGGCGACGGGAAAGAGGATCTCGTCATCACCGATACCTCGGCCACGGTCAACGGCAAGTACGCCGCCGGCTACGCGGCCGTGGTGCACGGCTCGACGGCCGGACCCGACACCCAGCGCCACCAGGTGATCACCCAGGACAGCCTCGACCTCGGCAAGGCGGGCACCGGCGGCCGCTTCGGCAGCGGTGCCATCTCGGCCGACCTCGACGGCGACGGCCACAGCGACCTCATCACGCAGGCCGGCAGCAATACGGTCTTCGTGGTCTGGGGCGGAAAGAAGAAGCTCTCCGGAGCGGCCAGGCTGACCGGCGCCAGGCCGGTCGCCGGCGACTTCGACGGCGACGGCCACGCCGACCTCGTCACGAGCAGGAGCACGGACTCCAAGGCGATGGTCCGGTTCGGCCCGTTCACCCGGACGGGCAAGCCCGCCCGTACGAAGACGCTCGACCTCACCCCAGACAAGCCGTCGTACTACACCCCCCGGCCCACCGGGGTCGGCGACGTGAACGGCGACGGCACGGACGATCTGGTGGTCACCTGGTCGCACGTGTTCGCGGACGAGATGCCGACCCCCCGCGCCACCGTTGTGTACCGCGGAGCGGCCAACGGCGTACTGAAGAAGGGTCCGCGCCTCAAGGACGCGCGCGGCAAGGACATGTACGGCTCGACCACCCTCACGTCCGACGTGAACAAGGACGGCTTCGCCGATGTGATCGTCAGCCTCACCTGCGAAATCATCGGCGACGTAGCCACGCCCGAGGGCGGCAGCCGGCTGATGGTCGCGTATGGCGGAAAGAGCGGACAGAGCACCAGCCTGAAGCCCACGACGATCAACGAGAAGACACCCGGGCTGCCGGGCAAACCGGTCTCCTCCCAATGCGACTTCGGTTACGCACCGACGACGGGTGACGTGAACGGCGACGGTTACGCCGACGTCGCCTTCAGCGCCCCGGCCAAGGGCAACAAGATGGTGACCGTGGTGCTGCGCGGCGGACCGACGGGCCTGACCGGCAAGAACGCGAAGAGCCTGTCCGGCCTCCCGATGCGGCCCATACTGGCGATCCAGGACCTGAACGGCGACGGCGCGGCCGAACTGGCGGTCGGCACGTGGTACGCGAGCGGGGCCGACGACACGGTGCGGGTTCTGCGCGGCGGCCCGTCCGGCATCAGCACCTCCAGGCCGACGCTCATCGGGCCCGCAGATCTGGGACTGAAGCCGGCGCCGGGGAACAGCAGCTCCGAATTCGGCCACTGAAACAGCCGGCCGCCGCTACCGGGCACGGGGCTACTGCTCTACCGGCCGGTAGAGCATTATGCGGCGAAGGTGAGTGCCCAGGCACTCAGCGGCAGAGCTCCATGATGGTGTCATCGAATTCGGGGAACTCCTGGGCGGCCAGGTCGATCACGGTAGCGGCGGACCGATGCCGGCCCGGTGCGAACTGTTCAGCGATGGCCGTCAGATCGCGGTTGGGGCGCGGGATCCAGTCAGGCCCATAGGAGGTGGCCGCCTCCCAGGGGCCGAAGCCGCCTGCCAGCAGCCACAGAAAGTCGCCCAGATCACGCGCCACAACGCCCGTCTCCCCCTCGGACCCGAGGAAAACAACGGGTTGATCGGCCAGTGGCCGACTCGGGCGGATCAGCCAGAACGCCGCATACCCGCCCGCGCCATCCTGGCCGAAGACGCGGAAGCCGACGCCGTCCAGTTCACCGTTGCCGGTCCATGCCCGGAACCAGTCGGTGGTCTCCTCAGCGGACAGGAAAGCCCCGAAAGGCTCGAAGTCGACCCCGTCGCCGCCCGCGTAGTCAAACGGTACGGCCATCGCAGCGGCGAGCGCGGCGGGGAACTGTCGATCATCGGTAGGCGTCACTCACACAGGCTAGCGACACGGCAACCGGCCTCGCTCACAGGGCAGAGCGCTCCCCTCTCTGTCAGCCTTGGGTGGCCGCCCCCACCCCACGGCCCGCCTCCCTCACAGACGGCGGGTCGTCCCAGCATCGCCATCTTCAAGATGCCGATTCATCCGAGCGCTCAGAAGGCTTAATGCCCAACCAGAAGATCATCCCACCCGGTCAGTCAACGTGACAGTGCCTCGCGGCGGCCACCCTGACCAGGTCTTTCAGTCGGGAGGTGGCCGGTCCGTAGCAGACGTAGTAAGCGATCTCGGTAGGGTCGCTGACACTGCGGCGGGCCAGGACCCAGTGCCCGAATCCCTCTTCCCAGCAGGGGCGGATCGCAACGCGGGCCCCAGTCGTAGATCCGTTCCCCGTGCGCGCCCTGCCCGCCCGACAGGCGCTTCCAGCGTTGCTGTGGCAGCGCCCTCCGAATCACCCAACGAGGCACCCACAAGATCTGCACCCAACCGGATTCGCCAGGCGGTCTACGCCGGGATAAGGACGGTGAGCCATTCCGCTTCGCGTGGCCGGTACCCGTAACGATCCCCCAGCCCCGACACGATCGCCGGGACGTGGCCGGCCCCGTAGACGATGGCCACCCGGATCGGCTCGTCGCCGCGCTCCGCGTGGATTTCGCCGAGCGCGTCGAGCAACTGCTGATCGCGCCGACCGGTCATCGCGTGCTCCACAGGATCGTCGGCCATCAGCTCCGCCCGCAGCGTCGACGGCAGATCCTCAACTACCAGGTCCTCATCGAGGAAGGCGCGCGGACCGCGCAGCGCGAACACCAGGCCCATCACGGGAGCCGCGACCATGAGCAGCAGGTACGTCCACCGCGGCAGCGTCTTCAGGTCCGCGATCGCCTCCGCCGCGGTCACATCAGGGTTGATAACCGGCACGTCCTCGGGGAGCAGCAGCTCCTCGCGCTGCTCCTGCAGGCCGTTGCGCCGCCGGCGTGGGGTGAACCGGTAAGCGAGCGTGAGGGCACTCACTCCGACCGACTTCCCTCGGATTCCCTCGATGACAATGAGGTCGCATTCCCTGAGCCTGATGCGGACCTGGGAGTAGAACGTCGGCGAAGCCACATGCAGCATCGGGAAGATCACAAACTCAAGTGGCGTTCCTGTCCGCCTCATGGTGATCACAGCAGATCGAACGGCATAACCGGTCACCTCGATAATCTGCATGATTCCCCCCGCAAACCTCGCCCGGTTTCTCTTCCACCCGTACTAGGACACGAGCCCGCCCAGGGCCGCGGTTCCCCCGGCGCAAGCCGTGCCACCGGGCAGTGGGGTATCGAGCAGACACTCCCGCGACATCACCTGGTCGCTGACCACCCCCGGCTGCTGCACGCGCAGTCGCTGCTGCCCACCGGCGTGCGGTTGCTGTTCGTCGAGGGCTTCCGGCCGCCGGCCCTGCAGCGGCGGTACTTCGAGGAGTACTCCGACGAGCTGGCCCGCGCCCATCCGGACTGGCAGGCCGCCGAGCTCCGGGAGGCCGCCAGCCGCTTCGTCTCGCCTCCGGAGATCTCACCGCACTCCGCCGGCGCGGCCGTCGACGTGGCGCTGATCGACCACCTCGGCCGCGAGCTGGACATGGGCACGCGCGTCAACGCCTCCCCGGGGGAGTCCGACGGCGCCTGCTACACCGACGCCCCCGGCCTCAGCGACCGGGCCCGCACGAACCGGGCCACGTTGGGCCGCGCGCTGTCCGCCGCAGGCTTGATCAACTACGGCACCGAGTGGTGTTCCCAGTCAAGTTCTTGTGTTCAGACTTTGGGTGTCAGTAGCAGGTGCCTTGAAGGGGCGGACGGATGACGGTAGTCGCGGGCAACTCCGTAACAGTCCATTCGTGATCGGGTCTGGTGCACCGGTTGAACTTCGACCCGAGGGCAAGATCCGCAGGCATCCGAGCATTGCTCCCGCGGGAGGATTGTGACTGTGTCCCGCCTCGTTGTCCTGGGCGGCATCGGAGCTCGCTTCGAACACAGTCATCTCGTCGTGCGCCTCGAGGCTCCGCACGGCGTGGGCGTCCTCCTCTGATTCGCCGAAGCAGCAGAGTGGGGGATCTCAGGCGCTCGTGTGCCGTGTGTGCAGGTGGCCTTCGTGGGGGAAAGAAGGAGGCGCCGCTGGCAGGACACTGTCAAAGTCGTACCGACTCTTTCGCGCAACCTGACACGATGCCAGGTTGCCGACTTGGTGGAGGAGTTCCAGACGCTCCAGCCCGTCGGCTTCGAAGGTGCCGAAGGCCCAGCTAGTGAGTGTCTCCAGAGCGCGGGGGGCCACTCCCCTTCCGCGCGCGTGCGCCGCGGTCCAGTAGCCCACCTCGGCCGCTGGTTTGCCGGAGGTGACCTCCTTGAGGACCACATTACCCACCAACTGTTCGCGAACAGAGCTGGGTTGTGTCTCGCAGACCGCGAAGCCAAAGCGGTTCCCGGCTGCCCATCCTCGCTGTTGGGCCCATACCCACCGTGCCCCGTCGGCTTCGTTCTCCACGACGTGGCTCGTCCAGTGGCGCAGTACGGGATCCCGGAACACCTCGACCAATGCGGCAACGTCCTCCATGCACCAGGGGCGAAGAATGAGAGCGGGAGAGGTCGTTGTCGCGGCTGTCTGAAGGACGACGGGGGTATGCACTGGCCGATCACGTGCGGCGGTGTGCTCGCCCGACGCCGACCATGGCTGGGCCATGCCGCCTTGTGGCCGGCCAGTCATCGCTGTGCCCGGACGCGCAGGGCCTCGACGGACCAGTCGAACGCGGGCGCCAGACTCTCCGGGGCCGGCCAGCCGTTGACGACCGCGAGGAGCCGGAGATACCGCTCCCTGCGAGGGTCGTTCACGCTCTCCAGCCGAGTCGACAGCCGGTGGCGAAGTTCGGCGTTGTCGGGGAGGCCGAGGATATGGGCGTAGTGCGCCGTGAACGCCGCGACGATCGGATCGGCCTCGGGCGAGGCGGGGGCGATGCCGACGGCCAGGGCCGGGCCGACCTGGTCGCGAATGACTGCCACCGCGTCACGGCGAGGCCCCGGAACGCCGTCGTGGGCCTGTTCGGCGACCTGGTCCTCTGCGATCCGGCGCAGTCCGGCACGGAAGTCCGGATCCAGGGACAGCTCGGCCAGCTCCACCCACGCCTGAACTTGCTCGGCCTCGGGGTTATCAGGGAGTTCGGGGGTCATCGAACGTATAACCCCCGCGAATGCGGGGGCGGTGTCGAGACCACCAAAAACAGCATCGAGGAAATCTCCGATCAGACGTCGGCGTTCATCCTCGGAGAGCTGTGCCAGCTGGTGCATGAGTTCTGTCTCCTCAGGGGTAGACCCGCGCTCGGCCACTGCCGTCAGCACCGCGCGCCGCAGACGCAGGACGCCGATCTGCACGGCCAGTGCGTCGGCGTGCGCCGCGGCGACTTCGGGAAGCGAGAGCTCCCGGTCCACGACCTTGCGGATCGTGGGAAGGTCCAGTCCCAGCTCACGCAGGGTCCGCACGAAGGCCAGGCGTGCGAGGGCGTTGGTGTCGTAGAGGCGGTAGCCGGCCGGGTTGCGTTCCGTCGGCTTCACGATTCCGCGATCGGAGTAGAACCGAATGGTCTTGACCGTGAGACCGGTCCGCCGAGCGAGCTCGCCGATCGAGTAGAGCGTGGTGCCGTCCATGTCCCCACCTTTATGTCTCCCCCTACGGGAGACTCAAGCCGTCTTGCCTGCCCCAGGGGATCAGTCAGAAGCAGGATGAACGCGGTCGAGACGGACGACATTGTCCAGGGCCTCTTCCGGGCGATTCTCCGGATGCCGGCCCCGCGGGTGAGTACGGCGTTCGCGAGCGCAAGCTGGGTGACTTGGTGCCGGAGTGCCATGATTTCGGCCTTCTGCGCGGCAACAGACTCTTTGAGGTCGGACACGGTCTCGCGGAGCCGCTTCTCCGATTCGGGGAGTTGCTTCGTCTCGGCGCGGACGCGCTCGTAGAACTCGTGCTTCAGGTCGACATGGCGTTTCTGAAGGGCCATGCGGTGGACACCGGCCTCGGCAGCGAGAGCAACGATGGTCAGCGCGCCGTTGGAGGCTGTGGGCCGGCCGGTGAGGAGCCGGTCGATGGCTGCGCGGATGCGTGCGCGCTCGTCGGTGGATTGCTCGGTCATGTCAGGTCCTCGGCGGGCTGAGCGGTGGCGTGGTGAGTGTCGGTAGTGGCGCGGTGCCGCTCAGCGGTGGCGCGAAGGCGCCTGGCTAGCGGCTGAGGGGCGTGGGCCGCGAGTTGGTTGATGCGGTCGGCTTCTTCCAGTAGTTCGTTCGCGTGCCTGTCGAGGCGGACGGCGTTCCCGCAGCCGGGGCGGCAGTCGAACTGGTTCGGTGCGGTTGCGTTGGGGCCTGGTTCGCAGAGCGCGTTATCGCGCTTGAAGACGCAGATCAGGAAAGCGTCTGGGTTGTCGAAGAGAACCAGGCCGTCGCGTGCCAGGTAGTCGGCGGCCTGTTTGGCGAACTTCTGGGTGATGGTACGGCCTTCGAAGCGTGGTCCCTGGACCGCTGCGGTGAGGGCTCGTCGGGCGGCGGGCCCGGAAATCTTCTCGCCGGCGGCGAGGCGGTCCCGCAGCCGCGCCGCGGTGTCGGCAGCGGCCAGGGCGGTCTCGACGTCGAGGACGCTGTGGATGCCGCGGCGGCTGCGGCTGCCGTAGCCGCTGGACGTACGGGCGTCGAGGACGGTGCGCATGTGGCCGTACTGGATCGCGAGCGCGACGAGCCCGCCAGGTCGGCGGGCGATGTGCCATGCAAGGGTGCGGCTTGTGTCCGCAGAAGCCGTGCGCGGTGGTGTCCGTGTTGCCATTGAGTAGGTGCTCCCTTCGGGAGCGGGTTCGCGACGCTCATGGTCGGCGGTGTTGCGTTTCCATCGTCTCGCAGTGATGCAGATCACTCCTTGGTTTGCTGGGTGGAAGCCGTTGGTAGCTTGATCACCATGGATCAGGGCCGGGTGCTGGAAGCGTTTCGCCTCGAAGCCGGGGAGGTCTCTCGGGCGGTTGCAGGTCTGTCGGAGGCGGAGTGGGATCTTCCGACACGGTGTGAACCATGGTCCGTGCGAGAGCTGTTGGGGCATGTCCGAGTGGTGATCGCATGGTTGCCGGGCATGCTGGATGCTCCGCCGCCGGACAAGGCTGAGGTGTCCGCGGTGGAGTACTACCGGCCCGACGACCGTTTCGCCCCGCAGACGAACACGGCCCGCATTGCCTTGGCCCAAGACCACGTGGCCAGGCAGGCCAGCGGTGCCGCGCTCGCCGACGACTTCGCCGCGACCTGGCAGCGGGTGGACCGGCTGTGCCGCGCCGAGCCCGAGGACCGCGTCGTGCGTACTCGTCACGAGGATGCGATGCTCCTGTCACAGTTCCTGGTCACCCGGGTGGTCGAGGTCGCCGTCCATGGCCTGGACCTGGCCGAAGCGCTGGGGCGCGAGCCGTGGCTGACCCCGCAGGCCGCAGATGCCGTGCTGGAACTGCTGCTCGGCCCGGACCGGATGACCGCGACGCTCGAACTCGACTGGGACCAGCCCAAGTTCCTGCGCAAGGTCACCGGGCGCGAGCCGCTCGACGCGGCGGAGACCGCGCAGGTCGAACGGCTCGGCATTCGATGGCTCACGCTGGGCTGACGCCGCGACCACAGACCCGCAATCAACTGCACGACCCGATGACAGCCGTCCTCGCGGAGGGAAGCCGGGCGACGCGACTCGCTCCGTCGGCAGCAGCGCGAAGCCGGACGATCTCCTCATGCTGGGCGGCGAGCCGGGCCAGGGCCTGGATGCGGAAGTCGGAGAGTTCATCGACGGTGCTCTCCGACTGGACGAGCCGTTCCTTGAGCTTCGTGACCTCCGTTTTGAGGCGGGCGATCTGGGCTTCCCGCGGGTCGGGGATCTCGCCGGCCTGCTGCAGGGCCTGTAGGCGTCGCTCGAACTCGACGCGGAGGTGAGCGTAGGGGCGGCCAGCATCGGCTGAAGCACTGCGTCGGAGACCGGCGGGGTCTTGTTCTGCCCGACACCGCTGTTGTCCTCGGCGATCGCCGAGGGTGCGGCCCCGCTCCAGGGCCGCAGGTCCGCCGGGACGCGATCGGCGGCGAAGAGTTCCCGGTAGTTGAGCAGGTCAGTGACAATCAGCGCGGCGAGCCGCCGGGTGCTTGAGCCCCGCTCACCGGCGACGATGTCGTCCTCGTCCCGCTCGTAGCGGCGATGGGCCAGGTAGGCGTCGCAGTCGTTGCTGTTCAGGTCTTCGAGGTTGGTCACACCGTGTGTGGGGAGCCACTTCATGAAACGGATGAGTTCGGCGAGACGACCGTGACTGGTGCTGACGTGCAGCGGAGTCCGGTAGGCCCGCGCCAGGGAGGCCACCGCCTCATGATGGGGAGCGAGGAGGGCCATGACCAGCTCCTTCGCGACCAGCCGCCAGCGGGGATTGCTGATGGCAGCGAAGTTGAAGCGCCGGTGCTGAGGTGCCAGCGAGATCGGGAGGCCGACGACCTCGGCCAGGTCCCACAGATCGTCTTCGAAGGCGGGGCGCCGTACTCCCTCGGGCAGCGGGAGACTGGCTTCGCGGCAGACATCGACGCCAGCGAAGACCGAGCTGGCGGCCGCAGTGGGGCTGGTAAGTGCATGCAGGATGGTCATCGTGTCGTCTCCTCGGGCCGCAGTGACAGCTCGTCGTCATGGTCACCGACTGCTGTGGCGGCATCCGCCACCACCGCCGGGTCGAACCGGTCCAGGACGTGACCGATCCGCTGGGAGTACGGGCCGAACACGGCCATGAAGTGGGCAGCGGGCATCTGCTGCCACTGCCGGGAGAAGAACGCCTTCAGCCTCAGGAGATTGGGGACATGGCGAGGCGCGAAAACCGCCAGTGGGCAGAGCAGACACACCCATGGCCGGGCCGGGCACGGTTTGCCCTTCGGCCCGTGCAGCCCGGACAGCTGATCAGCGCAGGCCGCCGTGAATACATCGCGTTCCCCGCCGACCAGCTCGGCGATCACCGTGTTGTCGAGCTGGAGCGCGTTGATCAGCTGCGGGTAGTCCCGGGCCAGGGCGGCGGCGTCCTCGTTCGTGACCACGGTCGGAGGGTGGGCTCTTCGCAGCAGGTCATGCTGGGCGTCCTCAACGAGTGCGTGCACTGCCCGCTGCTGGGACGGCGTCGTCGCGGTCAGGTAGTGGTCGCCCTCGACCTGCGGGCTGTGGTTGGGGTCGATGGTCGCCCGTCCTTGGCCGTTCCAGGCCCGCCGGTCGCGCATCGCCAGATGCGTCGTACGGATTCTTCCCCGGTGGATCTTCAACACCTTGCCGTCATCGCCGGTCAGGCCACGCTGCAGGGTCCACGCTTTGACGGTGTTGCGGTGGATCGCACCGCTGAAGGTCCCCGCGGTTCCGGGCCGGGTGACGCCCAGCCACAACTGACGGGCAGTCTCGGGACCGGCGTGGCTTCGCAGCAGTGCAGAGTGTGCAAGCCACTGTTCCAGCAGCCGCACCGCCCTCTTCGGCAGGTTCACGCTCTCGCCGGCGGTCCGGCCCTGGGCCTTGACCCCGGATCTTGAACACGTCTATGCGGCTCGGGTCAGGGTAGTTGATGTTGAGTGGAAGGTGTTCTCGTAAGCGATCGGTGATCGCTGGCCGAGCCGGGAATGCCGGCGTCGGGTGTTGTAGCGGGACAGCCAGCGGAAGGCGTCGAGTCGGGCCTCACGCTCGTTCGACCAGCCTTTCCGGCCCCTCAGTGTCTCCCTTTTGAAGGACGCGTTGAAGCTCTCCGCGGCGGCGTTGTCCGCACTGGACCCGACCGCGCTCATACTCTGCCGTACCCCTGCTGACCTGCAGGCCTCTGCGAATATCCGACTCGTATATTGCGATCCATGATCGGTGTGCATCACCGCTCCGGCCAGGCTTCCGCGGGTCCGGATCGCGGCGGCGAGGGCGTCGGTGACGAGTTCGGTGCGCATGTGATCGGCGATCGCCCACCCGGCCAAACGCCGTGAACAGAGATCGATGACGGTCGCGAGGTAGCAGAACTTCCCGCCTCCGACGCTCAGATAGGTGATATCGCCGACGTACTTCGTGTTCACCTCGGTCGCGGTGAAGTCGCGACCGATCAGGTCCGGGGCCTTCGCCGCGGCCGGGTCCGCAATGGTGGTGCGGTGCCGGCGCCGCAGACGTACTCCTTCGATCCCGATGGTCCGCATGATCCTGGCGACGCGCTTGTGGTTGACTGCCTGGCCGCCGTCGTCGCGGAGCTCGGCGGTGACCCTCGGGGCGCCGTAGGTGCCGTCGGAGTCCTTGTGGACCCTGCGTATCCGGGCCGCGAGCCGCTCATCGGCGGCCTTGCGGGCGGCGCGGGCCGGTGCGGTGCGGCGCCAGTAGTAGAAGCTCGAGCGGGCGATGCCCAGGATGTCGCAGAGCCGCTTGACGCCGAACCGGCGCTGGTGGTCCTCAACGAACTGGCAGCGGTTCACCAGCGCGTCTCCCCTGCGAAATACCGGGCTGCCTTGCGGAGGATGTCGCGTTCCTCCTCCAGCTCGCGGATCCTCTTCCTCGCGGCAGCGAGCTCCGCCTGAACCGCGTCATCACCAGGCCGCGGCGCCACCGCAGGTGTGGAGTGAGCGCCGGACCTGCGTCCGTCGGCGGCCCGGATCCAGTTCCGCAGCGTCTCGGTATTCACTCCGAGGTCGATGGCGACCGACTTGATCGTCGCTCCCGGACGCGACCGGTACAACGCGACCGCATCCGCCTTGAACTCGGCGGGGTAGTGCTTCATCCCCACAGGGACTCCGTTCTCCTGGACCATCACGATCCAAGTCTCTCCGGTGTCCAAAACCCGGGGTCAGGGCCCTGTCCCCGGTGGGCCGCTTCCCTGTACTCCTGGGCCGCATCAAGGACGGGTGTCGCGTATTCGCATCCAATGCAATTGGCGTCGGTAAGACCAACAGAACAGTCAGTATCGGTGAGATTGATCTTGCACAGTCAGAGGACCCGGCGACATCCCCCGGGTTCTCTGTAGTGGTGGGGCAATCGCAGGTCAGCCTTGCAGTGCGAAGTGCACGAGGAGACGTTCCTTCTGGTTTTGGATGTCCGCAGCTCGATGGCATCCCACCTGGCGGTCCTCGGCATCATGCGATGCCCGCCCATGCTTCAGCTCCGAAGGTGCCTTTCACGTCGGAGGCGATGGTGGTGGCGTCCACCCTGGCTTGCAGGGCGTAGACGGTGGTTTTCCGTGTGCCACGGACGCTGAGACGGACTGGGCTGTCGCCCGGGTGGGCCGCGAGGATTCTCTTCAGTTCGCTCACGGACCGCTCCGTGACCCGGTGGGCGGGGAGTTCAAGTCCTACGGGAGGTTTCCCGCCGTGCTCGGCCGAGGACACGTCCAACATCGTCAGTTCTCTGCCGAAGATGTTCACCGTACCGTCGCGGTCTTCGATCTTGCCTCTAACGGAGATGACGTTGTCCTCGGCCAGCGCGTGTTGCACGAGCTGGTAGGAGGCAGGGAAGAAGAGGACCTCGATGCTGGCGTCACGGTCTGCGAGGTTTACGATGGCCCACGCGTTGCCCTGTTTGGTCATCTTGAGCTGGATGCCGGTGATCAGCCCGGAGAGCTGGATGTCTCCGGTGGTGCGGCCGGAGGTGAGAAGTTCGGCGATGGAGCAGTCCCGGGCTCCGGTGAGGATGTGCTCGGCGCCGTCCAGTGGGTGGGCGGAGACGTACAGGCCCAGCATGTCGCGTTCGGTCGCCAGGAGCTGGCGGCGGGGCCACTCGGCGTCGTCGATGGGGAAGTCCAGGCCGAAGGCCGGTCCGTCGCTGCCTTCTCCGCTGAGATCGGCGAAGAGGTCGTCTTGACCGAAGCTGGCCGCCTTCTTCACGGGAATGATGGCGTCGATGGCGTCTTCGTGGATGGCGGTCAGGCCCTTACGCGCATGTCCCAGGGAGTCGAAGGTGCCGGCTTTGATCAGGGATTCGACGGCCCTCTTGTTCAGTGCGGGCAGGTCGGCTTTGTCCAGGAAGTCGAGGAAGGAAGTGAACTTCCCCTTACTGCGGCGGGCACCGACGATGGCCTCGATGACATTGTCGCCGACGTTGCGTACGGACCGCAGTCCGAACCGCACGTCGTCGCCGACGGCGGTGAACTCCGCGACGGACTCGTTCACGTCGGGCTGGAGGACCCGGACGCCGTTCTTGCGGGCGTCGGCCAGGTAGATCGCGGCCTTGTCCTTGTCGTCGCCCACCGAGGTGAGCAGGGCGGCCATGTATTCGGCCGGGTAGTTCGCCTTCAAGTACGCGGTCCAGTAGGAGACGAGGCCGTAGCCGGCGGTGTGGGACTTGTTGAACGCATAGCCGGAAAACGGGAGCATGACGTCCCACAGCGCCTTGATGGCTTCCTCGCTGAATCCGTTGCCCTGCATGCCGTCGTGGAACTTGTCCCACTCGGCGGCCAGCACCTCCGGCTTCTTCTTGCCCATCGCACGGCGCAGCAGGTCGGCGCCGCCGAGGGTGTACCCGGCCAGTTCCCGGGCGATGGCCATGATCTGCTCCTGGTAGACGAGCAGATGAAAGGTGTTGCCGAGGATCGGCTCCAGGGCGTCGCGCAGCTCGGGGTGGATCGGGGTGATCTCCTGGCGGCCTGTCTTACGGTGCGCGTAATTGGTGTGTGCGTTCGCCGCCATGGGGCCGGGGCGGTAGAGGGCGTTAACCGCAGCGATATCTTCGAACCGGGTGGGTTCCATCTGTTTCAGCAGGACCCGCATGCCGCCGCCGTCGAGCTGGAACACACCAAACGTATTGCCTTCGGCTAGCAGCTGGTACGTCTTGGCGTCGTCCAACGGGATCACCACGGTGGAGGGGTCGCCGTCCAGGGGGTCCACGGTGGCCAGGTTGATGCCACGGTTCTCGCGGATGTTCTCAATGGCCTGATCGATGACGCCCAGGTTCCTCAGCCCCAGGAAATCCATCTTGATCAAGCCCATCGCCTCGCACGACGGGTAGTCGAACCCGGTGATCTTCACGCCGTCCGAAGCACGCATGTGCAGCGGGATGCGGTCGGTCAGCTTCGTCTTAGAAAGGATCACCGCAGCGGCGTGCACACCGGTACCGCGGGTCAGGCCCTCCACCCCGCGCGCCGTGTCCATGACCCGCTTCACGTCCGGCTCGTTGTCATACATCTGCCGGAGCTCGCCGGCCTCGCCGTACCGCTCGTGAGAGGGGTCGAAGACGGCCGCCAGCGGGGCTGACTTGCCGTTCTGGTCCGGCGGGAGCGCCTTGGTGATCCGCTCACCGTGGGAGTAGGGGTAGCCCAGGATGCGCGAGGAGTCCTTGGTCGCGTTCTTGGCCTTGATCTTGCCAAACGTGTTCACCATGGCGGTGTACTCGTCGCCGTACTTCTCGGTGACGTAGCGGACCATTCTGTCGCGCTGGCGGTCGTCGAAGTCGAGGTCCACATCCGGAGGGTTGATGCGCTCGGGGTTGAGGAACCGTTCGAACAGCAGGCCGTGCTCCAGAGGGCACAGTTCGGTGATGCGAGTGGCGTAGGCCACGATGGAGCCGGTGGCAGAGCCTCGGCCCGGGCCGAGGGGGATCTTGTTCTCCCGGGCGTGGCGGCAAATGTCCGCCACGACGAGGAAGTAGGAGCTGAAGCCCATGGGTCCGATGACCGTCATCTCGGTCTCGAAGCGGTCCAGGACGTGCTGGGGAACCGGGTTCCCGTAGCGCATCGCCAGGCCCGCGAGGACTTCCTTCCGCAGCCACGACTCCTGGGTTTCACCCTCGGGAACGTCCGGGAACTGCGGCATCTCGTCGACGTAGTCGAAGACCTCGTCATAGGACTCGATGCGCTCGGCGATCAGCAGGGTGTTGTCGCAGGCTTCGGGAAGATCCGAGAAGAGCCTGCGCATCTCGGCGGCGGTCTTGAGGTAGTAGCCGGAGCCGTTGAAGCGGAAGCGCTTCGGGTCATCTTTGTTCTTGCCGACACCGATGCACAGCAGGCTGTCGTGGGCGTCGGCCTGGTCCTCGGTGACGTAGTGCGCGTCGTTGGTGGCCAGGAGAGGGATGCTCAGCTCCCTGGCCAGCCGCAACAGGCCGTCGCGGACGTTGCGTTCGATGTCCAGGCCGTGGTCCATCAGTTCCAGGAAGTAGTTCTCGCGGCCGAAGACCTCCTGGTAAGCCGCAGCGGCGGCCTTCGCCTCGCCGTACTGGTTCAGCCGCAGCCGGGTCTGGATCTCACCGGAGGGACAACCGGTGGTGGCGATGATGCCCTGCGGCCGCTCAGCGATCAGCTC
Organism: Streptomyces sp. NBC_01618; assembly: GCF_045209435.1. Lineage (NCBI taxonomy): Bacteria > Bacillati > Actinomycetota > Actinomycetes > Kitasatosporales > Streptomycetaceae > Streptomyces > Streptomyces sp. NBC_01618. The sequence goes on from NZ_CP109297.1 coordinate 465,995, forward strand.
GCGGTCCATGCGCGGCTTACCGACCGGGAACTGTCCCTCATAGCTGGCCTGCGTGCTGAGCCAGAACAGATTCCGCAGGCCCTGGACGTTCCGCGCCCACATGGTCATATGGGTGAAACGGCCGCCACCCGAGACGTCTTTCGATCCCTCACCGTCATCGCTCACGGCACGGCGGCCTCCCGGCCCCCAGAACTCCTGCTTCCGGCCGAAACGGGAGGAAGGCGCTACGTACGCCTCGATACCGATGATGGGCGTGATGCCCTCGAAGCCCTTCGCGACCTGCGCGAATTCATAGGCGCCAAACATGTTGCCGTGATCGCTCATGGCAATCGCAGGCATCTGCTGCCGGGCCACCTCGCCGAACATCGGCTTCAGCTTCTGCGCGCCGTCCAGCATCGAATATTCGGTGTGATTGTGCAGGTGAACGAAAGGATCCGGCACGGGTGAGTTGCCTCCGCGGCGAGTAGGAAGCCCCACCCCGACCAGAGCCGCGATGGTGACCTTGCCAGCGACCGACCGCACCGACATCGGCAGATGGGCGGGCTACTCGGTCCGTCGCGGTGTGATCGCGTGGACGGGGCGACCAGCAGGATCGAACCTGCCTGGGCAATCGCTCCCCTGTCGCACCGCTCCGCAACACCACACGTTGACCAGAGACATCAAAGCGGCCAGTGCGCAAGGGAATCAAGCAACCATTTCACCCCTATAACTCAACCATTGGTTGATCGCCTAGGATGGTCAGCGTGGACCTCACTGCCGTGCACACCTTCGTCACCGCCGTAGACGAGGGACAGTTCCAAGAAGCCGCCACCAGCCTGTCGATCACCCCGCAGGCCGTCTCCAAGCGCATCGCCGTGCTGGAGAAGGACCTCGGCGTGCAACTGTTCGACCGCACAGCACGCGGGGCCCGGCTGACGATCGACGGCCAGGCGTTCCTGCCCCACGCCCGGACTCTCCTCCAAGCCGAGGAGCGGGCAGCCGCTTCCGTACGGCCAGGCACCCGCCCGCTACGCGTCGACGTGATCGGCCGACAGCTCTCTCTGGCAGGACTGCTGCGTGACTTCCATCGCGCGCACCCCGACGTCGACCTCGATGTGGTGACCCTCTTGGACTCCGCGGCGGCCATCGCCGCCATCCGGTCCGGAACCATCGACGCGACCTTCCGCGCCGTCACCATGCCCGGGCACCAACTCCCCGACGGCATCGAGGCCACCCCGGTCTTCGACGAGCCCCTCCATCTGTTCACCGGACCAACCCACGAGTTCGCTGCCGCTCGCAAGGTCACCCCCGCCCAGCTCGCCGGGCGTCGGATCTGGATGCCCGGCAACGTCCCCGGAACCGAGTGGGCTGCCTACTACGACGAACTCGCCACCGCGTTCGGGCTCACCATCGACTCGATCGGCCCCGACTTCGGCATTGAGCCCCTCCTCGACACGATCGCGAGCTCCTCGACGCTGGCGACCTTCGTCAGCGAGCAGACCCCTCTCGTCTGGCCCGCCGGCCATGACCTGAGGCGCATCCCCCTACACAACCCGATCCCGGTCTACCCGCACTCACTGCTCTGGCGCACCGACAACCCGCACCCTGCCCTCACCGCGCTCCGCACCCACCTCAGCTCCGCATACCCCGGTCGCCCCGAGAGCGGTATCTGGACAACGAAGTGGGCTCAGCACCCTCCAAGTTAGGCTGGCGAGAACAACGCCACGAGCCGACGGCCGGAGGAGACGTTGGGCGCCTCGCTTCCCTACTTCTCGTCGTCCTCGTCCAGGCCGACGGCGTCCGGGTCGCGCAGCGACCGCAGCCCGCCGCCCGGCTGCGAGGTGGTGAAGCTGTAGCGGCCCAGAACGACGTTCAGATTCTTGTGGTTGGGCGGCGACACCCGTGCGACATCCTCGTCCCTGATGTTGGTTCCCTCCGCGCGAAGCTGGCGACGGCGGCGTCGATGTACATCGTCGTCCAGAGCACCACGGCGTTTACAGCGAGCCCCAGCGAGCCCAACTCCTCCATCCCATCCCAGTACGCCTGGTGGATGGTGCCCTTCTTGCCGTGGCAGATGTTCCGGGCGAGGTTGCGGCAGGACTCCTGGACGGTGAGCTGCTTGTGCCTCTGGCGCCGGTACGTGTCGTCCATGAGGTCGACGACGGCGAGCAGGTGCAGGGTCTCGCGATCCGCCCCTACTCGGCGAACGCCTGCCTGAGCGGGGTCGGGCGACCCTCGTGGCCCAACGACCTGACCGCTCCTACATTGATCCAGAAAGTCTTCGCGATCCGCGGAGCGTGATTTCAGGAGGCGGACATATATGCCACCGCGAGAACACGAAGCATTCGTAGGTCGGGGTTGAAGGTCACGAACGAGCAACGGATTCCGGTCGTCGCTGAGACATTTGGCTGCACGCCTGTACTGGATCAGCCTTGGGTTCCACCTGTGTGTTGATGAGACAGGAGGGGGGCTGAGACATGCGAGCTGTTCATAACGGCGGCCGCATCGAGACGGGCGAAGCCGCGTCGGCTGCCGCTGTGCGGGAGTTGGCGGAGGAGACCGGGCTGACGGCACGCGTGGAGGACGCTCACGTCATCACCGTGCTCCACGACGACCGCCTCGACATGCGCCGCATCGCCGCCGTGGTCCGCGTCACCCGCTGGGACGGTGAACTCGGTCTGCCCGAACCGCACCGCTTCGTGCGATGGGAGTGGCACGACCTGAACACCCTGGCCACCCTCAAACGGGATGAATTGCATCAGATGCAACACTCTGCGAGGCGGCAACAAGGCCGTTTCCGCTGGTCGGCGAGGCGGGCCCCGAAGGGGGCCGCCGAGCGGATCAAGCCCTGACCTGCACGTTAGCACATAGATTCATCATTGTTGCGTTTGATACAACAGGCTTGTGAGCACGCAAGCACCCGGTTCAGCGCACCTTGTCCTGGCCCGCAACGTCATCCATCTCGACCCTGCGCCGGCGGTGTTCGACGCGATGAAGGAGGGCTGGGCGAGGCAGCAGTCGGCCCGGTTCCTGAAGTCCTCGACGATCGACCCGCGGCTGCGTCTGATCGAGAGGCTGGAGGAGTTCACCGGTCAGTACCCCTGGCAGTGGACCCCGGCGGACGGCGAGGCGTTCATCGCCCACCTGCGAAGCGGCAGCAAGCCGATCCAGATGTCGACGGCTCGCAGCTACGAGGTGACGATCGGCCTGTTCCTGGAGTACCTCCTCGATTCCCGCTACGGCTGGATGCACGCGTGCTCGGAGCGGTTCGGCGAGGTTCCGCAGCAGGTCTTCCACGAGGGCAACTCGGTCCTGCACACCGTCGAGTACGAGGGCGACCCGCGCCGCCGGCCACTGGACTACGACGAGATCCAGGCTCTCTTCGACGCCGCCGATGCCCGGCCCGGCAAGATCCGTGGCCAGGGCCGTAAGGGCGCCCTGTCTGCTCTGCGGGACGCCGCCGTGCTCAAGACGATCTACGCCTACGGGACGCGCCGCACCGAGTCCTCCAAGCTTGACCTGGTCGACCTGCGGCGCAACCGGAAGGCCCCGCAGTTCCGCGGTTACGGCAGCGCGATGGTCCGCTTCGGCAAGTCCCAGAAGGGCTCGCCGCCCAAGCGGCGGACGGTGCTCACCGTCCCGGAGATGGACTGGTGCGTCGACGTGCTGGACCAGTGGGTGACCGAGATACGCCCGCAGTTCTCGCCCGGACGCCACCCCGCGCTCTGGGTGACGGAACGGTGCGGGCGCCTGTCGCCCCGGTCGATCAACGAGGCTTTCGTCGCCGCCCGCGAGGCCGCCGGCCTCGACGAGGACCTCGACCTCCACTGCCTGCGCCACAGCTACATCACACACCTGACCGAGTTCGGCTATCCGGCCCGGTTCGTCCAGGAACAGGTCGGACACTCGCACGCGTCCACCACGGCGATCTACATGGGGGTCTCGAACGAGTACCGCAACAAGCTGTTGGAGGCTTCTCTCAAGGACCGGCTGGGCGACGACTGGGACGTGACGACATGATCAAGAAGATGGGCTACCAGTGGCGGCTGCGGCAGTTGATGGCCGAGAAAGAGATGTTCCAGACCTCTGACCTGGTGCCGCTGCTGGCCGAACGAGGCGTCACCCTCTCGCGCGAACAGGTCTACCGGCTGGTGACCCAGCCGCCCCAGCGGATGAGCATGGACACCCTCGTCGCACTCTGCGACATCCTGCAGTGCACTCCGAACGACCTGATCAAGCCGGAGGTCGTCAACACCCAGCTCCGCAAGGTCGTCGGCGAAGCCGACCCGACCCCGATCACACCGCGCCGAGCCGTCGTTCGCCGCCCCGGGAAGCCGTGAACCAGAAGCAGAGAAATCAGCGGGACCTCGCGGAGGCCAGGGCCAGCAACATCGGCCACGTCCGGCGCCGGATTCCGGAGCTGACCGAGCAGGCGGCCCAGGCCGTCCTTGAGCGAGCGAAGGCATGGGGCCCGATACCCGCACGCGAGCTGGCCCGGCACTTCGCCGAACGCGGTGACGCGCTCACCGCCCCGTCGCCCCACTGCCCGGTCGCACTGGTCCGGCTCCTGCGTCAGCTGGAAGCCGACGGCTTCGGGGAGGCAGTCACCCAGTTGTCCTGCGCCATGTGCGGCCGCAGCGACCGGGAGCTTCCCCGCCCGACTCCCCAGGGCCGCTGCTGCATGTGGTGTGTGTACCGAACCGAGCTGCGGAAGTGCGCCCGCTGCGGACAGGACGGCCTCATCGCCCGCCGACTCGAGGAGGGGCCGATCTGCAGACTCTGCTACAGCAGGGACTCCCCCCTGTCCTGGGAGGAGTGCGCGGGCTGCGGGCAGCGCAAGCTGCCGAAGAGCCGGCGCGAGGACGGCAAAGCACTGTGCCAGTCCTGCACCCCGAGGCCGGAGCGGAAGTGCATCCGATGCGGAAAACTTCGACCGGCCCACGCCAACACCGAGGACGGGCCGGTCTGCAACAGCTGCTATGCGCCCCCGCCCCGACTCTGCGGAGGCTGCGGCAACCTCCGGCGGATCACAGTCCGTGCCGCCGACGGACAGCCCGAGCTCTGCCAGAACTGCAACACTGGGCCGCTTGGGGTGTGCAGCGTCTGCGACCGGCAGGCGCGTGTCTACCGCGTGAGGGAGCGAGGAGGCGCCCTCCACTGTGACCGCTGCCGACCGCGCACACTTGCGCAGTGCGCCGACTGCGGCCGCGAGCGTGACGTGCGGGCCAACTGGCCCATCGGCCCGGTCTGCGACACCTGCTTCATTCGGCGCCGGCGGAACCCCGCGCCTTGCTCGCGATGCCAGACCACCCAGGTTCTGATCGGCCGCGCTGACGACGGAGGTGATCTCTGCGGGCCCTGCTGCGGCACGGACATCACCTACAGCTGCAGCCGCTGCGGTTATCCCGGCGACATCTACGACGCTGGCCTCTGCACCCGGTGCTCGGTCGGTGACCGCGTGCGCCAACTCCTCGCGCAAGGGGACGGCCCCGTCCCGCCGCCACTCCGTCCGCTGGCGGACGTGCTCGCCTCGGCCGATCACCCACGGTCCGTGCTGACCTGGCTTCGGACCAGCTCCGGCCCGAAGCTCCTCGCCGAGCTCGTGTCCCGGGACACGGAGATCACCCACGCGTCTCTGGACGCTCTGTCGCAGGACTACAACTCGACTCATCACTTCCGGAAGCTCTTGGTGGCGACCGGCGTCCTGCCGGAACGAAACGAGAACCTCGCCCGTCTGGAACTGTGGTCTGCCGATGTCCTGGCGCGACTTCCGCAGCATCAGATGAAGATCATCCGTCCCTTCGCAGAGTGGCAGATCATCCGCGACGCACGACGCCGGTCATCCCGCGGCCGGTACACCACCAACGCCGCCACCAGCGATCGCAGGGACATTCGCGCCGCGATCGACTTCATGAACTGGCTCGATGAGAAGCAGCTCGACCTGGCCGCAGCCGGCCAGGAGGACCTGGACCTCTGGCTCACCACTCATGCCACACGCCGAAGGTCGATCGGAGCCTTCATCCGATGGGCCAAGGCCCGACGACTCAACAGCACGATGGCCCTCACGGCAGAGCGAACCGGTCTCCCAACCCAGTTCATCACCGAAACTGCGCTGAACGAGCAACTAAAACGCTGCCTGAACGACGACCAACTCCCCCTCGACGTTCGCATCGCGGGCGCTTTGATCGGGCTCTACGCCCTGCCCGTCGTCCGCCTGGTCGAACTGACCACTGACAGGTTCGAACGCACTGGGGACGACGCCTACCTCACCATCGAACGCAACCCCGTCCTCCTGCCGCCCAAACTGGCACTGCTCATCGAGCAACAGATCGCACGACCGACGGTCCGCTCCATGCTCCGGCCGTCACAGGACGGCCGCCCTACCTACTTGCTTCCGGGCGTGCCAGCCCACCGCCCGATCACGGCGCAGAGGATCGTGAACAAGCTCCGGAAGCACGGCCTGGAAGTCATCAGCGCCCGCAACACCGCCATGCTCGAAGCCGTTGCCGACCTGCCTCCCATCGTGATCAGTGACCTCTTTGGTGTCAGCGCAGGCAGCGCCCACAGGTGGGCTAGGTTCGCCCAGGACAGCTGGACCGACTACCTCGCTGCCTGTACGAACGACGACGCGAAGCCGCCGGAGAGATCTTGAAGGACCAGTGACGGGACCATCCGCGAGAAATGCTGCGACACCTCGATGTGGCAGGCCCGACAATCGTTCGATGACTGCCAAGAAGCGTTGCCTCACCCTCCATGTTGTCGTTCCTGATCTTCCGCAGAGGGACGCAAGCGTGGAGGTCCGACCGCTGGTCGACAGTGAGGACATCTTGGCTGAGGTATTCACAGAAGGGCCGGGCGAAGATCCCAAGTACCTCTTGCTGCCGGACGGCCCTCTCACGGCTGGTCCTGAGCCGCACGAGGTGCGGCTGGCCGAGGCAACGTGTACCGAAGGGTGCTGCGGCGCTCTCTACGTGACCATCCGGCGCGACGGCGACCACGTGATCTGGAGCGAGTGGCGCAACCCCGACGAGGACAACGTTGACCTGCCTGAGTTCTGGTTCGATGCTCAGGAGTACCTGCGAGCCGTTGCGGACCACAGCTGGGAGTGGCCAGCACGCACCGTTGCCCGGTTGCTGGAGCTGGACCTCAGAGAGCGCGCCGGCTGGCTTGCACGATGGGAATGTGAACTCGGCGGTGTGTCCGCCTGGCTTTGGGAGCCCGACCAGATCAACCTCTTCCTCTTCCATCCGGGCCGCTCGGCCATCGGGGAAGACCGCCCATGGCTGCAGTTCCGGATGGTGCTTGACGTCTCCAATGACGACCCTGAAAGTCAGGCCGAGAGACTTGCTGAGCAACTCGTGGCGGGTGACCCCCGTCAGACAGCCGAGGTCTGCGGCGGATCTCCGGAGTACGCCAGACAGCTTGGTTACCCGTGGCCGCAGCGGCGGAGGACCTGAACGCGAGGAACACCGCGCTGTCCTGTCTCACTCAATCGAGTCGTTTTCTCAACGAACCGAGCCGTTCGGGCTTCTGTCTCAGCGAACCTAGTCGCGCGGCTGAGTGTGGGGGTGCTGGATGGCTGTACCAGGTGGGGTGAAGTGGGTCGAGCAGCTTTTCTCTACCCACAAGTTCGTCGCCTTCCGCTGAAGCCCGAGGATCTACGACGCGTTCTTCCCGCGTGAAAACGATCCCGCCCCCGCGCCAGCCCGATGGAGCCGAGGGCGGAAAAACGGCGGAGCCCGTTCCACCCTTACTACCGCTGCTCAGACTGAGTACAGCCTGCTCACATTCCGAGCGACGGGGCCTTGGGTTCACCCTGGCGGTCCTGCCAGGGCCTTGATGGCGGGGCGGAGCAACGCGGCGATGTGATCCGCAGGGGCCTCACGAAGCGCGGCCAGGCCGAGGAGCTGGTGGCCTATGGTCACGCCCAGCAATGCGGTGACGACGAGTGCGGCGCGCAGTTCGGGATCCTCGGAAGCGGGCAGGGCGGCACCGACGCTGTCGATCTGCCGGCCGAGAGCGGCACGGACGTGATCGGCTGCTGCCTGGTCGGTGAGCATCGACCGCATCATCGCCAGCGTGCCCTCGGGAAGACCGCCGAGCTTGAGGCCGAGCGAGGCCAGCAACTGATCGACGAGCTCGTTGGCATCAGTGACCGTCAGCGGGGCGGGCAACGCCTGCACGGCTTGGCTGAACAGCTCCCGTTTCGAGCCGAAGTACTGCATGACCAGAGCCGGATCGACGCTCGCTGCGGCCGCCACGGCGCGGATGGTGGTGCGTTCGAATCCCTTCTCAGCGAACAGCTCCCGGGCGCTGTCGAGGATGCGTACCTCGGTCGCTCGGCGGCGGTCGGCGCGGGACTGGCGGGGAGTGGACACCGATTCACTCTACAGCCGTTGACCGAACTTCCAGCCGACCCTACCGTGAGTGGGTCAACAAGTGTTGAGCGAATGGAATGACCCCGTGTCACATCTGGATACACCTGCCGTTCGCACCCCTCACGAGGTGCTGACCTGCTACTACCAAGCCATGCTCGACAAGTCACCAGACGGTCTCGCCGATCTCTACGCCATCGATGCGGTGCACGAGTTCCCGTTCACCTCACCCGGCTTCCCCGCATGCTTCGAGGGTCGTGAGGCCGTGCGCGCCGGCTACCGGGCGGTCTGGGGCGCCAGCCCCGCCAAGGTGCAGGAGGTCAGGAGGATCGCGGCCCACGAGACGGCCGATCCCGAAGTGATCATCGCCGAGCATGTCGTGGTGGGAACGCTGCCGCCCAAGGCCACCACGTTCACCGTCCCCGGCCTCCTGATACTCCACGTCCGCAACGGACTGATCACACGCGTCCGCGACTACATGGACGGCTCAGGAGTCGCCAGCGCCAGGGCCTGACGGCCCGACCAGTACAGCGGCATCCCAACCTGGGACCGGACAGCACCGTGCGGGACCGGGAACGGATACCGTGCCGGGGCGCGTGCGTCCAACACGCGCCCCGGCACGGCCGCCGTGGACCCGGAACCGGGGTTGTCCCGGCCCAGTTGATCTGGTCCGTGGACAGTGCTGTGACCTGCGGCGACCAAATCGGTTGAGACCCCGGGGTGCCGGGAATCTCAGGTGATCTGATCCCGGGAGTCGGGATGGCGGGTGTTGTCTCAGGTGATCTGGTCCGGCTCCGCCGTTGGGTTTGACCGCTTCCAGGGCGAGGCAGCCGTTGACCCGGACGCGCCGGCGAGGAGGAATGACCTTCCGGTCGCTGTCGTCTGAGAGTGACCGCGGGTCGGCCTGTGCGCGCTGACGATCGATGCGCAGTGGCGATGGTGGTTGTCACATTCGCGGGCCCGGTGGTGTCTTCATGCCAAACAGGCAAACGTCCAAGGAGAACACCATGGCGCTACGCGTCCCGAAGGCCGAGCTCCCCGCCGAGCTCCGCGAAAACCTGATCAAGCAGCTCGGTTCCGTGCCCGAGCCCAACGAGGTGCTGTGGAACAACCCCAAGCTCGCCGAGGCCAACCAGGAGTTCTCAGCCAAGGTGGGCACCTGGGACGCGGCCGACGCGAGCCTCAAGACGTTCGCGCACATGGCCGTCGCGGCACAGGTCGGCTGCAGCTGGTGCCTCGACATCAACTACTTCGCGGCACTGAACCAGAACCTGGACCTGGCCAAGGCGAGCCAAGTGCCGCGCTGGCGGGAGTCGGAGGTGTTCACGTCGTTGGAGCGGGAGGCGATGGAGTACGCCGAGGCCATGACGAACACGCCGACGACCGTCACCGATGAGCTGTCGGCGAGTCTGCTCGGCCGGCTCGGCCCGGCGGCGCTGGTCGAGCTCACCGTGTTCATCGGCTTCGCCAACCTGGCGGCCAGGTGCAACACGGCGCATGGGATCACCTCGCAGGGCTACTCCGATGCCTGCGAGATCCCGCTGGCCGCGCGTCCTGAGACGTCCGGCGTAGCGTCGACGGCATGACCGAGGACCCGTTCGTCGCCCATCGCAGCCTGCTGTTCACGGTCGCCTACGAGATGCTCGGCTCCGCGGCAGACGCGGAGGACGTGCTGCAGGAGTCCTGGCTGCGGTGGGCCGAGGTCGACCAGTCGCGGGTGAGCGACGCGCGGGCGTACCTCGTCAGGACCGTCACGCGGCAGGCGCTCAACCGGCTGCGGACGTTGGCACGCAGCCGCGAGGACTATGTCGGCGAGTGGCTACCAGAACCGTTGCTGACCAGCCCTGATGTCGCCGAGGACGTAGAGCTTGCGGAGAGCGTCTCGATCGCGATGCTGACCGTCCTTGAAACGCTCGGGCCGACGGAGCGGGCGGTGTTCGTGCTCCGCGAGGTCTTCGAGCTGCCGTACGGTGAGATCGCCGAGGCCATCGGGAAGTCCGCGGCCGCGGTGCGGCAGATCGCGCGGCGAGCCCGCGAGCATGTGGCGGCCCGGCGTCCGCGGGTGCAGGTGAGCCGGTCGGAGCAGCAGGCCGTGGTGGAGCGGTTCCTGCTCGCGTTGCGCACCGGGCAGTTGCAGGAGCTGGTGGAGGTCATGGCGCCGGACGTGGTCTTGATCGCCGATGGTGGCGGGCTGGCGGCCGCCGCTCTGGCTCCGATCCACGGGGTCGAGCTCGTGGCGAAGGTGCTCGCGCGCACGAACCGGGTGGAAGTGGCCGCGCTCGTGACGACGGCCGTGTGGCTCAACGGCGCACCTGCCGGCCGGATCGAGATCGACGGCGAGCTGGCCACAGCGGTGAGCCTTGTGGTGGAGAACGGGCAGGTCACCCGGGTCTACTTGGTGAGAAACCCGCGGAAGCTGACCAGACTGGACGAACCGGCTGAACTCGCCAGGTAAGCCGGCTGCTGCTCTGGTGTCGTGAGTGTTCCGGGCGAAACTGCCCGGAACACTCACCACCGTAAGCCGGGCCAGAACCCGACGGCGCCAGGACCAAGGATCCAGGACGGACGCGGATTGGCGCCCGATCCGACATGGATGTTCCCTGACCCCCCAAAAGCCCGACTACCACCTGAGACGCGTGAGACGCCCCCGGGCCAAGTGAGAGCGGTCGCAAGAGTCCTGACGGAGCGAACCATCTGAGACGCCGGCAGAGTCGGCCCAGATCACTTGAGACCGGGACCACGTTGCCTGAGACGGGACAGGGGTCCACGGCCCGTTCGGTCCCAGCTCCCGAGACTTGTCTCAACGAACCAAGTCCCCGCGTCTCACCTAATCCAGTCCGCGCAGGTCAGCGCTGGGACGGACGCCTAACTTCGTTGAGACAGGACACGCGCTCCGACAGGAACAGTGCAGGGTTGGAACACTGCCTCTTCACCAGTCGGGAAGATCTTTGCGCCCAGTACCCAGGCCCTCACCGCGGTGTGGCCCGGGGTGCTGCCGGGCCTGCCGCCCGTCCACTCCTACGCGTGCTCCGCCGCCGTCCCGCAGGTGCCCGGGGAGCCGGCCGAGGCAGCGCGGCTGCGCGCGCGGATGGCGGACATCGTGATCGTCAAGGGCTGGGCACCCTCCGCGCGGGTCCAAGCCGCGCTGCGCCACGTTCCCCGGCACCGGTTCGTTCCCGAGGCTCCGCTGGAGACGGCCTACCACGACGACCTCGCCGTAATGACGGTCCGCAAGTCGCCCCAGACCGCGCTCAGCTCCGTCTCCGCGGCGTGGCTGCAGGCCGACATGATCGAGCAACTCCGTCTGGAGCCGGGGATGACCGTGCTGGAAGTCGGATCGGGCGGGTACAACGGCGAGCTCCTGGCGCACGTCCTGGGACCGCGCGGGCGCGTGGTGACCGTGGACGTCGACCCGTACGTGGTGCACCGCACGCAGCGGCTGTGTGCGGAAGCCGGCAGCGGCCGGGTCACTGCCGTCCTCGGCGATGGTGGTCTGGGAGCACCCGGCCACGTCCCCGCCCGGGGATTCGAGGGGGTGATGATCACCCACAATGCGTCGGACATCGCCCCGGCCTGGCGGGAGCAACTCGCCGAGGGAGCACGGTTGGTGGTGCCGCTGGAGATGGGCGGCTTCACCCGCTCCCTCACCCTGGTCCGGCGCGGTGACGTGCTGCGCTGCGAGCACTGGACGTACTGCGGGTTCGTGCGGGACCGCGGCGCCGCCGCCCGTACCGCCCCCGCCGTCCCTCTGGCCGACGGTGAGGTCACCGTGCGGTGGGAAGACGGTGAGCCTGGCGATACCTCCGGGCTGGAGGAGGCGCTGCGCGGGCCGCGGCACGAACTCACCACAGGCCTCGTCGTCCGCGGCATCTTCAATTTCGAGACCCTGCAGGTCTACGCGGCGACCACGCTGCCGGGGTTCTGCCGCCTGGCCGCCCCGGCAGGTTCCACGCTGGTGGAGCAGCAGGACGCGGCCGCGATGCTGTCGGACGGCTCCCTCGCCTACCTGACCTATCGCAAGGTCAAGGACGCCCCGGATCCGGCCGACCGCCTGACCGAGTTCTTCATCCACGCCTACGGCCCGGCCGCGGACGCGCTGGCGGAGCGCTTCGCCGACTGCGTGCGCACCTGGGACCAGAAGGTGCGCGAAAGCGGCTACCCGCCGATGACCGTCCACCCGGCCGGAACGCCTGACGAGCAGCTGCCGGTCGGTGATGTGCTCGACAAGCCCTCCGCGCGGCTCGTCTTCCAGTGGCCGGGCCGTGTTCCCGACGGGACGCAGGACCTGCTCGCGGCGGGCGGACAGCGTGCCTGACTCCGACGGGCTGATCCCTGCGAAGTCCGGGTCGCCCGACGGCGACGAGGCCGTGACCGGCGGGCCGCCGAGCTCGTTCTCGCTGCGCGCCCACCCTTCGTTCGCCGCGTACCTGACCGGGGAGGCAGCGAGCCTGCTGGGTACATCGGCGCACGCTGTGGCGTTGTCCGCCCTCGCGGTTCTCGTGCTGCACGCGAACCCCGGTCAGGTCGCCACGCTCGCGGTCCTCTCCCAGGCCCCCGCGTTCGTGCTGGCCCTGCCGGCCGGGGCCTACGTCGACCAGCACGCGAAGCGGCCGGTCCTGATCGGCACCGACCTCATCGCCGCGGTGGCCGTCGCCGTGATCCCCCTCACCGCGCTCGGCGGGCTGCTGTCCTTCCCGGTGCTCTACGTCGTCGCGCTGATCGTGGGGTCGGCGACGGTGCTGCACCTGGCGGCCGCGATCTCCGTAGTGCCTGAGCTGGTTCCCGGGCCCCTGCTCCACGAGGCGAACTCGCGGGTCGGCGGCGCGTTCAGCCTCGCGGACGCCATGGGCGCCTACGCCGGCGCCGGGGTGGTGGCCGCGCTGGGGCGGTCCGCGCGTTCTGGCTGAACGCGCTGTCGTACGTGCTCTCCGCTTGGTGCGCCCCGTTCGCCTCGGCCGGAGCCGGGATTCTGGCCGGAGCCTTCTCCGGCCCCACAGCGATGTGGGCCGGCACCGCGATCCTGTGCCTGCCGCCCCTCCTGCTGCTGGTGACCCAGCTCGGCCGCCTGACGGCCATGCCCCTGGCCGCCGTCTCAACCATCCAGGAGGCAGCGTGACGCCGCGACGGGACGGTGGAGTGCCCGAGTCCCTCTGCGGCATGCGGGAGGACTGGGCCCGCCGCACCGAGCAGTGGCGCCGGCCCATGAGCTGGCGCACCGTGTGGCGGCTGACCGCCGCCGGCCGCCCGCCTGTCATCTGAGCCCCGGCACCGACCCCGTTCACCGCGAGAAAGGCGCCCCTCGTGGCAACACCCGCTCCCCCGTTACCTTTTCTGTGGCCCCGAAATGGGGCGCCTGGCCCCCGGGTCCGGTATGGCTGTGTGCCCCCTGTCGAAGTCGATGACCTGGGGGGTGTTGCCGCCGGGCTTCGGGGCACCGCTTGACCGCTGATGAGGGGCCTGACGACTGCCTGGTCCGGTGCAACGCCGGACCGCTTCACGGGCGGGATGTCTGCGTAACGTGGTTGCCGGCGTGTGGTGCCGCAGGGACGGCCGGGACGGATGCGAAAGGCACGACCGAAGAGGGGCATCGCGCATGGCCGACACCGTCATCGATATCTCCGGCATAGGTCTGTTCCTCGGCCTGGACCTGGGCAAGGAGTTCCACCACGCCCGCGGCCTGACCGGGCAGGGCAAGACCGTCCACGACAAGAAGCTGCCCAACACCGAGGCCCGCCTGCGGGAGTTGTTCGACAAGCTCAGGGCCAAGTTCGGCACCGTCCTGGTGATCGTGGACCAGGTCGCCAACATCGGCGCGCTGCCACTGACCGTGGCCCGCGCGACCGGCTGCCGGGTCGCTTACCTGCCGGGACTCTCGATGCGCCGGGCCGCCGACCTCTACCCGGGCGAAGCCAAGACCGACGCCCGCGACGCCTTCGTCATCGCCGACACCGCCCGGACCATGCCGCACACCCTGCGCGTGGTGGACCGCGACGACGAGAAGCTGGCCGAGCTGACCATGCTCACCGGCTACGACAACGACCTGGCCGGCGAGGTCAACCGCACCTCCAACCGGCTGCGCGGCCTGCTCTCCCAGATCCATCCCACCCTGGAGCGGGTGGTCGGCCCCCGGCTGGGCTACCCCTACATCCTGGCCCTCCTTGAACGGCACGGCTCCCCGGCCAGGCTGAAGAAACTGGGCCGCACCCGCTGCGAGGCCCTGCTCAAGGCGCACGGCTCGCGCAAGGCCCGCCACCTCACCGCGGAGATCTTCGACGCGCTTGCCGAGCAGACCGTCATCGTGCCCGGCACCGAGGCCAGCGCGCTGATCGTGCCCGGACTTGCCGCCCAGCTCGCCGCCGCCCACACCCAGCGCCGCCAGGCCGAGCAGGAGATCGCCGCCCTGCTGGAGGCCCTCCCTCTTTTCCACCTCCTGACCTCCATGCCCGGCATGGGCGTCAGGACCACCGCCGCCGTGATCGTCGCCATCGGCGACGGCACCACCTTCCCCACCGCAGGACACCTCGCCTCCTACGCCGGACTCGCCCCCGCCACCAAGTCCTCGGGCACCTCCATCCGTGGCGAGCACGCACCCCACCGCGGCAACCGGCTCCTCAAACGCGCCCTCTTCCAGGCCGCGTTCGCCGCGATCGGCTGCAAATCCGACCGCTCCTCCCGCACCTACTACGACCGTCAACGCGCACGCGGCAAGACCCACACCCAAGCGATCCTCCGCCTGGCCCGCCAACGTGTGAACGTCATCCACGCGATGATCCGCACCGGGGCCCTCTACGAACCACGAACCCCCGGCGACATCGGCCTCGCGGCCTGACAGCACCACCGTCCCTACCTTCCTGACCCCATCACGCGCGCACCGGCACGGCCACCCCCGCCGTGCCGGCCACCGGGCTGCCCATCAGGCACCCGATCCGCCGGGAACGTCCCGCTTCGCGGGACGTTCCCAAAAACCAGCACCAACTCCCACGAACCGACCCTGACAGGGTTGACGAAACAGATAGGGGCACCCCCCGAGCCCGAACTTCCCTCGTTGCTCGGGGCGTTCGCCCACCCGGACGACGAGAGCCTTCTCGCCGGCGGTGTACTCGCGCAGCACTCCGCCGCCGGTGCCCGCACGGCGGTCGTCACCGCGACCTGGGCCCCGGACAGCCCGCGTGCCACCGAGCTCGCCGAGGCCCTGGCTGTCCTTGGCGCGGGCGCGCCGCGGATGCTCGGGTACCGCGACGCCCGCAACGAGACATCGGCACCCGGGCAACCTCTCGTGCGGCAGGCGCAGACAGAGCATCCCGGACGCCTTGGCCACATCGATCGCGGCGACCCTTTCCACGAGCTCCGTCTCCTGGTCGACCGCCTCGGTCTTATCCATCCACATCCCCTCCATCGCGCGGATCAGCAGGGCAGTGGCCGCCCGCAGGGCCGTGAGAGGAAGCGAGAATCTGAACGGCGTGCTCGAAGCGACAGTGCGTGACCCCTCCGGCCGGCCCCGGCGCCGGACTCTGTCCCGGGCTCAGGGTCCCAAAGAGGGAGCGACGTCGACGGGCGGCCACCACAAACCATTTTCACGCCTGCGAGGCGTCCCTGGAAGGAATATGGGGGACTCTGTCAGCCTTGGGTGAGACGTCCCGTTTCGTCGGATCCAGGCCGGTCGTGGAGGCAGGGACCCCGGCAGTCACACGGACACTCTGCGTGTCCAGCACCACCAGGGTCGGGTCCTCTAATCGGGGGGAGCGTTCCCGAACCTGGCAGCGCAGGAGTTCATGGATGACCTGGTCGATCCCGTCGTCGCGCCACACGGCGAAGTAGTAGTACGTAGCGCTCTTCGGCGGCAGGTCGTGCGGAAGGAGGCCCACTGGCAGCCGGTCCGGCCCTGGTAGGGGATCGCGTTCACGATCTCCCGCATCGCGTAGGCGCCCTGATGGCCGCTGACCGAGCGGTGCCGGTCAGGCCCGACGGCGCCCTGAGGTCGGGCGCCGCCGGCGCAGGGCCTACAACCCTTCCTGGACGTCCTGGTCGACCGGGAACTCCTCGAACTGCGTGGCGGGTGCGTCGCTCGCCACGACCCCGTCCGCCGCAAGGGTCACGGGGGGCAGGGACTCGGCCTCCGGCACGACAAGCTCGCTTTCCAGCCCCGCCTGGCCCTTCAGCCCGCGGAAGTTCTCCTCCACCACACCGCCGAGCGCGGCACACCAGGTGCTCAGGTCCACCCGCCCGGTGACCCGGAGCCCGTGCAGGGCCTGCAGCTTGGCGACCGCGACCCACGTCACCCGGTCGAAGGTACCGGTTGCCTTCACGGCATACAGCTTGGTCGCCAGGATCGACTGGACGCCGAGTACCGCAGACCCGGTGGCACCCATGCCGATCTCCGGGGCCAGCGCCTCCCAGGTCGGCCCGGTCATCGTGCCGTCCGAGGCGGTGGGGAAGCCGTGCGCCGTCTGGAAGGCGCGCACCGCTGCCAGCGTGGCCGGGCCGAAGGCCCCGTCCGCAACGAGGTTGAAGCCCTGGGTGTTCAGCAGGTGCTGCAGCGTACGGACCGTGGCGCCCGCGCAGGAGGTGAACGTGTCGGGCCAGGTCCGGGCCGGGATGGTGCTCGGGTCCTGGCCGAGGCGCTTGGCGACGTGCAGGCGCAGCAGCGGAAAGGTGGAGTAGAACTTCGCACCGGGGCACTGGGTGTTGTTCCAGTCCCAGTGGCCGGTGATGTTCTGGGCGCCGAAGCCATACTGGGTGCAGATGGTGGTGGAGAGCTGAACCAGCGACCACCACAGCTTGCCGGTGGGCAGCTCGTCGATGTAGGTGCCTTCGTTCTCGATACCGATCGACTGGGTGTTCTGGCCGACGGCGTGCGCGCTGACGATCTGGTATCCGCCGTCCTCGAGCGCGTCCAGGCTGCCGTGCCGGCCTTCCAGCACATGGCCGCCGCGGCTGATGCTGAAGTGGTTTCCGGTGTCCGACCAGCCGTTCTTGTCCATGTGGATGTACTGGACCCGCTCGGCGCAGGCGATGGCCGCCTCCATGGAGAAGTCCATGGTGTTCGGGAACGCCATGTGGTGCACCACGATCCGCCGGGTGGAGCCCGTACGGGTCGACAGCTCCCCGGCGGGCGGCCGGGCACCCCACTCGTCGCAGCTCATGATGTACGCGGTGTCCGACAGGTCGGCCGGAGCGGCGGCCGAGGCATCGCTCGCACCGGCCAGCTGGCCAGCCCCGAGACCGGCGACGGCGGCTGCGCCGGCGCCGGCCCGCAGGGCATTCCGCCGGGATATGTACACGGGCTCGAAGGACATGAGGCGTTCCTCTCCAGGGCTGTCCGGGGTCTCTCGCCGCTACGCCACGCTGCTCCGTGTACGCCAGCAGGCAGCCTTCCTTCTAACCCGTTGACTGCCCCAATGTCCAGGGGTTTTCAGGATCGTTGACCAACAGTCCTGACACCGCAGTTCGGTCTCGTCCACGGAAGACGTACGGGACCGGGCTGCTCACCAAGGTGCCCGCCACGAACCAGATTGGGGGCCCAGTCGGCGACGGCTTTCGCCATGGGCTACCAAGATCCGGGCCATTCCCGGACCAACTTCCCCATGTGCTCCGTCAACGGAGCCATACTCCCTGGTCGAGCAAGGCGCGGACGTGGTACCACCAGCAGACGAAGAATCTGCCGGGATGGCACCACGGCCGGTCCGCACAGCGAACGCCGCCTCGCAATCCCTCCCGCCGCAAGCAAGGGGCTGGAACGTCCCCATACACCACGTGCTGACGAGGCCCGGTGTACGCATGGACACCGACGTCCGGCCACAACCGAACGCATCCTGATTCAGACCTGGGCGCGCCCATGACGTTCTCGCACGTGCCCTTCGCTGCCGCAAGGCCGATACTGCCGACAGGAGCAGGTCAGCCGAGACCCGCCCGACCACCCAGCCAACCTGACGGCCCGTCACCAAAGTCAGCATTAAGTCAGCATCAGTACCGCCAGAACCCGCTCACGACCGCCACGGACAGCCGAGATCACGATCTACCCATACTCACTCTGAACAGCGAAAACGCAGGACAACAACCCACCTGCCAACCTCCCTAGGAGATACCCATGAGGATGCTCATCAACGTCCCGGAGACCGTTGTCGCGGACGCGCTGCGCGGTATGGCAGCCGCGCATCCGGAGCTGACCGTGGATGTCGGTAACCGCGTCGTCCTGCGGCGTGACGCGCCCGTGGCCGGGAAGGTGGCGCTGGTCTCCGGGGGCGGGTCGGGGCACGAGCCGTTGCACGCCGGGTTCGTCGGGCCCGGGATGCTGTCGGCGGCGTGTCCGGGAGAGGTGTTCACCTCGCCCGTGCCGGATCAGATGGTGCGGGCCGCCGCGGCGGTCGACAGCGGGGCGGGGGTGCTGTTCGTCGTCAAGAACTACACCGGTGACGTGCTGAACTTCGAGATGGCCGCCGAGCTCGCCGAGGACGAGGGCATTCGGGTCACCCAGGTCCTCGTCAATGACGACGTGGCCGTGACCGACAGTCTGTTCACGGCGGGGCGGCGGGGCACGGGCGCGACCCTGTTCGTCGAGAAGATCGCCGGGGCCGCCGCCGACGAGGGCGCGCCGCTGGAACGGGTCGCGGCCGTCGCCCGGCGGGTCAACGAGGAGTCGAGGAGTTTCGGGGTGGCGCTCAGTGCCGTGACCACGCCCGCCAAGGGCTCTCCGACCTTCGATCTGCCGCCGGGCGAACTGGAGCTGGGCATCGGGATCCACGGCGAGCCGGGGCGGGAGCGGCGTCCGATGATGACGTCGGGGGAGATCGCGGACTTCGCGGTGGACGCGGTGCTGGAGGACCTGCAGCCACGCGGACCCGTGATCGTGCTGGTCAACGGGATGGGTGCGACTCCGCTGCTGGAGCTGTACGGGTTCAATGCCGAGGTGCAGCGGGTGCTGTCCGAGCGGGGGGTCGTGACGGCTCGTACGCTCGTGGGGAACTATGTGACCTCGCTCGACATGGCGGGCTGTTCGGTGACGCTCTGCCAGGTGGACGAGGAGCTGCTGCGCCTCTGGGACGCGCCGGTGGAGACGCCGGCGCTGCGCTGGGGCCGTTGACCCACCCGACAAGGAGATCATGTTGCTCGACGCCGATTTCTTCCACCGTTGGATGACCGCGTCCGCGGCCGCCGTGGATCGCGAGGCGGACCACCTCACCGAGCTCGACTCGGCGATCGGGGACGCCGATCACGGCAGCAACATGCAGCGCGGGTTCGCCTCGGTGACCGAGGTCCTGGGCCAGGAGCGGCCGCATACTCCGGGGGCCGTGCTGACGCTCGCCGGACGACAGTTGATCTCGAAGGTCGGCGGGGCTGCGGGGCCGTTGTACGGGACGCTGCTGCGGCGAACGGGGAAGGCTCTGGGCGACGCGCCCGCCGTGACGCCGCAGCAGTTGGCCGAGGCGCTCGGGGTGGGCGTCGCGGCCGTGGCCCAGCTGGGCGGGGCGCAGGCCGGGGACAAGACGATGCTCGATGCGCTGCTGCCGGCCGTCGAGGCGCTCGGGACCTCGTTCGGGGCGGCCCGGGAAGCGGCGGCGGCGGGGGCGCTGGCGACGGTTCCTCTCCAGGCCCGCAAGGGCAGGGCGAGCTATCTGGGTGAGCGCAGCATCGGGCATCAGGATCCGGGGGCGACGTCCTCCGCCCTGCTGATCGCCGCGCTGGCCGAGACCGGAGCCGTGCCCGGGGGTGCGGCGTGATCGACGGGAAGCAGGTCGGGATCGTGCTGGTCTCGCACAGCGGCCCGGTGGCCGAGTCCGTCGCCGAGCTCGCCAGGGGGCTGGCCGCCGGTGGGGCGACGGCCCCGGTCGCCGCGGCCGGTGGTACGCCCGCGGGTGGGCTCGGGACCAGTGCGGAGCTGATCGCGGAGGCCGCCAGGTCGGTGGACGGCGGTGCGGGGGTGGCCCTGCTCGTCGATCTGGGCAGCGCGGTGCTCACGGTCAAGACGATGCTGGCCGAGGGCGACGAACTGCCGGACGGCTCGCGCCTGGTGGACGCGCCGTTCCTGGAGGGTGCGGTGGCCGCCGTGGTCACGGCGTCGGCGGGTGGCGACATCGCGGCGGTGGCGGCCGCGGCTTCGGAGGCGTACGAGTACCGCAAGGTGTAGGCAGGTGGATTCCGGCGGTCCGTGAGGCCGCCCCGCACCCGTTGTCCGTGGGTGTACGGGGCGGCCTCACGCCTGACGTTGTGCCTGCACTCCGCGCCGGACGGGTCCTCGGTCGGTGAGGTCGCGATCCGTCTGACGGTTCCTCGGCCGGTGAGGTCGCGATCCGTCTGACGGGCCTTCGGTCCGTCAGGCCGCCGACGCGGTCGCAGCCGCCTCGAACCTGATCCGGGCCTGCTGTGTCGTGCCGTTGACCGTCACGGCGAGTGTGATCGTGCCCGGCCGGAGTGCGGTGAAGGTGCCGGTGGACGGGTCGAGGACCGCCGTTTGGCGGTGGCGGGCGTCGTCCCGGTCGCCGATGTGGACGTTCGGGGATCCGGTCCAGTCCGCGGCCAGCGGCCAGCCGACCGGGACCCTGCGGGCGCCCTGCGTGACGGTCGCCGTGACCTTCGTACGGCTGCCGGTGCCGAGCACCGTCGGCGTGTCGATCTCCAGCGCGTCGACATGCGCGCGGGTCTGTACGGAGACCCAGTCGGGCCCGCCCTGCCACGGCCGTTGCCGCGCGGCTCCCTGTTCACCGGGCGTGATGTGGTCGGCGCCGACCAGCGACCAGCCGGTGAAGCCGCCCTCGTCGGACGGACCGGCCGGTGCCTTGCCTGAATTGCCGTTGATCAGATACGGCACTCCGTCGACGTGCGAGGCGTGGAAGACGCCGACGTGGCCGCCGATGAACGCCGCGCCCTTGCCCGTCGAACGGCGGAAGTTGGCGAGCCACTGTTCGACGAGGGCCGCCTCCTTGCGGTCGCTGAGCCGGCTGCCCTTCTGGACGGTCGGGTCGCGCGGCGGCACGTGCTCGATCAGCGTGACCGAGTCGACGGTCCGGTCCTTCGCCGCCGCGTCCAGCTGGGCGCGGAGCTGCTTGATCTGGGCGAAGCCCCCGCCGCGCAGGCTGAGGCCGGAGGTGTCGAGCGTGACTATGCGGGTGCCCTTGTGGTCGAACGTCCGCTGGGCGGGGCCGAATTCGGTGATGAAGTTGTCGATCCTTCCGCCCATCACCTCGTGGTTGCCCGGTACGTAGTACCAGGGCAGCGAGTCGCCGAGTTCCTGGTCGAGGATCCGGTGGGCGAAGGCCAGGTCCGCGGGTGATCCCTCGTCGACGAGGTCACCGTTGATCACGAGGAAGTCCGGGTGGGCCGCCCTGATCTCGCGCAGGGTGCGCCGTGCCCGGGTGACGATGGCGCTGTCCGGGTCCCGGGCGACGAACTGGGCGTCGGAATCGCGCCGACCGTCATCGCGGACACCGTCGCCAGCAGCACGAGCGGTCGCGCGAGCGTCCCGTACCGCCGCGCCGTTCCCGCACGCGGTCCGGTCGTCCTGCCGACTATGCCGAGGGCCACAAATCCTCCTGGAATCAGGTTGGTTGCCCGGTCGGGTCCACGGGCGGCAAGCGCTGTCTGCGGACAGCATGGCCGCGCGTGCAGCCCCGCACCACGGGGCATCGGGAACATCGGGGGAAACAGGGCGAGTCGGCTCGATGACGGAAATGATCAGCGGGCAGGGGTGTCGTCCGGGGCGGCGTGCGGGGCCGGCCTGCAGACTTGACGGCATGTCGTCCCAGAAGCGCGCCACGCGCAGTGCGGGTCTCCTGCTGTTCCGCCGCCCGGCCGGGGCTGCGGACGGCGCCGGTTTCGAGGTGCTCATCGGGCATATGGGTGGCCCCTTCTGGGCGGGCCGGGAGAGCGCGGCGTGGTCGATCCCCAAGGGTGAGTACGGCCCCGACGAGGAACCAGCGGCCGCTGCCCGCCGCGAGTTCGAGGAGGAGTTCGGCCGTCCGGTGCCGGAGGGTGAGTGGGTGGCGCTCGGTGAGTCCCGTCAGTCCGGCGGCAAGACCGTGACGGTGTGGGCGCTGGAGGCGGATCTCGATGCCGCGACGGCCGTTCCCGGGACGTTCACCATGGAGTGGCCGCGGGGGTCCGGGGTGCTGCGGGAGTTCCCGGAGGTCGACCGGTTCGCCTGGTGCACGCCCCAGGAGGCGGCGGAGCGGCTCGTCACGGGGCAGCGGGTCTTCCTCGACCGGCTGCGGGAGCACGTGGAGGACGGGCGGGTGACGCCCGCTCAGGACGGACCCTGAGCGGGCTGTTCACCGGCTGTGCGGTCGATCTCCGGGCGATGCGGGTTGGCGTTCGACGGCGCCGCGCAGGTGGTGTTCGACGGCGCCGTGGCGCACCGCGGTCGGGGGCGTCAGTGCGGCGCGCCCTCGCCCTGAGCTGCCTCGATGCTGCTGTGCAGATCGCTCGTCGCGTCGAGCGCGGCGGCTCCGGAGAGGACCAGGCAGGCCAGCAGTGCGGCAGCCGCAGCCCGGCCGACGCGGGGCCGCGGGGCGTTCCGGCCGAGCAGCGCGGCGACGCGGCGCGGTACGGGTCCGGCCGCTGCGGCGAGCGCCGTCCGGGGACGGGGCTGCGGGGCGCCTTCGGCGGCACGGGCGGCGAGGGCGGCGCGGCCGATGGCGCGGGCGGCGATCCGTCGGTCGCCGACGGCGCAGGCCGCCGCCTCGTCGGCGCAGCGCTCCAGGGCGTAGCCCATGGGGGCGCGCAGGGAGCGCAGTGCGGGGTGGCAGAGTGCCGCGATCTCGGCGGCTGCGAGGAAGAGGTGGTGGCGGCCTGTGAGGTGGGCGCGTTCGTGTGCCAGCAGCGCGTCGCGTTCGGCGGGGTCCAGGGCACGCAGCATTCCCGTGGTGACGACGATCCGGCCCGGCGTGCCCGGACGGCCGGGCAGCGCGTACGCGTCGGCGCGGCTGTCGCGCAGGACGGCCAGCTCACCGCCTGCGTACTCGGACGGTCGCACCGCCCGGTACAGCTCCGCCCAGTGGCGGTGGGCGGCGCGGGCGACCGCGGCGGCGCAGCCCGTGAGCAGCGCCAGCGCGGCGGCCGCGAGGGGTACGGCGACGGCCGGAGCGGCGTCGGAGAGCGGTCTGACGAGTTCGCCGAGGGCGGAGACGGCGGAGAACCGGGTGGCGCCGGGCACCACCAACAGGACCAGGGCGAGCAGGCTGCACAGGGCGAGGCCGATGCCAGTCGAGGCGAGCAGCCGTACGGCCCGCACCGGCGACAGGGCGTCCGCGAGGCGACGGGCGGCGGGTACCGCGACGAAGGGCATCAGCAGCGGAACCCACACGGCGTAGATCATCGGTTTTCTCCGTCGAGCAGGTCCCGGAGCAGTTGCTCGTCCTCATCGGTGAGTTGTGACACGAATCGCGCCAGTACCGTGCTGCGGTCCTCCTCCTTCCGCAGCTCGCTGTGCATCCGGCGGGCGGTCAGACCCGGCGCGTCCTCGGTGGGGGTGTACGCGAATCCGCGGCCGGCCCGGGTGCGGGTGACCGTACCCTTGTCGTAGAGACGCGACAGGATCGTCGCGACGGTGGTACGGGCGAGCGCCGCCCCGATCGCGTCCTGCACCTGGGCGGGGGTCAGGGGCGTACCGGCCGCCCACAGGGCCGCCAGGATCGTGGATTCCAGCTCGCCGGACGGGCGCCGCTCCGACGCGGTGGGATGCGGGCGCTCCGGCCCGGCTTCCGGTGCCGGGTCGTCGTGCGGGCGGGGGGCGGGTTCTCCGCTCGATATCCCCTTCACCTGCGACATGGGAACTCTCCTCCACCCTTCGGGCGTCTACAGTGAAGTAGACCGTCTACACCACTGTAGTCAGTCCGGGCGTTCCGTCGGGTCGCCCGCTCACCATTATGGGAGACCCTCCACCGTGTCCGTATTCTCACTGGCGGCCGCGCCACAAGCGCTGAACGTGCTGGACGCAGGTTCACTGCTCGGAGCGTTCGGTGCGCTCGGCATCGCCGTCGTGCTCTTCGCCGAGACGGGACTGCTCGTCGGCTTCTTCCTGCCCGGCGATTCCCTGCTCTTCACGGCGGGTCTTCTCTGCGTGTCGGGCACCCACGGGCCGGTCGAGCTGTCGTTGCCGCAGGTGCTGATCGCCGCCGTGGCCGGCGCGCTGCTCGGCGCGCAGACGGGTTACTGGATCGGCCGCCGCGGTGGCCGGGCCCTGCTCGCCCGCAGCCGCGCCAAGCGGCTGCACGAGGGCGCCGCCCGCGCCGAGGAGCTGCTCGCCAGGTACGGCCACGCCCGGGCGATCGTGCTGGCCCGCTTCGTACCCGTCGTACGCACGGTGCTCAACCCGCTGGCGGGGGCGCTCAACGTCCCCTCCGGCCTGTTCATGCTGTGGCAGGCCGTCGGCGGGTTGGTCTGGACCGTCGGGCTGGTTCTCGCCGGGTACGCGCTGGGCTCCTCGGTGCCCAACATCGACCGCTATCTGCTGCCGATCGTCGCTGTCGTGGTCGTGGTCTCCCTCATCCCCCTCGCCGCCGAACTGCTCCGCTCCCGCGGCCGGCGCACCGCAGAAGGAGACAACAGCTGATGCCGCTCGCCTCCACGGCCACCTCGATCGACGGTGGCCTGTACACCTGGATCACCGAGCTGGCCCAGCGCTCCCCCGCCGGTCTGGATTCCGCCATCCGCATCTGGTCGGATTACGGGCTGGCCCTGTTCGCCCTGCTGATGGTCGTGTCCTGGTGGCGCTCGCGCTCCTCGGGCCCCGCCCGTACCGCCATGGCGCTCTGCACCCCGCTCGTCGTGGTGGCCGCTTACATCGTCAACGACCTGGTGAAGTCGGCCTTCCATGAGCAGCGGCCGTGCCAGACGCTGCATGTCGTCACGGTGGAGGCCTGCCCGGCACTCGGTGACTGGTCCTTCCCCAGCAACCATGCCGCCATCGCGGCGGCCGCCGCGATGGCCATCTGGCTGACCGATCGCAGACTCGGGGCGATCGCGGTGCCCGCCGCTCTGCTGATGGCGGCGTCCCGGGTGTGGATCGGTGTGCACTACCCGCACGATGTGCTGATCGGGCTGGTCACGGGCGCGCTCGTCGCCTGGCCGCTGACAATCGCGGCGCGGCGCTGCGCCCCGGTGGTGGTCCGGCTGCGCGAAAGCGCGCTGCGTCCCCTGGTGGCGAACCGGTGACCGAGAACGCCTCGACGCTCGCGCGCGGCCGGTCCGAACCCGTGGGCTTACGGCTCCGTGCACCGCTGGGAGCCGTTCTTGTCGGGCTGCTCGGACTCGTCGCGCTGGCGGCTCTCGTCCTGGCCACCCGGCACGGCGCCCCGCCCGCCCTGGACCGGGCCGCCCACGACTGGTCGATGGGGCACCGGCCGTCGGGCCTCGTGGCGGCCGCGCGGGCCGTCACGGCGACCGGCACCGGGGTGTTCCCGTACGCGGCGGCGGTGATCGCCGGGCTGATCGCGGGCCGTGACCCCCGTCGGCGGCTGGAGTACGCGGCGGGCGCCCTGGCCTTCCTGCTGCTCGCACAGGGTGTCCGCTACGGTCTCATGGAGCTGATCGCCCGGCCCCGTCCACCGCTGGGCGACTGGGCCACGCACGCCTCCGGCTTCGCCTTCCCCTCCGGACACGCGACGACGTCCGCGCTGATGGCCGGCCTTCTGCTCACGGCCATCGGTTTCCGGACGCGCGGCGGGACGGGGCCGTGTGCTCTCCGTACCGCCGTCGCCGCCCTGGTGATCTGCTGGGCGGTGGCCGTCGGCCTGAGCCGGATCCTGTTGGGGGTGCACTGGGCGACGGATGTGCTCGCCGGATGGCTGTTCGCCGCGATCTGGGTGGGGCTCGGGACCACGCTGATACGAAAGGCACTGCCGCTCCCGCAGTGACCGGTCCGTTCAGGTCCCACCCTCATCGAGGTCCCGTGCGATGCCCCTCATGTCTCCCGTGCGTGCCGCCCGTGTCGCCCGTCCGCCGGTGGTGCCGCGTGCGCTCTCGCTCCTCCAACGCCGGCTGACCTGGGTGACGGTGACCGCGTACGCGGCGGCCGCGCTGCTGCCGGGGGCGGGACTGGCCCTGCGGCGGGTCCACCTCGCCGCGGTGCCCGTCCCCGGCGGCGCCCGTACGCAGCTCACCCTGCCGTCGCTCCTGTTGGCCCATCTGCTCTTCACCGCGGCGTTACGGGTGCCTGCCGGAGAGCTGCCGCGGCTCGTCCGCCGGCCGTTGTCACTGCTGGTGGGAATGGCCGCCAACACCCTCATTCCGCTGGCCCTGCCGCCCTGTCTCGCCGCGGCGCTGGGGCGACTCCCCGATACGGACGGCTGCAGCGGGCTGATCACCGGGCTCGCGCTCGTGGGAGCCATGCCGGTCGCGGCAGGTGCCACGGTCTGGGGCGGCCGGGCAGCCGGCAACCACTCACTGGTCGTGGGGATCGTGCTCGCCTCCACGCTGCTCAGTCCGCTGACCATTCCGCTGATGCTCTCGGTGGCCTCGACGGTGACGCGTGGCCACTACGCCCACGACCTGTCGCGCATGGCCGCAACGGACGGCGGAGCGTTCGCCGTGATCAGCGTGATCGTGCCGTGCGTCGCCGGTCTGGCCGCCCAATGGATGACGCCCCGTCACATGCTCGAACGACATCTGCCATGGCTGGGGCTGCTCGGACTCGTCGACGCGGTGCTGCTCACTTACAGCAACGCCTGCGGGGCGCTTGGCGGCTTTCTGTTCCACCCGCGGCCCGCGCTGCTGGTCGCGGCCGTCGTCGTGGAGCAATTGTCAATTCCTGTGGATCACCGCGGGGAGCCTCAAGTGGCCCGGAGCCATTGATCGAGGACTGCGAAGTCTTCATTGGTGAGGCCGCGGGACGACGCCCCGCGCTGCAACGCGGGCCTACTCGATGACCAGAAGTCGATCACTCGGGAAGGTACGCCCTCCGCGTTCCGCGAGGCACCCCTCCCGAGTCCGATCCACACAACAGGGCAGGCGTCCGGGCCGCTGTCGCGTCCTGGCGCCACAATGTGTCTGCTCGCCCTGCCTCTCATCCGCACGCGCCGGGCTCTGTAGCGACCTTGGGCTCTTCCCCGGGAGAGTCAGCAGGCGGCATCAGAGTAGAGCCCGCTGAATACGCGACCGCATCTCGCCAGTATATTCCGGTATTTGACGTGCATGGCGAAGGCCTGCAACCGATCGAAGTGGTGGTCGCCATGAGTGACATGTGGACCGGTGAGAAGGTACGCCTGAGGGGTGTCGAGCGGGAAGACTGGGAAGGCTTTCGTGACCTGGCCCAGAACACGGTGGATGTCCGCAACGCCGACCTGGTCGACCCTCCACGCTCTGCTGAGAGCTTTCGTTCCTGGACTGCTGAGCGGGCCGGGCGTCCGCCGGGAGGTGAAGCATTCCGCCTGGTGATCGAGGCGGCGGCCGACCACACATTCGCAGGGTCTGTGACCGTCGGAGAGACCGACAGCCGTGCGGGACGATTCAGGACGGGTATCGAGATCATCCGCGATCACCGCCGCAGGGGGTACGCAGCCGAGGCTACCGAACTCGTCCTCACCTACATGTTCGCCGAGCAGCGCTACAACAAGTGCGAGGTGGAGGTCTACGCCTTCAACGACGCCTCCCTCGCCCTCTACCGCAGGCTGGGCTTCGTCGAGGAGGGACGGCTTCGTCAGCATGAATTCTTCGCCGGCAGCTACCACGACGTTGTGCTGCTCGGCATCACCGCCGCCGAACACTGGGCCACACATCAGCACCCATCGGTGCGGTGACGTACGCGTCGCCATTCCCCGTACATGAGACAGGTCCACAGCAGAAGGGCGGCCCACAGACGCAGGCACGACGGACTCCGCGGCTCGAGCAATGCTCATGACCTGTGGATCGGTGTCGGGAGACACGCGAAGGGCGTACCTTCCCGAATGATCCTTTGATGGTCATCGAGTAGGCCGACGTTGGCGCGTCGGTCGGGAAGGCACGCCCGTGCTCACCGTAGTGAATGACGACGGCTCCACGCGAGACGGCTCCTTGATCGACGACATCGTCCGCGAGGGCGCTCGGCGGATGCTGGCCGCCGCATTGGAAGCGGAAGTCAACAGTTACATAGCCGAGTTGGCTGATCAGCGGGATGGTGACGGTCGGCGTCTGGTCGTGCGCAACGGCTACCACCAGCCGCGGAAGGTGACCACAGTCGCCGAGGCAGTGGAGGTCAGGGCCCCGCGAGTGAACGACAAGCGCATCGACGACGCGACCGGGGAGCGCAAGCGGTTCGCCTCGGCGATCCTGCCGCCGTGGTGCCGGAAGTCCCCGAAGATCAGCGAGGTACTGCCGCTGCACGGCCTGTCGTCGGGGGACTTCGTGCCCGCTCTCGAGCAGTTCCTCGGCTCGTCAGCCGGCCTCTCGCCCGCGACGGTGACCCGCCTGACTACGCAGTGGCAGGCCGACCACACCGCCTTCCAGGACCGAGACCTGTCCGCCACGGACTACGTCTACGTGTGGGCGGACGGCGTGCACCTGCGGATACGCCTGGAGGAGGCGAAGGCCGCGGCGCTGGTGCTGATGGGTGTGCGCGCGGACGGCACGAAGGAGCTGATCGCGATGGCAGACGGCTACCGCGAATCCTCCGAGGCATGGGCGGGGCTGTTGCGGGACTGCGCCCGCCGGGGCATGCGCGCTCCGGTCCTGGCCGTCGGCGACGGCGCGCTCGGCTTCTGGAACGCACTGAACGAGGTGTTCCCCGACACTCGCCACCAGCGGTGCTGGGTTCACAAAACCGCAAATGCGCTCGACGCCCTCCCGAAGTCCGCCCAGCCCGCGGCCAAGCGTGCGATCCAGGAGATCTACAACGCGGAGGACAAGGAGCACGCGGTCAGGGCCGTCCGCGATTTCGAGCGGGCCTACGGGGCGAAGTACCCCAAGGTCGTCAAGCGGATCACGGACGACGAGGACGAGCTGCTGGCGTTCTTCGACTTCCCCGCCGAGCACTGGATCCACCTGCGGACCACCAACCCGATCGAGTCCACCTTCGCCACCGTGCGACTGCGGACCGAGGTCACCAAAGGCGCCGGCTCCCGGGCCGCCGCCCTCGCCATGGTCTTCAAGCTCATCGAGTCCGCCCAGGCCCGGTGGCGGGCCGTGAACGCACCCCATCTCGTCGCTCTCGTCCGCGCCGGGGCCCGCTTCGAACGCGGCCAACTCGCCGAACGACCCGAGACCCTCGCGGCATAACCCAGTCCCACCGTAGAAGGCATGAATCTGCCTGAGTGGGGAGTCGGTCGTCCGCATGTTCCTAAAGGTCCGCTACGAGAAGTCGGTAGCCGGCGTCCAATGTTTCGCGGCCGAGCAGGTCAGCATGCCGTTCGTGCCACAGGCCGGAAGACAGGTCGCTGGACAGCCGGGTCAGGCCCGGGCGGAGGACCTCCTCGCCGGATTGGGCAAGCATCGAGATGCCTGCTCGCACTTCCGGATCGAGGTATGCCTTAGGTCGGCGCCAGAATGCAGCCCCGAATCCGTCGGTGCAGTCGTGCGGGATCAGGACCTTCTCGACGCGGGCGCCTCCCAGCAGCGCAACCAGCCGGTCGATTGGGACCGCCCGTGTGTCGTCGAACGCGGCTACCTCCGGCAGGTACTCGTCCAGCAGCCAGAACCTGCGGAAGGTGGCCTGGTCCCAAGTGAAGATGACGACGCGCTGCCGCGCGATCCGAAGGAGTTCCCCGATGCCGGCTTCCAGGTTCGTCCAGTGGTGCACGGTCAGCAGGGCCATCGCCGCGTCGGCCGAGTCGTCGGCGATGGGGATCGACTCCGCGGATGCCTGCAGGGCCCGCGCAGATCCGGCCGGACGTTGGGCGATCATCACTGCACTGGGTTCAACCGCCAGCACTGTTTGCGGTGGTTCGTAAGAGCCGGCACCAGCACCGACGTTGATGACAGTGCCAGCATCGCCGAGCGCCTCGTGGATCTTGACACCGATCCGGTGGTCGGGTCGTCGCGTGTGATTGTAGGTCGCACCGATGCGGTCATACGTCGTCACGACGGACAGTATGCCTCGTCACTCACCACCTACCGTTGCTGATGAGCCATCCACAAGTATTGACAATTTCTCCCGCGGCGCTCTGGGGAGAGGCTTTGTTCACGACTCATGTTGACAGCATTGTGGTTCTCGCCAGGGCAGCATCGGGATGCTCCTGGTGAAAGGTGCTAGTGGCTCTGCTCGATGGGTCGACCCGGTAATTGATACATGGCGGCCCATCATGCTGCTCCGGTGACAGGGCAGGTCGGAGTGTCGGCTGGTGGGTCTAAGGTCGGGGCCTATGGGGTTCACGGGGTCCTTCATAGTGGCGCGAACCGGTCAGCCGGTAACCGAGTTGTGGGCGATGCAGGCAGCAGACTGTCTGCCGTTGTGGTGGGCCAGGGACGGGGCCTGGCAGATCTTGAAAGCGTCTCCGGGTGGGGATCCCGACGGCTCGATCATCGCCGAGACAGGGGCCCCGGTCCTTGTCGTGCATGTCCTCGATAGCGACTTCGCGACGGTGCAGGCTGCCAGTCCCAGTGGTCCGACGTGGCAGTCCGTCCTGTCCTCCAAAATGGCGCGCGACTACGGATTTCCCGAGCAGTGGATCGGAGATCCGGACAGTGTCACCAGCCAGGCTGTGGCCTGGGCCGAGGAAGCAGGTCTTCAGCCCGATCCGGCCGCTGTGAGAGCAGTCCTGGTAGCGGAGTGCGATCCGTTCGCCGAGGACCTGGTATTCGCTCTGACCAATGCCTTGGGCTTCTGGTTCGACACCGGCGCCGATCTGCTGTCGCTGGACGGAGAGTGATTGTCACGCAGCCTTCGCCGGGTATTCGGTCCAGGACCTGATCGGTGAGTCGGGTGCGAAGGCCGTCTTCGGCTCGGCGTTGGCGTTGTGCCAGCGGACGTAGGAGGCGATGGCGGCGTTCTGCTCGTCGTGGCTGCGGTGGTCGGTGCCGTTGAGTGCGAAGTAGCGCAGGGCCGCAAACTCGGACTCGATCCAGTTCAGCCAGGACCCGTAGGTCGGCAGGAAGACCAGCTCGATGTCGTTGTCAGCGGCCCAGGTCCGCACCTCGGCGTGCTTGTGCGGGGAGAAGTTGTCCAGCACCACGTAGACCTTCTCCCCTGGCCAGCGGGCTCGCAGGGCCCTGAGCAGGCCGAGGAACTCGCGCCACCGCTTGCGCTTTCGGATGCGGTAGTACAGCTTGCCGGTGGCCAGATCGAGGGCGGCGAGCATGTGCATCACGCCGCCGTAGCGGTTGTAGGTGGCCCGCAGCCTGCGCGGACGCCTCACCGGGCCCCACGCCTTGCCCTTGCGGGGCATCAGGTTCAGCGGCCCGAACTCGTCGACGCATATCACCCGTCCGTCGGCAGGCGGGGTGTCGTACAACGCAAGAACGCGGTGCATCTTGGCGATGAACTCCGGGCCGGTGGACGCCTTCCACGTGGTGGTGGTCTTCCAGGAGATCTTGCCGGCGCGCAGGATCCGGCGCAGGGTCTCCCTGCTGATGGCCGCTGTCACCTTCTGCTTGATGAGGTGGTCGGCGAGCTTGCTCAGGCTCCAGGTGGAGAACGCCGTGATCGTGATTTGACCACGTTCCGGGTTTTGTGAACCCAGCACCTTTGATGTCTGGCCTGCGGAAACACCTCGGCCAGGGCCCGCCACAGACCCATGGCTCCGTCGCCGACGACGAGCTCGGGATCGCGCATGCCGCGCCGACGGCAGTCCCGCGGGAGGTCGGCCCAGGACTCGGTCGACTCGCGCAGGCCCTCGGAGAGCGCGATCAGCTCCTTACTGCCGTCGGTGCGCACGCCCATGAGGACCAGGACGCAGGAGCGGGCCTGGCCGAGGCGGACCTTGGGGTGGACGCCGTCGGCCCACACGTACACGTAGTCGGATCCGGACAGGTCCCGGTCCTGGAAGGCAGCGTGGTCATCGCTCCACTGCTTGGTCAGCCGGGTCACCGTGGCCGGCGAGAGCCCAGCGCTGAGCCGAAGAACTGCTCCATCGCGGGCACGAAGTCGCCGGAGGACAGACCGTGCAGGTAGAGCAGGGGCAGGACCTCACTGATCTTCGGAGACTTCCGGCACCAGGGGGCGAGGCTCTTCGACGAGAACCGCTTGCGCTCGCCCGTCTCGCCATCGACCCGCTTATCGTTCACCCGCGGCGCCTTCACCGCAATCGGCCCGGCGGCGGTGGCCACCGTCCGCTCGCGGTGGTGACCGTTACGGACCACCAGACGGCGACCTGCCTCGTCCCGCTCGCCCGCCAACACGGCTATGTGCTGGTTGACTTCGGCTTCCAGGGCCGCGGCGAGCATTCGACGGGCGCCCTCACGGACGATGTCGTCCATCAGGGAGCCGCTCTGGGTGGTGCCGTCCTCGTTGACTACGCTCAGCACAGGCGTGCCTTCCCGACCCGCGCTGCAACGCGGGCCTACTCGATGACCAGAAGTCGATCACTCGGGAAGGTACGCCCTCCGCGTTCCGCGAGGCACCCCTCCCGAGTCCGATCCACAGGTCTTGAGCATTGCTCTCGTCGTGGCCGGGGCGCTGTGCGCGGCTTCCTTCGTGATCGGCTGGTGTCTGGCCCGTACGGGCGAACCGCGCGGACACCGTGGCGATCACGCTCAGCTGCGGAATGAACAACAGCAGCGCCGGTGCGGTGCTGGCGGCGACCAATCTGCCCAGCAGCCCGCAGGTGCTCCTGCCGGTTCTCGCGTACAGCCTGTTGCAGAAGTGCGGGGCGGGGCTGGCGGACTCGGTGCTGCGCCGCAGGGCAGACCCGCCTCAGGTCTTGTGACCGGGCAGGCGGATGGCGCCGAGGCCGCCGTCGAGGTCGACGGTAGACCGGTGTGCGGTGCGCCGCGCATCCGTCGCGAGAACGACCGTGCGGGCCGTCGTGCACTGCGACGGCCCGCACGGTCCTGACGGGGCCGGGCCCCGGGCGGTCAGCCGTTGGGGAGGATGACCGCGCGACCGTTGACCTTGCCGTGGTGCAGCCGCTCGTACGCCAGCGGCGCCTCGTCCAGCGTGTAGGTCTCGACGTGGACCTCGACCGATCCCGCGCGGGCCAGGTCGAGCACCTCGGCCAGTCCGGAGCGCGATCCCCAGTACGGGGAGGTCCACCGTCGTGTTGTACGACAGGGACTCCCGGGATCTGCCGGCCCGTGCCGGCGTTCCGTCCCGGTCCACCCGGATCGCGGGGGACGGCACACGAGGCTTACGGCCCCATGGAGCATGCCGAAGGTCCCGCGACGGGAGGCGGCCGGTGGACCTTCGGCCCGAAAGTCCCGGGCCGCAGGTCCCCTGCCGGAGATCACCGCACGGCTGCCGTACGGACACCGCCGGACCCCGGCAGGCGTGCCGGCGGGTGCTCCGTTACGAGAGCCGAGAGGAAGGATGTCCGGCGGCGGAGCACGAATCCCAGCGATTCGTAGAGCCGGACGGCGTTGGTGTTGGCGGCGGAGGCGTGCAGGAACGGCGTTTCGCCGCGCTCCCTGATCTCGTGGGCGACCGCGAGAACGAGCCCGGTGCCGAGCCCCTGGCCGCGCACGGACTCGTCCGTGCAGACGCCGCTGATCTCGCTCCAGCCCGGCGGGCGCAGACGCTCGCCCGCCATCGCGACGAGCACCCCTTCGCGCCGGACGCCGAGGTAGGTGCCGAGCTCGACCGTACGGGGCAGGAAAGGCCCCGGCCGGGTGCGGGCGACCAGGTCGAGCATCTCGGGTACATCGGCGGGTCCCAGCCGCACGGCCTGCGGAAGCGGGGCCGCCGCGACCCCGGCGTCGACGAGCTGGACGCCCTCGGCGTGGAAGGTGATCTCCCAGTCTGCCGGTGGCGGCTCCCGGAACGCGGTGAGGGTGACCGCGCCGCCGGGTCCGGCGAGGGCCGCGGCGTCGGCCCAGTCCGCGGGCTCCGTCGGGTCCGGGACCGCGACCCAGGGGGCCACGTCCGCCGGGTAGCGCAGGACGCGGCCGCGGTGCTCGGCGAAGTGGGCGTGCGGACCGGTCAGCGCGGCGCGGACCGGGTTGTCCAGCGGGTGCCCGTCACCGGCGGCGGCACGCGGAGCGCTCACGCGGCCACCTTGATCACGGTCTTCCCGCGCGCGTGTCCGCTCTCCACGGAGCGCAGTGCTTCTCCCGCCCCGGAGAGCGGGAAGGTCGCGGTCACATGCGTCTGCAGGACTCCGGTGACGACGAGGTTCGCCACCTTTTCGAGGACGGCCGCGGTGCGGGCGCGGGCGACCGCCGCCCCGCCGAGCTCCACCGCCAGTGGTTTGCCCCCGGCGCTGATCAGCCTCGCCGGGTCGGCGAGGAGCGGGGCCACGCTCCTGAGGGTGTCGCCGCCGACCAGGTCGAAGATCGCGTCGACGCCGTCGGGCGCCGCCGCCCGCACCCGGTCGGCGAGACCGGGGCCGGATTCGACGTGCACCGCGCCGAGCGACTCGACGAAGTCCTTCTTGGCCGCGCTCGCGGCGGCGACGACGTCGACACCGGCGTGGCGGGCGAGCTGAACCGCGAAGACGCCGACCCCGCCTCCGGCCCCGGTGATCAGCAGGGTCGAGCCGGGGGCGGGATCGAGCTGGCGCACACCGTCGTACGCGGTGGCAGCGGCGACCGGCAGCACAGCCGCGTCGGCGAACGACAGACCGGCCGGCTTGTGCGCGGTCACGGCGACGGGAAGCAGCGTGTACTGGGCGTAGCCGCCGGTCACCGGATTGCCGAAGACCTCGTCCCCGACCGCGAATCCTTCGACGTCCGGGCCCACGCCCTCGACGACTCCGGCCGCCTCGCTGCCGAACACGGTGGGAAACGGCTGCGGCTCGCTGCCGGGCCTGATGTACCCCGTACGCAGCTTCCAGTCGACCGGGTTGACCCCGGCCGCCCGGACGGCGACGAGCAGTTCGCCGGGACCGGGCACCGGCACGTCCTGTTCGACGAGGGCCTCGGCCTCCGGTCCGCCGTTGCGGGTGAACACGTACGCCTTGGGCATGAGCTTCCTCTCTCCTGATCCATGTTCGTGGCGGTGACCGTGCACGGCGCCGGGGCCGCGCCGGTCACCACTCGCCACAGCAGCAGGAAGGCGCCTCCGCGTGCGTGTATTCCCGGACCGCCGGGGCGTTCATCGGACCGCAGTGCCCGCCGCGACGACCTCCGTACCGTCTCTCACGTCTCCCACATCTCCCACGACGCTCAGCGGACTCCGCCCGTGACCGGGTCCACGACCTTGTTCACCAGCAGTTCGAGAAGCCTCCGGTCGTCGCCCGCGGTGCCGCGCTCGGCGGGTGTGTCCGGGTTGACGTCGAGCAGCACATGGGTGGTGCCCAGCTCGCCGAGCTCCGCCAGATCGGCCCGGATCCGGTCGATCGTGCCGTGTCCGGCGGGGCGTTCTTCGCCGAGGAGGGCGTCGGTGACGCGGATCTGCAGCCGGGGCACGAGCGCGGGAACGGGGCGCTGCACGCGTTCGGCCTCCTCGGTGATCAACGGCAGCCCGGCCCGGATCGCGTCGAGCGGCAGCCGGTACGGGTGCCAGCCCTCGCCGAGCCGGGCGGCGCGGCGCTGGGCGGCGGCCGAATTGCCACCGACCCAGACGGGCAGGCCGGGAGCGGATGCCGGCGCGGGCGCGGTCCGTACGCCTTGGTACGAGACGTAGTCGCCCCGGAACGTCACGGGGTCCTCGGCCCAGGCGGCCCGGATCGCGGCCAGGTATTCATCGGTGATGCGCCCCCGCTCGGCGAAGGACACGCCCAGCGCGGCGTACTCGGCCCCGGACCAGCCGATCCCCGCACCGAGGATGAACCCGTCGGCGTTCAGGTTGTCGATATTGGCGGCCAGCCGGGCCGTCTGCAGCGGGTGACGGTACGGGATGACGGTGACGGTCGTGCCGAGCGCCAGGCCGGGTACCCGTCCGGCAATGTGCGCGGCGAGCACGAACTGGTCGTAGAACGGGGCCGGATACGTCTCGTGCACATCGGGGGTGACCGCGATGTGGTCGGAGATCATCGCCAAGGAGTACCCCAACTCACGTGCGTCCACAGCCTGTTGGAGGAGGCTTGCCGGGGTGGTGCCGACACCGAAATTGAGTATGTTCACGCCGAATTTCACAACAAGAGCCTAGAAGACTGCTGAAAATCTTTTGCGTTCTGGCCCCGGACCGGTAGGTCCGGGGCCAGTCTTGTGAGCATGCAGGGGGAATGGGCCGGGGAGATGGTCGGGCCGGATGTGTGGGAGACCTGCCGGGAGTTGATCCCGGCAGGGAGTGTGTTCGCTTTCCTGGCCGAGCATCGTGAGGTGCTGTTCCCGCCAGAGTTCTTCGCGGACATGTATCCGTCGGCCAACGGACGGCCGTCGTTGCCGCCGCAGGTGCTGGCCGCGATGGTGGTACTGCAGAGCCTGCAGGGGCTGTCGGACTTCGAGACAGTCCAGGAACTGCGGTGTGACCTGCGCTGGAAGGCCGCCTGCGGGCTGGGCCTGTACGACACCGCCTTCGATCCCTCGCTGCTGACCTATTTCCGGCGCCGGCTCGCCCGCTCGGCCGACCCGACGCGGATTTTCACCAAGGTCAAAGAGGTGGTGACTGCCACCGGTGTCCTCAGAGGAAAGCAGCGCCGGGCGCTGGACTCCACCGTCCTGGACGATGCGGTGGCCACTCAGGACACCGTCACCCAGATCGTGGCCGCGATCCGCCGGGTGATCCGTGAGGTCCCCGGCGCCGGCGAGGTCGCCGGCCGGTGGTGTACTGCTCACGACTACACCGACCCCGGCAAACCCAGGATCGCCTGGAATGACGAAGCCGCCCGCGAGGCGCTGGTCGACGCCCTGGTGACCGACGCGCTCAACATGCTCGGCCGTCTTCCCGAGCGTGAGCTGGGCGAGCGGGCCGCGAACGCGGTGGGCCTTCTCGCCCTCGTCGCAGGCCAGGACGTGGAGCCGGCCGAGGACTCCGACGGCCGCGACGGACGCTGGCGCATCGCCATGCGCACCGTGCCCGACCGGACGGTGTCCACCGTCGACCCCGATGCCCGGCACATCCACAAGAACCGAACCCGCCACCAGGAGGGCTTCAAAGGGCACGTGTCCTTCGAGCCAGAGGCCGGACTGTTCACTGCCGTCGCGTTAACCAGCGGCTACGGGCCGGACAACCACGAGGCCGCCGTCGCGCTGGACCTGCTGGCCGACGAAGACCACAGCGAGGGCGAGACGCTGACCGTGCTCGGCGATTCCGCCTACGGCACCGGCGACCTGCGTGAACAACTGACCGCCCAGGGCCACGTCCTGGTGGTCAAGCCGCCGCCGTTGCGGCAGGCCGTCCCCGGAGGCTTCACCATCGACGACTTCCACGTCGACACCGACGCCGCCACCGTGACCTGCCCGGCCGGACAGACCGCGAACCTGGGCCGCACCAAGGCCGACGGAGGCCGCACCGCCCAGTTCAAACGGCTGTGCACCGGCTGCCCGCTGCGGGAACGCTGCACAACCTCCAAGACCGGACGGGTTATCAACGTCCACCCTCAGCACGAACTGCTGACCGCAGCCCGCGTCCAGGCCGCCACCGACACCGCCTGGCAGGACGAATACCGCCGATGGCGGCCCCCGGTCGAACGCGCCATCGCCTGGCTCGTCGCCCACGGCAACCGCAGAGTCCGCTACCGAGGCGTCATCGCCAACAACATCGCACTCCACCACCGCGCCGCCGCCCTCAACCTCCGCCGACTGATCAACCTCGGACTCACCCGCACCAACACCACCTGGCACCTCGCCCCGGCCACCCCATGACGAAGAAGGGGCCGCCCGGCCTACGGCCAAACAGCCCCTCAACAAGATTTTCAGCAGTCTTCTAGGCGAACCTTCTTGACGGCAGGTCACCGGGCAAGCCTGGAAGATCCCGGCGACCCGCCGTGGCTCAGTCGGCTGTACGTCGCAGGACCAGAGTGACGAAGCCCAAGGTGTCCCGGTAGACACGCAGCCATTCGGTGCGGCGGACCGCGGCCGTCTCCAGCACCTGCGGGCTGTCCGGGTGGTCGGGGTGGTCCAGGGCCCAGGAGGCGAGCGACCCCCAGCAGGACCACTCGTAGTCGTCCAGTTCGCGGCGCGTGCTGACGTGACCGTGGACCGGAGTCCACCCGTCGGCGGCGACGTGGTCCAGGGTGGTCGCGAGGTCGGCGAAGTCGCCGAGCATCTCGATGGCCTCCTGCGACGGCTCACGTTCCCAGAAGCCGTCGCCGATCAGGACGCGTCCACCCGGAGCCAGATGTGTGCGCGCCGCCGCGAGCGTGGGCAGCAGTCCGCCGAAGGCATGCGCGGCCCCGACACTGAACACCAGGTCGAACGAGTGTGCGGATCGGAACTGCGCGGCATCCTCGTGGTGCAGTGCGAGGCGTTCCTGGACGCCGAGACGGCTCGCGGCCTCTCGGGCCTGCCGAAGATCGTCCTCGGAGGTGTCGACGCCTTCGGCGAACAGCCGTGGGTGCGCGGTCAGGGCACGCAGCAGCCACTCTCCGCCGCCGCAGCCCAGGTCGAGCACCCGCTCGCCCCCGCGCGGGGCGCCGTGCGCCAGGAGTTGTCGCACCGATTCGTCGTCGAGCGGGGACTTGATCGGGTGTTCGGCATGGGCAAGCCTGGAAATCTCTTCACGGTTCACCGGCGCAGCCTGACAGCACCGAAGGCCGTACGCACGTCTTTTTCCCGGTGCCGGCCGGCCGCTGCCCGCTCCCGCCGCTCCCGCCGCTCCCGGCACGGCGCGGGAGCGGATGCGGGAGCGGATGCGGGAGCGATCGCCCCAACTCCTGGGTCACCGTCAGCGCTTGAGGCCGTCCATGAGGTCGCGCATGTCGCTGATCATCGCGGACTGGTACGGGGAGAGATCGGGGAGGTCCGGTCCGTCACCCATCGGCGCTCCGCCGAGGTTGTCCTCGTACTGCAGGGAGGATGATAGAGACAGCGAGAGGACCGCGCCGCCCTCCAGCACGCGCAGTTCCGCGATACCGTTGTCCGAGGTCAGCAGATACGCCTTGTCGCCGAGGTCGGCGACCGCCTCCACCTTCACGCCGGGATCGACGCCGAAATCTGTCACCCCGCGCTTCGCCTCGAACTCGGCAGCGGGGTCGGTCTTCTTGTGCAGTTCCACCATGACGCCGACGGAGTAACCAGTGGACCAGCCCTTGGTGGAACGCTCCGGCCCGGCGGCGGATCGAAGGGCGATGAAACACCTGGCCTGATCCAGCGCCGGGTCGTTCAGAACCCCTGAATCCGCCCTGCCCGTTGATCCCTCCTCGCCCGTGGGCTCTCTCGGTGCGATCGCCGTACCGAGTGCCTTCAGTGACAGAGTCGCGCAGGGGGCTTCGTTCAACCGGTATCCGTGCATGTCCGGTTGCCGGTCACCCCATGGGAACAAAAGCAGCGCCGCCGTCCACACGACTGAAGCCACCACGGCTCCGCCCAGCGCCCACCGCCACGGCCTGCGCGGCCACGGCTCCCCCATGCGCCCTTGGCCGAAGCCCATGTGCCCCTGGCCGAAGGCACCCAGCACCTCGCCGGCCCCGCCCCCGTCCCGCGCCTCGCCGCCCCCGCCTCTGCCCGGCTCGCCCGCTATTTCCGGCTCGGAAATCATCACGCCCCCTTGGTCGCGTCTTCCCCCGCTCACCTCATGATCCCAGCACCGGCCCCGCCCGGACACGACCACCCTTTTTCTGCCCGTCGGAGCGATATGCCCCACCCCGGTGTCCATCCTCCGGACATTCATCAGCCATCCTTTGATGCCCTCAACGCTCGCCCTGCCCTCCTCCGTCTCCAGCCTCGATGTGGGCCGCGAGGCGGGCGTGCTCAACTACCTGGTGGCGGGGCCCGAAGCCGCGGACGCCCCCGGAACCTGACCCAATGGCGGCCGCGCCGGTAGATTGTGCCGCTGACCTGCGCGTACCACCGGGAGCGAGGAGGAAGGGGGTCCGAGTCGCCCGCCAGCGTCGGCCTGCCCGCACCCCCGCGTCCGCCACAGGCTCAGCGGCCCGATGCCGTCGGCGTCCGGATGTCACTGGCCGGAAATCTGAACCGGCGGCGGCTGGCCCGCGGTTGAAGCCTGCGCGAACCCTCGGCGGCGACGGGTGTGAGCAAGGAAACGACGTCCCGCACCTTCTGGAGGGCGGGGAAACGGCCCAGTTCTCGGGACTCAGCAGCCACTACTACACGACCGAGGACTCCCCCGCGGTCACGCACACCATCGTCGGCCACCCGCGCGACTGCCCCGTCCGGGCAGCGTCCCCGAGTCGCGCCACCATCGATTTCGACTCAACTACCGCTGGATATACGCCGGTCGGTCCCCATTGCGCCGTTGGCTGTGGCAGTCTGGAGACGACCGCCCCACCGGGCTCCCCCGTACCGGTGGGGCGGTTTCGCTGCCCGGCGCGTCCGGCCTCCGTAGGAACACGACGGCCGATCACGGCGATTCGCGGCCATTACTGCCGTGTGACCTGATCGACTTTCTCTTTTCCGCATGGGCGCCTCCCCCCGGGGCAGACGCATGTACCTCATGGCCTACGACCAGGGGAGCGTGACGAGATGACGGCGCACACTGCGCGGACCGCCGGTGCGGAGCGGGCGCAGGACGCACGGTCGACGCCGGCCGACATGCCGACAGGAACCGGAAGGTACAGGGTGGCTGCCCAGGATCCTGCGGACGTCACTGGGTTCGCGGAGGCTGCCGCGGACGGCGGCGAACTGCCGTGGATAGAGGACGCGGGGAAGGTCGCGCCTTCCGACGCGCGGGAGCTGTCCAGGCTGTTCTTCGAACGTCTGCGGGCCCTGGAGGAGGGAACCCCCGCCCACCAGTACGCGCGCAACACCCTCATCGAGATGAATCTGTCCCTCGTCCGGTTCGCCGCCGGGCGGTTCCGGAGCCGGGGCGGCGGCGACATGGAGGACATCGTCCAGGTCGGCACCATCGGGCTGATCAAGGCCATCGACCGGTTCGATCTCTCCCGCGAGGTCGAGTTCACCTCGTTCGCGGTCCCGTACATCACCGGTGAGATCAAACGATTCTTCCGCGACACCAGCTGGGCGGTGCATGTCCCGCGCCGGCTCCAGGAGTTGCGGGTCGACATAGCCAGGACCAAGGAGTCCCTCACCACGGAACTCGACCGCGAGCCGACCGTCCCGGAACTCGCCGAGCAGCTGGGGCTGAGCGAGGAGGAGGTCACTGAGGGCATCGTGGCGGCCAACGGATACACGGCGGGTTCGCTGGACATGCCGGCCGATCCGGACGACTCCAGTCGGCACAATACGGCGGGCCGCACCTTCGCCGATGTCCTGGGCGGGCCGGATCCCGCCATGGAGACGGTCGAGAACCTGCACGCGCTGGCGCCGCTGCTGGGTGGTCTGGACGCGCGTGAGCGCCGCATCGTCGACATGCGTTTCGGCCAGGAGATGACACAGTCCCGGATCGGCGCGGAGCTCGGCATCTCGCAGATGCATGTATCCCGGCTGATCAGCAGGATTCTGCACAAGCTCCGCAGCGGAATGTTCGTCGAGGAGTGATCCCGGCGGTCTCCTGGCTACCTTCCGTCGACTTGTTCGACGCAGTGGTCCGGCACGAGATGCGGGTGGTCCGACGGCCACCGGCGGTCTCCTGGCTAACTTCCGTCGACTTGTTCGACGCAGTGGTCCGGCACGAGATGCGGGTGGTCCGACGGCCACCGGCGGTCTCCTGGCTACCTTCCGTCGACTTGTTCGACGCAGTGGTCCGGCACGAGATGCGGGTGGTCCGACGGCCTCGCGGGGGCCCTGCGGTGCCGGAACGGATCGCTCCGGCACCCGGACCTGCCGACGGGCTCAGTCGCTGTCCTGCTCCGGGGCGCGGCCCGCGTAGTAGGTGGCGATCATGTCCTCGGCGCCGTGTCCTGCCGCCTCGGCGCGCGTGAATCGCTCGGCCGAAGCGGCGACCAGGTCCAGGCGCACGCCCGACTTCTCCGCCGCGTCCAGGATGAGACGGGCGTCCTTGAGCGCCATGGTCAGGGTGAAGCTGGGAGTGAGGTCGCCGGAGAGGACGGCTGCGGACTTGCCCTGGAGGTACGGGGAGTCCAGCTGGCCGCCCTTCATGGCATCGAGGAACGTCTGCGGGTCGATCTCCAGGCCCTCGGCGAGGTTGAGGCATTCCGCGATGTTGTTGACCAGGTTGATCACCCAGGTGTTGACCACGAGTTTCAGCCGCGACGCCGCGCCGGGGACCTCGGCGACCCAGACCGTGCGCTGCCCGATCGCTTCCAGCACGGGGTCCACCGTCGCCCGGACGGTGCTGGGGCCGGAGACGAACACCGTCAACGCGCCCTGTTCCGCGGGCTGTTTGGTGCCGGAGACCGGCGCGTCGAGGTAGACAAGACCCAGGTCCGCGGCGCGCCGGGCGAGATCGGCGGTGGCCTCGAACCCGACGGTCGAGCTCTGGAGCAGCACCTGGTCGGTGTGGAGCCCCGGCGCCGCGGCGGCGAGCGCGGCGGCGACGGAGGGGCCGTCGTTGAGCATGGTGAGGATGACGTCGGCGCCGCGCACTGCTTCGTCCGCCGTCTCCGTGACCGTGGCGCCGTCGGCGGCGAGCGGGGCCGCCTTGGCCCGTGTCCGGTTCCAGGCCCGGACGTCGAGTCCGGCCCGCAGCAGGCTCCGGGCCATGCCGGATCCCATGATCCCGGTTCCGAGGACGGCGACGGTCGGCCGCTGCGGGGTGACGTCGGCAGCGCTTGAGGACATGAGGGACTCCCTTGGTCGGCCGCGCCCGGTCGGCTCACGGCGCGGTGGGTTCTCAGGATTGCCGCAGCGCACCGTCGAGCACGGCAGCGTGCACGGCCCTGGCGAGTCGCGCTCCCCAGCGCGAACGCGGTCCCGCGAAGGGTTCGCCGGGGTCGGGTCCCGGGGAGGGGGCGGCGACACAGACGGCGTCGGTGGGGGTGCCCGAGCAGTCGAGACCCGCGTCGAGGAGTGCCTGGACCTTGGCCTCGGTGGCCGTGGCGACGGCGTTGACGAGTGCGGCGTCGGAGAGCGGCACGGGGAGTGTGACGACGATGTTGACCGTGCCCGGCCGGGGCGGGCCGCCGGTGCCTTCGGCGGGGGTCGCGGCCCAGCCGCGTACACCGAGTCCGCAGGTGGCTGTGGCCATGACGCCTTCGTCGTCGGCGACCGTGTACGCGGTGACATCGGCGGCCGTCATCAGTCCGGCGCCGGGTCCCGTGAGGTGTTCCGCGGCGGCGATCAG
The DNA here is from genome assembly GCF_045209435.1 of Streptomyces sp. NBC_01618. Classification (NCBI taxonomy): domain Bacteria; kingdom Bacillati; phylum Actinomycetota; class Actinomycetes; order Kitasatosporales; family Streptomycetaceae; genus Streptomyces; species Streptomyces sp. NBC_01618. The sequence continues at coordinate 509,546 of NZ_CP109297.1, forward strand.
GGCGAGGTGGCGGTCGGGGTCCATGCGCGGATAGCCGCCGGGCACCTGGGCGTTGAGGATCCAGTCACGCGGGCCGATGCCGCCGCCGAGCACGGCGCTGCTGCACACCCGCCACCCGGGTCCCAGCCGCCATACCAGGTGGTGCATGTCTTCACCGTCCTCGCGCCGGGTCAACAGTTCGCCACGCTGTTGGGGCAGCCGGATACGTACGGAACTGATGGGGCACCCCCGGTGGCACGGCAGGACGACGGTCGGCACCAGGGTTGTCCGGCGGATCATGGCGGGACGGGCCCCGAGCCGGTCGATCATATGCGCCGGGCAGGGCGCCCCCGGGCGGTGCCCTGCCCCGGTGCGGACCGTCAGGCTTCATTCCGGGCCATGGCGATCAGCCGGTCCAGCACCGCGGCGTCGGCCCGCACGCCGTCATGGGCATAGGCGTCGGTCACCCAGTCACAGCGGTGGCGCCGGCGCGAAGACGTACCGCCGGCGCGCGTGCGTTCTTCGCGCGGTCAGGAGTTCACGCACAGGGCGCACACCCTTCACGCCTCACCCGATTGGCCTAACGGAACGGTGGCGTCCGCACCGGCGTGACGGGCGACCACCGCCCAAGCCCCGCACATGTGACGGCCGGGCTGCGCAGCCGGGGAGGTTGCAGCGTCCATCCGGGTGAGGCGCGATGGAAATCGGACGCGCCTCCCCTGATGGATCCAGCCACAGGACGCGCCCGGGCGAGGAGGGATCGGCCATGGGAGCCGCTGAGGGTTTCACGGATTCCGGAGAGCTCGACGGCCTGACGGTGTACGACACCGCGGGCGAGAAGATCGGCAGTGTGGGCCGGGTGTACGTCGACGACAACACCGGCCGCCCGGACTGGATCACGGTGAAAACCGGCCTGTTCGGCATGAAGGAGAGTTTCGTGCCGCTCGCCGGGGCCCGTCGCGTGGGCTCCGACCTGCACATTACGCATCCGAAGGACCGCGTCAAGGAAGCCCCCAGGGTGGACGCGGACGCGCATCTGTCCGTGGCGGAGGAGGAGGAGCTCTACCACCATTACGGCCTCGCCAGGAACACCACCGCCCGGCTCGGCGGGCCGTCGGGCACCACGACGTCCGGGACCGGCACCACGGCCGCGGCGGGAGCCGCCGGAACCGGAGCCATGGGCGCGGCCGGCACCTCCGCCTCCGGTACGGACACCTCCCGCACCACCACGTCGGGCACGACCGGCATGGCCGGCGCGGGAACCGGTACGGGGCCGGGCAGGCACCGCGACACCGGGACGGCCGGCACGGCCCGGCCTCTCGTCGGCGCCGGCGCGGGTGCCGAGCGGTCCGCCGCGAACCTCGGCGGCAAGGAGGAGTTGATCCGCTGCGAGGAGCAACTGCACGTCGGCACCGAGGAGTACGAGAGCGGCAAGGCACGCCTGCACAAGTACGTCGTCACCGAGAACGTGACCCGGACGGTGCCGGTGATGCACGAAGAGGTACGGGTCATCCGTGAACCGCTGCGGCCCGGCGACAGGGCGACGGGGCCCACGGACATCCGCGAGCAGGACGTCGAGGTGACCCTGCACGCCGAGCGCGCCACCACCCGCAAGGAGACGGTGCCGGTCGAGCGGGTGCGCATGGAGACCAAGAAGGTGACCGAGCAGAAGGAGGTCTCCGCCGAACTCCGCAAGGAACAGATCGACTACGCGGACGACAAGAGCGTCGGGGGCGCAGACATCGGAGACAAGGGCATGGGCGGCGAGTACGGCCGAGGGCGCCGCCACTGACCCCGCGCAGAGCGGCGGACAGCCGCACCGAGAGCGCGAGTGAGGGGCGGGCCCGTGGCATGCCGGGGCTCGCTCTCTCGCCGTCAGGGCTCCGGCCAGGTAGCGCACCGAAGGCCGCCCGGCGGGGCGGTCCGGAGCGACCCGCGCCCGCAGCTGGTGGACGTCGGCGACGAGTTCCTCGTTGGTCACTTCGGTGGGACGCCGCAAGCCCATGGGACCCCGCCGCGCACCTTCCGTACACCGTCCCCTCGCGCGGTCGCTTCGGAGGCGCGCCGCGCGTCCGCCGGCGTTGTCCCCTACGTGGAGTTCGACTGGCCCAGGCAAGCGATTACGCGCGTCTGCACAGCTCATGGGCGGTGTGGCCGGTGGCACGCCGGGCTGTGCTCCCCGTCGCACCACCTGCCTGATGCCTACGGACGCCGAAGGGCGATCACGGCGTTGTGTCCGCCGAAGCCGAAGGAGTGGCTGACGGCGCGCCGGACAGGCAGCCGCAGCGGTTCCTTGGTGACGCAGTTGATGTCGAACTCGGGTGCCGGGGCGTCCAGGTTGGCGATCGGCGGTACGACTCCGCGCTGGAGGGTGAGGACGGTCAGTCCGGCCTCGATCGCTCCGGCCGCCCCCATGCAGTGCCCCAGTACGCCCTTCGGAGCGGTGACGGGCGGCCGGTGCGGGTAGACCCGGCCGATGAGGGCGGCCTCGGTGGCGTCGTTGATGGGCGTCGCCGTGCCGTGCGCGTTGATGTGCTCGACGTCCTCGGCCGCCCAGCCCGCGTCGCGCAGCGCGGCCTCGACCGCCGCCTGGGCGACCGCGCCCGACGGGTGCGGACTGGTGGGGTGGTGTGCGTCGGTGGTGGCGCCGGTGCCCGCGAGCAGTGCCCGGGTTCCGGCGCCCCGGGCCGTGGCGTCGGCCGCCCGTTCCAGGACCATGACGGCGGCGCCCTCGCCCATGACCAGCCCGGCCCGGTCGGCCGCGAAGGGCCGGCAGCGCCTGGCCGGATCGCCGTGCGCCCGGGCCGCGGCTCCGGACCGGGCGAACCCGGCCATGGCGGCCGGGTAGACGATCGACTCGGTGGCTCCGGCGATCGCGATGTCGCACTGCCCGGTGATCAGGAGGTCGCGGGCGACGGACAGGGCGGTGACACCGGACGAACACGCGGTGCACGGTGCCATGCTGGGACCGGTGGCCCGCAGCTGGATCGCGATCTCGGCCGCGGGCATGTTCGGGATGGTGAGCAGGATGCCCGACGGCGAGATGGCGTCCGGTCCGAGCCGGTCGAGTACGACGGCCTGCTCGGTCAGTGAGGCGGAGCCGCCGCTGCTGGTGCCGACGACCACCGCGACCCTGCTGCCGTCCCACCGCGCCGGGTCGAGTCCGGCGTCGGCGACCGCCTCCCGGGCGGCGAGGACGGCGAACTTGACGTACCTCCCCATCCGGAAGGACGTGCGGCCGCCGATCTCGGCGTCCAGATCGATGCCGTCGACGGTGCAGGCGAAATCGATCGCGCACCCTTCGAGTGCCGCGACGGTACGCACCGGCGAGACTCCGGCGCACACGCCTTTCCAGGTGGATTCGGTGTCGTTGCCGACCGGGGTGATCATTCCCAGGCCGGTGACGGCGATGGCGGGCTTGTTCATCGGGCGTTGCTCATCGGTGCCGAGCCGCCCACCGGCGCCCCGCCGCCCGCTGTCGCCTCGATGAACCGCGTGATGTCGGCGAGGGTGGCGTCCTTGGGGAGCTTGTCGAAGTCCCCGTCGCCGCCCGCCGTCTCCCTGATGAGGACGGCGAACTCCGCGACGGCGAGGGAGTCCATCTCCAGGCTGTCCATCGTGGAATCGGAGCGGATTTCGGCGGCGGGCACTTTGAAGGTGTGTGTCAGCACCTCGGTGATCTTGGGATGAATCGCACTCATGAGCTTCCTCTCCATCATTCGGTACGGCTGCCGGGGACTGTGGGGGCATGGTCCCGACGCCGGATCAACTGGGTGGCGTGCCTCCAGTTACGCCTTGTGGCGAACCGATTCGGCACCGTCCTTCCGCGGGGGTCCGCACCACCGGGCCAGGACGGCCGCCGTGCCCCAGATGGCGAGCAGCACGACCCGGACGCCGAGGGCCCCGGCCGCCTCCCGTACCCGTCGGGCCCTCGGCCCCGTTCCGGTCCTGGTCACGGCCCTCATCGCGGTCCCTGAGCCGTCATCGGGCCGCCGTGCCGCTGCCAGGCACCCGCCGGGTCGTCGTACGCGTCGATGTAATCGGCCCCCGCGATGGGCCAGTCGGCGAGGAGATCGCGCGGCAGTGCGAAGGAGTCGACGAGGGCGGGCAGTCGAGGGGCGACGGCGGTGATGAGCTGATCCACCGCCTCCGGCAGCCGGTTGACCTGATCGTCCGTCAGATGACCTGCGGCCAGCAGGTCACCGCTGTTCCGGGCGATCCAGTCGAGCGCGAACAGCCGTTGCAGTGTGATCAGTTGCTCGCGGGCGGGCCCGGCCGGCAGACCGGCCACCGCGTCCGCGTACGCCTCGGCCGCCTGCCGGTGGGCGTGGGCCTCGACGCCGCGCAGGGCGGGCCCGGCGGCGGCGTTCCACCGCCCCAGCGGATCGCCGTGCGGTGCGCGGCCCATCCGCTCCCTGGCCCGGCCGAACCAGATCTCCTCCAGGGCCGCCAGGAGCCCGCCGAGGAACCGGGGGTCGGCGAGATCACCGGATGCGCCGTCACAGCGGGTTCCGCACCCGGCGGGTTCGGTGGCGAAGAGCATTTCCGCGGCCGCCTTGGCATAGATGGCCAGGTTGTCGCCCTCGGCGGTGATGGCGCCCTCCACTCCGGTGAGGAGTTCGCTCATGCCGTTGTTCTCCAGGAGCGCCTGGGCGCCGCACCGTTCACGGCATTCGACGATCACGGACCTGGCCCGCCAGGTGATCCACCCCTTGGCCACGGCGACCAGCCGCTCCGCCTCCTCCGGGCCCGCACCCGAGCCGTCCTCCCGCCGCTCCCAGCGGTCCAGGGCCCGGCGGTGCAGCAGGCTCATCGCGAACACGGTCGCCATGGCCACGGCGAGTGGGCCGTGGTGGCTGCGGTGGGCGATCACCGGGACCGGCCGCGAGCCGCGCGGCCCGGAGATGTACCGGTGGCCGCCGTAGCGGACGGCGACGGCGAGTGTCGCGCGCGCGGAGCCGACCGCGCACGCGCTCATCGAGAGCTTCCCGGAGGTGACGCGCCCGATCGACACCCGGAGCCGATGCCTCCGGTTGCCGACGGTGCTGCTGAACCCGCCGTCGTCGCCGATCCGTCCGTGGTCCCCGCCGAGCAGCGCGTCGCGCCGCACAAAGACCTGGTCGAAGGAGGTCAGGCAGTGGTCCACCGGGCTCCCCATGCGTGCGGGAAGCCTGCGGACCCGAATACCGGGCAGGGCCCGTACGGCATCGGTGAGCGGTACGAGAAAGAGGAAGACCCCCTGATCGGTGCCGTCGACGAGCAGCCGGGCGGCCACGAGCCCCGTCTTGGGGCCGCCCGCCGGACTGGTGTTGGGCATGAACTTCTGGGCGCCCGCGTGCGGGGTGTGGAGCACGAAGCCGTCGCGTGCGCGGTCGTAGGCGGCCACGGTCTCGACGGCCGCCACATCGTTGCCGTGCGCCACCTCCGTACAGAGAAAGGTGCCGATGCTGCGCAGCCGGAGGAAGTCCGACAGATCGCGCCGGGTGTCGCCCTCGTGGTCGAGGAGTGTGCCGAGAAAGAGGTTGTAGTGGATGCCCGCCACCGTGGCGAGTGCCGGGTCGACCGGCCCGAGCCATTCGTGCAGGGCCGCGAGGGCGCGTGGGTCGGCGGCGAGCCGGGCGCCGCTGTCGAGGCAGTCGTTGAGGACGCGCAGCCGCTCGTACGTGAGACCCAGGCGCTCACCGGGGGTGCGGCGCTCCGGGCGGCGGAACGGCTCCGTGCTGATCAGCCGCTGCCAGAAGCCGTGCTCCCGGCGGTAGTTGTCGCCGAGGAGCACAGCGGTGAGGAGGTCCGTGGACGGCTCGGTGGAGGGGCCGTCGATCATTGCGGTCATGCGACAAGAACGACTCAGCCGACGGCGAGGACACCGGGGGCCGTGGGCCGCGGACCGTCCGGGTCGACGCGCTGGAAGGCGAGCGCGACGTTGTGCCCGCCGAAGGCGAAGGAGTGGCTGAGCGCCCGCTCGACGTACTGCGGGCGGGGCTCCTTGACCACACAGTCGAGGTCGAACCCGTCCGGCAGCGAGTCCAGGTTGGCGATCGGCGGGACGAGGCCCTGCTCCAGGGTCAGTACGGTGGCCACCGCCTCGATCGCCCCGCCCGCCGCGAGGGTGTGCCCGAGCACGCCCTTGGGCGCCGTCACCGACGGCCGGTGCGGGAACAGGTCCGCGATGAGCTCCGTCTCCATCGCGTCGTTCAGCGGCGTCGACGTGCCGTGCGCATTGATGTGATCGATCTCGTGGGCCGCCCAGCCCGCCTCGTGCAGCGCGGCCTCCACGGCCCTGCGCGGCCCGGCTCCGTCCGGGGCCGGGGCCGTGGGGTGATGGGCGTCGGTGCCGGAGCCCGCACCGGTCAGCAGGGCGCGCGGCCGCCCGCCGCGGGCGTACACGGCGGGTGTCCGCTCCAGCACGAGCGCGGCGGCACCCTCACCGATCACGAATCCGTCCCGGTCCGCGGCGAACGGCCGCGATGCCCCGGCCGGATCGCCGCTGCGCCGGGAGAGCGCGCCCATGCCAGCGAAGGCGCTCACCACCAGCGGAGTCAGTACGGCTTCCGCGCCGCCCGCCACCACCACATCGCACCGGCCGCTCGTCAACAGGTCGCGGGCCACAGCGATCGCGGTCGCTCCGGACGCGCACGCCGTGGCCGGTGCCAGGCTCGGACCGTACGCCCGCAACGCGATGGCCACCTCCCCGGCGGCCGCGTTGGGCATCATCAACGGGACCAGGAGCGGTGACACCGCACCCGGCCCCTGGTCGTCCAGTTTGCGCACATTGTCGACGAGCGCGGACACCCCGCCCACACCGACACCCAGCACCACGCCGACCCGGCCGCCGTCCCACCGCTCCGGTGCCAGCCCGGCGTCCGCCACCGCCTGCCGGGCGGCGACCAGCGCCATCTTCACGAACCGCGCCATCCGCCACACCGCGCGGCCGCCAACGGCCTCGTCCAGATCGATCCCGTCCACCGGACAGGCGAAGTCGACGGGCAGTCCCGCCAGTTCGTCGCAGCGCCGGGCCACGGACACGCCGGCGCACAGTCCCGCCCAGAAGGTGTGCTCGTCCGCGCCGGCCGGCGTCACCAGCCCCATTCCCGTCACCGCGACACCCATGTCCGCCCGCCCCATGTTCCGCCCCCTCCGCCGTAATCGATCACGCCTACCGGTTGTCGAACGGCAGTAGCCCCGGCGAGGATGCGCTCAATGGGCCGAACGGGTCACCGATGGGCCGGGTGGACCGTCCGCGCGGCGCGTCCGGTACGCGCGTTCACCCGTTCGCAGCAGTCCACCGCGCTGTTCGCACCGGTGAGGGATCCCCTTGGGTCATGGAAGCGGACGACAACCCCTCGGAATCCCCCGACGCGCGCAAGGAACCTACGGAACTGGAGGCGCTGCGTGCCCGGGTGACGGCGCTGGAGGCCCATGCCCCGGCGCGGCACCGGCTGCGGGCCCGTTCGTTCCTCGCCGCGCTGCTCATCCTCGTCGCGGCCGTCCTCACACCGCTGAGCATCGTGTCCACGTGGGCGAAGAACCAGATCGGCGACACGGACAACTATGTGGCGATGATGGCGCCCCTCGCCTCCGATCCCGATGTGCAGGCCGCGGTGTCCGACCGCGTCACCGGCGCCGTCATGAAGCACCTCGACGTGAAGGCGTTATTGGCCGATGTCGCCCCCACGGACCGGCCGGTGGTCGACAAGGCGCTCACGCGCCTGAGCGGCCCCCTCACCGCGGGAGTCACGGGCTTCGTCCACGCAACCGTGGAGAAGTTCGTCACGAGCGATGCCTTCGCGACGCTCTGGACCGATCTCAACCGGGCCGCCCAGTCCGCGGCGCTGAAGGCACTGACCGGCAGCGGCAACGGGGCGGTGAAGCTCACGAACGACACCGTCACCATCGACCTGGCGCCCGTGATCGACCGGGTGAAACAACGCCTCGTCGACCGGGGACTGACGATCGCCGCGAAGATTCCCGAGATCCATACCGACTTCACCGTGCTCACCTCCGACGCGGTCGGCAAGGCCCAGAAGGGGTTCCGGGCCCTGCAGATCATCGGCTTCTGGCTGCCGCCGGTCACGCTGGTCCTGGCCGCGGGCGGGGTGCTGTTCGCGGCGCGCCGCCGTCGCGCCCTGGTCACGACGGCGCTCGCGGTCGCGGCGGGTGCCGCGGTGCTCGCGGTGGCCATGTGGCTGGGCCGCGCGTTCTACCTCGACACTCTCCCGCCCGAGGTGTCGCAGCCGGCGGCCGGTTCCGTCTTCGACGCCCTGGCCGGCCCGGCGCGCACCCTGGTCCGGATGGTGATCACGCTCGGCATCGTGGTGGCGCTCGCCGCGTGGCTCACCGGGGCCGGCCACGCCGCCACTCGCGTCGACGCCATGTGGAGCGGCGGCATCCGTGCGGTACGGGACGCGGCGGGTGTCAGCGGCGGCCCGGTCGGCAGGTGGGTGCACCGGGCCAGGGCCTGGCTGAACTGGACGGTGGTCGTGGTGGCCGCCGCGGTCCTGGTGGTGTGGAACCGGCCGACCGGCCTGGTCACCGTGTGCATCGCGCTGTGCGCGCTGTTCGCTCTCGCCGTCGTCGAGTTCCTCGACGGCGACCGCACGCCGCGTCCGGCGGTGCCCGGACTCCGGTGAGCTCGGAGCAGGCCCTGCTGCACCGTCGTGTTCAGCTCCGGGCGAGGGCCGCCTTCAACTCCCCCTCGTCCGGCGGGTTGGCGCCGGCCCGTGCGACGGTCACGGCGGCACAGGCCGCGGCGTGGCGCAGGACCTCGGTCACGGTGGCCCGGTCCAGCGAACGCAGCCGTTCACGGCCGGCCGCGCCGAGCAGTCCGTGCGCGGCGAGGGCGTGCAGGGTGCCCGACATGAAGGCGTCGCCCGCCCCCACCGTGTCGACCACGTCGGCGGGCAGCGCGTCGATCGTCACCTGCCCGCCGCGGAGGACGGCGAGGGCACCGTCGCGTCCCCGGGTGACGAGGACGAGGGCCGGGCCACTGGCGAGCCACCGCTCGGCGACCTCCCGCGCGTCCCGGCCCGGGTAGAGCCATTCCAGGTCCTCGTCGCTGGCCTTGACCACGTCGCTGAATGCGACGCAGCGCTCCACCTGGCGGACGGCCGCGTCGTGGTCCCCCATCAGTTCGGGTCGCACATTGGGGTCGTAGCTGACGGTCGCGGCCGCCCGCAGCGACTCGACGGCGGCGAGGACGGTGGCCGCACCGGGTGCCATCACCGTCGCGAGGGATCCGGTGTGGACATGGTGCGGCGGCCGGTCCGGGGTCACCGGGGCGAGCGTCCAGGTGATGTCGAAGGTGTATGCGGCCCGGCCGCCGTCGTCCAGGGTCACGGCGGCGGACGGGGTGGGCGCCGTTGCACCGTCCGTGCGGACCTCGACCCCGGCAGCGGCCAGGTGGTCCCTGATCAGCCGTCCGTTGTCGTCCGGGCCGAGCTGGGTGAGCAGGGAGGTGCCGTACCCGAGCCTGGCCAGGCCGTACGCTACGTTGGCCGGGCTGCCTCCCGGGTGGACCTGATCGGCCGCACCCGGCAGCCGGACGATGTCGGCGACGCATTCGCCGATGACCAGCAGGTCGAGTCTGTCGAGCATGAGGGTGGGGTCTCCTGGAGTGCGGTGACGAGGGTGTCCTGGTCCCGGGCCCGGATGTTGTGGGCAGGTCACGACGGCCGGACGGTATCAAGGGCGTGACGGACGAAGTCCCCCGGCCCTGTGGGGGGGCCGGGGGACTTCGTCCGTACGGGGCCGGGTTCAACTCCGTACGCGATCGGGTTCAACTCCGTACGCGGGTCGGGTTCGGGTCCGTACGCGGATCAGGAGGCGTCCTTGCGCCCCTCCTCCCCGTACCGCCGCTCGAACTTGGCCACCTGTCCTTCGGAGTCGACCACACGGGCCTTCCCGGTGAAGAACGGGTGGCTCTCCGCGGAGATCTCCACGTCGATGACGGGGTAGCTGTTCCCGTCGTCCCAGTCGATCGTCTGCTCGCTCGACGCGGTGGACCGGGTCAGAAAGGCGTAGCCCGCCGAACGGTCGCGGAAGACCACGGGACGGTAGGGCGGGTGCTTGTCCTGCTGCATGCCTGCTCCTGGGGACGTGCGGGGTCGGCTCGGGGCGCTCCTGGCCAGCCTCGCGAACCGGGACGCCCGGCGCGATCGCTGACGTCCGTACGGGGCATCGGCACACGCGGGCGGGCGAGAGCGGCGACGCCCTGGGGCCGCGCACCTCATCGCGGGTGGGCGGCGGCCTCCAGCGCGTCGGCCACGAGTGTCAGGAATCGTGCGTGGGCCTGCGGGCTGCAGACCGGCTCCGGGTTCCAGGGCAGTACGTGGGCGGCGCGCTCGATCGCCGCCCACTCCGCGTATCTCCGGAGTTCGTCGAGGGGGGTGGCGTTGGACCGGATGTCGGCGAGCACGACGGCGGGGCGCAGCACCGCGGCCTCCGCCCAGCCGACCGTGGACCAGTTCGCGCCGGGCCCGTCCGCCGGTTCCACGAGGTCGACGCCGAGTTCGGCCAGCACGCGCAGTTCGGGCCACATGCGGGGGCGGGCGAGATGCGTCCGGTCGTCCCCGGCCGGGGAGAGGGCGACCACCCGGGGCCGGTCGGGTCCGGCGGAGAGCATGCGCAGCCGCTCCCGGGCGGCGTCCAGGTCCCTGGTCGCCGTCGTGGCTCGCCCGGCGCCGAGCGATCGGGCCAGTTGTGCGAACCGGTCGCCGATCTCCGCGAGGGTACGTGCCTGGCCGACGTCGATGGCGACGACCGGGACGTGCTCCTCCAGATGCTTGGCGGTCTCCGGGGCGAGCCCGTAGACCTGCCCGCCGCCGTAGCTGACGGCCACCACAAGATCCGGGTCACCGCCCAGCAGCGTGTCCACGTCCAGGGTGCTGCCCGCGCCGAGGTAGCGGACCTCGGTCAACGACAACGATCCGGTCTTCGCCGGGTCCGGCACGGTGCGATCGTCATGATCGGAGCCGAATATCGCGCTCGGGCGTATCCCGTGGTCCCACAGGGTCGCTCCGGCCTGGACATAGGCGAGCACCCGCGTCGGGCGCCGCCCAGCGGTCGACAACTGTCCACGATCGTCGGAGAACTGCCACACGGTCTGCTCCCTCACGTCACACGTACCTCGCCGGCGGCCACTGCGCCCCGTCTTCCGGGCCGCACACCAGTACCTGCCCAGCGAACCCTCGCGGCACCCCCCTGCGCGGCCCGTCCGACGCATGTGACGCGAAGACTTCCGCGCATGGCCGGGACACGGGGCCTCTCCCCGCCGATGGCAACGGTCCGCTACAGGTCCGCTTCGGTCGTGTGCCCCAGGTAGGTGAGCGGCTCGGGGTCCGGTACCTGGAGCTCAACGAAACCGAGCCGGTCGTAGAAGGTCCTGGCAGGGGTGTTGGCCGTGAGCATGGACAGGTGCACGGCCTCCACTCCCTTGGCCCGCAGGACGGCCAGGAACCTGCGCATCAGCGCCTTGCCGTACCGTTCCTAGCCAGTGCGCATGAGTGGGTCCTGGACCCACTGATGTGTACTGGGCGCATCCCGAACGGTGTTAGATGCACTCGGTCCCCGCTTTCGCGTCCCGTTCGGCGGCACGCCTCCAGGGGCGTGGTCCGTTGCGGGTGGGCGGGTTCCGTCACGCCCTCGGATACCTGGTCTGGCCTGGGCGGTCCGATGCCCCGCACGATCACTCCGGTCGTGTGGGGGCGGTGCCGTCCGACGCCGGACCGGGTGTCCGAGGGCGCGTCGTCCGATCGCGATGCCGGCGGCATCGTGACGGGACATTCTGCGGTGCGGGGTGGCCAGTGGTTTCTGCCAGTGCTGGGCACCCCACATCGAGGTGTAGGCGGGGTCGACCGCGACGATACTCAGGCCGTGTTCGGCGGCCATGGAGACCAGCCGGGCCTTGAGCTTCCCGGTCGGAATGCCGGAGATGAGCTGCCGGAACCGTTTCCTGCGGCCGTGCTTCTCGCGAGTCTTCTCGGTCGTGAAGTCGAGGTCTTCGATGGCGATCGCGGTAACACCGGCCTGCTTGGCCCAGTGGAGCAGGCGGGTCAGGGCGTGGCGGATCTGGGCGTCGCGGTGAGCGGTGGTGCCGGAGAGGTCGTAGGGGAAGTGGTGCGGGTTGCCGATGGGGTTGCCGTGTGGGTCAAGGTGGTAGGCGGCGAAGTGGTCGGCGTTGGTGTCGACGCCGACCAAGCCCCGGGCCCGGGCCGTCTCCAGCGGGATGGTCTTCACGACGGGGCGTTGCCAGGACGCGGTGAGGTACCAGCGGCCACGGTCCACGGCGCGGTGGATGCGGTAGGCGACGGACCGGTTCGCGGTGATGCGGTCGGCCCACTCCACGCCGCGGTGCGCGAACGCCACGGTCGAGGTGAGGGTGTACCGGCCGTGCTTGGCGTTGGCCAGGTGCGCGAGCGGGGCGGGCAGTTTGATGCTGACCTCGCCGTCCGGGGTGACACGGATTGTTTCGTTCCCGAACCGCTTCCCCGACTCGCCGTCGGCGGCGATGAACCAGCGCTCCGCCTCCCAGCGTTCCCGCCACTGCTCCTCGGTCAGCCGGGCCTGGGTGAGGTGGTGGCGGGTGTTGAGGAGGCGTTTACCGCCCCGCACGACCCGGACGCGTCCGGCCTGCCGGTCACGGACCGCGGTAGCATGCCGCGCTTCCAACGCCGCGAGACGGCGGGACTTGTGGAACCACTCACCCTGGGAGCGGTAACCGCCCGCGGCCTGCTTCGTGCCCTTCTGCCCGATCGGGAGGGACAGGCGGTACCGCAGTGTCCTGATCCCGGCTTCCAGATTCCGGATGTGCGCCGCCTGACAGCGCCGGGCGAGCGCCCACTGATCGTGTGTGGCTTTGGTGATCGCACCGGCGATCCGCGACGACGACTGTGCGGTCAGGTCCCGCTTGCGCGAAGCCCAGGTCTCCGCGCCGTGCTCCAGCCCATCCGCACAACGGGCCCTGAGGTCGCGGGAAGCCAGACGCCCCTGATGCTCACCGACCGCACGCAGAACCTTCTCGTCCTGGGGCATGAGGTGCTTGAGACGGTCCCGGACCGCCACCCCGCAAGGCCCGGACACCACGAACGGCGCCGCCAACTCCCGTACACCACCCACCACAACACCCCCTCCCACGAGACCGGACACCCGCTACCCAGCCCAACGAGCACCAGCCGCCAAGGTCACCCATACGGCCCCAGAACCCCCGTTCCCACCCCATGAAGCCGCCGACAGGACCCACTCCTGCTCACTAAAACTCACTTCAGCTCAGCAAACCGACAGCAGCTCACAACCCCTTCCGCTGCCACGCGGGCAGCAGATCGATGTGCAAGTGGGCGGGATGGGCGGCCAGTTCGGGAACGATCACCGCTCCGGGGCGTGCAGAAGGACGGTCATTTCCTCGCTGGGGGTGCGCGGCGGGCCGTCCGGTTCCGGGAATCGGTCCGCTACGAGGGGCAGCCACCGCTTGCGGAACTCCGTCACGAAGCGCGCCGTGTCGGCGGTCCCCAACGATGTGGCCGACCGCCCGGCCCGTACCGTCGTCGATCACGAAAGCCAGATCGGGTTCGAGGTACACGTACGGCGCGGCGAAGATTGACGGCATCAGCTCCGGATCCGGGTACAGATGCCGGGAGTCGCAGCCGTTGTCGGCCGTCCGGACGCAGATGTCCGCGAGGGCCGCGCGGCCGTCGGGGTGGTAGGCCCGTGGGCCGGCGGGCTGGGTCATCGCCTCATCCTGCCGAGCCCGGGAGCGCTCCCACAAGGCTCGGGGAGAATTTCTTCGTAACCTCGGACGCCGCGTCGGTGTACGAGGCCGCCGTCGACCGTACGCAGAACACGGCCGAGCAGGACTTCCTGCGGCATCGCCTCCGGGCGCTGCCGGAGGACTGAACGGAATCCTCAGCCGGTATCGACACCGAGCCCGGTCAGGAACGCCGCGGCGGCCGGGGCGGGGCGGAAGCGGCTCCAGACCAGCCGTTCCGTGCGGGCGGGCGCATCACGGACGGGCAGCACATGTACGCCGGGCAGTTCCGCCGCGAAGGCGGCCGGCAGCATGGCGATGCCGAGTCCGCTGCGGACCAGCCGCACGATGAAGTCGGTGCCGCTGACCTCGAACGCCACCTCGCGGGTGAGCCCCATCGCCGCGAACGCCTCCTCCGACTGTGCCCGGGCCGCCGTGCCGTCGGGGTAGTCGACGAACATCTCCTTCGCCAGCCGTTCCAGCCCCACTTCCGCCTTCCCCGCCAGGGGGTGGGTGGGGGCGACGACTGCGACGAGTTCGCCCGTGGCGAGCTCGTGATCGCTCACGCCCTTCGGCCGGTAGCTCGGCAGCACGCCCAGGAACGCCACGTCGAGCGTGCCGTCCCGTACCTCCTGGACCAGGTCCTTGCTCGCCCCGTCCCGCAGGACGATGTGCACCTTCGGGCAGCGGAGGTGGAACGCGCGCAGCGCGGCCGGGATGTCGACCGCGGAAACGGTCGGGATGGCTCCGACCGCGAGGCGGCCGTGGACCTCCCCCGTCGTGGCGGCGACCTCGGCCCGGGCCCGCTCCGCCGCGTCCAGCGCCTGCCTGGCCTCCGGCAGGAACGCCTCGCCCGCCGCGGTGAGCCGCACCTGACGGCTGGTGCGGTCGAAGAGCCGGGCGCCCAACTCCTTCTCCAGCCGGGCGATCTGATGGCTCAGCGCGGACTGGACGACCAGGCACCTCTTCGCGGCGCGGGTGAAGCTGCCCAGTTCTGCCACCGCGACGACGTACCGCATCTGCTGAAGTTCCATCCATTCATCGTGAACCACGATCGATGAAATGAAAAACATGTGTTGGACTCATCGATGGCGGATCCCAGACGCTGAGGGACATGGCTCATTCCACCCACGGGACGCGCGGCCGGGCCGTCCCGCGCACGCTCCCCGATCCACCCGCGCCCGGTCGCGGCCTGGTCCTGCTGATGGCCCTTTCCGCCGGGCTCTCGGCCGCCGGAAACTACTTCGCGCAGCCGCTGCTCGACGTCATCGAGCTGAATCTGCACATCGGTGTCACCGCGGCGGGGCTGATCGTGACCGCCGCCCAGGCCGGGTACGCGCTGGGCCTGATCCTGCTCGTTCCCCTCGGGGACGTCATGGACCGCCGGCGGCTCGCGGTGTTCCTGTTCGCGCTCACCGCCTTCTTCCTCCTGGTGACGGCCGCGGCCCCCACCGGTCCCCTGCTGATCGCCGGAACCCTGCTCACCGCGCTGACCTCTGTCGGGGCACAGGTTGTGGTGCCGTTCGCGGCGGCCCTCGCAGCTCCGGCCGAACGCGGCAGGATCGTCGGCGTCGTCATGTCCGGTGTCCTGCTCGGCGGGCTGTTTGGACGACTGGCCTCCGGTGCGCTGTCCGAGCTCGGTGGCTGGCGGACGGCGTACTGGGTGAACGCGCTACTCATGGCCGTCATGGCGATACTCCTGCACAACCGGCTCCCCCGGTTGCCCCGGCCGCGCGACGCTGCGCCGATGCCGTACACCGGACTGCTGCGCTCCACGCTGGCCCTGCTGCGGCAGGAACCCCTGCTGCGGTGGCGGGCGGCCATCGGCGCCTTCTCCATGGCCTCGTACAGCGTGCAGTTGACCGCGCTGACGTTCCTGCTGACCCGGTCCCCCTTCCACTGGAACGCGGCGGCCATCGGACTGTTCGGGCTGGTGGGCGTCATCGGTGTCGTGGGCATGAACATCGCGGCGCGGCTGAGCGACCGCGGCCGGGTGCAGCCGGTATCGGGCACGGCGGCCGCGCTCCTCACGCTCTCGTGGCTGCCGCTGCTGGCCGGCGAGTCCTCGCTGCTGTGGCTGGCGGTCGGGGTGATCTCGCTGAACATCGCCCAGCAGGCGGGGCTCAACAGCGGTCAGACCGTGATCTACGCGCTCCGCCCGGAGGCCCGCAACCGGATCAACTCCGGATTCATGACGCTGTTCTTCCTCGGCGGTGCGGCCGGCGCCGCCCTGGCCTCGGTGGTCTGGTCGCGGGCGGGCTGGAGCGGCATCTGCCTTCTGGGTGGTTCGCTGGCCGCCGGAAGCCTCGTCCTGTGGGTTCTGGAGCGCGTCCGGATGGCGGCCTCCGCCACACGTCGCGGGACCGTCTCCGTCACTCGTTGACGGCTGTCAGCAGCACCACGGCGTCCTCCAGCGCCAGCAGTCCGTGCCGCTCCTGCGGAACCGGCTGGAGCGCTCCGGCGCTCAGCTCCACATCGCCCGAGGCCGCCGTGACGCGCACCCTGCCGCGGAGCACCTGGAGGGAGGCCGCGGCGGGTGCGTTGTGCTCGTCGAGGGCGAAGCCCGAGGCGAGGGCGATGACGGTCTGGCGCAGGGGTTCCTGATGCAGCAGGCGGTGGGCGCTGCGGCCGTGCGCGGAGGCGCGGGCCGCGGCCAGATGCTCGTCGGCGAGGGCATTCAGATCGTCCATATGCCCACTGTGCCGCAGCCCCCGCGCCCCCGCGATCCTGCCGGAGGCCCGTCCGCCGTCCACCGGTATCTCACATCCGGTTCCTTCTCCTCGTTGCGGCTGCCGTCGTCGAACTCGACCGCGGTGAATCCGTATCGCTCGTAGAAGGCACGGGCGGCGGTGTTGCGCTGGAAGACGTACAGGGTGAGCCCGTCGGGAGCGGTCTCGCGCGCCTTGGCCAGGAGCAGGGAGCCGATGCCCCGACGACGTACCTCGGGTCGCAGATACAGGTGTTCCAGCTCGGTTCCGTCGAGGGAGGCGAAACCCAGCACCTCCCCGGTCCCCGTCTCGGCGATCCACACCGTTGTTCCGAGCAGGACGACATGGGTCATCCAGGCGAGCGTGTCCTCGTCGCTGTGCACCTTCGGGAGGTACGGCATGGACGCGGCGCGGGAGTCGAGGAAGAGCCGGGTGAGCGGCCCCGCGTCCTCGGCGGTGGCCTCGCGCAACAGGACGCGGCCCGCGGGTGCGGACTCGTTCGGTGCCATCGCTCGTCTCCTCTCTTCCTGCATTTCGTCCGAAACCCGGCGGTTCGTCCGGAACCCCGTTCGTCCCGGTCCCGCCACGTGTCGCCGTCGGGCGGTGGACCGCTCGTCGTCGTGGACGAACCTATGCCGGGGCCGCGCGGTGCCTCAACAGGAATTGCGCTGCACCTCCGGGCCCGGCCTTCCGTGCCGACGGCGGGGCAGTCGCGGACCGGTGCGGGCCACCCGCGAAAATGGCGCGGGGCAGATCTCAACGACCGACCGATACGGAGGAGTGGCAGATGCCGCACGAACGAGCTGGACAGCCGGCGCAGCCGGAGGATCTCACCGATGTGGCCCGGCTGGTGACCGCGTATTACTCGCTGCATCCGGATCCGTCCGTGCCGGACCAGCGGGTGGCGTTCGGTACCTCCGGCCACCGCGGGTCGTCCACGGCCGCCGCGTTCAACGAGGATCACATCGCCGCCACCAGCCAGGCGATCAGCGAGTACCGGGCGCGGCAGGGCACGGACGGGCCGCTCTTCCTCGGCGCCGACACCCACGCCCTGTCGGAACCCGCCAGGATCACCGCCATCGAGGTGTTCGCCGCCAATGACGTGACCGTGCTCATCGATCCGGCCGACGGCTACACCCCGACCCCGGCGGTGTCGCTCGCCGTCCTCACCCACAACCGGGGCCGGACCTCGCGGCTCGCCGACGGTGTGGTGGTCACGCCGTCCCACAACCCACCCGGCGACGGCGGGTTCAAGTACAACCCGCCCAACGGCGGCCCGGCCGGGTCCGAGGCCACCGGCTGGATCCAGGAACGGGCCAACGAGATCATCGCGGCCGGCCTGAAGGACGTCCGCCGGCTGCCCTACGCCCGCGCACGGGCGGCGTCGACCACCGGGACGTACGACTTCCTCAGCGGCTACGTCGGCGATCTGCCGTCCGTGCTCGACCTGGACGCGATCCGCTCGGCCGGGGTGCGGATCGGTGCCGATCCGCTGGGCGGCGCGTCGGTCGCGTACTGGGGCCGGATCGCGGAACAGCACCGGATCGATCTGACCGTGGTCAATCCCCTGACCGACCCCACCTGGCGGTTCATGACGCTGGACTGGGACGGAAAGATCCGGATGGACTGCTCCTCGCCGTACGCCATGGCCTCGCTGATCGACCGGCGCGACCGGTACCAGATCGCGACCGGGAACGACGCGGACGCCGACCGGCACGGCATCGTGACCCCCGACGCCGGGCTGATGAACCCGAACCACTACCTCGCCGTCGCCATCGACTACCTGTTCGCCCACCGCGAGCAGTGGCCGGCCACCGCGGGCATCGGCAAGACGCTGGTCTCCTCGGGAATGATCGACCGGGTCGCCGCCGGTCTCGGCCGTGAACTCGTCGAGGTGCCGGTCGGCTTCAAGTGGTTCGTCGACGGCCTGGTCGGCGGATCGCTCGGGTTCGGCGGCGAGGAGTCGGCCGGGGCTTCGTTCCTGCGCCGCGACGGATCGGTGTGGACGACCGACAAGGACGGCATCATCATGGCGCTGCTCGCCTCGGAGATCCTCGCGGTGACGGGCAAGTCGCCGTCGGAGCACTACGCGGTGCTCACCGCCCGGTTCGGCGAACCGGCGTACGCCCGGATCGACGCCCCCGCCGACCGGGAGCAGAAGGCGGTGCTCGGGCGCCTGTCCCCCGAGCAGGTCACGGCCGACACCCTGGCCGGCGAACCGGTCACGGCCGTGCTGACGGAGGCACCCGGCAACGGCGCACCCATCGGCGGCATCAAGGTGACCACCGAGAACGCCTGGTTCGCGGCCCGCCCCTCGGGCACGGAGGACGTCTACAAGATCTACGCCGAGTCGTTCCTCGGCAGCGACCATCTCGGCCGGGTGCAGGAGGAGGCCAGGGCCGTCGTCTCCGCGGCCCTCGACGCCTGAGTCCGGCCGGAGCCACCCCGAGCGTGGTCCACGACAGGGATCGATGGCGGGGTCGGGAGGCTCCGGCCGTTCGGCGTGGCCGGTGACGGTTCGCCCGTCTGCCACCGACCGGTGGCGCGGCGCGCGGGGTGCGTCGACGC
Source organism: Streptomyces sp. NBC_01618 (assembly GCF_045209435.1). NCBI lineage: Bacteria > Bacillati > Actinomycetota > Actinomycetes > Kitasatosporales > Streptomycetaceae > Streptomyces > Streptomyces sp. NBC_01618. The sequence goes on from NZ_CP109297.1 coordinate 528,539, forward strand.
TTGCTGCTACCCGCCGCTCCAGCAGGCGGGCGCAGCCTGATGGGGGTGAATCCGTGTCGGACGCCGGTGCACCGGACCCCGCGTCGCAGGCGGTCGAGGGCATGGGAGCAGCGGTCCTCGACACCCTGTTCGCCCAGTCGGCGGTGGGCCTGCACGTGCTGGACACCCGGCTGCGGGTGGTGCGGGCGAACACCCTGTCCGGCGCCGTCCCCGACGAGCGCCTCGTGGGGCGTCACTTCACCGAGGCGTACCACGTCGAAAGACCGGACGAGGCGGAGCGCGTCCTGCGCCACGTGCTGGACAGCGGCGTCGCCGTGCACGATCAGGTGATCCGCGGCCGGCCCGTCGACTCCACCGGCCGAAGCCGCAGCCTCATGGTGTCCGTCTACCGGCTGAACGATGCGGACGGTCGCGCCCTGGGGCTGCTCGCCGCCGTCGTCGACGTCGATGAGCAGGAGAAGACGCGCGCCCGGGCGGCCTGCCTCACCGCGGTGCGCACGCGGGTGGGCAGGTCGCTCGATGTGGAGGCCACCTGCGAGGGACTCGTCGAGGCCGTCGTTCCGGCGTTCGCCGACCTCGCCGTGGTCGAGGTGGTGGATGACGTCCTGCGCGGCTCGGATCCGACGCCGGGGCCGCTGAAGCCCGATGTCCCCCTGCGTCGCGCGGCCGTTCGAGGTCTCGGCGTGGACGGGTACCGGAGCGACCTCGTCGGAGAGACGCGCCGGTTGCCCGACCGTACGCCGTACTCCCTGGCGGCATCGGACCTGAAGCCCCGTCTCGTCCGGATCGACGCCCGGACGCCGTGGCTCGAAGCGGACCCCGAGAGCGCCCGGCTGATCGAAGCGACCCGGGCGCACTCCTTGATCGTGGTGCCGCTGAAGCTGCACGGCACGGTCCTCGGTCTGGTGAGTCTCTTCCGGTGCCGGGGGACGGAACCCTACGAGGAGAACGATCTCCCGCTGGCGCTGACAGCGGCCGCTCACGTCGCCCTGAGCATCGACAACGCGCGGCGCTACGCTCGCGACCACGCGATCGCGTCGACGGTGCAGCGCCGGCTCCTTCCTCAGGACAACGGCGGCGGCATTTCCGTGGAGACGGCACATGTCCTGCTGCCCGGGCGCAACAGCGGCTGCTGGTTCGACACCATCGGCCTCTCGGGCGCGCGCACCGCCCTGATCGTCGGCAATGTCGAGGCGCCCGGCCTCCAGGCAGCCATCACCATGGGGCAGTTGCGGACCGTCATCCACGCGCTGGCCGGTCTCGATCTGGAGCCGGACGAGGTGCTGGCCAGGCTGGCCGACACCGCCGGCCGGCTGGCCGACGAGCGGGCCGCGCTGCCGCCCGGCGACTGGCTGCACAGGCAACCATCCACGGCGACCTGCGTGTACGCCGTCTACGACCCGTTCTCCCGCACCTGCACCGTGGCCCGGTCGGGTCATCCGTCGCCCGTCCTCGTCACCCCGGACGGCACCACGACCACCCTCGATGTCCCCGACGGGCCCTCGCTGTTCTCCAACGACACTTCGCCGTTCGCCACCGCTGCCTTCGAGCTCGACGCAGACAGCGTTCTGGCGTTCTTCACCGGAACCCTCCTAGCCGACGGGGAGTCCACGGATCAGGTACGGGAGGCACTCGCGCGGCCCGGCCGGAATCTGCAGGACCTGTGCGACGACGTGGTCTACAACCTGCCGGCCGAGGCCTACCCGGAGGGCGCCGCGCTCCTCCTCGCCCGTACCGGCGTCGTTCCCTCCGACCGGGTCGCGACCTGGGAACTGGCCCATGACCGGACCACTCCCGCCATCTCCCGTACGCTCGTGCGCGACCGGCTCGACGGCTGGGGCGTGGACGAGGCGACGACCGACGCGACCGAACTCATCGTGAGCGAACTGATCACCAACGCGGTCCGCTACGGCACCCCTCCGCTGCAGCTGCGACTGATCCTGGACCGCACGCTCACCTGCGAAGTACACGACAGCAGCCGGGTGTCGCCCCATCTGCGCCATGCGCGCACCGTCGACGAGGGCGGCCGCGGACTGTACATCGTCTCCCGGCTCGCCACCCACTGGGGCACCCGCTACAGCAGCGACGGCAAGGCCCTGTGGACCGAACAGGAGCTCCCGCCCGTCACGGTCGACCCGTCCGTGGCAGACGATTCCTGACCTCGGTGTGCGGCACCGCTGCGCGGGGCGTCCGACGGTCTGCGACACGTGCGGCGCCCCGCGGCCGGGTGGGCCGCGGGGCGCCGCGATCAGGGTGGTGGCGGCCGTTCCGGGGACGGGGACGGGGAGCGGGCGCCGGTGGGGTCAGTCGCGACCGTCGTCGTAGTGGTTACGGCCGTCGCGGTCGTCGCTGCGTCCGTGATCCCGGCCCTGGTGACCACTACGTCCGTCGCGGTCGTCGCGGCCGTCGCGGTCGTCGCCACGTCCGTGATCCCGGCCCTGGTGACCACTACGGCCGTCGCGGTCGTCGCCACGTCCGTGATCCCGGCCCTGGTGACCGTTACGTCCGTCGCGGTCGTCGCGGCCGTCGCGGTCGTCCCGGTCGTCGCGGTCGCGGTCGCGGCCCCAGGACTTCGAGTCGACTCTGCGGCCGTTCGCGTCCCGCAGTGTCGCCGTGTCGCGGGCGTCCCAGACCTGCCTGCGGAGGTCCTGGTAGACGTCGCGGTCGGTGTCGCGGCCGATTCCGGTGTGCACGCGCACGGAGGAGCGGCCGGCCAGGCGCAGGTCGAAGCGGTAGGTGCGGTGGCTCTCGTCGCTCAGGGTCCAGCCGCGGAGGCTGACCGAGTGGCGGCCGGTGTTGGTGACGGTGACCCATTCTCTGTTGAGGCTGCGGTTGGAGCCGTTGTCACGACCGGGGCTGTTGTACTGGATCTCGCCCAGGACCACCGCCGAACGCTCGTGGGTCCGGCCGTGACCGTGGCCGCGGTCACGACCGTGCCCGTGGTCGTGATCCGCTGCGGTCGCCGGGAGTGCGGCGACGGCCACCAGAGCGCCGGAAGCGAGAACAGCGGCGGTGAACCGCCGTGCGGAACGGGACATGAATACCCCTCGGGTACGGGCCCGGACCCCTGCGGCCCGAGCGTTGTTCGGTCCCGGCCTGTTGCCGGGAACGCACACTGTGGCCCGGTGACCCGAGCCGGGGAAGGCGCCCTGACACATGTCACGAAGTGCGGACATTTCCGTCACACACGTCTGCACCGGGCACGCATGCCGGCCGCGCGAGTACCTGTCAACCACTGCCCGCTACATCCACCCGGCCGACACCGCACCGGCGCAGTCGGCGGTGCCCCCGAGCGCGGGGCGCACGACCGCGCACACCCCGCGCGAGCCCCCGGGAATTCCGTAACAGCCGCCGACCACGCAGCTTTGAACCCACGTTCCCTTACCCGCGGAAACGAGAACGACCGTTCTACGTCAGGGCCGTTGCGCGGTGCGAACAACAGTGGTTCAGTGAAAGAGAAAGATATGAATCGAGGTTCAGAACATCATGGCCTACCGCCCCACCGCCCGCACGGAGGCGACCCGGCTCGCACACCGCGAGCGGTTGCTGGAAGCCGCACGGCAGCTGCTGGCCGAGGGCGGGTACGCGGCGGCCGGCATCTCCGCGATCGCCGACCGGGCCGGCGTCGCCACCGGCAGCGTCTACAACCACTTCGCCTCCAAGCAGGAACTGCTGGCGGCGGTCTTCCGCCATGTCGCGGGCCATGAACTCGACACGGTGCGGGAGGCGGTGCGGGCGCGGAGCGGTGCCGCCGAGCAGTTGCGCGCGCTGGTCGAGGTCTTCGCGTACCGTGCGCTGCGCAATCCGCGTACAGCCTGGGCGTTGCTGGCCGAACCGGTCGATCCGCTCGTCGAGCAGGAGCGGCTGGCGTACCGGCGCGGCTATCACGCCCTCGCCGAGTCGGCCGTCGCCGCAGGGATCGCTTCGGGTGAACTGCCCGCGCAGAACGCTCGATTGTCGGCCGCCGCCGTGATCGGGGCGGTCGGCGAGGCACTGCTCGGTCCGCTGTCACCGGTCGGCGGGCGGACCGACCCGGAACCGGTCGTGGCAGGCATCACCGCGCTGTGCCTGAGAGCGGTCGGAGCCCACGGCACCTGATCGCGCGCCGCACCCGCTCCCCCGCTTCCCAGCCGCCCCGCCCGCCTCCCCAGGACAGGAACCCGCGATGACCCTCACCCCGCACCGGACCGGCCTCCGGCCCGACGCCCCCGCACCGCACCCCACCCACGAGGTCACCAACCAGGCCCCGCCCAGGAAGGATCTCGACGAGTACGGCACCAATCTGCCGCTCGCGCAGGCCGTCCGGGCGTTCGGGGCGGCCTGGCACGAGGAGGAGCTGCACGAGATCGGCACCCTCGTCGGTTCCGAGCGGTTCCAGATCGACGCGGAGCTCGCGCACACCTCCCCTCCCGTCCTGCGCACCCATGACCGTTACGGCAACCGCGTCGACGAGATCGACTTCCATCCCGCGTACCACGAGGTCATCGGCGCGGCGGTGCACCACGGCACGCACACCGCGGGCTGGGCCGACCCGAAGCCCGGAGCGGCGGTGGCGCGGGCGGCCTCCTTCATGCTGTTCGCCCAGATCGAACCCGGCCACGCCTGCCCGATGTCCATGTCGCATGCCGTGGTCCCGGTCCTGCAACGCGATCCGGACGTGGGGCGGGACTGGCTGCCGGGCCTGCTCAGCCGCTCGTACGACCCCCGACTGGTCGCCCCGGGCCGCAAGTCCGGGCTGACGTTCGGCATGGGGATGACGGAGAAGCAGGGCGGCTCCGACGTCCGCGCCAACACCACGCGGGCCGTCCCGCTGGCCTCCGACCCCGAGGGCCGGGCCCATCTGCTGACCGGGCACAAGTGGTTCTTCTCGGCCCCGCAGTCGGACGCGTTCCTGGTGCTGGCCCAGGCCGAGGCCGGGCTCACCTGCTTCCTCGTGCCGCGTGTGCTGGCCGACGACACTCGTAACACCGTCCGTATCCAGCGGCTGAAGAACAAGCTCGGCAACAAGTCGAACGCGTCCTGCGAGGTGGAGTTCGACGGCACCTGGGCGGTACGGGTCGGCGAGCCCGGCCGTGGTGTCCCCACCATCATCGAGATGGTCAACCACACCCGGCTCGACTGTGTGCTCGGCACCACCGCGGGCATGCGCCAGTCGGTGTCCGAGGCGATCTGGCACGCGCACCACCGCAGCGCGTTCGGTGCCCGGCTGGTCGACCAGCCGGCCATGACGGCGGTCCTCGCCGATCTGGCACTGGAGACGGAGGCCGCGACCTGGACCTCGCTTCGCCTGGCCCACGCGTACGAGGCCGACAGCGGCGAGTCCGAGGCGATGTTCCGGCGGCTGGCCACCGCCGTGGCCAAGTACTGGATCTGCAAGCGCGGTCCGCACCACGCCTACGAGGCGCTGGAGTGCCTGGGCGGCAACGGCTACACCGAGGACTGGCCGCTGGCCCGGCGCTACCGCGAGCAGCCGGTGATGGCGGTGTGGGAGGGCTCCGGCAATGTCATCGCCCTCGATGTGCTGCGGGGCATCGCCAGGACCCCGCAGTCGCTGGACGCCTTCTGGGCCGAGCTGGAGACCACGTCCGGGGCGATTTCCGTGCTGGACGCGCACGTCCGCCGGGTGCGCCGGGAGCTGGCCGAGGACCTGCGCGACCCGCTCGCCGCGCAGACCCGGGCCCGGGCGACGGTCGAGGGCATGGCGCTGGCTCTGCAGTCCTCGCTGATGCTGCGTCATGCCCCGGCGGCGGCCGCCGAGGCGTTCGTCGCCGCCCGGCTCGGCGAGGAGCGCGGCCACCAGTACGGCATCCTGCCGCGCGGCACCGACGCCGCGGCGATCGTGGAGCGGCACTTCGGCCGGGCCTGCTGAGACGGCCACCGGCGAAGCTCCCTGGTGCGCGGCACGGGGAGTGCGGGCCGGCCGCCGACGAGCAGTCCGCAGCCGGAAAGGCCAAGTGCGTGGCCGAGGGTGTGCCCGCGAATCTCGGCGGTCACGGGACGAGGCGCCGGCCCGTACGCGAGCGGGACGGCTGTCGCGACTCCGGCGGCGAGAGGCACCAGCAGCCGGCGCCGCCGCAGACGGCTCTTCCGTGAGCCCGCAGCCCTGGCGAGGAGCCGTCGGCGGACCGGCCGCCGAGTTCGCCGCTCACCGGTGGATCGCCCCGGACGTTTCCGTGAGCGGGCTGCCGGTGCCGCCCCAGCGCAGTGCGACGATCTCCGCCGCGATCGATACGGCCACCTCCTCGGGGGTGCGTGCGCCGAGGTCGAGGCCGATGGGCGAGCGCAGTCGGGCCAGTTCCGCCTCGCGGAGACCGGCCTCGCGCAACCGGGCCAGGCGGTCCTCGTGGGTCCGCCGGCTGCCCATCACCCCGATGTACGCGGCCGGGGCGCGCAGGGCCACCTCCAGCAGCGGGACGTCGAATTTCGGGTCGTGGGTGAGTACGCACATCACGGTCCGTGCGTCGGTCTCCGTGTCGCGCAGATACCGATGCGGCCAGTCGACGACCACCTCCGCACCGTCCGGGAAGCGGCGGGGGTCGGCGAAGGCGGGGCGGGCGTCGCAGACGGTGACGCGGTAGCCGAGGAACGCCCCGATCCGGGCCACCGCCGCGGCGAAGTCGATCGCGCCGAAGACCAGCATCCGGGGCGGCGGGGCGAACGACTGGAGGAACACGGTGACATCGTCCTCGCGCCGTTCGCCGTCGGGGCCGTAGTGCCGCAAGCCGGTTGCGCCCCGGGCGAGTTCTCCGCGCGCGTCGGCGGTGACGGCGGCGTCGAGTCCGCTCGCGCCCAGCGAGCCGGAGACGGTGTCCGGCCGTACGGTGAGGGCAGCGCCGCGCGGGGCGGGGCCGTCGGTCACGACGGCGGCCACCACCGGGCGGTGAGCGGCGACCGATGCGGCGAGTTCGCCGAAGGAGACGTCGTACGCGGCCGTCACGGGCCGTACGAGGAGGGTGATCTCGCCGCCGCAGGTGAGACCGACGGCGAAGGCGTCCTCGTCGCTGTAGCCGAAGGTACGGAGCTGGGCATCGCCGGTCTCCCTGACCTCCTTGGCCAGTTCGAAGACGGCGCCCTCGACGCAGCCGCCGGAGACGCTGCCGACGACCTCGTCGTCCGGGCCCACGGCCATCGCCGCCCCCGGGCCGCGCGGCGCGCTGCGGCTGACCGCGACGACGGTGGCGAGCCCGAACGGCTCCCCGGCGGCGTACCAGCGGCTGAGCGCCGGAAGAATCTCACGCATCGGCCACCTCCGCCAGGTCCGGGACGTGTGCGGTCCGGCCCGCGCCCGCCGCGCCCTCACGGCCCGGCGGCCGGTGCGGTGCGCGGCTCAGGCCGTGGTGTCGGACCACGCGTACGGCGGTGCGACGGGCCCGGTCGCGGGTCCGGCCCCGACCGATTCCAGTTCCTGGTCGGCGGCCTTCATCAGCTGCGCGGCGATGTCCTTCATGGCGCGGCTCGCCGCGAGCTCGTCGCCGATGGCGGGGACGTCCACGTCCTGCGGGTTGCAGCGGGCGACCCCGTGTCCCACGAGCTTTTCCGAGCCGGTGTCCAGCACCGCCTCCGCCCTGGTCGTACCGTCCTCCTCGGACAGCCCTACCCGGACCTTCCATTCCAGCGAACGAGCCATCGCGCACCTCCTGCGACCGCGCGCGGACTCGGTGCACCGCCACGACGCGGTCCTGCCACCAGGATCCCCCCGGCCGGGCCCGGCCGCGCGTTCCGGACCGTCCGGCCGGGATCACCGCGCCGCTTCTCGTCCTGCGGAGCTCGCAGCGCCGAAATAGGATGCGGGAGTCACTTCCACCGAGTGCGGAGCCGCCCATGAACCGGCGTCGTCCTCCCCGTGCGGCGAGCGCCGGCGAACTGCTCACCACTCTGCAGCAGCTCACCTCGCGGGCGCGCCAGGAGGTGGAGCTGCACCGGGCGCGGGTGGAACTGGCCGAGGCGCTGCAGCGCGAGATGCTCCCTGCGACGCTGCCCGCCCTGCCGGGGCTGCAGACAGCTGCCCGGTACACACCGGCCCGCAGCGGACTGGACATCGGTGGTGACTGGTACGACGGGTTCGTGCTGCCCGACGGCGCGCTGGCGTTCGCCATCGGCGACGTACAGGGCCATGACGTCGAGGCGGCCGCTTTCATGGGTCAGATCCGCATCGCCATGCGGGCGATAGCCGCCACCGCCACGGATCCCGGCGAGGTCGTGGGCCGGACCAACGATCTGCTGCTCTCGGTGGACTCGGGCCTCTTCGCGACCTGTACCTTTGCCCGCCTCGACCCGGTCACCCGGGAGCTCCGCAGTGCCCGCGCCGGGCATGTCGCCGCTGTCTGGGCCACCGCCGACGGGCGCTCGGGTGTCACCGACGACGAGGGCGGCCTGCCCCTGGGGATCCGGGCGGGCGAGCGCTATCCGGTCACCCGGCGGCGCCTGACGAGCCCCGGTGCGTTCGTCCTGGTCACCGACGGCGTGATCGAGGGTCCTTCGTTCCCGATCGGCGAGGGGCTGGACGCGGTGACGCGGCTGGTGGTCTCCCGGGTGACGGCCGACGCCGACGAGCTGGCCGACGCGGTGCTGCGCGCGGCGGAGCGGACCGGGCACCAGGACGACGCCGCCGTTCTCGTCCTGCGCCACGGGGCGACTCCCCGCGGGAACTGACGCCCGGATCCGGGGTGAGCGTGTCAGACAGCCGCCACCCGTCCGGGCGGGTGTCTGATGAGATGTGTGATCCGCAGCAACGTGTCAAGCAGCGAGAGAACGATAGGCGCGGCCTCGTCCGTACTGCGCGTCCTGGCCGTCGCCGCCGCCTACTACCTGGCCGGTGGGCTCGGCCTGATCCGCGGGGTTTCCGTCCACGGCACGGTCGTCACCCCGCTCTGGCCGCCCACGGGCATCGCGCTGGGTGCCCTGCTCCTCCTGGGACTGCGCGCCTGGCCCGGTGTCGCGCTGGGCTCCCTGTCCGTCATCGCCACACTCAGCGGCTCGGTCTCACTGCTGACCGTCGTCGTCGTGGCAGGCAACACCCTGGCTCCCGTCTGCTCGTACCTGATACTGCGCCGGGCCGGATTCCGCAGGGAGCTGGACCGGCTGCGCGACGGCTTCACGCTGGTCTTCCTCGGTGCACTGGCAGGCATGGTCATCAGCGCGACCGTGGGCACGTGCATGCTCGTGGTGGACGACAATCTGCCGCTGAGCGGCTTCTGGCCGGTCTGGACGGCATGGTGGTCGGGGGACGCGACGGGCGTGCTCGTCGTCACCCCGCTGCTGCTCGTGGTGCGCAGGGTGCGGATGCCGCGGGCCGCGGACCGGTGGATCGAGGCGAGCGCGCTGGCGGTGGTGTCCGTGGCGGTCTCGCTGGTGGCGACCAGGACCTCGCTGGCGATGATCTACCTGGTGTTCCCGCTGATCATCTGGGCGGCCCTGCGTTTCCGGCTGGCGGGGAGCGCGCCGTGCGCCTTTCTGGTGTCGGTCCTGGCGGTCGTCGCGGGAACGCAGCGAGTGGGGCCGTTCGAGGGCCACAGCATCCTTCATGTGATGGTGAATCTCGCCGTGTTCAACGGTTCGGTGGCCCTGACCGCGCTGCTGCTCGCGGCCGTCGTCACCGAGCAGAGCAACATCCGCCTCAGGATCCAGCGTGCCTGCGAGGAGCTGGCCGAGGTGGTGGAGCGGCTGGCGCCGGGACGGACCCCGAGCGGCTGGCCGTCCCGGCCCGACGACGAACCCGACGGCGGCCTGTGACCTCGGTCCCCCGGACGGCGCCCGCTATGTAACTGTTACCGACCTCCCGGCCGTGCGTTCCCGTGGCGCAGGTCCCGGCAGCCGAAATGTGCGGCAGCGAACCCAACTTGTGCAGGGCGCACCCGTTCTCGCGCAGTACGCCGGCGAAACCCCGAGGCGCAGTCCCACGACGACGGTGACGGCCCGGTTCGTCTCCACGGGAGTCACCGCACGTCCCCGCTCCCGTTCCCGGCCGGGTGTCCTGATCCCGACGGTGCATCTCCCGGGACGAGCCTGTTGGTGAAACCATGCAACTGCTGACCTGCATGTCCGCACACCGTGCGATTCCGGCACCCTCCAAATGCGAACAGTCACCCACAGACCAAGTGATCCGGCGCGGAACGGCATGAGTTCAGAGTCAGTACGCATGTCTGAACTTCACTGGAACTCCAGCAAAATGGCACGTGTGTGGATATCGTGCACCGAGCGCGGGCGCATCCGTCAGTCCATGGGATCGACGGATGCGTCCCGTTTGTGGCAATGCAACTGTGACTGGGGGGTTCATGGGGCATGTCGAGCTACCCGATTCGGACAGATCAGGACCCGTGGGGCTGGCGGGGGCGCCGCGTCCACGGACTGCTTCAAATCGGCCTCGCAGCAAAGAACTTGACGATTTATGGAGGGTGCCTGCCGGACAATGCGAACGTTCGGGACCGGCCACGGCCAAGAGACGGACGGGCCGGCGCCTGCCGGTCGTCATCGGCGCCGAACTGCTCGGCCTGGGGATACCGGCATGGCTCGTCCTGTGGGCGGGCGGCCAGCCGCGGCCCGGCGTCGCCGCGGCGGTGGCCGCGCTGGCCTGGTCGGGTGTACGGGCCGCACGCGGCCGGTACGCGGGCCGGTCGCCGGACGATCCGCCGGGAGTGCTGACCACGGCCGGCGACTGGCTGCTGCTCATCGGCGTACTCGCCGTGCTGCGGACCATGACCGGTGACGCGGTCGATCCCGCGACGGCGGTCGTGGCACTGCTGCCCGGCCTGCCGGCGGGCCTGGCAGCGTGGGGGGTACGGCGGTTGCGGCGACAGCGGACGGTCAGGCGGGTACTCGTGGTCGGTGAGGCTTCGAGGGTGGAACGCGCGGTGCGGCTGCTGGGTTCCCGTGCGGACCATCCCTACCGGGTCGTGGCCGCCATACCGGTGGGGGCCGCGCCGCTGGAGTGCGAGGTCCAGGTGCCGGGGCGGCTCGCACCGGCACCGGCCGACGACGACGCGTCGACGGTGCTGGGCGGCGCCTTCGCCCATGATGCCGACCTGGCTCTGGTGGTGCCCGGGCCGCAGCTCTCCGAGGAGCGGCTGCGCCGGCTCTCCTGGGGACTGCACGACGGGGGGCTTCCGCTCTCCGTACTGTCGGAGCTCTCGGGCATAGCGGCCGGCCGGATACGGCCGTCCGCCGCCGCCGGGCTGACCCTGCTGCACGTCGCACCGCCGGTGCGCCGGGGACCACAGATGCTCCTGAAGGCCGCGGTGGACCGCATCGGCGCCGCACTCGGTCTGCTGGTCCTGGCGCCCCTGCTGCTCCTGATCGGGGCGGCGGTGCGGCTCGGCTCCGACGGGCCGGCGCTGCACCGTCAGATCCGGCACGGGCAGCACAACCGGCCGTTCACGATGTGGAAGTTCCGGACGATGGTGGTGGACGCCGAGAGCCGCAAGCAGCAATTGATTACGGCGAACGAGAACGACGGTCCGATGTTCAAGATGCGCCGCGACCCCCGGGTGACCGGAATCGGCCGGCTGCTGCGCCGGACGTCTCTGGACGAGCTGCCGCAACTGCTCAATGTGCTCCGGGGCGACATGTCGCTGGTCGGTCCACGGCCGCCCCTGCCGGAGGAGGTGTCCCGCTACGACGAACGGGAGCTGAGGCGGCTCGCCGTCAGGCCGGGGCTGACCGGCCTGTGGCAGGTCAGCGGGCGTTCGGACCTGTCCTGGCAGGAGACCGTCTCGCTCGACCTGTGGTACGTCGACAACTGGTCGGTGGCCACGGACATGGGACTCATGGCCCGTACGCTGCGCGCCGTCACCGACGGCCGCGGGGCGTACTGAGAGCGGCGGCGGTCGATGCGAGAAGTGCGGGACAACCGGCAGTTCGGGGCCGGTGGGACGGGCGGCCGTCGCGTTGCGGCGGCCGGCCCGTGCCGGTGGACCGGTCGGCTCCGCTCAGACCTGTGCGGTCAGCCGCTCCAGCCACCACGCGTACGTGCGGGCGATCCCGTCGCGCAGCGGGATGCGCGGTGCGAAGCCGAGGGTGGTGAGCCGGGAGACGTCGAGCAGCTTGCGCGGGGTGCCGTCGGGCTTCGACGTGTCCCATGCGATGGATCCCTGATATCCCGTCACCTCTTTTACGGTTTCGGCGAGTTCGCTGATCGTCAGGTCCTGACCGCAGCCGATGTTGACGGGTTCTTCACCGTCGTAGCGCTCCAGCAGCAGGAGGCACGCGTCGGCCAGATCGTCGACGTGCAGGAATTCGCGGCGCGGGCTGCCGGAGCCCCAGAGCGTGACCGTGGGCGAGCCGTCCCGCCGCGCCTCGTGGAAGCGGCGGATCAGCGCGGGCAGTACGTGCGAGGTCTCCAGGTCGAAGTTGTCGCCCGGACCGTAGAGGTTGGTGGGCATGGCGCTGATGTACGCGGCGCCGAACTGCCGCCGGTAGGACCGGATCTGCACGATCCCGGCGATCTTGGCCAGCGCGTACGCCTCGTTGGTCGGCTCCAACGGGCCGGCGAGCAGGGCGCTTTCGGGGATCGGCTGCGGGGCATGCCGGGGGTAGATGCAGGACGAGCCGAGGAAGAGCAGCCGCTCGACCCCGGCACAGTGCGCTCCGGCGACGACGCTCAGCTGGATGCGCAGATTGTCCTCCAGGAACTGCACCGGATACGTGCTGTTGGCCATGATTCCGCCGACCTTGGCGGCGGCCAGCACCACGGCGTCCGGACGGGCCTCCCGGAGGAATGCCTCGGTCCGCGTGGCGTCGCGCAGATCGAGGTGGTCGCGATCGCGGGTGATCACCTCGTGTCCGGCGGCGGTGAGGCGGCGTACCACCGCCGAGCCGACCAGGCCCCGGTGGCCCGCGACGAATATGCGGGCACCGGGCCGTAGGAGGGGGCGGACGGGTTCCTGGGGAGGGCCGGGGAGTTCAGTCGTCATAGCTCGGATTGTGTCAGCAGCCGTGGACCACGGTGACGTTTTGCCATAGATCGCTCAATTGCGAAATTTCAGTGCGAAGCAATTTCGGTGTGAACCAACAGTCTTTCAGGCGAACACAGAGGGGGTAGTCGTGGCGAAGACCGCGCTCATCACCGGCGTGACCGGACAGGACGGTTCGTACCTGTCCGAGTTGCTGCTCGACAAGGGGTACACGGTCCATGGACTGATACGCCGCTCGTCGAGCTTCAACACCGAGCGGATCGACCACATCTACCAGGGACCGGAGGAGGACGACCGTTCGTTCGTCCTGCACCACGCCGACCTCGCCGACGGGGTCGCGCTGGTGAACCTGCTGCGCGACATCCAGCCGGACGAGGTCTACAACCTGGGTGCGCAGTCGCACGTCCGCGTCTCGTTCGACGCCCCGCTGTACACCGGTGACATCACCGGTCTCGGCACCATCCGGCTGCTGGAGGCCGTCCGCGCGAGCGGTATCGACACCCGGATCTATCAGGCGTCGTCGTCGGAGATGTTCGGCGCGACACCGCCGCCGCAGAACGAGAAGACGCCGTTCCATCCGCGGAGCCCGTACAGCGTCGCCAAGGTGTATTCGTACTGGGCGACCGTCAACTACCGTGAGGCGTACGGGATGTTCGCGGTGAACGGGATTCTCTTCAACCATGAGTCCCCGCGCCGCGGCGAGACCTTCGTGACCCGGAAGATCACCCGTGGGGTGGCCAGGATCAAGGCGGGTCTGCAGACCCATCTCCATCTGGGCAATCTCGACGCCGTGCGCGACTGGGGGTACGCCCCCGAGTACGTCGACGCGATGTGGCGGATGCTGCAGCTCGACAGCCCGGACGACTACGTGGTGGCCACCGGCGAGGGCGTCAGCGTCCGGCAGTTCCTGGAGTACGCCTTCGACCACGCGGGCCTGGACTGGCGCGAGCACGTCCGCTACGACGCCAAGTACGAGCGCCCCAGCGAGGTCGACGCGCTGATCGGCGACGCCGCCAAGGCCGAGGAACTGCTCGGCTGGAAACCGGCGGTGAGATCGCAGGAGCTCGCCAGGATCATGGTCGAGGCGGACATCCGCCAGCTCGCCGACCAACTCGCCGGAGCGGCCGTGCGGGTGGACCGATGAGACATCCGTACCTGCCCGACGGCCGGGCCGGCACACCGGCCGGTCCGGCGGTCACCCACAACACCCGGCAGCCGCTTCCGGCGGCCCCGCCGGGGACCGACCCGGGCGCGATCTCCGCCCCCACCGGCCACCCGGTGGTCCCGCGCGCGTCCGCACCGGTCCGGGCCTGAGGCCCGGACCGCCCACTCGTCCCGGCCGGCAGCGGACCGGACCGTCTCCGCCGCCGGCCGGACGAGGCAGAAACCGCGGTCCCAGGGCCGCAGCTCGTTCTCACCTTCGGAGCTGAATGATGAACGGAAGTACGGGGCGTAGACCCGCCGGACGCGGGAGGGCACGGGCTGCGGCCGCTGCGCTCTGCCTGCTCGCCGCAACACTGACCGCCGCCGCGTCCGGGGGTTCCCCGGCCGCGGCCCTCACCCCGCCGGTCTCGCTGACCGCGGACAATCTCACCACCTGGCAGACCAACGGCATCGTCTGGTCGATGGCCGCCTCGGACGCCGGTGTCGTCTACGCCGGCGGCACCTTCTCCACCGTCCGGCCACCGGGCGCGCCCGCCGGCACCTCCGAACAGCCCGCGGTGAACTTCGCCGCCTTCGACGCGGCGACCGGTGCGCCGACGGGGTGCACGCTGTCGTTCACGCTCTCGTCGGGCACGGCGACCGTACGGACCCTGGCACTTTCGCCCGACCAGAAGACCCTGTACGTCGGCGGGCAGTTCGGGGCGGTGAGCGGGGTCGGGGTGAGCAATGTCGCCGCGATCGACACCGCGACCTGCACCCCGCGCCAGGACTTCAAGGTCTCCGTCTCCGCGACCGTACGGGCCCTGGCCGTCACCGCGGACACCGTCTACCTGGGCGGTGACTTCAACACCGTGGCGGGACAGACCCGGAACAAGTTCGCCGCGGTCACCACCGGCGCCGCACTGAAGCCTTGGACGGCCAACGCGGACGAGATCGGCCGGGCCGTGGAGCTGACGCCCGACGGCGAACACGTACTGCTCGGCGGAAACTTCTTCGCCGTCAACGGCACCACCTCGCACGCGCTGGCCGTGGTGGACGCCACGACCGGGGCCGTGACCAAGAGCTATCCGGCGGGCTTCATCCCGAACACGTCCACGGTGCAGGACATCACCACCGACGCCACCGGCTTCTACACCGCCAACGAGGGCACCGGGGGCGGCGTCTTCGACGGCCGGATCGCGCTGAACCTCAGCAATTTCGAACAGCGCTGGCGGGACACCTGCCTGGGCGCCACCCAGGCCGTTCTCGTACACAACGGCGTTCTGTACAGCGGGAGTCACGCGCACGACTGCGCCAGCATGGGCGAGTTCCCGGACCAGCCACGCAAGCATCTGCTGGCCCAGTCCGTCGACGACCCGAAGCTGCTCCCCTGGTTCCCGGACACCAACGACGGCATCGGGGAGCCGGTCGGACCACGGGTGATGGCACAGACCGACAAGGGCGGCCGTCACTATCTGTGGGTGGGCGGCGAGTTCACCACCGTCAACGGGTCCGCACAGCAGGGCCTCACCCGGTTCGCCGACGGCCCCGACACCGGGGCGCCGTGGGTGCCGAACGTCAGTGTGTCGACCGTCGCCCCGGGCAAGGTGGAGGTCAACTGGCAGACGAGCTTCGACGCCGACGACGGTGAGCTCACCTACCGGATCTACAAGGACGGTGCGAGCACCCCGGTGCACACCACGACGGGCTACTCGCTGTTCTGGGACCGGCCGCAGCTGAGGTGGACCGATACGGACGTGGCCGCGGGTGAGACCCACTCGTACCGGATCAGTGCGAGCGACGGCACCAACACCAGCGCCAAGTCCGTCGCCGTGACCGCCACGGTGGTGTCCGCCGCCGAGGAGTATCCCGCCAGGGTGCTGGCCGACGGCGCTTCACTGTACTGGCGGTACGACGAGGGTACGTCGACCTTCGCCGCAGACACCGGCAGCGGGCTGGACAACGGATTCCTGCGCAACTCCCCCGCCTACCGGCAGACTCCGGCCGCGGTCGCGGGTCCCTCGACCGCGATCGGCTTCAACGGATCGAACCAGTAC
Source organism: Streptomyces sp. NBC_01618 (assembly GCF_045209435.1). Lineage (NCBI taxonomy): Bacteria > Bacillati > Actinomycetota > Actinomycetes > Kitasatosporales > Streptomycetaceae > Streptomyces > Streptomyces sp. NBC_01618. The sequence continues at coordinate 544,647 of NZ_CP109297.1, forward strand.
GCGTACAGCAACAAGCGTCATCCGCAGCCCACCAGGTTCTCGGTGGAGACCTGGATCAAGACGACGACCACCAGGGGAGGAAAGATCGTCGGCTTCGGCAATGTGACCATGCAGAACAGCAACCAGTACGACAAGCATGTGTACATGAGCAATGACGGGCGGCTGATCTTCGGGGTCTACAGCGGCGGAACCAAGACCATCACAACGCCCGCTGCCTACAACGACGGTACCTGGCACCATGTCGTCGCCACGCAGGGCACCGGCGGCATGGCGCTGTACGTGGACGGGCAGCTGCGTGCCTCGAACGTCCTGTACACCGGCAACGAGAACTACAGCGGCTACTGGCGGGTCGGCGGGGACAACCTGAACAGCTGGCCCAACCAGCCGACGAGCAGCTTCTTCGCCGGGCAGATCGACGAGACCGCCGTCTACCCGACCGCGTTGAGCAGCGCGCAGGTCAGTGCCCACTACTCCCTGAGGACGGGTGGATGAGGTACCCGTTCCGGGCCGGCGCCGCCGTCGTCGTACTGACGGTGGCGCTGGCCGCCTGCGGCTCGTCCTCCGACGGCCACCGGAACGCGGGCGGCGCCGGGGCATCGGCCACCCGGCCCCCTGCCGTTTCCCCGTCGAACGGTCCCGGAGCCACCGCGTCCAGCGAATCTGCGGCTCCGCAGGCGAGCGAACCACCGAAGCCCACCGATGAACTCACCCCGGCCACGGGCTCGTTCAACAAGAAGCAGAAGGAGTATCTGGTCGACCGGGTGCCCAAGGGCATGGACCCGGCGGCCGTACTCCAGACGGGCCAGGAGACCTGCGACAGGCTGACGTACCTGGTGAAGGCCGACCGGGAGGTGGCGGTCGCCGCGATCGTGACGGGCGAGCTCGCCGACGCGAAGCCCGCCGTCGAGCATCTCTGCACCCAGCACCGGGAGTTGGTGCGAGAGGCCGCCCGGGGGTACGCGGACGGCACGTACCGGGACAAGCAGCTCCGGCCGGGCCGCTACCACAACGTCTCCCCCACCGGGAACTGCACCTGGCAGATCACCGGGGTGAACGGCAGGAACCTGGGCTCGGGCTCCGCCGCCGCCGGGAAACGGGCCGGGATCACCCTCCCGGACGCGGCCCGCACCTTCACCTCCACAGGCTGCTACGCCTGGCTGCCCGAAGGAGAGCACGGATGAACAAGCTGCCGATAGCAGTGGCGATCCCCACGAAGAACGAGGGGCTCAACATCGCCGAGGCGGTGAAGTCGGTGCTCGGCCACTTCGAGGCGGTCGTCGTCGTCGACTCGCACAGTACGGATGACACGGCGAAGATCGCCGAGGAGTGCGGGGCCGAGGTGATCACGTACACCTGGGACGGCGGTCATCCGCGCAAGAAGCAGTGGTGCCTGGACCATGTCCGCACGGATCTGGACTGGATTCTGCTGCTCGACGGGGACGAGCGGCTGAGCCCCGGGCTGCTGGCCGAACTGCGCCGGATCTTCGCCGATCCCGGCGCGCGGAGACCGGCCGCGTACGACATACCGCTGGGCTACTGGTTCTCCGGGAAGCGGCTGCGGCACGGCTACACCATCCGCAAGCGGTCACTGACCGACCGGACCCGCTGCCGGTACCCGGAGGTCGGCGATCTCGACGCGCCGGGCATCGGCGAGGTCGAGGGGCACTACCAGCCGGTCGCCGAGTCGGCGGCCCCGCTGCGCAATCCGATCGAGCACCAGGATCTCGACCCGGTCACGGCCTGGTTCGAGCGGCACAACCGGTACTCGGACTGGGAGGCGTGGCTGGAGCATCACCCCGAGGTCAAGGAGCAGGTGCGGCGGGTGAAGTCGCGCCAGGGGCAGCTGTTCCACAAGGCGCCCTTCAAGCCCCTGGTGTCGTTCGCGTACATGTATCTGTACCGGCGGGGCTTTCTCGACGGGCGGGCGGGGTTCGACTTCGCGCTGGCGATGAGCTTCTACCGCTGGCAGATCGCGCTCAAGTCCCGTGAGCGGAAGCCCGTTTGACTCAGCGCGCCTTCCGGCGGACCACGTCCTCGTAGGTCCGCCGGAGGGTCCGGGTCACGGCCTCGATGGTGAAGTCCTTGTTGACCAAGTCCCAAGCCGCCTTCCCCGCAAGGTCGTTGGCTGCGGGTTCGAGGAGTTCCAGAATCGCCCCGGCCACCTTGAGCGCGTTCTTCCCGTCCTCGCCGACCCGGCTGTCGATCACCCGGCCGGCCCCGGCCCGCGCGACATCGTCCGCGAGGCCACTGGTGCGGGTGATGACCACGGGGGTGCCGACGGACATCGCTTCGAGGACGGAGACGGCCAGGGGTTCCTCGATCGACGGCAGTACGTACACATCGGCCTGCCGGTCCGCGGCCAGAACCTCTTCGTGGCCGAGCGGTCCCCTGTGGTGGAGGGAGCCCATCACCCCCAGTTCGCGGGCGAGTTCGAGAGTCGCCGACAGCGCTCCGGTGTCGGGTCCGGCGAGCACGAACCGGGCGTCCGGGTGCTCGGCCAGGACCGTCGGAATCGCGGCGACGAAGTCCTGCGGACGCTTGCGCTCCTGGATCCGGCCCAGGAAGAGGACCGTCGGCGGCCGCCCCGGCGCGCGGGCGGGCTTCGGCTTCTGCGGCCGTACACCGTTGACCAGCCGTACGGTGCGGGTCAACGGCACCGGCGCGGCAACGGCGTTCACATCGAGGCGTTCCATCTCGGTCAGATGCAGCACGGCGTCGGCTTCGCGCAGCACCTTGCGTACGCCCAGCAGATCGGTCAGCTGGGCGACCCGCTTCTCGGTCGGGTCCACCATGCCGTGGGTCTGGACAACGAGGGGCGTGCGGGAGGCCAGCGCGAGCAGCGCGGCGGGGAGCGTCACCAGGTCGCGCATCAGATGGACATGGACGAGATCGGCGCCGCGCATCATGCGCCGGGCGGCGAGCAGGAGAGCGCCGGAGGTGATTCCGCTGACCTCGAACATGGGAAGCAGATGACGAGCGCGGAAGAGAAGGACCGGGACTCCCTCGACCTCCCGCGGCAGCCGCCCCTCGAAGCCGTCGCCCAGTGCCATGATGCGGGCGTCGTCGCCGCCGGCCCGCTGGACCTTCGCCAGGTTGAGCGCCACCCTTGTCGGACCGCCGAACGCGTGGTCCGGAGTGTGCAGTGTGACGACGTGCAGAATCTTCACCAGAGTTCCCCTCAGTCTCGGCCGGTCTTTTACAGACTAGTCATCCAAACCCCCCAAGTGGGTTGATTCGTTAGAGTGTTCACAGATCCACTGAACGGGGGGGCAGATGACGTCTGTGCACGAGGCGGCGCCGTCCGCCCCCGTACCGGAGCACGGCCCGCAGGACCCGGTCCGGCCGCCGGCGAAGCCCCTGTCGTGGGCCATGCTGTCGCGCGCCTTCGCCGTGCCGCTCATCCTCGGCCTGGTCTGCTTCCTGCCCGCGGTGATCGCCGCGCAGCCAGGCACCGGAGTCCGGGACAGCGCGTACTGGCTGCAGCTCGTGCTGACCTGCTATGCGGGGGCCCGGCTCGCCACGATGATCCTGTCCACCCGGCGCCGCCTGTTGCAGGGCGTCTTCTGGATGTTCGTGTACATCGCGATGGGGGTGGCGCCGTTCGCGCAGGTGGTCATCGGGCAGACCCCCACCCCGATGGTCGGGCCGCGGTCGGATCTGGTGACGGCCATCGCGCTGGTCCTGGTGGGGTGTGCGGCGTTCGATCTCGGGGCGCTGCTGGCGTCCCGGCGCCCGCTGCGCCGCCGGGCCACCGCACGCTCCGGGAGCGGTCCGGCTACGGCGCACCGGGGCCGGCTCAGGCTGCTGGTGGTGCTGGCCTTCGCGGCGAGCGGCTATTACATCGTGAAGCTCGGCGGGCCCGCCATCTTCTTCACCAGTCGCCAGGAGATTAGCGCCTCGGTCGCGGCCAGCGGGGTGGTGTCGGACGAGTCCCATGTGGGGTCGGCCTTCCTCAAGGGCTTCGGTACGGTACCCGCGCTGCTCGGGCTGCTCTTCTGGACCCGTCGGCTGGTGACCTCGCGCCGGGCCCGGCGTTCCCCCTCGACGGTGCTTGTCTGGTGTGCGTTGCTGGTCCTCAACGTCATCGTCAACAACCCGATTTCCAATGCTCGTTACTGGTTCGTGACCGTACTGGTCTCGCTCCTGTTCACCGCGTTCCCGAGCAGCGCGGCAATGTACCGCTCGGTGCTGGCCACGGGGGTGGTCGGGGCGTTGGTGCTGTTCCCGTACGCGGACCGGTTCCGCTACGACAGCTCCGGGTACCGGCCGGTGGATTCGTCGTCGGTCTTCGAGCCGCTGGCCACCAAGGACTACGACCAGGCGGTGATGTTCGCCAACACCGTCTCCTGGGTCGACACCCGAGGCCACACCTATGGGCGTCAACTGGCGGGCTCCGCACTGTTCTTCGTGCCCCGGTCGGTGTGGAGCGGCAAGCCGGACGACACCGGGGTGCGCGTCGGCCAGTGGATGGGGATGAACATGACCAATCTGTCGGCGCCGCTGTGGACCGAGCTCTGGGTCGACTTCGGCGCTCCGGGCATGGTCGGTGCGTTCGCACTGATCGGGTACGCCGCGGCACGCACCGACCGGCGTTACGCGCGCGCCGTCTCCCGCGACGGTCCGGGCCCAGGCAGTGTTCTGGCGATCGCCGCTCCGCTGATCGCCGGGTACACCTTCATCCTGTTGCGCGGGCCGCTGTTGCAGTCCGTCGGGAAGCTGGCGATCGCGGCCCTGTGTCTGCTGCTGGTCACCAGTTTCAGGAGCCGGAACGGATGGCGCGCGCGCTGACGGGCGCCTGGTCGGCCGGGGCGCGGCGGCTCAGCCGGGCCACCCGGGTCCAGGTGGCCGCCGCCTTGCAGACGGATCCCAGGCACAGGCCCCAGGCCGCGCCCGGCACCCCGCCGAGCACATAGCCGCCGGTGAGGAAGGCCACGGCGGCGAGTGAGAAGACCACCTGGATGGAGAGGGTGGTACGGGGGTCGAGCATCCGCAGGGCCAGCAGTCCGCAGGTGCCGACGGCCATCGCCGCGTACTGGCTGCCGGTCGCGGGGAGCAGGGCGGCCGCCGTGGGCCAGGTGTCGCCGAGCAGATGACGGCCGATTCCGTCGGGCAGCAGGGCGAGTGCGGTGGCCCAGGCGGCGGCCGTGGCGGCCAGGACGGCGGCGAGCGTCGCCGTGGCGCGTACCCTGCGCCGTTGGGAGGAGAGCCGTCCGAGCAGGGGCGGGCCGAAGCCGGTGGCCGAGGTGAACAGTACGTTCAGCGGTCCGAAGAGGGTGGTCGCGCCGCGCAGGGCGCCGACCACCAGCGGGTTGCCGACCGTGCCGAGTCCGAGTACGGAGAGCTGACTGGTGGCGTTGCCCACGCCGAACTCCACCACGAAGCGCCGCCCCAGATGCCCTCGCCGCAGCAGGGCCGTGAGCCGCAGCGGTGTTCCGGCCACTCTGCGGTGCAGCAGGGCGGCCGACAGCAGCAGGGCCGGCAGTGCGGACAGTCCCCAGACGGTGACGAGCCGCGATGCCGGGGCGCCGTGGGGCTGCATGGCCAGCGCGCCCAGCACACAGGCCAGTCTGAGCGCGTCCCCCGCCAGGGCCAGGTGCGGCAGGTGCAGGGTGGAGAAGGCGTACCGCATGGTGTCCTGCCCCAGAACCACCGGCAGGACCAGTCCCAGCATCATCAGGGCACGCGCGGTGGCGCCCGGCAGCGGCAGGCAGACGGCGGCGAGCAGGGCGCCGAGCCCGGCCGCGGCGAGCAGGGTGAAGGTGACCGCGGACCGGCACGCGCCGCCCACCTCGTCGCGCTCGCCGCGCCGCAGGACGAGCGGCTGCCCGGTGTAGGCACCAAAGACGCCCAGCAGCACTGTGAAGACGAGGTAGACGGCCGAGAAGCGGGCGAAGTCGGCCACGGTGGAGAGCCGGGCGGCGGCCACCAGCACCAGGATGTTGGTGAGCGCCGCGACGCCCTGGTCCGCGACCGAGCAGAGGATCGCGGTCCGTGCCCTCATCTGTGTCCCGCGGTGGAGTCGAAGGTGCGCAGGCCGAGGGTCTCGGCGGGGTCGCCGGCGCGCTCGGGGCCGTGGCCGTCCTCGGCCCGGCCGGGCCGGTCGCCGCCCGCGCGGCGCTTGCCGGACTTCTTGCGGGCCCGGCGTTCCTGGCGGCTCCGGCCGGGGTGCAGCAGGGCGCCGAGCACGGTGCCGCCGGCCGCTCCGATGATCTCGCGGATCCGTTCCAGGTCGCTGCGGTGCACCTCGCGGGGGTCGCAGACCACCATGACACCCTCCACCCGGTCGATCAGCGCGACGGCGTCGGCGTACGACAGCACGGGCGGGGCCAGCACGATGACGACGGCGCCCGGCCGGTCGCCCTCGGCGACGATCCGTCCGACGGGCGCGGAGGTCAGGGCCCGGGGCACGTTGTCCGTGCGCCGGCCCGCTATCAGGGTGAAGGCGCCCGATCCGGGGACGTCCACGTTCATCCGGCTCTCCGACGGCCAGGCCCGTTCGCCCTCCGTCGCCCAGCTCGGCCGGGCGCCCTGCACGGCCGGGCCGAGGGCCCGGGCCAGGGACGGGGTACGCAGATCGGCCTCGATCAGGAGTACGTCCCGTCCCATCTCGGCGAAGGCGGCGGCCAGGTTGACGGCGGCGGCGGCCGGTGCGTCGCCGGCCCCGCGCGGGGACGTGACCAGGAGTCTGCGGCGCTGGGCGAACAACGGGTCGTAGGCAAGCCGGAAGGCGACCGCCCGGTACTCCTCGGCGAGCCGGCTCCCGCTCCGCCCGATGGCGAGCAGCGCGCCCGCCGCCGCCCGCTCCCTGGGCAGGGTGCCGAGCAGCGGGGCGCCGAGCGAGCGGACCAGCTCCCGGGTGGAGCGCACGGCCGGGTCGAAGACGAGCCGTACCCAGGACAGCAGCAGTCCGAGCGCGAGGCCGACGACGCCGCCGAGCCCCAGTAGCAGGGGAAGTCCGGCGCCGGTGGGTGCGGTGGGTGCGACGGGCTTCTTCGTGAGGTAGCCGGGGGTGGTGTCCAGGGCGCGCAACTCGGAGATCTTCCGGCTCAGTTCGGAGATCGACACGACGAGGTTGGCTCGGGCGCTGGTCACGTCGTTGCTTGCGCCGGCCTGCTCGGCGAGTTGGTCGCGCTGTTCGGTGAGGGGCTTCAGCTGGCCGCGGTAGCCGTCGACCATGTTGGCGATGCTGTCCTCGGTGCGTTGTCGGCGGATCTCCAGATAGGCGTCGGCGAGCGCCTGGGCCCGCGCTCTCGCGAGGGCGGGGGTGCGGCCGGTGTACGAGAAGCGGAGCACGAGGGTGTTGGGCGGGTTGGTGACCTGGAGACCGGACAGCAGGGTGCCGACCTCCACCCGGTCGCCGTTCCTGGCCAGAGACCCGACGGCCAGGGTGCCGACGGTGTCGCTGACGGCGGTCTGCCGCTCGGAGCCGATGTTGATGCCCTTGTCGGCGGAGGCGCCCGCGGCGAAGGGGTCGGAGGCGGCGGACCGTACGACGACCTCGCCCGTCGACGTGTAGCTCTCCTCGCCGCTGAGGGCGAGCCAGCCGCCGCCGAGCAGTCCGAGGACCACGCCGGAGGCGAGCAGGGCGCGGTAGCGCAGGAGCTGACGGAACTGGTCCCGCAGCAGCGCGGGTTCGTCCTGGTCCTCCAGTGCGCGGATCGGCTGGGTCATCGGCGTGGTCTCCCTTGTGCGTCCGCGAGGACCTCGGTGAGCAGTGCGTCGAAGCGGGCGAGGCCCGCCTCCCGGCTCAGGTGTCGTGCGACGTACCGCGGCCCGTTGGCGCCGAGCCGGTCCGCCTCGGCCGGTGCCTCGACGAGCTTGCGTACGGCCGACAGCAGCGCGGCGGGGTCCTCCGGTGCGACGAGGATCCCGGCGCCGGACCGGTGGATCTCCTGGGCGCTGCCGCCGCCGTCGACGACCGAGGCGACGACGGGGCGGCCCGAGACGAAGTACGAGGTGAGTTTGGACGGGACGCTCATGTCGAGCACGGACGCCCGCTGGGTCACCGCGAGCACATCGGCGGCGGCGAGGATGTCGGTGAACTCCTCGGAGGCGGCGGGCGGCAGGAAATCGAGGTTGCGCAGGCCCGCCGCGCGCCCCAGCAGCGCCGCGCGCTGGTTCCCGTCCCCCATCAGCACGAAGTGGATCCCCGGTGCCAGCCGGGCCGCGTCGACGAGGACTTCCAGGCCCTGCTTGAGCCCCATGTTCCCGGAGTGCAGGACCACGGGGGCGCCCTCGCTCCAGCCGAGTCTCGCCCGCGTCCGGGCTCGGTCGGCCGAAGGCGCCTGCACATGCGACCAGTTGGGGACGAGACGGATGCGTCCGGGGTCCACGCCGTACGCGGTGACGCGCGGGACGAACGTCTCGTGGATGACGCCGACGAGGGCGGCGCCGCGCAGCGCGTAACGTTCTGCCGCCGAGGCGAGGGCCGCCGCCCGGCCGCCGCCCCGGATTCCGCTCTGCGCGGCGGCGGCGCCCATCAGATCCTGCACGACCGGTATGTACGGGACGTGCAGGCGGCGGGCCAGCCGGGCCCCCAGGACGCCGCCCGCGAGGCTGGGCAGCTGGGAGATCACCGCGTCCGGCGGGCGCGGAAGAGGCGGCGACAGCAGTCCGTGCCCGAGCACCGTCGCCTCGAACACGGCTCTGCGCAGGGCGCTCTGCCGGGTCGGCACATAGTGTCTGCGCCGGTGGACGGTGACCCCGGCCCGCTGCTCGGTGACCCGCCACACGCCGCGGTACCCGGCCTCGGTCCGCCAGGACGGATAGTGCGGCATGCCGGTCAGTACGTGGGTCTCGGCCCCGGACGCGGCCCAGTGCTCGGCGAGCTGCGCGGCGTACGGGCCGATGCCCGTCAGCTCCGGCGCGTAGTTCGTCGAGACGACCAGCAGCGTACGACCCTCGAACGGTGTGTAACGGTCGGCATCGGACATGGACGCTCGCCTTTCCCCCCGGAACATCTGTGTTCCCCCCAAGGAACAGCCCCAAAAGTGAGCTTATCCGTTCACGTGATGCGCAAGTGGTCTTCACAGTAAGGTCGTTCCACCATCAACAGCGATACCGATATCCCGCTCCACCGGACGCCATGTCCGGACAACTGCCGCGGGACACGGACATCACGTTCACCGTGGGGGGAGAGAACGGATGGTGCACAGGGTCGGCTACGCGCCGGGGGTCTACGACCTGTTCCACGTAGGGCACCTGAACATCCTGCGGCATGCCCGCAGCCAGTGCGACTACCTCGTCGCGGGCGTCGTCTCGGACGAGATGGCCGCGCTCGCCAAGGGCCACAAGCCGGTGATTCCGCTGCCGGAACGGCTGGAGATCGTACGCAGCGTCCGGTACGTGGACGCGGCGTTCGTGGAGACGGTGCCCGACAAGGTCGAGACCTGGCAGCAGGTCAGGTTCGACGTCATCTTCAAGGGGGACGACTGGCGGGACACGGAGAAGGGCAAGCGGCTGGAGCGCGACTTCGCCGAGGTCGGCGTGGAGGTGGTCTACTTCCCGTACACCGTGCACACGTCCAGCACCCAGCTGCGCCGGGCGCTGGACACGCTCGTCAGTCCGCACTCCGGAGCGCTTTCAGCTCCCTGAACCACTTGGCGAGGAACGCCACCAGGAACAGCGCGTGCACGACGGCGAGCACCGCGTATCCGAAGCGGAACGCGGTCCGGTCGCCGAGCAGCAGGAACACCAGGCAGAACACCCCGTAGTCGGCGGGCAGCAGCGCCACGGCCCGCACCCGGGACACCGGGGCCGGGACGCTGCCACCCGTCGCGGGCCGGACGGCCGCCTTGCCCAGCTGCTCACGCAACAGCCCGGCGCAGAAGGTCAGTACGGCGGTGAACAGGAAGCCCAGCGGCAGCAGTAGCCAGCCCTGGGACGGCAGTTCGAAGAACCGCTGGAACGAAATCAGGACGGCGGTGTGTACGAGGATCATCTTGGCGCAGTCCACGACATGGTCCAGCCACTCGCCGTCCGGCCCTCCCCGCCCGGTCAGCCTGGCCAGCTGTCCGTCGGCCGAATCGAGGGCGAAGCCGACGGCGAGGCCCGCGTACACCGCAGCCGCGAGCCCCCAGGACGGCCGGGCGAGCGCCACCGCGGCGATGGCGGCGAAGGTGAACACCGCACTGATCAAGGTGACTTGATTGGGTGTCAGCCGGATGCGGTACGCGGCGGCGGCGAACACCCGGCCGGCCGGCCGGTTCACGTACCGCGAGTACAGCGACACCCCCTTGGCCGTCTTCTGCGCACCGCGCAACTCGCGCAGAACCGTGCCCGTGCTTCCCATACGCCCCCCAGCGCTTCGCGGTTGCCCCCGGCGGCACCTGCAGGACATCGGTGGTGCGCAGCGGTTGCCGCCGTCAAAGCCGCATCATGGCACGCGGCCGGTGTCGCGCGTGGCCACTCGCCCACTCCCGTCGCCGCTCGGCGTCCGCCGGGCCCGCACCGGGTGCGTGGGCCCGGCGCAACCGCGCCTCAGGCGGACGCGGTGCGGCACTCCGGGTGGCCCCAGCCGTTCGGGTTCTTGGCGATCATCTCCTGGGCCGCGTAGGGCTTTCCACACTGGCAGCGGCCGGCGAACCGCGCCCGGATGGTTGCACCGGAACGCGCCGCACCCCCCGCCTTCTTCGCCGGAGCGTTCTTACTCCGCCCCTCCGTCGCGCGGGCTGGAGCGGGCTTCGGCAGCTGCGAACCATGCGCGGTACCGGCCGGCCGCTGCGCCACCGCGGCCTCGCTCGCGGCCTGATCGGCAAGGGCGTTGAGCGGGTCCCCGTCCACCTGGTGCGCGGGGACGTAGACGAACTTCACGGTCCGGCCGGTCAGCAGGGCGTCGATGCCTGCCACCAGGTCACGGTTGGCCACCGGCTTTCCCGCCGATGTCTTCCAGCCGTTACGCTTCCACCCCGGCAGCCACTTCGTCACCGCGTTCATCGCGTACTGCGAGTCCATCCGCACCTCGACCGGCACGGCCGGGTCCGTGGACTCCAACAGTTCCTGCAACGCCGTGAGTTCGGCGACATTATTGGTCGCCGTCCCCAGCGGGCCCGCCTCCCAGCGCTCCGGTCGCCCCTGCGCGTCGGCCACGACCCATGCCCAGGCCGCAGGCCCCGGATTGCCCTTCGATGCCCCGTCACACGCGGCGATGATGCTCTCGTTCATGCCCTCGATCATGCCAGCGCCGCACCACCCCCTCGGCACACGGTCACGTTGAGTGACGATTCGAGGTGCGGTGAACCGGCGGCGCTGGTTCTCTGATGGAGCCCGCTCTTCCCAACCGCACAAGGAGCGATGATGAGCGTTGCACGTGAATCCGGTGACCGTGCGCAGCAGCTGCGCGACAAGGCCCGGCAGATGAACGAGGCCGCTGAGCGCACCACCGACCCTGAGCAGCGCCAGCGGCTCCAGGAGAAGGCCCGGAAGCTGCAGGAGCAGATCGAGCAGCAGGGCAACATGGGCACCGGGAACATCCGGCCGCCCAAGTAGCACCCGCTTCACGTAGTACCTGTCTCACGCGAACGGCCGACGTCTCGCCGCTCTTCCATGAGTGAGTGGCAGCCGTCGGCCGCTTCGCTGCAGCGAAGCGGCCGACGGCGGTCACCACTCATGCCGCACGACGGCGTGGCCGCCTCGTTGCGGGGTGCTGTCCGCGCTGCGCGCCGCCCACGCCTCGGGAATCGTGCACCGGGACGTCAAGCCCGCCAACGTACTGCTGCGGGCCGACGGCAGCCCGGTGCTCACCGACTTCGGCATCGCCGCGATCCGTGAGTCCACCAGCCTGACGGCGACCGGCTCCATCATCGGCTCCCCCGACTACATGGCGCCGGAGCGGATCCGCGGTGAGGAGGGCGCCCCCTCCTCGGACCTGTGGTCGCTCGGCATGATGCTGTACATCGCGGTGGAGGGCCGGCATCCGCTGCGCAGGGCGACGACGCCGGCGACGCTGGCGGCCGTGCTCGACGAAGAGATCCCGCCGCCCTGCCAGGCCGGTCCGCCGGCTCCCGTACTGACCGCGCTGCTGACCCGGGACACGGCGGCCAGGCCCAACCCCGAGGAACTGGACCGGATGCTGGCGGCGGTGCGCGCGCCTGCCGTGACGCCGCCCCGGCAGGACCCCCGGCTCCCGCGGGATGCCGCACCGCCGCACCCGGAGCCGCTCACGCTGCGGGACGCGATACCGTCCGGCCCGACCACCGTCCGGCCCGACCACCACCCTGCCCATCACCCCCGTCCGGCGCCCGGCCGGCGCACCCGGGCCCGGTAGCCGGTCCGTCCCCGCTCCCCCGCGTCCGGAGCCCGCGACACTGGGCACCCAGGAGATCCGTCGCCGGATCCGGCGGGGCCGCGCCTTCGCGATCACCACCGCTCTCGCCGGGACCGCCCTGACCGGCGTCCTGGTGTGGTCGCTGGTGCCCGACCGGGACACGAAGACTTCCGGCAGCACCCCGTCCGCCCCGGCCCAGGCCTCCAACGGTCCCTCGGCCGCCGGGAACGACGGGGCGAAGGAGGCGAACGAGGCACGGACCAAGGATCTGCTGACGCCCGCCGGGGCCCGGTCCGTCATCGCCGCGCTCAAGCCGGTGATGGGCGGCACCCGGATCACCTCGTTCACGCTGTTCGAGGAGCACGCGCGCGTCGAGGCCCCGGTCGCAAAGAACAAGAACCTGTACGACGTCTACGCGTACCGGGACGGCGAGGCCACCCGCGAACGGGCCGGCGGCACCCTCGCGCCGGGTGCCAAGTCCGTGGACCTGGAGAAGATCGACTGGGACGCCCTCCCGGGGCTGATCCGCCGGGCGGACAAGGAGCTCGGTGTCGCCGAGCCCACACCGCCTTCACCCCGTTGACCACGGCGGGCGCGAAGGCGCGCGGGCCGCCGGAGCGCAGCCCGGGGGCGGCGATGCCCGACTTCATGTCCTCGGCCGCCTTGCCGAACGCCGTCAGGGCCAAAGCCGTCGCGGGAACGTAGCACCGCCTCCCGCATCGGCGGGAGGCGGTGCACGACCAGGGCAGTCCGGTTCCGGTCTCCGAGACCGGACTGCTCCGGAGCCCTCCCCTCAGAGAGCCGTGCCGCTGTCGGTGGCGCGGCGCCTGCGTGCCGCCGCCAAGAGGCCCGCGCCGGTCAGGATGCTCACGCCCGCGAGTGCGCCCAGGGAGGCCAGGATCAGGGTGCTGGTACCCGTCGAGGCCATCGGCGAGTCCGCCGCCGTCCGGTCTCCGGCGGCCTGCCGGATCAGGTCGGCGACGGCGTCGGGGTGCGAGATCATCACGGCGTGGGAGGAGTCGACCTCGACGGTGTGCGATCTGGCGCGCCGGGCCTCGAAGCGTTCGAGGTCCGGGGCGATGGCCTTGTCCCGGGTGGCGACCAGCGCCCAGGACGGGATGGTGCGCCAGGCCGCCGCGGTCGCCTTGTCCATGAACGCGGCTCCGCTGATGGGGCGTTGGGCGGCGGCCAGCGCGGCCGCGGTGCCCGAGGGCACGTCCGCCGCGAAGACGTCGTGGAACTTCTCCGGCCGGATGTACAGGTCGGTGACCTCCTTGCCGTCGGAGCCCACGGACGGCACCGGCTTCAGGGCCGTGTTCAGCTCGCTGCCCGCGAACTTCGTGCCCAGATCCGCCAGTCCCTCTCCCTTGTCCGGCATGAACGCGGACACGTACACCAGCGACTTGACGTTCGGGTTCCCGGCGGCGGCGTTGCCGATCAACGCACCGCCGTAGGAATGCCCGGCCAGCACGATCGGTCCCTTGATGGTCTTCAGGACACCGGCAAGGTGCGCGGAGTCACCGGCGAGCCCGCGCAGCGGATTGGCCGGGACCGTGACCTGGTACCCATGACGTTTCAGTCGTTCCACCACGCCGTTCCAGCCCGAGGCATCGGCGAACGCGCCGTGCACCAGCACCACCGTGGGCTTGGCGGCGGCCGGATCGCCGCCGTCGGCTGCGGCGGCGGGAACTGGGGCCGCGGCGAGGGCGGCCGTGGTGAGCGCTGCGGCGAGGGCCTGCGCGCGACGCCCTCGTATCCGTCTCCGCGGGGCGAGGAAGGTCGAGACGGTCATGCTGTTCTCTCTTCGTCGTGGAACGGTTGGTTGGGCTCAGCGTCGCCAGGCCCGGCCGGAACAGCGCGACACGAGGAGCAGGGGAGTGAAGACCGCCGACGTTCGGGTGAGAAGTGAGCGACGCGGAGTGACGGTGCGGGAGGGTCCTGCCGCTCCTCGTACGCCGTGGTGACCGTCCCACGAGGGGCGGTGGCGGACCGGGTGAGGTATTCCGGAAGCATGGCTTCCCGGCGATTCGTGCAGTCGTTCCGCGAGTCCGGACGGCGCAGGAACTCACTCGTGGCGATGCCGTTCGCGCTGATCGCCCTCGTCACGGTGGTGGACATCGTCACGCCGTCAGATGTCCATCTCGGCCCGTTCCTGGTGGCGGCACCCGCGCTGGCCGCCTCGTTCGCCGGGCCGCACCTGACGGCGTTCGTCGGTGCCGTCGCCGTACTGGCCCAGTCCCTCGTGGCCGTCGGACACACCGGAGTCAGCGACCTCAACCACACCTACCAGATCGTCGCGCTCATCCTCATCTCCGCCTTCGTCACCTTCTTCGCCCACCTGCGAGAACGCAACGAGCAGGCGGTGACGCAGCTGCGTTCGGTGGCCGAGGCGGCGCAGCATGTGGTACTGCGGCCGCTGCCCGTACGAAGTGGTCCGCTGCGCATCGCCTCGGTGTATCTGGCCGCGGAGGCTGAGGCGCAGATCGGGGGCGATCTCTACGCGGCCGCCCGCACCAGTGACGGCACCCGGCTGATCATCGGTGATGTGCGCGGCAAGGGGCTGTCCGCGATCGGTGAGGCAGCAAGTGTGCTGGGCGCCTTCCACGCGCTGTCCCGCCAGGAGTCACGGTTGCCGGATCTGGTGGCGCATCTGGAGCTGAGCGTCGCCCCTGAGCAGGACTTCGCCGTCCACGACGGCGGGGACGGGGACGGGGACGAGGACGAGGATCTCGCGGAGTCCTTCGTCACCGCGGCCGTTCTCGACATCCCCGATGCCGCCGCCGAGCTCCACCTGGTCAGCTGCGGTCATCCGCCGCCGCTGCTACTGCGGGCGGGCGAGGCAATCCCGCTCCATGTGCGGGTGCCCGCCCCGCCGCTCGGTCTGGCGCACCTGGTGGTCACCGAGCACATGACGGAGACGTTCGCCTTCGGCGTCGGAGACACCCTGCTTCTGTACACGGACGGTGTCATCGAGTCCCGGAACCGGTCGGGGGTCTTCTATCCGCTCCGGGAACGGGCCGCGTCCTGGTGCGGCCAGACCCCGGAGCGCCTGCTGGAGTCGCTCTGCGCCGACCTCGTCCGGCACGCCGGCGGCCGTCTGGCCGACGACGCGGCACTGGTCGCCATCGAGCGGCTCCCGGCTCCGGGGTGAGCGCGATCGGCCGCCGCGTGACGGCCGCCGGTCCGCGCCGTGCTCAGTTCTGACGGCCCCGCAGCCGGCGCGACACGGCGCGCAGCCAGGGGTGGTGTTCGTGCACGAGCGCCGAACGCCGGTCGAGCTCCTTGCCCAGGCGTTCCGTGCGCTTGTCGATGTCGAGCTCGTCCAGAATCCGGTCCACCTCGGCGAGCAGGGCTCCGTGCAACTGCCATTGTCCGGGGTGTTCCTGAACGGCCTCGAGGAGCAGGTCCGCCACCCGGTCCCGGGTGGTGCGGCTGACGGCGAGTGCGCGGGCCAGTCGTTCCTCCGCCTCCTCGGCGTTCTCGGCGACCGGAGTGGTGATCAGCTCCGAGAAGCTCTCGATGGCTCCGGCCAACTGCCCGAACAGCTCCTTCAGGGGTGTGGCCACGTCGGCGGGGAACAGTGTCTCCTCGGTACAGGCCTTCGCCAGGTCGGTCAGGGTGCGGGAGAGCACCCGCAGCACCACGGCGCAGATCTCCAGGGTGTCCAGACCGGTGCGCAGCACGACCCGGTACAGCAGTCCCTGCCTGACGCGCGGATTGAGCGTGAGTCCTTCCTCGGCCTGCCGGAGCGAGGCGTCGACCTCCACGATGTCGTGGTCCAGCCGGCGGGCCTCGTGGAGCCGGCCGGCCGCCCGCTGGACCGAGATGTGACCCGTGACGTCGTCCCCCATGGCGCGGAACATGTGTCCCATCGCCCGGGCCAGGCTGTCGATGGAGGCGCCCGCGGGCTGTACCCAGACCGGTGGCGCGAGGAGCAGGTTGAACAGCAGTCCCACGCCCGCGCCGATCAGGGTCTCCAGCACGCGGTCCCACGCGGTGGAGGCGACCTGCGAGACGCCCAGGACGAGCATCGCGCTGATCGCCACCTCGGGGACGAACTCGTCGACCCGCACCAGCCGCCCGATGATCAGCGAGGCGAAGATCGTCAGTCCGAGGCTCCACCAGGTGAGGCCGACCAGGGCGCTGAGCGCGGTGGCGATGAGCACCCCGACGACGACCGAGTTGACCCGGCGGATCCCGGTGGTGAGGGTCGCGTAGAGGGTGACCTGTACGACGAGGAGCGCGGTGAGCGGTGCCGTGAGGGGTGCCGGATTCGGCAGGGTCCACACCGCGACGACGTAGGCGATCACGGCGGCCGCCGTGGAGCGCAGGGTCTGCGCCCCGACGGGTTCGGTCGTGCGCCGGACAAGCTTGATCACGGGCTCGGACACGGATACTGCTGGCATCTCTGTCCCATGCCCGCCCGCACGCCGTCGCACCGCATCGGCGCACGTAACCCCACCGTACGGGCGTGCCCGTTCGCGTCGGATGCGCCACGTGCGCGGCTGCCGGGCCTGTCGCGTTCAGGGGCGCGGATCGAGGGTGTCGAGCAGCTCTCCGCACGTGGCGGTGGCCCGCATCTCGTCGGCCAGGCCGTCTCCAGCGTGGGCAGCATCGCGTCGACGCACAGCCGGCCGAACACCTCCCTGGTCATCAGGGACACCCCGTCGTCCGGGGGCAGTTCCAGGACGCGCGTCATCACACGCGTCAGTTCGTCGTCCGGCGGCTGCGCTCCGATGCGGTACGGCTGTTCCCGGGCGGCGAGTGCCGCTTCGAGTCCCGGTGGCGCGACGACGAGGACGTCGTCGCCCCGTGCCGTGCACGCGTCGATGAGGGGGACCAGTGGGTGGAAGTGGCCCGAGCCGCCGGTCGAGGCGAAAAGTACCCGCATGGGCCGAGCCTAGGGAGGCGCGCCCCTTGTCCACAGCCCCAGTTTCCGCCTCGTTCCGCCTCTTTCCAGCGCGTCAGCTCGCGAATCCCACGTGCACGTGGTCGTGATGGGTGGCGTCGGTGAAGAACTGATTCGCCGTCGCACCCCCGGAGAGCTGGACCGGTCCGCCGACGTTGTACGAGCCGGCCGCTGCCGCGTCACGCATGAACGATTCGGTCAGCCGACGCGGGGTGGCCGGATCGACGACCTCGTGCCCGTCGATCCGCCCTACGTCGAAGGCGCGGCCCGGTGGGTGGTCGCTGGGCCGGTCGGTGCCGAACACGTGCAACGGATGCCCGGAGCGGAACACGGTGATGTCCATCCGGTACGTACCGGCCAGTCGCAGCAGGGCCCGGAGGACGGTCGGGTGGATGTGCCCGCTGCGGATGTCGGCCTCCGCCGCGGGCGGCAGGCCGATCCGCGGGTCGTCCAGCACCTGCCGCGCCGCCGCGGGCAGCGACGGGGCGGCGGCGCCGGGGCGGCCCGGGTGGAGTGCGGTGACCTCCCAGCGGGGCCGCGCCCGGCTCAGGCGTACGTCGACGGTCGTGCCGCCCGCGTGCCCAGGTGTCCATTGGCGGCAGACGACCATCACACTGGCGGTGTCCGCCAGAATCCCGCCGTACTGCGCGTCGATCACCTGGAGCGCGGCCTCGTCCGCGGCGGGCCGCAACGGGCCCGCCGAGTCCACCAGTGACGGTACCGCCCCCAGCGCGGCCACCCGTCTCCTCGCCGCGGCCGCGCTCCCCTGCCCGGCGGGCCACGCACCGATCGCCTCCACCACCTGTACGGCGCGGAGTTTCACGTCGGGGTCCACGTCGTCGCGGTCGGGGCGCCAGGCCGTGGTCGTGGGCAGCGGCGCCGGGGAGGACGGCGGCGGGGACGCGGAGGTGGACGGTCCGGCCGCTGTCCGGGATGTTGCCGAGCAGCCCGCGGTTCCCACGAGCAGACCACCGGTGCCCAGCAGCAGGGAGCGTCGGCCGAGTGGTTGTCGCATGCGATCGCCCCGTTCACGTTCGGGCCGTGTCACGGGGACGGGTGCCCGTACAGCCGTCGATGGTCCGCCATCGGACTCAGCATCGCCGGGGCCGGCGGTGACGGCGCGGCCCTGGCAGCAACGGAGTGACGCGGGTACGGCTCGGGATGCGGCCCAGCCGCACCACCTGCATGCCCCCTCCCGGGGAGGACCGCAGCAACTGACGCTCCGTCCCCACGGAGCGGCCCCGCGGTCCTCGGCCCCGCGCGCCCTGCCCGGCGGGGCCCGCGGGATCCGCCGTACGGTGGCACCCGCCTCGTCCTCTCGTCTCCAGGAGCACGCATGACCTTCGACGTCGACGCTGTCCGCGCTCAGATCCCCGCCCTCAAGGCGGGCTCCGCCCGGTTCGACGCCCCCGGCGGCACCCAGACACCGCAACCGGTGATCGACGCCATGGTGGAGGCACTGGCCAACCCGCTCGCCAACCGGGGACACTTCACCGAGGGCGAGCGCAACGCGGAGGCGGTCGTCATCCGCGCCCGCCGCGCGCTGGCCGACCTGCTGGGCGCCGATCCGCGGGGGATCGTGTTCGGCCGCAGCTCCACCCAGCTCGCCTACGACCTGTCCCGCACCCTGGCGAAGAACTGGGGCCCCGGCGACGAAGTGGTCGTCAGCAGCCTCGACCACGACTCCAACATCCGCCCCTGGATCCAGGCGGCCGAGGCCGTGGGCGCCACGGTCCGCCGGGCGGAGTTCGACCCGGCCACCGGTGAACTGACGGCCGATGACATCGCCGCCGTACTCTCCCCGCGCACCCGCCTGGTCGCCGTGACCGCGGCGTCCAACCTGATCGGTACGCGCCCCGACATTCCCGCCGTCGCCGACGTGGTGCACCGGGCAGGGGCCCTGTTGCACGTCGACGCGGTGCACTACGCCTCGCACGCCGCCGTCGACCTGCGCGGTCTCGGAGCCGACTTCCTGGTCTGCTCGCCGTACAAATTCCTCGGCCCCCACCTGGGCGTGCTGGCGAGCCGTCCCGAGCTGCTGGAGACGCTGCGGCCGGACAAGCTGCTGCCGTCCACCGACGCGGTTCCCGAGCGCTTCGAACTGGGCACCCTGCCGTACGAACTGCTGGCCGGGGCCACTGCGGCGGTGGACTTCCTCGCGACGCTGGCCCCCGCGGTCGACGGCACCCGGCGGGAGCGGCTGCTCGCCGCCTTCGCGGCGATCGAGGCCCATGAGGACGCCCTGCGGGCCCGTATCGAAAAGGGGCTGGCGGGACTCGGTGGCATCACCGTGCACTCGCGGGCCGCGCACCGCACCCCCACCCTGCTGCTGACCCTGGCCGGCCACAGCGCCACCGCCGCCTCGCGGTACTTGGCGGAGCGGGACATCGACGCCCCGGCCGGATCCTTCTACGCGCTGGAGGCTTCCCGCCGGCTCGGACTCGGGGAGGCGGGCGGAGTGCGGATCGGTCTGGCGCCCTACAACAACGAGGAGGACGTCGACCGCCTGCTGGACGCCCTCTCCGGCCTCGTCGCCACCGTGCCCGCCGACGGCTGACCCGGCCGCACCGCCGGTGGCCCCGGCCCCGCCGCGAAACACGCAGGGCGACGCGGTACCGGAGGCGCTCAGGCAATGAAGGGCCGGTCGTAGGGGGCGATGGGTGCCGGGAGCACCGTGGAGCCGCTCAGATAGCGGTCCGTCGCGGCGGCGACGGACCGTCCCTCGGCGATGGCCCACACCACGAGCGACTGGCCGCGGCCCGCGTCACCGGCGATGAAGACTCCGCCGTTCCCGGCGCGGGCCGCCCGCGCGGCCGAGCCCTCGAAGCCCGCCGAGCCCGCCCATTCAGTTGATTCGACTGATTCGGCTGATTCCGCTGTCTCAGCGGCGAAGGTGGCATCCCGGGCGAAGTTTCCCCGGCCGTCCAGTGTGAGTCCGAGCTGCCGCATGAGGCCGGTGTCGCGTTCGGGCCCGAAGAAGCCGAGGGCGAGCAGGACGAGATCTGCCGGAAGCACCTGCTCCGTCTCCAGCAGCGGCCTTCTGCCCTCGGGCTCCACTTCGGCCAGGCGCAGCGCGCGCACATGGCCGGTCCGGTCGCCCTCGAAGCGCAGGGTGGCGCAGGAGAACAGTCTCGGATCCGCGCCGTCCCGCCCCCGGGCCTCCTCGTGCGCGTGGGATATCCGATAGACCTTCGGGTACACCGGCCAGGGCTCGGTGTCCCGTCGGGCGGCACCGGGCTCCGGGTTGATGTCGAGCTGTACGGCGGAGGCCGCTCCCTGGCGCAGGACGGTGCCCAGACAGTCCGATCCGGTGTCCCCGCCGCCGATGATCACCACGTGTCTGCCCTCGGCGGTGACGGGCGACACGACGCGGTCGCCCTCCACGACCCGGTTGGCCAGCGTCAGGTACTCCATGGCCTGGTGGATGCCGTACAGCTCGCGGCCCGGGACGGGCAGCTCCCGTCGCCCGGTGGCTCCGACGGCGACGACGAGCGCGTCGTACCGGTCCGCGAGCTCGGCGGCGTCGAGATCGCCGCCGACGTCCACGCCCGTACGGAACTTGGTGCCCTCCACCCGCATCTGCTCGACACGGCGGTCGAGGTGGCACTTCTCCAGCTTGAAAGCAGGGATGCCGTAACGCAGCAGTCCGCCGACACGGTCGGCGCGCTCGTAGACGGCGACGGTGTGTCCGGCGCGGGTGAGTTGTTGCGCTGCCGCCAGTCCCGCCGGGCCCGAACCGATGACGGCGACGGTCCTGCCGGTGAGCCGCTCGGGCGGCTGCGGTTCGGTGTACCCGCGCGCCCAGGCCTCGTCGGCGATCGTCTGCTCGACATTCTTGATCGTCACCGGATCGGCGTTGATGGTGAGCACGCAGGCGTCCTCGCACGGCGCCGGGCACAACCGCCCGGTGAACTCGGGGAAGTTGTTCGTCGCGTGCAGCCGCTCGGCCGCCGCCCACCAGTCGCCCTTCCGCGCGAACGCGTTCCACTCGGGGATGAGGTTTCCCAGCGGGCAGCCGCTGTGGCAGAACGGTATGCCGCAGTCCATGCACCGCCCCGCCTGCCGGGACACGAGCGGAAGCCGGGCCTGCCCCGCATAGACCTCGTTCCAGTCGCTCAGCCGTTCCTGGACCGGGCGCGCGGGGACGGGCCGGCGGGGGGTCCTGAGGAAGCCGTGGGGGTCGGTCATGGCCGCCTCCGTCGCTGACTCGCGGTGCACAGGCGTTACGGCCAGACTACGCCCGCAATCACCCCTGGTTCATGGCCGGGCCACCGGCCGGACGACGCGATACGCTCGATTTTGTAGGCACGCGTTCCGACCACGGAGGCGGCCATGAGCGAGTACGACGAGTACCCGACGCCGTCACAGGCAGAGGGCGAACGGCTGGACGAGGACATGAATCCGGCCGAGGAGCGGCACCCCGCCACGATGCGGACCCAGCCGTCGCAGGCCGAGGGTGAGCGCCGAGCGGAGGACACCGAAAGCTGAGAGAGGCGGCGGCTGTACGGTGGCGGCTCCTTCCGGGTTCGTTCCGGAGCGAGTTCCACACGTACAACCGCTGCATCCGGCGCCTCCGGGAAGGCCGCACCCGGCGGGCCGGTGGGACAGGCATACGCCCCTGGGAGGTCGTAGGTGTGTTCGTAGGCGTGTCCGTAGGCGAAGGAGGTCCGCCCGGTATGGATTCGGATCGTGCCCGCCGGTTGGTGTCGGCGCTCCGTGACCGCAATGTGATGGCCCACCTCGTGGAGGCGGGTGTCTACGAGTTCGGGATCCGAGTCGTCCTCGACGAGGGAATCGAGGCGCTGTGGGACGTCGACGGGGCCTGCGGTCTCGACGCGGAGATCGTCGGCGACGGGGTGCTCATCGGCTTCGTACCTCATGTGCCCGGCTCGGAGAGCTTCACGGAGGAGCAGCTCGTGGAGAGCATCGCGACGACGCGGTACTCGGCGCAGGGGCTCCACCCGCCCAGCGACACTCCCGTCCCGCCCCCGGCCGCCGGGCCCGCGCCCGTCGAAGAGCCCGGGCCGTCGCCCACTCCCCCGGCCACCCCGCCCGTCGCCCGCTACCAGCGCCGGGCCCACTGGATCCTGCGGGGCAAGGAAGGCGGTGCCCGGCACTGACCGGGCGCCCGGCGCGTCGGGCCCGGCCGGGGTGCGCCGCGTGGGCCGGGCTGCCGTCGCGCCCTCGTCAGACGCCCGCGGCCCGCGCCGTCTCGTACACCTCGGTCGCCACGTCGATCAGCTCCGCGGCGTCGCGCGTCGTGCCCTGGAGGTCCAGCATGATCTCCGGTACGCCCGTTGCGGCGTGGGCCACCAGGTCCTCGACGATCTGCGCCACGCTCCCGTGGAAGGGCTGCCGGTCCGCACCCTCGAACGGCTTGGCGGTGTACCGCGCGTTGGCGCGGGCGCAGACGTGGATCGGACGCTCCCGGCCACGCTCGGCGGCCACGTCCCGTACCCGCTGCCACTGCTCGGTCAGCTGGGCCGCGCCCACGGCCACCGGCATCCAGCCGTCCGCCCGGTCCACCAGTCGGCGGGTGGCACGGGTGCTGTTCGCGGGCAGGTAGACCGGGATGGGACGCACCGGCTTCGGGCCGACCTCGGACGGGGCAATGGTGGTCAGCTCGCCCTGATACGAGACGGGGTCCGGGCCCCAGACGGCGGCGCACACGTCCAGCAGCTCGTCCAGAACCGCGCCGCGCTTCTCGAATGGCGCGACGGAAGCGGCCGCGTACTCGTCCAGGGACCAGCCCGTGCCGAGGCCCGCGATCACACGTCCCCCGCTCGCGACGTCCAGCGAGGCGAGCGACCGGGCCAGCTGGAACGGCACGTGCAACGGCGCGACCAGGACGCTGGTGCCCAGCCGCGCCCGGCCGGTGGCCGCGGCGGCCAGCGCGAGCGTGACCAGCGGGTCGGCGACGCTGCGGTACTGATCGGGCCACGGCAGCCCCGGTACGCCGTACAGCCCCTGGGTGGCCGGCACGGGAAACAGGACTCGCTCGAAGACCCACAGGCTCGCGTATCCGGTCTCCTCCGCCGCGCGGGCCACGGAGGCCACGTCGCGGCCGATGTCGTACTGCTTCATCTGCGGGAGTCCGAGACCGAGTGAGATCGGCATGAATGCGCTCCTTCATGATGGCTGCGGAACAACTACCTGAGAACACTTACGTCTTCCCCACCCTGCGGCCGTCGAAAGACACGGTGTGCGGGGCCTCACCTTCGACGTCGACCGCGCTCGCGCCGCCGGCCGGTGACCGGCCGGCGGCGCGTCAGCCCGCGAAGGCCGGGCTCGGCATTCCCCGGCCCGCGTCCGGGAGGACCAGGAGCGATCCCGATAGCGGGTGCGTCCGGTCCGGGCCGGTGCGGGCCGTGGTGACGTGGAGATCGCGCAGGCCGGGGCCGCCGAAGGCGCAGGCGGTGGGCCGGCGGACCGGAAGCCGGACGGTGCGGTCCAGATCGCCCCGCGGGGTGTAGCGGCGCAGCGCAGCGCCGTCCCAGAGCGCGACCCGCACGCAGCCGTCGGCGTCGACGGCTGCGTCCGTCGAGGTCGCGGGCCGATCGGTTCAGGCCGGTCGCGCCAGGGCCTGCAGGGGGAGCACTCCCGCGCCGGAGAACAGGCCGCGGGCCGCGCTGACGCGCCGCTCGCGCGCCGGTCCCGGTGCGGTCAGCCGGTCCAGGGCGCGCACCAGCGCCCGGGGGTCCAACGCGTAGTCGGTGAGACCGTGCTCCGCCATCCGTCGAACGCCCTCCTTGCCGTGGCCCGGAATGGCCCGGTAGCCGACCACCGGAACTCCGGCGGCCATGGCTTCGAGTGCCGTTTGGCCTGCCGCGTTGTCGATGAGCGCGCGGGATGCGCTCATGAGGCCCGGCATGTCGTCGACCCAGCCCGCCGCACGTACGTGTGCGAGGCGTGACAGTTCCCGGCGCAACCGGGTGTTCGTACCGCAGAGCACGACCGGCACGTATCCCGCCGCGGCCACCAGGCGCGCGGTCCCGGCCACACGCGATCCGGCCCCCCAGGCCCCCGTCGAGATCAGCACGGGCGGCCGGTCCGGCGAGCCGAGTCGTCGCCGCCAGTCCGCCGCCGTCGGCGCCGGGGCGTGGAACCGGGGTCCCACCATCGCGCCGGACACGACCGTCGGACGCCGTACCGCTCGCCGTACCTGATGTGCGAGATCGGACGTGAGGCACAGATGGAGATCGTTGCCCGGGTGCAGCCATTGGCGGTGAACGGCGAAGTCGGTGATGACGACGGCACTCGGGATCGTGAGCGCGTCACGGGCGCGGAGTCCGCCGGTGAGCTGGGCGGCGAGGTGGAAGACGGGGACGACGACGTCCGGCCGTTGGTGTGCGACGAGGTCGAGCAGCCGTTGCTGTGCGAGGGCCGCCAACGGGGAACTGCCGGGCCGGGGGCCGCCGCCGGTCCGGAAGAAGGCCGCGTACAGCGCGGAATAGACCACGGGCGTGCGGCAGATGGCCGTCCGGTAGAAGGAGCGCAGTCCGCCGCCGATTCCCGGGGGCAGCAGGTCGAGGACATCGACCGTCTTCGTCCGTCCTCCGCCGACCTCCAGTCGGCGGGCCAGTTCGGCGGCCACCACGTGGTGGCCGGAGCCCATGCCGGCGCTCAGGATCAGGAAGCGGGCCGGCACCGCGTTCATCGACCGTACGCTCCCGGGACTCCAGGCCCGCCGTCCGGCGCGGGGCCGTTTCGACGGGATCTGCACCGGTGGCAACGGGAGCACTCCGGGCGGCGGAGGGGTCCGCACGGGTCCGGTGGCTCGGTCGGACGAGCGGCAGGCACGTGATCACCTCCGAGGTCGGCAGCCTTCGGAGTATCCGTCGGGACGGGCGCGGAACCCGGTACTTGCGTCCTGTCGGTGCGTTCGGTGCAGTGAGGTATGGGCTTCAACGGTTTTACGGGAGCCCACTCGGGCTACCCCTAACCCGATCCGACACCGCGATGCCCGCGTCCGCGGTCTCCGAGTGGCGGGCCACCGTGCCGCACGCACAGTACTGAGACAGGGAGAGGCCATGCCACGTGTTCCGTGCATCGCTCACCGCGGCGTGCCGGGTGGCGACGCGTCGGACGGTCATGACGTCCGCGCCGGGGTGGCCCTGGTGACGGGGGCCTCCTCGGGTATCGGTGCCGCGGTCTCCCAGCGGATCGCGGCCGAGGGCGGCTGGCGGCTTCTGGTGAGCGGGCGCGACCGGCAGCGGCTCGACGGTGTCGCGGCGACGACGTGCTCGACGCCGCTGTACGCGGACCTGATGTCGCTCGACAGTACGGAGCAACTGGTCGAAGAAGCCCTGGACACCGCCGGCCGGGTGGACCTGCTCGTCGCGGCGGCAGGGGTCGGCTGGGCGGGCTCCTTCCACGCGATGCCGGCGGCCGCGGCCGACCGGGTCCTCACCGTGGATCTGGTGTCCGTCGTCCATCTCGTACGGCTGCTGCTGCCGCACATGCTCGCGGCGCGGCGCGGACACATCATGCTGATCGGATCGGTGGCGGGGTCCACGGGCGTCCGCGGTGAGGCGGTCTATTCCGCGGCGAAGGCCGCCCTCGCCGCCTTCGCGGACGCTCTGCGCTACGAATTGAAGGGAACCGGTGTGCGCATCACACACATGGTCCCCGGTGTGGTGGACACGCCGTTCTTCGAACGACGAGGGATGCCGTACGCCCGTTCGTGGCCCCGGCCGATGGCGCCGGAACGCGTCGCCGACGCGGTCTGGGAGGCCTTCACGGCGGACCGTGCGGAGGTGTACGTCCCCGGCTGGCTGCGCCTGCCGGGGTGTGTGCGCTCCGTGGCCCCCGGGCTCTATCACCGGCTCGCGGCCCGCTTCGGCTGATCGGCGACATGAACGTCCTGTCCGTGGTGCTGGCGCTGTGGGCGGCCCTCGCCAATGGTGCGGCGTCCGTGCTGCAGCGGCGGGCAGCCATGGAGCAGGCGGAGTCCGAGGCGGTGGGCGGCGGGCCGGCGGTGTGGCAGGGGGTGCGTGGCCTGGCGCGACTGGTGCGCCGTCCGTTCTGGCTGGCCGGTGCGACGGCGCTCGGGCTGTCCGCCGTCCTGCAGGCGGGGGCGCCGGCCGTCGGCAGCCTGTCGGTGGTCCAGCCACTGCTGGCGAGCGAACTCCTCTTCACGCTGCTGCTCGGCACCGTGATCTTCCATCACCGTCCGGGCGACGGAACGTGGCTGTCGTTCCTGATGCTCGCCGCAGGTCTGGCGCTCTTCCTGGCCGCCGTCGGCCCGTCGGCCGGGGAGGACACCGGAAAGGCCGGTACCTGGCTGCCTGTCGGAATCCTTGCCGCGACGGCGGTGCTCGCGCTGATCCTGGTGGCCCGTACGCTCACCGGCGCCGTCGGTGCCGCGGTGCTGGGCTGTGCCACGGCCATCTCGTTCGCCTGCACGGCCGCGCTGATCAAGGAGGTCACCGGCCGGATCCCGGAGGGAGCGGCCGTGGTCTTCACGACGGGGTACGTGTACGCGCTGGGCGGCGCCGGTCTGCTGAGTCTGCTGCTGTTGCAGAGCGCTCTGCGTGCCGGGACCCTGGCCGCTTCCCAGCCGGCGCTCACGCTCGGGGACGCGCTGGTGAGCGTGGTGCTGGGGAAGGCACTGTTCGGCGAGCGGATCGCGCTGGGTGATCATCTGCTGCCGGCCACGCTGGGTGCGTGCCTGGTGGCTGTCGGCACGGTCGGCCTGTCGCTCTCCCCGGCGGTCGCGGGTCACTGGGATGTCACGAGAACGACCGAGCGGCACGGCCGGCCCGACCGACTGCCGACGCCCGCTGACAACGAAGGGAACGAAGCCCGTTGAACCCCCGGCACAGCAGGATCCCCATCGCGCTCCGTGCCCCACTGACCGTGTCGGCGCTCGTGCTGAGCGCTCATGTCGCCCCGGCCGGCACCTGGCTGCCGGGGCTGCGCCGGACCTGCTTTCCCTCCCTGGCCGGTCTCGGCCACCCCAGGCATGTCGCCCTGACCTTCGACGACGGCCCGGACCCCCGCTCCACTCCGCTCTTCCTCGACGCGCTGGACCGGTTGTCCGCGCGCGCCACCTTCTTCGTGCTCGGAGAGAGTCTGCTGCGCCATCCGGAACTCGGCCGCGACATCGCCCGCCGCGGCCATGAACTCGCCGTGCACGGATGGACACACAGCCGCCCGTGGCTTCCCGCCCCCGGCCGGGACCTGCGCGAGGTCTCCCGTGCCGCCGAGGCGGTGCGAAGGGTCTCGGGAGTCCAGCCGTCGTGGTATCGGCCGCCGTACGGAATCCTGACCGGCGGCCGGTGGGCCGCCGCCCTGGCGTGCGGGCTGCGGCCGGTGCTGTGGTCGGCCTGGGGGCGGGAATGGGCGCGGGACGCGACGGCCGAGGGGGTTCTGACGACCGTACGCGGCGGGCTGCGCGGCGGCGGGACGGTCCTCCTGCACGATGCCGATCAGTCGGCGTCGTACCAGTGGCGGCCGGTACTCGCGGCGCTGCCGGAACTGATCAAGGGGCTGCGGACGGCCGGGCTGACCGTCGGCCCGCTCACCGACCACGGCCTCGCACCGGCCCGGCGGACGGGCTGAGCGCGCCGGTCCCGGCGGGATGGACCTCAGGGCCGCCCTTCCTCCAGTCCCGGACGCAGGAACCACTGACACGCCGCTGCCGCGACGTCCTCCAAGGCACCGGGCTCCTCGAACAGGTGCGTGGCCCCGGGAATCACATGGAGCCGGTGCGGCACACGCAGTTGCTCGGCCGCCTCCTGGTTCAGCATCAGTACGTGCCCGTCGTCGCCGCCCACGATCAGCAGCACAGGGGATCGCACCCGGCTCAGCGCCTCGGCCGCCAGGTCGGGGCGGCCGCCACGGGACACGACGGACTGGACACGGCCGGGCCGCTCGGCCGCCGCCACCAGGGCTGCGGCGGCCCCGGTGCTCGCGCCGAAGAGCCCCAGAGGCAGCTCCGCCGTGACCGGCCGGCCGCCGAGCCAGTCGACCGCGGACACCAGACGGCGCCCGAGCAGGCCGATGTCGAAGCGGTACTGCCCCGACACGGCGTCCAACCGCTCCTCCTGCTCGGTCAGCAGGTCCAGCAGCAGCGTGCCCAGCCCCGCCGCCCGCAGGGACGCGGCCACGGCCCTGTTGCGCGGGCTGTGGCGCGAGCTGCCGCTGCCGTGGGCGAAGAGCACCACCCCCGCGGCCTGCTCGGGAATCACCAGGTCGCCGACGATCGCCGATCCGTCAACAGGTATGGAAACCGCTTCGGAAACCGATTCGGAATTCACCACTGTCATCGTCTCCTTCCCGGGGTGCGCCGCCGTGCGGCGGCCCTCGCACGGAGCGGGATCGTCGGCGTGCACGGTGCGACGTCGTACGCGCGCCCCCGACGCGTCCGGGTCCGTGTTCCCACGGTCGCGCGAGCAGTCGCCGCAGGCCACCTTTGAGTCATGGCGACACCACCGATCACCATCCACGCACCGACGCCGTCCGGCGGCCGGCCAGTGACCGTGCACATCAACAGCCACGACGAGAAGCTCGGCATGGCAGACAGCGATCAGGACCTCGTCGTGTTCCTCGCCGACGCCGGGCCGGCGAACCAGGAGCTGATCCTCGACAACCCCTCCGCGGTCCAGTGGCAGGGCGCCGCAGCGCATCGCTACGAGAGCGCCTGACGCACCGCGCGCGTCGGCGCCCGAGCGGGCGCACCCTGAGGGCATGGGTGCTCCGATCGTCGTGCACCGCCCGGCACCGGGCACGGGCGGCCGGGCGGTCACCATCAACGGTGGTCTCGCCGGCCTCGCACACAGTGACGGCGACCTGATCGGTTTCCTCCGGCAGGCCGGGGTCTACGACGCCGAGCACCTCCTCGACGATCCGACCTGGATCGAATGGCGCAACGGCCCGGCCCACTGCTACGAAGCGGAATGATCGGCGGGACGAGCGCGTGTGCGCTCGTCCCGCCGGTCCCGGACCCACCTCCGTCGAAACGGCGGGGACATCACGGTGTGCGCTGCGAGGCGCAGGCAGTTACCGGTTGATCGCTTCTTCGAGCACCACCAGGTGCCCGTTGCCGCTGAGCGACGACAGTTCGGTGTCGGTGACGCATCTCACCTTCACGGTATTGAGCGTCAGCGTCCCCTCGATGTG
Organism: Streptomyces sp. NBC_01618; assembly: GCF_045209435.1. Lineage (NCBI taxonomy): Bacteria > Bacillati > Actinomycetota > Actinomycetes > Kitasatosporales > Streptomycetaceae > Streptomyces > Streptomyces sp. NBC_01618. Next base: position 573,944 of record NZ_CP109297.1, read on the forward strand.
CACGGTGCTGGTGCCGTTCACGAAGTCCGCCTTGCCGAGATCGGTGGCCGCTTCGGGGCGGGGTGAGCTGTCCAATACGGAGTGGGCTCGGATGGAGAGCAGCACTCCACAGTGATCGTCTTTTACACCACGCCCGTAAACATGGCCTACCCCCCTGCCGCCCCGCCTTGTAACCTCTGGTCATATTGTTCACGGAAGACGACGGTTCGGGCACGCCGTCGTCTGTCTCCCACAGTGGGGCGCATGTCTACCAGCGATTCCGACACACGCAGCCTACTGGCGATCGCATCACCCGGCTTGGTCGGACGCGAGCGCGAACTCGCCGCTCTGAGAGCAGCGTTGTCCGACCCGCCGGTGGTCGTGCTGGTCGAGGGCGAGGCCGGGATCGGTAAGAGCCGACTGGTCCAGGAGCTACTCGCGGCGCATGCCCCGGCCCGGCAGCGGGTGCTGCTGGCGGTCTGCCCGGCTGTTCGACAGCCCTTTACGCTCGGGCCGGTGGTGGACGCGATCCGACCGGCGACCGAGGATGTCGCCCGGCTCGGCCTGAGCGGGCTGGCGGGGGCGCTCCGGCCGTTGTTCCCCGAGTGGGCATCAGCGTTGCCGCCCACACCCGACCCGGCCGAAGACGCGGCAGCGGCACGACACCGACTGTTCCGGGCCATCGAGGAGATCCTTGAGCGGCTCGAGATCGGGTTGCTCGCGGTTGAGGACGTGCACTGGGCAGATGAGGCCACCCTGGAGTTCCTGCTGTTCCTGGCATCACGTCCGCAGCAACGCATCAGTCTGCTCGTGAGCTACCGCCCGGAGGAAATCGCGCCGGACTCCCTGCTGCTGCGGTTGTCGTCGCGGCAACCGGCGGGAGCCGCGCGGCTGCGGCTGTCGTTGGAGCCGTTGGATGTTCCCGGGACTGCTGAGATGGTGTCCTCGATGCTGGGTGGGGAACGGGTTTCCGACGAGTTCGCGACCATCCTGCACGACCGGACCGACGGGCTTCCGCTCGCGGTCGAGGAGACCGTCCGGCTGATGTGGAACCGCGCTGACATGACCCCGCGGGGCGATTCCTGGGCGCGGCAACGACTGAGTGAGATCGACGTACCGCCGACGGTGCGGGACGTCGTACTGGAACGCGGCGCACGGCTCGGCCCGGCGGCGCAGGCGGCGTTGCGCGCGGCCGCCGTGCTCACCGACCCCGCCCCCGAGGACGCCATCGTCGATGTGATGGCTCCGGAAGGCGATCCAGCGAGTCGGCTGGCGGGCCTGGCGGAGGCGGTGGGTTCGGGGCTGCTGAGGGAGGACACCAGCGGGCTGGTCTCGTTCCGGCATATGCTGGCGTGCCGCGCGGTGTACGAGGCGATTCCTCTGCCACAACGGCGGGCGATGCATCTGCGCGCCGCACACGTCCTCGGAGGCGCCGCCCCGTCCCCGGTCGCCCAGCTGGCGCGCCACTTCCGGGAGGCCGGCGACACGACGGCATGGTGCCGGTACGCGGAACAGTCTGCCGACCTCGCCCTCGCCTCGGGTGACGATGCGACGGCGGTCATCCTGGTGCACGATCTGCTCACCAACGCGGACCTGCCGCCCGCCGACGTGGTGCGGCTGACCGGCAAGGTTCCGTTCTGTCTGCTCAGCGGGCACGAACGCTACCGCGAACTGATGGACGCTCTCCGCCTCGTGCTGGACACCGGTGAGCCGGCGCCGAGCGAGGCGGCGGAGATCCGCTTCCATGTCGCCCGGCTGCTGCAGCAGACGGAGGCATTCGAGCAGTCCCGGATCGAGATGGAACGAGCGCTGCCCGACCTCGGGCACGACCCGGCGAAAGCAGCCCGCGCAATGATGTTCCTCGGCCTGCCGTACGGGACGACGACACCGGCGGCCGAACACCTCAGGTGGCTGCGGCGCGTTGCGCAGGTGCCGGTCTCGATGGCGCCGGGGGACCGGCTGAACATCCGGGTCGGGCGGGCGAGCGGGCTTTTGCTGCTCGGCGAGGAGGAGGGGTGGGCGGAAGCAGCGTTGATCGCCGATGACGCGTCCACCGCCGCGGAGAGGCAGCAGATCACGGTCGGCCAACTCAACGTCGGGCACATGGCGCTGATCTGGGGGAGATACCCGGAGGCGAGGCGGGTGCTCACGCTGGCCGTTGGGCTGGCCGACAGGTATCAGTACCGGAAGCAACGTAGGCTCGGGCAGGTGACGCTGGCTCACCTGGACTGGCTCACCGGAGACTGGGACGGGCTGGCCGACCGGGCCGGATCGCTGGCCGGTGACGAGGAACTCCTGCAGCCGGTGAGCCGCCTGGCGCCGGCCATGGTCACCGGCTTGCTGTATGCGGCCCGCGGTGACCAGGACAGAGCGGACGAGTGCCTGCGGCTCGTCCTTGAACAGGCGGACCGACATGGCGGTGCGGAGTATTCCGTCGAACCTGCCGGCGCCCTGGCCAGGCTCCGGCTCGGCGCCGGGCGGATCGACGACGTACTGCAGCTGACCGACGAGCCGATCCGGTTCCTGGAACGCAAGGGCACCTGGATCTGGGCCACCGAACTCGCCCCGGTCCGGGCCGAGGCGCTACTCATGGCCGGCCGCGCCGACGAAGCCGGCGACCTGGTCGACGCTTTCACAGCGGGAGTGCGCGATCGCCGCGCACCTGGTCCGCACGCCGCCTTGTCGACCTGCAGGGCGATCCTGGCCCAGCATCAAGGCGATCCCCTCAGCGCCGCCGAACTGTTCGCGCGTGCGGCCGATGCGTGGCAGGGCCTTCCGCGGCCGTACGACGCCCTGCTCAGCCGTGAGCGACAGGCCCGCTGTCTGCTACGTGCGGACCAGTCCGATGCGGCTCTCTCCCTCCTTACGGAAACCTTCCAGGGGTTGTCCACCCTCGGCGCTCGTGGTGACGCCGAGCGCGTCATGCACACACTGCGTGCATACGGTGTCGGGGTGAAGCGTCCGTCGTGGCACGGTGGACGACGAAGCTACGGCGATCAACTGTCTCCCCGTGAGCTCGACGTAGTCCGGCTGCTCGTCGGAGGCCGGACCAACCGGGAGATCGCCGGTGTCCTCATCCTGTCGCCGAAGACGGTCGCGCGGCACCTGGAAGGAGCGATGCGCAAACTTGAGGTGTCGTCCCGGACGGCGCTGGCCGTGAAGGTTGTCGAAGCCGGCGTCGTCGACGGCAGGGCCGGCGCCCACCGTTAGGCGGGCGCGGAAGCAAAGATGGGTCATCTGCCCAATCGTCCGGTAGCCGGTGCGCGAACAACACTCAACGGCATGGAATCATTACCTCCGCCTGTCGCCGTTCATCTCCTCGTGTCCGCAAGGCTTCTGGCGCACGGTCGAATCTGACGGATCGCCTCGACCGGCCCATTCCTTCTGGTTTCCCGACGAGGCCGGGTTCCGGGGCGAGCCCCGCAGGCCGACCGACCGGTGCCAGGCCACTGCCGCAGCAGCGGGACGCGTCGTTCGCCGCCCGGCGCTGTACCACCGATCCGCCCGAGGCAGGACCGGCCGGCACCCACCACATTCGTCGCAGCCATTCGGCGCGATGCGCGATCCCCGCAACCGCGCGGTATCCGCGCGCATCCGCGCACATTCTCCCCTCAGAAAAGGTCATTGCCGTATGAGACAGTCACCACCGGCTGGGGCAACCAGGTTCCCGCCCCACCTGACCATCCCCATACTCCGGCGCTTGCCGCACCGCTCACATCGGGCACTCACGGCGCTGCTCGCCGCGGCCTGTGTGGCCGGGACGCTCGGCACCTCCAGCATCGCCGCCGCCGAAACGCCGACCAGCCGGGCGAGTCAGCCACAGCAGAACGGCCCGGTCGTCGCCACACACACGATCACCCTCGTCACGGGCGAGGTCGTGACGCTGGAGCGCCACGCCAACGGCCTCCAGGCGGCGACGGTCGCGCCCACGCCCGACGGCACCCCGGCGGCGTTCTCCACCATGAAGGTGGGCGACGAGGTCTATGTCATCCCTGACAAGGCACAGCCGTACCTTGCCGCGAACGAGCTCGACCGCGAGCTGTTCAACGTCACCAAGCTGGTCGAGTACGGCTACGACGACGCGCACCGCACCGCCGTACCGCTGATGGCGACCTACGCGGGCGCGCCGGGCAAGGCGGGCAAGGCGCTCAAGCACGCCGCGCCGGCCGGTTCGGTGAAGGACGACGAACTCCCCAGCGCCAACGCGGTGGTGCTGCGCGCGAGCAAGAAGAAGGCGGCGACGTTCTGGGAGGCGGTCGACGACGACAGCACCGCCGCGACGACCGCACCGAAGCTCGCCGATGGCATCAAGAAGCTCTGGCTCGACAAGCCGGTCAAGGTGACGCTGGACCAGAGCGTGCCGCAGATCGGCGCGCCGGAGGCGTGGGCGGACGGCTACGACGGCACCGGCACCAAGGTGGCCGTCCTCGACACCGGTCTCGACCCCAACCACCCCGATGTGGCAGGGCGGGTGAAGGAGACGCAGAACTTCACCGCCGACCCCGACGCGGTCGACCACCACGGTCACGGCACGCATGTCGCCTCGACCGTCGCCGGCTCGGGTGCCGCGTCGGGCGGCAAGTACAAGGGTGTGGCGCCGGGCGCCGACCTGTACATCGGCAAGGTCCTCAACAACGCCGGTGAAGGCCCCCAGTCGGGGGTCATCGCCGGCATGGAGTGGGCGGTGGCCGAGGGTGCGGACGTCGTCAGCATGAGCCTGGGTTCGGAGGCCCCCAGTGACGGCACCGACCCGCTCAGCGAGGCCGTCAACCAGCTCACCGCGTCCTCCGGCTCGCTGTTCGTCATCGCGGCCGGCAACACGGGCCCCGGCAAGGCGACCGTGGGCGCGCCGGGTGCCGCCGACGCCGCGCTGACCGTCGGCGCGGTGTCCAAGCAGGACCAGCTCGCGGGCTTCTCCAGCCGCGGCCCGCTCAAGGACACCTTCGCGGTCAAGCCGGAGATCACCGCACCGGGCGTGGGCATCGTCGCCGCGCGCGCCGCCGGCACCGCGATGGGTACCCCGGTCGACGCCAACTACACCGCGGCCAACGGCACCTCGATGGCCACCCCGCATGTGGCCGGCGCCGCGGCGATCCTGGCCCAGCGCCATCCGGACTGGAGTGCGGACCGGCTCAAGCAGGTGCTGGTCGGCACCGCCAAGCAGGGCTCGTACACCGCCTACCAGCAGGGCAGCGGCCGGGTCGACGTGCCCAAGGCCATCGACGCCACGGTCTACTCCAGCCCCGCCGTCGTCAGCATGGGCAAGTCGACGGCCGAGAGCGCGCCGGTCACCAAGACGATCACCTACGTCAACACCTCCGCGGCGGACACCACGCTGTCGCTCGGCCTGGCCTCTTCCGGGGAGACCGGGCCCGCACCGGACGGCACGTTCACGCTCAACGCCACCGGCGTGACGGTCCCGGCGAACTCCACCGCGAGCGTGACGGTGACCTACCACCCCGAGCTCGGCGCCCTGGGTGACTACACCGGTGTCATCACCGCCACCGCGACCGACGGCACCGCGATCCACACCACCGTCGGCGCGACGAAGGGGGTGCCCACCGTCGACCTCACCGTCGACACGATCGACCGGCACGGAAACCCGGCGAGCGGCGAGCTTGCGGTGTTCAACCTGGACACGGGGACTTTCCAGCAGGTCTTCCCCCAGGGCGGAACCAAGACTGTCGCGTTGCCGCTGGGACGCTACTCCGTCATGGGTGTCGTCCACACGAGGGACGAGGTCTCGTCCCTGGTCACGGACTACACCCTCGCCGGCGAGCCCGTCGTGGAACTGACGGCGGACCGGACGGTCACGCTGGATGCCCGGCTGGGCAAGGAGGTCAAGGTCGCCACGCCCAAGGAGTCCGAGGCGGACAACTTCAAGCTCGGGTACCGCCAGCAGCTCCCCGGCAAGCCGGGGATCGACTTCATGAAGCCCGCGGCTGGCCCGATCTGGAACCACACCTATGTGGTGCCCACCAAGCCGGTGACGCTCGGCACGTTCGAGTTCCACTTCCAGCAGCGCAGGTACTCGCCGCAAATCCGGGCGTCCTACGCCGGGCAGGGAGGCGCGCTCCCGCTTACGCCGGTGAACTATGCGGCCCGGCTGTACGACCGCAGCACGCTCCAGGCGGTCGACGCCGGCATGGCACGGCCGGAGGACCTGGCCGGCAAGGACCTCAATGGCAAGATCGCGGTCGTCATCCGCGACAGCACCGTGTTCAGCTACACGAAGTCTGCCGAGCTGATCGCCGCAGTGGCCGGTGCCGGCGCGAAGGCAGTGATCCTCGTCAACGACCGGCCCGGCCCCTTCGCCACCGGCGTGTCGCGCTTCACCGGCACTGCTATCCCGGCCTGGTCCCTCACCCAGGACGAGGGCGCGGTGCTCTTCGGCCGAATGGCCGACGGTCCCACGCGGATCAACCTGAAGGGCATCACAGACGTCCCCCAGGTGTACAACATCGCGATGATGGTCCCCGGTGGGATTCCGGCCGACCCCGTCGACGCGGTCACCGCGCAGAACTCGACCGTGATGAAGTCCCACTACCGCAGCACCAAGGGCACCATGATCGGCGACGTCGACTCGGCGATCCGCCCGAACGAGGGCGTCATCTTCGACGTCCTGAACTTCTTCGACGCGCCGATGGACCGGGAGGAGTGGTACTCCACCGGCAGCAGGTCGCCGATGATGAAGGACATACGGTGGTGGCACAGGATCAACCCGGACCGCACCGACATCAGCCGCAGTGTGAGGGACGAACTCCGCACCTACCAGCCGGGCGAGCAACACGAGCAGACCTGGCTGGGCGCGGCAAACGGCCCGGCGGAGGCCGAGCAGGCGTTCCGTGAGGGTGACAACATCACCCTCACGGTGCCGGAGATGAGTGACAGCCAGGGGCACTCCAGCTACTTCGAAAACGACGCCGACAAGCGGACTGCGCGGATATACCAGGACGGGAAGCTCCTCAAGGAGACGCCGCGGCTCTTGAACACCACGCTGCCGGCCAGCCCCGACCCGGCGACCTACCGCGTCACCCTGGACACCCAGCGCCCGGCGTGGTTCCCGCTGTCCACGCAGACCAGCACCGCATGGACGTTCAAGTCCGCCCGACCGGCGAGCGGCAAGGAGAACCTGGCGCTGCTCTGGCCGAAGTACGGCCTGGACCTGGATGCGCAGAACACCACCCAGGGCGGCAACACCTACGACTTCGACCTGGCGTTCGCGCTCCAGACGGGCGCCACCCCGGACATCGACGGGGTCGAGGTGGAGGCGTCCACCGACGACGGTGCCACCTGGAGCCCCGCGACGGTGAAGTCCAAGACCGACGGCCACTACAAGGTGTCCGTCCGCAACCCGGCATCGGGCTACGTGTCCCTGCGCGTCAAGGCATGGGACACCAACGGCAGCAAGATCGAGCAGACCCTGATCAGGGCCTACGCCGTGCGCTGACCCTCACGGCAGACCCTGAGTCGCTGACCGCGCCCCTGGCACGAGGCATGTCCTTGTGCCAGGGGCGCACCCCTCCGGTCGAAGGCGTCAAGCTCTGGAAACCTGCTGGTGAATGCGGCGCCGAGACGAATGACGAAGGCGATCTGCACACCGGTCTGCACGACGCGCAACTCCTGCAGAAGCTCAACCAGGTTTCGGCCGGCCTGCTCCCCCGGTGTCTCCCGGCCGAACGGATGCGGGCCGCTGTTCGGGTACGGCGGCACGTACCTCGTTGTCTCCTGCTGTGGGGCCATCCGTGCGGCTCATCCGCTCCCGCACCACCCCGCGCCACATCCGCTACCAGGTGGGCGAACAGCTCGGTCACGGCGTCTTCGTGGTGGCATGGACAGCGTTCAACGTGCGGATGCGGCGACACGTCGCGGTGAAGATCACGCCAACCCACCGGCGCGAGCCGGCGAGGAGCCGGGACCGTTTCGCCCCCGATGGATCCACGGCAGGCACGCCGCGTTGGACCCGCCGTGCGCCGGTCGCCCCCGCCCGCTTTCAGGCCGGACGGGGGCGACCTTGTCGTACGCGGACGTCAAGGAATTCACAGAGCTCTGGAGATCACGGAGCGAAGAGGTGGCCTGCGGCGACCGCCGAGGCCACCGTCCCTCCGGCCAACATCGCCGAGGCCGCGAAGAGGGGACCCTCGGCGTCCACGTCTCTGTCCAGCAGCGCGTCCCGGCCGCGCAGCGGCATCCGGGATGTGATGGCTGTGCCCGTGATCGTGTCCGCGGTCATACCCGTGCCCGTGGTCATGCCCGTGTCCGTGGTCATGCCCGTGTCCGTGGTCATGCCCGTGATGGGGATGGTGGTGCTTTCGGTGGCGAGGACGGCTCTCCAGGCCGGGCTCCTGCGGCACGCCCAGGCGTTGCCGGTCAGCACCCGTTCGATCCGGCGGAACCGGCACCGGACCCCTTCTTCGACGCACTCAACCCGCGAACCGGGCCATCCACGCCTCGACGTCGTCCGCCGACCTCGGCAGGCCCGCTGACAGGTTCTCGTGCCCGTCCTCGGTGACGACCAGATCGTCCTCGATCCGGACGCCGATGCCGCGCCATTCCTCGGGCACGGTCAGATCGTCCGCCTGGAAGTACAGGCCTGGCTCGACGGTGAGCACCATGCCCGGCTCCAACACGCCGTCGACGTACTCCTCGTTCCGGGCCATCGCGCAGTCATGGACGTCCAGACCGAGCATGTGACCGGTGCCCGCCATCGTGAAGCGGCGCTGGAGGCCGAGTTCGTACGCGCGGTCGGCCGGGCCTTCGATGAAGCCCCACTCGACCAGCCGGGCGGCCAGGTGGCGCTGGGACGCCTCGTGGAAGTCCCGGTACGCGGCGCCCGGCTTGACGGCGGCCATGCCGGCCTCCTGGGCCTCGTACACCGCGTCGTAGACCTTGCGCTGCACGGGCGTGAAGGTCCCGCTAATCGGGAGGGTGCGCGTGACGTCGGCGGTGTAGAGGGTGTGCGTCTCCACGCCCGCGTCGAGCAGGAGCAGGTCGCCGGGGCGCACCGGGCCGTCGTTCTCCGTCCAGTGCATGATCGTGGCGTGCTCGCCCGCGGCGCAGATCGAGCCGTAGCCGACGGAGTTGCCCTCGAGGCGTGCGCGGCGGAAGAACGTGCCCTCGATCCACCGCTCGGACGACGCGATCGCCCGGGAGAGCTCACCGATCACGTCGGTGAATCCGCGCACGGTGGAGTCCACCGCCTTGCGGAGCTCGGTGATCTCCCAGTCGTCCTTGACGAGACGGAGATCACTGAGCGCCTCTTCCAGTTCGGCGTCGCGCTCCTCATCTGTGGTGACGGCGGCCTCCAGGGACGGGTCGAGATCCCGGACGATCCGGGTCGGCGCACCGGAGGCGGCGGCCAGGTCACCGGCCGCCGTGCGGACGTCCCGGCAGGGCAGACCGAGTACGAGTTCCGACTCGGCGAGGGAGCGGCGCCGGCCCATCCACAGCTCCGCCGTGTAGCCGACCCAGAACTCGTCGTTGTCCCTGCTGTCCCGCGGCAGCTGGTAGCAGTAGGCGTCATGGCCGCCGTCCGCACGGGGTTCCAGGACGAGCGCGCCGTCCCGGGCCTGGTCTCCGGTCATGTGCACGTAGCCCGAGTACGGGCGGAACGGGTAGGTGTCGTCGTTGGAACGGACCTTGAGATTCCCCGAGGGAATCACGAGGCGTTCGCCGGGGAAGCGCGCGGAGAGCGAGGCGCGGCGGCGGGCCGCGTACGGAGCCTGCTCGCCAAGCCGCACATCGTTACGCTCGGTGTCCGCCCACCCCGTCCGCATCAGAGCGGACAGTTCCTCGGAGATCCCTGAGTAGAGACCGTTCTTTCGGCCTTTTGCCACGACATACACCTTCTTCTGGGTGGGTTCCTCAACGGCGAGGAGCGGGAGAGAGCCCTACGGACAGGCCGAGCTCCCTCCCGGTGCGGTCCGGGCGCCCTCGCTGCCGCCGGTCTATGGCGGCTCCCGGACGGTATCCCGCACCGCGCGCATTTGGTGCCGAAGGCTGCCACTGGCACAAATCGGCCACAGCCCCGACAGTAGCCGTCGATAATGCACCGTATGACGAACGCGAAACTCGGCGAGGCCCTTCTGCTTCTGGGAATCGATCACGCGGCGGGCCAGGTCTATCTGGCGCTGCTGGAGTTGGCCCCCGCTCCGCTGAGTGTGATCGGAACCGCGGCCGGTCTGGGCGGTGCGGAACTAGCCACGGCGTACGGCGCACTGGTCGACGCCGGTCTGGCCAGTGCCGCCGGGGCGGACGGGGACGTGGTGGCCCCGGTTCCGCCCACCGCGGGCCTGGAGATCCTCGCCCGGCACCGGGCGGCCGAGGTCGAGGAGTCGCGCATCACCGTCGGAGGCGCGTTCGAGTCGTTCCGACGACAGCGGCTCGCCTCGTACAACGACAATCTCGTCGAGGTCGTCACCGGCGACGCCGTCGGCCCCAGGATGCGTCACGCTTGGGCGAGCGCCCGCGATCAGATCCGGCAGTTCGAGTCACCACCGTATTTCCCCTTGTCCGGGGCCACGGACGACGCGCTGGCCACGCTCGCCCGCGGCGTGACGCAACGTGTCGTGTACTCGCGCGCGTCGCTGGAGCATCCGGGCCACCTGAAGGAAGCCATCGAACCGTGCATCAGGGCCGGCGAACAGGCCAGGGTGCTGCCGTCGGTGCCGGTCAAACTCGTGATCATCGACGAGGCGTACGCACTCGTGTCGTTGTCGATCAAAGAGGCTGACGTGCACAACAGCATGCTGGTCGTGCAGCCGTGCGGCCTGTTCTCCGCGCTCGTGGCACTGTTCGAGCAGTCCTGGCAGAGCGCCCTGCCGTTCCACGGCCGCACCACCCGCCCAGGCGCTCTGCCACCCGCAGACCGCCGCCTGCTGTGGCTCCTCGCGGGCGGTGCGAGCGACGACGTCATCGCCCGCGAGCTGGGAATCAGTCGCCGCACGCTGTTCCGCCGCCTGCAGATCCTGATGGCCCAACTGGGCGCCGCGAACCGCTTCCAGATGGCCCTGCAGGCACAGCGCCGCGGATGGTTGTGACCGGCACACTGCCGGACGAAACCGACGCGAGCACCTCGAACGTGCCCGGCCGGAGGAGCCGAGGACTGTCACCGCATAGCGTTTCGCGCCGACCCGGGCGGCCCGACGCGAACTGCCCGGGCCCTTCCCAGGACAGGCTGGAACTGCGGAGAGTCGCGACATCGCGCGAGGCAACCACTCAGCCCCACCCGCGTCTCGGATGTCCCGGAACCGGGGCGACGTCACGACACCCTGCTGCGCGTGCGCCCACTACTTGCCGTACCCACCCTCATGTATGCAAGACCGCAGTGGACACCAACGCAGTGCGCCGCACGTATGACCTGCGCTCCTCAGCCGGCAGGTGGCTCGTGCTCTGAACAGCCCCATGCTCCTGACAAAGGTCGCCCCCGCACCCCGGCGCAGCTCCTCCTGGATCAGGCACGCACCACTCCCATGCAGTACGGCGAGACGCATGCGCAGCTCATCGCCGTCCCGCCGGGCAGGATCGTGGACGAGGCATGAACTGGGCGGCGAGCGCTCCGTGTTTCCGGCGCCAGGCGTCCGGCAGCGAGGACCGCCTCGGCGCCGTCGAGAGCTACTACCGCGCCGATGCGATCGAGTTCGAGTGGCAGCCCGACGGTGGACAGCTAAGACTGAGGCAGCGGTTTTGGATCCGAACAAAAGATCCCGACCTCATGATTTCCGGACCACTCGCTCCGGCCATCGAAAAGCGCGAGTACGGGGCGCCGACCGTAATGGTGGTGGCGCTCGAAAGTTCCTCAAGGAGCTCGCATGGAGGAGAAATCCCTCGACGTCCTGACGCCCGGGCCGGATGAATCCGAGATCGACATACGCCAGTACACCGGCCCGGAGACCGACATCGAGAAGAACCTCGCCGAGGTGCTGGCTGACGTCATGCACGTCGAACGGGTGTCGATCGACAGCCACTTCATCGACAGCCACTTCTTCGATGACCTCGGCGCCAACTCATTGGTGATGGCTCATTTCTGCGCACGAGTCAGGAAGCGGGCAGACCTTCCTTCGGCATCGATGAAGGACATCTACCGGCACCCGACAATCCGCAGCCTGGCGACGGGGCTCGCGAGCGCCGCGCCCACCCCTGTCGAGGCGTCGGTCCCGGCGCCGACCGAGGTGGTGACCCCAGTCGGCACGGTGCGGTACACCCTCTGCGGAACGCTGCAGTTCCTGCTCTTTCTGGGGTACTCCTTCCTCGCCGGACTTGTTGCCGACCGAGGCTATACATGGGTCTCCACCGGCTCGGGTGTGATCGACATCTACCTGCGATCGTTTGTCTTCGGAGGCGTCGGCTTCGTCGGTCTGTGCGCCTTCCCCATCGCGGCCAAATGGCTCCTCATCGGCCGGTGGAAATCGCGCGAGTTCCCGGTCTGGGGTCTGACATATCTGCGCTTTTGGACCGTCAAAGTGCTGATCCACGCCAACCCGATGATTTTCTTCGTCGGCAATCCGCTGTATGTGCTGTACCTGCGAGCCCTGGGCGCACGGATCGGCAAGGGGGTCACAATCCTCTCCCCCAGCGTTCCGGCCTGCCCCGACCTGCTCACGATCGGCGCCGGCACGGTGATCCGCAAAGACTCGTTCTTCCTCTGCTACCGGGCGCACGCCGGCCGTATCCAGACCGGTCGGGTCACCCTTGGCCGGGACGTTTTCATCGGCGAGAAGACCGTGCTCGACATCGACACTGCGATGGGCGACGGAGCGCAACTCGGCCACACGTCCACGCTGTACAGCGGCCAGGTAGTCCCGGACGGCCAGCACTGGCACGGCTCCCCGGCACAGCTCACGGAGCATGACTACCTGAGGATCGGGCCGGCCAAGTGCGGCACGCTGCGCCGGGCCGGCTTCGGCCTCATCACTGTGCTTCAGCTGTTCTTCCTCTACGTGCCACTGGCTGTCGGGGGCGCGTACATGCTGGTGACCCTGGTCCCGGCGCTGCACAACCGGCTGGGCCCGGGCACGGTGGGGTTCACATCGCCGGATCTCTACATCGACGCGCTGGTCCTTTCCCTGCTGCTGTTCTTCGGCTTCGTCGTCGTGGGGCTGGCCGTGATGTTCACCGTTCCGCGCCTGCTGAACCTGGTCGTCGAACCGGACAAGGTCTATCCGTTGTACGGGTTCCACTACTCGGCGCACCGGGCGATCGGGCGCATGACCAACATCAAGTTCTTCACATGGCTGTTCGGTGACAGCTCCTACATCGTCCACTACTTGCGCGGCATCGGATACGACTTGTCCCGGGTCGAGCAGACCGGGTCGAACTTCGGCACGGAAGTGCAGCACGAGACCCCGTTTCTGTGCTCAGTCGGCCGCGGGACGATGGTCGCCGACGGGCTCTCCATCATCAACGCCGACTATTCGAGCACGTCCTTCCGGGTGTCCCGGGCCTCGATCGGGCCCTACAACTTCCTCGGGAACAACATCGCCTATCCCTCGGGGGCCCGGACAGGCGAGAACTGTCTCCTCGCGACGAAGGTGATGGTTCCGCTCGAAGGCGAGGTGCGCGAGGGGGTGGGCCTGCTCGGCTCGCCGTGCTTCGAGATTCCCCGGTCGGTCGAGCGCGATTCCCGGTTCGACAATCTGCGCACCGGCGACGAGTTGCGCCGCAACCTCGCCGCAAAGAACCGCTACAACATCCGCTCGATGGTCTTTTTCCTGCTCGTGCGGTGGCTGCACTTCTTCGTACTCACGGCGCTCGGCCTGGCGAACGCTGATCTGTACGATTCCTACGGCCATGTAATGGTCGCCGTGTTCCTGGTGTTCAGCCTTGGGTTCACCGCTGTCTATTTCGTGCTGGTGGAGCGCGGCATCGCGGCATTCCGCGCGCTGCAACCGCAGTTGTGTTCCATCTACGAGCCGTACTTCTGGTGGCACGAGCGCCTCTGGAAGGTGCCCGACCACTACCTCAACGTCTTCAACGGCACCCCGTTCAAGAACGTGATCTGGCGAATGCTGGGGGTTCGGATCGGCAGCAGGGTCTTCGATGACGGCTGCTATTTGACGGAGCGGTCGCTCACCACCATCGGGAACGACTGCACGCTCAATGCGGGAAGCAAGATCCAGTGCCACTCGCAGGAGGACGGCACCTTCAAATCCGACCGCAGCACCCTCGACGCCGGCTGCACCCTCGGTGTGGGAGCCCATGTCCATTACGGCGTGACGATGGGCACCGGCGCGGTGCTCGCACCCGACTCCTTCCTCATGAAAGGCGAGGAGGTCCCCCAGCACGCACGCTGGGGAGGAAACCCCGCCGCGGAGATGCGAGACGCCCCTGGTCAGCCCGAGGCGCTGACGCGGAAGGGATAGCAGCGCAGCCGTTGTCGGCGCTGAACAGCACGGTGGCGAAGACGAATGGAGAGGGACGACAGATGGGAATGCAAGCGCAGGCCGACCGGGAGTTCTGGCGCGCTGTGCTCGTCGCCGGTGGATTCACCGAAATCCCGCGGTGGACGCTCAACCCGGTGAAGGGCGTCGGTCAACACGAGGCGCCGATCCCGGACGACGTCGTGGCGGCGTTGGACCGGCTGGCCAAGGACCTGGCAATGCCGCTCGACTCGGTGCTGCTGGCAGCGCACGCCAAGGTACTCGCCGCGCTGTCCGGCGAGCGCGAGATCGCGACCGGTTACGTCACCGTGGAGGGCAGCCGGCCACTGCCCTGCCGGCTGACGACCGAGCCCGACTCGTGGCGGACGCTGCTGCTGGACACCCATCGGGTCGCGTCGGATCTGCTGTCGCGCAAGAACTTCCCGGTAGATGAGCTCAGGTGCGAACTGGGCCTGGCCGAACCGTCGATCGAGGCCGTGTTCGATCCGCACGGAGTGGGCGGCGAAGTCGCCGGTAACACCGTGCTGTGGGTGGGATTTTCGCAACGCGACGGCCACCTTGTGCTGCGGCTGCGGTATCGGACCGACGCCCTCGACGAGGACTGCGCCGTCAGGATCGCCGGTTACCACCTCACCGCGCTCGCGCTGATCGCCGCCGATCCGGACGCCGAGCACGGGCGGCAGAGTCTGCTCTCCGCCGAGGAGCTCCACTTCCAGCTCGAAGAACTCGCCGGTCCACGCCGGGAACTGCCTGACCAGCGGTTCCACGAACTGTTCGAGCAGCGGGTGGCGGCACACCCGGACGCCGTCGCCGCGGTGCATGGGGAGCGGCAACTGACGTATCGAGAACTCAACGCGCGCGCCAACCGGGTGGGACGAGCCCTGCTGGCGCGGGGGCTGCGCCCCGAGGGTGTCGTCGCGGTGGTGACCGAGCGCAATCTGGACTGGATGGCCGCAGTCCTCGCGGTCTTCAAGGCCGGCGGCGTGTACCTGCCCATCGAGCCGCATTTCCCGGCCGACCGCCTCGCGACCATGCTCTCCCGTGCCGCATGCGGGCTCGTGCTGACCGAACCCGGCAGCACCGCCACGCTCGACCAGGCCCTCGACTCGCTGTCCGGGGTCCGGAAGCTCTTCGTCGGCGCAGCCTACGAGGAAGACCACGCCGACGATGATCTGGGCCTCCACGTCGCACCGGACCAGCTCGCGTACATCTACTTCACCTCCGGCTCCACAGGTGAGCCCAAGGGCGCGATGTGCGAGCACGCGGGCATGCTGAACCACCTCTACGCCAAGATCGACGACCTGGAGATCGGCGAGGGACAGGTGGTCGCCCAGACCGCACCCCAGTGCTTCGACATCTCGCTGTGGCAACTGGTGTCCGGGCTCCTGGTCGGGGGGCGGACCCTGCTGGTGGAGCAGGAGGTGATCCTGAACGTCCAGCAGTTCGTCGACAAGATCGTCGACGGCCGGGTCGCCGTCCTCCAGGTCGTACCCTCCTACCTGGACGTGGTCGTGTCCTGGCTGAAGCAGCACCCCCGCGAGCTGCCGGACCTGCGGTGCGTGTCGGTCACCGGCGAGGCGCTGAAGAAGGAGCTCGTGCAGCGCTGGTTCGCCGCCCAGCCGGGGATCAAGCTGGTCAACGCCTACGGGCTGACCGAGACCTCGGACGACACCAACCACGAGGTCATGGACCGCGTGCCCGAAGGAGACCGGGTCCTGCTGGGTCCCGCGGTCAACAACGTGCACGTCTACGTCGTCGACGAGCACCTGACCCCAGTGCCGCTCGGCGCCCCCGGTCTGATCGTCTTCTCCGGCGTCTGCGTCGGCCGCGGATACGTCAACGACCCCGAGCGCACCCGGCAGGCCTACCTGGCCGATCCGCACCGTGAGGGTGCCCGGCTCTACCGGGGCGGCGACTACGGCCGCTGGACGCCCGAGGGAAAGCTGGAGTTCCTCGGCCGCCGCGATACACAGGTGAAGATCCGTGGCTTCCGGATCGAGATCGGCGAGATCGAGAACACGCTGTTGCGGGTGCCCGGTGTTCGCGACGGTGCGGTCGTGGTCGCCGAGCGGGCCGACCGGAGCAAGCGCCTGGTGGCGTTCTACTCCGGTCGGCGGCCGCTCGAGGTCGACGTCCTGCCGGACCGGCTCGGTGAGTCGCTGCCCGCGTACATGGTCCCGTCGGCCTTCCACTGGCGGGAGACACTGCCGCTCACGGCCAACAGCAAGATCGACAGAAGGACTCTGCAGGAACTCGCCGGAGAACTCGACGTCGTCCGGGACGACTACCGCGCGCCGGATACACCGACCGAACAGCAGTTGGCGGCCGCATGGGCGAAGGTGCTCGGCATCCCGCAGAACCAGATCGGACGGCGGGACCACTTCTTCGACCGGGGCGGCACTTCGCTGTCGGCAGTGAAGCTGGCTATCGTCCTGAACCGCGCGGTGTCCCTCAAGGACGTCACCCGTCACCCGATCCTCGCCGATCTGGCCGGGCTGGTCGACGGCAGGTCCGAGCGGCGCGCCGGGCTGCTTCAGCCGCTGTCGGAATCGGACGGTGCGCAGACCGCAGCCCTGGTGTGCTTCCCCTACGCCGGCGGCAACGCGGTGAACTTCCAGCCGATGGCCAGGGCGCTGCCGGACGGTGGACCGGCGGTCTACGCCGTCGAGCTGCCCGGTCACGACGTGGCCGCCGAGAGCGAGCCGCTCGCGCCAATGACACAGGTGGTCGAGCAGGTCGTCGACGAGATCACCGGGCGTGGCCTGACCAGGGTCCTGCTGTGGGGCCACTCCTCGGGCACCGCGTTGGCCGTGGAGACGGCCAGAAAGCTGCAGGAGCGCGGGGTGGACGTCCAACGGGTGTTCCTCGGCGCGCAACTGCTCGGCGACGCCGACGCCCGGCGCGCCACCATCACCGAGCTGACCGGGCGGAGCAACGCCGAGATCGCCGCAGACCTGAGCACGGACGGCGGCTACACCGCGCTCGGTGAGCTGGGTGCGCAGCACGCCGAGCACGTCGGCGCCGCCTACCGGCACGACTGCGTGTCCGCACACCACTACTTCGCCGACGCCGTGGAGCGCCCGCCTGCGCAGAAGCTGTCCGCGCCGGTCACCGTGGTCGTTGCCGCGGACGACCCGAGCACGGCGGAGTACCCGCGCCGGTACCGCGACTGGCAGCTTCTGGCCGAACAGGTCGACCTGCACGAGCTCTCCGACGGCGGCCACTACTTCCTGCGTACCCGTCCGGCCGAGGCAGCAAAGGCCGTGCTGTACGCCGCCGAATTGTTCGCTTCTTCCTGAGTGTCAACTGAAAGGAGATCGAGATGTCGCTCACGTCCACGGCGTCGCTGGTCGACGTGGAACTGGAATCCGGCAGACCCCCACGGCTGCGGGCCGAGGTCACCGGCTCCGCGCCGACCTGGGCGGCCGAGCACCGGGACACGCTGCGCGCGGTCGTCGCCGAGCACGGTTCGGTCCTGGTCCGCGGCCTCGGTCTGCGTGACGCGGCCGAGACCGGCGCCGTCTTCTCAAAGCTGGCCACCGGTCTGATGACCGAGCAGGAGGCCTTCGCGCCCCGCCAGACCTACTCCGACGGGGTGTACTCCTCGTCGAAGTGGCCGCCGAACCAGCCGATGTGCATGCACCACGAACTGAGCTACACGCTTGAGTTCCCCGGCCTGATGATGTTCGCCTGTCTCAGCGCGCCCACCGACGGCGGGGCGACCGCGGTGGCCGACTCACCGACCGTGCTCGACGCGCTGCCCACCGAGTTGACCGAGCGGTTCGAGCGCGAGGGCTGGCTGCTCACCCGCAGCTACAACGACGAGATCGGCGCGTCCGTCGCCGAGGCCTTCGGCACCGAGGACCGGGACGCCGTCGAGCGCTACTGTCGCGCCAACGCGATCACGTTCGAGTGGCAGCCCGACGGTGGACTGCGCACCAGACAGCGCCGCAGCGCCGTGGTGCGCCACCCGGTCACCGGCCGACGCTGCTGGTTCAACCAGATCGCGTTCCTCAACGAGTGGACGATGGCCCCCGAGGTGCACGAGTACCTGGTGGACGTCTACGGCGCCGACGGGCTGCCGTTCAACACCCGCTTCGGCAACGGCGACCCGATCGGGGAGGACGTCGTGCAGCTGCTCAACGGCGTCTACGAGGCGAACACCGCACGCGAACCGTGGCAGGCCGGCGACCTGATGCTCGTCGACAACGTCCGCACCGCGCACAGCAGGGAACCCTTCGAGGGACCACGCGAGGTCCTCGTCGCCCTGGCCGAACCGGTGCGTCTGGCCGACTGCTCGCCGACCGTCGAGGTGACCACGCGATGACCACCGTCGATTCCACCGCGAGAGAGTCCGCAAGGGTCGCACCGATCACCGTGCCACCGTTCGCGGTGATCTCCGGTGCCCAGGTCCGGCGCACGCTGCACGGCTGCGAGAAGCGGATCACGGAGTTGGTCGAGGCCACCTACCGGGTGCACGGCGCCGGTGATTCGGTGAACCCGCCGTCGTACTTCCTGCGTTTCCCCGACCGCCCGTCCTCCCGGATCATTGCGCTGCCCGCCTCGATCGGCGGGGGGACACGGGTGGACGGCCTGAAGTGGATCTCCAGCTTCCCGAAGAACGTGACGGCCGGCATCCCAAGGGCATCGGCCGTGCTGATCCTCAACGACCATGACACCGGCTACCCGTTCGCCTGTCTGGAGAGTTCGATCATCAGCGCCACCCGGACAGCCGCGTCGGCGGCGTCGGCGGCCGACTGGCTCAGCCGCGACCGGCCGCGCCCGACGCGTGTCGGGTTCTTCGGGGTGGGCTTGATCGCCCGCTACATCCACACCTTCCTGGTCGGTACCGGCTGGTCGTTCGACGAGATCGGCGTGCACGACCTGTCCGCCGAGAGCGCGGCAGGCTTCCGGTGCTACCTGGAGCAGTCGGACACCGTCGGCCGAATCACCGTGCACGACAGCGCCGAACAGTTGATCCGAAACAGCGACCTGGTCGTCTTCGCCACGGTCGCCGGTCAACCGCACGTCAGTAACCTGTCATGGTTCGCACACAATCCGCTGGTGCTGCATGTGTCGCTGCGCGACCTCGCACCGGAGATCCTGCTCGCCTCGACCAACATCGTCGATGACGTCGAGCACTGCCTCAAGGCGGATACGTCGCCGCATCTGGCCGAGCAGCTCACGGGCAACCGGGACTTCCTGCACGGCACGTTGGACGACGTGATGGCCGGGCGGGTGACGGTACCGGCGGACCGGCCGGTGGTGTTCTCGCCCTTCGGCCTCGGGGTGCTCGACCTCGCGGTGGGCAAGTACGTGTACAACGAGGTGGCCCGCTGCGGAGAGTTGCACGTCGTCGACGACTTCTTCCACGAACTGAGCCGCTACGGATGAGCCGGCCGAGAGCCCAGGTGGCTCCTTCAGGGCTGGTCCCAGGAGAGACAACCAGTCACGTCGCAGCAGGTCCTGACGCACGGGACAGCAGCCGCTGACGCAGGGCCCCGTCCCGCCTGGTCGGACACGGGGTCTCGCCCGCACAAGCAAGGAGCCCGACCACGGCCGGATGGAAATTCCGAAAGTGCTCTGCTCCAGCCAGAGGAGACATCAGGAAAGGTAGGACCATCGTGCCCGTCATTTCCGCTCCCTACGCCTTCAATGAAGAGGATCTCTATGTCGACCTCCGGTCGATCTTCGGGCACTCGCTCTTCCTGAAGTGTGAGGGCTTCAACTTCGCCGGCTCGATCAAGTTGAAGGCCGCGACCGAGATGGTCGAGGCCGCTGAGCGGGATGGAATCCTGACGCCGGAATCGATCCTGGTCGAGTCCTCGTCCGGAAACCTCGGCGTGGCGCTGAGCATGATCGCGGCAAGCAAGGGCTACCGGTTCGTGTGTGTGACGGACTCCCGCGGCAATCTGACGAACAGAATGATGATGGAGGCGTTGGGCAGCCAGGTGCACGTGATCGCCGAACAGGATGCCGACGGTGGCTTTCTCGGCGCGCGACTCGAGTACGTCCGCGCGCTGTGTGCCTCCGACAACCGGTATGTGTGGCTCAGCCAGTACACCAATCCGAGCAACTGGAAGGCGCACTACCGCACGACCGCGCCGGAGATCGCCCGTCAGTTCCCGCGGCTGGACGTGCTGTTCGTCGGAGCCGGCACCACCGGGACCCTGATGGGCTGTGCGCGCTACTTCCGGGGATGGCACCGGCCGGTGCGGATCATCGCGGTGGACAGCGTCGGCTCGGTGTCCTTCGGCGGTTCGCCGGGCCGCCGGATGATTCCCGGTCTGGGCATGAGCATGCGCCCGCCGCTGCTCGACGAGTCCTATGTCGACGAGGTGATTCGTGTCGAGGAGACGGACACCATACGTGCCTGCCATCGTCTGGCCAGGCGCGGATTCCTGTTCGGCGGCTCCACCGGCACGGTGATCAGCGGCGCAACGGACTGGTTGGCCCGGCATGACGCGCGTGAACTCACCTCAGTGGCCGTCGGCCCGGACCTCGGCGAGCGCTACCTCGACACCATCTACCAGACCAACTGGCTGCAGGATCTCTACGACGCGGACGTGCTCGACTCCGACAAGGAGGCCGCCGGTTCCTGGGCCGCCGCCCCCTCGCCGGCGACACGGTGGAGCCGTCGGCCGGACCCTGCGGACCGGCAGCCGCAATGGCAACCCGCACCGGCTCCAGGTTCGTAGGCCCCAGGCGCTCCGTCCAAGGAGCCGGCAGCACCGACAAGGCCCTTCCCGATGTCCGCCTCGGCCGCTCGGGTCCGATCCGGTCGGGCGCGACGCTCGGGATCCCTGTATCGCTGACGCTTCCGAGGAGCGGTGTTGAGCCATTCGTGTTGTGATCGATGACGTGGGAGGCAACGAAACGCTGTCGGTACGGGAGGAAATCATGGCTGAGAAACTGCGAGCGCGAGACATCATGTCCGGCGGCGTGCAGTGCGTCGGTGCGCACCAGTCACTGTTCGACGTGGCGAAGATGATGCGCGATCTCAACGTCGGTTGCCTGCCCATCTGCGGCGACAACAACAAGCTCACAGGCTTGATCACCGACCGTGACATCGTCATCAAATGCTGCGCCGAGGGCATCGACCCGGCAACCGTGCAGGCCGGATCCCTCAAGGCCAAGGTGCACTGGATCGATGCCGAGGCGGACGCCGGCGATGTCCTGACGACCATGGAGGAACACCAGATCAAGCGATTGCCGGTGATCGACGTCGAGGGTGGTCACCGCCTGGTCGGCATGATCACGGAGGCAAATCTTGCGAAGAATCTGAGCGACGAGCAGATCGCCGAGTTCGCGAGCCGCGTATACGCGAGTGCCGGGGTGTCCGGCCGGTCCACGGAATGAGGCGTCTCGCCGAACACCCGAGGAGCTCGGCGAGGTTGTGTCCTGTGCAGCCTGACGGGGCGAAAAAGCTCCGTTATGTCAGTGTGACGTTTTAACTCGGCGGGTGCCTCACCTACGTCTCGCCGTGAATCAGCTCGACTCGCCCGTCGGCGATATCGCGGGAAATGCCGAGACGATCGTCCGCTCGACCCGACATGCAGCCGAGCGGGGCACACGCGGTAGGGCACGTCCGTCCCGGCCGGCCCCGTGTCGTGTCCCGGACGCGGTCGGCCATGACGCGGCGGGGATGCCCTGGCGGATGATCAGCCAGGAGTCGCACGGCCCTTGACCGAGCCGGGGGGCCATCGCTCCGCGCTGGTCGGATACGCCCGGGCGCACAGGGCTTTGCCCTGGGTCAAGCCCTGGCGATATTCCTGCCCGGCATCGGCTCCGCGAGTGCTGTCCGCCATTCAGGCGCACCGAAGGCGTCCGCGAAGTACTGCGTCTCGTGCACCACATGCCCGTGGGAGAATTCCATAATGCTCACTGAGTAGGTGGGCACCCCGTCGTACGTGATGGCACACTCACTCACCCACAGATCCCCGCTGCCAACGATCCGGTGGACGGCGAAGTGCCGACTGGCAGGGTGCCTGCTACGTTGCGCCGAAATCGTCGCGCGGCCCCGGAATCGTTCACCTGACTGGGGGTAGTCGAGGATCGCGTCCGCTGCGTAGATGGCGTGCTCGGCTTCGGTATCCCCACGTTCCGATGCCCGCCAGTGTTCCTCGAGTGCGGCCCTGGTCCGGATATCAGGATCCATCGTATTGTCCCTTCTGCAGACGAACCGGAGTGAACCGCCTCGCGGACAACCTCACGACGGAGGAACGCAAGCAGCTGTGGCGGTACAAGCGACGCATCGTCGCCGGTGAGGCCCGCGACCGTGCTCGACGCGCCAGTCAAGGCTGAGACCGGCGCACCGTCACGAGTTCAGCTCAAGGCGAGCAGGTGTCGTAGTGTCAGCTCCTGGGCGTCACGCGCGGACCCGTTGAACGCCCGGCGCACAATGGCCCTACTCTCATTACGGCATAGCGCGGCCAGCACGTCCCAGGTGGCCAAGCAGTCACCAAGAGCACTGTGCGAGGCGGTGTTCCCAGGAGAGTACAGAGGCGCCAGATCGGCCAGCCTGCTACTTCCCCCACGACGCTGAACGCTCTGGTGGATCCGCATGGGGTCCACGACCTTCAACGGCCGCCCCACTCGGTCCTCCAGAGTAGGCAGGCCGTGGCGTCGGCACTCCGCGGCAAGGAACGGCAGGTCGAAGGTCCGATTGAACACAACCAGAGTGGCGCCGTCGACGATGTGCTTGCACACCTCGCCATAACGGCAAAGTGGAGCGATACAACCGCATCCGCGCCGAGGAATTCCTCTACGCCCGGAGCTGGCAGTGCGAGCAACAACGCTCAGATGCGCTCCGCGTCTGGAACATCCACTACAACTACCACCGCCCACACGGGGCAGCTGGAAACCAGCCACCGGCAGTCCGCCTGCCCCTGACCGTCACCAACGTCCTGTCCTCATACATCCCGAACGCGTTCGAGGATGTCGGCAAGATTGGTGGTCTGCGGCCCCGAGACGAGGTAGAATCCCCTGCCTGAAAGTCGACGTCAGTCACGGCGTCATCTCGGTCCTCTTTGCTTCCTGGAGGGGGTTACGTCCTCGTCCTCGTCCTCGTATTCGTATTCGTCTTCTTCATCGTCCTCGTAGTCGGCGCCCTGCTCGTCCTCGTCCTCGGGCTCCTCGCCTTCTACGTCCTCCTGCTCAGCGGCCTCTTCTTCCACGGCGTCTTCGTGAGACACGACGACTTCACCGTCCCGAATTTCGCCGCGCCAGCCCTCGGGCTCTTCCTGGGCGAGGGTGACGTATCGCTGAAAGTGTTTGAAGTCGAGTCGCATTCGGCGTCCTTGGGCGCGCCACAGGTTGCCTGTCTTCTCGAAGAACCCGGACGGGTAGTACTCCACGACCAGGATGATTCGAGTCAGGCTGGGGGCCAGCTCATGGAAGCTGACCGCACCACGGGTAGTGCCCTTGGCGCCCTCGGATGTCCATACGATGCGGTCGTCGGGAATCTGTTCCTGGACAGTCGCTTTGAAGCTGCGCGAGGAAGGGCCGACTTTGACCTTCCAGTCACTGGCCATCTCGTCGTTCTTCGAGACGTCGCGAACGCCCTTCGCGAAGCTGCTGAACTGGTCGTACTGCGTCCAGTGGTCGTACGCGACACGCAGAGGCACTCCCACATCGAGAACCTCGATGATGTTCATGACTTTGCCGCCGCTTGACTTGCGTTTCCCCTTTCCGCCGCCGAATGCTTCCTTGACCTTCCCCACGACGTTGTCCTTGAGGCCCTTGGCTTTCTCCCCGACGAATGCCTTCAGGGGGGAGTCGCCCTGGAGGATGCGGGAGCCGATTGCGGGAAGCGACCCGCTCTCGGCTACGTCGGTGAGCTGCTCCGTGACGTCCGTCAGTTTGTCGCCCGCCTTCTCAGTGAGTCTCTCCACTTGCGCAGTGAGGAAGTTGGACAGCTCTTCGCGAAGCCGATCCGCACCCGACTCTTCCACTGCGGGCTGGTCACTTTCCGTCCTGGTCATGACTGGCTACCTCCGATGATCGGCGCGCTTGGATGCTGCTCTCTTCGCCGGAGCCGTCTTCCGAGCCGTCGTCTTCTTCGCCGGAGCCGTCTTCCGAGCCGTCGTCTTCTTCGCCGGAGCCGTCTTCCGAGCCGCCGTCTTCTTCGCCGTCCGAGCCTTCTCTCCCTGGGCGGGAGCGGCCTTCTTGCGTGCCGCGCCTCCTCTGGGTTCCCTTCTGGGCTGGGCTGATCGCCGAGTACTGCGCCGCTGCGGCTGCGTCTCTTCCGGCTCTTCCTCTTCCTCGTACTCTTCTTCCTCGTATTCGTCTTCCGGCTGTCCCTCCTCTTCCTCTTCCGGCTCTTCCTCTTCCTCGTCCCCCTCTTCCTCCCCCTCGTCCCGCTTCTTGCCGAGCCGGGCCGTACGGTCACTGAGGGCGTCGGCCAGCGAACTCATGCCGCGGTCGGCAGCGGCTGTCACTGCCTTTCGACCCGCGTCGAGGACTTCCCCTTTCAGCTGCTCCTGCAGCTCGGCGAACTGGGGAATCTCGCCGAGTCTGCGCATCCCTTCGGCGGCAAGCTGTCGGGGTTCAAGGCCGAATCGTCTGCCTGCCAGATAGGTTGCAATGGTCAGCGCCAGCCGGCCCTTCTTCGTCCGGCCCAGCACATAGCCGCCCACTACTGCGGCCGCAAGGGTCACCTTGGCTGTGTCATCCATGAGTGCGTCACCTTCGATCGTTCGGCTCGGGGCCGTCTTCTGCAGCATGCAGCCGGGCGAGCGGGACTCCTCCAGGCTGATGTCTCCGTCTTCAAGTTCCCGGTTCGGTAAAGCCAGCTGGGCGCGGAGCACTCCTGGGTCTGCAGCTCGCGCTCGGCAGCATCGTGGAGCTTCTCCGCCACCCAGACCACGCCGCGGACCGGTGCGATGGGGAGCGCGGGCAGTCCCATGTCAGACTCCGGCGGCCCGAACGTGAGTGCCGCTCGACGTGTTCGCGGTGCGCGTCGGCAAATCGCTCCGCCACGCTTCGGAAGTCGTTGCTGTCGCCGCGGTTGACAAGGAAGTGACCGCGTCGGAGAGATAGTCCAGTGCAGCAACGTGACCCATCTCGCTAACGACCAGTTGACCGCGCACGGTCTCCTCGTCCGGAGCGACCATCCCGAACTGCATGGGCAGTACCGGGCCCTCATCCGAGAGGCGCAGCAAAAAATCTCGGTGAGCCAACACATCACGCCTCCAGGCGCGGAGCTTCTGAGGAGCCTCACTGACAACTGCGGCAACCTGCCCGTGCCGGACCGTCCACAGAGGGGCAGGCGGGGTGCCCACGCCGCCGGCATTCCTCGGCAGCGGTCGCAGGCATGGGTGGTCTTTCCGGTTATTGGGCAAACCTGGATCGCTCTTCGGCGGCCCCCCGCCGTTAGCGGCGGACCCTGCGGTACCCCATGAGTTCGCCGTCCCGATCGAGCTGTACCTCGTAGGAGGCAAGAAGGCTCGTTGTGTCTGGAATCCGGGGCAGCTCAAGGACGTCCACGACGACGCACCAACCGTCCTCGACACACGTCTCACGGCTGATACGCCCTCCGTGGGACGGTCGGTCAGCCCATTCAGGCTCCGACAGGCAGCACGGGCAACATGTTCCGCTCCACGCACGAATGGCGTGCGGCGAGCGGCTGTCGTCAAGGATTTCCCGGCGCGCGGCCGACGTTCTTCTGCCATGAATTCAAGTCTGATCGGTATCGGGCGCCTCGCACCTTGAGCGGAGCCATCGATCGCTCCTGCCGGGGTAAGCCGCCGTGCGGTGATCGACGTTTGGGGATGCTTCGGACAACGGTGCACGCGCCCACCGTTTTCATAGCTGCGGGGTCCAGGCACAGGTCGTACGGTCACAGTGCCGGCCGGGTGCACGAAAGGCTGTTCCACGACTGTGGTCGCGGTGTACACGAGGCGCCCGTAGGGCAAGGACGGGACGCTGCGTGCAACTGTGGCCCGCGAGGTTGCTTCCAGGAGTACCACTCTCATCGCCACCTGAATGAGCGGGGCGGAACGGGACAGAGACCCGGCATACCGATGCCTAGCTGCCCACCGGGGCATCGGCAGGCAGACGAATTGTTGGAGCAGGCCCTCTCGGCCTATCGCTCACCCCGCGTCCCGGGGCATTCCTTCGACGACTTCCGCAAGTCGCCGCAGCATGCTGCGGTGCCGGAACTGCGCAAGGGCTTCGAGAACTGTGTTGTGGAGACTCCCTCCCAGTCCACGCAGCGGATGCTCGTCGAGAATGACCAAGGTCTTGTCGCCCCACGGCCGGACGTCAATGGCAATCCGCGCCGTACCCAACGGCCCCCCGTCCGCTTCGAGTTCCAGTGCGCGCGGCGCATCGAGGCGACGGACCGTCGTGCGTCCGCGGAACTCCTTCGGACCCAGACGCACCGTGTATTTGATCGACGATCCGAGTTCCGGCCAACGCCCGTTGCCCGGGGCGGAGTCGAAGGTCCCCACCACCCAGTCCGCATACCGGCTCTCGTCCTCCAGAATCACCCAGACGGCGGACGGTTCCCGGGCGATGAGCTTATGACGTACAGCCATGTGTACTCCCATCCGGGACGCTGAAGTTCCAACCCTGGTAGCGATTTGCGGACCGGCACGATATCCGCGCAGAGCACAAGGCACCCGAGCACACCGAGAACTGCTGGACATCTCAATGGCCGCGTGCACGGAGAGCCGGAACAAGCAGCCCTACCAGTAATGCCGTCGACCGCCCACCGCATGCCCGACGGCACCCAGAACCCAGAAAACGATGCCGATCGCGACGAGCACGATACCGATGGTCCACAGGATCGATATGCCGGCCACCAGGCCGATGACCAGCAGAATTACGCCGAGGATGATCATGGCGCCCTCCGTTCTCGCAGGTCTTTCAAGTATGCGCCTCACACATACACACGGCGATACAGACCAGGCGAGGGCCACGGGGGATCCAAACAGCACAGCCGGTCGCGGACGTGGACGAAAACCGTCAGCAGGACAATCTCAGTGCGCACCGCTGCTTCACGCCGACGAACGTGCGCCCGCGCCCGGCCCGGCAGGAAGGCGTCCAAGGAGGAAACGAGCGAAGCGAGGTCGTCTGCGGCGGCGAGCAGCCTCTGAGTGCATCGGACGTGCGGTGACCTGCAAATCCTGCGAGCTGCCAGCCGTCTTTCTGGCCGACTGGGCCCAGCAGGCCCCGCACGCAGTCCCGCATCCGCCGTCGTGGCTGACCCGCGAGAGTCTTGCGCCGACCCGCAGCAAACGGCCCTCAAGTTCCTTCGCCCCCAACCCAGTTCCAAGATCTTTGATCACCCTCGAACGCCGCCCTGCCCGAGGCAGCCCATATACAAACCCATCGTTCGAATGACAGACACGCCAATCCCGCACCTGACGCAACGTCAGGCAATTACACTCAAGAAAAAGCCTCTGACCAGGGAAATAGCGAAACGCCCGCTGTAGTGCTCAGAGGGACCGCAGCAAGAAGGTCGGCGGGCGGGGGGAACCACCGGCGAGTCAGGTCGAGAGCGAGACGCGTCGGGGCGAGCGGACTGCCGAAACTAATGAGAACGGTATGCGGAACATGGGTCCGAAGGCGCGCGCCGACCCCAGCGGAGGTAGGGACGCGGCAGCCCACACCGGAATCGACCCGCAGACTCCCTGATTTCGCAGGGCCAACGCATCAAACGGTGAGTCGACGATGTCCTGCCGCTCTTCAACGACGAACACGTTCGCGGTGTGGACAGCCGCTACCCATGCCCCACCTGGAAGGCCCGCAGGCATACAAGGCTTCCAGGGGAGGAAGACGGCATGGTCGAGACCACGCTTACGCCCTGATGCCGGCACCGCCGCCCTTGCGCCAGGAGGCCTGACATGCCATCGGGACATCGCGACCGCTCAGGCCTGCTGGTTCGCCACGCCGAGGACGGGTCGACGCAGAGGAAGGGCTCTGCTCCCCACAGTCATGACGCTACTCACGGGCAGTTATGACGGCACACAGTCAGGTGGGGCTGCGGCACGTGGCTGGGTTGTGCCCAGCGTGGACAGAGCCGTGGCGAGGCGGCCCGAGATGCGGTCAGCCCAGGCCGTATATCATGAAGTGGCGCGTCGTGAATGTGGCGCGGGCAGCGTGTTGTCTCCGATTCCGGAGAGGGAACATGGCCGCAGGCGAAGAGCACGAGACGCAGCGCGTCCGGCGTCCGTCCAGCGAGCAGAGCGCCAGGAAAACCAGCGTTGGACGGGCCGGCAGCCGAACGAGCGAAACGAAGCGCACGGCTCGCCGGGTTTCGGCCCCGCGGGCTATGCGGTACGCGACTGAGCAGCTCCAGGAGCTTTTGGGGCGAGCCCCCGAGTCCGTCTCGGCAGTGAAGCCGACGGAGGACGGCTGGCAGGCGGACGTGGAAGTGTTGGAGTTGGAACGTGTCCCCATGACCACCAGCGTGATGGCGACCTATCGGGTGACGCTGGACAAGGAGGGCGAACTGGTGGCGTACGAGCGTACCCGTCGCTACACCCGAGGGCAGATCGACCGGCGTAGCTAGGGTCTGGGCTGCTATCGCAGCACCGTTCGCAAGACGAGCGGAGAGCACGCCCGGAACCAGGCGTGAGCCGCTGAGAGGAGGCACCATGACCGTGGTGCCGCAAGGCGGAGGAACCATTTCCAGGGGCGGCGGAGGAGGGTCTGGGAACCTCTACGACATCCTCGATCTGATTCTGGACCGCGGCCTGGTCATCGACGTGTTTGTGCGTGTGTCGCTGGTGGGCATCGAGATCCTCAAGATCGACGCCCGCATCGTTGTGGCGAGCGTGGACACCTACCTGCGCTTCGCAGAGGCCTGTAACCGCCTCGACCTGGAGGAGGGCCGCAAGGCGCCCTCCGAGCTGACCGACCTGGTCGGCGAGGTGACCGAAGGCGGAGCGCATGGCAAGGCCAAGGGAGCCCTCAGCGGGGCCGCAGAGATGGTGACCGACGCCCTCAAGGGAGGACATGAGGACGACGAGGAGAAGGAGCCCGAGGAGAGGCGGGAGCGGCCGAGGCGTCGGCCTGCCGCCCGGCGCCGGAAGGAGTGAGCCATGGCCGTATACGTCTACTCCATTGTCGCGACAACTCATCCGCAACGCCTGGCCGGCCTCGACGGGGTGGGGAACCCGCCCTCGCCCCTCCGCACAGTGCACACCAAAAAGCTGTCCGCGGTCGTCAGCGACGCCCCCGAGGAGCTACGGCCCAAACGCCGCGACCTAGGCGCGCACCAAGCAGTCCAGGAGCGGCTGATGGACGACGGCACGGTTCTACCGCTGCAGTTCGGCTTCACCACCACGGACGACAACGCCGTACGAGCGGTGCTGGAGGACCGTACGGACGAGTTCACCGAACGGTTGCGGGCGCTGGAGGGCTGCGTCGAATACCACCTGAAGGCCGCCCAGGACGAGAATGCGCTGCTGCGGCAGATCCTTCAGGAGTCCGACGAGGCGCGCGGGCTCAACGAGGAGATCAGAAGCGGCAGCAGCAGCCCGGAACTGCCGCTCGCCCTCGGGGAACTGGTCTCCCAGGAAGTGCAGGCGCGGCAGGATCAGCTCGCCGCCAAAGTCCTCGATGCGCTGCGCGGATTCGCGCGGGAGGAACGCGCGTCGCAGGCGACCGGGAACGACTTCCTGAGCGTGTCCTTCCTGGTGGAGCGGGACAACGAGAAGAGCTTCCTCAGCGCGGAGCAGGATCTCGCCAAGGAGCTGGGTGAGGACTTCAGCCTCCGGCTGCTCGGCCCGCTGCCCGCCTACAGCTTCGTCTAAGGAGTCCTCATGGGACTGTTGACTCAACTCGCCACCCTGCCACTGGCGCCGGTGCGCGGCGTGGCGTGGGTCATCGAGCGCGTCGTCGAGACCGCGGAGAACGAGTACTACGACCCCGCACCCGTCGAGCGGGAACTCGCCGAGCTCGAGCAGGCGCTGCTGGCAGGAGACATCGACGAGGAAACCTTCGACCGGCGCGAGGACGAGCTGCTGGACCGACTGGAAGAGATCAGGGCCCATGTCCAGGGCACCGATACCTGATCGCGGCAGCCGCCGCGGAGACGGAGCGCCGCCACGCGCTCCCGTCGCAACGCCGGGACACCCGGGATAGAGGTGCAGCGCCGTGAACCAACCCGTCGCCAGGAGGATGGGCGACTTCCCGTCCAGGGCCGGCCCCTACGGCGGTCAGGGCTCCTCGGCCAATCTCGCCGACATCCTGGAGCGGGTCCTGGACAAGGGCATCGTCATCGCGGGCGATATCCAGATCAACCTGCTGGATATCGAACTGCTCACCATCAAGCTGCGCCTGCTGGTCGCATCGGTGGACAAGGCGAAGGAGATGGGCATCGACTGGTGGGAGCATGATCCTGCGCTGTCCTCACGCGCCAACGACGGCTACCGCTCACTCGCCCAGGAGAACAAGCGGCTGCGCGCCGAGATCGAGGCCATGCGCGAGGGCGGTGAGCTGCCGCCGGTCGACGACGAGGAGAGCCGCCCTGCGGCCCGCCGCCGCACCGCACGTACATCACGCACCAAACGGGCCGAGCCGCAGAAGCGGGATGAGTCATGACCGAGGTCATCACCTACGCCTACGCCGTGGCGCGGGACGCCGACGGAGTTCTGGAAGAGGAGCTGTCCGGGCTCCCCGGAGTGGCGGACGCGCCGGTGCGTCTGGTGCACACAGGACACTGCGGTGACGTGGTGGTCGCAGTCAGTCCGGTGCCCGCACAGGACTTCCAGGAAGCCGCGCTGCGCGCGCACCTCGAGGACCTGGACTGGCTGGAGTCGGTCGCCCGCGCACATCACCGGGTGATCGAGGCGCTGGCCGCGCGCACCACCGTCCTGCCGCTCCGGCTGGCCACCGTGTACCTCGACGACGAGCGAGTGGGGCAGATGCTCGATGCCCGCCGGGAGGCGTTCGCCGAGCGGCTGTCCGACCTGGCCGCACAGGTGGAATGGGGCGTCAAGATCTACGTCGAAGCGCCCGCGGCCACCGAAAGCCCGGCAGAGCCGTCCGCAGATCCGGCCCTGAGCCCCGGACGTGCCTATCTCAGCCACCGCAGAGCGCAGCGCCACGCCCGCGACGACGCCTACCGCGACGCCGAACAGGCGGCCCGGCGTGTCGAGGACGCGGCCCGAGACGTGGCCGTTGACCGGGTCCAGCACCGGACCCAGCAAGGCGAACTCGCCCGCGGGCCGGGAGAGAACGTCGTCAACGACGCCTACCTCGTGCCGCTGGCGCACTCCGAACAATTCCGGGCCGACGTCATGCAGGCCGCCGAGGGACTTCCAGGGGTACGTATCGAGGTGACCGGGCCCTGGGCGCCCTACTCCTTCGCCACGCCCGCCGAAGCCGAACCGTTGAAGAGAGCCGCGCCGTGAGGGCGGACGGCGGGGCGTTGGCCGCGGCAGAAGAGCCGCTGCCGGACCGGCAGATCGCGCTGATCGACCTGCTGGACCGGCTGCTGAGCGGAGGTGTGGTGCTCACCGGTGACGTCGTACTCTCAATCGCCGATATCGATCTTGTACGCATCTCGCTGCGTGCGCTGATCGTCTCCATCAGCGAACAGAACCCCTCCCCGTGGCCCGCCCCGGCACCCCTGCGAGGCAGCCATGACAGATGAAACCCGCCGGCCCGGCAACCGCTTCGACGAAGTCGCCGACGCGGCGGCCCGTGCCTTCCGTCTGCTGCCCGCCGCCCCGCAGGACGTCCTGCCGCCGAGCGGCTCGAAGGCGCAGGGAACCACACATCGGGTGACCACCGACCCCGACACGGTGGAACGGGACCTGATCAAGCTCGTTCTCACCATCGTCGAGCTGCTGCGACAGCTCATGGAACGCCAGGCACTGCAGCGGGTCGACGCCGGAGACCTCACCGAGGAACAGGAGGAGCGGCTGGGCGCCACACTCATGATTCTGCACGAGCGTATGGTGGAACTCTGCGCTCGATACGACCTTTCCATGCAAGACCTCAATCTGGATCTCGGACCTCTCGGAACATTGCTACCCCCGTCCGAATAGCCGTCGGCCGAACCCCGCTTACTCGACCGAAGCACTACGTAGCAGTCACGGCCCCGCCGCCGCACGCCGTGCACCGACGGGGCCGGAGCGACGTTCGTACCCGGGTACTCGTTCGCCTGCGCTTGGGAACAGGCAGCGCCGCGATTTCGGCTCTCCGCCGCTGCGGGCCCGGCTTCCTCCTGAAGCGCGGGAGCGGGGGTGCGGGCAGCACCCGCGAAGAAGCCGTTCGCGGGTGTGGCGGTCCGAGCGGCCGCGCGCTCCAAGTAGCGCAGAGCTGCTATTCGGACTGAAGTGGTATGTGTCATGTGTGGCAGGACGACCGCACCGCTTCGCACCCCCCTGATCTTGGACAGCGGGTGCTTACGCTGCGGGGGTGAAGTCTTGCTGCAGCCTGGCTCGGGTTTCGAGTGGGGTGAGGTACCCGAACTCGGGGTGCTTGCGGAGCCTGGTGCGGTTGTACTCGACCCCGATGACTGAGCCCGGATCCACCGGCTGATCTTGGGGTGGGTGTTTCGGGGTTGTGCGGGCCGTGTCGGGGTTGAGTCGCGGATTCGGGCATGGGGTGGCCGCTGGTCTGCCCAGCCTTTCCACTTGGCCACAGGTGTCGGGCCCTTTCGGGCAGGTCGGTCGGGGAGCGTCAGGAGGCTGGTGGCGCATGCACCGTGCTGAAGAGCTGGGTGAAGTCCATGCTCCAGGGCCAGCGTTCGGGCAGGTGCAGGGTGAGGCGGCGGGCCGAGCGGGCCAGGCGGGCAGGCACGTTGATCAGGTGATCACGGATGGTGGCGGTGGTCGCTCTGGCATGGAACGTTCCGGCCAGGGCACCGGCGGCGCGGGTTAGGTTGTGCACCACGGCTGCCAGGGCGAGCCACGCGGCATTGGCCTGGAAATGCCCGGACGGCGCGTGAGCGAAGGCACTGTTCTTGACATCCGCGATCACCTGCTCGACGACAGCGTGCCGTCGATGATCACGCTCGGCGTCCTTCAAGGAGAGCGGGGAGTCGGTGAACGCGGCGTGGTAGCGCCAGGTGTCAAACAGCGTGCCCTGTCCGGCGGGAACGGTGCCAGTGCCCAGGCGTTTGACGCGGCGCACGATCAGACGGGCGGTGACCTGCTGCTTCTTCGGCTTGGAAGTGAACGCGGTGTAGGGGACCTCGGCTATCTCGGCGTCCGAGATCCAGCACTGGCCCTCCTCGTCCCAGACCGCCTTGGGGTACTTGATCGGCGTCCAGGCGCCCTCGTCGATGCGGGCGATCGCGGCCTTGACGGAGGCGTTCATCCGCACGGTGATGGAGAACCACGCGCCCAGCGCCCGGCAGGAGTTGACGACGTCGGCGCCGTAGAACGCGGAGTCCGCCCGCATCACCAGCAGGCCACTGGCGCCGCAGGCACGGGCGGTGCGGATGGTCTCGGCGACGAACGCTGCCGCGCCGCGTGCGGAGTTCGACGGTCCTTTGCGCAGCCTGGTGGCGGCGATCACCGGGGCGGACAGGGGTGTGGAGACGATGCCGAGCAGTGCGTTCAGGCCCTTGACCTTGCTGTATCCGTAACCGGCGCCCTGCTTGGCGTAGCCGTAGGTGCGGCGGATGGTGTCGTCGATGTCCACGTAGGCGACCTGGTCCGCGCCGGGCAGTAGTGGGGTATGACGGGCCAGTGCGGGCAGGAACCGGCGGGCCACGGCGTGGAGTTGCTTCACATGCCCGTGCGTGAAGGAGCGTAGGAACGACCCCAGCGTGGACGGGGCCCGGACCCCGGCAAACAGGCGGCCCATCGCCCCATGCCGCAGGCGGTCCATGTCATCGATGCTGTCGGCGCCCGCGGCCATGCCACCCACCAGCGACATCAGTTTCGCCGCTGGGAAGGCTCCGGTGCCGTCCTTCGATGCGGGCAGCCTGATGAGCTCGTCGGCCAGAGCTGGCAGACCGCACCGCTCGGCCAGCCGCACCACCGGCTCCAGCCCGCCGTACGCGATCAGGTTCGGGTCATCGAACGCGGATGAGACAGCCGTCGCGGTATGGGAAGATTGCATCTCGGAAGTGCCTTGCCGATCGTGCCTGATGTGGTCCTAGAGAAACCCCATCATCGCAGGTCACAAGGCACTTCTTCATTTCCGGAAGCACGATCCACAGGCGTCAAGCCGGTGGATCCGGGCTGAGTGGCGGCCCACGCGCGCTGGGTGACGGCACACGCGCGGGAGGTCGACAACACCACTCCGCGCAAGTAGGTAACCCCGAGTCGATACGGCGGCACTTGCCTCAACGGGAGGAAGGATGAACACCGGGGGCAATCAGCCTCGGCGACCCGGCGTTGCAATCACCCGGCACTCGCATTCGCCGAACGTCAGCGAGCTTTCACCGAGCAACGAACCCTGACGCCTGGTGCCAGCCGCGCAGCCGACACCAGGCCGGGCCCCGGCGGCCGTGAAACCCGGATGCGGTCGCCCCGGGTTCGCGGCCCACAATGCAGGTCCTACTGTCCGGACTTCTTCAGCCGCTCAGCCGCCTTTGCCGCGGTTTCCTGGGCCTTGCCCGTCATTTGCTCGCCGCGGCCCTCTGCCTGCATGCCCTTGTCGTCCATGGCATCGCCGACGGTTTCCTTCAGCTTGCCCTTGACCTGCTTGGCCTTCGCCTTTGCCTTACCCATGACGATTCCGTCCTTCACTGTGGGGGCTGACGTATCCACCTTGCGTCGATCACTCTGAGGCCGCAATCGGTGAGGCGTCGCGCTCACGAGCAACCGGAAAGAAGGGCCGCGGGAGCGGCACTCTCCGGTCAGTCGGGCGGCTCGGGGACCGGGCGGGAACCGGGACCCGGCGCCGGGGACGGCTCCGCGTCCAACGGCTGGAGAGCCCGCCCGCTCTGCCAGTCGGCCTCGGTGGTGAGTGCCCTTCCATCAGCCGGCTCCAGCTCCAACGTGGCGATCGGGTGCTGTGCTACACCGACGGTGTGATCGAGGAGCGTGACGCAGACGGACAACCATTCGGCGAGGAACGACTCATCCGTTGCGTCAACCGACTTGAGCACGTGGAAGGAGGAATGCGGGCGGAGGCGCTTCGGCTCTCCCAGGCTCTGAAACAGGAACGCGGCGGGCGCACCAGGGATGACGCAATCGTCTTCCTGATCGAATGGCGCGGGGACGCCGCCGACCACCTCGCCGCTCTGCACGAGTGAAGATCTTCTCAGGCAACGGCATTGTGCGGAGAGTCGTGAACAGAACCGGGGAAGCAGCCGCCAAGGGATAGAACGCGCTGAAGAGATCAGTCACATACTCCGGATGCACGCCCCGGTCGCTGCGCACCGCCCCGCCGGGTTCGTCCTGTGCTTTCAGAACCTCTACGCCCCATCCCGCGTCCGCGAAGGGTTGGCAGCCACCAAACCATTGGGTCCACTGCCGATAACCACCGCATCAATCATCAGTCGCGCCCTTCGTCCTTGGGAGCACTCGGTCGGGCCCCGAGCCATAGCTGTGCCCAGCTCGACCGCGTCGTCCACGGTGGAACTCTCCGCCCACCTCTGGCGCCGGACACTGCAGAACTGGCAATCCCAGTTCCTCGCCCCGCGGTGAACGCGGCTCTTCCGGATCCAAACCAGTAGGAGGCCCCCAAACACTCCACCGGCATCGAAGGCTGAACCAGCGTGTCGGGCATGCCCCTTCGAATCACCCGAACGGGCCCGCTCGTTTTTCACCAGCGATTCCTTCGCCCGCTCGGTGCTCTCACCGCACTGCTCGGCACTCTCCCCGATGTGCTCGAACTGGCGTTCCCCATTTGGGGCTCGAACCAGGAGGCCTGACCACTCCTTCCCCAAAGTCCGGAGTCGGGATGCCCCCCCCACGTTTCGCTGCGCTTGCGCCGCCCGCAAACGCAGAGCCGGGGGCGACCAGTATCCGCAGATCACCCGCCTGGTCCGCACGCTCGACTGCATGAAGCGTCTCGGACACGGTGGCGCATGGGCGATGGGCAGGTGCCCGGTCCGCGCAACTCAACGACGCCGACCAGTTGACCGCCTTCGCGGACCGCACCTTGGCGGGAGTCCGGCACCACGACCTGCGGCGTGGCACTCACCTTCTACACGCACTCCACGTCTACGCGAACAGCCGGCTCAGCAAGTCCGAGACCGCACAGCGACTCAACGTCCACCCCAAACGGAAAGCCAGCACCTACGCCGCATCAAAGTGCAGGCGGGCCTCGACCTGTCCGCTCCGGCAACCGTCGTGGAAGTGGGGGAAGTGGGTGCTGCTTTGATGTTCATCGCCGAGGGCCGGCGACGGGCCGATCCGCCCCGAATGCCGAAGTTCAACGCTGCGTAGTCAGCACCAAGTCAGCACGGGATAGGTGATCAGGGGTGCTGACATGCGGTTTTAGTCAGCACCAAACCAGCACGGGAGTCAGCACCAGGGCACTAAACCATATCGAACAACGCAACTCGGACAGGCGCCTGTCGGCCTTCAATACGTTCCTCGAAGCAGTCTCGACGTGCCTGTCATAGTGGCCCCGCGCACACCCGGCCCGAGAACTATGGTGTCCCGCCACATGTGCCTCTGACCTGCCCATTCCTACGGTGTGGCGACACGAAACCGTCCCCGCCAACCGCCCGGAAGTGGTGTTCATGGCTGCCTCGGCATCCGCCCCGCCTACCACCCGCTCGCTCAAGCGCATCGTCGCCGCAAGTCTCATCGGGACCACCATCGAGTGGTACGACTTCTTTCTGTACGGGTCAGCTGCCGCGCTGGTCTTCAACAAGCTGTTCTTCCCCGAGTCCGAACCGCTCGTCGGCACTCTGCTCTCGTTCCTCACCTACGCGGTCGGTTTCGCCGCCCGGCCGCTCGGTGCTCTGGTGTTCGGCCACTACGGCGACCGGCTCGGCCGCAAGAAGCTGCTGGTGCTCAGTCTGCTGATGATGGGCGGAGCGACGTTCGCGATCGGGCTGCTGCCGACGCATGCCACGGTCGGGGCCGCCGCTCCCGTGCTGCTCACCGTCCTGCGCCTGGTGCAGGGCTTCGCCCTCGGTGGTGAGTGGGGTGGGGCCGTGCTGCTGGTGTCGGAGCACGGGGACGCCAAGCGGCGCGGGTTCTGGGCCTCCTGGCCGCAGACGGGAGCGCCGGCCGGGCAGTTGCTCGCCACCGGGGTGCTCTCCGCGCTCACCGCGCTGATGTCGGACTCGGCCTTCGTGTCATGGGGCTGGCGCATACCGTTCCTGCTCTCCGGAGTCCTGGTGATCATCGGCTTGTGGATTCGTCTCTCTGTCGACGAATCACCAGTGTTCAAGGCCGCTCTGGCACAGGCCGAGGAGCGCAAGGCGGCCGCCGCGACCGCCGAGAAGATGCCACTCGTCGCGGTGCTTCGGCACCACTGGCGCGATGTGCTGATCGCCATGGGCGCCCGGATGGCGGAGAACATCAGCTACTACGTCATCACGGCGTTCATCCTCGTCTACGCGACCACGGCGGCGGACCTGGACAAGCAGACGGCCCTCAACGCGGTGCTCATCGCCTCGGCCATCCACTTCGCGGTCATTCCGATGTGGGGCGCGCTGTCGGACCGGGTCGGGCGCAGGCCCGTCTACCTGGTCGGTGCGATCGGCGTGGGGCTGTGGATGTTCCCGTTCTTCGCGCTGATCGACACCCGGAGCTTCGGAAGTCTCCTGCTCGCCGTCACCGTCGGGCTCATCTTCCACGGGGCGATGTACGCGCCTCAGGCGGCCTTCTTCTCGGAGATGTTCGCGACCCGGATGCGGTACTCGGGCGCGTCGATCGGGGCGCAGTTCTCGTCCGTCGCGGCCGGTGCTCCGGCGCCGCTGATCGCCACCGCGCTGCTCGCGGACTTCGACAGTTCCGTGCCCATCTCGCTGTACGTCATCGCGGCGGCGCTCATCACCGTGGTGGCGGTGCTCTGCGCCAAGGAGACCAGGGACCGGGATCTCGGGGACATCGAGGGGACCGGCGCGAAGCCGGTCGCACCCGCGGTGGCGGCGGCCGACGCCCGTAGCGTCTGAGCCGTGAGCGCCGGGTGCGCCGGACGGGGCCGGGGTACCGGGCCCCGTCCGCGCGCCGTGGTGTGTCAGTGCTGGACGGTGGGTTCGAACCAGGTGGGTTCGTCGGTCAGGGACTGCTTGATCCTGAAGAGCGAGAACTCGTTCAACGGCGGCAGCGCGTCCATCGGGAACCAGTCCACCTCCAGCGACTCGTCGTCGTTGACGCGGGCCTCGCCGCCGGTCGCCCGGCAGCGGAAGGTGACGTCCAGAAACTGGCAGCGGTCGCCGTTGGCGTACTGCACCGGTGCCAGGGCCTGGGTGAGGACCACCCGCTCCGCCACGCAGTGCACGGCGGTCTCTTCGTACACCTCGCGCTCCGCCGTCACCGCCGGCTGCTCACCCGGCTCGCTGATGCCGCCGATGAGCGACCATTTGCCGGTGTCTGAGCGCCGTCCGAGGAGCACGCGGCCCTCGTCGTCGAAGACCACGGCGGTGACGCCCGGCAGCAGGAGCAGCTGTTGGCCCGCGGTGGCGCGGATCTCGCGGATGAAATCAGGAGTAGCCATGGGCCCGACCCTACGTGGGTGCGAGTGGATCAGCGGCTCCGCCGGAGCCGTACCGAACGGACAGTGACCCAGCCAAGCCCCGCCACGGCGATCAGTGCGAGGACTCCTTCGGGGAGCGTGCCCAGCCGGGTCGCGGGCGTGAGCGAGGACCTCAGCGGCACCTTGTCCACCAGCGCGTCCGCGGTGAACAGCTCCGTCTTCCGGACGACCGTCCCGTCCGGGCGGATGACCGCGCTGACCCCGCTGGTGACGGGGACGACGACGGACCTGCTGTGCTCGACGGCCCGCACCCTGGACATGGCCAGCTGCTGATAGGTCATCTCGCTGCGCCCGAAGGTGGCGTTGTTGCTGGGTACGGCGATCAGTTGGCTGCCGTGCTCCACCGTGTCCCGTACGGCGTCGTCGAACGCGGCCTCGTAACAGGTCACGAGCCCCACGTTCGTACCCGCCAGGTCGAACACGCCGACCTTCTTTCCGGGGCCGAAGTCCCGTCGCACCCGGTCCACGTCGGAGCTGAAGAGGCGTACGAAGGAGCGCATCGGGATGTACTCGCCGAACGGCTGGATGTGGCGCTTGTCGTAGGTGCTGACAGGACCCTTCTGCGGATCCCACTGGATGAGGGTGTTGCGCAGACTGCCGGTGTCGGGCTCGACCACGGCCCCGATCACGGTGGGTACGCCGATCGCCTTCACCGCGTCGTCGATAACGATCCGGGCGTCGGCGTTCCGGTACGGGTCGAGGTCTGAGGAGTTCTCCGGCCACAGGACGAAGTCGGGCTGAGGCACCTTGCCCGCCTTCACCTCCCGGGCGAGCTGTTCCGTGCGGCGCACGTGGTTGTCGAGGACGGCGCGGCGCTGGGAGTTGAAGTCGAGTCCGAGCTGCGGCACGTTGCCCTGGATCGCGGCGACGGTCGCGGTGCCGTCCTCGGGCGAGTCTTCCACGAGCGGCAGGGCGGCGATGGCGGCGGCGACGGGGACCAGGACGGTCGCGGCTGCCGCGGCGACGGCGGCCCGGGGCACCTCACGCGTACTGCGGTAGGTACGGATCTGACGTACCGCTTCACAGAGACCGAAGCCGCACAGGACCACCGCGAAGGAGAGCAGCGGTGTGCCGCCCACGGCCGCGAGCGGCAGGAACACGCTGTCCGCCTGGCCGAAGGCGATCTTCCCCCAGGGAAAACCGCCGAAGGGCACCCTGGCCCGGATCCCCTCGTCGAGGGCCCACACCGCGGCGGCCCACACCGGCCACCAGGCGAGCCGGGAAACGGCGGCGATCCCGATGCAGCCGACCGCGATGAACAGCGCCTCGGCCGTAGCGAGCGCCAGCCACGGCACCGGACCGACCTCCTCGCCCGTCCAGTACAGCAGCGGCAGCATGAAACCGAGCCCGGCGAGGAGACCGAGGCCGAATCCGGCGCGCAGTCTCCGTTCGTGCAGCACCCAGCCGAGCAGGGCGAAACCGGGCAGAACCAGCCACCACAGGGGGCGCGGCGGGAAGCTCAGGTACAGCAGCACTCCCGCGATCACGGCGGCGGCGGGCCGTACGAACCGCCGCACCGGCCGTCTCCCCCCTGACGCGGGGGCGGCTGCGGGCTGTTGCGGGTCGTCGACTGACGTGATGGTGGCGCTCACCCGGCGGAGTCTACGGTGGTCGGCTGTGTGCCGGGCAGCCCCTCGGAGGGTGACGGAACCCTTCGTGCCGGATCGTTTCGCCACTTTCCCGCACAGATATGGGCCCCGGCCGATACCGTGTCCGCCAGTCCCCGACGACGGGCCGGATCCGGCCATTGCCGACGGGACGGTCACAGGTCGGGGGAGCACGTGACGATGGCACCAGCGGGACAGGACCGGGCGCGGGCACGCGGGAACGCCTCCGACGTGGCCGGGGCCGTGATCCTCGCCGCCTGCGCGATCTGGTCGTTGATCAGTGCAGCCGGACGGGAGACCGGACCGGAGGGCGTTCTGCTCGCCCTGCTCGCCGTTGCCGCGGGGTTCGCCTGCGGCCGGATCTGCGGCACGCTACTGCCGGTGACGACGGCCACGGCTGCCGCCGTCGGGGCGCTCCTCATGGGGTTCCTCTCGCGCCACGGCATGCCGGGCGCCACGGCCACGGTGGACACGGCGCCCGGTCACGCCGGGGCCGCCGCCGCGCTGCTGGTGCTCGCGACGGGCGCCGCCTGCTGCGCGGCGGCGGCCGCCCGGCAGTCACCGCTGCGGTGCACGCTGCGACTGCTGGCACTGGGCGCGGCCTGCGCCGCGCTGTCGCTG
The DNA here is from genome assembly GCF_045209435.1 of Streptomyces sp. NBC_01618. NCBI lineage: Bacteria > Bacillati > Actinomycetota > Actinomycetes > Kitasatosporales > Streptomycetaceae > Streptomyces > Streptomyces sp. NBC_01618. Next base: position 615,108 of record NZ_CP109297.1, read on the forward strand.
CGTTCGGTGGCCGGGTTCGCCGCGGCAGTCGGAGTGCTGCTCTGTTCGCTGGCCGCCGCCAGGATGCGACAGCGGCTGCTCGGCCTGGCGGGGCTCGCGCTGGCCGCCGGTCTCGCCGTCGGAACGTCATGGGCGGTCGCCGCCGACGCGCTGCCCCAGGGCCTGATGGTGTCCCTGGAAGGTCCGCTCACCCCGAACCGGGTGCTGCTCTGGCAGGACGCACTGGACCTGGCCGGAGAACATCCGGTGTTGGGCGTCGGCCCCGGACGGTTCGCCGAACTGAGCCCCACCGTGGAGCAGACCGTCCACTCCGACGGCAAGCCGCACTCGGCGCCGTTGCAGCAGGCGGCCGAACAGGGCGTGATGGGGGTGGTGCTGCTCGGGTCGGCCTTCGGCTGGCTGCTCTACGTGCTGTGGAGGTCGCCCCGCACCACGGCCGTCGTCCTGACCGCCGGTGCCGCGCTCACCGCACTCGCGATGCTGGCGAGCGTCGGCAATGCCCTGAGCTTCACTCCGGTTACCGCGGGGGCGGGGCTTCTCGCGGGGCTCGCGTCGGCCCGGCGGCCCATCGGCGACGGCACTGCGGGGTCGGACGATGCGCACGGGACGGACGGGACGCGCCAACCGGGCGAGGGCCGCCGGGCATCTGGTCCCAACGGTGCTCCCGGGCCGCGGAGGCCACGGGCCCTGTCGTGAATCAGGCTCCGGTCGGCGCGCCGCTCGTCGACAGGTGCAGGCGCTCGCGGATGAACCGTACGCCCGTCTCCGCGTCGTCGACCGTGATGGTGAACCTCCGCCCGTCACCGAGCCGGAGCACCAGGCCCTCGCCCCTGCGGACCACCACGGCTGTGCCCTGCTCGGGGCGCCAGCGGTAGCCCCAGCCGCCCCACTGGCGCGGGTTGACCTGGGGGACGAACTCCGCGCCCACGACCTGGGTCAGCAGAATGCGGCGGCGTGGCAGGCCCATGTGTCCGCAGCGCACTTCGAGGGCGTCCCCGTCGACCCTGACGGCCACGTTCACGAAGGCGAGGGTGCCGAACAGCATGAGCAGTCCGGCGGCGACGCAGCCGATCACGGACATCAGCAACGGGGCGACTCCGGACGTCCAGTTGGAGGTGACGGCCAGCTGGACGCCGAGCGCCAGGCAGGCGGCGCCCGCGGCGGCGAGCACCCACTGGGCCCGGTTGGTGGCCCTGCCGATCCATACGGCGGCGTGCGGGTCGGCTCCGGGGCGCCTCGGTTTTCGGGGGTGGTCCCTCATGTCAAGCAGCGTACTCAAGAACCCGCACACCGGCATGGGTCCGACGGCCCCGCGCCGGGTCAGCGGGCGGTGCTGACGGCCCCCAGCAGCTGCCCCTCGGCGTAGGCCCGAGCGGCTTCCGGCAGGTCGGCGACGCGGCCGCCGAGGAGCACCGTGAGACCTCCGGCCAATTCGGCCGACGGAGCGGGTGCGACCCCGATTCGGCGCAGCGCCTGGGCGGCGACGGCACCTGCGGAGCCGTGCAGCACGACGGGCGGCAGACCGGGCTGCCGCACGGCGGCTCGGATGCGTTCGGCGACCAGCTCGTAATGGGTGCAGCCGAGGACCACGGCCCGCACCTCGCGCGGGGTGAGCGCGGCGGCCGCGGCGATGGCCCGGTCGATCGCCGGCTCGTCCGCGTGCTCCACAGCGTCGGCGAGACCCGGACACGGGACCTCGGTGACGGCGACGGAGCGGGCGAAGTCCCGGATGAGCCGACGCTGGTACGGGCTGCCGGTGGTGGCGGGCGTCGCCCAGATCGCGACGGGGCCGCCAGCGGCGACGGACGGCTTGATGGCGGGAACGGTGCCGATGACCGGCAGCGCGGGTTCCAGCTCGGCGCGGAGCGTCGGCAGGGCGTGCACGGAGGCCGTGTTGCAGGCGACGATCAGTGCGTCGGGCCGGTGGTCGGCGGCCGCGCGGGCCACGTCCAGCGCGCGGGCGGTCACGTCCTCCGGGGTACGCGGCCCCCAGGGCATGCTGCCGGGGTCACAGGAGATCACCAGATCGGCGTCGGGCCTCAGCCTGCGTACTGCGGCGGCGGCCGCGAGCAGGCCGATTCCGGAGTCCATGAGCGCGATCTTCACCCGGCCACCATAGTCGACCGCCCTTGCGGTTCCGTCCGGGTGGGGCAGACTGCGGCGGATGAGTGCCATTGCCTGGATCGCCGTGGGTTCGCTGGCCGCATGGGTGTGGCTGCTGCTGGGACAAGGGTTCTTCTGGCGGACCGACCAGCGGCTGCCGCCCCGGGAGGCGCCGGACCACTGGCCCTCCGTGGCGATCGTCGTGCCCGCACGTGACGAGGCCGACATGCTGCCGGTGAGTCTGCCGTCGCTGATGGCGCAGGACTATCCGGGGGTCGCGGAGATCTTCCTCGTGGACGACGGCAGCGCGGACGGCACCGGGGACGTCGCCCGTACCTTGTCCGTACGGTACGGGGGCCTGCCGGTGACGGTGGCGTCGCCCGGTGAGCCGGAGCCGGGCTGGACGGGCAAGCTCTGGGCCGTGCGGTACGGGATCTCGCTGGCCCGGGCCCGGGAGCCGGAGTATCTGCTGCTGACGGACGCCGATATCGCGCACGAGCCGGACAGCCTGCGGGAACTGGTCGCCGCCGCCGTGCCCGGCGGGTTCGACCTGGTCTCGCAGATGGCCCGGCTGCGGGTGTCGAGCGTCTGGGAGCGGCTGGTCGTGCCGGCCTTCGTCTACTTCTTCTCGCAGCTCTATCCGTTCCGGTGGGTGAACCGGGCGGGGGCGCGGACGGCCGCGGCAGCGGGCGGATGTGTGCTGCTGCGTACCGCGGCGGCGGAGCGGGCGCGGGTCCCGGAGTCGATCCGCCAAGCGGTGATCGACGACGTCTCGCTGGCGCGGGCGGTGCAGCGCAGCGGCGGGCGGATCTGGCTGGGGCTCGCGGAGCGGGTGGACAGCGTGCGGCCGTATCCCTGCCTGGCGGATCTGTGGCGGATGGTGTCGCGGAGCGCGTATGCCCAGTTGCGGCACAGTGCGCCGCTGCTCCTCGGGACGGTGCTGGGGCTCGCGCTGGTCTATCTCGCGCCGCCGGTCACGCTCGTCGCGGGGCTGCTGGGCGGCGCTCCGGTGGCGGCGTGGGCGGGCGGGCTGGCGTGGGCGGTGATGGCCGGGACGTACATGCCGATGCTGGGCTACTACCGGCAGTCGCTGTGGCTGGCGCCGCTGCTGCCGTTCACCGCGGTGCTGTATCTGCTGATGACGGTCGATTCGGCGGTGCAGCACCACCGGGGGCGGGGCGCGGCCTGGAAGGGGCGTACGTACGCCCGTCCCGAGGCCGCGCCGGACCGGTGAGCGGAGCCGGCGGGGGCCGACGGCGGCGGTGACGGCCGGACCCCCGGGGGTCATTTTCGGCCGGGTGTCCAGTTCATGCCCCACCCGTAGGCGTAGTCGATGGTGCGCTGCGGGCTCACTCCTCGCTCGGGCACGAGGTAGCGGGCCTCGCGCTGCACCGTGAGGTCTCCCCCGTTGTTGGTGAGGAGCGCGAGCGCGCAGACGGTGGACGGGACGGTGCATTCGTCGAGCGAGAAGTCGATCGGGGCGCCGTGCTGGGGCCGGAGGGTGACGGTGGCATGGAGATCGGCGAAACTCCGGGCGCCTTCGTAGATGGTGACGAAGATCAGGACGCGGCGGAGCTTGTCCTTCTGGTCGAGGTTGACGGTGAGGTTCTCACCGGTGGCCACGGCGCCGGTGCGGTCGTCTCCGTCGAGATGGATATAAGGGGGCTGCAGGAACGCGCCGAACGCGTTTCCCAGCGCCTGCACGACTCCCTTGCGGCCGTCGGTGAGTTCGTAGAGGGCGCAGAGATCAAGATCGAGGTCCGCGTGGTTGGCGACCGCTCTGCCGAGTTTGCTTCCCCAGCCCTTGAACTGTTTGCGCACTTCCCAGTTGAGATTGACCCGGAGGGCTCCCGAAGTACCGCCCTGTTTGGCGAGGGAGACCGATGGCGCGTCCTTGGTGAGAGTCACCTTGGAGAGCCGGACGGTCGGGGCGGCGGGAGGCACGGGAGGGGCCGGAGGCGATGTCGGCGGTGCGGGCGGAAACAGCGGTGCGGGCGGTGACGGATGGCCAACCCGTGTTCCGTGCTGAGACTGTTGAGGCGACGAGGGTTGGCGATACGACTGGGGCCGCTGTGGTTCATCGACGGAAATGCCGAAGTCCGTCGCGAGACCTTCGAGACCGGTGTCGTACCCCTGGCCGACGGCGCGGAATTTCCAGGCGCCCTGGCGCCGGTAGAGCTCGCCGAGAATGAACGCGGTCTCGACCGTCGCGTCCGCACTGTCGAAGCGGGCGATCTCGGAGCCGTCCACCGCGTCCGTGATCCGTACGTACAGCCCCGTCACCTGCCCGAAGGTGCCCCCGTCCGCAGAGGCGGCGAGGACCACGCGGTCGATGGCCGGCTCGACGCGCGCCAGGTCGACGGCGAGGTTGTCCGTCACCGCGCCACCGGCGGTTCGCTTGCCCTCGTGGCGTACCGCGCCGGATGCGTGGGAGGGCTGGTTGTAAAAAATGAAGTCGGCGTCGCCGCGCACCTTTCCCGACACGAGAAGGAGCGCCGAGCCATCCACGTCCGGCGAGCCCGGGGAGGTGCGCCACCCCAATTCGACCCGCACGGCGTGAGCCGCCACCGGAACATTGGCTCCTTTTAGCATGGTCATGCTCGCCCCCATCGCGAGTCCGGCTGCCCGAAGGCTTTTCCCCGCCAACCTAATCCCCGCCCGCCACGGAGCCCACAGCGATGCGGTCACCATCCGGCGATCCACCGGTACCCCCGTTATGTTTTTCGCGGTCCTGCAAGAGAGCCGCTGGCCTCCGGGCCCGGCATGACTGTGACCCCATCGGGAGACGCCGGTCAGCGGAATTGGGGGTGCCACACGTCTTGGGTGTGACCTTCGTCGTTCACCACGGTGATGTCGGGCCACCGGTCGAAGGCGGAGCACGGGTGGGAGATTCCGAGGTCGACCTCGTCGCCCACGTTCAGACCATGGGCGTCCGTGAGGACCAGGTGGTGGTCGTAGATGTGGGCCGCGATGGCGCGCGCGGCTGGTCGCGGCGCTCCTTGTGCGTCGCGGGAGCCGATGAGGACCGGCAGTCCGGCATCGTAGGGAAGCTCGCGCTTTCCGGCGCCGACGATGATCCGTCCTGGTTCCGGCGTGGAGAGCACGACCGCCCGGACGGTCAGCGCGGGGCTCAGTCCCGGCAGCGGCGAGACGTTGGCGTACGTGCCGTGGTCATGTGTGACGTAGCAGCCCGACCGCAGGACGGGCACCATCGGTGGGCGACCCGGTGACTCCGTGAGTTCCGAAAGGGCGCGGACGACCCGGTCGGGGAAGGCGGAACCACCCATGCTGAAGACAGGCCGCGCCGTCTGGAACAGCGGTGTCAGGGCGTGGAAAAGTGAGGCTGTCTTCCGGCAGTGTGCGTCGACGTCCGCGATCGTGACCGCGTCCCGGCGATTCGGCCGGATGCCTTCATAGCCCGCGACCCCGGCCAGGAGAAGCCCTGGCGATGCCTGGCATGCCTTGGCGAGGTCATGCGCCTCAGCGGACTCCCGCACCCCGGTTCGTCCTCCTTGCGCACCGACGTCCATAAGGACGTGCAGGGGATTGCGTGCTCCTTCCATGACCGCCCGTGCCAAGCCCAACCCTGCCGTCGAGTCCACGAAGCAGTACAGCTCGAGCCCGGGCGTTGCGTCGAGCCATCGGCGCAGGAGGGCGAGGTCGGGGCGGTGGATCACTTGGTTGGCGATGACGATGCGCCGCACCCCCCAGTCCAGCGCTATGCCGCACTGCCTCACCGTGGCGACCGTCACACCCCACGCCCCGGCGGCCATCTGCCGTTCGACGATGGGACGTGTCATCGTGGTCTTGATGTGCGGGCACAGTTCCACGCCCTGATCACGGCACCAGTCCGCCATGAGGCGCACATTGTGTTCCAGCGCCCGCACGTCGAGCCGAAGCTGGGGCATCTCCGGCACTCGACATGCGGTGAGTGCCGTGTCGTCGCGGTCCATCAGTCCTCCAAATCCCGTTCGGCGCAGGCACGTTCCTGCGTAGAGTCCGCCGAACTCCTGACCGCCTGGGCCTTCCGGCCGTCACCGAAGGCTGAAGCAAGCGGGTGGGACGCGCCCCCGAGGACAAAGCCGGCACCGACGATCGAATGAACACTATAGTGGACCTTCGTACTGTTTACTGGATGACAGGATTGTGCTGCCGTGCCCGCTGACGATCTCCCGCCGGCTCCGCCGCAGCCCTCGCCCAACTGCGGCATCGGCCAGCACCTTCGCCGGGAACGCCTGCAGCGAGGCCTCACGCTGGAGCAACTCGCAGAGAAGACAGGCCTGTCCCGCAGCTACCTCAGCAACGTGGAGCGGGAGGTGAACAGCCCCACGATCAACACGCTGCGCACGATTGTCGACGCTCTCGGCACGACCCTCAGCCGGCTTTTTCACGCGGTCGACCGTGAATACCGCGTGCTCACGCGCCCTCACGAACGCGTTGAACTCACCCGGGCGGGAGTGCAGGGAATCACCTACACACTCCTGAATCCCAACCGCATGGGGAGCCTCGAGATGATGATGCTGGAGGTGGCCCCGGGAGCATCCTCCGGCGACAACCCGCACACCCATGCCGGAGAAGAAGTCGGTCTCCTGCTGAGGGGAGAGCTGGACTACTGGATCGACGACGCGTGCTACCGCCTGCAGCCCGGTGACTGCGTCAGTTTTGACTCCTCCGCCCCGCACCGGTACCACAACCCGGGTACGGTCCCGGCAGTCTGCGTCTGGTCGGAGACCCCGCGGCGATTCTGAGGAGCGGTGAACCGGCCACGTGGACATGGTGGCACCGCGGCTGGGAATGCCGGAACCCGACTGGGCTTAGCTCGCCGGTCGGCACCGGAAATGAGCCGACCGCCTTCGCACGGCGGACGACGGCGATGACGGCCGGTCAGCTCAGCCGCGTCGGCGCGACAGCGCCGTCGTCGCCACTGAGTTGTGCACCGTGAAAGCAATCGTGCCCGGCAGAAAGCGGTCGTCCGACCACATCAACGGTCTGCCCGCCTGGTCCGTGGCCCGCCGCCGCTCCCGCATCAGCGGCGCGTCCGGGGCGCAGCCGAGGAGGCGCGCGTCGTCGGCATCGGCGTAGACGAGGTCAATGGTGTGTTCCGTGTCCGCGAACACCACTCCCTCCTCGGCCAGTGGATCGGTGTGCGAGATCGCGTGGGGATCCAGACGCTTGATCAGGGCGCCGATCCGCTCGGGGTAGAGAGTCCTCTCGATCATGATCGGAACACGCGACAGCGTCCGCAGCCGGAGCACCCGGTATACCTGCGACCCCGGAGCGAGGCTGAGCTGCTCGCATTCCAACGGTTCTGCGGGACGGCGTTCGATGTCGATCGTGCGGCTGCCCGGTTCCTCTCCGAGCGAGCGTGCCCAGCGGGTGAAACTCAGCAACTCGAAAAAACTCTGCGTACGTGCGGTGCCGAGCACGACGCGGCGCGTGCCACGTCGGGAAGTGACCAAGCCGTTGGCGCGCAGCACGGCCAGCGCCTGACGGACGGTGCCACGTGAGACGCCGAACTGCTGGGCGAGCTTCTCCTCGCTGGGCAGCCGGCCGTCCGACCCGTAGGCGCCGGCAGCTATGGCCTCGCGCAGGTCAGCCGCCAGCCGCCGGTACCGGGCTCCGGTGGTGCCGCCCCCCGCGACCGCCATTGCGCTCTCCTTCTCCCCCAGCCGCCCATCGCCGCTGCTGTGGAACGTGAGCCTATCCGCTCCCGAACGTGGCTCACCGATCAGGCCCCTCCCACCGCACAGCCCGCGATCTCTTCCCGAGAGGCTTCTCCGCGCGTTCGCCGGCGTTCATCTTCCGTACACCACCTCCCGAGGTAATGAGTCAAGTTGTACAGCCAACTTATTCCACTGGGAGATTCCATTGAGACTGCACCGCGTTCCCTCGGCAGGCCTTTTCTGTGTCCTTGCCGCGGCCGCGCTGGGACTCAGCGCATGCGGCCTGACCAGTGCAGACGGGGCAAGCGATAGCGGGAGCAAGGCCGCGACCGCCGTCTCGGCACAGGATGCCGGCGGCCTCGACGCTCTCGTCGCAGCCGCGAAGAAGGAGGGCAAGTTGAACGCCATCGCCCTTCCTCGGGACTGGGCGAACTACGGCGAGATCATCGACACCTTCGAGAAGAAGTACGGGATCAAGGTCGAGGTCGAGAACCCCGACGCCTCCAGCCAGGACGAGATCGCCGCGGTCACCTCCCGCAAGGGACAGGACCGGTCTCCGGACGTCATCGACGTGGGCAGCGCCTTCGCCATCAGCGCGGCCCAGCAGAACCTGCTGGCGCAGTACCGCGTCTCAGCCTTCGACCAGATCCCGAAGGAGCAGAAGGACGCTCAGGCACGCTGGTACAACGACTTCGGCGGCTACGTCTCGATCGGTTGTGACGCGGCCCGCGTCAAGAAGTGCCCCAAGACCTTCGCCGACCTGCTCGATCCGCAGTACAAGGGCCAGATCGCACTGACCGGCAATCCGACGAAGTCCGGCTCGGCCTTCAGTGCCGTATACGCGGCGGCACTCGCCAACAAGGGCTCCTTCGACGACATCAAGCCCGGCCTGGACTTCTTCGCCCGTCTGGAGAATTCCGGCAACTTCAACCCTGTCGAGTCGAGCCCGGCGACCATTCAGAAGGGTGAGACGCCGATCAGCGTCAACTGGGACTACCTCAACGCCGGATACGTCGACGCGCTCCGCGCCAAGGGCGTCGACTGGAAGGTGAGCGTCCCGGCCGACGGTGTGTACGCCCAGTACTACTCGCAGGCCATCGTGAAGTGGGCACCGCACCCGGCCGCTGCCCGCTTGTGGCAGGAGTTCCTCTACAGCCCCGAAGGCCAGAACCTGTGGCTCAAGGGCCACGCCCGCCCCGTGCTGATGCCCTCGATGCAGAAGGCCGGCACGCTCGACACCACCGTCGCCGCCAAGCTCCCGCAGGCACCCGCCGGCAAGACCACCTTCCCGACGGAGAACCAGATCAGCAAGGCCAAGCAGGACGTCGTCCAGGGCTGGGGCCGGGGCGTCGGCGAATGAGTACCCTCCAAGCAGTCGCCAGTGGCGACAACCCGACCCGCTCCTGCGGAAGAGGTACTCGTGCGGGCGCCGCCCGGCGGTGGCGCCTTCCTCGCTCGGCTGGCTGGCTGGGTGCCGTGCCGCTGCTCCTCTTCGCCGCCTTGGTGTTCGGCCTGCCCGCCGGGACAATGGTGTTCGGCGCGCTCACGACGCCCGAAACCGTGCCCGGCGGGGCCCGCTTCACCGGCGCAAACATGAGCGCCTCACTGCACGGCCCCTACCTGACCGCGCTCATCGGAAGCGTCAAGCTCTCCGCCGTCTCCGCGCTGATCGCCACGGTTGTCGGTCTGCCGGTCGCCCACGCGGTCGTGACCTCGCGATTCCGCGCGCTGCGCGAGGCGGTCCTGGCCGGGGCGGGCGTACTGGCGAACTTCGGCGGTGTGCCGCTCGCGTTCGCTTTCGTGGCGACGCTCGGCAACGCCGGGGTGCTGACGACCCACTTCCACCTGCTCGGCCACGGCTGGAGTCTGTACGGCTTCTGGGGCCTGACCCTGGTCTACCTCTACTTCCTGATTCCACTCATGGTCCTCACGCTCGCCCCCGCTCTGGAGGGGCTGCGGCGACAGTGGCGCGAGGCCGCCCACAACAACGGCGCGAGCACCTTCCGTTACTGGATGCACGTCGCCCTGCCGATTCTCACGCCATCGCTGCTCGGCGGCTATGTCTTGCTGTTCGGCTCCGCGTTCAGTGCGTACGCGACGGCCGCCGCGATGGTTGGCAGCTCGGTTCCGCTGGTCACCATGCAGATCGCGGACGCGCTGTCCGGCAACGTCCTGGTCGGCCAGGACAACGTCGCCCTGGCGCTCGGCGTCGACATGGTGCTGGTCGCGGGGCTTGTCATGGCCGTCCAGGTGCCGTTGCAGCGCAGGAGCACACGATGGCTCGCTTGAACAGGACCGGATATGGGCGCAGCGCCGTACTGCTGCTCACCGGTGCGTACTTCCTCGTCCCGATCGCATGCGCCATCGCCTTCAGCATCGGAATCGGCGCCCCCCACCAGTCCCTGGGCTTCGAGGCCTACACCGGCATTTTCGGCGCCGCCGGCTTCACCGACAGCCTCACTCTGACCCTGAAACTGGCCACGGCCACCATCGCGCTGGTTCTGCTGCTGCTCGTGCCCGCCTTGGTCACGGTGCGGCTGGTCGCGCCGCGTCTGCGCACACTCGTCGAGATCGTGTGCATGCTGCCGCTGGTCGTACCCGCGGTCGCCCTGGTCGCCGGGATCAGCGCGGTGCTGCGCTGGGGACCGGACCACTTTGCCGGCACCCCGCTCTTCCAAGTCATGGTCGCGCTCCAGGCCCCGCAGTTCCCCATGGTTCTGGTGCTCGCCTACACGCTGATGGCGCTGCCGCTGGCGTACCGCACACTCGACACCGGGTTCGCCGCCATCGACCTGCGCGTGCTCGTCGAGGCTGCACGGTCCTGCGGGGCGCCGTGGCCGCACACCCTCATCCATGTCGTGCTGCCCAACCTTCGTGGGGCGCTGCTCAACACGGCGTTCCTGACCCTCGCACTCGTCCTCGGCGAGTACAGCGTCGCCGCGATCCTCGGCTACCAGCCGTTCGCCGTGTGGACCGTCGCCACCAGCGGCTCGCAGGCGCAGATGTCGGTGGCCGTCTCGATGGTCGGCCTCCTCGTCACCTGGATGCTGCTGCTGATGATCAGCGCCGCCGGACGTACTCGCCGCCCCAAGGAGAACTCATGACCGACCTTCTTACCGACCCCGAAACCGTCAGGCCGACGCGGGCCGGTTCAACCGTGGAATTCCGCGGGCTGCGCCGCACCTTCGGCACCACGACGGCGCTGGACGGACTGGACCTTGAAATCCGCCCCGGCGAACTCCTGGCACTGCTCGGCCCGTCCGGCTGCGGAAAGACCACCGCATTGCGCACGGTCGCCGGCTTCGAGCGGCCCGACACGGGCGAAGTGCTCGTGGACGGCGAGGACATCACGCGTGTTCCCGCACACCGCCGCGAGGCGGGCATGGTGTTCCAGTCGTACAGCCTCTTTCCGCACATGACAGCCATCGACAACGTCGCCTTCGGGCTGCGGATGAGCGGGACGGGCAAAGCCGCGCGGCGGGCTCGCGCCGCGGAACTTCTGGAGCTGGTCGGGCTGGCGAACCACGCCGCCCGCTTCCCGCGCCAGCTCTCCGGAGGCCAGCAGCAGCGCATCGCGCTGGCCCGGGCTCTGGCACTGCGGCCACGCGTACTGCTGCTCGACGAACCGCTGTCCGCGCTCGACGCGCAGGTGCGGCTGACGCTGCGGGAGGAGATCCGTCGCCTCCAACAACAACTGGGCATCACGACGCTGTTCGTGACACACGACCAGGAGGAGGCCCTCTCCATGGCCGACCGGGTCGCCGTGATGCGCGCCGGGAGACTGGAGCAGTGCGCGCCTCCCACAGAGCTGTACGAACGCCCTGCGACCGCGTTCGTCGCCAATTTCGTGGGGGTGATGAGCCGGATACCGGCCCGGTCGGGGGCGGACGGCACGACCGTGGGCGCGTTCGGCCGCACGCTACCGGTCCACGGGACGCTGCCGGGCCCCGTCGGGACCAACGGCGGAAGTGGCGAGGTGAACGTACTGGTACGCCCGGAAGCGATCGGGGTCACGGCGGACAGCGACGGCACGTCCCAGATCGTGGGCGCGACATTCCGGGGCGCGACGACGAGGCTGACCGTACGGCTGGCCGAAGGCGCGGAGGTGATGGCGGACGTGGCGACTCACTCGACGGCCGGACTCCCCGTCGGTGCGAAGGTGACGCTGACCCTTCCGGACCGCCCGGTGCTGGTGGATCGCCACAGCTGGGGAAACGGTGTTCGCGGTGGAAGCTGACGGCTCCGGCCGATCCTCGGTTCGACCACGCCGTACAAAGCCGTCGTTTCAGACCGAACCTACCGACCTGTCCGGCCTTCGACGCAGGGAGCCTCTGCTTCCGCCCGTTCGCCACGCACCGGAGAAACTCCTCATGAGCCATCGCAGTGCCACACCCGGCCTTCCCGCTGCCGTGCTGTTCGACATGGACGGCACACTCGTCGACACCGAGCGGCTGTGGTGGGCCGCCGTGGAACAGGTGGCAGACGGGATCGGGCGGCAGCTGACCGAAGCCGACACGCATCATGTGCTGGGCCGACCGGCCGCACACACCGCAGCTCACCTGCACCGTACCGGCGGCCCAACGGTCCCCGCCCCTGATGTGCTCGCCATCGACCTGGATGCGGCGTTCGCCGCCCGAGTCGCCTGCGAGGTCGTCCCGCGACCGGGCGCGCTGCGCCTGCTGGACGAACTGGCCGCGGCCGGGGTCCCCACGGCGATCGTCTCCGCGTCGCCGCGCCATGTCGTCGACCTCGTGCGCAAGGCCCTGGGCGAGGAGCGGTTCGTGTTGACAGTCGCCGTCGAGGACACGGTCCGCACCAAGCCGGCGCCTGATCCGTACCTTGCCGCAGCCGCCGCCCTCGGCGTCGATCCGCGCGCCTGCGTAGTCGTCGAGGACACGCCCACGGGCGTCGCCGCGGCCGAGGCCGCCGGGTGCGTGGTGCTGGCCGTGCCCTCCACCGTACCGATCCCGTCCGCAGCACGACGGACGGTCCTCGACTCCCTGGAGCGGGCCGATGTGACCCTGCTCATGTCCCTGTTCACGTCCGCGGAAAGGAACTGACACCATGGACGACATCCGCCACGTCGTGATCCTCATGCAGGAGAACCGCAGTTTCGACCACTACTTCGGCACGCTGAACGGCGTGCGCGGGTTCGACGACCGTCAGGCTCTGACGTTCCCGAACGGCGACAGCGTCTTCCGTCAGCCCGCCCTCTCCCGGACCGACGGCGGCTTCCTGCTGCCCTACCGGATGGACTCCACGAAGTTCGACGCGCAGAACGCCGACGGTCTGCCGCACGACTGGGAATCCGGTCACGATGCCATCAACAACGGCGCGATGAACCGCTGGACATCGGCCAAGGGCGAGCAGAGCATGGGCTACCTCACCCGTGAGGACATTCCCTACCAGTACGCGCTGGCCGACGCGTTCACACTCTGCGACGCCTACTTCTGCTCACTGGCCGGACCCACCAGCCCCAACCGCCTCTACCTGTGGACCGGCACCGTCGGCCCGGGCCGGGACGGCACGACCGGCCCGTGGATCGACAACACCCCGCTTCCCGACAACCCGGTCTGCGACTGGACCACCTACGCAGAACGCTTGTCGGCCGCCAACGTCAGCTGGCGCGTTTACCACACTCCCGGACTGGACGAGCGCCACGGCAACTACGAGGACAACGCCCTGGAGTACTTCGCCCGGTTCCACACCTTCGACAAGGACGACCCGCGCTACATCAACGCGATGACGAAATGGGACCTGTCGGCGTTCGACGCCCACTGCAAGGACGGTACGCTGCCGACAGTGTCCTGGCTGGTCTCTCCGTACCTGTTCTGCGAACACCCGACCGCCAGCCCCGCTTACGGCGCCCACTGGGTCAACACCGCCCTTCAGTCGGTCTTCGCCAACCCGGACGTGTGGCGGCACACCGCCTTCCTCGTCATGTACGACGAGAACGACGGCTACTTCGACCACGTGGTGCCGCCGTTCCCGCCCGCCGCGACCCCCGAGGAGTTCGTGGACGGGCAGCCGATCGGGCTGGGCAACCGCGTCCCCCTGTGGGTGATATCACCGTGGTCGCGTGGCGGCTGGGTCGATTCCCAGGTCTTCGACCACACCTCCGTCCTGCGCTTCCTGGAACTCGTCACCGGCGTGCGGGAACCCAATATCTCAAAGTGGCGTCGCGACGTATGCGGCGACCTCACCAGTTGCTTCGACTTCGCCCGGCCCGACTTCTCGATCCCCGCACTGCCAGACACCCGCGCGCTGGTGGAGCAGGCCGACGCGGCGATGGAACTGCCACCGGTGGAGCTCCCGGCACCGGGCACACAGGTCATGCCGACACAGGAACCGGGCGGTGCGCGTCCGCACCGGGCGCTGCCGTACCGCCCATGGGCCGACGTCGCTGTGGACCGCGCCACCGGCAAGGTCACCTGCACACTCGCCAACGAAGGAACGGTCTCCTTCCACTTCACGGTGTTCCCGAACATCGCGCGGCCGTTCGCCGGTACGCCATTCACTGTCGCGCCGCGCAGCACTGCCACCTACGTGTGGGATGCCGTACGCACGGGCGGGCGCTACGACTTCACCGTTCACGGCGCCGATGGCTTCGTCTGCCGATTCACCGGAATGGTGACCGCAGCCGATCAGAACGACGCTGCCGCTCCTCGGGTGACAGGGGTCCTGCGGGGCGACAGGCCGGAGAACGCCTCGGTCGAGTTGCTGCTGGCCAACGACGGCGGTTCGGAGGTGTGCTTCACCGTCGCCCCGAACGACTTCGGCGGCACGGAACACACGCAGCTACTCGGCCCGCGCGAGAAGGCGGTCCTGAACTGGCCCACGGACAGCGGGCGGTACGACATGACCGTCACGGCGGACGGAGGCACGGGCTTCGCCCGGCGGTACGCGGGGACAGTGCACGCGGCCCCGAACACGATTACGGCTGATGTCTCGTGATCCGTTGATTCCAGCACGCTCTGCTCGTCCCGCAGGTTGCCGCCCTCGGCAAGCACCGCCTGGCCGAGCGCCGCCGCACCCCGCCCCCGCGTCCGAGGAGTCGCCCCGTCCGGCAGCGGCATTTACGGTGAGCAATGTGACGCTGAGCGCAAGTTCTCTTCTCCCGGTCAACATCACCCTCGGCATGCTGCTGGCGGTGGCCGCAGAGGTCGCCTTCTGGTTCGGGCACACACGGCCGCAGCCCAATCATTCGCGGTGACGGGCGTTTCCCCCCCCGACGCCGCCAGCCTGCTACCGGGCCTCCTGGCAGCTATCCGGACCGGACTCACACCAGCAGGCGACGACGAGCTTACGAACCAGCGATCAACCAACTACATGGCCAACCTCCAAGTCCTGCTGGGCGTACGAAAGCGCCAGGCTAACGGAAGCCTTGACGTTATTTTGGCAGGTCAGGTGGACAGAACCAGCGTAAAACGGATGACCCCAAGATTGGGGCTCCCCAACCAGCACATTGTGGGCTTAACTTAGGTGTCATGACCTCCCCCCGCTCCACCTACGGCGGCGGCTACTACGCCGCACCGTCGTTCCCCGACACCCCGATCTACGACTCCCTGGTCGCGGAGCGGGGCACCCCTCAGATCGCCCCGATCCGAGTGCCTGCCGCCTATGACACCGGCAACAGCTATCTGCCGGCTCTCCCGGCGGCCCTGCCGGTTCTTCCCGCGGCGCCTTCCCAGCCCGGCCCGTCGTACGGCTACCCGCAGCCGGCCCAGCAGGGCTACGCGCCCGCGCAGCCCCCGCAGTTGCAGCAGGCCCCGGCGCCGTACATCCCGCAGCAGCCGACCGCGACCCGCGGCGGATACCAGGCGGCGCCCTACGCACCGCAGCAGCAGCAACGGCCCGCGCCGGGCATCGGGTACGAGGCGATGCGTCCGGCCTCGCCGCGCCCCGCCCCCGCGCCCTCTCCGTACGAGGACCCGCACAACCGCCCGCACCAGGGCCGGGGGTACTGAGCCGGGGAGTCGCACACGGTCGTACCGAGGTCGTCGTCGAGCCATGGGGACTCGCCGGCGACCTCGACGTTCCCGCACCGGGCCCGGTACCGCCCTGCCTGCGCCGTGCCGCCCTCACGCACCGCGGCGCCCTCCGTGGCCCGTACTCGCTCGCGCGCCCCGGACGGGCCGTCAGTCTCCTTCGGTGGGCGGGAACTCATGGGGCCGGTCCGTGCGTTGTCCCGTGGTGAGGTTCCTCTCTCTTCGCCGCTTCAGCGCGCGAAGCGCGCCGTATCGGGTTAAGACGGATACGGAAGGGGGTGCGGGACTGTGCGAGCGGTTACGGGCGTGTGGCGTTGGCGGCACAATCCCCTGCGCCGCGCCACGGACCGGCGCGAGGCATGGGTGGCATTGGTCGCGCTGATTCTCATGGTGCTGGCGGCGCCGGCGCTGGGCTGGCGATGCGGATCGTTCACCGACGACGCCCTGCAGAAATCGGTACGGGCCCAGCGGGCCCAACGCCATGCCACGACCGCGGTCGTGCTGCGCCGGGCGCCAAAAGCGCCGCATTTCGCCACCGATCCCGAGGTGTCCTCGGAGCGCTCCTCGCAGACCCTGGTGGTGGCGCGCTGGAAGGCCCCGGACGGCACCGACCGCAGCGGTACGGTGACCACCCTCTCCCGGAGGGCCGGGCCGGGGGCCGAGGTGGAGATCTGGACGGACCTCGACGGCCACCCCGTGCCCCGGCCCATGGACGCGCCGGCGGCCCATACGCACGCGGCGCTGGCCGGGTTCGGGGTGATGCTGCTCGCGGTCGCGCTGATCGAGGGCTGCCGCCGGCTGATCGTCTCGCGCATGATGCGGGGGCGGTACACCCGGATCGACCAGGACTGGGCCGAGGCCGGTCCCGACTGGGGCAGGACCGGGACCGGCAGCTGATCAGCGGGTGATCGGGTCAACTCCCGCCCGCCGCGCGCGCTACGGTGGACCGGCCCGCCCGCTTCCTCGGCGGGCGGACCCTGGTTTCGCCATGGCCGGAAGGCCGGTGGACCCGGGCATCACACACGCACGAGGTGGGGGCACAACAGCGCCATGGCACAGGGCACGGT
This sequence comes from Streptomyces sp. NBC_01618, assembly GCF_045209435.1. Lineage (NCBI taxonomy): Bacteria > Bacillati > Actinomycetota > Actinomycetes > Kitasatosporales > Streptomycetaceae > Streptomyces > Streptomyces sp. NBC_01618. Next base: position 631,929 of record NZ_CP109297.1, read on the forward strand.
CCAGGTGACGCACACCGGCACATCGCGGTGGCGGCGCCGCACAGGCGAATACGCCTCCCTCACCGCAGCCCTGGAGGCCGCGGCGGACGGTGACGTCCTCACCATCGCGCCCGGCACCTACCGGGAGAATCTGGTTCTGCACCGGGCGGTGACCCTGCGCGGGCCCGAGGGCTCGGCCGGTTCCGTACGGATAGCGCCGGTGGACGGCGTGCCGCTGACGGTCCGTGCCTCCGCCGTCGTCTCGGACCTGCAGGTGGAGGGCCAGGACTCGACGGCCCCGGCGCTGCTCGTCGAGGACGGCGCACCGGAGCTCGCGGATCTGCGGATCGTGACGCGTTCCGCCGCGGGGATCGAGGTACGCGGTGCGGCCCGGCCCACCGTGCGCCGTTGCACGGTCGACAACCCGGCCGGGGCCGGCATCGCCGTACTCGACGGTGCGGGCGGCGTGTTCGAGCAGTGCGAGGTCGTCTCGGCCGGCCAGTCCGGCGTCTCGGTGCGCGACGGTGCGCACCCGCGGCTGGAACGCTGCCGGATCCACCACGCGTCGGGCGCGGGGCTCAGCGTCACCGGCGAGGGCAGCGGTCTGGAGGCCGTCGGCTGCGAGGTGTACGAGATCAAGGGCAGCGGGGTCCAGGTCACCGCTCGTGCCGCCGCCCACCTCACCGAGTGCACGGTGCACCGCACTTCGGCGGACGGCGTCACGCTCGACACCGATGCCGTCCTGACGCTGGCCGACTGCGACATCCACGACATCCCGGAGAACGCGGTGGATCTGCGTTCCCGTTCGGTCCTCACCCTGACCCGCTCCACGGTGCGCCGGTTCGGCCGCAACGGCCTTTCCGTCTGGGATCCCGGCACCCGCGTCGACGCCAACCAGTGCGAGATACATGACAGTACGGGCGACTACCCGGCCGTCTGGGTGAGCGACGGAGCGACGGTGATATTGGACTCCTGCCGGGTCCATGACGTGCCGGACGCCATCTTCGTGCTCGACCGGGGCTCGCGCGCCGACGTGGTCGACAGCGATCTCTCCCAGGTCCGCAATACGGCGGTGTCGGTGAGCGACGGGGCGACCGCCCAGCTCGACGACTGCCGCATCCGCGAGGCGTCCACCGGCGCCTGGTTCCGCGACCACGGCAGTGGCGGCACGCTGAACAACTGCACCATCGACACCGCGCAGACCGGAGTGATCGTCACCAAGGGCGCCGACCCGACGATCGAGCGCTGCACGGTCACCTCGCCCACCGAGGCCGGTTTCTACGTCTCCGCCGAGGGCCGCGGCACCTTCCACAGCTGCCGGGTCACCGGCAGCGACGGTTACGGCTTCCACGTGATGGACGGCTGCCGTACGACGCTGACCCGTTGCCGTACCGAGCGGTGCGCCCGCGGCGGCTACGAGTTCGCCGAAGGCGGCGCCCACGGCGACGGACAGGGAGCGGGACCCGTCGTGGAGGACTGCACGAGCGACGAGAGCGCGCTGCGCTCCCCCACTCCCCCGGCCCCGGCCGTGCTGACAGCGACCCAGTCGACCCCCGGGCTGCTCGGCGCGGTCCCGGGTCAGCGGGCCGCGGAGCCCGCCCCGGCCGAGCCGCCGGCCCCCGAGCCGGTGCGCCCGTCGGACGCCGTTCTCGGGGAACTGGACGCGCTGGTGGGCCTGGACAGCGTGAAGCGGGAGGTGCGCGCCCTCACCGACATGATCGAGGTCGGCCGTCGGCGCCGGGAGGCCGGGCTCAAGGCCGCGTCGGTCCGGCGGCATCTCGTCTTCACCGGCTCCCCCGGCACCGGCAAGACCACCGTGGCCCGGCTGTACGGCGAGATCCTCGCCTCGCTCGGCGTGCTGGAGCGGGGCCATCTGGTCGAGGTGTCCCGCGTCGACCTGGTCGGCGAGCACATCGGCTCGACCGCCATCCGCACCCAGGAGGCCTTCGACCGGGCGCGCGGCGGGGTGCTGTTCGTCGACGAGGCGTACGCCCTGTCGCCCGAGGACTCCGGCCGGGACTTCGGCCGGGAGGCGATCGACACGCTCGTGAAGCTGATGGAGGACCACCGGGACGCGGTGGTCGTCATCGTCGCCGGCTACACCCACGAGATGGAGCGGTTCCTCACCGTCAACCCCGGTGTGGCGTCCCGTTTCTCACGGACCATCACCTTCAGCGACTACGAGCCCGACGAGCTGCTGCGGATCATCGAGCAGCAGGCCGAGGAGCACGAGTACAGCCTGGCCTCCGGGACCGGGGAAGCGCTGCTGAAGTACTTCACGGAGCTCCCCAAGGGCCCGGCGTTCGGCAACGGCCGTACCGCGCGGCAGACGTTCGAGTCGATGGTGGAGCGGCATGCGGGCCGGGTCGCCCAGCTCGCCGATCCGAGCACGGACGACCTCAGCCTGCTCTACCCCGAGGATCTTCCCGAACTCCCCTGACCCCGCAGGGCCTTCGGGGATTCCTCCCCGTCCGCCTGGCGGGGCAGGACCGGGTCGAGCCGCTCCAGCAGTGCGGCCCGTTCCTCGGCGAAGACCGGGTCGGCCTGGTAGTCCGAGTGCCCCAGAACCGGTTCGGGCAGCGGATGTTCGGGGGTCCGCCCGTAAACCAGGGGGTCCTTCAGCGGCCCCCGGTCCACCTCGGGCCCCGGTCCCTCCTCGAGCCGGACCCGGCCGCCGATCGGGTCGGTAGCCCGCCAGAGGTTGCGCCAGCAGTGCACGGACCGGTGCAGCCCGTGCAGCGGTCCGGGGCCGAAGTAGGCCGGGAACCAGCGCGCGTACAGCCGCTCGATCGGCGAGCCGTAGGTGAGCAGGGCGACCCGGCTCCGGGTCTCCGGCGGCAGCTGCCAGACCGCGGACGCCGCGAGGACGCTGCCCTGGGAGTGGCCCGAGATGACGAGCCTGCCGCGGGTGAGCCCGGTCCAGCCGGACATCCGTGACGCCAGGTCGGGGACGGCACGCTCGGCATAGCAGGGCGGTGCGAAGGGATGGGCGGCGCGCGGCCAGAACGTACCGACGTCCCAGAGGATGCCGATGGTGCGCCGGGCGGAGGCGTCACGGTAGGCGCGCCGTCCCCAGGTGACGAAGAGTATGAAGCCGAGCCCGATCATCCAGGAGCCGGCCGACTGGGCCGCTTCGGCGACGGACTCGATGAACGGGCCGCTGCCCTTCATCGCCAGGCCGGGCACCTCACCGCTCGCCCAGGCCCCGCCGACCGCCGCCGCACCGAGCAGCAGCGTGGCGCCGGAGACCGGGCCGAGGATCCAGGGCGCGGAGTCGGTGAGGGCAGCCGTGGCCCGGATCCGGGCGATCTGCCGGGTCCGGGCGGGGTCCGGCCGCTCCTGCCCGTACTCCCGGTCGATCTCGGGCTCCAGGGCGCGCGCGACGAGCCAGGTGCGTACGAGCAGCACGGCGCCGGGGACCGCCAACAGCACCAGGAGCACGGGGATGACCGAGGCCTGCCAGCTGAGCAGCACCGGGGGCCCCTCGATGAGGGCGCCGCGGCCCATGCCCGGGGTGCCGGAGCCGTCGAGCCAGTCGGCGACGCGCTGGGCGACCCCGCCGGTCATGATGCCGCCGAGAGCGCAGGCAAGCATGGCGACCACCGGTCCGCCGAGTCCGTACATGACGGTGCGGTGTTCGGGGGTCCTGCGGTACAGGCCGAGCGACACCACGGCGAGGACGACGACGAGCGCTCCCTGGCCGAGCGTGACGATGCTGAAGGTGACGTCGCCGGGCAGGGCGCCCGCCGAGACCCAGGCGGGACGCGACCAGGCGGCGTACACCGCGGCGAGGACGAGCAGGGCCAGGGCGGTGCCGGGCAGCCAGGTGATGAGGGCACGGTCGAGCCGGTTGTCGAGACTCCGTTCGCTGCGGCCGCGGCGGCAGACCACCCACAGCACGACGAGGGCGCCCAGGACCAGCGCCGCTTCGATCAGCGATCCGAGGACGCCGGGCACGGGGCCGGTGGCGGCGCGGTCGTGGCGGGCCGCGGCACCCGCGACCGACGCGGCGACGGTGAGGAATCCGGCGGCGGTGTGGGCGGCGCGCAGCCGGGCGACCAGCCGGCGGCCGTACCAGAACCCGGGCCGGGCGAGGGCCGGGCGGCCACCGGCCGGGGTGCCGGAGGTGTTCGGATCGGGGGCGGTCTCCGGGTCGGCGTCGTCCGGTCCGGAGCCGGTGAGCGGGCGCTGCGATTCGTACGCGCTCCAGGTCCGGTTGGACAGGAACCAGAGCAGCCCGACCAGCGCGGTGGGCACGAGCGCGGCGAGGGCGAGGCGCCGGCCCGGCTGGGACCACCAGCCGCCCTGTGCCGTCGACAGGAAGCCGAGCCAGGACCGCTTGTCCGAGCAGCCCGGTACGCCCGCGCACTGCCAGGCCGTCAGGTCGAGCGCGACCTCGCAGGCTGCCGCGGTCAGCAGGACCGTGAGGCTCAGGGCGACAAGCCGGACGAGGACCCCGTACAGGCGCACCGTGCGGGTGCGGCTCCGGGCGGTGGGGCGCATCCAGTGGGCGAGGTTGACCACCATGAACGGGAGCAGCAGCAGCCACAGGGCGCGGGAGCCGTTGCCGGAGGTGAGGTTGGACCAGCAGTAGGCCTCGGCGATGGGCCGGTCGCGATATCGCTCCGGGTGCTGTTCGGCGTCCATGTCCCCGGCCCGCCGGTACATGGCGGCGGTCGCGTCGCCGGTGACCCGGACCGGCCGCGGGTCGTCGAGCATCTCCTGCGGGGTGGCTCCGCCCACGCCGTGGACCAGCAGTTCCAGCGCGGGCCCCGGACTCTGCGGGGTCTGGGTGGCAGGTGGCACTGGAGTGACTCGCTCTCTCGGTCGTGGGGGGGAAGGCGCTGATGCGCGGTCACCAGGATCACGGACGAGGGCCGGTGTACGCACCGCTCTCACGGAATCTCCCCAGTGCGACGGCCGACGACACCGCGTGGCAGGATGACCCCGTCCGAGGAGACTGTTGCACGGCCTGAGGGAAGGACCGGACCGGCGTTGAGCGAGAATCAGAACCTGCTCGCGGAGCAGCGGCGTGCCCTGATCCTCGACGAGGTGCGCAGGCGTGGCGGGGTCCGGGTCAATGAGCTGACCCGCAGGCTGAGCGTCTCGGACATGACCGTCCGCCGGGATTTGGACGCGCTGGCCCGCCAGGGTGTGATCGAGAAAGTGCACGGCGGGGCCGTTCCGGTGGTCGAGGCCAGTACGCACGAGCCCGGTTTCGAGGCCAAGTCGGCGCTGGAGCTGACCGCCAAGGAGGACATCGCGCGGGCCGCCGCGGCCATGGCGGTGCCCGGCACCGCCATCGCGCTCTCCGGTGGTACGACGACGTACGCGCTCGCCCAGCATCTGCTGGACGTACCGGATCTGACGGTGGTGACCAATTCGGTGCGGGTCGCCGATGTGTTCCACGGCGCGCAGCGCTCGGGGGCCGCGGGCGGGGCGCGTGCCGGGGCCGCCACGGTGGTGCTCACCGGTGGGGTACGGACGCCGTCGGACTCCCTGGTCGGCCCGGTCGCGGATCAGGCGATCGCCTCGCTCCACTTCGATGTGCTGTTCCTCGGGGTGCACGGGATCTCGGTGGAGGCCGGTCTGTCGACGCCGAATCTTGCGGAGGCCGAGACGAACCGCCGTTTCGTCCAGTCGGCGCGGCGTGTCGTGGTGGTCGCCGACCACACCAAGTGGGGCACGGTGGGACTGAGTTCGTTCGCGACCCTGGAGCAGGTGGACACGTTCGTGACGGACGCGGGTCTGTCGGCCGCCGCCCGTGCGGAGATCGAGGAACAGTTGCCGGGCCTGCTGGTGGCGGGCCGGAGCGCGGACGACGCTTCCTGAGGAGCGGCCGGGCGGTGTGTCGGTTCCGCCCAGCCCCGGAACGGGCGGTGCACGGCCTAGGATCGGGCTGTGGCCGTCTTCCGGATCGAGCGCTTCACGCATCTGCCCACGGCCGAGTCCTGGTGCCGGGTGACGGATTGGGGACGGCACGCGGCGACGGTGCCGCTGACCAAGATCACCGTCCCCACGGGGCTGCCTACCAGGATGGGGACTGTCTTCGTGGCGCGTACCGGCGTGGGTCCGCTGGGTTTCGACGATCCGATGGAAGTGGTGCGCTGGACCCCGCCCACCGCCGGGCGCGCGGGGCTGTGCCGGCTGGAGAAACGCGGTTCGCTGGTGCTGGGCCGGGCGTCGATCGATGTGTATCCGACGGATTCCGGATCCCATGTGGTGTGGGTGGAAGAGCTGAGTGTCCGGCTGCTGCCGCGGTGGGTCGATCCGCTGATCGCCGCGGCGGGCCGCCGGGTCTTCGGCCGGGTACTCGACAGCATGCTCGGTCGTTAGGCCCGGCCGCGCCCGTGGCGCACGGGCCGGACATGGGGCCCACGACGGCGCGCTGCGGCGGGGTGGTCCGCGTACCGCCGTTCGGCGCCCTCCGACGGGCCCGTGCGGTGATCCGGTGGAAGACTCGGCGAGTGACCGAATCCTCCGGTGCTGCGGGGCTGCGTTGTCTGGTGACCGGTGCCTCCGGGTACATCGGCGGCAGACTGGTGCCCGCACTTCTCGAAGCCGGCCACCGGGTGCGTGCCTTCGCCAGGACCCCGCAGAAGCTGCGTGACCATCCGTGGGCGGACCGGGTCGAGGTGGTGAAGGGCGATGTCTTCGATGCCGCTTCGGTGCGGGTGGCGATGCGGGACATCGATGTGGCGTACTACCTGGTGCACGCGCTCGGTTCCGGACCCGGATTCGAGGCGAGGGACCGCGAGGCGGCCCGGATCTTCGGTGAGCAGGCGCGGGCGGCGGGGGTCGGCCGGATCGTGTACCTCGGCGGGCTCACCCCGGCCGGGGTGCCCGAGCGGGAACTGTCACCGCATCTGCGGTCGCGGGCCGAGGTGGGGCGCGTTCTGCTGGATTGCGGGGTGCCGACGGCCGTGCTGCGGGCCGCGGTCGTCATCGGATCGGGCTCGGCCTCATTCGAGATTCTGCGGTATCTCACCGAACGGCTGCCGGTGATGATCACCCCGAGCTGGGTGCGCACGTCGATCCAGCCGATCGCGGTACGGGACGTGCTGCGGTATCTCGTCGGCTGCGTCCGCCTGCCGGCCGAGGTGAACCGTACGTTCGACATCGGCGGCCCGGAGGTCATGACGTACCGGGACATGATGCAGCGTTACGCCAAGGTCGCCGGCCTGCCGCATCGGGTGATCCTTCCCGTACCGGTGCTCACCCCGGGGCTCTCCAGCCTCTGGATCGGGCTGGTGACACCGGTGCCGCCCTCCATCGCCCGGCCGCTGGCGGAGTCGCTGCGCCATGAGGTGATCTGTCACGAACATGATATCGACGGTTATGCACCTGCTCCGCCCGGCGGCACCATCGGCTTCGACCAGGCACTGCGGCTGGCGCTTCAGCGGATCAAGGATGCCCGGGTCGACACCCGCTGGTCGTCCGCCGCGGTACCCGGCGCCCCCAGTGACCCGTTGCTCACCGACCCCGACTGGTCCGGCGGCAGTCTCTACCGCGACGAGCGGGAACTGACCGTGCCGGTGACGCCGGACGCGCTGTGGCGGGTGATCGAGGGCATCGGCGGCGAGAACGGCTGGTACTCGTTCCCTCTCGCCTGGGCCGTACGCGGCTGGCTCGACCGGATCGTCGGCGGCGTCGGACTGCGGCGCGGGCGGCGGGACGCGCAGCGGCTGCGGGTGGGCGACTCATTGGACTTCTGGCGCGTGGAGGAGATCGTGCCGGGCACGCTGTTGCGGCTGCGCGCCGAGATGCGGCTGCCGGGACCGGCCTGGCTGGAACTGTCGGTGGACCGTGACGAGCAGGGAAGGACCGTCTACCGGCAGCGGGCCCTGTTCCATCCGCACGGCCTGCTCGGCCATGCCTACTGGTGGAGCGTATGGCCGTTCCACTCGGCGGTGTTCGGCGGTATGGCCCGCAACATCACCGCGGCCGCACGGACCGTCCCGCAACACCATTCCGCATAACTCCCTTACATGCAGCGACATCTGATAGAGCGACAGCTATGGTGTGCGCAACCCGTACGGTGCCGTACGCCGTCGACCGACCTCATGGGAGGTGCGATCCGTGCCACGCCGACTCCGTTCCGTGGGCCTCGATTTCGTCGAGTCCGCCGCACTGCGACTGGTCTTCGCCGCCGAGGTGTCCGCGCCTCCCGAGGCGGTCTACCGCGCGCTCGCCGACGATGTGGCGGGCTGGCCGAGCTGGTTCACCTCGGTGACGGCGGCCCGGCCCACCGAGGAGGGCGCGGGCCGCGAGGTCCGACTCAGGGGCGGCACGGTGCTGCGCGAGTCGATCCTCGCGGCGGAGCCCGGCGAGCGGTACGCCTACCGGGTCGATAAGTCCAACGCCCCTGGCCCGAAAGCCCTGGTGGAGGAGTGGCGGCTCACCCCGGCCGGGACCGGGACGCGGGTGCGGTGGACGTTCGCCGCCGACGGTTCCGCGCCCTTCCGGTTCGCCCTGCGGCTGGCCCGGCCGGGAATGGGCCGGGCGTTCCGGAACGCGGTACGCAATCTCGACCGGCGGCTGGCCGCGCCCGCGGCCTGAGGGCGACTGGGGCTTGAGTGCGACCGCGACCTGAGCGCGCCTGCAGCCTGAGCGCGCCCGCAGGCCGGGCGCGACGCGCTCCGTCCGTACTATTCGGGCCAGTTGCCGCTGCTCAGGAAGGAGTCGATGGTCCGCATGTACGGCGCGATGTCCAGGCCCTGTTCGGCGAGCCAGCTGTCGGAGTAGTACTTGTCGAGGTAGCGGTCGCCCGGGTCGCAGAACAGGGTGACGACGCTGCCGGCGGTGCCCTGTTCGACCATCTCCGCGACCAGTTTGAACGCGCTCCACAGCCCGGTGCCGGTGGAGCCGCCCGCCTTCCGGCCGATCGCCCTCTCCAGGGTGCGCACGGCCGCGACACTGGCCGCGTCCGGCACCTTCATCATCCGGTCGATGGCCCCGGGCACGAAGCTCGGCTCCATCCGGGGCCTGCCGATGCCCTCGATCCGGGAGCCGCAGTCGCTGGTGGCCAGGAGGTCGTGGTTCGTCCAGCCGTCGAAGAAACAGGAGTTCTCCGGGTCGGGCACACAGATTCGGGTGTCGAACTGCATGTAGTGCACATAGCGGGCGATGGTCGCCGAGGTGCCGCCGGTTCCGGCCGTGGCGACGATCCACGTCGGCTCCGGGTAGCGCTCCAGCCTCAGCTGCTGGTAGATCGACTCGGCGATGTTGTTGTTGCCGCGCCAGTCGGTGGCCCGTTCCGCGTAGGTGAACTGGTCCATGTAGTGACCACCGGTGTCGGCGGCCAGCATGGCGGACTCCTCGTACAGTTTCCGCGAATCGTCGACGAAGTGGCAGCGGCCGCCGTGGAATTCGATCAGCCGGCACTTCTCGGGGCTGGTGGTGCGGGGCATCACGGCGATGAACGGCACACCGATCAGCTTGGCGAAGTAGGCCTCCGAGACGGCCGTCGAGCCACTGGACGCCTCGATCACCGGCCGGCCCGGCCGGATCCAGCCGTTGCAGAGCCCGTAGAGGAAGAGCGAGCGGGCCAGCCGGTGCTTGAGACTGCCGGTGGGGTGTGTCGATTCGTCCTTGAGGTAGAGGTCGATGCCCCAGGTCTCGGGCAGCGGGAAGCGCAGCAGATGGGTGTCGGCGGAACGGTTGGCGTCGGCCTGGACCTTGCGGACGGCCTCCTTGAGCCAGGCCCGGTACTCGGGATCGGAGCGGTCGATGTCGATGGTCGCCGCGATCCGACCGTCGTCCGTGTGCTTTGCGGTGCCCATCAACGCGTTCCTCCTCGTATCGCCGGACTCTCGCCCTCAACGATATTCCCCCTACCTGCAGAAACGTTCACTTTGATTCCCCATAGCCCGGCCTTGGCCCGGCCGGACGGGACGGCCGCCGCATTGCTCCGGGACGCGGCCTGGCGCGCCGGTCCCGGATGCGTGCAGACTTCCCGACAGAAGCGTTGCGAAGGGGGCGAAGCAGCCATGCCGGAAACGGAGTTCAGCGCGACGGGGGTACGGATCGAGCGGTGGGCCCGCTCGCTCACGAGGGCCGGGCAGGTGATCGTCAAGGACGGCAGGCTGGCCCTGCTGACAAGCTACGGACGGGAGATCGACAGCGCCCCGGTGGTGGCGGTGAGCGCGGGCAGGCCGTGGTTCGCCGGAGCGGGGGCTGCCGTGGCGCGCTTCAACGGGACGCGGTACCGGCTGACGATGGGGCAGCGCAACCACGGTCAGGACACGGCCGGACCGGCCCGCCGTTTCCTCGAAACGCTGCGGAGCGCGGGCGGCCGGATGATCTGACGGGCAACCCCGCCGGGGCAGCGCGAGTTGCGGAGCCGTGACCCCTGAGCGACATTGGTCACACGTCACTCATGGTTCACCAGTGGTGACACTGAGATCTGCCACCGCCGGTCCGGATTCAGCAGTCCGCCAACCGCTGGATCCGCCCCTCTCGTCTTCTTCCGGACCTAATTTCGGGGAGTCGCAGCCGTGATCAGCGAGCCAAGCAGGCACTGCACGGTGGAGCTCCAGGCCCTGCCGTCGCGGATCGGTCAGGTCCGCAGAATCGTTTCGGCGCAGTTGCGCTACTGGCATCTCGATCCGTTGATCGACCATGCGGCGCTCGGCGTCACCGAACTGCTGACCAATGTCCATCGGCATGCCCAGCCGGACAAGTCATGCACCGTCGAGATCGAGTTGCTGCTCGAACGGCTGACGGTCTCCGTCCACGACCACGACCCACGGCTGCCGACCGTGCGCGACCCCAGTACGTCCAGCACGTCGGGGCGCGGGCTCGCGCTGATCGCCGCGGTCAGCGAGAGCTGGGGCGTCCGCCCGAGCGGCGGGGCCGGGAAGGTCGTCTGGTTCACCCTTCCGGCACCTCCTCCCCTGTTCACCGGGCGGCCACCGCACTCGGTGTACGGGGCGACCACGGACGGGCCGTTCGAGCCGGACGCCGTCACGTATCTGGAGAGCCGTACGCCCTCCGTCGCCCGGTCGGCGGTGGTCGGGTAGCGGAAATGGAGGAGCGGGGCGTCGAACGGCGCCCCGCTCCTCCATTTCCGCGCGCTGTTCGGCGCTTGTCCGTGCGCTGTTCGGCGCTTGTCCGTGCGCTAGTCGGTGGCGATCGCGCGGAGCACGTCCAGCCGTGCCGCCCGGGCGGCGGGCCGCCGGCCCGCCAGCGCCCCGGCGGTGATCCCCACGAGGGCGATCACCAGGAGCCGCAGCGGCGGCAGCGCGAAGGTGAAAGCGGTGCCGCCCGCGGATGCCTCGACCAGCACCCAGCCGAGGAAGCCGCCGAGCAGCAGACCGCCCGCCGTGCCGAACGCGGCGACCATGACTGACTCCGAGCGGACCATGGACCGCAGCTGGCTCCTGGTCTGCCCGACGGCCCGCAACAGGCCCAGTTCCCTGGTGCGTTCGTGGACGGCCAGCGTGAGCGTGTTGGCGATGCCCAGCAGGGCGATCAGTACGGCGAGGGCCAGCAGGGCGTAGACCAGGGTGAGCATCATGTCGATGCCGCCGGCCGAGGACTGTGCGTACTCGCTGCGGGTCTGTACGTCCGGGTTGCCGTACGCCGCCGCGGTCTTCGCGACCGCCGCCTTGCCGTCGGCGGTGGACACGCCGGGCTTGAAGGAGACGGCGATCAGCGAGTCGGAGTCCTGGGCGCGGTGCGGGGCCCAGGCCTGGCGGGAGATGACGTAGTCGCCCGCCAGTTCCGGCCGGTCGTAGACGGCGCGGACCGCGAAGTTCTGCCGGGTGCCGTCGGTGAAGGTGAGCCGGGCGGTGGAGCCGGTGTGCAGTCCGCGCTTGCCGGCCTCGGCGGCGGACACCGCGATCCCGTTCGCGCCCAGCCCGTTCAGCGATCCGTCGACCCGGCCGAGGTCGAAGACCCTGCCGAGCGCGGCCGGGTCGGTGACGGTCAGGGCGCGTCCGGCCCCGTCGACCTCGGCGACGCCTTTCCCGAGGCCGACGGCGGTCGCGACCTCCGGCAGCCGGTCGACGGCCGGGGCGAGCCGGGCGCTGAGGCCGCTGCCGCCCGCACCGAAGGCGGGGGCGCTGATGGCGACGTCGCCCGCGAAGGAGCGGTCCACCGTCTGGTTCATGGTGGCCTTCAGCGAGGCGCCGAAGACGGTGAACAGGGAGACCACGGCGACGCCGATCATCAGCGCGGTCGCGGTGGACGCGGTCCGTCGGGGGTTGCGCAGGGCGTTGCGCCGGGCCAGCCGCCCCGTGACGCCGCGCAGCCGGTCGAGCGGAGCTCCGAGGAACCGTACGGCGTACGAGGAGGCGACCGGTCCGAGCACCACGAACGCGGCGAGCACGAGTACCGCACCGGCGGCCGACAGCGGGCCGGACGGGCCGGCCGACACGCCGGTCAGGATGGTGCCGATGGAAGCGGCCAGCAGTACGAGCCCGGTCAGGGTACGGGTCCGGGATGCCGCGGAGTCGTCCACGGCGCTCTCGCGCAGGGCGGCGAGCGGAGCGGTGCGACCGGCCCGGACGGCGGGCAGGAGGGCGGAGCCGAGGCAGACGAGGACACCGACGGCGAGCGGCAGCAGCAGGGATCCGGCACCGATCACCAGCGGGCCCCCGGGGAACGGGAATCCGATGGCCGGGAAGAGCGCCCGCAGCCCGGCGGCAATGCCGAGGCCGCCGGCCAGACCCGCGGCGGAGGCGATCGCGCCGACCGCGCCCGCCTCGACGAGGCTCGCTCCGACGACCTGGCCGCGGGAGGCACCGAGCGCGCGCAGCAGGGCGTTCTCGCGAGTCCGCTGGGCGACGACGATCGCGAAGGTGTTGTGGATGGAGAAGGTGGCGACGAGCAGCACGATCCCGGAGAACACCAGCAGCAACGTGGTGAACAGGCTGAGGAAGGCGCCGGAGATCATGTCCCGGTCCTCGGCGGCCGAGGCCTGTCCGGTGATGGCCTCGACGCCCTTGGGCAGTACGGGGCGCAGTGCGTCGACGAGTTCCTGCTGGCTGACGCCCGGGCCCGCGCGCACCTGGATGGTCGAGGCCTCGCCGGGCTTCGGCGTGAGGTGCTTCTCGGCGTCGGCCTGCGTCATCGCGGTGTAGGTGACCTGCCCCATGCCGTCCTGGCCGCCGAAGGTCGCCAGTCCGACGATCGTGACGCGTACCGGGTCGGGGGTGCGCAGCACGGTGGTGTCGCCGATCCTGAGCCCGCCCCGGTCGGCGGTGCCGCGGTTGACGACGACCTCACCGGGTGCGGCGGGGGCGCGTCCGGCGGCGAGTCGGTACGGGTTGAGCTGCGGGTCGTCGATCCAGTTGCCGGCGAGGGTGGGCGGCCCCTGGCCGCCGACGGGTTTGCCGTCGGAGCCGATGAGCTGGCCGGCGCCCTGGATGTCGGGGGCCGCGGCGGCGACCCCGGGGATCTGCTCGATCCTCTTCACAAGTGCGGTACTCACCGGCTGCCGGGTGCCCCGGGACTCGCCGGCGACGGTGATGACGTCGGTCCCGCGCACAACGGCGTCGGTGCCGGCGGTGGCGTTGCCGAACATGGTGTCGAAGCTCGCGCGCAGGGTGTCGCCCATGACGAGCGTCCCGGTGAGGAACGCGACGCCGAGCAGGACGGCGACGAAGGTGCCGCAGAAGCGGCGCTTGTGGGCGCGGAGCGAGGAGATGGTCAGGCGCACGGAGGCCCTGGGGCTAGTCATGGCGTCAACGCCTTCGTGAGGGGTGGGGGGCGAAGGACTTGAACCGGTCGAGTACGCGCTCCGCCGTGGGGTCGGGCATCCGGTCGACGAGTCTGCCGTCGGCGAGGAAGACGACCTCGTCGGCGTGGGCGGCGGCTACCGGGTCGTGGGTGACCATGACGACCGTACGGGCGGTCTGCCGGACGGTGCGGCCGAGCAGCCGGAGCACCTCCTGGCTGGAGCGGGAGTCGAGATTGCCGGTCGGTTCGTCTGCGAAGACGACATCGGGGCTGCCCGCGAAGGCCCGTGCCACGGCCACCCGCTGCTGCTGTCCGCCGGACAGTTCGCCGGGCCGGTGGTGCAGCCGGTCCCGCAGTCCGACGGTGTCGATCAGTGCGTCGAGCCACTCCGGGTCGGGGCGCTCGCCCGCGAGATCCAGAGGAAGGGTGATGTTCTCCGCGACGGTAAGCGTCGGCAGGAGGTTGAAGGACTGGAAGACGAAGCCGATCCGCTGTCGGCGCAGCAGAGTGAGCCTGCGGTCGTCGAGGGCGCTGAGGTCGGTGTCGCCGATGAAGGCGGAGCCGGAGGTGAGGGGGTCGAGTCCGGCCGCGCAGTGCATGAGGGTGGATTTGCCGGAGCCGGAGGGCCCCATGATCGCTGTGAAGCGGCCGGCCGGGAAGTCGACGCTCACCCTGTCCAGGGCCCTGACCCGGGTGTCTCCCGTGCCGTAGAGCTTCACGGCGTCGACGACCCGGGCTGCGGCGGCGGACGTGGGGGTGGGAGTGGGCTCGGAGGTGGGGACGGTGGTCGTCATACCACTCCCCCCTTGCTGCCGCGGCCGAACTGTTCGTCGAGGACGGAGATCCGGCGCCAGTACTCGTCCTCCTCGATCTCCCCGGCCGCGAAGCGGCGGCCGAGCAGTGTGATCGGTGACGGTTCGGCGGGGCGCTCCTGGGTGGCACGGGCCTGCCAGGGGCCGCGTCGGCCGCGCAGGACCGTGCGGCGCAGGAGAGTGACGCCGCCGATGACGACGGCCGCCCAGAAGAGCGGGAAGAGGAGGATCCAGGGTCCGGGTCCACCGCTGTACGCCAGGGTGTTCATCTCGGTCAGCTCCCTCGGTTCAGGGTTCGCGGTCAGGTTTTCCTGACGACTCCGAGCCTGGCCCCGGAAGGGGTCCCTAGTCGTCGTACGGCCAGCGGCCGTGCGCGTACCCCCTCGGGAGTACGCGCCGGATCGGCGGCTGCTCCCGTTGTCGGGCCGGGAGCACCGGGGCAGATGTGCCGGAAGGCCGGTCGTTCATCGGTTTGAATGCGTCGATCGCGTTCGTCACCGTGCTGATGGCGGTTCATCAGATGGCGCGAACTCGCGATTGTCAGCTGGTCGGGCCGGTTGGGCGTGGATACGGTCGTTCGCGTCGTCCGGGAAGGGCGGCACCCGTCGTGTGCTGCGCGCACCCCGGCCGTCCCGGCCGTGATGCGCTGGTACGGATCACGCTCGGGCGGCTCCATGGGAGTGGACAGGAGTTCTGTAGGTCGTAAGACCGTCGCGGTGATGGCCGCGGCTTTGGCGTCGCTGGGCGCGGGGAGCGGCGTGGCCGCGTCCGCGGCCACCCCGGCCGCCACGTCGTGCAGCGGGGCCGAGTGCCCCAGCCTGAAGCCGGCCAGGCTCACGACCAGCCAGGCCACCCTGAATGTCACCCAGATGCAACTGGAGAACATCCAGGCGATGGCGTCCGACGCCGTGACCGGGGAGCCCATCCGCGGTGCGAAGATCGTGTTCGCCACCATCGGCGGCCGGACGCTGGGGGCGGCGTACACCGACTACGACGGCGTGGCGTCGATCACCGCCCCGGAGAACCTGGGTCCCGGAACCCTTCAGGAATTGCTGGGCGGTTACGAAGCCGCGCTGGTCGGCGACGGCATCCACGCCCCGGTCGGGGCCCACGGAGCGATCACCGTCGGCACCGACCAGGGTCCCGGTGTCCCGAACGCACCGTGCGCCATCTGCAGTGACCGCGGGCTCAAGCAGGACGTGGTCCCGGTCGACTGGAGCCGGTGAGGATGCGGCTCTTCCACCGGCGGTCCCGGGCGGCCGACCACGGTGCCCCGGCCCGTCGTCGGGCCGGGGCGCGGGAGAGTGGCGCCGCGGCCCCCGTCGGTGCGGTCAACGGTCACGCGGTCCTGGCGACCGTGGCCGCGCTGCCCATCAGTACCTGGCGCTATCTCTGGGAGCCCGAGGACGTACGTCACCTCGGGCCGATGGCCCAGGACTGGCAGGCCGCCTTCGGCTTCAACCAGGACGACACCACCATCCCCGTCGTCGACGGTCTCGGCGTCGCCCTGGTGTGCGTCCAGGCACTGCACCGCCGCGTGGAAGAACTCACGGCCGAAGTGGATCGTCTGCGAGAAGCCACGAGCGTGAACACGCCCGAGGCCGCGTGACGACGCCGGACGACCCGCCGTGATGCTCCAGCGGTAGGAGGGGCGGGCGGCCAGTGCCCACGGCCGCGTTCCAGGCCGGGCACCGTCCCAGGGGCGCCGCCCGATCCCTGAGAGGGCTTCAGGAAGTCGGCCGCTGCGGGACACTCATCGCGATCCAGAAGGCAGGACCCCATGACAGGACCGGACACCTTGACACGGCGCGACACCGTGACGGAACCGTCCGAGGTGACGGATCCGCCGTCACCGGTGTGTACGGACGCGATCTGGCGGCTTCCGGTGACGGTCTGTCGCATCACCCAGTTCCTGGGTGAGCGGACGGCCGGCGCCTTGCTGGAGCGCGCCATCGCCTCCACCGGCGACACGTTGAAGCCCTCCATGATCGGAGACCGGGAGGTGGTCCCCGACCTTCGCCGGTCCCGGTCGTGCCAGGACTTCGCCGCGCCCGAGTTGACGGCAGCCGTCGATGAGGTGCTGGAGGCGGTCGAGCACACTCTGGGCGTCTCCTGCCAGTACACCGAACCCAGCTACGGCCTCAACGTGCACAACGACGGCGATTTCTACCGGCCGCACCAGGACACCAGCGCCGAGTACGCCCCCCGGCGACTGCTCACGTTCGTCTATTACCTGCATCGCACACCCCGGCCTTTCGACGGGGGCGAACTGCGGGTGTTCGACGTAGCCCTGCCCCTGCACACCGAGACAGCCGGGAAGTGGGAGGAGCGCACCTGGCGGGACTGGGAGCCCGAGCACGACAGCATCGTGTTCTTCCGGCCCACCGCCTGGCACGAGGTACGGCCGGTCGGCTGCCCGAGCAAGCAGCACGCGGACAGCCGCTTCGCCATCAACGGCTGGCTGTGCAGCCCCGACCCCGCGAACCGCGGCGGCTGAGCACCGACGGCCGCCCCCCTGGCCCGTCACGCAAGCGCGGCCAGCGGATCGTCCAGCACCGGCTGCCAGGCGAGTTCCGCCGCGCCCACCAGGCTGTTGTGGTCGAGCGTGCACGGCAGGATCGGCACACTGCCGCTGCGCCCCCACAGGCTGCGGTCGGCAACCACCGCGCGCAGCCGCTCCGGATCCGCGTCGAGCAGGGCGCGGTGCAGTCCGCCGAGGATGATGCGGTCGGGGTTGAGGATGTTGACCAGCCCGGCGAGCCCGAGGCCGAGCCGGTCGATCAGCTCCTCGGCCGCGCCCCGCACCGCCGCGTCGTCGTACTCCGTACGCAGCAGATCGCCGGCCTGCTTGAGCAGTGACTCCTCCGGACCGGGTTCGCGGCGGGCGGTGATCAGGAAGGCCAGCGGGTCGGTCTCGACGTCCAGGCAGCCGCGACCGCCGCAGTAGCACGGCCGGCCCTCCGGGTTCACCGTGACATGACCGACCTCCAGGGCGAGTCCCGAACTCCCGGTGTGCAGACGGCCGTCGAGGACCAGTGCGCCGCCCACGCCGCGGTGCCCGGTGGCCACACACAGCAGGTGCTGGGCGCCGCGCCCCGCACCGTGCCGGTGCTCGGCGAGTGCGGCGAGGTTGACGTCGTTCCCGGTGAACGCCGGTCCGGGGATGCCCGCTTCCCGTACCCGGTCGGCGAAGATCTCGCGCACCGGGGCGCCCGCGGGCCAGGCGATGTGCAGCGGGTTCAGCGCGGTGCCTTCCGGTTCGGCGACTGCGGAGGGCACCGCGAGACCCGCGCCGACGCAGCGCAGTCCGCTCTCCCTCAGCAGCCGGGCGCAGTCGTCGACGACGTCACCGATGACCTGGGCCGGGTCCGCGGTGACGGTGGCACAGCTCGGGGTGGTGGCGACGAGCCGTCCGCCGAGCCCGACGAGCGCGGCCCGGAACCCGTCGGCGTGCACCTGGGCGGCGATCGCGACGGGGCCGGACTCCCGGATGGCCAGCCGGTGCGAGGGGCGGCCCTGCGAGCCGGCGGCGGAGCCCGGGCGGGAGTCGACCCGGATCAGGCCGAGCGCCTCCAGTTCCGCGGCGACCGCACCGGCCGTCGCGCGGGTGACGCCGAGCTCGGAGGTGAGGACGGCGCGGGTGGGCGCGCGTCCGGTGTGGACCAGTTCCAGCGCGGGTCCGAGCGCGCTGCGGCCCCTCTCCAACTTTGTCCGGGTGGTGGTCACCTTGCCGTTCATGGGGGCGAGTCTCCCATGGTCCGCGGGCGTTGCCGACGCCCCGGTGGCGCACGTGCGCCTCGCGCGTCCCCGGCGGGCGGCCGTCTTGCGCCCGTTGTCCGGACGCCCCTATGCTGAATTTGTGCCGCAAGTGAACAAATTGCGGACGGCCCTGCCGGGGGGACCGGGCGCAAACACCGCCCCGCCTTCGTCGGCCCGCCTCCGTACCGCGCTGACCGTGTTCTTCGCCCTCGACGGCTTCCTCTTCGCCGGCTGGGTGGTCCGTATCCCGGCCATCAAGCACCAGACCGGTGCCTCGGCCGCCACTCTGGGGCTCGCCCTGCTCGGCGTATCCGCCGGGGCCGTGGTGACCATGATGCTCACCGGCCGGCTGTGCCGGCGCTTCGGCAGTCATCCGGTGACCGTGGTCTGCGGCGTTCTCCTTTCCCTGAGCATCGCCCTGCCCGCGCGGACGCATTCGGCGCTCGCGCTCGGCCTGGTGCTGCTGGTCTTCGGCGCCGCGTACGGCGGGATGAACGTGGCGATGAACAGCGCGGCCGTCGACCTGATCGCCGCCCTGCGGCGCCCCGTGATGCCCAGCTTCCACGCCGCGTTCAGCCTCGGCGGCATGGTCGGCGCCGGGCTCGGCGGCCTGGTCGCGGGCGGCCTCTCCCCCGCCACGCATCTCCTCGTCCTCACCGGGGTCGGACTCCTGGTCACCGCGGCGGCCGGCCCGGTGCTGCTGCGCACTCCGGCACCGGAGCCCGTGTCCACGGCCGACGCCGCCGAGGTAGCGCGGCGGCCGGCCGGGCGGGCCCGTCGCATGGTGCTCCTGTTCGGTGTGATCGCGCTCTGCACGGCGTACGGCGAAGGCGCGCTGGCCGACTGGGGCGCCCTCCATCTGGAACAGGACCTGCACGCCCACCCGGGCGTCGCCGCCGCCGGATACTCCCTGTTCGCGCTGGCCATGACGGCCGGTCGGCTCAGCGGCACGGTACTGCTCGAACGGCTCGGCCAGACCCGGACCCTCGTCGCCGGCGGCACGACGGCCGCCGCCGGGATGCTCCTCGGCTCGCTCGCCCCGACCACCTGGTCGGCACTCCTCGGTTTCGCCGTCACCGGTCTCGGACTGGCCAATATCTTCCCCGTCGCGGTGGGCCGGGCGGGCGAGCTGGCCGGGCCCGGCGGAGTGGCCGCCGCGTCGACGCTCGGGTACGGCGGGATGCTGCTCGGGCCGCCCGCGATCGGCTTCCTGGCCGACTGGTTCTCCCTACCGCTGGCCCTCACCACGGTGGCGCTGCTGGCCACCGCTGCCGCCGCGCTGGGATACGGAGCACGCAACGCCGCGCACGCCCGAGAGGCCTGCCCTGCCGCACAAAAGGCCCCGCCGGGCAGCCCGGGTCGCTGACACAATCAGAACCATGGAGATCACGGATCACATCAACACCCTTGCCGCCGAGGGCCACTTGCTGGCGGCTGCCGCCGAGGAAGCGGGAACCGACGCGCCCGTGCCGACCTGTCCGGACTGGCAGGTACGCGATCTGCTCCGGCACACCGGGCTGGTGCACCGCTGGGCGACCGCCTTCGTCGTCGAGGGCCACACCTCGTTCCACCCTTACGGCGAGGAACCGGATCTGGACGGGCCCCAGTTGCTCGACTGGTTCCGCGAGGGCCACGGCCTCCTGGTCGACGCTCTGAAGACCGCACCGGCCGGACTGGAGTGCTGGACCATCATGCCCGCCCCGTCGCCGCTGGCGTTCTGGGCCCGTCGACAGGCGCACGAGACCACGATCCACCGGGTGGACGCGGAGTCGGCACGCGGTGGACGGCTGTCAGCGGTGACTGCCGATCACGCGGCGGACGGCATCGACGAGTTGCTGCGCGGCTTCCACAGCCGCCCGAGGAGCAGGGTGCGTACCGACACACCACGCTCCCTGCGAGTGCGGGCCACCGACACCGACACCGCCTGGACCGTGCGGCTCTCGACACAACCGCCGCAGACCGTACGGGATGACGCGTCTTCCGAAGTAGCCTCCGTGGACTGCGAGTTGATCGCCACGGCCGAAGAACTCTATCTGACGCTGTGGAACCGGCTGCCACTCACGGCGATCACCGTGACCGGAGACCCGGAACCGGCGCGGATCTGGTCAAAGAACTCCGGAATCTGATCACACCGGCGGGCCGGGGCGGGACGACGCCGGACGAGGCGCTCAGCCCCCCGGCCCGTTCAGTATCCGGCGAGCACGGACCTCTGCAGCGGCTTCACCTCGGCGTGCCATGCCCGGCCCTTCGCCGTCAGCTCGACCCTGACGCCCCGGCGGTCCTCGCTGCACATCCCCCGGCACACGAGCCCGTCCTTCTCCAGCCGCGCGACGAGGCGGGACAGCGCGCTGACCTTCCCCTCGCTGAACATTCAGGCGGCCAATGGGGTGGACGACGACGAGCAGGACATGGTCTCGGGCCTGCTGAACACCTCGATCCAGGTCAGCGGGGCGATCTTCCTGGCGATCGTGACCGCGGTGATCACGGCGCACGGCAGCGGTGACGGATCCCGGCAGGCAAGTCCTGGACAGCTACCGGCCGGGTCTGGTCGTGGTGACCGCGGTCGCCCTCGCCGGGCTGCTGATCACGCTGACCGGGCTGCGGAGCGGCCGGCCCGTGCAGCACACCGTGCTGGTCGCCTCGTCCGCGCGGGACCGGGCGGCTGCGGCCGAGGCATCTGCGGTACCTACCGCGCAGAAGGTGTCCGTGCGGGACTGATCTCCCGAGGAGGAACACACGGTGGCCGACGGGGAGTCCTCCCCTGTCGGCCACCGCGTGCGTGACGCTCGGCCCGGGGGCGTGCGGTCAGCCGAGCCAGCCGGGGCGCACAAGCCCCGACTCGTAGGCGAACACCACGAGTTGGGCCCGGTCGCGGGCGCCGAGCTTCACCATGGTGCGGCTGACATGGGTCTTGGCGGTGAGCGGGCTGACGACCAGCCGTCGGGCGATCTCCTCGTTGGAGAGCCCTATGCCGACGAGCGCCATCACCTCCCGTTCCCGTTCGGTGAGTTCGCTCAGCCCGGTGGCCGCCGCGGGTTCCTTGGACCGGGCCGCGAACTCGGCGATCAGCCGGCGGGTGACCCCAGGTGAGAGCAGGGCGTCGCCGGCCACCACCGCGCGTACCGCCCGCAGCAGTTCCTCCGGTTCGGTGTCCTTGACGAGGAAGCCGGAGGCGCCGGAGCGGATCGCCTCGAAGACGTACTCGTCGAGCTCGAAGGTGGTGAGCATGACCACCTTCACGTCGCGCAGTCCGGGGTCCTCGGTGATGGCGCGAGTGGCGGCGAGGCCGTCGAGACACGGCATCCGGATGTCCATCAGCACGGTGTCCGGTTGCAGTTCGCGCACCATGCGTACGGCCTCCTCGCCGTCGGCGGCCTCGCCCGCCACCTCGATGCCGGGCTGGGCGTCCAGCAGGGCCCGGAAACCGGCCCGGACCAGCAGCTGGTCGTCGGCGAGCAGTACGCGGATCACGGTGTCTCCTCCTTGGGCGCCGCCGCGCCGGGTGAGTCGGACAACAGTGGAAGCTCGGCCAGCACCCGGAAGCCGCCGTAGGACCGGGGGCCCGCCTCGATCGTGCCACCCAGTGCGGCGGCGCGCTCCCGCATGCCCGCCAGTCCGTTGCCGCTGCCGCCCGCGTCGTTGCCGGTGGCGGGTCCTTCGTCGTCGATACGGAGCCGGATGCGGCCGGGCTCGTAGCCGATCCGGACCTGCGCGGTGCGCGATCCGGAGTGCCGGACCACGTTCGTGAGCGCCTCCTGGACGATCCGGAAGGCGGCGAGATCCGCGCCGGGCGGTACGGCGCCCCGTACCCCGTCGGTCTCGACGGTGACGGTCAGTCCGGTGCTCGCCGCCTGTTCGACGAGTTCGGGGAGCCGGTCGAGTCCGGGAGCCGGGGCCCTGGGAGCGTCTCCGGGGGTACGCAGTGTGTCGAGGACCTGACGGACCTCGCCCAGCGCCTCCCTGCTGGCGGCCTTGATGGTGGTGAGGGCGGTACGGGCCTGCTCGGGGTCAAAGTCCAGCAACGCGAGCCCGACGCTCGACTGGACGTTGATCACGGAGATGCTGTGGGCCAGGACGTCATGGAGCTCACGCGCCATCCGCAGCCGCTCCTCGTCGGCCCGGCGCTGCTGGGCAGCCTCCCGTTCCGCGCGCTGGTCCGCCCACTGCTCACGGCGTACGCGGACGAACTCGGCGGCGGCGACGATGGCCACCACCCAGGCGGCGATGCCCAGCTCCTGTCCCCAGGGAGCGGCGTGGCCGCCGGTCGGCGGAAGCCAGCGGTAGAGCCAGTGGGCCACCAGGACGTGCCCCAGCCACACCATGCCGACGGCCGACCAGGCGGCCCCCCGGTGGCCGGCGACGACGGCACTGAAGCAGCCCACGGCGACGGCCAGGAAGACCGGCCCGTACGGATATCCGGCGGCCAGATAGACCATCGCCGCGGCCGACGCCCCGAAGACAGCCACCACGGGGTGGCGGTGGCGCAGCACGAGCACGGCGACGGCCAGGAAGAGCAGCAGCCGCGCGAAGAGGTCCAGCGGCGCCCGCTCGTCCACCTGTCCCCGGGCCGCGATGGTCGAACCGATCATGACGACGGCACCGAGCAGGATCGTCGACGGCCAGGGCAGCCGGGAGGCGGAGTGTCCCGGCTCCCCCGTCAGCCACCGCGGCGGCTCCCCGTGGCCCCAGTGTGAGCGTTGCTCTTCCATGGCGGCCACGCTAGACGGCGGACCGCGGCGCAGGCGTCAGCCGGGCGTGGTGATCACCCGTACTCCCTGTGGAGTACGGCGTACGGACGGGCGGAGGACGACGGACGGACCGGTCGAGGACGACGGACGGACCGGTCGAGGACGATATACGCACCGGTCGAGGACGATATACGCACCGCTGGCGGACCCTAGCTGCCGCGGGGGCCGAGCAGCCCGACCGTGCGGGCCAGTTCGGTGACGGCCTCCCGGAAGAAGACCTCCCGGGCCTCCACCACCCGGTTGAACTGGCCGAAGATCTCGAAGGAGATCAGCCCGAACAGCTGTGACCAGGCGGCGATCAGCGGGGCCGCGACGCCCGGAGGGAGGCCGGGAGCGAATTCGGCGACCATCCGTCCGGCCTCGGCGCGCAGTTCGGCGGCGAGTGGCGGCACCGCGAGGCCGTCCGTGCGGTAGGCGTCGCCGACGATGGTGATCAGGACGCGGCCGACGCGGGAGGCGGGTCCGATCGTGGCCTGCGGTGCGGTGTAGCCGGGCACGGGCGAACCGTAGATCAGGGCGTACTCGTGGGGGTGGGCCAGGGCCCAGTCACGTACGGCGCCGGCGACCGCGGTCCAGCGTGCGAGGTGCGGGGCGGCGTCGGCGACGGCGGCCCGGTGAGCGGCCTCGGCGGTCTCGCCCACGGCGTCGTACGCGTCGACGATCAAGGCCGTGAGCAGCTCGTCCCGGCTGGGGAAGTAGCGGTAGAGCGCGGAGGACACCATGCCGAGCTCCCGTGCGACGGCGCGCAGTGAGAGTTTCGCGGCGCCCTCGGCCGCCAACTGATTCTTCGCCTCGCCCTTGATGGCGGCGGTGACCTCGATACGGGCCCGTTCCCTGGCTCCTCGGACAGTGCTCATGGGCTTCAGTCTGCCACGAACAGAGAGCACCGACCAATGACGAGAGCAGCGCTCTTGCATTTGAGCACCGCCCCCGTGCACACTACTCTCAAGCGAGAGCACCGCTCTCAAAACGTGAGGGAGTCACCATGTCTCAGCCGTACTACCTTCAGGGCAACGCCTTCAACGTCCGGATGAACGGCGTCATCGGCTGGCTGGCCCGGCACGGCGTCAGCCTTCAGGGCTCGGTCGAACTGTCGGTACGCGGCCGCAAGAGCGGGCAGCCGCAGCGCATACCCGTGAACCCCCACACCCACCAGGGCGCGCAGTACCTGGTCTCCGCGCGCGGCCACTCCCAGTGGGTGCGCAACATGCGGGCGGCCGGCGGCGGCGAACTGCGGGTGGGCCGGAGGGTCCGCACATTCACAGCCGTGGAGATCGCGGACGACGAGCAGAAGGCGCTCGTCGTCCGCACCTACTTGGAGCGGTGGGGATGGCAGGTCAATCAGTACTTCCAGGGCGTCGCTGCGAAGTCCACGGACGCCGAACTCCTGGCAGCCTGCCCGGACCACCCCGTCTTCCGGATCACCGTGGAGGACTGACCCGTAGCGGCCGGCCCCTCCCGGGCAACCCGGCACCCGGGTTCCCGAACTCCAAGCACTCCAAGAACTCCAAGCACCCCGAGCACCCCGGGTGTCAGGGCCTAACGGTCCATCGCCGACAGCGCCCGCTGCGCCAGCGGATGCGTACGGACCAGCTCGGCCAGCGAGGTCGTGCCCCGGGTGACCCCGGCGAATGCGTTCCAGGCCGGGCGGAAACCCGTCAGCACCGCGTGCAGCACCCCGGGGCGGCGCTCGAAGAGCTTCAGCATGCGCCGTCCGACGCCCATCTCGACACCCAGACCGGCCTTGATGGCGAAGGCGTAGTTCAGCGCCTGGCGTCGGGCGTCCACCGCATCGTGCGATTCCGCGATGCGCACCGCCCACTCACCCGCGAGCCGCCCCGACCGGAGCGCGAAGGAGATGCCCTCGCGGGTCCACGGCTCCAACAGTCCCGCCGCGTCGCCGCACACCAGCACCCGCCCGCGCGACAGCGGCGAGTCGTCGCTGCGACAGCGCGTCAGATGCCCGGAGGAGATCTTCGGCTCGAAACCGGCGAGACCGAGCCGGGCGATGAAGTCCTCCAGGTACCGCTTGGTGCCCGCGCCGTCGCCCCGCGCCGAGATCACACCGACGGTGAGGAGATCACCCTTGGGGAACACCCAGCCGTAACTACCGGGCATGGGCCCCCAGTCGATGAGCACCCGCCCCGCCCAGTCCTCCGCGACCGTCTCCGGAACCGGGATCTCCGCCTCCAGGCCGAGGTCCACCTGGTCGAGCTTCACCCCGACATGAGCGCCTATCCGCCCCGCGCTGCCGTCCGCGCCGACGACCGCGCGGGCGAGCACCGTCTCACCGCCGGACAGCACCAGGGCGACCGTGCGCCGGTCCGGCACCGCGGCGCCGTGCTGCTCGACCCTTGTCACCGTCGCTCCGGTACGGAGTTCGGCGCCCGCCTTCTGCGCCTCCTCGACCAGTCCCGCGTCGAACTCGGGGCGGTTGATGAGCCCGAAGAGCATCCGCTTGGAGCGACGGGTGCGCGCCAGCCTGCCGTTGAGCGAGAACGTGACCGCGTGGATGCGGTCCCGCAGCGGCAGTTCGAATCCGGGCGGCAGCGAATCACGCGAATACCCGATGATGCCGCCGCCACACGTCTTGTAGCGGGGCAGCTCCGCCTTTTCGAGGAGCAGTACCCGTCGGCCGGCGACCGCCGCCGCGTATGCCGCGGATGCTCCGGCCGGTCCGCCACCGACTACGACGACGTCCCACACGGACGACTCTTCGTGCTCATGCCCGGCGTCTGCGTTCTCGCTGCTCACGATGTGCTTCTGCTCCCGATCCCACCAATGGCCCATGCTGCTCACGGCATCCTACGGCGCGCCGGGCCCGCCCCCCTCTGTGGGAGGATCGACCGTACGTTCGTCCTCCATGCAACGCCGCACAATTGGTGTACATGTAGCCGGATTCGTACACGTAACATCGCACCCACAAGGAGCGTGCCCATGACCGCCCGTCCGATCTCCGAGACCATTGCCTCGCTGATGCCCCGCGCCAAGACGGAGCTGGCCGAGCTGGTGGCCTTCCAGTCGGTGGCGGATCCCGCGCAGTTCCCGAAGAGCGAGTGCGAGGCGGCCGCGAACTGGGTCGCCGACGCGCTGCGCGCAGAGGACTTCCAGGACGTCGCCCTGCTCGACACCCCCGACGGCACCCAATCGGTGTACGGCTTCCTGCCCGGCCCGGCAGGTGCCCCGACCGTACTGCTCTACGCGCACTACGACGTGCAGCCGCCGCTCGACGAGTCCGCCTGGCTCTCCCCGCCGTTCGAGTTGACGGAGCGGGACGGCCGCTGGTTCGGCCGCGGCTCCGCGGACTGCAAGGGCGGCTTCGTCATGCACCTCCTCGCCCTGCGCGCCCTCAAGGCGAACGGCGGCGTCCCGGTCTCCGTCAAGGTGATCGCCGAGGGTTCCGAGGAACAGGGCACCGGCGGTCTGGAACGTTACGCGGAGGCGCACCCCGAGTTGCTGACCGCCGACACGATTGTCATCGGCGACACGGGCAACTTCCGGGTCGGTCTGCCGACGGTCACGGCGACGCTGCGCGGCATGACGATGCTGCGCGTCACGCTCGACACCCTCGAAGGGAACCTGCACTCCGGTCAGTTCGGCGGCGCCGCCCCGGACGCACTGGCCGCGATGATCCAGCTGCTGGCGTCGCTGCGCGCCGAGGACGGCACCACGACCGTCGACGGTCTCGCCACGGACTCCGAATGGGACGGACTGCAGTACCCGGAGGCCGAGTTCCGCAAGGACGCGAAGGTCCTCGACGGCGTCGGTCTGATCGGTACGGGCACGGTCGCCGACCGGATCTGGGCCCGGCCCGCCGTCACCGTCATCGGCATCGACTGCCCCCCGGTTGTCGGCGCGACCCCCTCGCTCCAGGCGAGCGCACGCGCACAGATCAGCCTGCGCGTGCCGCCGGGCCAGGACGCGGCTGCGGCGACCGAGCTCCTGACCGCCCACCTCAAGGCGCACGCCCCCTGGGGGGCGAGGGTGTCGGTGGAACAGGTCGGCCAGGGCCAGCCGTTCCGCGCGGACACCTCCAGCCCGGCGTACACGTCGATGGCTCAGGCGATGGAGGCCGCGTACCCCGGCGAGAAGATGCAGACGTCCGGCATGGGCGGCTCGATCCCGCTCTGCAACACCCTCGCCGCTCTCTACCCGGAGGCCGAGATCCTCTTGATCGGCCTGAGTGAGCCGGAGGCACAGATCCACGCGGTGAACGAGAGCGTGTCACCCGAGGAGCTGGAGCGGCTGTCGCTCGCCGAGGCGCTGTTCCTGCGGAACTACGCGGCATCCAAGCAGATCTGATCTCCCGTCATCCGTTCGACCCCGCAGGCTTCCGGCTCATGCCCGGGGCTTGCGGGGTTCCGGGCCGTCCACGCAGCCGGGCTACGCGCTGAGCGAAGCTCGCCCAGAGCGTAGATCCGGTCGCCGGGCGGGCGGGGTCACGTACGTTCGACGTATGGATCTCGTCGAGGTACTTCCCCAACTGCACATGTTCCGCTTCCGCATCGGCCAGGCATATCTGTGGCGCGACGGCGCGGACCTGACCCTGATCGACGCGGGCGACATCGACGCCGCGCCCGCGATCGAGGACGCCGTGCGCAGCCTCGGCCTGGACCCTGGCCGCATCTCCCGGATCGTGGTCACCCACGGGCACCGCGACCACTACGGCGCCGCCCAGGAGCTCGCTGATCGGCACGACGCCGAGGTCCTGGCCCATCGCCTGGACGCCCCGGTGATCCGTGGCGAGGAGGAGATCGCCGACCCGGTCCTGCTGGACTGGGAACGCCCGTTGTACGAGCACGGGCTGACCGTGCCGCCGGCCCCGCCGACCCGTGTCGACCGCGAGCTGGCCGATGGCGACGAGATCGGGTTCGGCTCGGGGGCCCGGGTGGTCCACTCCCCCGGCCACACCCCCGGCTCCATCGGTATCCATCTGCCGCACCACGGTGTGCTGTTCACCGGCGACTGCGTGGCCGCGGTCGACCGGGTGATGCTGGGCGTCTTCAACATCGACCGGGCGCAGGCCGTGACTTCGTTCCGACGGCTGGCCGCACTGGAACCGGCCACGGTCTGCTTCGGGCACGGCGATCCGCTCACTGTCGACGCCGCCACGACGCTGCGCGCCTCAGCCGACCGGGACTCCGGCCTCCAGGTTGAGCACGGTTGACCGCTCCCGGGCTCGTAGCGCCCAGCGCAGCCGTTCGTACCGGGTGGGGGGCAGCATCGTGGCCGCCTCTTCCTCGGTGACGAACCGCCAGCCGCGCAGCTCCGAGCCGGGCAGCAGCAGCCGTTCGGCGTCCGCGCGGGGCAGCAGACCGCCGTCGAAGAGCATCCGCAGCCCTCCGTAGCCGGGTGGTTTCGGCTCCTCCCAGTCGATGACGAGGAGTTTGGGCACCCGGTCGAGGTGAATGCCTATCTCCTCGGCCACTTCACGGATCCCGGCCTGTGCGGGTGCCTCGCCGGCCTCGACTATTCCGCCCGGGAACTCCCAGCCGGGCTTGTACGTCGGGTCGACGAGCAGCACCCGATCGCGTTCGTCGAAGAGCAGTACACCGGCCGCAACGGTTTCTGCGGTCGGCTCGGGCGTCTGCACGATCTCGCACGCGGTGGCCGCTCCGGTGCGGACCGCCTCGGCCATGCGCTCGGCGGTCTCGTACGGGGTGAGCGCGCTGGTGTCGATGGTGTGGGCGTCCCGGGTCAGCCAGCCGAGTGCCGCCCGGTAGGGCTCGATGTGCTCGTAGGCCCACTGCCGGATCCGTTCGCTGTGCTCCGGGTCGTCGGCGTACTCCACCCGGTCGGCTATCCGTTTGCGCAGGATCGTTTCCTCAGGTGAGAGCACGACGTGGCGCACCGGAATGCGCCGCGAGGCGAGCCCTCCGAAGATCTCGTCGCGGTACTCCTGTCGCAGCAGAGTCATCGGCACCACCAGCACCCCGGACACCTCGGCGAGCAGAGCCGCGGCGGTGTCCACCACCAGGCGCCGCCAGATCGGCAGGTCCTGGAAGTCGGTCACCTCGGCAAGTCTCTTCTGGGGCAGCAGATACCGCAGCCCCGCGCCGATCAGCTCGGGGTCGTAGAACGTGCTGTTCGGGATCAGATCGACCAGCTCGCGCGCGGCGCTCGTTTTTCCCGCGCCGAACGCACCGTTGATCCAGACGATCACGGTTCCCCCTCTTCCGTAGCCCCCTGTGGCTTGCCCGCAACACCCTGCCGCGAAAACCCGCCTGTGGTGGCTGTTACCCGAAAGGACCCGCCGGATGCCCGCGTGCGACGTTCCCTTGCACGAGTCCGCCTGTCCCGATGTGCCCTTGGATGAAGTGTGTTGAGCGTTGCGTGGTGGCACCACGGGTCGCACCTCATTCGCTCAACGGGTTCTGTGAGACCACTGAGAACCACGGCCGCTTCTTCACTCGTTGCCGTCCGCGACCGTGACCGCGACGGCCACGGTGACCACCACTCCGGCACCGGCCGCCACCGAGACGGTGACCGCGAGCCCGGAGCCGGTGTCGACCGTCACGAAGACCAGGACCATCAAGGTGAGCGTCGCGCCGGCGGACGGGGACGGGGACGGCGGCGCATCCGGTGGATCCGGTTCAAACGGAGGCGGCAGCGGCTCGGCGTACTACGCCAACTGCACCGCCGTCCGCGCAGCCGGCGCCGCCCCCATTCATGCGGGAGAGCCCGGCTACGGGCGGCACCTGGACCGGGACGGCGACGGGATCGGCTGTGAATAGACACCTGCCGATGCCCTCTTCACGACAATGACCGATCGTCGTCCCGGTGCGGCACCCTAGGACGGCGGCATGAGGACCGTATCGACGAGGTAGACGGTGGCGTTGGCCACCTTGATGTCCCCACAGACGATCTTCGCGGTGTCGTTGACCTTGAACGACGTGCCCGACCCCGAGGTCTTGAGCGTGGAGCCCTCCAGCGTCTTGAAACTGCCGTTGGGAAGCTCGCTGGGGGTGATGGTCTTGTCCACGACGTGGTAGGTCAGGACCTTCTTCAGCTGTGCCTTGTCCTTGAGCAGGCCGGCGAGCTGCATCTTGGAAATCTTGTCGAAGGCCGCGTTCGTGGGAGCGAAGAGCGTGACGTGCTTCGCGTCATTGAGCTTGGTGGTGAGCCCGGCGTCCTTCAGCGCGAGTGCCAGCTTGGTCAGTTTGGGGTTGTTGGCCGCTGCGGTGGCCACGCGTTCCTTGGACATGCTGGTGGCACTGCCCTTGCCCTTGTGCGGCAGCGAGGAACATCCCGGGCCGAACGGGCTCGGTGTGCTGGAGGGACTGGACGCCGTGTTGTCGGCGAACGCCTGCGGGGCGAACGCGCCGAGCGAGAGCGGGAGGGCCACCGCAGCGGTGATCGCTGCGGCGCTCGTGCGGATGCGATGTGAACTCATGCCGATTCCTCTTCCCTCTGGGAGGAGGTCCGTGAGGTGTCGATGGCGACCCTCGTAGGACGAAGAATGTGTCCGACCGCCGGGGTGCCGTACGCACCGCTCCGACATGCCTCATGGACCACTGGATCAAGCCTAGACATCACCCTGCGAGAAGCGCACCCCGAGGGCATTTACCTGGTTGCACCACTCGCCCGCGCCCGGTTGTTCACCGGCCATCGGCTACCCCTTGCTGGAGCCCAGGGTAAGGCCCGCGATGAAGTGTCGCTGGAGCAGCAGGAAGACCACGAGCGTCGGCAGCGCGACGATCACGGAGCCTGCGGCGAGCAGGTTGTAGTCCGTGAAGAACTGCCCCCTGAGGTTGTTCAGCGCCGAGGTGATGGGGAGCTTGTCGCCGTCGGAGATGAATACCAGTGCCCAGAGGAAGTCGTTGTACATCCAGGTGAACTGGAGCGTGCCGAGTGCGGCCAGGGCGGGACGGCAGAGCGGCAGGGTGATCCGCCAGTACTGGGTCCAGACGCCCGCGCCGTCGACGATGGCGGCCTCCAGGATCTCCTGCGGCAGGGTACGCCTGAAATTGGCCAGGACGAAGACGCAGAAACCGAGCTGGAAGCCGATCTGGACGACGACGACGGCCCAGTACGAGTCGAGCATCGTCATCGAGTCGGACATCCAGTAGGGCAGCGGGATGCGGTTGAACACGACGTACAGGGGCGTGACGATCACCTGCTGCGGCAGCAGGTTCCCGGCGGTGAAGAGCAACAGCAGGACGAGCCCGCCGGATGGTCTTCTTCTGCCGTCGTCAAGAAGGGCCTCAAGGACGCCGGCTACGAATACGTCAATCTCGACGACTGCTGGGCAAAGCCGCAGCGCAATGCGGACGGAAAGCTGGAGGCCGATCCACAGCGCTTCCCGAACGGCATCAAGGCCGTCGCGGACTACGTCCACTCCAAGGGCCTGAAAATCGGCATCTACACCAGCGCCGGTACCAAGACCTGCGACAGCGTGGGCCTTCCGGGGGCGCTCGGCCATGAGTACAGCGATGCGCGGCAGTTCGCGGACTGGGGAATCGACTACCTCAAGTACGACAACTGCAACAATCAGGGCATCGACGCGAAACAGCGTTATACGACGATGCGGGACGCGCTCGCGGCGACCGGCCGCCCCATCGTCTACAGCATCTGCGAGTGGGGCCAGAACAAGCCCTGGGAGTGGGCCGGCGAGCTCGGCAACCTCTGGCGCACGACGGGCGACATCAACGACAGCTGGGGAAGCATGCTGTCGATCATGAAGCAGAATCTTCCCCTCGCGGCCGCCGCGGGCCCCGGACACTGGAACGACCCGGACATGTTGGAGGTCGGCAACGGCGGCATGACGGACACGGAGTACCGCACCCACTTCTCCATGTGGTCCGTCATGGCGGCGCCGCTGCTCATCGGTTCCGATCTGCGCAAGGCGAGCCCGGAAACCTTCGAGATCCTCTCCAACCACGAGGTCATCGCGGTCGATCAGGATCCGCTGGGCAAGCAGGGCACCGTCCTCTCATCCGCCGACGGCCGCTGGGTCGTCACGAAGGAGATGCAGGACGGCAGCCGCGTCGTGGCCCTGTTCAACGAGACGGGCAGCGCCCAGCGCATCTCGACGACGGCCGAGGCGGCGGGGCTGCCGAAGGCCACCGCATACACGATGCGTGACCTGTGGGAGCACACGACGCACAACACGGCGGGCAGCGTCTCGGCGACCGTCCCGGCACACGGGACCGTACTGCTGCGCATCGCCGCCGACGACAAGTGGGCCGCGCACCCGCCCGCCGTGGAACTCGGGCTGAAGGGAAGCCCGTTGGTCGAAGCGGGTCGCACAGCGACGCTGACGACGACGGTGACCGATCTCGGCCGTACCGCCGCCACATCGGTGTCCGCGGCTCTCACCGGCCCCTCGGGCTGGCAGGTGAAGGCGGCGTCGCCGACCGGCTCACCGGCCCTGGCGACCGGCCAGGCCCTGACCACCCGCTGGCAGGTGACGGCCCCCGCGGGCACGGCCACCGGCACGTACGACCTGACGCTCACCGCCCAGTACCGTTCACCGACCGGGACACGGGTGACGTCCACGGTCCCGTTCCGGGCCCATGTGGTCGTCGCGCCACCGGTCGGCAGCAGCTACCTGAGCGCTCTGCCCCGACTCTCCGCCACCAACGGCTGGGGCCCGGTCGAACAGGACACCAGCAACGGTGAGAGCAAGGCGGGGGACGGCAATCCGCTCACCATCGGCGGCACGGTCTTCACCAAGGGGCTCGGCGTGCACGCCGACAGCGCCGTCGAGTACTACACCGGCGGGGCATGCAGCGCCGTGACGGCCCAGGTCGGGGTCGACGACGAGACGGGGACCAAGGGCACGGTCGTCTTCGAGGTCTGGGCCGACGGTACGAAGGTGGCGTCCACCGGCGTACTGACCAATGCGATGCCCGCGCAGCCGCTCTCGGCGGATGTGAGCGGCGCGCAGATGGTCCGTCTGTTGGTCACCGACGGCGGAGACGGCATCGATTTCGACCACGCGGACTGGGCGGACCTGCGGATCTCCTGCTGACGGAAGCAGCGGGCGGGACAGCCGACACGGAGTCGCGGTCACGGCCACACCGCGCCTGCGAACACCGGACGGACGCCGGACGGACGCCGGACGAACCCCGACGGACGAACACCGGACGGACGCCGGACGGACGCCGGACGAACCCCGACGGACGGACGCCGGACGGGCCCCAGGACATCGGTCCCGGGGCCCGTCCGGCGCTTCTCACCGCCCGCCGTCGGTCAGGCCCGAACGGCCATGGCCCCGCCCGGACCCACCCGCGCCGCCACGGCCGCCGCACCCACCAGCCCCGCGTCCGTGCCCATCACCGCCGGGGCCACCGTGAGCTGCTGGACGAAGGAGAGCGTGGCGTACCGGCGCAGGGCCCGGCGCAGCGGAGCGAAGAGGATGTCGCCCGCACCGGCGACTCCCCCACCGATCACCGCGATGTCGATCTCGACGAGCGTGGCGGTGGCGGCGATTCCGGCGGCCAGCGCCTGCGCGGCACGCTCGAACGAGGCGATGGCGATACGGTCCCCGGCCCGCGCGGCGGCGGCCACGGCGGTGGCCGAGGCGTCGCCGTCCGGTCCGGGACGCCAGCCGGTCTCCAGCGCCCGGCGGGCGATGTTCGGTCCGCTGGCGATGCGCTCGACGCAGCCGCGCGAACCGCACGGGCACGGATCACCGTCCAGATCCACGCTGACATGGCCGATGTGCCCGGCATTGCCCGTGGGGCCGGGGTGCAGCTTTCCGCCGAGGACAAGTCCGCCGCCCACACCGGTCGACACGACCATGCACAGCGCGTTGTCATAGCCGCGGGCCGCGCCCAGCCAGTGCTCGGCCGCCGTCATCGCGACGCCGTCGCCGACCAGTTCGACGGGCAGTCCGCCGACCGCCTTGCCGACGCGCTCCACCAGCGGGAAGTCGCGCCAGGCGGGGACGTTGACGGGACTGACCGTGCCGGCCGAGGCGTCCACCGGGCCCGCGCTGCCGACTCCGACGGCCGAAGCCCGTCCCCACAGCGGTGAGCCGGACAGCTCGGCCAGGATCTCCGTCACAGCGCCCATCACCGTCTCGGCGCTCTCCCGGGCGGGCGTCGGCCGCTGCGCCCGTACGAGAAGCGCGCCGCCGCCGTCCACCAGCGCGGCGGCGATCTTGGTGCCGCCGATGTCCAGCGCGGCGACGAGGTCGGTAGGCATCGGTGTGGCTCCGTGATGGGTCGGGTGCGGGACCTGCGGCTTCAGTAATCGGTCTGCCCAGTCTCCATTCCGCTGACAACGTTGTCCAGGGCCTATGCTCGGCGGCACAGCCTCCGGCCTCTCCACGGCACCGTTCGCGGGCCCGCCGGAGCTCCCGCAGCCGACGACAGGACAGCGCACCGTGGCCGAGACCGCCCGTCACTCCGAGACCCGCTACGGCAACCGGCCGACCATGAAGGACGTGGCCGCCCGCGCCGGAGTGGGTCTCAAGACGGTCTCCCGTGTCGTCAACAGCGAGCCGGGAGTCACGCCGGACACCGAACGCCGGGTCCAGGATGCCATCGAGGCGCTCGGCTTCCGCCGCAACGACAGCGCACGCGTCCTGCGCAAGGGCCGCACCGCCTCCATCGGCCTCGTCCTGGAGGATCTCGCCGATCCGTTCTACGGGCCCCTGAGCCGCGCGGTGGAGGAGGTCGCCCGGGCGCACGGCGCCCTGCTCATCAACGGGTCGAGCGCCGAGGACCCGGAACGTGAGCAGGAGCTCGTCCTGGCCCTGTGCGCGCGCCGGGTGGACGGTCTCATCGTGATCCCGGCCGGCGACGACCACCGCTATCTGGAGCCGGAGATAAAGGCGGGCATCGCCACCGTCTTCGTGGATCGCCCGGCGGGCCGTATCGACGCCGACATGGTTCTCTCCGACAGTTTCGGCGGCGCCCGCCAGGGCGTCGCGCATCTGATCGCGCACGGCCACCGCCGGATCGGCTTCATCGGCGACCAGCCGCGCATCCACACCGCCACCGAGCGGCTGCGCGGCTACCACGCGGCCATGGCGGACGCCGGGACGGCGGTGAAGGGCTCCTGGGTCTCCCTCGGCTCGACCGCCCCGGACCGGGTCCGGGCCGCGGCTGAGGAGATGCTGTCCGGCCCCGAGCCCGTCACCGCGCTGTTCGCGGGCAACAACCGGGTGACGGTGACGGCGGTACGTGTCCTGGCGGAGCAGGAACGACGGGTCGCCCTGGTCGGCTTCGACGACATCGAGCTGGCCGACCTGCTCGGCATCACCGTCATCTCCCAGGACGCCGCCGCCGTCGGCCGCACCGCCACGGAGCACCTCTTCCGCCGTCTGGACGGCGCCGACCACCCCCCGGCCCGCGTGGAGCTGCCCACGACGCTCGTCCCGCGTGGCTCGGGCGAGCTGCCGCCCGCCTGAGCCACGGGCGCCGCAATTACGGCGCGGTCACCGTGAGCCCGCCCCGCCGCGGCGACGCGAAGCCGTCCAGGTCCGCGCGCGTCAGCCCGGTCAGCCGGGCGACCTCGGCGGTGTCCAGGGCACCGCAGTCGATGCCGCGCAGGAGATATCCGCTGAGCGCCTTGGCGGTGGCGGGTTCGTCCATGACGTCGCCGCCCGCCTTCGCGACGTACGCGGCGAGCCGCCCGGCGGCCTGCTCCAGGCCGACGTACGCGGCGAGCCGCCCGGCGGCCTGCTCCAGGCCCTCGCGGTAGAAGGTGTACACGGCCGCGTAACGGGTCGGCAGGTGGCCCGGGTGCATGTCCCAGCCCTGGTAGTAGGCGCGGGCCAGCGCGCGGCGCGTGAGGCCGTAGTGGAGCCGCCAGGCGTCGTGGACCTGGTGGGTGGGGCCGACCGGGAGGACGTTGGTGGAGCCGTCGCAGACCCGTACGCCGGTGCCCGCGGCGGCGACCTGCATGACGGCCTTGGCGTGGTCGGCGGCGGGGTGGTCGCCGGCCTGGTAGGCGGGGCTGACGCCGACGCAGGCGCTGTAGTCGAAGGTGCCGTAGTGCAGACCGGTGGCGCGGCCCTGCGCGGCGTCGATCATGCGGGCGACGGCCGCGGTGCCGTCGGCGGCGAGGATGGACTGGCTGGTCTCGATCTGGATCTCGAAACCGAGCCGCCCGGCCGGCAGGCCGTGCGCCTGCTCGAACGCTTCGAGGAGCCGGACGAAGGCGGTGACCTGCTCGGGGTACGTCACCTTGGGAAGGGTGAGGACCAGTCCGTCGGGGAGGCCGCCCGCCTGCATCAGGCCGGTGAGGAAGATGTCCGTGGTGCGGATGCCCCGGTCGCGTACGGCGGCCTCCATGCACTTCATCCGGATGCCCATGTACGGGGCGGCCGTTCCGTTCTCGTACGCCTCCGAGACGAGCCGGGCGGCGCGGGCCACGGCCTCGTCCTCCTCGGCGTCGGGGCGGGGGCCGTAACCGTCCTCGAAGTCGATGCGCAGGTCTTCGACGGGCTCGCGCTCCAGCTTGGCGCGTACTCGCTCATGGACGGGGGCTGCGAGCTCGTCCGGGATGCCGAGTGCGGTGGCGAACGAGGCCGCGTCGGGGGCGTGTTCGTCGAGGGCCTTCAGCGCCTGGTCACCCCAGGACCGGATGGTGCCGGAGGTGAACACGTCACCGGGGACGTAGACCGTGTGGACCGGCTGGCGCGTGCCCGGGTCTCCCGGGTAGCGACGGGCGAGCTCGGCGTCGACCGCGGTGAGGGAAGCACTGATCTCCTCGCTGACCGCACCGGCGAGACTTGTTGCCACCTTCTCCTGCTGTCCCATTTCCACACCCTCCACAGTCACGTTGTTTCCGCTTACCGGAATCAACAATCCGTATGGTGAAGTTATAAGGCCGTCG
Source organism: Streptomyces sp. NBC_01618 (assembly GCF_045209435.1). Lineage (NCBI taxonomy): Bacteria > Bacillati > Actinomycetota > Actinomycetes > Kitasatosporales > Streptomycetaceae > Streptomyces > Streptomyces sp. NBC_01618. The sequence goes on from NZ_CP109297.1 coordinate 668,701, forward strand.
GACCTGCGTCAATGCTGATCCAAAACGGTCCGGGGCCGTGCGGTGGGGGACACCACGCGGCCCCGGACCGTCGGGACGCTGTTTCGATGGGGGTGGGTCAGCCCTTGCGGGTCCTGACCTCTTCGGTGAGCTGGGGCACGACCTGGAAGAGGTCGCCGACGACGCCGTAGTCGACGAGGTCGAAGATCGGGGCCTCGGCGTCCTTGTTGATCGCGACGATCGTCTTGGACGTCTGCATGCCCGCCCGGTGCTGGATCGCCCCGGAGATACCGGACGCGATGTACAGCTGCGGCGAGACGGACTTGCCGGTCTGGCCGACCTGGCTGGAATGCGGGTACCAGCCCGCGTCCACCGCCGCCCGCGACGCACCGACCGCCGCACCGAGCGAATCCGCCAGCGCCTCGATGACCGCGAAGTTCTCCGCACCGTTGACACCCCGGCCGCCCGAGACGACGATCGCGGCCTCGGTCAGCTCCGGACGCCCCGTCGACTCACGCGCAGTACGGGAGACGACCCTGGTACCGGTCGCCTGCCCGGAGAACGACACCACCAGCTCCTGGACCGCACCCGCGGCCGGAGCGGCCTCCACCGCAGCCGAGTTCGGCTTGACCGTGATCACCGGAACACCCTTCGACACCCGGGACCTGGTCGTGAACGACGCCGCGAACGCCGACTGCGTCGCGACCGGGCCCAGCTCACCGGCCTCCAGATCCACCGCGTCCGTAATGATCCCCGAACCGATCCGCACCGCGAGACGCGCCGCGATCTCCTTGCCCTCCACGGACGAGGGAACCAACACCGCGACCGGCGACACCGCCTCGACCGCCGCCTGCAGCGCATCGACCTTCGGCACCACCAGATACTCACCGAACTCCGGCGCATCAGCCGTCAGAACCCTCACCGCACCATGCTCCGCCAGCACACCGGCCGTACCCGCGGCACCCGCACCCAACGCCACCGCGACCGGCTCACCCACCCGACGCGCCAGCGTCAACAGCTCCAGCGTGGGCTTACGGACAGCACCATCCACATGATCGACAAAAACCAGAACTTCAGCCATCAGACTTCAATCTCCTGCGAGTTGCGAAGAAAACGAGAACAGGAACGGAGGGACTGGGCGACCGACCGGAACCGGGGCCGGGGGCCGGTGCCGCGGTCAGATGAACTTCTGGCCCGCCAGGAACTCGGCCAGCTGCTTGCCGCCCTCGCCCTCGTCCTTGACGATCGTGCCCGCCGTACGCGCCGGACGCGCCGCCACCGCATCGACCACGGTCCACGCACCCGCCAGACCGACCTCGTCCGCCCCGATCTCCAGATCCTCCAGATCCCAGGACACCACCGGCTTCTTCTTCGCCGCCATGATCCCCTTGAACGACGGATACCGCGCCTCACCCGACTGGTCCGTCACCGACACCACCGCCGGAAGCGAAGCCTCCAGCTGCTCCGACGCCATGTCCCCATCACGCCGACCCCGCACGACCCCGTCCGCCACCGAAACCTCCGACAGCAACGTCACCTGCGGAACACCCAGACGCTCCGCCAGCAGCGCCGGAACCACACCCATCACCCCGTCCGTCGACGCCATACCGGCGATCACCAGGTCGTAACCCGCCTTCTCGACCGCCTTCGCCAGCACCAACGACGTACCCATGACATCCGTGCCGTGCAGATCGTCGTCCTCGACATGAACAGCCTTGTCCACACCCATCGACAACGCCTTGCGCAACGCGTCCTTGGCATCCTCCGGACCCACCGTCAACACAGTGATCTCCGCATCGTCCGCCGCATCCGCGATCTGCAGCGCCTGCTCCACCGCGTACTCGTCGAGCTCCGACAGCAGACCGTCGACATCCTCACGGTCCAGCGTCAGGTCATCGGCGAAATGCCGGTCCCCCGTGGCGTCGGGCACGTACTTCACACAGACAACGATCCTCAAGCTCACGCCGGCTCTCCTACTGCATCGTCATTTCTGGGCTGCCTTGTTGCACGCAGCATAGGCGCCTGATGGGGCGGTTTCCGGTCGGAGCGAGCGACGCTCCGACCGGAGATATTACTAGTCAGTACACCCATTGCTTTACCCGTGAGCAAGCGCTTGGAACTGTGATCTGGCCAACGTGCGGCCCCCAAGTGCCGCTTGGGAGTTCTCAGTCCCGCAGGCCGGTGAAGCGGCCCTGGTGGTAGAGCAGCGGGCGACCGCCTCCGGCCGGGTCACCGACCACGGCCTGTGCGATCACGATCCGATGGTCGCCCGCCGGGACCCGGGCCACCACGCGGCAGACCAGCCAAGCCAGCACGCCGTCGAGGACCGGCACACCTTCGGGCCCACTGCGCCAATAGGTGGACGGACCGAACCGGTCGGCGCCGCTGCGGGCAAATGTGGCGGCCAGTTCCCGCTGGTGCTCGCCGAGTATGTGGACACCTATGTGCTCGGCCTCGGCCACGACCGGCCAACTGGAGGACGAGGTCCCCACACCGAACGAGATCAGTGGCGGCTCGGCGGCCACGGAGTTGAGAGAGGTCGCGGTGAAGCCGACCGGCCGGTCACCTGCGGCGGTGATCACTGCCACACCGGCGGCGTGCTGCCGGAAGACCGCGCGGAGAAGTCCGGGGGATGCCGTGCGGGAGGTACCGAGCTCGGGCGATGCCGTCATGGGGAGGTCCTTCTACGGAGGATGGCGTACCGGGCCGTGGTTGCTCAGACACCCGAACAGCACGCACTCGCGTAGCGGGCGAGATCCACGTGGACCCGGCCATAGAGAAGGAGTTCCGGCGGCATGGCGTCACACTGGCGATGCGTGGCCGGTGCAGTCAAGAGTGTTCCGCAATGTGGGAGATGCATCACGGTCTGTCACATCGCCGCTCCCAGGGCGGCGACCACGTCGACGGTGCGTGGCTGTCCCACGGCCCGGCGGACGATCCGGCCGGTGGCGTCGAGGACGAGTACGGTCGGCGTCCGGCTGATCTCCAGCTCGCGCACGAGAGTGAGATGCGCCTCGGCGTCGATCTCCACGTGCGCGACGCCGTCCACCATGCGTGCCACCTCGACGAGGGTGCGCCGGGTGGCCCGGCAGGGCTGGCAAAACGCGCTGGAGAACTGCACCAGGGTTGCCCGCTCCCCCAATTCCGCGCCAAGTTGGGCCGCGTTCAGCGTTCCCCGGTGTGTCCGCCCGTCCACCTTCGGCCTCCTGTCAGAGCTCTTCGCAAGGGGTCAGCGCCACCGGGCGACGAGACATTCCCGGCGGTTCCACGTGACGAGAATCTCGCGCCCCGCGCCCTCCAAGACTGGCCACCGCGTCGCGCATGGGGCACGATCGGCCCAATGCCGCAAACCTACGGCTGCGTAACTTCCGCCGGGAGAATCCTCCCCAGGCGCTGAAGAAGGGTCTTCCCGAGATGGCAGAACTCGTCTATCGACCGGTCATCGGCGCCGCTCGTACGTTTTTCAAGGCGCTTGACCTGAAGATCGACACTCAGGGTTCCGAGCACATCCCGAAGACCGGTGGCGCGGTCCTAGTAAGCAACCACATCAGTTATCTGGACTTCATCTTCACCGGGCTCGCGGCGCTGCCGCAGAAGCGGCTCGTCCGGTTCATGGCGAAGGAATCGGTCTTCCGGCACAAGGTGTCCGGGCCGCTGATGCGCGGCATGAAGCACATTCCCGTCGACCGCAAGCAGGGCGAGGACGCGTATGCGCACGCGCTCGAATCGTTGCGCTCCGGAGAGATCGTGGGCGTCTTCCCCGAGGCCACCATCTCGGAGTCGTTCACGCTGAAGAGCTTCAAGTCGGGCGCCGCACGGCTGGCCCAGGAGGCCGGAGTGCCACTGATCCCCATGGCGCTCTGGGGGACTCAGCGGCTGTGGACCAAGGGCCGGCCGCGCAATCTCAAGCGCAATCACATCCCGGTGACGATCCGGGTGGGCGAGCCGGTGGAGGCGCCCACCGACCAGTACGCGGGCGCGATCACCCGGCGGCTGCGGGAACGGGTCCAGGAGCTCCTGGAAGCGGCCCAGCGCGCCTATCCCGTGCGCCCGAAGGACGCGAGTGACACCTGGTGGGTGCCCGCGCACCTCGGCGGTACGGCTCCGACGCCGGCCGAGGTACGCGAGAGGAGCTGACGCGGCCGGCTCACGGCCCCGGCCGAAACGTCACTCCGGGATACCGACGGTGATCTGCGCTCCGGGGCTGAGCTTCGCCAGCCGTTCGGCGAGTTCGGCGCCCGCAGCCTCGAGTTCGCCGAGCGTCATGGGCGCAAGGCGCTCCAGCAGGAATACGGCGTTCACGGACTCCTCGGTGAGCCGGGTGCGCACCCCCTGTCGCCAGTTCCAGCGCCGGCAGGTGACGCCCTCGTCGTCGCACCAGACGACTTCGCCGGGCTCGGGGTGCTCCACGGTCTCCTCGCCGCCCGCGACGGTGGAGAAGGACTCCTGTCCGGTGGAACGTACGAGCCGCATGGCGCCCTTGATCCGGTCGGTGTCCTCGCCACCGACCGGGATCAGGTGGGCGACGCTGATGGCGTTGTAGAGGTCGACCAGGAGATTGATGCGCGGCAGCCCGGCGTCGGTGAGCGCGCGTCGGGCCAGGGCTTCGGCGGAGTTGCGGGTGCGGGAGGGCTTGGCGCCGAAGGCGGTGTAGGCGTCGCGCCAGGCTGCCAGGTGGGGGTCCTCGTGCGGGGCCCGGCCGTCGAGGCGCTCGGACAGACGGCGGGCCGCTTCGTCCAGGATGGCCGAACTCTCGTCGTTGCTGGGCCCGTTGACCAGGCCGCGCGCTTCGACGGCGAGGTGAGTGAAGCCGGGGGCGAGGGTGCGTACGTCATCGGAGACGGTGAACGTCAGGGTCATCGACTGCCTTGCCTCGGGACGGGATCTCGGAGCTCTGTGGGCAGAGTGCGCCACAACTGCGAACGGTCCTCAGCGGACTTGAGGCCACGCAGCACCGCTGGATGCGGTACCGCATAGAGTACTGGATAGTCCACTTCACCGAACTCCGGCCGGACGGGCCACGCCAGCCGCTCCGCGTCGAGCGAGAACTGGGCGTCGACGCCCGGCTTGTTGCCCCGGGCGTCCAGGCGGTCCCAGCGGTCGCGGCCGGGCAGCCGTACCGCGATCAGTCCGTGTACGGGGCCCGGATCCCCGTTCTCCTCGCCGAGCGCCTGATAGCAGAGCGCGGTCGGGATACCCGCCGCACGGAGCAGGGCTGCCAGGGCGTGGGATTTGGCGTGGCAGATTCCGTTGCGCGTCGCGAGGACGTCGGAGGCGCGCCAAGCGACCCGCATGTCGCCCGAATCGGCGGAGTGGGGAATGGTGTCCCGCACGAAGGCGTAGGCGGCGGCTGCGTATGTGTATGCATCGGCAGTGTCACTACGGAGACCGGCGACCGTCTCCCGTACCAGCGGATGCTCGTGGTCGATAGCCTCGTCCGCGGCAAGATAGGCGGAGAGTTGCGGGATCTGCTGGATCAGCTCCATGGCCGCCGAGCGTAGATATGCGGCCGGCCGAATGTCAATGACTTTCCAGACGACCGCATATCCATTCGGCTCTGTTCGACAGAACTACTTCGCCATTTCTTCCTTCAGCGCCAGGACGAATGCGTCGACATCGTGCTCCATCGTGTCGAAGGAGCACATCCAGCGCACATCGCCGGCTGCTTCGTCCCAGAAGTAGAAGCGGAAGCGCTTCTGCAGCCGCTCGCTCACGTCGTGCGGCAGCCGGGCGAAGACGGCGTTGGCCTGGACCGGGTGGAGGATCTCAACACCGTCCACCGCGCGCACACCTTCCGCGAGCCGCTGGGCCATGGTGTTGGCGTGCCGGGCGTTGCGCAGCCAGAGGTCTCCGGCGAGCAGCGCCTCCAACTGCACGGAGACGAAACGCATCTTGGAGGCGAGCTGCATCGACAGCTTGCGCAGGTGCTTCATGGCCCGGACGGCGTCCGGGTTCAGAACGACCACGGCCTCGCCGAAGATCGCCCCGTTCTTCGTGCCGCCGAAGGAGAGGACGTCGACGCCGACGGTGTTGGTGAACGTACGCATCGGTACGTCCAGCGACGCCGCGGCGTTGGCTATCCGGGCCCCGTCCAGGTGGACCTTCATGCCGTGCCCGTGGGCGTGGTCGCAGATGGCGCGGATCTCGTCGGGTGTGTAGACCGTGCCCAGTTCGGTGTTCTGGGTGATCGAGACGACCTGCGGCATGGCCCGGTGCTCGTCGTCCCAGCCGTACGCCTGCCGGTCGATGAGCTCGGGAGTGAGCTTGCCGTCCGGGGTCGGCACGGTGAGCAGCTTGAGGCCGCCGACCCGCTCCGGGGCGCCCCCCTCGTCGACGTTGATGTGGGCGGACTCGGCGCAGATCACCGCGCCCCAGCGGTCGGTCATCGCCTGAAGGGAGACGACGTTGGCGCCGGTTCCGTTGAAGACCGGAAAGGCTTCGGCGGTAGGGCCGAAGTGACTGTGCATGACCCGCTGGAGGTGCTCGGTGTAGTCGTCCTCGCCGTAGGCGATCTGGTGACCGCCGTTGGCCAGGGCGATGGCCGCAAGAATCTCCGGGTGCGTGCCCGCATAGTTGTCACTGGCGAAGCCGCGTACCTGCGGGTCGTGGTGGCGTCGCGCGTCGGTCCTTACGGTTGTGGGGTCAGCCACAGGCGCTTTCCGTTCACTTCCGGGGCGGGCCGGTCCCAGACGCCGGCGATGGCCTCGGCCAGATCCTTGACGTCGGTGAAGCCCGCGAATTTCGCATTCGGGCGCTCGGCGCGCATCGCGTCGTGCACCAGTGCCTTGACGACCAGGATCGCAGCCGCGGTCCTCGGCCCTTCTTCGCCCCCCGCCTTGCGGAAGGCGTCCGCGAGGGCCAGGGTCCAGGCCTCGGCGGCGGCCTTCGACGCGGCGTAGGCCGCGTTTCCCGCGGTGGGCTTGCTCGCCCCGGCCGCGCTGATCAGCACATAGCGACCTCGGTCGCTGCGCTGCAGCCCCTCCTGGAAGGCCAGCGAGGTGTGCTGGACCGTACGGATCAGCAGCTTCTCCAGCAGGTTCCAGTCGGCGAGGTCGGTCTCGGCGAAGCTCGCGCTGCCGCGCCAGCCGCCGACGAGGTGGACCAAGCCGTCGATCCGGCCGAATTCCTTCTCGGTCCTGTCCGCCCATTCGCGGGCGGCGGCGAGGTCCAGCAGATCGACGGTGTCGCCCGTGACGGTCGCTCCGCCGTGGGCGTAGCGCGCCGCGTCGACCGCCTCGGCCAGGCGGGTGGCGTCCGCGTCGGAGGCGACGACGGTCGCACCGGCCTCGGCGAGCCTCAGCAACGTGGCCCGCCCGGCCGGTCCCGCAGCTCCGGCGACCGCGATCACGGCACCTTCGAGAGCACCGCTCACGTTGCCCCTGCCGTTTCCGTTCATGGCCACCGCCTCCTTAAGCTCGGCGCTCACGCGGCTGCCTGCTCGGCATCCGCGGCGGTGATCCCCTTGGTCGAGGCGATCACGTTCTTCAGCTTCTTGGAGAGCGCCTCATAGAACATGCTCAGGGGAAACTCGTCCGGAAGCACATCGTCGACGAGCTTACGCGGCGGCTGGGACAGATCCAGCGCGTCCGGACCCTTGGCCCAGCGGGAGCCCGGGTGCGGGGCGAGATAGCCGGCGACCAGGTCGTACGCGGCGAACCAGTGGACGAGCTTGGGGCGGTCGATGCCGTCCCGGTAGAGCTTCTCGATCTCGGCGCACAGCTGATTGGTGACCTGCGGGGCACGGTCCCAGTCGATCCTCAGCGTGTTGTCCGTCCAGCGGAGCACGTCGTGCTTGTGGAGGTACGCGAAGAGGAGCTGGCCGCCGAGGCCGTCGTAGTTGCGGACGCGCTCGCCGGTGACGGGGAAGCGGAACATCCGGTCGAACAGCACGGCGTACTGCACGTCGCGGCCCTGCGGGAAGCCGTCGGCCTCCAGCTTCACGGCCTCCTTGAAGGCGGTGAGGTCACAGCGCAGTTCCTCGAGACCGTACATCCAGAACGGCTGGCGCTGCTTGATCATGAAGGGGTCGAACGGCAGGTCGCCGTGGCTGTGCGTCCGGTCGTGGACCATGTCCCAGAGCACGAAGGCCTGCTCGCAGCGCTGCTGGTCGCCGACCATTTCGCGGATGTCGTCGGGCAGCTCGACGCCGAGCAGCTCGACCGCCGCCTCGGTGACCCGGCGAAACCGGGCAGCCTCGCGATCGCAGAAGATTCCGCCCCAGCTGAAGCGCTCGGGGGCCTCGCGCATGGCGACGGTCTCCGGGAAGAGCACCGCGGAGTTGGTGTCGTAGCCCGAGGTGAAGTCCTCGAAGGTGATGCCGCAGAACAGCGGGTTGTCGTAGCGGGTGGCTTCGAGCTCGGCCAGCCAGTCCGGCCAGACCATCCGCAGCACGACCGCTTCGAGGTTGCGGTCCGGGTTGCCGTTCTGGGTGTACATCGCGAAGACGACCAGGTGCTGCAGCCCGTCGGCGCGGCCCTTGGCCGGCTGGAAGGCGAGCAGCGAGTCGAGGAAGTCCGGTACACCGAAACCGTCCGCGGCCCAGCGACGCAGGTCCACGACCAGAGCACGGTGGTAGGCCGCGTCGTGCGGGAGCAGCGGGGAGAGCTCCTCGATCGCGGCGATCACGCGGTCCAGCGTGGCCCGGGCGGCCTTCCCGGACGGTGCGCCCTCGGCGTCGAAGTCGATGGAACCGTCCTTCGACTGCCAGGGCCGGATCTCCTCCACGGCATTCTTGAGCGTGGGCCAGGCTGGGTGCTCGACCACCCGCTGGTCCGTACATATGTCACCTGTGGCAACGTCGTGCACAAGAATTTCCGTCATAACTCTTCCTCCACGGGAGAACCTCGCGTCAAGCAACCGTATCCATGTGCAGTTCCTTTGGACAAGTGGGCTTCAGGAAATTATCCTGCCGACCCCCCGTGGTCACCGCGATTCTTCCTGTGCCACATCTTTTCCGCGACCACTTCCGTCGACGGGACGTGGTTCGGTGGCTGTCGGCAGGAGGTGGGCCACTAGGCTGCCGTAGTGCTGTGCCGCCTGGTGGGTAGGAGCCGCACGCGGGCAGGACACCGTCGACGGAAGCGAGTTGCCTTGTCTTTTCTCACCATCGGTCATCGCGGAGTGATGGGTGTGGAGCCGGAGAACACCCTGCGGTCGTTCGTCCATGCGGAACGGGCCGGGATGGACGCCATCGAGCTGGACCTTCATCTGAGCAAGGACGGCGCGCTGGCCGTCATGCACGACGCCGATGTCGACCGTACGACGGACGGCAGCGGTCCGATCGCCGAGAAGACCTTGTCCGAGCTGCGCGAGCTCGACGCCGGGCAGGGTGAGCGGGTGCCGGTCTTCGAGGAGGTGCTCGACGCCGTACGGTCCCCCGTGCAGGCGGAGATCAAGGATGTGGCCGCGGCCCGCGCCCTGGCCGAAGTGATGCTGCGGCGCGGTCTCGTCGACCGGGTGGAGGTGTCGTCGTTCCACGACGAGGCGGTCGCCGAGATCGCCCAGCTGGTGCCGGGGGTACGGACCGTACTCATCGCGAGCCGCTGGCGGAGCGATGTGGTGGAGCGGGCGAAGGCGGTGGGGGCGGCGACGCTGGCGCTGAACATCCGCCGCCTCACCCTGGAGGTGGTCGAGCAGGCGCACGCCGAGGGGCTGAAGGTCATCGGCTGGGTGGTGAACACCCAGGACCATCTGCGGCTGGTACGCGCCCTGCGGCTGGACGGCGCCACCACCGATTACCCGGAGATCCGCCGCGCCGGCCGCTTCACCGCTTGATCACCGGACCGGCTGGACCGGCCGGTCCGGTGTCCGGTTCTGCCGGATCGGCCACCGACCCGGTCCGGTCGGTCGTCCGTCCGGTCAGACCAGGTCCTTGACGAGCAGCTCGAACGCGAGATCGTCGCGCTGCGGGATGCCGAAGCGCTCGTCGCCGTACGGGAACGGGCTGAGCTTTCCCGTGCGGCGGTAGCCGCGCCGCTCGTACCAGGCGATCAGCTCCTCACGCACCGATATCACGGTCATGTGCATCTCGCTCACCCCCCAACTCTCCCGGACGGTGCGCTCGGCCGCCGCGATGATCACCTTGCCGAGTCCGGCTCCCTGCAGCTCGGGACGGACCGCGAACATCCCGAAGTAGGCGGCGTCACCGCGGTGTTCGAGCTGGCAGCAGGCGACGAGCGCGCCGTCGCGCTCCACCACGAGCAGTCGGCTGCCGGGCGCCTCGACGACCGCGCGGACACCGTCCGGGTCCGTCCGCTGCCCCTGCAGGATGTCCGCCTCGGTGGTCCATCCGGCCCGGCTGGGGTCCCCCCGGTACGCCGACTCGATCAGCGTCACCAGTGCCGGCACATCGGCGTCGGCCGCGTCGCGGAAGGTCAGCTGTCCCGGGTCCTGGGCAGGGGCTGTGTCCATGGCGGTGGCTCTCCGTTTCTCTGGTGTGGCCGTGCCGGAGCAGCGTATCCCGCGTGCTCAGGGCCTATGGTCGGGCGCATGGTTCATGTGCTGAGCAGCCGGATCCTGCTGCGTCCGGCCGATCCCGAGCGGTCACGGAGCTTCTACGGGGAGTCGCTCGGGCTGCCCGTCTACCGGGAGTTCGGCACCGGTCCCGAGCGAGGCACGGTCTACTTCCTCGGCGGCGGCTTCCTGGAGGTCTCCGGACGCGCTGCCACCCCGCCGATGCCCGGACTCGAACTGTGGATGCAGGTCGCGGACATCCGGACGGCGCACGAGGAGGTGTCGGCCCGCGGCGTCGAGGTACTGAGGCCGCCGGTGCGTGAGCCGTGGGGGCTCGTCGAGATGTGGATCCGCGATCCGGACGGGCACCGGATCGTCATGGTGGAAGTACCGGCGGACCATCCGCTGCGCTACCGCCCCTAGAACCACAGCTCACGCTGCAAGCGCGGGGCGCGGCTTCTCTCAGCGCGGGGCGCGGCTTCTCGTAACGTGGGGCGCGGCTTCTCTCCGCGCAGTCGACGAGCACCGGATGGCCGGCCGGGGCTCGCCGGAGGGCCTGCTGCCCTATGGGGACGCCAACGCCATCGTGCCGGACATGGCCGACGACGTCCTTCCCATGGTGCGGGACGTCCCCGTACTCGCCGGAGTGTGCGGCACCGATCCGTTCCGGATCACGGGCAACTTCCTCTACCAGTTGAAGGCGTCGGCTTCACCGGCGTACAGAACTTCCCCACGGTCGGCCTGTACGACGGAGAGTTCCGCGAGAACCTGGAAGAGACCGGCATGGGCTTCGGGCTGGAGATCGACATGATCCGCCAGGCCCACGAACGCGATCTGCTGACCGCGCCCTACGTGTGCGACCCCGAGCAGGCCGCCGAAATGGCGCGGGCCGGTGCGGACGTCCTCGTACCGCATGTCGGGCTGACCACCAAGGCGGGTACGGCGCGCGGCGGGGGGAACACCCCCACCGCGCGCTCCCTTGTACCCCAGTGCGCCGCGTATGACGGTCCCGGTCCGGGCATCGACCAAGGGGGGACCCGAGTCGTACGTCCAGGGGGAGGTGCGCTGTGCATGGACCGGCGGTGTCCGGCTGGCTGCTGATGGCATTGTGCGGGGTGACGGGTGCGTACTGCCTGCTGCGCACGCGCGGCGAGACCAGGGGGGAACGCAGGGCGGCGCGAGCCGAGGCGCTGATGGGCTTCGGCATGGCCGCCATGGCGGTGCCGGCTGCGGTCGTGACGCCACCGCAGTGGGGGTGGGCGGTGTACGCGGTGCTGTTCGGCGTGGCCTCGTTGCGCGCGCTGTGGTTCTCCCGGCACAGCGCGCACCACCTGCACCATCTGGTCGGGTCGGCGGCGATGGTGTACATGGCGGTGGCGATGGCACCGGGCGGTGGAGGGGCCCATGGTGGGCACGGCGGGCACGCGGGCCACGGTGTCGCGGCGACGGCCGGGGGTGTGCCCCTGCTGACCGGGCTGCTGTTGGCCTACTACGCGGCGTACGTACTGCGGTCGGGGGCCCGGTTGATACCGGTGGCGGCCATGGCGGGCGGTAGCGGTCCGGTCGGCGGCGGGCCGGTCGCGGGTGGGCCGGTCGGCGGCGGGCCGGTCGCGGGTGGGCCGGTCAGTGGCTGGACCGCTCGTCCCGAGCTGGCTCTCGCCTGTCGGCTGACGATGGGCATAGCCATGTTCGCGATGCTGCTCACTCTCTGAGCGATCCGAAGAGAACTGCGGGAACAGCGAGTGGGCCAAACCGTGGCGTACGTCACTTGCCGTGCAGAGCCATACCCGTGGGTACCGCGCCGCTCATAGGCTGGCGCCATGTTGGTCTCCCTCGCGCTGCTGTTGCTCGGTGCACTGGCCGCCGTCGTGACCCCACGTCTGATGGCGCGGGCGCAGTGGCCGGAGCGCGAGCCCGTTGTCGCGCTGTGGGTGTGGCAGTGCGTGGTGGCCGGGGTGCTGCTCTCTTTCGCGCTCTCCATGACGTTCAGCGCGGCCGCGGCCTGGCAAGCGGTGCGCGGGCATGTGTTCGCGCCGGCGCCGCGTGGCGTGGTGGAGGCGTATGCGCTGGGCGGACACGGGCAGTGGTCCGCCGCCATGGCCGTGCTGCTGGCGCTCGGCGGGGTGTGGACGGCGGCGATGCTGACCCGGGAGATCCGTCGTGCCCGGGTGCGTCGCAGGCGGCGCCGGGCCGAACTGCTGGTGCGTTCCCCGCTGATGCCCGGGGAGGAGCCCGGCAGCGGCCCGCTCGTCGTACTGGAGGGAGAGCGTCCGGATGCCTGGTGGCTGCCGGGTGCGGCGCCTCAACTGGTCATCACCACTGCGGCGCTGGGCCGCCTGAAGGGCCGTCAGCTGGACGCGCTGCTCGCTCATGAGCAGGGCCATGCGAAGGCCCGGCACGACTGGCTGCTGCACTGCTCCGGCGCGCTCGCGACCGGGTTTCCGCAGGTGCCGGTGTTCGCGGCCTTCCGCGACGAGATGCACCGGCTGGTCGAACTGGCCGCGGACGACGTGGCGTCGAGGCGTTTCGGACGGCTGACGATCGCGCTGGCCCTGGTGGAACTCAACGAGGACCGGGGCGTGTTCGGCCCCTGCCCGACGCCGGACGCCGAGCTCCCGCTGCGGGTGAACCGGCTGCTGACCCCGGTGGAGCGGCTCACGGTCGGCCGTCGGCTCCGGCTGACCGCGGCGGCCGCCCTGGTGCCGGTGGTTCCCCTGCTGGTGGCCTTCCTTCCGGGACTCACGGCCCTGGGATAGCCGGGGACACGGAACTTCCACGAAGATCGCCCCATGTCATCCCCGTCGCCGCTCCCCCCGGCCCGCACCCGTTCCCGCGTGACCCCCTTCGGCACGGCCGTGGTCTGCGCCGCTCTCGCCCTGGTCCTGCTGGTCCTGGTCGCCGTGCGCTGGTCGCCGTTGATGACGCTGGACCGTACGGTCGCGGACGCCCTGCACCGTAGGGCGGTCACCGAACCCGGCCTCGTCCACGCCAACCGGGTCCTGACCGACTGGGTGTGGGATCCATGGACGATGCGTGCCCTGATCACGGTGGCCGTGGTGGTGCTGTGGTGGCGCGGGGCGCGGGCGCTCGCGGTGTGGATCGCCGTGACGAGCGCGCTGTCGACTCTCCTGCAGCAGGGGCTGAAGTCGACGGTCGGCCGGGAGCGGCCGCGGTGGCCGGACCCGGTGGATTCCGCTCACTACGCGGCGTTCCCCTCGGGTCACGCGATGACGGCGGTGGTGAGCTGCGGTCTGCTGCTCTGGCTGCTGCGCAGGCACGGCACGGGGCCCCGGGTGTGGCGGGCGGCGCTGGTCGTGGCCTGGGTCTCGGTGCTCGGGGTGGGCGTCACCCGGCTCTACCTGGGGGTGCACTGGCCGAGCGACGTACTGGGTGGCTGGCTGCTGGGGGCGGCCCTGGTCGGGTTCTCCATCGCCGGCTTCGCCCGGTACGAGAAGCGCGGCGGACCGGCCTTGCCGCGACGCTCCTGAACCGACGAGGATCGCGTCCATGCAGATCAAGGGTGTGCTATTCGACTTCTCCGGAACTCTCTTCCGTATCGAGTCCGTCCCATCCTGGTTGCGCGCGGTCCTCGCCGAGCGGGAGGTGGCGGTGAACGAGGCCGACTTCGAGCGGTACGCGCGGGAACTGGAGGCTGCCGGGGCGTTGCCGGGCGGTCCGCTTCCCCAACACGTTCCCGCCCGGCTCGCCGATGTATGGGCCACCCGTGACGAGAGCGCGGAACTCCACCGGGAGGCGTACACCGGGCTGGCCCGGCAAGTGGCTCTGCCGGATCCGGGGCTGTACGACGCGCTGTACGAGCGGCACAGGTCACCCGCCGCCTGGCGGCCGTACCCGGACGCGGCGGAGGTGCTCGGCGCGCTCCGCGACAGCGGCATCCGTATCGGTGTCGTCAGCAACATCGGCTGGGACCTGCGGCCGGTCTTCCGGGCGCACGGCCTGGACGCCCTGATCGACGCCTACGTCCTTTCGTACGAGCACCGCGTCCAGAAGCCGGACACACGCCTCTTCCACATAGCCTGCACACTTCTCGGACAGGATCCGGCGGATATGGTGATGGTCGGCGACGATCGGCGCGCCGATGGCGGGGCGGCTGCGCTGGGGTGCGACGTACGCTTTGTCCAGCATCTGCCGGTGGAGCAGCGGCCCGACGGGCTGCGGACGCTCGGACTGGTACCGGGCGCTGCCTGAGGAACATGTGAGAGATGTCCCTGACGCGCAATGGGTCGGATTATCACATCGTGGCCTTAGCCTGTAGGCATGCCCCGTCGACCCGACTCTTCCGAATCCGTGCGCACCGCTGCCGTGGTGAACAAAGAGATCCGTGACCTGTGGGAGCGCTCGAACGGCTGCCTGTCCCCGGAGGACGAGGAGCAGTACCAGCGATTGCTCGTGGAGTGGGCGGCAGTGACCGGCGGGAGCGCCAGGTCCGCCGCCTGACCCGGGTGCCGTACTCCTGTGCCGAGCGCCGTCGGCTGCGGCGCGTCCCGCCGGGCCGTGAAATCGGCCCGGCGGGACGCACGTGGCGCGCGATGGAGCAGGAGGGTGCCGGTCGAGCGGTTGACCGGACGGGATCAGCGGTCGAAGTAGTCCGGCTGCGTCTGAACATTCAGTTCGTTCAGCCGCACCCGCTTCGCCGGGTCGGTCCGCCGATCGTCGAGCTTCAGGACGTCGAAGCCCTTGGCGATGTCGTTGGAGTAGATGTAGCCATTGTAGTAGTACGCCGACCAGGGGCCGGCCGTGGTGACCGCGTCCGTGCTGACGGGGCCGCGCTCGAAGTAGCCGATCTCCTTCGGCTTCGAGGAGTCGGTGAAGTCCCACACCGAGACCCCGCCCTGGTACCAGGCCTGGACCATCACGTCGCGGCCCTTGACCGGGATGATCGAACCGTTGTGCGCGACGCAGACCTCGGTGTCGGCCTGCGGGCGGTCGATCTTGAAGTAGCTGCGGAAGACCAGCCTGCGGTGGTCTCCCTTGCCGACGATGTCGTAGATGCCGTCGGCGCCGCGCTTCGGGCCGATCTCCTCGTTGCAGGTGGCCGCGCCACCGCCGCCGAGCTCATCGGTGAAGACGACCTTGTCCGCCCTCTGGTTGAACGTAGCGGAGTGCCAGAACGCGAAGTTCACGTTGTCCTGCACCCGGTCGATGATCTTCGGGTTCTCCGGGTCCTTGATGGAGAACAGCAGGCCGTCCCCCATGCAGGCACCGGCCGCCAGGTCCTTCGAGGGCAGCACGGTGATGT
Organism: Streptomyces sp. NBC_01618; assembly: GCF_045209435.1. NCBI lineage: Bacteria > Bacillati > Actinomycetota > Actinomycetes > Kitasatosporales > Streptomycetaceae > Streptomyces > Streptomyces sp. NBC_01618. The sequence goes on from NZ_CP109297.1 coordinate 684,392, forward strand.
CGTGGCAGCCGGTGGTCTTGGAGACACCCGGATTGGTCGGAGCGCCCGGATTGCCGCCGTCCGGGAAGAGCACCGGGAAGTTCACGACCGCGGCCTTCTCCGGTGCGTTGCGCGGCACCTTGATGACGGAGATCCCGTCGTGCGGCGGCTGGCAGTCGGGGAAGGCTTCGCTCGGCGAGTACGAGGAGACGTACACGTACACGTTCTTGCCGTCGGGGACCAGCGTGTGCGTGTGCGATCCGCAGGCGGTCTCGACTGCGGCGACGTACTTCGGGTTGCGCTTGTCGCTGATGTCGAAGACCTTCATGCCCTCCCAGGAGGACTTCTCCGTGGCGGGCTGGGTGGTGCTGGTGCAGGAGTTGTCGCTGCGCGAGGAGTCGGTGGACAGGAAGAGCAGGTTCCCCGAGACCGAGATGTCGTTCTGCGAGCCGGGGCAGAGAACCTGCGCGACCGTCTTCGGGGCCTTCGGATTGCTGATGTCGAAGATCTGGAAGCCGTCGTAGTTTCCGGCGTAGGCGTACTTCCCCTGGAAGGCCAGGTCCGTGTTCAGCCCCTTGAGCGCGCCCTTCGGGACGTTGGCCAGATGGGTGATGTTGCTGCTGTGGACGATCTCGTCCACGCCGGGTATTTCGCCGCTCGTGATGGCGGCTGCGGCTGCGGCCTCCTGAGCGGCGGAGACATCGGTACGGGCGGCGCCCGCGTCACCCGGGTCGGGTGTCGCGGCTGCGGGGCCGGCCATCAGCAGAGTGGCCAGCAGGCCGGCGGCCGCTGCCGCCACGCCCAGGCGTCTGCGCCGCACCGGGCTCTTGTGCAACGAAATCACTGCGTCCTCCCATGGATCCGAACGTAGTTGAACGGTTCACGGACCCCGGCAGTATCGTCCTTCCCAGGGCTGCCCCAACAGATGGCAACAGAGACGTAATGAAAGTTTCTGATCGCTGTCGTGCGGAAGCGTGTTAGGACGGTTGGCAAACGCCCATATGACAATGGAGGTTCCCTTGTTGATCCGCCGTCAGACCAGGTGCGTACGCAGTTCCGTGCTCGTCGCGGCCGTCGCGTCCGCCGTTCTCGCGCTGGGCGCGTGCGATGCGGGAAGCGGTGACGGCCGTACGAACACGCAGGCGGGCGGGGGTCCTTCGGTGGTGGCGCCCGGCAAACCGGGAGAGCCCGCGCGGACCCTGTCCGCGGAGGAGGCGGTGAAGGCCGCCGGGAACAATGCCCCCAATTCGGCCGACTTCCGGTATGTGCAGATGATGATCCAACACCACGCCCAGGCACTGGAGTTGACCGGCCTCGTCGCCGCCCGCTCCGACTCCGCCGCGGTCAAGCGCCTCGCCGAACGCATCACCGCGGGCCAGAAGCCGGAGATCGGCGCGATGGAGGGATGGCTCACGCACAACGGCGGAGAGAAGCGCAGGACCGGCCACGATCACTCGGCGATGCCAGGAATGGCGACCCCGGCGCAGCTGGAGCAGTTGCGGACGGCGGACGGCGCGGCCTTCGACAAGCTCTTCCTGAAGTTGATGATCACCCACCACCAGGGGGCGATCACGATGGCGACCGACGTACTCTCGCAGGGCAACGACGTACAGGTCGAGGAGATGGCCGGGGACGTCGTCGCCCAGCAGACGGTGGAGATCGACAGAATGCGCGCGATGACCTCCTGAGCACACCCCGGCGGCGCGCCTCTCCCTCACCCCGGCCGCCGGTGCCATGCTGGAGGCATCCTGCGGGAAGAGGTGCGCCGTGCTCCGTGTCGCCGTCGTAGGCTCCGGTCCCAGCGGGGTCTACACCGCCCAGGCCCTGGTCGAGCAGGACCGGGTGCCCGATGTCCGGGTCCATGTGCTGGACCGGCTCCCCTGCCCGTACGGCCTGGTGCGCTACGGCGTCGCCCCCGACCACGAGAAGATCAAATCGCTGCAGAACAGTCTGCGGACCGTTCTGGAGCACGAGCGGATCACCTTCCTGGGCAATGTCGAGGTGGGCGGCGACGGGATCCCACCCGAACGGATCGGTGAGCTGTACCAGGCGGTCGTGTACTGCGTCGGGGCGGCGACCGACCGCGGCCTCGCCGTCCCCGGCGAGGACCTGCCCGGCAGCTGCTCCGCGACGGAGTTCGTCTCCTGGTACAGCGCGCACCCGGACGCCGCCGCCAACAGCTTTGCGCTGCGGGCCCGTTCGGTCGTGGTGATCGGGGTCGGCAATGTGGCGGTGGACGTGGCGCGGATCCTCGCCCGCAGCGCGGAGGAGCTGCGCCCCACCGACGTACCGCACGGGGCGCTCGGCGCGCTGGCCGGAAGCCGGGTGCGCGAGGTCCACATGGCGGGCAGGCGCGGACCCTCCCAGGCCAGGTTCACCACCAAGGAACTGCGCGAGCTGGGCGCGCTGCCACGGGCGCGGGTGGTGGTGGACGAGGCGGAGCTGGCCCTCGACCCGTCGTACGTCGATCCGTCCCCCCGGTCGTCGCCGGCCCTGTCCTCACCGCCGAACGCACCGCCCCTGACGGCGGCGGCGCGGCGCAACGTCGAGGTGCTGCGCGGATGGGCCGCGGCCGGGACCACGGGTGCTGGCATGGAAGGAGACCCGGTGCGCACGATCCACCTGCGGTTCTTCCTGCGCCCCGTCGAGCTCCTGGAACGGGACGGCCGGGTGTCCGGGGTGCGGTTCGCCCGTACCGTTCCGGATGGCAGCGGGGGCGTACGCGACTCCGGCAGGTACGAGGACATCGACGCCCAGCTCGTGCTGCGGGCCGTCGGGTACCGCGGGCTGCCGCTGCCCGGCCTGCCGTTCGACGCGGTGTGTGGGACGGTGCCGAATCTGGCTGGGCGGGTAGTGCGGGACGGGGTGCCGTCGCCCGGGGAGTACGTCGCCGGGTGGATCAAGCGAGGGCCCACCGGGGTGATCGGTTCGAACCGGTCGTGCGCGAAGGAGACGGTGGGGTCATTGCTCGACGACGCCCCGCTGCTCGCCGCGCGCCCGTCGGCTCCCGACCCCGTGGCCGCGCTGCGGGCGTGGGGGCTGCGCCCGGTGGAATGGGACGGCTGGCTGTCCATCGAGCGGGCGGAGGCGGCGCTGGGGCGGTCGCTGGGCCGGGGGCCGGTGAAGATCCCGGACTGGGAAGGGCTGCTGAGCGCCGCGGAGAGTGGTGACTGGGGCGGAGCGTGAGACCTATCGGTCCTCGCCGATGCGCTGCACCTGCCGGTTCGCGGCGTCGAGGACGCTGTCCAGAAGCCCGGGGAACAGCGCCTGCAGATCGTCGCGGCGCAGCCCGTTCATCTTGGCCGTGCCGCGGTAGATCTGCTGGACGATGCCGCTCTCGCGCAGCACCCGGAAGTGGTGCGTGGTCGTCGACTTGGACACCGGCAGTTCGATGCGGGAGCAGGTGAGCTCGGCGTCTGCGGCGGCCAGTTCGCGGACCACGCGCAGCCGCATCGGGTCGGAGAGCGCGTGGAGCACAGCCTCGATGCGGATCTCGTCCCGCGTGGGGTGGTCGAGCGCACGGCCGCCGACCGCAGCGGCGCTTGGTGCGGGGGCGCTGACTGGGGTCACGATGGCTCCACTTCCTGGTCCGGTCCGGCATCCCATAATACGAGACCCATCGTAGTTCGGGATCCGCCGTACGCCGGATTCGGCAGCCGGTCAGCCGCTCAGCAGGTCCGGGTTCTCGGCGAGCGAGGCGAGGTGTCCCGCCGGGTCGGCGATCAGTTTGCGGGCCGTCAGGTCGAGCATCCCCGCCACGCCCGTGACCTGCGCCGCGACCGTGCCGTCCTCCTTGAGGATCTTCTGCGCGACCTTGAACGTCCTCCCCTCGCCGTATACGAACTGGCAGGTCACCCGCACCCGGTCACCGCCGCGGAGCTCCCGCAGGAATTTCACCGTCGCCTCGAGGGTCACCGGCCCGACACCGCTGGCCAGCAGCTTCTCCTGCGACAGGCCGGCAACGCGCAGCAGTTCCCAGCGCGCGTGCTCGGCGTACTGCAGATAGACGGCCTGGTTCAGGTGCCCCTGCGTGTCGAGCTCGTAGCCCCGGACGGTCACGTCCACAGAAAAGGTCATGGACGTCCCAACATCACCGCGCATTCCGGCATTCCCATCTGACAGTCGCGGGACCCGGGCTCGGACCGGGTGCGGCGCGAGGTGGGGGAATCCGAACTCGGTGCGGCTGCGGGCGACTTCGCCGGGGCGCGGCTCGGTGCTGGGGCGGTCGGGGCGGACCGCGCGTCAGACCGCGCGGAGGTACTGCTCCGGCGTACGGACTTCGCCGCCCAGTTCGCGGGCCGCGTACTGGGCCCACGACGGGCTCCGCAGCAACTCGCGGCCGAGGAGGACCGCGTCCGCCCGACCCTCGGTGATGACCTTCTCGGCCTGCTGCGGATCGGTGATCAGGCCCACGGCCGCCACGGGCAGCGAGGTCTCCGCCCTGACCCGCTCGGCGAAGGGAACCTGGTAGCCCGGCCCGGTCTCGATGCGGGCGCGCGGGGCGTTCCCGCCGCTGGAGACGTCCAGCAGGTCGACGCCATGGGCCTTCAGCTCCTCCGCCAGCCGCACGGTCTCGTCGACGGTCCAGCCCTCGCGCTCGTCCTCGTCGTTCTCCGTGAGCCAGTCCGTGGCGGAGATCCGGAAGAGGACGGGCAGCTCCTGCGGCCAGACCTCCCGCACCGCGTCGACGACCTGCAGCGCGAAGCGGACGCGGTTCTCGAAACTGCCGCCGAACTCGTCCGTCCGCCGGTTGCTGTGCGGGGAGAGGAACTGGCCGATGAGGTATCCGTGGGCTCCGTGCACCTCGGCGACCTCGAAGCCCGCGTCGACGGCGCGGCGGGCCGCCTCACGGAACCGGCCGACGATGCCCTGGATCTCATCCACCGTCAGCTCGTGCGGCACGGGGTGACCGTCGTCGAACGGCAGCGGGCTGGGGGCGACAGGCGTCCAGCCGTGCGCCTCCGGACCGACGGGGCCGCCGCCCAGCCAGGGGGCCGTGAGATCCAGCACCTGTTCATCGCGCTCGTCGTCCAGCCGCTGTCCAGCGTGGCCCACCGCCTCAGCTGGTCCGAGTGGAGACGACGTCATCAAGCCCGATCACGCACCAGTCACTACCGGCGACAAGTCGCAACTCAAACATGAAGATCACGATCTACAGCTGGAGTACTAGCTCGCCGTGAATTGATGTCCGAGACGTTCCCAGCGCTCTGTACGGGCGCCTGCGGGCGTGAAACGGGGTCGTCGACCTTCAGCTTCAAGCGCGCTCTGTCCTCCGGCGTAGCGCCGAATTTGGCGGCGCGGAGGCGCACTTCCGCGGCAAGCGTCCGCTGGCCCTTGTCCCACATCGCGTGGCGCATCAGGGCAGTGTCGATCAAGAAAGCCCAGTCAGTCTCGGTGAAGGTCTGTGCCTGCGGGGACTCCCGCCAGGTCTGCCACCACGCGAGAGTCATGGGGTGCCACTCGGTGAGTTCGCCCGTCTTCGTGTTGACGCCTAGAACGCCCTCCGGCAGCTCAGGACCGCGGAGTTCGTCGTCAGGGGTGATGACAGTCTCCGGTTCGGCGGCGTTGCGCCGGCGGCGCTTGGATGGGCGCCCTTTGGGGCGGGTCCACGTCCGACCATCGGGCCTCCGTCCAGGAGTCTGCTCGTGTAATCTGCTCATCACTATCGAGTTCCCTTGAGAACTCGGCACCCAGGGATACCTCAACCGTCCCTGGGGGACGGGGTGTAGTAACTAGCTTTACTGGTGTCTAGAACGACGACGAGACTCGTCGGACGTGCGGTGGGTTGTAACCCGCTGCGCGTTGTGTTGAGCGCGGATCTCGGTTTCGACCATTCAAGATGTGGTCGGGCCGAGCGCGCCCTATTGCTTAGCCCGACCACCCCAAAGGGGAAGGTTCGTCGGGCACATGGAAACCGTCGGATGGGCTGCTGCCACCGTCATGTTCATGAGTGGCGTGGTGTGGGTCCTCGGACACGCGCTTGACCAAGTTCCGCCATTGAGCCGCAAGTTCGTCAAGGCAGTCAGGTCGCTCCGCCAGGCACGCGACGAGGTGCGCCGACCGCGCGAAGCTCCGCCAACGGACCCGCGGGAGCTTCCACAGGCGGACGAGGTCAGCCGCTCAATCGAGAAATGATCGCCGAGAGGTCACCCAGCAGCGACGGGGCGTTGCCATGTCGGCGTCCCGTCATTGCGATGTAGCGGCCGGTTCCGTAGATCTCTACGGCCGTACCGTCCGGGCGTCGGATGCACCGTCCATGCCGGACGTCAGTGCGGCCCCAGATGTGCAGTCCGTCGCCGGACGGGGACAACTCTACGTAGGTGGCGCCCGCGTCGCGGGGAATGGCTGCTGCCCACGGGGCGACTCGCCCGGTAAGCGTGTTGATGCAGTGGTCCAGGTCGAGACAGACGATGTCATCGACGTCCGAGAGGGCGAAGCCCAGACCGGCGCCGACCGTCGAAGCGGCGGCGCCCTTGTGCGTGCTCCACGTCCGCGGGTCCGTGCTGCTGGCCGGCATGCCGTCGACCGTGAGCGGGACCTTCGTCGCGGACCGCCGGACCCACCTGTCTCGGGTCGTCAGTTCCGTGGGCAGTGCGTTCTTCTTTGCCGCGCGGTGGAACGCTACGCGGCAGCGGGTGGAGCACGTCCGCGCGGGCGCCCTGGCGGCAAGGGGCATGTCGCTCCCGCACCAGTCGCATACTCGGTGATCTTGGTCCTCCTCCCCCTTCGGACAGCTCTGGTCCAAAGTACAAACTAACCCCCTATTTTCTTTTCTCTCTAACGCGCGTAGTAGAAAAAGGAAATAGGGGGTTAGTTTGTCGTTCTGGCCAGACTTGGACTCAAGTGGCTACGCAGAGCCAAATTTTGAGCCTTAGTCAGCACCTCTTTATAGTTATCCACAGTCACCTGTGGACGGCGGAGGCTCCGGGCGACGTCGACAAGGAGGGCGGAGGCGGGCGACGAGCGGCCGAGCAAGGGGCGACGGCACGATATTCCACACCCATCGCTATTATCAACCCGTTGCCTCAGAGGCTCTCCTGGTGTAGCTATTCAGCGGAGTTGAGCGGCCGGCTCAGGCAGCTGCGGTGTCGGGTGTGAGGGCGTGCGGGATCCACGCTCCAGTGGTGAAGAGGCGCTGGAGTGCGTCGTAGCGGCTGATGCCCCACTTGGTCGCGGTCGACAGGTACGACTGGACGATGGCGAAGTCGGCCAGTCCTTGGAGGGTTCGCCAGCAGCCTCCGGAGGAGCGTTGCTGGACCTTGGCGGGTCTGATGTCGCGTTCCGCTTGATTATTGGTGAAGGGGACGGTGAGGTCGGTGGTGAAGCGGAGGATGACCTCTCGGTGCTCCTCGAAACGTCTGGCCAGGGTGCGGGCATGCCGGGCAAGTTCGGTGTTCTTGTTCCGGTTGTCCTGGCGGGATCGGGCCAGCGCTCCGGTGTAGAGCCGGTGGATGGTGCGCAGTTCGTCGGCGGTGAGCTCCTCGCGCCCGGCATCCCGGGCGGCGGACGCGAGACGGTTGGCTTCCAGGAGGGTGTCGGCCATCGCGCGGGCCCACAACTAGCCTTCCGGATCGGCCTCATGGATGCCGCGCAGGTCCCGCAGCAGGTGGGCACCGCACCAGGCGTGCAGCACCTGGTCGAGGTGGGTGTAGCCGGCATATCCGTCACGGACCAGGACGCCGCTCAGGTGCGGCAGCACGTCTCCGGCATCGATGGCGTGCGCCGAGCGGTCACCCGTGTGCATCAGGGTGAGGTGCGCGGTGGAGGCCACGTGCAGGAAGACGGTCCTGGCCTGGGTGCGGGTGAAGGTCTCATCGGCGTGCACCACGGGCGCGCCGGAAATCAGGGCGCGGACCGCGGGCAGGAACCCGGACTCCAGCAGGCGGGCGGCCCTGCCGCGCAGGGAGGCGGCGAAGCCGGTGGAGACCTTCATCCCGCACAGTTCCATCACCAGTAGGGTCGAGCGGTGCACTGGGATGTGGTGGCCCAGGACCGCGTCGGCGACCTTCGTGGTGGTGCCGGGACCATACTGGACGGCCGATTCCACCCCGGCCGGGAAGACACCCATCGCCTTCTTCCCGCACCCGGGGCAGCACTTGACGTCGGCGGCGTACTCGACAACCCGCGGCGGAGGCGGAACGGCCAGGTCGAGGACCTGACGGCGACGTACTACGGACACCGGCACCTCGATCAGCGAGGACCCACAGCCCTCGCAGCCAGCCGGAGCCGGAATGACGTACCGCTCGTCCGGATCCTCGACCTGCCGCAAGGTGGTACCCGGATCGCCGGCTGCTTGCCCGGCTTGCGTCCCGAACGGGTACGAGAGGACCCACCACGAGGTCGCTTGCCCGGCCCGTCCGACGACGGTGGCTTCGAGGAGGTCGAGGAGTCCTTCGACAACCGCAGCACCAGAGCCTGCACCTGCGTGGTCAACTCAGCGATCTGGATCAGCAGCTGGTCGATCCGCTCATCCTTCGCGGCCTCCCGGCTCCGTGCAGCCGCCAACTCGCCGCGTACCGCGGCCAACTCGGCGAAGAGGTCCTTCACGGACCAGTCGGGATGCCCCACCCGGACACCCTAGCGATCACGCCGTCCGTCCAGCGAACCGGCCGCACCCCGCTGAACAGCTACCTCCTGGTAGACCACGTCGTCCAGCGCATCCTGTTCCGGGTCAACGTGGGTGCCCACTTCGAACGTCAGCCGCTCCTCAACTGGCGCCCTCCATCGCTCAGGAGGCCGCACAGTGATCCGCACCCCGGCTTCGACGAGCATCTCCCGACGCGCCAGAGGATCGGCTGCGGCATGCCAGTCGTCGGCCCATGTGGAGTCCAACTTCACGGCCTCTTCCCGCGCAGGCACGACGGGTGTGGCCCGCAGCTCCTCCAGCCGGTCGGAGCGGCCCTGGAGCTGCTTCATGACGACGTCGGCCGCCGGCCCTCTCAGCCGCCCCAGGCGCATCGCCAGCTCTTCCACGTCGGCTTCCAGGTCCGCGATTTCCGCGCGGTGGTCGACGCCAGGGACGCGGACGACCTGTGTGCGACGGAAGGGGCCCATGTGCGCCAGAAACTGCGTCTCCGCGTACTCCAGAACGCCCGCGGCTTGGATGCTGAGCGCGGGGACCCCCTTGGCGTGGAGCTTTCCGAAGCAACGGAACACCTCCTTCTTCACTCCCGCCTGTGCACCCTTCTTCTCGCGATACCAGTTGACGAACATGTTCTGGTCGCAGATTCCGCAGACGAGGACACCTAGCAGGGGGTGGCCGTCTTTTCGACGTGGCCCGGTGTGACCTGTGGCGAGCAACTTCAGTGCGTCCTGGAGCTTGTGCCAGGTGTCATCGTCGATCAGCGGCTCTCCCTGGAGCACAGGTGCGCCGTTCGCGTCGCGCACAATGGTCCCGTCCTTCTTGACGATGTGGCCACGCATGACCGGCGACAGGAGCATGTCGCGCACCACCGTCAACTGCCACGTACTTTCTTCGTCCTGCTCCCGCGGCGGAGTGGCAAGCATGGCGCGGTGGTTCTTCGGTGTAATCGCACCCATTTCTTCGAGCCACCGCAGGATTTCGCTGTAGTTCCGGCCGGCAATAGCGCGGGCGACCATGGAGCGGCGAATGTCGGCAGTGGACTTGACGGGGTCCTCGTCGGTGTGCGCAAAAAGCCACCACCCCTCATTGCCGTCAGGGAACACCATGCGTCCGGGTGCGTGGCCGTATGGCACTACTCCGCCAGCCCATCGGCCCATTGACTGCAAGTGCGCGGCAGCCCCCTGGTTTCGCTCCATGATGGTCTGGCCTTCGAGCTGAGCGGCGAAGGCCAGGATGAGCATGATGAGTTCCGACATCGGAGAGCTGAAGTCCAGCTCCAGCCTGTCGCCTCCGGGCCCACTAGCGAAGATCAGCCGCTTCCCGTGGGTCTTCGCGTACCGTCCCAGGTCCACCATGTCAGCCATGGAGCGCACTGCACGGTCCATGCGCTGCCAGATCATCACGTCCCATTCGTCGGGACGGTCCAGCCAGTGCCGTAGCTCCTCACGCTCCCACGGCGTCGTCTTAAGGGCGGACACCTCCAGGTCATTGGCCCACCCGACGAAGTCCCCGCCGATCCGCTTCGCGGCGGCTTCCACCATTTGCTGCTGGATCTCTGGCGACGTCGACGCGTCTGTGTACCGGCTGATTCGCAACGCCCCGACGACGCGGGGCGCCCCCACCTTAGTGCTCGTCATGGTGACATGATAGTTACCTCAGCTGGTTTAGACATACTGGATGCCGGGAACCGAAATTACGATGTTCCTCGTACAAGCAAGCCGCCGTTCCCGGTCTACCCGCGCCGTCTGAGCGTGATCGCGGCGTCCGCGTCGTACTCTTGGGTCCAGTTGCGTCCGGCGCCCGACTTCCAGGTGACCCGGGCCGTGGCGCCGTCGGTCCTGACGCTCTCCACCGTCATGGCCCGGTCGCCGTCCCGTACGTCCCCGCGGCGCAGCTCCCCCGCCTTCACGGTGACGGGCTCCGCCGACTGCGCGCTCTCGGCCTCGTCCGCCGCGAGGGCGAGAGCCGCCGCCAGCTCCCGGGCGCGGGCAGGGGTGCAGATCACAGCGATCTCGCCCGACGGTGCCACGCCCCGGATCCGGACCCCCGCCCCGACGGGGGTCACCTCCAGGGACGCGACGTGTCCGTCGCGGTCCTCGATCCCACTCGTCATCGCTCTGCTCTCCCCTTGCCCGTACGCCCTTCGGCTCAGTGCAGCCGGAGGCTCTCCGGCGGGCCCAGGTAGCTGGGCTTGAGGCCGCCGGTGTCGACCACCAGGTTCTGCAGCACCACCGTCGGGTCGACCATCCAGAATTTGAGCACATGACCCCCGGGCCGGCCGATCCGGTGCACCGTACTGGTGACGTTGACGTTGTCCGAGGTGTTACGGGCCCACTGGACGTTCATGGTGCCGTCGTCGGAGCCCGTCACCGCGGTGACGTTCACTCGCTGCGGTGCGTCGTCGTCGAAGGAGACGGCGTACGTGAGCCCGTCGGAGACCAGGGCGTTGTTACGGGGTGACAGGTAGGCGTGGACGGTGACCGGGCCGGCGGTGAACAGCGAGGCCCGGCACTCCAGCCGCAGGCCGTTGCCGCCCGGGGACTGCCGGGCCGCAGTGACCGGGAAGGGTTCCATGCCGGCGCCGGTCCGGCCGATGCGGGGCTGCGGGGATGCGCCGGCAGGTGATCCCGCCACCGCCGACGGAGCGGGAGTAGTGGTCCGCCTCGATGGAAACGTACCCATGGGCCTCGACGAAGCCTTCGAGCTGCGAGCGGGACACCTCCGGCCGGTCGATCGCCGCCCGGACGGTCACCTCACGGCCGTCCGGTCCGCTGATCGCGACCGGCACCTTCGTGATGCCCCGGGAGCCCGTGACCGGTCGACGCGCAAGGTGACCCGATTTCGAAAGTTTCGAGAAGCTCCCCGCACAGCTGACGGAAAGGCCGGACTTCTGTGCGGGGAGGCTCTCGGAACGAGGAAGAGGGCGGTGCGTCAGTTCCCGGCCGCGGCCGGGAACTGCGCCGCCTCCTCGACGGTGGTTTCGCAGACCAGCCGGCGTCGGTGATCGACCGTGCGCTCGGGGCCGGTGAGCCGCAGCCGTACCGTCTGCCGGATGTCGCGGACGGCACTCGACGCGGCGAGCCGCAGTTCCAGGTCGCCGGGTTCGACGATCCGCCGGCCGCCGATGCCGGTGAAGGAGACCAGATCGGCATGGAACCGGAAGCGGACCTTCCGGGCTTGTCCGGCCGCGAGTTCCACCCGGGCGTAGCCGATCAGCTGTGCCTGCGGGCGGGTGGTCTGGGCGACCGGGTCGTGGACGTAGAGCTGCACGACCTCGGCCCCTTCGCGGTCTCCGGTGTTGCGTACGGTGACCTCGATGTCGGCGGATCCGTCGGTGCGGATCTCCGCCGGTACGGGCTCACCGGGCTCCCAGCCGAAGGTGGTGTACGAGAGCCCGTGCCCGAAGGGGTGCAGCGGTGTCGGGTCGATTGCTGACCTCGTTCGCCAGGCCCAGCGGCGGCTGGAGGTACGTCCACGGCTGACCGCCCGGACCGTGCGGGCGCAATGCCATCTCAAAGGGCGGGAGGATGACGTCGGCGATCTGGCGCGCCTCCGCAGCAGCACCGCCGCCCCCAGCCGCTGACCCCGCACCCCGCTCACCCGGCCCGGCCTGCACTTATTTCCGTTGTGGGCCGGGCCCGACCCGCGTACCGTCCCCCGTCATGACGACCACCCCCACCCTGCACACCGGACGGCTGCTCCTGGAGCCGTACACACCCGCGGACGAGGACGGCTTCGTGGCGCTCTTCCAGGACGTCAGGGTGTCCCGCTGGATGGGCGACGGGCCGCAGACCGAGGCCGAGGACCGTGCCCTGTTCGGGCGGGTCTTCAGCAAGGTGTACGCCCAGGAACTCTTCGGCGTATGGGCCGTGCGCCGCGGCAGCCGTCTGGTCGGCCACGCGGAGATCAAACCCTCCCCGTCCCCGGATGTGGACGGTCACGAGATCGTCTACGCCCTGGCTCCGGCCGCGTGGGGACAGGGGTTCGGCACCGAGGTCGCGAAGGCCCTGACCTCGTACGGGTTCGGCGCCCTCGGGCTCGCCGAAGTGCACGCGACGGTGGCCGCCGAGAACACCGCCTCCCTGGCGCTGCTGGGCCGGATCGGCTTCCGGCACGTCCGGGACGCGGTGGAGGACGACGGCAGCACGACCCGGGTCCTGAGCTGCTCCGCCGGTGTTGACGGCGCCGGGGCCGGTCAGCCGCAGTAGACGTCCAGGCGCCCGCACATGCCGAACTTCCCGTGCGTGGAGGGATGTTCGGCGTGTACGCAGGCGTCGGCGAGGTATCCGCCGTCGCCGCGGGTCAGGGCGTCGAGCTGGCCGCCGGTCACCTTCGACGCGGCAGCGGCCCCCTTCCGCCAGCGCTCCCGCCAGTCCCCTGTCATCGGGCGTACGAGTGCGGCGGCGGCCTTGTGGAAGGCGGCGAGCGGTTCGGGGTCGCCCGCCTCGGTGGCCCGGCGCAGCGCGAGGAAACCCTCTATGGCGAGGTCCCGGCGGGCGCGGGCGGCCTTTTCCTGTCCCGCTTCAAAACCGTCGGCGGGAAGGGCGACCGCCGCCCGGTAGGTCTCGGGGTCCGCCAGGTGGCGTGGCGGCAGCGTGAGGACGGCGTCACCTGCCTCGGGCAGTCCGCTGTTCTCCATGAGGACGACGATGCGCAGCGCGTCCTCGTTGACGAGGCGGTGGATCGTGCCCGGCGTGAACCAGACGAGTGCTCCGGGGGTCAGTGGCGTCTGCCGGAACCCGGACGTGGTGAGGGTCTGCACCGAGCCCGTGCCCCCGACCACCACATACCCCTCGGAGCAGGTGAGGTGGAGATGGGGCGTCCCGCCGCGCAGGCCGTCCTCGGTGGGCCAGTCGTAGACCCGCAGGTGGGACACGGCGACGGCGCCGGGCAGCCCTTCGAAGGTCGGCACAGATGCTCCCTGTTCGCTCCGCGAAAGCGCCCGGCAAGCGCTTTCTACACGTGGTGCACCGTACCGTCGCCGGCCGTAGCGGCAACAGGGTCCGGGTGTCCGGGGCCGCCCTGCGGGCCTCTGTCAGTGGTGGGGTGCAGACTGGCCCGTATCCGGCACAAAGGCGTATCGGGAGGATCGGCCATGACCGACGTACTGCTCACCGTGGGCACCCGCAAGGGACTCTTCATCGGCCGCAGGCGCGGCGGCACGTGGGAGTTCGACGACCCACGTTTCAATTCCCAGGCGATCTATTCGATCGCCATCGACACCCGCAGGAAGGTTCCCCGGCTGCTGGTCGGCGGGGACAGCGCACACTGGGGCCCGTCCGTCTTCCACTCCGACGACCTGGGCGCCACCTGGGTCGAACCGAAACAACCGACCGTGAAGTTCCCGGAGTTCACCGGGGCATCGCTGGAGCGGGTCTGGCAGCTGCACCCGGCGGGCCCCGAGGCGCCCGATGTCGTGTACGCGGGTACGGAGCCGGCCGCACTGTTCCGTTCCGAGGACGGCGGGGAGTCCTTCGAGCTGGTCCGCCCGCTCTGGGAGCATCCGACGCGTTCGAAGTGGGTGCCGGGCGGCGGCGGCGAGGGTCTGCACACCATCCTCACGGACCCGAGGAATGCCCGGGAGGTGACGGTCGCGGTCTCCACGGCCGGGGTGTTCCGCACCAAGGACGGCGGCGCGAGCTGGGCCCCGGCGAACAAGGGCGTGTCGGCGGTGTTCCTCCCCGACCCGAACCCGGAGTTCGGCCAGTGCGTCCACAAGGTGGCGAGGGACGCGGTCGATCTCGACCGGCTCTACCTCCAGAACCACTGGGGAGTCTTCCGGAGCGACGACTCCGGGGACAACTGGACGGACATCGGCCGGGACCTCCCGTCCGATTTCGGTTTCGCCGTGGCCGCGCACCCGCACCGCGCGGACACGGCGTACATCTTCCCGATCAACGCCGACGCCGACCGCGTCCCGGCCGAACACCGCTGCCGGGTGTTCCGCACCGAGGACGCGGGCCGTACCTGGGAGCCACTGTCGGCGGGCCTGCCCGAGGAGATGCATTACGGCACGGTGCTGCGCGACGCGCTCCGTACGGACGACGCCGACCCGGCGGGCATCTACTTCGGCAACCGCAATGGCGAGGTGTACGCGAGCGCGGACAACGGCGACAGCTGGCAGCAGCTCGCCGCGCATCTGCCGGATGTCCTCTGCGTCCGGGCGGCGGTCATCGGTTCGTGACCCCGGCGGACAGGTGACGTGCCACACGGTGATGGGGGGTGTGGCACCGGCCCCGAGAGGGGACCGGTGCCACTACCGGATCGGCGGAGTGCCCGGGTGGCTGCCGCGGCTACGGCAACTGCCAGTCCACCGGCTGGGCGCCCTGGCGGAGCAGGAGTTCATTGGTGCGGCTGAAGGGGCGCGAGCCGAAGAAACCGCGGTCCGCCGACATGGGCGAGGGGTGCGCGGACTCGATGGCCGGGAAGTCGTCGAGGAACGGCCGCAGATTACGGGCGTCACGTCCCCACAGCACGGACACCAGGGGCTTGCCGCGCGCGGCCAGCGCCCGGATGGCCTGCTCGGTCACTTCCTCCCAGCCCTTGCCGCGGTGCGCGCCCGGTTTGCGGGGTGCTGTCGTGAGCGCCTTGTTCAGCAGCAGCACGCCCTGGCGCGTCCACGGCGTCAGATCGCCGTTGGACGGCCGCGGAAGCCCCAGGTCCGTGTGCAGTTCGCGGAAGATGTTCTCCAGGCTGCCGGGCAGCTGACGCACATCGGGGGCCACCGAGAAGCTCAGACCCACCGCCATCCCGGGTGTCGGGTAGGGGTCCTGACCGACGATCAGGACGCGTACGTCGTCGAAGGGTTGCTGGAACGCGCGCAGGACGTTCGCTCCGGCAGGCAGGTAGGTGCGGCCGGCCGCGACCTCCGCACGCAGGAAATCGCCCATCGCGGCGATGCGGCCGGCCACCGGGGCAAGCGCCTCGGCCCATCCGGACTCGACTACTTCGTTCAACGGTCGTGGTGCCACAACACATCACTCTACCGGCGTACACGCTCCGCCCCCGACGGGCGGTGGCGCAGGTCGTCCACACCCCCGGTCCGGGTCCGAGGAGCTGGGGATAGGCTGCCGCCGTCATTCCTCTTCTCCCTGGAGCCGGTTCATGAGCTCACGCAGGCATTCGCCGGTCAGCAGCGGTGTCGGTGTGCGTCCGGGCGCGGAGGCGGGTGCGTCGGGGCCGTTCGTGCTCGGCGTGGACTCGGGCGGTTCCGGGCTGCGGGTGGCGCTGGGCGTCCTCGACAGGTCCGCGGCGGTGGGTACGACAGTTTGCGCCGAGCCGGTACGCACCGGACCTGCGGGCATCGACGCGGGCCATCTGCTGGAACAACTGCTGCCCGCCGCCCGCCTGCTGCTGGAGCGGCACGGCAGCGGCAGCGCCGAAGCGATCACCGCCGTGGCGATCGGCGCCGCCGGTATGGCGACGCTCGGCGGGCAGTTGCGTGCTGAACTGCCCTTGGCCCTGGAGCGGGCGCTAGGGGTGCGCCGACTGGCTCTCGCCGCCGATGCGGTGACCGCGTACGCGGGTGGGGTCGGCCAGCGTCCGGGGGCGGTGGTCGCGGGCGGCACGGGCCTGATCGCGCTGGGTACGGATCTGACGAACTGGCGCCGGGCCGACGGCTGGGGGCATCTGCTGGGTGACAGCGGTAGCGGTGCCTGGATCGGGCGGGCCGGTCTCGATGCGGCGATGCGCGCCCATGACGGGCGGCGCGGCGGGTCCGCCCCGCTGCTGGCCCGGCTGGAGGCCGTGTTCGGACCGGCGCCAAAGCTGCCGGGGCTGCTCTATCCGCGTACCGACCGGGCTGCCGTGCTCGCCTCGTTCGCGCCCGAAGTGGCCGCGTGCGCCGGGCACGATCCGGTCGCCGCGGGCATTCTGCGCGAAGCCGCCGGACACATCGCGGAGGCGGCCGCGGCGGTGTGCCCCAAGGCCGGAGCCGACGACGAACCATGCGAAGTGGCCCTGACGGGCGGCCTGTTCCGGATGGGCGATCCGCTGCTCGTACCGCTGCGTGAGGAACTGTCCCGACAGGTCCCGCAGGCACGGCCGGTCCCCGGTTCGGGTGATCCGCTGGCCGGGGCGCTGTCCATCGCCCGGGCGTTGGCCACCGGCGATCTACGGCTGCCCCGCCATCCGACGCTGCTCCACGTACCCGGTGAAGGGCCCGGGAAGGAGCCGGGACAGGCGCCCGGATAGGTACCGACAGAGCAGGACAGTCGGCCAGTAAGCCTCTCATCGGATAAAAGCGGACAGATGACGCCCGACTGCCCCCTCCCCGAACGGAGGGGTACCCAAAACCAGTAGCATGCGGCGCCATGAGCACCCCCACTGGGCCCGCTTCCGGCCTGCCTGTACGAATGCCGCGACCTCGCCAGTCCGGACGGCACCGCCGCCCGGAGCCCGTGGTCGCACCCGAGGGCGCTGCCGCGCTCGTTCTCGCCGTTCCCGGTACCCCCTCTTCGGCCACGCGGAGCCTGGCCGAAGAGGTGATCAGCATCGCCCGTTCCGAGCTGCCCGGTCTCAATGCCCGGATCGGCTACCTCGACGGCGACGATGCCGAGTACCCGACGCTGTCGTCCGTACTCGCCCACAGCGCCGCCGAGCGCGTCGCGCGCTACGAGCAGGCGCTGGCCGTCGGCCGTGAGGTCGCCGAGCCCGAGGGGCCGTCCGCCGTCGTGGTGCCGCTGCTCGCGGGGCCGGACAGCGCCCTGATCCGACGCATACGGCAGGCCGTGATGGACAGCGGCACGCAGGTCGAACTGACCGATGTGCTCGGCCCCCACCCGCTGCTCGCCGAGGCGCTGCACGTACGGCTCTCCGAGGCCGGTCTGGCCCGCGCCGACCGTGCCAGGCTCTTCACCGTGGCGACGGCCGCCGACGGCATCGTGCTGGCCACGGTCGGTGGCGAGGAAGCCGTGCAGGCCGCCGGGATCACCGGCATGCTGCTCGCCGCCCGGCTCGCCGTACCGGTGATGGCCGCCGCACTCGATGTGGAGGGTTCCGTCGCGTCGATCGCCGAGCAGTTGACGGGTTCCGGCTCGGCGAAGCTCGCGCTCGCTCCGTACCTCGTCGGCCCCGAGGTACCCGAGGGGCTGCTGGACGCGGCCGCGAAGGAGGCGGGCTGTGCGACGGCCGAGCCGCTCGGCGCGTATCCGGCGATCGGCAAGCTCGTGCTGTCGATGTACACGACGGCGCTCGGCATCGCGCCGGCCGCGCCGCAGGGTGTGCAGGCACACTGACCCGGTGCCGGGGTGCCCGGGGCCCTTCGTCCGGATCGCGCCGGGCTCGCGGGCCCTGGCGGCGCGCGTGCCCTCGATCGCCGGACGGGCTTGAATCTCCTGGCCCGCCTGGCGGTCGCGCGGTGCGTGGCGCGGTGGTGCCGTGATCTCAGGCGAAGATCACGCAGGACGCGGCCGGGGCCTCCAGTGCGCCCGCGTGGTGCGGAATGCCGGTCGCCGGGTCGACGGCGAACCAGCTGACGTTCCCGGACCGCTCGTTGGCCGCGTACAGCCATCGGCCGGTGGGGTCGAGCGCGAGGTCGCGCGGCCAGTGCCCGCCGCAGCCCACGGTCGTGACCAGGGTCGCCTGCTCGCCCGTCGCGTCGAGCGCGAGGGCGGAGATGCTGTCGTGCCCGCGGTTGGCGGTCCAGAGGAACCGTCCGTCGTGCGAGACGACCACCTCCGACGGGTACGTCACCGGGTCCGTGCCGCCGGTCGGCTCCTCGGGCAGTACGGAGGTCTCACCGACCGGTTCGAGGACTCCCGTGGTGGCGTCCCACCTGCATGCGGTAACGGTCGGTTCGAGTTCGTTCAGGACGTAGGCATGGCCGCCCGCGGGGTGGAACGCCAGATGGCGTGGGCCGGTGCCCGGCCGCAGGGTCGTCTTGCCATGCTTCTGCAGCACCCCGGTGGCAGGGTCGAGTGCGCAGATCCGTACGGAGTCGGTGCCGAGGTCCACGCTGAGCACCCAGGTCCCGGAGGGGTCCGGCAGCACCTGGTGGGCGTGCGGGGCCTGCTGGCGGCCGGGGTTCGGACCGCTGCCCTCGTGCCGGAGCACGGTGGTGACCTCGCCGAGGGAGCCGTCGGCCCGCACGGACAGGGCGCTCACGCTGCCGGAGCCGTAGTTGGCGGTGAGCAGATGCCCGCCCGCGAGCGCGAGGTGGGTCGGACCGCTGCCCTCGACCGGTCGGATCTCGCCGATCGGCTGCGGCACATCGCCGGTGATGTCGAGGGCGGCGGCCGCGCCGTGCTCGGTCTCACTGACCGTGTAGAGCACCCTGCCGCCCGGCCCCGGTCCGTGACCCAGGACGAGATACGAGGGATCGGGGACGGTGTCCGTCGCGCCGAGGACCGTCAGCGCCCCGCTCTCCCGGTCCACGGCGGCGACGGTTATTCCCCGCCCGCCCGCCGAGGTGAACGACCCGATGAATGCCCGCCCCGCGCCGTTGCCGCTGCCCACCGCACTGCTTGTCATCGCACTGCCCCTCTTCGCCGAGTGACCACGGCCGTTCGCGCCGCCGTGATCTTCCGGGGGCGACGGTAGCAGTCGGCCCTTCGAGGTCTAGACCAATACCCTCGGCTGTCGGCGGGCCTCGGGGCGGCCTCACACACATATCAGCGGGGCGCGCGGATCGCTGCGCAGCGGGGTGGCGAGTTCGACGAGGGCCCGCTCCAGACCGTGCAGATGGGCGAGCGCGGGTTCCGCGAGGGCCCGGTTTTCCGGGACGCCCGGCGAACTCGCCCGGTCCGGCAGGTCCGGGGCCGTCAGTGCCTCCACGGCAGCCTCGACGCGCCAGCAGGCGGCGGCGAGGCGGGCGTCGTGGGCCGCTTCCGGATCCGCGGCGACAAAGGCCAGTCCGCGCACCTCCCGGGCGCAGGTGTCCAGCAAGCCCGAGTACCTGCCGGGCACGGGCCTTGCGGGCGCGCAGCGGACTCAGCGGGTGCGCCAGCGGGGCCAGGGACAGCCGTACCCGTCCGAGGAGCGCCTCCAACTCGACGAGGTGAGCAGGGAGAGGGCGACCGCGGAGTACAGCTCGGGCCGTTGTCCGGGCAGTGTATGGAGGAACTGCGTGGTGAAGAAGGCCATGAACGCGGTCCGTCAGGCGCGGCCGCAGGTCAGCGCCGTACTGACGCCCCCGGGGTCAGCAAAACGTCAGCACGAGCACGGAGTCAGTACATGGCAGCCAGGACCCTCGCACGCGGCATGGGTACACATCGCGCCCCGCCTGGGGCC
Source organism: Streptomyces sp. NBC_01618 (assembly GCF_045209435.1). NCBI lineage: Bacteria > Bacillati > Actinomycetota > Actinomycetes > Kitasatosporales > Streptomycetaceae > Streptomyces > Streptomyces sp. NBC_01618. Next base: position 704,184 of record NZ_CP109297.1, read on the forward strand.
GCGCAAGGTGGGTCGGGTGGTGCTCGACAATCTCGCCGCGCGCGACGGCTCAGGCGCCGGCCGGAATTTGGCTGGACCTCCGCAGGGGAACGGCAAGTTCAAGCAGGGCCCGCTCCAGCGCATGGAGGTGGGCGAGCACCGGTTCGACGCCCGCAGGCTCCGTAGCCGTCGCGTTGTCGAGTCGGAGGTCCCGCCCGAGGGTCGGCGCATCAGTGAGGGCCTCGACGGCAGCCTCCACACGCCAGCAGGCTGCGGCGAGCCGGACGTCGTGCGAGGCCTCCGGATCGGCAGCGACGGAGGCCAGGCCGCGCACCTCGCGTGCGCAGTCGTCGAGCAGCGCGAGCACCTGCCGCGCCCGTCGCTTGCGGGCCTTCATCGGGTTGAGCGGATGCTCCAGCGGCGCAAGCGACAAGCGCACCCGGCCGAGGATCGCCTCCATCTCGACAACGCGCTGGGGTGGGTCGGCGTCCTCGCTCCCGGCGAGCCGGGCGGCGACCTCCGCCGTGCACGTGTGCATGCACCGCAGCGCCCGCTCCACCCACGCCTCAGTCACCGCGTGCGTGGTTACCGGCAGCACGAACAGCACCGCTAGTGCGGCACCGAGCGCCCCGACCGCCGTCTCAGCCACCCGCAGCATCAGCAGACCCACGTCGAGCACGCCGAGTAGCCCGTACAGCATGCTCGCCATCACGGTCACGGCCAGCATCATCCAGGTATAGGAGACAGCGGCGGTGTAGAAGATTCCGAACACGCTCATCGCCACCACCACGGCGGCCACGACCGGCTCATGGTGCAGGGGTACAGCTACGGTGAAGCCCAACCCGATCCCGAGCACGGTCCCCACGAATCGCCTGAACCCGCGCACGACGGCCTCGCCTCGCGAGGTCGTGGCCACGAACACCCACCAGGTGGCGCCGACCGCCCAGTACCAACGCTGATCGGAGAGCACCTGCCCCACCGCGAGCGCGAACCCCGCCCCCAACGTCGCTTGCACGGCCTGCCGCGTCGTGATCCGACCGAGCCCCGCTGTCCCGGCAGGGAGGGCGACTGCCACGGGTACCGCCAGCCGCCGCTCGTAGCACCACACCCCGAACCGCACCACCGACGACGCGATGAGCGACAGCAGCACGGCCGCGTACAGCTCGGGCAGCTGGCCGGGCACGGTGTGCAGGAACTGGGCAGAGAAATATGCCATAAAACCGAACACGCCCAGCGAGTGCCCGCGAGGTCCCCACCGCCGCGCGTACACCCCCGCCCCCACGACGGCGAGGAACACCAGGTCGCGCGCGACGGGCACATCGTGCAGCACGGCGGCGAGCGTGAGCACCGGGAGACCGACGACGGGGAGAAACGCGGTCGTGGCCGCCTGCTCACGCACCGTCGGGTCGGTCACCGTGAACAGTGCGAGCAGCGCGGCCAGGCCACCAGTGATGGCCGCCACCAGCGAGTGCCCGGCCGCCCCGCACAGCGCGACGGCGAGCCCGATGCCGAGCACAGCTCGGGACGCGAACCGCAGCCGCATCTGCCCCGGATCGTGTGCAACGAACACCCTCTTCAGCAAGTTACCCCGCCCTTTTTCGCCATAGACCAGCGCAGACATGAGAAAGGCGCCGCAGAGATCCCGGAGGCCCGCAGCGCCATTGACAGGCCTATCTCAGCATCTGGCGGGCTGATGGTTCAACTGATGCCCAATCCATTGGACCAATGGCTCAAAATGGCTTCACCTTGCCCGGCCGCAGCAGAGCCAACGGACCAACCTCACGCGACACCGGCGCGCGAACGGCAGGCACCGCCCCAGAACCTCCACCTGATCACTGCAGCTTCTGCTGCCGAACCCAGGCCGTCACCTCGGAAACCTTGAACTGCGACCGTGGGGACCAGCGGTACAGCCGTTGGCGCTAAGGACTTGATCACGGCTATCAGCTGCTGGTCTCGGCGTTCGGGTTGGATTGGGCCTGGAGTCGTTCGCGCAGGTCGATCTCCTCGGGTGGTGAGCGGTTCCCCGGGCCGGCGGATGCGGACGGGCTTGGGCCGCAGCCGCAGGCCGTCGTCCACTGCGGTGGCTTCGGCTTCGGCGAGCGCCCGGTAGAGCGAGGCGACCGAGGGCGACTTACCCGCGTTCTTCCCGACCTTGATGGTGAGCTTCTTCGCGATCTCGGAGACAGGGACTCCCTTGTCCTTCAGCGCGACGGCGAAGATCAGCATGTCGTCGTCGATGACCTTCGGGCGCCCGCCGTGGTTGCCCTTGGACGCGGCGATGACCTGGCCTTCGAGTGTCTTCTCCCGGATGTAGTTTCGCTCGATCTGTCCGGCTACGGCGAGCACGGCGAAGAACATTGCGCCCATGCCGTTGGGGTCGTAGATCCCGGTCAGAGGGCCGGTGAGGAGTTCGAGCTGGATGCCGCTGGCCTGGAGCTCGGCGGACAGCGTCATCAGCTCGGCCGCGTTCCTGGCCAGACGCTTGAGCTCGTGCACCGTGAGGATGACGGGTGTCTCGGGGGCGGCCTCCTTGAACTGGTGGGCCAGCCCGAGCGCCTTCTCCAGTTCCGGCCGGACCTTGACGCGGGTGCTGATCTGCTCCTTAAAGACCTTGTGGCACTCGGCGCGGTGGAGGGCTTCGAGCTGGCTCGCCAGCTCCTGCCGGGCGGTCGACGTCCGGGCGTACCCGATGCGGACCGGTCGCTCGGTGCGGGGTACGGGCACAACGGCAAGCGCCGGGCCCTGCTTCCACGCGCGGCCGGGGAGCCGGTCGGCGGGGACGGGGATCTCCAGTTCCTCGCGGAGCGCGGGGACGAGGACGAAGCGCGGGGTGTGGTACTTCGCGGCGGTCTTCCCGCCTCGGGTGCGGCAGGCGCTGCCAGCGGGCGCGTCACAGTTCGGGCAGTTGTGGCGTTCTACCGCCAATGCGGCCTGATCGGGCGTGAGATCCATGACGGCAGCCTCTCAGAAGTGCCTCGCACAACACGCCGGTTTCGAGAGGACTTCTGCGAACGGCGACCTGCGGAAACGTGATCATTCCGGGGCCTGTCGCAGAACTCTCACAGATGACCGTTTGTGCGAGTCACTCGGCGTCAGGGTCGGTGTTGAAGTAGGCGTCGATCCGGCTCGTGTCGCCCGTCGTGACGAAATGGCGGGCGATGGCCGAGACCGAGCGGGAGAACATCCGGGAGTCCACCCTCGAAGGCCTCGATACCGCCGCCCGCAAGGGCAAGCACGGTGGCTGGCCACCGGTCATCACCGACGACATGCTCCATACCGTCATCCGCCGCCGGACGGCAGGCGAGTCCGTCGAGGGGATCCAGCCCGACCTGATCATCCCCACCGGCAAGCGCAAAGGGCAGAGCCCTTCCGTCGCGAGCATCTACCGGGCCCTGGCCGAGCACCACAAGGCCCAGGCTCGAGGCAGCCCAGGCCGACTTCGCGGCCCTACGCCAGCGGTCAGCGCTCGCGCCCACCAGCTCGTAGAGAGTCGCTACTGACCGATCCGATCCTCCCCAAGGACCTCAACCGAGCGGAGGAGCTGCGGCGGGGAGGAGACGCTGAATGGGTGATGGCCTTCCGCTCCCGTCCGGCGTTGAACCGCGTATGACCCACCCTTACGAGCAGGACCTCGGCGCCCTCTACCTGACCCGCGCTCCGGCCCACCTGGACGACGATGACGCCGCCCTGGCGCTGATCGCGCACTGCCCCGACATCAGCGCCGCCCGTATCAAATACGGGCTCGCGTGGCGAAGAACGCGAACAGCAGCCGGCCGGGCCGCTACGTCCTACTTCTCCTCCGGCTCCCAGGCGCGGAGCAGGTCGAGCAGCCCTGCGTCTCCGTCAACGTGCAAGGAGGCGGCCGGGATACGGTCGTACAAGTAGAGGACCAACTCACTGGCCGTGCCATGGACGGAGGCGCCGGCTACGTCCGAGTCCTCGTCGGTCGCGGCAGTGTCCGCGGGGATGCGGGTGACGCGTGCGCCGTCGCCGTCGACCGTGAGGCGCCAGGAGCGGCCCTCGGCGGCGTGGAAGTCGAAGGCCGTGGGCTTGTGCGGCCAGGCACTCGGCGTCGCGCAGACGGTGAACAGGAACTCCTCCACACCGTCGAGTGCCACCTCGACCGGCAGCGGCTGCGAGGCGCCCCCGGCGAGCTGGGCGTCGTACGTGTGCACCGCGGTCTCCTGGGCCCGGTGCCGGGCGATACCGCCGGAGGTTTGCGGTGACTGCGACGCAGGCCACCACGTCCAGCTACCGCTCTCCGGTCCTGCCTCGCGCAGGGCGCTCACCAGAAGCTGCGTCGACGCGGCCAGCCAGGCCAGCAGGGCCTCACGCTCCCGCGGCACTTCCAGAGCGGCGCGCGCAGCGGTGGCCTCGGCCGGGGGAGCGTCGGCAGGCCCCGCGCCGACGATGGCGGCCCAGAAACGGTCTCCCCCACCCAGGTGCTTCACCAGATCGAACAGCGTCCACCCGGGGCAGGTCGGCACCTGCACATCGAGGCTGGGAGCGGCGGCGACCGCGGCGCGGAAGGCGCCCGACCGTTCGTCGATGAGTCGCAGCAGGTCAGGGAAGTCCAGAGTGTTTTGCACGCCGGATGTCTATCACTGCGCCCCGTGCGACCGCACGCGGATTTTCACAGCCGACGCGGCGGGCGCGCGGCACGGGCCGCGCACCCTCGGATGGCGCGGTGCCCTGCTCTCATGCACAGCATCGGTCGAAGTCGCCCGATCGGGGATTCCCGTTCGACCAACACCCCTCGACATCGGAACAACGACAACAGCCACTGATCTCTGAGACAACCCCCAGGCACGGCAAAGGCCAGTTCGCGGCAGGCCTTGCCTGCAACGAGGCCGAGGCGCTGCCACGGCCTGTCGGCGGGCGGCCCGCGGAAAACGAGTTGCTCGCGGGCCGTGGCCTCGATCATGATCGCCTGCATGGACCTGTAACGGCTGCCACGTAGCAAAGCCAATCTGTCGCGCGGTTGACCCCGGAGCCTGACGACTCGGCCCCGAGGCGATGACTCGCGCCCTCGTGTGCATCCGTCATATCCCAGGAGCCGCAGCCTCGCCTGCGAGAGCTCCTGGTCAGTCCTGAAAGCAACCACATCCATGAATACTGACCGCAAGGCCCTGTGGGCCGTGCGTGAGTCCGCGCTGCCCACCGTCGTACGCCCCTGCCCGGACTGCTCCGGCAGCCGGCACCGTCCCTCGGGCAAGATCCGTGTCAACGCGAGCGGCAAACTCCTCGACGTCTGGCTTCTCCTGAGCTGTGCAGGGTGCGACCGGACCTCGAAGGTGCCCGTCCACGAGCGCGTCCACGTCTCGTCGCTGGAGCCCGCTCGCCTGGTGGCGTACGAGAACAATGACCCAGCCGTGGTACGGGAGCTGACGATGAGTGCGTCGCTGGCCGCGAAGAACGGATACCGCCTCGACTGGACCGGTACGTGGGAGGTGGAGACCCGCACGCCCCTCTACGCACTCGACGACCCGGCACCGTTCAAGGTCCTGGTCAGCTTCGAGCTGCCCGCGCCGGTCCGGGTCGAACGACTGCTCATGCTCGGGCTCGGTCTCAGCCGCAGTGGGGTACGACGCATGGTCGGGGACGGGCGTATCCACCTGCCGCTGGCCCTGGACGCCAAGGCGCATCGTGACTTCGAGCTCACCATCCACGATCTCGGTTCCGTCGATGCTGCGAAGCACTCGAAGCTCCTTGGCGCTCCGACCGACGTGCGCACCGACCTGAGCCGCGTCGGGTTGCACGACACGCCGCAGCACGTGTCGCGATCGGCGGCGGGAGCGTAAGAGCGGGGCAGCAGGGCCTTCTGGACAGCCTGTTGGTGTAGACAACCTTCGAGCTGCCAGGAGGCCCTGCTCTGTGCGGCACCAGCCACAGTCACCCGATCGAGACTCCCGTTCGACCAACACCCCACAGGATCGGAACGGCAACAGCCGCTCAAGATTCGCTGTCGCAGGTCACCTGTGCAACGCCACGGGGCTGAGTGTGCCTCATGTGACAGAACGCCTGATTTCTCTCTGACCAGCGAGTTCAGGTTGACAACCCCAGATAACGATCGCCCTCGGCAGCGGGGAACTCGCGGTAGCCGTAAGCGTCCCGGATCTCCCACGCGTGCTCGTACCGGTGTTCTGCCGCCTGGCCCGGTACGCCGCGAACTCCTCCGGCTCGACGTCGAGCTGCTCGGCTGCGAACCGCACCACCGCGGCCGGTACGACGGACAGGTCTTCGGTCGGGAACACCCCGAACATCCGCACACAGCCCCACTGCACCGCCCACCCCAGCCGGTTCGCCGGAGCCCGCTTCGCACCGGCCAGGGCGAGCGCCTGCGCGTCCAGGCGGAAGAACTGCTCCAGCTCACCGGGAGAGGGCACGGCAGCGAACCGGCCGAAGCGGGAAACCTGATCATCAGAGAGGAAATCAACTGGCATGACCCGGACCGTAGGACCGCTGAACAGCGGAAACAGGGTGAGTCATCGAACCGAAATCAAGATCGGCCAGTTGTCGCTACCGGTCGTTCCGGATCCTCCACGAGGGCCGTTGACGGCGGGCTGTCCCCGCCGGGGCCGCCGGTGGAAGACTGCGGGCCGTGTCTGGGTTCGCGAGAGATCCGAAGTACTACGGTGACCGGCTGGTGTACGAGCCGCTGGAACGGAAATGGGCCGGGTACCACGCCCGCCACTGCGGGTGCGGCCGGGACTGGCTCGAAGCCCATGCCGTCCCGGCCGGCTTCACGGTGATCCCCCGGGGCAAGACCGGCTACTACGGGCTCGTCGGCCCCGGCCTGACCGAGGGCGTCGACGAGGAGAAGCTGACGGCGGACGCGCTGTGGGAGGCGGTGACCGGCAAGCCGGGCACCCAGACCTGGTTCGAGGGCGTGCACATCACCTGCCGCAGCCCGGAGTCGGAGGAGGCCCGCAAGGAGCACTACAAGCAGATCTACGCTCCTGCACAGGAGCGGCGGAAGCAGGCGAAGACCGAGCCGGCCACCGAGGCACAGGTGAAGTACCTGACCACGCTCGCGGAGAAGGTCGGCAAGGAGCGGTTCGACGCCGAGTTCGCCAAGGTGATCAAGGGCAGCGACATCGCGCCGAGGGCTCCCCGGCAGCGGTGCGCGACGGCCGCGAAGCGGCTGACCAAAGCGAGGGCCCGCAAGCTCATCACCGCCCTGGTCGGCCACGACTAGTCCGGTCCGGCCCCGTCGTCGTCCTCGTCCAGCTCCGGCGCGTCCGGGTCGCGCAGCGGGCGCAGGGCGCCGGCGGCCGGGGTCGAGGCGGTGAAGCTGTAGCGGCCGAGCAGATTCAGATTGCGGTGCTTGAGAGGGGGAGAGCCGGGCGATGTCCTCGTCCCGGATCTCGTGGCCCTCGGCCTTCAGCTGGGCGACGGCGGCGTCGATGTACTTCGTCGTCCAGAGCACGATGGCGTTGAGGACCAGGCCGAGCGCGCCGAGCTGGTCCTCCATTCCGTCCCGGTACGCCTGGTGGATGGTGCCGCGCTTGCCGTGGCACACGTCCCTCGCGAGCTTGTGGCGCGACTCCTGCACGGTGAGCTGCCGGTTCATCTGACGACGGTAGGTGTCGTCGACCGGGTCGACCATGCGCAGCAGGTGCTCGGTCTTGGCGATCCGCCCGTACTCGGCGAACGCCTGTCCCAGCGGGGTGGGGTGGCCCTCGCGGCCGAACATCCGCAGCAGGTCGTAGGCGCGGACCTGGTTGGTGACCAGGGAGCCCGCGACCCGGAGCATGTCCGGCCACCACGTCTCGATCTTCTTCAGGTTGACCCGGTTCCGCGCGAGCGGTTCCAGCACGCCGTACGTCCCCGTCTCCACTCCGGGCATCGTCGCCCGCCAGAACCGCTGGTCGTCCAGGTCCTTGAAACGGGGGCTGAAGTTGTAGCCCAGGATCTTGAAGATCCCGAACACGATGTCGGAGTAGGAGGCGTTGTCGGTCGCCACCATCTCCGGCTTCACCCCGCCGTCCAGGTTCAGCAGCGCGTCCAGGATGTGCAGGGAGTCGCGCGGGGTGCCCGGGACGACCATCTGCCCGATACCCGCGACCTGGTCGTTGACGGCGTTCAGCCAGGTGATGCCGCGCTTGAAGCCGAAGTACTTCGGCGACGGTGCCGAGCTGATGGTCCGCACCGGGACCACGAACCGGAGCCCGTCGACCGAGGCCAGCAGACCGTCACCCCAGTACGCCACGATCGGCACCTGAGACTGGGCTTCGATCAGCATCGCGTTCGCCGCGGCGATGGTGTCGGCCCGGAGGTAGAACTGGTCGACGTGGACCAGGCGGGAGCGGGTGAGGGCCTCGTGCGCGGGGTTGGTGACCGGGGTCATGCCGATGTTGCATGCCTCGCTCACCAGCAACGCGACGACCGAGGTGGTCAGGTCCTTCATCCGGGTGGTGCCGTCCCCAAGGTGCACGAAGGCGTCGAGGAATCCGGTCCAGGACTGGACCTCGAACAACAGGTCCGGCAGGCCGATCTTCGGGAGCATCTTCTCGACGCGCTTGCGCAGCCAGGTCAGGGACTTCGGCTCGCCGAGCGCGCCGAGCTTCGCCACGTTCAGCTTCACCCGGCCGTTCGGCTGGATGTCCAGCGACACCTTCGCGACGGCGCCCGCCGACTCCAGGCGCTCGGCCATCTGCTTCCAGCCCGCGTCCAGGGCCCGCACCAGCTCCGCCAGGTGCTCGGTGACGGGCATGTCCAGGCTCAGCCCGGCCAGTACGTCCTCGCACACCGCCTCCCACTCCGGCCCGTCCAGGAGGCGGGCCCTCGGGTTGGACCAGCGGTGCGAGGGCGAGGCGAACACGTCACGGCGTTGAAGGGCGCGGTGCAGCTGCTCCAGCACGCACACCACGTACGCGTCCCGGTCCACCGACCCCTGCGGCAGGTCGGCATTCGCGTACACCGCCTTGCGCCACGCGGCCGGCACCAGCTTGTCATCGACCTCGCGCGGCAGCAGCGGCTTGTCCTTCACCCGCCGCCGGGCCAGCGCGGGCAGCCGCTGCACCCCGGCCAGTACCCGCGCGCCGGGGGGCGCCGCCTGGAGGGCCTTCGACTCTCCCAGCAGCGCCAGGAACGGGCGCACCGTGTTGTAGCGGGTGGTCAGGGCCGCCCGCATCGCGACGTCGGCGGAGCCCTCGTCCTCGGGCACCAGGGAGACCACCAGCGCGGCCGCGGTCATCACCGTCTCCCGCGGGGCGACCTCCTCGACCGCCGCCCACAGCGCGCCGGCGTCCAGATCGGCGCCGTGCGTCTCGACCAGCTCCAGTTCCTCGAACAGCACCTTCGCCGCCCGCGCGAGCAACCGTGACGCCTTCTCCAGCTGCGGCAGCGTGGACAGCCGTTCCTTTTCCGTGGCCCGCTTCGCTGTGCTGATCAGCCGCGTCGCCATCAGCACCTGGAACAGGTCCAGCGCCTCGTCGATGGCCTTCGCTTCCAGGTGCCGCATCACCGCGGTGAGCATTGCGGTGCGCTTGGGCTCCTCGGCGCGCTCGAGGCTCGCCGCCTTCGAGCCCAGCCCGTAGCGCGCCAGAGCGGCCAGCCGGTTCGGCGGGACCTGCGACAGCCGCACCCGGCCCAGCTGGAACGCGCTGATCTCATCGACCCGCTCCAGCGACCGGGCGAACGCCGTGCCCGTCGTCCGCGTCGGCGGTCGGCGCAGCCGCTCCAGCTCCGAGAACCGGGCGCCCTCCGGCGTCACCAGCGTGGCCACCAGGTCCCCGGGCAGCGCCGCGTCCGCGCGCCTGGCCGCCCTGGCGACCGTGGCGTGCAGCCGCTTTTCCGCGACCGTCCGGACCTCTGACACCTTCCGGGCCAACACCGACACCCCAGGCAGCAGCACGCGGTGCCGGCGCAGCCAGCCCACCGCCTGGTTGAACAGCGCCACCGGCCCCTCGGCGTGCGTCCAGGCCCGGCCGTGCAGGAACGTACGGAACTTCCGCCCCCACTCCGGGTCGTCGTACTCGTGGTACTCGTACGCGTCCCGGATCTCCCACGCGTGCTCGTACGCCGTTGGCTTGCGCTCGGTGTACTGCTTCACGCACGAGACGTCCTCGATGCCGAGCTGCTCCCCGAGGTACTCCACCACCCCCCACGGAACGTCCAGCGGGTCGTCAGGGAGGAACCGGCCGATGTAGCGCACGGTGCTTCTCTGCACCAAGTCAAGCCAGGCGAACCCTGAAGGCGGAGGCCGAGCATGCGAGGGGACTGGGGTGCTGCCGAAGACCAAGGTCGATCCAAGGCAGCGTTGGTCATCATCTCGGCTGTATGACAGTGATCCCGGAGCTACGGTGCAGTGGTGAGTAACGACTCTCTCCTGGGCCGCGCCGTCCGCCTCATCCCACTGTCCGTCAGCCATGCCGAAGCGCTGTTCACCTCTGCGTCAGATCCCGAGGTATGGCGGTGGATGCCCCGGCCCCGCCCCGACTCTCTGATACAGATGCGGGCGTTGATCGGCGAGATGCTGGAGGATCCGGCCCGACGGTGCTTCGCGGTTCAACGCCTGGCGGACGAGGCGGTCGTCGGCTCGACCAGCCTGTATGCGCTTGATCTTGCCGAGGGGCGTGCTGAGATTGGCGCCACCTGGTTCGATCGTTCGTGCTGGGGCGGCCCCTACAACGCCGAATCCAAGCTGCTGCTGTTCGGGCACGCCTTTGATGATCTGGGCCTGGTCAGGATTGCCTTGCGCACCGACAACCTCAACGTGCGTTCCCAGCAGGCCCTCACACGGCTGGGACTCGTGTACGAGGGGACGTTGCGCAGCCACATGATGCGCCAGGACGGCACGCGTCGTGACTCGCTGTACTACAGCGTGCTTGCGGACGAATGGCCTGCTCTGCGCGACAAGCTGCTCACCAGGATCGCGGCCAAGTCCAGCGCCTGATCACGCAGTTGCCTGTACCTGCCACATCAACGACCGGTTGTGACGCCTTCATCGGGCTGGCGCGGGGTATCGGCGGCGAGCAGTTCCTGCAGAAGTTCAACGACGAGATCGGGCCGTCCTACGAACGGGGAGTGGCCCGTCTGCCACTCGCGCACGTCGGTGCAGCGCGAGGCCATCTTCCGCTGCAGGACTGGGTCGATGGCCCGGTCCTGCGCGCAGACGACGTAGGTGGAGGGAGTGTGTTTCCAGCTGTGCCGCTCTGGGATGCCTCGCCCGCAGCCGGAGGCTTGCGCACGCAGCAGGCCAGCAGCCCAGGCGGCGAGAGGTTCGGGACAGTCGCCGTAGAGGGTGTCGGCAGCCCGGTCGGGGTGCAGGCTGGTCGAGCCGTCGGGTTCAGGGGTGATCGCGTCCTGGAGTTGCGAGGACGCGCCACTCAGACCGGCCGCGCTCTCGCCGACATCCGGCACGAAGGCCGCCAGATAGACCAGGTGTCCCGCCCCGCGCACCCCGGTGATCACTGACCCGCCGTAGGAGTGACCGAGCACAGTCGGAGGCTCCGGCAGCGAGTCGATCACAGCCTGGACCGCGGCCGTGTCAGCGGTCAATGAGCCCCGGTGGAGCTCGGGAACGACGACCTCAGTTCCTGCGGTCCGTACACGTTCTGCCACCAGGGCGAAGTGTTCGGGACGGTGATACAGGCCATGAACGAGCACTACGGCGGCCAATGCGCACGCCTCCTCGGGTCGGTGTCAGACGAGTGATCCAGGGCCGGTCAGCCGTATCGTTGCAGCAGTCCGTCCACGTACGCCTCCAGCCGTGCTCCCAGCACCTCGGACGTCAGATCGTCTCGCCCCAGGTCACGCCACGGCCCGGCCAGCTTTGCCGCGTCGGGGCAGTAGTGCAGGGCGTCGAGCAGCCGCCAGTACAGGTGGTCGTGGTCCTCGGCGAGGTCGCGGCCGCCGTGTGCCTCATACCGCTCGCGGAAGTCCAGCCCGTACGTCGGCCCGTGCAGCAGCGCGAGCGCGGTCGAGCAGTGCGCCACGTCGAGGTCGGCAGGTCCCCACGAGGTCTCGACCCAGTCCACGACACCGGTGATTTGCAGCCCCGGCCCGGTTCCCGTGAAGAGCACGTTCCCGGGGTGGAAATCGCGGTGGAGGAAGCAGCCTTCGTACGGCGGCGGGTCGCGGCGGATCACTTCCACGGCCCGCTCCCACAGGGGGCCGTCCGGGGTGCGGACGCGGTCCGGTGACGTCCACGCCTGGTAAGTGCGCGGTCTTTCGGCCGGTACGACGTCGTGGACGCGGACGAGCTGGGCCGCGAGCAGGTCCAGGCGCCGGTCGAGGTCGTCCTCGTCGACGCGGACGCGGCCCGGCAGGGCGGACATCAACAGGGTCGGGTGGTCGCAGTGTTCGGCCGTGGCGTCCACAGCGACGAGACCGGGCGCCGGGATGCCTTCCTGCCCGGCGAACAGCGCCAGAATGGACGCCTCGCGGGCCAGCAGCCCTGGTCCGTGGTGGCGGAAGAACGGTTTTACGAAGGTGCGTTGCACCAGAGCCGTGCCGTCGTCGAGCGTGAGCCGGCGCATCTGGGAGCTCCAGCCGCCGGACAGCAGGTGCGAGTCGGCGACCGTGCGGCCGTGGCCGAGCTGCTTGGCCACCCACGCACGCGTCGCCGTCCAGCCACGGTCGTCGAGGCCAGTCAGCACCGCCTCAACGAACTCCCGCCGGTCGTCGCCGTTGTCGCGGAACCACAATCCCAGCTGGTGCTGTGCGTCCGGAAGGTCGAACCGCGTGTACTGGGCGCGCGCGGCCAGCGCGTCCTGTACGGCCTCGGTCACCGCGGCCGGGATTACCGTGTCCGTGCCCGGAACAGCGAGCACCGCCCGGCCCTCGTACGCCCGCAGCACCTGAAGCGCGGGTGCCTCCCGCCAGCTGTCCGGCTGCCGGATGATCCCGCTGAAGCGCCCGTTTCCGTCCCCGAAGGGCACGTCCCACGCCTCGGCGGTGTACACGGCGGGCGCGCACAGCCCCAGCGCCGCTACCCGGTCTCCGTAGTGCCGGACGAGATCGGCCACGGTCTGGCCGCTCATGCTGAACCCCACCAGGGCCAGCGGTCCGTCCTCTCCCGCATACGCGTCGATCACTGCGACGGCCTGCTCGAACCGTCGTCGCAGGCTCAACTCACTGAGCTTTCCGGTGCTTTCGCCGTGCCCGGAGAAGTCGAAGGCGATCCCGCGACAGCCGTGGGCCGCGAACTCCCGTACCAGCGGGAGTAGTCGCTCCGTGCAGCTGGTGCCTGCGCCATGCAGCACCACGGCGGTGACCCCGGAAGGGTCACCGCCGTATACGCTGCTGAGCCGTTCACCGTCGTGGTCGTGCGTGAAGTCGAAGAGCATGCCCCCTATTCACTCACGCCGTAGCCTCCGTCTTTCGGGAGTGTCACCGCCGGCGTCCGCCCCTGGGCGTCATCTGTTCGGGGATGGGACGGTTGGGATGCCGAGGGCGACGGGGGTTCGGCGCGTGAGGCGGGCCGCGCCGGCCTGCTTGGTGCGGACGAAGGTCAGGGTCAGGTCGATGCCCTCGATCTCACCGAGCCACTGCTCCTCCTCGGCTCGCTTGCGACGGAGGATCAGGTCCTTCTCGATCTCTGCGAGCCTCGGCAGCATCTTCGGGCTGACCTGCAGCATCGGGCATCGTACGCAGGCTTATCCGAACTAACCCAGCATGAAGACGGGTTGGGGTTCCAGGCCGCGCCCACCACAGAACGTAGTGGTGGACAAGTTGGACGACCGGGCCCTGCCGGGCGTGTCGCGAGTCGAGGAGGATCACCCCTCTTACTTGGCCTGCGCCCCTGCGAGACCCTGGCAAACAGGAAGACGTGGAGGAAGAGCGGACATAGCTCAACGCTCGCTGGAGTAGGCGGGCTCGGCGGTTCGTCAGTCGGCGGCATCACTGAATATGTGGGGAACGGTGTTACTTGCCCAGTTTCTTGGCCAGGGCGGCACGCCGGGCGAACATCTCGTCCTTGGACGCAGCCATCTCGCGGAGGGCTGCCTTTCGTTCCCGCTGGGCAAGCCGGTCCAGATACAGGTGACCATGAAGGTGGTCTGTCTCGTGCTGCAGGCACCGGGCGAAGTACCCTCTGCCCTCGATCACGAGCGGCTTGCCGTTCTTGTCACGGCCTCGCACGACAGCACGGTCGAGGCGGGGCACCACCCGGTAGGGGCCGGGAACGGACAGACAGCCTTCGGGTTCTTCGACCAGCCTGCGCTGCTCGGTCGGCACCTCGTCCAGGACGGGGTTGGCGATGTGCCCGACGTGACGCACCCCCCACTCGTCCGTGATGTCCCACATGAACAACTGCAGGTCCACGTCGACTTGGTTGGCGGCAAGCCCCGCGCCCTCCGCCACCTGGTTCGTAGCGAACATGTCGTCCACCAGCTGCGACAGCTCCGGCGTACCGAACTGCGTGACCTCCCGGCACCGCTGCCGCAGAATCTCTTCCCCGACGACGGTGATGCGGCGCACCGAACCCCGTTCGACCTCCGGCGCGAGCCGCGGATAGGAATCGACGGGTTCACCCAGCACGCGCACCCGGTGGTCCTGCGAGGTGTCACCGAACCCAACAGCCATGAAATATCAACGCCTTCCGCACATGCCTCAGTCGGCCAGGGCTGAGGCCCCGGCCGGCCCGCGGCCCAGCTTGACCGAATGCTTTGCAAAGTAGCACCCTTTGCAAAATGAGCGATGAAAACCGTCAAGCCGCGTCCACGGACCCACTGCCGCATCGCGCCCGGCAGCAACTTCCCGACCATCCCGTGCGCGTCGCCTTGCTGGACCTGCTCGCCGAGGTCGGCACAGCCACGTCGACCCAGGCCGCCGCCCGCCTTGGCCACAGTTCCGGCCTCTGCTCCTTTCATCTGCGCCAACTCGCCCGGCACGGCCTCATTGAAGAAGCGCCACACAACGGCGGCCGGGCACGGCCGTGGCAGCTGCGCTGGGCGTCCTCAGATCAGTCCGACCGGGAAGCGCCGGAAGAGTTCGCCGCGCTCGCGCGTGGACTGGAAGATGAGAGCTATCAACATTGGCTGGCTCACCGAGAGCAGGCGCCGAGCGAGTGGCAGCACGACGAGTCCTTCAGCGCCGTGGTCCACCTCACTCCAGCGGAAATGGCCGAACTCGCCACGTCCATCCGCTGCCTACTGGCCGACTATCGCGAACGGGACCAACGACCCGCCGCGCGCCCGGCAGGCACCGTGGCCGTAGCTGCGGTCACCCGGCTGTTCCCCCTCCTTGGTCGGTGAGCCTGCCGGCAGCCGTGCGGATGTCGGGCATGCCGAGGTGAACGGTGGACGGTTGCGCTGCGCGGTCGCGCATGGCCTCCAGCTTCTGCGCGGCAGCGGCCAGGGTGGTCTCGATCGCGGCGACCTCACCGAGCCAGCCCTGGTCTTTGGCCTCCTGGAGCCGGTCGATGAGGTTGCCGTGGATCTCCTGGAGGCGAGGCATCTGGGCCGGGTCCACGAGAAGTAGGGGACACCTGACACAGGCGTTTTCATGCTGGCAGGGGGTCGCGTAGTCGCGGCCGCAGGTTCCCAGAGCGACCTTGCGGAGTTCGAAGTGCGAGAGGAACTCAGCCCATTCGGTGGCGGTGAGCTCGCGGTACTCCTCGCTGGGCCGCTCGGTTCTGCGGCGGGCGATGAATGCCCGGTGGTGGGAAATCACATCTTCCGGGTAGATCGCGGCATAGCCCATGGTCGTGTCCAGAGCGGCGTGGCCGCAGATCTTCGCGGCGATGTGCGGGGGCAGTCCGGAGCGGATGGCGTCGGTCACGAAGATCCTTCTGAAGTCGTGGGGGCGCCATTCGAGCGGGTCGCCTGCCACGGTGATCTGGGCGGACTGCGAGGTGGCGACCAGGCACTCGCGGATGTAGCTGCGGGTGAGCGGTCGGTCCTCGGTGCCGTACCGGCGTTGGAACAGGAACGGCATGGGCGGGCTCCAGGTCTGCTCGAACACGTCGTATGCCGACACCAAAGGAAGGGCGACGTTCCCAGCCCGGACCCGGAAGATGACCGCGGTCAGTACCTCCGCCAGTTCCGGGGAGACCAGCAGCAGGCGTTCCGCATCGGTCTTGGACGGGGCGACCTGCAGCATCGGCACCACCTCGCCGGTGGTGGGCAGGGCGTAGGCGATGAAGCTGTGGTGGGTGAGCTCCAGCATCTCCTCGATCCGGATACCGGTGTGCCGCAGCACCTCCACCGTTGCCCAGGACCAGAAAGCCGCCTCTTCCTCGTGCGTCAGGTTCCGCCGCCTGTCGGTGGCCACCTCTGTGACGTAGACGCGGCCGGCCTGCCCGGACCGGCAGCGTTCGAACTCCTCCCCGGCAATGAGGAACCGTCCACCGGCCGGTGTCGCGCGAGCTGCGGTGATGCGGGCCTCGGCGTCCTTGCGCTGCTGGTCGACGACGCGAAGCAGGGCAGGCAGCAACGGCAGCTGGGTCCTGGTCCGTTGGTCCATCCGGGACTTCACCCGGGACCTGGACTTCTTCGTCGCGCACTCGCTCGCCTTGATTGGACACGGCGCCACCCAGGGCGCCCACCGAGCCGGATCGTCGGCGGCCCAGCGGGCGATGTCCTGGTAGAACGCCCGGATGAACACCAGCTCGCTGCGGAAGTTCACCCGCGGACGCACCGGGTGGCCCTTATCGTCACGAATGTGGGCCAGACGTTCTTTCCACGCCTGCGCGACCTCAGGTGCCAGTCGCAGCGAGTCGATGCCCGGATGGTGGATCTCCAGGTCGCGCCAGAACAACCGGCACAGGTTGCGGGCGATGGAACGCAGCGAGACGTGGTCGAGCTCGGGAGCCCGCTCGGTGAAGTACTCGACCAGCAGATCACGGACGGCCCGGCACTCGATGCCGTACCCGTCGACGATCTGCTCGACGCTGCGACGGCCCTCGATCCGAAGCACCCGCAGCCGCGGTGGTGCACTGACCGGGAGCACGCCGGTCTCCTTGAGTAGGGCGTAGAACAGCGGCCGGCCCGCGCTGCCGCGGAAGTGGTGTTCCTCCAGCGCGGCTGTCAGCTCGATGCAGTCGCCGACGGTGATGTCGCTGACCAGTCCGCCCTTGCGGATCACGATCCAGGTGAGCTTGTTCAGGGCATCGGACCTGGCTGCGGCTGTCGCGTGTTGAGCCAGTTGGTCGAGCCGCTGGAAGACGTCGGGGTCGCTGGCGGCCCGGGTCTCGGTGAGCATCACTGTCAGGCGTTGCCGCAGCAGCCACAGGTAGCTGGGGCGGATCGCCTGCCCGGCGACCAGGAGCGCCAGCCCCGTGGCCAGTTCATCGCGCAGGTGGCGTTTGGTTGCGCCGCGTCCCTTCAGGGGCAAATCGGTCCACTCGAAGCCGGCGGTGTCCGCTCCGCTGGCCATCCAGCGGTCCTGCCAGGTCTCTCCCGGCTGACCTTCGAGCCAGTCCAGCGCCTTACTCAGGCCCCGCCGCCGTGTCTTGTCACGGGTGAGGCCCGCACTGGGGTCGGTGAACAATCCCAGCAGCCGTTTGGCCAGGCTCTCCCGGCTCTGACGGGTCTGCCACCAGCTCGCTTCGCACACTCGTGGTTCCCACTCCAGAGGCTTGTCCTCCTCCGGCGACTCGACGGGCGTGGGGACAGCGGCCTGCGCGATCGGATTCACCGGCGAGTCCCGTGGGCAGTCGATGTGCCGAACAGTGCTGCCAGCACTTCGGGGCGGTAGCCGGGCGCCGGCGGGGCCGGCGGCTTGGCCAGCTCGGTGCGCTGCCGTTCATGGTGGGCCAGGACGTGAGCGACGACCTCGTCGGGAGTGGGAGCGATATAAATCTCCGTGGTGGTGATGTGGGCATGCCCCAGGACCCATTGCACGTCGGCGAGGGTCAGATTCGGATCGCGGACCATCCTCTTGGCCGCGCTGTGCCTCAGGTCGTGCAGAGTCCAGTTCGCGCCGAGCAGCTGGTTGGCGCGGGTGAAGACCATCCGGGCCGCGTCGTACTCCAGCGGACGAAAGGGCCGACGAAGCGTCCACCACAACGGCTCCGACGGGCCCTTGGGAACCATGCTGCGGAGTTCCTGCTGGTAGAGCCGCAACCACACGAACGCGTCCGCAGAGGCAGGAAGGTGCTGGAGGGTCTGGCTGCCCTTGCGGACCACGCCGATCGTCTGGCCCTCGGGCGCGACCAGGCCCTGCTCGACGCCGAGCAGCTCAGAGGCGCGAGCGCCGGTGGAGATGTAGAACGCGACCAGGGCCCTGTCCCGGTTGCACTTCAACGCGGCGAACAGGTCATTGAATGCCTGGTCAGGAATGATCCGCGGGGTTGGCTTGGGTTCCTTGGGCTGATACGTCCCCCGGCGGGCGGGGCGCCGGAACGGCTGCATCGGATTGTGGTGGGCATTCGGGCTCCCCTCCTCAGCTGCCCCGCCCTGGGGAAACGGGTTGATCAGCGGTCGGCCGTGCGTCTCACGGTGGTACTCGTAGAACGACCGGATCACCGCGCGAGCGTGCCGCCTGGTCCGAGCGGCATAGTTCTCGCCAGGCGCGGCCTTCCCCGTAATCGGGTTCACCGAGCCCGGCGCGGGCGCATCGGGACGGCGCTGCCGCGGCGGTTTCTTCGTGGTCTTCAGCCACAGTGTGAAGTCACGGGCCTCGACCCGGCTCGCGAGATACCAGGGCACCTCCACCGCGCGTAAGAACCGGACCCACGCCAACAGCTCGTACGCGTAGGACCGCAACGACGCCGGACTCGCATCGTCGGCGAGCATGTGATGCAGAAACTCACTGACCGCTGCCACCTCGGTGCCATCGGCGTCCACGAGCCGGAACGGCCGCAGCGGGTCACCGCTCTTCTCGACACGGCCGACCCGCGCCACCGTCAACGCCGCCACATCCCGGACCGTCCTGCTGTGCTCTGGCATCCATACCTCCACGGGGCGTACGTGCTCGACGACACGCGATCAGACCAGATCCGCCCCGACACGCGCAGTTACAACGAGCTCCAGCAGCAGCTACAACCACCTTGCGGTCACTATGCGTTGACCTCAGCACGAGCCCAGGACGCGTCCAACCTAGTTCGGTCAACGGGACGTGTTCATGCTGACAGGGTGATCCATAGGGACGAGCGCAGTTGCCGAGTTCGACCTTGCGTTTGTCGAAGTGCTCCTCGAACTCCGCCCACTCCTCCGGGGTGACATCGCCGTACTCGTGCTCGGGACGCAGATCTCGGCGGTGGTTCAGGAACTCCTGGTAGTGCTTGACGATGTCCTCGGCGAAGACCGCGACGTAACCCTGTGTCGTCTGGAGATTCAGGTGTCCAAGGAGGGCGGCACCGATGTGGATTGGAAGGCCGCCGTTGACGATCTCGGTAGCGAAGAGCCGACGGAAGTCGTGCGGCGTGAACTTGGTGCCGGCGAACGCCGGGGCGCTCTCGGCGATCTCCTCGCAGCTGCGCGCGAGCATGTTGAGGATCGTGTGCGGGGCGATGACATTGCGGACCGTCCCTAGTGTCCTGCGCCTGAAATTGCGGCTGTAAGTCTGTAGGCTGTTTTCATGTCGCGTCGGGGTCCGCGTGCTGTCGAGGTCGTGCTGTCTGAGGAGGAGCGCGCCGAGTTGTCGCGTTGGGCGGGTGGTGGGGCGGGATCTCGTCCGGCCGAGCGTGCGCGGATCGTCCTGTCGTGTGCGGATGGTGCGTCAAGTGCCCAGGTGGCGGCCGACTTGGGCGTGAACGTCGCGACGGTGCGCAAGTGGCGCTCCCGGTTCGCGGCTCACCGGCTGGCGGGCCTGGCCGACGAGCCACGGCCGGGCCGGCGCAAGCCGGACCTGGTCCTCACCGAGGCCGAGCATGCACAGTTGACGCGCTGGGCGCGGCGGGCGAAGACCGCGCAGTTCCTGGCGCTGCGCGCGAAGATCGTGCTGCGCTGCGCGGGGGGCGGGACGAACAAGCAGGTCGCCACCGAACTCGGCATCGCGCAGGCGACGGTCAGCCGCTGGCGGTCGCGGTTCATCGCGGGTCGTCTGGACGGGCTCGCGGACGAGCCGCGCCCGGGCCGGCCGCCCTCGATCCTGCTTGACCGGGTCGAGGACGTGGTCGTCGCGACGCTGGAGTCCACTCCGGGCGAGGACACCCACTGGTCGCGCGCCTCGATGGCGAAGCGCACCGGATTGTCGAAGTCCACCATCGGGCGGATCTGGAAGAAGTTCGACCTCAAGCCGCACTTGCAGGATGCGTTCAAGCTGTCCACCGACCCGCAGTTCGTCGATAAGGTCGTCGACGTCGTCGGCCTCTACCACAACCCGCCCGAGAAGGCGGTGGTGCTGTGTGTCGATGAGAAGAGCCAAATCCAGGCGCTGGACCGGTCCCAGCCAGTGCTGCCGATGATGCCGGGCATGCCCGAGCGCCGCACCCACGACTACCTGCGCCACGGCATCACCAGCCTGTTCGCCGCGTTCAACATCGCCGACGGCACCGTCATCGGCGAACTCCACCGCCGCCACCGGGCAATCGAGTTCAAGAAGTTCCTGGTCACGATAGACAAGGCCGTACCGCGTGAACTCGACGTGCACCTGGTGTGCGACAACTACGCCACCCACAACACCCCCGAGATCAAGGCATGGCTGGGTCGGCACCCCCGCTTCCACGTCCACTTCACCCCGACCGGATCCTCCTGGATCAACCAGGTCGAGCGATGGTTCGGCCTGCTGACCGACAAGCTCATCCGCCGCGGCGTCCACACCTCCGTCAAAGCCCTCGAAAGCGACATCAAGGCGTGGATCGACACCTGGAACGAGAATCCCAGGCCGTTCACCTGGACCAAGACCGCCGACGAGATCCTCAACTCCCTCGCCGACTACCTCACCAGGATCACCCCACCAGATACTGAAAACCATCAGCAAACTTAAGACCGTGATTTCCGGCGCAGGACACTAGCTGACGCTGGAACAGAAACGGCATGGGTTCTGACCAGAGCTTCTCGTGCGAGTCGTAGCGGGTCACGAGGGGAATGGCCTGGCCGTTGCGGGTCTGGCGGTGGATGATCTGCGCGATGGCATGGAACAGCTCGGCGGACATCGGGATAACCCGCTCGCGTTCACTCTTCGACGGGGCGACGACCAGGAGAGCGATGACCTCGCCGTTGGGCCGTTCGTATTGGCGAATGCTGAGGTGGGTCAGTTCAACGAGCTCTTCGACCCGGATGCCGCTGTGCCGCAGGATCTCAACGGCCACCCACTCCCAGAACGCCGATTCCTCCGCCATGGTCACGTTGATCATCTCGCCGGTGCTGTGGTCGATGATCCGGACGGACGGCTCGGCCAGGGTCTTGGCCCGGCGGCGGTCCTCGCGGGAATCCGTGCGGCTGTAACGACGCTCCTGGTGTTCGAACGGCTCGCCAAGAGGGACGGGACGGGCAGCCTCCAGCAGGTCCGCCAGGTGCTCGTAACGGTCCTCAACATGTCGGACGAGGACCGGCAACAGAGGCTGGCGAGCGCGGGTGCGGTCGGCCATCCGCCGGTTGATCTCGCGGCGCCGTTTACCGAACCCCTTGAGATCTCGCGGCAGGATCGGGCAGGGAGCCACCCACCGAGCCCACCGCTCCGGTTCGGCGACGGCCCAACTGTGAAGGTCGACGTAGAGGCAGCGGACGGCCAGCAGCACAGAAGCGGCGTCCTTGCGCAAGCGGGTCCGGTCGGCCCTGCCGTTCTTCCGCCAGTACTGGATCTCGGCCCGCCACTGGTCGTAGAGCTCCTGGCTGAGGTTCAGGTCCTTCTGCTCGGGGTTGAGTTCCTCAATGACCGCCCAGAACAGGCTGGCCAGCTGGCGGGCGAGACCTTCGAGGGTGATGTAGTCGGTGTCGGCCTTGCGCCGTGCCAGGTAGTCGATCAGAAGCTGCCGGACCGCGGCGTTCTTGATGTTGTAGCGGTCTACGAGTTCCTCGACGCTTCGCTGACCGTCATAGATGAACGTCCTCAGGGTCGGGGCCGTCCCAGGAGGGAAGTGCCCCATCCTGTGCAGGATCTCCCAGGCGCCCAGGGCCGCGAAACGCGTGGTTCTCTTGGTCGCGCCGGGCGTCAGCCCCAGACGCTTGTTCTCCAGCGAGTAGTGCAGCAGGGCCGGCGGGGTCAGGTCCTCCAGGTCGATGCCCTGCGTCGTGAGCGCGCAGGTCAGATCGAACTTCGCCCGCTGCCGGTGGATCGTGGTGAGCCGCTCTTGAGCGTCGACCGTCTTGAAGAACTCGTCCAGCCGGTGGTCCTGCTGGATCTTCCGGAACGGCTCGGCGTAGTCGGAGAACTTGTTCGCCCGGAACCCGGAGAGCGAGGGCTGGATGATCCGGGCGGCGAACGCCGTCTTCAGCGCCGAGACCATGTTGCTGCCGTCGTAGCCGACCCCTGGCCGTCCCAGGACATTGACCGAGAGGGCGTTCTCCTCGTTGAACCCGCTGGCCTCCCAGCGCTCCTGCCAGGTCTGCCCCGACAGCGACTCTAGGTGCCCGAAGAGCATCCGGATGCCGGCCGTGCGTTTCTCCACCAGTGAGCGGCCCTGGTTCGGCCACGCGTGACGAGCCAGCTCACACAGATCGTCGATGCTGGCCTGCGACAGGTCCCCGAACGGGGCCGGAGGCTTCGCGGGCCGGGGAGCCGGGGCCGCCTTCAACGATGCGCTGGTGAACCTTCTCGGCTCCGCCTGATTGGGCGCCGAGTCGTAGTTCTGGCGCCGGTTGCGGACCGTGTAGGTCTCGACCGTCGTGCGGTTAGGCACCGAACACCGCCTTGACGTCGTCGGGGTCGTAACCAGCGGCGAAGGTCCGTTGTACCCGCGGGCGGTTGTAGTGGGCCTGCAGGGCGTCGAAAAGGTCCTCCACTCGGGCATTGAGGTAGCGGCCGGTGGTGGCCAGGTCGGTGTGCCGCATGATCGCGCGGACCTGGGCGAGGGTGAGGTTGGGGTCGTTCGCCATCCGAGTCGCGGCGGTGTGCCGCAGGTCGTGCAGGGTCCAGTTCGTGCCGAGTTTCTCGTTCGCGCGCTGGATCACGCGCCGCATCGCCCAGTAGGTCAGCGGCCGGTCCGGGCCCCGCCGCGTGCGGAGAACCGACTCGTCGGCCGGCGGCAGCCCGATGTGGTCGAGGTATGCGGCCAGGATCGTCAGCGCCTGCGGGCTGGCCGGGACCGCCTCGCGGTCGTCGGTCCCCTTGGTGATCACCCAGATCAGTTGCTTGGCCCAGTCGATGTCTCCCGGGGTGACCCCGAGGAGTTCGCTGGCGCGGGAGCCACTGGAGACGTAGAGCAGGACCGCGGCCCGGTCACGGTCGCAGGTCATCGCCCCGAAGAACTCGTCCCACATCGAGTCGGGAATCGAACGGGGATCGGTCCGCCGGACCCTCTGTCGAAGTCTGGCCCGCCGGAATTGAGGGACCTCGCTGTCCGGTGCCCGGTGAGCGAGGGCCCGGCGCTGTGCCCGTGACTCCGGAACCGGGTTGACGAGCGGGCCCCGGCCGTAATGCCTGTGGTAGGCGTAGAAGCTGCTGACCACGGTCAGACAGTGATTGATCGTGCTGGGGGCGTAGCCGGCCATCAGGTACGGCTTGCCCGTGCGGGGGTTCACCGAGCCGGGCTGCGGTGCGCTCGGGTTCCGTCGGCGGCGCTGCGGATTCGGGGCGACCCGGAGCCATCCGACCAACGCGGACGCTTCTGCCTCGGTCGCCCGGTCCCAGGGGACGCCGAGGAACCACAACAGCCGGTACCAGCGCAGCAGGTCGTACGCGTAACTCTTGGCGGTCAGCGGCCGGTTGTCGTCCAGGATCAGGCCGCGGAGGTACGGAACGACGGAGGCGACGGCGGACCTGTCAGCGTCGAGAACGGCGTACCGAGGTATGGATTCCAGCTCGACGACCGAGCCGACACGCGGCACATCGGCCCGGCCCTCGATCAGCTGGCGATGCAGGTCTTGCAACAGACTCTTCCTTGCAGGCGGAGATCATCTCGCTCCATGATCGGAGACACTGGTGCAGTTAACACACCACATCTGGAGGGCGAAGCCGAGCCGGTTGTGGTCACCACGCCGCTTCGCGATCAGCTTCCGGTCCTCGTCGTCGAGGAAGAAGAACCGCTCCAGCTCGCGCCTCGTCGGCTCCTCGGCGAACTTCCCGTACGCCTCGGCCTGTTCATCAGTCAGAAATTCCACCGGCATGCGGCGGACGGTAGCCAGCCCCCAGCAGTGATCGAGGATCTTCCGGAGAACCCCGCACCGCACCGATCACCTGTGCTAGGCGACCAAGATCAAGTCCTTAGCGCCAACGGCTGTACCGCTGGTCCCCAACGCCGAACTGGATCTCGGCCTTGCGGCCGCGCCCGAACTCGTTCGGAACGAGCCCGAGCACGGGGCGTCGCGGTACACCCAGGAGATCGACATGTTCAGGTACTCCGCCGTCGCCTTGGCGTCCATAAATTCCGCAGGCATATCCACCCAATCCGTCATCGCGTCACGGTGCCCACAGCTTCTGCTGCGGCCGTCGGAGGCCAGGACCCGAGGTGGCAGGGCGGAAACAATGACCTCAACCGCTTCCCGGCGCAACGTACGAAGGTCTTCCGTGGCGGTTTCGACCCGGACTCCGGGTGTGGCCGGGGTGACACATGCCGCCACGGTTCTCCCGTCGGCGCACACCAGGCAGGTGCGGCAGGATGCGGCCGGGCTGAGCCGGTCGTCGTGACAGAGCGCAGGCATCTCGGTCCCGACCGCGCGGACCGCTGCGAGCAGGGATGTTCCCTCGGGCACGTCGAGGGCGGCACCGTCGATCTCGATCCTGGTCACTGGTCCCATCCCGTCAGCCGGCCCCCGTAGGCCCGGACGAGGCTGCGTACGGCGGGTGGAGTCCGACGCCCGAAGGCGCACAGGATCGCCTCGGCCAGGACACGCGACAACCGTCCGTACTCCTCGCCGGGCGGGGTGCCCGCAGACGCCAGTTCAAGTCCTCGGCGCGAGCCGCGCGGCAGGGTGAGCAAGCGCCGCAGCTTTCGTCGGCGGCGAACTGCCAGATGTGCCTCAGCACGTCCTCCGGGGCCACGTGCTGGTCGAAGGCGACCAGTCCGGCGTGCCCGAGTGCGGCGCCCCGTGCGGCGAGGTCGGTCTCGGTCAGCGGCACGTCCAGCGCGTCGGCGGCCAGGAAGCCACCCAGCGGTCCGCCCACCTGGAGCGCGGTCAACTCGGCGCCGTCCTTCAGGCCGCCGCCGAGTTCGGCCTGCCAGGGCTCGAAACGCATCGAAGCGGTCCGCCGAACCGACAGGAGCCATGCCTTCATCGTGGAGGTGGCCGACGGTGGCCGCAATCCCGGCATAGGGCGCTTACTTCTACGAGCGTGGCATGGCAGCTACAAGGCGATCTACGGGGGGCGGAACGCATGGTCGAGAGTGATCGGCGAGTTGATGGGACCGATTTGATGGGACCGATCCATTGGCCGACCCGGCTCATTGAACGCGTCGTACCGGATCTGCACGGCGGAGCCCGTTCGGCGCTGACACTTGACTTCGGGCATGGTCTCCTCCGTAACGTCGACCCATGTCGGACGAGAAGAACCCGGGCACGCCCGGGAAGCTGCCGCGCTCGCTGTACGAGCGGGAGCTGTACCGGCTCCAGACCGAGCTGGTGAAGCTCCAGGAGTGGGTACGCGCCGAAGGCGCACGGCTCGTCGTGGTGTTCGAGGGACGTGACGCGGCGGGCAAGGGCAGCACGATCAAGCGCGTCACCGAGCACCTCAATCCTCGGGTGGCCCGGATCGTCGCGCTGCCGCGGCCCACCGAGCGCGAGCGCGGCCAGTGGTACTTCCAGCGCTACGTCGAGCACCTTCCTGCCGTGGGGGAAGTGGTCCTGCTCGACCGGAGCTGGTACAACCGCGCCGGCGTCGAGCGCGTCATGGGTTTCTGCACCATGGAGGAACACCAGCGGTTCCTGCGCCAGTGCCCGATCTTCGAGCGGATGCTGGTGGAGGACGGCATCCTGTTGCGCAAGTACTGGTTCTCGGTCAGCGACGCGGTGCAGGAGGAACGGTTCCGGCGCAGGCTGCAGGATCCCACCCGCCGGTGGAAGCTCTCGCCGATGGACCTGGAGTCGATCACCCGATGGGAGGCCTATTCGCGGGCGAAGGACGAGATGTTCGTCCACACCGACATCTCGGAGGCTCCGTGGTACGTCGTCGAGAGCGACGACAAGCGCCGGGCCCGGCTGAACATGATCGCCCATCTCCTGTCGACCGTGCCGTACGAGACAGCCGATCCGCCGGTGATCGAACTGCCCCCGCGGCCACCGGCCACCGGGTACCAGCGACCGCCGAGAGAGCTTCAGACCTACGTCCCCGACCACGCGTCGCGACTCGGGAAGTGAGGCGAGGCGGCACACGATCAGGCCGCGAGAGGAACGACGGCCACCGGACAGTCGGCGTGGTGGAGCAGGGCATGGGCAACTCGGCCGAGTTGGAGTCCGAGGTAGCCCCGGCGGCGATGCGCTCCGACGACGATCAGGTCCGCCGCGGCCGAGCGCCGGACCAGTACTTTTGCGGCCGTTCCCTCGACCGCCGCCGAGTGCAGCCGGACCGTCGGGTGTTCGCGTACGGTCTCGGCCACCGCTTCGTCGATCAGGGTCGCCGCACGTTCCTTCCAGTAGAGGTGCGGCTCGTCGACGGTACGCGGATGGTCTGCGCGATCGTGCGAGGGACAGCGCCAGGCACGTACGGCGTCCAGTTCGCAGCCCCTCGCCCCGGCCTCGCGGAAGGCGAACCGAACCGCCGCCGATCCTCCCTCCGGTTCCCCGACGCCCAGGAGGATCCGCCCGTGCCCGCCTTCGATTCCTGCCCTGTCACCGCGCACGACGATGACGGGACACGGGGCCCGCGCGGCCACGGCCAGACTGACCGAGCCGAGCAGAAGGCCGGTGAGCCCGCCACGGCCTCGCTCTCCGGTGATCAGCGCCTCGGCATTGCGCCCCTCGTGCAGCAGGGCGATCACCGCGTCCTCGGGTGTCACATCGGCTGAAACGTCGACCTCCGGATGACGGCGGCGCACCCGCTCAGCGGTGACTTCGGCGATGCGGTCGGCGAGCGCCCGCTCCGAAGGGCGGCCCAAGGCGAGTGCGAGTGCGGCGCCCTCGTACTGCTCCCACCTGGACGCGTACACCAGCCGCAGCGACAGCCCGTGGAGGGCTGCCTCATCGGCGGCCCAGTCGACCGCCCTCAGGCTGCTCTCCGATCCGTCCACACCCGAGACCAGGGGCAGCTTCATCATCCCCACCGCCTTCCGTTCGCCTGCTGGAGGGAGAGCGCCTGCTTTCACGGTCGCACCGGAGCGGGTCGGCGGTGAGAGCCGGTTCGGCCCGGATGGGGAACGTCCGACCCTCTTGGTGGTCCGGCTGGACCACATACACGACGTGCTTTTCGGCAGCAGCACGGCGAGGGCCGGATGTGCTCGTCGCCGCCCCGGCATCCGGTTGGCCCGCGATGCACGGGAGGCGATAGTGGAGGGACCAGGCGGCCTGGTCCGGTCTTGTGATCTGGCGCAAGGAGCGGCCCGGCCGACAGGGCCGCCGAGTGCTCCGGGATCGCAGAGCCCGCCCGGGGCCGGACGGGCCTGCGGCAGGGGCCGGATGACCCATGTCCGTTAACCGGCTGCCCGGCGATGCTGACACCGGCAACTACAGAGGAGGCCACCGATGAGCGGTTCTCCGACTCGCATCACCGCGGCCCTGCCCGCCCGGTACCGTGCCCGCCTGATGGGGATCGGGCAGGAGGTCAATTTCTCCCAGGGGGTCCGTCTCTTCCGAGAAGGGGACCACGCGGACCGCTTCTGGATCCTGCGTTCGGGCACCGTCACGCTGGACATCCGTGTGCCGGGCAGTGCCCCGGTGGTGATCGACAGTCTCGGGTCCGGCGAACTGGTCGGCTGGGCCTGGCTGTTCAAGCCCTACATCTGGCACCTCGGGGCAGAGGCGATGACGCCCGTCCGTACCCATGAGTTCGACGCGGTGACCGTACGCATGATGATGGACGCGGATCCCGCCTTCGGTTCGGCCATCGGCCATTGGGTCGGGCAGGTTCTCGCCCACCGCTTGCAGGCCACCCGGATCCGTCTGCTCGATCTCTACGCCCCTCATGGCAGCGGCGGATTCGTGTGAGTACGCCGTCGTGCCACCACCCAGGAGTCACACCTTACGGAGCACCGCATGCTCCCGCTTCCGCACACCGGCCCTGCGCACCGGCATGAAAAAGGCGCCGCGGGAATCCGCAGCGCCATCGACGGGCCCATCACAACATCTCTGCGACCCGTGGCTCAACCCGGCGGTAGATCATTGAACCATTGGCCCAAATTCCTGGCGATTTTCTGCGCCACGGATGGGCCAACGGACCGGAACGGGACCGGACCCGCAGGATGGGGCCCGGGTGTGGCCGTCGCGTGTACGCATGAGTCGCTGCCGCCTCGACCGGGCGGGTGGTCGTCAGTACTTGGCGGGGGGCTGCGCGGGCAGTGTCGCGGTCACTTCGTAGCCGCCGTCGGGGGTGGCTCCCGCGGCGAGTTCGCCGCCCAGCATCGCGGTGCGCTCGCGCATGCCGAGCAGGCCGTGGCCCGCGCCCGCCGAGGGCTGGGCGGCCCGGTCCGGCGGGGTGTTGGTGACCCGGACCGTGACCCCTGATGCGTGGTGGTCGATCCCCACCCGTACCCGCGCACCCGGGGCATGGCGCAGGGCGTTGCTGAGGGCCTCCTGCACGATGCGGAACGCCGAAAGCTCGACGCCCGGTGACAGGGGGCGGGGCTCTCCGGTGGTCTCGGTGGTGACGGTGAGCCCGGCGCCGCGCGCATTGGCGATCAGCTCGTCCAGCCGGTCGAGGGTGGGCTGGGGGGCGTGCCGGGCGGCGTGCGGCGTGGGGTCCTCGGAGCGCAGCACGCCGAGCACCCGGCGCAGTTCGGTGAGCGCGTCGACCGCGTTCTTGCGAATGCCCTCGACGTTCTCCTTCAGCGCGTCGGACGGGTTCTCGACCAGGTGCGGGACAACCTGCGCCTGGATGGAGATGACCGACATGTGGTGGGCGACCACATCGTGCAGTTCGCGGGCGATCCGGCTGCGTTCCTCCAGAAGGGTGCGCCGCGCGCGCTCCTCGGCGGTGAGTTCCTCCTGTACGACCAACTGCGTTCGGGCCACTCCGAGACCGCGGAGCGCGGCCCCGACCACCACCGTGGTGATGAGGAGCGCGACGGCGAGTCGGATGTCGCCGTGGTCGGGCCAGCGTCTGCTCGCGCCGCAGGCGAGTCCGACCAGCAGGGTGATCGTCAAGGTCTCGGCCGCGATCCGGGGCCGGACCCGCAGGGCGAGCAGGAACAGCACCGCGGTCTGCAGTGCGATCCCGGCCGCGTCCCAGGGGTACGCCAAACCGCCGGACACCGGGACCTCGGCTAACGGACCGGGGGCGGAAGCCGCGGCGAACGGCGTGACCACGACCATGACGAGCATCGAGGCCCACCACGCCTGGACCGGGCGGAACAGCGCGGCAACGACCGCCGCCGACTGGATCCCGGCGAACAGGATGCCGAGCTGTATGCCCGTCCCGTAGCGGAAGGCGAACTGGTTGGTCTGGACGATGAACATGCCCACCGCGACCATCCCCAGCGGCACCGCGATCACCGGCCGCCAGTCCAGCCAACGCGGCTGCCCCGGCTGCCCGTTCGGGTCGGCCGACGACGTCAGGAGATCCGTGCGCAGGATATGGGGCACCGCCCGCAGCATCTGTACCGACCGCTTGGCCATGTCTCCCCGTTTCATGAGCCGCACCTTAGACCGCTCCCCAGTTGCCTGTCGGTCTCAGACATGCCGCGCCGCCTGAGCCTGTGCGGGACGCCGTTCGCGGACGACCAGGCTGTTGCTCCGCGCCCGGCCCCGCTCGTGACCGCGGAACGCCCCGCAGCAGATCAACAGCGCCCCGGCGAACGCGGGCAGCCAGACAAGCCGGGCGAGTACCCAGCCGGGGGCGTCGGGGACGGTGTGCAGGCCCGTCAGGGTCCCGCCCACCAGGAGGCCGGTGGCGGTGACCGCGATCATCGCGGTCTGGTGCCACAGGAAGATTGTCATCGCCGAGAGGTTCACCACCGCCACCGCCGCCCAGAAGGCCGGGCGTCGCAGCGCCCGGCGCAGCGGGCCGAGCAGCAGCAGCGCAGCTCCGCACTGGGCGAGGCCGAAGGTGACCACGGCGAGCGTCGGCGGGTCGAGGTTGGAGATACTCGCACCGGGCACTCCGACCATCGCCGCGGGGTAGCCGGCCTGGAGGACGAGTCCGGTGGTGGCGGCGGCGCCGCCGATCAGCAGTGCCCAGCCGGTCCTGCGACCGCACAGGTCGCCCCGGGCCCAGGCCGCGCCCAGGCAGTACGGAACGAGCCAGCCGGCCGGCACGTTGACGAAGGCGAACCCGCCGGGGGCGTCCAGGCCGAACCGGTAGAGGTCGGTGATGAGCACGACGGCGAACGGCCACAGCGGATGCAGCCTCGCCACCAGCGGGGTCGCCGCGGTCAGCACCGCGAAGACCACCAGGAACCAGAGCGGGGACCACACGAGCTTGCACAGCGCGCGCACGGTGTCCTGGTCCACTCCGAAGGCGAGCATCGCGCCCGCCGCCACGGTCCATACGAGCAGCACGACGACCACCGGCCGTAGCAGCCGGGCCAGCCGCGTGCGGAGCCACCGGCCGTAGTTCTCGCCCCGGGCGCGGGCGGAGGCGTAGCTCTTCGCGCCGACCTGTCCACCGACCAGGAAGAAGACGGCAAGGGTCTGGAACGCCCAGGAGACCGGGGTGAATTGGGGCATGTAGTGCAGCGGGCTCGAACCGTGCATGGTGCCGCTGTCGACGACCAGCGCGGTCACCATCCAGTGGCCGAGAACGACGCCGAGGATGGCGAGGGCGCGCAGGGCGTCGAGGGCACGGTCGCGATCGGCGGGAGTGGCGGATTCGATCCGCCGGACGAAGTCACGCATGGCGCTCTCCCGAGGGCTCTGCGGGCAGGGCCGTTGCGACCACGATCCAAACCATGGCGAGGGTTCCTTCCGTACCGGACGGCTTGCGGTGATTCGGGTACAGAAGCTATGGACGGGACCTCGTAGTCCGCGTCACGCCGGGGTGTGAACCGCGTTCGTAGGTCTGGAGGACTACGAGTATGAGACAGGCACGAAACGGGAGCCGGGGCTGCGCCGGATCGGTGTGAACGGGCGGCCGACGGGCCGTTGGTACAGTCGCAGCCCGGATCGGCCTACCAGGAAGTGACCAACGGACCATGGCGGTGGACGCCCTCGACACCCGCATCCTGCGGTTGCTCATCGAGCAACCCCGTACCAGCGTCCGTGAGTACGCGCGCATCCTCTCCGTCGCCCGGGGCACCCTCCAGGCCCGGATCGACCGGCTGGAGCGGGACGGTGTGATCACCGGTACGGGACCGGTCCTGTCCCCCGCCGCGCTGGGTCATCCGGTGCTGGCCTTCGTTCATCTGGAGGTCACCCAGGGGCATCTGGACGAGGTCGGTGAGGCGCTCGCCGTGGTGCCGGAGATCGTCGAGGCCTTCTCGACCACGGGCGGCGGCGATCTGCTGGCCCGCGTGGTGGCCCGCGACAACGGGCATCTGGAGGATGTGATCCAGCGGCTGATCCGGCTGCCCGGCGTGGTCAGGACGCGTACCGAGGTGGCGCTGCGCGAGCGGGTGCCGCACCGGCTGCTGCCGCTGGTCGAATCGGTGGGCCGCTCGGCCCCCGGCGGCCCGAAGTGATCACCGTGCCGTCCTGCCGGATGCCCTGAACTCACCACACATTCCGGCCTCTTCGGCCCCCTTCAACCCTCTTCGGCACTCTTCGGCCCTTTTCGGCCTCGACGGGACCCTGGTTCCGAACGAAAGTCCCTTGCTCCCGGGGAGCTTGTACGGGGCCGAGCGCCGCTGTGAAGCGCCTGAGAGCAGCGGGATGCCCACGCGGCGTGCCATTGAGGTGCGGCGGCCCGATATCCTGATCATGCCGCGCGTCCCCCCACCCGCCCCGACCCCCGTCGGGGCGCCGCCGTGGCAGTCGAACGGCCCACAATTCGAGATTGGTGCACAGGTGCTGGTAGCTGGTCGGTACCGCTTGACGTCCCCCATCGGCCGCGGCGGCATGGGTGAGGTGTGGCGAGCCTCCGACGAAGTGCTCGGCCGGGCGGTGGCCGTGAAGCTGCTGCTGGGCGATCACGCGGACGAGTCGGCGACCGCCCGGTTCCGCCTGGAGGCGCAGACGGCGGCCCGCCTGAGCCACCCTCATCTGGTGGCCGTGTTCGACTTCGGGTCCTGGGAGAACCGATTCTTCCTCGTGATGGAGCTCGTCGAAGGCAGAAGCCTGGGCGATCTGCTCGCGGCCGAGGAGCGGCTCGGCGCCGAGCAGGTCGCCCGGATCGCCGGTCAGGCCGCCGCGGGGCTCGCCGCCGCCCATCGGCAGGGCATCGTGCACCGGGACATCAAGCCCGGGAACCTGATGCTGGACGCCGAAGGTTCCGTCAAGATCGGCGACTTCGGCATCGCCCAGTTCGTCGACGACCCTTCCGCAGCGCTGACCACCACGGGACAGATCGTCGGCACCAGTCTCTATCTCGCCCCGGAACGCGCCCTGGGCCGTACGGCCGGTGCGGCGTCCGACATGTACTCGCTCGGCTGTGTGATCTACCAACTCCTGCTGGGTGAGCCGCCGTTCCGCTCCGATACGGCCACAGCCACGCTTTACCAGCATGTCGATACCGCGCCCGTGCCGCTCGGGCAGCGCGGCGTCGACCTGTCCCCGGCCTTCGACTCCTATCTGCTGGGGCTGCTGGCGAAGCAGCCCGAAGACCGGCCCACCGCCCAGCAGGTCGCCGACTGGTTCCAGAGCGACGCGTGGCGGGGACAGCCGGAGCCCCTGCCGATGTACACCCCTGCCCCTCCTCCGATGGCGCCCGGCGTTCCCCGCCCCCCGGCGTCCGCCGCCGCGTTCGGCGCGGCCCCGGCGCCTGCCGCCGCGCAGCAGGCCGAAGGCCCGACGACGTACCGCCTGCCGCAGGCCGGTGGGCACAGACGGCGTGCGGCGGAGCGGGCCGCACCCACCCCGCGGCGCACCGGCGCCCGCGAGGCCATCAGACGTCGGCCCAGAGTGGCGAGCGCCATCGCCGGTACGGTCGCCTTCCTCGCGGCCGTGTACCTGGGGATGAGCCTGTTCTCGCCGGATTCCAGCTCGGCCGGCACGCCGGACACCGGCTCCACCGCGACCACCGGACCCGATGCACCGGCCGGCCAGCCGGCGCAGAACAACGGGAACGGCGGGAACAACGGGAACGGCGAGGACGACAGGGGCAGCGGGGACGGCGGAGGCGACGAACAGGACTGAGTTCCGCTCCGGGTCCGAGCAAGTGCGAGGTGGTTCTCCTGCCGGGGCCTGGGCGCTCTCCGGCCTGAAGCAGACCCTCCGCGGTCCGGCATCGTTGTGCGATCCCACCACCGCGGCTTGACCAAACTTGCCAAGTCCCCCCGCAGCCTTCGCAGTTCGTTGACGCGACCATGACAATATGTTCGGTCGCTCGATCACGGACGACGGCACCGCGGACGGCCCATAACGGCCGCAGCGGCTTCCCGTGCCCTGCCGCGGTTCGCCAGGCACTGTGGGCAGTTCGCTCAACTCCCGTGTCCGGTCGATCGGTTGGACGGGCCGAACCCGCATGAAGGGGCGGCCCACCGGGCATATGACGGGTAACCGTCAGGGGGGTGGTGGCAATGGGCCGCATCAGGATCGTCCGACGCCCACAGCGGCCGTCGCAGCCGCCGCCCCTCGATCTACGGACCCCGTCCGGCCGCCCGCTGCCGTACTGACTCAGCCCCGCATCGCCGCGCCCGGAAGGGCGAGCCGGTTCCTTCAGGCTCGACACGGATGTGCGCGTTCCAGAAGGCGGCCTTCTCCAGATGGGCCGTCAGCGCCGACAGGGCGGCGTCCGCGTCCCTGCCCGGGGCACGCGGAGGCTGACCCTGGCCCGCGCAGTGGCCTGGACGGCGGCGGCGGAGCCGACGACCGGCAGGCAGTCGATGCCCAGGACGGTGACGGCGGGACGGGGCGGCTCTCCGGCACCCGGCGTCCCGCCCGGGGTTCTGCCCAGGGTGGTTGACGTCGTGTCAGGCCGGTTCCGGGCGTCGAGGCATGGTTCCGTACCGGCTCTCCTTGATCGATGATGATGCCCGGGGCCGCCGTTCTCGGTACGGCACCTGCTGTCCCAGGAACAGGAAGGGGTTCCCCATGCGGGAAACGACGCCGGACCGGTCTCCGTCGGACGATCCGGCCGTCCACGGCTCGGACGAGGATGCCCAGGTGATCGTGGTGGGGGCGGGGCCGGCGGGTTCGGCCGCAGCCTTCCACCTCGCCAGGGCGGGCGTCGATGTCCTGCTCCTGGAGAAGTCCCGCTTTCCCCGGGAGAAGGTGTGCGGGGACGGCTTGACTCCACGGGCCGTGCACCAGCTCATCCGGATGGGCGTCGACATCAAGGCTCCGGGGTGGACGCGTTCGCGCGGGATGCGCTGGGTGGCCGGGGACCATCAGGTGCATATCGACTGGCCCGCGCTCGGGCGTTACCCGGACTTCGGACTCTCACGCAGCCGGCACGACTTCGACGACATCCTGGCCCGGCACGCCGTCGCCGCCGGAGCCCGGCTGCGCAGCGGCGTGAAGGTGACCCATCCGCTGACCGACCGCGCCGGCCGTATCACCGGCGTCGGTGCCACGACCGAGGCGAAGGAGCCGCTCGCCTTCCACGCCCCGATCGTCATCGCCGCCGACGGTGCCTCCGCCCGCCTCGCCCTTGCCATGGGCCTGCAGCGGGACAGGAAGAGGCAGATCGCGACGGCCGCCCGCCGCTACTACCGCAGTCCGGAACGCTCCCGGGAGGAGTACCTGGAGCTGTGGGCCGACCTCCGCTTCCCGGGCAGTGATCACTTCCTGCCCGGATACGGGTGGATCTTCCCCATGGGTGACGGCCGCGTCAACGTCGGTCTTGGTGCGCTGCCGCACCGACGGCACGGGAAGGCGGACCTGCGCGCCACGTTGGACGAGTGGCTGGCCCGTACCCCGCACGCGTGGGGGCTGCGCGAGGAGAACGCCGAGGGCCCCGTCCGGAGCGCGGCCCTTCCATTGGGCTTCAACCGTCACCCCCTCTACACCCGGGGGCTGCTCCTCGTAGGCGACTGCGGAGGCATGATCAGCCCCTGGAACGGCGAGGGCATCGGCCAGGCCATGGAAGCCGGTGAAGTCGCGGCCGAGACCGCCACGCTCGCTCTCGCGCTTCCGCGGGGACCCGGGCGGGAGCGGGCGCTGCACGGCTACCCCGTCGAGCTGAACCGCCGCTGGGGGCGGTACTACCGGCTGGGGAACACGGCCGCCGACCTCGTCTTCAGCCGGTCCGGCTTCCAGCCGGTCCTCAACCGTTACGTCATGGGGTCGCCGTTCCTGCTCGACACCCTGGCCCGGCTGCTCACCAACCTCACGGACAAGCCCTCGCACGACCTGATCGACCATCTGCTCAACGGGGTCGTGCGTCTCGTCCCGGAACCGAAGGTGCGGCGCAGGCGCTGACGGTCCTGGCGGGCCCACCCGCGTTGCCCGTGGCTACGACCGGCGGCGGGGCTTTCCGCGCTTGCCGCCGCCCTTGGCGCCACTGCCAAAACCGCTCCGCGGGCTCTTCCCGGACGCCTTGCCGACGGCCCTCCCGGCTGTCTTCCCGGCGGCCTTCCCGGTGCCGGGCGTGCGCCGTGCGGTGCCCGTACCGGAGCGTTCGGTCTTCGATTCCTTC
This sequence comes from Streptomyces sp. NBC_01618, assembly GCF_045209435.1. Lineage (NCBI taxonomy): Bacteria > Bacillati > Actinomycetota > Actinomycetes > Kitasatosporales > Streptomycetaceae > Streptomyces > Streptomyces sp. NBC_01618. The sequence goes on from NZ_CP109297.1 coordinate 739,914, forward strand.
GGTTGTGCCGGGGACTTGGGGCGGCCCCGTGAACTGTTGACGGTCCGGCCCCGGACGATCCCGATGAAGTCCTCCACCAGGTCCGTGGTCTCGTCCTCCAGCCACGACAGCGCGACGCGTGACTCGGGGGCGTCCGACACCGGCCGGTACGTGAGGTCCTTGCGGTGGTGCAGCCGGGCAAGCGACTGCGGGACGACCAGAAGGCCCACTCCCGCCGCCACCAGCTCGATGGCGTCCGCCGTCGTGGCGGGTCGCTCGACCGCGGGCCGTCCCGGCCGCTGCTCCCAGACGAGGGTGTCGTCGAGCGGGTGAAGCACGATGTCGTCGGCGAGATCCTCGGCGCAGACCTCGTCGACCGCCGCGACGGCATGGTCCTTCGGGACCACCACGACCGTCGTCTCGGTGTAGAGGGGGATCGCGCTGAGGCCCGTCCGGTCGATCGGCAGCCGCACGAGACCCGCGTCGGCGCCACCGCCCCGCAGCACGTCGGACGCCTCGGCGGCCGACACCCCGACGAGGTTCAGGGGGACGTCGGGCAGCCGCTCGTTCCAGATCCGCACCCACTTGGTGGGCGTCACCCCCGGGACATACGCGAGCCGGAACGAAGGGGTTTCTTCCGAGCTTGTCACTCCGCCAGGTTACCGGCCCTGGTCAGAGGTAGCGCACATGCTCGATACCCTTGACACCATGACGTCGCACAAGACCGCCCAGACAATGAAGGCCGCTACCGCGGCAAAGAAGCTGGGTGTGTACCTAGAGGCCACCCCCGCCGAGTTCCAGGAGGGTGTCGTCTCGCGCACCGAGCTGAACGCACTGCAGTCCGATCCGCCCGAGTGGCTGCGCGAACTGCGACGCAACGGCCCGCACCCCCGGCCGGTGGTCGCGGCGAAGCTGGGTGTCTCCATCTCGGGTCTCGCCCGTGGCGGAATCACCGAGGCCCTCACCACGGAGCAGATCGAAGCGCTGAAGACGGACAACCCCGACTGGCTGCAGCAGGAGCGCACCACCCAGGCCGAGGTCCGGAAGGAAGCGGTGCGCATCAAGGAGAAGAAGGAGGAGAAGAAGGAGAAGGACGCAGCCCGCGGCGAAGAAACCCGCGGATCGCGCTCCTGACTTCTGGCTTCTCCCCTCCCCCGGCACCTCCGTCACCCGGCGCGCACGGGCCCGCGCTCGGGCACCGGCGGGCCCTGTCGGCCCGGCCCCGGCCACGACATCCGGTCCCCCGGCTCGCGGGCGCCGTCGCCGGGACACAGCCACGGCTCCCTCGAAGAGCGCTGCGGTACGCGGGGCCGTCGCCGTTCGCCGGACCTACTCCTGCGCCGGCGTGACCGCCGGGATGTTCTCGGGGTTCAGCAGCTGTGTCAGATGGCGGGCCGAGGTGTCCCAGGACCAGGATTCCCGCGCCCAGACGCGGCCCGCGGCTCCCATCTCGGCGGCCAGACCGGCGTCAAGGAGTATCCGGGTCAGCGCACCGGCGACCGCCGTGGCGTCGGTGCCGTCGACGACGCGGCCGGTCCGGCCGTCGAGCACCGTGTCCGGGGCACCGCCCGAGTCGCCGACCACCACCGGCAGACCGCTCGCCGCCGCCTCCAGGAACACGATCCCGAGGCCCTCCGCCTCCAGTCCCGCCTTCCGGGTGCGGCACGGCATCGCGAAGACGTCCGCCGCCGCGTAGTACGCCGGGGTCTCGGTGTGCGACTTCCCGCCCACGAAGCGGACCGCCCCCTCGCCGTGGCGCAGCGCCAGCTTGCGCAGCCGTGCCTCGTCGGGGCCGCGTCCGACCACGACGAGCACCGCGTCGGGCACCTCCCGGCGGATCAGTGGCAGAGCCCGGATCAGCATGTCCTGGCCCTTGCGCGGGACCAGCCGGGCCACACACAGAATCACCCGCTTGCCCTGCAGACCGAGCTCGGCCCGCAGCGCGGACCCGGCATCCGCGTCGCGCCGGTACACCTGCGCGTCGACCCCCGGCACCAGGCGGCTCATCCGCGCACGCGGACCGAGGGACGGCTCGATCCGGGCCCGTGTGTACTGGCCGAGATACGTGACGACATCCACGCCCGCACCGATGCGGCGCATCATCCGGCGTGCACCGGGCGTCCTGGCCCACCAGATCTCGTGGCCGTGGGTGGTCGCCACCATGCGCCGTATGCCACTGCGACGCAGTGCCGGCGCCATCAGGGCGAGCGGCGCGGCCTCCCCGAACCAGACCCGGTCGCAGTCATGGGCCCTGGCTATCTCGATCGCCCTGCGGGTGACCCGCTTGGTCGGCAGCAGCATGCCGCTGGTGTCACGTACGACAGGAAACGGGAGCGCCGCGTCGTAGGCGGCGTCGCCGGGCTCGCGCGACGTGTAGATCACCACGTCGTCGTCCGGTATTCGCGTCGCCATCGCGTGCACGAAGGTCTCGATGCCTCCCTGACGCGGCGGGAAGTCGTTGGTGATGACAAGGGTGGAGCCCATGAATGTGTTGGATCCTTCAGCTGGATGGGGTCGGGCAAGCCGTGAAGAGGTAGTTGCGGCAGTCGTCGGTAACGTCGGCCACACGTACCCAACTCCTGTTCCGCCAGCGGTACATGGCGTAGTCGAGCGCCGTGAGCCGGCCGACGAGGTCGGCCGCGCCGATGTCGTACTTCTCCAGGTGCCGGTCCTCGATCTCCAGCAAGAGGGCGGGCCGGTGGCGCAGCAGCGTGCGCCGGGCGCCGGACAGTACGGCCGCCTCCGCCCCTTCGACATCGGCCTTGATGAAGTCGACCCGGTCCAGGCCCATGTGGTGACAGAGACCGTCCACCGTCCGCACCGGCGTGGTCACGGGGCGGGAGGTGGCGAACTCGACGTTGGGGCCGGGTCCCGAGGCGCCGTCGGTGAGGTAGGCGCGTCCGTGGACGGGCAGCAGGCGGCGCCGGGGCAGGCTCATCGTTCCTTCGTGGGCGCGTTCGCCGAGCGCCATGCGGTGCACGGTGACGTTGTCGCAGCCGAGGGCGGCGGCCACGGTCCTGAGCCAGTGCGCGGGGCCGTGCAGCGGTTCGACGCTGTGCACCTTTCCCGACGGTCCGGCCAGCGCGGACAGGCTCCAGGTGTAGAGGCCGTACTCGGCCCCGATGTCCAGGCAGACGGCGCCCGGCGGCACCAGCGGCCGCAGACCCGCCACTTCGTCTTCCACGAAGTCCCAGCGCGGGGACGCCCAGCGCAACGCGAGCGCGACCGACAGCACGCGCAGTCCCGGCTGTGGGAGGCCGCCGGACCGGGGGCCGAGGGATCCGGCCGACGGGTCAACCTGCCGCTCATCAAACGCCTTTCAGCCTGCACGGGCGCACGGGTTCTGTTGCCGGAGCGACGCCACACGCGGTCGGCGTTCCATCGCATCATCGAATGCGGGGTGATCCCATCCTTCTTCAGAAGCAGATTCACCCGCGCATCAAACCTGAGATGTAGATATCAGGTGTGGAGACGAGGGCCCGAAACCGTAATGAAGGAACACAGACCAGGGCTTCACGCCCCGGCCGAGCGAGCAGGCACTTCCTTCGGCTTCGGCGGACACAACGGTCGTTGTTCCCGGTGGACCTCAGTATCCGCCGGGGCGCACCAGGCCCGTCTCGTACGCGTGGATGGCCGCCTGGGTGCGGTCACGCAGGCTCAACTTGACCAGGATCCGGCTCACATGGGTCTTGATGGTCTGTTCCGCCACCACCAGCCGCTCGGCGATCTCCGCGTTCGACAGGCCCTGCGCGATCAGCGACAGGACCTCGGTCTCCCGCTCCGTGAGGTTGCCGCTGCGGCCCTTGACCGGGCTGCGGGGGACGTCGGCCATCCGGGAGAACTCGGCGATGAGACGCTTCGTGATGTTCGGGGCGAGCAGGGCCTCACCGGACGCCACCACCCTTACCGCATGGGCGAGTTCGGCGGCGGACGCGTCCTTCAGCAGAAATCCGGACGCCCCGGCGCGCAACGCCTCGTAGACGTACTCGTCGAGGTCGAACGTAGTCAGGACGAGGACCTTGGTGGTGTCGGCGGGTGACGCCATGATGCGGCGTGTCGCCTCGATGCCGCCGACCCCGGGCATCCTGATGTCCATCAGTACGACGTCGGGGGTCAGTTCGGCGACCTTGGCGACGGCGTCGATGCCGTCCACGGCCTGGCCGACTACCTCGATGCCGGGTTCGGCGTCGAGCAGCACCGTGAAGCCCTGACGGACCATCATCTGGTCGTCGGCGATCAGCACGCGCGTGGTCGTCACTGGTTGTCCTCGGCAGGGTCGGCGGGTTCGACGGGTTCGGCGGGCAGCATCGCGATCACCTCGTATCCTCCATCGGGACGGCGCCGAAAGCCAGAGTGCCACGCACCCGGGCGCCACCGTACGGGGCCCCGCGTCGGCAACACCTTCAGGGGTCCTCGTGCAGCCACCGGATCAGGCACGAGGGGCATCGGGGATCTGTCCGTCCACGATCCGGGCGATGTTCTTCAGGGGTACGGAACCGGGCGCGAGATAGTCGCTGTGGCCACCGGAGCCCGCGTCGAAGATCCGGGCGCCGAAGCGTTCGGACACCGGGTCCGTACCGAAACCGACGTCCATGTACGGGAGTTGCAGGCGTACGTGCGGCACGTCGGCGATCCAGTCGTCGCCGCCCCGGCCCGCCCACACGGCGGCCGGGGTGTGCAGGCCGGCCACGTCGTCGACTCCGACGCCGGGGCTGCCGTACAGGACGATATCCGCGATCCGTAGTCCGGTCACGGCCCGTGCGCAGACGGCGGAACCGTAGGAGTGGCAGAGCAGGGACGTCCGGGCGGCGGGTTTGACCCTCCTCAAATCCCCCAGAAATTTCCTTAGTTCATGAGCGGCGTCCTGGGCGCGGCGTGAGGTCGCGGCGGCCAGGCTCACCGTCGCCGGCGTCTCGTAACCGAGCCAGACAACGACGGCGGCCCGGTCGCCCAGCTGCCTCCGCAGCGCCTGGGCGCCCCCTTGCAGGCGCCAGTAGTTGTCGACGCTCATGCCCGCGCCCGGGACCAGCACGGCGATCCGGTCGGCCCGGGACAGATCGCCGACCACCTCGACGGCGCGGCCTCCGTGGCGTCCGTCGAAGGAGAGGAGGTGGCGTGCGGGGCCGCCCAGGGCGTACAGCGCCTCGGCGCGCTTGTCGTCGCCGTGGTCGTGGGCCGTCCGCGCGGCCGCTTCGATGTCCGCGCGGGTCGCGGCGTACCGCGCGGCGAGGGCGCCCGGGGTGGCGGCGGGCAGCGGCCCCCGGACGCTCGGTACGGGCGCCGGCACGTCGGCGGGCCTGACCGCACCCGATACCGGCACGGCCACCGACGCGACGACCAGTGCGGTGAGCAGGGCACGGCACAGGCGTCTTCTGCGTGGGCGGGCCACAGGTGGTTCCTTTCGTACCGGATGTCGTTCTCGATTCCGGTACGAAGCTATGGATCACACCTCGTAGTCGGCGTCCCGCCGGGGAGTGAACCTTGCGCGTAGTTCTGAAGTACGGGGGTGGGAGGCGGATCCGGTCGATCGCCGACTCGTGCGCATCCGCTCCGGGCCTCCCTCGCAAAGACGCACGGGCCCCGGATCAGCAGCGCTCAGCGGCCGACGAGGTCGTGGGCGGTTCGGATGATGTGGGTGCGTGAGATGCCCGCGGCGTCGAGGAGTTCGGAGGTGGTTCCGGAGCCCGGCAGATTGCGTACGGCGAGGTGCGCATATGCGGGAGCGAGTCGCTGCGCGGCGAGTGAGGACAGCACGGCCTCCCCGATGCCGCCTTCCGGGTGGTGGTCCTCGACGACGAGCAGTGCGCCCGTTTCCTGGACGGCGTGGACGAGCATGTCGAGGTCCAGCGGCTTGACGGAGTACAGGTCGACCACCCGGGCGGGGATGCCGTCGGCGGCCAACTGGTCGGCGGCTGCGAGGCATTCGTGGACGGTGACGCCCGCGCCGATGAGAGTGACCCGGTCACGGTCGCTCGCGCGCAGCGTCTTGGACCCGCCGACGGGAAACGTCTCGTCGGGGCCGTAGAGGACGGGGTAGGCGCCCCGGGTGGTGCGGAGGTAGGAAATGCCGTCCAGGTAGGCCATGGCGGCGGTCAGTGCGGCGGCGGATGTGGCGTCGCTGGGGTAGAGCACGGTGGAACCGTGGACGGCCCGCATCATGGCAAGGTCCTCCAGGCCCATCTGCGACGGGCCGTCCGCGCCGATCTCGACACCGCAATGGGTCCCGCACAGGCTCATGGAGATCTGGGAGACGGCCGCCATGCGGATGAAGTCATGGGCCCGGGTGAGGAAGGCCGCGAAGGTGGTGGCGTACGGGCGGTAGCCGCGTGCGGCCATACCGACGGCGCTGGCGATCATCTGCTGCTCGGCGATGTAGGTCTGGAAGTACCGCTCGGGGTGCGCCTTGCCGAAGTCCTCCGCATGGGTGGAGTTGCCCACTTCGGCGTCCAGGGCCACGATGTCGGGCCTGGCACCGATCGCGGCGAGCGCCTTGCCGAAGGCGACGCGGGTGGCGACGGATTCGCCGATCCGGAATTGCGGCAGCTTCACCTGCACGGGGGCGGCCGGGGTGGCTGCGGGGGCGGCGGGCGGCCGGTGGCCCCGAACGGTGAGGTGGCGTACGCCGCCCAGTTCGGTGACGGCGCGCGCGGCGAGGTCCTCGGGCAGCGCCTTGCCGTGCCAGCCCTCGGCGTCCGCGACCTCAAAAACGCCCTGGCCCTTGACGGTCCTGGCGACGACGACTGTGGGGGCCTGCCCGTCTCCCGCGACGGCCAGGGCCTGCTCGACGTCCGCGAGATCGTGGCCGTCGACGACGAGGGCACGGCAGCCGAAGGCTTCGGCCCGGCGGGCGTAGGCGCCGGTGTCCCAGCCCAGTTCCGTGGGTCCCCGCTGGCCGAGACGGTTCACGTCGATGATCGCGACGAAATTGGCCAAGCGGTGGCGGCCCGCCTTGTCCAGGGCCTCCCACACCGACCCTTCGGTCATTTCGCTGTCGCCGCACAGCACCCACACCCGGTACGGCAGGTGTTCCAGGTCGCGTCCGGCGAGCGCGATGCCGACGCCGTACGCGATGCCCTGGCCCAGCGAACCGGTGGCCGCGTCCACCCAGGGCAGGACCGGGGTCGGATGGCCCTGCAGACGAGCGCCGTTGCGGCGGTAGGTGGTCATCAGTTCCTCTTCGCCGATCGCACCGGCGGCCAGGAACATCGCGTACAGCAAGGGGGAGGCATGGCCCTTGGAGAAGATCAGGTGATCATTGGCCGGGTTCTTCGGGTTCTGCCAGTCGTAGCGGAGTTGGCGCGTCATGAGGACGGCCATCAGATCCGCGGCGGACAGGCTGGAGGTGGGGTGGCCCGAACCGGCGGCGGTGCTGGCGCGGACGGAGTCCACTCGCAGCTGCTGCGCCAGTTGGAAGACCTCGTCGAGGCCGCTGTCCGGCCCGAGGGAGACAGTGTGGGTGTTCTGGGCCGTCATCGCGGCCTCCTCTCGTGTCCTGCCTTCTGATCCGGGGGTTCACTCCGTGCGTTCGATCCGGGCGTTGTGATCCGGGTGTGCGACCGCCGCCGGCTCGCGGGCCGCGGTCGCACAGACCACACGCGGCGTCTGCGGCCCCCTGCCGACGGTATGTCCATGGCGCGGGGGCCGCGATTCAGCGAGGGGGCCGTGAGTCAGCGGGCCGGGGGGCGGAGGGGGCCGCGGTTCACACGCGTGCCGGTCCGATGGTGCGGTCCAGGAGTGCGGTCAGTGCCGCCCAGTGGCGATCATCCGCCGCGCTGTCGTACCTGACGGTGTCCGCCTGGGTGAAACCGTGGTGCGCCCCGGTGTAGACCTCACCGTGGTGGCGCACACCCGATGCGGTGAGCGCCTCGTCGAGGCGGTCGATCTGCTCGGGAGGCATCGAAGGATCCTGGTCGGCGTGGCCGAAGTACAGCTCCGCGGTGATCCGGTCGGCGAGCAGGTGCGGGCTGTCGGCGGATTCTGTGGCCAGGTTCGCGCCGTGGAAGCCGGCTGCGGCCGCGATCCGCTCCGGGTACGTGCCTGCGGTGCGCAGAGCGAGACCGGCGCCCATGCAGTAGCCCGTCAGACCGACCGGCCCGTCGGCGGCCTGGGGGCAGTCCGCGAGCCAGTTCAGATAGGCGTCGGCATCGCGCATCGCCAGATCGGGTGTCAATGACCGCAGGATCGGACCGAGACGCTCGAAGATGTCCGGCCGTCGGGCCGAATCGATGAATTCGGGCAGTTCGACCACCGGCGTCCGCCCATGGCGGTAGAAGACGTTGGGGACCAGGACCGTGTAACCGTCTCCGGCAAGGCGGTCGGCCATCTTCTTCAGCTGGGGACGGAGCCCGAAGGCGTCCATGTAGAGCAGGACCGCGGGGTGCGGACTGCCGTCATCGGGATGGGCCAGGTAGGCGTCGGCAGCGCCGTCCTGGGTGGGGATGTCCACGGATGTTCCGCGCACGGAGGACATGGGCGGGTTCTCTTCTCTCGTCGGGCACTCCTCCGTGCCCGGAGGCGGGAGGTGTGCGGTTGCGGTCAGCGATCGTAGACGGTCGTTGATCTTTCGGCCGGTTGCCCGGCCGCGGCCGGGGCACGCCGTCGCGAACCTCGTGCCGGTCTCCGAATCGGTATCGTCGTCCGGCAGCCCCGGTGAACGAGGCGTACGAACAGCACTCGCGCGGACGGTCGGACAGTAGGTGCAGTTCCCGCCAGGGAGCCAAGACGGTGAAGGACTCGCGATCCCGATGACAGAGAACTCCGACATGATCGACTTTGTTCGGGCGCGCCTCGCCGAGGAGGAACAGATCGCGCGCGCGGCGGGCGGGGAGAACTGGCGGTGTCCGGCCGACGTGCCCGGCGAAGTCCACGACCGGTCCGGAGCCATCGCGTTCATCGTGCGCAATCGCGGGTTCGACCAGCACATCGCTCACCAGGCCCCTGCGCATACCTGCCGTCGCATCGAGACGAGCAGGGTTCTGCTCAATGAGTACGCGGAGGTCGCCGACAGGGACACCGACCGCCCCGAGCACGACTTCTCATCCGGCCGTGCCGTCGGACTCGGCTTCGCCGTCCGGCAGATGGCCGCGGAACACGCCGGCCACCCCGACTACCGGGCCAAGTGGCTGCCGCGGTTCATCCAGTAGCGTCCGACGCCCGCTCCTGCGCGTCCGCGCGATCGGAGCGCCCACCGAGGTGCCGCGTTCCGGGGCGCCGCCGCCCGGCAGGCGGAACCCCGACCGGGGCCCTGTACGACTCCTCCGTCCCCGCTCGGCCGCACCGCGGCCCCTCCACGCTGCTGAATGCATAAGGCAGGCGCACACTGGAGGCGTGCGCCGAGCGTGCCGGCGACCATGTCCACGCATGCTGCGACCCGCACCGCACGCGCGGCCCATGTGCCCGCAAGGCATCTGACCGCATCACGTCCCTGCCCTGCCGAGCGAGCAGGACCGGCGCACCCGTCTCCAGGTCGAAGGCGCCCCGGCGCGCTCCGATGACCTGCCCAGGAACCAACACCCCGACACCCCCATCGCCAGGAGGCCGCTATGGAGTTCGACGTGACGGTGGAGATCCCCCGGGGGTCCCGCAACAAGTACGAGATGGACCACACACTGCACCGCATCCGCCTGGACCGCATGCTGTTCACGTCCACCAAGTATCCGGCGGACTACGGCTACATCGACGGAACTCTGGGCCGCGACGGCGATCCGCTGGACGCTCTCGTGCTGGTCGGAGAACCGACGTTTCCCGGCTGCACCATCGAGTGCCGGGCTGTCGGCATGTTCGTCATGAAGGACGAGAAGGGGCCCGACGAGAAGGTACTCTGCGTGCCCGCCCATGATCCGCGCTACGCCTCCCTGCAGGACATCGGCGATATTCCCACCTTCGACAAACTGGAGATCACCCACTTCTTCGAGGTCTACAAGGACCTCGAACCCGGCAAGTCCGTCGAGGGATCCCACTGGGAAGGACGGGACCCGGCGTACGCGGAGATCGAGGCATCCCGCGAACGCGCCGTCGCCGCGAGCACCAAAGAGCCCTCGTGACCACCTCGGGCCGTCCGGGTGAACTGGTCCCGTCTCCGGCACGGGCACGGCATCACCCGGGCTGATCCGGAGCTGATCCGCGCGGCAGTCAGCCTCCCTCGGCGTCCTTCGAACGCCTGGCGCGGACGCCGCGCGGCACGGCGAAATCGGTGAGCGCCGCCGTACCCGGAGCGAGCCGGGCCCACGCGCCGGGCAGCATCAGCACCGCGACCGCGGCGGTCGGGAACTTCACACGGGCCCGCCCGAGCGCCTCGTCGTCCCCGTCTCCCGCCAGGGACAGGACCATGTCCTGCACTCCTGGCTGGTGGCCGATCAACAGCACCGTCCGCCGCCGCTCCGGGACCTCGCGCACGACGGAGACCAAGGCGGACACGCTCGCCTCGTACACCCGCGGCTCGAACACCACCTCCGGCGTGGCGCCCAGTTCCGCCGCGACCAGTTCCCAGGTCTGTCGGGTACGCCGGGCGGTCGAGCAGATGACCAGGTCGGGCAAGCACCGCGCCTCGTACAGCCACCGGCCGGCCGCCGGGGCATCCCGACGGCCCCGGCCCGCGAGCGGGCGTTCGTGATCGGGTACACCCTCCGGCCAGGCCGACTTGGCGTGCCGCAGCACGATCAGCCTCGCCGACGCCTGCGTCGCAGGCCGGGCTACGGTCCGGTCAGCCAAAGCCGTACGCACCCCCTTCCTGCGGGTCGGCCTCCGTGGCGAGGCGGCATGTCGATGGGGCCGGATCACACAGAGGCCATCGGCGCCATCCGACGCGGTTACGGCGAGCCTCGTCGCCGGATGTCCAGTGTCCCGCGCGGGAGGCGGGCGCCACAACCGCCGTGCCTCTCCCCGCCCCCCACCGGCCACGAGTACGGAGAGCCGGCGTCTGCCCGTCACCCCAGTTCCTGCTCCAGCGGAAGGGTGAGGCCCCGGTAGATCTCGAGGGCGGCCGTGGAGTTGTTGAGCGTGATGAAGTGCAGTCCGGGGGCTCCCTCGGCCAGCAGCCGCTGGCACATGGCCCCCGCGTAGTCCACTCCGATACGCCGGACGGCCTCCGGGTCGGCTTCCACGGCGTGCAACTGGGCTGCTAGACCGGTGGGAAAGGCCGCGTTGCTCAGTACCGCGAAGCGTTCGATCTGCTGCACGTTGGTGACCGGCATGATGCCGGGGATGATCGGCACATCACAGGCCGCTGCATGGATCCGGTCACGCAGCCGCAGATAGTCGTCGACGTGGAAGAACATCTGGGTGATGGCGTACTCGGCACCGGCCCGGCACTTGCGCAGGAAGTACCGGGTGTCGCTCTCCCAGTCCGGGGACCGGGGATGGCCTTCGGGGAAGGCGGCCACACCCACGCTGAACCGCCCCGACTCCCGGATCAGCCGCACCAGGTCCTCGGCGTAGTCCAGCCCCCGGGGGTGGGGCACCCATGCTGCCCGGGGGTCCCCCGGCGGGTCGCCCCGGAGCGCGAGGATGTCCTTGACGCCGGCGTCCGCGTACTCCCCGATCACCCGGCGTAGTTCGGCGCGGGAGTGCGCCACCGCGGTGAGGTGGGCGACCGGGGTGAGGGTGGTCTCCGTGGCTATCCGCTCGGTCATGCGGACCGTCCTGTCCCGCGATGATCCGCCGGCCCCGTAGGTGACCGAGACAAAGCTGGGGTTCAGCGTTTCCAGTCTGCGGATCGACTCCCACAACCGGCTTTCCCCGGCATCCGTCTTGGCGGGGAAGAACTCGAAGGAATAGGAGCGGCGTCCGGTTGCCAGCCGGGCCGGCACATTGCCCCTCAGAGCGGTGGCCACGTCCACGTCGGCCTCCTCAGTAGCGGTAGTGGTCGGGCTTGTACGGGCCCTCGACCGGGACACCGATGTACGCCGCCTGTTCCGGGCGCAGCTCGGTCAGTTTGACGCCGAGAGCGTCGAGGTGGAGCCGGGCGACCTTCTCGTCCAGGTGCTTGGGCAGGACGTAGACGTCGGTGGGGTACGACTCGGGCTTGGTGAACAGTTCGATCTGCGCGATCGTCTGGTTCGCGAAGGAGTTGGACATCACGAACGAGGGGTGACCGGTGGCGTTGCCGAGGTTCAGCAGTCGGCCCTCGGACAGCACGATCAGTTTCTTGCCGTCGGCGAACGTCCAGGTGTGGACCTGCGGCTTGACCTCGTCCTTGACGATCCCGGGAATCGCGGCCAGACCCGCCATGTCGATCTCGTTGTCGAAGTGACCGATGTTCCCGACGATCGCCTGGTGCTTCATCCGGGCCATGTCGCCGGCCATGATGATGTCCTTGTTGCCGGTGGTGGTGACGAAGATGTCGGCCGTCTCCACCACGTCGTCCAGCATGGCCACCTCGTAGCCGTCCATCGCGGCCTGCAGCGCGCAGATCGGGTCGATCTCAGTGATGATCACCCGGGCGCCCTGGCCCCGCAGCGACTCCGCGCAGCCCTTCCCCACATCGCCGTATCCGCACACGACGGCGACCTTGCCGCCGATGAGCACATCGGTGGCCCGGTTGATGCCATCGATCAGCGAATGCCGGCAGCCGTACTTGTTGTCGAACTTCGACTTCGTCACGGCGTCGTTGACATTGATCGCCGGGAACAGCAGCGCGCCCTCCTGCTGCATCTCGTACAGCCGGTGCACGCCCGTGGTCGTCTCCTCCGTGACACCACGGATCTCCGACGCCAGCTGGGTCCACTTCTGTGGATTCTCCCCCAGGGTCCGGTTCAACACCTCGAGGATGATCCGGAACTCTTCGCTGTCCGCCGTGGCCGGGTCCGGAGCGGCGCCCGTCTTCTCGAACTCCACGCCCTTGTGCACCAGCAGCGTGGCGTCGCCGCCGTCATCAAGGATCATGTTCGGGCCGCCGGTCGCCGTGCCGGGCCAGGTCAGCGCCTGCTCCGTGCACCACCAGTACTCCTGCAGCGTCTCCCCCTTCCAGGCGAACACGGGAACGCCCTGCGGGTCCTCCGGCGTACCGGCCGGACCCACCGCGACCGCCGCCGCGGCGTGATCCTGCGTGGAGAAGATATTGCACGAAGCCCACCGCACCTCGGCACCGAGCGCGACCAGCGTCTCGATGAGCACCGCGGTCTGCACCGTCATGTGCAACGAACCGGTGATCCGCGCCCCTGCCAGGGGCTGAGCGGCGGCGAACTCCTCACGAATCGACACCAGACCGGGCATCTCGTGCTCGGCGAGCGTGATTTCCTTACGGCCGAAAGCAGCCAGAGAGAGATCGGCAACGTTGAAGTCGAGGTTTTTGGACATCTTCATTCGGACTCCCTGTCAGGTGTTGAAATATTTTGCTTGGGGGTGGTGGATGATGAAGGCGTCGGTGGATTGTTCGGGGTGGAGCTGGAATTCTTCGGAGAGTTCGACGCCGATGCGTTCGGGTTGGAGAAGGTCGGCGATTTTGGCGCGGTCCTCGAGATTGGGGCAGGCGCCGTAGCCGAGGGAGAAGCGTGCGCCCCGGTATTTGAGGGCGAACATGTCTTCGATATCGGTGGGGTCTTCGCCGCCGAAGCCGAGTTCGGCGCGGACGCGGGCATGCCAGTACTCGGCGAGGGCTTCGGCGAGTTGGACGGACAGGCCGTGGAGTTCGAGGTAATCGCGGTAGGCGTTGGCGGCGAAGAGTTTCGCGGTGGCCTGGCCGATCTTCGAGCCGATGGTGACGACCTGCAGGCCCACGACATCGGTTTCCCCCGATTCCTCGGGGCGGAAGAAGTCGGCTAGACACAAGCGGCGTCCGCGTCGCTGGCGGGGGAAGGAGAACCGGGTACGCTCGGTGCCGTCCTCGTGCAGCAGGATCAGGTCATCGCCCTTGGAGTGGCAGGGGAAGTAGCCCTGGACCACCGCGGCTTCCAGCATGTTCTCGGTGTGGAGCTGGTCGAGCCAGCCCCGCAGCCGCGGCCGGCCCTCCCGCTCGAGGAGCTCCTCGTAGGAGGGGCCCTGCCCGCTGCGGGCCTGCTTCAGGCCCCACTGGCCCTTGAACAAGGCTCCCTCATCCAGCCAGGAGGCGTAGTCGGCCAGCTGGATACCCTTGACGACCCGGGTACCCCAGAACGGGGGTGTGGGCACCGGATGGTCGATGGTGACATCGGAACGGACCGTGCCCTCGCCCTCGACGGGCCCGTCGGACTCGGCGGGCATCTCACTCTGGGCCACACGGCGTTGTCTGAGCCCGGGCAGGACCGCTCCGGGCACCCCACGTTTGACCGCGATCAACGCGTCCATCAGCCGCAGGCCCTCGAAGGCGTCCCGCGCGTAGCGGACCTCGCCCTCGTAGACGGCGTGGAGGTCCTGTTCGACATAGGCGCGGGTCAGCGCGGCGCCGCCGAGGATCACGGGGTAGTCCGCGGCCATCTTGCGCTGGTTGAGCTCTTCCAGGTTCTCCTTCATGATCACCGTGGATTTCACCAGCAGACCCGACATGCCGATCACGTCGGCCTTGTGTTCCTGTGCCGCGTCCAGGATCGCCGCGACGGGCTGTTTGATCCCCAGGTTGACCACGTTGTAGCCGTTGTTGGACAAAATGATGTCCACGAGGTTCTTGCCGATGTCGTGCACGTCACCACGGACGGTGGCCAGCACGATCGTGCCCTTGCCCTCGTCATCGGTCTTTTCCATGTGCGGCTCCAGATAGGTCACCGCGTTCTTCATCACCTCGGCGGACTGCAGCACGAACGGCAACTGCATCTGCCCCGAGCCGAACAGCTCGCCCACGACCTTCATACCGGCCAACAGTGTGTCGTTGACGATCTCCAGCGCCGACCGGGTCACCAGTGCCTCATCGAGGTCGGCCTCCAGGCCGTTCTTCTCCCCGTCGGTGATCCGACGCTGCAACCGATCGTCCAGGGGCAGGCCCAGCAGCTCCCGCGCCTTCTCCTCCTTTATCGACCCCGCGTCCACCCCCTCGAAGAGCTCCAGAAACCGCTGCAACGGGTCATAGCCCTCACGCCGCCGGTCATAGATCAGATCCAGCGCCACCGTGCGCTGTTCCTCGTCCAGCCGGGCGATCGGCAGGATCTTGGATGCGTGCACGATCGCCGAATCCAGCCCGGCCTTCACGCACTCGTCCAGGAACACCGAATTCAGCACCATCCGCGCCGCGGGATTCAACCCGAACGAGATGTTCGACAACCCCAGCACGGTCTGCACCGCGGGATGACGGCGTTTCAACTCCCGAATGGCCTCGATCGTCGCCACTCCATCCCTACGGGACTCCTCCTGACCCGTGCAGATCGTGAACGTCAGGCAGTCCACCAGAATGTCCGACTCGTGAATACCCCAATTCGACGACAGATCCCTGATGATCCGCTCCGCGACCGCCACCTTCCGCTCCGGCGTCCGCGCCTGGCCCTCCTCGTCGATGGTCAACGCGATCAACGCCGCGCCGTGCTCCACCGCCAGCCGCGTCATGCGCGCGAACCGTGACTCCGGGCCATCACCGTCCTCGTAGTTCACCGAGTTGATGACCGCCCGGCCACCGAGCTTCTCCAACCCCGCCTGGATCACCGCAGGCTCCGTCGAGTCCAGCACCACCGGCAAGGTCGACGCCGTCGCGAACCGGCCCGCGATCTCCGCCATATCGGCCACACCGTCACGACCCACATAGTCCACACACACATCCAGCAGATGCGCGCCCTCACGGATCTGCTCCCGCGCCATCTCCACACAGTCATCCAGACGACCCTCAAGCATCGCCGACCGGAACTTTCGCGACCCATTCGCGTTCGTCCGTTCGCCAATCGCCAAATACGCCGTGTCCTGCCGGAACGGCACCGACTGGTACAACGACGACGCACCCGGCTCCGGCCGGGGGAACCGGTCAGCCGGGCGCATGTCCCGCACCCGCTCCACTACCTGCCGCAGATGTTCCGGCGTCGTCCCACAACACCCGCCGACCAACGACAATCCATAGTCACGCACGAACACTTCATGTGCGTCCGCCAACTCCTGTGGTGACAACGGATAATGCGCACCGTCGTTACCCAGCACAGGCAGACCCGCATTCGGCATCGCTGACAACCGCGCCCGCGCATGCCGGGACAGATAGCGCAGATGCTCACTCATCTCCGCCGGACCCGTCGCACAGTTCAGACCGATCAGATCGATCCCCAACGGCTCCAACGCCGTCAGCGCCGCACCGATCTCCGAACCCAGCAGCATCGTCCCCGTCGTCTCCACCGTGACCGAACAGATCAACGGCAGATCCACACCCGCCGCCTCCAGCGCCCGCCGCGCACCGATCAACGACGCCTTCGTCTGCAACAGATCCTGCGTCGTCTCCACCAGCAACGCGTCCGCGCCACCCGCGATCAGACCCGCCGCATTCTCCTCATACGCGTCACGCAGCACCGCGAACGGAGCATGCCCCAACGTCGGCAACTTCGTCCCCGGGCCCATCGACCCCAGCACCCACCGCGCCCGGCCATCGGCGGAGAACTCATCCGCCACCTCCCGGGCCAGCTGCGCACCCGACCTCGA
This sequence comes from Streptomyces sp. NBC_01618, assembly GCF_045209435.1. Lineage (NCBI taxonomy): Bacteria > Bacillati > Actinomycetota > Actinomycetes > Kitasatosporales > Streptomycetaceae > Streptomyces > Streptomyces sp. NBC_01618. Next base: position 756,408 of record NZ_CP109297.1, read on the forward strand.
CAGTTCGAAGACACGGTCCGGGATCTCGTACTCGCTCAGTGCCGCGAAATTCGCACCGAACGTATTGGTCTCCACACAGTCCACGCCCGCCGCGAAATACTCCGCGTGCACCGAACGGACAATATCCGGCCGCGTCACATTCAAAATCTCGTTACAACCCTCACGCTCCTCGAAATCGTCAAGAGTCGGATCCTGCGCCTGCAACATCGTGCCCATCGCACCATCAGCCACCACCACCCGCGAGGCAAGCGCCTCACGCAGAGCGTCCGGGCGGTTTGTCATGCCACACTCGCCAGCTGGGGCGCGATGTCATCGGCCGCCTTTGTGCCGTAGACGCCACGTACGGTGTCGAGCAGGAACTGTCGGCTCAGCTCATAGGTCTGGGTGCCCACGGACCGGAGCGCCGCGGCGGCGAGTGTGCAGCCGAGTTGGGCGGAGCGCTCGACGCCGAGCTTCCAGGAGACTCCGGCGAGGAAGCCGGCGCGGAAGGCGTCACCGACACCTGTGGGGTCGGCCGCCTCATCCACCGGGACCGCGGGGACCACCAGTCGCGACGGAGTGCCGTTCAAGGCGCTGTCGATACGCACGCCGTCGGCGCCGAGCGTCGTCACCCAGAAGCCGACGCGGTCGAGGATGTCCGCCGCCCGCCATTCGGTTCGCTCCTGCAACAGCGCGGCCTCGTACTCGTTGGTGAACAGGTAGCGCGCACCGCTGAGGAGTTGCCGGGCGTCCTCCTTCCCGAGGGTGGCCAGTTGCTGGGACGGGTCGGCGGCGAAGGGCAGTTCCCGGCTCCGGCTCTCCCGCGTGTGGCGGAGCATCGCCGCCGGGTCGTCGGGGGAGATCAGGACCAGGTCGAGGCCGCCGGCTCGGTCGGCGACCTCGCCGATCGAGATGTTCCCCGCCTCGGCCATGGCGCCGGGGTAGAACGTGGCGATCTGGTTGTGCTCGCGGTCCGTGGTGCAGACGAACCGGGCGGTGTGCCGGGTGTCGCTGATCCAGACGGAGTCGGTGTCGACGTGGTGGCCCTTGAGCCAGATCCGGTAGGAGTCGAAGTCGGTGCCGGCCGCGCCCACCAGGAGCGGCCGGAGACCGAGCCGTCCGAGTCCGAAGGTGATGTTCGCCGCCACTCCCCCACGCCGGATCTCCAGGGAGTCGGCGAGGAAGGACAGCGACACCTTTTCGAGTTGGCCCTCGATGAGTTGTTCCTTGAAACTGCCGGGGAAGACCATCAGGTGGTCGGTGGCGATCGAGCCGGTGACGGCGATGCGCATGGCTGCAGCTCCTCGGTCGTCAGCGGGTTGCAGCGCGGAGCTTGTCGGCACGGTCGGTGCGCTCCCAGGTGAAGTCGGGCAGCTCACGGCCGAAGTGGCCGTACGCGGCGGTCTCGGCGTAGATCGGACGCAGCAGGTCGAGGTCCCGGATGATCGCCGCCGGACGCAGGTCGAAGACCTCACCGATCGCGCTCTCGATCTTCTCGGTGTCGACGGTGTTGGTGCCGAACGTCTCGACGAACAGGCCGACGGGCTCGGCCTTGCCGATGGCGTAGGCGACCTGTACCTCGCAGCGGGCGGCGAGGCCCGCGGCGACGACGTTCTTGGCGACCCAGCGCATCGCGTACGCCGCCGAACGGTCCACCTTGGACGGATCCTTGCCGGAGAACGCGCCGCCGCCGTGTCGCGCCATGCCGCCGTAGGTGTCGATGATGATCTTGCGGCCGGTCAGACCGGCGTCGCCCATCGGGCCGCCGATCTCGAAACGACCGGTCGGGTTGACCAGCAGCCGGTAGCCGTCGGTGTCCAGCTTGATGCCGTCCTCGATCAGCTGCCCGAGCACGTGCTCGACGACGAACTCGCGGATGTCCGGCGCGAGCAGCGAGTCGAGGTCGATGTCGCTGGCGTGCTGCGAGGAGACGACGACCGTGTCGAGACGGACGGCCTTGTCGCCGTCGTACTCGATGGTGACCTGCGTCTTGCCGTCCGGGCGCAGGTACGGGATGGTCCCGTTCTTGCGGACCTCGGAGAGCCGTCGCGAGAGCCGGTGCGCGAGGTAAATCGGGAGCGGCATGAGCTCGGGCGTCTCGTCGCAGGCGTAGCCGAACATCAGGCCCTGGTCGCCGGCACCCTGCTTGTCGAGCTCGTCCTCATCACCCTCGACCCGGTTCTCGTACGCGGTGTCGACACCCTGCGCGATGTCGGGCGACTGCGAACCGATGGACACCGAGACACCGCAGGAGGCGCCGTCGAAGCCCTTCTTGGAGGAGTCGTAGCCGATGTCGAGAACCTTGTTGCGCACGAGGGTCGGGATGTCGGCGTAGGCCTTGGTCGTGACCTCACCCGCAACATGCACCAGACCGGTGGTGATCAAGGTCTCGACGGCGACGCGGGACCGGGGGTCCTCACGGAGCAGCGCGTCGAGAATGGTGTCGCTGATCTGGTCAGCGATCTTGTCGGGGTGACCCTCGGTCACGGACTCCGAGGTGAACAGACGACGGGACACGAATCCTCCATGGTCTGGGGCTGGGAATCATCCCGTCGCCGCCGGGGGGCAAGGCGTCGGGATCCCTGCACGTCACAGGGCAAGTGGTGGGGACTGCGGTCGCTCCGGACCGCCCGACCGCCGGTGCGGGCGGGGCCCGGGTGCGGAGCGGCTGCGCTCAGTGGGCTGCCGGGTGGTCGATCACGACCGATGCGTCCTTGTCTCCGTCGCCGGCCTCAACGACCGCTGCGAAGCGGGCCCGTACGGTGTCCAGCACGGGGAGGGCCAGCCCGGACCCGGCCGCGTCGCCGAGCGCCAGTCGCAGGTCCTTCTCCATCAGCCGGGCCCGGAAGAAGGCAGGTTCGTAGGCGGCCTTGCGCATCAGCTCGGCGCGGAACCGCATGACGGCGGAACTGAACCCGCTCCCGGCGATGGAGGACAGCAGCCGGTCCCGGTCCAGGCCCGCCTCCACGCCGTAACTGACGGCTTCGGCGAGCGAGGCGACCTGGGCACCCAGCAGCAGATTGAAGATGAGCTTCATGGTGGCCGCGGTGCCCATGGCACCGAGCGGAACGACCTCCGAGCCGATGGTGTCCAGGATGTTCTGCACCTCGCCGATGTCGGCCGATTCGCCGGAGACGAAGACCCGCAGAGCGCCCTGGCGGGCCTGCAGCGGATTGCCGACGACGCACGCCTCGACCCGCCGCAGTCCCCGGTGGAACAGCCTGGCCGCCGCATTCCTCGCGTACTCGGGGGAGACCGTGGAGGTGTCGATCACCATGCTGCCGGGTTCCAACTGCGGCACGACCCGGCCGAACAGCACCTGCTCCACGGCGGCCTCGTCGCTCAGGCTGAGTAGGACGACGGACTGACCCTTCGCCGCCTCATCCGGCGTATCGGCGAAGACGGCCCCCGCGGCCACCAGGGGCTCCGCCTTCCGCGCGGTCCGGTTGTGGACCGTCACGCCGAAGCCGGAGTCAAGCAGGCGCTGGGCCATTCCCGCACCCATGTTGCCGAGGCCTACGACTGCCAGATGCTCAGTGTTCACGGTGTCCTCAATCTTCGGGATCGTCGGCACGTGGTGTCAGCTCCGCCAGCCTCACCGCCGGTCCTCGAGCCGCTGTCGAAAGATGCTCGGCCCCGACGGCAGCCGGCGGCCCAGCACTACCGGGCTCGCGTTGCGTTGGCGCCAGGAGGATGAGCTCGATGCCCGTCCGGACCGCTTCCCGCAGGGGGTGTGTGGGTGCGGGTGTGGGTGCGTGGTGGACCGGTACCAGCAGCAGGAAATCCCTTTGGTGTCGGTGGCGGTGACGCAGTTCGACCAGCACGCGGTGGCCGGTGGCGGTGGGAAGGTGCACGCCGCGGTCCGGCCCGAGGGTGCCGGAGCCGGCCGGACTCCGCCGCCGTCGAACACCCGGTCAACCCGCTGACCGTGCTCCGCAATGCCTTCACCGGCAGAACCCGGCTCCCCCAGCTGCTACCGCCCCGGCCTGACCACCCCGCCCGACCAGCCGCTTACCACCGGTCACCGACCGTCACCCCATACCCGAAACCGTCACCCAACGCGGTCACGCTGAATATTTGTCTTGAATCGTTCGAGTGCGGGTATCCTCTGCCATGTTTTCACTGGTCGGCAGCCAGCGATCCCATGGCGGCCATGGCGGCGGGGAGCCTCATGATCAGTATCGTGCTGGCCGAGGACATGCACATGGTCCGCGGCGCGCTGGTCGCCCTATTGGACCTGGAGGCCGACATCGACGTTGTGGACGAGGTCGGCTCCGGCCCGGACATCCTCCCTGCCGTGATCCGCTGGCGCCCCGACGTCGCTGTCATCGACATCGGCCTGCCCGGGATGGACGGTCTTACCGCCGCCGGTCTGATCCACGATCGGGCTCCGTCCTGTCGGACACTGATGCTGACCAGCCTGGGGCGCCCCGGAACACTGCGGCGGGCGCTCGACGCGCACGTTTCCGGCTTCATCCTCAAGGACGCCCCGCCGCCGCAGCTCGCGGACGCCATCCGCAGGGTGGTGGCAGGGGAACGGGTCATCGACCCCCATCTGGCACTGGCAGCCTGGGACGCACGGGCGAACCCGCTGACGCGGCGTGAGGTCGAAGTGCTCAGATACGCCGCGGAGGGCGCGGAGGCCATGGAGATAGCCTCCCGGCTGAGCCTGTCGGCGGGGACAGTGCGGAACTACCTGACCACCATCGTGGCGAAGATCAACGCTCGCAACCGGCTGGACGCCATTCGCATAGCCCAGGAAGCCGGCTGGGTCTGAGCTTGTTCTTCAACCCGGTCGGGGTCGGATCGTGGCCGGCAGCCGCCTCGGCGTGGCAGCACGATGTCGGTGCCACTACGGCCTCGCCGGCAGCATCCGCGCAGGCCACGCGATCGTGTTCGGCGGACGGCCCGAGTCACGCGGCGGAACCCTTCTCCTCCACCAGGCGGCCTCTTCGCTCCACCCGCCCTGCCACGGCCTCCCGGCCGACCTCGCCGAGCCGTAACGGAACCACGGCGACCAGATGGAACTGCCCGTCGTCCCCCACGCCGGCCTCCAACCGTCCGCCGATCTCGGAGAGCCGCAGGCTGAGGTTCCCCAGTCCGCTGCCGCTGTGCATGGCCCCGTCGCGGGGGTTCAAGCCCGCCGTCACGCCGTCGTTGACGATCGCCATTCGCACGCTTTCGTCCTTCGCCCATATCCAGATCCCGCAATGTCTGACCTTGCTGTGCCGGAGCACGTTGGTCATGCCCTCCCGCAGCACGGTGGCGAGCACGGTACTCACCTGGCCCGGCAGTTCGTCGCAGGAGAGCTTGATGGTGGCCGCGACGCCGACGGCCTCCAGAACCGACTTCGCCGAGGCGGCTTCGTCGGTCAGGGACATGTTCCGGTAGCCGCGGGCGACTTGCCGGACATCCGCGAGGGCCCGCCGGGAGATCTCCAGGACAGCGGCGATCTCATCGCGGGCGCGGTCGGGGAACGTGTCCACCAGACGGAAGGTCAGCTCGCTGCGCAGGATGATGGCGGACAGGCTGTAGCCCAGCAGATCGTGAAGATCCCGGGCGAACCTCAGCCGCTCCCGGGCGACGGCCATCCGGGCCATCTCGGCCTGGGCGGCCTGGACGGCCTGGACGGCCTCCACCATGTCGGAGAGCCGGGTCAGACCGAAGACGATCATTCCGGTCAGGAGGGTGCAGAGGACGTAGTGCGCGGTCTGCAGCGGTGTATGGCCGAACGCGGTCGAGATGACCAGCATGCTTCCCGGAACGAGAGCCGATAACACCCAGGACAGCGGGCCGCTGGGGGTAAGGAGCAGAGACCCGGCCAGAAAGCCGGGCATGCCCACCCAGGAGTCACCCAGATAGAGAAATGGCACATAGGTGAGTCCGCACTGCACGATGAGAATCCAGCGTCTGTTCCGCAGACTCCAGCGGTACCGGGACGGCGCACAGTGCAGAATCTGCACGCTCAGAATTCCCAGCAGGAACGTGCCTTGCAACACGACCTCGCCATGGCTGTGGCCGGTGGCTACCAGGTTCAGAACGGAAGCCGCGGACATACAGACCAACGGCACCAGAAGGATGGCGACGGAAAGCGTGGGCGTCGGCGCGTCCGCCAACCAGGGCCAGGCACGAGCCCCTTGCGGTACTCCCGGACCACGCGAGGCCGACCACTCGTGTTGCTCCGCCATCACCCGTCTCCCCTGCCCCTTGGTTTGGCAGAGCGTACGCGAGTGACTACCGATCAGGTAGACTGCCTTTCGGGTGTGGTGCCTGCGGCATCGGGTCCAGGTAGGTGTCGCACAGTACGATGGTGAGCGCCTCGTCCCCCGGCCCGGCGTCGTCCGGGACGAGGCCGAGTCCGGCGGCGGACAGTGCATCGTGGACGGGCTTCTCGTCGGCGCCCGCGCCGGCGAGGCTGATCAAGCGGATCCGGTGTGCTGCGCCCGTGCCGCTCCGGGCTTGTGCGGAATCCAGGCCGGCCGCTTCCCAGTAGGCGTCGGCCGGGGCGGCGGTCGCGGAGAGACCCGCGACGTTCTCACGGGCCAGCCGGCCGACCACGCTGCCGAGTTCGGCCGCGGTCACGGCGCCCTGAGCGTCCCGGAGCAGAGCCGGGAAGTCACGGCTCCCGTAAGCAGGGGGCGACGGGAGCCGGCTGTTTCCCTCGTACGGCCGTCACCCACGCTCGTAGATGAGGCAGTTGGCATCCCCGGGCACCACCACGGGCTTCAGGTACTTGCGGAATCCCACCCGTGGCGAGCGGGAAAGCACCGGGTCGCTCATGCCGGGATGCGGTCCGTTCCTTCGATCCGGACCGGACTGGTGTACGTGATGACGAAGGGTTGCACTTCCGCGGCGTTGTCCAGGGACCACGGGTCGAGGACACCAGCATGGCGTCCTTCTCCGCCGCGGCGAGAAGCCGCGGCGCGATGCCGCCTTCGGTCAGCTGAAGGCCGAAGTCCGCAAGGACCGAGTGACGATCGGCCGTGTACCGGTCGCTCAGCTCCGGCTGGAAAAAGCTCTGCGCAACGAGTTCCGCGAAACGCCACGGTCCTGATCGATCCGTTCAGGCATGGATCTGCTCCCAAGGATTTCGTGTACGCATCGGCGAACTGTTGCTGTGGGGAAGCCTGCTGTGCCGGCCGGCTTATTGACAGTGGCACACGTCATGTGCTTCCTGTGAAAATCTCATGGTCTCTTCCTGCCAGGGCCGGTGATCTGATTCGTGATTACCTCCCTGGTGCTGGGCCCCGGCACATGCCAGCCTCAACGACCAAGCCCTGATGTGGGAGGGAAGTTCAAGGAAAGGACTTGCCATGCAGTTCAGCATTCTGGGGCCTCTGGCGGCACACGAGGCCGGCGTGTCCATCGTGCCGACGGCTGCCAAACCCCGGCAGCTACTCTCTCTGCTCGCACTCAACGCGAACCACATCGTCACCGTGCAGGACCTGATGGAGGAACTGTGGGGAACTTCTCCCCCGCGGAGCGCCCCCACCACCCTGCAGACGTACATCCTGCAACTGAGACGCAAACTGCGCGCCGCACTCAAGGACGGAGCACGGGATGTCAACGGGATCCTGGTCACCCGGTACGGCGGATACCTGCTCGAGGTGGATCCGGCGTGTGTCGATGCCCTGGAGTTCCACCGCCTGATCACCGCGGGCTATGCCGCGTTCGAGGCCGGATCCATGGCGCGCGCCTCCATCCTGCTGAGCTCGGCGCTCGAACTGTGGCACGGGCCGGTCCTGGTCGACGTGACGCACGGGACCCAGATATCCATCGAGGTGACCCGGCTCACCGAGTGCCGGATGGGAGCCCTGGAGCGGCGTATCGACGCCGACCTGCAACTCGGCCGGCACCACGAGCTCATCGGTGAACTGACCGGGCTGGCAGGCCGCTGCCCCATGCACGAGAACCTGCACGGCCAACTCATGCTCGCCCTGTACCGGGCCGGCCGTACCGCCGATGCCCTGGACACGTATCAACGCCTGCGCGACAGCCTCGTCGAAGACCTGGGCCTGGAGCCCTCTTCCCCAGTACGACGTCTCCAGCGGGCGATCCTGCGCTCCGACCCGGCCCTGGACTTGCGGGAGGAACCGATCCGGCCCTACGGCGGTGCACTGGTGGGCTGAAACGCTCTCAGCCCACCGCGTCCCGGACCACCTGGCGGTCGTGGACCAGCCACCCGCCTGCACCGTCCCGGACCAGCAGATCCTCGCAGACGGCGGTGTGCCGCAGCTCCGGCTTCCCGCCGCGGGGGATCGCCAGCACCAGCGCGTACGACCGGGCGCACACCGTCCCGTCGTGACGGGGTTCCACCGTCAGCATCCCGATCCAGGTGCGGTGCTGCACGTCCTCCCGGTCCAGCCGGTCGCGGATGTGCAGCGCCGCCTCCCCGATCGCCCGTCGGCCGGCGAGCGGTCCCGGCAGCAGATCGATCTCGAAGGTCGCGTCCGGGGTGAAGGTCGCCGCCCATTTCTCATAGGCCCCGTCGTCGTAGAGCCGCATCTGGTGGGCGTACAGGGTCTGGATCTCCCAATGGACTTCGGCATGCGTCACTTCGGCCCTCCTCGGCTGTACCGGATGCCGGTCTTTGTATGCCCGGACCGTCGGGTGAGGCTCGTAGGCCACTGGATCCCGGACGTCCCCCGTCCCAGGCCTTTCCACCCCCTGTCGAGTGTTTCTCCAGGCCACGCGGTAACGATCTGCACCTCGACGTCGCTGGCGAGTCCAGCGGGATCCCCTGGCCAAGCCAAGGGGAGGCCGGAACCGGCAGAGGGGAACTGCGTGAACCGCTACGTGGTAGGTCATCCGCAGAGCGAGGCACCGCTGAGTCTGTTCTGTTTCCACCACGCCGGCGCGGGGGCGATGACCTTCGCCCGCTGGCGGCAACGGCTGGGCCCGCAGGTGCGCGTCCTGCCGGTCCGGCTCCCTGGCCGGGAGACACGGCTGCGCGAGGCCCGGATCACCGACGGGAACCGGCTCATGCGGGAACTGGCCGAAGCCCTGGGCAGCTTGCTGGATCAGCCGCACGCTTTCTACGGGCACAGCATGGGCGCCCTCGTCGCCTACCGGTTCGCCCTGCACCGGGTGCGTGAAGGCCACCGCGCGCCGGACTCGGTCCTGGTGGGCGCGTGCAGTCCGCCCCATCTGCCCGGCCGGTTCACCGACGGCGACGAACTACCCGACCAGGAGCTGCTCGGGCTGCTGTCCCGCTGCGGTGACCTGCCCGAATACCTGGTGCAACGGCCCGAGCGGCTGCGCACCCTACTCGCCACCCTGCGGGACGATCTGCAGCTCGCGCGCAGTCTCCGGGACGGATCGGGGGATGCCCTGCCGTGTCCCTTGCGGGCCTTCGCCGGCCGGGACGACACGGTCGCCCCGGCCGGCGAAATGCGTTCCTGGGACCAGTACACCACTGCCGCATTCGAGCTGCGAACCATTGCCGGCGGCCATTTCTTCGTCCGTGGCGGTGAGCTGTCACAGCTTCTCGCCTCGGCCCTGGGCTCCGGCTCGCCGTCGCGGCTCGCCGGGCTCAACACCTGACGCGAAGGGAAGCCCGAAAATGGACATAGGCGTACTCGGTCCGTGCTGGGTGATGCAGGCAGGGGCATCGGTGGTGCCCACGGCTGTCAAACCCCGCAAGGTCCTCGCCCTGCTCGCACTCCACCCCGACCAGGTGGTCTCCGTGAACGCACTGGTCGAGGAACTGTGGGGAGAATCTCCGCCGCGCAGCGTGCAGACAACGTTGCAGACGTACATCCTGCAACTGCGCAACCTGATCTCGTCCGCCGTCGGCGGCCACAGCGCCGATCTGCCGCTCGGCGCGAAGAGCGTCCTCGTCACCGAATCCGGCGGCTATCTGCTGGACACCCAGGGCGGCGACGTCGACGTGGCGGAGTTCGACCGGCTCTCCGGAGCCGGCCACCGGGCCTTGGAGGCGGGGGACTGCACCGCCGCGTCCGCGCTGTTCCGGCAGGCACTCGCACTCTGGCGCGGGCCCGCTCTCATCGACGTGCAGTGCGGCGCGTTGCTCGAAGTGGAGGCCACCCGGCTCGAGGAGTGCCGGCTGAGTATCCTCGGCCGGCGCATCGAGGCCGATCTGTACCTCGGCAGGCACCACGAGCTCATCGGCGAACTGTCAGGACTTGCCGCCCGCTATCCGCTCCACGAGGGCCTCCACGAACAGCTGATGCTGGCCCTGTACCGCGCCGGTCGGCGCGGCAGCTCCCTGGACGTGTACCAACGGCTGCGCGCCGTCCTCGGCCGGGAACTGGGACTCGGCCCCTCGCAGAGCCTGCGGAACATGCAGCGCGCCGTGCTCGACTCCGCACCCGAACTCGACCTGGGCGGGCACTTTCCGCCCGCAGCGGGGCGGCTGGTCAGGGCCATCTGAGCCGGACGAACCACAAAACCGAGATGAACACCTCGAAAGGACCTTCCGTGATGAGTGAGTTCACCTTGCGCGAGCTGACCGATCTGCTGCGCGTGTGCGCCGGGGACCCCGACGAGGGGGTGGACCTGACCGACGACGGCGTCCTCGACGTCTCCTTCTTCGACCTCGGTTACGACTCCCTCGCCCTGCTCCAGATCACCAACGTGATCAACCGGGAGCGCGGCGTGGAACTGTCGGACGACGCCATCGCCGAAGCGGAGACCCCCCGCATGCTGCTCCGGTTGGTCAACGTCGGCCTGCCCGCCGAGGCCCACTGATGACGGCGCCTTCGGACACCGGCCTGACCGGCAAGCGGGTGCTGGTCACCGGCGGGACCCGGGGCATCGGCCGGGCGACGGCACTCGCCTTCGCCCGGGCCGGCGCGCGGGTCGTCGTGGGTCACCGAACCGCCGGCGAGCCCGCCCAGGAGCTGGCCCGCGATCTGGCCGGAACCGGGCCGGACCACGTCCTCGTCCAGGCGGACGTCACGAGCGCCGAAGGGACCGCGGCCCTGGCCGACGCGGTCCGCGAACACCTGGGCGGCCTCGACGTGCTGGTGAACAACGTCGGCGTCGACGGCCATGTGAAGTTCGACGACCTGGACGCGGAGGAGTGGCACCGCGTCATCGACCACAACGTCACCTCGGCCTACCTGGTCACCCGCGCCCTCCTCGGCCTGCTCGCCGACGGGGCGTCGGTGGTCAACGTCGGCGCCTCGGTGGCCCTGCGGGGACGGGCGTTCGGCGTCCACTACAGCGCTTCGAAAGCCGCCCTGGTCGGCTTCGGCCGGGCCCTGGGCAAGGAACTCGGCGGCCGCGGCATCCGGGTCAACACCGTCGCACCGGGTGTCACCGAGACCGAGCCCGGCGCGGGCCTGCCACCGCAGATCGCGCAGCGACTCGCCGGGATGACGGCCCTGGGACGACTCGGCACACCCGACGACGTCGCCGGTGCGGTGCTCTACCTCGCCGGTGACACCGCGACCTATGTCACTGGCACCACGATCGAAGTCGATGGAGGAATCTGATGCCGTACGCAGCGATCACCTACCGGGTCAAGCCCGGCCACGAGGACGACATCGCCGAGATATTCGCCGGCTTCCAGCGGGCCGACACACCGGACTTCACCGGTGACGACGGCGAGGCCGCGGGCCGGCTGCTCGGCACGGGCGTGTTCATCAAGGATGACGTGATAGTCCGGGTCATCCACTACGAGGGCGACTTCGCCGCGGTCGGCAAGCACATGGCCGCCCAGAAGGGCGTCCACATGCTCGAACAGCAGCTCGCGCCCTACCTCGCCGAGCAGCGCGAGACCGACAGCGCCGAGGGCTTCGCCGCCTACTTCCGCGACGCGACCATGCGCTCCATCTCCCAGCTGACCATGGACACGCACCCCGCGAAGGTCTGAAGGAGGGCGCGACCATGGAGGAACTGCTGGGCGTTGCCGCGCTGCTCGGCAGCGGGATCACCGCCGGTGTCCTCTTCGCCGTCGCCCTGAGCGTGCTGCCCGCGCTCTTCGCGATGCCCACCGGCACGTACGTCTACGCGCACCAGCTGCTCGGCCGCAACTGGGACCCGACGATGCCTGTCATCGTCCTGGGCACCACCCTGCTCGACGGCGTGCTCGCGGCGATGACCGGCGGCTCCACCCGGGTCCTGCTCGCCCTCGCCGCCGTCTTGATGCTGGGCGTCTCGGCGGTTTCCCACCTGGCCAATGTGCCGATCAACCGCCGGGTCAAGGAGATCGAAGACCCCACGGTGCTGCCCGCCGGCTGGCAGGACCCGCGCCCCCTGTGGCGGCGCTGGCACCTGCTGCGCACCGCACTCGCGCTGATCGTCCTGGCGCTCAACGCCGTTGCTTCGATGGCTTTCTGAGCTGGCATCAGGGTCTGAAGGCAGGAGAGAGCCGCAACCGGCCCGGCCGGTTGCGGCTCTGCCGTACCCACGCTCAGGCCCGGGCCGCCAGATCGCGCACCGAGATCTGGGTGACGGTCGTCAGCAGGCTCCGCTTGAAGGTGGCGACGAAGCCTTCGACCGTATCGGTCTCCCGTGGCCTGCTCAGATACGGCTTGAGCTTCGCCTCCACCTCACGCACCCCGGGCTGCGTGGCCATATGGCGGGCGACCGTCTCCAGGTCCCCGGTGTACTCGATCACGCGGACCATTGTGTCGTCCCGCAGGAAGACGGCGGTGGCCAGGATCGTGCCGGCGGTCCGGCCCTCGGCGTCCTTCGCATCGCTGGACCGCACCCGCCGGAAATCGCTGAAGATCGCGGTCAGTTCCTTCTCGAAGCCGGGCTTGATGTCGTAGGTGATGGCGGCGAACGGCATGGCTGCTCCTGTGCTCGGTCGGCTGACGGTGTGCTGCCGCCCTATCGCAGAACAGGCCGCTCGCGGCGTCCTCGAGGTTCCGTGCAGGGGGCGCGGGCCGGTCCGGACGGCACCGGTGCTGCAGGCCGACTCGAGTGTGTCTTTAGAACCCGGTGCGACGGTGTCCGTCTCCTGTCGTCAGCAGGCATTCGTAGGAGGCCCACAGTGCACAGAACGCTCATCGTGGCGAGGTTGAAACCGGGCAAGACCAAGGACATCGCCGAGATCTTCGAGGAGTCCGACTCGACCGACCTGCCGCACATGGTCGGCGTCAGCCGGCGGACCCTCTTCCGCTTCCACGAGCTGTACTTCCACCTCGTCGAGGCCGACGAGGACATCACCCCGAATCTGTACAAGGCCCGGAGCCACCCGCTCTACGACGACATCAACAAGCGTCTCGCGCAGTGCGTGGAGCCGTACGACCCCAACTGGCAGGAACCGAAGGACGCCATGGCGCAGGCCTTCTACGTGTGGACCAAGGACGGAGGGCGGATCCAGTGACCACGGCGATCACCAGGACCGTGAAGGTGGCCGCCGGCGAAGTCGCGGCCAACACCCGCCGGGGCGGCGACATCCGGGTCACCCTCAGCCCCAGGACCGTGGCCTGCACCTCGGGCTTCGGCGGTGTGATGAGTCTGGAGGCGGGCGACTTCATCACCGAGCACTACCACCCGTACTCCGAAGAATTCCTGCATGTCGTCACCGGCCGGCTCGAGATGACCCTGGACGGCGAGAAGATCGCTCTCGGCCCGGGCGACTCGCTGTACGTCCCCATCGGGGTACGGCACCGGCTGGTCAACGCCGGCGAGTCGACCGCCACCTGCGCCTTCCATCTTTCCCCGCTCGCCCCCCGGCCCGACCTCGGCCATGTGGACACCGAGGAGGCGCAGAGCCCCGAGCTGGAGAACCCGCAGGTGGGTGGAGCCCCGTGAGCCGACGCGCCGTCATCACGGGCATCGGTGTCGTCGCGCCGGGCGGAATCGGCCGTGAGGCGTTCTGGGAGCTGCTGTCCGAGGGCCGTACGGCGACCCGGCGGATCTCCCTCTTCGACATCGGGCCGTTCCGCTCCCAGGTCGGCGCCGAGGTGGATTTCGACCCCATCTCGGCGGGGCTGGAGGCGCGGCAGATACGGCGGATGGACAGGGCCGCGCAGTTCGCCGTCGTGTCCGCGCGCGAGGCGGTCGCCGACAGCGGCCTGGACCTCGCGGGCCTGAACCCCGAGCGGCTGGCGGTCAGCGTCGGCAGCGCGGTCGGCTGCACCATGGGCCTGGAGGAGGAGTACGCCGTCCTCAGCGACGGTGGCAAACAGTGGCTCCTCGACCACACGTACGGGGTCCCGCACCTGTACGGCTACATGGTCCCGAGCACCCTCGCCGTGGAGGTGGCGCGGGACGCGGGAGCGGAGGGCCCGGTCGCGCTGATCTCGACCGGCTGCACCTCGGGTCTGGACTCCATCGGGCACGCCGTGCAGCTCATCGAGGAGGGCAGCGCGGACGTCGCGCTGGCCGGCGCCACCGACGCGCCGCTGTCCCCCATCACCTCGGCCTGCTTCGACGCGATCAAGGCCACCACGGCGAACAACGCCGACCCCGAGCACGCCTCGCGCCCGTTCGACCGGGACCGGGACGGTTTCGTACTCGGCGAGGGCTCGGCGGTCATGGTCCTGGAGGAGAAGGAGGCCGCCGAACGCCGCGGGGCGCGGATCTACGGCGAGATCGTGGGCTTCGCCGGCCGCAGCAACGCGTTCCACATGACCGGTCTCAAGCCGGACGGCCGGGAGATGGCGGAGGCCATCCGGGTCTCCCTGGACCAGGCGGGGCTCGACCCCACCGCCGTCGGCTACATCAACGCCCATGGCTCCGGCACCAAGCAGAACGACCGGCACGAGACCGCCGCCTTCAAGCGGAGCCTGGGGCAGCACGCCTACGACGTACCGGTGAGCTCCATCAAGTCCATGGTCGGGCACTCCCTCGGTGCGATCGGCTCCATCGAGGTCGCCGCCTGCGCCCTCGCGCTGGAACGTCAGGTCGTGCCGCCGACCGCGAACCTACACAACCCGGACCCCGCGTGCGACCTCGACTATGTGCCGCTGACCGCTCGTGAGCATTCCATGGACGTCGTGCTCAGCGTCGGCAGCGGATTCGGCGGCTTCCAGACCGCGATGCTCCTGGCCCGTCCCGGCGCGGTCGAGTACGGGAGGAACTGATCGTGAGGCAGACGGACACGGGCACCAGGCCTCCGGTCGTCACCGGGCTCGGCATCACCGCGCCCACCGGCATCGGAACCGAGGAACACTGGGCGTCGGTACTCGCCGGGAAGTCGGGGATCGGCCGCATCGGCCGCTTCGACCCCTCGCCCTATCCGGTGCGCCTGGCAGGGGAGGTACCCGGCTTCATCGCGCGGGAACGGGTGCCCAGCCGACTCATCGCGCAGACGGACCACTGGACGCACCTCGCGCTGCACACCGCCGAAGCCGCCCTGGCCGACGCGAAGGTGAACCCCAAGGACCTGCCCGAGTACGAGATGGCCGTTGTGACCTCCTCGTCGTCGGGCGGGACCGAGTTCGGACAGCGGGAAATGGAGGCGCTCTACACCAAGGCCCCCTCCTGGGTCGGCGCCTATCAGTCCATCGCGTGGTTCTACGCGGCCACCACCGGACAGGTATCCATCCAGCACGGCATGCGCGGCCCGTGCGGGGTCATGGCCTGCGAACAGGCGGGCGGCCTAGATGCCATCGGCCAGGCCAGGAGGCTCACCCGCAAGGGTTCCCGGCTCGTCGTCACCGGCGGCACCGACGCCTCGCTGTGCCCGTACGGCCTGACCGCGCAGCTGTCCACCGGCAAGCTGTCCACGGTCCAGGACCCGGCCCGCGCGTACCTCCCGTTCGACGCTGACGCCAGCGGGTACCTGCCCGGCGAGGGCGGGGCGATCATCGTCCTGGAGAACGCGTCGGCCGCGGCCGAACGCGGCGCGGGCGACGGCTACGGCAGGGTCCTCGGCTATGCCGCGGGATTCGACCCGGCGCCGGAGACCGGCCGGCCGCGCGCCCTGCGCCGCACCGCCGCGCAGGCCATCGCCGACGCCGGCCTCCTGCCGGGCGACATCGACGTGGTGTTCGCCGACGCCGCAGGCCTGCCCGAGGAGGACCGGGCCGAGGCCCAGGCCATCACCGAGGTCTTCGGGCCCCGGGCGGTCC
Source organism: Streptomyces sp. NBC_01618 (assembly GCF_045209435.1). Taxonomy (NCBI): domain Bacteria; kingdom Bacillati; phylum Actinomycetota; class Actinomycetes; order Kitasatosporales; family Streptomycetaceae; genus Streptomyces; species Streptomyces sp. NBC_01618. The sequence goes on from NZ_CP109297.1 coordinate 772,382, forward strand.
CGGTCACCGCGCCGAAGGCCCTCACCGGCCGGCTCTACGGCGGCGGCGCCCCGCTGGACGTCGCCACCGCTCTGCTGTCGCTGCGCGACGGCGTGATCCCGCACACCCCCGGTACAGCCGTGCCCGCACCCGGATACGAGATCGACCTGGTCGTGGGGGAGCCCCGGCAGCAGCCACTGCACCACGCCCTGATCCTGGCCCGCGGCCACGGCGGTTTCACGTCGGCTCTCGTCGTGGGCGGTTGACGTAATCCGCCGGTGAACGGCGGTTCCGATCCTCAGTGAAGGAGGCCCGCGATGGCGGGACACACCGACAACTCGATCGTCATCGACGCACAGCTCGACACCGTGTGGGAGATGACGAACGACCTGGAGAGCTGGCCCCGGCTGTTCAGCGAGTACGCCTCGGTGGAGGTGCTGAAGCAGGAGGGCGCGAGCGTCACGTTCCGGCTGACCATGCACCCCGATGAGGACGGCAACGTCTGGAGCTGGGTCTCCGAGCGCACCCCCGACCCGGCGTCGAGGACGGTCCACGCCCACCGGGTGGAGACCGGTCCGTTCGAGTTCATGCGGATCTTCTGGGAGTACACCCAGGAGCCCGCGGGCGGCGTACGGATGCGCTGGGTCCAGGACTTCCACATGAAGCCGCAGGCCCCGGTGACGGACGCGGCCATGACCGAACACCTGAACCGCAACACGGCCGTCCAGATGAAGTTGATCAAGGACAAGGTCGAGGCCGCCGCGGCCCTCGACGTCACCGCCTGATCCGAACACCGTTGGAGGTACTCCGGTGCTGGCCTACCTCGCTCCGCTGGTGGTGCTGCTCAGCGGCCTCGCAGCCGGGGTGCTGTTCGGCACCCAGCTCGGCGGCTGGCCGCTGCTCATGGCCCTTCCGGCGGACCGCTACGTCCACGCGCACGCGTTCTTCGCCACCCGCTACGACCCGGCGATGCCGCTCTGCCTGCTGGGCACCGTACTCGGCGACATCGCCCTGGCGGTCCTGGCGCCGGACCCGGTCTCGCGCGCCCTGTTCACCGCCGGTGCCGCGTCCGCGGCGGTCACCGTCGTCATCTCGCTCACCAAGAACGTCCCGGTCAACAAGTGGGTGCAGACCCTCGACCCGGACGCGTTGCCCGAGAACTTCGCCGAACTCGACCCCCGCCGCGCGTGGGGCGCCTGGAACCTCCGGCGCAGCGTCCTGACCGCACTCTCCTTCCTGCTCAACTGCACAGCCCTCGTCGTCCTTTTGTGAACGCGTGTCCCGCGTGTCCACCTGTGTGGAGGAACTCATGGATCTCGAACTCAAAGGCAAGAAGGCCCTGGTCACCGGTGGCACCCGCGGTGTCGGGCGCGGCATCGTCCTGGCGCTCGCCCGTGCGGGCGTGGACGTCATCACCTGCTACCGGCAGGAGGGGGACTACGTCGACTCGCTGGAAAGAGAGCTGAAGGAGATCGGCGGCGAGCACCATGTGCTGCGCGCCGACATCGCCGAACCCGCCGAGATCGCGGGCCTGCTGCAGCGTGTCCGCGAGCTGTACGGCCGTCTCGACCTGCTGGTCAACAACGCCGGGGCGATCAGCCACATCCCCTACGCGGACCTACCCTTCGAGGAGTGGCAGCGGGTCCTCGCCACCAACGTCACCGGCGCCCACCTCGTCATTCAGCACGCGCTGCCGCTGCTCGACGACGGGTCGTCCGTGGTCTCCATCGGCTCCAAGGCTGTCGAGGCCGGGATTCCGCTGCGCGCCCACTACACCGCCACGAAGGCAGCGCTCGTCGGCCTGAACCGCTCCCTCGCCAAGGAGTTCGGTGCGCAGAACATCCGCTTCAACGTACTCGCCCTCGGCGTCGTCGAGACCGAGAACTTCCACAACATGCCCGAGGAGCAGCGGACCCTGATGACCGAGCGGTACAGCGCGAAGACCGCGCTCGGCCGGCTGGGTAAGCCCGACGAGGTGGCGGGCGCGGTGCTGTGGCTCGCCAGCGACCTGTCCCGTTACGTGACCGGTGCCACAATCGGTGTCGACGGGGGTATCTCATGACGGCATTTCGGGTGATGCTCCGCATGGAGGTCCGGGCGGGGCTGGAGAAGGAGTTCGAGCAGGCGTGGCACGAGGGCACCGACGCCGTCACCGGCCACCCCGCGAATCTGGGGCAATGGCTCTCCCGGGCGACCGACGAGGACAGTACGTACTACATCGTCAGCGACTGGCTGGACGAACCCCGCTTCCGGAAGTTCGAGAACAGTCCCGAGCATCTCGAACACCGGGCGAAGCTGCATCCGTTCCGGTCCGGGGGTTCCTTCCACACCATGGAGATCGTTGCGCACATCGGAGGGCGGGCGGCGGGCGATGCCGGGTGAGGTCCGGGTCATGGTCTACCAGGCCGCCCACGACGAGGAGCAGCTCGACGCCGTACGCGATGCCTACCATCTGGTCAGTGCCCGGCTCGCCGAGGCACCCGGGATGCTCGGCAACGAGCTGCTGCGCAACCCCTTCGACCCCACATCGCTGGCTGTGATGAGCCGGTGGGAGAGCCTCGACGCGTTCCGCGTGTGGGAGTCGGGGGCGCAGCACCGGGACGACACGGCGCCGCTGAGGCCGTTCCGGGACACGAGGACGCCGGTCGCTTTCGCCGTGTACGAGGTCGATGCGGCGTACTGACCCGATGACATGCCAAGGGCTCTGTCCCAGTCCCTGGGACAGGGCCCTTGGCATGGTGTGGCCTGCCTGGGCGGTTGTTTGAAGGTGGAAGTCCCCTGGGGGAAGAGGTGGTGCCAACTCCGAGCCGGTGGCAAGGGCGTCATGTGAGAGGAGGGCCGGGCGACCCGGCCCTCCTCTTCGATTGCGGGCCGCGGACTGCTATTCCGGCAGGTTTCCGGCGGTGCCGCCGATTCGGTACGGTGTGGTGACCCCTTCGTAGGACAGGTGCAGCATCATGCCCAGGGCCGTGTGGACGAAGTTGTGGCAGTGGTCCATCCAGATGCCGGGGTTGTCGGCCTTGAACGCGACCTCCCACTCCTCGCCGGGCCGGACCAGGACGGTGTCCTGCCAGACGGGGCTGCCGGTGAGCGTCTTGCCGTTGTGGCGGAGGAGCAGCATGTGATGCCCGTGCAGATGCATCGGGTGGTCCTCCTCGCCGCGGTTGACGAACCGGGTGCGGACCATGTCGCCTTCCCTGACCATCAGCATCGGGGTGTCGGGGAAGACCCGGCCGTTCACGGTCTGCCGCAGGCCGAACACCCCGTCGTAGAAGCCCAGCCAGTCATCGGTGACCAGGGTGAAGTTCCGGTCGAACTTGCTGTCCGGGCCGAACGAGGTGGCGGCCGACTCTCCGTAAGAGGTCTTGTCGAACTCGGGCCCGTCGAGCTTCGGTTCGGCCGATCCCTTGCCGTCGGCCGAGAACGCGATGCCCGCCTCGGGTGCCTGCAGGTCCACCAGCCGCACCGGTGTGGCCGGCATGGTGAACTCCAGGTCCATCCGGCCGGCCGCGGCGAGGACGAGCCGGCGGTCGTTGAGTTCGCCCGGCTCGTTGAGGTCCGTGCCGTCGAGTGCGGTGACCCGGAACGGTGTCCCGGTGAGGGTGAACGTCCTGGTCAGGTTGCTGGTGTTCATCAGCCGCAGCCGGACCCTGTCCCCGGGACGTACCCGGCGGCGGTCCAGAACGTCCGAGGTGCCGAACGACGGGCGGAGAACACCCGGCGAGGCCTTCCAGTCGTGCGCGATGACGGTGACGTCCTGGTCGACGGCGGACCGAGGCGCGGCCGGGTCGATCACCAGCGGACCGAACAGCCCCCTGCTGATCTGCTCCGACCCCTGCTGATGCGAGTGGTACCAGCGGCTGCCGGACTCACCGACCTTGAAGCGGTAGGTGTACGAGGCGCCGGGCTGGACCGCGTTCTGCGTGACGCCGGCCACCCCGTCCTCTCCGTTGGGTACGTCCATCCCGTGCCAGTGGATGCTGACCGGGTCTTTCGAGAGCCGGTTGACGAGCGTGACCGCCACCAGCTCGCCCTGCTTCACCCGCAGCTCGGGGCCGGGGATCTGCCCGTTGAACGCCCAGGCGTCCACGGTCCGGCCGGAGGCCAGCCTGATCTTCTTTTCCTGGGCGGTGAGGGTGAACCGCCGGTCGGGAATGCCGCCGCGTGTCTTCAGGTCGTTCACGCTGACGGTACCGACCGAGGACGCGCCGGGCATCGCCGCCATGCCGTGGTGGCCGGCCGGGTGGCCGCCGTGGGAGGCCGACGGGCCCCCGCCGTAGTCCGCCGGGCCCTGCATCATGGAGAATGTGTCCGGGAACGTGCTGCTCTGGATGCCGGTGGCGACCAGGGCGGCGATCGCGCCGGACACCACGACCGTGGTTCCGAGCCGTACGGCCAGCGTGCGGCCCCGGGAGCGCTGCGGCGCCCCGGCCGTCCCGGAGACGCGGGACGCCCTGATCCGGGCCCGCCGGGCCAGCAGCGCGGCGCCGACGACGAGAATCGCGCCGTACACCAGCAGGTTCAGCCACACCGGCCGGTTCGGCGGGAGGAACTTCTCGAAGAACCCGCCGAGCGAACCGAACGCGGCGAGCTGCGGCGGGAACGCGCGCCGCGGTGCCGCGAAGCGGGCCCGTTCCGCAGCAGGGACGGCGGCCGTACGGTCCGTGACGCGCCGCCGGGCCGTCGCCCATAGGTGCGGGAAGCTCCAGCCGAGGGTCGCGAGGAACCCGGGCAGGAGCAGCAGCAGCGTCGTGTACATCCTGCGGTCGCCGACGAACACCCAGCCGAAGGCGGCGATCCGGCTGAACGCGAACAGCCTGGCGAGGGCCAGGAGTGAGGCCAGGGCGGTGACGACGAGAGCGATACGGGCCCCGCGTCGCAGCCGTCCCGCGGTGGGCAGGGAGGCCAGCCTTCGCACGGTGAGCGCGGCAGCCAGCCAGGCCGGAAAGAGAACGAGGGAGAGGATGAAGTCCAGCCTGGAGAGCGTCAGATACATGGCAGTACTCCGGTCGGGGAGACGCATTCGGGGCGAACGGCCCCGGGGTGCGCCTGGGTGGTGGGACGCGCGGTGAGGAGCTGAGGTCTGTACGGGCGGTCTTCGAGGATCAGCCCGATGGGGGCACCCCCGACCGAAGGCTGGTGGGGTCCCACCATGGCGGAGCCCAGGTGGGACCCCATGGCGGAGCCCAGGTGGGACCCCATGGCGGAGCCCAGGGGAGAGTGCCGAAGCTGTCGTCGCGGACCCGACGAGATCGCCCGGACAGGCCCTGGTGCCGCGACCGGCAAACATTGCCGGAAGTGGCACTAGGAACGGTCGACGGTGAGCGAGCTGGCTCCGCCCACGACTTCGATGTCGTAGCGGTTCTCCTCGGACTCGAAGGTGGGGGAAGAGAGCTGGACGCCGCCGCCGACGGCGTCCAGGTGCTGGTTGTCGAAGGTCAGCTGGGAGGCGCCGCCGGTGATCTTGATCTGGGCGGACACGTCGTGCGGCCGCCGGAGGGTGACGTTGCTGGCGCCGCCGACGATCCGGATGCGCACCGTTCCCCGGGGCCGGGGAAGGACGACCGACGCGTGGCTTGCGCCGCCGCCCAGCTCCAGCCGAGTGAGGACGACCGGCGACAGATCGGCGGTGACCCGGCCGGCTCCGCCGTCGATCTCGACGGCCCAGGGGATCGTGGCGTTCACCGTCAGGTGTCCGCTGTGCCGACGTACCGGCAGGGGGTGCAGTCGGCGCGGGTAGCAAAGTGTGACGACACCGTGAGCGGCGTGCACGTCCGGGACGAGCCCGGAGAAGCGTGCGTGGTAGAGGCTCTCGCTGTCCTTCTCCTCGGTGGCGAGAGTCAGCTCCGACGCTCCGTTGACGACCTTCAGCAGGCCGACCGTGACTGATCCCAGCGGTTCGGTGAATTCCTGTTCCAGGCTCTTGGCCATCCGGTCAGGCCTTTCCGTAGTCATGCGTGCGGTCGAAGACCTGGGTGAGGACCTTCTCCAGCTCGTGCTGGGGCTCCGCGCAGGCGCCGACGGAGCGCCAGGCGACGAATCCGTCCGGCCGGATCAGGACCGCGCCCTCCGGGCCCACGCCGTAGGTCTCTTCCCAGGTGCCGTTCGGGTCGGTGAGCGTGCCGCCGTCGATGCGGTGTGCGTCGAGATCGATGCCGAGCCGTTGTGCAGCCGGGCCTGCGGCGTGTTCCCAGCCGGTTCCGTCGGCGCCGGTGAGCAGTACAGGAGCCGTGCCGAAGAGATCGAGGGTGGACAGCTCCTTGCCGTCGTTGCGCAGTGTGAGGTGCGGGGCCCGGGTGCCAGGGCGGCCCAGTTCCCGGGGGGCGAGAGCGGGCGGGAGGCCGGCTCCGTCCTCCGGAATGAGAGCCCCGGAGAGGTAGCGGTATCCGAGGATCGCCGCCGCGTAGCTCACCCCGTTCTCGTCCTGGCCGTCGTGGGAGCGTTCCTGCATCTCGGCCATCGCGTATTCGATGGTGAAGCGGGCCACCGGCCGGCGTTCCGCTTCGTAGCTGTCGAGGAGTCCTGGCCCCGCCGTACGGTCCAGCACCGCGGCGAGTTTCCAGGCGAGGTTGTCCGCGTCCTGGATTCCGGTGCTGGCGCCGAACGCCCCGGTCGGCGGCATGGCGTGGGCCGCGTCGCCGACAAGGAAGACCCGGCCCCGGCGGTAGTGCTCGGCGAGCTGGGCGGCGATCTCGAAGCCGAGGATCTTGTCGCCCGTCGCGGCGATCTGTACCTCGAGTTCGTCGACCACCAGGTCCGGGACGCCGACCGCAGCCCGGATCGCCTCGACGCACCGTGCCTCGTCGAAGTCGTCGATCTTCTCGCCCCGCTCCGGGTGGTACGGGGTGTAGAAGACCCAGCGGGAGCCGTCCATGGGCATCAGCAGGGTGCCGTTGTCGGGCTGGTCGAAGTAGCCGAGCCCCAGGTCGCGGCCGCGCAGCGGTCCGCTGAGGTCGGCCTTGAAGACCACGCTCACGGTGTGCACGAAGGTGCCCGGTCCCTCGGCGGCGATGCCCAGGGCTTCGCGCACCGGGCTGTTGCTGCCGTCCGCGCCGACGAGGTACTGCGCCGAGACGGTGGTCTCCTCGCCGGTGACGGTGTCACGGATGGTCGCGGTGATTCCGTCCGCCGTCTCCTCGAAGGTCTCGAGCTCGGTGGACCAGCGGATGTCCGCGCCGAGTTCGGCAGCCCGCTCGGCCGTCAGCCGCTCGAGCCGGTCCTGGTCGATCGAGCACCAGGTGCAGGGCGTCACCTCGGAGGTCAGTTCGGGAGCCTCGTCCTGCATCGGCGCGGAGAACATCTCCGGCCCGGCGAGGTTGTCCGCGCGGACCATGAGCTTCTCGCTGAGCTCCGAGGTGAGCGAGCGGTCCGCGAAGATCGCCTCCTCGAGGCCCGCCGCGCGGTAGACCTCGACGGTGCGGGGGTTGATGACCCTGGCCCGGGGGTGCAGCAGGGCGCTGGGGTGGCGTTCGACGAGGATCGGGCGGACGCCGCGGCGGGCGAGAAACAGAGCGGTGGACAGCCCGACGACCGCGCCGCCGACGATCAGTACCGGAGTCTGTTCGGTTGCGTTGCGCGTCATGGAGAACCCTCCTGGTGTGTTGGTTGGTCAGATGCTGATGCTGGGAGTGGTCGGTTCCTGTCCGGGCACCTGGCCGGTCTCGTCCTCCAGGAGGAAGTCTTCGTGGTGACGGGCCTGGCGGGGCAGGAGCAGGATGAGGAGCAGGACCAGGGCGGTCAGGCCGATCTGCGCGATGATGGTGCGCTGCAGCGCGGTGCTGAACACGATCCTGCGGGCGTTGTCCGCGGCGGCACCGACGGCCGCACCGGCCCGTGGGTTGTCCAGGGTGTCGAGCGGCCGGCAGCTCGCCGGCGACACGGCCGGATCCGTCGAGGATGTGCGGTCGGTCAAGCAGCGGGCGAAGGTGCCGATGATCTCCTGCTGCCGGCTCTGGGTCACCGATGCCTTCGTCAGGCCGGCCCGCAGCTGCGGGGTGACGTCCTTCGCGGCTTCGTCGGCCGCGCCGCCGAGGAAGCCGAGGAACAACGCCCCGATCACCGCGATGCCGATGGCTCCGCCGACCTGCTGGGACGCGTTGAGGACTCCGGAGCCGGCGCCGGCGTGCTCCGGCGGCACGTCGGACAGGATGAAGTCCAGGATCGGGGCGATGATCATGCCCATTCCGAGACCGCCGACGAGCAGGGTCGGCAGCAGCGACCAGGAGCCGATCTGGTCTCCGCGCAGCTGGACGGTGAGTGCGATGCCCGCCATACCGGTAGCCAGCAGCACAGCGCCGATGACCATGACCTTCCGGCCGATCTTGACGGTGAGCACGGTGGCGGAGAACGCCGCGCCGAAGCTCACGCCGAAGGACCACGGGAGTCCGGTGAGGCCGGCTCGCAGAACGGAGAACCCGAGGCCCGTCTGCAGGAAGATGATGAAGATCAGGAAGTGCCCGATGACCACGCCGAAGAAGACCATGTTGGCGATCAGGCCCGCGGAGAACGACCGGCTGCGGAACAGGTCTGGCACGATCAGCGCGGAGCCACCCCGCGCGCTGCGCCGCTTCTGGTGGAGGGCGAAGAGGGCCAGCACCGGTACGGAGGCGGCCAGGGTGACGAACGTCCAGGTGGGCCAGGACAGCTCGCGGCCCTGCACCAGGGGGTAGAGCAGCAGCAGGAGGCCGACGGTGAGCAGCCCGGTGCCGACCAGGTCCAGCTTGATCGGGTACTCCGAGCGGGACTCGCGGATCACGATCAGCGCGGAGATGAACAGGGCAATGCCGACCGGGATGTTGATCAGGAAGATGATCCGCCAGCCGAGGTCGAACAGGTTGGCGTTGATCAGCAGCGCGCCGGCCACTGGGCCGCCGACCGTGGCCAGGCCGGCGACGCCGCCGAACGCGCCGAGTGCGGCACCGCGCTCCTTCGGCGGAAAGGCGGCGGTGATGATGGACAGCACCTGCGGCACCATCATGGCCGCGGACGCACCCTGCAGGGCACGCGCGACGATCAGTGCCTGCGGGTCCTGTACGAGGCCGCACAAGGCGGAGGCCACTGTGAAGCTCGCGACCCCGACGAGGAAGAGCCGCTTGCGGCCGTACATGTCGCCGAGCCGGCCGCCGATGATCAGCAGGACCGCGAACGACAGCAGGTAGGCGGCCACGACCCACTGGATGGCCGCGTAGCCGGTGCCCAGGTCCCGCTGGATCGAGGGGATGGCGATGTTGACGATGGTGGAGTCGAGAAGGTCCATGAACGCGGCGAAGAGCACCACGATGAGCGCTGCCTTGCGTTTGGGATCGGCTCCGTGGACGGGTGCCGCAACCGCGGAGGGCTTCGACATGGCACGACCTTTCGGTGATCTAAACTCAACTGAGACAGCGACTTACTGGGAAACTTCCTAGCTCATTATCTTAGCCACTAAGATAATGACGACCCCAGAGAACCGGAAGGATGGACTCATGTCAAGTGGTGACCGCGCGGAACTGGCCACAGCTCTGGACCAGGAGCTGCGCAGTCTGGTGTCCCGATCTGTGCTCTTTCATCAAGCAGTGGCAGACCGACTTGGCCTGAATGTGCTCGACCTGAACTGCCTGGGCGCCCTCGTGACGCGCGGTTCGATGGCGGCCGGTCAGCTCGCCGAGGAAAACGGCGTCACCACCGGAGCCATCACCGGCGTGATCGACCGGCTCGAAGCGGCCGGACACGTGCGCCGGGACCGGGACCCCAAGGACCGCCGCCGGGTACTCGTCACACCACTGCCCAACCTCGAAGCACAGATCTTCCCGCTCTTCGCATCTCTCGGCGCCTCGATCGGCCGGCTGTGCGAGCAGTACAGCGACGAGGAGCTGGAGACGGTCCTCGGCTTCATGCGGGCCGCAGCCCCCATCACCCATGAGGAGGCCGTGAAGCTCCGCGCGGGAGACTCCTCGAAGAGCGGCCGGGGCGGCCGGTGAGCCCTCTCGGCCCCCCGGCCGCCCCGGCGCACCACGGGCGGCGGAGGTAGCCCGTCACCCGGGGATTCGGCCCTCGATCAGCCGCAGCGGGGTGCCCGTCGGGGTGACTCCGGCGAACTCCATACCGGCCCGTTCGAACATCGCCCCGTACTCTTCCTCGGTACGCTCCCAGCCGCCCATCACCAGCAGCATGTGAAGGTCCATCAGCGCGTCCCAGGGAGTCTCGGGAGGATCGGCGACCAACTGCTCCAGCAGCACCACGCGACCGCCCGGATGCCCTGCCGCCACACAGTTGGACAGCACCTGATGGCAGGCGTCGTCGTCCCACATGTGCAGCACCTGGCGGATCAGGTGCACATCGGCCCCGGGAACACTCTCGAAGCAGTCACCGACCACCAGCTCGACCCGCTCGGAGACCGGCCCCTCCCGCAGTTCCGGCACGACCGAGTCGATCGCGTGCTTGCGGTCGAACAGCACTCCCCGGATATGGGGATTGCCTTCGAGCAGGGACAGCACGAGACTGCCGTGCCCGCCGCCCACATCGCAGAATGTCTTCGCCCGGCTCAGGTCCAGAGCCCGCACGACGCCCGGGTTCATCGCCCGTGACTGGGCGGCGTACCCCTTCAGACAGGCGGCCCCCGACGCGTTGTCGTCCTCGTGGAAGTACGTGAACAGATCCTTGCCGTACGTCTCCTGGAAGGCGCAGTTGCCGGAGCGGACGCTCTCCGCGAGCTTCCCCCACATCGCCCAGCCCCAGTCCGAGCCCGTCAGCATGATGTCCGTCAGCGACACCGAGGCGTCCGAGCGCAGCGCCCGGGACGCCTCCGTGTGCTCATACCGCCCGGGCCCCGCCTGCCGGAAGATCCCGAAGCCCACCAGGGCCCGCATCAGACGCGTGAGCGCCGATACGTCGGCGCCCACGCTCTTCGCGATCTCTCCCACCGACGCCGGCTGGTCGTCCACCGCGTCCGCGAGCCTCAGCTGCGCCGCCGCCTGCACCACCGCGCTGGCCCACATGCCCCAGCCGAGCTCGGCGACCGCCTGCGCGGCGGGCGGCCCGATCACGGGAGCGCCCTCGCACGCCGGCACTCGTCCTGCCGTCACATCACTGGTCATCAGCAATCACCTCAGATTCACCCGGCCTTGTCAGGCCCGGACGGATTCGATCAATGCGATGGGGGCCCGCTCGTGACCGACCAGCGGGAGCCGCCGGCACCGGTGGAAGCCGGCGGCGGACAACAGGCCCTCGTACTCGTCCTGGGTACGGGCACGCCCGCCGGTGAGCACCATGAACTCCACGTCATTGGCGTGCACGTGCGAGGAATGCTCGGTGTACTCCCAGTCCAGCAGCAGCAGCCGGCCGTCCGGCGGGGCCGCCTTCGCGCAGTTCGTCAGCAGCCGCGCCGCCGCGTCGTCATCCAGATCGCACAGGATGTTCTTCAACAGGTACAGGTCACCGCCGGCGGGCACGGCGCTCAGGAAGTCACCGGCCGCGAGCTCCACCCTGCGGGTCTGCCGGCGGCTCTCGAAGGTCTCACCGGCGAGCGGCACCGCCCAGTCCAGATCGATCAGGACGCCCTGGGCGTCCGGTACCTCGTCGAGCAGCCGGGCCAGCACCGTACCCGGAGCGCCGCCGACGTCGACGATCCTCCGGACGCCGGTGAAGTCATAACTCGCCACCAGGGCCTCGGCCGCTTCCACCGACAGCGAGGCGCAGGCCTCGGCGTAGCTGCGCGCCTCCGCCGGATGGGCGGCGTAATACTCCCAGTGGTCCATTCCCCACGCCGCGCGGGTGGCCGGTCTGCCGGTACGGACGACATCGGCCACCAGCTCCCACGGACGGGTCATCCCGGGCGCGTTGACCGCGATCGAGAAGCCTCGCAGGGACGGGACGTCGGACCGGAGCAGTTCGCCGGCGTCAGTAAGCTTCCAGAGATCCTCCCCGGCGGGGGCGATCAGTTCGTGCAGCTCGCACACCCGCAGGAAGCGGGCCAGGCTCGGCGCATGTGCGTCGATCAGGCACGCCAGTGCGGCTGCGGAACGGGGGCCGGCGGCCAGATGGTCGGCGATCCGCAGTTCCGCCATCCCGCGGATGACGAGCCCGGCGGACCAGTGGTAGGGCTTGAGCTGTTGGAGCGCCCGCAACGGAAGAAAGGGTTCCTGCGGGTTCCCGGTCGTGGCTGGCATGGAATGTGCGACCTCCATGTCGGGGGGCGGTGGCGACGGCATGTTCCGAGGACGAATGACGGCACGCCGTGCCGGTGGACCGGCGCAGACTGCCCCGGCCCGGTCGTGAACCACTGGGGCGGGCCAGGCGCCGCGAACCAGGCAGACTTCGACAACACGCCGCAGGGCGGTGGTCAGTGCCCGCCGTCGACGTTGATGACGTTTCCGGTGACGTTTCCGTTGGTGGCGGAGGCGAGGAACAGCACGACGCCGTTGACGTCGTCGACGCTGGAGAACCGCAGATGCGGCATGCTCTCGTTGAGCACCCGCTTCGCCTCCTCCGGCGCGAGTCCAGAGATCTTGCCGCGCAGCGCCTCGGGGAGCTTCTCGAGCAACCCCTCGGTCACCGTCGGCCCCGGCGCGACGACGTTCGACAAGATGCCGTGCTCGAACAGCTCCGTGGACAGTGTGCGGCTCAAGCCGTGCAGCGCCGACTTGCCGGCGGTGTACGCCTCCTCACCCTTGCGCCCGCGATTGACGATGCTCGCTGACATGAAGACGATGCGCCCCCAGCCTCGGGACTTCATCGACGGCAGGGCCGCCTGGACGGTGTGGAAGGCGCCCTCGACCTCCGAGCGGAGATGCGGCAGCCAGCTGTCGGGGGAGATCTGCTCAAACGGGACGGGACGCGGATTCGGGCCACCGGTCGCCGACGCGTTGACCACGAGCACATCGATGCCGCCCCACTGCCGGACGACCTCCGCGACCGCGCCCTGAACCGAGGCCCGGTCCTTCAGATCCAGTCGCACCGGCAGTGCCGCGCCGCCGGCTGCCTCGATGTCCGCAGCCACCTCCTTCGCGGTGTCCGCGCGGCGCAGGTAGGTGAGCGCGACCCGTGCCCCCTCACGGCCGAACGCACGCGCCAGTGGGCGGCCGATGCCACCACTGCCGCCCGTGAGCAGCACGACCTTGCCCTTGAGTCCCAGTTCCATGACAGCTCCGTTTTCCCGGCCGCCGGCCGGCTCGGTACCAGTCCCGGACCGTGCCCATGGTCACGAGCACGGGCTGCGCCATGCCTAGCAAGGGACACTGGAGCGCCGCTGGACTCGCGAAGCCCCGGTCCGACCCGCTCCCGGCGGTCCATCCGACCTCCAGAGTGCTTCGAGGGCACGTCCTGATAGTTCACCCGGCGTCCTCACCAGGCGGGACGCAGCCACGACTTCGCCGAGACACCGGGAAAGGAACTGGCGCATGACCAAGAACCGTGAAGAGCAGAGTTCGCCCGACCTCAACGCCATCGTTCAGCTGGGCATGGCCTTCGGGAGCGCCAAGATCCTGCTCACCGCCACCGAACTCCAGCTCTTCACCGTGCTGCACGAGAGCGGACCGGCCACTGAGGAGGAGGTGCGCGCGAAGCTCGGACTCCACCCGCGCGGCTCCCGCGAATTCCTCAATGCCCTGGTGAAGCTCGGACTTCTGGAGCGCAAGGACGGCAAGTACGGCAACACCGAGTCCGCCTCGACCTACCTGGTCAAGGGCAAGCGAACCTACGTCGGACGCTTCCTCGACCGGTCCAACAGCGTCCTGTACAAGGCCTGGGGCGGTTTCACCGAGTCGCTGAAGACCGGTGAATCGCAGATCGAGGGCCACGGCGACGACAACATGTTCAAGCACCTGTACAAGAGCGAAGAGCAGATGCGGGATTTCGTCGCCATGATGGACGCCCTGAACTGGACGGTCGGCCCCGAGCTGGCCAGGGCCTTCGACTGGGGCACGGTCAAGACGGTCACCGACGTCGGCGGAGCGCGGGGCAACCTGGCGGCAACCCTGGTCGAGGCCCACCCGCACCTGAACGCCACCGTATTCGACCTGCCCGCCGTGCGCCCGGCCTACGAGGACCACATCGGCGGGCTCGGTCTGAAGGACAGGATCGGCTTTCACGGCGGTGACTTCTTCGCCGACCCCGTCCCGGAGGCCGATGTCGTCATCATCGGTCACGTGCTCGAGGACTGGGCCCCCGAGCGCCGGCAGCTTCTCATCAAGAAGGCCTACGACGCGCTGAAGCCCGGCGGCTCGCTGCTCGTCTACGACCCCATGCTCGACGACGAGCTCAGCCCGCTGACCAACCTGCTCACCAGCCTCACCATGCTCGTCGTCACCCACGGCGGTTCCGAGTACCACGTCGACGACTGCCGGACGTGGATGAGCGAAGCAGGCTTCGCGGAGACCTCCGCGGAGCTCCTGGCCACCAACGACATCCTCGTGGTGGGCCTGAAGAAGTGAGGACGCGCCGGGTGTGCCGCCCCCCGCGGGGGGCGGCCCGCGGCGCCTCCGCGAATAGCGCCGGCAGGCCCGGCGCTCGCACGCACAAAGAAGAAGGGGTATCGATGTCGATTGATGAGGAACTCCTGACCTTTCCGTTCCCGGCGCCGGAGAAGTTCGAGCCTCCCGAGGAGTTCCGCCGGTTGCGCGAACAGGCCCCGGTGGCCCGGGTGACGCTCCCGACCGGTGACCGCGCCTGGCTGCTCACCCGCTACGCCGACGTCCGCCAGGCGCTGGTCGACCCGCGGCTCAGCCGGGCCGCGGCCGAACATCCCGAATCGCCGCGGATGGGCAACACCACCCCCGGTCCCAGGACCATCCTGGGCATGGACCCGCCCGACCACTCCCGCCTGCGCCGCCTGGTGATGCAGGCGTTCACCGCCCGCCGCGTCGAAGCCCTCCGCCCCCGTGTCGAGCAGCTCGCCGAGGAGCAGGTACGCCTGGTCCTGGTTGCCCCGAAGCCGGTGGACCTGATGTCCTGCTTCGCCCTCAGCCTGCCTATCAAGGTCATCTTCGAGCTGCTGGGCGTGCCCTACGAGGACGTCGACCGGTTGCACGCCTGGAGCGAGGTCATCTTCAGCCTCGGCGGCCACACCCGGGAAGAGGTCCAGGAGGCCCGCGGCAACATCGTCGGCTATCTGCGGGACCTGATCGAGCTGCGGCGCAAGACCGCGACCGACGATCTGCTCAGCGTGCTGGTCCACGCCCGCGACGCGGGACAGCAGCTCTCGGAGGAGGAACTGCTCGACTTCGCCATGATCCTCATGACGGTCGGCCACCAGTCCACCGCCAACTCCCTGGGGACCGCGCTCTTCACCCTCCTCCAGCACCCCGAGCAACTGACTCTGCTGCGCGACAAGCCGGAACTGGTCCCCGGCGCCGTCGAGGAACTGCTGCGCTTCAACCCCTTCGTCTTCACCGGCACCCAGCTGCGCGTCGCCACCGAGGACCTGGTCATCGGCGACGTGACCGTACGGGCCGGCGAGGCCGTCATCGCCTCGCTCGGCTCGGCCAACCACGACGCGGAGACCTTCGAGGACCCCGGCCGCTTCGATGTGACCCGCACGCCCAATGTGCACCTGTCCTTCGGATACGGCGTACACCACTGCCTCGGTGCCCAGCTCGCCCGGCTCGAGATGCAGATCGGCCTGCGCACCCTCATCGACAAGGTGCCGGAAACTCTGCGCCTCGCCGTGCCTGTGGACTGGCTGACCTGGAAGACGGGTCTGACCGCCCGCGCGCTGGTCAGCCTCCCGGTCACCTGGTGAACCCGGTGAAACGGCGAGGAGGCCCGCGATGACCAGCACGTGGCAGATCGTCCTCGACCGCAGCTGCCGCCGCAGCGGTATCTGCTCCGCGGTCGCTCCCCAGTACTTCAGCGTGGACGCCGACCACCGGACCCGGGTGGCCGAGGGACCTGTGGACCCGGACCCCGAACTGCTCGACGTGGTCGCCGCGTGCCCCGCGGAAGCCATATCCATCGTCGACCGGGAGACCGGCCGGCCTGTACCGACGGACCCCGACAACGGGGTCCCGGAACGAAGAGGGTGACCGGGATGCGTACCAGAATCGGCCAGGCGTACGGCGGGCTCCGCAGCCGCCGCGGCCTGCTCAAACAGGTCGGTGTCGTCGGCGCGGCCGGCCTGACCGCCGCGGTCACGGACACCACCGCACACGCCGACGCCGGCTCCCCGGCCGGCAGCTGGTCCGTCACCGTCGAGGTCGAGGGCCAGCCGGAGGCCGAGCGGGCGCACTTCTCGTTCACCGCGGACGGGCAGCTCGTCATGCAGGGGATCCGGGACGGGACCACCGGCACCGGTATCGGCTCCTGGCGGGCCAGCCGCGGCGGGTTCGTGTACGCGCTGCGCCACCTGCGGGTGGGCGACGACGGAAAGTTCCTCTTCGAGATCCGGATCCGCCAGGAGGCGCGGTTCACCTCCGCGGGCGCCTTCGTCTCGCAGGGAACGGCCAGAGCCGTCGACGCCGGCGGCAACGTCCTGATGGAACTACAGGCCACCGCGTCCGGCTCCCGGTTCGGTATCGACTACTGACCGGCCCCAGGGCCGGGCCAGAGCAAAGGAGAGTGCTGGCATGTGCGGCATCGCCGGCTGGGTGGACTTCGAACGTGATCTGCGCCAGGACGTCGCCGTCGTAGAGGCGATGACCGAGACCATGGCACTGCGCGGGCCGGACGCCGGTGATGTGTGGATCTCCCCGCACGCCGCCTTCGGCCATCGCAGGCTCTCCGTCATCGACCTCGAGGGCGGCCGTCAGCCGATGCTCGTCGAGGAGGACGGCGAGGTCATCGCCTCGCTGACCTACAGCGGCGAGGTGTACAACTTCCGGGAACTGCGCGAGGAACTGGCCCTCAAAGGCCACCGGTTTCGCACCCGCAGCGACACCGAGGTGGTGCTGCACGCCTATCTGGAGTGGGGCGACCGGTTCGTCGAACGGCTCAACGGCATGTTCGCCTTCGCGATCTGGGACGTACGCACCGAACAACTGCTGCTGGTCCGCGACCGGGTCGGCATCAAGCCGCTCTACTACCATCCGCTGCCCGGCGGCGGGGTTCTGTTCGGCTCCGAGCCCAAAGCCATCCTCGCCAACCCCTTGGCCGGCCGGACCGTTGACGCCGAGGGCCTGCGCGAGCTGTTCGCGGGCGTCAAGGCCCCCGGCGCCGGCGTGATCAAGGGCATGCCGGAGCTGGCCCCCGGGCATGTGCTCACCGTCGGCCGCACCGGGCACAGCCTGCGCCGCTACTGGCAGTTGGAGGCCCACGACCACGAGGACGACCTGCCGACGACGATCCGCACCGTGCGGGAGTTGCTGGAGGACATCGTCTCCCGGCAGATCGTGTCCGACGTGCCGCTGTGCACCATGCTCTCCGGCGGCCTCGACTCCAGCACACTGACCGCTTTGGCGGCCATCGCCAAGCGCCAGGACGGCAGCGGCAAGGTCCGCTCGTTCGACGTGGACTTCGCGGGATACCTGGACAACTTCGAGCCGGACCTGACCCACCCCACCCCCGACTCGCCGTACGTCCGCCAGGTCGTCGAGCACGTGGGCGCCGACCACAGCCACATCGTCCTCGGCAACGCCGAGATGACCGAGGCGGAGATACGCCGCAAGGTCGTGCACGCCATGGACTGGCCCGTCCTGATCGCCGGGCCCGGCAGCATGGACATCTCCCTCTACCTGCTGTTCCGCGCGATCCGGGGACAGTCGACCGTGGCCATCACCGGGGAGTCCGCGGACGAACTGTTCGGCGGCTACCCGTGGTTCCACCACCCCGAGTACGGCCAGCCCGGGACCCTGCCCTGGAGCCTGGCCCACAACCTGGGCATGCCGACGCTCTTCGGTCCCGTCGCCACCCGGGTCGACGTGCGCGGCCACCAGGCCGACCAGTACCGTCAGGCGGCAGCCATGGTGCCCCGGCTGCCGGGTGAGAGCAGCCGGGAGAAGCAGTTCCGCGCATGCACCTACTTCTTCCTCACCCGCTTCATGCGTACACTGCTGGACCGCAAGGACCGGCTCAGCATGGCGCTCGGCCTCGAGGTGCGGGTGCCGTTCTGCGACCACCGCCTGCAGGAGTACGTCTTCAACGCCCCGCAGGCGTTCAAGACCTTCGACGGCCAGTGGAAGAGCCTACTGCGGGCCGCGGTGAAGGACCTGCTGCCGGACTCCGTGCTGTCCCGCCCCAAGACCGGATATCCCATCTCCAACGATGTCGCTTACGACACTTATGTGCAGGAGCAGTTCGGCAAGATGATCGCCGTCGGCGAGGCTCCGGTGATGCCTCTGCTCAACCCCACGGTCGTCGAACACGTCCGCCGGGACCCCACCGCGGCGGGGCAGCTGACCCGGATCGAGATCGACAACGCCCTGCACATCAACGAGTGGCTGTCCGCCTACCGGCTGGAGCTCGACATCTGAGCCCGGCCGGTACCGAACCTGCGTGTCCCCCCATGGCCGCGCCCCCACCCGTGAAGTGAACCGGGGTGGGGGCGCGGCCACACTCTCCGGCGGCTACCAGGCCACCGGCAACTCCAGTGGCCGGCGGAACGCCATACCGGCCACCCACTTCAGCTCGTCGGCCGCCACCGCCAGCCGCAGCTCGGGGAACCGTTCCAGCAGCGAGCGCAGTGCCACCTGGAGCTCGATCCTGCCGAGCTGCGCGCCCAGGCAGTGGTGCAGACCATGACCGAACGTCAGATGCGGGTTGGACTCGCGGTCCAGATCGACCTCCTCCGGATCGGCGAACACCCGCCCGTCCCGGTTGGCCGAGGTGATCGCCGGCAGCACGGCCTCACCCTTGCGGACCAGGGCCCCGCCGAGCTCGACGTCCTCGGTCGCGATCCGCATCGCACCGGCCCCGCCACCGGCCACCGAGTATCGCAGCAGCTCCTCGACCGCACTCGGCACCAGATCGTGGTCCGCACGCAGCCGCTCCCACAGCCCGGGCTTGCGCAACAGGGTGATCAGCGCTCCGACGACCTCACCGGTCGTCGCGTGATACCCGGCGACGAGCAGTGTGTGACCGAAGGCCAGCAACTCCTCCTCGGACAGCCGGTCGCCCTCCTCACGCGCCTCGATGAGCTGCGTGAGTAGATCGTCGGCGGGCGCCGCGGCCTTGGCTGCGATGAGCTCCCCGAGGTAGCTGTTCAGCCCGGTACGCGCCGCCATGACGTCATCGGGGGAGTGCGCGGAGATACTCAGCATGACGTCCGACCACACCCGGAACCGCTCCTGGTCCGCCAGTGGAACGCCCAGCATCTCGCAGATGACGGTGATCGGCAGCGGCTGGGCCAGATGCGCGATCAGGTCGGCCGGCGGCCCGTCCGCGGCCATCCCATCGAGCAGTTCGTCAGTGATCTTCTGCACGCGCGGACGCAGCTGCTCCATATGGCGCACCGTGAACGCCTTCGTGACCAGCTTGCGCAGCCGCGTGTGCTCCGGCGGATCCATGGTGAACAGCGACTTCGAGCCCTTGGCGACCGGCAGCAGCCGCGGCGCGTCGGGGGCGGTGAGCGCCGACTTGCTGAACCTCGGATCCGCCAGCACCAGGCGCACGTCGTCATAGCGGGTGACCACCCAGGCCCGGTGGCCGGTGGGCAGCGTCAGCGGCGCCACGGGCTCCGACTCGCGCAACGTGGCGTACTCCGGAGCGGGTTCCAGCGGATCGGGCACCGAGAGGGGGAAGGCCCGCGGCGGATTCTCAGCGGTCATCGCATGACTCCTTCTGATGCGTACGGCCCGCCTGATCGGACGCGCCGGTCCTGGGGATGCTGACAGCACCCGTTAGACCCCCGATGGAGAGCGGCTGGAGATACCGCGCCGCTGCAGCTTCGCTCGAGGCCTCGTCAAGCCGCCGCTGTCACCCTGCACGCGCACGCGAGCGCGCGGCAGTGTCTCCGGGCCCAGGGACTCCCCGACTCCGTACCGGCCCAGGACCTGCCCGGCGGCGCGCGCCCGGTCCGCGGCCCCCTGCCTACGGCGGGCGTGGCCCACCGCACCAGACGACGCGGCCGGTCCGGCCGAGAATCGCCGGACCGGCCCGAGGACGAGGAGGACTGCATGACATCCGACGGCGCCACGAAGGTGGCCGACAAAACCGCGGACCCCGATGACCGGGGCCTCCTGGGATGGCCGCGCTGGTTCGTCACCCTGTTCGGTACCGATCTGTGGGAGCGCTTCAGCTTCTACGGCATGGCAGCGCTGCTGTTCCTCTTCGCGGCGGAGCCGAAGGCATCAGGCGGACTGGGCCTGGGCAACAGCACGGCCGCGGCCCTGTTCGGCGTCTACCTGTCCACCGTCTTCATGGCTTCCCTGCCCGGAGGCTGGCTCGGCGACCGGGTCTTCGGGGCGCGCAGAGCGACGCTCTACGGCGGCGTCCTCATCGCCCTGGGCCACCTCACCATGGCGCTGCCCACCACACCGACCTTCTTCACCGGTCTGCTGCTGCTCGCCGCGGGCACCGGCCTCCTCAAGCCCAACCTGGCCACCATGCTCAGCGCCTTCTACCCCAAGGAGAAGCGCGCCGAGCGGGACGCCGGCTTCTCCATCTTCTACATGAGCATCCAGATCAGCGCCGTGATCGCCCCCATCGTCACCGGTCTGGTCGGCGAACTCGTCAACTGGCACCTGGGCTTCGGTGTCGCGGCCCTCGGCATGGCGCTCGGCCTCCTCCAGTACGTGCGCGGCCGCGCCCACTTCCGGGGAGTCGGCGAGCAGCCCGAGCGGCCCGCCACCGGGCAGGAGCGGAAACGGGTGCTGCTGCTGGCCGCCACCCTGGTCGGAGCCGTCATCGCGATCCTTGGCACCGACACGCTGCTCGGCACCTTCCAGCTGCGCCACGCCCTGATGCTCGCCGGGCTGTGCTCGCTCATCGCCCCCATCGCCTACTTCAGCTACCTGCTGCGCCACCCCGAGCTGTCGCCGGTGGAACGAGGGCAGATCAGGGCGTACATCTGGGTCTTCCTGACCGCCTCCATGTTCTGGATGATCTTCGTTCAGGGCGGTTCGGTGTTCAGCCTGTTCGCAAAGGTGTCCACCGATCGCTCGCTGGGCGGATTCACCTTGCCGGCCAGCTGGTTCCAGTCGACGGCGCCCCTGTGCATGCTCCTCGTCGCACCGCTCTTCGCCCGGCTGTGGGTACGGCTCGGCAACCGGATCGGCGCACCGGTGAAATTCGCCATGGGACTGTGGTTCATGGGCCTCAGCCTGCTGGTGATGGCGGGGGCGACGATCGCCGCCGCGGACGGGGCCAGGGTCACCCCGCTCTGGCTGCTGGCGGCCTACTTCCTGATGGCCTGCGGCGAGATCGTCTTCGCGCCCGTGGGGATGAGCGTCACCACACGGGTGGCACCGGCCGCCTTCGTCAGCCAGATGATCGGGGTGTTCTGGCTCGCGGCGGCGCTGGGAGCCGGACTCGGCAGCCAGATCGCCCGGTTCTCCGAGAAGCACACCCCGGGCCCTGGCTACTTCCTGGGCATGGGGCTGGTCGCGATCTCCCTCGGCACGGCTCTCGCGGCGTTCGCGGGCCCGCTGCGGCGGCGCCTGGAGTCGTGAACCGTGCGAACTCCCGGTAATCGAGTAGGAGGGCCAGGTCGCCAGGCCCTCCTCTCACACCACCGGACATGCGGGTCACGCATCCGGCGGTTCATCCAGCTGATCTCAACCGTTGCCAGATCGGCTTGAGCGTTTTCAGGCCCAGGTCGTCCCAGTAGGAGTTGGGCGCTAGGAACCCAGGTCTCGCCTCGGGCTTCCTCCAGACCCACCTCGCGATGACGCCCCTGCCTCCGGCTCGGGGTCAGCACCACCTCTTCCCCCAGAGGACTTTCACCCCCAAGCCATCGCCCATGCTGGGCACACCATGCCAAAGGCGCCACTCCCGGAAAGGAGTGGCGCCCCTGCCGTGCGCCGCCCGGCGGTCCAGGCCGGGTCACCAGCCGACGACGGCCCCGCTGCGGAAGAAGACACCCGACTGCGCACCGTCCGGCAGCGTCGCCGCCCACACGATGTCGGTGGCGGCCTCCTGCGGCAGCCGCTCGGCGTCCGGGCGCATCCGGGTACGGACCAGACCGGGGTTGACCGCGTTCACCAGCACCCCGCTGCCGCCCGTTTCCTGAGCCAGCAGCACGGTGAGTGCGTTGAGCGCGGCCTTGGACACCGCGTACGCCGGAGTCCTGACGAACAGTCCGTTGGTGAACGACCCCGTGCCGCTTGAGACCATGACGACCCGTCCCCAACCGTTGCGCACCATGCTCGGCAGAAACGCCTGGGAGACCCGCCAGGCGCCCAGCAGGTTCACCGACAGCGTCTCCTCGACCGCGTGGACGGCGACTTCTGAGGGAGGCTGTCCCGCGTCGAGGAGGATCCCGGCGTTGTTGACCAGGACATCGACCGGTCCCACCCGCTCGGCGGCCTCCTTGACGGAGGCGTCGTCGGTGACGTCCAGGGCCACACCCGTGGCGCGCTCCCCGACCCGTTCGGCGGCCTCCCGGGCGGCCGCCCCGTCCCGGGCCGCCAGCACCACGCAGTGGCCTCGTTCGTGCAGCAGGGTGCTGACCGCCAGCCCGAGGCCCCGATTGGCCCCGGTCACCAGTGCGGTACGGCGTGACGACGACATCGTGGAACTCCTCAGCTCGAAGTGACGGATCCCGGGGCGTATTTCAGCGGCGCCGGCCGGGCCGGGACACGCCCTGAAAGACGGCGTCCGCGAGCCGGTCGAGCTGCTCCAGCCCGGCGTCGCACGGCATGAAGACGATCTCGTCGCAGCCGGCCGCCTCGTACTCCCGCACCGCCGACCGCAGCCGCCCCGCATCGGTGAATGCCATCCGTACGATCGACTCCGCGCGGCCGGAGAACGCGTAGTAGTCGAGTAGGTAGTCCTTGGCGTACTTGTCCGCCTGCGGGCCGAGCGCGAAGTAGAGCAGCGTCATCAGATGTGGCCGGTCGACCCGGCCGTATCTGCTCCAGGTCGCCTCGACGCGCTCCGCGTTGGCCCGGAACCCGCTGGGTGAACTTCCACCCGCGATCCAGCCGCGGCCGTGCGTCGCCGCCCGCCGGAACGCGGCCTCGGAGGTCCCGCCGAACATCAGCGGCAGCGGACCCCGGGGCACCGGGCCGACAGGTACCGGGTCGCCGGACGCGTCGCCCGACCAGATCCCCTGCAACTCCTCGATCATCGCGTCCAGCAGCCGGCCGCGGAGGGCGGGAGGCACGCCGGACACCGTGAAGTCGTCGTCCCGGTTCCCCGCCGCGAGCCCCAGCGTCAACCGGCCACTGGAGAGCCGGTCGACCGAGGCGAGCTGCTTGGCCAGCAACGGCGTGTTGTTCCGGTAAGGGGCCGTCAGGACCGTGGTCGCCAGGCCGATGCGCCGGGTGACCGCGGCCGCGGCGGCGAGCGTGACGAGCGGCTCGTAGTTGTCGTACACCAGGCGGTCGAGGACGCCGAGGGTGCTGAACCCGCGCTCTTCGGCACGGCGCGCCCATGCGGTGATCTCAGGGCCTTCCACACCGGGCACGGTGGAGGGCAGCCCCACCCCGATCCGCATCAGCGTCCTCCTTCGTGCTCGGTTCCCGTCGCGCCTGCGCCGCCGGCGAGATCCGCCAGGACCCCCGCAACATCGGCGGGCGCGGGCCGCGACGCGATCTCCTGCCGGACGGCCTCCGCGGCCTTCCGGTAGCCCGGTTGCTCCAGCAACTCCAGGACGGCGTCCCGGACACGCTCCGGGCCGGCTTCCTGCCGGGACAA
This sequence comes from Streptomyces sp. NBC_01618, assembly GCF_045209435.1. Taxonomy (NCBI): domain Bacteria; kingdom Bacillati; phylum Actinomycetota; class Actinomycetes; order Kitasatosporales; family Streptomycetaceae; genus Streptomyces; species Streptomyces sp. NBC_01618. The sequence goes on from NZ_CP109297.1 coordinate 796,064, forward strand.
CGAGAGGCCCGCACCGGTTGCGGTGAACCGCTGCGCGTTGAACGTGTGGTCGATCAGCTGCGGCACCACCAACTGCGGCAGGCCCTGGGCCAGCCCGGTCAGAATCGTTCCCGCTCCGCCGTGCCCGACGACCAGGTCGCAGTGCGGCAGCACGGTGTGCAGCGGCACGGATTCCAGCACCTTCACCCGGGCGGGCACCGCTCCGAGGAGGTGCCGCTGCTCGCGCGCCACCGCCACCACGATCCCCACGTCGGCGGCGTCGAGCGCCGCGACGAGGTTCCCGGCGAGATACCTGCTCCCGTCGAGCCTGCCGATCGTCGTGCCCCAGGTAACACATACCCGCGGCCTGCGGCGGCGGGCCGGCGGAACCGGCGTCGGCACCCGCCCCGAACCGTTGTACGGGACGTAGCGCATCAGTTGGCTGCGGACCGGGCCGGGCCGCGCATCGTCGGGCACCTGCATGGCGGCGGGGCAGACGTCCACGGTCAGCGCGCCGGACAGGTCGGTTCCGTCCAGTCCGAAGCGCGCGTACAACGGGGCCAGTACCTCGCGTTCCAGCTCGGCTGTCGCCGCCCGGTGCATCAGGTCCGCGCCCCACGGAAAGCGCACGGCGGGCACGCCGAGGACCGATGCGGCCAACGGGCCCGCGTACGCGGTCGGTTCGTGGACGACGAGGTCGGGTCGCCAGGCCCTGCCGAACGCGACCAGGTCGTCCGCCATCGCCTCGGCCAGCTCGGCGAACAGCGAGACGGCGCGCGGGCCCTTCGCCCGGGGTGCCGGCAGCCCGCTGGGCCGCTCCGGCACGGTCCCTCCGGGGATGTAGGCCCGGATGCGGTCGACCGCGTCGATCCTGTCGGTGCCCACCTCGACGGCGGGCAGCCCGGAGGCGGCGATCACCCCGGCCAGCGCGGGAGGGCCGGCGACCCTCACGTCATGGCCCGCCGCCCGTAGTGCCCAGCCCAGCGGAACCATCTGGTAGTAGTGGGTCGGCCAGGCCCAGCTGGTGAAAAGTACCCGCATACTCTCCTCACACCCCTTCCGTGGAATGTGGAGTCACTGTCCCGCACTGCTGAGCCCGGCACAGCGGTGTGCCTGGGCGATCGCCCGCATCGTGTCGATCCGCTCGTCCAGGGTGCGGGCGTAGGGGGAGATCCCGAGCGTGGTGACGCCGGCTGCGGCGTACTCCGTCAGCCGCCGGGTGATGCGGTCCGCGGGCCCCAGCAGTGAGGTGCTGTCGATGAACTCCAGCGGCACCGCGGCCGCCGCCCCCAGGGCGTCACCCGCCTGGTAACGCTCCTGCACCTCTTCCGCCGCCGCTCCGTGGCCCATCTGTGCGGCCAGCCGGAAGTAGAAGTTGTTCTCCCGGTCGCCGAAGCTCATGAACCGGGCCACGTAGTGGCTGATGGGTTCCGCCGCCGCGGCCACGTCGTCACCGACCACCGCGGGAGCTGACACGAACGCGTCGAAACCGTCCAGGTCCGCGCCCGCCCGACGGCGTCCCGTACCCAGCGAGTCCAGCGCCTGCTTGGCGTGCTCGGGGGAGCAGAAGACGCCGACCCAGCCGTCGGCGATCTCGCCGGTGAGTTCGAGGCTGCGCGGCCCGACCGCCGCCAGATAGACCGGAAGCCGGGACCCGACGCCCTGGCCGGCGAGCCGGTACGCGCCGCCCTTGCTCCCGGGCAGCGGCAGCGCGAAGTGCTCACCCTGGTACGCCACCACTTCCCGGGCCAGCGTCAGCCGCACGATGTCGACGTACTCGCGGGTGCGGGCCAGGGGCTTGGCGAACGGGGCGCCGTGCCAGCCCTCGGTGACATGAGCGTTGGATATGCCCAGTCCCAGCCGGAACCTGCCGCGCGACAGCCCGTTCAGGGTCGCCGCGGTGAGTGCCATGCTGACGGGTGTCCGCGCGGGGATCTGGATGACCGTGGACAGCAGGTGGATACGACTGGTCCTGGCGGCGACCCAGCTGAGCACGGAGATCGCGTCGGAGCGGTAGCCCTCCGGGGCCGCGGCGACGTCGAATCCGAGTCGCTCGGCGGCCTGCGCGGTCTCCGCGCATCCCTCGGGTACGAGATTGATCCCGAGCCGCATGGCAGGTTCCCTTCCGAGAGGTTTTCAACATGGCCGTCCGGCGGGCCGCCCAGGTCCTGTCCACCCGGACAGGACCGCATGGCGTCCACCGGACATCAGGTACGTCCGGGGAATCAACGCCCCTTGTATCCGATGACCAGGGAGTCGGTGTTGCTCAGGACCTTGGCCTCGGTGCGGGTGAATCCGGCCTCGGTCATCCAGCCCTGGCAGTCCTCGGCGCTGTACTCGGAACCACCGTGGGTGACCAGCAGCATGTCCAGGCTGATCAGCAGGTTCACCAGGTCGGTGGGCTGTTCGGCCACCATCCGGTCGTACACCAGCAGCGCGCCGCCCGGCTGGACGGCCTCGTACGCCTTGGCGATCAGGCCGCGGCGCTGCTCCGTCGACCAGTTGTGCAGGACATGGCCCATGATCAGGATTTCGCCGCGGGGCATCGGGTCGGTGAAGAAGTCGCCGCCGGTGAAGGAGATGCGGCCCTCGGTGCCCAGGCTCTTCATGTGCTCGTCGAAGGCCGGCGAGACGTGCGGCAGGTCGAAGACCGTGGCCGTCAGATGTGGCTGGTCCTTCATGATGAGGGCGGACAGATTGCCGCGGGCGCCCCCGACGTCGACGAACGTGGAGTGGGGTGCCCAGTCGAAGGCGGCGGCCAGCTTCGGACCGACCTGGCTGTTGAGCGAGTCCATCATGGCGAGGAACTGCCGCAGGTGCTGCGGGTCGTCCGCCATCTGCCCGACGATGTCCCCGTCCTTACTGGACACCTGTGCTTCCCCGGTGCGCAGCGCGTCGGTGAGCCGGGTCCAGGCCGGGTAGAGCATGGAGTTGGCACGCTCGAGGAAGCCGCCCGCGTAGGAGGGCTTGCCGCGGTCCAGGAACCGGCCGGTCGACGGGCTGTTGCGGTACCGGCCGCCGTCGAGTTCGAGGAGGCCCAGCGTGACCAGCGCGGTGATGAAGTCACGGGCTCCGCGAGGGTGCAGACCGACCGCTGCGGACAGCTCGCCCTCGGTCATCGGTTTCTCCGCCAGGGTGGAGAAGACGTCCAGCTCCAGCGCGCTCAGGAGAATCTTGGCGTCGCAGAAGGCGGTGCCTAGCCGGATGAGGCTCTCCGGGCTGGAAACGTCCGTAGTGGAAGCATGAGTCGTCACCGACGGGTTCCTTTCTCCTGAATGCCAGAAGATCTTTCGGTTGCGTGGTCCGGATGCTTCGGTATGGGGCTCGAAGCGCGCTCGAGCGCCGATGGTCGCCGTTCCGTGGGCGACGGACGGCGCCCCGTGGGTGCAGCCGGTCTCGATCGTCCGTCGAGTGCGGTGCCGACCATGGACCTGGAGCCCAACAGGTCCGGGCTGGTAGCCCTTTGGTATTGGAGGCGGACGAGATGGCCGAGACCCTTCCATTCCGTGTGATCCTGCGGATGGAGATCTTCCCCGGTAAGGGGCCGGAGTTCGAACGCGTCTGGCTGGAAGTGGGCAAGGTCATCGCGGAGCAGCCGGCCAACCTCGGCCAGACGCTGATGCGCGCGGCGAAGGAGGAGGACGTCTACTACGTGCTCACCGACTGGCACGACGAGTCCAGCTTCCGTGACTTCGAACGCAGTGAGGCGCACGTGGGGCACCGGCGCAGGATCAGCCCGTTCCGCCGAACCGGGCAGATGATCCTCACTCAGGCCGTATTCGACCTGCGGCCCGCCTAGACCGTTCTCATGGCCCGCCGAGGGTGTCCATCCGGTCGCGGCGCCCGACCGGTTCCCTGGCACGAACCAGGCGTTCAGGGACCGAAGTCGTCGAGCATGCGCTCGGCATCGGACAGGAGTCTGCGGCCGGTATCGGCGGCAAAGAACCGTTCCGTGTTCAGCGGGTTCCCGGCATCGGCCGGAGCACCGAAGCGGCTCTCCAGGTCCGCGATGCGCTCCCGCACCGCGGTCTCCTCGACACCCGGTCCGGTCACGGCAGCCCCGCCGCGGATCCGGCCGTGGGCACGGCCGCGGAGCCAACTGTCTGCCGGGAGCCGGCGCCGACCAGCCCCTGCACCGCGGGAGCGATGACCCCGTGCAGCGGCTGGATGCCGCCGGTGAGGAACAGGTTCCGCATCACGGAGCGTTGCAGTTTTCCGCTGGTGGTGCGGCGGACGGTCCCAGGCCGTACCAGCAGCACCGTGTCGGCCGACACCTCGAACTCCTCGGCCACACACGACTGGATCGCCGCGGCAAGGGCGGGCAGCTCGGCGTCGTAGCCGCGGCCGGTACGAACCTCCTGGACGATGACGACGTGGTCCCGTTCGGCCTCCACGGAGAAGGCCGCGGCGGAGCCGAACAGCACGCTGACCTTCTGCACGCAGCGCTCCACGTCCTGGGGGTAGACGTTCCGCCCGGAGACGATCATCACATCCTTCCGTCGCCCCGTGACATACAGCTCCCCGTTCTCGTCGAGGAATCCCCGGTCGCCAGTACGGAAGAAGCCGCCCTCGCCCACGGTCGCGGTCCTGGCCTGGAAGACCTCGGCGGTCTCGTGCGGCCGCTTCCAGTAGCCCCGGGACACGCCCTCGCCGCGTATCCAGATCTCGCCGATGCACCCCTCGGGCAGCACATGGGCGCTGTCGGGGTCGACGATGCGCACATCTGCGCCGCGCACCCGCCCGGAACTGATCAAGGTCCTGGCAGGCTTCCTGCCGCCGCGGGGCGACAACAGCCGGTCGTGCAGGAGCTCTCCGGCGTCCACGGTGTGCCGGGCTGCCCGCTGTCCGGGGACACCGCCGGCGACCATGAGCGTCGCCTCGGCCATCCCGTACGCGGGATACATCGCCTCCGGTCTCAGTCCGGCCGGGGCGAACCGGTCGGCGAATGCGTCCAAGGTCTGAGCTTGCACCGGTTCGCCGCCGTTGACCGCCGTCCGCCAGGACGACAGGTCCAGGGTGGCGATCTGTTCGTCATCGATCCGGCGCAGGCACAGGTCGTAGGCGAAGTTGGGGCCGCCGCCGACGGTGACGTCGTAGCGCCCGATCATCTCGAGCCAGCGGACAGGATGCTTGGCGAAGGTGACGGCCGGCATCAGCACTCCCGTGGCGCCGAGCCACAGTGGGTGCAGGATCTGCCCGGTGAGCCCCATGTCGTGGTGGGAGGGCAGCCAGCCGCCGACGACGGAGTCCGCGGTGGTCGCCAGGGCCCCGGCGATGGCCCGCTGGTTGGCAAGCAGATTGCGGTGGGAGACCATCACGCCTTTCGGTTCGCTGACCGAGCCGGAGGTGTACTGGAGGAACGCGGTGTCGTCCGGGGCGAGGTCCGGCATCCGCCAGGCGTCGGGCTCCGCGAGTCCCGGCCGGTCGGCGGCGAGGCACACGACATCGGCATGGCCCGCGCAGGCGAGCAGCTGTGAGACCGCCGGTGCCGTCGCCGCATCGGTGAGCACGAAAGAGGCGGCGGCGTCCTTGACCATTCCGACGAAGCGTTCGGCGTTCTTCCGCGCGCCGAGCGGCGACGGTGCCGGGACGGCGACGGCACCCGCGTAGAGACAGCCGAGGAAGCTCGTCACATGAAGCCCCGTATCGCTGTTCAGGACGAGCACCCGCTGCCCCGCGGCGCCCCGTTCCTGGAGCCACGAGGCGATTCGGCGGGCGGCAAGGCCAAGTTCGCGATACGTCATCCGTCCGGCGTCGAGGCCGCCGTCGGCTGACTCGTGCACGAACAGATAGGCGTCATGGTTCGCTCGCTCCTCCACAGTTGCGCACGTCAGTTCGATGAAGTGTCTGGGGTCGTCCATCTCTTCCCGCCTGTGAACTGTCGGGCTTCCCGGTGTGCTTCCGGGCCCAAGCCTGGGGGGTCCCGCTCGAGCCCTGGTCGAAGCTTTCAAAATGCCCGGTGCCGCTCACGGCACGACAAACTGCAGCAACCGGCCCCCTGGCTACAACTGGTCCCCGGGCAGCAGCCGGTCGAGGTCCTGGAGCTGTTCCTGCAGCGCGCGTTCGGCCTCGGTCAGCGGGACGTCGGGCCGCAGGCGCTCCGGATGCGACGGCGGCGGGTCCGCGCCTCGTACAGGACCCGGATCGACCGATGGCACGATCACCCACATGGCACCCGCCTGCACCAGAGCCCGCCCCACGGGCCGCAGCAGGGAGCCCACCAGCCGCCGCACGGTGAAGAACTGTCCCCATCGACTCATACCAGCGGCTCCCTGCTCCCGGTGTCCCGCACAACGTCCTCCCCCGGGCTCGACCGGCGCTCAAGGCCGCCTCGGGGCCGGAGGAAGCCCCGGCAGTCGCGCCGCCCGCGTCCGGGGACCTTCCAGTTCGCCTTGAGCGGCAGGCTGCACCGTCGGCTGGTTGCAAGCCCGACTACCTCCGAGGAAGGGAAGGGCAGCCATGAGCACCGCCGAGGAAGCCACGGCCACACCGCATCTACGGGACCGGGTGCTGGAACTCACCGTGCTGCGCGACAGCGTGCTGCGCGGTCCCAGCGAGCGAGCGACCGAGGCGCAGCACTCCAAAGGCAAGCTGACAGCGCGTGAACGCCTCGGGTTACTTTTCGACGAGGGCGGATTCACCGAGCTGGAAGGACTGCGCCGGCACCGGGCGACCGGCTTCGGCATGGAGGACAAGCGGCCCCACACCGACGGCGTGGTGACCGCGTGGGGACTCGTGAACGGCCGCACGGTCTTCGCCTACGCCCATGACTTCCGGATCTTCGGCGGAGCGCTGGGAGAGGCCCACGCCGAGAAGATCCACAAGTTGATGGACCTGGCAGAGGCGGCCGGGGCGCCGATCGTGGGCCTGTGCGACGGCGCCGGCGCGCGGATCCAGGAAGGTGTCACTGCGCTGGCCGGCTACGGCGGGATCTTCCAGCGCAACGTCCGCAACTCCGGGGTACTGCCCCAGATCAGCGTGGTCCTGGGCCCGTGCGCCGGCGGCGCCGCGTACTCCCCCGCGCTGACCGACTTCGTGTTCATGGTGCGCGGCACGGCACAGATGTTCATCACCGGGCCCGACGTGGTGCAAGCGGTCACCGGCGAGGTGATCTCGATGGACGCGCTGGGCGGCGCGGACGCCCACGCCTCGGTCTCGGGCGTGGCAGGTTTCGCGTACGACGACGAGGAGAGCTGCCTGGAGGACGTGCGCTTCCTCCTGTCCCTGCTGCCGTCGAACAACCGCGAACTGCCGCCCTTCGCCGTGTCCGACGACCCCGCCGACCGGCGCACGGAAGCGCTGCTGGATCTGGTGCCGGCCGACCCCAACCGCGCGTACGACATGCGCAAGGTGATCGAGGAAATCGTCGACGACGGCGACGTCTTCGAGGTGCACGAGAACTGGGCGGTCAACATGGTCTGCGCGCTGACCCGGCTGGGCGGGCAGGTGACCGGCATCGTCGCCAACCAGCCGGCTTCCCTGGCTGGCGTGCTCGACATCCACGCCTCCGAAAAAGCCGCGCGCTTCGTGCAGTTGTGTGACGCCTTCAATATCCCGTTGGTCACCCTGGTGGACGTCCCCGGCTTCCTGCCCGGCGTGGACCAGGAGCATGGCGGGATCATCCGGCACGGTGCGAAGCTGCTGTACGCGTACTGCAATGCGACGGTTCCCCGCGTCCAGCTGATCCTGCGCAAGGCCTACGGCGGCGCATACATCGTCATGGACTCCCGGTCGATCGGCACCGATGTGTCGCTGGCGTGGCCGACCAACGAGATCGCCGTGATGGGTGCGGAGGGAGCGGCGAACGTCATCTTCCGGCGGGAGATCGCCGCGGCCGAGGACCCCGACGCGATCCGCGCCCAACTGGTCAAGGAGTACCGGACCGAGCTGATGCACCCCTTCTACGCCGCCGAACGCGGCCTCGTCGACGATGTGATCCACCCGGCCGAGACCCGCTCCCGGCTGATCGGCGCGCTGACCATGCTGCGGACCAAGTACGCGGCGCAGCCCAGCCGCAAGCACGGGAACCAGCCGCAGTGACCGCTGCCGAGCCGGTTCCCGGGCCGGTCATACGTGTCGTACGGGGAGCAGCCGACGCGGCCGAACTGGCGGCTGTGGCCGTGGTCCTGCTCACCGTCGCACGCTCGCGTGAACACGCAGCCGCCCACGCCGACGACGAGGAGCCGGCGGCGACTCCTTTCCGCCGCGAAGGCGGGCACCGCCCCGGCGGCGCGTGGCTAAGCCGCGACGCCCCGGCCTGGAAGCCGGCTGTGTGACCGCCGTGGAGGAGCAGGAGCAGACGACGACCCTTCCCCCCGTTAGGTTTTTCGCGGTCCTGCAAGAGGGCCGCTGGCCTCCGGGCCCGGCATGACTGTGTCCCCCTGTCGAACGGATGACCTGGGGGGGGTGGTGTCAGTGCGCCGTGAGGCGCTGGTGCGCCGTGAGGCGCGATGAATCGAGGGAGGTGCAAGACCTCCTCGCCGGGTTGTCGCAGCAGCCTGGTGGGAGCTGAGCGCAGTCCGACCCGGGAGACGCCGGGGAGGGCGGGAAGCAGCGCTGACAAAGCCGGGACTGCTCGGAACTACCAGACGGGCCGGGTCCGGCAAGCGAGATCAGAGGGCATACGAGAGGAATCAGTGGTAAAGCTCCGTAAGCGTGACACCGGCTCAAATCTGGTGGATATGGGCCGGGTGCGGTGCGTCCTCGAACCGGGTGACCGGAGCGGGGAACTCCTGGGCGGGCTTTGACATGCCTGTCGGGAGGCCACGGTGAAGTGCTGCGGGGTAGCCGTGGCGATGCCGCAGGGACAGAGCTGGGCTCCTACTTCGTCGAGCGAGTTGCAGTGAACACGGGAACCGTTCCGGCTCACGCCCTCTGTCAAGGATCCGTCCTGGTGGACGGGCTGGGTTCATCGTCAGCCGATCGGGCCGGGACGGGGCGGAGTCGCCGTAGTACTCCGAGCACGCGAGAGGCGCGTACATGGGGAAGGGCGGCAGCGGTATCGAGAAGGGAAGGAGGCTGCAATGCCGAAAGACGCACCGCTGAACGGCGGTGCCCCACCTGTCGAGGACCCGGAAGAGTCTGGTGGGCGGGTATCGGGGATGCAGGCCAAGCTTCACCGTTGGGCGGCGGCCGATCCCGGCCTCAGGTTCGACGACCTGTTCAATTTCGTGCACGACCCGATGACGCTGCGTTACGCGTTCTACCGGGTCGCAGGTAACGAGGGGGCCCGGACTGCGGGCATGGACGGCGTCACCGTCGACCGCGAAGTTCGGCACCGTCCTGGTGATCGTGGACCAGCCCGCCTCGATCGGCGCCCTCCCGCTGGCCGTGGCCCGCGACGCGGGCTGCAAGGTCGCCTACCTGCCCGGCCTGGCGATGCGCCGGATCGCCGACCTGTATCCGGGCGAGGCGAAGACCGACGCGCGTGACACGGCGGTGATCGCGGACGCGGCCCGCACCCTGCCGCACACCCTGCGCTCTCTGGAACTGACCGACGAGATCACCGCCGAGCTGACCGTGCTCGTCGGCTTCGACCAGGACCTGGCCGCCGAGGCCACCCGCACGTCCAACCGGATACGCGGCCTGCTCACCCAGTTCCACCCAAGCCTCGAGCGTGTCCTGGGCCCCCATCTCGACCACCAGGCCGTCACCTGGCTGATTGAACGCCACGGATCCCCGGCCGCACTGCGAAAGGCCGGACGCCGCCGCCTCGTCGAACTCGTCCGGCCCAAGGCCGCGCGCATGACCACCCGGCTGATCGACGACGTCTTCGACGCGCTCGACGAGCAGACCGTCGTCGCGCCAGGGACCAGCACCCTCGACATCGTCGTTCCCTCCCTGGCCCGCTCGCTCGCGGCCGTCCAGGAACAGCGCCGGACCCTGGAAGCCCAGATCAACACCCCGCTGGAGGCTCACCCTCTTTCCCTGGTCCTGACGTCGATGCCCGGCGTCGGCGTCAGGACCGCCGCCGTCCTGCTGGTCACCGTCCAAGACGGCACCAACTTCCCCACCGCCGCCCACCTCGCCTCCTACGCCGGCCTCGCCCCCACCACGAAATCGTCCGGCACATCGATCCACGGCGAGCACGCACCCCGAGGCGGCAACCGGCAACTCAAACGCGCCATGTTCCACTCCGCCTTCGCCTGCATGAACGCCGATCCCGCCTCCCACACCTAATACGACAAGCAGCGCGCCCGCGGCAAAACCCACACCCAGGCCCTCCTCCGCCTCGCCCGCCAACGCACCAGCGTCCTGTTCGCCATGCTCCGAGACGGCACCTTCTACGAGTCCCGAACCCCCACTGTCACACTCGCCGCATGACCAAGATGAAAACCCTCAAAACCGGCAGCACGAACCTGACGAAGAACATAGAGGCACCCCCCACCGCACCGCTCGGACAGGAGAACGTTCCCGGCACCCGCTAGGCTTGCCCGAGGCGGTGGTCCCGTACGCACCGCACGGCGGTGGGGCCCGCCGTACCCGAACCGCGGCAACGACGCCGCCAACGGTCCCTACTTGCGACGCGCACTTCACGCATGCCCGTGCCCGGCGAGTAGGAGACGTACGTGGAAGAGTCCCGGAGCCCGATCCCCCCGATGGTGAACGAACCCGTCGACCCCGATGTCGATCTCCACGGTGCCGCGCAGCACGGAGAACTCCGGCTGCGCCAGGGCCCGGTGGTGGCCGCTGTCGCGCTCGGCGGCGGGGTGGGGGCGGCCGCACGGTACGGAGCCTCGCTCCTGTGGCCCACCGCGGCCGATGCCTTCCCGTGGACGACCCTGGCCGTCAACACCATCGGCTGCGCGGTCATCGGCGTCTTCATGGTCGTGATCACCGACGTCTGGGCGGCCCACCGGCTCGTACGCCCCTTCTTCGGCACCGGCGTCCTCGGCGGCTTCACCACCTTCTCCACGTACGCCACCGACATCCAACGCCTGGTGGAGGGGCGCGAAGCACGCACCGCCCTGGCCTACCTGGCACTCACGCTGCTCGCCGCCATGGCCTCCGTGTGGATCGCGGTCACCGTGACGCGACGTGTCATCGAATGGAGGCAGCCATGAGGCTCACCGGTTCCGCGCTGCGCGTCACCATCTTCATCGGCGAGAACGACATGTGGCACCACAAACCCGTGTTCACCGAGATCGTCCACCGGGCCCGCAGGGCCGGCCTGGCCGGCGCCTCCGTCTTCCGCGGAATCGAAGGCTTCGGCGCCTCCTCCCTGATCCACACGACGCGGTTGCTGTCCCTGAGCGAGGACCTGCCGGTCGCGATCGTGATCGTCGACACCGATGACCGGATCCGCGCCTTCCTGCCGCAACTGGACGAACTCGTCACCGAGGGGCTCGTCGTCCTCGACGACTGCGAGGTCATCCGCTACACGGGCCGCCACGCCCGTGCCGAGGAGGGGCAGTGAACTGGCTGCTCGTGATCGCGGGCGCCATGGTCGGAGCCCCCCTGCGCTATCTGACCGACCGCACGGTCCAGTCCAGGCACGACAGCCTCTTCCCGTGGGGCACCTTCACGGTCAACGTCGTCGGCTGCCTGGTCCTCGGGCTGCTCACCGGCGCGGTCGCGGCCAAAGCCGCCTCCTCCGACGTACAACTGCTTCTCGGCACCGGCCTGTGCGGGGCGCTCTCGACGTACTCCACCTTCTCCTACGAAACGCTGCGCCTGACCCAGGACGGTGCCCGGCTCTACGCCGCGGCGAACATCGCGGTGAGTGTGGTGGCCGGGCTCGGAGCCGCGTTCACCGGCACGGCGCTCGCCCAGGCCGTCTGGGGATAGCCGCTCCTCGGGCGGGCGCTCGCACCGCCGCCCGGTCGAGGAGTCCGACGCGGCGCCCGTGCAGCCCGGCCAGGCGGTCTCCGCGCGCGAGGCGTACACCGGCATGACCGCCGCCGCGGCGTACGCCGCCGGCGCGTCCGCCGAACTCGGGCGGATCGCGCCCGGCTGCCTCGCCGACCTCACCGTCTTCGCGACCAACCCGCTCGAACTCGCCCCTGAAGCACAGCCCGGCAACGCCGTCCTCTCGACGATCGTCGGCGGTGCCGTACAGCTCCACACGAATACCGCGAAAGGATGCTCGTGACCACGACGTCGATCCCCCGCCCCGAACACCGCCGCCACGTCAAGGCCGCCGACGCCGACCCGCACGCCCGCGGCATCGCCCGCGGGAAGCAAATGCGCGACGGCATCCCCGCCGCGATCGAGGCGTACGACCGGCTCTTCGCCCTCGGTTCCATCGTCCCCGCCCAGGTACGCGAGGACGCCGAGCGCGCCCTCGACGTCATCGGGCGGTTCCACCCCAGAACGCGTGCCGAGATCGAAGGCATCGCCCGCGGGTCCGGCATCGAGCCGTGGCGCATCGGCGCCCTCAACGCGCGCACCGAGATCCTGGCACGCAGCGCCACCGTGCCGCCCGGCGAATGCACCACGATCGTGCGCCGCGTCACCGGCGCCGGCGGGTCGGCGCCACGCACGTTCGGCGTCCAGACATGGGACTGGCACATCGAGCTGAGCGCCCTGTGGCACACGCTGGAGGTCCGCGGCGGCCGTCACGACTTCGTCGGCCTCACCGAGGACGGCATCCTCGGCAAGATCGGCATCAACAGCGCCGGACTCGCCCTGCACTTCAACATCCTCGGGCACGTCCAGGACGGCATCGGCGGCATCCCCGTGCACGTGCTCGCGGCGATCGTCCTCGAAGAGGCGGGCAGCGTCGTCGAGGCCGTCGAGATCGTGCGCGGCGCACCCCTCACCTCGTCCGGTTCGTTCGCCCTCTTCGACGAGACGGACGCGGTCCTCCTCGACCTGAGCCCGGTCGGCGTGTTCTCGATGGAGCCCGAACACGACACGCTCGTGCGCACCAACCACTTCCTGACGCCGACCCCCGCCGCGGACGAGAAGACGTGGCTCTACCAGCCCGATTCGGGCGAACGCTACGACTTCGTCCGCGCACGTCTCACGCGCGCACAACCGCCGGCCACGCTCGACGACCTCACGGGCCACCTCGTGACCGGGGACGGTGAGCCGCCAGTGACCTGCCTGCCCGACATGGACAAACCGCTCGGCCAGCGCTGGGCGAGTCTCGCGACCGTCGCCCTCGAACCGGCGACGCGCTCCGCCAGGATCCTCGACGGCACACCCGCCGACATCGGCTCGCGCGACTGGCGCATCCTCACCGCCGGCTGATCCGGACGCGGCCCGCCCGTGGGCGGCATGGGCGGGCTGCCGCGGCGGGGACGGCGGCCGGCCCGTCCAGGTCCGCGAGAGACCCGTCGGGGCCGGTGCCGTTGTGTCCCGGGATACGTCGCCGCTGCCGCCAGGGCTGTTCACCTGATGCACGACGTGGTCTTGCTGACCCACTGGGACAGTGTGATCTGCGTCGTCGGGGCGGCCCGGTACGGCCCGGCGTGACCAGGGGACGCGTGGCCGCGTTCGGCCCGGGTGGCCGCGCACGCCCGCCTGTTCCGGCCCTGGCCGGAAGCCAGGGCGTCACGCAGCAGGGTCAGGTGTGCGGGCACCGCCGCACGGCAGTCGCGCTCGTCCCGGCACGTGGCGCAGGTCGCCAGGTGAGCCCCCACGGCGCTCGCCTCATCGGGTGCGAGCATCCCGAGTCCGAGTCCGGCCAGTAGTTCACGGATCCTGCGGCAGTCCTCGACGACGGGCTTCTCACCGGACATCTTGGTCAAGCAGTGGGCTTCGATCATGGCGAAACCTCCGTTCTTGGTCCCACCTTCGCCCAGCGACGGCCCCTGGCGCGTCGTCCCCACACAGTGATTCCCGACTACCACGGCTGCGGTATCCGGTACGCCCGACTACTTCCGGGTCCCCACGCGGAACAGCGTGTGAACGCTTACGCGGGCACCTCTGGGGGATTCGGCTCGGCCGACGGACAGACCAGCCCGCACTGATAGGCGACGACCACGAGCTGGGCACGGTCACGAGCCGCGAGCTTGGTCATCGCCCGGTTGACGTGGGTCTTGGCGGTGAGCGGGCTGACGAACAGCCGATCGGCGATCTCATCGTTCGACAGGCCCAGTGCGACGAGGATCGTGACGTCGCGCTCCCGCGGCGTCAAGCATTCCAGCCGCTCGTGCACGGCCACCGGACATGGATCCGGCTGGGCCAGAAACCGGGTGATCAACGCCCGTGTCGCCGTCGGGGACAGCAACGCCTCGCCGCCCGCGACGGTGCGGACGGCTTCGATGAGCTCCTCAGGTCGCGCCCCCTTGCCGAGAAAGCCGCTCGCACCCGCACGCAACGCCTCGGCGACGTGCTCGTCGTCCTCGAAGGTGGTCAGGATGAGCACCTTCACACCTGCGAGATCCTCGGACTCACTGATGAGCTGTGTCGCCTCCAGGCCGTCCATCTCCGGCATGCGGATGTCCATCAGGACCACATCCGGGTGCTGTGCGCCGGCCAGCTCGACCGCCTCGCGTCCGTTGGACGCCTCCGCCACGGTCTCCATGTCGTCCGTGGCGTCGAACAGCATTCTGAAGGTGCCCCGCAGCAGCGCCTGATCATCGGCAAGCAGTACGCGAATCGTCATGCCCATCTCTCCGATCCCATGCCGGGTCGGGACGACTGGGGCGCAGCGGCAGTTCGGCCGTCACGGTGAATCCGCCCTCGGGGCGTGGTCCCGCGTGCAGCCTGCCCCCGATCGTGGCAGCCCGCTCACGCATGCCGATCAGCCCGTGACCGACCCCTGGCTCAGGATGGTGCGGTCCGGCGGACCCGTCGTCCTCGACGGTGATCGTAAGCCGTTCACGGTGGTAGTGCAGGAACAGCCGGGCACAGTCGGCTCCGGCGTGCTTGCGCACATTGGTCAGGGACTCCTGCACGATGCGGTACGCGGCCAGGTCGACCGCAGGCTCCAGCGGTTCGCTGTCGCCGCACCGGGTGTGGCTCACGGCCAGCCCGGCGCGTTCGAACGACGCCAGCAGGGCCGGCACCTGCGCCAGGCCCGGCATCGGATCGCGCAACGCCACCGGATCGTCGGACTGCCTGAGCAGGCCCACGGTCACCCGCAGTTCGTCCAGGGCGGAGCGGCTGGTGTCCCGGATGTCCTCCAGAGCCGTGAGGATTTGTTCCGGTCGCTGGTCCACCAGGTGGACGGCGACGCCTGCCTGCGCGTTGATCAAGGCGATGTGGTGCGCGACGATGTCGTGCAGTTCGCGTGCGATCCGGACCCGTTCGGCCGCCACTCGCTGCCGTGCCTCCTGCTCGCGGGTGCGCTCGGCGTGCTCCGCCCGTTCCTCCACGGCCGCCACATAGGCGCGGCGTGAGCGCACCCCGTCCCCGACGGCGGCCGGCAGAGCCGTCCAGGCCAGCATCGCGACCGTGTCCGGGTCCAGCCACGACTTCGCGGTGAACACCGAAGCGGCGCTAATCAGGACGCCAGCCGAGACGGACGCCGCGGTCCAGGCGGTACGCCGGTCGGTCCGCACCGCCACGTTGTAGACGGACACCAGAACCGGGCTTGCCACCAACGGGCTGTCCCGGATCCCGAGTATCTGAAAGACCACCCCGCAGCCAATGGTGATGACCAGTACGCCGAACGGGTTACGACGCCGCCACACCAACGCGGAGCAGCCGATGGCTGCCACCAGTACCGCGGGCCAACGCACCAAGAATTGATGCTGGTGCGGTACGACCGAGGCAGCCACGACCGACAGCACGAACAACACCGCCGCGCACATCGCGTCCACCACGCGGCTCCGGGTTTGCGCTCCCGGCCTCAAACCGTTGATCACCGCCATGCATCCACCGTAGGGTCGACGGCCGAATCGGGCATCGTCGCGCCACGGCAGGGTGCGCCCGGGAACGGGAACGCGGTGGGCCACCGCGAACCCATGACGGCGACTCGCGGCCGCCGGCTGCCGCTCGTCGGTGTGATTGCCAGAACGGCAAACCATGGCTGTTGGCGGGGGCGTGATCGGAGTCCGACGCGCATCCGATCGGATGACGCGGCGCGACTCTCGACGGGCTGGAGTACGAACCTGATCCGCCGAGCTTCACGCCTCGGATCACCGTGGCCGCGGAGCTGTGCTCGGGGCGGGTTGCCTGGTTCGGGGCGCGCGCCGTAGCCGCGGTGGCAGGACGGCGGCCGACGAACCGGGACGGTTGGCCGACGCCGCTATCCGCCACGAGTCGGCTGCGTGGGGGTAGTCCCCCGGCTTCTCACACCGCTGACCGGGTCGCGTTGCACCGGCTGGACGGGCGGATCGACGGTCGGGACGCCCGGGGCCCTCGTGCGGGACTGTGCGAGGAGGCGCTGGAGCCAGCGGGTACGGGCGTTGCGTGCGTCCTGGCTGAGGGCCGCCTGCGGTGCCAAGCCGTCGAAGCCGTGGTAGGCACCGGGCCATACATGCAGTTCAGCCTGGCCACCGGCCTGCCAGATCGCGTTCGCGTAGGCCACGTCCTCGTCCCGGAACATCTCGGCCGACCCGACATCGATATAGGCCGGGGGGAGTCCGGAAAGGTCCGTGGCGCGGGAGGGAGCCGCGTAGGACGGCAGGTCCGCAGCACCGTAGCGGTCACCCAGCAGCGCCTTCCACGCGGTGGTGTTGGACGTGAGGTCCCACACGCCGAGGTCCGTCATCTGATGGCTGGAGAAGGTGCTGTCGCGGTCGTCGAGCATCGGGCACAGCAGCAGTTGCCCCAGTACCTCAGGACCGCCGCGGTCACGGGCCAGCAGGGCGAGGGCCGCGGCGAGCCCGCCGCCGGCGCTCTTCCCTCCGATGATGATGCGGTCCGCGTCGATGCCCAGTTCGGCTGCGTGACCGGCCGCCCGGACGAGTCCGGCGTAGCAGTCCTCCAGCGGTCCCGGGTACTTCGCCTGCGGCGCCAGCCGGTACTCGACCGAGATGACGGCCAGTTCGAGCGGGAGGGCCCACTCGCGAAGAATCCGCGGAAGCACGGACCACGCGTTGCCCATGACCATTGCGCCTCCGTGCATGTAGTACAGCAGGGGCAGCGGCCCGACGAGCCCGGCCGGCCGCGCGCTCACGAGCGTGACGTCCGGTCCGTCCGGCGGACCCGGCACGCAGAACTCCGTCACTCGAAACGGCCGCCGGTGCGCAGGTCCTCGGCCGTCGGCCTGGGTCGGCTGACGGCATCCCGCTCCTGCCGGGCCGCGAGATTGCCCGGGGTGATCGGCTCCCTCGACTCCTTACCCAACGCAGCCAGCACGACGCTCAGTTCGCCCGCGCCGGCAAGGCCGATTTCGTAGCCGCCGATCTGCGGGAGGCGCAGTCGGTGCGGCAGTTGGCGCGGCGGGCCGTGGACCTGGGCGGGGGCCGGGTCGACATCCTGGTGAACAACGTCGGCATCTACCCGTTCGGGCCCACCGAGGAGGCGGCGGAGGGCGAGGTCGACACCGTCTACGCGCTGAATGTGAAGGCGCCGTTCCACCTGGTGGCGGAACTCGCGCCGGCGATGGCCGAGCGCGGCGGCGGTGCGATCGTCAACGTGAGCACCATCGTCGCCGCGTACGGGGCTGCGGGCATGGCCCTGTACGGGTCGAGCAAGGCCGCCGTGGAGTTGCTGACCAAGGCATGGGCCGCGGAGTACGGCCCGCGCGGGGTGCGGGTGAACGCGGTCCGTTCCGGCCCGGCGCGCACGGAGGGCACGGTCCGCATGGGCGAGGACCTCGACGCCCTGGCCGCCCAGGCCCCGGCCGGCCGACCGGCCGAGCCGGTGGAGATCGCCTACCTGGCCAGCGACGCGGCGAGCTTCGTCCACGGCGCCGTGCTGCCCGTGGACGGCGGCCGTACAGCAGTCTGAACCCATCGGCGTCCTGCCGGGCCTCCCCGGCCGTACAACACCGGCCCGGGGCGTCCGGCAGGACACCGCATCGCTGTCGATGTGCCTTGGCTTCAAGACCGGCGAGCCAGGAGCGCTGAGCCCGGCGGGGGCGGCATGTGCGCCGAATGGGTGTCTGCGGGCACTGTGCGGCCAGTCGCTGGGCGGTGGGGCCGGACCGCGGATCAGATGAGGAACGGGGATACCCGGAGTGGACGCGGAAGCGAGGCGGTGTCGATGGCGCAGGACCGGCAGGAACCGGGAGGCCCGGGTGGCGATGCCCCGCAGGACCGGGACGCCGCCGGGGCGTCCTACATGTCACTGCTGAACCTGCCGCTCAGCTCGGACCTCGACCGTATCGGCGAACAACTGCACGCCCTGGCTCGCGCCCAGGGCACCCTCCAGGGGTTGCTCCAGGCGGTGCTGAGCATCACCGGTGAACTGGAACTGGCCGCGGTCCTGCGTCGCATCGTCAGCACCGCGATGGACCTGGCGGGTGCCCGCTACGGAGCCATGGGAGTGCTCGACGAGGAGGGCAGGTTCCTGGCCGAGTTCATCCCGCTGGGACTCACCGCGAAGGAGCTGGCGGCCCTGGAAGGAGTCGAGCTCCCCCGCGGACGGGGTCTGCTGGGCCACCTGATCCACCACCCCGAGCCGCTGCGGGTGAAGGACATCGCCACGCACCCGGAGTCGGCCGGCTTCCCGCCCGGCCACCCGGCCATGCACTCCCTGCTCGGTGTCGCCATCAGCGTACGCGGACGGATCTACGGCAACCTCTACCTTTCCGAACGCAAGGACGGGCGGCCCTTCGACCGGCACGACGAGGGCGTGATCCTGGCGCTCGCCGGCACAGCCGGGGTGGCCATCGAGAACGCCCGTCTCTACCAGCAGGTCCGCCACAGCGCCGAACAGTTCCAGCGGATGCTGCTGCCCCGGCTGCCGGACCTGCACCCCTTCACGGCGGGAGCGGTCTACCGCCCCGCCAGCGCCCCCGCCGCACTGGGCGGGGACTGGTACGACGCCATGCTGCTGCCCGACGGCTCCTGCGCGGTGCTGATCGGAGATGTGGTCGGGCACGACCTGCGGGCGGCGGCCGAAATGTCGCAGATTCGCAGCATGCTGCGGGCCCTGTGCCACGACGGGCGCACCCCGCCCAGCACCGCCCTCACCCAGCTCGACCACATCATGGACGCTTGGGACGAGACCCCCATCACCACCGTCCTGGTAGCCCGCCTGGAACCCGCCGGCGGCGGCTGGCGGCTGCACTGGAGCAGCGCCGGACACCCGCCGCCGCTGTTGCTGCTGCCCGACGGCCGCGTGCGCTACCTGGACACCGATCCCGGGGTTCCCCTCGGGGTTGCCACCGAGCTGCCGCGTCCCGACCAATGCCAGGTGCTGCCGGTCGACAGCACCGTCGTCCTCTACACCGACGGCCTGGTGGAATTCCCCGGCCAGCCGCTGGACCAGGGCCTGGACGCACTGGCGGTCACCGCCTCCCAGCACGCGGGCCTGCCCCCGGAGGAGCTGTGCCGGGCACTGGCCGACCACCATCCCAGCGACGGCCACGACGACATAGCGGTCATCGCCCTGCGCACCCCGCCCCTCACGGGCTACGCCCGCTCCTGACGCCTCAAGACCGGACTTCGGTCCTGCGTCGCGACCGGGCAGGTCGCCACTCCCCGTCGGGTGAGTGGACGGCGTCTCCACGCTGATTGTCTCCTGTGGCATCCAGGGCTCACCGCCGCCCAGCGGACGCCGAGTGACGGCGGTGTAGATGCCGATCAACGGGTCCATCTCGGCCACGTTCCAGTCACTGGAAAGCGCCAGCACCGCCCCGGTCGTGTGCAGGCTACGCAGGGGCCATGCCTGGTGCCGGCGGTCGGCGCCGATGTTCTCCGCCCAGTCCTTGCCGGGGCCCGCGACCTCGGGGGCGCGCAAATGCGTCGACAGCGCCGCGCCAACCCTGGCAGAGTGATCGCCCATGACGAGCAGTGAGCTGTGGACCCGTGCGACCGCCGAGCGCTACGACGCCGAGGAGAGCGATAACTCCTCGGCGACCGCTCTCGGGCCGACTCTCGACTTCCTCGCCGGACTCGCCGGAGACGGCCGGGCACTGGAATTCGCCATCGGTACCGGACGCGTGGGCGTCCCGCTCCAAAAACGCGGCGTGCCGGTAGTGGGCATCGAACTGTCCGAACACATGGCAGCGGTCCTGCGGCGCAAGATCGACGAGGACACGCTCCCGGTCGCCATCGGGGACATGGCCACGACCGTCGTCCCCGGCAAGTTCACCCTGGCGTATCTCGTCTACAACACCATCACGAATCTGCTCACGCAGGACGAGCAGGTCGAGTGCTTCCGCAACGCCGCACGGCACCTGGCACCTGGCGGCCGGTTCGTCATCGAGCTGGGCGTGCCGCCGCTGCGGTTTCTGCCGCCCGGGCAGGTCGCGGTGCCGTTCGACGTCTCCGAGCGGCACCTCGGCTTCGACACCTTCGACCTCGTTGAACAGATCCTCGTCTCGCACCACTTCGCCCGCGACGGCGACGACGGCCACTACCGCCGCACGAACTCCCGGCACCGGTACGCATGGCCGGCGGAGCTCGACCTCATGGCACGGCTCGCGGGGCTGGAGCTGGAGCTGCGCGTCGCGGACTGGGACAGGGCGCCGTTCACCCAGGACTCCGCGAAGCACATCTCCGTGTGGCGAAAGCCGGCCTGAGGCCGCAACGGGCCGAACTCGGCGACGAGTTCAGAGATCGCATCGGGCCGCCGGAGCCCTCCTGGCCTCGGCGCGCCGTCCGCTGATCCGGGCCGGTGGCGGCGCCGTCACCGCCCGCGGCGAACTGGCCCGGCTGCTGGCGGCGACCGGAGCAGGACTGCTCACCTCGAACTCCGGGCGCGGAGCAGTGCCCGAGGACCACGAGCAGGTCATCGGCAACTACGTCACCACCCCCGCTGGACGTGCCCTGCTCACCATCGGCTCGCACTTCCGCTCGAACGAGAACGCCGACTCCACCCTGAAACTCCTGCGGCGCACATCCAGATCGACATCGACGAGGCCGCGCCCCGCCGCGTGTACCCAGCCGCGCACGCCTCCACGGCGATGAGGCCGCCACCCCGGCCGGTCTGCTGCCGCACGCCCGGCCCGCCGAGTCCGGCTGGACCGACCGCGTCGCCGCCGTACGCGCCGAGGTGCGGGCGGCCCTGCACGACAGCATCGGCCCGCAGGCCGCGATCCGCGCCGCGCTTCCCCGCGAGGCGGTCGTGGCGCGCGACGTCACCGTCCCGTCCGTCGAGCTGACCAACTTCGACTGGGGGGAGCTGTGCCGCACCGGGGTGGACTGGGTCGACCTGTCCATCCCGTACCCGCCGTCGGCCGGCCCCGGCGACAGGCGCCGGCCGGGCGCGGCTTCTGGCGCTACCGCCGCGTCGAGGACTGGCAGCACGCGTCCTGGCGCTTCCTGTACAAGACGCTGATCGAGAAGCGTCATTGGGAGGTCCTGGAGCAGGACCGCGTGATGCTGGAGACCATGCCCACCGACGCCGACCAGCGGGAGAACCTGTACCAGCACGACCTGGGCGTGGTCCGGCTGCGCCGGCTGTACCGGGCGGCGGCCGAGGCCCAGTCGTCGGCGGGCGCCTGAGCGTTCGGCACCGCCACGGCAATGTCGGCCGTCGCGCCACAGCGCGGTCGGCCGACCAGCTCGCATGCTCGCCGTACTCGTCGGCGTCTCGCCTTCCCCGAGCGGCGACGACCTCGTTCAGCGCCGACGTGACCGCGGCGATGTCTGTGTGACCCGGCCGTCCCGGCTTGCGATCAAGGAGCGGGTGCCTTTGCTGGAATCAGGCGGCATCTGCAGGCAGCTCGACCACGCCCGGGCAGCCTTGCAATGCGTCGCTGGGGGTTCCCGTGCCGTCCAGAGCCGCGAAGGGGCCGGCCATGCGAACGACCATCATCCGTACCGAGCACGTCGCCGTCAGCTATGACACGGTGAACGGCTGGACCGTTCTCGAGGTCGACGGCGAGGTGGACGTCCGTACCCATTGCGGGATCCGCGAGGCAGTGATCGCGCTGCTCAGTGAAGGACATCGGCACTTCGTCCTGGACCTGTGCTTCGTGCCCTTCATCGACTCGATGTGCCTCGGCGCGGTCGTGGCCATCACCAAGCGCATCCGGGAGCACGAAGGATCTCTGCGGATCGCGTGCTCCTCCGCCCGGATGATCAAGGTCTTTGAACTTGGCGGACTCGGCAAGGCGTACGAGTTCTACAACTCACCACAGGAGGCGACGTACCAGGCACCACCGCTCGACGGCCTGGCGCACTGGCCCGGCCCCCACGACTGAGCAGAGCATCCGAACGGCTGCGGTGGTGTCCGGCCTCCAGTGGGCCCGCCCGGCAGCAGCTGACGGCGGGCGCCGGCCGGGAGCCTCCCGGTCGTCAACCGGCGGGCTCCCGGCGTCCCTTCGTGCCCCGCCACCGGGAGGCCGCCCACCCGACACCCACCAGCGCGGTGACGACTGCGAGAACGGCGTACGAGACCGGGTAGGAGGTCGAGGTGGCGACCGCACCGGCCGCAAGGGCACCGAGCCCCGTACCCGCGTCGAAGCCGACGTTCCACGCCGTGCCGACGGACGATCGCGCCTCCTCCCCCGCGGCGGCGAAGGCGTGCACAAGGGTCAGGTTCTGCAGACCGCCGTACGCGACACCCACGGCGAACATGCCGACGACCAGAAGGACTCTCCCGGCCGTGTCAGGACCGCTCGCCGTCCCCACGCCGATGGCAGCGAGTCCCGCGGCGCCGACGAAGAGGAGCGGTGCGATCGCCGGGGCGGCCCCCCTGCGGTCCGCGAAGCCTCCGAAGGCCCAGCGGCACAGTGCCGAGGTCCCGGTGAACACCAGGAGCGCCAGATACACCGTGGTCGGGTCGGGGTCCAGGCGCGGCGTGAACGTGAGCACGGCGCCGCCGGCCGAGGTGATCGCGAGCAACGCGGCGATCGGCCCCGTCAGGACGCGGCGGAGTCCGGCGGCATCGCGCCGCCCGACGGGCCGGGCGGGGTCGGCGGTCGGCCGGTCGAAGATGCGCAGGGCGCGGGCCACAGGCAGGGCGAGGGGTATTGCGAGCAGCGGAACGACGGCGAGCGTGAACACCAGCCAGTACCCGACCCGCTCGGCGAGCCAGGGTGCGACGGGGACGAGCAGGAACTGCGGGGCCGCGATCGCCAGTCCGTAGGCCCCGACCGCGCGGCCGCGACGCGCGGGCTCGACGAGCACGGCGACCCCCATGGCGCCGCAGACGGTGATGATCCCGAAGCCGAGGCCGCGCACCGCCGCGAGTGCCGTCACCGCCCGCACGTCGTCGGTGAGGAGGTGCACCGGTGCGGGAGCTCCGAGCAGGCACGCTCCGAGCGTGAGTGTCCAGCGCCAGCCGAGGCGTCCCAGCACTCTTCCCACGAGCAACTGGGCAATCACCGTGCAGAGCATCATCACGGCGTTGACCACGCCCGCGCCCAGTTCGTCGGCCCCGCCGTCGAGCACCCAGAGGGGAGCGACCGGCATCAGGAGCGCGACACCGGCGAAACCGAGCGCGGTCGATCCGAGCAGGGCCGGCATTCCCGGCGCCCGCCAGACCGACGAGGCACCGCGGGTGCGGCCTCTCACATCGTTGATCCGTCCATCCAGCATCCGCCAGATGGTAGACCGACCCGTCGTGGCAGACCCGGCCGGGCGTCGAAGGCGGCCGTCGACCATGGCCGAACGGGATGCCTTCGTCGACGCCCTCGTGCCGACGTCCGGGCCTTGCCGCAGTGGTGAGGTCCCGACCGGCACGGGATCCGTGAGGTCGGCGCTGGTGCGGCCCCAAGTGACACCGCGGAACTATACCTGGTGGGGGTACCAGACGCCCGGCGGACCCACTCCGGTCACCGTCCGGGTTGCGGCCGGGACCTTGGCGCGGCCTGGCCGGAGTGACCACGACAAATCGGCGATGCGCTCGAAGGCACCCAGGAAATGCAGGCCCAGCACTATGGTCATCGATCCCAGGATCCGGCTGAGCAGCTCCTGGTGGGCGAGCAGAGCACTGCCCGCGTACGTACGCCACCGGCATGGTGGAAACGCCGGACGGAGCAGCACTCACGGGCGGATGATTAGGTGATGCGGGAGGGGCCCCTTCCGCCGTACCGGAGGAGCCCAGCATGGCCAAGACGGTCTCGCATCCGCTGTTCGCCCGGATCTATCCCCGCATCAATGCCTGCGCCGAGGCGCACGGCTCGATCGGGCACCGTCAGGAACTCCTCGCGGGTGTGCGCGGCCGGGTGATCGAGATCGGGGCGGGTACGGGGGCGAATTTCCGGCACTATCCGCCCGGCGTGGACGAGGTTGTCGCGCTGGAGCCGGAGCGCCGGCTGCGCACCCTGGCGGAGCAAGCCGTCAGCAGCGCCGTCGTGCCGGTTCAGGTGCTGCCCGGCCGGGCCGAGGAGCTTCCCGTGCCGGACGGCAGTTTCGATGTGGCCGTGCTCTCGCTCGTGCTGTGCACCATCGCCGACGTACCGAGCGCGCTTGCCGAGGTCGCACGCGTTCTCAAATCCAGCGGGGAGCTGCGCTTTTACGAACACGTCCGGTCCCAGAAGCCCCGCGCCTTCCGGCGGCAGCGGATCTTGAATCCGCCGTGGCGACTGGTCGGCGGCGGCTGCAACCTCACCCGCGACACGGAGCGCGCGATCACTGACGCAGGGTTCGCCGTCAAGGAGATCCGCCGCTTCGACTTCCTCATCAACGGGCGGGCCAACCCCGCCTCCCCCTCGATCATCGGTACCGCCCACCCCCGCGTCACCACCTGAGCAACTGCAGCCCGGCGAGGCGGAGGAGTTGCAGCGCCTCCTGAGCGAGGCTGCAGCGCGGAAGTCGTCGAATTGATCGTCGTCGCCGCACTGTTCGGCTACACCGCTCCGCCGTCGGTGCCATGCCTCAACTACGCCCGTGCTGTGGCGCTCCTCCAGGCAGCCGCCGCCAGGCTGGAGCGGCCTGGCCGCTCCGCCGTCGAGTCCACCGGTTGCGGTGCGGCATCCCGTTCCGGAAGTGAGCTCCCCTGATTGCGAAGTGGGAGACGTACCAGGGGCAGCACCTGCAATTGCGCGCCGCCATTGCAGGTGCTGCCGACTCGGACGTGAGCACCTTCGCCGTAACGAGCGCGTCGACGCTCGCAGAATCGAACCGGCCCCGGAATCAACGAGATCCCGCCCGATCAATCGGATCGGACGGGATCGGCCGGGTGTTTTGGGGCCCGCAGCCGCGAATACCTGGACCAGAGAAAGGCGTTCGTGGTATCGACCGAGATCAGGGTTTCCATCGTCGCGGCGCCGTGTCTGGCGTCGGTCCAGGCGGCACGGCGAAATGGCCAAGCCGCGTAGGCGACCACCGGAGCGGTCAGGGCGAGGGACAGCCACTGCCAATAGTCGATCTGGAGCGCGGTGACCATGGTCATCGCGATCACCGGCACGGCGAGCACCACGGTGGTGACCAGGCGCCGGCGCAGAGACCGGAGATCGTCCGAACCGTCCGCCGTCCCGGGCTCCGGGGCTCCCTCCGCGCGGACGGGAGCCGGCCCCCGCGCGGTGCAGCCGGTCGCTTCCACAGTGGCGATCAGATCGCCGACGGCGACACTCTCGCCGCGGTATCTGACCTTGCCTTCTCGGTCGTGTAGTTGACGGCCGCCTCGACACCGTCCATGCGGTTGAGCCTCTTCTCGAACCCGGCTGCGCACGAGGCGCAGGTCATGCCACCGATGGCCAGTTCGACCTCGGTGGTTTCCACGAGGTTCGCCATCGCTGCTTCTCAAGTCGGGCGCCGGGCCCGCACGTACAGCTGCGGGCCCTGCAACATCGTCGAGAAATCAGGCGACTCGGCCCGTGAGCTCATAGCCGGCGTCGTCGACCACTTTCGCAAGCTCGGCGTCGTCGGGTTCCCCGCTGGTGGTCACGGCGACACGGCCGGCCTCGACGCTCAGTACGCCGCCGACCCCACTGATGGCCTCGGTGAGAGCGGACCTGCAGTGGCCGCAGGTCATGCCTGCCACCGTGTAGACCGTCGAGAAGGTATCCCACCGCGGTCGCCGTGTTCTGCGTCGTGCTGCTTGAGCAGCTGCCGTCGGGCGTGCAGCAGTCGGACATGGCTCCTCCGGAAGTCACGAGGTTCAACTATACCCCTTAGGGGTATCCGGCCCCTTTGCGCGTATACCCTCACCCGGTATCTGCGGCAAGTAGCGAATCCCATCTTGCATATACCCCTGAGGGGTATATGCTCCCCGTGTCAGACGCCAGGTCGACGCTCCGAGGAGAACCTGATGAACACCCCTTTGAGGATCACCGCCTTCGCCGCCGTGCTCGCTGCCGCCTTCGGTGCCGCTTACGGAGTGGGCTATGCCGTTGTCCCGATCGGCGCCTCAGCCGAGCCCTCCACTCACGCAGGTCACGACCGCACCGACGCACCGGATGAGGAAAGGGAAGGGGAAGGGGGAGGGGAACACCCGGAAGGTGGCCACGACATGACGCCGGGTGGCCTGCAGATCTCGGAGAGTGGCTACAGCCTGGACCTCAAGACCCCGAGCGTTCGCGCGGCCGAGAAGTCCCCACTCCGTTTCGTCATCCGTGACAGTGCGGGCCGGGAGGTCACGGCCTACCAGCGCGAGCACAACAAGGAACTTCACCTGATCCTTGCCTCACGGGATCTGGGCACCTACAGGCACCTGCACCCGACCCGGTCGTCGGACGGCACGTGGAACGTCGACGCCGAGCTTCCGGCCGCCGGCACGTACCGGCTCTTCGCGGACTTCACTCCCGCCGCCAAGGGTGCCAAGAATCTGACCCTGGGCGCGGACCTCGCCGCCTCCGGCAACTACCGTCCCGCCCCACTGCCCTCCCCCGCTACGGTCGCCAAGGTCGATGGCTACACCGTCACTCTGGAGAGCCGGCTGCGTCCGGGTGCGGCGGGCGAACTCGGCCTGAAGGTCGCCAAGAACGGGCGCCCCGTCACTGACCTCGACCCGTATCTCGGCGCCTACGGCCACTTGGTGGCCCTGCGCTCAGGAGACCTGGCCTACCTGCATGTCCACCCCAACGGCACCCCCGGCGACGGCAGGACCAAGTCCGGTCCAGACATATCCTTCACCGCCACGGCCCCGAGCCCTGGCTCATACCGGCTCTTCCTCGACTTCCAGCACGAGGGAGTGGTGCGCACTGCGCGTTTCACGGTCGAAGTCGGCCGCACGGCCCAGGACCACACCGGGAGCGAGGAATCCGAAAACCCCGAAGGCCACGATCAGCACTGATCCGCACGCCAGCCGAGAGGTTTCCCAGGCGGAACTCCCTCGTGGATGACCAGGTCAAGCCCGTCGGGTGCGCTCGGCTCGACACTCGGCCTTCACGAACGCACCAGCCGTGCGATCGCGTTGGACGCCTCCGTGAGCTTCTTCTCCTTCGCCTCGCCGCCCTCGGCAACGGCGTCGCTCACGCAGGTGGCCATGTGCTCGTCGAGCAACTGCAGAGCGAACGACTGCAGGGCGCGCGTCGTCGCCGACACCTGGGTAAGAATGTCGATGCAGTAGGTCTCCTCCTCCACCAACCGCTGCAGGCCACGCACTTGGCCCTCGATGCGACGAAGCCGCATTATCACGTCATCCTTGTGCTTCTTCTGGCCGGCCATGGCTTCAGGTCCTTCCTCCCCGGTCGTTGCCACGCGCAGCCTCGACCTCCCCTCGAAAGATGCCCGCAGTTGGTATGAGAGCGCGCGGGCCGGAAGGACGGAAACCTCGGCGCAGAGGGAGTCCGGAGCAGGCAGGGCGCCCCGGGACGGCTGCAACCCGTCGACCAGTTGGCCCGATTCATCGAAGCGGCCCCGGGCGGGCGCCCCCGCTGCCGCTTGTCCCGTGCGCGGGGAGCACCATCGTGCGGCGGTCCTACTGGGCCGCCTCCCATCGAGCAAGCGTCTCGAATTCACCAGTCAGATGGCATCGGCGGGCCATCCAGCGCTGCACCGAGCGCAAGCCGACGGCGTACGAGCACGCGTGGGAGATCCGGGACGCCTACGAGTACCACGAGTACGAGGATGCGGAGTGGTCACGTCGGTTCCGCACGTTCCTGCACGGGCGGGCGTGGACGCACGCCGAGGGGCCGGTGGCACTGTTCAACCAGGCGGTGGGCTGGCTGCGCCGTCACCGGGTGCTGCTGCCTGGGGTGTCGGTGCTGGCCCGACAGGTGTCGGAGGCGCGGAAGGTCGCGGAGAAGCGGCTGCACGCCACGGTCGCGGGGGCCGCGCGGCGGGCGGACCCGGCGCTGCCCGGCGACTTGGTGGCGACCAACGTCTCGCCGGCGGCCCCCTGGTGATCCGGCCCGGAGCCCGTCACCTGCACCCCACCCAGTGCCGCTTCCCCGCCCCCGATTCCGGACGCGGCATGCACGGCAGGGCCTGCGGCGCCCGGATCGAGCTCGCCGAAAACCCCATCCGGCCCGGCCATAACCTCCTCGACGTCCAGCGCGACATCTTGAACGAACTCGACCCGAACCTGCCTCAGGCCCGCACTGCCGAGAGCTTGACCGACCTGCGGCTGGTCACGGGTTTCATCGCGGCCGCCTGGCCTCAGCCCCGTCACCTGCTCGACTCCCACCTCGTCGACACCGTGAACGCGTACTTTCAGGCGAACAAGGAGAACCATCCGGGCAAGCTCCGCGGCCACCATGTGAACTCCCTGGACAAGGCTCCGCCCGATGCCGTGGTCTTCGGCGCGCTGATGGGCATCGCCGACAAGCTGCTGCTCGCCGACAACACCCGGCAGCGGATCACCGGCCTGTTCGACGCCGCTTTCCACACCCGTGAAAGCCGCACCTCCTGGGCGCGGTTCTTCGCGCATCACGAACGCACGTGCTCCACTCGGCTGCGGGAGATCATGCGATCCCTGATCAGCGCATATCCCGGAATTATCGGCCGAGGCATTCCCACGTTCCGCGGCTCGGGCATGGGCTTCGCGCCGCACCAGATCCCCACGTTCCTGAAGCAGGACTGGTACGAGCGTTTCATCCGGCCTACCAAGTTCCCCGTCGACGAGCGGCGCGTCCGCCGCACCGCGGCCGCGCACCTCGTCTGCCGGCCCGCCCAGTGCCCCCTCCGCGAAGCCACACTCATGCTGGGCATCCCTCCAGGATCCGTCCGTGACGATGTCAACGACGACGCCTTTTGGAAGGGAGCCAAGGACGCCCCGATCAACTTCCGCTTCGCCTGGGCACGCATCTACCCGAGATCGCCGACCACCCTCCCGACTACCAGCGGCGCCGCGACATCCTGAGCGACTGGGCACTCCCCGAGGAAACGTGGAGGGAACTGGCCGCCAGCCTCCCCGAAATCCCTGGGAAACGCCCCGTCCTCGACGACCGGAAACGCCAGATCGCCTCCATCTTCATCTGGACGCGCGTCACCGCCGGCGAGCACCTCTTCGCGCCCCGGCCCCTCGAACAGGCCCAACCCGAGCAGATCCGCCGGGCATGGGCCGCACGGCGCCCCACTACCTGGCACCAGCTCGCCGGGCGCCCGGATCCGGGCCCCCACTATGCCGCTCTGCGACGGATCCTCACCGAGTACGCACACAAGCTGGCCCAGGAGATCGACGCTGGAGATCCACTCACCCACGCTCCGCTGCCAGAGCGGCTGTGATGTCAGTGCCCTGGTTCACACTTGGCGAGCGCGAAAGACTCGTCAGCCCCACCGCAGGCAAGGAGAACCCGGATGCAGGCAGTCGAGAAGATGAAGATCGGCGAGCAAGCAGAGGATGCCGCAGAGGCCGTTCTCACCGCGGCAGGCTGGGAAGTGATCAACTTGAACAGACTCGCGAGGAACTTCCGCTTCGCCGACCTCCTCGCAAAACGCGGGTCCACACGACTCCTGGTGCAGGTCAAAGGCACGACGACCGACGAGGGGAAGTTCGGAGCACAGCCCGAACCTGCGCGAGCCCTGCACGCACTGCAGGGTCTCGTGGCTGATGTCGTAATCTCACGGGCCGTGTCGTACCGATGTCGTATACGACATCACCGTGAGACTAGCGCGTGGGTGCTGCTGCTCAGCGCCTCGTCTCGTACCTGGTCAGGACCACGCCGCCGGGAAACGTCCGCGTCTCCACCAGGTTCAGGTTCACCCAGCTGTCCAGCGCGGTGAAGAACGGCGTGCCGCTGCCCACCAGGACCGGATGGGCGGCGATCGCGTACTCGTCGATCAGCCCGGCGCGCATGGCCGCCCCGGCGAGCGTTGCGCCGCCGATGTTCATTGGGCCGCCGTCCTCGGCCTTGAGCCGGGTGATCTCGGCGATTGCGTCGCCGGTGACCAGGCGGGTGTTCCAGTCGACCTTGTCGATCGTCGAGGAGAACACCACCTTCGGCGTGTCCCGCCAGTTCCGCGCGAACTCGATCTCCGCCGGGGTGGCGTTGGGCTGCTGGTCGCCGGTTGGCCAGTAGGAGCTCATCGTCTCCCACAGCTTGCGCCCATACAGCGACAGGCCGCTCGCCTGCTCGTGGTCGAGCCACCACTGGAACAGCTCGTCGCTCGGCGGTCCGCTCCAGCCGATGTCGTCGCCGGCCGCGGCGATGTAGCCGTCCAGGGTCAGGTTCATGCCGTAGATCAGTTTCCGCATGGCGCAGCCTTCCGTCCGTGGGTGTCCGGCGTATAGACCAGCGCGGCGCGGGAAACTCATCGGTGCGCGATCTGGGCTCGCCGGTAGTCCTCGTGCTCGGGGCTCAGCTTGGTGTACTCGGCCGACTCGGGCAAGCCGCCTGATCTCGACCTCGCCCTCGCGAGGAAATGCCACGGATTTGAGACTGATCATGGGTGACAAGGCCGTGAGACAGCCAAGAACGCCCAGGTCACGCAAGATCGACATGTCACGAGCGGCGAGACCCTACACGCACTCGCTGGGCACCTGGACGCTCACGCGGTCTACGCCCTCGTCCGCATGACTGCCGACGGCTCCGTCATCCACTTCGGGACCGCAGAGCATGCTGCTGTCATTGCCGACAGGCGCATCGCCGACTACCCCGGCACACTCCGCTACCACCTCTTCATCGACGACTTCGTACACACCGCGCACGACCTCGACGAACTCGTCCGCTGACCCCACGGGCCAATCGCGGCGCTCAGAGGGGCCAACTCAGCCGCTCACGGGCCAGCTCAAGAACTCAGTCTCACTCGGTGGCGAACCTGGTCTACAAGCGGGTCTCGACCGACCAGCAGTCGACCTCCCGGCAGAACCTCGTCCTGGACGAGGCCGGGATCGAGGACCCGGTCGTCTTCGAGGAGGACCCGGGAACCTCCAGCCGCCTCCACCCCCTTCAGCGCCCGAAGTTCCGCGAACTGCTCACCTACGCGCGGCCGGGCGACACCGTGCACATCTCCGAGATGTTCCGCCTCGTACGCGGCACCGGGCACATCCTCGACGTGCTCGACGTCCTCCACCGCGACCAGGTGGCGCTGCGCATCCACGACGGCGCGTTCTCCGCGATGGACCTCACCGCCCGTCACCCGCGCACCGGGGAGTTGCTGTCCACCGTGAAGTTCATGGTGCAGACCCTCGCCGCTGCCGGCGAACTCCAGCGCGACCTCCAGCGCGAGCTGACCTACGACGGACTGCGAGCCGCCGAGGCCAAGGGCAGCAAGGGCGGGCGCCGCCCCGCCGTGGCGGCCGAGAAGACCGACGACGTCCGCACCGCGTACCTGGAGGGCCGCTCGATCACTGCCCTCGCCCGCGACCACGGCGTCAGCCGCGACGCGATCCGCACGGCGGTCGCCGACCTCATGCCCGACCACAACGCCATCTCGCAGGAGGACACCCCCGCTCCGGAACTGCCGGTCACCCTCGACATGCCGGGCAAGGTCGCGGACTTCCTCCGCGCGTCCGACCTGGAGCCCGCCGAGCGGGCCGCGCTCGACCAAGGGGTGACCGTACGGCGCGGCCAGGGCTACAGCCTGCGCATCACGGCCGTGCCAGGGGTCCACCGCCAGCTACTCGCCCGCTGCCAACCGCTCGACGGCGGCCAGGGTGTCCCTACCGTCCCTGCCCAGCGCAAAGCCCGGCGCGAGTACGAGAACCGCGTCACCGGCCTCGGAGTTCCGGACTGAACAAGATCACCGGCTTAGCGTTAACCGCTGTACCGATGTTCCTACCGACGCCAATCGCATCGGATGCGAATAGGCGACAGCAGTCCTGGGACTCGCCGACCGTCGGCTGTTGCCAGGTCTGCCAGGGACGTTGCACCTGGCTGCGCATGAGATCACGGTAGCGACTGTGTCGGCCTGGCGCTGACTCCTTCACTCCATCGAGCGATTGAGCTGGGGATACGCCGCCGGCTCGCATCAGATGCGAAAAACTCGCGTCCAATGCGATAGACGGAGAGTGATGGCGGATGGGTCAGGACGGCCTCGCACCGGGGTCTGCGCGCCTCCACCTGGTCGACGGCCTGCCGATGCTGCGGCCGGACGAGCAGTCTTCGAGGCGATGCTCCAGGGCTGGCGCAATCAGCAACTCGCACGAAACCTGTCGCCCGGGTACGTCTCCGACCAGGAGAGGACGGTTCGGGCCTTCACCCGGCACGCCGATGTCCTGCCGTGGCAGTGGACGCCGCAGCACGTCGACGAGTGGTCGGCGGATCTCCGCTCGGTCCACGGCTGCGTCCGCTCCACCCTGCGCAACTGCCAAGGTGCGGTACGGCAGTTCTGCGACTTCCTGACCAACCCGGCCTACGGGTGGACGGAGGAGTGCCTGCGCCTGTTCGGCACGCACCCGGTCCAGGTGGTCCACGACTGGAACGCGGCGGTGCACGCAGACGAGGCCGAGGGCGAGCCGGAACGCCGAGCGTTCACCAAGCCCGAGCTGGAGGCGTTCTTCGACTACGCCGACGACCAGGTCCTGCGGGTCCGCGGCAAGGGCCGCAAAGGCTGGCTGCCGGCCTTCCGCGACGCCGCCCTGTTCAAGACCGCCTACGCCTACGGCCTTCGGCGCAACGAGACCCGCATGCTCGACCTCACCGATTTCGGCCGCAACCCCGAAGGGCGCGAGTTCGGAGAGTACGGCACCCTTCAGGTCCGCTACGGCAAGGCGAAGAAGGGCTCACCGCCCAAGCGCCGCAGCGTGCTGACCGTCTGGCGTTGGACACCCGACACCGTCGACGAGTGGATCAGCGAGGTCCGGCCGGGCATGCGGCACGCCACCGGCCCAGCCCTCTGGCCCTCCGAGCGGGGACCGCGGGTCGGACTGCAGCGCCTGGACTCACGCTTCGCGGCCTACCGCGATGCCCTCGGCCTCGACCCAGCCCTGGAGTTCCACTCCCTGCGCAGGTCCTACATCACCCACCTGATCGAAGCCGGCTTCGACCCGCTGTTCGTCCAGCACCAGGTCGGCCACGACCACGCGTCCACCACCGCGATCTACACCTGCGTCTCCTCCGACTTCCGCACCCGTACCCTGCGCCGCGTCCTGGACGCCACCGTCGAGGCCGCCTTGCGGCCGGGAAGGATCTCCTGATGCCCCGCCAGATCAGCTACCGGTGGCGCCTGCGCGAGCTGATGGGCTCGCGCGGCATGTTCACGGTCACCGAGCTGATGCCCCACTTGTCCGAGCGGGGCATCACCCTGTCCGCCTCCCAGGTCCACCGCTTGGTCTCCGGAACCCCGGAACGGCTATCGCTGCCGGTGCTGGCGGCGCTCTGCGACATCCTCGGCTGCACGGCCACCGACTTGATCGCCACCTCGGCCGAGAATCTGACCGCCCGGCGGGCCGTCGGCCAGGATGCGCCGGTCGACCTGGCCGCCCGCCGACCCAAGCGGGTCAGGCTGACGGAGGACTGATCATGACGCCGGAGGAGTACGAACGCTGGCACGTCCGCACGTGCTCGCGCTGTAGCCGACGAGGGGCGAAGTCGGCCGAGTGGTCTGACGGGCCGATCTGCCGCACCTGCTACGAGCGCGCCCTGCGCGTCCGGGGCCGCTGTCCGGGCTGCGGCACGGACCGGCTGCTGCCCGGCCGCGATCCGGATGGCGTCTCGGTCTGCCGCGACTGCGCGGGGATCAGCCGCGACTTCTTCTGCGACCGCTGCGGCTTCGAGGGGATGCTGCTCGGTCGCCGGCTCTGCGAACGCTGCACCCTGGCCGACCGGCTCGCCAGCCTCCTCGACGACGGCACCGGCCAGGTTCGCCCCCAGCTGGTGCCCCTCATGGACCTGCTCCTGGAGCTTGACCGCCCCAAGAGCAGGTTGATCTGGCTCCGCCGCCCCAACGTCATTCGCCTCCTGCAGGACCTGGCGAGCGGTCGCGTCCCGATCAGCCACGAGGGCCTGCAGCAGCAGGAGCACTGGCGCACGGCCGCCCACCTGCGCGACCTGCTCATGGAGAGCAACATCCTGCCCCACGCGGACCGGCGGCTCCTGCTCTACGAACGCTGGCTCGCCGAGCGCCTCACGGCGGTCGAGGATCCCGCGCGACACCAGCTCCTGCACCGATTCGCCACCTGGCACCAGCTGCGGCGCCTACGAGCGAAGGCCGAAGCCGGGCCGCTCGGACGCTCCCCCACCCACGAGGCCCGGCAGCAGATCACCCAGGGCGACGCCTTCCTCACCTGGCTCGCAGCCCGCAACCGGACCCTTGACCAGTGCCGACAGGCCGACCTCGACGCCTGGCACGCGGACAACTACGCCACCCGCCGACCCGCCCAGCCCTTCCTGCGCTGGTGCATGGGCAACGGCGCCATGCCCCGACTCGCCCTGCCGCCCCACGTGATCAAGCAGGACCAGGCCCCGATGCACCAGCACCGCCGCCTCGCCGTCCTCCGCCGCGTTCTGCACGACGAGACCCTGCCGCTGCGAACTCGAACCGCGGCCTCGCTCGTCCTGCTCTATGCCCAACCCATCAGTCGCATCGTCCGGTTGACCACCGAGGACGTCATCGACGATGGTGATGCCCTCATGCTCCGGCTCGGAGACCCTCCGTCGCCGCTGCCCGGACCCGTCGCCAGTCTCGTGCGCGCCTACCTGGCTGAACAGCCCCGGCTCGCCCGCGCCAGCAGCCGCAGCACGGCCTGGCTGTTCCCCGGCCGGCAGCCCGGGCATCCGATGGACCCGACCAGCCTGCTCGACCAGCTCCGAGCCGCCGGAGTTCCC
Source organism: Streptomyces sp. NBC_01618 (assembly GCF_045209435.1). NCBI lineage: Bacteria > Bacillati > Actinomycetota > Actinomycetes > Kitasatosporales > Streptomycetaceae > Streptomyces > Streptomyces sp. NBC_01618. The sequence continues at coordinate 831,036 of NZ_CP109297.1, forward strand.
GCCCAGCGCGGCCGGGCCTCAGCGATCCGCCAACTGGTCCTCCAAGCCCCCGCACCTGTGGTCGCCCGGGCCCTCGGCTACCACGACAAGACCACCACCCACCTCGTCACGGAGGCCGGCGGAACCTGGAGCCGATACGCCCCTGGCGACCACAGCCAGTGATCGCTACAGGTCGCCGGTTGCGCCCGTCTCCATGAAGCGGACAACGCAGCGACGGATGTGATCAAGGAACTCGCCTTCGTGCATTAACGGGCGCCCCGAACGCGGCCTCGACTGGTGAGCTGGCGTATTCGGGCGTATCTCCTCCACCCCACGTCATGAGTCACACCACGTCAGGCCGTGGACTGGCCGTTGACGCGGTACTCCTCGGAGGGCATCGAGTCCCATTCAGTATTCGCGCCGTCGCGCGTCACCATGAACAACGGACGCGATCGGAGGACCTGCCCGACTAGTTGCCCGCGCATCACGACCCCGGAATCATCCGGTCCTGCGTAGCCCTCGGGCGTGTGTGACCGAGATACGCGGCAAAGGGGCAACGGGATGATCTTGAAGCCCTGAGTGCTCGTCGCCCGTCACCCATTCGGCGCAGTGTCGTTGGTGGTGGTGTTGAGCGTCGTCTGGGGCCTGGGGTGGGTTGTGACATCGATTGAACGGACCGCGTATCCGCGGTTCAAGCGGCTGATCACCGCGCATGAGCTGCATCTGTTCTTCTCCCCGAGCCGCGATGAGCTGGAGTGGGCGGCCGATGCCACGGACTGCGATGAGCATCTGCTGGCGCTGCTGCTGATGCTGATGCTGAAGTCGTACCGGCGTATGGGGTGTTTCCCCGCGCTTGAGGACGTCCCGGAGATGGTGGTGGACTTCGTACGGCGGGCGGTGGAGCTGCCGGAGGGCACGCTGCCGGTGTACCGGGCGGAGCGGACCGCCAAGCATCACCGGGGCCTGGTCCGCAAGCAGGCCGGCGTGACGTACGACCAGGCCAAGGCCCGGGGGATCGTCGAGCGGTCGATCCGCAAGGAGGCCGCGGCGAAGAACCGCCCGGCGGATCTGATCAACATCGCGCTGGAGAAGGTGGTGGAGGCCGGGCTGGAGCTGCCCGGGTTCTCGACCTTCGACAAGATGGCCTCGAAAATCCGCACCGAGGTCAACGCCTCGATCTGCACGGGCATCCACGACCGCATGAGCGCCGCTCAGCGGGCGGGGCTCATGCGGCTGCTGGAAGACCGTGACAGCGACGGGACGACGCTGTTCAACCGGCTGAAGAAGTCCGCCAAGGGCCCGACCTGGTCGCACTTCAAACACCTGACCAGGCGTCTGGACTGGCTGGACGAGCTCGGCGACACCGACGTGTGGATGGACGGAGTCGCCGCGGGGAAGGTCACCGACTTCGCTGGAGAGGCGGACGCGGCGGACGCCTCGGAGCTGCGGGACTTCGTCCCCGTCAAGCGCATCGCGCTGGTCGCCGCTCTGACGCACAAGGCGCGGATGCGGGTGCGGGACGACCTGGCGACGATGTTCTGCAAGCGCGTGGCGACGAAGATCAAGAAGGCCAAGGCGGAGCTGGAGGAGATCCGGCTCGCCGAGCGGGAGATCGTCGAGTCCCTGATCGGGAACTACCGCACGGTGCTCAAGCACATCGACGAGGGCGGCCCGGCCCAGGAGGCGCTCACGAAGGCCGCGGCCATGACCGCCGAAGCCCGCCAGGCCCTGGATGGCCTGGACGAAGAGGCGTCGGTGGACGAGGTCGCGACGCGGCTGGAGGGCAGGGTCTCCCTGGCGGTCCTCGCCCTGGCGAAGGCCCAGGTGGTGCAGGCCGGCGGGTTCGGCGCGATTACCCTCGCGGTGGACGGCTTCGGAGGGTTCGCGAAGCAGTACGAGCAGATCGAGAAGGTCTCCGCCCACCACGGCAACTTCTGGGAAGTGCTGCTGTACGGCCAGATCGGCCGGGACCGAGCGGTGATGTTCGACCTGGCCGATAACGACAAGTTGAAGTTCACCGCGATCAGCGAGGACAGTCGGGTGCTGGACGCCCTCGCGCACGCCCAGCGGCACCAGGCGGCCCGCGGCGAGTACATCACCGCCTTCAACGAGGAAGGCAAGCAGGTCGACATCTCCTTCGCCACCCAGAACTGGCGCAAGGCGGTGGTCGACAAGTCCCGTACCGGGCAGTTCGTGCGCAAGCACTTCGAGGCGATGGTCTTCACCGCGCTCGCCGAGGAACTGCGCACCGGCGACGTCGCGGTGGTCGGCTCGGAGGAGTACGCCGACTGGTCCGAGCAGCTGCTGGCCTGGGAGATCGTCCAGGAGATGCTGGGGTCCTACCTGGTGGAGGTCGGCCTCGCCGAGCCGGGCGAGAGCGCCGAATTCGACGCAAAGTTCTTTCGCCGGCAGCTGGAGGACAAACTGCGCGGCGCCGCCGCCGCGGCGGATGCCGGGTATCCGGAGAACGAGGGTCTGGTCATCGATCCGGAGACGGGCATCCCGTCGCTGAAGGCGTTTAGGGCTGACGGTCAGCGGCCGTCGGCGAAGCGGCTGGAGCAGGAGATCAAGGCGAGGATGCCGGAGCGTTCCCTGATGGGGATCGTGGCCCGGACCGCGTACTGGGTGGAGTGGGTGGCGCCGCTTCGGCCCGCCGTCGGGGAACGAGCCCAAGCTCACCGATCCCCTGGGCCGGTACGTGATCGTCACCTTCGTCAAGGGCACCAACATGGGCCCATACGAGGCCGCCCGGCACATCTCCGGCGTGAGCGGGCACGAGCTGTCGTACGTCGCCAACAAACACTTCTCGATCGTGCTGCTGAACGAGGCAGTCGCCGACCTGGTGAACGCGCACGCCCGCCTGGACATCTCGCAGGCGTGGGGCGACGGGACCGGGGTGGCGGCGGACGGCACCCACATGGACACCTATCTCGACAACCTGCTCTCCGAGACTTCCGTCAGGTACGGCAAGCCGGGCGGGATCGCCTACCACCACGTCTCGGACACGTACATCGCGCTGTTCACGCACTTCATCCCGTGCGGTGTGTGGGAGGCCGTCTACATCATCGAGGGCCTGCTGAAGAACACCAGCGAGGTGCAGCCGACCACAGTGCACGCCGATACCCAAGGCCAGAGCTTCCCGGTCTTTGCGCTCGCCCACCTGCTGGGCTTCGACTTGATGCCCAGGATCAGGAACTGGAAGGAACTGACCTTCTACCGGCCCTCCAAGCAGACCGAGTACGTGCACATCGACGCCCTCTTCGGCGAGCCGGGCAAGAACACAATCGACTTCGACCTGATCGAGTCCCAGTTCCGCCACCTGATGCGGGTGGCCGTTTCCGTACGCGAGGGCACCATCTCCTCCTCCACACTGCTCAAGCGGCTGCGGTCGGGGTCGAGGAAGAACGCAACCTACGCCGCCTTCCGCGAGGTCGGCCGTGTCATCCGCACCGTCCAGCTGTTGCGCTACCTTTCCGACGCGCTGCTTCGCCGGCGGGTGACCGCGGCAACCAACAAGGTGGAGTCGTTCAACCGATTCTCCCAGTGGATCGGTTTCGGCAACCGCGGCGTCATCGCCGACAACGACCCCATCGAGCAGGAGAAGGCAATGAAGTTCAACGCGCTGCTCACGAACGCGGTGATCTTCCACAACGCCCCGGACATCGCGGAGATCGTCCGTCAGCTGCTGGAGGAAGGGTGGGAGATCGACCCCGAGGACCTGGCCCACATCTCGCCATACCTGACCGAACACATCAACCGGTTCGGCGAGTACAGCACCCACGAACTCGGCATCCAGCCCGACGCCTACGACCCGAAACTCGACGTCGACTTCACCCCGCTGCGCGAACACGACCTCAGCACTGCCGTCCTTGGACAGGCCGCCTGAGCCCGCTGACAAGCAGACCTGGCACACCTACCCGAACGGGCACGCCTTCCCTGGGCGCATCCCGTACGCCTTCCGCGATTCCGAGACCACGGCTCGTGCTGCCGACGGCACGCCGATCGAGTGCAGGGCGCCGGGAAACGTAACGGCGGTCGGGAACTGATCGGTGTACGACCGCCGCCGGCTACCCCAGCGCCAGGTGGTAGCCCTGTTGGCCGTCAAGGTCAAAGTGCGGGACGGTCCTGGGGAGATGCGCCCAAGGGGCAATGAGATGATCCTGAGGGCTTGCGCGACTTCTGGTCAGGCTTCTGCGCTATGCCTGTTCGAGAGCATTTCGCAAGGTGCTATCAGCATGGTCGTCGAGGGTTGTAGCGATCTTGCGCAGCTCGGCACGTCGTTCCGTGCTGCCTCTTTCGGTCAGAGTGTTAGCCCACGCTGTCTTTTGCGCGTCGGTGATTCCGACCGTCTCGTTGAACAGTGCATACAAGGCATACCAGCGCACTGAGTCGTTCTCGTCCTCGGACAGCGTCAGGAGAGCCTCGACAACTCTGGCCTCGGTGTGTTCCTGGTCGGCCAGCGCAGGAAGCGCGGCAGCTACCGAGAACCGGACGGGCTGTGCTGTGTGCACCTGGTAGCTGAGTACCAGATCGAGGGCCTCCTGGGCATTGTGGTAACCCAGTGCGGAGATCAGCCATCCCAGAACCCAAGGGTCCGGCTCGTCGGGCATCTCCGCCACGATGGCCTTGATGGTCTTCGTGGTGAACGGCCGGTGACCCGTTCCATCGTCGGGGCCCAACTCGCGCAGAATCCGTGCTCCCAGCTCTCGTTCATCCGGCGATTCGTGTGCCAGCAGACGAACCGCGCGTTCAAAAACATGGGAGGTCGGCCGGTCCTGCAACGCTTCCAGCGCCGGAAGGCGGTCGTCGTCTGTCTCCTCCGTGCTGACCTCGAACAGCGCTCTCTGGAACAGCTCGTCGTCCGTCGCTGCCTCGGCGTCATCGACTCCCATGCTGCACTTCCTTAGGTTTCCGATGAGTTGCACTCTCCTGCAGTCAGCAGGGGCGAAACTGTCAAGTACGTCAAGCGCATGGGCGCGACTGCCTATTCCATCAGTTCCGTGAAAGGTACTTCTTTACCTTGTTGTAGTCCGAGGTCGGACCCGTCTTGTAGGGAGGCTTGTAGCCTCCCTTGCGCATGACGCGGTCGATGGCTTTGCCGAGGGACTCGTCGGGCCTGCGGCGCTCTCCGCGGACGAATCGAGGAACGTCGTTGGCCTTTTCCTTGCCGGTCTTGCGGGTGGCTTTGCGGGGTTTGGCCTTCTTCACTGCTTGTTTGAGCATGACGCGGGAGAGGATCACCGCAGCGGGGATGAACCAGGCGGGGTCGGCGGTGACGGGATAGCGGGTGCCCGCGTTGGTCTGGACGGTCTGGATGAGGTTGTTGCCCTCGATGCGCAGGGTGGCGGGGACCTCGTTATGGCCCTGTTCTCGTATAGCTACGGCGGACGGACATGTAGCGCAGGGTGATGCTCGGGGCTGGGTCGGGCGCGGGGGTCGGCGGTGCAGCGGTTGGCGGTGCAGCGGTTGGCGGTAGCGGCCGTTCCGCTTCGAGGCGGCTTATCGGGACTTCTGCCACCCTGACGGTTCGCCGGGTGATGCCGCAGTAAATGCCGGATTTACTGCGGCAGAGCCTCTATCGTGATCACCGCGACCTGCGGTGGGTCATTCCGGCCGCCGGGGCGAGGTGTACGCATTTACTGCGGCAGTGCCGGGGGGTGGGGCGGGCGTGACAGTCGAACCAGTGACCGAACTCGGAACAGGGGGCGCGCTCCGGCTGCCGCGCGCCCGCGTCGTGCCCATGTCCGCCCCTCCGGCCACGTACACCGCGGCGGTCGAGCGGTACCTCACCGGCGCGGGCATCGCGAAGTCCTCCGCGCGGATCTACCGGATCTCGCTGACGACGTGGGGGTGGATGCTCGTCGGCGAGCCGGCGCCGACCGGGCCCGCCCGCCGGGGCGCGAAGCCGCCCGTCTTCCCCGTCGCCGCGATCGACGACCCGGCACTGCCAAAGATGCTGGCCGAGCTGGCGGCGGCGCGGGCGGACGAGATGGACGCCGACACCGTCAACCGGGAACTGTCCATCACCCGCAAGGCGATCGGCTGGTGACGGCGCCAGGGCTGGATCGAAGGCGACCCGACGTCGGCATCGAGCGGCGGCCGGCACCGCCCGACCGCACCAAGGCCCTGGCGCAGAACCAGATCGCCGCCCTGTGGCGCCTGGACGTCGCCCTGCGGGAGAAGACGCAGTGGAAGATGCTCTACGAGTCCGCCGCACGGGCCGATGAGGTGCTTTGCCTGAACGTGGAACCCCTGTACCCGCAGGACAAACGCGGGAAGATCACCGCCAAGGGCGGGGCGACCGAGTGGATTCACTGGCAGTCCGGAACCGCCCAGCTCCTGCCCCGACTCATCGCCCGGCGCACCCGCGGCCCGCTGTTCCTCACCGACCGCAAGGCCCCGGCCGGAACGCCGACGCTCGACGTATGCCCGGAGACCGGCCGCGCCCGGCTCTCGTACCGCCGGGCTGAGGAGATCTTCGAGGAGAACACCCGGCTGCTGGCCAACCCGCTCGCCTCGCCCGAGGACATCGAGGACCTGGACGGCTGGACCCTGCACCGGCTCCGGCACAGCGCCCTGACGCATGACGCGGAAGACGGCACCTCCACCCCGATGCTGCTGGCCCGCTCCCGCCATGCCTCCGTCCGCTCCCCGGAGCGGTACGCCCGCCCCGGCGTCGACTCGGTCGCTCGGCACGTCGCCGAACGCGACCCCGCCGCACGTCGCCGCACGTAAATCCGAGCAGATCAGGGCTTCAAGATCATCTCGTTGCCCCTTTGACCCGTATCTCGGCCGTACCCCGTGTAGCGAAAGTGCACGTCCATTGCCTCGGCATACGCGATTGCGTCGCTCTCCAGCTCCGACAGGTCTCTCCCGACCAGCGGGAGTCCGTCGTACGCGACCTGGGGACCGTGCACGGCGTCGGCAGCGATGCAGAACAGCCCCACAACTTGGCTCACATAGGCCGTGACGGCAGGCGGTGAAGGAGCCACCCCGCGACGGTGGACTTCGACCTTCCAAGTCGGCGAGAAGATCGCGTGGTCCCGCGCACAATCGCTGACCTTCGTCTGGCCGAGTATCTCAGCCGCCTCGACCACTTCGTCGACGGTCATACCAAACCGGAGCGGTCCGACGCCGACAGCCGGCGAATAGGACCACTCATCCCGTTCGGCGACTCCGGTCTTGAACGCCATAGTCGCTCCTCTAGAGACACCTGAGACTTGCCGCTGCCCATCATGTCAATCGCCGACCAGCAGACTGCCGGGTGCCGCCGAGCTCGCGCAGATCACTCCGCGCGAGCCCCATCTGGGCTCGGCCGCGAATACGCGACACCTGAACATGCGAGCCCACCAGTCCCGAGGCCGGACGTGCCCCGGGCGTGCGTCCGATCCGTCGCTGCCGGGGTTGAACACCAGGTCGCCCGGCTTGGGATTGTCGATGCTGACGCGGTCGCCGCGGCAGGCGTCAGCATGTAGTCCGCTGTCCATGGCCCTGATGCGGACGAAGGCCTGGTGGTGGTTGAGCCAGATCACCGCAACATAGCCGAATGACGCCAGGTAGCCGAGGTAGGCAGGCCACTGAGCCAGCAAAGCCCGGCCAAGGCCGCCAGGCATGTGCGGCGGATCAGCGAGGTTGAGGACCAGGAGCGTGACTGCAATGGCAAACACACCGTCACTGAAGGCCTCGGCCCGTGTGGTCTCGGAACGAGAGAACTTGCGAGGGTAGGTACGGGACAAGGTGGCTCCTGAAGTTCTTGACTCGTGTCCGATGCGGGCGATTTCCGTCGCGGCGCATCCTCGGGGGCTCGGTCCGTCCGCCAGTTCTTGAGCCAACCACGTCCGTGCACTCCGTCGGTCTGACCGTGGCCCCGCGAGCGGGTCCGGTGCCTCTCTGAGTTCCGGGCTGCACCAGCTGCCGCTTGCAGCGGTGACGGATCATAAGTATCGGTGCTGTCTCCTTCACCACGTCCGACGAGAAGCGTACTGTGCGCTCCCGGGCAAGAAGATGGCGCGGACGGAGAAGTCAGCGCTCCGCCCGCTCGTGGCGAACCTGGGCCGCGGCTCAGCAGACTGTCACCGGACCGAGCGGGGCGGGCAAGTCCAGCCTGCTGGCCGCGGCGGCGGGCTGTTCGCCCCGCACGAGGGACGCGCGCTCCACGTGGTGGACGGACAGGCCGTCCCGCCGATCCCGGCCGGGTCTCCTGGGTGCCGCGCACCAGGTGCCCGGCACCCTGCACGAGAACCTTCTCCTGGCCCCGGTCGGCCCCGCCGGGCGCCTGCTGTCCCAGGGGCAGCGCAGACGCCTGGCCACCGCTCGCGCCGTACTGCGGCGCCCCCCGGTGCTGCTGGACGAGCCCACCGCCGGTGTGGACCGCCCGACCGCCGAGGCGCTGCTGGAGGCGCTGTTCCAGGCGCCGCCCGAGACCTCGGTGGTGATCGCCGTGCAGGAACAGGACCTCGGCCTGCCGACCCGGCAACCGTCCGCGGTCGTCCGCCTGGGCCGGACCGCCGTCGGCGGTCCGGCGGCGCTCGTCGGGGCCGGGCTCAGTCGAAGTGCAGGTCGGACAGCTGCCGTTCGAGCGCGGTGACCTCGTCCTCGCCCTCGGGTGCCGGTTCATCCGGGCACGCGGCCATGAGGGCGGACAGCTCGGCGCCCGCCCGCCGGATGCGCGCGGGCAGCCCCTCGGTGTACGCGTCACCGCCCGGCCCCCGGTCCTCGGACGCCGCGTACACGGCGGTGGGGGCAACGGCCGCGCGCAGATAAGGAGAACAGCGGGCGCAGCGCGTGCTCCAGGACCGGGGAGTGGCGGGCCGTACCTCAGGTAGCCGCGATCAGGACCGGCTTGCCGGTCAGGGCGTCCGGGTCGATGAGGTCGAAAAAGGACTTGAACAGACCGCTGTAGGAGGCGGTGAACACGGGTGTGACCGCGATCAGTCCTGCGGCGCCCGCCACCGAGTCGATCGCGGCGGCCAGCGGGGGCGGCGGGAACCCGGTCACGAGGTTGTTGGCGACAGCGACGGCCAGTTCACGCAGTTCGACGACCTCGGTCTGCACGTCGAGGCCCCGGGGGCGAGTTCGCCCTGGACCGCCTCGGCGAGACGGTCCGCGACCAGGCGGGTCGAGGACGGGGGGCTCAGCCCCGCGGAGACGGCGACGAGCTTCATGCGGCGTTCACCTCTTCCTGGACCTTGAGCAGCGACGCGTGCGTCGGCGCGTCCGGTACCTCGGCGGGGCGCCCCTTCGCGAACTCTTCGCGCAGGACGGGCACCACCTCTTCGCCGAGGATGTCGAGTTGCTCCAGCACGGTCTTCAGGGGCAGGCCCGCGTGATCCATCAGGAACAGCTGGCGCTGGTAGTCGCCGACGGTCTCCCGGAAGGCGAGGGTCTGCTCGATGACCTGCTGCGGGGAGCCCACCGTGAGCGGTGTCTGCTGAGTGAAGCTCCAGGGAGGGTCCGTGGCCGTAGACCGGGGCGCGTTGTCGAAGTAGGGGCGGAACTCCCGTACGGCGTCCTGCGAGTTCTTGCGCATGAAGACCTGCCCGCCGAGCCCGACGATCGCCTGCTCGGGCGTGCCGTGCCCGTGGTGCGCGTACCGCCGCCGGTACAGCTGGACCATCCGCCTCGTGTGCTCGGCAGGCCAGAAGATGTTGTTGTGGAAGAAGCCGTCGCCGTAGAACGCGGCCTGCTCGGCGATCTCCGGCGAGCGAATCGAGCCGTGCCAGACGAACGGCGGTACGCCGTCCAGCGGCCGGGGCGTCGCGGTGAAGCCTTGAAGGGGCGTGCGGAACGTGCCCTCCCAGTCCACGACGTCCTCGCGCCACAGTCGGCGCAGCAGCGCGTAGTTCTCCCGGGCGAGCGGAATGCCCTGCCGGATGTCCTGCCCGAACCAGGGATGGACGGGTCCGGTGTTTCTCCGCCCCAGCATCAGGTCCACCCGGCCGTCCGCCAGGTGCTGGAGCATCGCGAAGTCCTCCGCGATCTTCACCGGGTCGTCGGTGGTGATCAGTGTCGTGGCGGTGGACAGGATCAGCTTCTCGGTGCGCGCGGCGACGTAGCCGAGCAGGTCGTCGGGGACGACGGTACAAACGGCGGGTTGTGGTGCTCGCCGGTCGCGAAGACGTCCAGGCCCCCCTCCTCCGCCTTGAGCGCGATAGCGACCATCGCCTTGATGCACTCGTGCTCCGACGGAGTGCGGCCGGTGGTCGGATCGGACGTCACGTCTCCGACTGTGAAGATGCCGAACTGCATGGGACTCTCTTCTTTCCGGCAATCATATGAAGAGGGGAACGCTGGGCGCCGGTCGGACGAGCGTCATGACTGTGCGTGCACGGGGTCGAGTCCTCCAGCGCCCATCTCGGGCGAGTCCGCGTCGTGCGCTGTCGTCCGTGACGGATGATTGCCGTCGGGGCCGACTTCAGATCCGGTGCCCCGCTGCAGAAGAGGGAGTTCATCCATGGTGCAGGAGCCGATCCTGGTGTTGGCCGCGACGGGCGGGCAGGGCGGTGCCGTGACCGGCGCGCTGCTGGCCCGCGGGACCCGGATCAGGGCGCTGGTCCGCGACCCCGGTCAAAGTGCCGCGCAGCAACTGGCCGATCAGGGTGTCGACGTGGTGGCGGGTTCCCTGAGCGATCCCGGGTCGCTCGCCGCGGCCATGAAGGGGGTGGCCGGTGTCTTCGCGTTCACCACGCCCTTCGAGGCCGGTGTCGAGGCGGAGGTGGAGCAGGGGCGGGCCATCCTCGCGGCTGCGGCGCGGGAACGCGTTGCGCATCTCGTGTTCAGTTCGGTCGCCGGGGCCGATCAGGACAGCGGAGTACCGCATTTCGAGAGCAAGGCTCGCATCGAGGCGGAACTGGCCGCGGGCGATGTGCCGTACACGATCCTGGGTCCGACGTACTTCTTCGACAACGCGCTCGGCGGAGGGCGGGGCATCCTCGACGGCGTGCTCGCTCTGCCGCTGCCGCCCGACCGGCCGTTGCAGCAGCTCGCCCGGCCCGACCTCGGCGCGTTCGCGGCGGAAGTGCTGCTCAACCCCGCTCCGTACGTCGGGCGGCGCATCGAACTGGCCGGCGACGCGCCCACGCCCACGCAGATGGCGGCCGCGCTCGGTACGGCGCTGGGACGCGAGGTCCGCCACGAGTACGTACCGCTCGCGGCCATCGGCAATCCGGACATGCACGCGATGTGGTCGTTCTTGAACGGGCCCGGCTACCGCGTCGACATCCCCGCCCTCCATGCCGCCCACCCGGAGATCCACTGGACCAGCTTCGCCGACTGGGCGCAGCGGACCTGGGCGAGCGCCGGCTGAACCGGCCGTCCGGCGACGACCGGCTCGCCGGGCCGCGCGCACGAGCGCACACGGCGAGCAATGCCGCCCCCGGATCTCACGGATTCACGCGATGTGGCGAACAGGCCGCGCTGGGACGGTGTGTCCGGAAAGTGCACCGGCCGAAGGACGGAGATCATGTCGCCGGATGCCTCGCAGATTGCCGAACTGGCCGCGCAGGGCCTCACCAACCGCGACATCGCGGCCCGGCTGTACCTCTCCCCCTGTCGTTCCTGCCGATACGGGGTAATCCGCACTCGGCCGTACTGATCGGCTCTACCTGCTTGTCCGCCCCGCCGAAGCGTGGGTGTTGCGCTGCTGTACCGCTGTACGTCATGGCTGCACGCGCGCCCCGGCCTTCAGCCGACGTGGCGAACGAGGAGACGGTGAGTGGGCGAACGGCGTCGACCAACCTCGTGGGACGGGGCTGGGCACCACCTGGTCAGTCCAGTGCCCACTGTGACGAGGAAAGACGTCTGGCAGGCGCCCTTGCCCGGCTCTCCTGACGCAGCGTGTCGAAATCCGGCCCAGCTCCCGACTCCGCCCAGGCACGTCCCACCTCTGGCCAGCCGTTCCGGGGCATTTCCCGGCGGAGGGAGCGAGGCGGACTTCATGTCCAGAGCTGTTCGCCGAGAGTCCCGGCGGATGCGGCGCCGGGCAGGACGTAGGCCACGGCCGAGGCCCGGTGTTGGAGGAACGGGGTGAGGGCGTCGCGGGCGGCCAGGCGGTTCTGGACGCGGGTGAACTGGGCGGGGTCGCGCATGAAGGCACAGAAGAGAAGGCCGCGGTCGATCGGGCCGTCGTCGTAGCTGTAACTGCGGCGGAGCATACGGGCACCGCCGTCGAAGCGGGGGCTGGCGAGACGCACGTGGGCGGTGGCGGGGATGACGTAGGAACCGTCGGGGTTCTTGGCGTAGATGTCCGGCTCGTCATGCTCGGCGGTGCCACTGAGGGCGACGCCGTCGCGGGCACGGCGGCCGATCACCCGGTCGCGCCGGCCCTCGGAGAGGGCCGCGAAGCCGGTGACGTCCATGCGGATCCTGCGGTAGACCAGAACGGTGCCGTCCCCGTGTGCTCCGGGTGGGCCCCAGACCCACTGCTCGGCCGCCACGTGATCGGGGTTGGCGGTGCCGTCCTTGGAGCCGAACAAGTTGCGCGGGGTGGTGCCCGGGGCCGTATGGGGCAGGAAGCCGGACTGGGTCCAGCGCGGCACGGCGCCGGCGGCGTGTGCGGCCGTGCCGACGAGTTCGGCAACGACTGTGAGCGTCCAGCGGTCGGCTGCGCACAGTTGGACCAGAAGATCACCGTTACTGCGGCGCGGGTCGAGGCGGTCGCCGGGGAATGACGGCAACTCCCCCAGTGAGGTGGGGACGTTGAGGTCCAGCCGAGCGGCGAGAGCGGGGCCGATGCCGACCAGCGAGGCGAGCCGGGTCGCGCCACCGCCCTGGAGCCGCGGGTCCGGCGGGGCGTCGGAGGCTGCGGTGGCCAGCGTGCTGGTCAGCGCGCCGAGGACACTGCGAAGGACCTTCCGGTCGGTGGCGGCCGCAGTCTGCGGGAGGTCGAAGGAGAGCAGGTGCGTCGCCGGTTGCTGGGGCGCCGTAACACCTGCCTGTCGGGCGCCGTGGAAGGGAATCGCGGCCTCGGTCGGCGGGGGGCCGGCGGTGGCACGGCCGGCTGCCCGGTCGTCTCTCGCCAGTTCGTCGGCCGCCGCGCCGACCCCGGCAGCGAGCACCGCTCCGGCTGCGAGCAGTGCCCGGCGCCGCCCGAAACCGGTTGCCGCGGGTCGGGATGGATCCTGCGCAATTCCCTGTTCAGTGGGCATAGGCCTATTGGAGACGATAAAACATCTGCCATGCAAACCCTCTCTGCAGAACGCCTGTTGAACCGCTCGGCAGCCCCGACTGCGGTGTTCCGGGCGGCGCTGCGTCTGTCGGTACTGGTCGTCTCGGTCGCGTTGGCGGCCACCGGGTGCTCCGGTACGGGGTCGACGTCCGGCGATGCGCGGCATCCGGCGGGAAGCGTGCTGCGCGTTCCGCAGGATTTCCCCTCGGTGCAGCAGGCGGTGGACGCCGCTCGTGAGGGCGAGACGGTGCTGATCGGCCCGGGCGTGTACCGGGAGAGCGTGCGCGTCACCAAGCACCGCTTGGTGCTGCGCGGAACGGACCGCAACAAGGTGGTCTTCGACGGCGGTGTACATCTGGCCAACGGCATCACCGTGACCGGCGCCGGCTCGGTGGTCGAGAACCTCACCGTGCACGGCTACCTTGCCAACGGCGTGCTGTTCACCGGCGTCACCGACGAGCGGTTGCAGCAGCGCGGCGCCGGCGGCTCCGCCTACGACCCGCTGGACACCACCCGCTTCCCTCCCGTCCGGGGCTTCCGCGCGACCCGGGTCACGGCATACAACAACGGCCTGTACGGCATCTACGCCTTTGACGCGCGCGACGGCGTGATCGAGGACTCCTACGCCTCCGGGCACGCCGACTCCGGAATCTACGTCGGCCAGTGCAAGCCCTGCAGCACCGTCGTCCGCGGCAACACCGTGGAGCGCAACGCGGTCGGCATCGAACTGACCAATGCCTCGGACAGCCTGTCGGTGCTGGGCAATCGCGTCGCCCGCAACCGGGTCGGCGTCACAGTCAACTCCAACGACCTGGAAGCCCTCGCCCCGCAGCACGGCGCGGTGATCGCGGGCAACGTGGTCGCCGACAACAACGCCGCCGACACACCCGAGCAGGCGGACGGAGGCTTCGGCATCGGCATCGGCATCGGCGGCGGCACCGCGAACCGCGTCCAGCGCAACCTGGTCCGGGGCAACCGGGCGGCCGGAGTGGTCGTCACCGACCCGCCGGGGCATCCGGCGAGCGGCAATCGCGTGGAAGGCAACCGCGCCACCGGCAACGGCATCGACCTCGTGCTGGCCTCGGCCGACCCCGGCAACTGTTTCGCGGACAACCGGCCAGACACGCAGAGCCCGAACGGCCTGGAGGGTCGCGCGGGCTGCGGCACCCGCGGCCTGGGCGCGCTGCCCACCGGCCGGACGGCGCCGGTGCAGGCGCCGCCCGGCGTCCCCTTCAGCCAGGTGCCGGCCCCACCCGCCCAGCCGTCCATGCCGGACCCGACGGCCCCGGGCAGCCCGGCGACCGGCCTGCCGGGGGCCGTCGACGCGGCCGCGTATCCGCTCCCGAAGGACGTCGACGCCGTACCGCAATCGCGCTGAACACGGTGCTGCGGTGGGCTCGTCCCCGATCATCATGCCGCTATGAAGAATGAGTTGAGGAGGGACGTCGGCACCCACGGAGGCCGGGGCGCGTCGGCACGGAGATGTCAGCCGGTGGCCCACGGCGCCTCAGGGAGCTTCGCGCGGCCGTCGCGTCCGGAGAACTCCAGGGTGGTCGGGGTCCCCAGGCCCGGCATCCGCATCGTCACCCGCCGCAGGCCGCCGTCACCGTCGACCCAGTACGTCAGCGGTGACCGTCCGCCGTCGGGCCCCGCACCGGGCGTGGCGCCCTGGGCTCGCGGCCCGGCGAACCGGTCGTAGGTGCGGCCGTCGATGCGTTCGCGCTCCAGCCGGCGAGCCCCGGACTGTGCCAGCAACAGTGGGTTGTCGGGGCGGTCAGCGCCGAGCCCGATGAGCAACTGGAGTCCGGCGTCCAGAGGATCGGTCGTGTAGGAGCGCGCGGACCAGCCCGAGCGCGGGATGTGCTCGGCCTGCTGCCAGGCCGGGCTGTTGTCTCCCTTGGGCGCGGGGGCCAGGCCGAGGCCGCCGGTGTCCCAGACGATCAGCCCGTGATCGAGCTGCCCGGTGGAGGGCCCGGAAGCTCCGGAGGCCCCGGTGACCTGGTAGCTCCCCACGGCCCGGTGGGTTCGGTAGTCCACGACCCCCTTGACCCGCACCACCACTCCGCCGCCCTCGGTGGCGGTGAGGGTCACCGCCGCGGGACTGGCCTGGTACAGATTCAGCCGCGACAGCGCCAGCCTGGACGCCTCCTCCATCGTCACCGGCCGCTCGGTGGCGGTGTCGTCGGAGAAGGTCCGGTAGGCGGCCAGGCCTCCCGCTGCCGCGCCGCACGCCGTGATCGCGATCAGTGTTCTCAACCAGAGGGCCCGACGCAGCGTACGGCCGTCGGTCTTCCTCTTCCGAGCCATGCAGTCGCCTTCTCTCGTCGGTCGGTCACACAGGAGGGCGGGTTCGCGAACCGCTGGTCCGCGAACCCGCCCGAGCCGGCCCGGACGGTCACCGGTGCCGGTCGCCCCACTTCGGGGCTAGCGGTGCTGTGCCCTTCGCCTGCGCATCAGCACGACCAGCGCCGCGCCGAGGACTGTGAGCGCGGCGCAGCCGGCCAGGGCCAGCGAAACCAACTGGCTCATGCCGGTGGACGCCAGGCCCGAGTTGGATGCGTGGCCGGGTGCACCCGGTGCACCTGGAGCCCCCGGCGAACCCGGTTTACCCGGTGTATCCGGTGTATCCGGTGCCGGCGTCGTCGGCGTCGGCGTCGGCGTCGGCGTCGGCTCGGTGACGGGAAGCCGTTGGTTGACCGCTGTCACCGAGGCACCGTCGTCAAGGTTGTCGGAGGTCAGCACCAGCGGCCCGAACACCGCCTCGTCGGGTACGGCGTAACCTTCGGGCGGGCTGACCTCCTGCCAGTAGTAGGTCCCCGGCTCGCCGGCTCCCTGGCAGATGCCGTCGGTACCGGTCATGCAGGGCTTGTCGACCGGCGTGTCCGGTTCCGTTCCGGTGGCCTGCAGGCCACCGGCACCATTCGTCTCCTTCCACAGCTGAAACTTCGCCCGGGCCAGCGGTTTGCCGTCCTGGTCGTGCTTGACCAGGCGCAGCACACCCTCCTGTTGCCGGAAGCCGAAGTCGTAGGTGTGGTCGTTCTCTCCCGGCCCGCCGGTGGTCAGCGCCCGCTCCGGGAACTTCGCGCCGTGCGGGACGATGCCCTTGGAGTCGATGAAGTGGTTGTCGCCGACATCTGCGTCCGTGGGCACCCACTGGTAGAGCGGGCCGTCCTTGGCGTAGTCGGTCGGATTGTCGAGGCGGATGGTGTATTTGGCCCTCGGCTGGAGGCCGCCGGTGACATTGGAGTCGTCGAAGTAGTACTCGCCGCGCTCTGACGTCGTGGTCGTGCCGACCAGCTTGCCCGACTCGTCGTAGAGGTGGACGGTCGCGCCCACGACCGGGCGCTGGCCGGGGTTCTGGATGCCCTTGCGCTCGGGGTCGTACCAGACCCGGTTGCCGATCTGCAGCGGGGCCTGGTCGCAGAGCACCTCCAGGTCACCCATGGAGGCGCCCTTGCCGAACGGGGCCACGGTCCCGGGCGGGTTGAGGCGCAGGCCGAACTCCGGGTCCTGCTTGCCGTCGCGCTGGACGAAGGAGGTGCCGTACCCGAAGGCGGTGTGGTTGGGGTCGAAGCCGGAGGTCGCGATGGTGTTCTCGACCTTGGATAGCGCCATGCCGGCGAACGCCGTGTTGTGGTGACCACCCCATCTGGTGTCGAAGAACCGGGTGCCCCGAGGGGACAGCCCGCAGCCGTTGTTGGTGTCCATCACGTACACCCCGCCCGCCAGGCACGCCTTGTCCAGGTCGCCGCCTGACATGACGTTGGCGGGTGTGTTGGGCGTGGGGCCAGCCGGGGCGCGGTCGCTGAAGCGGTCGCGGAAGGCCAGCAGCATGGAGCCGTCGGCCTCGAAGCCGATCTCGCCCAACTCCGGTTCGGGTTGGGCCAGATAGCTCTGGCAGGTCTGTCCGTTCTGGGAGGTCGGGAAGGTGTTGGTCCAGGGGAACCAGCCCGCGCCGTCGCATGGGGGTCCGCCGACCGTGGACTGGCGCGGATAGTCCAGCGGCTGGTCCAGCACCGGCTCCCGGAACGCTCCGGTGGCGAGGTCGAAGGGCATGACCACCGCGCGCAGGTCCGAGAGCTTCCCGGTGGACTCGCCGGAGCACACGCCGCCGAGGTAGCCGACGTCGTCCTGCAGGCCGAGGCCGAAGGGGCGCCAGTCCCCGGCCGCCGGACAGCCCGGGTCCGGGATGGCGTAGACGGCCTTCGGCGCCGAAGCGGTCGCCGCCGTGGCGTCGTAGCGGTAGAGCTTGCGGTTGTTGAGGTTGACGACGAACAGGTCCTTGCCGTCATCGGTGATCTTGATGCCGCCCAGGCTCTCCTTGCCCGGTACGGCAAGGAAGGCGTCGTCGGTACCCGACCCGTGCGCCGTCGTCCCCGCGTCCGGGACGACGGTGAACAGCGTGGTTTTCTTCTGCGCGAGGTCGGTCACGTAGATTCCACCGGCGCCACCCGGACCGTAGTCCGTGGAGCGCTTGGCCACCGCCGAGGAGAACACCCGCTTGTCGGCCTTGTTCCACGCGATACCGAACAGTGTGCCGGTGTCGGCGTTGGTGGCGATGTTCGTGACGTTGACGTCGACGCCGTCCTGGCCGCGCGCGTCGTACGGGAAGGAGACCAGCGTGCGCTGGGTCCCGCCCTCGCGCGTGGTGGGCTGACAAGTCGTCATCAGTGGTGCGTTCTTCTGGCAGTAGTCACCCGGACTCCACAGCCCGGTGGTGTACGCCACGTTCTTGTCGCCGGAGAGGTCGACGAACTCCTCATTGCTGCTCAACTGGTTGGGCGCACCGTCCAGTCCCTGACGCGAGGCGAAGGCCGGAAACAGCACGCCCGGCTTCGGATTCGCCACCTGGACCCGGTACTTGCCGCTGGTGGTCCTGCCCACCGTCGGAGTCAGTGTCACGGTGCCGTCGGCCGCCGTGACCCCCTCGATGCCCGTCCCGGCGTCGTCGGTGAGGGTCACCTTGACGCCCGCGATGCCCGGTTCCAGCGCGGGTGTCCACACGCCGCTGTTGTCCACGGCCCGGATCACCCGGACCGTCACCGATCCGTCCCCCGCCTGCGAGTGCGCCGCAGGCGCCACGGCTAACGAGCCACTACCGATTCCCAAGGCGAGCGCGGCCAGACAGCCAACGGTGCGGCGGCCGAGCATGCCCGGCCTCCGCCGACGCTGCTGGGGCGCGGCTCCCTTCGCTTGTTCATTCGTAGATGCCATCTCCTGCTCTCAGCGTTCAGAAGGGCCTGATGCCCTGTTCGTGGGGGAGTACATAGAGATACGGAGAACCGCCTTGCCAGCGATCTTAGAAGGGCTTTGGGCAAGATCGTGGCGGAATGGCGAACTCGTCCGCCGCCGAACTTTCACGCAGCGGCCTCCGAGCGCATCGCGGGCGGCACGTCGAGGTGGCGAGCGAGGCTCGCACGCCTGTCTCACCGGTCGCGGACTGCGCTCGCCGCGATGCTCACCCCCAGGACACGGCCACAGCGCGCGGCATCCTGGTCCTCGACACCACCGTGCTGCCGGCCCGCCCCGCACACGACGGCGACAACCGCGCACAGTCCGGCGCCTCCGCCTGGAGCCAGGCGCACATCCCCGGCTCCCGACATGTCGACCTGTTGACACGGTTCACCGACCCGGCGGCGAGGCTGCCGGGTCCGGATCGCGGCAGCCAGGGCGTCGGTGACGAGCTCTGTGCGCATGTGGTCGGCGATCGACCATCCGGCCAGACGTCGTGAATACAGATCGATGACGGTCGCGAGGTAGCAGAACTTCCCGCTGCCGACGCTCAGGTAGGCGATGTCGCCGACGTACTTGGTGTTCGGGGCCTCGGCGGTGAAGTCGCGGCCGATCAGGTCCGGCGCCTTCACCGCTGCCGCATCCGGGACGGTGGTGCGGTGCCGGCGCCGCAGACGCACTCCCTGAAGGCCGATGGCCCGCATGATCCTGGCAACGCGCTTGCGATTGACCACGGGGCCGCCCTCGTCGCGGAGCTCGACGGTGACCCTCGGGGCTCCGTAGGTGCCGCCGGAGTCCCGGTGGGCCTTGCGTATCCGGGCCGCGAGCCGCTCATCCGGCGGCCTGTCGCGCCGCGCGGGCCGGAGCGGTCCGGCGCCAGTAATAGAAACTCGAGCGGGCAATGCCCAAGATGCCGCAGAGCCGCTTGACGCCGAAACGGCGCTGGTGATCCTCAACGAACTGGCAGCGGTTCACCAGCGCGTCTCCCCTGCGAAAAACCGGGCCGCCTTGCGGAGGATGTCCCGCTCCTCCTCCAACT
The DNA here is from genome assembly GCF_045209435.1 of Streptomyces sp. NBC_01618. Lineage (NCBI taxonomy): Bacteria > Bacillati > Actinomycetota > Actinomycetes > Kitasatosporales > Streptomycetaceae > Streptomyces > Streptomyces sp. NBC_01618. Next base: position 850,451 of record NZ_CP109297.1, read on the forward strand.
CGCGGATCCTCTTCCGCGGCCGCCGGCTCCGCCTGAACCGCGTCACCACCAGACCGCGGCGACGCCGCGGGCGTGGAGTGAGCACCGGACCGACGTCCGTCAGCGGCCCTGATCCAGTTCCGCAGCGTCTCGGTGTTCACCCCGAGGTCGATGGCGACCGACTTGATCGTCGCACCCGGACGCGACCGGTACAACGCGACCGCGTCCGCCTTGAACTCGGCGGGGCAGTGCTTCATCCCCACAGGGACTCCGTTCTCCTGGACCACCAAGATCCAAGTCCCTCCGGTGTCCAAAACCCGGGGTCAGGGCCCTACGGCGAACTGGCCCGCTGGTGCGGTCCCGTCGCCCCGGCCGTGCCGTACCGGTCGACCGCCGCCATGTGGAGTCACAGTTGGGAAGGTGCGTCACCGCCGAGGAGGGTGATCAACTGGGCGAGGAGGGCGTCGAGTTCGCGGCCGACATCCGCGATCCCCGGGTTGCCGTAGCCGGCAAACAGGAAGCTGGGCTGTTCGAAGGCGAGTTTCGTGTCGCCGTCGGGGTCCGCGTAGAGCAGGGTCCGAAGCGGTGCGTGCAGCATGACCGACGGGTCGTGGCGGAACATGCGTTCGGCGATGGTGTGGTTGCCCATCAGGTACTGCGTGGCCTTCCAGAAGGACGGTGATCCCGCCATGACAGCGGTGATGTCGCTGCGGAAGTAGCGCATGAACCCGTGCGGGGCGTTGATCTCGGCGAGTTCGAGCGTGGCCTGCCAGGAGGCCATCTGGAAGAAGCGGTCGAGATCGACCTCGGGGACGAGGGTTTCGTAGCGCTCGCGGGCTACGTCGTAGGAGCACGGGAGCGCCACGACGAGCCGCCGGGCGGGGTGGTCGATGACGGCGGTGTCCTTGGTCATGACTGTGCCTGTTCGTCGCCGGAGTGAACGAGTTCCACATCGTGGATGTCGAGCGTGATGGAGGGGAGGTTGAGGTTGACGCTGTTGTCGGGGTTGCGGCGGAAGACTCGTCGGCGTGTGGCCACTAGCAGGCCGTCGAAGCTCTTGTGGCGGCTGGTGTAGTGGCCGACGAGTGTGCTGCCGTTGACTTCGGCGATGTAGTCCATGCGGCGTTGCATTCCGAGGGCGTCGAAGTAGAACACTTGGTCGGGGTTGTGCGTGGCGATCTCGGGCGGGAAGCGCACCTGCAGGCGTCGCCAGGTCTGCCCGGCCTCGCGCCACGGTTCGATCTCGTGGACTCGCACGTCCGGATGAGTGAAGAGGAACGGGGTGGTGAAGTAGTTCCAGCACGCGTAGCCCAGGAAGTAGCCGAGGTGTAGAGCGTCCCAGGCGCTGTTGCGCAGCATTCCCTTGAAGCCGGCGCGTGCGGGGGCGAGGGTCTCGACCGGTTCGCCGTCGAGGGTCTGCATGGTGACGCTGTCGGCGGCGGCGTCGAAGACCATCCGCTGGTCGGGGCGGGTGAACGGGGTGAATACGATGTGCTCTCTGACCGTGTCGAGCGTCAGAATCTGGTCGAACGTCTCGTCCGGCGGCCAGCCCTTCATCGCCCAGATCGGACCGCCGATGGAGAGGTCGACGTTCAGACCACGCAGGGTGTCCCAGGGTTCTCGGCCGCCGGCGGTGGCGATGGCCAGATCGAGGAGTTCGTCACTCATGAGCCGGGTACTTTCCGTCTCGATGCGTATGGCGGTCACCGATTCCGGGGACCACCAGGTCTTCCGGCAGCCATCAGGGGCGGACGAGGACGAGGCCGACCTTGCCGGGCCGTACCGCGTGCTCCACGGCGTTGGCCAGCTCGCCAAGGCCGTACGTAGCGGCCACCTCGAACTGGTCCTTGAGCCCCAGCGCGATCTGCTTCGCAGCCGCGACGTCGGATGCCCGTCTCTCGGCGGAGGCCTCGGACAGCCACCGGCCGATGTTCTTGCCCCGCAGCGTCAACGACTTGTTGAGCAGTGTCGACGCGTGCACCGGGATCGCCTCTTCGGCAATTTGCCCGTAACTGACCAGTTTCCCGCCCGGCGTCAACAGATCCAGAAGGCTCTCTGTCAGCTTCCCGCCGATCGGGTCGAAGGCCACACTCACCGGACGACCGTCGGCTGCCTTTCGAACCTCGTCGGCCCAACCCGGATGCTCTGTCGACACGACCGGCACGTCCGGGAACCGCCGGCGCAGCTCGGCGGCACCGCGGTCACTGCGGACGACGTTGACGAGCGCCAGGTTGTGGAACTGACACACGCCAGTCACCAGCCGCCCGACCGACGAGCCCGCGGCGGTCTGCACCAGAAGACCGTCGTAACCGAAGGCCAGGTGCTCCTGCGCCTCACGGCGCAGCATCACCGTGGTGAGCGGATTCGCCAGCATCTGCGCGGCGACCTCGTCCGACAACTCGTCCGGTACGGCGACGACCGTCCCGACGTCCGCCACGATCCACTGGGACCACGCCCCAGGCTGGGGGAAGACCGTTACGCGGCCGTCGACCTTGACATCCGGCGCCACGCGCGTTCCCGGGCCGATGGCCTCCACCACGCCGGTGGCCTCCAGGCCGGCCGGAACCGGCTGTGCGGCCTTCCCCGGATAGGCCTCGACAGCCTGGAGATCACCGGGGTGCACCGTGAAGGCCGTGGTGCGGATGAGAATCTGGCCGCGCTCGGGCGCTGCCGGCCCCGGCTCCTCGATCACGGTCAGGACGTCGGCAGGCAACCCTCCACGGGCATAGACAACACGACGGTTCATGGTTCTTCTCCTACGCGCTGGTACGTGTAGGTCCTGGCCTGGGCATCGACCGATGTCCTGCGGCCCCAGTTGCATTCCGCTGAGTGCACTCCGGAACAAGGGTTTCGTGGTGCACGCGGCCTGCGTCGTACGGGCGGTCCTTGCCGTCGGTTCGTGGTGATTGCCAGGTCAAGCAGTTCGACACTCACGGGCCGGGTCCTTTCGGGGGCGGTGTCGGGGTGAGAACTCGATCCGGCGTCCGTGTGGCGGCCGCCCCCGTGCACGACGGCCGATCGGCGCCCCCAGCGGTCAGCCCGCAACACGCTCGACGACGAACGACGACGAGGTGGCTTCAGGGGCTGAACAGGCCGGGGTTTTCACGGACGTAATCGGCCACTCCCGAAGGGGGCCGCCCGATGACCTGCTCGACCCCGTCCGCCTTGCGGTCGTACCGATTCTCCGCGTGAAGGCGAGCCATGGTGGAGATGTGTTGGAAGACGTGGTCGGGCAGCCCCAACGGCCTGAGATCGTCGTCGATCCAATCCTGCAAGGGGACGTCGATGTAATCGACCTGTCGGCCCAGGGCTGCGGAGACCTCCGCCGCCATGGCGGCGGAGGTCTCCGAACGCGGGCCGGTCAGCTCATAAATCCGGCCGACGTGTGGGACAGGATCGGCCAGGATCTCCTCCACGACCGCGGCGACGTCGCCGGCCGCTACAGGAGAAGTCTTCGCCCGGCCGAAGGGCAGCCTGATGCTTCCGTACTTCGCGATCGAGGAAAAGCCCACACGGAACAGCGGGTTCTCCATGAACGCGGTGGGCCTGATCTGGACAACGGGCAGGCCCGACCAGCCGAGAACCTGCTCCACCAGCCACTGCTGCCGCTGCTGCACGGACTCGGAGGTGCTGGTGAGGCCCATCTCGGACACAGTCAGCTGCGACATGTTCACGAACACTTCCAGGGACCCGTACGCCCGCGTGACGGCCGCTACCGTCACGGCAGCCTCCAGATACTGCGCCGAAACGCCCATGCCGAAGTACATACGTCCACAACCGGCCAGGGCGTCAACGACGTCACCCGCACGCGTCAGGTCCCCGACAACGACCTCGGCGCCCGTCGCACGCAGCGCCTCCGCCCGCTCGTCATCGCGGCGCACCATGGCCCGGACGGGTAGGCCCCGACGCCGAAGGCCTTCGACCACGGACCGCCCGACGGCGCCGACACTGCCCGCCGCGCCTGTCACCAGAATGGGTAGCACACTGGTTTCTGGGGTGCGGTCCATAGAAGCAGCCTGTGATACGCACGACCAGGGCGCAACTGGAGCCCGCCGAACCGTCGGCGATCCACCGCAGACGGCAGGCCGCGGCATGCCCTCAGCGCCATGCCGCCCACTTCTTCACCGCGAACCGGTCGCCCGCGCGCCGTACTTCGGCAGCGCCCGGCCCGGGGAAGTGTGCGGGGAACAGCAGAGCGTCGCGGTCCGCGGCCTCCCCCAGCACCCGGCGCCGGCTGTCGCGTGCCCGGGGCTCGTCCTCGTCGAAGCAGGGGCAGTCGTCCGGCTCCACGATCTGCAGTGGACTGTGCAGCAGATCCCCGGCGAACACCGCCCGCAGGAGCTGCTGCCCGCCACACTGGACGCCTTCGTGGCGGCACAGGCCGCCGCCGTGCGCGCGTGTGCGGGCGACGAACCGTTCGTCCTGCTGGGGCGCTCGGCCGGCGGATGGGTGGCACACGTGGTCGCCGAAAAGCTTGAGAGCACGGGCCTGATTCCGTCCGCCGCCGTCCTGATCGACACCTACCCCGGTGAGGACAGCGGCCTCGGCGGCAGCGGTGGCGACGGACCCGCGCTCTCGGCGATGACCGCAGGCATGCTGGACGACTCCGTGCAGTTCGCCTCAGCCGAGACCGACCGGCTCACTGCGACGGCCGGCTACCTGGAGCTCTACGCCGGCTGGAAGCCGACGGCCCTGACGGCCCCCACCCTCTTCGTCCGGGCCGGAGACCGCTTGCCCGGCATCGAGGCGGCCGAGCCATGGAGCCTGCCGCACTCCGAGATCACCGTGCCCGGTGACCACTTCACCGTTCTGGAGGATCATTCCCGCACGACCGCCCTCGCCATCCACACCTGGCTCTCCGAGCACCTCCGAGTGGACGCGTCCAGAGGCGCGTCCCAGGGCCACGACGGGGAAGCCGGGCGGCAGCCGAGCTCCCGGCCGTCACTCGTCGACGGCGGTGCACCCGCTCATGGCCTGTGACTATCCCGTCGCCGTCAGCGCGAGCACCCGGCGGTCCTGGGCACGGGAGCGACGGCCGGGTGCCCGGAAGGGCACGAGGTAGAGGTTGCACGCGCAGTCCAGGGCGTCCGCTGGGGTGCCGGCGAAGCCGCGTTCCGCACCGCTTTGCGCTCGTCGAGCTCCATCGCCCCCCGGGGCGCGCATCATCAAAGGAGGGGAGACCATCGACGAGGAGTGGCGATGAGGTTGTCGTTCCTTGAACCCCTCTACGCGGAGCCGGGCCCGTTCGCCTCCGTGTACCTGGACACCTCCCGAGACGTCGAGCATCCCGAGCGGGCGATCGCGCTGCGCTGGCGGCGGCTGCGCGAGAGCCTGTCCCGCGAGGGCTCGGACCGGGCGCTGCTGAACGTACTGGAGAAGGTGGTCGGCGCCGACACAGAAGTGCCGGGGGTCCACGGCCAGGCCATCTTCGCCGCCCACGGCACGCTCGTCCTGCACGGGGAGCTGCCCAGGCCGCCCGAGCACGACTCCGCGCGCTACAGCACCCTGCCGGACGCGATGCCCCTGGTCACCCAGCACGTTCCGGAGATCCCCTACATGGCCGTAGTCGTCCACTACGGCGGCCTTCCGACCGCCGAGACCCACGGCTGGGTAACTCTGGAGGCGGAGACCGGCACCTGGCCCGCGTCCACCGTCACCCCGGGTGAGCGGCTGCACCGCAGAGTCGCGGTGGCGACCTGGCACCGCACCTCCCTCCGGCTCGGCCACCGGCTGGACGAACGGGCGCGGCGCGCCCATGCCGACGCCGTCGTCGTGGGTGGGGACGAGTGGGCGTGCAACGTACTGATCCGCCGCCTGCCGCACACCCTGCGGGACAAGGTCATACGCGTGGGCGGCCGGACCCCCACCGACACCGGACGGGCCCTGTTGGAGCCGCAGCTCGACGGCGTCTTCCGCGGCCGCATGGCCGCGCACGACCGGGAACTCGTGGACATCTTCATCGGCCGACGTGCCCTGGACGGACCCATGGCGGAGGGGCTGGCCGCCACCGTCGCCGCCCTCCAGCGCGGCCAGGTCGCGGCACTGCTGCTGAACCGGCCGCCAGGGTCTTCGCTGCGGCTCTGGGCGGGCTCCCAGCCCACTCAGCTCGCCCTGACCGAGGCGGAGCTGGTGTCCTTCGGCGTGCGGGCCCCGCGCGAGGAACGCGCCGACGACGCCCTCGTCCGGGCTCTCGTCGGCACCGGTGCCGAGCTGGTCGTCGTACCGGAGAGCGGGCTGAGGCTGTACGAGGGCGTGGGCGCCCTGTTGCGGTACACCGACCCGGGGACCCTGTCCTGACGCCGGCGCTGCTGCGCCTCCCGGATCACGGGCCACCCCTTGCACCCGACCGCCCCGGATCGCGCCGCGCGCGGAACGTGCCGAACCGGATACGGCCGGCACACCGCGCGGCTGAGGGGCTTCTGGCCCTCCGCCGCCCCAGTGGCCCCAGGATCGATGTCGGTCACCAGCCAGTGCAGGAAGGTCGTCCCCGGCGCGTCCGGGTCCTCGCACAGAAACACCAGCTCCGTGGCCTCGTGGGGCAACGGCTGCAGCAGCCCGGGAAGCACGGAAGGCTTCCCCCTCACGGACTGGGACGGGGCGCCGTTCACCCAGGACTCCGCGAAGCACCTCTCCGTGTGGCGCAAGTCGGCTTGAGTCACGCACACAGCGTACGAGGGCACCGTTGCCGAGCTATGCGCCACGACGAACCCGAGCGGCCATGCGGGCCTCGGCAATCTGGCGGGCCTCAGCAGACCGGCGAGACTCGCCGCCGGCTCGCCCCGGGCGGGTGCCCAGACCGCGGAAGGGGGCGCCGCCGCGCTTCGGGCGCTCCGCGGCCGGCCCGCTGCCGCCGACGGGGACACTGGAGGGAGCCTGGGCGCCAGTGATGCGGCTCAGCTCGGCCTCGCCGGAGCGGACCTGCGTGATCTGCGGCCTGATGCCCGCGTCGGACATGAGACGCGCCATGTCCCGGCGCTGGCCGGGGAGGACCAGCGTGACGACACTTCCGGACGCGCCTGCGCGGGCTGTACGGCCGCCGCGGTGCAGGTAGTCCTTGTGGTCGCCGGGCGGGTCGACGTTGACGACGAGATCGAGGTCGTCGATATGGATGCCCCGAGCCGCGACGTTGGTGGCCACGAGCGCCGTGACGTCGCCGGTCTTGAACTGTGCCAGGGTGCGGGTGCGCTGGGGCTGCGACTTGCCGCCGTGCAGCGCCGCGGCCTTCACGCCGCTGCTCAGCAGGTGCTTGGTGAACTGGTCGACAGCATGCTTGGTGTCCAGGAACATGATCACGCGCCCGTCGCGGGCAGCGATCTCGGTGGCGGTGGCGTACTTGTCGGCGCCGTGCACCTGCAGCACGTGATGCTCCATCGTGGTGACCGCACCCGCCGACGGATCGACCGAGTGGACCACTGGGTCATGGAGGTAACGTCGGACAAGAAGGTCGATGTTGCGGTCCAGCGTGGCCGAGAACAGCATGCGCTGGCCGTCGGAACGTACCTGATCCAGCAATTCGGTGACCTGCGGCATGAAGCCCATGTCCGCCATCTGGTCGGCCTCGTCCAGGACGGTGATGTTCACCCGGTCCAGGCGGCAGCCCTTGCGCTCGACGAGATCCGCGAGGCGGCCAGGAGTCGCAACGACCACCTCGGCCCCGGCACGCAGTGCGCCGGCCTGCCTGCCGATCGACATGCCGCCGACCACAGTGGCCAGTCGCAGCTTCAGCAACCGGGCGTACGGGGCGAGCGCATCGGTGACCTGCTGGGCCAGCTCGCGCGTGGGGACGAGGATCAGGGCCAGTGGCTTCCGCGACTCGGCACGCTGCCCGGCCGTGCGCACGAGGAGCGCCAGACCGAAGGCGAGCGTCTTGCCCGATCCGGTGCGCCCGCGGCCCAGGACGTCACGCCCTGCGAGGGAGTTCGGCAACGTGGCGGCCTGGATCGGGAACGGCTCGTTCAGGCCGAGGCTGGTGAGCATCTTCAGCAACTCGACTGGCATGTCCAGTTCGCCGAAGGTCGCGGCCGCGGGGAGGGCCGGGGTGACGGTGACCGGCAGTGCGAACTCCCCCCGTGGTGCGGGGGAGCGGCGCCCGGCATCGCCTGGACTGACGCCAGGACGCCTCTGGTCCTGTGGGTGGAAACAATCGTTCGTGCGAGCCGAACGGCTCATGGAGGACCTTCCTCGACAGGGCGCGCATCGAGGAATTCCCGACAGGATGAGCCGGATGAATTGCAAGAACGAGCCGAATGTGAGACTAAAAGAATTCCACCGGAATGCAGAAAGCAGATAGCTGGGGCCCCAACGCAAGGCGGGGCCCCAGCTATCCCATACGCTTCGGCGTCAGGCGGGAGTGATGTTCTCCGCCTGCGGACCCTTCTGACCCTGCACGACGTCGAAATTCACCTTCTGGCCTTCCTGAAGCTCACGGAAGCCCTGCGTGGCGATGTTCGAGTAGTGGGCGAAGACATCCGGGCCGCCACCGTCCTGCTCAATGAAGCCGAAGCCCTTTTCCGAGTTGAACCACTTGACGGTGCCAGTAGCCATGTCACATCTCCTTGGGGGCAGTGCCCGCGGGCCCACGCCGCGTGAACCCCTGCGTTGCCACAATGAACCCCGTCCGGATAAGCACCGGAGATACAAAAATGCCCAACGACATACAGCCGCCAAGGCATTTGAAGTTTCGGGAGCCAAAACTGCAACTACCAGTTAAGTCTAGCACGGCAGGGGCATCCGAACTACTTTCGCCCGTGAAGTAAAGCCTCAGCCTCGCGGCGGCACCGGATCGATATATCAGCCGGCGCCAACTTGAGTGCATGCGGAAGGTGAATTTTCAGATTACCCAAGATGTGACCAATGAGAACTCATCGTCTCCAGCGACGAGAACCTGGCCTCCATAACCCTCCCCTTGCTCGAGCAAAGTAGATCGTACCTCTCGACTCGAATTATCTAGATTCATTTCCGCAAAAGACAGGTCCGGAATTACTCGGTGTCGAGCCGCCCGCATCCCTCCCGCCACCAGGCCTCCTCCTCGCGTAGTTCGACGTCGCTCAGCCTGGATCCACCGGCTGTCCCGGGTCCTGTGGATAGAGAAATGAAGAGAGGTGCCTGCTGACCTGCGAAGATGGGAGTTACCACACCACCATCACGCACTATCAGCAAGGCACCTCGTAGATGAAAGTTTCCCACACCCCGGCGGCGGTCTCCGCTGCGTTCGATGACCGGAATCTGATCGCGTATGCGGGGCTTGTCCCGGTGATGCAGCTGGCCGAACGGTGCGGTCTTTCGCGCCTGGTGGCCGAGAAGGTGAAACTGCCCGGGGCGGGCAACGGCACGGGTGCGGCGGCGGACGCCAAGGTCACCAGCATCGTGGGCGGTATGGCCTCAGGCGCGGACAGCATCAACAACCTTCACCTGCTGCGGCACGGTGCGATGCCGGCCGTGTTCGACGGTATCCGGGCCCCGTCCACGCTGGGCACGTTCCTACGCGCGTTCACCCACGGTCATGCGCTCCAACTCCACGCCGTGCACCGCAGGTTCCTCGGCGCGCTGGCCGCACACACGCCGCTGCTGCCCGGCGCCGGTGTGATGGCGTTCATCGACGTCGACTCCACTCATAAACGGGTTTACGGGCGGGCCAAGCAGGGCACCGAGTGCGGCCGGTTCAAGGGCATCCGCACTCTGCACCCGTTGCTCGCCACGATCTGCACCCCGCACTCCCGGCCGGTGATCGCCGCGGTCCGGATGCGCCGCGGCAAGGCAGCCGACGCCCGCGGCGCCCCGAAACTCGTGAGCGAGGCCCTGGCCACCGCCGCCGAGGCGGGCTGCACCGGCATGCGGATCCTGCGGGCGGACTCCCAGTTCTACAACGCCGGTGTGATCGCAGCCTGCCGCCGGGCCGGAGCCCGCTTCTCCATCACCACTGGCATGAACCCGTCCATCAAACGGGCCGTCCTCAGCATCCCCAACGATGCCTGGCAGAAGATCAGTTACCCGAACGCGGTGGAAGATCCAGACACCGGTGATCTCATCTCGGACGCCGAGGTCGCCGAGACCCCCGCATACACCGCGTTCGCCAGCCGCAAGAAGAGCGAGCGCGTCACGGCCCGGCTGATCGTGCGCCGGGTCCGTGACCTGGCCAAACCCGCCGTCGTGGGAGAACAGGGCGAGCTGTTTCCCGTCTGGCGCTACCACCCCTTCTTCACCGACAACCCCGCCGGGACACTCCAGGCCGAACGGGAACACCGCCACCACGCGGTGGTGGAACAGGTCATCGCGGACAGCAAAGCCGGCGCTCTGGCCCACCTGCCCTCCGGGCACTTCCACGCCAACTCGGCCTGGCTCACGCTGTGGGCGATGGCCTACAACCTGCTGCGGGCCGTCGGAGCACACACCTCGGCCTTCCACGCGAAGGCAACCACCGCCACACTCCGGGCCCACCTGGTCCACGTCCCGGCCCGGATCGCCCGCTCCGCACGGCGCATCACCCTGCACCTGCCCCACAACTGGCCCTGGCAGCAGGCCTGGACGCATATGTTCGCCATCACGCACGGCCCACCGGGACTGACCTGACATCCCCGTCCACCCCGCCCTCAAGGCCCGACCGGAACCGAACCCGTGGAAAGCTGGGCAGACCAGCAGATACCACCTGCCCCAAACCGAGCACCGACCCGGCACCAGCTCAGAAAACCGTTAGAAGATCCATTTCAATCCAAGGCGGTGGATTCAGGCTAAGTGAGCGAAGCCGCCTCGTCAGGATGACGGGGCGTCAAGACCCGGCTTGCGCTTGACGTCTGTGATCTTCAGGCTCGCGGCTGCCACCGCCCCGAACGGCTCGACAATCAGGGTGCTGGAGGTGCCGACGATCTCCAGTGCGGCCTGGGAATCGATCCGCAGGTCCAGGCGGACACGCGGCGGGCCGCCCTGGGCGGGCATGGCATGGATACCCGACACCGGGTAGTCCAGCTCCATCAGCTTGCTGCGTAGACCCTTGGCGCTGCTGGTGCCCTTGCCGCCGAACCCCTCGCGGATGCGGTCCGCGTGTTTGTCGGCGATGCACTGATCCTCCGTGTCCAGCGGGATCGCTTCGAAGTCCCTGGGCTTGAGCTCGGAGGTGTAGTACTCCGGAGGGCCTTCGGAGGAGTTCGGGTCCGGGCCGATGCCGTCGATCGTCGGCGGCGGGTTGTCCGGCCCGTATCCGTCCACCGGCTGCTCCTCGTACCCGGGAACATCCTCCGGCCGGGGGGGCTTCTTGCCGTTCGCGTCGGCCGGCTGGTCCTCCCTGCACTCCGCGTTGATGGTGCGCACGAGCTTCGAGAACCGCTTCATGGCCGCGCTGTTGTCCATGGCAGTCGGGCCGCTTCCTGCGCGCACGCTGCTTCCCGGGGGCACCGCGTCGGCGCCGGGCTTCTGACTGCCACACCCGACCACGGCGAGGGGGGCGAGTCAGTGGCATGGAGCCGATCGATGCCGACTACGGACTCCTCGTCGACAACCTGCTCGACCTGTCGCACGAGACCTATCTGCACGGTGGCTACATCGGCACCCCAGAGGTCGCCGAGACCCCGATCACCACCGAGGTCGACGAAGCCGCAGGTGTGGTGCGCGTGTCCCGGCACATGATGGATGCGGCGTGCCCGCCCTTCTACGCCCGCTCCACCGGCATCGAGGGCCGCATCACCCGGCTCCAGGACATCGAGTACTTCGCGCCCTGTCTGTACTTGCTGCACAGCACGATCACCCCGGTGGGGCAGCAGTCTCCGCTCTTCCGCACCGAGATCACGTATGCCATCACCCCGGCCGCACCGGGCAAGGTCTACGACTTCTGGGCCGTCTCCCGTGACTTCGCCCGCGACGACGCCGAGGTCACCGAGTTCCTTCGGGACTTCAACCACCAGGTGGTCATGCAGGACGTCGACGCGCTCAATCTCCTTCAGCGCGCTCTGGACCAGGAGCCCGCCGGCTTCCAGGAACTGAGCGTCAACATCGACACCGGCGGCCTCGCGGCCCGACGGATTCTCGCCGCCTTGGCGGCAGGATGAGCGGCGGGACTCCTGGCTCCGGCAGCCGTACGCAGCTCTACCGAGTCGAGTGGCTTCCGGGCACCGACTCCTTGCACGGCACCTGCCACTGCGGGGCCGAGCACACCGGCGAGGACCCCGTCGAGATGTGGACGTGGATGCTCGGTCATCCTGAAGGGCACAGGAGGGGACGACCATGACAGAGCCGTATATCACCGTGGTCGTTGGCGCCCGGTGCGTTGAGGCGGAGGGTATCGTCTCGCTCACCCTGCACCGCCCGGACGGCGGCGACCTGCCCGCCTGGGAGCCCGGCGCACACATCGACGTCATGCTGGTCGATGGTCCGGAACGTCAGTACTCACTGTGCGGCAACCCATCCGACCGTCATGCCTGGCACATCGCGGTCCTCCGCGAGCCCGGCGGCCGCGGCGGATCGCTCCGGATCCACGACGAGCTCTCCCCCGGCACGTCACTACGGGTGCGAGGGCCACGCAACCACTTCGCGCTGAGGCCGGCCGCGCACTACCGGTTCGTCGCCGGCGGCATCGGGATCACCCCGATCCTGCCCATGCTCGCTGCGGCGGAGGCAGCCGGGGCCGACTGGACTCTCCTCTACGGCGGCCGCACCCTCGCCTCGATGGCCTTCCGGGACCAACTCGCCCGCCGCTACGGCAATCGCGTGCTGCTTCGCCCGCAGGGCGAATCCGGGCTGCTGGACCTCGCCGGGTACCTCGGCACCCCGGAGCCGGACACCCTGGTCTACTGCTGTGGACCGGGCCCGCTCCTGGACGCGGTCGAACGGCACTGCGCGAACGCCGGGTGGCCGCAGCCGCGTACTGAACGCTTTCAGCCGAAGCCCCCGGCCCCGGCGTTGCCGACACCGCCTTCGAACTCGTCCTCGCGAGAACCGGGATGACGCTGACCGTCCCGCAGGACGCCTCGGTCCTGGACACCGTTCGTGCGGCCGGAGTGGACGTGCTCTTCTCCTGCGCAGAGGGAACCTGCGGCACGTGCGAGACCGACGTGGTGGAGGGAACCCCGGAGCATCGGGACTCGCTCCTCACAGCAGAGGAGAGGGCAGCGGGGGAAACGATGATGATCTGCGTCTCCCGTTGTCTGGGGGCCCGATTGGTCCTGGACCTGTAGCGAACAACGCCGCGGACCCCGGAACGCGAGACCGGGAGCGCTACCTCCGGTCGGCAGAGAACTGCCGGCCGGAGGAGCCAATCACCTACAGGTGGAACAGCCCTCCGCGGTGGACTGGTAGACCGCCTTGAGGTCGGCGGGCTCAAGGGGAAGGTTGTCCTGCGCTGTTACCTTCGCGCACCACCTGGGGGCGGAGGTCGTCGTCCGGGACGGCACGGCGTTCATCACCGACGACGGCCAGGAGGACTACCTCCCGGTGGCGAGCAGGCATTTACCGCATCCGTCGTAGGGACGCTCGAATCCCATGTAGGTCCGTACCGTGCAAGATTCTCTCCGTTCGCGCACGCATGGTACGGAGAATCGGCGGCACGACCCCTGGGAGTGATCTTGATCAGCCCAGGAAGCTCAGACGAACCTGACGGTTGTCTTTAGAGATGTTCGTGTCGACCAGGCACACCGACTGCCACATACCGATTTCCAGCCGGCCGCCGATCACCGGCAGTGTGGCGTGCGGTGGGACGAGGGCGGGGAGTACGTGGTCGCGGCCGTGGCCAGGGCTGCCGTGGCGGTGTTGCCAGCGGTCGTCGGCGGGGAGCAGTACGTGGAGGGCGGCCAGGAGGTCGTCGTCGCTGCCCGAGCCGGTTTCGAGGATGGCGATACCGGCGGTCGCGTGCGGTACGAAGATGTTGAGCAGGCCGTCGCCGGTGGGGGCCGTCCGGGCGAGGAATTGTTCGCAGTCGTGCGTCAGGTCGGTGACGGTCTCCCTCGCTCCGGTGGTGATGTGCAGGACGCTGGTGGTGAAGGTACGGGGCATGGCTCCATCTTCTCGTTCGTGCCGCGAGATCGCGCGTCCACGTGCCGAGACACCATTGACCGTTTCAGTCCTGGATCGCTACGTTCAGCGCCATGTTCCGTTCAGCTCTGCTCACTTCGCGCGGTCACATCGACCTGCTGCGGGTGGCTTCCGCCGCGTGGCACTGCGGCTGCTGACGTCCTCTCAGCGCATCTGCCTACGGTGACCGGTCGATCCACTCGCCCGTTCCCGCTGCCGTACGTACCTGTTGGCATGTGCCTCGGCGTACCCCACCTCGTCGACCGCGTGTCGTAGCCCGCGCCGCAATGGCGGCAACGGTTCGCGTACCCGTGCGTCCGAGGTGCACCTCTCCCTGACCGTGGACTGCTCGTGGAGCCCTCATGACCATCGGCCACGCCTTCACCCCACCGAATATATCGCCTGATTCCGGTAAACCTTCGGCGCGGTAGAGGATGGCTCTACCGACGTCGGCCAAGCGCGGGGAGAACTGGTAGCCCATGAGACGGAAGAGGCCGAAGACGATCTCACTGGCGCCGTGCGTGTCCGAGGTGATCTCAACCGGGCGCAGTGCGGTCTCCTGCTCCAGCAGGCCGTCCAGGATGTAGAAGGAGTCGCGCTGGGTGCCGGGGATCAGGATGCCGTGCAGGCCGCTGAACTGGTCCGAGAGGAAATTGTAGAACGCCACCCCACGCCGGCGGGTGCCGAAGTACTTCGGGTTGGGCCCTGAGTTGAGGGTGCGGATCGGGGCGACGAAGCGGAGCCCGTCGGCGGAGGCCGGCTCGCCGCCGCCCCACGCCTGCACCAGCGGCAGGCGCATGTGGTAGTCGACCAGGCGGGCGTTGGCCATCGAGAGAGTCGCCGCGCGTACGTAGTTCTGCTCGACCCAGAACAGCCGGTCTCGATTGAGCGCGTCGACGCCGTCGTGAACGATCAGCTCGATGCCGCCGGCAGTCGGCGCTGCCGCCAGGGTCGCCCACAGGCGTCTTTCGACCCGCTCGCGGGTGCCGGAGACCAGGCGTTCCAGCACGGTCACCCCGGGCAGCACCACCTTCTTGTCCACCAGGCGCTTGGTCGCCAGGTCGAACAGCAGGGTGGGCCGCTCGGAGCCGATCCAGGCCCGCTGGTACATCCAGCGGGCGAGGGTGAACCACTGGTCGAACTCGAACTTCGTGTAGCCGTAGCCGTCCCGGATCTGCTCCTGGTGATCCCAGCGGGCTTCGGCTGTTCCGTACCCGGCCAACGCGGCCGGCTCCAGGCCGAGCTGTTCGGCGACGTAGCCGACCACGACGGCGGGGACCACTTCGGGGTTGTTCAGGAGGTGCCCAGGCAGCGGATGGTTCCGAGCTGGACGGCCCAGCCGATCCGATTCCGGGCACCCCACGCGGCCATCGCCCTGCGACGTGCGGTCTGATCCAGCAGAGACGACCCGGCGAGCCGGCCCTCATCCGGGTGCTCGGCGAAGTGACCGAAGCGCCTGCGCTGTTCGTCGCTCAGAAAGTTGGTGGGCACCGCCCGCTCCTTGATCCGTCGGCATGATTCGCGCGACGGTGCCAGGCGATCTGACGGGGCGTGAGGCGATCAACGATTCCAGCTCAGAGCATCACCCCATGTGATAGGCGGGGTGGTGCGGTCAGATGGTGCTGCCGGGGCCTGCGGCAGGCGCAGCGAGTGGCGGACGGTTTCCAGGACGGCGGCACGCAGGACGGCGGCACGGGGGCCGTACGCGTGGGCCGGTCCCGCCTCGATGCGGCAGCCGGGGTGTGCGGCGAAGAGGATGGCGCCGTGGTGGACCCACCCGGTGACAGCCGTTCCTGATACGGGCACGGGTGGTGAATCGGACGGCCTTGGCGCGGCTTTCTTCAGCACGGCCAGGTTGGCGGGTGTGATGCCGACGCGCGTTCGGCGAGTTCGCCCAAGGACATCTTCTGCTTGGCGAGCATGACGTCAGCTCGGCCTGCATCTGCGCCGCCTCGGCGTCGCGAGCATCGCCTGGCGGCGCTCCTGCCGATCTGTGACCCATGCCACATGCAGTTCCTGTCAGCAATCGGGGCGCTGTTCCGCTCAAGTCACCGAGAGCCAAGCGAACCGACAGGAGCATCACATGAAGCACCGCATCGTCGTCCTCGGTGCCGGCTACGCCGGGTCCTACGTGGCCGGGACCCTGGCCCGCCGGCTGTCCCCGGCGGACACCGAGATCACCGTGGTCAACGCCGAGCCGGACTTCGTCCAGCGGCTGCGGCTGCACCAGCTCGCGGTCGGCCAGGAGATCGAGGCTCCACAGCTCGCCGACGTCTTCGTGGGCACGGGGATACGGCTGCGCGTGGCCCGTGTCACCGCCGTCGACCCCGAGCGCCAGGTCGTCGCCGTGGCCGACGCCGACGGCGGCGGCGAGCTCGGCTACGACACGCTTCTCTACGCGCTCGGCAGCCACGTCACCAACCACGGCGTCCCCGGCGTGGCCGAGCACGCCTTCGACGTCGCCGGCCGGCCCTCGGCGCTGCGCCTGCGCGAGCGCCTGGACAGCCTGAGCAGGCGGGACGAAGGCGGGAGTGTGCTGGTCGTCGGCGACGGGTTGACCGGCATCGAGACCGCCGCCGAGATCGCCGAATCCCGGCCCGGCCTGTCGGTGACGCTGGTCGCGCGCGGAGAGCTGGGCGCACAGCTCTCCGCCGGAGCCCGCAGCCACCTGCGCCAGACCTGCGACCGGCTGGGCATCACAGTGCTGGAGCACACCGGCGTCGAAGCCGTCGAAGCAGCGCGGGCGCTGTGCGCCGACGGCACCGCCCTGGCGTCCGACGCAACCGTGTGGACGGCCGGGTTCGCGGTCAACCCCATCGCCGCCGCCGGCGGGCTGGAGGTCACCGAGAACGGTCGGATCGTCGTCGATCGCACCATGCGGTCGGTCTCGCATCCGAACGTCTACGCCGCCGGCGACAGCGCCTACGCCATCGGCGACAACGGCCGACCGCTGCCGATGTCCTGCGCCTCGGCCGGTTACACCGGCATGCAGGCCACGGCCGCGATCGTGGGACGCCTGACCGGCCGCAAGATCGCGAACACCAAGCTGGAGTACCTGGGCAACCACATCAGCCTCGGGCGGCGGGATGGGATCCTGCAGATGGTCGATGACGAAGGGCAGGCAAAGCCGAAGTATGTGGGCGGTTGGAAGGCCGCGCGGATCAAGGCGGGCATCCTCAAGATGTCGCTGTGGGCCAACTCGCACCCGACCTTCGGCCTGCCCAAGCGCAAGCGCCACCTGGCCGCCTCGCCGGATGCGTCCGCCGAGAAGGCGGTCGCGTAGCCGCCTAGGGTGGTCCGCGTGGACAGCACCGCCATTGATTGCTTCGACACCAGTCGGTTCGAGGCCAGCCGGAACCGGCTGGCCTCGCTGGCGTACCGGCTGCTGGGCTCCGCCGCCGACGCCGAAGACGCCGTGCAGGACGCGTTCCTGCGCTGGCAGGCCGCCGACCGGCAGCAGATCAAGGTGCCGGAAGCATGGCTGACCAAGGTCGTCACCAACCTGTGCCTCGACCGGCTCCGCTCGGCACAAGCCCGCCGCGAACGCACCGCCGGCGCCTGGCTGCCCGAACCGCTCCTCGACGGCGACCCGATGCTCGGCCCGGCCGACACGTTCGAGCAGCGCGAATCGGTCTCCCTGGCCGTGCTGACCCTCATGGAGCGTCTGTCACCCCTCGAGCGAGCCGTCTACCTCCTGCGCGAAGCGTTCTCCTACAGCCACACCGAGATCGCCGAGATACTCGACATCACCGAGTCCGCAAGCCAGCAGCACCTCCACCGGGCCCGGCACCGCATCACCGCCGCGGGCCGCCGCGGCAGCGGCGAAGTCGACTCGGCATCCGCCCGCAAGATCGTCGAGGAATTCCTCGCCGCTGCCTCCTCGGGCCGCACCGAACGGCTGGTGGCGCTGCTCACCGACGACGCGATCGCGATCGCCGACTCCAACGGCGCCGGCCTGGCCAAGACGCTGCTGCGGTACGACACTCCGGAGCGCATCGCCGCCATCGCACGGGCCGGTTTCAAGCCCACACCCGCAAAACGGCGACTCGCCGGCGGCACGCCTGCCGTCCACTACGCGCTCGTCAACGGCGCCCCCGCCATCCTCTTCGTGCTCGGCGACCAGGTCATCGGCGCCGTGACGTTCGACGTCACCGACGGCAAGATCGCAACCGTGCGCGGCATCGCCGCCCCCACCCGCCTCGTCCGCCTCACCGAAGCCTGGCGGCAGCACGGACCGGACACGCCGCTCATCACCCAGTGGTGACCCGACGCCGACCGCGGCCAGGCGCAGCGCCCGCGTTTCGTAGGTGGTCGCTCTTGACGCTCTCCCTCCTGAAGGAGGGAGATTCCTACGGCTCGCGCCGTGAGACTTCCTGTTTCATCGCCGACTGCCCGCCCGGAGTTCTCCGTTGAGGTCTTACACCAGCTCCACAGGCCGACACCGCCCGTCCGGCGGCCAGCAGGTTGCGTGCGGCGTTCACGTCCCGGTCGTGGGTCGTGCCGCAGGCGCACGTCCAGGTACGGACGTGCAGCAGCATCTTGTCCTGCAAGGTGCCGCAGACGGAGCACAGCCTGGAGGAGGGGAAGAAGCGGTCGACCGCGATCACTTCCCGCCCATGCCACTGGGCTTTGTACTCCAGCAGGCTGCGGAACTCGGCCCATGCCGCGTCGCTGATGGCGCGGGCCAGGCTCCGGTTCTTGACCATGTTGCGCACGGTCAGGTCCTCGATCACGATCGTTTGGTTTTCACGAACGAGCCGAGTGGTCAGCTTGTGCAGGCCGTCACGGCGCCGGTCGGCGATCCGGGCGTGGATCTTCGCGACCTTCAGCCGGGCCTTCCTGCGGTTGGCGCCGTCACCCTTGGCCTTGCGCGCAAGGGCGCGTTGGGCCTTCGCGAGCCGGGCACGGTCCGTGCGCTCATGCCTCGGGTTAGCGATCTTCTCACCGGTGGACAGCGTCAGGAGGTGGTTCAGACCGACATCGACACCGACCGCCGCATCCGTGGCGGGGAGCAGCTTGACGGTGGGGTCGTCGCACAGCATGGAGACGAACCAGCGACCGGCGCTGTCCTGGGAAACCGTCACAGTGGACGGCTTCGCCCCCTCCGGGAGCGGGCGCGACCACACGATGTCCAGCGGCTCGGCCATCTTCGCCAGAGTCAGCCTGCCGTCCCGGAAGCGGAAACCGCTGGTGGTGTACTCGGCGGACTTGCGGGACTTCTTGCGGGCCTTGAAGCGCGGGTACTTGGCCCGCTTGCTGAAGAAGTTAGTGAACGCGGTCTGCAAGTGCCGCAGCGTCTGCTGCAACGGCACCGACGACACGTCGTTGAGGAAGGCCAGTTCCTCGGTTTTCTTCCACGCCGTCAGCAGGGCCGAGGTCTGGTTGTAGTTGACCCGCTCCTGCCGCGTCCACGCCTCCGTGCGGGCCGCAAGCGCCAGGTTGTAGACCTTCCGCACGCATCCGAACGTGCGCGACAGCTCAGCTGCCTGCGCATCCGTCGGATAGAAGCGGTATTTGAACGCCCGCTTCACGTGGCTCGTGGTCACGCTCACAAACTAATGCGACCGCACGTAAAGATCAAATCTGCGGGTCAGAGCACTGTGATCCGCCCTGGCGGCGAATCGCAGTCCTTGCCCTGCTCCGCAGGAGTCCGTTTCCTCTCCGCCCTGAAGGGCGGAGTATCCGCGGAGGAATCAGATGAAACACCCGCCCTCGCGACCACTCACCTGCGGCGATCATGTTTCATGAGTTGTTGCAAACGGCTGGGCATCTGAAACGCCTTCATGAACAGTCCGGGATCACGAGCGACGACTGCGGCTCGTCATCACCACAGGCGCGAAGAAGGGCCAGCACCCCTCGCCCGCCACCGTCATGCGGATGCTGCGCGAACACGACGAGCAGGCCGCCACGGCGGCGAGCACGTGATCACCCCGCTACTTTGCGGCTGGTGTCTGAGCTAGGACACCGGGTCGCAGAGTCCCGCGGGTTCAGGCAAACTGAAGAGTTCTCGCTGGGAACCCGGGGGTCCGTCGTCGTGCTGAACGGCATTGGACCCGCGAGTTCGACTCCAACTTGTGACCACGCCGCTTCCGGGCTCCGTGGACGGACAAACGGGGAGCGGGCTAGCCAAGAGGGCAGCGGTAGCGCAACTTGTTGAGAGATCCGCCGCCAGTGGAGTCCTCCACGGCCGCGCCGTCTGCGCCCCAGCCAGCGGCTTCGTAGAAGCGCCGGGCGCGTTCGTTGTCTTCCAGGACCCACAAGGTGGCTTGCGTGTAGTCGGCCTGTCCGAGAGCCGCCAACGTGGCCAGCATCAACTGCCTTCCGGTTCTCGTGCCCCAAACCTCGGGCATCGCGTAGAGCGTGCCGATTTCCGCGATGACAGGGGTGTCCTGAGACGGGCCGAAACTTGCGAATCCGACGATCCCGGCCTTGGTTTCAGCTACCAGTACTCCCGACGATGGCCACCGTGTTTTCGCGATTCGTGTCTTCCACTCGGACTCTTCGCGGCTCGGGTCCATGGCGTCGAGGTAGTGCTGGGGAACAAGACCGGCAAAGGCCACCTGCCAGGAGCGCACGTAGACGCCAGCGACCTCTGAAGCATCATCAGGCCATGCCTGTCGAATCTGCATGACTGTCATTCTTCAAGTCCCGTCAATTTGGACCAAGTTCTTTTCCCGAGGGCGATGGTGTCGACGGTCACGGATTTCCCCACGGCCTGCGTGATCAGCGTCACGTAGTTCCCCACCCGCGCGGTCACGATTCCCCAGGGGGATGGTGACCGCGTCCGGCACACCCTCGAAGGGCTGATCAGACCATCGGCGGCCCCGCCTCGATGCGGCGCAGTACGGGGGGCAGGCGGTCCAGGTCGGGGCCAGTTTGGACCTGTCGTTCGTCCCACCAGGTGGCGCCGGCGTCGAGCAGTGGGCCGATCACGTCCTTGGCCTTCGCTGCGTCCGGCGGCGTGGCTCCGCCGAGTACGAACTCGAAGGGGTGCTCGGCCCCGGCTGTACGGTGCTTGCGTACATAGCTGACCAGTTCCCGTACCTCCGCGGCATCGGGCACATGTCCATGCCGGGCCGTCTCGAAGAGTGGCGCCGCACCGTCCCACCGCGCTGCCCGCCGCATGGGCGGACGGTGCGGCCAGAACCCGCCGATCCACACTGGCAGGCCCGGCCGCTGCACGCTGGCGGGGGGCATCGTCACGTCCCGGACCTCGTAGTGTTGACCGTGGTGGTTCACCGGCTCGCCGGACCAGAAGCGCATCAACAACTCCAGTCCCTCGTCCAGCCGCTGTGCGAGGAGACGTGGCTCGGCAGTGTCGCCAAAGCTGCGGTATTCGTCCTCGATCGGACCGCCCAGGCCAGCGGCGAAGATCACCCGGCCGCCACTGAGGTGGTCCAGGGTGGCCACTTGGCGGGCGAGTTGCTGCGGACGGTAACGGGGAACCGGCGTAAGCAGGGTGCCCAGTCGGATCCGGGAGGTCGCAAGCGCGGCCGCGGTCAGCAGCATCCAGGGGTCACCGAAGGGACGATCCTGGTGCTGTCGGTGCAGTACGTGGTCCCAGACGAAGAGTCCGTCCCAGCCGGTCTGTTCGGCGGCGGCCGCCACGGTCGCGACGTTACGGGGGTCGGCAAAGTCGCCGAAGTTGGGGATGTTGATGGAGAAGCGCATCTCAGCAGGATGTGCAGCCGGCCACGAGGGGCAATCGGATTTCAATCCAGGTGACTTCCTGGCAGGCCACGGACAGGTGTAGGACCGCGCAGGCTCCATCGTGATCTCCGAACCACAGTCGGACTGACAGGACTGACCCGTCGGACTCCACATCACGCGCGAAACCCGTCAGCTGCTACGGCCACCACCTGGGGAATTGCGTGACCGTCGACAGATGGTGAGTGCTCGGCTGTCTGTTCCAGCAGGGCCCGTGCGGAGTCCGCGTAGCGGATGGCGGTCTTCTCATCGATGCCGAAGACGAGGGCGAGGTGGAGGGGGTCGGCGCCGTGGGTGAGGGCCTCTTCGAGCTGGCGGTCGACGCGTAGCCGTTCGAGGGTGGCGGTGAGGTTGCGGGTGGCCCGGGTGGTCCAGAGCTTGTCGGCCGGGCCGAGCTCGACGGCGGTCTTCTGGGTGATCAGCAGGTGGGGATTGGCCGTGTTCGGCCAGCGGTTGCGGCGGTGGTCGAGCCAGTCCAGGACCGCTCGGTGGGTGAGGTCGTCGAGTGGGCGGACGTGGCCGCCGACGGTGATGCGCCGGTTGCCCAGGTCGACGTCGTCCAACTGCATGGTGCGGATCATCTTCGGCCGTGCCGCGTGGACGGCGGCCAGGGCGACGATGAGCCGGATGTCTGGGGTGGTGGCCGTGGCGATGGCCTCGTCGATGTCCGCCTGGACAAGGGCCTGGAGGACGCCGCCGGTCGGCCGGGGGACACGGATGCGGATCGTCGGGTTGCGGAAGATCTGGCCGTTCTTCTTCGCGTGCCGGAACAGTGACCGCAGTGCGACGATCCGGCTTTCGCGCTGTTTGCCCGTGACAGCATCCCGGGCCGCGATGATGTCCTCCCGGGTGACCTCTCGCAGATGGTCGTAGCGGCTGGACCACTCCACCGGCACCGGCTGGATCTCACCCAGGTAGGCCCATGTCGTATGCCGGGAGCGAGGCTCCGACCGGGGGCCACCGTCGAGGAGAGTGCGGACCCAGGCTTCGACGGCGCGATGGATACCCAGGGGCATCCCGTCGAGTTTTCGCTCCAGCCACCGGTCGACGGCGGGTGCCCGGTCGTCGGTGAACAGGCCGAGACGGTCGAGGACCTCGGCGGTCCGCACGACGGGAAGCCCACGGACTCGTAGGGCCGGAGAGCTCGGAGTACCGGATCGACTCACCTTCGCGGAAGCCGGACAGCACGATGACCAGGACTCGGTTCACGTCGCTGGTGATCCAGCGGCTCCAGCCGCGGGCTTCTCCCAGCGCCCGAGCGGCCTGCTGGGCCCGGACCAGCCAGGGATTGGCCAGGTCGGCGTGGAGTTCCCGGTCGAACCGGCGGAAGTCCCGAGTGGCAGTGAACAGCGTCAGTTGCGTTGACGTCGTGATCACGCGATGCGGTTCGGGAAGCGGCGGCGGCTTCAGCACGCGCCGTCCGGCCTTGCCGACTCGCGGCCCGCTGTTCTTGGGCCGCTGGAGGTTCGCGAAGAACAGCTGCTGGCAGGTTACCCGCCGTAGGTACGACTCGATCACCGAAGCCTTGCCGCTGGCCTTGATCGCCCAGGTCGCCTGAGCCCGGCAGAGGCGGCAGTAGCCGTGCTTGTCATCGACCGGGACCTGCCGCTGACAGCTGACGCATGCACCGACGGCGTGTTGCTGGCCGTAGGTGTAGCAGCCGCGGCAGAACCGGCCGGGCAACTGCCTCCAGGCGAAACATCCTGAGCAGGAGGCCGCCGGCTTGTTCTCGCTGATCTTCCCCATGGTGATGGTGACCAGGTCACATCGGCGGCAGGGAACGGCCGTCGCGGCGTTTGGGCACGACCGCCGGGGCCACCACCGAGCCAGTCGTGGCCTCCTGGACGCCAGCCTGCTGTCCCGGGAGCCTGACCTTCCCGGGCTCGGGAATCAGCAGATCGCCGACCTCACAGCCGAGCACGACGCAGATCACGTCCAGATCCTCCAGCTTGAGGGAGACCGGCTGGCCGGACCACAGGCCCGACATCTTCCCGGCCGAGATCACCAAGCCATGTTCGCCCAGGCTCCGCTGGAGTTCGGACGCCTTCCAGATCCCTTTGTTCGCGGCGGTCAGCCGCAGGTTCCATTTCATCCCATCAGTCCTTCCAGCCGCTTCGCGGCCCGCTGCTGCCCGGACGCCCAGGCGTCCTCGACCGTCTGTTGGACGTGGATGTACCGCATCGTGGTGGCGATCCAAGAGTGTCCGAGGACCTCTTGGATCCCGAGTAGGTCAAGGCCCCCGAGATAGAGCTCGGACGCGCAGAAGTGCCGCAGGACGTGCGGCGTGAGCGTGTCGGCCCAGGCAGGCAGATGGGCCTTCGCCGCGGCGGCCAGGCCGTTACGCAAGGCGTCGTCGCCGACGCGAGGGCGTGACGCCCGAGCTGGCGGCGCGCGGCCTGCTGTCGTCCGTACCGGCGTCGCCGCTGCTCGGGGCGGCTGCCTCGAACGGCCGGCCCGCCTCCGCGCCCGGCGGGGCTCCGCTGCTCGTCGCGGGCGGTCGCTGTGCGCCTGTGCGCCTGTGCGCCTGTGCGCGAGCTTCATAGCTGATCGCGGGAAGATCCTCACCCCGGAAGAAGTTAGTAGAAGCGTGAACAACTTTGGGGTGGTCGCAGCGCACACGGTCGATGTCGTCGTGATAGGCGCCGGACAGGCGGGACTGTCCTGCGCTTACCATCTGCGGCGCGCCGGCCTGGAGCCCGACCGTGACTTCGTCGTGCTCGACCATGCCCCGCTTCCCGGCGGCGCCTGGCAGTTCCGTTGGCCTTCGCTGACATACGACAAGGTGCACGGCATGCACGCCCTGCCCGGCATGGAACTCACCGGAGCCGACGACAGCCGACCCTCCTCCGAGGTGATCGGTGCGTATTTCGACACGTACGAGCGCACCTTCGACCTGCGGGTTCACCGGCCTGTCGAGGTGAACGCCGTGCGCGAGGGCGATGGCGGACGGCTGCTCGTCGAAACGTCCGAGGGTAGGTACGCCACCCGCGCCCTGATCAACGCGACCGGCACCTGGGACCGGCCGTTCTGGCCTCGTTACCCGGGTCAGGAGAGCTTCCGGGGACGGCAGCTGCACACCGCGAACTACCCGGGGCCCGCGGAGTTCGCCGGGCAGCGCGTGGTGGTGGTCGGTGGGGGCGCCTCCGGTACGCAGCACCTGATGGAGATCGCCGAGGTGGCGGCCGAGACGTACTGGGTGACCCGTCGGCCGCCGGTCTTCCGGGAGGGGCCGTTCGACGCGGACCGGGGGCGGGCCGCCGTGGCGATGGTGGAGGAGCGGGTACGGCGCGGGCTGCCGCCGCAGAGTGTGGTGAGCGTGACGGGGCTGCCGCTCACCGACACCGTCCGGCACGCCCGCGAGGAAGGGGTGCTCGACCGGCTGCCGATGTTCGAGCGGATCACGCCGACCGGGGTCGCCTGGGACGACGGCCGGACGGTCGAGGCGGACGTCATCCTGTGGGCGACCGGTTTCCGGGCCGCCATCGATCATCTCGCCCCGCTGAAACTGCGCGAGCCCGGCGGCGGCATCCGCGTCGACGGTACCCGGGCCGTACGGGACGGCCGCATCCATCTCGTCGGCTACGGGCCGTCCGCGAGCACTATCGGCGCCAACCGGGCCGGGCGGGCCGCAGTGCGCGCGATCACACGGCTGCTGCACAGGACGGGCACCGGAACCGGGACCGGGACCGGGACCGAGAACGGTGCGGAGGCAGGAACGGGGACGGGAGCGGGAGCGGAAACGAAGGCGGACGAGGCATTCGGGGGTGTGACCCGGATACGCGTCTGAGGGACAATGATTTGATCTTGAAGTCCTGAAGGGCCCGGCCCGACGTGGCGGTGGTCGGCTCGCAGGAGTAGGCCGACTGGTCCGAGGAGCCGCTCGGAGTGGGAGGTCGTGAAGGAGGGGCTGGCTGACCGTCTGGTGGGGGGCGGGCTGTGCGAGGTCGGCGAGAGTGCCGAGTTCGACGCGCGGTTCTTCCACCGGCAGTTGGAGGACAAGCTCCGCAGCACAGCCGCGGCGGCTGATGCCGGGTACCCGGACAACGAGGGTCTGGTCATCGACCCGGAGACGGGCATCCCGTCGCTGAAGCCGCACCGCTCGGAGGGGCTCACTCCCTCGGCGAGGCGGCTGGAGCAGGAGATCAAGGCGAGGATGCCGGAGCGCACGCTGATCGGGATTCTGTCCCGGACCGCGTACTGGTTGGA
The DNA here is from genome assembly GCF_045209435.1 of Streptomyces sp. NBC_01618. Classification (NCBI taxonomy): domain Bacteria; kingdom Bacillati; phylum Actinomycetota; class Actinomycetes; order Kitasatosporales; family Streptomycetaceae; genus Streptomyces; species Streptomyces sp. NBC_01618. Next base: position 876,338 of record NZ_CP109297.1, read on the forward strand.
AGGGCCTGACCTTCTACCGGCCCAGCAAGACCACCGAGTACGTGCACATCGACAATGGGAACGAGACTCGTCCGTACATCTGGCCGTTTGATGGTCCTGATCCGGTTGACGTGGCCTTCGACAACGCCAGAGCTGTACGGAAGGGGCAGGCCGGCGGTGACGGCGTCGAGGGCCGCGGTGGGACAGTTCGTCGACGTGGTCGCCATCGGCGTCGCTGTGGCCGTCGCTGTGGGCGTCGCTGTGCGTCAGAGGACGTCATGAGAAGTGCACGTCACTGAGGTCGATGCTCACCATGACGTGATCGTGGTCGGGACTTCCGTCGGGCCCGCACAGATACGCGCGACGCCTGGTCGGGAACTTGATGCCGTCCGCTTCCTCGATGTCAGTGACGTACCGGGCGGCCGCGAAGCCGCCGGCGATGTCCACGTGGTAGTCGTGCCGCCTGAGCAGAAGGTCGTCCCCGAAGTAGAAGTCCTGGACCGTACTGTGGCTTGCGATGCCCCGTCCGGGAATATGACCCGGAGATGGCACCGGCGCTCGGTCGGCGATTCGGTCCATGGTTCCCTTTCCTCCACGGTCATGCCGTCCATGATCATGAAGAACGGTGTGGTCAGGTACGTCCACAGCACGTAGCCATTGAAGTAGGCGCGGTCCAGCGGATCCCAGGGGGTGTCCAGGACGTGCCCGGAGAACGACTTACGCGGGTCGAGACGCTCGCCGGATGTAGATGACGCGGGCGACCTTGCCCATGTCGCGCTCGGTGTCCGCTTCGGCCTGCACGATGCTCGCGATCGTCACCGTCTGGTACGCGGAGACGCCATTGCGCCGCGGCCGGGAGCGGCAGATCCGCCGTGCCAACGGCCTTCCCGGTGGTGCCGGGCGCGACGGCCAGGGTCTTGTCGACCGCGGCGTACACCTGGGACGCCCGCCGACCCTCGGGCACCACCAGGGGGTGAACCCGTTCGACCTTCGGCCCCCGCAGGAGCAGTGGTACGAGGACTGCGGCCACCACGGCGAGGACGAGGACGAAGCCGATGAACAGCGCCAGAAGGCCGCGCCGGGTCAGGCGGAGAGTACGGCGGGGCGGGGTGTCCGGGGACTCGTTCACCATGCGGGCACGCTATCCCGCTGTCCGGACCGCCCACCTGGACGACACGGCCCCACAGCCACGAACAGAACACACGAACAGGGGATCGGGTGTTCGCTGGAACGCGTGATCGTTGCGCCATTCGTTGCTCAACTCCCCCGCGACGAATGATGATTACAGGGCGCAGGCGACGGGCTGCAGACCGCAACTGCGCTGTCCCACAGATGCACCATGTACAAGGAGATACACCGAATGAACCTCATCACCAACCTGCTCGCCGGCATCGTCCACTTCGTGGGTTGGCTCGTCTGACCATCGCTTCGCCCGGCGCCGTCGCTCCCCGTCCCACGGGAGCGGCGGCGTCGCCGCATGTACGGCCCCGGCGGGGCACGCCTGAACCCGCCGATCAGCCTGTCGCGGGCGCCAGTTGGGTGTCCCGCCGGACCAGGGCGGCGTAGCGCCCGTCCTGGTGGAGGAGTTCGTCATGGCTGCCGCGCTCCGCGGTGCGGCCGCCGTCCAGGACGACGATCTGGTCGGCGTCGCGGACGGTGGAGAGACGGTGCGCGATGGTGATGGTGGTGCGTCCCGCGGAGAGCGCGTCGATCGCTTCCTGCACGGCGAATTCCGTACGTGTGTCGAGGGCGCTCGTCGCCTCGTCGAGCACGAGGACGGGCGGGTCGCGCAGGATCGTACGGGCGATGGCCAGGCGCTGTTTCTCGCCGCCGGAGAAGCGGTAACCGCGTTCACCGACGAGGGTGTCGTAGCCGTCGGGCAGTGAGGCGATGTGGTCGTGGATCTGCGCCGCACGGGCGGCCGCCTCTACTTCGGCGTCGGTCGCGTCCGGCTTGGCAAAGCGCAGGTTGTCGGCGACCGAGGCGTGGAAGAGGTAGGTCTCCTGGGAGACCACGCCCACGGCCCGGGCCAGGGTATCGAAGTCCAGATCGCGTACGTCGACGCCGTCGAGCGTGACCCGGCCGCCCGTGACGTCGTAGAGCCTGGGCACCAGATAGCTGAGCGTGGACTTGCCGGACCCTGTGGGGCCGACGACTGCCAGGCTGCCACCGGCCGGAACGGTCACATCGATGCCGCTGAGGGTCGGACCGCTCTTCTCGTCGTAGCTGAAGTCGACGTCCTCGAAGCGGATCTCGCCGCGGATCTCGTCCAGTCGGACAGGGTTCTCGGGCTCGGTGATGTCCACTTCGAGGTCGAGGTACTCGAAGATCCGCTGGAAGAGCGCGAGGGACGTCTGCATCTGCACGCCGGTGGAGAGCAGGCTCACGGCGGGCCGGAAGAGGCCCTGCTGGAGGGAGACGAAGGCAACGAGCGTGCCGATGGAGACGGCGGGGCCGCCGGACTGCAGGGCGAGGCCCGCTGCCCAGTAGATGACGGCGGGCATGGCGGCCATGACGATGCCGATCGTCGACATCCGCCACCGCCCGGCCATGCTGGAGCGCACTTCGAGATCGACCAGCTTCTCGGATTCCTCGGCGAAACCCTGGGTGAGGGAGTCCGCCCGGCCCATCGTCCGGCCCAGGAGGATGCCGCTGACGGAGAGCGATTCTGTGACCGTGGCCGCCATGGCCGCCATCTGCTTCTGCCGCCGGGTGGTGATCTTCTTGCGCTCACGGCCGACCCGGCGGCTGATCCAGACGAAGACCGGCAGCAGTAGGAGCGAGACGAGGGTGAGCCGCCAGTCGAGCGCCAGCATGGCGACGACCGTGGCGATGACCGCGGTGAGGTTGGAGACCAGTGAGGTCGCGGTGGAGGTGACGGTCGCCTGCATGCCGCCGATGTCATTGGCTATGCGGGACTGCACCTCACCGGTGCGGGTCCTGGTGAAGAAGGCGAGCGGCATCCGCTGCAGCTGAGCGAAGACGGCGGTGCGCAGATCGTGCATGACGCGCTGGCCGACCGTGGTGGAGATCAGGGTCTGCAGGACGCCGAAGACGCTGTTCATCACGGCGGTGAGGATCATGCCGAGGGCGAGCAGCGACAACAGTCCTGTACGCCCCTGCGGGATGGCGGTGTCCAGGATTTCGCGCAGCAGGAACGGCGAGGCGACCGACACCAGCGACGAGGCGCCGACGAGCAGTCCGACCAGGGCCAGGCGGCCTCGGTAGGGGTGGAAGAGGCGCAGGATGCGGCGCAGCTCGGCGGGCGGGCCGCTGCCGTCCCGGGGTGGGGGTGTCCAGTTGATTTCGTCGGGTTTCATGGGCTCCTTCGTCAGGCATGCGTCGGGCGTGCGGCAACTCGTCGCACCCCTGGGGACTCGAACCTCAAAGCTTTTGAGAGCATAGCTCATTGTTACCTATACTCACAATGCACAAGGTCCTGATACTGTTCGACCATGGACTCCTCCGACGCCGACGGCGTGCTCGCCGAGCAGTTGCTGCGAGTGACCCGCAGACTCCAGCGGATTCAGAGCCGCCAGCTGGAGCCGATCGGTATCACTCCCGCACAGTTCCGGCTGCTCCGCACCGTCGCGCATTACGACGGCCCTCCCCGGATGGCCGATCTCGCGCAGCGGCTGGACGTCGTCCCGCGCGCCGTGACCAGCCTGGTCGACGGCCTGGAGGCCAGCGGCCGGGTTCGCCGCGCCCCCGATCCGGACAGCCGGCGGGTGGTCCGGATCGAGATCACCGACGAGGGTCTCGCCACCCTCCGGTCGCTGCGCGACGCGCGCCGGGCCGCCGCAGAGGAGATCCTGGCTCCATTGAACGCGGACCAGCGCGAGGTGCTCGGCGGGCTGTTGTCCGCCCTGGTCAACGGAATGCCGGAGCGCCGCTGCTGAACCGGCGGGGACGCGCGTCCGCCCGATGGGTGCCGCGTGCGCACCGACGCTGTACAGAACCGCACCGTACAAGAACAGACCACACAAGCACACACAATTACAGAACCGCCGAGGAGAGCTCGCCATGCCACTGCTGGAGCCGAAGCCGGAAGCACTCCGCCCCGCTGCGGTGCGCAACCCGTCCGTGGACCGGGTCCCCGACCGACAGGCTCCGGGGACGCCCGAACCGCTGCGCGGCGAGCTCATCGACCTGCTGGGCCCGGAGAAGGTGCTGTGGAAGGTCTCCGACCTGGTGAAGTACGCCTCCGACGCCAGTCCCTACCGGTTCATTCCCCAGGTCGTCGTGGTCCCGGAGGACATCGACGACATCTCGGCGATCCTGTCGTACGCGCACGGCAAGGGCCGCGAGGTCGTCTTCCGGGCGGCCGGCACCAGCCTGAACGGCCAGGCCCAGGGCGAGGACATCCTCGTCGACGTACGCCGCCACTGGGCGGGCATCGAGATCCTGGACGGCGGCGCGCGGGCCCGCATCCGGCCCGGGACGACGATCCTGCGCGCCAACGCCACCCTCGCCCGGTACGGCCGGCTGCTGGGCCCCGACCCGGCCAGCGCCATCGCGTGCACGATCGGCGGAGTCGTCGCCAACAACGCCTCCGGAATGACCGCGGGGACGACCCGCAATTCGTACCGCACCGTCTCCTCCCTCACCTTCGTGCTGCCGAGCGGCACGGACGTCGACACCGGGGACCCCGCGGCGGACGAGGACCTGGCCCGTGCCGAGCCGCGGCTGTGCGAGGGGCTGCTGGCGCTGAAGGCGGAGATCGAGGCCGATGCCGCGCTCACCACCCGGATCCGCGCCAAGTACGAGATCAAGAACACCAACGGCTACCGGCTCGACGCCTTCCTGGACGGCTCGACGCCCGTGCAGATCCTGCGCGGTCTGATGGTCGGTTCCGAGGGCACCTTCGGCTTCATCTCCGAGGTCGTCTTCGACACCCTGCCGCTGGACCGCCGCGTCTCCACCGCCCTGCTGTTCTTCCCCTCGCTGACCGCGGCAGCGGCCGCCGTACCCGGCTTCAACGAGGCGGGGGCGATCGCCGTCGAGCTGATGGACGGCAATACGCTGCGCGCGTCGGTGAGCGTCCAGGGCGTGCCCGCCGACTGGGCCGGGCTGCCCAAGGAGACCACGGCGCTGCTGGTGGAGTTCCGGGCTCCGGACGAGGCCGGGCAGGAGGCCTACGAGCGGGCGGCGGCAGCCGTCGTCGAAGGTCTCGACCTGGTGACCCCCGTGTCGTCGGTGACCAATGAGTTCACCCGCGACACCAAGGTCATCTCGGGCTACTGGAAGGCCCGTAAGGCGTTCGTCACCGCGGTCGGCGGCTCCCGGCCCTCGGGTACGACGCTGATCACCGAGGACTTCGCGGTGCCGCCCTCCCGGCTGGCCGACGCCTGCGAGGCCCTGCTCGGCCTTCAGGCGGAGCACGGCTTCGACGCCGCGGTCGCCGGTCACGCGGCCCACGGCAATCTGCACTTCCTGCTCGCTTTCGACGCGGCGAAGCCGTCCGACGTGGACCGCTACGCCGCGTTCATGGACGACTTCTGCCAGCTGACGGTGGACCGCTTCGACGGCTCCCTGAAGGCGGAGCACGCCACCGGCCGTAATATCGCCCCCTTCCTGGAGCTGGAGTGGGGTCCGAAGGCGACCGAGCTGATGTGGCGCACGAAGCAGATCATCGACCCCGACGGGGTGCTGGCGCCCCGCATCGTCCTCGACCGCGACCCGAAGGCCCATCTGCGCGGGCTGAAGACCATCCCCGAGATCGAGCAGATCGCCGCCCCCTGCATCGAGTGCGGATTCTGCGAACCCACCTGTCCCAGCCATGACCTGACCACCTCGCCACGCCAACGGATCGTGCTGCGCCGGGAGATGATGCGGCAGCCCGGCGGCTCCCCGGTGGAGGCGCAGCTGCTCGACGCGTACGGCTACGACGCCGTCGACACCTGCGCGGGCGACTCGACCTGCAAGCTGGCCTGTCCGGTCGGCATCGACACCGGCGCCATGATGAAGGACTTCCGCCACCAGCGGCACTCACCGCGCGAGGAGCGCATCGCGGCACTCACGGCGAAGAACTTCAAGGCGGTGGAGGCGGCGGCCCGGGTCGCGGTCGCCGCGGCCGACCGGCTCGGCGACCGGCTCGGCGACGGGCCGCTGGAGACCATCACCGGGCTCGCCCGCAAGGCCGTACGTCCCGATCTGGTGCCCGAGTGGCTGCCCGAGATCCCCGGTGCCGCCGCCCGGAAGCTGCCCCGCACCTCCCGTGTCGGGGCGAGCGCGGTCTATTACCCGGCGTGTGTGAACCGTATCTTCGGCGGGCCCGAGGGGCATCGTGGCCCGTCGCTACCGCAGGCCGTCGTCGCCGTCTCCGCCCGCGCCGGAAAGCCGGTATGGATCCCGGACGATGTCGCGGGCACGTGCTGCGCGACGATCTGGCACTCCAAGGGATACGACGCGGGCAATGCCGTGATGGCCAACCGCATCGTGGAGGCGGCCTGGGGCTGGACGGCGGGTGGCAAACTGCCGCTGGTCGTCGACGCCTCGTCGTGCACGCTGGGCATCGCCCATGAGGTGGTGCCGTATCTCACCGACGACAACCGGGAGTTGCACCGGGAGCTGACCATTGTCGACTCCCTCGTCTGGGCGGCCGACGAACTGCTTCCCGAGCTGACCGTCCTCCGGAAGATCAGTTCGGCTGTCCTGCATCCGACGTGTTCCATGCAGCATCTGGACGACGTGGAGCAGTTGCGCACGGTCGCGGAGGCCTGCGCGGAGGAGGTCGTGATCCCCGACGACGCCGGGTGCTGCGCCTTCGCGGGCGACCGCGGCATGCTGCACAAGGAGTTGACGGCCTCCGCGACGGCGAAGGAGGCCGCCGAGGTGAACGCGCGGGAGTACGACGCGTATCTCTCGGCCAACCGGATGTGCGAAATCGGAATGGACCGGGCCACGGGGCATTCGTACTACTCGGTGCTGATGGAGCTGGAGCGGGCGACGCGGCCGGGAGCCGTTGTGCGCTGATCTCGGGCCGTCCGACGGTACGGATCGTCCTGACCCGAACTGCCGGGGACTGCCAGGGGCTGCCACGGACTGCCTCGTGGCGCCACAGACTGCCTCGTGCTGCCACGGGCTGCTGCCCCGGACCACTGCGGGCGTCCCTGGCCCCATCGGCCGCTGTACCCGATCACCGGGCGGGCTCGGATTCCGAGCCTGCCCGGCTTCTGCGTGCCACAAAAGTCCATGGTTTCGAAGCAGGAGTCCAATCACTCCCCTTGCGCATCAACAACACCAACTACCAGGGTCCTTACCGAGATTCATTCAACAGCCGCGCACGTCAGACCCCCCTCCTGGAGGATCGATGAACGACGCAGCACAGCAGAACGACGACGGTACGCGGGACGACGAAGACGGCTCGGTGAGCCGCCGCTCGGTCCTGTGGACGACCGCCACGGTGGCCGGTGCCGGGATCGGACTCGGTGGTCTCGGCAGCGGCACCGCGTCCGCCGCCACCCCCGGCCGGAGCCCGGAGGCCACTGCCGCGGCACAGCCGGATCAGGCGGCCGCCCCGAAGCGCCAGGGGCGCACCATGGTGGGGGTGCCGTTCGACCGGCGTTCCACCGTACGGGTCGGCCTGGTCGGCCTCGGCAACCGCGGTGGCAGCATGATCGACCTCTTCCTCGCCGTCGGCGGCGTGCAGGTCGTCGCCGTCTGCGACCCGGTCAAGGCCAAGGCGGAACGGGCGGCCGCAAAGGTGACCGCGGCGGGCCAGCCTGCCCCCGCCGTCTACACCAACGGCGAGGACGACTACGAGAATCTCTGCAAGCGCGGGGACATCGACTTCGTCTACGTGGCGACGCCCTGGGACTTCCACTTCGAGATGGCGAAGACCGCCCTGCTGAACGGCAAGCATGTCGGCGTGGAGTGTCCCATCGCTCTCCAGCTCGACCAACTGTGGGAGTTGGTCGATCTCTCGGAGCGCACCAGGCGCCACTGCATGCAGTTGGAGAACTGCTGTTACGGGCGCAACGAGATGCGGGTACTGCGCATGGCGCATGCCGGGCTCTTCGGTGATCTGCTGCACGGCGCGGGCGCGTACAACCACGATCTGCGCGGGCTGATGTTCGATCCGGGGTACTACGAAGGGCCCTGGCGCAGGCTGTGGCACACCCGGCTGCGTGGCGATCTCTACCCCAACCACGGCTTCGGCCCGGTCGCCAACTACATGGACATCAACCGTGGCGACCGTGCGGTGAGCATCACCAGCGTGGGCTCGCCGTCCCTGGGGCTCGCCGAGTACCGCAAGAAGCACATGCCGGCCGGTGATCCGAGCTGGAAGGAGACCTATATCGAGAGCGACCGGACGATCAGCCTCGTCCAGACCGCCAAGGGACGGGTCATCCGGCTGGAGCACGACGTGTCCACTCCGCATCCGTACTCGCGGATCAACAGCCTCGGCGGTACGAAGGGGGTCTTCGAGGACTATCCGGCCCGGATCTACATCGAGCCCGACCACACCAACGACAGCTGGGGCGACTTCTCGAAGTACACGGAGTGGGACCACTGGCTGTGGAAGGAGCATGCCAATCCGCCCGGCGGTCACGGCGGCATGGACTACATGCTGGTGTTCCGGCTGATGCAGTGCATGCGGCTCGGACTCGTCCCCGACTTCGATGTGTACGACGCGGCGACGTGGACGTCGCCCGTGCCGCTCAGCCATCTGTCCATCAAGGCCAAGGGCGCGCCGCAGCAGATTCCGGACTTCACACGCGGTGAGTGGAAGAAGGCCCGCTCCGGCATGGATTCGAATGATCCGGAGGGTCCGGCGAAGTCCTGACCGGCCGGCGCGAGGGACGAGAGGGATTGCGGGGCCCGGTCCGGCTGGGCCCAGCCGGACCGGGCCCCGCAGTGCCTCCCTGGCTCCCGCCCGCTCATGACCATGGCGCGAAAGGTGCCGTTCGTGGAGAAAATCGATTGCTCCGACGGACCTTCCAGGGTGAACCTTGCACGGTTTGAGACATTCACCGAACAAACCGGCACGCACCGACCCATGGGACGTCATGCAGATTCGCGATCTTCCGTACTCGGATCCTGGCGATCCCGATGTCCGGTCGGGCCCACGCTTCCTGCTCTGGCTCGGCCGCAATCAGCTCCGCGGTCAGCTCAAGTCCCTTTCCTGGGGGCTGTTGCACCAGTGTTCCCTGGCCGGACTGCCGCCTGCCGTCGGCTTCGCCGTGCAGGCCGTCGTCGACCGTTCCGGCAGCCGCCTCGCGTGGGCGGGCGGTCTGATCGCGGTCCTGGGTGTGCTGATCGCGCTGGGCGACACCATGCTCCACCGGACCGCCATCACCAACTGGATCACCGCCGCCGCGCGCGTGCAGCAGTTGCTGGCCCGTAAGACCGCGGAGCTCGGCTCGGCGCTGACCCGACGGGTCGCCGCGGGTGAGGTCGTCGCGGTCTCCACCGGTGACGTGGAGAAGATCGGCTGGTTCGTCGAGGCGCTCTCCCGTTTCGCCGCGGCCGCCGCCGCCCTGGTGCTGATCTGCGCGGGGCTCATCGTCTATCTGCCCTCGCTGGGCGTCCTGGTGACACTCGCCATGCCGTTGCTGGCCCTGGCCGTGCTGCCGCTGCTCCCCCGGGCCACCCGGCGCGCCGACCTCCAGCGCGAGAAGGCGGGCAAGGCCACCGAGCTGGCCTCGGACACCGTCGCCGGGCTGCGGGTACTGCGCGGGATCGGCGGCGAGGAGCTGTTCCTCGGCCGCTACCGGCGCGCCTCGCAGGAGGTCCGCAAGGCCGCGGTGCGCAGTGCGCGGATGTGGTCGCTGATCTCGGCGATCCAGGTGCTCCTGCCGGGCGTGCTGCTCATCTCGCTGGTCGTGTACGGGGCGACGCTGGCCCGCGACGGCCGGATCGAGGTCGGTCAGCTGGTCACGGTGTACAGCGCGGCGACGCTGTTGCTGTTCCCGCTGCGCCACTTCGAGGAGATCGCGATGGCGTACTCCTTCTCACGGCCCTCCGCCAAGCGCGCGGTCCGGGTGCTGTCGCTGCACCGCACGGACCGGCCCTCGACCGTCGACGCCGCGCCTACCGGCGATCTGTACGACCCGGTGACCGGACTGATGGCCCCGGCGGGCCTGTTCACCGCGGTGGTCTGCGGCGACCCGGACGAGGCGGGCCGACTGGCCGAGCGGCTCGGCGGCCACGCGCACGAGGACACGGACGCGACCGGAAGCCAGAACGGGAACGAGCACGGGAGCAAGGACGGAGACGAGGACAGGAACGCGACGAAGAACTCGACGCGTAGGGCGGGCGGGCCAAAGAACGGCGGGCGCGCCTCCACGGACGGCGTCACGCCGGAGCAAAGGCCCCCGTCCGTCCTGCTCGGTGGCGTACCTCTGGACGAACTCCCGCTGGACTCCGCCCGGACGGCGGTACTGGTCCAGGACAAGGACCCGGTCCTGCTCTCCGGCACGCTGCGCGATCTTCTCGATGTGCCGGCCTCGGGACGGGTGTCCGCCGAGGACGCGTTGTCCGCCGCCCAGTGCGGTGACGTGCTGGACTCGTTGGCGCAGGCGTCCGTCGCCACGGACGGCGACCCCATGACGACCCGCATCACCGAACGCGGGCGTTCGCTCTCGGGTGGTCAGCGCCAACGGCTCGCCCTGGCCCGCTCCTTGGTGACCGACCCGGAGGTGCTGGTTCTCGACGAGCCGACCTCCGCCGTCGACTCGCACACGGAGGCCCGGGTCGCCGCCGGAATCAAGGGGCTGCGTCGGGGCTGTACGACGGTGGCGTTCGCCTCGTCGCCGCTGCTGCTCGACCTGGCGGACCGGGTGGTGCTGGTGCACGGCGGCACGGTCGTCGCGGTCGGCGCACACCGTGAACTGCTGCGTACGGACCTCCGCTACCGGGCGGTCGTGACGCGCGAGACGGACGACGAGACCGCTGTCCCGGCCGCTCAGGGCACACTCAGGACGATCGAGGAAATCGAGGAACGGGCATGATCGGCGTCGCAGTACCGGCGTACGACCCGGCCGCACCGGAGTCGGCGACGACCCTGCCGGTCGGCACCCCCGCCACCGTACGGAGCTATGTACGGGAGCTGCTGCGGCGCCACCGCAAGCCGTTCGCCGCGCTCGTCACGTTCAACGCCATCGCGGTGATCGCCTCGATCACCGGCCCGTATCTGCTGGGCGGGCTGGTCGAGGATCTCTCCGACGGCGCCGGCGACCTCCATCTGGAGCGCACCGCCGGGGTGTTCGCGCTCGCGGTGGTCGTGCAGACGGTCTTCACCCGGCTGATGCGTCTGCGCAGCGCGATGCTCGGCGAGGAGATGCTGGCCGATCTGCGCGAGGACTTCCTCGTACGGTCGGTCGGACTGCCGCCGGGCGTGCTGGAGCGGGCCGGGACGGGGGATCTGCTCTCCAGGATCACCACGGACATCGACCGGCTGGCCAACGCGATGCGCGAGGCCGTGCCGCAGCTGGCGATCGGTGTGGTGTGGGCGGGGCTGTTGCTGGCCGCGCTCACCGCGACGGCTCCGCCGCTGGCGCTCTCGGTGCTGATCGCTCTGCCCGTCCTGGTCATCGGCTGCCGCTGGTACTTCAAACGGGCTCCGTCCGCGTACCGTTCGGAGGCCGCCGGATACGCCGCGGTCGCGGCGATGCTCGCGGAGACCGTGGACGCGGGACGGACCGTGGAGGCGCACCGGCTGGGTGCGCGCCGGGTGGCACTGTCGGACGCGCGCATCCGGCAGTGGACCGCGTGGGAGCGGTACACGCTCTTCCTGCGTTCCGTGCTCTTCCCTGTCATCAACGCCACCTACGTGACGATTCTCGGCGCGGTGCTGATGCTCGGCGGCTGGTTCGTCATCGAGGGCCTGCTGACCGTGGGACAGCTGACGACGGGGGCGCTGCTGGCGCAGATGATGGTCGATCCGATCGGCCTGATCCTGCGCTGGTACGACGAGTTGCAGGTCGCTCAGGTGTCGCTGGCCCGGCTGGTGGGCGTCCGGGACATCGAACCGGACGCGGGCGACGCGGAGGTGGTCCCGGACGGCCGGGACGTCCGCGCCGAGGAGGTGCGCTTCGGCTACCGCGCCGGGCTGGATGTCCTGCACCAGGTGTCGTTGGACGTCGCGCCGGGTACGCGCCTGGCGCTGGTCGGCCCGTCCGGGGCCGGAAAGTCCACGCTGGGCCGGCTGCTCGCCGGGATCTATGCGCCGCGCACGGGTGAAGTGACGCTCGGTGGTGCGGAGTTGTCGCGGATGAAGGCGGAGCAGGTACGTACGCATGTGGCGCTGGTCAATCAGGAGCACCATGTGTTCGTGGGGTCGCTGCGGGACAACCTCCTGCTGGCCCGTGCCGGTGCCGGGGACGCCGAACTGTGGGCGTCGCTCGCGGCGGTCGACGCGGACAGCTGGGCGAGGGCGCTGGAGGAGGGGCTGGACTCCGAGGTCGGCTCCGGCGGTCTGGCGCTGACACCCGCTCAGGCCCAGCAGATCGCACTGGCCCGGCTGGTCCTGGCCGATCCGCACACGTTGGTGCTGGACGAGGCGACGTCCTTGCTGGACCCGCGGGCCGCCCGTCACCTGGAGCGGTCGCTGGCCCGGGTGCTGGACGGCCGTACGGTCGTGGCGATCGCCCACCGGCTGCACACCGCGCACGACGCGGATGTGATCGCGGTCGTCGAGAGCGGCCGGATCAGTGAACTGGGCAGCCATGACGAGCTGGTGGCGGCGGACGGCGCTTATGGGGCGCTGTGGCGGTCCTGGCACGGCTGAGCGGAGTTCGCGCGCACGCGAGCGGGTTCGGGTGGATCGGCGCACCGGACAGCCCCGGGGCACCACCCGCGACAAATCACCGGTGTGTGCCGCGCGCCGAGGGCCGCCATCACGTGACGGACCGTGGCGAGGACGTTCGATCCGTCCGCGCGGCCCGCACGGGCCGGGCGATGCTCTCGTCCGCGACGCGTCGGTCAGATGACGTTCAGCGCGGCCGCCCCGCCCAGTCCGCCGAGCACCATGAACGCCGGCATCAGCACCTTCAGCTCCACCCAGCTGCCCGCACGGAACCGCATTCCCTTCGGCGGCCCGATCGGGTACCAGCGCTTGCGGCCCAGCGGGATGGGCCACAGGATCGGGCAGCCGGAGACGGTCAGCGCGTCGCCGATGTCGTGGACGAGCGCACCGAGCACGATCGGCAGCCCCAGCCACAGGTACTCCTGCCCGGGGGCGCTGAACAGCCAGTCCGAGCCGTTGCCGGGCTCGTCCAGGACGCCGGCCAGTATCCAGGCGCTCGTCGCGCCGAGCAGCCACACCAGGACGTCGCTGGACATCCGGGCGGCCCGCCACAGCAGTCCTTCGACGGCGAGCACCAGGTGCACGAAGAGGATCGCCAGGACCGCCCACCGGCCGCCGGTGATCGCCGCGGCGGAGGCCCCGCCGCCGATCAGGACCGCCCACAGCCAGGTGTGCGTCAGGGTCCGGTGGCCGCCGTTCCTGCGCGGGTCGCCGGAGCCCCGGGTCGCCTTGTAGACGGCGTGCGAGAGCTTGTCGACGATCTCGCAGAGCCCCCGGGAGACCGGCCCGAAGGCGCGCGAGATGGTCGCGGACTTGTGGTCGAGGTCCGGGGCGAGTGCGGCTCCGGCGGTGATCAGCGCGCCGACGACCAGGACGGGCCACGGCATCGCGTGACCGGCGGCCGCCGCCGCCGCGCCCACCCCCAGCCAGGCCGCCGCCCCTGACAGAGAATGTGCCGGTCCCATCATGGTTCTTCCCGCCCCCAAAGTCGTCCTGCTGCCATTGCCGCCCAGGCACGGCCGAGTTGAGTGGGCAGCGTATCGTCCGTGATCTTCATACAGTCGTCCGGTTCCCTCATCCGGGCGGAAGGCAGGCAAGATAGGGGCGTGACCCTTATCGATCAGCTGCCCCCGACCGACGACCCCGACGCCCTCTTCGAGGCATTCTCGTCATGGACGAAGACGCAGGGCATCACCCTCTATCCCGCTCAGGAGGAGGCGCTGATCGAGGTGGTCTCCGGCGCGAATGTGATCCTTTCCACCCCGACCGGCTCCGGAAAGAGCCTGGTCGCGGCGGCCGCGCACTTCACGGCGCTGGCCCAGGACAAGGTCACGTTCTACACCGCGCCGATCAAGGCACTGGTCTCGGAGAAGTTCTTCGACCTGTGCAAGCTGTTCGGTACGGAGAACGTCGGCATGCTCACCGGCGACGCCTCCGTCAACGCGGACGCGCCGGTGATCTGCTGCACGGCGGAGGTCCTGGCGTCCATCGCGCTGCGTGACGGGAAGTACGCGGACATCGGCCAGGTCGTGATGGACGAGTTCCACTTCTACGCCGAGCCGGACCGCGGCTGGGCCTGGCAGATCCCGCTCCTGGAACTGCCGCAGGCCCAGTTCGTCCTGATGTCGGCCACGCTCGGTGACGTCAGGATGTTCGAGGAGGACCTGACCCGCCGCACCGGCCGCCCCACGTCCGTGGTGCGCTCCGCGACCCGGCCGGTGCCGCTCAGTTACGAGTACCGGCTGACGCCGATCACCGAGACCCTCACCGAGCTCCTGGAGACCAGGCAGTCGCCGGTGTACATCGTGCACTTCACCCAGGCCGCGGCCGTCGAGCGGGCGCAGTCGCTCATGAGCATCAACATGTGCACCAAGGAGGAGAAGGAGAAGATCGCCGATCTGATCGGCAACTTCCGCTTCACCACCAAGTTCGGCCAGAACCTCTCCCGCTATGTGCGCCACGGCATCGGAGTGCATCACGCGGGCATGCTGCCGAAGTACCGGCGCCTGGTGGAGAAGCTCGCCCAGGCCGGCCTGCTGAAGGTGATCTGCGGTACGGACACCCTCGGCGTCGGCGTCAACGTACCCATCCGAACGGTGCTGTTCACGGCGCTCACCAAGTACGACGGCACCCGCGTCCGTACGCTGCGCGCCCGTGAGTTCCACCAGATCGCGGGCCGGGCGGGCCGGGCCGGATTCGACACGGCGGGCTTCGTCGTGGCGCAGGCGCCCGAGCACGTCATCGAGAACGAGAAGGCCGTCAAGAAGGCGGGCGACGACCCGAAGAAGAAGCGCAAGGTGGTCCGCAAGAAGGCCCCCGAGGGCTTTGTCGCCTGGTCGGAGACCACCTTCGACAAGCTGATCCAGTCCGATCCGGAACCGCTGACCTCCCGCTTCCGGGTCACGCACACGATGCTGCTGTCCGTGATCGCGCGTCCCGGCAACGCCTTCGCGGCGATGCGGCATCTGCTGGAGGACAACCACGAGCCGCGCAGGGCGCAGCTGCGGCACATCCGCCGGGCCATCGCGATCTACCGCTCGCTGCTGGACGGCGGTGTGGTGGAACAGCTCGACAAGCCGGACGCGGAGGGCCGCATCGTGCGGCTCACCGTCGATCTCCAGCAGGACTTCGCGCTGAACCAGCCGCTGTCCACGTTCGCGCTGGCCGCGTTCGACCTGCTGGACGGCGAGTCGCCGTCGTACGCACTGGACATGGTCTCCGTCGTCGAGTCGACGCTCGACGACCCACGGCAGATCCTCGCCGCGCAGCAGAACAAGGCGCGCGGCGAAGCGGTCGGGCAGATGAAGGCGGACGGTGTCGAGTACGAGGAGCGGATGGAGCTGCTCCAGGACGTCACGTATCCGAAGCCGCTCAGCGAGCTGTTGTGGCACGCCTACGACGTGTACCGCAGGAGCCACCCGTGGGTGGGCGACCACCCGGTGTCGCCGAAGTCCGTGATCCGTGACATGTACGAACGCGCCATGACGTTCACGGAGTTCACCTCGAACTACGAGCTGGCCCGCACCGAGGGCATCGTGCTGCGTTATCTGGCGAGCGCGTACAAGGCTCTTGAGCACACCATCCCGGACGACATCAAGTCCGAGGACCTTCAGGACCTGATCGCCTGGCTCGGCGAGATGGTCCGCCAGGTGGACTCCAGTCTCCTCGACGAGTGGGAGCAGCTCGCCAACCCGGAGGTGGAGACCGCCGAGGAGGCGCAGGAGCGGGCCGACGAGGTGAAGCCGGTCACGGCCAACGCCCGTGCCTTCCGGGTGCTGGTCCGCAACGCGTTGTTCCGCCGGGTGGAGCTGGCCGCGCTGGACAAGGTCCACGAGCTCGGCGAGCTGGACGGCGACGCGGGCTGGGACGAGGACGCGTGGGGCGACGCCATGGACGCCTACTGGGACGAGTACGACGATCTGGGCACCGGTCCGGACGCGCGCGGGCCGAAGCTGCTGAAGATCGACGAGGACGCCGCACACGGCCTGTGGCGGGTGCGGCAGACCTTCGCGGACCCGAACGGCGACCACGACTGGGGCATCAGCGCGGAGATCGACCTGGCCGCATCCGACGAGGAGGGCCGGGCCGTCGTCCGCGTCACCTCGGTCGGCCAGCTGTGATCGCGCTCACACGCCCGGCCCCCCTGCGAGAGTGGAGACGAACCGCATGACGAACCCTGCCGAGCGCCTGGTCGATCTGCTCGACCTGGAGCGGATCGAGGTCAACATCTTCCGTGGGCGCAGCCCCCAGGAGTCCCTGCAGCGGGTCTTCGGCGGGCAGGTGAGTCTTCCCTCGTAGCGTAGAGACCCTGACTGCAGGGGAAGTTGGGAGTCATGACGGAGAAGAGGCGGAAGTTCGACGCGGAGTTCCGTGAGGGGGCTGTGCGGATCGTGACCGAGACCAGGAAGCCGGTCGCCCAGGTCGCGAAGGACCTGGGGATCAACGAGACGACACTGGCCAGCTGGGTGTCGCGGGCTCGCAGGGCAGGCGGGGCCGGTCCTGCGGGCGAGAGCGAGGAGCTCGAGCGGCTGCGTCGAGAGAACGCCCAGCTGAAGGACGTCAAGGAGCTGGGGATGGAGCGCGATGTCCTCAAACGCTGCATGGTCTTGTGGGTGAAGTAGCTGAGGCGGACCCGGCGGCCGTCGTCGGGGTAATCAGCGACCAGAAGACCGAGTACAAGATTCCGCACCGGACCTCCTGCCGAGCGCTCGGCGTGTCGGAGGCGTGGTTCTACAAGTGGCGCCGCCGCCCCGCCCAGCCGACGCAACGCGAGGTCAGGCGACAGGCGCTGGCCGAGCGGATCCGACCACAAGCCGCGACCAGCCCCACAGAGCACGCCCGGCCGGGACACCTTCCCGGCCGGGCGTTCGCGTGCGGGGAACGGGCTCAGCCTTCGTCGGCGAGGCACCACAGGTGGACCGAGGCCGTGTCCTTGGCGACCGTGTGCCACATGCCGGCGCCGGCCGAACGTGGGCTGCCCGCGACGGGCAGGGGGTAGGTGACCATGCCCCGCACCGACATGCTCTCGGGATTCACCAGCCAGTGACGCGGGACCTCGGCGTATCCCTCGGTGCTGACGACAGCACCCTCCTCGTAGGGGTACGCGCCCTCGTAGTCCCACCTGGCCATGTCGTCCCCGGGCACGGGAGGCACCGCCTCCCTGGCGTCCAACTGCCGCAACTCCGTCCCGCCCGCCGCCTCGTGGAGGTACAGGGCCCACTGCCCGGGATCAGTACAGAGGAAGTGCCGCCCGGACGGACTGACCGCCTGGAAGATCTCTCCCTCGAGCCGCTCGACGGCGAGGGTGGTGCCGTCCCAGTGACCCCACAGAACCGGGGAGTCGTCGTCTCCTTCACCTACGGTCAGCCCCATGTACTCGGCGCTCGGATGAGGAAAGTGCAGGGAGCCGGAGCCCACGGTCATGGTCTTCGCCCGCCCCAGGACCACTCCGTCGGCGGCGTTCACGACCAGCCACTCCTCGTCCGCCCGGTTGTCGGAGTACTGCCGGACGTGCGCCCACACCAGCTTGCCGTCGGCGGAGAACGCGGCGGAACCGCAGTCGGCATGATGATGGCGGGGGTCGTCCGCGTACTCGGAGAACGGAGCACGGGTCCAGGCACACGTGGCGGTCGCCCAGCAGCCGTGCGGGATCTCCCACAGGACATCACCGCCGCGGTCCACGGCCCGCACACCGTGCACCCCCGAGAAGACGGCGATGTCGCCCGCGGGAGACACCGTGACCCGGCCGAACAGCCTGGGCCACGGCGCGGGGAAGCGGAATTCCTGCCTTGCTTCCCCTTCTTCACCAAGGTCGACCACGGCCACCTCGTCGTCCGTGTGCTGGATGAGCAGCCTGCGGCCCGGCCAGTGCAGTATCTCCAAAGCGTTGGCACTGGCAGGGCCCAGCGGAGCCCGGACGGTGGCGACGAGACGTGCTGGGTGCTGCACGGCATCTCCATGTATGGGATCGGTGGGCATGCCTGGCATCGTTCCACAGGACAGGGTCTCCGTGTTCGTCCGGGAACCACCTACGCGAAGGCCATCGCATCCCCTGAACCGGGGTTGTGAGCTGCTGTCGGTTTGCTGAGCTGAAGTGCGTTGGAGTGAGCAGGAGTGGGTCCTGTCGGCGGCTTCATGGGGTGGGAACGGGGGTTCTGGGGCCGAATGGGTGACCTTGGCGGCTGGTGCTCGTTGGACTGGGTAGCAGGTGTCCGGTCTCGTGGGAGGGGGTGTTGTGGTGGGTGGTGTACGGGAGTTAACGGCATCCTTCGTGGTGCCCGGGCCTTGCGGGGTGGCGGTCCGGGACCGTCTGAAGCACCTCACGCCCCAGGACGAGAAGGTTCTGCGGGCGGTCGGCGCGTATCAGGGCGCGCTCGCTTCCCGTGACCTCAGGGCCCGTTGTACGGATGGTCTGGAGCACAACAAGGAGACCTGGGCGTCGCGCAAGCGGGACCTGACCGCACAGTCGTCGTCGCGGATCGCCGGTGCGATCACGAAGGCCACGCATGATCAGTGAGCGCTGGCGCGCCGTTGTCAGGCGGCGCACATCCGGACGCTGGAGGCCGGGATCGGGACGCTGCGGCATCGCCTGTCCCTCCCGGTCGGCTCGCGGGGCACGAAGCGGGCAGCGGGTGGCTACCGTTCCAAGGGTGAGTGGTTCCACAAGTCCCGCCGTCTCGCGGCGTTGGAGGCGCGGCATGCTGCTGCGGTCCGTGACCGGCAGGCCGGACGCGTGCGGGTCGTGCGGGGCGGCAAACGCCTTCTCAACACTCGCCACCACCTCGCCGACGCCCACCTCACCGAGGAGCAGTGGCGGGAGCGCTGGGAGGCGGAGCGGTGGTTCATCGCCGCCGACGGTGAGTCGGGGAAGCGGTTCGGGAACGAGACGATCCGCGTTACCCCGGACGGCGAGGTCAGCATCAAACTGCCTGCCCCGCTCGCGCACCTGGCCAATGCCAAGCATGGCCGGTACACCCTCACCTCGACCGTGGCGTTCGCGCACCGGGGTCAGGAGTGGGCCGACCGCATCGCCGCGAACCGGGCCGTCGCCTACCGCATCCACCTCGACACCGACCGCGACCGCTGGTACCTCACCGCCTCCTGGCAACGCCCCGTCGTCCAGACCATCCCGCTGGAGACGGCCCGCGCCCAGGGTGTGATCGGTGTCGATACCAACGCTGATCATTTCGCCGCTTACCAGCTCGACCGGCATGGCAATCCGGTCGGCGACCCGCGCCGCTTCGGCTACGACTTGTCCGGTACCACCGCTCATCGCGACGCCCAGATCCGTCACGCCCTGACCCGCCTGCTCCACTGGGCCAAGCAGGCCGGTGTTACCGCGATCGCCATCGAAAACCTCGACTTCACGACCGAGAAGACCCGCGAGAAGCACGGCCGCAGGAAACGGTTCCGGCAACTCATCTCCGGCATCCCGACCGGCAAACTCAAGGCCCGGCTGGTCTCCATGGCCGCCGAACACGGCCTGAGCATCGTCGCGGTCGACCCCGCCTACACCTCGATGTGGGGTGCCCAGCACTGGCAGAAACCACTGGCCACCCCGCACCGCCAAATGTCCCGTCACGATGCCGCAGGCATCGCGATCGGACGACGCGCCCTCGGACACCCGGTCCGGCGTCGGACGGCACCGCCCCCACACGACCGGAGCGATCGTGCGGGGCATCGGACCGCCCAGGCCGGACCAGGCAACCGGGGGCATGACGGAACCCGCCCACCCACAACGGACCACGCCCCCAGAGACGTGCCGCCGAACGGGACGCGAAAGCGGGGACCGAGTGCATCCAACACCGTTCGGGATGCGCCCAGTACACATCAGGGGGTCCAGGACTCACTCATGCCCACTGGCTAGGAACGGTGTCGCGACGACCATCAGAACTCAAGATCGACCGGCGGGCCGCTCCGTGTTCCGGTTCCGCCAGGTGCCGGTCAGCCGACGTCCTCCAGGCGCCACAGGTGGATCGACGTCCTCGGCGATGTACCAGGTGCCCGTGCCACGGACCGGACCGGTGACGGGGAAGGGGTAGGTTACCTCGCCGGGCAGCGTCATGTCGCCCCCCGCCACGAGCCAGTGGCGGGGCGCGCCCCGACCGGCGTCGCTCCCGGAGGTTCCCGCCACGACGGTGTCCTCGGCGGCGAAGGCCCCGTCGAAGTCCCAGTGCACCCGGCCGCCGCCGGTGCCGTACGGGGGCACCGCGCCCTCGGCGTCCAGGTCCCGCAGGATCGCGCCGTCGCGCGTGGCGTGCAGATACAGGGCCGACTGCGTGACGTCGGTGGCCAGCAGACGCAGGCCGGACGGGCTCACCACCTGCAGAACCGTCTCGTCGTCGATCTTCCGTGCCGACAGGGCGCGCCCGTCCCAGTGCCCCACAGCGCGGGCGATCCCTCCTCGCCCTCACCGATACTCAGTCCCATCTGCGCCGGGTCGGGGTGCGGGGTGTGGAACGAGCCGGAAGCCACGGTGCCGGTGGCGGCGCGCCCGAGGACCCGGCCGTCCGCGGCATCGATGACGAGCCACAGCTCGTCGTCGTCGGCCTCCTCGCCGTCGTCGGCGAACGGGCCGCGGACGTGCGCCCAGACGAGCTTGCCGTCGGCCGAGACCGCGGCCGATCCGCTGTCGGGGTACGCGTGCTCGTCGTCGGCGGCGTACTCGTCGAACGACGCGTGGATCAGCGGACATTCACCGCTCGAGCACCCGTGCCGCACCTCCCAGCGCGTCGCCCCCGCCGCGTCCACGCAGCGCACCGCGTGCACCCCGGCGAACACGGCCGTGCCGCCGTCCGGGGAGACGTTGGCCGTCCCGAAGCGGCGCGGCCACGGCGCGGGGAAGCGCACCGCCTCGGCCGCATCGCCCGCATCGGGATCGAACGCCACAAGTTCGGTGTCACCACGCTGAACGAGCAGCCTGCGACCTGCCTGGTGCAGCAGTTCGGGAGCGTCCGTGGAGTCCGGATCGAGCGGCGCGGGGACGGTGGCGACGAGGTGGGCGACAAGTACGGAGTCCTCCGACAGGCGAGGAACGGCCTGAATGCGTTCACCATACGGGGAGAGGCACGTGCCGTTGGTCCTGCAGCAGCTCTGGGCGGGGAGCCGCGCCCGGCTCAGATACCGGGGAGCGGGTCCTGCTCGACCTCGTGGCGGCGGGTGCGGATGTCCGGGGGCTCGGGGTGCAGTTTGGCGTCGCAGGCGGGGCCGAGGCCGGTGCGGCGTGACTGCGTACCGGTGAGCGGGCGGCCGCACATGCGGCAGCGCACCACCCGTCGGCGGGTGGTCCGGTCGGCGGTGCCGTCGCCGGGCAGGGGCTCGATGCCGGATTCGGGGAAGGGTTCAAAGGATTCGGCTGACTCCACGAATCGATCTTCTCAGGACGCCCGTCCGCCCTGCGACTTCCCAACGGCACACGACGGAGCAGACGGCCGCGCCGGTGGCGCGTGCGGACAGGTCAGGAGGCGAGGATCCGGGCCTTCTGGGCCGCGAACTCGCTGTCGCTCAGCAGTCCTTGGCTCTTGAGGTCGCCGAGCTCCTTGAGCTGGGCGATCTTGTTGCTCATCTCGTCCTCCGGCGCGAGAGGCGGAGGTTCCGCGGGGGCGGACCGCGTCTGCGCCTGTGCGGCGTCCTGCTGTGCCCAGCGGCCCGCCTGCCGCCGGGAGACCCGGTTGGAGACCGAGGTGGCAGTGCCGGCGATCACCGCCGTACGGGCGACGCCGCGAAGAAGGCCTGGCATGGTGCATCTCCTTTGACTGGCTCTGCGGGAACGGGCGGCCCGACGCGGCCGCGAACGGGTTCGGACCCGGGACTCGGGACTCGGCCGCGTCTTCAGATCCGGGACTCGGCCACGTCGAGCGAGGCCAGGACCTCGTGGATCGGGATCCGCCCGTTGGCGACGAGGCGTCCGCCGGAGCGGCGCAGCGCCGCCGCGAACGGTGCGGCCCACACGTTCTCGTAGATGAGGATTCCGGCAGCGCTGCCGGGTTCGAGGATCGCGCTGGCCTCGTCGATGTCGTCCTGTCCGATCAGGCCCGAGGACACCCCCTCGAACACGGCGAGGTCGCCGCCGCCGTCCCCGGTCAGCTCGGAGAGTTCCACGCCGTCGACGGTGCCGTCCCGGTTCTTCCTGACAAAGGTCAGATCCAGGATCCGGATGATGCCCCGGTCGACCAGATCGACCAGCAGGGGCAGTCCTTCTCCCGTCATCCGGCTGCCCGCCGGAAACTCGACCACCAGGTAGTCGATCGGTCCTGTCTCGTCGCTCTCGGCGCTCACGTCAGCTCCTTCACACCTTCAGACATCTCGACTGCCCCGGTTCCGCCGGAGGCCACGTCCTTGCCATTGCAGCAGCGGTGGGACCGGAACGCATCTCGGCCACGGTCCCGGGAGGACCCGTGCCGGCCGGTTTTGTCACCGGGGCGCTGACGGACGTCGTCAACTCCGGGAAACTGCTGGGCGTCGCCTTCTCCCCCCTGGTCTCCCTGGCGGTGGCGGTGATCCTCTACGACGCCGTCAGACCCTCGCCCGCCTCTCGGTGCATGCCCGTGCACAGCGCCCAGACGATGAAGATGTTGACGGCGACCAGCACCATGGCCCACAGGGGGTAGTAGGGCACCCACAGGAAGTTGGCGATCGCGCCGAGGCCGGCGACGAAGACACCGAAGTAGCGCGCCCAGAGGGCTCCGGCCAGCACGGCGCAGCCGGCGAGGACGATGACGATGCCGAGAATGAGGTGGACCCAGCCCCAGCCCGACAGGCTGAACTCGAACACGTAGTGACGTGTCGCGAGGAACAGGTCGTCCTTGGCGATGGCCGCGATCCCCTCGAGGATCGCCATCGCTCCGCCGAAGATCATCAGGGCTGCTGCCAGGACGGTCATTCCGGATGTTGGCGCGTGTGTGGGGCTCGGCTTGGCGCGGCCCGCTTTGGGTCCGATGGTGTCACTGGCCATGTCGGCCTCCTCGGGTGGCTGTGCCGTCGGGCCGACCGAGCAGGCCGGTCCGGGCGTGATCCCCCGTCCCAGCGTGACACGGCGGCTCTCCGTCGGCACTCCGGCCGACGGCACCCAGCTTGCGGCTGCTCGTGGAGTGGGCGGCCGCAGTCCGGGCCGACGTCGTCGAGGCGGCGTGACCGCTTCGCACGCACCTACGCGCAGGACACGGCGGCGACGGTGCTCACCGTCTAATCCGGACCTCGTCGTCATCGGCGGTGGGATCTCACGGGCCGGCGCAAGTGTCGTCGGCCCGATGCGCCGTTACCTCGAGGAGTTGTGCATCGACCCGCCCCAGGTACTCGCCTCCCCGCTCGGCGTCGAGGCGGTCTCCCTGGGAGCCGTGCGCCACGCCCTGGACCACGCGGACCGGGACCTGTTCGACTTCCACGCGGCACCGTCGCACTGACCCGGCACGGACACCGGCGGCCTTCGGATCCGAAGGCCGCCGGTGCTTCATCACTCGGCGTCACGCCCGGTGAGGCGACGGGTCACCATTCCGAAGCGAACCGGACCTTGACGTCCCCGGCGGTGAATCCGCTGAAGAGGAACGGCGTGTCCGCGGCAGAGCTGTTCTCGGCCTCGGCCAGTACACCGAAGCGGGCATCGCCGAGCCAGGACGCGTCGAGCGGTCCGCCGACAGCGGTGAAGGTCGTGCCGTCGAGGGAGTACGAGGCGGTCACGCTCGTGCCGGTGCGCTGCAGTCGGAGCCAGACGTCCTCCTGAGCGGGATCGGGGATACGGGCCGGCTCCGCCGGGGACCCGCTGTGTTCGGTCGAGACGGTGAGGGTCGGTGCGCCCTGGTTGTGCTTGCGCTGGAGGGCGATGTAGTCGTTGTCGCCGCGGTAGAGGATGAGCCCGGCCTCCATGTAACCGCGGGTGGTACGTCCGGTCATCTTCACCGTCGTGGTGCCCGTGCCGTTGCCGACACCGGTGAGGAGGACGTTGCGGGCGCTGTTCTGTCCGGCCCACAGGAATCCGTGGCCGGTGGGCGTCAGCGCCAGCGTGTCCGTCGGTCGCACGGTGCGGTGGTCGGGCTGGTCCCGAACGACCGACCAGTCGCCGGTGTTCAGGCTCAGGGGGGGCTTGGCGCAGCCGGACGAGGAGGGGTCCCCGCCGATGTGCAGGGTGACCGGAACGCCGGTGACGCGCCCGAGCTGGCTGGGCGCGCTCGGGGTGAGGGTGACCGTGCCGGCCGCCTTCGCGGTGACCTTCCCGCTCCCGTCGACAGTGGCGACCGCAGTGTCGCTGCTGGCCCAGGTCGTCGACGGGAGCAGCGGGAGGATGTGGTCGGCGCCCTGGACCACCTCGTCGCTCGTGACCTGCGCGGTGTCGGTGGCGTTCAGATCGGCGCGCAGATTGAGGCCGTTGTCGAAGTTGTTGCCGTTGATCGAGGCGCCGGACGAGCCCCGGTAGCTGAACAGCGGGGTGGAGTACGTCGAGGCTGTGGCGGTGGCACGCACCTCCGTGGTGGTGCCGGGCGCCGGGCAGGGGTTCTTCGCCCGGGCGGTGAAGGTGGACTCCCGGTCGAGTCGGGAGACGTCGTTGCGCACGAAGGTGATGCCGCTGACGCTCTTGGCGTCGAGCAGCTTCACGTCGCCGGTCTGGAAGGTGTTGTCCTCCACTCGGATGTTGTGGTGCACCGGCTCGGCGGCATCGACGACCTGGTTGGTGGGCTCGACGAGGATCACCGGGCCGGCGGGCCTTTTGAAGGTGTTGTGGCTGATCAGGACGTCATTGACGGGGCCGGACTCGTACCACTGGTAAGCGTCGGAGGAGATGAAGATGCTGGACATCTGCATGCCGTCGAAGACGTTGTCCTTGATCACGACCGGCTTGCGGCTGGTGACCAGGACACCTCGGGTGGGGATGTTGCGGAAGGTATTGCCGCTGATGTCGACGGTGGGGGTGTACGTGGTGTTCTCGACGACAAAGTTCCCTGCCGTCACCGTGTCGGGTATCGCCTTGTCGAACGTGACCGTCATGCTGGTCAGGGACTTGTCGTGGTCGGTACCGGAAGGGCCGTCCACCGACACGACTTTCGCGGTCACACCCGGCACCGGCGCCATGGTGCGCTTGTCCACGATCTCGACCGAGTCACGGGGGTGGAACTGGGGGAAACCGGCTGTCTGCGGGTGCTTGTAGGCGAGGGTGAGCACCTTCTTGTCGGCGGGCCGCGAGGTGACCTCGACGTAGGTGCCGTGGATGTTGATCGCGTCGTCGTGCGCGCCGTCGAAGATGTTCCCGGTGACCTGCACGTGGCCCTTGATTCCGGACATCTGGACGAAGTCCGCGAATCCGGCCGTGCTGCGCCCGGAGGCCGGATCGGTGCGGAACTCGTTGCCGTCGATGGTGATGTTCTTGCTGAACTGCCCGAGGAAGCCGAAGCCGTGCAGGTAACGGGCCTTGAGACCGCGCACGGTGATGTCCTTCGACTCCCAGAACACGGCCGATGCCGTGTCCCGGGTGTCCTCACGCATCTGGTAGACGAGCCCGCGATCGCCCGGTGCGGTGGCGGTGGA
Organism: Streptomyces sp. NBC_01618; assembly: GCF_045209435.1. Classification (NCBI taxonomy): domain Bacteria; kingdom Bacillati; phylum Actinomycetota; class Actinomycetes; order Kitasatosporales; family Streptomycetaceae; genus Streptomyces; species Streptomyces sp. NBC_01618. The sequence goes on from NZ_CP109297.1 coordinate 902,082, forward strand.
GTAATCGATGCGCAGCTTCTGCCCGCCGAGGTCGCTCATCGCGGACACGTTGTTGAACAACGGATTGGCGCCGCGCCAGGTGCGCTGGGCCGCCGGGTCGTAGGTCTGGCTGTAGCGCATCTTGTCGACGCCCGACCAGTACGGCAGGCCGGTGGCCGGGCTCGTCTCGCCGAGCCAGGTGACATGGTTGTTCGCCACCGAGAAGCCGTTGGTTGGCGGGACGGACAGCACGCGGTACGCGTGCCCGTTCTCCACGCCGGCCTCGGTGACCTCGGCATCGACCACCTTGGGCGCGGTGACGTCGAAGCTGAAGTCGGTGACGGCCACATTCCGCGAACGGATCGCCACGAACGTGCTCATCAGCCCGTGGAACTGCAGGTGCGAGCCGTCGCCGTCGATGGTGACGTCACGCATGTCCTCGATCAGAATGCCGATCCGCTTGTCGCGGTAGGTCTGGTTCGCGCCCACGGTGTTGGAGAGATAGAGCTCCCGGGTCTCGGCCTGCTCCGGATAGAGCTGGTAAGTGCCGTGCGGGAACAGGATCCTCGTCGGGCCCTTCAGGGTCTTGGCGTGCCGCATCGCTTGGGCGACAGCCGCGGCGCTGTCCTGCTTGCCGGTCGGATCGGCGCCGAAGTCGGTGACGTCGACGACCGTCTCGGCGGCGCCGTCCGACGCGGCCGTCGCGATCGGGACAGGCGCGCAGAGCGAGAGCAGGAAGGCCGCCGCCAGTACGGCAGTACGCGGGCGACGGTGCGCACCGCGCGGTGTCCTGCCCGTCGCCGTGGTGGTGTCTGTCATCGAGACCTCATCTCTGGGTAGGGGCGACTGACGTGCGGGGTCACCCGTGGAATCCGGTGAGCGGTGGTCAGTGCGGCAGTCCGACGGGGCGCTCGCCGCTGCGGCGTTGCTGAATGACGACGGCGATGACGAGGAGCGCGCCCTGGGCGACGTTCTGCCAGAAGCTGTTGATGCCCTGGACGGTGAGTCCGTTCTCGAGGCAGCCGAGGAGAGCCACGGCCAGAAGGGTGCCGCCGATGCCGCCCTTGCCGCCCTTCAGCGCGGCGCCACCGAGCGCGGCGGCGGTGATCGCCTTCAGTTCCAGGCCCTCGCTGCCAGAGGTGGGCTGACCGGACCCCGTGCGGGCGGTCAGGAGGATGCCGGCGATGGCGGCGACGATGCCGACGAGTGCGTAAACGGCGATCAGGTACTTGTTGATGTTGATGCCGGCAAGGCGGGCCGCGGTGTCGTTGCCGCCGATGGCGTAGATGTTGCGCCCGATGTCGGTGTACTTGAGCAGGAGGTGCACGGCCGCCGCGACGACGACGAGGATCCAGACCATGACGGGCAGGCCGGCGATCTTGCCACGGCCGAGGAAGATGAAGACGTCGTTGTTGAGCACGTACCCCTGGGCCCGGCCGTCGGACAGAAGCTGGGCGAGGCCCTTGTAGGCCGCGAGCCCGGCGAGTGTGGCGATGGTGGGGTTGACCCTGCCGTAGACGATGACCAGACCGTTCAGGACCCCGATGAGGAGACCGACGCCGACCGCGGCAAGCATGCCGACGAAGGCGTTGGAACCGGCCGAGGTGAAGACCATGGCACTGACCACGGACGCCACGCCTGCCTGGGAACCGACGGAGATGTCCAGCCCGCCACAGATGATCACGACGGTCTGCACGATCGCCAGCAGGCCGGTGATGGTGGCGGCCTCGGCGATCACCTGCATGTTCGACCAGCTGAGGTAGTTGCTGTTGAGGATTCCGAACAGGATCAGCACAAAGGCCAGAGCACCGATGAGGCTGATGTTCTGCCCGCCGAGGCCGGCGAACCGCTTCGGCCCGGCGGGCCGCGGGTCCTCAGGGTTTCCCTTCAGTACTGTGGAAGTCGTCGTGGTCGTCATGAGTTTGCTCCAGAGGCGCCGGCGTCGACGATGTCGTCGGCCATGGCGAGGGCGAGGATGGATTCTTCGGTAGCGTCGTGATGGTCGAGTTCCCCGGTGATCCGGCCGCCCTGCATCACGACCACCCGGTCCGCGAGGCCGAGGAGTTCGGGGAGTTCGGAGGAGATCACGAGGAGGGCGACGCCCTCGGCGGCGAGGTCGGCGATGATCTGGTAGATCTCGGCCTTGGCACCGACGTCGATGCCACGCGTCGGCTCGTCGAGGATCAGCACCTTGGGCTTGCGGGCCAGCCAGCGGGCCAGGACGACCTTCTGCTGGTTGCCGCCGGACAGCTTGCGGACCTCGTGGTTGATGGAAGGGGTACGTACGCGCAACCGGTCGGTGTACTGCTGGGCGAGTTCCCGCTCCGCGGACCGCCTGATGAACCTCAGGCGCCGCAACCGGTCCAGGACCACCAGGGAGGTGTTCTCCCGGATCGACTGCTGCAGGAACAGTGCCTGCGCCTTGCGTTCCTCGGGCGCGAGCCCGAGACCGGCGCGGATGACGGCGCCGGGGTCGCCGGCGCGCAGCGCCTTGCCGTCGAGGGTGGCGGTGCCGCTGTGGATGGGCAGGTCGCCGGCGAGCGCCAGGGCCAGCTCCGAGCGGCCCGCGCCGATCAGCCCGGCCAGCCCCACCACCTCCCCCGCATGGACCCGCAACGAGATGTCGGTGACGTCGTCGGTCGTGAGGTTGTTGACGTCGAGCACGAGACGGTCGGTGGCGACCTTCTGCCGGACGAACATGCTCGACAGGTCCCGGCCGACCATGAGGCGCACCAGTTCGCCCTCATTGGTGGTGCTCGCCTGCTGAACACCGACCAGGTTGCCGTCGCGCAGTACGGCGATCCGGTCGGCGAGCCGGAAGATCTCTTGCATGCGGTGCGAGACGTAGACGACGGCGATGCCCTGCCCGCGCAGCCGCCGGATGAGTGCGAACAGCGCCTCCACCTCGTGTTCCGACAGGGACGATGTGGGCTCGTCGAAGGCGATCAGCCGCGCCGGGACGGAGCCCGTCAGCGCCCGCATGATCTCCACCAACTGACGTTGTGCTGGCGTGAGTTGCGCACCCAGGAGGTCCGGGTCGAGCACGTCGGCGAAGCCGAGTCGCTGAAGGTCGCTCTCGATCCGGCGGCGCAGCTCCGCGCGGTCCAGAAGCCGTCCGGCCTTGCGGGGCAGGGCGCCCGCGTAGACGTTCTCCGCGACGGAGATGTGCGGGATGATCTCCGGCTCCTGCGGGATGATGCGGATCCCCGCAGCACGCGCGTCGGCCGGTGAGCCCAGCAGCACGCGTTCGCCACCGATCAGCACGTGCCCCTCGGTGGGCTGATGGTCGCCGGTGAGGATCTTCAGGAGAGTGGACTTCCCCGCCCCGTTCTCACCCATCAGCGCGGTCACCTGACCACAGGGGAATTCGAGCGTCACACCGCCGAGCGCCCGCACAGCGCCGAAGCGCTTCGTGACCGCCGCGACGCCGACGGAACCGTTCGGGGTCCCCGGCTCGGGTTCCTTGCCCGCCGGGCCTGTTCGAGCCGTGTTCTTGTGAGGACTGGTCATGTATCGGTTCACCTCAAAGGTGTCGTGCAGGTCGGTGTTCAAAGCGGCGGGATGCAGCGGGCCGGCTGCGGCCTTTGTCCCGCGGCAGCCGGCCGGAAGCAGCGTCAGCCGCAGTTGACGCCGGACTTCTGCCAGTTGGAGGCGTCGACCATGGTCGTGGGGGCGAAGGCCTCCTGCGGGAAGTCTTTGCCGTTCTTGAGCTTGTCGTACATCGTCTGCACGGCCAGCGCACCGACGTCCTTGCCGTTGATGAACAGCGCGGCCTTCATTCCGCTGGGCTTGTCCGCCTGCCACTCCTTGCAGGCCAGGTACGCGCCCAGACCGACACCGATGACGTGGTCCGGGCCGATGCCCGCGTTCTGCAGTGCGGTGACCCCGCCCATGACGTTCTCGTCGTTGCAGCCCCACACGACCCAGTTCTTCACGCCCGCGTTGGCGGTGATCGTCGCCGCGATCTTGTCCTGGGCGCCGGTCGGGGTGTTGTCGGTGGGCACGTCGAGGACCTTCACACCCGGCACGGCCGCGTCGAATGCCTTCTTGGCGGCGGCGACCCGGTCGCCGCAGACCGTCACGTCCTGCTTCCACGCCGAGACGACACGGGTATCGGCGGCCTTCCAGCCCGCCTTGTCGAACTCCTCCGCCGCCCGCTTGCCGACCTGCTCACCCATCTGCTGACCGCTGAAACCGATGCGCGGAACAAGGTCGCTCTTGCCGCAGGCGACCGGGTCGGGACCGGTGGTGCAGATCTGGTCGTCCGAGGTCAGCAGGGCGACCTTGCCGTCCCGCGCGGTCTGCACCACCTGGGGACCGACGGCCGGGTCCGGCACGACGATGATCACGCCGTTGGCCTTCTGCGCGACGGCGGACTGCACCTCGCTCACCGTCTTGTTGGCGTCGTTGCCCAGGTTGACGACCTTCAGGTCGATGCCGAGCGCCTTCGCCTTCGCCTTGGCTCCCGCCGCCTCGCTGACGAAGTACTCCTGGTCGCCCTGCTTCTGCAGGTAGGTGAGAGAGATCTTGCCCCCTGCCTTGGCCGTCGAGTCCCCTCCTCCCGTCTCCTTGCCGGAGGAACAAGCGGTACTCAGGCCGAGGGTGAGCAACAGGCCGGTAGCGGCAGCGATGTTCCGGCGTTGGTGTGTGGTGAACATGTCGGCTCCATTGAGGGAGAGTTCGGAACTCAGGTAAGCGGACCGGGGCACTGGGCTCCGGCCGGGGCGTCGGCCACGGTCCGTGCCGCCCGTGAGGGTGGTGCGGTGGCACGGTCGAGGCGCGCGGCTCGGGCTGGTCATGTGTCTCGACGCGTCGGAGCCCATGGCGGCCTTGTCGACCGCGTCCGGAACGCCGGTGTGTGCTCACGGTGTCGATGGAGCCCTGCGCATCGTGCGCACCGCAGCGCCCGCACCGGAAGCCCGAGTCGGCGGCACGGGTCCGGTGGGGCCGTGCGCCGCGCCACCTTCTCACGCGTCGTCCTGCGGAATCCTGGGCTCGACCGGACCCCCTGTCAAGGTATTTGCATAATTAATGTCCAGAGGTACGGTGTGCCGCATGACAGAGCAGACGGGCCTCCGATTCCAGGGCCGAGTGGCGGTGATCACCGGCGGCGCCGCCGGGATCGGCGCCGCGACGGCACAACGGCTGGCGGCAGAGGGTGCGGCGGTGGTCGTCGTGGACATCGCCGACGCCGCGGGCCGGGAGACGGTAGCGGCGATCACCGAACAGGGCGGCCGGGCCGAGTACCGGCACGGCGACGTGACGTCGGCGGGGATGTGGGACGACCTCGCCGCGCATGTGGCGGACCGCTACGGCCGGCTGGACGTGCTGCACAGCAACGCCTACTCCGTGGTCGTCAAGGCCGCCCACGAGCTGACCGAGCCGGAGTGGGACGGCCAGCTGGCAGTCACGCTCAAGGCCGCCTGGCTCGGCGTGCGCGCCTTCGCCCCCGCGCTGCGCGACAGCCACGGCTCGGTGGTCCTCACCTCCTCCGTCCACGCGCTGATCGGTCTGCCGGGGCATCCCGCCTACGCCGCCGCCAAGGGAGCGCTGGTGGCTCTGGGGCGGCAACTGGCCGTCGAATACGGGCCTCAGGTACGGGTCAACACCGTCCTGCCGGGTCCGATCATGACCGCGGCCTGGGACCGCGTGGATGAGGCCGGGCGGGCCGACAGCATGGCCGAGACGGTGGCCAAACGCTTCGGCAGACCCGAGGAGGTCGCGTCCGCAGTCGCCTTCCTGGCGTCGGCCGACGCCTCCTACGTCACGGGCACGTCCCTCGTGGTCGACGGCGGCTGGTCCGTCGTCAAAGCTTCCTCCTGACATGAACCAAGATCCGCGCACCGGACGTCCCGAGGGACGACCCCGCGCTCGTTGGGGGGGAGCCCACATGAACCAGCCCACACGCGGTCTGCACCAGCAGATCGTCGACATCCTCGGCGAGCGCATCGTCCGCGGCGTCCATGCACCCGGGTCGTTTCTGTACCCCGACCGGATCGAGCAGGAACTCCAGGTCAGCAAGACCGTGCTGCGCGAGGCCCTGCGGGTCCTGGCTTCCAAGGGCCTGATCGACTCCCGGCAGAAACGCGGCACCTTCGTCCGGCCCCGCTCCGACTGGAACCTGCTCGACGGCGACCTGCTGCGCTGGCAGGGCCAGGGCATCCCGGACGCCGGCTTCCTGGACAATCTCGCCGAGGTCCGTGGCATCGTCGAACCGGCAGGGGCCCGTCTCGCGGCCCTGCGCCGCGACGACGACGACCTCGCCGCCCTGGCCGAGGCGCTGGAGCGCATGGCCACAGCCGGCAAGGACACTGACGCGATGGTCGAGGCCGACCTCGCGTTCCACCGGTCGCTGCTGGCCGCTACCCACAACGAACTACTCACCCGCATGGAGGTCGTCCTCGAGGCCGGTCTCCGGGTGCGCGACCACCTCGTGCACGGCGCGGACCACTGGACCGACTCGATCCCCGCCCACGACGCGGTCCTCGCGGCCGTGCAGTCGCAGGACCCCGACGCGGCCGAACGCGCCGTTCACGCGCTGCTCGACCAGGCCGGCGCCGACCTGCGGAACGTGATGAAGAACCGCCCCCCGGAGGAGACCGGATGAAGATCACAGCACTGGAGACGTTCCTTGTCGCCCCACGCTGGCTGTTTCTGCGCATCGCCACTGACGAGGGCATCACCGGATGGGGCGAACCGGTGATCGAGGGCCGGGCCGAGACGGTCCGCGCCGCCGTGCACGAACTCGCCGACCTGCTCGTCGGCGAGGACCCGCTGCGCATCGAGCACCACTGGCAGGTGCTCACCAAGAGCGGCTTCTACCGCGGCGGCCCCGTCCTCTCCAGCGCCGTCGCCGGCATCGACCAGGCCCTGTGGGACATCGCCGGCAAGGCACACGACGTACCCGTGCACCAACTCCTCGGCGGCGCCGTCCGCGACCGGCTGCGGGTGTACGCCTGGATCGGCGGCGACAGCCCCGAACACGTCGCCGAACTCGCCCGCGAACAGGTCGAGGCCGGGTTCACCGCGGTCAAGATGAACGGCTCCGCACAGCTACGGCCCATCGACACGCTCGCGCAGAGCCGGGCCGTCGTGGACCGGGTCACCGCCGTCCGCGAGGTACTCGGCGACGACCGCGACGTGGCCATCGACTTCCACGGCCGGATGTCCACCGCCACGGCGAAGCGGATCCTGCCACTGCTGGAGCCCCTGCACCCCCTCTTCGTCGAGGAGCCCGTCCTTCCGGAACACTCTCGCAACCTGCCTCAACTCGTCGGCGTCACCTCGGTGCCGCTGGCACTGGGCGAACGACTGTACTCCCGCTGGGACTTCCATGACGTGCTGGCCAGCGGAATCGCCGTAGCCCAGCCGGACGTCTCGCACGCCGGCGGCATCTCGGAGGTCCGGCGCATCGCCGCACTCGCCGAGGTCCACGACGTCGCCATGGCCCCCCACTGCCCGCTCGGCCCGATCGCGCTCGCCGCGAGCATGCAACTCGGCTTCGCGATACCGAACTTCCTCATCCAGGAACAGAGCCTGGGAATCCACTACAACCGCGGTCACGACCTGCTGGACTACCTGCTCGACCCCACACCGTTCCACTTCACCGACGGACACGCCGCCCGGCCCACCGGACCGGGCCTCGGCATCCAGATCGACGAGAACGCCGTCCGACGCGCGGACGCCATCGGGCACCGCTGGCGCAACCCGGTCTGGCGACACAGCGACGGGTCCTTCGCGGAATGGTGACCGGACCCGCGCTGCCCCGCCCCGCACGGCTCCCGGTCCTGGCCGAGACCGACCCCGACCACGGCGGCCGCTGGACCTCCCTGCGCACGGGCGGCCGGGAGTGGCTGTGGCACCGCCCTGATGCCGCGCGCCACGCCGTCCGCCCAGGTGACGCGTTTGTCGACGCCGGCGGATTGGAGGAGTGCCTTCCGACGGTGCGCGGCACCCCCGATCACGGCGCCGCCTGGTCCCGCCCCTGGCAGCGCACCCGCGACGGCGACGTGCTGGAATGCCCGGACTTCGTCCTGCGCCGGACGATCCGGCAAGGTCCGGACGCCCTGCGGGCCCGCTACCGGCTGACCGCCGATCCGGGATACCGTCTGCTGTGGGCGGCCCACGCCCTGCTCGACGTCGGCCGCGACGCCCGGCTGGACGCGCCCCGCTCCGCGGCGACCAGGCTCTTCCCCGAGGCGGCGACGCTGCTCGACCGTGCCTGGCCCCCCGGCGCACCCCACCTCACGGGCTTTTGGCCCTCCCCGTTCGGGCTGCGGCTGGACCGGCTCGGTCCCGATGACGGCACCGCCGTCGGGGCGATCATCACCGACTGCCCGAGCGTGCGGGTCATCGACGGTCCGGACACCCTCACGCTCACCGTACACACCGACGCGGACATCCCCGTGTCCGTCGCACTGTGGCGCAACCTCGGCGGCTGGCCCGACGGCGCGCCCTACCGCAGCATCGGCGTTGAACCCATGCTCGGTGCCGTCTTCGACCTAGCCGAGGCCGGACCGGACGACGCAGCCACGGTCCCGTCCTGCGGTGAGCTGTGCTGGGAACTCGAGATATCGGCCACCCGCGCCCCCCGTACACCACACACTCCTCCCCCGACACTCCCCGGAAGTCCCTGATGAAACTGACCGACCTGTCTCACCGCACCCTCGCCATCGTGCGCGGCCGCGACCGCGAGGCCGCGCTGCGCACCGTGCTCACCCTGGCCGAAGAAGGCATCACCGCTGCCGAGGTGTCCCTCACCACCGCCGACGCGCTGTGGGTGATCGAGCGTGCTCGCCGTGAACTGGGCCCCGATGCCGCGCTCGGCGCGGGTACGGTCCTGACCGCGCACGACGCCTCCCGTGCCGCCGACGCGGGAGCCGGCTTCCTGGTCACACCCGGGTTCGTCCCCGACCTAGCTGCGGAGGGGGCGGTTCAACTCCCCGTACTGATGGGCGCGCTGACACCCAGCGAGGTGATCGCGGCGGTCCGCTCCGGCGCCCTCGCCGTGAAGCTCTTCCCCGCGTCCCTCGGTGGGCCGGCCCACCTCAAGGCACTGCGAGCCCCCTTCCCAGAGGTACCGTTCATCCCCGTCGGCGGCATCGACACCGAGCAGGCAATCGCCTTCCTCTCCGCGGGCGCCGTCGCGGTCGGTGTCGGCAGCCCCCTGATCGGTGACGCGGCCAGTGGCGGCGACCTCGCCGCACTACGTGCCCGTGCGGCACGCTGGCGCGCCGCGCTGGCCGGAGCGGTGACCGCATGAGCGCGCTCCGAGCGCCCGACGTGGTCACCGTCGGCGAAACCATGGCCGCTCTCAGAGCCACAGGCCCGATCAAGCTCGCCCGCCCCATGGAACTGTCCGTCGCCGGCGCGGAGTCGAACGTCGCCATCGGCCTGGCCCGCCTGGGCCACCACGTCTCCTGGGTCGGCGCCGTGGGAGACGACGAGTTCGGGGCTCTCGTCCTGCGCACTCTGCGCGCCGAACAGGTCGACGTGTCCCATGCCCGTGCCGACACCGAGGGGCGCCCGACCGGGCTGCTGGTACGCGAGGACGGCATCGGCGACCTGGCCAGAGTCCGCTACTACCGCGCCGGTTCGGCCGGAGCGACGCTCCGGCCCCCGGACGTCCTGGCCGCGCTGCGCCCCGGGGTACGCGTCCTGCACCTGACCGGGATCACTCCCGCCCTCGGCGCGTCCGCCGCCGAAACCGTCCTGGTCGCCGCCGAGCGGGCGGGGGAGCTGGGGGCGACAGTCTGTCTGGATGTCAACTACCGTGCCCGGCTGTGGTCGACGGAGCAGGCCAGACGGACTCTGCTGCCACTGGCCCGCCGCTCCGACATCCTCATCGCCTCCGCCGACGAACTGCACCTGGTGGGAAGCGACCCGTCGCTCGCCGAGGAGGAGGCCGTCGCAACCCTGATCGCCGAGGGGAGGCGTGAGGTGGTGATCACTCGCGGCGGCGATGGCGCCTGCGTCACGACAGCCGAGGGCACGGTCGACTCCGGGGTCCGCAGCGTGCCCGTCCGCGATGTGGTCGGAGCGGGCGACGCCTTCGTCGCCGGTTATCTCTCCGCACTGCTCGACGACCTGGACGTCGTCGAACGCCTGCAACGGGCGACGGCCACGGGCGCCTTCGCAGTCGCCACCCGCGGCGACTGGGAAGGGCTGCCCACCCGCTCCGAACTCGCCCTGCTGGACAGTCCGGCGGGCACGACCCTGCGCTGACCCACCGTCTGAAGAAACACCTGAATCAAATCTGCGGGTCAGAGCACTGTGATCCGCCCTGGCGGCGAATCGCAGCCCTTGCCCTGCTCCGCAGGAGTCCGTTTCCTCTCCGCCCTGAAGGGCGGAGTATCCACGGAGGAATCAGATGAACCGACATGAGTCACCAGCCGACATCTGGGCCGACGGCGACCACGAGCTCGGCGAGGGGGCCCGCTGGGTCGACGGACGTCTGGTCTACGTCGACATCCTCGCCGGACGACTGTTGGAGGTTTTGGATGATGGGAGGCGCACACCACGCGAACTGCTGCGGCTCGACGTCCCCCTCGGCGCGGTCGCCCCGGTGTACGGCCGCCCCGGCCACTGGATAGCCGCCGCCGGCACCGGCATCGCCCTGCTGACGCCGGATGGCCGGGCCGAGTGGCTGGCCCGCCCCGAGGAGCACTCCCCCGTTCCGACCCGCATGAACGACGGGGTGTGCGACCCGCACGGCCGGTTCTGGGCGGGCAGCATGCCTTACGACGGCACACCTGGCGCCGGCTCCCTATACCGCACCGATCCCGACGGCTCCGTACACCGCGTCCTCGACGGCATGACCATCGTCAACGGCCCCGCCTTCTCCGCCGACGGCGAGCTGCTCTACGTCGCCGACAGTGCTGCCGGTGTCATCCACCGCTGCACCCTCGACAGGGACGGAAATCCGACGGGCCGCGAGGAGTTCGCCCGTGTCACTGCCGGTGGCAGCCCCGACGGCATGACCGTGGACGACACCGGGCGGCTCTGGGTGGCAGTGTGGGGCCACGGGGTCGTCCATCGATACCGGCCCGACGGCACACTCGACGCGACCATCCCGCTGCCCACCCCACAACCCACCTCGGTGTGCCTGGTCCCGGAAGGCGGCCGCCTGCTCATCACCACGGCCCGGCACGGACTGACAGGGGCCACGGGTGTCGCCGGTGCTGTCCTCGCCGTCACGGTCGACGCGACGGCGCCGGCCGCCCGAGTCTTCGGCGCACCGTGAGACGCCGCTTGTTCCGACGCAGCCCAGCTACTCATGGCGCGGACGATGGCAGGAGGTCCGTTCACTGTCGGGTTCGCCGGTCGCCGTGACGCTCTTCGGCAGCGTGGCGGCGGAGCTTCTGGAATCCACCGCAAGGGAGTTGGCGAAGCTGCCGGAGATCCGGCAGTGCCTGGCCCTGGCCGGCCCGACCAATCTGATCGCGACGGTCTGAACCTCATCCCTCGTCGACGCCCAGGACCTGGAGATACGTCTCGCCTCGCACCTCCCCCATCTGCGCATCGCCGACCGGGCGGTCGCGCTGCGGGCGGTGAGGCTCATGGGCCGGCTGCCGGATCCGGACGGCCGGGCGGTCGGCTTCGTGCCGATGAGCCTGTGGGCGTAAGAATGGCCTCGGAAGCGACCTACAAGGAGACCCTCATGACGCTGTACGACATTCCGCTCCACACACTCGCCGGCGAGCCGACCACCCTCGGCGCCTACCGCGGCCAGGCGGTCCTGCTGGTGAACGTCGCCTCCAAGTGCGGGCTCACCCCGCAGTACGCGGGCCTGGAGCGGCTGCAGAAGGAGTACGGGGACCGGGGCTTCACCGTGCTCGGTGTTCCGTGCAACCAGTTCGCGGGCCAGGAGCCGGGCAGCGCGGAGGAGATCCAGACGTTCTGCTCGACGACGTACGGAGTCAGCTTCCCGCTCCTGCGGAAGGTCGACGTCAACGGTGACGGGCGGCACCCGCTGTATGCGGAGCTGACGCAGCTCGCGGACGCGGACGGCGAGGCGGGTGACGTGCAGTGGAACTTCGAGAAGTTCCTGATCTCCCCGTCCGGCGAGCCGTTGGCCCGCATCCGCCCCCGCACGGAACCGGAGGCGCCGGAGCTCGTGGCGGCAATCGAGGCCGTGCTGCCCGCCTGACGGATGCGCACCGCCGGGCGGGCCGAACACCGCAGCCGGCCCACCCGGCCGAGCAGCCACCCCGCCCGCCGAATATCCAGCCCGTCCGGCGATTGACGACAGAAGCGGGGCCAGAGGCACCGCGATCGAGCGCAGCGCCCCCACCCCGCGGCACCGCGCTAGCGGATCGGCATGCCCGAGAGGGTGCGGGCGATCACCAGGCGCTGAATCTCGCTCGTACCCTCGAAGATCGTGTAGATCGCCGCGTCCCGGTGCATCCGCTCCACCGGGTACTCACGGGTGAAGCCGTTGCCGCCGAGGATCTGGACGGCCTGCGCGGTGACCTTCTTCGCCGTCTCGCTCGCGTACAGCTTGGACATGGAGCCCTCGGCCGAGGTGAACGGCTTGCCCGTGGTCGCCATCCAGGAGGCGCGCCAGACCAGCAGCCGGGCCGCGTCGATCTGCGTACGCATGTCGGCGAGCTGGAAGGCGACGCCCTGGTTGTCGATGATCGGCCGGCCGAACTGGGTGCGGGTCTTCGCGTACTCCAGCGCGACCTCGTACGCGGCACGGGCGGTGCCGACCGCCATGGCGCCGACGGCGGGGCGGGAGGCCTCGAAGGTGGCCATCGCCGCGTTCTTCACCCGCTCCCCACCGGACGCGGCGCGCTCGCGGGCCCGGGCCAGGCGCTGGTCGAGCTTCTCCTTGCCGCCGAGCAGGCAGTGACCGGGGACGCGGACATCCTCCAGCACGACCTCGGCGGTGTGCGAGGCACGGATGCCGTGCTTCTTGAACTTCTGGCCCTGGGAAAGACCGGGGGTGTCCGGCGGCACGATGAACGAGGCGTGCCCCTTGGAGCCGAGCTCCGGATCGACCACGGCGACGACGACATGGACGCCCGCGATGCCGCCGTTGGTCGCCCAGGTCTTGGTGCCGTTCAGCACCCACTCGTCCTTGGCCTGGTCGTACACCGCGCGGGTGCGCATCGAGGCGACGTCGGAACCCGCGTCCGGCTCGGAGGAGCAGAAAGCCGCGACCTTCACGTCGTCGGCGTCGCCGTACATCTGCGGGATCCAGGTGCCGATCTGCTCCTCCGTGCCGTTGGCGAGGACGCCCACGGCCGCCAGGCCCGTACCGACGATCGAGAGGGCTATGCCCGCATCCCCCCAGAAGAGCTCCTCCATCGCCATCGGGATGCCGAGGCCCGTCGGGTCGAAGAACTGCTGGGCGTAGAAGTCGAGGGAGTAGATGCCGACCTTGGCCGCCTCCTGAATGACGGGCCAGGGCGTTTCCTCACGCTCGTCCCACTCGGAAGCCGCCGGACGGATCACGTCCGCGGCGAAGCCGTGAAGCCAGTCACGGACCTCCTTCTGGTCATCGTTGAGTTCGAGCGTGAACTCGGCCATGTTCCCCTCCACGTACTGCCCTGAAAAAAACCACTGGTTACTTGCGGTAACCGCAGTCTGTTACCGACAAGTAGCCTCTGTCAACCGCTCGGGTGCCGATCCACACGCCGCGGGCCAGGGTGTTACGTTGCGCAGGCAGGACGCAATGTGCATGGCCAGGGCGGGGAGAGGCGACATGGAGACCACACGACAGGCCGAGCGGCATCGGACAGCGGCCGAGAGCCGCCGCCGCGAGCTGCTCGAAGCCGCCGACCGCGTGGTGCTCAGGGACGGGCCGGGCGCCTCGATGAACGCCATCGCCGCGGAGGCCGGAATCACCAAGCCCATCCTCTACCGGCATTTCGGCGACAAGGGCGGTCTCTACCGCGCCCTCGCCAAGCGACACACCGACGCCCTGCTGATAGCTCTGCGGGCCGCGCTGGACGCGCCGGCCGAGCGCCGTCGGCGTGTGGAGTCGACGCTCGACACCTATCTCGCGGCGATCGAGGCCCGTCCACAGGTCTACCGCTTCCTGATGCACCCGTCCGACGACTCCGCGCCCTCGACCGAACAGGGCTTCGACGTCGGACGGCACTCCGCGCCGCTGCTGCGCAGGCTCGGCGAGGAACTCGCCCTGGTCATCGCCGAGCGAGTGGACCTGGGGCCCGACAGCGAGGCCATGGCCCGCATCTGGGGCCACGGCATCGTCGGCATGATGCATGCCGCGGGCGACTGGTGGCTCGGCGAACGCCCTTGCTCCCGTGAGCAGTTGGTGCGCAGCCTGGCAGATCTGCTGTGGGGCAGACTGGCCGACGTGGGCGACCGGCCCGGCGGCCCGGGATTCTGAGAGCCGGGCGGGTGACCGCCGGCGTCCGCTGCGGCGCGGGCGGTCAGCCGCCCCGCGCCCAGGGCGCCCGGCGGGCCGCGCGCAGCGCCCTCGACCGGCGCAGCCCGGTCAGCCGGTCCGTGTAGACCATGCCGTCGAGATGGTCGCACTCGTGCTGCAGGCAGCGGGCGAAGAAGCCGGTCCCGGTGATCCGTACCGGCTCGCCCTCGACGGTCACGCCCTCGACGACGGCCCGGTCGAAGCGCGGGGTGCCGGCCTCGATACCGGGGAGCGAGAGGCAGCCCTCCGGGCCGCGTACGGTGATGCCGTCCGCCTCGACCAGCTTCGGGTTGACGAGATGTCCGAGGTGCCGGACGTCGTCGTCGTCCGGACAGTCGTAGACGAACACCCGCAGCGCAACGCCGACCTGATTGGCCGCGAGCCCGACGCCCTGGGCCGCGTACATGGTGGCGTACATGTCCTCGACGAGGCGGGCGAGCGAGGGGCCGAAGTCCGTGACGGGTTCGCAGGCGCCGTGCAGCACCGGATCACCGAGCAGGCTCATGGCACGAATCAGTCCGGAACTGCCGGGGATCGGGCGGTTTCGCATGGCGGCAATCGTACGTTCCACGTGACCTCCGCCTTCCCGGCGGTGCCGCGGTGCGGCCGCCGCGCCGGACATCGATAGGCTGGGCGTGGACCGATGCAAGGAGGATCTAGGACGATGGCAGGCAACACGGAGCCGCTGTCGCCGCGGGCCAAGCTGGCCGTGACGGCGGGTAAGGCCGCGGCGGCGGTGTCGCGCGCTGCGGGGCGCGGCAGCGGATCGGTGATCGGCGGCCGGGTGGCACTCAAGCTCGACCCCGACCTGCTGGGGCGGCTGGCGCAGCACCTGGACGTGATCCTCGTGTCGGCGACGAACGGCAAGACAACGACGACCCGGCTGATCGCCGAGGCGCTGCGGGCCGCGGGCCCGGTCGTGTCCAACGCTCTCGGCGCGAACATGCCGGCGGGCATCACCTCGGCACTGGCGGGCGGCTCGGACGCGAAGTACGGCGTCATAGAGGTCGACGAGAAGTACCTCGCCGGGGTCGCGCGCGATACGACGCCCAAGGTGATCGCACTTCTCAACCTCTCCCGCGACCAGTTGGACCGCGCCGCGGAGACCCGGATGCTCGCGGAGAAGTGGCGCGAGGGGCTGTCCGGCTCGAAGGCCGTGATCGTCGCGAACGCCGACGACCCGCTGATCGTCTGGGCGGCGTCCTCCTCCCCCAATGTGGTGTGGGTCGCGGCGGGCCAGGCGTGGAAGGACGACGCCTGGTCCTGCCCGTCCTGCGGCGGTGTGATGCAGCGCCCCGGCGACGACTGGTTCTGCGGCGAGTGCGGTTTCCGCCGCCCCGCGCCGAGCTGGGTGCTGCACGGCGACTACGTCCTGGACCCGCACGGTTCGGCGTGGCCGATCCACCTCCAGCTTCCCGGCCGCGCCAACAAGGCCAACGCCACCAGCTCCGCCGCCGTGGCCGCCGTCTTCGGTGTGCCGCCGCAGGTCGCGCTGGAGCGCATGTACCAGGTGCAGGCCGTCGCGGGCCGCTACGACGTGGTCGGCTTCCTCGGCCGCGAGCTGCGGCTGCTGCTGGCGAAGAACCCCGCGGGCTGGCTGGAGACGTTCTCCCTGATCGACCCGCCGCCCACCCCGGTGATCCTCTCCGTCAACGCCCGGGGCGCGGACGGCACGGACACCTCCTGGCTGTGGGACGTCGACTACACCCAGCTCGCCGGTCACCCGATCTTCGTGCTCGGCGACCGCAAGCTGGACCTCGCGGTCCGTCTCGAAGTGGCCGGTCTCGACTTCCGGGTCTGCGAGAACCTCGACGAGGCCGTGCAGCAGGCCCCGCCAGGCCGCATCGAGGTCATCGCCAACTACACCGCCTTCCAGGACCTGCGCCGTCGTGTCGGCAACTGACCCCGGCCCCGGCCACCTCCGGAGAGGACGAAGCATGAGCAACAACGGTCTGCGTCTGGTCTGGGTCTACCCCGACCTCCTCAGCACCTACGGCGACCAGGGCAACGCGCTCGTGGTGGAGCGCCGGGCCCGGCAGCGCGGTCTCGATGTGCAGCGCGTCGACGTCCGCAGCGACCAGCCGGTCCCGACGTCCGGCGACATCTATCTGATCGGCGGCGGTGAGGACCGGCCGCAGCGGCTCGCCGCGGAGCGGCTGCGCCGCGACGGCGGGCTCAGCCGGGCCGCGTCCAACGGCGCGATCATCTTCTCGGTCTGCGCCGGGTACCAGATCCTCGGCCATGAGTTCATCAACGACCTGGGTGAGCGCGAGGCCGGTCTCGGGCTGCTCGACGTGGTCTCCACCCGTGGCGAGGGGGCCCGGTGCGTCGGAGACGTACTGGCCGACATCGACCCGCGCCTCGGCCTGCCGCCGCTGACCGGTTTCGAGAACCACCAGGGCATCACCCATCTCGGCCCGACGGCACGGCCGTTCGCCCGGGTGCAGTTCGGACGGGGCAACGGCACCGGCGACGGCACGGAGGGCGCGTACAACGACACCGTCTTCGGTACGTACATGCACGGCCCCGTCATGGCGCGCAACCCGCTGATCGCGGATCTGCTGCTGAAGCTGGCCCTCGATGTCAACGCTCTGCCGCCGACGGACGACCGCTGGTACGAGGCGCTGCGCGCCGAGCGCATCGCCTCGGCGACCCAGCCCGCCTGATGAGGCGTGTTCAGCTCGTCTGAGCGGAGTCCAGCAGGCGGACGTCCGGTTCGGTCCCGCCACCCTGCGCCGGTAGGGTGGCGGGGATCCAACCGGACGACGTGGTCCGGTCGTCGGCCCACGTTGCAAAGGTTTCCCGGGCAATGCGAATTGGTGTGCTCACCTCCGGCGGCGACTGCCCCGGCCTGAATGCCGTCATCCGTTCCGTCGTGCATCGCGCGGTGGTCGACCACGGCGACGAGGTCATCGGCTTCCACGACGGGTGGAAGGGTCTCCTCGAGTGCGACTACCGCAAGCTCGGCCTCGACGCGGTCGGCGGCATTCTTGCCCGCGGCGGCACGATCCTCGGCTCCTCCCGGGTCCAGCCCGCCCATCTGAGGGGCGGCGTCGAGCAGGCCAGGGGCCATGTCGCCGACCTCGGTCTCGACGTGATCATCCCGATCGGCGGCGAGGGCACGCTGAAGGCGGCCCATCTGCTCTCCGAGGCGGGTCTGCCGATCGTCGGCGTACCGAAGACGATTGACAACGACATCGCCTCCACCGACGTGACCTTCGGCTTCGACACCGCCGTCGGTGTCGCCACGGAGGCGCTGGACCGACTGAAGACCACCGCCGAATCGCACCAGCGGGTACTGATCGTCGAGGTCATGGGCCGCCACACCGGCTGGATCGCCCTGCACTCGGGCATGGCGGCCGGCGCGCACGCCATCGTCGTGCCGGAACGCCCCTTCGACATCGACGAACTGACCGAGGTGGTCGGCAAGCGTTTCTCGGCCGGCAAGAAGTTCGCGATCGTCGTCGTCGCCGAGGGCGCCAAGCCCCGCGAGGGCTCGTCCATGGAGATCGAGCAGGGCACCAAGGACATCTACGGACACGAGCGGTTCGCCGGTATGGCCACGCAGCTCTCCACCGAGCTGGAGCAGCGCCTCGGCAAGGAGGCCCGCCCGGTGATCCTCGGCCATGTGCAGCGCGGCGGAACCCCGACCGCGTACGACCGGGTGCTCGCCACCCGTTTCGGCTGGCACGCAGTGGAGGCCGCGCACCGCGGCGAGTTCGGCATGATGACGGCGCTGCGCGGCACGGACATCGTGATGGTGCCGCTGGGCGATGCCGTGGAGACGCTGAAGACGGTCCCGGCCGAGCGGTACGCCGAGGCGGAGTGCGTGCTCTGAGCGACGCCCTGTCCGACGAACTGCCCCCGGCCGCAGCTGCGGCCGGGGGCAGTTCTACTCTGGTCGGGACAACCGGCACGAAACGGGGACGTCCCCAGCGGGAGTGAACAGATGGATCACAGCGGGCACGGCATGAACATGGATCTGCCGCCGTTCACGCTGGGACGTGGACTCCAGTTCTCCGCGGACCCGTTCTTCCTCATCGGTTGCGTTCTCGCGATCGGCCTGTACGGGTACGCCGTGCTGCGGCTGCGCCGACGCGGGGACGACTGGCCGCCCGGCCGCATCGTCTTCTTCGTCGTCGGCGTGCTGTCCATCGCCCTGGTGATGTGCACGAAGCTGAACGACTACGGCATGGTCATGTTTAGCGTGCACATGGTGCAGCACATGGTGATCAGCATGCTGTCGCCGATCCTGCTGCTGCTGGGCGCTCCGGTGACCCTGGCGCTGCGTGCGCTGCCGGTCGCTGGACGTGGCCGCACCGGGCCGCGCGAACTGCTCCTCATGCTGCTGCACAGCCGCTACATGAAGATCATCACGCACCCGGTCTTCACGATTCCGCTCTTCATCGCCAGCCTGTACGCGCTGTACTTCACCCCGCTCTTCGACTTCCTGATGAGCTCGAAGACCGGACACATCGCGATGATGGTGCACTTCCTCGCCGTGGGTCTGGTGTTCTTCTGGCCGATCATGGGCGTCGACCCGGGGCCGCACCGGCCCGGCTACGTGATGCGGATGCTGGAGCTGTTCGCGGGGATGCCGTTCCACGCGTTCTTCGGTATCGCGCTGATGATGGCGACGACGCCGATGGTGGAGACGTACAAGAATCCGCCGGCCTCGCTCGGCATCGACGCGCTGAGCGATCAGAACTGGGCGGGCGGTATCGCCTGGGCCTTCAGCGAGATCCCGTCGGTGCTGGTGCTGATCGCGCTGGTCTTCCAGTGGTACCGCTCCGAGCAGCGGACGGCGAGGCGCTCGGACCGGGCGGCGGACCGGGACGGGGATCAGGAGCTGCAGGCGTACAACGCCTATCTCGCCTCGTTGCAAGCGCGCGGGCAGTAGCGGTGGGCATGCCTCCGGGGTGACGATGGCATCCACGGCCACCCGGCCGATGAGGAGGGTGAGGGCATGTCCGGATCCACGAAGACCATGGGTGTGATCACCGTGGCGGCCCTGGTGGCGGTCACCGCCTACACGGTGGCGCTGGGGAGCAGTGGCTGGCTCTGGTTCGGATGGGTGGTACTGGGGCTGATCACCGCGGGGATGGCCGCGACGCGCGAATCCTGAGCCGGGCGGGCAGCCCGGCTCAGGACGGCCGGACTCAGAAACGGAAGACCGGCCCGGTGGCCGCGTCCATCACACAGGCGTTGGGAAACGTCTTCTGCCAGGAGACGGGGCGCCCGTCCCACTTACCGGTGACGGTGGCCGTCACCGGGTCGTATTCCTGGCTGCACAGGTGCGGTTCGCCGGGCAGCGCGGCCGGATCGCCGGCCGCCTCGTCGATCGCCGCGCAGGCGGCGGCCGCCTCGGGGTGGTGGGCGTCCGGGGCGGGCGGGCAGACCAGCGCGAGGCCACGGATCCAGGTGTTCTCGCTCCCGGAGACGGCGAGGAAGAGCCCGCGGTCCGGCACCGGGTCGTCGGACCAGGCGGCCGCGGCGGGCACCGCGGCGGTGAGGGTGAGCAGGGCAGCGGCGGCGGAAGCGGCGCTCAGAGGCATCGGGGGAACTCCTGGGTTCGGGGGATGCGGGGCGTCCTGGCAGACGGACCGGGGGCGTCCCGGCAGGCGGACCGGGGCGGCCTTGCAACGGACCAGGGGCGCGCGTCCCGGGCGTCCCGCATGTCCTGAACATCCCGCCCGCCCCGGATGCCCCGCGTTCGGGAACCCCGCAAGATGATCTTGGAATTCGGGCATCGGGCAAGGCGCCGCGCCGCAACTCCCACCCTCCCGGGCAGTCGGCGGGGCCGGCTGGAGTACCGGTGGACGGCAGACCCGCACCCGGATGGATTCGACCGCCGGGTCATCCCGAGCGCCTGCCTTCCCCCCGGTCGAACGGCACCTAACGTTCGGGCCAGAGTGCCGCCGGAGCGGCGGCCCGATCCGAGGAGCTCTTGTGATGGGGAACCATGCGAGGACAGCCGCGGCCGTGATCGCGGTGGGGCTGTTCGCCGCCGCCGTCGGCGGCTGTTCGAACAGCGGCGGTACGAAGTCGACGGCGTCGAAATCCACAGCGGTGAGCACCCCGGCGGCATCGGGAAGCTCCTCCCCCGCGGCCCCGGCCTCCCCGTCGGCATCGGCCTCCGCCTCGGCAACCGTGGCCTCCGCGTCCAGCCCGCTCGGGACCATCCTGGCCGACGGCAAGGGCCGGACCCTCTACCTCTGGCTCGCCGACACCACGTCCAAGTCGAATTGCTCGGGAGAATGCGCCAAGGAGTGGCCGCCGCTGACGGTCAGCGGTGAGCCGGTCGCCGGCAAGGGCGTGAAGGCCGGTCTGCTGGGTACCACGAAGCGCGGTGACGGCAGCAGGGAAGTCACGTACAACGGGCACCCGCTGTACTACTTCGCGGGCGACAGAAAGGCCGGAGACATCAACGGCCAAGGGGTGAACGATTCCGGCGCCAAGTGGTACGTACTCGATACGTCCGGCAACAAGGTCCTGGGCGCAGCCAAGTCCGGCACACCGCAATCGGGCTCGACCGGTGGCGGTCACTGACACCATGCCCGCTTCGCTTCTGCACGGCCGGGCAGGTGTCACCGCGGCCGCCGCGATCGTCTGCGCGACCGCCCTCGTCGGCTGTTCGCACCATGGTGGCGCCAGCTCGTCGCCCACCAGCACCGCACCCTCAGCCTCCGCCACACCCTCCGCCTCCGCTTCCCCCTCGACCTCCGCCTCCCCCTCGACCTCCTCGTCGCCCTCGCCGTCCCCGGTCGGCAAGGTACGGATCACGATCAAGAACTTCGCGTTCGCACCGGCCCAGCTGCCGGTCCCCGCGGGCGCCCGGATCACCGTCGTCAACGAGGACGCCGTGACCCATACGGTGACCGCCACCACCGGCGCCACCAGCGGGAAGACCTTCGACACCGGTGATATCGCGCCCGGGAAGACAGCCACGTTCACCGCCCCGGCCAAACCCGGCACCTATCCGTACATCTGCACCATTCATCCGTACATGAAGGGTTCGCTCACCGTTCGGTGACGCGCGCGACCCCATGCCCGACGGAACACATGACCTGCGCCACGCCGCCGACGGCTGGGAGCTGCCCGGCTTCGACGACTCCGGCTGGTCGCCGGCCCTGGTCACGGACGCCGATCACCGTCTGCTCGGGGCGTCCGTCGACGAGCCCGTGCGGGCGACGGCCGTGCTGCGCCCGCGCTCGGTCACGCGGATTTCTCCGGACACCCACATCGTCGGCTTCGGCCAGAACCTAGCCGGGCGGGTGCGGCTGCGGGTCGGTGAACTCGCCGCCGGGGCGCGGGTGGTGATCCGCCATGCTGAGGTGCTGGACGGATCGGACCGGCTGTACACGGCCAATCTGCGCACCGCCGCCGCGACCGATGTGCTCATCGGGGACGGGCGCGCGCACATCGTGTTCGAGCCGCGTTTCACGTATCACGGCTTCCGGTACGTCGAAATCAGCGGGATTCCGGAGCCGCCCGAGTCCGATTTCGTCGCCTTGGCGTTGCACAGCGACACCCCGTGGGCCGGGGAGTTCGACTGCTCGGACGCGAAGCTGCGCAGGCTCCACGACTGTGTCGCGTGGGGGCAGCGCTCGAACTTCGTCAGTGTGCCCACGGACTGTCCGCAGCGCGACGAGCGGCTCGGCCGGCTGGCCGATGCGCAGGTGTTCCTGCCGACGGCGGCGCTCAACGCGGACGTCGCCGCGTTCTTCACCAAGTGGCTGCGCGACATCGATGACGCCCGCACCCCCGACGGCGGCTTCTCCAACGTCGCCCCGCGTCTCGTGGGCGTCTGCGACGAAGGCGCACCGGGCTGGGGCGACGCGGGAGTGATCATCCCGTGGCACCTGTACCGCTGCTACGACGATCCGTGGTTCCTCGCCCGGGCGCTGGAGGGCATGTGCGCCTGGATCGACCTGATTCACCGTCATAATCCGGATCTGGTCTGGCGCAGGCGGGTGGGTCCGCACTTCGCGGACTGGCTCGCCCCCGGCACTCCCACTCCGCGCGACGTCGTCGCCACAGCCTGTTTCGCGCACAGCGCCCGCCTCACGGCAAAGGCGGCCGATGTCCTGGGCCGCAAGGACGTCCAGGAGCGCCGCCACCGGCTGGCCGACGACATCCGGAGCACGTTCGCCGACTGGGAGACGCGCGGCCTGGCCGAGTACAGCGGCGGCGTGCGGTACCGCCGCGTGGTGCCCCTGCCCGCCGAAGCCGCCACGGGGCGCGTGCGGCTCGACCTCGGACGGGTTCGCGGGACGGCTCAGGTGCGGGTCGACGGCGCGGCCGCCGGGGTGCGGGTGTGTTCCCCGTACGTATTCGATCTGACGGGGCCGGCCGGACCCGGGGCCCACACCCTCGACATCGCCGTGTTCGGGACGCTGGCACCCCGCCTGGACGCGACGAGTCCGACCCACTTCGCCTTCCCGGGCCAGCGCGTCAGCGGCCTGCTGGGTTCCGTACGGCTGCGGGTCGATGGCGAGGCGCCGGTTTGACGAATATCACATGCAGACATATCGCCTCATGTCGGACATATCCCCCAATATGCTCAACACGGCCGCCTCCCGGGTGCGTAGGGTCGGCCTGGCCCATGAATGGGGATCCGGTCTGGTCCGGCTGCCCCCGACCCCCTTCATCACATCTCCGCGGCCCGAACGGACACCAGGGCGGCAACCTGCTGCGGCCCGCCTCACTGCGCGGTCGCGAGCCAAGACGCGACGGAAGCGCGCCCCTCAGCCGACCAGGGCGAGGTCCGGCGGGACGACCTCCGACACATCGCGGGACCTCCGACACATCGTGGGACAGGACACAGCCTTCATGTACCGATCACCCATCTCGACCAGCGCTCGGCGCGGTCTGGCCGCCGCCCTGGCCGCATGCTCATTGCTCACCGCGTTCACCCTGGCCACCCCGGCCTCCGCCGACACGGCCAGTGCCACGGCGGCCGGTTCGAAGGTCGTCTGCACGTCGAAGAAGCCGGGCCTGGCCGCCGCGCTGTCCCACGACGTGGCCGGCGCCCTCGACAGTCGGCAGGGAACATCGTCGCTGGCCCTCTACGACCGGAGCACCCGGACCACCTGCGAGTTCAAGGCCGGCACCCACTTCGACTCCGCCAGCGTCGTAAAGGTCTCGGTGCTCGGAGCACTGCTGC
Source organism: Streptomyces sp. NBC_01618 (assembly GCF_045209435.1). Lineage (NCBI taxonomy): Bacteria > Bacillati > Actinomycetota > Actinomycetes > Kitasatosporales > Streptomycetaceae > Streptomyces > Streptomyces sp. NBC_01618. The sequence continues at coordinate 925,625 of NZ_CP109297.1, forward strand.
AGCAGGCCGAGGAGGCACACCGCAAGCTGACTCCGCGGGAGGTGGAACTGACCACCGCGATGATCACCAGGTCGGACAACGCCTCGACCTCCGCCCTCTGGCGCCAGATCGGTGCCGCCGGGTTCCAGGAGTTCCTCACCCGGGCCGGCATGCTCCACACCGTTCCCGGTGCGGGTGCGAGCTGGGGTCTCACCCGCACGACCGCCGGCGACCAGCTCCGGCTGATGCAGCTGCTGACGACGACGGAGAACGCCGTACTCACGCCGGCCTCGCGCGCGTACGCCCTCGATCTGATGCACCGGGTCGCCCCCGACCAGAGGTGGGGAGTGCCCGCAGGTTCACCCGCCACGGCAAGGGTGCAGGTCAAGAACGGCTGGCTGCCGCGCGCCATCGACGGATGGCGGGTGCACAGCGTGGGCTCCTTCACCGGAAACGGTCACGACTACGGCCTGGTCGTCCTCTCCAGCGGCAACCACACCATGGACTACGGCATCGACACCATCGAAGGAGCGGCCCGCGTCATCCACAGCGACCTGACCGCTGCGGCGACAGCGGGCCACTGACCGGGCCATGTGACCGCCCACCTGGTTGAGGAAGACGTTCTGGCCCTTGGCGAGGCCGACGCCCATGTGTACTGCTTCTCCCCGTGGTCGAGTTGCGTCAGGGCCCGCGATTGAGTACCGGAGTGACGCGTTTCACAATAGTTTAAAGATTGCGCAATAACTAAAGTATGAGCATGGATGCGAACGACTTGACCGGCTGGGAGCGCGCGAAGCTCGAAGGCGGCCCCGCGGACGGGGCATGGACGCGGGTCACCGACCGGCCCGCGGTGCTGCAGGTCACCTACCCCTGCCAACCGGATTCCCCGCCCGGGGACATGCGGGTGGAGGCCCTCTACCTCTATCGCCGGGATCCCCGGGTGCGGAGTGAGCCGCTGAGGTACGGATTCGATGGCGCCAGCCCCTGATGGCGCCGCCGTGCCCGGTTCAGCGGGTGACGTCGTTACGGAGCGGCTTCCCACGGCCCGAGCGGTGTCCGGCAGGCACCTGCACCAAGCTCGTGCCGCTCGCGGACGCCGCAACCCGGTCCATGACTGTCGACCCCGGCCTGGGATCAGCCGACCAGTTGCTGTCCTTCGCGATGACGATGAGGTACACCGACCTGCACAACACCAAGTTCGTGGCCGTTCCCTGGTGGTACCAGGGGCACGGGTCGCAGTCGTCGAACCGGACGCCCACGCCCTGTGGGCGGCGCAGAAAGTCGACCGGACCATCGACGGCAAGGACGCCAACAGCGAGGACGCCGACGGCAAAGCCCCGGACGAGACGGCGTCGGCAGCTGCCGGCGCCGACCTCTCCTACGGCTGAGCGGAAACCCGCCTTCCCGGCCCCTCAGTGGTCTCGGGCGCCGGCCCCGCGGAGCGCGCGCACCGGTGCGGACGTAGCATCGGCGCGCGCGGTCAACTGGCCGACCATCAGCCGCACCACGGTCACGGTATCGGGGTCGTCCACGAAGTAGACCATCCGTCGGCCCTCGCGACGGGAACGCACGAGACCGGCGAGCTTCAGCTTCGTCAGGTGCTGGCTGACGGCGGGCAGCGCGCCGCCCACCCGCTCCGCGAGTCCGCTCACATCACTCTCGCCCCGGGCCAGCGTCCACATGATGTGCAGCCGCGCCGAGGACGCCAGCAGCCCGAAGGCCGCGGCCGCCTCCGCGAGTACCTCGGCAGGCGGGTCCTCGAAGCTGTCGACGCCTGTCGCCACCGTCGTCCCTCCCATTTCCCGGGGTCGCTTGCGAACCTTCCCAGTTTAGACCGCCGTCCAGAACCCCGAACGATGTCGGCCGCCTGCCGGTGAGCCGGTCCACGCCCACGGGCCGCCAGACGTTCCGGCGCAACCAGCGCCGCCCGCGCCGACCAGCATCCAGAGCAACTTCGGCAACGTACGGCCGTGTTGGAGCATCAAGCGGACTCTGAGGCGGTGCCGGGGCCTCTTGCCGAGCGGCTGTACAGGAGTCTTCCGCACGCCTGTGTTCTCAGGCCGAAGCCCACAGCCGTGACCGCGTCACCGGCTGCGAAAGCGCCCCCATGAGCCCGGCCACCGACGAACGCGCGCGTATTCGCGCAGCCATCGACCGGATCTTCAGCGACGTCCGGCGTCGGGCTGCTCGGCATGCGCGAACGCGTCACTGCCCTCGGCGGTCGCCTGCATGCGGAACCGCGCAGCGAGGGCGGCTTCACCGTCCACGCTGAACTCCCCGCGGACGGAACATCATGATCCGCGTCCTGCTGGTCGACGACCAGCCACTCCTGCGCAGCGGATTCCGCGCGCTCCTCGACCTTGAAGACGACATCGAGGTGGTGGCCGAGGCCGCCGACGGGCGCGAGGGCCTGGCCCTCGCCAAAGAGCACCTGCCCGACATCGCGCTCATCGACATCCAGATGCCGGTCCTCGACGGCATCGAGGCGACGCGGCTCATCGCCGCGGACCCAACCCTGGCCGGGGTACACGTCGTCATCCTGACCAACTACGGCTTGGACGAGTACGTCTTCGACGCGCTGCGCGCCGGCGCTGCCGGATTCCTCGTCAAAGACATCGTGCCGGAGGACTTCCTCCACTCCGTACGTGTCGCCGCACGCGGCGACGCCCTGCTCGCACCGTCGATCACCCGCAAGCTCATCAACCGGTACGTCACCCAGCCCCTCCATACCGGCACCGCCACGGAGCTGGACGGGCTGACCAGCCGCGAACGCGAGGCCGTCGCCCTGGTCGCGCAGGGCCTGACCAACGACCAGATCGCCGCACACATGGTGATCAGCCCACTGACCGCAAAAACCCACATCAATCGGGCCATGGCCCAACTCCACGCCCGCGACCGCGCCCAACTCGTGGTCCTCGCCTACGAATCCGGCCTGGTCACCCCGCGCAACCGCTGACACCGACGGCCCGCAGCCGCCGGTCAACTCCGCCGTGATCCGCTCGGTTTCCACCCACGGCCGCTCGGCCCGATTCCGAGCCTCGGCTGCCATCAGACCCAGCACCGACGCCATCGACTCGAAGGTCAAGGCCGGGACCGGGACGGCGTCGAGCCGCCAGGTCAATTGCCTGGGGGCGACGAAGAATCGGAAGCCGATATCGGTTTCGTCACTTCTCACAAGGGGGTGCCCGGGTAGTAGGCCGGCACGCCGAACGAAGTGAAGCCGATCGCCCCGCGCAGGTCCGCCCTTGCCGCCACTGTGGCGACCACAGCGCGCCGCCTGGGCTTACTCGACGACAACTTCCACGCCCTGTACGCGGACCGGCCCCGCGCCGCGCGCGAAATGCGTCGCCGTGCTGCGCATGGAGGCCGGTCGTACGCCTCACGACCCCGCGCTGAACGCACTGGTCGGCGCACTCGGCGTCCGCGACCCGGACTTCCGCGCATGGTGGGCCGGCCACCAGGTGCGCGGTCCACGGCAGCTCACCAAGACCTACCTCCACCCGGTCGTCGGCGCCCTCACCCTCGACGTCCAGCAGTTCTCCGTCGACATCCACCCCGACCAACAGCTCACCGCCTACACCACGGAACCCGGCTCGTCCTCCCACGAGGCACTCCGATTCCTCCTGCAGTGGTCGGCAGCCGACACCGGCCGCGGCACAGAGAGCCCGGCCTGACGCCGGGTCGCCAAAGGCGGCACAGCGCCGGCGTCGACGCGCCCGAGGACCAATACACAAGACGTCAGCTGCACCTAGAAGACTGCTGAAAATCTTTTGCGTTCTGGCCCCGGACCGGCAGGTCCGGGGCCAGTCTTGTGAGCATGCAGGGGGAATGGGCCGGGGAGATGGTCGGGCCGGATGTGTGGGAGACCTGCCGGGAGTTGATCCCGGCAGGGAGTGTGTTCGCTTTCCTGGCCGAGCATCGTGAGGTGCTGTTCCCGCCAGAGTTCTTCGCGGACATGTATCCGTCGGCCAACGGACGGCCGTCGTTGCCGCCGCAGGTGCTGGCCGCGACGGTGGTACTGCAGAGCCTGCAGGGGCTGTCGGACTTCGAGACAGTCCAGGAACTGCGGTGTGACCTGCGCTGGAAGGCCGCCTGCGGGCTGGGCCTGTACGACACCGCCTTCGATCCCTCGCTGCTGACCTATTTCCGGCGCCGGCTCGCCCGCTCGGCCGACCCGACGCGGATTTTCACCAAGGTCAAAGAGGTGGTGACTGCCACCGGTGTCCTCAGAGGAAAGCAGCGCCGGGCGCTGGACTCCACCGTCCTGGACGATGCGGTGGCCACTCAGGACACCGTCACCCAGATCGTGGCCGCGATCCGCCGGGTGATCCGTGAGGTCCCCGGCGCCGGCGAGGTCGCCGGCCGGTGGTGTACTGCTCACGACTACACCGACCCCGGCAAACCCAGGATCGCCTGGAATGACGAAGCCGCCCGCGAGGCGCTGGTCGACGCCCTGGTGACCGACGCGCTCAACATGCTCGGCCGTCTTCCCGAGCGTGAGCTGGGCGAGCGGGCCGCGAACGCGGTGGGCCTTCTCGCCCTCGTCGCAGGCCAGGACGTGGAGCCGGCCGAGGACTCCGACGGCCGCGACGGACGCTGGCGCATCGCCATGCGCACCGTGCCCGACCGGACGGTGTCCACCGTCGACCCCGATGCCCGGCACATCCACAAGAACCGAACCCGCCACCAGGAGGGCTTCAAAGGGCACGTGTCCTTCGAGCCAGAGGCCGGACTGTTCACTGCCGTCGCGTTAACCAGCGGCTACGGGCCGGACAACCACGAGGCCGCCGTCGCGCTGGACCTGCTGGCCGACGAAGACCACAGCGAGGGCGAGACGCTGACCGTGCTCGGCGATTCCGCCTACGGCACCGGCGACCTGCGTGAACAACTGACCGCCCAGGGCCACGTCCTGGTGGTCAAGCCGCCGCCGTTGCGGCAGGCCGTCCCCGGAGGCTTCACCATCGACGACTTCCACGTCGACACCGACGCCGCCACCGTGACCTGCCCGGCCGGACAGACCGCGAACCTGGGCCGCACCAAGGCCGACGGGGCCGCACCGCCCAGTTCAAACGGCTGTGCACCGGCTGCCCGCTGCGGGAACGCTGCACAACCTCCAAGACCGGACGGGTTATCAACGTCCACCCTCAGCACGAACTGCTGACCGCAGCCCGCGTCCAGGCCGCCACCGACACCGCCTGGCAGGACGAATACCGCCGATGGCGGCCCCCGGTCGAACGCGCCATCGCCTGGCTCGTCGCCCACGGCAACCGCAGAGTCCGCTACCGAGGCGTCATCGCCAACAACATCGCACTCCACCACCGCGCCGCCGCCCTCAACCTCCGCCGACTGATCAACCTCGGACTCACCCGCACCAACACCACCTGGCACCTCGCCCCGGCCACCCCATGACGAAGAAGGGGCCGCCCGGCCTACGGCCAAACAGCCCCTCAACAAGATTTTCAGCAGTCTTCTAGGCTGTCCTCCCCTGTGAGGTGTCCGCCGACCTCGCGGGATGCAGCCCTGGAGCCTATCCGACCGAGCTGGGAGCCGCCCCGTGTTCTATCACGTGCTCAAATACGTCTTTATCGGGCCGCTTCTCCGGCTGTTCTTCCGCCCCAGGATCGAGGGTCTGGAGCACATCCCGGAGCATGGCGCGGCCATCGTCGCCGGTAACCATCTGTCGTTCTCCGACCATTTTCTGATGCCCGCGATCCTCAAACGGCGCATCACGTTCCTCGCCAAGGCGGAGTACTTCACCGGGCCGGGAGTGAAGGGGCGGCTGACGGCGGCCTTCTTCCACAGCATCGGCCAGATTCCGGTGGACCGGTCCGGCAAGGAGGCAGGGCAGGCGGCGATCCGCGCAGGGCTCGGGGTGCTGAGCAGGGGCGAGCTGCTGGGGATCTATCCCGAGGGCACCCGTTCGCACGACGGCCGGCTCTACAAGGGCAAGGTCGGCGTGGCCGTGATGGCGATCAGGGCGCAGGTGCCGGTGGTGCCGTGCGCGATGGTCGGCACGTTCGAGATCCAGCCGCCGGGACAGGTCGTTCCGCGCATCAAGCGGGTCACCATCCGCTTCGGCGAGCCGCTGGACTTCTCCCGCTATGCCGGTCTGGAGAACCAGAAGGCGGCGATCCGGGCCGTCACCGACGAGATCATGTACGCGATCCTCACGCTCTCCGGCCAGGAGTACGTCGACGAGTACGCGGCCAAGGTGAAGGCCGCGCAGGACGAGCACACCAGGCAGACCAAGCAGTCCGGGCAGTCGAAGAAGTTCCCGAAACTGCGACGCTGACGGCGGATCCGCGCAGGGTGAACTCCGCTCGTCCGGGCCGCGGTCCGGGCCTAGCGTGCCTCTCATGACCAAGGGAAACGCATGGGTTCTGGGAGCGACGGGACAGATCGGGCGAGCGGCCGTACGGGCGCTCGTCGAGGACGGCTGGGAGGTGACGGCCGCTTCCCGCGGCGGCGGCCGGGACGCGCGGTGGGACGACGCGGTGCGCACGAAGGCTCTCGACCGGAACGAGGACGGGGCGCTCGCGGCCGCCCTGGGCGACGGTTGTGACGTACTGGTCGACATGGTGGCGTACGGCGCGGACCACGCCCGGCAGCTGACCGGCCTCGCGGACCGGATCGGTTCGGCGGTGGTCATCTCCAGCGGTGCGGTGTACGAGGACGATCAGGGGCGCAGCTTCGATACGCAGGACGAGCCCGATGGATTTCCCCGGTACCCCGTGCCGATCCCGGAGACCCGGCGCACCGTTCCGGCCCGTGATGCCACCTACGGGACGCGGAAGGTCCAGCTGGAGCAGGATCTACTGGCGGTGGGGAACGCGCTGCCGGTCACGCTGTTGCGCGCGGGGGCGATTCACGGGCCGTACTGCCGCTCCCCGCGCGAGCTGTACTTCGTGAAGAGGCTGCTGGATGGCCGGGAGCGACGGGTGCTCTCGTACGAAGGCGCGTCCCGGTTCCACCCGGTTCATTCCGCCAACCTGGCCGAGCTGATCCGGCTCGCCGCCGGGCGGCCGGGTTCGCGGGTGCTCAATGCCGGGGATCCGCAGGCGCCGACGGTCGCGGAGATCGGCGCGGCCGTCGACGCGGTGCTCGGCCGGAGCACCGAGACCGCGCTGATGGCGGGCGCACCCGGGGAGGACGGCGTCGGGGAGACGCCGTGGAGCTGCCCCCATCCCGTCGTGTACGACATGGCGGCCGCCGAGCGGGAGCTCGGGTACCGGCCGGTGACGGGTTACGCTCAGTCGCTTCCGGAGACGGTCGAGTGGATCGCCGCGCAACTGGCGGGCAGGGACTGGACGGAGGCCTATCCCGCCGTGCTGCGGTCGTACGGGGCGAAGCTCTTCGACTACGCGGCGGAGGACGCCTGGCTTGCGGCGTACGACCGGCAGGCATGAGGCGGAACCGGTGACGCGAGAACGGGCGGCCGGTGGTTCCGGGGCCGCCCGTTCCCGTTACTCGGGACCGCTGGGTGTGACCGCTACGGCTTGGGTGTGGCGTGCGGGGCGCACGTCACGTCGTCGCGGTCGGTCCTGCCCGTGAGCAGGTAGGTGTCCACCCGCTCGTTGATGCAGGGGTTGACCAGACCGGTGACACCGTGCGAGCCGGCGTCCCGTTCCGTGATCAGGCGCGAGCCCTCGAAGCGCTTGTGCAGTTCGACGGCGCCCTGGTACGGGGTGGCGGCGTCACGCGTGGACTGCACGATCAGCACCGGGGGCAGGCCCTTGCCGGTCTTGACGTTCACCGGGGTCTGCTGCTTGGCCGACCAGGTCGCACAGGGCAGGTTCATCCAGGCGTTGGCCCAGGTCATGAACGGGTAGTCCTTGTGCAGCCTGGTGTTGTCGCGGTCCCACTTCTGCCAGCTGGTGGGCCACTTGGCGTCCGTGCACTCGACGGCCGTGTACACGGCGTTGCCGTTCTCCGAGGAGATGTTCCCCGCGGTGTCCGACATGTTCGGGGCCGCCTCGTCGACCAGTGCCCGGGTGTCGCCGCCCAGGTAGTCGCTCCAGGTCTGGGCGACGAGCGCCCAGGTGGAGTCGTAGTACGGCGCGTTCTGGAAGAAACCGATGAGTTCGGCGGGGCCGACGACGCCACCGATCGGGTTCTTCTTGGCACTGGCGCGCAGCTTCAGCCACGCCTCCTCGACCTTCGCGGGGGTGTTGCCGATGTGGAAGGCGGAGTCGTTCTCGGCGACCCATGCCTTCCAGTCGTCCCAGCGCTTCTGGAAGGCGATGTCCTGGTTGAGGTTGGCCTGGTACCAGATGTTGTCCTTCGACGGGTCGACGACACTGTCGACGACCATGCGGCGGACGTGGGTCGGGAAGAGCGTGCCGTAGACCGCGCCGAGATAGGTGCCGTAGGAGACGCCCAGGTAGTTGAGCTTCTTCTCACCGAGGGCGGCGCGGATGACGTCCAGGTCGCGTGCGGTGTTCGGCGTGGTCATGTGCGGCAGCATGTCGCCGCTGCGTTCGGCGCAGCCGTCCGCGTACTCGGCTGCGAGCTTGCGCTGGGCACGCTTGTCGGCTTCGGAGTCGGGTACGGGGTCGGCCTTCGGGGCCTTGACGAACTCCTGGGGGTCGACGCAGGAGATCGGCGCGGAGTGGCCGACGCCCCGCGGGTCGAAGCCCACGAAGTCGTAGGCCTTCGCCGTGTTCGCCCAGAGGGGGTTCTCGTTGGTGATCCGGGTCGGGAACCGCAGCCCCGAACCGCCGGGGCCGCCCGGGTTGTAGAGCAGGGCGCCCTGCCGCTCGACCTTGGTGCCGGTGCTGACGTGCCGGTCGACGGCGAGCTTGATCTGCTTGCCGTCGGGCCTCGCGTAGTCGAGCGGTACGGTCACCCAGCCGCACTGGATCGGCTTGGCCAGGGCCCAGTCGGCCGGACAGTCCTTCCAGTCGATGCCGGCCCTGGCCGCCCGTGCCGCGGCGAGCTCGACACCATGCGCCTCGGAACCTTGGTGGTGACGGCTTTCGGCCGTGGCCGCCGGTGCGGATATCGCGCCCGCTATGAGCGTGCCCGCGATCAGAGCGCCGGCCGAGCCGAGCGCTGCTGTGCGTCTCAAGTGGAACCTCCCCCATATCTGAAGCGCCGCCGGTGGCGGCGCGGTTCATTCGGGACCTCCCGCGGATCCTGTCGTCTGTGAGGTTCCTGGGAACAGGCCACACACCCACTTCTTTACCGAATCCATAACCGGACATCCGTGTCCCGCTGAGCGGTGTTCAGCCTGCCGGGGTGTGGAGTACGTCGTTCAGAGCCTCGTTCAGGGCCCTGCGCAGCAGGCGAGCGTCGGGGGCGACCGCGGTCACCAGCACACCCGGACCGGCGAGCGGGGTGAGGACTGCCGTTGGTCCCAGCAGGCGCGCTTCGGGGCATTTCTCACTGAACGCCAGGTCTACGACGAGGAGTTGACCGACGGCTCGATGGCCGCCCAGTACGACCGCGCCGTCCCGTCCTTGGGGTGCTCCCGGCCCGTACGCGACCTGCTGGTCGATCAGCGGACGGCCGGCGCGACGCACGGTGAGGCGACTGGTGAAGGTGCCGGTCCTCTCGCCGTGCCGGCCGAGGATCTGCTCCTCGCGCAGCACCAGCCTTGCGGTGGGGGCGAGTTCGACGCGCGTGGTCATGCGCAGGGCACTGCCGTGCGCCGAGACGGGTTGCTCCGGCAGTTGGCAGAGCCCGCCCTGCTCCCCCACGCTCAACTCGATGTCATACGTGGCGGGTTCGGCGGCCGGCCCCGGCCCCGGCAGGGCGATGGTCGCCGCCGCCGAGCCGACGGTGAGCCGGGCGCCGTCCCCGACCCACGCCTCGATGGCGAGCCGGTCGCCGTCGAGCGGTGCGCTCATGACTCCGACGACGGTGACCCGGGCGTACGGGCCGTTTCCGGCCCGGGTCCGGCAGGCCGGGGACGATGCGCCGTCCGGCGAGGGGAACGAGTTCGACGTCGACGGGTATGCCGGGTTCGAAGCGCACGGCCGTTCCGGCGGCGACGTTGAGACGCAGACCGTGGGCGGCCGCACCACACACCCTGCCCTCGAACAGCCCACGCGGCACCCGGCCGAGCGGCACATCGGGGGCCGGTGCCCCGGAGCCACCCTGGCAGCCCGGCCCCCGTTCAGGCATGCCGCAGCGCCCCCGAAGCCCCGCCACGGCCGGGGGCGCTGCGGCATTCCACGTCACGGGTCGTCGGCGGCACCCTCAGGCGCCGAGCCCGGGCTGCGAGCTCAGGCGTCAGGCCCGGACGCCGCGCTCAGGCGCCGGGCTCGGAATGCCCCCGGTGTTCCGCCGCGATGCCGAAACGCCTCCGTTCGCCGGGAGCGGACACGGAGGAGCCGATCGAGGAGACCGAGCTGATCACCTGCTCCTCGTCCGCCGCCCCTCCGTTTTCGAGTCGCTCCAGGTCAGCGGCCGAAACGAGCGCCACGAGGGGCTTGCCGTGCCGTGTCACGACCACTCGCTCGCCGCCGTAGACGACGCGGTTGATCAGTTCGGCGAGCTCAGCTCGGGCTTGCGTCACCGGAATCTCGTAGGCCATGCTCCCCATCATAACCTTCTGTACGTCCTGTACATTTTTTACAGGTGCTCGCACAGAGTCCGCTCACGCGAATCCCGTACAGATCCCGGAGGAGAGGCATCGTTCATGCTGTTCCGTCCTGCCGCCCGCTACGTGCTGCCCGAGTTCACCGAGCGCACGACCAACGGGACCCGCACCCTCGACCCGTACTCCAAGCTGCTCGCCGAACGGATCGTCTTCCTCGGCACCCCGGTCGACGACACCGCCGCCAATGACCTGGTCGCCCAGTTCATGTATCTGGAACACGCCGCCCCGGACCGGCCCATCTCCCTCTACATCAACTCCCCCGGCGGCTCGTTCGGGGCCATGTCGGCGATCTACGACACGATGGAGTACCTCACCTGCGAGGTGGAGACCTACTGCCTCGGTCAGGCAGGTTCCTGCGCGTCGGTGCTGCTCGCGGCGGGCGCTCCCGGCAGGCGGCACGCGCTGCCTGGGGCGCGGGTCGTCGTACAGCAGCCCGCGCTCACCGATCCGGTGCAGGGCCAGCCCTCCGATCTGGAGATCGAGGCGCGGGAGTTGGAACGGGTCCACGAGATGCTCACCTCACTGCTGGCCCGCCATACCGGCCGCGGCGCCGAGCAGATCGCCTCCGACATCGAGCGCGATCTCATCCTCGACGCCCCCGGCGCCAAGGCGTACGGCCTGGTGGACCACATCATGGAGAACCGGAAGTCGTCACTCCCGCCGCACGGCGCACGGTGAACGCCCGATGCGACCACCGGAGTTGCCACCACTGCCCGCGCTGACCCGCGCCGAGGGCGAGTTCATCGACCGCTATCTCGAAGTCCTCGACCAACTGGGCCGGATCAACCCGGCCCGCGGCGACGACACCTACTCCGCACTGCGGGCCGCACAGGCACTGGCCTCACGGGCGGGCGCGCTGCGGGACGCCCTCACGTTGATGCACGAGCGCGGCGAAGCACGGATCCACGCCGCCACCCTGGCCCGGGCGCTGCGGGTGCTGGACGGAGAACGGCGGGCCGGACGCGTCACCGTACCCCCCGATCCGACGAGTTGATCAACCGATTTTCCGCCGGGCCGGCCGGGACCAGCCGGGCTCCCCGCAACCCGCCCCGGCCGGAGGCACCCAACTCCCCTTCGCGACACGCCCGGTGGTCGCATCGAAATTCCTAGCTCTTTCGGCGTAGAAAGTCCCTCTCGCGAGAGATTTCTCCACTTGCGTTCTTCGAGTGGACAATGAGCGGAATCTGGGATTCCAGCCCTGGTACGGGACCGGTCCGAACAACCGTCGGCGCTCTCGGAATCGTCGGCTCCACCCGAACGGGTCAGCCATGAGGAGACTCACGATTCGTCGTTTCTCCTCGGAAATCCGGCAGTCGGTGAGTCAAGATCCCTGGGACGACAAGCCCCCGCCACAGCGACGGGGCGGTCCGGGCGGACGCCGAGTCCTGCCGCCGTCCGGATGTCTGGTCGACAGAAGTGGATCGGCAGGAGTGGAGGACCCGAGCACAACGGGTCGGCCGGATCACCGGTCGACCCTCGGGGTGAAGCCGCCGAGCGCGGCCGGGCAACTTCGCCAGCCCGAACCCGACAGGTCATCCTTCACAGGCGGCTGACGAAGGGTTGCGCATGACTGCGCAGGTTCATGTCCCGTCTCTGCTCGCCCGGGCCGGCACGGCCTCGGTTCTGACTCTGGCCGCCGTCGGCGGCACCATGCTCGCCCCGGGCGCCGCAACGGAGGCCCAGGCGGCAACTCTCTCCATGAAGGCGCTCAAGGTCGCCGCGTCCAAGAAGGGGTCGCCGTACAGGTGGGGGGCCATCGGCCCCAACCGCTTCGACTGCTCGGGGCTGACGGCTTATTCGTTCAAGAAGGCCGGCAAGAAGCTCCCCCGCACGGCCCAGCAGCAGTACAACAAGACCCGCCACATCCCGGCCTCGCACAGGCAACGCGGCGATCTGGTCTTCTTCCACTTTGGCCGCCACGTCTACCACGTGGGGATCTACGCCGGTCACGGCAAGATCTGGCACTCGCCGAGGACCGGTGCGGTGGTCCGGCTGGAGAAGATCTGGACGAAGCGCGTCTCTTACGGTCGGGTCCGCTGACGCGGTGGCGAGAGCGGGTGATCGGGCGGCCGCCGGGCGCAGCTCACCGGGAGCGGAGGAACGTCCGCGTGCGGTCGAGGAGCAGCGTGGCAGCCTCGGCGTCGTAGGAGGGCAGCGAGCTGTCGGCGAACAGGTGCTGGTCGCCCGGGTAGAGGTACAGCTCGGCGTCGGGGGCCTCGTCGACGAGTGCGCGGGCGGCGTCCGCGTCGCCCTCGGTGGTGAACAGACGGTCCTCCTCCATGGCGTGGATGCGGACCGGTACCTGCGATGGCCACGTTCCGAAGAAGGAGCTCGGCACGCACGAGTGGACGAATACGGCGCCGCGTGCGCCGGGCCGCGTCTGCGCCAGCTTCTGCGCGGGCAGCACACCGAGGGAAAATCCGATGCAGACCAGCCCCGCCGGTGAGTCGGCCACCGCCCGCGTGCCGCGATCGAGTATGTCCTCGACGCCGATCTGTTCCGCATACGCCAGCCCCGCCTCCAGGGTGTCGAACGTACGGCCGTCGTACAGGTCGGGCGTACGCACGGTGAACCCGTCACCGCGCAGTTCGTCGGCAAAGGCAGTCACGCCCGGGGTAAGGCCCTGAGCATGATGAAACAGTACGACTTCGGTCACCGTGCGTCTCCAACTGCCTTTGGACAAGGATCGGTCCGTCAATCTAGCGCGTTGCCCCAGGTGTTCGGTCGGCGAGCGAGCCGTCGGCCTGCCCGGGGAACGCGACGGATCGGGAGGCCCGTCTGTTCTGTACGGGGATGCTCCACGGGAGCGCGATCCAGACCGTCTTGCCGCCGTCGGCGGTGAGGGCGACGGTGAGCCGGCCTCCGCACTCCTTGGCCGGGGAGCGGATGATCACCATGCCCCGTCCGTTGTCCTGCTGGATGGCGGCGGGCAGCCGCCGGGGCCAGCGCGGGTGACTGTCCGTCACCCCCAACTGCAGCTGTTCCTCCCGCTCCAGCCTCAGGTCCACGGTGAAGGTGGGCGACTGTCCGAAGGTGTGCTGAACGGCGTTGGTCGCGAGCTCCGAGACGATGAGCCGAATGCCGTCGGCGAACTCCGTCGCGGTGGCCAGGCCCCATTCGGTGAGCACCCGGTCCACATATCTCCGAGCCACCGCGACCGAGACCGGCTCGCTCGGCAGAGTGATGCTTGCTTCTTGGTGCTCTGCCATGGCGAGCCGTCCCTTTCCACCCGGACCGACTCGCCATCGGTCCCGGTTGTGCTTCGCGCCAGATTGCCATTGATGCTGCCCCTCCGGCGGCGATCCACCAAGATATGCATATATCTGTCGCTCAATGCGGTGAACCCTGCCCCGCAAAACCGTATGCGGGCGTCACACTGTCCGCTCGGCAGGAGAAGGAGCGGGAAAAGGGAGGGAGGCCGCCGATGCGGCACGGTCCCGTGGTACGACGCCGCAAGCTCGGGGAGGAGTTGCGGAGTCTGCGGCTGGCGTCGGGGCTGACCAGCCGGGACGCCGGGCGGATGCTCGGCTGGCACCAGTCGAAGGTGAGCCGGATCGAGACCGGTGTCAGTGGAGTGCGGCCGGCCGACGTGGCACGGCTGCTGGACGCGTACGGTGTGGACGACCCGCAACTGCGGACGCTCCTGGAGGGCCTGGCGGGTTCGGCGGGCGGTGGCGGCACCGGCTGGTGGCATGCGTATCGCGGTCTGATTCCGCCCCAGTACCGCGACTTCATCAGCCTGGAGTCCCAGGCGCGGACCGCGCGCACCCTGGAGACCTCGGTGGTGCCCGGGCTCCTGCAGACGGCGGACTACGCCCGTGCGGTGACCCGGGCGTCGCTGGACGGGTTACCCGCGGGCCAGTTGGACTCCCTGGTGGAGGTACGGCTCGCCCGGCAGGGGGTGCTGCGGACCGATCCGCCACTGCGGCTGAGCGCGGTGCTCGACGAGGCGGTACTGCGGCGCCGGGTCGGCGGGCGCCGAGTGATGAGAAACCAGCTGCGCCATCTGACCCGCGTGGCTCAACTTCCCCACGTTCAGCTTCAGTTGCTTCCGTTCTCGGTCGGTGAATATGCCGGCCTCACCGGCCCTTTCGTTATCTTCTCATTTCCGAACACTTCTGATCTGGACGTGGTAGTTCTCGACCATTTGACGAGTAGCCTCTATCTGGAGCGGAAAGAAGACCTTGAGGCGTACAGCTCGGCCTTCCGCACGATGCAGGCGCACGCGCTGTCGCCGCAGCACTCGTTGGACCTCATCGCCGCGATCGATCGCGACGATCAGTGACCCCGGACCGCCCGAGGAGGGCGTCATGTCGGACTGCTTCGCACAGCATTCGTTACGGTGGCGGCGCAGCAGCCGCAGCACGGGGATGAACAACTGCGTGGATGCCGCGCCGTTCGGTGACGGACGGCTGGCCGTGCGGGACTCCAAGGATGTGTCCAGGCCACCGCTGCGATTCTCGGCGGCGGCCTGGACCTCTTTCGTCTCCGGCCTGCACCGGGGTCCGGTCAGCTGACCGGAGCGGTCCGCCGCACGATCGCCACCGCGTCGGCGATCTGTTCCTCGGTCAGATCGGCGCGCGCGGTCAGCCGCAGCCGGGAGACGCCGTCCGGCACCGACGGCGGCCGGAAGCATCCCACCGCGATCCCGGCGGTACGGCAGTCGGCCGCCCAGCGCACCGCCGCGTCCGCCGAGGGCGCGCGTACCGAGACCACGGCGGCGTCGGGGCGTACCGCGGTCAGGCCGGCGGCGGTCAGCCGCTCGAACAGCGCGGTGGCCACGTCCCGGACCCGTTCGGCGCGCTCCGGCTCGCGGCCGAGCAGCCGCAGGCTGCCCAGTGCGGCGCCCGCGGCGGCCGGCGCGAGCCCCGTGTCGAAGATGAAGGTCCGGGCCGTGTTGACGAGGTGCTCGATGACCCGGGCCGGACCGAGGACCGCTCCACCCTGACTGCCCAGGGACTTGGAGAGGGTGAGCGTGGTGACGATGCCGTCGCCGCCCGCGAGACCGGCGGCAGCGAGCGCACCCCGGCCGCCGCCCCCCAGCACGCCCAGGCCGTGCGCGTCGTCGACGAGCAGTGCGGCGCCCTCCGTCCGGCAGGCGTCGGCCAGTTCGGGCAGCGGCGCGGCGTCGCCGTCGACCGAGAAGACGGAGTCGGTGACCGCCAGCGCACGGCCGTCGTGTGTCTGCAGGGCCTTGCGCACGGCGTCGGGATCGGCGTGCGGCACGACGGCGGTCTCGGCCCGGGAGAGCCGGCAACCGTCCACGATCGAGGCGTGGTTGCCCGCGTCGGAGACGATCAGCGAGCCGCGGCCGGTGAGCGCGGTGAGGGCGGCGAGATTGGCCGCGTACCCCGATGACAGGACCAGGGCCGCCTCGAACCCGCAGAATTCGGCCAGTTCGTGTTCGAGTTCGGCGTGCAGGGCGGTGGAGCCGGTGACGAGGCGCGATCCGGTCGCACCCGCACCCCACCGGCGGGCGGCCTCGGCGGCGGCAGCGGTGACCTCGGGGTGCCGGGTCAGGCCCAGATAGTCGTTGCTCGCGAGATCCAGGAGTTCTGGTTCGGCGGGCCGGGGGCGGAGCGTACGGACGAGTCCGGCGTCCGCGCGGCGGCGCGCCTCGTCGTCGATCCAGTCGAACGGGGCGAAGGACATGAGCGGTCCCTTTTGTAGGCAGCTCACAGACCCTAGCCGGGGGCGCAGCAGGTCATGGTGTGGCAATACACACACCATCGGCGGACTCTGCTGTCCGGTTCCTCCTTGGCTGCGGGCCGTGCCGTAGGCCAGGATCGACGTCATGGACCTCCTGAACACGCTGGTGGACAAGGGGCTGCGGCGCGAGCTGCCGACCCGCGAAGAAGCACTCGCCGTACTGGCGACCTCGGACGACGATCTGCTCGACGTGGTGGCCGCGGCCGGAAGGGTGCGCCGTCAGTGGTTCGGGCGGCGCGTGAAACTGAACTATCTGGTCAACCTCAAGTCCGGGCTCTGCCCCGAGGACTGCTCGTACTGCTCGCAGCGGCTCGGCTCGAAGGCCGAGATCCTCAAGTACACCTGGCTGAAACCGGATGAAGCGTCGAAGGCCGCCGCGGCCGGGGTGGCGGGTGGCGCCAAGCGGGTGTGTCTGGTGGCGAGCGGCCGCGGACCGACGGACCGTGATGTCGACCGGGTGTCGCAGACCATCGAGGCGATCAAGGAGCGACACGAGGGCGTGGAGGTGTGCGCCTGTCTCGGTCTGCTCTCCGACGGACAGGCCGACCGGCTGCGTTCGGCGGGCGCCGACGCGTACAACCACAACCTCAACACGTCCGAGGGGACGTACGGGGACATCACCACCACCCACACCTACGCGGACCGGGTGGAGACCGTGCAGCAGGCGCAGGCCGCCGGGCTCTCGGCGTGCTCCGGGCTGATCGCCGGGATGGGCGAGAGCGACGCCGATCTGGTCGATGTCGTCTTCTCGCTGCGGGAGCTGGACCCGGACTCGGTGCCGGTGAACTTCCTGATCCCGTTCGAGGGAACCCCGCTGGCCAAGGAGTGGAACCTCACCCCGCAGCGGTGCCTGCGCATTCTGGCGATGGTCCGGTTCGTCTGCCCGGACGTGGAAGTCCGGCTCGCGGGCGGACGCGAGGTGCATCTGCGCTCGATGCAGCCGCTCGCCCTGCACCTGGTCAACTCGATCTTCCTGGGCGACTACCTGACCAGTGAGGGGCAGGCGGGGCAGGCGGATCTGGACATGATCGCGGACGCCGGTTTCGAGGTGGAGGGAGCGGGCACGACGACGCTGCCCGCGCACCGTGCGCCGGCGGGTGGCGGCTGCGGTTCGCACGACGACGGATGCGGCTCGGCGCACGACGACGGATGCGGTGCGGCGCACGACGGCGGATGCAGCTCGCATGACGCCGGACGCGGTGCGGCGCACGACGGCGGATGCAGCTCGCATGACGCCGGACGCGCGCCGTGCGGCGACGCGCCCGGGGATGCCGTGGCCGAACCCGGCGAGGTCCCGGCGGCGCGCACGGATCTGGTGGCGGTGCGCCGTCGCGGTGCGGGCACGGATCTCGCTCCCAATGCCTGAGGCCCTCGCCCCGGCCGAGCTGCGGTCCCTGGACCGGGCCCACGTCTGGCATCCGTACGGCCCCATGCCGGGACGTCAGGAGCCGCTGGTCGTGGAGTCCGCGTCCGGGGTACGGCTCCGGCTGGCCGAACCGGCCCACGGGCAGCAGGAACTGGTCGACGGCATGTCGTCGTGGTGGTCGGCGGTGCACGGCTACAACCACCCGGTGCTCAACGAGGCGGCGCGCGGCCAGTTGGACCGGATGAGCCATGTGATGTTCGGCGGGCTCACCCATGAGCCCGCCGTGCGGCTGGCCACCCGGCTGGTCGAGATCACCCCCGAGCCGCTGCGGCACGTCTTCCTCGCCGACTCGGGTTCGGTGTCGGTCGAGGTCGCGGTCAAGATGTGCCTGCAGTACTGGCGCTCGGCCGGGCGGCCGGCCAAGCAGCGGCTGCTGACCTGGCGCGGCGGATACCACGGGGACACCTGGCAGCCGATGTCGGTGTGCGACCCCGAGGGCGGCATGCACGAGCTGTGGTCGGGCGTGCTGCCCCGGCAGATCTTCGCGGACGAGCCACCGGCCGGTTTCGACGCGGAGCCGGATGCCGCGTACGCCCGTCATCTGCGCGAACTGATCGCGGAGCACGCCGACCGGCTGGCCGCGGTGATCGTAGAGCCGGTGGTGCAGGGCGCGGGCGGTATGCGGTTCCACTCCCCCGCCTATCTGCGGGTGCTGCGCGAGGCGTGCGACGCGCACGACGTGCTACTGGTGTTCGATGAGATCGCCACGGGGTTCGGCCGTACGGGGAAGCTGTTCGCCGCCGGGCACACGGGGATCTCGCCCGATGTCATGTGCGTGGGCAAAGCGCTGACCGGCGGCTACCTGACGATGGCGGCGACGCTGTGCACCTCTCGGGTGGCGGAAGGTATCTCGCGCGGCGACGTGCCGGTGCTGGCCCACGGACCGACGTTCATGGGCAATCCGCTCGCCTCCGCGGTGGCGTGCGCCTCGATCGACCTGCTGCTCGGCCAGGACTGGGAGCGGGAGGTCCGGCGGATCGGCACGGGGCTGCGGGAAGGTCTCGCCCCGGCGGCAAAGCTGCCCGGCGTGCGGGACGTGCGGGTGCTGGGCGCGATCGGCGTCGTACAGCTCGACCACGAGGTGGACATGGCTGCCGCGACCCGGGCGGCGGTGCGGGAGGGCGTGTGGCTGCGGCCGTTCCGCGATCTCGTCTACACGATGCCGCCGTATGTGACCGGTGACGACGATGTGGCGCGGATCTGCCGCGCCGTGTGCGCGGCTGCGCGGGAGGGCTGAGATGACGGTTCTGGTGGTGACGGGTACGGGCACGGAGATCGGCAAGACGGTGGTGACCGCGGCCGTGGCGGCGGCCTACCGGGATCGCCGCGTCGCGGTGCTCAAGCCCGCGCAGACCGGGCTGGCCCCGGGCGAGCGCGGGGATGCCGCCGAGGTCGTGCGGCTGGCGGGCGGCCAGGTGACCGCGGTCGAACTCGCCCGTTTCCCCGAGCCGTTGGCCCCGGCCACGGCCGCCCGCAGGGCCGGTCTCCCACCGGTACGGCCGTACGAGATCGCCGAGGCCGCCGGGAAGCTGGCGGCCGAACACGATCTGGTGCTGGTCGAGGGTGCGGGCGGACTGCTCGTGCGGTTCGACGACGAGGGCGCGACCCTCGCCGACGCGGCCCGGCTGCTGACCGCACCGGTCCTGGTCGTGACGCAGGCGGGACTGGGCACGCTCAACGTCACGGCCCTGACCTCGGAGGCCCTGCGGGCCCGGGGGCTGGAGTGCCTCGGCGTGGTGGTGGGCAGCATGCCCGCCGAGCCGGACCTCGCGGCGCGCTGCAATCTGTCGGACCTTCCGGTGGCGGCGGGTGCCCCGCTGCTGGGCGCGGTCCCGGCCGGTGCGGGGGCGCTGGAGCCGGCCGTTTTCCGTGCACAGGCCGGGAGTTGGCTGGCTGCGGAGCTGGGCGGGAACCGACCGCCGGACGAGCGGCTGAGCCGTGCGTGACGGGGGAGAATCGAAGTAGCCGTACCTTGCGGGTCGAGTGCCGTGTCGAGGAGGTCCGTCATGCGCGTCATGCGTCTTCGCAGCACGAAAATCCCGGAGGACGCGGTACACCACCCCGTCTTCGCCCGGCTCTACGCCCGGATGAGCGTGGCGGCGGAGACCGGGGCCGGGCTGGCCGCGGTGCGCTCTGAGCTGTTGGCCGGTCTGTCCGGCCGGGTCATCGACATAGGTGCGGGCAACGGCCTGAACTTCGCGCACTACCCGCCCGCGGTATCGGAGGTGGTGGCCATCGAACCCGAGCGCAGCCTGCGGCAGTTGGCGGTGGCGTCGGCACTGCGTGCCGGAATTCCGGTGGATGTGGTGCCGGGCACGGCGGAGGCCCTGCCGGTGAAGAGCGAGGCGTTCGACGGAGCGGTCACCTCGCTGGTGCTGTGCACCGTACGGAATGTGGAGCGATCGCTCGCGGAGATCGTGCGGGTGCTGCGGCCCGGCGCCGAGCTGCGCTTCTTCGAGCATGTGCGAGCCGACGACCGGGTGATGGCAGCCACCCAGCGGGCACTGGACCGTACGGTCTGGCCGCTGCTGATGGGCGGGTGTCATACGGCGCGCGACACCCTGGCCGCCATCGAGAGGGCCGGGCTCACGGTCGAGGCCTACCGGCGGGTCAGGATGCCGGACTGGGGAATCCCGCTGCCCACGTCCGACTGCGTGCTGGGCGTGGCCCGGCGGTCGGCCGTGGTGGACTGATCCATCGGTTCGCCGCCGCGTATCCCACAGCGCGCACCGGAAACGTACAGCCCACTGGGCGCACTGGGCACGTACAGCCCACTACGCGCACCGGAATCGTCCCGCTGGCCGGGGACCTCCGGGCCGGAGACCTCACAGACTCCACTGGCGCAGTTCGTCGGCGATCGCCCGGACGTCCGCCTTGCCCTCCTTCACCAGTCGGGCCAGGTCACGCACCTGCTCGGGCGAGGTGATGACCTTCAGCCCGGAAGCGACGAGGTAGCCGTACGCGACAGCCGAGGAGAACATCGCGTTGGAGTGTTCGAGCGCGGGGACGTGGAGCAGCAACTGCAGAAGGGCCGCGGCCCTGGAGTGCGGGTCGCTGTAGACGGGGCTGCCGAAGATCTCGGCTTCATGGCGGGCCACCGCGGCCACGAGCGCACCCCAGTCCACGACCTGCGGATCGCCGGGGGTCTTGTGCTCGGCCACCATGAGCAGCCAGGAAAGGTCGATCTGGAGATTCAACGCGTGCCTTTGCGCTCCGGGCCGAACTCCTCGGCGAACACCGACTCGTACTGCTTCATGAAGTCGGCCGCGGCTTCGACAAAGGTGTGTCCGACCTCGCCCGCATCCTGCTTCACGAGCTCCTCTATGTAGCGGTTCACGCTCATCCCCCTCTGCAGCGCGCGCTGTCGCGCGGCCTCGGCGGTGGCCTCGTCCACTCTCACGTTCAGCTGAGTCTTCGGCACAGCATCACGCTAGCGCGGGTGTGCTAGCACCAGCAAGAGGAACCATACGGTGCCCCGTACACCGGTCGTGCGTGACCGCACCGGTCACCGCGTCGACCGCACCCGTCGCCGTGGACCGCACCGGTCGTCCACGACCACGCGGCCGTGCGTGCCGACCCGTCCGTCCGTGACCACATGGCGGAATTCGTTCGTCGCTCCCGCCGTCCCGGTGATGGGATCCCGGCATGAACAACCTCTATGCCGACAAGCACGACCTCGTCGTACGGGCCGCGACACCGGCCGACCTCGACTCCGTCCTCGCCTTCTGGAAGGTGGCGGCCGAGGGAACGAGCATCAGTGACGACCGGGACGGGGTCGAGCGGCTGGTCGCCCGTGATCCGCAGGCGCTGATCCTCGCCGAGTCCGACGGCGTACTCGCCGGCACGGTGATCGCCGGGTTCGACGGCTGGCGGTGCCACCTGTACCGGCTCGCGGTCCATCCCGACCGACGGCGCCGAGGTGTCGGCAGCGCGCTGCTCGCCGCCGCGGAGGAACGCTTCGTGCGGCTGGGCGGGCGACGTGGCGACGCGATGGTGCTCGACCGCAATGAACTGGCGCAGCATGCCTGGCGCGCCGCGGGCTACGGGCCCGAGCCGCAGTGGAGCCGTTGGGTGAAACCCCTCACGGACTGAAGCGGTGATCACCCGAAAAGAGCACCCTTCTTTGCCGATCCTTTACGATAAGTGGACTCCTGACCGATCCTTCCGAAAGGTGTGAGCGTCCGCGCATGGGCGAGCCCCCCAGTAGTCGACAGTCCCGGCACCGAGCAATCCTCCCGCCCCTGCCCGATCATGGGACGGAGGTGAACCGATGACCGAAGTGCTTCTGCTGATCGTGGCGGTACTGCTCTCGCTCGCCTGCGGCGCCTTCGTCGCGGCCGAATTCTCCTTGACCACCGTCGAGCGCGGCCAGCTCGAACGGGCCGTGGAGCGGGGTGAGCGCGGCGCGGCGAGCGCGATGAAGGCCGTACGCAGCCTCACCTTCCAGCTCTCCGGCGCACAGCTCGGGATCACCGTCACCAATCTGGTGGTCGGCATGCTCTCCGAATCGTCCATCGCGAAGCTGATCCGCGGTCCGGTGGAGGCCGTGGGCCTGTCCCCGAGCGTGGCGTCGTCCGTCGCCCTCGTCCTGGGAACCGCCCTGTCCACAGTGTTCCTGATGGTCGTCGGCGAACTCGTCCCGAAGAACTGGGCCATCTCCTCCCCGCTCGCCATAGCGAAGGCGGTGGCGACCCCGCAACGGGCCTTCACCGCCCTGTTCAGGCCGTTCATCAGCCACCTCAACAACACCGCGAACCGGATCCTGCGCCGCCTCGGCCTGGAGCCCACCGAGGAGCTGGCCTCGGCGCGCAGCCCGCAGGAGCTGGTGGCCCTGGCCCGGCACTCGGCGAAGGCGGGCGCGCTGGAGGCGGACACCGCAGAGCTGTTCGTCCGCACGCTCAACCTCGCGGAGCTGACGGCGGAGAACGTCATGACGCCGCGGGTGCAGGTCACCGCGCTGGAGGTGCAGGCGACCGCAGAGGATGTCGCGAACGCCACCCGGGCAACCGGCCTGTCCCGCTTCCCCGTCTACCGCGGCAGCCTCGACACCGTCGTCGGTGTGGCGCACATCAAGGACGTGCTGGCCATCCCGGCCGAGCAGCGGCCCCGGACCCGCGTCTCGGAGATGCTGCGCGAACCCCTGCTCGTACCGGAGACCCTTACCGTGGACCGGCTCCTGGACCGGCTGTCCGGCAAGCTCGCCATGGCCGTCGTCATCGACGAGTACGGCGGCACAGCCGGCGTCGTGACCCTGGAGGACATAGTCGAGGAGGTGGTCGGCGAGGTGCGTGACGAGCACGACCCGCACGAGACACCGGACCTGGCACCGGCCGGCGAGGACGCCGACGGTCGGACCCTGTGGTCGGCCGACGGCGCCGCCCGCATCGACCAGCTGAAGAGGATCGGACTGCGAGTGCCGGACGGACCGTACGAGACGCTCGCCGGACTCGTCGCCACCGAGGTCGGCCGCATACCTGCCGTAGGTGATTCGTTCGAGCTGGCCGGCTGGCGGGTCGATGTGGTGGACGCCTCCGGGCGCCGTGCCGCGCGGGCCCTGCTGCATGCGCCGCTGCCCGGCGACTGCGACGAGCGGACGGAGGACGCCCGGTGATCGCCGTCCAGCTCTTCATCGGAGCGCTGACCCTGGTCGTCAACGCTTTCTTCGTCGGCGCGGAATTCGCGCTGATCTCCGTACGCCGCAGCCAGGTCGAGCCCGAGGCCGAGGCCGGGAACCGGCGGGCGCGCAGCGTCGTGTGGGGCCTCGAACACGTATCGGCGCTGCTCGCGGCGGCGCAGCTGGGCATCACCCTCTGCACCCTGGTCCTCGGCATCGTCGCCGAACCGGCCATCGCGCATCTGCTGGAGCCCGTCTTCGACGTGGCGGGTGTGCCGCACGGACTGATCCACCCGATCTCATTCGTGATCGCGCTGTCCTTGGCGACGTATCTGCACATGCTGCTCGGCGAAATGGTGCCGAAGAACATCGCGCTGGCCGAGCCGGTACGGGCCGCGCTGCTGCTCGGACCGCCACTGGTGACTCTCGCCAGGGCGCTGCGTCCGGTGATCTTCGCGATCAACGCCTTCGCCAACGCACTGCTGAAACTCATGCGGGTCGAAACGAAGGACGAGGTGTCCGCCACGTTCTCCGACGACGAACTGGCCCGGCTGGTGAAGGACGCCGGGGACGCGGGGCTGGTCGACGACCGCGCGGCCGAACGGCTGCGCCACGCCCTTGAGCTCGGCCGGCGACCGGTGCGGGATGTGGTGCTGCCGGTGGAGCGGGTGGTGTACGCCCGGATCGGAACGACGCCGGAGCAGTTGGAACAGCTCTCGTACGAGACCGGTTTCTCGCGCTTCCCGGTGATGGACAGCGAGGAGCGGATCCTTGGCTATCTCCATGTGAAGGACGCCTTGGACGCCACACCGCGCGATGTGCCGTTCCCGGTCACAGCGATGCGGCCGATCGCCCGGGTACGGGCCGCCACACCGCTCGACGACGTACTGACCGCGATGCGGCGCAGCCGTACGCACCTGGCGGCAGTGCTCGACGAGGACGATCGACTGGCCGGGCTGGTCACGATGGAGGACGTGCTGCGGGAACTGGTGGGCCGGACCCAGACACGCTGACCGGTGAGCGGGGCGGTGGGGGGCGAGCCGGGCGGGCTCCGAGCGGGCCCGGGCGGGGGCTCCGAGCGGGCCCGACGAGGGTCCGAGCGGGCCCGGCCGCGCCCCGTCCCGCGGAAGGACCACCGCCCACGGGAGGGACCTCCGGTCTTGGGAGCGGCCTCCGGTCATGGGAGGGCTGTCTCTCCGGGACCGCCGACCGTCGACGCCGGGTTGGTCTTTCCCGCCGCCCCCGAGCGACTGGGACGCGGTCGCTCGCAGCCCGCTGCCGCGCCTCGTGCCCGGCCTACGTCGCCCGGATGGGTCCGCGGGCACCACGATACGATCGCACCGTCATGGAAATGAATGCCTCGTACACTAGTCTCGTCGCGGTCGGCGACTCGTTCAGCGAGGGCATGTCGGACCTGCTGCCCGACGGCTCGTACCGGGGCTGGGCCGATGTTCTCGCCGGACGGCTCGCGGTCCGTACGCCAGGATTCCGCTACGCGAATCTCGCCGTACGGGGCAAGCTGATCGGCCAGATCGTCGACGAGCAGGTCGATGCGGCGGCCGCCATGCGGGCCGATGTCGTCACGCTCGTCGGCGGTCTCAACGACACCCTGCGGCCCAAGTGCGACATGGGCATGGTTCGCGGACGGCTCGAAGAGGCCGTGGAGCGTCTCGCGCCCTCGTGCAAGAAGCTGGTGCTCATGCGCAGCCCCGGTCGCAACGGCCCCGTGATGGAACGCTTCCGGCCGCGGATGGAGGAGCTGTTCTCCCTGGTAGACGAGTTGGCGGTCCGCCACGGCGCATTGGTCGTCGATCTGTACGGGGCACCGGCCCTGGGCGATCCCCGGCTGTGGGACGTCGACCGGCTCCATCTGACGGCCGACGGGCACCACAGGGTGGCGGAGGCGGTCTGGCAGACGCTGGGGCTGCCGCCGGAAATCGACTGGCGGACGCCGCTCCCGGCCTCCGTGCCCCCGGGATGGGCTATCCGACGAGTCGAAGACCTCCGCTTCGCCCGCCGGCACCTGATGCCGTGGATCGGCCGCCGCCTGACCGGTCGCTCGTCCGGGGACGGGCGGACAGGCGCGCAGTACAACGCGGAATCAGGGAGGGCCTTCTGGGTCACTCCCGAGGATGTCCGCGCCCCCGGCCCCGTGGCGACCTGGCGCCGGGTGGACGCGCCTCCGTTCTCGTAGCAACCCACAATCCGGACCGCGGCGCCGGCCTGCACAAACCGCCAGTAGAATCTGGACACCGGCGTTCTACACGCGAACGGATAGACGCAGGTCAAGGCAGGTCAAGGGCGCTTTCGGCAGATCAACCACTGATCATCTCTCACGGATTCTCGCTGCCGGTCGGTTCGGCCCCGTGGAAAGCGTCCCACGCGGCCGCGGCCGTCCGCAGGTCTTCGACTTCCACGTGGACGTACTCGGCCTCTGTGAAGGCCGTGTTCGTGTGCCCCGCCCAGGCGGCGAGGACGATGTCCGGCACCCGTTCACGGCGAGGCAGCCGAGGCACGAGTGCCGCGCGTCGTAGAGCCGCACGCGTCGCATCTCCAGCTCACGCATGAGCCGGTACGTGCTCACGGAGGTGCCGTGTGTTCAGCGGTTCGTCCACCGCCACGCACCCGGAGTCCGCGTAGCCCTCGCGGGCAGTAGGCCCATGAGGCTCAGCAGAAGGCGCGCGGACAGCCGATCCCGCTCGATGCCCTCGATGAGCCTCTGGACCTCCGCGACGGTCCACGGCTTCTAGCGTCGGCGGTTCTTCCTGTCCTTCTTCTTGTCCTGAAACGAGATTTTGACGTACTGGGCGACGTTCGTCGCGACGAGCTTGCGCACGAAAGTTGGAAGCCTGTGCCTGCTCTTACTTGCGGAACAAACATATCTGACACTTCGTCATGAACGGATTGCCAGGTGACCATGCCGAAGCCCTGATTTCCGCCCTGCAAGGCGTGAGTTGTGGCGCAGCGCATCCAAGCGGGAAGAGGAGCAACGGCTGTTCACGCCCGGCGAGCACTTCCGCTTAAGCGGATTGGAGATACGATCTTCAGACAACTACTGGTGCAGGAGTGGTTCCTCCCGTGAAGACGACGACGAACCGGGGCGATGCCGACAGGTCGCCCGGGTCCGCGGACTCCTGTGCTGCCACCCGCCCGGTCCTCCCCCACAGCAGGTCTCTTGATGTCCGACGCCTGGCTTCCACCAGACATCGACTTATTGCCGAATCAAAGGTCTTCCATGGCTCGTTCCCCCGCGTCCACTGTCAAACCCCGTAGGGGCAATGGCCTTTGGGCGACGTCTCTCGTACTCACGCTCCTTGCCTTCTCAGGAGCCGCGGTGCCCATCGCAGACATCGGCGTGACCGCGACCGTGGCATACGTTGTGGCTTTTCTGCTGGTCTTCGCCTGCCTCGTCCAGCTGTGCAGGCAGCACCGGGCGAGCGTGGCCGAAGCCATCCGCCTGGGTACCGAGATACGTGAGCGTGAGGCGGAGGCCGCACGCCGTGATGCCGACTGGCACACATACGTACGCAAGCAGTCCGAAGCGGCGCTCCAGGAGACGGAGTTCCTCCTGGAGAAGCGGCTACCTGCCACTCTCGGCAGGAGCGGGATTCCCGCATCGCGGGACAGTTCGGAGCCACTCGTCCGGGAGCTCTCCAAGCGCTTCGACCGGCTGCTCACGGATGTGTCCGATGCGATCGACAACCGCGAGGAGTCGCAGCGCATCGCGTTGGTCGAGCTGGCGAGCAGAGTCCAGACCTCGGCACACCGGATTCAGGCGACGGTCACGGGTGTGGCGGAGCGTCACCCGGGCGACGCAGACCTGCTCGAGGCCACCATGCATGTGGACCATGCGGCAACTCAGCAGGCGCGACACGCCCAGAGTCTCAAGGTTCTGTGCGGGGAGTGGCCCGGCCAGCAGTGGCAGAAGCCGCTGGCGCTGGTCGATGTGGTGCGGGCCGCCTCGGGCCGGATCGTCTCGTTCAAGCGGGTCGAGGTGACCGGTGACCCGGATGTCGGCATCACCGCATCGGTGGTCGAACCACTGATCCATCTCGTCGCGGAGCTGCTCGCCAACGCGACCGAGTACTCACCGCCGAGGACCGGCGTGCCCGTCACGGTGCGGACCGTGCAACGTGGTGCGGTCATCGAGGTCGATGACGGCGGCCTCGGCCTGGACGAGCACCGGCTGGCCGAAGCACGTGACATCGTCTCGGGCCGCCGCCTTCTCGGCGTCGGTGATGTCGGCGAGATCCCGCAGACCGGCTTCGCGGTCGTCGGCCGCTTCGCCCACCGGCACGGTCTCAGCGTCGATCTGGGTCCGTCGCCGTACGGAGGTGTCCGCGCGGTGATCCTCGTGCCGCTGGAGCTCCTGAAGACCCTCGCGCCCGCCGGAGCGCCCGGCGGGCGGGTGCATCCCAAGCCGCCGCCCGCTCCGCCGTCACCATCACCGGCCGTGCCCTCCGCCGACGTCACCCCGGCCGCCCCCGACCGCACCGTTCCTACGCAAGCCCCGGCTCCGGCGGCCGAACCCGCCCCGTCGCCCGAGCCGCCCCGGGAGGCGGACCTGTCCGGTTCGCTCCCGCCTGCCACCGATGGTCCGGCCGCACGTCGCCACCGGTTGCCCCAGCGCCGGTCTCGACGTGACGGATACGTCCCCGCGGTGGAGGAGGCGCCGACCGCTGTCACTCCGCCGGGTTCGCCGGAGAACGCCGGCGACTGGATGGAGCAGTTCTTCGAAGGCGGCCGGACCACGCCCCCCGCATCCGGCTCCGCTCCCGGTCACGACCCGCACGACCCCCCACACGACTCCCCCGCCACCCCCGATTCCTCGGAAGGACAGATGTGAGCATGAATTACGTGGAGAACCCGGAGCAGCGCGGCTGGATGATCTCCGAAGTCGCCGCAGTGCCCGGCGTACGGCTGGCGATCGTCTTCAGTTCCGACGGTCTGCTGTTGGCCAACTCGGAGGGCATGGACCGCGACTCCGCCGACCGGTTGTCGGCGAGCTGCGCGGGACTTCAGTCCCTCGGCCGCGGTCTCGGACGGGAGTACGGCGAGGACGGCGGCGCCGTGCACCAGCAGATGGTGGAGTTCAACGGCGGATTTTTGTTTATGCGCAGTGCCGACGGAGCACATCTCGCCGTCGTGACGGGCCCCGTGATCGACCCGAAGCTCGTCGCCCGGCAGATGCAGGCGCAGGTGATGAAGATCGGGGCGAGCAATCTCAGCAGCCCGCCGCGCCAGGGCTCCGCGTGAGCGGGCCGGGAGAGGGGTTCACGGACGGTGCGTTACGCCCGTACGTGATCACGAAGGGGCGCTCCCGGCCAACCCGTAACACGGTCGGCGTCGAGACGCTCCTCGTGGCGGTGGACCCCCCACGGGCCCTCCCTGTCTCCGCGACCAGGGAAGAGATCGCCCTCGTGCGCATGTGCGCGCAGTTGCTGTCCCTCGTGGAGGCCGCCGCTCATCTCGGACTGCCGGTCAGCCTGGTGAAGGTGCTGGCGTCCGACCTCGTCGACAGCGGGCATCTGTCCGCACGCTCCGGTGTTCCACGGGCCGCCCTGCCCGATAAGCAACTGTTACAGGAGGTACTGGATGGTCTCCGTCGGTTCCGCTGACCGCTACTTGCCCGACACGGTGCAGCAGGCCGTCAAGATCCTTGTCGTGGGCGCGTTCGGCGTAGGCAAGACCACGCTCGTCGGATCCGTCAGCGAGATCGAACCGCTGCGCACCGAAGAGGTGATGACGGCGGCGAGCGTGGGGGTCGACGAGCTGGCCGGTCTGAGCGACAAGACGACCACCACCGTCGCCATGGACTTCGGCCGTGTCACGCTCAGCTCGCAACTGGTCCTCTATCTGTTCGGTACGCCCGGCCAACAACGGTTCTGGGATCTGTGGGAAGGGCTGGCCGAGGGCGCCCTCGGTGTGCTCGTGCTGATCGATACCCGCAGGCTGGAGGAGAGTTTCGACGTATTGGAGCAATTGGAGATCCGCGGGCTCCCGTTCGCGGTCGCGATCAATCAGTTCCCGGACAGCGAGCGCTACACCGACGAGGAACTGCGCGGTGCGCTCGATCTGCTGCCCGAGACACCCATTGTGCCCTGCGACGCGCGCAACCGCGCCTCATCGGTCGATTCCCTGATCAGGTTGGTGGAACACGTATCAGGCATCGATGCGGCGCGCACCCTGGAGACAGCCTCATGAGCATTCTGCCGCCGCCGGGGTGCCCGTCGTACGCAGGGCACGGCACCGAACTGGTTCCGCTGTCTGCTGTCGTGGGCTCGTCCGACCCGCATGCTGTCTATCGCAGGCTCCGCGAGGAGTGGGGCAGCGTCGCGAAGGTCGAGCTGGAGCCAGGCGTGCCTGCCTGGCTGGTGATGGGCTACCAGGAACTGCTGGTTATCACCCGGCACGAGCAGCTCTACTCCCGCGATGCCCGTAACTGGCGCGACCTGAACGAGGGAGTCGTCTCGCCGCATTCGGGGCTCCTCCCGATGATGGGATGGCGTGCCAACGTCATCGGAGCCGACGGCCCCGAACACCGGCGGCTGCGCAAGCCTCTCGACGACGGGATCGCGCGGATAGACCAGCGCAGGGTGCGTCGTGAGGTGGAGGCGTTGTGCACGGATCTGATCGCGTCGTTCTCCGAGCGTGGCAACGCTGATCTGGTCAACGAATACGCCACGATCGTGCCGATGCTGTCGCTCGCTTCGTTGTTCGGCCTGGACAGCGAAGAGGGCCGGGAACTGCTCGACGCGCTCATCGCACTGTTCGGCAGCGCGGGAGACTCCCAGGCCGGAAACCGCAACTTCGAGCAGATCCTGCTCGACACGGTGCGCGAGCGGCGGAGCAATCCGACCGACGACATGACGACGGTCTTCATCAACCACCCCAACCTGCGCAACGAGGCAGAGCGCCTGCAGTCCATCGTCGTGATGATCTCCGCAGGAAACGAGACGGTCACCGCCTGGATCTCGCACACGCTCCGGCTTATGCTCACCGATCCACGTTTCGCCGCCCGCCTGCACGGCGGGAGGCTCGGAGTGGATGACGCGCTCGACGAGGCGCTGTGGCGCGATCCCCCCATGAACAACATGCCCGCCCGGTACGCGCTTCACGACACCGAGCTGGGAGGCCGGCACATCCGGCGCGGCGACTGCCTCATCCTCGGGCACGCAGCCGCCAACGACGATCCCGAGGTCCGGCCGGACGGTGCGGACGAACGCTGGGGAAACCGCTCGCATCTGGCCTTTTCGGCCGGCCCGCATGTGTGTCCCGCACAGGTGCCCGCTCGGCTGATCACTCGTACCGCGGTGCAGACCGCTCTGCATCTGCTGCCGGACATGAGACTCGGCATTCCGGCGGACGAGGTGGCCTGGCGTCCCTCTCCCTGGACGAGGGTGCCGGTCGCACTGCCCGCGGAGTTCTCCGCGGCCCGAATACCGGCCCGTATCCCTACCAGGACGGGTCGATGAACCCTCGTATCCGACAGGACCGGCGCACGGCGGGTCCTGAGATTAGGAGCAGTTCGGCATGACGCCACATATACCTGTCATCGCTCTGGATCCTCATGGAACGGACCATCACGGCGAGGCGGCCAAGCTCCGTGAACTCGGCCCCGTGGTGCGGGTCCAGCTGCCCGGCGACGTGATGGCCTGGTCCGTGACGCATCACGCCCTGCTGAATGAGATGATCGCCGACCCCCGCTTCAGCAAGGACTGGCGCAACTGGAACGCCATCATCCGAGGCGAGATCGCGGACGGCTGGCCCCTCATCGGCATGGTGAAAGTCACCAACATGGTGACCTCGGACGGTCAGGAACACCGCCGCCTGCGCAAACTCGTCACCCAGACCTTCACACCGCGCCGCGTCGAGGAACTGCGTCCCCGTATCCAGCAGATCGTGGACGACCTGCTGGATGACCTGCCTTCGCATGCCGCCGCCGACGGCAGTGTCGACCTCCGCCGTCACTTCGCGCACCCTGTGCCCATGCAGGTCATCTGCGACCTGTTCGGTGTTCCGGCCGACGAGCGTCCCCGCCTGCAGGAGCTGATGGACAACATCTTCCGCTCCGATCTGCTGCCCGAGGAGGTCAGCGCCAGCCAGATCGAGCAGTACGAACTGCTGGCGCGGGTGGTCGAAATCCGCAGGCGTGAGCCGGGAAGCGACCTCACCAGCGCGATGATCGCGGCCCGTGCCGCAGACCCCGACGCGCTCAGCGAGGAGGAGCTGGTCGGCACTCTGCTGCTCATGCTGTCGGCAGGGCAGGAGACCACCCTGAGCCTGATCACCAATGCGGTGCGCGCGCTGCTGACCCATCCCGACCAGCGGGAGATTGCCGTACGGGGCGACGCGGACACCTGGGCGAACGTGGTGGAGGAGACGCTGCGCTGGGACGCCCCGATCGGGAACTTCCCCTTCCGCTATCCCCTTGAGGACGTCGAGATCGCCGGGGTGCGCATCCCGAAGGGTGAGGCGATCATGGCTCCGTTCAGCGCTGTGGGGCGTGACACGGCCCAGCACGGCGAGGATGCCGACCGGTTCGACATCACCCGGAAACAGCGCAAGCACCTGGCCTTCAGTAACGGCCCGCACTTCTGCCTCGGCGCGCCGCTGGCGCGGCTGGAGGCCGCGTTGGCCCTGCCCGCGGTGTTCGAGCGGTACCCGGATCTCGCGATGGCAGTCGATCCGGACGCCCTCATCGCGGTGCCGTCCCTCTTCTCGAACAGTTCCTCGACTCTGCCCGTACAGCTCGGAATCTGACCCTGTGTACGAGGCCCGGCGGAGCATGGCTTGACGCTGTTGGTTGATTCGGGCCTGGTTGCTTCGCCCCTCGTTATGCGACGGGGCGAAGTGCTGTATGGGGGCTGGTTCGGGTGCGTGCGTGGGGTGTGCCGGTGAGCCATGCGTTGATGCCGATGAGGTTGACTGCGGCGCCGGTGAGCTGGTGTTGGAGGCTGGTCTTCGGCAGGCCACGGTAGCGGTATCTGCGCAGGCATCAGGCTTGCAATGCTTGGGAGATGGTCCCTTCCGCCCCGGCGCGGATCTCGTAGCGGTCCTTCCACTCGTCGGTTGCCTGGAGTTTCCCGGCCTGCTGAAGTGCTTCGTATTCGTCGCGGGGCCTGACGTTGATCTCGCGGCGCTCGGCCTTCGGGGAGTTGACGCGCTGCCGCAACTGGGGGGAGTTGCGGCAGTCAGCCGGGGAGAACCGGACTCGGATGGTCGGCAGTCCGTCTTCCGAGCGTCGCTGGTGCACTGCCTGCTGGTGATGCCGTTGGGGCAGGTCACGTGCTGCTTGTCCCAGTCGATGGTGAACACGTCCTGCCGGTAGGCGGCCTCACCACGAGCGTGCGGGACGAACGCCAAGGCGGAGCGCATCGCCGCGCTGGGTGCACTCTCTCGCCACCTTCCAGGCGTGCGACCTGGATGCCGTGCAGTGGAGCAGGCCGACCGGGCTCCATCCCGCACGCTGCAGCAGCCGCTGCAGCGGCCGGTTGGGCACGTTCGTCGAGGTGAACAGCTTCGGGCCGCCAGCAGACGCGCACCCACACCTCGGCCACGGGCGGTCGCCGCCGCCATTTCGTGTGCCGCCCGTCATCGCCCTCCGCCGCGACCGGGTCGATCCGGGCCAGTACGTCCGAGTGCGACTCGCTCGCGCGACACACAGCGAACTCCCCGAGATCCTCTGCATCCACGATTGCCGCAATGTCAGCCCACCTCACTTCCTCGCACGTCCGGTCGCTTGTCCCGGCGCTCTGAACCCGTCGTGTCGCCACCCCTGTTGCCGTCTTCGTTGGCTCCGCAATAGGGCCCCCGGCCTCCGGGTCCGGCATGACTTCCGCCTCCTTTTGGTGATGATCCGAGGTGGTGTCACCGGGCCCGGAGGCATCGACAGACCGCTCATGAGGGGCTTGAGCACCGGCTTCACCCGGGCCGGAAGAGCTCTCCGTAACGTGGATGTGGCAGCTCGGTGCCGTGGCAGGCCGGACGAAAGCGTGAGTGGAGGGGCCTGCACGTGATCGACACCGGCGACATCGACGTCTTCCTCGGCCTGGACGTCGGCAAGGGCGAACACCAGCCAACCAGCGTCAGTAGGGCACCGTGTCGCACAAGGTCTCCGCCCAGGCAGAGGCGCCGTACTTGTTGGCCGCGCGCACCGTGACGCAGATCTTGTCACCGGAGTACGGGCCCTTGATCGTGTAGCTGGTACTGCCGGTCGAGTAGGTGGTGTCGACGTTCTTCTTGGTGAAATTGCTGCCCGTGTTGGTGTAGTGGATGTCGTACCTCGTCGCTCTGGAGATCGCCGGCCAGCTCACCTTGATCGGCATGTCGCACGCGCCGACACAGGAGTTGGTGTACGCAGCCTTGTAGCTCTTCATGGCGGGCGGTCGCGAGCCGGAGGACAAGCCGCCGGAGCCGGACGAATCTCCGCCGGCCGAGCCCGAGGAGCCGGACGACCCCGTAGAGCCGGACCCACCGCTGGTGCCGGTGCCGCCGCTGGTGCCGCTCTCGCCACCTGGTGAACTGCCGCCGCTCTCCCGGACGTTCGGCCTGTCCGGCCCGTCCTCGTCGCCCTGCCCCTTCTCGCCGTCCACGCCCCTGCCGTCGTCCCCACGCTTTCCGTTTCCTCCCTTGGAAGGCGAACTGCTGGGCGCGCTCGGCACGCTGCGGCCACCAGGAGTGGCGCTCGCGCTGCTGCCCGGTGACTGGGCGTGCGTTCCGCCCCCGCTGCCGCCCTCGAGGGGCTGGAGCAGGACGACCGTGCCGCCGCCGACGGTGATGACGGCAACGATGGGCAGAACGACGAGCCTGCGGCGCCGGCGGGGCCGTTGTTCGTGCTCCCGCCGTCGCGTCGTGGTGCCGTTGTCCGCCGGGACGACTTCGGGAGGCCCGCCCTTCGGCCGCAGCCCGACGGTTACCAGGTCCACGGGCTCCTCCCGCAGCGGCGCCGCCTCCGCGTCGAGCAGCCGCGCGGACTGCTGCGCGAGGTGCGCGACGACGTCCGCAGGCAGCCAGGCGCCGCCCGCGGCGCGCGGACGCGGCCGCTCGGGCTCCTCCAACAGCTCGTCTACACCCGGCCGTTGATCGATGCCCTTCGTCAGACACCGGGTGATGAGCGCCCGCAACGCGGCGTCCTCGACACGCGTCAGGTCGGGCTCGCCCTCCACGATCTGGAACATCACCGCGTGCTGATTGCTTGCCCCCTGCCCGAACGGCAGCTGCCCGGTCGCCGCATACGTCAGCACGCACCCGAGGGTGAACACGTCGCTCTTGACCCCCGCGCGCTGCCCGCACACCTGCTCGGGCGACATGAACCCGGGAGAGCCGATGGCCATACCCGTACTGGTCAACAAGGACTCGACCGAGGTCTCGAGCGCACGCGCGATCCCGAAGTCGATGACCTTCGTGCCGTCCACGGTGAGCATCACGTTGGACGGCTTCAGGTCGCGGTGCACGATCCCGGCGCCATGAATGTCCTTGAGTGCCTTCAGCAACCCGTCGGCGAGGGCGTGCAGGGACGCGGCCGGCAACGGCCCGTACAGTCGCACGACTTGCTCAAGCGAAAGCCCGGGAACGTACCCCGTGGCGACCCACGGCGGTTCGTCGCCCGGACCCGCGTCCAGCACCGGCGCCGTGTACCGCTCACCGACCCTCCGCGCCGCCTCGATCTCCCGCCGGAACCGTGCCCTGAACTGCTCGTCGGACACGTGCTCTTCGTGCACCACTTTCACGGCTACGGTCCGCCCGCTGTCCGACCGTGCGAGGAACACCCGCCCCATGCCACCGGCACCAAGCCGCCCGAGCAGCAGATACGGCCCGATGCGCGCGGGGTCGCTCACCGCGAGCGGCTTGATACCCCCGTCGACGCTGTCGTCCCGCTCGTTACGTCCGTCCTTGTTCGTAGCACTCATGACGGTGCGGCTCCCCCGATCTTCCCGCCTGGTCAACGGCGTAACTCGAATGAGAATAGACGTTGTTGATGTACCTGGTGAAATTGAGGGACTCGTTGTACGAGCGGGACGGTTCTAAGCGGCATCAGCAAAGTGCAGTACTGATCCTTTCGCCCCCAGGTCGGCTCCTTGGCACCTCAAATGATCAGAAATTGACTTCGCCCAACTCGCTCAGCAGTCCGGATTGGGCAAGCCCAGGGATGCGTGGCGCCGACATCGACGTACGACGCCAGGTTGGCCAGCGAGGAGGCGATCCCGGCCTCGTGTACCGCTTGGTCGATGCCGGGTGGCACGTCCGTGGCAGTGACGGTCACCTCGGTCCCGTCGCCGGCGGCAGCAAGGTGCCAGATCATTGTCATGGTGCCCGCGTACGACGGGTCGTCGGCGTCGAAAACCGCCCGCTGCACCACGCGTTCTGGTGGCACCAGGTCGGCGAACCCGATATCAACGACATCCGTCGCATCTGAAGTCTTGCCGGGGCTGTCGGTGGGGTCGAGGTAGGTGAGGGCCATCCGGAACCCGCCACCAGGCCGGGGATCCCACCGCTCGACCCGCCCACGCATGCCGTCCGGCGGCAACCAAGCCTAAAGGGAGTGCCGGTCGAGGAGCGCGCCGTAGACAGTCGCCGGTGGTGCCGCGATCACCCGGCCGGCGCGGTCGGTCCTGTCCGTGGCCCGAGTCTAGGTGTTCTGTCCACAGAGGTTGGTGACAGTGATCACGGCTGGGTGATCTTGAACGAGTGAGGGCCTTCCGGGTTCGGTGTGGATTGCGACATCTCCACCGGACGATCAGAAGGCCCTCATGCCCCACCGTAATGCACCCCTGACCGAGACCGGCCGTTTGCGTCTGGCCCGCTGCGTGGTCGAGGACGGCTGGCCCCTGCGCCGTGCTGCCGAACGCTTCCAGGTCTCGCCCACCACGGCTCAGCGGTGGGCGAGCCGCTACCGCGAACTGGGCGAGGCCGGGATGGCCGACCGCTCCTCCCGCCCGCACCACAGCCCGCGCCGAACGCCGACCCGTACCGAGCGGCGGATCATCAAGGTCCGCGTCCTGCGCGGCTGGGGGCCCGCCCGCATCGCCTACCTGCTCGGGCTGAACCCGGCCACCGTGCACCGCGTCCTGACCCGGTACAAGCTGGCTCGTCTGTCCCACCTCGACCGCGCCACCGGCCGTAACATCCGGCGCTACGAACACGCCGTCCCCGGCGACCTCGTACACGTCGACATCAAGAAACTCGGCAACATCCCCGACGGCGGCGGCCACAAGGTCCTCGGCCGGCAGGCGGGCCGCAAGAACCGCGCGAAGGCCGGGATGAGCTTCCTGCACAACGCCGTCGACGACCACTCCCGCCTCGCCTACAGCGAGATCCTGGCCGACGAGAAGAAGGAAACCGCCGTCGGATTCCGGCAACGGGCAAACGACTTCTTCACCGCCGCCGGGATCACCGTCCAGCGGGTCCTGACCGACAACGGCGCCTGCCACAAGTCCCACATGTGGCGCAACTCCCTTGCAGAACAAGGCATTTCACACAAGCGAACGCGGCCCTACCGGCCCCAGACCAACGGGAAAGTCGAGCGGTTCAACCGCACCCTCCTCGACGAATGGGCCTACGCCAGGCCCTACCGCACCGAGGCCGAACGACGAGACGCATACCCGCAGTGGCTACACACCTACAATCACCACCGCGGACACACCGCGCTCAAGGGCCAACCACCGGCCAGCCGCGTCCCCAACCTCACTGGGCAATACACCTAGCAGCGTTCGTTGGGTCAGGT
This sequence comes from Streptomyces sp. NBC_01618, assembly GCF_045209435.1. Lineage (NCBI taxonomy): Bacteria > Bacillati > Actinomycetota > Actinomycetes > Kitasatosporales > Streptomycetaceae > Streptomyces > Streptomyces sp. NBC_01618. Next base: position 962,682 of record NZ_CP109297.1, read on the forward strand.
AACCGGAGGCTGTTCAGATCGTTCCGACTGTCGTGGAACGGTGTGATGCGGCCGATGCGGAGTGGGCCCGGCTGAAGCCGCACCTGCCGCGGAACATCGGGCGTGGCGGGCGGTGGAAGATCCACCGCAGGGTTATCGACGGCATTCCCCTCCACCAGCAGACGGGCATTCCGTGGCGGGGCCTGCCGCGTCGTTCCGGGAAGTGGAAGACGGCCTACGACCGGCATCGGCGCTGATCGGCAGACGGGACCCGGGACAGGCTCCTGCGGACCGTCCAGGCTGACGCCGGCGCGGAGAGGCGGTCGCATGACACAGGTCGTCACCGCATCATTACTCTCCGCACTCAAAAGCTGAGAGCCGGATCCCAACGGTGCCCGCGCCGGACGCTGCGCCGTCGTAGCCCGAATCCGGCACCGGTGAGGACGACGCTCCCGGCCGCGGTCGTGTGCGCGGCGACCGCGTCGATCCGCTCCACTGGTTCCCTCGGCAGCGCGGAGGGTGCTGAGATGACGAGAGCACGGAGGGTGCTGAGATGACGAGCTCGACCGGGTGCCCGGTGTGGCGGGTGCACCAAACCGGGCAGGAGCGGCCGACTGGGCCGTGGTCGAGGTCCGGCACCCTGACGGTGAGCGGCGCGCTCATCGGCCTGCCTGCCTTCTTCCCCGCAGCACCCCAGTGGCAGTACCCGGAGGAAGAGTGCTCGTCAAGACGGGCCCGCAGGTAGTCCGCAGACCAACCAAAGTCGTGGCCCTGCTGGACCCGCTCCAGGGCGACCCGGGCGTGCACAACGCCGTCGGGATGCGGTCGGACGTCTTCATGTGGCCGGCGCGGGCATGGCGAGTGCTTCGAGGGCAGCCGCAAGGAGGCCGCCCAGCTCGGCGCCCAGGCTACGGTCTTGCATGGGTGCGGCTCCCTTGATGGAAGAGTTTCGTCTCAAGGCCCCGGCGGTGCTGGAATCACCGGCCCTGGGCCGTTTCGTCTCACGCGTGTCTCACACGCTGTGTGTGAGGCAGTGACCTACGAGCCTCTGACCTGGACCTTATGGACTTTGTGGCCACTCACGAACCGCTGAAGACGACAGGTAAACTCTGGACACGTGACTGCTGTGTCTGCGAAGCCTCGCATCCCCAATGTCCTGGCCGGCCGCTACGCCTCCACGGAGCTGGCCGTCCTCTGGTCCCCCGAGCAGAAGGTGAAGCTGGAACGCCGGCTGTGGCTGGCGGTGCTGCGCGCTCAGAAGGACCTCGGGATCGAGGTGCCGGACGCCGCCCTCACCGATTACGAACGTGTCATCGACCAGGTCGACCTGGCCTCGATCGCCGAGCGCGAAAAGGTCACCCGCCACGACGTCAAGGCGCGGATCGAGGAGTTCAACGCCCTCGCCGGCCACGAGCAGGTCCACAAGGGAATGACTTCTCGGGACCTCACCGAGAACGTCGAACAGCTTCAGATCCGGCTCTCCCTGGAGCTGATGCGCGACCGCACGGTGGCGGTCCTGGCCCGGCTCGGCAAGCTGGCGGGCGAGTACCGCGAGCTGGTCATGGCCGGCCGCTCCCACAACGTCGCCGCCCAGGCGACCACGCTCGGCAAGCGTTTCGCTACCGCGGCGGACGAGCTCCTGGTGGCCTACGGGCGGCTTGAGGACCTGCTGGACCGCTACCCGCTGCGGGGCATCAAGGGGCCCGTGGGCACGGCCCAGGACATGCTCGACCTGCTGGGCGGCAACGCCGGAAAGCTCGCCGACCTCGAGCAGCGCATCGCCGCGCACCTCGGATTCGCCCAGGCCTTCACGTCGGTCGGCCAGGTCTACCCTCGTTCCCTCGACTACGACGTGGTGACCGCGCTCGTACAGCTGGCCGCGGCGCCCTCGTCGGTCGCGAAGACGATCCGTCTGATGGCCGGACACGAGCTGGTCACCGAGGGCTTCAAGCCGGGCCAGGTCGGCTCGTCCGCGATGCCGCACAAGATGAACACCCGCTCGTGCGAGCGCGTCAACGGCCTGATGGTGATCCTGCGCGGCTACGCGTCGATGACCGGTGAACTGGCGGGCGACCAGTGGAACGAGGGCGACGTGTCCTGCTCCGTGGTCCGCCGCGTGGCGCTCCCCGACGCGTTCTTCGCATTCGATGGTCTGCTGGAGACCTTCCTGACGGTGCTCGACGAGTTCGGAGCGTTCCCGGCCGTCGTCGCCCGTGAACTCGACCGCTATCTGCCGTTCCTCGCCACGACCAAGGTCCTGATGGGTGCGGTGCGCGCCGGTGTCGGCCGTGAGGTCGCCCACGAGGCGATCAAGGAGAACGCGGTCGCCTCGGCCCTGGCCATGCGCGAGCAGGGCGCCGAGCGCAACGAACTGCTCGACAAGCTGGCCGCCGACGACCGCATCCCGCTGGACCGCGCGCAGTTGGACGCACTGATGGCCGACAAGCTCTCCTTCACCGGGGCGGCGGGCGACCAGGTCGGCGCGCTGATCTCGCGCATCGAAGAGATCACCAAGCAGCATCCCCAGGCCGCGGGTTACACGCCGGGCTCCATCCTCTGACGGCCGCCACCACACCCGGATGACACCCGAAGAGCTCCAGGCCGCCCGCGACCGCACCGTTCCCGATGTGGTCGCGGGCGGCCTGCGTGTGCTGTTCTGCGGGATCAATCCGAGCCTGATGACAGGGGCGACGGGCCACCACTTCGCCCATCCCGGCAACCGCTTCTGGCCGGTACTCCATCGATCGGGCTTCACCCCTCGGCAGCTGAGGCCGGCGGAACAGACCGAGCTGCTGCGTTACGGCCTGGGCATCACCAATGTGGTGGCCCGGGCCACCACACGGGCGGACGAGGTGTCCACCGAGGAGTTCCGGGAAGGTGGGCAGATCCTCGCGGCCAAGGTCGAGCAACTGCGACCGCAGTGGCTGGCCGTCGTGGGGGTCACCGCGTACCGCACGGCCTTCGGCAGACGGACCGCCCGGATCGGTCCGCAGGACCACACTATCGGCGGCGCCCGCATCTGGGCCCTGCCCAACCCCAGCGGCCTGAACGCCCACTGGACCACTCAGACGATGGCGGAGGAGTACGGGCGTCTCCACGCCTTCGTCGAGCACAGCACCCTCACCACCGAAGAAGCCTGACAGCCTCGGCAACTCCACAAAGCCCAACACCGATGGCCATATAGCCGTTGCTGCTGAGGCTGCTGTTGTGGCTGAGGCTGTGGTTCCGTGCCGGAACACAGCAGGGGCGGCCGGATGGATGACCAGCCCCCTTTCGACCAGCCCGTCCATAGGACGGTCGAGTCCCCAACTGGCCAACTCGGCTGCCGAGTCCCGCCACTGGGCGCAGCGGGGCCGTCACAAACAGCGGGATCACGAATATGGACGTGAACACGGGTCGCGGGTCGCGGCAGCCGACTATGCGTCTCTGCGGCGGATCGCCCACCAGCCCGCCAGCAGTGCGGCCGCCGCCCACGCGGCAGTCACGGCGAGGCCGCTCCAGGGTCCGAGACTGCCGGTGGGGTTCTGGTGGAGCACCAACTGTCCTGCCCGGTCGGGCAGATACTGCGCCGCCCCACCAGCGACGTCTCCGACCACGAAGGAGACGATGAGTATGAAAGGGATGAGAAGGCTGAGGACGGCCACAGCGCTGCGCAGCAGTATCGTCAGCCCGGCCGCGAACAAAGCCATCAGGGCGAGATATATCCCACCACCGAAGGCTGCCCGCAGGGCACCCGGCTCCCCCAGGCCGATCGCGTATTTGCCCATGAACATCTGCCCCACCAGAAAGGCGCTGAAGCTGGTGACAAGGCCGACGACGAGAGTCGGCATACCGACGAGGGCCATCTTGGCCGCGTAGAAGACGCCGCGGCGCGGCACGGCGGCGAGTGATATCCGCAGGGCACCGTTGAGATACTCGGACGAGATCGCCGTCGCCCCGAAGCTGATGGCCGCAATCTGGCCGAAGTTCAACGCGTAAAAGGCGCCGAAGAGCAGCTCGGTTTCAGCGTTGTCGGCCTCGGACTGGCCGATGCTGGCGAATACGAGCACGGTGATGGTGAGCGTCACGAGAAGGACCGATATCAGGGATCCGATGACGGAACGCACCGATCTGATCTTGATCCACTCAGAGTGCAGCACTGCTATGGTCGACACGGTCAGGCCTCCTGTCGGTTCGTGGACGAGGTCGCCGCGGCGGAGAAGTCCATCGCGTCAGCGGTGAGGTCGAGGTAGGCCTGTTCCAACGTGGTCTGCTCGTCCATGAGTTCAAGCACGGCAATACCTTCTGCGGCGGCTATCGCACCGATCTCCCCGGCCTTGGCACCCTCGACGGTCCAACAACCTTCACCATCGTGCGCGGGCATGTATCCCTTACGGATCAGGACATCGCGCAGACGTGTGGATTCGGTCGTGCGCACTCGCACCCGGGGCCGGCTGCGGGAGTCCAGGAATTCCTGCATCGGCAAGTCGGCAAGGAGCCGGCCCCTGCCGAGGACCACCAAGTGGTCGGCGAACGAGGACGTCTCGTTCATGAGATGGCTCGAGACCAAAACTGTGCGGCCCTCTCGGGCGAGCCGCTTCATCAGCTCACGGATCCAGATGATGCCTTCCGGATCCAGTCCGTTGGACGGTTCGTCGAGCATCACCACCTCCGGGTCACCGAGCAGTGCGGCCGCTATGCCCAGCCGCTGTCGCATGCCGAGTGAGAATGTCTTGATGCGTTTCCCGATGACTTTGCCGAGCCCTGCCTCCTCCAGGACTTCGTCCACTCTCCGCGCCCCCATGCCGTTGCTGACCGCGAGGGCCAGCAGGTGATTCCGTGCGGTACGCGAAGCATGGGCGGCCTGCGCGTCGAGCAGGGCGCCCACCCGGCGCAGCGGATCGTCGAGCGTGGCGTAGGGCTGCCCGTCGAACGTGGCCGTGCCGCTGGTGGGCCGGTCGAGGCCGAGAACGAGTCGCATGGTGGTGGACTTACCGGCGCCGTTGGGGCCGAGAAAGCCGGTGACGCGACCGGGTCGCACGCTGAACGTGAGGCTGTCCACGGCGCGGGTCTTGCCGTATTTCTTTGTGAGCTCATGGACGTCGATGCTGGTCATGTCCTCAGACTCGCGGCCGTGCAGGGTTCCTGGCCTCCCCCGGCGGTGGGGATCATCTCCCTCGCTCGGGGGAGCCGCCGCGCCCGTGCGGGCTGACACGATGGCGGCATGTTCCGTTTCCTCCGCCCGCTGGCCGCCTCAACCACCTACTCCCGATGGTTGCATCTCCTCATCCCGGGGGCGGCCTGCAGCGTGTGGCTCTTCATCTCCATGGACACGCCGTGGGCGCCCATGATCTTCGCAGTGCCGGTGGGGTTGTTGCCTGGCATGCGGCTGGCCGAGGGCGTTCAGGCGCAGCTCCTGCTCACGCCTGCGGAGCGGGGCAGGGCCGACGCCACAATTTCCGCAACCGCTGCGGGCGCTTGGTCGGATCGCTGGCGGACCGTGTTGTGGCTGGAGATACGCCTGCTGCTCGCCGTCGTCGTAGGGTTCGCGACGGTGTGGCTGTCGGCGACTGCGGTCGATCTCCTCCTCACCGCCTCGGGTACCCGCCCATCCGGCCAGTGGCTGGTCCGCGCAGTGGAGCCGCACTGGTGGTACGCCTTGCTCTCGCCCCTGCCCATCCTGGTGCTGTTGGCCGTGGTCGTGGCGAGTGGCGAGCTCGTCACCGCCACCGCGCGTCGGCTCCTCGGCCCCTCGCCGGTGCAGCGGTTGACCGCTCTGGAGGAGCGCACCGAGCAGTTGCTGGAGCGCAACCGCATCGCCCGGGAACTGCACGATTCGATCGGGCACGCGTTGACGGTCGCGGTCGTGCAGGCGGGTGCGGCACGTGCGGCTCGCGACCCGGAGTTCACCGAGCGGGCACTTGTCGCAATCGAGGAGACCGGCCGGGACGCGCTCGACGATCTGGAGCGGGTTCTGCGGGTGCTGCGCGAATCGGGGGCTCCGGCGGGACAGCAGCCGACGCTTGCGGAAGCGGACCGGCTCCTGGACTCCGCTCGTGGTTCGGGTGCGGAGATCGATGCGGATGTGTCCGGTCCACTGGAGCAGGTTCCGGGGGCGGTCTCCCGTGAGGGATATCGCATCCTTCAGGAGTCCCTCACCAATGTGCTGCGTCACTCCGGGACGGTTCCCGTCCGGGTGCGGATCAGCGTCACCAACGGCCGGCTGGAGTTGGAGGTCACCAATCCGCTCACCGGGTCCGTGGGTACCCCTGGAGGTGGGAGTGGCTTGCGCGGCATTCGTGAGCGGGCCGCGTTGCTGGGCGGAATAGCCAAGACAGGTGCGCACGGCGGCGAATGGAGGGTGCACGCAAGCCTTCCATTGAACGGCCTAGGCTGACCTGATGCCGGTTACCGTTCTTCTGGTCGACGACGAACCCCTCGTCCGCGCGGGGCTGCGCGCGGTGCTGGAAGCTCAGCCCGATATCGAAGTGGTGGGCGAGGCGGGTGACGGCGCCGCAGTGATCCCGTTGCTGCGTCAGCTGCGCCCCGATGTGGTGGCCATGGACGTCAGGATGCCGCTGATGGACGGCATCGAGGCGACGCGGGTGGTGCTGCGCACCGTGCCGGATCCGCCGAAGATCCTGGTGGTCACCACATTCGAGAACGATGAGTACGTGTACGAGGCGCTGCGTGCCGGGGCGGACGGCTTTCTCCTCAAGCGTGCCCGGCCCGCAGAGATCGTGCATGCGGTGCGCCTGGTCGCGGAGGGCGAGTCGCTGTTGTTCCCGGCGGCGGTCCGGCAGCTCGCCGCCGAGTACGGCACCAGCAAAGCGCGGGCGGCCATGGACCGGGCATCACTGACCGAGCGGGAGGCCGCAGTTCTCCGGCTGATGGCCCGCGGCCTGTCGAACGCGGAGATCGCAGCCAAGCTCGTGGTCGGTGTCGAGACGGTGAAGACCCATGTCAGCGCCGTGCTGGCCAAGTTGGGTGCGAGGGACCGCACCCAGGCGGTGATCGCTGCGTACGAGTCCGGGTTCGTCGCTCCGAGCTGAGGACCGCCGTCTCCGGATGTCCGTCCCGGCCCACGGTCGCCCTGTACCCGGGCAGCGAGTACGATCCGCCTGACATTGCGCACGAGCTGGGAGGACACTCCGTGGGCCGGCTGACCGGTGGGGATCCGTCGCTGCTGCGACGGATCAATTCCGCGGTGGTACTGCATGCCCTCCGGGGCGCCGACTCCCCCACCCTCACGGACCTTACCCGGATCACAGGTCTGTCCCGGCCGACGGTCGAGGGCGTCATGGAGGGGCTCTTCGAGGCCGGGCTGGTCGTCGAGTCGGTGCCCGACGGCGGCGAGACCCGGCGTCAGGGTCGGCCGGCCCGCCGGTTCCGGTTCCGCGCCGAGGCCGGGTATCTGCTCGGTATCGAGATCGGCCCGCATCGGATCTCCGCTCTGCTGTCGGGGCTCGACGGCCGGATCATCGGGGCGGGCTCACGCGAGGTGTCGGAGACGGCCTGCGCCGACGACCGGCTCGACAAGGTCAGGGCCGTGGTCGCCGATGTTCTTCGGAGGACGGGTGTGGCCCGGAGCAGTCTGCGTGCGGTCGGCGTCGGCAGCCCAGGCATTGTGGAGGCCGACGGGACCGTTCGGCTGGGCACCGCGCTGCCGGGCTGGACGGGTCTGGCGCTGGGCGAGCGGCTGAGGCGCTCCTTCCGCTGTCCCGTCCTCGTGGAGAACGACGCCAATGCTGCGGTGGTCGCGGAGCACTGGAAGGGCGCGGCCACCGAAACGGACGACATCGTGTTCGTCCTGGCCGGGCTGAGCCCGGGCGCCGGTTCGCTGATCGGCGGAAGGCTGCACCGGGGTTTCGGCGGCGCGGCGGGGGAGATCGGCGCGCTGCATCTCCTCGGCCGCGAGGCGACGCCGGAGAGGCTTCTGTCGACGACGGACACGCCGTTGGACCCGTTGGACGAGCCTGCGGTCGCCGCCGTGTTCACGGAGGCACGACACGGCGACGCCCTGGCACAGGCCGCGGTGGAGCGGTTCATTCAGCGTCTGGTGCACGATGTCGCGGCGCTGGTGCTGGCCCTGGACCCCGAGGTGGTGGTGATCGGCGGGTGGGCCGCGGGACTGGACGGCGCGCTGGATCCGCTCCGCCGTGAGCTGGCCCGCTACTGTCTCAGGCCGCCGCGGGTCACGCTGTCGGTGCTCGGCGAGGCGGCGGTGGCGACGGGCGCGCTTCGGCTCGCTCTCGACCATGTGGAGGAGCAGCTCTTCGCCGTGGAGGGAACGGTAACGGCCCGCCGCTGAGTGCGACGGGCCGTACGCGAACCAAACGTCTCGGGCGGGCGGGGCCGGTCGAGTCAAGAAGCCTGGCGCTCCTGGCCGTGATGGCTGATCTCCAGGTCGCCCGAGTCGCCGAAGGTGAGCCGGCAGGTGTCGGCCCGGTAAGTGGCGACGGAGAGCGCAGCGGTGCCGCCGGCCGCGAGGTAGCGGGTGGTGACGACGAGAACGGGGGCGCCGGGAAGCCGGTCGAGTTCCTTGGCGTCGTCCGCACGCGCCGAGCCGAGCTCCACGGAACGGTCCTGGCCGTCGAGGCCGAGCCGGTGCAGTTCGCGCAGGACGCCGCGGGCCCGGGCGGGGCCGGAGGGAGCGTCGATCGCGGAGAGTTCGGGCAGGGATGACAACGGGACGTACAGAAGCTCCGCGGCGACCGCCTGCCCCTGGGTGACCCGGATCCGGCGGACGATGTGCACCGGCTCGTCGCTCTCCACGTCGAGCATGGCCACCACTGATGCTGGTGCGATCGCAGTCGTGCAGTCCACGGGCTGCCATGCCTCGCCGACACCGCCGCCGGCCCAGTCGCGCTGTGCCGTGGAGACGGCGACCCCGACCCGCGGCGGGGCGACAGTGGTCCCGACGCCACGACGGCGTTGCAGTTTGCCTTCGAGTTCGAGCTGTTCCAGAGCTTGCCGGAGCGTCGCCCTCGCGACTCCGAACCGGGCGGCTAGTTCACGCTCGTTGGGCAGGATCTCGCCCACCGCAAAGTCCGAGTCGAGTGCCTCACTGAGCACGGTCTTGAGGTGCCAGTACTTCGGCTCCTGCACCGTTTCCAGCTGCGTGGTCCCCACCCTGTCCTCCGCAATCACCCAGCGGCTATTCCGCGACGTTATTTATTAAAGGTTCCTGTCTTAACGTTGAGACCATAGGACGGGACACCCCCTTGGTCAAGACCAATCCTCCTTCGGTCACACAGCGAAACGGACTTCTACCGCAAAGCGCGCACAGGACACTCTTGGTGCCGTAAGCCGCCCACAGCACAAGGCCCCAAGGCCAGGCCCGTGGGGCTTCGGGCAACCGTGGGGCTTTCGAGCAGTGGCCACAGAGGGGTCCCTGAGCGAACCGGAGGTGCTTGCGCCAGCTGGAAGCGCGCGTCCCAACGGCCGGAATGTGCGGCTACTCCCCAGCCAGACTGGCGAGCTTGTCAGGATTGCGCACGATATATACGCACTGAATGAGTCCGCCCCTGACGTCCACCTGGAAGACGGAGTCGGGCTTTCCGCCCGAGAGCACCAGCAGGCCCGGCCCGCCGTTGAGCTCCAGGAACCGGATGTCGAGGTCCGGGACCTGATCGTGAACGACCGCGAAGAGAAAGCGGCCGACCTTGCCGGCGCTCTCGATGACCCGGAGCGGCGCCTTGGACTTCCCACCGCCGTCACCGACGAGCCGCGCATCGGGTGCGAGTAGGACCAGCAGCTCCTCGATGTCCCCGCCCGCCGCTGCGGCGAGGAACCGCTCCGTAAGGTCACGGCGGTGGGCCGGGTCGACGTCGTAGCGCGGCTTGCGCTCCTCGACATGGCGCCGCGCGCGTCCCGCGAGCTGGCGTACCGCCGCTTCGGACCGGCCCAGCGTGGCGGCGATCTCCGCGTACGGGAATCCGAAGGCCTCACGCAGAACAAAAACGGCCCGTTCCAGAGGTGACAGCGATTCGAGAACGACGAGCACGGCGACGGACACGGAATCGGCGAGAACGGCCTGTTCCGCGGTATCGGGCACGGTCGGCCCGAAGTCGGTGACCAGGGGCTCCGGCAGCCACGGACCGACATACGCCTCGCGCTGCGACTTCGCCTGCCGCAGTCGGTCGATGGCCAGCCGGGTGGTAATCCTCACGAGGAAGGCGCGCGGCTCCCGCACATCTTCGCGCGATGCCGACGACCAGCGCAGCCACGCCTCCTGCACGACATCCTCGGCATCGGTGATCCTGCCCAGCATGCGGTAGGCGACCCCGGTGAGCATGGAGCGATGCTCCTCGAAGACGTCGGTCACGGTGTCAGCTGTCACCCCTTCATCCCAGCCGACCCGCCGCACCCTGTCCAGCACGAATCGCCCCGCCCTCTTGAACTGCAAGCTACCGGGCGGTAATTGTTATTGACGAGACGCCTAAGTCGCCTTCAGCTTGTCGTTTATGGTCCGGGGCCGAACGCGGCTCGAACTTGATCGGTTTTTTCGCAGTTCAGCGGACATGGAAGCGGCCTTCGTCTGATCCTGTGCTCCGTCACAGAGTGGATCAGCGCGAAGGCCGTGGTCGTGAATTTGGTGCATCAGGGAGTCCCGCGGGATGCGTTCGCGGAAGTGTCACACTTCCGGTCGGAGCTGTACGCGTGCATGACCGTGCGGGGCGACGCGTTGTTCGAGTTATGCGACGCGCTGTTGTGCACGGACGCGCCGGTACGGACGCTGGTCGATCTCGCGCTCGCGCCTGAACACCGCCGCGGTCACGGAGCTCTGTACGGCGGGCTCAACCAGGGACGGATCGACGTTTGACGGCTGCGTCGCGCGCTGGCCGAGGTGCCGTTGCCGAGGGCGGCGGACGGAAGGCTGGTGCTGGCCGTGGACGTCTCGCCATGGCTTCGACCGGATGCCAACACCTGTGCCGACCGGGCCTTCTGCCACACCTTCGGCAGGGGCGAGGGCAAGCACCAGATGGTGCCGGGCTGGCCGTACTCGGTCGTGGCCGCGCTGGAGACCGGCCGCACGTCCTGGACGGCGGTGCTGGATGCGGTCCGCCTGGAGCCCGGCGCCGATGTTGCCGCAGTGACCGCGTTGCAGATCCGCGAGGTCGTCGAGCGGCTCGTCGCTGCCGACCAGTGGAAACCGGGTGACCCGGAGGTCCTGGTCGTGCTGGACGCCGGATACGACGCCCCGCGCATCGCCCATCTGCTGGCAGGGCTACCGGTCGAGATCCTCGGCCGGCTCCGGTCCGACCGCGTGATGCGTCGGGCGACACCGCCACGGGTCTACGACCCCAAGGGTGGCCGACCGCCCAAGCACGGCGGCGAGTTCGTCTTCGGCGATCCCAGTACCTGGGGCGCCGAACAAGCCGTGACGACCACGGACACCCGGCTCTACGGAAAGGCGACCGCGCAAGCGTGGGACTGGCTGCACCCGCGGCTCACCCGCCGGGCTGCCTGGCTCGACCACGACGGCCCGCTGCCCATTATCAAGGCACCGTCGTCCGCCTGGTCGTGGAGAAGCTGCCCAGCGGCGGGGTGAACAAGCCGGTATGGCTGTGGTGGTCGGGCACCGACGCCACCGCGGCGGACGTCGACCGCTGCTGGCAGTCCTTCCTGCGGCGCTTCGACATCGAGCACACGTTCCGCCTGTTCAAGCAGACGCTCGGCTGGACCAAGCCCCGGCTTCGCAGCTCGGAGGCGGCCGACCGGTGGACATGGCTGGTGATCGCCGCCTATGCCCAGCTCCGGCTCGCCCGCCCGCTGGCCACCGACCTCCGCAGGCCCTGGGAGAAGCCGGCCGACCCGGACAGGCTCACGCCTGCCCGGGTCCGCAGGGGGTTCAGAAACCTGCGTGCGAAGGCCGGCTCCCCAGCCGGTGCACCGAAACCTTCCCACCCAGGTCCCGGTCGGCCGCCAGGTTCGAAGAACCGCCGACCGGCCACCCGTCATGACGTCGGCCGGGTCCTTGCCACCGGCGAGGCATACAGCCGTCCCGCCCATCACAAGAAGGGGACCAAACCCCGGCGAGGAAACCATGCCGACACCGGTGGCAAAGCGTCGTAATCTGCTCGTGGCGTGGGCTGACATGACTTCGACGGGTGGATCTCATGACACATGACAGCAAGTCCGACAATGGCTCCGGAGCATCATCGGACCAGTACACGCAAGATATCCGTGCTGACCGTCAGGCCATACGGAAAGCACTGCGCGCAGACGTCGGCGGTGCCCACGTTGGACTGCTCGTGACGGTCATTGCCCTGGTCGTCATCGCCAGTGTCGCAGGCCCTCGCTGGACCTTGATCGTCTCCGGGTGCTTCACCGCCTGGTTTGCCCTCGCGCTGGCAGTCATTCGCCTCCGCGGCGGACGTGGCGGGGATGCCCTCCAGCGGGCCTACGTTGCCACATTCGGCTGGGGCGACTACGTCAGCCCCTGACGGGGTTAAACGACAAGTTCAGTGCCTGACGCTGTCGGGGATCTTGGTTTCCGCTCTGTACGTGCATTGCGCGTAGTGGGAAGTTGGAGGGCCTGCGGCGGTCGGGCTGGTCCTCGGCCCCATGTGTTCCACTCACCTAGGGAGGATCGACCGTGGCCTCCGATCACGACCTGCTGTGGCGTCGCTGCGCGCACCTGGGCCGTGTCCTGCTGCCTGTGGTGGACCAGGAGGCGTGGCGCCAGGCCCGCCGCCACGAGCACCTGGGGGCCTGGGGCATCAACATCGTGGAAGGCGAGCGGCTGATCGAGGTATTTGCGGCCTTGGCCGCCCATGCCGTCGCAATCGACACTTCCGTATCTGCCGCAGAACTTGACGTCCTACCTCTGAGCGCGGTGGCTGACGCGGCGACCGGTAAACGCGACTTCGAGCTGCTCGCCGGACTCCCGGACACCTTCGCCGACGGCCGCGACGAACTGGCCGTCAAGGTCTTCCGGCTGTACGCCTACAGGGGTGGGCAGTACAGCCTCCAGCTCATCCGACTGGGCACGGAACTGCGCCGTGCGCTGATCGTCCTCGCCGAACGCTCGCGAATGCCATCCCCCACGTGCGGGCACGTCTTCTTCTGGGCGGCTGCAGCTGGCCTGTCCAGTGATCACGGAGACCAGATGAGCTGAGGTCACGCTCCCGGCCGCAGGTTGGAGGCTGGTCCTTCGCCGGAATCGGCTTTGGCAGGCTCCGGGGCAAGGTGGTGGGCACCGCCGAGTGATCAAGTCAGTCTGCGGGGTGGGTGGCAACGCGCCAGGACCGGGGTCGCGGGATGTGCTACCAGTCGAGGAAGTCCTGGAGAGCGGTTGGGTGCCGGGGCTGCCGAGGTGGTGCTGGCGGCAGGTGGGTACTGATGCGTTCGAGGTTGACCGCGATGGCGGTCAGGACGTGCTGGACGTGAGCCTTGTCCTGGCTGCGGTAGCGGCATTGGCGCATGCCGTGGCCGTTGACGAACTCGCTGATCGTGCTCTCGATGGCAGCCCGCAGCGAGTACCGCGACAGCCACTCCTGGGTCTGCTGCTCAGTCCGGGCCTCGGACTGGATGTCGTAGAGATCGCGCGGCAGGAAGGAGACCTTCCGGGCGTCGGTGCGGGTGCAGGCGGTCTTCACCGGGCACTGGCGGCAGCCATCTGGGGAGAACTCGACGTTGACGTAGGGCGCGAGGGAGGGTGGCGTCGACCACCGGCGGCTCACCTTGCCCTGCGGGCAGGTGACCTGCTTTGCGTCCCAGTCGATGTTGAAAGCTTCACGGTGGAAGACGGTGCCCTTGCGGGACCGGCGGGTGCTCCTGGCCCGGATCGGTCCGACCAGGCCAACACCGTGTTCGCGGGCGACTTGCTGCTTGAGTGCGACGGAGAGATATCCGCCGTCGACGAAGTGCTCCTTCGACAGCAGGTCTCGATGCTGGAGGTTGGCCAGGATGCCGGCGAGGGCCTTGGTGTCGTGGACGGGAGCCTTGGTGGTGGTCACGTCGGTGATCACGCTCGGCGTGTCCGGGTCGCAGCTTTCGGTGACGTGCGCCAGGAAGCCCTTCCAACGCGTCTCGCCCCGGCGCGCGTAGCGAGCACTCACGTCGTAGGGCGAGACGATGGCGACGGCCGAGGGAGGCAGGCCGGCATCCTCCGCATCCCTCCACTTCGGGCGGTCCTGGGCGTCGGTGCAGTAGTTCTGCACGAAGATCTGGCGCAGGGCCTGGACCTGCTCGCCGTCGCGGAGAGCAGGCAGGTAGCGGTGGACGTAGCGCAGGAGCAGGCGGATGTCCTCGGCGGTCTCCTTGATCCTGGTCTTGGGCCGGGAGGGGTTCTTCCCCAGCCGGGCAGCACGGCCGTAACGCCGGCCCCAGTCCTCGGTCACCAGGCCGACCAGCTCGTGCGGCGCCCGCGGGCGAGTTCTTCCAGGGCGGCGCGCATGGCCTCGGTGACCAGTTCCAGGCGGGTCAGGTCCCGCACCGCGGCCAGGACGTGGGTGGAGTCGGTGCGCTGCCGGCCGCGTTCCCGGACCAGACCGACGGCCCGGATCTTCTCCAGCGCCAGATCCAGCAGTTTGTCCGCCCGGCCCTCCACGGCCAGGCGCTCGCGGAAGTCAGCCAAGACGCTGTGATGGAAGCCGGGGTCTTCCAGCTCCATACCCAGGGCGTACTTGAAGTCGATGCGGTTCCGTACGGATTCGGCGGCCTGCCGATCGGACAGCTCCAGCAGGAACTGCAGGACCGACACGGTCGCCAACTGGGCAGGCGACAGGCCCGGCTTGCCGTCTCTGGGATACCACTCCTCGAAGTCCTCGTCGCTCCACAGGCCGTTGAGGTGGTCACGGATGGCCATGGCGGTGGTGCCCCTGGGGTTGCTCGCCCGGGCGACCCGCACGGTCAGCTCGGGGATCACACAGCCGGTACGGGGGCGAACACACATCTCGAACCTCCGGAGTCGCGGGCGCCAACCGTCCCACCCGCGCAGATCACTGGGCCTTCAATTCCCGGCATGGCCACCACGAACGGGTGAACGCCATCGACACTCCAGCCGCTCCAGTCACGTGGACACCGGCAGGCACGAACGAAGCGTTCGCTCAACGGTCACCAACGCATTCGCTGCGGCCGCACCGGCTCGCCGGCCTATCTGCAAGTCTCTAATCAGGAGAAACGGAACCCTTGACTGGCACTCAGATCACGCTAAACGACTCCGATTTTCAAGGTCCCCGACAGCGTCAGGCACTCAGGCATGGCCTGTTCATGCCGGATCATCCGGGAGCACCAGCATGGCCACCACGGTCTCGTTCAGTGTCGACTCACCGCGAGGCCCTCGAAACGTATCCGTGGCGTATGAACGGACCGGTTCCGGCGAGCCGTTGCTGCTGCTCCACGGCATTGGCCACCACCGTCAGGCCTGGGACCCGGTGCTGTCCGTCCTGGCCGCGGAACGGGACGTGATCGCCGTGGACCTTCCCGGTTTCGGTACCTCCCCGGCGTTGCCCGAGGGGGTTCCGTACGACCTTGCGAGCGTGGTTCCGGGTGCTCGGTGCGTTCTGCGCGCAGCTCGGCCTGGACCGTCCGCACGTGGCGGGCAATTCGCTCGGCGGTCTGCTGGCGCTGGAACTGGGCCGGGAGAAACTCGTGCGATCGGTGACGGCGCTGTCGCCCGCAGGTTTCTGGACGGAGGGTGAGCGTTGCTATGCGTTCGGGACACTGCGCGCGATGCGGCAGGGCGCACTGTCGATGCCCATGCCGGTGATCGAACGGCTCTCGCACAGTGCGGCCGGACGGGCGTCCCTGACCAGCACCATCTACGCCCGGCCGGGCCGCCGTTCACCCGGTGCCGTTGTCGCGGAGACCGTCGCCCTGCGCGAGGCGACCGGTTTCCACCAGACGCTTGCCGTCGGGCGGAGTGTCGCGTTCACCGACGATGTGCCGGAGCTGCCCCTGACCGTCGCCTGGGGAAGCCGCGACCGGCTGCTGCTGCGCCGTCAGGGAATCAGGGCCAAGCACACCATCCCCGGTGCCCGGCTGGTGCGGCTGCCCGGTTGCGGGCACGTTCCGATGAACGACGACCCTGCCCTCGTGGCGCGCGTCATCCTCGACACCAGTCGCTGAACCGGCGCCCGGCGCCACGTCGCGCCCCGAAAGGAATCCCGACCCCAGCGCCACGCCCAGACCGACCAGAAGGCTCCCGCCGGCCTGCGGGATGCCGTACGAACCGGTGCCGACGAGCGGTGCGGTGAGTGCGGCGGAGACCGGGATCAGGCCGGAGAAGAGCGTGGCGCGTTCGGCGCCGATGCGCTGCATACCCATGTACCAGCAGACGAAACCGACGACGGTGACCACGGCCGCCTGGCAGAGGAGCGCCATGGCCTCGCCAGGTGTCGGCGCCCGCAGAACACCCCCGCCGTCAAGCAGTACACCGAGCAGCACGGACTCCGCAGCGGCGAGTCCATACACCGTGGCGGACAGCAGCTTCGGCCCCAGCGGGCGCAGCACCGGTACGGCGAGGACGGCGAAGCCGACCTCGCCCGCCAGCGCGCCGACCGAGCAGAGAATGCCCGCCAGGTCCGTACGACCCCACCCCTGGACGGTGAACGCTCCGGCGGCGACGAGCGCGGCCGCGTACAGGACCGTTCGCGTCGGCCGACGCCCGTCCAGCAGCGGCACGAGAACGGCGACGAGGATCGGAGCACAGCCGACGAACACCCCTGGAACGGCGGGTTCCGCGGAGCGTTCCGCGCCGAGGACGGCCAGATTGAAGCCGACCATGCCGACGGCTGCCAGCAGCGCGAGCCGTCCCCACTCGCGCAGGGTGAGGGCACGCAGCGCGGCAGCCGGGCGGGACTGTCCGTCGCGGGCCAGGAGGGGCAGGAGCAACAGCGCCGCAAGGCCGTACCACAGCGCCTGGCCGCCCGCGTACGGGTAGTGGCCGAGGACGCCGTTGGCGGTGAAGGAGGCGCCCACGAGCATGCAGGCGAAGGCTGCGAGGAGCGCCCCGCGCAGAGAGGTGACGTTCGTGGAGCCGACGCTAGAAGACTGCTGAAAATCTTGTTGAGGGGCTGTTTGGCCGTAGGCCGGGCGGCCCCTTCTTCGTCATGGGGTGGCCGGGGCGAGGTGCCAGGTGGTGTTGGTGCGGGTGAGTCCGAGGTTGATCAGTCGGCGGAGGTTGAGGGCGGCGGCGCGGTGGTGGAGTGCGATGTTGTTGGCGATGACGCCTCGGTAGCGGACTCTGCGGTTGCCGTGGGCGACGAGCCAGGCGATGGCGCGTTCGACCGGGGGCCGCCATCGGCGGTATTCGTCCTGCCAGGCGGTGTCGGTGGCGGCCTGGACGCGGGCTGCGGTCAGCAGTTCGTGCTGAGGGTGGACGTTGATAACCCGTCCGGTCTTGGAGGTTGTGCAGCGTTCCCGCAGCGGGCAGCCGGTGCACAGCCGTTTGAACTGGGCGGTGCGGCCTCCGTCGGCCTTGGTGCGGCCCAGGTTCGCGGTCTGTCCGGCCGGGCAGGTCACGGTGGCGGCGTCGGTGTCGACGTGGAAGTCGTCGATGGTGAAGCCTCCGGGGACGGCCTGCCGCAACGGCGGCGGCTTGACCACCAGGACGTGGCCCTGGGCGGTCAGTTGTTCACGCAGGTCGCCGGTGCCGTAGGCGGAATCGCCGAGCACGGTCAGCGTCTCGCCCTCGCTGTGGTCTTCGTCGGCCAGCAGGTCCAGCGCGACGGCGGCCTCGTGGTTGTCCGGCCCGTAGCCGCTGGTTAACGCGACGGCAGTGAACAGTCCGGCCTCTGGCTCGAAGGACACGTGCCCTTTGAAGCCCTCCTGGTGGCGGGTTCGGTTCTTGTGGATGTGCCGGGCATCGGGGTCGACGGTGGACACCGTCCGGTCGGGCACGGTGCGCATGGCGATGCGCCAGCGTCCGTCGCGGCCGTCGGAGTCCTCGGCCGGCTCCACGTCCTGGCCTGCGACGAGGGCGAGAAGGCCCACCGCGTTCGCGGCCCGCTCGCCCAGCTCACGCTCGGGAAGACGGCCGAGCATGTTGAGCGCGTCGGTCACCAGGGCGTCGACCAGCGCCTCGCGGGCGGCTTCGTCATTCCAGGCGATCCTGGGTTTGCCGGGGTCGGTGTAGTCGTGAGCAGTACACCACCGGCCGGCGACCTCGCCGGCGCCGGGGACCTCACGGATCACCCGGCGGATCGCGGCCACGATCTGGGTGACGGTGTCCTGAGTGGCCACCGCATCGTCCAGGACGGTGGAGTCCAGCGCCCGGCGCTGCTTTCCTCTGAGGACACCGGTGGCAGTCACCACCTCTTTGACCTTGGTGAAAATCCGCGTCGGGTCGGCCGAGCGGGCGAGCCGGCGCCGGAAATAGGTCAGCAGCGAGGGATCGAAGGCGGTGTCGTACAGGCCCAGCCCGCAGGCGGCCTTCCAGCGCAGGTCACACCGCAGTTCCTGGACTGTCTCGAAGTCCGACAGCCCCTGCAGGCTCTGCAGTACCACCATCGCGGCCAGCACCTGCGGCGGCAACGACGGCCGTCCGTTGGCCGACGGATACATGTCCGCGAAGAACTCTGGCGGGAACAGCACCTCACGATGCTCGGCCAGGAAAGCGAACACACTCCCTGCCGGGATCAACTCCCGGCAGGTCTCCCACACATCCGGCCCGACCATCTCCCCGGCCCATTCCCCCTGCATGCTCACAAGACTGGCCCCGGACCTGCCGGTCCGGGGCCAGAACGCAAAAGATTTTCAGCAGTCTTCTAGGCAGCATCGCGGTCCGGTTTAAGGTCCACTTTCGTGACGTCTTCCGGGACCAATCCGCCATCGGGCCGTGTGGAGACCGGGGATTTCGGCTCCGCTGCCTGGGAGTTACTGCTTCCGGCTGCCGCCGCCCCGGCACGTCGGCGTGGTCGCGCGCTCCAGTCGGCACTGCGCGAAGCCGTCCGCTCCGGCCGTCTCGTTCCGGGTACGAGAGTGCCGTCCAGCCGTGCGCTCGCCGCCGATCTGCGGGTGTCTCGGGGACTGGTCACCGAGGCGTACGAACAGCTCACCGCGGAGGGGTACCTGCGCAGTGGACGGGGTGCGGGCACATGGGTGAGCGGGACCGTTCGGGCCGCCACCCCGAGCGCGCGCCATCGCGCTCCGCGCCCGCACGGCGCACGCGTGGACTTCCGTCCTGGTACGCCGGATCTGTCGTTGTTTCCGCGCAGCGCGTGGGCCGCCACCTACCGTTCGGTGCTCGACCGGCTGCCGCACAGCGCACTCGGCTACCCCGATCCGCGCGGGCTGCCCGAACTGCGCGAAGCCCTGGCCGCCCTGCTGACCAGGCGCCGGGGCGTGGTCGCCGATCCGGAGCGCCTGATGGTGTGCTCCGGCGTGGCGCAGGCGATGACGCTGCTCGGGTTCGTTCTGCGCGGACGGGGAATACGGGCCGTCGGCGTCGAGGATCCCGGCAGCCCCGAGCATGCCGCGCTGTTCGCATCGGCCGGCATCACCACCACCGGGCTGCCGCTCGACGGCGAGGGACTGGCCGCCGAGGCTCTCGGACGCTCGGGGGTCCGTGCGGTCGTGACCACTCCGGCACACCAGTTCCCCACCGGAATTGCCTACTCTGCCGCCCGGCGGGGCAGGCTCCTGGACTGGGCACGCACCACGGGGGGGCTGATCGTGGAGGACGACTACGACGGCGACTTCCGCTATGACCGCGCGCCCGTCGGCTCGCTGCAGGGTCTCGACCCGGAACATGTCGCGTACACCGGTTCGGTGAGCAAATCGCTCGCCCCGGGGCTACGGCTGGGCTGGCTGCTCGCATCGGCGACGATGACCGACGAGATCGTCGCGCGCAAACGCACGATGGATCTGGGCAATCCGGCCGTCGACCAGGCGGTCCTCGCCGACTTCATCGCGCGCGGCGGCTACGACCGGCAGTTGCGCCGCTGCCAGCGCGCCTACCGTGAGCGCCGCGACACGATGAGCGCGGCGTTGGCGGAGTACCGGGGAAGTGCTCCGCCAACGCCGCGACACGATGAGCGCGGCGTTGGCGGAGCACTTCCCCGGTACAAAGGTGAGCGGGATCGCCGCCGGTCTGCACATCATCGCCCGACTGCCCGAACGGTACGGGCCCGAGCCGGTGTTCCTGGCGCGCGCGGACGAGGTCCGAGTGGCCCTGCGGCCACTGAGCGACTTCGGCGCCCTGCCCTGCGCGGACCGAACGGTGAACCTGGTGCTCGGATACGCGCATCTGCCTCCCCCGGACATCGCCGAAGGGGTGCGGTTGCTGGCGGCAGCTCAGCGGGATGCGAAGGGACCGCACACCGGTGAGAGCCGTAGTCGGGTGTTCATCTGAGGTTGGTGTGCGCGCCGCCGACGGGCACAAGGGTGGGGTCGGCCGACCGGCCACCCCGCTGCGTCCGCTGACCACCGCCCGGAGGCGCCTCGATGTCGTACCGTCCGCGTATTCCGTCCCTCGACCGCCGTGGTGTGCTGCGCGGTTCGCTCGCCGCGTCGGCCGCGCTCACGCTCCCCTTGATGGGTGCCGCGGCCCCCGCCTTCGCTCTGTCCGGCCGGCCGCGTGCCGCATGGGGCGTACAGGTGGGCGATGTCACCTCGTCCTCGGCGCTGGTGTGGGTTCGTTCGGACCGCCCGGCACGGATGGTCGTGGAGACGTCGGCGACGGAGTCCTTCCGGCGGGCCCGCACCTGGCACGGTCCGCTGCTCGGTTCCGGCACCGACTTCACCGGGATGACACCGCTCCACGGGCTGCCGCCGGGTGAGCAGGTGCACTACCGGGTCACGCTCGCGGACCCCGAGGACCCCCGACGCACCGGCGAACCGGTGTACGGAACCTTCCGTACCGCGCCCGCCCGGCGCCAGGACGGGGTGCGTTTCCTGTGGTCCGGCGACATCGCGGGCCAGGGCTGGGGCATCAATCCGGACATCGGCGGCTACGTGGTTTACGACGAGATGCGCCGCCTCGACCCGGACTTCTTCCTCTGCAGCGGCGACAGCATCTACGCGGACGGGGTGATCGAGCCCAGCGTGAACCTGCCCGACGGGCGGGTGTGGCGCAACATCACCACCGAGGAAAAGGCGAAGGTCGCCGAGACCCTTGCCGAATACCGCGGGAACTTCCGTTACAACCTCCTCGATGAGAACGTTCGCCGGTTCAACGCACAGGTGCCTTCGATCGTTCAGTGGGACGACCACGAGGTGCGCAACAACTGGTACCCGGGACAGATCCTCGACGACTCCCGCTACACCGAGAAGAACGTCGATGTCCTGGCGGCCCGTTCGATGCGGGCGTTCCGCGAGTACTTCCCGGTGTCCACGCTGCGTGCCTCGGCTGGCGAGGGCCGGATGCACCGGGTGGTGCGGCACGGTCCGCTTCTCGATGTGTTCGTTCTAGACATGCGGTCCTTCCGCAACGCCAACTCCCCCGGCCGGCAGCCCGACGACACCACCGGCATCCTCGGCGCCGAGCAGCTCGGCTGGCTGAAGCACGAGTTGTCGCGGTCCCGCGCGGTGTGGAAGGTGATTGCCGCGGACATGCCGCTGGGGCTGGTGGTCACGGACGGTGCGACGGACTTCGAGGCAGTCGCACAGGGCGATCCCGGAGCGCCGCTCGGACGTGAGCTCCAGATCGCGGAACTGCTCCGGTTCATCAAGCACCGAAAGATCACCGGCACCGTCTGGCTGACGGCCGATGTGCACTACACATCGGCGCAGCACTACGAGCCCGAGCGTGCGGCGTTCAAGGATTTCGCACCGTTCTGGGAGTTCGTGTCGGGCCCTCTGGCCGCGGGTCAATTCCCGGCCAACGCACTCGACGCGACGTTCGGTCCCGACCGGGTCTTCGTGCGGGCGCCCGACCGCGCGAACGTTTCGCCGATGGAGACTCCGCAGTACTTCGGCGAGGTCGACATCGACGGCCACAGCGGCGAGTTGACGGTGCGGCTGCGGGCGCAAGGCGGCTCGGTCCTGTTCAGCAAGGTGCTGCAACCCGGCCGCGTAGGACAGTGAACCGGCCTGCTGCGCCAAGGCCCCGGGCGGTGATCCGGAGCCGATTGTCAGTGCTGGGTTCTACGGTTCTTGCATGACCAAATCCGTGCAGGCATTGGCCTACTCACGCCCGTCCGCGCTGGAGTTCTCGCAGGCCGGGCAGAACCTCGGCCTGGAGACTTCCGGTGGCCTCACGCCGCGGGGCACCGAGCCGCACCCCCGGTTCTTCTCCGGTTTTCTCACCTCGCCGGCGACCGCTGCCCGCGGCCTGCTGGCCGTGGCGGACGTGGCATCCGCGCGCTACTACCAGCGCACCCTGCCCTCGTCGCTCGACCCGGTGGTGACGGGCAACGGAGACCGGTTGCGTTTCGAGTCGTTCTCCGGCTGCTGCGGGGTGTACGCACGCCTCGATGTGCTGCGGGACGGCCTGGACGGTGCGGAGACGGGCCACGGCACGACGAATGTGGATGTCAACAATCCGCTGCGGGAGGCACTTTCGCGGATAGCGGGAGACGATCCGCTGCACTTGCGCGTGGGTCCGGACGAGATGGCCGTCACCACGCTGGACGGACCGGTGGTGGAGAAGAAGGTGCCCCTGCCCGACCGGTGGTTGCGCGGGTTCGCCGAGGCGCAGGTGGTGTCCGCCGGGTTCGATCTGCGGGCCGAGCTGTCGGCCGCCGAGGCCGTGCGGTTCCTGCGTTCGCTGCCTCGCTCGTCGGGCACTGCCTCGCGGGGCGCGCGGTGGGTGGTCCCCGCCGGAAAGACGCTGCGGCCGACGACCCGGCCGGTGACGGGAGCGGTGTGTCTGCCGGGCCCGGAGCGGCTGGTGGCCCTGCAGCGGGTGTTGCGCCATGCGACGTCCCTGCGGGTGTACGGGCCGGTGGTCGACAGCGCGGCAACCGCGAGTGCCTGGGAGGTCGTGCTCCCGGGCATGCGGCTCACCCTGACGCTGTCGCCCGATGCCTCGCGCGGGTTCTCCGGTGAGGGCGGGGTACTCGAAGCGCTGGCCACCGACGATTCCGCGGGCGACGCCGAGCTGGTGTCCGTCCTGCTGGCCTGGGAGCCACGGCTCGATCCCGCCGACCTCGCGGAGCAATCGGGTCTGTCGGTGGAGCGGGTGCGAGCGGCGCTCACTCGGTTGGGAACGGCGGGCCGGGTCGGATACGACCTCGCCGACGCGGCCTACTTCCATCGCGAACTGCCGTACGACGCGGACCGGGCCGAGCGGCACAATCCGCGGCTGGTGGCGGCCCGGCAGCTGGCCGGGTCGGGCGCCGTCGTACTCGACGCGGACACGGCGGCCGTGACCTCGGGAGAGCGTCGTTACCAGGTGAGAGAGAAGGACGGCACGCTGAGCTGCACCTGCCAGTGGTGGGTCGACTACCGCGGGCGCCGCGGCCCGTGCAAGCACGCGCTGGCCGTCCGGATGGTCCGTCGCGGTACGCCGGTCGCCGGGGGTGTGCGATGAAGGAGTTGCTCACCGCCGTACGGGAGGGGCGCGACGAGGATGTGCCCGCCCTGGTGGTCCGGCTGGACCGGTCTCAGCGCAGGTCGGCCCTGGTGGATTTGAAGGCCCTCCGCAAGGAGGCGCGGAGCTGGAGCTGGCACGAGCAGAACGGCATCCGGAAAGCCCTGCTGATCGCCGGGGCGGGCTGCCACACGGGCGCCGCGGCCTGCGCCGGCTGGGTCGGCGGCCGGGATCTGCTCGGCTGGGCGCGGTCCCCCCACCCACGGGTGCTCGAAGTCCTGGCGGACCGTGATCCCGCCTGGCTCGGTGACGTCGCGCATCGGCTGGCGGCGCGAACTGCGACGGCAGAGATCGCCTACGAGATCATCTCCGGGCTGGTGGAGATCGCCCAGTGCCCCGTGCCCACCACGGAAGGCTTCGTACGAGGCTGGGCGGAGACGTCCCAGTGGCAGCGGCGGAATCCGGCACGGTTGATCGACACCCTCCGCGCCGACCGGCATCTGAGGGTTCTGGTGCCGCGGCTCTTCGAATTGACGGAGTTGCCGTCGTCCGTGGTCTGGTGCGATGAACCGGACAACCCCGGCCATTGGCCCAGTGCGCTGGCCGTCCTCGCGGAGGAGGGCCAGCTGGAGCGGTCGGTGCTCGTCGACAGTTGTGTGACCCGGCTGCTGCGCGGCGGGAAGCCCGGCGATGTCCGGTTCTTCCTGTCCGTATTGCGTCAGCTGGCGCTGAGCGAGCAGGAGGAGGCCGAGCGGGTCGCCGACTGGATCGGAATGGCCGCGGACGGAATCTCCACCGTCGCCGGCCACGCCCAGGAGGTGCTCGGTCGACTGGACGAGCGCGGCGAGCTGACCGCACGGGCCCTGGCGGATGTCTCGGGATCGGTGCTGTTCCGCACCGAGAAGAAGCTGGTCCGGGCGCAGCTCGTGCTGATCGGCAAGGCGCTGCGTCGCGAGCCGTCGGCGGCCGGCGAGCTGCTGCCCATCGTCGTGGAGACCTTCGGGCACGAGGACATCGGCGTTCAGGAGCGAGCACTCAAACTGGTGGCCCGGTACCTGCCCGCCGTCAGTGACCCGGTGCGGCAGGAACTCGCCCTGTCCGCCGCGCTGTTGAGTCCGGTGCACCGCGCGATGGCGGCCGAGGTGTTCGGCGAGCTGCCGGACGAGCAGTCGGCGGCGGAGCCGTACGAGGAGCTGCTGCCGCCCGCTCCGGCGCTGCGGCGTCTGGAACCGGCACTGGCGACACTGCCCGAGCTCGTCGAGGAGGTGGCGGTCCTGGCAAAGTCCGCGTCGGCGGAGATCACCTCCTTCGAGCGGGCCATGGACGGACTGATCCGCCATGCCCACACCGACCGGCCGGCGTTGGCCGACGCGCTGCGTGCGGCACTGGCGGGCCAGTGGTGGCTCGACGACGGCCAACTGCCCTACGTCCAGCGGCGGCTCACCCCGGATGCGGGCATCGAGTTCGTCGCGGCGGCCGTGCTCGGACAGGTTCCTGTTCAGGCCGTGCGGGACGGGCGCGCCGCCTGGACCGGTACCGGGACCTGCGTCCATGCCGCGCTCGACGGGGTGATGAAGGCCCGCCTGTGGGAGGCCGCCGAAGCCGTGCTGAGCGGCAGCGTGCCGTTCCTGTTGGCCATCCCGACATGGCACACCGGCTCGCTCGACCCGGCCGTGCTCGTCGATCGGCTGCATACGTACATACAGCTCGGGATCCGGCCCGGAGAGGCCGATTTCGCCCAGGCCCTGCTGCGCGTACGACGCGGCGGTCAGCGCGAGGCAGCGGCGGCGGCCGAGTTGCTCGGCACTCCGGAGGGTGACCGGCTGGCCACCTGGCTGCGGGACGGCGAGCCTCTCGCGCCCGTGTACCGGTTCGATCCGGAGAAGCAACGGTCCTCGTCCGGCGGCTGGGCGCAGCAAGCGACGGACTGGACACGGCGCGTCCTGATGGCCACCGAGGAACGCCCGTTCATCCAGCAGGAGTTTCCTCGTTCCTTCCACGGGCTGGGCCATCCGCGTGTCCCGCGTCGGCTCTGCTATCACTGGGGCGAGAGCCCACAGTCCTGGACCGCCACGCTGCCGGAGGACGGCGAGACACTGACCGCATGGCTGCTGCCGAACCTCGCGACCTGTGCAATCGATGAAATACGGGGCGCGGCCGAGCCGCTGACCGCGCTGGTCGAGCTCGGCGGGCCGGCCGGCGAGGCCATCCACCTGGCCGTGGCGTACGCGATGGGAGCCCGGTATCCGGAGGACCGGCTGTCGGCAGTGGACGCGCTTCTGACACTCGCGGCCCAGGACCGGCTGGACGCGGCGTTGCTGGGCAAGGAGTTGGCAAACCTCCTCGAACACAACCTGGTGAAGCCCAACCGGCTCGCGGACGCCACCCGTACGGCTGCCGCCACCGGCGCGTACCGGACTGTGCTCTCCGTGCTGACGGGAGTGCTGCCCGGGCTGCTGGCGCACAAGAAGGGGCCTCGCGGCCTGAGCGACCTGCTCTCCGTGGCCGCCGAGTGCGTGGAGCACTGTGGCCCGGTGGGTGCCGAGCCGATACCCGGGCTCGCCGAAACGGCCGCGCGCGGCGGATCGTCACAGCTGGTACGTCAAGCGGTGCGCCTGAGGACAGTCTGGGAGCAGGGGTTCGGGGCCGAGGTGACGGCCCAGGACATCGTGGCGTAACCCGCAGCGACCTGTAGGGCCGATGGGTATCGATCAAGACAACAATCGGCCAAAATAGACAATAGGGGGCTAGAACCACACTTAACCCATCAGTCACAGAGCGTTCGTAATCAGGCAACACCGCTCAGTCACAGTGAAGGCATGACTGATGTGACCTCCGCCAAGACTGCCCGCCGCTCCCACCGCTGGCGGCGGGACGTGACCGAACTGGCCGCGCTGTTCACCGCCGTCGCGGTGGCCGACGCGATTGCCAACCTGATCGGGCACCAGCCGGACGGACCGTATCTCCTGATCGCCTCGGCCGTGGCCCTGGCTGTGACAGCCGCGTTCCACACCTGGTGGGCACGGCGCCACAGCCACGCCCCGCCGCCGACCGACAGCGACCTCGTGACCGATACGGGCAGCACAGCCCGGTACGACAACGCCGCCAGCAACACCGGCAACGGCCACGACAGCTGCACCGCCGCGACCGCGCTCGTGACCGCGTCCGCAGCCACGGGCCCTGGCCCCTCCCCCGAGGACACGGTGCTGTGGCGGATGCGGACGACCGTTCGGGACGTCCCGGGCAGTCTGGCTGCGCTGTGCAGCACGCTGGCCCGGCACCGGGTCGACATCCTCACCCTGCAGACGCACCCGCTGGCACAGGGCACGGTCGACGAGTTCCTGCTGCGCGCCCCCGCCGTGCTCCAGGCCCAGCAGCTGAGCCGGGCGATCTCCGCAGCGGGGGGCGGCTCGACCTGGATCGAGCGGGCAGACGCACACGACCTGGTGGACGCCCCGACACGCATCCTGGGTCTCGCCACGCGTACGGCCCTGGATGCGGCCGAACTCCCCCTCGCCCTGCGTCAACTGCTCGGCCGCTGCACGATCCACTCGCTGCCCGCCGTCTCGATCACCGGCCGCGCAACGGGTGAGACCGCCCCGGTGGAGGGTGTGCTGGAGAAGACGGTGATGCGGCTGCGCGAACCGTCCGGAGGTGCCATCACCATCGAGCGGCCCTATCTTCCGTTCACCCCGACCGAGTTCGCCCGGGCCCGCGCCCTGGTGGAGCTGGACGCCCGGCTCGGCCCCCGCGTCCCGCGCGGCGAGCACGTCCTCACGCTCCCCGAGGGCAACGAGATCACCGTGCGCCGCGCGGACCGCAGCGACCTCGCAGCCGCCCGCGCCATGCACGACCGCTGCTCCGAACAGACGCTGCGGCTGCGCTACCACGGCCCGGTGCGTGACGCCGACCGTTACCTGGACCACCTGCTGAGTCCTCGCTTCGGCCGCACCCTGGCGGTGCAGACGGCCTCGGGCCGGCTGGTCGCCCTCGGCCACCTCCTGTGGGACGGTGACGAGACCGAGGCCGCCCTCCTCGTCGAGGACGAGTGGCAGCGTCGCGGGATCGGCTCCGAACTCCTCGGCCGCCTGGTGGCGCTCGCCATCGAGGCAGGCTGCGAGAGCGTCTACGCCGTCACCCAGTCGTCCAACACCGCCATGGTCGCGGCCATGCGTGCACTGTCCCTGCCGCTGGACTACCAGATCGAGGAGGGCACGCTGGTCATCACCGCCCGGCTGGGTGCGACTCCCGTCCGTTCACTGCCGCCGTACGAGCAGGCCGGCCGCTGACACCCCCCTGATGACCGACGTCCTGCCGGCCGACGCCGTGCGGACCGCCCTCCTCGTGGCCGCCCGGTTCCTGTGAGCTCAGTGCCTGACACAGGTCCGCCCACAGATCCTCGACGTCCTCCAGACCGACCGACATCCGCAGCAGCCGGTCCCCGACGCCGGACGCCTGCCGGTCTCCCTCATTCACGATGCGGTGGCTGATGGAGGCCGGATGCTGGATCAGGGTGTCCACACTTCCGAGACTGACTGCAGGCGTGACAAGCCGTACGGCCGAAATCACCCGGTGCGGATCCCCGTAAACCTCGAACGAGACCATCGCCCCACCCAGCTTCGGGTAGTGGACCCGGGCGATCCGCGGATCGGCCGTCAGCCGGCGGGACAGTTCGGCGGCGCTCGCGGAAGCCGCCCGCACCCGCACCGGGAGCGTGGCCAGCCCGCGCAGCAGCAGGTACCCGGCCATCGGATGCAGCACTCCGCCGGTGGCGAAGCGGACCTGCCGCAGGCGCGCCGCGAACTCCTCGTCGCAGGCGACGACCCCGCCCATCACATCGCCGTGCCCGCCGAGGTATTTGGTGGCGCTGTGCAGCACGATCCGCGCGCCGTGCTCGACGGGACGCTGGAGCACGGGTGTGGCGAACGTGTTGTCGACGAGCAGCGGCACGGAACCGCAGGAGTGCGCGATCGCCCGGATGTCGACCTCGGCGAGCGTCGGGTTGGCGGGCGTCTCCACCATCACCAGACCCGTGTCCGGACGGAGCGCCTCCGCGATGCCCGCCGGGTCGGTCCAGGTCACTTCGGTACCCAGCAGACCGGCGCCGAGCAGATGATCACTGCAGCCGTAGAGCGGGCGGACGGCGACCACATGGCGCAGCCCCATGCTTGCCCTGACCAGCAGGACGGCGGTGAGCGCCGCCATTCCGCTGGCGAACGACACCGCACTCTGTGCTCCTTCGAGCCGGGCGAGGGCGGTCTCGAAACGGGCCGTCGTCGGGTTGTCCAGCCGCGCGTAGACGGGCGGCCCTTCGAGTCTCGCGCCGGTGACGGCGAAGGCGTCGATGCGCTCGGCCTCGCCCCTGGAATCGTGCGAGGGGTAGGTGGTGGACAGATCGATCGGCGGGGCGTGCAGGCCGAGCGCCGCGAGATCGTCGCGGCCCGCGTGCACGGCTTCGGTGGCCAGCGCCCTGGACCGGTTCGTCGTCGAGGGCGCCATCGAGGCTTCGGTGTCCATGACAGCACTCTGAACAATCGCCGGGTGATCATGAACGTGTCCCGTGCTACGTTCGACAGATGGCCGATTCAGTCGTTCTGGACCCGGTGGACCTGCACATTCTGCGGCTGCTGCAGAACGATGCCCGGACCACTTACCGCGAACTGGCCGCCGAGGTCGGCGTAGCTCCGTCGACCTGCCTGGACCGGGTGGCCAGGCTGCGTCGCTCCGGCGTCATACTCGGCCACCAACTGCGTCTGGACCCGGCGAAGCTCGGCCGCGGTCTGGAGGCGCTGCTCTCAGTACAGGTACGTCCGCACCGCAGAGAGCTCATCGGACCGTTCGTCGAACGCATCAGGACACTGCCCGAGTCCCGCGCGCTCTTCCATCTGACCGGGCCCGACGACTATCTGGTCCATGTCGCGGTCACCGGCACCGCGGATCTGCAACGCCTGGTGCTGGACGAATTCACCTCACGCCGCGAAGTGGCCCGGGTCGAGACCCGGCTGATATTCCAGCAGTGGGAGTGCGGCCCCCTGCTGCCACCCGCCGCCGGACGGCCCGGGGCGGGTGGCTGAGACCGCACGCCCGGCGGGCCACCGAGGCCGAATGATGGTGACGCGCATGCCCCCGACGTACGAGGATGTCCGCATGTCAGAGATTCCCGGCAGCGCGCTGCCCCGCCAGGTCGCCGACGCTTACGTCGACGCATTCATCGAGCTCGACCCGATCGCCGGCACCTACCTGGGTGTCGCGGAGAGCTCGCGCCACCTTCCCGACTTCTCCCCCGCTGGGCAGGAAGTTCTCGCCGAACTCGCCCGTGCCACCCTGGCGAAGCTCGACGCCGCCGAGCAGCTGCCCGGCGCGGACAGCGATGCCGAGCGCCGTTGCGGCCGCCTTCTGCGCGAGCGTCTCACGGCGGAACTCGCCGTCCATGAGGCCGACGAGGGACTGCGCGCCGTCTCCAACCTCTCCTCCCCGCCGCACAGCATCCGTGAGGTGTTCACGGTGACACCGACCGAGACCGACGAGGACTGGGCGGCGGTCGTGGACCGGCTGCGTGCGGTTCCCGCCGCGCTGGAGGGCTACCGCGAGTCGCTCGCGCTCGGCCTGGAGCGCAAGCTGTACGGCGGCCCGCGCGCCACCGCCACCTTCATCGGCCAGCTCGACGAGTGGGCCGGCGACGGAGGGACGGGTTTCTTCCATGACTTCACGGCCACCGGCCCGGCGTCCCTGCGTACGGATCTGGACGACGGCGCCCGCCGCGCCACGGAGTCGGTCGTGGCGCTGCGCGACTGGATGCGCGATGTGTACGCCCCCGCGATCGAGGGCGCGCCGGACACGGTGGGCCGTGAGCGGTACGCGCGCTGGTCGCGCTACTTCAACGGCACCGATCTCGACCTCGACGAGGCGTACGCGTACGGCTGGTCCGAGTACCACCGGCTGCTCGCCGAGATGAGGACCGAGGCCGAGAAGATCCTGCCCGGCGCCGGTCCCTGGGAGGCGCTGGCCCATCTCGATGTGCACGGCAAGCACATCGAGGGGGTCGACGAGGTCCAAGCCTGGCTGCAGAGTCTGATGGACGAGGCGATCGAGGCGCTCGACGGTACACACTTCGAACTCGCCGAGCGGGTACGGAAGGTGGAGTCCCGCATCGCCCCGCCCGGCGGCGCCGCCGCCCCGTACTACACGGGCCCGTCGGAGGACTTCTCCCGCCCTGGCCGCACCTGGCTGCCCACCATGGGTGAGACCCGCTTCCCGGTGTACGACCTGGTCTCCACCTGGTACCACGAGGGTGTGCCGGGCCACCATCTGCAGATCGCCCAGTGGACGCATGTCGCCGACAGTCTCTCCCGCTACCAGGCGTCGATCGGCGAGGTCAGCGCCAATGCCGAGGGCTGGGCACTGTACGCGGAGCGGCTCATGGACGAGCTGGGCTTCCTGCCGGACGCCGAGCGCCGCCTCGGCTATCTGGACGCGCAGATGATGCGGGCCTGCCGGGTGATCGTGGACATCGGCATGCACTCGGAGATGGAGATTCCGGCGGACTCCCCGTTCCACCCGGGCGAGCGGTGGACCCCGGACCTGGCCCAGGAGTTCTTCGGTAACCACAGCGGCCGTCCGGCCGACTTCGTGGAGAGCGAACTCACCCGCTATCTCTCGATGCCGGGGCAGGCGATCGGCTACAAGCTGGGCGAACGTGCCTGGCTGCTCGGCCGGGAGAACGCCCGCAAGGCGCACGGCGACGCGTTCGACGCCAAGGCCTGGCACATGGCCGCGCTGTCGCAGGGGCCGCTCGGTCTCGACGATCTCGTGGACGAACTGTCCAAGCTCTGACCTTGGACGAACTCCCCAAGTGCTGATCGTGGACGAGCTGTCCCAGTGTTGATCCCAGACGGGCTGTTCAAGCTCTGATCGTGGACAAAGTGTCCACACTCTGACCTGCCGCTCGCCCCCTCCCGTCGCCTCCGGTCCTCCGCAGCACTCGCGGAACGCCCCGGCAGGGCGGCAGGGAGTGGTGAGCGGGAGGGGCACGCGTCCGGTGCGGCCGGTCAGCAGCCGCAGTCGTCGGAGTCGACCGGTGCGGTGAGCACGTCGGCGTCGCGCCGTTCGCGCCCCTGCCGGGTCTCGAACGCGAAGCCCTCACGCACCCAGCACTCGAAGCCGCCGAGCATCTCCTTGACCTGGTAGCCGAGTTCGGCGAGGGCGAGCGCGGCGCGTATCGCGCCGTTGCAGCCGGGGCCCCAGCAGTACGTGACCACGGGGACGCGGGTGCGCAGGCTGGAGGAGGCCGGGGTGATCAGCGGGTACGCCGCGGTGGTCGATCCGGAGCGGTTGGGGCTGCCGATTCTCGCTCTCGTGCGCCTGCGCTACCCGAACGGCAATTACAAGCCGTTCCACGACCTCCTCGATACGACCCCCGAGATCGTGGAGGCCCACCACGTCACCGGCGACGACTGCTTCGTACTGAAGGTCACCGCCCGCTCAATGCGACATCTGGAGGGGGTCTCGGGAAGGATCGGCGCCCTCGGGTCCGACACCACGAGCGTCGTCTGCTCCTCGCCGCTCCCCCGGCGCGCCATCAGCCGCTGACCTCGCCCGTGGTGCGGTGCCGCACCGCCGATCCGTGTCGCTCCTTCACCACTTCGAGCTGTGCGGGGATGCGGCGGCGCAGGTCGGCGACATGGCTGACGATGCCGACACTGCGGTCCCGTTCGCGCAGCGAGTCAAGTACGTCGAGCACCTCGTCGAGGGTCTGGTCGTCCAGGCTGCCGAAGCCCTCGTCGATGAAGAGGGTGTCCAGCCGTACGCCGCCGGCCTCGTCGGTGACGACATCGGCGAGGCCGAGCGCGAGGGCGAGCGAGGCGAAGAACGTCTCGCCGCCCGAGAGCGTCGCCGTGTCGCGTTCGCATCCGGTCCACGCGTCGACGACGTGCAGGCCGAGACCCGATCGACGGCCTCCGGCGCGGGCGTCGGAGTGGACCAGCGTGTAACGGCCGGACGACATGCGCTGCAGCCGTGCGGTGGCGGCGACCGCGACCTGTTCGAGCCGGGCGGCAAGCACGTACGACTCCAGCCGCATCTTGCGTTCGTTGTCCGCGGAGGTACCCGCGGTGAGCCCGGCCAGCCGTGCCACCCGGTCGTACTCCTCGCGCAGCGGCCCGAGCCCGCGCACCTCGTCCGTGGCGCTGCGCGACAGCCTGCCCAGCTCGGTGCGACGCTCGCGTGCGGCTGCCAGTGCCGTGGAGGCGTCCCGGAGCAACCGTTCGGCCGTGTCGTACGCGGCCTGCGCGGCGTCCACCGCGGCGGGCGGGCCGTCGGCGGCGGCTAGGGTCGCGGTCTCGGCGAGACGGTCGGCGACGGCGGCCGCCTCGGACTGCCAGGCGTCGATCAGGCGCTGGAGTCCGCGCTGTTCGGCGTCGCTGAGGAGGACCGCGGACGCGGCCTGCGGGGTGTCGAACCCGGCGCGGAACGCGGCGTCCGCGAGTCGGCCGTCGGCCTCCTTGCGGCGCTGTGCGGCCGACTCCTCCTCGCGCACCGCCTCGGCGGCCGCGGCGAGCAGACCGACCCGGCGCTCCAGCAGCTCGGCGTGCTCGGCGACGCTGCCGGATTCCCCTCGGGCGACCGCCAGCTCTGATTCCAGGACGGCCTGTTCACGGTCCAGGCCTTCCCGCAGGGAGGTACGGGCCGCGGCCCGGCGCTCGGCCTGTTGCCGGCTCTCGAGGCGTTCGGCCTGTTCCCGCTCGGCCGCGGCGAGTGCCTCGCGCGCCGCGTGCATGCCGGCAGCGGTCCGGTGCGCATCGGCGTGTCCGCGCGTCAGCCTCTCGACAAGCGCGGCGAGTTCGACGACGGTGGGTTCGGCAGCGGTGGTCTCGGTGACGGGCTCGTCCGCGGCACCCGGAAGGGGCCGCTCGCCGCGGGCCGCACCGGTCGCGGCCGCCCCGGCCCCGGCGCCCGACGCGGACGGCGGCGACGCGGCAGCAGCGCCTCCGGCCACCGACGCGGACACAGTCGACTCGGCAGCCACGCCCCCGGCCCCCCGCCCGGACGCGGCCGGGTCGGCGGCAGCGGCGCCGTCCCTCGGCTGCGGCACCGTCGGCTGTGCGGCGGCGGCGCGGGCCGCCAGGTGTTTCTCGCGTACGACCCCGAGCTCCCGGTCCGCCTCCGTGCGCGCCTCCTCGGCCCGCCGGTAGGCGTCGAGAGCCCGCTCCTCGGTGGCCCGGTCGACATGGCCGTCGCCGGCGCGTGCGGGCCTGGGGTGGTCGGCGGAGCCGCACACCTTGCAGGCCTCGCCGTCCACCAGCTCGGCGGCCAGTTCCGCGGCGATGTCGCGGAGCCGTCGTTCGCGAAGCTCCAGCCATGTCTCGTGGGCGCCCGAGGCCCGCTCACGGGCCTTCGCCAGCCGCTCGGCGGCAGCCGACACCCGGACGGCGAGCGCGTCACGGCGGCGGGCCGCTTCCAGCCGTGCCCGGGCCGACTCCAGTCGGCCGGCGAGCTGTTCAGTGCGGGTCGCGGCCTCCTGGGCCTCCTCGATGCGGGCCCGCAACTCGTCACGGCTGGCTGCCCAGCCGGCCAGCCAGCCCTCCGCCTCGTGGATCAGCTCGTCGTCGGCCCGGGCCTGGCGCTCCAGTCGGGCCCGCTCGTCGTCGATCTGCGCGCTGCGCCGCTCGGCGCGCTGCGCGGCCTCGAGCCCGCCGAGCTCCTGGCGGAGTCTCCGCTCCACGTCCGCCAGTTGTTCGGCACCGGCGTCGGCCAGGGTGGCGGGCAGCAGGGCCCGGGCGCCGTCGCGGGCCTCGCGGGCCGTGCGGTAGGCGCGCTCGGCCGCGTCACGCAGCTCCAGGGCGGGGGCGACGAGGTCGGCCTTGCGGGCCCGCGCGAGCCGTTCACAGTGCCGGTCGTGGTCGGGACGGCCGGCTTCGAGTGCGTCGGCGCGGCGCTGCGTCTCCTCGTACCGCTGCTGGAGCGCGGCACGTTCGCGTTCGCTGTCGAGGGCCAGGCGGGCGGCCGACTGCCGGCCTTCGGCCACAGCCAGTACGGACGCGGCGATGTCGAGCCTTTCCCGGGCGCTGCTGCGGGCCGTAGCGGCCCATGCCAGCACGCCGTCGGCGAGCCCGGGTTCGCCGGGCTGGATGTCGGGCAACGGCGATTCACGGGCAGCCGGTCCGGCTGCCTGGGCGATCCGCTGGGCGACCGCGAGGATCCGTTCGTCCCCGGCCCTGACCTGTGCCTCGGCGGTACGGCGCAGTTCGGCGAGGCGCTCCTCGACGGCGGCGAACCGGCGGGTGTCGAAGAGCCTGCCGAGCAGTTTGCCGCGCGCCTCGGCATCCGCGCGCAGGAAACGTGCGAAGTCGCCCTGGGGCAACAGGACCACCTGGCAGAACTGGTCCCGGCTCATCCCGATGAGCTGGGTGATCTCCTCGCCGATCTCCTGGTGCGAGCGGCTCAGCGGCCGCCAGCCGTCGTCGGGGTCGTACTCCCGCAGCCAGCTCTGGGCCTTCTCCGTGGTGAAGCCGTTGCCCTTCTTCTTGGGGCGGGGCTGTGCGGGGCGCCGGGTGACTTCGAGGCGCCGGCCGCCGACGGTCAGTTCGAGCGTGACCTCGGTGGGGAGGCCGGCCGGGGCGTGGTCACTGCGCAGCGACGTGCCGGGGCTCTGGCGGGCGCCCGGCACAGCTCCGTACAGGCCGTAGCAGACGGCGTCGAGGACCGAGGTCTTCCCTGCGCCGGTCGGTCCGTGGAGCAGGAAGAGCCCGGCCGAGGAGAGTGCGTCGAAGTTGATGTCCTGGGTGGCGCCGAACGGCCCGAAGGCGGTGATGGCGAGCCTGTGGAGTCTCAACGGTTCACCTCGCGCACACCGTCGTCGACCCGTACGTGGTCGAAGGCGCCGCGCAGCACCGTGCGCTCCTGCTCGTCCGCCGAAGCCCCGCCCCGCACGTGTGCCACGAAGTCCTCCGCGATCTGCTGGTCGTCGCGCCCCTGGAGGCGCTGTGCGTACGAAGCGAGCGGGTCGTCGGGGGCCCGGTCGGGTTCGAATACGAGACTGAGGGTGTGCGGGAATCGCTCGACGAGGCGGGCCATCGGCTCGACCGGACGCGCCGGGTCGGTGAGCGTGGCCTCCACCCAGGCGTCCCGGTGCCGCTCCAGCGCAGGGTCGTCGACGAGGGTGTCGAGGCGTCCGCGGAGTCTGGCGAGCGGACGGGGCACCGGGCAGTCGACGCGTTCGGCGGCGATCGCGCCCGAGGCGTCGAGGTCGATCAGCCACATCGTCTTGCGGTGGGCGGACTCGGAGAAGGAGTACGCGAGCGGCGAGCCCGAGTAGCGGACCCGCTCGGTGACGGTCTGGCAGCCGTGCAGATGCCCGAGCGCCACGTAGTCGATGCCGTCGAAGACTCCGGCGGGTACGGCGGCCACCCCGCCGACGGTGATGTCTCGTTCGCTGTCGCTGGGCTCGCCGCCCGCGACGAACGCATGGGCGAGCACCACGGACCGGGTGGTGTCGGAGCGGCTCGCGAGATCTGCGCGCACCCGGTCCATGGCTGCGGTCAGCACCGCCTCGTGCCCGGCCCGCTCCGCCTTGAAGACGTCCTTCACCAGGGCGGGTTCCAGATAGGGCAGCCCGTAGAACGCCACGTCGCCGTGTGCGTCGCGCAGGACGACGGGGGTGGCGCAGCGGACGGGGTCGGTACGCAGATGGATTCCGGCCAGCTCGATCAGGCCGGCGCCGACGCCGAGTCTGCGTGCCGAGTCGTGGTTTCCGGAGATCATCACGGTGGGCACACCGGCGGCGGCGAGCCGGTGCAGCGCGTCGTCGAAGAGCTCGACGGCAAAGAGCGGCGGAACGGCCCTGTCGTACACATCACCCGCGACGAGGACGACGTCCACCTCGTGTGCGCGCACCGTGGCCACCAGGTGGTCCAGGTAGGCGGCCTGGGCTTCGCGCAGGGAGACCCGGTGGAACGACCGCCCCAGGTGCCAATCCGATGTGTGCAAAATCCTCAAGAGCCGGCTCCGACCTGCGTCATTCTCTTCCTCCGCCCCCGGGCCCGGGTCCGCCGCGCACCGTGATCACACCAGCCGTCGCGGAGTCCTGTCCTCCGTACCGGCCACACCTGCACCGGTGGGTCCCTGTTCCCTCACCGGCCCCAGTCTCCCACCACCGCCGACCGCCCCGGGGCCTTCAGCCGGTCTCGTCGCGCCGGGCGTGGGCCCCGGACAGCGTGGACCCGACCCCGACCCCGACCCCGGCTCCCGACCCCGACCCCGGCTCCCGACCCCGGCTCCCCGGTCAGGCGTCGCCGTACGCCTCGCCGCCCAGCTCCAGCCGGGCCTCGCCCGCCGTCGCGTCGGCCAGCCAGCCGCGGAATCCCTCGACGTCGGCATCCGGCAGCCCGATCTCGATGACGACGGCCTCCGCGTACCGGACCTCGCGCACCGTCCGTCCGGTGGCCCGGAGGTCGTTCTCCAGCTTGCCCGCGCGCTCGTGGCCGACGGTGATCGTGGCGAGCCGGAACCGCTGCCGGGTGAGGGTGCCGATCGCGTCGAGGGCCTCGCCGACCACTCCCCCGTAAGCCCGGATCAGTCCCCCCGCGCCGAGCTTCACACCGCCGTAGTAGCGGGTGACGACGGCCACGACGTACCGCATCTCACGGCGTGTCAGCATCTGCAGCATGGGGACACCCGCGGTGCCGCCGGGCTCTCCGTCGTCGCTCGCCTTCTGTACAGAGGCGTCGGCGCCGATCACGTAGGCGAAGCAGTTGTGGGTGGCGGTCGGGTGTTCCCTGCGGATGCGTGCGACGAAGTCCTGTGCCTCCTGCTCGGTGGCGGCGGGGGCGAGCGCGCAGATGAAACGTGACCGGTTGATCTCGGTCTCGTGCACGCCCGCTCGGGCGACTGTCCGGTACTGCTCCTGCATCCGACCAGCCTATGCCCCGGCCGGGAACAGTCCGGGGCCGCCGTCCGTTGTCCGGATCATGTACGCAGACGCAGAGACGATCCGCAGGATTCTCCGGGACAGGGGCGAGACCTGGGCCGTGGTGGGCCTGTCCAACAACCCCTCGCGCGCGGCCTACGGCGTCGCCGAGGTGCTTCAGCGCTTCGGCAAGCGGGTGGTCCCGGTGCATCCGAAGGCGGAGCGGGTCCACGGCGAGGACGGCTACGCCTCGCTGGCCGACATACCGTTCCCGGTCGACGTGGTGGACGTCTTCGTCAACAGCGAACTGGCGGGCGGCGTGGCCGACGAGGCGGTGGCCGCGGGCGCGAAGGCGGTCTGGTTCCAGCTCGGGGTGGTCGACACCGAGGCGTACGACCGCACGCGCGCGGCGGGGCTCGACATGATCATGGACCGCTGCCCGGCCATCGAAATACCGGCGCTGAGCCGATAGCCACGGCCCTCCCGTCCCTCGCCCGAATGTGCGTGGTGTCACATTCACGGCCCTGCTGGGAGAATGGCCCGCTGTGGGTACTACGACTGCGCCGATCGTCCGCCACGGCCGGACCGGGCTGGCCGGGCAACTGTCCGAGCTGGGAGTGGAGCGGAACGGCGTCCTTCTGGTGCATGCGTCGATGCGGGCGGTGGGCGCGGTCAGCGGTGGGGTCGGGGCGGTGGCCGGGGCGTTGCGCGATGCCCTCGGCGAGTACGGCACACTCGTCGTCCCGGCTTTCACCCCGGAGAATTCCGACACCTCTCCGCACTATCTCGACCGGGTGCGGGGTCTCACCGACCAGGCACGGGCGGCGGTACGGGCGAGCATGCCGCCGTTCGACGCGGCGACCTCGGCCGCGCCGTCGATGGGCCGCCTCGCGGAAGCGGTACGGCTGACCGAGGGGGCGGTGCGCAGCGGACACCCCCAGACGTCCTTCGCCGCGCTCGGGCCGCTGGCCCGGAATCTGATGGCAAACCACCGGTCCGACTGCCATCTCGGCGAGGATTCCCCGTTGGCCCGCCTCTACGACCTGCGGGCCCAAGTGCTCCTGCTGGGCACCGGGTTCGACACCTGCACCGCGTTCCATCTCGGTGAGTACCGGGTGCCCGCCCCGGCCCGCCGCAGCTACCGCTGTGTGGTGACGACCGAGGGCCGGCGCCATTGGTGGGAGTACGAGGACGTCGCGCTGGACGACGGCGACTTCGCGGCCCTGGGAGCGGACTTCGCCCGCTCGGACGACGGTGCGGCCGTCCGCACCGGTCCGGTGGGCGCGTCGACGAGCCGGCTCTTCCGCCTCACCGATGCCGTCGACTTCGCGTCCCGCTGGCTGCCTTCGCACCGGGGCGGGTGCCGGTGAGGGCCCTCTGCCGCGCGCACGGCCGAGGGGTGGCCTCAGCCCCTGACGCCCAGTCCCTCGACGATCACCGCGCCCGGCAGCGCGGCCAGCGCCTTGCCCGGGACGATCAGCTTGCCCCGGCGGCTGCCGCTGCCGATCAGCACCCACTCCTCGTCGACGACGGCGGGATCGATCAACAGCGGCCATCCGGCCGGGAGTCCGATCGGTGTGATGCCGCCGTACTCCATGCCGGTCTCGCCGACCGCAGTGTCCATCGGGGCGAACGACGCCTTGCGGGCACCGAGGTGCTTGCGGACCGCGCCGTTCACATCGACGCGGGAGTGGGAGAGGACGAGGCAGGCCGCCAGCGTCACTTCACCACCGCGCTTGCCCGCCACCACGACGCAGTTCGCCGACCGGTCGAGCAGTTCCGCGCCGTGGTGCTCGACGAAGACCGCGGTGTCGGCGATGGCCGGATCGGTGTCGACGTGGATGACATGCTCGGCGGGGACGCCGCCCCAGCCCTCGGTCACGGCTGCGGCGACGGGCTCGGTGAGCAGGTCGAGGCGGTCGGCCGCCGGGCAGGCGTTCTCGAAGGATCCGATGGGTGCGCGCATGCGCACCACGCTAACAGCGTCCCGGAGACGGCCGGTTGGCCGTCTCACCGTACGGGCGGGATCGAGACCGCCATGGTCACCTCGGTGGGCTCGGAGCCGTCGTTGCGGTAGGCGTGCTGATGATGCGCCTCGAAGGTGGCGGATCCACCGGCGGGTACGCGGTACGAGGAGCCGTCGACGACCAGGGTGAGCTCGCCCGCCGTGACGTGGAGCAGTTCGACGGTGCCCTCGGGGTGCGGATCGGAGGTGCTGCTGTCGCCGGGCATCAGGTGCCACGACCAGAGTTCGAGCGGGCCCCTGGCCTCCGTACCGACGAGCAGGGTGGTGGCACTGCCCGCCTCCGTGGACCACATGCGCACCGCCTGACTCTCGGGCACCAGGCGGACCGGCGAGCTCTGCTCGTAGTCGAGCAGGGTGGTGATGCTGACGCCCAGCGCGTCGGCAAGCTTGACCGTGGTGCCGACGCTCGGATTGGTGCGGGCCTGCTCGATCTGAATGATCATGCCGCGGCTGACCCCGGCACGGGCGGCGAGTGCGTCCAGGGTGAAGCCGCGTTCCCGCCGCCAGCGCTTGAGGTTGCGTGCCAGCGACTGAGTGAGCTGATCCAGGTCAGACACATTCCGTCCAATATTTTGGATGACAGGGTCGAAAATACTGCACTACGGTGTGGTAAACCGCACCGTTCATCGCACTGTACTGCGAGGCATGCCATGACAGCACTGTTCGCCCTGGCCACCAGCCTGCTCTGGGGGTTGGCCGACTTCGGCGGCGGGCTGCTCACCCGGCGTACGCCCGCGCTCACCGTGGTCGTCGTCTCACAGGCCGCCGCCGCCGTGGTGCTGGGCGGCATCGTGATCGCGACCGGCGGCTGGAGCGAGGCGGGCCCGCAGCTCTGGTTCGCCGTCGCGGCGGGTGCCGTCGGACCGGTCGCGATGCTGAGCTTCTACAAGGCCCTGGCGCTCGGCCCGATGGGCGTGGTCTCGCCGCTCGGGTCACTGGGTGTCGCCGTTCCGGTGAGCGTCGGGATCGTCGTCGGGGAGCGGCCGGGGCTGCTGCAGTTCGCGGGGGTCGGCGTAGCCGTGCTGGGCATCGTGCTGGCCGGCGGTCCACAGTTGCGCGGGGCGCCGGTGCAGCGCCGGGCGGTGCTGCTGACCCTGGTGGCCGCGTTCGGCTTCGGTTCGGTGATGTCGCTGATCGCGGAGGCGTCCACCACGGTCACCGGGCTGTTCCTGGCGCTCTTCGTCCAGCGCCTGACCAACATCGCGGTGGGCGGTACGGCCCTGTACGTATCGGTGCGGCGCGGGGCACGCGCACTGCCGGAGGAGGGCGGTGCCGCCGTGGTGCTGGCCGCGCTGCCCGCCCTGGCGTTCGTCGGGCTCGCGGATGTGGCGGCCAACGGCACGTACTCGGTCGCCGCACAGCACGGCCCGGTCACCGTGGCCGCCGTGCTCGCCTCGCTCTATCCGGTGGTCACGGCCCTGGCCGCGCGCGGCGTGCTCAAGGAACGACTGCGCGGGGTACAGGCGGCCGGAGCCGGTCTCGCTCTGGTGGGCACGGTGCTGCTGGTGACCGGCTGAGGGCTCCCGGCCGCCACCGCCCTCAGTCGCCGGACGGGCCCGAAGCCTCGCCCGGTTCCGCCAGGGACAGCAGTTGCTCGGGCGTGACGCCCGACGGAATCGGTACCGGGGCAGGGGTGCGCAGCGGCGGCTGCCAGCCCTTCTCCGGGTCCCAGCTGCGCACGACACGGGCGGGAGCGCCGGCCACCACCGCGTGGTCGGGCACCGCTCCCCGTACGACCGCGCCCGCCGCGACCACCACGTTGCGCCCCAGCACGGCCCCCGGCAGGATCACCGCTCCGGTGCCGATCCAGCAGCCCGGCCCGATGGCGACGGGCTCCATGCGGGGCCACTGCTTGCCGACCGGCTCGTGCGGATCGTCGTAACTGTGGTTCGTGGACGTGATGTACACATACGGTCCGCAGTACGTGTCCGAGCCGATGGTCACCCTGGTGTCGGCGACGACATGACTGCCGCGGCCGAGCACCACTCCGTCCTCCAGGGTCAGGATCGGCTCGGCGCCGAGGTCCAGGTCGGGCATGAGTCCGGCCGTCAGTGTGACCTGTTCACCGATCACACAGTGGGCGCCGAGCTCGATCCACGGCTCCCCGAAGACCGTGCCCTGCGGGAAGGCCAGCCGGGTGCCTTCGCCGATCCGGCCGAACCGCAGTCCGCCGGGGTGTTCCGCGGTGACCGCGCCCGACTCCTGCACCCAGCGCCAGCCGCGATGGACGGCCCGGGACAGGGCGCGCCGCCGCCAGGCGGCGAGGGAAGAGAACGCGTTCCAGTTCTTGGGCACTCGCACACGGTAGTCGGCGGCGCCCGGTGTGATCACCGGGGCAACCTGTGATGTTCACCCCACTCGACGTCAGCTCCTCGCCCGTCGCATACCGTTTCTCCGACGCGATCGGACAGCGGCGGCCGAGCCGTGGCGGTCGGACGACCGCGACCGCACCACACCTGAGCACGGAGGAACGGGCGATGGCAGAGCAGGCGTTGATCACGGGAATGGGCGGCAAGGAGCCGGACATCGATGCGGAGGCCTTCACCGCACCGACGTCGGTCGTGATCGGCGAGATCACGATGGCGGCGGGCTCCAGCGTCTGGTACCAAGCCGTGCTGCGTGCCGACTGCGGCCCCATCGTCATCGGCGCCGACAGCAACATCCAGGACAACTGCAGCGTGCATGTCGACCCCGGGTTCCCGGTTACGGTCGGCGAGCGGGTCTCGGTCGGACACAACGCCGTACTCCACGGCTGCACCATCGAGGACGACGTCCTGGTCGGCATGGGGGCCACGGTCCTCAACGGCGCCCGCATCGGCTCCGGTTCGCTGGTCGCGGCACAGGCACTGGTTCCGCAGGGGATGCAGGTACCGCCAGGGTCGCTCGTCGCCGGCGTCCCCGCCAAGGTCAAGCGGCAGCTGACCGAGGAAGAGCTCGAGAGCATCAAGTCCAACGCGGTGGGCTACGTGGACCTGGCCAAGGCACACCGCCAGGCACACGAGAGCTGAACGGAACGCGACCACCCGGAGCGGAACCGTTCCGCCCCGGGCCAGGCCCACAGCCCCGGTTGGAACGCTCCAGCCAGTCCCGGCCCGGTACGGTCCCGGCCGGGACACTCCAGCCAGTCCCGGCCCCGTACGGAACCGGCCGGAACTCTCCAGCCCGGCCCGGTCAGTCCACGGCCGGCACGGTCTCCGCGTCGGGCGCCGATACGGTCGACGCCTGCGCCTGCGCCGCCGCCTTCTTGGCCCGGTTCTTCAGCACCAGCATCGACGTCACACCGATCAGCGCCGCGACGACCAGGCCGAGGTACGAGAACCGCTTGAGCCACGCCTCGGCGACGACACCCACCGAGTAGACGACGGCCGTGGTGCCACCGGCCCAGACGATGCCGCCGAGCAGGTTCGCGATCAGGAACTTCCAGTACGGCATGTGCAGCACACCGGCCAGCGGACCCGCGAAGATCCGCAGCAGTGCGACGAAGCGGCCGAAGAACACCGCCCACACGCCCCACTTGTGGAACGACCGTTCCGCCATGCCGATCTGGCTCTCCCCGAAGTGTTTGGGGAACTTCCCGCCGAGCCAGGCGAGCAGGGGCCGTCCGCCCTTGCGGCCGATGGCGTAGCCGACCGAGTCGCCGATGACCGCGCCTGCCGATGCGCAGGCGCCGAGGATCCAGGGGTTGATTCCGTCGTGTCCGGCGGCCAGAAGCGCCGCGCCGACCAGGACGATCTCGCCCGGCAGCGGAATGCCGAGGCTCTCCAGCCCGATGACGACGCCCACCAGGACGTACACGCTGACCGCCGGAACGGTCTCCAGCCACTCCTGGATGTGCAACGCCGATTCCTCCCGCAACTGATGTCCGGTTGCCCGCCGGCCAACTCCTCGGCGCACCGCGGGAATGCTACCTGTCCGGCCAACCGCCCGAACAGCGCGAAGGACCGCCACCGCCCCTGGAGTGCAAGGGGCGCGTGGCAGCCCTTCGGGGAGCCGTTCCTGGTCAGGCGTTCGGACGCAGCGTCCAGACGACCGTCATCTCACCGGTCACCGCGCCGTCCGCGCGCCGGATCTCGATGGCCACGGAGAATTCGGGACGACTGCCCTCGTCCAGTTCGGCGACGACCTCGGCCACCGGGCGGCCGAGGGTCGCCGTGGCCGTGACGACGCCCTTGGCCAGCTTCCTGTAACCGATCTCCGCCTTCACCGCCAGCGGAACGGCGCGGGACAACTGGTCGCCGAAGGCGGCGAGGACGATCGCACCGCTCGCGGACTCCGCGAGCGTGAACATCGCGCCGGCATGGGGTCCGCCGACGTGGTTGTGGTAGTCGGCCTGGTCCGGCAGACGGACCACCGCACGCTCGGCGGTCGTCTCCAGGAACTCGAGGTTGAGGGTACGGGCCATCGGGACCGTCGCGGCGAGCATCTCGCCCACGGTTGCCTGTTCAGCGCTCATGACCAAATGTTACTTGTGAGTAGAACTGTTTGGCCATCCCGGGATCCGCCGCGTCCCGTACCGCTGCCGCTTCCTTCACAATTCGCTCGCGGGGGCGGGCGTAGCCGACCGGGCACCGCACCTCTATCGTTACTCGCCATGTGGCCAGGACAGCAGCCGCCCGGGGGCGAGCAAAACCCGCAGGACCAGAGTCAGAACCCGTATCAGCAGCCGGGGTACCAGCAGCCGAACCCCTATCAGCAGCCGGGATATCAGCAGCAAGGACAGCCCGGGCCGCAGCCGGGGTACCCGCAGCAGGGTCAGCAGCCCGGCTACCCGCAGCCGAACCCGTACCAGCAGCCGACCGTGCCGCAGTACGCGGTGCCCGGCCCGCCCGGTGGTCCGCGGCCCGACGGCGGCAAGAAGAAGACCACCGCTGTCGCGATCGTCGCGGCCACCGCCGTCGTCGTGGCTGCCGTGGTCACCGGTGTCGTCGTGATGAACAAGGACGACAACAAGGGCAAGGACGTCGCCGACGACAAGAACTCCTCGGCGCCCGCCG
The DNA here is from genome assembly GCF_045209435.1 of Streptomyces sp. NBC_01618. Classification (NCBI taxonomy): domain Bacteria; kingdom Bacillati; phylum Actinomycetota; class Actinomycetes; order Kitasatosporales; family Streptomycetaceae; genus Streptomyces; species Streptomyces sp. NBC_01618. Next base: position 1,006,985 of record NZ_CP109297.1, read on the forward strand.
AACCGTCCGCATCCGCGTCCTCACCCGAGGCGAACCCGCGCGGCACGGACGGGGACGCCAAGCCGCTGATCGCAGGCTGGAAGGTCGTCACCAACCCCAAGTGGGGCACACAGTTCGACGTGCCCGGCGACTGGGAGGTCGACTCTCCCGGCACGTTCTCGTTCTTCGAGGACGACAAGAAGGGTGACGGCTCGCCCCTGATCGGCTTCTCCGCACCGGCCTACTTCCAGAGCGAGTGGTGCGAGGACGACTCCGACAAGGACGGCACCACGGAGGACATGAGCCTGGCCAGCGCCGGTACCAGGGGCGCCCAGGGCGCCACCGACGCCGCGAAGAACGCGCACAGCGAGGCCGGCACCTGGGCGTGGGCCGCCTATGCGCAGCACATGCCGCAGAGCACCATCAAGTTCACCCCGGCCAAGCAGTACACCACCAAGTCGGGGCTCACCGGCCAGGTCGTCACGGCCACCGCTCCCAACGTCACGAAGCGGAAGAAGTGCGACAGCGACGGCAAGACGATCGCCTTCACCTTCAAGAACAAGAAGGGCGAGTTCGCGTCCTGGGTCCTGTACGGAGCGGACAACGTCAAGGACGAACTCCCCGACACGACGATCCAGAAGATCCTGAGCACCGTGCGTCTGGTGGACGTCGCCCCGGCCCCCTGACCCGCTCCCCCGCGCCCGGGAAAGCAGTTGGCAGGGCGGGGCCGCGGCAGCGATAGTCCCTTGGTGACTGCCGCTCCCGCCTCCCCCGGCCGCCGCCCCGGCCGCAACTATCGTCTGCTGACCGCCGCCGCGATCATCACGGGCCTGGGTACCCATGGCGCGCTGATCGCGGCGGCGTTCGCGGTTCTGGAGGCGGGCGGTGACGGCGGCGACGTCGGGCTGGTGGCCGCCGCCAGGGCCGCACCGCTGGTGCTCTTCCTGCTGATCGGCGGGGCCGTCGCCGACCGGCTGCCGCGCCACCGCGTGATGGTCGCGGCGAACGCCCTCAACTGCGTCTCACAGGCCGCCTTCGCCTGGCTGGTACTGGCCGGCGATCCGAAGTTGTGGCAGATGATGCTGCTCACCGCGTTGTGCGGCACCGGGCAGGCGTTCTTCAACCCCGCGGCCGAGGGCATGCTGATGTCGAGCGTCAGCCGTGAGCAGGCGAGCCGCGCCTTCGCCCTGTTCCGGATGGCCATGCAGGGCGCGACGATCGGTGGTGCGGCGCTCGGCGGCGCCATGATCGCCGCGATGGACCCGGGCTGGGTGCTGGCCATCGATGCCGCGTCCTTCGCGTTGGCGGGCGCGCTGCGCGCCTTCCTGGACGTCAGCCACATTCCGTCGCGCGCGCCGGGCGGCGGTCTGCTCGCCGATCTGCGGGACGGCTGGCAGGAGTTCGTCGGCCGCCCCTGGCTGTGGAGCATCGTGGCGCAGTTCTCGGTGGTGGTCGCCGCGGTGGGGGCCGCCGAGTCGGTGTACGGACCGCTGGTCGCCCGGGACGAGCTCGGTGGCGCCCGCCCCTGGGGCTTCGCGCTCGCCGCGTTCGGGGCCGGCACGCTGGGCGGAGCGTTCCTGATGACGCGCTGGAGGCCCCGGCGGATGCTGCTGGCCGGGACCCTCTGCGTCTTCCCGCTGGCGCTGCCGTCGGCGGGGCTCGCGGTGCCGTTGCCCGCGGCGGGGCTCTGCGCGGTGATGTTCGTCAGCGGCGTCGCCATCGAGGTGTTCGGGGTCTCGTGGATGACGGCCATGCATCAGGAGATCCCGGAGGAGAAGCTGTCGCGGGTCTCGGCGTACGACTGGTTCGGCTCGGTGGCGATGATGCCGGTCGCCACCGCGCTCGCCGGTCCGGTGGAGGCCCTGGTCGGGCGCGGTCCGGCCCTGTGGGGCTGCGCGGCGCTGATCACGCTGGTCACCGGCGCCGTGCTGTTCGTACCCGAGGTACGCAATCTGACCCGGGCCACCGTCACCACCGAGGTGGTGACGGCCAAGGCGGGGGCGTCGGCCTCAGCCGATACCGAAGGCTCCCTCGGGCGGCTCGGGTGAGGCGACCGCCTCGCTGTCCCCGACCGGCCGGGCGGCTCCGGCGAACCGGTCCAGCACGGGGCCGTACTCGATCCTTGCGGGGAAGGCGTCGGCGGCGCAGCGGCGGGTCAGCGTCGCGGTGTCGACGGGGAGCGGGGACGCGACGAGGATGACGTTGCCGAAGCGCCGGCCGCGCAGCACCGCGGGTTCGGCGATCAGGGCGATCTCCTCGAAGACGGCCGCGAAGGTGGCCAGTTGGGAGCGGAGGAACCCGAAGGGCGCACCATCGGCGAGGTTGGCGGCGTAGATCCCGCCGTCGCGCAGCGCCCGGCGGGCGGCCCGCGCGTACTCGACGGTGGTGAGGTGGGCGGGCACCCGTGAGCCACCGAAGACGTCCGCGATCAGGAGGTCGACGGAGCCGGGCGGGGTCTGTTCCAGCCGTCTGCGCGCGTCCGTGCCGTGCACGGTGATCCCGCTGTTGTCGGGGACCGGCAGGTGCTCGGCGACCAGGGCGAGGAGCCCGAGGTCGGCCTCAGCGACGTCCTGGCGGGAGCCGGGCCTGGCCGCGGCGACGTAGCGGGGCAGGGTGAGCGCACCGCCGCCGAGGTGGAGTACGTCCAGCGGTGCGCCCGGTGCCGCAGCGCAGTCCACGACGTGGGCGAGCCGTCGCGCGTACTCGAATTCGAGGTGCTCCGGCGCGTCGAGGTCGACGTACGACTGGGGCGCGCCGTCGACCGTGAGCAGCCAGGCCCGGTCCCGGTCCACGTCGGGCAGGAGTCTGGCGGTGCCGTGGTCCACGTCCCGGATGACAGGTATCGACTCGTTCACTCCCCCATTGTGAGGGGCCGGATCAGCTGTTACGACCGCGGCGACGGCTTCGGTCTGTGCGTCAGCAGTCGGGGCCCCGTATCACCGGAGTGATGGTCCGGGGCCTCCCCGTCGTCTCTGGCCACACACACCCACATGCCCAGGTCGTAGGGATCCCGCCCACCCGGAACGGACCGCATACGTGATTTGCGTCGCCGCCCAGGACGCGAAAGCGGAGGACCAGCGCACCCAACACCGTTCGGGGCGCGCCAGTGAGACAGGGCTCACCCCGCTCACTGCCCAGGAACGGTACGGGCGGTCAGTACGGCCCCCCACGTAGCGCAGGAGCGTGGGTCTTGCGCAGGGCATCGGCCCGCCTCCCGCCGGGTACGGGAGGCGGGCACCAGGGCCTCTTGTTCGGATGATGCCGGGCTCGCGCGCCCCGGCACCGGACCCCGCTCCCTGATCCGGCCTGATCCGAACGGAAGAACCTGGGTGCGACATGCGTCAGAGCAGTCCGGTGACGGTGCCCGCGCCGACGGTGCGGCCGCCCTCGCGGATCGCGAAGCCGAGTCCGGTCTCCAGTGGGACGTCACGGCCGAGTTCGACGGTCAGGTCGACCGTGTCGCCGGGGCGCGCCACCGCCACCGCGCCGAGGTCGATGTCGCCGACGACGTCCGCGGTGCGGATGTAGAACTGCGGCCGGTAGCCGGTGGTGACCGGCGTGGTCCGGCCGCCCTCCCGCGCCGACAGGACATACACCTGCGCGGTGAAGCGGCGGCTCGGTGTCACGCTGCCTGGCGCCGCGACCACATGGCCGCGGCGGACCCGGTCGCGCTCCACGCCGCGCAGCAGCAGCGCCACGTTGTCGCCGGCCTCCGCGGACTCCATCGGCTTCCCGAAGGTCTCCAGACCGGTGACGACCGTCTCGATGTCCGGCCCCAGCACCGACACCCGGTCGCCGACCCGCACGGTGCCGCGCTCGACGGCGCCGGTGACGACGGTGCCCCGGCCGGTGATGGTCAGGACGTTCTCCACCGACAGCAGGAACGGCGCGTCGGTGTAGCGGACCGGCATCGGCACGTACGTGTCGACGGCGTCCAGCAGCGCCTCGACGGCCGCGGTCCAGCGGGGGTCGCCCTCCAGGGCCTTGAGGCCCGACACGCGTACGACGGGGACGGAGTCACCGCCGTAGCCGTGCGCGGAGAGCAGCTCGCGGACCTCCAGCTCGACCAGGTCGGTCAGCTCGGGGTCGCCCGCGTCGGCCTTGTTGAGGGCCACGACGATGTGGTCGACGCCCACCTGCCGGGCGAGCAGGACGTGCTCGGCGGTCTGCGGCATGATCCCGTCGAGCGCGGAGACGACGAGGATCGCCCCGTCGAGCTGGGCGGCGCCGGTGACCATGTTCTTGATGTAGTCGGCGTGACCCGGCATGTCGACATGGGCGTAGTGGCGGGTGTCGGTCTCGTACTCGACGTGGGCGATGTTGATGGTGATGCCGCGCTGCGTCTCCTCCGGCGCCCGGTCGATCCGGTCGAACGGGACGAACGTGCCGGTTCCGCGGTCGCTGAGGACCTTGGTGATCGCGGCGGTCAGGGTGGTCTTGCCGTGGTCGACGTGGCCCATGGTGCCGATGTTGAGGTGCGGCTTGGTGCGCACGTATGCCGTCTTGGGCATGGCTCATTCCTTGGATTCGAAGCTGAGAGAGAAGACCCCAGGGCCCTGCCGACCCTCCCCTTACGGGGTCCGCCGGACTGTCGGGGGAGGGTCAGCTTCGGGCGCCGCCGATGGGCGCGGCGGCAGCGGTGAACGCTGCCGCTGCGACAAGTGCCGCTGCGATGACGGGGTTCACGGCAGCCTTCGGCGCGTCCGCGACTGCGGACGGCGCTGTGGGAAAGACGTACCGGAACATGGGTCCGATCATGGCCGAGGGGCGTGGCGGCGTCGAATGGTTTTCCGGCGGACATCGCCGGCGGGATACGGGAGTTCGGCGTCCGGCCACCCCCGGAGGCAGGGCGCCGGAAGTGGTACCGGCCGCCCGTCCCGTACCGTCCGCATTACGGCGATCACCAGGGGCGTCGGTTAGTCTCCCCGCATGCTCGACCCCGTCCCCGCCGCCCGGCCCGCCACCGGCCTCGCCGCGCGCTGTACCCGGGCGCTGCTGTCGCCCTGGTCCCGGTTCTCGCTGCTCGTGGTGGTGCTGCTGGCCGCCGCAGCGGCGATGCTGCTGCTCGAACCCCAGCGGCTGCTCGCGGCCGACTGGCCCGGCCGGCTGAGCGGGGGCGCCGCCGCGCTCGTGCTGTTCGGTGTCGCGTACGGGGCATGCACCGTGGCCTTCGTACCGCGGCCCCTGCTCAATGTCGCCGCGGGCGCGCTCTTCGGTTCGCAGGCGGGTCTGGCAGCGGCGCTGGCGGGCACGGTCCTCGGCGCGGGCATCTCGTTCGGGCTGGGCAGGGTGCTCGGACAGGACGCGCTCCGTACGCTGCTGCGCGGGCGCTGGCTCAGGGCTGCGGACGGTCAGCTGAGCCGGCACGGTTTCCGCTCGATGCTGGCGCTGCGGCTGTTCCCCGGTGTCCCGTTCGCGGCGGCCAACTACTGCGCGGCGGTCTCGCGCATGGGGTATCCGCCGTTCCTGGCCGCCACCGGGCTCGGCTCGATCCCGAACACCGCCGCGTATGTCGTCGCGGGCAGCGAGGCCTCGTCACCGACATCGCCCGCGTTCCTGGCGGCGATGGGCTTCATCGTGCTGACGGGGCTCGGCGCGGCCGTCGTCGCCTGGCGCAAGCGCCACCGCCTCTCCGCCGAGTGAGACGTGTGGACCGGTACGCGCCGGAGCGGGCGGCGGGACCGGCGCGGGGCATGCGTAAAGCTGTTCATCTGAGGGCGGTACCCTGCCCGCGACCGACCGAAGATCTCCGGGCGCGGCACGGTGCCCTGCCCTCATTCGACCGCACATCGGCCGACGGCACCCATGACCGTCGGCCGATGCACGACCACCCCGGGATGGCCAAAGCCCCATGAGCTGGTTCGAATCGTTCGTCCTGGGCCTCGTTCAGGGACTGACCGAGTTCCTGCCGATCTCCTCCAGCGCGCATCTGCGGCTGACCGCCGCGTTCGCCGGCTGGCACGACCCGGGTGCGGCGTTCACCGCCATCACCCAGATCGGCACGGAGGCGGCCGTCCTCATCTACTTCCGCAAGGACATCGTCCGGATCGTCTCTGCCTGGTTCCGCTCGCTGTTGGACCGGTCCATGCGCGGCGACCACGACGCCAAGATGGGCTGGCTGGTCATCGTCGGCTCCATCCCCATCGGCGTGCTCGGTGTGACGTTCAAGGACCAGATCGAGGGGCCCTTCCGTGATCTGCGGCTGATCGCCACCACTCTGATCGTCATGGGCATCGTCCTCGGCATCGCCGACCGCCTCGCCGCCCGTGACGAGTCGGGAGGCAGGCACCGGGCCGGCAAGGAGCGCAAGACGCTCAAGGAACTCGGCATCAAGGACGGCCTGATCTTTGGTTTCTGCCAGGCCATGGCCCTGATCCCGGGTGTCTCCCGCTCCGGCGCCACTATCAGCGGCGGTCTGCTGATGGGGTACACCCGCGAGGCGGCGGCCCGTTACTCCTTCCTGCTGGCGATCCCGGCGGTGCTGGCCTCGGGTGTCTTCGAGCTGAAGGACGCGGGTGAGGGGCATGTGTCGTGGGGGCCGACGATCTTCGCGACGTTCATCGCGTTCGGGGTGGGGTACGCCGTCATCGCATGGTTCATGAAGTTCATCACCACCAAGAGCTTCATGCCCTTCGTGATCTACCGGATCATTCTGGGCATTCTGCTCTTCATCCTGGTCGGCGCCGGGGTTCTGAGCCCGCACGCGGGCGAGTCCGCGGGCTGACCGAATCGCCACACCTAGCACTATCCAGCGCATTCTGACGCTTTCGCACATCCATGCGTCATGATCGTCTCCCACTTTTCTCCCACTCGTCTCCCACTCGGGAGACTGGGAGACGCGCGGCTAAACAGCTGTGCGACAGCAAATCCGGGGACCGAAAGAAGGGCCTGCACAGCCTCAAGCAGCTGTGCAGGCCCTTTTATGCGGCGGCCGGGTCCGGGTCAGTCCAGGTCGGGGCGGGCCAGTAGGCCCTGGACGCGCTCAGCGAGCGCCTTCTCCGGGTCCGGGCTGATCGTGGCCAGGGCCACCGCAGCGGTCACGATGACGTCGCTCAACTCCTTCTCGACGTCCGACCAGCCGTGGCTGTCGCCCTTGCGGGGGTTGGCGCCGAGGGCGCCGGTGACGGCCTCGGAGACCTCCCCAACCTCCTCCGCTCCGCTCACCCCTTCTGGCCTGCGGCTCCCCTGCTACCTGCGCGAATACTCCCCACCCGTATTAGCGACATGGGCCGGGGCAGTCACCAGCAGCGGCGCCACCGGCGGCAGAAACAGGGGCACCGAGAGCGCGCCCCAGCGTGGCAGCCTGCTGAGCCATCGCCCGCTTCCATACGGTGCCGTTCTGGTCCGCGATCTCCCTCCACAGGGCCGCCGTCGCTGCGCCGAATGTCGCTAGCGCTTCCGGCTCGGCGCTGCGCCACGACGGGAAGCGGCCCGCGAAGTCGACCGCCGCCTCGACCGGGTGGCCGGCGTCCATGAGGCGCAGCGCCAGTGCGCCCGGGTCGATCCACGCGGCGCCGCGCGTCGGCCATGCCCAGTCGACGAGACGGGCTCGCTCGCCGACGATCAGGACGTTGTCCGGGGCGTAGTCCGTGTGCAGCAGCGCGTCACCGTCGAAGTGCTGCAAGGTGCCCGGCGGTACGTACTCCTCCCACCGGTCCACGGCCTGCTTGATCTCGACGTCGGTCGGGGCCATGATCCCTTGCAGCTCGGTGAGTGCCGCTTCCACGAGCGGCAGGTCCGGCGAGCCGGGCGCGTAGTCGGCGTGGCGGCCGTCGACCACCTCGTAGCCGAGGAGGCTCCAGCCGTCGAGCTCCAGGTGCCAGTACAGGCGTGGGCAGGACGGCGGCAGGTGCGGGGCCACCGCCGCCTCACGGCGCTGTGCGCCGACCTGGGGGTGGTCAGCCGGGATGCCCTTGACGAAGACGCTTCCGCTGTCGGTGTCGAGGACGGAGGCGATGCCGGAGTTCATACCGCCGCGCATGGTCTCCGCCTGGTGCACGGCGCCGGTCTTGTCGGCGACGGCCTGGCGAACCTCGGCGGGAAGCTGCTCGAAGTGGATACGGGACATGGACACGCGCGGTTCCTCGGGTGCTCGGGGACAGGGAATGCCGCCCCGGCCAGGGTACGGGCGGGGCGGCATTCGGAGGGGAGAACGGGCGGCGCGGGGTCCGCCCGCCGTCGGCTAGTACGGCTGGTCGTCACCGGCCGAGCAGCTGCACTCAGCGCCCTCGGCGGCCTCGTCCAGGTCGGCGTTGATCCAGATCTCGTCGTCCCCGACCGGGGCGAATGTCAGCGGCACCGGCGGGACGCCGGTCGGCCCGTTCGCCGGACGCCGGGCGAGAGGAACAGCCCTGCGCGCGCCGGGCGTCGGCCGGTGGGCGTCCCTGCGTGCGGCCCATTCGTCCAACGGCTCGTCGTTCACAGGGGCTCCCCTTCCCTGCTTCTGATGCCAGTCTGCCCGTGCAGGCTCCGCGGGCGAAGGACGATGGTGCGTAACGCCTAGTTCTCAGAGTGCGGTACGTGACCTTATGCCTGGCTTGTCGTCGCTCGATGGGGTGACGTTGGGGCATCATGGCCGGTCAAGCGTTCGGGATTCGCTTGGGTGACGGGATGGGTGATCGCAAGCCGTACTCGAGTGATATCTCCGACGAGCAGTGGGTGTTGGTCGAGCCCGTGATCAGTGCTTGGAAGGCCGGGCACCCGTCGGTCAGTGGTCACCAGGGCAGATACGCGATGCGGGAGATCGTGAACGCGATTCTGTACCAGAACCGCACCGGCTGTCAGTGGGATCTGTTGCCCCACGATCTGCCGCCCGCCGGTGCGGTGAAGTACTACTTCTACAAATGGCGCGACGACGGTACCGACCAGACCATCCACGATCTTCTACGATGGCAACTACGGGAGAAGAAGCGGCGATTAGCCGACCCGAGCCTCGCACTGGCCTGCCTCAAGGACGCCGGACTGGTGCGCGAACGCACCACGCAGCGCACCGACTCCACCCATGTCCTGGCCGCGGTGCGCGACTTGACCCGGCTGGAGCTGATCACCGAGGCGGTACGAGCCGCGCTGGAAGAAGTTGCCAGCACCGCCGGGCACCTGCTGGACGGCCTGGTCGACGAGGAGTGGGGGCGCCGCTACGGCCGAGCGGTCCGCCTGGGCAAGAACCCCACCAAACGCAAGACCAGGATCCTTGTCACCGGAAACGATGCCGTCCGGCTCCTGGAACATCTCTACCGGCACGGATCGGAACGCGTGTCCGGCCCTCGCGTCCAGGCCCTGCGCCAGATCATCGTGCAAAACTACCACTATGACGCCGCGGGACACCTGTGCTGGCGCACCGCTGAGAAGGAAGGTGGGCCCGGGCTGCCGCACTCGTCCCGGGCGGTCGTCTCCCCCTACGACGCCTCGGCCCGCTACGGACGCCATGGACACATCATCAGCTGGAGGGGGTTCTCCGCTCACCTGACCGAGACCTGTGCTCCCGACAGCCCCAACGTGATCACGGACGTGGCCACCACCGCGGCCACCACACACGACAGCCAAGTCCTGCCCGGCATCCACACGCGCCTGGCCCGGCGTGGCCTGCTGCCCGCCGAGCACCTGGTCGACAGCGGCTACACCTCCCTGCCTCACCTGGAACAAGCCGCCCGGCAGCACGAGGTCACCGTCACCGGACCACTGCCAGGCAACCCCACCCGCCAACACCGCCGAGGCGAGGGCTTCGCCCGGGACGACTTCCACATCGACTACGACGAGCAGCAGGTCACCTGCCCCCAGGGCCAGGTCAGCCAGGGCTGGCACGGCCCCTACCCGACCTCCTCACCCACCGCGGCCCCGCTGATCGTGGCACGGTTCACCAAGAGCCAGTGCCGGCCCTGCCCGGGCCTGCTCCCAGTGCACCACCACCGCCGACAGTGCCCGCACCGTGGGCTTTCCCCCACGAGAACTCCGCGACCTGCAACTCCGCGTCTGCGCCGAGCAACAGACACCCGAGTGGAAGAGCCGCTATGCGGTCCGCTCCGATGTGGAGGGCACGGTCAACGAGTTCGCCCACGGACACGGCATGCGACGCTGCCGCTACCGCGGACAGGGAAAAGCCCACATCCAACATGTTTTGACGGCCATCGCCGTCAACATCGAGCGCCTCAGCGGACTGCCACCGGCTGAGGACGCGCCCGCACCCCGCCGACCGACTGCCTTCCAGAACTACCTCGACCAGCGCGAGCTACCCCGACCGAAATCCTGGCGAACCCTGGGCACCTGACCTCGACAGTTCCAAGACCCCGACAGAGTCAAGCTGAGGCTACTGCGGACCCGTCAGATACCAGTCTGGGTTGCCGCCGTCCGGCGCCGGACCTGGCGGGTGCGCCAGCTCGAGGTCGTCGCCGAGGGCTGTGTACCCGGTCCCGGATGCACGGACCGCGCGGATGCGCAGGCGGTCACCGGGGAGGAGGACGACCAGGGCCAATGGGAAGGAGAGACGACGGATGTGGCGGGAGGGCCTGGTCAGGTTCTCCACTTCGAGGCTTTCGGCCTCCGGGGTGACGAGGAGCTCCGCGACACGGACGAGTTCGTCGCCGTCGTCCTGGTGCACCCTGCCGGTGTGCACCAGGGATTCGGATTCGGTGACCACGGCCATCGCGCGGCGGGCGAGGATCTCCTCTCGCGCCGCTGGGTCCGCCGGATCGAAACCCAGCAGTCCGCCGCTGAGGTGGTCGCAGTCGGCCCAGCCTGCCGCTTCCGTGTCTTCGTCGGAGCCGCGCAGGGAGTAGAACAGCTCCTCCGCGAGGTACCCGTCGTCTCTGCGGTGGACGAGCAGGACGAATCCGAGGTCGTCCTCGGTCCAGACATCCGCGACGACCGGGCCGGTAGCGGCGGCCGCCGTGGGGCCGGAGCTGAGGGCCTCCCGGGCGATTGCGGCCAGCGGTCGCCTCATCGACTTGCCTTCCATCACTCTCCGTTCCCCACCTCCGGGCTGCGTACGGCCCCCTGCGGACCGTACGGAAAAGACGGAGGTGGCGCGCCCCTGTGGGACGCGCCACCCATTCAACACCAGGCCAGCCAGGTCACTTGGCCATGCAGTTGTCCGTCATGCTCGCGACGTATCCGTTCCAGCCGAAGACCGCGACCGCACCGCCCGACCAAATGCGGGTGCCGGGCTTCACCTGGATGTTGTAGTGGACCGCCCACTGGAGCTTCAGCGGGGTGTACCAGCTCTTCTTGCTCTGGAGCTTGACCATCTTGTTGCTCCGTCCCGGCTTGACGCCCCAGGTCTCGGCCTGGGTGGCGTTCTTCGCCAGGTAGCGGTTGGCGAAGCCCGTCACCTGCACATTGATGTAGTAACCCATGTACCGGTAGCCGTTCTTCGCGATGCCGCCACCACGCCGACTGGTGACGATGCGCATGCCGTAGCCGTTCCGGATGCGACGGGTGCCACAGTTCGGGTACAGGCCGTTGGTGTCCGTGGAGTTGCACGGGTCGGCGTTGGAGTAGTCGTAGGCGTTGGCGGAACCGCCGTACACCGGGTCGGTCTGCATGAACCGGCCACGGGACGGGTCGTAGAGGCGGACGCCCATGAGCATGAGGCCGCTGGGCGTGTCGGCGGGGCGCTGCTGTGAGCCCAGCCAGCCGTATCGTGCCTGCGGCTGGCCCGAGCGCGCGTTGCCGTACTCGTCGTTGTCGAGTGCTACCGGCGCCTTGCCGGCGTCGAGCGGCAGCTGCAGCGCGATGTCACCGTGGATGTTGGTGAGCTGCAGCACCGTGTTGCCGGTCTTGTCGGTGGTCGCTCCGAGCGTACCGGTGACGGTCTCGACGTTGCGGGTCACCGCGCCGGTTGCCGTGTCCTCCACGACCCAGCGCGGGTTGTCGCTGTCGCTGTCGTAGTGGTTCAGCTTGGACTCCGTCTGGGTCCAGCTGCTGCCGCTGCCGATCTCGGCCTTCCAGGAGCGGAAGCGGAGGTCGGAGTCCAGCTGCCAGGTCTGTCGCTTGCCGTTCGCGGTCTGCTGGTGTGCGAGGTCGTTGGCGTAGTAGCCGATCGTGCCGTGGTCGGGCGAGGTCGAGGTGCGGCCGAAGGCGTCGTACGTCCAGCCCGCGTCGCTGGCGCGGTCGGCGGAGTCGTAGGTGTGGGTCCTGGTGGTTCCTCCGGTGGTGGGGCAGTCGGCGCCGGGCGTACCGGTCGCGGTTGTCAGGGAGGTGCGGTTGCTGCGCTGGTCGAAACCGTAGGAGCGGGTGGTGCAGACGGTGTCCGCGGTGTCCTTGACGGTGCTGAGGCGACCGACCTTGTCGTAGGTGTACTTCTGGTCGGACCAGGCCGCCTGGGCGGTCACCTGGCCGTGCACGGACTCGCTGGTCTGGTCGGAGAACACGACCATGCCGTCGCTGTCGCGCGTGTAGGTCCGCGCGATCGCGGAACCTGCTGTGTCCCTGGTCTGAGCGAGCGAGTAGCCGCCCGGCACCTTCTCGCTCACCACGCCGCCGTCGGCGTCGTAGGCCGCGGTGAAGTCGCCGGCCACGGAGTCGCTGGTCTTCGTCGGCAGACCGCGCGGCTCGGCCGCGTGGTCGTAGGAGAAGGTCACGGTGGACGGGACGGAGTCGGTGGCCTTGATCGGACGGTCCAGGGCATCGAATTGCACCTGGGTCTGGCCGCCGTCGGCGTCCGTGTAGGAGATCAGACGGATCAGCTTGTCGTAGACCCGGGTGATCGTCCCGCCAGTGGAGGAAACGGACTTGACCGCCTCGCCGTTGGCCGGGTCGTACTCGATGGTGACCTGGGGAACAGCCGCCCCCACGCCACCGGTGATCGAGACCTGGGCGGGGCGGCCCGCCGCGTCGTGCGTGGTCGTGGTGGTACGGGTGACGCCGTTGGCGGTGTCCACCGTCTTCGCCGCGTTGCCCCACCAGTCGTACTCGGTGGTGCTCGTCACGAGCTGCGCCGGGTTGGAACCGCCACCGGTGACCGCGCCTGCCGGGCCGGTGGAGCAGGCCTTGCCCGCCCATTCAGGGCGGCCCTGGCAGGCGCCGACGCCCGTCGCGGACCAATAGGTGGTCACCCGGGTGGCCGCGTCGGTGCCGTTGGAGCCGGGCATCAGCTGCTTGACGACCCGGCCTTGGGCGTCGTGGACCGTCTCGGTCGTGAGCGCCTCGCCACCGGGGTCCTGGATGGTCTTGACCGAGACGCCCTTGGCCCAGTCAAAGACGGTCTGCGTCTGGCGGGTCTCGCCGTGTACGGTCGGGTGATCACGGACCTGGGCACCGGTGCTGGTCTTGGTGACCTGGTCCTTGATCGTCGCGGTCCCGTCGGTGGGACGGCCCGCGTCGAACTCGTTGACCGTCCAGGGCCGGGCGGTCACGGAGGTACCCGCGGGAACCAGCACCGTGGTGTCCGACTTGAGGTCGGCGGTCAGCTCGACTCGGCGCAGTGGTCCGAACTCCTCCAGCTTGCGTGTGCCGGCGGCGTTGTAGACCGACCGGGACGAGAGCAGCTCGGCGCGCTCCGCACTGGTGAGTTGGGCGATGCCGAGGCCGGCCTGGATGTCCCGGTCCGCAGCCGTGAGGCCGAGGGCGAGGGAGCGGTTGGCCGCGGTCAGCCCGCGCACGGTGTTGCCGAAGCGGTCGTTCTCCGAGGCGGAGATGTGGCCGCCCGGAGCGGCCGTGTTGACCAGGTCGCCGGAAGCGGCCAGGTAGTGGATGCCGGCCCGCCGGTAGTCGGCCGCGGTCAGCTGGTTGCCGATGTGTCCGGCAGGCACGGAGTCGGCGGGGAAGACGGCGGTGGCGTCGGTGGGGGCCTGGGTCTGTCCCCATGCCTTCACGTCGGCGGCGCCCATCTTGTGCGGAGCGGCGGAGCCGGTCAGCGGCACCTCGTAGACGATGCTCGTCACGGCCTGGCCCTCGACGGTGTCGACGGTGCCGGGCTTCAGCGCGGCGCGGGACGCCTTGAAGAGCATGCCCTCACTCGCTGTGGGAGAGGTTCCCGCTTTGCCATAGGTGAGGGTCCAGGGCAGTTGTCCGGGAGCGGTGTAGGTCGTGACCCGGCCCGCGGCGTCGTACCCGTAGCTCGTCTTGAGCGCGGGCGAGATCTGCGTCTGCCAGGTCTCCCGCAGTCGGCCCTGGTCGTCGTACGCGTACGACTGGACCGTCTTGGCCGTCGCGGAGGCGGCACCCGGCGCGGTCGCCCACAGTCGGATCTCCTTGACCTGACCGGTGTAGTCACCGAGGGCCGAGCCCGTCGCCGTGGTGGAGGTCGCGTACACGAACTCCAGGACGCGGCAGCCCTTGGTGGCTGGCGTCGTTGCGCACGTGGCCGCGGTCACGGCCGAGTCCTGCGCGATCAAACGGTGCGGACGGGCCAGCTTCTTGCCGTCCACGGTCACCGTCTCCGAGACCATGGTGACCGTCGAGTCGTCCTTGCCGTCGAGCATGGTCGACGAGACGTTCCAGACGGTGGACGCGGCGTCGAGCTTGCTGAACTCGGTGACCGAGCCGTCGGTGTCGGTCAGCGTGAAGCTGCCCGTGACGGTGCCCTTCAGGGTCAGCTTGGGGGACCCCGGCTCGGCGATCCAGGCGGTCTTCGCCGCGTTCGCCGTGAAGTGGACGGAGTCGCCAGCACCCGTCACGACGGCCACCGCCGTGTCGGAGATCCTGCGGACGTGCGTGTAGTCGGATTCGGTCGTTTCCGCGTTCATCCCCGCGGACCACTGCTTGCCGAAGACCGGCACCTGTCCGTCTTGCTCCGCCCCCAGATCGGGGGTCAGCGAGGAGGCGGTGCGGCTGACCGACATCCCGAAGTGGGAAGCCTCGGACTCGGACAGCGTGTACTCACCGGTCAGCAGGTTCAACGCGCCCGGCCCGACACGGCCGGGCGCGGCGCCCTGGGCGTTGCGGTCGACGACGACGGTGAGCGGCTGGGTGTTGCCCGTGGCGGAGTTCGGTCCGGTGAACTCGGCCTGGATCTGGACGGTGCCGTCGGGATTCACGGTGTCGGCGGCGTTCCAGACAAGGTCGGCGTTGCGCCCGTTCTGCAGGGCCACCGGCCAGGTGGTGAGCGGCGTTCCGCCGGAAGTGACGTTCCCGGCCGGGATCCGCGCCCACGGGTCGGCCTCGGAACGGCGCCAGGAGAAGGAGACCTTGTCGTACTTTCCGCCGTCCGCCTCCGCGACCAGCGGAAGACGTCGAGCGGCGCGCACACCCTCGGCGGGCTGCACGAAGCCGCCCGGGCCGGCGTGGAAGGCGTACTCGATGGCCTCGGACTTGTTGTCCGCCTTGTCGACCTGCCTCACCTGAAGGGTGTGGGTGCCGTTCTTCGGCGGAGTGAGGCTGATCGCCTTGGCAGCGGTGGAGCCGTCGGTGGCGACCTTGGTCCACGTCAGACCGTCCAGCGACCACTCGACCCAGTTGTGGTCGGTGCCGTTGGGGGTGACGGCGAAGGTCCCGGCCTGGCCGGCGCCCTTGACCCACGCATTCGACGGGTAGTCGGTGGAGGCGATGCCCGCGGGGGCGGAAGGGGCGGCGGTGTCGACCGTGAAGGTCTTCCACGCCGACCAGCCGAGGTTGTAATGCGTGCCGTCGTAAGGGGAGCTGCGGAACTTGTACGTCTTGCCATTGGTCAGCACCCCGGCCGGGACGGTGACCGAGGCGGCCTGGCCGGAAGGCACGAACGAGGAGCGCAGGACGTCACCGACCTGGGTGTCGGTGGCCGAGTCGAAGATCTGGTAAGCGCCCTGGCTCTTGTCGCCGTTGGGGTCGACGAACGTGTCACGCAGGGTGGGGCGCACCGTGTTGACCACGTAGGCGCCGCCGTAGGAGAAGTACGGCGGGCCCGCCTCCTGCTTGGTGCCCGTGCGCGGCCGGTAGTTGTAGGTGACCGTCAGTTTCGGCACGTTGGTGGCGGCGTTGGCGGAGTTGACCCGCTTCCACTGGCTCGTGAGGCTCTCGTCGGTGGCGCGCAGGCCCATGTGGGACTTGGCGGCCTTGGCGGAGGCCCACTCCTGCACCATGGTGGTGACGTTGGCGTTGATCCAGCCTTCCGGCTGGGCGGTGCACGAGGCGTTACCCCGGGTCTCCGAGGAGGTGGCCTTCTTCGCGGTCCACGACGGTTGGGCCGTCCAGCGCGACGAGGTCGTCGCGGCCCCGGTGGACCACACCTCCCACGGCTGGGTGGGGCAGGAGGTGCCGGTGTAGTTGCCGGAGTGGAAGTTCCACAGGGACAGCTTCGCGTCCATTACCAGCGCGTCGGAGATCGGGGCGGTGTTCCAGGAGATGAACGACCGGGCAGTGCGCGGGGTGCCATCGGCGTTCTTCGTCCCCGGATTGCCCAGGTCGAGTTCGGTGTCGGTCGACCAGTCGCGGGTCTCGCCCTGCTGGACGTAGGTGTCGAAGACATTGGAGAGCGCCGACGTGGAGGGGTCGACGATGACCGGGTACTTGGTGGCGGGGTCGGCGAGGAAATCCGGGTCGGGGGTGACCACCAGGTCTATGGTCGAGCCCGTGGTGACGACCTTCATCGCTACCGGCACCCGGCGGGTGTGCTCGCCGGAGGCGGGGTCGATGGTGGCGTCCCACATCACCGGCGCCGGCATGACTGCCTGCGTCTTGTTCTTCTTGTCGGTGAACGCCACGCTGCCGTCGGCCTGCTGCTTGGCCTTCAGCCCCTTGGCCTTCAGCGGCAGCGTGTAGGTGTAGTCGTCGATGGCAGGCTTCTGCTTGATCTCGACGAACTGCTCGAAACCGGTACGGGTCGCCTCGACCACCACGTCCGCGCCGGGCACGGCATTGACGTACTCGGCGCGAGTGCCCTCCAGCTTCGGAGAGGGCAGGCCACCCTTCCACTGCAACGTGATCTGCTCATCGCCCTCGCCAAGGGTCACCAGGTCGGTGGCCTTGGCGGCTTGCGCGGCCCTCAGGGATGCTTCAGGCTTACCCGTCTTGCCGGAAAGCCGCAGACCATGAGGATGGGCCTTCGGCTCGACTCCACCATCAGAGACGCTGACGAGGTCCAGGTCGACGTCACGCCAGTCTCCGTTGGCCTCATCCTTGAAGCGAACCGGACCAGCCGTCAACTCGGTGGTGAGAGACCCGTCCTTGTTGGCCCAGGTCGTGGAGGTTTCCTCGCGCTCCGAAAGCGCCTCCACCCGCTTGCCCGACAACTGCGCGGCAACACGCGCTGACGGAATGTCCGCCGCCTGCGTGACGGTCGGCTTCTCCGGTGTGGCCGGCGCCTGGAGCGGTGCGGCCATCACGTCGGCGCCGTCCAAGAGCGTGACAGACAGGGCCAGGGCCAGGCTCCCCGCTATGTAGCCGGAAACCCTCCCACGCCAAGGCCGTCTGCGCCCCGATGGCGCAGACATGCGAATCGTCATGATTCCTCGATCTCTACATACACATGTGCATCACCTGTGTGATGCACATGTGAACGTATCGAGGAAGAAATGGCCTGCAACTGAGGCAAGAGCAGGCAAGATCGACTTCCCGGTTCCCGAAAGGGGGAGTGATCTGCGTCTCCTTCGGGATCGGTTTACTGAAAGAGTCCCAGCGGATCGTCTACATACTGCAAGTCTGGAACCTTGCCTCTTGGCTTCGGCTATCGCGTGGGGAAGAGGTGAATCGTTCCGACCTGCCCGGCGCAGTCCAGGATCCGCAGCGCGGGTGGCTGATCCCGGTGGACGACCTGCTCGCTGCCGGTCTGCGGCTGCACGCACCGGCCCCTCCGGACGCCCCGGCCGCGCAGGCCGGGGGCGTCGAGGACGGCCAGGAGCATGAGGACGTCGCCGAGTTGGAGCGCGTGCAGGGTGAGCACGCGCTGGCGGATGAGCGGAACGGGCGGAAGCTGGCGGAGGCGGAGGCGTCGCAGCTGAAGGCGCGGCTGTCAGAGTGCGGTACGCGATGTCATGCCCTTTCGGGCTTGGGGCTGGGTGAGGGGCCCTGGTCGGTGGGGTGGGCTGGCGGTCAGGTGCGGGGCTGAGTGAACAGGCCGGGTTCGGGTTCGGTGAGGATGCCCCGTGCGACCAGGCGTTTCAGCTTGCACCGGATGCCTTCGGTGTTCTTCGGGAGGATCGGCAGGTCGAGGGCCTCGCACAGATCGCGGGCTCGCATCGGACGGCCGGCGTCGGTGAGGGCGGTGAGTATCTGCTGGTAGGCCGGGTGGTCCGGCACGTCGGGGCGGGGCGTCTCATCGGCGGGTGCCGGAGCGGGGATGGCGAGGAGGGTCTTGCGGGTAATGCGCAGGTTCTCGCTCTCCGCGTCGAGTTCGCTGAGGCGTGCGGTGAGTTCCTCGACGCGGGAGCGGAGCTGTCCGGCCTGCTCACCGAGTTCGCGCTCACGGGCCTCGATATATTCCAGGACGGCGCTGATCTGCGGGTTCTCGGTCACGCTGTCCTCCAGGCGGGGACGGTGGCGCCGGTGAGCCGGCGGGCCATGACAGAGGTCATCGCCCAGAAGACACGGGAACGGGAACTGGCGAGACGGTGCTCGTAGTCACGGACCAGCCGCCGGTAGAACATCAAGATCCCGTTCGTCTGCTCCACCACCCACCGCTTGGCCTGCGGGACAAATCCCTTGTCGGCCGGGTTGCGTTCGACGATCTCGACGTCGATGCCGTGCCGTTCGCCGTGCTCAACGACGCTCTTCTTGAAACCCTGGTCGACCAGAGCCTTACACACCGTGTCGGCCTGCCCGGCCACGCCGTCCAGCAGCGCGATACCGGCGGCGTTATCGTGCGCGGAAGCCGGCAGCACGACGGCCTCGACGACCAGCCCCAAAACGTCCACGGCCAGGCACCTCTTGCGGCCCGGCACCCTCTTCGCGGCATCCCGGCCGGTCGTGGTGGCCGGCACACCGACGGCTGCATGAATACTCTGCGTGTCCAGAACGACGAGGCTCGGGTCGGCTAATCGCCGCTTCTTCTCCCGTAGTTGCCATCGGAGAAGATCGTGGATGGTCTGGTCGGTACCGTCGTCGCGCCATTTGTAGAAGTAGTACTTCACCGCACCGGCGGGCGGCAGATCGTGGGGCAACAGATCCCACTGACAGCCGGTGCGGTTCTGGTACAGAATCGCGTTCACGATCTCCCGCATCGCGTATCTGCCCTGGTGACCACTGACCGACGGGTGCCCGGCCTTCCAAGCACTGATCACGGGCTCGACCAACACCCACTGCTCGTCGGAGACATCACTCGAGTACGGCTTGCGATCACCCATCCCGCCACCCAAGCGAATCCCGAACGCTTGACCGGCCATGATGCCCCAACATCACCCCATCGAGCGACGACAAGCCAGGCATAAGGTCACGTACCGCACTCTCAGCCGGAGCGACCGAGCGCAGCATGACCGAGAACACGGGCGAGTCGGCAAACGGCTGCTGGTCGCCCAACTTGCGGTAGCCCCACGCCTCATAGACAGCTTGGACGGCGCCGTCCCCATTGAGGGGGTTGACGAGCAGCGTCACGCGCTCCTCAGTGCGGTGAGTCAGCCACGCCTCATGCAGTTGCCACGCGACGCTCCGACCCCGCCACGCCTTGCGCACCACGATTTCGTTCAGCGCGACGGTGCGCTTCCCGTTTTCGGCCATCAAGGCGGCAGGCAGGGGCGTGAGCATGCTGCCCCACCACTTGGTGTCCGGCGCCAGGGCCGTGCCGAAGCAGAATCCGACGACGTTGCCCTCTTCGTACCCCAGCACTGCCGTCCAGCTGGGCCGGGATGCGTACGCGGACAGCCGCTCGTCGAAGCGGTCCACGTCGTAGAAGGGGCCTGTGAGCCCGAAGTCACGTTGGCGCACTTCCACGTGAGTATCAAGGATGTGCTGCCGGATGTTGGGCAGGCCCTCGGCGGTGTAGTGCACTACGTCGACCGTCACCGGTGTTCTTCTCCTTCGGCGTGGCGGTCGGCCCACTCGACCGCGATGCGGGATTTGGGGGCTGTGCGGGTCAGCCCCTGGCCAAACTGTTCCAGAAGATTGCCTGTTCTCCCAGTCATCCGTTTGCCCGGTGCAGGCAGGTGGGGAAGCACTGTCGCGTAGGCCTGTTCAAGCTCGCCCTGGGCCAGCTGGCTGAGAGCGAGATTCAACCCGTAGTAGGTGCGGTTTCGGCGGTACTCCGGACGTAGCCGCGCCAGAGTGCGGTGTAGGTGAGCTTCGCTCTCTGCGTGTTTCCCCAGCCGACCGAAAACCAGGGCGGACAGGCCATCCAGTTCCGCTCGGTCGAAGAACGCCATCCAGGGAGCACGTTCCTCTTCCCGGTCTGCTCGCGCGTAGGCCTTCTCGGCAACCTCCAAACTGCGCAGGGCCGGCGTGGGGTCACCGAGTGCGGATTGAATGCCCGCCAAGCGAGCGCTGGCGAGAGATCGGAAGAGGGGGTCCTGCCGACAGATGTGCTGCCTGGTCCCGGCCGCGGCCGCGGCCAAGGCGTCGGGCAGGTGACGTTGTTGGTAGGACAGAAGCGCGGCGTGGCCCCACAAGCGCATCTGCATCTCGCTGCTCCCAGCCATACCTGCCAGCTTCATCGCCTGATTCAGATGGCCGCTCGCACGCTGGGCTTCCCGCGAGTCGACAGCCGCCCAGAGGGCGGTGCCGGTGAACGCGGCAGCAAGGTAGTACAGCCGCTGACGTACGCGGGTGGATGCGTAGCCGACGGCTTGCAGATCGAGTGCGTGCTGAGCATGGGTCAGAGCACGAGTCTCAAGCTTCACGCTTATGCCCGACTCGTTGTCAGCCTGTACGAGGTCCACGAAGTTGCGCTCAAGGCGGTCGGCGTCGGTCATGCCCACCCGTCGGGAGCCGTTCGACGGTGCGGCTGGCAGCAGGGCGGCCGCTGCCAGGGAAGCGGCAGCAGTGGTGGTAAAGGTACGTCGCCGCAAAGGGTCCTCCGAAGGTGCTCGTGTTCGCCCGGCAGGAGGGATGAAGCCCAGTTCCTCCGCGGTGGCTCCGAATTCTTCTTCGAGTACGACCCGCTGTCTTGCCTGCGGCCACCGGGTCTTTCCGGTTACCCAGTTCCGGACATGGCGGTCAGTCAGCTTGCCAACCTGCCCGGTCAGGTCTTCGATCCGCTGGTTCAGACGGTTCGCTAACTCGTCTTGTTTCAGCCCAGCACGTTCAATCCGTGCCGCTAAGTGCGGATTCCCCGTCATGCATCAACGGTAGAGCTCCATAGGGGTCCAGCGAAGGCGCAAGGTAAAAATTTCCGGTCGGTCGCACTGAGCCGGAAGCCGTAATTACCTGTCAGCGCTGTGTAGCGGCGCGGTTACCTCTTCTCGGAACCTCGCCGCATCGTCTGCGGCCGGGGCCTCTTCCTCGTCAACTCCATGGCCAATGCGTGGGGTGTCAGTCCTGACGGCACAACGACCTGGTGCTCCCTCTCCCTGACCGAAGGACCCACCACTATGGAACCCGCCACGGCGCAGTTCGTCTCGCGCGAGACGCGTCTGTTACTCCCAGCCGACCCCAGCGCGCTGAAAGTTGCCCGCATCGACGGGCGGACGATACTCACGACGCTGAGATGGCACGGTAATCAGCACGCCGCGATCGACGTGCTGTACGTCCTGGTGAACAACACCCTCAAGCACGCTCTCTCGCCCGGGGAGACGCGGCAGGGCCCCGAAGTCTGGTTGCGTGTCACCAAGGCCCACGACCACCTCATCGACGTCACGGACCTGGACCCGGAGTTCCCCAACTTCGACCAAGCGGTTGCCGGAGAGCTGGGACACGGCCTGTGGGGCGCCAAGCACCTCGGCGCCGCCATCACCTGGTTCCCCGCTGACGGCGGGAAAACAGTACGCGCCACCATGCGGCCAGGGCGGGTACCGGCATGACGATCTCCCTCACCGCTCCGGGCCTGGAGAAGCGTGTTGCCTCTCCTACGCCCAACGTCCCCAAGTGGACACCTCCGCTCGACCCGGACGGCTTGAGGCAGGTCCTGAAGCGGATCACTGCCTGGTCTCCGCTCGACGTCGAGGCCATCTACGACGACCTGGACACGACGATTGGAAACCAGCCGCCGTCCAAGGCCGCGATCCCGGCGCTTGTCGAACGCCTGCGTAGCCATCTGACAAGGCTCAGCACAATCGCGGTAGCCGACCCCAAGTTCCCACCCACCGATGAAATGGCGCAGCTCATCGAGCGAGGACGCTCCATACAGGATGCGCGCCTGCCAGCCGACCATAAGCAGGCCGTCGGGATGGCTCGGCGCCTGGCCTTCGTGACCTCCGACCTCGTCGAGAAACTGATCGAGGCTCGGTACATCAAGGACGTCGCGTGATCCCTCGAACCGGTCGTCTCCACGTAGCTGTGTTGTCGCTCCGTGGAGACGACCTTCCATCGGGGGCCTCCGGTTCCGCCTCGATCGCCCCGCCCTGCGCCGGCGGGCGCCGATCGGCGGACAGCACGGAGGACCGGCTCACACTCCCCCGCCGATCACGGGTGTGAGCCCCGGCCGCCCTGCTTGTGGATGAAGTAGGGCGGCCGACCTGTCCAACAGTTCCTCCCCAAAAAACTCCCTCTCCGGCGATCCAACTCCGCTCCCCCGCGGTTCGCAGGTTCAGCCGGAGAAGGTCCCACCGCAGCACGCCCGAGAGGAATGCGACGCACATGTGCCAGCACAAGACTCCCTGCCCCGCCGCGGGCGCGTCGGATCGCGAGGCGGCCAGAACCGTGGCACGAGACGACGCTTTGGGCTGGGCCCTGCTTTGCAACGGCGTTCTGCTCTTCGACGACACCGGTGAAATGCTGCCCAACGGCCAGATCATTCCCCCGCACCGCCCCACCGCGCTGACAGGAGCAGCCGCATGAGCACGGTGAGCCGCCTGATCCCGTACATCACAGCCCGCGAAGGCGAGGAACCCGAATCGATCCTGGCCCTGCGCGCTACTTTCGACGGCGCCGGCCGGTCAGCCCTGGGCTACTGGGACGAGAGTCGAGAAGACCGCGATCCGCGGGGTGTGCTGTGGGGCCGGTGCTCGCAGTTGATCGGTCTGGACGGGTTGCCGTCCGGGCGGCCGCAGTGGCGGCTGATCCACCCCGCCAGGCAGCGCGAGACGATGACACGGCTGCACTGTCAGATCTGCGCAAGCCCTACCAGAACACCGGAGGGATACCCGTTCCTGGCGCATGCCACCAAGGACGTTCCGCAGCCTGGGGACATCCTCCGCACCGCACAGCCCCCAGTTTGCCTGGCGCACGTGCGCGTCGCAGTTGAGTAGTGTCCACGCCTCCAGAAGGGCTACACCGCCCTGATGGTGCGCAGCGCCCCTCTTTACGGGGTCATCGGAACGCCGTACGAGTGGACCGCCCAGGGGGTCAAGGCGCTGGCCGGTGACGACGTGCCCGTGCCGTACCGAGACCCGGGCCTGAAGTGGTTCCTGGCCTCGCAACTCGTTCGCACCTTGAGGGACTTCACGGTCTTCGACCCCGACGACCTCACGACGCTCGACTTGATTGCCTGAACGTCCCGGAGGGCCCATGTTCCGACGCGTGTGCCAAGTAGCCGTCTTCCCGACCGCCATCGTCCTGATCATCGCCGCCGCCGGGTGGTGACGCACGCCGCTTCACGGCGCAGGATGCCCGCCGCTCCCGGCAACTTCCTCCCGATCAGGCTCCCTGAAAGGCCCCCTTGCTTCCTGGGGAGGCTCGCGCAGACCCGTTTCGACTCCTTGGAGGCCACCTTGAAACCCATTCCTCTTCCCCTCACTCCCTCTGGTGGGGCGTATGACGTCACCGCCTTACACAATTTCGCGGCGCTCCGCGGGCAGCTCCGTGTGTCCTTCACTCCGCAGTGCAACGCGCTGTGTTGGTTCTGCCACAACGAGGGCGATGTGCCGCCGCCCGAAACGCACCGAGACCGCAGCCACAAGCCGCGGGAGCGGCGGTTCGATTCTGGCGCGTTCCTGCGTACCATCACCAGCCTCATGGAGGCAGGGCTCAAGCGGGTGTACTTCACCGGCGGGGAGCCGCTCGTGTCCCGCTGGGCGCGTCCGGTCCTGAAGCAACTCCCCCCGAGCACGCCGGACTCCACGTACACGCTCATCACCAACGGCCTTTTGGTCCGCCGGAATCAGGAGTGGCTCGCGCAGACGCCGCTCGACAAGATCAAAGTGAGCCTGCACTACTTTTCCGACGAGTCGCTGATGGAGATCGCCCGCGTCCCGCAGGGCATCGGAGCGATCCTCGACGGCATCGAGGCCGCCCGGGAAGTGGTCCCCCGTGTCGAGTTGAACACGCTTCTGCAGCGCCAGAACGAACACGAGATCGAGGCCATCCTCGACTACGCCCTGGAACGACGCCTGCCTGTCCAACTCATCGAACTCGTCGATACCGACTACAACCAGTCCGGTTCCTCAGCAGCGGTATCAGCCGAGGGCGCGATCCGCTACCTGCGCAACCTCACCAGCGACGAACACACCGAGATCGCCGGGGTGGGGCAAGGACGCCGCGTGTTCCGTGTCGACGGCGTCGAGATCGACGTCATCCACCGCGACCTCGGCAGGCACCACGTCGGCCAGTGCGGCACCTGCCCCGTGCGACCCAAGTGCGTTGAAGGGTTCTGGGCCCTGCGTATCGACCACGCCGGCGGACTCCAGCCGTGCCTACTGCGCGATGACCTGCGCATGGATCTGAGCAGGCACCTCGACGAACCTCACGCCCTGACCGCAGCCGTCGCCCGCCACATCGCAGCCTTCACGGAGGGAACCCTGTGAGCCTGCCTGTCACATACGAGCCGCGTATCTACGACGGTTCCGAGGAGCCGTTCATCGTCCTCGAAGGGGTGTCCGGCATCGGGAAATCAACCATTGCCCGGCTGCTGACCCACCGGCTTCGTGCGACAAGTCTGCACACGCTGCCGAAGCCGCACAACGACTGGTCCAAGCCCGTCAACAATCGCCTCGCGTCTCTGCCGCAGATCGCGTTCTACCTGTCCGGCCTGATGCACGCCTCCGACTGTGTGCGCAGCTCTCGCGTGGCCAGCCCTGTCATAGCCGACCGCTACCAGGCCTCGGTGATCGCCTGCCACGCCGCCGTACGCGGCATCCCGATCGACCACGTACGGCAAATCGCAGAGCCGTTCCTGTCCTACCTGGTACAGCCGACCGTCACGTTCTACCTGCGCTGTTCGGAGGAGACCCTCCGGGCCCGCATGAACACCAAGGGCGACCTCAAGCAGGACGACACCGAGCTGTTCAGCGTCCCCGGCCGCCTCAGGCAGCTCCTGTTCAACTTCGAGACCGTCGCGGCCGACGACCCGAGCGCCGTGTGGGTCGACACCGAGGGCAAGACACCCGACCAGCTCGTCCACGAGATCACGCAAACCCTGGAGCGCACCCGTGCTTAACCCGATCGACACCGCGGCCGTCCTGCGGGACGGCCGCGCCACCGGCATCCACCCCGTGCAGATCCACGAAGGCGTCGCCTGGTGGCTCGGCGCGTGTCTGGTCGTCACTCAGAAAGCCCCCCGAGTCGCGGTTGCCCACGACGGCGACCCCGTCAGCACCGAGTACGCCGCCATGTTCGCCCGCGGCGCCACCAACGCACAGCACTACCGGTGTCACGTGACTGTTGTCGTCGCCCCGGTGACCGAGTCCGAGCTCCTCGACATCGCCCGCGGCCTGGGTCAGGCACCCAGCGCGTACATCACCAACCGCTCGGGAGAGGTCTCCATGGCCTTGTTCGACGCTGAGGGTAAACCCCTCACCGAAGAATCCGGGATAGCGGCAATCCGGAAGCTGATCGACGAGGACCACGTCCCGCTTCCCGTCAACGACGCCGCCCGCGGCGTCATCATCGAGTACCGGAAGGAAGATGCGCACTGATGCAGACGATCGACGCGGCTCAAGTCATCCGCTCCGGACAGCCCATTCTGTTCGTGACCCTCGACTCTCTGCGCTACGACGTCGCTGCCACCGCGATGGCCGGCGGCGACACCCCGCACCTCGCCCGGCTCCTGCCGGGACAGACGTGGGAGCGACGATGGACCCCCGGCACGTTCACGCTCCCCGCGCATACGGCGTTCTTCTCCGGTTTCCTGCCCAAGCTGCCGCAGCCCCACCAGCCGCCGCGGCTGTGGGAATGTCGGCCACCCGCCTTCAAAGACGTCGACCCGCAGACCTTCGTGTTCGATGCGCCCAACCTGTTGCAGGGACTCACCTCCCACGGCTACCGCACAGTGTGCGTGGGCGGCGTCACCTACTTCTCGCGGGAGACACCGCTCGGCAGCGTACTGCCCGACCTGTTCGACGAGGACCACTGGCGCCCCAAATTCTGCTCCCCCGAGCCTGACTCCACCCGCCACCAGATCGACCAGGCCCTCACACTCGCCGACCAATACTCCGGGCGCCCGCTGTACCTCTTCGTCAACGTGAGCGCGACGCATGTCCCCCACGGCCACTACATCGGCCAGAGCGCGGACACCGCCGATTCCCAACAGGCGGCGCTCGCCTATGCCGACGAGCACCTGGGCCGCCTGATAGACCAACTCACCGCCACAGGGCCGTGGCTGATCATCATGTGCGCCGACCATGGCGATGCATACGGCGACGACGGATTCCACGGCCGCGGCATCGCGCACCCAAGCGTGACGACCGTGCCGTACGCCGCCTGGTATCACACCTGACCGCTACGCTCACCAGGCATGAGTGAAATGCCTGACGCCTCCGTGGTTGTAGCCCGCGACAACAAGGGCCTGGTCGCCCTCCTGAGCGCCGATTTCCCCAACCACGGAGGCGAGTACCTCTTTCTCCCCGGCGGCCGCTTCGAGCCCGGGGAGACCCCGCTCGAGTGCGCAGCCCGCGAGCTGCGCGAGGAAGCCGGAGTGACCGCGGGTCAGTGGCGCTCACTCGGCACGTACGCCATCACCCTCGGCTCTCCGGCGCGGGTACACCTCTTCGAGGCCCAGGGACTGACCCTCGGTCCGCAGGAACTCACGGAGACTGAACAGGACTTCAAGCTCGAATGGTGGCCGATGAACGATGCCCTCAGTGCTGCGCACGAGGGGAGTTTCCTGCTTCCCGCCGGGCCGCTGGCTCTCCTCCTGGCGCACCACCGGCCTGCGCCCAGGTAGAGCATGCCTGGAAGAAGTTCGTCCGGTACCCCAACGGGCCGCCACCCAGGTAGCCCGCGCGGCGCTCGGCCGGATACCCGCTACTGGCCTCCGGGGCCGAAGTAGCAGAGCGTCAAGAGTTCCCCGACGGGCACGCCGTCGCCGGGAATGGTCACGGTTCGGCTCGTGTGACTTCCGTCCGGGCACGCCGCACCGCCCTTGATCACATAGGAGCCGGTGAGGTCGGGCGTGATCCGACGGACGTCTGCCTCGGTGAGTGACTGCGTTGTCGCTGCCGCCTCTCCGGGAGGACCCGCTGGCCCGACCAGCCCGACGGGCCCGCTGGTACCCTCGGGCCCGCGCGGCCCCTCGGACGGCATAAGGAAGAATGCAGCCCCCACGGCGAGAGCCGAACCTACAACGCCGCCAAGGGTCGCGGCTATCACGGTGGTGCGTACCGGTCTGTCGGTCATGCCGAAAATGGTAGAGCGGCCTCTCGCAGTTGAGATGCCCGCCCTCGCTCCCCCGTCCGCGCCGGAGCGGACGCCGACGGCGGACCTCCACGACCGCCCAGCACGGACACTCCCGGACACCCTGTCCGGGCACGTCTACGGACACCGTGTCCGAATTCACCGTCCGACATCCCCCAGCACCTCGCCCCACCTGCGCGGACACTGTCCGGACACCCTGTCCGCGACAGTGTCCGGACACGACAGCGCCCCGTCCTGGGACCACCAGGATGGGGCACTGTTCGGTTCGAGTAGCAGTGCACGAACGAGAACGACGCTACCCCCGGGGTCGGACGGCGCTCCCCGCAGGGAACGACCCGAACAGCTGCGGCGTGGGCGGCCTGGTGGCCAGCAGCCAGCCGAGCTCCCGGAACGCGGCAACCGCCGGCGTCCGGGCCCTCGCCTACCTGACAACGGTCCGCGCGAACGAACTCAAAAAGGGGGATCAAAACCCGGTGAACAGCACCTCGTCCCGCTGAGCCTGCCTGAAATCCGTCGCCTGACCGCGCACTTCGCAGCACGTCTCCTTCCCCCAGTCGCCCAGGTCCTGCACTGGTCCCACTGGCGACGTCAAGCACAACACCGAGCACGCACCAGTCACTACAAACGACGAGGTCACAGCCCATAAAGTGAAGCAACGTCACGCCAAGCGCGGTTGCAGTACTAGGCCGGACACCGGCGCCGCCTGGGCTCGGCGGGCGGGCGGGCGCCCGGCTTCGACCGCGAGAAGTGCAAGGCCAGGCACAAAGTCGAGAACCGGATCGGCTTGCTGAAACAGGCCCGCGGCGTCGCGACCCGCGGCGACAAGCTCGCCGTCCGCTACGAGGCCACCGTCCAACTCACCCTCATACGGCAATCGCTGTGACCGCACCTCATACACAATCCCGATCACACCACGGGCCGTCCGGCACCAGGGCGCCGAGCACGGTCAGCAACTGCGGCGGCTCAACCGGGTCCGGCAGTGAGTCCAGATCCGACCATGCCATCCAGGCATGCGTGTCCAGGTTGGCCTGCTCGTCGGGGAGCAGACCGGTCCGCACCAGGGATGGTTGCTCGTCGGCAAACTGAGCGACGAAGAAATGCTCCGTCCCGATGTACCGCTTGCCGTTCCACTGAGCATCACGGTCGACGAGCACCGACCGGTCAAGGACGGCAGCCGGGTCGAGTCCGGTTTCCTCGACCAGTTCGCGTCGTGCCGCCACAAGCGGCGTCTCGCCAGGCTCGATGCCACCACCGGGCGGCTCCCAGAGCCATGTCCCGTCGAACGGATCCCGCCAGTGCAGAAGAAGCAGACGGTGGGCAGCGTCCAGGCAGATGACCCGGGCGGCGGGCCGGTGCGTTGTTTCCACCGTATTGACGCTTTGCGGTACTCGAAATGTCGATCAAGGCCCCCTGACGTTGGCCACCTGCATCTGCGTCGTGGGAGGTTCCTGCCTGACAACCGCTGGATTCGGCACCCCCGAGCCCTGCGGCCCCTCCGGTTGTCGGTGCCACGTGCTTGCATCTTGGATGCCGACGGACGTTCCGTGTCGGCGGGGGAGGAGAATCATGGGACTGCCGGAACTGGATGAGTCGGCGTGGGGGAAGTCGCGGGGGCTGGACGAGAGTTGTCCGCCATACCCTCTGGTGCGACATCTGCTGGACGCGGCGGCCATGGCAGCGTATCTGTGGGATGCGTACCTGTCGGAGAATCAGCGACGGGCCATCGCCGACGGCCTTAAATGCTCGCCGGAGCAGGCCCGCGGGGCTGTGGCGCTGTGTGCCGGTCTGCACGACATCGGGAAGATCTCCGGGTTCCAGTTCTGCTCACGGCACGGGAAAGACCACCTCAGCGATACATTCCTCACGGACACCGGGAAGATTGGCGCCGAGCGGGTCGGCCACGATGTCGCGGGCATGCGTGCTGCCTCAGCTGTTCTTGAGGCCCTCGGATTCCAGGACACCGGTGAGGCGGCCGCGGTACGGCGCATCGCGGAGATCGTCGGCGGGCATCACGGACGCTTCCACCGCAACGACTACCGCCGCAACGCCCACTCCGCGGTGCAGGACCTGCTGGGCGGCCGGACATGGGCGGTTCAGCGGGAGGTGCACGCGAGGGCGGTCCATCGCGTGCTGGGTGAGCCGAAGGCGCCGGATGCGTTCTGTGCGTCTACAGCCGTCTTGGTGACGGGTGTGGTGATCCTCGCGGACTGGCTCGTCAGCCAGGCTCCCTACATCAAGAGCCGCCAGCAGGCGTTGGACGGCTCATTGGAGGATCACTTCGCTCGCTCTGTGGCCGATGCTCCGGGTCTGCTGCATGATGCGGGTCTGGAGCCGGTGGAGTTGGAGTACCAGGGCTTTTCGCAGTCATACGGCATCGATGGGAAGCCGAATCCCTTGCAGCGGTCGGTGATGGAGGAGCTCGCCTCGGCCGCGCAGGTAGGTCGCAAGGGCGGGATCATGCTGGTTACTGCCGCACCTGGCGATGGCAAGAGCGAGACGGCGCTGGAGGCGGTGCGGGTCCTCTCGCGGGTTTTCCATACGCGGGGCTTCGCCTTCTTGTTGCCGACGATGGCCACGAGTGACCAGATGTATGGCCGGGTGGCGGGTGCACTGCTTCGGCAGGCAGGGCATCGGGCCGGGTTGACGCTGACGCACAGCATGGCGTGGCTGAACAGCGCGTACGCGGATGAGGATCTCGGTGGCGGGGTGGATGTTCTGGTCTGCGATGGGGACGAGGGGCGGTCCTCGAAGCGGTCGGAGGCAGATCTGCGGCCGCGGCAGTGGCTGCGGGGTATGAAGCGTGCGCTGCTGGCCCAGTTCGCGGTCGGCACGGTGGACCAGGCGTTGATGTCGGTGCTACCGGTAAGACACAACGCGCTGCGGCTGCTGGCGTTGTCGGGCAAGGCGTTCATCGTCGACGAGGCGCATGCCTACGACCCGTACATGCAGGTGCTCCTGGGACGGCTGCTGAACTGGCTCGGGTCCTTCGGGGTGCCGGTTGTGCTGCTGTCGGCGACGCTTCCGGCGTCGGTCAGCAACCGACTGATCACCGAGTACCTGCGAGGAGCCGGCAGGAAGGTTTCCGAGCTGAAGAAGCGGGAGTTCCCGGCGCCCTATCCAGGCTGGCTGTACGTGGACGCCGAGAGCGGCATGTGCACCACCATGTCCAGCGAACGGCAGCGCGAGCAGGCGGCTGTGCGGAGCATGGACCTGCACGTCCAGGTCGAGCCCGTCGTGCACAGCGCGAACACCGGGGCACGGGACCGGCAGGCCGTCATCCAGCGGCTCCTCGCCCCGGTAGCTGGGAGCGAGGGAGGCTGCGCCCTGGTGGTGTGCAATACCGTTCCCGAGGCTCAGAAGACCTACCGCCGCCTGCAGGAGCACTACGCGTCGCTGACCAGCGAGGAGCTGCTGCTTGTGCACGCCCGCTTCCCGGGCGACGAACGAGAGAAGCGGACAGCTCAGGTCACGCAGGGGATGGGCCGCGGCGGGCCGCGTCCTTCGAGGCGGATCGTCGTTGCGACGCAGGTGGTGGAGCAGTCCCTGGACCTGGATGCGGACATCGTCATCAGCGACCTGGCTCCGCTGGCGCTGCTGCTGCAGAGGGCGGGCCGGTGCTGGCGGCACGAGAACTGGTGGTCCCGCAGCGGCTACCCCGGCGGACGTGGCCGGCCCGGCTGGGCCGATGCACCGCGGCTGGTCGTGCTCGACCCGTTGGCGGACAGTGGGAAAGTGCCCGCGCAGTGGGGCGAGGTTTACGACGAGCACTTGCTGATGGAGACGTCTGAGGTGATGGCCGAGCTCGCCGGGAAACAGGTGGCGATCCCCGGCGATGTGCAGAGGCTGGTCGAGCGGGTGCACGGTGACCGGGCCGACCGGTTCGACTGGGACAACCCGGCCAAGTCCGCCGCGTGGAGTGCCTACCGGGGCGGGGAGATGGCCGCGCGAAGCATGGCGGACGTCGTGGTCGTGCCGCGTGCTCGGAGTCTGTGGGAACTGCACCAGATGCACCACTTGGAAGGCACTGAGGACGAGTGGGAAGCGGCTACCCGCCTGGGCGTGGACTCGGTGCGCCTGTTGTGCGTTCACCAGCAGCCGGACGGACGGATCACGCTGGATGCTGCTGGCGTGGTGGAGGTACCCGCTGTGGACGCTGAGCCGACGGCGGACGATGTACGAAGCGTGATGCGCCGCACGATCCCGGTCCGCGCCGACTGGTTCGCCCAAGTCGAGGCTGACGCACACCGCCCGCCGGCCTCCTGGTCTAAGCACCCGATGCTGGGCGAACTTCGAATCCTGACCCAGCCCGTAGTGGACGGGCTGGCACAAGCGGTCCCGGTGGGGTCGAAGAGCCTTCGTTTGGACCCGGAGTTGGGGCTCGTGAGGGAGTGAAAGGCCCGTATTCCGAGGGATTCTGAACGGAGGAGTTTCTGAACCGGACCCCGGCTGTCAGTGGTGGTTGGTTGAATGTCGGGTGTCATGCCGGATGCGTTCCGGTTCGGGGGTAACTGTCGTGCCTGAACGGCGCTTTCGTGATTGGGGGAGTTTGATGGGTGGGGGGTTTGACCTGCGGGATAAGCCGTGGGTGCCGGTGCGGTTGGCATCGGGGGAGTCTGTCCGGATCGGTTTCCGGGCGTTGTTCAAGCGGGCGCACGAGATCGAGGATCTCGAGCTGCCGGTCGCGCCGGCGGCTTCCGGCCTGATGCGGATCCTTGCGGCGATGACGACGCGGATCGCGCACCACGATGGTGTGCAGCTGCACGACGAGGACACCGCGGAAGACATCGCAGAGTGGTACGCCCTGCGGCGGACCGTACTGGCCGGTGGCCGGTTCGATCCGGACGCGGTCGACGCGTACTTCGACGAGCAGGTCCCCGCGGGCCGGTTCGGCCTGTTCGACGAGAAGCGACCGTTTCTGCAGGATCCGCGGCTGCTCGCGGACTGTGTGGACGGCCAGGGGCAGCCGAACACGTCTGGCGTGAACAAGCTGGTGATGGGGCGTCCCACGGGCGTGAACGGTGCTGTGCTGTTCGGGCACTTCACGGACGGTGACCCGGTTCCGGTGCCGGCAGCGGAGGCGGCCTGGCATCTGATCGCCCAGTTGTACTTCGGTCCGTCGGGGCAGTGCACGCCGCGGCGGATCACGCAGACGCGGGCGGGCAGCGGGGATGCGGGGCCGCTGCGGAAGTCGATTTCGTACCTTCCGTGGGCGCCGGATCTGTTCACGACGCTGGTGCTGGCGGTACCAGCCCCAGGTGAGGGCGATGAGGCGGATGCCTGTCCGTGGGAGGAGGAACTGCCCAACCCGTTGGGAGACTGGCCCTCGCCGTCGTGGCCGTGCCGTCTGCTGACGGGCCGGTTGCGTCACGCCGCCCTGCTGGTGCCGTCTGCGGACCGCACCGAGGTGGCCGACGCCTACATCACGTGGTCGACCCACGAGCCTGCTCACGAGGCGCGGGATCCGTTCCTGATCCTGGATCGGCGTCGGGACAGTGGCCTGCAGGCGAGGGAGGCGGACAGTTCGCGGGCGCTGTGGCGGGACGTGGACGCGCTGCTGTTGATGGACAGTGCCCAGGACTCGCTGCGCCCGACTGCTCTTGAGGGCCTTCCGGACGGGGTGCGTGGCCGGTTGCGGGTGCGGGCCTACGGGTTCGATCAAGACGGTCAGCAAAAGGACAACGGCTGGTTCCAGGCGACCACCCCACCGGTCCTGCAATGGCAGCAGGAGACGGACCCGGAGATGGCGGCGCATGTGGAGCGATGCCACCGGGCCGCGGAGGACGCTGGGGAGCGTCTGGATTTCGCGGCGAAGGTTGCGTGGAAGCTCGCCACGGACGTGAACGCTGACGCCTCCGGCAAGGTGAAGATTGATCGGCGCAAGCCGGGGCCGTGGGCCTCCGCTGCGGCGGCCCACTACTGGCCGGCGGCTGAGAGGGAATTCTGGCAGCTTGCCACCCCCAGCCGGTCGGGAGCCCGGCCGCAGCCGCTGTTCGTGAACACTGCCCTCGCCGCCCTGGATGCGGCGATCGGAACGGGCAACCGGGCGGACATCCGCGTGGCCCGTGCCCGCAACCGGGCCCGCTCGATCATCCGCAGCCTCCTCCAACCGCCCCAGGCTGCCTGACCCTCCCACGCCCTTACCTTCCAGTGGCCCTACCCGGAGATGTCCTATGCCTGCTTCCGTATCCGCGTCGACCCAACCGCCGAAAGGAAAGTCCGAGCGGGCCTCGGACGCCTTCGTCACCCACGTCCTGGACCTGTGCCGGGTCAAAAAAACTCAGTCCGACCTGCGCACCGGTCTGGGCCTGCCCGTCGACCGCTGCAACTACCTGCACCGCTACCTCGTCCCGCGGCTACCGGAGCGGATGCACACCGACTCCCGCCGCGCCCACTATGCGGTGGCCGCACTGATCGCCGCCCGCCCCCGCGCCGCCCGCGAAGCCGCCGCACACGCTGCCGACAACGGGCAGCCCCGACCGGACTGGTACCAGCGCGCGAATCTCGGCGCCGCACTGGCCGAGGCAGTGAACAAGCAGGTCATCAAGCCGGACTCCGCCGAAGGCGACCTGCACCTGATGGCCCGCCAGAGCAGCGAGGCCATCCACCCCCGGCTGCCGGCACTGACCCGGCACCTGCTCACCGGGGGCGTCGCGGTGGACTGGGCGGTGCTGCTGGAAGACCTCGCCTGGTGGAACCGCGACCGCAACCGGGTCGCCACCCGCTGGCTGGAGGCCTACTTCCGTACCGCAGGCGCCAAGGACGACGACCCCGCCGCAACCCCTTCCATTTCCACTGAGGAGAACAACTGATGTCCCTGTACGTCGACCTCTCAGCCCTGCAGTCCGTTCCCGCCACCAACCTGAACCGGGACGACCTCGGGTCGCCCAAGCAGGTGCAGTACGGCAGCGCGCCTCGTATCCGCGTCTCGAGCCAGTCATGGAAGCGGGTCATCCGCCAGGGGGTCGAGCGGGACCTCGGTGAGCGGGCCGCCCGCACCCGCCTGGTTCCCGTCAAGCTCCGCCAGGCCCTGATGAAGGCGGGCTGGCCCGAGGAGCTGGCAGCGTTCGCCGGGGCCCAGGTGGCAGCGAGTGCGGGTAAGAAGGGCATCGGCACGGAGAGCGCCGGCCACACCTCGGTGCTGCTGTTCCTGCCCGAGACCGCCATCGGCGAGCTTGCCGCCGTGTGCGAGGAGCATCGCGGCGACCTGGAGACGGGGCAGAGCAAGAAGAAGCCCGGGCAGCTGCTGCCGCTGGCCAGGATCGAGGAGATCCTCAAACGGCGCACCGCCTCGATCAGTCTGCTGGGCCGCATGCTGGCCGAGCTGCCGGACGCGAACGTCGACGGCGCCGCCCAGGTCGCGCACGCCTTCACCACGCACGCCTCCGAACCGCAGCGTGACTACTTCACCGCAGTCGACGACTGGCTGGGTGAAGCCGAGACCGGCAGCGGCCACCTGGACACCGCCGAGTTCAGCTCCGGTGTCTTCTACCGGTACGCCACCGTCAACGTCGCCGACCTGGTGAAGAACCTGGAGGGCGACCGGAAGGCGGCCCGCACCGTTCTTGCGTCCTTCGCCGAACACTTCCTGATGTCGCTGCCCCAGGCGAAGAAGAACAGCACCGCCCCGCACACCCTCCCCGACCTCGCCTACCTGGCCGTGCGTGAACAGCGCCCGCTCTCCCTCGCGGCCGCGTTCGAAGCCCCGGTCACCGCCGACGCAACCGGGGGATACGCCAGGCCGTCGCGGGCGGCCCTGGCAGGGTACGCGGGGAACATCAACCGGCTCACCGGCGACCGCCACCGCCCCTTCCACGGCCACGCCACCATCGCCCCCGACGAGCAGATGCCCGGGCTGGGCACCGCCCACGACTCCTTCGACGCCCTGATCGAGGCAGCCGTGGAGGCAGCCCTGCCCGAGACGGGGGAGCAGCAGTGAGCGGACTGCTGCTGCGCCTGGCCGGCCCGCTGCAGTCCTGGGGTGAACGCTCAGCGTTCACCCCCGTGCGGGACAGCGCACCGTTCCCGACCCGGTCCGCGCTGACCGGAATGTTCGCCGCAGCCGAAGGCCTCGGGCGCGGCGAACAGGGCATCGAGCGGTACGACAGCCTCCACTTCACTGTGCGCGTGGACCGGCCCGGGGTGCGGCTGGTCGACTACCACACCGTCGGCGGCGGCTTCCCCAAAGCTCAGACCGCGGCCACCAGCGGCGGCAGCAACAAGGGCGCCGCTGTGATCACCCGGCGCCACTACCTGGCCGACGCCGTGTTCACCATCGCCGTCACCGGCCCCGACACCGACACCCAGCGCATCGCCCAGGCCCTGCACCGGCCGCACTGGGCGCCCTACCTCGGGCGCCGCTCGTGCGTCCCCGATGAGCCGTTCCTGCTACGCGCCCACGTCCCCGACCCCCTGAGCGAACTACGCCACCATGTGCCGCTCAGCCGCGAACCCGAGCGGCCCGAGCCGGACACTGTGCCCGTCACGTTCCTGTATGAGCAGCCCCCGGCCGATGTGCCGGAAGACAAGGTCGACGTCCTGGCCGTAAACGACCATCCCGTCAGCTTCGCCCAGCACCAGCGCAGCCACCGCACCCGGCGCGTGTACCGGGCCGAGCACCACCTTGCGCACTCCCTGACCAGCCCACGCCCACAACTGATGGACCGACTGATCGCCTACTGCCTGGAGGAGAACGCCGCATGAGCCCCACTGCGGTGATCGCCCGCATCCGTCTCAACCCCCACAGCCGAGCCGTCCAGCGCGACCTGCGCGACGCCACCCAGATGCACCGCACCGTAATGCGGCTCGCCCCCGACAACCTCGGCAACTCACCCCGCCACACGGCTGGCCTGCTCTACCGCATCGACGAATCCAGTACTGCGAGCATCCTCCTCGTCCAGGCCCAGCACATCGATGCGCACCGGCTCCCCGCCGACTACGGCCACGCCGAGATCAAAGACCTCGCTCCCATGTTCGCCGCCCTGCGTAAAGGCCTGGCCGTCAACTACCGGATCGTCGTCAACCCCGTTAAACGAGAACGCCTCCCACTGGAACAGAAAAACCAGCGTGGCCGCGTCATCCCGCTGTCCGGGTCCGAAGCCGACCAGTGGTGGATACGGCGCGCCACCTCCGCCGGACTCCAGCCCCACGTCCTCACACCCACCAACCTTGCCCCCGCCCAGCCCCGCGGCGTCGACGCTCCGCAGATGCGGCACAGCCTCATCCGCTACGACGGCACCGCCACCGTCACCGACCCCGACGCCCTCACCGAAGCCGTCCTCACCGGCATCGGCCGTGGAAAGGCCTACGGCGCCGGACTCCTCAGCCTCGCCCCCGCGAGAACCGGATGAGTGCACCGCGAAGGGGCGGCGATGCGCGTAAACGCCTCGCCGCCCCCACCCTCGCCATGCTCCCCCGCGTCGCTGACTCCCTGTCCTTCCTCTACATGGACATGGTCCGCATCGTGCAAGACGACACCGGAGTCTGCGCCCAGATCCCCACCGAAGACCACCGCACCGACACCGTCTACATCCCCACCGCCGCCCTGTCCTGCCTCCTACTCGGACCCGGCGTCTCCATCACCACTCGAGCCCTTGCCACCCTCGCCCGCCACGGCACCAGCGTCGTGTGCACCGGCGCCGGCGGCGTCCGCACCTACTCCGGGATCCTCGCCGACTCCCTCACCACTCACTGGCTCGAACAGCAAGTCGCCGCCTGGTCCGACACCGAGCGCCGCCTCGACGTCGCCATCCGCATGTACGGCATACGCTTCGGCGACGAGGTCCCCGAGGGCACGACGCTGGCACAACTGCGCGGCATGGAAGGCCAGCGGATGAAAGCCCTCTACCGGCTCATGGCCCAGCAACACGGCATCGGCCGCTTCCGCCGCAACTATCACCCTGACCAGTGGCAGGCCCAGGACCCGGTAAACCTTGCTCTGTCGGCCGCCAACACCTGCCTGTACGGCATCGTCCACGCCGCGCTGCTCGCCCTCGGCTGTTCCCCCGCTCTCGGCTTTGTCCACGCAGGCACCCAACACGCCTTCGTCTACGACATCGCCGACCTCTACAAAGCCGAGACCACCCTCCCCGTCGCCTTCGCACTCCACCAGTCCCCCAACCCCGAACAAGAAGCCCGCCGCCGCTTCCGCGAAGAACTCCGTCTCCTGCGCGTCCTCCCCCGCGTCGTCCGCGACGTCCAGACCCTGCTCACCCCCGGCGCCGAGCTTGAGGACCACTCCGAGCGACGGGACGTCGACATGGTCCACCTCTGGGATCCCCAGGCCGGCGTCCTACCCGCAGGCGTCAACTACGCCACTGAAGGCGGTGACTGATGCCGTCCATGGTCGTCATTGCGACTACCGCCGTCCCAGACCACCTGCGCGGCGCCCTCAGCCGCTGGACCAGCGAAGTCGTCCCCGGGATCTTCGTCGGCGCGGTCTCCGCCCGCGTCCGCGACGAACTCTGGTCCGCCGTCGCCGAAACCGTCGGCGACGGCGCCGCTCTCCTCATCCACCCTGCCCCCACCGAACAGGGCTACGCCCTCCGCACCGCTGGCGCTCGCCGCCGTGTGCCCATGGACTTCGAGGGCCTTACTCTCATCCGCATGACAGGAGCTCCGAAGGTAAAGAAATCACAAAGCCATCGCTGAGCTGCAGGTCAGGAAGCGTCCTCCCCGCCGACGCGGGGGTGTTCCGTCCGCGTTGCTGTCGGCACGGGGCGCACGCGTGTCCTCCCCGCCGACGCGGGGGTGTTCCGCCGTCACGCCCGAGCCGGTGTAGGGGATGTTCGTCCTCCCCGCCGACGCG
The DNA here is from genome assembly GCF_045209435.1 of Streptomyces sp. NBC_01618. Classification (NCBI taxonomy): domain Bacteria; kingdom Bacillati; phylum Actinomycetota; class Actinomycetes; order Kitasatosporales; family Streptomycetaceae; genus Streptomyces; species Streptomyces sp. NBC_01618. The sequence goes on from NZ_CP109297.1 coordinate 1,045,269, forward strand.
GGGGTGTTCCGGACATGCCCGACGGGACGATTGGCCGCGGCTAGTCCTCCCCGCCGACGCGGGGGTGTTCCGGCGACACCGCCCTCGTGGGGGCTGGCGTACAGGTCCTCCCCGCCGACGCGGGGGTGTTCCGGCCGACGTCATCGACCTCCCCGAGTTCCGGGAGTCCTCCCCGCCGACGCGGGGGTGTTCCGATCCTGTCGGCCATGGCGGAGGACGGGCGAACGTCCTCCCCGCCGACGCGGGGGTGTTCCGGACCAGTTTTGCCCACCACAGTCTCGCCCGCCGTCCTCCCCGCCGACGCGGGGGTGTTCCGGGATGGTGTCTTGTCGAAGCTGTCGTTTTTCCGTCCTCCCCGCCGACGCGGGGGTGTTCCGTCCCGGTCGATCTCTTCGAGCTGGGTCAGGAGGTCCTCCCCGCCGACGCGGGGGTGTTCCGCCGACCAGGAGTATCGAGAACCAACCGAGGTCGTCCTCCCCGCCGACGCGGGGGTGTTCCGACGGGCGCTTACGGCACAGAGACGGCGCTGGAGTCCTCCCCGCCGACGCGGGGGTGTTCCGCCGACAGGCGGCCGAAACCGGAAGACGTCCCGGTCCTCCCCGCCGACGCGGGGGTGTTCCGGTGAACTACGACGTACCCGGCGACGATCTGCCGTCCTCCCCGCCGACGCGGGGGTGTTCCATACACGAGGTCCCCCGGCTTCGCTCCGGTGATGTCCTCCCCGCCGACGCGGGGGTGTTCCGTTGCAGGACGGGAATAAGACGGTCTCGCCTGCGTCCTCCCCGCCGACGCGGGGGTGTTCCGGCCAGATCGACCCCAAGAAACCGATCATCTGAGTCCTCCCCGCCGACGCGGGGGTGTTCCGACCATGACCGCAGTCACCATGAACGCGGCCGTGTCCTCCCCGCCGACGCGGGGGTGTTCCGTGGGGACCGGCCTACACCGTCGGGCCGTCGCAGTCCTCCCCGCCGACGCGGGGGTGTTCCGAACTGGCACCGCGGTCGGTCCACACAGCTGGTGTCCTCCCCGCCGACGCGGGGGTGTTCCGTACCCCCGAGGCTTTCCGGTCTCGGTGGCGAGGTCCTCCCCGCCGACGCGGGGGTGTTCCGCCGTGTTTCTCCGCGAACTCCTTGGCCGCGGAGTCCTCCCCGCCGACGCGGGGGTGTTCCGGCGCTCGCCGACCCGGGCATCACCGTCGACCTGTCCTCCCCGCCGACGCGGGGGTGTTCCGGCTGCCGAGAGCTGGGGCGTCGGCTCCAGCTCGTCCTCCCCGCCGACGCGGGGGTGTTCCGCTCTCGGAAGCGGCGGCCCGTGAACACATCGTGTCCTCCCCGCCGACGCGGGGGTGTTCCGGCCGTGTTCGACCTCGGTACCGCAGCTCACCGGTCCTCCCCGCCGACGCGGGGGTGTTCCGTCGGTGGCGAAGTACGGCGTCGCGTTCATGAAGTCCTACCCGCCGACGCGGGGGTGTTCCGCTGTAGAGCCGGTTGGTCGCGGGCGCTGGCAGGTCCTCCCCGCCGACGCGGGGGTGTTCCGGACCGGGACGCCTTCCGGGAGCAGCGGAACGTGTCCTCCCCGCCGACGCGGGGGTGTTCCGCCAGGTGTCGCAATGGCGCCGCCGACCATGGTGTCCTCCCCGCCGACGCGGGGGTGTTCCGTCGGCGCCGCCTCGGGCCGGTCCGGTCGGCGTGTCCTCCCCGCCGACGCGGGGGTGTTCCGTGCGGCGCCCAAATCGACCTGACTCCCCGCGAGTCCTCCCCGCCGACGCGGGGGTGTTCCGGATGTACATCAGCGTCCTGCTCATGCCGCCACGTCCTCCCCGCCGACGCGGGGGTGTTCCGGCGTGCGATCACGCAGTGCTCCCTTCGAAGCCGTCCTCCCCGCCGACGCGGGGGTGTTCCGCAGCACGAAGCGGTGCTTGCATGGCTGGTCGAGTCCTCCCCGCCGACGCGGGGGTGTTCCGCACAGGACCCCGCCGAGCTGTTCGCGGACATCGTCCTCCCCGCCGACGCGGGGGTGTTCCGCCACATCTCGCGGAGGTCGGGTCCGTCAGAACGTCCTCCCCGCCGACGCGGGGGTGTTCCGAGCTTGACAAACTTGCCGTGACCAGCATTTCTGTCCTCCCCGCCGACGCGGGGGTGTTCCGGTGCTCGACGGATATATGCAGATCGTCGACCAGTCCTCCCCGCCGACGCGGGGGTGTTCCGTCGACCTCTCTCACGGGGTAGGCCCAGGACATGTCCTCCCCGCCGACGCGGGGGTGTTCCGTTCGCAGCCGACGGGCCGGTCATCGTGAAAGCGTCCTCCCCGCCGACGCGGGGGTGTTCCGCATCGCCCCGAACAGGGCCATCGACTTCGTGAGTCCTCCCCGCCGACGCGGGGGTGTTCCGTTCATGGATGTGGGTTCCGATGGGGCTCTCACGTCCTCCCCGCCGACGCGGGGGTGTTCCGACCACCGCCGCCCGATGGGCCAAGACGCCCACGTCCTCCCCGCCGACGCGGGGGTGTTCCGCCAACCAAGGCGGGCAGTTCGGGTTCGTCGAGGTCCTCCCCGCCGACGCGGGGGTGTTCCGGTCGTCTGGGTCCTCGCGCTCGCCGACATGCGGTCCTCCCCGCCGACGCGGGGGTGTTCCGTTCGTCCAGCGCCTCTACCTGGCCGGGCAGCAGTCCTCCCCGCCGACGCGGGGGTGTTCCGTAGTCGATCAGGGCAGGGTCAACGTGCTGCGGGTCCTCCCCGCCGACGCGGGGGTGTTCCGCGGCTGACGGACGCCGGCCACTTGCTGCGCCTGTCCTCCCCGCCGACGCGGGGGTGTTCCGACCTGGACCCACCGGGGATGGACGCCAGCTCGGTCCTCCCCGCCGACGCGGGGGTGTTCCGTCCCCGCCCTGGTCCCCAGAAAACCCGCTCTTGTCCTCCCCGCCGACGCGGGGGTGTTCCGTGGGACCCGACCGTGCGGAAGTACTTCCAGCCGTCCTCCCCGCCGACGCGGGGGTGTTCCGATGGACGTCGAGTTCATGGCTGACCGTACGGAGTCCTCCCCGCCGACGCGGGGGTGTTCCTGGTGTCGGTGTCCGCGAGCACGTCGGTCAGCAGTCCTCCCCGCCGACGCGGGGGTGTTCCGCTGGTTGCCCCGCGGTACATCGAAGAGGGAGAGTCCTCCCCGCCGACGCGGGGGTGTTCCCTGCCACCTCCGGACCAGTGGCCGGAACTGCTCGTCCTCCCCGCCGACGCGGGGGTGTTCCGCAGGAGCTGGGCGAGGCCCGGGCACGGGTCACGTCCTCCCCGCCGACGCGGGGGTGTTCCGACCGCGACCGCGTACATCGACGTGCAGACCCGGTCCTCCCCGCCGACGCGGGGGTGTTCCGCGCGAGTTCGGCGGCCTCGGCAAGGACATTCAGTCCTCCCCGCCGACGCGGGGGTGTTCCGTCGGCGGGGGTGCTGTCGGCGTCAGCCCATAGGTCCTCCCCGCCGACGCGGGGGTGTTCCGCTGGTCGCCTACGTTCGCGTCTCGGGTACCGGGTCCTCCCCGCCGACGCGGGGGTGTTCCGTCGTCGCGCAGCGGCTCGGCCGCCCGCCGGATGTCCTCCCCGCCGACGCGGGGGTGTTCCGTTGAGTGTCGGCTTGATGACGTCGAAGCCCTCGTCCTCCCCGCCGACGCGGGGGTGTTCCGGCGCCGAGCTGAAGCGGCGACCGGTGGCCGAGGTCCTCCCCGCCGACGCGGGGGTGTTCCGATGATCGATGCCACCGACCCGGCGACGCTCGCGTCCTCCCCGCCGACGCGGGGGTGTTCCGTTCATCGAGTTCACCAAAGAGGGTCTCCAGCTGTCCTCCCCGCCGACGCGGGGGTGTTCCGCCAGGGCGCGCCACCACTCTGCGCCCCGTGGAGTCCTCCCCGCCGACGCGGGGGTGTTCCGTAGCCCGGATTGTCATTGGCGCCGTAGAGCGTGTCCTCCCCGCCGACGCGGGGGTGTTCCGTTCCGGGCGAGCAGGTCGCGGCGGTGCGCCTCGTCCTCCCCGCCGACGCGGGGGTGTTCCGGCGGCCACTGCCACGCCCTGCGCACTGAACCGGTCCTCCCCGCCGACGCGGGGGTGTTCCGCTCGGCAAGTACTACGCCAAGTACGGGGCGGAGTCCTCCCCGCCGACGCGGGGGTGTTCCGTACCTGGATAGGCATGGATGTGGCTTGGGCAGGTCCTCCCCGCCGACGCGGGGGTGTTCCGATCCGCGCAACGTTCGGGTCCTCTTTGACTGTGTCCTCCCCGCCGACGCGGGGGTGTTCCGTCACGCCGTGCCGCCCGGTGGGCACCCCTGTGGTCCTCCCCGCCGACGCGGGGGTGTTCCGGAAGCCCTCACAGAGGCGCGCTTCGTGCATCAGTCCTCCCCGCCGACGCGGGGGGTGTTCCGCACGCGAACTCATCCTGCTCTTGGCATGGCTCGTCCTCCCCGCCGACGCGGGGGTGTTCCGATGTCGGTGGCCGAGACCGTCACCGAGCTGTAGTCCTCCCCGCCGACGCGGGGGTGTTCCGGGTGAGAGCGGCGGCCAGCAGCCCGCGAGCCCGTCCTCCCCGCCGACGCGGGGGTGTTCCGACCGCACCAGGTTGTTGGCGATCGTGGCGGTGGTCCTCCCCGCCGACGCGGGGGTGTTCCGAACAACGGGACCGGGTTCGCGGCCGACCGGTTGTCCTCCCCGCCGACGCGGGGGTGTTCCGGCGAACAATGCGCTCACCCCGGACCAGGTGCAGTCCTCCCCGCCGACGCGGGGGTGTTCCGCCCAGCAGAGGAGTACCTGATCGCCCGAGGTTGTCCTCCCCGCCGACGCGGGGGTGTTCCGTTCACGTAGTTCTTGAGGTCTGCTGCCTCGAAGTCCTCCCCGCCGACGCGGGGGTGTTCCGTTCACGTAGTTCTTGAGGTCTGCTGCCTCGAAGTCCTCCCCGCCGACGCGGGGGTGTTCCGTTCACGTAGTTCTTGAGGTCTGCTGCCTCGAAGTCCTCCCCGCCGACGCGGGGGTGTTCCGTTCACGTAGTTCTTGAGGTCTGCTGCCTCGAAGTCCTCCCCGCCGACGCGGGGGTGTTCCGATTGAGCGAGCAATGCTCCGAGCACTTCCAGAGTCCTCCCCGCCGACGCGGGGGTGTTCCGGGTCCGTGGGCAGCACTGTTCTGTAACGAGCGGTCCTCCCCGCCGACGCGGGGGTGTTCCGGTCACCAAGGACACCGTATGGGGCAAGGTCCCGTCCTCCCCGCCGACGCGGGGGTGTTCCGGACACGCCGCCGGGGGCGAGCGCGGGGCCGGCGTCCTCCCCGCCGACGCGGGGGTGTTCCGCCGCGGTCGGTCCGCCGGGCCGAGCGTCGCAGGTCCTCCCCGCCGACGCGGGGGTGTTCCGAGCTACGGGTGCCCCGAGCCCGGATCGCGGAAGTCCTCCCCGCCGACGCGGGGGTGTTCCGGCTGCCGCTGGTTGTTCATCGGCCCGCCCGACGTCCTCCCCGCCGACGCGGGGGTGTTCCGCGGCGGTACAGGACATTCAGGTGACCACGATCGTCCTCCCCGCCGACGCGGGGGTGTTCCGCCGAGGGCTTCCAAATTCTGCCGCGCCTCGTCGTCCTCCCCGCCGACGCGGGGGTGTTCCGGCCACGGTCTTCCGGTCGATGGCCGGAACCGAGTCCTCCCCGCCGACGCGGGGGTGTTCCGTCCGCCGGACCGGTCGTCAAGATCCTCGGCCAGTCCTCCCCGCCGACGCGGGGGTGTTCCGTTGACGCCCGGCGCGGCGGTGACGCCGGTCGGGTCCTCCCCGCCGACGCGGGGGTGTTCCGTCGAACACCTGCTTGTGCGGCTGCGGGTGGTCGTCCTCCCCGCCGACGCGGGGGTGTTCCGCTGTCGACGGATCACGACGCGTGCATCGCCGAGTCCTCCCCGCCGACGCGGGGGTGTTCCGCCGCCGAGGCCCCGGCAGAGCAGCTCGCCGACGTCCTCCCCGCCGACGCGGGGGTGTTCCGCGCGGATGGTTCCGCTGATCCCGCACCACCTGGTCCTCCCCGCCGACGCGGGGGTGTTCCGGCCATGAGGTCCAGGTCGATGACGATGTCCCGGTCCTCCCTGCCGACGCGGGGGTGTTCCGAGCAACCGGCTGCGCTTCATCAAGTCCCGCTGGTCCTCCCCGCCGACGCGGGGGTGTTCCGGAGGACCAGTGAAGACCACCCGCTACGGCGCCGTCCTCCCCGCCGACGCGGGGGTGTTCCGGACCGGGCCAAAGCCCTTGCCTACCAGGCGTAGTCCTCCCCGCCGACGCGGGGGTGTTCCGAACGCCATGCAGATGGGCCTCACTGAGGGAGCGTCCTCCCCGCCGACGCGGGGGTGTTCCGGCCAGGACGACGTCACGGCCGCGGAGGTGCTCGTCCTCCCCGCCGACGCGGGGGTGTTCCGGCCAAGGCGCAGGCGCAGCAGATCAAGGAGGCGTCCTCCCCGCCGACGCGGGGGTGTTCCGTGCGGCGCCCCCACCACCCACTCCCGCACCCTGTCCTCCCCGCCGACGCGGGGGTGTTCCGCAGGCCACCAGTGATGCGTACTTTCAGACGCAGTCCTCCCCGCCGACGCGGGGGTGTTCCGGCTGCGAGCGCGGCCCTCACGGTGGCCATGCCGTCCTCCCCGCCGACACGGGGGTGTTCCGCGAGCAGGCGACCCGCTCGCCACCGACGCCACGTCCTCCCCGCCGACGCGGGGGTGTTCCGGTGTGGTTGATCACGCGGCGTCCTCCTTGGTCGTCCTCCCCGCCGACGCGGGGGTGTTCCGTCGCATGGCACTGAGAACCGATGGGGCCGAGAGTCCTCCCCGCCAACGCGGGGGTGTTCCGTCGATCTCTCGCGACCCCAGAGCCGCGCCGGCGTCCTCCCCGCCGACGCGGGGGTGTTCCGCCCACGACGGCGATGCTCAACGGCCTGGCGGAGTCCTCCCCGCCGACGCGGGGGTGTTCCGAACCCGCACAAGGTGACGAATCCGTACCGCCTGTCCTCCCCGCCGACGCGGGGGTGTTCCGCTGGCCGAGATGAGTGACGACGACCGGGAAGCGTCCTCCCCGCCGACGCGGGGGTGTTCCGCTGGCCGGGGCCTGGCGAAGGGGATGCGCCGTGTCCTCCCCACCGACGCGGGGGTGTTCCGCTCGTGCTGCCGATGGACGAGATGTGGCGGGCGTCCTCCCCGCCGACGCGGGGGTGTTCCGTCCCGGACTCGGGTGGTTGCCTCCACCGAGTCGTCCTCCCCGCCGACGCGGGGGTGTTCCGGTGGGATCGTCCTTGAGGAGGGGTGGAGGGGTGTCTTCCCCGCCGACGCGGGGGTGTTCCGCAGCTCAGCAGCACCGCCAAGGTCGCCCTGCCGTCCTCCCCGCCGACGCGGGGGAGTTCCGCTCATCCATCCGCCAGCAGTCGGAGCCGTGGTGTCTTCCCCGCCGACGCGGGGGTGTTCCGTCGCCCTCGTCCTCGGCGGCACACCCGAGCGCGTCCTCCCCGCCGACGCGGGGGTGTTCCGTCGAGGAGGGTGAATGGGCCATGCATCGCAGGGTCCTCCCCGCCGACGCGGGGGTGTTCCGCTCCGGTCGCAAATCCAGGCCCGAGGCGGCACGTCCTCCCCGCCGACGCGGGGGTGTTCCGCGCCTGCACGAACGGCACAAACCGCGGTGCTGGTCCTCCCCGCCGACGCGAGGGTGTTCCGTACCGCAGCAGATGTTCCGTACCGGGGTGCCGGTCCTCCCCGCCGACGCGGGGGTGTTCCATCGAGGTCACCGTGACTACCCAGACTACTGAGGTCCTCCCCGCCGACGCGGGGGTGTTCCGGACACGCGGACCGACTCTCCCTGGTACTCCATGTCCTCCCCGCCGACGCGGGGGTGTTCCGCCTGTCCGCACCTTCAAGGAAGGCGCGCGCGTGTCCTCCCCGCCGACGCGGGGGTGTTCCGCGGCTGGGGCTCGGCGAGCGCACGGTGACCGGGTCCTCCCCGCCGACGCGGGGGTGTTCCGATGAAGCGCAGCCCAAGCACCGCCTCGAAGCTGTCCTCCCCGCCGGCGCGGGGGTGTTCCGATGATGCGGCCGGCGACGTCCGCCTTGCCAGCAGTCCTCCCCGCCGACGCGGGGGTGTTCCGTTCGCTGTGCTGTACCCCGATCCTGGGCAAGCTTCCTCCCCGCCGACGCGGGGGTGTTCCGGTGTGGAGGTGCCCGTCCGAGATTCCGAATGTGGGTCTCCGCGCTGGATTGTCAGGTGACGTGACGATGTGACCGGTAGCCTGATCGGGTGGCTCGTGAGACCTGCGCGAGTCGTGCGCCAGTTCTGTTTAGGTGGGGGAAGTTTGAGCTTTCTGACGGATGCCGAACTGGCCTTGGGCCTGTCGCGGCACCTCTCCGTGTACCAGATGGGGCCCGAGCGGGCGGCCTTGGAGCAGCTCGAGTTCGCGGGGTGGGTCTTCGACGTCGCGTTCCGGCTTCAGGGAAGCACCACGAGCAGCGCCGGGCGGGTGAAGGCCATCGGGCTGGACGTGGGTCTCGGACCTCGAAACCTGAGAGATGTCATCGCGACGATGGAGACCTTGGGCTGGGTCACAACCGTCCACGACGTAGATCGCCAGCTCGTTTCCATCACCGAGAGCATCCCGGCCGCTGGTGACCTCATTATGGCTACCCCGAAGCTCTTCAGGGTGCTCATGGTCGGTCCCGTTGAGCTCGCGGCCCTCGCGCTGCTGCGCGCGACAACACTCCAGCCACTGCTGGAACAGGACGCGTTGCAGGCTGCCGCGACCGCGGATGGCGTCAAGGGGCACGACGAGGCGGCCGATGCTGCCCTGCGGCACCTGACTCATACGGGTTTGATCCGTCGTGTCATCGCTGATGACGGCCGTGAGGTTCTCTACAACCCGAACGTTTGGACGCAGGGAGACGACTCCGTTGCGAAGGCGGCCCTGAAGGCCGCTGATGCCCGGGCCACTGCCGAGGTCACTGCCCTCCTGGAAGAGATCGCGCTCAACCCCGGAATGCCGGAAACGCACGTTCAGTCCACTGAGGCGAAATGGGTGGACTTTGCCGTCTCTCAGAACCTCGTTCAGAGGTCAGTGATCCAGACTTCCGAGGATGCCGAGCGTGGCTTCCTGTTCACGCCTCACATCCGACGCGACCCCTTCGGCGGCACCGCTGGCGATGCGTCAGGGCACGTGCGGCAGCTCGTGGGCTCCATGATCTACGCCGCAACGTTCGCGAAGTTCAAGCTGCACTCGCCCGAGGTCTTCCTGCGTGCGCTTATCAATCGAGGCGTGGCTGGCAACACCTCAAACGTCGGCACCGACTATCCGATGCTTGAGAAGGCCGGTGTCGTCAAGGTCGTTGGTGGTTACCAGTCAGATCGGTACCGACTCCAGCTTCTGCAGCCCGAGGTCGCGCAGGACGCACTGCAGATGCTCAACGCCAGGGAGGGCACGGGAACCGAGCGAGCGGACGCGGCGGCACTTCGAGCTCAGCGATCGTATCGTCACGTGGAGCAGGAGCGCGCCAGGCTGGCATTGACTAGTGACGTCGACAAGATCGAGGAAGCTAGGCTGATCGCTGCCCTCAGGGAGGTTCCTGTTAACCGGATGATGGGCGGCGGGAAGTGACTGACAACACCGGCGAAACCTCTGAGGCGACGGCCGCTCGGGAGGACGGGAATGATCGTGGGCGAGGGGATGGGCGTCGTTCGCGGCGATCCTCGACCGTGCGAACCCAGGCTGGCACCAAGCCCGCGGATACCCTTGGCGGACAGTTGGAGCGCCGTGTGGCTCGGCTTGAGTTCGCCGAGGGCGCGTACGTGCGTCTGCGAGTGCCGCTCCCGGCAGAGGATGCGGACAGCGGACGCAGCGTCCTGACCGATATTGATGTGCTGTCGATCGATATCGACTCTCGCCTTCGGATTTCCCGCTCTAGCATGGAATGCAAGAGCGGCAAGGGGCAGACGGGCGAGCCAAACACAATCGTCTGGTTGGCTGGCTTTAGGCAATTGCTCGACCTGGACCGAGTGACGCTTGTTCGCCAAACCGTGAGTCCGCGTGGCCAGAGTCTGGCGCGGAAGCTCGGAATCGTCGTGATGGACGAAGCGACCGTGACCCGGCGGGAGAAGTCACACGCCTGGCTACCAGAGCGTTTTGCACATCTCGATGGGGCGGCATGCTCCGGAGCCGAGTCTAGGACGGACACGCAACTAAAGGGATTGCCCGAAATCTCGCCAGCGTTGGCGCGATTCTTGCGCGGAGGCGCCCTGCTCGCTGATTCTCCGGCAATTCTTCAAGCTGTACATTCATTCGGTCTTGCTGTGGGAAAGCAAGGGGTTCTTCCTGATCCTGCGGCTGGTGTCCTGGCTGGACACAGCCTTATTGCTGTCATCCTGGCGGCAGTTCAGGATGCGGGACGCCTTGACGATGTCCCAGAGCGGCTGCTTCGGAGTCGACTTGAGAGCGCGTTGACGGTTGGCGATCCAGACGGAAGTTACGTGCTTCCGATGCTAGAGAAGGCGGATGCATACATTAGGCACGTCCAGGACCGCACACATAAGGCGTATGTGGGTGCTGGTGCTGATGCAATTAGGATCGAATACGCATCGTTGCGAGATGCTGTTGCGACGCCCCCTGAATACTTGAGTGATTACCTCGACTTTGTGCAGAGGCTGCGAGCGAACCCCCAGGTCGCCCGAGATCTCCTTCAGGTTGCTGAAATAGTATGCTTTGATGCCCTGCTGGGTGATTCGGCCTGGAAAGCAAAGGCGTTCGCGCACCTTTTCACGACGGAACATAAGGCACTACTCTTGGTGGGGCTTAGATGCCTGTCAAGTATCGCCGGGCCTCAGGTGGTATCGGCTTTGAAGGGATTGAGTGAGATTCCCTTCGGGACATTTTCGGGAATGGTCCCGGACCGTGGCCAGCCGGTTGAACTTTAGTTCAAATTGGTGGCGGTGCATCACAGGTGAGCGACGCGTCAGGACACTTGTCCCGCCGTCTTGTACTCCTCATCAATCCGGCGAGGAGCCACGTCGAGAACCAAGTTCTCCATGGCCTGAGGCAGGAGTCCGAAGCCGGCAACCCACGTCTCGATGAGGTAGATCACGCCTACCTCATCGATGCCCAGGAAGAATCGGCTGTGGTCCAGCTTGCCGAGCGGGAAAGCGATCCAGAACCGAAGCTGGTGAACATAGCCCCCTGGCCCTCCCTGCCAACGCGAGAGGTGTTCCGCACTTCACCTTGTCGATCTCGACCTCGAACAGGTCCTCCCCGCCGATGCGGGGGTGTTCCGTTCACCGCGAAGACCGTCACCTACACCGACGGGTCCTCCACGCCGACGCCGGGGTGCTCCGACCTCGCCCACCTCCGCAGCCTGCTGGCCGCGGTCCTCCCCGCCGACGCGGGGGTGTTCCATCCTGACCCTGTGAACTCTGTGCACGCCCGTCGTCCTCCCCGCTGACGCGGGGGTGTTCCGTACGGCCTGTACGACGACACGAAGACCGACGGGTCCTCCCTGCCGATGCGGGGGTGTTCCGACCAACGTCCCGGTCATGTGTCAGGACATCCTGTCCTCCCCGCCGGCCTGGGTCCTCCCCGCTGACGCGGGGGTGTTCCGCAGGCGTGGCGGTACGCGGGCAACGAGACGCCGTCCTCCCTGCCGACGTGGGGGTGTTCCGGAGCAGGCCCGCCTGGCCGAGCAGAACGGTCCGTCCTCCCCGCCGAGGCGAGGGTGTTCCGACGAGGGCATCTCGCACGCTGTTAGCTAGGGTGTCCTCCCCGCTGACGCGGGGGCGTTCCGTCCGAGCCGTCACGCAGCACGCGGCCGCCGACGTCCTCCCTGCCGACGTGGGGGTGTTCCGAGTGCCGAGACCAGTCGTTCCTACCTCCGCTCGTCCTCCCCGCCGACGCGGAGTGTTCCGTAAAAGCCCATCGCGGCCAGACCGGTGGCCACGTCCTCCCCGCCGACGCGAGGGTGTTCCGCCCCACGATGTGGGCGTCAACCCGCCCCTGCCGTCCTCCCCGCCGACGCGGGGGTGTTCCCGTGCGGCAAGATCTGGCTGTGCTCGGTCTGCTCGTCCTCCCCGCCGACGTGGGGGTGTTCCGTGACAAGTCCAGGGGCCGCCGCGCCGTCGTGGGTCCTCCCCGCCGACGTGGGGGTGTTCCGGAGACTGGGATGAGCCAGTCCGAGGCAACCAGGTCCTCCCCGCCTGCGTGGGGGTGTTCGGGCATCCCGCTGACCACGGGGACGGTCACGAAGTCCTCCCCGCCGACGTGGGGGTGTTCCGCAGTCCGCCCCGGCGGACGACGTGGTGGACGGGTCCTCCCCGCCGACGCGGGGGTGTTCCGACGCTGTGACCGATGCCGTGTCCGACAGCTCCGTCCTCCCCCGCCGACGCGGGGGTGTTCCGTCCAGGCACCGGTAGACGAAGACCGGCCGACCGTCCTCCCCGCCGACGCGGGGGGTGTTCCGAACGCGGCGAACATGAGACAGGTGGGTGTCTCGTCCTCCCCGCCGACGCGGGGGTGTTCCGCCGCACTGGGCGCGACCGGACGAGGGTCCGCGGTCCTCCCCGCCGACGCGGGGGTGTTCCGTCCTTGCCGACCACGGTGACGTCGGCGCCACCGTCCTCCCCGCCGACGGGGGGTGTTCCTGCGACCACAGCGTCTACGCGAAACACGTTCCGGTTCTCCTCGCCGACGCGGGGGTGTTCCGTTGAACGGCGCCTCGATGGGGCCTTCGGGAGTCGTTCTCCGCGCCGACTCGAGGGGTGTTCCGAACCACGCGCGGAAGAAGACCCTCGCCGACCTGTTCTCCCCGCCGATGCGGGGGGTGTTCCGCTCGTCAAGAAGCCGCCCGTTGACCCTCCGCCGTTCTCCCCGCCGACGCAGGGGTGTTCCGCTCGTCAAGAAGCCGCCCGTTGACCCTCCGCCGTTCTCCCCGCCGACGCAGGGGTGTTCCGTACCTGTACCCCTGGCGCATCCCGCCCGCGTGGTTCTCCCCACCGACGCCAGGGTGTTCCGGACCCGGCCGCCGTCGTCGAGGGCGCTTGGCCGTCCTCCCCGCCGACGTGGGGGTGTTCCGTTCGCGAAGGTGCCGGCTGCCCCGGTGAGCTCGCTCTCCCCGCCGACGCGGGGGTGTTCCTCCGACGCTCAACTTCACCGGCCTGCACGACGGTCCTCCCCGCCGACGCGGGGGTGTTCCGGTTGTAGTTGTTGCCTACGCCGATCGTGGCCTGTCCTCCCCGCCGACGCGGGGGTGTTCCGGCGAGCACGTCAGCTTCATCGGGCCTACCGGCGTCCTCCCCGCCGACGCGGGGGTGTTCCGCTGGGCTCTGCCGGGATCGGAGACGCGATCGAGTCCTCCCCGCCGACGCGGGGGTGTTCCTCTTGTAGGACGTGTTCGCCTTCAGGGAGCCGAGTCCTTCCCGCCGACGCGGGGGTGTTCCGTCGAAGGCGTCCGCCGAGCCGTCCGTCTCGGGGTCCTCCCCGCCGACGCGGGGGTGTTCCGGATTGGTCAAAGCGTCGCTCTCGAACGCTTGTGTCCTCCCCGCCGACACGGGGGTGTTCCGGCGCGGCGTCTGATCGCACTCTCCCCTGTCCAGTCCTCCCCGCCGACGCGGGGGTGTTCCGCGGCCGTGCTTCGCCCACCATTCGCGCAGCTCGTCCTCCCCGCCGACGCGGGGGTGTTCCGGCGGCCGGGGCAGGTGACAATGAAGCGGCCGAATTGGCAGGTCGGGAGCATTCTGGCCTCTACCAAGGAAGCGCCCGACTGTGGGGCAGGTATTGCCCAGTGAGGCGTGGGCTGGCTGCCTTCGAGCCGGGGGTCGTCGCGCGCGGGTGGTTACACTGATCGTCGGCGCGGGGGCGCTGCTGCTGGAGGACGAGATCCGCATGGACAGGCTGCTGCCCGCCCCCCGTACGCCCGTCGGTCGCCGGCGTGATGGCCGCCCGATCTTCCCGATCGTGGGGGCGGACCCCACCGACCCTTCCAACGACCAGCTCCCCGACCCCGCGCAGCCTGTGGCCCAGACGGGGCAGGCGATGGACCAGGAGACGCTGACGCGGCTGCTGGCCCGCGAGAAGCAACAGGGCGAACGGGCTGCGGTGCGCAAGCTCGTGGAGCAGCTGGGGTTCGCCAAGACCGACGACCTGGCTGCGTTCGTTAAAGCTCAGCAGGACGCGCAGGAAGCGCAGTTGACGGAGGTGCAGCGCCGGGAGAAGGCCGCCGACGACGCTGCTGCTGCCGCTGCCGCCCGTGAGGCTGCTGCTTCCGCCCGTGAGAGGGCCGCGGTGCGCCGTGCCGCCCTCGTCGCGCTTGGTGCCAACGGCGTGGATCTCGCCGATGCCGAGCGTCTCCTGACCGTTGACGACGACGCCGACGAGCAGGCCGTCGCCGGTGCGGCCACCGCACTCAAGGCGCGCCGCCCGGAGCTTTTCGGCAAGACTCCCATCTCGGCGGCGGCGCCAGGTGGTTCACCTGCTGGCGGGCCCCCGCAGCGCGGCGGCACCGTCCCGAAGCGGGGTGCGGCCGGCGCCGAGATGGCCCGCCGACGCGGCTTCACCACCAAGACCACCTGACTTCCCACCGGCGGGACAAGGCCGGAGTGGGGACCACGCCCCTTTTCGTGGACGACGCCACCACCTGGTGAGCGGACGATCATCCGCCTGATCGTGTCCACGGAGGACTCATGTTTCAGCCGGTCACCACGACCCAGAACCTGACCGCCGACCGGTCCTGGCTGGCGTCGCTGCACGGCACCGCCCAGACCGACTCCATCACCCTCGACCTGACGACGTTCACCGCGAGCACCCACTACTTCGCCTCGACGGACAGCACCGTGCCGTTCAGCCGGTTCCTGTCTGGTGTGCCCGTCGGCAAGATCACCGCGAGCGGCCTGTATGGCCTGTACGCCACCGGTGCCTCCGACGGCCGCCAGAACCTCGCCGGGTTCGTGTACGCCGAGGTGCTGTTCAACCCCACCTAGACCAAGGTTCCGGCCGCGCTGCTATGGCACGGCTCGGTGAAGACCGCGAAGCTCCCCGTCGTCGTCGCCCCGGTCGTGCCGTCCGCCACCTGCCAGATCCGCTTCGTGTAAGGAAGGAGGCCCAACATGACCATCGCAGACCTCATCAAGGGCGTCACCGTTCAGGACCTGACCACGTTCGCCCGCGAAATCCCCACCCCGGCTGACTTCCTGCTCACGCAGACGATCTTCCCGAAGGTGGAGGTCCATGACGTGATGTGGCGGATCAAGAACTAGGGCCGCTACGTCAACGCCGCGAAGTACCGCAGCTACGACGCCAGCGTCGTACTCGCCGACCGCCAGGCGTGGACGACCAGCACACAGGGCATGCTGCCCGCCCTGGGCCAGAAGCTCCTGGTCGGCGAAATGGAGATCCTGCTGCAGGAGGCGTCCCGCGGCGCCGACCAGGACCGCCTGATCGAGCTGCTGTACGACGACGTCGAGCGGCACGTGGAAGCCGTCAACTCCCGCCTGGAGCTGGCCGCCGGTGACGTTCTCACCGACGGCAAGTTCTCCCTGGCGGCGGAGAACGCCCCCACCACGGACGTCGACTTCCAGGTGCCGGCGGCGAACATGCCGACCGCACCCGTCCTGTGGTCCGAACCCACCTCGGACCCGATCAAGGACGAGCTGGGGTGGCTGGACTACCTCGACACCATCGGCGCCCCGTTCCCCGAGCTGGTCGTCACCAGCCGCCGCGCCTTCTCCTACCTGGGGAAGAACAACGCCTACCGGGCCGCGTACTACGGGTCGGTGAACCCGTCGACCACGCCGACGGCCTCCCTGACACCGCAGCAGGTCAACGTGGTGCGCGGCAACTACGGGCTCCCGCCGACCGAGCTGTACAAGGGCCAGGTCCGCGTCGACGGCGCCACGGTGTGGCCGCTGCCGGATGACCGGTGGGTGATGGTGCCGCCGGACCGCACCAAGTGGGGCCAGACCATTTACGGCACCACGGCGGGCGAGGAGGCAGCGTAATGCCTCGCGGCCGATGCGGATGATCCGACCGTGGACGGTGATGGAACTTCTGAATTCCTGAAGCTTTCTCATGTTGTCCGACCGATCCACGGTCTGAGCGAAGGCAAGGAGGCTCGGGCCGGCGGCACTGGCAGTCGCAAGAGGCCCTCGCGAGCATCAGGCGCCGGTCTCGACTGAGGCGCCGGTAAGCCGCCCGCGACCCGGCCCGGCGGCGATGACGTCTCCTGCGCGGCGCGATGGCCGGTGGGACCGTCGGCCTCGTCCGGGAAACAGCCATTGATCGCCGCACAGAGGTGGCTGGTCTTGAACTCGGCGACACCGGGCCCGCGCAGATGAACGTAGTTTCTGCCGTTCCTGGGGAAGCTATTTGATCTTCGCGGCGATGGTCTGGACGAACTCAGGGAGCACATCGTCCCGCCAGACGAAAGGTGCTGGGGCCGGCGTGCCCTTGAAAGTCACGGTGGTCTGCCCGCCTACGGTGAACAGCAGCGGGCCTTTGCGACAGTTCCAACTGCCCTCGTGGAGCCCGGTGATGACACAGCGATCCGCACCCCTCGCACCCTGGTTGGTATTGGTTCCTAGCGCGGCACGATCGACGTAGCTGACAATCAACTTGGGGTCGGCCACGGCCTCGATCCGGAACCAGAACTGGGTAGCGCTGTAGCTCTCGCCCGGAAGGCGCATGCTGTAGAGGCACTGGCCGGACTCGGACCTGTCACTCTCTTTCCACGAAGAGTCCGCAGCAAATTCCTTGATCGACAAGGCATTGATCGGGCGGCTCTCCTGTTCGATGTTCTTGACGCCAGGGAAGATCGCCTTGATCTCCTCCTGGTCCACGAACGAGCACGCGTCCGGCCACTGATTCGCGGGCAGGATTGCCCCACCCTTGAGCACAGGAAGGTTGACAGGCCCACCTCGGGGGGCGGCCTTGCCTATCGCTACATCACCCTCGGACGACATGTTCGTACTGACCAGGATCGTCAGCAGGACGACATTTGAGATCAGGAGGATGCCCACCAGGGTCAGCACCGTGGCTCTGTTCTTCCGCATGGCGGCCGATTCTCCCCGCGGAGCGAGCTGATTGTCGACCGCATTCGCTACACCGAGGCATCCCGCCCGGGAGATCCCGGACACAGCCGCAGAGCAAGACGTGCCATCGGTTCCCGTGAACCCAAGAGCCAGAGCCGCCGGGCAGGGCTGATGACCAATGAGTTCGCCCCAAAGCCCTTCAGTTCGCACGAACTCATGGGTCTCTGAGGGTCCAGACAGGCCAGGCCGATCTCGTTGAACCGGTGGATCACGTCGCGGACGGTGTCCTCGTCGGCCTGCACCAGCTGGGCGATCACCGGTACCCGGTTCCCGCCGGCCGAGGCCAGCATCATCGCCCTCCGGTAGCGCACCGAACCCCGCGAACCCATGCGGTCACAGCACCAGTTGCTGATCCGCCGGCCGTACATCGACGCCGAGCCGCCCGGCTGCTCGCCGCGGCCAGGCTGCGGCACCTGAGGCAGCGGTGCGTGGACGATGGCGCCCTGGTTGACCTCCGGGATCAGGCCGTACACGAGGACACAGGACGCGTCGATCCGACCGGGGCTGGCCGCGTCGGTCGGCATCCACGTGGCCCACTCGTTTTCCAGGTCCGTCATCATGCCGCGCAGCCGGACCCGGTCCTCGACCATCTGCTGAGCGATCGGTTCGGCCCGGAGCAACTTGCCTTGCTGGGCGTGGACGGCGTCGATCAGCTTCTTCGCTGGGATCCGGCCTTCGTCCTGCAACGCCTTCCACGCCGTGCTGATCGCCAGGGTGCACATGTCGCGGCCGAAGTTCCATTCGACGTAGATCACAGCAGCGTTCGTCTCGTGCGCCAGCAGGCAGGCCCGCCTCGACCACTCCACCGACGACATCGCGGCCGACACGTCGTGGGTGATCCAGACCCGGTTGTCGTCGCCGAGGAACCCGCCGATGATGCCGGCGACGTCGCGCCCGCCGCCGGACGGGTCGATGGACACTGCGATCTTCTGCGGCTCTACCGGGGTGACGCCGTCACGGATCGCCCGGAGCAGGTCCCGCGACACCAATGCGCCTTCTGCAGGCTGAGGGTCGCCCTGCGACAGGGCGTGCCAGTCCCGTACGGACGACGTCCTCTTGACGTCGGCCCACCATGCCAGGAGCGCCCTCCGGTTCTTCGTCGGGATCTTCGGGTGCGGCAGCGGGTCACCTGGGGCGCGGCCAAGCGGGAGCTTCATGCCGTTCGTCATCTACCGCGTGCTGCTGGGCGTGCTGCTGTTCGCCTTGGTGGCGGCGGGCGTGCTGAGCCCGCACGCGGGCGAGTCGGCGGGATAGAGGGTCCGTCCGACGGGGACGGAGCGGGCGGCCGCAGCGCCGTTCAGTACGCGACGACCGCCCACGCCAGGGCCGCGACAACCAGCGCCGCACAACACCCCGCGGCGGCCCGTACGACACAGCGGCGGGTGCGCGCGCTCCAGGATGTCCGGGCGAGGAGCTGGGCGAGCGCCGGGAGCACCAGGATGGCGTGCAGGCTCACGCCGTGCAGCGGTTTGAGCGATGCGGTGGAGCGGTAGCCGGCCGTCTGGTGTCCGGTGCGGGTGAGGTACACGCCGCGGGCGATCATGGCCATGCCCGACAGCAGTCCGACGAGGAGAATCGCCCACCCCGCCCGCAGGGCGACGGCCATACCGGCGGGCCCCTGCGGGCGCCGGGTGAACGAGGCGATCGCGAGAGTGGCAAGGATGCCGACCAGCAGTCCCCCGCCGACAGCAAGCGACATGGAGACCGCGGTGTCGAACGGGGTCTCCATGTTGAAGTGGGACGGTACGCCGCGCCACGCCTGGAGCGTGATGCCGCCGACCTCCAGCACGCAGTCGGCGGCGAAGCCTCCCCCGGTCCGCCGCCTCGGGCGTCGTACCGGCGGAGGCGGTTGTCCTACGCCGCGCGGAGTACCGGCGGTGCCGTCCGGCGGGCCACGACCGGCCGTAGCGTACGGGGCATGCCCCGGCCGGACACGAGTCGACCGGTCCGGACAACCGGCCCGGGCAGAAGGGGCCGAAAGTCCCTGCCGTACGGGTCGTGCACGGACCAGCCTGGGACTCGTACCGCCGGAACCTGGAGGGAATCATGACCACCGCCGACTGTCCCGTGATCGCAGCCGTCGACGGCTCGTCGCACAGCCGTGAGGCACTCGACTGGGCCGCGCGCGAAGCCGTACGCCGGGGGCTCGCGCTGGTGATCGTGCACGCCCGGACGCCGACCCGGCGCGACGTCCGGGAGACGCAGCTGCGTGGTGCGGAGGAGCTGCTCACCCGGTCCGTACGGAGGGTGGGCGAGATCGCTCCGGATCTGCACCCGACGACGCTCGCACCCCTGGACTTCCCCGCGGCGGCGCTCACCGCGCTGAGCCGCGACGCGTCGCTGGTGGTCGTCGGCTCGCGCGGTCTGGGCGGTTTCCGGTCCCTGATGCTCGGCTCCAACAGCCTGGCGACCGCCTCGATGGCCAAATGCCCCGTGGTCGTCATCCACAGCGGACCGCCGGAGGAGGACGGCGGGGAGGCGGCGCAGGCATACCCCGACATCGTCGCGGGCGTGGCCGCCGACGAGAGCAGTGAAGCGGTGCTGGACTTCGCCTTCGCGACGGCCGCGTCCCGGCCGGGTGCGCGGCTGCGGATCGTGCACGGCTGGACGATGTTCTCCTCGATGCTGTCCGGCGGTCCCGTCTTCGACCGGGATGCGGCGGCAGGCGCGGCCGAGCGCACCCTCGCCGAACTCACCGCGGGCCGGCATGAGAGGTACCCGCAGGTCGAGGTCGTCAGGGAACCGGTCGGCGGCTCCGCCTCACGCACCCTGGTCACGGCCTCGGCGACCGCGGCGCTGACCGTGATCGGGCGGCGCAGGGGCGGTGAGTCCCTCGGGCTCGGGCTCTCCCCCGTCGCGCAGACCACGCTCACGCACGCGCTCGGCCCGGTGGCCGTGGTCCCCTGCTGACCGCTGTGCCGACCCGCCCGTGCGTGCACGCCCCTTGGCGTCGCACTCCTGCGGGCAGACACTGACCCGATGACGCAGCGCGTGGATCTCTCGACCGTGATGGACCAGCTGTCCATCGATGCAGTGATCACCGGATACGCGAGGGCGGTGGACGACGGCGCATGGGCGGACTACCGGGCCCTTTTCACCCCGGACGGCCGCGCCGACTACCGCAGCGCGGGCGGCATCGAAGGGCCCGCCGCCGAGGTCGCGCAGTGGCTTGCGCAGACCATGCGGCTCTTCCCCGTACGCCAGCATCTGATCGTCAACCGCCGGCTCGATCTCCAGGACCTGGGCGGCTACCCGGGCGACCGCGCCGAGGTGCGGGCCGACTACCTGAACCCGATGCGGCTGGAGCGCGCGGCGGGTGGCGAGGGCGGTTCCGGGACGGCGGCGGGCGCGCCGAACTTCGTCTCCGGCGGGCGGTACGCCTTCACCCTGTCGCGTACGGGGAGCGGATGGGGGATCCGTAGCGTGATCGTCGACGAGAAGTGGCGCGACACAGCGGGCTCGCGGGTCGCGGGCTGACCGCGCCCACCGGGTGCTTCCGTTCGCCGGCGCCGGGGAAGAACTGCGGAACGGGGGCCCAGGGGCGACACTGCTGATCAAGGAGGCGCGGCATGCGGATTCCGACGGGTCGGCACGAGCGGTGGCAGCGGATTCCGCGGTCCGGAGGGTGGCGTGGCTGCGTCGCGCTGCTCGCCGGTGCGCTGCCCGCGCTCGCGTTCCCCGCCCCTTCCCTGTGGTGGCTCGCCTACGTCGCTCTGGTGCCGTGGCTGCTGCTGATACGGTCCGCCGGTACGGGGCGCCGGGCGGCGCTCGACGGCTGGCTCGGCGGGATGGGCTATCTGCTCGCCGTGCATCACTGGCTGATGCCGAGCCTCCATGTGTTCATCGTGATCCTGGCGGCCCTGCTCGGTCTGCTGTGGGCGCCGTGGGGACTGCTGGTGTTCCGGACGTTGCGCGGGCGGGTGCGTGTCGCGTCCGCGGCGGCGGCGGTCGTGGTGGTGCCGTGCGGCTGGCTGATGATCGAGCTGGTCCGCTCCTGGGAGGGGCTCGGCGGTCCCTGGGGGCTGCTCGGCGCGAGCCAGTGGGAGGTGGCTCCGGCGCTCCGCGTGGCGTCGGTCGGCGGGGTGTGGCTGGTGAGTCTTCTGGTGGTCGCCGTGAACACCGTCGTCGTCCTGCTGTTCGTGAGCGCGGCCGCCCGGACGGTCGCCGTAGTCTCCGTCGTGGCGTGCGCCCTGGTGGTGGGGGCGATGGTCGGGTGGGCGCCGCGGCCCGAACCGTCGGGCGTGGCCAGGGTCGCCGTCGTGCAGCCGGGTGTGCTCACGGGTCCCCGGAGCGTAGAGCGCCGGCTCGCCGTCAGTGAGCGGCTGACCGGATCGCTGGCGGGACGCGGTCTCGATCTGGTCGTGTGGGGCGAGAGCAGTGTCGGGGTGGACCTCTCCCAGCACCCTGACATCACCGCCCGGATCGCGGCCCTGTCGCGTCGGGTGGGTGCGGATGTGCTGGTCAACATGGACGCCCGGCAGACCGACGCATCGGGGCGGACGGGGATCTTCAAGTCCGCGGTGCTGGTGGGTCCGCACGGGCTGACGGGACAGCGGTACGACAAGATGCGCCTGGTGCCGTTCGGGGAGTACGTCCCCGCCCGTTCGGTGCTCGGGTGGGCGACGTCCGTGGGCAGGGCGGCGGGCCAGGACCGGCTGCGCGGCACCCATCCGGTCACGATGTGGCTCCCCGGAGCCGACGGCGGGAAGGGGCTGCGCATCGGGCCGCTGATCTGCTTCGAGTCCGCGTTCCCCGACATGAGCCGGCGGCTGACCCGGGACGGTGCGCAAATCCTGGTCGCCCAGTCCTCGACCGCGACGTTCCAGCACAGCTGGGCTCCCGAACAACACGCCTCGCTCGGGGCGTTGCGAGCCGCCGAGAACGGCCGCCCGATGGTGCATGCCACGCTCACCGGCGTCAGTGCGGTGTACGGCCCGCAGGGCGCGCGGATCGGTGCGCCGCTCGGTACGGATACGAGTGGGGCCGAGGTGTTCGACATACCGCTGGCGTCCGGTACCACCCTCTATGTGCGGCTGGGCGACTGGCCGGTGCACGGGGCGTGGGCGGTGCTGGCCGTGTTCTTCGCGTACGAGGGGGTGCGGATGCTCAGGAGGCGCGACAGGGGCGGGCCGGGCGGTGCGAGGGACGCGCAGGCTCCGGTGGTCGGTTCACGCGGCGGGCCCGCGGCGTGAGCCCGCCGCCGGGCTATCCCGGTCCGTTCACGGAGACGATGTGCCCCTGGGCGTCGACGGTGAGCGAGACCCGCTCGACCTTGTTGGTCACGGCCAGCACCAGCCACACCGCGCCCCAGAGAAAGCAGGTGAACACCATCAGGAGGGCGTGCAGCACATGGTTGAGCGGCCGGCCCCGGACCATGACGACCTGCGTCTCGGACCGCGACTCCACCCGCCAGCCGCCGGCGATCCGCTGATTGACCGCCCAGTCGAGGATCAGCCCGCGCTGCATCGCGTCTGGCGGCCGCCCGTCGGCCGAGTAGTAGCCGGGCGGCGGCTGGAGCGCTCCCCAGCCCTTTGGCTCGTCGTGGGGCCTCACGAGGTCACCTCCACGGGCCGGTGGTCCATCTCCTCAGCCTGCACCGGAGCGGGTCCCGCCGCATCCCGGAGCGAAAAGCCCCGGCGGGTGCTGAAAATCCTGGCCGGTCCCGGACTTCAGCACCTTCCCGACCCGCCTAGGCGCAGTCCAGGTCGCGCAGGACGCGCTCGCACAGCTCGTGCGTCTGCAGGGCGTCCCTGGCGCTCAGCACCTTTCCGGCCCGTACGGCGTCCAGGAACGACAGCACGCTCTGTTCGATGCCGCGCTGACGGGCCACCGGGACCCAGTCGCCGCGTCGGCGTATGCTCGGCTGGCCCTTGTGATCGATCACCTCGGCGAGGTTCACGACCTCGCGCTTGGAGTCCTGGCCGGAGACCTCCAGCCGTTCCTCGGTCGAGCCGCTGAGCCGGTTCATCAGGCCGATCGCGGTGAATCCGTCACCGGACAGCTGCAGCACGACGTGGCCCATCAGACCGTCCCGGATCCTGGCCTGCACGACGGTGTGCTCGATCGGCCCCGGGGCGAGGAAGCGCAGGGTGTCGACGACATGGATGAAGTCGTCGAGCACCATGGTGCGTGGTTCCTCGGGCAGGCCGACCCGGTTCTTCCGCATGAGGATCAGCTCGCGCGGGTGCTCGGCGCACTGCGCGTATCCGGGCGCGAGCCTGCGGTTGAATCCGACGGCGAGGCTCGCCCCGCGCTCCTCGGCCAGGCTCACCAGCCTCGTGGAATCGGCGAGTTCATAGGCCAGCGGCTTGTCGACGTAGGTGGCGACGCCCGCGTCCAGCAGCCGGCCCACGATCTCCGGATGCACGGCGGTGGGCGCGTGGACGAACGCGGCGTCCAGGCCCTCGGCGAGCAGCGATCCGAGGTCGGTGTGGCGCTGCCCGGACGGGATCCGGTGGGCCTCGGCGACCGCCGTCAGGGTGGCGGGGGTGCGGGTCTGCAGATGCAGTTCGACCCCGGGCAGTGTGGTCAGAACCGGCAGATACGCCTTCTGCGCGATGTCGCCGAGCCCGATGCAGCCGACCTTCACGGGGGTCTCCCTCTCACTGTTCGGCACCGGCCGGCGCGGCGTCCACCGGGTGAGGGTGCCCGTCGGGCTGTTCGAGCCGGTGTCTACCGCGGTGGCCGGTGCGCGTCCTTCGTCCGGGCAGCATACGTGTGCTCCGGCGGCTGCCAGTCCGCGATGCCGTCGAAGGTGCGCAGGACGAGAGTGGGCCCGATCCGCGAGACGCCGGCGATCAGGGCGTCGCGCAGCAATACGGCCGGGGCGCCCGTCCATCGCATCAGCCGGGCGGCCTTCGCCGCTTTGCGGACGATGGCCGTCGTGCGGGGCAGCCGGTCGGCGGTGTACGCGGCCAGGCCCGCGCCGAGGTCCCGGTCCGGCGTCACGTGGTGGGCGAGCACGATGGCGTCCTCGATCGCCTGGTTGCCGCCCTGGGCGAGGCTGGGGGACATGGCATGCGCGGAGTCGCCGACGAGAACGGTGCGGCCCCGGTGGAAGGAGGGCAGGGGGTCGATCAGGTGGTGCACGTCGTTGCGGAGCACCTGGCCGGGCTCGGCGGCGGCGATGACGGAGGGGATCGGGTCGTGCCAGCTCCCGAACCGGCGCATCAGCTCCGCCTTCTCGTCGTCGGCGGCATGGGTTCCGGCAGCGGCGACAGCGGCCGCGTAGGCGTAGATCCGGCCGTCCTTGAGCGGCTGGGTGCCCCAGAGCGCGCCGCGCCCCCAGGTCTCGTGCGGGGCGAAGGGCCGCCCGGACGCGGGGACGACGATGCGCCAGGTGGTGAATCCGGCGTACGAGGGTCCGGGGTGGGCCGGGAAGAGGGCGCCGCGTACGCCGGACCTGATGCCGTCGGCACCGATCACCAGGTCGGCTTCGATGGTCCCGGACACCGTCCGCACCACGGCACGCGCACCGCCCTCGACGCCCGGGTCCAGCAGTTCCGCGACAGCACCGGTGTGGATGGTGGAGTCGGGGAGCCGGGCCACGAGGCGGTCGACGAGGGCAGCCCGGTGCAGCAGGACGATCGGGCCGCCGAACCGTTCGGTCGCGGCGGCGCTGTTCGTACGGGAGAGCCAGCGGCCGCGCGGGGTACGCATGCCGCCCGCGCCCTGCCAGGCGGCGAGGGACCGGATCTCGTCGCCGAGGCCGATGACGTCCAGAGCGCGCTGGGAGTTGGGAGCGAGGGCGATACCGGCGCCGACGGGTTCCAGGGAGGCGGCGCGCTCCAGAACGGTGACTCGCCAACCGCTCCTGCGCAGGGCCACCGCCGTGGTGAGGCCTCCGATTCCGCTGCCGATGACGACGGCGTGGGGATGGTCCATAATTCCTCCTCGAACCCTCGAAACTACATCTGTAGTGACACGCTCACCGTACTACAGATGTAGTGCCACGGGTAGGCTGGCCCCATGGCCACACGCACCACCGGCACCTCCCGGGCCGATCTCATTACCGATGCCGCCCTCGCGCTCCTCGCCGAACGCGGGATGCGCGGGCTGACCCACCGCGCCGTGGACGAGCGCGCCGGACTCCCCCAGGGGTCGACGTCCAATTACGCCCGCACCCGTCAGTCCCTGCTGGAGGCGACGGTGCGACGGCTGGCGGAGCGCGAGGCGCGGGTACTCGCCCCGGGTGAACTTCCGGTTCCGGACGCCGCACAGCCACCCGGCCCGGAGGCACTGGTCGCGGGTCTCGCGCTGGCGCTGCACCGGTATCTCACCCACCATCCCGAACTGCTCGTCTGCCGCTACGAGCTCGCCCTGGAGGCCACCCGCCGCCCCGAGCTGCGGGAGTTCTTCGACGCGACGGGGCGGCAGTTCCGCGAGCCGCTGATGGCGCTGATGACGGCGGCCGGCTCGGCCGAACCCGAGCGGCACACCCTGTCCCTGGTGGCCTGGTGCGAAGGGCTGATGTTCTCGTGCGCCGCGGGGTCGTACCACCGCTCCGTACCGACGGAGGAGGAGTTGCGTACCGGATTCGCCGAACTGCTGCGCGGGATGCTGGGATCCGCGTGGGCATTGCGCTGACCGGCGTCACTCGTGCGGGCCAATCCCGGCATTCCGACTCCCCTGATACCGGTTGCGCACAGCAGAGTTGATCAGGTGCAACGAACCAGAATCACCGTGAAGCTCCTGGTCTGCGTGGCGGTCACGACGCTGTCCGGCTGTGTGTCCGTGACCCCGCAGCCGGATGTTCCGCCCCGCCCCCGAAACAGCAGCCCCGCCCGGGACCTGGCGCCGCAGATCGCGCGGCCACCTGTCCACGACAGCCTGGAAGCCGTACCCGTCCCCGCGCCCTCCGCCGCCGCGTCCACCCCGGCGGGTGCACCGCCGGACACCGGCCGCGCCGCGGCCCGCACCCCGCGGCAACGGAACAGCCCCGGGGCGGCCCGGCCGCGTCACGCCCCGCCCGCCGTAACCGCCCCGGTCCCGGCCCTGCCGGCCCCCGTCGCCGGAACGGACGTCTGCGCACTGGGACGGGGGTACGGGCACTGGCCGGCGGGCAGCCCGCAGTCCCGGATCTGCGAGAACACCTACGGCCGCTGAACCCGGCACGGCGGGGACGAGCGGTCGCCCGGCACCGCAGAAGCAACCACCGGACCCGGCACGGGGGAAACAAGCCGTCGCCCGGCACCGGAACGCCACTCTCCCCGCGCCGGGAGAGTGAGTGGTGGCCCGGCCATGTCGGCCGGGCCACCACTCACATCTCCCGCATCTCCCGCAGTCTCAGCTCCAGCCGCACGATCGCCGCCCGGACCCCTCCCCCGTATCCGTCGTCCGACCCGTCCTCCGCGAACACGCCGGAGGCGGCTAGTGCCCGGTCCAGATGGATCCGGGCCGCCTCGGGGCGCTGAAGCTTCACATAGTCCGCCGCAAGATTGAGATGGAGCGACGGATAGAACGCCCGCACCGCGGGCGCGTCGGAGTGCTGCGCCGCCCGCTCGTCGGTCAGGCTGTCGGCCGCGGTCAATGCCCGTAGGTCCCAGGCCAGTTCATCACCAGGGTCGTCCTGGGTGTCGGCCATGTAGTGGGCGAGGGTGCACCGGTGCAGGGCGTCGCCGTCCTCGCCGATCTCCGACCAGAGGTCGCCGAAGCGATTGCGGGCCTCCTCCCGGTCACCGCCGTGCAGGAGCATGATGGCCTGGCCGATCCTGGTCATGACGGCGTCCTTCGACGCCTCCCGCTGCTCCGTCACTGCGGCCTCCCTGTCCCTGTCCACCCGTTCCCGACCGACCGTTCACGATCGACGCTAGCCGCAGCCGCGGCCAATCCCGCTGAGGCTCGGGCGGGCGTCCGGGCCTGTCCACCGGGCGCCCGCCACCGGCCCCGGCCCGGACCGCGGCGTCAGCCCAGGTCGGGAATGCGCCAGTCGATGGCCTCGTGCCCTTGCGCCGCCACCGCCTCGTTGATCTGCGTGAACGGACGGGAGCCGAAGAACTTCTTGGCGGAGAGCGGTGAAGGGTGCGCGCCCTTCACCACCGCGTGGCGCTCCTCGTCGATCAGCGGGAGCTTCTTCTGGGCGTAGTTGCCCCAGAGCACGAAGACCGCCGGATCGGGCCGCGAGGCGACCGCGCGGATCACCGCGTCGGTGAACTTCTCCCAGCCCTTGCCCTTGTGCGAGTTGGCCTCGCCCGCGCGCACCGTCAGCACCGCGTTGAGCAGCAGGACGCCCTGCTGGGCCCAGGGCATCAGATACCCGTTGTCCGGGACGGGCAGACCGAGCTCGTCCTTCATCTCCTTGTAGATGTTCCGCAGGGAGGGCGGCGTCTTCACACCCGGCCGCACAGAGAAGCACAGGCCGTGCCCCTGTCCCTCTCCGTGGTAGGGGTCCTGGCCGAGGACGAGGACCTTCACCTTGTCGTAGGGCGTGGCCTCCAGGGCGGCGAACACCTGGTCGCGCGGCGGATAGACCGGCCCCTTGGCCCGCTCCTCCTCGACGAACTCGGTGAGCTCCTTGAAGTAGGGCTTCTGCAGCTCTTCGCCGAGGACGCCGCGCCAGGACTCGGGCAGCAGGTCGGTGTCGGTCACGTCTACAACCTCCGGTAGGTAATACGTTCTTCACCCGAGAACCTACCGG
Organism: Streptomyces sp. NBC_01618; assembly: GCF_045209435.1. Lineage (NCBI taxonomy): Bacteria > Bacillati > Actinomycetota > Actinomycetes > Kitasatosporales > Streptomycetaceae > Streptomyces > Streptomyces sp. NBC_01618. The sequence continues at coordinate 1,072,994 of NZ_CP109297.1, forward strand.
GGGCCACTGACAACTGACCTCGCGAGCCCGGCCGGGACCTACCAGCTGGCCTTGCGGTACAGCTCCCACATCTGCATGACCGTCTGCGGGTCCAGGGCGCGCTCGCCGCCACCGATGTCCTCGCCCGAAGCGACGTACAGCTTGCCCTGCCACAGCGGCAGCAGCCGTACATCGCCGACCAGGATCCGCTGGGCTCGTTCGAACTGCTTACCGACCGCGCCCCGGTCGCTCTCCTTGCGGGTCTGGGGCAGCAGCTGCTCGGTGATCTCACGCTTCATGTAGGGCATCCCGGTGATGCTGTCCTTGCCCACGAAGGGGGCGATGAAGTTGTCCGGGTCCGGGAAGTCCGGGAACCAGCCGCGGCCGAAGACGGGGTACTGACCCTTGGTGAATCCCTCCTGGAACTCCTTCCAGGAAGGCTTGCTCTTCAGCGTGATCCGGAACAGTCCGGAGGCTTCCAGCTGACGCTTCAGCTCGTCGAATTCGGGGACCGTGGAGGAACCGTACCGGTCGGTCGTGAACCAGAACGTCATCGCGACGGGTTTGGTGATGCCCGCCTCGGTGAGGATCTGCTTGGCCTTGTCCTTGTCGGGGTCGCCGTAGACGTCGAAGAAGCTGGTGGTGTGTCCGGCGATGCCCTTGGGGACCGTGGAGTACAGCGGCTCGGCCGTGCCCCGGTAGACCTTGGCGACCAGGGCGTCACGGTCCACCAGTTGGGCGATGGCCCGCCGTACGGCCACGTTCCCGGCGGCCGGATCCCTGGGGTTGAAGACCAGGAACCGGATGTCCGCGCCGGTGGTCTCCACAATCTGCAGATCGCTGTTCTTGTCCTTGTTGTCTTCCAGATTGACGACCTCCTCGGCGGTGAGGCCGCGGTAGATCGCGTCTATCTCGTTCTTCTTCAACGCGGCGACCACGGGGGCGGATTCCTTGAAGTACCGGATGGTCACAGCGTCGTTCTTACGGTTGGCGAAGCCCTTGTAGTCCGGGTTCTTCACCAGTTCGGCCCGGTTCCCCGGCTTGTACGCATCCAGGAGGTAGGGGCCGGATCCGGTGACCTTCCCGTCGTTGCGGATCTTGTTCTTCGCATAGTCGCTGGGCGCCACCAGCGACATCGCGGGCGTGGCGAGAATGAAGGGGAACGTGGCATCCGCCTTGGACAGATGGAAGACGACCATGTCGTCGCCCTTGGTCTCGACCTGGTCCAGCGAACCGAGCATGCCGGCGGGGCCGCCCTTGACTTCGATGGCCGAGATCCGGTCGATGGAGTACTTCACGGCCTCGGCGTCGAGTTTGTCGCCATTGGAGAACTTCAGGCCCTTGCGGATTTTGCACCGGTAGGCCGTGCTGGTCGTGTCGGTGAACTTGCACCATTCCGCGGCATCGGGCTCGGGGCTGGTGCTGCCGGTGGGGAAACTCACCAAAGTCTGGAAGACATTCCGCATCAGTTCCCAGGAGTTGTCCCACGCCGCCGCCGGATCGAGGGTGGAGGGCTCACTGGTCGTACCGACGACTATCTTCTGCTCCACGTTCGAGCCGCTGTCGGAAAGAAGTCCGCAGCCGGCCAGCAGGGAAAGGGAAGCAAGGACTGCAGCGGCCTGCAAACTGGCCCGGTAGAACACGTGAACGCTCCTCGATCAGCCATGGGTCGGCAGACCATACCGCAGTGCCCCGTCGGGTCAATCCACAGGCCCGACAGGGCACTTGAGTCAATAAGGTCCAAACCCACTCAGGCTGTTCTCAGCCCACGCCCGCATTGAGGAAGATCCCGCCGTCGACCACCAGGGTCTGTCCCGTGATCCAGTCGCTCTGGCTCGACGTGAGGAACGCGGCGGCGCCGCCGATGTCCTCGGGGACTCCCAGCCGGCCGAGCGGATAGGCCGCGGTGACCTCGGCCTCACGGCCCTCGTACAGCGCCCGGGCGAACTTCGTCTTCACCACCGCGGGGGCGATCGCGTTGACTCGGACGACCGGCGCGAACTCGTGCGCCAGCTGGAGGGTCAGGTTGACCATGGCGGCCTTGCTCATGCCGTACGCGCCGACGAACGGCGAGGCGGAGATTCCGGCGACCGAGGCGATGTTGACGATCGCCCCGCCGTTCTCCTTCTGCCAGGCCTTCCAGGTCTGCTGGGCGAAGCCGAGCGCCGAGATCACATTCGTCTCGAAGACCTTGCGGGCGACGTTGAGGTCGAGGTCCGCCATCGGGCCGAAGACCGGGTTCGTACCAGCGTTGTTGACCAGGAAGTCGACCCGGCCGAACGCCTCCATGGTGTGCTCGACGGCCGCCGCCTGATGCGCCTCGTCGTGCGCCTTGCCCACCACACCGATCACCCGGTCGGAGCCGAGCCGCTCGACGGCCTCCTTGAGAGCGCCCTCGCCGCGCCCGGTGATGCACACCCGGTCGCCGCGGGCCACGAGCGCCTCGGCGATGCCGTAGCCGATGCCCCGGCTCGCGCCGGTGATCAGCGCGACCTTCCCGCTGTCCTGCACAGTCATGATGTCCGCAACCCTTCGGGTCAGTTGAGCGGTCCGCCGGCGACATACATGACCTGGCCGGAGACGAAGCCCGCCTCGTCACCCGTGAAAAAGGCGATGGCGTTGGCGATGTCCTCGGGCCGGCCGACGCGCTGCACCGGGATCTGGGTGGCGGCGGCGGCCTGGAACTCCTCGAAGCCCATGCCGATCCGGGCCGCGGTCTGCGCGGTCATCTCGGTGACGATGAAGCCGGGGGCGACGGCGTTGGCGGTGATGCCGAACTTGCCGAGCTCCTTGGCGAGGGTCTTGGTGAAGCCCTGCAGTCCGGCCTTGACGGCGGAGTAGTTGGCCTGGCCGCGGTTGCCGAGCGCCGAGGAGGAGGAGAGCGAGACGATACGGCCGAACTCGGCGTCCACCATGTGCTTCTGGACGGCCTTGGCCATGAGGAAGGCGCCCTTGAGGTGCACGTTCATCACGGTGTCCCAGTCGGACTCCGTCATCTTGAAGAGCAGGTTGTCGCGGAGCACACCCGCGTTGTTGACGAGGATCGTCGGGGCGCCGAGCTCGGCGGCGACCCGCGCGACCGCAGCTTCCACCTGGGCGCTGTCCGACACATCGCAGCCGACGGCGAGGGCGGTCCCCCCGGCGGCGCCGATCTTCTCGACGGTGTCCTTGCAGGCCGCCTCGTCGAGGTCGAGTACGGCGACGGCGCGGCCCTCGGCCGCCAGGCGTACCGCGGTGGCGGCGCCAATGCCCCGCGCCGCTCCGGTCACAATGGCGACGCGCTGCTCGGTGGTGGACATGCTTGGTTCTCCTCACCCTTGGATCGCGACTCAGCGGACGTCGGGACGCTCCCGGCACGAAACCTTCACGTGCACGGAACCTCCCCGATAACTGAGCAACCGCTTAGTACCTTCAGCAGACGAGACGCTAGAAGCCCTGGCACCCGGTGTCAACGGCTCACGGCCGCAGGGGCGCATGTCACACCCGGCGGCGCCGCTGCCGGGTGGTCACGGGCGGCGCCGCCGGGGCGGGAATCAGCGCACCAGCAGGTCGAGCAGCCGTTCGACCTCGGCTTCCGGGTCGTTCGTGAGGCCGCTGTGCACGGGGCTCGGCTGGACGACGGTGGAACGCGGGGCGATCAGCCAGCGGAAGCGCCGGCCCGCGTCGTCGCGGGCCGCCTGGCCCGCGTCCGTTCCACCGCGGCAGACACCCTCGACGGCGTGCAGAGCGGCCCGTACACCGACCACGTCGGCGGTCGGGTCCAGGGTCGTCAGCTTGGTCTCGTCGAGATGGGTGCGGGCGGCGACGAATCCCCGCGCGCGGCAGTAGACGATCACGCCGGCATTGAAGAACTCGCCGCGCTGCACCCTCGGCACCACGCGCAGCACCGCGTACTCGAAGACATCGCGCTCGCTCACCGCTGGCCGTCCTTGTCGTTCTTCTTCTTGGTGGGGTGGGGCCACGGAGTGAGGTGCTCGGTGAGCCAGCCCGGGACCCGGGACGGCTTGGGCTCGGTGGGGCCCTCCAGCGTGATCCGCTCATGAATCGTCGCGGCGCGCGGCAGCAGCGCCTCCACGTAGGCGCGGCGCAGCTCGTCCGTGGAGTCGAAGCCGGGCTCGTCCACCAGCCATTCGTCGGGGACCTCGGCCGCGACCTCGGTGAGCAGTTCCTCGGTGACCAGCGGGGCGAGTTCGGCGGCCGCCGCCGCGATATCGGGGGCGAACGGGGCGAGCGCGTGGTCCGAGGCGCTGTACGGCTTGGCGGCGGACGTCAGGGCGCCGGGCCAGTTGTGGTGCCAGATCATGGTGGCGCCGTGGTCGATGAGCCACAGGTCGCCGTGCCAGATCAGCATGTTCGGATTGCGCCAGGACCGGTCGACGTTGTTGATCAGCGCGTCGAACCAGACGACCCGGCCGGCTTCCCGGGAGTCCACCTGATAGGCGAGCGAGTCGAAGCCGATCGATCCGGGCAGGAAGTCCATCCCGAGATTGAGCCCGCCGCTGGCCTTCAGAAGTTCCTGCACCTCCTGGTCGGGCTCGGCGAGCCCGATGACCGGGTCGAGCTGGATCTGTACGAGGTCGGGAACACGGAGGCCGAGCCTGCGGCCGAGCTGTCCGCAGATGACCTCCGCGACCAGCGTCTTGCGGCCCTGTCCGGCGCCGGTGAATTTCATGACGTAGGTGCCGAGGTCATCGGCCTCGACGATTCCGGGCAGCGATCCGCCCTCCCGCAGGGGTGTGACATAGCGGGTGGCTGTGACTTCGGTGACCATTTCCCCAGGCTATACGGCTCAGATCCCTGGAGATCCACGGACCGAGGTCAGGGCCGTACAGCCTGGGGGATCACCCCGATCAGCCCTGGGGAGAATCTGGGGAGTTTTGGCCGGCGACCCGCTTTCCGAGGAAACCGTCGATCACAGCCCGGCCCCGGTTCCCGGCCTCCGGCATGAAGTGCGCGTAGTAACCGAGCGTATTCGTCGGCGATGAGTGCCCCAACCGCTGGGCCAGGGTGACGACAGGATCGCCTGCCTCCAACATGATCGAGGCGTAGGTGTGCCTTGTGTCCGCAGAGGCCGTGTGCGGATGAGTGTGTGTGGCCATTGAGCAGGCGGACCTGGATGACTGCGTTCGCAACGCTGATCGATGGGTGTCTTGCATTTCGGCGACATCGCTGTGGCGCACATCACCATCTGCGTGCGAGTGGTCCTGTGGGGGTGGAGCATGACGCGCCCGTTCAGTACGCTGAAAGAGCCTCATCTCAAGGCAGGGCCGGGGCTCTTGGATGCGCGGACCGATGTGCGCTCTGGGGGCCCACATCATCCGTGTGGGCCCCGGCTCATGAGATGAGGTGGCAGGGATGGTCAACGCGGAACCCGCTCAGGTGAGATCTGACTGGTTACGTAAGGCAGCCTCACGGTTAGCTGTTGCTCTCGGCGCGAAGGTGCTGTGGGCGGCGATAGTGAAGCTGTTCGACCATGGAGGAGTTGATATTTAACTCCGGGTGAGGCGGGTGTAGTCCTCAACCCCCAGATGCCAGCGTCATTCAATGACGCTGGTTGCGAGGGCGTAATCCGCCTCACCGTCTGTCTCCGGCCTACTGTCCGGGACACCCATTCAAGAGTGGGGTATCTCAACTGCAGGAGCCGATAATGGTCGTTCGGGCCGCAGACAGCCTGGTGACGCGGGTCGTTCCGGCGGAAACATCGGCGCCGCAACGCGGCTGCCGTATACCAGTCATGACACAACGTCACCACTCGGCACATCCACCCCTTGCTCCACCTGCGCATAACCTGCGCACATGACACCACTACCGGATTGTTTCTGTCCCACGGACGGCACCCGCGTCCCGGCCGGCTCGCTCGCCTGGTGCTGTCCGGTCTGCCGCGGCCCGCTCGATCTGGACTTCGCGCCGACACCCGCGCCCCTCACGTCCCTTGCCGGGCGGGTGAATTCGCTGTGGCGCTACGCGGAGTGCCTGCCGCTGGCCGCGCCCACGGTCAGCCTGGGCGAAGGCCGCACCCCTCTTGTCCCCCTCCGTGACGGCATCTTCGCCAAGCTCGACTTCCTCATGCCGACCCTGTCGTTCAAGGACCGCGGGGCGGTGCTGCTGGCCGAGCTGGCGCTGCGGCTGAAGCCCCGGCAGGTGCTCGCGGACAGCAGCGGCAACGCGGGCACGGCGATCGCCGCGTACTGCGCGCGGGCCGGGCTGCCCTGCACGGTGTACGTCTCCGAGAGCACCTCACCGAAGAAGCTGGAGCAGATCGAGGCGCACGGGGCACGGCTGCGCGTGGTCGAGGGCGACCGGGAGGCGACGGCACGGGCGGCGCGCGAGGCGGCGGACGAGGAGGGCATCTTCTACGCCTCGCACGTCTTCAACCCGTACTTCCTGCACGGTACGAAGACCTACGTCCACGAGCTCTGGGAGGACCTCGGTGGACGGCTCCCCGATGTCGTCGTCGTGCCCGTCGGCAATGGCACGCTGCTGCTCGGCGCCGCCCTCGCGGTCGCCGAACTGCACGGCGCGGGCCTCATCGACCGCCGGCCCGCCCTGTACGCCGTCCAGTCCGCAGCGGTCGCTCCGCTGGCCCATGCCTGGTCCGAGGGCGCGGACGACCTCGTCGGCGTCACGCCCATGGCGCCCACCTTCGCCGAGGGCATCGCGATCCCCCGGCCGCCGCGGGCGCGGCAGATTCTGCGAGCGGTGCGGGAGTCGGGCGGCACGTTTCTTACGGTGACGGAGGATCAGATCCGGCACGCACAGATGGACCTGGCCTCGCAGGGGCTGTACGTGGAGTCGACGGGCGTGGCTTGCTGGGCGGCTGTTCGGGAGGGCGTACTGAGGGAGCGTACGGCAGTGGTGCCGTTGTGCGGGGCGGGCATAAAGACGGGGCCGGCGCGGCGGTAGGGCGGCGGCGCTCGCCGGACTCGACGGTCAGGAGCAGCCCGTGGCCGCGTCGTCGCCGGGGACGGTGGCCGAGCGCGACCGCCGCCCGCACCGTGCTCGCCCGCAAGCTCACGAGATCCACAGCGCCGACACCGCCGCGGCACGCCCAGCACCCGACCGACCGGTCCGGCGCCGTTCTCGAGACGGCCGGCCAATCTGGCCAAGCTCGTCGGCATCGCCCCTCCCGGCCGCGAAACGTGACGTCCCACAGACCGCACCTCAAGTACGGCACGTCAATGAGGTGCGGTCTGCAGGACGTTCTTTTTGACCTCCTTGCAAGCTCCACAGCCCCGACCAGACCATGCCAGCTGTACCTACCGCTGGCGAAGGGCTCGCCGGCCACAAGGTCCTGCTGATCAGCCTCCTGCGCAACTCACCCCGAGGGCCGTTGGCCAATGGCCGGTTCAGGCCACGGCAGTTGCCGTACGCCGAACGCGTCGCAGACCATCCACGACCCGTTGGTTGTGGTGATGGTGACTGTGTTGTCGCCTGCCTTCAGGTTGGCGGCAGGCAGTGTCACGTTCAGCGTGGACGGTTTGATGCCGTCGGCCCCGCGGTGGCCACGGCCACCGCCGGCGCGGCCGTGGGCGGTGCCCACGGCCGCGCCGCTGCGCCCGAGCCGAAGCGCGGGTGGAACGGCATCGTGGGTGTCGTACAGCCAGGCGGTGAACGTCGGATCAGCGCTCGGCGAGGTAGCGGGCTCGCACACTCACCGCTCGATCACCCGGGTACCTCCGTCGTCATCAGGCGCCTCCATCCGGTTTGGCCCGCACCTGCACCTCGGCCAGCGACAACGGGTTGCTGCCCGATTCGAGCTGGACCCGTACGTAGCGGCCACGTAGGCCGGCCAGGTCGATCCGGGTCGGCAGCCCGGCCTGGTCCGGCTGGTGCAGGGCGGTGACGCCGGGCGCGGTGCGTGCGGCTTCCAGCGAGTCGCCGGTGATCGGGGACTCGGACACCAGGACCCAGTAGTTCGACAGGCGGCCGGCACAGCAGTCGGTCCGGTTCCAGATCTCGATCTGGTCGATGGCGTAATTGGCCTCGAGATCCACCTGCCACCATGCCTGGTTCGACGACTCGGCGGTGTGGGTGACCGACCCGGCCCCGTACGCGCCGTCGGTGTTGCCGTCGACCGCCCGGCTCGGGACGCCGTCCCAGGCCAGGCTCTGCTGCGTCGCCGGCTTGCCTACAGCGACGTTGGGCAGCAAGACCTCGAACGTCTGCGTGGTCCGGGTGGTGACGGACTGAGCGGTCGCCGATACCGTGACCGTGGCCTTGCCGAGCGAATTCGCCGCCGGGGTGACCGGCAACTTGACGATCTTGGACTCGCCCGCAACCAGCGTGACCGACTGCTTGTCCGCCGTCCACCCCGACGGGACGTCCGCCTGCACCGTCGCGGTGCCGGTCATGTTGCTGTCGACCTTGACCGGGACCAGGTTGGGCCGCCCCGCGTCCAGGCTCGCCGGGGCGACAGTGATGTCCACCGGATTGGCGATCTTCAGCGGAACCTGGACCGGCGCCACCGGGACGCCGGTCACCCGAGCCGAGGCGGTGAGCACGGCCTCGCCGAGCGGGGAATCAGGTTTGGCGCTGATCCGGAACGAGCGGGTCACCGTCTCACCGGACGCGAGCCCGGAGAACTTCGCCGAGCCAGGCTCGACGCTCACCGACTCAGGCCCGGCCAGCGACACCACACCCGACGCCGACTGAGGACTGTCATTGCGCACGGTGACCGAAACGTCGACGGATCCACCCCGGGTCAGCGTGCTGCTCTCGACACGAGTGGTGAGGGTGATCTGAGGCGGCGCCAGGGGCGGAGTCACCTTCATGTCGTAACTGATCGACGCGTCCGCAACCCCCCCACCGTTGCGGGCGGTGATCGTGAACCTGCTGCGACCATTCGCGGTGGGGATACCGGTGATCCCCCCGGTGTCCTTGTTCAACGTCAACCCGGCCGGCAGCGCTCCCGAGGTGACCTCGTACCGGATGGTCTGCGGGGTACTCGAGGCGACCTTGAACTCGTACAGCTTGCCGACGTGGGCGTCCGGCAGCTCGGGCGTGGTGAACCCCGGCGTCGGAGTCTTCACAGCCTGCGGCTCGCCGATCGGCTTACCGGCCGAGTCCAGCTGCTGCAGCGACCAGGATTGCCCGGGGGTGACGACACTCAGATGCCAGTTGGTCGACTGGTCACGCATCCGCGCCTTCTGCGCCTCCGTGAAGGCTCCCAGGTTGCGGGCCGTCTCCCACTGCTTGATGGCGTCGAGGACCTTCAGGCCGTTGTCGCCGCCGGCGGTGAGGTTGGCGACAGACCCCTGGAATCCGACACCGGCGTTGAGTCCCGCGCCGCGCGCCAGCTTGCTCTCGATGCTCAGCAGGCCCTCCTGGCCGCTGAGGCTGATCCAACCCAACATCCCGGGAAGGTAGTTGTTCTTGTAGAACTCGTTGTTGATGAAGACCTGATTCATCGAGGTGGAGGCGATCTCGCCCCAGCTCGCGCGGGTGAGCGCGTCCCAGGTGTTGGAGGTCATGCGGCTCGTCTCGGTGATGAAGCCGTCCTTGGCCTTGTTCTGCTCGTACGCGCCGTTGATGAGCAGGGCCTGCCCGTACGAGCCCCAGCCGGACTCCGACGCCGACTCCACGCCGTCGTAGGAGTTGGAACGGATACCGGTGTCGTTCCAGGCGGTGGCCAGGCGGGTGGAGATCTCCTTGATGATGCCGGGTCCGCCGACTGGTCCGCCGTACTGGTTGACGAAGACGCGGGCGGCCGTCTTCCCCGTGGCGTGGGCCGCGGCGACCGAACCCCACTGGGCGCGCTTGACGCCGGTGACCTGCCACTCGTCGCCGGTCTTCTGCGCGGTGTCGTACGAGACGAACTCGTCGCCGATGCGCAGGATCTTGCCGTACCCCAGGCCACCCGCGAAGAGGGCGCCCGAGTCGAGGAAGAGCGTGGTGTCGCCTGCGGCGAGGGGGCGGGTGACCTTGGCCCGGCCGCCGAGGGCGAGGCGGGAGTCGGCCGGAGCGGGGCTGACGTACGGGTCGTTGGTGCTGATGAAGTCGGAGATGGTGTGCACGCCGAGGCGTACGCCGTTGGAAGCGGCCAGGTCCACCGCCGCCTTGGCGCCCGCGTCGCTGCCGCCGAGGCTGGAGTTGAACTGATAGTGCCCGGTGCTCTGCCAGGGCCCCACGGCATTGGGCAGCGAGTAGATGTAGCCGATGCCCGCGGCCTTCGCGAAGCGGGCGGCGGCCGGGATCGTGTCCGTCCTCAGGTCGCCGAGCACGAGGAACGACTGGCTACTGGCCTGCGCGGCCTTCTGCCACTGGCCGTTCTGCGTCGGATACGGCAAACCCTCGCCGGAGGCGACGGCGGACAGGACGGTCGGGGCCATGCCGGGCGTGGTGCCGAACAGAGCCACCTTGGAGCCGGTGACGCGCGCGCTGTGGTCGGGCAGCGGCCCGACAGGAATGCGGTAGCCGTTGATGTTCTGGCGCTCGCGCTCCTTGGTGTAGTCGTACGTGAAGGCGCGCAGCACCGATCCCCACGGCGTCCTCCCGGCCGCGCTCCACTCCTCGTGCGGGGCGACCTCGAGCCTCGACGGGTTGTCGGCGACCTCGCTCTCCCAGCCGTAGTCCTGGTACTCCTGCGGCCACGCGCCTTCCGTGCGGTCGGTCAGGGGGCGCAGGCCGATGGCGAAGGAGTCGTCGCGCACGATGCCGACCGTCTCGCCGACGGTCCGGGTGATGTCCGTGGCGAGCGGGCCCCACAGCAGGGTCTGTACGTCGGCGCCGTCCGGGGCATGGACACGTACGGCTTCGAGCGTCGTGTACGTGCCCTTGTCGACGGCCCGTACGTCTACCTCGTAACCGGCCTTGCTGTTGCTGAAGGTGAGCACGCCGCCGTCGCGGACCACACGCGTGGGCCGTATCTGCTTTCCGTCGATGACGAGGCTGACGAGGGACGCGGCCTTGCCGGGGGCCAGATAGTCCAGGCCGGTGCGTGAGTCCAGGAGGCCGGTCACGGTCCCTGTCCCGTCCAGGCCGATGGACAGGTAGCCGGCGGAGAGCGAGAGGGCGCCGCTGACGCCGTTGTCCACGGCGAGCTGGGAGGCGGGGGTCGCGCCGGTTGCCGGGGTGGTCATCGGGATGCCAAGGCTCAGGGCGAGCGCGCCCGTCAGGACGGTGGCGCGCCACGCCTGCGGGCGTCTCGGGCGTCTCGGGTGTCTCGGGTGCCTCATGGTCGGTCCTCTCCTGCCGCTGTGCACGGCACACGGTCCGGCGGGGCGGGTCCCTGCCGGGTGGGATGGGGGTGGTGCGGTAGGACGTCGAACGCTTCAGGCGCGGCAGGGACACCAGGCCGATGCCCGCCAAGGGCAGACAGCAGGACGACTTCGACACCGGAGGGCGGCCCGCGCGGCCGGCCCCCCAGGCCGGTCGCCCACTCCCCGAGCCGTACGGTGAACGGCACCGCCGGCCGGACGGCGGCCGTGAACACCGGGCCGCGCAGCAGGATCAGGCGGTGCACGTGCCGCCGCTGACGCGGCAAGTACCGTGCAGCACACCCCCGTTCGGCCCACCGCGACGAGCAGAGCCGGACGCGCTGTCGGACCCGGCGGGTGAGCAGGCGCCCGCAGCCAGGCCGAGAGCAAGGAGCGGTACGGCTGCTTTGGCGATGTGATCCACGGTCGTCCTCGATCCGGACTTCGGCATCAAGCCCGCTTATTTTTGCTACCTTCTTAAATAAGGTGGCTCGATAGTGCATCGGGTCCGCTACCGCGTCAAGAGGGTCGAGGGAAAACATGTCCATCACCGGAGGCGACTCATCACTGCTCCGGCGCCTCAACCAGGCCGCTGTGATGCGCGCTCTGCACGAGGCGGAGGAACTCACACTGACCGAACTCGTCAAGGCCACCGCTGTCACCCGGGCGACCGTGGAGAACGCGCTGACCGGGTTGGCTGAGCAGCGGCTCGTCGAGGTGGTGACTCCCGAAGCCGTCGGCGGGCGGCGCCAGATCGGCCGCCCCGCCAAGCGCTACCGCTTCCGCGCCGAGTCCGGCTGCGTGCTCGGCCTCGACATCGGCGTGCACAAGGTCCTCGCCGTCGTCGCCGACCTGCGCGGCGGGGTGCTCGGGGTGCGGCGCGCCTCGGTCCAGCCCTCGCTGCCCGCGCAGGAACGGCTCGCAGCCGCCCGCGCGCTCGGCCACCGAACGCTGCGCGGCGCCGGGATGCGCGCCGCCGATGTGCGCGCGGTCGGCGCGGGCACGACGGGCATCGTCTCCACGGACGGCGCCGTCACGCTCAGCTCGCGCCTCGCGGACTGGGCCGGTACGGATCTGACCACCGCGCTCACCGAGGCGTTCGACGCGCCGGCCGTCGCCGGGAACGACGCCTCCTACGCGACGCTCGGCGAACACTGGCGCGGCGTGGCCGCCGGCCACCAGGACGTGCTCTGCGTGCACGTCGGGCGTCGCGTCAGCGCCGGCGTGCTGCTGGGCGGCAGGCTGCACGGCGGACGCAACGGCGCGGCGGGCGAGATCGGTGTCCTGCCCGGCTCCGGCTGGCACACCGCCCCGGGCCGGCTGCCCGACCGCTGGGCCGATCCCGAGGCCCTGTTCGCCGCCGCCCGCGAAGGGGACGCGCACGCACTGCGGGTCCTCGACGACTTCGCGGCGGACCTGGTGCAGGGTGTCGCGGCGATGGTCCTGACCGTCGACCCGGAGCTCGTCGTCATCGGCGGCGGCCTGTCCCGCTTCGGGGACCTGCTGCTGACCCCGCTGCGTGCCCGCCTCGCCGAACTGTGCCTGTTCCCCGTGGAGGTGGCCGCGTCCACCCTGGGCGACGAGGCGGTCGCGCTCGGCGGCGCACGGCTCGCACTCGACCAGGTGGAGAAGGAGTTGTTCGGCGTGGCGGACTGACGGCACCGCCACGCCTCGGCCCCGGGAAATGGGCAACCGCCGCGCCGACGGACCGGAACACCTATCCGGGCCGCCCTCGACTGGTGCATTTTCTTCCGCTTTTCGGTCTGACCGTACGCGGTGCGCTGCGGCGGGACGACCGTGTACCGGCATAGCTCCGGCGAGGTACGCGGGGCCCTGCGCGCGCAGGGCCCCGCGTCAGGTTCAGCAGCCCGTACGATCCTCCGTCAGGGTGCCCTGCTCGGTCCGCAGTGTGCGGTCGTAGCAGCCTTCCGACCCGTCCAGCCGGTAGTGCTCGCTCGACGTGCCGACGGCATGCCGCTGGTCACGCGGAGCACCCAGCGTCCAGGCGGCGTCGCCGGTGTAGGTGTCGTCGAGCCGGGACCAGGAGATGCGCTTGCCGGCACGGACGACCGAGGTGTCCGCGCGGTCCCCGAGCGTGAGGACGGTGCGCAGCCGGTTGTCCGTGCCGATCGTGATCTCGCCGTCCATGGTGTAGACGCGGTGGGTGTGCGCGACGCGCGCCGGGCCCCGGCCGTCCACGGTCACCGTCTCGTCGTCGTCCCAGCGGGCCGTGAGCCCGTCGGTGTTCTCGTCTTCCGTCCAGCGGTGGACGGAGGTGTTGGCGAGGGTCCGCGAGACGGTGGTCTCGACGCGCCCGTGCGAGGTGTCGACATAGCCGGCGACAGTCAGCCGGTGGCCGCCCTCGGTGTCGAGCCGGTTTAGTGAACCGGGCGTGAACGTCGTCGAGTTGGCCAGGTCGCTCTCATCGTGCTTCGTGAGCGCCCCGGTGACGTGCTCGCTGCCCTCGTCCTGCCAGACCAGCACATTGGCGGGCGTGTTCCAGCCGCTCTGTCCGGCGGGCAGTCCGGCGACCGACACCTCGACGCGGTGCTCGCGCCCGTCGTTGAGAATGCCCGCGAACGGCGTCAGGTCGTACTGAATCGGCTTCACGTCGAAGGCACGCGGTGCCGGAACGACGTACCACAGGAAGGGGTTGGACCAGCCGCCGGTCCATACGTTCGGGAACGGCGCCGCGATTCCGGCAAGTTGGCCGTCGACCTTGACCTGCACCTCGCGGTACGGGCCCTTGTCCGCCTTGCACGAGTAGGGCGCGGAGCCCGGCACGGTCAGGTACCAGAACTCCTCGCAGCCGCCGCCGGATCCGGTGGCGTACACCTCGGCGACGATGCGCTCGGAGTTGCGCGGCGTGGTGAGCCGGGCGCCCTCCAGCGGGAGCACCTTGTCGGGCGTCTCGGCGGCCTTCGTACGGCCCTCGGCGGCATAGAAGGTCAGCGTGACCTTGGCGTCGATGACGCCGGTGTACGTCTCATCGACGACATTGCCGATGAGCATTTCGATGTCCTGCGCGCGGCGCAGCGTGTCGCTGTAGTGCGTGACGTCCTTCTCCACCGACCAGTTGATGCCGTCGACCGAGGGTTCGGGCGTGGACGTACGGAACATCTCCACGCCGCCGATGCGGAGGTAGCCGAGCCGGTCGAACTGGCGCCCCTTGACCTTTCCGTCGAGGCGCAGCACCACCTTGCTCCAGCGGTCGCCGCACTCCTCCGGCGGGGTGTAACCGCCCCTGTACGGGGTGAAGTCGCGGAACTGTGCCTCGGCGACGGTGACCTGGCAGGAGCGGGTCGGGGGCTTCGCGATGGGCGGCGCCGCGGTCAGCGGGTCGTGCCAGTCGGTGCCGAACTCCGCGGGGACCGGCTCGGCAGCAGCCGCCGGGCTCGCGCCGAGCGCCGAACCGGCGGCCAGCGCCAGCCCGGCGAGCATGGACGTGATCTTACTGTTCATGGGTCAGAAGTGAAGCGCAGGACGAACAACTGCGCCAGAGGCGATTGTTCGATCTTGGCGCCTTCTGTTCCCTTATGTGGAAAAAATCAATTGCCTCGACTGCCGACGGAAACGCGAAGCTTGCACGGTTTGAGCCCATTCGCCACCCCTCAGCGATCCATGGGACGCCTTGCAGCTTCGCGATCTTCCGTTTTCCGATCCCGGTGATCCCGACGTACGGTCAGGCCCCCGCTTTCTGCTGTGGCTTGCCCGGCAACAGCTCGGCGGCCAGCTGAAGTCACTCGGCTGGGGCCTGCTGAACCAGTGCGGAATCGCCGGCCCGCCCCTCGCCGTGGGCGTCGTCGGCCTGCGCGTGCTGCGCGGCATCGGCAGCGAGGGAGCTGTTCCTCGGCCGCTACCGGCAGGCCTCCCAGCAGGTGCGCAAGGCGGCCGTCCGCAGCGCCCGGATGTGGTCGCTGATCTCCGCGGTCCAGGTGCTGCTGCCGGGGCTGCTGATCACCGTGGTCGGGTACGGCGCGAGGCTCGCCCTCGACGGCCGGATCTCCATCGGTGAACTCGTCACGCCTCGAAGGGGGCGAGGTCCGCTGCCTTCCCGTCCTTCGTCAGGATCCGCATCGGCCGGCCTCGGCCGGCGCAGTGCACGCCTGCGCGAATGACGCCCTGCTCCGAAGCGGTTGCGAAGGCAGCGGTGACCTCGTCCGGGTCGGTGACGTCGACGGGGAGGAAGAGGAAGAACAACTGGACCGGACACTCCTCTTCGCTCGCTTGCGCGCGGGCGAGCCGGTCTTCCGAGCGGGGAAGGCGGCGACCCACTGACGGCACATCGTCACTGCCCGGCCGCCTCGGTCGCACTGGTCGCACTGGTCGCACTGCTCGCTCCGGCCACTCCACTCGCCCCGCTCGCCCCGCTCGCCCCGCTCGCCCCGCTCGCCCCGCTCGCCCCGACGACGTAACGCCTACGAACGCAGCACTGCCAGCACTCGGCTGCGCAGAAGCTCGTACTCCGCACGGAGCCGCACGATCTCCGCAGGCCGTTCGATCACATCTCCGCCGACAACTGTCTCGTCGGGGCCGAACTGCTCGCGCGTGAGATCGACTTCGATCCCCATGCCCAGACGGTTCCACCAGTGGTAGTCGACGCGCCCACCCTCGACGTGGACCTCGCCGCGGATCAGCTCACCGCCCAACAGGTCGTGCACCACCAGGGCGGTGACACCGCATTGGTCGCGTGCCGGGTTGTCCGGGGTCCAGTGCGGACGGTGGGTCGGCGTCGCGGTGTCCGCGCCCCATCCGCCGCGAATGGCCTGCTCGAGGTCGTTGAAGTTGGTCAGCGTCATGTCGCTCAGCCTCGCAGACGCCTCTGACAATCACCCTCGACCGGTCACACGTGATCCGTTACGGGCGGACCCCGGTCTCCCGCCGGTGCGGCGCCGACCGGCCGGCGGTTCCACGACACCCATTGGGAGGAACGGTTCCTCGGCCACCCGGATGTACTTCCGGAGAATTACGCGCGCAATTCTCTGCTTCCGCAGGCGGCGGGGCTGACGCGCCCGCTCATGCCGGCGCGCGGTCCTGCCGATGACAATGTGGCCGTCGTGCTGCGCCGGCCGTCTGGTCGCCCAGAAGGAGACGGCGGACAGTCCGTGCCTGCTGGAACGGGACTTCCGCAAGAAGTCCCCGGCACGTTGAACACGGGGGTCTCGCTGCGCGTACCCCTGGTCGGACACGGACGTTGTGAACACCGAGGTCGTAACCACAGAAGTCGCAGACATCGACAGTCGCGAACATCGCAGAAGGGAATGCCGAAATGAGCGCATCGCAGGACCACGAGGTCCGTCCCGGACGTCGGGCCGTTGTCGCAGCGGTCGGGGCCGTCTCGGTGGCTGCCGTACTCGCCGCGTGCGGAAACGAGAAGGACTCGGCGGGTTCGGACACGGTCCAACCGGCCACCGGCGGAAAGGACGGCGGCGGAATGGACGGCGGCGGAATGGACGGCGGCGGCGACGCGCTGGCGAAGACCACCGACATCCCTGAGGGCGGCGGAAAGATCTTCGCCGACCAGGGCGTCGTGGTGACGCAGCCGGAGGCCGGTGACTTCAAGGCGTTCTCGTCGAAGTGCACCCACCAGGGATGCGCTGTGTCGAGCGTGTCGGACGGCACCATCAACTGCCCGTGCCACGGCAGCAAATTCGACCTGCGGACGGGCAGCGTGACGGCTGGGCCGGCGTCCCGGCCGCTGCCCACGAAGGCCATCACGGTCAAGGGCGATTCGATCACCCTCACGTCCTAGTCGTCTTGCCCCGTCCGGCCGCGATCCGCCGGACGGGCCCCGGTCCGCCCTCGGCTCAGCCAGCAGCCGAGTACATCATCGGCGGTCGTGATGGTGGCGACGAGGGCGAGTGTGTTGCGGATCACCGCGGGGGTGTAGTCGGCCGGCACCCCCGCGATGGCGTCGGACGGCACCACCGCCGTATAGCCGAGATTCACCGCGTCGAACACGGCGTTGGGGACGGCGACATTGGCCGAGACACCCGTGACGACGAGCGTCCGGCAGCCGAGGTTACGGAGCAACGCGTCCACGTCCGTACCGGCGATGGGCGAGAGACCGTGCAGCCGGCGCACGACGAGGTCTTCGTCCGCCACCTCGATGGGCGCGGCGATCCGTACCGCCGTGGTGCCCGAGTGCTGTTGTACGGGCAGTCGGCCGGCGGCCCGGAACAGGCGGGCGTTGTTGTTGGCTCCGCGCCCGTCGGGGCGGCGTTCGGCCACCGCGTGCAGTACCTGGACCCCGGCCTCATGGGCGGCCGCCACCAGCCGGGCGACTCGGTGGAGGACCCCTGAGGACCTGGCCTCCTCGGCCAGCTCCGGCAGTGCACTGCCGGGGCCCACGACACCTTGCTGGCATTCGACCGTCAGAAGCACGGTGGTGGCCGGATCGAGCTGCTCGGCGAGCTGTTCCTTCGACGGCACGGCTGCCCCTTTCGGTGGCGGATCGGGCGCGCGAGGCTAACGGCCATTGCGTGACGAGGGAAGAGACTCCATGCTTTCTGACACATAGTCAGCTACCAGGAGGGGTGCTCATGACCGCCATTCAGCGACGGGGCCGTCGGATCATGATGACGGACGCGGAACGCGACACCTATCTCGCCGAGCAGCGGACCTGCCGGGTCGCCACCGTGTCCGCCGACGGCCACCCGCACATCGGCGCCCTCTGGTTCGCCTGGGACGGCACCTCTCTGTGGCTGTACTCGATCACCCGCAGCCTGCGGTGGTCCCAGCTGCGCGACGACCCGAGGATCGCGGTGGTCGTGGACGACGGGGTGGAGTACGCGGATCTGCGCGGCATCGAACTCTCCGGCGCGGCCGCCCCGGTCGGCGAGGCACCCCGTACCGGCGAGCCCTGCCTCGAACTCGACGTTCCGGAGCGGCTGTTCGCGGCGAAGTACTTCGGGATGGACACCATGCCGCACGACGGGCGGCACGCCTGGCTGCGCCTCACCCCGGAGGCCATCACCTCCTGGGACTTCCGGAAGCTCGCAGGGCTGTCCGCGACGTGAGCGGTCTCGGCACAAGAACACAACCGACCCCGACAGAATCTCGTGACCGGCCTCCGCAGGAGAACGTGAGCGGCCTCGACGGGAGAAAACCTGCCTCCCGGCCTACACCGTCGGCGCATCCAACTCCCGGCCGGCCGTCCGCAGCGCCGTCACAGCCGCCCTGATCGACGGACGGCGGTCCGCGTCGGTGCGCCACACGGCGTGGACGTGCCGGCGCATCTTCTGCCGTACCGGCACGAGCCGCACGCCGTCGGGCACCGGCCCACGGCCCAGCCGAGGCGCCACGCAGACGCCCATCCCAGCGGCGATCAGCGCGAGTTGGGTGTGATGCTCGCCCGCCAGATGCGCGATGCGCGGCTCGATGCCCTTCGAGCGCAGGGTGAACATCAGCCAGTCGTAGCAGAACTCGCCCTCGGGCCAGGACACCCAGTCGTCGTCGGCGAACTCCTCCAGATCCACCTCCGCCCGCTCCGCGAGGGGATGACCGGCCGGCATCGCGACATCCGGCGCGTCGTCCAGGAGTTCGGCCTTGGCCAGGCCGCCGGGCACCGGCAGCCGCTTGTTGCTCCAGTCCAGCACGACCGCCAGGTCGATATCGCCTCTGATGACCGCACGGATTCCTTCCTCGGGCTCCAATTCCCGTGTCCGTACGCGCAGTTCGGGGTGGTCGGCGCGCAGCGCCTGGAGCGCCGCGGGGAAGAGCCCGCGCGCTGCCGTCGGAAAGGCAGAGAGCCGTATCTCGCCCACCACCTCCCCGCGCTGCGCCTCGATGTCGGACTGGGCGAGCTCGACCTGGGACAGGATCCGGGCCGCGTGGTCGGCGAGCAGCTGACCGGCGTCGGTGAGCCTGACCCCGCGGCCGTTCTTGGCGAGAAGCTGCTGACCCACCTCCCGCTCCAGCTTCGACATCTGCTGGGAGACCGCCGATGTGGTGACATGCAGCCCCTCGGCGGCACCGCTGACCGAACCGTGCCGGGCGAGTGCGTCCAGGGTGCGCAGGCGCTCCAGGTTCAACATGTAAGCAATGCTACGCGAATTTCCGCACAAAATCTCACTTGTCCTACGCGATTGTTTTCGTCATCGTTGACGGCATGAGCGCGCCGGTCACACCGAGAACCCCTCTTCCTGTCACATCCTCCGCCCCGTCGCGGCCGACCGGGACGGCCACCCATGCCACCACCTCGGCACCCACCGCCCCGGCGCCCCGCGCGACGTCCGCTTCGGTTCTTCCGGCGACGCGGCCGGGGCTGGACTGGCGGATCCGCTTCGGGGCGCTCTCCCTCATCTGGGGCTTCAGCTTCCTTCTGATCAAGGTCGGAACCGAGGGGTACGCACCGTTCCAGGTCACTCTCGGCCGCCTCCTGGCGGGCACGGCCGTGCTGGCCGTCGCGATGGCGGTACGACGGGAACGGCCGCCGCGCGGTGCCCGCACGTGGGGACATCTGGCCGTCGCCGCGTTCTTCCTGAACGCGTTGCCGTTCTCGCTCTTCGCCTACGCCGAGCTGACCATCCCGTCGACCCTGGCCGGAATCTGCAATGCGACCTCGCCCCTGTGGGGCATGGCACTGTCGCTCGTCGCGCTCTCGGAGGACCGGCCGACCCGTCGCCGCGTCGCCGGTCTCGGGCTCGGTTTCCTGGGTGTGCTGACCGTGCTGGGCGCCTGGCAGGGCTTCTCCGGGCTGGACTTCAGCGGTACGGCCATGGCGCTGCTCGCCTCCCTCAGCTATCCGATCGGCTGGATCTACGTCCGCAGAACGCTGGCGGGCACCGGGTCGTCCACGCTCTCCCTGACCGGCAGCCAACTGTTTCTCGGTACGGTGCAGATCGCCCTGGTGACCCCGCTGTTCACCTCGGCCCCCGACGGATTCCCCCTGCTCCCGACCCTGGCCGTGGTCGCCCTGGGGGCACTCGGTACGGGCCTCGCGGTGCTGATCCAGTACGGCCTGGTGGAGGAGGTCGGACCCACGACCGCGCAGATGGTCACCTACTTCATCCCGGTCATCGCCACCGCGGCCGGAGTCCTCGTGCTCGGCGAGCAGCTCAGCTGGAACACTCCGGTCGGCGCCCTCGTGGTCCTGGCGGGCGCCGCCCTGACCCGGAGCAGGGCGCGCGGCGGCAGGACCGGGACTCAGCCGTAGTTCAGCGGTTTCGCCGGTCCGGCCGCCGCCGCCACCGCATCGGCCAGCGGCTCGATGTCACCCTCGGTGAGCGGTGAGACGGTGAGACGGACACCTTGGGGCGCGGTCATCCGGAACCGCGCTCCGGGCGCCACCGCCCAGCCCGCGTGCAGCAGCCGTGCCACGGCCCCGGTCTCGTCGCTCACCGGCACCCACACGTTCATGCCGCTGCGTCCGTGCGCCTCCACACCCCGCTCCTTCAGCGCCCGCACGAGTGCGTCCCGCCGCTGCGCGTACGCCCGCGCCACCTCGCCCGGGTCGACCGCGCCCGAGGCCCACAGATGCACCACGGCCCGTTGCAGCAGTCTGCTGACCCAGCCGGGGCCGAGCCGCTGCCGGCCCGACACCCGGTCGACGGTGACCGGATCGCCGGTCAGCGCGGCGACGCGCAGATCCGGCCCGTACGCCTTGGCCACGGACCGCACGAACGCCCACCGGTCCGTGGCGCCCGCCAGCGGGTACAGCGGGAGATCGACGATGCCGTGCCCGTGGTCGTCCTCGATCAGGAGCACGCCGCGGTGTCCGGCGAGGACGCCCCGTAGCTCGAAGGCGCGCCCGCCGCTGATCGCGGCCCCGGTCGGATTCTGCGCCCGGTCGGTGACGACGAGCGCGCGGGCACCGGCGTTCAGCACGCGCTCCACGTCATCGGGCAGCGGTCCCTCGTCGTCGAGTGCGACGGGCACGGGGCGCAGTCCCAGCGCCGGTACGAGATCGAGCATGCCGCCCCACCCCGGGTCCTCGACAGCCACCGCGTCACCGGGTTTCAGATGCGCGACCAGTACCCGCTCGATGGCGTCCAGCGATCCGGAGGTCGCGACCACAGGTCCGCCCGGCACTCCGTCGGCATCCAGTGCGGCGCGCGCGAGTGCGGCGAACTCCGGGTCCACCGGCGGCTGTCCGTACAGACCGGGGTGTCGCGCATACTCGCCCGCGGCCGCCGCGAACGCCTCTCCCAACGCGGGCAACAGCGCCGGATCGGGGTTTCCCTCCCCCAGGTCCCGCACCCCGGGCGGCGCCTCGACCCGGAGCGAACCGCGCGCCGTACTCGCGGGGCGCGGCCGCACCCTGCTGCCCCGGCGTCCGGCCGTCTCGATCACTCCACGCTCGCGCAGCGTGCGATAGGCGGCCGCCACCGTATTGGGATTCACCCCCAGCAGCTCCGCCAACTCCCGCATTGGCGGCAGCACTTGCCCCGGCGCGAGGTCCCCCGAGCCGACCCCGCGCTCCACACTGGCGGCAATTTCCGATGCGCGCCGCCCAACGATCCGATATTCTCCTAGCACAAACGTGATTATGCACTAGTGCAATGGAGAACGCAATGTCGGACACCGCATCGCCGCAAACCATGGACCCGGACACCGCGGCCGGGTACCGGCCGACCGAGCGCACCGTGCCGACCCGTTCCCGCGACCGCGCGGCCTACGACCGGGAACTGGTCCACTCGATACTCGACGAGGCGTACGTCTGCCACCTCGGCTTCGTCCGTGACGGGGCGCCGGTCGTCCTGCCCACGCTTTTCGGCCGGATCGGCGAGCGGCTCTACGTACACGGTTCGACCGGCTCCCGGCCGCTGCGGGAGACCGGCCGGACCGACCCCGGTCTGCCCGTCTGTCTGACGGTGACGCATGTCGACGGGCTGGTCCTGGCCCGCTCCGCCTTCCACCACTCGATCAACTACCGCTCCGTGGTGGTCCACGGCATTGCGCACACGGTGACCGACCCGCAGGAACGGCGGACCGCCCTCGACGCGATCGTCGACCAGGTGGTGCCGGGCCGGTCCGCGGACTCGCGGCCCGCCGACGAGAAGGAGCTGGCGGCGACGGCGGTGATCCGGCTGGACCTCCAGGAGGTGTCCGCCAAGATCCGCACCGGCGGCCCCAACGACGAACCCCGGGACCTCACGCTGCCCCACTGGGCGGGCGTCGTCCCGCTCGCCCACGGCTACGTGGCGCCGCTCCCCTCGGACGACCTCGATCCCGCGATCCAGGTGCCCGGCTACATCACCGCACTCTGAACCGTCCCAGGACCGGACGGGCCCGCCACCGTGGCAACGGGCCCGTCCGCCCCGGCAATCAGGCCGGTACGGCCGCCCGGCGGCGGGCGTGCGTGGCGCTGCGCGCTTCGGCGAACGCCAGCCCGGTGACGGCCACGAGGAGCAGCAGCGTCCCGACGACGGTCGCCGCGGTGAGCTGCTCACGAAGCACCACGACGGCGATGACCGCCGCACTGACCGGTTCGAGCAGCATGATCACGGACACCGTCGCGGCACGCACCACCGCGGCGCCCGCGAAGTAGAGCGCGTAAGCGAGCGCAGTCGGTACCGCCGCCACATACACCAGCAGCGTCACCACCTGCGCGGGCTGAGCGGTGTACGGTACGAGCCCTTCGGCCGCGGCCATCGGCAGCAGTCCGACGGCTCCGATCCCGAAGGCCCAGGCGCTGGTGGCGAGCGAGTCGGTGGTGCCGCCGTCGCGGCCGAGCCACCGGGTCAGCAGGGTGATCGCCGCGTAGCCGGCCGCAGAGAGCAGCGCCAGGGCGACTCCGGCGGGCCGTACCGTGGCCCCGTCGCCCCCGAGCACCAGCACGGCGAGCCCGGCCAACGCGCCCACCACCGCGGCCAGTCCGCCGCGCCCCAGCCGTTCCCCCATGGTCAGCCGCGCGCCGACCGCGATGAGCACGGGTCCCGCCCCGAGGGTGACGATGGTCCCGACCGCGAGGCCGGTCGCCTCGACGGCCGCGAAGTACGCGCTCTGGAAGACGGTGAGGCCCACGCCGGTGCCGAGAACGCGCAGCAGCCGACGGCTGCGGGGTTCGGCGGGGGCGGCCGCCCGCCGGGGCCGTAGCGCCAGTGCGGCGAGCAGCAGCACGAGGCCGCCCACGCAGCGCCAGAACGACAGGGCGAGCGGGCCCAGATCACTGACCTCGAAGATCAGCGAGGCGGCGGCCCCGGCAGTACCCCAGGCAACACCGGCGACGATCAGATAGAAGAGGCTCCGCCCGATGGGCAGGCCGGAAACAGTATTCGACACGTGGCTTCTCCGGATGAAGACAGGAAGGTGGTCGCTCAGCTCCGCACACGGGCCGCGACGGACCGCCCGGGGACTACCCGAGCCCGGTCTTCGTCAGGAGTTGGCCGCCGCCCGTGTCAGGCGGCGGGCGGCGAAAGCACAGTCGTATACATGAGCGTCACACTACGTCGTGGCGCGACCCGTGGACAACTCCCCCTCGGCGGCGGCACGACCCCCGTCCGCTCCGGCGATCTGTCCGCCGCCCGGCCCCGACGTGATGGGGCCGGAGGGCGTACGAGGCGTCGCCGACTGGGCGATGAAGGCACCGATCAGCACCATGGAACCGCCGATGAGCTGCGGTGCCGACAGGTGCTCACCGAGCATTACCCAGGCGAGCACGGTCGCGATGACCGCCTCGAGACAGGCGACGACACCCGCCACCGCGGGCGAGAGCAGCCGTACCGAGATCACGCCGGTGACGTAGGCGAGCACCGTCGCCAACAGCACGATCCACAGGAGCAGAAGCCATGCCGGAACGTCCGTGCCGTCCATGCCCGCAGTGCCGCCCAGAACCGACCAGTCCATGTTCCACGGCCGCGCGACCACGGTGAGAACGACCGTGCCGATCAGCAGTCCGTACGCGATGACACCAACCGGATGCGGCGGTTCCGCACCTTTCGCCTTGTCCGCGCTCCCCTGGTCCGACAGGACGAAGTAACCGACCTGACAGCAGGCGGCACCGAGCGCGAGCACCAGCCCGACCACGTCGAAACTCAGCCCCGACCAGACCTCGACCACGCAGGCGAGCCCCCCGACGGCGAGCACCACACCGACCGCGGCGCGCCGGGTGACCGGTCGGCGCTGGACGAAGCGGACCCAGCCGAGAACGAGCGCGGGCGCCAGATACTCCACGAGAAGCGCGACACCGACGGGGATACGAGAGATCGCGGCGAAATAGAATGCCTGCACACCCGCGACGGCGAGCAGCCCGAACCCGAGCAGCAGGACCGGCCTGCTGCGTACGAGATCCCGGTGCCGCCAGGCGACGGGCAGCATGACGAGCGCGGCGCCCGCCACCCGTAGCCACACCACGTGGAGCGGATCGAGCCCTGCCTCGATGAGCGGCTTGGCCGCCACCCCTGAACCACCGAATGCGAACGCCGACACCAAGGCAAGTCCCAGGCTGGCGCTTCTCCCCTGAGACGCGTGCATCGGCACATCATGACAGCTGAAGTCAGGAGCGTCACTCCGGTGACCCCTGACGTGCGCTCTCCATCAGGCACTCGGCTCCACCGCGGCACCCTCCGTCAGACACTCGGCTCCACCGCGGCACCCTCCGTCAGACACTCGGCTCCACCCCCGACGGTCTCCTCCGATCTTCGACCCCACCGCGGCCCCCCACCATCAGCTCGCCCAGCCCGGCGACGGTCAGGCCGTCCATGTAGTCACGGACCCGCGTGATCAGTCCGTCATGGACGCGGACGACCAGCACACCGGGCACGGTGAAGGTGTCTCCTCCGTCCGGCAGTGCGCCGACCACGATGTGCTCGCCGATGACCACTTCCGGATCGGCGGTCTCGTGAATCTCCACATCTTCGATGGCCTCCACCCGGACGGGACTCGCACCCCAGGCGGCCCGGTATCCGGCACGCACCTCCTCGCGCCCCTCATAGCGGGAGGGAAACCCAGGCGACGCAAACGGGAACTCGTGCACCGCGTCCGTGGCGTACAGGTCGGCGAGGCCGTCCGCGGACTTGTCGAGCATGGCCTGGTGGTAGCGGCCCAGCACCTCGCGGGGCGTACGGGC
The DNA here is from genome assembly GCF_045209435.1 of Streptomyces sp. NBC_01618. Lineage (NCBI taxonomy): Bacteria > Bacillati > Actinomycetota > Actinomycetes > Kitasatosporales > Streptomycetaceae > Streptomyces > Streptomyces sp. NBC_01618. Next base: position 1,098,179 of record NZ_CP109297.1, read on the forward strand.
CGAGGGTTTCCGAAGCCCCGGCACGGAACTCACTCCGTCCACTGCTCACTCCAGTTACTCAACGCGCGTTGACTCAATGACCGTACGAGCCCTCCAAGGCTTCGGTCAACATCTGTAGAGTGAATACGTGACCGCCCCTCACCTCTCCCGCACCGACCGCCGCCGAGCCACCGAGGCACGCATCCTCGACGGCGCCCGTGAGCTGTTCGCCGAGCGGGGCTTCGATCGCACCACGATCCGCGCCGTGGCAGCCGCTGCCGGCGTCGATCCGGCTCTGGTCATGCAGTACTTCGGGTCGAAACGCGAGTTGTTCACCCGGGCCGTGCAGGCGTCGCCGTCGCTGCCGACCGACAGCGACGGCGACGCCCTGGTGGATCAGCTGATCGCCACGCTCGGCCTCAAGCTCGGCGGTCTCCCCGACGGCACGCTGGCGATGATGCGCTCCATGCTCACCGATCCGGCCGCAGCCGATCACGCCCGCGCGAGCCTCGGCCGACAGATCGGCAGCATCGGGGCGGCGCTGCCGGAGGCCGAGGATCCGGAACTGCGCGCCGCGCTGGTCGTCACCACCATGATCGGCGTCACCATCGGCCACCAACTCCTCGGCCTCGACGTCCTCCGCGACGCCCCCGCCGACCGCATCGCCGCCCTGCTCCGCCCGGCCTTCAAGTCCCTGACCGAACCGCCACGCTGAATCGGCGCCCGCACCTCGGGCCGTCAGTCCCCGGCGCCCCGCCACCCCTGGCCGGACGCCCCCACGATCCGGGCCGCAAGCTGCTCCGCGTCGACACCGGCCCGCTCCAGCACCTCGACGGCCCGGCACTCGTGGTCCCTGGCCAGCACCGCGAGCAGATCGAGCCCGCCGGCCCTCACTTCTCCCCGCAGCTCCGCCCGCTCCAGGGCTCCCGCCATCGCCGTGGCGGCCGAGGGCGACCAGCCTTCCACGCCCGTGTCCCGCACAGCGGAGTCCGGGCCCCGGACGACCGGAACAGCGCCGGAGTCCTCCACCGCACTCTGCCAGCGGAGCCCGTAGCCGATACTGCGCTGGACGAGATACCCGAGCACCTTGGCCAGTTGGGGTCCGCCCTCGAAGGCCGCCCGCACCTCGGGGTCCGATTCGATGAGGGAGTGCAGCAGATGCGCCGTGTCGATCTGCCGGTCGCCGTCGCGCAGTGCGCGCCTGCGGGCACCCGTCACCACCGCGGCCAGCTCCACAGTGAGTCTGGCGTCGAACTCAGCACGGTTCGGTGCGGGCTGCTGAGGGATCCGCGGCGTCCGGTTTTGCACACCTCTCACCCCATCAGTCCCACAGCACCGAAGCATCGCCGGAGGGGCCCATTTAGGCATCCCACGCAAGTTGGGCACACCCGAACGGCTCCTCCTCCTTACGGATGAGATCTCGCCGTCTCAAGATCCGATCCGGAAGAACCGCGCGCGCCGCCTTGCAACAGTGACTCACGCAGCAACCGGGAGCCGCCCCCGTACGTCCCACAGGCCACACCACCCCTACGGCAACCGGAAGGGAGTCTGCGGACGTGTCCTGGTTGGTCGCCCTGCCGGCGCTCGACGGGCGGGAGTACGTCTACCGGGTCCACGCGCCAGCGGACGCACTGCGCGCCGACCTCTTCTGGGCCGCGTTCCACCGCCACGACGACGGCCCGCACCCGCGCGCCTGCGACCGGTTCGATGCCGCACTGATCTGGCGGACGGGACCGGAGGACGGGCTCCCATAGATCTGACGGTTCATCACTATTGAATGTTGTCGTCACTGCAGCTACGTTCCGCGACACCGTAACCCGCCGAGAAGGGGTGGTCGCATGGCCGAAGTCAGCGCAGAGGCACGCATCGAAGCGCCGGCCGAGAAGGTCTGGGCCCAGCTGACGGATTTCACTGCGTACGGCCAGTGGAACGCCACCCACACCAGCTTCCCCAAGGGAGGCCCGGCGGCACTCGAAGTCGCGGCCACCTACGAGGAGAACATGAAGCTCATGGGCTTCCCCGCAGAGGTGACCTGGACGGTGGCGGAGCTGGAGACCGCGCGCCTGCTGACCACCAAGGGCAAGGGGCCGATGGGCGTCAACCTGGCCATGCGCTACTCACTGACTCCCGACGGAGACGCGACCACGGTACGGATCGACGGGGAGTTCACCGGCGCGGCGGTCTCCCTGATGGCGGGCAAACTCAAGGATTCGGCGACCGCCGCGCTCGTCGAATCACTGCGCAAACTGGGCGGGCTGGTCGCGGCCTGACAGCCACCGGACGAACGGGGAAGGGGCCTCGCGGCTCGGCCGCGAGGCCCCTGACACTCTGCACCTTTCGCCTCACACCTCGCCCCACGGGCTCAGCGCTCGTCGGCGAGGATCAGATAGAGCTTCTTACGGGCGTCATTGATGACCGAGAGCGCCTTCTGACGCTGGTCGGCCGAGCCGGTCTTCCAGACCTGACCGAACGCCTCCATCAGACCGAAACCGGCCTGCCTGACCTCATTGACGCTCTCCCAGTCGACTCCGCGACCGGCCTCTTCCCAGGGCGCATCGGGCCCCGACTCCGCCTCCGTGCGACCGGTGTCGGTCAGCGTGAACAGCTTCTTGCCGCCCTCGCTGGCACTGATGATCAGACCCTCGTCCTCCAGTAGCTGGAGAGTCGGGTAGACCGAGCCCGGACTGGGCCGCCAGGCCCCGCCGCTGCGCTCGCCGATCTCCTGGATCATCTCGTACCCGTGCATCGGCCGGTCCTTCAGCAGCGCCAGGATCGACGCACGCACGTCACCGCGGCGCGCCCTCCCCCGGCCACCCCCCCGGCCGCGGCCGCCGCCGAAGGGGCCACCCCCGAAGGGACCGCCACCGAACGGCGGACCGAACTGCCCGAAGGCCGCCCGCCGCCCCTCGAAGTCACCCCGGCCGTGATGCCCGGGCCCGCAGTGCCCATGTCCATGCCCGTGGTCATGCTCGTGCCCACGTGAACGCATCGCCACGCTCCTTCCATTGCTGATCTGTCACGATGCATCAACGATATATCGGAACCGGTCGCTTGGCAATCGTCGCGACCGGTCACTGCTTGACCTGTGACAGCGATCGTTGATCGATTGCCAGGGAGAGTTGATCAAAGCTGGTTTGTGTCAGCGAAGGGTGACCACATGACTGTTTGTGCCAGCGCAGGCTGACCGTTGTGATTGTTGCCTTGCTGCGTGTCTGGGTGGTGTCCCCTGGAGTGGTGTAGCAGCGATCACTTCTCGCGACTTGCTGCCACCGCATCGCGCTACTCACCGCTCTGCGGGACACGATCCGCACACCGGACCAGCGGTCGACGGCAGTCACCCCCCAGCCCTGGCAGCCAGCCGACCCTGTTTATGCTCACCCCCATGGCACTCGAATGGGAACAGATCATCGTCGACTCCTCCGACCCCATCGCCCTCGGGCGCTGGTGGGCCGAGGCTCTCGGCTGGGTAGTGGTCGACGAATCCGAGGAGATCATCGAGATCCGGCCTGAGCCGGACCAGGTGCCGGGGCTGCTCTTCGTGCCTGTCCCCGAGGGCAAGACATCGAAGAACCGGCTCCACCCCGACTTCCGCCCCGACGACCAGGAGGCCGAGGTCGCCCGGCTGCTCTCCCTCGGTGCCCGGCGCGCCGACACCGTGCAGGACGAGCAGCACTGGGTGACCCTCCTCGACCCGGAGGGCAACGAATTCTGTGTCCTGGGTGAGCGGAAGAGCTGAGCGAGGGCCGGGCAGCCGTTCGGGCGAAGGCGCCAGACGGTTTGCTCGATCAGCCGCTCGACTGCGCAGCTTTCTTTGGCTGCTCAGGCCAGCCGCGGGACAGTCGGTAGCACTTGCGCGAGCACCAGCGTCGGGTCCAGCCGTCCTTGCGGCGGTCAATCGGTTTATGGCACTGGCCGCAGGACACCGGCCCGAGGAAGATAGATGGGTCAGCGCCCGCAGACGACCATGTGCGGCAACGGCGGCTGCACCAGCGGCGAGGGGGATCGGCGAGCGACTTCGCTTTTATCGGGATGCCGCAGAACACGCATGTCCTGGAAGGCAGGGGAGCCCGTCCCTCTCGATCAGTCGGTCCCAGCGGGAGACCTGCAGTTCGCATGTCTCCGAGCAGGTGTGCTTGTCGGCGCTTTGAGGGGTCGGCGGCATGGGGCCTTCGCAAGCGGCGCAATCGCGGAAGGGCTGCCGGTCAGCGGCGTCCTCCTCGCGGGAACGACGTTCGATGTAGGCCACTCTGCGGCAGCCAGAGGAACAGAGCCGGTGACGTTGACCGAACTGGATCTTCATCGGCTGCCGACAGATTCGGCAGGGTTCCATGACGTGATGCTTCTGGGGAACGCGGCAACGAGTCGAGCAGTAAACGGGCATGACGCCGAACGTGCGGGTGACGGCGAATTCGGAGCCGCATCTCTTGCACTTGACGGTGTCGAGCGTCTTCCGTAGCTGTTCGGGGTCACGGCCGGTGACGGCGGCGATCCGTGCCCAAGATGGACGGCCCTGATATCTGGGCGGTCCTGCGAGGAAGCGCCGCAGGTAGGCGGGCGGAAGGCAGTTGGCGCGGGCGAGGCGGGCGACAAAGGGATAGCAGCCTTCACCGGCAATCGGCCGGACCTGGAAGGGAAGCTTGGTGATCGGCTCGTTGTCCGCGGTGGGGTGGGTCACTTATCCGCGTCCGAGAGCCCGCCGGGGTGCCTGCGACGGGAGGCGATGTCCAGGTCGACTGCCAGTAGGCCGGGCTTGGTGATCTTCTCGGCGCCGGTGAGGATGGCATCCACGGCAGCTCCGCGGAGCTGATGGGAAAGGGTGCCGATCATGCCGCCCGTTCGGGTGTGCAGGAAGCGGTCCAAGCGAGTCAGGGTGCCACGTGTGTGCTGGTGCAGCAGGAGGTTCGCCTCCATCTGCGCGACCAGGCCCTTCCACTCCTTGTTGTAGGGGAAGGGGTGGGTGGCCACCGAGGTGAAGCGAGCGGCGATCTGGTCGCCGCGGGTGCCGGACAACAGGCCGCTGCCCTCGATGTCGATGCCGGCATAGGCAAACGTCGCGGGGATGCGCTCGGAGAAGTACTTGAGTGTGTCCGACGCTTCGGCTCCTGTGCGGGTGTGCAGGGAGATGTTGTGGATCTCATCGACCAGGACGAGACCGGTGCGGGCCTTGGTGCAGACTCCGACCACGGCTTCGGTGAGGTCGGTGATGTTGGAGCTTCTCAGGACCGGGAGCCCGAGGAAACGGGCGAACTCCGCGGCAATCATGCGGGGTGTCGCGGCGGGCGGGACGGTGATGTAGATGACCGGTATGCGCTCGTCCTGGCCAGGGTGCCGGCGGCGGTCCTGCAGCTCATGCGCCAGCCCGAGCTGGGTCAGGGCGATCGTTTTGCCGGTGTTGGCCGGGCCGGTGACGATGAGGCCCCGGCGGGCGCTGATGGCGCCGCGGTTGAGGATGACCAGGCGGCGTCCGCAGGTGACGGTGTGCCGGACGGTTGAGGTGGCGACCACCTGCAGGCGGGCATGGTGGTCGAGCCGGTCCTCGTCGTACTGGTATCTGTCCTCTTTGGTCAGGGCGTCGTACACGTCCTGCGTCACCATGGCCATCGGCTCGCTGATCGCCCCCGCGATGAACTCGCGCCAGCCGGGCAGGGCTGTCAGGTAGCGGCCGAAATCGTCTTCCGGCTGGTCTGCCAGCGGCGTGCTCACGAACGTCTCCAGGGGTCCTCAAGCGGGTCGAAGATGCCCAGCGGGATCACTTCGGCCATCGTTTCCTCGTCCTCCGCCGGCGGCTCCGGCGAGGGTTGCGTCTCCGGTCGCGGCAGAGGTGTGGCTGCTGCCGGTGCAGTGGCCTTGGTCCGGGCCGTGACACGGCGGTCCGCCTTGGACCGCTTGGCCTTCCGCTTGTTTGCCGCTGGCTGTTCAGGACCGGCGTGGGCGCGGGTAAGCAGAGCGGAGACGGCCTCGGCGAGTTCTTCCTCCGTGGCCTTGGGCAGCTGGTGGCTGACGTGGTCCCAGGCGAGGTCACCGAAGGGAACGGGCGCTCGGTTCAAGTACTTCCAGGTTGCCTGGATCCACTCGCCTGCGCCGCGGTGGTTGCGTACCCAGACGCGGGAGACGTCGTAGGGGTCACGGTGGACTTCCCAGAGCCCACGCTTGGCAGTGACCCCTGAGTCGCGTTGCCGCATCGGCCCCAGCTCGGGGACGTCGTAGGTGCGGTTGTTGATCCGGATGCCGTAGGAGTTGACGGCCCGCCAGGCCGCAGGGAGGAGTTCAACGTAGTCCTGGCCGCTGAGAGCGACAGGGACGTAGCCGCAGGCCTCGACCAGCGCGGCGTACTTCTGGTTCGGCGTGAACTGCCGGCCCGGATGGTCGGGATCTCGCAGCCCCTCGTGAGGGCGGTTCTGCCAGCAGGCTTTACCGACCGCAGGAGCTCGTGCACCGGCTCTGAACTGCGGCGATTCATAGACTACATGTTCGTGACGATGGGATGGGGCTGTCGCTGTGAGTTTGATGTTTTGGCTTGCCTCGGGAGGCGTCGATCAGGCGTGTTCGTCGCCAGCGAAGACGGTCGCAGGTCATGGCCGCTGCTGCCAGAGTGCGGTCATGACTACGACACCGGATGGACGGCCCATCCCTCCCGCGCATGCTGATGAGCGCGCCATGCTGGAAGCATGGCTTGACTTTCACCGTGCGACCCTCGCCCTCAAGTGCTCGGGCCTCAAAGATGATCAATTACGAATGGCCTCGGTGGCGCCGTCGTCGATGACGCTGCTGGGTCTCGTCCAGCACATGGCTGAAGTGGAACGCAACTGGTTCCAGCGCGTGTTCACGGGCCAGGACGTGTCCCCGGTCTTCGGGGAGAGCAATGCTGATGGCTTTGGTCTTCATCCGGACCGTGGACTCGACGAGGCGACGACTGTCTGGCAAACGGAAGTCGCTCGCGGCCGTGAGCTCATCGCCGCCGCATCACTGGACGACTCCGGTCGCCTGTCCGAACAGGAAGCTGGCCATGTAGGCGATCACGGCGTGTCGCTGCGCTGGATCATGGTCCACATGATCGAGGAGTACGCGCGTCACAATGGCCATGCCGATCTGATCCGAGAGCGCATCGACGGAGTCGCCGGGGCATGAGGCGCGTTTCCGCGACACGAATGACCGCACGGACGAGCCGCCACCCCCTCATCTGACGGTGGCCCGTTCGGCCTGGCCAGCGGGATCACGGGATGGGCCCGTCCACCGGGGCGGTGGACGGGCCATGAGGTATCAGCGGGATGCGATCAGGCCGGTGGTTCTGGCCCGGTGAGGCGGGCTTCGAGGTCGGCGACGCGTCGGCCCTGGAAGCGGAGGTTAGAGCGGGCGGCTTTGAGCCGCTCGTCGAGGGTGCGGTTGTCGGTGGTCAGTTGGCGGACCCTTTGTTTGAGGGTGGTGTTCTCGGTGGTGATCCGCTGGATGGCCTCTTCGGTCCACTCGGCTTGCAAGTCCCTTATCTGGCCGAGGAGTTCGCCGATTCGGGTGCGCTGGGCGAGGATCTCGGCCTGGGCTGCCTTGAGTGCGTCCTCGGCGTTCAGCGCGCGCTCGCGCCAGGTCGCCTCGCGCTCGTCGTCCTGTTCGGCGAGCATCCGGGACCGCCGGTCACCGGCCTCCGCCATCGCCATAGCGACGGCGGCCGGGGCCTCGGGGTTGTCATAGAGGAAGGTGCGTGAGACGTTCGCCCGCCGGGCGACAGCAGCGACGCTGACCTGGGCTTTCTCGCGCCGCAGCCGGGTGATGGACTCGCGAACCCGCAGGAGGGCTGAATCGGTCCTGCTGCGGCGTGCTGCCAGGGCAGCGGCGGTGCGGGGCTCGGGGACGGTGTTCATGCGACGTCCTGTTCGGGGGCGGTGTCCTCGGGTGTGTACGTATTTCTGTACTCGCTCTCCCCTTCGGCGCCCGCGTCGACGAGGTCGGCGGCGCGGAAGGCGGTGGACCAGACGCGGTGGAAGTAGTCCTGGGGTTTGCGCAGGTCCAGGGCGAGGGCGTCGTCGAGCAGGCCGAGGCCGGCCAGGGCCTTCTCCAGACCGTCGATGGCGCGGGCGGTGGGTTCGAAGTAGGCGTGCAGGTAGTCGGCGGTGGCGTCATCCGGGGCGCCCTCGGCCAGCAGTCGCCACTGCTCGCGCTTGCGCCTCCAGTAGAGAAGATCGGCCCCGGACAGGACGAACTTGTCGCAGGAATGGCAGTTGAGACTCCAGGGGCAGTCCCCGCCGTCGACGACGGGCTGGAAGGTGCAGAAGCCGCCCTCGGCGGGGGTGCTGCGGCGGCCAAGGTCGATCGCGATGGCCATGGCGTGTTCTTGGTTGAGTGGCGTGAGGTCGTCGGTGAGGATTTCGCCGGGGTTGGCGGCGCCGGGGCCAGCCACCCAGACGTGCTGGAGCACGCTCTCCAGGTCGGACTGGGCGAGGTGGACGTAGTGCTCGGCCATGCGCTCGGATACCTGACCGAGGTAGCGGCGGATGTGGGTCAGGCTCGCTCCGGCTCGCAGCAGGCTGGTGGCCAGCGAGTGCCGGGCTTGATGGGGCACCCACCGGCCGATGTCGAGACCGTTGATCCATGCTTTGAAGCCCCGGTGGAACCACTGGTAGGACAGGGGCCGACGGCTGTCGCTGTTGCGCTGGTTGCTGGGAAACAGCGGCAGATGGGCGCGTTCCTCCGGGGTCGGCGGGCGGTTGTGGCGAGTGGCGAACAACGCCAGGGTCTTGCGCTGTCGCGCTTCCAGCCGCTGGTGGAGCTGTTCAGGGATGCGGATCGCGGCGTCGTAGTTGCCGACCTTCGTCTGGTCGTGCCAGAGCATGGGGAGCCCGCCGTAGCGACCCAGGCAATCCAGACGCAGTTTGATCACCTCGCTGCAGCGCCGTCCGGTGACGATGATGGTCTCCCAGGCGTCGCGGAGTCCGCGGTCGGCCGGGTCGTGGCAGGCGGCGAGCGTCTGCAGGTTCGTCTCCGCGGCGAGGGCTCGGGCGACTTCGTCGGAGAAGGGGGTCCGTGTCCGGGTGATGATCCTGCCCGGAGAAGGCATGGCGGTGACGAAACCCCGGTCGAGGCCGAGCCGTTCTGCTTCGCCGGATTCCAGGGCTTCCAGGAGGATCCGCCGGGTGCGGGTGAAGACCATCTGGCGGGTGTAGGCGGTCACGATGGACGGTTTGCCGTGCAGGCCTTTCACTCCCAGGGACGGCAGTCCGTCCAGTTCGCGGAGTCGTTGGTCGGCGGCGAAGTCGTGGACGTGGTGCGGCCGAAGCAGCCTTGGGTCGTGACCGCCGCCGGGGGCCTGGATCTCCAGGAAGGCGCTGAGTTCGGTGCAGGCTCGCCGGGTGCCGTCGAAGGTGTGACCTGAGCGCGGGCAGCTCGGGGATCGCAGTATCGCGGCGAAATGATCCCAGGCCAGGTCGCGGAGCCATCGCTGAGATATCGAGGTCAGGTCGATGCGTGGCGACCGGTTGTTCAGCCTGCGGCCGAAGTGCTCAGTGTTCAGGTAACCCTGCTCGCGGGTCTGCTCCGGCGTCACATAGAGCGGGGTGAGCAGGTCGATGAGGATCCGGGCGAGGTAGGAGGCGTCCCGGCCGGCTGTGGTCAGCCGACCCCCTTCCTCGTCCGGGTCCACGCTGCCGGCGGCCAGGTCGGTGAGCGAGTGAAATCCGTGGTCGCGGCAGTAGTCCGCCAGGCTCTGGATCTGGGTGAGTTCCCAACGCCTGCCCGATCCACGGGCATGGACGAACAGTCCCCACTGAATCTCGGCTCTCAGGAGCGAGTGCAGGCCGCGGAGGTTGATCTGACCCGGTCGGGATACCGGCGCCGTCCTTGAGCACCACCACCGGAAGTCCGACTCGTTGTCGTAGGAGACTGGCACTGGCGAACCGACCCGCTCGTAGCGGTTGCCCCACTGCGCTGGCAGCACCGCCCCGCCCGGCCGTCCTTCCCTGAGATAGCGCCGGTGGTGCCGATAGCAGAGCCCCAGGGGCGATTCCGCCAGGTCAGGGCAGACCACAGCTTTGCAGCGTCCATATCCGGGCCGGGGCAGTTGCTTGGCCAGCCAGGTGTCGAAGTCGGCGGCGTCTCCGTGTCGGTCGCGGTAGTGATACCAGCTGAACTGGTGGTGGTGACACAATTCCAAGGTCAACTGGCGCGACGGCCGCTCGGGGCAAAGCCGACACAGTCGCTCACGCAGTTCCTCGCCGTGCCCGACCAGATCGGCGGTGCGCAGGAAGTCCGCTCGGGACCGCTCAGCGCGCAGCTGCCGCCACGCAGTCTCGTGGGCGCCGCAGAGATCTCCCCGGCCCGCCCTCGGTCGCTCGCAATCGGTGACCAGGCAGACCCATCGGTAGACGGGGTGGTCCGGTGGGATCTCGACGATCTCCGAGCGGAACACGGGGTCGAAGGACGGAGAGTTGACCAGGGCGGTCATGATCTCCAACCGGTCCCGTCCCTCCCGGCTATCCCGCACCGGGGGGTCAGAACAGGCGCGGTCACCGCGTCTCACCCCAGACCGCGCGCAGAGCGGAGTCGAAGGCGGGGTCGTGGATGTCGACGTGTCCGTAGACCTCGTCGACCGTGGCGGCCGAGGCCCAGCCGCCGGCATCCCGGGCTATCAGCAGGTTGCCGTCGGCAGCGTCGAGGACCGCGGAGGTGAACGTGTGCCGGAAGGCATGGGGTTTCACCAGCCCGAGCCCGGCGCGTTTCCCGGCCCGGCCGAGCATCCACCGGGCACCGACCGGCGCCCACGGCTGTCCGGCGCTGGCACCGTGCAGTTGGACCAGGAGCATGCCGTGTCCGGCGCCGCGCGGGTACTCGCTGGTGAGGTACTCGAAGTAGGTGTGCACCATCTCCGGGCTGACCCGTTTGATCAGCCCGCCGGTGACCGTGCCGTGTTCGACTTGCCAGGGGTGCTTGGTCTTGGCCTCGGCCCGGTTCGGGTTGCCGGGCCGGTGGCAGACGTGCAGGTGCGGGGTGCGGCACTCGCCGCAGGACGCGTTCTCGCGCAGGTGCAGGTCGGCCAGGTGCAGCCCGCAGAGCTCGCCAATCCGCAGGCCACCGTCGGCCAGCCAGGTCACCACCATCCGGTCCCGGGCCGAGTTCGCCGTCTCCAGCAGCTTCTCCCTCGCCCCGTCGGGCAGCATCTTCGGGTGCCGGCGGTGCGGTCCTTTCGGCGCGAGCGGGTTCGCCGGCATCGCGGACTTCACATGCCCGAGGAACGAGCGGCGACGGTCCACCCGCGACGGCAGCCGCGTGCCATCGAGCTTCTCACCAAGGCCCACGTTGACGCCGAGGGAGGCTTGGTGCAGATAGAAGCCCTTCAGGCAGGAGGCCGCGATCGACAGCGCGGACCGACCGTAGGGACGCTTACCCACCCGCCACGGCTCCCCGAGCGGCATATGGACCTCGGCGCCGACGATGCCCATGTACCTTTCCAGGTCACGCAGTTGGACCGTCGCGAAGTCCAGGCACTCGCGCTCCAGCCATCGCAGATGGTCCACCAGGTAGTACGCGTAGGTTTTCTGTGTGCCTGAGCCGTCATGGACGCGCAGGAACCGGTCCGCCTCGGCGTGGAGCGTGCTCTCCGGCCAGACGATGGTCCACGACCTTCGTCCGCCCTTCCGCTCGATCCGCTGGACCCTCAAGTCCCCAACAACAAGCTGCCGTACCACTCGTCCTCCGTACCGACTCCAGAACATGACGAACGTCCTGAACCCGGTCGGTAAACAAGCCCATGACGTCCACGCCACAGGCTCGAACGGACATCACGAACAGCACAAACCACGGTCGGTAAAGTGGGCTTTACCGACCGTGAGTTGTGCTGCCCGTGATGTCCGCCTGGGTCTGTGAATGGACGTCATGGGCTCGTTTACCGACCGGGACCGGAACGTCTGCCATGTTCCGGAGTCGGTACGGAGGACGAGTGGTACGGCACATCGTGGTCGGGGACTTGAGGGTCCAGCGGATCGAGCGGAAGGACGGAGGAGCGACGCTGCCGTCGCAGTGGGGCACCCGCTTCGGGCGCCGGGGATTGGTCACGCCGGTCAGCTACGAGGACGAGTTCACGTTCCGGCGCTGGTGCGGGAGTGCCGGGGCCGTGCTCCGGCCTGCACAGGTCAATCTTCGGGGGCTGCATCCGCTGCTGCGGGCCGAGATCAAGTGGGGCATGTTCACCTACACCCAGAAGGCTCACGGCCGCTGGGAACTGGTCACCTGGCAGGGCTTGGCGAACTTCGCCCGTGAGCACGGTCTGCGGTCGCTGACGGATGCGGGCCCCGAGGAGGAACGGCTGCTGCAGAAGGCAGCCAGCCGCGAGGCGGTCCACATCGTCCGGGCCGTGGCCGGCTGGCTGGCTGGCTGGCTGGCTGGCTGGCTGGCTGCAGCCTCTCTACGTGACGCTGGCCGATACGCGCGAGCTCGGATACATCCTCACCGAGCACTTCGGACGGAAGCTCACCGGCCGCTCGGTTCACATGGACCTCACGGGCGTCTCCCAGCGATGGCTCCGCGACCTCATCTGGGACCACCTCGTCGCGATCCTGCGCTCTCCCGGCTGTCCGCGCAGCGGAAGCACTTTCGACGACATGCGCCGAGCCGGTCTGGAGCTGAGTACCTTCCTGGAACTCCACGCGCCGTCCGGTGGCCACGACCCGCGAGCCTTGACGGCAGACCATATGCATCAGTTCGTCGCCGACCAGCGGCAACGCGAGCGGGACGGCCTCGTCTCGCTCGCGGCCAGAGGGCGCCCGGGCAAGCAGTCGATCGTGACCGACAACACCCGCCAGCGCGTGTTCCACCGCACCCGGCGCCTCCTGCGCGGGGCGATGGAGTCGGGAGAGGCCGAACGCATCGGCCTGGACCGGGCGTTCATCGCCGCCATGCCCTCGCCAGGGCGGACAGTCCGCCGTTCGCGACCGCCGTTCGCCGACGGCGTCGCCCGCGCGCTCGCCGACGAGACCAACCTGCGCGGCCTCTCCGAGACTTACGACCCGTTCGACCGCGGCCTGCGGGACGCCTGGGAGACGATCATCGTCACCGGCCGCCGCTGCGGAGAAGTCCTCCAGCTCCGTCTGGACTGCCTCGGCCGCTACGGCGGACTCCCCATGCTCTGGCACGACCAGACGAAAGTCGGCAACTACGACCAGGCCCTGCGCATCCCGGAGCGGGTCCACCAGCTCCTTCAAGCCCGCCAGCGCAAGACCCTGGCCCTGTTCGAGGCCCGGAACAACCGGCCGCCCACCACCGAGGAACGCGCCCAGATGGCGCTGTTTCCCACCAACATCCGTAACCGCGACGGCCATCGGCCGCTGAGCTACAAGTGGTTCCACAAGGGCTTCAAGCTCTGGATCGACGACCTCGACATCGGCCGCTGGGTTCCCCACCAGGCCCGCCACAGTCTGGCGACCAGTCTGCTGCGGGCCGGGGCAAGCCTGACGCACGTCCGCCGCTACCTCGGCCACGTCTCCGAGCGAATGGCCGAGCACTACATCCACCTGACCCAATCCGATCTGGAGGACGTCCTCCAGCACGTCTGGGTCGCCGGCCCCGGCAGCCCCAGCCCTGGTGAAGTCCTCACCGAGCCGACCACCCCACTTACCCGCGAGCAGGCCCAAGCCCTCGCTATCGATCTGGCCCGCCGCAGCACCCCCGCCGAGGGCGGCTTCTGCACCTTCCAGCCGGTCGTCGACGGTGGCGCATGTCCCTGGAACCTCGACTGCCACAACTGCGACAAGTTCGTCCTCTCCGGCGCCGACCTCCTCTACTGGCGCCGCAAGCGTGAACAGTGGCGACTGCTGGCCGAAGGGGCCCCTGACGACGCCACCGCCGACTATCTGCACCGCTACTTCGAGCCCACCGCCCGCGCCATCGACGGCCTGGAGAAGGCCCTGGCCGGCCTCGGCCTCCTCGACGACGCCCTCGCCCTGGACCTGCGCAAACCCCAGGACTACTTCCACCCCGTGTGGTCCACTGCCTTCCGCGCCGCCGACCTCGCCGACGCGGGCGCCGACGAACAGAGCGAGTACGGCGATACGTGCACAACCGACAACGACCCCGAGCAGGACATCGCATGAAGACCGCTGCCGTTCCGGAACCCCGCACCGCCGCTGCCCTGGCCGCCCGCCGCCACAAGACCGAGGCCGTCCTCCAACGGGTCCGCGAAACCATCACCCGACTCAGGCGCGAGAAAGCCCAGGTCAGCGTCACCGCCGTCGCCCGCCGCGCGGACGTCTCCCGCACCTTCCTCTATGACAACGCCGAGGCCCGAGCCGCCATCGCCACCGCGATGGCCGAGACCGGAGACCGCCGGACTCAGTTGCTCGCCGATGAGGACGATGGGCGCGAGGCGACCTGGCGCGAACGTGCCCTGAACGCCGAAGATGCCCTCGAAGCGGCTCACAGCGAGATCATCGCCCAACGGGCCCGCACTGGTGAACTCCTCGGCCAGATCCGGGACTTGCAAGCCGAGTGGACAGAAGAAGCCATCCAGCGGATCACCACCGAGAACACCACACTCAAGCAGCGGGTCCGCCAGCTCACGACCGACAACCGCACGCTCGACGAGCGGCTCAAGGCTGCCCGCTCCAACCTCCGCTTCCAAGACCGCCGCGTCGCCGACCTCGAAGCCCGCCTCACCGACCCGGGATCAGCGACGTGATCCTGTCCTGCCGACCAGCTCACGGCCCGTCCACCGTCCCGGTGGACGGGCCGTCCCACGAGACCGGGCGTGAGTAGTTGAGGTACAAGAAGTGCCGCTGAGATTGATCTTGCCGGCGTCCGACTGGTTCGGTTGGCGCGAAAGGCCAACCGAAGCGCTCGCACACGCCTGCCCGGGGGCTTGCCGCTGTGTTCAGCCGCGCTCGGGCTCCACCGGGAGCCACAGTTCGGCGTCGGCCTCAGTCTTCTCCGGCGACAGGCGGGTGCGCAGGATCTCAGGGCCGGTGCGGGTGCGATACGGGTTCGACGGGAACCACTCGGTGAACACGTCCCGCCACAGCTCCTGGATGGCCTGCGGTGCCGGCCCGGAGGTGGTGAAGACCGCCCAGGTGCCGGCCGGGACGGCCAACGTGGTCGTGCCCTCCAGCGCGGCCGGGGAGGTGATGACGCCGTGGTGGTAGTCGAGTTCAGTGCCCTCGGCGCGGCTGGGGTCCATGCCGTCGCAGACCGCGACGATGCCGTGCGGCTCCTGGTCCGACAGCTTCTCCAGGCGCTCCAGGGTCTGCGGGTCGATCCCACGGACAAAGTCCATGATCGCCTGGTTCGGCCCTGCATGCACCAGCGGTACCCGGGTCTTGAGTCCGACGACGTTGAAGTCCGCCTTGTCCACAACGCGGTATCGCATACTGCTGCTCCCTTCGATGGTGAGGCGGAAAGCCATCCGGGACTGGGAGGTGAGCGCTGCGCCGGTACGTCGGGCCTCGCCCGGTCCGATGCCGTGCATGGCACGGAACGCCCGCGCGAACGCCTCGCCGGAGCTGTAGCCATAGCGCACCGCGATCTCCAGCAGCGTCTCACGCCCCGCGAGTACTTCGGCACCTGCGAGGGTGAGCCGGCGGCGCCGGACGTACTCCGACAGCGGCATGCCCGCCAGCGCGGAGAACATCCGGCGCAGGTGGTGCTCCGAGGTGGCCGCGAGGCGTGCCAGCTCCTCCACGTCGACGGCCTGGTCGAGATGGCACTCGATGTGCTCCATGGCCTGGTTCAGCCGCTCCAGCATGCCCGGCCTCCTTCCTATTCCCTCATGGCCACTTTGCCAGCGATGGTCGTGAGGCACGTTTACGCTGCGCTGCGGTCGATGCCGTCCCCGTCCGGACCGGGGGCGTCCTGCCCCAGGCCCCGGCGGATCGCTATCTCCACGGGTGAGTACGCGCCGTCGGCCCGCTCCAGTTCGTACGGCGCGGCCGGCATCAGCGGCGGCTGGGCCATAAAGCGCGGCCGCACCCCATGGTGCGATTGCGCCGCGTGCACCAGGAACGGATGACACAGGAAGACATCGCCCGGGGACCCGGTGGCGAGGGCAAGTGGCCGGTGGTCGGACGCCGCCACCAGGTCGGGCGCGAGGGTCAGCCCGCTCGCCCCGTCCTCCCCGTACTTCTCCAGCACCTTCGGCACGTCGAGGTGCGAGCCGACCCGGATCCGGGTCGGGGCGTCCTCCTCACCGACCTCGCTGAACAGGAACAGCATCAGCAGCGCCCGGCCCTGGGAGCGCAGATTCGTGAAGTACCAGCTCTCGCCCTCCGGCAGATAGCTCCCCTCGATGTGCCAGCCCGCGTCGTCCGGCTCCTCCTCGTGCGGGAAGCGCAGCGGGAACGTGCCCAGCGAGTAGCGCGGCTCCCAGCGTCCCGCGCCGACGAGCAGGTCGTACGCGCGCTGCAGCGACGGGGAGTTGGGTGCGGCGGCGAACGGCCCCTGCGCCATGCCGCCCACCCAGTGCACGGGCTTCGTCCACGTCGACGGGTCGTCCGGGTCGCAGCCCGTCTCTCGCCACAGCAGCCGCGCGCAGTCCGCGGCCACGCGCGGCGCGACAGCGCCCTCCAACTTCACGAAGCCGTCGCGGAGGAAACGGGATACCAAGGTCGTGTCATCCATGCCCCCATCGTGCGGCGACACCGGCCCCGATCACCCGACATTCTCCGCACCGCCTTTGTCGGGTGATCACCGGAGCACCGCCTAGCCGACCATGATCAATCTCAGCGGCACTTCCTGTACCGCAACTACTCACACCCGGAGACCACCCAGACGAGCTACAGCAACGAACCCAACTCATCGTCACGGACATGTAGTCTATGAATCACCGCAGGTCAGAGCCGGAACACGAGCTCCCGCGGTCGGTAAAGCCGTCTGGCAGACCAGGCCCCACGACTCGCTGCGCGATCCGGACGCACCGGCGCGGGCGTTCTCGCCAAACGAGAAGTACGCCACGCTGCTTGAATCCTGCGGATACGTCCCAGTGCCGCTCGGCGGCGAGGACTACGTCGAGCTGCTGCCCGAGCGCTGGCAGGCGATCAACGCCTACGGCATCCGCATCACGCACCACACCTACGACAGCCCGGAATTGAACCCACTGCGCCGCCAGCGCTCGGGGGTAACGGCGAAGAAGGGTCTGTGGGAGGTCCACTTCGACCCCTACGACGTCTCCCGGATCTGGGTACGCGACTCACGCGCCGATCGGTGGATCACCGTGTTCTGGAAGCATCAGGATCCGCTGGTTGTCCAGCGAGAGCACCGACACCGACAGCCCTTCCCGCCAGGGCGGCACGGTCGCTCCCGGCAGCGACGCGGACACAGGCGCAGACGCTTCCTCGCCTTCGGCCTCTGTCGCGGCGGTGGTCTCTTCAGCAGATGCGGCCAGGGCGTCGACGAGCTCTTCGCGCGCGATCACTCGCCGGTCCAACTCGATCTCGGCGGCCTCCAGCGCCGCGGCCGTACGGGCCGCTTCCTCCCGCAGGTCCTCCACCCGCTCGCGGGCAGCCGTTTCCCGTGCCTCCAGCAACCCCAGCATCGACGCCATCGCGCACCCCTCGACGATCAAGCGGAAACAGAACGTCGAGACCATCCCTCACCCCGGCTGAAACCATGCCTGAACAGCAGGAATTCAACGATCGCATCCGGTTCAACAACGGCTTCTTACCCAATCGCCGATGAGACGAACTGCGATCCGTGAGAGTTCGACGGGACCCGCAGCGGCCCCGCACCGATGCAACCGCAGGCCCCTGACGGGCCTTCTGGACCTCGGCGTTGTTCAGGACCCGCAACGGACCGAAATAGTCGCCGTCAGACCAGGCAGAATTCGTTTCCTTCGGGGTCGGCCAGCATCACATGATCGGGTCTGCCCCGCAGTTCGTCCTCACGGATCACGTTCGCCCCCGCAGCGGTCAGCCGCTCCACCGCCTGGACCACTCGCGGCCATCGCACCTCCCAGGGCGTGTCACGACCACCTCCGACCTGCACGTCCAGATGCAAGCGGTTCTTCACGACCTTCGACTCCGGCACTTGCAGGAAAGAAAGGTTGGGGCCCACCCCGTCCGGATCGGAGAGGTACGCACCCTGATCCCACTCGTCCTTCGGGATCTCGTGATGAGCGAACCATTCCGCCCAGCTCCCGAAGCCTGCGGGCGCGGGCTTCGCCGTATAGCCCAGTGCCAGCGCCCAGAACTCGGCCAGCTTTGCCGGGTGCGCGCAGTCGATCGTCAAACTCCACTTGGTCGCCACGGGGCCTCCTCGGTCCGATGCGCAAGACGTTACCGTCCGCCTCTGACACCCCCGGTCCGCCGCATCGTGCCCGGCACTCACGGCTGATGGACGGAGTAGCAGCCGGAATCGGGCGACAGGCGCTCGAAGTCCCGGCCGGCGGCCGGCATTTCGGTCCAGTGACACCGAATTGGCCTTGTCCCGCCACGTTCCGTCGCACTTATGGTCGGCGTCATGAGGATCCGAATCGTCGATGCGTTCACCGACCGCCCCTTCAGCGGGAATCCGGCAGGAGTCCTGCTGCTGGACTCCGACACCTTTCCCGACGACGCGCAGCTCCAGTCGATCGCCACGGAGGTCAACCTCTCCGAGACCGCTTTCGCCCACCGGCTGCCGCTGGGTGGCGAAGCGGACTGGGCACTGCGCTGGTTCACCCCGACGACAGAGGTGGACATGTGCGGGCACGCCACCCTCGCGACCGCGCACGTCCTGCACACCACTGGGGCGGCGAGCGGCACGGTACGTTTCACGGCGCGATGCGGAATCCTCACCGCGACCGGCCACCCGGACGGCACAGTCACCCTCGACTTCCCCACAGCCCCTCTGACACCGGAGTCCGTCCCGGCCGGGCTGGGCGGCGCCCTGGACGTGGAACCCCTCTCCGTCCACGACACCGGCCCCCACATCGGCGACCTGGTCGTGGAGCTGGCCGACGAGGCGACCGTACGAGGGCTGACTCCGGATCTCGCCGCGGTGGCCCGCCTCTCCCGGCGGGGCATCGTCGTGACGGCCGCCGCCGAGGACCCCACCCGCGGCTACGACTTCGTCTCCCGCGGCTTCTTCCCACGCGTCGGGATCGATGAGGACCCGGTGACCGGCAGCGCCCACACCGCACTGGCCCCCTTCTGGTCGGCCCGCCTCGGCCGTGACGAGCTGACCGGACTACAGGCCTCCGCCCGTTCCGGCCTGGTCCGCACCTCGCTGCGCGGCGAGCGCACCCTGCTGACCGGCAGCGCCGTCACGGTCATCGACGGCGAACTGCTCACGGCGCTCTGAGCCTTCCGACGACAACGCGACGGAGGGCGTACGGACCACTCCCGTACGCCCTCAGCTCTGAACACCGCCCGCGGATCGCCCCAGCACGGCCCGCGCTGAACACCACCCGCCGACACCCACCCCGCTCACGGCGTAGGCAGCCACCCCACCTTCCCGGCCAGCAGGGCGTATCCGACGAACGCCCCTATGTCGAGCAGCGCATGCGCCGCCACCAGCGGACCGACCCGCCCCCAGCGCCGGTACAGCAGCACGAAGACCACGCCCATCACCATGTTGCCGATGAAGCCACCGATGCCCTGATACAGGTGGTACGAGCCGCGCAGCACCGAACTCATCACCAGGGCGGCCATCGGCGTCCACCCCAACTGCCCGAGCCTGCGCAGCAGGTACCCGACGACGATCACTTCCTCCACTACGGAGTTCTGCAGTGCGGACAGGATCAGGACCGGAAATCTCCACCACACGTCGGGCAGTGACTCCGGGACCACCGTCAGATTGAAACCGGCTGCCCGAGCCACCAGATAGAAGGCGAGCCCCGCGCTTCCGATGCCCGCCGCGACCAGCGTGCCGCGTCCCAGGTCCGGCCACGGCCTGGACCGGTCGAAGCCGATGGCGCGCAGACCGGTGCCCTCCCTGATCAACAGATGCGCAACGAGGGCGACGGGCACCAGGGCCGTCGCGATACCGAAGAGTTGCCAGGCGAGATCCAGCCATGGGCGCCCCGGCGCGTACGAGCTGTTGAGAGTCGCGGCCTGTTCCTTCAAACCGCCCGGTTTCGTCAGTGATCCGACAAAACTGATCAGGGCAGACACCCCGCTGGCCCCCAGCGAGAGAGCCAGCACCAGCACCGTTTCGGACCGCAAGATCCGTTGTGAAACAGCCTCCTGAGGAAAAGAATCAGCCACACGCCCCGCCTCCACCTGTACACCTGCCTTGAGTTGTGTATTCACGCCCCATGCCCCGCCGCGCCCCGCTAGGGTCTCGAATGCAGGTACGAAGATCACGCGCGACAGGCCGGGGGACAACCACCATTGCCGATGGTGTGGTCCCCCTTTTCCTTGTTCATCCTCAAGGAGGGGCACCACCGAGATGGGACGTCACAGCTTGCCCGACGACTACGCGACCGATAGAAGCGGGGACGGCCCGCTGCAGCGCCGTCGGCGCACCGTTGCGATCGCGACCACGCTCGTCCTCGCGGTGGCGGCGGGAACGGTAGTCGCGGCGCGGGGCGGCCTGCTGTCGTTCTCGAAGTCCTGCGAGGACTCCGCCGTACATCTCACCATGGTGGCCTCTCCGGACATCGCCCCCGCTGTGCGGGCCGTCGCCGACAAGGCGCGCGAGGACGATCTGAGATCCGACGGCCGCTGCCTGTATGTACGGGTCGTCGCGCGGGATTCCTACAAGGTCGCCGACGCCATCGCCTCCGGCACCCGTACGCCGGACTACCAGATCTGGCTGCCCGACTCCGACCTCTGGCTCGACCGGGCCAAGGGCTCCGGCGACGGCATTCCGATCACCGGCGGTGATTCCATCGCCTCCTCCCCCGTCACCATGGCCATGGTGCTGTCCGCGGCCAAGAAGCTCGGCTGGCCGAAGAAGAAGTACTCGTGGGCCGAACTGACGGCCGCGGCCCTGGACTCGGACAAGGTGCGCCTGGGCTCGGCGGACCCGGCACGCAGCGCCACCGGGCTGCTCGCCCTCTCCAGCATCGGTACGTCCTCCGAGAAACAGGGCGGTGACAGCGACACCAGGGTCGCGGCGACCGCCAAGCTGCTCGCGCAACGCATGTCGGACGGCGACACCCAGGTGCTGGAAACACTGGCGCAGAGCGATTCGGGCGCCGAGCAGGGCAATCCGTACCGCAACCAGGCGGTGCTCCTCTCCGAGCAGGCCGCGTTCGCCCACAACGCGGAGTCGACCGGCGGCGGAAGGCTCGCTCTCTTCTACCCCAAGGACGGCACCCCGCTGCTCGACTATCCGTACACGCTGGTCGACGAGACCAGGATGAGTACGGCCGAGGGCCGGGCAGCGCTGCGGTTCATGACGCTGCTGAACGAGCCGGGCGCGCAAGCCACCCTGAAGAAGCACGGCTTCAGGAACGCGGACGGGACGGCCGGGGAGTCGGTGGTCGCATCGGCGGGCGGCAGCAAGCCCCAGCCGTACGCCACCGCGGCCACCGCGGCGCCGTCCGCCGAGGACCTCCAGCAGACGCTCGGCATGTGGACGATCACGGTACAGAGCGCGCGGCTGACGACGGTTGTCGATGCCTCGGGTTCGATGTCCACGATCGTGCCGGGGCGCAACCAGTCCCGGATGGATGTCACCAAAGCGTCCCTGATCCAGGCCCTCAACCAGTTCACCCCGAACGACGAGATCGGGCTCTGGGAGTTCGCCACCACGCTCGACGGCGACAAGGACTACCGCAGGCTCGTTCCGACCGGCCGGCTCGGCGATCCGGCGAAGGGCGGCGGTACGCACCGGGAGAGGCTCGCGGCGGCCTTCTCCGCGCTGCAGCCGGTGCCGGGCGGCGCGACCGGCCTGTACGACACCGCTCTGGCCGCGTACAAGGACGCCCAGGCGACGTATGTGAAGGGCAAGTTCAACGCGGTGGTGATCCTCACCGACGGCTCGAACCAGGACGACCGCTCCATCTCCCGCAGCGCCCTGATCGCGGAACTGAAGCGGATCGCCGACCCGGAGCGCCCCGTGCCGCTCCTCGCCATCGCGGTCGGCCCGGAGGCCGACCGCGAAGAAGTGAACGAGATAGCGAAGGTGACCGGCGGCGGGGGCTACCAGGTCACCGACCCCGCAGATATCCAGGCCGTGATTCTGCAGGCCGTCATGACGGCCGGGCAGAGCAGCCACGCCGCCCAGGAGTAGCCCTCCGCGCGGACGTGAACCGCGGCGGACGACGTCGGCCGGGAGCTGTGGCGGCCCGCCGACGCCCGCCACAACGGCTGCCCGTCACGACGACACCCGCCACGACGAGATCACCGCCCCAAAACGCCCGTCGGCCAGCTGTGCACGGGCTCGCCGCTGTGCATCAGTTCGGCGTACCGGCGGGTGGTCGCGGCCAGTGCGGCATGCCGTTCGAGCCCGGTCTCCCGCGCCCGGTGGTAGGTGTCCACCTGCCAGGACGCCCCGTTCACCCGTCGCCTGCAGCGCTCCTCGATGACCCCGAGATAGCGGTCCCGGTCCGCGGGCTCGATGTTCCAGGCATCGAGCCCCGCGGCGGCCAGCGGCAGCAGTTCGTCCCGTACGAGCTTGACGGCCGGCACCCGGGTCATCCCGCCCGAGCGGCCCGGACGCGGCCAGATCAGCTCCGCGTCGATGCCGTGGCGGCACGCGGCGTCGAAGTTCTCGGCCGCCGCTGCGAACGGCATCCTGGTCCACAACGGACGGGACTCCTCGGCGAGCGCCCGTACGAGCCCGTAGTAGAGCGCGGCATTGGCGATCACATCGGTGACGGTGGGGCCGGCGGGCAGGACCCGGTTCTCCACCCGCAGATGGGGTACGCCGTCGGCCAGGCCGTACACGGGCCGGTTCCAGCGGTAGACCGTGCCGTTGTGGAGCACCAGTTCCTGCAACTGCGGCACCCCGCCCTCGTCCAGCACCCGCAGCGGTTCCTCCTCGTCGCAGATCGGCAGCAGTGGGGGGAAGTAGCGCAGGTTCTCCTCGAAGAGCTCGTACCCCGAACCGATCCACCGCTCGCCGAACCAGGTCCTGGGCCGCACCCCCTGGTTCCGGAGTTCGGGCGGTCTGGTGTCCGTGGCCTGCTGGAAGAGCGGCGGCCGCGACTCCCGCCACAGCTCCCTGCCGAACAGGAAGGGGGAGTTGGCACCGAGGGCGATCTGGACCCCGGCGACGGCCTGCGCCGCGTTCCAGACGGCCGCGAAGCGCGCCGGCGTCACCTGCAGATGCAGCTGAACCGATGTGCAGGCGGCCTCGGGGGTGATCGAGGAGGAGGAGCAGACCAATCGCTCCACGCCGCGTATATCGAGGGAGAAATCCTCGCCCCGCGCAGCCACCATTTGATCGTTCAGCAGTGTGTAGCGGTCCGCGTCCGAGAGGTTCGCCGCAACGAGGTCCGCCTGCCCAAGGGTGGGCAGAATTCCGATCATCATGATCCCGGCATCGACCTCGCCCGCCTTCCGGTGGGCATATCCGAGGCCGGTCCTGAGCTCTTCGGCCAGCTGATCGAAAACGCGTCCGTCCAGGTGGTGCGGGACTATGTTCACTTCCAGATTGAACATCCCGAGTTCGGTCTGGAAATCACGGCTCGCGATGCGCGGGAGCACCTCCCCATTCATCATCTTCGGCAGGCCGTCGGCGCCCGCCAGATTCAGTTCGATCTCCATGCCCATGAAGTTGCGAGGGCGGTCGAACCTCCGTTCCTTCAGGAGCCTCTCCAGTCCCTCCAGGCACTGATGGAGCTTCCTCCGGTACCTGTGCGGATCGGACAGATCAAAGGCGCCCCCAACGACCTTCTCCCCCATCGAAGCGTCCCTCCCTCGAGTGGGCGGCCCGCGGCCCAGGCCGCTCGCGTCACGGTCGATAATGCCCAGCCGGGTGATCCATAACGCCCCGCGATCGCCGCGCACCCAGTAATCTGAGTGCGGCCGTCCGGGGCACATTCCGTCGGCATGGCACAGTTCGCTGTTTCCACCACCAGGCACGCGGCGAAAACAGCGACGCGTTTCGGCCGACCGCATCGAGGGAAATATCCCTGGCGGCGGCTGCGCCGTCGACGACGAATCAGCTTAATCTCCGCATAATAAAGTCTTGATACCGCCTTGTCGGCAATACCTGCGACGGCTAGTGGAATCACCGCATGAACACGTGTCGTATAAACTTCGCGGACGAGGCAGAGAGTTGACGCACCGGCCCAGTCACCGGCCTCCTCTGGCCCCGCATGCCGACAGCGCCGTCTGCACCCGCCCACGCATCACCGTGTCTCCGAAGTGAGAGGCGACCCACTATGCCGCTGCTTGTTCCCCCGGCTCCCGCGCCCGCTCTCCGCAGCGTTCTCGCGGCACTCGGTTCACCCACCGCAGTCCGCGAGGCCCGCACACCGGCTCTGCGATCCGCCCACGGGCCGCTGAGCCCCGAACTTCCGCTCCCCGTCCATGTACTGGAGCGGATCGGCCCGAGCGGGCTCGCACCCACCACCCGGCTCACCGCGTGGCGGTTCGTGATCCGCAGCTCCGAGCAGGCGGTCGCGGCGGCGGACACCGTGCTCACTCCGGACGGCTGGACCTTCTCGCACTTCTTCGAGGGCCCGTACATCGCCTCGACCGAGCTCGCCCTGCGCCAGGCCGAGACGGTGACACCGCACTACCAGCCACGGCTGCTGTCCATTCCCGAGCTCTACATGCTCGCGCTGTGGCTGCACGGCGACGCCGATGCCGACGCGGCCGGTGGCACACTCGCCCCCGCCGATCTCCTGGTGCCGCTGGCCCCAGCCCCACCGGGAATCGCGGCCCACCGCCCGCACCGGGTCGCCGATCTGCTCCGCGTGATGACGCTGCGCATCACCCCGGGCCCCGGCCCCCTGCTCGGATCGCCGGCCTGACAGCGGCCGCGCCCCACACCGCAGCGCTGGGCCCCGCCACCCTCTCCGGTGGTGGGGCACAGCGCTGCGGGGAGCCCGTCCCGCCCATCTGGACTAGCCCGGTCCGGCCACCCCGAACCACCCGAAGTGACAGTGCAGTTGCGGTGAACCGTCCGGCCGGGTGACGCGTCCTCGGAGGAAGGAGAAGTGCTGCTGCGAAATCCCTGCGGATTGAGGCCCGTGGGGCAACACTGGGACCGGACCGATCGATACGGGGGAAGCGGCCATGAACACCTCGTCAAGCCGCAGGACATTCACTACACCGCAGCGAAAGAACCCAGCCATGTGCCAGCACCAGCCACCATGTCCGACCGCCGACTCAGCCGACCGGGAAGCCGCCCGCCTGACGGCACACCACCCGGAACAGGGCTGGAGCCTGCTGTGCAACGGCGTCCTGCTCTTCGAGGACACCGGTGAGCTGCTCCCGGACGGGCAGATCATCGCCCCGCACCGGCCCCTGGAGACCGGCCGGGTGATGAAGGCCGCCTGACCCGGCTTGTACGAACTGGGGCCGGCCCGGAGAGAACTCCGCACCGGCCCCGACGCATGTCCGCGTCACGCCCTGCCGCTCATGCCTCAGTTGTCGTACTCGTCCAGCGGAGGGCAGGAGCAGACGAGGTTACGGTCGCCGAAGGCGCCGTCGATCCGGCGCACCGGCGGCCAGTACTTGTCGGCGGCCGAGACACCGGCCGGGAAGACCGCCACCTCACGGCTGTAGCCGTGCTCCCACTCCCCGCCCAGCATCGCCGCGGTGTGCGGAGCGTTGCTCAGCGGGTTGTCGTCCGCGCTCCATTCGCCGGAGGCCACCTTCTCGACCTCGCCGCGAATGGCGATCATCGTGTCGCAGAAGCGGTCGAGCTCCGCGAGGTTCTCGCTCTCGGTCGGCTCGATCATCAGCGTCCCGGCGACCGGGAACGACATGGTCGGCGAGTGGAAACCGTAGTCGATCAGACGCTTGGCGATGTCGTCGACGGTGACGCCGGTGGCCTTGGAGATGGGCCGCAGGTCCACGATGCACTCGTGCGCCACCAGCCCGGCCGGGCCGTTGTACAGGATCGGGTAGTGCGGTTCGAGGCGCTTGGCGATGTAGTTGGCGGCGAGTACGGCGACCTGCGTCGCCCGCTTCAGGCCCTCACCACCCATCAGGCGTACGTACGCCCAGGAGATGGGGAGAATGCCGGCCGAGCCCCACGGAGCGGCCGAGATCGGTCCGACACCGGTCTCCGGACCCGCCGCGGGCTGCAGCGGGTGGTTCGGCAGGTACGGCGCGAGGTGCGCGCGCACACCGACCGGGCCGACGCCGGGGCCGCCGCCGCCGTGCGGGATGCAGAAGGTCTTGTGCAGGTTCAGGTGCGAGACGTCGCCGCCGAACCGGCCTGGCTTGGCGAGGCCGACCAGCGCGTTGAGGTTGGCACCGTCGACGTACACCTGACCGCCTGCGTCGTGCACCTCTGCGCAGATGTCCGCGACGTGCTCCTCGAAAACCCCGTGCGTCGACGGGTACGTGATCATGAGCACGGCGAGCTCGTTGCGGTGCGTCTCGATCTTGGCGCGGAGGTCTTCGATGTCGACCTCGCCGTCGTCGGCGGTCTTCACCACGACGACCTTCATCCCGGCCATCACGGCGCTGGCGGCGTTGGTGCCGTGCGCGGAGGACGGGATGAGGCAGACGGTCCGCTGGTCGTCGCCGTTGGCCCGGTGGTAGGCCCGTACGGCCAGGAGACCGGCGAACTCGCCCTGCGAGCCGGCGTTCGGCTGGATCGAGACGGCGTCGTAGCCGGTGACCTCGGCGAGGCGCTCCTCCAGCTCACGGATGAGGGTGAGGAAGCCCGACGCCTGGTCGGCCGGCGCGAAGGGGTGCAGCGCGCCGAACTCGGGCCAGGTGATCGGCTCCATCTCGGTGGTCGCGTTCAGCTTCATGGTGCAGGAGCCGAGCGGGATCATGCCGCGGTCCAGGGCATAGTCCCGGTCGGCGAGCTTGCGCAGGTAGCGCAGCATCGCCGTCTCGGAACGGTGCTGGTGGAAGACCGGGTGGGTGAGGATCTCGTCGGTGCGCAGCAGGCCCTCGGGCAGCGCGTCGGCAGCCGCGGCGTCCAGCTCCTCGATGTCCCCGTCGGCGCCGAACGCGGCCCAGACGGCGGCGATCTGCGTACGGGTGGTGGTCTCGTCACAGGCGAGGGAGACGAGGTCCGTGTCGACGAGCCGCAGGTTGACACCGCGCTCGCGGGCGTCGGCCACGACTTCGTCGGCCTTCCCGGGAACGCGCACGGTGAGGGTGTCGAAGTAGGCGCCGGTCACGACGTCGATGCCACTGGCGCGCAGGCCCTCGGCCAGGATCGTCGCGTAGCGGTGGGTGCGCAGGGCGATCGTCCGCAGCCCGTCCGGGCCGTGGTAGACGGCGTACATCCCGGCCATGACGGCGAGCAGCACCTGAGCCGTGCAGATGTTGCTGGTGGCCTTCTCGCGGCGGATGTGCTGCTCGCGGGTCTGCAGCGCCAGCCGGTAGGCCTTGTTGCCGTCCGCGTCGACGGAGACGCCGACGAGGCGGCCGGGCAGGCTGCGGGCGAACTTCTCGCGTACGGCCATGAAGCCGGCATGCGGTCCGCCGAAGCCCATCGGCACGCCGAAACGCTGCGTGGTGCCGACCGCGATGTCCGCGCCCAGGTCGCCCGGTGAGGTGAGCAGGGTCAGGGCCAGCAGGTCGGCGGCGACCGTGACGATCGCACCCAGTTCGTGGGCCTGCTCGATCAACGGCTGGATGTTCCGCACCGCTCCGGAGGCGCCCGGGTACTGCACCAACACACCGAAGACGCCACGCTCGGCGATCTCCGCCGGGATGCCGTCGGAGAGGTCGGCGACGACGACCTCGACGCCGGAGGGCTCGGCGCGGGTCTCGATGACGGCGACCGTCTGCGGCAGGGCGTCGGCGTCGACCAGGAAGACGCCGTTCCTGACCTTGCCTACGCGCCGCGAGAGCGCCATGGCCTCGGCGGCCGCGGTGCCCTCGTCGAGCAGCGAGGCGCCGGAGGTGGGCAGCCCGGTCAGCTCGGCGACCACCGTCTGGAAGTTGAGGAGCGCCTCCAGGCGGCCCTGCGAGATCTCCGGCTGGTACGGCGTGTAGGCCGTGTACCAGGCGGGGTTCTCCATGACGTTACGCAGGATCACGGGCGGGGTGAAGGTGCCGTAGTAGCCGAGCCCGATCATCGGGGCCAGCACCTGGTTGCGGTCGGCCAGGGCGCGCAGCTCGGCGAGGACCTCGGCCTCGGTGCGGGCGGCCGGCAACCGGAGTGCCTCCGCGCTCTTGATGACATCGGGCACCGCGGCCGCGGTCAGCTCGTCCAGTGAGCCGTAACCGACCTGGGCGAGCATCTTCGACTGCGCCTCTTCATCGGGACCGATGTGGCGCTGTTCGAACGGAATACCCTGCTCCAGCTGGGAGAGCGGAGTGCGACGGGGGGTCATGATGGAGGCCTCCTGGTCTGTCACGACCTGCGAGGGGCACCACGGCGCGGGTGCCCGGACGGCCTCCCCCTCTGTCATCTCAACCTGAGAGCTTCACCGGCGCGCCTTGTGGCGTACCGGCTTTCACCGTCGGTGAGGAAGGGAACCGACGGCGCTCGGCCGCACGGAACCCGCCCTGCTTTCCAGAGTGACCTCGTCCGCGCGGTACGGGGGCCTGAGAGATTCCGGGGAGGATTTGCTCCTTCGGCGCCTCCGGATTCGCTCCGGAGGACTCTCCCGCACGGGGTCAGCAGCCATCACCAGCCTACCAGCGGGGTTCGTGGCGGAATTCTCGAGTGGCCAACCCCCTGGATCTGCACTTTTGTAGTGCTTGTGGAGTAGCCGCGACCAGTGGGAGGGACCGTGCAGACCGACATCGATCCGCGCAGCCTGATCGGCCGCAAGGCGTTCGACCGCAAGGGCACCAAGATCGGAACCGTGGACGAGGTGTACCTCGACGACGCAACCGGTGTGCCCGAGTGGGCAGCCGTACGCACCGGACTTTTCAGCCGGGACGCGTTCGTCCCGCTGGAGCCCAGCGAGTTCGTGGAGGATTCGCTCCGCGTCCCCTTCGACCGGGCACTGATCAAGGACGCACCCGACTTCGGCGTCGGTCGCCATCTCTCGCCGGAACAGGAGCTCCAGCTCTACCGGCACTACGGTCTGGACTCCCCGCCCGAGGAGACCGGCCCGGACAGGGACTTCGGCAGACTGGCCGGCCAGGACGAGTAGTCCGCCGGGTTCCGCACCAGCGGCAGCGGATCGGCCGGCCGCAACTGCGCGTCGTCGATCCGGAAGGTACGCACCCGGCCGGGCGCCGACTCCGGTTCCTCGAACCGCACCGTGACCCGGCCGACACCGCTGCCCTGCACCCAGCCATGGCCGTAGACGTCATGGCGCACGTCGTGTCCGGCGGGCCAGCGCCGCGCGGCGAGCTGTTCGGCGGTCTCGGGGGGCTCCTCCCCCGCACCGCCGGCCGGCTCGTCCCTCTCGTCACCCGCTTCCTCCTGGGCCGCTTCCCCGGTCGCGGCCCGCTCACCGGCGGCCTGCGCAAAGAGGTCCTCCTGCGTGTAATCGGCGAGCCCCGTGACGCCCACCCCCAGGAGCCGTACGCCTCCGGTGGTGTCCACGGCCGCCAGGAGCCGCGCGGCGGCCTCCCGGACCACGGTGGGGTCGTCAGTGGGCCCACGGAGCGTCTCGGACCTCGTGAGCGTGGAGAAGTCGTACCGTCGCACCTTCAGCACCACCGTCCGCCCGGACCGCCCGGCACCCCGCAGCCGCTGGACGCATCGGCCGGCCAGCCGCTCCACCTCCGTCCTGACCCGCACCCGGTCGTGCAGGTCCGCGTCGAAGGTGTCCTCGACCGACACGGATTTCGCGTCCCGCTCCGCGACGACGGGCCGGTCGTCGTACCCGAACGCCATCCGGTGGAGCGAGCCGCCGTGCGCCTTTCCCAGCAGGCGTACGAGCTCCGCCTCACCCGCCTCGGCCAGGTCACTGACGGTCGTCATCCCGGCGCGGCGCAGGTGGTCCGCCGTCGCGGGCCCGACGCCGGGGAGGATCCGTACCGGCATCGGTGCGAGCAGCTCCCGCTCCGTGCCCGGCTCCATGAGCCGCAGCCCGTCCGGTTTGGCCTGCTCCGACGCGATCTTGGCCAGCATCTTGGAGCCGGCGAGCCCGACCGAGCCGGTCAGCCCGGTGACCGCCTTGATGGCCGTACGCAGCTGCCCGCCGATCTCCAGCGCGGAAGCCGTGTCATCGGCCGCCCCGCCGGCTTCCAGGTCCACGAAGGCCTCGTCCAGGCTGAGCGGCTCGACCAGCGGCGAGAGCCGCCCCAGCAGCTCCATCACCTGGTCGCTGACCGTCCGGTACAGCAGGAAGCGGGGCACCAGATAGGCCGCGTTGGGGGCCAGCCGCCGGGCCTGCGCCATGGGCATCGCCGAATGGACTCCGAAGCGCCGTGCCTCGTACGACGCGGTGGCGACCACTCCGCGTGGCCCCAGCCCACCGACCACGACCGGCTTTCCGCGCAGGCTGGGCTTCGCCGCCTGCTCTGCAGAGGCGTAGAAGGCATCCATGTCGAGATGCAGGATGGTGGGCGCGGCTCTCACATCAATCGATGCTGCCGCATGGCACTGACAATCGCCGCGCCCGATTCCTCGCCCCGGTCAGCCGGCGCGGTTGCGCCGTCGCGCGAGCTCATCGGTGGGGTTGTTCCCGACGAGTGTCTCGCCGGTGTCCACGCGCTCTCCGTGCAGTTGCGACAGGGCGACGTCGACGTCCTGCCACACCACGCCCACGGCAATGCCGAAAACCCCCTGGCCGCCCTGGAGCAAGTCGACGACCTCGTCGGGCGAGGAGCACTCGTAGACCGTCGCCCCGTCGCTCATCAGCGTCATCCGCTCCAGATCCTGGAACCCGCGGGCCCGCAGATGCTGAACCGTGGTGCGAATGTTCTGCAGGGCGACGCCCGTGTCCAGGAAACGCTTGACGATCTTCAGCAGGACGACGTCCCGGAAGCTGTAGAGCCGCTGTGTGCCCGAGCCGTATGCCGGACGGACGCTCGGCTCGACGAGCCCCGTGCGCGCCCAGTAGTCGAGCTGCCGATAGGTGATCCCCGCAGCCGCACACGCTGTCGGCCCCCGATAGCCGATGTCGTTGGCCGATGCCACGCCGCCCCCCGCCACCGCCGCCGGTTGAACCGGTTGCCTGATGGTGTGGTCGGCTGTACTCCCCTGCTGCGGATACGGCCCACCCGCTGCCGTACCGTCGCCGCTGCTTCTCACGCCGACCTCCGTCCTTGACCTGCCATCTCGAAGGTAGGCAGTCACTCGGGGTGCGTCAACGATCGCCACACTCGGCACGCCGAGTGATAATCACCCTGAGGGTGGTTTCCCGTGACTCGCGAGGGGGAAAGGCTTGTCGAATGCGCTGACGGCGGCCCCGTAGAACGGTCACTGACTGTTGGTGCCGAAGTCCTCCGGTGAGATCTGATCGAGGAACTCGCGGAACTTCTCCACCTCGTCCTCCTGTTCGTCCGGGATGGCGATGCCTGCGTCGTCGAGCACCCCGTCGCTGCCGTAGATCGGCGTTCCGGTGCGCAGCGCCAGCGCTATGGCGTCGGACGGCCGCGCGCTCACCTCGACCCCGCTGGCGAAGACCAGCTCCGCGTAGAACACCCCTTCGCGCAGGTCCGTGATGCGGACCTCGGTGAGCTCCTGGCCGACGGCCTCGAGCACATCCTTGAAGAGATCATGGGTCAGCGGCCTGGCCGGAGCCATGCCCTGCTGGGCAAAGGCGATCGCGGTCGCCTCACCAGGACCGATCCAAATGGGGAGGTACCGGTCGCCTCCCACTTCACGCAGGAGCACGATCGGTTGGTTCGAGGGCATTTCCACCCGGACACCCACAACGTCGAGCTCGTTCACACAGCAACCCTAGGACGTGCTCGGCAGGTTTGGGTAGTCGGGCACCGACGAGATCAGTGGAACCGGACCTTCAGAGCGGTCTGCACCAGGGCCGAGTGAAGCCTTACGGACAACTCGGCGAGCTCCCGCGCGGTGGCCTCGGCATGCGCTCTGGTCTGCGGATTCCGGTGCCGCCGCAGGGGCGCAACCACCTGCTCGATCAGTCCCGCCTCGCGGTCGGCGGCGGCCCGGATGGCCCGGAGGTGACGCGGTTCCAGACCGAATCGGCCCAGATCCGCCACAAGCTTGGCCACCGTGACCATCTCGGCGTCGTAGCCGCCCTCGCCGCTCGGAGCGACCAGGCCGTACGACTCCCACTCATCGAGGTCACTCTCGGTGACCTCGGTCACCGCGAGCAGCTCGGCACGGCCGATCCGGGCCGCGGTCGCCCTCCCGGAGTCAGCGTCCCAGCCGCCACCGGTCAGGTCCCGGGGGCAACCTCCGGAAGGCAGGGCGGACTGCTCGCCGCGGGCGAGGGCGTCCAGATGCTCGCGGATGACCTTCAGCGGGAGGTAGTGATCCCGCTGCATACGCAGCACCTGCGCGAGCCGCTCCACGTCGGCCGCACGGAACTTGCGGTAGCCGGAGGGGGTCCGTTGCGGCTCGACGAGCCCCTCGGCCTCCAGGAAGCGAATCTTGGAGATCGTGACTTCGGGAAACTCGTCCCGCAGCTGCAGGAGCACCGTACCGATGCTCATCGGGCGGTCGTCCGCGCTGGCGGTGCCGTGACCGGCACCGCCCGTCGGTGTTCTCAGCATGGACCTTCCCTGACGGGTCAGATGCCCCGCTGGCTCGCATAGAAGACCAGCCGGTACTTGCCGATCTGCACTTCGTCGCCGTTGGACAGGGCAACGGAGTCGATGCGCTCGCGGTTGACGTAGGTGCCGTTGAGGCTGCCCACATCCCCGACCGTGAAGCTGCCGTCGGGGCTCCTGCGGAACTCCACATGCCTCCTCGACACCGTCACGTCGTCGAGGAAGATGTCGCTCTGCGGGTGGCGGCCGGCCGTGGTCAGCTCGCTGTCCAGCAGGAAGCGACTGCCGGAGTTCGGACCGCGCCGCACCACGAGCAGCGCCGAGCCGAGCGGAAGTGCGTCGACAGCGGCCTGCGCCTCGGGCGAGAGGGACGGTGCGAGCGTCTGCCCGGTGGCCTCCGCCTCGTACGCCTCGAGGCCTGAGATGGAAATGGTCGAGGTCGTCTCCGAGGCACGCTCGGGAATTCCGCCCTTCAGCGGCGCACCGCAGTTGGAGCAGAAACGACTGGCCTCGGCGTTGCGATGCCCGCACCTCGTACAGACCGGCATGGACGAACCCTCCTGCCTCGGGGTAAACCCTCCACCTGTACCTGAGGTTGACGGTTCTCCGAAACCTATGCGGCCGGCACCGGCAGGGTCAACAGACGACGCGCCGGAAGCACCCGAATTGTCACTGCCCGAACCCGACACCTGATCGCGGAAGAGCGGGCGCTCCGAGCCCTGCTCATCTGCCTGGCCATGGCGCGGTGCGCGATGGCGGGCAGCCTCATCGCGAGCGCTCTTGCCGAACAACTTCCCAAACAACTTCACGGGCGATTCCCCTTGACCGAAATAGACCCGCCCGTGGGGCAGGACGAACCCTGAATGAACACACCTGCCGACCCGGACATCTTCACAACGTCCGTATCCACTCGACAGTTTCCACCACGCACCACCATTACGATGCGGCGACCCCCCGCAACCGCCTGCCCATGTCCTTCGCTCCCTCGGTGCCGCGGCCTCACGGGGACGACGACCGAGCGTAGTCAGGCCGCTCTGCCGGTCGCAAGACATCCACAACGATGTCGTCGGCCTGCTCAACACGCACGGTGGCCTGCTCCTTCTCCAGTGTCTGCACCACACCGCCGGGGATGTTCAGCGCAGGCTCCAGGTCCTGGGGCTTGCCGATCACCTTGAACACGTACGGCGCGGTGATCTTACGGCCGTCGACCTTGACCTTGCCGCCGTCACCGGAGAAGTACGTATTGGCCACGACTCTGACGCCGTTGACCTCGATCGCCTCGGCGCCAGCCGCACGCAACTCCTGGAGCGCATCGAGCAGCATGTCCGCCTTGACTCCGTCTCCCGGGTCGTTGACGGTGAGGGTAATCCCGGGCCCGTGTGCGGCCACGGTGCCCGCGAGGACACCGAGTTGCCGTTCCTTCTCCACCGTCTGCTTGCGCGCCTCCTCGGCCTGGTCGGAGCTGTTCTCCAGTTCCGTGCGCTGAGCGTCGAGACGCTGCTTCTCGTCCTCCAGGCGCTGTGTGCGGTCGTCCAGCTCGTCGAGAATGCGGACGAGGTCCTCCTGGCGGGCACCTCTCAGTGCGCTGTTGTCGCTGTTCGAGCGGACCTGAATGGCCAGCCCCAGGCCGAGGACGAACAGCAGCAGCGCGACGATGAGTTGGGCCCGTGTCACCCGCGGCGGCCACAGCCCGGCGATGAGCCGCTGACGCCCGGTGAGCTCCTTGACAGCGTCGGCGGGCTGCTCGCCGGGCTGCTCCTTGCCGCTGGGAAGTTCTTCGTTGCTCATCGGCCTCAGGCCCGGAAGACGTGCCGGCGGATGGCCGCGGCGTTGGAGAAGATCCGGATCCCGAGCACGACCACCACACCGGTGGAGAGCTGCGCGCCGACGCCCAGCTTGTCGCCCAGGAACACGATCAGTGCGGCCACCACGACATTCGACAGGAACGACACGACGAACACCTTGTCGACAAAGATTCCGTCGAGCATGGCCCGCAGACCACCGAAGACTGCGTCGAGAGCAGCCACCACGGCGATCGGAAGATAGGGCTCGACCACCGCCGGCACCTCGGGCCGGACCAACAGTCCGACCACGACTCCCACGACGAGGCCCAGTACGGCGATCACGATGTGCCCTTCCCTCTCTCCGCCGCACCACTGCCGGTGTCTGCGGCCTTGTAAGGCTCTGCTGTTCGTACGATCAGGCTCGGCGCGACCGGGAGGCTCACCCTGTCCTGGACGGACATGCTCGTCCGGATGTCGAAGGTGTCCTTGAGCGCCTGCAGATACTGGCCGTCGTCACTGTCCTGGAACGCGCTGCTCAACGGCTTCCCGTCCCCCACCGCCAGCACCGTGTACGGCGGCACGAGCGGTCTGTTGTCGACCAGTATGGCGTCGCCGGCCGCGCGGATCGCCGACAGGGCGGTCAGACGCTGCCCGTTGATCGCGATCGCTTCCGCACCGGACTGCCACAGGCCGTTGACGACCCGCTGCAGGTCCCGGTCACGGACTCGCCCGGTGTCGGAGAAGCCGCTGGTCTCCCTCGGCCCGCCACCACCCTGGTCGGTGCCCTTGGCATCGTCGACGACGAGTTTTACGCCGGGCCCTTCCACCGGTGTCGCTCCGGCGAGCAACGCCACCAGCTCCCCCTGGTCCCCGCCGTGCTTCTCCAACGCCTTGCGCTGTCGACTGCCCACATCGTCCCGGAGCTTGTCGACCTGGGCCTCGAGGTTGTCCGCCGCCGCGGTCTCCTCACCGATACGGTCGATCAGTTCCTCGCGCTCCTTGGCGAGGACCGGCGCGGCGACGCGTGCCTGCGCGGCGCCGAGCGTGACGACAAGGGCAGCGAGCACCAGACAGGCGGCGAGGCCGAGCTTGGTCTTGAGTGTGCGGGGCAGTCCCGCGCTCCCGTCGGCCTTGCGCCGCGCCGATGCCTCGGCGTACCCGTCGTCGAGGCTGTGGTCCATCACATTGGTCAGCAGCGACATGGACGCGTCGGGGCGCGAGGCGGTACTCCGATCGGGGGGCTGCTGCGACATGCCGCACATCGTCGCACGTCGCCACTGCTACCGCCGAATGGCCCCACCGGTGTGCCTGGAGGCGTCGCTCAAAGCCTCCGGGCACACCGGTGGAACCCTCATTGACCTGCGCTGTCCACGACCGCTGCCCATTCGTCCAGCAACGCCTGCGCGGAGGCGTCGTCCGGACCCTCGGCCCACAAATGGGTGACCGCCTCGGCCGGGTCCGGAAGCACCATCACCCATCGCCCGTCGGCCTCGACGACCCGCACGCCGTCCGTCGTGTCGACACTGCGGTCCCCGGCGGCCTCCACGACCCGGCGCATGACCATGCCCTTGACGGCCCAGGGTGTGGCCAGGTCACGCCGCAGGACGTGGGCACGGGGAATGCGGGCATCGATCTGGCTGAGCGTGAGCTGGGTCCTGGCGACGAGCCCGAGGAGCCTCACGAATGCCGCGGAGCCGTCGAAGACGCTGCTGAATTCGGGAACGATGAAGCCGCCGCGGCCGTCTCCACCGAAGATGGTGCCTTCCTCACGTCCCACACGTGTCAGGTCGTCGGGCGATGTCGTCGTCCATTCGACCTGCGTGCCGTGGTACGCCGCGACCTGCTCGGCGACCCGCGTGGTGGTCACCGGCAACGCCACCCGCCCGCTGCGCCGCTCGGCGGCCACGAGGTCGAGCATCACCAGGAGCGCCCGGTCGTCCTCCACGATCCTGCCCCGTTCGTCGACCAGGGAGAGCCGCTCACCGACCGGATCGAATCGCACCCCGAATGCGGCCCGTGCCGAGGAGACGATCTCGCCCAGCCGCACCAGTCCGGACCGCCGGGTTTCGGCGGATTCGGTGGGCCGCGATTCGTCCAGGCCGGGATTGATGGTCAACGCGTCCACGCCGAGCCGTCCGAGCAGGCTGGGAAGGACGAGCCCAGCACTGCCGTTGGAGGCGTCGACGACGACTTTGAGAGCCGCGTCGGCGATCCCGGCGGTGTCCACGTTCCGCAGCAGCGAGCCGGTATACGAGTCGAAGACGCTGGACGGGAAGTGCAGGTCCCCGATCTCCCCCGGGAAGGCCCGTCGGTACTCCTGACGTGCGTAGACCCGGTCCAGCTTCCGCTGGCGTGCCTGCGAGAGGTCCGCGCCCCGCTCGTCGAAGAACATGATGTCGACCGAGTCGGGCACCCCGGGGGACGTACGGATCATGATCCCGCCGGCACTGCCACGCGCGGTCTGCTGGCGCGCGACGGGCATCGGTACGTTCTCCAGGTCCCGTACGTCGATGGCGCTGGCCTGAAGCGCTGAGATCACCGCTCTCTTCAGCGCACGGGCACCGCGGGAGTGGTCACGTGCGGTGGTGACCGTCGACCCCTTCTTGAGAGTTGTGGCATACGCTCCGGCGAGCCGGACCGCCAGCTCCGGCGTGATCTCGACGTTCAGAATCCCGGACACACCACGGGCCCCGAAGAGATGAGCCTGCCCCCGTGATTCCCAGATCACCGAGGTATTGACAAAGGCACCGGCCTCGATGGTCTTGAACGGGTAGACCCGAACATTTCCCTGAACGATCGATTCCTCACCGACCAGACACTCGTCGCCGATGACCGCGCCGTCCTCGATACGGGCGGCCCGCATGACGTCGGTGTTCTTACCGATCACGCATCCGCGCAGGTTGCTGTGCTGACCGATGTAGACGTTGTCGTGCACCACGGCTTTGTGCAGAAAAGCGCCGCTCTTGACAACGACGTTGGACCCGATGACCGTGTGTTCGCGAATCTCCACGCCGGCTTCGATTTTTGCGTAGTCCCCGATGTACAAGGGGCCCCGCAGTACCGCGTCGGGATGCACTTCGGCGCCTTCCGCGACCCATACGCCCGGCGAGATCTCGAAGCCGTCGATCTCAACGTCGA
Organism: Streptomyces sp. NBC_01618; assembly: GCF_045209435.1. NCBI lineage: Bacteria > Bacillati > Actinomycetota > Actinomycetes > Kitasatosporales > Streptomycetaceae > Streptomyces > Streptomyces sp. NBC_01618. The sequence goes on from NZ_CP109297.1 coordinate 1,135,659, forward strand.
CCTTACGCTCGAGAACGTCGGCTTGGGCCTTCACATAGCTCTCGTGGGTGCCGACGTCCTCCCAGTAGCCCTCGGCGACATAGCCGTAGATGGGCTTGCCTTCCTTCATGAGCTGCGGGAAGACATCACCGGACCAGTCCACGGAGACGTCGGCCTCGACATAGTCGAAAACCTCGGGCTCCATGACGTAGATGCCTGTGTTGACGGTGTCCGAGAAGACCTGACCCCAGGTGGGCTTTTCCAGGAAACGTTCGACCTGGCCTGCTTCGTCGACGATGGTGATGCCGAATTCCAACGGATTCGGCACCCGCGTCAGGCACACCGTCACCAGCCCACCCTTTTCCTTGTGGAAGGCGATGAGGTCGGTGAGATCGAAGTCGGTGAGTGCATCACCGGAAATCACGAGGAAGGTGTCGTCCTTCAGCGCTTCCTCAGCATTCTTCACGCTCCCCGCGGTGCCGAGCGGTTTCTCCTCATTGGCGTAACTGAGCTCCATCCCGAGCTCTTCGCCGTCCCCGAAGTAGTTCTTGACCAACGAGGCGAGAAACTGGACCGTTACGACGGTCTCATTGAGCCCGTGTCGCTTGAGCAGCCGAAGCACATGTTCCATGATCGGTCGATTGGCGACGGGCAGAAGCGGCTTGGGCATGCTTGAGGTCATGGGACGAAGACGAGTGCCTTCGCCGCCAGCCATCACGACGGCCTTCATGTCGGAAACGTCCTCCTTGAACAGACGACGGTTTGGCCGACTTCGCCCGTCGGGGCGCTATCCGAATCATCAGCGGCGGGCCGGCCACTCTGCGCGGCACCGCGTCAACGAGCTCAATCGGCTACTGCATCCGCCTTGACGAGTCTGCGGACCTGAACCACGTAGAGGATCCCTGCCCACCAGTAGAGCGTTGTACCCCAACCTGCGAACGCCCATCCGAAAACGGCGGCCAGAGATGCAAGCCAACCACTTCCATCGCTGAGCAGCAACAAGGGGAACGCGTACATCAGATTGAACGTGGCGGCCTTCCCCAGGAAGTTCACCTGGGGTGGCGGATAGCCATGACGGCGAAGGATTCCCACCATCACGAGGAGCATCAGTTCGCGGGCCAGAAGTGCCGCGGTGAGCCAGAGCGGCAGGATCTCCCGCCAGGTCAGGCCGACGAGGGTCGAAAGAATGTAGAGGCGGTCCGCGGCAGGATCCAGGAGCCGGCCGAGGCTGCTGATCTGGTTCCACCGGCGAGCGAGCTTACCGTCGAGGTAGTCGCTGACCCCGCTGAGCATCAGCACCAGCAGTGCCCAGCCATCGCTCTTGGGCCCGCCGAACTCGGGGCGAAGAATCAGCCACAGGAAGAGCGGAACCCCGACAAGGCGAGCCATGCTGAGGATGTTGGGGATGGTGAGTACCCGGTCCGTCTGGACCCGAGTCTCCTGGACCTCCACCCGGGGGCCTCCTGTGTGAAGAACGTGCCAATGATGCCCCCTGACCCTACCCTCAGCCACCGGCACCGGGTGCACGGGGGTATCGCAAAAACTCATGAACGCAGAAAAGCCCCGTGCCACAAGGGCACGGGGCTTTCCCGTAAAAGGAGTTCGGCGGCGTCCTACTCTCCCACAGGGTCCCCCCTGCAGTACCATCGGCGCTGAAAGGCTTAGCTTCCGGGTTCGGAATGTAACCGGGCGTTTCCCTAACGCAATGACCACCGAAACACTATGAAATTAACCAACACCGGAACAACACGGCCGTTCGTTATTTCAGAACAAACACAGTGGACGCGAGCAACTGAGGACAAGCCCTCGGCCTATTAGTACCAGTCAGCTCCACCCGTTACCGGGCTTCCACATCTGGCCTATCAACCCAGTCGTCTACTGGGAGCCTTAACCAATCAAGTTGGTGGGAATACTCATCTCGAAGCAGGCTTCCCGCTTAGATGCTTTCAGCGGTTATCCTTTCCGAACGTAGCCAACCAGCCATGCCCTTGGCAGAACAACTGGCACACCAGAGGTTCGTCCGTCCCGGTCCTCTCGTACTAGGGACAGCCCTTCTCAATATTCCTACGCGCACAGCGGATAGGGACCGAACTGTCTCACGACGTTCTAAACCCAGCTCGCGTACCGCTTTAATGGGCGAACAGCCCAACCCTTGGGACCGACTCCAGCCCCAGGATGCGACGAGCCGACATCGAGGTGCCAAACCATCCCGTCGATATGGACTCTTGGGGAAGATCAGCCTGTTATCCCCGGGGTACCTTTTATCCGTTGAGCGACAGCGCTTCCACAAGCCACTGCCGGATCACTAGTCCCGACTTTCGTCCCTGCTCGACCCGTCGGTCTCACAGTCAAGCTCCCTTGTGCACTTACACTCAACACCTGATTGCCAACCAGGCTGAGGGAACCTTTGGGCGCCTCCGTTACTCTTTAGGAGGCAACCGCCCCAGTTAAACTACCCATCAGACACTGTCCCTGATCCGGATCACGGACCCAGGTTAGACATCCAGCACGACCAGAGTGGTATTTCAACGACGACTCCACAACCACTGGCGTGGCCGCTTCAAAGTCTCCCACCTATCCTACACAAGCCGAACCGAACACCAATATCAAACTGTAGTAAAGGTCCCGGGGTCTTTCCGTCCTGCTGCGCGAAACGAGCATCTTTACTCGTAGTGCAATTTCACCGGGCCTATGGTTGAGACAGTCGAGAAGTCGTTACGCCATTCGTGCAGGTCGGAACTTACCCGACAAGGAATTTCGCTACCTTAGGATGGTTATAGTTACCACCGCCGTTTACTGGCGCTTAAGTTCTCAGCTTCGCCGACCCGAAAGTCGGCTAACCGGTCCCCTTAACGTTCCAGCACCGGGCAGGCGTCAGTCCGTATACATCGCCTTACGGCTTCGCACGGACCTGTGTTTTTAGTAAACAGTCGCTTCTCGCTGGTCTCTGCGGCCACCCCCAGCTCGGAGAGCAAGTCTCCTCACCAGTGATGGCCCCCCTTCTCCCGAAGTTACGGGGGCATTTTGCCGAGTTCCTTAACCATAGTTCACCCGAACGCCTCGGTATTCTCTACCTGACCACCTGAGTCGGTTTAGGGTACGGGCCGCCATGAAACTCGCTAGAGGCTTTTCTCGACAGCATAGGATCATCCACTTCACCACAATCGGCTCGGCATCAGGTCTCAGCCTTAACGTGTGACGGATTTACCTACCACACGGCCTACACCCTTACCCCGGGACAACCACCGCCCGGGCTGGACTACCTTCCTGCGTCACCCCATCGCTTACCTAATACAAGTCTGGTTCGTCGGCTCCACCACTACCCTCAACTCCGAAGAGATCGGGCCGGCTTCACGGACTTAGCATCGCCTGATTCAGTATTGGGCGTTTCAAAGCGGGTACCGGAATATCAACCGGTTGTCCATCGACTACGCCTGTCGGCCTCGCCTTAGGTCCCGACTTACCCTGGGCAGATCAGCTTGACCCAGGAACCCTTAGTCAATCGGCGCACACGTTTCTCACGTGTGTATCGCTACTCATGCCTGCATTCTCACTCGTGAACCGTCCACAACTCGCTTCCGCGGCTGCTTCACCCGGCACACGACGCTCCCCTACCCATCCGTACTCCCGTTGGGGATACATGTACGAATGACACGACTTCGGCGGTACGCTTGAGCCCCGCTACATTGTCGGCGCGGAATCACTTGACCAGTGAGCTATTACGCACTCTTTCAAGGATGGCTGCTTCTAAGCCAACCTCCTGGTTGTCTCTGCGACTCCACATCCTTTCCCACTTAGCGTACGCTTAGGGGCCTTAGTCGATGCTCTGGGCTGTTTCCCTCTCGACCATGGAGCTTATCCCCCACAGTCTCACTGCCGCGCTCTCACTTACCGGCATTCGGAGTTTGGCTAAGGTCAGTAACCCGGTAGGGCCCATCGCCTATCCAGTGCTCTACCTCCGGTAAGAAACACACGACGCTGCACCTAAATGCATTTCGGGGAGAACCAGCTATCACGGAGTTTGATTGGCCTTTCACCCCTAACCACAGGTCATCCCCCAGGTTTTCAACCCTGGTGGGTTCGGTCCTCCACGAAGTCTTACCTCCGCTTCAACCTGCCCATGGCTAGATCACTCCGCTTCGGGTCTTGAGCGTGCTACTCAACCGCCCTATTCGGACTCGCTTTCGCTACGGCTTCCCCACACGGGTTAACCTCGCAACACACCGCAAACTCGCAGGCTCATTCTTCAAAAGGCACGCAGTCACGACTGCATGTGCAAGCACATACAGCGACGCTCCCACGGCTTGTAGGCACACGGTTTCAGGTACTATTTCACTCCGCTCCCGCGGTACTTTTCACCATTCCCTCACGGTACTATCCGCTATCGGTCACCAGGGAATATTTAGGCTTAGCGGGTGGTCCCGCCAGATTCACACGGGATTTCTCGGGCCCCGTGCTACTTGGGTGTCTCTTAAACGAGCCGTCAATGTTTCAGCTACGGGGGTCTTACCCTCTACGCCGGACCTTTCGCATGTCCTTCGCCTACATCAACGGTTTCTGACTCGTCTCACAGTCGGCAGACTATGAAAAAGAGATCCCACAACCCCGCATGCGCAACCCCTGCCGGGTATCACACGCATACGGTTTGGCCTCATCCAGTTTCGCTCGCCACTACTCCCGGAATCACGGTTGTTTTCTCTTCCTGAGGGTACTGAGATGTTTCACTTCCCCTCGTTCCCTCCACACTGCCTATGTGTTCAGCAGCGGGTGACAGCCCATGACGACTGCCGGGTTTCCCCATTCGGACACCCCCGGATCAAAGCTTGGTTGACAGCTCCCCGGGGCCTATCGTGGCCTCCCACGTCCTTCATCGGTTCCTGGTGCCAAGGCATCCACCGTGCGCCCTTAAAAACTTGGCCACAGATGCTCGCGTCCACTGTGCAGTTCTCAAACAACGACCAGCCACCCGTCACACACCACACAAGCGGTGCTTTACCGGGGCCGGCAACTGAAGGCGACCTCACGGCCGTACCCTCAGATACCCAACAACGTGCCCGACCCGACAAGCCATCACCCACGTTCCACGCCGAAGCAGTACTAGTGAACAACAACCCATCGTGCCGAATAGTCAACGTTCCACCCATGAGCTGACCACCGTCGAACATTTGCCGACGTAGTGGCTCTGGATTCCTTACGGAATCTAGATGCTCCTTAGAAAGGAGGTGATCCAGCCGCACCTTCCGGTACGGCTACCTTGTTACGACTTCGTCCCAATCGCCAGTCCCACCTTCGACAGCTCCCTCCCACAAGGGGTTGGGCCACCGGCTTCGGGTGTTACCGACTTTCGTGACGTGACGGGCGGTGTGTACAAGGCCCGGGAACGTATTCACCGCAGCAATGCTGATCTGCGATTACTAGCAACTCCGACTTCATGGGGTCGAGTTGCAGACCCCAATCCGAACTGAGACCGGCTTTTTGAGATTCGCTCCGCCTCGCGGCATCGCAGCTCATTGTACCGGCCATTGTAGCACGTGTGCAGCCCAAGACATAAGGGGCATGATGACTTGACGTCGTCCCCACCTTCCTCCGAGTTGACCCCGGCAGTCTCCTGTGAGTCCCCATCACCCCGAAGGGCATGCTGGCAACACAGAACAAGGGTTGCGCTCGTTGCGGGACTTAACCCAACATCTCACGACACGAGCTGACGACAGCCATGCACCACCTGTACACCGACCACAAGGGGGGCACCATCTCTGATGCTTTCCGGTGTATGTCAAGCCTTGGTAAGGTTCTTCGCGTTGCGTCGAATTAAGCCACATGCTCCGCTGCTTGTGCGGGCCCCCGTCAATTCCTTTGAGTTTTAGCCTTGCGGCCGTACTCCCCAGGCGGGGAACTTAATGCGTTAGCTGCGGCACCGACGACGTGGAATGTCGCCAACACCTAGTTCCCAACGTTTACGGCGTGGACTACCAGGGTATCTAATCCTGTTCGCTCCCCACGCTTTCGCTCCTCAGCGTCAGTAATGGCCCAGAGATCCGCCTTCGCCACCGGTGTTCCTCCTGATATCTGCGCATTTCACCGCTACACCAGGAATTCCGATCTCCCCTACCACACTCTAGCCTGCCCGTATCGACTGCAGACCCGGGGTTAAGCCCCGGGCTTTCACAACCGACGCAACAAGCCGCCTACGAGCTCTTTACGCCCAATAATTCCGGACAACGCTTGCGCCCTACGTATTACCGCGGCTGCTGGCACGTAGTTAGCCGGCGCTTCTTCTGCAGGTACCGTCACTTTCGCTTCTTCCCTGCTGAAAGAGGTTTACAACCCGAAGGCCGTCATCCCTCACGCGGCGTCGCTGCATCAGGCTTTCGCCCATTGTGCAATATTCCCCACTGCTGCCTCCCGTAGGAGTCTGGGCCGTGTCTCAGTCCCAGTGTGGCCGGTCGCCCTCTCAGGCCGGCTACCCGTCGTCGCCTTGGTAGGCCATCACCCCACCAACAAGCTGATAGGCCGCGGGCTCATCCTTCACCGCCGGAGCTTTCAACCCCGTCCCATGCGGGACAGAGTGTTATCCGGTATTAGACCCCGTTTCCAGGGCTTGTCCCAGAGTGAAGGGCAGATTGCCCACGTGTTACTCACCCGTTCGCCACTAATCCACCCCGAAGGGCTTCATCGTTCGACTTGCATGTGTTAAGCACGCCGCCAGCGTTCGTCCTGAGCCAGGATCAAACTCTCCGTGAATGTTTTCCCGTAATCGGGACAACACAACACGAGAGCGGAACGATCAGCCGGAATAAGACCGATCGTCCACAGCGTCCTCGCTGTGTAAATTGCCCACCGGGTCAGTGACCCTGTAGGACTTTCAAAGGAACCACCAACCTGCCGAAGCAGGCCGGGGTATCAACATATCTGGCGTTGACTTTTGGCACGCTGTTGAGTTCTCAAGGAACGGACGCTTCCTTTGTACTCACCCGCAGAACATTCTCTCGGGCTTTCCTCCGGGCTTTTCCCTTCGGTCTTGCGTTTCCGACTCTATCAGACTCTTTCGTGTCCAATTCCCGGTCGAAGCGGGGTTGCTTTCCAGTTCTTCGCTTTCGCGTTTCCCTTTCCGGCGAGTCCGACTCTATCAGGCCTTTCCTTTCCCCTTGACCAGCCTCCTGCAGACATGCAGGTGCCAATCCGGGTTAGAGTCGGGGCTTAAAAAGTCGCTGCCGACCCCCGACTCAAAGTCGTGCTGGGGCCAGGCAGGAATACGACAGTACAGGTAGTCGGGAGTCGAGGCAAATCGTTCCCGGTGCCCTACTAAGGCCGCGAACCGCCAGGACTCGGGCGGAACCGGAACTTCTTATGACTTACTCTGCTGAACAGCACGCCGTCGCCTGCAAGCCATGACGGCGCCATTCGAGCTCCACCCCTGGGAGGTTCCCCATGACCACTGTGACGTCCCCTCTTGCCGGGCGTGCCATCGGGCTCGCTGCGGTACCGGACCCGGTCTTCTCCGGCGCGATGGTGGGGCCTGGAACCGCCATTGATCCCGAGCGCGAGCCGTCCGAAGCCGTAGCACCGGTCGACGGCATCGTTGTCTCCCTACACCCGCACGCGTTCGTCGTCGTGGACGAGCACGGGCACGGTGTGCTCGTCCACCTGGGCATCGACACCGTTCAGCTCAATGGCGAGGGCTTCGAACTGCTCGTGAACAAGGGGGACACGGTCACCCGAGGTCAGGGCATCGTGCGGTGGGACCCCGCGGGCGTCGAGGCCGCCGGCAAGTCCCCCGTGTGCCCGATCGTCGCGCTGGAAGCCACCGCTGACTCCCTCTCCGATGTCCGCGAGGACGGCGACGTGAAGATGGGCGACACGTTGTTCGGTTGGCAGTGACGGACGCGGCTCGATGACAGCCGACTGGATATCCACCGCGGAGGCATGGACCGCCGCACAACCGGAGACGGGTTCAATGGAGACAACGCTGCGAGGCGTCGGTGTGAGCCACGGAGTGGCGATCGGCGAGGTTCGTCATATGGGTACGGCGGTACTCGAACCGCCGGCCAAGCAGATCCCGGCCGAGGAGGCGGAGCGTGAACAGGGGCGCGCTCGCCAGGCTGTGGAAGCGGTGGCGGCCGATCTGATCGCGCGCGGCAATCTTGCCGGTGGCGAGGCCCAGCATGTGCTCGAGGCCCAAGCCATGATGGCGCAGGACCCCGAGCTCATTGCTGATGTGGAGCGGCGCATCGCCGTCGGCAGCACCGCCGAACGCGGTGTCTACGACGCGTTCGCCGCCTATCGGGCGCTGCTCGCCAACGCCGGCGAGTACCTCGCCGGGCGGGTCGCCGACCTCGACGATGTGCGTAACCGGATCGTGGCTCGCCTGCTCGGCGTACCGATGCCCGGTGTGCCGGACAGTGACGAGCCCTATGTCCTGATCGCCAGGGACCTGGCGCCGGCCGACACGGCACTGCTCGACCCCGCGCTGGTGCTCGGCTTCGTGACCGAGGAGGGCGGGCCGACCAGTCACAGCGCGATTCTGGCGCGTGCGCTCGGTGTGCCTGCCGTGGTGGCGCTCCCCGGGGCCGGTGAGCTGGCCGAGGGCACGGTCGTCGCGGTGGACGGCAGCACCGGTGAGATCTTCGTCGAGCCCAGCGCCGAGAAGCGTGCGGAGATGGAGCGTGCCGCTGCGGCGCGCAAGGCCGCGCTGTCTGCTTCGACCGGTCCGGGTGCGACCTCCGACGGTCACAAGGTCCCGCTGCTCGCCAATGTGGGCGGTCCGGGCGATGTGCCGGCTGCCGTCGAGGCAGGTGCGGAGGGCGTGGGACTGTTCCGTACCGAATTCCTGTTCCTCGATGACAGCAAGCGGGCGCCGTCCGAGGAGAAGCAGGTCGCGGCTTACCGGGCGGTGCTCGAAGCGTTCCCTGAGGGGCGTGTCGTGGTGCGGGTGCTGGATGCCGGTGCCGACAAGCCGCTCGACTTCCTGACGCCGGCGGACGAGCCCAACCCAGCACTGGGCGTGCGTGGGCTGCGGAGCCTGTTGGATCACCCCGAGGTGCTGCAAACCCAGTTGACGGCTCTGGCGAAGGCCGCCGAAGGTCTGCCCGTCCACCTCGAGGTCATGGCTCCGATGGTGGCGGACCGTGCGGACGCGAAGGCCTTTGCCGATGCCTGCCGTGCGGCCGGGCTGGTGGCGAAGTTCGGCGCGATGGTGGAGATTCCGTCCGCCGCCCTGCGGGCGCGCTCGATCCTGCGGGAGGTCGAATTCCTTTCGCTGGGCACGAATGACCTGGCGCAGTACACCTTTGCCGCCGACCGTCAGGTGGGTGCGGTGTCGCGGCTGCAGGATCCCTGGCAGCCCGCTCTGCTCGACCTCGTAGCGCTGTCGGCGGAGGCGGCCGGGGCCGAGGGCAAGAGCTGTGGTGTCTGTGGTGAAGCCGCCTCCGATCCGCTGCTTGCCTGTGTCCTGACGGGGCTGGGTGTGACGTCGTTGTCGATGGGTGCCGCGTCCATTCCCTATGTCCGCGCCACCCTGGCGAAGTACACGCTCGCGCAGTGCGAGCGGGCCGCTGCCGCCGCGCGTGCGGCCGACTCCGCCGAAGAGGCGCGGGTGGCGGCGCAGGCGGTGCTGTCGGGCGAGTAGCCCCGCGGCGTCTGCGGTGAAGGGGCTCCCTGCCGATGGTGGCAGGGAGCCCCTTCGGCCTGTCAGTGGTGCGACTCCGGTTCGTCGGCGCCGAGGTCGAAGCCTGCGCAGTACTCCACGTGTGACTCCGGGGAGACGGGTTCGCCGGTGTCGGCATCGGTGCAGTAGGCGCTGAAGACTTCGCCGGCGGTGAGCGGGACCAGGCTGCCGCGGGCCAGCCGCCAGCCGTGGACCCGGTCCTGGGTGCCGGGGTTGCTAGTTCGGAGTACGACTCCCCCGGGCTTTTCGAGGGCGATGCCGACGGCGAGCACCGTGACGAACTCGGCTCCTTCCGCCGATTCGAGGCGAGCGGGCCCCATGGTGTCGCGCTCGGTGTGCAGGACCGCGAGCAGGTGCTCGTTCTCCGTGGGGGTGCTGCAGACGAGGTGGTGGGTGCCCGGTCCGGCTGTCTCCAGCATGCGCAGCAGGAGGTGGGATGCCCGGTCGAAGGCGGCGCGGCCGATGTCCTGACCGCAGTCCGCGCAGGCTCCGAGGTCGGCCAGGGTCATCGTGGCGTACTCCCAGGTGGCCTGGCGGACGGCTCGGCCGATCAGGAGCGGGATCAGGGTGTCGAGGGGTTGGCCGCTGTACGCGACGGTGGCACCGGCCGAGGCGATTTCGGCGGTGAAGCGGCTACGGCTGGCGGGGGCATCGGGAGCGATTCCGGATTCGGTGCAGAACTCCGCGTACTCCTCGGGGTCGAAGAGGGCGACCGTGGCGTGCATGCCCTGTGCGGCGAGGGCCTTCAGCAGGCCCTCCACCTGCTGGAGATAGATGGTGTGGTCGTCGAAGGTGAAGGTGCGGTAGCGCCGCATCGCCGCGAAGTCCTGCTCGTCGGCCAGGAGGCCGATGGTGCTGGGTGCTTCGCGGCGCAGCGTGCGTCGCATGGATGTGCCGGACCGGAGGTACCCGCTGGTCCTGCTGGTCTTGCCGTGCTTGGTGTTCCTGGTCTGCGCCATGACTCCCCCAGTGCGCTGTCGATCATTGCTCACTCAGAGTAATCAAGGGCACTGACAACGCGGCCGGTCAGTGACGTTGGCGGGCGAGGTCCTCGTAGAAGTGGAGGAGTTCGAGGTTGTCGATCGAGCCCGGGTTGACCGCCTTGGCCAGGGCTGTTCCTTGCAGGAGGCGCTTGACCGGAACCTCGATGCGCTTGCCGGTGAGCGTGTGCGGAATGCCGGGGACCTCGATGATCTCGTCCGGGACGTGGCGCGGGGAGAGGTTCTCCCGGATGGTCCGCATGATGCTGTCGCGCAGGTCGTCGTCGAGCGCGGCGCCGTCGGCGAGGTGGACGAAGATCGGCATCCAGTAGCCGCCGTCGGGTTCTTCGATGCCGATGACGAGGGATTCCCGGATTTCGGGGAGCCGTTCGACGGCTTCGTAGATGTCGGCCGAGCCCATCCGTACACCCTGGCGGTTGAGGGTGGAGTCGGAGCGGCCGTGGATGACGACCGAGCCGTGTTCGGTGATCGTGATCCAGTCGCCGTGGCGCCAGACGCCGGGATACATGTCGAAGTAGCTGTCGTGGTAGCGGCTGCCGTCGGGGTCGTTCCAGAAGCGGATCGGCATGGAGGGCAGGGGTGCGGTGACGACGAGTTCGCCGACCTCGCCGATGAGGGGCTTGCCTGCGGGGTCCCAGGACTGGAGGTCCGTGCCGAGGCACGGGGCCTGGAGTTCGCCGATGTGTACGGGGAGGGTGGGGACCGCGCCGGCGAAGCAGCTGCAGACGTCGGTGCCGCCGCTGACGGAGGCGATCCACAGGTTGTCGTCCACCTCGTCGTGGAGCCAGCGGAATCCGTCGGGCGGGAGCGGGGAGCCGGTGGTGGCGACGCATTGGATGCGGGAGAGGTCGAAGTCGCGGCCCGGGTGGACGTCGGCCTTGCGGCAGGCCATGACGTAGGCGGCGGAGGTACCGAAGAGGGTCGCTCCGGTCTGTTCGGCGACGCGCCACTGGGCGCTGACGTCCGGGTAGCCGGGGCTTCCGTCGTACAGCACGAGGGTGGTTCCGGTGAGCAGGCCGGAGACGAGGAAGTTCCACATCATCCAGCCGGTGGAGGTGTACCAGAAGAACCGGTCGTCGGGGCCGAGGTCGCAGTGCAGGCCGATCTGCTTGAAGTGTTCGAGCAGGATGCCGCCCTGGGACTGGACGATGGCCTTGGGGAGTCCGGTGGTGCCGGAGGAGTAGAGCACCCACAGCGGATGGTCGAAGGGGACCTGTTCGAAGAGGGGCTCGGTGTCGGCGGACGTGAGGGCGGACCAGTCGAGGGTGCCCTCCGGGGCCTCGGTGCCCAGCAGCGGAATGTGGACGACGGCGCGCAGGGTGGGAAGTTCGCGGCGCAGCTCGGCGACCGTGTCGGCGCGGTCGTGTTCCTTGCCGCCGTAGCGGTAGCCGTCGACGGTGAAGAGGACGACGGGTTCGACCTGTTGGAAGCGGTCGAGGACACTGCGGGCGCCGAAGTCGGGGGCGCAGGAAGTCCAGACGCCTCCGACGGCCGCGGTGGCGAGGAAGGCGATGACGGCCTGGGGGATGTTGGGGACGTAGGCGCTGACGCGGTCGCCCGGTGTGACGCCGAGCGCGCGGAGTTCGGCGGCGAGCGATCCGACCCGGCGGCGGAGTTCGGACCAGGAGATGGGGACCTGGGTGTGGGTCTCGTCGACGTGGATCAGGGCGGGGGCGTCCGCGCGCAGGGGGTCCTCGGCGGTGCGCAGGGCGTGTTCGGCGTAGTTGAGGGTGGCGCCTGGGAACCACTGGGCGCCGGGCATGGTGCGGTCGCCGATGACGGATTCGTACGGGGTGGAGAACCGTACGTCGAACCAGTCGGCGACGGCCTGCCAGAAGGTGTCGAGCTCGTCGACCGACCAGCGGTGCAGCGCCGGGTAGCCGCCTTCGGCCGGTGCTCCGTACCGCCCGGCCGCCCAGTTCTGGAAGCGGGTGACGGCGGCGGCCGCGATGCGGTCGGGGCCGGGCTGCCAGAGGGGGGCTTCGTTGGCTGCTGCGGTCATGGCGGCTCCCTGACTGTACGGGTACGCGGGGTGGGCGTGGGACGCGCGCACACGTGCTGGGGTGTGCGCGTGAGGCGGCTTTTACGGACGATGCCATGTGATCGTCTCTCGCACCAGGGTTCACCACCCATGGTCGCGTGTCCGGACATGTGGTCCGGCCACGGGTGAACGGAAGTTGAACGCGGCCCGCGCCCGCCCTGTCGGGTGGCAGGGTGAGCTGCATGGACGGTCGTGACCTGGTGCGCTCGGTGAAGTTGGTCGGTTCGGTGCGGGGGCTGCGCACGGTGCGCTCCTCCTGGCGGCGCCGGAATGCGGATGCGCGGGCGCTGCCCCGGCGCGGTGCGGAGCGGGCGAGAGTGCCGGGTCTTGTGGTGGGGGCGGAGCCGGGGCCGGGCGGGGGTGTGGTGCGGTTCGCGCGTTCGGAGTTGCGGGTCCGGGTGGCGGTGGGCGGGGCGGTGTTCTTGGGCTGGGACGGGGCGGAGCCGTTGCCGTCGTACGCGCTGGCAGGTGCGGGGCCCGAGCCGGATCCGCGGGCCGAGCTGGAACCGGACAAGGACGGCGGCTGGCAGGTCGTCTCGGAGCGGCTGACCGTTGCGGTGTCGCGGCACGGGGCCGTGGAACTGCGTACTCCGGGCGGGGTGGTGCTCCGGCGCGAGTTGCCGCCGCGCTGGTGGGAGCCGGTCGCGGGTGGCGCCGCCCGGTGGGTGCAGCGGTCCGAGGTGCCGGCGGATGCCCGGTTCTTCGGGCTCGGCGGGCGGGCGTCCGGGCCGCGGCTGCGGGACGGCGTGTACCGGCTGTGGAACACGGATCCTGGTGGGAGCTTCGGGCCGGGTGATGATCCGCTGTATCTGACGATGCCGGTGCAGTTGGTGGTCTCCGACGCGGGGACGCATCTGGTGTTCCACGACAACTCCTGGTCGGGGCGGGTGACGCTGCGCGAGGGCGAGGAGGGCGCGGGATCGGGCCATGACCGTCCGGGAATGTGCGAGGTGCGGATGGATGGCGGGCCGCTGCGCTGCTGGGTGATGGCCGGCACGCCGGCGCGCGTACTGCAGGGCTGGACGGCGCTGACGGGTGCGCCCGCGCTCCCGCCGTCCTGGGCGCTGGGTCCGCAGCATGCCCGTTGGGGCTTCGGGAGCGAACGGGAGGTGCGGCGGGTGGTCGCCGGGTACCGGGAGCGGGGGCTGCCGCTGTCCGTGCTGCATCTGGACATCGACCACTACGACGCGCATCGGGTGTTCACCGTCGACCGCGAGCGCTTTCCCGATCTGCCGGGGCTGGCGAAGGAGCTGCGGGAGAACGGGGTGCGACTGGTGTCGATCGTCGATCCCGCGGTGAAGGCGGAGCCGGGGAACGCGGTGTTCGACTCGGGCAGGGCGGTCGGTGGCGGCGGGGCGTTCGTCCGGGACGCGCGGGGGCGGGTGGTGCGCGGGGAGGTGTGGCCGGGTGAGTGCGTGTATCCGGACTTCACCAATCCGCAGGTGCGGGAGTGGTGGGGCGGGCTGTACGAGGAGCGGCTTGCGCAGGGGTTCTCCGGCGTCTGGCACGACATGAACGAGCCGGTGTCGTTCGCGGCGTTCGGGGAGCCGACGTTGCCGCGGTCGGCGCGGCACTGTCTGGAGGGCCGCGGGGGTGATCACCGCCAGGTCCACAATGTGTACGGGCTCGCCATGGCGCGTGCGGGGTACGAGGGGCTGCGTCGGCTGCGGCCGGAGGAACGTCCGTTTCTGTTCTCGCGTTCCGGTTGGGCGGGGATGCAGCGGTACGGGGGGACCTGGTCCGGTGATGTGGAGACCATCTGGCCCGGGTTGCGGGCCTCCCTGGCACTGGTGCTGGGGATGGGGTTGTGCGGGGTTCCGTATTCGGGCCCGGATGTGGGCGGGTTCGGCGGGTCGCCGTCGCCGGAGCTGTATCTGCGGTGGTTCCAGCTGGGTGCGTATCTGCCGTTGTTCCGTACCCATGCGGCGATCGACGCGGGGCGGCGGGAGCCGTGGGAGTTCGGGCCGCGGGTGCTTGAGCATGCGCGGGCCGCGTTGGAGGAGCGGGAGCGGCTGCGTCCGTACTTCGTGACCCTGGCGCAGCTGGCCCAGCTGACGGGTGCGCCGTATGTGCGGCCGCTCTGGTGGGGCGCGCCCGGTGAGCGGGCGTTGCGGGACTGTGAGGACACGTTCCTGCTGGGTGATGCCCTGCTGGTGGCGCCGGTGCTGGAGCCTGGTGCGGAGCGCCGGGCGGTGCGGTTGCCGCGGGGGCGTTGGTACGACACGGCGACGGGTGAGGTGTACGAGGGGCCGGGTCAGGTGTTGCTCGACGCTCCGTTGTCGCGGGTGCCGGTGCTGGCGCGAGCGGGTTCGGTGCTGCCCGTGCGGGGCGCGGACGGCGGTGTGGAGCTGGAGGTGTGGGCTCCGGGGGCGGGGCGCAGTGGGGGTGGTCTTGTGGTCCGGGACGCGGGCGACGGCTGGGAGCGGGCGGAGGTCGAGCGGTATACGTCGCGTCTGGTGGACGGGACGGTTGTGGTGGAGCGGGATGGTGAGGAGGGGCCGGTGAACGGCCCTGTGCGCGTGCGGGGGTTGTAGGACGCGAGGGGCCCGGACCGGTCAGTGGTAGCCGCCCTCGAACCAGGTGCGGACGGCCCGGGTGTGCAGGGGGAAGGCGAGCTCGGTGGGTGCCCGGAGCAGATGGAAGCCGGAGGTCTCATCGGTGGGGACGGAGGGCGGGAGCGCGCCGGCGGGGCGTTCGGGGAGCAGGCCGAAAAGGAGCAGATGGCCGTCCGGGCCACTGAGGGCGTCGGCGAGGCGGACGTCCCCTTCGTCGGCTTCGATGCCGGTCTCCTCGCGCAGTTCACGTACGACGGCGTGTTTCCAGTCCTCGTCGTGGTCGATGAAGCCGCCGGGGAGTGCGCGGCCGCCGCGGCGGGGCTGGATGGTTCGGGTGATGACGACGAGTCCGGTGCCGTCCGGGTCGGTGACGGGGAGCAGGGCCACGGCGACCGGCAGCGGGTTGCGGTAGGCCCTGTCGCCGCAGGCGGCACAGGTGCGGGGCCAGGCGGCGGGGGACGTCGAAGCGGCGTACGGTGCTCCGCAGCTGCCGCAGTGGGAGTCCTTCGTCGGCTTCTCGGGGTTGCTCATGGGTGCGGACACGCGCGGACTGTATCCGATCGCCTGCCGGGCTCCCCGCAATACTGGATTATGTGCCCATGACAGGTCTTGCTTCCGCTTTCCGTGTCCTGGCCGCCGCTGCCGCCGCCCTGCTCGCCGTCACCGCCACCGCCCCCGTGGCGCAGGCGAGGCCCGAGCCGAAGGCTCCCGAGGAGTTCGTCGCGCTGCGCTCGGTGGATCCGACGATCATTCAGGAGATGCGTTACCACACCGCACACAACTTCATGGGCGTTCCGGTGGACGGATATCGCCAGCCGCTCTGCATCCTGACCCGGCCCGCGGCCCTGGCCCTGCACCGGGCACAGACCCGGCTGCTGGAGCAGGGGTATTCGCTGAAGGTGTACGACTGCTACCGGCCGCAGCGGGCGGTCGACCACTTCGTGCGGTGGGCGAAGGATCTCGACGACGAGACGATGAAGGGAGAGTTCTATCCCCGCGTCGACAAGACCCGGCTGTTCGCGGACGGTTACATTGCGGAGAAGTCCGGACACAGCCGCGGCAGCACGGTGGACCTGACGCTGGTGAGACTGCCCGCCACGTCGGCCGGGCCGTATCTGCCGGGCCGGAAGCAGGTGCCCTGTTACGCGCCCCAGGCCGAGCGCTCCCCGGACAACTCGGTGGACATGGGCACGGGGTACGACTGCTTCGACACGCTCTCCCACACGGATGACCCACGGATCCAGGGAACCCAGCGCGCCAACCGGCAGTTCCTGAAGAAGACGCTCACCGACGCCGGCTTCGTGAATCTGGCCGAGGAATGGTGGCACTACACCTTCAAGCCCGAGTTGTTCCCGGAGACCTTCTTCGACTTCCCGGTGGCCAGGAGGTCCGTCGCGGGGCACTGAGACGAGTACGGAGAAAGAGCGGCCGGGACCACCCCCGTGGGTTCCGGCCGCCCGTTCTCCCTCTCGGACGCGGA
Source organism: Streptomyces sp. NBC_01618 (assembly GCF_045209435.1). Classification (NCBI taxonomy): domain Bacteria; kingdom Bacillati; phylum Actinomycetota; class Actinomycetes; order Kitasatosporales; family Streptomycetaceae; genus Streptomyces; species Streptomyces sp. NBC_01618. The sequence goes on from NZ_CP109297.1 coordinate 1,152,379, forward strand.
TCGGCCGTTTCCGGTTGCCGCCCGAGCCATTACGGTGCCCGTATGCCACAACAGACATTCGATTCCTACGAAGAGTTCTGGCCCTACTACGTCGCGATGCACTCCCGGGCCGCGACCCGCTGGGTCCATCTGACCGGCACCCTCACCGGGCTCGCGGTCACCGCGTACGGCCTGGCGCGAGGACGCAAGAGGTACGCGGCCGCGTTGCCGCTGATCGGGTACGGGACCGCCTGGCCCGCACACTTCCTGATCGAGAAGAACAATCCGGCCACCTTCGGGCATCCGGCCTGGTCACTGCGGGGCGACGTACAGATGATCCGGATGATGCTGGCGGGCCGCGACCGGGAGCTGGCTCAGACCGCCGCCAAGTCGCTCGCCGACAAGCGCTGACCGCTGCTGTCAGCAGCCTTGACGGCCCATCACGCCAGCGGAAAAATCCTTGCTCGGTCAGGCAGAGACGCGCGGCCCGTACCCCGGTCGGCGGGGGTGCGGGCCGCGTTGCCTCGCTGTCCTCGCTGTCCTCGCTGTCCTCGCTGTCCTCGCTGTACGGACCGTTACGTCGTGGCGGGCTCGCGGGGGTGCTCGACGCGGGCCAGCGCATGCTCGACGACCGTCACCAGCACGTCCCGAGCGGAGGAGCGGTCGCGTGCGTCGCACATGACAACCGGGACCTCGGGGTCGAGGTCCAGTGCCGCCTGTACCGTCTCGGTGGCGAACTCGCCGGCTCCCTCGAAGCAGTTGACGGCGACGGCGAACGGAATCGCACGGCGCTCGAAGTAGTCGACCGCCGCGAAGCAGTCCTGCAGCCGCCGGGTGTCCGCGAGCACGACCGCGCCCAGCGCGCCCTGAGCCAGTTCGTCCCACAGGAACCAGAAACGGTCCTGCCCCGGGGTGCCGAAGAGGTACAGCACCAGGTCCTCGCGGAGGGTGATCCGGCCGAAGTCCATGGCCACGGTGGTGGTGGTCTTCGCCTCCACGCCCGCCAGGTCGTCCACCGGACGGCCCGCCTCGCTGAGTCTCTCCTCCGTACGCAGCGGCCTGATCTCACTGACCGCACCGACCAGAGTCGTCTTGCCCACTCCGAAGCCGCCCGCCACCAGGATTTTCAGGGTAACGGGCTCAACGGGCCGCCTGTTGCGGCTAGAGCGCCCGAAGGCCATTGATCACCTCGCGAAGAATGTTCACGTCCGGCAGCTCCGCCGGCGGAACGGGACGGGTTACGTGCACCAGCTCGTCCTCGACGAGATCACCTACCAGTACCCGGACCACCCCTACGGGGAGGTCCAGGCCGGCCGCGAGCTCGGCGATCGACTGGGGCATGTCACTGCAGAGTTCGACGATCTCCACATGTTCCGGGGAGAGCGTCTGGTCCCGGCCGGGGTCGTCAGCCGCGGGTTCGGGGACGACGACCGCGATCAGGTCGAGCCGATGACGGGAGGCGCTGCTGGTACGGCCCCTGGTCATCGCGTACGGACGGACCACGGGCCCCGCATCGGCGTCGTACCAGCGCGATGCGGGGCCCGTGGGCGTGGCCGGGGATCTGAAGGAGTCAGCGCTCATGCCGTCCACTCACCTCCCGGCGGCCGATCCGGTCGTCCGGGGAGCGTTGGCCAGGTGGGCACCGACGCGCTTGACCATCAGCGTCATCTCGTACGCCACCTGGCCGACGTCGGAGTCGGCATCGGCCAGCACGGCCAGGCAGCTGCCGTCACCGGCCGCCGTGACGAAGAGGAACACCTCGTCGAGTTCGACGACGGTCTGACGAACTCTGCCCGCCTCGAAGTGGCGTCCCACTCCCTTGGCGAGGCTGTGGAATCCGGAGGCGACGGCTGCCAGATGTTCACTGTCCTCGCGCGTCAGGCCCTCGGACGTACCGGTGGCGAGGCCGTCGCTGGAGAGCACCAGTGCCTTGTGGATGCTGGCGACGCGCTCGACGAGTTCGTCGAGCAGCCAGTTCAGCCGGTCGGAGCCCTGGCGTGCGGCGTCGGGTGCTGCGGCGTTCGGTGCGGTCATCGACCGTCCCCTCCCGGAGTGGTTCCTTGTGCTGTGTCACTGGGGCCGGTCACGTCCTCGGCGTTCTGCCGCCGGCCGCGCTGCCAGCCACGTTGGAGCGAAGCCATACGGCTGCGTACCTCGTCCGCGTCGCGTTCGAAGTCCTGGTCCGGCTCCGAACGGGACGGCTCCGCATCGCGGCCGCCGGAGACCTCGCGGAGCTGCGGGGCGAGGCTCGCCTGCCGGATGCGCCGGGGCAGGCCGCCCACTGTCTCGGGGGCCGCGTTCGGGGCTGCCGGAGGCGGGGGTTCGTCGGGTGCGGCGGACTGTGCCGCCGGGGCGGGCTCGGTGGGTTTCCGGAAGCCGGTGGGCTCTCTGGGCCCGGTGGGCCCACCGGTGTCGGCGGCGGAGTGCCACGGGCCGGCGGCCGAGGGCCTGATCCCGGCGTCCGTAACGGGAGCCTCGGGGCCGGGTGAGCCGTCGTGCTCGGCGGTCGTGGGGTGGGCGCGGCCCGCCTCGTCGACCCGGCGGCCGTTGTCGGTGACCAGGGTCGGCGGTTTACGGCGGGGCAGCGGCGCCGGGCCGCCCGGGCGCATCGTCCGTACCCCGGCCTCGGGCCGGCCCGCCTGGTCGGATGCCTGCTGGTGCTGTTCGTGGTCCCCGTCGCGGCGGAGGTCGCGGGCCCGGAAGCTGCCGCCGCGTTCGCTCTCGGTGTCGTCGATGTCGGACGCGCCGCCCAGCAGGGGTTCCAGGAGGGGATCGACCACGGGGTCGTTCTCGAAGCCCAGCCCTCCCAAGGGCCCTTCGAGCTCCACGGGACCGTCCAGAAGGGCCGGGTCCACGAGACCGGTGGGCACGGGGGCGAGGCCGGAGGGCCTGCCGGTGGCCCGGCGGTCCGGAACGCCGTCCCTGCGGTCCTTGTCACTGCCCGGTCCCTGGCCCGCCGCCTTGCCGTCGCTGCCGAACGCCTTCTCGGACCGGCGGTCGAGGCGGAATCCGGTGCCATGGGTGTCCGGGGCGTCGGTGAGCAGCGCCGCGGGGATGAAGACGACGGCGGTCGTGCCACCGTACGGAGAGGTCTGCAGCGAGACCCGGACTTTCTGCCGCTGGGCGAGGCGGCTGACCACGAAGAGGCCGAGCCGGTCGGTGTCGGAGAGCTCGAACTCGGGGGTTTCGGCGAGCCTCAGGTTGGCGTCCAGGAGGACATCGGGAGCCATGCCGAGGCCCCGGTCGTGGATTTCGAGCGTGAAGCCGTTGGCGACGCGTTCGCCGAGCACCTGCACCGCGGTGTGCGGGGGCGAGAACACGGTGGCGTTCTCCAGGAGTTCGGCGATCAGATGGGTGAGGTCGGCGACGGCGGGCCCGCCCACACCGATGCGGGGCAGTCGGCGGACCTCGATCCGCTCGTAGTCCTCGACCTCGGCGACTGCTGCCCGTACCACGTCCATCAGCTGGATCGGCTTGCGCCACTGGCGGGACGGCGCGGCGCCGGAGAGGATCACCAGCCCCTCGGCATGGCGTCGCATGCGAGTGGTGAGGTGGTCGAGGCGGAAGAGGTCCGCGAGTTCATCGGTGTCCTCGGTGCGGCGCTCCATGGTGTCCAGGAGCGTCAACTGCCGGTGCAGCAACACCTGGTTGCGGCGGGCGAGATTGACGAAGACCTCGGACACGCCGCGTCGCATGTCCGCCTGCTTGACCGCGGCTTCGACGGCGGCCCGTTGCAGGGTGTTGAGTGCCTGGCCGACCTGGCCGATCTCGTCCCGTTCGTACTGGAGGTGTGGTGCCTCGGTCTCGACGTCGACCTGTTCACCGGCGGCGAGACGGCGCATCACGCTCGGCAGCCGTACGCCGGAGACCTCATGGGCGTCCTTGCGGAGCCGGGAGAGGTCACGGATGAGTTCTCGGCCGATGCGTACGGAGACGAACACCGAGGCGATCAGGGCGAGGAAGCCGAGGACGCCCGCGATACCTGCCTTGATCAGGACGCTGTAGCCGGCCGGCTTGCCGCGGTCCTGGAAGCGGTTGCTCATCTCGGTGGAGTCGTTGGCCAGCCGGTCGAGGACGGACGGGGCCACCTCCTGCCAGCGCTCGGCGTCGACCGCGCGCGGGTCCTGGGTGGGACCGCCATTGATGAGTGTGCTCTCCGCGGTCCGCAGCGCTTCGCTGTCCGGGCTCGCCCAGAACTGCGCGACGCGTTGACGCTCCGACGAGGGAAGCATCTCGCCATTGATCTCGTAGAGCAGCTTGCGATTGGCCACGAGGTCGGAGATCTGGCGCAGTTCGGAGGCGGTGAGCCGGCCGGTGATGAGCGCCGAGGCGACCAGGGCGTCTTCGCGGGAGAGTAATTCGCGGGCTCGTGAGATGCCGACCAGCGCGCGGACCTGCTTGTCCATCGACACGTTCTCCATCGTGCGGAGCCCGGTCAGAAAGCGGTAACAAGGGTCTATGAGCCGGTTGTAGAACTCCATCGCCTTCAGCCGGTCGATGGTGCGTTTCTCGACCGAATCGCGGAGCGCGCCGAGACCCTCGACCGTGCCGAGAACCGAGTTCAGCTGTGTTTCGTCCTCGGGCCGCAGGGCGTCGCGAATGTCCTTCTGCCGTGCGCTGTCCTGGACGTCCGCCACGACGCGGTCGGTGGCCGCTCGTTGGCGCTGCAGGAGGGGGAGGGCGTTGGACGCCCTCGGGTCGGCGAGAAAGACCAGGGTCTGACGACGCTCGTCCTGAATGGCGCGGACGACGTCCTCCAGAGGATGGCCGACCTTCTCCACGATGGTGCTCGCGCTCATCAGGCGGCTTGCCTCACGCCCCGTCAGAAAAGTGGCGAATCCCCAGAGCCCGGTGAGGGAGACGAGCGGCACCAACAGCAGCGCCACGATCTTCCTGCGGATGGACTTCCCGCGAAAGCGCATGGCCTCCCCCATACCGACCCCTCGGGTCAGGGGTCGTGTTCCGTCAACAAACGGCGTGAGCCTACTACTGACGGCGAGCCAACTCGAAGAGATTTCCGGGGTGTTTTTCAGCCTCACTCCCTGGCGTCGATCAGGAGTTGTCCGGGTATTCCGGGCTATGAAATTCGCGAAAGCGGCAGAAGACTCCGGTCAGCGCACCGCACTGTCCCGGAGGGCAGTTGGCTGGAATTCTTCGTTCGATGACGGTTCGAGGGAATCTTCTCGGCCGGTCACTCGTCTCTCTGTACGGGGGCAGGGGGAACACGGGGAGTGCTCAGGGCAGGATGGTCCGATCCGCCCGCGTAGAAACGGCGCATGCCGGGCAGCAACCCTGAAGTCGGACAGCGGTGGGGAGTTGAGAGTCCTTGGATACGGAAGAGCTTCGGAGCCCGGTGTCGTCCGCACCGGTCGCGGCGGCGACCTCGGCGGCGACCGGCGGGGCGAAGATCCCACGTCAGGAGCGTCGGCAGCTCTGGGTGGAAGAGCCCGCGACACGTCGGCGGATGCCGGACCCGGTCCGTACGGCTGCCGTGCGTGCCGTGCTCATCATGTCGCTGACGATCATCCAGGCCATGGTGGCGTTCCTGTGCACGCTGACGGAGTCCTGGCTGTCTTTTCCGCTGATGCTGAGCAGTGTGGGCAGCACGGTGGCCGCGACCTGGTCGGTGCTGGATGTCTGGGTCACCCGACAGGTCTGGAACCAGCGCAACGGTGTGGTCTCCGTGCCGAGCAGTTCGGCGCGGCAGTTGCGTCGCGAGCGGCGCAGAGCACGGCGAGCGGCGCGGTCCGCGCAGCGGGACGATGCACGAATACGCCGCCGGGGCGCGAGCAGCCTCTCGCGGGCCTGAGCGGCGCCGGGCCCGAGCAGTGCCGGGTTGAGCAGTGCCGGGTTGAGCAGTGCCGGGTTGAGCAGTGCCGGGTTGAGCAGTGCCGGGTTGAGCAGTGCCGGGCCCGACCAGTGCCGGGCCCGAGCAGTGCCGGGTTGAGCGGCGTCGGGTTGAGCGGTGCAGGCCCGTCCGGTGCCCGGCCCGTGTGGTGGATCGGGCCGGGGGCGGGGCTCTCGCTTCTTGCCGCTTACGCCCTGATGCTCGTCGTTACTCGTCGGACGGGTTCAGGGAGGGTGTCCGGGCGGTGTCGGGCGGTGTCGTGGAGCGCTTGAACATGCGGGTGGCGGTGATCTCGCCGTGCACCGTCTCGCCGTTCGGGTCCTGCTGCGGAAGCCCGGGGCGAAGGTGCTCCTCCACGCTGATGTATTTCAGCCCGGCCCGCAGGTCCGCGTCATTGCGCAACCGGATCACCAGCGGGAATTCGGCGAGGGCCGTCGTGTCGAACAGACCGGTCGTGTAGAGCAGCTGTACACCGAGGGCGTCCGACACCGCACGCTGAAGTTCCAGCAGATAGGTGGCGTTGGCGCGGCCGATGGGGTTGTCCAGGAAGAGCGTGCCCGCGTGCCGGTGCTGATGGCGGTCACGGCCCCGGTCGTTGCTGCGCAGTGCGGCCATCGTGCAGTACAGGGCGATGGCGGCGGTGAGCAGCTGGCCACCGGAGAAGACGTCGCCCATCTGTCCGACCGGGACGCGCTCGGCGCGGAGCACCGCGTCCGGCTTGAGGATCTCCACGGCGATGCCCTTGGGCTCCAGCGCCGCCTGCACACCGCGCAGCAGAAGGGACATGCCGTCCCTCCTCAGATCGGAGTTCTTCTTGAGCGCGGCGCGGGTGGCCTCGTCGACGACTTCGCCGAGTCGCTCCGTGAGCGTCGCCTGGTCGGGTTCCTCGAAGCGGATCCGGAGGAACTCCTGGCCGGACCACTCCCCCAGTCCTTCGGGGAGCTGGGAGAGCCGCTGGGCGGAGCGCAGCGTGGTGAGCGCGGACTCCACGAGGCCGCGGAGCCGGGAGACGATGGAGTCGCGGTTGCGCTCCAGCTGGACAAGTTCGTCGGTGAGGACCCGGAGCCGGGGCGCGAAGGCGGCGGCCCACTTCTCGGCGTGCTCGGGCAGCGCCGCGGCCGGCAGCTCGCGGATCTGCTGGCGGGCGGGGGTGCGGACCTGTTCGTAACGGGTGGAGTTGGCGTGCCGTACGAGGACGTCGCTCGCTTCCCGTACGGCGCTTTCGGCGGCGGACAGGTCGGTGGCGCAGCCACGCAGTGAACGGCGGGCCTCGGCGGCGGACTGCCGGGCCTCGTCGAGGCTGCCCGGGTACGGCTCGGGAGCCCCGGTGTCGTCGTCCGCGCCGTGGTCCCTGAGGAGGTCGCGCAGGAGTGCCGCGGTCTCGTCGAAGCCGCCCGCCGAGTCCTCGGCGGTGCGGTGGGCGTGCAGCAGCTCGGCGTGGGCCGCGCGGGCGGTGTCCAGGGTCGCGGTGGCGGAGGCCAGTTCGGCCGTGGCGGTACGCAGGAGGGTCGGGGCCTGCTCGGCGTCGGCCGGGACCAGCTCGTCCGGGAGTTCGGTGTGGTGGGTCTCGCCGTCGACCGGGGCCAGGCGCTCGGCCTCGCCGCGCAGCCGGCCCAGCTGCTCGCTGGCGGTGGAGGCCCTGGTCTCCAGGAGCTGGACCAGGGACTCGGCGCGGGCGGCGGCCGCCTGCCGGGAGGGTCCGTCGGCGCCGTCCGTGCCTTCGAGAAGCTGGGCGGCGCGGGTGCGGACCTTGTTGGTGAGCCGGTCCAGCTCGGCGAGTGCGGCGCTCTCGTCGCTCTCGGCGCGGGCCTGTTCGGCGCGGAGGTCGGCGCCGACGCCCACCTTCTCGTACAGCTGGGACGCGGCCCGGTAGGCCTCCCGCAGCGCCGGGAGCGCGGGGCGCGGGGTGTCCGTCCCGGGCTCCGGCAGATGCTCGGGCGCGCCCGCGATCTCGGCTCGTTCGGCGCGCAGCGCGCGGGCCGTGCGCCGGGCGTCGTCGGCGGCGCGCTGGGCGGCCCGGCGGTCCTCGTCGGCGGCGCGGGCCCGTTCCAGGCAGACGGTGGCGCGGGCCTCCGACTCGGCTGCTTCATCGATCAGTTCGCGCAGCTTCACCTGCCAGCCCGCCCGTTCGCGGAGCCGGAAGGCGAGGCCCGCGAGCGCGTCGGCGGCGCGGCGGGCGCGCTGAGCGGCCTCCTGGCGTTCGTCGCGGACACGGGCGGTGTCCGCGGCGGCCTCGTCGGCCTCGGCACGCGCGGTACGGGCCTCGGCGAGCACTGCCTGCGCCGTCTCGGCGGCCGTTCGGGCGGTACGGGCGGCCTCGGCGAGTTCGGCGAGCATGCCGGGCGGGCAGTCGGCGCGCCACGAACCGATCCGGGCGGCAAGGGAGCGGTCGGCCGTGAGACGGGCCGCGAGGGTACGGATGTCCTCGTCGCGGGCGGCGGCCCTGCTCCTGAGGGCCTGCCGCTCCTCGTCGGCGGCGTGCTCGTCGTGCATCGCCGGGTTCGGCGGGACGAGGAACACCCCTTCCGTGCTCGCGGCCGAGCCGGTGGTGGGGACGGGTGCCAGCAGCGCGGCGGCGGTGCCCACGGCGACGGCGGAACGCGGCAGCAGGGCGGCGCTGCTCAGGACCTCGCGGGCGCGGGCGTGCGAATCGGGGTCGGTGATGATCACGCCGTCGACGAGCTCGGGACGGGCGGCGAGCACGGACGCGTGGTCGGCGGGGTCGACGGCCTGGGCGAGGTAGCGCCAGCCGGGCAGGGCCGGGATGCCGTGTTCGCCGAGATACTCGACGGTGGCGAGGACGTCGGGGCCGGGCGGCAGCAGACCGCCGTCGCCGAGCGCGCCGAGGATGCGGGAGTCGTCGGCGGCTGTGGTGCGCAGTTCGAAGAGGCGACGTTCGGCGGAGGCGATGCCCTGGTCGAGCAGCTCACGCAGTTCGTCGGCGCTCCGGTCGAGCTCCTCGGCGGTGAACGGCTGTTCGCGGGCGGCCGACTGCTCGGCCGTGACGGTGTGCGAGCCGTACGCGGACTGGCCGGGTCGACCTGCCCGGCCGCCCCGGCCCGCGTGGTCGCCCTGGCCCGGCTGACCGGCGTGATCCTGCTGCCGGTCCTGGTGGTCCGCGCCGTGCGGGGCGTCGGGGGCCGTCTCCGGGCCGGCCGCACCGCGGCGGGGCCTGGGTACGCCGGTGCCATGCGCGGACGGCAGGCCGAGCAGGTCGGCCAGACGGTGGTCGGCGGCGATCGACTCGGCGGCCCTGAGCTCGGCCTCGTACGACTGTTCCGCCGCCTGTGCGGCATCGGCGGCGCGCGCCGCCGCCAGTTCGGCGCGGCTCTCGGCGGCTGTGGCGTCCCTGGCCAGGTCGGCTGCCGCGCGGGCGGCCTCCCGCGCCGTGTCCCACGCGGCGACGGCGGACTGCTCGGCGTCGCTCGCGGCGAGGGCCGCGCGGGCCGGGTCGGCGTCCGGCGCGGTGTTCTCGAGCCAGCCGGCCCGTACCGCCTCCGCTGTCTCCTGCTCGACCTCGGCGAGGCGCTGGCGCAGGTGTCCGGCCTCGCTGCGGGCGCGCTGGGCCTCGGTCGCGGCGGTGGTGGCGTCGCGGTGCGCGGTCTCCCCCGCCGTCTGGAGCGTGTCGGAGCGCTCCTCCTCCTCGTTGGCCAGCGTCTCACCGGCCTCCGCCGCGGTGTGCAGGGCCCGTACGAGATCGGCGGCTGCCCGGGCGCGGGCGGCGAGCGCGGGCGCGGCGTCCCGCTCGGCCTCGCGAATGGCGACGGCGACCCGTGCGGAGCGGTCGGCGGCGGCGCGGTGGCGCAGTACGGCCTCGGCGGCCTGCCAGGCGGAGTACAGGGTGCGGGCATCGCCCAGTTCGCGGCGCTGGGCGGCGGCGCTCTTTTCCGCCGCGGTCAGGGCCAGGGAGGCGTGCCGGTAGGCCAGTTCGGCCGCGATCAGGGCGCTGCGGCTACGGGCCTGCTCGGCGGTGGTGACGGTGTGGGCCGCGCCCGTGACCTGCTGGGCCAGCTCGGCGGCCCGGCCACGCTCCTGGCCGGCGCGGGCGGAGAGCCTGCGGGCGAGCGTGCGGGTGCGGCGCTCGGCCCCCGCGTGGATGTCGCGGGCGCGGGAACGGGTGCCGGTGGCCTCGACGATCCGGCCGAGCAGATCGACCGAGCCTGCGGTGAAGTCGCGCTCCGCGGTCAGTTCGGCGCGGCGGCCCAGCTTGTTGCCGAAGCCGCTCACCAGGTCGGCGAGGCCGTCCGTGTCGCGGGTGTCCGTGACGGCGCGCAGGAGCAGGTCGGTGAAGTCGGAGTCCTTCTTGACCGCGAAGAGGCCCGCTGCCTCGCCCTCGTCGGCGTTCATCTCGCGCTGGTAGCGGAAGAGTTCGGGGTCGAGGCCGAGGTCTCCGAGGTGCTCGTTCCAGCGGTCGTGGATCTCTTCCCAGTGCACATCGAGGTGCTGGTAGAACTTGCCCGCCTCGGTCAGGGCGTCGCGGAAGCCCTTCATCGTGCGCCGTCGGCCCTGCGCGCCGGAGACGCCTTCGACCGGGCGGTGCACGGAAGTGGCCTCGGCGACCGGCAGGGAGTCCAGGCTGAGCCCGGGACCGGGGCGGAAGGAGTACCAGGCCTCGGCGAACTTCCGCGGGTCGTTGGAGACCTGGCGTCCACGCCACTCGCTGACCTTGCCGACGACCACGCACTCGCCGGTGAGGGTGTGCTGCCATTCCAGGGCGACATGCCCGCAGTCGTCGGCGAGGAGAAACTTGCGCAGTACGCCGGAGCTGGCGCCGCCGAGGGTGTTGCGGTGGCCGGGCAGCATCACGGAGAAGATCAGCTTCAGCAGCACCGACTTGCCGCCGCCGTTCTCCAGGAAGAGCACCCCGGCGGGGGCGGGGCGGCGCGGCGGGCCGACCGGCTCCTCCTCGAAGAACTCCGCCTGGGCCGGGGCGGGACGGGGCACGGGCTCGCCCACTCCGCGCAGGTCGAGCACGGTGTCGGCGTAGCGCGCACCGGCCGGCCCGATGGAGTAGAGGCGGACCCGGGACAGCTCGTACATGGCGGCGGACTCTCGTCGTTCAGGCAGCGGGGGGGAGACGGTGGTGGCGGGGCGGGACGGTCAGGCGTGGAACGGCAGACCGGCGTCGACGGCCAGCTCCAGGTCGTCGGGGGCGGGCGGCGGCAGGAGCGTCGCCGTTCCGTCGGTGACGGGTACGACTCCGAGTTCCAGGAATTCGGCCATGGCGGCGCTGCCTGCCATGTCGCGGACCTGGAGCTGGTAGCGGGCGGTGGTGCGGAAGGCGCCTCCGGCGTCGTCCCCGGTGCGCTGGAGGAAGCCGGAGTCGGTGAGGAAGGCGACGGCCTTGCCGACGATGCCCGTGGTGGAGCCGGCCAGCCTCCGGGCGTCCTTCGTGGCTCCGGTGGAGCTGCGCCTGGCGTAGGTCCGCCAGGCCGCCTCCAGTCCGGGGGCGTCGGTGGCCGGGTCGGTGTTGTCGCCGTGCTCCTCGGCCCGTTCCTCCAGGCGGTGGCAGGCCTGGCGGACGAACGAGTCGACGCCGTTGACGGTGATCCGGCCGATGTACGCGTCGTCGGCGAGGTCCTCGGGGCGGGGAAAGGCCATCGCGGCTACGGCGAGGTGCGCCAGCCCGTGCAGGAAGCGGTCGGCGGAGTCGGACGAGGCGCGGCGGGCGTAGTCGCCCATGCGGACGGCGAAGACCGAGTCCTCACCGGCGGTCACGGCCATGCCCGCGCGGGTGGACACCTCCAGCACGACCAGGCCGAGCCCGGTCGCCACGGCGTCGGCAAGCCGGGCGAAAGCGGGCTCCTCCCGGTAGCGGCGGAGTAGTTCGGCGTATTCGGCGTCGCGCGCGGGCAGCAGTTTGGGCTGCAGTCCGAAGGCGACGAGCCGGGCGGCGTCGGCTGCGTCGGCCGGGGTGACGGGTGTCGTCGCGGCGGGCCCGGACGGGTCGGCGGGCGCCGTGCTCTCGGTCGCGTACGCGGCGGTCGGCTCGCTCCACTCGTCGGCGTGCTCTGCGCGGTGGTCGCTCACGACTGTCGCTCCTTGTTGCGGAAACTCTTCGGTACGGGGTGGACGGCGCCGGCGCTCGCGGCAGCCGTCCTGAGCGGTGTGGTGCCGGCCGGTCCGGCGGCGGGACGACGGCGCCCCTGGCCGGTGTGCGGCTGCGGTACGTGCGCAGACGCGCCGTTCATGACGCCTCCGAGCGGTCCGCGGCCATTCCCGCCGCGTCCAGCAGGGCCGTGCCCACTATCAGGTCCGCGCCGCCGAACTCCGGGTCGTCGAGCTGGGTTCCGTCGTCGACGGAGAACAACAGGCGCTGCTCGCCCTGCCGGTAGGCGGTGCCGACCGGCGGGCTCGCGGCGTGCACCGCGAGCAGCGCGACCAGGTAGGGCAGTTCGGGATCGCGGCGTCGGGCCTCCGCGAGGAGCCCGGAGAGCCGGCGCGGGGCGTCGTGCTCCAGGTCGAGGAGTTCCATGGCGCTCGCGAGCTGCTCCTCGCTGAACCTGCTGTCGTCCGGGGTGGCGATCAGGTCGGGTTCGGGCATTTCGGCGCCCAGGCGTTCCCGCTCCAGGGGCGGGGTGAGCAGCATCTCGACGAGGTCGCCGACCCGTACCGAGGTGGGGGTGCGCAGCCCGGTGCCGTGGGCGAAGAAGGCATCGGTCACGCGGATGGCCTGTTCGACGGGGAGCGGCAGCAGCGGGGCGACCAGCTGGCCGTACAGATCGAGGCCGCTGCGGGCCGTGGGGGCTGCGAACGCCTGGCGGTCCTGTTCGGCGCGGAACAGCGGTCCGGCTTCCAGCAGTCGGGACTGCAGTTGGGTGTGGCGGCGGATGCAGTCCTTGACTATGTCGACGAGCTCGGCGGCGCGCCGCTTTCGCTCGGGCTCCTCCGCCTCGTCGCGCGCCTTGCGGATGTTGGTGAGGATCGCGTTCTCGTGGCGGTAGCGGTCGGCGACGTGGTCGAGGGCCTCGGCGATCATGTCGGGGACGGCGTTGAGCCAGTCGACGGCGCGGACGTTGCGCCGGGTGGCCTCCAGCGTCTTGCGGAGGGTCTCCGCGTACTGCACGGTGCGGTAGCGGGCCTGTTCGGCGGCGAGCTGCGCGTCCGCGAGGCGGCCCCGGCTGATGAGGACCTCCAGCTTCACCTCGGCGGCGATCTGGGCGCTGGTGACGTCCGTGTCGAGGGCGCCGACCAGGACGTTGACCGCTTCGTCGGTGGCCCGGAGATAGACGGTGCCGCCGTGTCCCGGGACCTCTTCGATCAGCTTGAAGTCGTAATCACGCCGGACATACACCCCATCGGGTCCGAAAGTTCCGTATACCGCACGGAATCCGCGGTCGACGCTGCCGACATTGATCAGGTTCTCCAGCACCCAGCGGGCGACCCGCTCATGTTCGGCGGCCGGGCGGCCGGGGGCCTGGGCGGCGACGCGGGGAAGGAGCCTGGTCACTATCTGGTCGTGGTCGGCCCCTGTGTCGAAGTCCATGTTGAGCGTGACCAGGTCGATGGCGGCGAGCGCGACCTCGGCCATAGCGTAGACGCTGTACTCACCGGCCAGATTCGCCTTGCGCACATCGAGGTCGTGCAGCGGAGCCGTGCAGGCGAGCGCGCGCAGCCGTCGCGAGAGCCCCTCGTCGGCGGCCGGGCCCGGGGCGGGGCGCGGCCCCGCGCTGAGCTGGGGCGCAGCGATGTCCGTGTAGGCAGGCGAAGTCACGTTGCACAGATTAGGTCCTCACACTGACAACGGTCGAAACGGCGCAGAAGCGACCCCTTGCCCGAAGCCGGCCGCGGCATCACGACTGTCCGCCGCCACGCCCGGTCAGGCCGTCGCCGCGCTCCGTACGGCCGTCGCCGGGCTCGGTACGGCCGTCGCCGGGCTCCGTACGGCCGTCGCCGGGCTCCGGGGTTCCGTAGCCCCCGCCACCCGGCGTGCGGAGCACCAGGACGTCCCCCCGCTCCAGCTCGGCGGTGTCGCAGCCGCGCAGCGGTGTGACCGTCCGGCCGTCCGCGCGCTCGATGTGCTGGTCGCCCAGCGCGCCGGGTTCGCCGCCCGCCATGCCGTACGGCCTCACCCGGCGGTGGCCGGAGAGCAGGGCCACGGTGACGGGTTCGAGGAAGCGGATGCGCCGCTCCACGCCGCAGCCGCCGTGCCAACGCCCTCCGCCCCCGCTGCCGTCCCGTACCCGGAAGCTCTCCAGCAGCACGGGGTAGCGCCATTCGAGGACTTCGGGGTCGGTGAGGCGGGAGTTGGTCATATGGGTCTGTACGGCGTCGGCGCCGTCGAAGCCGTCGCCCGCGCCCGAGCCGCTCGCCACCGTCTCGTAGTACTGGACGTGTTCGTTGCCGAAGGTGAGGTTGTTCATGGTGCCCGAACCCTCGGCCTGGATGCCGAGCGCCGCGTACAGGGCGCCGGTGACGGCCTGGGACGTCTCCACGTTTCCCGCGACGGTGGCCGCCGGATGGACGGGGGCCAGCATGGAGCCTTCCGGAATTCTGACCTCCAGGGGCTTGAGGCAGCCGCTGTTGAGGGGGATGTCATCGGCGACCAGGGTCCGGAAGACGTACAGCACGGCCGCCATGACCACGGATTTCGGAGCGTTGAAGTTCCCCGGCTGCTGCGGTGAGGTGCCGGTGAAGTCGACGACCGCGCTTCGGGCCACCGTGTCCACGGTGAGGGCGACCTCGATGACCGCGCCGTTGTCGGTCTCGTAACGGTAGGTACCGTCGTGCAGTGCGGCGATGATCCGGCGGACGGACTCCTCGGCGTTGTCCTGTACGTGTCCCATGTATGCGGCAACGGCGTCGGGACCGAACTGCTCCACCATGCGCCGGAGTTCGGCGATGCCCTTCTCGTTGGCGGCGATCTGGGCGCGGAGATCGGCGAGGTTGGTGTCCGGGTCGCGGGAGGGGTACGTGGCGGTGGTGAGCAGCTCGCGCGTCTCGTCTTCGCGGAATCTGCCGTCCCGTACCAGAAGCCAGTTGTCGAACCGCACTCCTTCCTCGTCGATGGTGCGGCTGAAGGCGGGCATGGAGCCCGGGGTGATGCCGCCGATCTCGGCGTGGTGTCCGCGGGAGGCGACCAGGAACCGTAGCTCGGGCCCCTCGTCGACGTCGAACACGGGTGTCACCACGGTCACATCGGGCAGGTGTGTGCCCCCGTGGTACGGGTCGTTGATGGCGTACACGTCGCCGGGCCGCATCGCTCCGCCGTTGCGCCGCAGCACCTCCTTGATGGACTCCCCCATCGAGCCGAGGTGCACGGGAATGTGCGGGGCGTTGGCGATGAGATTGCCGTCCGCGTCGAACAGAGCGCAGGAGAAGTCGAGCCGCTCCTTGATGTTGACGGAGTGGGCCGTGTTCTCGAGGCGCACGCCCATCTGTTCAGCGATCGACATGAAGAGGTTGTTGAAGACCTCCAGCATGACGGGGTCGACCCGGGTGCCGACGGCCGTGCGGTCCGGACGCGGGCGGGCCCGGGTGAGCAGCAGATGGCCGGTGCCGGTGAGAGCGGCCTGCCAGCCGGGGTCGACGACGGTGGTGGCATCCGCCTCGGCGATCACGGCGGGTCCGGTCACGGTGTCCGCGGGGTGCAGCTCCTCGCGGCGGTGGAGCGGGGTGTCCTGCCATCGGCCGTCGGAGAACATCCTTACGAGGTCGTGCGGTTGAGGCTCGGCACTCCCACGGGGCGTGTGGTCGGCGGGGGGCGGTCGGTGCTGTCCCGCCGTCCCGGTCGCCTCGACCGACACCGCCTCGACGACCAGGGGCCGGTCCATGGTGAACGCGTAGCGGGCGCGGTGCTGGGCGGTGAACGCCTCGGTCATGGCGGCCGTGGTGTCCAGGCCGACGGACAGACTGGAGTCCGTACCGGCGTAGCGGAGCAGCACGCGGACGTGCGTGCTGATCGCGCTGTCGGGGATGGCGTCGGCGCGCAGTTCGGCGCGGGTCCGGGCGGCCAGTTCGTCGCAGAGTTCACCCACCGCGGTCCGGGTCGCCTCGTTCAGTTCCGCCTCCACCGACTGTTCGCGCATCGCGGTGGCGTCGGCAAGACCGATGCCGTACGCGGACAGCACGCCGGCCAGGGGCGGTACGAGGACGGTGTCGATGCCGAGGGCGTCGGCGACGGCGCAGACGTGCTGGCCTCCGGCGCCGCCGAAGCCGGTCAGGGCGTAGCGGGTGATGTCGTGTCCGCGCTGCACGGAGATCTTCTTGACCGCGTTCGCCATGTTGAGCACGGCGATCTCCAGGAATCCGGCGGCGACCTCGGCCGCCGTGTGGCGCGTCCCGGTGGCGCGCGCCACGTCCTCGGCGAGCGCGTCGAAGCGGTCGCGGACGAGGTCCGCGTCGAGCGGGAGGTCGCCGTCCGGTCCGAAGACGGCGGGGAAGTGGGCGGGCTGGACCCGGCCGAGCATCACATTGGCGTCGGTGACGGTCAGCGGCCCGCCGCGGCGGTAGCAGGCCGGGCCGGGGATCGCGCCCGCCGAGTCGGGGCCGACGCGGTAGCGGTGGCCGTCGAAGTGCAGGACGGAGCCGCCGCCGGCCGCGACGGTGTGGATGTTCATCATGGGGGCGCGCATCCGCACCCCGGCCACCTGTGTGCCCAGTTCGCGCTCGAACTCGCCCGCGTAGTGCGACACATCGGTGGATGTGCCGCCCATGTCGAAGCCGATGACGCGGTCGAATCCGGCCTGCCCGGACGTACGGGCCATACCGACCACGCCACCGGCGGGTCCGGAGAGCACCGCGTCCTTGCCGCGGAAGTGGGATGCCTCGCGCAGCCCGCCATTGGACTGCATGAACATCAGCCGGATGCCGTCGAGTTCGCGGGCGACCTCGTCGACGTACCGGCGCAGGATCGGCGAGAGGTAGGCGTCGACGACGGTGGTGTCGCCGCGTGGCACGAGCTTGATCAGCGGGCTCACCTCGTGCGAGCAGCTGACCTGGGCGAAGCCGGCCTCGCGGGCCGCGGCGGCCACGGCGCTCTCGTGCGCGGGGTGGCGGTAGCCGTGCATCAGGACGACTGCCGCGCTGCGCAGGCCGTCGGCCCGGGCGGCCTTCAGCCGCTCGGCCACGACGTCCCGGTCCAGGGGTGTCACGACCCGGCCGTGGGCGTCGATCCGTTCGGGGACCTCGATCACCCGCTCGTACACCGCTTCGGGCAGCAGGATGCGGCGGTCGAAGAGCCTCGGTCTGTTCTGGTAGGCGATGCGCAGGGCGTCCCGGAAGCCTGCCGTGATGACCAGGACGGTCGGCTCGCCGCGCCGCTCCAGCAGGGCGTTCGTGGCGACCGTCGTACCGATCTTCACCGTGCCGACCCGGTCGGCGGGGACCGGGTCTGCCGGGCCGAGGCCCAGCAGCCCCCGGATTCCGGCCACGGCGGCGTCGCGGTAGCGGTCCGGGTCGTGGGAGAGCAGCTTGCGGGTGACCAGGTACCCCTCGGGATCCCGGCCGACGACATCGGTGAACGTCCCGCCACGGTCGATCCAGAACTCCCAGCGCCCGCTCATCCCTCCATATTGACCCGCGGCACCGACAACGGGCCGGACGGCACGGCAGGCTTCCCCGTACACGGTGCGGCGGTGCGGCGGTACGGCGAGCGGTGCTCTCCGCGCGGCGCGGACCGTTCGCCGCGCGCCGCCGTGCACACGGCTCCGCACGCCCCCCGACGTGCGGCGCTGTGCGTGTTCCGGTCAGACCGCCGGGGCGTCGGGCCCGATGCGGCTGCGTACCGCCGTCTGCACCTCGGCCTCCTCGGCCGGGTCCGCGGCGAGCCGGCGCAGTCGCTCGGCGACCCTGATGTCGCCGGTCTCGGCGTGGAGCGCAGCGACCTCGCGGGTGGTCTCCTCACAGTCCCACAGGCATTCGACGGCGAATCCGGTGGCGAAGGAGGGATCGGTAACGGCCAGCGCGCGGGCCGCTCGGCCGCGCAGATGCGAGGAGGACGTCTCCCGGTAGACGTGGCGCAGCACAGGTGCGGCGCAGGCGATGCCCAGCCTGCCCGTGCCGTCGACGAGGGTCCACAGGCGTGGCGCGTCCGGGCCCTCGCCCCGTACGGCCTCACGGAGTGCGCCGAGGACGAATGGGGCGTCCTGGGCGCCGCCCCGGCAGGCGAGCACGCCGGCCGCGGAGGCACCGAGCGCGTCGGGCCGCCGGGCCCAGCGCCTGGCGCGCTCCACCGCCGCGTCGCCGCACATCCGCTCGAAGGCGGCGACGGCCGCGTCGGCGACGGTGCGGGAGGTGCCGGCCACGGCGATCTCGATCAGGTCGAGCACGGCCGGCTCCCTGGCCT
The DNA here is from genome assembly GCF_045209435.1 of Streptomyces sp. NBC_01618. Taxonomy (NCBI): domain Bacteria; kingdom Bacillati; phylum Actinomycetota; class Actinomycetes; order Kitasatosporales; family Streptomycetaceae; genus Streptomyces; species Streptomyces sp. NBC_01618. Next base: position 1,170,492 of record NZ_CP109297.1, read on the forward strand.
CGGCCAGGTAGTGCAGGGCGGCGCAGCGCGCGCCGTCCGGGCCGCTGCGGGCGGCCTCGACGATGGTGGACCGGTCCTCGGGGCCGGCGACGGCGGTGAGGCAGCGGGCGGCCGGGACGTGGAGGACGCTGCCTCGTTCCAGCGCCCGCTGGGCCCAGTCGAAGACGGCCTGGACGCTCCATCCGGGGCGGGGGCCGCCGGGTCGCATCTGACGCTGCCAGCGGTCGAAGGAGCCCTGTTCGGAGGCGGCCCTGACCCGGACGCCGACCTCGTCGCGGGGGTCGTCGGCCCAGAGCCGCCAGGGGCGTGGCTCGAAGGCGTCCCGCACGGCGGCGGCCAGCTCGGCGGCCCCCTCCTCGGTGGCCGGGAACCGGCCGAGGACGGGTGCGGCGAGGGCACGGAGCCCCGCGTCGTCGTCGCGCAGGGCGAGCTCGTCGAGGGCCCAGGCCCAGTTGGCCCCGGTCGCGGCGTACCGCCGCAGCAGTGCCAGGGCGTCGTCCCGTCCGTACGACGCGAGGTGACCGAGTACGGCGAGGGCCAGCCCGGTGCGTGAGTCGTCGGTGTCGAGGTGGTCGTCGGGAGCGTCCAGGTGGCGCTCGATCTCTTCGATGCCGCCGTCCAGGTCGAGATACAGGCGTGCGTAGTAGAGCGAGCGGTTCTCCACCTGCCAGTCGTGGCGCGGGTCGCTCAGGACGCAGTGGTTGAGAGCCGCCAGGGCCTCGAGGCGTGGTGCGGCGAGCGCGTGGAGCGTGCCGTCGCCACGGCCCCTCTGCAGCAGGCCGAGCAGGGTGCCGCTCGGCGCTATGAACGGATCAAACATGAAAAAAGCCTCACATCAAGCTGTCGACGCAACCGGGACTGTGCAGTTCCAAGTGCCGGGTGGGGCACTAGGCCGCGCAGCAACATGATCGGCCGACCGCCGTCTTCTGCTTGGTGTAGACCATCTTCCTCTGCCTCTCGTCGGTGGCCCGAACCGGGCCCGCGACGTCATGATGACCCAGCCATTTCGCCACCGCGACCACATTTACGACGTACCCGGTCAGCGGGCGCCGAAGAGTTCCAGCAGGTCGGCCTTGCCGAACACGCGTGCAGTGTCCAGTGCGGAGGGTGTTCCGGCCGCCGGGTCGGCCCCCGCTGCGAGCAGCGCCTCGATCACCGCGCCCTCACCCTTGAAGACGGCTCCGGCGAGAGGGGTCTGCCCGCGATCGTTGGCCCGGTCCGGGTCCGCGCCCCGGGCGACGAGGGCGGTGACCGCGGCGGCGTGGCCGTGATAGGCGGCGAGCATCAACAGCGAATCGCCCCGGTCGTTGGTGAGATTCGCGGGGACACCCGCGTCGACGTACGCGGCGAGCGTGTCGGCCTCACCGCGGCGGGCCAGGTCGAAGACCTTGGTCGCCAGCTCGACCACCTCGGGATCAGGGGTTTCGCTCATCGGACGGACCGCCTTCCATTCATCGGTTTCACCACTGTTGACCTGCGGGGGCGTACGCCGTGGGGGCCGTACGAGTGAATCGACAGGGTACTGCTCAACCGCGCCGCGACCCGGCCCGCCCACCGCGGCGGATCACGTCCGAGGACGGCGGAACGGTGCGCGACACCGAATGTTCCGTCTCCCCGGTGTTCCGCCGACACCCTTCCGGCGTCCCCTGTCGGCCAATCCAGTGAAAATAACGACTTTTCACTCGAATACAGCTTTTATCGTATAGATACTTCCGGTGAACCTGGAAGGACTCATGGTGACTGTCCCCCCCAACCAGGAGAACCTCTCATGATCCTGTCCATGTCAGGCGTCGTCATCCTCGGCATCATCGTCTTCCTGTTCTTCAGGAAGGACGGCCTCAAGGCATCGCACGCTCTCGTCACTGCCCTGTTCGGCTTCTATCTGGCGGGCACCGCCATCGCACCGAGCATCACCGCGGGCGGCGCGAGTCTCGCCGGTCTCTTGGGCGGGATCAAATTCTGACCCTCCGCGACCGCTCCCACCCCTTCAGGAGACCGACGTGGCCCGGCGACCACTCCCCCGCATTCTGAGCAGCGGCACCGCATCGATCACTCGCAGCCGCGAGTTCGCGCGCACGGCCGCCGACAACGCCACGGACGTCCTCCATCCGCTGATCACGATCACCCGTGGTCTGCGGCTGCTGGCCGGAGCCGGACGGCAGAAGTGGGCCGCGACGCCCAAGGACAAGCGTGGTCCGGTGCTCTGCTCCGTCGCGGCCTGCGTCATGGTGGTCGCGCTCATCCCCTACGGGTCCGTGCTCGCCCTGGTCACGGTGATGGGCGCCGCCGCTTGGAAGGGTCGGGAGCGGACCCCCGTGCAGACCGGCCCCGACGAAGCGGAGACCGGACGCCTGCGGTCCCTGTACGAGGCGCTCGTGCCGTACTTCTCCGTGGCCGACGACCCCAGTCCGCTGTTCGCCCACGGTGGCGACTGGGACAAGACCTTCAGCGACTACGAATTCGACGGCGACGGGCGCCTGACGCGTCTTCAGGTGACGTACCCCGCCTACTTCACCGACAGCGAGGCGGATTCCCGTGCCCGGATCGAGCAGTTGCTGCACGCCAAGTCGGGCCGCGGCCGCGAGTACCACTTCTCCTGGGACGAGGAGGGCAACCGGCTCGTCATGAGCGTGCTGGACGCCCTGCCCACCTCGATCGGCGCCCAGCGCTTCGTCACCGCGCCGGGCGAGACCGTGCTCGGTTTCACCGACGGCGACGCGGTGCAGCGCACCGTTCCCGTGAGCGACGGCGACACGACCCGCGACGCCCCTCCCGTCGTCTGGCGGACCGGCGCCCGCTCCACCGAGCCGCATCTGCTGGCCGTCGGGCAGCCCGGCAGCGGCACCACCACGCTGATGCGCTCGATCGCCCTGCAGGCGCTCCAGCACGGCGACATCCTGATCATCGAAGGAAGCGGCACCGGCGAGTACGCCTGCCTGACCGGGCGCGACGGCGTACTCGCGGTCGAATGCGGCCTGGCCGGCGCGCTGGCGACCCTGGAGTGGGCGGCCCACGAGACGGAGCGGCGGCTGATCGCGGCGAACCGGGCCCGGCAGTCCGGCCACCCCGCCCCCGACGACACCAAGCGCCCGCTCTGGGTGCTGCTGGACCGGCCCAGCGTCCTCGGCCACCTGGCGGCCGCCGACGGCAGGCCCGATCCCCAGGAGCTGCTGCAGGTGCCACTGCGGCACGGCAGGGCGGCCAACGTCACCGTGGTCGTCACCGAGCAGTTCGACAGCCTGGACGCCCTCGGTGAGACGCTCAGGACCCACACCCGGGCCCGGGTCGTGCTCGGCCACTGCTCCCGCGACCAGGTCGAATCGGTGCTCGGCACGGAGCCGCACACCACCCCGACGCCGAACGTCCCGCCCGGCCGGGGGTACGCGCGGCTGGGCACCGGTCCCGTGCTGCGGCTCCAGGTTCCGGCCACGCCCGATCCGTACGACGAGGCGACCAGCGAGGCACAGCGGCAGGCGGTCCTCGGTCTGCTCCCCCAACGGCAGGCACCGGCCGAGGCACCGGTTCCGGCCGGGGAGGCCGAGGAGCCCGGCCCCGCCGAGCCGAGCGTCCCGGAACCGGTGATGCCGCACCCGCTGACCGCGGCCGTGGCCGTCGAGGGCCTGCGGGTCGGCGACTGAACGGAACAGGTCGGTGCGGGGGCGGCCGGTCCGCCGCCCCCGCACCGTCGTGCGGTCAGGCGACGAAGGTACGCGGCGTCTCCACCCCCGCGCCCGCCCCCGAACTCACCAGCTGCGCCGCCGCCGCGAGCCGTACCGCCGCCTCGTCCGCGACCGGTCCCCCGACCGTGAACGGCAGCCGTACGTACCCCTCGAAGGCCCCGTCGACACCGAACCGGGGACCGGAGGGAACGCGTACCCCGACCCGCTCCCCCGCCACCGCGAGCCGGGAGCCCGAGAGGCCGCCGGTGCGTACCCAGAGCGTCAGCCCCCCGCGCGGCACCGAGAACTCCCAGTCAGGCAGTTCCCGGCGGAGCGCGGCGACGAGCGAGTCCCGGTTCTCCCGCGCCTGTTCACGGCGGACCTGCACCGCCTGCTCCCAGCCGCCGGTGCGCATCAGCCAGTTGACGGCGAGCTGCTCCAGGACGGGCGTACCCATGTCGGCGTAGGCGCGGGCGGCCACCAGGCTGCGGATCACGTCCGGGGCGGCACGGACCCAGCCGATGCGCATACCGGCCCAGAAGGCCTTGCTCGCCGATCCGACGGTGATCACGGTGGAGCCCGCCGGGTCGAAGGCGCAGACCCGGCGCGGCATCCGCACATCGTCGTCGAGGTACAGCTCGTTCATGGTCTCGTCCACGACAAGAACCGTGCCGGCGGAGCGGGCGGCGTCCACCAGGTCGCGTCGACGGTCCTCGTCGGCCAGCGCGCCGGTGGGGTTGTGGAAGTCGGCGACGACGTAGGCGAGTCGCGGCGCCGCGTCCCGCAGCACCTGCCGCCACCGGTTCATGTCCCAGCCGCCGAGCCCCTCCTCCATCGCCACCGGCACCAGCCGGGCACCCGCCTCCCGCATCAGCTGCAGGATGTTGGCGTAACTCGGGGACTCCACCGCGATCCGTTCACCGCGGCCCGCGAAGAGGTGACAGATCGCGTCGATCGCGCCCATCGCCCCCGTGGTGACCATGATCTGTTCGGGCATGGTCGGGATGCCGCGCTCGGTGTAGCGGTCGGCGATCATCTGCCGCAGCGCGGGCAGTCCGGCGGGGTAGTCGCCGTGGGTGTGGGCGTACGGTGCCAGTTCCTCCAGGGCACCCTGGACCGCCCGGGTCAGCCACGGTTCGGGGGCGGGCAGCGAGGCGCAGCCCAGGTCGATCATGGAACCGAGCGATTCCGGCGGCAGGGGCTCCAGGCCGCGTGCGGGCAGCGGGTTGCCCGCGGGCACGGCCGTCCAGCTGCCGGCGCCGCGGCGGGACTCCAGGAAGCCCTCGGTGCGCAGCGCCTCATACGCGGCGGCGACGGTGGTGCGGCTGACGGACAGGGCGAGCGCCAGTTCACGCTCCGCGGGGAGCCGGGCGGCCACCGGCACCCGGCCTTCGAGGACGAGCAGACGGACCCCGTCGGCCAGCGCACGATAGGCGGGCGGCCTGCGGGCGCCCGGTCCGACGGGCCGGGACTGTTGGGCCTGGAGCTGCCGGGCGAGCTGTGCCGCACTGACTGCCGAAGTCCACTGCGCCATCGAAATCAGTCCACCTTCCTCGGATTGGCCATAGTTGGCAGCCAATCCCCTGCCACAGAGTGACATGCGGCAGTCCACCACCACCACTCCAGGGGGCACCTCTTGTCCATCACCCCCGTCCCTCGCGGGGCGCACCTCACCCGAAGGCTGATTCAGCTGTACGTCGGTCTCGCGCTGTACGGAGCAAGTTCGGCGCTCCTGGTCCGGGCCGGCCTCGGCCTCGAGCCCTGGGGAGTACTGCATCAGGGGCTGGCGGAGCGCACCGGGCTGTCCATCGGGGTCGTCTCGATCATCGTCGGCGCCGTCGTTCTGCTGCTGTGGATACCGATCAGGCAGCGTCCGGGGCTCGGCACCGTCTCCAATGTCTTCGCCATCGGCATCGCCATGGACGGCACGCTGGCGCTCGTGCCCGACGTGCACGGTCTCGCCGCCGAGATCGCCGTGATGGTGGCGGGGGTCGTGGTCAACGGAGTCGCGACGGGGCTGTACATCGCGGCGCGGTTCGGGCCGGGACCGCGCGACGGACTCATGACCGGTCTGCATCTGCGTACCGGCCGTTCCATCCGGCTGGTCCGCACCCTGATCGAGGTGGCGGTCGTGGCGACCGGCTTCGTGCTCGGCGGCTCGCTCGGCGCGGGCACGGTCCTCTACGCCCTGGCCATCGGCCCGCTCGCCCAGTTCTTCCTGCGTTTCTTCGCGATCGGCGGCGAGGCTGCCGGGAAGACCGCCGCCAAAGCCGCCGACGAGGCGGCCGTCGCACCCGCGCGGGACAATGGCGAGACCACCGTCACCGCCCCGACACCGGAGCAGGCGATACTGCCGAAGTGACCTCCGTACGCCACCCCTATCTGGACCATCCCGCGACGATCCCCTTCGCCCACCGAGGCGGCGCCGCCGACGGGATCGAGAACACGACGGCCGCGTTCCGCCGGGCCGCTGACGCCGGATACCGCTACTTCGAGACCGATGTGCACACCACGGCGGACGGTCGTCTGGTGGCCTTCCACGACGCCACTCTGGACCGGGTGACGGATGCCCGGGGCCGGATAGCCGAGCTGCCGTGGAACGAGGTGCGGCGGGCCAGGGTGGCGGGCCGGGAGCCGCTGCCGCTGTTCGAGGAGCTGCTGGAGACGTTCCCGGAAGCCCGCTGGAACGTCGACATCAAGGCCGGTTCCGCCTTGGTCCCGCTGGTTGACCTGATCCGCCGGACGAATGCCTGGGACCGGGTCTGCGTCGGCTCGTTCTCGGAGGCCAGGGTCGCCCGGGCCCACCGTCTCGCGGGACCCCGGCTCGCCACCTCCTACGGCGTCCGCGGCGTGCTGGGCCTGCGGCTGCGCTCGTACGGCGTTCCGGCGGCACTGCGGGCCGGCGCCGTGTGCGCGCAGGTGCCGGAGAGCCAGAACGGCGTCCGGGTGGTCGACCGCCGCTTCGTACGCGAGGCGCATGCACGCGGACTCCAGGTGCACGTCTGGACGGTGAACGAACCCGAGCGGATGGCGGCGCTCCTCGACCTCGGCGTGGATGGCATCATGACCGATCACATCGAGACGCTGCGTACGGTGCTGAGCGAGCGCGGGGCCTGGGCCTGACGCCGGTCGTGCGAGGTCTCCACGGGGAGAGACGAGGGGGAGCGCTTTGAGCGCCGAGACCGCGGACACCGCCGAGCCGACGGAACTCGCGACGGGTTCCGCAGACGCCGCGAGCCGCAGACGGGAACAGCGCGGCTGGTATTTCTACGATTTCGCCTGCTCCGTCTACTCGACCAGTGTCCTGACGGTATTCCTCGGCCCCTATCTCACGTCGGTCGCCAAGGCTGCCGCCGACGCCGACGGTTTCGTGCACCCGCTGGGTATACCCGTGCGCGCCGGGTCGCTCTTCGCCTACGCGGTCTCCGTGTCGGTGGTGGTCGCGGTGCTCGTGATGCCGGTCGTGGGCGCCGCGGCGGACCGTACGGGGCGGAAGAAGCCACTGCTCGCGGCCGCCGCCTATGTGGGGGCCGCCGCCACCACCGGCATGTTCTTCCTGGACGGTCACCGTTATCTGCTGGGCGCGTTCCTGCTCATCGTGGCGAACGCCTCGATCTCGGTGTCGATGGTGCTCTACAACGCCTATCTGCCGCAGATCGCCGAACCGGACGAGCGGGACGCGGTCTCCTCGCGCGGCTGGGCGTTCGGATACACCTCGGGCGCGTTCGTCCTCGTCCTGAACCTGGTGCTGTACACGGGCCACGACTCCTTCGGCCTCTCCGAGTCCGAAGCGGTGCGGATCTGTCTCGCGTCGGCCGGCGTCTGGTGGGGCGCCTTCACGCTCGTACCGCTGCGCAGACTGCGCGACCGGCGGGTGACGCCGGGCGGCGAAGGGGCGGTCGGTTCGGGGTGGCGGCAGCTGATGAACACCCTGCGCGACATGCGCCGCCATCCGCTGACGCTCTCCTTCCTGCTGGCGTACCTCGTCTACAACGACGGTGTGCAGACGGTGATCTCCCAGGCCTCGGTGTACGGCTCCGAGGAACTGGGCCTGGACCAGACGACACTGATCACGGCCGTGCTGCTGGTGCAGGTGCTCGCGGTGGCCGGAGCGCTGGGGATGGGCCGGCTGGCGCGGGTGTACGGCGCGAAGCGCACGATTCTCGGCTCGCTCGTCGTCTGGACGCTGATTCTCGTCGCCGGATATTTCCTGCCCGCCGACGCACCGGTCTTCTTCTATGTGCTGGCCTCGGCGATCGGCCTGGTGCTCGGCGGCAGCCAGGCGCTTTCGCGCTCGTTGTTCTCGCATCTGGTGCCGCGCGGCAAGGAGGCCGAGTACTTCTCCGCGTACGAGATGAGCGACCGCGGACTGAGCTGGCTGGGGCCACTGGTGTTCGGGCTCGCGTATCAGCTGACCGGGAGCTACCGGGATGCGATCATCTCGTTGGTGATCTTCTTCGTGGTCGGTTCCGTGCTGCTCGCGAGGGTGCCGATCCGGCGGGCCGTGGCGGCCGCGGGCAATCCCGTGCCCGAACGGATTTAGACGTTGAAGTGAAAGGCCGGTAGTGTACGCCTTTGGCCTGCCCGGAGGACCGTTACTGCGAGCGGAAGAAGCCAAACCGTTGGGTGACAACTTCTGTCAGATGTGACAAACCGGGCATTGGCGGGTACCCCAACCCTGAAGAAGCAGCGGCACGACGGGCGACGCATGACCGGCAACGGGAATCTTTACCGCCGACCGGACGTTGACCGGATGACGACGACAGCGACACCTGTCCTGTGGGCGACAAGCCCGGGAGGCACGATTCATGAGTGAGCGAGCTCTCCGCGGCACGCGACTCGTGGTTACCAGCTACGAGACGGACCGCGGCATCGATCTGGCCCCGCGCCAGGCGGTGGAGTACGCATGCCAGAACGGACATCGATTTGAGATGCCGTTCTCGGTAGAGGCGGAAATTCCGCCGGAGTGGGAGTGCAAGGCGTGCGGCGCCATGGCACTCCTGGTGGACGGGGATGGCCCCGAGGAGAAGAAGGGCAAGCCTGCGCGTACGCACTGGGACATGCTCATGGAGCGGCGCACACGCGAGGAGCTGGAGGAGGTGCTGGCCGAGAGGCTGGCGGTTCTGCGCTCCGGAGCCATGAACATCGCCGTGCATCCGCGGGACAGCAGGAAGTCTGCCTGACCGCCCGACACCGCCGTGCGACGGAGCCGCGGGCTGTGACACACCGAGCGTGTGTCACAGCCCGCGGCTCTGTCGCGTCACGGCCCCGGTACCGGGGCCGTGACGCGTTGGTCGCAGCCCCGGTACCGGGGCCGGCTCAGGGAGTCAGCGGCGGCCGGGGGCCCTCGTCGGGGCGGGGGCCCGGCTGTGCGCCGTCCTGACGGATGACCTCACCCTGCACGATCTTTCCGTCCGGCCGGTGAATGCGGGCCTGCTGGAAGGCGTCGGAGAGGCTGCCGGGGCCCGCGGCACGCATCCTGCGCTCCAGCGACCGCTCCGCGTACCGGCCGAGCATCGAACGGACCGGCGGCACGAGCAGCAGAAGCCCCGCCACGTCCGAGATCATCCCCGGGATGATCAGCAGCAGCCCGCCGAGCATCAGGAAGCCGTTGCCCTCGGTGCCCGAGGGTGCCGCCTGCGGGGCGGCGGCCGCCCCGGGCTGTCCGGGCATCCGCTGGAGCGTCTCGGTGAGGTTGCGGAAGGCCCGGCGGCCGGCCCGCTTCATCACGGCGGCCCCGAACACGATTCCCGCCACCAGGAGCAGCAGCACGGTGAACCCGCCCGCCGCGTTCGCCACGACGGTGAGCAGCCAGATCTCCAGCACCGCCCAGGCGGCGACGGCGAGCGGAACGAGGGTACGGACGCGTGAGCGCCTGGGGGCGGTCGGGGGCGGTGTGCCGGTCGTCATGGTCCCCAGTGTGCCCGTACGGGCGTCCAAGCGGCGTAAGGGGGTGATCACGGGCGACGGGCCGGAGCCCGCCGCACACGACGCGGTCAGATCGCCTTGCGGCCGAGGACCCGGTTAGTACGGGTGGTGACGCCCCAGGAGGTGACCCGCCAGAGCGCCTCGACCAGGATGTCGCGGCTCATCTTCGAGTCGCCGATCTCGCGGTCCACGAAGGTGATCGGGACCTCGACGACGTGATATCCGGCCTCGATGGCGCGGCGGGCCAGGTCGACCTGGAAGCAGTAGCCCTGCGAGGCGACCCGGTCGAGGCCGATGCCCTCCAGGGTCTCGGCGCGGAACGCCCGGTAGCCGCCCGTGACGTCCCTGGTCCGCAGCCCGAGGAGGAGGCGGGAGTACGTGCTGCCGCCGCGGGAGATCATTTCCCGGGTCTTGGGCCAGTTGACCACGCGCCCGCCGGGCACCCAGCGGGAGCCGAGCACCAGGTCGGCGCCCTTGAGCGCGGTGAGCAGCCGGGGCAGTTCCTCGGGCTGGTGGGAGCCGTCGGCGTCCATCTCCACGAGCACGCCGTAGCCGTGCTCGATGCCCCAGCGGAAGCCCGCGAGGTAGGCGGCGCCCAGCCCTTCCTTGCCCTTGCGGTGCAACACCTGCACCTGCTCGTCGGCGGAGGTGAGCTCGTCGGCGACCTTGCCGGTGCCGTCGGGGCTGTTGTCGTCGGCGATCAGGATGTCGGCTTCCGGCACAGCGGCGCGCACCCGGCTGACGATCGGCTTGATGTTCTCGGCCTCGTTGTAGGTCGGAATGATCACCAAGGTCCTGCCGAGCGGGCCGTACCGCCGCTGACCGCCGTCGTTCACTTACTGCCCCTTAAGTCCGTACGCAGGTGCACACCATATCCAGCGGACGGGGGCCGGATGCCGACGCGGTCGGGCGGGAACGGGCACCGCCACGGACAGAAGGAGGGAAGTACGGACAGACCCCCTGACGGGAACGTACGGGGACTACGAATGGGGGCCCGGCGCCCTTCGGGCCGACCTGGGACCCGCTGGCTGCGGGTCGACCTAGAGCCGTTGTCTACTGAACGTCCGGGCCCCACCCGGGTCGCACCTACCGTCCGGCTGAAACCTTCCCTCGCCCCCGAGGCGCGGGCGCTGAACCTGGCTGTCAGGAGCGGTGCGCCGGTGCGGCGCACCACCCCATGACCCAGCGGCGTTCGACGACTGCGTGGAGGTTCAACCGGTCGGACGTCCTGTGGTGGACTCGGCCGAACCTACCGGCCAGTGGGCGCGTTCTGTCAATAGCCGCCTGACCTGCAATGTTCCCGGAACTTGCCTGGTCAGTAGCGAAGATCCGCAGGTCGCGGCAGAGCGGGGGACTCTTCGATCGGCGGTACGAAATGTCCGGACGTCACTCGTTCGGCCGCACGTAGACAGTTTGTCCGAAGATCACAGTGCGCAGGCAGACCGGAAGCGCCGCGCCCGGGGTGAGGTCCGGCAGGCCGGGCGTTCCCGACCTCGGGTCGGTCGACCAGCGGGCGACCCGGTCGTCCGGGGCCTGAACCACCAGGTCATCGGTGCGCCAGACCGCGTAGTCGGCCGGAGCGCCGGGTACCAGGGTCCCCGCGTCGTCGCGGCCGACGGCTCGCCAGCCGCCCCTGGTGTGGGCGGTGAAACCGGCTCGCACGGAGATCCGGTGTTCGGGCGTGCGGTGGAAGGCTGCGGCCCGTACGGTCCCCCAGGGGTCCAGCGGGGTCACCGGGCTGTCCGAGCCGAAGGCCAGGGGCACACCGGCCCGCAGGAGCGCCGCGTACGGGTTGAGGGTCCTGGCCCGCTCGGCGCCGAGCCGCCGCGCGTACATGCCCTCCTCGCCGCCCCAGGCCGCGTCGAAGGCGGGCTGGACGGAGGCGGTCAGCCCCAGCTCCGCGAAGCCGGCGACGGTCTCCGGGGTGAGCATCTCGGCGTGCTCGATACGGTGCCGGGCGGCCCGGATCCGGGCCAGGCCGAGCGTCTCGGAGGCGGCCCTGACGCCCTCCACGACGGCGGAGACCGCCGCGTCGCCGATGGCGTGGAAGCCGGCCTGCAGCCCGGCCTCGGTGCAGGCGGTGACATGGGCGGCGATCCGCGCCGCGTCCAGGTGCGCGGCGCCCGTGTGTCCCGCCGGGCCGTCGGCGTACGCCTCGTGCAGGCACGCCGTGTGCGAGCCGAGGGAGCCGTCGACGAACAGGTCCCCGGCCGCGCCGATCGCGCCGAGTTCCCGGATGCGGCGGGCGTCCTTCTCGTCGGCGACCTGCTCGGCCCAGTATCCGAAGACCCGCGGTCCGCTCTCCGCCGCGGCGAGCTTCAGCAGCGCGGCGAAGTCCTCCTCGTCGGAGATGTCCGGGCCGCCGCACTCGTGGACGGTGCCGATGCCGAGCGACGCGGCGTGGCGCAGGGCGGCGCGCTGCGCGTCGGCGCGCTGTCGCGCCGAGACGGCGCCGTGGGCCGCGGAGCGCACCGCGTGGTGGGCGGCGCCGGTCAGCGGGGCGTCGGGGTGGTATCCGGTGAGCGCGGTGACGCCCGGGACCAGGTCGAGCAAAGCGGTGGTGACGACCGCGGAGTGCACATCGACACGGGGCAGGTAGACCGGCCGGCCGCCGGCGGCCGCGTCGAGTTCGCCGCGCGCCGGAGGGCGCTGCTCCGGCCAGCGTGTGGCGTCCCAGCCGTGGCCGAGGACGACCCGGTCCTCGGGGTGCGCCGCCACGTACGCGCGCAGCAGACCGAGCGCCTCGTCGAGCGTCCGGGCACCGGAGAGGTCGAGGCCGGTGAGGGCCAGGCCGGTCGAGGTGGTGTGGACGTGGGCGTCGGTGAACGCGGGGGTGACCAGCGCGCCTTCGAGGTCGATCACTTCGTCGACGCCGCTCGCGAAGGCGTCGGCGGCCCCTTCCGAGCCCACCCAGGCGACATGGCCGCGCTCGACGACCATGGCGGTGGCGAAGGGGTCGGCGGGGCTGTGGACGTCTCCACCGCGCAGCAGCACGGTGCGGTGGTCGCCTCGGGGGGCGGTGCTCTCGGTCATGGGACCAGTCTCGCGCCTGCCCGGAGCCGCGCGGTCCGCGGCCCCTCTCAGATCTGCGGGGGCCGGGCCTCGTACGGCGTCGAGAGCACGACGGTGGTCCGGGTGGAGACACCGGCCAGCGAGCGGATCCGGGTGAGCAGATGCTCCAGCTCCAGCGGCGTCGCGACCCGCACCTTGAGGATGTAGTTCTCGTCTCCGGCGACGCTGTGACACGCCTCCAGCTCCGGAACGCCCGCGAGCCGCTCCGCGATGTCGTCCGGTGCGCTCGGGTCGAAGGGTTTCACCGAGATGAACGCGGTGAGCGGCAGGCCGACGGCCTCGGGGTCGACCACCGCGGCATAGCCCCGGATCACCCCGCGCTGCTCCAGCCTGCGCACGCGTTGATGAACCGCCGAGGTGGACAGGCCCGTGGCCTTGCCCAGGTCGGTGTAGCTCATCCGCCCGTCCTTGACGAGCAACTCCACGATCTGTCGGTCCAGCTCCTCCATACGGATCAACCTATTGCCACTGGTGCCTCCGGGCACAGCGGCAAGGGCTCCGGGAGGGCACCTGCGGCGGGCATGTGACGAATACCACAGGTTTACGGACGAGTAGCCACTCCCTTGGCGGTTACGGCGGATGCGCGACGGGAAGTGCTTGCTGTGGTCGAGGCCGTGGCGCCTTGTCGGCCCACCCGAGGGGGGAATTTCCCATGCAGAGCCTGAAGCTCACCGGACGTACCGAACCGGATCCCGTCGATCCCGTCGAGGACACCGCTCCCGACGCGTACGACATGTTCGAGATGTACCGGGTGATCTGCCCGGACTGCGTGCAGCCGATCGCGCTGCTGGCGGACGAGGACGTGCTGCCGGAGCACGCACTGTGCCCGACTCCGTGGAACCCGTTCGTGCTGACCGTCTGCGCCGGTACGGGCCGCGCGGCGGCGCAGACGCGGCCCGCCGACGATTCGCTCGATGTCCAGGAGCAGGAGACGGCCCTGCTGCTGACGCTCCCTCAGGGGCTCGACTGGAGAATGCAGCCGTTCTCGCACGCCGGCGGCCCGGGCTCGCGCCCGCTGCGGGTGCCGCAGATGCGGCGCGACGCCGCCTGAGGGCCGCTCACGCCCCGCGCGAGGCCGCCCGGACGCCGTCCGGGCTCGTCCCGCTCGAATCCGCGCCGCACCACGACGGCCCGGCCGGCGTGGTGCCCGTTCCCCCGGAGGCTCCGCCGCCAGGGACCCGGCGAACGGGCTCTCGAATCGGCCGGGCAGTGACCAGGGCCCGCCCCGCACCGTTGGCCAGTCATGACCCTGCTGCATTCAACGGCCGGTCCCGGTCGTCGCCGTCTCACCGCTCCGACCGCCGAAGAATCGGTTCCGCAGCCCGGTTCACAGCCGGTGCCGCAGCCCGTGCCTCCCCGGTCGACGCCGCGGCCGGTGCCGCACTCCACCGATCCGCCCATCTACCGGGCCCTGCTGCGTCGTTGGGAGAGCACCGGACGGACCCTGCCGGGCCGCCACGACCAGGAGTGGAACCGGATCATGGCAACGCCCGTGTGGTCAAAGCGGCCGCTGCGGGTCAGCGCGTCTCCGGACCCGCGAGGTGGCGCGCGATGACCATCCGCTGGATCTGGTTGGTCCCCTCGACGATCTGCAGCACCTTGGCCTCGCGCATCAGCCGCTCGACGGGGAAGTCGAGGGTGTAGCCGTAGCCGCCGAGGACCTGGACGGCGTCGATGGTGACCCGCATGGCCGCGTCCGTGCAGAACAGCTTCGCCATGGCCGCCTGGCGCGAGAAGGGCTTGCCCTCGTCGCGCAGCCGGGCCGCCTCCAGGTAGAGCGCGCGGCCCGCCTCGATCTGGGTGGCCATGTCGGCGAGCATGAAGCGCAGGCCCTGGAAGTCGGCGATGGGCCGCCCGAACTGCCGACGGCCGGTGGCGTAGGCGACAGACTCGCTCAGCGCGGCCTGGGCGACGCCGATCGCGCAGGCGGCGATGCCCAGACGGCCGGAGTCGAGTGCGGACAGGGCGATCGCGAAGCCCTGGCCCTCCTCGCCGATCCGGCGCGCGTCGGCGACCCGTACGCCGTCGAAGTTCAGCTGGGCGGTGGGCGAACCCTTCATGCCCATCTTCTTCTCGGGGGCGGCCGCGTTCAGCCCCTCGGCGTCGCCGGGAACCAGGAAGGCAGTGATGCCGCGGGCGCCCTCGGCACCGGTGCGGGCCAGGACCGTGTAGAAGTCGGCGATGCCGCCGTGGGTGATCCACGCCTTGGTTCCGGTGATGACCCAGTCGTCGCCGTCCCGTACGGCCTTCGTACGCAGCGAGGCGGCATCGGAGCCCGAGGCGGGCTCGGAGAGGCAGTAGGCGCCCAGCAGGCCCCCTCCGAGCATCGCCGGAAGGTGTTCGGCCTGCTGCTCCTTGGTCCCGAATCCGGCGAGGGCGTGGCAGGCGAGGGAGTGGACGCTGACACCGAGCCCGACGGTGAGCCGGGCGGCCGCGAGTTCTTCGAGGACCTGGAGGTAGACCTCGTACGGCTGGTCACCGCCACCGTGGGCGGAGTCGTAGGGCAGTCCGAGCAGTCCGGACTCCGAGAGCAGTGTGAAGACTTCGCGCGGGAACCGGCCCGCGTCCTCCTCCTCGGCCGCGCGCGGCGCTATCTCTCGCTGGGCGACGTCGCGCACGAGCGCGATGAGCTGCCTGGACTCCTCGGTGGGCAGACGGCGTTCCACCAATTGCGGGGCACGGTCGGACATGACGGCGCTCTCCTCCCTGTCGGGCGTTGCGACGGTCGCGCGCGCGGGGTGTGGACGGCGCCGCCGGGGGACTTCCGGGCGGGGCCCGGAAGAGCACTACTGCGCAGCCGTTGCCCGCCTCTCGGATTACGAGAGCTGCTGACCAGTGGCTGTGGGGGCTTGAGTATGCCCGATCGGACGATATCCGTCACGGGGTGACGGAGCGACTCGGGGGCGGGCGGGACGATCAACGGAATTGGTCCGAACCATTAACCCAACTGGTCTAGTCCATCTGCGGTTCCACTCGAACCAGCCTTTCCTCATTCATGCCAAGTTCATGGACGGCCGGCCGTACGCCCCCCACTCGCGAGTTCCCTCCCCCACAAGGAGACAAGATGTCTGGACCGCATCGTTCCCGCGCCCGTTTCCGGGCGCTCGCCGCAGCCGCCTGTACCGCCGCTCTTGGAGCCGCCCTGCTGGGCGTCGCGGGCACCGCGTCGGCCGGCGCGGCCTCCAACCACCCGGCGAGCCGCGGCCCCCGCAGCCGCCGGCAGAGGCCTGGAGCGGCCCCGGCTGCGGGCCGAGATGGTGGTCGCGGCGGTCATGGGGGCGTGCTGGGGCGGCGGTCCGGTGCTTTCAACGAGCTCGGCGCAGTGGAGCCGGGCGAACTGTCCGCGCTGCTCGGCGAGACACTCACCGGCGGCCACTGACGCACCGTCGCGTACGTGCGACGAGACCACCACTGACGCGCCTCGTTCAGGACGCTCCCGGCCCCCGCGCGGGCTTGGACCGGGCGATGAGGAGGGCGGTGTCGTCGTGGTCGTCCGGGTGGCGCAGGGCGTGCAGGAGCAGGTCGCAGGTCGCTTCCAGGGGCCGGTCCGGTTGACCGAGGAGGCCGAGGAGGGTGGCCAGGCGTGCGTCGATGGGCTGGTCGCGGGTTTCGACCAGGCCGTCGGTGTACAGGACGAGCTTGTCACCGGGGTCCAGGTCGATGTGCGTGGTGCGGAAGGAAACCCCGCCGACGCCGAGGGGCACGCCGGTCGGCAGGTCGAGCAGTTCGGGGGCGCGGCCGGGACGCACCAGGGCGGGGGGCAGGTGTCCGGCCAGCGCGATGCGGCAGTGCGCGCGGTGCGGGTCGTAGACGACGTACACGCAGGTGGCGATGGACTGATCGAGGCCGGTGGAACTGCGGTCCAGGTGGTGCAGGACCCGGCTGGGGTCGAGATCGAGGTCCGCGAGCGCGCGGGTGGCACTGCTCAGTTGTCCCATGGTGGCAGCGGCGGGGATACCGCTGCCCATGACGTCGCCGACGACCAGGGCGGTCTTGTCGCCGGGAAGAGGGATGACGTCGAACCAGTCGCCGCCGACCTCGCGGGCGGCCTCCGCCGGCTGGTAGCGGTAGGCGATCTCCAGGCCGGGCCGGTACGGCGGGTGCTGGGGCAACAGGCTGCGCTGGAGGGTGAGAGCGGCGTCGCGTTCCCGCTGGTACCAGCGTGCGTTGTCGATCGACACGGCGGCCCGGACGGCCAGCTCGCTGGCCAGGATGAGGTCGTCGTCGTCGAAGGGAAGCGGGTTGCGGAAACGTTTGAGGTCCAGGGCGCCGAGGACTTCGCCACGCGCGATGAGCGGCACCACGAGGTAGGAGTGGAGACCGGCGCGGGCCAGGTCAGTGGCGACTTCGGGACAGCGGGCGATCCGCCGCAGATCTCCGCCGTCCACGTGGGGGACGAGGATCGGGTCGCTGGTGGTGACGCACTGGGTGACCAGGCGGTCGGCGCCGTAGTCGGCGATGTCGCCGGTCGGGTCGGCGGTGCGGACGGCCTCGGTGGGGTAGGCCGCCTTCACAGCGAGCGCCCGGAACCGGGCGTGCCCCTGCGGCGGGGACGGTGGGGTGCTGTGGCTGTGCAGGGCGGTGTCGAGGATGTCGACCGTGGCGACGTCGGCCAGGTCGGGCACGACGATGTCGGCGAGCTCGTGGGCGGTCCGGTGGAGATCGAGGGTGGTGCCGATGAGTACGGAAGCGTCCGCGAGGAGGGCGAGGCGCCGGCGCGCGTGGTGTGCCTCGGCGGCCATGCGGTGACGGTCGGTGACGTCCACGATGGACCCGGCCACTCCCAGTACCTTGCCGACCGGGTCCTCCAGCCGGTAGTACGAAGCCGACCAGGCGCGCACGTGATCCAGATCGGCAGCAGTGCGTCCGACGACCTCCAGGTCCAGGATCGGGACGCCGGTGTCCAGGACCTGACGCATCGAGGAATCGATGGCTTCGGTGTCCAGGAACGGCAGGACATCGTGGGTGCGCCGGCCGATCAGCTCGTCGGCGGGCAGGCCGTCCATGCGTTCCAGCGCCGGGTTGACCGCGGCGAACCGCAGTTCGGTGTCCATGACCACCAGACCGATCGGGGACTGCGACACCAGTCCCGTGGACAGGGCCAGATCCCGTTCGACCCGCCGCAAGGTGGTCAGGTCGGAAGCCAGCCCCAGTGCGTACAGGCCCTTCCGGTCATCCGTCAGCCGCATGTTGCGGAACTCCACCGGCTTCGTGCCGCCGTCCCTGCACCGAATGGGAAAGACCCCGGCCCAGCTTCCATTGCCCCCCATGACCTGGGCGAACAGGTCAATTACCTGCTCCAGGTGGCCTTCGTGGACCAGAAGCCGACCCGCGAACCGGCCCAGCGCCTCGTCGGGGGTGTAACCGAAGAGCTCCTCGGCCTGCGGGCTCCACAGCACGATCCGCCCGTCCGCGTCGAGGACGACGGCGGCAACGCCCAGCACGTCGAGCAGCCCGCCGGGCGCGGACGAAGCAGACCCTGCCGGGCCGGGCCCCGCCCGGGATGGTTCGGAGGCACTCATCCCGGCACTCCCTTCCGCCTACCGCAGCGGCTCGATGTCCCGACTCGGGCCCACGCTGCCGTGTCCTGCGTGCCCCCGGAGCCTCCCTCCATCGTCTCCCCGCACCGGTCACCCCCGCATCCCCCGCCTCCCCCCGACCGATCGTCCACGGCACGGCAGGGGCCGGCGCGCGGCGGGGCGCGGCACGAGTTCGCCGCCGCAGTGGACCACCACAGTGGTACGTGCCGCCCGCGACGGACCGTGAGCCGGCGGAATCCAACTGCTACCGGTTGATCCGCTTGGGGGACACTGCGCGGACGAGCTCCGAAATTTCCCGGACACCGCAGGTAAGGGCCCTTCGTCATGTCGCGGAACTGGCGTCGGGCCCTCCGGTGGACCCGGCGCTGCGGGTGCCCCTCAACTTCCACCCGGACCGTCTGCTGCACGGCAAGCCACGCAGCATGTCCGGCCAGTGCGTAATGGCAGCTGTTGGATACTTCAGGTGGCGCCTTGCTGCCTCAGTCCCATGACCAGCAGGTCGACGAGGCGGCGCGCGTCGTACTGGGAATCGGCTCCGATGCACAGATTGCCGATGCCGCGCAGGAGTGAGTACGCGGTGACGTCTGCGGGCGCCTCATTTTCCTGCACGGCTGCCTCAAGCAACGCCGCGCACGCGGGGACCATGCGGTCGAGGAAGTAGGCGTGCAGGGTCTCAAAGCGCGCGCTGTCGGACTGCAGTGCCTCGGCGAGCCCATGCTTGGTGACCAGGAAGTCGACGAACATGTCGATCCACTGCTTCAGGGCGGCGTGGGGCGAGCCGGCGGAGGCCAGCAGAACCGGTCCGGCTTCGGCGCACGAGTCCACCTGGTGCCGATACACGGCGATGACCAGGTCGGCACGCGTAGGGAAGTGGCGGTAGACAGTACCGATCCCTATACCGGCCCGTGCCGCGATGGCGCGCACAGGCGCGTCCACTCCGTGCGCGGCGAACGTGGCTGCCGCCGCACCGAGCAGGGCCTGCTCATTGCGTATGACGTCCACTCGACGGCGGGACGATCCCTGTTCTTTCTTGTCACCCGGCATACCGCGATCCCTGTCTCGTTCGCTTGCAAAAACGGATCCATGTTCCGCATTGTCGAAAACGGATCGATGTTCCGCTTCGATCCTGCCATATTCCCGTCCCTGTCACTCTCCGGTGACCGAGGGCCGGGACCTGATTCCGGAGGACGACAATGCAGTACCGCACACTGGGACGCACCGGAGTTCAGAAAAGTTCGCTGGCGCTGGGCGCGATGAACTTCGGCGCGATCGGCCGCACCACCCAGGACGATGTCGACCAGATCGTCCGCGCCGCCCTGGACGCCGGGATCAACCTCATCGACACCGCCGACATGTACAGCCGTGGGCAGTCGGAGGAGATGGTCGGCAAGGCGATCGCCGCGCGCCGTGATGACGTCATGCTCGCCACAAAGGCCGCTCTGCCCATGAGCGAGGAGCGCAACCACCAGGGGGCCTCGCGTCGCTGGCTCGCCAAGGCCCTCGATGACAGCCTGCGACGGCTCGGCGTCGACCACATCGATCTCTCCCAGATCCACCGCTGGGACCCGTGGACCAGCGACGAGGAGACACTCGCGGCGCTCACCGACTTCCAGCGCGCCGGAAAGATCCGCTACTTCGGCACCTCGACGTTCCCCGCGTACCGGCTCGTGCAGGCCCAGTGGGCTGCCCGCGAGCACCGGCTGGGACGCTATGTCACCGAGCAGCCGAACTACTCGATCCTGCAACGCGGTGCGGAAAGCGAGGTTCTGCCCCTCGCCGAGGAGTACGGCCTCGGGGTGCTCGTGTGGAGCCCGCTGGCGTCCGGCTGGCTGACCGGCGCTGTGCGCGAGGGCCGCGAGGTCACCACGAGCAGGTCCGCATTCATGCCTCAGCGCTTCGACGTCTCCGTTCCGGAGAACCGGGCCAAGAAGGACGCCGTCGAGAAGCTGGCCGCGCTCGCCGACGCGAGTCCGGCATCACCATGATCCAGATGGCGCTCGGCTTCGTGACCGCCCACCCGGCAGTCACCAGCGCCCTGATCGGCCCCAGGACCATGGACCACCTGCACTCCCAACTGGCCGCCGCTGACACCACCCTGTCCGCAGAGATCCTCGACGCCATCGATGCCATCGTGACCCCCGGAGTGGACCTTGCTGCACAGGAGAAGAACCCGCAGCCGTCCGGCCCCGCGGCGGGCCCCGAGGGTGCGCAGCGCGAGGTCGCCGGCGACGACGGGCCACCCAGGGGTGGACCGTGCCGAGGGGGCCCTGCGCGCCGAGCCAGGCCAGGTAGCGCTGGGCCTCCTCCAGGATGCCGGTCATGGAGTCCACGGGGATGCCGAGGACGTACGCGGGGCGACCGCGGAAGAGGCGTGGACGGGTCGCTGCCAGCAGCACGACCGCGCGGGCCAGGTCTCCGGGCTGCGGCCGCGGCACGTCGTCGTCCTGCGCCGGTTCCTCCACCGGGCCCAGCTCCCAGGGGTCTTCCGGTTCGTCGTCCGCGTGCTCGGTCTCGCGCAGGACCCGGCGCAGCGCCGCGCGCGCCCGTTCGGCGAACGGTGCCTGTTCGAGTACGGGAAGGCCGGGTACTGAGCAGGGCCGCGAGCAACTGCTCGGCGGCGAGCGGCTCTTCAGGTACCGGGGCCTGCCGCAACGCCGTCGCCAGGTCGTCGGCGAGCGTGGCGTCGACCATGAAGCGACTGGTCCGCCTGGAGCCCAGCGGGCTGGGCTCCAGGCGGCCCTCGTCAGCGGCGGGCACGCTGGCGCCGGGAGGGGGCGGCCCTCAACACCATCGAGTCCCGCCACATAGCCCTCTCGGCCTTGTTCTCCCACGCTGTACGCCACAGGCGGATCGGGATCGCGCCATCAGGCGACTCGGTCCACCCGAATACAATCCGCACGACTTGCGACACAAGTGGACCACCGTGACCCTGACGAGCGGCGTGTCCATTCACGAGGTGTCTCGCCGGCTCGGACATCGCTCGATCAAGGTCACGGTGGACCAGTACGGCCACCTCACGCAGGACGGCCAGGAGCGCTGCCGTCAGGTCGTCGAGACGGCCATGGGGCCGTACGTGCTCACAGCAGGCCGAGCGACCGCAGTGCGCGGCGCTGGATCGGTGCCGGCTTGGCGGGCCAGTAGACGTAGCAGACGCCGCCCGTACCGCTTCTGACCCTGCCGTTCGCGTCGTAGCGCTTGGTGCGGAGCCAGATCGTCTCCCACTCCTTGCGCCGGTAGACGCGGCGCACGGCCTCGTTGTTCGGCGAGGCCGGGTCGTTCGCGATCACGTCGCCGTCCGGGGTGAACCCGATCACGGTCATCAGGTGGCCCGATGTTCCGTATCCCGCGCCGGTCAGCTCCTCCTTGAGGAAGGACTGCGACGTTATGACCGGGATGCCCGCCCGGATCAGCGTCTCCAGGTCCGTGAGCGAGCCGAGCCGGGTCACGACCGCGCTCATGCCGTCGTACGTCGCGGCGTACGCGGCGTTGAACGGCCAGTTGCCGCAGCCCTCGTACTGGTAGTCGTAGGTGAACCGGGCCGCGTGGCAGACCTGCGGGTCGGCCAGGTCGGGCTTGACCCAGGCGAGCTGCTCGGCGGTGGGCCTGCGCCCCCAGTACTCGATGATCATCTGCGAGGACGTGGGGCTGCACCAGGCTTCGCCGCCGTTGTCGTACTCCGGGTACTGCCCCGCGTGGATGTTCTGCGAGTAGCGCGGCACCAGAAGTTCCCGGGCGAGACCGGGGGTGCTGGCAGGCACGTCGAAGCGGTCCGGGATGTCGGACGCCATCGCGCCGAGCCGCCACACGATGGGCGTGAGACGGGTGCCCGGGGCGCGGTGGAGGGTGAGCCGCAGCCGGTACGAGAGCAGCCGCAGGCCGCTCGCCGCGTTGTCCACCGAGAAGGTGTCGGTCCAGATGGAGCTCTTGCCGTCGGTCTGGTCGTCGACGGACGTCCGGCGGATGTCGCCGTCGCCCGCCGCCCACCGGCCCATCACGTACCAGGGTGTGGAGGTGGCGTCCGAGTAGCGGCCCTGGAGCTCGATCTGGATCCAGGTGCCCGCGGGGGTGTCCGCGTTCCACGAGGCGATCACCTCGGTCGCCGGGACCGCGGACCGGTGGACCGGCGAGGTCCAGGTCGCGTACTCCCAGGCGGCGGTCCTCCCGGTGTGCGGATCGGTGTAGTCGGTACTCCCCTCGGCGCGACCGATCACCAGACCGGGGCGGCGGCCCGCGACGGCGCGCGTCCCGGCGCCGGAGCCGCTGCGCCAGTCGGTGTACGTGTGCCAGGAGTGGTTGTCCACGAGGGAAGCGGCCGCCGTGGAGGGGGCGGGCGGGCCGACGGTGGGCGGGGCGGCGGCGGTCGCGGAGCCGGCGGACGACACCGTGCCGGCGGTGGCCGCTGCCGCGAGCGCCGCGGTCAGCACGGTTCTGCGCGAGGTCGGTCTGTTCATGGGCGAGACCCCCGGTCGTAAGCGGAATGAGGCTGCAGGTGCACGACAGTGCGCCAACTATCGCGGGTCGTGGCCGGATTCGGCCAGCGATTCGATTCGCGCCGACAAACCAATATTGGTCTGGTCCACTGGCGTGACCTGCGCTTGCTTCGGACCAGCTCGTAGGCTGGGGGGCATGAACGACCTCTCGCTCCTCGCCGCGCGGCTACGCACCCTGGCGCCGTCCTGCGGACCGGTGCGGCTGATCTCCGTCGACGGCCACGCCGGATCGGGGAAGAGCACCTTCGCGTCCCGCCTCGCCGCCGCGCTCGACGGCGCCCCCGTACTGCGTCTGGACGATCTGGCCACCCATGAATCCTTCTTCACCTGGGTGGACCGGCTGCGGGAGCAGGTGATCCAACCGTTGTCGCGCGGGAAGTGCGCGTACTACGCGCCGTACGACTGGACCGCGCGGGCGTTCGCGGCGCCGCGCGCCCTGGAGCCCGCGCCGGTGGTCCTGATCGAAGGGGTCGGGGCGGGCCGCCGGGCGCTGCGGCCCCATCTGGCGCGGCTGTTGTGGATGGATCTCGGTACGGCGGAGTCCTGGGAGCGGGGCCGCCGCCGGGACGGACCGGCTCTTTCGGCCTTCTGGGACGAGTGGACGGCGGCCGAGGCGGCGCACTTCTCGGCCGATCCCTCGCGCTCCCACGCGGACGCCCTGGTACGGCAGTTGCCCATGGGGTACGAGTGGCTGGAGGGGCTTGGCGCGACAGCAGGAACGAACCATTCCGTCACGGAACGTGAGCAGGTTGCGCCACCGAGCTGAGTGGTGAGAAATCGCCACGGAAGTACCCCAACTCTGCTTGACCCGAGGGCGGTACAGGTCTTACGTTCTCAATGTGCGGCTTTACGGAGCCCTCGCGGACACGAAGCCCCCGGTTGTTCCCCCGTGATCGGGGGCTTCGTTCTGTCTTCGCACACCCATTCCCCCGTCGGCTCGCCGGATTCCCCTTACCCTCCGTAATGGTCTTCCTTCTGCCTGCGGCGCTCTTAGTCGCACACTCTTTGCGCAGGTACGATGCCTCTCGGTGCGGTCAATTCCCGTCCGTGGCACAGTGATTCGGCGCGCCTCGGCGGGCAGGTCGTGCGGCGGGACATCCTGGGGGCACGGTTTGTGGGGGACCAGATGGACATCGGCACGCAGGGCGCACAGGCCCCGGCCGACCTCGCCTGGCTGCGCGGCGTGGACGCCTACACCATGGGCGCCTACCCACAGGCCGAAGAGGAGTTCAGGGCCGCGGTACGGATCGATCCCGGCATGGCGGACGGCTGGCTCGGCCTCCACGCACTGAGGGTCGACACGACGACGGCGCTGCTGCGCATGTACCGCCATCGCGAACGCTTCGGTGAGCAGCGCACCCGCCATCGACGTACGCTCAACTCCTGGTACTGGCTGGGCTGGTGGGTGCAGCCGGTGCTGGAGAGCCCGCGCGATCTGCTTCTCGCGCACGCCTCGCACTGGCTGGACGGGCGCCATGTCCCCGAGCTGGACCGCGCGCTGGCCGGCCTGCCGCCGGTCGACGCGGATCCGCAGGTCCGCTTCCTGCACGCCTGCCGCTCCTACCTCGTCAAGGACTGGGAGCAACTCGTCCGCAACACCGAGCAGTTGATCGACGATCCACTGCTCGGCATCGAGGCAGGGTTGTTCGGCGGGATGGCGCGGGTGCGGCTGGAGATGTACGGGCAGGCCGAGCCGCTGCTCTCCACCGCGCTGATGCGCTGCCGCAGCGAACAGCCGCAGCGCAAGGAGCTGCGCTACTGGCTGGCCCGCGCGCACGAGGGCACCGGCCGCAGCGCCGCCGCCCTGCCGCTCTACCGGGCGGTGCACCGGATCGACCCGGCGTTCATGGACACCTCGGCCCGGCTCGCCGCGATCGCCGACTACGACGGCCTGGAGGGCACCGACGAGGCCGCCGGTCTCACCGCCGTCTCCCTGGCCGGGCTGGGTGCGGACGCCGTGGCGGAGGCGCAGCCGGACGGGGACGCGCTGCTCGGCACCGATCTGGTGGACGGCCGGGAGCTGCGCCCGGGCGGCGAGACCCCGGGGCTCGTGGGCCGCGGGGGGCCGCCGCCGTCCGACGGCGCGCGCCGCAAGACGGCGGTGCCCGGCCAGCCGGCGTCCCCCTTTCCGGCCGGGCCCAGCGATCCGGTCCTGCTCGCCGAGGCGCTGGCGGAGCTGGAGCGGATGGTCGGTCTGGAGCCCGTCAAACGCCAGGTCAAGGCGCTGTCCGCGCAGATGAACATGGCACGGTTGCGCGCCGGTCAGGGGCTGCCCGTACAGCCGCCGAAACGCCATTTCGTCTTCTCGGGCCCTTCCGGTACCGGTAAGACCACGGTGGCCCGCATCCTGGGCCGGGTCTTCTACGCCCTCGGTCTGCTCGGCGGTGACCATCTCGTCGAGGCCCAACGGGCGGATCTGGTGGGCGAGTTCCTCGGCCAGACCGCCGTCAAGGCCAATGAGCTGATCGACTCGGCGCTCGGCGGGGTGCTGTTCGTCGACGAGGCGTACAGCCTCTCCAACACCGGCTACAGCAAGGGCGACGCGTACGGCGACGAGGCGCTCCAGGTCCTCCTCAAGCGCGCGGAGGACAACCGGAACCATCTCGTCGTCATCCTCGCGGGCTATCCGGAAGGCATGGACCGGCTGCTGGCCACCAATCCGGGGCTCTCCTCCCGCTTCACCACCCGGGTGGACTTCCCGAGCTACCGGCCGCTGGAGCTCACGTCGATCGGTGAGGTGCTCGCCGCGGAGAACGGCGACGCGTGGGACGAGGAGTCCCTGGAGGAGCTGCGCTCCATCAGCGCTCATGTCGTCGACCAGGGCTGGATCGACGAGCTGGGCAACGGGCGGTTCCTGCGCACCCTGTACGAGAAGAGCTGCGCCTACCGCGATCTGCGGCTCTCCGGTTACGCGGCTCTGCCGAGCCGGGACGATCTGGCCACGCTGCGGCTGCCGGATCTGATGCAGGCGTACGGCGAGGTGCTGTCCGGCCGGGGGCCGGTGGACCAGGGGCCACAGGAACCGCCGGCGTTGTGAGGGGGGATGCCCGCCGGCCGTTGTCCTCGATCGCCGGACGGGGCGACGAGTCGGGAGTCGGCCCGTCCGGCGGTCGGGATTCAGTGGAACGACGCGGTGAGTTCGCCCGTGCCGGTCGTCGTGACCGCCGTCCGGCGCGGTACGGCGACCCGGTGGGCCGGATCGCGCACCTCGCCGACGAGCATCTCCAGGACGTCCTCCATGGCGACCAGGCCGAGGATCCGGCCCGACGCGTCGGCGACCTGGGCCAGATGCGTCGCCGCGCGGCGCATCACGGTCAGGGCGTCGTCCAGGGGCAGCTCGGCCCGCACGGTCGCCATCGGGCGCCAGACGTGCTGGGGGACGGCCCGTTCGCCGTCCTCCAGGTCCAGGACGTCCTTGACGTGCAGATAGCCCATGAACGCACCGCCGCCCTCCGCGCACACGGGAAAGCGCGAGTAGCCGGTGCGTACGGTCAGCTGCTCGATCCGGTGGGGGGTGACGGAGGGGTCCACCGTCACCAGTGAGGCCCGGCTGAGGAGCACATCGGTGACGGGCCTGCTGCCCAGCTCCAGTGCGTCCTCCAGCCGCTCCTGGGCCTCCGGCTCCAGGAGTCCCGCCTGGCCGGAGTCCTCGACGAGCCGGTTGAGCTGCTCGCTGGTGAAGACGGCCTCCACCTCGTCCTTCGGTTCGACGCCGAAGACTCGGAGCACCAGCCCGGCGCAGGCACCCAGTGCGGCGGTGACCGGGCGGCACAGGCGGGCGAAGCCCACGAGGCCGGGGCTGAGCCAGAGCGCGGTCTTCTCCGGCGCCGCCATCGCGAGGTTCTTCGGAACCATTTCGCCGATGACGAGATGGAGGAAGACCACGAAGACCAGCGCCAGGACGTAGCCGAGCGGATGGACGAGCCCCTCGGGCAGATGGACCGCGTGGAAGACCGGCTCCAGCAGCTGGGCGACGGTCGGTTCGGCGACGGCGCCGAGGGTCAGCGAGCAGACGGTGATGCCGAACTGGGCGGCGGCCATCATCTGCGGCAGGTTCTCCAGTCCGTACAGCACCTGGCGGGCCCGGCCCGACCCGGCCGCCGCAAGGGGTTCGATCTGGCTGCGCCGTACGGAGACGAGGGCGAACTCGGCACCGACGAAGAAGCCGTTCGCCAGCACGAGGAGTCCGGCGAAGATCAGCTGGACCAGGCTCATCGCACGGCCTCCAGGGCGTCCTGGGTCAGCGGGGCCGGGGTGAGGGGGTCGGTCGCCTTGGCCGCGCGTACGAAGCGGACCTTCTCGGCGCGGTAGTGACCGACCTGGCGTACGGAGATCCGCCAGCCGGGCAGTTCGGCCCGGTCACCGGGAGCGGGGATGCGTCCCAGCAGATCGGCGACGAGTCCGGCCACGGTCTCGTACGGGCCGTCGGGGACGTCGAGCCCTATCCGGCGCAGGGTCAGGACCCGGCAGCTGCCCTCGGCGTCCCAGGCCGGGCGGCCGTCCTCCGGAGCGGCGGGGGCCAGTTCGGGCCGGTCGGCGCCTTCGGCGTCGTGCTCGTCCCTGACCTCGCCGACGAGTTCCTCGATGATGTCCTCGAGGGTGACGACTCCGGCGGTGCCGCCGTACTCGTCGACGACGACGGCGATCGGCTGCTCGTTGCGCAGCCGCTGGAGCAACTGTTCGACGGGCAGGGTCTCCGGCACCAGGAGCGGTGGTACGGCGATCCGCCCGGCCGGGGTGCGCAGCCGGTCCTGGGCGGGCACGGCGAGCGCGTCCTTGAGGTGGATCATGCCGACGACCTCGTCGATGCGCTCCCGGTAGACCGGGAAGCGGGAGAGGCCGGTGGCGCGGGTGAGGTTGAGGACGTCCTGCGCGGTCGCCGAGGTCTGCAGGGCGCTGACCTTCACCCGTGGGGTCATGACGTGCTGGGCGGTGAGCCCGGCGAGCGACAGGGTCCGTACGAAGAGATCCGCGGTGTCCTGTTCGAGGGTGCCGGCCTCGGCCGAGTGCCGGGCCAGGGAGACCAGTTCCCCCGGGGTACGGGCGGAGGCCAGCTCGTCGGTGGGTTCGACGCCGAGCAGCCGTACCAGCCGGTTGGCGACGGTGTTCAGCAGGCTGATCACCGGCCGGAGAGCGGCGGAGAAACGGTGCTGGGGGCCGGCGACGAAGCGGGCGACCTGGAGCGGCCGGGAGACCGCCCAGTTCTTGGGCACCAGTTCGCCGATGACCATCTGGACGGCGGAGGCCACCATCATCCCGATGACCACGCTGATGCCGGGGACCGCGCCGTCGGGCAGCCCGGTCACGGTGAGGGGGCCGTCCAGCAGCTGGGCGAGTGCCGGTTCGGCGAGCATGCCGACGACCAGCGAGGTGATGGTGATGCCCAGCTGGGTGCCGGAGAGCTGGAAGGAGAGTTCACGCAGGGCTTCGACGACGGTGCGGGCCCGCCGGTCGCCCTCGGCGGCGGCGCGCTCGGCGTCCGGCCGCTCGACCGTGACGAGCCCGAACTCGGCTGCCACGAAGAATCCGTTGGCGAGGATGAGAAGGAATGCCGCGCTCAGAAGCAGCAGGGGGATGGTCATGCCGCCGCCTCCGGGGAGGGGGCGGCGCAGATACTACCGGACGATCCGTCCATTGCTGGAAGGAGTCACTCCTTGGGTCGCAGGAAAGCCCCGCCGGTCTCGTGGACCTCTTGTGCGGGGCGGGGCACGCACCGGGCGCCGCCGTCCTCCAGAGTAATCAAGAAGAGGCCGTACGGGGCAGAGGGGCTCAGCCGTTCTCCGTACCGGTGCCGTGGTTCTCGGCGAGGGCGCGGAGCGCATGGGCGTCGCGGATGGCCTGCTGCTTGGCGATTCCCGGCTGGATGCCGAGGGCGGGCATGCTGGTCCCGTCGCTCAGGTCGAGGTAGACCCAGGGGTCGCCGACACGCAGGTTGACGCGGAGAATCTCCGCCCAGGACAGTTGGCGCGTCCGGGTGAGATTGACCACGGTCACCCCGTCCTCGTTCGCGACGATCTTCGGGCGGCTGAGCAGCGCGAGCACGCCGAAGAACAGCAGCGCGGTGAAGACGAAGCTGGACCGCTCCCCCGCGCTCAACTGCTCCAGGGTCAGGGCGATGACGGTGATGACGACGAACATCGCCGCCCCCACGGTCAGCAGGACCACCCGGGTTCGGGTCGGCCGGAACGTGACCGGGAGGGTGGGGAGTTCGGGCCGGGACGCGGGGGCGGACATGGTGTTCTTCTGTCTTCCGGGGTGGTCGCCCGGCCGTCAGAGGCGGCAGGCGTGGATGGCGGTGGTGAGGATGGCGCGGGCGCCGAGGTCGTACAGATCGTCCATGATCCGCTGGGCCTCGCGGGCGGCGACCATGGAGCGGACGGCGACCCAGCCCTCGTGGTGCAGCGGGGAGATGGTCGGCGACTCCAGGCCCGGGGTGAGGGCGACCGCGCGCTCCAGGTGCTCGACGCGGCAGTCGTAGTCCATCATCACGTAGGAGCGGGCGACCAGGACGCCCTGGAGGCGGCGGAGGAACTGCTGCACCTTGGGGTCGTCGTCCGGTGCGCCGGTGCGGCGGATGACGACGGCCTCCGACGACATGATCGGCTCGCCGATGACTTCCAGTCCGGCGTTGCGCAGGCTGGTGCCGGTCTCCACGACGTCGGCGATGATCTGGGCGACCCCGAGCTCGATGGCGGTCTCGACCGCGCCGTCGAGGTGGACGACGGAGGCGTTGACGCCGAGGTCGGCGAGGTGCTTGGCGACGATGCCCTCGTAGGAGGTGGCGATCGTCTTGCCGTCGAAGTCCTGCGGGCCCTGGGCCGTGCCGGGCTTGGTGGCGTAGCGGAAGGTGGAGCGGGCGAAGCCGAGCTGGAGGATCTCCTCGGCGTCGGCGCCGGAGTCCAGCAGCAGGTCGCGGCCGGTGATGCCGATGTCGAGACGGCCGGAGCTGACGTAGATCGCGATGTCGCGGGGCCGCAGGTAGAAGAACTCGACCTCGTTCTCGGGGTCGACGAGGACGAGCTCCTTGGACTCCTTGCGCTGCTGGTAGCCGGCCTCATGGAGCATCGCCATCGCAGGCCCGGCGAGTGAACCCTTGTTGGGAACGGCGATGCGCAGCATGAGGTCAGGTTTCCTTTGCGAGGAGGGAGTCTGGTGCGGTGTGCGGATGTACGTGGTGCGGAGGTCGTGCTCAGAGGTGGGCGTAGACGTCGTCGAGGGAGATTCCGCGGGCGACCATCATCACCTGGACGTGGTACAGCAGCTGGGAGATCTCCTCGGCGGCGGCGTCCTTGCTCTCGTGCTCGGCGGCCATCCAGACTTCGGCGGCCTCCTCGACGACCTTCTTGCCGATGGCATGGACCCCCTTGTCCACCAGCTCGGCGGTGCGGGAGGTGGAGGGATCGCCGTCGGCGGCCTTGAGCTGCAGCTCGGCGAAGAGCTCTTCGAAGGTTTTGTTCGCCATGATGGTCCTTAGAGTACGGGGTCCGGGACCTCCGATCAGCGCCAGGGCTCGCTGACGGTGCGCAGCGTCGCGGCGGTGGCGACGGCCGCGGTGACCGCTTCGTGTCCCTTGTCCTCGTTGGAGCCTTCCAGACCTGCCCGGTCGAGGGCCTGCTCCTCGGTGTCACAGGTGAGTACGCCGAAGCCGACCGGGACTCCGGTGTCGACGGCGACCTGGGTGAGGCCGTTGGTGACGCCGTGGGACACGTACTCGAAGTGCGGGGTGCCGCCGCGGATGATCACGCCGAGGGCGACGATCGCGTCGTAGCCGCGGCCTGCCAGGACCTTGGCGACGACCGGGAGCTCGAAGCTGCCGGGCACCCGGAGCAGGGTCGGCTCGTCGATGCCCAGCTCGTGCAGGGCGCGCAGGGCGCCGTCGACGAGTCCGTCCATGATCTTCTCGTGCCACTGCGCGGCGACGACCGCCACGCGCAGGTCGCCGCAGTTGCGTACGGACAGTTCGGGTGCGCCCTTGCCGCTCATGGTTCTCCTACCGCTCGTTTCCGTGATCGTTCACTGGTTGCCGCAGGTCGACGCCGTGGCGGCGTCGAGCCAGGGCAGGTCGTGCCCCATGCGGTCGCGCTTGGTGCGCAGGTAGCGCAGATTGTGTTCACCGGCCTGGACGGGCATCGGCTCGCGGCCGGTGACGGCCAGACCGTGCCGCAGGACCGCGGCCGTCTTGTCGGGGTTGTTGGTCATCAGCCGCAGGCTCCGGACGCCGAGGTCCTTGAGGATCTGGGCGCCCGCCGCGTAGTCCCGGGCGTCGGCGGGCAGGCCGAGTTCCAGGTTGGCGTCGAGGGTGTCGCTGCCGCGTTCCTGGAGTTCGTAGGCGCGCAGCTTCGACAGCAGGCCGATGCCCCGGCCCTCGTGGCCGCGCAGATAGACGACGACACCGCGGCCCTCCTCGGTGATCCGGCGCATGGAGGCCTGGAGCTGGGGCCCGCAGTCGCAGCGCTGCGACTGGAAGATGTCGCCGGTCAGGCACTCGGAGTGGATCCGCACCAGGATGTCGTCGCCGCTGCCGATGTCGCCGTGGACGAGCGCGACATGCTCGACGCCGTCGGCCGTGGAGCGGTAGCCGTACGCGGTGAACGCGCCGAAGCTCGTCGGCAGCCGTACCTCGGCCTCGCGGCGGACGGTCGGCTCGGAGGAGCGGCGGTAGGCGATCAGGTCCTCGATGGAAATGATCGTGAGGCCGTGCTTGCGGGCGAACGGGACGAGCTGCGGCAGCCGCAGCATCACGCCGTCCTCGCCGGCGATCTCGACGATCGCTCCGGCGGGACGCAGCCCGGCGAGCCGGGCGAGGTCGACGGCGGCCTCGGTGTGGCCGTTGCGGACCAGCACACCGCCGGAGCGGGCGCGGAGCGGGAAGATGTGGCCGGGCCGTACGAAGTCGCCGGGGCCCGCCTCGCCGCCCGCCAGCAGCCGGAGCGTGGCGGCCCGGTCGGCCGCGGAGATGCCGGTGCTCACGCCGTGCGCCGCCGAGGCGTCGACGGAGACGGTGAACGCCGTACGCATCGACTCGGTGTTGTGGGCGACCATCTGCGGCAGTTCGAGCCGTTCCAGCTCGTCGTTCTCCATGGGCGCGCAGATCAGGCCGCGGCACTCGCTCATCATGAACGCGACGATCTCGGGGGTGGCCTTCTCGGCCGCGATGACGAGGTCGCCCTCGTTCTCCCGGTCCTCGTCGTCGACGACCACGACGGGCCGTCCGGCGGCGATGTCGCGGATCGCCTGCTCCACGGGGTCGAGCGTGAGGTCCTCGACGGCGCTCTCGTGTTCCCGGTGCAACCAGGTGGGCTGGGCTGTCATGCCGTGGCTCCTTCCAGAGCGGGTGTCCGCGAACGCAGCCACCAGTCGCGCATGCCCCACAGGACGAGGGCGCCGTACACGACGTAGACGAGACCGGAGAAGGCGAGGCCGCTTTGGAAGTTCAGCGGTACGCCGACGAGGTCGACCAGCAGCCAGGCGAACCAGAACTCGACCATGCCGCGGGCCTGGGCGAGCATCGCGACGAGCGTGCCGGCGAATATGTACGCGTCCGCCCACGGGCTCCAGGAGAGCGAGGGGAACGCGGTGAACAGGCCGCCGACCGCGAGGGTGCCGAGTGCGGCGCCGGCCAGCAGGTAGCGGCGCTCGCGCCAGGTGGCGAACCGTACGGCGATGGAGCCGTCCTGGGCCTGCTGCCTGCCCCGGGTCCACTGCTGCCAGCCCCAGACGGCCACGGCGATGACGACGAGTTGCTTGCCGACGCTGCCCGCCTGGTGCACGGAGACATTGGCGGCGACCAGGACGACGCCGGACAGGAGCTGGGCGGGCCAGGTCCAGATCGAGCGGAGCCAGCCCAGGGTCAGCGCGATCAGACCGACGGTGTTGCCGATCATGTCGGACCAGATGATGTGCTGCCCGAAGACGGTGAACGCCTCCGAGTTCAGCCAGTTCAGTGCCGTCACTTCACCGGCTCCCCGGGTTCCCGCGCGGTGTCGCCGAGCAGCCGCTCGACGTACTTCGCGATGACGTCCACCTCCAGGTTGACCGGGTCGCCGGGCTCCTTGATGCCGAGCGTGGTCAGGGCGAGGGTGGTGGGGATGAGGCTGATGGTGAAGTAGTCGGGTCCGGCGTCCACGACGGTCAGGCTGACGCCGTCGACGGTGATCGACCCCTTCTCCACCACGTAGCGGGTCAGGTCCGCCGGGAGGGAGATCTTCACGATCTCCCAGTTCTCGGAGATCGTGCGCTCGACGATGCGGCCGGTGCCGTCGACGTGGCCCTGGACGATGTGGCCGCCGAGCCTGCCGCCGACCGCCATGGGGCGTTCCAGGTTGACCCGGGAGCCGGTCTCCAGGGCGCCGAGGCTGGACCGGTTCAGGGTCTCGGCCATCACGTCGGCGGTGAACTCGCCCTCGCCCAGGTCGACGACGGTGAGGCAGACGCCGTTGACGGCGATGGAGTCGCCGTGCTTCGCGCCTTCGGTGACCACGGGACCGCGCAGGCGGAAGCGGGAGGCGTCGTCGAGCTTCTCGACGGCGGTGACTTCACCCAGTTCTTCGACAATTCCGGTGAACACTCAGTTTCCCTTCCGGGCAGGGCCGGGTACGGCGGTGATGCGCAGATCGGGGCCGATACGGACGGTCTCGGTGACATCGAGGCGCAACGCCTCGGCGATGGTGGTGATTCCGGCGTCGGCGAGGGCCGCGGGGCCGGCGCCGAGGAGCACGGGGGCGAGATAGCCGACGACCTTGTCGACCGTTCCCGCGGCGACGAAGGCCCCGGCCAGGGTCGGGCCGCCTTCGAGGAGTACGGAGCGGACGCCCCGCCCGTACAGGGCGCCGAGCAGGGCGGTGAGATCCAGGCCGGGGCCGGTGGCGGCACGCGGCAGCCGCAGCACGGCTTCTTCGGGGAGGTGGCGGGCGTCGGCGTCGTCGGCGACGGCGATCAGGGTGGGCGCGCTGTCGTCGAGGACGCGGGCGCCGGGGCGTACGGCGGTGGCACCGGTGTCCGCCACCACCCGCAGGGGCTGTACGGCGCCGTCGATGCCGCGTACGCCGAGCTGCGGGTCGTCGGTGCGGGCGGTGCCGGAGCCGACCACGACGGCGTCGGCCTCGGCGCGCAGCCGGTGGACGTCGGCGCGGGACTCGGGCGAGGTGATCCAGCGGCTGGTGGCGTCGGCGGCCGCGATCCGGCCGTCGAGGGTCGCCGCGTACTTCCACAGGACGTACGGACGGCCCAGGCGCACCGAGGTCAGCCAGGCCGCGTTGCCCGCCTCGGCCTCGTCGGCGAGGAGCCCCTGTTCGGCCTTGACCCCGGCCGCGCGCAGGGTGTCGGCACCGCCGGTGGCCTGCGGGTTCGGGTCGCCGACCGCGTAGACGACGCGAGCGACACCGGCCTCGACGAGGGCCTGGGCACAGGGGCCGGTGCGGCCGGTGTGGTTACAGGGTTCGAGGGTGACGTAGGCGGTGCCGCCGCGGGCGCGATCGCCTGCGGCACGCAGCGCGTGGATCTCGGCGTGCGGCCCGCCGGCGCGCCGGTGGAAGCCCTCGCCGGCCGGTTGGCCCGCGGCGTCGAGGATGACGCAGCCGACGACCGGGTTGGGGCTGGTGGAGCCGAGACCGCGGGCGGCGAGCGTGATCGCTCGGCGCATGGCGGTGATGTCGGCTGCGGTGTCCACCGGGTCCTCCTGCCTCTTCGGGCACGGACTCCGGGGCCTGTCGACGACGACAGATGAAGCGGGAACGCAACAGGGGAACGCCGAATGCCGGAACAAACGGATGGATCGGTTGCCCGAAAACCACCCGCCGACGGCGGCGTACCCGTGGAACGGCCCGCCGCGCACTGCCTCCCATCCGGACTTTAACCGTCGGTCCAGGAATCCCACCTGGTCAACCGGCCGCTGGATGCGGACGGGTCGCGGACTATAACCGCCGGTTCGGAATTGCACCGACCCCGGAGTGCGCTGCTGCTGGTACACGGTCAGTGTGCCATGCCCACCGATGGGCCATATGGGTGAGTACTTGTGGGGTGGCTCACAAGGACCCCGGGGCGGGGCCGGAAGGCCAAGTGGTGGACGAAGGGCGAAACGCCCGGCTCCACCGGTGACTGGGGTGTCCGGCAGGACCTCGGGGCCTGCTGGCCCTCTC
The DNA here is from genome assembly GCF_045209435.1 of Streptomyces sp. NBC_01618. Classification (NCBI taxonomy): domain Bacteria; kingdom Bacillati; phylum Actinomycetota; class Actinomycetes; order Kitasatosporales; family Streptomycetaceae; genus Streptomyces; species Streptomyces sp. NBC_01618. The sequence continues at coordinate 1,205,318 of NZ_CP109297.1, forward strand.
CCCTGCCGCCCGGCGGTGACCGGTTCGCCCCCGGGTCGCCGCCGGGCTCAGCGATGCCCAGCCATGCTCAGCCGGGCTCAGCCATGCCCAGCCACGCTCAGCCGGCCGGAGCGAACAGCTCGTCCTGAGCCGCCTCCCGGGCCGCGAGCAGCGCGCCGCGGAGCACCGCGGCGCCGCCCAGCCGCCCGGCCCTGACCTCCGTGCGCAACGGGGACATCGTGGTGAGCCGCTGCTCGACCCGGGCCGCGAGCGCGTCGCCGCCCGCGTGACCGACCTCGCCCGCGAGCAGCACACAGCCCGGGTCGAGGACCGAGGCGATGGCGGCGGCACCCAGCGCGAGGCGTTCGGCGAAGGCGTCCAGGAACGCCTCGCCGTTCCCCTCCCCCGCCAGGGCGGCCCGTACGGCGAACGCGGCACCCGGCTCCTTGTCCCCGTCGGCCGTGTCCGGGGGCACCACGATGCCGTGGGCGGCGGCCAGTTCGCAGACCGGGGCAGAGCCCACCAATGAGTGAAACCCGCCGTCGCAGTTGACGGCCGAGGGGGTGCCTGTCGCGCCGGGCACCGGCATGAAGCCGATCTCACCCGCACCGCCGGAGGCCCCGCGCCGGAGCTTCCCGTCCAGCATGACGGCCGCGCCGACGCCGTTGCCGAGCCAGAACAGGACGAAGGTGTCACGGGCCGCGCCGCTGCGATGTTCGGCGACGGCGGCGAGATTGGTCTCGTTCTCCACCAGCACGGTGGCGGGCAGCCGCTGCTGGAGCACCCGGACCAGCCGCCGGTGCCAGGCGGGCAGCCCCGTGGTGTCGCGCAGTTCGCCGGTGACCGGGTCGATCAGACCGGGCGCGCCGACGCCGACGCTGTGCAGCGGGGTGGCGCCCGCCTCGCGCGCGGTGCGCTCCAGCAGCGCGGCGGCCTGTTCGGCGGCGGACTCGGTGTCGGTGTCGCTGCCGATGGGCAAGGTGGCCTCGGCGAGCGTGGCACCGAGGAGATCGGCGACGACCACGGCGACGCTGCCGGTGCGTACGTCGAGCGCGGCGAGGTGCGCGCGGTCGGCGACGATCCCGTACAGACGGGCGTTGGGCCCGCGGCGCTCGGCGCCCGCCTCACCGACCACCCTGATCAGACCGGCCCCCTGAAGCCGTTCGACAAGGTCGGCGACGGTGGGCCGGGAGAGGCCGGTCAGGGCCTTCAACTGCGTGGCCGTCAACGGGCCGTCCTGCTGGAGCAGTCGCAGGGCGAGCCGGTCGTTGATGGCCCGGGCGGTGCTCGGTGACGCGGGCATGCCGGGATCCTTCCAGATCACTGCCGCACGGGCTGAAGGGACGGACTGAGAGACGCACTATTTATCAGGCAGGGCTCCTGATAATTTACCCCGGCACCGCGAGGCGGGCGCCGGGGCCGCCGGCGACAGAGCATTCCCAGGGGAGGGCACGGCGGTATGACAACGGATTCCACAGAGGCGGTCTTCGGCATGGAGCAGGTGAGGCGGGCCAGATTCGCCGTCGCCGCGGTCTTCACCGTGCACGGCGCGGTGACCGGCAGCTTCGCGACCCGGGTGCCCTGGATCCAGGATCACGCCGGGGTCAGTGCCGGACAGCTCGGTCTGGCCCTCGCCTTCCCCGCGATCGGCGCCTCGCTGACGATGCCGCTGGCCGGCGCGATCAGCCATCGCTTCGGCGCCCGGACCGCACTGCGCGGGCTGCTGGCCCTGTGGACGCTGGCGCTGGTCCTGCCCGCGCTCGCCCCCAACCTGCTGACGCTGTGCGCGGCGCTCTTCGTGTACGGGGCATCGGCCGGCATGTCGGACGTGGCGATGAACGCCCTCGGTGTGGAGGTGGAGAACCGCCTCGACAAGTCGATCATGTCCGGGCTGCACGGGATGTGGAGCGTGGGCGCCCTGATCGGTTCGGCCGCGGGCACGGTGGCCGCGCATCTGGGCGCCGACGCCCGGCTGCACCACTCCATCGCCGCCCTCGCCCTCACCGTGCTGGGCCTGATCGCCTGCCGGGGCGTACTGGATCTGCGCAGCGAACCGGACGAGGAGCCGCCGCCGCGCTTCACGCTGCCGCCGAAGTCCGCGCTGATCATCGGCGCGGTGGGCTTCTGCGCGGTGTTCGCGGAGGGGGCCAGCCTGGACTGGTCGGCGGTCTATCTGCGGGACATCATGGACACCTCCGCCGGGCTCGCCGCGGCGTCCACTACGGCGTTCGCGCTCACCATGGCGGTCGCCCGGATCGCCGGCGACAAGGTCGTCGACCGCTTCGGCGCGGTCCGGACCGTACGGGTGGGCGGCGTCCTCGCGACCGTCGGCGGGCTGCTCGTGGTCGCGTCACCGAACGCGGTACTGGCGATGTGCGGTTTCGGGCTCCTCGGCCTCGGTGTCGCCGTGGTCGTCCCGCTCGCCTTCGCGGCGGCCGGGCGCAGCGGCCCGAACCCGAGTCAGGCGATCGCGGGCGTCGCCACCATCACGTACACCTCCGGGCTCATCGCCCCGTCCGCGATCGGCTCGCTGGCCGAGGCGACGTCGCTGGTCGTCTCGTTCGGCCTGGTGACGGTGCTGGCGTTCGGCCTGGTGCTGGGCGCCGGGGTGCTGCGGACGGGCGACCGCAGGGCCGCGTCGTCCTCGGACACCGGTGCGCCGAGCGCGGCGGCGGCCGAGCCGCGCCCCTGAGCCGCAGGCTGTACGGGGCGCGGGCCCCCGGCCGCGCCCCGGCGGTGCTCCCCCGTCCGCGGCCCGGCCGCCCGGCGCGCCGCGATCCGCCACTATCATGGCGCTGATCATTTCTGCGGTGAGCACCATGCCGGGCGAGGCACTGGACTCCGTATCCACACACAGGGAGCAACCATGGGCCTCGGCGTGCGCTGGACCTTGCACGGCGACGGGAAGACACCCGCACCGGGCGAGGTCGTGAAACCCGGGGAACGACTCACCTGGGGGCGCACTGCCGGTCTCGGTGCGCAGCATGTGGTCTCCATGATCGGAGCCTGCTTCGTCGCCCCCATCTTGATGGGTCTCGATGCCAACCTCGCCGTCATGGCATCCGGTGTGGCCACCATCCTGTTCCTGCTCATCACCCGCGGCCGCATCCCCAGCTACCTCGGCAGCAGCCTGTCCTTCATCGGCGTCGCCGCCGTCATCAAGACTCAGGGCGGCGATGCGGCGACCCTCACCGGCGCACTTCTCGTGGTCGGCGCGGTCCTCTTCCTGTGCGGGGCGGCCATCCGCGCTCTCGGCGTCCGCATTGTCCACGCGGTCCTGCCCCCCGTTGTCACGGGTGCCGTAGTCATGCTCATCGGCTTCAACCTGGCTCCCGTCACCGCCGGCACCTACTGGCCCCAGGACCAGTGGACCGCTCTGCTCACGATGATTTTCACCGGCTTCGCCGTCGTCGTGATGCGCGGATTCTGGTCCCGTATCGCGATCTTCCTCGGCCTGGCCTTCGGCTACGTGATCTCCTGGGTATTCGACCGCGTCTTCGGCAAGATCCACTCCCCCGCCGGCGGTGCCGAGGCGGTCGACCACTGGCGCCTCGACCTCTCGGGTGTGGCCAGAGCCGACTGGATCGGCTTGCCGAACCTTCATGCCCCGAGCTTCTCCCTCTCGGCAGTTCTCGTCGCCCTGCCCGTCGTCATCGCGCTCATCGCCGAGAACGCCGGACACGTCAAGGCTGTCGGCGAGATGACCGGCGACCCGCTCGACGACAAGCTCGGTACCGCGATCATGGCCGATGGTGCGGCCACCGTGCTGTCCACTTCCGTCGGCGGTCCCGCCACGACTACGTACGCCGAGAACATCGGCGTCATGGCCGCCACTCGCGTCTACTCGACTGCCGCCTACTGGTGCGCTGCCGGCTTCGCGATCCTGTTCGGACTCTGCCCCAAGTTCGGCGCCGTCGTAGCTGCCATTCCCGGCGGCGTTCTCGGTGGCATCACCGTCATCCTCTACGGCATGATCGGCCTGCTGGGCGCACAGATCTGGGTCCGCTCACGCGTAGACCTCTCGAACCCGCTGCACCTCGTACCTGTGGCTGCGGGTCTCATCATCGGTATCGGCAACGTGAGCCTGACACTCACGAAAAACTTCCAGCTCAGCGGTATCGCGTTGGGAACGTTGATCGTGGTCGTCGGATATCACGCTCTGCGCATCCTGGCTCCTGCCCACATGACGAACGAGCCGCCGCTCCTCGAATCGGGCAATCCGGGGTATGACCGAGGACTTGACGCATCTTGATCCCAGGCGCCCGCCGAGCCGCTCGAACCGACTCGGGCATGGCCTGCCCTGTCGGCGGGCGTCGGAATGGTCGACGATCCTCGGACCCACGCACTACGAGGGCCACAAGGGCTTTCACAATGCATGACGGATCGTTCCGGGTGGTGCACAGCGGTCCGATTTCGACTGTTCAGGCGATGTTGGGCTGGCTGGTCGATCCGCCCGGTGGGGCCCCGTACCGCACCATCGAGAGTGCAGCATCGAGGAAGTCCTCGGGGTCCTCGGGCAGGGACTCGCCGACGACCGAAATGGCCGGACAGGGGAGCTTGTCGAGGCGGGCGTAGCGGCCGTGACCGTTCTCGGTGTCCTCGATGGCGGCGGCGGTGCGGCGGGAGGGGACAACCTCCGTCGCCGACCGCCGGGCCGCTACCGAAGCAGGCGCGCCGCGGCCCGCGTCGACGGCAGGCTGTCGTCCGCGAGCGGCGTTCCGGCCGGCCCATGCCCAACAAAGTGCCCGGCTGCGGTCAGCAGCGGGCGGCGGCGTGGCGGTCGGCCACGATCTCGCCCCACTGCTCGGCGAAAGCGCCCCAGAGCGTTCGCAGCCGTGTCTCCTCGCGGGCCACTTCGGCGACGACAGCGGCGGGGTCGAGGCCGAGGGCATGCAGCGGACCGACGTCCGACGTCCCCCAGGTGCGGATGTCGTCGGCCAGTACCTCGGGGTGGAACTGCACGCCCCAGACCGCTGTGCCGATCCGGTAGGCCTGGTGGGCGCAGCGCTCACTGGCGAGCAGGGGAACGGCACCCCCGGGCAAAGTGCCGGTCTCTTCCCAGTGCCACTGCACCGCGCGCAACCGCACGGCCGGGTCCGCGAAGGGCCCGAACAGCCGGTCTCCGGCGGCCTCCTGGAGCAGTGTCAGGTCGCAGAGCCCGACCTCGGGTCGTGCGGCGTGCCGGACCTCGCCGCCGCAGGCCACCGTGAGCAGTTCCATGCCCAGGCAGATCCCCAGCGTGGGCACGTCCCGGTCCACCGCCTGCCGCAGCAGTTCCCGCACAGCGGGCAGCCAGGGCGCCCGCTCCTCGTCGTACGGGCCCATGGATCCGCCGAGAACCAGCAGGGCGTCGTGGCCGCCCAGGGTACGGGGCAGCGCGTCACCCGCCCAGGGGCGGCACAGGTCGATCACCAGCCCCTGTCCGGCGAGTCGTTCGCCGACCTGGGCCGGGCCCGTACCGTCCTCGTGCTCGACGACGAGCACCCGTGCGCCGCTCACAGCCGCCCCGCCTCGACGATGCGGCGCAGGAAAGCGCGGGTGCGCTCCTGCTGCGGGTCGCCGAATATCTGCTCCGGCGGCCCTTCCTCCAGCAGTACGCCCTGATGCAGGAAGCACACCTTGTTCGACACCTCCCGGGCGAAGCCCATTTCGTGGGTGGCCAGCAGCATGGTCATGCCGCCTTCGGCCAGTTCGCGGACGATGGCCAGCACTTCGGCGACGAGTTCGGGGTCGAGGGCCGAGGTGATCTCGTCGAGCAGCAGGGCGCGCGGGCCGGTGGCCAGGGCGCGCACGATGGCCACCCGCTGCTGCTGCCCGCCGGAGAGCTGGTCGGGCATGCTGTCGGCCTTGTCGGCGAGGCCGACCCGCTTGAGCAGGATGCGCGCCTGTTCCTCGGCCTCGGCGCGCTCCACCCCGCCCACCCGCATCGGTGCCAGGGCGACATTGCGCACCACGCTCATGTGCGGGAAGAGATTGAAGTGCTGGAAGACCATGCCGACATCACGGCGCAGCCGGTCCACGTCGGTGCCGCGGCCCGAGGCGACATCACCGCCGACGCGGATCTCGCCCCCGCTGATCTCCTCAAGGCCGTTGATGCACCGCAACAGGGTGGACTTGCCGCTGCCGGAGGCGCCTATCAGGGTCACCACCTGGTGCTGTTCCACGTTCAGGTCGATGCCTCGGAGTACGGGGGTCTCCCCGTAACTCTTGTGCACCGCGTCGATCTCGATGAAGGCCATGTCAGGCTCCCTTGCCGCGACGCTGCTCACGGGCCACCAGCCGGTCGACCAGCCGGGCCTGCGGGATGGTGATGAGGATGAAGAGCGCCGCGACCACGGTCACCGAAGAGAGGTTGAAGTGGTTGGACGCGAAGATCTTCGACTGGTTGAAGGCGTCGATGGTGCCGATGACATTCACCAGCGCGGTGTCCTTCTGCAGGCTGATGAAGTCATTGAGCAGCGGCGGTACGACGCGGCGGGTGGCCTGTGGCAGCACCACATGGCGCAGCGTGGCGCTCCGTGAGAGGCCGAGCGAACGGGCGGCCGCACTCTGGCCGGGCGCGATGGACTCGATGCCGGCCCGGAACACCTCGGCGACATACGCACCGTAGGTGAGAGTGAGCGCGAGGATCGCGAACCACACCGGGCTGAGTGAGCTGAGGAACGGCACCTCGGCGAGCGGCAGTCCGAAGCCGATCAGATAGATGATGATGATCGCCGGTACGGCGCGGAAGCCGTCGATGTATGTGGTGGCGAGCAGCCGCAGCGGGCGTCCGGCCCGGCCCGGCGCCATCCGGGCGAGGGCGAGCGCCAGTCCCCAGACGAGGATCAGGATCTGGGCGACGACGGCGATGAAGAGATTGGTGCCGAAGGCGGCGGCGATCTCCCGGAGACTGATCCCGATCACTTCGCCGTCGAAGAAGGTGCGCTGTACGGCGCGGTCGTTGGCGAACAGGAACCAGACCGCGCCAAGCAGCACGAGCGCGGTCAGACACCAGCCCAGTACGGTCCAGGCGTCCTCGCGGGCCTCGGATACGGCCCGCCGGGCGTCGGCCCGCCGGGCTTCGGACCAGGCCGCGGCGGCTGTCCGGCTCGAACGCACCGCCCGTAGCGCGGGCCTCAGCCGCGTGAGCACGGCGGCGGCCATCACGGCGGCGCCGACGGCCACCGGCAGGCCGGAGCCGGGCAGGACCTCGCTCACGGACCAGGCGGTCGCCGCGGTCAACGCCACGGTGACCAGGACGCCCCCTACTGCGGCGGTCGCGAGCGGCAGGGCCCGCCGAGGCGGGGTGGCCACCCGCGGCTCGGCCCGCTCGGTCGTCAACGGATCGGTGCTGACGGTCACTTGGCGCTCCACGTGGGGATCACGGACGGGTCTCCGCCGAAGGCCTTGGCCAGGTAGGTGGAGGAGAATTTGTCGAGCGTGCCGTCCTTCTTCATCGCCTCGATGGCCGCGTCGAGGGTGGCGGAGTTCTTACCGCCCTTGGGGTAGAGCGCTCCGTAGGACTCGCCGGTGCTGTACTGGCCGATCACCTGGAACTTGCCCTTGGACTCCTGGGCCTTACCCAGGACGATGGCGACGTCGGTGAGCGCGGCGTCGATCTGGCCTGCCTGGAGGGCGGCCTGCAGCTCGACATCGCCCGCGAAGACCTTCGGCGGGCTCTTCGGCCGGAGGTGGTCGCGGACGAAGTCGGCGCCGGTGGTGCCCTGCTTCACACCGAGCCGCAGGCCCGCGATGTTCTCCTCGGTGGCCTTGGACCCCGCTGTCACCAGGACACCGATGTTGGAGGCGAAGTACGGGGCGGAGAAGTCCACCACCTTGCGGCGGGCATCAGTGATGGATATTTCGGCCAGCGCCATGTCGAAGTCCTGGGCCTTGCCCGCGACGAGCGCGTCGAAGGACACGTTGCGCACGGTGAGCTTGGACAGGCCGGCCCGGTAGGCGAGATCCGCGGCCATGCAGTACTCATAGCCGTCTGCGATCTGCCGCACGGTGTCGCCGTTCCACCAGCCGGGGCTGGGGAGGTCACCGACGACGGTGAGGGTGTCCTTCTCGACCGTCTCGAGGTGGATCGAGCCGCGGGACCCGGTCGCTGTGCACTTGCCGTAGACGCGGGACCCCTTGGAGTCGGTTGTGTGGGTGGTGGAGTCGCCACTGCCGGCCGCGGAGCTGCCGCAGGCGGTGAGTGCTGCCAGCATCACGGCGGCGAGTGCGGGCACGGCAGATGTACGGACGCTGCGCATGGAGCTCCTAGGGAAAGGGCCGGGAACCGGTGATGCGTTACAGTGCCCAAAACGTTTTGGGCACGTCAAGACCCCAAGCTCATCGATACAAAAACGTTTTGGGTGCCGGGGTTCGAGCAGACCGGTCTCTGGCACGCTTGAGACCGCACGGCGGACCGCGCGGCGGACGACACGGAGGGGCGACCGATCCATGACCAGCCGGAGATCAACACAGGCCGGAGCGGCGGGCCGACGCATCGGAATCCGCGACGTGGCGCGGGCCACCGGACTGTCCATCACCACCGTGTCCCACGCCCTCAGCGGCAAGGGCCAGATCGCCCCGGCCACCCGCGAGCGGGTACGCCGCGCAGCCGAGGAACTCGGCTACCGCCCCGACCCCGTCGCCCAGGGACTGGTGTCCGGGCGCACCGGCATCGTCGGGCTGGCCGTCGGCCATATGTCGGACCGCCCGTGGGCCAGCACCTACCGCCCGTACTACGCGGCGTTCTCGGCCGGTGCCACCATGACCGCGGTCGAGCGCGACTACGCACTCGTCGTCGTCCCGGGCGACCCGGCCTCCGGGCTGTGGGCCCGGGTCCCCATGGACGGCCTCATCATCGTCGACCCGGTGCAGGAGGACCCGTTGCTCGCCGACTGCGCGCGCCGCGGACTGCCGGTGGTCACCGATGGCCGCCCCATCGACCCGGGATACGAGGACGTGCCCACCGTGGAGAGCGACTTGGAGCGCGGCATGACTGAGGTCCTCGGCCATCTGCGGGACGCCGGCGCCACCCGGGTCGGTCTGCTCTCAGGACCCGAACCCGACGCGTACACCCAGGACTCCGAGCGCCTCTACCGCCAGTGGTGCACCGCGGCCGGGCAACAGGCGGTCGTCGAAACCCCGGCCGCCTCGGAGGATGCGGTGGAGGCGGCGCTACGACTGCTGTCCGGACCCGGGCGCCCGGACGCGGTGCATGGGCTCAACGAGACCTACGGCCAGGCCCTGGTGATCGCGGCACGGCGGCTGGGTCTGGACATCCCCGGCGATCTGATGGTCAGCGTGATGCGCGAGGGGGACCATTCCGGGGGTGCCGGGGACTGGGAAGTGCCGCTGACCGCACTGAGCCTGGACGCCCGGCGCCTGGGCGCGGAGTCCGTCGCGATGCTGATCGACGTACTCGACGGGAAGGCGCCGCGCAATGTGGTGGTGCCGTGCACCGTGGTCGTACGCGGCTCCACGCGCCGCAACTGAGCGGCGACGACCCGCTGGGCGCAGCTCCTGGCCCGACGCCGGGCAGCCGTTCCCGGGCCACGCGGATCCGCGCCTCGGACGGGCCTCTCAGCGGGCCGCCGATTCCGTCAATGCGCCGCGGTCCAGGCCGAGTTCGCGTGCGGGGCGAGGGCCAGGACGATGTCGCCGAGGAGTTCGGCGCGTATGCCGCCGATGCCGGCCATGACGACGGGGCCGAACACGACCGTCCGCAGGTGCTGGGCCGGCACTGCCAGCACCACGTGTTCCGGCGCGCTCGGCAGCGCGGCCAGGTCCGGCAGGAACGGCGCCCCGTCCAGGACGCCGCCCCGCCGGTTGACCAGGTGGACGGTGCGGCGGTGGCGCCCGGCCAGCGCCCCCGAGGCCAGCCAGTATCCCCCACTTCTCGGGGTTGTCGGAGGCGCCGACGACGGCGACCGAGCGGGGATCGAACAGCGTGACGAGTGCGTCGGGTGCCGCAGCCGGCGCGGCAGCCCGGGCCGTCAACGGAACCATCCGAAGCGCTCCGCGATGACCGGCAGCCGGTCGGCGACCAGAGCGTGCGCGGCGACACGGGGCGTGCAGCCCTCGGTCTCGGCGCGGGCCAGCATCTGATCGATCAGAGCGCGCATCGAGCGGCGGGTGTAAGCGAATGCCTCGTCGGCGTCGGCGCCGATGTCGCCGAACAGCGTCCACCACCAGGCGTTGGTACCGGAGTTGACGACGACGTCCGGCAGCACGGTGATGCCGCGGGCGGCCAGCAGCGCCTCCGCCTCCGGCACCACGGGCATGTTGGCGGCCTCGACAATCCAGCCGGCGGTGACACCGGCCTGGTTGGCGGCAGTCACGGCGTAGGAGACGGCGGCCGGCACCAGCACCTCGGCGTCGGCCGTCAGCCAGGCGCCGGCCGGCAGTTCACTGTCCTCGGCGCGGAGCGCGGCGCGGTCCACGCAGCCGTGACCGTCGCGGGCGGCGAGCAGGGTCTCGATGTCCAGCCCGGCAGAGTTGGCGATGGTGCCCTTGATGTCGGCGACCGCGACGACGCGCAGTCCGGCGCGGGCCAGGAATCGGGCGGTGGCACCGCCCATGGTGCCGAAGCCCTGCACCGCGACGCGGGTTCCCTGATGGGCGACGCCTGCTCGGTCCAGCGCCGCGAGTACCGATTCGGCGACGCCGCAGCCGCCTACCAGCTCGTCCAGGCCGATGCCGTCCACGTCGATGGCGAATGCGTCGGCGAGGCGCCGCCGGGCGGCTTCCTCGTCGTCGAGGAGCGGGTACACGGCCTGGATGGAGGAGACCAGGCCCACCTCGGCGGCGGCCTGATCGACGAGGTCCTGGGTGAGGCCGAGGTCCTCGCCGGTGGTCCAGAAGTGCTCGATGTAGGGGCGTACAGCGCGCAGGTAGCGGACGAGGATGCCGTAGGCGGCCGGATCGCGCGGGTCGCAGTCGATGCCGCCCTTGGCGCCGCCCATCGGGATGTAATGCCCTGCGGGTTGTAGTGCAACGCCTCCTTCATCGTCATACCGCGGGCCAGGCCGGCTACTTCCTCCAGCGTGCAACCTGAGCGCATCCGCAGGCCGCCGCTGGAGACACCGCGCACCAGACGGTCGATGACCAGGTGCCCCTGGTGCCCCGTCTCGTGGTCGGTCCAGGTGAGGGAGACCAGGGGGGCGGTGGGACCGGCCGTCCCCGACTCCGCCGATTCGATCGTCACGGGCGCGACGGAGGTCTGCGACGTGGTGGGGTACGTGGTCATCGGGAGAGCTCCTCAGGAACGGTGATGAGAGTGGGTCCTGCGGTGTCCAGGGGGCCCGGCGCAGTGCCTCGGCGAGCGCCTCGGGCGAGTCGACACGCACGCCGTGGCCGCCGTACGCGCGGGCCAGGGCAGGCAGATCGACCGGTGGAAGGTCGACACCGGTGGGGCGGTCGCCGCGGGAGGCCATTTCGTCGCGGATCTCCCCGTAGCCTCCGTTGTCGAAGACCACGACGGGCAGCGGGAGTCGCAGCTGTACGGCGGTGGCCAGTTCCTGTACGGAGAACTGCAGGCCGCCGTCGCCGCTCAGCGCGACGACCGGCCGGACGGGGTCCGCGGTCTTGGCGCCGATGGCGGCGGGCAGCGCGTAACCGAGCGTGCCGAAGCCCGTCGGATGCAGATATCGGCCCTCCGGGGCGACGGGCAGGTGCGGGATCGCGCCGTAATAGCAGCACTGGGCGCTGTCGGAGGTGATCACCGCGTCCGCGGGGAGCACCGACCGGATCTCCGCCAGATACGGGAGCCACCGTGCGTCCTGGCTTCGTGTCTCGTCGTCCCGCTCGTCCCGCAGCGCGACGACGGCCCTGTGGGCGGCATCGACGTCCGGCCGTGCGATGCCGGGTACCTGGGCGCTACGGGTACCGGGCGCGTCGCCGCGGCAGGCGGAGAGCAGCGATCGCAGGGTGTGACGGGCATCGCCGACCAGGGGGATGTCCGCCGGCAGCCCCGCGTACATCTGCGCCGGGTCGACGTCTGCCCGGATGAGAATGCCGCTGAGCGCAGGCGGGGCCTGCCACAGGTCGGACTCGGCGAGCTCGGTGCCGACGGCGAGCACCACGTCGCGCTCCCCCAGCCAGCGCTGGACTGCCGGACTGTGCAGGGAGACGCCGAGCGACAGCGGGTGAGTCTCCGCGACGATCCCCTTGCCGTTGGTGGAGGTCACCACGGGGGCGCCCAGCTCCGCAGCCAGTTGCAGGCATTCGGCGGCGGCTTCGCGCGCTCCCCCGCCGAGCACCATGGCCGGCCGGGCGGCCGCGCGCAGCGCCTCGGCGGCCGCTGAGACGGCGCCCGCTTCCGCCACCGCAGGGGCGGCCGACGGGGCAGTCCGGACCGGACCGGCCGGCTCCACGGCGGTGAGCAGGTCCAGCGGTACCTCGATGTGTACGGGGCGGGGCCGCTGCGTACGGAAGAGGGTGAAGGCCCGGGCGACCGCCACGCCTATCTCCGCGACTGAGGACACCCGGTGGCTGACAGCCGCGACCGCCCGCAGCGCCTCGGTCTGGCTGCGCATCTCGTGCAGCAGACCGGTCGACTGCCGGGGGTGGCGCAGCGGCATGCCCGGCGAGGGGACAAGCAGCGGGACGCTGTCGGAGTACGCCTGGCCGACGGCGGCCGCGATGTTCAGCAGGGCCGGCCCGGTGGTGGTGATCGCCACGCCGGGCTGCCCGCTGACGCGGGCGTAGGCGTCGGCGGCATAGCCCGCGCCCTGTTCATGGCGGGGATTGAGGTGGTCGATCCGGTAGGCGGCCAGATGCCGGTAGATCTCCAGGTTGTGGGTGCCCGGGATGCCGAACGCCTGGGTCACACCGTGCGCGGCGAGCGCCCGCACCAGGGCTTCGCCGCCGGTGAGTTCGTCGTCCGGGACCGGTACGGGGGCGGCGGCGGGCGTGGCCGGCTCCGCGGTGACGGGATCGGTGGTCTCGGGGCCGGTGGTCGCTGCCGGCTCGGTCACGGGGCCGATGGTCGCCGGGGCTGCTGTCACCGGCTTCGGGGTCTGCTGTCCGCTCATCACTCGCTCCGTCATCACATGCTCCGCGAGATGACCAGGCGCATGATGTCGGAGGTGCCTTCCTCGATCTCCTCCAACTTGGCGTCCCACATCCACTGTTCCACCGGGTACTCGCGCGAGTAGCCCCAGCCGCCCAGCGTCTGGACGGCGGCCCACGTGCAGTACGCCGCCGTCTCCGACGCGGTGAGTTGGCCATCGCCGCCTCGGTCGTGGCGTCCAGGCCGGCATCCAGCCGCTTGGCCGCTCGCCAGGTCAGCAGCCTCGACTGCTCGATGCGGGTGCGCATGTCCGCCAGCCGGAAGGCGACCGCCTGGTGCTCGATGACCGGTTTGCCGAACTGCTGCCGGGTCTTGGCGTAGTCGCGGGCGTACTCGTACGCGGCCCGGGCGATGCCCGTCGCGGCAGCGCCCAGCACCGTGCGGGAGACGTCGAAGGTACGCATCAGGCCGTGGAACCCGCGGCCCTGCGCACCGAGTCGGTCCTCGTCGGGCACGAAGACGCCGTTGAGGAAGATCTCGCGGCAGACGATGGCGCGCTGGCCCATCTTCCGCATCGGCGCGCCGAATTCCATCCCCTCGGCGCCCTTGCGCACCAGGAACGCGGTCACGCCGCGTGAGCGCTGGGTGGGGTCGGTCTTGGCGAAGATGACGTACTGCTCGACTTCCCCGGCGTTCGAGATCCACGCCTTCTGGCCGTGCAGGCGGTACCCGCCGGTGGTGCGGGTGGCCGTGGTGGTGATGGCGGCGGCGTCCGAACCGGCACCGGGCTCGGTGGTGGCCAGCGCCGTCATCGGGGTGTCCGGGCCCGCGAGCGGGGTGAGCCAGGCGCGCTTCTGTTCCTCGCTGCCGAGCTCCAGGAGCGGGTCGGCGAAGAAGCCGTTGGAGCACAGCAGGTTGCCTATGCCCAGGTCGCCGACGCACAGCTCCTCCTGGACGAGAACCTGTGTGAAGACGTCGGTGAAACCGCCCCCGCCGTACTCGGCAGGCAGCATGAATCCGGTGATGCCGACCTTGGCGGCCTTGCGCCACAGGTCCCAGAGCGTCTCGTGTCGGCCTCGTCGACGGCACGCGCCCGCGGCCGGATCTCCTCCTGGGCGAAGGAACGGGTGAGGTCGACGATGTCCCGCTGTTCGGGGCTCAGCGGGACCAGCTCGGTGGGCAGCTCTGACATGGCGTCTCCAGACACTACAAAGGCGTCCTACTGAATGAGTAGTCAGTATTCGGAGCATGGATCGCCCGTGTCAATGAGTGCGGTTACTGAACATCGATTCAGTCGATTGGGGCGAACGGGATCCTTCAGCGACCCCTCCACCGCGGTGCGGCGGTTCGGCGCCCGGATCATCCACGCGGCGATACCGCCGGTGGTCACCGGCGGTATCGCCATTCCGATCGGCTTCAGCCTGGCCCCGGTGACCGCGTCGACGTGCCGGCCGCAGGACCAGTGGACAGCGCTGGTGGTGCGGGTGGCGTGGCCGTTCCCCCATTCCGATGAACCCTCGGCCGGTCGGTGCCGTGGCGGGTCCCCGGCTGGGACGCTGCCACCATGGCGCAGTTCGAGCAGGTGCAGAAGTTTTCGCGGGGGGACGGGCCGTCCGTCGCCCCGGTACCCGACATCGCCCCGGTGATCGAGCGGATGCGTGTACTACGCACCGCCTGGCCGCCGGTGGGCGGGGTCGAGGACGGGGTGGAGGTCTTCAACCGGGTCTATCTGACGGTCACCGAGACCATCGGCCGGCAGATCGACGACGGTGCCTTCCCCGACCGGCGGGCCGCCACCGCGCTGGATGTGCGGTTCGCGGAGCGTTACCTGTCGGCGGTCGACGCTGCGGCGGCGGGGCGACGGCCACCCGACTGCTGGCGGCCGCTGTTCCAGTACCGGCGCCATCCCGGAGTACGGCCACTGCAGTTCGCGCTGGCCGGCATCAACGCGCATATCGCCCACGATCTGCCGCTGGCCGTCGTGGACACCTGCCGAACCCTGGACTGCGCCCCGCCGGACCTGGAGGACGAGTTCGACAGGGTGGGAGATCTCCTCGTGACGCTGGAGGAGCGGATCCGTGAGGATCTGATGCCGGGCCCCGATCTGCTGGAGCTCGCGGACCCGCTCACCCATCTGCTCGGCTCGTGGAGCCTGGAACGGGCCCGCGAGGCAGCCTGGTCGGCGGCCCTGGTGCTGTGGCGGTTGCGCGATGTGCCGCTGCTCGCCGAGGAGTTCAGGAAGCGGATGGACGCGGGGGCGGGTCTGGTGGGGCGCTGTCTGCTCACTCCCTGCCGCTGACAGCGCCCCGGCCGGGCGGTGACCCGCAGCAGCTGCGGCTGCGCAGCTACGTCAACGGGGAGCCGCGGCAGGACTCCAGCACCGCGGACATGATCTCCAGCGTGGCGCATCTGGTGCACCATCTGTCGCAGTACCTGGTGCTGGAGCCCGGCGACGTCATCAACACCGGTACCCCGCAGGGTGTGGCGCTGTCCGGCCGCTTCCCCTACCTGGGTCCGGACGACGTGATGGAGGTCGAGATCTCGGGCCTGGGCCGGCAGCGCAGCGTCTGCCGACCCGCGTAGCACCGAACCGGCCTCAGGGCCTGTCCGACCCTGATCCGCCGGACAGGCCTCAGTCCTCCGGGAGTTCGACCGGGGCGATGTCGTCGAAGACGTCGCCGGGGCCGGGATTCGTCGCATCGGTCGCGCCGCCGAACTGGGTCATCACGCCCCAGACGGCGTTGAGCGCGGTCTGTACGGCGCCCTCGGCCCATCCGGCCGTCCAGGAGATGTCGTCGCCCGCGAGGAACAGCCCCCGCCGGTCGGCGGGCAGCCGGTCCTGCATGAAGTGGGTGAACAACCGCCGCTGGTAGCGGTAGTGGCCCGGCAGGTTGGCCTTGAACGCTCCCATGAAATAGGGCTCGTTCTCCCACGAGACCGTCACCGGGTTGCCGATGATGTGCTTCTTGATGTCGACGCCCGGATAGATCTCGCCGAGCGACTTGAGCATGACGTCCATGCGCTCGTTCGGGGAGAGCGGCAGCCACTTCAGGCTGTCGTCGCACCAGGTGTACGAGAGGCAGATGACGGCGGGCCGGTCGGGGCCGTCGTCCAGGAGGTACGTCCCCCGGGTCATCCGGTCGGTGAGCGTCATCGACATGACGTCCCGCCCGGTCGGCACCCCCCTGCCGTCGACGGCTTCGTCCAGCCAGAACGGCCGGTCGACGGGAACGAACAGCTTGGACGACTCCATGTAGTGGGTGCGCTCCATCGCCGTCCAGTGGTCGATCGGGAAGAGCGCGTCGTCGCAGTCGATCTTCGAGAGCAGCAGCCAGGACTGCCCGGTGAAGATCGCGGCCGGGTAAGTGCGGATGTCGCCGGTGGCATCGGTGACGGTGATCCGGTTTCCGGCGGTACGGTGCAGCCGGGTCACGGCTGGGCGCGGTTCGCCCCCGTGCAGCGAGGACAGCGACGTGCCGAGCGGCCAGTGGACGATCTTCTGCGGTTCGCGGTCCCAGAGCCGCAGCGGGAGCTGCTGGCTGCCGCCGACGATGGAGCGGTGGTGGTCGTCCGCCTCGGTGTAAACGACGCGCAGGATTTCCAGGATGGAGTTGGGGAAGTCGGTGTCCCAGCCGCCGGTGCCGAAGCCGACCTGGCCGAAGATCTCCCGGTGGCGGAACGACTTGAACGCGTCGGAGTCGCAGAGGAATCCGTAGAAGGTCTGGTTGTCGAGCTTATGGACGAGCTCCGCCCAGATCTCCCGGATGCGCGGCACATCGCGTTCGCGCATCGCCCGGTTCATGTCGGAGAAGTCCGCGCCCTCCTCCAGACACCGGTTCCAGGCGTCCATCACCTCGCGGTAGACCTGCGGCAGATCGTCGACGGTCCGCGCGTAGTGCGAGGTGCCCTTGAGGTCGACGACGGTCGACGGGGTGGCCGGGGAGAGCGGGTTGGGGAACGGCTTCGTCTCCAGGCCCACCAGGTCGATGTAGTGCTGGAGTGCGGTGGAGGACGGCGGGAACCGCATCGCGCCCATCTCGGCGGTGAGTTCGGGGCCACAGCCGTCGAATCCGACGGTACGCAGCCGGCCACCGATCTCGTCCGCTTCGTAGACGACGGGCCTGAGCCCCATCTTCATCAGCTCGTACGCGGCGACGATGCCGGAGAGCCCGCCCCCGATGACGGCGATCTCGCTGCCGTGCTCGGTCGCCGGTATCTGCCCGATGCCCGCGGGGTGCGCCAGGAAGTCGTCGTACGCGTAGGGGAAGTCCGGCCCGAACATGGTGATCGGCTCGGTGGCGTCGGTGTGCTGGACGGCGTTGGGCACCGTGGACGTCATGGGGTACGGACTCCTTGCACAAAAAAGACGGAACGGGGGTGACGGGTTCAGACGAGGGAGCCGTACAGGCCGGGGCGGCGGTCGCGCAGATACGGGTTGGCGGCGCGCGACGCGCTCAGGAGCTCGGGGTCGACCTCACCGATGACGAGCTCCTCACCACGTCCGGCGCGGGTGCGGACGGCTCCGTCCGGACCGGCCAGGCAGCTCAGCCCGACGAACTCGAAATCACCTTCCGGGCCGGTCCTGTTTACGTACGCCACGTACAGCTGGCTCTCGAAGGCGCGCACCGGCACGACGGACTCGGCGACGAACTGGAAGGGGTGCATCACCGCGGTGGGCACCAGCAGCAGACCGGTGCCCGCGAGGGCGTGCGCGCGGACGTTCTCCGGAAACTCGACGTCGTAGCAGATCACGATCCCGATGCGGACACCGTCGAGTTCGGCCTGGACGACGGGCTGCTCGCCCGGGGTGAACCACTCCTGCTCGAAGCAGCCGAAGAGGTGGGTCTTGCGGTAGTTCGCGAGCGCGCCGCCGTCCGGCCCGATGAGCTGTGCGGCGTTGAAGATCTCCTCGCCCGCGCGCTCCGGGTAGCCGTAGAGGACCGCGAGCCCGTGCCGTACGGCGATCTCGGCGACGGCCCGGGCGGAAGGACCGTCGGCCGGCTCGGCCAGCCGGGGAACATCGGCCCCGATCGCGTATCCGGTCAGGAACAGCTCGGGGCAGACCAGCAGCCGGGCCCCGGCGTCCGCCGCCCGGCGGGCCGCGGAGTTGAGCACCTTGAGGTTCTCGTCCACGTGCCCGGGTCGTCCGGAGCTCTGGAGCAGGGCGGTGCGCAACGGCGGCATGGCTGACCTCGGGCGGTGCGGGCGGGGCGGGGACGTATAGACCGTACGGTCGAGCACGCGGGCCCGGCAAGGCACGACCGTTGCGCACACACCATCGATCCATTGCGCGCCGACGGCCAGTGGCGGCGATTCGTTGCGCGCAACGTCTTCGCAGGTCAAGCAGGTGACACAGGTCTCTGCCCGCCCGGCGGATCAAGGCCGTCCGGCGATTGCGGACGGAGCGGCCACCGGCCGCCGGCCGCCGCGCGGCGCCCTACTCCGGCGCCCCCGACGAGTACCGCCTGAGCAGCGGCGAAAGCACCAGCACGGACTTCGTCCGCTCCACATACGGCTCGCCCGCGATCCGTTCGAGGACCTGCTCGAAGTGGCGCATGTCCGCGGCGAAGACCTGCACGATCGCGTCGGCCTCCCCCGTCACCGTGGAGGCGGAGGCGATCTCCGGATACCGGGCGAGCCCCTGCTTGATCGCCTCCGGCGACGTGTTCCGGCTGCAGTAGATCTCGATGAACCCCTCGGTCTCCCACCCCAGCGCCGCCGGGTCCACCCGCACCGTGAAGCCGGTGATCGCGCCCTCGGCGCGCAGCCGGTCCACCCGGCGCTTCACGGCGGGCGCGGACAGGCCGATGCTCGCGCCGATGTCCGCGTAGGAGCGCCGGGCGTCTTCGGCGAGGGCGTGGACGATGCGTTCGTCGAGGTCGTTCAGGCGCACTTCGGGCGGTTCACTTCTCTGCGATGGCCGGTGTCGGGGGCGGCAGGAGCCGCCCCCGAAGTAGACCATGGCGCCGCCCCGCCCAGGGTCTTTCGTTTGGATCAGGCCGGATCAGGAAGCGGGGTCCGGTGCCGTGCATCGCAAGGCGGAGGAAGGAGGCAGATGGGGTCTCCCCTGCTCGAGCGCAGCCGAGAGCTTGGGGAAGGAGCCCTGGCGACTGACGACAACGCGGCGAGGCGCGGTGCCGGGGCACGCGAGCCCGGCATGATCCAAACGAGAGGCCCTAGCACGCTCACCGCATCCGGTGACCGGTCAGAACGGGAACTGCGAGCGGCCGTGCTGCACCGAGATCCACTTCTGCGTGGTGAAGGCATCGACCATCGAATCGCCGTTCAGCCGGCCGAGGCCGGAGCTCTTCTCGCCGCCGAACGGGACGATCGGCTCGTCGTGGACCGTGCCGTCGTTGATGTGGATCATGCCGGTGTGGACGCGCTGCCCGATCCGTACACCGCGCTCGATGTCGCCGGTGTGCACGGCGCCGCTCAGGCCGTACGGGGTGTCGTTGGCGATCCGTACCGCCTCGTCGTCACCGTCGAACGGCACGAGGAGTGCGACCGGCCCGAAGATCTCCTGGGAGAGGACGGGGGAATCGGCGGCCAGCCCGGTCAGCACGGACGGGCTCACCAGGTTGCCGTCGGCCCGGCCGTGCAGCAGGGCGGTCGCACCAGCCTCGACGGTCTGGTCGACGAGCGAGGAAATGGCCTCGGCCTGCGAGGAGTTGATCAGCGGGCCGATCACGGTCTGCGGGTCGGCCGGGTCACCGACCCGCAGCGACGCGACCTTGGCGACGAACTTCTCGGTGAACTCCTTCTCCACCGCCCGGTCGACCAGGATCCGGTTCGCGGCCATGCAGACCTGGCCCTGGTGCACGTACCGGCTGAAGACGGCCGCGTCCACGGCGTAGTCCAGATCGGCGTCGTCGAGGACGATGAGCGCGCTGTTGCCGCCGAGTTCGAGCACGGCGCGCTTGAGGTTCGCCGCGCACACCGTGGCGACGTGCCGTCCCACCTTGTCCGAACCGGTGAAGGAGATGACCTGCGGAACGGGGTGCTCCAGCAGTGCGTCACCGATCTCGGCGATGTCGGTGACCACGACGTTCAGGAGGCCGGCCGGCAGCCCCGCCTCCTCGAACACCTTCGCCACCAGCGTGCCGCCGCAGACCGGGGTGTTCTGGTGCGGCTTGAGCACCACCGCGTTGCCGAGCGCCAGGGCGGGGGCGACGGACTTCAGCGACAGCAGGAATGGGAAGTTGAACGGGCTGATGACGCCCACGACCCCGACGGGCACCCGGTAGACGCGGTTCTCCTTGCCGTCGGTCGGCGAGGGCAGAATCTGTCCGGTGGGCCGCAACGCGAGCTGGATCGACTCGCGCAGGAACTCCTTGGCGAGATGCAGTTCGAAGGCCGCCTTCAGCCTGGTGCCGCCCAGCTCCGCGACGATCGCGTCACTGATCTCGGGCTCACGCTCCTCGACGATGCGCAGCGCCCGCTCCAGCACCACCCGCCGGGCGTACGGGTTGGTGTCGCCCCACGCCCGCTGCGCGGCCTCGGCGGACCGGTACGCCTGGTCCACCTCGTCGGCCGTGGCGACCGTGATCGAGGCGAGCTTCTCCCCGTTGTACGGATTGAAGTCGATGATTTCCCAGGACCCCTTGCCCGGCCTCCACTCGCCGTCGATGTACTGATGGGCCAGATCGGTGAAGAAGGACATGAGATCCCTTACCACAGAGGAACGGGCAGCTGATTGGTCTTCATGTTACTTACATTCCAACGAGATTGAGGTGGATCAGGGCGGGATCCGGGGGCCGGAATCGGACATCTGTGCAAACCGCGAGGACACCTGGAAACACCGTTGCCCCCCATGGCTCGAACGGCCGTGAGGGGCAACGGTGTTGCGGGACTGCAGGATCAACTCCAGCTGGCGTGAAGCGGCTTGCCCTCGGCGTAACCGGCGGCGCTCTGCACCCCGACGACCGTCTTCTCGGCGAACTCCTCCAGGGAGGCCGCACCGGCGTAGGTACAGGAGGAGCGGACGCCCGCGATGATCGAGTCGATCAGGTCCTCGACGCCCGGCCGGGCCGGGTCGAGGAACATCCTGGAGGTGGAGATGCCCTCCTCGAAGAGCGCCTTGCGGGCCCGGTCGTACGCCGACTCGTCCGACGTACGGTTCTTCACGGCGCGGGCGGACGCCATACCGAAGGACTCCTTGTAGAAGCGGCCGTCGGCGGACTGCTGGAGGTCGCCGGGCGACTCGTACGTACCGGCGAACCAGGAGCCGATCATCACGTTGGACGCACCAGCGGCGAGCGCCATCGCGACATCACGCGGGTGGCGGACACCGCCGTCGGCCCAGACGTGCTTGCCGTACTTCTTCGCCTCGGCGGCGCACTCCAGGACGGCGGAGAACTGCGGCCGACCCACGCCCGTCATCATCCGGGTGGTGCACATGGCGCCCGGCCCGACACCGACCTTGATGATGTCCGCGCCGGCCTCGACGAGGTCGCGCACGCCCTCGGCGGCGACGACGTTGCCCGCGACGACGGGCACCTGCGGGTCGAGCCCGCGCACAGCCCGGACCGCGTTGATCATGGACTCCTGGTGGCCGTGGGCGGTGTCCACGACGAGCGTGTCGATGCCCGCGTCGAGGAGCTGCTTGGCCTTGCCCGCGACATCGCCGTTGATCCCGACGGCGGCGGCGATCCGCAGCTTGCCGCCGGCGTCGGTGGCGGGGGTGTACAGGGTGGCGCGCAGTGCGGCCTTCCGGGTGAGGATGCCGACGAGCCGGCCGTCCGCGTCGACCGCGGGGGCGAGCTTGCGGTGGGCGCCGTCGAGCTTGTTGAACGCGTCGCGCGGGTCGATGTCCGCGTCGAGCAGCACCAGGTCCCTGGACATGACCTCGGAGAGCTGGGTGAAGCGGTCGACACCGGTCAGGTCGTGATCGGTGACGACACCGACGGGCCGCTGCTCCGCGTCTACGACGACGCCGGCGCCGTGCGCGCGCTTGGGCAGCAGGGACAGGGCGTCGGCGACCGTCTGGCCGGGGGCCAGCACGATCGGCGTGTCGAGCACCAGATGGCGCGTTTTCACCCAGGAGACGACGTCGGCGACCACCTCGATCGGGATGTCCTGCGGGATGACGACGAGCCCGCCGCGGCGGGCGACCGTTTCGGCCATCCGGCGGCCCGCGATGGCCGTCATGTTCGCCACGACGAGGGGGATGGTGGTGCCGGTGCCGTCGGGTGAGGACAGATCGACACCCTGGCGGGATCCGACCGCCGAACGGCCCGGGACCATGAAGACATCGTCGTACGTGAGGTCGTACGGGACCGAGGGGGAGTCTGTGTAGCGACCGGTGCCGGGCTCAAGGAAACGCATAACACTCATTTTTTCACACGAAACGGAGCAGGTCGCTTCCACGAAGACACAGCAAATGGCCCCCGCGTTCGTGCGTTCCTCCAAAGGAACCGGGCGGGAGTCCCGGGCAAGTGGAACCTGCCTTACCGACGGACCATACCCGAGTCACGCCCGAATCATTCGCGATCATCTTCCCTGGGCCTGGTGACAAGGGGTCAGGCAGCTTCACAACCCGCAGGTCCCGTGGGTCGCCACGTCGCCCCGGAGGAACATGCAGAAGGTCACAACTTCCGTCAGCCATACGACCGGAGAGGATCACGACCCACCCGTGGAGAGCCAACTTCCGTACATCTACTGCCCGTTCCCCCAGCGGACGAATCCGCACGCCGGGGACACCAGAGTCCATCTCGACGACTGGATCCGCAACACCGGTCGGGTGCACCGGGATTCAGCCAGGGAACGCTTCGAGCAGGCGGACTTCGGGGCATTCGTCGGCATGGTGTACCCGACCGCCGACGGCAAGAATCTCGACCTCGTCGCCGACTGGTTCGTGTGGCTGTTTCTCGTCGACGACCAGCTCGACGACGGCCATCTCGGCCGCAGCCCGGAGCGGGTGCGGGACGTGGTCGCGGTGATGCGCTCCGTGATCGAGGGTAACGGTACGGGCGGCGTACCGGACGAGGAGCTCCCCGCCGCCGTGGTCGCCCTGGTCGATCTGTGGGATCGGACGACGCCGACCGCGGCCCCACACTGGCGCGCCCGGTTCGGCCGGCACGTGATCACGTATCTCACGACGGCCACCACCTGGGAGGCCGGGAACCGGGAGGCGGGTGTGGTGCCGGCCGAGGAGACGTATATTGCCAAGCGCCGTCACACCGGCGCGATACATGTCTGCATGGACCTGATAGAGATCGTGGCCGGGATCGAGGCACCCGAGTCGATCCACAACGACTCCCGGTTCATCACCGCGCTGGAAGCCTCGTGCAACGTCGTGTGCTGGGCCAACGACGCGTATTCCTACGAGAAGGAGCAGGTGCTCGGCGAAATCCACAATCTCGTCCACCTGATCCGCCACCACCGCGGTTACGGCAAGCAGAAGGCGCTGGAACACGTCTGCGCGGAGATCGCCACGGAGACGGAGCGGTTCCTCGCCGCCGAGGTCGAGCTGCTGGCCGCGTACCCGCAGCTGTCCTGGATGCTCACGCCGTACCTGGACGGGATGCGGAGCTGGATGCGCGGCAACCTGGACTGGTCCCGGCAGACCCCCCGCTACAACCCGGCCGATGTGAGCCAGTACGAGGAGCCGGAGCAGTACCTGGAGGCCACGGTCCTGGGCATGGCCAAGAACTGAACCGCCGGACCGGACAACGCCCGGGCAGCACATCCGCTGTCCGGGCTGTTCACTCGCCGCCACCCGCACGGCTCGGCCGCGTCCGGGCCCGTGCGAGCCCGTCCGGTGTCCGAGGACAAAACGGCCAGGGCGGCCCCGGTATCAATCACCGCCGTCCGCCGCCCGAACCCGCTCAGACCCCGTCCGGATCCGCCCGCTCCAGCGCCGGCCGCCGCGGCGCCGCCGACTCGGTCAGCAGGTAGTCCGCCGCCGCCGTGTCCGTCACCAGGCTGGTGACCAGACCGGACCGCAGCACCGCCCCGATCGCCGCGGCCTTGCGCTGGCCGCCCGCGATCGCGACCACCTCGGGGATCCGGCGCAGCCGGTCCGCCTCGACGGTGATGCACCGCTCCCCCAGGTCCCGGCCGACCCGGCGTCCCTCCGTGTCGAAGAGGTGCGCGGACATCTCCGCGGCAACGCCGAGCGAGGCATAGTGCGCGCGCTCCTCGTCCGTCAGCATGTCGTGGACGGTGGAGATGCCCGGCTCCCAGGCGCCGATGGACACCGCGGCGACCGTCACCTTGTCGAAGTACTCGAAGGCACGGGCGATTCCGGTCTGGTGGCGCAGTGCGGCGGCCGTGGCCGGGTCGGGCAGCAGCATCGGGGCGTAAATGGGGTGGGCCTCGCCGCCGGCCACCTGGGCGGCCCGGCGGACCGCCTCGACCGAGCCGCGCTCGGCCGTCCCCGCGTCGTACACCCCGGTGAGCTGCACGACCGTGCACGGCGGCAGCCGGTCGAGGGCCGCCGCCATGTGGATCGTGGAGCGGCCCCAGGCCAGGCCGAGCACATCGCCCTCGTTCACCAGTTCGCCGAGGAGATCGGCCGCGACCTCGCCCAGGTTCTCCGGGTCGGGTGCGTCGTCCTGCTCCTCCGCGGGGGATTCGACGACGACCGCGTGACGCAGCCCGTAGCGGGCCCGCAGCGCGTCGGAGCGCTCGGCGTCCAGCTCGGCGGGGACCCGGATCTCGATCCTCACGAGGTCGCGTTCCAGTGCCGTCTCCAGGACCCGGGCCACCTTGAAGCGGCTGACGCCGAACTCCTCGGCGATCTGGATCTTCGACTTTCCTTCGAGGTAGAAGCGGCGGGCCATGGCCGCCGCCTGCACCAGCTCCGCGGGCCCCATCCGCAGGGCGGACCGGCCCGCCGACATTGCAGACACCGCGCTCTCCTCACTGCTGTTCACACTCTCGATACGCCGTTCATCCTGTCAGATCCGGCGATCCTTGATCGGTCCCGTCGGACCACGTTCATCTGCCCTTGGCCGGGCCGACCCGCAATCGGGGGCCGGAGCGGCTACCGGCTCCGCTTCCGGATTCAGTGGCCGCATGCCCAGGCCGCCGACGCCGTGACCGCGTCGGCCCTGGCCCGCAGTGTGCGCACCGCTTCGGCCGGGTCCTCGGCCCCGTACACCGCCGAACCCGCGACGAACACGTCCGCCCCGGCCTCGGCGCACCGCTCGATGGTGGACTCGGAGACGCCGCCGTCGACCTGGAGCCAGAGTTCGAGGCCGTGCTTGGAGATCAACTCACGGGTGCGGCGGATCTTCGGCAGCATGATGTCCAGGAACGCCTGGCCGCCGAAGCCCGGCTCCACCGTCATGATCAGCAGCATGTCGAGCTCGGGGAGCAGGTCCTCGTACGGCTCGATGGGCGTCGCGGGCCTGAGCGCCATGGAGGCGCGGGCGCCCTTGGCCCGGATCTCCCGCGCCAGCCGTACGGGGGCTGCCGCCGCCTCGACGTGGAAGGTGACGGAACCGGCGCCCGCCTCGACGTACTGCGGCGCCCAGCGGTCCGCGTCCTCGATCATCAGATGGCAGTCGAGCGGGGTGTCCGTGGCCCGGCTGAGCGATTCCACGATCGGCACGCCGAGGGTCAGATTGGGCACGAAGTGGTTGTCCATCACGTCGACGTGGAGCCAGTCGGCACCTTCGACCGCCTTCGCCTCCTCGGCGAGACGGGCGAAATCGGCGGACAGGATGCTGGGGTTGATCTGGGCCATGTGCCAAGCCTGCCATGCTCGGCGCCACTTCCCCGCCCCGGTGCGGGCCAAAGCCTCACGGGATCATTACAGTTCGCTCGATCCGGACCGCCCACTCCGTGCGATCCGGGCTTTCCGCCCGCGTCGGACCCGTCAGGCGGTGCGCCGCAGCAGTGCCAGGTACATCGCGTCCGTGCCGTGCAGATGCGGCCACAGCTGGACGTCGGGGCCGTCGCCGAGCGCGGGCACGCCGGGCATCAGCGGGCGGGCGTCGACCCACTCCGCCTCGACCGGCTCTCCGCCTCGGCCCTTGAGCACGTCCTCGACGACGACCCGGGTCTCCGCGAGATGCGGCGAGCAGGTCGCGTAGCCGACGATGCCGCCGACCCGTACCGCCTTCAACGCCTCGCGCAGCAGCCCGCGTTGCAGCGGTGCGAAGCTCTCCAGGTCCTTGGGGCGGCGCCGCCAGCGGGCCTCCGGGCGGCGGCGCAGGGCGCCGAGTCCCGAGCAGGGCACGTCCATCAGGATCCGGTCGAAGGTGCCGGGCCGCCACGGCGGGCGGGTGCCGTCGGCGGTGATCACCTGGTACGGGCCGGGGTTGCCGGCCAGCGCGCGCTCGACGAGGCGGGCCCGGTGCGGCTGCTTCTCGGCGGCGAGCAGGGCGGCGCCGCGTTCGGCGGCGAGGGCGGCGAGCAGGGCGGCCTTTCCGCCGGGCCCGGCACAGCCGTCGAGCCAGCGGGTGTCGCTGCCCTCCACCGGCGCGTTGGCGAGGGCGGCGGCCACCAGCTGGCTCCCCTCGTCCTGGACTCCGGCGCGGCCCTCCTGCACGGCCGCGAGGGCGCCGGGCTCGCCGCCCTCGCCCATCCGTACGGCATGGGGCGACCAGCGGCCGGGCAGGCCGTTCCCCTCGCCGAGGGCGGTGAGCAGCTCTTCGGTGGTGGCGCGGCCGGGGCGGGCGACCAGCGTGACCTCGGGCCGTTCGTTGTCCGCTTCGAGGAGGTCCTCGATCCCGGCGCGACCGCCGCCCAGCGCGTCCCAGAGGGCGGACACGATCCACCGCGGATGCGAGTGCACGACCGCGAGGTGGTCCTCGGCGTCCTCGTCGTACGGCGGGGCGACGCGCGCCACCCAGCCGTCGAGATCGTCCGCGGCGACCTTCCGCAGGACGGCGTTGACGAACTTGGCACGCCCCTCGCCGAGCACCACCCGGGCCAGCTCCACGCTGGCGGAGACCGCGGCGTGGGTGGGGATACGGGTGCCGAGCAACTGATGCACGCCCATGTCGAGCACGTCGAGGACCGGCGGGTCGACCTCGCGCAGCGGCCGGTCGATGCAGGCGGCAACGATCGCGTCGTACGTCCCCTGGCGGCGCAGCGTCCCGTAGACCAACTCGGTCGCCAGCGCCGCGTCCCGGCTGTCGAAGTCGCCCTTGGCCCGGGCCTTCTTCAGCAGCGGGGGAAGGACGAGGTTGGCGTACGCGTCACGTTCGTCGACGGCCCTGAGCGCTTCGAAGGCGAGGAACCGGACAGGGTCCTTCTTGGGCCGGCGATGCGGCTTGGCGGGACGGCGACTCTGCTGGTCGTTCACGTGAAAGGTGCTCCGCTGATGGTGAGAGGACGAACCCTCCCAGCCTACGTCGCCGCCCCGGTCCGGATCTCCCTAGCTGCCCAGCAGCTCGCCGTGGACGATGCGCACCCCGCGCGCCCAGTCCGCGGCCCGCATCGGCTTCTTGCCCTGCGGCTGGACCCAGAGCAGCTCGACGGCGTGCGATCCGGTGCCGACGTACACGTTGTTCTTGGCCGCCGACAGTTCGCCGGGGGCCAGGTCGGCGCGGTCCAGTACGGGCGTCGCCTGGATCAGCTTCAGCCGTTCCCCGCGGAACAACGTCCACGCCCCCGGAGCGGGTGTGCAGCCGCGCACCACGCGGTCGACCCGCAGGGCAGGGGCGGACCACTGCACCTCGGCGTCCTCGACGGTGATCTTCGGCGCGAGGGTGACGCCGTCGGCGGACTGCGGCACGGCGTGCAGCGTGCCGTCCTCGATGCCGTCCATGGTCGCGACGAGCAGCCCCGCACCGGCGAACGCCAGCCGGGTGAGCAGGTCGCCGCTGGTGTCGGTGGGCCGCACTTCTTCGGTGAGGACGCCGTACACCGGGCCGGAGTCGAGCCCCTCCTCGATCAGGAAGGTCGACGCACCGGTCACCTCGTCCCCGGCCATGATCGCGTGCTGTACGGGGGCGGCGCCGCGCCAGGCGGGCAGCAGCGAGAAGTGGAGATTGACCCAGCCGCGGGCGGGTACGTCGAGCGTGGTCCTGGGCAGCAGGGCCCCGTAGGCGACGACGGGACAGCAGTCCGGGGCGATCTCCCGCAGCCGCGCCAGGAAGTCCTCGTCGCGCGGGCGGGCGGGCTTGAGCACCTCGATCCCGGCCTCCTCGGCCCGCTCGGCGACGGGGCTGGCGACCAGCCGGCGGCCTCGCCCGGCGGGGGCGTCGGGCCGGGTGACGACGGCGGCCACCTCGTGCCGGCCGGAGGCGATCAATGCGTCCAGGGCGGGTACGGCTACCTCGGGGGTGCCTGCGAAGACGAGCTTCATGGGTGGCTGACTGCCTCTCAGGCCGAAACGTACGGTGACGAGCAACGCACAATTCTATGGGCCAGGCGGTCGGGGGGCGTACGCATCACTGTGCGCCCCTTGGATATGCGCACGCGCCCCTCCAGCGTGACCAGATCCACGGCTGATGCGTTGGTCAAGAGAGATTGACCGAAGCGAGCCGCCACGGTGCGGCCCGATCCCTTTCAACGCCGGTTCGAGAGGCTTCTTCATGGCCGACCACGCCACCCACGACGCCCAAGCGAGGGCCAGCCTGCATCTGTTGGTGCGGGACATCGAGCGGGTCCGGCGGCAGGTGGACGCGCTGCGCACGCTCACCGCCCAACTGGGCAACGTCTACCGTCCGCGCCGCTCCGGCCCGTCCACGGGCTTCGTCGTCTACGGCCGGGCCCCGGCCCCCACCGTCAGGCTGGCCCAGGAGCTGCGCGACAGCGTCGAGACCCTGGTCACCGCGGCAGTGGACTTCGACCGCTCGCTGGGCTTCTCCTGGGACGCGGTGGGCTCCGCGCTCGGGGTCACCAAGCAGGCGGTGCACCGCCGCTACGGCGCCCGCCGCAACGCCCGCCAGCCGGGAGCGGCGACCGAGCCCGCCGCCGAGACCACGGTGCCGCGCCCCCTGCCCATGGCACCCGGCTCCTCCAGTACCCCACCGCTGCCCGCCGTGCCCGCCGCACGCTCCATGCCACCGCAGCCCTCGGCGGACCGCCCGGCACTCCACGAGGATCTGCGCCCGGGCGCCTTCCCCGGCCCGCGCAACGGCTGACGCGCCACCCCGCCTCCTGCCCCGCCGCGCCCGACGCCCGGCGGGGCAGCCGCGTCCGCGCACCGGGTCCCGCCCCGCCGTCACCCGATGTCCGGCGGATCCACCCGGATCCGGACCTGCTCACCGCTCCCCCGGGCCATCCGCGCCGCTTGCGCCGCCTTCAACGCGGCCGCCAGCGCCGCCCCGCTCCCCGGCGGCACCCTGAGCAGGCCCCGCTCCCACCTCTCCCCCGGCGGTGCGTCCCCGGGCCTGCGGGGCCTGCCGGGTTCGGCGCCCGGCACCGGGACCGGTCCGAGCACCTCGGCGTCCGGCGGCAGTTCGGCGGCCGTGAGAAACGCGGCGAGCGCCTCCGGCGAACCGGTCACCGAAGCCATCCGGGACACCGGCGGAAAGCCGAGCTCGGCCCGCTCCGCCAACTCGCGGCGGGCGTGCCCGACCGGGTCCCAGCGCACCAGGGCCTGCACCGGCCGCAGGGTCGGCTCGGCGACGATCACCACCGTGCCGCCCTCCGGCTGCCCGCGCACCAGCGACGCCGCGGCCGTCCAGCGGCGCAGCGCCTCCTCGCCGGCCCGCAGGTCGGGGCGGCCGACCATTGCCCATCCGTCCAGCAGCAGCGCGGCCGCGTAGCCGCCCTCGGCGACGGGTTCGGCGCCCGGGGTGCTGACGACCAGGGCGGGCACGCCCGGCACCGAGTCCAGGATGTGATCGCGGCCCGACGTCCGGACCGGCACGGCCGGGAACGCGCGGCCGAGCTCCTCGGCGGTGCGACGGGCGCCGACGATCCGGGCCCGCAACCGGCTCCCGCCGCAGGCGGCGCAGTGCCAGGCGGTCTCGGCCCGTCCGCACCAGGCGCAGTCGAGATCCCGCTGATCCGGTGCCTGGAGCGGTCCGGCGCAGTGCCGGCAACGAGCGGGTTCACGGCAGCGCTCGCAGGCGAGACGGGGCGCGTATCCACGGCGCGGCACCTGTACGAGGACGGGGCCCTCGCGCAGCCCGTCCCGTACCGTCTGCCAGGCCAGGCTGGGCAGCCGGGCTGCCCGCGCGGCCCCGTCCCGCGCCAGCTCCCCGTCGCCGACCGTGCGCACCAGAGGCGCCGCGATCCACAGCTGCTCCCGGTCCGCGCGCAGCGGGAGCGCCCAGCCGCTCTCGACCAGCTGGGCGGCCTCCACGGTGCAGTTCGTGCCGCCGAGCAGGAACGCGCACCGGCCGTGCGCGGCCCGTAGTTCGAGCACTTCCCGGACGTGCGGGAAGGGGGCGTTGTCGTCGCTGTGGCTGGAGTCCCCGTCGTCCCAGACGGCGACCAGGCCGAGATCGGCGACTGGGGCGAACATCGCGGCCCTCGTCCCGACGACGGCCCGCACGGAGCCGCGCCGCACGGCGAGCCACTCCCGGTACCGCTTCTCCGGTCCGGAGTCGGCGGTCAGCAGGGCGTGGCGTCCCCGGCCGAGCAGCGTGGTGAGCGCGGCATCCACCCGGCCGGCGGCCCGGCCGTCGGGCACGACGACGAGGGCGCCGCGCCCGGAGGCGAGGGTCGCGGCCATGGCCCTGGCGATCTCCTCGGGCCAGTGCGGGCCGGGCAGTGCGGTCCAGACGGCCCGGGGCGCGCCGCCCTCGGCCAGTGCCCGCAGGAACGCGGGCCCCTGCGCGTATCTCTCCCAGCTGCCCGCCGACGGGGCGGGCGGCGGGGGCAGCGGCTCGGGCGAGGGCTTGGCCTCGGCCCGTCCGTTCCTGGGCGGCACGGCGAGCTGCAGCACATCGGCGAGGCTGCCCGCGTAACGGTCGGCGACCGCCCGCGAGAGGGCCAGCAGCTCCGGTCCCAGCACCGGTTCGGGGGACACGACGTAGGCGAGCGCGGCGAGGGCACCCGGGTAGTCCGATTCGGCGAGCCGCTCCACGAGGAACCCGTCGATCAATCCGCCGCCTTCGCGCCGGCCGCCGCGGACATTGCGCCCCCCGGCCCCGAACCGCACCCGCACCCGCACCCCGGGCTGAGCGTCGGCGTCGAGCTCCTCGGGGACGGCGTAGTCGAAGTACTGGTCGAGATGGAGCACGCCCTTGTTGACCAGCACCCGGGCGACGGGCAGCTCCTTGGCGAGCGCGGCGCCGCGCCAGGTCCGCGGCTTGGCCCGCGGCACCTTCGCCTTCCGTACCGTCTCCCGAATCAGCGCAAGCTGCTCCGGGGCCCCGCTCGCGGGGTCCTCGGATCGCTCGTTGTCGCTGCTCACAGCCAAATTCCTACCAGACACCACTGACAGCGGCCCCGGCGCGAGCGCACCGGCGGCCGCACGCACCGGGGCCCGGACACCGTGTGCGGCGTCCGGGCCCCGGCGTACAGACGGAGAGCAGCAGGCTCACGTGCCGGGAGCGACGGAGCCCGAGCGGGCTCCGTTCACCCCTGGTCGTTACAGCCCGGCCGCCGCGCGCAGCGCGTCCACGCGGTCGGTGCGCTCCCAGGTGAAGTCGGGAAGCTCGCGGCCGAAGTGGCCGTACGCGGCGGTCTGGGCGTAGATCGGGCGCAGCAGGTCGAGGTCGCGGATGATCGCGGCCGGGCGGAGGTCGAAGACCTCGCCGATGGCGTGCTCGATCTTCTCGGTGTCGACGGTGTTGGTGCCGAACGTCTCGACGAACAGGCCGACGGGCTCGGCCTT
Source organism: Streptomyces sp. NBC_01618 (assembly GCF_045209435.1). Taxonomy (NCBI): domain Bacteria; kingdom Bacillati; phylum Actinomycetota; class Actinomycetes; order Kitasatosporales; family Streptomycetaceae; genus Streptomyces; species Streptomyces sp. NBC_01618. Next base: position 1,236,982 of record NZ_CP109297.1, read on the forward strand.
GCCGATGGCGTAGGCGACCTGTACCTCGCAGCGGGCGGCGAGGCCCGCGGCGACGACGTTCTTGGCGACCCAGCGCATCGCGTACGCCGCCGAACGGTCCACCTTGGACGGATCCTTGCCGGAGAACGCGCCGCCGCCGTGACGGGCCATGCCGCCGTAGGTGTCGATGATGATCTTGCGGCCGGTCAGACCGGCGTCGCCCATCGGGCCGCCGATCTCGAAACGACCGGTCGGGTTGACCAGCAGCCGGTAGCCGTCGGTGTCCAGCTTGATGCCGTCCTCGATCAGCTGCCCGAGCACGTGCTCGACGACGAACTCGCGGATGTCCGGCGCGAGCAGCGAGTCGAGGTCGATGTCGCTGGCGTGCTGCGAGGAGACGACGACCGTGTCGAGACGGACGGCCTTGTCGCCGTCGTACTCGATGGTGACCTGCGTCTTGCCGTCCGGGCGCAGGTACGGGATGGTCCCGTTCTTGCGGACCTCGGAGAGCCGTCGCGAGAGCCGGTGCGCGAGGTAAATCGGGAGCGGCATGAGCTCGGGCGTCTCGTCGCAGGCGTAGCCGAACATCAGGCCCTGGTCGCCGGCACCCTGCTTGTCGAGCTCGTCCTCATCGCCCTCGACCCGGTTCTCGTACGCGGTGTCGACACCCTGCGCGATGTCGGGCGACTGCGAACCGATGGACACCGAGACACCGCAGGAGGCGCCGTCGAAGCCCTTCTTGGAGGAGTCGTAGCCGATGTCGAGAACCTTGTTGCGCACGAGGGTCGGGATGTCGGCGTAGGCCTTGGTCGTGACCTCACCCGCAACATGCACCAGACCGGTGGTGATCAAGGTCTCGACGGCGACGCGGGACCGGGGGTCCTCACGGAGCAGCGCGTCGAGAATGGTGTCGCTGATCTGGTCAGCGATCTTGTCGGGGTGACCCTCGGTGACGGACTCCGAGGTGAAGAGACGGCGGGACACATCGCTCCCTGGGGTTGCAGCGGCTGCTGGCTGATCATTTGGCGGACGGCCGGGAGCTGCGCCCGGCACGGTCCGCAGGCCAGTTTATCGGTCACTTCCGTTCGGCGGACAACGTGTCTCGCCCTTTGGCAGTTCTGTGACCTGTGGCACGTCATGTGGCGGTGGGGAAATCGGCTGTCAGGAAAGCCATTTACTCCCATATTTCAAGGGTTTCGGCCTGCGCGAAGACAGGAGAAAGGGGAAAGGAATTTCATCCGAGCCGCGCCGACACGAGATCCCAGACCGTGTCGGCGAGCGCCTCCTTGGGGCCGTGGGGCACCGGGGTCTCACCGCCGTCGGCCGCGAGGACCACCGCTTCGTTCTCCTCGGAGCCGAATGTCCGGTGTTCCCCCACCTCATTGACGACGAGCAGATCGCAGCCCTTGCGGCGGAGCTTCTCACGGCCGTTGGCGAGGACGTCGTCGGTCTCGGCGGCGAAACCGACGACGATCTGGTCCGGGCGGGCGCGTTCGGCGGCGACCTCCGCGAGGATATCCGGATTGCGGACCAGTTTGATGGGCGCGGGCTCCTGGCCGTCCTTCTTCTTGATCTTCCCCCTCGCGTACTCCGCGGGGCGGAAGTCGGCGACCGCCGCCGCCATCACGACCGCATCGGCGTCCGCCGCGGCCTTCAGCACCGCCTCGCGAAGCTGTATGGCGGTCCCGGCGTGCAGGACGTCGGCGCCGGCCGGGTCGGGCAGGCCGGTGTTGGCCTCGACGAGGGTGACCCGGGCGCCGCGGGCGACCGCGGTGCGGGCCAGGGCGTAGCCCTGCTTGCCGGAGGAGCGGTTGCCGAGGTAGCGCACCGGGTCGAGCGGCTCGCGCGTACCACCCGCGCTGATCACGACGTGGCGGCCGGCCAGGTCGGCCTCGACGGGTCCGCGGGCCAGCACCCGGCGGCAGACCTCGAAGATCTCCCCAGGGTCCGGGAGCCGGCCCTTGCCGGTGTCGACGCCGGTGAGCCTGCCGACGGCGGGCTCGATGACGACGGCGCCGCGGCGGCGCAGCGTGGCGACGTTCTCCTGGGTGGCGGGGTGCTCCCACATCTCGGTGTGCATGGCGGGCGCGAAGACGACCGGACAGCGGGCGGTGAGGAGCGTGTTGGTGAGGAGGTCGTCGGCGAGGCCGTGGGCGGCCTTGGCGAGCACGTCGGCGGTGGCCGGGGCGACGACGACGAGGTCGGCGCCCTGTCCGATCCTGACGTGTGGCACCTCGTGGACGTCGTTCCAGACCTCCGTGGAGACCGGGTGGCCGGAGAGCGCCGACCAGGTGGCCGCCCCCACGAAGTGCAGCGCCGACCCGGTCGGGACGACGCGCACATCGTGACCGGACTCGGTCAGCCGGCGCAGCAGCTCGCACGCCTTGTACGCTGCGATGCCCCCGCTGACCCCAAGAACGACCTTCGGCTTCTCCACTGCGTCTCCCCGCACTCGGATACGAACACCCCCATGCTGCCTCACCGCGGCCGGTCCGAGGCTGTCGCCCCGGACACACCACGAAGACCCCGGACACATCACAGGCCCGGCGGTCGTGGCCGCCGGGCCTGTGATGAAGGTGCAAACCCTGCTTACTGCGCGGGGCCCTCGATGGCCTCGGAGGTGAGCAGGCCCGCGTTGATCTCGCGGAGCGCGATCGAGAGCGGCTTCTCGTGCACGTGGGTGTCGACGAGCGGACCGACGTACTCCAGGAGACCCTCGCCGAGCTGCGAGTAGTACGCGTTGATCTGACGCGCACGCTTGGCGGCGTAGATCACGAGGCTGTACTTCGAGTCGGTGGCCTCGAGGAGCTCATCAATCGGCGGGTTGATGATGCCCTCGGGCGTGGTGATGGAAGAGGACACTCTCTGCCTTCCGAAGGGGGGGTAAAGATCAAAGAAATCTTTGACAGTGCGGAGTTCCGTGATGCGCGTGGTTCCGTGATGCATGTGATTCCGTGATGCGCGTGTGCCGACCGTCAGTCGCTGTCGACACAGTGGCCGGAACCCTCCAGCATCAAGGCTAGCAGCTCACGGGCCACGTCCTCGACGGAGGTGTTGACCAGCGTCGTATCGAACTCGGATTCGGCGGCCAGTTCGATCCTGGCGGCGGCGAGCCGGCGCTCGATCACCTCGGCGGACTCGGTCCCGCGGCCGGTGAGCCGGCGGACCAGCTCCTCCCAGCTCGGCGGGGCCAGGAAGACGAGCCGGGCGTCCGACATCGACTGCCGGACCAGCCGGGCACCCTGGAGGTCGATCTCCAGCAGCACCGGCTCGCCCGCTTCCAGGCGCTCCAGCACGGCACGGCGGGGCGTGCCGTACCGGTTGCCCGCGAACTCGGCCCACTCCAGCAGCTCGCCGTTGGCGATCAGCTTGTCGAACTCGTCGTTGTCCACGAAGAAGTAGTGGACACCGTTGCGCTCGCCGGGGCGCGGCTTGCGGGTCGTCGCCGACACCGAGAGCCAAACCTCGGGGTGGGCCTTGCGCATATGGGCGACGACCGTGCTCTTGCCGACCCCCGAGGGGCCGGAGAGCACGGTCAGCCGCGGACGTACGTCCGGGGGTGCGGGGGACGTCCCCCGGGATGTTGCAGCCATGCAGCGATTATCCAGGTTCTCAGGAGTGCCTGAGAACGTCAGGCGGCGCTGCCGCCGAACTCACGCTCCAAGGATGCGATCTGGTTGGAGCCGAGGCCCCGGACCCGGCGACTCTCGGAGATGCCGAGCCGCTCCATGATCTGCTTGGCGCGGACCTTGCCCACGCCCGGCAGGGACTCCAGAAGGGCGGAGACCTTCATCTTGCCGATGACGTCGTTCTCCTGGCCCTGCTTGATGACCTCGTGGAGCGAGGCGCCGGAGTGCTTGAGTCGATTCTTGACCTCGGCCCGCTCCCGGCGAGCCGCGGCGGCCTTTTCGAGCGCGGCTGTGCGCTGTTCAGGGGTAAGGGGCGGAAGAGCCACGCCTACGTCACCTCGGATGTCGATCTGTCGGATACGGACCGGTGCGGAAGCTGGACGCTCCACACCAGGTGAGCGACGGACAACTTGTGTACGTCGGCTCTCGACGGAGACTAGCGGCCAAGGCCGTCCCAGTCAGCGAGAACCAACGAAAAGTCCTGGTCAGCCTCAGCCGACCAGGACATTTCGTGCATAACAACCGAGTTTTTTGGTCAGGATTCAGTCAACACCCGGTTACGTGGCATGGTCATGTACGTGCGACGGCCGTCCGGACCTCGTCCGTGAGCCGGTCGGCTGCCGCCCGCAGCCCCGCCGTGTCCGGTCCCCGGCTCAGTACGCCGCGGCTCACGCTGGGCACCACATTGCCCACCGCGTCGCCGAAGACACCGGGCAGATCGGCGGGCGTCGCGCCCTGGGCCCCGATCCCGGGGGCGAGCAGCGGGCCGTTTATGGCGAGATTCACACCCGCGTCCCCGAGCGTGGCGCCGACCACCGCGCCGACGGAGCCGAGCGGGGTCACGCCCTCGTTCTCTGCGGCCATGTGGTCGAGCATCACCTGGGCCAGCGAACGCCCGTCGGCGGCCGTGGCGCGCTGCACCTGTGCCCCTTCGGGGTTGGACGTCAGGGCGAGTACGAAGACGCCCGAGCCGGAGAGGACGGCCGCGTCGAGCGCCGGGCGCAGCGAGCCGAAGCCGAGGTACGGCGAGACGGTGACCGCGTCGGAGAACAGCGGCGAGTCCTTGTCCAGGTAGGTCGCCGCGTAGGCGCCCATGGTGGAGCCGATGTCGCCGCGCTTGGCGTCCATCAGGACGAGCGCGCCGGCCGCGCGCGCCTCCTCGACGGCCTTCTCCAGGACCGCGATGCCGCGCGAGCCGAAGCGCTCGAAGAACGCGGACTGCGGCTTGAGCACGGCGACCCGGTCGGCCAGTGCCTCGACGACGGTACGGGTGAACCGCTCCAGACCCGTGACGTCGTCGTTCAGGCCCCAGGCGGTGAGGAGCGAGGCATGCGGGTCGATGCCGACGCAGAGCGGCCCGCGGGTGTCCATGGCGTGGCGCAGACGTGCGCCGAACGGTTCCGGGATCATGCGGTGGCCTTCCTGGTCTGCGCGCCGACGGCTTCGGCGAGGGTGGCGTACGGGGATGCGGCCAGGCGCGCGGCCAGGCCCTTGTGGATCGCCCGGGCGTAGCACGGGCCCTCGTAGATGAAGGCGCTGTAGCCCTGGACGAGGGTGGCGCCGGCGAGGATGCGCTGCCAGGCGTCCTCGGCGTTCTCGATGCCGCCGACACCGACCAGGGTGATCCGGTCGCCCACCCGCGCGTACAGGCGGCCGAGGACCTCCAGGGAGCGTGCCTTGAGGGGCGCGCCGGAGAGTCCGCCGGTCTCCGCGACGAGGGACGGCGAGGACCTCAGGCCGAGGCCGTCCCTGGCGATGGTGGTGTTGGTGGCGATGATGCCGTCCAGTCCCAGCTCGACCGCGAGATCGGCGACCGCGTCGACGTCCTCGTCCGCGAGGTCCGGGGCGATCTTGACGAGCAGCGGGACCCGCCGGTCGGTGACGGTCCGGTCGGCCGCCTCGCGCACGGCGCTGAGCAGGGGGCGGAGCGCCTCGGTGGCCTGGAGGTTGCGCAGGCCGGGCGTGTTGGGCGAGGAGACGTTCACGACTAGGTAGTCGGCGTGGCGGGCGAGCCGCTCGGTGGACTTCACGTAGTCGCCGACCGCTTCGGCCTCCGGCACGACCTTGGTCTTGCCGATGTTGACGCCGACCGTGGTCCGGAAGACCGGGTTGCGGGTGGCCAGGCGCTCGGCCACGGCCGCGGAGCCCTCGTTGTTGAAGCCCATGCGGTTGATCAGCGCACGGTCCGCCACGAGGCGGAAGAGGCGCTTCTTGGGGTTGCCGGGCTGCGGCTCGCCGGTGACGGTACCGATCTCGATGTGGTCGAAGCCGAGCATCGACATGCCGTCGATCGCGACGGCGTTCTTGTCGAAGCCCGCGGCGAGGCCGAAGGGGCCGTGCATCCGCAGGCCGAGGGCCTCGGTGCGCAGCTCCTTGTGGCGGGGGGCGAGCACGGCGGCGACGAAGGTGCGCAGCACGGGGATGCGGGCCGCGAGGCGGATCCAGCCGAAGGCCAGGTGGTGCGCCTGCTCCGGATCCATCCGCCTGAAGACCAGCTGGAAGAAGAATTTGTACATCGGGGTGTCCTCGGTGTCCTCGGTGTCCTCACAGAGAGGGGGACACCGTTTCCGGTGTCCCCCTCTCGGCTGCTAGTCGCGGGCCGCGGTCAGATGCTCCGCGTGTTCCTGGAGGGAGCGGACGCCGACGTCTCCGTGGGTGAGCGCGTCGATGCCCTGGACCGCGGCGGCGAGCGCCTGGACCGTGGTCAGGCAGGGCACGGACCGGGCCACGGCCGCGGTACGGATCTCGTAGCCGTCGAGGCGGCCGCCCGTGCCGTACGGCGTGTTGACGATCAGGTCGACCTCGCCGTCGTGGATCAGCTGGACGATGGTCCGTTCGCCCTGCGGGCCCACGCCCTCGGACTGCTTGCGCACGACCGTGGCGTTGATGCCGTTGCGCTTGAGGACCTCGGCGGTGCCGGAGGTGGCGAGCAGCTCGAAGCCGTGGGCGACGAGTTCGCGCGCCGGGAAGATCATCGAGCGCTTGTCGCGGTTGGCGACCGAGATGAACGCGCGGCCCTTGGTCGGCAGCGGGCCGTACGCGCCGGACTGCGACTTGGCGTACGCCGTACCGAAGACCGAGTCGATGCCCATGACCTCACCGGTGGAGCGCATCTCCGGGCCGAGGACGGTGTCGACGCCGCGGCCGTGGATGTCGCGGAAGCGCGACCACGGCAGGACGGCCTCCTTGACGGAGGTCGGCGCGTCGGGCGGCAGGGTGCCGCCGTCGCCGTTCGCCGGGAGCAGGCCCTCCGCGCGCAGTTCGGCGATGGTCGCGCCCAGCGAGATCCGGGCGGCGGCCTTGGCGAGCGGGACCGCGGTCGCCTTCGAGGTGAAGGGGACGGTGCGCGAGGCGCGCGGGTTGGCCTCCAGGACGTACAGGATGTCGCCGGAGAGCGCGAACTGGATGTTGATCAGTCCGCGTACGCCGACGCCCTTGGCGATGCCCTCGGTGGAGGCCCGAAGCCGCTTGATGTCGTAGCCGCCGAGGGTGATCGGGGGCAGGGCGCAGGCGGAGTCGCCGGAGTGGATGCCGGCCTCCTCGATGTGCTCCATGACGCCGCCGAGGTAGAGCTCGGTGCCGTCGTAGAGCGCGTCGACGTCGATCTCGATCGCGTCGTCGAGGAAGCGGTCGACCAGGACCGGCCGGCTGGGGCTGATCTCGGTGGACTCGGCGATGTACGAGGAGAGCCGTGCCTCGTCGTACACGATCTCCATGCCGCGGCCGCCGAGCACGTACGACGGGCGTACGAGGACGGGGTAGCCGATCTCGTCGGCGATGGCCTTGGCCTCGTTGAACGTGGTGGCGGTGCCGTGCTTCGGGGCCGGCAGCCCGGCCTCGGCCAGGACGCGGCCGAAGGCGCCGCGGTCCTCGGCTGCGTGGATGGCCTCCGGGGACGTACCGACGACGGGCACGCCGTTGTCCTTGAGCGCCTGCGACAGACCCAGCGGGGTCTGGCCGCCGAGCTGGACGATGACACCGGCGACCGGGCCCGCGAGGGTCTCGGCGTGCACGATCTCCAGCACGTCTTCCAGCGTCAGCGGCTCGAAGTACAGGCGGTCGGAGGTGTCGTAGTCGGTGGAGACGGTCTCCGGGTTGCAGTTGACCATCACGGTCTCGTAGCCCGCGTCGCTCAGCGCGAAGGAGGCGTGGACGCAGGAGTAGTCGAACTCGATGCCCTGGCCGATGCGGTTGGGGCCGGAACCGAGGATGAGCACCGCGGGCTTGGTGCGGGACGCGACCTCGGACTCCTCGTCGTAACTGGAGTAGAAGTACGGCGTCTTCGCGGCGAACTCGGCGGCGCAGGTGTCGACCGTCTTGTAGACCGGGCGGATGCCCAACGCGTGCCGCACCTCACGGACGACGTCCTCGCGCAGGCCGCGGATGTCGGCGATCTGGGCGTCGGAGAAGCCGTGCCGCTTGGCCTCGGCGAGCAGCTCGGGGCCGAGCTCCTCGGCGGCGGCCAGCCCGTCGGCGATCTCCTTGATCAGGAAGAGCTGGTCGACGAACCAGGGGTCGATCTTCGTGGCGTCGAAGACCTCCTCCTGGGTGGCGCCGGCCCGGATCGCCTGCATGACGGTGTTGATCCGGCCGTCGGTCGGGCGGACCGCCTCGGCCAGCAGCTCGGCCTTGTCACCGGTCTCACCGGTGAAGGAGAACTGCGAGCCCTTCTTCTCCAGCGAGCGCAGCGCCTTCTGGAGCGCCTCGGTGAAGTTCCGGCCGATCGCCATGGCCTCGCCCACCGACTTCATGGTGGTGGTGAGGGTGGAGTCGGCGGAGGGGAACTTCTCGAAGGCGAAGCGCGGGGCCTTGACCACTACGTAGTCGAGGGTCGGCTCGAAGGAGGCCGGGGTCTTCTCGGTGATGTCGTTCGGGATCTCGTCGAGCGTGTAGCCGACGGCCAGCTTGGCGGCGATCTTGGCGATCGGGAAGCCGGTCGCCTTCGAGGCGAGCGCCGAGGAGCGCGAGACGCGCGGGTTCATCTCGATCACGATGACCCGGCCGTCGGTCGGGTCGATGGCGAACTGGATGTTGCAGCCGCCGGTGTCGACGCCGACCTCGCGGATGATCGCGATGCCGATGTCGCGCAGCCGCTGGTACTCGCGGTCGGTGAGCGTCATCGCCGGGGCGACGGTGATCGAGTCACCGGTGTGGACGCCCATCGGGTCGAAGTTCTCGATGGAGCAGACGACCACGACGTTGTCGTTCTTGTCGCGCATCAGCTCCAGCTCGTACTCCTTCCAGCCGAGGATGGACTCCTCCAGGAGCACCTCGGTGGTCGGCGAGAGGGTGAGGCCCTGGCCGGCGATGCGGCGCAGCTCGTCCTCGTCGTGCGCGAAGCCGGAGCCGGCGCCGCCCATGGTGAAGGAGGGACGGACGACCACGGGGTAGCCGCCGAGCGTCTCGACGCCCGCCAGGATGTCGTCCATGGAGTGGCAGATGACGGAGCGTGCGGACTCGCCGTAACCGATCTTCGCCTTGACGGCCTCGACGACGCCCTTGAAGAGGTCGCGGTCCTCGCCCTTGTGGATGGCCTCGACGTTGGCGCCGATGAGCTCGACGCCGTACTTCTCCAGGACACCGTTCTCGTGCATGGAGATCGCTGTGTTGAGCGCGGTCTGGCCGCCCAGCGTGGGCAGGAGCGCGTCGGGGCGCTCCTTGGCGATGATCTTCTCGACGAACTCGGGGGTGATCGGCTCGACGTACGTGGCGTCGGCGATCTCCGGGTCGGTCATGATCGTCGCCGGGTTGGAGTTGACCAGGATGACGCGCAGGCCCTCGGCCTTGAGCACGCGGCAGGCCTGGGTGCCGGAGTAGTCGAACTCGGCGGCCTGCCCGATGACGATCGGACCGGAGCCGATGACCAGGACGGACTGGATATCGGAGCGCTTAGGCACGCTGGCCCTCCATCAGGGAAACGAAGCGGTCGAAGAGGTACGCGGCGTCGTGCGGGCCCGCGGCCGCTTCGGGGTGGTACTGGACGCTGAAGGCCGGCTGGTCGAGGAGTTGGAGGCCCTCGACGACCTGGTCGTTCAGGCAGACGTGGGAGACCTCGGCGCGGCCGAACGCGGTGTCGGACACCTTGTCGAGCGGGGCGTCGACGGCGAAGCCGTGGTTGTGCGCGGTGACCTCGACCTTGCCGGTCGTACGGTCCTGCACGGGCTGGTTGATGCCGCGGTGGCCGTACTTCAGCTTGTACGTGCCGAAGCCGAGGGCGCGGCCCAGGATCTGGTTTCCGAAGCAGATGCCGAAGAGCGGGGTCTTCCGCTCCAGGACGCCTCGCATCACGGAGACCGGGTGGTCGGCGGTGGCCGGGTCGCCGGGGCCGTTGGAGAAGAAGACGCCGTCGGGCCGGACCGCGTACACCTCCTCCAGGGTGGCGGTGGCGGGCAGCACGTGCACCTCGATGCCGCGCTCGGCCATCCGGTGCGGGGTCATGCCCTTGATGCCGAGGTCGATCGCGGCGACGGTGAACTTCTTCGTGCCGATCGCGGGGACGACGTACGCCTCCTTGGTGGCGACCTCGGCGGAGAGGTCGGCGCCCAGCATCTCGGGGGCCTGCTGGACGCGGGCGAGCAGCGTGGCCTCGTCGGCGAGTGCGTCACCGGAGAAGATGCCGACGCGCATGGCGCCGCGCTCGCGCAGATGGCGGGTGAGGGCGCGGGTGTCGATGCCGCTGATGCCGACGACGCCCTGACGCTCCAGTTCCTCGTCGAGCGAGCGCCGCGAGCGCCAGTTGGAGGGCACCCGGGCGGGGTCGCGGACGACGTAACCGGAGACCCAGATCCGTCCGGACTCGGGGTCCTCGTCGTTCACACCGGTGTTGCCGACGTGCGGGGCGGTCATCACGACGACCTGGCGGTGGTACGAGGGGTCGGTCAGCGTCTCCTGGTAGCCGGTCATGCCGGTGGAGAACACCGCCTCGCCGAAGGTCTCCCCCACGGCCCCGTAGGCACGGCCGCGGAAGGCGCGGCCGTCCTCCAGGACGAGTACGGCGGGAGCTTGGGCGGCTCCCCGGGTGGAGATCGTCATCGTGCGGTGCCTTCCGTAGTGCTGGTGAGATGGTTGATGGCCTCGGCCCAGGCCGGGTGCTCGGCCGAGCGGTCGGAGCGGAATCCGGAATCGATCAGCTGGTCGCCGTGCGCCCAGGTGATGATCAGCAGGCCGCCCTCGGGGAGGACCTTGCCGGCGATGCCCTTGTCGAGCCGGGCCTCGCGCAGTGCGTCGGCCGGTACGAAGAAGCCGGCCGCCCCCGGGCGTACGACGTCGAGGCCCTGGTCGGTCAGGGTGAGCTCGACGCGGCTGCGGGTACCGAGGCCGTGGGCGACGATCCGGTCGAGCCACTGCCCGGCGGTCGTCGAGGCGTGGTACCGGCCGGTCAGCGTCAGCAGCTTCTCGCCGTCGGCGAACCCCTCCGGGGTCGTCCTGAGTTCCGGCAGAGCGGACTGGAGACTGCCCCGCCACTTCCATCCCTGGCGCATCAGCCAGTAGACGAAGGCGATGAGGACGAGCAGTCCGACGACCCAGCTGATGCGCGCGGGCCAGTCGGTCACTTCGGCCGACTTCTGCTCGGCGGCGAGCTGGAGGTACAGGGGGGTGAGTGATGTCACGCGAGCTTCCCGTCGACGACCGTGGCACGGCCCCGCAGGAAGGTTTGGGTGACTCGGCCCGGCAGCTCGCGACCCTCGTACGGAGTGTTGCGGCTGCGGGACGCGAAGCCTGCGGGGTCCACGACACCACGGTATGCCGGATCGACCAGGGTGAGGTTGGCGGGCTCACCGGCCGAGACGGGCCGGCCGTGTCCGTCGAGACGGCCGATGGCGGCCGGACGGAACGACATCCGGTCGGCGACGCCCGCCCAGTCGATGAGGCCGGTGTCGACCATCGTCTGCTGGACGACGGAGAGCGCGGTCTCCAGGCCCACCATGCCCATGGCGGCGGCGGCCCACTCGCAGTCCTTGTCCTCGTGCGGGTGCGGGGCGTGGTCGGTGGCGACGCAGTCGATGGTGCCGTCGGCGAGCGCCTCGCGCAGGGCCATGACGTCGGCCTCGGTGCGCAGCGGCGGGTTCACCTTGTAGACCGGGTTGTAGGACCGTACGAGCTCGTCGGTGAGGAGCAGGTGGTGCGGGGTGACCTCGGCGGTGACGTTCCAGCCCTTGGACTTCGCCCAGCGGATGATTTCGACGGAGCCGGCGGTCGACAGGTGGCAGATGTGCACCCGGGAGCCGACGTGGGCGGCGAGCAGGACGTCGCGCGCGATGATCGACTCCTCGGCGACGGCGGGCCAGCCGCCGAGACCGAGCTCCGCGGAGACGACGCCCTCGTTCATCTGGGCGCCCTCGGTGAGGCGGGGCTCCTGGGCGTGCTGGGCCACGACGCCGTCGAACGCCTTCACGTACTCCAGCGCGCGACGCATGATCACCGCGTCGTCGACGCACTTGCCGTCGTCGGAGAAGACCTTCACCCCGGCAGCCGAATCGTGCATGGCGCCGAGTTCGGCGAGCTTCTTGCCCTCCAGGCCGACGGTGACTGCGCCGATCGGCTGCACGTCGCAGTAGCCGGACTCCTTGCCGAGCCGCCAGACCTGCTCGACGACGCCGGCGGTGTCGGCGACCGGGAAGGTGTTCGCCATGGCGTGCACGGCGGTGAAGCCGCCGACGGCCGCGGCCTTGGTGCCGGTGAGGACGGTCTCGGAGTCCTCGCGGCCGGGCTCGCGCAGGTGGGTGTGGAGGTCGACGAGGCCGGGCAGCAGGATCCGGCCCGCCGCCTCGACGACGGTCGCGTCGCCGGCCTCGATGCCGGTACCGACGGCGGCGATGGTCTCGCCTTCGATCAGGACGTCCTGGGGTTCGCCGCCGAGGACCTTCGCGCCGCGGATAAGGATCTTGCTCATGGTTACTTGTTCTCCTCGGGACGGGACGGGGCGGCGGGGGCGGCGGATTCGTACCCGCCCAGCAGCAGGTACAGGACGGCCATGCGGATCGATACGCCGTTGGCGACCTGCTCGACGGCCGTGCACCGGTCGGAGTCGGCGACCTCGGCGGTGATCTCCATGCCGCGGACCATCGGGCCGGGGTGCATGACGACGGCGTGCTCGGGCATCTTCGCCATACGATCGCCGTCCAGGCCGTAGCGGCGGGAGTACTCGCGCTCGGTCGGGAAGTACGCGGCGTTCATCCGTTCACGCTGCACACGCAGCATCATCACCGCGTCGGACTTCGGCAGCACCTCATCCAGGCCGTAGCTGACGTCGCACGGCCACTGCTCGACGCCGACCGGGACGAGGGTCGGCGGGGCCACCAGTGTGACGTGGGCGCCGAGCGTGGTCAGCAGATGGACGTTGGAGCGGGCCACCCGGCTGTGCAGGATGTCGCCGACGATGGTGATCCGGCGGCCTTCGAGGTCGCGGCCGAGACCGCTGTCGGCCCCGACGAGACGGCGGCGCATGGTGAAGGCGTCCAGGAGTGCCTGGGTGGGGTGCTCGTGGGTACCGTCACCGGCGTTGACGACGGCGCCGTCGATCCAGCCGGAGGTGGCGAGGCGGTACGGGGCTCCGGAGGCGCCGTGCCGGATGACGACGGCGTCGGCGCCCATCGCCTCCAGGGTCAGCGCGGTGTCCTTGAGCGACTCGCCCTTGGAGACGGACGAGCCCTTCGCGGAGAAGTTGATGACATCGGCGGAGAGGCGCTTGGCCGCGGCCTCGAAGGAGATGCGGGTACGCGTCGAGTCCTCGAAGAAGAGGTTGACGACGGTACGGCCGCGCAGGGTCGGGAGCTTCTTGATCGGCCGGTCCGCGACCCGTGCCATCTCCTCGGCGGTGTCGAGGATCAGGACGGCGTCGTCGCGGGTGAGATCGGCGGCCGAGATGAGGTGACGCTTCATCTGGGTGTTCTCCGGAGGGCTGGAGGGTTCAGGCATGCGGGCGCGCGGAGGCGGCCGTACGGGCTCGGGGTACGCCGTACAGGTGGAGTGCGGTTACTGCGCGCCCGCGGGGGCGGTCCGCTGGACACCGAGCAGCACGGCGTCGCGGCCGTCCTCCTCGGCGAGCTGGACCTTGACCGTCTCCCGCAGCGACGTGGGGAGGTTCTTGCCGATGTAGTCGGCACGGATCGGGAGTTCGCGGTGACCGCGGTCGACGAGGACCGCGAGCTGCACCGCGCGGGGCCTGCCGATGTCGCCCAGCGCGTCGAGCGCGGCGCGGATCGTGCGGCCCGAGAAGAGGACGTCGTCGACGAGGACGACCAGGCGGCCCTCGATACCCTCGCCGGGGATCTCGGTGCGGGCCAGGGCGCGCGCCGGGCGCAGCCGCAGGTCGTCGCGGTACATGGTGATGTCGAGGGAGCCGACCGGCATCTTCCGGCCGGTGATCTCCTGGAGTTTTTCGGCGAGCCGGCGGGCGAGGAAGACGCCCCGCGTCGGGATGCCGAGGAGCACCACGTCGTCGGCGCCCTTGGCGCGTTCGACGATCTCGTGGGCGATCCGGGTCAGTACCCGGGCGATGTCGGGAGCCTCCAGAACGGGGCGTGCCGCGTTGCCGGTGGCTTCGTGCTGTGCGTCCATAAGAAACGGACCTCCTTCTCCGCCTCACGGGACGGACCTTAAAGGACGTCGAAATTGCGTCATCAATGTTACCAGGGCTGGTGCCAGGCTCTGGTCGCACCCCCGGAAGGTGCCGGTCCGGACCATTCGGCTTGACGCAACCAAGTAACGCTGCGTAACCTCACAGTGAGTTACCAGCCACGCGGCGGAGCCGCAGAATGTCCCAGCGTCCGGGGAGCCTTATGTCCAGCGAATACGCAAAACAGCTCGGGGCCAAGCTCCGTGCCATCCGCACCCAGCAGGGCCTCTCCCTCCACGGCGTGGAGGAGAAGTCGCAGGGCCGCTGGAAGGCCGTCGTGGTCGGTTCGTACGAGCGCGGCGACCGTGCCGTGACCGTACAGCGCCTCGCCGAGCTCGCGGACTTCTACGGGGTCCCGGTGCAGGAGCTCCTGCCCGGCACGACGCCCGGCGGGGCCGCCGAGCCGCCGCCGAAGCTCGTCCTGGACCTGGAGCGCCTCGCCCACGTCCCGCCGGAGAAGGCCGGACCGCTGCAGCGCTACGCGGCGACGATCCAGAGCCAGCGCGGCGACTACAACGGCAAGGTGCTCTCGATCCGTCAGGACGACCTGCGCACACTGGCCGTCATCTACGACCAGTCGCCGTCCGTGCTGACGGAACAGCTGATCAGCTGGGGCGTACTGGACGCGGAAGCGCGCCGCGCCGTCGCTCACGACGAGGGCTGAGGCCCCTTCGCAGAAACGTGCCGCCGTGTCGACGCGGGCCCCTTCCGGGAGTCCCGTCGACACGGCGTTCTCGTTTTTCTACGGCAACTTTCTACGGCAACCGGGTGCGCGGCGAGCCGGCGCACTCATGCCGAAGGGCCCACCGCCATCCGACCGTGGGCCCTTCGTCGGCTGACCGCCGCCGGGGCTACTGCTCCCGGCGAAGGTTCGGCTTGAGGTCCTTGAACCGGGCGAGCAGCCCGTTCACGAAGGACGGGGAGTCATCGGTGGAGAACTCCTTGGCGAGCTGGACCGCCTCGTCGATCACCACCGCGTCCGGGGTGCCGTCCTCCCAGATCAGCTCGTAGGCACCGAGCCGCAGGATGTTCCGGTCGACGACCGGCATGCGGTCGATCTCCCAGTCCACGGCGTAGGTCACGATGAGGTCGTCGATCCGGTCCGCGTACTGCGCGTACCCCTCGACGAGCTCCATCGTGTACTCGGTGACCGGCGGCTGACGGGTGTCGGTCCGCGAGTGCCGCACCCAGTCCGCGAGGACCGTCTGCACGGACTCACCGCGCTGGTCGGCCTCGAAGAGGATCTGGAAGGCGCGCTTGCGGGCCTTGTTCCGGGCAGCCACGGTTAGCTGTTCACCCGGCCGAGGTAGTCGCCCGTGCGGGTGTCGACCTTGATCTTCTCACCCGTGGTGATGAAGAGCGGGACGCCGATCTCGTAGCCGGTCTCCAGCGTGGCGGGCTTGGTGCCACCGGTGGAGCGGTCGCCCTGGACGCCCGGGTCGGTGTGCTGGACCGTCAGCTCGACGGCGGCGGGCAGCTCGACGTAGAGCACCTCGCCCTCGTGCTGGGCGACGGAGGCGGTGAAGCCCTCGATCATGAAGTTGGCGGCGTCGCCGACAGCCTTGCGGTCGACCATGAGCTGGTCGTACGTGTCCATGTCCATGAAGACGAAGTACTCGCCGTCCATGTACGAGAACTGCATGTCGCGACGGTCGATGGTGGCCGTTTCGACCTTTACGCCGGCGTTGAACGTCTTGTCGACGACCTTGCCGGACAGCACGTTCTTGAGCTTGGTGCGCACGAAGGCCGGGCCCTTGCCGGGCTTGACGTGCTGGAACTCGACGACGGACCAGAGCTGGCCTCCGTCGAGCTTGAGCACCAGGCCGTTCTTGAGGTCGTTCGTGGAAGCCACGGTTGCGGAATCTCCTGGACTGAAGCTGGTGGAACGACCGAGGATGCGCGCTAGAGCGCGAGCAGCTCCTTGGTCGTAATGGTGAGTAGCTCGGGTCCGCCGTCCGCCTCGGGGCGCACGACGAGCGTGTCATCGATCCGGACTCCGCCCCGGCCCGGGAGGTGGACCCCCGGTTCGACGGTGACCGGTACACAAGCGTCCAGTTTACCCATGGCCGCAGGTGTCAGCTGCGGGTCCTCGTCGATTTCTAGCCCCACCCCGTGCCCCGTCCACGGTGCCAGGCTCCGGCCGTGGCCCGCGGAGTCCAGGATGTGACGGGCCGCGCGGTCCACATCGCGGTAGGCCGCGCCCGGTACGAGCGCCTCGCGGCCGGCTCGCTGAGCGGCGAAAACCAGGTCGTAGAGCTCGATCTGCCAGTCGGCGGGCGTCGTCCCGATGACGAACGTGCGGCCGATCTCGCAGCGGTAGCCGCGATAGTTGGCGCCGAGGCAGACGGAGAGAAAATCCCCTTCCTCCACCCGTCGGTCCGAGGGGCGGTGGCGGCCCTGGCCGGAGTTCGGGCCGGTGGCCACGGAGGTGGGGAAGGCGGGGCCGTCTGCGCCGTGGTCCACCAGGCGGCGCTCCAGCTCCAGGGCGAGATGGCGTTCGGTGCGGCCCACCAGGATCGATTCAAGGAGCTCGCCCAGGGCCTGATCGGTGATCTCGGCGGCGATCCGCAGACAGGCGATCTCCTCCTCGTCCTTGACGACCCGGAGCTGCTCGACGGTGGCACCGAGATCGGCGAGCCGGAGCCGCGGGGCGACCGAGCCCATGGCCCGGTGGCGGGAGACCGTCAGGTGGTGCTCCTCCACGGCCAGGGACTCCGCACCCCGGGAACCGGCCAGAGCGGCGGCCGCGACCACCGGATCGCCGTCACTGTCCGGCAGCGGGGACACCCGCAGCCGATCGTCCGTGCGGCCGTCGGAGGGATCGTCGGCCAGGTCGCGGGGGCAGAGCAGCACGTCCTCGCCGGGGCTGAGCAGCAGCACGGCACCCGGGGGCGCTCCGCCCGCAAGATAGCGGACGTTGGCGGGGCGGGAGACCAGAGCGGCCGCGGATCCGACGGCGGCGCACCGGTCACGGAGCTCCCCGCGGCGGACGGCGTACACGTCTGACATGTCACGAGCCTACGAGCGGTAGCGCGGGCCTGCTCGGTCAGCGCACCCGACCGGGGCCGCGGCCCGCCCTCACCGGACCGGGAGCGCCGCCCGGTGCGGGTTCACCAGGCCGGTGGGCTGGCTATGGAGCGGGCGAGTATGTCGTCGAGGACGCGGGCGGTGGTCTCCACGTCGTACGTCGAGTTGTCGATGATCGGCAGTCCGGAGCCGTACCACCCGGCCATCCGGCCGTGGATCCGGGCGACCTCCTCGTCCGAGAGGCGGCGGTTCCCGCTGCGGGCGGCATTGCGCTCCAGCACGATCTCCAGGCCGGGCAGCAGGACGACGGGCAGGAGTCCGGGGCCGACATGGCGTTTCCAGCCGCCGAGGCCGACGACCGGCCGGTCCGGGAACACGGCGTCGTCCAGGATGCAGGAGATGCCGTTGGCGAGGAAGTTGCGGGCGGCGAAGCCACAGGTGCGGCGGGCGAGGCGGTACTGGGCCTCGGAGTGGTCGTTCCACCCGGCCTGGGGGTCGGCGAAGCCGGAGCAGACCCATTCACGGACGTCGTCGAGGCTGACGTGGGCCGTGGGAACCCGGCGGCGGCTGGCCCACAGCTTGGCCACGGTGGTCTTGCCGGCGCCCGCGGGACCGATCAGCAGGACGGCGAGGGTCGCGCTGCCGGTGCCGGGCCCGGCGGGTGGCGCGGGCAGCGGGACGGGGCCGCCGGGCGGCAGCTGGACGTGCCCGGTGGTGTCCCTGGAGGGCGGGGCCGGGGCGTGCTGCGGGGCGGATCCGCTCCAGCCCCGGGGTGTCGGGGGCGCGGGAGGGGTGGGCGGCGGCCCCGGCTGTCCGGGGTGCTGGGCCTGGTGCGTCCAGCCGACAGGTCCGCTTCCGGGGCCTTGGGGCGGCGGCAGCGGGGCCCCCACTGCGTGCTGCATCCGGTGCCACTCCGTCTCGTACAGGCAACTGGCGCTGGTGGAACGGCAACCGTACCGTCCCCGGCCGCCACTGAGGGAACGGCCGGGGACGGTCCACGGTGCCCGGTCGGCCAGGGTCTTTCGTTTGGATCAGGCCGGATCTGGGAGCGGCCCGCCGCGGAGCGGCTGATGTCACCGTGGTGCCGTGCATCGCAAGGCGGAGGAAAGAGCCGATGGGGTCTCCCCTGCTCGAGCGGAGCCGAGAGCTCGGGGAAGACTGACGACAACGCGGCGAGGCGCGGTGCCGGGGCACGCGAGCCCGGCATGATCCAAACGAGAGGCCCTGGGTCGGCCGTCCGGTGTACGGGTCCGTCAGTCGGTCAGCTCGTCCGCGAGGGCACGCAGAGCGAGGCGGTACGAGCCGATGCCGAATCCCGCCACGGTCCCCGTGGCGACCGGCGCGACCACGGAGTTGTGGCGGAATTCCTCCCGTGCGTACGGGTTCGAGATGTGCACCTCGATCAGCGGGGCGGTGCGCTGGGCCGCCGCATCCCGCATTCCGTACGAGTAGTGGGTGAAGGCCCCCGGGTTGAGAACGACCGGAATTGAACCGTCCGCGGCCTCGTGGAGCCAGCGGATCAGCTCGCCCTCGTCGTTGGTCTCCCGGACGTCGACGGCGAAGCCGAGCTCCTTGCCGAGCGCCTGGCAGGTCTCGACGAGCCCGGCGTAGGACGTGGCGCCGTACACATCGGGCTCGCGGGAACCGAGCCGGCCGAGGTTCGGCCCGTTGAGGACGAGGACGCGGCGGGTCACGCCGACACCTCCCCGTAGGCGGCGAGCAGCACGGCCGGATCGGGGCCCTCCAGCACGGTGGGCTTGCCCAGGCCGTCGAGGACGATGAAGCGCAGCAGGTCGCCGCGGGACTTCTTGTCGACCTTCATGTTCTCCAGCAGCTTGGGCCACTGGTCGCCGCGGTAGGTGAGCGGGAGTCCGACGGACTCCAGGACGGCGCGGTGCCGGTCGGCGGTGGCGTCGTCGAGGCGTCCGGCCAGCCGGCCCAGCTCGGCGGCGAAGACCATGCCGACCGAGACGGCCGCGCCGTGCCGCCACTTGTAGCGCTCATTCTTCTCGATGGCGTGGGCCAGGGTGTGGCCGTAGTTGAGGATCTCGCGCAGCCCGGATTCCTTGAGGTCGCTGGAGACGACCTCGGCCTTGACCCGGATGGCCCGCTCGATCAGCTCGGCGGTGTGCGGTCCGGTGGGCGTACGGGCGCCCTGCGGGTCCTCCTCGATGAGGTCGAGGATCGCGGGGTCGGCGATGAAGCCGGCCTTGATGATCTCGGCCACGCCGCTGACGTAGTCGTGCACGGGCAGCGAGTCCAGCGCGGCGAGGTCGCACAGGACTCCGGCGGGCGGGTGGAAGGCGCCGACGAGGTTCTTGCCCTCGGCGGTGTTGATGCCGGTCTTGCCGCCGACGGCCGCGTCGACCATGGCGAGCACGGTCGTGGGTACGGCGATCCAGCGCACGCCACGCAGCCAGGTCGCGGCGACGAATCCGGCGACGTCGGTGGTGGCTCCGCCGCCGACGCCGACGATGACGTCGGTGCGGGTGAAGCCGGTCTGCCCGAGCGCCTTCCAGCAGTAGGCCGCGACCTCGACGGTCTTGGCCTCCTCGGCGTTCGGCAGCTGGATCGCGATCACCTCGTAGCCCTGCTCGGCGAGGTCCTGACGGACCGCCTCACCGGTCTCGGCGAGCGCCTCCGGGTGCAGGACGGCGACCCGCTTGGCGCGGTCGCCGATGAGCGTGGGCAGCTCGCCGAGGAGTTGCCTGCCGATCAGCACCTCGTACGGGTCGGTGCCCGCGCTGCCGGCGATCTGGATACGGGTGGGGCCCTGCTCGGTCATACGTGTGTTCTCCCGGCCGGGGGTGACGGGGTCGTCCGTGCGCTCCGGCAGTTCCAGTGCGTCGAGGACCGCCAGGGCGACCTCTTCGGGGGTGCGCTCGTCGGTGGCGACGGTCACCCGGGCCACCTCCGTGTACAGGTGCCGACGGGCGTCCATCAGCTCGCGCCACTGCCGGCGCGGGTTGACGGCGAGCAGCGGGCGGGCGGCGTTCAGTCCGACCCGCTTGACGGCCTCCTCGACGTCCATCGAGAGATAGACGACGCGGTGGTCGGCGAGCAGCGCGCGGGTCGTCGCGTCGAGCACGGCGCCGCCGCCGAGGGAGAGGACGCCCGTGTGCGCGGCGACGGCGGTGTGCACGGCCTGTCGCTCCAGCTCGCGGAAGTGTTCCTCGCCCTCGTCGTAGAAGATCTCGGAGATCGGCTTGCCGGCCGTGGCGACGACGTCCGCGTCGGTGTCCCGGTACGTGGTGCCGAGCCGGTCGGCGAGCAGCTCACCGACCGTGGACTTGCCGACGCCCATCGGCCCGACGAGGACGATCAGCGGGCCGGTCATCGGATCTGCAGGTGGTCGAGGTACGACTGCACGTTGCGACGGGTCTCGGGGACGCTGTCGCCGCCGAACTTCTCCGCGACGGCGTCGGCCAGGACCAGTGCGACCATCGCCTCGGCGACGATCCCGGCGGCCGGCACGGCACAGACATCGGAGCGCTGGTGGTGCGCCTTGGCGGGCTCCCCGGTGACGACGTCGACGGTGGCCAGCGCGCGCGGCACGGTCGCGATGGGCTTCATCGCGGCGCGGACCCGCAGCAGCTCGCCGGTGGTCAGACCGCCCTCGGTGCCGCCGGAACGGCCGGAGGCACGCTTGATGCCGTCCTCGGTGACCAGGATCTCGTCGTGCGCCTTCGAGCCGGGGACCCGGGCCAGGTCGAAGCCGTCGCCGACCTCGACCCCCTTGATGGCCTGGATGCCCATCAGGGCCGCGGCGAGCCGGGCGTCGAGGCGGCGGTCCCAGTGGACGTGCGAGCCGAGGCCGACGGGCACTGAGTACGCCAGCACCTCGACCACGCCGCCGAGAGTGTCGCCGTCCTTGTGGGCCTGGTCGATCTCGGCGACCATTTCCTTGCTCGCGTCGGCGTCCAGGCAGCGCACCGGGTCGGCGTCCAGCCGCTCGACGTCGGCGGGCGTCGGGTAGACGCCGTAGGGCGCCTTGGCCGCGGCCAGTTCGACGACGTGGCTGACGATCTCGATGCCCGCGGTCTCCTTGAGGTACGACCGTGCGACGGCGCCGAGTGCCACCCGGGCCGCCGTCTCCCGGGCGCTGGCGCGCTCCAGGATCGGCCGGGCCTCGTCAAAGCCGTACTTCTGCATCCCGGCGAGGTCGGCGTGGCCGGGACGCGGGCGGGTCAGCGGGGCGTTACGGGCCAGCGCGGCCAGTTCCTCGGGGTCGACCGGGTCGGCCGACATGACCTGCTCCCACTTGGGCCACTCGGTGTTGCCCACCATCACGGCGACCGGGGAGCCCATGGTGAGACCGTGCCGCACCCCGCCGAGGAAGGTGACCTCGTCCTTCTCGAACTTCATCCGCGCACCGCGGCCGTAACCGAGCCGCCGCCGGGCGAGTGCGTCCGCCACCATCTCCGTGGTGATCGGGACACCGGCGGGAAGACCCTCCAGCGTCGCCACCAGTGCGGGGCCGTGCGACTCCCCTGCGGTCAGCCAGCGCAACCTGCTCAACGGTGCTCCTCATGCTCGCGCCTGAAACTGCGACGGCGCGACCGGGTGCGCGGCCCTGGCCCGCCGCCTTCGATCCTCCCACGCCCAGGGGCGTGAACCGGTCGCCGATCCAGCAGACGGACGCCTTCCGTCGCGGGCGCGAGGGGGTCAGCGGGCGGCGAGCGCCGCTTCCCCGGCCTGCCGCATGGCCACGAGCGGAGCGGGCGCACGGCCGGTCATCTGCTCGACCTGGAGGACGGCCTGGTGCACCAAAAGGTCGAGACCTCCGACGACTGTGCCGTTACGAGCCGCCCAGGCGGCCGCGAGACCGGTCGGCCAGGGCTCGTACAGCACGTCGAAGAGCGTGCCCGGCCGGTCCGGCACGGCGCCGGTCAGCGCGTCCGTGGCACCGGCCGGAGTGGTGGCGACGACCAGCGGGGCGTGCAGCGCCTGCCCGGCCTCCGCCCAGTCGGAGATCCGCACGTCGACGCCGAGGCATTCGCCCCAGCCGCGCATCTCCTGGCCCCGTTCCTTGCTGCGGACGTACGCGGTGACCGGTCCCGTACAGATCTCGGACAGTGCGGCAAGCGCCGAGGAAGCGGTCGCCCCGGCACCGAGGACGGCGGCGGAGTCGGTCTTCTCCACGCCGCGTTCGCGCAGCGCGGCGATCATGCCGGGGATGTCGGTGTTGTCGCCGGTCCGTCGGCCGTCCTCGGTGAAAACGACCGTGTTGACGGCCTCCACCGAGGACGCGGTCTCGCTGATGGAGTCCAGCAGCGGGATGATCGCGCGCTTGAGTGGCATGGTCAGCGAGAGCCCGGCCCAGGTGGAGTCGAGCCCCTCCATGAAGGCTGAAAGGCCCGCCTCGTCGACCTCGAACCGGTCGTACGTCCAGTGAGTGAGGCCGAGTTCGGCGTACGCGGCCCGGTGCAGGACCGGGGAGAGCGAGTGGGCGATGGGCGAGCCGAGGACGGCCGCCCGGTGACGCGGGTCAGCCGAGGCCATGCTGTTCCTTGAATTTCTGGTTGAGCTTCTCGTGTTCGGCGGCCGTCTTGGTGAACTGGGTCTTCTTGCCGTCGAGCGAGATGAAGAACATCCACCCGTCGCCGGTGGGATTGAGCGTCGCACGCAGGGCTTCGTCGCCGGGATTACTGATGGGACCGGGCGGCAGGCCGGCGTGGTAGTAGGTGTTGTACGGGTCCGGGTTGGTCCGGATCTCACTCGACCGGATCTTGATCTCGCTCTGATTCTTGAGGTAATTGAATGCGGAGTCGAATTCAAGCTTACGGTTCGTGACCGCGTTGTCCGGCTTCAAGCGGTTGTAGACGACTTCGGCCATCTTGCGGAAGTCGTCGTGCGTGAGGCCCTCCGCCTGGACCAGGCTGGCGACAGTGAGGACCTGCCAAGGACCGTCCAGGTTGTACTTCTTGGCCGTTCCCTCGATGTCTAGCTTGTCGTACTCCTCGTTGGCGCGGGAGACCATCTTCTTCAGGAGGGCCTCCGGCTTGGTTTCCTTGGTGACCGGATAGGCCGCCGGGTAAAGGAATCCTTCCAGCGGGTCCTTGATGTCCTTGCCATTGCTCGCCCAGTCGGGCAGACCGAGGCCGGACGCCTTGGACGTGGCAATTCCCTTGGTCGTTCCTTTTTTGAGACCCAGCTTCTTGTCGACCATCGCGTAGATGGCGACATTGCGATAGCCCTCGGGAATGATCAGAAGATTCTGGCTCTTCGGGTCGAGCATCATCTTCAGGGCCTCGGCCGCGGACATCTTCTCGTGGAGCAGATAGACGCCTGCCTGGATGGACTTGCCCTTGGGGTTGTCGTTCTGCGCGGAGACGAACGCGTCGACGCTCTTGACGACACCCTTCGTCTTCAGGAGGTTGCCGATGTCGGAGCCGAAGGCACCCTTGGGGATCTCCACCTCGACCGACCCCGAGCCACTGCCCGCGTAGTCGGGTGCCGCGCCGAATTTGTCCTGCCAGTACGAGTATCCGAGGTAGCCCACTCCCCCGAGGCCGCTGACCAGGACCACCGAGACGACCAGGCAGGCGCAGCCGCTGCGGTTCTTCTTCTTGCCCTTGCCCCGGCGTTCGTTGCCGCCGCGGCCGCCGCGGCGTGACTCACGCGGGTCGTCGTCGTAGTCGTCGTCCTTGTCGCCCCCGTCGTCCGCGCCCGTGAAGAAGGGGTGGGTCTCCTCCGGCTGGACCTCCGGGTCCCAGTCGGGACTCTGCGCGGGGGGCTGCTCGGCGACGGCCTGCCGGTGGCCCGGGGGCTGCGGCGGCGGGTAGGCCTCCGGCGTGCCGTAGTAGTCGTGTGTCTCGCGGTAACCGGCCTGCCGGCCGCCGTACTGGTCGGCCGACTGGGGGTCGTAGGGCATCCCGGCGGACTGCTGCCCGGAGTCCCAGCCACCGTTGTTGTACTGGGGCTGCTGAGGCTGCTGGGGCTGTTGGGGCTGCTGCTGCGCGTACGGGTCCTGCGGGACTCCGTACGCCGGCTGCTGCTGGTACGGCTGCTGCTGTGCGTACGGATCCTGCTGTGCGTACGGGTCCTGCTGCGGCGGCTGCTGCTGCGCGTAGGGGTCGTGCGGGTAGGGCTGCTGCTGGCCGCCGTACTGGTTCTGGCCGTGGACAGGCTGCTGTCCTCCCCATCCCTGGTCCCCGTACAAGGGGTCCTCGGGATGCCACGGTTCGGAGCCGGGGCCCCGGCCATACTCAGTCATCGATCCCCTTGAGCCGCGAGACGACATTCCGTCTCTTTGCTGTGCGGTGTTTGTTCGAACACCGCCGCATCGCGCGGAACGTTACCGTATCGCGATCAGACAACCACTTCGACGCCTTCGCCCGGGGGTTTACCGGAGGACCGTTCGGACTCCAGAGCGTTCTGAAGGATCACCACAGCGGCAGCCTGATCGATGACGGAACGGCCTTTCTTGGACTTCACGCCCGAGGCGCGCAGTCCTTGACTGGCCGTCACTGTGGTCATCCTCTCGTCCACCAATCGCACCGGAATGGGTGCGACCGAGCGGGCGACCTCCTGGGCGAAGACGCGGATCTTGGCGGCGGCGGGTCCTTCACCGCCGCCGAGGGACCGCGGCAGGCCGATGATGATCTCTATCGGCTCGTACTCCTGGACGATCTGTCCGAGCCGCCGGTGGGCCGCCGGGACATCGCGCCCCGGAACGGTCTCCACCGGCGTCGCGAGGATTCCGTCGGGGTCGCACGAGGCGACCCCGATCCGGGCGTCCCCGACGTCGATCGCGAGCCGACGGCCGCGGCGCATCTGCGTCATCCCCGCCGTCACGCCGTCTCGGTGACGAGGCGTTCGACAGCGGCCACGGCGGCGCCGATGGCCTCGGGGTTCTGGCCGCCGCCCTGGGCGACGTCCGGCTTGCCGCCGCCGCCGCCACCGAGGGTCTTGGCGGCCGTACGGACCAGGTCGCCGGCCTTGAGGCCGCGCTCGCGGGCGGCCTCGTTGGTGGCGATCACGGTCAGCGGGCGGCCGTTGGCAGTGGTGAACAGGGCCACGACGGCCGGGCGACCGCCCTGGATGCGGCCACGGACATCGAGGACGAGCTTGCGCAGGTCGTCGGCCGAGGTGCCGTCGGGCACCTGACCGGTGACCAGGGCGACGCCCCGTACGTCCTTGGCGGAGTCGGCCAGTCCGGCGGCGGCCTGGAGGACCTTCTCCGCACGGAACTTCTCGATCTCCTTCTCGGCGTCCTTCAGCTTGCCGAGCATTGCGGCGATCTTCTCCGGCAGCTCCTCGGAACGGCCCTTGACCAGCTCCTGGAGCTGGGCGACGACCGTGTGCTCCCTGGCGAGGAAGTTGTACGCGTCGACGCCGACGAGGGCCTCGATGCGGCGCACACCGGAGCCGATGGACGATTCGCCGAGCAGCTTCACCAGGCCCAGCTGGGCGGTGTTGTGGACGTGCGTACCGCCGCAGAGTTCCTTGGAGAAGTCGCCGATGGTGACGACCCGGACGCGCTCGCCGTACTTCTCGCCGAACTCGGCGATGGCGCCCTGCTTCTTGGCCTCGTCGATCGACATGACCTCGGCCTGGACGTCGAGTTCGCGGGCGAGAACCTCGTTGATCTTCTGCTCGACGTCGGTGAGGACCGTGCCGGGTACGGCGGCGGGCGAACCGAAGTCGAAGCGGAAGCGGCCCGGCGAGTTCTCCGAACCGGCCTGGGCGGCCGTCGGGCCCAGTGCATCGCGCAGCGCCTGGTGCGTGAGGTGCGTGGCGCTGTGGGCGCGCGCGATGGCACGGCGGCGGGTGGTGTCGATGGCGGCGTAGGCGGTGGAGCCGACCGTCACCTCGCCGACCTGGACCGTGCCCTTGTGGACGGAGACGCCCGGGACCGGCTGCTGGACGTCGCGCACCTGGATGACGGCGCCGGTGTCGAGCCGGATCCGGCCCTGGTCGGCGAGCTGGCCGCCGCCCTCGGCGTAGAACGGCGTGCGGTCGAGGACGACCTCGACCTCGTCGCCCTCGGTGGCGGCGGGCGAGGAGATCCCGTCGACGAGGAGGCCGACGACGGTCGACTCGCCCTCGGTGGAGGTGTAGCCGGTGAACTCCGTGGAGCCGGACTTGTCGGCCACCTCACGGTAGGCGGACAGGTCGGCGTGGCCGGTCTTCTTGGCCTTGGCGTCGGCCTTGGCGCGGTCCCGCTGCTCCTTCATCAGGCGGCGGAAGCCGTCCTCGTCCACGGCGAGGCCCTGTTCGGCGGCCATCTCCAGGGTGAGGTCGATCGGGAAGCCCCAGGTGTCGTGGAGCAGGAATGCCTTGTCGCCGGCGAGGACCTTGCCGCCGGCGGCCTTGGTCTCGGTGACGGCGGTGTCGAGGATGTTGGTGCCGCCCTTGAGGGCCTTGAGGAAGGCGGCCTCCTCGGCGAGGGCGACGGTCTCGATGCGCTTGCGGTCGGTGATCAGCTCCGGGTACTGCTGGCCCATCGACTTGATGACCGTGTCCACGAGCTCGGCGACGACCGGGCCGGTGGCGCCGAGGAGGCGCATGTTGCGGACGGCGCGGCGCATGATGCGGCGCAGAACGTAGCCGCGGCCCTCGTTGCCGGGGGTGACACCGTCGCCGATGAGCATGACGGACGTACGCATGTGGTCGGTGACGACCCGGAGCGAGACGTCGGAGGTGTGGTTCTCGCCGTAGCGCACCCCGGTCAGCTCGGTGGCCTTCTCGATGACGGCCATCGAGGTGTCGATCTCGTACAGGTTCTGCACGTCCTGCAGGATCATCGCGAGGCGCTCGAGGCCTAGGCCGGTGTCGATGTTCTTGGACGGCAGGTCACCGAGGATCGGGAAGTCCTCCTTGCCGTCGCCGGCGCCCCGCTCGTACTGCATGAAGACCAGGTTCCAGATCTCCACGTAGCGCTCGTCGTTGACGGCCGGGCCGCCCTCGACGCCGAACTCGGGGCCGCGGTCGTAGTTGATCTCGGAGCAGGGGCCACAGGGACCGGGGACGCCCATGGACCAGAAGTTGTCCTTCTTGCCCAGACGCTGGATGCGCTCGGCCGGTACGCCGATCTTGTCGCGCCAGATCTGCTCGGCCTCGTCGTCGTCCAGGTAGACCGTGATCCACAGCCGCTCGGGGTCGAGACCGAAGCCGCCGTCCGCCACGGAGCTCGTCAGAGCCTCCCAGGCGTAGCTAATGGCGCCTTCCTTGAAGTAGTCGCCGAAGGAGAAGTTGCCGCACATCTGGAAGAACGTGCCGTGCCGGGTGGTCTTGCCGACCTCCTCGATGTCCGGCGTACGGACGCACTTCTGCACGCTGGTGGCGCGCGGGGCGGGCGGCTTGGCCTCGCCGAGGAAGTACGGCTTGAAGGGGACCATGCCCGCGGGGACCAGGAGCAGAGTCGGGTCGTCCGCGATGAGCGACGCCGAAGGGACGACGGTGTGACCGCGCTCCTCGAAGAAGCTCAGCCAGCGGCGACGAATTTCAGCCGACTCCATCAGTGGTCCTCATTCCGGTTGTACGAGTTGTAGGGGAGCGTGCGGTAGCGGGTGCCTTCGAGCGGCCGGTCCGGTCCGACGGACTCGGCCACCTCGACGGCGAAGTGGCGCCGTACGGGGAGCTCGGGGTCGACGGGTGCCTCCAGGCCCAGCGCCTCGCCCAGTTCGGCCTCTCGCCGGGCCATGGACTCGCGGACGTCGAGAGCGAAGTCCTTGAGCTTGTGTCCGGTCTCGATCGCCTTGTCGGCGGCCTGCGCCGCAAGGCTCTCGGGGGTCAGCTGCTTGAGCTTGCGGTTGACCTTGGTGGTGGCCCAGACACCGGCGGCGGCGCCGGCGGTGAACCAGAACGTACGGCGGAACATCGCTGCGTCAGTCCTTCGATCCGCGGGAGTTTCTGCCGTTGCGCTTCCCGCGGCGCGCGGACGGCACGGTACGGCCGACGATCACCGTGCGACGGGACGGCCGGCGCGCAGGTTCCGGTTCCGGACTGGTCTTGCGGCCGATGGCCTGACGCACCCCGTAACCGAACGCGGCGACCTTGACGAGCGGGCCGCCGAAGGTCGCGGCGACCGTGGTGGAGAGCGCCGAGGCGTTGGAGGTGACTTCCTGGACGTCCGTGGCGATCGCGTCGACCTTGTCGAGCTGGGTCTGCGCGGAGCGCACGGTGGCGGAGGCGTCGGCAAGCAGCGGGACGGCCTGCTCGGTCACGTCCGCCACGAGCTTGGTGGTCGCCCTGAGCGTCTGGGCCAGCCTCACCAGCACGACGGCGAGGAACGAAACCAGGATCGCCCAGAAGACGGCCACCAGGATCCCGGCCACCTCTCCACCGGACACAGTGCACCGCTCTCTAGCTTGTCGCTGTCTCTGTACTGTCTGTCTCTGCTCGGTCCGCCGACCGCTGCCGCGGCAGCCAGTCGTCGTCATCCGAGCCTATCGCGCCGGTGGTCGCGCCTCGTACCGCATTACCGGCGGCAAGGACCGGAGTTGGCACGAGAAGATTGCACGGAGAGCTTCGGGGCCAGTACTCTGCGTGTTTCATGCGACGCCCCCAGCGCCCCTTTCCGTCGCCACCGGAACCCCGGCCCGCTGGGCCTTGTAGCCGATGAACGCGCCGAGTTGCGCGAACGGCCAGGAGTGGAGCGTGGTTCGTTGGGGCTTCCTCAGCCGTGCCCGCTCCCGGATACCGCCCAAGTCTTCGAGGGCGATCCCGCGACCGGTGCGTGCAGCCTCCACCACGATCCGCTTGCTGATCTTATGGTTGATGTCCTTGTTACGACGGGCCTCGCGGCCGGCGTACTTCTTCGCCCGCCGCCTCGCGGACTTCGTGCCCTTCTTCCGCAACTTGGAACGCAGAGCCCGGTCCTTGGCCCGCCTGCGGTTGATCCGGCGCCCGGAGTACCTGGCACCGTCACTGGTGGCAGCAATGTTCACGATCCCGAGATCCACGCCGCTAAACACGGCCGGGTGCCCGTTCAGCTCGGCCTCGGGAATCTCGCAGGTCGCGATCAGATACCACTGCCCGCCCTCACACAGCAGGTCGGACTCACCCTGCCGGTGCCGGGCCAGGACCTCCAACTGTTCTGCCTGTCCGGTGAAGGCCACGTTCTTCATCCGCCCGCCGGTGGTCCAGAGCGACACCGTGCGCGCCTCGTGCCGCCAGGACAACATCCGGTCGTCGTACGGCTGGGCCGCCCGGGGCCGGAAGACGACCGGCTTGGCCGGTGCCCGGTCATGACGCTTCGAGACGCGCTTGCCGTAACGGCCGTTGCGGAGGCTTGCCGCCAGAGTCGTGCAGGCGTCGCAGGTCTTCTTGATCGCGTGCTGGGCGGCCTGTGCCCCGAGCCCCCACCTGGATTTGATCTCCCGGTACGTCAGCCTGCGCAGCGGCAGGTTCTTGCGCACGCCCTTGTCGAAGGCCACCTGTGCAGCCCAGGTCGCAGCCTCGTTGCAGGCGGTCAGGGTCGCCTCAAGCACCGACGCCTGCACGGGCGTCGGCAGCAGCTTGACCCGCACCACCAGCTTCACAACCACGGACCCTAGTGCGCCAATCGCACAAACCAGCCGGGCCCGCACACATTCCGCCCGAACCAGCGACCTATAGTCCACGCGTTCGACTCCGGCGCCCTCCTCCTTGCCCAACTCCACCGGGCAGCGGTGCGGGCACTCCGTGCCCGAAGATGCGACGCTGTGGCGCTCCGCGCCGCCCACCAAGGACGCGATTCCTCCCGGGACCGAAGTCCCGGGGTTCCTCGCGAGGATCCGCTGAAGGATTTCGTCGGGCGGGAGGACGAACTGGCGGATCTCGGCCACCTTCTGAACAAGTCGAGGCTCGTCACCGTGTTCGGGGTGGGCGGAGTGGGCAAGACCCGCAGCGCCCTGGCGCGTCACCAGACGCTCCGTACGGCCATCGGCTGGAGCCATGAACTCTGCGTTCCGGAACAGCGACTGCTCAGATCTGCGAGGACCACGGGGAGCGGTGGGCCCTCTCGTACGCGCTGTACGTACTGGCCTACGCGGCGCTGCAACGGGGCCGGCCCGACCGGGCCCCGGACCTGCTCGGGGAGTCCCTGGCGATCGGCCACGCCTTCCACGATCTGCTCGGCTCGGTGCTCGACCTGGAGCTGCTGGCCCTGGTCACGGCGGTCGAGGGGGACGCGGCGGAGGCAGCCGTGCTGCAGGGGGCGGCCGACCGGATCTGGCCGTCGGTGGGACTGCCGCTGTTCGGTTCGGCTTACTACGGGCTGCCTCGGGCCCGGTGCGAGGAGCTGGCCCGCCGGGAGCTGGGCGACGGCCCGTACGAATCGGGGCTGCGCGCGGGCGGGCGGCTCGATCTGGACGCGGCGCGGTGGCCAGGGCGCTGGCGAACGGGCCCGCGGACCGGCCGCGGACGCCGGGGCGTTCTCCCGGGTCGTCGGCGGGTCCCGGGAGAACACGGCGGCCCGCCGCTTCCCGTACGACGGGAAGGGGCGGGCCGGAGCGCTGGTGAGAGCGGCTACGCCTGGATCAGCGGGCGTAGTACTCGACGACGAGCTGCTCGTCGCAGATCACGGGGATTTCCTTGCGGTTCGGGTCCCGGTCAAGGCGGAAGGCCAGGGCCTTCAGGTTCACCTGCAGGTAGCGCGGGGTCTCGCCGTCGGGGGCGTAACCACCCTCGCGGGCAACCTGGAAGGGGTGCTTGTCGCGGCTGCGCTCGCGGACCATCACGATGTTGTCGGGACGGACACGGAAGGACGGCTTGTCGACCTTGCGGCCGTCGACCTCGATGTGACCGTGCACGACCATCTGGCGGGCCTGGTAGATGGTGCGGGCGATGCCCGAACGCAGAACCAGGGCGTCGAGACGACGCTCGAGCTCGACGACCAGCGCCTCGCCCGTCTTGCCTTCGGCCTTCTTGGCGCGGTCGTAGGCACGCGCCATCTGGCGCTCGCTGATGTCGTACTGGGCACGCAGGCGCTGCTTCTCCAGCAGACGGACCTTGTAGTCCGAGTTCTGCTTGCGGCCACGGCCGTGCTCGCCCGGCGGGTAGGGGCGGGCCTCGAAGTACTTGACGGCCTTCGGCGTCAGCGCGATGCCGAGCGCGCGGCTCTTCTTGACCTTGGGACGCGACTGGTTAGGCACGTTCTCCAGACCTCCGTTGTAGGTTAGGTTAGGCTCACCTTACTTGAGGAGATCGCATGTCTCGCCCGGGGAACACCACACACATCACGGACAGCACTGACAGCGTCGACACCCCTCAGGGTGCCGATACGACGGAGGACCGATCAGATCGTGGTCAGCCGCGTCCCGGCGGGCTTGAAAACACTCGGATGCCGTCAGCAGCCGAGCGCACACGAACTCTCGTACAGAGTACCTGTTCGGCGGTGCTGCTCG
The DNA here is from genome assembly GCF_045209435.1 of Streptomyces sp. NBC_01618. Taxonomy (NCBI): domain Bacteria; kingdom Bacillati; phylum Actinomycetota; class Actinomycetes; order Kitasatosporales; family Streptomycetaceae; genus Streptomyces; species Streptomyces sp. NBC_01618. The sequence continues at coordinate 1,268,568 of NZ_CP109297.1, forward strand.
TCCCCGGGCCGACGGGACCGACCCGGGCCGGCTGATGCCGTCGACGAGGAGCGTGGGCCCCGACGGGGATCTCTTCCTCGAACTCCCCGCGGATTCCCCGGCCGTACGGGCCGCGACGCACGCCGAGGGCGACGGGCCGACCGCTGTGCTGGAGATCACGGACGTCGCCCCGGTCTCCGTGCCGCACCGCATCCGCGGGCGTCCTCCTCAGTCGGTGGACGGGCTCGCGTCGCCGTCGGAGCCCGAGCGGCCGAGGCGCTCGCGGACCCGCTCCACCACATCCGCGTAACGCGCCTCCGCGCCGTAGCGCGTGGGCTGGTAGTAGTGCTTGTCGCGGACGGCGTCCGGGGCGTACTGCTGGGCGGCGATGCCGCCGGGGACGTCGTGTGGATACACATAGCCCTGGGCGTGGCCCAGCTTGGCCGCGCCCTTGTAGTGGCCATCGCGCAGATGGGCCGGGACGGGGCCGGCGAGCCCCTTCCGTACGTCCTCCTGGGCGGCGAAGATCGCCAGCGTCGCCGCATTGGATTTGGGGGCGAGGGCCAGGGCGATCGTGGCATGGCTCAGGGTGAGCGCCGCCTCCGGGAATCCGATCATGGCGACCGCCTGGGCGGCCGCGACGGCGATGGGCAGTGCCGTGGGGTCGGCGAGTCCGATGTCCTCGCTGGCCGAGATCATCAGCCGGCGGGCGATGAACCGGGGGTCCTCCCCCGCCTCGATCATCCGGGCCAGGTAATGCAGCGCGGCATCGACGTCGGAGCCGCGGATCGACTTGATGAGCGCGCTCGCCACGTCGTAGTGCTGGTCGCCGTCCCGGTCATACTTCACAGCCGCGCGGTCGACCGTTTCCTCCAGGGTCAGGAGGGTGATCTCCTTCTCCTGCTTGGACAGCGCCGCTCCGGCCGCCGCCTCCAGCGCCGTCAGCGCGCGACGGGCGTCGCCGCCCGCGATACGCAGCAGATGTGCCTCGGCGTCCCCCGGCAGCGCCACTGCGCCGCCCAGCCCGCGCTCGTCGGTCAGGGCACGCCGCAGCAGGCCGCGCAGATCGTCGTCGGTGAGCGATTCCAGGGTGAGCAGGAGCGAGCGCGACAGCAGCGGCGAAATGATCGAGAAGTACGGATTCTCGGTGGTCGCGGCGATCAGGGTCACCCAGCGGTTCTCCACGGCGGGGAGCAGGGAGTCCTGCTGGGCCTTGGAGAAGCGGTGGATCTCGTCGAGGAAGAGGACGGTCTCCTTGCCGTAGCCGCCGGTGGCGCGGCGGGCGCCCTCGATGACGGCCCGTACTTCCTTGACACCCGCGGTGATCGCGGAGAGCTCGACGAAGCGCTTGTTGGTGGCCTTGCTGACCACGTACGCGAGAGTCGTCTTCCCGATACCGGGCGGGCCCCAGAGGATCACCGACGAGGGCCCCGCGGGCCCGCCGTTCCCCTCGCCGACGAGGCGGCGCAGCGGCGAGCCCGGCTTGAGCAGATGCTGCTGGCCGACGACCTCGTCGAGGGTGCGGGGGCGCATCCGGACAGCCAGGGGGCTGCTGGAGGGGTCCTTCTCCTGGCGGTCTTCGGCGGCTGCGGTAAAGAGGTCGGGCTCCACGTTTTGAAGCCTATGTCACGGCACCGACATCCCTGCCGGGCCGGTCGCCCGGCGGGAGCCGCAGCCCCGTCAGCTGGTCCAGAAGTTCCACCAGCGGGTCAGGATCAGCATGCCGATGATGCCGACCCACAGGACCGGCGGCACCCAGTGGAACTCCGTCAGTCCGTTGCGCAGCCAGTTCGGCGCGGGCAGGATCCGGTGCTTGATGTTGTGCGTGGTGACGTAGCAGAACATGAAGATCGTGGCGACCCAGGCCAGGCAGCACCACAGGCAGAGCGAGTTGATGTTGTAGAGCGACTGGTACTGGAGCCAGGTGCAGAAGCCGACGCCGAACAGCGTGCCCGCGTTCATCCCCAGCCAGTACCAGCTGCGGAAGCGGGCACCCGCGAGCAGTGCGAGACCGATGCCGATGATCACCGAGTAGGTGACCAGCCCGAGCATCGGGTTCGGGAAGCCGAAGGCGGCCGCCTGCTCGCTCTTCATGATGTTGCCGCATGCGACGACCGGGTTGAGACTGCATCCCGGTGTGAAGTTGGGGTCTTCCAGCAGCTTGAACTTGTCGATCGTGATGACCCAGGCGGCGAGGAGTCCGGCGGCGCCCGTGATCACCAGCAGCAGTGCCAACGCCCGGCTGCCGCCGATGGTCCTCTTCCCGTCGTCCTCGTCCTGGTCGGAGGAGGGGTGGTCTACCGCTGCAGTCGTCATATCGCCGTTCCATCAGTGAGTGGCCTGCTGGGCACGGTCATTGTGCCGCACCGCATCGCGAGTCTTCTGTTCGATGGACATAAAGGTGCACGCGAAACCTCGTGTACGACCGGTACGGAACCCGCCGGTCCGCGAGATCATCCGGACCATGGCTCGTTTTGCGGTTGAGGTGCGCGGACTGCGTAAGCGCTACGGTGAAGTGACCGCGGTCGACGGCCTGGACCTGGGGATCCGGCCGGGCGAGGTGTTCGGAATCCTCGGACCGAACGGGGCCGGGAAGAGCACGACCGTGGAGATTCTGCAGGGTCATCGCAGCCGTGACGGGGGAACCGTGTCGGTGCTCGGCGTGGACCCGGCTTCCGCAGGCCGCCGTTGGCGTTCGCGGGTCGGAGTCGTCTGGCAGGATGAATCCGCGCCCGCCGAGTTGACGGTGCGCGAGACGGTGACGCATTTCGCCCGCTACTACCCGAGGCCGCGCGACTGCGAGGACGTCATCGCGCTGGTGGGTCTGGAACAGAAGGCTGGCGCCCGTATCAAGGAGCTCTCCGGTGGCCAGCGGCGCCGTCTCGACGTGGCGCTCGGTGTGATCGGCTCCCCCGAACTCCTGCTGCTCGACGAGCCGACCACGGGTTTCGACCCGGGGGCCCGGCGGCGGTTCTGGGAGCTGATACGGCTGCTCGCCCGGGAGGGCACGACGATCGTGCTCACCACGCACTATCTGGAGGAGGCCGAGGCCCTGGCCGACCGGCTCGCGGTCGTCTCCGCGGGGAAGGTGGTCGCCGAGGGCGGACCCGCCGCGCTGCGCGAGCGGTTCGGCAACCGTGCCACCGTCGAATGGACGGAGCCAGACGGAACCCCGCGCTCGGAGCGCACGCCGACCCCGACCCGTACCGTCGCCGGACTGATCACCCGCTTCGACGGCGAGATACCCGGTCTGCGGATCACCCGCCCCACGCTGGAGGACGTCTATCTCCGGCTCACCGGACAGGAGCAGGCCCGATGACCGCTGTCACATCCCGGTCGATGCACGAGGACGGGACTGCGGTGCTGCCCGGCGCGTGGGGAATCGGCCTGCGGCGCGGCGCGCTGGAGCTGAAGCAGTTCTTCCGCCAGCGCGATCAGGTGGTCTTCACCTTCGCCTTCCCGATCGTCTTCATGACGCTGTTCGCCTCGATCTTCAGCGACGACGTGGAGGGCGCCGGCATCACCGCCTCGCAGCTGTACGTCGCCGCGATGCTCGCCGCGGGCATCATGTCGACCAGCTTCCAGTCGCTCGGCATCTCCATCGCGATCGAACGGGACGAGAGGGTGCTGCGCCGGCTGCGCGGCACGCCCATGCCCCCGGCGGCCTACTTCCTCGGCAAGGTCTGGCTGGTGCTGGTCACCGGGCTGCTGGAAGCAGCGGTCCTGCTCGTGTTCGGCACCACGCTGTACGACGTCGATCTGCCGACGAGCGCCGTCAAATGGCTGACCTTCGGGTGGATCTTCCTGCTGGGGATCACGGCCTGCGCGCTGCTGGGGATCGCGATCAGCAGTGTGCCGAGGTCGGGGCGGAGCGCGACCTCGGTGGTCGTCCTGCCCTTCCTCGTCCTGCAGTTCATCTCCGGTGTCTACATCCCGGTAATCGGGCTGCCCGACTGGATGCTGACCATCGGCGCGCTGTTCCCGCTGAAGTGGATGTGCCAGGGCTTCCGCGGCGTGTTCCTGCCCGAGTCGGCTGCCGTGATCGAGCAGGCGGGAAGCTGGGAGTTCGGGAAGACCGCGCTGGTGCTGGGGGCCTGGTGCGTCGCCGGTCTCGTGCTGTGCCTGCTGACCTTCCGGTGGAAGGACCGGCGCGACGGCTGAGTCGGCTGCGGCGCCGGTCGCCGGGCGGGCTGGGAATCCATGGCCCGCCCGGCGGCCCGGCGGCGCTACGCCAGGCGCTCGCGGATCGTCCCGGCCACGTCCGCCAGGGGGACCGCCGTCTGCTCGCCGGACTCCATGTCCTTGAGCTGGACGACGCCCTCGGCCAGGTCCCGCTCGCCCGCGACGATCGTGAACCGGGCGCCCGAACGGTTCGCGCTCTTCATCGCGCCCTTGAGGCCGCGGTTTCCGTACGCGAAGTCCGCCGCCACACCCTCGCGGCGCAGCTGCGTGACGATCCCGAAGAGCACCCGCCGGGCCTCCTCGCCGAGCGGTACGGCGAAGACACTGGTGGCCGCGGGCAGTTCGAGCTCGATGCCCTCCGCCTCCAGCGCGAGCACCGTACGGTCCACACCGAGCGCCCAGCCCACCGACGGGAGCGCCGGGCCGCCGATCATCTCGGACAGACCGTCGTAGCGGCCGCCGCCGCCCACCGCGGACTGCGAGCCGAGTCCGTCGTGGACGAACTCGAAGGTGGTGCGGGTGTAGTAGTCGAGGCCGCGGACGAGCTTCTCGTCGTCCTCGTATACCACACCGGCCCCGGAGAGCAGGTCCCGTACCTCCTCGTGGTACGCCTTGCAGGCGTCGCACAGGTAGTCGCGCAGCACCGGAGCGCCGGTGAGCTGCTTCTGCACCTCGGGCCGCTTGTCGTCGAGGACCCGGAGCGGGTTGATCTCGATGCGGCGGCGGGTCTCCTCGTCGAGGTCGAGCTCGCGCAGGAAGCCCTGGAGCGCGTCCCGGTAGACGGGGCGGCACTCCTTGTCGCCCAGCGAGTTGAGCAGGATGCGGAAGTTCCGCAGACCCAGCTTGCGGTAGGCCTGGTCGGCCAGGATGATCAGCTCGGCGTCGAGCGCCGGGTCCTCGGCGCCGATCGCCTCGGCACCGACCTGCGAGAAGTGCCGGTAGCGGCCCTTCTGCGGGCGCTCGTAGCGGTAGTACGAGCCGGAGTACCAGAGCTTCACGGGCAGGTTGCCGAGCTTGTGGAGGTTGGCCTCCAGTGCGGCGCGCAGCACGGACGCGGTGCCCTCGGGGCGCAGCGCCAGCTGGGAGCCGCCCTTGGTGGTGAGGGTGTACATCTCCTTGGTCACGATGTCGGTGGACTCACCGACACCGCGCGAGAAGAGGGCGACGTCCTCGAAGCCGGGCGTCTCGATGTAGCCGTAGCCGGAGTTCTTCAGGGGTGCGGCGATCGCCTCGCGCACCGCGAGGTACTTCGCGGAGTCGGGCGGGGTCAGGTCGTACGTGCCCTTGGGGGCCTTGAAGGTGCTCACGGTTGTTTCTCTCGTCACATTCCTCGTCGGGGCGCGTCCATACCGTGCAGATACGGATTCGAGGCGCGCTCGCGGCCGATGGTCGTCTGGGGGCCGTGGCCGGACAGCACCACGGTCGAGTCGTCGAGCGGCAGGCACACACGGGCCAGCGACTCGAGCAACTCGGCGTGGTCGCCGCCGGGCAGGTCGGTGCGTCCGACGGAGCCGGCGAAGAGCAGGTCGCCCGAGAAGAGGATCTGCGGAACATCCGCGGCCTCGGGCATCCGATACGTCACCGACCCCTTGGTATGGCCGGGCGCATGCGCGACACCGAACTCCAGACCGGCCAGCTTCAGCCGGGCGCCGTCGCTCAGCTCCTTGACGTCGTCCGGCTCGCCCACCGTCAGCTCGCCCATGAGCGGCATCCCGATGGAGCGGCCCAGGGCCTTCTCCGGGTCGCTCAACATGTACCGGTCCTCCGGGTGGATCCAGGCGGGGACGTCGTGCGCGCCGCACACCGGGACGACCGAGGCGACGTGGTCGATGTGGCCGTGGGTCAGCACGACGGCGACGGGCTTCAGCCGATGCTTCTTCAGCGCTTCCTCGACTCCGGATGCGGCCTGATGGCCCGGGTCGATGATCACGCACTCCTCGCCTGCGGCCGGGGCGACCAGGTAACAGTTGGTCCCCCAGGCTCCGGCGGGGAACCCGGCAATGAGCACGATCGTCCTTACTGGTCGTCCGACGATGGATTGCGACTGAGAAGGTCGCGGCAGTTCAGAGCCTACCGGCGCTCCTCATTCCACAGCCAACCCATATACGGTACGGGCAACCCAGGCCCCATCCCCATCACACGACCCACAAGGAGATCACCCGGTGGTCAGCAGCGATCAGCGGCGGCGGCAGCTCGCCAGGGAGAAGTTCGAGCGGCAGCAGCAGCGCCGGGAGGAGGCCCGCCGCCGGACGCGGCGGCTGACGGCCGTCATCGCGTCCGTGGTGGCCGTGGTGGCGGTCGCCGGGGTGGGCGCGTATCTCGCCCTCGACGACGACGGCAAGAAGGACAAGAGCGATGCGGCCGCGAGCCCTTCGGCTTCGCCGTCGCCGTCGCCCAGCGAGAGCAGCGCGCCGGAGCCCGCGATGAAGATCGACAAGACGTCGAAGTACACGATGTCGATCAAGACGAGCCAGGGCGACGTCGCGTTCACGATGGACGCGGCGAAGACCCCGCACACCACGAACTCGTTCAAGTCGCTGGCCGACAAGGGCTTCTTCGACGGAACGAAGTGCCACCGGCTGACCACGCAGGGCATCTTCGTCCTGCAGTGCGGCGACCCCAAGGGCGACGGCACGGGCGGCCCCGGTTACACCATCCCGGACGAGAACCTGACCGCGCTGGGCAAGGCGGGCGCGGACGGCACGGTGACCTACCCGGCGGGCACGGTGGCGATGGCGAACACGGCACAGCCGCACACCGGCGGCAGCCAGTTCTTCCTGGTGTACAAGGACAGCAAACTGCCGCCCACCTACACCCCGTTCGGCACGATGGACGACGCCTCACTGAAGGCCGTCAAGGACATCGGTGCGGCGGGTGTGGCCGGCGGTGCCACCGACGGTGCGCCGAAGAAGGCCGTGGACATCTCGAAGGCCGCTGTCGCGAAGTCGTGACGTGGCCGGACCGGGCCGTCCGGTGGTGACCGGCGAAGCGCGAGCCGGATTATTTTCAGCAGCGCTGAGTGCGGACAGCCGGGCGGCCGGTCGCCTAGATTGGCGTTGTGCAGGGCGGGCGCTGCCCGCCCCAGGAAACTGTGGACGATGCCAGGGGGGCGAACCCTCTCGCAGGCATCAGGTGGAGGAGGCGCTGTGAGCAGCGACCCGTGGGGCCGTGTCGATGAGACAGGCACCGTGTACGTGCGTACAGCCGATGGCGAGCAGGTCGTCGGATCGTGGCAGGCGGGTTCCCCCGAGGAGGCTCTGGCCTACTTCGAGCGCAAGTACGAGGGCATTGTGGTCGAGATCGGCCTCCTCGAACGGCGGGTGAAGACCACCGATCTGTCGGCGAAGGACGCCACGACCGCCATCGAGCATCTGCGCGTGCAGGTGGACGAACATCACGCCGTCGGCGACCTCGACGCGCTCCGTAAGCGGCTCGACGCGCTGGCCGCGACAGTCGAGGCGCGGCGCGAGGAGCGCAAAGCCCAGAAGGCGAAGCAGACCGACGAGGCGAAGCACGCCAAGGAGGCGCTGGTCGCCGATGCCGAGGAGCTGGCGCAGAGCGAGCAGTGGCGCTCCGCGGGCGAGCGGCTGCGCGCGCTCGTCGACACGTGGAAGGGCCTTCCACGGCTCGACCGCAAGTCGGACGACGAGCTGTGGCACCGCTTCTCGCACGCCCGCTCGGCGTTCTCCAAGCGTCGCAAGGCCCATTTCGCCTCGCTGGACGCCCAGCGCGAGGAGGCCCGTAAGGCCAAGGAGAAGCTGGTCGCGGAGGCCGAATCGCTGTCCGGTTCCACGGACTGGGCGGCCACGGCCGCCCGTTACCGGGATCTGATGACGGAGTGGAAGGCGGTCGGCCGCGCCCAGCGCGAGGCCGAGGACGATCTGTGGAACCGTTTCCGCGGTGCTCAGGACGTCTTCTTCGCCGCCCGCAGCGAGGTCTTCGCCGAGCGGGACGCGGAACAGGGCGAGAACCTCAAGCTGAAGGAGGAGCTCGCCGCGGAGGCCGAGAAGCTGGTGCCGGTGAAGGACCTGAAGGCGGCCAGGGCCGCGTTCCGGGGCATCAACGAGCGCTGGGAGGCCATCGGCCATGTGCCGCGTGACGCCCGTCCGAAGGTCGAGGGGCGGATGCACGCGGTGGAGCGGGCCCTTCAGGAGGCCGAGGAGTCGGAGTGGCGCCGGACGAACCCGGAGGCGCGTGCGCGCGCCGCGGGTCTGACGGGTCAGCTGCAGGCGGCCGTGGACAAGCTGCGTACGCAGATCGACACGGCCCGCGCCGCGGGCAACAACGCCCGGGCCGACAAGCTGGCCAAGGAGCTCGAAGGCCGGCAGGCGTTGCTGGACCAGGCGCTGAAGGGCCTGGAGGAGTTCGGCGGCTGAAGCTCCCCGCGGCTGTCCGTTCGCCGTAGTGCATCGGGCCGCAGGGCCCCTGTCATGGACGGGGGCCCTGCGGCCTGTTCGCATCGAGCATGGAGGGCCCTGCGGCCTGTTCGGGTCGAGGAGGTGCGCGCCGTGCTGGTGGTGGGGCTGCTGGGTGCAGTCCGGCGCCAGGAGCCGGTCGTGCGGGGCCCGGGGCTCAGCCGCTCGCGCCCGCCGTGACGGGCTGCGGGGCGGCGGAGGTCAGACGACAGCCGTGGGCGTCAGGATCGACCGGCCGAGGTGGCTCTGCTGCGCGTGCTCTGCGCCAGCGAGGAACCCTTGCGGATCACCGATGTCGCCCAACGGCTGTTCGTCAGACCGCCGCATGTCACGCGGCAGGCGGCACGGCTGGAGGAGGACGGTCTGATCCGCCGCATGCCGGACCCGCGTGACCACCGCGCGCAGCTGCTGGAACCGACGGAGCGCGGCCGCACCATGGTGGAGCGGCTGTCGGAAGGCGTACGGAACACGTTCGGCGAGGTGCTGGGCGGCGTGCCGGACGAGGAAATCCGCAGCGCGGCGAAGGTCATCGGGCTGCCGGTCGCCGATTCGGCCACTCGGCTGCTCTCGGACCACGCCTCCGGCCACGACGAGCGGCAGCCCCCCGCGTAATCACGCGAAGGGCTGCCAGAAGGAGTGCCGTCGGCCGGTCAGGGCCTGCGCGCCGAGGTGACGCGGTAGACGTCGTAGACGCCTTCCACGCCCCGTACGGCCTTCAGTACGTGTCCGAGGTGCTTCGGGTCGCCCATCTCGAAGGTGAAGCGTGAGGTGGCCACCCGGTCCCGGGAGGTCTGGACGGCCGCCGAAAGGATGTTGACGTGCTGGTCGGACAGGACGCGCGTGACGTCCGAGAGCAGCCGCGACCGGTCCAGGGCCTCGACCTGGATGGCGACCAGGAAGACCGAGGACTGGGTCGGCGCCCACTCGACGTCCAGGATCCGTTCCGGCTGCTGCGACAGGGAGTCGACGTTGACGCAGTCGGCGCGGTGCACGGAGACGCCGCTGCCACGGGTGACGAAGCCGATGATCGGGTCGCCGGGGACAGGCGTGCAGCAGCGGGCCAGTTTGACCCAGACGTCCTCGACGCCCTTGACGACGACACCGGGATCGGCGTTGGAGCGGCGCTTGCCGCGGCCGCGCGAGGGCGGCGAACTCTCCGCGATGTCCTCGTTGGCGGCGTCCTCGCCGCCGAGCGCCTGGACGAGCTTCTGTACGACACCGGCGGCGGCCACATGGCCCTCGCCGATCGCCGCGTACAGGGACGAGATGTCGGGGTAGCGCATCTCGTGGGCGAGGGTCACCAGGGAGTCGCCGGTGAGGATGCGCTGGATCGGCAGGTTCTGCTTGCGCATGGCGCGCGCGATGGCGTCCTTGCCCTGCTCGATCGCCTCGTCGCGGCGCTCCTTGGAGAACCAGGCGCGGATCTTGTTGCGGGCGCGGGGCGACTTGACGAAGCCCAGCCAGTCCCGGGACGGACCGGCACCGGCCGCCTTCGAGGTGAAGACCTCCACCAGGTCGCCGTTGTCCAGGGTCGATTCGAGCGGTACGAGCCGCCCGTTGACCCGTGCCCCTATGGTCCGGTGGCCGACCTCCGTGTGGACGGCGTACGCGAAGTCGACCGGCGTCGCACCCGCGGGCAGCGCTATGACGTCGCCCTTGGGCGTGAAGACGAAGACCTCGTTGCGGGAGAGGTCGAAGCGCAGCGACTCCAGGAACTCGCTGGGGTCCTCGGTCTCCTTCTGCCAGTCCAGGAGCTGGCGCAGCCACGCCATGTCGTTGACGGTGTCCTGGCGCGCGCCCTTGCCCGTGCTCTTGGGTACGTCGGTGCGCACCTTGGAGGCGCCCGCGACGGCCTCCTGCTTGTACTTCCAGTGCGCGGCGATGCCGTACTCGGCGCGGCGGTGCATGTCGAACGTACGGATCTGCAGCTCGACCGGCTTGCCGCTGGGACCGATGACCGTGGTGTGCAGCGACTGGTACATGTTGAACTTGGGCATCGCGATGTAGTCCTTGAACCGGCCGGGGACCGGATTCCATCGCGCGTGGACGGTGCCGAGCGCCGCGTAACAGTCGCGGACGGTGTCGACGAGGACCCGGATGCCCACCAGGTCGTAGATCTCGGCGAAGTCCCGGCCGCGCACGATCATCTTCTGGTAGACGCTGTAGTAGTGCTTCGGCCGGCCGGTGACCGTGGCCTTGATCCGGGCGGCACGCAGGTCGGCCTGGACCTCGTCGGTCACTATGGCGAGGTACTCGTCGCGCTTGGGGGCCCGCTCGGCGACGAGACGGACGATCTCGTCGTACATCTTGGGGTAGAGGATCGCGAAGGCGAGGTCCTCCAGCTCCCACTTGATGGTGTTCATGCCCAGGCGGTGCGCCAGCGGGGCGTAGATCTCCAGCGTCTCGCGGGCCTTCTTCTCCTGCTTCTCCCGCTTGAGGTAGCGCATGGTGCGCATGTTGTGCAGCCGGTCGGCGAGCTTGATGACGAGGACGCGGGGGTCCTTGGCCATGGCGACGACCATCTTGCGTACGGTCTCGGCCTGCGCGGCCTCACCGAACTTGACCTTGTCCAGCTTGGTGACGCCGTCGACGAGCAGGGCGACCTGGTCGCCGAAGTCCCGTCGCAGGGTGTCCAGGCCGTACTCGGTGTCCTCGACCGTGTCGTGGAGCAGACCGGCCATCAGCGTCGCCGGGTCCATGCCGAGCTCGGCGAGGATGGTCGTGACGGCGAGCGGATGCGTGATGTACGGGTCGCCGCTCTTGCGCTTCTGACCGCGGTGCCAGCGCTCGGCGACCTGGTAGGCGCGCTCGATCTGGCGCAGTGTGGACGTCTCGATCTTGGGGTCGTTGCTGCGGACCGCCCGCAGGAGCGGTTCGAGGACCGGGTTGTACGGGCTGGAGCGCTGCACGCCGAGGCGGGCGAGCCTGGCCCGTACCCGGTTGGAGGAGCCGCTGGAGCGGGTCGCGGGAGCGGCCGGGGTGACCGGCTGGGCGGCGGGCTTCGCCGGGGGCTTCGGGGCGGACGCGGCCGGTGAGGCGGGCGTGACCGGCTGGGCGGGGGGAGCGGGCGCGGGCCGCAGCACCGCGGCACCGGCCGGCGCCGGGCCCGTACCGGGCTCGGGTGCCGGGGGCTTCGGCTTCTGCTCAGGCTGCTTCTTCCCGGGCGTGGCTGAGGCCGCCGCGGGCTTGTCGGGCTGCGGGGCGGCGACTGGCTGGGCCTCGTCTGGCAAGAGCGCTCCTCGTGCGGATCCGGATACCCGGAAAGGCCATCGTATCGATCCTGTGGCCCGTCCTCCCCCGGGGACCGTGAGACCCCTCACAACGCGGAACGGGCACCCGGTTGTTCCCGGGTGCCCGTTCTTCGCGCGTGCGCCGTTGCCGCGTACGGTTCGCTGCCGCTCAGACCGTGATCAGAACCTCCAGCGGCGCGCCGCGCAGGCCCTGCTCCAGACGGGCTCGACCGGGCAGGAAGCCGAGCTCCATGAGGACTGCGACACCCGCGACCTCGGCACCGGCCCGCCGGATCAGCTCCAGCGAGGCCTCGGCGGTGCCACCGGTCGCGAGGATGTCGTCGATGACCATGATCCGGTCGTCGGCGGACAGGTCCTCCGCGTGGATCTCGATCTCGGCGGTGCCGTACTCCAGGTCGTACGCCTGGCGGAGCGTGGCTCCGGGCAGCTTCCCCGCCTTGCGGACGGGTACGAAGCCGAGCCCGGCCCGGATCGCGACCGGGGCGGCCAGGATGAAGCCGCGTGCCTCGAGACCGACGATCTTCGTGGCGCCGTGGCGTACGCACAGTTCCGCGAGGGTCTCGGTGAGGGCCGCGAACGCTGCCGGGTCCGCGAGCAGCGGGGTGATGTCCTTGAACAGCACGCCCGGCTTGGGGTGGTCCGGCACATCACGGATCCGGCTGAGCAGGAGCTCGCGGACGCTCTCGGTGGTGCTGCTGGTCATCGACGCTTCCCCGAGGTCCGGCCATGGCCCGTGGGGGGCTCCTGGCGCTGGCCGACAACCGCGGCAGCGGGTGCGGCGTCCTGGGGGAAGTCGTCGTCGGAGGGCTCGTCCTCGGCGGACTCGCCCTTGGCGGCGGCTGCCGCGCGCTTGGCGAGGATCCGCTTCTTCAGGGCCTTCATCTGCGGGTCGCGTTCCTTGAGGTCGGCGACGAGCGGGGTGGCGATGAAGATCGAGGAGTACGCACCGGCGGCCAGGCCGACGAAGAGCGCCAGGGAGATGTCGTTCAGCATGCCGGCGCCGAGGACACCGCCGCCGATGAACAGCAGACCGGCGACCGGCAGCAGCGCCACGACGGTGGTGTTGATGGAACGGACCAGCGTCCCGTTGATGGAGCGGTTGGCGATCTCGCTGTACGTCCACCGGGTCTGCTTGGTGATCCCGTGCGTGCCCTCCTTGAGGCTGTCGAAGACGACGACCGTGTCGTAGAGGGAGTAACCGAGGATGGTCAGCAGACCGATCACGGTGCCCGGGGTGACCTCGAAGCCGACCAGGGCGTAGACACCGACCGTGATGGTGATGTCGTGGATCAGTGCGACCAGGGCCGCGATCGCCATGCGCCACTCGAAGGCGATGGCCAGGTAGATCACCACGAGGACCATGAAGATGCCGAGGCCGGTCCAGGCCTTGTTGGCGATCTGCTCACCCCAGCTGGGGCCGACCAGGTCGGCGGCGATCTTCTCCGTGGGGACGTTGAGGCCCTTGGAGAGCTGTTCCTTGATCTGGTCGGACTTCGCGGTGTCGACCTCGGTGATCTGGATACGCAGACCGCCGCTGTTGCCGAGCTTCTGGACGATCGCCTGGTGACCGGAGGCCTCCGTGGCCAGGTCCTCCGCCTGGGAGACGCTGGCGCTTGTCTTCGGAGTGGTGAAGACCGCGCCGCCCTTGAACTCGATGCCCATGTTCAGACCGCTGACCGCCAGGCCGACGATGGCCGTGATGGTGATCAGGATCGAGATCCCGTACCAGATCATGCGATTGCCGATGAAGTCGTAGCCGACCTCGCCGCGGTAGAGACGGGCGCCGAGAGTGCCGAGTCGCGACATCTCACGCCTCCTTCGGGTCAGTGGGGGCGTTGACACGGCGCGAGCGGCGCAGCGGCGGCTTGGCGCCGAGCCGCTTCGGGTCCAGACCGGACCACGGGTTACCGCTGGAGAAGAACTTCGTACGGGCCATCAGCGTCATGACGGGCTTGGTGAAGAGGAACACCACGACCACGTCGAGCAGGGTGGTGAGACCCAGCGTGAACGCGAAGCCCTGGACCTTGCCGACGGTGACGACGAAGAGCACCGCGGCGGCGAGGAACGACACGAAGTCGGAGACCAGGATGGTGCGCCGGGCGCGCGGCCAGGCTCGCTGGACGGCCGGGCGGAGCGTACGGCCGTCGCGGATCTCGTCGCGGATTCTCTCGAAGTACACGATGAAGGAGTCCGCGGTGATACCGATGGCCACGATGGCGCCGCAGACCGCCGGGAGGTTCAGTGCGAAGCCGATGGCCGGGCCGAGCAGCGACATGAGCGTGTAGGTCAGGATGCCGGAGGCCAGCAGGCTCAGGAGCGCGATGAACGCGAGGCCGCGGTAGTAGGCCACCAGGTAGATGACCACCAGGGCCAGACCGATGGCGCCGGCGATCAGACCGGCCCGGAGCTGCTCGCCACCGAGCGCGGCGGTGACGGTGGTGACGCTCTGCTCCTCGAAGGAGAGCGGCAGCGCACCGTAGGAGAGCACGTTGGCCAGATCCTCCGCGGACTGCTGGGTGAAGCTGCCGGAGATCTCGGCACTGCCGCTGAGCGTCGTGTTCACCTGCGGAGCGGAGACGACCTCGCCGTCCAGGGCGATGGCGAACTGGTTCTGCGGGGACTGCAGTGCGGAGAGCTTCTTGGTGATCGTCTGGAATTCCTTGGAGCCCTTCTCGGTGAACTCCATGTTGACGATCCACATGCCGCGCTGCTGGTCGAAGCCGGCCTTGGCGTTGTCGACCTCCGTGCCGGACACCTCGGCCGGACCGAGGACGTACTTGGCGTCGCCCTCGGAGCTGCACGCGACGACCGTGTCGGTGGGCTTGGCGCCCATTGCGGCCTCGGCGCGGGAAGCCTTGCTGGAGCAGTCGAGCGCCGCGAACTGCTTCTGGAGCTTGGCGGCGGCCGCCTCTTCCGCGGCGGAGGGAGCGGATGCGGAGGGCTCCGGTGTGGTGGCGGCGGAGCCGCTCGCCTTGGGGCTCGGTGTGACGTCGGCCTTGAGGCCGTCGGTGACCGCGCGGCCCTGCGTGGAGGCGCCGGCGCTCGGCGTCGCCGACGCCTTGCCGTCGACCGATGCCGAGGCGCTCGGGCTCGCGGACGGGCTGGGCTTGCCGGACGACGAGGCGCTGGGCGTCGGTGTGGGCGTGCCCTGGGCGACGGTCAGCACCGGCCGGAAGTAGAGCTTGGCGGTGGTGCCGACCTGCTCACGGGCCTGGGCGGAGTTCGTGCCCTTGGGGATGTTGACGATGATGTTGCGATCGCCCTGGGACTGGACCTCGGCCTCGGAGACGCCAAGACCATTGACACGGCGTTCCATGATCTGGACCGCCGTGTCCATGTTGGTCTTGTTGATCGCCGATTCCTGGCCCGGCTCGCTCTTCGCCTTGAGGGTGATGGACGTGCCGCCCGCCAGGTCGATACCCAGACGTGGGGCCGTCTGACCCGCCAGGAACATCCCGCCGGTGAGCGCGACCATGGCGATCAGGATCAGAAGCAGGGAACGCCCCGGCCTGCCCTGACCGCCGGCCGGCCCTCGGCTCTTCTTCGGTGCTGCCACCTTCTCGTTTCTCCCTGTCCAACCGCCCCCGCGCCGGGTACGCGCCCGAGCGGCCACGAAGTGTTGTGGGGACCCGCCCCCGCAGAAGATCGCACGGTCCGGGGAGTGCCTGATGCCGGTGGGCTCATGGCATCCCCGGGTCGTGGGTTACTTGGCGTCGGCCTCGCCGTCGGTCTTGCCCTCGGACTTCTTGTCGGACGCGACGTCCGTCGGCTCGGCGTCGGCGGCGTCGGCCTTCTTGCCCAGGTCGATCTTGGCGTCGTCCGAGGTGTCCTCGTCGGCGCCGGCCTCGGCCTCGGTCAGCGAGGAGGCATCGTCCGGCACGACCGCGCCGTCGATGTCGAAGGCGTTCTCGCCGTCGCCGTGGACGATGCGGTTGTACTCCGCGTCGTCGAGGACGGCGCCGATGGCGTTCTTGGCGTAGACGGCGTGGACGCCGGGCGCGATCTCAAGGAGAACCGTGTCGTCGTGAAGTTCCTTGACGGTGGCGTACATGCCCCCGATCGTCCGGACGCCGGTGCCGGGCTGCATATCGTTGCGCATCTGGGCGGCGGCCGCCTGCTTCTTCTTGGCGGACCGCGTCATCAGGAACATGGCCCCGATGAGCACGATGAAGGGGAGAAGAGACACGGGATTCACGGGACGAGTTTCCTTCGCACGACCGCGCTGCACGGCGGCCTGATCTACGGGGGTGGGAACACCGACCTTTAAGGGCGGCATCGGCGGAGTCTAAGCGAGTCCGCATCGATGGAACAACGCCCGGCACGGCTCGGTGGTTCCTGTCCGGGTGAACCTGTGACGCATCACGCCCTGAACAGGCCCTGTTGTCCCTTTCCATCCTGCTGCGGAGGTACGAGACCGAGGTGGGCCCACGCCGCGGGTGTCGCGACGCGCCCCCGCGGCGTCCTGGCCAGCAGCCCTTCCCGTACCAGGAAGGGCTCGGCGACCTCCTCGACCGTTTCGCGCTCCTCGCCCACGGCTACCGCGAGGGTGGACAGCCCGACGGGGCCGCCGCCGAAGAGTTTCAGCAGGGCGCCGAGCACCGCCCGGTCCAGCCGGTCGAGACCTCGGGCATCGACCTCGTAGACCCCGAGGGCCACGGAGGCGACGGTGCGGTCGATCCGCCCGTCCGCCTTGACCTGGGCGTAGTCCCGGACGCGCCGCAGCAGCCGGTTGGCGATACGGGGGGTACCGCGGGAGCGCCCGGCGATCTCGGCGGCGCCCTCCGTGTCTATCGCCACGTCGAGGAGGCGGGCGGAACGGTGGATGACGCGTTCCAGTTCGGTGGGGGCGTAGAACTCCATGTGGCCGGTGAAGCCGAAGCGGTCGCGCAGCGGGGGCGGCAGCAGTCCGGCCCTGGTGGTGGCGCCCACCAGGGTGAACGGCGGCAGTTCCAGCGGGATGGCGGTGGCGCCGGGGCCCTTGCCGACGATGACGTCGACCCGGAAGTCCTCCATCGCCATGTAGAGCATCTCCTCGGCGGGCCGCGACATGCGGTGGATCTCGTCGAGGAAGAGGACCTCGCCCTCCTGGAGCGAGGAGAGAATCGCGGCAAGATCACCCGCATGCTGGATGGCGGGGCCGGAGGTGATCCGGATCGGTGCGCCCATCTCGGTCGCGATGATCATGGAGAGGGTGGTCTTGCCGAGGCCGGGGGGGCCGGAGAGCAGGACATGGTCGGCGGTGGCGCCGCGGGCCCTGGCCGCCTTGAGGACCAGGTCGAGCTGTTCGCGCACCTTCTCCTGGCCGACGAATTCGTCGAGATCCTTCGGCCGCAGCGCCGCTTCGACCGCGGTGTCCTCGCCGTCCGCGTCGGCGTCGGCGTCGACAAGGCGTTCGTCCAGCCGCTCGCCGAGGCGCTCGCCGAGCGGCTCTTCGGTGTCGGGTCCGGTCTCGTCCCAGTTCATTCTGTCTGTCCCGCCTCGGGTGTTTCGGTGCCGTGCGGTGTCCGGCCCGGCGTCGGGGTGTCGGTGCCCCTGGGGGTGTGGCGCTCAGAGGCTGTCGGGTGACCTCCGACCGTGCCAGGGCGTGGCCGCCCGGTCGGAGGTCACCCGACAGCCTCTCAGGTCAGCGCGCGCGGTTGAGGGTCTGCAGCGCGGCGCGCAGCAGTTGCGGCACGGGGGCCTGCCCGCCCTCGGCCAGCGCTGCCTCGGCCTGCGGGGTGACCGCGGCGACCGCTTCGTCGGCCTCGCGGGTGGCGTAGCCGAGACCGATCAGGGCGGCCTGCAGCTGGTCGCGC
Source organism: Streptomyces sp. NBC_01618 (assembly GCF_045209435.1). NCBI lineage: Bacteria > Bacillati > Actinomycetota > Actinomycetes > Kitasatosporales > Streptomycetaceae > Streptomyces > Streptomyces sp. NBC_01618. The sequence goes on from NZ_CP109297.1 coordinate 1,286,190, forward strand.
CAGGAGGAGGTGACGGCGGTGCCGATGCCCTGCCGGCCGATCTGGACGACGGGCTCGCCGAGTCTGTCCTTCAGTTCGAGGAGGAGTTTCTGCGCGCCCTTCTTGCCGATACCGGAGACGGCTGTGAGCGCCTTCTCGTCGCCGGTGGCGACCGCGATCCGCAGGGCGTCCGGGGTGTGGGTGGCGAGCATGGCCTGGGCGAGCCGGGGGCCGACTCCGCTGGCGGTCTGGAGCAGCTCGAAGACCTGCCGCTCGTCGTCGTCGGCGAAGCCGTAGAGGGTGAGCGAGTCCTCCCGTACGACGAGGGAGGTGGCGAGCCTGGCCTCCCGGCCGATCCGGAGGCCGGCCAGGGTGTTCGGGGTGCACTGGACGGCCATGCCGATGCCGCCGACCTCGATCACGGCCGTGGTCGGGGCGAGCGCGGCCACGGGGCCGCTGACGAAGGCGATCATCGGGGGACCTTCCGGACGGGAACTGCGGGTGTACGGGAACCACGAGCGGTGCGGGCCGCGGCGGCGGCCGCCGCGTGCGCCTGCTGGAGACGGTTGACGGCGGGGGCGCGCCAGATGTGGCAGATGGCGAGCGCGAGGGCGTCGGCCGCGTCGGCCGGTTTCGGCGGGGCGTCGAGCCGCAGCAGCCGGGTGACCATCGCTCCGACCTGCGCCTTGTCGGCGCGGCCGCTGCCGGTGACGGCCGCCTTGACCTCGCTGGGGGTGTGCAGGGCGACGGGGATGCCGCGGCGTGAGGCGCAGAGCATGGCGACGGCGCTGGCCTGGGCCGTGCCCATCACCGTACGGACGTTGTGCTGGCTGAACACCCGCTCCACGGCGACGAATTCGGGCCGGTGCTCGTCCAGCCACTCCTCTATGCCGCGCTCGATGGTGACCAGCCGCAGGCCGAGCTCCGCATCGGCCGGGGTGCGGACGATGCCGACGCCGAGCATCGTCAGGGGCCGCCCGGCGACGCCTTCGACAACGCCGACACCACACCGGGTCAGCCCCGGGTCGACGCCGAGTACCCGCATGGGACGCCCCCTCCGAACCGATCGGTCAACTGTTCCCGCAGGCTATCGGCTCGCACTGACAAAGCGGCGGGCAATGCGACGGGCCGACGGGGTGTGTCCCCCGTCGGCCCGTCCGTGAAGGCTGTGCCGATCCCGGCTCAGGCGTCCACCTTCTCCATGACCTCGTCGGAGACATCGAAGTTGGCGAAGACGTTCTGCACGTCGTCGCTGTCCTCCAGCGCGTCGATCAGCTTGAAGATCCTGCGCGCGCCCTCCTCGTCCAGCTCGACCTGCATGGTGGGCAGGAAGTTGGCCTCGGCGGAGTCGTAGTCGATGCCGGCCTGCTGGAGCGCCGTACGGACCGCGACCATGTCGGTGGCCTCGCTGACGACCTCGTAGGTGTCACCCAGGTCGTTGACCTCCTCGGCGCCCGCTTCGAGGACGGCGCCCAGGACGTCGTCCTCGGTCAGTTCGCCCTTGGGGACGATCACGACGCCCTTGCGGTTGAAGAGGTACGAGACCGAACCCGGGTCGGCCATCGAACCACCGTTGCGGGTCATCGCGACGCGCACGTCGGAGGCGGCACGGTTGCGGTTGTCGGTCAGGCACTCGATGAGCACCGCGACACCGTTCGGGCCGTAACCCTCGTACATGATCGTCTGGTAGTCGACGCCGCCCGCTTCGAGACCGCCACCGCGCTTGACCGCGGAGTCGATGTTCTTGTTCGGTACGGAGCTCTTCTTGGCCTTCTGGATCGCGTCCACAAGGGTCGGGTTTCCATCGGGGTCCACACCGCCGGTGCGCGCCGCGACCTCGATGTTCTTGATCAGCTTCGCGAAGAGCTTGCCGCGCTTGGCATCGATCACGGCCTTCTTGTGCTTCGTCGTAGCCCATTTAGAGTGGCCGGACATCTGCCTTCTCCTTCGCGTCACCAAAATCGGTTCGAACCCGAGAGATCCTACCGGGATCGAGTCAGCCGACTGCGCGCACCATGTCCACGAACAAGGCGTGAACCCGGTGGTCCCCGGTCAGTTCCGGGTGGAAGGACGTCGCGAGGATGTTCCCCTGGCGTACGGCGACGATGTGACCGCCGTGCTCCGCCACCACCTCGGCCCGTGCGCCGACCGACTCCACCCACGGGGCGCGGATGAACACGCCCTCGACCGGGCCGCCCTCGATCCCGGCGACCTCGACGGCCGCCTCGAACGACTCGTTCTGCCGCCCGAAGGCGTTACGGCGCACGATCATGTCGATGCCGCCGACGGTCTCCTGGCCCGAACGCGGGTCGAGGATCTTGTCGGCGAGCAGGATCATTCCGGCGCAGGTGCCGTACACCGGCATCCCGTCCCGGACCCGTTCGCGCAGTGGTTCCAGCATGCCGAACAGGGCAGCCAGTTTGGACATCGTGGTGGACTCGCCACCGGGAATGACCAGGCCGTCGACCTCGGCGAGCTCCTCGGGACGCCGGACCGGCCTGGCCAGGGCGTCCGCCGAGGCCAGGGCGATCAGGTGTTCCCGTACGTCGCCCTGGAGAGCCAGGACTCCGATCACAGGGGTGTCGCTCATCAGTGACTACCAGCCGCGGTTGGCGTAGCGCTCGGCCTCGGGCAGGGTGTCGCAGTTGATGCCGACCATGGCCTCGCCCAGGTTCCGGGAGGCGTCCGCGATGATCTTCGGGTCGTCGTAGAAGGTGGTGGCCTTCACGATGGCGGCGGCGCGCTTGGCGGGGTCGCCGGACTTGAAGATGCCGGAGCCGACGAAGACGCCCTCGGCGCCGAGCTGGCGCATCAGCGCGGCGTCGGCGGGGGTGGCGACGCCGCCCGCGGAGAACAGCACGACGGGCAGCTTGCCGAGCTCGGCGACCTCCTTGACCAGCTCGTACGGGGCGCGGAGCTCCTTGGCGGCGGCGTACAGCTCGTTGTTGTCGTAGCCGCGCAGCCGGGCGATCTCGTTCTTGATCTGGCGCAGGTGACGGACGGCCTCGACGACGTTGCCGGTGCCGGCCTCGCCCTTCGAACGGATCATGGCCGCGCCCTCGGCGATGCGGCGCAGGGCCTCGCCCAGGTTGGTGGCGCCGCAGACGAACGGGGTGGTGAAGGCGAACTTGTCGCTGTGGTTGACCTCGTCGGCCGGGGTGAGGACCTCGGACTCGTCGATGTAGTCGACCCCGAGGGACTGCAGGACCTGGGCCTCGACGAAGTGCCCGATGCGGGACTTCGCCATGACCGGGATGGAGACGGCCTCGATGATCTCCTCGATCATGTTCGGGTCCGACATCCGGGCCACGCCGCCGTCCTTACGGATGTCGGCGGGCACCCGCTCCAGTGCCATGACGGCCACGGCGCCCGCGTCCTCGGCGATCTTCGCCTGCTCGGCATTGACGACATCCATGATCACGCCGCCCTTGAGCTGCTCGGCCATGCCGCGCTTGACGCGGGCGGTGCCGGTGGCCGGGGAGTCGGCGGACTGCGGGGTGGTGGGAAGCGTGGACACGGATCGACCTCACTCGGAGAAAAGTTGCTGAATGCGCTGTTTGGTGCTGAGCAGAGCAAACTCTCCGGGACCAGTCCACAGCAAGGGCCAATAGCAGGCCGGTGGATCGTTTTGGACTCGTACGGGACGGGCTGTGGCCCCGGTCACGTACGGGTGAGACCGCCGGATCAGCTGACGGGGCGGTCCGCCAGGGCGGCCGGTGGTTCGTCGTCCATCTCGAAGGCGAGCGGGAAAGGGGCGTGCCCGGACAGCCGGAACCACCGCACCGTACGGTGCCTGCGCAGCGCACGCGCCGCGCGCACCGCGTCGTTGTGGAACCGCCGGGCCATCGGGACCCGGCGCACGGCCGCGGCGAGTTCGGACGCCGCCTCCTCGCCGCCGGGGATCTCCTTCACGCTCTCCACCTGCGCCCGCTCGCCGAAGACCGCCCGCAGCGCGGTGCTCAGCTCGCTCTCCGCGACCTCGCGGTGTTCCTCCTCCGCCTGACGGGCGGCGTGCGCGGCCTCGTACAGCACGATGGACGCGGCCGGGTCGAGAACACCCGAGGTGGCCAGTTCCTGGGTGACCGAGGCGCGACGCAGGAGCTGCGCGTCGAGAGCCGCGCGGGCGGCGTCGATACGGGTGTGCAGCCGGTCCAGCCGTCCCGCGGTCCAGCTGAGGTACATGCCGATCGCGACGACCGCGACGGCGATCCAGATGAGGGTTTCGATCACGGGCGGCAAGGCTACCGTCGGGGCGCGGGCGGTGCGGCCGTACGGCCCGGGCACGGGCGGCGACGGGGACGGGCCCGGTAGCCGCCGTAGCGGCGCTCCGGACACCGCTCCTCACTCGCCGGACGGGCGTGAAATCGCCGCGCGCATCGCTCTGCGTGCCTTGATACGTCACGCGAGCCGCGCACGATCGAACGAGAGGTCTTAGGGGCCTGTCCGGCCTGAACCCGCCGGACAGGCCCTAGCTAGTGCCGTGACCGGCAAGCTTTGCGACGGGGCAAAGCTTGCCAGGAGGGGCGCTAGTCCCGCGTCAGGCCGAAGCGGGCGCGCAGGCCCGTGCGTTCGTCGGCCGCCACGGATGCCGCGCCGTCCGTCACCGTCTCGTACACCGCGAGGATGTCCGCCCCGACCGTCGACCAGTCGAAGCGCCGCACGTGCGCGGCTCCCCGCTCGCGCAGCTCCGCGCGCCGCTCCGGATCGCCGAGCAGCCGGATCGCCGCCGACGCCAGCGCGTCCGCGTCCTCGTTGGTGAAGAGTTCGCCCGCCGCGCCCAGATCCAGGACCTGCGCGAACGCATCCAGATCACTGGCCAGGACCGGCGCGCCGGCCGACATCGCCTCGACCAGGATGATCCCGAAGCTCTCGCCGCCCGTATTGGGCGCGACGTACACATCGACGCTGCGCAGCAGCCGCGCCTTGTCCTCGTCGCTCACCATGCCGAGGAATTCGACACGCCCGCGCATCTCCTCGGGCAGCGAGGCGACGGCCTCCTCCTCGTCGCCCCGGCCCGCCACCAGCAGCCTGGTATCCGGCCGTGCGGCGAGGATCGCGGGCAGCGCCCTCATCAGGACGGGCAGGCCCTTGCGGGGCTCGTCGATGCGCCCGATGAAGCCGATCGTGCCGCCCGCGACCGAGCTTCGCGCCCCCTTCGACTGCCACTCGGCCTTGGGCTCGGCACCGGCGAAGAAGCCGACATCGACTCCGTTCGGGATGACGACCGCGTCACCGCCGAGGTGCTCGACCAGGGTCCGGCGCGCGTACTCGCTCACCGCGATGCGCGCGCTGATCTTCTCCAGCGCGGGCTGCAGGATGGGGTATGCGGCGATCATCGCCCGGGAGCGCGGGTTCGAGGTGTGGAACGTCGCGACGATGGGGCCCTGCGCGGCCCAGCAGGCGAGCAGCCCCAGCGACGGCGACGTCGGCTCATGGATGTGGATCACGTCGAACGTGCCGTCGTGCAGCCAGCGGCGCACCCGGGCTGCCGAAAGGAAGCCGAAATTCAGCCGGGCCACGGAGCCGTTGTACGGGACGGGCACGGCCCGGCCCGCGGAGACCACGTACGGCGGCAGCGGAGTCTCGTCGTCGGCGGGCGCCAGCACCGACACCTGATGTCCCAGCCGGATCAGGTGCTCGGCCAGGTCCCGGATGTGGAACTGCACGCCGCCCGGTACGTCCCAGGAGTACGGGCATACGATGCCGATCTTCACTGCCGGTCCTCCCGGTTCTCCAGATCGGCCGACCAGAGCCGCTGCAGCATGTGCCAGTCCTCCGGATGTTCGGCGATCCCGACAGCGAAGGCATCGGCCAGCGCCTGTGTCATGGAGGACGTCTTCTCGTCGCGGTTGCCTGACTCGGGCACCTCGACGGGCGGATGGATGCGCGCCTTCATCACCGGCGTCTCGTCGTACGAGAGGGTCACGGGCAGCAGCAGCGCCCCGGTCTGCTGGGCGAGCAGTGCCGGTCCCGCGGGCATGCGCGCGGTGTCCCCGAAGAACGTCACCTCGACGCCGGAGGCCGACAGGTCGCGGTCGGCGACCAGGCAGACCAGGCCGCCCGCGCGCAGCCGTCGCGCCAGGGTGCCGAAGGCGGCGCCGCCGCTGTGCGGCAGGACCTCCATGCCGAGCCCCTCCCGATAGGCCACGAACCGGTCGTACAGCGTCTCGGGCTTGAGCCGCTCGGCGACCGTGGTGAAGGGCACCTCGAGGTCGGTGGTGACCCAGGCTCCCGCCAGGTCCCAGTTCCCCAGGTGCGGCAAGGCGAGGATGACGCCGCGGCCGGTGTCCAGCCCGTCGGTCAGCCGGTGCGCGTCCGTCACCTCTATGGACGCCTTGATCCGCGCCGGACTCCAGGTGGGCAGCCGGAACGATTCCATCCAGTAGCGCATGTACGAGCGCATCCCGGCCTTGGAGAGCGCGGCGAGCCGGGCCGGCGACGCCCCGGGCACGACCCGCGCCAGATTCGACTCCAGCCGCAGCACGCCCTTGCCCCGCCGCTTCCACGCCTGGTCGGCGATGGTGCGGAAGAGGGCCCGGGCGACCGGCTCGGGGAGCTTCTTCACAGCGGCCCAGCCGAACCCGTACAGCCCGTCGGTCAACCGGTCCCGCAGGCCGGTCCGCGCCTCCCCCGGTGCGCCGCTCACTGCGCGGCCCCGCTCCCCCGGTCCGCGACCTTGGCCTCGGCCTCGGCGGCATCGGCCTCGGCGGACTCACGGCGCACCGTCACGACCCGCTGCACGAGCGTCACCAGGCTGCCCGCGGCGACGATCCACAGCGCGATCGGCAGCAGGACCTGGATCCCGGGCACACCGAACTTGTGCAGACCGGCGAACCCGGCCGCGACCAGCGAAATCACCAGCCGCTCGGCGCGCTCCACGAGCCCGTTGACCGCGACCGGCAGCCCGATCGACTCACCACGCGCCTTCGTGTACGAGACCACCTGGCCGCTCGCCAGGCAGAAGATCGCGACCGCGCACATCACGTTGTCGTCGCCCTTGCCCGCGTACCAGAGCGCGAATCCGCCGAAGATCGCCCCGTCGGCGACCCGGTCGAGGGTCGAGTCCAGGAACGCGCCCCAGCGGCTGGAGATACCGGCCTGCCGGGCCATGTTCCCGTCGACGAGGTCGGAGAACACGAAGATCGTGATGACGATCGTGCCCCAGAAGAACTCCCCCATCGGGAAGAAGACCAGCGCACCTGCCATCACCCCGGCCGTACCGATCAGAGTGACCGCATCGGGGCTCACGCCGAGACGGAGCAACAGTGCGGCGAACGGGGTGAGGACACGCGTAAAAAATGCACGCGCGTACTTGTTCAGCATGGCCTTCCCGAGGGTCGGTGGGCCGAGCGGCCCCTTCGGCCACCGGCTGGCCCATCGTAGTCACGCGCGCCGGACTCCACCGGCCGGGCACCCGGCCTCGCACGACGGCGCCCGACGTATGGACGCGACCCGGCGGGAGTGGAAAGCTCGAATTACCGCGGGCGTCGCCGTAGCCGCCGCGGCGGCTCCTCCGTGCCCGTGCACCCTTCTCCCCACACCGCGCCGGCTTTTCTTCCCGCTCCGCGCCACTATCTGGGAGGCACGCATCATGGGCGACAAGGCACACGCACACACCGGGGCCGCCGGCAGGGCAGCGACGGCCGACCAGCCCTCATCGATACGGAATGTGGTGCTGGTCGGCCACAGCGGCTCCGGCAAGACCACCCTCGTCGAGGCCCTCGCACTGACCGCGGGTGCGGTCAACCGGGCAGGCCGGGTCGAGGACGGCACGACGATCTCCGACTTCGACGAGATCGAACACCGCCAGCAACGCTCCGTACAGCTCTCCCTCGTCCCCGTCGAATGGGGTGGATACAAGATCAACCTGCTGGACACCCCGGGATACGCGGATTTCGTCGGGGAACTCAGGGCCGGTCTGCGCGCGGCGGACGCGGCCCTGTTCATCGTGTCCGCCGCCCAGGAGGCCGACGCCGTGGCGGGCGCCACCCGCGCCGTGTGGGACGAGTGCGCCGCCGTCGGCATGCCCCGCGCCATCGTCGTCACCCACCTCGACACCGCGCGCACCTCGTTCGACCGGATGACCCGGATCTGCGGCGAGATCTTCGGCGGCGACGACCCCGACGCCGTACTCCCGCTCTATCTGCCCGTCCTCGGCCCCGAGGGTCCTGACGGACACGCCCCGCTCACCGGCCTCACCGGACTCCTCACCCAGCGGATCTTCGACTACTCCTCGGGCGAGCGGCAGGAGCACCCGCCCGCCGACGCCCAGCAGACCCCGCTCCAGGAGGCCCGCAACCGGCTCATCGAGGGAATCATCGCCGAGAGCGAGGACGAGACCCTGATGGACCGCTACCTCGACGGGGCCGACATCGACATCAAGACACTCATCGACGACCTGGAACGCGCCGTCGCCCGGGACGCCTTCCACCCCGTACTCACCGCCGCCCCGGCCGCCGAGGGCGCCCGCCAGGGCGTCGGCACCGTCGAGCTCCTCGACCTCATCACCGGCGGCTTCCCGACCCCGCGGGAGCGCCCGCTCCCCGAAGTCACCCCCCTGCACGGCGCGCCCCGGCCGGTCCTCACCTGCGACCCGCAGGGCCCGCTCCTCGCGGAGGTCGTCAAGACGGCCTCCGACCCGTACGTCGGCCGCGTCTCGCTCGTACGCGTCTTCTCCGGCACCCTGCGCCCCGACGAAACCGTCCATGTCTTCGGCCACGGCCTCACCGACCCCGGCCACGAGACCCGCCCCTTCCACGAGACGGAGGTACGCGTCGGCGCCCTCTCCGCCCCCTCCGGCAAACAGCAGCAGCCCCTCACTTCATGCATCGCCGGAGATCTGGCCTGCGTCGCCAAACTGGCCGGCGCCGAGACCGGTGACACCCTGTCCGCCAAGGACCAGCCGCTGCTGATGGACCCCTGGGCCACCCCCGACCCCCTGCTGCCGCTCGCCATCCGGGCCCACAGCAAGGCCGACGAGGACAAGCTCTCCCAGGGGCTCTCCCGGCTCGTCGCCGAGGACCCGACCATGCGCCTCGAACAGAACCAGGACACCCACCAGGTGGTCCTGTGGTGCCTCGGCGAGGCACATCAGGACGTGGCCCTGGACCGGCTGCGCAGCCACTACGGGGTCCAGGTCGACTCCGTACCCCACAAGGTGCCGCTGCGCGAGACCTTCGCCGCCCCCGCGACCGGGCGCGGCCGGCATGTGAAACAGTCCGGCGGCCACGGCCAGTACGCCATCTGCGAGATCGACGTGGAGCCGCTGCCCCCGGGTTCGGGCATCGAATTCGTCGACAAGGTGGTCGGCGGAGCGGTACCGCGCCAGTTCATCCCGTCCGTCGAGAAGGGCGTGCGCGCCCAGGCCGCGCGCGGAGTGGCGGCCGGGCATCCGCTCGTCGACGTGCGCGTCACCCTGCGGGACGGAAAGTCCCACTCCGTGGACTCCTCCGACGCCGCGTTCCAGACGGCGGGCGCCCTGGCCCTGCGCGAAGCGGCCGCGGACACCCGCATCCAGCTCCTCGAACCCGTCGCCGAGGTCCGGGTCCTGGTCCCCGACGACTACGTCGGGACGGTCATGAGCGATCTGTCCGGGCGGCGCGGCAGGGTGATCGGAACCGAACAGTCCGGCCCCGGACGCACCCTCGTACGGGCCGAGGTGCCCGAGCTGGAGATCGGCCGGTACGCCATCGAACTCCGCTCCCTCTCCCATGGCGCCGGTCGTTTCGACCGGGCGTACGCCCGGCACGAAGCCATGCCCCCACAGCTCGCGGAGCGCATCCGCGAACAGCAGCAGAACAACCCGAATGGCGCGTAATCGGCTGTGCCGCCCGCCCTTGTCCACAGGGGCGGGCGGCGTGTTGATCCGGACGATACGCTGTGGTCCCAGCTCAGAAGGTGTGCCGGGCACGGCAGTTGGGAAACAGCCGCAGGAGCGGTTCCTTGGCGGCGAGTGGGGGCGACAGTGGCCAACGACGGATTCGATTTCTCTCCCGGAGCGCAGATCCCGCTCCAGGGCTCGGGCGGACAGGCGGTGGCGACGAACGCCCTCGCCTCCGCCGCATACCGCGACAGCCCGGTGGAGACGATCCTTGACGCCAACAGCGAGTGGCACAAGTCCGAAGTCAAAGCAAGCCGTTCCAAACTCTTCAAGTCCGACTACTTCAAGCCCAATCTCGGCGAGGCCTTCTCCCGCGCCGTCCAGGAACGCATGCTGGGCGGCGCCCGCAAGGCCCTCATCCAGTCCTTCGGGACCGACCCGCAGACCGTCGTCGAACACTGCCTGTCCGCTACCCGCCTCCGCAGGGCACGCGACACCAAACTGACCGCCGTCACCGCCCTGTTCGGCTTCCCCTTCCTGCCCGGCATGCTCCTGTGGGTCATCGCCTTCCGGCTGCGCGACGGGCTCGGCAACACCAAGGACAAGGCGCTCGCCACGCTGGGCAACGCCCTGCTCCCGGTCATCGGCATCGTGGCCCTGTTCTTCCTGATCAAGCTGCCGCTCACCGGATTCCTGGCGCTCTACGTACGGGCGATGATCGTCGCCCCCGTCATCGGCTGGCTCATCGCCAAGCGGATCGCCGAAGCCTCCGCCAAGGACATGCGCGCCCGCTGGGAAGGATTGCTCTCCGGCGGCGGTGTCATCGCCAAGATCCCCGAGGCCGTACCCAAGAACCCCAACGAGACGTCCCGCGAGGCACTGCGCCAGGGCCTGGAGAAGCTCTCCGCCGAGCAGCAGTCCAACTCGGTCTTCTACGCGGGCCCCAAGGGAATCCTCGGCATGGGCACCCGCTGGGGCAGCTGGCAGCTCGCCGAAGAGCTCGTCTCCAAGGAACCCGGCAAGGAATTCCACCAGTTCCGCAGCTGGGACCTGATACGCGCCATCCACGACCAGCTCAAGGTGCTGGAGCGCGGCCCGCTGAACACCGGCGGATTCCCGACCCCGTCGGTCACCCACTGGATCGTCTCCCCCGTCGGTGAGAACGCCGACTCGGTCTCCCGCCCCGACGGCGAGGACGTCGCCACCTTCCAGGTCAAACCGCACGAGATACAGCGGATCTGCAACCACCAGCAGTTCGGCGGCGGCGACCGGCACTACCTGGGCGTCCAGTTCACCCTCTGGGACGGCCAGTTGGTCATCACCATGATGATCACGGTCACGGTGCTCTACGAAACCCTGCGCATCGAAGTCACCGGACACGCACTCGGCCCGGTCCACTCGCTCTTCACCAGCAAGCCCGCGGCCAAGACCAAGACCGTCAACAAGACCGTCCGGTTCTGGGAGACCCGCGACATCACCCTCGCGCTGGTGGAACCCCGCGAAATCGTCCGCCTCGCCCTGCGCGCACCCTTCACCTGGTACCCACCGCTCCTCGACTACCTGGGCGGCAAAATCGCCCTGCCGGAGCCGTTCGGCCTGCGCCACGCCTGGGCCGAGAAGCCCTGGCGCCACCGCTTCATGGCCGATGACGCGATGCGCGCCGCCACGCCCGTCCTGCGCGCCGTGCACAGCGCCGCCCTGCGCGTCCTGGAGGAGAACGGGGTGGATACCGAACGCTTCGACAACCGCTCGATGATACTGAGCGGCCTGGTCCAGGACCCGACACCGCGCAAGGCCGACCTGTACGACGCGTAGACAGCGAAAGGCCGCCCCGGCAAAACGCGAAGACCGGGGCGGCCCCTTCGAAGCAACAGCTCGGATCAGCCCACCGGCCAGGCGTCGGCCAGCATCTTGCGCGTATCGGCGAGCAATTGCGGCAGCACCTTCGTGTGCCCGACCACCGGCATGAAGTTGGTGTCACCACCCCAGCGCGGCACCAGGTGCTGATGCAAGTGGGCCGCGATACCGGCCCCCGCGGAAGCACCCTGGTTGAGCCCGATATTGAACCCGTGCGCCCCCGACGCCGCCCGCAGCGCCACCATCGCCCGCTTGGTGAAGTCGGCCAGCTCCATGGTCTCCGGGCCGTCCAGCTCCGTGTAGTCCGCGACATGCCGGTACGGCACCACCATCAGGTGGCCACCGTTGTACGGGTACAGATTGAGCACGGCATAGACATGCTTGCCGCGCGCCACGACAAGCCCGTCCTCGTCCGACTGCGACGGAATCGCGCAGAACGGACAGCCATCGCCGGCCTCCGGACCGGACGGCTTGTTCTCGCCCTGGATGTACGCCATCCGGTGGGGCGTCCACAGGCGCTGGAACGCGTCGGGCGTCCCGACTCCGATCTGCTGCTCCGGCTCACTCGTCATGCCGATCAGCATATTGCTTCGCTCCCGGGCAGCGTGTCGCCGGGGCCGCACCCGTCGGCGCCCGGCGATGCTGGGGCGGTGATCGACCAGCGCGCGGACTCCACCCCACCTCGATTCAGGCGTTGGGAGCAGCGCACGGAAGTGCCGCTCTTCGGCGCCTCACTGCTCTTCCTGCTCGGTTACGCGGTCCGCGTGCTCGCCCCGCACGACGCCCGGCCCTGGCGCGAGATCGCCCTCGCACTGGTCTGCGCGACCTGGCTGTTCTTCGCCGCGGACTACGCGGTACGGCTCCGCCTCAGCGGCCTCGGTCCCCGTTTCGTCCGTGTGCACTGGCTGGACACGGTGGTCCTGCTGCTTCCCCTGCTGCGGCCGCTGCGGCTGATCCGGCTCTACACGGCGGTCCAGCAGCGCAGGGAGCAGCCGCGGCTGAGCCTGTACGCGCGCGTGATCGCTTACGCCGGCGTGAGCTCCCTGCTGCTCGGCTTCTCCGCCGCGCTCGCCGTGTACCACCAGGAGCACACCGCGGAGGGTGCCTCGATCCGCACGTTCGGCGACGCGGTGTGGTGGGCCTGCGCGACGCTCACGACGGTGGGGTACGGGGACACGGTGCCGGTCACCCCGAGCGGCCGGGTCGTGGCGTCGGGCCTGATGGCTTGCGGGCTGGCGCTGCTGGGGGCGGTGACGGGTTCGTTCTCGTCGTGGCTGCTGCACGTCTTCCGGCGGGAGGACGAGATGAGACCCCCGGAGGGCGGGTAGCTCTCCGGGGGCCGAATCCCCGCGTGCGCGGGGAGCACGGAGCCTTCGCCCTGTGCTGTTTCCGAATCTTCGGATCATCCCCGCCGCAGGCGGGGAACGTTCACGACTGCACCCGGCGCTCCACCACGTCAACGAGCTTCGCCAGCGCCTGGTCACGCGGAACACCGTTCTCCTGCGAGCCATCGCGGTACCGGAACGACACCGTGCCCGCGTTCATGTCCTCGTCACCAACGATGATCATGAACGGAACTTTCTGCTTCTGCGCGTTCCTGATCTTCTTCTGCATCCGGTCGGACGAGGCATCCACCTCGACCCGCAGGCCCTTCTTCCTTGCCTCCGCGGCGAACTCCTGGAGGTAGGGGATGTGGGCGTCGCCGATCGGGATTCCGACCGCCTGCACCGGAGCCAGCCACACCGGGAACGCACCCGCGTAGTGCTCCAGCAGCACGGCGAAGAAGCGCTCGATGGAGCCGAACAGGGCGCGGTGGATCATGACCGGGCGCTGCTTGGTGCCGTCCGGGCCGGTGTACTCCAGGTTGAAGCGCTCCGGCAGGTTGAAGTCGAGCTGGACGGTCGACATCTGCCAGGTACGGCCAATGGCATCGCGTGCCTGCACGGAGATCTTCGGGCCGTAGAACGCGGCGCCGCCCGGGTCCGGGACCAGCGGCAGGCCCTGCTTCTCGGCGACCTGGCGCAGCGTCTCGGTGGCCTCTTCCCACACCTCGTCGGAGCCGACGAACTTGACCGGGTCCTTGGTGGAGAGCTCCAGGTAGAAGTCGGTCAGACCGTAGTCGCGGAGCAGGTTCAGGACGAAGGTGAGCGTCTTGTCGAGCTCCTCCGCCATCTGCTCCTTGGTGCAGTAGATGTGCGCGTCGTCCTGCGTGAAGCCGCGGGCCCGGGTGAGGCCGTGCACGACGCCGGACTTCTCGTACCGGTACACGGTCCCGAACTCGAAGAGCCTCAAGGGCAGTTCACGGTACGAACGCCCGCGCGCATCGAAGATCAGGTTGTGCATCGGGCAGTTCATGGGCTTGAGGTAGTAGTCCACGCCCTCGTCGAGCTGCATGGGCGGGTACATGCCTTCGGAGTACCAGTCGAGGTGGCCGGACTTCTCGAAGAGCTTGCCCTTGGTGGCGTGCGGCGAGTAGACGAACTCGTAGCCCTCCTCCTCGTGCCGCCGGCGCGAGTAGTCCTCCATGGTGCGGCGGATGATGCCGCCCTTGGGATGGAAGACCGCGAGACCGGAACCGATCTCGTCCGGGAAGGAGAAGAGGTCAAGCTCGTTGCCGAGCTTGCGGTGGTCACGCTTGGCGGCCTCCTCCAGGAACTCCAGGTGCGCCTTGAGCTCGTCCTTGGTGGGCCAGGCGGTGCCGTAGATGCGCTGGAGCTGCTTGTTCTTCTCACTGCCGCGCCAGTACGCCGAAGCGTTCCGCATCAGCTTGAACGCCGGGATGAACCGGGTGGTCGGCAGGTGCGGGCCGCGGCACAGGTCCTTCCAGCACAGCTCGCCGGTCTTCGGATCGAGGTTGTCGTAGATGGTCAGCTCGCCGCCGCCCACCTCGACATCCGCGCCGTCGCCGGCGTTCTCGACCGAGTCGGAGCCCTTGATGCCGATGAGCTCCAGCTTGTACGGCTCGTCCGCCAGCTCCTCGCGCGCGGCCTCGTCCGTCACGACCCGGCGGGAGAACCGCTGCCCGCGCTTCTGGATCTCCTGCATCTTCTTCTCGATGGCCTTGAGGTCCTCGGGAGTGAACGGCTTCTCGACGTCGAAGTCGTAGTAGAAGCCGTCCTTGACCGGCGGGCCGATGCCCAGCTTGGCCTCGGGGAAGAGCTGCTGAACGGCCTGCGCCATGACGTGCGCGGTGGAGTGCCGCAGGATGTTCAGGCCGTCCTCGGAGGAGATCTCGACGGGCTCGACGACCTCGCCGTCGGCGACGGCGTACGCGAGGTCCTTCAGCTCACCGGCGACCCGGGCGGCGACAACGGTGCGCTCGCCGGGGAAGAGCTCGGCTGCCGTAGTGCCCGTCGTCACCACGCGCTCTTCCCGCTCGGAATCGCGTTGGATGATCACACGGACGTCTGACACCGGTCTCTCCTGACTCAGGGGGTACGCACGCATGCGTGGTGCGCGTGCGATACGAATCGTACCGAGCCGCGGGCCCCCTCTGCGAAACGGTGGAGCCGTGAAGGCCGCCGGCTCCCCCGCTACGCCCCTATTCGCCCGTGCACGCCTCCTCGAAATAGTCGACGTTCTCCTGGAGCGACTTCATCAGCCGGTCCCGTTCCGCCTCGTCCACCTGCACGGGCACCACCTGCGCGGTCCGGGTCAGCCGCCGGAAGCCGCCACGGCTCTCCAGCCTGCCCTCCACCCTGATCGGCAGGCCCACCAGGTGGGCGTGGCCGGCGATCCGGTACGCCTCCTCGTCCAGCTCCAGCCGTACGTGCGCCACCTCGGCTCCGGCCAGCACCCGCAGCCGTACGATTCCGGCGCCCCGCGGTCCCGAGCGACGCAGCCGGACGACGGCGCCGGTGATCCGTACCGGCACGGCGGGCTCGTCCCGGAGGTAGCGGGCGCCCGCCCGGCGCAGGGCGGGCAGGTCGCCCGGGGAGAATTCCACCGGCTCGGGACGGGCCGGGCAGCCCTCGGGGATCCCGGCGGCGGGCGCCCACTCCAGAGCGATCCCGGCCCCTTCCGAGCCCTGGACCAGCGCGATGAGGGCCTCGGTGAGTTCCCGGCCGACTCCTGCCTCGACGGCGGTGTCGAAGGCTTCGAAGCCGCCGGTGGCCCGCTGGTAGTCCACGGCGTCGCGGGTGGCGTGCAGGGCGTGGTAGAGCCGTACGGCGACGGGCCGGCCCGGTTCCACGGGGACGAACGCGGCGAGCTCGCGGCCGCCGGGCGCGGGCCCGACGAGGATGCCGTCGAGGGCCGCCCGGGCCCTGCGGCGGTGGCGTGCGCCGTGGTAGCCGGCGCGTGCTCGGACGGCGAGGGCTCCGGCGAGCAGGATCTGCCGGGCGGCGCTGTGCAGTTGCTCCGCGCCCGTCCAGCCTGCCGCCCCGGCCGCTCCCCCGACGGGTTCGGGGACCTCGCGCCACCACCGGATCTCGTCGCTGGGCACGGCGAGGGAGACCAGGACTTCGCGGGCGGAGGGCGCGGCGCTGCGGGCGAGGGCGGTCAGCGCCTCGCCGAGGAGGTCCTCACTGTCGGGGAAGGCGGTGGTGTCGGGTACGAGGAGGCTCGTACCGCCGCCGGGCGGGGCGGGTGGTCCCGGTGGGGTCCAGCGGCTGTACCGTCCGGCCGCTCCGCCGCGGCGGAGCCAACCGTGCCGGTCGAGCAGGGCGGCGAGGACCGCGGGGTCGACCCGGGCGGGGTCGGGGATGTCCCCGGGCGGCCGGGGAGCGGTGGCCCACGCTCCCGCGGATTCGCTCGGGTGCGGGCGCATGGCCGACGGGATCACTTCGTTGACGGAATTGATGGGGTTGACGGAGTTGACGGGGTTGACGGACTCGTCCATCGGCCGGTGCATCAGGGTCTCCCTCCCGCCCCTACGCGGGTCATGATCTCGCAGAGCGCCCGGTCGTCGAAGATGCGTGAGGTCGGGATCCGCACGGTGGTCCGGTGCCGGCCCGTGACCGCGTGCCCGGCGAGGTTGGTCCAGTAGCAGCAGTGCCGCAGGTCGAGCCGGTCGTGTCCGGCACGCAGCCACTCGTCCTGGCTGCGCGGCACGATCATCACGACGAGGATCTTGTGCACCGACACGGGGGTCCGGGCGAGCTTCACGAGATGTGCGTTGTCGAGTGTGAAGGAGAACGTCGGTCCCGGCGGATTCGGCGGGATCTGGTAGGTGCATTTGAGCTGCACCTTTATGGTCACTTCGTCGTCCACGGCATGGCCGGGGGCGCCATGGCTGACGTGCCAGTCGATGCCGTTGTCGGGGAAGGGCTGCGCCAGGGAGCACCCCGCCGCAGCCGCGACCGCGTGCAAGTAGCCCACCTGGAGCGTCTCCATGCAGGCGGTGGTGGCGAGTGTGCCGCGCAGCGGTGCGATCCGCTGGGGCAGCAGCCCGCTCGGTTCGGGCTGCGCGAGCGCCATGGCTGCGTGGGCCTTCCGGGCTGTGCCGATCGGTTCTTCGACGGATTGGTCTCGATGGCGGGGTGACGGACAACTTCCGTCGCCCCCACCTGTGTTGTCACCGCACGGAACGGCGCGCAAACGGCGTATCAGGCAAAGGGTGCGGGTATCACCGGACCGGGCAGGGGAATCACGCCATCTGCCGTTCGCGCACGAGGAGTTCGGGGATGACTCACTGGTACGAAGGGCCACTGGCCGCATTTGACACCGAGACGACGGGAGTGGACGTCGAGGAGGACCGGATCGTTTCGGCCGCCCTGGTCGTCCAGGACACGGCAGGCGGGCGGGTGCGGGTCACCCGCTGGCTGGTGAATCCGGGGGTTCCGGTGCCCGTGGGGGCGACCGCGATCCACGGTCTGACCGACGATCACCTTCAGCGCAACGGCCGCTGGCCCGCGCCGGTGGTGGAGGAGATAGCCCGTGCGCTCGCCGAGCAGTGTGCGTCCGGCCGGCCGCTCGTCGTGATGAACGCACCGTTCGATCTGACCCTGCTGGACCGGGAGTTGAGGCGCCACCGCGCGTCGTCACTCGCCCATTACCTGCAGAACACACCGCTGTGCGTGCTGGATCCGCGCGTGCTCGATAAGCACCTGGACCGCTACCGCAAGGGGCGGCGGACCCTCACCGATCTCTGCGAGCTGTACGGGGTGGTGCTGGACGGCGCGCACGACGCGGCGGCCGATGCGGCGGCCTCGCTGGAGCTGGTACGGGCGGTGGGGCGGCGGTTCTCGTCCCGGCTGGAGCGGCTGTCCCCGCCGGAGCTGCACACGTTGCAGGCCGTGTGGCATGCGGCACAG
This sequence comes from Streptomyces sp. NBC_01618, assembly GCF_045209435.1. Lineage (NCBI taxonomy): Bacteria > Bacillati > Actinomycetota > Actinomycetes > Kitasatosporales > Streptomycetaceae > Streptomyces > Streptomyces sp. NBC_01618. The sequence goes on from NZ_CP109297.1 coordinate 1,304,100, forward strand.
GCGCGTGGGCTGCAGGCGTGGTTCGCGAAGAACGGCACGGTCGAGGCGGTGGATCCCGCGTGGCCGCTGCGCCCGGAACTGCCCGCCGCGGCATGATCGGACGGGTCGGGCCGACGGACGCCGCCGCGGCTCCCGCGCCCGGACACGCAGAAGCCGGTCCGTCGGTTCTGCTGACGGACCGGCCTCTTCCGGGTGGGCGATACTGGGTTCGAACCAGTGACCTCTTCGGTGTGAACGAAGCGCTCTCCCACTGAGCTAATCGCCCGGGAACGGGTTGAACCATACAGGGCTCGTGGTGTCCGGTTCAAACTCCTTCCAGCCAGGCCGTGAGACCCCGGCGCCCGGCGCGCATCATCAGCGCGTGGTTGGCCCGGAACACGGCGCGTCCGGGCACCGCGAGGAGCCGCATCAGCCGTCGGTGCACCTGGACCTCCTGCTCGTACGTGGCACGGCTGCCGGAGCCGTGCGCGGTGACCGTCCACCGGGCCCAGCCGACGAGGTCGCCGCCGAGGGCCGCTTCGAGGACCCGGGCCGCGGGGTCGCGGCGGCGTTCGCGGACGGTCATGACGAGGTCGTACGGGAGGAGGGAGCGGATCCGGGTGGTGCCGGTGGTGCCGTCGTCCGAGGTGACCTCGCGGACCTGCGGCCACCATCGCGGGTAGTCGTCGGGGCGTCCGAGGATCTCGTACACGGTGTCGGGCGGTCCCGGCAGGTCCCAGACACTCACGAATCGGTAGTGGCTCCAGTCCATGACCCCAGTCTGCGCGTACTCAGCCGGGGAACTGAGTACCCGAGCCCATGTCCGGTCCTGTTGCCCGCGCCACACTCCCGTCCATGGAACATGTGCCGCCGCCCGCCGAGGAATTGGCGCTCCTCGATCACGAGCTGGCCCGGCTGGACGCCCGCCGGTCCCAGTTGCTGGTTCGTCGTGCCTGGCTGGTGAGTGTGCTGGCGCAGCCCGCCGCGCGCCCCGCCGTGCCGCCGCCCGCCGCTCCGTACGGACCGCCCTCGCCGGTCCGGCCGCCGGCCCCGTTCACGGCTCCCTTCGGTCCTCCCACCGCGCCGGCCGGGCCGCGCAGCGCGCAGAACGTGCTGCTCACCCTGGGCGGTCTGCTACTCACGGTCGCTGCGATCGCGTTCACCCTGGTCAGCTGGGGTCAGATGGGTATCGGCGGCCGCTCGGCGGTGCTCACGATGGTGACGGTCGCGGCGCTCTCCGCTCCCGCCGTGCTGCTGCGCCGCGGGCTGCCCTCGACGGCCGAGTCGCTCGCCGCTCTGGCGTCGGTGCTGATGGTGCTGGACGCGTACGCGCTGCACCAGTTGGCGGTGCCGGAGGCCGGCAGTCCCGGTTTCGCCGCGGTCGCCTCGGCGGTGCTGGCGGTGCTCTGGGGTGCGTACGGGCTGCTGCTCGGCCGGCTTCGGCTGCCGCTGCCGCTAGCCGTGGTGACCGCGCAACTGCCGCTGTTGCTGTGGGCGTGGTCGGCGGGTGCGGAGGCCACGGTGTTCGGCTGGGCGTTGCTGGCGACGGCGGCGCTGGACTGTGCGATCGCGGTGTGGGGCAAGGGAGTTGCGGTACGGGTCACGGCCTGCTTCTGCTGCTGGACGACGGGCCTGCTGGGCCTGCTGGTGGGCCTGGGGCAGTCGGTGTCCGCCGATGCCGTGTCGGCCGCGGTGGCGCCTGGTCTGCTGTTGCTCGCGGGTGCGGCGGTCGCGGTGGCCGGGGCATGGCGTGCGCCGGCGGGGCTCGCGGTGGCCGGTGGGGCGGTGGCCGGGCTCGGCGGGGTGGCCGCGGTGGGTGGTGTGCTGGGCGCCGGGGTGGCCTGGAGCTGGTCGGTGCCGCTGTACCTGCTGTGCGGTGTGGTGCTGTTGGCGGCGGTGCGCGCTCCGCTGCCGCGCCCGGTCGGGAAGGGGCTGCTGTGGGCCTCGTCGGCGGTGACGGTGGGCTCGGTGCTGGCCGCGGTGCCGCCGGTCGGTCTGTCGCTGGTGGGCACGGTGTCGCAGGCGGCCCGGGTGTGGTCGGGGGTGCCGGAGGGCGGGGTACGGGGCGCGTTGGGCATGGAGGCCGGCGCGTGGTCCGCAATGGCTTCGGCCCCGGTGGTGCTGTTGGCGGTGGCCGCTCTGTCGGGGGCGGCGTACCGGTCGTGGGCGTCGTGGCTGCGGGTGGCCGGGCCGGTCGTCGCACCGAGGGCGGCGTGGCGGGGTGCGGCGGGGGCCGGTGCGGTGGCGCTCGGCTGGGCGGGGTTCACCGCGTTGCCCGCGGTGCTGGGACTGTCGTACGCGGCCGCGGTGTCGGTGCAGTCGGTCCTGGTCGCCGGGGTGTTCGCGGTGGCGGTCCGGGAACTGCGCCGGGGGGCAGATGGGGCGGGGCGGACCGCGCTGGTGTGTGGGCTGCTCGGTGCGGTGAGCGTGGGGATGCTGTCGCTCGCCACGGAGACCGCCACGTACGCGGTGTTCACGGGGTTGCTGGTGGTGTTCGGGGCGGCTGCGGTGGTGCTCGGCGGTGCCGCGGTCCCGGCAGCGCGGGCCTTGCCGCCGTTGCCGTCCGCTCAGGCGGCGCGTGCGGCAGGGGTGTTGCGGATGGCGCAGGCGGTGCCGGCCTGCGGTGCGGTGGTGTGCGGGATGGTGCTGGCCCGTGCGGCGGGGGCGTCGTGGGGGCTCGCCGGGTATCGGGCGGCGCCGGTCATGCTGGTCGTCCCTGTGGTGACGGTGCTGCTCGGGGCGCGGCTGCGGGGCCGCCCGCCGGCTCTGCCGGTCGAGCTGACCGGGGCCGTGGCGGGTGTCGTGGCGGTGGGCATGGCGGTGCCGGACCGGCCGTTCCTGGCGTTGGTCCTGTCGCTGTGCGGGGTGCTGGCGGCGGGCACGGCCGTACGGCCCGAGCGCCGGCCGGTGGCCGGGTATCTGGCGACGGCACTGTTCGTCCTGGCGGCGTGGCTGCGATTGTCGGCTTCGGGGGTGTCGGCCCCGGAGGCATACACCCTGCCGGTGACGGTGCCCGCCCTGGCGGTCGGTGTGCTGCGTCGGCGCCGTGACCCCGAGGCGTCGTCGTGGACGGCGTACGGGGCGGGTCTCGCGGCGACTTTGGTGCCGAGTCTCTTCGCGGCATGGGTCGATCCGTCCTGGGTGCGGCCGCTGCTGCTCGGTGCGGCGGCGCTGGTGATCACCCTGGCGGGCGCGCGGCTGCGGCTGCAGGCTCTGCTGCTGCTCGGTGGTGCGGTGCTGGCGCTGGACGCCGTGCACGAGCTCGCGCCGTACGTGGTCCAGGTCGTCGGCGTACTGCCGCGCTGGCTGCCGCCCGCGCTCGCCGGGGTGCTGCTGCTGGTGGTCGGGGCGACGTACGAGCAACGGCTGCGCGATGCGCGGCGCCTGAAGGGTGTCCTGGGCCGGATGCGGTGAGGTGTGGCGCACGGCCGGTCCAAGGCGCCCTCGGGGCCTCGGACCGGCCGGCGGTCTGCGACAAGTCGAGGGGGCCCGGTCGGGACAGCGCGGGAAACGCAGAGGGCCCGTGAGACTCTGCGGTCTCACGGGCCCTCTGTCCGGGTGGGCGATACTGGGTTCGAACCAGTGACCTCTTCGGTGTGAACGAAGCGCTCTCCCACTGAGCTAATCGCCCGGGCGCAGGCCAAACATTACCGCATGTCAGCGGCGCCCCATGACCACCCCGGTCACTCGTGGATCTTCCACGGCATGGTCACGCCGAACTTCCAGACGTAGATCCCCACGAGTACCGCGATGATCACCAGACCGGTCACGGTGAGGATGATGTTGCGTCGCCGGACCTTGGGATCGAGCGCCCGCTGGGCGGCCTCGGTGACCTTCCGACGCGTCCAGCGCAGCACCAGCTGCGCCCAGACGAACTCGGTGGCCCAGATCGCCATGCCGCCGAAGATCACCAGCCAGCCGGGGCCGGGCAGCGGCAGCATGATGATCCCCGCGACGACCACCGCGAGGCCGACCACGAAGACGCCGACCTGCCAGCTCACATGCAGTGCCCGTGAGGCCCTGATGAACCCGGGTGCCCGGGAACCGAGCTCCCGGTCCTCCCTCGTCACACCCTCCGTGGCCTCTCCCGTCACATCCCCCGTGGCGGACAACGGTTTCGCCGGTCCGGCGCCGCCGTCCCGCTCGTCACTGTCCGCGTTCATGGGGCCCAACCTACCGGAACGCCCTTCGTCACCGGAATGGCCGCATAACCCAAAGTTACACACCGCTGCACGAGCTACCTGAAGGGCCACAAAAAGGTCAGAGGGGTTTACAACGCCACCGTAGGTGGCATGTCGATTTCGCCGACGTGCGAATCCCCGAGCGCACACTGAGCGAAAGGCCCTGGCGCTTATGAACACCACGGTCAGCTGCGAGCTGCACCTGCGCCTCGTTGTGTCGAGCGAGTCTTCACTGCCTGTACCCGCGGGCCTGCGGTATGACACGGCCGATCCTTATGCCGTGCACGCCACCTTCCACACCGGAGCGGAGGAAACGGTCGAATGGGTTTTCGCCCGCGACCTCCTTGCCGAGGGGCTGCATCGGCCCACCGGCACCGGAGACGTCCGCGTCTGGCCATCACGTAGCCACGGCCAGGGCGTCGTCTGCATCGCACTGAGCTCCCCAGAGGGCGAAGCCCTGCTCGAAGCCCCGGCGAGGGCCCTGGAGTCGTTCCTGAAAAGGACCGACGCCGCGGTTCCGCCAGGCACCGAGCATCGTCACTTCGATCTCGACACGGAGCTCTCACACATCCTGGCCGAGAGCTGAGCCAGGCCGAGAGCTGCACGGCGCCGTCCGACTCGGGGAGACGGCGCCGCGCGGACAACCTCATAGGGCTGACACCGACGCCGTCACCACGGAATCCACCGTGATGACGGCGTCGGCGCGCGTTACCGCCCACGCGTGCGGCCACGCTCCGCGCACCGGCGCGCGCCCCGCGGGCCCAGGCCGCCCGCCACGGCCAGGACGGGCGGCCACCGGCCACGGGTACCCGCAGGCGGCCGGTACGCGCTCCTCGCGCCCCAAATGGGCGCTCTCGGGCCTCTGTGCGGGGGCACCGAGCCAGTAGAGTCAGCCGGCATCGGCGGGCACCCGCCCGCCGGAGGCCAGGGAGCGAAAGCGTGCTGATCCCCCACGACACCCGGATCGCCCTCGACACGGTGGTCGACCTGCTGAACACGGCGCCGGAGAGCGGGCAGCCGGAGGGCGGGCCGGTCGACGGTCTCGCCGGCATCGAAGCGCTGTACGACTTCGCGCGCCGCCATCGCATCAGCGGCGTGGGCGAGCTCCACGAGAAGGACCTGCGCGCCGTACGAGACGTCCGGACGCGCTTCGCCGAGATCTTCGCGACGGACGACGCCCGGACCGCGGCGTCACTCGTCAACGCCCTCGTCGCCGCCGCCGGCACCACACCGCAGCTCAGCAACCACGACGGCTACGACTGGCATGTGCACTACTTCGCACCGGACGCCTCGGTCGCCGACCACCTCGCGGCCGACTGCGGCATGGCCCTGGCGTTCATCGTGGTGGCGGGCGAGCAGGAGCGGCTGCGCCGCTGCGAGGCGCCGGACTGCCGGCACGCCTTCGTCGACCTCTCCCGCAACCGCTCCCGGCGCTACTGCTCAAGCCGCACCTGCGGTAACCGTCTGCATGTGGCCGCGTACCGGGCACGCCGCAAGGAAGCGGCCGGCTGACCGTTCACAGCATGAAGAGATCATGCACCGCGGCCATCAGCAGCAGGCTGCCGACCACCGCGAGGAAGATCATCAAAGGGGGCTGGGAAAGCGCGAAGAGGCAGCCGCGCGGCTCTTCGTCAGCGGGTGCGGGGGCATCGCCCCGGGAGGTGTCCACCATCTCGAGACGATCATGACCCAGAACGGGCCCCGTTGGCGATCAACACGCCTTTTTACGCCGGGAGTTCACCCACCCCGGAGTGGGGCGCGATTCGCTCCGGCGTCCGGTCGTCCGTCAGATTTTCGGTACGACAACCCCTGAACCACTCGTCGTTGACGTCGGCGCAGCACAACACCGCGGCAGACGCACCGAATTGCGGGCGGGAATCGCGGGGAGGCAGCGCAACCCGGTCTCAGCGTGGTGTCGTGCTGGAGGCGCGCACCACGAACTCGGGCTGGAGCACCACACTGCGGTGCTCGTGGGTACCGCCCTCGTCGTCCGCCTCCTCCAGCAGGAGCTCCGCGGCCATCCTGCCCATCACGACGGCGGGCTGACGGACCGAGGTCAGCGGTACGGCAGCGGCCGCCGCGAACTCGATGTCGTCGTAGCCGACGATGGCGATGTCGTGCGGCACCCGCACGCCCGCCGCGTACAGAGACTGCAGCACACCGAGGGCGAGCAGGTCGTTGGCGCAGAACACCGCGGTCGGCCGGGGCACGAGTCCGAGCAGCCGGGCCCCCGCATCGCGCCCCGCCGCCACGTCCGGTCGGTCGGAGGGGATCTCGACGAGTGCCTCGGGCGGCAGTCCGGCGTCGGAGAGGGCCGACAGGGCGCCCTCGCGTCGGTCCCTGATCTGGTGAAGGTCACCGGGGCCGCTGACGTACGCCACCGAGCGGTGCCCGGCCGAGACCAGATGACCAGCGGCGAGCGCGCCGCCGCGGACATCGTCCACGGAGACCGCGCAGGTCCCCGTGGAGGACACGACGCGGTCCACCAGCACGAAGGGGATGCGGTGACGACGGAACGCCTCCAGGTTGCGGCCGGTCGCGTCGGCGGGGGTGACCAGGACACCGCACACCCGCTGCTCGGCGAGAGTCCGAGGTACTCGGCCTCTTCCGTCGGGCTCTGGCCGCTGTTGCAGACCATCACACCGAGGCCGGCCACACGGGCCGCGCGCTCGGCGCCGCGGGCCACGTCGACGAAGAACGGGTTGCCCATGTCCAGGACGAGCAGTGCCATGATCCGGCTACGGCCGGCCCTGAGCTGGCGGGCCGACTCGCTGCGCACGTACCCGAGTTCCTCGATGGCGGCCAGCACCCGGGTACGGGTCTCCGGCAGCACCGCCTCGGGCCGGTTGATCACATTCGACACGGTGCCCACGGAGACTCCGGCCTGCCGGGCCACATCCTTGATCCCTGCCCCACTGATGCCCTCGGCCGCACCGGTCCACGGCGTCACCCCATCGTACGGACGCCGTCGCGGGCCGACTCCCCGGCGACGACCGCCGGTCCGGTCGCCCATCATGCCCCCCACCCCGTCGCGGTGGTGCGGGTCAGATGCCGTGCTTCTTCAGGATGGCCTCGATGTCGCTGAAGTCCTCGCCCGACGACGCGGACTGTTCCTTCGCCTTCGTCTTCGGGACCGCCTGCGCCCGGGTCGCCGGGAGCCCGGAGCCGAGGGAGGGTGCCGAAGCCGCCGGAGCGACGGCCCCGCCCTGCGCCGCCCGTGCGGCGGCCTTGCGTTCCTTACGGGTGCCGACGCCTCGGCGCTCGACCGCGCGCGTGGTCATGAACAGCAGCCAGGCCACGGCGAGCAGCCCGAAGCCGAGCCAGACGCTCGGCTTGAAGGCGATTCCGGCGACCCAGTCCACGATCCCGGTCAGCACCAGCGCGATCGGGACCAGGGAGTAGGCGGCGATCCGGGCCGCGGCGAGGAAGCGCTTCCGGTACGCGGTGACGGCGGCGATGCCCAGGCCCGCCGCGGACACCGCGGAGCAAATGGTCTCGGCAAGCATCGGGGCCTCCAGGCACAAGGGGAAACGTCCCTTCCATCCTGCACCGCCCACCACCCGTGCGGCCACGCTCCAGGACCACATCAGGGACATTTCAGGGCCGGGATCCTCCGCAGGTGCCGATTCCCAAGCACTCCGGCCCGAAGCCGGAGCGGACCGGACGGGGATACGGACCGGATACGGAGGGGGATGCGGATTGGGACGCTCGCGCGCGCCCTGGGAGACTGGCCGCATGAGCGATTCCACCGCCGCAGCGCCGGTCGTCCTCGACCTGTGGTGCGAGCTCCAGTGCCCCGACTGTCACCAGGCCCTCACCGATGTGCACGCCCTGCGGGCCAAGTACGGCGACCGGCTGGAGGTGCGGCTGCGGCACTTCCCGCTGGAGAAGCACAAGCACGCCCACGCCGCCGCGCAGGCCGCCGAGGAGGCGACGGCCCAGGGCACGGGCTGGCCGTACATCGAGGCGGTTCTCGCCCGCACTGCCGACCTCGGCCGCACCGGCGAGCCGCTGCTGATCGAGGTGGCGCGGGAAATCGGCCTGGACGCCGAGGAGATGGACACCGCCCTGATCGACGGCCGCCACATGCTGATCGTCGACGCCGACCAGGCCGAGGGCAAGGCCATCGGGGTCACCGGCACGCCGACGTACGTGATCGGCGACGAGCGGCTGGACGGCGGCAGGAGCCAGGACGGGCTGCGCGAACGCATCGAGGAGATCGCCGACCGGCTGCTCGCCGAGCAGGGCTGAGCCGGCGGCGGGTCAGAACGTCTTGGCCAGGTTGTACTGAGTCGTCCGGTAACCGAGCGACTCGTACAGCCGCTGAGCCGGTGTGTTGCCGGCGAAGACATGCAGCCCGAGGCGGTGGGCGCCCGCGTCCAGGGTGATGTGTTCCGCCTGCCACATCAGGGCACGTCCGTAGCCTCGGCCCCGGTACTCCTCGCCCACTTCGACGTCGAAGACGTATCCGGCCTTTTCGCCCGGGCTTTCTTCGCGCACCGACACCCACAGATGGCCGACGACCACGCCCTCGTGAACGAGGACGTGGAAATGCATGCCCGCGGTTTCCATGCCGTCCGGCAGGTTACGGGCATAGTCGTTCCTGGACTTCTGTATGGCCTGCTCAGCCGGAACGCCCTGGTCGATCCAGGACTGCGTGTACGTGTCGACGCTGGTGCTCTGCCAGCGCGCGAACTCCTCGGCGCTCATCTGCCGGGCGACGACACCGTCCAAAAGCGCCGGAGCCGTCCGGTCGAGTTCCTTGAGCATGTTCCGGCCGCGTTCGGTGTAGCCGAGTGCGGCGGCCAGGCCCTGCGCTCCCTCGTTGCCCTCGGGCGCCGCCAGGCGCACCTGGGTGCAGCCCCAGCCGCGCAGCACCTCTTCGGCCGCCAGCACCGCGATGGTGCCGCGGCCGCGCCTGCGGCGGGATTCGTCGACGCTCAGGGAACGCAGCACGCCGACCGAGGCACCGAACCGCGGATCCGTACCGATCTCGACGGCGCCGACGGGCCGCCCGTTGTCGCACACGTCGTACGAGCGGCTCTTCGCGCCGTCGGCGCCTTGCTGGATCGGCCCGGTCGGCCGGAGGGTCGTAGTCATCGCAGTTGTTCTATCCACTGTGCCCCGGCCCGTCACCCGGTTTTACGGAGTCGAGGTGCGGGTTCTACGGGTCGAGGTCGTTCCCGGCCCGCTCGTCGAAGATCCGCATGGCCTTGGCAGTCACCGGTCCGGGCGCACCGGGCAGCTCCCGGCCGTCCACCCGGTGGACGGCCTGCACATCACGCAGGGTGGAGGTCAGGAAGATCTCCTCGGCCCGTTCCAGGACGTCGAACGGCAGGTCGGTCTCCTCGGCCCCCGTCCACTCCACGGCCAGTGCGCGGGTGATCCCGGCGAGGCAGCCGGAGGCGACCGGCGGGGTGTGCACCCGCCCGTCGAGCACGACGAAGACATTGGACCCGGTGCCTTCGCAGAGCTGTCCGACCGTGTTGGCGAAGAGCGCCTCGGACGCGCCGTGCTCATGGGCACGGGCGAGGGCGACGACGTTCTCGGCGTACGAGGTGGTCTTGAGCCCGGCGAGCGCACCGCGTTCGTTGCGCGTCCAGGGGACGGTGATCACGGCGGTGGTGTCGGGGCGGCGGCGCGCCTCCCCGAGGGCGACGACGAGGCCGGGACCGTCGTCGCCGCGGTCGGAGCCGAGCGGGGAGAGTCCTCCGGTGTAGGTGATGCGCAGCCGGCCGAGCGCCATCGGGTTGGCGTCGACGACGGCGGCGCAGGCGCGGCGCACCTCGTCGAGGTCGGGCGCGGGGAGGCCGAGGCCGCGGGCCGAGCGGGTCAGCCGGTCGAGGTGGCGGGTGAGGGCGAAAGGCCTGCCCTCGACGCTCTTGACCGTCTCGAAGATGCCGTCCCCCACAGTGAGTCCGTGGTCGAGTACGGACACCCGGGCGTCGTCGGCGTCCCGCAGTTCGCCGTTGACCCAAATCCTCATCACGCGGTCCTTCCAGTCGCTTCGTGAGCGCCCGACGCTACAGCGAGCAGCCGGGAGGCCTTCAGTTCGGTCTCGTCCCATTCGCGCTCCGGGTCGGAGCCCCAGGTGATGCCGGCCCCGGTACCGAAGCGGAGGACCGGGGCGGCTGCGGTCCGGTCGATCCAGAACGTACGTATGCCGACGGCCAGAGAGGCGGTGCGGCGGTCGGCGTCGACCCAGCCGATGCCGCCGCAGTAGGGGCCGCGCGGTGCGGTCTCCAGTTCCTCGATGATCCTGAGAGCGCTGGATTTGGGTGCTCCGGTGACGGAGCCCGGGGGAAACGCGGCGTCGAGGAGTTCGGGCCAGCCGGCCCCCTCGGCGAGCTCCCCGCGCACGGTGGAGACGAGGTGGACGAGTCCGGGGTGCTTCTCCACGACGCACAGGTCGGGGACCGTGACCGATCCGGTGGCGCAGACCCGCCCGAGGTCGTTGCGGACCAGGTCGACGATCATCACGTTCTCGGCGTGGTCCTTCTCCAGCAGATCGGCCTCGGTCCGCCCGGTGCCCTTGATCGGTCCGGACTCGATGGTCCGGCCGTCCCGCTCGAGGAAGAGTTCCGGGGACGCGGTGGCGATCTCCACGCCGTGCGCGGGCAGCCGGATCGTTCCTGCGTAAGGGGCGGGGTTGCCGCGCGCGAGCAGCGCGGTCAGCGCGTCCACGTCCGAGGCGGCCGGGTCGGGCAGTGGAGCGGTCATCACCCGGCAGAGGTTGGCCTGGTAGACCTCGCCGGCCGCGATGTACTCGCGGATCCGCCGTACGCCCGCGGTGTACGCGGCACGGTCCAGGGACGAGCTCCAGTCACCGACCGCAGGCCCGCGCCAGCCGCCGCGCGCCGGGGCGGCCACCGCCTCCGTACGCACGGAGGCGAAGCGGGCGCAGACGAGACGGCCCTCGAAATCGGCGGACACGGCCCAGAAGCCGGACGAGTCGAGGGCGGTGGGATCACTGGTCACGTCCTGCAGATCGGACGCGACGAGGCCGCCGAAGCGGGCCATCGGGACAAGGTCGTGCACGCCGTTGAGTCTAGGACGGCGCACGATGACCTGCGCCGGGGCGAACGCACCTCAGCACGCTGCACAAACGCGTTTTTGTACTGGCCCGGGAATCCGCTAGAGTTCAACACGTCGCCGGGACGCGCAAGCGGGTCGGAAAAGACAAGCGGACGTAGCTCAGTTGGTAGAGCGCAACCTTGCCAAGGTTGAGGTCGCCAGTTCGAACCTGGTCGTCCGCTCGCAGAAAGTGGGGGATCTTCCCGAACCCCCACTCCTGGTGGAGTGGCCGAGAGGCGAGGCAACGGCCTGCAAAGCCGTCTACACGGGTTCAAATCCCGTCTCCACCTCCAAGGACGATTAGCTCAGCGGGAGAGCGCTTCCCTGACACGGAAGAGGTCACTGGTTCAATCCCAGTATCGTCCACCGGTCCACAAGGACCCCCGCGCGATTAGCTCAGCGGGAGAGCGCTTCCCTGACACGGAAGAGGTCACTGGTTCAATCCCAGTATCGCGCACGCAGTACACGCAGGTTCACCCTGCGCGATTAGCTCAGCGGGAGAGCGCTTCCCTGACACGGAAGAGGTCACTGGTTCAATCCCAGTATCGCGCACGCAGTACAAGCCCCGGTCGTCTCGGCGACCGGGGCTTTGTCGTCCCCGCGGTGGGCGGCGGTGCGTGCGGTGGCGGGCCCGGACGTCTTCCGTCCGGGCCCGCAGCGCTTTCCCTCAGGACGAGAAGAGCATGCGGCCGAAGCTCTTGTGCCGGTAGTGACCGCCGTGGTGGCCGCCTTGGTACTGGGGGGCGCCCCAGGCGGGCGCCGGGGCGGCCGGGTAGGCGGGCGGGGCGGGCGGGGCCTGCTGCGTCCACTGCGCCTCGATGCGGGTCAGGGTCTCCAGCTCGCCGTAGTCGAGGAAGATCCCCCGGCAGCCGCTGCACTGCTCGATCTGTATGCCATTGCGGTTGTACGTCTGCATCTGTGCGTGGCACTTGGGACACTGCATGGTTCGGCTCACTCCTCGCCGTCGGGTCGCCGTCCCCGGAATGCATGCCCGGCGACGGTCGGTTCAGCCTACGACGAGTACTCGGCGGCCAACTCGGGCGGGAGAGCGGCAATTCGGGCACAGGCATCGATCATCGTCTGCTCCACTTCATCCGGACTCCGGCCCTTAGCCGCGGACTTGGCGAGTGCGAGCGCCGCGGTCTGCACGGTCAGGGCGCGGGCCGGGACGTCCAGTTCGGGCCAGGGGTCGCCCTCGGCCTGTACGGCGGGTCCGCCCGCCGCCCGGTAGGCGTCCAGGAAGCGGAGCCAGACGTCGGGGGGCAGCAGCCCGGCCGCGTACCAGGCGGCGGGGCGGGCGAGGTCCCAGGCGGGGTCGCCGAGCCCCGTGTCGTCGATGTCGATGAGCAGCCAGGGTCCGTGCGGCGCGGGGTGGCGGACGAGTTGGCCCAGGTGCAGATCGCCGTGGCAGAGGAAGCCCGCGCGGTGCGGGGGCGCGGCGGCTTCGTCGCGGGCCCAGGCCGGCAGGCGGCGCCAGGCTTCGAGTACGGGGGCCGTGGCCGGTTCGCCGGGCCGGGCGGCGCGCATCCGGGCAACGGCGAGCGCGGCCTTGGCGGGGCCCCGCATGGGCGGGAGCGGGGCGGTGGGCGGGGTCCGGTGGAGCCCGGCGAGCAGGACGGCGGCTTCTTCCCAGGGGGCGGCGTCCGGGTCGTCGGGGTCGACGGGCTGGCCGTGGGGCCACAGCGTGACGGGGCGGCCGTGCAGCGGGGTGGCGGGCCGGGGCCGCAGCGGAGCGAGCAGGATGCCGGTCAGGCGGGGGTCGTTCGCGAGGGTCAGGCGGGTCAGCAGACCGGGGGTGTCCGTGCCGGGGGCGTGGGCCTTGGCGACGACGGGACCGCTGCGGACCACCGTGCCGTCCGCGCGGTCCGCGAGCACGGCCGGTGGCGGGCAGGCGCAGTCGGCCGGGGGTCCGGTGTGGGCGGCCCGGTGGGCGAGGGCGCCCAGCGCGCGTACGACTGCGGTGGTCACGGTCTCCCCCGGTGGCGGACGGATACGGGCGGGCCGGTCCGTGCCGGGCCCGCCGACGAGCGTACGCGCGCGGCGGAAAGGTCCCGGACAGCGCGATGTCCGGTCAGCTCCCCAGCTGACCGGACAAACGCTGCCGTCCGCCGCACCCCCGTCCCCACGGGGTTGTTGGCCGGATGTCCCGGTCCGGACCGCTCTTCCGGACCCGGGGCGCCGCTCAGCGCCCCAGCATCACGCCCACGGACGACGCCTGTGTGACCACTGCGTCCCAGCCGCCGAAGACGACTACGAGCAGGGCCGCCAGGGGAAGAACCATCGCCGTCGCCACCAGTGGGTGGCGCGTACCGGACGACGGGCGACTGCCGAACGCGGCATTGGCCCTGCGTCCTCGCGTGCGGATCATGGTCCGCGTTGCCGTGTCCGCCATGGTTCCTCTCCTGACCGGATGTGGAGCGGCGGGCGTGTGACCTCGGGGGACGAGTGCTGCGCCCGCCGCTTGACTTCAACATTAGGGAAGCGGCGGGCGTACGACGTCATGCCCGCGTACCGAATGCCGGGCCTCCCGGAGGATGAGCCGTGGGTAGTCGATGTACTCCCCTGGGTGGAGATCGGGCGCCTGATCCCGTGGTCATCCCGGAGGGATGCCCGGAGGGATGCCCGGAATGTTGTGGATCAGATGGGCGGACGGGGTGCGGCGGCCGGCCCGCCGCCGGGCGCCCGGACGAGGCCGTCGGCGGATCGGACGGCGGCCGTGACTTCACTCACTCGCCCGCGCCCGGGCTCCCGGCGGCGGGCCGGGGCCGTGTCGCCCCGGTCGGCGCGGGCCGGTCCCTGCCGGTTCGGTGTGCGGCGCCGCCCTCGTCGGGGCCGTGGGCTTCATGGCACCAATCTCTCGTCACCGCACGCGGTTTGAGCATCCGGTGCCGTCCGGTGCACGAACGGCCGCGACCCCACACCCCGTCACGCGCCGTGCTGCGCACCGACAATCGATCGGCGGGCGAGGGCGCGGCCTCTGAGCGCCCCGGGCGCCGGGTACGTAAGCTGTGCCTCGTCAGGCGTACCAGGCAGCGGGGATGGGCAGACATGGCGATGATGCGGCTCCGGCGCGAGGACCCGCGTGTCGTCGGTTCGTTCAGGCTGCACCGGCGGCTCGGAGCGGGCGGCATGGGCGTCGTCTACCTCGGTTCGGACCGGCGGGGCCAGCGGGTGGCCCTGAAGGTGATCCGCCCGGATCTGGCGGAGGACCAGGAGTTCCGCTCGCGGTTCGCGCGCGAGGTGTCCGCCGCGCGGCGGATCCGCGGCGGCTGTACGGCCCGCCTGGTGGCCGCCGACCTGGAGGCGGACCGCCCGTGGTTCGCGACGCAGTACGTCCCGGGGCCCTCGCTGCACGACAAGGTGGCCGAGGAGGGCCCGCTGTCGGCGGCCGAGGTGGCCTCGATCGGGGCGGCGCTCTCCGAGGGGCTGGTGGCGGTGCACGAGGCCGGTGTCGTCCACCGCGACCTGAAGCCGTCGAACATCCTCCTCTCTCCCAAGGGCCCCCGGATCATCGACTTCGGGATCGCCTGGGCGACCGGGGCGTCCACCCTCACGCATGTCGGTACGGCGGTGGGCTCGCCGGGATTCCTGGCTCCCGAGCAGGTGCGCGGCGCGACGGTGACGCCCGCGACGGACGTGTTCTCGCTCGGTGCCACACTGGCGTACGCCGCGATGGCCGACTCGCCTTTCGGCCACGGCAGTTCCGAGGTGATGCTGTACCGCGTGGTGCACGAGGAACCACAGTTGTACGACGTGCACGACGCGCTCGCGCCGCTGGTGAGCGCCTGTCTGGCGAAGGACCCCGAGGAGCGGCCGAGCACGCTCCAACTCTCCATGCGGCTCAAGGAGATCGCGGCACGGGAGGCGCAGGGGCTGCACGACATCCGTCCGCCCGTCCAGCGTGCGGCACAGGAGCTGGACCGGCCGACCGGCCGGATCGACGGCCCGTACACCGAGCAGCAGACCCGGCGTACGGCTCCTCCGGCGCCCCGCCGGCAGAAGCAGCAGCAACCGCAGAGCGGCCGGCAGGCCACGTCGTCGCGAGCCGGGTCGCCCCGTACCCGTGGTTCGCGCCCTCAGCAGCATCAGCCGCCGCGCAACACGACGCGGTCCGGCAAGCGTCCGCAGAGCACGAACGGGACGAACGGCCGGCCGGGAACGCGCCCGGGGGCCCGCAAGACGTCGACCGGGCGGCGTCCCGCCAATCCGCGGCTGCTGCGGCAGCGGCTCGTCGTCTTCGTCGTGGTGACGCTGCTGGTGGCGCTGGGCATCGCGGCGGCACAGGGGTGCCAGGGTCCGGCCCGCGGGCTGGGCACGGACCGCCCCCAGGGCCAGGCGCAGAGTTGGAACGAGGCGCGGGGCGGGAGTCCGGGCCGGGCGGGAACTCCGGCGCAGAGTCCGGGGCTCCGGTGGGTCTGTCCGGCGGATCAGGGCCGGACAGGGAGCGGCGTCCGGTGCGGTGCATCGCAAGGCGCCGGAGCGTCCTGAGGTGGGGTCTCCCCTGCTCGAACGGGGTTGAGAGCTTGGGGAAGGACCTATTCGGGCGTTTCGGCAACGCCGCGAGGTGCCGTACCAGACGCCGCGACCCCGGCCCTGATCCGCCGGACAGACCCTAGCCGGTCAGCTCTGCGGGCGGCCCGATGCCACGGCGTAGAACGCGACCGCGGCGGCGGCTCCCACGTTCAGCGAGTCGACTCCGTGCGCCATCGGGATGCGCACCCATTCGTCGGCGGCGACCAGGGCCTGGGTGGACAGCCCGTCGCCCTCGGCACCGAGCATCAGCGCCACCTTGTCCATCCGGTGCGGTGCCGCCTCGTCGATGCTGCTGGCCTTTTCGTCCGGGGTCAGCGCGAGGAGTTCGAAGCCCGCTTCCCGTACGGTCTCCAGGGCCTTGGGCCAGCTGTCGAGACGGGCGTAGGGGACGGAGAAGACCGCGCCCATCGAGACCTTGACGGAACGCCGGTAGAGCGGATCGGCGCAGTCCGGCGAGAGCAGCACGGCGTCCATGCCGAGGGCGGCGGCGCTGCGGAAGATCGCCCCGATGTTGGTGTGGTCGTTGACGGCCTCCATGACGACCACCCGGCGGGTCGTCGCCAGCAGTTCGTCGGCCGTCGGCAGGGGTTTGCGCTGCATCGAGGCGAGGGCGCCGCGGTGGACGTGGTAGCCGGTGACGCGTTCGGCGAGTTCGGGGCTGACCGCGTACACCGGGGCCGGGACCTCGTCGATGACGTCGCGCATGAGGTCGACCCACTTCGCCGAGAGCAGCATCGAGCGCATCTCGTACCCGGCGTGCTTGGCGCGTCTGATCACCTTTTCGCCCTCGGCGATGAAGAGGCCCTCGGCGGGCTCACGCCTGCGCCGGAGTTCGACATCGGTCAGTCCGGTGTAGTCGCGCAGGCGGGGGTCGTCGGGGTCGTCGACGGTGATGAGATCAGCCACGGGTTCGATACTGCCTTGTCCGGTGTGTGATGCCAACGGCTTGGGGGAAGTTCTGTTACCGCTGGTTACTCGACGGTGCGCGGTGCGGCGCTCGTGCCGACGGCGACGACGTCGCCGATGACGATGACGGCCGGGGGGCGTACGTCCTCGGCGACGGCCCGTTCGGCGACGGTCGCGAGCGTGGCGTCGACCCGGCGCTGAGCTGCCGTGGTGCCCTCCTGGACCAGGGCGACCGGGGTCTCGGGGGCCTTGCCGTGGGCGATGAGGGTACGGGCGATGGCGCCGATCTTGTCGACGGCCATCAGGAGCACGAGGGTGCCGCGCAGCTTGGCGAGGGCCTGCCAGTCGACCAGTGAGCGTTCGTCGTCGGGGGCGACGTGGCCGCTCACGACGGTGAACTCATGGGCCACTCCGCGGTGGGTGACGGGGATGCCGGCGGCGCCGGGCACGGAGATCGAGCTGGAGATGCCGGGGACGACGGTGCAGGCGATACCTTCGGCGGCGAGCGCCTGGGCCTCCTCCATGCCGCGGCCGAAGACGAACGGGTCGCCGCCCTTGAGCCGCACGACGGCCTTGCCCGCCTTGGCGTGCTCGATGAGCGCCTGGTTGATGGCCTCCTGGGCCATGTAGCGGCCGTACGGGATCTTCGCAGCGTCGATCACCTCGACGTGCGGCGGGAGTTCGTCGAGCAGGTCGCGCGGGCCGAGGCGGTCGGCGATGACGACATCGGCCTCGGCGAGGAGGCGGCGGCCGCGCACCGTGATCAGGTCCGGGTCACCGGGGCCGCCGCCGACCAGGGCGACGCCGGGGGTCCGGGTGCGGTGGTGGGGTGCGGCGAGGGTGCCGTCGCGCAGGCCCTCGACGATGGCGTCGCGGACGGCGGCACAGTGGCGCGGGTCACGGCCGTGGGTGTCGGTGGTGAGGACCGCGACGGTGACGCCCTCGCTGCGGCCGGTGGCCGGGGTCCAGGCCGTGGCGGCGTCGGCGTTGTCGCTGCGGACGCACCAGGTGCGGGTGCGCTCGGCCTCGGCAGAGGCGGCGTCGTTCGCCGCGGTGTCGTCGGACGCGATCAGGGCGTACCAGGCGTCGGCCAGGTCCCCGTCGGCGTACGGGCGGCGCTCCCAGCGGATCTCGCCGGCGTCGGCCATCGCCTCGACGGACGGGGTGGCGGCCGGTGACACGAGGACGATGTCGGCGCCCGCCGCGATGAGTGCGGGGAGGCGGCGCTGGGCGACCTGGCCGCCGCCGACCACGACGACGCGGCGTCCGCCGAGACGCAGTCCGACGGGGTACGCAGGGTGATCGGCGTGATCGGCGTGAACCGCGTGCTCGGCCATGGCGGTGCGGGCTCCTCGTGCAGGGGACGGAGTGCGGCGGCCGCTGCGGCGGTGGAGCGGCTGTGACGTGCGGGTTCGTGGGGTGGGGTCCACGATACGGGGTGGGTGCGGGGGTGGGCCGGGTGCGGGCGGGCAGGCTTGTTCCCCCTGCCCGCCCCTTCCCGTAAGGGGGGAGCTCCGCCCCCGGACCCACGCGCCTCACACACCGGCGAGGCCGCCCTCGGTTCCCCTACTTCTCCGTGACGCCTGCCGCGTCGAACGTCGCCACCTCGTGCATCGCCCGCGCCGCGCTCTGCACGATCGGGAGCGCCAGCAGCGCGCCCGTTCCTTCGCCGAGGCGGAGGTCGAGGTCGACCAGCGGGCGCAGGCCCAGCTTGTTGAGCGCGGCGACATGGCCGGGCTCGGCGCTGCGGTGGCCCGCGATGCAGGCGGCGAGGGCCTCGGGGGCGATCGCCCGGGCGACGAGGGCCGCGGCGCCCGCGCTCACGCCGTCGAGGACGACCGGCGTACGGAGCGAGGCACCGCCCAGCAGGAAGCCGGCCATCGCCGCGTGTTCGAGGCCGCCGACCGATGCCAGGACGCCGATCGGGTCGGCCGGGTCGGGCTGGTGGAGTTCGAGGGCCCGGCGGACGACATCGACCTTGCGGGCGTGCATCTCGTCGTTGATGCCCGTTCCGCGGCCGGTCACCTCGGCCGGGTCCATGCCCGTGTACACGCAGATCAGGGCGGCCGACGCCGTGGTGTTGGCGATGCCCATCTCGCCGGTGAGCAGGCCCTTGTTGCCTGCCGCGACGAGATCGCGGGCGGTCTCGATGCCGACCTCGATGGCCGCGAGCACCTCTTCGCGGGTGAGCGCGGGGCCGGTCGTGAAGTCGGCCGTTCCGGCGCGGACCTTGCGGGGCAGGAGGCCGGGCGTCGCGGGCAGTTCCATGGCCACGCCGACGTCGACCACGCACACCTCGGCGCCGACCTGGGCCGCGAACGCGTTGCAGACCGCGCCGCCGCCGAGGAAGTTGGCGACCATCTGGCCGGTGACCTCCTGCGGCCAGGCGGTGACGCCCTGGGCGTGCACCCCGTGGTCGCCCGCGAAGATCGCGACGGCCGCGGGCTCCGGGATCGGCGGCGGGCACATCCGGGACAGCCCCGACAGCTGCGCGGAGATGATCTCCAGCATGCCGAGCGCACCGGCGGGCTTGGTCATCCGCTTCTGGCGTTCCCACGCCTCGCCGAGCGCCTTGGCGTCCAGCGGGCGGATGTTGGAGATGGTCTCCTGCAGCAGGTCGTGCGGCTCCTCGCCGGGCAGGGCACGGCGGCCGTACGTCTCCTCGTGGACGACCCAGGACAGCGGGCGGCGCTTCGACCAGCCCGCCTGCACGAGCTCGGGCTCCTCGGGGAACTCGTCGACGTAACCGACACAGAGGTACGCGACGACTTCGAGGTGCTCGGGCAGCCCCAGGGCGCGGACCATCTCGCGCTCGTCGAAGAAGCTGACCCAGCCGACGCCGAGGCCCTCGGCACGGGCGGCGAGCCAGAGGTTCTCGACGGCGAGTGCCGAGGAGTACGGGGCCATTTGCGGTTGGGTGTGCCGGCCGAGGGTGTGGCGGCCACCGCGGGTGGGGTCGGCGGTGACGACGATGTTGACCGGGGTGTCGAGGATGGCCTCGATCTTCATTTCCTTGAACTGCTTGGCCCGGCCCTTGGGCAGCGACGTGGCGTAGGCGTCGCGTTGGCGCTGTGCCAGTTCGTGCATCGAACGGCGGGTCTCCGCCGAGCGGATGACCACGAAGTCCCAGGGCTGCGAGTGGCCGACGCTGGGCGCCGTGTGCGCGGCTTCGAGGACCCGGAGCAGGACCTCGTGCGGAATCGGGTCGCTGCGGAAGCCGTTGCGGATGTCGCGGCGCTCGCGCATGACGCGCAGCACTGCCTCGCGCTCGGCGTCGTCGTAGCCGGGAGCGGGCGGGGCGGCGGGAGCCGCGGACTCCTCGGACGCGGGCGCCTGGGGGGCTGCCGCCTCGTCGGCGAGGGGCTCGGGCTGGAGTTCGGGCTGGGCCTCGGGCTGTACGGACTCCGCGGGCGCGGGTTCGGTCGCTTCCGCGCTCTCCGTGGGGGCCGCGGGCTCGGTGAGGGCCGTGATGTCCGTGGGGGCCGTGATGTCCGGAGTCTCGATGACCTCCGGGCCCGGCTCGGGCTCCGGATCCGGCTCGGGCAGAGCCTCTGCCTCGGGGGCGGGTTCGGGTGCGGTGACCGTCATAGGAGCTTCGGCGGTCTCGACGGCTGCCACGACCTCGGCGGGCTGGACCGGCTCCATGACGATCGCGACCCGCTCGGGTTCGGGCTCGGGCTCCACGGCCTGCTCCACCACGGGCGCCGGCGCCAGGTGCGGAGTCGTCGGCACCGACCCCTCCACGGGCACGAACCGGCCCACGGGAGCGGCTTCCACGGACTCCTCAGGTGCGGCCTCCACCGGCGCGGTCTCCACCGGCGTGACGGGGGCGATCTCGATGGCGGGCACCTCGGCGACAGCCTCGGCCTCGGGCTTCGCCGCGCTCTCGACGTCTGCCTCGGCAGCAGCCTCGGCCGGAGCTTCGACAGCGACCTGCGCCGCATCGGCCACCGGCGCGCTCACGGCTTCCGGTACCACCACCGGCGCGACCTGCACCGGCTGCGCCGCAGGTACCGGCTCGGCGACCGGCCCCGGGGCGACGACCGGGTCCTGGGCGACGACCGGGTCCTGGGCGACGACCGGCTCCGGGACGACCGTTTCTGCCGGCGCCGGGGCGACGACCGGCTCCGGCGCCTGGGCCGCCCACGGGCTTCCGCCCTGCGGCAGGATCTCACCGAGCTGCGGGCCCGGCAGTACGGCCGCCCCGTCACCCGGCGTCTCGAAGTACTCGGGTCCGATCGTGGGCGGTCCGGCGTGCCGTGCGGGTGCCTGGGGCCGCGCCTGGGTCTGGGGGTGGATCTGGGACTGGGTCTGCGTCTGGGGCGCGCCCGCGGGTCCGCGGTCGGCGAGCGACCGGACCACTCCGCCGGTCGGCGACCCGCCGTAGGACGGTCCGCCGTCGGCCGCGACCGGACCGCGGTGCAGCGGTCGACGTGCCGGGGTCTGGGGCTGCGGCCGGCTCTGGGCCACCGGGGCGGGAGCCGGGGTGGGTGCGGGGATGCGTACGCCCCTCAGATCCACCGAACCGGAGTCGCGGCCACCGGACTCGTGCGTCCCCTGACCGGTCTCGGGCACCGGGCCGGGCGCCGCCTGCTGCGCGGCGTAGGCGTCCACGACCTGGACCTGCACCTGGACCTGACTCTGGACGGGTTCCTGCGTCTGCACCTGCACGGGCCCCTGGGGCTGCCCCGGAGCCTCGAAGGCAAGCTGCGGCTGGGCCTGGTAGGCGGCCTGTTCGGGCGGCGGTGCCTGCGCGGCGAGGCCGTCGGGGTACTGGCCCGGGGCCGGCACCGCCTGCGGGTCGCTCCAGGCGCCCTGGGGGCTCGGCATCAGCAGGAGATCGTCGTCCTCGGAGACATGCTCGGAGGGAGCGAGGTAGGTGTAGGCATCCGGGGCGGCGATGCCCGGCTGCTCCACCATGCCTGCGTTCTCCGGCAGTCCCTCACCCGGGATCTGGCCGGTGTCACTCATGCGTACCCCTCGCCCATCGTCAGTGCTCCTTCGGCCCTTCGCCCGGGACGCCCGAACACGGCACGCCGGCGCCCGTCAACAAGAACGAGCGGGCGCGCCGCGCGGCACGAAACGGTCGCGGACATACTGCATTCTCGCGGCCGTTCGCCGCCGCGGCAGCTCTTTTCGCCACGGCCCGCTGTGGACTGCGCCACGTCGCGCACCCCCCGGTCTGCCGTACCACAACGGGGGCCAAAACGGTCCCCTTTTCCGGACATTGACGAACGAAGCGACGAACATCCAGGCGCGGTGCAACAATCGGGCAGCCTACCTCGCGCCGTACGCCGAACGGGTCAGGGGGCGAGGTCCGAACGCAGTGCGGAGAGCAGGAACACGACCGAGCGTTCGCGCTCCGACCATGCGGCCGTGTCCAGTTCGACGGACTGGAGGAGCGAACACCGGACGGTGTATCCGTTTCCGGCGAGTGCCGCGCCGAGCGCCTCGGCCTCGTCGCGCGTGGAGGCATGGGTCACGATGCGTTCCGGTCGGCGCTCGGTGACAGCGGTGACGACGGGGACTGAGCCGCCTCCGATCCGTACGACGTCGGGCTCCGGCAGCCGCTCCAGCACATGCGGTGCCCGGCCCTCGACGACCTGGAGCTGGACGCCGAACGACCGGGCCGCCGCCGCGGTGCGGGCGCAGGCCGCCGGGTCGCTGTCGACCGCCAGGACCGCCGCCCCGAAGCGGGCGGCCTCCACGGCCAGGGCCCCGCTGCCGGAGCCGATGTCCCACAGGAGGTCGCCGGTACGGGGGCCCAGGCGGGCCAGTTGGGCGGCGCGCAGCCCCGGGGACTCGCCCTCGCCGCTCTCGTCCCCGGCGTCGGTGGCGCCGCCCGGGTAGGCCTCCTGGGGCAGTGCCCAGCCGCGTACGCCACGGGGATAGGCGGGGTGGCGGCCGGCGATCCAGGCGCCGGTGGCCTGCGGTTCGGGGCCGCCGCCGATGACGATCACCACGTTGGGGTCGCGCCAGACGTGGTCGGCGGCGTTCTCGGAGGTGACGACGCTGACCTGTTCGCGCGCGGTGCCGAGTTCCTCGCAGATGACGAAGGTGCGGTGGACGCCTTCGAGGAGCAGGGCGAGTTCGGCGGGGCCCGCGCCGGGCGAGGTGAGGACGGCGACCTTGTGGTGGGCGCGGCAGACGTTCACGGCGCGGCGCAGGGTGCGGGGGTGGGCGACGACGATCTGGGCGTCCTCCCACGGCATTCCGGCGCGGGCGAACGCGGTGGCGACGGAGGACACGGCGGGTACCACTTCGACTTCGAGGCCGTGTTCGGGGGCGCGGAGGTTGCGTACGACTCCGAAGAAGCCGGGGTCTCCGTCGGCGAGGACCACGGCGCTGCCGCGGTGCCCGGCGATCCTGCGGGCGGCCAGGTCGATGGAGCCCAGGCGGATCCGTTCGGCGTGCGCCGGGACTTCGGGGAGTGCCAGGTGGTGGGCGGCTCCGGCGACGAGCGTGGCGGCCGCGAGGGCGGCGGTGGCCGCTCCGGTCAGCGGCGAGCCGTCCCAGCCGATCACGGTGACCCGATCGGCCATCTGTCGTCAGTCTCCTGGAGTTGTCGCAGGTGGGGCTGCCCGCGAAGGGTGGACAGACCCCTGAGAGTACCCGGGTCCGTACCAGCACGGCGCCGGGGCCCCGGTGGGGATCAGTTCCAGTCGTTGTAGGAACCGTAGCCGCCCGCGTCGGCGAGTTGCTCGGCGACTCCTTCGAGGTCCTCGGAGAGCAGGCCCCAGACGATCAGGTCGGTCCTGATGTCGGTCCAGCTGCCGTCCTCCGTCCGGGTGCGCGCTATGCGGGCGTTGCGCAGGACTCCCTCGCTGATGCAGCCGAGCTTCTGGGCGACCTGCTGGGCGGCGGTGTTGTCGGCGGCGGTGCGCAGTTCGATGCGCTCGAAGCCCTGGTCGCGGAAGAGCCACTGGGCCAGCGCGAGTACGGCCTCGGTGGCGTAGCCCTCGCCGCGTGCCCAGGGGGCGGTGATGTACGCGGCCTCGGTGGCGAGGGTGTGCCAGTCCGTGTTGTGCAGGCGGACCGAGCCGACGAGTCGCTGGGTGAGGAATTCGGTGACGGCGAAGACGATGCCGTCACCGGTGGTGCGCTGTGCGGGAGCGATCCTGCGGACCCAGCGTTCGGCGTCGACCTGGGTGTAGGGGTGAGGGGCCTCGGTCCAGGCGGTGACGAGTTCGTCGTTCATCATCTCGATGTACGCGGGGACGTCCGCCATGTCGAACGGGCGCAGCACCAACCGATCCGTGCTGATGGAGATGGACGGAAAGGTGGAAGTCATGCGCAGCTCCATGCCGAAGACCGTGTAAAGGCACAGCATGCAGCATCGGGCGGGCGTTGTGCATGGGCGGGGCCCACGACGGAGCCCCGCGCACCCCGTAGTGGGGTGGCGGGGCTCGTCGGACAAATGCCGTGCGGGTGTCAGGACTTGGTCGCGGCAGCGAAGGCCGGGACGACCGAGCCCTGGTAGGTGTCCTCGATGAACTTCTTGACCTCGTCGGAGTGCAGGAGCTTCACGAGCTTCTCGACCCGGACGTCCTTCTCATTGCCCTTCTTCACGGCGATGATGTTGGCGTACGGGTTGCCGTCGGCCTTCTCCAGCACCAGGGCGTCCTTGGCGGGCTTGAGGTCGGCCTCGATGGCGTAGTTGCCGTTGATGACGGCGGCGTCCACATCGTTCAGGGCGCGGGGCACGGTCGCGGCCTCCAGCTCCTTGAACTCCAGGCCCTTCTTGTCGGTGATGTCGCTCAGCTTGGCGTCGGTGCCGACGCCGGACTTGAGGGTGATCAGACCGTTCTGGGCGAGCAACTGGAGGGCGCGGCCCTCGTTCGTGGTGTCGTTGGGCACCGCGATGGTCTGGCCGGCCTTGATGTCGCCGATGGCCTTGACCTTCTTGGAGTAGAGGCCGAGGGGCTCCAGGTGGACGGTGCCGACGGAGACGAGGTGGGTGTTGTTCTTCTTGTTGAAGTCGTCGAGGTACGGCTGGTGCTGGAAGAAGTTGGCGTCGACCTGGCCGGTCTCGGTGGCGGTGTTCGGCAGGACGTAGTCCGTGAACTCCTTGACCTCCAGCTTGAGGCCGGCCTTGGCCGCCAGGTCCTTCTTGACGAAGTTCAGGATGTCGGCGTGCGGCGTCGGGGACGCGGCCACGACGAGCGCCTTGGAGGTGTCGGCCTTGGCACCGGTCTCGCTCTTGGCGGCCGGGTCGGACGACGTGCCGCAGGCGGTGAGGCCGAAGGCCAGGGCAGCGGTGGCGGCGGCAGCTGCGGTGATCTTGATGTTCTTACGCACGAAAAGTGCCTCTTTCTGGTGGTGAGGGTGGTGCGCCCGGACAAGGAGTTCGGGCTTGAGGGGGAGAAAGTCTCAGGTGGCGGTGCGGCCCCGGCGGGCCAGCAGGCGTACGGCTGTGTCGCCGATCAGCTGGACCACGGTCACGATGACGATCAGCAGCGCGACGGTGATGAGCATGAACTGGTTGTCGAAGCGCTGGAATCCGTAGGTCACGGCCTTGGAGCCGAGCCCTTCGCCGCCGACCGCGCCGGCCATCGCGGAGTAGCCGATGAGCACGATGACGGTGGTGGTGACGCCGGAGACGAGCGAGGGCAGCGCCTGCGGGAGCAGCACCTTGCGGACGATCGTCGGGATGGATCCGCCCATCGACTGGACGGCCTCGACGAGCCCGTGGTCGACCTCGCGGACGGCCGTCTCGACGAGCCGTGCGAAGAACGGGATGGCGCCGACGGCGAGCGGCACGATCATCGCGGTCGGGCCGATGAAGGTGCCGACGACCCAGGTGGTGAAGGGGATCAGGGCGATCAGCAGGATGATGAACGGCAGCGAGCGGCCGATGTTCACGATCACGCCGATGACCTTGTTCACCGGGGTGTTCCGGAGCAGCCCGCCCTTGTCGGTGAGGACCAGCAGGACACCGAGCGGCAGCCCCACGAGAACGGTGACGACCGCGGACCAGAGCACCATGTAAAGGGTGTCGATGGTTCCCTGGGTGAGCAGCGGCTGCATTTCGGACCAGGTCACTTCGCCACCTCCTTGGTGAGCGGGGCGGGGGTCTGTACGGGGATGGACGCGGCGTCGTGCTCCACGACCTCGGCCTGGAGTCCCTGCTCGCGCAGGAAGCCGATCGGGACGACGTTCTCCTCGAAGCGGCCGGGCAGTTCGATGCGCATCCGGCCGACCTGCTTGCCGCCGACGGTGTCCATCGCGGCGCCCAGGATCGAGATGTCGATGTTGTACGTACGGGAGAGCTGCGAGATCACCGGCTGGGTGGCGGCCTCGCCGTGGAAGGTGACGTCGACGACCGTGCGGTCGGGGCCGGAGGCCGTACCGCCGACGGGGAACAGCTCGTGGGCCAGTTCGGAACCGGGGGTGGCGAGGAGTTCGCCGACGGTGCCGGATTCGACGATGCGTCCTTGCTGCATCAGCGCGGCGGAGTCGCAGATCATCTTGACGACGTCCATCTCGTGCGTGATGAGCAGGACGGTCAGGCCGAGTTGCTGGTTGAGGTCGCGCAGCAGCTGGAGGATGGAGCGGGTGGTCTCGGGGTCGAGGGCGGAGGTCGCCTCGTCGGAGAGCAGCACCTTGGGGTCGCCGGCGAGTGCGCGGGCGATGCCGACGCGCTGCTTCTGGCCGCCGGAGAGCTGGCCCGGGTAGGACTTGGCCTTGTCGGCGAGGCCGACGAGGTCGAGGAGGTCGAGGGCCTTGCGGGCGCGGTCCTTGCCGGATACGCCGAGGATCTCCAGCGGGAGTTCGACGTTGTCCTGGACGGTGCGGGAGGCCAGCAGGTTGAAGTGCTGGAAGACCATGCCGATGCGGCTGCGTGCCTCGCGCAGTTCCCTGCCGGCCCGGCGGCCCCGGCCGGCGAGGGCGGTGAGGTCCTGGCCGGCCACGGTGACGGTGCCGGAGGTGGGGCGTTCCAGGAGGTTGATGCAGCGGATGAGGGAGGATTTTCCGGCGCCGCTCTGTCCGATGACGCCGTACACCTCGCCCCCGCGGACGTGCAGGTCGACGCCGTCCAGGGCGGTGACCTCGCGGTCGCGCGACTGGTAGACCTTCGTGAGGCCCGTAGTGGTGATCACAGGGTTTCCGTCACTGTCGAGTGCGCGGCGCGGTGTCCGCCGGGCACGGGGCATTCGTCTGATGAGACTGTCCGGGCGTTTCGATCGGATGTCCCGAGCGGGGAATCTCGGCACGGCTGCGAGCGGCGGATGGCCGGGCAGTGGTGCTCGGGCAGGCTCGTTCCGCCGGGTGCGGACGGCTCAGGCTCGGTCTCGCTTCGGGGCGCGAGGATCGGGCGGGGGCCCTCAGAGGGTGCGCATTCGACACATGCGACGAACACCGGGCGTCGTGATCGCCTCGGTCGCAAGGATGCGGTCGCTCGTCGTGGTCATGCGCCAAGTAAAACAGACGTGACGTTCCGCCCGACTCGCTTGTCCGAATAGCGGACAGTCGTGGATGGTGGCGTGAGACGGTTCGGCCGACCGTCGTGATTCCCGTTTCCCAGGCTGTGACCTGCAGCGATACGACGGAGCGGGCATCGGCGAGGCAGGGCGCGGCCGACGCGGGGCGGTCGCGTGTTGTGGTCAAGGCCACGATCGCGGCCGGGTGCGGGCAGCGCCCGGGGTGCGGGGGCGCACGCAGGGGGCCGTTCGGTCCGTAATACCCTCGCCTCATGCTCGACGCCCTGACGGTCGCGGTCGCCGTGACCGCGCTCGCCCTCACCGCCTGGTGCGGACTCGCCGCCTACCGGGACCAGCCGACCAAGGACTGGCACTTCATCGGGATGGCCGTGGTCTCGCTGCTGGCGCTGGCCCAGCTGGTAGTGGGCATCGTGCAGATGTCCCGGGGCGAACGGCCGGAGCAGGGCATGACGATCTTCATCGCGTATCTGATCGGGTCCTTCCTGGCCGTGCCCGCGGCCGGATTCCTGTCGCTCACCGAGCGGACCCGGTGGGGTTCGGTGACGGTGGCGGCGGGCGCGGTCGTACTGGCCGTCCTCGAAGTACGGCTCTACGACATCTGGGGAAACTGACCTTGACCGACACCGAACGCACCCCCGCCGCCGCCACCGGCGAGAAGCGGCCCTTCGACCTCGGTACCGGTCCCGGCCGGGTACTGGTCTGGTTCTACGGGGTGTTCACCGTCGCGGCGGCCTCCCGCTCGATCGTCCAGATGATCCTGGACTTCGGCAGGGCGCCGCTCGCCTACGTGCTGTCGGCCGTCGCCGCCGTCGTGTACGGGTTCATCACGTACTCGCTGGTGCGTGGCGGCGAGAGGGCGCGCAGGTCGGCACTGGTGTGCTGTGCCGCCGAGCTCCTGGGTGTGCTGGTCGTCGGGACCTGGACGATGGTGGAGCCCTCGGCGTTCGCGGACGCCACGGTCTGGTCCGACTTCGGCATGGGCTATCTGTTCATCCCGGTGATCCTGCCGATCACCGGGATGATGTGGCTGCGCCGCGCGAAGAACGCGTAGGACGGGCGCGGAACGCGCGGGACGAACGTCGTGCGCGTAACCGGTGCTACGCGCTCGCCACGTAGACGGGCGCGGTCGCGTCCTTCTCCAACAGGATCATCCGGACACCGTCCTGGCTCGTCTCGTTGCCCACGGGGGCGTAACCGGCCCGCCGGTAGAGGCGCAGGTTGCCCTCGCTGCGATGCCCGGTGTGCAGCCGGAAGCGAGTGGCCGACCGCTCGTCGGCGAGGCCCGACTCCGCGGCCCGCAGCAGCCGGGCGCCGAGGCCGTGCCCCTGGAGCCGCGGGTGGACGCAGAGCCTCCCGATCTGCCCGGCGCCGTCCTGATCGATGGATCCGCGGACCGAGCCGACGACTTCGTCACCCAGTCGCGCCACGAACACCAGATTCGTGGCGATCTCGGCGCGCACCGAATCGAGCGTCTGGACTAGCGGGTCGATCCGGTAGTTCCCGTACAGCTGCGCCTCGGTCTGGAAGCAGAGGTACTGAAGTTTCAAGATCTCTTCGGCATCGTGTGCCGTCGCCGCCGAGATGATCACACTCATGCCCATGTGCGCATGCCTCCGCCCACCTGATCCACCGGTTGTCTAACGCTCCTTTCCCCGCGGTTCAGGAGCGGCAACCTCCGCCGCGAGCATTCTGCGCAGACATCCAAGGCATCGGGAACGGACCGGGCCCAAACTCCCCTGTGACATACCCAACTTCCCTGCGATTTCCCGGTACGTGGGGTCACCGGGCGCCAGCATCGCCGCCAGCAGCCGGGGGCAGCGGCCGGGCAGCCGGTCCACTGCGGCGTGCAGCGCCCGGCGTTCGTCGGCGCCGACGGCGATCCGTTCGGGGCAGCCGGCCGGGTCCGCGGAGGTCTCGTCCGTGTACGGGCGTTCGTGCCGGGCGGTGCGGCGGGCCCGGCGGGCCTCCGCCCGTACGGCGTTGCGCACCCAGCGCGCCGGGTCCGGCGGCGGCCCGTCCAGCGGGATCCGCTCCAGCAGCCGTAGCCAGACGGCCTGTTCGAGGTCGGCGGGTTCGATCGCCGCGCCGGTCGCCGAGGCGGCCGCCTCGGCCGTGGCCTCGGCGCTCACCAGCGGATGGAGGATGCGGACGACGGCCGCGGGGGCGGCTTCGGTCGCTGCGGGGCAGTGATCAAGAAGCATCATGCCCCGGCCAACGCACCGTACCGGCGGCTGGTTGCCGTACCCGGCGCGCACCACCCGACCGGGGCACGCCCCGGCCGGGTGCTGACGCCGGTCTCACTTCGCGGCGAAGTCCGCCGCGGCGAGAAGAGCGGTGTCCGGGTTGTCGGAGAAGATCCCGTCGATACCCGTCGCGAAGTACGCCTGGAACGCGCCGAACGCGTCGCCGTACGCGGTGGGGTCCGTGCCGCGCCGGAAGTCGGCGGGCAGGAAGGTGTTCTCGTTGCGCAGGGTGTACGGGTGCAGGACCAGGCCCTGGGCGTGCGCGTCCGTCACGAGGGTGGTGGGTGCGGTGAGCCGCCCCGAGGCGTCCTTGGGAATGACCAGGTCCAGGGTGGGACCGATGCCCTGCGCGAAGGACGCCATCCACTTCAGGCCCTCGGGCTTCACCAGGTCGGCGACGGTGCGCGGATCGCCGGACGTGACGAAGTCCCAGGGGCGCCCGCCCGCGCCGGAGAGCAGGACGACGCGCGGGGTGGCGACGAGTCCGGCCAGGCGCTGGATGCTGCCGGGCTCGAAGGACTGGAGGATGAGCGGCGACTGCTCGCGGTGGCGGTTGTAGCGGCGCAGCAGCTTGGCGAGGGGCTCTTCGAGCCCGAGGCCGAGGCCCCGGAAGTAGGTGGGGTGCTTGGTCTCGACGTACAGCCAGACCGGCTTGCCGCGCCTGCGTCCCTCGCGGTCGGCCCAGCGCAGCACCTCCTCGAAGGTGGGGATCTCCCAGCGGCCGTCGTAGAGCGTGTTCTTCTGGCGGGTGCCGGGGATGCGCTCCTTGGCCCGCAGTGTCTTCAGTTCGGCGAGGGTGAAGTCCTCGGTGAACCAGCCGGTGAGCGAGACCCCGTCGACCTTCTTCGTGGTCCTGCGGCTCGCGAACTCAGGGTGGGCGGAGACATCGGTGGTCGCGGTGATGTCGTTCTCGTGACGGCAGACGAGATGGCCGTCCTTGGTCGGCACCAGGTCCTGCTCGATGATGTGCGCGCCCATGTCGAGGGCCAGCTGGTAGGAGCCGAGGGTGTGCTCGGGCCGGTAGCCGCTGGTGCCGCGGTGCCCGATGACGGTGGGCACCGGCAGATCGAGGCGGAAGCCGTGGCCGCCCGGCCGTCCGGCGGTGTTCCCGGCCGGGTTCCCGGCGGCGTCGGCCGGGCCGCCGGCCAGTCCGAGGGCTGCCGTGCCCAGTACGGCGGCCCCCGCACCGAGCAGGGTTCTGCGGCCGGGACCTGCCTGCGCGCGCTCTGTCATGAATACTCCTCGCGTGTGATGTCTCGCACCTGTCGGTCGCGGCCCGAGCGTAAACACTCGTACCGTCGTAGGAGCAGCCCCTGGACGAACATGGCGGAAACACGCGTCAACACTGTCTATCCACTCGGTGAACCCGATGTGCGGTGAGCGAGAACCCGCGAGTATCGTCCTCACCTGCATGGACCGTCACGATCCCGCGCCTCGGCCGGCCCGGCCGCTACACCGGAGGAACCGTTGTCCCGACACGCACTCATCAAGGCAGTGCTCGGACCGATCTTGCGCCTGATGTTCCGGCCCCAGGTGGAGGGCGTGGAGAACATCCCCGGAGACGGTCCGGTGATCCTCGCGGGCAACCATCTGACGTTCATCGACTCGATGATCATGCCGATCTGCTGCGACCGGACGGTGTACTACATCGGCAAGGACGAGTACGTGACGGGCAAGGGGCTCAAGGGCCGGGCAATGGCCTGGTTCTTCACGGGCTGCGGCATGATCCCGGTGGACCGGGACGGCGGCCGCGGCGGTGTCGCGGCGCTGATGACGGGCCGTCGGGTGCTGGAGGAGGGCAAGGCCTTCGCCATCTACCCGGAGGGCACCCGCTCCCCCGACGGCCGTCTCTACCGGGGCCGTACGGGCATCGCCCGGCTGACGCTGATGACGGGCGCGCCGGTGGTGCCGTTCGCTATGATCGGCACGGACAAGCTGCAGCCCGGTGGTGCCGGTCTGCCCCGCCCCGGCAAGGTGACGGTCCGCTTCGGCGAGCCGATGGAGTTCTCCCGCTACGAGGGCATGGACCGCGACCGCTACGTGCTGCGGGCGGTCACCGACTCCGTGATGGCCGAAGTGATGCGGCTGTCGGGTCAGGAGTACGTCGACGTGTACGCCACGAAGGCGAAGGCCGCGTGAGCTGACGCACAGCGCAGGTTACGCGGACGGGCCCGTACCCCGGTTGGTGGTACGGGCCCTTCCGTATGTCGTCCCGGCCGGTTCGGGCCGGGGTGCGGGCGGCTACTGGTGGACGATGCCCTCCTCCAGCTTCTGACCGCGCAACAGGAACCAGGCGGTGACGGCCGTCGCCAGCAGGACCGCCGCGCCGGCTCCCGCGGCGAGCCGCAGCCCCTCGACGAACGACTCCTGTGCGGCGGAGACCAGCGCGCTCGCCTGCTGCGCCGGAAGGCCGTGGGCCGCTTCGACGGCGCCGCCCAGCGATTCGTGGGCCGCCGCGGCGTTGGCGGACGGGACGCCCTGCGGGGTGGCGAAGTCCTGGTAGACGCCGGTGACGATGGAGCCGAGCAGGGCGATACCGAGGGCCGCGCCGAGTTCGTACGCCGTCTCGGAGACCGCGGCCGCGGAGCCCGCCTGCTCCTTCGGGACGCTGGAGAGGATCACATCGGAGGTGACGGTGAAGGCGAGGCCCGCGCCGACTCCGACGACCAGCAGCATCACGCCGATCAGCGGGTAGGCGGTCTCCTTGTGGATCAAGGCGACCACGGCGAGCGCCAGACCGATCGCCCCGAGACCGACGGACACCACCGACCGTACGGAGTAGCGGCGGGCCGCCACACCGGCGAGCAGTCCCGCGGTCACCGCGCCGATGGCCGCGGGCAGCTCGGCGAGCCCTGCCTCCAACGGCCCGCGCCCCTGGACCAGTTGCAGGAACTGGGAGAGGAAGAAGACCAGTCCGGACAGGCCGAGGATGGCCAGCAGATCGGCGAGGACCGCACCCGAGAAGCCCCGGTGGTGGAAAAGCCTCATGTCCAGCAGGGGCGCGGGGAGCGTGAGTTGTCTGCGGACGAACCAGCGGAGCGCGGCCAGGCCGCCGAGGCCCGCGACGGCGACTGCCCAGCTCGTCCCGTGCGCGGCCAGTTCCTTGACGGCGTATACGACGCCGATCATGCCGACGAGGGAGAGCGCCACGCTGCCCAGGTCCCAGGGGCCCGGCACCGGATTCTTCGACTCGGGGATCATCTTGACGCCGACGACCACCAGCACGGCCATGACGGGCAGGTTGATCAGGAAGACCGAGCCCCACCAGAAGTGTTCCAGGAGGAATCCGCCGACGACGGGGCCGACGGCCGCGCCCGCCGAGGCCATGGCGCCCCAGAGGCCGATGGCGAGGCTGCGCTCGCGCGGATCGTGGAAGAGGTTGCGGATCAGGGCGAGCGTGGACGGCATCAGGGTGGCGCCCGCGACACCGAGCAGCGCCCGCGCCAGGATCATCATCTCGGGGGTGCTCGCGTACGCGTTGAGCACGGAGACCGCGCCGAAGGCGACGGCGCCGCTCAGCAGCAGCTTCTTGCGGCCGATGCGGTCGCCGAGGCTGCCCATGGAGACCAGGAGCCCGGCGATGACGAAGGAGTAGACGTCGCCGATCCAGAGCAGCTGGGTGCCGGACGGCTTGAGGTCCTCGGTGAGGAAGGGGGTGGCGAGGCCGAGGACCGTGGCGTCCACGGCCACGAGCAGCACGGCGAGAACGAGGACGGCCAGGGCGATCCACCGCCCCGGTCGGCGCAGCTCTTCGACGGTTTGCGCGTGCTGTTCGAGACTGCTCATTGCTCCGCGCTCCGGCGTGCGCCGCCGAGCAGCAACTCGACGATCATGTGCTGGAAGTCCTGTCCGGCGACCCGGCCCGTCTGGACGGTCCAGGCGCCGACGGAGATGAGCCCGTAGAGGGCCTCGGTCAGCCAGGCGGGGGTGAGGTCGATGCGGAACTCGCCGCGTTCCTGGCCGCGCAGGAAGAAGGCGGACACCTGGGCGTCGAGCCGGCTCCAGCCTTCGTTGACCTCGTCGCCCTCGAAGAGCTGGTTCTCGGTGACGAGGAAGGAGAGGAGTCCGGCGCCCGGCTCGACGGCGGCGACCAGTCGGCGCAGCGCTTCCTCGGAGGTCCCCTCGTCGAGCGCGGCGGCGTCCAGAGCCGCTCCGAACTCCTGGATGCCCAGGTTCTCCAATGCCCTGACCAGGGCGTCCCGTCCGGCGAAGTGCCGGTGCAGGGTGGCGCGTCCGATGCCTGCGGCTCTGGCGACCTCGTCCATGGTGGCGGTCGATTTATGGGTCAGCAGGGCGGCGGCGCTGCGCAGCACCTGCTCACGGTCGAGAGTCATGAGACAACCATAACCCATATGAGACATTGATGTCTCACGACAGGACGTCGCCCTCCACCGCCGCGGGAGAGGACCATGTCGTCATGAAGCCGCTGCTGCTGATCGACATCGACGGCCCGCTCAATCCGTACGCGGCACTGACGCGCCGCCGGGTGCCGGACGGCTATGCACTGCATCTGATGCGGCCGGCGGGGTGGGACTACGGGATGCCTCTTCCCGTCCTCCTCAACCCGGGGCACGGGAAGGCGCTGCGCGGCCTGGCGGGCCGTTACGAGCTGGTCTGGGCGACGACCTGGAAGGACGAGGCCAACGAGTGGATCGGGCCGCGTCTCGGGCTGCCCCCGCTGCCGTACATCGACTGGCCGTCGATGCACGGCAGCGCACCGGACGGCACGTACTGGAAGACGCAGTACGTGGTGGAGTACGCGGCGGGCCGGCCCTTCGCCTGGGTCGACGACGAGATCTCCGAGCAGGACCGGGAGTGGGCCGCCGGGCAGGGGGCGGCCGAGGCTCTCCTGCTGTGGATCGATCCATGGACCGGCCTGCTGCCGGCCGACTTCGAGGAGCTCGCCGGGTGGGCGGACGGCCGCCGGGGCAGCGGGGACTGAGTCCGCCGACCCGGCCGAGTCGCCGCTGCCCGCCCCGGATCAGTCGTTGAGGACGGTCAGATCGAGGCCGGGCAGGCGGGTCGGATCGTCGACCACGGACATCTGGGTGACCTTCCCCCGCGCGACGGTGAAGATCATGACCGAGAACCGGTGGTCGTCGAGCGCCGAGATGACGGCCGGTGCCCCGTCGACCAGCGCGTGCAGCGACGACCGGGCGAACGGTGCGAACATCATCGCCTGACGGGCCACGGTCGCGGCGCCCCGCACCAAAGACGGCGCACCTGCGCCACCGGCTGCGGCTTCGGACCGCACCACGACGTCCGGGTCGAGCACGGCGACGAGGGCCTCGAAGTCACCGCTGCGGGCTGCGGCCAGGAAGGCGTCGACGACTTCGCGCTTGCGGGTGAGATCGGGGTCCGGGTCAAGGTCCACGCCCCGGACCCGGCGACGGGCCCGGCTGGCGAGCTGCCGGGCCGCGGCCGGGGTGCGGTCCACGACGCGGGCGATCTCGTCGAACGGCACGGCGAACATGTCGTGCAGGACGAAGGCGAGCCGCTCCGCGGGGTCGAGCGTTTCGAGCACGACCAGCATCGCGAGACCGACCGAATCGGCCATCATCGCCTGCTGCTCCGGGTCGGCCTCCGGCTCGGCGCCGAGGACCGGGTCTGCGGTGTGGGCCTCGGGCGCGCGCGTGTCGAGCAGTTCCTCGCGGCGGGAGCGGCGGGAGCGGAGCATGTCCAGGCACACCCGCCCGACCACTGTCGTCAGCCAGCCGCCCAGGTTCTCGATCGCCCGGCTGTCGGTACGGCTGAGCCGGATCCAGGCTTCCTGGACGGCGTCCTCCGCCTCGTTCGCCGAGCCGAGCATCCGGTAGGCCACGGCCTTCAGCTGGGTCCGGTTCTCCTCGAAGCGTTCGGCCAGGAACTCGCGCCCGTTCACCGCGCGCCCGTCCCGCTCGTGTCCGTCCACAGTCGCATTCCTCCGTAGTGTGCCGTCGCTACGATGACGGACCGGGCCTCACCGATGTGACAGGGGGATCAGCGCCCGCTCAGCTCCACGGCAGCGCGGCGCGGCGGTGCCAGTACGCCTCCGGCTCCTCCACGAGCGCGTCGAGCCGGGCGCGCCGCGGCTCGCCGAGGTCGACGACGGCCGCCCGCAGGTTTCCGGCGAGCTGGTCGAGGGTCGCCGCGCCGGAGAGCACCACGGAGGCCCACGGCTGGTGCAGTACGAACGCCAGCGCGATCGCGTCGCTGCCCACGCCGGCGTCGGCGGCGATCTCCTGGACGACGGCGGGGGCCTCCGTCCCGGCGAGCCGGCCGTTGGCCATGGCTTCCTTGACGATCACGGTGAGCCCGGCGTCATGGGCCTCGGCGAGTGCGGCTTTGGCCGAGGTCTCCAGGGCGTTGTAGGTGGCCTGGACGGTACGGAAGAGCGGTTCGCCGTCGACGGTGACGGCGAGGGCGGCCCGGATGGCGTCGGCCTGGGCGGGTCCGCTGGTGGACAGCCCGACGCCGACCCCCGCCGCGGCGAGTTCGGCGAGCCGCGCGTGCAGCTCCTTGTCGGTGAGGGCCGGGCTGTCGGCGGTGACCGAGTGGATCTGGTAGAGGCCGAGCCGGTCCCCGAGCAGCGCGTCGGTCTCGGCGCGCTGGCGCAGGTACGTGGCCAGGCTGTGGTCCTTGACCTCGTGCGCCTCGGCGTCCACGCGCCAGTCGGCGGTGTAGGTGTAGCCCCACTTGCTGCCGATGACGACGTCGTCCGCCTCCGGGTGCGCCGTCAGCCAGCCGGCCAGGAACTCCTCCGAACGACCGTAGGAGCGGGCCGCGTCGAAGTAACGGACCCCCTGCGCGTAGGCGGCGTCCAGCAGTTCGTGGGTGCGCTCGCGCAGCGCCTCGACGCCGCGGTCGGCGGGCAGATCGCGGTCTCGGTGCAGGTTGATGTAACCGGGCCTGCCGACCGCTGCCAGGCCGAGCCCGATGTGGGCGCTCGGAGTCGTCGCTGCGGCCGATGGGGCCTCCCCCGGCCGAGCGAAGCCGAGGGCTCGGGGAAGGTCGAAAGGCATCGTGGGCTCCTCGTCGATCGGGTGCGCTCCCCCGTCAACGTAGCTCAGCTCCGGGAAACCGGAGGGCGGGGAGCGTACGACCGCTCCCCGCCCCGAAGTCGCCTGCGCGCCGTCAGTTCTTCGCGGTGGCCCACGCCTGCTGGACGGCGAGGTCGGCCTTGACCTCGGCGAGCTGGACAGCGACGGCGGACGGGGCCGTACCGCCGCGACCACTGCGGGAGGCGAGGGCGCCGGGCACGTTGAGGACCGTGCGGACCTCGGGGGTGAGGTGCTCGGAGATCTTCGCGAACTGCTCGTCGGTCAGCTCGTCGAGCTCGATGCCCTGCTGCTCGCACGTCTTGACGCACTCGCCCGCGACCTCGTGGGCGACGCGGAACGGCACGCCCTGCTTGACCAGCCACTCGGCGACGTCGGTGGCGAGCGAGAAGCCGGCCGGGGCCAGCTCCTCCATGCGCGCGCGGTTGACGGTGAGGGTGGCCATCATTCCGGTGAAGGCGGGCAGCAGGACTTCGAGCTGGTCGCAGGAGTCGAAGACCGGCTCCTTGTCCTCCTGGAGGTCGCGGTTGTACGCGAGCGGGAGGGCCTTCAGCGTGGCCATCAGGCCCGTCAGGTTGCCGATCAGCCGGCCGGACTTGCCGCGGGCCAGCTCGGCGATGTCCGGGTTCTTCTTCTGCGGCATGATCGAGGAGCCGGTGGAGAAGGCGTCGTGCAGGGTGACGAAGGAGAACTCCTTCGTGTTCCAGATGATGACCTCCTCCGCGATCCGGGAGAGGTTCACGCCGATCATCGCGGTGATGAACGCGAACTCGGCGACGAAGTCGCGGGAGGCCGTGCCGTCGATGGAGTTGGCGACGGAGCCGTGCTCGAAGCCGAGGTCGGCGGCGACCGCTTCCGGGTCCAGCCCGAGGGACGACCCGGCCAGTGCGCCGGAGCCGTACGGGGAGACGGCGGTCCGCTCGTCCCACTGGCGCAGCCGCTCGGCGTCCCGGGACAGGGACTGCGCGTGGGCCAGGACGTGGTGCGCGAAGAGCACCGGCTGGGCGTGCTGCAGATGCGTACGACCGGGCATCGCGACGTCCGGGTGGGCCTCGGCGAGGCCGACCAGGGCGCCCTGGAGCTCGGCGATCAGACCGCCGATGATCCGGGCGTGGTCGCGCAGGTACATCCGGAAGAGGGTGGCGATCTGGTCGTTCCGGGACCGGCCGGCGCGCAGTTTGCCGCCCAGGTCCGGACCGAGGCGTTCCAGCAGGCCGCGCTCCAGCGCGGTGTGCACGTCCTCGTCGGCGACGGTGCCGGTGAACGAGCCGTCGGCGACGTCGGCTTCGAGCTGGTCGAGACCGGCGATCATGCGGTTCAGCTCGTCCTCGGTGAGCAGACCCGCCTTGTTCAGGACGCGCGCGTGGGCGCGGGAGCCGGCGATGTCGTACGGCGCGAGCCGCCAGTCGAAGTGGACGGAGGCGGACAGCTTGGCCAGCGCCTCGGCCGGACCGTCGGCGAAGCGGGCGCCCCAGAGGCGTACGTCGCTGTTGCCGTTGGCGTTGCCGTTGCTCACTGCGTGCTCCTCGGGAGAACAAGGGGGTGGATGTGCGACCGCCTCCCCGTGCGGAGGGCCGGGGAGGCGGTGACGTAACTACTGGGGGTCAGGCGAGGTCACGCTTCGCGGCGATCTTCGAGGAGAGGCCGAAGATCTCGATGAAGCCCTGCGCCTTGGACTGGTCGAACGTGTCGCCCGAGTCGTAGGTGGCGAGGTTGAAGTCGTAGAGCGACTGCTCGGACTTCCGGCCGGTGACGACGGCGCGGCCCGCGTGCATGGTCATCCGGATGTCACCGGTGACGTGCTGGTTGGCCTCGTTGATGAAGCCGTCCAGGGCGCGCTTGAGCGGGGAGAACCACAGGCCGTCGTAGACCAGCTCGCCCCAGCGCTGCTCGACCTGCCGCTTGTAGCGGGCCAGCTCGCGCTCGACGGTGACGTTCTCCAGCTCCTGGTGGGCGGTGATCAGCGCGATCGCACCCGGGGCCTCGTACACCTCGCGGGACTTGATGCCGACGAGCCGGTCCTCGACCATGTCGATCCGGCCGATGCCCTGGGCGCCGGCCCGCTGGTTCAGCTGCTGGATCGCCTGGAGGACGGTGACGGGCTTGCCGTCGATGGCGACGGGCACGCCCTCCTTGAAGGAGATGACGACCTCGTCGGCCTCGCGCGGGGTGGCAGGGTTCTCGGTGTACTCGTAGATGTCCTCGATCGGGGCGTTCCAGATGTCCTCCAGGAAGCCCGTCTCGACGGCCCGCCCGAAGACGTTCTGGTCGATGGAGTACGGGGACTTCTTGGTGGTCGCGATCGGGAGGTTCTTCGCCTCGCAGAAGGCGATCGCCTTGTCCCGGGTCATCGCGTAGTCACGGACCGGGGCGATGCACTTCAGGTCGGGGCCGAGCGCGGAGATGCCGGCCTCGAAGCGGACCTGGTCGTTGCCCTTGCCGGTGCAGCCGTGGGCGACGATGCCGGCGTTGTGCTTGTTGGCGGCGGCGACGAGGTGCTTGACGATGGTCGGCCGGGACAGGGCCGAGACCAGCGGGTAGCGGTCCATGTAGAGGGCGTTGGCCTTGATCGCCGGGAGGCAGTACTCCTCGGCGAACTCGTCCTTGGCGTCCGCGACCTCGGCCTCGACGGCACCGCAGGCGAGCGCACGCTTGCGGATGACGTCCAGGTCCTCGCCGCCCTGGCCGACGTCCACGGCAACGGCGATGACCTCGGCGCCCGTCTCCTCGGCGATCCAGCCGATGGCGACGGAGGTGTCCAGGCCGCCCGAGTAGGCGAGTACGACGCGCTCGGTCACGGGTTTCTCCTTACGGTGCAATCACTGATGGGTATAACTATGCAGTCCTCCGTATGCTTTGTCAAAGGCGCAGGTGAGAGCGGCGTGTCGAGACCGGGGCGGGAGCGGACGGTGGTCAGCGGCCACGACGGCTGCGAAGCGGTGCGGAGGCGGTGCCGGGCGGCGGGTCCGCACCAACGTCCCACCAGCCGAAATGCCCTCGGCCGCACCGGAGTTGGCGACGACAATGACCGCCATGGGAAAAACGTACGAGCGTATCGACGGACGGATCAGGACCTTCATCGAAGAGCAGCACATCTTCTTCACGGCGACGGCGCCCCTGGACGGCGAGGGCACGGTCAACCTGTCCCCCAAGGGCGTCAGCGGCTCGTTCGCCGTCGTCGACGAGCTGACCGTGGCCTATCTGGACTTCGCGGGCAGCAATGCCGAGACCATCGCCCATCTGCGCGAGAACGGCCGCATCACGCTCATGTGGTGCGCCTTCCAGGGGCCGCCGGACATCGTGCGGGTGCACGGTCGCGGCGAGCCGGTCTTCCGTGACGATCCGCGGTTCGGCCCGCTGCTCGGCCACTTCCCCGACGTGGACCCCGGCACGCACGGGCTGCGCGCCATCATCGTGGTCGTGGCCGAGCTGATCCGGGACACCTGTGGATTCGCCGTGCCCTTCATGTCGTACGACGAGGACCGGCCACTGCACGCGCAGCGCTTCGCCCGCGAGGACGACGCGTCGCTCAGTGGCTACTTCGAGAAGAAGGAGCACGTCGCGACGAGTATCGACGGGCTGCCGGGACTGCCGCTCCCACTGCCGGCCATGCCGGACGCGCCGGAGGCGTGGGACGGAATTGAGCCGTCCGGAGCAGCTCCGGAGGTGTCACCCGGCCGGACGGTCTAGCGTCCCTGGCATGCGCAGATCTCTGGTGGTCGGTTCGGTACTGCTCGCGCTGGCGGGCTCGGTCGCGGCCCGGCCCGCAGCGGCGCCGGCTCTCCCGGAACAGCTCGCCGACACCGGTGGCGGCACCCAGCTGATCACGGCCGAGGCACCGGCCGCGGGGTCCACCACGGGCACCGTCACCTGGTGGAATCTGCGCCGGGGCACCTGGGTGAAGGGCGGCTCCACCCCGGCCCGGCTCGGCGCGAAGGGCCTGGCCGAGGGGGCGTCGCGCAAGCAGGGCACCAACACCACACCCACCGGCCTGTACGACCTGCCGTTCGCCTTCGGCGTCAAGGCGGCGCCGGCCGGAACCGTCCACCCGTACCGCCGGGTCAACGACCGGTCGTGGTGGTGCCAGGACAACGGGGCGCGGTCCTACAACCGCTGGGTGGAGCCGCGGCCGGCGGACTGCCGGGCGGGCGAGGCGGAGCATCTGAGCGCGTATCCGACGCAGTACGCCCGGGCGCTCGTCATCGGCTTCAACTACGCGCAGCCGGTGCGGGGGCGCGGCGCCGGGATCTTCCTGCACGTCAACGGGCGTGGTGCGACCGCCGGTTGTGTGTCCGTACCGGCGGCCGCGATGGACCGGATCCTGGACTGGGTGGATCCGGCCCGCCGTCCGCACATCGCGATCGGGACCCGTTCGGGACCGACCGCGATCACGCGCTACTGAGACCGCGTTCCGGGCCGGCTCCGGCCCGCTCAGCGTTCTTCCGGCCCGCTCAGCGTTCTTTCTGGGCCAGTCGCAGCAGGTGGTCGGCGAGCGCCTGGCCGCCCGCCGGGTCACGGCTGATCAGCATGAGGGTGTCGTCGCCCGCGATGGTGCCGAGGATGTCGTGCAGTTCGGCCTGGTCGATGGCCGAGGCGAGGAACTGGGCCGCGCCCGGCGGGGTGCGCAGCACCACGAGGTTGGCCGAGGCCTCCGCCGAGATGAGCAGTTCGGCGGAGAGGCGTCGCATCCGCTCCTCCTTCGCGGACCCGCCCAGCGGCGCCTGCGGGGTGCGGAATCCGCCCTCGCTCGGCACCGCGTAGATCAGCTCGCCGCCGGTATTGCGGATCTTCACCGCGCCCAGCTCGTCCAGATCGCGGGAGAGCGTCGCCTGGGTGACGCTCAGCCCGTCGTCGGCGAGGAGCTTGGCCAGCTGGCTCTGCGAGCGCACCGGCTGCCGGTTCAGGATGTCCACGATCCGGCGGTGGCGTGCGGTGCGGGTCTGCGGCACGGACGGCCCGCCGTGCTCGGTCTCCTGCGCCTCGGTCATCGTCGTCGCCTCATTCTCCGGATCGTCCGTCCCCTTTTGCCGCGTCGAGAGCGCCCGGCAATGCCCGTAGGAACGCGTCCACCTCCGTGTCACCGATGATCAGCGGCGGCATGAGCCGTACGACATCGGGGGCGGGCGCGTTCACCAGGATTCCGGCTCCCTGAGCCGCCTGTTGCACCTGAGGCGCCAGTGGCTCGGTGAGCACGATACCCAGCAGCAGCCCGGAGCCGCGGACATGGGAGACCAGAGGGTGCCCGAGACCCTCCACTCCGTTCCGGATCTTCTCGCCGAGCCGCTTCACCCGGTCCAGGGCGCCGTCGGCCGCGAGGGTGTCCAGGACGGCGAGTCCGGCGGCGCAGGCGATCGGGTTGCCACCGAACGTAGTGCCGTGCTGGCCCGGCTTCAGCAGGTCGGCAACCGGACCGAACGCGACGGTCGCGCCGATCGGCAGTCCGCCACCGAGACCCTTGGCGAGGGTGACGATGTCGGGCTCGACGCCCTGGTGGGACTGGTGCTCGAACCACTGGCCGCAGCGGCCGATACCGGTCTGCACCTCGTCGAGGACGAGCAGGGTGCCGGTGGCCCGGGTGATCTCGCGGGCGGCCTCCAGGTAGCCCTTGGGCGGCACGACCACACCGTTCTCACCCTGGATTGGCTCGATGATCACCAGGGCGGTGTCGGTGGTGACGGCGGCCCGCAGCGCCTCGGCGTCCCCGTACGGGACATGGGTGACATCGCCGGGCAGCGGTTCGAAGGGCTCGCGCTTCTTGGGCTGGCCGGTGAGCGCGAGTGCGCCCATGGTCCGGCCGTGGAAGCCGCCGTCGGTGGCGACCATGTGGGTCCGCCCGGTCAGCCGGCCGATCTTGAAGGCGGCCTCGTTGGCCTCGGCGCCCGAGTTGGCGAAGTAGACCCTGCCCCCGCGGCCGAAGAGCTGGAGCAGCCGTTCGGCGAGGGCGACGGGCGGCGGCGCGATGTAGAGGTTGGAGATGTGGCCGAGGGAGGCGATCTGGGTGGAGACGGCCTCGACGACGGCGGGGTGGGCGTGGCCCAGCGCGTTCACCGCGATACCGCCGACGAAGTCGAGGTACTCGGTGCCGTCGGCGTCCCACACATGGGCGCCCTCGCCGCGGACGAGGGACAGCTGGGGGGTGCCGTAGTTGTCCATCAGCGCGTG
Source organism: Streptomyces sp. NBC_01618 (assembly GCF_045209435.1). Lineage (NCBI taxonomy): Bacteria > Bacillati > Actinomycetota > Actinomycetes > Kitasatosporales > Streptomycetaceae > Streptomyces > Streptomyces sp. NBC_01618. The sequence continues at coordinate 1,346,657 of NZ_CP109297.1, forward strand.
GCTCCAGCGCTGCGAGAGCTCCTGGTTGCTCATGAATCCCCCTGCGCGTCGGGCACGACCATCGTGCCGATTCCCTCGTCGGTGAAGATCTCCAGCAGGATCGAGTGCTGGACGCGGCCGTCGATGACGCGGGCGGTCTCGACACCGTTGCGCACGGCGTGCAGGCAGCCCTGCATCTTCGGCACCATGCCGCTGGACAACTCCGGCAGCAGCTTCTCCAGCTCGGTGGCGGTGAGGCGGCTGATCACGTCGTCGCTGCTGGGCCAGTCCTCGTAGAGGCCCTCGACGTCGGTGAGGACCATCAGCGTCTCGGCGTTCAGCGCGGCGGCGAGTGCGGCGGCCGCGGTGTCGGCGTTGACGTTGTAGACGTGGTTGTCGTCGGCGGAGCGGGCGATGGAGGAGACGACCGGGATCCGGCCGTCGTCCAGCAGCGCCTGGATCGCCCCGGTGTCGATGGCGGTGATCTCGCCGACCCGGCCGATGTCGACGACTTCGCCGTCGATGGTCGGCCGGTGCTGGGTGGCGGTGATCGTGTGGGCGTCCTCGCCGGTCAGACCGACGGCGAGCGGGCCGTGCTGGTTGAGCAGGCCGACGAGCTCGCGCTGGACCTGTCCGGCCAGCACCATCCGGACGACGTCCATCGCCTCGGGCGTGGTGACGCGCAGACCGGCCTTGAACTCGCTGACCAGGCCCTGCTTGTCGAGCTGGGCGCTGATCTGCGGGCCGCCGCCGTGCACGACGACAGGCTTGAGACCGGCCTGGCGCAGGAAGACGACGTCCTGGGCGAAGGCCGCCTTCAGCTCCTCGTCGATCATGGCGTTGCCGCCGAACTTGATGACGACGGTCTTGCCGTTGTGCCGGGTCAGCCAGGGCAGCGCCTCGATGAGGATCTGCGCCTTCGGGAGTGCGGTGTGCTTCCGCGCCGGAGTCATGAGCTGTACGCGCTGTTCTCGTGGACGTAGTCCGCGGTGAGGTCGTTGGCCCAGATGACGGCCGACTCGGTGCCTGCCGCCAGGTCGGCGGTGATCCCGACCTCGCGGTAGCGCATGTCGACCAGGTCGCGGTCCTCGCCCACTCCCCCGTTCTTGCAGACCCAGACGCCGTTGATGGCGACATTCAGCTGGTCGGGCTCGAAGACGGCCTTCGTCGTACCGATCGCGGACAGGACGCGGCCCCAGTTGGGGTCCTCGCCGTGGATGGCGCACTTCAGGAGGTTGTTACGGGCGATGGAGCGGCCCACCTCGACGGCGTCGTCCTCGGTCGCGGCGCCCACGACCTCGATCCGGATGTCCTTGGAGGCACCCTCGGCGTCACCGATGAGCTGCCTGGCGAGGTCGGCGCAGACGGTCCGTACGGCCTCCGCGAACTCACCCTGCTCCGGGGTGATTCCACTGGCGCCGGAGGCCAGCAGCAGGACGGTGTCGTTGGTCGACATGCAGCCGTCGGAGTCGACCCGGTCGAAGGTGGTGCGGGTGGCGGCGCGCAGCGCGGTGTCCAGCGCCGGGGCGTCCACATCGGCGTCGGTGGTGAGGACGACCAGCATGGTGGCGAGGCCCGGGGCGAGCATGCCCGCGCCCTTGGCCATGCCGCCGACGGTCCATCCCTCGCCGCCCGCGACGGCGGTCTTGTGGACGGTGTCGGTGGTCTTGATCGCGATGGCGGCCTTCTCGCCGCCGTGCTCGCTCAGCGCCGCGGCGGCGGTCTCGATGCCGGGCAGCAGCTTGTCCATCGGGAGCAGCGTCCCGATCAGTCCGGTCGAGGCGACCGCGATCTCGCCTGCGCTGTGGCCGGGGAGTACCTCGGCGGCCTTCTCGGCGGTGGCGTGGGTGTCCTGGAAGCCCTGTGGGCCCGTACAGGCGTTGGCACCACCGGAGTTGAGCACGACGGCGCTGACTTCGCCGCCCTTCAGTACCTGCTCCGACCAGAGGACGGGGGCGGCCTTGACGCGGTTGGAGGTGAAGACGCCCGCGGCGGCGTGACGCGGACCGTTGTTGACCACGAGGGCCAGGTCCGGGTTACCGCTCTCCTTGATTCCCGCGGCGATGCCCGCCGCGGAGAACCCCTGTGCTGCCGTGACGCTCACGGTGCGACTCCGATCGTGGAAAGACCTGTGTCCTCGGGAAGTCCGAGGGCGATGTTCATGCTCTGCAGGGCGCCGCCGGCGGTGCCCTTGGTGAGGTTGTCGATGGCGCTGATGACGACGATCCGGGCCGCCGCTTCGTCGTACGCGACCTGGATCTGCACCGCGTTGGAACCGTGGACGGCCGCGGTGGCGGGCCACTGTCCCTCGGGGAGCAGGTCGACGAACGGCTCGTCGGCGAACGTCTTCTCGTACGCGGCGCGGAGGGATTCGGCGCTCACGCCCGGCTTCGCCTTCGCGCTGCACGTGGCGAGGATGCCGCGGGGCATCGGCGCCAGGGTCGGCGTGAAGGAGACGGTGACCGGTGCGCCGGCCGCCGCGCTGAGGTTCTGGATCATCTCGGGGGTGTGCCGGTGGCCCCCGCCGACGCCGTACGGGGACATGTTGCCCATCACCTCGGAGCCGAGCAGATGCGGCTTGGCCGCCTTGCCCGCCCCGGAGGTGCCGGACGCGGCGACGATCACGGCCTCGGGCTCGGCCAGCTGGGCCGCGTACGCCGGGAAGAGCGCGAGCGAGACGGCGGTCGGGTAGCAGCCGGGCACCGCGATGCGTTTGGAGCCCGCCAACGCCGAGCGCGCGCCCGGCAGTTCGGGCAGACCGTAGGGCCAGGTCCCGGCGTGCGACGAACCGTAGAACTTCTCCCAGTCCGCGGCGTCCTCGAGCCGGAAGTCGGCTCCCATGTCCACGACGAGCACCTCGTCACCGAGCTGCTCGGCGACGGCGGCGGACTGCCCGTGCGGAAGGGCGAGGAAGACGACGTCGTGCCCGGCGAGCACTTCGGCCGTGGTCGGCTGCAGCACCCGGTCGGCCAGCGGCCGCAGATGCGGCTGCAGCGCACCGAGCTTCTGCCCCGCGTTGGAGTTGGCGGTGAGGGCCCCGATCTCGACCTGGGGGTGGACCAGCAGGAGACGGAGCAGCTCCCCACCGGCGTATCCGCTCGCCCCTGCCACCGCTGCACGTACCACCATCGAAATCCTCCTCGTCGATGGCATGACTATACGCATTCCCGCACTTTTATGCAAAGACCGCGTGGCCCACCGCACTCACCCCATTACTGCTGGTTCATGGTTGGACATTGATTCATTTCCGTCCGTCGTCCAACGCCTAACCGAGCCTGCGGTCGAGATTGAATGCCGCGCTGATCAAGCCCAGGTGAGTGAAGGCCTGCGGGAAGTTCCCGCGCTGCTCCCCGGTGTGGCCGATCTCCTCGGCGTACAGGCCGAGGTGGTTGGCGTACGTGAGCATCTTCTCGAATGCGAGCCGGGCCTCGTCCAGGCGGCCGGCGCGGGTCAGCGCCTCGACGTACCAGAACGAGCAGATCGAGAACGTGCCCTCGTCGCCCCGCAGCCCGTCCGGGCTGGCCTGCGGGTCGTAGCGGTAGACCAGCGAGTCGGAGACCAGGTCCTCGCCCAGCGCGTCCAGCGTGGCGAGCCACCTCGGGTCGGTGGGGGAAATGAACTTCGCCAGCGGCATCATCAGCAGGGACGCGTCCAGGACGTGGCCGTCCTCGTACTGCACGAAGGCGTGCCGCTCGGCGGACCAGCCGTGGCGCATGATCCGGTGGTAGATCGTGTCCCGTGCCCGCCCCCAGCGCACGATGTCGGCGGGCAGGCCGCGGTGCCGTGCCAGCCGTATGGCGCGTTCGATGGCCACCCAGCACATCAATCGCGAGTAGAGGAAGTTCTTGCGCCCGCTGCGGGTCTCCCAGATCCCCTGGTCGGGCTGGTCCCAGTGGTCGCACACCCAGTCGATCAGCTCGGTGATCCTGTCCCAGTGCGCGCTGGAGATGGGCTGCCCCCACTTGTCGTAGAGGTAGAGGGCGTCGATGAGCGCCCCGTAGATGTCCAGCTGCAACTGGTCGACGGCGCCGTTGCCTACGCGTACGGGGGCCGAGCCCCGGTAGCCCTCGAGATGGGTCAGCTTGCGTTCGGGCAGCTCACGGCGTCCGTCGATGCCGTACATGATCTGCAGCGGGCTGGTGGGGCTGCTCGCGTCGATCGCTTCGAGGTGGACATGCTCGGAGAGGAAGCCCATGAACGCCTCGGCCTCGTCGGTGAACCCGAGCCTGAGCAGCGCATACACGCAGAACGCGGCGTCACGGATCCATACGTAGCGGTAGTCCCAGTTGCGCTCGCCGCCGATGCGTTCGGGGAGGCTGGTGGTGGGCGCCGCGATGATGGCCCCGGTCGGGGCATAGGTGAGCAGCTTCAGGGTGAGGGCCGAGCGGTGCACCATCTCCCGCCAGCGACCGCGGTACCGCGACTGGGACAGCCACCGCCGCCAGTATCCGACGGTGGAGTTGAACTGCTGCTCCGCCTCGGACAACGGGCAGAAGCGGGGTGCCACGTCGCCGCCGACCCGGTCGAGGGCGAAGACCGCGGACTCGCCTTCGTGCAGCTTGAACAGCGACCATACGTCCTGGCCGGCGACCTCGAGCGGCACACTCGACGTCAGCGCGAGAGTGAGGGAGGGCGATTCGAAAACCGCCTGGCCATGCTGTACGTGCACGGTGTGCGGCTGCGCCCCGTACTCGAAACGGGGGGCCACCCGGGCGCGGAACGGCAGAGATCCGCGGACGCACACCACGCGGCGGATCAGCCGGTGCCGGTCGGCCTCGCGCGAATCGTCGAGCACCGGCATGAAGTCCTGGACCTCGCCGACCCCGTCCTCCGCGAAGAAGCGGGTGATCAGCACATTGGTGTCGGGGAAGTAGAACTGCTTGGTACGCGCCGGAGCATCCGCCGCGAGTGCGAAGTACCCGCCACGGTCGGCATCGAGGATCGAGGCGAAGACACTGGGTGCGTCGAAGCGTGGACAGCAGTACCAGTCGATGGTGCCGTTGGTGTCCACCAGGGCCGCGCTGCGCAGATCGCCGATCAGGCCGTGCTCGGCAACCGGCAGATAGCGGGGCCCGCCGACACCCGGGGATGCGTCGAAAGCACCGAACGTCCCGGCGCTCGCATTGGCCTGAACAGTCACTTCGGACCTCCCTGAGCCTCCGCACCCCCTACTTCAGGCTAGCCAGTCGTCGGCACAAACGGGCACGGGCGTCGCGGCACCTGCCCCGTGACCATGTCGACGGGGCCGACACCATGCCCGCCCGTCGGCGCCGAGCGGATCGATGTCAGGATGGTTCCCATGACGAGCAAGGTTTATTTCGACATCACCATCAACGACGAGCCCGCCGGGCGGATCACGTTCAAGCTGTTCGACGACGTCGTCCCCAAGACGGCGGAGAACTTCCGTGCGCTGGCGACCGGCGAGAAGGGCTTCGGCTACAAGGGCTCCTCGTTCCACCGGATCATCCCCGACTTCATGCTGCAGGGCGGCGACTTCACCCGCGGCGACGGCACGGGCGGCCAGAGCATCTACGGCGCCAAGTTCGCCGACGAGAACTTCAAGCTCGCGCACACCAAGCCGGGCCTGCTCTCGATGGCCAACGCCGGCCCGAACTCCAACGGCTCGCAGTTCTTCATCACGACGATCGTGACGTCCTGGCTGGACGGCAAGCACGTGGTGTTCGGCGAGGTCGACAACCAGGAGAGCATGGACCTGGTCAAGAAGATCGAGGCCCTCGGTTCGCAGAGCGGCCGGCCCCAGGCGAAGGTCACCATCGCGGACAGCGGCGTCCTCTGACCCGCCCCCAAAACCGCTGAACGAGCGCGCCCCCGACGGTCTCCGTCGGGGGCGCGCTCCGTCGTTCCCGGCGGCCGGCCGGACCCGGTCCAATGTCAACCGAAGGTTGACATGCCCCTACTGTCAACCTAGGGTTGCCGCATGGAGAATCCCGTACGCATGACCCATCCTGTGCGCCTCGACGAGCTGATCGAGGCCATCAAGAAGGTTCACACCGACGCACTCGACCAGCTCTCCGACGCGGTCATCGCCGCGGACCACCTCGGGGACGTGGCCGACCATCTGATCGGGCACTTCGTGGACCAGGCCCGGCGCTCGGGCGCTTCCTGGTCCGACATCGGCAGGAGCATGGGGGTGACCCGGCAGGCGGCGCAGAAGCGGTTCGTCGCCAAGGATCCCGGCGAACTGTCCGACCTCGACCCCAGCCAGGGGTTCAGCCGCTTCACGGAGCGGGCCAGGAACGTCGTGATGGCCGCGCAGAACGAGGCCCACGCGGCGCGCAACAACGAGGTGGGCACCGGGCATCTGGTGCTCGGGCTGCTCAGCGAGCCGGAGGCGCTGGGCCCCGCGTTCATCAAGGCCCAAGGAGTCACGCTGGAGGCCGTCCGCCGGGCCGCGACCGAGTCGCTGCCGCCGGCCGTGGAGGGCGAACTGCCGGAACTCGTCCCGTACGACGCGGGGGCCCGCAAGGCCCTGGAGCTGACATTCCGCGAGGCCCTGCGGATGGGCCACAACTACATCGGCACCGAGCACATCGTGCTCGCCCTGCTGGAACAGGAGGACGGTGCGGGTGTGCTGACGGGTCTCGGCATCGACAAGGCGACGGCCGAGACAGCGATCGCCGAGGCCGTCACCCTCATCGCCGACTCGAAGAAGCAGGCATGACCGTCACGGCCGGTCCGGGCTGAGGTCAAAAAATCGGTCAGTGCACCCGGCTTCGAGTCGGAGGTTCCAGCGGCCCGGCATGCCGGTGAGCGTGACCGTGGACAGCGGCCGGACGTCGACGTTTCAGTATGTCGGCGGCGGGGCTTTGAGCGCGTGGACGAGGGCGGCCCGGACGCCCGCCGGTTCTGCGACGGCGACGATCGAGCCGTCACAGGCCGGTCGGGTGTCCAGTCGGCCGCCTGTCCGCGAGATGAAGGCGAGCAGCGGTTCACCGCCGTGCGGCGCGGAGCGCGGGTCCGCGAGCCGGGCGTCGACGGCCGCGGGTTCGCAGGCCGTGACGTCGGCGAGGGTGCAGCCCCGCCGACGGCCCATGTCGCAGTCGCGCAGGGCGGGCTGGACGAGCAGGGCGAAGCCGAGCGCGTCGCCGGTGGCGCGGCTGCGCGGGGTGGGTGAGCAGTAGCGCAGTTCGGCGGCGCCGAGGGGCATCAGGGTGTGCGCGGCGAGCTGCACCTCGTGCCGGCCTGCGTGGTCGAGCGGCCGGTCGTCGTCGAAGCGCTCGGCGAGCAGGGCCGAGCTGCGCGCCGCGGCGACGAGCGAGACTCGAACCGTCATGGCCGTGATCGTGGATCCGAACGCCACTCCGGTCAAGAGGGCCTCCACCGGCGCTGCCGGCCGGGTACGACCGGGGTGCCTCCGCGGCTGCGGGCCTCTCGACGGCCCGAAGCCGTCCCTCGCGCACCTCTCGTGGTCTCGTCTGTGTCCTCACCCGCCCAGGACCTCTTCGCAGGCGGTGCGCAGACGGCGGACCCCCTCGGCGATCTCGGCCGCTCCGGCCACCGCGGCATAGCTCAACCGGACCTGCGGGGACGGGGGTTCGGCGCAGAAGTACGGGCGACCGGGCGCGATGGCCACGCCCGCGCGCAGGGCCGCCGAGACCACCGTTGCCTCGTCCGTACCGGCTTCCACCTCGGGCAGACGCAGCCAGAGGCTGGCGCCGCCCGCGGGGATGTGCGGCAGTGCGAGGGCGGGGAGCTCCTGCCGCACGGCCGTCGTCAGGGTCGTGCGCCGGATTCTCAGCTCGGTCGACACGGAACGCAGATGGCGGCCCCACGCCGGGGAGCCGACCAGTTCGAGCGCGGCCTCCTGGAGCGGTCGGGGAACGAAGAAGCTGTCGACGACCTGGATGGCCCGCAGCCGGCCGAGCACCGGGCCGCGGGCCGCGAGCGCGCCCACCCGCAGACTCGGCGAGGTGATCTTGGTCAGGGAGCAGACGTGGACGACCACACCGTCCGGGTCGTCGGCGGCCAGGGGCGCGGGCAGCGGGCCGGCGTCGTCGTGGACCAGCCGGCGGGCGAAGTCGTCCTCGATGACGAAGGCCCCCGCCGCACGGGCGATCCGGACGACCTCACCGCGCCGTTCGGGGGCGAGGACCGCGCCGGTCGGGTTCTGGAAGAGCGGCTGGCAGACGAAGACCCGGGCGCCCGTGGCCCGGAACGCGGCGGCGAGCAGTTCCGGCCGTACGCCGTCGGCGTCGACGGGCACCGGCACGGGCCGCAGCCCGGTGGCGCGGGCGGCCGCCAGCATGCCGGGGTAGGTGGGCGACTCGACCAGGACGGGGGCGCCGGGCGGGGCGAGGGCCCGCAGCGCGGTGGCCAGGGCGCTCTGGCCGCCCGCGGTGATCAGGATGTCGGCGGCGGTGAGCGCGGGCCCGATCTCGCGGGCGAACCAGGCCCTCAGTTCGGTCAGCCCGTCGGTGGGCGGGCGCCCCCAGGCACCGGGGCGGCGCCCGGCCCTGGCGAGGGCGGCGGCGAGCGCCCGTTCCGGCTGGAGCGAGGGGTGGAGGTAGCCGCCGTTGAGCTCGATGACACCGGGCGGCGGTGCGGCGAGCGTGACCAGGACACCGGAGGCATCGACCGTGCGCGGCACCGCTTCGGAGCCGCGGTCGCCGCTGAGGGACACCTCCTGCCAGGAGGTGTCGCCCGGCGGGGGCGCATCGGTACGGGGCTGCGCCCGGAAGGCTCCGGAGCCGGGCCGGGTGACGACGAGGCCCTCGGCGGCGAGCTGCGCGATGGCCCGGGAGACGGTGACGGGGCTGACCCGGAAGCGTTCCACGAGGGCCCGGCTCGACGGCAGCTTCCCACCTGGTGAGTAGCGGTTCAGTTCACCGCGGAGAGAAGTAACGAGTTCAGCGACACTGCTACGCTCTTGCATGAAAGCTGACGATAGCGCTACCCCTCCCGGCACGATAGCGGTTGATGCGCCGACTGCCGGACCGGTGACCGAACCGGTGACCGAACCGGCGCCTGAATCGCCCGCCGGATCGACGTCCGGTACGGGGACCGGATCGGCCGCCGGCTCGACGGCCCGTACGACGGCCGGTTCTGCGAACCGCGGTGGTGTGGTTCTCGCCGGGCTCGGTGTCGTCGCGTTCTCGCTGACCTTCCCGTCCACCGCCTGGGGCCTGGAGAGCTTCGGCCCCTGGTCGCTGGTGGCGCTGCGCACCCTGCTCGCCGCGGCCGTCGCGGGCGCCGTGCTGTTGGCGGGGCGCGTACCGGTGCCGGACCGTCGGCACCGGCCGGGGCTCCTCGTCGTCGCCGCGGGCGTGGTGGTGGGCTTCCCACTGCTGACCACGCTGGCCCTGCAGACCTCGACGACCTCGCACGCGGCCGTGGTGGTGGGGCTGCTTCCGCTGACCACCGCGGTGTTCTCCTCGCTGCGGACCGGGACGCGCCCGCCCCGCGCCTTCTGGATCGCCGCGCTCGCCGGGGCGGCGGTGGTGATCGCGTTCACCGTGCAGCAGAGCGGCGGCGCGCTGTCCGGCGGTGATCTGTATCTGTTCGGTGCGCTGCTGGTGTGCGCGGCCGGGTACACCGAGGGCGGCAGGCTCGCCGGGGTCATGCCGGGGTGGCAGGTGGTGGGCTGGGCACTCATCGTCTCCCTGCCGCTCGCCGTGGCGGGGGCGGCGATCGCGCTGCCGCTGGAGCCGGTGCGGCTGACCGCGCACGGAGTGATCGGCCTGGTCTGGGTGGCGGGCGGGTCCACCTTCCTCGGCCTGTACGTCTGGTACCGCGGGATGGCGGAGATCGGGGTGCCGCGGGCCAGCCAGCTCCAGCTCGCGCAGCCGATGCTGACTATGGTGTGGTCGTTCCTCGTGCTCGGCGAGAAGGTTTCTGCGGCGGCGCCGGTGGCGGCGATCGCGGTGCTCGTCTGCATCGCGGTCACTCAGCGGACGGGGCGCGCCCGGCGCGCTGAGTGAGAACCGCGCAGCCTCCACCGGGCGAAGTCACGTTTCGGTCATAGACTTGTCGACATGGACCGCCACCCGTGAGGAGGTCACACCCGATGGAGGCACACGCGGGCGACCGTCTGCTGACGCACGGCAGGACCGTGGGGCAGCACGACCGGGTCGCAGAGATCGTCGAAGTGCTCGGGGCCGGGGGCACTCCCCCGTACCGCGTCCGCTTCGAGGACGGACACGAACACCTCATTTCGCCCGGTCCCGACAGCGTCGTACAGCACAGAGCCCGTAAGCAGGCACCGGAGACCCGGTAGCGGCCTCCGGCGGACGGCACTGCTCTTCCCCCGGGCCCCGGGCGGACCGGCCGGGTTTCCGGCGGCCCGCCCGCACAACAGGGTGCGTCCACCCCGCTGCTTCGGTCAGCGGGGTGGACGCACCCTGTTGTGGTAGTGCTCGGCCACCACCCGCGCCATGGTTCCGATCCGGTCCGTGACCACGTCCTTGCCGGAGAAGTAGACGTGGCCGCGCACCTGGTCGTAGCCGGCGGCGAAGTCGAGGTGGCGGGAGAGTTCGGCCGGGTCCTGCCAGGCGGCGGGCTGCGCGGGGTCGCCGGCCTTGTAGAGCGCCTCGCCCACGAACAGATCGACGCCCGTGCCCCGTACGACCTCGGCCCACCAGGGCAGCAGCTTGGCGTAGTCGGCGGCTGCGAAGCCGATGTTCCAGTAGATCTGCGGGCAGATGTAGTCGATCCAGCCCTTCCTGATCCAGCCGCGGGTGTCGGCGTGCAGATCGTCGTACGTCTGCACGCCCGCCTTCGTGTCGGAGCCGAGCGGATCGGTCGCGGCGTTGCGCCACACACCGAACGGGCTGATCCCGAACTGGACGTGCTTCTTGATCCGCTTGATCCGCTCGGCGGTCTCGCGTACCAGCTTGTCGGTGTTGTCGCGCCGCCAGGCGGCCTTGTCCGGGAAGCCGGCGCCGTACTTGGCGTACGTGGCGTCGTCGTCGAAGACCTGCCCGGCCACCGGGTACGGGTAGAAGTAGTCGTCCCAGTGCACGGCGTCGATGTCGTAGCGGCGCACCGCGTCGAGCATCGCGTCCTGGACGAAGCGGCGGACCTCGGGGATTCCGGGGTTGTAGTAGAGCTTCCCGCCGTACGGCAGGACCCAGTCGGGATGCAGTCTGGCGGGGTGGGTGGCGGTCAGCCGGGACGGGTCGGTGTGGTTGGCGACCCGGTACGGGTTGAACCAGGCGTGCAGCTCCAGGCCGCGGCGGTGCGCCTCGTGGACGGCCGTGCCCAGCGGATCCCAGCCGGGGTCCTTGCCCTGGACCCCGGTGAGGTACTGGGCCCACGGTTCGTAGGGCGAGGGCCACAATGCGTCGGCGGTCGGCCGGACCTGGAGGATCACCGCGTTCAGCCGCCGGTCGACGGCCTCGTCGAGATAACCGATCAGCTCGGCCCGCTGCTCGGCCGCCGACAGGCCGGGGGCGGAGGGCCAGTCGATGTTGGCGACGGTGGCGACCCACATGCCGCGCAGCTCACGCCGCGCGACCCGGCGGCCGCCCTCGCGGGTCGGTACGTCCGCATGTCCGGAACCGGCCTGCCGGGACGGAGCCGCGACGGCGTCACCAGCTGTGGCGACGCCGCTCACCACCCCCGCAACCACTCCGGCCGCACCCGCAACAAAGCCTCGTCTGGCGATTTGCCGCATTTCGTTGCACCTGCCGTCTCTCTGTCATCGTCCGTCGCCCCTGTATTCAGGCGTGACGCAGAGCATGCCCGCCCCGGCCCGCGATGACCCGTAGGTCGCGGGTAACGTCGGGGGGGTCGGGGCGGGCACCGGATCGGACGGGAACCTGCGACTCGGAGAACAGAGAAAGGCACGAGGTGACGGACTCTATGGCCGACATTGCACGCGTCGGAGTGGTGGGCTGCGGTCAGATGGGCGCGGGCATCGCTGAGGTGTGCGCCCGCAGTGGTCTTGAGGTGACGGTGGCCGAGACCACCGGCGAGGCGCTGGAGATCGGGCGCACCCGGCTGCACAACTCCCTCTCGAAGGCCGCCGAACGCGGCAAGATCACTGCGGCGGAGCGCGACGAGACCCTGGCCCGGCTGAGCTACACCACCGACCTCGGGGAGTTCGCCGACCGCGATCTCGTGATCGAGGCCGTGGTGGAGAACGAGCAGGTCAAGACCGAGATCTTCCAGGTCCTCGACCAGGTGGTGACTCGGCAGGACGCGATCCTCGCCTCGAACACCTCCTCCATCCCGCTGGTGAAGCTGGCCGTGGCGACCTCCCGCCCGGACCAGGTCATCGGTATCCACTTCTTCAACCCGGCCCCGGTGCAGAAGCTCGTCGAGCTGATCCCCGCGCTGACGACGTCCGACGAGACGGTGAAGCGCGCCGAGGCCCTGGTGCAGGACGTCCTCGGCAAGCACCCGATCCGTGCCCAGGACCGCTCCGGCTTCGTCGTCAACGCGCTGCTCATTCCGTATCTGCTCTCCGCGATCCGGATGTTCGAGTCGGGCATCGCCAGCCGTGAAGACATCGACAACGGCATGGAGCTCGGCTGCGCCCACCCGATGGGCCCGCTGAAGCTCTCCGACCTGATCGGTCTGGACACCGTGGCCTCGGTCGCGGATTCGATGTACGCGGAGTTCAAGGAGCCGCTGTACGCCGCTCCCCCGCTGCTCCAGCGGATGGTGGACGCGGGCCGGCTCGGCCGCAAGACCGGCTCGGGCTTCTACTCGTACTCCTGATCCGTTCTCTCGTGCCTGTACGGGGCCGAGCGGGGCGTTGTCCCCGGCCGGCCCCGTACGCGGTTCCGGGCGTCTCACCCCAGCCGTAAGTGATGGAGCATCATCAGCCCGGCCACCATTCCGGCGGCCGGGACCGCGCCGCGGGCGACCATGTCGGGCACCAGCTTGAGCGGTATCCACTCACGGCGCGAGGACTCGAAGTCGTCGCTGGGGTGCCCGGTCCAGGTGGCCTCCTCGGACCAGTAGAGGTGGTGTCGGGCGTCGGTGAGACCGTTCGACGGCTCCACGGTCAGCAGCGGACGCAGCGGGCCCGGGCGCCAGCCGGTCTCCTCCTCCATCTCCCGGGCCGCGGCGGCCGCGATGTCCTCGCCGTCCTCGACGACGCCCGCGGCGAGCTCCCAGCCCCAGCTGTCGGTGATGAACCGGTGCCGCCACAGCAGCAGCACCTCGTTGGCCTCGTTGACGACGGTGGCCGCCGCGACGGGGCGGAGCCGGATCAGGTAGTGGTCGAGATGGCGGCCGTCGGGGATGACCACATCCGCCAGATTGACCCGGAACCAGCGATTCTCATACACGGTTTGTTCGTTCAGGTTCGCCCATTGCACAGTTGTGCCACCTTTCGACAAGTCGGTGGCAACATCGCAGCAGGCGCAGGACCAGAGGGGAACGTACCGATACCGGCGGGTACGCATGCGCGGGGGTACTCACAGCGGTACGCGCAACGCCCCGTCGATCAGTTCGGCGGCCCGCCCCGCCTCGGCGCAGCCGCTCGCGACCAGGTCCTCGCGCACCGCGCGCAGCCGGTCGCGCAGCCGCTGTGACTCCATGCCCCTGGCCCGTTCGGCCATCTCCACGGCGGTGACCGCCGCGCGGTCCGCCTCGCCCTCACGCAGTTCGATATGGGTCAGCATGGCGAGCCGGTGCACCCGGCCCCGGTCGTGCGCGGGGGTTTGTACGGCCGCCGCCGCGTGTTTCCTGGCCCCCGGCAGATCGCCGAGGCTGAGCAGCGCCTCGGCCACCTGCACATCGACCAGGCCCGGCTGGACGTACCCCGTCTCGTCCGGTTCCTGGCCCGGACGGATGCGTTCCGCCTCCGTCTCGGCGTGCCGGATGCACTCCAGTGCGCTGCCCGCGTCGCCGAGGTGGGCGTACGCCTTGGCCTGCATCGCGTACAGATCGGCGGCCAGCGCGGGAGTGATGTGGCCGCCGGCGGCCCGCAGCGCCGCCTGCGCGAAGGCCACCGACTGCCGGTACTCGGCGAGGCACAGCGACTGGTTGACCAGCAGGGCGATCACATAGCCGCCGAGTCCCCGGTCCCCGCTCGCCTTGGCCAGCCGCAGCGCCTGGTGGAAGTAGCGCTGGGCGAGCCCGTGCGCGTCGGAGTCGTAGGCGCAGATGCCCGCGACGGCCACCAATCCGCCTGCCGCCCTGTGCAGTTGACGCCCAGTCGCATCGCTGTAGGCGCCACGCAGCAGCGGGGCGGTCTCCGCGTTGAGGAAGCCGACGATGCGGGATCGGGTCGCGATTCCGCCTGCCCTGCGGTACATGAGTTCGTAGTGGGCACGGGCCGCGCGCAGGGTCACTATGTCGGCCGCGCCGACCCGGGTGGTGCCGCTGCGGGAGACATCGAGGTCCTCGGGCGGGTTCTCCCATTCCCAGACGGGCATCACAGCCGTGGTGCCCGTGACGGCGGCCGAGGCGAGTATGTGCGGGCGCTGCTGTGCGTCGGAGCGCCACAGCGCGGTGGCCCGCTCGACGAATCCGCCGAGCGTGGACGCGGGCCCGGCCGCACCGGCGCCCGGAGCCGCCATACCGATGTCGTCCAGCGAAAGCGGCCTGTTCAGCCGGTTCCCGAGCACTTCGCAGACCAGGTCGGGCACCTGGCCGCGGGGGCGCTGGCCCTTCAACCAGCGGGCCACCGCGGTGTGTTCGTACCGCAGGCAGAGTCCGCGGGAGCGGCCGGCCCGGTTGATGTGCGCGGCGAGGCCGGCCCGGGAGACGCCCGCCTCCTCGATCAGGGCCGCCAGCAGAAAGTTGGGCTCCGTTGCCCCCATGTGCCCCTCCGGTGGTTCGGCACGCCGAGGCGTGTCGCACCAGTGGAGCACGATTCACACGGGGTGTGAACGCAATGCCCGAACCGTCCCGCCGCGCGCTCTGGCACTCCGGGGCCCGGATCGGTTGAATCAGTCGTCTCGCAAGAGGCGGCCGGGTCGTCTGCTCCCCCTCGTACAGCCGACGACCCGCACCCGCGTCGTCCGTTACCGCCGACCTGCCCGACACTCCGTGGCGGCGCGGACGGCGCCGGATCGCACACCCCACTGCCCACGGATCGGAGGGTGGCTACGGGGTCGGTACGGAGCCGGGTTCCCCCGGGCCGGGCCGGGGCCCGCGTGCGGTCCTCGCCGTTCGGCGAGCACGGGAGGGGGCGCATCCGGTGACCGGATGCGCCCCCTCCCACACGCCCTGGCGTCCTGGCGCGTCGAGGTCGATGCCGTGCAGGCGCGCCATCGTGACCAGCCTCTCGCCGCGGCGACGGCCGGCGACGTCCCGGTGGTCCGGCTCACCGGGGGGTCCGGCGGCGGCCTCCGCCGCCGGCATCTGGGTGAGGATGCGACGGGCCTTGGTGACCCCGGCGTCATGGCCGATGAGCACGTCGTGCTCGGTACCGGGGCGCTCCCGCATCCCGATCTCCTGGTCCCTGAGGGCGTCGGCGTCCTCGCGCAGCACGGTTTCGAGCCCGACCTCCAGCTCCCGGGTGGCCCACTCGGCGTCGACCGCGAAGTTCCGGCTGAACGCGTGGTAGTACCAAGTGGTCCTCTCGTCGACGGGCGTGATCCCGTTGAGCACCTTGATGAGGTGGCCCTCCTCGCGCGGGCGCCCCTGTGCCGTGGTCCCGGAAGTGCAGCACGTGGTAGCTCGGGACGTGGAACCGGTCGTACAGCCCCTCGGTGCCCATGGTCCGCGCGTACAGCGGCGGTGCCTCGACGCCGGGCATCAGGCGGTCGACGGTCACCACGCGGCCGTCCACCTCGACGGTGATGCCGTGCTCGTAGAGGTAATCGTCGCCGACGGTCGACTGGTACAGGAACGACTCGTGGGTCAGGTCGAGCAGATTGTCGTGGATGAGGTCGTGCCGGCACTCGAAGAGCATGCCGAACGCGCCGGGCGGGCCGGAGACCCGGCCCGCCCGGCGGTCGAGGACGACGGCGCCTCACGCGCCGCGCAGCACCGCGCCCGTCCGCTCGGCGGCGAGCGCCACCGCGGCGTCGCGCGCGGCCGATGCCTCGTCGACGGTCAGCGTGCGGTCCGCCGCGCGGAACCGCAGCGCGTACGCCAGGGACTTGCGGCCCGCACCGATCTGGTCGCCGGTGAAGACGTCGAACAGCCGCAGCGATTCGAGGAGTTCACCCGCGCCCTCGCGCAGCGCCCGCTCCACCTCGGCGGCGGGGACGCTCTCCGCGACGATCAGCGCGACGTCCTGGGTCGCCACCGGGAAGGCGGAGATCCGGGGTGCCTGGAGCACGCCGTCGGCAGCCTGTTCCAGGAGGTCGAGTTCGACCTCCATGGCGCAGGTGCGCTCCGGCAGGTGGAGCTCCTTGATGACGCGCGGGTGCAGCTCACCCGCGTGCCCGAAGAGGGTCTCCTCACCGTTCACCGTGACGTACAGCGCGGCGCAGCGGCCCGGGTGCCACGGCGCGTGCTGGTCGCTGCGGACGGTGACCTCGACACCCGCCTCGCGGGCGATCGTCCGGGCGGCCTCGATGGAGTCGGCCCAGTCGGCCGGGCGGCCCTTGCCCCACCAGCCGGCCTGCTCGCGGGCGCCCGCGAGGACGACCGCGGCGCGGCGCGGCTGGCGCGGCAGCGTGGCGTTGAGCCCGGCGATCTCCTCGTCGGTCGGACGGCGGTCGACGGGCAGCCGTACGGCCTTGGTCTCCGTGCCAGTGGGCCTGAAGACCAGGCCGGTCTCGAAGAGCGCGAGGTCGTGGCTGCCGCGGCCGTCGTTGCGCCGCAGTGCGCCGAGCAGGCCCGGCAGCAGCGTGGTGCGCAGCGCGGGCTCCTCGTCGGAGAGCGGGTTGACGAGCTCGACCGTACGGCGGCGGGCGTCGTCGGCGTCGAGCCCGAGCTGGTCGAGCACGGCGGCGCCGATGAACGGGTAGTTCAGCGCCTCGACGTAGCCGGCTCCGGCGAGCGCCCGGCCGATCCTGCGGTGCAGCCGCTGGCGGTCGGTGAGCCCGCGGCCGGACGGCGGCGTCGGGAGGGTGGACGGGAGGTTCTCGTACCCCTCGAGACGGATGACCTCCTCGGCGAGGTCGTTCGGCTCGCTGAGGTCGGGGCGCCAGGACGGCACGGTGACGATCAGCTCGTCCTGTCCGTAGACGTCGCAGCCGACCTCCTGGAGGTGGCGTACGACGGTCTCGCGGCCGTAGCCGACACCGGCCACCCGGTCGGGGTGGTCCGCCGGCATCGCGATGGTGCGGGGCGCGGACGGGGCGCTGATCTCGGTGGCGCCGGCCTCGGCGGTGCCGCCGGCGAGCAGCACCAGCAGGTCGACGGTGCGCTGCGCGGCGGCGGCCGCGGCCTGCGGGTCGCAGCCGCGCTCGAAGCGCTTGGACGCCTCGGAGGACAGCTTGTGGCGGCGCGCGGTCCGGGCGATCGAGATCGCGTCGAAGTGCGCGGCCTCGATGACGACCTCGGTGGTGGTGTGCGCACCGTCCTGGACGTCGGCGATCTCGGTGTTGGCGCCACCCATGACGCCCGCGAGGCCGATCGGCCCGCGGTTGTCGGTGATGACCAGGTCCTCCGCGTCCAGGACGCGGGCCGTGCCGTCGAGGGTGGTGAGCTTCTCGCCCTGCTGGGCGCGGCGCACCCCGATCGGCCCGTCGAGGCGGGTGCGGTCGTAGGCGTGCAGCGGCTGGCCGAGCTCCAGCATCACGTAGTTGGTGACGTCGACGGCGAGCGAGATGGGGCGCATCCCGGCCTTCTGCAGCCTGCGCTGCAGCCAGATCGGGGAACGTGCCTCGGGCTGCAGGCCGACGACGGTGCGCGCGGTGAACTTGTCGCAGCCGATCGGGTCGGCGACCTTGACCGGGTAGCCGAACGCGTTCGGCGCGGGTACGTCCAGGAGCGCCGGGTCGCGCAGCGGAAGCCCGTACGCGATGGCGGTCTCGCGGGCGACGCCGCGCATGGACAGGCAGTAGCCGCGGTCCGGCGTGACGGCGATGTCGAGGACCTCGTCGACGAGCTGGAGGAGCTCGATCGCGTCGGTGCCGACCTCGTGCTCCGGGGGCAGCACGATGATGCCGTGCGTGCCGTCGTCGCCCATGCCGAGCTCGTCGGTGGAGCAGATCATGCCGTGCGAGGTCTTGCCGTACGTCTTGCGCGCGGCGATCGCGAAGTCGCCGGGCAGGACGGCGCCCGGAAGGACCACGACGACCTTGTCGCCGACGGAGAAGTTACGGGCTCCGCAGACGATCTCCTGCGGCTCACCGGTGCCGTTGGCGTGGCCGACGTCGACGGTGCAGAAGCGAATGGGCTTCTTGAAGCCCTCCAGCTCCTCGATGGTCAGTACCTGTCCGACGACCAGCGGGCCCTTGAGGCCGGCGCCGATCTGCTCGACGGTCTCGACCTCCAGACCCACGGCGACGAGCTTGGCCTGTACGTCACGGCCGGTCTCCGCCGCCGGCAGGTCGACGTACTCCCGCAGCCAGGAAAGCGGGACGCGCATCAGATCTCCATCCCGAACGGCCGGGTGAACCGGACGTCACCCTCGACCATGTCTCGCATGTCTTCGACGTTGTGGCGGAACATCAGCATCCGTTCGATGCCGAACCCGAAGGCGAATCCGCTGTACTTGTGGGGGTCGACACCGCAGGCGACGAGCACCTTGGGGTTGACCATGCCGCAGCCGCCGAGCTCGATCCAGCCCTCGCTGCCGCAGGTGCGGCAGGGGCGGTCCGGGTTGCCGACGGACGCGCCGCGGCAGACGTAGCAGACCATGTCCATCTCGGCGGACGGCTCGGTGAACGGGAAGAAGTTCGGCCGCAGCCGGGTCTTCATGTCCGGGCCGAAGAGCGCCTGGACCATGTGGTCGAGGGTGCCCTTGAGGTCGGCCATGGTGAGGCCCTCGTCCACGGCGAGCAGCTCGATCTGGTGGAAGACCGGGGTGTGCGTCGCGTCGAGCTCGTCGGTGCGGTAGACGCGGCCGGGGCAGACGACGTAGACGGGGGGCTCGCGGTCGAGCAGGGTGCGGGCCTGGACCGGCGAGGTGTGCGTACGCAGCACGACACCGGACTCGTCGGTGTCCCCGCCGTCGGCGCCCCGGACGAAGAAGGTGTCCTGCATCTGCCGGGCCGGGTGGTCGGGCACGAAGTTCAGGGCGTCGAAGTTGAACCACTCGGCCTCGGCCTCGGGGCCCTCGGCGACCTCGTAGCCCATGGCCACGAAGACGTCCGAGACGCGCTCCATGATGGTCGTCAGCGGGTGGCGGGCGCCGGCCGGGACGCGGTCGTAGGGCAGTGTGACGTCCACCGCCTCCTCGACCAGGACGCGGGCGTCCCGCTCGGCCTCCAGCTCCGCCTGACGGGCGGCGAGGGCCTTGCTCACGGCGCCGCGGGCCTGGCCCACGCGCTTGCCCGCCTCGGCCTTGGCCTGCGGCGGCAGTGCGCCGATCTCCCGGTTGGCGAGCGACAGGGGCGAGGTACCACCGGTGTGCGCGGTCTTCGCCTGGGCGAGCGCGTCGAGGTCACCGGCGGCGGCGAAGGCGGCGAACGCCTCGTCCCGCATGCGCTCGATCTCTTCCGGTTTCAGTGCCTCGACCTCGACTGGGTCGTACGACTTGTTCGGTGCCGACATCTCTTCCCGTGCTTCCGATTGGCTGGTACTGCGCTTACCGGGGGACAGCCCCGGACCCCCATGGCCCCGCTCGACGACTGGAGGACGCAAAGGTGCCAAAGGTCGATTCTAAGGGTCACAGGATGTGTGGGAGGCCCGTGGGCTGCTCAGGCCCTCCCGTCGCCCACCACCACCCTGCCTGATTGCTTCGCAAACCCTCTTATCCCATATAGGCCGGCGCGCTCACGGGCAGGATAAATCGGAATTCCGCGCCGCCGCCGGGGCCGCGGCCGACTGTGATCGTACCGCCGTGCGCCTCGACGATGCCCTTGACGATGTAGAGGCCCAGGCCCGTACCGCCGCGCTTGCTCCCCCGCCAGAAGCGGGTGAAGACACGGCCCATCGACTCCTCGGGGATGCCGGGGCCTTCGTCGCTCACAGTGACGGACGTTCCCTTCTCGTCGCTCTTCGCGGGTGCGGGTGCGACTTCAATGGTGACGGTTCCCTCGCCGTGGCGCACCGCGTTTTCCAGCAGGTTGCCGAGCACCTGGTCGACCTTGTCCGGGTCGGCCCAGACCGCGGGCAGCGGCTGGCAGGTACGGACGAGGAAGCGGTCGGGGGTCTGGCCGTTCGCGGTGAGGGTCTGGATGTGGCGTTCGACGGCGGCGGAGAGGTCCACGGGCTGCCGGCGCAGCTCCAGTCTCCCGGAGTCGATCCGGGAGATGTCGAGCAGTTCGGCGATGAGCCGGGTGACGCGGCCCGCGTCGGCGTCGACGGTCTCCAGCATCAGGCGCTTCTGATCGTCGGTGAACCGTGCCCACTTGGCGAGGAGGGTCGCGGTGAAGCCCTTGACGGAGGTCAGCGGGGAGCGCAGCTCGTGGGCGACCGTGGCGATCAGCTCGGCGTGGCTGCGTTCGGTGCGCCGCCGGGCCTCGGTGCCGCGCAGCGAGATCACCACCCGGTGTACGGGACCGGTCGGGTGCTCGCGCACGTACCGTGCGCAGACCAGGACCTCGCGGCCGCCGGGCAGCAGCAGATTGCGCTCGGGCTGGCCGACCCGGATGGCGAGGCCGCCGTACGGATCGGTCAGCGCCCACCAGCGGCGGCCCTTGAGGTCCTCCAGCGGCAGGACGTGCTCCAGGAGGCGGCCGAGAGCGGTGGCCCGGGGCACGGCGGTGATCCGGGCGGCGGCGGAGTTGAAGCAGATGACGCGGCCGGTCTCATCGGCGATGACCAGGCCGTCGGGGAGGTCGTCGGGATCGACGGTCGCGTCGACGGCTCCGGTGTCCGGGCTATGGGTGTCCTGGCCGTCGATGTCCTGGTTGTCGATGTCCTGGCCGTCGATGTCCTGGCCGTCGATGTCCTGGCCGTCGGCCGGTTCGTCCGCGAGGCCGGGGCCGTCGAAGTCGCGCACGGCGGCTGTGTGTGTCCCGCGCGGCCTGCTCATGCCGACAGCCATATCCCGTACCCCACCTCTCGAACCGGTGCAGTGGGCCCCCGAGTTCGTCACCCTACTAGTCGTCGGTGACGGAGCGACACCCTGCGGGGGGCGCACTCACGCGGTGCGCCGTCGGTGGGGTACGGGCACGGCGTCGGTCGGATGGCGACCTCGACCCGGTCCCCGGCCGGCCGCGACGTGCGCCACCCCGACGACGCGGCACTGGTAGCGGTGGCCCTGCGGGCCAGGACCGCGGCCGCCGATCAGCGGCGCGGGCGCTGGGCCCGGGCGGAGGCGTACAGGCACACGGCCGCCGCCGTCGCCAGATTGAGGCTCTCCGCCTTGCCGTGGATCGGCACCCGCACGACGGCGTCGGCCAGTGCGCGGGTCTCCTCGGGCAGGCCCCAGGCCTCGTTACCGAAGACCCAGGCGGTCGGACCGCCCATGGTTCCGGCGTCGAGCTCGTCGTCGAGGTCGTCCTCGCCCGCGCCGTCGGCGGCGAGAATCCGTACGCCCGCGTCCCGCAGCCCCTGTACGGCCTGCTCGACCGGGACACCCACGGCGACCGGCAGATGGAAGAGCGAGCCGACGGAGGCCCGGACGGACTTGGGGTTGTAGAGGTCCACCGAGGCGTCGGTGAGCACGACGGCGTCGGCGCCTGCGGCGTCGGCGCAGCGCAGGACCGTACCGGCGTTCCCCGGGTCGCGTACGTGGGCGAGCACGGCGACCAGTTTCGGCTTCGCGGCGAGGATCGCGTCGAACGGCGAGTCGAGGAAGCGGCAGACGCCGATCAGGCCCTGTGGGGTGACGGTCTGCGACACGTCGGCGAGCACGCCGCCGTCCGCGAGGTGCACCCGCGCGCCCGCCGCGTGGGCGGCGTCGACGATGTCGGCGTACCGCTCGGCCGCCTCGACGGTGGCGAACAGTTCGATCAGTGTCGGTTCGCCGTCGCTGCCGCGGTGTTCGGCGGCCTCGCGCACGGCCTGCGGCCCCTCGGCGATGAACCTGCGCTCCTTGCCGCGGAAGTTGCGCTTGGCCAGCCGCCGGGCGGCGGTGACGCGTGGCGATCGCGGGGAGATCAGTTCGGGGGTGCCCATGGTCGGCGGCGAGCCTCTCTGCGTACGGAGGTGACGGACGTACGGAAATTGTCGTGCAACGCACCGGACCCGCAGACGACGAGCGCCTGCGGGTCCGGCTCAGAAAACAGGAAGTGCGACCTGGGTCAGGCGGCCTTCGGGGCGTTGACGTCGCTCGGGAGGGCCTTCTGGGCAACCTCGACGAGGGCGGCGAACGCGTTGGCGTCGTTGACCGCGAGCTCGGCCAGGATCTTGCGGTCCACCTCGATGTTGGCGGCCTTCAGACCCTGGATGAGGCGGTTGTACGTCATGCCGTTCTGGCGGGCAGCGGCGTTGATGCGCTGGATCCACAGCTGACGGAAGTCGCCCTTGCGCTTCTTGCGGTCGTTGTAGTTGTAGACGAGGGAGTGGGTGACCTGCTCCTTCGCCTTGCGGTACAGGCGGGAGCGCTGGCCCCGGTAACCGCTGGCCTGCTCGAGGATTGCCCGGCGCTTCTTGTGGGCGTTTACTGCCCGCTTGACGCGTGCCACTTTTTAACTCCTTGTAGCGGGGCCGTGGTTGGACTCACACGGCCCGGAAACGAATTGGTCCCGGTCTGAGTCGAGCTCGCCGCCCACGGGTTCACCGCGGGCCGCGGACTCACTTGCCGAGAAGCTTCTTGATCTTCTTGGCGTCGGACGGAGCCACTACGACCGTGCCGGTCAGCGAGCGGGTCTTCTTGGACGACTTGTGCTCAAGAAGGTGGCGCTTGCCGGCGCGCTCACGGAGCACCTTGCCGGAGCCGGTGATCTTGAAGCGCTTGCTGGCACCGCTGTGCGTCTTGTTCTTCGGCATCGCGCCGTTCTCTCCTCGTCAGTGGCGCCCCTCTCGGTGCGGGCACCGGACAACAGGGGCGTCAGATCTTGGTGGGAATTCCGTGCAGACCCGGGGCCGCCTGGATGGCGGCCCCCTGAGTCACGCCTCGGAAGGGGTGTCGCCCGGAGCCTCGGGCTGCGCTTCGGCAGCCTCGCCCGCGGGTTCGGCGTCGTGGGTGGAACCCTGACGCCCCGCCTTGCGGGCGGCCTGGGCCTCGCGGGCCTCGGCCATGGCTTCGGTCTTCTTCTTGTGCGGGCCCAGAACCATGATCATGTTCCGGCCGTCCTGCTTCGGGTTGGACTCGATGAAACCGAGTTCCTCCACATCCGAAGCGAGACGCTGGAGCAGTCGGAAGCCCAGCTCGGGGCGGGACTGCTCACGACCACGGAACATGATCGTGATCTTGACCTTGTCGCCTTGCTTGAGGAACCGGACGACGTGACCCTTCTTGGTGTCATAGTCGTGCGGGTCGATCTTCGGCCGGAGCTTCATCTCCTTGATGACCGTGTGCGCCTGGTTCTTGCGCGCCTCACGGGCCTTCATGGCCGACTCGTACTTGAACTTCCCGTAGTCCATGAGCTTGCACACGGGCGGACGGGCGGTCGCCGCCACCTCGACCAGGTCGAGGTCGTACTCCTGTGCAAGTTCCAGGGCCTTGGCAAGCGGAACAATCCCGACCTGCTCGCCGCTGGGACCGACAAGTCGCACCTCGGGAACGCGAATCCGGTCGTTGATGCGGGGCTCGGCGCTGATGGATCCTCCTCGGTAGCACCACGCGGCCGTCTGGCGGACAGCCACGTAACGTCTGTTTTCGTCAGACCAACCGCGCCGGCGCAAGAAAAATGCCCCGGACGGGACACAGGCGGGGCTCCTGGAACAACCGGAACACCGCCGCGGTCAACCGCGGGGCGCATCGGGCGGCTCCATCGTCCGTACGGAACGATGGGCGCCACCTGACCGGTGACCCGCTGTCCGAACGGACAGCCAGGTGGGAGATCGGAGCCTCCACTTGTGGGCTGAGCACATAGCTGCACAGCCGGTCGTAACACAAGGTTAGCAGCTCCCCCGGGCGGGCGCGAACCGCCTGCCGCCATCACTCCCGCAGACGGGGCGGCACCGGAGTGGGCCTATCGTATGGCGCATGAGTGACGCGACCCCCACCACCGATTCCCCCGGCTTCGACGACATGGCCCGCGACATCGCGGAGGTGCCCGCGGTCGAGGTGATCGTGACGGTCGCGGTCAATCTGATGAGCGCCGCCGCCGTGAAGCTCGGGCTGACCGAGGACGGCGACGAGCACAAGGACCTCGACGAGGCCCGCAAGCTGGTCCATGCGCTGGCCGGTCTGCTGGACGCCAGCACCACCGAGATCAGCTCCTTCCACGCGGCTCCGCTGCGTGACGGCCTGAAGTCGCTGCAGCTGGCGTTCCGCGAGGCGTCGCTCGTGCCGGACGAGCCCGGCCAGGGCCCCGGCGAGAAGTACACCGGCCCCGTCTTCGGCTGAGCCCGCACGGCCCCCGGTTCCTCCTCGTTCCTCCTCCCGGCTTCTGCCGACTGTGAGCCCCCGCCCGGGTCGGGCGGGGGCTCACAGTCGTAAAGCACCGGATCAGCGGGTGAACAGCGGCCGACCGAGCGTGGCCGCATCGGCCGGGAGCAGCGCCAGGTCCAGGCCCCGCACCAGGCGGGCGCGCAGGACGTCGTCGGCTGCCAGCCGTTCCGCGACCCGGCGGGCCGCGTCGGCGGGGTCCGCGCCGGATGCGAGGACGAGGGCGAGGGTGCCGTCGGCCCGGCCGGGGCCGAGGTGGGCGCGGAGCACCGCGGGCTCGGCGGCGACCGCGTCCCGTACCGCGGCGGTGACCGCGGGGTCGTCCAGCGGGTCGGCGCTGGCGCGGCCTTCGGCGAGGGCCCGCAGCGCGGTCCCGGTCAGTTCGAACGCGACCGGGCCGGCGAGGTCGAGGACCACCGTGTCCGCCTTCTCGTGCGCGGCGGCCTGCAGCGCCTGGTGCAGGGGTACGGCGACGGGGCGGGCCTGCGGGTCCCAGAGCGCCAGCGAGGCGGTCGAGGTGAACGCGGGCAGGGCGCGGCGGTCCCCCGCCTGGAGGGTCGGGACGGCCATGTCGCTGGTCTTCTCGCGGCGCAGGCCCTTCTCGTCCTCCTCCACCTCCCCGAGCACGGCGACGACCGGGACCAGGAGCCGGGCGCCCCTGAGGGCTTCGAGTACCGGGCCGACGGCCTTCCGGTCCTCGGCCCAGGCGGCGAGTGCCGCGGTCAGGGCCGGGGCGGCCGTGCCGTCGTCGTCGGAGTAACCGGGGTCCGGAATGTTCTTCATCGCCACAGGGCGAGCGTAGTGCCTGGGGTTTCCCGCTCCGGCAACCGGTCGGGCCGAGCGGGCTCGCGGACGGGCTCGACGGCGTGGGGTGGGGCGGTGGACGTGCTCGACACGGGGATGGGGCGGTGGACGTGCTCGACGCCGAGGGTGGGGCGGTGGACGTGCTCGACGCCGAGGGTGGGGCGGTGGAGGTGCTCGACACGGGGGTGGAGCGGTCGACGTGCTCGACGCGGGGGTGGGGCGGTCGACGTGCTCGACGCGGGGGGGGTGGAGCGGTGGCCGCGGTCAGCGCCGTACGGTGGATCGCCCGCCGCGCCACAGCACCACGGCCAGTGCCAGCAGGACCGCTCCGAGGCCGCCCGCGGCCGGGGCGAGCCAGCCTGCGGGGCCGCCGTCGTGGTGCTCGGAGCTGGGACCGGGACCGAAGTACCGCTTCCGGTATCCGGCCTCGGTGGATTCCGCGCGCAGACCGCCCGGACGGAGCCCGGCCCCGGCCTCGATCGCCGCTGCGGGGTCGACGATGCCGTACCCACGGGCGTCATCCCGGCCGGACTCCGGGGCGCTGCGGGCGGTGTCCGTGAGCAGTTGCCTGATCTGGGCGGGCGTCAGTCCCGGATGTGCGGCGCGGACCAGGGCGACCGCGCCCGACACGAACGCGGAGGCGGCTGAGGTGCCCCACTCCACGTAGTACTGGCGGTCGGGGGCGGCGACGACGATGTCGACTCCGGGGGCGCTGACGGTCGCGTACCAGCGGCGGGTGGAGAACGCGGCATGGGTGCCGTACCGGTCGACGGCGGCGACCGCGATCACGCCGGGATAGGCGGCGGGGTACGAGATGTGGTCGCCCTTCTCGCCTCCGTTGCCCGACGAGGCGACGACGACGGCGCCCTTCTTCAACGCGTACTGAATGGCGGCGTCCTCGCCCGGTTCGGGGTGGGCGGACTTGCTGTCGTCGCCGAGCGAGAGGTTGATGACGTCGGCGCCGTGGTCGGCGGCCCAGCGGATGCCGTCGGCAAGGGCCGTGCCACGGGACTCCCGGGCCTTGGCGCGGGCCGGGTCGGAGGCTTCGAGGATCACCCGGACCGGGAGGATCTTCGCCTCGGGCGCGACGCCCAGGACCCCGTCGCCGCCTCCGACACCATGGCCGTGACCTGCGATGATCCCCGCCATCGCGGTACCGTGCCGCGCCCAGGACCGGTCACCGCGGCCGGCGCCGAAGCCGATCATGTCCTTGCCGGGCAGCACCTGGCCCGCCAGGTCGGGGAGGCTGCCGTCGACCCCGGTGTCGACGACCGCGACGGTGATTCCCCTGCCCTTGGTGGTCCGCCAGGCCTGATCGGTGTGGAGCGCCTCGAGGCCCCATTGCTGGTCCCGGATGGCGTCGGCCCTGGCCGGTGCCGCGGGCAGCAGCGCGAACGCGGTGGCGGCGCAGACCGCCCCCAGGGCGCGGCGGCGGGTGCGGGTGCGGGTGCGGGTGCGAGTGCGGCGGATCATTCCGGCTTCTCCGTGAGGTCGGTGATGGTCCGGCGCAGGCCGCGCTCGATCCGGTCCGCGATTCCCTTCGCCTCGTGGCCGAGGCCGGCCTGGGCGGCGGCCGTGGTGGCGTTCTCGGCCACGGCCTTGTCGACGGGTTGCGGATCGGTGACCGTACGCCCGTCGGCGAAACCGGAGACGGCGAACACGACGACGGGGACCTCGGTCAGTACGTGGACGGTCCAGCTGGCGCGCTGCCGGTCGCCGAACCCCTCGGCGACCGTGCCCTCGACGGGGTACGTGCGGGGCATCAGGTCGGTACGCAGGCCGAGGTGCTGGTCGGTGAAACGGGAGCTCAGCGCTCGCATGGCCTCGGTGTCGCCCTCGGTGAAGACCACCCCGACCGTGGTGACGCTGCTGCTGGTGGCGTCGGTGTAGGTGGCGCGGAGCATGCGCGCGCAGCCGACCGGGCCGAGTGTCTGGGCCAGCAGCGGGTCCAGGCCCGCCCGGCAGCCGCTGTCCGGTGCGACGGCGACCCGGGTCCAGACCCGGTCGGCGCCGCCGGGCCCCGCCCCGTCGCCGGCCAGGGTGCGCGGAAAGAGGGTGTCCACGGGGACGCTGTGCCAGACGGAGCGGCCCACGGTGTAGGCGCTGTGGGCGGCCGGGTCGGCGGAGGAATCGCTGGTGAGCCAGGCGCCGGTGGCCGCCCCGCCGATCAGTCCGAGTCCGAGCACGACGCAGGCCGCGGCGGTCACGGTCCGGACGGGGCGGCGGCTGCGGACGGGGCGCAGCCGGGTGGTGGTCTCGGCGGGCGTCTCGGGAACCGGAGGGCGGTACGGGTACGGGTGCGGCTGCTGGTACGGGTGCGGGATGTGCGGCGGGGCCGCTCCCGGACGCGGGGTGAGGTCCACGGCGCCGACGGGCCGTCGCCGGGGGGCGGCGGGCGGCTGCTCGGGGCGGGGCGGGGTCGTGTCCGGCACAGGCACGGCGGGGGACACGGGCGCGGCGGGTGCGGGCGCAGGCACCGCTGCCGTGGGCGGTGGCGGGTTCGTCGGGTGCGGCGGAACAGGTGCGCCCGTCGACGGCGCGGCCGGACCCTGCACCGATGGTGGCGGGGTCGTGGGTCGGGGCGGGACAGGAGCGCGCTGCGCCTCGGTACTCATCCGCCCCCCTGGTCCTCTTCCGTACCGTGCGCGGATCGACGTCACAGGCAGGCCCGTTGGTTGCCGCGTGCCCGTCACTCTACGGGGTGCAACGGCCCCCGTGGGAGCAGGCCGCCCTGCTCACGGGCGATCTGTACGGATCATCCCCCTACCCAGCGGTACGGACGTCTGGCAAGCTGCGGCCATGACTGCCCGCGCCGCTGACCGGACCCGTTACAACCGGGCCACCGCCCATCTGGACGCCCCGATAGCCGTCGTCGATCTGGACGCGTTCGATGCCAATGCCGACGATCTGGTGCGCCGGGCCGCCGGGAAGCCGATCCGGGTGGCGAGCAAGTCGGTGCGCTGCCGGGCGCTGCTGGAACGGGTCCTCGCGCGGCCCGGGTTCGCCGGGATCATGTCGTTCACGCTGGCCGAGTCGCTGTGGCTGGCGCGGGCCGGTTTCGAGGACGTGCTGCTGGCCTACCCGTCGGCCGACCGGGCCGCCTTCGCGGAACTGGCCGCCGACCCGAAGCTGGCCGCGGCCGTGACCGTGATGGTGGACGACCACGCGCAGTTGGAGCTGATCGACGCGGCGCGGGCCGGTGGCCGCGAGGAGATCCGGGTCTGTCTGGAGCTGGACACCTCGCTGCGGCTGCTCGGCGGCCGGGCCCGGATCGGCGCCCTGCGTTCCCCGCTGCGCTCCCCCGCCCAACTGACCGAGCTGGCACGCTCGGTGACGCGCAGGCCCGGCTTCCGGCTGGTGGGGCTGATGGCGTACGAGGGGCACATCGCCGGGGTCGGGGACGCGGTCGCCGGGCGGCCGCTGCGCTCCCGGGCGATCCGGCTGATGCAGGCCGCGGGCCGCAAGGAGCTGGCGGCCCGGCGGGCCGAGGTGGTGCGGGCGGTACGGGCGGTGGCACCGGACCTGGAGTTCGTGAACGGCGGCGGCACCGGCAGTGTGCAGCACACGGCGGCGGAGCGTGCGGTGACCGAGATCGCGGCCGGGTCGGGGCTCTACGTACCGCGGCTGTTCGACAACTACACGTCGTTCACGGCGCGTCCGGCGGCGCTGTTCGCCCAGCCGGTGGTGCGCCGGCCGGGCGTGGGCGTTGTGACGGTCCTCGGGGGCGGCTATCCGGCGTCCGGGCCGGCGGGGGCGGACCGGTTGCCCGTCCCGTACCTGCCGGAGGGGCTGCGCTACGACCCGCAGGAGGGGCCGGGCGAGGTGCAGACCCCGCTGCTCGGCGCCCCGGCCGACGATCTGCTGATCGGTGACAAGGTGTGGTTCCGGCACGCGAAGGCCGGTGAACTGTGCGAGCGCTTCGATGAGTTGCAGCTGATCGAGGGCGACCGGGTGACGGCGACCGTGCCGACGTACCGGGGCGAGGGCCGTACGTTCCTCTGAGCCCGCAGAGCCGCGGCCGGCCTCAGGGAGCCACGGAACTGCCCACGCCGCCGCTTGTCGCGCTGTCGTCGATCGGCCGGATTCCCTCGGTGATGGTGTCCATGAGGGAGAGCGGCGGCCCGTCGGGCCCCGCGTCGAAGGCGTAGCGCACGATGACGGGTGATTCGCTGCCGACCGTCGAGGGAAAGACGAGCGACTGCACATAGCCGCCGGGGCCCTTGCCGGTCGTGACCCGCCAGCGCACCCGGTAGCCGGTGCGCCCGGCGACGCTCACGGCCTCGGAGGCGAGTTGCCGGTGGGACGTGATGCCGCCGTGGATCCGGTCGCCGACGATGTTCTCCTCGTAGGCGCTGTCGGCGGCGGCGGTGATGTCCTGCTCGGCGAGCTTCTCGGCGGAGGTGAGGTCCGTGGCGTTCGCCGTGCGGGTGGTCACCGTGCCGTGGTAGCAGAAGTCGGAGGAGTCGCCGGGGCATCGGTACGCGTCGACGGTCCGCATGGTGAGGGCCTCGTCGACGGTGCTCCGGGGCTTCTCCCACCCGTCGGGGATCGGCAGCGTGATGCCGTTGAGCTGGTCGACGAGGACCTTGGGGTCGCTCCCGGCCGGTGTCGGGCTCGGCTTCGGAGTGTTCCGGCCGGCGCCTGGTAGCGGTGCGGAGCTGCTCGGTCCGGTCTTCGGCCGCGTACCGCCGTCGTCGCCCCTGCCCAGCAACAGGGCCCCGGTGACGGCCGCGCCGACGACGACCAGCCCGGCCGCGGCGAGCGCGACGATCCGGGTGGCACCGCCGGTTGCCGCGCTGCCGCCGCCGTTCCCCGGTGCGTTCGCGACCGGTTCGGGGGGACCGAACCGCGGGGGTACGGCGGCGGTCGGGCGGGTGTGCGCGGTCCATGCCGTGCCGTCCCACCACCGTTCGGTGCCCGGTATCGCGGCGTCCGGATACCAGCCGGGCGGAGTCGCGTTGCTCATCCCGCCACTCTAGAGGGGGGTGACATACGCCCCGGAGATTCCTCCGTCGACGAGGAAGTCGGTGGCGTTGACGAACGAGGAGTCGTCGCTCGCGAGGAACGCGACGGCCGCGGCGATCTCCGTGGCCTCGGCGAACCTGCCGACCGGGATGTGCACGAGCCTGCGGGCCGCCCGTTCCGGGTCCTTGGCGAACAGCTCCTGGAGCAGCGGGGTGTTGACCGGTCCGGGGCACAGCGCGTTGACCCGGATGCCCTCGCGGGCGAACTGCACGCCGAGTTCACGGGACATGGCGAGGACGCCGCCCTTGGACGCGGTGTACGAGATCTGGCTGGTGGCCGCGCCCATGACGGCGACGAAGGACGCGGTGTTGATGATCGAGCCGCGGCCCTGGCGCCGCATGTAGGGCAGGGCGGCCTTGCAACAGAGGTAGACGGAGGTGAGGTTGACGTCCTGGACGCGCTTCCACGCCTCCAGGCCCGTGGTGAGGATGGAATCGTCGTCGGGCGGGGAGATGCCCGCGTTGTTGAAGGCGATGTCGACGGAACCGTAGGTGTCGAACGCGGTCCTGAAGAGCGCCTCGACCTGTTCGGGGTCGGTGACGTCGACGCGTACGAAGGTGCCGCCGACCTCCTCGGCCGCGGCCTTGCCGGCGTGCTCGTCGATGTCGGCGCAGACAACGTTCGCGCCCTCCGACGCCAGGCGGCGTGCAGTGGCCAGGCCGATGCCGCCGGCGGCGCCGGTGATGACGGCGGTGCGGCCGGCGAGGCGGCGGCAGATGTTCTCGCTGTCGGTGATGGTCATCCCGGTTCAGGCCTCCGTACTGATGAAGACGTTCTTGGTCTCGGTGAATGCGGTCAGCGCGTCGGGGCCGAGTTCGCGGCCGAGCCCGGACTGCTTATAGCCGCCGAACGGGGTCCAGTAGCGGACGCTGGAATGGGAGTTGACGGAGAGGTTCCCGGCCCGGATCGCCTGCGAGACGCGTAGCGCGCGGCCCACGTCCCGGGTCCAGACTGAACCGGCGAGGCCGTACTCCGTCGCGTTGGCGAGCCGGACGGCGTCGGCCTCGTCGTCGAAGGGAAGGACGACGGCGACCGGCCCGAAGACCTCCTCGGTGGCGACGGGTGAGTCCGGGCGGACGTCGACGAGGACGGTCGGCGGGAACCAGAATCCGGGCCCCTCGGGCGCTTTGCCGCGCAGCGCGGTCGCGTCCTCGGGGACGTGGCTGCGGACCCGTTCCCGTTGTGCGCCGGAGATGAGCGGGCCCATCTGGCTGTTCTCGTCGCAGGGGTCGCCCACGACGACGGATTCGATCGCGGGCGCGAGGAGTTCGAGAAAGCGG
Organism: Streptomyces sp. NBC_01618; assembly: GCF_045209435.1. Lineage (NCBI taxonomy): Bacteria > Bacillati > Actinomycetota > Actinomycetes > Kitasatosporales > Streptomycetaceae > Streptomyces > Streptomyces sp. NBC_01618. Next base: position 1,378,172 of record NZ_CP109297.1, read on the forward strand.
TCGTACGCGGACCGCTGCACCAGGATGCGGCTGCGGGCGCAGCAGTCCTGGCCCGCGTTGTCCAGGAACGCCATGGGCGCGGCGGCCGCGGCGGACTCGATGTCGGCGTCGGCGAAGACGATGTTGGGGCTTTTGCCGCCGAGTTCGAGGGTGAGCCGCTTCACCCGGTCGGCGCACTTGGCCATGATCTGCTTGCCGATACGGGTGGAGCCGGTGAAGACGATCTTGGCGACGCCGGGGTGCTCGACCAGGGCGTTTGCGGTGACGTCGCCGGCGCCCGGCAGCACCTGGAAGAGGTGTTCGGGAAGGCCCGCGTCCAGGGCGAGCCGGGCCAGCCGCAGGGCGGTGAGCGGAGTGGTCTCGGCGGGTTTGAGGAGCACGGCGTTGCCGGCGGCGAGGGCGGGGGCGAAGCCCCAGGCGGCAATCGGCATGGGGAAGTTCCAGGGTGCGATCACACCGATGACGCCGAGGGGTTCGAGGAAAGTGATGTCGATTCCGCCGGGAACCGGGATCTGCCGGCCCGCGAGTCGTTCCACTCCCCCGGCGGCGTAGTCGAGCAGATCACGGACATTGCCCGCTTCCCAGCGGGCGTTGCCGAGGGTATGACCGGCCTCCTGGACTTCCAGGCGGGCCAGCTGCTCGGCCTCCCCGTCGACGGCGGCGGCGAAGCGACGCAGCAGCCGGGCACGGTCCGCGGGCGCGAGGGCGGCCCAGGTGCGCTGGGCCGTCGCGGCTCGGGCGACCGCCCTGTCGACCTCGGCGAGGGTGGTGGACGGGACGGTGGCGAGGAGTTCTTCCGTCGCCGGGTTGAGCACGCGGTGTTCCACCGCGTGGTCGGGTGTGGTCACTCGGTGCCTCACAGGCGTTCGAAGGAGCGGTGGAGCTCCCAGTCGGTCACCGCGGCGTCGAAGGCTTTGAGCTCGACGCGCGCCATGTTGCCGTAGTGCGCGACGACTTCTTCGCCGAAGGACGCTTTCGCCAGCTCGCTGCGTTCCCACAGTTCGGCTGCTTCGCGCAGCGTGGTGGGGACGTGGTCGTACGCGGCGGCGTAGGCGTTGCCCTCGCACGGCTCGGGAAGTTCCAGGCCCTTCTCGATGCCGTGGATGCCCGCCGCGATCAGTCCGGCGACGGCGAGATACGGGTTGACGTCACCGCCGGGCAGCCGGTTCTCGAAGCGTGTCGAGGGGCCGTGGCCGACGACGCGGAGGGAGCAGGTGCGGTTGTCGTGGCCCCAGGCGACGGCGGTCGGGGCGAAGGAGCCCGGCTGGAAGCGTTTGTAGGAGTTGATGTTCGGTGCGTAGAGGAGGGAGAAGTCGCGCAGGGCGGCGAGCTGTCCGGCGAGGAAGTGGCGCATCACCGGGGACATGCCCCCGTCCTCGCCCGCCATGACGCTGCGCCCGGCCTCGTCGGTGGACCGGAGGGATAGGTGGATGTGGCAGGAGTTGCCCTCTCGTTCGTTGAACTTGGCCATGAAGGTGAGCGCGACGCCCTCCTGGGCGGCGATCTCCTTGGCGCCGGTCTTGTAGACGGCGTGCTGGTCACAGGTGACCAGGGCTTCGTCGTATCGGAAAACGATCTCGTGCTGGCCGGGGTTGCACTCGCCCTTCGCGGATTCGACGGTGAGGCCCGCGGCGGCCATGTCGTTGCGGATGCGGCGCAGCAGCGGCTCGATCCGGCCGGTGCCGAGGACGGAGTAGTCGACGTTGTACTGGTTGGCCGGGGTCAGATCGCGGTAGCTGCGGTCCCAGGCCTGCTCGTAGGTGTCCTTGAAGACGATGAATTCGAGTTCGGTGCCGACGTGGGCCGTGTAGCCGTGCCCGGCGAGTCGTTCCAGCTGTCTGCGGAGGATCTGGCGGGGTGCGGCGACCACGGGGGCGCCGTCCTCCCAGGCGAGGTCGGCGATGGCCATCGCGGTGCCCGGGTGCCAGGGGACGCGGCGCAGGGTGGTGATGTCGGGGTGCAGCGCGAAGTCTCCGTAGCCGCGCTCCCAGGAGGACATCGCGAATCCGTCGACGGTGTTCATGTCGGTGTCGACGGCGAGGAGGTAGTTGCAGCCTTCGGTTCCGTGTTCCATGACTTCGTCGAGGAAGAAGGGGGCCGCGAACCGTTTGCCCTGCAGTCTTCCCTGCATGTCGGGGAAGGCGAGGACCACGGTGTCGATCTCGCCGCTCCCGACGAGGACGCGCAGTTCCTCGACGGAGAGCGGGGCTGTTCGGTCGGACACGGATGGATCCTCTCCTCGCAGGCCGACGGGTGATCCAAATCTATGGGCAGCGAAAGGGATTTGGATACGGTGCCGGTGCGTGCCGCGTGCCGGGTGAAAGAGGGATCTGATGAACCGTCCGCTGATCGGAATCAGCACCTATCTGGAGGCTTCGACGCGCTGGGGCGTCTGGGACCTGCCGACGACTCTGCTGCCTGCCGGCTACGCACGCCTGGTCCGCGAGTCGGGCGGTCTGGCTGTTCTGCTCCCGCCGGACGATCCGGACCTCGCGGCGTCGGTGGTGGCGCGGCTGGACGCGGTGGTGATCGCGGGCGGGCCCGATGTGGATCCCGTACGGTACGGAGCCGACCGCGACCCGCGGACGGGGCCGCCCGCACCGGAACGCGACGGCTGGGAGACGGCCCTGATCCGTGCCGCGCTCGGTTCCGGTACTCCGTTGCTGGCGATCTGTCGTGGCATGCAGCTGCTGAATGTGGCGCTCGGCGGCACGCTCACCCAGCATCTGGACGGTCACAGCGGCCCGCAGGGCGTGGCGGGAAGGTTCGGCTCGCACACGGTGGCGCCGGTGCCGGGGACTCGGTACGCGTCCGTCGTGCCCGAGGAGACCACCGTCCCGACCTATCACCACCAGTGCGTGGAGCGGCTCGCTCCCGGCCTGGTCGCCTCGGCGCACGCGGCGGACGGCACGGTCGAGGCGATCGAGCTGCCGGGTGCGCAGTGGGTGCTCGGGGTGCAGTGGCATCCGGAGATGGGGGACGATCCGCGGCTGATGCAGGCCGTGGTGGTGGCCTCGACGTGCCGGCCGGCCCCGTCCCGTGCGCCTGCCGGGGACCACGGGGACCGGTGAGCGTGTGCGCCTCGGGCCGGTGCATGGGGCTGGGACCTCTCGTACGCGGGTCCCCCGCTACGCGTCCCGCTCCGTCGGTGGCATGTCCCGGCCCGTCAGTGACAGCAGATCGCGTGCCGGTCCCGTCGGGCGGTGGCCGGCGGGCCAGACGGCGCGCAGTTGGCGCCTCAGTCGTACTCCGGCGATCGGGATCTTGACCAGGCGCCGGGAGGACAGCTCCTCGCCTAGCGCCAGTTCGCTCAGCACGCAGGGGCCCGCGCCGCTCTGGGCCGCTCCCTTCACCGCGGTGGTCGAGGAGAGTTCGAGCAGCGGCTGGGCGAGGCCGCCGTGGGCGGCCAGGGCCGCGTCCAGGACCTGGCGGGTGCCGGAGCCCCGCTCCCGCAGGATCAGCGGGGTCGCGGCCAGCTCCTGAGGGGTCAGCGGCGTGCGGCGGCGGGCCCATGCGTGGGACGGAGCGACGACGACGACCAGCCGGTCGTGGGCGATGACGGTGCCGTCGAGGCCTTCCGGCACGGACAGGCCCTCCACGAAGCCGAGGTCGGCCTCGCCCACGAGCAGTCGGCCCGCGACGGCCGCCGAGTTCCCGGCGAGGAGCGAGACCGCGGTGTCCGGCCGTTCGGCGCGCAGCGCTATCAGCCAGCCCGGCAACAGGTATTCGGCGATGGTCATGGAGGCGGCGACCCGCAGCCGGGAGTCCCGCCGGTCGCGCAGCGCCTGCGCGCCCGCGTCGAACGCCTCGGCCGCCTCGACGATCCGGCGCGCCCAGTCGGTGACCAGCGCGCCCGCGTCGGTGAGCCGGGAGCCGCGCGGCGAACGGTCCAGCAGGGCGAGGCCGAGCTGCTGCTCCATGGACCGGATGCGGCTGCTGGCCGCGGGCTGGGTGACGCCGACGTCGCGTGCCGCGCGCCCCAGGCTGCCGTGCCGGGCGACCGCGAGCAGCAGTTCCAGCGCACCGAGGTCGGGGACCCGGTGGGAGAGGGGGACATGTTCTTCGCCGGACATAAAGCCAGCTTATGAGCTCATAGAGGCGGAGTCCCTGGTGGGGTTCGTCCCCCGCCACGAAAATCGTGGCATGGCCATCTTTCCGCAGACGCAACAAGCCCCCGCCCCGTATCCGGCCGCCCTGCGGCTCCCTCACCTGCGGTACGTCGGCCCCAACTGGTACGCAACGGTCATGGGCACCGCGATCGTCGCGAGCGCGGGTGCGACGCTGCCCGTGCATGTCCCGGGACTGCGCGCTGCCTGCACGGTGGTGTGGGCGCTCGCGACGGTGATGCTCGCGGTGGTGCTCGCGGCCCGTGCCGGGCACTGGGCCGCCCATCGCGACCAGGCCCGTACGCATCTGCTCGACCCCACCGTCGCCCCGTTCTACGGCTGTCTCTCGATGGCCCTGCTGGCGGTCGGCGGCTCGTCAATGGTGGTCGGCCGGGACGTCATCGGGCACGGGGCGGCGCTGGCCCTGGATGTGGTGCTGTACACGGCGGGCACGGTGATCGGGCTGGCCGCCGCGGTCGCGATCCCGTATCTGATGGTCGTACGCCACCGGGTCGAGCCCGGCACCGCGTCGCCGGTGTGGCTGCTGCCGGTGGTGGCGCCGATGGTCTCCGCGGCGCTGGGTCCGCTGCTGGTGCCGGAGCTGCCTGCCGGTCAGTGGCGGGAGGCGATGCTGCTGGCCTGTTACGCGATGTTCGGGCTGAGCCTGCTCGCCACGCTGGTGATGCTGCCGCTGATCTTCGCCCGGCTCGTTCACCAGGGCCCGCTGCCGCTCGCGCTGACGCCCACGCTGTTCCTGGTCCTCGGCCCGCTGGGCCAGTCGACGACCGCGGTCAATCAGCTCGCCGATGTGGCGCCGGGCGCGGTCGGGGAGCCGTACGCCTCGGGGTTCGGGGCGTTCGCCGTGCTGTACGGGGTGCCGGTGATGGGCTTCGCGCTGATGTGGCTGACGCTGGCCGCCCTGCTGGTGGTGCGCGCCGTGCGGAACGGAATGACCTTCAGCATGACGTGGTGGGGCTTCACCTTCCCCGTCGGTACGTGTGTCACCGGCGCCGCGGGTCTGGCCCGGCACACGGGTCTCACGGCGTACACCTGGCTGGCCGTCGCGCTGTACATGCTGCTGGTGGCGGCGTGGGCGGTGGCCGGGCTGCGGACGCTGCGCGGGCTGCTCAGCGGAGCGCTGCTCGCAGCGCCGCAGGGGCCTGCGCCAGTGACGGCCCGTACCACGTGAGGAATCGCCCGTCGACGAGCGCGGCGGGCAGTGCGGGGAAGGCTTCGGGGCCGTCGTCCGCGGTGAAGCGGTACGGCTCGTCGGGCAGGACGAGAGGTCGGCGCCCGCCGCGTTGAGTGCGTCGAGCGGATACGGGGGCAGCGCTCGGCGTGGTCCGCGTAGACGTTCTCGACGCCGACCCTGACCAGCAGGCCCCGGCGAAGGTGTCGCGGCCCAGGAGGGTGCGGACCGTGGTGACGAGCACCTCGATGCCGGCGGCCCCGACCGCCGCGAGGTCGGGTTCGCGGTTCTCCTCCTCGTTGGCGATGCCGAGATCGGGCCGGAGCGCGACGATCGCCGCCACGTCGGGATTCTTGGTGCCGCCGATCCGGGCCGCGGTCAGGCCCGTGGGTGCAGCAGTCGGTGACGCCGACCAGCAGGCCCGGGGCGGTTGCGGCGACGGCCTCGGTGAGCGACGGGACCAGGGAGACGACGCGCACGGCGGACAGCCTCTCTCAGCGACGCGGGTCGAAGGTGGCGTCGATGTGCTCGGCGACGGCGACGACCAGCAGTCGCGTGCCGGGCACCGTGGCCCGCCAGCGGTGGCGCACACCGCCGGACAGGAACAGCGTGTCGCCCTGCTCCAGCCGGTACGCCTGCCCCTCGGCCTCCACCTCCGCCGCGCCCTGCGCCACGTACATCACCTCGTCGTTGCGGTGCTGGAACTCGCGCCCGAGGTCCAGCTCGCCGGTGAACTCCAGGGCGCTGAGCTGATGGCGTCCGCGCACCACCCTGCGTACCCCGTCGCCCTCGCCCGCCCGTACGACCTCGACGGCGCGCGCCGAGTCCGCTGCGGCGCGCAGCCGTGCCGTGCTGGTCTCCAGCGCTTCGGCGACCCGGTCCAGGGAGCGGGCGCTGGGCCGGGCCCGCTCGTTCTCGATCTGGCTGAGGAACGGCACGGACAGGCCGCTGCGGGTGGCGACCGCGGCCAGTGTGAGCCCCAGGGATCTGCGCCGTCGGCGGACCGCGGCGCCCACGCGGAGTGCTTCCTTGTCGTCCATGTCCGGCTCCCTCCCGACTCGTCATCCTCCCGGCTGCCGGCACATTACGCACACGGTTACGCAAGGTCGGCCGGTGGATGAGCGTCTTCCTGACAGCCGGAAGGGGTGGGCACCGCCGTCGGCGGTGCCCACCCCTTCCCGTTTTCGGGTCCTGTCGGACCCTACTGCGGGGCCATCGTGTCCGCGATGCCCGGATTCTTCTCCATCCAGGCCTTCACGGCCTCTTCCTCATGTCCCGCACCGCGCTTCTGGATCTGGTTCTCCAGGCCGGCGAGCTGGTCCTCGCTCAGCTTGAAGTTCTTGAACCACTTCGTCAGCTGCGGGTAGTTCCTGGGGAAGTCCTTGCTGGCGATGGTGTGCAGCCGGTCGCCGTCGCCGAAGGCCTTCTCGGGGTCCTTCAGCTTGGTCATGCTGAACTCGTTGTACGCCCAGTGCGGCGTCCAGAGCAGCACCGCGATGGGCTCCTTCTTGGCGTACGCGCGCTTCAGCTCGGACAGCATCCCCGGCGTCGAGGAGTCGACGACCTGGTACTCCTTGTCCAGGCCGTACGTCGGCAGCACGTTCTTCTTGAGGTTCTCCATCGTGGCGGTACCCGGCTCGATACCGATGATCCGGCCCTTGAACTCCGAGGACTTGCCCTTGAGGTCGGCGAGGGTCTTGACGTCCTTCACGTACGAGGGCACCGCGACCTCGATGGACGTGGGGCCGTACCACGAACCGATGTCGGTCAGCTGGGAGCCGTACTTGTCCCAGTAGTTCTTCTGGGTGTACGGCAGCCAGCCGTCGAACTGCACGTCGATCTGCCCGCGTGACATCGCGGCGTACATCGGACCGACCTCGAACTGCTTGAGGTTGATCTTGTAGCCGCGCTCCTCCAGGACCGCCTTCCACAGGTACGTGGCGGCGATGTCCTCCTCCCAGGGGAACCAGGCCATCTCGACGGCGCGGTCGCGCTCGTCCTTGCCGTTCGCACCCTTGGGCGCGGCGGCCTTGGCGACGGGGGTCCACTCGTCGGCGACACCCGGGTTGGCCTTCAGCCAGGTGCGGACCGCCTCCTGCTCGTTGCCGGTGCCCGACTTCTGGATCTGCGCCTCAAGACTGGTGAGCTGGTCCTCGCTCATCTTGAAGTTCTTGAGCCAGCTGCCGACCTCGGGATTGTCGGCGGAGAAGCCCTTGCGGGCCAGGGTGTGGATGCCGTCGCCCTTGCCCCAGAGGTTCTTGGGGTCCTTGAGCTTGGTGAGCTCGAACTGGTTGTACGCCCAGTGCGGCGACCAGAGCGGGACGACGATCGGTTCCTTCTTGGCGTACGCCCGCTTCAGCTCGGCCAGCATCGACGGGGTGGAGCCGTCGACGACCTTGTACTCCTTGTCCAGGCCGTAGCCCGGCAGGATCTTGTCCTTGAGCAGGCCCATTTCACCGGCGCTCGGCTCGATGCCGACGATCCGGCCCTTGAACTGCGACGCCTTGCCCGACAGGTCGTCCAGCGACTGGACGTCCTTCAGGTACGAGGGGACGGCCAGCTCCAGCGAGGTGGAGCCGTACCAGGAGCCCATGTCCTCCAGGCGGTCCTGGTACTTCTTCCAGTAGCTGGCGTGGGTGACGGGGAGCCAGGAGTCGGTCTCGAAGTCGATCTGGCCGTTGGCCATACCGGTGTAGAGCGCGCCGGCCTCGTACTGCTTGACGTCGACCTGGTAGCCGCGCCGCTCCAGCATCTCCTTCCAGAGGAAGGTGGAGGCGATGCCCTCGTCCCACGGGATGTAACCCATGCTGATCTTCTTGCCCGCGCCGACGTTCGAACCGTCGGCGGTGCCGGTGGACTTGCCCGAGCCGGACGAACCGAAGATGCCCATGGCACCCGCGACGAGCGCGAGGACGACGATGCCGGAGACGGCGACGACGGGCTGCGGGCGGTAGTTCCAGATCTTCAGTCCGCCGGCCATCGACTGCGCCTTCGCCAGCGCGCGGCGGGCGAGCGGGGAGACCTCGCGGCCGAGCGCGCCGGTCATCCGGTCCAGGTACATCGCCACGATGACGATGGAGATGCCCGCCTCGAAGCCGAGGCCGACGTCGACGTTGCCGATGGCGCGGTAGACGGCGCCACCGAGGCCGCCGCCGCCGACCATGCCGGCGATGACCACCATGGACAGGCCCAGCATGATGACCTGGTTGATGCCCGCCATGATCGTGGGCAGGGCGAGCGGCAGCTGGACCCGCAGCAGGGTGTTGCGCCGGGTGGTGCCGAACGCCTCGGCCGCCTCGACGAGTTCGCCGTCGACCTGGCGGATGCCGAGCTCGGTCATCCGGACGCCCGGGGGCAGCGAGAAGATGATGGTGGCGATGATGCCGGGCACCACGCCGACGCCGAAGAAGATGACGCCGGGGATCAGGTAGACCATGGCGGGCATGGTCTGCATGAAGTCCAGGACCGGCCGGGTCACGGCGCTGACGGCCTTCGAGCGGGACGCCCAGATGCCCAGCGGTACGGACAGCACCAGCGCGATGATCGTGGCAACGAGCACCAGGGTGACGGTGTCCATCGCCTCATCCCACAGCTCGACGGAGTCGATGAGGGCGAACCCGACGAAGGCGAGCACACCCGCGAGCAGACCGCGCAGCCACCAGGCGATGACGGCGACGATGCCCGCGAAGAGCAGCGGTGCGGGGGCGGAGAGCACGGCGGCGATGCCGTCGAACATGCCGCTGACGATCGAGCTGATCGCGTCGAACAGCCAGGAGAGGTGGGTCTGCAGCCAATCGACGCCGGAGTCGACCCAGTCACCGAGAGGGAGCCTAAACATTGGCCACCTTCTTCGTGTCGACCACGCCGGGCCTGACGTCCTGCGGCGCCTCGGCGGGGATCATCGGCTCGGCGGGAGTCATCGGCTCGCCGAGGACGGCGAGCAGCCGGGCCCGCGGTACGACGCCGACGAGCTTGCCCTCGGTGTCGGTCACGGCGACCGCCACACCGCTCTGCGAGCAGGGCGTGAAGAGGTCGATGATCGGCGTGGACTCGGTGACGGTGGCGGGGGCGGCCGCCAGCACGTCGGCGGCAGTACGCAGCTCCTTGCCGTCGTCCGTGGTGGTGCCCATGACCGTGTGCGGCTCGGCCATGATCGCGCCCGCGGTCAGCACCCGGGAGCGGTCGACGTCCTGGGTGAAGGAGGCGACGTAGTCGTTGGCCGGGGTGACGAGGATGTCCTCGGCGGTGCCGAGCTGGACGATCTTCCCGTCACGCATCACGGCGATGCGGTCGCCGAGGCGCATGGCCTCGTTGAGGTCGTGGGTGATGAAGACGATCGTCTTCTTGAGGCGCTTCTGCAGTTCGAGCAGCTGGTCCTGCATGTCGCGGCGGATCAGCGGGTCGAGCGCGCTGAAGGACTCGTCCATCAGCAGCAGGTCGGCGTCGGTGGCCAGGGCGCGGGCCAGGCCGACACGCTGCTGCATGCCGCCGGACAGCTCGTCGGGCCAGGACTTCTCCCAGCCGGCGAGGCCGGTCAGCTCCAGCGCCTCGGCGGCGCGCTGCTCGCGCTCGGCGCGCGGCACACCCTGCACCTCGAGGCCGTATCCGGCGTTCTCCAGCACGCTGCGGTGGGGGAAGAGCGCAAAGTGCTGGAACACCATACTGATCTTCGAGGACCGGACGTGGCGCAGCTCGGCGGGGCTCAGGGCGGTCAGATCCTGGCCGTCGAACAGCACACGGCCGGCTGTGGGTTCCAGAAGGCCGTTGAGCATGCGCAGCAACGTGGACTTTCCGGACCCGGACAGACCCATCACGACGAAGATCTGGCCCGGTTCAACGGTGAACGAGGCGTCGATCACCGCTGCGGTCGTTCCGTCGGCGCGCAGCGCATCGCGGTCGACGCCGCTTTCGAGCTTCTGCACGGCTTGATCGGGTCGTCTGCCGAACACTTTGTACAAGTGCTCGGCTTGCAGCCTTGACACATACACCTCGCGGGTTGAACCGAAAACGGTCTGCCACCCCCTCCGGCAGACCGTGGAGCGACGCGGATTCGGCCCGCATGGCACGTGCAGCAGTTGAAATTGCTACGTGCTCCGCTCCGGCTGCGCGCCTGCCCCCACTTACACGAGCCAAACACAAGAGTGACCCAGCTCACATACAAGTGGGCGTTGTTGAGAGCGGGGCCACCCCCGGCCCGGACCTCCCTGGCGGCCGGTGCCGGTGAGGTGCGACGGGCTGTCAGTGGGGTGCGGCATCATCGGGGTGTGACGCGACGCCTGATGCTCCTCGACACCGCCTCCCTCTACTACCGCGCCTACTTCGGGGTCCCCGATTCGGTCCGCGCCCCGGACGGGACGCCGGTCAACGCCGTGCGCGGGCTGCTCGATTTCATCGGGCGCCTGGTGCAGGACCACCGGCCGGACGACCTGGTCGCCTGCATGGACGCGGACTGGCGGCCGCACTGGCGGGTGGAGCTGATCCCGTCGTACAAGGCGCACCGGGTCGCGGTGGAGACCGCCGAGGGACTGCCCGACGAGGAGGAGACCCCCGACACCCTGGCCCCGCAGGTGCCGGTCATCGAGGAGGTGCTCGATGCGCTCGGCATCGCCCGGGTGGGCGTCGCGGGTTACGAGGCGGACGACGTGATCGGCACGCTCACGGGCCTGGCCACCGGCCCCGTGGACATCGTCACCGGCGACCGGGATCTCTATCAGCTGGTCGACGACGCCCGCGGGGTGCGGGTGCTCTACCCGCTGAAGGGGGTCGGCTCGCTCCAGCTGACGGACGAGGCGTGGCTGCGGGAGAAATACGGGGTGGACGGCTCCGGATACGCCGATCTGGCCCTGCTGCGCGGCGACCCGAGCGACGGACTGCCCGGCGTCCCGGGCATCGGCGAGAAGACGGCGGCGAAATTGCTGGACGCCTTCGGCGATCTGGCCGGGATCATGGCCGCGGTCGACGATCCGGCCGCCAAGCTGACAACCTCGCAGCGCAAGCGGCTCGACGAGGCCCGGGACTACGTCGCCGTCGCGCCGAAGGTGGTCCGTGTCGCCGGTGACGTACCCCTGCCGGAGTTCGACCCCGCACTGCCCTCCGAGCCGCGCGATCCGGTCGCGCTCGAAGCCCTCGCGAAGCGGTGGGGGCTGGGCGGCGCACTGCAACGCCTGCTCTCCGCGCTGCACGCCTGACTCCGGCCCTCCACAGCACAGGACCGAGGTGCTAACTTAGGTAAGCCTAAGAAATCGGAGCAGGGAGAACCTCGTGGCAGAACGACCGGCACGGCAGGCACCCAGGGCGCAGGGGGCCCACGTTCTGCGCACCGAGCAGATCACCCCGCACATGGTCCGTGTGGTGCTCGGCGGTGACGGTCTCGCCGATTTCGGGCTCTCCGGGTTCACCGACCACTACGTCAAGCTCTGCTTCGCCCCCGAGGGTGCCAAGTACGCGCACCCGTTCGACGTGGCCCGCATCCGCGAGGAGCAGCCGCGGGAGCTGTGGCCCACCACCCGTACGTACACGGTGCGCTCCTGGGATCCGGTCGCCCGGGAGCTGGCCATCGACTTCGTGGTCCATGGCGACGAGGGCCTCGCCGGCCCCTGGGCGATGCGGGCGGCCCCGGGTGATCCGGTGACGTTCCTCGGCCCGGGCGGGGGCTACGGCCCGGACGCCTCGGCGGACTGGCACCTCCTGGCGGGCGACGAGAGCGCCCTCCCAGCCATCGCGGCGGCCTTGGAGCAGATGCCGGCGGGCGCGGTGGTGCACGCGTTCGTCGAGGTGGCGGACGCGGCGGAGGAGCAGAAGATCGTGTCGCCCGAAGGCGTCGAGGTGACCTGGCTGCACCGCGGGGAGCGGCCCGTCGGCGAGGCACTGACCGCCGCGGTGAAGGAGCTGGACTTCCCGGCGGGCGAGGTCCAGGCGTTCGTCCACGGCGAGGCGGGCTTCGTGAAGGAGATCCGCCGCCATCTGCGCCTGGACCGCAGGATCCCGCTCCCCCAGCTGTCGATCTCGGGCTACTGGCGGCTCGGCCAGAGCGACGACGCCTGGCGCTCGGTCAAGCGCGAGTGGAACGCACAGGTGGAGCGCGAGCAGGAGAAGGCGGCGTAGCACCGGCCCACTCCCCTAAGCCCCGGTCCCCGGCCGGGGCTTACGCGTTCCCGGAGCACCGGCTCACTCACTGTCGGCAGGCGCCACCACCCCACCGTCACCGTCGCCGTACGCACCCGCCCCACCCGTGCCGCCACCGTCGCCGTCAACACGCGCCCCGCCGTCACCCACCGTCTCGTACGCGCGCGCGGACGCGTCCACGTGCGCGAGCCGTCGCAGCGCGCTGAACATCGCCTCCCCCAGCACCGTGCCGACGACCACGCTCTCCACCAGGTCCTCGCGCGCCACCCGCCGCCCCACGTAGTCGAGGTCGGCCCGCGCGACCGGTTCGGCGGCGGCCGCGTAGTCGTCGAGCAGCCCGACGAATCCGCCGTGCCCGGCCTGCCGCAGCGCGACGAGCACCCCGGCCAGGCACTCGCCGGCCGGGCCGCGCGCATCGACCAGCCAGCCGCGCCGTTCAACCAGCTCCGCCACCTCGTCGCGGGCGTCGTCCAGTTCGGGCCCCGGCTCGCTCCCCTGAAGCGGAGTCAGGCGCTTCGACGCGACGCCCAGCACCTTGTGCACCGGCTGCTCCGGGTCCTCGACCGCCCGGAGCACATCCCCGATGGCCGCGAGCGAGAGTCCGCCGACATCCAGCAGGGCACGGATCAGCCGCAGCCTGCGCTCATGACCGGAGTCGTAACTCGCCTGGTTCGGGCTCGTCAACTGCCCCGCGGGCAGCAGTCCTTCACGTACATAGAACTTGATCGTTGGTACCGGAACCCCGGACCTGCGACTCAACTCACCGATGCGCACCGCGTGTTCTTCCTTCCGCGCTTGCCAACTCCCCGACCCATCATAGATAGTTCCACTATCGAATAGCGGGAAGTGCTGCTATCCATAATTCCAAAGGGGAACCTCATGTCTTCATGGACTTCACGGACTTCACGGACTTCATGGACTTCATGGCGCTCATGGCACCGGCCGTTAGTCCTCTTCGCGGCGGCGATGGCCGTGATGACGGCCGTGTCGGCGGTGGGGCTGATGGTCGACGACCGAGTCCTGGCAGGCGCGGCCATCTGGTTCAAGCCGTTCAAGTTCGCGGTCTCGTTCGTCGTCTACGCCCTCGCGCTCGCCTGGATGCTGACCCTGGTCACCCGTGGCCGGCGCGTCGGCTGGTGGGCCGGGACCGTGGTCGCGCTCTCCAGCCTGGTCGAGATGGCGATCATCACCGGCCAGGTGATCCGCGGCAAGCGCAGCCATTTCAACCACGCCACGCCGTTCGACGAGACGCTGTTCAACCTGATGGGCATCACCGTCACCGTCCTCTGGGCCGGCACGCTGGTCATAGCCGTCCTGCTGCTGCGAGCCCGGATCGCCGACCGCGCCGCCGCCTGGGCGATCCGCTCGGGTGTCCTGCTCGCCCTGGTGGGCGCCGGATTCGGCTTCCTGATGACGCAGCCCACGCCCGGGCAGCGGGCGGCGGGGAACCTGGACACCGCCGCTGTGATCGGCGCGCACTCCGTCGGCGTCCCGGACGGCGGCCCGTCGATGCCGCTCACCGGCTGGTCGACGACCGGCGGCGATCTGCGAATACCGCACTTCGTCGGCATGCACGCACTCCAACTGCTGCCGCTCTTCCTGCTCGTACTGCTCGCACTGGCTCCGCGCTTCCCCCGGCTGCGCGACCCACGGGTCCGGCTGCGGCTGGTCCTGGTCGCCTCCGGCGCATACGCGGCGGTCGTCGCACTGGTCGCCTGGCAGGCGCTGCGCGGTCAGCCGCTGATCCACCCCGACGGCGCGACGCTCGGCGCCGCGGCCCTGATCGTGGCGGCGAGTGGAGCCTGCGGCTATGCGGCACTCAGGCCGACTCCCGTACCGCAGAAGCCCGTTCCCGAAGCCGACGTGCTCGCCGGCTCCGATTCCCCTGCGAAGGAGTTTGCGGCATGACCGGTGCGCTCTTCGAGATCTCGTTCTTCCTGGCGGCCCCGTTCTGGCTGCTCATGATCCTCGCGCCGAACTGGCGCCCCACGGCACGCGTCGCCGCGTCGCCCCTCACCGTCCTGCCGGTGCTCGCGGTCTATCTGGTCATGGCCGTGCCGGTCTTCCCCGAGCTCTGGGACGCGGTGCGCAGCCCCGACATCGACACCTTCCGCGATCTGATGGCCCTGGCGAACGGGGCGGGGGCGATCTGGGCGCAGGTCATCGCCTGGGATCTGCTGCTGGGCCAGTGGATGTTCCTGGAGGGCCGCCGGCTGGGGATCTCTCCGCTGGTGATGGGGCCGCTGCTGGTGCTGACGATTCTGCTGTCGCCGGTCGCACTGCTGGTCTTCCTCCCGCTGCGCGCGGTACTGAAGCCGAAGGCCCGGCCGGGTATCGGAATCCCGGACCGGGCCGGCCACGCGTCGCTGCAATAGGGCTTGGGTCAGAGGAACTTCTGGTACGAGCGGAAGGTGCGCCGGCGGTCGGCGAGTCAGGCATCCTCGCTTGCCTCTTCCTGATCGGGGATGCGCTGTCCGCGCGAGTCCGCGACCCTGAGTGCGTCCGTCAGGACTACTGTCAACCGGCATGCCAAACAGCGGTATTCGGTGGCCGACAGGGTTTTCGCGCTGGGCGCCGTGGCGTCGCGGGCGTACTCCAACAGTTCCTGGCCCATGCCAAGCTGCACCGTCTCGATGCTGTCGGCGAGGGTAGAACGACATCGGCATGGTGAACAGCAGCCGGCGTACGCCGACTCCGTTGCAGGACACCGGGTTGTAGTCGGTCGGGCACTTGCCCACACCAGCGCTGTCCGAGTACTTTCAGTCCTGCTCGCCCGGCATACCGGACATCACACCGGTCCACGCCGTACGCGAAGTGGTGCGCTGGATCGGGTCGATGACCACCGGGAAGACGGTGTCGGCGCCCTTGAGCAGCGCCTGGTCGGGTACCAGCGTCAGCTTGCCCTTCGCGACCTCGATGCCGAGCGGAGCGGCCTTGCCGCCACCGCCTGGTCCCTCAAGTGCCGGCGCCGGAGCGGTCTTCTGCTCTTCCGTGGCGGGCGCGTCGGCCGCCGAGGAGGCCAGGGCCTGGGCAACAGCCTGCGGGCCTTCGGTCCTCGCCGCCGCCTCCAGGACCGCGGACGAGTCCCACATGCCCGGCTTGCCCGCCTCGAAGACCGTGCCACCCACCGCGGCATCCTCGGCCTTGAGGGCACCCGCTGCGTCTTCCTTGACGTTGAGGCCGTCGGTTGTCAGGCCGAGGTCGAGCCTGGCCAGCTGCGGATTCTCCGCGGCCTCGGGCGTCTTGACCACCAGCAGATGACCGAAGCCGTCGGCCTCAGCACGCACCTTCAGGTCGACACCGGGAAGGGCATCGGCGTACGTGGCCGTATCACCCTCGATCTGCGGCGCGGGGAGTTTCCCGTACGGCCAGGTCAGGGCCAGCTCGCGGCCCGCATGACGCATCGTCACGAATGGCTTGTCCGTCTGCCCCGCCGAAAAGGTCAGCTCGACGGTGGAGGCCTTCGGGCCCCAGCTGCCGTCCGCGTGCTTGACCAGCGTCTCGTCGATGTCGACCCATGTGCCGTTGCGAACGGTGCGGATCGGGTTGGTGTACTCGCGGGACGTGAAGGTCCCGTCCGGCTCGGCGAAGATCTCACGCCGCTCGGTGCGCAACCCGAGAACCTCAACGTTCGTGCCACTCTTGCGGGCGGCCGCGAGGGCCTGGTTCTCGGTCTGCACCGGCGCGGTGGAGGCCACCGCCGCCTGCTCGTCCGCCGTGCCGCCGGGCTGCTGCTGCAGTCCGGCCAGGCCCGCCGTCAGCACGGCGCCGGCCGCCACGGCAGCCACCGAGGCACGCAGCGCGAGGCTGCGCCGTATTCGTCTGGACACGCGTCCACTCTCCATGTCGTTCATCGCGGTCAGCGGACTGTGGCGCCGAAGGCGACACCGTCGGTCGGGAGGCCGCCCTCACCGGGCTTCCAGGTCTGGGTGGGGGCGCCGCCGGAGGGTGCGTCGATCATGTGGAGCTGGTATTCGGTCTCGCCGACGAAGACGCGGGGCAGCTTGCCTCCCAGTCGGCCGAGGACTCCCCGGAGCGCCCCGGTCTGGACCTCCAGGGCCGCCTCCGTGGAAGGATCTCGCGCACCGATCAATCCGCGCTGCCGTCGGCTCCGAATCACCCGGAGAACCGATGAGCGACCAGGGAGGAAGCCCGCGTGAAAGAAGCCGTGTACATCAGCGCAGCGCCCTCGGCCGGGCCCGATCTCCAGGAGCTCCTGGGGATGGTCGCGCGAGGCGATCAGGACGCGTTCGCCAAGGTGTACGACGTGGTCGGCGGGCCGGTCCTCGGGGTCGTACGGGGCGTGCTGCGCGATCCCGCCCAGTCGGAGGAGGTCGCGCAGGAGGTGCTGGTCGAGGTGTGGCGCACCGCCCCCCGGTTCCGGGCCGCCCGCGGCAGCGCGATGAGCTGGGTGCTGACGCTGGCCCATCGCCGGGCCGTGGACCGGGTCCGCTCGGCCGAGGCGTCGGCGGCCCGTGAGCACAGGGCCGCGCTGCTGGACCGGACGCCCGCCTTCGACGAGGTCACCGAGCAGGTCGAGAGCCGACTGGAACGCGAACAGGTCCGCCGCTGCATGCGCACGCTCTCCGAGGTGCAACGGCAGTCCGTGGACCTCGCCTACTACCGGGGGCTGACGTATCGCGAGGTGTCGGAGCTGCTCTCCGTACCGCTCGGGACGGTCAAGACGCGACTGCGCGACGGACTGATCCGATTGCGCGACTGTCTCGGGGTGGGCACGTGAACACCGCCGAACCGCACACACTGACCGGGGCGTACGCGCTGTGGGCCCTGCCGGAGGCCGAGCGACGGGACTTCGAACGGCATCTCGGCGGCTGCGAGCCCTGCGCCGTGGAGGTGCGCGCGCTGTCGGAGACCGCCACCCGACTCGGGCTCGCGATGGCCCGCACACCACCGCCCGAGCTTCGCGAACGGGTGCTGCGGGAGATCACGACCGTAGGGCAGGAATCTCCGTCGAACACCCCGCCGACGCGCACCACCGAGGACGCTGCGAACCGGGCCGGCCGGGGGCCGGGGGTCGCCCTCGCCGCGTGTCCGGCGGCCGATGACGGCTTCGGCGGGATCGCCGTGCGGCAGGACCGGGAGGCGCGGACCGCCCGGGCGGACGCCCGTACCGCACAGCTGCAGAACTCACAGCCGGCCCGGGTCCTGGCGGCGCCGGACGCCGATGCCGAATGCAGCCATCGGGTGCCTGACCAATCCGCCCGGCGCCCGGCGACGAATCCTGGTTGTGACTGAAGACCGAGAAGATTCGCAGCAGGCCGCAGCGGCACGGCCGCGGCGATCCCGCTGGGCACGTACCGCCCTCGCCGCGCTCAGCGGTCTGATCGCCGGGTTCTGCGCCCTGGCCGTCGCCGAACTGGTCGCTGCTGTCGTACGCCCGGAGGCAGGCCCGGTCACGGCAGTAGGGAGTGCGGTGATCGACCGCACTCCCCCGGCCGTGAAGGAGTTCGCCGTACAGAATTTCGGCACTGCCGACAAGCTGGTGCTCCAGCTCGGGATCCTGGTTCTCCTGGCGCTCTTCGCGGTGGTGGTCGGCGTGCTGGCACTGCGGCACCGATGGCTCGGTTCCGCCGCCGTCCTGGTCTTCGGCCTGGTCGGGGCGGTGGCGGCGGCAGGGCGCCCGGAAGGCGCAGCTGCCGACGCGCTGCCTTCGGTGGTGGGCGCCGTGGTGGCTGCGGGGGTGCTGTATCTCCTGGCCGGACGGCTCGCACCGGTTCCGCCTCCCTCTCCCGCGGCCGGGGAGAAGGAGACGGAGGGATACGACGCCTTCGACCGCCGCGGCTTCGTCGTCGCGGCGACCGCGGCGGCGGCGGCCTCGGCGGGCGCGGGAGTTCTGGGCCTGCGGCTCACCTCCTCCGTCCAGTCCGGGGCCACCGCTTCCCGTCACAACCTGGTCCTCCCCGTACCGGAATCCGCGGCACCGGCCATTCCCCCGGGCGCCGATCTGAGGGTCCGGGGACTGAGTTCCTTCATCACCCCGAACAAGGACTTCTACCGGGTGGACACGGCACTGGTCGTACCACGCGTCAATGCCGGCACATGGCGGCTGAAGATCCACGGCAAGGGGGTTGCGCGGCCACTGGAGGTGACCTTCCAGGACCTGCTGCGCCGCGAGATCATCGAGCGCGACATCACCCTGGCCTGCGTGTCCAACGAGGTCGGCGGCCCCTACGTCGGCAACGCCCGGTGGATCGGCGTACGGCTGGCCGATCTGCTGCGCGAGGCCGGGGTGCGGCCGCCGTCGAAGGGCGGTCCCGCCGACCAGATCGTCGCGCGTTCCGTCGACGGCATGACGATCGGCACCCCGGTCGAAACGGCCATGGACGGACGCGACGCGATGCTCGCCTTCGGGATGAACGGCGAGCCGCTGCCCTTCGAGCACGGCTTCCCGGTCCGGATGGTCGTTCCCGGCCTGTACGGGTACGTCTCGGCCTGCAAGTGGATCAAGGACATCGAACTCACCACGTTCGCCGCGTACGACGCCTACTGGGTCACACAGTCCTGGGCCCAGCAGGCGCCCATCAAGACCGAGTCACGGATCGACACCCCACGCCCCTTCTCCTCCCTGAAGGCCGGCACGGTGCCGGTGGCCGGGGTGGCCTGGGCCCAGCACCGCGGTATCTCGCGGGTCGAGGTCCGGGTGAACGGCGGGCCGTGGCACCCGGCCCGGCTGGCCGCCGCGGACAATCGGGACACCTGGCGCCAGTGGGTGTGGGAGTGGCCCGCCACATCCGGCAATCACGCCCTCGAGGTCCGCGCCACGGACGGAACCGGCGCCACCCAGACCGGCGAACACGCCGGCACCGTGCCCAACGGCGCGACGGGCTGGCACTCGGTAACGGTCGACGTGTCCTGAACGGGACACCCGGGAGATCGCCCACGACCGGGTGGACCCGGCCGGGCAGTTGGAGCGTGCCTCGCACATCGCGGTTCCCACCGACATTCACGCACCCCGAACCTGCACATAAGGGCCAGATAAGCGCAGAATGTCATAGAGGGCCGCTTTTCCCACAAAACGGCGGCCAGGTCTGCAGGAGCGAAGGAGACGAATCCATGTCAAACCTCTCGCACACCGGCCGTGACATCGCCAGTCACCCCGATGTTTCCGAAATGCGCGATCGCTATGCGCGAGTGCTCGGTGACCGTGACGTGGCCCTCGTGGACGCGCCGGTGTTCCTCGTCGGTCTCTATTGCGCCATCTCGCCCTGGGTGATTGGCTTCCCGACGAGCCAGCCCGCCCTGGTGGCACACAACCTGATCATGGGTATCGCCATCGCCGTGCTGGGCCTCGGATTCACCGTCATGCCGGACCGGATGTACGGGCTGAGCTGGGCCATCTGCGCCATGGGCGCCTGGGTGATCGCCTCGACGTGGGTGGTCGGCAGCAGCCCCGGCCTCGGCGTCATCCTGAACAACGTCATCATCGGCGGTCTGACCCTGCTGCTGGGCCTGATCTGCGCGGGCGTGTCGATGAAGAGCGGCACGCGCGGCAAGCGCACCGTCTGAAGAAAGCACCGTCGGCCGGCCCGCACGCAGCGGACCGGCCGACGACGAACGGACCCGTCACCCCACGGAGCTGTACGCCACGACCCCACGCAACACCGCGTCCACCGCCTTACGCGCACTCCGCGCCACCGAACTCCCCTCCCGCGGAGCCGCAGCCGCGATCTGTCCCAGCACGTCGATCACCTGCTTGCACCACCGCACGAAGTCCCCGGCCGGCATCTCCACCTCGCCCAGCACCTCGTCCAGCGACCGCCCGGACGCCCACATGTAGACCGCCCAGGCGAACCCCAGATCAGGTTCGCGCTGGCCGACCCCCTCCGCCTGGTTGATCTTGAAGTCCTCCTCCAGGGCATCGAGCCTGCCCCAGATCCGGACCATCTCGCCCAGTGCGGCCTTCGCGGGCCCCGACGGCAGCTTCGGCGCCACCGCGTCATCGGCCTGCCGCGCCTCGTACACCAACGCCGAGACGCACGCCGCGAGTTCGGCCGGGTTCAAGCCCTCCCACACCCCGTCCCGCAGGCATTCGCTCGCCAGCAGATCAAGCTCGCCGTAGAGCCGTGCGAGGCGCTGTCCGTGCTCGGTGACCTCGTTGCCCCGCAGGTAGTCGAGCTCGGTGAGCAGGGCGACGATCCGGTCGAAGGTGCGGGCGATGGTGTTCGTCCGCCCCTCGATCCGCCGCTCCAGCTGCTTGGTGTCACGCTGCAGCCGGTGGTACCGCTCGGCCCATCGCGCATGGTCCTCACGCTCGTCGCACCCGTGGCAGGGGTGTGCGCGCAACGCCGCCCGGTAGCGGGCGATCTCCCGGTCGTCGGCCGCGGGGGACCGATCCCTGCGGTGCCGCTCCGGCGCTATGTGCCCGGCCTTCGTCCGCAGCGCGGACGCCAGATCGCGGCGCGACTGCGGCGAGCGCGGGTTGAACGACTTCGGCACCCGCATCCGCTCCAGCGCCTCCACCGGAACGGGGAAGTCGATCGAGGCGAGCCTCTTGACCTGCCGCTCGGCGGTCAGCACCAACGGCCTTGGCCCGTCGTGGTATTCGAGCCCGCGGTGCCCGTGCCCATTGGTCCGTCCGCCCGGCAGCCCCGGGTCGAGGACCAGCGCCAGTCCGGCGAACTTGCCGGTGGGCACGTGGATGACGTCGCCGGGCTTGAGCTTCTCCAGGGACGCCGCCGCGGCGGCCCGCCGCTGCGACGCGCCCTGCTTGGCGAGCTCGGTCTCCCGGTCCTTGAGGTCGCGGCGCAGCCGCGCGTACTCCTCGAAGTCACCGAGGTGGCACGTCATGCCCTCCCGGTAACCCGCCAGCCCCTCCTCATTGCGCTGGACCTGCCGGGAGATCCCGACCACCGACCGGTCGGCCTGGAACTGCGCGAAGGAGGTCTCCAGCAGCTCGCGCGAGCGGTGCCGCCCGAACTGATGCACCAGGTTGACGGCCATGTTGTACGAGGGCCGGAAGCTGGACCGCAGCGGATACGTCCGCGTACCCGCGAGTCCGGCCAGCGCGCCCGGATCCATGCCGCGCTGCCACAGCACCACCGCATGGCCTTCGACGTCGATCCCACGCCGTCCGGCCCGCCCGGTCAACTGGGTGTACTCGCCGGGGGTGATGTCGGCGTGCTGTTCGCCGTTCCACTTGACGAGCTTCTCCAGCACGACGGAGCGTGCGGGCATGTTGATGCCGAGGGCGAGCGTCTCCGTCGCGAACACGGCCTTGACGAGCCCTCGCACGAAGAGCTCCTCCACGACTTCCTTGAACGTGGGCAGCATGCCGGCGTGGTGCGCGGCGATGCCACGCTCCAGTCCCTCGAGCCACTCGTAGTAGCCGAGGACATGGAGGTCCTCGCCGGGGATGGACGCCGTCCGCTCCTCGACGATCTCGCGGACCAGCCGTCGCTTGGCCTCGTCGTTGAGCCGTAGTCCGGCATGCAGACACTGCTGCACGGCGGCTTCGCAGGCGGCCCGGCTGAAGATGAACGTGATGGCGGGGAGCAGCCCTTCGGCGTCCAGCCGGTCGATGACCTCGGGCCTGGACGGGGTCCAGATCCGGCTGCGCTCGCGGCGCTCGCGCTCGCGGTCCGCCTCGCGGACCATCTTTCCGCGGCGGCGTTCACGCGGGTTGTACCCCCGCTGGTTCTCCATCCGGGCGAGCCGGACCAGGTCGGGGTTGACCTCGCGGCGGCCGCTGCCGCGGCCGCCGTGGTCGGTCTCCTCCTCGAAGAGGTCGTATATCCGGCGGCCCGCCAGCACGTGCTGCCAGAGCGGCACGGGGCGGTGTTCGGAGACGATGACCTCGGTGTCACCGCGGACGGTGTCCAGCCAGTCACCGAACTCCTCGGCGTTGGACACGGTCGCCGACAGTGACACCAGGGTCACGGAGTCCGGGAGGTGAATGATCACTTCCTCCCAGACGGCGCCCCGGAAGCGGTCGGAGAGGTAGTGCACCTCGTCCATTACCACGTAGCCCAGGCCGCGCAGCGTCTGCGAGCCCGCGTACAGCATGTTCCGCAGCACTTCGGTGGTCATGACGACCACCGGGGCGTCGCCGTTGACGCTGTTGTCGCCGGTCAGCAGGCCGACCTTGTCCGGTCCGTAGCGCTTGACCAGATCGGCGAACTTCTGGTTGGACAGGGCCTTGATGGGGGTGGTGTAGAAGCACTTGCGGCCCTGCGCGAGCGCGAGGTGCACGGCGAATTCGCCGACGATCGTCTTGCCCGAGCCGGTCGGAGCGGCGACGAGCACCCCCTTGCCCGCCTCCAGCGCCTCACATGCCTCGATCTGGTAGGGGTCCAGATCGAACTCGTACAACTCGCGGAAGGGCGCGAGTGCGGTGGCCAGCTCGGCGGCGCGGATCCGAGAAGCCTGGTATCGCTCAGCTGGTGAGAGGTCCTCTGTCATCTTGCATACGAGCCTACCCGCCGTCTCCGACAGTGACGCGATCTTTAAATACCGCCGGGAGAACCCGGTGCGAGCACCCTCACCGCGCCTGGTACGCAGGTGGCGGTGAGCGGCAGTGCGCCGAGTTGTTCACCGTCCGCGTACGCCGTGACACCGGCCGCGGCCAGCTCGATCGAGGAGACCCGGTGCGAGGTGACGTCGGGGTGGCCGAGGTGCGTTCCCTTGTAGACGCGGGGAAAGACCTTGAGGAGTGTGGTGCGGCTGCAGTCCCCGACGACGGTCACGTCGAAGAGGCCGTCGTCCATGACGGCGTCCGCGCAGATCCGCATGCCTCCGCCGTACGTCGATCCGTTGCCGACGGCGATGAGCGTCGCCTCGACCTCTTGGACCGGTCCGCCGTCCAGCCTGATGCGGTACGGGATCGGTTTGAACGCGGCGAGTTCGGCGAGGATCGCGAGGTCGTACTTGAACCGGCCGCCGACCCAGCGCATCTGGTTGCCGCGGTCGTTGACCCGGGAGTCGAAGCCGGAGGCGAGCACGGACCCGAACCACCGCTCGCCGACCCGGCCGAGGTCGATCTCGCGGACCGCCCCGCCCTTGAGCGCCCGGGCGGCGAGCCGTCCGGCCGCGGCCGGATCCCGTATCGGCACCCCGAGCGCGCGGGCGAAGTCGTTACCGGTGCCCACGGCGACGACCCCGAGCGGGGTCTCCGTTCCGGCCACGGCCTGCAGGGCGAGGGACATCATGCCGTCCCCGCCCACCGCTATCAGCGCACCGGTGCCGCCCGCGACGGCCTCCCGTGCCCGCCGCAGGGCGTCGGCCGCGTCCTCGCCGAGCACCGTACGCACGGAGAATCCGGCGTCCCGCAACGCGGAAGCGGCCGGCTGCGCGGCACGCGCGCCCCGGCCGCGTCCCGCGGTGGGATTGACGAAAAGGGTGATCTCGCTGGTCACCCGGGGACCCTACAAGGTCAGGTGATGTCGTCGTAACCGTTGATCCGGTCACGGTCCGAGCTCGCCTGGGTGGGCAACGACCGGGCGGACGAGACCGGTTCGATCTCATCGATGGCCTCGGGGGTGAGGTCCAGCTCCGACGCCTCGTCGTCCGCCGGTCCCGCTGCCGCGAGCTGCGCCCTGCGGCGGTCGTTGAGGAGCGAGATCGCCGTGGCCACGAAGTAGAGCACCCAGATCGGTCCGGCGAGCGCCAGCATGGTCAGCGGGTCGGTACTGGGGGTGGCCAGCGCGGCGAAGACCGTGATGCCCATGATCATGCCCCGCCACCAGCCGAGCATCCGCTTGCCGGTGATGACCCCGCCGAAGTTCAACATGACGAGCAGCAGAGGCAGCTCGAAGGAGAGCCCGAAGACCACCACCATGCGTGTGATCAGATCCAGCAGGTCGTCCAGCGGCAGCTGGTTGTCCAGTCCGGCCGGCGAGAAGTCCAGGAGCACCCGGGCCATCGTGGGCAGGGTCTTGTACGCGAAGAAGCCACCGGCGAGGAAGAGCGGGAACCCGGCGCCGACGAAGGCGAGCGAGTACTTCCTCTCGTGCTTGTGCAGCCCCGGGGCGACAAAGGCCCACAGCTGGTAGAGCCAGATCGGCGAGGAAAGGACGACGCCCGCCATCAAGGAGACCTTGAGGGCAAGGGTGAACGGGGTGAGCAGACCGTTCAGGACGATACGCGCGCACGTACCGTCGTCCTTCTTGGCGAGCTCGGCGAAGCTGGACTCGCAACCGACCGCCTTCAGTACGGGGTCGGTGAAGAACTCGATGATCCCCTTGTAGAAGAACGCGGCCACGATCGTGACGACGACGATTCCGAGCAGACCCTTGGTCAGCCGGTTACGAAGCTCACGCAGGTGCTCCACCAAGGGCATGCGCCCCTCGGGGTCCGTCTCCTGCTTGCGGGCAGACTTGAGCAACCCACGTCCTCATCTCGTGCAGCAGGCCGTCACCGATCGCGGCGCCTGCGTCGGCCCGTTTCTTGTCAGCGCTTGGTCGAGTCGGTCGGCTCGGCGACCGGACGCGAACTCGTCACGTCACCGGGCGCGGCCTTGATGGTGCGCGGTGTGGCCTGGTCCTGGGCGGCGGTGTCGTTCGCCGGTTCGGCCGGGGTGGCCGACGGGCTGCCCTCGGACTTCATGGCCTTGGCTTCGCTCTTGAGGATGCGGGCCGACTTGCCGAGCGAGCGAGCCATGTCAGGAAGCTTCTTCGCGCCGAACAGCAGAACAATGACGACGAGGATCAGGATGATCTCGGGAGCGCCGAGCCTTCCGAACATATGCGTGTACCTTCTCACCGAGGCAGCAGGGGTGGGGCGGATCGAACGTCGGACGGACGCCCGATCGTCGTACTGTCAGCGATCGTATCCCGCAGGAGTAAACGCAGGGCAATACCCATGCGTCCTTGCGATTACGGCCCATGCCTCGCTCTCAGGGCCGCTTGAGCAGCGTACCCCCCGAATCCGGGAAACTGGAGGCCACATCGGTTCCGTTCGATCGTCCCTGCTCACAGTCGCGCAGCGGCACGGAACCCAGGGCCTTTCGTTTGAATCACGCCGGGCTCGCGTGCCCCGGTGCCTGATCCGGCCTGATCCGAACGAAAGACCCTAGCGCAACGCTTCACCGGTGGCGGCAAGGTCCGTCGCGGCGCGTTCGAGGTCCTCCGCCGCCCGGTTGATGCGCTGGGTGGTTCGCGTCACCTGGCGC
The DNA here is from genome assembly GCF_045209435.1 of Streptomyces sp. NBC_01618. Classification (NCBI taxonomy): domain Bacteria; kingdom Bacillati; phylum Actinomycetota; class Actinomycetes; order Kitasatosporales; family Streptomycetaceae; genus Streptomyces; species Streptomyces sp. NBC_01618. The sequence goes on from NZ_CP109297.1 coordinate 1,403,718, forward strand.
CCCAGGCGCTGGGCCTCGACGAAGACCTTGACGGCCAGCACGCCCAGGACGGCGATCCCGAGGAATCCCAGGGCGATGGCGAGCATGGGCCAGAACATGCGCAGAGCCTCGATGTGTCTAGGTGTCCGGTGTTCTAAAGGCTGGTGTGGAGGCGCAGCGTCCGCACCCCGCCACCGGTGAGGAGCTCGACTATCCGCTCCCCGGCGGGTTTACGGACGGCCGCGCCGCACTCGGGGCAGGTGAAGGAGTAGAACGTCGTCCGGCGGCTGGCGCCCACGGCGAGCCGGATCGCGCCCGCCGCCAGCTCGAACCGCTCGCGACAGTCCGGGCAGGCGGCCTTGAACCGTACGGACTCGGGCACCAGCACGGTCGGCACACCCGACACCACGGACATGTTGCTCATATCTCTCAAATCTCCGCTCAGGCCGGGCCGTCGTAGGCTGCGAGCGCCGCGCGGGCCGCCTGCTGTGCGCTCCGCGCGAGTTCCGGTGGGGAGACGATGCGCCCTTCCCCTCCGAGCCGCAGCGCGAGCCTGCGCAGCGAGGCCGGATCGGGGGTGCGCAGGGTGATCCGCAGCCCGCCGTCGGGCAGTTCCTCGGCGCTGTCGTGCGGGTAGTACTCGGCGACCCACCGGCCGCCGGGCCCCACCTCGACCACGACCTCCGGGTCCTCGGCCGCCGGCTGGACGAGCCCTTCGGACAGATCCCGCAGTTCCAGCTCGGGCGGCGCGGCCGGCTCGTCCAGCAGCCGGATCTCGGCGACCCGGTCGAGCCGGAACGTACGCCGGTCCTCGGAGGACCGGCACCAGGCCTCCATGTACGTGTGCCCCACGGCGAACAGCCGGATCGGGTCCACCTCGCGCTCGGTCAGTTCGTCGCGCGCGGGCGAGTAGTAGCGCAGCCAGAGTCGGCGCCGCTCGGAGATCGCCCGGTCGACATCGGCGAAGACACCGCCCTCGGACTCGAAGGTGACCGAGAGCCGCGAGCTCGCCGCGCCCACCTCGCCGGCCGCCGTCTCCAGCTTCGCGGTGGCCCGCAGCAGCGCCTGCCGGTCGCTCTCGCGCAGCCCCGGCAGCGTGGCCACGGCGCGGGCGGCGACCAGGAGCGCGGTCGCCTCGTCGGCCGCGAGCCGCAGCGGCTCCGCGACATCGTCCGGGTTGTGCCACCAGATGCGGTCGCCGTCGGTGTCGATGTCCAGCAGATCACCGCCGCGGAAGCTCGTACCGCACATGGGCAGCACATCGAGGTCCGAGATCAGCTCGTCCTCGGTGATCCCGAAGGCGCGGGCGACGTCCTGGACATGGGCGCCGGGGCGTTCCCGCAGATACGTCACCAGGGAGAGCATCCGGCGGGTCTGGTCGATCGCGTTCGTGGCCATGAATGGGTCCCCTCAGTCCTTGGCCACGGCGCGCAGCCGGTCCACCACATCGGCCCGCAGATCGGCGGGTTCCCGTACGACGACGTCCGGACCGAACTCGACGAGCCAGGCGTCCAGGCCGTGTCCGTACGGAATCTCCAACTCGTCCCACCCGTCCCCGAGTTCCCGGACCGATATGGCGCGCGAGCGCAGCGGGTATCCGGCACCGGTCCGCAGCCTGATCAGCGCGGTCCGGGTCGCCGTCTCCCCCGCCCAGCTCTCGACGGTCTCGCGGACGGTGACGACGTCGGGCACCTCGGCGGTGAACGCCCCGGCCCGGGAGCGGACCCGGCCGGTGATCCGGGAGAGCCGGAACACCCGCTCGGCGCCGCGGTCCCGGTCCCAGCCGGCCAGATACCAGTGGCCGCGCCAGCATTCCAGCGTCCACGGCTCGACCTGGCGCTGCTCGGGCCGGGCGGCGTTGGCCTTGCGGTAGTCGAAGGTCACCGGGCGGCGGTCCCGGCAGGCCAGCATCAACGGTTCGAACGCGGCCTCATGAACGGGGATACGGGGTTCGAGGGCGCTGTGCACCTCGTAGGCGTCCTCGGCCTCCGGCATGCCCGCGGCCCGCAGCTTCTGCAGTGCGCCGCTGGCGGCACCGGCCAGCCGCGCCTGCTGCCAGACCTTGGCGGCCAGTCCGAGGGCGGCGGCCTCCTCGGCGTCCAGCGTGATCGGGGGCAGCCGGTTGCTGTCGCGGCGGGCGAGATATCCCGTGTCGCCGTCCAGGTTCTCCACGGTCTCGATGACCAGACCGAGCTCGCGCAGATCGTCCTTGTCGCGCTCGAACATCCGGTTGAAGGCGTCGTCGGAACCGGCCTCCAGATAGGCCTCGATGGAGCCGCGCAGCTCGCGCTTGCTCAGCGGGCGCCGGGTCCCCAGCAGACACAGAGCCAGGTTCATCAGCCGCTCGGCCTTGGCAATCGCCATCGACGCCCTTTCTGTTTTGCTCTACGACCGTCGACCGTACCGCTCCGCGGTGTCCGGACAAAAGCGAGGGCCCGTGCCCCCAGGCACGGGCCCTCGTAGCGCACGGATGCGGATCAGACGGCGACCAGGTCGCAGACGAAGATCAGGGTCTCGCCGGGGGCGATACGGCCGCCACCGGCGCCGCGGTCGCCGTACGCGAGGTGCGCGGGGATGGTCAGCTGGCGACGGCCGCCGACCTTCATGCCCTGCACGCCCTGGTCCCAGCCGGAGATGACCTGGCCGGCACCGAGCTGGAACTGCAGCGGGGTGCCGCGGTTCCAGGAGGCGTCGAACTCCTCGCCGGTGGAGAAGGCCACGCCCACGTAGTGGACGGAGACGGTGGCGCCCGCCTCGGCCACCGCGCCGTCGCCTTCCCAGATGTCCTTGATCTCCAGGTCGGCCGGCGGCTCGCCACCCGGGAAGTCGATCTCGGGCTTCTCGATGCTCACTGACTTGCTCCTCTTACTGATGAACTGGGCAACCGGGACAGTCTTACATCTTCGCCAGGATGTCCACGGCGAAGACCAGCGTGGACTTCGCCGGAATCGTCTGCTGCGCCTTGTCGCCGAACCCCTGGTCCGGCGGGATGACGAGGAGCACGCGGCTGCCGATCTTCTTGCCGACCAGGCCGTTCTTGAGCCCCTTCAGGGTGACCTGGGCGAGGGGGAAGGTCTGCGTCTTGCCCGTGCTGTAGGTGCTGTCGAACGTCTTGCCGTCCTTCCACAGCAGCGCCACGTAGTTCACGACGACGCTGTCGGTGTCCTTCACCACGTCGCCCTTGGACTCCAGGATGTAATTGGAGACGAGCTTCTTCGGCGGGTCGCTCTTGGTCGGGATCGTGACCTTGGGGGCCTTGCCGTCCGTGTTGGTGCCGACCTTCGGCAGGTCGATGTTGTCCTGGGCGACCTCGGTGCCCTTGGCGGACGCCGGGATCTGTGTCGCCTTCAGAACGTCGACGACGAAGACGAGCGTGGCGTTCGGCTTGATGTCGCCCTGGCCCTGCGCTCCGTAACCGAGTTCCGGCGGGATGACCAGCTCTACCCGGCTGCCGACCTTCTTGCCGACGAGGCCCTTGTCCCAGCCCTGGATCACCATGCCGGCGCCGAGGGTCAGGTCAAACGGCTGCTTGCGGTCGAAGCTGTTGTCGAACGGCTTGTCGGAGTCCCAGGCCTGGCCGAGGTAGTTGACCTGGATCGCGTCGCCGTTCTTGAGCGTGGCGCCGTCGCCCTCGCTGACGACTCTGGTCTTCAGCTCCTTGGGCGGGTTCCCGGTCCCCTTGGCCAGGGTGGGCTTCTCGCCGAACTTCGCGCCCGCGGTGATCGCGGGGAACCCGTCCTTGGACGCGGCGGAAGGGGAAACGGATTCGGAAGCGGAGCCCTTTTCGTTACCGCAGGCTGCTGTCACCAGCAACAGGGGGACGACAAGAAGGCCGGCAAGTCGGCGCACTGGTTCCTCAGATCTCAGACGGCACAGTTGGTTGAGTCCCCGACACTCTAGGGCGTACGCAGGGCCCCGTACGAGGAACGTACGGGGCCCGCGTCGCGTCGGAGTCCGGGAATTCCTGTCGCCGGCTCACATACCCGCGATCAGCTTCTCCACTCGGTCGTCCACCGAACGGAAGGGGTCCTTGCACAACACCGTGCGCTGCGCCTGGTCGTTGAGCTTGAGATGGACCCAGTCGACGGTGAAGTCCCGCCGCTGCTCCTGGGCCCTGCGGATGAAGTCCCCGCGCAGCCGCGCCCTGGTCGTCTGCGGGGGCACGGACTTGCCCTCGAAGATCTTCAGGTCGTTGCAGACCCGGGCGGCCTGCCCCTTGCGCTCCAGCAGGTAGTACAGGCCGCGACGGCGGTGGATGTCGTGGTACGCGAGGTCTATCTGGGCGACCCGCGGGTGCGACATCGTCATGTTGTGCTTGGCGCGGTACCGCTCGATGAGCTTGTACTTCATCACCCAGTCGATCTCGGTCTCGATCCGGTCGAGGTCCTCGGCCTCGATCGCGTCGAGCGTACGGCCCCACAGCTCCAGGACCTGGGCGACCGTTCCGGTGCGAATGCCGCGGCGGTCGACGAAGTCGACGGCCTTCTCGTAGTACTCGCGCTGCACCTCGATGGCGGATGCCTCACGGCCGCTGGCCAGGCGCACCTTGCGCTGTCCCGTGGTGTCGTGACTGACCTCGCGGATCGCCCGGATCGGGTTCTCCAGCGTCAGATCCCGCATCACAGTGCCCGCCTCGATCATGCGGAGCACCAGATCGGTGGCGCCGACCTTGAGCAGCATCGTCGTCTCGGACATGTTGGAGTCACCGACGATGACGTGGAGGCGGCGGTACCGCTCCGCGTCGGCGTGCGGTTCGTCACGCGTGTTGATGATCGGGCGGGAGCGGGTCGTCGCGGAGCTGACGCCCTCCCAGATGTGCTCGGCACGCTGGCTGACGCAGTAGACGGCGCCCCGCGGGGTCTGCAGCACCTTGCCCGCGCCGCAGATCAGCTGCCTCGTGACGAGGAAGGGAATGAGGATGTCCGCGAGCCGGGAGAATTCTCCGTGCCGCGCCACGAGATAGTTCTCATGGCATCCGTAGGAGTTTCCCGCCGAGTCGGTGTTGTTCTTGAAGAGATAGACGTCGCCCGCGATTCCCTCCTCGTGCAGGCGGCGTTCGGCGTCGACGAGCAGACCTTCGAGAATGCGCTCGCCGGCCTTGTCGTGGGTGACCAGCTCGGTCAGGTTGTCGCATTCGGGGGTTGCATATTCCGGATGCGATCCCACGTCGAGGTAGAGGCGGGCGCCGTTCCGCAGAAAGACATTGCTGCTGCGGCCCCATGACACAACACGGCGGAAGAGGTAGCGCGCCACTTCATCAGGAGACAGTCGGCGCTGTCCCCTGAACGTGCACGTGACGCCGTACTCGTTCTCCAGCCCGAAAATGCGGCGGTCCATGACTGAACATTACGCCTGATGGCCTGAGCTGAAACCGGGTTCGACAGCACCGTTTCGATCATTTTCCGATCCCCGTACAGCAACTGCCTCACGCCCGGGAGCTGCGAGGACCCCTCCCGTGGCCAGCAGAACCAGCAGCGCCGCCACCCCACCGGCCCCCGCGACGGCGAAGCTCCACGTCGTGCCGCCCAGTTCGACGGCCGGGCCCGCCACGGCCGTTCCCGCCGCCGCGCCCACCCCGAACGTCGTCACGAGCCAGGAGAACGCCTCCGTCACCGTGCCCCGCGGAGCATGCCGGTCGACCACGATGAACGAGCATGCGATCGCGGGCGCCAGGAAGACTCCGGCCACTGCCGACAGAGCGGTCATCGCGACCACTCCCGGGGTCAGCATCAGCGGCAGATAGCCGAGCGCCAGCAGTGCGACGATGACCCGCAGCCGGCGTTCCGGAGCCCCGGCCCACTGCCGCGCCCCGTACACCGCGCCACCCACCAGCGCACCCAGCCCCAGCGCGGCCATCAGCCAGCCGTACACCGACTCCCGGCCGTGGTCGTCGGCGTACGCCACCCCGGCCACCGTGATGGAACCGAGCGCGAGCCCGACGAAGAAGAACGAACCGAGCAGCGCCAGCAGCCCCGGCGAACGCAGCGCACCCAGCCAGTGCGCCTCCCGGGGCGCCGAACGCCAGGCGCGGGACGGCTCCGAGAGGACGACGGAGAGCGCCCCGAGGACGCCTATCGCGTTGATGACCAGCAGCGCGGCGGCGGGCGACCAGAGGGAGACGAGCAGCGTCACCAGCAGCGGGCCCACGGTGAACATGACTTCCTGGGCGACGGCGTCCATCGCGTACGCCCGGTGCACCCGGTCCTCACCGCCCAGGACACTCGGCCACAGGGCCCGCAGACCGCCTTCCAGCGGCGGGGTGAAGACTCCGGCCACCACCACCGCGCCGTAGGCCAGCGGCAGCGACCCGAGGCCCACCAGGGCCAGCAGCGCCATGCCCAGCGCCGACACCACGGCGGCCGGGAGCTGGACGCGTGGCTGGCCGTACAGATCCACGGCGCGGCCCAGCAGCGGCTGCCCGACCGCGGTGGACAGTCCGTACACGGCCGCGAGCACGCCGGCGAGGGTGTAGCTGCCGCCCTCGGCCCGGGTGAACAGCACGATCGCGATGTGGGCGGTGCCGCTCGGCAGCCGCCCCACCAGGGTCCCCGTCAGCAGTCGGGCGGCATGCCGCGCCCGGAGGATGTCCAGATATCCCGCGGCCATGTCCCGCCCCTCTCCTCCGGGCACTTTCGGGCACCTGAAGTTTTACGTATAACGTCGAGGTTCATACGTACCATGTGCCCAGTCCGCAGGTCCACCTCACGGTGCCTGCCCCGTCCGGCCCGGAGGCCCGAGTGACCAGCGCACCGCAGTCGCGTCCCGCCCCGCCCCGGCCCACCAGCCGCGATGTCGCGCGGGCCGCCGGGGTCTCGCAGGCCACCGTCTCCCTCGTGCTGGGCGACAAATGGCACGGCCGGGTCTCCGGGGCCACCGCCGAACGCGTACGGCAGGCCGCCCGCGGTCTCGGCTACCAGCCCAACCTCGCCGCCCGCAGCCTCCGCCTCGGCCGCACCAGGACCGCGCTGCTCGTCGTCCCCGCGCTCACCAGCGAGTTCTTTGCGCGCGTCTACACCGGAGCCGCCGCGGTCGCCGCCGAGCACGGCTTCGGGGTCGTCCTGTACCCGTCGCCCGAGGGCATCGGCCCGGCCAGGGATCCCTTCGCCTCGGCGCGCGCCTCGCTCGACGGGGTGATCGCCTCGTCCATGGCCGCCGGAGCCCTCGACGCGCTGCGCGGCGCCGGTCTGCCGCTGGTCATGCTCGACAGCGACCCGGCGGACACCGGTGTCGCGGCCCGGGTCAACCTCGACATCGCCGACGGCATGCGGCAGATCGCGGACCATCTGCTCGCGCTCGGCCATCGCCGCTTCGTCCACCTCGCGTCGGCCATCGACTCCTGGACCTTCGCCGCCCGTGCCCGGGCCCTCCACGACGCGCTGGAGGCGGTGCCCGGCACCTGCGTGCGGACCGTCGCGGCGACGCTCGACGTCCCGGCGGGCCGCGAGGCCACCCAGCGGGCGCTGGCCGCCCCCGGCCCCCGGCCCACCGCCCTCGTCTGCGACGACGACATCCTCGCCGCGGGCGCCTGCAAGGCCGCCCGCAGACTCGGGCTCCGTGTCCCCGACGACCTCTCCGTCACCGGTTTCGACGATCTGGCCCTGGCCACGGCCGTCGAACCGGAGCTCACCACCGTGCAACTGCCCGCCGAGCAGGTCGGCGAACGCGGCATGGCCGCCCTGCTGGCGGTCCTGGACGGCCGCCCGGCCGAGCCCGGCAGCCTGCCCGTGCGGCTGGTGGTGCGCGGCTCCTCGGCGCCCCCGCCCGCGGACGGCCCGCGGACATGACGGTGCCCCGGCCCGCCGGAAGGGGCGGACCGGGGCACCGTGAGAACTACTCCACGTCCCCACCGGAATCGGTGGAATCGGTGGACTTGGTGATGTCCGTCGTGCTCGCGGGAGACCCGGATTCCTCGCCGTCCTCGATGTCGGACGGGGCGTCCGTCGGCGCGGCGCCGCCGTCCGCCTCCAGCAGCCGTGCCAGCTGCCGGCCGACGATCCGCTTGAACTTCCGCTGCTGCGGCCTCGTACGGTCCAGGACCGCGACCTCGAGCCGCTCCGCGGGGATCTCCCGCTCGCTGCCGTTGGGATCGCGGGAGAGCGCCTGCACGGCCAGCTTGAGCGCCTCGGCGAGTGTCATCCCGTCCCGGTGCCGCTGGTCCAGGAAGGTACTGATCTGCTCGGCGTTCCCGCCGACGGCGACCGAGCCGTGCTCGTCGACGATCGAGCCGTCGTGCGGCAGCCGGTAGATCTGGTCGCCCTCGGGCTCGGTACCCACCTCGGCGACCACCAGCTCCACCTCGTACGGCTTCTCGGCCGCACTGGAGAAGATGGTGCCCAGCGTCTGCGCATAGACGTTGGCCAGCCCACGGGCCGTCACATCGTCACGGTCGTAGGTGTATCCGCGCAGATCGGCGTAGCGCACACCGCCGATGCGGAGATTCTCGTACTCGTTGTACTTGCCGGCGGCGGCGAAACCGATCCGGTCATAGATCTCGCTGAACTTGTGCAGCGCACGGGACGGGTTCTCGCCGACGAACACAATGCCGTCGGCGTACTGCAGCACAACCAGGCTGCGACCACGGGCGATGCCCTTCCGGGCGTATTCCGCCCGGTCGGCCATGGCCTGCTGAGGTGAGACATAGAACGGCGTCGACACCGGTTATCCGTCCCTTTCTGTCAGTGACGAGTGCATCGGAGAATCCCCGGGATCCGGATCAGAGCAGCGCGGCGCGCGGGCCGTCGGGCTGTTCCATCCGGCGCTCCAGGATCGACCGCGCGATGTCGGAGGATTCCGCATCGGTGAGCCTCCGGAAGCCCTCGTCGGTGATGACGGTGACGATCGGATAGATCCGCCGGGCCACATCGGGACCGCCGGTCGCCGAGTCGTCGTCCGCGGCGTCGTACAGCGCCTGCACGACCAGGGTGAGCGCCTCCTGCTCCGTCAGGTCCTCGCGGTAGAGCTTCTTCATCGACCCGCGGGCGAAGATCGACCCGGAGCCGGTGGACGCGTATCCCTGCTCCTCGGAGCGGCCACCGGTGACGTCGTACGAGAAGATCCGGCCCTTCTCGCGGTCGACGTCGAAGCCGGCGAAGAGCGGAACCACGGCGAGGCCCTGCATGGCCATGGCCAGATTGCTGCGGATCATCGTGGAGAGCCGGTTCGCCTTGCCCTCCAGGGAGAGCTGGGCCCCCTCGACCTTCTCGAAGTGCTCCAACTCCAGCTGGAAGAGCTTGACCATCTCCACGGCGAGCCCGGCCGTACCGGCGATGCCCACCGCCGAATACTCGTCGGCCGGGAAGACCTTCTCGATGTCGCGCTGCGCGATCATGTTGCCCATGGTCGCCCGCCGGTCGCCGGCCAGGACCACGCCGCCGGGGAACGTCGCCGCGACGATGGTCGTCCCGTGCGGCGCCTCGATGGCCCCCTGGAGGGGCGGCAGGCTCCGGTTGCCCGGAAGCAGCTGGGGAGAATGGTCGGACAGGAAATCCATGAACGAAGAGGATCCCGGCGTCAGGAAGGCAGCTGGTAGACGCCCGGTGCTACGAGTGTTGGCTTCCACGCGTTTCCCTCCAGGTATGCGACGGCCCTGCGCAAGGTGTCAGGATCGTCTCCCAACGTGCCGATGGCCGATTTGCAGTTGATGCGGTTACGCCACGGACCCTACCCGTCCCGTGGCAGTGATCCACATGAACTGCGGGGGCAGCCGCACCGCGCACGTGGTGCCCGCTTGTGGACGCGCGGCACGGGCAGACCTCGCCCGCACCGCGCACGCCTCGCCACTCCCCCGCGTTCACATCTGTGAACTACTGTCCACCCTTTTGGACAAATGACCTCACGAAGTCTTCCGCGTTCTCCTCCAGGACATCGTCGATCTCGTCCAAGACGGAGTCCACGTCGTCGCTCAGCTTCTCCTGGCGCTCCTTGAGGTCCTCGGACGCCTGCGCGTCCTGCGCCTGCTCCTCGACCTCCTCCGTGGAACGCGTCGCCTTCTGCTGTCCGCCGCCGGTGTCCTTGGTCGCCATATAGCTCACCCCGCTCGGTTCGAAGCACTTGATCAGACCCTACCCACGGGGTCCGACATTGGCCCGGTAGTTGTCTCAACGTCCGGGGGTCATCCCGATGTTTCCCCGATCGCGGCCCTTTCAGCCGCCCGACAGCACCTGGACCAGCTCTTCCGCCGTGCGGCAGCGGTCCAGGAGCTCCTTGACGTGATTACGGGTGCCCCGCAGCGGTTCCAGGGTGGGCACCCGCTGCAGCGAGTCATGGCCCGGCAGATCGAAGATGACCGAGTCCCAGGAGGCCGCGGCCACGTCGTCGGCGTACTGCTCCAGGCAGCGGCCGCGGAAGTAGGCCCTGGTGTCCTCCGGAGGCCCCGTACGGGCCTTCTCGACGTCGCGGTCGTCCAGCAGGCGCTTCATCTTGCCGCGGGCCGCCAGACGGTTGTACAGGCCCTTCTCGGCCCGTACGTCGGCGTACTGGAGATCCACCAGGTGGAGCCGCGCCGCGTCCCAGTCCAGGCTGTCGCGGCGGCGGTAGCCCTCCATGAGTTCCCGCTTGGTGATCCAGTCGAGCTCGCCGGACAGGCTCATCGGATCGTTCTCCAGTCGGTTGAGGGTGTCCTCCCAGCGGACCAGGACGTCCTTGGTCTGCTCGTCGGCGTCCGCCCCGTACCGTTCCTCGACGTACTTGCGGCCCAGCTCGAAGTACTCCATCTGAAGCTGTACCGCGGTGAGCGTACGCCCGCTGCGCAGCGTGATCAGGTGCTTCAGCGTCGGGTCGTGGGAGACGTGGTGCAGCGTGCGCACCGGCTGGTCGACCGCGAGATCGACGTTGATGAAGCCGTCCTCGATCATGGAGAGGACCAGGGCGGTGGTGCCGAGCTTGAGGTAGGTGGAGATCTCCGAGAGGTTCGCGTCGCCGATGATCACATGGAGCCGGCGGTACTTCTCCGCGTCGGAGTGCGGTTCGTCGCGGGTGTTGATGATGGGGCGCTTGAGGGTGGTCTCCAGGCCGACCTCGACCTCGAAATAGTCGGCGCGCTGACTGATCTGGAAGCCGTGCTCGTGACCGTCCTGACCGATTCCTACGCGTCCCGCGCCGGTGACCACCTGGCGGGAGACGAAGAACGGGGTCAGATGGCGCACGATGTCGGAGAAGGGGGTTTCCCGCTTCATCAGGTAGTTCTCGTGCGTGCCGTACGAGGCGCCCTTGTTGTCGGTGTTGTTCTTGTAGAGGTGGATCGGCTGGGCGCCGGGCAGCTGGGCCGCGCGCTCGGCCGCTTCGGCCATGATGCGTTCGCCGGCCTTGTCCCAGAGGACCGCGTCCCGCGGATTGGTGACCTCCGGGGAGCTGTATTCGGGGTGCGCGTGGTCGACGTAGAGGCGGGCCCCGTTGGTGAGGATGACGTTGGCGAGGCCGATGTCCTCGTCGGTGAGCTGGCTGGAGTCCGCGGTCTCGCGGGCAAGGTCGAAACCTCGCGCGTCCCGCAGCGGGTTCTCCTCCTCGAAGTCCCAGCGGGCGCGGCGCGCCCGGTGCATCGCCGCCGCGTAGGCGTTGACGATCTGGGACGAGGTGAGCATGGCATTGGCGTTGGGGTGGCCGGGGACGGAGATCCCGTACTCCGTCTCGATGCCCATTACTCGCCGTACGGTCATGCGGCCCTCCTTGCCCGGCGGCGCTCCCTTGAGGGGCGGCGCTCAAGTACCGCTGCTTGTCGGTGCGCGTGCGGTGCCCGTCCACGCACTGCGCGACCGGGCGGTACGCAAGAGCCTAGAGCGCCTCTGTGCTGGTGGGGAGATCAATTACGTCATTGCTGCGGTGTCGTGCGAGCTGTCCGGAAAGCGACCGGCTGCGGATGCCCGGCCGGGCATCCGCAGCCGGTCCGCGTTCTACAGGTACTGCCCGGTATTCGCCACCGTGTCGATGGAGCGACCGGTGTCCGCGCCCTGCTTTCCGGTGACGAGCGTGCGGATGAAGACGATCCGCTCGCCCTTCTTGCCGGAGATGCGGGCCCAGTCGTCCGGGTTCGTGGTGTTCGGCAGGTCCTCGTTCTCCTTGAACTCGTCCACGCATGCCTGGAGGAGATGGGAGACGCGAAGGCCCTTGTGGCCCTGGTCGAGAAAGTCCTTGATGGCCATCTTCTTGGCCCGGTCGACGATGTTCTGGATCATCGCGCCGGAATTGAAGTCCTTGAAGTAGAGGACTTCCTTGTCGCCGTTGGCGTACGTGACTTCGAGGAAGCGGTTCTCCTCGGACTCGGTGTACATCCGCTCGACGACGGACTGGATCATCGCGTGCGTGGCGGCTTCCTTGGAGCCGGTGTGCTCCGCGAGGTCGTCCGCGTGCAGGGGCAGCGAAGGCGTGAGGTACTTCGCGAAGATGTCCTTCGCGGCCTCCGCGTCCGGGCGCTCGATCTTGATCTTCACATCGAGGCGGCCGGGGCGCAGGATCGCGGGGTCAATCATGTCCTCGCGGTTGGAGGCGCCGATGACGATGACGTTCTCCAGGCCCTCGACGCCGTCGATCTCGGCGAGCAGCTGGGGGACGATGGTGTTCTCCACGTCCGAGCTGACGCCGGATCCCCGGGTGCGGAAGAGGGACTCCATCTCGTCGAAGAAGACGATGACCGGGGTACCCTCACTCGCCTTCTCGCGGGCGCGCTGGAAGACCAGGCGGATGTGCCGCTCGGTCTCGCCGACGTACTTGTTGAGGAGTTCCGGGCCCTTGATGTTGAGGAAGTAGCTCTTGCCCGCGGGCTGACCGGTGACTTCGGCGACCTTCTTGGCAAGGGAGTTGGCCACTGCCTTGGCGATGAGGGTCTTGCCGCAGCCTGGCGGCCCGTAGAGCAGGATGCCCTTCGGCGGCCGCAGTTCGTGCTCCTTGAAGAGGTCGGGGTGGAGGTAGGGGAGCTCGACCGCGTCCCGGATCAGCTCGATCTGGTCGCCCAGGCCGCCGATCTTGCTGTAGTCGATGTCCGGTACCTCTTCGAGGACGAGCTCCTCGACCTCGCTCTTGGGGACCACTTCGTAGACGTAGCCGGACCTGGGTTCGAGCAGCAGGGCGTCGCCGGGGCGGATGGTGGCGTCCAGCAGCGGCTCCGCGAGCCGTACCACCCGTTCCTCGTCGGTGTGCCCGATGACCAGGGCGCGCTCGCCGTCCTCAAGGATTTCCTTGAGGGTGACGATGTCCCCGGCCCGCTCGAATTCCATGGCGTCGACCACGTTGAGCGCCTCGTTGAGCATGACTTCCTGGCCGCGCCGGAGGTCGTCGAGCTCGACGCTGGGGCTCACATTCACCCGAAGTTTCCGGCCTCCGGTGAAGATGTCGCAGGTGCCGTCCTCATTGCCCTGCAAGAACACACCGAAGCCGGCCGGCGGCTGTGCGAGCCGGTCGACCTCTTCCTTGAGGGCCACGATCTGGTCGCGGGCCTCGCGGAGCGTGTTGGCGAGCCGCTCGTTCTGCGCGGACACGCCTGCCAGGTTGGTCTGCAACTCGACGATCCGCTCTTCGAGAATCCTCGTATGGCGCGGAGAGTCGGCGAGCTTACGTCGCAGGACGGCGATTTCCTGCTCGAGATAGGCGACCTGGCCGGCTGGGTCTTCGGACCCCCGCCCGGGCCGGATGCCGCGGTTGATGTCGTCGTCGTGGGCTGCCACGGTCCTCACCTCCTCCAAGGGGAGCTGGACGCTTCCTGACCCTACCTGCGTGGGTGATGATTGAAACCCCTAGATCACAAAGACTGCGGGGCGTGTCCGATCTTCACCCTTGCGTTCCCCTCGCGAGAGGGGAATACCCACCCTTCAACATCGGAAAGCGGCCGGTTGTATCGTCGAACCGTTCAACACCCGTCAGGGCTGGCTTCTTTTGGTTCGGATACGCAGGGAACGGCAGGAGAAATGACCGTGCAGCAGGACGCTCCCACCGGTAGCGACACTCAGGACCTGGAGGTCTGGATCGACCAGGACCTGTGCACGGGGGACGGAATCTGCGTGCAGTACGCACCCGAGGTGTTCGAGCTGGACATCGACGGCCTGGCGTATGTGAAGAGCAGTGACGACGAACTGCTGCAGGACAAGGGCGCGACCACGCCCGTACCGCTTCCGCTGCTTCAGGATGTCGTCGATTCGGCCAAGGAGTGCCCGGGCGACTGCATCCATGTACGTCGCGTTTCGGACCGGGTCGAGGTGTACGGTCCCGAGGCCGCCTGATCCGGCGGTTCCGGGCGGGCGGGCACGCGCGGTGACCGCTCAGGCACTGCCGGGGCCGGCCTCGGTGGTGCGGACGAAGGTGCCGCCCTGCCACCGCCAGGTGACCCTTTCCTGCTGGTCGGGACAGCAGCGGGGCACGTCGGCCGAGGAGTAGCCGAGCAGGGTGGCAAAGACGGCTCCGTCACGCACCGCGAAATCGCCGATGCTCATCTGCTGGGCGGGGTCCACCAGGGTCGCCACGATCCGGGGTGCGGCCCCGTTTCCCTGTGTGAGGACGTAGACGCCGCTGGGCGGGGTGCCGGATCCGGCCGCGCAGTGGACCACGGCGACGGTCTCGGGGCGGCCGTCGCCGTCGAGGTCGCCGGGCGCCTGTTGGGCCACGGTGTTCTCCAGCCCGCCGCATTGCAGGGGGTAGGCCGCCCGGTGCGGATCGGGGGCGGCGACGGGCGCGGTGCCGTGCTGCGTGGTGGTCCGGTGGGGAGTCGAGGCGGAGGCCGTGGGGTCCGGCTGGAGCATGCCGGCTGCCGCGATGACGGCGGCCATCGCTGTCGCGGTGGCGAGCCAGTGGAGCGGCTTGGTGTCGGTGTGCGCGAGGTCCGGGAGCTCGGAGGTCTGCACGCGGGATGTCTCCTGTGGTTCCTGTGGATCGGGGATGCCTGGTTGGGCGGTGCCACCGGTGCGACGTCCGCGGTGGTGTGGGGTGGCCAGCATCGTGCCACACCTCACAGAACAGGGGAACGGTGGGGTCGGCCACGGATGCGTGTCCTTACCGGCAACGAGGAGGCGCCGCCGCTGAGTTCCCGGGTCGGTCCGGGAACTCGGCGGCGGCGCCGGTACGTTGTGCGGCTCAGCCTCGGGAGGAGCCGCTCCGGCTGCCGGGACCGTCGTAGTCCTCGCCGTAGGCGCCCTTGGCGGGGCGGCGGCGGCGCAGCGGGGCCTCCACACCGTCGGCCAGGCGGCGGGCGGTGACGAGGAAGCCGGTGTGGCCGATCATGCGGTGGTCCGGGCGGACGGCCAGGCCCTCGACGTGCCAGTTGCGGATCATCGACTCCCAGGGCTGCGGTTCGGCGAAGCAGCCGATCTCGCG
This sequence comes from Streptomyces sp. NBC_01618, assembly GCF_045209435.1. Classification (NCBI taxonomy): domain Bacteria; kingdom Bacillati; phylum Actinomycetota; class Actinomycetes; order Kitasatosporales; family Streptomycetaceae; genus Streptomyces; species Streptomyces sp. NBC_01618. The sequence goes on from NZ_CP109297.1 coordinate 1,418,991, forward strand.
GATCGACTCGACGGTCCGGGCGAGCTGCGTGGTGGTCGCGACGTACGCGCAGAGGATGCCACCGGGCACGAGCGCCTTGGAGACGGCCTCCAGGCATTCCCAGGGGGCGAGCATGTCGAGGATGACACGGTCGACGTCGGTGTCCGAGAGGTTGTCCTGGAGGTCGCCGACGGTGAGCTGCCAGGCGGGGTGCGGTTCGCCGAAGTAGCGTTCCACGTTCTGCTGGGCGATCTCGGCGAAGTCCTCGCGGCGCTCGTAGGAGTGCAGCATGCCCTGGTCGCCGATGGCGCGCAGCAGGAAGGTGGAGAGCGAGCCGGAGCCGACGCCGGCTTCCACGACGCGGGCGCCGGGGAAGATGTCGGCGAAGGCCAGGATCTGCCCCGCGTCCTTGGGGTAGACCACGGCGGCGCCGCGGGGCATGGACAGGACGTAGTCGGGGAGCAGGGGGCGCAGCGCGAGGTAGGCGACGTTTCCCGTGGTTCGGACAACACTGCCCTCGGGAGCACCGATCAGCTCGTCGTGCGGGAAAGAACCCTTGTGGGTGTGGAAGTTCTTTCCGGCTTCGAGCGTGAAGGTGTAGTGGCGTCCCTTGGGATCGGTGAGCTGGACCTGGTCCCCGACCTTGAAGGGCCCGCGTCGGCGGGCGGCACCGGTCGGTTCAGACATGTGACCAGCGTACCGGTGATTCCCGGGGCTCCGACCGCGAGGCGGGGCAGCGGGCGGCCTCTCAGAGGCTGTCGGGTGACCTCGGACCGGAAAGCGGACGCGGGTCTGGTGCATGCGGTTCCAAGGCGGAGGAGGGAGGCGACGCGGAACGTCGCCGACCGACGACAACGCGGGAAGCGTGCGTGCCAGGGCGTGGCCGCCCGGTCAGAGGTCACCCGACAGCCTCTCAGGCGGCCGGCCTGGCCAGGGCGGCGACGAAGGCCCGTTCGACGTCGGCGGTGGACAGCACGCCGTAGATCTCCCCGGTCTCCTCCAGGACGAGGTACTCGGTGGCGGGATCGGCCTTGAGGCGGTCCAGGAGTGCTTCGCCGGCCAGCTCGGCGGAGATCTTCATGCCCTCCGTGAGGTCCTGGGCGAGGCCGCTGACGGCGACCCAGGGGCGGCGGTGTTCGGGGATGGAGACGATGGCCGTTTCGCGGACGACGCCCGTGGGTTCGCCGTGTCCGTCGACGACGACGAGGGCGCGGGCGCCCGCCTCGTTGGCGCGGCGCAGGGCCTCGGAGAGCGGGGTGTCCGCCTCCACGGGGACGGCGCGCCGGGTGAGGGTGCGGGCGCACAGTTCGGGGAGGTGTTCGCGCAGCCGGGCCATGCGCAGGCTGTTGCCCGCTCCGGTCCAGATGATGGCGGCGAGGATGGCGGCGAGCAGCGCGTCGGTGACGGTGTCCGTGCCGCTGAGGTCTTGGGGATTGTTCCCGAAGGAGCCGGTGTGGGTGAGCAGCGGGAGGCCGATGAGGGTGACGACGGCGAGGGCGCGGCCGACCCAGGCGGCGGCGACGGTGCCGCTCATCGGCCTGCCGGTGATCTTCCAGACGACGGCGCGGAGCATCCGTCCGCCGTCGAGCGGGAGGCCGGGCAGGAGGTTGAAGGCGGCCACCAGGAGGTTGGAGACCATCAGTCCGGCGAGGAGGACACCGGGCACGGTGCCGGGTTCGACGAACTTCATCCCGGCGTAGAAGAGGCCGGCCAGCACCAGGGAGAGCAGGGGGCCGACGAAGGCGAGGAGGAATTCGCGGCCGGGGGTCTCGGACTCCTTCTCGATCTCGGAGACGCCGCCGAAGAACTGGAGCTGGATACGGCGCACCGGCAGCTTGTAGCGCAGCGCGACGACCGTGTGGGCGAGTTCGTGGACGAGTACGGAGGCGTAGAAGGCGATCGCGAAGAACAGGGAGACCAGATAGCGCGCGGCGCCGAGTTCGGGCAGCACCCGTTCGAGCTGGCCGCCGAAGACCCAGGTGATCAGTGCGGCCACGACGAACCAACTGGGTGCCACGTACACGGGCACGCCGAACGGGCGGCCCATGAGAAGGCCGCCTCCGGGCTCTTCGGGGCGCCGCGGCCCGCCCTTGTCGGGGCCGGTGCCGGGGGCTGTTCCCCCCGTGCCGGGCTGCGGCCGCCCGCTGTCGCCGCTCTCGTCCACGAGGTCCCTTCGGTCGGTGCCGTTCGGCACGATCATGCAGTGTTCGAGGCTGTGTGGTCGATGGTATGCCGCCGACTGTCAGTGGCGGGCCGTAGGGTCTTCGACATGATGTCCCTGCCGCGGCCCGCGCAGCCGCCTTCGTCCCTGTCGCCGTCGCGGGCGAGCGATTTCATGCAGTGTCCTCTGCTGTACCGCTTCCGGGTCATCGACAAACTGCCGGAGAAGCCCAGCGAAGCGGCTACCCGGGGCACGCTGGTGCATGCGGTGCTGGAGCGGCTCTTCGACAACCCGGCCGCGGAGCGCACGGCCGGCCGGGCCACTTCGCTGATCCCCGCCCAGTGGGACCGGCTGCTGGAGTCGAAGCCCGAGCTGTCGGAGCTGTTCGCGGAGGATGCCGGGGGCGAGCGGCTGTCGCGCTGGCTCTCGGAGGCGGAGAGCCTGGTGGAGCGGTGGTTCTCGCTGGAGGATCCGACGCGCCTGGAGCCCGCCGAGCGGGAGCTGTTCGTCGAGACGGAGCTGGAGTCGGGGCTGCGGCTGCGCGGGGTGATCGACCGGATCGATGTGGCGCCCACGGGCGAGGTCCGGATCGTCGACTACAAGACGGGGAAGGCGCCGCGCCCTGAGTACGCGGAGGGTGCGCTCTTCCAGATGAAGTTCTACGCCCTGGTGATCTGGCGGCTGAAGGGTGTGGTGCCGCGGCGGCTCCAGCTCGTCTATCTCGGCAGCGGCGACATCATGACGTACGACCCGGTGGTGGCGGATCTGGAGCGGGTCGAGCGGAAGCTGCTGGCGCTCTGGGACGCGATCCGGCTGGCGACGGAGACGGGCGAGTGGCGGCCCCGGCCGACGAAGCTCTGCGGCTGGTGCGACCACCAGTCGTCCTGTCCTGAATTCGGGGGCACTCCCCCGGTCTACCCGTTGTCCGTACGCCCGGCGGAATCGGAGCAGGATGTCCAGGGCAGAATGGATCCGGTCCATGCCGAGGCCGCCCGGCCTGTGGCCCTGGAAGGACCTTGAGGAGACCCTGTGGCTATCCGCGTCCTACTGGTCGACGACCAACCGCTGCTACGCACCGGCTTCCGGATGATTCTGGAGGCGGAGGGGGATCTCGCGGTGGTGGGCGAGGCCGGTGACGGTCTCCAGGCTCTCGACCAGGTGCGGGCGCTGCAGCCCGATGTGGTGCTGATGGACATCCGCATGCCGCGGATGGACGGCGTCGAGGCGACGCGTCAGATCACCGGCCCGGGCCGGGACGGTCCGGCGAAGGTGCTGGTGCTGACCACGTTCGATCTCGACGAGTACGTGGTGGAGGCGTTGCGCGCCGGTGCCAGCGGCTTTCTGTTGAAGGACGCTCCGGCCAATGAGCTGGTGCAGGCGATCCGTGTGGTCGCGGCGGGCGAGGCGATGCTCGCTCCGAGCATCACCCGCAGGCTGCTCGACAAGTACGCGGACCATCTGCCGTCCGGCGAGGAGCCGGTGCCCGACACCCTGAACACGCTGACGGACCGTGAGGTCGAGGTGTTGAAGCTGGTGGCGCGCGGCTTGTCGAATGCGGAGATCGCCGCGGATCTGTTCGTCAGTGAGACGACGGTCAAGACGCATGTCGGCCATGTCCTGACCAAGCTCGGTCTGCGGGACCGGGTGCAGGCGGCCGTGTACGCGTACGAGAGCGGCCTGGTGCGCCCCGGCGCCCAGTGAGCGGACGAACGGGCCGGCGGAGCGGGCGTGCGCCCCGGCCGGGTGCGGCCGGGGCGTCGTCCGTACTCAGGCGGTGCCGTCGGCGAGCTCCCAGAGCTGGAGGTCGGCGGACGAGTTGACCGCCCATTCGACGCCGGTGAGGCCTTCGCGGGAGGCGACGTACTGCTTGCTCTGCCAGATCGGCAGTACGGGGACGTCCTGGGCAACGATGTCCTGGAGGCGCTGGAAGGTCTTGGCGGAGGCGCTGCGGTCGGACTCCCGGCGGGACTGCGGGATGAGCGCCTTCTGGGCCAGGTCCGACTTGTAGGGCGAGTTGAGGAAGTTGTTCCTGTCGAGGAACGGCGCCGTGAAGTTGTCGGGGTCCGGGAAGTCGGGGAACCAGCCCATGCCGTAGACGGCGTAGTCGCCGCGCACCTGTGCGGGGCGGTACTTCTCCCAGGGGGTGCCCTGGACGGTGACGTCGAACAGCCCGGTGTCGTTGAACTGCTTCTTCAGGGCTTCGAATTCGGTGGCCGTGCCGGTGCCGAAGTGGTCCGTCGTGTAGTGCAGGGTGAGCTTCACCGGGGTGTCGATGCCGGCGGCGCGCAGGATCGCCGCGGCCTTCGCGGTGCTGGGCTCGCCGTACTTGTTGTAGAACGAGTTGGTGTGCGCGGTGATGCCGGACGGGATCAGCGAGTACAGCGGCTCGGCCGTGGTGCCGTACACCTTGCTCGCGATCTCACCCCGGTCGATGACCTGGGCCATGGCCTGGCGTACGGCCTTGTTCTTCACGGCCGGGTCCTTGGTGTCGAAGCCGAGGAAGCGGACGGCGAGACCGGGCATCTCGGTGAGATTGATGCCGTTTTCGGGGTTTTCGAGCAGCTGCCGGGACTGCTCGGGCGACATGGTGCGGGTCATCATGTCGATCTTCTTGCCGTCGAGGGCCTTCCCCATCTTCTTGGCGTCGGGGAAGAGGTCCAGTTCGACCTCGTCGTTCCGTACCTTCAAATCGCCCTTGTAGTGCGGGTTCCTGGTGAAGAGGACCTTGACGACCCGGTGGTTCTCGACTTCCGGTTTCATGGTGTACGGACCGGAGCCGTCCACCTGGAATCCGGTGCGCGCGGACTTCGCGGCGTACTTGCTCCGCGGCACGATCCCGGCGACCGGGGTGGCGAGCTTGTACGGGAACGTGGCGTCCGGGGTGCGGAGGTGGAAGATGACCTCCCGCTCGCCCTTCGTCTCGACGGTGTCGATGTTGGCGAGCAGCGCGACGGGCCCGTTGGCCGCGTTGATGCGGATGACGCGGTCAATGGAGTACTTCACGTCGTCGGCGGTGATCGGCTTGCCGTCGGCGAACTTCAGGCCGGCGCGCAGCCTGCAGCGGTAGCGCTCGTTCTGGGTGTCCGTGAAGGTGCAGCTCTCGGCCGCTTCGGGGACCGGCTCGCCGCCGCCGCGCGGTACATGTGTCAGGGTCTGCACGGTCTGCCGGAGCACGTTCCACACGGCCGCTTCGTAGCCGATGGCGGGGTCGAGCGGTGCGGGGTTGTCCTTGGAGGTCACGAACTGGTCCGTGGTGCCGACAACGATGGCGGCCCTGCCATCGCTCTCGTCCCCCGACGCGCCGCAGGCGGCGAGTGCGGGTGCGAGCAGGCCGACGACGGCCGGCAGCACCAGAGTCTTGCGGTTCATTGTGGACGCTCTCCCTCATCCCAGCATGGAGAAAACGACATTAGCGGGCGGCGTCGGCAATGCCGGACCGGATATGCCCGGTGCGTAATCAGGCTGCGCCGGGAATTACCGGCGAGCCGTTTACCTGGCGAGGAAGGTTCCGTGCGAGAAGCCACCAATCGGGACACTTCGGCACCCCGAATCGGACACCTCGGGCGATCTCGGAAGGCCCTTCTTCGTAATTCTGGTGACAAAGGTCACGCCCGGGCCTCTTTCTTTCCCTTGCCGTGTGCCCGGCCTGCACACACGTACGCACGACAGAAAATGCACGATCCGATGCCGAGAGTTTTTCGGTTTATTCACAGAAACACTCTCGGTGTGCGGATCACTGCATTCTCGTGACCAGCCCGCGGAGAAATGCGAGGTCGACTTCTTCGAGCGAACGCACGACCACACGGCCGGACGCCGGGGCGATCGGTGCGACGGACGGTACGGCGACCACCCTGCAGCCCGCGGCCTCCGCGGCCGCGACTCCGGTCGCGGTGTCCTCGATGACCGCACACCTCTCGGGCTCGGCCCCGAAGCCGGACGCGGCGGTGAGATAGGGCTCCGGGTGCGGCTTCGTACGGGCGACCTCGTCGCCCGCCACGGTCAGCGAGAAGTGGTGGTGCCCCACCGAGTCCAGCACCCGGTCGATGATCCGGCGGTGCGAGGCAGAGACCAGCGCGGTGGGAATCTCGTGCCTGGCCAGTTCCGCCAGCAGCCGTGCCGCGCCCGGCATCAGCGGCACACCGCGGCCGATGCGCTCCTCGAAACGATCGTTGAGCAGCACGGTGAGCTCGGCGAGGGTGATGTCCGCGCCGGTCACATCCATGAGGTAGCCGGCGCTGCGGGTCATCGGCCCGCCGACCACCACGTCCCGCCAGGCCTCGTCGAGCTGGTGCCCGAGCTCGGCGAAGACCTCCACCTCGGCGTCCCACCAGAAGCCCTCGGTGTCGACGAGGGTGCCGTCCATGTCGAGCAGGACGGCCTGCAGGGCGGCGCCTTCGGCCGTGCGGGTCATGGACGCAGGAACCGTGCTGGTCATCCGGCACACCTTCCGTAAGGGACGAGAAGGCCGGCCGCCTTTTCCCGTGGGAAGGGCGACCGGCCTGCACTGGACCGACCAGTGTACGACTTGTTCTGCTACGACGCGTTGAACGCCGTCCTACCGCGCGTTGAAATACTTGGCCTCCGGGTGATGGATGACGATCGCGTCGGTGGACTGCTCCGGGTGCAGCTGGAATTCCTCCGAGAGCTGCACGCCGATCCGCTCCGGCTGGAGCAGCTCGGCGATCTTCGCCCGGTCCTCCAGGTCGGGGCAGGCGCCGTAGCCGAGGGAGAAGCGCGCGCCGCGGTACTTCAGCGCGAACATTTCCTCGACATCGGCCGGGTCCTCGCCGCCGAAGCCGAGCTCGGAGCGGACCCGGGCGTGCCAGTACTCGGCGAGGGCCTCGGCCAGCTGTACGGACAGGCCGTGCAGCTCCAGGTAGTCGCGGTAGGAGTTGGCCTCGAAGAGCTTGGCGGTCTCGCCGCCGATCTTCGAACCGACGGTGACGACCTGGAGGCCGATCACGTCCGTCTCGCCGGACTCCTCGGGGCGGAAGAAGTCCGCGAGGCAGAGGCGGCGGCCGCGGCGCTGGCGCGGGAAGGTGAAACGGGTGCGCTCGGAGCCGTCCTCGTGGAGCAGGATCAGGTCGTCGCCCTTGGAGACGCAGGGGAAGTAGCCGTAGACGACGGCGGCTTCCAGCAGGTTCTCGGTGTGGAGCTTGTCGAGCCAGCCGCGCAGGTGCGGGCGGCCCTCGGTCTCGACCAGTTCCTCGTACGTCGGTCCGTCGCCGACGCGGGCCTGCTTGAGGCCCCACTGGCCCTTGAAGAGCGCGCCCTCGTCCAGCCAGGACGCGTACTCCTTGAGCTGGATCCCCTTGACGACCCGGGTGCCCCAGAAGGGGGGCTCGGGGACCGGGTTGTCGACGGCGACATCGGAGCGGACGCCCTCCTGCGGCTCGTCGACCTCCAGGACCGCGGTGTCGCGCTTGGGAACGCGGCGCTGCTTGAGTTCCGGGAGGACGGCGCCGGGCACGCCGCGCTTGACCGCGATCAGGGCGTCCATCAGGCGCAGCCCCTCGAACGCGTCGCGGGCGTAGCGGACCTCGCCCTCGTAGATCTCGTGGAGGTCCTGCTCGACGTAGGCGCGGGTCAGGGCGGCGCCGCCGAGGATCACCGGGAAGTCGGCGGCCAGCTTGCGCTGGTTCAGCTCCTCCAGGTTCTCCTTCATGATCACGGTGGATTTCACCAGCAGGCCGGACATGCCGATGACGTCGGCGCGGTGCTCCTCGGCGGCCTCCAGGATCGCGGAGACGGGCTGCTTGATGCCGAGGTTCACGACGTTGTAGCCGTTGTTGGACAGGATGATGTCGACGAGGTTCTTGCCGATGTCGTGGACGTCGCCGCGGACGGTGGCCAGGACGATGGTGCCCTTGCCCTCGGCGTCGGACTTCTCCATGTGCGGCTCCAGGTAGGCCACCGCGGTCTTCATGGCCTCGGCGGACTGGAGCACGAACGGCAGCTGCATCTGGCCGGAGCCGAAGAGCTCGCCGACGACCTTCATGCCCTCCAGGAGGGTGTCGTTGACGATGTCGAGGGCCGGGCGGGTTCGCAGGGCCTCGTCGAGGTCGGTCTCCAGGCCGTTCTTCTCGCCGTCGATGATGCGGCGCTGGAGGCGTTCGTCCAGCGGCAGGGCAAGGAGTTCCTCGGCCTTGCCCGCCTTCATCGACTTCGTGCTTACGCCCTCGAAGAGTTCCATGAGCTTCTGCAGGGGGTCGTAGCCCTCGGAGCGGCGGTCGTAGATGAGGTCGAGCGCGACCTTGACCTGCTCCTCATCGAGGCGTGCGATCGGCAGGATCTTGGAGGCGTGCACGATCGCGGAGTCGAGACCGGCCTTGACACACTCGTCGAGGAAGACGGAGTTCAGGACGACCCGGGCGGCCGGGTTGAGGCCGAAGGAGATGTTGGACAGGCCAAGCGTCGTCTGTACGTCGGGGTGACGCTTCTTCAGTTCGCGGATGGCCCCGATGGTGGCGATGCCGTCGCCGCGGGACTCCTCCTGACCGGTACAGATCGTGAAGGTCAGGGTGTCGATGAGGATGTCCGACTCCTGGATGCCCCAGTTGCCGGTCAGGTCCGCGATGAGCCGCTCGGCGACGGCGACCTTGTGCTCGACGGTCCGGGCCTGGCCCTCCTCGTCGATGGTCAGCGCGATCAGCGCGGCGCCGTGCTCGGCGGCCAGCGCGGTGACCTTGGCGAAGCGGGACTCAGGTCCGTCGCCGTCCTCGTAGTTGACGGAGTTGAGGACGGCACGGCCGCCGAGCTTCTCCAGACCGGCGCGCAGGACGGGCAGTTCGGTGGAGTCGAGCACGATCGGCAGGGTGGAGGCGGTGGCGAAGCGGCCGGCCAGCTCCTCCATGTCCGCCACGCCGTCGCGGCCCACGTAGTCGACGCAGAGGTCGAGCATGTGGGCGCCCTCGCGGATCTGGTCGCGGGCCATCTCCACGCAGTCGTCCCAGCGGGCCTCCAGCATGGCCTCGCGGAACTTCTTCGAGCCGTTGGCGTTCGTACGCTCACCGATCGCGAGGTACGAGGTGTCCTGGCGGAAGGGGACGGTCTGGTAGAGGGACGCGGCGCCCGGCTCGGGGTGCGGCGTGCGGGGGGTGACGGCGACGCCGCGGACCCGCTCGACGACCTGGCGCAGGTGCTCCGGGGTCGTACCGCAGCAGCCGCCGACCAGCGCGAGGCCGTACTCGCGGACGAAGGTCTCCTGCGCGTCGGCCAGCTCGGCCGGGGACAGCGGGTAGTGCGCGCCGTCCTTGCCGAGCACGGGGAGGCCGGCGTTGGGCATGCAGGAGAGCGGGATGCGCGAGTGGCGGGCGAGGTAGCGCAGGTGCTCGCTCATCTCGGCGGGGCCGGTGGCGCAGTTCAGGCCGATGAGGTCGATGCCGAGCGGTTCCAGGGCGGTGAGCGCCGCGCCGATCTCGGAGCCGAGCAGCATGGTGCCGGTCGTCTCGACGGTGACGGAGCAGATCACCGGGAGGTCGGCCCCGGTGGCCTCCAGGGCGCGGCGGGCACCGATGACGGAGGCCTTGGTCTGCAGCAGGTCCTGGGTGGTCTCGACCAGGAGGGCGTCGGCGCCGCCGGCGATCATGCCCTCGGCGTTCTGCTGGTAGGCGTCGCGGAGCTTGGTGTACGGGGCGTGGCCCAGCGTCGGCAGCTTCGTGCCCGGGCCCATGGAGCCGAGCACCCAGCGCTGCTGTCCGGTGGAGGCGGTGAACTCGTCGGCGACCTCGCGGGCGATGCGCGCACCGGACTCGGAGAGCTCGAAGACCCGCTCGGCGATGTCGTACTCGCCCAGGGCCGCCAGGTTGGCGCCGAAGGTGTTCGTCTCTACGCAGTCCACGCCGACGGCGAAGTACTCCTGGTGCACGGAACGCACGATGTCGGGGCGCGTGACGTTCAGGATCTCGTTGCAGCCTTCGAGGTTCTGGAAGTCCTCGAGGGTCGGGTCCTGTGCCTGGAGCATGGTGCCCATGGCACCGTCGGCCACCACCACCCGGGTGGCGAGTGCCTCACGGAGGGCTTCGGCTCGGTTCCGGCTGTCGGCGGAAGGGGTCGGCGACGAGGCCATGGATGTACTCCCTGGGATGCGACGGCTGTCGGCTTTGCGGCTTCGGCGGAAGGCGCACCACGCCAGCGTAGCCGGGCGACGCCCGGGGCCGTCACTCCGTCCCACGGTGCGGACGGCATGCTGTGCGGGGAGATGTCCGAATCGCAGTGGTGCCGCGGTTTTCCCGCACGCTCGCGCAAGGGTCGACATCGACCGATAGTGTTCAGCATTGTCGAACCGAGGTGGAGGAGTACGGCGCGATGGCCAAGAACATCCAGTCGCTGGAGCGGGCGGCGGCGATGCTGCGCCTGCTGGCAGGCGGCGAGCGTCGGCTGGGACTGTCCGACATCGCCTCTTCACTGGGCCTGGCCAAGGGCACCGCACACGGCATTCTGCGCACGCTCCAGCACGAGGGCTTCGTCGAGCAGGACACGGCGTCCGGCCGCTATCAGCTGGGCGCCGAGCTGCTGCGTCTGGGCAACAGCTATCTGGACGTCCACGAACTGCGGGCGCGCGCGCTCGTCTGGACCGACGACCTGGCCCGCTCCAGCGGCGAGAGCGCCCATCTGGGGGTCCTGCACCAGCAGGGCGTCCTCATCGTCCACCACGTGTTCCGGCCCGACGACAGCCGGCAGGTCCTGGAGGTCGGGGCCATGCAGCCGCTGCACTCCACGGCCCTGGGCAAGGTGCTCTCGGCGTACGACCCGGTGGCGCGCACCGAGGCGATGGAGGCCGAGCGGAGGTCCTTCACCCCGCACACCGTCACCGACGCGGCGGAGTTCGAGGCGATGCTCGACCTGATCCGGGCCCGCGGCTGGGCGGCCGACGTGGAGGAGACCTGGGAGGGCGTGGCCGCGGTGGCCGCCCCGATCCACGACCGACGGCGGATTCCGGTCGGCGCGGTGGCCGTGACCGGCGCGGTGGAGCGGGTCTGCGCGGACGGGGAGCTGCGCCCCGAGCTGATCGCAGCGGTGCGGGACTGCGCCCGCGCGGTCTCCAGGGATCTGGGCGCCCGGCCCTTCTGACCGCGGCGGAGGGTGATCACCGGCGGCGACCGCGCCACCGCGGACCGTCGGTAACGATCGAGTTTATAGGCCACACAACCCTTGACGCGTGTTTCACCTGGGGGAAGCATTGCCGCTCACCGGTCGGCATTGTCGAACAGCTAACGGAATTTCGCGTTACGGTGTGACAGCGCCAAGGGCCGGAAAACGCCCTCACGTGAGGGCGCGGACCACCGGAGGGACCCGGGGTTCGGCTTCCCTGGACGAAGGACAAAGGAGTCGCGGGTGTCCAGCTCCGACATCTTCATCGGCGAGACCATAGGTACCGCCGTACTCATCCTGCTCGGCGGCGGTGTCTGTGCGGCCGTCACTCTCAAGCGTTCCAAGGCGCAGAACGCCGGCTGGCTCGCCATCACCTTCGGGTGGGGTTTCGCCGTGCTGACCGGCGCGTATCTGGTCGGCGGCGTGTCCGGCGCGCATCTCAATCCGGCGGTCACGATCGGTCTCGCGATCGAGGGCGGCACCAAGTGGAGCGACGTACCGCTGTACCTCGGCTCCCAGCTGTTCGGCGCGATGATCGGCGCGGTGCTGGTCTGGCTGACGTATTACGGGCAGTTCCGGGCGCATCTCACAGATCCGGAGATCGTGGGCGCCCAACCGGGTGAAGAGGCCATGGTCGACCAGGCCGCCGCCCCGAAGGCGGGCCCGGTGCTGGGCATCTTCTCCACCGGCCCCGAGATCCGGCACGCAGTGCAGAACCTCACCACCGAGATCATCGCCACCGTCGTGCTCGTCCTGGCGATCCTCACCCAGGGCCTCAACAACGACGGCAACGGCCTCGGCACGCTCGGCGCGTTGGTCACCGCGCTGGTCGTCGTCGGTATCGGTCTCTCGCTCGGCGGGCCGACGGGTTACGCGATCAACCCGGTCCGCGACCTCGGTCCGCGTATCGTGCACGCGCTGCTTCCGCTGCCGAACAAGGGCGGCTCCGACTGGGGCTACGCATGGATCCCGGTCGTCGGACCGCTCGTCGGCGGCGCGATCGCGGGCGGGCTCTACAACGTCGCCTTCGCCTGAGCCGTGACGTACAGAGCCGTGACGCACAGAGCCGTGACGTACAGAGCTGTGACGTACAGAGCCGTATTCCTCACGACCACACAGACTTCCGGGAGCACACCGTGACCGACGCACACACCACCGGCCCGTTCATCGCGGCCATCGACCAGGGCACCACCTCCAGCCGCTGCATCGTCTTCGACAAGGACGGCCGGATCGTCTCCGTCGACCAGAAGGAGCACGAGCAGATCTTCCCGAAGCCGGGCTGGGTCGAGCACGACGCGAGGGAGATCTGGGAGAACGTCCAGGAGGTCGTGGCGGGCGCCGTCGTCAAGGCGGGCATCACCGCCGCCGACGTGAAGGCCATCGGCATCACCAACCAGCGCGAGACCACGCTGCTCTGGGACAAGAACACCGGTGAGCCCGTCCACAACGCCCTCGTCTGGCAGGACACCCGCACCGACGCGCTCTGCAAGGAGCTCGGCCGCAACGTGGGCCAGGACCGCTTCCGCCGCGAGACCGGTCTGCCGCTCGCCTCGTACTTCGCCGGCCCCAAGGTCCGCTGGCTGCTCGACAACGTCGAGGGACTGCGCGAGCGCGCCGAGCGCGGCGACATCCTCTTCGGCACGATGGACTCCTGGGTCATCTGGAACCTGACCGGCGGCACGAACGGCGGCGTCCACGTCACCGACGTCACCAACGCCTCGCGCACCCTCCTGATGAACCTGCACTCCATGACGTGGGACACCAAGATCCTCGCGTCCATGGGGATCCCGGCGGCCGTGCTGCCCGAGATCCGCTCCTCCGCCGAGGTGTACGGCACCGCGAAGGGCGGCGTCCTGGACGGCGTCCCGGTCGCCTCCGCGCTCGGCGACCAGCAGGCGGCCCTCTTCGGCCAGACCTGCTTCTCCGAGGGCGAGGCCAAGTCCACGTACGGCACCGGCACCTTCATGCTGATGAACACCGGCGAGACGCCCGTCAACTCGTACAACGGACTGCTGACGACCGTCGGGTACCGGATCGGCGAACAGAAGCCGGTCTACGCCCTGGAGGGCTCCATCGCCGTCACCGGCTCGCTGGTGCAGTGGATGCGCGACCAGATGGGCCTGATCAATTCCGCGGCCGAGATCGAGACGCTGGCCTCGTCGGTCGAGGACAACGGCGGCGCGTACTTCGTGCCCGCCTTCTCCGGTCTGTTCGCCCCGTACTGGCGCTCCGACGCCCGCGGCGTCATCGCCGGTCTGACCCGGTACGTCACCAAGGCCCACATCGCCCGTGCCGTCCTGGAGGCCACCGCCTGGCAGACCCGGGAGATCACCGACGCCATGACGAAGGACTCCGGTGTCGAACTCGCCGCCCTGAAGGTCGACGGCGGCATGACCTCCAACAACTTGCTGATGCAGACGCTCGCCGACTTCCTGGACGCGCCCGTGGTGCGGCCGATGGTCGCCGAGACGACCTGCCTCGGCGCCGCCTACGCCGCCGGTCTCGCCGTCGGTTTCTGGCCGGACACCGACGCGCTGCGCGCCAACTGGCGCCGGGCCGCCGAGTGGACACCCCGCATGGACGCGGACACCCGCGACCGCGAGTACAAGAGCTGGCTCAAGGCCGTGGAACGGACCATGGGCTGGCTCGAAGACGAGGAGTAATCACCATGACCACCCTGCAGAGCGTCCCGGCACTCGGGACACACCCGGCTTCCGGCTCCCTCCCGAGCCGCGCCGAGACTCGGGAGCAGTTGTCCAAGGCTGCGTACGACCTCCTGGTGATCGGTGGCGGCATCCTGGGCATCTCCACCGCCTGGCACGCCGCGCAGTCGGGGCTGCGGGTGGCCCTGGTGGACGCCGGCGACTTCGCCGGCGCCACTTCCTCCGCCTCCTCCAAGCTGCTCCACGGCGGTCTGCGCTACCTGCAGACCGGTGCGGTGAAGCTCGTCGCGGAGAACCACTTCGAGCGCCGTGCGGTGTCCCGTCAGGTCGCACCGCACCTGACCAATCCGCTCACCTTCTACCTGCCGGTCTACAAGGGCGGCCCGCACGGCGCGGCGAAGCTCGGCGCGGGCGTGTTCGCGTACTCGGCGCTCTCCGCGTTCGGTGACGGGGTCGGGCACGTGATCAGCCCGGCCAAGGCGCAGCGCGATGTGCCGGAGCTGCGTACGGACGGTCTGAAGGCCGTCGCGGTCTACGGCGACGACCAGATGAACGATGCCCGGATGGCGCTGATGACGGTCCGAGCGGCCGTCGACGCGGGTGCGGTCGTCCTCAACCACGCGGCGGTGACCGGGCTGCGGTTCACCCGGGGCCGGGTGACGGGCGCCGACCTGGAGGACCGTACGGACGGTACGGACTTCGGCGTCGACGCCCGGCTCGTGCTGAACGCCACCGGCCCATGGGTCGATCACCTGCGGAGGATGGAGGACGCCGGCGCGGCTCCTTCGATACGTCTTTCCAAGGGCGCGCACCTGGTTCTGAAGCGGACGCGGCCGTGGAAGGCCGCGCTGGCCACCCCGATCGACAAGTACCGGATCACGTTCGCCCTGCCGTGGGAGGACATGCTGCTGCTCGGCACGACGGACGAGGAGTACGAGGGCGATCCGGCGGACGTCGCGGTGAACGAGAAGGACATCGCGCAGATCCTGGACGAGGCCGCGTTCTCCGTCAAGGACCAGCAGTTGTCGCGCGATCTGATCACGTACTCCTTCGCGGGTCTCCGGGTGCTGCCCGGCGGCCCGGGCGGCCCGGGCGACACGTCCAAGGCCAAGCGCGAGACGGTCGTGACGGAGGGCCGCGGCGGGATGCTGTCGGTCGCGGGCGGCAAGTGGACGACGTTCCGCCACATCGGCCGTACGGTGATGAACAAGCTGGCCGCGCTCCCCGGCCGCCCCCTGGCGGACGACATGGAGCCGATCTCGCGGCTGCCGAAGAAGCTCCCGTTGCCCGGCATCGCCAACCCGAACGCGGTGGCGCACCGGCTGCTGAACGACGGCGCTGCGCCCGGTCCCCGGATGGCGGCCGACACCGCCCGCCACCTCGCCACCCACTACGGCTCGCTCGCCTTCGACATCGCACGGCTGGCGAACGAGAACCCGGCGCTGGCCGAGCGCGTCCACCCGGACGCGCCGGAGATCTGGGCGCAGGTCGCCTACGCGCGTGATCGCGAGTGGGCCGAGACGGCGGACGACGTACTGCGCCGCCGGACGACGCTGACGATCCGCGGCCTGGCGACGGACGAGATCCGGGCCGGCGTCGAGTCCATGCTCGGCGACCGGAGCTGACGGGCCGTACGCATCGGACGGGGCGGTTCCCGGGCGGGGCCGCCCCGTCCGTGTGCCCGGGCGGTGCCGGGGCGGGGCCGCCCCGTCCGTATGTCCGGGCGGTGCCGGGGCGGGGCCGCCCCGTCCGTATGTCCGGGCGGTGCCGGGGCGGGGCCGCCCCGTCCGTATGTCCGGGCGGTCCGGGGAGGCCGTGTCCCCGGAACGACCTGCGGCAGACCTGGTTCATCCGCCTCTTCCGACCCGCATAATGAGGGGAGACATCGGATGTCTGATTCCAGTCCGGATCCAGGAGGACCGTCATGGCTGTCACCGACGAGGCGATCGAGAAGATCAAGGGAATGATCGTCTCGGGTGCGCTACGGCCCGGCGACCGGCTCCCCAAGGAGAGCGAACTCGCGGCCGAGCTGGGGCTCTCCCGCAACTCCCTGAGGGAGGCGGTGCGCGCCCTGTCGCTGATCCGCATCCTCGATGTGCGGCAGGGCGACGGCACGTATGTGACCAGCCTCGATCCGCAGTTGCTGCTGGAGGCGCTGAGCTTCGTCGTGGACTTCCACCGCGACGACACGGTGCTCGAATTCCTGGCGGTCCGCCGGATCCTGGAACCCGCGGCGACGGCGATGGCGGCCACCCGGATCAGCGAGGCCCAACTGGACGCGCTGAGCTCACAGCTGGACGCCCTGGGCGCGCAGCCCTCGGTGGAGGAGCTGGTCGCCTGCGATCTGGAGTTCCACCGCGGGATCGTGAAGTCCTCCGGGAACTCGGTGCTGTGCTCGCTGCTCGACGGGCTGTCGGGGCCGACGACCCGGGCGCGGGTCTGGCGCGGCCTGACGCAGGAGGACGCGGTGAGCCGCACGCTCCATGAGCACCGGGCGATCGTGGCGGCGCTGCGCGACCGGGACGCGGAGGCCGCGCGGGCGTGGGCGACGGTGCATGTGGCAAGCGTGGAGCAGTGGTTGCGGTCGACGCTTTAGCGTAGGCCGCGGGCCGGACCGGGGCTCCGCCCCGGACCCCGGTCCTCAAACGCCGGACGGGCTGGATTTGCCCCGTCCGGCGTTCGGGAGGCGGGCCTCAGTCCTGCTTCTCGCCACTCGCGAAGCGGGAGATGACCAGGGCGACGATGATGATCGCGCCATTGAGGAACTGGTTCCACAGCGCGGGGACGCCGCCGAGGGTCATCACGTTGACCACCAGTTGGAGCGTCAGTACGCCGGTCAGCGCACCGAACAGGGTGCCGCGGCCGCCCTTGAGGCTGATGCCGCCGATGACCGCGGCGGCGAACACCTGGAAGATCCAGCCGTTGCCCTGCGTCGCCGCGACCGACCCGTAGTGGCCGGTGTAGAGGATGCCCGCGAAGGCCGCCAGCAGACCGCCGATGGCGAGGACGATCCAGGTGACCCGGTCCACCCGGATGCCCGCGGCGCGTGCGGCCTCCGGGTTGCCGCCGATCGCGTACAGCGAACGCCCGTGGCGCAGCCAGGCCAGCGCGGCGCCGCCGACGGCGAACAGCGCCAGGCAGATCCAGACGGCGGCCGGTGCGCCGAACCACTCACTCTTGCCGAGGTAGCGGAAGGACTCCGGTACGTCGGTGATGGACTTGCCCTCGGTGATGCCGATGTGGAGGCCGCGCAGCATGGTGAGCATGCCGAGCGTGGCGATGAAGCCGTTGACCCGCAGTTTCAGCATCAGGAAGCCGTTGACGGCACCGATGGCGAGGCCCACGAGCAGACAGAGCGGGATCGCCGACCAGGTGGGCAGCAGGCCCAGGCCCGCGAAGCGGCCGCCCTCCGTGGGCAGGACGAGCCACATCGCGACGACGGGCGCGATGCCGATCGTCGACTCCAGCGACAGGTCCATCCGCCCGCAGATCAGGATCAGCGCCTGGCCCAGGACCAGCAGGCTGAGCTCGGAGGACTGCTGGACGACGCTGATCAGGTTCTCGGAGGTCAGGAACACCGGCGAGACGATGAACCCGATCACCATCAGCACCAGGATCACCGGTACCAGGGAGAAGTCGCTCCACCGGATCAGCTTCAGCCGGTCCAGCGGGCGCTCGCCCATCGGGGAGCCCTTCGGCCCGCCGTTGATGTCGTCGGCCGCCGCGGGCCGTACCGTACCGGTCATTCCCTTTCCCCCACACCTTCCATGGCGGCGACGAGTTCCCCGTCGGTCCACCCGCTGACGAATGTCGCGACCACGCGCCCGTGGAACAGGGCGAGCACCCGGTCGCAGACCCGCAGATCGTCCAGTTCGTCCGAGACGATCACTGCGGCGTTCCCCTCGTCGGCGACCCGCCGTACCACTCCGAGCAGCGAGTCCTTGGACTTGACGTCCACACCCGCGGTGGGCCGGACCGCCACCAGCACGCTCGGCTTGCGGGCCAGCGCGCGGGCGACCACCACCTTCTGCTGGTTTCCGCCGGAGAGTCCGGAGACCGGCTGCTCCGGTCCCTGTGTCTTGATGTCCAGCGAGGCGATCATGTTCCGTGCGAACTCCCTGGTACGGGAGGGCAGTACGGTCCCCCACGGGCCGAGCTGGTCGGTGACGGTGAGGGTGGCGTTCTCGGCGACGCTGCGTTCGAGGACGAGGCCCTGGTCGTGCCGGTCCTCGGGGATGTAGCCGATCCCGGCGTCCAGGGCGTGCGGCACGCTGCCGGAGCGCACGGCCCTGCCGTGGACAAATACCGTGCCGCTGCCCGCCTTGCGCATTCCGGCCAGGGTCTCGCCCAGGGCCGTGTTTCCGCTGGCCGCGGAGCCGGCCAGGCCGAGCACCTCGCCGGGCCGGACGTCCAGGTCCAGGGGTTCGAACTGACCCTGGATGGTGAGGCGTTCGGTACGCAGGACGGGGGCGGCCGAATCGTCCCGTGCCGTCGCACCGGCACCGCTCGCGTGCCAGGCAGTGGCGCCGGCGGACTGTTCGCCGGTCATCGCCGCCACCAGTTCCGCCTTGGCGACGTCGGCGACCGGGGCGGTGAGCACATGGCGGGCGTCGCGGTAGACGGTGACCGCCGTGCACAGCTCGTACACCTCCTGCAGGTGGTGGGAGATGAACAGGAACGCCACTCCTTGGCTCTGCAGTTCCCGGAGCTTGTCGAAGAGCCGTCCGATGCCGCGGGCGTCGAGCTGCGCGGTCGGTTCGTCCAGGATGATCAGCCGGGCGCCGAAGGACAGCGCCCGGGCGATCTCGACGAACTGCCGCTGCTCGACGGCGAGATCGCGCGCCCGGGCGCCGGGGTCGACCTGGACCCCGTACTCGCCGAGGAGCCCCTCGGCCCGCTTGCGGAGCTTCCCCCAGCTGATCCAGCGGGCGTTGTCGTCGAAGCGGTTGAGGAAGAGGTTCTCGGCGACGGTCAGATCGGGGACGACCATCGATTTCTGGTAGACGCAGGCGACCTTCGACTGCCATGCCGTGGTGTCCCCGAAGCCGGGCGCGGGCTCCCCGCCGAAGGCGACCGTGCCCGCGTCCGCCTTGTGGAGCCCGGTCAGGACACTGACCAGCGTCGACTTGCCCGCGCCGTTGCGCCCGACGAGGGCGTGGGACTCACCGGGCCGCACGGTGAGCTTCACCCCGTCGAGCGCCACGGTCGGCCCGAAGCGTTTGACGATGCCCGCCGCCTCTACGGCGGGTGGTGCCTTTTCCATCAGACCCCTTCTCAGCGAAGCGCTGTCGTAATGTCGGTGCCCTGCCCCCGGGCAGCGGTCAGGGCTTGGCCGCGTCTCGGTTCCTCGGAGCCGAGAGGGAAGCCCTCTCGGTAACGGGAGTCAGGAGTCACGCCTAGCTCTTCTTCTCCAGCTGATTGGCCCACAGCTTCGGGTCGTCCACGTTGTCCTTGGTCACCAGGGGAGCGGGGAGCTGGTCCTCGAGGCCGTTCGGGATCTTGATGATGGTGGAGTCGTGGTCGGTGGGGCCTTCCTTGAAGGTCTTGCCGTCCAGGGCCGCCTTCGCGTAGTACAGCGCGTACTTCGCGTACAGGTCGGCGGGCTGGGAGATCGTCGCGTCGATCTTCCCGGCCTTGATGGCGTCGAACTCCTCCGGGATGCCGTCGTTGGAGATGATCGTGATGTGGCCCGGCGTACCGGCCGGCTTCAGCAGCTTCTTCTGCTCCAGGAGCGCGAGGGTGGGCTGCAGGAAGACGCCGCCCGCCTGCATGTAGATGCCGTTGATGTCGGGGTTGGCGGCCAGGGTGGCCTGGAGCTTGGCGGAGGCGACGTCGCCCTTCCAGTCGGTGGCCAGCTCGAAGACCTTGATGCCGGGGAAGTCCTTGTCCATGCAGGACTTGAACGCCTCGGACCGGTCACGGCCGTTGATCGAGGCGAGATCGCCCTGGAACTCGACGACCTTGCCCTTGCCCTTCAGCTGCTCGCCGAGATACTTGCAGGCGTTGGTCCCGTACGCCTTGTTGTCGGCCCGCACCACCATGTAGATGTTGCCCTTGTCGGGGCGGGTGTCGACGCTGATGACGGGGATCTTCTTCTCGTTCAGCGTGTTGAGCGACTCGGCTATCGCACCGGTGTCCTGGGGTGCCATCACGACGGCCTTGGCGCCCTGGTCGGTGAAGGTCTGGACGTTGGCGACCAGCTTGCCGATGTCGTTCTGCGAGTTGGTCAGCGGCAGGGCCTTGACCTCGCCCGCCTTGACCCCCTTCTGCACATAGTTCTGGTACGAGTTCCAGAAGTCGCTGTCGCTGCGCGGCAGGTCGATTCCGACCTTCCCGCCGCCCGCGCCGTCGGCGGAGGACTCGCGGTTGCAGCCCGCAAGGGCAGTGACGGCCAGCAGTACGGCGCAGGCTGCCGCACTCGTCGTACGCACTCTCATTTGGTGTCCCAATCCTTGGTGGAGTACCGGTCGGAGCTCTGGGGGCAGAGCGGCGGTGCGTGGTGCGATTCCCTGGTCAGCCTTCGGCGGGGCGCAGGCGCAGGCCCTGCATTCCGCCGTCGACGGCGAGTGCCGTGCCGGTGACGGAGGCGGCGGCGGGGCTCGCGAGGTAGACGATCGCGGCGGCCACCTCGTCGGCCGAGACCAGCCGCCCGAGCGGCTGGCGGGCGCTCAGCGCGGCCCGTTCGGCGGCCGGGTCGTCGGCCTGTCCGAGGAGCCGGCCGATCCACGGGGTGTCCGCGGTGCCCGGGTTGACGCAGTTGACCCGGATGCCCTCGCGGACGTGGTCGGCGGCCATCGCGAGGGTGAGGGAGAGGACCGCGCCCTTGCTCGCGCTGTACAGGGCGCGCTGCGGCAGTCCGGCCGTCGCGGCGATCGAGCAGGTCTGGGTGATCGAGACGGCACCGGGGCGTTCGGCCGCCGCGCGCCGCAGATGGGGCAGGGCGTGCCGGGCGGTGCGGACCATGCCGAGAACGTTGATGTCCAGGACCCGGTTCCACTCCTCGTCGGCGTTGTCCTCGACGGTGCCGATGGAACCGATGCCCGCGTTGGACACGACGGTGTGCAGGCCGCCGAGTTCGCCGGCGGCCCGGTCGACCGCCTCGCGCACGGCGTGGTCGTCGGTGACGTCCGCCTTGACGGCCAGGACGCCCGTGGGGACGCCCGCGGTCTCCCGGTCGAGCACGGCCACCTGGGCGCCGCGCGCCAGCAACTGGTTCGCGACGGCGGCGCCGATGCCGGAGGCGCCGCCCGTCACCAGGGCGTTCATCCCCTCGAAGTCGCGTGTGCCGGTCATCAGTTGGCCTCCTCGGTGGTGCGGCGGGCCTGCCATACGGGACCCTCCGGGTAGCGGTGTGCGGCGATCGACTCGGGGAGCATCCGGGCGGAGAAGCCCGGTGAATCCGGCGCGGCGTAACGGCCGTTCTCGATCACGGTGGGGTCGGCGAAGTGTTCGTGGAGATGGTCGACGTACTCGATCACGCGGTTCTCCAAGCTTCCGGAGACCGCCACATAGTCGAACATCGACAGGTGTTGCACCAGCTCGCACAGCCCGACTCCGCCCGCGTGCGGGCAGACCGGTACGCCGTACTTGGCGGCGAGCAGCAGGATCGCCAGGTTCTCGTTGACGCCCGCGACCCGGGCCGCGTCGATCTGGACGAAGTCGACGGCTCCGGCCTGCAGCAGCTGCTTGAACACGACCCGGTTGGCGACGTGTTCACCGGTGGCGACCTTGACCGGCTGCCCGGCGCGGACGGCCGCGTGGCCGAGGATGTCGTCGGGGCTGGTCGGCTCCTCGATCCAGTGCGGGTCGAACGGCGCGAGCGCGGTCATCCACTCCACCGCGTCGGCGACGTCCCAGCGCTGGTTGGCGTCGACGGCGATCCGGACGTCCGGCCCGACGGCCTCTCGGGCCAGCGCGAGTCTGCGGACGTCGTCGCGGAGGTCGCCGCCGACCTTCAGTTTGATCTGGGTGAAGCCGTCGGCGACGGCCTCCTTCGCCAGCCGGACCAGCTTGTCGTCGGTGTATCCCAGCCAGCCCGGCGAGGTGGTGTACGCGGGGTAGCCCTCGGCCCGCAGCCGCTCGGCGCGCTCGGCCCGTCCCGGTTCGGCGGCCCGCAGGATCGCGAGGGCCTCGTCGGGGGTGAGGGCGTCGGTGAGATAGCGGAAGTCGACGAGCGAGACGAGCTCCTCGGGCGTCATCTCGGCGAGGAACTGCCAGACGGGCCTGCCCGCCTGCTTCGCCGCCAGGTCCCAGGCCGCGTTGACGACCGCGCCGGCCGCCATGTGCATCACGCCCTTCTCGGGGCCGAGCCAGCGCAGTTGGGAGTCATGGGTGAGCTCGCGGTGCAGTGCGGCGAGGTCGGCCGCGGTACGGGGCGCCGGGCGCCCCACGACGTACGGGCGCAGCGTCTCGATGGCGGCGGCCATCACCTCGTTGCCGCGGCCGATGGTGAAACAGAAGCCATGTCCCTCGATGACGGCACCCTCGTCGAGGGGTTCGGTGCGCAGGACGACGTAGGCGGCCGAGTAGTCGGGATCGAGGTTCATGGCGTCCGAGCCGTCCAGTTGTTCCGAGGTCGGAAAACGGATGTCGTGAACCTCGAAATCCGTGACGGTCTGACTCATGTGCGCCCCCAGGGGAATAACATCGGACCTCTGCTCTGGTCATCCGATGTATAGCCTCATGAAGGCCCTAACGTCCAGAGTCGGAGCCAAATTGACGGACACAGCTCGGATGTATTCAGAGAATGATGCCCTGATTCGACCGATGATGCACCCCCGTGGCACAGGTTCACCCGGCTGTGCACAGGGGCTGCGGAGGGAGTGGCCGGAAGCCGTAAGGTTGGTGCGTACGCAAGGGAACTTCGGAAGGAGGCCTGGGTGATCGAGCTCGAGGGGGTTCCCGAGCTGATCGACCCGGTCATGGTGGCCGCGTTCGAGGGATGGAACGACGCAGGTGACGCCGCCTCCACGGCGGTCGCGCATCTGGACCGGGAGTGGAAGGGCGAGGTGTTCGCGGCGCTGGACGCCGAGGACTACTACGACTTCCAGGTCAACCGGCCGACGGTCTGGCTGGACGGCGGGGTGCGCAAGATCACCTGGCCGACCACCCGGCTCTCCGTGGTCCGCGTCGGCGGGGAGAAGCCCCGTGACCTCGTCCTGGTCCGCGGTATCGAACCGTCCATGCGCTGGCGCTCGTTCTGTAACGAGATCCTGGCCTTCGCCCATGAGCTGGGCGTGGAGATGGTGGTGATCCTGGGCGCGCTGCTCGGCGACACCCCGCACACCCGCCCGGTACCGGTCAGCGGAGTCACCTCCGACCCGGATCTGGCGCGGACCATGGACCTGGAGGAGACCAGGTACGAGGGTCCGACGGGCATCGTCGGCATCCTCCAGGAGGCCTGCACGCACGCGGGCGTGCCCGCGGTGAGTCTGTGGGCGGCGGTGCCGCACTACGTGTCGCAGCCGCCCAACCCGAAGGCCACTCTCGCGCTGCTCAACCGCCTGGAGGACCTCATCGGTCTGCGCATCCCGCTGGGCGAACTGCCCGAGGACGCCCGCGCCTGGCAGCTCGGCGTGGACCAACTGGCCGCCGAGGACAGCGAAGTGGCGGAGTATGTGCAGACGCTGGAGGAGGCACGGGACACCGCGGAGCTTCCCGAGGCGAGCGGCGAGGCCATCGCCCGGGAGTTCGAGCGCTATCTGCGCCGCAGGGACGTCGGTCCGGGCCAGGGGCCCGGCGGGCATGCGACGGAGAGCGGCGACGCCTCGTATCTGCGCGACACCTCCAGCGGCCGCACGCGTCCGCCGAAGCCGCTCCGGCCGGAGCCCGGCGGCGAGACGGGCCCCGGCCGGCCGTCGCCGGCCGGCAAGGAGAACGAGGACGGCGCAGACGGCCACGACGGGGACGACGGCCCCCAGGATTCATCGGAGGACTCCTCGGAGGGCTGATACGGCCGGTGGAGCGCCGGGCGGGAGGTACGCACGCACCCGCCCGGCGCTCCTGTGCTGTCCGGGTCGTTCACGAACGTCCGGACGGTTCCGGGGTATCCGGGTCCGTCAGGAGCAGGTGAATCGCGCCGCGGCCCAGTCCCCGTGGTCACCGGTCTTGGACCCATTGGTGTCCGTGACCTTCAGGTGCACATGGCGCGCCCCGTCGAGCCGCACGTCGACCGGTACGGTCGCGGACGCCCCCGTCACCTTCGGCGAGGTCCACAGCACCTTGCCGTCCGCCTCGACGGAGAACGCGACTTCGCCGTAGCCGTTGATCTCGTCGTCGATCCCGACGTCGGCGGTGAACTTCGAGCAGCGTCCGCCGAGATAGACCTCGATGTCGGAGTCGGCGTGGACGCCGATCCCCTTCTCGTACACCTTCCCCGCCAGCGTGAGGGGGTGTCCGTCGGTGGCGCCCGACTCGCCGTTGCTGCGGTCGCGTTCGGCGGGCCCGTAGCCGTTCACCGACTTCAGCCACACCAGATCGCTCGCCCAGGCCTCACCGGTGGGCGGCGGTGGCATCACCGCGGCGGCGAACCGCTGGGCGGTGGTCCGGGATTCGCCGGCCGACCGGTAGCGGGCGAGCGCGGTGATCCTCGCCTCCCCCGCCGCGGCGTCCTTCGCCGGGGTGACGGACACCTCGACCCGCCGGGTGGTGCCCGCCGGGATCCGGTCCACGGTCGCGACCGGTGCGACCTGCCAGCCGTCGGGCACGGCCAGGGTGACCGCGGCGTCCGTCACATCGGTGCTGCCCGCGGTGACATCGACGGCGACGGTGCCTTCGGCCCCGGCACCGAGCTCCTGCCCGGCGGGCGCGGAGACGACGGCCGTCGCGGCGGCGTTCCTGCCGCCGACCGCGCTCGTCCCCTTCAGCTTCACGGAGAACTGCTTGTCGGTGGAGAGCGGCGCCGTCTTGATCTTCACGACACCACCGCGGTCGTCCCGGTCGTACCACCAGCCCTGCTGCGCGCTCTTGTACGCGTCCGCGGAAGCCAGCCGGGGCAGCTTGCCGTCGAGCTCGACCGCGCCCGGTGCGGAGCCGGTGTGCACGCTGAACTCGTACGGGCGGGTGCTCTGCTTGCCGGTGAACTCCCCCTTGCTCGCACCGATCCGCACGGTGACGTCGCCCGCGCCCCGGACCGGCGCGTCCACGTCGGCGGTCTGGGTGGCGTACTTGCCGTCGCGGTGCTGCCGGGTGACGCCGTCGTCCTCGTACAGCGTGAACGACGAGGAGCCCTGCGGGTAGATGTCCCAGACGAGCGGGGAGTCGGCGGTGCGGTCCTTGTACGAGCGGATGCCCGGCCACATCGGCACGCTGGCACCCCCCTTGACGAACAGCGGCAGGGTGTCGAGCGGGGCGCTGTAGTGGTCGACGATGGTCGGGCCCTCGTATGTGCGACCGCTCCAGTAGTCGGTCCAGGTGCCCTTCGGCAGATAGATGCCGTTGCGCTCGGTGGTGTCCTGGTAGACGGGTGCGACGAGGAAGTCCTCGCCGGACATGAACTCGTACTTCGCCGCGTCCGTCGCCGCCTTCGGGTCGTCCGGGAATTCGAGGGCCAGGGGCCGGACCATGCCGACGCCGGTCTTCGTCGCCTCGTGCGCGTAGGAGTACTGGTAGGGCAGCAGCGACTCCTTGAGCTTGAGGTAGTCGCGGTTGATGGAGGTGTACGGCTCCCCGTACCGGTAGGGCTGCTTGTCGCTGGCCGCCCAGCCGTCCATGGTCATCGTGGTCCCCAGGAACATCTTCCACTGGAGGTCACGGGTGTACGTCTTGGCGCTGCCGCCGAAGATGCCGTCGACATCGCCGGTGGTGTACGCGAGACCGGACATCGTGGCGCCCGCGTAGGTCGGGATCTGCCAGCGGATGTAGTCCCAGGTGCCGTACTGGTCGCCGGACCACTGGACGCCGCAGCGCTGCGCCCCCGACCAGCTCTCAGGAGCATATGTGAAGCCGCGGGCGTCGCTGTTGTCCTCGATGCCCTTGTACGCGTCCTTGCAGCCGTCGAGAGCGAACTTGTAGCCCGAGCCGACCCACGCGACGTCGAGCTTGGCCACCCGCTGACCTGCCTTGACCTGGTCGGCGATCTTGTCGATGCCGTCCTGGGTCCACAGGCCGAGCTGCATGTCGCGGTCCTGGAGGCCCTTGGCGGTCTCGGCGAGGTCCTCGTATCCGCAGCCGTATCCGTCGTTGACGAGCATCCAGCCGTTGGGCATGTCGTGCTCGACGTAGCCGTCGGCGATCTTCAGGGAGTCCAGGGTGCGGCGCTCGCCGCGGTTGGCGTTGTGGAGGTAGCAGTCGGCGTCGCCGATCTCCATCCCGTACACGGGCGGCAGGAAGGGCTTGCCGGTGAGCTTCGTGTACTGCCCGATGACGTCCTTGGCGCTGTCGCCCGCGAAGTAGTAGGCGTCGAAGCGCTTTTCCTTCGCGCTGGTGGTCACCGGGTCGGTGAAGGCATAGGTGTTCGGCGCGTAGGTGTTGCGGAAGACGCCGTAGCCCGCCGAGGAGAGGTAGAACGGCACCGAGTTGGGGTGGCCGCCGTCGTCCCAGTTGTAGTCGACGCCGACCTCGACGGTCTTGTCGCGGTGCGAGGTGTTGCCGCGGCCGTTCTGCATGCCGGCGCCGTAGAACTGCTCGTCGGCGCCGCGAGCCAGGGTCTGGGTGGTCTGCTTCCCGTCCCAGCTCAGCCCCTTGGCCTCGGACCAGACCTCGGTGCCGTCGGCCCGGTACAGCGCGAAGCGCAGGGGCGACTTGTAGGCGCGCAGGGTGATGCTGCCGGTGGAGAGTTCGTAGCGGTCGGCCCGCTCCTTCCACCGGGTGTGCGGCGGTGTGCCCTGTGGCAGCACCATGTCGTCGCCTGCCGGGTCAATGAACGTACCGTCCGGGGCGAGTTCGATACGGAACGTCTCGGCGGAGACGAAGCTGACGCGGGCCTCGGCGGTGCCTGCCCGCAGCTGGTAGACGGGTCCGTCGGCGGAGAAGCCGGTGAGGTCGCCGACCGTGGTGGGGGCCGGTTCGGCGGCGCCCGCCTGACCGGCACCGGGCCCCGCGAAGACGGCGATCAGCCCGAACAAGGCTGCAACTGCCGCCGCTCTGATGCGCGTTGATGATTGCATAGAGCGCTTTTAGCGCAGCATCGAGCACTTGACCACGGACAAAACGGAACCGGCCCTGAACTTCGTCGAGAAGTCCAAGGCCGGCTCGTGGAAGGGCGATCCGCGCGCTGTCGTCGCGCGGCGGTTGCGGGCGACGCTACAGAGCGACGCCCAGCAGCGCGTCGACGGTGCGCGAGACGAGGCCGGGCGCGCCCTCGTCCGTACCGCCCTCGGCGTTCTGACGCTCGGCCCAGCGGTCCACGGCGGCCAGCGCGGCCGGTGCGTCCAGGTCGTCGGCGAGGGCCTCGCGGACCTCCTCCACCAGGGCCTCGGCGGGCAGTCCGTCGGGCCGGGAGACGGCGGAACGCCAGCGTCCGAGCCGCTCGACGGCATCGGCGAGCACCTGGTCGGTCCACTCCCAGTCGGACCGGTAGTGGTGCGAGAGCAGGGCGAGCCGGATCGCCGCCGGGTCCACGCCGTCGTGGCGGAGCTTCGACACGAAGACCAGGTTGCCCCTGGACTTGGACATCTTCTCGCCGTCCAGGGCGACCATTCCGGCGTGTACGTACGCCTGCGCGAACGGGTACTCGCCGGTCAGCACCTGGGCGTGCGAGGCGCCCATCTCGTGGTGCGGGAAGGCGAGGTCGGACCCGCCTCCCTGGACGTCGAAGCCCATGCCGAGGTGGTCCAGGGCGATCGCGACGCACTCGATGTGCCAGCCCGGGCGGCCGGGGCCAAGGGAGGCCCCGTCCCAGCTCGGCTCGCCCTCACGGGCGGCCATCCAGAGCATCGGGTCGAGCGGGTTCTTCTTGCCGGGGCGCTCCGGGTCGCCGCCGCGCTCGGCGGAGAGCAGCCGCATCGCCTTGGCGTCGAGGTTGGAGACCCCGCCGAAGTGCGGGTCGGTCTCGACGGAGAAGTAGACGTCCCCGTCGAGCTCGTAGGCGGCGCCGGCGTCCCGGAGCCGTTCGACGAGCGGGACGATGCCCGGTATCGCCTCCACGGCGCCGATGTAGTGCTTCGGCGGGAGCATGCGCAGGGCAGTCATGTCCTCGCGGAACAGAGCCGTCTCGCGCTCGGCGAGCTCGGTCCAGTCCTGACCGTCGCGCACGGCCCGCTCCAGCAGCGGATCGTCCACGTCGGTCACGTTCTGGACATAGTGGACCTGCCGCTTGGTGTCGAGCCACACGCGCTGGACGAGGTCGAACGCGTTGTAGGTCGCCGCATGACCCATGTGGGTCGCGTCGTACGGCGTGATGCCGCAGACGTAGATACGGGCGACGGGACCGGGGTCAAGAGTGATCCGTCCGCCGGTCGCGGTGTCGTGGATCCGAAGGTCGCGGCCCTTGCCAGGCAGGGCGGGGACCTCAGAAGCGGGCCAGGCATGCATGTCACGAGCGTAACCGGATGCATGTTCCGGATACGAACCGGATACCGGATCTTGGCCGAAGAGGCCGTCTTGCGCAACGTGGGTTCATCGGCTCCGGTACGGGGCAGGGCCCCCGTGCCCCGCCCCTCGGTCGCCGGAGTGGCTCGATTTCGTCACACCGGTGGCCAGGGGATCGACGGCCACTCGCCGCTCGGCTCCGGGTGCCGGCCCGAGGCCCTCAGCGCCGCCACGCGCCCCCGCAACGCCTCGATCTCGGCCGCGGTGATCAACTCGGCCAGCCGGGTGACGAGGGAGGTCCCCGGCGCCAACTCCGCGTCCAGCCGGTCCACGACCTCGACGGCCTCGGCCGTCAGCGGCTCCCCCGCCCATCCCCACAGCAGCGTGCGCAGCTTGTCCTCGGCGTTGAAGGTCACACCGTGGTCGATGCCGTAGAGCCGGCCGCCGGGCGCGGGCAGCAGATGGCCGCCCTTTCGGTCACCGTTGTTGATCACGGCGTCGAGGACCGCGAGCCGCCGCAGCCGCGGATCGTCCGCGTGCACCAGCAGGGCCGTCCGCCCCTCCCCCACCTCGGCCAGGGCGACGGCCTTCCAGCCCTCCCCCGGCTCCTCGTCCTCGACGAGCGCGAGGAGCGGCGGCAGGCCGTCCGGGGAGGACTCGTCGCCCTGGGGCGCCGCCTCGATCCACAGCTGGCACATGCCCTCGCCGTATGGACCGTCCCGCAGCACGGTGGGCGGTATGAGCCCCCAACCGGTCGCCTCGGAGATCTCGTACGCGGCCACCTCGCGCCGGGCGAGCGTGCCGTCGGGGAAGTCCCACAGGGGCCGTTCCCCGGCCACGGGCTTGTAGACGCACGTCACCTCGTCGCCGTCGTGGGCGACCGTGCAGTAGAGCACCGCGTTGGACGCCCCGCGGACCTGACCGCGGACGGTGAGCCGGCCCTCGGCGAGCACCATGACCAGTTCGGTGCCGGTCAGGCTCCGCGACGGTATCCGTTCTGGCGCGGGCATACGTGTCCTTCCGGGTCGAGCGGCAGGCTGCACAGCGGGCACGGCGGGCGCCCGGCGTTCACGACGTCCAGGGCGCGCTTGGCGAAGGCCCGGGCCTGCGCCCCGCTGAGGCGGACGCGGAGCATCGGCGGGCCGTTCTCCTCGTCCTGGAGCAGCCGCTCCTCGGCCTCCGCGAGGTCCTCGTCGGATTCCACGTCCAGCTCGACGAGTGCCTGCGCCTCGACGATCATGCGCTGTTCCTCGCCGTCCCAGGCGAGCGCCATCGTGCCGACCCGGAACTCCTCCTCGACGGGCACGGCCAGGGGCGCGGTGTCGGTGACGTCCATGGGCGCCACGGCGGGCACCGGAGAGTTCCCGCCGGTCCGCCGCACCACCTCGTCGAGCAGTTCGTCGATGCGCTCGGCGAGCGCGGCGACCTGAGTCTTCTCCAGGGCCACGCTGGTGACGCGTCCGCCTGAGGATGCCTGCAGGAAGAACGTACGACGTCCAGGCAACCCGACCGTACCGGCCACGAAGCGGTCCGGGGGGTCGTAGAGGAACACCTGACGGGACACGTCCTGTCTCCCTTGAAAATTGACGGCAGATGAGGGGCGGCGGCGCTCCTGGGGGTTACCCCGGGAAGGGCGCCTACGGCGCGTCCACCCTACTGCGCGGAGCGATCACGGCGCCCCAGCGCCGCCACCGACCGCCGCGTCCGCATCGGTGTCCGCCGCCGGGCGCCGGTCCAAGGCCGCCTCGGCGGTGTGCTCGCGCGGCGCCAGCGAGGCCAGGTCGCCGGTGTCGCCGAGCCGCAGCAGGAAGGGCCGCAGCCGGGTGTAGCGGATCGCGGTGACCGAACAGGGGTCGGCGTGGATCCGCTGGAAGAGGTCGAGATGGAGGCCGAGCGCGTCGGCGACGAGGGCCTTGATGATGTCGCCGTGGGAGCACATCACGTAGGCGGCTTCGTCACCGTACTCGGCCTCGATCCGCGCGTTCCAGTCCCGCACGGCGTCGACGGCGCGCGCCTGCATGGCGCGCAGGGACTCACCGCTGGGGAACGCCGCGGCCGACGGATGCTGTTGCACGACGCTCATCAGCGGCTCGTCGGTGAGTTCGGCGAGCTTGCGTCCCGACCAGTCGCCGTAGTCGCACTCGTTGATCCGCTCCTCGGTGTGCAGCACCAGCTCCGGCCGCGCGTCGAGCAGGGGCCGCAGGGTCTCCCGGCAGCGCTGCAGGGGGCTGCTGACGGTGGCGGCCAGCGGCAGTGCGGCCAGCCGTCCGGGCAGCGCCGCGGCCTGGGCGGCGCCGCGCTCGTCGAGCGCGACACCGGGCGTCCGGCCCGCGAGCACCCCGGCCGTGTTGGCGGTGGAGCGTCCATGGCGTACGAGGATCAGGGTGGGCATACGGGCCAGCGTAGGCCGCGGCCGGCGGTGAGGTGCGCCGGGGAGCGGGGCAGGGAAGAATGCGCGCCGTGATTGTGGACTGTGCGATCTACCGGGACGGGCGTCGTACCGAAGGCCCCGCCGATCTTTCCGATGCCCTCGCGGAGGCACGGGCGACCGGGGACGCGTTTCTCTGGCTCGGCCTGTACGAGCCGACGGAGCAGGAGGTCGACCGCGTCAGCAGCGAGTTCGGACTCCATCCACTGGCGGTGGAGGACGCCCTGAGCGCGCACCAGCGGCCCAAGCTGGAGGTCTACGACGACTCGCTCTTCGCGGTCATCAAGCCGGTGGTGTACGAGCACCTGAGCGACACCGTCACCACCGACGAGCTGATGGCCTTCATCGGCGATTCCTTCGTCGTGACGGTCCGGCACGGGGAGGGCGCGCCGCTCGCCGCGGTACGCCGCCGCCTGGAGTCGGAGCCGAAGGTTCTCAAGCACGGGCCGACCGCGGTGCTGTACGCGATCAGCGACGCCGTGGTCGACCACTACATCGAGGTGGCGGGCGAGCTCCAGGCCGACCTGGAGGAGCTGGAGACCGAGGTGTTCGCGCCGACCGGCACCACGGACACCAAGAACACCGCGGCCCGCATCTACACCTTCAAGCGGCAGCTCCTGGAGTTCCGCCGGGCCGCCGGGCCGCTGAGCGCCCCCATGGCCCGTCTGGCGAGCGCGGAAGTGCCGTTCGTCCCCGAGCACTCGCAGCCGTTCTTCCGCGACGTGAGCGACCATCTGACGCGTGCCAACGAGTATGTGGACGGGCTCGACCGGCTGCTCTCCGACATCCTCGCGGCGCATCTGGCCCAGGTGGGCGTGCGGCAGAACGACGACATGCGCAAGATCTCGGCCTGGGCGGCGATGGCCGCCGTACCGACGATGGTGGCGGGGATCTACGGCATGAACTTCAAGCACATGCCGGAACTCGGCTGGGTGTGGGCCTATCCGGTGGTGATCGTGCTGATGGGTTCCGTGGTGTTCGGCCTGTACCGGCAGTTCAAGCGGCGCGGCTGGCTCTGACGGCCGGTCCGCCGCGGCGCCCGGATCAGGCGAACTCGGCCGCCTGCGCGGCGGGACCGCCCAGTGCGTCGCGCCGCTCGGGCAGCTCCAGGCTCACCATGCGCCGCCACCCCACCAGCCGTTCGTACGCGTAGATCCCGTGGATCCCCGCGGCCAGCACCGCCGCCTTGGCCCGGGGCCAGCCGAGGATGCGGCCCATGTGGTCCATCACGGCGAGGCTGACGTCGCGGTACACCCGGATCTCGGCGAGCGCGCACTCGCGCAGGATGCGCTGGATCGTACGGCCGTGTCCGACGCGGGCGAGCCGGAGCAACTCCTCGTGGCAGTACGCCAGGTGGTTGTCCTCGTCGTTCGAGATCATCCGCACCGCGCGGCCGAGGTCGGGGTGGTCGGCGAAGTGCTTGCGCAGCAGCGTCATCTGCTCGGAGGCACGCTGTTCGGTGACCCTGCTGTGCGCGAGGTAGGTGATGATGTCGTGCTCGGAGAGCGGCTCCTGGCGCCCCAGCCGCTCATGGGCGAGGCCGATGCCGTGCTTCTCCAGCAGCATCGTGTAGTCGGTCTCGTGCGGAACCTCGACCGGCTGCAGCCCGCGCTTCTTCAGCAGCGCGTGGAAGATCCGGCCGTGCTTGTCCTCGTCCGCGCCGTGCCGCGTGATCTTGGGCGCCAGGGCGCGCCGGCTCTCGGGCACGAGGGCCGCGATATGGCCGTTCTCCCAGCCCCCCTGGGACTCCCCGCTCGCCGCGATGGAACAGAACAGCCGGAACGACTCGTCTTCGTCGAGAATCTCCTGGAACAGGTTCCTTGCCGAGAGCATCACTGCCACCTCCGTACCGGCATCCGCCCATCGACAGTCAAATGCGACACGCCCACCCGGGCAACAGGAACGCCCCCCGGCTACGCCGGACGGGCCGTGACCCCGGTGGCCCCGCGCCGATCGGCGTAACCCCGTGCCCCCGAAAGCGTTGTTACGCGTAACAGCCGTGGCGGGGAGCCCCCGAGCCCCCACCACGGCCGTAGTGCTCTCCCGGAACCCTCGGTCCGCGCTACGCGAGCCCGGACCGCTCCAGCGCCTCCGTGCCGGCCCGCAGAGCCGTGATCCGCTCGTCGAGCGTGAACCCGGCCGGAGCCAGGGTCAGCGTCGTGACTCCCGCCGCGGCGTACGCCTGCATCCGCTCGGCGATCCGCTCGACCGGGCCGAGCAGCGTGGTCTGGTCGATCAGCTGGTGCGGGACGGCGGCGGCGGCGCCGCTCTTGTCGCCGGACAGGTACTTGTCCTGGATCTCGGCGGCTTCCTTCTCGTAGCCCATGCGCTGCGCGAGCTGGTTGTAGAAGTTCTGCTTGCGGCTGCCCATGCCGCCCACGTAAAGCGCGGTGTACGGACGGAACATGTCGGCAAGGCCGTTGACGTCGTCACCGACGGCGAGCGGCAGGGTCGGGCAGACGTCGAAGCCCTCCATGGTCTTCCCGGCCTTCTCGCGGCCCGCCCGCAGGTACGTCACGGCGGTGTCCTCGAGGTGCTCCGCCGAGGGGAAGATCAGCAGCGCGCCGTCGGCGATCTCGCCGGTCTGTTCCAGGTTCTTCGGGCCGATCGCGGCGATGTAGAGCGGAATGTGCTCGCGCTGCGGGTGGACTGTGAGCTTGATGGGCTTGCCCGGGCCGTCCGGCAGCGGGAGCGTCCAGTGCTGCCCCTCGTACGACAGCCGCTCACGGGACATCGCCCTGCGGACGATCTCGACGTACTCCCGGGTGCGGGCCAGCGGCTTGTCGAACTTGACGCCGTACCAGCCCTCGGAGACCTGCGGCCCCGACACGCCGAGGCCGAGCCGGAACCGGCCGCCGGAGAGCGAGTCGAGGGTGGCGGCGGTCATCGCCGTCATCGCAGGCTGGCGGGCCGGGATCTGCATGATCGCGGAGCCGACGTCGATGGACTCGGTCCGGGCGGCGACCCAGGCGAGCACCGTCGGCGCGTCGGAGCCGTACGCCTCGGCCGCCCAGCAGACGTCGTATCCGAGCCGGTCGGCCTCCTGGGCGACGGCGAGGTTGTCGCCGTCCATTCCCGCACCCCAGTAACCGAGATTGATGCCGAGCCGCATAGCCGCTCCCCTTACTGATCAGTAACGTTCCGGAGCTCCGGACTCTAGCGCGCGGTGACGGGTTCCGGCAGGGGCGACTTGGTGCCGGGTTGTCCACAGGCTTCCGCCGGGTGGGGTCCCGGCCAGTAATCTCAGCGCCCATGGAGCAGAGGCATCTCGGCCGCACCGGCCTTCGAGTGTCCCGGATCGGGCTCGGCACCCTCACCTGGGGCCGGGACACCGACGAGCACGACGCTGCCGAACAGCTGAAAGCCTTCTGGGAGGCGGGCGGCACGCTGGTCGACACGGCTGATGTGTACGGCGGTGGGGATGCCGAGTATCTGCTCGGACGGCTCACCGAGGGTCTGGTGCCGCGGCAGGATCTGGTCATCGCCACGAAAGCCGGCAGCGTGGCCGACCCGTACCGCCGGTTCAACGGCTCGCGCGGCCATCTGCTGGCCGCGCTGGACGCCTCCCTGGCACGGCTCGGCACGGATTACGTGGACCTGTGGCAGATCCACGCCTTCGACCCGGTGACCCCGCTGGAGGAGACCCTTCAGGCGGTGGACCTGGCGGTCTCCACCGGCCGCGTCCGGTACGCGGGGGTGTCGAACTTCTGCGGCTGGCAGCTGGCCAAGGCGGCGACCTGGCAGCTCGCCTCGCCCGGGGTGCGCACCCGGCTGGCGAGCACCCAGATGGAGTACTCCCTGCTGCAGCGGGGTGTGGAACGCGAGGTGCTGCCGGCCGCGCTCGATCTGGGCGTGGGACTGCTGCCCTCCTCGCCGCTGGGCCGTGGGGTCCTGACCGGGAAGTACCGGACGGGCACTCCGGCGGACTCGCGCGGCGCCTCGGAGCTGCTGGCCCCGTTCGTCGAGCCGTATCTCGACGACCCGGCGAGCCGCATCGTGGACGCGGTGTCCACCGCGGCCGACGGCCTGGCCACGACGCCGCTCCAAGTGGCTCTCGCCTGGGTGCGGGACCGGCCCGGAGTGGTGGCCCCGATCGTCGGTGCGCGCAGCGCGCAGCAGCTCACGGAGGCGTTGTCAGTGGAGGCGCTTAGTCTTCCTGACGAGATCTGCCAGGCGCTCGACGATGTGTCGGCGCCCGTGCACCGCTATCCCGACCAGGACTGGAGCACGCTGTGACTGCGCTTCCCCGGGGGGAAACCCCCGGCTCCCCGGCCGCCGACGACACGGGCGTCGTCGCGGACCCCTCCGCGGCCGTGCCCGCCCCGTCCGCGCCGGACGAGGGGCACGAGGCGGACGAGGGATCACCGGCGGCCGGTGATCCCGTCGATGCCGCGGAGACGGACGGCGACGACCACCGGACCGACGGACCGGCCGCGGCCGATGCCGGGCCCGACGGCACCACCGACGCGACAGCCGCGGCCGACGGCGCCGTGGACGGGGCGGTCGCGGCCGACGGCGCCGTGGACGGGGCGGTCGCGGCCGACGGCGCCGTGGACGGGGCGGTTGCCGACCCCGCCCCGCTCTCCGAGGCGGAGGCCGAGCTGGCCGCCCAGCGTGAGCTCCGGGAACGGATCGAGAAGCGCAAGGCACAGAAGACGGGCCCCATCGCCGCCGGTGCGAAGCTGGGTGGCAGGGCGGCCGATCTGCTGGCGGCCGTGCGGGCCGTGGAGAGCGGTGAGAAGCCCTCCGCAGCGCTCCTCGGCCCGCCCGAACCCGCCGCCCCCCGCCGGGCCGCTCCCGCGC
Source organism: Streptomyces sp. NBC_01618 (assembly GCF_045209435.1). Classification (NCBI taxonomy): domain Bacteria; kingdom Bacillati; phylum Actinomycetota; class Actinomycetes; order Kitasatosporales; family Streptomycetaceae; genus Streptomyces; species Streptomyces sp. NBC_01618. The sequence goes on from NZ_CP109297.1 coordinate 1,454,587, forward strand.
CCGCGCCGGTACGGCCCCGGGAGCCCGAGCCGGCCCCGGCCGCGCAGGGCCCCTCACCGCAGGCCGTGGCAGCGGTGGCCGTCGTACTGGCCGAGGGCGGGGCTCCCGGAGCGCTGGCGGCCCCGGCGGCGGAGGCCCTCGGCGCGCAGGCGGCCGGGGCCCTGCGCGAGGACCCCTGGCAGTTGCTGGCCGTGCCGGGAGTCAGACCGGAGCAGGCCGACGGTTTCGCCCGGGCCCTGCTGGGCGCCGAGTGCGGTCCGGACGACGAGCGGCGGACCTCGGCCCTGGTCGGCTGGCTGCTGGAGCGGGCCGCGCTCCAGGGCCATACGGCGCTGGACGCGACGGCGGTCCGTGCAGCGCTCGCCGAGCGCGCGGTGAGCGACCCCGCCGCGGCCGTCGAGCACGCCGTCGCCGAAGGCGTCGTCCTGGTCTTCCAGGACGGCCGGGAGGACGCGGGCGAGCAGCTCGACGAAGAGCCCGGAGCACCCGCGGAGGCCGGGGAAAGCGCGGAGGACCGGGCCGGGCAGGAACCCGTACCGGCGCTGCTGGGCCTCGACCGGTACGCACTCGCGGAGGAGAGCCTCGCCGACGGGCTGGCCCGGCTGGTCAACGCCTGCGAGAAGGACGCCGACTGGACGGCGGCGGCCACGGCCGCGGGCTCCCCGTCGGCGGCCGAGCTGATCCGTGCGGTCGCGGCCCACGGACTGGTGGCGCACACCGGCGGCGAGGCGGCCAGGGCCGAACCCGCGGCACTGATCAGCGCTGCCCGTGGCCTCGGGCTGCGCGCCCTGGGCGCCGTGCACAGCGTGGACGGCAGGCGCCGGCTGGCCGAGGCGACCGGCGATCCGTCGGCGGCCGTCACCCTCGCCGGGCTGCTCTGCGGCTCGGAGGGTCCGGGGCGGGACGAGGAGGGGGCGATCGCCGTCGACCTGCTCGTCGTGCTGGACGCCCCGCAGCTGGACGTCGAGACCGCCGCGATCCTCGTGGAGTTGCTGAGTGACGGCACCCGGCTGGTGCTCAGCGGCGATCCCGGCGTGCTGGGCTCGGCCGGCGCGGGACGGGTGTTCGCGGATGTGCTGGCGGCCCGCGCCTGTCCGCAGATCGTGTCCCGTACACCCGATCCGGAACCGATCGGCGAACTGGTCTCCGGCATCGGCATCGGAGAGCTGAACCAGGTCGCGGCGCCCGGCAAGGAAGTGGTGATCGTCCCCGTGCGCGACGCGGGCGAGGCGGTGCACCGCACCGTGCAGCTGGTCGCCGACTCGGTGCCGCGCGCCATCGGCGTACCGTCGGCCGACACCCAGGTGATCACCGTCGGCCACGGCGGCCCGGCGGGCACCCGGGCTCTGAACGCGGCACTCAAGGAGCGGATCAACCCCGGTCCGGGGCGGTTCGGCGGCTTCGACCCGGGCGACCGCGTCGTCCATGTCCCAACCCCCGGCAGGACGCTGCCCGGGGTGGTCGTCTCGGCCGACACCGAGGGCCTCCACCTGGACTGCGGGGACACGAAGCTCGTCGTACCCCAGGAGCGGGTGGAGTCGTCCGTACGGCACGGCTGGGCCCTCAGCGCCCATCAGGCCGCCGGTATGCGATGGCCCGCCGTGGTCGTCGTGCTGCCCGGTGACGCCGCGCAGGCGCTGAACCGCCCCTGGGTGTACACCGCCTTCAGCCGCGGCGAGCGGCATCTGTCCGTCGTGCACGGGGTGGATCAGGCGCTCCAGCGCGCGGTCGCCCAGTCCCCAACGCAGGACCGCACGACGCGGCTGCGCACCCTGCTGGAGGCATCGGCCCGCTGACCGGGCCGCACCGTCGGACGGGCTCGGAACGGAGCCCGTCCGACGGACGGATCAGGAGCTGTCCACCACCAGGCCGGCCGGCTGCTCGTCATTTCCGTCCTCGTCGAAGACCGCGCTGACGTCGAAGCGGCAGACCACCAGTTGCGGATCCGCGTCGTCGAACGGTGCGCCGAGCCACTCCCCCGCCTCGGGAAGCTCCTCGGCCGCCGTGACCCAGAGCGTGGAGTCGCCCTCCTCCAGTCCGAACTCCATGTGCCGGGAAGCGATCTCGTCCGGTTCGTACTCGCCGAAGAGCACTCCGAGCGCCGCGTGGAAGCTGGAGCCGACGACCGCGGCGCTCCCGCCGCCGCGGTCGTCCGGATCGAGGTCGGCGATCCGCTGGGCCTGCGCGAGCAGCCTCGGCGGCTCCACCACCGCGTAGTCACGCCGGATGAGGACGCTGAGCGCGTTCGGCTCCTCGGGACCGGCGTACGGCGGCAGGGAGTCCTCCGCACCGGGGATCTCGAAGGGGGTCACCTCGTCGTAGCGGTCGTAGAGCAGTTCGTCGTAGAACTCGGCGGCGGCGGCCAGTGCGTTGAACGCTTCATAGACGGCGGGATCGTCGTCCCCCGTCCGGCGTTCGACCGCCTCGAGGTGATGGTCGAGCGCGGCTTTGATCGCTTCGGCGGCGGCGCGTACCTCGGCAGCGGTGGGCTGCGCAGCATCAGACATGGTGCAGACGCTATCCGTAGACGGGCTCTGCCCGCACAATAGATGCGATGCCGGAATACGAATTTGTCGATGTGTACGTGCCGCGCGGGGTGTCCCGGAAGGAGACGGCCCGCCTGCTGACCGACCATGCCGAGTACGGGCACTGGGAGTTGGACCGGCTGACGCTGCGCCGTGACGGCAGCCGCAGAGTGCGGCTGCGCCGACGGATCATCCGCCAGCTACGGGCCACCTGGTGAGACCGCGGGCCGTCCGGTGAAACGGAACGGGCCCCGCCGTCGCGGGACCCGTTCCCTTCGTCGTGCCTGCGTCGCCTCCTCGATCCGCTAAGCGGACGTCCGGGCGCGGCGGTAGAGCATCGTGCCCGCACCCGCCAGCAGCAGGCCCGCGCTCGCCGGGACGAGGAGGCCGAGCCCGCCCGCTCCGGTGTGTGCGAGCTCGGCGACGCCCTGTGTCTCGAGTGCGTTGTGCACGCCCCGCACTCCGGGTGCCGGGGGCTCGTTCTCGGTGACCGGTGTGACCGGCGTACCGACCGGCGGCGTGACGACGTCCGTACCGTTTCCGCACTCGTTGCCGGAGACGGGGTTGAGCAGTCCGCCGATGGTGACGCTGTTCCCACAGGCGTTCACGGGGATGTCGATGGGCACCGCGATGTTGTTGCCCGAAAGCACCCCGGGCGAGCCCTGCGCGCTCCCCTCGGCCGTCGCCCCCCTCCCGGTGTCGCTCGTGAGGGCCCGGTGCTTGCCGGTTCCCGCCCGGGTCGCCCGGGTCAGGTCGCCGGACACCTGGCTGCCCGAGGCGTGCCTGCCCGAAGCGGCGCTGTGCGAACCGTTTCCGCAGGTGTTTCCCGCCGCCGGGTCGAGCAGTCCCACGACGCTCACGGAGTTGCCGCAGACATTGACCGGTACGTGGACCGGGGCCTGGACCGAATTCCCTGACAGCACGCCCGGGGAATTCGACGCGTCGCCGGTCGCTCCGGCATCGGCGTGCGCATAACCGCCACTCAGCGCGAGGACTCCGCCGGCGGCCGCCATGGTGATCAGGCCTTTACGCGTGACCTGTCGCATAGGTTGATTCCTGCCTTCTACCTTCCGGAATACCCCCGGACTTGACCGTGCGGGGGCGGATTACCCAGCGGCCCCGGAGTGCATGGCGTGCACCCCGGGGCCGACCGGATCAAACCCTTACGGGTTGACGCACAACGTCAGGCGTTGCCGCAGGTGTGGCCGAAAGTGGGGTTCAGCAGCCCGACCACGGAGATCGTGTTGCCACACACGTTCACCGGCACGTGGATCGGGGCCTGGATGACGTTGCCCGAGACCACGCCGGGGCTGCTGACAGCGGCGCCCTGGGCACCGGAGTCCGCGACGGCCATGCCCGCACCCGCGAGCACCAGACCACCAGTGACAGCCGCAGCAGCGACGATCTTCTTGATCACTATTCCTCCTAGTTGGCAATGCGGTCCCAGCCGCGGACCGCATCACTTGTAACGAGGAAGAGGTAATCGGGCTACGAGCGTATGGTTCCTTTCACTCGTTCCGGTCACATACGCACACGCAGGCGATTACTGACGCGGAGAGTCGGCGGAAAATCAGCGGGAATTCAGCGGAGCCCGGGCAGGAACGCGGCGTGGACTCAGCAGTTGTCGATGAAACGGTCGAGCACGCGCACGCCGAACTGCAGCCCGTCCACCGGCACTCGCTCGTCCACACCGTGGAACATGCCCGCGAAGTCGAGCTCCGGCGGCAGCTTCAGCGGGGCGAACCCGAAGCAGCGGATGCCGAGATCGTCGAAGGACTTGGCGTCGGTACCGCCGGAGAGCATGTAAGGGACCGCACGCGCGATCGGGTCCTCCGCCTTCAGCGCGATCTGCATCGCGTCGACGAGCGAGCCGTCGAAACTGGTCTCCAGCGCCTTGTCCCCGTGCACGTCCTCGCGCTTCACCCGCGGGCCGAGGATCCGGTCCAGGTCGGCCAGGAACTCGTCCTCGAAGCCGGGCAGGAAACGGCCGTCGACATGGGCGGTGGCCTGGCCGGGGATCACGTTCACCTTGTAGCCGGCGCCGAGCATGGTGGGAGCGGCGGAGTTGCGGAGCGTGGCGCCGATCATCTTGGCGATGCCGCCCAGCTTGGCGAGCGTGGCGTCCATGTCCTCCGGGTCGAGCGGGGTGCCGAGCGCGTCGGACAGCTCGTCGAGGAAGGACCGTACGGTCTTGGTCACCCGGACCGGCCACTTGTGCCGCCCCAGCCGTCCGACCGCCTCGCAGAGCTCGGTGATCGCGTTGTCGTCGTTGGTCATCGAGCCATGGCCCGCCGTGCCGTCGACGGTGAGCCGCATCCAGTGCATGCCCTTCTCGGCCGTCTCGACGAGGTAGAGCCGCAGCTTCTCGTTCACCGTGAAGGAGAAGCCGCCGACCTCGCCGATCGCCTCGGTGACGCCCTCGAAGAGGCCGGGGTGCTTGTCCACGAGATACCGCGCGCCGTACGTGCCGCCCGCCTCCTCGTCGGCGAGGAAGGCCAGCACGATGTCGCGCGGGGGCTTGCGGCCGCTGCGCATCCGGTCGCGGACGACCGCGAGGGTCATCGCGTCCATGTCCTTCATGTCGACCGCGCCGCGGCCCCACACACAGCCGTCCGCGACCTCGCCCGAGAACGGGTGGTGCGTCCAGTCGTGGGCATTGGCCGGAACCACATCGGTGTGGCCGTGGATCAGCAGGGCGGGCCTGGACGGGTCCTCGCCCTCGATCCGCGCCACGGTCGAGGCCCGGCCCTTGTGGGACTCGAAGATCTGCGGCTCCAGCCCCACCTCGGCCAGCTTTTCCGCGACGTACTCGGCCGCGCGCCGCTCCCCCGGCCCCGAGTGGTCGCCGTAGTTGCTGGTGTCGATCCGGATCAGCTCACGACAGAGGTCCACGACCTCGTCCTCGCCCGAGACGGTCCGGGCCGTGTTGGTCTCGCTCACACTGCTTCCTTCCACTGTCGCCGTGGTGCTCCCCCTCATCCTCCCGCGCCGGGCCCGCGCGCCCAAGGCCCCCACCCCTCGTCATGCGCGCTTCACGCCTCCCCCGGCGTGATCGAGCACCCCCGGATGTTTGCTATTGTTTTCCACGTCGGAACGGGCCGGGCCCGCGAGACAGACACCTTGTCCGGGTGGCGGAATGGCAGACGCGCTAGCTTGAGGTGCTAGTGCCCTTTATCGGGCGTGGGGGTTCAAGTCCCCCCTCGGACACAGATCGAAACGCCGATCAGGAGCGATCCTGGTCGGCATTTCGCGTGGTGCTCACGTGGTCGCCGTGGGCCACGATGCGAGGAGCCCGCACCATGTTCACCGTCGTACCGGCCCGCAGGCCCCGATGAGGGGGCGCGCGAAGCCCCCGCCGGCGCCGCTGGCGCAGCGGGACGGGATCGATCCGGTGCGGCTGCGGCTCCCGGAAGACCCGGACGGGCGGTGGGCGACGGTCCGCGATCACCTGCTGGCGCGGTTCGCGGGGGCGATCGGGGCGGCGCGGGTGGACGCGATGTTCACCGAGGGCAGGTTCGTCTCCGTAGCGGGACCGGTCTCGGCCGAAGATCCGTACGCGGCGGGCCGATACGTCTGGTTCCACCGGGATTTCGCGCCGGAGGAACCGGTGCCGTTCCCGGTCGGTGTCGTCCACCGCGACGAGCACCTCGTCGTCGCCGACAAGCCGCACTTCCTCGCGACGACACCGCGCGGCCGGCACGTCACCGAGACGGCCGTGGCCCGGCTGCGCCGCGAGCTGGACCTGCCCGGACTGCAGCCCGCGCACCGGCTGGACCGACTGACCGCGGGGCTCGTCCTGTTCGTCGTGCGGCCCGAGGAGCGGGGCGCGTACCAGACGCTGTTCCGGGACCGTCTGGTGCGCAAGGAGTACGAGGCGGTGGCACCGTACGACCCCGGCCAAGCCTTTCCGCGGACCGTACGCAGCCGCATCGTGAAGGAGCGGGGGGTCATCGCCGCCCGCGAGGAGCCGGGCGAACCGAACAGTGAAACCCGGATCGAACTCCTGGAGCACCGGGCGGGGCTCGGCCGTTACCGGCTGCTGCCCGCCACCGGGCGCACCCATCAGCTGCGGGTCCACATGAACAGGCTGGGGCTGCCGCTCGTCCACGATCCGGTCTACCCGGTGGTCCGGCCCGAGGGTGCGGCCGACGACTGGTCGCTCCCGCTCCAACTCCTCGCCCGGGTGCTGGAGTTCACCGATCCGGTCACGGGCGGGCCGCGCCGCTTCGAGAGCGGGCTGCGGCTCTCCGCGTGGCCGGACCGGTGAGCTGTCGCGGTCGTCAGTGACCGCGGGCGATCCATTTGTCCAGGTGCGGGGCCTCCGCGCCGATGGTCGTGGAGTCGCCGTGTCCGGTGCGGACGGTGGTCTCCGGATCCAGGACGAGCAGCCGGTCCCTGATCGACGCGACGATCGTCGGGAAGTGGGAGAAGGACCGTCCGGTGGCGCCGGGTCCGCCCTGGAAGAGCGTGTCGCCCGTGAAGACGGTGGACAGTTCGGGGGCGTACAGGCAGACGGCTCCGGGGGCGTGGCCGGGGGTGTGCAGGACCCTGAGCGTCGTGCCGGCGATCTCCAGCTCCTGGCCGTCGGCCAGTTCGCCGTCCGGGGCGCGGTCCGGGTGGGTCTGCTTCCACAGCGGCAGGTCGTCGGGGTGGAGCAGGATCGGCGCACCGGTGGCGGCGGCGAGGGCCGGGGCCGCGTCGATGTGGTCGTTGTGCGCGTGCGTGCAGACGATGGCGCGCAGCGTACGGCCGTTCAGCGCGGCCTCGATGGCGGCGGCGTCATGGGCGGCGTCGATGACGATCGCCTCGGTGTCGTCGCCGACGATCCAGACGTTGTTGTCGACGTCCCACTCCCCGCCGTCGAGGGCGAAGGTGCCGGAGGTGACGAGGTGGTCGATGCGGGCCATCAGAGGACCACCACCGAGCGCAGCACGTCACCGTCGTGCATCCGGTCGAAGGCCTGCTCGATGTCGCCGAGTCCGATGGTCTCGGTGACGAACGCGCCGAGGTCGATCCGGCCCTGCTGGTGCAGGTCGATGAGCATCGGGAAGTCGCGCGAGGGCAGGCAGTCGCCGTACCAGGAGGACTTGAGCGAACCGCCGCGGCCGAAGACGTCGATGAGCGGCAGCTCCAGCCGCATCTGAGGGGTGGGGACGCCGACCAGGACCACGGTGCCGGCGAGGTCGCGGGCGTAGAAGGCCTGCTGGTACGTCTCCGGGCGGCCGACCGCCTCGATGACGACGTCCGCGCCGTTGCCGTCGGTCAGGGAGCGGATCGCCTCGACCGGGTCGGCGGAACGGGAGTTGACGGTGTGCGTGGCGCCCATCGTCTTCGCCGTCTCCAGCTTGCGGTCGTCGATGTCCACGGCGATGATCTTCGCCGCGCCGGCCAGCCGGGCGCCCGCGATCGCCGCATCGCCGACGCCGCCGCAGCCGATCACGGCGACCGAGTCGCCGCGGCCGACCTGCCCGGTGTTGATGGCGGCGCCGATGCCCGCCATCACACCGCAGCCGAGGAGCCCCGCGACGGCCGGCGAGACCTCGGGGTCGACCTTGGTGCACTGGCCCGCGGCGACCAGGGTCTTCTCGGCGAACGCGCCGATGCCGAGCGCCGGCGACAGCTCCGTGCCGTCGAGCAGTGTCATCTTCTGCTTCGCGTTGTGGGTGTTGAAGCAGTACCAGGGGCGGCCGCGCAGACACGCACGGCACTGCCCGCACACGGCACGCCAGTTGAGGACCACGAAGTCGCCGGGCGCGACGTCCGTGACGCCCTCGCCGACGGACTCCACCACGCCCGCGGCCTCGTGGCCGAGCAGGAACGGGAACTCGTCGTTGATGCCGCCCTGCTTGTAGTGCAGATCGGTGTGGCAGACGCCGCACGCCTGGATCTTCACCACGGCCTCGCCGGGGCCCGGGTCCGGGATGACGATCGTCTCGACCCGTACCGGCTCGTTCTTCCCCGGTGCGATGACCCCTTGCACCTGCTGCGCCATACCCTGGTCTCCCTGTTTCCGTCATGTCGTGAAGATCGAACACGAACAACCGTACGCCCCATGAGGGTGTCACGGCGGCGCGCCGCGTTGCCGGGGAACGAGCGCCGTCCCCCCGAACGCCGTGTCGCCCACCTGGCTGCGGCTGCACGCGCAGCTGCCGCCGACGCTGATGTGGGGGTTGTGAGCTGCTGCCGGTTTGCTGCGTTGAAGAGCAATCGCGTCCCCAGGGAAGGCGAGTACCGGTCACCGCTGTGGAGGTCGGCCCGGTGAAGCAGGGCGAGCCGGCCCCGCACAACCGGCCGGGACGCGACGGTGTCGAACCGAACGCGGGTGTCGCCGCGCTGCCCGCCTGGACGGTGACGCACCTTCATGGCGCGCAGACCGGAGCGGGAACGACGGCTGGGCGGACAACGCGGCTGGAGCACGAGGACATGGGCATGATGCGGCCGTTCGTCGTGATGCCGCCCCAGGCGATGAAGTTCGACCACGGCGCCGGACACGGTGGCCACCACGGGCACAGCGGCTGAACCGTTTTTACCGGCGGCCCTCGCGGGATCGTTCCGCGGGGGCCGCCGTCCGCCTCAGGGCGCGAGCACGTCCAACTCATGCAGGGCGCCCACCGCGATCTCCTTCGTCAGCCGCTGCGCCGCCACCGCGTCACGCTCGCGCACCGCTTCGGCGAGCCGGACGTGGAGGGTGACCGCGGCCGGGTCCGGATCCTCGAACATGACCTGGTGATGGGTACGGCCCGCCAGGACCTCGGCGACGACATCGCCGAGCCGCGCGAACATCTCGTTGCCGGAGGCGTTCAGCACGATCCGGTGGAACGCGATGTCGTGCTCCAGGTAGCCCTCCAGCTGCTGGCCGCGCGAGGTGGCGACCAAGCCGAGCGCGCACTCGGTGAGGGCCGAGCACTGCTCCGGGGTGGCGTTGCGGGCGGCGAGGCCGGCCGCGACGGGTTCGATCGCCGAGCGCAGCACGGTCAGGGAGCGCAGCTGGCGCGGGCGGTCGGCGCCGGCCAGCCGCCACCGGATGACCTGCGGATCGTAGACGTTCCACGCCTCGGCCGGCCGTACGGTCACGCCGACGCGGCGGCGGGACTCGACCAGGTGCATGGATTCGAGGACGCGGATCACTTCGCGTACGACCGTGCGCGAGACGTCGAAGCGCTGGGCCAGCTCGTCGGTACGCAGTACCTGTCCAGGCCGGTGCTCCCCCGCGGCGATCTCGAGACCCAGGGTGTCCAGCACATGTGTATGCAGCCCGGGGCCCTGTGTGGTCATGGGCACAGCCTACGGGGGTCCCTCGATGAACAAAAAGTACGACGTTTACATCACAACATCTTGAATAAGTCGTACGTATAGGTTTCAGTAGCGCGACGGACCGATGTCGAGGAAGACGTCGAAGTAGACAGCGAGGCACCACCAATGAGCACCCCCCACGTCGTCGTGGTGATGGGCGTCGCAGGGACCGGCAAGACCACGGTCGGCCCCCTGCTCGCCGCTGAACTCGGCGTTCCGTACGCCGAGGGCGATGACTTCCATCCCGCGGCGAACATCGCCAAGATGTCGGCCGGTATCCCGCTGGACGACTCCGACCGGTGGCCCTGGCTCGATGCGATCGGCCGGTGGGCGCACGGCCGGTCGGGCCTCGGCGGGGTGGTGAGCAGCTCGGCGCTCAAGCGCGTCTACCGGGACCGGCTGCGTGCCGAGGCCCCCGGTGCGGTCTTCCTCCATCTGACCGGCGACCGGACGCTGATCGAGAAGCGCATGGCGGAACGCAAGGGTCACTTCATGCCCACCGCACTGCTCGACTCGCAGTTCGCCACCCTGCAGCCGTTGCAGGAGGACGAGGCCGGCGTCTCGGTCGACGTGTCCGGCACCCCCGAAGAAATCACCCAGCGAGCCGTCGCCGCGTTGCGCCGGCTCGAAAACTAAGGATCACCACCGTGACCAGTCTCAGCGTCGAGACGCTGGCAGCGGACGCCGTCGAACCGATCACTTCGGCAGGCAACGCGCAGTTGGGCATCGCCGTACTGGCGGGCATCGCCGTCATCGTTCTGCTCATCACCAAGTTCAAGTTGCATGCGTTCCTCGCGCTGACCATCGGCTCGCTGGCGCTCGGCTCGTTCGCCGGTGCCGCACCGGCGAAGACGATCGCCAGCTTCACCGCCGGTCTCGGCTCGACCGTCGCGGGTGTCGGTGTCCTCATCGCGCTCGGCGCCATTCTGGGCAAGCTGCTCGCCGACTCCGGCGGCGCGGACCAGATCGTCGACACGATCCTGGCGAAGGCGAGCGGCCGGGCCATGCCGTGGGCGATGGTCCTGATCGCCTCGATCATCGGTCTGCCGCTGTTCTTCGAGGTCGGCATCGTGCTGCTGATCCCGGTGGTGCTGCTGGTCGCCAAGCGCGGCAACTACTCCCTGATGCGGATCGGTATCCCGGCACTGGCCGGTCTCTCCGTGATGCACGGGCTGATTCCCCCGCACCCCGGCCCGCTGGTGGCGATCGACGCCCTCGGCGCCAATCTCGGCGTCACGCTCGCGCTGGGTGTTCTGGTCGCGATCCCGACCGTGATCATCGCCGGGCCGGTCTTCTCCCGCTACGCCGCGCGCTGGGTGAACATCGAGGCTCCGGAGAAGATGATTCCGCAGCGTCCGTCGGAGGAGCTGGAACGGCGTCCCAGCTTCGGCGCCACGCTGGCGACGATCCTGCTGCCCGTCGTGCTGATGCTCGTCAAGGCCCTGGTCGACATCGTCGTGGACAACCCGGAGAACCACGTCCAGCGGGTCACCGATGTGATCGGCTCGCCGCTGATCGCGCTCCTCGCGGCCGTCATAGTCGGCATGTTCACGCTGGGCCGGGCGGCCGGTTTCTCCAAGGGCCGGCTCTCCACCACCGTCGAGAAGTCCCTTGCCCCGATCGCGGGTGTGCTGCTGATCGTGGGTGCGGGCGGCGGATTCAAGCAGACCCTCATCGACGCCGGTGTGGGCCAGATGATCCTGGACTTCTCCAAGAACTGGTCGATCCCGGCGCTGCTGCTGGGCTGGCTGATCGCCGTCGCGATCCGGCTCGCGACCGGCTCGGCGACCGTGGCCACGATCTCGGCGGCCGGTCTGGTCGCCCCGCTCGCCGCCGACATGTCGACGTCGCACGCGGCGCTGCTGGTCCTCGCCATCGGCGCGGGTTCGCTCTTCTTCAGCCACGTCAATGACGCCGGGTTCTGGCTGGTGAAGGAGTACTTCGGCATGAACGTCGGCCAGACGATCAAGACCTGGTCGGTGATGGAGACCATCATCTCCGTGGTCTCGCTGGCCTTCATCCTGCTGCTCTCGCTGGTCCTGTAGCAAGCGGCTCCTCCCGCACGGCCCTCCAACCGCGGCGCAAGCCGGGGCCGTGCCCGATGGCGCCCGCCGGCCCGGTGCTCATGCCACGGCATGCCTCCGGGCCGGCGGGCGCCACTGCCATGTGCGGCGGACACCCTGCCCGACTCCATGGCCAACTCCGTTCGTCGTCCGGCTGGTTGACGGCCTCCGACCGGTCGCCGACCGGCCTTCGCCCGGGCGCCCGAACCGGCGCGGCGTCCGGTGGCCCATGTCAGACTTGGCGCCATGGCGAACCGTGAACCTTTCAAACCCTTTCTGCTCGCCTTCCCCGGACCGCTGCGCGATCGCCTGGTGGCGGCGGTGCTCGCCGGTGTGAAGGTGTCGACGACCGGGCTGCTCGCGGAGTACGAGGCGGAGAAGGAGGAGCTGCCTCCGGTGGGCGAGCGGTCCGCGCTGATCGACTCGGACGGCCGGGAGATCGCGGTGCTGGAGGTGACGGAGGTACGGGTGCTGCGCCTCGGCGACATCGATCTCCAGCATGCGATCGACGAGGGCGAGGGGGACAGATCGGTGGCCGAGTGGCGTGCGGGGCACGAGAAGTTCTGGCACAGCAAGGAGATGCGGGAGGCGCTCGGCGACCCGGAGTTCACGGTCGACGACGACACCATGGTCGTCGCCGAACGGTTCCGGGTCGTCGAGCTGCTCGATCCCGTCGTGGGCGCGGCCGAACGGTAGCCGGGCCGGGCAGCCGGCGTCCTACGGCTGCGACGCGAGGATCGCGCGGCAGGTCAGGGACGGGGCGGCGGTGCCGGGACGACCGGTGCGGGCGAAGCCGGTCTCGATGACCGCCGCCGGGAGCTGATCACGCACGGCAACGCGGAACGCTTCCTGGGGCTGAGCGGCTCTGGGAAGTCCCGGTGGAGCGGGGACCTGGAGCCCGCCGCACCCACCGGCCCGGGAGCGGGGACCGGGAGCCCGCCGCACCCACCGGCCCCCGCTAGCCGATGGCCTCTGCCGCCGCCCGGCCCGCCGCCCGGCCGGAGAAGATGCAGCCGCCCAGGAAGGTTCCCTCCAGTGAGCGGTAGCCGTGCACCCCGCCGCCGCCGAAACCGGCCGCCTCCCCCGCCGCGTACACACCGGACAGCGGTGTGCCGTCCTCGGTGAGCACCCGGGAGGACAGGTCCGTCTCCAGCCCGCCGAGCGACTTGCGGGTCAGGATGTTGAGCCTTACGGCGATCAGCGGACCGGCCTTGGGATCGAGGATGCGGTGCGGTGTCGCCGTACGGATCAGCTTGTCCCCCAGATACGTGCGGGCGCCGCGGATCGCGGTGATCTGGAGGTCCTTGGTGAAGGGGTTGGCGATCTCGCGGTCGCGGGCGGTGATCTCGCGGCGCAGTTCGGCCTCGTCGATCAGCGGCTCGTCGGTGAGCGCGTTCATGCCGCGGACCAGTGCCGCGAGGTCCTGCTCGACGACGAAGTCCGCCCCGTTGTCCATGAACGCCTTCACCGGCGCCGGTACGTCCGTGCGGGCCCGGCCGATCACGCCACGGATCGACTTTCCGGTCAGGTCCGGGTTCTGCTCGGAGCCGGAGAGCGCGAACTCCTTGCCGATGATCTTCCGGTCGAGGACGAACCAGGTGTAGTCGTATCCGGACCTCATGATGTGTTCGAGAGTGCCGAGGGTGTCGAAGCCGGGGAAGAGCGGGACCGGCAGCCGCTTGCCGCGGGCGTCCAGCCAGAGCGAGGACGGTCCCGGCAGAATGCGGATGCCGTGCCTGGCCCAGATCGGGTTCCAGTTCTCGATGCCCTCGGTGTAGTGCCACATCCGGTCGCGGTTGATGTGGTGGGCGCCCGCCTCCTCGGTGATGCCGAGCATGAGTCCGTCGACATGGGCGGGCACGCCGGAGAGCATCTTCGCGGGCGGGGTGCCGAGTCGCCGGGGCCACTGCTGGCGTACGAGGTCGTGGTTGCCGCCGATGCCACCGGAGGTGACGATCACCGCTTGGGCCCTCAGTTCGAAGGTGCCGGCCGCCACCCGGCTGCTCGCGGTGCCGCGGGCGGCCGCGCTCGGCTCCAGTATCTCGCCGGTCACCGTGTCGACGGTCCCCGCGGTGCGGCCGAGGCCGGTGACCCGGTGGCGGAACTTCAGCCGGACGAGGCCCTTGTCGACGCCCGCGCGGACCCGGCGCTCGAAGGGGGCGACGACGCCGGGGCCGGTGCCCCAGGTGATGTGGAAGCGGGGTACGGAGTTGCCATGGCCGTTCGCGTCGTAGCCGCCACGCTCCGCCCAGCCGACGACGGGGAAGAACCGCAGCCCCTGGGCGTGCAGCCAGGAGCGCTTCTCACCGGCCGCGAAGTCGACGTACGCCTCGGCCCACTTCCGTGGCCAGTGGTCCTCCTCGCGGTCGAAACCCGCCGTGCCGAGCCAGTCCTGGAGGGCCAGCTCATGGGTGTCCTTGATCCGCATCCGGCGCTGCTCGGGCGAGTCGACGAGGAAGAGACCGCCGAAGGACCAGTGCGCCTGGCCGCCGATGGACTGTTCGGGTTCCTGGTCGAGCAGGATCACCGAACGGCCCGCGTCGACCAGTTCTGCGGTGGCCACCAGACCCGCGAGCCCTGCCCCGATAACGATCACATCAGCGTCGTACGCCATGGGTTCCATCCTTGTCGGGGGTCGCAGGCGGAGCGATCCGGTCACGGCCACGGCCACGGTGAGGGTCCGGCACGGACGCCGGAAGTTACTCGTGCGTCAGATCCTCTGCACCGGCCGCTGCGGCGTCAACCGCCCGGTCGGCGGCGCCCCGGCCGCGCCCCTGGGGCGCAGGCGCTATCGTCGATACGAATCACCCACTTCTGGCCTGACTTGAGGTAGAAGCGTGTCGGTGCTGGTTCTCGCACTCGCCGTGAGTGCCGCCTGTTGTCTGGGGTTCGGCTTCGTCCTCCAGCAGGACGCCGCGTCCCACGCGCCGAGGAGCGACTATCTCTCCTTCCGGCTGCTGCTGGACCTGATGCGGGTGCCGGAGTGGCTGGCCGGGATCGGGCTGATGGTCTGCGGCATGGTGCTGGGCGCCCTGGCCCTGGGCAAGGGCGAGCTGTCCATCGTCGAACCCCTGCTCGCGACCAATCTGCTCTTCGCGATGGCCCTGTCGCGCCATCGCACCGGGCAGCGGCTCGGCCGGCAGGGCTGGGCCGGGCTCTGGATGCTGGCCGGCGGCGTCGCCGCCTTTCTTCTGGGTGGCCGGCCGCGGGGCGGCGAGGCGGTGACCGATCCGCTGCGGCACTGGCTGGTGATCGGCGTGGTCGTGGGCGTGGCACTGCTGCTCACCACCTTCGCCAAGCGCTGGCAGTCCGGGGTCGCCCCGGCGCTGCTCGCGGTGGCGGCCGGGCTGCTGTACGGGCTCCAGGACGCCCTCACCCGGGTCACCGGCCAGCGGCTGTCGCAGGACGGCTGGATCGCGCTCGTGACGAACTGGCAGCCGTACGCGGTGGCGGCGCTGGGGGTGACGGGTCTGCTCCTGGTGCAGAGCGCGTTCGAGACGGGCCCGCTGCGGGTGTCGCTGCCCCCGCTGACCGCGGCGCAGCCGCTGGCCGGGATCGCCTGCGGGGTCGGTTTCCTCGGTGACCAGTTGCGTACCGACACCGGCGCGCTGGCCTGGCAGGCGGGCGGTCTCGCGGCGATCGTCGCCGGGATCGTCCTGCTGGGACTGCATCCGGCGATGCCGGAGGGGCCCGTGGGCGGGCGCCGGGAGAAGAGCCTGCTGCCGGGCTGAGCGTCGGCGCGCGGGCCCTGCGGGGCACGTCTTCCCGGCGCTCTCCGCCGCACACCCTCGGTGTGCCCTCCCGACGCACCCTCCTGACGCACCCTCCCGGCACGTCAACGTCACCGCCGCCGAACTGGCCGTGGACGGCGGCTGGACCACGGGCCCGACCGTCAAGCACGTCATGGGGCAGTGAACCTTGTCAGTGGTCTGATGTTGGATGAAGGACATGACTCCTTCTGACGAGATCCTCGACATCGTCGACGAGAACGACGTGGTCGTGGGGCAGGCCCCGCGCGGTGAGGCGACCGCGCGGGGCCTGCGCCATCGCTGCGTCTTCATCGAGGCCCGGGATGCCGGGGGCCGGCTCTTCGTGCATCGCAGGACCCCCACGAAGCTGGTCTTCCCGTCCCATTACGACATGTTCGTCGGCGGGGTGGTCGGGGCCGGCGAGTCGTACGACGAGGCTGCGCTGCGGGAGGCCGAGGAGGAGCTGGGGGTCACGGGGCTCCCCCGTCCCGAGCCGCTCTTCAAGTTCCTCTACGAGAGCGCGGAGCACTCCTGGTGGACCCACGTCTACCAGGTGCGGTGCGAACTGCCGGTGCACCCGCAGGTGGAGGAGGTCGCCTGGCACACCTTCCTCACCGATGCGGAGCTGGAGCAGCGGCTCGGCGACTGGCAGTGGGTGCCGGACGGCCTGGAGACGTACCACCGGCTGCGCGCGTTCCGGGCGGGCGGGGCGATCTGAGACCGCCCCCGGTTGCCGGTCGGTCTAAGGTTCGCGCGTGAACGAATTCGTACAGAGCCTGCGGCTGTGGTTCGCGCCGCAGCGAATCCGCGAAGAGGGCGACACCCCCGACTACCGGTTCTCGCTCGCCAATGAGCGCACCTTCCTCGCCTGGGTCCGGACGGCTCTCGCGCTGATCGGCGGCGGTTTCGCGGTCGACCAGTTCCTCCCGGAGCTGTCGTGGGGCATGCGCGCGGGGCTGGCGCTGGCATTGCTGGCGGCCGGTGTGCTGTGCGCGCTGCGGGCGATCAACCACTGGGTGCGGTGCGAGCGGGCGATGCGGCGCGGGGAGGATCTGCCGGTCTCCCGGTTCCCGACGCTGCTCGGGCTCGCCGTCGCGGTCGTCGCCGTGGCGATGGTGGTGGTGGTCCTCTTCGGCTGGGAGGGCCGGTGACGGCGGACGGGCGCGACCCCGGGCTGCAGCCCGAGCGGACCAGGCTGGCGTGGCGGCGTACGACGCTGTCCTGCACGGTGGTGGCGATCCTGGCGGTCAAGCAGGCGCTGCACGGCGGGGCGAGCCCGGCCGCGGTCGTCGCCGTGTCGCTGAGCGGGCTGGCCTGGCTGGGTTTCCTGCTCGTGGCGCACCGGCGAGTGCTCGGGATGGCGACCGCGCGTCCGGAGCCTCTCTCGGCGCGCGGCGCGCTGACGGCGGCGGCGTGCACGATCGCGCTCGCGGTGTTCGCCACCGCCATGCTGTTCTGAGGTCGGGGCGCCGGGCCCCTCAGACCTCCGGGGTGTCCCAGGCAACGGTGACGACGATTTTTCCGCGGGTCCGTCCTTGCTCGTTCAGCCGGTAGGCGTCCGCCGCCCGTTCCAGCGGGAAGACCTGGTCCAGATGGACCGTGACGATGCCCTGTTCGGCCAGTTCGGCCAGGTGGGCGAGGTCCTTGGCGTCCGGGCGTACGTAGGCGAAGCGGCCGCCGTACGAGAAGACCTCGCCGTCCGCGATGGAGGCCAGCCGGCCCCCGGGCTTCAGCACGTCGGCAAAGACGCGGAGCGCCTCCCCGCCGACGGTGTCGAACGCGGCGTCGACGCCGTCCGGGGCCAGCGCCCGGAGCCGGTCGGCGAGGCCGTCGCCGTAGGCCACCGGTTCCCCGCCGAGCTGCCGGACGTGGTCGTGGTTGCGTTCGCTCGCGATGCCGATGACGCGGGCGCCCGCATAGCGGGCGAGCTGGACGGCGAGCGAGCCCACGCCGCCTGCCGCCGCGTGGACGAGGACCGTCTCGCCGTCCTGGATCCGCAGGGTGCGGTGGAGCACCTGGTACGCGGTGAGGCCGGCCAGTGGCAGGCCGGCGGCCTCCTCGAAGCTCAGGTTCAGCGGCTTGCGGGCGAGGGTACGCACGGGTGCGGCGACGTATTCGGCGAACGTACCCCGGCAGAGGAAGTCCTCCCGCACGTAGCCGATGACCTCGTCGCCGACCGTGAACTCGTCGACGGCGACGCCGGGCTGCACGACAACTCCGGACATGTCCCAGCCGGGGATCACCGGAAACATGGCCTCCAGACCGGCGTCGAGGTAGCCCTCGCGGGCCTTCCAGTCGACCGGGTTGACCGCCGCGGCCCGCACCTTCACGAGGACGGTGTCGGGGCCGACCTTGGGGTCGGGCCGCTCCCCGTACTCCAGGACGTCCGCCCCGCCGTACCTGCTGTAGCTGATCGCCTTCATGCACCGACCCTCGGTGCGGGCCGGGGCGTGCGCAACTCAGGCCGTGCCGGCCTCGGGGCAGGGGGCCGTCACCAGCGCGGGATCGTGGGTGTCCGCCGGCCCGGCTCGGCCTTGCGCATCGCGGCCGCGTCGTCGCGCTCGCGCATCGTGCCGTCGGCGTCGAGCCGGCGCCGGTGCAGTGCGGCCAGGCGGTCGCAGTGGGCGGCCCAGCGGTAGAAGTAGAAGAGGTACGCGCTGTACTCGACACAGTCGCGGATCTTGCCGCCGAGCAGGGCGTGCACGGGCAGGCCCAGGGACTTGCCGAGCGCGTCCGGCGCGGAGTGTGCGCGTCGGATTCCGGGAGTCCACTGGACGACATACCGACTGGTCGGCATCATGAACACCGACCGTCTCTCACCCCGGAGGTGCGCACGATGAGCCCAGTCCACCCGCCAGGTCTCGACCTCGCCCGGCTGCGCAGCCATCTCGACTGCGAGCAGCCGGGCCTGGTGAGCGGACCGCTCGAAGCCCGGCTCATCGAGGGCGGCCGGTCGAACCTGACGTACATCGTCACGGACGGCACGGGGCGCTGGGTCGTCCGCAGGCCCCCGCTGGGTCATGTGCTGGCCACCGCGCACGACATGAAGCGCGAGCACCGGGTGATCAGCGCCCTGCACCCGACGGCCGTTCCGGTCCCAGAACCCGTGCTGCTCTGCGAGGACGACTCGGTGATCGGGTCGCCCTTCTACGTCATGGAGTACGTCGAGGGAACCCCGTACCGCACGGCCGAACAGCTCGCCCCGCTGGGCGCCGAGCGCACCCGGGCTGCCGTCCTCGGTCTCGTCGACACGCTCGTCGAACTGCACGCCGTGGACCCCGAGTCCGTCGGCCTGGGCGACTTCGGGCGACCCGAGGGCTTCCTCGACCGGCAACTGCGCCGCTGGGGCAAGCAGTTGGACGCCTCCCGCAACCGCGAACTGCCCGGCATCGACGAACTGCACGCCGCACTCGGCCGGGAGCTGCCCGCCTCCCCCTCGCCCACCGTCGTACACGGCGACTACCGCCTGGACAACGTACTGATCGGCTCCGACGATCGGATCAGGGCCGTCCTCGACTGGGAGATGTCGACGCTCGGCGACCCGCTGACCGACCTCGGCCTGCTCGTGATGTACAGCTCGGACCTCGGCCTGGCGAACTCCCCGGTCTCCACCACCAGCGGCGCGGCCGGCCACCCCACCCCCGCCGAACTGATCGAGCGCTACGCCACCCGATCCGGCCGCGACACCTCCGCCATCTCCTGGTACACGGCGTTCGCCTGGTTCAAGCTCGCCGTGATCCTGGAGGGCATCCACTACCGCTACACCCTCGGCCAGACGGTCGGCGCCGGCTTCGACCGGATCGGCGATCTCGTCCCCGTCTTCATCGAGCACGGCCTCACCACCCTCCAGGAAGGCTGATCACCCCCATGGACTTCGCATTCGACGCCCGCACGGAAGAGCTGCGCACCAAGCTGCTCACCTTCATGGACGAGCATGTCTACCCGGCCGAGAAGACCGCGGACGAGCAGCGCGCGCTGCTCGCCTCCCCATGGGACACCCCGCAGATCGTCGAGGACCTCAAGGCCGAGGCGCGACGCCAGGGGCTGTGGAACCTCTTCCTCCCCGACGCCGGGTACGGTGCCGGGCTGACCAACCTCCAATACGCCCCGCTCGCCGAAATCACCGGCCGTTCCCCGCAGTTGGCACCGACCGCACTCAACTGCGCGGCCCCGGACACCGGGAACATGGAGGTGCTCTTCCAGTTCGCCACGGACGAGCAGAAGAAGCAGTGGCTGGAGCCCCTGCTCGCCGGGGAGATCCGCTCGGCGTTCGCGATGACGGAGCCGGAGGTGGCCTCGTCGGACGCGACGAACATCGAGACCCGCATCGTGCGGGACGGCGAGGACTATGTCATCAACGGCCGCAAGTGGTACATCTCCGGGGCGATGAACCCGGACTGCAAGATCTTCATCGTGATGGGCAAGACAGCGACTGCCGATGGCCCTGACGGCCCCGACATCCGCCGCCGGCAGTCGATGATCCTGGTCCCGCGCGACACCCCCGGTCTCGAAGTGCGGCGCGCCATGCAGGTGTACGGCTACGAGGACCACTACCACGGCGGTCACGCCGAGGTCGTCTTCACGGACGTACGGGTGCCCGCCGCGAACCTGATCGGCGAGGAGGGCGGCGGCTTCGCGATCGCCCAGGCGCGTCTCGGCCCCGGCCGGATCCACCACTGCATGCGGCTGATCGGCATGGCCGAGCGGGCCATCGAGCTGATGTGCAGGAGGGCGGTGTCCCGTACGGCCTTCGGCAAGCCGCTCGCCCAGCAGGGCGTCGTACAGAACTGGATCGCGGACGCACGGGTCACGGTGGAGCAGCTGCGGCTGCTGGTGCTGAAGACGGCATGGCTGATGGACACGGTGGGCAACCAGGGCGCGCACACGGAGATCCAGGCCATCAAGATCGCCACCCCGCGCGCCGTGGTGGACGTCCTGGACCAGGCGGTGCAGCTGCACGGCGCGGGTGGCGTCAGCCAGGACTTCCCGCTGGCCGAACTGTGGGCGGCGGCACGGACGTTGCGGCTGGCGGACGGGCCGGACGAAGTGCATCAGCGGTCGTTGGCGCGGCGGGAGATCAAGCGGTACGTGTAGGCGGTGGCCCGGGCGGGGTGGGTGCGGGGCCCGCCCGGTCACCGCGTCGTCCTCGATCGTCCCACGGGCTCGAATTGCGGCGCCGAACCCCTTCGCGACCGCTTGCCCTCAATCGCCCCACGGGCTCGAATTGCGGCGCCGGACCCCTTCGCGACCGCTTGCCCTCAATCGCCCCACGGGCTCGAATTGCGACGCCGGACCCCTTCGCGACCGCTTGCCCTCAATCGCCCCACGGGCTCGGGGTGTCGCCGGGCGGGCTCGACTTTCTGATTCGGTCGAGGACGTCCGTGTAGAGGGAGCGTTTGTCGGGGCGGGCGTGGGCGGTGGCCTGGCGGAGGGCCGGGATCGCTGCCTCGCCCATCCCGACGAGCCCCTCGGCCGCCGTCCTGCGCACGACGGGGTTCGGGTGCGCGAGCAGTCCCGTCACGGCGGGGATCGCGGGCTCCCAGTCGGCGTGGCAGAGCGTGCGGATCGCCGTACGCGTCACGTCCGGCAGGGGATCGTCCAGCAGGATCATCGTGTGGCCCAGATAGGTGCGCCGGTCCAGCATCGTCCGTGAGGTCCGGTGGGCGCGCAGGCGGACCTTGGCCCGAGGATGGTGCAGCAACTCACCGATCAGGTCGCGTAGTCGGGAGTCCTTGTCCGGATCCGGGCCCCAGTGCGCCTCGGCCAGTTCCGCGAGGGCCCGGCTCGTCTGTTCCGGGGTGCCGTTCCGGGCCAGGTCCAGAAGTTCCCGCCTCAGCGGGCGCTGCGAGGCTCCGGCGGGCGCGGCCGGGGAACGGTCACGGAGCGCTGCCAGCGCTGCCGCGTCCCGCTGTACGGCGTCCGGGCCGCGCAGCGGACCATCGACGAGAAGGAGCCGGTCCGCGAGGTCGTCGCGTCCTTCGGCGCGCAGTCGCCGACACGTGCGCGTCAACGCGGGGGTGCGCAGCAGTCTGCGGTCGAGGAGCAGGTCGAGGAACCCCCAGGCCCCGGCGTCGAGGCGGTCGCCGAGGGTCCTGGCGAGCGCGTCGGCGGGGTAGGCGCGCAGTGCCGCGCCGACCGCCGGCCCGGCGGCGGGCGGGGCCTGCTCCCACCACTCCAGCAGCAGCGGCACCAGTGGCTCCAGTGCCCACGGGTCGAGCTTCGAGGCCGCGCGGGCCACCCGGTCGTGCAGGATGTCGTCGCCCCGGAGCTCCGCCTCGTCGAGGGTGCGCAGTGCACGGGCCAGGTCCACGCCGATGGGTATGTCGATGTGCCCGCGGAGGTATGCGCGAAGCACCGGCAGCCGGGCCTCGGACTCGGGCCACTTCGCCAGCGCCAGGGCGGCGGTCTCCCTGCGGTCCGCGGCGGCTGACCCCAGCATGTCCAGCAGGCGCTCCCGCAGGGCCGCCGAGCGGGGCTGGTCGAGGTCGTCGATGTGTACGCGTCGTGGCGGCGGCGTCGGCGCGTGGGCGGTCTCGGCGATGGTCCAGGACGGTACGTCGAGGGGCTGAAGATCCGTCATCCAGTCGAGCAGGGCTGCCCGGACCTCGGGGTCCGCGCCATGGTGGACCTCGATCAGCGCGGTCAGTCGGTCCCGCGAGCCGACCCTGCCGTCGTCCTGTCGGCGGAACTCCTCCAGAGTGCCCGGTACGCGCACCGCGTCGTCCAGCGCCGCCCGCCATGTCCGGGTCTCGGCGGGCAGGGGTGCCGCGGCGGGCTCCGGGACTGCGAACGCCTCCCTCAGCACGGCGGCCTGGGCCTGCCAGGGGTCGGAGCCGAGCCGGGCGACCGCGAGTGCCTGATCGAGGTCGGCGCGGACCAGCACCGCGCCGAGGCGGCGCAGCAGCGTCAGCGTGGACCGGCCCGGCGTCATGGGTGCGGGACGAAGGGCCCGTACCGCAGCGGCTGCGGTCGGCCTGCCGGCCGTCGTCAGCATCGGCGCGACCGCTTCGAGTACCGCGATCAGGTCGTGCCGGTCCTCGTCCCGGGCGTCGACGAGCGCGTCGAGCAGGACCCGTGTGGACCGGGCGAACACCGTCAGCTCCCCGGACGCCCAGGGTCCGGGGCAGATACGCAGCGCGAACCGCACCACCCGGTCCCGGACCGCGGGCCGGGAGCCGGCCAGCCGGAGCCAGTCGGCGAGCATCGGTCGCAGCTCGTTCAGCCGGTCGGGGTGGAGCGGCGCGTCCCGCTCGGCGACGCGCAGCGCGACCGAGGGATTCCAGCCCCCGTCCACCAGCGACCTGATGTCACGGTCCACCGCACCGTCCGCCGACGACCGCCGTGCGACGGCCGATGTGGTGATTCCATACCTGGCCGACGGTATCGCCAGATCCTTCACGTCCCCCGAGGCCAGACCGACCCGGCCGTCCGCCACCAGGGAGAGCAGGGTGGCCGCCACCGGTGACGCCTGGTTGCCCAGTGCGAGGACCGAGCGGGCGCCGAGGGCGCCGTCGAGGCCCTCCAGCAGCAGTTCGCGGGTACGGCCGTCCCGGCTGTGCTCGGCGGCGGCGAGCAGTGTCGCCGCGCAGGCGTCGCCGAGGACGGCGTGCAGGGCCGCGACGAGCGTGCCGCGCAGCCCGGGGTTGTCGTGGTGCCCGAGCCAGAAGAGCAGCTTGGGCAGCGCCGCCGGTGTGCCCGCGCGGACCAGCGCCTCGGCGGCGGTCTTCTTGATGTTCATGTTCGGATGGTCGAGACATGCGGCGATCGCGGTGCACGCCCAGTGGGCACGTGCGTGGCCCAGGGCGAGCAGGGCCTGCCGGACGGTCTGGATGTCCGGAGCGGTGGTCAGCGCGATCAGGGTCGCCGACAGCGCCTGTGCGTCCTCGCCCGTGGCGTCGCGGGCGAGCAGGGCGATGACATGTTTGCGTACGTGCTGGTCGCGGTGGCGCAGCAGCCGGTGCACCCGGGCGCGGGTGCCCGCCCAGGGGGCCCGGAGCAGCAGTTCGAGCAGAATCGCCTGCTCGCGGTCGGACAGCCCGGGCCGGTCCAGCAGATCCAGTGCCGTGGTAGCGACGAGTGCGTGGCCGGCCTCTCGCGCGTCTGCCGTGTCCAGCAGGCAGACGGGCCGGATCGCGCCCCGCTCCTGGAGCCGACGGCCCAGGGCGTGCACGGCGTCCAGGACCTCCTGCGGCACCACGGGCTCACCGCCCGGCTGCCCG
The DNA here is from genome assembly GCF_045209435.1 of Streptomyces sp. NBC_01618. NCBI lineage: Bacteria > Bacillati > Actinomycetota > Actinomycetes > Kitasatosporales > Streptomycetaceae > Streptomyces > Streptomyces sp. NBC_01618. Next base: position 1,478,436 of record NZ_CP109297.1, read on the forward strand.
TGTTCGCGCTCCCGCACCGCCGCCTGCTCGGCCACGACGCGCAGCAGCAGATCGGCGATGACCGGCAGTGAGCCGGCGTTGCCGTGGGCCGCGAGCCGGCACAGCGCCGCCACCGGCTCGTCCGGGTTCAGATGGGAACGCAGCAGGGCCAGTTCCCGCTCGTCCGGGCCACCCAGGTCCGCTGCGATGCGCGCCGGCAGGTCGACGGGATCCAGCCGTACGAGGAGGGCGCGCCGCTGCTCCGGATCGCGGGTCAGCTGCCACAGCAGTTCGAGGGCGCGGTTCCGTACGGCGTACAGATGAGGCGCGATCAAGTCCCCGGTCAGGCCCAGTCCTTCTCGCAGGGCCGCTACCGTCCGCCGCCCGCCGATGGCCTCCAGGGCGTCGAGGGCCGCGGCAGGCGCCGAGGGCAGCTGAGCGATCACGGCGTCCTCGGCATCCGTGTGGCGCAGCTCACGGATCGCGTCGAGGAACGGACCGGGGTCGGGAGCCGAGGGAAGTGCGCGCGTGATGGCGTCCCCGACAGGAAGCTCGCCGGCTCCCTGCCCGGCCAGGGCCACCAGCAGGGCGAGCCGTCGCGGCCGGCCCGGATCGTCGGCGGCCGCATCCGTCAGCAGCCCGAACACCTCCTTCCGGCAGGTGAACAGGATCGTCGCGACCTCGCGGGGCGGGATCGAGTGATCGGCCAGGGCCAGGCCGATGACGGCCGCAACGTCCGGACCGTCCACGAAGTGCCCGCGCCGGTGGAGACCGCGCAGGCACGTCACCGTCGGCCCGCCGAACAGCAGCGGATCGCGTGTGGCGACGGCCGTGAGTTCACCGATGTCGTCGCGGTCCGCCAGATCGCCGAGCAGTTCCATTCCCCGTCGGCGAAGGCCCGGCGGAAGATCCGGATCGTCGATGATCTGGCGCAGCAGGTCTTTGTGGCCGTGGCGGGCGGCGGCCGCAAGGGCGGCGTCGGCCACGGCGGGCCTCTCCCCCGCCGAACCGGCGGTGAGAAACGTCGAGATGCATCCCGGCCGCAGCGGCTCCATCGCCGCCCAGGGCTCGGCGAGTTCGCCCAGCGCGCCGGCGACGACCCGGTCGCTGTCGGCGCCGAGCAGGCCGATCAGGTCTTCGCGGACCAGCGCGGGAGCCAGCAGTCCGGCGTGCAGCCCCTGCCGGGCGAGCCGCAGTGCCTCGGCCTGCAGCACCGGGTCGCCGCTGTCCGCCAGCTCGCCCACGAGTCGCGACGGCCGATGCGCACCGGTGATGTCCGTCTGCCGTACGGCCTGGTAAAGGAGTTCACCCGGGGCCTCGCCACGGATCACCACGGGCTCGTCGAGGAGTTCGGCGCGCAGCCACGCGATCGCCACCCGTACCGGCAGCCCGGCCGTGCGCCATGACGGGCGGGGGCGGCCCCGGAGATGGGGGGCGAGTCGCTCGTAGAGCCCCGCCAGGAGGAGATCCGCCTCCGGTGGCCCCAACAGCGATACGGGCAGCAGCCCGGCGAGTTCGGCCCTCTCCGCGTCGTCGGACGGGCGGTCGGCCGTCACTCGCTCGGTGAGCAGGACCAGCCCGAGATGACGCAGGGCGGGATCCTCGTGCCGGATCAGACGTCGGAGCACGGCCGGTGAGCAGTCGTGCGCGTTCAGGAGCCGGGACAATCTGTCGACGTCGGCCCGGCGTACGGCGTCGTGGAACGGTTCGTCGGCCGGCGTCTTCACCGTCGGATGCTAACCGGGCGCTCCCGGCTCCACCAACGGGTTTCGACCCCGTCAGTAGCCGCCGAACGGCACATGGTCCGCGAGCGCCAGTTCGCGGGCGAAAGCCCGCACGCGCAGCAGGCACCGGGCGGCGAAGCGGACGGCCGTGGTGTGGCGCGGTCCGTAGGCCACGGCCCAGAGTGCGGGGACGTGCGCGGAGGGCTGGACGTGAGTCATACATCCAGCTTCGCCCCGTACCGGTGGTCGGTCCAACAGATGGTTTCGCTGGCTGTGATCGATATCGTTGATGGATGGAGATACGCCAACTCCGCCACTTCATGGCGGTGGTCACGCACGGCACCTTCACCTCCGCCGCCCGTGCCGAGCTGATCGTGCAGTCCGCGCTGAGCACCTCCGTACGCAACCTCGAACGGGAGCTGGGTGCCGAGCTGTTCGACCGGACGGGCCGGCGGGTGATCCTCACCGAGGCGGGGCGGGCGCTGCTGCCGTCGGCCCGGTCGGTGCTCGCCGGGGCCGAGGCGGCGCGGGACGCGGTGGCCGCCGTGTCGGGGCTGGTGAGCGGCCGGGTCCGGATCGGTACCATCCAGACGCTGACCTGCGTGGACCTGGCGGCCGAGCTGGCCTCGTACCACCGGCTGTGGCCCGGGGTGCAGATCTCGCTGCGGGAGGCGACGACGCCGGAACTGGTCGCGGGGGTACGGGCCGGTGAGCTGGATCTCGCCTTTCTCGCGCCGGACGCCGCCGAGCTCCCGGACGGCATCGTCGGGTTCGCGACCTGGCACGAGGACCTGGTACTGATCACTGCGCCGGGCCATCGGCTGGCGACGTCCAAAAGCACCCTGATCAAGGATCTCGCCGACGAGCCGTTCGTGGAGTTCCGCGCGGGCACCGGCCTGGAGACCGCGGTGCGGCGGCTGGCCGCGCACTGCGGTCTGGAGCGCCGGATCACCTGTGACGTCACCCAGATCCGGCTGCTCGTCGATCTCGTGCGGGCCGGGATCGGCGTGGCGATCGTGCCGCGGCGGATCGGTACGGACGCGGGGCTGCCGTGTGTCACCATCCGGCAGCCGGAGCCGAGCCGGACGGTGGTCCTCGCGGGGCGGGCGCCCCGCCCCCGCAACCCGGCGGCGGCGGCGCTCCTCGGCCGGCTGACCGGCGGCGCCGCCGGAGTGCTGGGCGCGGATCAGGGCCTCTCGTTTCGATCAGGCTCCCGGCATGATCCGAACGAGAGGCCCTAGGGACGCAGGGCGCGCAGCAACAGGTCGGCGAGGTGGTCGGCGACCTCCTGCCGGCTGAGCGGGCCGTCCGGCCGGTACCAGGTGGACAGGTGGTGGACGGAGCCGAAGTGGTAGTCGACGATCAGGTCCGCCGGTGTGGCGGTGGAGAACACCCCGCTCCGCTGTCCCTCCTCAACCAGGGCCCGGAAGCGCTCGTGGTAGCGGCGCCGCTCCACCCGTACCTGCTTGTTCTTCTCCGGGCTCAGGTGGTGCATGGACCGGAAGAAGATCGAGGCGTCGTCGAGGTTCTCGATGGTCGTGACGACCACGTCCGCGGCGGCGTCGCGCAGCCGCTGTTCGACCGGGGCGTCGGCGTCGGCGAAGGCGTCGAGCCGCTCCTGCTGGAGCCGGAGCACCCGGGCGTAGACCTCCTGGAGGAGGTCCTCCTTGGAACCGAAGTAGTGGTAGAGGGCGCCCTTGGTGACGCCCGCCGCCTCGACGATCTCCTGGACCGAGGTGCGGTCGTAGCCCTGCTCGGCGAAGAGCCGGGTGGCGGCGGCCAGCAGCCGCTGAGGGACGGGGGATGTGTCCCCGTCCGTCGCCTTGGCCATTGCCGCCACCTTCCTTCCGTACCGTGCGTGAAGCGGTCCATCGGGGGAAACGCAGTTCCCGCCTGAGGATCTTCCCACTCGCCGTCTTCGGGAGTTCGGTCAGGATCTCGACCTCGCGCGGGTACTTGCACGCGGCGAGCCGTTCCTTGCAGTACGCACCCAGTTCCCCGGGTTCGACGGTGGCGCCCGGCCGCAGGCTGACGCAGGCGCGTACGGTTTCGCCCCGGTAGGCGCCGGGGACACCGACGACGGCCGCCTCCCGGACGGCGGGGTGGGTGTGGCGGACGTCCTCCACCTCGCGCGGCCGGACCTTGAAGCGGCCGGGTCGACGGGGGCCCGCTGGGCCTCGCTGAGCAGGGAGATCCAGGGCTTGGCGGCGTAGCTGGACCCGGTCATGCGCCGGTCTCCTCCCACTTCTGCTGGAGGTGGTTCATATTGCCGAGCCAGTGGTCGGTGTCCTTGGTGCGGGCCCGGTAGTACCCGGCGACCTCGGGGTGCGGCAGGACGAGGAAGCGGTCCTCGGCCATGGCGTCGAAGAGCGCGTCGGCCACCGCCTCGGGCTCGATGGCGCTGGGGGCGAGTACGAGCTCACCGGCCGATCCGGCGGCCGTGAGCATGTCCGTACGCACGCCCTGCGGGCAGATCGCGTGGACCTTGACGCCGCGGTGGCGGTAGGTGAGGGAGAGCCATTCGGCGAAGGCGACGACGCCGTGCTTGGTGACGCTGTACGGGGCGGCGCCGATCATCGTCAGCAGTCCGGCGGCCGATGCGGTCGAGACGAACCGGCCGCTGCCGCGCTCCAGCCAGTGGGGCAGCAGCTCCCTGGCCGCGCGGACGTGGGCCATCACGTTGACGTCCCAGGCGGCGGCCCAGACCTTCTCGTCGGCGAAGACGTCGCCGGGCGAGGCGAGGCCCGCGTTGGCGCAGTAGATGTCGACGGTGCCGTCCAGCGCGTCGCGCGCGGCGTCCACGATCCGCGAGGCGTCACCGGCGACGGCGACGGCGCCGATCTCCTCGGCGAGCGGCCCGATCCTGGCCTCGTCGAGGTCATTGACCACGACCCGCGCGCCCTCCGCGGCGAAACGGCGGGCCAGAGCGGCTCCGATGCCGCCTCCGGCCCCTGTGACCACTACGCCCGCGCCCTGCACCGTACTCATCGGGTCCCGCCTCTCTCTGCCGGCCGCCCCAGCAGACTAACCAGTCGGTATGTCGTAGCGGAAGAGGCCGGCCCGGCTCGGGCGACACTCCTGTCGCACCCGTCGCGTCCGACTCATTCCGTACGGCCTGAACGCGCGCTAGCGTGCGTGACCATGACAGAGGTCGCGATCATGGAGGTAACTGAATGAGCCTGTCCAGACGTGGTTTGCTGGCCGTCGGCGGTGCGGTGGGAGCCCTCGCGGCGACGGCCGCCGGCACCGGGGCCGCGACCGCCGCCCCCGGTGCCGGCAACGGGCGGGGCAACGGGCACGGCCGGGTCCGTACCGGCTTCGACCTGCTGGCGGCGGACGGCTACGCGCTGCTGAAGGGCGAGAAGGTCGGGGTCGTCACCAATCCGACCGGCATCACGTCCGACGTGCGTCACATCGTCGATGTGATGCACCCGGACGAGCGGGTCGACCTGATCGCCGTCTTCGGGCCCGAGCACGGATTCCGCGGCACCGCGCAGGCGGGCGGTTCGGAGGGGCGGTACGACGATCCGGCGACCGGACTCCCCGTCTACGACACGTACTTGAAGAGCGGGCAGCCGCTCGCCGATGTCTTCACCGCGTCCGGTGTGGACACGGTCGTCTTCGACATCCAGGACGCGGGCGCCCGCTTCTACACGTACATCTGGACGCTGTACGACTGCATGGAGGCGGCGGCCCTCGCGGGCAAGCGGTTCGTGGTCCTGGACCGGCCGAACCCGGTGACCGGGCGGGCGGCGCTCGGGCCGGTGCTGGACACGGCGTTCGCCACGTTCGTGGGCCGCCGGGAGATCGCCCAGGCACATGGCATGACGGTCACCGAGCTGGCGCTGCTGTTCAACAAGGAGTACCTGGCCCGGCCGGTGGACCTGCGCATCGTGAAGATGTCGGGGTGGAAGCGCGCGGACTTCTTCGACACGACCGGGCTGCCGTGGGTGCCGCCGAGCCCCAACATGCCGACGCCGGACACGGCGCTGGTCTACTCGGGGACCTGCCTGTTCGAGGGTACGAACCTGTCCGAGGGGCGTGGCACCACCCGGCCGTTCGAACTGCTCGGCGCCGAAGGCATCGACCACCGGTGGGCGGCGGCCGCGAACGCGCTCGATCTGCCGGGAGTCGCGTTCCGCGAGGCGTACTTCGCGCCGACGTTCTCCAAGTTCCAGGGGAAGACGGTCGGCGGGGTGCAGCTGCATGTGCACGATCGCGAGGTCTTTGATCCGGTACGCACGGGGATCGCGCTGCTGGTCACGGCGAAGCGGACGTGGAGCGGGTTCGCCTGGCGCTCGGACAACTGGATCGACAAGCTCACCGGCAACACCCGGGTCCGCACGATGATCGACGCGGGGGCGGACACGGACGAGGTCGTGGAGGCGTGGGCGGACGACCTCGCCGCGTTCCGGTCCGTCCGGAAGAAGTACCTCCAGTACCGGTGAGGCGGACCGGGCGGGCCCGGAGGTCCGGGCCCGCCCGGCGCACCGGTTCCGCCCCCGGAGGGAGGACGGAACCGGAAGGTCCCTACCGGTGGGCGGGGAACTCCACCACCTGCTGGTAGGTCGGGCGGTTCTGCCAGTGGATGGACTTCTGCGCGATCCCGCCCAGCGGCCGGTGCACGATCGAGTCCGAGCACCACTGCTCGCCCGCCTTGCAGTTGTCGTCCCCCGGGTACACCTTCGCGGCAGGCTCCGCCGCGGCCCGTTTCAGGGACGACAGCAGCGCGTCGCGGCAGCTGTCCAGGTCACCGTTCCCGCAGTACGTCCTGGCCAGCGGGCCCTTGACCGGCTGTCCCAGGACCCGGCGCAGGTCCTTGTCCACGAAGCCCCACCAGCCGTACTGGAACGCCGAACCGCTGTGCGCCCCGCTCGGTCCGTGGCTGGCCGCCGGGGACTCGTCGGTGGCGAGGTTGGCGGTCAGCGCCCCGTACAGCCCGTCGCCGAGCCCCGGTCTGAACTCGGCCTCGACCAGCTGCGGCCACCACGCGTCCATGATCCGTACCGCGTCGGCGTAGCTGTACGCGTGCGATCCGGGGCTGCTCTCCCTGCGCTGCGACCCCGCCGCCCGCCAGGACTCCAACTGCTGGACCGCGCCGTTCAGTTCGGGATCGGTGACCGGTCGGGAGCGGATCACCTTCAGCAGTTCGGGCAGCAACTGCTCGCCGCGCAGGTCGGTGACGGCGGCCTGGGCCATGGCGCGGGTGAGGGAGGCACGGGTGACGCCGCCCTCCTCGACCAGCTTCGCCACCCGGTCGTCCAGCAGGTCGCCCCGGTGCACGGCGCTGAGCCCGAAGCCCGCGGCTGCGTACCCCTTGGCCTGCTTGTTGTTCCAGGAGACGTAGTAGTCCTGGCCGCTGGAGTGCGGGTGCTCGGCGAACGGGGTGTACGCGGCGGTGTTGGCGGCCGGTTCGTACCCCTTCCACTCGTAGGTCCGCTCGGCCTTCACCGGCAGCGCCGGGTCGACGCCCGCCGCGCGCACGGGGTTCATGCCGCTGTTGTAGTACGCGGCGGTGCGGGAGTCCGCGTAGAACCAGTTGAACGCGTAGTCGATGTTGCTCGCCGCCCGCTGGAACGAGGCGGCGTCCTTGACATACGCCGGGTCGTTGAGCATCTGGAAGCCGATGATCGAGTCGGCCTCGTGGCGGTAGGTGGTGCGCAGCGAGGTGTACGCGACGGGCTTGCCGCCCACGGTGGCGCGGTGGGTGACGATGCCGTAGTTGGTGCGCCGGACCTGCATCCGGTAGGAGCCCTTCGCCGTGGAGTCGGCGACGGTCGGCTTCCAGGAGTTGGTGCGCTCCAGCGTCTCCATGGCGGTACAGGTGCCGCGGTAGAGGTAGTGCGTGGAGTCCTTGGTGGGCGTGGCGCCGCCGGGCTCGCACAGCTCGACTGCGTACGTGTCGGTGATGTCCTGGCCGGCCGAGGTGGCGCTCCAGGCGTAGTCCTGGCCGCGGCCCATCTGGATGTACATGCCGACACCGGCGAAGGAGACGCCCCGGGCGCTGATGCCCGGGCCCTGGAGCTCCTGGAGCATCATCAGCTGCGGGGCGAAGTAGCCGGTCTGCGGCCCGAAGACGGCGATCGGGTTTCCGCTCGCGGTGTGCTTGCCGGAGACCAGCAGGGCGTTGGACATGCCGCGCTTCTGGGCGCCGGAGCCGGAGCCCGGCAGCGAGCCCGCGGGGATGACGCCGTCGTCGTAGATGCCCTGGGCCTTCTTGAGCGTGGCCGGGGCCCTGACGGGGGCCTTCTCGTCGGTGCCCGCGGAGCCGGTGCGGTCGTGGATCAGGGGCTCGGCCGTGACGGAGCCGCTGTCGGGCAGCGCGGTGCCGCGCGCCGTGGCGGGCTTGCCCGCGTACGGGAACGACGTGCCGTCATGAACCGTCAGCACGGCCTCGGGGTCCTCGCGCTGCCGGAACGACTCCCAGACCTTGGTGCCTTCGGCGACGCCGTACTTCTGCTGGGCGGAGAGCAGCGAGAGCGCCGCCTGCACCTCGCCGCCGCCACCGCCACCGAACTGACCGCCGACCACGGAAGCGATCGAGATCAGGTCGGTCAGCTTGAACGGCTGGATCTCCCCGATGTTCGTGATGGCGTCGATCTTGCCGGTGAGGACGTACTCGCCGGGGAAGTAGCGGCCCTTCTTGGACTTCTCGCGGTAGGCGTTGATGCCGTCGACGTACGCCTGGGCGTCCGCCATGGCCTGTTCGCCGCGGGCGCCCTCGTGGGTCCTGATGTAAGCGACCTGGGCTTCGAGATCGGCCTCGGTGTACGGGGCCTGCGGCCAGAACTGCTGCTCCAGGCCCTGGTTGGCCAGTGCGCCACCGGCGAACGAGGTCAGTTCGCCGCGTCCGATGTGCCGGAAGAGGTCCATCAGCCAGAGCCGGTCCTGCCCGGCGGCGAATCCGGCGCCGAACTCGGTGCCGTAACGGGTGGTGCCCTTGATGTGCGGGACGCCGGATGCCTTGTCACGGGTGATGGTGACGTCGTCGCGGGGCGAGGTGACGGACTCGACCTGGTCCTTCGGGACGCCGAACGAGGCGTCGTTGAAGAAGTCGGTCAGTTTCTGGTCGGTGAGAGCGGTGTGGCCGGCCACCAGGCCGTTGTAGCGGTCGAGTTGGTCGTCGCTGTGGGCGGGGTGGGTGCCGAACGCCTTGTTGCCGAGGATGTCGACGAGGGTGGCGTTGCCGTTCTCGCCGGGTGGCAGGATGTCGTCGCACTGCCCCTGGCAGTAGTCGGTGACGGGTGCGGGTTCCGCCGCGGCGGCGCCGGACCGGGGCGAGGCCGCGAGCAGGGTGGTGCCGAGCGCGAGAACCGCCGCGAGGGTGGCGGCTCTGAACTTGACGGTGCGTGGGGGCATGCGTGCTCCTCCGAGATGCCGATGGGCCGGAGGTTACTGGCGGTATGACTCGCCGGTAAGATGAACAGCAGTCACCTTTTCCGGATCATCACATGCCCATCGCCCGCGCCCTCGTGACGGCCTGTCATCTCGGGTGCCGGTAAGAACCGTGTCACCGATCCTGTCGGCTTATTCCGTACCCAGCAGGTCTGACGGCTCGTTGGGCAGGACAGCAGCGGCCGTCTTGGCGTTCCCGGTCGCGGGTGGGGTGTGGAATGTCGATGCAGCCGAGGCCGTGGCCGAAGGTGCCTGAGCTGACCGCGCAGATGGCGCGGGCGGTGGCGGTACGGGGCCCGTACCCGTTGGCGATGCGGGTCCGTGACGAGCTGGGCGAATTGTTCGCGGACGCCGAGTTCGCCGAGGCGTTCGAAGCCAGAGGACGGCCAGGCTGGTCACCAGGCCAGCTCGCGCTGGTGACGGTGTTGCAGTTCGCCGAGGACCACGGCAGCAGCGGCGCCCTGACCCGCCTGGCCGAGATACGAAAGGAGACTGGGGACCGGGACGGTGCCGAGGACCTCTACCGGCAGGCCGTCGACCACAGCGACAGCAGCGCCCTCACCCACCTGGACGAGATGCGGGATATCTTCGACAGGCTGTGGCCGTATGGCCTGGACCCGGACGGCACACCGACATCTCCGTGGTAACCGTCCGTGTCCGTTGAACGGAGGGAACACGTACCGCCGGGCCCGGCGTAGGGATGCCGCCGTTTGCGGCTGGTGACGATCCCGCTGGCTTTACTCGGTCACGCGGCGAGGGAGAGGTCGAGGCGGGCAAGGTGGCTGACGCGAGTACGCGGCTGCTGCTATTTCACCCCCACCCGCGACCGGGGACGTCAAGACGGCCGCTGCTGTCCTGCCCAACGGGCCGTCAGACCCGCTGGGTACGGAATAAGCCAGCAGGATCGTCACCAGCCGCAAACGGCGGCGTTCCGGCTGTCGCGTACTCCGTCAGGAGCCCTTCACTTCACCGTGAGGGGGCGAGTGCCTTCCAGAAGGCGTGGTGGTGGTCGGCCGCGAAGTCGGTGTGCCCGATGCGGCCGGACGCGAGCCGCTGCACGTACGGGCTGCGGGTCGTGAACCGCTTCCACGTGGGCATGCCATGCCCGTTCATCTGCCCAGTGCTCGCAAACCGGCTCCAGTAGGCGATCACCGTGTCCGACAGCCCGGCTTGCGCGACGTTGAGCGGCTCGAACAGGTCGTTGTCGAACAGGTAGGCCAGGTCGACCATGTGGCCGGTGCCGAGCGAAAAACTCGCCGGCCGCGGCACGCTCTTGAAGTACGGGGACTTGGTCTCGGCAAAGTCATAAGCGTAGACGGGGGTGTAGCGGGCCAGCGCGCGCTGGGTGTCGAGCGCCGCGGTCGACCACTCCGAGTCGGTCAGCACGGCCGACAGTGCCGCCCCGGGCGCCGGGTAGTTCGCGACTGGGTACTCGGCCAGGACCGCGGGAGCGTCCTTCCCGAACTGCTCGGTGACCTTCTTGGCGTACCCCTCGGCGGTCAGCGGCCTCCCTGTCATGATTTCGTCGAGCCCGGCCAGCCCGCTCATCTCGTCATGAGTGGAGCCGTGCAGCACCGGTACCCGGGCGAACCGCCCGGCGGCGATCGCCCGTGACGGGGCTTCGGGCAGCACCTTGCCGTCCACCACAGGCCGGTAGCCGTCGTGTCCGGAGGCGGACGCCTTGACGAGATCGGCGGTGGACCTGCGCCGCAGGCAGAAGTCGACGGTGCGCGGATCGTCGCAGGCCGCGGCCTTGGCGACGGCGCGGCCGTTGGTCTCGGCCTGCGTGCGGGTGAACGAGCCGTCCGGTCCGACGCAGCCCGCGCTCTGCACGATCGCCTTGTGGAAGAGCCCGCGGGCTCCGGGCGACACCAGCTGGGCGCAGACGCTGTAGCCGCCGCCCGACTGCCCCATGATCGTGACGTTGCGGGGGTCGCCGCCGAAGGCAGCGGCGTTGCGGTTGACCCATTTCAGTGCGGCCTGCTGGTCGAGGAGGCCGAGGTTGGCCGGCGCGCGCAGGCCGGGCGCGGTGAGGAAGCCGAACGCCCCGAGCCGGTAGTTGATCGTCACGACCATCGCGCCCTGCCGCGCGGCGGCCAGCTTGGCCGCGCGATAGGTGGCGCCGTCGCCGTAGGTGAAGCTGCCGCCGTGAATCCAGACGATGACCGGCAGCCGGCCCGGCGTCCGCCGGGCCGGCGTCGTGACGTTCAGGTAGAGGCAGCCCTCACTGCCTCCGCCCTCGATCGAGATGGGCTGGTCGGTCGGCTGCGCGCAGGCGCTCTTCGGGGCGCGGGCATCCAGCGGCGACGACCAGTGGCGGACCGGCTGCGGCTCCTTCCACCTGCGTTCTCCGGTCGGCAAGGCCGCGTAAGGGATGCCCTGGAACGTGCGCACCGCACCAGCGACCGCGCCCTGAACCGGGCCCTCGGCGGTCATCACCCGGGCGGGGAAGTCTTGGCCGCTGGGACGCGCGGAGGCCAGGCCGGCCGTGATCACCGTGGCGGCGAGCGTTGCAGAGACGGTGGCCGCAGCAAAGGCGGCGGTGCGGGACTTCATGGTGCTCATCTGGGCTCCCGGGATCGGCGTGATCTTCGATGCCCGGAAAGGTAGCCAGAATTTGGGCAGATGCGCAAGACGTTTGCCTAATGCGATTGCCTAATGCGTTCGTCTGGCGCAAACGTGCAGACTGTTGCTAGGGTCCGCGCCATGGGAAACCGGGAGAAGCTGCTGGAGGCCGCCAGGCAGTGCCTTTTCACGAAGGGCTACGAGCGCACGACGGTCCGCGACCTCGCCTCCGCGGCGGGCGTGAGCATGGCGGCGATCGGCTATCACTTCGGCTCAAAGGAGGCACTGCTCAACCAGGCACTCTTCGAGGCGCTCGACTCGGGGGACCAGGCCTTCGGGCCGTCGTCGAGCGACACCGACCTCAACGCACTCTGGCGTCGCCTGATTGAGGCGTTCTCGGTCAACAAGACCTTCTGGATCGCCAATCTGGAGACCGTCCTGCGCGCGCAGCGCGATCCGGAGCTACGTGAGCAGGTGGCCGCCGGGCTGCGGCAGGGACGCAGTGGCATGGCGCGAGAGGTCACCGGAACCGCCGAGACCGAGCTCCCCGAAGCGACGATCCGCACCATCGGCTCGGTGCAGCTCGCCCTCGTCAGCGGCCTGATGATGCAGCATCTCACCGACCCCGAGTCCGCGCCCACCGCCGACGAGGTGCTGGCGGGCCTGCGGGCGCTGGCCACCTACCTGCCTGAGGAGGCGTGAGGCTCGGCCCCTGGACCGAAGGCACAGGACCGCCACCGCACCGTCCGCCCACCTCCATGTCCACGGCGGACAGTTGCTCGATATGCGGCGAGTGTGATGGCGGCTGACCGCTGTTCGTAGGCGATCGGGGCCCCAGTTCCTCACCCCGGGGCCGACCACCCCCGTCCTGCGGCCTGGTCCCGGGGCTCCGGCGACGGGCCCCCGGGACCCGCGCGCGCTGTGGCCCGAGCACGCCCGCCGGCTCTACGGCCACCTGGTGGCGCGCTGCGAGCAGCGCGACTGACGCCTGGTCGCCCGTCCTACCTGAACCACTTTCTGTCCGTGTCGGGTGCCGTCTGGAGCACCGCGCGCGAGGCATCCAGGAAACGGCACCGCGCCTCGATCATGGCGACCTTAAGTCTCGCATCAGCGCTCCGTGTGGGCTGCTGCTGACAGAGGCTGGCGACTGTTCGCAGAGCAGGACCGCATCCGTGAACTGCGGCGTCAGCAAAGCCAGCCGAAGAAGTAGCCGGGCAGCGCAGGGGCCCGGGCGTACATCACCCGGGCCCAGCCGATCAGTTACAGCACGCCGAGCAGGGCGTTGTCCCCCCACTGGTCGACGACTTCGAGGTAGCCGGCGAGCACCTTGGAGTGAGGGGCCCATCCGTGCGCCCGCCTGCTGCGTGGCCGCACCCGCGGGCCGGTGTTCGTCACCCACCGCCGTCCCGGCCCGGGGAAGGTCGTCCACCCGCGCGACGTGTGCCCGGACACCGGCCTGGCCCGCCTCTCCTACGGCCAGGCCCGCGCCCTGTTGGACGAGCACACCGCAGTGCGTGGGCCGGGGACCGGCTGGGATCTGCACGAGTATCGCCATTCCGCCCTCACCCACCTCGGTGAACAGGGCGCCTCTTTGCTGATGCTGATGGCGAAGTCCCGGCACAAGAAGCCGGAGAACGTCCGCCTGGCTTTATCGGTCAGCCCTCCTCACCGACCCCCCGCACCGCCGAGGGCGCTGCGGCCAACCCGGCCCTCCCCGTACCCCGCATGCACGCACTCCTCGACCGCTGCCTGAACACCCCACCGGCGGCCCGACGCTGAGAGACGACGCCCACCTAGCGATCACAGGCATGGCGACCTCCGTCGGCCATCGACTGACGCCGACACACCAGACAAGCGTTCCTAAATCTCATCAACATTCCGGGCACCGATCCTGCTGGCTCATTCCGTACCCAGCGGGTCTGACGGCCCGTTGGGCAGGACAGCAGCGGCCGTCTTGACGTCCCCGGTCGCGGGTGGGGGTGAAATAGCAGCAGCCGCGTACTCGCGTCAGCCACCTTGCCCGCCTCGACCTCTCCCTCGCCGCGCGACCGAGTAAAGCCAGCAGGATCGTCACCAGCCGCAAACGGCGGCGATCAGTCCTTGGGTTTGGCCGGACGCGGCAGCTCAGCCGTGTTGGTCGCCTCGGCGAGCGCCTGGCGGCCGCCCTTCAGCTCGGGCACGTAGTTGTAGACGGTGTTGCGGGAGACGCCGAGCAGCTTCGCGATCGAGGTCACGGTGCTCTCGGGCGGGTGAGCAGGTCGCGGGCGTAACGTACTTGCTCCGGCGTCATGGCCGGCGGGCGACCGAGCCTGGCGTGGCGGGCGCGGGCGGCGTCCAGGCCCTCGTTGGTGCCCTGCACGATGAGTTCGCGGATGAACTCCACCAGGGCGGCGAAGACGTGGAAGACCAGGCGCCCGCCGGGCGTGGTGGGCTCTCAACGGCAGCTGCATTCCCGGATGTCGGGATTTCGATGGCCCGCTGCCGCCCGGGGAGTGGGGATTGTGCGCCACCAGCGTGCTGTCGGCCCGCGGGCTCAGACGAGGGCGGCGACCAGCAGGGTGAAGGCGGCGATGATGACGGCGACGCGGACGTAGTGGAAGCGGTCCCAGCGGTTCATCTGCTCCTTCCAGTCGGCGGGCCGGTTGTCAGCGGTCCACGTCTTGCCCCGGTTGTTGATCGGGACGAGCAGCAGGATCGACATGACCACGCTGAGAATCAGCAGCGCGCCGGCGGTGACGACGAGTCCGGCGCCGTCGTGGTGCCATCCGGCGATGGCCCAGACCGCGACGAGGACGAGCGAGCCGATGTACCAGACCGGCATCACGGCGCCGAGCATCCGGCCCCCGTGGCTGCGGCCGAGCTGGGCGCTGTCGTCGGGGAGGGCGTTGAAGATTGGGTTGATGACGAAGGCGACGGAGAACTCCACTCCCACCATCAGGCCGACGATCACGGTGGTGACGATCTCAAGCGCGCTGAGCATGACTGCCCCTCCTGGAATCTAGTGTTGCTAGATGATGAGGCAAAGCTAGTACTGCTGCCGCTTGCTTGTCTAGCGGTGCTAGGATCGAGTCATGTCGGTACAGGAACGCAAGGACCGCGAACGGGCCGTCCGCGAGCGCCTCATCGTGGCGACGGCCCGCGAACTCGCCGAGCAGCAGGGCTGGGACGCGGTCACCACCCGCCGGCTCGCCGAGCGCATCGAGTACAGCCAGCCCGTCCTCTACAGCCACTTCCGCGGCAAGCGCGAGATCATCGGCGCCGTCGCCCTGGAGGGTGCCGCCGAGATGGCCGCGGCGCTGCGGGCCGCGGCCTCCGCCGCGGACGGCCCGCGCGCCCGGGTCACCGCCCTCGCCCGCGCCTACCTCGACTTCGCCGAGCGCAATCCGGCGGTCTACGACGCCATGTTCCAGCTCGACGGCGGCCTGGCGTTCGCGGACGAGGAGACCCCGGAGCCGCTGAAGGACGCCTTCGCCGCCCTGCTGGAGACTCTCGGTGAGGTTGCCGGGGAAGGCGTCCACCCGGCACTGTTCACCGAGGTGTTCTGGGCGGCCCTGCACGGGCTGGCGACCCTGACCCGGGCGGGACGGCTGCCCACAGGGGACGCCGAGCGGAGAGCGGAGCTGCTGGTGGACCGGCTGGCCGTGGTCTGACGCGTCGTACGGCCGGGCAGCGGGGGTCTTCGGGCCCGGCTGCCTGCCCGCGGCATCGCTTCCGGTCACTCGCGCCCACACGGCGCAGCCGCAGATCGCCGGGCCCTGTACCCCAGACGGGGCACCCGCCCCGGAAGCTGCGGTGTTCATTGATCACGACCCGATACGCGCCCTAGTTGTATTGCCCTGTGATGTTGGGGACGCGGCTGGCCAGGCACAGGCGGCCCGTCTCGGTCAGGGGTGCATTACGGTGGGGCACGAGGGCCTTCTGATCGTCCGGTGGAGATGTCGCAATCCACACCGAACCCGGAAGGCCCTCACTCGTTCAAGATCACCCAGCCGTGATCACTGTCACCAACCTCTGTGGACAGAACACCTAGATAAAGCCGGCGGCCCAGATATGCCCCGAGGTCGTCGAGCGGGCTTACGCCGACTTTGCCGCCCTCCAGGCCCAGGAGGTTTGCTCCAGCCCGCGAGCGAGAAGCGTTGAGCAGGGGATACCGGCTACGGCTTGTACACGTACGGGGTCGTGGTGCTCAGAGCGGCGAAGCCGAGCCGCTGCAGGATCGGGCGGCTCTGGTCGGAGGCGTCCACCTGCAGGTAGCGGTAGCCGTGCTCGGCGGCGATCTTGGCGCGGTGCGCAACCAGCGCCCGGTAGATCCCCCGGCCGCGCCAGGCGGGTACGGTGCCGCCGCCCCAGAGGCTGGCGAACTCGGTGCCCGGGTGTAGTTCCATCCGCGCCCCGCAGACCGGCATGTCGCCGGCCATCGCGACGACCATGCTGACCGTCCCCCGGCTCTCGGCCAGCATGTCGAGCAGACTCGGCCGCAGCCAGTCCGCAGTCGTCTCGAACGCCCCCTCGTGCGCGGACAGCATGA
Organism: Streptomyces sp. NBC_01618; assembly: GCF_045209435.1. Classification (NCBI taxonomy): domain Bacteria; kingdom Bacillati; phylum Actinomycetota; class Actinomycetes; order Kitasatosporales; family Streptomycetaceae; genus Streptomyces; species Streptomyces sp. NBC_01618. Next base: position 1,494,627 of record NZ_CP109297.1, read on the forward strand.
GCTCCACGTCGGCCGGGGTGGTCACCGGGTGCAGCCGGACACCCTCGGGCAGTCCGCCGCCATCGGGCAGGTCGGCGATCCGGGCGATCATCAGGGCCTCGTCGGGCTCAGCCTCGAACCCGGCCGCCAGCAGCAGCTCGCCGAGATCCTCCGGCTGGTCGTGCGAGTAGAGCTTCCACTCGAACTCACGGCCCAGCTCGGTGAAGTACTGCACTTGCTCGGCGATCGCCGGCTGCGCCGTGGCCTGGTCCAGGCCGGACCAGACGACCGCGCTCCAGCCGCCCTCGACGCCGACCTGCCGCACCACCTTGCCGACCCGCTCGACCCGGGCGCCGGGCGCGTCGGCGAGGGTATCCCGCCTCATCTGACGGTCGAAGAGGGCGAGTACTTCGGAAGTATCCATCCGCGCATTTCAGCACAGGCGAGAGGGCTCACCAAGCGGATTCCCGCCGCCCGCGCCCGCGGCGCCCGACTCCGACGACGGTCGGGCCGTGAACCCGCATCTGCGGATCTTGCTCACCATTCGGTCGATTGATGAGCATTGGCACTCGTCGCCTGCTCCCGACAGGCGACGAGGTTGTTGTGGCGGATAGTGAGGGTGGCAGGGTGGTCGGCGGGCACCAACACCCGCAGCGTGTGTTCGAGCAGTTCGGCAGTCACGGCTGTGGCTTCGACTACGTCTCCGCCTCCCCGCGCAACCGGGCAAGGACGAGGCAGGCCTCGAGGGTCTGGGGGTGATCGGGGCCGAGCACCCGCTGCATGTCCTCCAGCACCTTGGCGGTCGCGGCGGCGGCTCCAGCCACATCCCCCGCCAGCCCCCGCCAGAGGGCGACCTCAAGGCGGGCGGCGAGGGTCTGGGGGTGGTCGGGGCCCAGCACCCGCTGCATGTGCTCCAGCACCTTGGCGGTCGCGGCGGCGGCTCCAGCCGCGTCCCCCGCCTGCCCCCGCCAGAAGCCGACCTCCTTGCAGGCGGCAAGGGTGTTGGGGTGGTCGGGGCCCAGCACCCGCTGCATGTGCTCCGCCACTTTGGCGAGCGCGGCGGCGGCTCCGGCCGCATCCCCCGCCTCCCCCCGAATCCGGGCAAGGCTGAGGCGGGCGTCGAGGGTCTGGGGGTGGTCGGGGCCCAGCACCCGCTGCATGTGCTCCGCCACTTTGGCGAGCGCGGCGGCGGCTCCAGCCACATCCCCCGCCCGTCCCCGCCAGTAAGCGACCTCGTGGCAGGCGGCCAGGGTGTCGGGGTGGTCGGGCCCCAGCACTCGCTCGTGGTCGGCGACCAGTTCGGCGAGCGAGGCGGCGGCTCCGGCCGCATCCCCCGCCAGCCCCTGAGACCGGGCGAGGCGGTGGCGGGCAGCGAGGGTGCTGGGGTGGTCGGGGCCCAGCACCCGATGCATGTGCTCCGCCATTCCGGGGGACGCGTCGGCGGCTCCGAGAGTATCCCCTGCTTCTCCCCGAAACCGGGCAAGGCCGGCGCGGGCGAGGAGGGTTTGGGGGTGGTCGGACCCCAGCACCCGCTCGTGGTCAGCGACCAGTTCGGCGAGCGAGGCGGCGGCTCCGGCCGCATCCCCCGCCCGTCCCCGCCAGTAGGCGACCTCGTAGCGGGCGGCCAGGGTGTCGGGGTGGTCGGGCCCCAGCACTCGCTCGTGGTCAGCGACCAGTTCGGCGAGCGAGGCGGCGGCTCCGGCAGCATCCCCCTCCAGACCCCGAAACCGGGCAAGGCTGAGGCGTGCGGAGAGGGTCTGGGGGTGGTCGGGGCCCAGCACTCGCTGCATGTGCTCCGCCAGTTCGGCGAGCGCGGCGGCGGCTCCGGCAGCATCCCCCTCCAGACCCCTGCCGACAACGTCCTCGTGGCGGGCGGCCAGGGTGTTGGGGTGATCGGGGCCCAGCACCCGCTCGAGGTCAGCGACCAGTTCGGCGGTCGCGGCGGCGGCTCCGGCAGCATCCCCCTCCTGCCCTTGCGAAATCGTGAGCAGTCCGTGCAAGGACGCGTGGTTGCTGCGGGCGAGGAGGGTGGCGGGGTGGTCGGGGCCCAGCACCCGCTCCAGGTCAGCGACCACTGCGGCGGTCGCGGCAGCGGCTCCGGCCGTATCCCCCCGTCCCGCCCAGGTTGCAAGTTCAGTGCGGGCGGCCAGGGTGTCGGGGTGGTCGGGGCCCAGCACCCGCTCCAGGTCAGCGACCAGTTCGGCGAGCGCGGCGGCGGCTCCGGCAGCATCCCCCGCCCGTCCCCGCAAGGTTGCAAGGACTCGGCGTGCAACGAGGGTGGCGGGGGCGTTGGGGCCCCACACCCGCTTCATCCGCTTCAGCAGTCCGGCGGACGCGGCGGCGGCACCGGCTAGGTCCCCCGCCTCCCCCCGAGACCGAACGAGGTGGTAGCGGACCATGAGGGTGGCGGGGTGCTTGGGACCCAGCTGCCGCTCCATGTGCTCCAGCAGTTCGGCGAACGCGGCGGCGGCTCCGGCAGCATCCCCCGCCCGTTCCCGCCAGAAGGCAAGGTTGCTGCGAGCCGCGAAAGCGTCGAGATGGTCCTTGCCCAGGCTGCGATGCGTGCTGCTGGCCAGGTGCTGGAAGTGGTCGATAGCAGCCGCAACCTGGCCGGTTTCACCCAGGCTTTGTCCGATTCGGAAGAACACCTCGTGTGCTCCGCCGGCCTCGTACAGGGCGTCTTCGGCGTGGCGGGTGAGCGCTTCGGTATTGGCGCGCAGGGCTTGAGCGAATACGGTGTCGCGTTCGATTTCGGGCCAGGCATCGGTGAGGGAGTCCGCGGCGGCGCGTGCGACCCGGCCCCGCTGGTCGGAGAGGAGATCATCACGGGTGGCGCGTTGGATGAGCTGGTGGACCCGGACGGCCTGGTGGGGGGTGTCGGGGCTACGGTCGATAAGGCTGAGGCGGTGCAGGGCCGACAGGGCGCCTTCGGCTTCGTCAGCTGTGACCTGATCGGGCTTCTGCTGCCTCCTCCACGGCTGTCGCCATCGTCGGCCATGCGTGCGGCCGGTATCTGGTGGCCAGGTGCGGTGTTTGGTGAGGTGGTCAAGGGCGGGCTGGCCGGCAAGGACGGCTGTGGGGATGCCGTTGGGGTCGAGCATCGCGGTGAGCTGGAGCATGGGACGTGCCAGGCCCGCCGGGCGGAGTTGGTCGGCGCGTTCGATGGACAGCGACCAGGTAGCTGCCACGGTGGTGGTCTGGTCGTCGGGCAGCATGCCGGACTCGGGCAGCAGGTCGGCCAGCTTCCTCATCCGGTCTGCGAGCATCCGGCGGTACTCGGCGCAGGCCAGTGTGGTGTCGATGAGGTAGGCGGCGGCCTGGGCGAGGGCAAGGGGCAGGTGCCCCAGGTCGGCGGCAAGGCTGCGGATCTGATCGGCGGGTTCGGTGCGTCCATGGGCTGCGAGCACGGCAGTGAGGTAGGCGGCGGCCTCCCAGGGCATGAACAGGCCCACGTGTACCAGGCGCCGGCCCGCTCCGGTCAGGGCAGCGTCGCGGCGGCGGGTGCTGACCAGGGTGCGGCCGCGCGGACTGTTCGGCGGCCACAGGCCGCGCAGGTCGGCTGGGTCGGCAAGATCGTCAAGCACCACCATCCACCGGCACGGCTTCGTTCCGGCCTTGGGCTCCAGCCAGGCCAGGAACTCCCGCGTGGCCTTTTCGGGGTCCGTGGGATCAGCTCCCAGCACCTCCACACCGGCCTGCGCGTACCCGTCTGTAATCGCCGACCGACTGCTGGCGCTGATCCACACCAGCACATCCACACTGTCGGTGTCCCATGCGGTGCGGGCGTAGTCGGCGGCCAGCTGCGTCTTGCCCACCCCACCGGTACCGGTCAGCACCTGACTGAGCACCGCAGTACCCCCGCCGTCGACCGCTGTCCGTAGCTGGTCGACCTCGGCCCGGTGCTGGAAGGACAAGGCACGCGGCGGCAACACGCCGACTTGATGCGGCCAGGCGGCCGGTGTGCGCGGGGCGGCCTGCTGCACAAAGTTGCCGATCGCCAGGTACCCGGTGTTGGCCAGGCCGCCCTCACTGGCGGTGGCGGCCCCCGTATGGCTCACATGTACCGGGCCGGTGGCCCCTGGGTCAGGTCCGGTGTAGCCGGATACCGCCGTGGCGCCGTCGCTGGCGGTGGCATCACCGGTCTCCGTGGCGGCTACCGACGGTCCAGGCGTTGCATCTGTGGTCTTGGGACCAGCACCGGAGTCACCGTCCGGGTCGGGGCGGCGATTGAGCCATTTCACCATCAGGCGGAGCTCCTCCCTCATACTGGGCCGTCCCGGCCCGGTCAGCTGTAGTCGACACCTGTACTTGCGCTGCTGTCAGGCCCCTCAGCAGTGGCGTCCCCGGTTCGCTCCACCCGAATCACCCCGCTCCCGGCATCGTGCGGGCGTCGTACGCCGGTGGACGCGCGGCCTCCACCGGTAGCCTTGGCCTTCCCGGTATCGACCACCGCCACCCCAGGCTGTGGGGTGGCTGAGGACTGCGACAGCGCCCAGACCAGGGCGGCAATACCGGTGGCACCCTGGACTGAGGCGGCAACCAGCTGGCCGGTATCCGGGCTGTCCAGCAGCCAGAAGAACGGCGTCGACACGGTCAACACGACCGCGACCACCACGACCGTGATCTTCCTACGTTGCGACACACCCACTCGCCCCCTCCCCGCAGCCGACGACGCGCGCCCTCAGCGGCATGGATGAACTTCAACCGTTAGCACAGGACGCCTCCGCACAACCACCGGTTCCCCGCAATCGTGTTGGAACCGCAGTCCCCGCCGCCGACCGGCACAGGTGGCAGGGTTCGGAACGGACCCGCTACCGCTTTGCCCGCATAGGCGGAGACTCCGCCTTCTCCCGGTCCCGGGGCGGGGTCGGCTGGTCATCCAGCGGGGCCCGAGGGCCGGGCACGGTGGCCGCAGCGAAGTTGAGACGGGCATCCATGTCGAGGTTGACGGGCCCTGACCCCGGGTTTTGGACACCGGAGAGACTTGGATCGTGATGGTCCAGGAGAACGGAGTCAGGCCGCGCCGGTCGGCGAGGGCGAGGAGGTCGGCCCACTCCGGTTCATCGAGGACGTCCTGAAGCATGAGGGTGTTCACGTATTCTCTGAACTTACTTCCAGAAGGCTGATCAGGCACTGGCAGGCGCCCTACGGGACCGGCCGGTGGGATGTCATGGGCTGGACGGTGGCAGGTGGAGTGCTTCGGGGTCGAGGTCCAGGCGCATCATGCGACGCATGGTGTTGAAGGCGTCGAACCACGCTTGGTTATCGCGCTTGAGCTCATCCCAACTGCTATACGTCTGTCCGGCGTTCAACCTGTTTGTCAGGTCGCGCATGCCACGCATGGTTTGGTCGGATAGAGCGACGACGTTCGGCGGAGCGGTGATGGATACCTGGTAGCGCAGCTCGTATACACCGCCGTTCCGATAGGCGAGGCTCGCCAAGCGTGCGCGCTCCGGCCACGCATCGTCGCTGTCGATCACGGCCGCGCGGATCTCGTTCCATGACTGTGCTACGGCCGCAAGGTAGGCGGCATATAACTCTCGTTTGATCATGGTTTGACGCGTCGCCTGTTCTCGGCGCCATCTTGACCGGTCGGCCAGAGAAGTGGCGCCCACGCCGATGAGTGCGCCCGTAACGGTGCCGACGATTGCTCCCCAGTCCATGCTCGCAGAGTAGGAGCCACAGCCCGGGAGGAACAGGCTTGGGTGAGAGTGGCCTACCTGAGGAGTCAACTGACTCAACGTTCTCTGAAGGCCGCCGCGCCCGCGGTTGAAGGTCACGTCAGGTTCTCCGCGGCTGTGACGGTGTGGCCGGCGATGTCGCGAAATGAAGGAATGCCGAGGTTCACGGTGGTGGCCCGACGGTCACGTTCGCCGAGTTCGGCGAGCTTCTGCCGGGCCCCGGCTAGGCTCACTTTGAGTCCTTCGACTTCGCCGAGCCAGCCCTCCCGTTTGGCTTCAGTGATGCGGTCGAGCAGGTTGTCGCGGATCTCCATGATGCGGCCAGCCTGTCCGGGATCAGGGCGGAGGAGGCTGCATCGCAGGCAGCTGTGCTCGTGGGCACAGTTGGTTCCGTAGGCGCGTCCGCAGTCGCCCAGGGCGACCCTGCGGCGTTCGAAGTGGCCGAGGAAGTCGTTCCATTCCTCGTCGGTGGGAGTCCGGTACTCCTCGCTGGGTCGAGCGGTGCGGCGGCGGGCAATGAAGGCCCGGTGGCCGTTGATGACCTCCTCGGGATAGATCGCCTTGTATCCCATGGTGGTGTTGATATCCCGGTGGCCGACCACGAGTTGGGTGATGTGGGGCGGCATCCCGTTCATGATCGCGTCCGTGATGAACAGCCTGCGGAAGTCGTGGGGAGTGAAGGTCAGTGGCCGGTTGGCGACGTCGGTGAGGCCAGTGTGGGCGAGTGCCTCGGTGAGCACCTTTCTGATGCCGGAAAACGGGATGGGCCGGTTCTCCACTCCGGCGCGCCGTTGGAACAGCAGCGGCATCGGCGGGTTCCAGACGCGTTCGTGGCTGTCGTAGGACACCACGAGCGGGACTGCGCCGGTGGCATCACGGATGCGGCTGATGATCGCGCTGAGCACGTCGGCGAGCTCGGGGCTGATGACGAGCAGGCGTTCGGCGTCAGTCTTGGACGGGGCGATGTGGAGGAGCGGGATGAGCTCGCCGGTGCCCGGCAGCCGGTACTGGACAAGGCCCTGATGGGAGAGTTCGGTCAGCTCCTCGATGCGGATTCCGGTGTGCCGGAGGACTTCGACGATCGCCCAGGACCAGAACGCCCGGTGTTCCTCCAGGGTGAGGTCACGGCGGCGTCCGGTCTCGGGGTCGTCAGCCCAGACCTTGGCGGCCGGATTCTTGGTAACCGGCCGGTGCCAGGTCTGGCCGGCCGCTGTGAAGTCGGACCCCGGACTGGCGGCCCGGGCCGCCTTCAGCCGCTCGGCTGCCAGCCTGCGCTCGGTGTCGACCGTCTGCACCAGGACCGGCAGAACAGGCAGCCGTTCGCGGGTCCGCTGATCCATGCGGGACTTGCGGCCGGAGCGTTCCTTTCGGCGCGACATCTCCTCTTCCCGGATCGGGCAGGGAGCCGCCCAGATGCCCCAGCGGGCGGGGTCGTCCATCGCCCACTGGCCGAGATCGAGGTAGAAGGCCCGGACCATGGCCACGTAGTTGATGCCCCGATCGGCGCGCGGGGTGTCCGTCTCGACGCTCTGACCGTTGGCGGTCTTGCCACGGGTCTTCTTCATCGCGATCCGCTGCTTCCACGCGGCCGCGATGTCGGGCGTCAGACGTAGTGAGTCGATTCCCGGGTGATGGTTCTCCAGGTCTTTCCAGAACAGCTTGCCCAAGCCGAACGCCACGGCCCGCAACGAGGCGTAGTCGAGGGAGGGCCTGCGCTCGCGCAGGTAGTCGACGAGGAGGTCGCGCATGGGGCGGCAGACGATGTCATAGCGGTCGATCATATGCTCGACGCTGATCTGTCCCTGGTTCTTGGGGTTGAAGATACGGACGGTCGGCAGGGCAGCGTCCGGGAAGACGCCCGTCGCGTGCAGCAGCTGGTAGAAGTACACGCTCGTGTCCGCCGAGCGGCCGCCGATGCCCGGAAGCAGGGCCGCCAGTTCAAGACAGTCCCCGACGGTGATGTCGCTGACCATGCCGCCCTTGGCGGCCATCATCGTGGCGATCCGGCGCAACGCGCCATCCTTTGTATGGGAGTTGGCAGGGTCTTCCCGGCAGAGGGCAGCCAGAGCCATGAAGCCCTGCGGGTCGCGGCTGCGGGCCATCTCGGCGGTCAGGATCTGCACTGTTCCGGGAGTCAGCAGCCACGACAGGCTGGGGCGGATGACGTCACCGCTGATCAGCGGCAGCATTCCGCTGCCCAGGGCGTCGAAGTCCTTCTTCGGGTCCTGGTAGGACCAGCCGGTGGACTGGAGCCACCCGGTCGCCAATCGCCGCCAGGCGATGTTGCCGACCGCGTCTGCGCCGCTGGCCATCCACCGGTCCTGCCAGGTCTGTCCGGGGTACTGCTCCAGCCACGCCAGGATCTTGGTCATGCCGGTCTTGCGCCGGGCCTGAGATGCCGAAGATTCAAGGACGAACGGCGACGCGAGCATCTGTTCCATCACCTGCTCGCGCGACTGCTCGGTCGCCTTCCGGCTCTGCTCAGGTCTGCGGGGCGGAAAGCTCTTCAGCATCGCCGCCATCTCAGGGCTGTACTGCCGCTGCGGGGAACGTGCTGTGGTCAGCGCCTGAGTAGTCACGCGGTGCCCTCCCCGAACAGGACGTTCAACGCCTCCGGCCGATACGACACCGCCGAAGAGATCCCCGCTGTTCCGGTTGCCGGTGATACCCCTGCCGCCCTGCGGGCGTGGTGGGCGAGCACTCCCGCGATCACGTCCTCGGGGAGCGGGTTCAGGTATAGCTGAGTGGTGGACAAATGCGCATGACCAAGAACCCACTGCACGTCCGTGATCGGCATGTCGGGGTCACGGGCCATCCGGTAGGCCGCGGTGTGCCGCAGGTCGTGCAGGGACCAGTTGGCCCCCAGCGCCGCGTTCGCGCGGCGGAACATCCGATACGCGGCGTGATAAGCCAGCTGACGGAACGGCCGCCGCAGCGTCCACCACAGCGGATCATCGCCACCTGCGGGGACCAGGCCGTGCATCTGCGCCTGATAAAGCCTCAACCAGACGAACGCATCCGGCGAGGCCGGCACCTGCTGGATCGCCCGCGTGCCCTTCCGAACTACCGTGATCAGCTGCTGACCGGGATCGGCATCGCCGTACTGAGCTCCGAGCAGCTCTGATGCCCGCGCCCCCGAGGACACCCAAAAGGCCACGAGTGCCCGGTCCCGGTGCGATCCCAGCTGAGCGAACAGCTCGTTGAACTTCTCGTCGGGGATACTGCGCGGAACTCGCTGAACATGCCGAGGCCGATAGAGTCCCGTCCGCTCATTGCGGTAGAGGTCCATCGGATTGTGGTGGGCATGAGCCCGGGCACCACGACGGGCCAGCGGAAACGGGTCGACCATCGGCCCCGACCCGGCATCGCGGTGGAAGTCGTAGAAGCCGCGCAGCACACTCTCGCTGTGACCACGTGTGGCCGATGCGTAGGTGCGGGCCGGCCCCGTCTTTCCCGTCACCGGGTTCGGTCCTTTCGCGGCGACCATGGCCCCCGTCCGCCCCGGCTTGTCGCTGATCTGGATCCAGCGGGAGAAGTCCCGGGCCTCGTCCCGGGTCGCCTGATCCCAGGGGATCTCGATCGCCCACAGGAACCGGAACCAGCGCAGCAGATCCATCCCGTACGAACGTTGCGTCGTCGCAGGCCGTCCGATCGCCTGGAGGTCCCTCATGTACACCGCGACTGGCTCAACCACTTCGCCCGTCGGATCAAGCAGCCTGTACGGCTCCCACACATCGCCGGTCTCCGCGAGTGAACCGACCCGCGGTACGACCAGCCACCTCAGATCCCGGCCTTGCCCGTCTCTCTCGATCATGATTCGGGACCGTAGCCACCTGTAGACGGCGCTGTCGCCTGAACTGGGCAAACCCTCCTGGTAGTTCAGTCAACAGGTAGACCAGGGCCGATCGCAAGATCCGTAGGCATAGCACGAACATCTCCTGTTCATCGCGCCGGTTCGAGGCGATCTCGCCGCCCTTGCCGTAGGCGATCACGCTGTTCGCGCCGTTGGAGGACTCCATGACGTTCAGGCCCTCCTCGATCTCCCGCTGAAGGCCCCTCAGCCGCAGGTAGCGGGCCACGAAGATGGTCTCTGCGCCCGGCCAACCTCCAGCATCGCCGCGTAGGCGGGGTGGGAGGCATTACGGGTGAAGCGCCGCAGGATCGCCTCGGTGGACGCGGTGCGGGTCCGGATCGCGGTCGCGTACTTGATCATCTGGTCGTACTGCTGGGCGATGAGTTCCCAGCGGATTGGGCGTACGGGCCACAACAGTCGTCGATCGTCCTCGCGGGGCTTCACACACCGCAGCCGTACGGCCCCGGACTCACCCACACGGGTGACGCCTACGCAAGATCACCGCCGTTTGCGGCTGGTGACGATCCTGCTGGCTTATTCCGTACCCAGCGGGTCTGACGGCCCGTTGGGCAGGACAGCAGCGGCCGTCTTGACGTCCCCGGTCGCGGGTGGGGGTGAAATAGCAGCAGCCGCGTACTCGCGTCAGCCACCTTGCCCGCCTCGACCTCTCCCTCGCCGCGTGACCGAGTAAAGCCAGCAGGATCGGTGACAGGGGTTTCTTACCGGCACCCCATCTCGCATGCTGGACGTCATTGCAGGTGGATGGATCCGGATCGGGGGCTCGTACGTCCATTCCTCGACGTCGAAGCACGAGCGACGGAGGTGGCAGTGCGGTGGCCGGATTTCGGAGTCTTGCGAGACAGGCGCGCGACCCTCGGGGCGACCTGGCGCTGCGGCGGTATTCGCTGCGCAAGTGCCTGGAGCGGTTCGCCCCTTACGGGCATCGGGCGACCTGGGATCATCTGTGCACCCGGCACGGGATCGGGCCCGAGGACCGGTCCCCCGATCCGGTGCGGCTGATGCGCGCGCTGGACGAGCTGGAGGCGGCGCGGGCCGTCTGGCTCGGTTACGAGGCGGGGTTCGCCGAGCGCCGCAGGCGGGAGAAGCACGACGGGCTGCGCAGGCCCGGCGCGTTCGACGACTGGCACCGGCGCACCGGGGGCGGGTACGGGATCGCCCGCTGCGCGGACCCGGAGGTGCACCCCTCGGCCCCGCTCGCCGAGGTCCTCGGCCGGCTGATCGCCGCCCTGGAGTCGGAGCCCGGCACGGCCTGCCCGGTGTGCGCGGGGACGGAGATCGTCTGGGCGTCGGAGCTGGGGTGCGAGCCGTGGTCGGGGCCTCTCTGCACGGGGTGCGGAATCCTGGTGCCGCAGCCGGTGCTCACGCCGGGGGCGCTGGCGAAGGCCCGGAGCGAACGGCGCCGGGATCTGGCATCGGCGGCGTGAGGGGCGGGCGCCATCGGCGCTCGCACCGCGCGGGGCGTCCGGCGCCCGCGCCCTTCGGCCGCGCCCCGCGGCCGAAGGGCAACCGGCGGGCCCCCGGACCCACCGGCCGTCGGCCTACTGGCAGTCGGCCGACGGTCGCTCCGGCATCAGCCGCGAGCCGCTGATCCGCTGACCGGAGACGTCGTTCGGATTGGAGAGCACGCAGTTCTCCAGCGACAGGCAACCGCAGCCGATGCAGTCGGTGAGATGGTCCCGCAGCCGCCCCAACTGCTCGATGCGCTCGTCCAGTTCGGAGCGCCAGGTGGCGGAGAGCCGCGCCCAGTCGTCGCGGTTGGGGGTGCGCTCCTCCGGGAGTTCGGCGAGGGCGTCCCGGATGGTGGCGAGCGGGATCCCGACCCGCTGCGCCGCGCGGACGAACGCGACCCTGCGCAGCGCGTCCCGGCTGTAGCGGCGCTGGTTGCCGCTGGTGCGACGGCTGCTGATCAGGCCCTTGGCCTCGTAGAAGTGCAGGGCCGAGACAGCGGCGCCGCTGCGCGCGGAGAGCTGACCGACCGTGAGTTCCTGGAGTGTCTGTGGGATCTGGGGCACTCCTCCAACCCTACTTGGCCTCCCCGGGCGGTCCGTCGTTGACAGGAACCGCACCGCCAACCATTCTGAGCAAGCGCTTAGAAAGGCGTTGTTACGGCCGAGAGCGGGAAGGGCAGGGACCAGGGACATGGCAGAGCCGAGGATCTTCACGTCCGCGCAGGAGCTGCGCGACGGGGTGGGCGAGCAGTTGGGGCCCAGCGAGTGGCTGGAGGTGGGCCAGAAGCGGATCGACCTCTTCGCCGACGCCACCGGTGACCACCAGTGGATCCATGTGGACCCGGAGCGGGCCGCGACCGGCCCGTTCGGCACGACGATCGCACACGGCTACCTCACGCTGTCGCTGCTGCCGGCGCTCGTCCCGCAGATCATGCGGGTCGAGGGCATGAAGATGGGCATCAACTACGGGACGAACAAGGTCCGCTTCCCGTCCACCGTGCCCGTGGGTTCCCGGCTGCGCGCGACAGCCGTGCTGACGAGCGTCGAGGAGGCCGGCGGCGGCGTGCAGGTCACCGCAGTCGTCACGGTCGAGCGCGAGGGCGGCGACAAGCCGGTGTGCGTGGCCGAGTCGGTGTCGCGCTACTACTTCTGACGGCGCCCCGGCGCTACCGCTGGGCAGCGACCATGCGCAGCACGAGGTCGGCGTACAGCTCGCCGACCTCGTCCGGCGTCCGGCTGCCCTGCGCGTTGAACCAGCGCGCCACATCGATGCAGAGCGAGAGCACCGCGAGCGTGGTGCCCGGGATGTCGGGTACGTCGAACTCCCCGTCCCGCACGCCCTCGCTGATGATCCGGCGCACCACCGCGTCGCTCCTGCGGCGCAGCTCGACGATCTCGGCGCGGTGCTCCTCGCCGAGGGCGTCGAGTTCGTACTGGACCACGCGGGCCGTGGTGTGCCGTTCGGCGTGCCAGCGGACGAAGGACCGTACGGCCTCGGCCAGCCGCTCGGCCGCCGTGCCGCCGCCGTCGGCCGCGGCCTCCAGGACGAACAGGGCGCGGTCGTGGCCGATCCGGCTGATCCGGTGGAGCAGTTCTTCCTTGGTCTTGTAGTGGATGTAGAGCGCGGCGGGGCTCATTCCCGCCCGGCCGGCGATGTCACGGGTGGTGGTGGCGTGGTACCCGCGCTCGGCGAAGGCTTCGACGGCTGCGACGAGGAGCCGCCTGGCCGCCTCGGGCGTCACCTCGGCCCACGGCGCACTGCCGCCGTCGGTCTCCTCCGCCGCGCTCATCGTCACTCGCCCCTCTCGTCAGCAGGACGAACACCATACCCCGAACCTGAGCAAGCGCTTAGGGTCCGTCCGGCGGGACCGTCAGACCTTCTGGAAGGGATCGTGCTCGGCGAGGATCTTCTCCAGCCGGGCCTGGTCGACCCGGCTGACGATCTGCCCCGCCTCCTGCCGGTCACGGATGACCTTGGCCAGGGTGAAGCAGGAGGTGACGAGATAGAGGACGCCGATCGCGAGGAACCCGCGGACCCAGGCGTCGGCGTCCAGGAAGTAGATACCGAGAGTCATCGCGGCCATCGCCACCCCGAAGGACGCGACGGCCTGGCCGTAGAAGGCCGCGGTGCTCTGCTGCTTGACCGATGCTGTCTCACTCATGGCGCCCAGCATCGGCCCACGCGGTGTGCACCACATCCGTCCCCGTACTCAGTCCGGTACTCAGACTCCCGTTCGAGCAGCGACACAGCGGTCAGAAGGCGGAGACCCCCGTGAGCGCGCGGCCGATGATGAGCTTCTGGATCTGGCTGGTGCCCTCGTACAGCGTCATCACGCGGGCGTCCCGCAGCAGCTTGCCGACCGGGTACTCGTCGATGTAGCCGTAGCCGCCGAAGACCTGGAGGGCGTTGTTGGCGGCGCGGACGGCGGCCTCGGAGGCGAAGAGCTTCGCCTGGGACGCGGCGGTGGCGAAGTCCTCGCCGCGGTCGATGAGGTCGGCCACCCGCCAGGTCAGCAGCCGGGCCGCGTCGACGTCCACGGAGATGTCGCTGATGAGTTCCTGGACGAGCTGGTAGCTCGCGATGGGCTTGCCGAACTGCTCGCGCTCGCCCGCGTAGCCCACGGCGGCGTCGAGGGCGGCCTGCGCGATGCCGACGCAGCCGGCCGCGACCGACATCCGGCCCTTGGCCAGGGCGGACATGGCGATCGAGAAGCCCTTGCCCACCGGGCCCAGGAGCGTGGAGGCGGGGACGCGGACGTCCTGAAGGACCAGCTCGGCGGTGGCCTGGCCGCGCAGACCGAGCTTGCCGTGGATGGTGCGACGGCCGAGACCGGGGGTGTCGGTGGGGACCAGGAAGGCGGATATGCCCCGGTGGCCGGGGGTGTCCTCGGTACGGGCGAAGAGCAGCACCACATCGGCCCAGGTGCCGTTGGTGATGAACATCTTGCTGCCGTTGATGACGTAGGTGTCACCGTCCCGGACGGCCTTCGTCGTCAGGTTCCCGGCGTCCGAACCGGTGCCGGGCTCGGTGAGGCCGAAGCAGCCGATCGCCTCGCCGGCGGTGAGCCTCGGCAGCCAGTGCCGCTTCTGCTCCTCGTCGCCCCAGGCCGCGATCGTCTTGGTGACCAGGCCGAGAGATACGGAGACGATGCCGCGGACCGAGGAGTCGCCGCGTCCGAGCTCCTCGGTGACCAGGCAGTAGGCGAGGTGGTCGCCGCCCGAGCCGCCGTACTCCTCAGGGACGGTCAGTCCGAGGAAGCCGACGGAACCCAGCTTCTTCACGATCGACTTGTCGATGTTCTCGGCCCGGTCCCATGCCACGACGTGGGGGGCGATCTCCCGGGCGACGAAGTCCTTGGCGAGCTGCCGGGCGGCTTCCTGCTCCTCGCTGAGCTCCAGGTTCACCCTTCGACTCCCCACCTTTAATTAGCACTGCTAGTTTTTCGTTCGCAGGCCCTACTATGTGCCGCATGGCCCGACCGCGCAAGCCCCTCCTCAGCAGAGACCGCATCGTCGAGGCGGCAAGCGCACTCGTGGACTCCGAGGGGCTCGACGCCGTCTCCACCCGCCGGCTCGCCGCCGAACTCGGGGTCAGCGGGCCCTCGCTCTACAACCACTTCCGCAACAAGGACGAGATCCTGGACGCGGTCGCGGACGCCGTGTCCGCCCAGGTCGATCTGTCGATGTTCGACGAGTCGGACGCCCGTGACTGGCGCGCCGCCCTGCACGACTGGGCCGTCTCCTATCGTGCGGCGCTCGCCGAGCACCCGCACATCGTCCCGGTGCTCGCCCAGGGACCGGGTCGCCGCCCGGCCGGCCTGCGGGTCGCCGACGCGGTCTTCGGCGCGATGGTCAGGGCCGGCTGGCCGCCCGCCCAGGCGACGTACATCGGGGCCCTGATGCGCTACTTCATCACCGGCTCGGCCCTCGGTTCGTTCGCCCGCGGCTTCGTGGACGACGAGACGGCGTACGACCCCGCCGACTACCCGAACCTCGGCCAGGCCCATCTGCTGGCCGACCGCCGCCAGAAGGTCGACGAGGGAGCGTTCGAGACCGGGCTGCGGGCACTCGTCGACGGTCTCTCGCTCCAGTACGAGCAGTTGGAGCGCGGGCAGCTGCCGCCCGCCGGGACGGTTCGGCCGGCGCCGAAGCGTTCCTGACGCATCCTGGAACACATGGCACGCATGGCACACCCCGACCCGGCCGCGCCCCGGCTCGCCGCCCTGGCCGCGCTTCTCGCCGACGAGACCCGCGCGGCCTTCTGCCTGGCCCTGCTCGACGGCCGCGCCTGGACCGCGGGCGAGCTGGCCCGCTACGCCTCGGTGGCGCCGTCCACCGCCAGCGAACACCTCGGCAAGCTCGTCGCGGGCGGGCTGCTGGCCGAGGAGCGGCAGGGCCGCCACCGCTATCTGCGGCTCGCCGGTGAACGGGCGGCGCACCTCGTGGAGGATCTGGCCGCCCAGGTCGTCACCGACGCCGTGCCCGAGCGGCCGCGCACACTGCGCGCGGCGAGCGCCGGGAGCGCGCTGACTCGCGGCCGTACCTGTTACGACCATCTCGCGGGCCGGATCGGCATCGCGATCGCCGATGCCATGACCGTACGGGGGCTGCTGGAGCAGGACGCCGGCTTCGCGCTCACCGACGACGGCATCGGCTGGTTCGGCGGGCTGGGCATCGCTCTGGAGTCGAGGTCGCGGCGTCCGCTCGTACGGAGCTGTCTGGACTGGACGGAGCGCAGACCGCACCTGGCAGGGGTCGCGGGCGCGGCGCTGTGCCGGTACGCGCTGGATGCGCGGTGGTGCGTACGGATCGGGTCCGGGCGTGCGGTGAAGGCTACCGCGGAGGGGGAACGGGCGCTGTACGAGCACCTCGGCATCGAGCCGGATTCAATTCGGTAGGTGCCGAACGGTCGCGGCCCTACGGTCGGGGACATGACGACGACACCCGCCCCGGCGGCGACCCCCTCGGCACATCGTGACTGGCGGGCCCCCGCCGCGGCCTGCACCACCGTGGTGCTGTGGGCCTCCGCCTTTGTCTCCATCCGCAGCGCCGGCGAGGCCTACTCGCCCGGTGCGCTCGCGCTCGGCCGGCTGCTCACGGGCTCCGTGGCGCTCGGCGCACTCCTGCTGCTGCGGCGCGAGGGGCTGCCGTCGCGGGCCGCCTGGCCGGGGATCATCAAGTCCGGACTGCTGTGGTTCGGCCTGTACATGGTGCTCCTCAACTGGGGTGAGCAGCAGGTCGACGCGGGCACGGCCGCGATGGTGGTGAACATCGGTCCGCTCCTGATCGCGCTGCTCGGGGCCCGGATGCTCGGTGAGGGGCTGCCCGGCAGGCTGGTGGCGGGCATGGCCGTGTCGTTCGCGGGCGCCGTCGTCGTCGGACTCTCCATATCGGGGCACGGGAACGCGTCGGTGCCCGGTGTGGTGCTCTGTCTGCTCGCGGCGGTGGCGTACGCCGCCGGGGTGGTCGGGCAGAAGCCCGCGTTGCGGCACGGCTCCGCGCTGCAGATCACCACGTTCGGCTGCCTGGTCGGTGCCGTCGCGTGTCTGCCGTTCTCCGGCGCGCTGATCTCCGACGCCGCCGCCGCGCCGCTGTCCGCCACCCTCAACATGGTCTACCTGGGCCTCTTCCCGACCGCGCTGGCCTTCACCACCTGGGCCTACGCGCTCGCCCGGACCACAGCGGGACGGATGGGCGCCACCACTTATGCCGTGCCGGCGTTGGTGGTGCTGATGTCCTGGCTGCTGCTGGACGAGGTGCCCGCGCCGCTCGCCGTGGGCGGAGGTCTGCTCTGTCTGGCCGGGGTGGCGGTCTCCCGTGCGCGTACGCAGACTGGCCCGACGCGGAAAATTCCGGCACAGCCGGTGGAGGGACGCCGACATGATGCGGAGCGCCAAGGAACCGAGCGGCCGTAGGAAGGCGATGAAGCAGTCGGCCGGGCCCGGGAAGCCGCGCCGGACGCCCTCACGGAGGCGGCGCGCTACGGCGGCTCCGGGCTCGACGGCTTCGCCGTGGCCGACAGCGGTGGCCTCCCGGCTCTTCGAACGGGGCGAGATGGACGCCCGGCTGCTGACCACGGAGCGGGCGCAGCCTGGGCCGATGGCCTGACCGTGTCCAGTGACGACCCGGCTCAGAACACCACGAGTGAGCGGCCTCCCTTGCCCGCGATCATGTTGTCGAAGGCCGCCGGGATGCCGTCCAGCGCGATCCGTTCGGTGACCATCATGGAGAGGTCGAACCTGCCCGCCCGGATGTGCTCGGCGAGGACCGGCAGGTCGCGGGCCGGGTCGCTGTTCCCGTACACACAGCCCGTCAGCGAGCGGCCCCAGTGGAAGATCTCCAGGGCGTTGAAGGTGATCAGTTGGTCCTTGCCGCCGATGCCGACGACCGTGGTGCGGCCGCCGCGGCGGGTGGCGTCCCAGGCGCCGCGGATGGTGGCGGGCCGGCCGACGCACTCGATCGCGACGTCGGCGCCCTGGCCGCCGGTGAGTTTGCGGATCGCGCGCGGGGTGGTGTCGGAGGCGATCACGTAGTCGGTGGCGCCCGCCTGCCGGGCCAGTTCCTCCTTCTCGGGGGACACGTCGACGGCGATGATCTTCGCGGCGCCCGCGATCCGGGCGGACTGAAGCGCCGCGAGGCCGACGCCGCCGATGCCGAACACGACGACGGACTCGCCGGGGCGCACCCGGGCGCTGTGGTGGACCGCGCCGTATCCGGTGAGGACCGCGCAGCCGAGCAGCGCGGCGTCGGTGAGCGGGATGCCGTCCGGGGCGGGCAGAACGCAGTTCGCGGCGACGACGGTCTCCTGCGCGAACGCGGCCACGTTCAGCCCGGGGTGGAGTTCGGTGCCGTCGGCGGTGCGGGCGTGGATGCCCCCGGCGCCCGTCAGCGCGTTGACGCAGAGCCAGACCTCGCCGATCCCGCAGTGGTGGCAACTTCCGCAGGAGGGTGCCCAGTTGAGTACGACGCCGTCGCCGGGCGCGACGTGGGTGACGCCCTCGCCGACCGCGACGACGGTGCCCGCGCCCTCATGTCCGAGGACGGCGGGGACGGGCACCCGCATGGTGCCGTCGGACAGGGAGAGGTCGGAGTGGCAGACGCCCGCGGCGGCGAGAGCGACCCTCACCCGGCCGGGGCCGGGCTCCGGGAGTTCGATGTCGGTGATCTCCAGGGGAGCTCCGACGGCGGGCAGTACGGCGGCGCGGACCACGAACAGGCTCCTTGACGGTCGGCAGCGGGGATCGGTGCGGGGGCGGACGGTCAGAACTGGAGGGACTTGGTCTGGAGGTACTCGGCCAGTCCGTGCTGACCGAGCTCGCGGCCGACGCCGGACTGCTTGTAGCCGCCGAACGGGGCGAGCGGGTTGAACCGGCCGCCGTTGATGTCGACCTGCCCGGTGTCCATCCGGCGGGCGAACGCCACCGCCTCGGCGTCGCCGCCCGCCCAGACCGCGCCCGCGAGGCCGTACACGGTGCCGTTGGCGATGCGCAGGGCGTCGTCCTCGTCCTCGTAACGGATGATCGACACGACCGGGCCGAAGATCTCCTCCTGGGCGATGGTCATCTCCGGGGTGACGTCGGCGAACACGGTCGGGCTGACGAAGTAGCCCTGCTCGCGCGGGGCTTCGGGGCCGCCCGCGACCAGACGCGCGCCCTCCGCCACGCCCTTCTCGATGTAGCCGAGCACCCGCGCGTGCTGCTTGGCGTTGACGAGGGGGCCGATGCGGTCGCCGTACTTGGCGGCGGCCTCCGCGGCGAGCGCGACCGCCTCGTCGTACCGGGAGGTGTGCACGAGCATCCGGGTCCAGGCGCTGCACGTCTGGCCGGAGTTGCCCATGACGTTCGCGACGCCGACGGCGACGGCCTTGGCGAGGTCCGCGCTCGGCAGGATGACGTTGGCGGACTTGCCGCCCAGTTCGAGGGCGACGCGCTTGATCGCGGCGCCGGCCGTGGCGCCGATCCGCTTGCCGACGGCGGTGGAGCCGGTGAAGGAGACGAGGTCGACGCCCGGGTGTTCGGCGAGCGCCTGTCCCGCGACCGGGCCGAGGCCGGTGACCAGGTTGAACACGCCCGCGGGGACGCCCGCTTCGTGGACGGCCTCCGCGAAGAGCTGGGCGGTCAGCGGGGTGTCCTCGGCGGGCTTGAGGACGACCGCGCAGCCGGCCGCGAGCGCGGGGGCGACCTTGGCGACGATCTGGTGCAGCGGGTAGTTCCACGGGGTGATCGCGCCGACGACGCCGACCGGTTCGGCGTAGACGGTGGAGTTGCCGACCTGCTCCTCGAAGGCGTACGACGCGGCAAGTTCGGCGTACGAACCGGCCACCAGGATCGGTACGGACGCGTGCACCGCCTGCGAGAAGGGCAGCGGTGCGCCGAGTTCGGCGGTGACCGTCTCCGCGATCTCGTCCTTGCGGGCGACGAGGACGTCGCGCAGGGCTGCGATCCTCGCGGCGCGCTCGGCGGGCGGTGTCGCGGCCCAGGCGGGGAAGGCCCGGCGCGCGGCGGACACGGCGGCGTCGACGTCCTCGGCGGTGCCGGCCGGGACATGGGCGATGACCTGCTCGTCCGCCGGATCGACCACCGCGATCGTGTCCGTGCCCGCGGCGGTGCGCCACTCGCCGCCGATATACATCCCGTCGTGGGCCTTCATCGCGTTCCTCCCGGGGGCCGTGGATACGGCGTAGTCGTCCGCACCCCAAACTAGCGCTGTTAGTTTTTTGGTGCCAGGGGCCATTTCGCCAGGGGTGCTCGCCATGGCTCCCGTCACGGTGTCATGCCATGCGCTCACGGCGCTGCGCGCCGAGGCGAGGAACAGCCAGCGACCGCTCACGTCCTTCCTGGACAAGGAGAAGGTCGGCTACGAGTCCTTCTGGATCGCCAACGCGGTCAAGGTGACCGGCGACCAGCGACTCGTCGAGGCCCTCGCACACCGTTCCGACGTGGCGAGCATCGTCAAGGAGCACCACTACGAGCTCGACGCCACCGAGAGCGCGGTCTCGGACGCCGCCACCGACGCCGATCCGGTCACCCCCGGATGGGGCGTCGAGGACATCGGAGCGGACTGGGGCGTCGCCGGGACCGGGTTTCCCGGCTGACCCGGCGTCCGGACCGTCCTCGCCGGGTGACCGCCGCCCGTTCCGGGTCCGCCGCCCGTTCCGGGTCCGCCGGGCGTTCCGGGTCCGCCGCCCGTTCCGGGTCCGCCGGGCGGCCGTCGGTCCGGGCGGCCGTCGGTCCGGGCGGCCGTCGCCCGTTCCATGTGCCCGGCCGGCCATCGGCTCCCGGGCGGCCGTTGTCAGCCGAGTTCCGCGGGCTCCGTGCCGGGGGTCTCGAACTGGGTGCGGTAGAGCTCCGCGTACCGGCCGCCGGCCGCGAGGAGTCCTTCGTGGGTGCCGCGCTCCACGATCTGCCCGTTCTCCACGACCAGGATGAGGTCGGCGGCCCGTACGGTGGAGAGCCGGTGGGCGATCACCACTGCGGTGCGTCCGGCGAGGGCCTCGGTGAGGGCCTCCTGGACGGCCGCCTCGGAGGTGTTGTCCAGGTGGGCGGTGGCCTCGTCGAGGATGACGACGCGCTGGCGGGCCAGCAGCAGCCGGGCGATGGTCAGCCGCTGGCGTTCGCCGCCGGAGAGCCGGTAGCCGCGTTCGCCGACGACGGTGTCGAGCCCGTCGGGCAGCGAGGCGACCAGACCGTCCAGGCGTGAGCGGCGCAGCGCGTCCCAGAGGTCCTCCTCGGTGGCTTCGGGCCGGGCGAGCAGGAGGTTGGCGCGGACCGACTCGTGGAAGAGGTGGCCGTCCTGGGTGACCATGCCGAGGGTGTCGCGCAGGGTGTCGGCGGACAGGTCGCGTACGTCGATGCCGCCGATGCGTACGGAACCCTCGTCGGTGTCGTACAGGCGCGGCAACAGTTGCGCGATGGTCGACTTGCCCGCTCCGGACGAGCCGACGAGTGCCACCGTCTGACCGGGTTCGGCGCGGAAGGAGACCCCGCGCAGCACTTCGTCGCCACCCCGGGTGTCGAGGGTCGCGACGTCTTCGAGCGAGGCGAGGGAGACCTTGTCGGCGGACGGGTAGCCGAACCGTACCCGGTCGAATTCCACGGACACCGGGCCCTCCGGGACCGCCCGCGCGTCCGGCTTCTGGTCGATGAGCGGCTCCAGGTCGAGGACCTCGAAGACCCGCTCGAAGCTGACGAGGGCGCTCATCACCTCGACGCGCGCCCCGGCGAGGGCGGTGAGCGGCGCGTACAGCCGGGTCAGCAGCAGGGCGAGGGCGACGACCGCGCCCGCGTCCAGCTGTCCGCGCAGCGCGTAGAACCCGCCGAGCCCGTACACCAGGGCGAGTGCCAGCGCGGACACCAGGGTCAGGGCGGTGATGAACGCGGACTGGGCCATGGCCGTGCGTACCCCGATGTCGCGCACTCGGCCCGCTCTGGCGGCGAATTCGGCGGACTCGTCGGCGGGCCGGCCGAAGAGCTTGATCAGGGTGGCGCCGGGTGCGGAGAAGCGCTCGGTCATCCGGGTGCCCATCGCGGCGTTGTGGGCCGCCGCTTCCCGCTGGAGTCTCGCCATCCGCGTACCCATGCGGCGCGCGGGCAGCACGAACACCGGCAGCAGCACCAGGGCGAGCACGGTGATCTGCCAGGAGATGGAGAGCATGACGCCGAGGGTGAGGAGCAGCGTCACGACATTGCTGACGACGCCGGAGAGTGTGTTGCTGAAGGCGCGCTGGGCGCCGATGACGTCGTTGTTGAGGCGGCTGACGAGCGCGCCGGTGCGGGTGCGGGTGAAGAATGCGATCGGCATGCGCTGCACATGGTCGAAGACGGCGGTGCGCAGATCGAGGATCAGTCCTTCGCCGAGGTTCGCCGAGAGCCACCGGCCGGCCAGCCCGAGCGCGGCCTCCGCGACGGCGATCACGGCGATGAGCAGGGACAGCCGGGTGACGGTTCCCCCGTCCTTGCCGGCCACGATCGCGTTCACGACGCGTCCGGCGAGGATCGGTGTGGCGACCGCGAGCAGCGCCGTCGCCACGCTCAGGAGCAGGAACAGGGCGACGCGGCGCCGGTGCGGACGGGCGAACGTGGCGATGCGCCGCAGGGTGGCTCGGTCGAAGGGGCGTCGGTCGGCTTGCGCGTTCATGACGTTGTGGAGCTGTGTCCACGCGGTGGCTTCCATACTCATGGGAGGAAACGTACGACCTCCAGTGGACTTGAGGTCAATGGCGTTGCCCACGGTCCCGGGCGGTGGGAACGATTCACGCAAAGCCTGCGCGTAGGGGGCGGGTGCGCGGGAAGCGTCAGGTGTGGTTCCGGTCGTCCGTGAGGCGCGGTTCCGATCCATGGGAGCACGGACGGTGCCGGGGCTCCGGCACCGCCGGGGCCGCTTCGGCGTTCCGGCCGCGCCCGCCGCGTATCCCCAGCCCCGCGGCCGCGAGCAGGAGCGCGCCCAGCATGACGAACGGGGCGGCGGTGCCCGCCACTCCGGCGATCAGACCGGCGGACGCGGGGGCCGCGACCTGGCTCAGGCGGTTTCCGGTCAGCCGGAGGGCGAGTGCGGTGGAGCGGGCCTCGGGCGGGGCGGCCTGGACGACGGTGGTCATCGACAGCGGCTGGCCGACCCCGAGACAGAAGCCGAGCACGGCGAGCATCGCGGCCAGCGCCGCCACGGGGACGGGCAGGGCGATGCCCGCGCAGAGCAATCCGGCCAGCAGGCAGGTCGAGGTGAGCAGCGCCGTACGGCCGAGGACGCGGAGCATCGGGGTCATCACCAGGCGGCAGGCGATGGTGGCCGCGGCACGGAGGCTGAGCAGCAGCCCGATGGTGGCGGGGGCGATCCCGCGGTGCTCGCCGACGACGGGCAGATAGGCGGTGAGGATGTCGGTGGCGGAGAGCACGGCGAGGCTGATGAAGATCCCGGCCGGAACCCCGCGGGCCCGCAGGATGCGGCCGACGGGGACCTTGGCGGCCGGTTCCGCGCGGCGGGCCGCGGGCGTGGAGCGGTGCTCGATGCGCCAGAGGGAGCCGAAGGAGACGGTGGCGACGGCCGCCGAGACGATCAGGGCGAGTGCGCTCGTGCGGGCCATGGCGCCGTCCCGCTCGGAGATCACGTACCCGGCGGCGATCGGTCCGATGAGCTGGCCGAGGGAGGCGCCGATGGTGAAGTGGCCGAAGTTGCGGTCCTGTTCGGCCGGGGCGGACTGGCGGGCGACGATCGACTGGGCGCCGATGACGAAGCAGAGATGGCCGAGCCCCATGACGCCGCTCCAGGCCGCCATCGCCGTCAGCGAACCCGCCCGGCCGCTGAGCGCGCAGCCGCCCGCGATCAGGACGACGCCGAACGGCAGGAGGGGCGCGCAGCGGCCGTGGTCGGTCCTGCGCCCGAGCGGGACGGCGGCGAAGAGCGGCAGGAGCGCGTACACACCGGTGATCACGCCGATGGCGCGCTCTTCCGCGCCCAGCGAGAGAGCCCGGTAGGAGACGGCGGGTCGCGCCATCGACACCGCCCCCTGCGCGAAGGCGAAGGCGATGACGAGGCGCAGCAGCCAGCTCCTGCCGGGCTCTTGGGTACGGGACACGGTCAGATGATGCCGAAGAGGAGTCCGGCGCAGAGCACCACCAGGGAGGTGAGTGCGGCCCATTTGACCGTGAACCTGGTGTGGTCGCCGAATTCGACCTTCGCCATGCCGACGAGGACGTAGACGGCCGGGACCAGCGGGGACGACATGTGCAGCGGCTGGCCGACCAGGGAGGCGCGGGCGACCTCCAGCGGGGAGACACCGTGGGCGGCGCCGGCTTCGGCGAGGACGGGGAGGACGCCGAAGTAGAAGCCGTCGTTGGACATGAAGTACGTCAGCGGGATGCTCAGGATGCCGGTGACGATCGCCATGTGCGGGCCCATGCCGTCGGGGATCGCGCCGACGAGCCAGTCGGCCATGTGGTCGACCATGCCGGTTCCGGAGAGGACGCCGGTGAAGACGGCGGCCGCGAAGACCATGCCGGAGACGTTGAGGACGTTGTCGGCGTGGGCGGCGATGCGGGCCCGCTGGGCGGTCATGTGGGGGAAGTTGACGGTCAGGGCGAGGGCCGCGCCGAGCAGGAAGAGCACCGGGATCGGCATCAGTTCCATGATCATCGCGGTGAGCAGGGCGACGGTGAGGCCCGCGTTGAACCAGTAGAGCTTGGGTCGCAGGGTTGCGCGGTTCGGGTCCAGCCCCTTGAAGCCCTCGTCCTCGCCCGCATCGGCTTCGGCGCCTTCGGCATCGTCGGCGTCCGAACCCGTGCCCGTCCCCGTACCGGCTCCGCCGGAGTTCGTACGGGTACGGTCGCTGCCGCCACCCGTCCCGACGAGAACCGTCTCCGACTCCGTGACCGTCTCCGTGGTCAGCACCTCGTCGAGGGTGAGCGTGCCGAGCCGCTTGCGCTCGCGCCGGCCCAGCACGACGGCCAGGAGCAGGACGGCGGCCAGTCCGACGCCGAGCGCCGGGATCATCGGGACGAAGATGTCGCCCGCGTCCAGCTTGAGCGCGGTGGCGGCACGGGCGGTGGGGCCGCCCCAGGGAAGGGTGTTCATGACGCCGTTCGCCGTGGCGGCGATGCCGGTCATCACGACCAGGCTCATCTTGAGGCGCTTGTAGAGCGGATACATCGCCGAGACGGTGATCATGAAGGTGGTGGAGCCGTCGCCGTCGAGCGAGACGATCGCCGCGAGCACCGCCGTACCGATGACGATCCGCATCGGGTCGGCCTTGCAGAAGCGCAGGATGCCCCGCACGATCGGGTCGAAGAGGCCGACGTCGATCATCACGCCGAAGTAGACGATGGCGAACATCAGCATCGCGGCGGTCGGGGCCAGGTTGCCGACGCCCTCGATGACGTAGTCACCGAGCTTCGCGCCCTGGCCGACGGCTACGCAGAACAGTGCGGGAATGAGGACCAGCGCCGCGATCGGCGACATCTTCTTCATCATGATCAGGACCAGGAAGGTCGCAATCATGGCGAAGCCGAGGATTGTCAGCATGTGGGATACCTATCGTTCACCCTTGAACTCCCGCCGGAGCCGGCGGTCCGGATGACGTTAGGGCGCGCCTCGCCGCGTTAACAAGATGTTGACATGCGAGCAATACGAGCAAAACCCCAGGTCAACGCGGTAGTCACACGCTGGGAACAACCGGCGGCACGTCCGGCGACGCGTCCGGCGACCCCGTCGGCGGCACAACCGGCGGCACTTTCGGCGGTGTTCTGCAGCCAGCTGTTGTTGGAGCGCAGATGGCGGCGGCCGAGGAGGAGGAGGAGCGCGTCCGGGTCCCGCCGGTCGGCCAGGGCTCGGCGGAGCCGGGTGTACCGGACCTGGTTGTGTACGGCGAAGGCGTCGAACGCGAAGTCGAAGTGGGCGCTCTGCGAGGGCGGCGGCAGCGTCGGCGCGTGCGTGGCGTGCGTACGCACCTTCATGCGCGGGCAAACACGGCCGAGCATACCGACCGGTAGGCATGGCGGGGAGGTGTTCTCGTGACACCGTCACCGGGTCGTCGGCGCGGGGCCGGCGCGGTCAGTCCAGGACCTGCGCGAGGTAGGCCCGGAGCAGGACGCGGGTCTCGGCGACGATGGCCGTGTCGCCCGACGGGTCGACGCGGAAGGCCAGTTGGAGGAGGGCGTCGGCGGCCTCGACGCAGACCAGGACCGTCCGGAGCAGATCCTCGTCGGGGGCGCGGCCGAGGTGCCCGGAGAGGAGTTCGGTGAGCCGGCCGGCGACCCGCTGGTTGGCGTCGTCGGCCGGGTCGTCGTCGGGGGCCGGTGTGCCGAAGTCGACGAGGGCGAAGCCGGCCACGGAGCGCTTCATCCCGAGGTACTCGTCCAGGACGGCATCGATGGCGCTGCGCCAGTCGTCGGCCGGAATGACGGCGAGCCGGGCGGTGATGCGTTCGGCGTAGCTGTCCAGATTGCGCCGGGCGAGCGCGTCGGTCAGCGCGCGTTTGTTGGAGAAGAACCGGTAGACGGAACCGATGGGGACCCCGGCGCGGACGGCGACGGCCCGGGTGGAGAGCTGCTCGTAGCCGGTCTCGTCGAGGAGTTCGGCGCAGGCGTCGAGTATCCGCGCGAGGCGTTCGGCGCTGCGCTGCTGCACGGGGGCACGGCGGAGGTTCGTATTCGCATGGGGCACGGGCTCCATGATGCCGTGGGTCTCCTCTGCGGGTGGCGGGCCGGCGCCGGAGCCGCTGCGGGTGACGGGCGCGGCCTCATGCGATGAGCAGGGACAGCCCGCCGATGGTGTACGTGATCATCAGGACCAGGAGCGGGAGTTGCCCCGCGACGGCGCGGCCGGGCGGGAAGAGGCGTACGGACCTGTCGTGGGCCGCGACGACGCCGAGTACGTGGCCGAGGACGATCGCGACGACCTGGAGCGTGGCGACTGAGCCCGGGCCCAGGAGCGATTCGGGCGGAGCGGGATTGTCGGTGCCGGATGCCACCATGACGGTGCGTGGTCCTTCGGTGACGAAGAGCGTGAAGTAGTGGGCGACGAGATAGCCGAGGGCGATCGGGACGAGCGAGTGCGCGAAGGCGGTGAGGGGGTGGCGGAGCCGGCCGGAGATCAGCCGGGTGGCGCCGGTGCAGAGGGCATAGAGGGTGGCGACGAGGGCGACGGCGCCCAGGAGTCCGAGCGTGGCCGCGGTGGTACGGCCCAGCGGTGAGGTCTGGACGGTGGTGATCCAGGACGGGGCATCCGAGAAGCCGTCGTAGGCGGTGGAGCCGAGCATGACGCAGACGGTGGCGACGAGTCCGGGGGTCTGCGGGGTGGCATCGAGGCCGTTGAAAGGGGAGCGGAGTACGAGGCGGCGGTCGGCGGGGCGGCGGCCGATCGGGGAGAGCCGGGCGAGCAGCCCCGAGTAGACCTCGAAGGCGTCCGCCCGGTCGAACCATCCGGCGCCGTGGCGGGCGGCGCCCGCGAGATGGACGGCGGTGTAGAGGGCGAGGAAGAGGAGGAGGGCGGTGGTCGACGCGGGGTCGGGTGCGACGAGTTCGAGCCAGGTGAAGGCCAGGAGCCCGGCCGCGGCGGGCCAGAGCCCGAGGCGCGGGGGAAGGGGGCGGCCCGCGCCCGGGTCGCGGCCGAACACGCGGCAGCCGAGGAGGTGGACGGTACGGAGCGGGTTGAGCAGTCGCCAGACGGGGCCGAGGAGGAGTGAGGCGGGGACGAGTCCGACCCAGAGGAGTACGTAGACGGCGCCGGGGGCCGGATTGCGGTCCGGGTCGTCCGGGCCGAGGAGGAGGTGGAACGTGACGAACAGGGCGGCGGCCAGCCCGAGTACGCGCGCGGCGA
Organism: Streptomyces sp. NBC_01618; assembly: GCF_045209435.1. Taxonomy (NCBI): domain Bacteria; kingdom Bacillati; phylum Actinomycetota; class Actinomycetes; order Kitasatosporales; family Streptomycetaceae; genus Streptomyces; species Streptomyces sp. NBC_01618. Next base: position 1,521,917 of record NZ_CP109297.1, read on the forward strand.
CACGGGTGGGGTGGGCGTCGGCGAGGCGCTGGACGGCGGCCGGGATCGGGCGGCCGGCCCGGTCGCCGCGGAATCGGGAGGCGGACCAGAGCAGGCCGAGCGCGAGGAAGGAGACGAAGAGCGCGGCAAAGGCGCCGGCGAAGGCGTAGAAGGGGGACAGCGGGAGATCGTGCTGGGCGCCGATGCCATGGGCGAGGACGCTCACCGTACGACGAGTTGGGTCAGGAGCAGGTCGGACTCGTGCGTCTCGACTTCGAAGAGCCCGGTGCGGTCGGCGGTGAACGTGAGCGTGACGGTCTTTCCGGCGGGCAGCCGGGCCTCCTTGTCGTAGCCGTGCACGTGGAGGGTGTCGGCGTGGTCGCTGCGGACCCGGAGGGCGATGATCCGGCCCTTCTTGATCTCGGTGCGGCCGGGGGCGGGGCTGACCTTGCCGTGGGAGACGACGATCTCCAGGGTCGTGTCGGGCCGGGGAGATTCCGGTGAGTGCGTCGCGGGGGCGGTGGGCTGTGCGGTGGGCGGTGCGGTGGGCGGTGCGGTGGGCGGTGCGGAGGCAGTGGAGAGGGAGGTGGTGGCCTGGATCGGGGCGGAGTTCACGGCCCAGGCGGTGTGGTCGTCGGCATAGAGCCGGGCGGTGAGGCCGGTGCCGCCACCGGCGCCGCGGACGAGGGATTCGGGGAGGTGGTACCAGGAGCCGTAGACCCGGGCGAGGGGGTGGCCGTCGAGGAAGAGCCGGGCGTGGCCGCGCCCGAGGAGAGCGGCGCCGCCCACGCTGTCCGGGGTGAACCGGAAGTTCCGTACGGAGAGATGGACGTTCCAACCGTCCTCGGAGTCCGGCCGGACGTCGACCGTCACCTCGGGGGCGCCCTTGGCGTCGACCTGACGCAGCCGATGGCCGGAGCCGTCGTCCGCGGTGAGGAGCCGGCCGACGCTGCCGCCGGCCTGCTCGTGGCTGGTGCCGGGTTTGTGGTGGGTGGTGGCCCGGCCGCCGCAGGCGCTCGCTCCGAACAGGAGGGCGCCCGCGGTGAGTGCGGTGACGGCTGCGACGCCGGGCCGGACGGCCCGCGGTCGCCTGGGGGAACGCCTCACGACACGTCTCCTTCCGGGGCGGGGGTCGGGGCCTGGGCGGGGGCCTGGGCAGAAGTCGGCGTGGCACCCGCGCCCGCGTCCGCGTCCGGATCCCGGCCCTCCGCCGACGCTCCTTGTTCGCCCGAGGCCGCCTGTTCGCCCGACGCTCCCTGTTCGCCCGACGCCGCCCGTTCGCCCGACGCCGCCCGTTCGCCGTGCCGGGCGGCGACCACGACGGCCCACACCACCCAGATCACACCGAGCAGTCCACGCACCCAGGCCGGGCTGAGCGGAATCCACGGGATCATGAACACGGCCTTGTCGACGGCGTCGAGCAGCGTGAGCGCGCCCAGGACCACCGTGGTCCAGCCCAGCCACGGCCGTTCGCCCCGCAGCACCAGCCCGATCCCGGTCCACCACACCCCGGTCAGCAGCAGCGCCAGCGCGGGCACGTAGGAGGAGGCCAGCCCCATCGTCGATCCGGCCACGTCCAGCCCGAGACCGATCAAGCCCAGCACCGTGACGGCGGTGGCGAACCCGCTGCCGCGCAGCCTGCGCCACCACAGCACCCCGCCGACCAGCGCGAGCACCACCGCGACCGCCAGTGCCAGCTGCACCTCGATGCGCTCGATGCCACGTGCTCCGTACCAGTCGCAGCCGGCCGGCAGCCGGCGCGCCTGCACGTTGTAGTCGGCGCAGACCAGCAGTTGGGCCAGTTTGACCGGTTCGCCGACGAGCCGGTCGGTGCGTCCGGACACGGCGCCGCGCTCGGAGCCGCAGGTGGGCAGGGCGCGCGGGGAGGACGGACCGGTGTCCGACTGCCAGCAGTTGCCGTCGCCCTGACCGTCCCACCACACGTCGGTGCGGTTGGGCCGGGAGTTGCCCGCCTTGTCCGTGCCGAGGTGGTTGCCGGCGTACCGGTTGTGGTGGGAGGTGTCGGTCTGCTTGGACAGCGCGTTCTCGCCGCGGATGAAGGCGGGGACCGCGGTCAGGAAGAAGGCGGCGCGTTTCTGCCCGTAGATCCAGTTGTTCTCGTAGAGGTTCCAGTTGCCGCCCGCGGTGATGATGCCCGAGCCGGGCGGCATGGAGATCTGCGGGCAGACGACGCCGTCCTCGTAGCCGCGGTCCACGGGCGGCTTGGCACAGGTCCCGTCGGCGACGTACGGGTAGTAGTCGGCGTTGTTGTCGTGGATCAGGTTGCGTTCGAAGCGGGCGTGGTTCTGCGGCAGTCCCGGGTGGCCGGGGAAGGCGCTGTCCATCGAGGCGCCGCCCATGTTGTGGTCGAACTCGTTGTCGTGGACGTAGACGGAGTCGCCCGCGGTGCCGGAGTAGCCGACCATGTTGTGGTGGCTGCGGCAGCCGGTGATCTCGATCGAGTAGCGCGGCACGTCGTAGCCGTACGCGTCATTGATGTTCGACGCGCTGCCGGGGTAGATGCCCGAGTCCCCGTTGCCGTACGACTCGCAGTTCTTGTACAGCCCGTGGTCGCTCGCGAAGGTCAGGAACCCGTACTCGTCGTTCCACCGGGTGAGGACGGAGTCGATGACGAAGCCGTCCTGGGCGAGGACGTACAGGGAGTTGAACGTGGTGCGCTGGGCGGTGAAGTTCTTGAAGTAGACGCCGTCGGAGCCGTCCGCGCGGATCGCGTTGGGCTTCTGGTACTTGGCGTCGATGACGACATCCGTGCGCTCGGCGCCCGTCCCCTCGATCTGGAGGTTCTTCTTCCCGAGAATCGCCACCAGGTTCTGGTTGTGCGGGCAGTGCGCCTGCTGCGCGTAGGACAGGATCTGGTAGCCGAGCTGGGAGTTGGGCGCCTTCAGCCGGGCGCACTCCCCCGTCGGCTTGGGCAGCGAGGGCTCCTCCTCGTACAGGCCGGGCAGGATGGCGATGTTCATGCCGGGCCTGCCGACCGCGTCGACGGCCTGCTGCAGATGGCGGTAGCCGGACTTCAGACACCGGTCGAACAGCTTCAGGTTCCGGTCCCGCAGCCCCTGGGGGAAGCCGGCTATGCGGCGCTCGAAGTCCGCCCGGTCGCTCTTGCAGACCAGCAGATCCGGTCCGCCGGTGCGGTACACGGGGACGCTGCCCGTTCCGTCGGGCAGGGTGACCGGACGTTCCTCGTGCGCCTGGGCGGCCGGAGCCGCGAGGAGGGCGGCGGCGAGCGCCGCCAGGACCACCAGAAGCCTTCGTGTCCACGACATGAGCGGGAGAGTAGAGCATTGTTCAGCTTTTTGAACCCCCCCTGTGCACCACGAATGCCGTTGACGCGCTTCGATCCGATTCCTACGGTTGTCCATAGGATTTCTTCGGCACCGGGAGCGCACATGAGCGGCATCGAGCAGGCGAGGAAGACGGCGGAAGGGCCCCAGTACTGCGCCGGTTTCGGCAATCAGCACAGCTCGGAGGCGGTGCCGGGGGCGCTGCCGCACGGCCGCAACTCTCCTCAGCGCGCACCCCTCGGGCTCTACGCGGAGCAGCTGAGCGGCTCCGCATTCACCGAACCGCGGGTATACAACCGCCGTTCCTGGCTCTACCGGATCCGCCCGTCGGCCGCTCATCCCCCGTTCGTCCGCATCGACAACGGGGCGATCCGGACCGCTCCGTTCACCGAATCCGTGCCCGACCCCAACCGGCTGCGCTGGGACCCGCTCCCCGCGCCCGCGGCCGGTACGGACTTCGTGGCCGGCCTGTGGACCCTCGGCGGCAACGGCGACGCGACGCAGCGCACCGGCATGGCCGTGCACCTCTACCACGCCGACGCGTCCATGACCGACCGGGTGTTCAGCGACGCGGACGGCGAGCTGCTGATCGTCCCGGAGCGGGGCGGCCTGCTGCTCCGTACCGAACTGGGCCTGCTGCGCGCCGAGCCGGGGCACGTCGCGCTGATCCCGCGCGGCGTCCGTTTCCGGGTGGAACTGCTCGACGCCACCGCCCGCGGCTACGTCTGCGAGAACTACGGTCAGCCTTTCGCCCTCCCCGACCTCGGCCCGATCGGCGCCAACGGCCTGGCGAACGCCCGGGACTTCCTCGCCCCCGTCGCCGCCTACGAGGACGACGAACGCCCGGTGGAGGTGATCAACAAATTCTGCGGGAACCTCTGGTCCGCGACCTACGACCACTCGCCGCTGGACGTGGTCGCCTGGCACGGCAACCACACCCCGTACGTCTACGACCTGCGCCGCTTCAATGTCATCGGCTCGATCAGCTACGACCATCCCGACCCGTCGATCTTCACGGTGCTGACCTCGCCGTCCGACACCCCGGGGCTGGCCGGGGTCGACTTCGTCGTCTTCGCGCCGCGCTGGCTGGTGGGCGAGGACACCTTCCGGCCGCCGTACTTCCACCGCAATGTGATGAGCGAGTACATGGGCCTGATCGAGGGCGCGTACGACGCGAAGACGGCCGGCAAGGGCGGGTTCGTACCGGGCGGCGGCTCGCTCCACAACATGATGTCGGCGCACGGCCCCGACCGGGAGACCTTCGACCGGGCGAGCGAGGCGGAGCTGCGGCCGCAGAAGATCGACGACGGCCTGGCCTTCATGTTCGAGACCCGCTGGCCGGTGACGGCGACCGGGCAGGCGGCCGCCGCCGACCATCTGCAACGCGGCTACGACGACGTGTGGCAGGGTCTGAGCCGCAACTTCAGGCCGTAGGCAACGACGCCACGTATCGGCCCCCGTGTCGTCGCGTCCGCTGTGTCGCAGTACGGAGAGACCAGGTGACCCAGGTGCCTCAGATGCCTCAGATGCCTCAGATGCCCAAGCTGTCCCAGGGACACGCCTTCGCCCCCGATTCACTGGTCCTGAACCGCAAACTGCCGTTGTGGTACCAGGTCTCGCAGTCGTTGCGCGCTTCGATACTGGGCCGCACCAAGGACGCCTCGGCCCGGCTGCCGACCGAGGAGCAGCTCGCCGCGCACTACGGCGTCAGCGTTCTGACGATGCGCCAGGCACTCAAGGAGCTGGAGACGGAAGGGCTGATCAGCAGGCACCGGCGGCGCGGCACGTTCATCGAGCCGCGCGCCCGCCGGGTGTCACCGGTCCGGCTGCTGGGCTCGATCGACGCGATCGTGGCCCAGCAGTCGGGCGAGCGGGCCGAGGTCCTCGACCACGGTCCGATCGCCGTGCCGGGCGATCTCACCGAGTACTTCCCCGACTGCGCCGAGGTGGTCAGCTACCGCAGGCTGCGCCGTGACGGGGAGAGCGACGAGCCCACCAACTGGGCGGAGAACGCGGTGCGTCCCGAGGTGGCGGCCCGGCTCGATGTCGCCGATCTCGAACGCTGGCCGATGACCAAGGTGCTGCGCGACCGGGTCGGCGTCCGGATCGCGCGCATCACCGACACCGTCGAGGCGCGTCTCGCGGACCCGGCGACCGCCGAACTCCTCCAGGTCCCGCTGCTGAGCCCGATCCTGTTCTACACGGGCGTGACGTACGACGAGAGCGGCCGGGTGGTGGATGTGGCCCAGATCCGCTACCGCGGCGACCGGTTCTCCTTCTCGGTGACCGTGGAAGCGAGCTGACGGCCCGCCCCGCGACGCCGTTACGATGCCGGAGGCGGTGGCGACGGGGAGGACGACACGGTGGCAGCACGGGCGGGCGCCGGAACCGGCGGGGACGACGACAGCCCGCTGCTCGACGACCTCATGCCATGGTCCGTACGACCGCTGCGGACCGGGCGCCCCTGGGTGACCGCCCCGGACGCCGGTTCGCTCAGGGCTCGTTGGGAGCGGCTGGTCCGGGCGGAGGCCGCCGAGCGCGAACGGCTGTTTTGGCCCACCCGTCTCCGTACCCCGCAGACGCCGGTGGCGGCGCTTCCGGGACAGTCCACCGGCACCGGACGGTTCGCCCGCGAGAGCGGACCGTGTCCCGAGCCGGTACGGATCCTGCACGGCCCGTTCGACGAACAGTGGCTGCTCCCCGACCACCGGCTGATCGACGCGGCCCGCCCCGAGCTGTGGCGGGTCGCCGACGGGCACCAGCTCTTCGCCGTCGAGCACGGGTACGTGCCCCAGGACACCGGCCCCGCCCTGTCCGTGACGGCGCTCCTGCCCGACGGCGACTCCCCCGCCGGCCGGCCGGGCCGGATCCGGCCGCTGTACCGGCGCCCCGGAGGTCTCGAACCCAATCTGGCCCCGGGCCTCCTCGCACTGCTCCGGGCCCGCCACGGGGATGCGGTCACGGACCATTCCGTGCTGGCGTGGATACTCGCGGCGGCCCGCCACTCCCCCGCCGGGTGCGTGGTCCCGCTGCCGGCCGACACGGCGCACTGGTCGGCAGGCGTGGAGTTGGGTCAGGAGCTGCTGCGGCTGCAACTGCGCGGCGCCCGGGGCGGGGAGCGCCCGCGGCTGCCCGGCGGGCGCCGCCCCTATGTGCGGGCCTCGGTTCCGCCCGTACCGGCCACGCTGGAGTACGACCGGGCCGACGAGGCGCTCCTGCTCGGCACGGGCCGCATCTCGCCCGTGCCCGCCGGGGCGTGGGAGTTCCGGGTGGGCGGCGTCCGGATGCTGGAGCTCTGGTTCGAACGCCGTACGGCGACGGCCGGGGCGGATGACGTGGACGGCCTGGAAGCGGTCCGGCCGCGTACCTGGCCCCAGGAGTGGACCTCGGAGCTGCTGGAACTGATCACCGTGCTCGCCCTGCTGGCCGAGCTCCGGCCCCGGCAGGAGGTCGTGGATGACGGCCCGCGGATCACGGCCGACGACCTCCGCGCGGCGGGTGTCCTGCCGGTCCCGGTCGCGGCCCGGCGGCCGGCCTCGGTGCTCGACCATCAGGAGGAGGGCCCGGACGGGCAGTTCGCGCTGCTGTGACGGGGCGCCCGGGGCCCCGCGCACTACCGGTCGAAGGAGTCCAGCACCCGGTGCAGCGCCCGGTCGAAGACCCCGTCCAGATCGATCGGCCCGGAGTCCTCGGCGAATCCCGCCGCCATCCGCGGATACTTCCCGGTGGCGATCTGACTGATCAGATAGTTCGTGCGCGCGGCGTGCTCCTGCTCCTCGGACCAGGGCAGCGACCGGCTGCGCTCCGCCGTGGCGATCTCGTTGGCCGTATAGGTGGTGACCACGCCGTTGACCATGGCGATGAGTTCCATCTTCTCGCCGAACCGCGCGTCGACCCCGTCCAGGCAGCTGAGCGTGTACTCCAGATACCGCAGCGCGTTCGGGCTGAAGCCGTACACGGGTGACATGAGCCGGGGCACCCAGGTGTGGCGGTGCATCATCTCGCGGGCCTGATGGGCCAGCGCGATGAGATCGCCGCGCCAGTCGCCGGACGGCTCCGGGAACTCGTACCCGCCGCTGACCGCGTCGAGCATCAGCTCGTGCAGGTCCTCCTTGCGCGGCACGTAGTTGTAGAGCGACATCGTGCCGCAGCCGAGCTCCGCCGCGACCTTCCGCATGGACACCGCGTCGAAACCCTCCGCATCGGCGATGCGGACAGCGGCTGCCGCGATGGCGGCGCGGCTGAAAGCGGGCTTGGGGCCGCGGCCCGCACGCTCGGGGCGCGCCCAGATCACTTCGGGTACAGCGGGTCGCCCCACCATTGATCATCACCTCTCCCACCATCGTAGTTACGTACACCGTACGTAGTGCGGTACGGTGTACGCATGACAACTACGTACGGTGTACTTAGTGAAGGTCTGGAGAAGCGCTACGGCGATGTCCACGCGCTACGGGGACTCGATCTCGCGGTCGCCGAGGGCACCGTCTGCGGAGTGCTGGGGCCGAACGGCGCGGGCAAGACCACCGCCGTCCGGGTCCTCACCACGTTGACGCTCCCGGACGGCGGCAGCGCCCGGGTGGCGGGCCACGACGTGGTGCGCGAGGCGGCTGCGGTGCGCGCGGCGATCGGCGTCACCGGGCAGAACGCCTCGGTCGACGGCGAGCTGTCCGGCCGGCAGAACCTGCGGCTCTTCGCCAAGCTGCTCCGGTTCCGCGGCGAGGCCGCGCGCACCCGCGCCGACGAGCTTCTGGAGCGCTTCGAGCTGGCGGAGGCCGCCGACCGCCCGGCCCGCACCTACTCGGGCGGCATGCGCCGCCGTCTCGACCTCGCCGCCAGTCTGCTGACCCGCCCCAGGGTGCTGTTCCTGGACGAGCCGACCACCGGACTCGACCCGCACAGCCGCAACCAGATCTGGGCAGCCGTACGGGAACTGGCCGGGCGGGGCACGACCGTCCTGCTCACCACGCAGTACCTGGAGGAGGCCGACCAACTGGCCGACGACATCGTGCTGATCGACCGGGGCCGGGCCGCCCACCGCGGAACCCCCACCGAGCTGAAGGCCCGCATCGGCAGTTACGCCGAAGTCGTCGTCCCCCATGATTCGGCGCTGGTCCCGGCGGCAGCCGTACTCGATCAGCTCACCGGCACCGAACCGGTACTCGACCACGAGCGCCGCACCGTGGGCGCCGTCACGACCGACACCACGCTCACCCTCCCCCGTATCGTCCGCGAACTCGACGGGGCGGGCGTACCGCTGGTCGACGCGAGCCTGCGCCCGCCGACGCTCGACGAGGTCTTCCTCCGCCTGACCGGCCGCGGCGACAGCCGCACCTCCCCACCCCTGAAGGAGACGGCAGCATGAGCGGCATCGCACCGGCCCACGAGCCGAACGTCACACCGGCCACGAGCGCCCCGGTCGCCGACGCCCTGGCCATGCTGGGCCGCCATCTGCAGCGGATCAAGGCCGCGCCGGGTGTCATGATCCTGACCCAGACCATGCCGATCACGATGCTGCTGTTCTTCGGCTACGTGTTCGGCAGCGCCCTGGCCATGCCCGGCCAGGAGTACCGCGCGTTCCTGGTGCCGGGCCTGCTGGCGGCGACGGCGGCCAACGGCATCATGGTCGGGATGTTCCAGGCCTCGCAGGACTGTGACCGCGGGGTGATGGACCGGTTCCGTACGCTGCCGATGAGCCGGCCCGCCGTACCGTTCGGTCAGACCGCCGCGGATCTGCTGACCACCGCCATCGGCATGATTCCGCTGATCCTCGTCGGACTCGCGGTCGGCTGGCGGATCGAGGGCGGCCCGCTCGCCGCCCTGGGAGCCTTCGGACTGCTGCTGCTCCTGCGGTTCGCCACGTCGTGGCTGGGCTACTGGCTGGGCCTGCTGATCCGCAACGAGGAGGTCGCCGGTCAGCTGGGCAGCGCCACCTTCATCCTGCCGCTGCTGTCGAACGCGTACATCCCGACCGACAACCTGCCCGGCTGGCTGCGGACGGTCGCGGAGTGGAACCCGATCAGCGCGATGGCCTCGGCCACCCGCGAACTGTTCGGCAACGCGTCCCCGGCGGCCGACGCCGCCTGGCCGGTCGCCCATCCGGTGGCCGGGACGCTCGCCTGGTCGGTGGTGCTCCTCGCGGTGTTCGTGCCGCTGGCCGTACGGCGTTACGCGCGCGGCGGCGAATGACCGCCACGCGCCGCGCTCACCGAGGCAGCGCGCCGGGCCGACCCGGGGCGCCGGGCAGGACGATGGGCCTCGGCAAGCGCACCGAAGCGCTGCTGCGGGCTCCGGGGAGACGGAAGAGCGGACAGCAGCGCAGCGCAGCGCCGGGACGGTGAGATCGTCCGACCGGCCCGAGCGGGGGGAGCTGGACGATGAACCCTGGCCGGGGAGAGCCTGGGCGGTGGACGATGAGCGGTCGTGACGGGCCGTCGGGTCAGTGGCGGCTGCCGAAGAGCGAGCGGCGCAGTCGACGCAGCGGCGCGAAGAGGGAGACCCGCGCGCTCTTGCTTTGACGGCGATGGGCGGCATCGCGCGAGGTGAGCTCGCGCATCAGCAGCGTCGCCTCCGCGGACTCCCGCTGCGGGACGGCGGGTCCGCCGAGCACCGCGAGATGGCGGTCGAGGCGCGAACTCGTCGCACTGCTCCCGCATGTGATGGCAGGCACACGCGGCCTGCTGCGCACCGTTATCTGTTCCATGTCACTCCCCACCCTAACGAGGGCACCCGACCCGGGCAGATTAACCCTATCCCCCCGCGACGACACTCGTGTATCCCGGTCGCAGGATTGAGCACACACATACGGAGGTTGACGCACCCACTCCGAATCCTCCCGATTCCAGGGCGAGTTGGACAGAACGGAAGTGGTCCACCGGCAGGGATCGACAGGGTGCCGGACGGAGGCCCCTGCGGACGGGGGCCTCCTGCCCGTCGGACGACCGGACGGGCCCGGCGCAGGTACTGGGTGGGGGGTCAGGCGGCCGAGGCGAAGGCGGGCAGGTAGCCGCCCGACTGTCCGGCCGCGGTGGGGTGGTACGACTCACCGATGTTGAGCCAGTTGAGGCTGTGCAGCCAGGCATCTCCGGAGCAGATCTCGTGCCCCGTAAACTTCCCCGCGACATCGGTGAAGGTGAAGCCGTGGTTGGCGGCGCGCTTGGCGGTCGCCGCGTTGAGGTAGCCGGAGGCGTCGTTGATCGCGGCGCGCACCTTGTCGCTCAGACCGACGACACAGCTGCCGCCGATCTTGTAGAAGCGCGGATAGCCGAGGACGACGACACGCGCGGACGACGCCTTGGCGCGTATCGCCGAGTACACCGAGTCGAGGTTGCCGGGCAGGGTGGTGTCGACATAGCTGCGGGCCGTGGCGATCCGGCTGAGGCAGGCGGCCTCCGACTGGGTGACGCAGGTGGTCATGACGTCGGCGAAGCCCGCGTCATTGCCGCCGACGGAGATCGAGACGAGGTCGGTCGAGGAGTTGAGCGGGCCGAGCTGACCGGCCTTGACATCACCCGTACGGGCACCCGAGCAAGCGGTGAAGGCGAAGGACGAGGGCGAGTTGGCCGCGGCCCAGAGTTTGGGATAGGCCTTGGTGCTGCGCTTGCAGTCCCCGCTGGCACTGTCGTAACTGCCGGATCCGACACCCGAGGAGTACGAGTCGCCGAGGGCTACGTAGTCGACGGCCTGCACAGACGTGGCGGCGTTGGCGGTGACCGCTCCGGTCAGAGCGAGTACGGCACCGAGCAGGAGCGAGGACGAGAACGCCACGAGTCTGGACATTTTCATGGAACCTCCCTTGGGCCGACCGGCAGGATCTCCGCCGGTCTGCCGTGTCCGTGGTAGCAGTACGCACACCCTCACCGGAAGTGTCCATGCCAAGTTGTTCCGACGAGTTCTCCTGTGCGCCCCCTTTGACGTCGCGTCATGTCCGCAATTGCCCCGCTCGAGCGGGGAGGAAGGTGATGAAACCTGGGTGCGCGGGATGCCCTCGTGCCGGATCATGGGCGCCATGTCTGCCAACCCTGAGTCCGCTCTGCCGATCCGGCTCACCGTCGACGACAGCGATTCCCCGTCCGATGTCGTCGACGCGCTGTTCCTCGGCCGCTTCGCAACGGGCGAGCAGCCGTACTCGCACAGCTCCTCCCTGGACCGCGTCAAGGCCGGGGCCACTCTGCTGCCCCCGGCGGCCAAGGTGTTGCGTGCCGCCCGCGACGACGACCGCAGCGCCACCCTCGCCGAGGGCGACGGCTGGACGCTGCTCATCTCGCGGTGGAGCCGCGGCGCCGACGTCACGGTCACCGCGACCAGCCCGGAGCTCGCTCAGCGGATCCTCGGCCAGGCGACGGACGGCGCCCGGGACGAACCGGAACCGCAGCCCGAGAACGTGACGATGGGCTTCTGGTACGTGTCCCCGCGCCGTGGCCCGTACCGCACCACCCGGCAGATCGCCGCCGGCACCTGGGACGAGGTCCGCGACAACTACACGGCACCGGTGGCCGATGCCATGGACCGGCTGATGAAGGTCACCCCCGACGACATCGCCGGCCGGCTGCTCCTGCTGCACGGCCCGCCCGGCACCGGCAAGACATCCGCGCTGCGCACGCTCGCGCGCTCGTGGCGGGACTGGTGCCAGGTCGACTGCGTGCTCGATCCGGAGCGGCTCTTCAACGACGTCGGCTATCTGATGGACATCGCGATCGGCGAGGACGAGGGCACGGCGAAGGGCCGTTGGCGGCTGCTGCTCCTGGAGGACTGCGACGAGTTGATCCGCGGCGAGGCGAAGCACACGGCGGGCCAGGCGCTGTCCCGGCTGCTGAACCTCACCGACGGACTGCTGGGCCAGGGCCGCAATGTGCTGGTGGGGGTCACCACCAACGAGGACCTGGAGCGGCTCCACCCGGCCGTGGTCAGGCCCGGCCGCTGCCTCGCCAGGATCGAGGTGGGTTCACTGACCCGCAAGGAGGCGGTGGCCTGGCTGGGTACGGAGGAAGGGCTCGGCCGCGAGGGGGCCACGCTCGCCGAGCTGTACGCGCTGCGGCGGGGCAGCAGCCCCGCGTCGGTACCGAAGCAGGACTCCGGCGCGGACGCGGGCCTGTATCTCTGAGAGGCTGTCGGGTGACCTCGGATCGGAAAGCGGACGCGGTCTGGTGCGTGCGATTCCAAGGCGGAGGAGGGAGGCGACGCGGAGCGTCGTCGACCGAGGACAACGCAGGAAGCGTGCGTGCCAGGGCGTGGCCGCCCGGTCAGAGGTCACCCGACAGCCTCTGAGCCACCGTTCGAGCCCGTCCGCCGACGGACGACCAACCGGCCGCCGGACGGCCCCGGTCCGGGCCGCGGCTCCGGCCCACGCCCGGACCCGCGCCCACGCCCCGCCTCACCGCGCCCCGTACGCCGCCCGCAACGCGTCCTCGGCCCGGGACAGCGCCTCGGCCCGCGACAGGCCCAGCCGCCGCGCCTGCTCCGCGTACTCCTGCGCGGCGGCCGCCGCGTGACGTTCCGCCGCGTCACCGGCGGCGGCGATGAACGTGCCGTTGCGGCCACGGGTCTCGATCACCCCGTCGGCCTCCAGCGCCCGGTACGCCTTGGCGACGGTGTTCGCGGCGAGGCCGAGCTCCTCGGCGAAGCCGCGTACGGTCGGAAGTCTGAAACCGACGGGCAGCGCGCCGGAGCGGGCCAGTTCGGAGATCTGCGTGCGCAGTTGCTCGTACGGGGCGGTACCGGCATCCGGATCAAGGGCGATCTTCAGAGTCACCCGCCGATTGTCCCCCACCGCCGGAAAAACAGGGGCGCCCGGCAGGCACCCACGCGTAACGTCCGGCCCATGACTGTCCTCATTCGCGATTTCCTGCCCGCCGACGCGGAGGCCTGGGTGCGGGTCCGGCGCGCCGCACTGCCCTCCATGGTGACGACTCCCGAGCAGGTCGCCTTCGATCTCGCCGCCGCCCATCCCGACACGCGCTACCGGCTCCTGGTCGCCGAGAAGGACGGAGAGCTGATCGGGACCGCGCAGGTCGGCCTCGCCCACGACAGCCCCGAACCCGACCAGGCGTTCTGCAATACGTACACACACCCGGACCGCACCGGGCTCGGGGCGGGTGGGCTGCTGCTGAGCACGGCCGAGGAGCATCTGGCGCGGGAGGGTGCGGTCGCGGTCTACAGCTGGGTGCTCGACACTCCGGCGAACCGCGCCTTCGCCGAGAAGCGCGGCTACGCACCGAGCCGTTCGGCGCACTTCCTCCGCCTCGATCTGGCCGGCGGGTCGCTGCCGCCCCGTCAGGATCTCCCGGCCGGCGTCGAGCTGCGCACCGGCGCGGACTTCGCCGACGATCCGCGCCCGCTCTTCGAGGCGGACGCCGAGACCACGGCCGACGAGCCGAGCGACACCCCGGCCGAACTGTCCGATTACGAGGACTGGCTCCGGCAGATCTGGCGCCATCCCGGACTCGACCACGAGCTCACCTCGGTCGTGGTGGTCGACGGCGAGGTGGCGGCGTTCAGCGCGGCGCAGACCGACGGGCTGACCCGCTACATGTCGGGGATGACCGGCACCCGCCGGGCGTACCGCAACCGGGGCCTGGCCAAGCTCGCCAAGAACGACTCGCTGCACCGGGCGCGTGCCGCCGGGTACACGGACGCGTACACCGGCAATGACGCGGAGAACGCCCCGATGCTGGCCGTCAACCGGTGGTTCGGCTACGAGATCTGCGCCACGGAGGTACGGTATGTCCGCAAGCTCGGCTGAGACCGCGCTGACGGTCGCCCTGGTGAAGGCCGGGCGGACCAAGATCCGGTATCTGGCCGTTGTAGTCCGCGACGACGGCAACCGGGTGACGGTGCGTGCGCCGTGGGCGGCGCCGGGGGTCCGTGACTTCGGCTTCGTACGGTTCGAGCCCGGCGATGTGTTCACCGAGCACTACTGGCGCAATCACTGGTTCGCCGTGAAGGAGGTCCGTACCGGAGCGGGCGAACTCAAGGGCTGGTACTGCGACGTGACCCGTCCCGCGGTGCTGCGGGACGGGGAGCTGCGGGTCGAGGATCTGGACCTGGATCTGTGGGTGTCGGCGGACGGCACGTCCGTACTCCGGCTGGACGAGGACGAGTTCGAGGAGAGCGGTCTCGCCGAACGCGATCCGGCGGCGGCCGGGGCTGCCCGCCGCGCCCTGGACGAGCTGGAACACCTGGCCCGCACGGAGGGTCTCGCGACGCTGCTGGCCTGACCGGCCCCGGCCCCGGGTCCGGGTCCGGGCGGACACCGCGGTCACTGCCGCAGTGTCCGCCAACTGAATTACAGTGCTCAGGCCAGTTCCCCACCCGGTGACCTGAGAAGGAATCACGGATTATGCCCACTGAGACGTTCGAGTTTCAGGTGGAAGCGCGCCAGCTTCTGCAGATGATGATCCACTCGATCTACTCGAACAAGGACGTGTTCCTGCGCGAACTCGTCTCCAACGCCTCCGACGCCCTCGACAAGCTGCGGCTCGAAGCGCTCCGCGACGACTCGCTCGGCGCGGATGTGTCCGACCTCCACATCGACATCGAGACCGACAAGCAGGCCCGTACGCTGACCGTCCGGGACAACGGCATCGGTATGTCGCACGATGAAGTGGTCCAGCTCATCGGGACCATCGCGAACTCGGGGACGGCGAAGTTCCTGCGGGAGCTCAAGGATGCCGAGGACTCCACCGCGGCCACAGGGCTGATCGGCCAGTTCGGGGTCGGGTTCTACGCCGGCTTCATGGTGGCCGACGAGGTCACGCTACTGACCCGGCGCGCGGGCGAGAGCCAGGGCACCCGCTGGACGTCGACCGGCGAGGGCACGTACACGATCGAGACCGTCGACAGCGCCCCGCAGGGCACCGCGGTCACCCTCCGGCTCAAGCCGGAGGACGCCGACGACCAGCTCTACGACTACACCTCCCCCTGGAAGATCAGGGAGATCGTCAAGCGGTATTCGGACTTCATCACCTGGCCCGTCAGGATGGCCGCAAAGACCCCGGCCGACGACGCCGCGGGTACCGGGGAGGGCGCCGACGCCGCCCCGCGCGAACCCGAGACCCTCAACTCGATGAAGGCCCTCTGGGCGCGCTCGCGCGACGAGGTCAAGGACGACGAGTACCACGAGCTGTACAAGCACATCAGCCACGACTGGATCGCCCCGCTCGAAACCATCCGGCTGCAGGCGGAGGGCACTTTCGAGTACCAGGCGCTGCTCTTCATCCCGTCGCACGCACCCCAGGACCTGTTCATGCAGGGGTACAAGCGCGGCATCCAGCTCTATGTGAAGCGCGTCTTCATCATGGACGACTGCGAAGCGCTGATGCCGCCGTACCTGCGCTTCGTCAAGGGCGTCGTCGACGCGCAGGACCTGTCGCTCAACGTGTCGCGCGAGATCCTCCAGCAGGACCGGCAGATCCAGTTGATGCACCGGCGCCTGGCGAAGAAGGTGCTGTCGACGGTCAAGGACATGATGTCCGCCGACCCGGAGCGCTACGCCACGTTCTGGCGGGAGTTCGGCCGCGTCCTCAAGGAGGGGCTGCTGAGCGACTTCGAGAACCGCGACGCCATCCTCGGTGTGGCCTCCTTCGCCACGACCCACGACCAGGACGAGCCGACCACGCTGCGGAGTTACGTGGAGCGGATGAAGGACGGCCAGGAGCACATCTACTACCTCACGGGTGAGTCCCGGCAGGCCGTCGAGAACTCCCCGCACATGGAGGCGTTCCGGGCCAAGGGCGTCGAGGTGCTGCTGCTGACCGATCCCGTCGACGAGGTGTGGGTCGAGGCCGAGCCGGAGTTCGACGGCAAGCAGCTGCGGTCCGTCGCCAAGGGCGAGGTCGAGCTCGGGACCGAGGAGGAGAAGAAGGAGGCCGCGACGGAGCGCGAGAACCGGCAGCAGGAGTACGCGGATCTGCTGACCTGGATGACGGACCGGCTCGGCGAGACCGTCAAGGAAGTACGGCTCTCCTCGCGTCTCACCGTCTCGCCCGCCTGCATCGTCTCGGACACGCACGATGTGACGCCGGCCCTGGAGAACATGTACCGCGCGATGGGCCAGCCTGTCCCGCAGGTCAAGCGCATCCTCGAACTCAATCCGGAGCACCCGCTGGTCAGCGGCCTCAACCGGGCGCACACCGAACGGGGCGAGGAGGCGGGCCCGGGCCTGGAGGAAACGGCCGAACTCCTCCACGATCTGGCGCTGTTGGCCGAGGGCGGCGAACTGGGTGACCCGTCGCGCTTCGTCAAGCTGATGGCCGACCGCCTCGAGCGCACCCTCTGAGTGAGGGCCGCACCCCCTCGGGCGGGCCCCCGAGCCTGCCCGAGGGCCCGCCCGGCTCACCGCCCGGCTGATCGCGGTCGGACACGTCCTAGTCCCGGAGTCGTGCCCATACATCGGTGTACGGCGCCGGCTCCTCCGGCGCAGGGCGGGCTTGCGGGATTCCGGCGACCAGCTCCACCTCGTACCCCGCCGGGTCCTCCAGATAGGCGGCAATGTGCTCGTCTCCGCCCGCGTGCGGGTAGCGGTCCGGGAAGAGCTGCCGCCAGCCGTGCTCCGGGGCTCTGGCCACCAGTGCGTCGAGGGTGGCCCGGTCGCGGACGTGGAACGCCAGATGGTTGAGCCCGGGACTGCGGCGGTCGTGCGTCTCCCCGGTGAGGTCGGGTGACTGCTCGACCACCACATAGCTGTCGCCGCGCCGCCAGCTCCGGCCGTGTTCCCAGCGCTGGTACGGGACATGGCCCAGCTCGCCGAGCAGCCAGCCCCACCCGCGCTCGGCCACCGGCAGATCGGGCACCCACAGCTCGATGTGGTGCACCCCGCCGGTGCCGGCTCCGCCGGCGGGCAGCGGGACGGCGCGGCGGATGCCGTGCGGCTGGTACGCCACGGTGTCGCCGTCCTCGTGCCAGTGGATCAGGAAGTGCTCCCCCGCGCGGTAGCCGTCGAGTCCGGCCCGGCAGTAGGCGACGATGTCGTCCGGGAGGGCGTCCAGCGGGAACCAGGCCAGCTCGGAGCACTTGTCCGGTTCGCGGTTGTACGGCGGGCGGCCCGGGTCGTACTCCGCCTCGAAGAACCAGCCGGTCCGGGGACTGCCGCCGGGGCCACGGTGCTGCATGACCAGGGCGACCCGCAGCTCGTCCGGGCCGAGTTCGACACCGATCTCCTCGGCGGCCTCACGGATCATCGCCGCGCGGACGTCCTCGCCGTCCTCGACGTGTCCGGACGGGCCGTTGAACAGCCCGTCCGCGTACCCCGTATTGGCCCGGCGGGCCAGCAGGACGTCGGGGCCGCGGCGGAGGATCAGATGCACATCGACGACTTCGGTGTGCCGGTGCCGTGGTTCGGCACGGGCCACCAGGGCGTAGCGCTCGTCGTCGACGTGCTTGCCCCAGAGGGCCGGATCGTCGGAGAGCCGCTCGTGGTGGATGTGCTCGGTGAGCTCCGAGAGCAGTCCGGTCAGCCGCTCCGCACAGAGGCCGACGGCGCCCCACACACCCTCGATCAGGACCAGCCGGCCGCCGGGCCGCAGCAGGGTGAACCAGTGGCGCAGGGCCGCGACCGGATCGGGCAGCAGCCACACCACATGCCGGGCCATGATCACATCGAACTGCTGCTTGCCGACCGGCGGTTGGGCCGCATCCCCGAGAAGCACCCCGGTGCCGGTGCCGGCGAGCTTGGCCCGCGCCTGCTCCACCATGCGCGGCGACCGGTCGACGGCGGTGACCCGGTGCCCCTGCCCGGCGGCGAGCAGCGCGAGGCTTCCGGTGCCGCACCCCAGGTCGAGCACCGCGGAGCGCTCCCCGGGCAGCCAGCTCTCCAGCCGCTGCGCCCAGGCATGCCGGACTGCCGGGTCGAGCAGCCCGTGGTCGGGCTCCTCGTCGAAGGAGTCGGCCGCGGAATCCCAGTCGATCGTCGTCATGAGTCGATCGTGCCATCCACCACTGACAGCGACGGCCCGCACGGCATGAAAGGCCCCGCCCTCGGAGTGCCGGAACACCGGGGCGGGGCCTCTCGTGCCGCTTCTTCCTCGCCGGGCAGGGCAGTACGTCTAGCCGACGACCGAGGCGCAGGTGGTGGGAGTGGCGTGTGCCGGATCCAGGGCGTTCGCCACCTCGTGGTACGCGATCCGGTCGACGGTGCCGATCGCCACGTGCTCGGAGAGGTCGACCGGGCACAGGTCCTGGAGCAGGACGTTGTGTACGTTCGGCCCGTCCAGGAACTGCGTGCGGTACGGGGTCACGACCTCGTCGTACCTGGTCGCGATGACCGTGTAGCGCACTCCGGGCACGGTGTCGCCGCCCGCGTTGAGCTTGGTGACGAAGGGGGATCCCGCCACCTGGTCGGCGAGGCCGGGCGTGTTGGCGTTCAGCAGGTCCTCCGCTCCCGGGAAGTACGGCAGCAGCTTCGTCAGTCCGAGGAGGGTGGTGCCGTGGTTGTCGGGTGCGAGCCCGATCATGGCGTTCACCTTGGCGGCCCCGCCGAGGAACTTCAGGTAGTAGTTCGGCATCATGCCGCCCTGGGAATGGCCCACGATGTCGGCCTCGGACGCCCCCGTGGCGGCGAGCACCTTGTCGACGAACGCGGCGAGCTGACCGGCCGACTCGTCGATCGGGCCGAGGCCGTTGAAGACGGGTACGCCGGGTAGTTGCCCGTAGTCGAGCGAGTAGACGCAGTAGCCCCGGTTGACGAGGTAGGGGGCGAGGACCAGCCAGTTGTCGATCGAGTTCCCGAAGGTTCCGTGGACCAGGACGACGGGGCGGGGGTGGGCTGCAAAGGGTTTGCAGGAGTAGTCGTTCCAGCCGCGGGAGGTGGTCGTGGCGGCGGTGGGGGTGGCTGCAGCGGCAGTGGCCGTGGGGGTGGCGACTGCGGCGACGGCGAGGAGCAGTGCGGCGAGGGTTCTCCGCGTACGTGGGGTACGCGGCGCACGGATCCAGGGCAGCATCGTGTGGTCTCCTTGCGGCTCAAGGGAGTTGCGATGTGTGTGCACCCTGCGGCCCGGACCACAAGTGGTTACTGCTGAGTTCTGTTACGCAGGCCAAATTACGCGTGAGTAAGGTGGCGTGGGAAGTTACACGCCGGTAAAAACTGATGGATCATCAATTGTTCGAGGTCAAGGACCATTCAGGCCGCGAGTCGCCCCGGCATCACGGCTCACGGTCGGCGGGTCCCGGGGCCAGAGCGGCGGGGTACACGGCTCCCTGACCGAAGCGGCGGCGGGCCCGGTCCGCGGCCGCTTCGGTGGCGTGGGCGCGGTCGTCACCGGAGTCCAGGGAGAGCTGGCGGTGAGCGGCGCCGGCGGGCCCCAGATCGTCGGCGCGGATCACGAAGGCGCGGACCCGCGCCCGCTGCAGCCCGAGGGAGGCCAGCAGACCCAGTGCCGCCGCGATGAGGGCGGGCGAATGACTGGTGGGCTCCGGCAGCGGACGCGCACGCGTGGTGGAACTGCGGTCGGCGTACCGCACCGTGAGAGTGAGGCGGCCGGCGACCTGCCGCTCGCCGCGCAGGCGTTGGCCGATCCGGTCGGCGAGCCCCAGGACGGCCCGGTGGTGGAGCGCCGGATCGAGACAGTCCCGGTCCAGCACGAGGTCGGCGAGCAGGTGCTGCGCGGGTGCCAGCGGGGTGACCGGGCGGGGATCACGGCCCTGGGCGCGCTCGGCGAGCAGCCGGGCGGGGCCGGCGCCGAGGAGGCGTTGCAGAGTCGCCGCGGGCACGTCGGCGACCTGGCCGATGGTGTGCAGGCCGTACTTGTCGAGGGTGGCCGCCGTGGCCCGGCCGACCCCCGGCAGCGCGGTGACCGGGCGTGGGTACAGCCATGCGGCGGCCTGACCGGACGGGACCCAGGTGGTGTCCCCCGGTGCGGACGCGTCGGCCGCCATGGCGGCCAGCATGCGGTTGCCCGCGAGCCCGGCGCTGCTGTCGATGTCGTAGAGGCCCTTCAACCTGAGCTTCGCCATCTGGACCAGGTCGTACGGGGACAGGTCGAAGTACCTGAGCGCCGAAGTCAGGTCCAGTTGGACGGCGTTGGGCGGGACGGCCTGGACGTGAGGCGTCACACCAGACACCAGTTCGATTATGTCGTCGTACTGGTCCTCGCTCAGCGCGGCGTGCAGATGGAGGTGGGCGATGTACCGCTGACGCGTGGTCATCCCGCGCTCCCAGGGCTGGTGTAGCCGAGCTTCTTCAGGTCGGCCGAACGGCTGCCGGCGGGCCGCAGGTCGGCGTACGGGTGCAGCCGAGCGCCCGTGGTGCCGTTGACCAGGGTCCGCCGCGGCTGTGCGGGGGTCGGGTGCGGGTGGTCGGCGCCGAGGAGGGCGAGAGCGGCTTCGGGGCCGTGGTCGCGGCGGGCGGCGGCGATCCGGTCCAGGTCCCAGGCCATGGTGCCGACGACGGTGCGGCGGGTGCCGCGCACCTGGACGGTGCCGCGGACCAACAGCAGTCCGCTGTGGAAGACGGTGTGCGCGCAGGCCGGGTGGGAGTCCTCGAAGAAGGCCAGGTCGACCAGGCCGGAGCCGTCCTCCAGGGTGACGAAGATGATGCGCTTGCCGCTGGCGATCGGCGGGGTCTGGGTGGAGGCCCGTACCCCGGCGACGAGGACCTGCTGACCTGCCCGGGCTGCCGCCAGGTGGGCCGAGTCGGTCGCGCCGATCTCGCGCAGCAGCCGGTGGTGATGCTCCATCAAATGCTTGGAGACGTCGATGCCGAGCGTGTTCAGCTCTGCGTTCAGAGCCTCGCGCCCGGTCATTTCGGGCAGTCCGCTCGGCTCCGCCCCACCGGCCGCTTCGGCGTCGATGGGCAGCTGGCCCCTGCCCGCGGACCGGACTCGGGACTGCCGGTGGAGTTCGGCGATCTGCAGGAGCAGATCGCGCCGCGTGAGTCGGCCGTCGTGGAGGGACCCCAGGGCGCCGATCTCCGCGAGGCGTTCGGCGACCGGCCGGCTGGGACGGGCCCGCTGCCAGAAGTCCGACAGCGATCCGTACGGCCGGCCCTCCTCGATCCGGGCGCACTCCTCCTTGCTGATGCCGCGCACCGCGGACAGCGCGAGCCGTACGCCCCACCGTTCCCCGTCGGTCCGCTCCACGGTGTGCTCCGCCCCGGAGCGGTTGACGTCGACGGGCAGGACGGGAACGCCGCGTCGGCGGGCGTCGGCGACGAGGACACGCTTGGGCCACATACCGGGGTCGTGTTCGAGCAGCCCGGCCAGCAGATACGCCGGGTAGTGCGCCTTGAGCCAGGCGCTCTGCAGGGCCGGCACGGCGAAGGCGACCGCGTGCGCCCGGCAGAAGCCGTAGGCGCCGAAGGCCTCTACGGTCTTCCACACCTCGTCCCGGACCGTCGCGCTGTAGCCGCGGGCACTTGCCTGGCGGTGGAACCAGTCCTTGATCCGGGGCAGTCGCGCCTTGTCGCCGAGCGCGCGCCGGGCGACCTCGGCCAGAGCACGGTCGCAGCCGGTCAGCACCGACAGCGTCTCGATGATCTGTTCGTGCCAGATGGTCACGCCGTAGGTGTCGGCGAGCACGGGTTCCAGGTCCGGGTGGACGTAGCAGGGAGTGCCGCCGTGGCGGGCGGCGATGTACCGCTCGGGCATTCCTCCGGCGACCGGCCCGGGGCGGAAGAGACTGATGTCGGCGATGACGTCCTGCGGGTCGCGGGGCTGCAGCCGGGACAGGAGGTCTTGCTGGCCAGGGGATTCGAGCTGGAACAGGCCCAGGGTCTGACTCTCCTGGATGATCTTGAACGCGAAGACGTCGTCGAGCGGCACCTGCCGCGGGTCGTCCAGGTCGATGTGGTTGCCGGTCGTCCGTTCGATCTCGTTGACCGCATGGGCCATCGCGGACTGCATCCGTACGCCCAGGACGTCCAGCTTGATGTTGCCCAGTGCCTCGATCTCCTCCTTGGCCGCCATGGCCATCGGGTAGTCGCCCTGGGGGGTGGGCTGCACCGGCAGCCGGTCCAGCAGCGTCGCGTCGCTGATGACCACACCGCAGGGGTGCATGGCCATGCCGTGGACCAGGGAGTCGAGCCCTTCGGCCACCTCCCACAGCGGCCCGTACCGTTTCGCCTCGGCCGCCAGCTGACGCAGTTCGGGCAGCTCGGCGAGCGCGCCCCTGATGTCCGCTGCCCGCAGGTGCGGGAAGCTCTTGGCGATCCGGTCGACCTCCGCCGGTGCGATCCCCAGGGCCAGACCGGTGTCCCGCAGGGCCCGACGGGCCCGGTAGGTCTCGGGCATCGCGGTGACCGCCACCCGTTCCCTGCCGAACCGGTCGAAGATCGTGTCGTAGCACTCCAGCCGTCTGGCGGACTCCACGTCGATGTCGATATCCGGCAGTGACGTCCGTCGCACGCTCAGGAAGCGTTCGAACAGCAGGTGGTGATCGAGCGGGTTGGCGGTGGCGATGCCCAGCACGTGGCAGACCATCGACCCGGCGCCCGAGCCGCGGGCCGCCACCCGGATGCCCTTCTCGCGGATGTCGGCCACGACCTGTCCGACGGCGAGGAAGTACGGGTCGTAGTTCAGCTTGGAGATCACGGCGAGCTCTTCGTCCAGCCGGTCGAGCGCGACGCGGTCGCGGTCCAGCCCGCGCCGGGCCATGCCCGCCTCGCACTGCCGGCGCAGCAGCTGTGCCGCGCCGCCCGCCCCGGGCCCGGCGCCGAGCACTTGCGCCTCCGGGAAGTGCGGCGTGCCCAGCCCCAGATCCGCCGCGGGCTCGACGGTGCACGCGGCCGCGGTGGCGGCGGTGTCCCCCAGCAGACGGCTCGCCCGCCGGGGTCCCGCTCCTGCGCATTCGGCGATCAGCCGCGCGATGCCCGCCATCGCCCTCTCGTCCTTGAGCCAGCGCTGCCCGCTGTCCAGGCGGCGCCGGTCGATGGGCCGCAACAGCCGCGCGGCGTCCAGGACATCGGCGAGCCGGTGCTGGTCGGGGTCGGCGTAGCGGACGGCGTTGGAGAGCACGGCGGTGGTGTGGGTACGGTCGGCCAGCGCCAGGGTCCGGGCGGCCACCCGAAGCGATCCCGGCCCGGTACCGGACCGTTTGTGCAGGACGGCCTCCAGCCGTATCCCCCTGCCGAAGATCTCCCGCCACGGCGCCAGCAACTTCATCGCGACGTCCTCCCGGCCCGCCGCCAGCGCGCGTACCGGCTCCGAGAGCGGCCCGAGCAGCACGATCAGACCCGGGCCACCGTGCTCACGCAGCGCCTCCCACGGCACCACCGGCGTCGCCCCGCCCGCGGTCCCGGCGTGCGCGGCCGACGTGATGCGGCACAGCCGCGCCCAGCCCGCCCGGTTCTGCGCAAGCAGCACGAACCGCAAGGGCGGCTCGACGATGTGCGCGCCACCGTGCACCGGGGTCCGGCGCCGCGGTGCCGGAAGCGGAGGCGCAGGAGCCAGGGCCTCGACGGCCAGATCGACACCGAAGACCGGCCGGACACCGGCCCCGGCGCAGGCCCGCGCGAACCGCACCGCCCCCGTGACCGTGTCCCGGTCGGTGAGCGCGAGCGTCGTCATGCCGCGCTCGGCCGCCCGCCGGACAAGGTGCTCGGGGTGGGCGGCGCCATAGCGAGCGGAGTATCCGGACGCCACGTGCAGATGCGCGAAGCCCGCCATGCCACACCTCCGTCCTCCACCCCATTTCAGCCATACGCCCGATACCTACATCGTACGTCCGTTCGATTACTCTAACTCCATCGAAGCCGGTCAGCGACTAGATTCGAACATGTGACCGTATTCGAGGCGTCCGCAGCGTGTGGCTGAAACTGTCACCTCCCCGCCCTCGCCCGGCCCGGCTCCGGCCAGCCATTCGGCCCAACCCCACCTGCACGAACGGCCGAAGCCCCGGACCGTGGGGGCACGACTTTCGCTGACGAGGTGAAGAACGCCGTCACCCCACGGGCCGCACTGCTTGTCGTCGGTGTGCTCGGACTGCAGTTGCTGTTCATCGCGTCGTCGCGGGCGGTGGCGGGCACGCTCATCACCCTCCCGACGGCCCTGCGCGAGCCGGATGACGCCGCGGGCGCCAGGGCGCCCTTCGGCTCGACGATCTGCCCCCCTCTCCGCCGCAGCGGAACCCCGCGCCCGCAGCCGCCGCGAGCACCGGCCGGACGTGACCGGCTCCGAGCGCCGGGCGACAGCCCGTCCGGCTGCCACTTGCACACCCGCCCCCGGCGCAACAAAGTGCCTGTACACAGCACTGTCACTGACATGCCATACGATGCGCACACCTGTTCACGCCCTTCCGCTTGAGGATGCTCACGTCATGTCTCTCGGTGTCACGTCCCGTTCCCTGCGCGGTATATCCGCTGTCGTAGCCCTGATCTCGATCGGAGCGGTGGGGTGCTCAGAAGCCCTCGACAGCGCAAAAGCCGGCGCCAAAAAAGTGGCTCGCCAGCGATCGGTCTTCTCGCTCGCGACCGGCGACTGCTACAACCCGAACAGTGGGGCACCCGAGGGCGAGGAGTTCAGCGTCGAGGTCGTGCCGTGCAAGGAACCGCACGAGGGCCAGGTCGTCGGCGAGTTCAAGATCGACGGGAAGACCGCGTACCCCGGTGAGGACAAAACCGCGCAGATCGCCGACGAACGCTGCCCGGCCGAAGCGCAGAAGTTCACTCCCGACACCTGGGCCATTCCCAAGGGCGTCGACGTGTACTACTACTACCCCACCAAGGAGAGCTGGGCGACGGGCGACCGGGGCGTGAGCTGCACGTACGCCAAGGAAGCCGGCAAGTTCTCCGGTTCGCTGAAGAGCGAGTCCCTGAACGCCGACCAGCTCGCATACCTGAAGGGTTCGAACGCCGTCTACGAAGCCCTGTGGGCGAACCAGCCCGAAGCGGAGCAGGTCGAGGACGACTTGGTCGGCTACAAGAAGCAGGCCAAGGCCGTTGCCGCCGCGCTCGGCACCCACCTCACGGCCCTGAAGAGCGTTCAGCAGCCGGAGACCGTCAAGCTCCGCACGCGGCTGGAGGAGACCGCCGCCGCATGGGAAAAGGCCGCCTCGGCCAGTGACACGGACGCCTTCTACCTCGCCTACGACCGGGCCTTCACCGGCATCGACCCGGCCAAGACGGTCGCCGCCCGCAAGGAACTGAAGCTCGCCACCACCGTCCCGGCCGACGAAGCCGAGGTCTGGGCCGGCTGACCCCGTCGGATCACGAACAGCGGGCTCGTCCACATCATTCGAGGTGATGCGGACGAGCCCGCTGGTGCGACTCGGGGCAGAAATACTAGAAGTGCCGCGGCACACCCGTCTCAGCGACGGAGCAGCAGCGTGACACCCGCCACGACGGCACCGAGCACGATCGCGGCGACGCCGTAGGCGACCCGGTGCGAGCGCAGCCGGGGCAGCAGCCGGTCCACGGCGATCCGGCCGGGGCCGGTCAGGGCGAGCGCCACCGCGGTCAGGGCGATGAGGAGCTCGTACTCGACGCCCTCCGGGGCGAAGAAGCCGCCGCCCCACTTGACGGAGATCGCATTGACGAGTGTGCCCGCGACGGCCGCAGCGGCGAGCGGAGTGAGCAGGCCGAGTACGAGGCCGAGCCCACCGAGGGTCTCGCTGAGCCCGGCCACGACGGCGAACGCCTTCGGTGAGGGATAGCCGGAGGCGGCGAAGAACTGCCCGGTGCCGTCGATGCCGCCCCCGCCGAACCAGCCGAACAGCTTCTGGGCGCCGTGCGCGGCCATGGTCAGGCCGAGCGCGAGGCGCAGCACGAGCAGACCGATGTCATAGGCGCGGGCGGGGGCGGCCGGGGCCTTCTCGGGCGCGGCGGCGGGGCGGGACAGGGTGGTGGCAGGAGTGGTCAAGGGAAGGGCTCCTCGTGGGGCGGGGGCAGGGGCCGCGCGGCGCTGAGCAGCACCGCATGAACTTGAATCTTCAAGGTAACCCACAAGGGGCCTTGCTTCAACTTTCAAGCATTTTTGGCCCAGGCCGACGCCCCCCCGCGCCCCGGATCCGTCCGGCGGCCTCCGCGGTGTTCGCGAGGCCCCAGCCTGAGGCGCCTACGCCCGGAAGGGCCCGGTCACCTCGTACGTGATGCCGGCGGACGAGCTGCCGGTCGTGCCCCGCTGGCTGGAGAAGTACAGCCGCTTGCCGTCGGGCGAGAAGGCCGGTCCGGTGATCTCGGAGGCGGACTGGCCGGTGATCCGCAGGAAGGGAGCCACCACGTCGTCCGGAGTGATGATGCAGATCTCCATGTTGCCGCCGTCCTCGGCGACGAACAGGTCTCCGGAGGAGGAGCCGGTGACATTGTCGACACCGGTCAGCGGGGCGCCGCCACCCACCACCAGCGAGTCGTCGTAGGCGAGTTCATAGGTGTTCGTGGCCAGGTCGACCTGCCAGACACGGTTGTCGCCCTTGGTGGTGAACCAGACGGTGTCGTTCGAGTAGTGGCAGCCCTCACCACCGTTGAACCGCTTGGCACCGGAGACCTGGTCCCGGGTCACGGTCGGGGCGCCGTCCGGGTCCGGCACGGTCGCCCAGGTGAACGAGCCGGAGGTGGCGGTGCCGGCCTTCAGCACCTGGAGCGTGCCGGAGGACAGGTTGCCCCAGGTCGTCGGGATGAAACGGTAGAAGCAGCCGTTGGTCTCGTCCTCGGTCAGGTAGATCACCTTGCGGACCGGGTCGGCCGCGGCCGCCTCGTGCTTGAACTTGCCCATCGCGTCCCGGCGGACGGCCGCGTTCACACCCCACGGGTCGGTCTCGTACACGTACCCGAGGCTGACCTCCTCGCAGGAGAGCCAGGTGTTCCACGGGGTGGCGCCACCCGCGCAGTTCTGCCGGGTGTTGGAGAGGATCCGGTACGCGCCGATGGTCGCGCCGGTCGAGGAGAACTTGACCGCGCTCGCGCCACCGGAGGGACTGATCTCCGAGTTGGAGACGTAGATCCAGCCGGTGCCGTCGGCGAAACAGGCACCGCCGTCAGGGGCGTTGTGCCAGGTGTAGTTGGTGGAGCCGACCTTCTGGCCGGACCGGGCGATGACCCTGCTGGTGAACCCGGCAGGCAGCTGGATGCCGTTGGCGTCCGCGGCACCCAGTGCCCCGTAGGGTCCGGAACCGGGCTGAGCCGGGGCCGCGTACGCGGCGCCGTGCATCAGGGTTCCACCGAAGGCCGCGACCGAACCGCCGATGACCGCTCCACGAAGGAAATTGCGACGTTCCACTTGCCACTCCAGGGGGGAGGTGGTGACTTGCCCGCCACCGGTCGGCGGCGGGATCGCACGCTTCCGGAAGGTAGGAGTGGCGAATTGACGGGGTGTGAACATCACGTCACCCAAAAATGATGAGCACATGCCACCCGAAGAACGTCTGCGCCCCCGAAGGCCCCCAACGTTTCCCAACACGCCGTGCCGGTAAGTGCTCTGATGAGCCATCATCGAATCGGGCGGGGAAAAGCCGGGCACGTGGTGCCCGCACCAAACGGAGGAGGCGCGGAGTGCGTAGTCGGGTGCGCGCAACGGATGGGCGGAATCTGATCGTGGAGCATTTCGGGGATCCCCGCGGCAGACCGGTCTTCCTGCTCCACGGAATGCCCGGCAGCAGGCTCGGCCCGGCCCCGCGCGGCATGGTGCTGTACCAGCGCAAGACCCATCTGATCGCCTACGACCGGCCGGGCTACGGCGAATCCGACCGGCTGCCGGGCCGCTGTGTCGCCGATGCCGTCCAGGACGTACGGGCCATCGCGGACCACCTCGGGCTGGAGCGGTTCGCCGTGGTGGGCCGCTCCGGTGGCGCTCCGCATGCCCTGGCCTGCGCCGCGCTGATGCCCGATCGGGTCACCCGTACCGCCGCACTGGTCGGGCTGGCCCCCCGGGATGCCGACGGCCTCGACTGGTTCGAGGGCATGGCCGCCTCCAATGTGCTGGCGTACTCCACCGCCACGGCCGATCCGGACGGGCTCGCGGAGTCGTTCATCTCACGGTCCGCGGTGATCAGGAAGAATCCGGTCCGGCTCATCGACGATCTGCGCCGGGAGCTGACCGACTCGGACCGGGTCGTGGTCAACGACGCCGGGGTCCGCACCATGCTGCTGCGCAACTACCGTGAGGGGCTGCGCACATCGGCATGGGGCTGGATCGACGACGCGATCGCGTTCTGCAGCCCCTGGGGATTCGACCCCGCGGACATCACCGGACCGGTGATGCTCTGGCACGGCGAGCAGGACGTGTTCACGCCGGTGGGCCACTCCCGCTGGCTGGCCGGGCGCATCCCGAACTCCACCGTCGTGGTGGAACCGGCGGCCGCGCACTTCGACGCGCTGCACGCCCTGCCCCGCATCCTCAACTGGCTGCTGGAACCGGCCGCCTGCTGAGGTCCGGGCCCGGGAGGCGGGGAGCGTCCGGCGGCGGCC
Organism: Streptomyces sp. NBC_01618; assembly: GCF_045209435.1. Taxonomy (NCBI): domain Bacteria; kingdom Bacillati; phylum Actinomycetota; class Actinomycetes; order Kitasatosporales; family Streptomycetaceae; genus Streptomyces; species Streptomyces sp. NBC_01618. The sequence goes on from NZ_CP109297.1 coordinate 1,550,525, forward strand.
GGACGCTCCCCGGGCTCATACCGCCATCGGTTCCAGTTCGCGCTCGAACCGGCGCTCGTCCCGGGCGATCCGGGTCATCGGGTGGTCCTCGCCGAGCTGCCGGGACAGCTCCTCGACCGTTTCAACCCGCAGCCGCATCGCCTCGTCCTTGCGCCCCATCGCGTCGAGCGTGACCGCCATGTTCGACATCATGGCCAGCGTCTCCGGGTGGTGCGCCCCGAGGACGCGCCTGAGTTGTCCGGCCACCTTCCGTTCGGTCTCCAGCACGATGTCGAGGTTGCCCGTCTCGGCCGTCGCGTTGGCCAGATTCATGACGCAGAACAGGGTGTTGGGGTGCTCCGGTCCGTACACCTCCCGCATCGAGGCGACCACCCGGGTCAGCACCCGTTCCGACTCCTCCACCTCGCCGGCCCCCAACTGGTAGACGCCGAGGTTGTTCAGGGCGGCCAGGGTGTACGGGTGCTTCTCCCCCGGCACCTTCATGTACTGGTCGACGACCTCCTGCGCGGTGTTCCTGGCCTCGGTGGTCTCGCCCGCCGCGTACAGGTCGGCCGCCATGTTGAGGTCACAGGCCAGCGACTCCGGGTTGACGACGGTGTACTTGGCCCGGTACCTGGCACGGGTGGCCACCGTGAGCCTGCGGGCGTCCTCCAGTCTGCCCGCCCGGCGCAGCGACACCGCCAGGCTCTTCGCCGCGCTCAGCGTGCCGGGGAAGGCCCGGCCGAGCGTTGCCTTGTAGCTGTCGTACGTGCGGCTGAGGATGCCGACCGCGTCCTCGTACCGCCCGACGTCACGCAGGTCGCGGGCCAGGTTCATGGCCGAGGAGAGGGTGTACGGGTGCTCTGGGCCGAGCACCTGGTCCCGCTTGTCGAAGACGTCCTGGTCGATCTCCCTGGCCCTGGCGTACTGCCCGATGGACCGCAGCGTGAACGCCAGGTTGTTGGCCGCCGCCAGGGTCCTCGGGTGCGAATCGTGGAAGATCTGGTTGAAGCCGTCGGTCGCCTCCGTCGCCAGCTCGATCGCCCTGGTGTACTCGCCGAGCGTGCCGAGGTCCGTCGCCAGGCTGCTGGTGCTCATGTACGTGTGCGGATGCTCCGGGCCCAGGACCTCCTGCTGCATCGCCAGGGTGATCTCGTCGAGCTCCCGTGCCTCCACATAACGGCCGCGCGAACGGTAGACGTTGGCGAGGTGGAAACAGAGGTAGAGGTACTGGATGTCCCGCTCCCCCAGCGTCTCCTTCCAGAGGGCACGCAGCTCCTCGCCGAGAGCGGCGGCGGTCCTGAAGTCACCTCGCTTCCAGAGATAACGAATCCGGTCGATCAGCAGCCTGCGGGCCTCGGGGTCCTTGCAGTTGCGGGCGTCGGACGGGCCGAGGTGCGGCCAGATCGTGGCGAACTGCGGCCAGCTCGCAGGGTTGTCGATCGGCTCGTTCTCGTCGTCGGGCCGGGCGCCGGCCAGGATGCGGTGGACGGCGTGCCGCGCGTCCTGCTGCTCCTCCTCGCTGAGCTGGGCCCGGATGACGGCCTGGACGAGCCGGTGCACCTGGATGGAGTTGGAGACCTGGTCGACCTTGGCGAGGGCGAACCGGCCGATCTCCCGGATGACCCGGCCCAGCACGAGCTTCTCCTGGAGCGAGGCGTCGTACGGCTTCAGCGCCTCGATCATCTCCTTGCTGTAGAGGAGATTCCCCGAGATCGGCTCGGGCGCGAAGAAGGCACAGAGCTGGAGCAGCCGCACCGCGGCGGGCGAGCGCTCCTTCAGCCGCTCGATGGAGATGTTCCAGGTCGCCGCGACCGGCTGCGGATAGCCGGCCGGCTGGTTGAGAGCCAGGACCTCGGGGGCCTGCTGCGCCAGCTGTTCCAGATAGGTGTCGATCGGGGTGGCGGTCTCCGCGATCCAGGCCGCCGCCTGTTCGACGGCGAGCGGCAGGTCACCGACCGCGGTCGCCACCTGGGCGGCATCCTCGTCGCTCAGCCCGGGGGCGCGGCGCTGCAGGTGTTCGATGGACTCCTCGCGCAGGAAGACGTCGACGGGCAGCGCGTCGCCGTGCTGGGACCAGGCCTGGTTGCGGGAGGTGACCAGGATGTGTCCGGAGCCGCCCTGCGGGAAGTAGCGCCGGAGCCGCTCGGGGTCGTCGGCGTTGTCGAAGACCAGCAGCCAGCGGTCCGAGGGCACACCGCGCCGCAGCAGGTCCACGGCCTCCTGGGACGCGGCCGCCATGTCGTCGCCGCCCTGGGCGCCCAGCCGGACCGCGAGCTCGGCGAGCGCGGCCACCACGTCGTCGGTCTGCTCGGACGATATCCACCAGACCAGGTCGTAGTCGGCCATGAAGCGGTGCACGTACTCCAGCGCGACCTGGGTCTTGCCGACGCCGCCGAGTCCGTACAGGGTCTGCGGCTGCGGCAGCACGACGGCCATGCCGCCGCCGAGCTGGTCGCGCATCCGCTCCAGGACCAGGGAACGGCCGGTGAAGCCGGGGTTGCGCGGCGGCGCGTTCCAGATCCTGGGGACGGTGCCGGGGAAGCGCGGTCCGGGCGACACGGCGTCGGTGAGCTGGACGGGCCGGTCCAGGGCGCGCAGCAGCGCCGCGGTGGCGTGCACCTCGTCGAGCCGGAAGAGGTCGACGGGGTTGCGGTCGATGTAGGGCGCGGACAGCCGTACGTCACCGACCCTGAGCGGCAGCAGATGGCGTCGGCCGCCACCGGGGTCCTCCGCCACGGCCCGGTCCCAGAGGTTCACCGCGCGCTGCGACTTGAGGTAGGCGCTGGAGAGCAGCACCACGGTGCGGGTCGCGTTCTCGGTGGTGATCTCCGCCGGTTCCCCGTTCTCCCGCTCCGCGGACACGTCGCGCGGTACGACGCGGAAACCGGCCCGGGTGAGCACGGATTCGATCCAGTCGGCCCACATCCGGTTCTCGGCCACGTAGCTGAGGAAGAGATCGGCGGGCAGCGCGGGCCTGCGCCGGGTGAACGCGTCACGGATGCGCAGCCGTACCTCTTCGCCGACCGGGGGCATCGAGGTGATCTCCTGGTCGGTGATGACGGAGGTCAGCCGTTCGAAGGCGGAGAGCAGCGAGTTGGTGAGACCGGCCTCGTCGCCGAAGGTGGCGAGGGTCTCCTCGTACGCGTAGTAGGGGCGGTACGGAATCTCCACCGCGCCCCAGTACGCGGTGAGTTCGTCGCCGGACAGATCGCGCGGCAGCCGGTCGAACTTGAGCCGGGCCAGTGCCCGTCCGGCATCGGCCTTCTCCTTCTCGCCCTCGTCGATGCGCATCGGGACGGGGTAGATGGAGATGGGGCGACCGGTGTAGCGCTCGGAGATCTGCCGGGCGACGGAGGCGGCGCCGTCGATCGACTGGTCGCTGAGGGTGAAGCAGTCGACGAGGACGTCGGGCAGGTGGACGGTACAGATGTCGGCGATGTCGCTGAGGCCGGTCCGGCTGTCGATCAGGACGTAGTCGTAGTTGGCCTTCATGTCGTCGCGCAGGGCGTCGAAGAAATGGCCGCCGCCGAGCCGGTCGTAGAAGTTGTCCCAGTCGAAGGTGGAGACGGTCGCGGAGTATTCGCGGTTCTGCCGACCGGCGGAGACGAAGTCGAGGGTCCCGCCGTGCGGGAACTCCCAGCCGAGCGCCTCGGGTGTGAGCGACACGGCGTGCGGCTGGATGCGGGCGTAGTCGCGGTGCCAGTCGTCGGCGCGCTGTACGGGGCTGGTCGCGGCCCACGCGTACTCGGTGATCAGATCGATGACGCCGGTGGTGGCACCGAGGGTCGAGGGGTCCAGGAACGGGTGGAAGAACCGGTGGAGCCCCGGTGCCTCCAGGTCCCAGTCGACGGCCAGTACCCGTTTTCCGTTGGCCGCGAGTATCCAGGCGGTGTTGGCCAGGGCCATGGTGCGCCCGGTGCCGCCCTTGTACGAGTAGAAGGTGACGATGCGCCCGTCACGACTGGCCGTCATCCGTGTCCTCCGCATCCGTCGCAGGGTCGTGTGTCTCGGGGATGTCGTTCGTCTGCGCCATCGGCCCCATCAACCGTGTCCGTTTGGTGTGTCCGCCGCCGGTGGCGGGCGGGTAGACCGCCGCATGTCTCAGGTACTGCTGGGCCGCCACTTCGGCCACCTGTGGCAGGATCCGTCCGAAGGCGTCGATGCTGGGTACGCCCTTGGCGGCGACGCGGCAGTAGGCCCGCCCCTGGCGCATCTTGGCCGGCATGGTCTGTTCGAGTTTCTCGGTCAACTCGGCCTCGGAGGCCCTGCTTTCGGGGTCCTCGCGGTTCCACGGCACGACCATCGTCACCCAGGGGCGGTTCTCCGCGTCGAAGGCGGCGAGCCTCCTGCGCCGCTCCTCGTCCTGCAGGGCCCAGCGGTCGACGAGCAGGATCTCCGGTCTACTGGGGGGCTGTTTGCCCTCCGGGTGCCCGGACTCCTCGTCGAAGGAGGAGATGGTGACCTGGTAGTTGAGGGAGCGCACCAGGTCCTGGGCGACATAGGCCAGGGGTCGGGCGGCGGCCGGGTGGTAGGGGTTCCAGTCCTGCGGATTGTCGCCGTAGTACTCGGCGTTGCGTCCCTCGGGCAGGTCGTGCCGCGTGGGGGCGGCGATGGTCACCTGCATGGGGCGGGGCCCGCCAACTCCACCGTCCGGCGGGCCGAAGGCGCTAGGGGCCAGCCGGTAGTCGACGGGGCGGCCGGTGCCGAGCCTTATGGTGTCGGCGACTGTGACGATGCGCTTGGCGAGTTCGTACACCGCGCGCTCGTACTCCTCCTCGAAGAGCTTGAGTTTGATCAGCCCGTAGAGCCCGTCGCTGACGTAACGGTCGCCGAAATCGCGGTGGTTGAACTGTAATCGCTCGGCCGGTCCCGGAAGCTGGCTCGGTGGCACGGGCACCCAGAGCGCCGGGACGATCGCCTCGGCACTCTGGTTGGAGCGGGCCTGGTGATGGATGGCGCGCTGGGCGAAGGCGTACCACTCCTTGCCGCACATTTCGCTGGCGAAGTAGCGCGGCGAGAACAGCGGGACGAATACCCGGCAGGTGGCGAGCGCCTCACCGAGCCGTTCCGACCAGCCCTCGCCGGAGCGTATCTCGCGGTCGATGAACCCCGCGGGCGCGCCCGCGGGGAGATCGGTCAGGGCCATCACATGGCCGCAGAGATCCTGGAAGAGCCGCTCGACCCACATGTCGGGGTCCGTTCCACTGCCGTACCCCGGTGTATGCGCGTAGCTCAAGAAGAAGTACGGCCGATGGTCCGCCGCTCGCTGCTGCGTTGTTGCGTGCACACGACCCCCGTCCTGTGTGAGCACCCGCACCCGAGGAGTGATAGTGAATGCGAGCGAATTCATCATTCCGGAGCGGACGTTGCTCCACCCCCATGGCGTTCGGTCATTCAACGCCATTTTTCAGTCATACGTTCCCAGGTTCCGTCGATCATTCCTTGATCGAATCGGGTCTGCGCCTGTTCCTCCCAGTTGTCCTGTGCGTACGGACGACCCCGGCCGAACCGGAATGCAATCCTCAGATCTCTTTTCGCATCCGGTCCAGCAGCCGTTTCCCACCGATGGTCAGTTCGGCGGCACCTTCCAGAGCGTCGAGGGCCTGCGGTACGCCCTCCAGACAGCGCGGGTCGAAAGCCCCCAACGCCATCCGCTCATAGGTGTCGGCCAGCAACCGGGAAAACGGAACTGGTTCTTCCTGCCAGGGCATCCGATGTTCCCAGGAGCCGTCCGCCGCGTAAAGATCCGTGACATCCCGAAGTGCCCACAATTCGGCCCGCCGGAAACCGCGCAGCAGCGCGAACGCCAGTTCCTCGGAACTGGCGTCCGGGGCGATTCCCAGCGCGCCGTATCCGTGCCTTCCGACGGCGGGCTCCGCCGGGGCCAGACCGGTCAGCGGGGTGAGGGTGGTGAGACGGCCGGCCATCTCCTCGGTGCGCCCGGGCGCCTTCGCCTCGATGAGCGTCCAGGCCTCGCCGATCCTGGCCGCCAGGTCGGCGGCGGCCCGGTCGTCGAGCGCGTCCGCGGCGGGCAGGGAGAAGCAGTCGCGGTACGGGTCGAGGTCGTCGAGCACGAAGCCGGCCGCCGAACCGGGTGTCGGGATCCGGCGCAGCGGCCGCCAGCCGGGACCGGCCGCCTCCGGCCGTACGACGCGGTGCTCGGCTGCGTCGCCGCCTTCCCGCCGGACGAGGAAACCGTCCTCGGTGGCGTGCAGGAGTGCCGTGCCGTCCTCCCCGGCGTCCGCGATCCGCAACTCGCCGAGACCGGGGAGGAAGATCCGGCCATCCGAGAAGGGCACCGGTACGGGCAGATCCAGGCCGGTCCGGACGACGGCGGCCGCGAGGTACGCCGACATCCGGCGCGTCACCCGTACGGCTCCGGGCCGCTCGTGGACCCGTTCCATCGCGTCGAGCAGCCAGGTGCGGGTGTACGGGTGCGCCAGCACCTCGTTCAGCCCGCGGGCCCCCTCCTCGGACGCCTCGATGGTGGCGGCCAGCTCCCAGGCGGCCGCCCACTGCTCGCCGCCGTACCGCCCGATGTCGACGTTGAGCAGGGCGAGCAGGGTGCGGGTGAGGTCCTGCTGGGCGGCGGCCAGTTCGACGGGCTCGGTCACCGCGGGCGCGACGAGGGCCGTCGCCGTACGCGCCTCGATGCCGCGCACCAGGGCGGCCAGATCGGCGCAGTACACGGACGGGTTGTCGAATGCGTCGGACGGCCCCGTGGAGCGGTACCGGTGGGTGTACAGGCCGCCTCCGCAGGAACGTACGACGGGGCATTGCCGGCAGGTCTCGCTGACACCGGCCAGTCCGAGCTGGCGGGCCCGCACCCCGGGGTGGGACGCAACCTCGTCGAAGGCATGGGTGAAGACATCGAATCCGGTGGCCGCCGCGCCTTCGTAGGCGCTCTTGAGCGAGTCGACCTGCTCCAGTTGGCCGTCGGTCTCGACGACGACGAGGTCGGTGGGGGCGAGCCCCAGGGACTCCGTGAGGCTGGGGCCGCCGCTCAGCGTGGACAGCACCGAGGAAAAGAGCCGCACCGGCACCGGGCGTCCCCGCTCCTGCCAGTGGTCGAAGACCGCGAGAAGCCAGTCGGCGTAGGCGGTGGGGGACCCGTCCGGGCGGGGCGGCGGATCGTCCCAGGTGGCGTGCGGCAGCAGGAAGTCGATGAGCGGCGGGTCGAGCTCGGCGAGCGCGTCGAGAACCGCGCGCGGGTCGTTCTCGATGTCGACGGTGCACAGGAGGCCGAGATAGAGATGGCGGTAACGCTCCTGCCGGAGCAGCTCGACGGCCTTGAGGACCAGGGGGTGGCTGCTGCGACCGTCGGCGTAGCGGCGGTGGCGGTCGTTGGCGGCCCGGTCACCGTCGAGGGAGATGCCGACCCTGACGCCGAACTCGTCGAAGAGGTCGAGATAACGCGGGCTGAGCTGGAGTCCGTTGGTGTGGATACGGAGGTCGAGCTCCGCGACGCCCTCGAAGGCGGAGGTGAGCTCTTCGCAGACGCGCCGCAGTCGGGCGGGGCCCGCCATTAGAGGCTCCCCTCCGTGCAGGATCACTGACACGGAGGGCAACGCATGCGTTGTGGCATGCTCGGCCAGGCGCTGAGCTGTCCGGAAGATGACGTCGTCAGAGATTGCTTTGGGGCGGGTACGCCAACTCTGATCTGCATGTTCGTAGACGTAGCAATGATCGCAGGCAAGATCGCACCTGCTGTGCACTTTGAGCACAATTTCGCGGAATGGGACCAGGGGTCCTGTCATTCCCTCAGTCTAGCCAGCATGCAACGCGAATCAGAGCGCAGAACTGAACGAAGACGCCATGGTGTGGCGATCGGTCGAGGCCGAAAACACCCGGCCAAGCTTCCTGGTGGCTTCTGCGGTGCGGGTGTCGATCTTGGAGAGCGGCACCGGGTTCTTCTTCGCAACAGCGAAGGGGCGAGGGGATTCAGAGATCTTCACGGCCGTCCTTGAGGGGAGTTTTCCGGATCATGGAGAAAAGCAGCCAGTTTCTGTATGACCACAGCGCCCGGCGGCACGACTTTACTCTCCTCAACCGGCTATTGCACCGCAGTGATCCACTGTTCACACCAGTGCCGTACAGGACTTGCTCTTCCCGCTCGAACGGCCCTCGTCCCGCCGCGCGAGTCGGGGAAACAGTCAGCCGGCCGCCGGAGCGGCCCTTTCGATCCATACGTCCTTCATGCAGTCCATGGTCCGCTCATGGGTGTCGCCCACGACATCCGTAACCCTGACACGCACGTAGAGCGACCGGACCCGATGGGCAAAGGACTCGGAGAACGCGCCCACCAACACCGTGTCATGGCCTCCTACGGCTCCTACCAGGGGGAATCCGGCGCCGAACCCGATCAGCCGGAAGTCCTCCCCGACCACGAATCCGGCCTCGGTCAGCTCGGCCACGGTGTCGGCGACGCTGCTCCACCGCGCGTCGGCGGAGTCGTCCGCACCCTGCATGACCACCCTGGTGTCCCATGATTCGATCAAGGCCATGTGCTGGCCGCCGTTCAGTATTCCGACGCGCCAGGCAGGCGCTTCCGTCGTCAGCAGCCCCTTCGTCCAGGCAGCCCGCCAGCCCAGGTACGGCCTGACCGTGCGGGCGTACTGCGCGCGGGCCAGCACGGCCCCCAGCGAGACCGCCAGCAGACTTCCCAGCACCTGCCCGTCGATCAGTTGCAGACGCCACGGCCACTCGGTCCGCGCTTCGGCCGACACGTTGGCCCGGGTCGCTTCCCAGACGAGCAGTGCGGTCAGCAGGCCGAGGAGCACGAGCGGCGTGGTGAACAGCAGAGGACTTCGGCGGATCCGTCGCTGAGCGCCGGCCAACGGATCCTCGTTCTCGTCGTATGCCTCGATCATCCCCGGTCCCCCCGTCAGTTGGCCGCAAAATGCGTTCCGGACAGCAACACGCCTCACCACAACATCAGTTGGACCAGACTGCCACAGTGTCCCGAATCGCACGAGGGGGCCTTCCCGGGGACCGAAAAGCGCCGTTGCCGCCCCAGGTCCATTGCCGTGCCCACCCCACACCTCTACGCTCTTGCCCCCCATCCAACTCACCGAACGAACATGCCCATAACCGCAGACGGGGGTGAACATGACGGCGATTCCCGGACCGCTCCAGAGCATGGTGTTCAGGAACGCTGATCTGCCGGAGCTCTTCCACCACACGGACGCGATCGCCATCGCGAGCCAGCGGGAGGCCGTGAACACCACCCGCGTCCAGCTGATCCTGCTGGTCATGGGCGCGATACCGGCTGCGGTGCCCTGGCGCGCGGAGGCGGTCGGCATGCTTCAACTCATCGACGTCATCGGCGTGTTGGCCTATGCGGGTGTCCTGATCACGACGTATCTCACCGCCCGCCGCAAAGCAAAGTCGCAATGGCAACTCAACCGGTCCGCCGCGGAGTTCATCAAGTCGATGTGCTGGCGCTATTCGGTGCACGGCTCGCCGTTCGACACCCGAGTCCAGCACCCGGAGGCGATGTTCGCGAACCGTCTGGAAGAGGGCCTCCAGGAGCTCCGCAAGGTGGGGTGGGCCGACCCCCGCGACCTGACGGCGGACTCGGGCAGGCTGATCACGGACGCCATGCGCGAGTTGCGGAACAAGGCGTTCACCGTGCGCAAGGAGACGTACGTACGGGACCGGCTGATCGAGCAGCGCAGTTGGTACCGCAGACGTCAGGAGGTGTCCCGGCGGGCCACCCTGGCCTGGTCGACCACCATTGCCGTACTGACCGCGCTCGCCCTGGTGTTCGCGCTGTTGAGGACGTTCTCCGTCACCCAGTCCTTCGCGCTGACGGGGCTGCTGTCGGCAGCCGCGGCGGCCTGTCTGGCGTGGAGCGAGATGCGCCGCCACCACCCGCTGATTTCGGCTCACTCGCTGGTGGAGCAGGATCTGGAGTCGATGCAGGTGGCGATGGAGACCACACTGACGGAACAGCAGTGGCCGCGAGCCGTCTTCGAGACCGAACGCATCGTCTCCCCGCAGCACACCGACTGGCTTGCCCGGCACCAGATGTGAGGGAGCGTCAGATCACATGAGGGCGGTTCGCCAGGTCGGGTACGAACGGCCGCGCGAACCGGTCGACGTCAGCGCTCCACGCCGCGGTTCGCCAGGTCGGGTACGAACGGCCGCGCGAACCGGTCGACGTCAGCGCTCCACGCCCTCGCGCCAGATCACGGTCACCGGGCGGCCCAGGCTGCGGGCGTACGTCACGATGTCGCCGGTGCCGCCGAAGCCCCGGGCCGGCCTGCCGTCCCATACGGCGAGCAGCCGGTCGCAGTGGTCGGCGATGTACGCGCCCGCCGCGTAGTACGCCTCGTCGGTGGAGTGCGGGTAGTCCAGCCGGATCTCCCGGACCGCCCGGTTCCTGAGGGCCTGGTAGCGGGCAAGTTCCGTCGCGTCGGCGAAACTGGATTCGTAATCGCTGCTGGGGATGACCACGGTCAGATCCGCGCCGCGGGCCAGGGCCAGATCGGCGAAGAGCTGGTCCGCTCCCACCGCCAGGCTGGAGAGGGCCTCCAGGGATCCTTCGAAGCCGCAGAGCGCCGCCTGTAACCCGGCCAGCACATGGGCATGGGCCTCTTCCGGAATGCTGCGATGGCCGGTCACTCCGATGCGTTTCACGGACCTGGAACCCCCTGAGGTGTCTGCGGGGGTCCCCGGAGGGCATCCCTCCGGGAGGCACAGCATCCGCCCCCGTTTGCTCCTGCTTGACCGACCTGCCCCACATTCTCTCAAAAGCCGCGGGGTGAACGGGAGTCCCCGCCCAGGATTCGGGCGGGGACTCCGTCTCGGTCGACTGCCTGTTCGGGGGTACTACGACAGGTGCCGGGGGGTCAGTAGACGCTGACCCCGTACGCGCTGAGCGCCTCGGTGACCGGCTGGAAGTACGTCGTACCGCCGGAGGAGCAGTTGCCGCTGCCGCCCGAGGTCAGGCCGATCGCCTTGGACCCGGAGTAGAGCGGGCCGCCGGAGTCGCCGGGCTCCGCGCAGACATTGGTCTTGATCATGCCGTAGACGATGTCGCCGTTGCCGTAGTTGACCGTGGCGTTGAGGCCCGTGACGGAGCCGCTGTGGATGCCGGTGGTGGAGCCTCGGCGGGTGACGGACATCCCGACCGTGGCGTTGGCCGCGCTGGTGATGTCGACGCTGCCCACGGTGCCCGGGTGGTCGATCGCGGTGTTGTCGTACCGCACCAGTCCGTAGTCGTTGACCGGGAAGCTGGAGCCGACCGTCGGGCCGATCTTGGTCGTGTTCGACGAGTTGGTGTACCAGGGCGGATTGCCGTCGGTGCAGTGACCGGCGGTCAGGAAGTAGTAGGTGCTGCCGCTGCGAACGTTGAAGCCGAGGGAACAGCGCCAGCCGGGGGCGTAGATCGCGTCGCCGCCGGAGAGCAGCTTGCTGAACTTCCCGGAGGTGCGTTCGATCCGCAGGGCGCCGGCGTTGGCTCCGACGGACTGCTTGATCCGCTTGATCTCGGCCTGCGAGACCGTGCGGTCCGCGGTGACCACGAGGGTGTTGGTCGCCGGGTCGATGTTCCAGGCGGTGCCCGCCACATCGGCGCCGAGCACGGCGTCGCTCGCGGCGGAGAGCTGGTTGGCGCTGAAGGTGGTGTTGGTGTCGGCCTGGGCGGTGGGGACGGCGAGTGCGGCGACGGCGACAAGGCCGGCGGCGATGGCGACGGCCCTGCTGCGTCTCGCGGTACCGCTGAGGGGGGTGGTGCGCTTGATCCTCACTTTTCATTCCTCCTGAGGGGAAATCGGGGGTCCGCCTGTGGGGTGGTCGGACCCGTGAGGCGCAGTCATGCGCACGGCCGCATGTCCGCATTGCGAATATGCCGTGCCCCTGACAAGCGCTGCTCGGGAGTATTCAAGACATCAACTTCTGGCGCAAGAGGGCCTTCTGGCCTGAACTTGTCGCCCCGATCGGGCATGAGGGCCGGGGCGCCCGAGCCGCCGCCCAAACAGCCGGCCGGCCGCTCCGGGTCCATGACGCGCCGGCTCCGGAGTGGCACGCCGCTGGCCCTCTGGAGGGGACGGAGGCGTGCGCCGACGGCAAGACCCGGCATCGACCACCGCTGGTTCGAAGAACCGTTGGTGAGGATCAGCCCGTCGAGGGCTGATCCTCACCAGGGGTCAGCGCGTCGCTGAGCGGTCAGCTCAGCCCAGCTCGACGCGTTCGCCGTCGTGCTCCACCACGGTGACCGTGTCACCGGAGGTCGAGGTCCACGTCGAGCGCGGCGTGAAGTGTCCTGCGGTCAGGTCGTCCTGGGTGACGACGTGGTACGGAAAGTCGCACGTGTACGAGGCGTTCGCCTGCAGGGTGCGATAGCGGCAGTTGCGGCTGTCGGTCTTCGGGTCGAAGTCCTTGAGGTTCCCGCTGGGCACGACCGTGGTGGCGGCGTCCGAGAGGTTGGTGACGGTGTAGCTGAAGACCAGCTTGTCGTCGGCCTGGTAGCCGTCCGTCTGCGGGTTCGTGAGCGTGCCGCCAGTCACGAGGATGCGGCCCGGCGTGAGTTCCTCCTCCGTCTTCGGCACCTTGACCATGAAGGTGCCGTGTGACGTACGGCCCTTCACGTCGGTGAGCGTGGCGGTCAGCCGGTAGCTGCTCCCGGTCGCGCTCGCGGGGACGGTGACGGTGGCCGTCACCGCCTCCGAGGCGCCGGGCAGGATCCGGTGAGGCGCCGCCACCTCGTACGACCAGCCGTCCGGCACCGCGAGGGCGAGGTCCTTCACATGGAGCGCGGCACCGCTCTGGTTCGCCACCGTGATCTCGAAGGACTGCGTGCTGCCGCGCTCGACCGAGACGTCCGTCACGGTGAGCGGAGCGGCGACGCCCTGCAGCCAGGCGAGGCTGAACTGGGCGAACCGGATGCCGCCGTTGCCGGCGTCGGGCTCGTACAGCAGGCCGATGTTGCCGTTCGGCAGGGTCGCCAGCGTCGAGTACGCCATCCCGCCAGGCTGGAAGACGCGGCTGACCGGCCAGGTCTCGCCATCGTCGAAGCTCATCCGGATGGTGCCGTTGGCGCGCTGGCTGGTGGAGCCGGCGTTGGAGAACAGCAGCACCTTGGCCCGGTCGGAGCCTTCCGGTGCGTTGGGGTAGGCGCGGACGATGGCGGCGTTGTTCGTCGGGTCCGGCAGTTCGCGGTCGATCGTCACCTCGCCATAGGTGACACCGCCGTCCTCGGAGATCGTGACCTTGCGATAGCCGGAGCGGTGCGAGTCACGGGAGTTGAGCATGACACGGCCGTCGGAGAGCTCCACGGTCTTGTTCTCGTCCATGCCCACGCCGACCGGCTTGCCGGCCTTCCAGCTCTTGCCGTGGTCGTCGGAGTAGACGGACACGGCCTGGAAGGCGCCGGCGCCGTTGATGATCGTGAACTGCTGGATCAGGCGTCCCGCGTGCTCACCGTACTTCAGCTGGATGCCCTGGCCCGAGGCCGCGAACCGGGACCGCCAGCCGAGGTCGTCGGTGATGTCCGCGGTGATGACCTTGTGCTCCCAGGTGCGGCCTTCGTCGCGGGAAACGCTGACCTCGGCGTGCAGCGCATTGCGGTCGTCGGGGTCGACGCCCGGCTGTGAGCCGCCGAAGCCCTTGTCGAAAGACTTCACATGGAAATTAAAAACGTCGCCGGTATGGCGGTCCATCATGTAACTCGGGTCGGAGTAGCCCGTGATGGGCACCTCGACCTTGCCCTCGTGGACAAAAGTCTGCTCGCCCCAGGTCTTGCCGCCGTCGGTGGAGCGGCGCTGCAGAACGGAGTTGGGGCCAGGCGCGTCCATCGAGGAGGGCCGGCCGTCGTACGAGGCGAGGATGTCGCCGCCGTTGGTGACGGCCAGCGCCGGGATGCGGTAGTTGGGGAAGCCGCCCTCGCCGTTGGTCGCGAGCTGCTGTTCCGCGTAGAAGGGCTCGCCCGCCTGCGAAGGTGTGGCGTCGAAGTCCGACTTCGGCTCGGCGGCCGCGGCCACGGCCACGGGCGCAACTCCGGTCAGCGCCACGGCGGCGGAGAGCCCGGCCAGGCCGGTTCGCCAGAGAAATCTTCGGTGGAATCGGGACATAGCTGTCCTTTCGCTCGGGGCGGCAGGGAGTCCGCCCTTCCGATTCCGCGAAGCATAAGACGTCTGATGTCTAGAAGCGAAGCCTCCGCACAGTTGCGGACTCCGTTGACGGTTACAGACGCCACTACCGTCCGGGGGACATGAGACGCCACACCTTCGACACTCAGGGTGCCAGGTGACTGCGAGTGGACGACGCGAAGCTGTACCGAGCACGATGGCCGCCGTCGTCCTGGGTGGAACTGTCCTGTCGCCTGGCCGGTCGCCGCCCAGCCCCGGGCAATCACCCATGGTGGCCACACCACGGAAACCCCCGGCAGCACATGGGCTGCCGGGGGCGCTGTCCTGGGGAGATATGGCGAAGCGTCAGTTGTCGACGCGGTTCCGCTCCCCCGCCTCGACAGCGAACGGCAAGGTGTTGCCGGGCGGCGGGAAGGGGCAGATGAAGTGGTCCGCGAAGGCGCAGGGCGGCAGTAGCGCGCGGTTGAGGTCGACCGTCACACTGCCGTCCTCGGCCGGGGCCGCGGGCCGCAGGAACCGGAAGCGGTAGCTGCTGTTCCCGCTGGTGGCATCTGCGAAGACCGCCCAGAGCGAGCCGTCGGGCTCGACCGCGACCTGCAGCGTGTGCTCCGTACCCCCGGCCTCGAACGCGATCTCACCGCCGAGTCCGAGGCCGCGCTCGACCCCGTCGGCGTTCTCGACCCGGATCGTACGGGCGGTGTCGTACGGGCGGAAGGTGCCCGGCAGCGCCCAGCGGGCGTCGTACGGGGTGGCCTCGACGGCCCGGAAGGCGCGCCGCGCGGCGGAGTCCGGGTCGAAGTCCCGTACCGCCCAGAGCCCTTCGCGGCTCAGCACGACCAGCCGCCGCTCGCCGTGCGCGACACGGGAGGCGTCGATCGGGCCGCGGTCGGCGGTGAGGCGGACCTGGCCGGTGAAGGGCTCGCCGTCGACGGTCAGGCCGTCCGCGGCGGCGGCGCTGAGCACCAGCTCCTCGCCGCCCTCCCGCCACTCCCCGGGCACTGACGGAATGCGACCGTCCGGATAGTCGGAGAGCCAGTGGGTGCCGGTGAGGGAGAGCGGTCCGTACGGTGCGGCGACCGTGGCGGTGCGCGCCTCGTGCCAGTGTTTCCAGTCCTGCGCCGCCTGCTCGGAACCGTGTGGCTGCTGTGCGTCCGTACTCATGCGCCCAAGCCTTCCATAACCGGCTCGGCGAGGCCGAGATGCGACCGCAGCGTGGGCCCGGTGTATGCGGAGCGGAAGACACCGCGCTCCTGGAGGAGCGGAACGACCCGGTCGACGAAGTCGTCCAAAGCCCCGCCGCCAGGCCCGTGCCGCCGGTAGCCGCGCCTCAGCAGCTGCAGTCACACCCGCAGTCGCAGCAGTCGCACGAATCGCAGCAGTCCCCGCAGTCGCCGCAGCAGTCACAGGCGTCGCAGCAGTCGCCGCAGCCGCACTGGCTGCACAGCCCCTCGCGGCGCTGATGGCTCCATGGGTCGTTGAAGGTGCCGCAGCACATCTGGCAGGTGCACGCCAGCTCCGCCCACACCAGGCAGCCGGCGATCAGCCCGCGCCGGTCGCGCGGCGGCCCGGGCGGGGGCTGCGGCGGGCCGACGGGGCTGCCGGGGCCCGGTGCGAACGGATTGCCCGGGGGCGGCCCGAAGGACCCGCGCTGTCGCGTGTCTGACGGAGGGACAGCTCCGTCCAGGACCAGGCCGTCCGCCCGGTGCGAGCACGCCGTGGTGCCGAACGCCCGGTCCACCGACTGCCGCAGTTCGTGCACCAGCAGCACATGGGCCAGCTTGTCGTCGGTGAATTCCGCGTCGCGCAGCGCCAGCCGTACGCCGCGCAGCGCGTCGCCGCACAGCCGCCGGGCCTCGGCCCGCGAGGTGCCGGTCGCGGTGAGAGGGTTCCAGGCACCCGACGCGGCGTCAGCTTCCTGGTCCTCCACGGCGTCCAGCAGATGGGCGAGGCGCCCGAAGAGCCGGCCCGCCTCGGCCAGCGGCTCCGCGTTCTGCGGCCGGCCCGCGAGCATCGCGGTGTGGGCGAAGGCGGCCGCGGTGGCGGTCTCGGTGGGCTCGGTGACCGTGAGCAGCGGGGTGCCGGGGCCGGTGAGCAGTTCGATGCCGGTCTGCCGGTCGACGGCGTCGACGAGCAGCGCCGTATCGAAGCCGAGCTGTGCGCCGGTGCGGGCGCCCGCGCGGTCCCACCCAGCGGCGACCCGGCGCGCGGCGGCGGCGACCGGGCGGCGCTTCAACAGGCCGTCCCCGTCGGCGACGTGGTCCCGTACTTTCGCCGATGCCAGTACCAGGGAGACGGCGGCGGCCAGCCTGGCGCCCTCGCCGCGGGCGACCGGCGCGGTGCGCATGGCGCGGATGGGGTCTCCCCTGCTCCTTAAGACCTTGGGGAAGGACAGGGCCCCGCGGTGCGTCGCCACCCGGTGGTGCGTGCGGACTGAGCCTCCGTCAGGACCGAGACGATCAGGCCGTCATAATTCGTGACGATCCGGGCGAACTGCCCGTGGTCCGAGCGAAGTGCGAGGCAGAGTCCGCAGAGATGGGCCATCCACTCGGTTCCGAGTCCCTCGGACAACCGATGCGTACAGGGCCTGACGATTCCGAACACGACGGTCCCCCGAGAGTCGTTCAGCTGTGCGCCGAGCTCGTGCGCGCCCGCACGACGAGCATCGCATCGAGCGTCCCGTTCACCCGTACGTCCCCGACATCACCCGTACGGACCGGCGCATCATATTTTCTTTCTTCCAGGCCCCTGACGCAGGAGGAACCTTGACGAATCGCCACATCTTCTGCACCAGTACCGTCACGAATCCCCTGCGCGCCGACTATCCACTTGGCGCACGATCCGCATCATGGACGACCATAGGGGCACGAAAGAGATGCGGAACACCACGGAACCGCGGTGAGAGGAGGCGTCCATGGGATCGGTGCGCAAGGCGAGTGCCTGGCTGGGCCTCGTAGAGGACAACGACGAGCGGTACTACGACGACGAGTACGCCGAGGGCGCGCAGACCGGGACCGGTCAGGCCTGGGTGACCGACCCCCGGGTGCAGGTGGCCTCCGAGACGGCACAGGAGACGGGCCGCCGGATCGCCACCGTCACCCCGGACAGCTTCCGGGACGCGCGGGCCATCGGCGAGCTCTTCCGGGACGGCGTCCCGGTGATCGTCAACCTCACGACCATGGACCCCACCGACGCCAAACGCGTCGTGGACTTCGCCGCGGGGCTGACCTTCGGCCTGCGCGGCTCGATCGAGCGCGTGGCCACCCGGGTCTTCCTGCTGACCCCGGCCGACACCCAGGTGGTCAGCGGCGAAGCCGCCGGCCGGCGGGCCGACGGCTTCTTCAACCAGAGCTGAGCAGGGCGCTCGCCGGACCGGTCTACCGGAACGCGTCGAGACCGGTGAGCGCCTTGCCCAGCACCAGCTGGTGCATCTCCACGGTCCCCTCGTAGGTGAGCACCGACTCCAGATTCGTCGCATGGCGCATCACCGGGTACTCCAGCGAGATCCCGTTGGCGCCGAGGATCGTGCGCGAGGTACGGCAGATCTCGATCGCCTCCCGCACATTGTTGAGCTTCCCGAAACTGACCTGCTCCGGGCGGAGCCTGCCCGCGTCCATCCGACGGCCCAGATGGTGGGCGAGCAGGATGCCCTTGTGCAGTTCCACTGCCATGTCCGCGAGCTTGGCCTGGGTGAGCTGGAAGCCACCGATCGGCCTGCCGAACTGCTCCCGGGTCCTCGCATAGTCGAGGGCCGACTCGAAGCTGGCGCGCGCCGCGCCCATGGCTCCCCAGACGATGCCGTACCGGGCATGGCTGAGACAGCTGAGCGGGCCGCGCAGACCGGTGACTCCGGGGAGTACGGCATCGGCCGGCAGCCGTACCTCGTCGAGGACCAGCTCGCTGGTGACCGAGGCGCGCAGGGACCACTTGTGCTTGATCTCGGGCGCCGAGAAGCCGGGGGTGCCGGCCGGCACGACGAAGCCGCGGATTCCGCCGCCCGCGCCGCCCTCGTCGGTCTGCGCCCAGACGACGGCGACCCCGGCCACCGAGCCGTTGGTGATCCACATCTTGCGGCCGGTGAGCACCCAGTCCTCGCCGTCGCGCTTGGCGTACGTACGCATCCCGGCGGGGTCGGAGCCGTGGTCCGGCTCGGTGAGGCCGAAGCAGCCGATGATCTCGCCGGCCGCCATGCCCGGCAGCCACTGCTGCCGCTGCTCCTCGGAGCCGAAGCGGTGGATGGCGTACATGGCGAGCGAACCCTGTACGGAGACGAGGGAGCGGATTCCCGAGTCCGCCGCTTCGAGTTCCAGGCAGGCCAGCCCGTACTGGACGGCGGTGGCGCCCGCACAGCCGTAGCCCTGGAGGGACATGCCGAGGGCGCCGAGCGACCCGAGTTCGCGGGCCAGTTCGCGGATGCCGGGCAGCTCGCCGTTCTCGTACCACTCGGCGATGTGCGGCAGGACCCGGTCGGTGGCCCAGTCGCGGACGGTGTCACGGATGGCGAGGTCCTCGGCGCTGAGCAGATCGTCGATGCCGATCGGGTCGGCGGGGTCGAAGGGCGGGAGCTTCGAGGACGGAGTGGTGGACATGAGGGTGCCTCCGGCGGCTCGCACGATGCTAAAACTAGCAGTGTTAGTTATGCGTCGTACCGACGTTACGGCTCAGTGTCCCGCTCGTCCAGAGCCGGTCGCCTCGGCGGGTCGCCGGCGCCGGGCGGGTATCGCCGGCGCCCGCCGCGCACAGCCCGCGACGGTCGCCTCCTGTGGACCGTGGAGTTCCCGCGTCTCGCTCGCGTCGACCTCGTGAGGTTCGCGGGGAACCGGCGTCAGGCACTCCATCATCCGCGGCAGCCGGAGCGCGGCGAGCGCCCCGATCAGCAGCAGAGCAGCGCTGACCAGCAGCGTGACGTGCAGCCCGACGATGAAGGAGTGGCGGGCCGTGGAGCGCAGCGCCTCGCCCAACGGACCGCCCAGCCGGTCAGCCACCTGGTAGGCCTCGCCGAGCGAGTTCGCGGCGGCCGCGCCGTCCCCGGCGGGGACCCCCTCCGCGGGAAGTTTCGCGAGTCCGGGAGTGTAGGCGGCGTTCATGACGCTGCCGAGCAGCGCGATCCCCATGCCCGCGCCCAGCTGGTACGAGGTCTCCCCTATCGCCGCCGCTCCGCCCGCCCGGTCGGCCGGTGCCTCGCTGAGCATGGACTCGTACGCCCCGAAGAGCGTGGACTGGAGCCCGAAGCCGAGTGCGACGAAGGCCGCGGTCAGCAGGCCGGGCCGGTCGTGCTGCCCCATCGCCGTCAGGACCAGCACCGAGGCGGCCGTGAGCACGAAGCCCCAGCCGACCATCCGGCGCGGCCCGATGCGGCGCAGCGTGTACGAGCCGGTGGCGCCGGCGGCCATGGCCGCGAAGGTGAGCGGCAGCAGCCGCAGCCCGGTCTCCAGCGGGCTCAGGCCGAGGACGAGCTGGAGGTACTGCACGGCTATCAGTTCCAGCCCGACCAGGGCGAGCATCGCGAGGACGATGCAGCCCACCGCCGTGGAGAAGGTGGGCCTGGCGAACATCCCGATGTCGATCAGCGGATACGCACGGCGCTTCTGACGCCGTACGAAGGCGATGAGCAGCACGGCCCCGATCAGCAGCGGGACCAGCGTGGCCGGACTCAGCAGCCCCTCGCCGGTGCCCGCCCGCTTCACCCCGAGGACGACACCGAGCACTCCGGCCGCGGCCATCAGCGCACCGAGCACGTCCCACGGGCCGTCGTCACTGCCGCGCGACTCGGGCAGCAGGAGGCGGCCGACCGGCAGGACCAGGGCCATCAGCGGGACATTGATCAGAAAGACGGAGCCCCACCAGAAGTGCTCGACGAGGAAGCCGCCTATGACGGGTCCGGTGGCGGCGCCGACGGCGGCGACGGCGGTCCAGACACCGATCGCCACGGCCCGCTCGCGCCGGTCGGGGAAGACCTGGCGCAGGATCGACAGCGTCGCGGGCATGATCATCGCGCCGCCGACACCGAGCAGTGCGCGGGCCGCTATCAGTACGCCTGGACTGTCGGCCAGCGCGGCGGCCGCGGAGGCGACGCCGAAGAGTGCGTAGCCGAGCAGCAGGATACGGCGCCTGCCGACCCGGTCACCCAGAGTGCCGAAGAGGATCAGCAGCGAGGCACAGACCAGCGGATAGGCGTCCACGATCCAGAGCAGCCCCACGGCGCTGGGCCGCAGGTCCTCGGTGACGGCGGGGACGGCGACGTGGAGCACGGTCGCATCGAGCGCGACGAGCAGCAGGCTGAGGCAGAGAACGACGAGGACGACCCATCGGTTGGCACCGTCGGCGGCTGAGCGCAGCCGAAATCGGGCTGTGGTCGTCCCGGACATGCATGTACCTCCCAAAAGGTCCCTCGCGCTCGGCGGGCCAGCAGGTAACGCAGCGGTTCGCTGCCTCCCGGGGCCCGGCATCGACGGGCGAGTGATCCGTCAGCGTACGCGAGTTCGGAGCACTCACACGTGGTCCACCTCATACCTCGATGACCCTTGAAGTGTGGGGTACGCCACGCCGGGCCGCCGCTCGGGACCCCTCGGACCTGCACGGACGACCCCCCGCACCCGGCACAGAAGGTACTCGGCGTCATGCCGCGAGCACGCGCCGGGCCCGCACAGAAGGCGTTCGGTGACCGGATGGATACGGTCCGCTTCACCTCCCAGGGAAGCGGGAGAAATTCATACCGGCGCCTCCTGTGCTTTTCTGTCCGCACCCAAACACCCTTCCGAAATAAGTGCGAAATCAATAGCGCGGAGAGTCGGGGATGCACTTCTTCGGATCAGGAATTAAGGACCGGCCGAGACATAGCCCACATCACATCGTCATCACAAAGAGACCGGATCGACCAGTTCACTCACTAACTCGCTGTAACGTCGATTGGGTGCGTACCGACATCTTTGCCCGCCTGGACCGGGAGCCGGAGCCGCCGAAGATAGAGCCGCCGCGGATGAGCCGTCACCGCATCGCTCTCTTCTGCGGGACGTTGGCGTTCTATCTCGCCATCGTCGTGGCCGTGCTGGTCTCTTCCTGGCTGGTGACCCTGGACTGGAAGGTCATGCTCTTCCGGCCGTATCAACAGTGGCCGGAAATCCATGCGTTCCTCGACTACTACATCGTGCTCGGACAGCGCGGCCCCACCGCCACCATGGTCGCGTGCTGGCTCGGCTGGCGCTCCTGGCGGCAGCACACGATGCGGCCCCTGCTGACGCTCGGCGCCTCGCTGCTGCTGCTCAATGTGACGGTCGGCGCGGTCAAGATCGGTCTGGGGCGGCTCGGTCCGCACTACGCGACCCAGATCGGCTCGGCGGAGCTCTTCGCCGGCGGCGATATATTTCCGTCGGGCCACACCGCCAACGCCGTCGTGACCTGGGGAATCCTCGCCTATCTGGCGACCACCCCGAGGGCCAGGCGCTATCTGTCGGCCGTCTCCGCGATCGTCTCGCTCGGCGTCGGGCTCACCACCGTCTACCTCGGCACGCACTGGCTCAGCGATGTACTGC
Organism: Streptomyces sp. NBC_01618; assembly: GCF_045209435.1. Taxonomy (NCBI): domain Bacteria; kingdom Bacillati; phylum Actinomycetota; class Actinomycetes; order Kitasatosporales; family Streptomycetaceae; genus Streptomyces; species Streptomyces sp. NBC_01618. The sequence goes on from NZ_CP109297.1 coordinate 1,572,129, forward strand.
TCGGCTGGGTCGCGGGGCTGCTGATCCTGCTGAGTCTGCCCTGGGTCGAGCCGCTGATCACCCGGGCCGAGGCCTGGATCTTCGCCCAGCGCGAAGCCCTGCGCGGCCGCGGCCGTCCCGTTGCCTCCGTGCCCGTCGCGGCCGGAGGACCCCGGCCCGTGGTGCTCCCGCAGCCGGTCGGTGCCACGGCGGAGACCCCGGTGCTGGAGCCGGTCGCCGCCGGAGGACACACGTCGACCACCACGGGCACGGTCACCGGTGCCCGCTCGCGGGCGCACCCGGCGCCCCCGTCACATCTGGTGCGCTCGGAACGGAGCCCCGTCACCCCGGCCGGCAGCCGCCGCCCGCCGCACGCGGACCGTACGCCACGCGGCGGCACGGCCCCGGCCCGCCCGGTGTCCGGCGGCTGAACACCCCGGAAGTCGTGGGACGGCCGGTACGCACAGCCGCTGCCCCGTACGGCGCGAAGGCCCCGACCCGAGTCGGGGCCTTCGCGCCGTACGGGGGCCGGGCCGCCGGGATCCTCAGCCCACCCAGCACCTGGTGACGACGGCGTCGTCGACCTCGAAGTTGATCCGTCCGGCCTGGAACTCCATGGTGATGATCGCGCCGGGCGGCAGGGATCTGACGCTGGTCCAGCCCTGCCTGCGGGCCCGCTGTTCGGCCGCGTCGACGGCGAGGCCGACGTACGCACCGGGTGTGTCGTCGGGCTGGGCGGGAGGAGTCGGTAGGGGTGCCATGCCTCTCACCGTAGGCGGCCGCGGACCGCGGCGGAAGCCGGGGCACCGGCCGCCGCACGGCATCTCCATATCCCCTGCCGGTCACGCTTGTGTCACAGGATCACGACACGCCTGCCGCTCGCATCACGCCACCCCGACGTGCGGCCCACACCCCGACACACAGTAATCACACAAGCCGGAAAATTATTGCACGGAAGCCCCGAAAACAAAACAGAATACCCGCTTCCGAACGACCGGAATTCTCTCGCCGAATAACCCGCGTAAATGAACATGCCACCGGGAATTCACGCTTCCTTATGGCAGCCTTATCTGCTCGTAACAAAATCCACACCATGGGCCGGGATGCTCCCACAGCCGACCGCTGCCGCCCGTATAACGGACAGCTCGAACCTCCGCGACGCACCGGCGAACCGTCCCGGCCGACCCTGATCCGCCGCCGATCGGCCCACCCGTCGGCCCACTTGTGGATCCCCTCACCAGGGCGGCTGCGGTGGCGGCGCTCAGTCCACGGCCCGGGACAGCCGGTCCCTGGCCACCCTGATCGCGTCTTTGAGCTCCGGCGGTTCGACGACTTCGAAGTCGATCTCCAGGAACATGACGTGGAAGACCAGCACGTCGAGACTCGGGGCCCCCGTGCGCAGCAGACAGCTGTCGGCGCCGTCCGCCTCCAGCACCCCGGCGGACGGCGAGATCCGCTCCGCCGCGTGCTCGATCCCGGCCTTCAGCCGGATCACCGCGCGGCTCGCGTACACGGTGGTGGAGATCCCCTTCGAGACATAGGCGGCCAGATCCTCGGCCGGTGCGGCGCGGGGGACGAATCGGGGGCCGTGCGGCGGCGTGGGGGTGATCCGGTCCGCGCGGAACGTCCGCCAGTCCGCGCGGTCCAGGTCCCAGGCGACGAGATACCAGCGGCGCTCGGTACACACCAGCCGGTGCGGTTCGACGGTCCGGCGCGATACGGAGCCGGAGTGGTCCCGGTACGCGAAGCGCAGCCGCTCGCTGTCCCGGCAGGCTCCGGCCAGTTCGGTGAGGACACCCGGATCGGCGGTGGACATACCGGGCCCCCGGAGCAACGGCACGGTGAAGGTGTTCAGCGCGCTCACCCGGCGCCGGAGCCGGTCCGGCAGCACCTGTTCGAGCTTGGCCAGGGCGCGTACGGACGTCTCGCCGATGCCCTCGACGCCGTTGCCCGCCGCGGTGCGCAGCCCCACCGCGACGGCGACGGCCTCCTCGTCGTCGAGGAGCAGGGGCGGCAGCTGGGCACCGGCGCCGAGCTGGTACCCGCCACCGGTGCCGGGGCTGGCGTTGACCGGGTAGCCCAGTTCGCGCAGCTTGTCGACGTCACGCCGGACGGTCCGTGGGGTGACGCCGAGCCGTGAGGCGAGATCGGCGCCCGACCAGTCCCGGTGTGCCTGGAGCAGTGAGAGCAGGCGCAGCAGCCGTGCCGAGGTCTCCAACATGGGGCGAGTCTGCCAGGGGTTGCGGACAGCCTGCGTCCGCGATCGCCTGTGGTCGGCCTACCGGGCCTGCGCCGGGTCCGGTTCGATCCGTACGCACAGGTCGTTGTCGCCCGAGTAGCAGGGAGTCGCGCGTACGCCCTCCGCTGCACTGCGACCCGGGTAGACGAAGCTGTTCCTGCGGTCCCAGACGTCGTCGAGGATGCGGGAGATCCGTACGTCGTCGGCCGTCCCGGGGATGAGCCAGAGCGTCCAGAGCTGCTGCCCGGTGACCGGACCGGTGACCAGCCGGTCCAGGGGAAGCGTGAACGAGAACGTGCCCTCCTTCCCGGTGACCGGCACCCGGCAGGTCCGGTCGGGAGCGCCGGCCAGTCGCGCCTCGACGCGGGCGTCGTCGCCGAGGGCGGTCCCGTACAGCGCGCCCTCCACGGTCATCGCGTCCCCGTCGAAGGTGACCGGCCCGGCCTCGGCGTGCGGTGAGCGGATCCAGCAGCGCACGGCGAGCCGGTCGTCGGCGGTCGGGTACGGGATACGGGCCGCGATCCGCCCGGTGTCCGGGGTGCGGTCCATGAGGAGCCGGACGTCCCTGATCCCGGGCGTCACGGCCACGGCCTCGTCGTCGTCGGTGCCCTGCGCACACACATGGACGTCCCAGCGGCCCTCGGCGGGCTCCACGGTGCTCGGCAGCACCGCTCGCAGCCGCCCTTCGCCGAGCGGGGTCAGGGGCAGCCGTACGGTGCTGTCGTCGCCGTCCTTGTTCTTGGCGCCGCGCAGCCGGAGCAGCAGTTCGGGCGCCTCCCCGGCGTCGTACCGTTCGGGGCCGGGGCCGAGATGCAGGTCGAAGACGATCCCGCCGTCGGCGTCCGCGGTGCAGTCGGCTCGTGGCGCCGGGCGCTCTGTGGAGACGGTCATACGGGCTTCCCCTTGCGGATGACATCGGCGGCCTTGTAGCGCAGGGCGTACGCCCCGTCGAGCACGGTGCCGCGGGCGCGGTGCAGTGTGGTGCGCAGAGCGCCGTGCGAGCGGTCGCGCGGCACTCGGGAGGCGAGTTCGGTGAAGAGCCGCTCGTGGCGTTCGGCGATCCGCGACGGGTCGAACCGCTCCGCCGCGGCCAGCGCGGCGCGCCCCGAGCGGCGCCGTGCTTCGTCGTCGTCGATCAGGCCGAGCAGGGCGCCCGTCACCGCCGCCGCGTCACCGACCGGCACCAGGCGTCCGTCGGTGCCGTCCTCGATGATCTCGCGGGGTCCGTGCGGGCAGTCGGTGGCGACGACCGGCAGTCCGCAGCGCATCGCCTCGACGATGGTCATGCCGAAGGACTCGCGGTCCGAGGTGACCGCGGCGATCGCCCCCTTGGGCCACTCGGCTTCCAGCGGGTTGACCGGCCCCATCAGGAACACATGGTTGTGCAGGCCGAGTTCACCGATGAGCTTCAGCAGTGCCTGGCGCTCGTTCCCCGTCGCGTCGCCGCCGCCGTAGATGCGCAGCCGCCAGTCCGGACGGGCGGCGACCACGCCGGCGAACGCCCGGACGAGGAGGTCGTACCGCTTGACCTTGTGCAGCCGTCCTGCGGCGATCACCCATTTACCGGTGCCGTCGGCGGGCGCGATTCTGGGCGCGGGCACGCTGTTGGGGATGGCCTCGATCCGTACGCCGGGCAGCTTGAACCCGCTCCGGTAGGCGCGGGCGTCGGCCTCGGTGACGGTGGTGATCGCGTCGAGCAGGGCGTAGCGGTGCCCGATCTCGCGGCGCAGCCGGTAACCGTGGCTGTCGAGGGTGAGGTGCTCCTGCCCGATGAGGACCGGGCCGCGCCGGGTCTGCCTGCTGATCTGCACGTTGAGCCCGGGCCGGGTGCCGACCACCACGTCCGCGTCCATGGAGCGCAGATGGTCCGCCACCCGTGCGTCGGTCAGCCTGCTGTACTGCCGGTACCTGCTGTCGCCGCGCGGGAACACGGTTGCGGGGCGGGCGTGTTCGGTCGCGTCGCCGTCGTACGTCGGGCTCTTCTTCCGCAGGTCGACGAGGTGGTTCAGGCGCACGCCCGCAGGGGCTCCCAGCGCGGGGACGTCCCGGTGCCGGAAGACCGACACGATCTCGATGTCATGGTGCTCGGCCAGGGCCCCGGCGAGATTGAACGTCGTACGGATGGTGCCCCCGACTCCGTAGGCGTTGTGGAGCAGGAACGAAATGTGCATGAAACGCCATATCTCCCGGGTCGGCTGGTCAGCTGGTCGACTGGCCGGCTGCGAACGACACTTGCCATGACGGCAAAATCCGGCTTGTGGTTTCACTCCGACACCGGCCGGATTCAGCCACTCCCACTTTCCCCGCTTTCCCGATTTGTCGATGTATCGGCGAACCGGCTCACGGTCGAGTCGACCACATCCCCACACGGAAAATGCCAAAAACATTGACAAACAGGTATCAAGTGGCCCCTTCCGAAACTCAGGATTCACCCTCTGCTCCGGTTGGTTCGATTACGTTCCCTTTCTCGCGTGACCCCGGCCACGGATCGCCCGTTGTCTTCTTCATGAGCCGGGAACCGCCCGGCGCACGAACCGAGTTCGAGGAGCCAACCGTGCCGCGCATGCTCGACGTCAGCGAGGACGTACGCGCCGAGATCGGCGATGCCGAAGCCGACCGGCTGCTCGTCGGCGACAACACCCCAGGCAGTTACGACTGCACCTCCTGCCGCACCCCCGGCGACTCCGAACAGGAGCGCACCAGCACGGTCCTCTTCGTCGGTGACGAGACCGCCGTCCTCGCCTTCGCGCACGCGACCTGCATCCCCTCGCAGGTCGTCCAGGTCGCCGAGGAACAGCTTCAGGGCGCGGTACGCAGCATCACCGGCGGCAACGCGGAGCACCAGAGCCAGGAGCACCCGGAGGGCCTTGGTACCGAACAGGCCGTCCTCGGGATCACCAGCGGCCTCGTCCTGATCGACGACGAGGTCCACCCGGCCCTCGTCGTCGAGCCGACCGGCCCGATCGCCCGCCCGGGCACGGACGGCAGCCGCGGGGACGAATTCCTCCAGCTGCTGCTGGAGCAGGGCTTCCAGCCGGTCCACCGGATGGATCAGATGCCCGCGGTGCTGCACGGCTGGTCGATCCTGCTCGCGATGGGCCAGCTGCACGCCGTGCTCCAGCCGGGCACCGATGGCGGCGCCCCGGTCGCCTGGTGGCAGGCCCATGCGCCGCTCCAGGTCACCGAGGGCTGGCGGACCACGGCCAACAAGTCGCAGAGCGTGCTCGTCTTCGCCGCCCCGGCGGGGGCGATCGGCCAGCAGCCCCGCGAGGACCTGCTGCGCGACGCGCTGGACAGGGCCGCCGCCGGCGGGCTCCTGGTCGCCGCCGCGATGCCGCTGGCCGGGACCTGATCGTGACCGTCGGTTCCTCGCACCTGCGGCGAACAGCTATTTCTCCGCAGGGCCCGCATCCGACAGCCAGTGGGGTCGTTGGCACATACGTGCACTCATACGACTCCTCCCACCAGCGCCCGAGCCCGATCCCTGCCATGCGCCCTGCGCAGGACCCATCGGGCGGTCAGTCCCACACCCCGATCTACGACGCGCTGTACTCCGAGTACCGTCGGTCGTTCCGGGCGCTTCCGGGTGATCGTAGCGGCGAGGAGAATCTCGGCTTCGTGGCCTTCGGCAGCAGCGGGTGGTTCGGCAGCCGCATGCCGCTGAGCGGCCACTACGGTCACTCCGCCGCCCTCTCCGTCGGACTCTCCGCACACAGCGGCGCCACGGGACACGGCAGCGGCGCGAGCACGCCCACCAGCGGTCTCGGTTCCTGGCAGCGGGTGGGGCGGCACTCCGGGCGGCCCCAGCCCGCGGCTCTGCCCCCGGGACCGGGATCGCAAGGGGCCTGACCGTACGACGGAGCCCCGGACCGTTTCACATCCGAAACGGTCCGGGGCTCCGCCATGGGGCCTACGGGCTACTTGTTGCGGCCACGCTTCTCGCGGACCCGCACGGAGATGTGGATCGGGGTGCCCTCGAAGCCGAACTCCTCACGCAGCCGGCGCTCGACGAAGCGTCGGTAGCCGTGCTCCAGGAAGCCCGAGGAGAACAGCACGAACCGCGGCGGCTTGGTGCCCGCCTGGGTGCCGAAGAGGATCCGGGGCTGCTTGCCGCCACGGACGGGGTGCGGGTGCGCGGCGACGACCTCACCGAGGAAGGCGTTCAGCCGGCCGGTGGGGACACGGGTCTCCCAGCCGGCGAGGGCGGTCTGGATCGCCGGGACCAGCTTCTCCATGTGCCTGCCGGTGACCGCGGAGACGTTGACCCGCGGGGCCCATGCGATCTGCGCGAGCTCCGTCTCGATCTCGCGCTCCAGGTAGTAGCGGCGCTCCTCGTCGAGGGTGTCCCACTTGTTGTACGCGATCACCAGGGCACGCCCGGCCTCCACGGCCATGGTGATGATGCGCTGGTCCTGGACGCTGATGGACTCGCCGGCGTCGATCAGGATGACGGCGACCTCGGCCTTCTCCACGGCGGCGGCGGTACGCAGCGAGGCGTAGTAGTCCGCGCCCTCCTGGAGGTGGACGCGGCGGCGGATACCCGCCGTGTCGATGAACTTCCAGGTGATACCGCCGAGCTCGATCAGCTCGTCGACCGGGTCACGGGTGGTGCCCGCGAGCTCGTTGACGACGACGCGGTCCTCGTTCGCCACCTTGTTCAGCAGCGAGGACTTGCCGACGTTCGGACGGCCGATGAGCGCGATCCGGCGCGGTCCGCCGATGGCGGTGCCGAACCGCTGTGCCGGGGCCTCGGGAAGAGCTTCGAGCACCGCGTCGAGCAGGTCGCCCGTGCCGCGGCCGTGCAGCGAGGAGACCGGATGCGGCTCGCCGAGGCCCAACGACCAGAGCGCGGTGGCATCCGCCTCGCCGCTCTGCCCGTCGACCTTGTTTGCGCACAGCACGACGGGCTTGCCGGCCCGGCGCAGCAGCTTGACGACGGCCTCGTCGGTGTCGGTCGCGCCGACCGTCGAGTCGACCACGAAGACGACCGCGTCCGCCGCCTCGATCGCGTACTCGGCCTGGGCGGCGACGGAGGCGTCGATGCCCAGCACGTCCTGCTCCCAGCCGCCGGTGTCGACGACCTTGAACCGGCGGCCCGCCCACTCGGCCTCGTAGGTGACGCGGTCGCGGGTGACGCCGGGCTTGTCCTCGACGACCGCTTCGCGGCGGCCGATGATCCGGTTCACCAGCGTCGACTTGCCCACGTTGGGGCGGCCGACGACGGCGAGCACGGGAAGCGGTCCGTGACCGGCCTCACCGATCGCGCCCTCGACCTCTTCGGCGTCGAAGCCCTCCTCCGCGGCGAGCTCCATGAACTCCGCGTACTCGGCGTCGCCAAGCGCTCCGTGCTCGTGGTCCGAGCCGTCGGAGTGAATCTGGTCGTTCATGAAGTCCGTTCCTCTTTGCGTCATCATCGATGGACCACGACCACGTGGCCCACTACTCAAGTCTTACCTACGCCCGGTGAAACGCCTGGCCTCGTCCAGATGGGCGGTCAGCCGCGCCTGGATCCGCACCGTCGCCTCGTCCAGCGCCTTGCGCGTACGCCTGCCGCTCCCGTCGCCCGCCTCGAAGGCGTCACCGAAGACGACGTCCACCCGGCTGCGCAACGGCGGCAGCGCCGATACCAGCCGTCCGCGACGCTCGGTGCTTCCCAGGACGGCCACGGGCACGATCGGCGCCCCGCTGCGTACCGCGAAGTACGCGAGCCCGGCCCGCAGGGAGGCGAAGTCGCCCTCGCCCCTGGTGCCCTCGGGGAAGATCCCGAGCACCCCGCCGGTCTCCAGCACGCCGAGGGCGTCGGTGATGGCGGTGCGGTCGGCGGTCGTACGGTCCACCTTCAGCTGCCCGATTCCGCGCAGGAACGGGTCGAGCGGGCCGACGAACGCCTCTTTCTTGATCAGGAAGTGGACGGGCCGGGGCGCGGTGCCCATCAGCATCGGACCGTCGATGTTGTGGGAGTGGTTCACCGCGAGTATGACGGGTCCGGAGGCGGGAACCCGCCACGCACCGAGGACGCGGGGCTTCCACAGCCCGTACATCAGGCCGATCCCGATCCCGCGTCCGACCGCCGCGCCGCGCGGCGAGGGCGAGCCCGTGGCACGGGTCACTTCACGGCCCGCTTCTCCTCGACGAGGGTGACGACGCACTCGATGACCTGCTGGAGGGTCAGCTCGGTGGTGTCCACCTCGACGGCATCGTCCGCCTTGGCCAGCGGGGAGGTCTTGCGGCCGGAGTCGGCCGCGTCCCGCTTGATCAGCGCCTCCTTGGTGGCGGCGACGTCGGAGCCCTTGACCTCCCCGCTGCGGCGGGCGGCGCGCGCCTCCGGCGATGCGGTGAGGAAGATCTTCAGGTCGGCGTCGGGCAGCACCGTGGTGCCGATGTCGCGACCCTCGACCACTATGCCCCGGTCGGCCGCGGCGGCGATGGTGCGCTGCAGCTCGGTGATCCGGGTGCGCACCTCGGGGACCGCGCTGACGGCGCTGACCTTGGAGGTGACCTCCTGGGTGCGGATCGGACCCGAGGCGTCCTCGCCGTCGACGGTGATCGTCGGGGCGGCCGGGTCCGTACCGGAGACGATGACCGGCTTCGCGGCGGCGGTCGCCACCTCCATCGCGTCCTGCACGTCGATGCCGTTGTTCAGCATCCACCAGGTGATCGCCCGGTACTGGGCGCCGGTGTCCAGGTAGCTCAGGCCGAGCTGGGCGGCGACGGCCTTGGACGTGCTCGACTTGCCGGTGCCGGAGGGCCCGTCGATGGCGACGATCACTGCGGCCGGGGCCGTCCGGGCGGCGGCGCTTGCGGTTTCCACGGTGGTGGACACCTTCCTGGTACTCGGGGTGGGCGGGACGGGGACGCGCGAACCCGCCCCGCACAAGGTTACCGAGTGTCGGAGTGGTCCTCTGCACCCCTGTGGACAACCGCCTACCGGTCCCGTCGCCCCGCGCCTACTGCCGTATCGACCAGCCCCGCTCGCGCAGTGCCGTGCGCAGCTCGGCGGCCGCGCTCGGCTCGACCATGAGCTGGACCAGGCCCGCCTGCTGCCCGGTGGCATGCTCGATGCGGACGTCCTCGACGTTGACCCCGCTCCGGCCGGCGTCGGCGAAGATCCCGGCCAGTTCGCCCGGCCGGTCGCTGATGAGCACGGACACGATCTCGTACGAGGCGGGGGCCGTCCCGTGCTTGCCGGGGACCCGGACCCGGCCCGCGTTGCCGCGGCGCAGCACGTCCTCGATGCCCTCGGTGCCCGCGCGGCGCTTGTCGTCGTCACCGGACTGCAGACCGCGCAGCGCGCGTACCGTCTCGTCCAGGTCGGCGGCGACCCCGGCCAGCACGTCCGCGACCGGGCCGGGGTTGGCGGAGAGGATCTCCAGCCACATCCGGGGGTCGGAGGCTGCGATCCGGGTGACGTCCCTGATGCCCTGGCCGCAGAGGCGTACGGCGGTCTCGTCGGCCTCCTCCAGCCGGGCGGCGACCATCGACGAGATCAGCTGCGGGGTGTGGGAGACCAGGGCGACGGCCCGGTCGTGGGCGTCGGCGTCCATGACGACCGGGACGGCGCGGCAGAGCGCGACCAGTTCCAGGGCGAGGTTGAGGACCTCGGTGTCGGTGTCACGGGTCGGGGTGAGGACCCAGGGGCGGCCCTCGAAGAGGTCCGCGGTGGCGGCGAGGGGGCCGGACCGCTCCTTGCCGGCCATGGGGTGCGTACCGATGTACGGGGCGAGGTCGACTCCGCGGGCTTCCAGTTCGCGGCGCGGGCCGCCCTTGACACTGGCGACGTCGAGGTAGCCGCGGGCGACGCCGTCCCGCATGGCGGTGTCCAGGACCGAGGCGACATGGGCGGGCGGCACGGCGACGATCGCCAGGTCGACGGGGCCCTCGGGCGCCTCGTCCGTACCGGCCCCGAGCGCGGCCGCGGTGCGGGCCGACTCGGGGTCGTGGTCGACGAGGTGGACATGGATGCCACGCCCGGCGAGGGCGAGGGCCGCGGAGGTGCCGACGAGGCCCGTTCCGATGACGAGGGCGGTTCTCACTGGGCGATGTCCTTGCGGAGGGCGGCGGTGGCACCGAGGTACACGTGCGTGATCTCGGACTTGGGAAGGTACGTCTCGACGTGCGCGAGGATCCGTACCACGCGGGGCATGGCGCCCACGATGTCCAGTTCCTGGGCGCAGATCAGTGGTACGTCGACGATACCGAGCCCGCGCGCCGCGGCGGCCGGGAAGTCGCTGTGCAGATCGGGAGTGGCCGTGAACCAGATGCTGATCAGGTCGTCCGCGACGAGGCTGTTGCGCTCCAGGACGGCGGTGAGCAGGGCGCTGACCCGCTCGCCCATGTGTCCGGGCTCGTCCTGCTCCAGTTGGACGGCTCCACGAACTGCTCGTACCGCCACGTCGTGCTCCTCGCTTCTTCGTACGTGTCGCGCCTGCTGTCCGCCTGCGTGCATCCTTCTGCGTGATCAGCCTAGAGGGGCGGGGGCGAGGGGCGGCCGTGGTGCTCTCCCAGTGAGACGGGGCGAGGCCGTGAGGGGCGGTGAGGGGTGGCGGCCGGAGGTTCCGCCGTGGTGGCGCAGACCCTCCGGCCCCGCCCCTGGGCTCAGAGCTGCTGTTCCCGGACCAGCTCCTCGATCGAGCGGCCCTCCGGAACCTCCCCCGTCGGAGTCAGTCTGTCGACCGCCGTCGGCAGCGACCGGGCGATCTCGTCGGCCGCCTGTTCCGTGGAGACCCCGGTCTCCCGGGCGACCCTCTCCAGAGTCTCGTCGGGCAGCGCCTCGGCGATCTGGGCGCCGCTGACCGCATGGTTCTCACCGGTCCCGACCCAGGACTGCGCCTGGTCGACGAGGCCGGACCTGGTGAGCACCCCGATCAGCCCTTCGAGCGCGTTGGCACTGCCGCCCGAACCGCCCTGGCCGCCGCCCAGCGCGCCCAGCAACGAGCCGAGGATGTTCCCGGCGCCACCGGCGGCATCACCGGAGGCGCCACCGCCCTGGCCGCCGCCGCCCAGCAAACCGCCCAGCAGGCTGCCGAGATCGTTTCCCGCCATGGTCATGCCTTTCCAGAGGGGATGATTTATCGACAATGTCGATCAGATCCCGAGCTTCTGCCACTTGAACCACGGGCGCTTCGCTCACGTACCCTCGCCGCCATGGTCACCCCCGACCCAGCGGCTCTCGTACGCGATCACACGGTCTACGCCTGTGTGATGGGCTCACGCGCCTTCGGGCTCGCCACGGACGGCAGCGACACGGACCGGCGCGGTGTCTTCCTCGCGCCGACCCCGCTGTTCTGGCGGTTCGAGAAGCCGCCGACGCATGTCGAGGGCCCGGCGGAGGAACAGTTCTCCTGGGAGCTCGAGCGCTTCTGCGAGCTGGCGCTGCGCGCCAACCCCAACGTGCTGGAGTGCCTGCACTCACCGCTGGTGGAACACGTCGACGCCGTGGGCCGTGAACTCCTCTCCCTGCGCGGCGCGTTCCTCTCCCGGCTGGCCCACCGGACCTTCGTCCGCTACGCGTCGGGCCAGCGCAGGAAGCTGGAGGCGGATGTACGGCAGCACGGGGCGCCGCGCTGGAAGCACGCCATGCATCTGCTGCGGCTGCTGACCAGTGGCCGGGATCTGCTGCGTACGGGCGAGCTCACGATCGAGGTGGGAGCGGCCCGGGAGGAGCTGCTGGCGGTGAAGCGCGGCGAGGTCCCGTGGGCGGAGGTCGAACGCCGCATGGCGCGCCTGGCCGAGGAGAACGACGAGGCCGCGACGGGCTCCCCGCTCCCCGCGGAGCCGGACCGGGCCCGAGTGGAGGACTTCCTGGTCCGCACCCGCCGGGCATCCGTGTCCTGACCCGACCAGGGGTGAACGCCCCACCTGGCCGCCACTCCGGAACCGCATGACGTCAGGAGTCCCAGAGCGCCCCCAGCGACAGCAGATCGCTCCGGTACTCGATCCGCTCCGACCATTCCTTGGGCCAGGCCCCCGCCCCCAGATGCGCCCCGGCGAGCGCGCCGGTCAGGCAGCCGAGGGAGTCCGAGTCGCCCCGGGTACAGGCGGCCCGGCGCAGGGCCATGACGGGGTCTTCGGGGAACAGCAGGAAGCAGTGCAGGGCCGTGGCCAGGGCCTCCTCGGCGATCCAGCCGTCGCCGGTCGTCTCGCAGGGATCGGTCTCCGGGGACGGGTCGCGCAGGGCGTCCTGGACGCGGGCCAGCGCGGTGAGGCATTCCTCCCAGCCGCGCCGGATGTACAGCTCCGGCGAGGAGTCGCCCGCGTACCGCCAGAGGTCGCCGAGCCAGCGCGTGAGATAGCGGCTGCTGTTCTCGTACGCGTAGCTGCGCAGCTGCCCGATCAGACCCATCGGTTCCGCGCCCTGCGCCAGCAGGTACACCGCGCGGGCCGTCAGGTCGGACGCGGCGAGCGCGGTGGGGTGCCCGTGGGTGAGGGCCGCCTGCAACTGGGCGGCGCCGGAGCGCTGTTCGTCGCTCAGCCCCGGCACGAGCCCGACCGGCGCGACCCGCATGTTGGCGCCGCAGCCCTTGGAGCCGGTCTGGCTGGCCTCCTGCCAGAGCCGGTCGCTGTCGAGCAGGCGGCAGGCGGTCATGCAGGTGCGGCCGGGGGCACGGTTGTTGTCGGCCGAGTGGTACCAGTCGACGAACTCCTCGCGCACCGGGCGGGCCAGCCGCAGCGGGGTGAGCAGCCCCCGGTCCATGGCGGTACGGATGCCCCGCCCCAGGGCCAGCGTCATCTGGGTGTCGTCGGTGACGATCGCCGGCTTCGGCAGCCGCATCTGGCGCCACGGCCCGCACTTGGCGAGGATCGAGGGCACGTTGTTGAACTCGGTCGGGAAGCCCAGTGCATCGCCGAGCGCGAGCCCGGTCAGTGCGCCGGTGGCGGCCTGTTTGGTGATGGTCCTGGTCACGATCACGTGGTTCTTCCTTCCGGTCGCAGGAGTGGGGGGTGCAGGGCGGTAGCGGCACCCGCCCTGTAGAGAGCGGCCGGTTTTCCCCGTCCGCCGGTGCGGCGCGGCGACCCCTCCACAGCCTGGACGAAGCCGGGCGTGGTGAGGACCTTGCGCCGGAAGTTGGGCCGGTCCAGCTCGACGCCCCAGACCGTCTCGTAGACCCGCTGGAGTTCTCCCAGGGTGAATTCGGGCGGGCAGAAGGCGGTGGCCAGGCAGCTGTATTCGAGCCTGGCGCCGATGCGGTGGTGCGCGTCGGCCAGGATGCGGTCGTGGTCGAAGGCGAGCGGGCCGAGGGTTTCGGCGTCCCACCACCGGGCGTTGACGGCGTCGCCGCCGCCGCGGGGTTCGGGCAGGTCGGGGACGAGTGCGGCAAAGGCGACGGAGACGACCCGCATCCTCGGGTCGCGGTCCGGGTCGCTGTAGGTGCGCAGTTGTTCCAGATGGAACGCGGACACGGTGCCCTCGGTCAGGCCGGTCTCCTCGGCGAGCTCCCGGCGGGCGGCTTCCTCGGCGGACTCGCGGGGCTGGACGAAGCCGCCGGGCAGTGCCCAGTGGCCCTTGTACGGGTCCTCGCCCCGCTCGACGAGCAGGACGTTCAGCCGGGTGTCGCGGACCGTGAAGACGGCGAGGTCGACGGTGACCGCGAAGGGTTCGAAGGCGTACGGGTCGTAGCCCGCGGGGGCGTCGGCGCTCATCGGTGCTCCGGGAGGGGCGCGGCGAAGTTCCAGCCGGCGGCGAGCAAAGTGTCGACGGCGCCGACCGCGGTGGCCAGGCGTTCCTGGTGGGTTCCGGTGAGTTCGACGAACCGCCTGCCGGTACGGGTGAGTTCGGCCCGGAAGCGGTCGGTCATCCAGGGCCGCAGCTCCTCGCCGTCGCGCAGCCCGTCGTCCTCGAAGGCGACGCCCTCGTGGTCGGTGAGCAGCCACAGGTGGTGGGCGACGCGGTCGGCGGTCTCCTCGACGAGCTTCCTGCACTGCCCGTACGTCGCCGTCAGGGACAGCGCGGTCGTCAGTGCGTCCCAGAAGGGCACGGTCGAGTCGGTGGCGTGGGCCAGCAGGGCGGTGAGAGCTACGGTCCCCACCGCCCCTGCCGCGAGCAGCCAGGTCCATTCGGTGCGGGTCGTGCGCCGCACCGGCAGGTCCGGTGCACCTGGTCCACCCCCGTGGGTCCAGGTCCACCAGCCGTACGCGGCAAGGGCGATGAAGACGATCTGGAGTCCGGCATCGGCGTACAGGCCGGACTGGGTGAACAGGAGGATGAAGAAGAGGTTGTTGGTGATGCCGATCGGCCAGTTGGCGAGGTGCTGGCGGGCCACGAGCCAGACGCACAGCGCCCCACTGCCGAAGCCGAGCACCTCGGTCCAGCTGACCGGGGTGCCGATGACCGTCATCAGGGGTTGCTGCAGAGGGTCGAGGACATCCGCGAGACTCACTCCCGCCTCCTTAATAGTCACTCTGACTATAAAGGGGGAACGGGCGCAGCAAAAGGCCCGCGGCCGATTCCTGTCCGAAAATCGAAAGCAGGAACCGGTCGCGGGCCGTGGAGCGGACGGAGCCGGGTTGTGGAGTTGCGTTACGGCGCCGGGTTACGGAGCCGGGTTACAGACCGACCTCGCGCATCAGCATGCCGACCTCGGTGTTGGTGAGCCGGCGCAGCCAGCCGGACTTCTGGTCGCCCAGCGGGATCGGCCCGAAGGCGGTCCGTACGAGCCGCTCGACCGGGAAGCCGGCCTCGGCCAGCATCCGGCGGACGATGTGCTTGCGGCCCTCGTGGAGGGTCACCTCGACCAGGTAGTTCTTGCCGGTGTTCTCGACGACCCGGAAGTGGTCGGCGCGGGCGTACCCGTCCTCCAGCTGGATGCCGTCCTTGAGCCGCTTGCCCAGATCGCGCGGCAGCGGTCCCTGGATGGCGGCCAGGTAGGTCTTCTTCACCCCGTACTTGGGGTGGGTCAGGCGGTGGGCCAGCTCGCCGTGGTTGGTGAGCATGATGATGCCCTCGGTCTCGGTGTCCAGCCGGCCGACGTGGAAGAGCCGCGTCTCACGGTTGGTGACGTAGTCGCCGAGGCACTGACGGCCGTCCGGGTCCTCCATGGAGGAGACGACACCGGCGGGCTTGTTCAGCGCGAAGAAGAGGTACGACTGGGCGGCCACGGTCAGGCCGTCGACCTTGATCTCGTCCTTGTGCACGTCGACGCGCATGCCCTGCTCGACGACGATCTCGCCGTTGACCTCGACGCGGGCCTGCTCGATCAGCTCCTCGCACGCCCGGCGCGAACCCATGCCGGCCCGGGCGAGGACCTTCTGCAGCCGCTCGCCCTCCTGCTCGGCGCCGGGGTGGGTCTTGGGCGTCCGGATGTCGGGCTTGCCCGCGTACCTGTCCCGGTTGCGCTGCTCGATCTTGGCGTCGAGCTCACGCGGACGGGACGGGGCGCCCTGGCGACGCGGGCCACCGCTCCTGCCGCCGGACTGCGCGGGCTTCGGGCCGCCCTTGGCGCCGCCACGGGCCGCCGCGCCGCGGCCCTTGCGGGGTCCTTCGCCGCTCTTCTCCCCGGTGGCGCCCGCGTCGTAGCGGCGCTCCTCGGGCCGGGGCCGGCGGGGACGCTGCTCCTGCTTGCCGTCGCGGCCGGTGCCGGCGCCGGCGCCCCGGGGATTCCGGTTGCCGCCGCTCTTGCCGCTGCCGCTTCCGCTGTTCCTGCCACTGCTTCGCATCAAAATTCCGTCTTGTCGTCTGCGTGAGTATCCGGGGTGTCCGGTGCGTCCGGATCGAACGACGGCACACCCTCTAGCGTCTCAGCCTCGATCGCGTCCGCCTCGGGGAGGAAGGGCGCGAGCTCCGGGAGCTCATCCAGGCCACGCAGGCCCATCCGCTCCAGAAAGTAGTTCGTCGTCCTGTACAGGATCGCACCTGTTTCGGGTTCCGCGCCCGCTTCCTCGACGAGGCCCCGCTGGAGCAGGGTCCGCATGACCCCGTCGCAGTTCACGCCGCGGACCGCGGACACCCTCGACCGGCTGACCGGCTGGCGGTACGCGACCACGGCGAGAGTCTCCAGGGCCGCCTGTGTGAGACGGGCCTGCCGGCCGTCCAGGACGAAGCCCTCGACGGCCGCCGCGTATTCCGGGCGGGTATAGAAGCGCCAGCCGCCCGCGACCAGCCGCAGATCGAAACCACGGCGCTGTACGGCGTACTCGTCGGCCAGCTCGCGCAGCGCGTCGGCGACGGCTCTGCGGGGCCGCTCCAGGACCTTGGCGAGGTGCTCTTCGGTGGCGGGCTCGTCGACGACCATGAGGACGGCCTCCAGGGCGGGCTTGAGGTCGAGGTCCGCGACGGGGGAACCGGTGGTGTCCTGCTGACTCATGCCTTCACATCCTCCTGGACGTCCTGCGCCTCGGTCACCTCGGTGTCGAACTCGTCCGTCACGACGGGTCCGACGCCCTCTCCCCCGGACCAGCGCACCAGGAGCTCGCCGAGGGCCTCGTCCTGGTCGAGCGCGACGGCCTTCTCCCGGTACAGCTCCAGCAGCGCGAGGAACCGGGCGACGACGGTGAGGGTGTCCTGGGCGTCCTCGGTGAGCGCCCGGAAACTGATCTCCCCCGCCTCCCGCAGCCGCGTGACCACGATCTCGGCCTGTTCCCGCACGCTGACCAGCGGTGCGTGGATGTGGTCGACGTACACCTGCGGCTCGGGCCTGGGCTGCATCGCCTTCACGGCCAGCCGGGCGAACCCCTCGGCCCCGATGCTGATGACGACCTCGGGCAGCAGCTCGGCGTGGTGCGGCTCCAGCCCCACGGTCCGCGGGAAGCGCCGCCCCTCCGACTCCAGCCGGTCGCTGAAGATTTCGGCGACGCGTTTGTACGCGCGGTACTGGAGCAGCCGGGCGAAGAGCAGGTCCCGCGCTTCGAGCAGCGCCAGATCCGCCTCGTCCTCCACCTCGGCGGCGGGCAGCAGCCGGGCGGCCTTCAGATCGAGCAGGGTCGCGGCGACGACGAGGAACTCGGTGGTCTGATCCAGGTCCCAGTCCGGCCCCATGGCGCGGATGTGCGCCATGAACTCGTCGGTGACCTTGGACAGTGCGACTTCGGTCACATCCAGCTTGTGCCGGGAGATGAGCTGCAGAAGCAGATCGAAGGGCCCCTCGAAGTTCGCCAGCCGTACGGTGAACCGCCCGTCGTCGGCGGGCTCGGGGGCCGAGACCGGCGTTGCCGGCGTTGCCGATGTTGCCGGTACGGGGGTCTCGGCGGGCGTTACGGGCGCCGCGGGCCCGGCGGACACGACAGATACCGCGGCCGCTGCCGCATCGGCCACCGCCGGGGCAACGGCTTCGCCGTCCCCGCCCGCCACCGGCGCGGCCCGGCCGCCCGGACCGCGGCCCAAGGGGCGGCGAGGGGTGCGGGCGGGCTCGTCGGTCGTCGGCATGAGTGTCCAGGGACGGCGGGATACGGGCGGCGGGCGTACGAGAAGGGCCGGACCGCCCGGAGGATACGCTCCGGGCAGGCTACCGGCGCCCCACCGGTCAGCGGCCGCGCAGCCGCCGTACGAGGATGCTCGCGTCGCCCCGCGACTCCAGGTCCGCGAGAACCACCGCGACCGCCTCGCGGACGATCCGCCCGCGGTCGACCGCGAGCCCGTGCTCCCCGCGCAGCACCAGACGGGCGTGTTCGAGGTCCATCAGTTCCTCGGCCGAGACGTAGACCGTGATCTTCTCGTCGTGCCGCTCCCGGCCGCTGGGCCGCCGGTTCGCCCCGCGTCCGCCTCCGCGCCTGCGCTGCTGCTGAACGGCGGGGGCGGGAGCCGCCTCCTGAGCCGGCGACTGCGCGGACGACGCCGTGGCGGGCTGAGTGGCCGGCCGTTCCGACGGCGAGGACTGCTGGGACCTGCGTCCCGGCTGCGCCGCCCCCGCGCCCCGGCCCATGTCACCGCCGCGGCTGCGTGATTCCCCCGCGTCGGCGTCGGCCGCGGAGTGCTCCTCCCGAGCCGCGGTCTCCGTCGCGCCCGCCCCGGACCCGTCGGCCCCGGGATCGCTCTCGCCGGCCGGACCGGGCACCCGGGCCTCGCCGTTCGCCTTGCGCCGCCGGTCCGCCGGGGACGACGCCTGCAGGCCCATCCCCCCGGTGGTACGGAACAGTTCGTCGGCCCCGGGCAGACTCACTCGGCGTGACACCGGGCGAGCACCTCCCTGGCGAGCTGGCGATAGGCGGCGGCACCGACCGAGTTGGAGGCGTACGTGGTGATGGGCTCACCGGCGACCGTGGTCTCGGGGAAGCGCACGGTGCGCCCGATGACCGTGTGGTAGACGTGATCGTCGAAGGCCTCGACGACGCGCGCGAGGACCTCGCGGCTGTGCACCGTACGGGAGTCGTACATCGTGGCGAGGATGCCGTCGAGCTCCAGGTCCGGGTTGAGCCGCTCCTGGACCTTCTCGATGGTCTCGGTGAGCAGTGCCACACCTCGCAGCGCGAAGAACTCGCACTCGAGCGGCACTATGACCTTGTGGGCAGCCGTCAGGGCGTTCACGGTGAGCAGGCCCAGCGACGGCTGGCAGTCGATCACGATGTAGTCGTAGTCGGCCATCAGCGGCTTCAGGGCACGCTGCAGCGTGGACTCCCGGGCCACCTCGCTCACCAGCTGCACCTCGGCAGCCGACAGGTCGATGTTGCTGGGCAGCAGGTCCATGTTCGGGACCGCGGTCTTCAGCAGGACCTCGTCGGCCGACATGCCCCGCTCCATGAGCAGGTTGTAGACCGTGAGGTCGAGCTCCATCGGGTTGACGCCGAGCCCGACCGACAGGGCTCCCTGCGGGTCGAAGTCGACGAGCAGGACGCGGCGCCCGTACTCCGCGAGCGCGGCACCCAGGTTGATGGTCGACGTGGTCTTGCCCACGCCGCCCTTCTGGTTGCACATCGCGATGATCCTCGCGGGACCGTGGTCGGTCAGCGGTCCCGGGATCGGGAAGTAGGGCAGGGGCCGACCGGTCGGGCCGATCCGCTCGCGGCGCTGACGGGCAGCGTCGGGCGCGAGGGTGGCCGCGTACTCCGGATCGGGCTCGTACTCGGCGTCGGGGTCGTAGAAGTGCCCCTGGGGCACCTCGTCGAAGTCGGCGAAGTGGGCGGTCTCTCGGCCACTCTCGTTGCCGGCCATGGCGTTCACGTGTAGGCCGTCCATCATCTGGGGGGCTGTCGTCATGTGCTGATTGGTGGCGAAGGTGCGGACAGCGACGGAGCCGACAGCCTCCAGCCCGTGCGGGCTCCGGCCCCGTGCAGGCGTCCCTGGTTGAACACCCCCGGGAGTAATTGTCGACTCATTCACAAGTCGTCTTACCTCCTTGGACGTGACCAGGAAACTTATCGATAGGTCAGCGTGGCACCATGCCGACGATTGGCGACTCTATGGCGTGTCACCGCTCCGCAGCAACACAATCCGCCGGACCCGGCCCGATGTGTCGGCAATCGAACACCTCCCTGTCAAGGGCACGCAGCCACCCGGGCGCACTTTTAGCAGGTGCACGAATCGGTTAAAGGGCTACGTTCGAGACGAGTTGAACGGGGGCGCCGCAGGGGTCCGACATGCGTCCGGCCGGACCTTGCTGGGCAAGGTCCGGCCGGACGCATGATGTTGACGGGAAGTGAAGGGGCCCCTCCCACGCCCTTCGGGCCGTGGGGGACCCTCAGCCGAGAAGCGAGCTCAGCTCGACGTGCTCCAGGCCGTGCGCCTCGGCCACCTCGCGGTAAACGACCTGTCCGTCATGGGTGTTGAGACCCTTGGCGAGCGCGGCGTCACGGCGCAGCGCCTCGACCCAGCCGCGGTTGGCGAGCTCCACGATGTACGGCAGCGTGGCGTTGGTGAGGGCGTACGTGGAGGTGTTCGGCACCGCGCCCGGCATGTTCGCGACGCAGTAGAAGACCGAGTTGTGGACCATGAAGGTCGGCTCGGCGTGCGTCGTCGGGTGGGAGTCCTCGAAGCAGCCGCCCTGGTCGATCGCAATGTCGACAAGTACACTTCCGGGCTTCATCTTGGCGACGAGCTCGTTGGTGACCAGCTTCGGGGCCTTCGCGCCGGGGACGAGCACGGCGCCGATGACGAGGTCGGCCTCGATGACGGCCTTCTCCAGCTCGAAGGCGTTGGAGACGACGGTCTTGACCTTGGTACCGAAGACCTTGTCGGCCTCGCGCAGCTTGTTGATGTCCTTGTCGAGCAGCGTGACATGGAAGCCGAGACCGACGGCGATCTGGGTGGCGTTCCAGCCGGAGACACCGCCGCCGATGACGACGGCCTCACCGGGGGCCGTGCCCGGGACGCCGCCCGGCAGTACGCCGCGGCCGCCGACCGAGCGCATCAGGTGGTAGGCGCCGACCTGCGGGGCCAGCCGGCCCGCGACCTCGGACATCGGAGCGAGCAGCGGCAGCGCGCGGTTCGCGGTCTCGACCGTCTCGTACGCGATGGCCGTGGTGCCCGACTCCACCAGCGCGTCCGTGCACTCGCGGGAGGCGGCGAGGTGCAGGTAGGTGAAGAGCGTCTGGTCCTTGCGCAGGCGGTGGTACTCCTCGGCAACCGGCTCCTTGACCTTGAGCAGCAGGTCGGCGGTGGCCCAGACCTCGTCGGCGGTGGGGAGGATCTGCGCCCCGGCGGCGATGTACTCCTCGTCCGTGATGGAGGAGCCGGCCCCGGCGTTCTCCTCGACGACGACCTGGTGGCCGTGGCGTACGAGCTCGTTCACACCGGCGGGCGTGATCGCCACGCGGAACTCGTTGTTCTTGACTTCGCGGGGGATGCCGACCTTCACGTCGATCACGGTCCTTGGCTCAGAGGGTTACCCGGGCATAGCTCTACATACCCGGATAGACACAGCGTAAATGGAGACACCGCGAACGAACGCGGTAAAGCCAGTCTAATGAAGGAGTTCGTGCTGTCTAGCCTTACAAAGCATTAATTTTCACTCACCGCACTACGGATTTCGCAGGCAGCACCCTTCTCGCCCAGCAAACTGTCGGCGAGACCGCGGTGCAGCCTGGCCGCAGCCGGGTCGCCGAGCCGGTCGAACGTGTCGGCCAGCCGCAGCTCCAGCGCCGCCTGCAGCCGCACGTCCCCCGCCTGCCCGGCCCAGTGAACGGCCTCCTGGCAGGTGCGCAGCGACTCGCGCGGCCGGCCCGCGTACTCCTGCACCCGGGCCGCCTCGCTCAGCGCCCGCGCCTGGGCCGGCACATCACCGAGCCTGCGGTACCCGGCCGCGGCGGCCCGCCAGTTCCGCAGCGCCTCGCCGTACCGCCCCGCGTAGGTGTGGACGGCGCCGAGCCGCCCGTACAGCCGCGCCTCGTCGGCCCGCTCGCCCTGGGTGAGCCGCTGCGCCAGCGCCCGGCCGTACCAGTCGGAGGCCCGCTGGAAGTCCCCCAGCTCGGCGTAGGCGCCACCTACGGATTCCATCGCGCGGCCGATGGCGTACGGATCCTTCGCGGCCCGTCCGGCGTCCAGCGCGGCCCGGTAGCGGGTCAGCGCCTCCCGCGTACGGCCGGTCCTCGCGTCGAGGTCCGCGAGGTTGAGCAGCGCGGCGGCCCGCTCGCGCGGCAGGTCGCGCCGCTCGGCGACGGCCAGGACCAGACCGTGCAGTCCGTACAGCTCGGGTGCGGCGGCCTCGGTGCCCTGGTGCACGGCCAGCGCCCGCACCAGCGCGGCCACCAACCGCCTTGCCAGGGTATCGAGTTCACCGTCCTCGACGGCGATCCGGGCCGAGGCGAGCAGGGCTGGCCGACGGCTCCGCAGCCATGCGGCGGCCGCATCGGGGCCGGGGAAGCGCAGCGAGCGCGGCAGCCCGGCGAGCTTGCGGCGGGCCGCGGAGCCCTCGGGTTCGGTGACCGCCCGGCAGGACTGCAGCAGCCGTACGGTCCGCTCCAGCATCCGGGCCCTGGCCAGCTGGATCTCCGTCGGCCGGTCCACGGTCTCCAGCAGCGCCCGCAGCAGCGGGGCGAGGCAGCCGGGCACCTCGTACTGCGGCTCGTCCGCCCCGTCGCCGCGCAGCAGCCCCAGGACCACGAAGTCGTCGAGCGTCGTCCGGGCGGCGGAGACGGAGCAGCCGGCCAGCGCGGAGGCGGTGTGGGCGTCGGCGAGCCCGGCGGGGGCGAGGGCGAGCAGGCGCAGTATGCGTGCGGCGGCCGGCGGCAGGGAGTCGTGGACCAGCCGGAAGGCGCGGGCCAGTGGGCGGGCTCCGGTGGACTGCTCCGGGTCGTCCGGGAGCTCGCGGAGCTGTTTGGTGACATCGGCGACGGATGCCATGGGATGCGCGGCGAGCCAGCCGCCGGCCAGCACGAGGGCGGCCGGCAGTCCGCCGCATTCCTCGGCGAGGGTTTCGGCGGTCCGTGGGTCGACGGTGATCCTGACCTGGCCGATGATGCGGGCGAGCAGCCGGACGGCAGAGCCCGCGTCCAGCCCGCCGATGGTGCATGGGCGGACGCCGGGGATTCCGGTCAGCGGGCCCTCGGAGGTGGCGACGACCAGGCAGTCCGGGTTGTCCGGCAGCAGCGGGTCGACCTGTTCCGCGTCCACGGCGTCGTCGAGGAGGAGCAGGGCGCTGCACCCGGCGAGCGCCTCGCGGACCAGCTGGGAGAGTTCGTCCCCGTCGGCGCCGGGCGGGCCCGTGATGCCCAGCTGGTCGAGCAGCTCCCGCGCGGTGCGTTCGGTGGGAACCGGGGTGCCGCCGGGGTCGGTGAGCCGGGCCCGGAGCAGGCCGTCGGGGTGGTCGCCGGTGGAGAGCAGCCGGCGGGTGAGCTCGTCGGCGAGTGCGGTGCGTCCGGAGCCGGGACGTCCGGCGATCAGCAGGACCCGGGCGCGGGCGGCCTTGCGACCGGCCAGGGTGTCCAGTCCGGCCCGCTCGATGTCGGCGCGCAGCGCCTTCAAATCGCGTTCGCGGCCGAAGAATTGGGGTGGTGCGGCGCCGGACGGCTCCTCGGTTCCCGCCGCCTTGGCCGGGCCGCTGGTGTCCACCGCCTGATCCGTCACGGGCCACGCTCCACTTCGCTGCACGCATTGCCCGCCGGGACTCCGGTCAGGGCATTCCGAGCGTAGTTCAGGCGAGTGGACGAATTCCGTGGGGCGGGGCGCAGAGGTCCCCCGATCGGATCAGCAGATTTTCCGATCGGGGGACTTGGGTGAACCGTTCAGCGGCCGGCCCGCGGACGACCGGACCACGCACGGTGCTTACGGGCCGTCGGGCAGCGCACCGTCAGACCTCGAACGGGCGGGCGGGCCACGGCGCCTCGGCCGGGCGCAGCGAGTCGATCCCGTCACCGGCGAGCACCGCGGCGAGCGAAAGGACGCCCACGACGAGGCAGTTGTTGTGCAGGTCCCCGGCGAGCACCCCCCGTACCAGCTCCTGGAGCGGCACCCGGGCCAGCTCCATGTCGGACTCCTCCTCGGAAACCAGGTAACGCTCCCCGTCGGCCTCGGAGAGCTGCCGCGCCAGGAAGATCCGTACGGCTTCGTCGCAGCCGCCGGGGGTGGTGTAGACGTCGGTCAGCAACCGCCAGTCCTCGGCCTTGGCGTACGCCTCCTCGTAGAGCTCGCGCTGGGCCGCGTGCAGCGGGTTCTCACCGGGGATGTCGAGCAGTCCGGCCGGGATCTCCCAGAGCTTGTGGCGCACCGGGTGGCGGTACTGCCGCAGCACGAGAACCCGGTTCTCCTCGTCGAGCGCGAGCACGGCGACCGAGCCCGGGTGGACCTGGTAGTCGCGGCGTACGACCTTGCCGTCGGGCATCACCACGTCATCGGTGCGGACGCTGGTCTTGTTGCCGGTGAAGGGCGTCCTGGTCGCGGTGACCTGCCACTCCTCGGGCGTGTCCTTGAAACCCATCTACGTCCTCCCACAAAAACCGAAACCGGGGCACGCGTCCTCGATGGATCCGTACCCCGGTCAACGTTAGTGCCTGTGCCCCGCCGGACTACTTGCCCGACGCGGCGCCCTGCTCGGCGCCGGCCCCGGCGCCCGTCTTGCGCGCGACGGCCGCCTTCACCAGGCCCGCGAAGAGCGGGTGCGGGCGGGTCGGGCGGGAGCGGAGCTCCGGGTGCGCCTGGGTGGCGACCAGGTAGGGGTGGATCTCGCGCGGGTACTCGACGTACTCGACGAGCTTGTTGTCCGGGGAGGTGCCGGAGAAGACCAGACCGGCCTTCTTCTCCAGCTCGGCACGGTAGGCGTTGTTGACCTCGTAGCGGTGGCGGTGGCGCTCCTCCACGTACGGCTGGTCGCCGTACGCCTCACGGACCAGCGAGCCCTCGGCGAGCTTCGCCGGGTACAGGCCGAGCCGCATGGTGCCGCCCAGGTCGCCCGCGCCCTCGACGTACGCCAGCTGCTCCTCCATCGTCGAGATGACGGGGTGCGAGGTGGCGGCGTCGAACTCGGTGGAGTTGGCGTCGGGGATCTCGGCAAGGTTGCGCGCCGCCTCGATCACGATGCACTGCAGGCCGAGGCAGAGGCCGAGCAGCGGCACCTTGTTCTCGCGGGCGTACTGGATGGCGCCGATCTTGCCGTTGACACCGCGGTCGCCGAAGCCGCCGGGGACGCAGATCGCGTCGACGTCGGAGAGCTGCCTGGCGGCACCGGCCGGGGTCTTGCAGTCGTCGGAGGCGACCCACTTGACCTTGACGCGGGCCTTGTTCGCGAAGCCGCCGGCCCGGATGGCCTCGGTGACCGAGAGGTAGGCGTCGGGCAGGTCGATGTACTTGCCGACGAGCGCGACGGTGATCTCGTGGTCGGGGTTGTGGACGCGGTCCAGCAGGTCGTCCCACGTGGTCCAGTCGACGTCGCGGAACGGCAGGTCGAGCTTGCGCACGACGTACGCGTCCAGGCCCTCGGTGTGCAGCACCTTGGGGATGTCGTAGATCGACTTGGCGTCCACGCAGGCCACCACGGCGGCCTCGTCGACGTCGCACATCAGCGAGATCTTGCGCTTGATGGCGGTCGGTACGTCACGGTCGGCGCGCAGCACGATGGCGTCGGGCTGGATGCCGATGTTGCGCAGCGCGGCGACGGAGTGCTGGGTCGGCTTGGTCTTGAGCTCGCCGGACGGGCCGATGTAGGGCAGCAGCGAGATGTGCACGACGAAGACGTTGTCCCGGCCGACCTCGTGGCGGACCTGGCGGACGGTCTCCAGGAACGGCAGCGACTCGATGTCACCGACCGTGCCGCCGACCTCGGTGATGACGACATCGACGTCGTCGGTCGCCATGCGGCGGATGCGGTGCTTGATCTCGTTGGTGATGTGCGGGATGACCTGCACGGTGTCACCGAGGTACTCACCGCGCCGCTCCTTGGCGATCACCTGCGAGTAGACCTGGCCGGTGGTGACGTTGGCCGAGCCGTCGAGGTCGACGTCGAGGAAACGCTCGTAGTGGCCGATGTCCAGGTCGGTCTCGGCGCCGTCGTTGGTGACGAACACCTCACCGTGCTGGAAGGGGTTCATCGTGCCCGGGTCGACGTTCAGATACGGGTCGAGCTTCTGCATGGTGACCCGGAGGCCGCGCGCCTTGAGCAGGGCGCCGAGGCTGGACGCAGTCAGACCCTTGCCGAGGGAAGAGGCGACACCCCCGGTGACGAAGATGTGCTTGGTCGTCGTGGATGTGGGCTGCATAGCCAAAGGGGGCTCCCGTGGTCGCGATCTGGAGGTGCGTGCCGGCGTTGCCGTCCGGAGAATTCCGGAGGTACCGTCGCTGCGGTTCGGGGGCCTCGTCTGCTGTTGCGGACGACCACCGGTCCACGGGCTACCAGGGTATCAGCGACGAAGGGGGCCTGCTTCCGGCCACGCCCCGCGCAATCACCCCACGTGATCACCTCGGGCCCCTCGCGCCCCACCCGTTCGGCTCAGGCATGTCGATGGGCGTTTACCGAGACAGTCGCGCAGATCATTCCGGTGCGTCGTATCCTGCTCGGACACTCGCTCCGGGCGAGGTACCGAGCTCGCAGGTTCCCCCACAACAACCCCTTGCGACGACCTCTTGACCCGCAGTAATGCCCTACGGGGCGACATGGCCGTTCGACTGGAGATGCACGTGGCCGGGCGCATCGAGGATTACGCACTCATCGGAGACATGCAGACCGCCGCCCTGGTCTGCCGGGACGGCACAGTGGACTGGCTGTGCCTTCCCCGCTTCGATTCGCATGCCATTTTCGCGGGACTTCTGGGTACCGAGGAACACGGCTTCTGGCGCCTGGGACCGGCGCGGGAGGACGGGGCAAAGCCGCCGTCCGCGGACCGTCGCCGCTACCGCGGGGACTCCCTCGTCCTGGAATCGGAGTGGGACACACCGCGCGGAACGGTCAGAGTGACCGATTTCATGCCCCCGCGTGACGGTGCCCCGCAGGTGATCCGCATCGTGGAGGGGATCAGCGGCCGGGTGCCGATGCGCTCCGAGCTGCGGATGCGGTTCAGCTACGGGCGGGTGACGCCGTGGGTGCACAAGGTCGACGGCCGTACGGTCGCCGTCGCGGGCCCGGACTCCGTCTGGCTGGACACCCCCGCCGACACCTACGGCGAGAACCTGACGACGTACTCCGACTTCACGGTCGCGCCGGGTGACCGGATCGCGTTCACGATCAGCTGGCAGCCCTCGCACCACGAGCCGCCGGGCCTGCCGGACCCGGAGGGCTCGCTGGACGCGACCGCGGACTTCTGGCGTGAATGGGTCGAACAGTGCACGTACCACGGGCCCTACCGCGAGGCCGTGGTCCGCTCCCTGATCACCCTCAAGGCCCTGACGTACGCGCCGACCGGCGGCATCGTCGCCGCGCCGACCACCTCCCTGCCCGAGGACATCGGCGGCTCCCGGAACTGGGACTACCGCTACACCTGGCTGCGTGACGCCGCGATCACCCTCTCCTCCCTGCTGCGCACCGGCTACCGCGAGGAGGCCCGCGCCTGGCGCGAGTGGCTGCTGCGGGCCGTCGCCGGCGACCCGGAGAACCTGCAGATCATGTACGGCATCGCGGGCGAGCGCGAGCTCGGCGAGGCCGAGCTGGACTGGCTGCCCGGTTACGAGAACTCCGGCCCGGTCCGGGTCGGCAACGGCGCGGCGGGCCAGCTCCAGCTGGATGTGTACGGCGAGGTCATCGAGGCACTGCACCTCGCCCATATGACGGGCCTGACCCGCAACGACTACGCGATGGGTCTCCAGCTCAAGCTGATCGAGTACCTGGAGAAGCACTGGGACGAGCCGGACGAGGGCATCTGGGAGGTGCGCGGCCCGCGCCGCCACTTCGTCCACTCGAAGGTGATGGCCTGGGTCGCCGTCGACCGCACCATCAAGCTGATCGAGTCCGGGGACGCGGAAGGGCCGCTGGAGCGGCTGCGCGAGCTGCGCGACGAGATCCACCGCGATGTCTGCGACCGGGGCTACGACAAGGAACGCAACACCTTCACCCAGTCCTACGGATCGAGGGAGCTGGACGCCGCCCTCCTGCTGATCCCCCAGATGGGATTCCTGCCGCCGGACGACAAGCGCGTGATCGGCACGATCGAGGCGATCCAGCGCGAACTGTCCACGGAGGACGGCTTCGTGCTGCGCTACCCCACCAAGGGCGAGGACGCGGGCGTCGACGGACTGGAGGGCGACGAGGGCGCGTTCCTGGCCTGCTCGTTCTGGCTGGCCGACGACCTGGCGATGATCGGCCGGGTCGACGAGGCGCGCCAGCTCTTCGAGCGGCTGCTGTCCCTGCGCAACGACCTGGGCCTGCTCGCGGAGGAGTGGGACCCCCGGCTGCAGCGCCAGGTGGGGAACTTCCCCCAGGCGTTCAGCCATGTGCCGCTGATCGACACGGCCCTACGCCTGACGGCGAGCGGGGCGTACGTCGGCTGACCGCCGGACGGGATCCGGGGCTCCGGCGGCCGGCCCGCCTCGCCGCGCCCTTCCCGGCCCTGCCGATTGTGGCGTACGCCACAATCGGCAGGGGGTCGTTCAATTCGCTTGCCCGCGCGACGAGTTGTCGGGGAGAACTGCCTCACGGTCCGGTCCGTGACCACCCGGTGATGTCTCCGGAGCGCGAGCACGGGTAGCGTCCGGCCCCATGGACAATCAGGGCGGAATCACCGTGCAGCGGGCCCTTGAGCTGCCGGGGCTGCGCAGCGGGCTGCCGGAGGTGGTGGCCGGCGCGGACCGGCTGAACCGCACGGTGCGCTGGGTGCACGCGGGCGAGGTACCGAACATCGCTTCGCTGCTCAAGGGCGGCGAGTTGCTGCTCACCACCGGTCTGGGGCTCGGCACGCGCCCCGCCGAGCAGCGTGCCTTCGTCCGCAGGCTCGCCGACCGCGGGATCGCCGCCCTGGTGGTGGAACTCGGACCGCGGTTCGGCAGGCTGCCCGCGTCGATCGTGGACGCCGCCCGCGCGGCCGGTCTGCCGCTGGTGCAGCTGCACCGGGAGGTGCCGTTCGTGACGGTGACCGAGGAGATCCACACCGAGATCGTCAACGGTCACTACGCGCTGCTGCGGCAGGCCGAGGACGTGCACCGGCGGTGCACGGGGGCGCTGCTCGGCGGCGGTGGCGTGCCCCAGGTGCTGGGCATCCTCGCGGACTTCGCGGCCAATCCGGTCTTCCTGGAGACGGCGGACGGCCAGTTGCTGTACGCGGCGGGACCCACGTCCGGCCCGGTCGGCGCCGATCCGCTCCAGGTGTGGGACGGGATGCGCGGTGGCCGGGCGGCCCGTGAGTCGCCGCCCGCCGGTTCGGTGCTGGTGGATGTGCCGGGTGGCGGTCCGGGGACGGGTTCGGTACGGGCCAGGCTGGTGCTGCTGGCCGTGTCCGGGCCGCTGGTGCCGGTGCACCGGATGGCGGCGGAGCGGGCGGCCGGGATTCTCGCCGTCGTGCTGATGCAGGCCCGCCAGGAGGAGGAGCTCGCGGCGCGTGGCCGGGGCGACTTCCTGACGGACCTCGCGGAGGGCCGGATCACGGCGGAGGACGCGCCGGCGCAGGCCCGCGTGCTGGGCTTCAAGCCGGGTGAGATGCCGTTGCTGCCGGTGGTGATGCGGCTGGCTCCCGAGTTGTCCGTGTCGGGGAACTGGGCGCTGCTGGCACGGGCGGTGCTGGAGGAGCTCTCATCGGTGGGTGTGCCGGTGCTGCTCGGCGTGCGGCCCGTGGAGGGACGGGTTCCGGTGCTGCTGGGGCTGCGGTCGGAGACGGAGCGCACGGCGGTCGCGGACCGGGTCGCGGCGGCGCTGCGCGCCGGTGTGGAGCGGGCCGGTCTCGAGCGCGCCGGATCGAATCCGCCGGTCGTGGTGGTGGGCGTGGCGGGCGGCTGGGCGGCGGCCGGAGCGGGGCTGCGGCACGCGGCGGAGACAGCGACGGCCGCGCACGGCCTCAGCGACCGGCCCTGGTACGACGCCCGGCGCCTGGACATCGATCTGCTGCTGTGGCGGCTGCGGGACCATCCGGATCTGGCGGCGTTCGTGGACCGGGCGATCGGTCCGCTGCGCGATCACGACCGCACCTCGCGCCCTCCGCTGCTGCCGACGTTGGAGACGTATCTCGCCCACGCGGGCCGCAAGGCGGAGACGGCCCGCGAACTGCACCTGAACCGCCAGACGTTGTACAACCGGCTGGCCCGCATAGGCGAGCTCCTCGGCACCGATCTGGACGACCCCCAGGCCGTCCTGGCCCTGAGCCTGGCCCTGCGCGCCCGCCGCCACACGTCGTAACGCCGGAGCGGTCCCCAGGAGGGTGCTGCCCGTTCACCGCGTCCGGGCTGCCGCCAGCGGCTGTGTCAACTCGTCGTAGACGCTGAGCACTTGGGCGATCGTGTCGTCCTCCGTCGGCCAACTCGCGGCCTGCGCAAGCCCCGCGGCCACCAGCTCCGCACGCCGCTCCGGATCGCCGAGCAGCCGGACCACCGCCCGCCCGAGCGCCTCGGCGTTCCCGTACGGTACGAGCTCCGCCGCGTCCCCCACGAGTTCGGGCACCCCTCCGACGGCGGTGGCGACCAGCGGAACGCCGAGCCGCAGCGCCTCCTGGGCCAGCACCGAGCGCGCCTCCCAACGGCTGGACAGCACGGCCAGATCGGCGGCGGCGAGGAGTTCCGCGACGTCTTCGCGGCTGCCGACGATCCGTACGGGCAGCTCCTCGTTGCGGATCCGGCGCTGCAGAGCGGCCCGCTCGCGCCCCTCCCCCACGATGATCAGCAGCGGTACGGGGTCGATTTCGCGCCATAACCGTGCGGCGTCGAGCAGCATGTCGTAGCCGTGGTGCGGTACGAGACTCCCGTGCGACATGATCAACGGCCGTTCCACCGCGCCGAGTTCGGCCCGCGTCTTGTCTTCGTGGACGAGGGCGGCAGGCGGCGGCACCGGGGCGGAGGCCGGCAAGAGCCGGGCATCGCGCGCGCCTCGGAGCCGCGCCCGGTCCACCAGGTCCGAGGTCGTACCGAGCACAACCGCCGCCGTACGGGCGGCCCTTCGCTCCATCAGGTGGAGCAGCCGGCTGCGGGCGCCTTCGGCGTGCGCGCGGGCGTGCCAGGTGACGACCAGCGGGACACGCCGGCCGCCGAGCGCGAGAGCGGCGCGCACGGCGGCGTGCAGACCGTGCGCGTGGACCACGTCCGCCGTCAGGCAGGCGGTACGCAGCGCGGCGACGGACGCGGGATCGCTGCGCCGCGGTACGGGGGTGAACCGGGCGCCCGTACCGGAGAAGTCGTAGGCGTGGTCCAGTTCGGCCGGGGCGCAGACGGTGACGTGCACGCCTCTCGCCACCAGCCCAGCGGCCAGCGAGCCGACGTGGGCGCTGCTGCCCGCGCTGCCGCCGCCCAGGACTTGGACCGTACGCAGCTGTGACACGTTGAATGGCTCCCGGGGGTCCCTGTGCGGGTGATGGCACCGCCAAGGATGCCAGCCCGTACGCACGTTCCGGCACAGTCGAGCCACTGTCGCGGTGCGGACAACAGCGATCGGTCATGGCGTACCACTCGCATGGGTGATGAAGCGGCGCAATGTTGCCATGACCGTGCGTCAGGGGCTCCCGGTCAGCTGGTCCGCCGTCAACTGGACGAGCCGGCTGACCCGGTCGCCGTACACCGTCGCCGCGACGAGCCCCGCCGCATGGGCGACGAGCCCGGCCCGGCCACGGCCCGCGACGATGGCGACCCCGATCGCGGCGCCCAGGGCGTGGGCCCCGGTGTCCCCGATCATGGTGCGCTCCCCCAGGTCGTCGGCGACGAGGGCCGCCACGGCCCCCATCGGCGCGGCGGCGAGCGGGCCGCCCAACAGGCCCGGGGCCCCGAGGGCGAGCACGGTGGCGGCGGCCGCGGCGGGCCGTACGTCCGTCAGATTGACGAGGTGCGCGGTCGTGGCGATCACGACCCCGGCGAGGATCCGGTCGACGGGCCGGTCCTTGAGCAGCGCACCGGCGGCGAGACCGGCGGCCCCGGTCCCGAACAGCTTCACCGCGCCGCTGGTCACCTCACCGTGCCGCAGAGCCCCCAGGTGGGCGCGGAACCCGCGGCGCGGATCGTCCCCGCCGACGAGGTCGTCGTACGCCCCGCAGCCGCCTGCCGCAAGCACGGCGAGCGTGGCGGCGTACTTGGTGCGGGCCGGGAGAGGCAGGACGGCGGTTCCGGCTGCGGCGCCGAGGGCGACGGCCGGGCCCGCGTACAGATCGACGGTGCGGCCCGCGTAGTTGGTGCGCTGCCAGCCCGTGCGCGGCCGGGTCCGCAAGGCCCGGTACACGCCCCCCGCGATGGCGGCTGCGACGGCACCGGACACGGCGGCCCTGCTGAATGCTGCTCCCATACGGGCCAGGCTACGCACCGGTCCGCAGACCCCGCCCAGCGGCCACCCCGTACGGGGGCCACCGGACGGCCCACGGCAACTCGGCACGGACACGCGCCTGGTGGACCCGGCACACAAGCCCACCCGGCGACCGGACACGGACACGCGCCAACCTGCCTCGCGGCCCGCGCGCCACCCGTGCGCGCCACCCGTGCGCGCCGCCCACGCGACCGTACGCGCCGAACCCCCTACCCGTCCGCCCGCGCCGCGGCCAGCAGTTCCTCCGCGTGGGCCCGTGCCGTCTGCGAGTCCTCCTGACCCGCGAGCATCCGGGACAGCTCCCGTACCCGGTCCTCGCCCTCCAGGACCGTGACCCCGCTGCTGGTCACCGACCCGTCGACCGTCTTCTCGACCAGCAGCTGCCGGTCGGCGAAGGCCGCCACCTGCGGCAGATGCGTCACGACGACGACCTGCGCGGACCTGGCGAGCTTCGCGAGCCGCCGCCCGACCTCGACGGCGGCCTTGCCGCCGACCCCCGCGTCGACCTCGTCGAAGAGGTACGTGGGTACGGGATCGGAGCCGGCGAAGACCACCTCGACGGCGAGCATCACCCGGGACAGCTCACCGCCCGACGCGCCCTTGGCGATCGGCCGCGGCTGCGCGCCCGGGTGCGGGGCCAGCAGCAGCTCGACCTCGTCGGCGCCGGACGGCCCGTAGGCCACGCTCCGCCCGCCGATCTCGATGCCGGACGCCTCGTCGGCCACCTCGGTCTGCCGGATGTCGAAGGAGACCCGGGCGTGCGGCATGGCCAGGGAAGCCAGTTCCGCAGTCACCGCCTCGGCGAAGCGCTCCGCTGCCCCCGTACGCGCATCGGTCAACGCCTGTCCGAGGCCGGAGAGTTCGGCGCGCAGCGCGTCCCGCTCCGCCGTCAGCTCGCCGATGCGGTCGTCGTCGCCCTCCAGCTCGGTGAGCCGGGCGACCCCTTCCTCGGCCCAGGCGAGCACGGCGGTGATGTCCTCGCCGTACTTGCGGGTGAGGCCGGTGAGCGCGGCGCGCCGCTCCTCCACCGCGGCGAGCCGCAGCGGATCGGCGTCCAGCTGGTCGGCGTACCCGGCCAGCTCGCCCGCCACGTCGGCGAGCAGGATCGAGATCTCGCCGATCCGGTCCGCGAGCGCGGCCAGCGCCGGATCGTGGGCGCGTACGGCGTCCAGGGACCGTCCGGCGGCCGCGACCACGGTCGTCGCGTCGACGCCTTCCGGGTCCTCCGGATTGCCCGCGAGCGCGGTGTGCGCGAGGGACGCCGCGGAGGCGAGCGCTTCGGCGTGGCCGAGCCGCTCGGCCTCCGCGGCCAGGTCGCCGTCCTCGCCCGCCCGTGGTTCGACCGCGGCGATCTCGCCCAGCCCGAAGCGCAGCAGATCCGCTTCCTGGGCGCGTTCGCGGGCGCGCGTGGTCAGCTCGTCGAGCTCCGTGACGACGGCCCGCAGCCTCCGGTACGCCGCCGCGTACTTGGTGTGCGGCACGCCGACACCGTCGCCCGCGTACCGGTCGAGTGCCTGCCGCTGCCGCGCGGGCTTGAGGAGCCCCTGCTGGTCGGTCTGGCCGTGCACGGCGACGAGTTCGTCGGCGAGTTCGGCGAGCACGCCCACCGGCACGGATCGGCCGCCGAGATGCGCCCGGGAGCGCCCCTCCGCGGAAACGGTCCGGCTGATCAGCAGCGCGCCGTCCTCGATCTCGGCCCCGGCCTCCTCGGCCCGCAGGGCCACGGCGTCGCCGTCCGACACCGTGATCCGTCCCTCGACGACCGCGGCCTTGGCCCCGATCCGTACCAGGGCGGGATCGGCGCGCCCGCCGAGCAGCAGCCCCAGGCTGGTGACGACCATGGTCTTGCCCGCGCCGGTCTCACCCGTCACCGCGGTGAAACCGGGTGACAGTTCGACCACCGCGTCGTCGATGACTCCGAGCGACCGTATCCGCATCTCCTCCAACACGGACACGACCTTACGAGGTCCGGGCCCCGATGTGCGACGGACCCCGCCCTGCGGGGTTCACTCTCCCGTGTGCACCTTCGGAATGTGCGCCGCCGCCGGGAGGATGTCCGCCGGTCAGTGCGGCGCGCCCCGCCACCCCGAGACGGGTAGTGCGAACTTCGCGACGAGCCGGTCCGTGAACGAGGCGTGGTGCAGCCTTGCCAGCCGTACGGGCACCGCGCCGCGCCGCACCTCGACCCGCGCGCCCGCGGGCAGCTCCACGGTCCTGCGTCCGTCGCACCACAGCACCCCGTGCGGGGTGTGCTGCTGGACCTCGACGGCGAGCACCGAGGTCGGCGAGGTCACCAGCGGCTTGGCGAACAGCGCGTGGGCGCTGATCGGGACCATCAGCAGCGCCTCGACCTCGGGCCAGACGACGGGACCGCCCGCGGAGAAGGCATAGGCGGTCGATCCGGTCGGGGTCGCGCAGACGATCCCGTCGCAGCCGAACCCGGTCACCGGGCGGCCGTCGATCTCCAGGACGACCTCCAGCATCCGCTCGGGCGACACCTTCTGCACGGCCGCTTCGTTGAGCGCCCAGTCGGTGTGGACGATGTCGCCGTTGCTGCGCACGGCGACGTCGAGCGTCATGCGTTCCTCGACCTGGTACGCCCGGGTGACGACCCGGTCGACGACCTTGTCCAGGTCGTCGCGCTCGGCCTCGGCAAGGAAGCCGACCCGGCCAAGGTTGACGCCGAGCATCGGCACTCCGGAGGCCCGGGAGAGCTCGGCGCCGCGCAGCAGTGTCCCGTCCCCGCCGAGCACGACCAGCAGCTCACAGCCGTCGACGGCCGCCGGCGTGGTGTCCGTGGCCGTCTCGACGGCCGGCGGCAGTGGCAGATCGGCCGCCTCGGTGGCCAGCACACGGACGCCGAGGCCGCTGCGGAGCAGTCCCTGCACGACCAGTTCGGCGCTGCGGATCGCGGCCGGGCGGCCGGTGTGTGCCAGAAGAAAGACAGTTCGTGCCGCATTCGTCGTCAACGAGGCCCCTCCGCCACTGCACGGTCGACATCCGCGGGATCCAGCTCAGGCGCTCCGGCCCGCAGCCAGAGAAAGTACTCGACGTTTCCCGCGGGCCCCGGCAGCGGGCTCGCCGTCACCCCCCGCACTCCGAGGCCCAGCGCCCACGCCCGGCGCGCCACCTCCCGTACCGCTTCTGCCCGCAACTCGGGGCTGCGCACCACTCCGCCGCTGCCGAGCCGCTCCTTGCCGACCTCGAACTGCGGCTTGACCATGAGGACCAGGTCCGCGTCGGGGGCGGTGCAGCGCGCGAGGGCGGGCAGGACGAGGCCCAGCGGAATGAACGACAGATCGCCGACCACCAGGTCGACCGGCTTCCCGTCGATCGCTTCGAGCGTCAACTCCCGTACGTTGGTGCGGTCCTTCACGGTGACGCGCGCATCGGATTGGAGCGACCAGGCGAGCTGCCCGTAACCGACGTCGACGGCGACGACATGACCGGCGCCGGCCCGCAGCAGTACGTCGGTGAAGCCGCCGGTCGACGCCCCGGCGTCCAGCGCCCGCCGCCCTTCGACCTGCAGCCCGTGGGGCACGAAGGCCGCGAGGGCGCCGGCGAGCTTGTGCCCGCCGCGCGAGACGTACTCGGGGTCGCTGTCGTCCTTGGTCACGACGACAGCGGCGCTGGTCTCGACCTGGGTGGCGGGTTTGGTCGCGGTGTTGCCGCCGACGGTCACCCGCCCTGCGGCGATCAGCTGGCTCGCATGCTCGCGTGAGCGCGCGAGATTCCGGCGAACCAGCTCGGCGTCGAGGCGGTGTCGTGTCACTCCTGCCACGTTCGGTTCAGCTCCTGTTGTCGTACGAGGGCGTCGGTGCGGGTACCGGTGCGGGTGCGGGCCTGGCGTCCAGCGCCGTCAGCGCGTCGCGCAACCCACGATGTACATCCTCGTACACCTCGATGTGTCCGTCGGCCGGTAGGTGGTCCGCATCGGCGAGACGCTCCAGCCGCGCGTCGACCTCGGCGTTGCCGGTGGGGGTGCGTCCGATGCCGAGGGGCGCGGGTGCGGCGGGTTCGGGAGCGGGCGCGGCGGCCGGGGCCGCGCCCTCGCCGTCGGGGGTTCCCGCGGACGGGTCCTCCGCCACGTCCACGGGGGTCGCTCCGGGCGCTGTTCCGGCCGCCGTGCCGGGCCCCGGCATCGAGTCGCTCATGCGGGAAACGCTACAGCGAAGGGCTGCGGTACCGTCGATCACGATGGCGACCATGGCAGAGTGCCGCAGCGCACTCGACAAACTTTCCGACAACCTCGCGGGGGCCGACGGCGACGTGCGCAGCGCGGCCGCGCTCGACCGCTCCCTGAGCTGCCACATCAAGGATCTCGACGTCACCTTCACCGGCCGGCTGGCCAATGGCCGGATCCGGGTCCTGGACACGGTCGAGGGCCCGCCCCGGGAGAAGGCGGAGATCCGGCTCGCGATGACCGGCGACGACCTGGTGGCGATGGTGAACGGCGAGCTGAACTTCGCCAAGGCGTGGGGTTCGGGCCGGGTCCGGCTGGAGGCCGGCTTCCGCGATCTGCTGAGACTCAGGTCGCTGCTGTAGCCGCGGGACGGGCCGTTTCGCGGGAGTGGCCCCGGGCGGTCGGCTCGGTCAGCCGCCGGCCGACGCCGACGCCCCGGCCGACGCCCTGCCCTGCGGCCGGGGGTGGTCTCGCTGCTGGAGAAGGTCGCCACCGCCCGCGAGGCCGCCGAGCGGGAGACCCACGCCCGCGTGGCCCACCTGCTGTACCCCGAGCGTGCGCAGGGGCTGGACGGGCTTCTGGTCGTCGATCCGGAGCTCAAGTCCTCGCGGCTGCACTGGCTGGCCACCGGGCCGGTGCAGGCGTCGCCGACGAGCGTGGGTGGCGAGGTCGAGAAGCTGAGGTTTCTGCGCGGCCTTGGCGCGGACAGCCTGGACCTGTCGTCGCTGCCTGCAGAGCGGCGCCGCTACCTGGCCCAGATCGGGCGTCGGCTGACCGCGCAGGCCCTGGTGCGGCGCGAGCCGAACCGGCGCCATCCGATCCTGCTGACACTGCTCGCGCAGTCCTCGGTCGACGTCCTCGACTCTGTCGTCCAGCTCTTCGATCAGACTCTGTCGGGCTCGGAGTCCCGCGCGCGGATCAAGCTGCGCGCGGTGCTTGCCGAGCGGGCCAAGCTCTCCGAGGACCGGCTCGCCCTGCTGGACGAGATCCTGCCGGTGCTGGCCGATGCCGGTATCCCGGACGAGGCGGTGGGGACGCTGCTGCGCGGGAAGATCGGCATGTCCCGGCTGCGGGCCGCGCACGCCGGGGCCACCGTGCGGCTGCCCAAGGACCACGGGCACCTGGCGCTCCTGGAAGGCTCCTACACCTACATCCGCCAGTTCGCGCCGAAGGTGCTTCAGGCGGTGCGGTTCAAAGGCGGCACCGAGGCGAAGCCGCTGATCCACGTTCGGCACCAAGGTCATCGTGGCCACGCACCGCGAGGCCCACTATGTGCTGGACGAGATCCTGGGCAACGCCACCGACCTGCCGATCACCGAGCACGCCACCGACACGCACGGCGTCACCCTGGTCAACTTCGGCCTGTTCGACCTGGTCGGCAAGCAGCTCTCCCCTCGCATCCGCGACCTGGGCAAGATCACCCTGTACCGGATGGGCGCCAAGGCCGACTACATGGTGTCTGACCGTCGTGACGAACGCGGTCATCTGCTGGCACACCGAGTACATGGGCCTGGCCGTCGGCGAACTGCGCGGCGCCGGCCGCGAAGTGGACGCCGATGTCCTGGCGCACATCTCTCCAGCCCGCAGCTCGGTGGTCAACTACTACGGCTCCATCACCGTCGACTACGAGCACGAACTGGCCCAGCTCGACGACCAGGGCCACCGTCCGCTGCGGACCGCAGGCACGGACGATCCCGGAGCCGGACTGTAGCGGCCCGCTCGCGAGGGCAGGTCGAAGGCGGTCACCAGCGAGAGCCCGTGGAGCCGGCGGGCTGCTTCTCCTCACGTCAGCTGTTCGGCATCGATGCGGGAGAGGACCAGGTCGGTCATCTCGGTGACCGGCCCTCGCCGGCGCACCGGCGGGACCGGCTTGCGCAGGGCGGCGGGGTAGCTGGCCGGGTCGTAGTCGTTGGCGAGCCAGACGTGGAATCTGTGCTCGCTCGGTGTCCGCGAGGATCTGGGGCAACGCATTCCAGGGGCTCGATTCAGCTAACTCGCTTTGCTTCTCAGTAAGTTGACTTAGAGGAGGCCACCTCCGGTCTTAGCATGTACACAGCCGACTCATGGGGGAAACGATGGATCCAACGGAGCTCGTGTCACAGACCGTGCGAGTAGTAACAGAGTTTGCCGGGGGCGCAGCCACCGCGGCGGCCACCGGAGTCGGGCAGGCCGTCTCCGACCTCGTACGGCAGCGGCTCAGCGGTACGCCATCGGGACAGGCGGCCTTGGCAGCTGTGGACGCGCAGCCTGATGACCCGGCTGCCGTCGCAGGGCTGCACAACGAGCTCAACGCCGGGGTCGCGGCCGACCAGGACTTTGTCGCCGCGTTGACTGCGGCCCTTGCTCCGGTCCTTGCCGGGCCGCCGCCCGAGGAGCCGCCCATCCAGACCATCCAGACCAGTGTGGTGATCGACGGTGGGTCGCGGGTGCGCGGCAACACCATTTCGCTCGGGCCGGTGACCTTCAACAACACTCCTGCGGGACGCACCGCCTTCGGTGCGATCTGCGTCGCGCTGGCGACCTTGGTGGCGCTCTTGGTCTACGGCAGTATCCAAGCCCTGGACGGTGACTCTCCAGGCTCCCAGGCCAGAGGCGGGTCGGACCCGGGGCAGGGCCAACAGAAGACCGGGACCGACAGCAACGAAACGGGCAACGACACAGCAGGCATCGGCAATGCGGACCGCGCGATGCCACTCGCCGATGCAGAGGCCGTCCGCAACGTACTGCCGGACGCGGCAAGCCTGCCGTCGGGCTGGACCGAGAGCTCAGCACCCACCGCAGACGTCTCCTCGCAGGATGACGGCTCCACCTTCGAAGGCGAGGCCGAGTATCTGGGGCGCTACAGCATGGAGACCCAGTTCCTGGTTCGCTCCTACCCGGACGAGGACACGGCACAGACGGCCTTCGACGCGCTAACCTCCAAGGCGCGGAAGGAAGGAGCGAGTTCACTGACCATGGCGCAGATCGGGGACCGGGTCGCAGCGTTCTCGATCTCGACGAGCCAGGGAGACGCCTACGTCACCCACACCACCCGCAGCACCGTGGTCCGCACCGGAACGGTCCTCACCAGCGTCGTCGGCAACGACAACGAGAGCCGCAGCTACAGCAGTGCAGACCTCGAAAGCCTCACCCGACTCCTCTCCGACCGCGCCCGAACGGCCCAGACGGGCTGACAACCCGGCCCGCCAGGAGAGTCGCACTCAAGTACCACACCGCCCGCTTTCAGCTCGTCCCCGCGCTCCGCTCCGAACTCCACGTCGCCACCCCGGCCGTACGGCATCCCGGCTCCGTTTGGACGGCCCTGCCGGTGCAGAAGCTCGCGGCGCCGGCCACGGCAATGGAGGTCCGCCTCGCGTACGCCCGCGTCTCCAGCCGAACACAGGAGATCCAGTCTCAGATCGACGCCCTCGAAGCGTCCGGCGTGCACCGGCTGTTCCAGGAACAGATCAGCACCCGGGTCAGGGAACGCCCCGAGATGAAGGCCGCCCTGGCGGCGGCCCGCGAGTACCGCTCACTGGGCGCGAAGGTCACCCTCGTGGTGCACGAGATGAAGCGCCTGGGCCGCGGCGCCCTGGAGCTGCTCAAGGTCGCCGAGGAACTGCGCGACACCGAGATCGAGCTGGAGTTCCTCACCGGCCCCCTCGCCGGGAAGCACGACCCGGCCGGCCACGGCGCCGCCCTGTTCGCCTTCTTCGCCGCCATGGCCTAATCCGAGCGCGACTACATCCGCGACAAGACCCTCGAAGGCCAGGAGACCGCCCGCACCAAGGGCAAGGCGATCGGCGGTGCCAAGGTCTCCGACGAGGACATGCTCGCCACCGCCCGGCGCCTGCGCGACGACGAACGCCTCTCGCTGCGCGAGATCGCCTCCCGCCTCGTCATCCGCACCGGCAAGAAGCGCGGCCAGCACCCCGCCCCGACCACTGACGCAGCAGCCCCTGGTGCGGGTACCGGCCGCGCCCGACGAGGTCGGCCACTGTGATGCCGTCCAGTGCGATGGAGGACTGCGGCAGCAGCCCCAGCGTCCTGGCGACCTTCTTCGCCGGCATCCCGTGGATCGTCCGCCCGTCCAGGAGCACCTGCCCGCCGGTCGGCTTCAGCATCCGCGAGAGGGCGCGCAACAGGGTCGACTTGCCACAGGCGTTGGGGCCGACGATCACCGTGAACGAGTTGTCGGGTATCTCGACCGAGAGATTCTCCGCGATGACCCGCTGGTCGTAGCCGAGG
The DNA here is from genome assembly GCF_045209435.1 of Streptomyces sp. NBC_01618. Classification (NCBI taxonomy): domain Bacteria; kingdom Bacillati; phylum Actinomycetota; class Actinomycetes; order Kitasatosporales; family Streptomycetaceae; genus Streptomyces; species Streptomyces sp. NBC_01618. The sequence continues at coordinate 1,612,465 of NZ_CP109297.1, forward strand.
GTCACCGAGTCCGCGGTGAGGCGCCGCATGGTCGCACTCCCGGAGTCGGAGATGACCGGGTGTGAGGGCCATCCGGACGGCGACACACCACCCAGGGTGAAGTTAGGTTAGCCTAGCCTCTCCATGGGCCCGCTCACCTCTGCGCTCGATTCACCGGGAACCGTCCGCCCTACAGCCCGAGCCTGGCGACCGCCTTCCCACTGTCCAGCCCGCACGAGCCGTCCCCGGCGTACGACCACGCCGCCCCGCAGAGCGCCCGCAGCCCGTCGAGCACGTCCCCGTCCCCGTCCAGCACCAGATCGTCGCCGCGCACCGCCGCCGTCCAGCCGCCACAGCCGAATGCGTCGCCCGTACGCGTCACTTCGGGCTGCCCGGTCAGCAGTCCCCGCAGGTCGGCGGCCACATACGTCGGCCGGTGCTTCGGCTCGGCGGCCACCAACTGCGCCGCGTCCGTCACCCCGGTGAGCACCAGCAGGGAGTCCACGCCACCGTTGAACGCCCCCTCGATGTCAGTGTCCAGCCGGTCCCCGACCACCAGCGGGCGTTCGGCCCCGGTCCGCAGCACCGTCTCCCGGTGCATCGGCGGCAACGGCTTCCCGGCGACCTGCGGCTCGGCCCCCGTCGCGATCCGTACGACCTCCACCGCCGCACCGTTCCCCGGAGCGATCCCCCGGGCGCTCGGAATCGTCAGATCCGTATTGGACGCGAACCACGGCACCCCGCGCGCGATCGCGTACGCCGCCTCGGCGAACCTGCCCCACGTCATGTCGGGCCCGCCGTACCCCTGCGCCACCGCGACCGGCTCGTCGTCCGCCGATTCCACCGGCACCAGACCGCGCTCCCGCAGCGCGACGCGCAGCCCCTCGCCACCCACCACCAGGACCCGCGCTCCGGCCGGCAGCTGATCGGCGATCAGCCGGGCCACCGCCTGTGCCGAGGTGATCACATCGGCGGGCTCGGCCGGAACCCCCAGTTCGGTCAGATGCTCGGCCACCGCGGCCGGGGTCCGCAGGGCATTGTTGGTCACGTAAGCAAGGTGCATCCCGCCGCCGCGCGCCGCTCCCAGCGAGTCGACGGCGTGGACGATCGCGTGGCCGCCCGCGTACACCACCCCGTCGAGATCGAGCAGCGCCGTGTCGTACGCCTCGTTCAACGCGGTGCTGCTGCCGGCCGGCCTGGTCCTGCTCGCCTGACTCATTCTTTGCGCTCCTCATTCCATGCTTCTGTCCCGAATCATCGCGCATCGCCGCCGCACACATACGATGCAGAAATGAACACATCAGGTCCGGCCGGCCAGGGACTGCGTCTGATCCCGTTCCGTGGACTGCGATACGTCCCCGAGCGCGTCGGCAGTCTCGCCGCGGTGACCTCGCCGCCGTACGACGTCGTGGTGCGCCCCGACGGGCTGCATCACCTGGAGTCGGCGGACCCGCACAACATCGTCCGGCTGATCCTGCCGCAGGCCGACACGGCCGCGGCCCGCCACAATCAGGCCGCCGAGACCCTGAACCGCTGGCTGGCCGAGGGCATACTCGCTCCTGATCCCGAGCCCGCCCTGTACGTCTACGAACAGCGCAACGACGAGATCCTGCAACGCGGCATCGTCGGGGCGCTGGCGCTCTCCGCCCCCGCCGACGGCATCGTGCTGCCGCACGAGGACGTGATGGCCCATGTGGTCGAGGACCGGGCCGACCTGATGCGCACCACCGCCGCCCACCTCGAACCACTGCTGCTCACGTACCGCAACAACGGCGACGGCTCGGGCGCGACCGCCGTCATCGAGCGGACCATCGAGCGACCACCGCTGCTCGCCACCACCACCGAGGACGGTTACAGCCACCGGCTCTGGGCGGTCACCGACGCGGCCGACCGGGCCGAGATCGACGCCGATCTCGCCCATCACCAGGCCCTGATCGCCGACGGCCATCACCGCTGGGCCACCTACCTCCGCCTCCAGCAGGAGCACACCGCGCCCGGCCCCTGGGACTTCGGCCTGGTACTCCTCGTCGACACGGCCCGCTACCCGCTCCGGGTCCGCGCCATCCACCGGCTGCTGCACCGCCTCCCGGTCGCCGACGCCCTCACCGCGCTGAACGGCCTCTTCCGCATCCGCGACGTCGAGGGCCCGCTCCCCAAGGCCCTGGAAGCACTCGCCGAGGCGGCCACTGAGGGCAACGCGTTCCTGCTCGCGGGTGACGGCGGCTTCCATCTCGTCGACCGCCCCGACACCGACCTTCTGCACCGTACGATTCCGGCCGACCGCCCGACCGCCTGGCAGACCCTCGACGCGACGGTCCTGCACGCGGCCCTGCTCGACCACGTCTGGCAGATCCCCGACGCCCCGGAACACATCGCGTACATCCATGACACCGCGGCAGCCGTCGAACAGGCCGAACGTCACAACGCCACTGCGGTCCTGATGCATCCGGTACGCGAGGAGGTCGTCCGGGACCTCGCCCGGCAGGGCGTCACGATGCCCCGCAAGTCGACCTCCTTCGGCCCCAAGCCGGCCACCGGCCTGGTCCTGCGAAGCCTCACTCTCGGTTGACGCACACGGCAACAGAAAAGGGCGGCACCCCCGGGGGTGCCGCCCTCGCTCATGCGTTACGCCTCGGACGTACCGTCCTTGTCGGTGGCGTCGCCCTTGTCGTCGTCCGCGACGTCGTTCTCGTCACTGTCCTCGTCCACGTCGTCACCGAGGGCATCGACGAACTCGACACCGTCCAGTTCGGCGAGCCGGTCCGACGCATCGGTCGCGCCGTCCTTGTCGGCCTCCAGCGCCTTCCCGAACCACTCACGCGCCTCGTCCTCGCGCCCCGCCGCCAGCAGTGCGTCCGCGTACGCGTAGCGCAGTCGCGGCGTCCATGGGTGCACGGCGTTCGAGGCGAGCTCGGGGCTCTGCAGCGTGACGATGGCGGCGTCGATCTGCCCCATGTCCCTGCGGGCCCCCGCGGCCACCAGCCGCATCTCGACCTGACCGGCCTTGTCCAGCTTCTGCACCTCGGGCTCGCCGGCCATGGCCATCGCCCGCTCGGGCCGCCCGAGTCCACGCTCGCAGTCCGCCATGACGGGCCACAGCTCCACGGAACCGGTCATCCGCTTGGCCGCCCGGAACTCCGCCAGCGCCTCCGAGTACTTCTGCGTCGCGTACGCGGCGAACCCGGCCGCCTCACGCACCGCAGCGACCCGCGAGGCCAGCCGCAAGGCGATCCGCGAGTACGCGTACGCCTGCTCGGGGTCCTCGTCGATCAGCCGGGCAACCATGACGAGGTTCCTGGCGACGTCCTCGGCGAGCGTCTTCGGCAGGCTCATCAGCTCCTGCCGCACGCCCTTGTCGATCTCGTCACCGGTGACGTCGTCGGGAATCGGAAGCCGCTTGATGGGCTCACGGTCCCGGTCGTCCCGCCGCTCGTACCCACCCCGGTCGTCCCGCCCGCGGTAACCGCCCCGGCCGCCACGGTCATCGCGCTGCCCGCGATATCCCCCGCCACGGCTGTCGTCCCGACGGAACCCGCCACCGCGGCTGTCGTCGTCCCGACGCGGCCCACGCGGCCGGTCGTCCCGCCGCTCGAACCCACCGGGACGCCCACCCCGGTCATCGTCCCGACGCGGCCCACGGTCGCGGTCACGGTCATCGCGACGGAACCCGCCACCACCGGTAGGCCGGCTGTCATCCCGCCGGAACCCACCGGAACGGTCGTCCCGCCGATCGTCGCGGCGGAACCCACCACCGGAACCGCCACCGCGGTTGTCGTCACGACGCGGCCCACGGTCACGGTCACGGTCGCGATCGTCCCGACGGAACCCGCCACCGCGGCTGTCGTCGTCCCGACGCGGCCCACGCGGCCGGTCGTCCCGCCGCTCGAACCCACCGGGACGCCCACCCCGGTCATCATCCCGACGCGGCCCACGGTCGCGGTCACGGTCATCGCGACGGAACCCGCCACCACCGGTAGGCCGGCTGTCATCCCGCCGGAACCCACCGGAACGGTCGTCCCGCCGATCGTCGCGGCGGAACCCACCACCGGAACCGCCACCGCGGTTGTCGTCACGACGCGGCCCACGGTCACGGTCACGGTCGCGATCGTCCCGACGGAACCCGCCACCGCGGCTGTCGTCGTCCCGACGCGGCCCACGCGGCCGGTCGTCCCGCCGCTCGAACCCACCGGGACGCCCACCCCGGTCGTCATCCCGACGCGGCCCACGGTCACGGTCACGGTCACGGTCACGGTCATCGCGACGGAACCCGCCACCACCGGTAGGCCGGCTGTCATCCCGCCGGAACCCACCGGAACGGTCGTCCCGCCGATCGTCGCGGCGGAACCCACCACCGGAACCGCCACCGCGGTTGTCGTCACGACGCGGCCCACGGTCACGGTCACGGTCGTCCCGACGGAACCCGCCACCACCAGTGGGCCGGTTGTCGTCGCGCCGGAAGCCACCGCGGTCGTTGTCCCGGCGCGGCCCGCCGGAGCGGTCGTCACGACGGCCGCTGAAGCCGCCTCGGTCACCACCGTCCCGGCGACGCGGCTCGCGCTCCGAACGATCGTCGGGAGAGTTGGTGGACATCGGCGTGACTCCTTCATCGGGTACTACAAGACATTCTTACGCAGTCGGACACTCGACGCGCTACGACAAAACAAAAGGACCCTTGGTCCCAGCATGAACGCTGGGACCAAGGGTCCTTGAAAGATTGTTCGGCGGCGTCCTACTCTCCCACAGGGTCCCCCCTGCAGTACCATCGGCGCTGAAAGGCTTAGCTTCCGGGTTCGGAATGTAACCGGGCGTTTCCCTAACGCAATGACCACCGAAACCCTATCGGGCCACCCCGCAAAGCGGGATATCGGCACTTAGCGAACAAGCACACTTTTCAATTAAGTAGTGAAACTGTTCAACCGGTGCGACTGTTCGCAACCCGGGAACAACACAGTGGACGCGAGCAACTGAGGACAAGCCCTCGGCCTATTAGTACCAGTCAGCTCCACCCGTTACCGGGCTTCCACATCTGGCCTATCAACCCAGTCGTCTACTGGGAGCCTTAACCAATCAAGTTGGTGGGAATACTCATCTCGAAGCAGGCTTCCCGCTTAGATGCTTTCAGCGGTTATCCTTTCCGAACGTAGCCAACCAGCCATGCCCTTGGCAGAACAACTGGCACACCAGAGGTTCGTCCGTCCCGGTCCTCTCGTACTAGGGACAGCCCTTCTCAATATTCCTACGCGCACAGCGGATAGGGACCGAACTGTCTCACGACGTTCTAAACCCAGCTCGCGTACCGCTTTAATGGGCGAACAGCCCAACCCTTGGGACCGACTCCAGCCCCAGGATGCGACGAGCCGACATCGAGGTGCCAAACCATCCCGTCGATATGGACTCTTGGGGAAGATCAGCCTGTTATCCCCGGGGTACCTTTTATCCGTTGAGCGACAGCGCTTCCACAAGCCACTGCCGGATCACTAGTCCCGACTTTCGTCCCTGCTCGACCCGTCGGTCTCACAGTCAAGCTCCCTTGTGCACTTACACTCAACACCTGATTGCCAACCAGGCTGAGGGAACCTTTGGGCGCCTCCGTTACTCTTTAGGAGGCAACCGCCCCAGTTAAACTACCCATCAGACACTGTCCCTGATCCGGATCACGGACCCAGGTTAGACATCCAGCACGACCAGAGTGGTATTTCAACGACGACTCCACAACCACTGGCGTGGCCGCTTCAAAGTCTCCCACCTATCCTACACAAGCCGAACCGAACACCAATATCAAACTGTAGTAAAGGTCCCGGGGTCTTTCCGTCCTGCTGCGCGAAACGAGCATCTTTACTCGTAGTGCAATTTCACCGGGCCTATGGTTGAGACAGTCGAGAAGTCGTTACGCCATTCGTGCAGGTCGGAACTTACCCGACAAGGAATTTCGCTACCTTAGGATGGTTATAGTTACCACCGCCGTTTACTGGCGCTTAAGTTCTCAGCTTCGCCGACCCGAAAGTCGGCTAACCGGTCCCCTTAACGTTCCAGCACCGGGCAGGCGTCAGTCCGTATACATCGCCTTACGGCTTCGCACGGACCTGTGTTTTTAGTAAACAGTCGCTTCTCGCTGGTCTCTGCGGCCACCCCCAGCTCGGAGAGCAAGTCTCCTCACCAGTGATGGCCCCCCTTCTCCCGAAGTTACGGGGGCATTTTGCCGAGTTCCTTAACCATAGTTCACCCGAACGCCTCGGTATTCTCTACCTGACCACCTGAGTCGGTTTAGGGTACGGGCCGCCATGAAACTCGCTAGAGGCTTTTCTCGACAGCATAGGATCATCCACTTCACCACAATCGGCTCGGCATCAGGTCTCAGCCTTAACGTGTGACGGATTTACCTACCACACGGCCTACACCCTTACCCCGGGACAACCACCGCCCGGGCTGGACTACCTTCCTGCGTCACCCCATCGCTTACCTAATACAAGTCTGGTTCGTCGGCTCCACCACTACCCTCAACTCCGAAGAGATCGGGCCGGCTTCACGGACTTAGCATCGCCTGATTCAGTATTGGGCGTTTCAAAGCGGGTACCGGAATATCAACCGGTTGTCCATCGACTACGCCTGTCGGCCTCGCCTTAGGTCCCGACTTACCCTGGGCAGATCAGCTTGACCCAGGAACCCTTAGTCAATCGGCGCACACGTTTCTCACGTGTGTATCGCTACTCATGCCTGCATTCTCACTCGTGAACCGTCCACAACTCGCTTCCGCGGCTGCTTCACCCGGCACACGACGCTCCCCTACCCATCCGTACTCCCGTTGGGGATACATGTACGAATGACACGACTTCGGCGGTACGCTTGAGCCCCGCTACATTGTCGGCGCGGAATCACTTGACCAGTGAGCTATTACGCACTCTTTCAAGGATGGCTGCTTCTAAGCCAACCTCCTGGTTGTCTCTGCGACTCCACATCCTTTCCCACTTAGCGTACGCTTAGGGGCCTTAGTCGATGCTCTGGGCTGTTTCCCTCTCGACCATGGAGCTTATCCCCCACAGTCTCACTGCCGCGCTCTCACTTACCGGCATTCGGAGTTTGGCTAAGGTCAGTAACCCGGTAGGGCCCATCGCCTATCCAGTGCTCTACCTCCGGTAAGAAACACACGACGCTGCACCTAAATGCATTTCGGGGAGAACCAGCTATCACGGAGTTTGATTGGCCTTTCACCCCTAACCACAGGTCATCCCCCAGGTTTTCAACCCTGGTGGGTTCGGTCCTCCACGAAGTCTTACCTCCGCTTCAACCTGCCCATGGCTAGATCACTCCGCTTCGGGTCTTGAGCGTGCTACTCAACCGCCCTATTCGGACTCGCTTTCGCTACGGCTTCCCCACACGGGTTAACCTCGCAACACACCGCAAACTCGCAGGCTCATTCTTCAAAAGGCACGCAGTCACGACTGTTGCTCCGAAGAACAACAGCGACGCTCCCACGGCTTGTAGGCACACGGTTTCAGGTACTATTTCACTCCGCTCCCGCGGTACTTTTCACCATTCCCTCACGGTACTATCCGCTATCGGTCACCAGGGAATATTTAGGCTTAGCGGGTGGTCCCGCCAGATTCACACGGGATTTCTCGGGCCCCGTGCTACTTGGGTGTCTCTTAAACGAGCCGTCAATGTTTCAGCTACGGGGGTCTTACCCTCTACGCCGGACCTTTCGCATGTCCTTCGCCTACATCAACGGTTTCTGACTCGTCTCACAGCCGGCAGACTATGAAAAAGAGATCCCACAACCCCGCATGCGCAACCCCTGCCGGGTATCACACGCATACGGTTTGGCCTCATCCAGTTTCGCTCGCCACTACTCCCGGAATCACGGTTGTTTTCTCTTCCTGAGGGTACTGAGATGTTTCACTTCCCCTCGTTCCCTCCACACTGCCTATGTGTTCAGCAGCGGGTGACAGCCCATGACGACTGCCGGGTTTCCCCATTCGGACACCCCCGGATCAAAGCTTGGTTGACAGCTCCCCGGGGCCTATCGTGGCCTCCCACGTCCTTCATCGGTTCCTGGTGCCAAGGCATCCACCGTGCGCCCTTAAAAACTTGGCCACAGATGCTCGCGTCCACTGTGCAGTTCTCAAGCAACGACCAGCCACCCATCACCTCGCCCATGCAGGCGAGTTCACTGGGGCCGGCGTTTGAAGGCAACCTTGCGGCCATACCTTCAGACACCCAACAGCGCGCCCAGTACCCGTAATTCATCCGGTTCGCTTTCCACGCTCCAAGGAGCAGTACTTACGACCCGGTTGAACCACCAGGTACTGAATAGTCAACGTTCCACCCATGAGCAACCACCGTCGGACATTTGCCGACGTAGTGGCCTCTGACCAGGCAAAGCCCGGTAAGAAGTGCTCCTTAGAAAGGAGGTGATCCAGCCGCACCTTCCGGTACGGCTACCTTGTTACGACTTCGTCCCAATCGCCAGTCCCACCTTCGACAGCTCCCTCCCACAAGGGGTTGGGCCACCGGCTTCGGGTGTTACCGACTTTCGTGACGTGACGGGCGGTGTGTACAAGGCCCGGGAACGTATTCACCGCAGCAATGCTGATCTGCGATTACTAGCAACTCCGACTTCATGGGGTCGAGTTGCAGACCCCAATCCGAACTGAGACCGGCTTTTTGAGATTCGCTCCGCCTCGCGGCATCGCAGCTCATTGTACCGGCCATTGTAGCACGTGTGCAGCCCAAGACATAAGGGGCATGATGACTTGACGTCGTCCCCACCTTCCTCCGAGTTGACCCCGGCAGTCTCCTGTGAGTCCCCATCACCCCGAAGGGCATGCTGGCAACACAGAACAAGGGTTGCGCTCGTTGCGGGACTTAACCCAACATCTCACGACACGAGCTGACGACAGCCATGCACCACCTGTACACCGACCACAAGGGGGGCACCATCTCTGATGCTTTCCGGTGTATGTCAAGCCTTGGTAAGGTTCTTCGCGTTGCGTCGAATTAAGCCACATGCTCCGCTGCTTGTGCGGGCCCCCGTCAATTCCTTTGAGTTTTAGCCTTGCGGCCGTACTCCCCAGGCGGGGAACTTAATGCGTTAGCTGCGGCACCGACGACGTGGAATGTCGCCAACACCTAGTTCCCAACGTTTACGGCGTGGACTACCAGGGTATCTAATCCTGTTCGCTCCCCACGCTTTCGCTCCTCAGCGTCAGTAATGGCCCAGAGATCCGCCTTCGCCACCGGTGTTCCTCCTGATATCTGCGCATTTCACCGCTACACCAGGAATTCCGATCTCCCCTACCACACTCTAGCCTGCCCGTATCGACTGCAGACCCGGGGTTAAGCCCCGGGCTTTCACAACCGACGCAACAAGCCGCCTACGAGCTCTTTACGCCCAATAATTCCGGACAACGCTTGCGCCCTACGTATTACCGCGGCTGCTGGCACGTAGTTAGCCGGCGCTTCTTCTGCAGGTACCGTCACTTTCGCTTCTTCCCTGCTGAAAGAGGTTTACAACCCGAAGGCCGTCATCCCTCACGCGGCGTCGCTGCATCAGGCTTTCGCCCATTGTGCAATATTCCCCACTGCTGCCTCCCGTAGGAGTCTGGGCCGTGTCTCAGTCCCAGTGTGGCCGGTCGCCCTCTCAGGCCGGCTACCCGTCGTCGCCTTGGTAGGCCATCACCCCACCAACAAGCTGATAGGCCGCGGGCTCATCCTTCACCGCCGGAGCTTTCAACCCCGTCCCATGCGGGACAGAGTGTTATCCGGTATTAGACCCCGTTTCCAGGGCTTGTCCCAGAGTGAAGGGCAGATTGCCCACGTGTTACTCACCCGTTCGCCACTAATCCACCCCGAAGGGCTTCATCGTTCGACTTGCATGTGTTAAGCACGCCGCCAGCGTTCGTCCTGAGCCAGGATCAAACTCTCCGTGAATGTTTTCCCGTAATCGGGACAACACAACACGAGAGCGGAACGATCAGCCGGAATAAGACCGATCGTCCACAGCGTCCTCGCTGTGTAAATTGCCCACCGGGTCATTGACCCCGTGGGACTTTCAAAGGAACCACCAACCTGCCGAAGCAGGCCGGGGTATCAACATATCTGGCGTTGACTTTTGGCACGCTGTTGAGTTCTCAAGGAACGGACGCTTCCTTTGTACTCACCCGTAGAACATTCTCTCGGGCTTTCCTCCGGGCTTTTCCCTTCGGTCTTGCGTTTCCGACTCTATCAGACTCTTTCGTGTCCGATTCCCGGTCGAAGCGGGGTTGCTTTCCAGTTCTCCGCTTTCGCGTTTCCCTTTCCGGCGGTTCCAACCTTACCAGACTCATTTCGTTCCGTTTCCGGCTCGAATTTGAATTCTGGCGACCTTTGGAATGGCCTTGCCTTTCGGCGTGTCCACTACATTAACCGATTCTTCTGGCGACTCATAATCGAGTCGATGGGGTCGAATTACGGCATGCCGAATTCGCACCCGCCAGGGTGAGTCGTAGGTAGTGGTTGGCCGCTTCCGGATGCTCGGGGCGGTCCGATGGACCGTACCGACAGCAGTACCCGTTTCAAGCGGCTCGGGCTACATTAGGCGGCCCCCGAGGAGGAGTCAAGTCGCGCGGCGGCGTGGCACATGGGCCTTGTAGGGGCTCACCGTGGGATCTCCGTCGATCCAGAAGCGCCAGGGGTGTACGGATCCGTCGCCGCCCACTCCGGTGCGCGGGCCGCTGCGTACCCGGTCGCGGGGCGGTGGTGCCCCGTGCAGTACGACCAGCGGGGCGCCGGGGTGGGCGATGGTGTCGGTGCCGTTGAGTGCGCGGTCGATGTCGAGGGCGGTGGCCAGTCGCGCCGGGCCTTTGGCCAGTTCCTTGTCATTGCGGGCCGAGATTCGACGTTTGCGAGCGAGGTCTGCGCCGACCTGGATGCGTCCGGCGCGGAGCAGAACACCACTTGCCTTGCCCTCGGGGCCGCACACCAGGTTGAGGCAGTGCCACATGCCATAGGTGAAGTAGACGTACGCGTGGCCGGGTGGTCCGTACATGACGCTGTTGCGTCGAGTGCGGCCTCTGAAGGCGTGCGATCCGGGGTCGATCTCGCCTGCGTAGGCCTCCACCTCGGTGAGGCGGAGTTCGATGGGGCCGTCGGGAGTGGTGCGTACCAGGGTCCGGCCCAGGAGGTCGGGTGCCACCTCCAGTACGGGGCGGTCGAAGAAGTCGCGTGTCAGGGGAGTACGGTCCGGGCCCTCGATCATGGCGTTCGAGGGTACCGGGAACCGTCTACTGTCGTGGCGCGTATCTAGGGGGCAGGACCAAGGAGGAGTAAACATGGGCTTCAAGCGGCTGCTCGCGAGCATGGGTGCCGGTGGTGCTTCGGTGGAGACCGAGCTGACCGAACTCAACGTCGTACCGGGTGGGGTAGTCCAGGGCGAGGTGCGGATCCAGGGCGGATCCGTGGATCAGCAGATCGAGGGAGTCTCCGTCGGTCTGCAGGCCCGAGTCGAGGTCGAGGGCCAGGACACGGAGACCAAGCAGGACATCGAGTTCACCAAGCTTCGGCTCGGTGGCGCGTTCGAGGCGCGGGCCGGTGCCGTGCACGTCGTACCCTTCGGGCTCGAAATTCCCTGGGAGACGCCGATCACGATGTTCGCCGGTCAGCATCTGCACGGCATGAACATCGGCGTGACCACGGAGCTGGAGATCGCGCGGGCGCTGGACTCGGGCGACCTGGACCCGATCAATGTGCACCCGCTGCCGGCCCAGCAGGCCATCCTCGACGCCTTCGGGCAGCTCGGTTTCGGCTTCCGCAGTGCGGACATGGAGCGCGGCCACATCCGCGGTACGCGGCAGCGGCTGCCGTTCTACCAGGAGATCGAGTTCTTCCCGCCGCAGCAGTACCGCGGGCTGAACCAGGTGGAGCTGACGTTCGTCGCGGATGACCGCGAGATGGACGTCGTCCTGGAGATGGACAAGAAGGCGGGGCTCTTCAGCGAGGGCAGCGACTCGTACCGCGCGTTCAAGGTCGGGCTGAACGACTTCCACGAGACCGACTGGGCGGCGTACCTCAACCAGTGGCTCGCCCAGGTCGGCGGTCGGCGCAACTGGCTCTAGGGTCGGGGGGAAACCTGCTGACAGCAGGAGAGCGATCAGGAGAGGTGCTGACGTGACCGAGCAGAAGAGGGCGCCGCTGCCGCACGACTTCCATCCCGAGGTGCCGTCGTTCACCGTGGTGAGCGAGGACCTCGCCCCCGGGTCCGTGCTGGCGGATGCCCAGGTGTTCGCGGCCGGGAACACGTCGCCGCAGCTGCGATGGGAGGGGTTCCCGGACCGCGCCAAGAGTTTCGCCGTGACGTGTTTCGATCCCGATGCTCCGACGGGCAGCGGATTCTGGCACTGGGTGGTCTTCGACATCCCGGCGTCGGTCACGGAACTGCCGGCCGGTGCGGGCAGCGGAAAGTTCGAAGGGCTGCCGGCGAGTGCCGTTCAGGTCCGTAACGACTACGGGTCGAAGGAATTCGGCGGTGCCGCTCCGCCGGCCGGGGAGAAGCACCGCTATGTCTTCACCGTGTACGCGGTGGACACCGAGAAGCTGGGGGTCGACAGCGATGCGTCGCCCGCGGTCGTCGGATTCAATCTGCGGTTCCACACGCTGGGCCGTGCTCAGCTGATCGGCGAGTACACAGGGCCTGCCTAGTACCCGGTGAGCCGAGAGTTCGCTTCCTGTTTGCCCTGCCCTGGTCTTGGAGAGATCAGGGCAGGGCATTTTTTATTGCGTTGTCCATCACGGCCTGCCCAGCCAGAGTTGATCCGGGCCTGCCAGGGGGCGGGTGGCACACGGGAGGTGGGCGAGATGCGGGACACGCTGGTACTGAACGCGAGCTTCGAGCCGCTGTCGACGGTGACGCTGAACCGTGCGGTGGTGCTGATTCTGCAGGACAAGGCCGTCGTCGAGCAGTCGCACCCCGAGCTCCGTATGCGTGGTGCCGCCGTCGATATTCCGGTGCCCCGGGTGATCAGGCTCTGCCGGTACGTACGGGTGCCGTTCCGAAGACAGGCCCCATGGTCCAGAAGGGGCGTGCTGATACGGGACCAGCACCGGTGCGCGTACTGCGGGCGGCGGGCGAGCACCGTCGACCATGTGGTGCCGCGTGCCCAGGGCGGGCAGGACACCTGGCTCAACACGGTGGCGTCCTGCGCGGAGGACAATCACCGCAAGGCGGCCCGGACGCCGGAGCAGGCGGGGATGCCGCTGCTGCGGCAGCCGTTCGTGCCGTCTCCGGCGGAGGCGATGCTGCTGGCGCTGGGGGCGGGTGAGCGGTCGGCGCTGCCGGAGTGGCTGGACCGCACTGCAGCGTAATCGGCGTACGCATGTTGTCTTACCGGAAGCCCGTCTCCTGTGGGGGCGGGCTTCCGTGTGTCAGCGGAGCAGCAGCTGGACGATGGCGACCGTGCCGACGGCGACGATGAGGACGCGCAGGACGGTGGGGCTGAGGCGGCGGCCGACCTTGGCGCCGATCTGGCCGCCGAGTGCCGAGCCGACGGCGATCAGTACGACGGCCGTCCAATCGAAGTCCGCGACGAAGAGGAAGAAGAGCGCGGCGACACTGTTGACGATGGCGGCCAGGACGTTCTTGACGGCGTTGAGGCGCTGCATCGTGTCGTCGAGCAGCATGCCCATGAGGGAGAGGTAGATGATCCCCTGGGCGGCGGTGAAGTAGCCGCCGTAGACGCTGGCGAGCATGAGTCCGACGAAGAGGAGCGGGCCGCCGTCGGGGCGTGCGGAAGTACCGTCGTGCTCGCGTCGGCGCTGGACCGCTTTGCTGATGCGGGGTTGCAGGATGACCAGGACGAGGGCCAGGGCCACCAGGATCGGGACGATCGTCTCGAAGGCCGTGGAGGGCAGGGTCAGCAGGAGGACGGCGCCGGTGAGGCCGCCGACCAGGGCACCGATGGCGAGCTTGAGGACGCGGCGGCCCTGCCCCGCGAGTTCCGCGCGGTAGCCGATGGCACCGCTGACGGAGCCGGGAATCAGGCCGAGGCCGTTGGAGACGGTGGCGGTGACCGGGGGCAGACCGGTGGCGAGCAGCACTGGGAAAGTGATCAGCGTTCCCGATCCGACGATCGTGTTGATCGTGCCGGCGCTGATGCCCGCAACAAAGACGGCGAACATCTCCCAGATGGTCATGACGAATCCCCCGTACATGATCGGTGGTTGGTGCACTGATCATGCACGAGGGCGTGTACGCGTCAGTCGACCGGGGGCTGTTCCCGGCGTTCCTTGCCGGTGTCGAATCCGGGGACGCCGTTGCCGAGGTTGCCGAAGGCGCCGCTGAGGCCCTTGAGGGCGTCGCCGATCTCGCTGGGCACGATCCAGAGCTTGTTGGCGTCGCCCTCGGCGATCTTCGGGAGCATCTGGAGGTACTGGTACGAGAGGAGCTTCTGGTCCGGGTCGCCGGCGTGGATGGACTCGAAGACCGTACGGATGGCCTGGGCCTCGCCCTCGGCGCGCAGGGCCGAGGCCTTGGCCTCACCTTCGGCGCGCAGGATCGCGGACTGCTTCTCGCCCTCCGCGGTGAGGATCGCGGACTGCCGGGTTCCTTCGGCCTGGAGGATCGCAGCGCGCTTGTCACGGTCGGCGCGCATCTGCTTCTCCATCGAGTCCTGGATGGAGGTGGGCGGCTCGATCGCCTTGAGCTCGACGCGGTTGACGCGGATGCCCCACTTGCCGGTTGCCTCGTCGAGGACTCCGCGGAGGGCGGCGTTGATCTCCTCGCGGGAGGTCAGGGTGCGCTCCAGGTCCATGCCGCCGATGATGTTGCGGAGGGTGGTGACGGTGAGCTGCTCGATCGCCTGGATGTAGCTGGCGACTTCGTAGGTCGCGGCCCTCGCGTCGGTCACCTGGTAATAGATGACCGTGTCGATGTTGACGACGAGGTTGTCCTGGGTGATCACCGGCTGGGGCGGGAAGGGCACGACCTGTTCACGGAGGTCGATGCGGTTCCTGATCGAGTCGATGAATGGAACGACGATGTTCAGGCCTGCGTTGAGCGTGCGGGTGTAGCGGCCGAAGCGCTCCACGATGGCGGCGCTGGCCTGCGGAATGACCTGGATCGTCTTGATCAGGGCGATGAAGACGAGCACCACCAGAATGATCAGGACGATGATGATCGGTTGCATCGTGTTCCTCGTTGCCCTTCGGTTGCCGATGGATCGCGATGATCGAGGTCGAGATCCTGGGAGGGGCCGTATGTCTGTGTCCGGACGGTCCCGATCTCATGATCATCGATATCGAGTCTGACAGAACGTGCTCTGTCGCGTGGGTGGTTCGGTCACATGACGACTGCTGTGGCGCCGTCGATCTCGACGACGTCGACCTGTTGGCCCGGATCGAAGCTCTGGTCCCCGTCGAATGCGCGGGCGGACCAGATCTCTCCGGCCAGCTTGATCCGGCCTCCACTGCCGTCGACCCGTTCCAGGACGACCGCCTGACGGCCTTTCAGCGCATCGATGCCGGTGGCCAGTTGGGGCCGGTCGGCACGGTGTCTGGCGGCGATCGGCCGGACCACGGCGACGAGCGCCACGGAGACCACGACGAATACCAGTACTTGGGCCACGATGCCGCCGCCGAGTGCCGCGACGACCGCCGCGGCGACCGCTCCGACGGCGAACATGCCGAACTCGGGCATCGCGGTCAGGACGAGCGGGATGCCCAGTCCCACCGCGCCGATCAGCCACCACACCCACGCGTCGATGTCCACGTGGTCATGGTAGGACCGCGGGTGCCCTCGCGGACAGGGCGCAAGAGGGTCTGGTCGGAGAGGGTCTGGCTGGGCGGGCTCTGCTCTGCCGGGCCGGTTCTGTTTCAGGAGAGCGGGAGTCCGTGGGCCGTGTAGCGGTCGCCGGTGTGCTCGACGATCAGCGGCAGTCCGAAGCAGAGGGAGAGGTTGCGGGAGCTGAGCTCGGTCTCCATGGGGCCCGCGGCGAGCACCTTGCCCTGGCGGATCATCAGGACGTGGGTGAAGCCGGGGGCGATCTCCTCGACGTGGTGGGTCACCATGATCATGGAAGGGGCGTACGGGTCGCGGGCCAGTCGGCCGAGGCGGCGGACCAGGTCCTCGCGGCCGCCGAGGTCGAGTCCCGCGGCGGGCTCGTCGAGGAGCAGCAGTTCGGGGTCGGTCATCATGGCGCGGGCGATGAGGGTGCGCTTGCGCTCGCCCTCGGACAGGGTGCCGAACTTGCGGTCGAGGTACTCGTTCATGCCGAGGCGGTCGAGGAAGGCGCGGGCGCGCTCCTCGTCGACGGCCTCGTAGTTCTCGTGCCAGGTGGCGGTCATGCCGTAGGCGGCGGTGAGCACCGTCTGCAGAACGGTCTGGCGCTTGGGCAGCTTCTCGGCCATGGCAACGCCCGCGATACCGATGCGGGGGCGGAGATCGAAGACATCGGTGCCGACGCCCCCGAGTTGCTCGCCGAGGATCTTGGCGGTACCGGTGCTCGGGAAGAGGTAGCTGGACGCGATGTTGAGGAGGGTGGTCTTGCCGGCGCCGTTCGGGCCGAGGATGACCCAGCGCTCCCCCTCCTTGACCTGCCAGGAGACGTCGTCCACCAGAGCGCGTCCGTCGCGGACCACGGATACGTCCACCAGCTCCAGTACATCGCTCATGGCGCGTTGTCTCCCCATGCAGTGTCGAGATCGTCGCGTGCCTGTGGGCACAGCTCCCAGGGAAATCTACGCCACCGCAGGAGTGCGTCAGGCGCTGGGCCCGTGTGAGGACAGGCCCCTGCTCCGTTCCCTAGGCTGTTGCCATGCTTTCGGAACCACGCTCAGGACTGCTGGCCGCTTGGGGAAACGCGCTTCTGGCGGGGCTGGTGTCGCCGGACGACGCGGCGCTCGCCATTGTCGGGGAGGACGCGGTGCACCGCGTGGAGGGGCTGCCGGGCGAGGCGGGGCCGGTCGGGCTCACACTGGCGCTCGGGCGGTTGCGGGCACTGGGGGTGACCGGTTTCCGGGTCGCGTTGCCGGCTCCCGGGCATCCGCTGGGGCTGAGCGGTCCGCCGGACTTCAACGCGCGGGCGTTGGAGGCCGAGGAGGCGGTGGTCGCGTTCGGTGCGCCGTACGGGCTGGTTCCCGAGGTCCACGAGGTGGGGCCGGAGGGGGATCTGTACGTCGAGGTGGTGTGGCGCTGTCTGCCCGTGCGGGAGGCGCCGCCGGCCGATGTGCCGTCGCTGGGTGAGGCCGAGCGGGAGCTCGCCGAGGCGTTGCGGGATGCCACGGCGGTGCTGTCGCGGTTGGATGTGGCGGGTTCCGGGCCGGTGGCGGAGGCGGCGGTGCATGCGTACCGGGCGCGGACGGAGCTGGGGCGCGAGGTGCTGGCTCCGGGGTATCCGCCGCGGGCGGTGCGGGTGCTGGAGCTGGCGCAGCGGGTCGGGCTGCTGATCTCGGTGGCGTACGAGAACGGGCACGGCGGGGCGGTGAGCGCGTCGGAGATCGCGGCTCGGGGAGAGGCGCTGAGGCCGGTGGAACGGGTGGCGAGGCGGGCGCAGGTTGCCGCGTACAACGCGTATGTGGAGGAGCGGGAGCGGTAGGCCTTGGCCGGCCGGCGGGGGGTGGTTGTGCCTGGGCGTCCTGGGTGCTTTGTGTCCGGCATGTCGGGGTGCTGTTTTGTCCTCAATCGCCGGACGGGCTTGAGAGTGCCGGGTGCCGGGCGCTCTTGAGAGTGCCGGGGGTGCGCTTGAGGGTGCCAGGGGCGCTCTTGAGTGTGTCGGGGGGATGTTGAGTGTGTCACGTGCGCTTGGGGGTGGGGGTCGCCGGGCGGGCTTGATGTGCCCGGCCGACGACACAGGGCCTTGGTCGGTCAGCCGTTCAGACCGAAGTTTCCGAAGGCCGGGTTGAGCAGGCCGATCACGTTGACGGTGTTGCCGACCACGTTCACCGGGACGTGCACCGGGACCTGGACGACGTTGCCGCTGGCCACGCCCGGGGAGTGGGTCGCTGCACCGTGGGCGCCGGCGCCGTGGCCGGTGGCGGAGGCCGCGCCCGCACCGGCGGCGATGATTCCACCGGCGATCATGGTGACGGCAGCGGCCTTCTTCAGGTTCTTCACTTCAGAATCCTCCTAGCGTGGCTGCGACCAGCCGCCGCAGCACCTGGAGAACGCCTCGGAGCCGGACAGGTTGCGCCGTCCGGGTGACATCCACCCGACAGTATGAATCTCAGCCCGGAGTGAGACGGTCCGCTTCCGGCGCCGGTCAGCCCGCCGCCCCGTGCCGGACGGCCCAGAGGGCCGCCTGGGTCCGGTCCGAGAGATCCAGCTTCATCAGAATGTTCGAGACGTGTGTCTTGACGGTCTTCTCGGAGAGGACCAGGGCCCGCGCGATCTCGCGGTTGGAGCGGCCGTCGGCGATGAGGCCCAGCACTTCCCGCTCCCGTTCGGTGAGGGTGCTCCCCCGGCCCGTACCGCTGCCCGCGTCGTCCTGGGCAAGCAGGGCTCCCGCGACCTCCGGCTGAAGCAGGACGTGGCCCGCGTACACCGAGCGGATGGCGCCGGCCAGGGCGTCCGGGTCGACGTCCTTGTATACGTACCCGGAAGCTCCGGCCCGCAGGGCGGGGACCACGGTGCGCTGCTCGGTGAAGCTGGTGACGATGAGGACTTTGGCCGGGTTCTCCAGCTCGCGGAGCCTGCGCAGGGCCTCGATCCCGTCCGTGCCGGGCATCTTGATGTCCATCAGGACGACGTCGGGACGGAGCTCCTCGGTCCTGGCCACTCCTTCCGCCCCGTCGGACGCCTCACCGACCACTTCTATGTCGTCCTGCACCTCCAGGAACGTACGCAGACCGCGGCGGACCACTTGGTGGTCGTCGACCAGCAGCACCCTGATGATCTTGTCAGCCACCGGGTACCTCCATCTCGATCGTGGTGCCCTTGCCGGGCGCCGATTCAACGGTGAGTCTTCCGCCGACCCCGCTCGCGCGGTCCCGCATCGACACCAGGCCCAGGTGGCGGCCTGCCTGCCGGGTCGCCGCGGGTTCGAAACCGCTGCCGTCGTCGATGATCCGCAGCAGTGTGCCGCCGCCGTGCCGGGCCAGAGTGACGCCGACGTGCTCGGCGCCCGAGTGGCGCAGCGCGTTGTGCAGGGCCTCCTGGGAGACCCGGAGCAGCGCCTCTTCCTGGGCAGCCGGCAGGGCCCGTACGCCCAGGCTCTCGAAGGTGACCCGGGCCGAGTGCGCGCGGTCCAGGACCTGGATCTGGGTGCGGAGGGTGGCGACGAGGCCGTCCTCGTCGAGCGCGGCCGGGCGCAGTTCGACGACGGCGGCGCGCAGCTCCTCCACGGCTTCCGCGGCGAGCGCGGCCACCTGGTGGAGCTCGCCCTTGGCGCGGGCCGGGTCCCGGTCGATCAGCGCGGTGGCGGCCTGGGCCGTCAGCCGCAACGAGAACAGCTTCTGGCTGACAGCGTCGTGCAGCTCATGGGCGAGCCGGGAGCGCTCCTCGGCGATGGTGAGCTCCCGGCTGCGTTCATACAGCCGGGCGTTGGTGAGGGCGATCGCCGCATGCTGGGCGAGGATCGACAGCAGCTCCTCGTCCTCGGCGGTGAAACCGCAGCTGCCCTCGGGTTTGGGGCAGCGCTTGTTGGCGAGGAAGAGTGCGCCGATGATCTCGTCGCCGTCCCGGATGGGCAGGCCGAGGAAATCGGACATGTCGGGGTGGGCGGCGGGCCAGCCCTCGAAGCGGGGGTCCTTGCGGACGTCGGCGAGGCGCTCGGCCTTCGCCTCGTGGAGCATCGCGGCGAGGATGCCGTGCTGCCGGGGCAGCGGGCCGATGGCCTTCCACTGCTCGTCGCTGACGCCGTCGACGACGAACTGGGCGAAGCCGCCGTGGTCGTCGGGCACGCCCAGGGCCGCGTACTCGGCGTCCAGCAGTTCGCGGGCCGAGGCGACGATCGTCTTCAGGACGTCGCGCACTTCGAGAGGCCGGCTCATGGCGAGCAGCGCGGCACTCACCGCTGCGAGACCCGACGGTGGGCGATGACTCATGGCCTCACCGTACCGGCGGGGGTACGGACGCCGTATCGGCCTGTGGACGGCCGCTGATTAGGGCGCAGGGACTAGGTCCGGCCGGGGGCGGGGACGGCGGTTTTCCGGTCCGGTACTGGTACGGGGCTTTGCCGAAGCCCGGTCCGGGGTCCGGTGCGGGGTCCTGCCGGGATCTCCCGGTCCGGTCCGGTACAGAGTCCTGCCGGGGTCCGGTACGGGGTCCTGCCGCGATCTCCCGGTCCGGTCCGGTGCGCGGTTCTACTGCGTTCCCGTACGGGGCACAGCGCCGTCCGGTGCGGAGGCCGGGTCCTGTCGGGCCCGAGAGAAAGACGTCCATCCGGCCCCCGAGAACCGGATCCTCACACTCCGGATTGCGTGAGCAACCGTTGGTGAGTTTGATACGCGGTCGATGTGAGGCCGGGCATAGGACCCACGTCACTTACGAAGCCTGCTAGTGGATCCTAAGTCCCACATCAGTGAGCACGAGCGCGAACCGCCGCGTTCAAGCGGAGTCGTGATCCACTACCCGGGATCGTACGTCACACCTTTGCCACGCCATTTTGCTGGCGCTAAGAATTGCTCTCGTCCCCGACGGAGATGCGAACACACCGCCTCCCGTCTTCGTCCTCCGTGAGGACTCCCGCGATTCGAAGAGGTACGTCTGCATGTCCGAGTCCAGCATCCCCGGCCGTCGCCGTCGCCTGAACAAGACCCAGAAGCTCTCCGTCGCGGGTATCTCCGCCGTCGCCGTTGCCTCCCTCTCGTTCTCGCTCGTTCCCGCCAATGCCGAAGGCAAGCCCAAGGCCCAGGCCCCCGAGGCCGCCGCCCCCGTGGTTCTCACTTCGGTCGCCGGTACTCCGCAGGCCAAGGCACTGCAGGCCAGCCTCATCGAGCAGCACTCGACCGCCGAGAACCTGGTGAAGGCCGCCGACCTCGCGCGGGCCAAGAAGGCCGCCGCGGTCGAGGCGAAGGCGAAGGCCGCCGCCAAGGTCAAGGCCGCCGCCGCTGCGAAGGCCCGGGTGAAGACCGAGGCGGTCGCCGAGAAGCGCACCGGCACGCAGGCTGCCAGCCGTTCCGAGGTCCGTACCCCGGTCTACGCCAACAACCTGGACGGCTGGATCCGGGAGGCCCTGGACATCATGAAGTCGCGCGGCATCCCCGGCTCGTACGACGGTCTGCACCGCAACATCATGCGGGAGTCCAGCGGCAACCCGAACGCGATCAACGGCTGGGACATCAACGCGCGGAACGGCGTTCCGTCCATCGGCCTGCTGCAGATCATCAAGCCGACGTTCGACGCGTACCACGTCCCGGGCACGGCCTTCAGCCAGTACGACCCGGTCGCCAACCTCACCGCCGCGGCCAACTACGCCGCCGACCGGTACGGCTCGATCGACAACGTCAACAGCGCGTACTGATCGAGTCCGGACGTCCTCGGACGACCTGAGGAGCCGCGTACGCATACGCCGGAGGGCGGCACCCCGCGTGGGGTGCCGCCCTCCGGCGTATGCGTACGCGTGTGTCCGCGCCTACTTGCGCATGACCTCCGGCTCGTGGCGGCGCAGCAGTCGCGCGACGACGACGCCGCAAATGATGCCGAGCAGCAGGAGCACCGAGATGTTGATGCCCCACTGACCGGCCGAGTGCTCCCACAGCGGGTCCAGGTCGGTCGGGTTCTTCGGGTCCCACGGCGCCATGAGGTGCGACAGGTCGAGCGTCGTGCCCACGCCGGCGATGGCCCAGCGGGACGGCATCAGCCAGGCGAACTGCTCCAGGCCGGGCGATCCGTAGACCTGGAAGAGGATGCCGGTGAAGACGACCTGGACGATCGCGAACATGACCAGCAGCGGCATGGTCTTCTCGGCGGTCTTCACCAGCGAGGAGATCACCAGGCCGAACATCATCGAGGTGAAGCCGAGCACGATGATCGTCGCGCAGAGCTCGACGGCCGGCGGCATGATCAGGCCCTCTGCGGGCAGCTCGCGGGTGGCGAAGCCGATGCCACAGATGATGACGCCCTGGATGGCCGTGATCACGCCGAGGACGATCACCTTCGACATCAGATAGGCGGAGCGGGAAAGACCGGTGGCCCGTTCCCGTTCGTAGATGACGCGTTCCTTGATCAGTTCTCGTACGGAGTTCGCCGCACCGGAGAAGCACATGCCGACCGCGAGGATCAGCATGATCGTTCCGGCGGCTCCGTTGAACCGGGACGGCGGCTTCGGCGGGGCCAGGCCGAAGTCGGCGGGGATGACCACGCTGACGACGCCGAGCACGGCGGGCAGGATCACCATCAGGCCCATGAAGCCCTTGTCGGAGGCGATCACCGAGATGTAGCGGCGCATCAGCGTCCACAGCTGGGCCGTCCAGCTCTGCGGCTTCGGCGGGCGCAGCTGCTGCGGCGGCGGCATGTGTATGGACTGCGCGGCAACGGCGTCGATGTCCGCGGCGTACATCTGGTAGTGCTGCGAACCGCGCCAGCGGCCCGCCCAGTCGTAGTCGCGGTAGTTCTCGAACGCGGAGAAGACGTCGGCCCAGGTGGTGTAGCCGAAGAAGTTGAGCGCTTCCTCCGGCGGGCCGAAGTAGGCGACGGAACCGCCCGGCGCCATGACGAGCAGCTTGTCGCAGATCGCCAGCTCGGCCACGGAGTGGGTGACGACGAGGACCGTACGGCCGTCGTCGGCCAGGCCGCGAAGCAGCTGCATGACGTCACGGTCCATGCCCGGGTCGAGGCCGGAGGTCGGTTCGTCCAGGAAGATCAGCGACGGTTTGGTGAGCAGCTCCAGGGCCACGGAGACACGCTTGCGCTGGCCACCGGAGAGCGAGGTGACCTTCTTGTCCTTGTGGATGTCGAGCTTGAGCTCGGCGAGGACTTCGAGGATCCGGGCCTCGCGCTCGGCCTCGGTGGTGTCCGCGGGGAAGCGGAGCTTGGCCGCGTACTTGAGGGCCTTGGTGACGGTGAGTTCCTTGTGCAGGATGTCGTCCTGCGGGACCAGACCGATGCGCTGGCGCAGCTCGGCGAACTGCTTGTACAGATTCCGGTTGTCGTAGAGGACGTCGCCCTGGTTGGCGGGCCGGTAGCCGGTGAGCGCCTTGAGCAGGGTGGACTTGCCGGAGCCGGACGGGCCGATGACCGCGATGAGCGACTTCTCCGGGACGCCGAAGGAGACGTCCTTGAGGATCTGCTTCCCGCCGTCGACCGTCACCGTGAGGTGGCGGGCGGAGAAGGAGACCTCACCGGTGTCGACGAACTCTTCCAGCCGGTCCCCGACCAGGCGGAAGGTCGAGTGACCGACGCCGACGATGTCGTTGGGACCGATGAGCGCGGAGCCGGACTTGGCGAGCGGCTGACCGTTGACGTAGGTGCCGTTGTGGGATCCGAGGTCACGGATCTCGAAGCGGCCGTCGGGCGTCGCGTGGAACTCGGCGTGGTGGCGCGAGACCTGGAGGTCGGAGACGACCAGTTCGTTCTCGAGCGCACGACCGATGCGCATGACGCGGCCGAGGGCCAGCTGGTGGAACGTGGTCGGGCTGCGGTCGCCGTACACCGGCGAGGCTCCCGCGGCATCGCCGGGCCCGCCCGCGCCGGGTGCAACCGGCGCTTTCGCCAGGCCCTGCTGGTGCGGGACGTGGGGCTGCTGGGGCTGCGCGGGCTGCGGCTGCGACTGGGCCTGGGGGGCCTGCTGCCAGCCCTGCTGCGGCTGCTGCTGTGGGACGGGGGCGGCCTGCCGACCGGGCCAGCCCGCGCCACCCTGCTGGGGCTGCTGGGCGGGGGCCTGCTGCGCACCCGCGCCCTGCCCGCTGTACACGTCGGCGTCCGCGGCGGCGCTGATGCTCAGCCGCGGTCCGTCAGTGGCGTTGCCCAGGTGCACGGCGGAGCCGGGCCCTATTTCAAGCTGATGGATTCGCCGGCCCTGCACATAGGTGCCATTGGTGCTGCCGTGGTCCTCGATGAACCAACTGTGGCCCTCCCAGCTGATCGTGGCATGCCGCCACGACACCCTGGCGTCGTCGATCGTCAGGTCGCCCTGCGGATCACGCCCCAGGGTGTACGACCTGGACGGATCGAGCGTCCAGGTCCTGCCATTCAATTCCAGTACGAGTTCCGGCACTCCGCGCCCCACTAGTTGTCCCCCGAGTTACCCCCGTTGCAGGGAGTCTAGGGATGCTGAACATCGTGGGGAACTATTCCAGGAGCAGTCCCCTGTACGAAAGTCGGGCAGGATGAAGACCCTGCCGAGGCCTGTGGTGTTGTGCCGTCGCCTCAGGATGGATCGGTACGGAGATCGGCAGGCGAGCACGAGTGCTTACGAACTTTCTGTGAACGGGCCGACCCAGGACGATTCCGTCCACTCGGAGGATCCACCCAATTCCGGAACTGCTCGGGTCCGTCATCCTCGTCCATCCGTCGTCGCCGGGCGTGCCCGAGCGCGTCCGGTCCGTGGTCGCCAGGTGCACCCGGGCGCGTCCGGTCCGTCGTCGCACTGTGTTGTGTACCGGTGGCGTGCGGAGACGGGGCGACGACGCGCTGTCCGGTACTCGGGACGGGCCGCCGAGCCCGTGGAGCGGACCGATACGGTGGGAGCACCATGAGCGCATCTCAGCCACCTCAGCCTTCCCCCTCTCCTGAGCCCTCTGAGTCCCGTCAGGGCACGGACACCCCCACCCTTCTCGTGAAGATCTTCGGGAAGGACCGCCCCGGGATCACCGCCGGGCTCTTCGACACCCTCGCCGCCTACTCGGTCGATGTCGTCGACATCGAGCAGGTCGTCACCCGTGGCCGCATCGTCCTGTGCGCACTGGTCACCGCCCCGACCGCGGGCGGCACCACCGAGGGCGACCTGCGGGCCACCGTGCACAGCTGGGCCGACTCGCTGAAGCTGCAGGCCGAGATCATCTCCGGTACGGGTGACAACCGCCCGCGTGGCTCCGGACGTTCCCATGTGACGGTGCTCGGGCACCCGTTGACCGCGGAGTCGACCGCCGCCATAGCGGCCACGATCACCTCGACCGGCGGGAACATCGACCGGATCTTCCGGCTCGCGAAGTACCCGGTCACCGCAGTCGAGTTCGCGGTCTCCGGCACCGGGACCGAGGAGCTGCGGACGGCGCTGGCGACGGAGTCCGCCGGGATCGGCGTCGACATCGCGGTCGTGTCGGCCGGGCTGAGCCGCCGGGCGCAGCGGCTGGTCGTCATGGACGTCGACTCGACGCTCATCCAGGACGAGGTCATCGAGCTCTTCGCCGCCCATGCCGGCTGCGAGGACAAGGTCGCCGAGGTGACCGAGCGGGCGATGCGCGGCGAGCTCGACTTCGAGCAGTCGCTGCACGCGCGGGTGGCGCTGCTGGCGGGGCTCGACGTGTCGGTGGTGGAGAAGGTGCGCGCCGAGGTGCGGCTCACCCCGGGGGCCCGCACGCTGATCCGTACGCTGAAGCGGCTCGGCTACCAAGTGGGCGTGGTTTCGGGCGGGTTCACCCAGGTCACCGACGATCTGAAGGAACGGCTCGGGCTCGACTTCGCCTCCGCCAACACCCTGGAAGTGGTCGACGGAAAGCTCACCGGCCGGGTCGTCGGCGACATCGTCGACCGGGCCGGCAAGGCCCGGCTGCTGCGCAGTTTCGCCGAGCAGGCCGGGGTGCCGCTGGCGCAGACCGTCGCGATCGGCGACGGCGCGAACGACCTCGACATGCTGAACACCGCCGGGCTCGGAGTGGCCTTCAACGCCAAGCCGGTGGTCCGCGAGGCGGCGCACACCGCGGTGAACGTGCCGTTCCTGGACACCGTGCTGTATCTGCTCGGCGTCACGCGCGAGGAGGTCGAGGCCGCCGACGGTCTCGTCGACTGACGCGTATCCGCTTACCCGCGTACCCGCATACCCACGTACGAGCAGGGCCCCGGTGGTTTCCGCACCAGGGCCCTGCTCGTACTACGACGGGATCAGTCGTTGGGGGTCCAGTACTCGACCAGCTTGCCCACCCCGTGCTCCACGCCCTTCCAGGAGCCGGAGAATTCCACGACGGCGAAGGCGGCGGTCGGGAAGCCGCCGCGGTTCATCCGGGCCAGGGCGTCGCCCTCGGCCGATTCCGAGAGGGCGTCGGCGACTGCGTGCATCCCGGGGTTGTGGCCGATGACGAGAAGGTCGTGCACATCATCGGGGGTCTCGTTTATCAGGGCGATCAGTTCGCCGGGAGACGCCTCGTACAGTCGCTCCTCGTACACGGTCCTGGGACGGTGCGGCATCTCGTGCACCGCCAGTTTCCACGTCTCGCGCGTCCTGGCGGCGGTCGAGCAGAGGGCCAGATCGAGGACGATCCCGGAGTCGACGAGTTTGCGGCCTGCGACGGGGGCATCCTTGCGGCCGCGCTCCGCGAGCGGCCGTTCATGGTCGGAGTCCTGCGACCATTCCGCCTTGGCATGCCTGAGAAGGACGATCCTGCGAGGTGTGTCGACGCTCATACACCTCAGCTTCCCACGAAATGTGCGGCCCGGCGCAGGGTGTTGAAGGGCTTCCACGGGCTGCGCGGAAGCCGTCAGCCGGTGATCAGGGCCACGATTCGCTCAAGCAACCGGCCGAGCGCGGGGTCGGCCGTCGCAGCGTGTGCGTCGCCGGATCCCACGAGCATGAGCAGGAGCGCGGCGAAGGCGATCGCGGGCAGCGCGATGGCCCACCACGGCAGGCGGACCTCGACGCTGCCCGTGGCCGGGTGGGTGGACCGGGTGTGCGTACGGGCCGGCATGTCCGCCTCCGAGAGTCATCGGTTCCGATACCCAGAACCTACGGACTCGGGGGTGCCGGTCCCATCCGGTGACCCACCCACTTCACCCTGACCCTGTCCCCCTAGGGGACGGTGGTGCTGGCCCTACCACCGGCCGTCGTCGGCCACGCGATTCAGGGGGGTTCAGGCAGGTTCAGATGGATTCAGGCGGATTCAGGGGGATGCGATCGAGGCGATCACCGCGATGACCACGGTGATCAGCAGCATCGCCCCGAGCACGAGGAGAAGCTTCTTCTGACCGTTCTGGGGATTCGGATCGAGCACAGGAGACATGGGCCCAGTCTCGCATCTCAGCATTCGTCCTCGATCGTCCGGTCCCGCCCGGCCAGCACCCCGACCACCATCTGCGGCACCATGAGGCCCGCCATCAGCGCGATCGGCAGCCCCCAGCCACCGCTGTGCTGGTGGAGCACGCCGATGAGCAGCGGGCCGGGGATCGAGATCAGATAGCCGGTGGACTGCGCGAACGCGGACAACCTGACCACTCCTGCGCCACTGCGGGACCGCATGCCGATCATGGTCAGCGCGAGCGGGAAGGCGCAGTTCGAGATGCCGAGCAGTAGTGCCCAGACCCAGGCGCCGCCGGTCGGCGCGAGGTACAGGCCGGCGTATCCGATCAGGCCGCAGACGCCGAGGACGACGACGATCGGGCCCTGGTTCTTCATGCCGCCGGCGACCCGGGGGATGACGAACGCGAGCGGCACGCCCATCGCCATGGTCACGGCGAGCAGCACGCCCGCCGTACCGGCCGAGACCCCCGCATCGCGGAAGATCTGCGGCATCCAGCCCATGGTGATGTACGCGGCGGTGGCCTGCAGGCCGAAGAAGCAGGCGAGGCACCACGCGGTACGGCTGCGGGTGATCCTGAGCGCCGGGGCTTCCTGATGGCGGGGGGCGGGCTGCCCCGGGGCGCCGCGCCGGTCCCGTACCAGCGGGATCCAGGGCAGGATCGCGACCGCTGCGAGGACGGCCCAGATGCCGAGGCCCGCCCGCCAGCTGCCGCCCAGCGCACTGGTCATGGGCACGGTCACGGCGGCGGCGAGCGAGGTACCGAGGGCCAGAGCCATCGAGTAGAGCCCGGTCATGGAGCCGACGCGGTCCGGGAACCAGCGCTTGACGATCACCGGCATGAGGATGTTGCTGACGGCGATGCCCATGAGAGCGAGGGCGCTCGCGGCGAGGAAGCCGACCGTGCCGCCGACGAGCGGCCGGATCACCAGACCGGCCGTGATGGCCATCATGCCGACGCAGACGATCGCGCCCGGGCCGAAGCGGCGGGCGAGGCGCGGCGCCATGACACCGAAGACCGCGAAGCAGAGCGGCGGTACGGAGGTGAGGACGCCGGCGACGCTGCCGCTCATGTGCAACCCGCCCTGCACCTCTTCGAGGAGGGAGCCGAGGCTGGTGATGGTGGGACGGAGGTTGAGCGCGGCGAGGACGAGGCCGATGGCGACGAACCGGAGCAACCACGGGGACGGCCCGGGGGCGCTCTGCATGGCCTGTGCGGTCTGCGGGGCTTCCGGGGCCGGGGCTTTCGTCGAGGTGTCCGCGGTGGTGGCGGGGCTCAGGGTCCGGGTCGGGGTCCGGTGCTGCGGCTGGGTCTCGTCGTCGGGCATGGAGTCATCATAGAATCATGGGATGATTGATTGTCCAATCCTGTACATACTCCTCTGAGAGCATTCATTACCAGCAGAGCCACCGCGTACGTCTCTCCCCTCACATCACCCGCAGCAACCACCACCGAAGCAACCCGAGCAAGGAGCACCATGGCGCTGACGTCTCCGCGGCGTTCGGCACTCGCCGACCAGGTGATTGCCCAGCTGAGGAATCAGATCACCTCGGGCGAGTGGCCCGTGGGTTCACGGATTCCCACCGAGCCCGAACTGGTGGAGCAGCTGGGCGTGGCCCGTAACACCGTCCGCGAGGCCGTGCGCGCACTCGCGCACAACGGCCTGCTCGACATCCGGCAGGGCTCGGGTACCTATGTCGTCGCCGTCAGTGAACTGGCCGGGGTGATGCACCGCCGCTTCGCCACCGCCGATCCGCGCCATGTCGCCGAGCTGCGTTCCACCCTGGAGTCGTCGGCGGCACGGCTGGCGGCCGCCCGGCGCACCGAACGGGATCTGAAGCAGTTGGACGCGCTCTTGGCGCGGCGGGAGGAGACCTGGGCCGCGGGTGATGCCGAGGCGTTCGTCGCGGCGGATGCGACGCTGCATCTTGCGGTGGTCGCGGCCTCGCACAATGACGTGCTGACCGGCCTCTACGCGGACCTGGGCGATCTGCTGCGCGACTATCTCAGGGTCGATGTCGGCCATGAGCTCGGGCCGGAGAACCTCATGGACCACAGCCGGCTGGTCGAGGCGATCCGGGCGGGGGACACGGAGACGGCGGCGGCCGAGGCGGCGAGTCATGCGCTGAGCTGTCTGGTGGACCGGGTGTGAGGGGGCGCGGCCGTCCGGCGGACCAGGCGTGAGGGTCGAAGTCATCTCGGGTCGACCGGGGGTCGCGCTGCGTCGGGCGGAGCCACTCCGCGTCGAACGGGGGTCGCGTTACGTCAGGCGAAGCCTCTTCGCGTCGACCAGGGGTCGCGTTACCTCAGGCGAAGCCTCTTCGCGTCGACCGGGGGTCGCGGCGCAACGCGAAACGGAACGTCGCGCGTCAAACGGAGCTCTGCACCCGGTGTGTGACCCAGACCGAGCCGACTTCCTTCCAGCAGCGGTCGTCGAGCCGCACGGTCTGTCCCGGTCCCACGTCGACCGGGGTCGCGTCGGCGTCTATGTCCCACCAGCGGCGGCATTCGGTGTGCAGCTGCACACGGTCGGTGGAGGGGTACGGGTTGTGGCAGTAGGCGACGACTCGTGAACCCAGGACCGACGTACGGCATTCGGATCCGGCGGGCTCCGGGGTGGGAGCGTCGGGAGCTGATGCCCCGGTTCCACCCCGCCCCGCCATGGATATGACGGATATGCCCAGGGGGGCTATCAGTCCGGCGATGACCATGGAGACCGCCGGCAGGGCCCAGGTTCGGCGACGTGTGGAGCGCACAGCGACCTCCTCCCCGCAGCCTGACCAAAAGTCCGGTTCCACCACATTCTGCGGTGGATCGACCATCTTTTCGACTTGAGTGGGTCGGGACCGGGCGCAGACGCACGACGGCCGCGTACCGCCTGCTCAGAGGCGGTACGCGGCCGTGTCACAGCCTGTCGGCGCGGGTTCAGGCACCCATCATGTGCACGCCACCGTCGACGTGGACGATCTCGCCCGTGGTCTTCGGGAAGAAGTCCGAGAGCAGGGCGACGATACCGCGGCCGGCCGGCTCCGGGTCCGTCATGTCCCAGGCCAGCGGGGAGCGGGTGTTCCACACGTCCGCGAGCTCGGTGAAGCCCGGGATGGACTTCGCGGCCATGGACTTGAGCGGACCGGCGGAGACCAGGTTGCAGCGGATGTCGTCCTTGCCCAGGTCACGGGCGAGGTAGCGGGAGGTGGCCTCCAGCGCCGCCTTGGCCGGGCCCATCCAGTCGTACTGCGGCCAGGCGTACTGCGCGTCGAAGGTGAGGCCGACGATCGAGCCGCCGTCGTTCATCAGCGGCTTGCAAGCCATGGCGAGCGACTTCAGCGAGAACGCCGAGACGTGCATCGCCGTGGCGACCGACTCGAACGGGGTGTTCAGGAAGTTGCCGCCGAGCGCGTCCTGCGGCGCGAAACCGATGGAGTGCACGACGCCGTCGAGCGAACCGAGCTCGTCACGGACCAGACCGGCGAGGCGGTCGAGGTGCTCGGCGTTGGTCACGTCCAGCTCGATGACCTTGGCCGGCTTCGGCAGCTTCTTGGCGATGCGCTCCGTCAGCGTGGGCCGGGGGAAGGCGGTCAGGATGACCTCGGCGCCCTGCTCCTGGGCCACCTTGGCGGCGTGGAAAGCGATGGACGACTCCATCAGCACACCGGTGATGAGGATGCGCTTGCCGTCGAGAATTCCGCTCATGGTGATCAGTGACCCATGCCCAATCCGCCGTCAACGGGGATGACGGCTCCAGTGATGTACGACGCGTCGTCGGAGGCGAGGAAGCGCACTGCGGCGGCGATCTCCTCGGGCTGCGCGTAGCGGCCGAGCGGCACCTGGGACACGATGCCCTTGCGCTGCTCCTCGGTGAGCGCCTGCGTCATGTCGGTGTCGACAAAACCGGGCGCGACGACGTTGAAAGTGATGTTCCGCGAGCCGAGCTCACGAGCCAGCGACCGGGCGAAGCCGACCAGACCTGCCTTGGAGGCGGCGTAGTTCGCCTGCCCGGCCGAGCCGAGCAGCCCGACGACGGAGGAGATGAGGACGACGCGGCCCTTCTTGGCGCGCAGCATGCCGCGGTTGGCGCGCTTGACGACCCGGAAGGTGCCGGTGAGGTTGGTGTCGACCACGGACGTGAAGTCGTCCTCGGACATCCGCATCAGCAACTGGTCCTTGGTGATACCGGCGTTGGCGACCAGTACCTCGACGGGACCGTGCTTGTCCTCGATCTCCTTGTAGGCCTGCTCCACCTGTTCGGCGTCCGTGATGTCGCACCGGACGGCCAGAACGCCCGCCTCGGTGAGGATCTGGGGGGGCTCGCCCGAGCGGTACGTGATCGCGACCTTGTCGCCGTTGTCGGCGAAAGCGCGGGCGATGGCGAGGCCGATGCCCCGGTTTCCTCCGGTGACGAGAACCGAGCGGCTCAACGGATCACCCTTTCGATAGCGGTCTGGTACCTCGAAAACCTATCGGTACCACCCGCTCCGCGAGCAATCGGCCCCTGACAGCGCCTTACCTCGGGCACTGTGGGGTTCCTACAGTGCCCGCTCCGAACGAACGTTTCCTGTACCAGCGAGTGTGCCAGCGACCGGCGTGGTCGGCGCCACCTCTCCTCGGAGGTGACGTTGCGACAACGAAGCCCCCCGCCCCGGTCAGCCGGGCGCGATCACTTCGATGCGGGGAAAGTACGTGCGGTAGCGCGCCGCGTCACGGGTCAGCAGGCGATATCCGGCGACCGCCGCGTGCGCCCCGATGTAGAAATCAGGCAGCGGAGAACGCTTCTGCCCGCCGTTCGCGCGATACCGTCTGAACGCCTTGCCGGCCAGGAAGGCGGCCGTCCAGGGCAGCGGGTGGCGTTCGTAGTCCGGGCCGAGCATGTCGTCCAACAACTCGACCGAGTCGTAACCGACGGAGATCTCCGCGTAGATGACCGGGTTGATGACCAGGGCTCCCTCATCCCTGGCCTCGGCGATCTTTCCGGCAGACCACTCGCACCAGCGGGGATCGCCGGTGACGACGTCGAGGATGACGCACGAATCGACGAGCACAGCCGGGGGCGCACCGCCCCGGACAAGCCGTGGCCGGGCACGCTCAGTCGCCACGCAGCATCTCCATGATCTCGTCGGTGGACATGCCTTCCACGTCCTGGCTGACCCTGCTGTCCCGCATCCGCCGGACCAGCCGCTCTCCTGGTGTTTCTCCATCGTCCACACGCACGATCTGCAGAGCTCCGTCCACCTCTATGACGTCCACTCGGTCGCCCTCGCGGAGGTGGTACTTGGCACGCAGCGCGGCGGGGATCGTGACCTGGCCCTTGCTGTTGAGCAGCATCTCGCCCTCCAAGACGTATCTCGTAGCTGATGCGACACGTAATACACTCACGCTACTCCGCCCCTCGACCCCGCACCCGGGCTCGGCCCTTCAGCAGGCAGCGGATCTGCTTGCAGACGAGCGTCACGCGTTACGCCTCATGGCTCCACCCGCGCATCACGGTGGGGCTCATCCCATCGGACAGGGCACGCGACAGCGGATCTGCTTGCCGATCGACGACCGGACCACGTGCCAGCCCGGTGCGAGCAGATCCAGCAGCGCGAGGCCGCGACCGGCCTCGGCCTCCGCGTCGTCCAGCGCGATACCGCGACGGCGCGGAACGGTGCGGGGGTCCGGGTCGTGGACATTGACCGCGACCCCGAAGGCCGCGGCGTACACCTCCACCACGACGGGCACGTGATCCCCGCAGGCCCGGACGGCGTTCCCGACGAGCTCCGACACGACGAGCTGTGCGGTGTCGGCCACGTCGCCCTGCACGCCGAGCTCGGCCAGGGCCTTGACGGTGAGCTCACGTACGGAGCGGAGGTTCGGGCCGGAGGCGTTGATGTGTGCGGCGAAGCCGCGGCTCCGGTAGCGCGCGTAGCGTCCGACGGCGGGTGGCGGGGATTGCGGGTCCTGGTCTTCCTCGTCGGCCATGCCGAACATGACGCCTCCAGCCTGCGGCGCGGGGCCGCGCTCGACTTCTCGCCCTGGGTTTCAACTCATGTGCTATCGAGCCAACTTGAGCGCAGGCATCACAAACCACGCAAGCAATTCGCAAGTTTGTCACCCGATTTGATTGCTCAGTGGTCCGCTGCGTCGACTTGCACACAGGGACGCTGCCAGACTCCGGGCATGCCAAACGCGCGACCAGTTCCCACAGTCCGCCGACGCCGGCTCGGCGAAGCCCTCCGCCGGTATCGAATCGCAGCCGGCCTCACCCTCGACTCGGCAGCCGAAGCGCTGGGGTGGCTCGGCCCCAAGCTGTCCCGGATCGAGACCGCCAACGGTCATGTCCGGCCGACGGAGGTGGCCGAGTTGCTCAGGGTGTACGGGATCGATGACCAAGAGGTGGTCGCGGCCCTGGAAGGACTCGCCAAGGACGCCCGCAAGCAGGGCTGGTGGCAGACGTACAGCGGCATCGTGTCGCCCACGTACGCGGACTACATCTCACTCGAATCCGATGCCGAAAGCGTGCGCGAATTCGCGCCGCTGCTCATTCCCGGCCTTCTTCAGACCGCCGCGTACGCAAGGGAGACCATCGCCGCCAACGCGATCACGCGCACGCCCGAAGAAGTCGCCGCACTCGCAGAGGTCCGCCAGGCGCGTCAGGCCGTACTCACCCGCCCCTCGGGGGCGCTGAAGCTCTGGGCGATCATCCATGAAGCCGTGCTGCACCAGAGGTTCGCCACGCGGCCGACGACCATGCGCGAGCAGTTGCGCAGGCTGCTGGACGTCTCGGAGATGCCGCATGTGACACTCCAGGTGATGCCGCTCAACGGCACACCCCATCCGGGGAGCGTCGGCGGCTTCAGCCTCGTCGGCTTCCCCGGACCGATGCCGGATGTAGTTCTGCTGGAGAATCTCATCGGGTCGTCCTACGTTGAGGGAGTCGGCGAAGTGGGGACTTTCGCCGACGCGTTCGAGCGAATCGTTGCGGCGGCACTGCCGACGGACGACTCACTGACGCTGATTTCCCAGATGGAAGAGAGACACCGTAAGTGAACGAAGATCGCGAAGCGGAACTGTACGCATACGACATCTCCGCGGTTACCTGGCACAAAGCCACCGCCAGCGGCGGGGAGGGCAACTGCGTAGAGGTCGCCCATCTTCCCGATGGCTGCAGGGCCGTACGCGACTCGAAGGACCCTGCGCGTAACCCGCTGCGGTTCACGGCCTCGGGGTGGGCCGCGTTCAGGGCGGGTGTGATCGACGGCGACCTTTGATCGGTCGGCGCGGCTGGCCCGAGGGGCCATCTCGTAGGAGATGAAGCTCTGTTCGAGGCACCGCGATCGGATCCAGGACTCGGGTGGCCCACGCCGAACCGGTTGACGAGTCCGGCGCGCTCATCCGGGAAACCTATGGCCCGTCGCCCTCGGCGCACGGCATGGTTCACTGCGGACACATGCCGAAAAGACGGAGCACTACATGCCTCATGAGGTAGATCAGTCATTCCTGGCCCTGCCCCTGCGGGCCCTCGCCGACGCGGCGCTCGCCCGCGCGCGTGCGCTGGGGGCCGTGCATGCCGACTTCCGGTTCGAGCGGGTGCGCAGCGCGTCCTGGCGGCTGCGCGACGCCAAGCCCTCCGGGACCTCGGACACCACCGACCTCGGGTACGCGGTGCGGGTGGTGCACGGCGGGGCGTGGGGGTTCGCGTCCGGGGTGGATCTGACCATGGACGCCGCGGCGAAGGTGGCGTCCCAGGCGGTCGCCATGGCGAAGCTCTCGGCGAAGGTGATCGCGGCGGCGGGCTCGGACGAGCGCGTGGAGCTGGCGGACGAGCCGGTGCACGGTGAACGGACCTGGGTGTCGGCGTACGACATCGACCCGTTCTCCGTACCGGACGAGGAGAAGGCGGGGCTGCTCGCCGAGTGGAGCAGCCGGCTTCTGGGCGCGGAGGGCGTCGCGCATGTGGACGCCTCGCTGATGACCGTCCACGAGAACAAGTTCTACGCGGACACGGCGGGCACCGTCACCACCCAGCAGCGGGTGCGGCTGCATCCGCAGCTCACCGCGGTCGCCGTGGACGGGACCACGGGTGAGTTCGACTCGATGCGGACTATCGCCCCGCCGGTGGGCCGCGGCTGGGAGTACCTGACCGGGACCGGCTGGGACTGGGACGACGAGCTGGAGCGGATTCCCGGGCTGCTGGCCGAGAAGATGCGGGCGCCAAGCGTCGAGGCGGGGACGTACGACCTGGTCGTCGACCCGTCGAATCTCTGGCTGACCATCCATGAGTCGATCGGCCATGCCACCGAGCTGGACCGGGCGCTGGGGTACGAGGCCGCGTACGCCGGGACCTCGTTCGCCACCTTCGACCAGCTGGGCAAGCTGGCGTACGGCTCCCCCGTGATGAATGTGACGGGCGACCGCACCACCGAGCACGGGCTCGCGACCATCGGGTACGACGACGAGGGGGTCGAGGCGCAGTCCTGGGACCTGGTCAAGGACGGGACGCTGGTCGGGTACCAGCTGGACCGGCGGATCGCGAAGCTGACGGGTCTGGGCCGGTCCAACGGGTGTGCCTACGCCGACTCGCCGGGCCATGTCCCCGTGCAGCGGATGGCGAACGTGTCGCTGCGGCCGGATCCGGGCGGGCTGTCCACGGAGGATCTGATCGGCGGGGTGGAGCGCGGGATCTATGTGGTCGGCGACCGGTCCTGGTCGATCGACCAGCAGCGCTACAACTTCCAATTCACCGCGCAGCGGTTCTTCCGGATCGAGAACGGCAGGCTGGCCGGTCAGCTGCGTGATGTCGCGTACCAGGCGACGACGACGGACTTCTGGGGCTCGATGGAGAAGGTCGGTGGCCCGCAGACGTACGTCCTGGGCGGCGCCTTCAACTGCGGCAAGGCCCAGCCGGGCCAGGTCGCGGCGGTCTCGCACGGCTGCCCCTCCGCCCTCTTCCGGGGCGTGAACATCCTCAACACGACGCAGGAGGCCGGACGATGAGCGTTCACCACGGAACCGGCCGGGGGTCCGGGGGTCGACACCCGGGACAGCACAGTCTCGACACGACGCAGGAGGCCGGACGATGAGCCGCGTCAGCAAGCCGCACGAGATCGTCGAGCGGGCGCTCGAACTGTCCACCGCCGACGGCTGTGTGGTCATCGCCGACGAGGAGTCGTCCGCGAATCTGCGCTGGGCCGGCAACGCGCTCACGACGAACGGCGTGACGCGGGGGCGGACCCTGACCGTCATCGCGACCGTCGACGGGGCGCAGGGCACCGCGTCCGGGGTGGTGTCGCGGTCCGCGGTCACCGCCGACGATCTGGAGCCGCTGGTGCGGGCCGCCGAGGCCGCCGCACGCGGGGCCGGGCCCGCGGAGGACGCACAGCCGCTGGTCGGCGGGGTGCCCGCCTCGCCCGACTTCGCGGACGCACCGGCCGAGACGGGATCGGACGTCTTCGCGGAGTTCGCCCCGGCGCTCGGCGACGCCTTCGCCCGGGCCCGGTCCGGTGGCCGTGAGCTGTACGGCTTCGCGCACCACCAGCTGACGTCGACGTATCTGGGCACATCGACGGGGCTGCGGCTGCGCCACGACCAGCCGAACGGGACGCTGGAGCTCAACGCCAAGTCCCCCGACCGGACCCGGTCGACCTGGGCGGGCCGTTCCACGCGCGACTTCAAGGACGTCGACCCGGCCGAACTCGACGCGGAGCTGGCGCAGCGGCTGCGCTGGGCGGAGCGCCGTATCGAGCTGCCCGCCGGGCGGTACGAGACGCTGCTGCCGCCGACCGCGGTGGCGGATCTGCTGATCTACCAGCTGTGGTCGTCGACGGCACGGGACGCCGCGGAGGGCCGGACGGTGTTCTCCAAGCCGGGCGGCGGGACGAGGATCGGCGAGAGGCTGTCCGAGTTGCCGTTGTCGCTGCGCAGCGACCCGCACGCGCCGGGCCTGGAGTCGGCGCCGTTCGTGATCGCCCATGCCTCCGGGGACGGCGCTTCCGTGTTCGACAACGGTCTGCCGCTGGCGTCGACCGACTGGATTCGGGACGGCAGGCTGGAGCATCTGACGACCACCCGGCACACGGCGGGGCTGACCGGGCTGCCGGTCGCGCCGGCGATCGACAATCTGCTGCTCGAAGGCGGTGGTGAGCGGTCGCTGGAGGAGATGGTGGCCGCGACGACCGGCCGCGGGCTGCTGCTGACCTGCATGTGGTACATCCGGGAGGTCGATCCGGCGACGCTGCTGCTGACCGGGCTGACCCGCGACGGGGTGTATCTCGTCGAGGACGGCGAGGTCGTCGGCGAGGTGAACAACTTCCGGTTCAACGAGTCGCCGGTGGATCTGCTGTCGCGGGCCACGGAAGCGGGCCGTACGGAGAAGACGCTGCCACGCGAGTGGGGCGACTGGTTCACCCGGGCCGCCATGCCCGCGCTGCGGATCCCGGACTTCAACATGAGCTCGGTGAGCGCGGGCGTGTGACCCGCCTAGACTGACTGTTGCCTTTCGATACACGTAGCTGAGGAGACACGGAACCGTGACGGACATCGTCGACGAGCTGAAGTGGCGCGGGCTGTTCGCCCAGTCCACTGACGAGGACGCACTGCGCAAGGCTCTCGCGGACGGTCCTGTCACCTTCTATTGCGGCTACGACCCCAGCGCGGCGAGTCTGCACGTCGGCCATCTGGTGCAGGTGCTCACCATGCGCCGGCTCCAGATGGCCGGTCTGCGGCCGCTCGCCCTGGTGGGCGGGGCCACCGGTCAGATCGGTGACCCGCGGCCGACCGCGGAGCGCACGCTGAACGATCCGGAGACGATCGCCAACTGGGTGACGCGGCTGCGGTCTCAGATCGAGCCGTTCCTGTCCTTCGAGGGCGAGAACGCGGCAGTCATGGTGAACAACCTGGACTGGACCTCGGGCATGTCGGCGATCGAGTTCCTCCGGGACATCGGCAAGCACTTCCGCGTCAACAAGATGCTGACCAAGGAATCCATCGCCCGGCGGCTGGAGTCCGACGAGGGCATCAGCTACACCGAGTTCAGCTACCAGCTGCTCCAGAGCATGGACTACCTGGAGCTGTACCGGCGCTACGGCTGCACCCTCCAGCAGGGCGGCAGCGACCAGTGGGGCAACCTCACCGCCGGTCTCGACCTGATCCACCGCCTGGAGCCGGGCGCCGAGGTGCACGCGCTGGCGACGCCGCTGATGACGAAGGCGGACGGGACCAAGTTCGGCAAGTCCGAGAGTGGGGCCGTCTGGCTCGACCCGACGATGACGACGCCGTACGCGTTCTACCAGTTCTGGCTGAACGTGGACGACCGGGACATCTCCCGGTACATGCGCATCCTCAGCTTCCGCACCCCCGCGGAGCTGGAGGAGCTGGAGAAGGTCACCGAGGAGCGTCCGCAGGCCCGGACGGCGCAGCGCGCGCTGGCCGAGGAACTGACGACGCTGGTGCACGGCGCCGACCAGTGCGCCGCGGTCATCGCGGCGTCGAAGGCGCTCTTCGGCCAGGGCGAGCTCAGCGAGCTGGACGAGGCGACGCTGAGCGCCGCGCTGTCCGAGGTGCCGCACGCGCAGGTCACCGAGCTCGGCCCGCTGGTGGACCTCCTGGTGGAGGTCGGCCTGGCGCCGAGCAAGTCGGGCGCGCGCCGCACGGTGAAGGAGGGCGGTGCGTACGTGAACAACGTCAAGGTCACGGACGGCGAGAGCGCACCGGCCCGTGAGGAGCTGCTGCACGGGCGCTGGCTGGTGCTGCGCCGGGGCAAGAAGAACCTCGCCGCCGTCGAGGTCACCGGCTGATCCCGGAGAACGGACGTCGCACCGCGGCCGGGCACGCGTGACGCGTGCCCGGCCGCGGTTGCGTTGTGGCCCGGGGTTCGAGGTCTGGAGGGCCGAGGTCCAAGGGGGGCCGAGGTCCGAGGGGGCCGGGGTCCGGGGGCCCGACGCCGCCCGAGCTGCCCGTCGGTTCGGTTCAGGCCTTCTGTCTGCTGCTGCGGAACGACGTCCACAGTATGTCGCCGACCCCGACGATGACCACGGCGCCGATCAGCTGGAACAGATGGCGCGTCCAGTCGATGCCCCGGGTGTCGTTGACCCCGATCCAGGTGGCGACGGTATTGCCGAGGACGCTTCCGACGATGCCGAAGATCGTTGTCAGCCAGAGCGGGATGCTCTGTTTCCCGGGCAGGATCGCCTTCGCGATCAGGCCGAGCACCAGGCCCACGATGATTGCCCACAACCAGCCCATGTCGTCTCCTCGTGCAACGTGATGTCGCGCATGTGGGCCCAGTCTCGGCCAGTGGACCGTGCGCCGCATGCCGGACGCGTCCGTCTGCGCGGCCCGGCTTTCGGTCGCACGAATACGGCGCGCCCCGGTCTCGAAGCCGTCGGCCACCGGGCGTACCGTGGGTGCGGTCCGGTCCGGGGAGCGTCCGGAGCGGGAATGTGGGCTTCCCCGACCCGTGAGGTGCTGGGGATGGGTGGTGGAGGCGTGATGCGGAAGCAGAGCGGTGTCGAGGTCTTCCGGATCACGGGGGCGCGGCAGGGGCTCGCGGACGATGTGCGCGGCAGACAGCGGCGCTATGTGATCTCGATGTCCGTGCGGACGGTCGCGGTGATCCTGGCCGCCGTGCTGTGGAACGTCGAGCGGTATGTCGCGATCGTCGCGCTGGCGCTCGGGGTACTGCTCCCGTACGTGGCAGTGGTCATCGCCAACGCGGGCCGGGAGAACACCCCTTCACTTCCTTCGACCTTCGTCCCGGCGCCGGTGCGGCCGGTGCTCGACGCCGCGCCCGTACCCGGTCCCGCGGAACCCGGTCCGGAGACCGACGGGGTCCGGCGCGCCGGGGAATCGGCATGAGCCACCGGAAATCGGCATAAGCACAGTTGAGGCCACGCCACACCCGATCCTCGGGAAAACGACAGACCAATCATGAAGTTACGGTGCACCGCACCCCGGTCTGCGTGACATACTTCGAAAGCGCTCCGCATCCCCCGTCGGAGCGACAGACCGACGCCGGGCAGCTCCCCCCGTGGCTGCTCGGCGTCGCTTTTTCCGGTGAGGGTTGTCCGGGACAGCCTGTCCGTTCGGCCGGTACGGGCGCTGGCCTAGGGTTGAGTCCGTGAACTCCCCTGATTCCGCGGCCGAGAGCGCTGCCGCCGCACCCATCTGTTCCGCCAAGGGCTGCCGGGCCGCCGCCGTGTGGGTGCTGGCCTGGAACAACCCGAAGCTGCACACCCCTGAACGCCGTAAGACGTGGCTGGCCTGCGAAGAACACCGGGAGCACCTCTCCTCGTTCCTGGGCGTCCGGGGCTTCCTCAAGGATGTCGTGACGCTGACGGAATGGGAGTCCGAAGGACCGGGACCGGGCCGGTCCTAGTGCCCCTCCCGGCACTAGTGCCCCTCCCGGCACTAGTGCCCCTCCCGGCACTAGTGCCCCTCACGGCACTAGCCACCGATCGCCGACATCGGCCGGTCGGGCTGCAGGAAGGACGGGTCGTCCAGACCAGACCCGGCCTTCTTTCCCCACATCGCGAGCGTCCAGATCCGGGCGATCTCCTCGTCCGGCGCGTCGGAGCGCAGGGCGCCGCGCAGATCGGTCTCCTCGCGGGCGAACAGGCACGTGCGCACCTGGCCGTCGGCGGTGAGCCTGGTGCGGTCGCAGGCCCGGCAGAAGGGGCGGGTGACGGAGGCGATGACGCCCACCCGGTGGGGTCCGCCGTCGACGAGCCAGCGCTCGGCGGGGGCGGAGCCGCGCTCCGTGTCGCCCTCCTCGGTGAGGGTGAAGCGGGTGCGCAGCGACTGGAGTATGTCGCCTGCCGTGATCATGCCGTCACGCTTCCAGCCGTGCTGGGCGTCGAGCGGCATCTGCTCGATGAAGCGGAGCTCGTAGCCGTGCTCGACGGCCCAGGCGAGCAGGTCGGGGGCCTCGTCGTCGTTGAGTCCCGGCATCAGGACGGTGTTGACCTTGACCGGGGTGAGACCGGCGTCGCGGGCGGCTTCGAGGCCGGCCAGCACGTCGTGGTGACGGTCGCGGCGGGTGAGGGTCTTGAAGACGTCGGGGCGCAGGGTGTCCAGCGAGACATTGACCCGGTCCAGGCCGGCGGCCTTGAGCGCGGCCGCGGTGCGCTTGAGCCCTATGCCGTTGCTGGTGAGCGACATCCTGGGGCGCGGGGTCAGTGCCGCGCAGCGCTCGACGATGGAGACGAGCCCGGGGCGCAGCAGCGGCTCACCGCCGGTGAAGCGGACCTCGGTGATGCCCAGCCGGGTGACGGCGATGCGGACCAGGCGGACGATCTCGTCGTCGCTGAGCAGGTCGGGCTTGGCCAGCCACTGCAGGCCCTCTTCCGGCATGCAGTACGTGCACCGCAGATTGCAGCGGTCGGTCAGTGACACGCGCAGGTCGGTGGCGACCCGGTCGTAGGTGTCGATGAGCATGTGGGCCCCCTCCCGCGATTGCTTCCCGGCCGCCATGTCCGGCTCCGGGCTGACTCCTCCGAGACTACGCGAGACCTGTGACATCGCAGAGGGCCCGTATGGCACAAGGAGCGGCACGGCCGTGTCGTAGGACTCTACGACACGGCCGTTGCCGTACCCGGTTCCTTCTCGGTCAGTGCGCTCCGACACCGGTGAGGGACTTGACCTCCAGCTCGGCGTACTTGCCCTTGTCCGGCTCCTCCTTCGAGAGGAGGGAGCCGATCCAGCCGAGCAGGAAGCCCAGCGGGATGGAGATGAGGCCCGGGTTCTCCAGCGGGAACCAGGCGAAGTCGACGCCCTTGAACATCGAGGTCTTCGGGTTGCCGGAGACGACCGGGGAGAACAGCACGAGGATCACCGAGCTCGCGAGACCGCCGTAGATCGACCACAGGGCGCCCTGGGTGGTGAAGCGCTTCCAGAAGAGGCTGTAGAGGATCGTCGGCAGGTTGGCGG
Organism: Streptomyces sp. NBC_01618; assembly: GCF_045209435.1. Classification (NCBI taxonomy): domain Bacteria; kingdom Bacillati; phylum Actinomycetota; class Actinomycetes; order Kitasatosporales; family Streptomycetaceae; genus Streptomyces; species Streptomyces sp. NBC_01618. The sequence continues at coordinate 1,654,418 of NZ_CP109297.1, forward strand.
AGGCGGCGACGGCGAAGGCGAGCGCCACCAGTCCGGCGACGTTCATGTCGCGGGCGAAGGCTCCCAGGACGATCGCGACCGCGCCGATGAGGACGGTGGCCCAGCGTGCGGCCCGCATCTCCTCCTTCTCGGTGGCCTTCCCCTTGCGGATGACGTTGGCGTAGATGTCGTGCGCGAAGGAGGACGAGGACGCGAGGGTCAGCCCCGCGACGACGGCGAGGATGGTGGCGAAGGCGACGGCCGAGATGACGGCCAGCAGCACGGCGCCACCGGTGGAGCCGACCCCGCCGAGGTATTCGGCGAGCTGCGGGGCGGCCGCGTTGCCGGCCGGGTTCTTCGCCTTGATCTCGTCCGGGCCGATGAGCGCCGCGGCGCCGAAGCCGAGCGCGATCGTCATCAGGTAGAAGGCGCCGATGATGCCGATGGCCCAGTTGACCGACTTACGGGCGGCCTTGGCGGTCGGCACCGTGTAGAAGCGGATCAGGATGTGCGGGAGACCGGCGGTGCCGAGGACCAGGGCGATGCCGAGGGAGAGGAAGTCCAGCTTGGAGGTGCCGGTGGCGCCGTACTTGAGTCCGGGTTCCAGGAACGCCGCTCCGTGGCCGCTCTTCGCGGCGGCCGTGCCCAGCAGGTCGGAGATGTTGAAGTCGAACTTCAGCAGCACCAGGAAGGTCATCAGGAGGGCACCGGCGATGAGCAGCACGGCCTTGACCATCTGGACCCAGGTGGTGCCCTTCATGCCGCCGATCGAGACGTACACGATCATCAGCACGCCGACCAGCGCGACAATGAGGATCTTGCCCGCGTCGCTGGTGATGCCGAGCAGCAGGGAGACCAGGACGCCCGCGCCCGCCATCTGCGCCAGCAGGTAGAAGATCGACACGATGATGGTGGAGACGCCGGAGGCGGTGCGGACCGGGCGCTGCCGCATCCGGTAGGCAAGGACGTCGCCCATCGTGTAGCGGCCCGAGTTACGCAGCGGTTCGGCGACCAGCAGCAGGGCCACCAGCCAGGCGACGAGGAAGCCGATGGAGTACAGGAAGCCGTCGTAGCCGAAGAGGGCGATGGCTCCGGCGATGCCGAGGAACGATGCCGCCGACATGTAGTCGCCGGAGACGGCGAGCCCGTTCTGGAACGCGGTGAACTGCCGTCCGCCCGCGTAGAAGTCGGCGGCGCTCTTGGTCTGCCGGCCGGCCCAGACGGTGATGCCCAGGGTCGCGGCGACGAACACCGCGAAGAGCGTGATGATCAGCGGCCGGTGCTCGGTGGCCGAGGAGGCGGCCAGCTGGAGGGCGGGGTGGGCGTGGTATGCGGCGCTCATGCGTCGGCCTCCATACGGGACTTGATGGCCTCGGCCTTCGGGTCCAGCTTCGCGGCCGCGTGGCGCGAGTAGAACCAGGCGATGAGGAATGTGGTGACGAACTGGGCGAGGCCGAACACGAAGGCCACGTTGATGTTGGCGTACACCTTGGTGCCCATGAGGCCGCCCGCGTAGTTGGACAGCAGCACGTACAGCAGGTACCAGAGGACGAAGGCGATGGTCAGCGGGAAGGCGAACGAGCGGTACGAGCGGCGCAGTTCGGCGAACTCAGGGCTCTCCTGGACCTCGACGAACCGTTCTGTCGTGGGCTGGGCAGGGCCGGTGTCCGGACCGGCCTTGGGCGGCGATGCATCGGTAGCCACGGATTCTCCTCGCGACGCGGGTGCGGTGGTGGGGGTGGTGGTGGGTTTCACAACAGAACCTCGATGTCGGGGGGTTGGTTATGCGACTCCCCTGACAACGGCACGTGGGGCGCGGCGAAGCGGTTCACCGCGCGTTACTGCTCCTCCGCTTCGCCCGATCGACGGCACGCTTCGAACTGAATGTCGTCAATTCATTGATGCGCGGGATGATCAGCGATAACTTCACCGTTCATACACACGTCCGGACACACCTCGTGTCCGGCCGGCTGACACGGATGATGTGGAGACCCCATGGCGCATCTGGGATCCAGGCGGACCCGCGCACTGACGCTGCCCGTCGGATTGGCCCTCACTGCCTCGCTCGGCTTCCTGCCGATGAGTGCCGCGTCCGCCGCCCCGTCGGACGGACTGCCCACGGCGGCGGTCTCGACGGATGGCCCGAAGCTGTCGTACGTCGTCAACACCACCCCCGTGCACAGCACGGGTGTGGTGCGCCGAGCAATAGCCGAGGCCGGCGGGACGATCGTGACGTCGTACGACCGTATAGGCGTGATCGTCGTCCACTCCTCGAACCCCGACTTCGCGAAGACCATTCGCAACACCCCGGGTGTCGAGTCGGCCGGTGCCACCCGCACCGCCCCGCTCAAGTCCGTCGCCACGACCGAGGAGGGCAGCACCGAGTTGCTGACCGCCGAGGAGGCCGCGAAGGCCGCCGCGGCCGCGGGCCCGGGCCAGGAGCCGCTGGAGCCCAACCAGTGGGACATGCGCGCCATCCAGGCCGACGAGGCCAGCAAGATCAACGACGGCAGCCCCTCGGTCACCGTCGGCGTGATCGACACAGGTGTCGACGACACCCACGTCGACCTCAAGGCGAACTTCTCCAAGGAGCAGTCGGCCAACTGCGTCGGCGGCGTGGCGGACAACTCCGAGGGCGCCTGGCGCCCTTACCCCGACGGCAGTGACCACGGCACGCACGTCGCCGGAACGATCGCCGCCGCCCGCAACGGCATCGGCGTCACCGGTGTCGCCCCCGGTGTCAAGGTGGCCGGCATCAAGGTCAGCGAGCCCGGCATTGGCTTCTTCTACACCGAGGCGGTCGTCTGTGGCTTCGTCTGGGCCGCCGAGCACGGCATCGAGGTGACCAACAACAGCTACTACGTCGACCCCTGGTACTTCAACTGCCAGGACGACCCGGACCAGAAGGCTCTGCTCGACGCCCTCACCCGCGCCACGAAGTACGCCGAGCGCAAGGGCGTCCTCAATGTCGCCGCGGCGGGCAACGAGAACTACGACCTGAACTCCGACAGCATCGTCGACACCTCCAGCCCGAACGACTCCCCTTCGGGGACGCGCACCATCGACCCCCACAAGTGCTTCGACATCCCGACCCAGCTGCCGGGCGTCGTCACGGTGTCCGCGACCGGCACGCAGGGCTTCAAGTCGTACTACTCCAGCTTCGGTCTGGGCGTCGCCGACGTGTCCGCCCCCGGCGGCGACAGGTGGCAGGTCCCGGCCACCCCGGACGCCAACGGCCGTGTGCTCTCGACGGTTGTGGACGGCCAGTACGGCTACAAGCAGGGCACCTCGATGGCCACCCCGCATGTCGCGGGCGTCGCGGCCCTGCTGAAGAGCACGCACCCGAAGGCCACGCCTGCACAGCTGCAGGAGCTGCTGAAGGCCCAGGCCGTCAACCCGGGTTGCCCGTCCAAGGTCTACAACTCGGCCGGCCAGCTGATCGACGCGACGACCTGCAAGGGCGACAGCAAGGTCAACGGCTACTACGGCCACGGCATCGTCAACGCCCTGAACGCCGTCAAGTAGTCGGCTCCGCAACTCTGCGCAACCGGGGCCGGACGGGAAGCACTTCCCGTCCGGCCCCGTCGTCATGGTGTCACGGCTCGACGAGCACCTTCAGCGCCGTACGCTCGCCCATCGCCCGGTAGCCGGCGGCCCTTCCTTCCGTCAGGTGGCACTCAGTGCCATAGTGCGGACATGACACGCATACAGAGCTCCGGTACGGAGCAGGCCTGGGCCGCTCTCGGCGGTGACCCCGCGCTTCTCGGCCGTATCGGATTCGGCGGACCCACCGGTGCGCTGCCCGCGCGGCTGCCCGTCCTGGAACTGGCCCGTTCCGCAGTCGCGGTCTGCTCACTGGCCGCCGCCGAACTGGCCGCCCGCCGCAGCGCGCGCCCCGTGCCTCGGGTCGGCGTCGACGACGGAGCGGTGGCCACGGCGTTCACCAGCGAGCGCCATCTGCGGATCGACGGCCGCGCGCCGACCAACTTCGCCCCGCTGTCCCGGTTCTGGCGCACGGCAGACGGCTGGGTCCGTACGCACGCCAACTACCCGCACCACCGGGCCCGGTTGCTCACCACGCTGGGGCTGCCCGCGGACACCTCGGACGACATCGCCGTGGCCGCCGTCGCCGCCTCGTTCGCCGGGCGCCGGGGCGGCGAGATCGAGGAGACGGTGTACGCGGCGGGCGGCCTGGCCGTCGCCGCCCGTACACCGGCACAGTGGGCGGCCGACCCCCGGGGCGCCGCCGTCGCGGGTACGCCGCTGGTGGGCAGGGAACGTATCGACAGCGCGTCCGTCCGCCGGTCGACGCCGCTCACCGGCGAGCCGCTGCTGCCCGCCGCCGGGGTGCGCGTGCTTGACCTCACCCGGGTCATCGCGGGGCCCGTCGCCACCCGTACGCTCGCGCTGCTCGGCGCTGACGTCCTGCGGATCGACGCCCTGCGGCTCCCGGAGAGTCAGGAAGCGCACAGCGACACCGGTTTCGGGAAACGGTCGGTGGACCTGGATCTGGGCAGCCGCTCCGGTGCGGCCGCCTTCGACGAACTGCTGGCCGGCGCTGACGTGGTCGTCATCGGCTACCGGCCCGGGGCCGTCGAGCGGTTCGGCCTGACTTCAAGGGCCCTGGCCGCGCGCAGGCCGGGGCTGGTGATCGGGCGGCTATCGGCCTGGGGGCACGGCCCGTGGGCGCGGCAGCGCGGCTTCGACAGTCTGGTGCAGGTGGCCACCGGCATCGCCTCGGTCGAGGCCACGGCCGGGGCGGAGCACCCGCCCGGTGCACTGCCCGCCCAGGCGCTCGACCACGGCACGGGCTATCTGCTGGCCGCCGCCGTGCTGCGCGCCCTGACCGAGCAGCACGACGAGGGCGGCTCCCGGCTGGCCACGCTCTCGCTCGCCCGTACCGCCGCCTGGCTCCTCGACGAGCTGCCCGCCGGCCGGGAGGGCGAAGCCGCGGGTTCGTCGTACGACCCGGAGAAGTGGCTCACGGAGACGGACAGCCCGCTGGGACGGCTGCGTCACGCCGTGGCGCCGGTCGCCTTCGACGGCTCCCCCGCCGACTGGTCGCGTCCGCCCGGTCCGCTGGGGGCGGACGCGGCCGCCTGGCTCACGACTCGATGAGGGCCTTCGCGCGCCCGCCGGGTGCGAGCGCGCCGACGGTCAGCAGGAACTGCGCCGCGATGTAGGTGAGCATGACCCAGAAGTCGGGGGCGGGCAGCTGCGGCCAGTCGGCGATGCCGGTGGCGATGAGCGCGTCGGAGAGGAGGAAGAGCGCCCCTCCGACGGCTGCGTACCGGCCGAGGGTGCCGGCGCGGTACGCCATCGCCGTCAGCAGCAGGCTGTAGCCGGTCATCGGTATCCGCAGGTCCGGCGGCAGGCCGCCCCAGAGCAGTGCGACGAAGACGGCCAGGACGGCCGCGTACCCGGCCCCGGCGAGCAGCGGGCTCCGGGCGCGTCCGAAGAGCCACAGGTAGCAGACGTGGCCCGCGGCGAAGGAGCCCATCCCGATGAGGAAGGCGGCGTCGGAGTCGGGCAGCAGCAGTGTGTCGCCGCCCCAGCCGAACAGGAGCGCCGCGACGAGCAGCCGGGGCCCGCGCCGGGCGGCGGCGTACCCGGCCAGCAGCGGCATCAGCAGGGGCTTGGCGAGGAGGTGGGCCGCCGGGACGTCGGCGAGGACGCCGACGAGGTCGACGGCCGAGGCCACGAGGAAGGCGATGAGCAGCGGGCGTACGAGACGTTCCCGCCGGTCCGTGACGGCGTCGTCGGCGCTCCCGACGGCGGCGTCGGCGCTCATCCGGTGCGCTCCCGGGCGGGGACGGCCGTACGGGAGACCGCTCCGCCGGGCTGCCAGCCGGGCCCCCGGAAGATCCGTCCGGCCCGCTCGCTCCAACTGGCCGCCGCGCGCACGTCGCGGGCGATCGCGGCGTACTCGTGGGTGGCGACGCGGAGCGGGTTGAACGTGTCGATGTTCTTGGTGAGGCCGAACACGGGCCGCTCCGTCTCGGCGGTGAAGGACCCGAAGATCCGGTCCCACAGGATCAGGATGCCGCCGAAGTTCCGGTCCAGGTAGCCGCCCTGGGACGCGTGGTGCACCCGGTGGTGGGAGGGCGTGTTCAGTACGTACTCGAAGGGCGCGGAAAGCTTGTCGATACGCTCCGTGTGCACCCAGAACTGGTAGACGAGGTTCGCCGACGAGCAGAACGCCAGCGCGGCCGGATGGACACCGCAGGTGATGAGCGGCACGTAGAAGGGCCAGACGGTCAGCGACGTCCAGGGCTGGCGCAGCGCGGTGGACAGGTTGAACTTCCGGCTGGAGTGGTGGACCACGTGGCACGCCCAGAGGATCCGGATGACGTGGTGGCCGCGGTGGGACCAGTAGTAGAAGAAGTCCTGCGCGAGCAGCATCAGCAGGACCGTCCACCACAGCACGGGGACGCGGAGCGGCGTCAGTTCGTAGACGGCGGTGTAGATCGCGACGATGGGCACTTTCCACAGCAGGTCGAAGACCAGGCTGCCGAGCCCCATGGTGATGCTGGTGACGGCGTCCTTCGTCTCGTACCCGGCGGCTTCCTCATCGGGATGGAAGTGGTGGAGGGCCATTTCGAGGACAGTGAGCAGGACGAAGGCCGGTATGGACCAGAGCACTACATCGGGCAGGTTCGGCGGCATAGGAGCACCGTAGAGCCGCGGATCGGACACGCACCAGACGTTGTTACCAACAAGTATGCGAGACGCGGTGTCAGCAGTCTTTGGTGACTTCCGCCAATGCGGGCTTCGCGCGATCCTTGTACCGGAGCTGCCGCGGGCGAGTAACCGCCTTGCGAGGTCTGGAAGTTGCCGCCCCAGGGCAGCCCGAGTGGGTTCGTACGCGCCGCACCCATGGGGACCCGTCGTATGGAGCCACCGAGGCGCCCAGGCACACTCGGCGTGTTGTAGTCCCTCTGAGGTCCACCTGACAAAAGGATGATCCACGCATGATCACGCTCACCAAGGAAGACGGCCCGGCGGACCTGGACGGAGTGACCCATCTGTCCATCGGCGTGTCCTGGGACCCCACGGCCGGCAGCAGCGGCGGTGTCATGGGCCTGCTCCACCGCAAGGCCGGAACGGACCTCGACCTGATCGCCATCGCGACACAGGGCGGGGACCCGGTGCGCCTGGCCGGCCTCGACTCGCTGGACCCCATGGGCAACGGCTCCCTGGTGCACAGCGGCGACAACCAGACCGGGCGCGGGGAGGGCGACGACGAGACCGTCACGGTCGAGTTCGCGCGCATCCCGGGCAACATCACGTCGATCGTCTTCGTCGCCGCCGCGTTCAAGAAGGGCAGCTCCTTCCAGAAGGCCCGCAACATCAGTTTCAAGGTCTACGACGCGACCGGGGGAAGCTCGCAGCAGGTCGCCGACATATGGCCCAGCCTGCTCACCCAGGACAACGGCTGCGCGGTGGCCAAGGCCGTGCGGGTCGGCGGCACGTGGAAACTCGAAGTGATCAACCAGACGGGGAAGATCAAGCAGGGTAACGAGCATGCCCTGATGCGCTTCGCGGTCAGCAAGTAGTACGCGACCGCCGGCGGTGCCGACGGCCGGCATCGGTGCCGGGAACGGCTGCGAATGGACGCAGCAGCGCGCCCGTCCGGACGACCGGCTGACGCCAGGGTCTTTCGTTCGTCTCAGGCCGGGGCTCGCGTGCCCCGGCCCCCTGCCCCGGCGTGATCCGAACGAAAGACCTGGCTAGACCCCGACCGCCCCCAGCAACTCCCCCGCCGCATACGTGACCGCCATCGCCAGCGCTCCGCCGCCCATGTTCCGCAGCACCGCCGGTCCCGCTGTCGCCTCGCCCAGGCGGGCGCTCCACCAGCCCGTCACCGCCAGCGCCACCAGTACCGACACCACGGTCACGAGCAGCCGCAGCGACGCCGGGGGCAGCACGATCGCCAGCAGCGGCAGCAGCGCGCCGACCGTGAACGCCAGGAAGCTCGCTGCCGCCGCGTGCCAGGGGTTGGTCAGCTCGTCCGGGTTGATGCCCAGCTCGACCACGGCGTGGGCGCGCAGCGCATCGCGTTCGGTGAGCTGGACGGCGGCCTCGCGAGCGACCTCGTGACTCAGGCCCTTGCCCTCCAACAGGCCGGTCAGCTCGATGAGTTCCGCCTCGGGGGCCTCCTTCAGTTCCCGTCTCTCCGTCGCCAGTGCGGCCTTCTCCGAATCGCGCTGGGTGGAGACCGATACGTACTCGCCCGCCGCCATCGACATGGATCCGGCCAGCAGTCCGGCCAGGCCCGCGGTGAGCAGGGTGCCGCGGTCGGCGGTGGCTCCGGCCACGCCGACGACGAGGCCGGCGGTGGAGACCACACCGTCGTTGGCGCCGAGGACCGCGGCGCGCAGCCAGTTCAGCCGCGTGCCGAGGCCGTTGCTATGGGCTTCATCGTGGGTCTGTGTCTCCGTCACCCGGGGAGGGTCTCATCCGTACCCTCACCAGACGTGTACCGACCCACCCGGGGCGAAGGGCCGGGCTCGCAGCACTGGCCAGTGGCTCCCTATCGGCGAGACCGGCCAGTCGACGCCGCGACAAATCAAAAAGAACGGCGGAGCGGTCTTCTAGTCAACCCATTACGAACACCTCACTTCCTTCGTTGAGTCCTTCGAGCGACGAACGAGGGAGAGCATGTTGGATGCCATCGGCTACTTACGGATTAGTCCGGATCCCGACCAGAGCGGGGCCAGTCTGGCTACTCAGCGTGGAGCTGTGACTGATCTGGCAGATCGGCTCGGTTTGCATCTCATAAAGATCTTCACGGACGACAACGTCAGTGCGAGCAAGGTCCGGCACGACAAATCACAGTGGGTTCAGGGCGTAGTTCAGCATCTGAGTGACCAACCATTGACCTGGCTGCTCGGCACACGTCACGACCGCCTCGGTCGAAGACTTTCTGATCTTGAAGACTTGCATGATCACCAACAGGAACACCCGGGCTTCAAGGTTTATACCGTGGCAGAGGGGGATGTGTTTGCCAATCCAGCATGGCCATTTCTCGCCGCGCAGGCGAAGGTCGAATCCATGGCCACGTCATTGCGCTTGCGGCGTCAGAAGGAATCAAGACGAGCGCAAGGGTTGGACAGCAGCGGCGGTCGCCGCCCCTTCGGATTTCAACCAGACCGTCACACAGTGGTGCCTGCAGAACGGGATGCATACCGCGAAGCGGTGGCAAGGGTGCTCGCCGGAGAGTCGACGACTCGGATCGCACAAGACTTCAATCGGCGCGGTACCCACCCTGCGGCCGGCGGCCAGTGGCAGTCGCACATGCTACGACGAGTGCTCCGCAATCCACGATACGTGGGCCTGTTGACTCACAAGGGGCAGATCGTCGGGCCTGCAGCCTGGCCGGGCTTCGTGGACCGCGAGACCTATAACGCGTTGCTCCAAGCACTCGTCAAGACCGCCCAGCCACGCCCAGAGGGGCATTCGGTATCGCTCCTCGGCGGGGTCGCGACGTGTGGACGATGCGGCACACCGATGACTGGCGCGCGGAAGAGTGGATCCAACGGCGGCTCCCTCATGTACCGATGCGACAGAGGTATTGGCGGGTGCGGGCAGGTTTCCCGCCAACGAACGCTCGTGGATCAGCACGTCACCCAGAAAGTGCTGTTCATGCTGCAGCAATTACCCATCGCTTCCTCGCGCGAAAGCGCTCGAGCAAACCTGGCCGAGCTGAACAAGCTAGAGCGCGAACTGGAGCAGCAAATCGGGGAACTCGACGAAGCCTACGAGCACGGTAATCTGGCGACCGTCGATTATTGCCGTATTGCTGGGCGAATCCGCCAGCGAATTGACGCTCTCCACAAGCAAATTGGTGCGGCACGACTTCATGCCGAAACCACGCTTCGTGCCAGCGCTGCTGAAGCGCGCTGGGATGGGTGGACAACGGAGGAACGCCGAATCTTCATCCGTTCGCAGCTAACAACTGTCGTCGTCAAACCAGTTGGCCGGTGCGGGCGTCGCCCCAAAGGGGCTGGGCTGAGAGACGATGAGATCGAGATCATCACACGACACTGATTGCCGGACACCCCGGGGTCGGTCCGGCGGCAGGACTCCTGGCCATTCCTGTAGCCGGACCGGGCTCTTCACCACAGGCGAACTGATCCTCCCGGTGCAAAGGCTGGGCTGGTTGCGTCTTTCGGGATCTCTCTCAGCGGTTCCGCGATCTCTTCAACGGTCGGGCCGACCTTCGCAGCGATACGGTCGAGAGCGGCCAAGTCGAAACCGTATACGTGCGCGGCGTTGCCACCGACCATGGCGGCCACTTCCTCACGACGCAGGCCTGCATAGGCGATCCGCAATCCTTCACGGGTGTATGGAAAGGTACCCTCGTCGTGCGGATAGTCGCTGCCCCACATGATCTTGTCGAGGCCTATCCGGTCGCGCAGCGGCACCTCGTGCGGGCGCATGAAGCTGGCGCCGACGAAGCAGTTGTCGCGCCAGACCTCGCTGGGGCCCTTGCCCATCGAAGCGGCAAGCCCCGCACCGAACTTGGACTCGGCCGTCGAGGCCTTCGTCGCCGCCGCGAGCAGTCGGCTGTGGTAGTAGTCCAGCATCTCGACAACCCCCGGAATCCAGCCCGAGCCCTGTTCCGTGAGGACGAGCTTCAAGCCCGGATGGCGGCGGAAGGCCCCGCCGAAGATCAAGTGCCAGAGCGCCCGGTGCGAGAACCAAGTCGTCTCCATCATGAATACCGCGCGGGCCGCTGGTTCGTTGCCCAGCGGCGGGGATGCGGAGCCACCATGGTGGTTCACCGGTACATCCAGCTCGTCGCATACCGCCCAGATCGGATCGTACGCCTGGGAATGCAGCTCGGGAATGCCGGAGCCTGGCGGCGCGCCTGGCAGCAGGATGCCGCCCGTCAGACCCGCCGCCTTGGTGCGGCGGATCTCGCGCACCGCCTCGTCGACGTCGTTGAGCAGGATCTGTGCGATGCCCGCCCGTCGGCCCGGAGCCGCGTCGCAGAAGTCTACGAGCCAGCGATTGTGCGCGCGCAGGCCAGCCCAGCGCTGCTCGTGCTCCTCCTTCGACGGGGCAGGGGCTATCAGCGACGCGGCAGGGAAGAAGGGCGGGATGGTATTCGGAAACACCACTTCCGCCACAACACCATCCGACTCCAACTCGGCGACGCGACGGTTCGAGTTCCAGTTGCGGTCGGCGGTGTCGGCGAGGAGGTCCTCGTACGGATTGACGTAACTCGACGCCCAGGCGTCGAAATCGTCGTGGTACTTGGCCTCCAGGTACGGCCTGTAGTCGAGGAGGTCGGCGCCCGCGTGGCAGTCGGCGGAGATGACGGTGTAGCGCTCGCGGGACATCATCCGACCCCCAGGGCAGGGAAGTCGTGCCCGGTCAGCCAGTGCCGGCCCACGTCGCGCGACCTGGCCCAGGAGGCCTCGACCGCCGTCTGGTCGGCGCTCTGGCCCAGGTCCTGCGGTGTCGGCCCGATGCGTTCGGCGATCGGAGCGAGCTTCGCCGTGTCGAAGCCGAAGACTTCGGCGGCGGCGAGGCCCAGCATCCGGCGGGTCTCGGCCACCGGGATGTCGTGGAAGGTGTCGCGCAGCCAGTTCGCGGTGTTCGGCCAGGTGCCCTCGGGGTGCGGGAAGTCGCTGCCCCACAGGATGTTGTCGACGCCGATCTCGTACCGCTGGGCGAGTTCGCGGCGTTTGGTGTTGGTGGCGCAGATGAAGACCTGGCGGTCGAGGTACTCGTGCGGGGGCCGTTTCAGTTCGGCGAAGGGGGAGAGCTTCTTTCCGCCGTGAGCGCCGAGGTAGAGCCGGTCCATGAACCACAGGAGGTTCGGCAGCCACCAGCAGCCGGACTCGGCGACGCCGAACCTCAGCCCGGGATGGCGTTCGAAGGCGCCCGACCAGAGCAGGAACCAGAGCGGCCGGGACGGCCACCAGGTGACCTCGGAGACGTAGATCCCGAGGTGGTCGCCGTACTCGTGGCGCGGGGCAGCACCGGAGTGGGTGACGACCGGCATGGCCGTCTCGGCGGCGGCCGCCCACACGGGGTCGTAACGGCGGTCGTGGTACGGGGCCTTGTCCACCCACATGGACGGGATCATGAGCGCGCCTAGTCCGGACTCCTTCGCCCGGTGGATCTCCGCGACGACCCGGTCGACCTCGCCGGTGACGGGCAGCAGGGCGACCCCGCAGTGGCGTTCGGGATTCTGCGCGACGAAGTCGGCGAGCCAGCGGTTGTGGGCCTGCGCGCCGGCCATGCCCAGTTCCGGGTCCTGGTCGCCGGAGAGTCCGAGGCCGACGCCGAACGGGGCGGCGGTCCGGCTGTCGACGGCGTCCGCGTCGGGGAAGACGACCTCGGCCGCCACCCCGTCGCCGTCGAGCTCCTTGAGACGCTGCGTCGCGTCCCAACCGCCTTTCAGGCCTTCCTCGTTGTCGTGGAACCACTTGTCGGCGAAGGCTTCGTTGCGTACGCCGAGGCGGGTCATCTCCGCACGGCGGCGATCGCGTCCGGCGAGGAACTCGTCGAACTCCCGGTGGAATCGGGCGTCGAGGTAGGGCCGGTACTCCTCGGTGGGCAGTCCGGCGTGGCAGTCGGAGGAGATGATCAGGTACGGGTCGTCGGTCATCGCTCGCTCCTCAGTCGAGTATGAAGCTCTCCAGGTACGACGGTTCGGACCGGTCGAGCATCGACTGCGACCGGGCGCGGATCTGCCGGTCGCTGTGCTCGCTCTCCGGCAGCATCCAGAAGCGGTCGGCGCGTATCCCGTCGACGACGGTCGCGGCGACCTCCTCCACGGGGGTGAACTCCACCTCGTGGCCCGCCGCCCGCATCGCGGACTCCCACTGGTCGAGGCTGCGGTACGGGGTCCTGCGCGGGCGCTCCTTGGCGTACCGCGCGGGCCGGTTGCGGTGCGACTCCCACAGTCCGGTACGGAGCATGTGCGGGCCGGGGAAGAGGACGGAGGCGCCGACCGCCGCTCGCTCGGCCTTCAGATGCGCGTACAGGGACTCGGTCATCGTGACGACGGCGGCCTTGGTGACCGCGTACACGGAGGCGGTCGGCAGCGGGGCGATACCGCCGTCGCCGGACGAGGTGTTGACGACATGGCCGGGGCCGCCGTCCGCGATCATGCGCGGGACGAACGCCTGGATGCCGTGGAAGACGCCCCACACATTGACGGCGAAGGCCCACTGCCAGTCGTTCGGTTCGTGCTCCCACATCCGGCCCTCGGCCCCGGAACCGACACCGGCGTTGTTGCACAGCACGTGCACGGCGCCGAAGGTGTCGTACGCGGCCTCGGCCAAGGCCCGTACGGAGTCGCGTTCACTCACGTCGACGACGTGCGCCAGCACTCGCGCACCGTCCTCGCGCAAGCCGCCCGCCGCCTTGTCGAGCGCGCCCTCCTCCACATCGGCGAGGACGACCTTCAGCCCCTCGGCCGCGAACCTGCGCGCCATCGCGAGGCCGATGCCGCTCGCCGCGCCGGTGACGACGGCGACCTGCCCCTCCTCCAGCCTCATCGGACGCTCCCCTCCGGCGGGCCGTCGTGGACCTGCTGCGGGTCGTCGTAGCGCTGGTGGATGTACGGCAACAGCGCCTCGGCGCCCACCCGCTCCACGGCCCTGCCCCGCTGGTCGCTGGTCTTCTCGCCGATGGTGAGGTCGACCAGCCGGCGTACGGGGAGGTCGGCGACCGGGTCGTGCACCGATTCGCGCAGCACCACGTCGCCCGCGACGCGTTCCAGCCGGCGGACCTTCTCGTGGCGGGTGCAGTGGATCAGCACGGGGGCGGAGTCGAAGCCCTCGCCGTCCACGGCGGGCAGGAACTTGAAGTAGAAGTCGAGCTTGTCGGCCGGTTCGGGCAGCGGGAGCGGTCCGCTCACCGCGCCGCGCACCTCGACGAACGCGATGCCGTGCCGGGCCAGCGCGGCCCGGACGACGAGGCCGTCGCGTTCGACGGTCACCTCGCCGAGCTTCTTCGGTTCGCCGAACACCTCGCGGCCGCCGATCAGCGCCCGTTCATGGGTCATCGGCATGACGAGCGGATACCAGCCCTCGTGCCCGTCATGGACGGCGGCGACCGCGACGGAGCCGGCACCGAGCGGGTAGCCGGGGAGCTCGACCGTGCTGATACTGGCCCGGACGAGCGGGCGCTGTGCGGGTTCGAGGGGCGGCGGCAGGACGGCCGCCACCGCGTCGGGGTCGCTCTCCCAGAGGGCCACCACGCCGGTGGACCAGATGTCGGGGAGCTGGGAGCGGGCCGCGCGGGCCGCCGCGATCTCGGCCCCGGTGCGCGCGCCGTACCGTACACGTGCCATGGACGTACCACCCTTCTCGGTTGTCCGATGCCCGGGTTCTGTAACACAGTTACACCGCCCCGAATGAAGGGTAAATAGGCGTGCAAGTAATGGAGTTCGAAGAACTGGGAGCACTGTGGCCCGATCGCCGCTGACCCGCGAAGAGGTACTGGACACCGCCACCGCCCTGGTGAAGCGGCACGGCCCGCGGGCCCTCACCATGCGCGGGCTCGCCGCCGAACTGGGCACCGCGGTCACGTCGATCTACTGGCACGTCGGCAATCGCGAATCGCTGCTGGACGCCCTCGTCGAGCGCACGGTGCGGGAGATGGGCACCCTCCGCCCGGCCGGCCGGACCCCGGCGGCCCGGATCGTCTCCGTCGCCCGCGGCCTGCGCCGCGAACTGCGCACCCGGCCGCATCTGATCGCGATGGTCCACGAACGGGGGCTCACCGAGCGGATGTTCCTCCCCGCACAGCGGGCCCTCGTCCACGAGGTGCACGCCGCGGGGCTGCGCGGGGCGCGGGCCGCGGCAGCCGTGCGGGCGGTGCAGTTCCAGACCGTCGGGTTCCTGCTCGTCGAACGCAATCGGGAGCGGTCCCCCGTCCAGTCCCCCGGCGAGGGCGATCTGTGGGCCGCGTCCACCGCGGAGGACGATCCCGAACTGGCCCGCGCGCTGGCCCGGCCCGCCGATCCGGACCGGCTCTTCGCGGACTCCGTGCGGGCTCTGGTGGAGGGGCTGCTGGCCGGTCCCGTACGACAGGCACCCGGGCGGGAGACGGCCGAATAGGAGACTGTCAGCGGCGGCCCGTATTCTCTGTGACCATGCTCGACGACCTCCAGACCGCAGCACCGTGGCCGACCGCCTACCCGCAGGGGTACGCGGTCGTCGACGTGGAGACCACCGGACTCGCACGGGACGACCGGATAGTGTCCGCGGCCGTCTACCGGCTGGACGCGCAGGGCAATGTCGAGGACCACTGGTACACCCTCGTCAACCCCGAACGCGATCCCGGCCCGGTCTGGATCCACGGGCTGACCAGCGACGTGCTCGAAGGCGCTCCGCTCTTCCCGGAGGTCGCCGCCCAGCTCTCCGAGCGGCTCGCGGACCGCGTCCTCGTCGCGCACAACGCGGCCTTCGACTGGTCGATGCTGGCCCGGGAGTACGCACGGGCCTCGGTCACCGCCCCCGTCGAGCAGCGGCTGTGCACGATCGCGCTCTCCAAGGAGCTGCGGCTGCCGCTGCCCAACCACAAGCTGGAGTCGCTGGCCGCGCACTTCGGAGTCGTGCAGCAGCGCGCCCACCACGCGCTGGACGACGCCCGGGTGCTGGCCGAGGCGTTCCGGCCGAGTCTGCACGCGGCGGCGCGGGGCGGGGTGCGGCTGCCGCTGCTGGAGTGCCGGCCGCTGACCGAGTGGTCGGACTCCCCGGTCACTCCGCGGATCGGCTACCAGCCCTCGTACGGTCAGGGCAGCTGGCGCCCCTCGCGCAAGCGTCCGGCATGCCCGTACCCGAACCCCGGGCGGTACGAGAAGGACAAACCCCTCATGCAGGGTATGCGGGTGGCGTTCTCCGGGGACACCTCCATCGACCGCGAGCTGCTGGAGGACCGGGCCGTGGAGGCCGGGCTGCACGTGGCGACCAGCGTGTCCCGGCTGACGAGCCTGCTCGTCACCAATGATCCGGACGCGGCGACGTCGAAGACGGTGAAGGCGAAGTCCTTCGGGACACCGATCCTGGACGAGAGCGCGTTCACCCATCTGCTGCGCGATGTGGCGCCGGCGGCGGCGCAGCCGGCCGCGCGGTCATCGGAGTGAACCGGGGGCGACTCGCCCGCCCGCCGCTCGCCCGCCGCCGCTCCGGCGTCCCACCCTGTGGCGCATGGCACGTTGCGAGGTTTGCGGAAACGACTACGGCATGTCCTTCGAGGTGCACGCGCAGGGCGCGGTGCACGTCTTCGACTGCTTCTCCTGCGCCATTCACCGCATGGCACCCATCTGCGAGCACTGCCGGGTCCAGATCATCGGCCAGGGCGTCGAGGTCGACGGCCACTGGTTCTGCGGCGGTCACTGCGCCCGCGCCGAGGGGAAGGTGGGCATCATCGACAAAGTCTGAGCACCGGCCGCCGCCGCGCCCCCTTCCCCCACCCCTCCGCGATGCACCCCATGACGCAGTTGTACCGTCATGGGGTGTACCGCTTCCTGTTGACCCGGCAGTGGCTGATCCTCGCCCTCCTCGCCCTCGTACTGATTCCCACGATGGTCGAGCTGGGCTTCTGGCAGCTGCACAAGCATGAGCACAAGGTCGCGCAGAACTCCCTGATCTCCCGCAACCTCAAGGCGAAACCGGTTCCGGTCACCTCGCTCACCTCGCCGGGTCACACGGTCCCGCGCTCCGACTACTGGCGCGCGGTGACGGCCACGGGTACGTACGACACCGCGCACGAGGTCGTCGTACGCCGCAGGACCTCCACCGACGACCGGATCGGCGTCCATGTGCTGATCCCGCTCGACCTCAAGGGCGGCGGCACGGTCCTGGTCAACCGCGGCTGGGTGCCCTCCGCCGACAGCCAGCGCGCGTTCCCCGACGTACCGGCCGTGCCCAAGGGCGAAGTGACCGTGACCGGGCGGCTCAAGGCCGACGAGACGACCGGCACCAGCGGCATCAAGGACATTTCGGACCTGCCGGACCGCCAAGTGATGCTGATCAACAGCGCCCAGGAGGCCAAGCGGCTCTCCCGGCCGGTGCTCGGCGGCTACATCGAGCAGACCGGACCCGAGCCGTCCGGCGGCTCCCCGGAACTGATCGCCGCCCCCGACGACGGCTCGATCGGCCCGCACATGGCGTACGCCGTGCAGTGGTGGCTGTTCGCCGCCGGGGTTCCGGTGGGCTTCGTGGTCCTCGCCCGCCGGGAGAAGCACGACCGGGTGGAGGCCGCGGCCAAGGCCGCCGCCGGGGAACAGGACCTCTGCGAGCCGAAGACGCCGGAACAGCCGGGGCAGCCCGGGCAGCCGGAACAGCCGGAGAAGCCGGCGCCCGCGACGGCCTGACGCCGCCTCCGCCGGGATGCGGGGCCGCCTCTGACAGCCGGCGTACCGAGGTGACCCCTGCCTCTCGTGGGACTGGACTGCTTAACGGGGCCCAGGTTCGGGAACACGCCAGAACGTGACCCCACGCATCGAGGACTACGCCCTCATCGGTGATCTGCAGACAGCCGCCCTGGTCGGCAGGAACGGTTCTGTCGACTGGCTCTGTCTGCCCCGCTTCGACTCGGGCGCCTGTTTCGCCGCCCTGCTCGGCAACGAGGACAACGGCCACTGGCGGATCGCCCCGAAGGGCGCCGACGCCTGTACCCGGCGCGGCTATGCGGGTGACTCCCTCGTCCTGGAGACGTACTGGGAGACCCGTACCGGCACGGTCAAGGTCACCGACTTCATGCCGCAGCGCGACCGGGAACCCGATGTCATGCGGATCGTCGAGGGCGTCAGCGGCACGGTCGAGATGAGCTCCGTGATCCGGCTGCGCTTCGACTTCGGCTCGGTCGTGCCGTGGATGCGCCGCTCGCAGGGACAACGGGTGGCGGTCGCCGGGCCGGACTCGGTCTGGCTGCGCAGCGAGCCGCCGGTCAAGACCTGGGGCCAGCAGTTCTCCACCTGCTCGTCGTTCACCGTCTCCGCGGGCGATCAGGTGGCGTTCGTCCTGACCTGGCACCCCTCTCATTCGCCCCGCCCGGAACTCGTCGACCCGTTCGAGGCGCTGGAGAACACCCTGGCCGACTGGGCCGCATGGTCGGCCCGGTGCAGGTACCGCGGCCCGTACCGCGAGGCGGTGATCCGCTCGCTGATCACGCTGAAGGCGCTCACCTTCGGCCCGACCGGCGGCATCGTGGCGGCGCCCACCACCTCGCTTCCCGAGGAGATCGGCGGCGTACGGAACTGGGACTACCGCTTCTGCTGGCTGCGGGACTCCACGCTGACCCTCGGCGCGCTCATCTCGGCCGGCTATCTGGAGGAGGCGGCCGCCTGGCGGGACTGGCTGCTGCGGGCCGTCGCCGGTAATCCGGCCGATCTGCAGATCATGTACGGCCTGGCGGGCGAGCGCAGGCTGCCCGAGGCGGAGCTGCCGTGGCTGAGCGGATACGACAGCTCCGGCCCGGTCCGGATCGGCAACGCCGCGGTCCGCCAGCGTCAGCTCGATGTGTACGGGGAGGTCATCGACTCGTTGCGGCTCGCGCGGGAGGCGGGCCTGAACGACAAGCCGCACGCCTGGAACGTGCAGCTCAGCCTGCTCGGCTTCCTGGAGTCCACCTGGCGCGAGCCGGACGAGGGGCTGTGGGAGATCCGGGGCCAGCGCCGCCACTTCGTGCACTCCAAGGTGATGGCCTGGGTCGCCGCCGACCGTGCCGTGAGCACCCTGGAGAAGAACCCCTCGCTGGCCGGCGAAGCGGACCGGTGGCGGGCGATGCGGGACGCCGTGCACCGGGAGGTGTGCGAGAAGGGGTACGACCCGGTACGGAACACCTTCACACAGTCCTACGGCTCCCGGAACCTGGACGCCGCGACGCTGCTGATCCCCCGGACCGGCTTCCTGCCGCCGGACGACCCCCGGGTCATCGGGACGGTCGACGCGGTCCGGGAGGAGCTGGGCAGCGGCTGCCTGGTCCGCCGCTACAGCACGGACGGCACCTCGATCGACGGGCTGCCCGGCAGCGAAGGGGCCTTCCTGGCGTGCTCGTTCTGGCTGGCCGACGCCCTGCACCTGACGGGGCGCACCGAGGAGGCCCGAGAGCTCTTCGAGCAACTGCTGGCGCTCCGTAACGATGTGGGGCTGCTGTCCGAGGAGTACGACACCGTCGGGCACCGACAACTGGGCAACTTCCCGCAGGCGTTCAGCCACATCGGACTGGTGGGCACGGCCATGGCCCTGGCCGGGGAGAACACGCTGGAGGCCGAGGCGGCAGGATAGGGCCCATGGATCTTGGACTGAAGGACCGCGTGTACATCGTCACCGGAGCGACCCGGGGGCTGGGCAACGCCACGGCCCGGGCGCTCGCCGAGGACGGGGCGCGGGTGATCATCACCGGGCGGGACGAGAAGCGGGTCGAGGCGGCCGCCGCCGAACTGGGGCCGGACGCCGTCGGCCTCGCCGCCGACAATGCCGATCCCGCCGCCGCTCAGCGTCTGGTCGACAGCGCGCACGAGCGGTTCGGGCGGCTCGACGGCATTCTCATCAGCGTCGGCGGGCCGGCGCCCGGCTTCCTCGCCGACAACACCGACGAGCAGTGGCAGTCGGCCTTCGATTCGGTGTTCCTGGGTGCGGTACGTCTCGCCAGGGCCGCCGCGGCCACGCTCGGCGAGGGCGGCGTCATCGGTTTCGTGCTCTCCGGCTCCGTGTACGAGCCGATCGCCGGGCTGACCATCTCCAACGGGCTGCGCCCGGGGCTGGCCGGTTTCGCCAAGTCCCTGGCCGACGAGCTCGGTCCCCGGGGGATCCGAGTGGTGGGCGTGCTGCCGGGCCGGATCGACACGGACCGGGTGCGTGAGCTGGATACGCTCTCGGGCGACGCGGAAGCCTCCCGCACGGCCAGTGAGTCACGCATTCCGCTGCGGCGGTACGGCACGCCGGAGGAGTTCGGCCGGACCGCGGCGTTCCTGCTCTCGCCCGCGGCGTCGTATCTGACGGGCATCATGCTGCCGATCGACGGCGGCTACCGGCACGGCTTCTGAACCCACGCGTTCCCGAACCGGACTGGTTTCCGGGGCGGCCCGGTTTCGTTCCGTACCGGCGGGCGGGCCGTGCGGGCGGGCGGGCCGTGCGGGCCCGTCGGTCCGCCCGCCCGCCCGTCCGACGGTGCGTCAACTCACCCTTTCCGCACGGTGCTTGACTGCTCGCAGTCGCACCTCGGCCGGCAGCTCGGCCAGCCCCGCCGAATCCCGCGCATGCGCCAGCGCCTCGTCGGTGAGGCGGCCGAGCGCCTCGTCCGGTGCCACGTGCGGCTCCATCAGCAGGCGGATCCTGGCATGCGGCGCACTGCGCCGGCCGGTCAGCGTGACCTGGGCGTGAGCCACCCCGTCCAGGGTCCCCGCCTCCTGGGCGAGCACCCCTTCCAGAGCCCGGCCCCGCAGCAGCGCGCCCTCGCCGTCGCCGCTGTCCACCAGCACCTCGGCGAGGCGGGCCCGGCGCAGTTGGGCCAGCAGCCACCACAGGGCGAGGGCGACCACGACGGCAAGGACCGCGATCACCGTCGGCCACCACCAGCCCTCGCCGCGCCAGCGGTCCCGGTCGGCCTGGCTGAGGAGCACATCGCCCTTGCCGTACCAGGGCCACCAGGACGGTACGGAGAGGCCGAGTCCCGCGGCGAGCACCGCGCCGCCGACGCAGATCAGCACCAGCCCGGCCAGGCCGAGCAGCACCCGGTTGACGGTCCTGAGCAACGGGCTCACCCCTTCTTGGTCGGACGGCGGACGTGCACGGACAGGCTGGGCGGCCTGGCCAGCCCCAGTTCCCTGATGGCGGCGGCGAGCACGGTGTCCAGATCGGCCCGTACGTCGTCGAGTTCACGGAAGTGCGACACCGCGCGCACCCCCGCCCTGCCCCGGCCCATCCGGACCCGTACCGACTGCACGCCGGACACCTCGACGGCTCGGTCGCGCAGGACCAGCGCCGCCGCGGTGCGGTCCAGACCGGCGCGTACGACGGGACGGTCGCGGCGCATCGGCAGCAGGCCGCGGAGTCCGGGGGTGACGGCGAGCACGAGCAGCCACAGGCCGATCGCCAGGGCGGCCGCCGCGCCGGCCAGCACCCAGACATTGTCCAGCGGCCGCTCGGCGAGTTCACCGGCCAGCACGCGACGCCACCGCATCGCCGGCCGGTCGGCCCGTACCGCCGCCACGTCGTAGAGGAGGAGGCCGGTGCCGCCGAGGCTCACCAGCGCGAGGACCGCCGCGGGGATGCGGCGCGGGGACCAGAATCGGCCCGCCCGGTCGCCGCTCCCGTGCTGTGCGGGCACCGGGTCGTACGCGGCGGACGAGGCGGACTGGTCGAGTTCGAGCACGTCGCCCTTTTCGACGGGCCGGACGGCGGGCGGCCGTTGTTCACGGTGTTCCGGGTCGTGGGGCTCGGTCATCGGATCCTCCCCTGTGCCGCGATGCCCGCTCCCGTCGGGTGCAGGCGCTCGACCTGTACGGCAACCTCGGGCACTTCCATTCCCGCCAACGCCCTTACCCGTTCGGCGACATGCCGACGCACCCCGCCGCACTGGCGGCCGATGTCGGTGGGGTATCCGAGCTCCAGGCTCACCCGTACCCGGGCGGTGTCACGCTGCACCGTGACCGTGGCGCGCGGCGAGGCGCCCTGCTCCGGCGGCTCGTCGATCGCCTCCTTCGCCGCCTGTGCGGCGATCTTCGCGATCACCCGGTCGGCGATCCGGGTCTCCCCGCGCTCACCGGCGGCGATCGGGCCGTCCACCCCCGACAACGCCGTCACCGCCGTCGGTCGCCGCGCTCGCGACCCCGGAAGAAGTCGCCGGGTTCCAGGTCGCCTTCCAGGAACCGGCCGACGACGAAGCCGACCGCCCCCAACGCGGCGACCAGGAGAAATGCCCCGAACCCGCCGAAGTACCCGGCGAATCCGAGCGCCATGCCGGCCACCATGCCGACCACCGCCATGTTCATCGTGCGCTCCTCAGCTGCCTCGGTTTTGGGGCCTACAGGTTCGGAGACCTACTGAAGACGTGGTTCGGGATGGTCCTCGTCGTCGGGCTCGTCGGGCAGCTTCACATCACTCACCGCGATATTGACCTCGACGACTTCCAGGCCGGTCATCCGCTCGACGGCCGCGATCACGTTCTCCCGTACGTCACGGGCGACATCGAT
The DNA here is from genome assembly GCF_045209435.1 of Streptomyces sp. NBC_01618. Classification (NCBI taxonomy): domain Bacteria; kingdom Bacillati; phylum Actinomycetota; class Actinomycetes; order Kitasatosporales; family Streptomycetaceae; genus Streptomyces; species Streptomyces sp. NBC_01618. The sequence goes on from NZ_CP109297.1 coordinate 1,676,568, forward strand.
GATCGACACGCCGTAGTCGACGACGATCTCCAGGTCGAGTGCGGTCTGTGACTCGCCGACCTCTGCCTTCACCCCGCGGGTGACGGACTTGCCACCGCCGGGGACCCGGTCGCGCACCGCACCGAACGTGCGCGAGAAGCCGCTGCCCATGGCGTGGACACCGACCACGTCGCGTGCGGCCATTCCCGCGATCTTCTCGACCACGCCGTCGGCGATGGTCGTGCGGCCACGGGTGGCGGGGTCTCCCCCACCGCGCTTGATGAGCGGGGTCGGTTCCTTGTCGGGGCTTTCGGGCCGGTTCCGCTGCGGAGTCTCGGTCATCGCCACTCTTCCCTTCGGGCAGGTTGGACCTCGTTGCCCACACTAAGTGCGCTTGCCCCGTCTCGCGCCGTGGATGCGGCAGGCTGGGGACATGACGACGGCTGACGGTCCGCGCGGGGCCGACGGATGGACGGCGGCAGTACGGCAACGGCTCGGCCTCGGCCGGCTGCTTCCGCTGGGCGGTCCGGCGGACGGGGCCTGGATCTCGGAGCGGGCCGCGGTCGCGGTGCTGCGCGGCGCGGTGGGCGGGCCGGGACCGGGGCCGGTGCTCGGGAAGCTGAGGATCTCGGTGGCCGATCCGGACGGGGCCCCGGCTGCGGAGGTGGAGCCACCGCCGAGTGCCCTGCCGCCGGGGCCGTTGCGGGTGGAGGCGACCATGTCGGCGCTGTCCGGTCAGCCGCTGCCCGCCGCCGCCGCGGAGCTGCGCTCGGCGTTGCTGGCGGCGGCCGGGCAGCGGCTGGGCCTGGTGGTCGCCGAGGTGGATCTCCGGGTGACGGAACTGCTGGACACGTCACCCGTAAGGCCGACCCTCGAACCGGCCGAGGTGCGCGAGGCGAGGGCGGAAGGCGCGGCGGGGGCCGCTGCCGCGGGTGTTCCGGGTGTTGTGGCGCTGACCCAGGTGCTGGGCAACGCGGTGCACACGGGTCCGGGCCGGGTGCGGGTCGAGCTGGCGACGGACTCGGGCCACCGGGCGCTCGACGTGGCTCGCGCGGTGCGGGGCGCGGTGGCGGCCGCGGTGGAGGGGCATCCCTCGGTCACGGTGCTGGTCACGGCGGTGGTGGAGCGGGACTGAGCCACCGGGCCCGGGACCGACCCACCGCGTCCCGGACTGCCCCGCCGGGGCTGCCGCATGGGGCCGGGGCGGATCCGGCCCACACCCCGGCTCAGTCGGTGATGCCCGCCAGGTCGCGCAGCCGGCGGCCCTGCGCGGCGCGTTCCGCGATGCGCTGCTCCTCGTAACCACGGGAGACGGCACCGCTCAGCAACGCCTTGGTCTCCACGACCGCGTCGCGCGGGGCGGCGAGCAGTGCGGCGGCCAGGTCGCGGGCCGCCACGTCCAGTTCACCGGCGGGGACCACGAGGTTGGCCAGACCGGTGCGTTCGGCCTCCTCGGCGTACACGAAGCGGCCGGTGGCGCAGATTTCGAGCGCGCGAGCGTACCCCACCAGGTTCACCAGGGGGTGGGTGCCTGTGAGGTCGGGGACCAGGCCGAGGCTGGTCTCACGCATGGCGAACTGCACGTCCTGCGCGACGATGCGCAGATCGCAGGCGAGGGCGAGCTGGAAGCCGGCCCCGATCGCATGACCCTGGACGACCGCGACCGACACGATGTCGTTGCGGCGCCACCAGGTGAACGCCTCCTGGTACTCGGCGATGGTCACGTCGAGCTCGGACTCCGGGCCGCGCGCCATGTCGAGGAAGGACGGCTCGCCGTCGAACCCCTCGGGGGTGAACGCCTGTCGGTCGAGGCCCGCGGAGAAGGACTTGCCCTCGCCACGGAGCACGACGACCCGCACGCTGCCGGACAGTGCCCGTCCGGCCTCGGTCAACGCCCGCCACAGAGCGGGGGACTGAGCGTTGCGCTTGGCCGGATTGGTGAGGGTCACCGTGGCAACCGCGTCGTCGACGGTGAGTCGTACGCCATCCTTGTCGAGCACAGAGTCGAGCGAGGTCATGGGGCGCCTCCGGATCGGTTCAGTCAGCAGGTCGAACTAAGTGACTGAACAGTAACCACCCGGCCGACAGTCAGATCGACCGGGTGGCCACCGCCGAAACCGGTGAGCCCCGGGACGGGTCCGGACGACCTGCCCCGATCCGCCGAAGGCCGTCAGGCCGTGGCGGCCTTCTTGCCCCGCGTCGCTCCGCCGCGTCCACGCAGCGTGACTCCGGACTCACTGAGCATCCGGTGGACGAATCCGTAGGAGCGGCCGGTCTCCTCGGCCAACGCCCGGATGCTCGCACCGGAGTCGTACTTCTTCTTCAGGTCTGCCGCGAGCTTGTCGCGCGCGGCGCCGGTAACCCGGCTGCCCTTCTTCAGAGTCTCGGCCACCCGTGCCTCCTCATGGGAAGTGCGCTCTGGACTCTCATGATCACCCCTCGGGGGCTTCCTGGCCACCCATTCGGCAAGGTCCGTACAACCGGATTCCGGTCCGGAGAACGGGCCGACACGACCGGAAGCCCTCATTCCACGGGGCTTCAGGGGCGGGTGGGGGCAGCTTCGGGACGAACCGGCAGGTCAGGGCCACATGGGGAACGCGGCCCCTCATGGGTGCGCCCGGCAGGTATCTGCCGGGCGCCGCACGGGGGTACGAGACGTACTCACGCAGATGATGGATCACGCATGGGCCGAATGATCCATACGGAGTGGATCAGACGGTGACCGGGCCGGGATCAGGCCAGTGCGACCAGGTCCTGGTAGTCCGCGCCCCACAGGTCCTCGACACCGTCGGGCAGCAGGATGATGCGCTCCGGCTGCAGGGCCTCGACCGCCCCCTCGTCGTGCGTGACGAGGACGACTGCGCCCTTGTACGTGCGCAGCGCGCCGAGGATCTCCTCGCGGCTCGCCGGGTCGAGGTTGTTCGTCGGCTCGTCCAGGAGCAGCACATTGGCGGAGGAGACCACGAGGGTCGCGAGCGCGAGACGGGTCTTCTCGCCGCCGGAGAGCACTCCGGCGGGCTTGTCGACGTCGTCGCCGGAGAAGAGGAACGAGCCCAGCGTCTTGCGGACCTCGACGAGATCGAGGTCGGGCGCCGCGGAGCGCATGTTCTCCAGAACGGTGCGGTCCGGGTCGAGGGTCTCGTGCTCCTGGGCGTAGTAGCCGAGCTTGAGTCCGTGGCCCTCGATGACTTGGCCGGTGTCGGGCTTCTCGGCGCCGCCGAGGAGCCGCAGCAGGGTGGTCTTGCCCGCGCCGTTGAGGCCGAGGATGACGACCCGGGAGCCCTTGTCGATGGCGAGGTCCACATCGGTGAAGATTTCGAGGGAGCCGTACGACTTGGACAGCCCCTCCGCCATCAGGGGGGTCTTGCCGCACGGCGCGGGCTCGGGGAAGCGGAGCTTGGCGACCTTGTCGGAGACCCGGACGGCCTCCAGGCCGGAGAGCAGCCGCTCGGCGCGCTTGGCCATGTTCTGCGCGGCGACGGTCTTGGTGGCCTTGGCGCGCATCTTGTCGGCCTGCGAGTTGAGGGCCGCGGCCTTCTTCTCGGCGTTCTGCCGCTCGCGCTTGCGGCGCTTCTCGTCGGCCTCGCGCTGCTGCTGGTAGAGCTTCCAGCCCATGTTGTAGATGTCGATCTGCGAGCGGTTGGCGTCGAGGTAGAAGACCTTGTTGACGACCGTCTCGACGAGCTCGACATCGTGCGAGATCACGATGAAGCCGCCGCGGTAGGTCTTGAGGTAGTCGCGCAGCCAGACGATCGAGTCGGCGTCGAGGTGGTTCGTCGGCTCGTCGAGCAGCAGGATGTCGGCGTCCGAGAACAGGATGCGGGCCAGCTCGACGCGGCGGCGTTGACCTCCGGAGAGCGTATGGAGCGGCTGCCCGAGCACCCGGTCGGGCAGGCTGAGCGCGGCGGCGATGGTGGCGGCCTCGGCCTCGGCGGCGTATCCGCCCTTGGTGAGGAACTCCGTCTCCAGGCGCTCGTACTTCTTCATCGCCTTCTCGCGGGTGGCGCCCTTGCCGTTCGCCATCCGCTCCTCGTTCTCCCGCATCTTGCGCAGGATCTCGTCGAGACCGCGGGCGGAGAGGATGCGGTCGCGGGCGAGTACGTCGAGGTCGCCGGTGCGCGGGTCCTGCGGGAGGTAGCCGACCTCACCGGCGCGGGTGATGGTGCCGCCGACGGGGTTGCCCTCGCCGGCGAGGCACTTGGTGAGGGTGGTCTTGCCCGCTCCGTTGCGGCCGACGAGGCCGATGCGGTCGCCCTTGGTGATACGGAAGGAGGCGGACTCGATGAGGATGCGGGCGCCGGCGCGCAACTCGATGCCGGAAGCGGTGATCACGGTAAAACTCCAAGGCGGGTGGACTGCGGACGGGACGACTAAGAGTTCGACTCGACGCCGTTACTCATGCACAAGGAGAATTGCCATACGGGTCATTCTACTGGCGGTGTGCAACTGCTTTTCCGCATGCGTCCACGGCACTTGTCCCGCACTCGCGGGACGCCGCCGCTCCGAGCCCGGCCGGGCCGAATCGGGCCGTTGTCAGCGGCGGATGGAAGACTGAGACGCAGATCACAGAGATCGCAGAAACGGATCACGCGAGCACGAGAAGAGGTGAGCGTCATGGCAGGCGCACCGGCCGGCGTTCCGACGATCTATCCGACGATTCTGTACGACGACGCGAAGGCCGCGATCAAGACGCTGACGGAGGGCCTCGGTTTCAAGGAGGAGGCCGTCTACGAGGGTGCGAACGGCCAGGTTCTCCATGCGGAGCTGTCCTGCGGCAACGGCAGAGTGATGCTCGGTTCCAAGGGCCGCGAGGGCGTCTTCGCCAAGGCGATGCAGGAGGCGGGCCCCGCCGGTGTCTACGTCGTGGTGGACGAGGTCGATGCGCATCACGCGCGGGCCGTGGAGCACGGGGTGGAGATCCTGATGCCGCCCACGGACCAGGACTACGGCTCGCGCGACTTCATGGCCCGGGACGGGGAGGGCAACGTGTGGACCTTCGGGACGTACGCGCCGGGGTCGGCGGGCTGACGGCCGGGCGGACCGACTGCCCGAGCGAGTGACCCGCTGCGTGGCCGGACGGGCTCGGGGTGGGCCCGTCCGGCGTGGTCGTACGCGCGCTACGCGCCGCCCGTGTGCACCTGGAACGCGGCCCGGCGCACCGCTTTGGCCAGTGCGGGGTCCGGGTGCGCGGCGGCCAGGGCCACCAGGACCTGCACGGTGCGCGGGTGGCCGGCGGCCCGTACCTCGTCCAGCAGCGCCGGCACCGTGCCCTGGACGGCCGAGTCGAGGTGGCGGACGAGCAGCCCGGTCTCGCCGTGGTCGGCGACGGCCGCCGCGGTGTCGACCCAGAGCCAGGTGGCCTCCTCCCGGCTGAGGACGTCCTGGGCGTCCTCGGGGTCGGTTCCGTCGTACTCGGCCAGCCAGAGCAGCGCGTAGGGGCGCAGCGAGGGGTCGGCGGCGACGGAGCGCACCTCGGGTTCCGCCGGGGCGCCGACGACCCGGAGGGCTTCGAAGGCGAGGCCGCGCAGCAGTGCGTCCTCACCGCGGGCCACGGCGAGAAGTTCGGCGACGGCGCTGCCGACGGGGCGGGCGGCGAGCCAGGCGCGGTATTCGTCGCGGGCCGGGCCGGGGGTGAGCCGGGCGCAGCCGAGCAGCATGTCGGCGGCGGACTGCTCGATGTTCCCGGCGGGGCTCTGGGCCGCGACGCAGATCTGCTCCAGCTTGACCCAGACCGCCCAGTTGCCGAGCGGGGTGAGGGTGGCGTGTCCGGCGCCGAGCGTGAGCGCGCCGACGGCGGCCAGCCCCTCCAGGGCCCAGTCGAGGAGCAGGGCGACCAGGGCGGCGGAGTGCGCGGCGGGGGCGGGTTGGGCCGGTGCGGGCAGCGGCTGCGGTCCGTACGGCACCTCGCAGCGCTCCTCGTGGAGTTCGGCGACGCGCTGGCCGAGCAGGTCCAGGAGGGCGGGCACGGTGACCGGGCCGGCCGAGAGCTGGAGGAGGGAGAGCACCTGGGGCACGGCCTCGACGGCCTCGGCGACCGCGGTGGACTCGATGCCCTCGGGTGCGGGGTGGACGAGCGACCAGGCGTCGAAGAGCGCCACCCAGCCGCGGAGCACGGCGGAGTCGTCGCGGTCCCAGGCGCGCAGCCGCCAGCCGGGGCGCGCGGTGCCGCCGTGCAGTTCGACGAGACCGGCCAGGCGGGCCCGGTCCCAGCCGGAGCGCACCTGGGCCGGGGACAACTCCAGGGCCGTCGCGGCCCGTTCGAGAGCCTGGGCGGCCGGTGGCGGTGCGCCGGGGAACGCGCCGTCGGCTGCCCAGTGGGCGATCCGTACGGCGTCGGCGAGGACTGTCCTGGCCTGGCGGGCCAATTCCGCCCGGGGCGGGGTGCCCTCCGGAGGGCGGGGCGCCGGCCTGGTGCGGCGGGTGGTCACCGCCTTGCGAGCAGTGGCGATGGGTCGGGGGCGGACAAGTCGCAGCCTGGAGTCGCGCGGAGTACGGGACGTCACGGGGAGCAGTCTTGCCCCTGACGGCCCGAAAGCCCAAACGGAACCCGAATTCGCGGAAGAAGGGGTGCCCAAACGGGGTCCGGCACCAATCGGCCGATCCCCCTCATCAGGTCACATCAGGGGGGTGAGAAAGCGTCTCAGGGCCTCTTCGTAGTGGACCGGATCGGCATTCCACATCGCCGCATGCGGAGCCTGCGGTACGGCGTGCAGAGCGACCAGGTCCGGGCGGCGGGCGGCGAGATCGCGGGACGGCTGCCAGGGGGCCAGGGTGTCGTCCGGACCGTGGAAGATCAGGGCCGGGACGCGCAGCTTTGATGCGAGGGAGCCGTCCAGGAGCCGGGCGCCGCGCAGCCCGGTCTGTCCCTGGGCAGCGCGGACGGCGAGCGGCAGCAGCGCGGTCGGGACGCCGTGGGCGACGGCCAGGGCGCGCAGCGTGGTGATCCAGTCCAGGACCGGGGAGTCGAGGACGAGACCCCGGATCCGGTCGCGCAGCGCGGAGTTGACGGCCGCGTGCAGCGCCATCGAGGCGCCGGTGGACCAGCCGTGCAGGACGACCTTGTCGGCCCCGTACCGCACGGCGAAGCGGACCGCCGCGTCCAGGTCGCGCCATTCGGATTCGCCGAGGTGGGCGAGGCCGTCGGGGGAACGCGGGGCTCCGGCGTCGCCGCGGTAGGCCAGGTCGAGGACGGGCAGGCGCAGGTCGTGCAGGAACCCCATGACGTTCATGGGATGTTCCCTGGTCGTCCCTAGTCCGTGCACAGTGATGACCCAGGTGTCGCGGGCGCCGGGCAGGAACCAGGCGGGCAGTACGCCCAGTTCGCCGGGGATCTCGACCTCCTTGTGGTCGAGGCCGAGGGCCGAGTAGGGGTCGCCGCTGTGCAGCTGCGGGGTGATCCGGACCTTGGCGCCGGGTTCCAGGTTGCCGCGGTCGACCCGCTCCAGTCGGCGGACGACGGTGTCGGGGGCGTGATGGGCATGTTCGATCAACGGGCCGACGACCGCGTGGACGTCGTCGCCCACCAGTCCGTACCTGCCGGGCCGCAGCGCGGCGAAGGAGCGGGTCAGGGTGATCTGCCCGGCCGCCGTGGCGTGCACGGTGAGTCTGCGGTCGGCGGGGAGCGGTCGTCCGGACGGCGCCCTGAGCGCGGCGTCGCTGGCGTACCGGCCGGCCGCGACAGCTGCCGCACCGACGCCGAGGATCGTGGTGACGGCTGCTGCCGTGACTGTTGCCGGGCGCACGGCTCCAGTGTCGGGGGACGTGCCGCACCCTGCCAGCGGGCGGGGCCGTCCGGTGTCCCGGCAGGGGGGCGGCCGTCCGGCGTCCCGGCAAGGGGGCGGTCGGGGCAGGACGGTCCTTGGCAAGGGGGCGGTCGGGGCAGGACGGTCCTCGGCAAGGGGCGGGTCAGCCCGGCTGCCCGTATCCCTTCAGGGCTTCCTGTACGTCGCGCAGCTGGGCCGGGGAGAGCAGGCTCGGGGTGTGTCCGGGTACGGAACTCGCGGTGAGCCAGAGCCGGCAGAGCCATTCCAGCTGGGCGGTCCTGTCGTACGCCTCGTCCAGGCCGGCTCCGTAGGTGACGGTTCCGTGGTTCTGGAGCAGGCAGCCCGTACGGTCCCGCAGGGCGGTGAGCATGTTCTCGGCCAGTTCCGCGGTCCCGTAGCGCGCGTAGGCCGCGACCCGGACGGGGCCGCCGAGCATGGCGGCGGCGTAGTGGACCGGGGGGACCTCGGGGACCAGGGTGGAAACGGCCGTGGCGTGCACCGCGTGGGTGTGCACGACGGCGGCCGCGTCGCTGTTCCGGTAGACCGCGAGATGGAGCGGGAGTTCGCTGGTCGGGGCCAGTTCGCCGATGATCCGGTTGCCTTCCAGATCGACGCCGACGACGTCCTCCGGACCGAGCCGGTCGTACGGCACTCCGCTCGGGGTGACCAGGACCGTCCCGCCGACCCGGGCCGACACGTTGCCCGAGGTGCCGACGACGAGGCCGTCCGTCGCCGTCCTTCGGGCGGTGGCGACGACACCCTCCCAGGCCCGTTCGATCGCGTCCCGCTGCTGATCGCTCATACGGAGATCCTGACAGCTGCGGCGGTCCCGATCAGCCCGTGGGGCGAACAGACATGCGGCCGGTCGGAGTCGTCACCATCACAAATCGGAAACGGTCGTGAATAAGGCCGACGAGGAGCCGAAACGGGCCGCACGGGGCCCTGCGCCCGACTCGCGCCGCCCGTGGAGGACGAGCGGAGAACAAACAGAGCGACCCGACTCCGTTTGGAGTCACCGTGACGCCCCGTCCAGTTCATCTTCTGTTCACTCAGGTTGCCTACGGTCCACGTGCCAATGACGTCGAACGATTGCCTGGGTAAATGGAACACATCACGCTGCTCCTCGCGATTGTGATCGTGACAGCTCTAGTGTTCGATTTCACGAACGGTTTCCATGACACCGCCAACGCGATGGCGACGACCATCTCGACCGGCGCACTCAGACCGAAGACAGCGGTGGCCATGTCCGCCGCTCTCAACCTCGTCGGCGCGTTCCTGTCCGTGGAGGTCGCCAAGACGATCTCCGGCGGGATCATCAACGAGGACGGACTGCGGACAGAAGTCATCTTCGCGGCACTCGTCGGCGCCATCCTGTGGAATCTGCTGACCTGGCTGGTCGGGCTGCCGTCCAGCTCCTCGCACGCCCTGTTCGGCGGTCTGATCGGCGCGGCCGTGATGTCGGCGGGCTGGTCGTCGGTCAACGGCGGCACCGTCATCACCAAGGTGCTGCTCCCCGCGGTCGCCGCCCCGATCGTCGCCGGTCTGGCCGCGCTGCTGGCCACCAGGCTGACGTACCGGATCGGCGGGAAGATCCGCAACGACGCCCAGGAGAAGGCCACCGCCAAGGGCTACCGCGCCGGTCAGATCGCCTCGGCCGGACTCGTCTCCCTCGCCCACGGCACCAACGACGCGCAGAAGACCATGGGCATCATCACCCTGGCGCTGGTCACCGGTGGCGTCCTGCACCCCGGCTCCAACCCGCCGGTCTGGGTGATCGTCTCCGCCGGTCTGGCCATCGCGCTCGGCACCTACCTGGGCGGCTGGCGCATCATCCGCACCATGGGCAGCGGCCTCACCGACCTCAAGCCGCCGCAGGGCTTCGCCGCCCAGACCAGTGCGGCCACGGTCATCCTGGCCTCCTCGCACCTCGGCTTCTCCCTCTCCACCACCCAGTCCTGCTCCGGCGCCGTGATGGGCGCGGGCCTCGGCCGCCAGGGCGGTGTGGTCCGCTGGTCCACCGCCACCCGGATGTTCGTCGCCTGGGGTCTGACCCTGCCGGCCGCGGGCCTGGTCGGCGCGGGCGCGGAACTCCTCACCAAGCAGGGCACGTGGGGCGTCGTGGTCGTCGCGGCGCTGCTGGTCGTGGGCTCCGGGGCGATCTGGATGGTGTCGCGCCGCAAGCCGGTCGGCCACGGCGATGTCGCACCGGCGGACGGCGTCGCCGAGCCCGCGGGCGTCGTCACCACGGCCATCGCCGCCGTCAGCCCGCCGCTCACCGCGGCCCAGGCAGCGGCGCAGGACCTCAAGGCCACCATCCCGGCCCCGGCCGGAACCACCCCGGACCCGGCGCGACCCGCCACCGTCTAGGCCGACTCTCCAGGCCGGTCCGCCCGGGCCCGCCGTCCGGGCCGCCGTCCAGGCCCGCCGTCTAAAGGATTCCGCATGAAAATCGACTGGGCAGCCCTCGGCACCGTCTTCGGCGTCTCCCTCGTCGCCACCGTCGCGCTGGTCGGCCTCTTCACCCTGGGCATCGTCGGCCTCTCCAAGCAGCCCGAACCGGCCACGCAGGGCGGCTCCGGCGGCTCACTGCTGCTGGCCCGCGCCGGCGCGTACGTCTGCTTCGCGCTGTGCGCGGCGGCGGTCGCGTACGGGATCTATCTGATCGTCGCCTGAACCACGCCCCGCGCACTCCCACTTCGGGCCGGACACACCTCGTGTGTCCGGCCCGAAGTGCTGCGCCCGGACCGGTGTGGGCCTCAGCACACTGCACCGTCGCAGGTCAACGGCAGGTTGACGGGTGTTCGCGGAGCGTGGTGGACTGCCGGAGCCAATTACGGCGACAGCAGAGGAAGCCGGTGCGAATCCGGCGCGGTCCCGCCACTGTCACCGGGGAGCAGTCCCCCACACCGGAAGTCACGGCACGCGCGAGCGGGCTGGAAGGCCGGGGGAACTGCGGATCCGGGAGCCAGGAGACTCTCGTCGCCGGTCACGTCGAACCAGGGCGCGGACCCTGAGTGAGGACATATCGCCATGCCTGGCTGCCGTGCGTCCGTTGCTGTGGCGCTCTCGTCGAGAGCCGCCCGTACGAAACTCCTTCGAGGCGTAACGGCCGGTTGAGCCGTGCGTGCCGATCGCATCTTCGCGTACGGCGCCACAGCCGGTCTGATCGGCGATCTGCTGCTCGGTGACCCCCGCAGGGGGCACCCGGTCGCCGCCTTCGGGCGGGCCGCGGCGGGCGTCGAGCGCCGGCTGTGGCGCGACCACCGCGGGTGGGGCGCGCTGCACACCCTCGTCTGCGCCGGAGGCGCCGCGAGCGGTGCCGCGCTGCTCGCCCGTGCCGTACGCGGCCACCCCGCCGCCTCGGTCGCGTTGACCGCGGCCGCCACCTGGTCCGTCGTCGGCGGTACCTCCCTGGGGCGTGAGGCCCGGACCATCGGCGACGCCCTGGCCGCCGGTGACATCGACCGCGCCCGCGAGCGGCTGCCGCATCTGTGCGGGCGCGATCCGCACTCCCTCGACGGGCCGCAGATCGCCCGCGCCGTGGTGGAGTCCGTGGCCGAGAACACCTCGGACGCCGTGGTCGGCGCCCTGGTGTGGGGTGCGCTGGCCGGTGTCCCCGGGCTCGTCGGCTTCCGGGCCGCGAACACGCTCGACGCCATGGTCGGCCACAAGTCGCCCCGCCACCGGCGCTACGGCTGGGCCTCGGCCCGCCTCGACGACCTCGCGGGCTGGCCCGGTGCCCGGCTCACCGCCCTGCTCGCCGTGGCCTCCGGGAAGCGGCCACGTGGAGCGGTACGGGCGTGGCGGGCCGATGCGGCCAAGCACCCGAGCCCCAACGCGGGCCCGGTGGAAGCCTCGTTCGCGGGTGCGCTCGGCGTACGGCTCGGCGGGACGCTCGCGTACGGCGGCCGCGTCGAGCACCGTCCCGTCCTCAACGGGGAGACGGGCCGGGCGGTGGAGACCCAGGACATCGAACGCGCGGTACGGCTGTCGCGCCGGGTGAGCGCGCTGGCCCTCGGCGTGTGCGTGGCGGGCCGGCTGGGCATGGCCCTCGCCGCACGGCGGATCGCGGAACGCCCGATGGCAGAACGCCCGGTCGCAGGAACCTCGATCGCGGGGACTTCGGTCGCCGGAGCCTCGATCGCCGGGACTTCGGTCGCCGGAGCCTCGATCGCCGGAATTTCGATGGCAGCACGTTCGATCGCAGGACGGAGACGGACATGAGCGGCGGACTGCTGGTCGCCGGTACCACCTCGGACGCGGGCAAGAGCGTCGTCACCGCGGGCATCTGCCGCTGGCTCGTACGCCGGGGCGTGAAGGTGGCGCCCTTCAAGGCGCAGAACATGTCGCTGAACTCGTTCGTCACCCGCGAGGGCGCCGAGATCGGCCGCGCCCAGGCCATGCAGGCCCAGGCCGCCCGCGTCGAGCCGACCGCGCTGATGAACCCGGTCCTACTCAAGCCCGGCAGCGACCGCTCCAGCCAGGTCGTTCTGATGGGCAGACCCGTGGGCGAGATGAGCGCGCGCGGCTACCACGGAGGCCGGCAGGAAGCGCTGCTCTCCACGGTCGTGGACTGTCTGGAGCAGCTCCGGGGCACGTACGACGCGGTGATCTGCGAGGGGGCGGGCAGTCCGGCCGAGATCAATCTGCGGCGCACGGACATCGTGAACATGGGCATCGCACGGGCGGCACGCTTCCCGGTGGTGGTCGTCGGCGACATCGACCGCGGCGGCGTCTTCGCCTCGTTCTTCGGTACGACGGCGCTGCTCGACGCCGAGGACCAGTCGCTGATCGCCGGCTACCTCGTCAACAAGTTCCGCGGCGACGTCTCGCTGCTGGAGCCGGGCCTGGAGATGCTGCGGGACCTCACCGGGCGGCAGACGTACGGGGTGCTGCCCTTCGCCCACGGCCTCGGCATCGACGAGGAGGACGGGCTGAGGGTCTCGCTGCGCGGGGCGGTGCGCGAGTCGGTCGTCGCGCCACCGCACGGCGAGGACGTGCTGCGCGTCGCGGTGTGCGCCGTACCCCTGATGTCGAACTTCACCGACGTCGACGCGCTGGCCGCCGAACCGGGCGTCGTCGTCCGGTTCGTGGACCGCGCCGAGGAACTGGCCGACGCCGACCTCGTCATCGTCCCGGGCACCCGCGGCACCGTGAAGGCGCTGGCCTGGCTGCGCGAGCGCGGCCTCGCCGACGCCCTGCTGCGGCGCGCCGCCGAGGGCCGACCGGTCCTCGGGATCTGCGGCGGCTACCAGCTCCTCGGCGAACACATCGAGGACGAGGTCGAATCCGGGGCCGGGCACGTCGACGGCCTCGGCCTGCTGCCCGTACGCGTCCGCTTCGACCGCGAGAAGACCCTCGCCCGCCCCGTCGGCGAGGCGCTCGGCGCGCCGGTCGAGGGGTACGAGATCCACCACGGCGTCGCGGACGTGCACGGCGGTGAAGCGTTCATCACCGACGGCCGAGGTCACGGCCTCGACGGGTGCCGGGCCGGCTCGGTCCACGGCACCCACTGGCACGGCTCGCTGGAGAGCGACGCGTTCCGCCGCCGCTACCTGACCGAGGTCGCGCGGGCCGCCGGCCGGAGCTTCGTCCCCGCCCCCGACACCTGCTTCGCCGCGCTGCGCGAGGAACAGCTCGACCGCCTCGGCGACCTCATCGAAGAACACGCGGACACCGACGCGCTGCTGCGGCTCATCGAGTCGGGCGCACCGTCCGGACTTCCCTTCATCGCCCCCGGAGCACCTGGAGCACGCGCATGAACGCCCCTACGAGCACCGTGCTGTTGCTGTCGACCGCCGACACGGACCTCCTCGCCGCCCGCGCCTGTGGCGCGCCGTACCGGATCGGCAACCCCACCCGCATCGACGCCCGCGAGGAACTCCCCGCACTGATCGAGGGCTCCTCCGTCGCCGTCGTCCGCCTCCTCGGCGGCAAGCGCGCCTGGGAGGACGGGCTGGCCGTCCTCAAGGCGTCCGGCATCCCGACCGTGCTGCTGGGCGGCGAGGCCGTGCCGGACGCCGAGCTGATGGCCGAGTCGTCCGTACCGGCCGGGGTGGTCGCGGAGGCGCTGCGCTACCTCGTGGAGGGCGGCCCCGGAAACCTCGTGGAGCTGGCCCGCTTCCTGTCCGACACCGTCCTGCTGACCGGTCACGGCTTCGCCGAGCCGCAGCAGATGCCCGAGTGGGGCCTGCACGGCGCACGCGCGTTCGTCGAGGGCCGCCCGACCGTCGGGGTGCTCTTCTACCGGGCGCACCAGCTGTCCGGGAACACCTCCTTCGTGGACGTCCTGTGCGATGCGGTCGAGGCGCGCGGCGCCAACGCCCTGCCCGTGTACTGCGGTTCGCTGCGCGGCGCGGACGCCGGTCTCTACGAGCTGCTCGGCAGGGCGGACGCCCTGGTCGCCACGGTCCTTGCGGCGGGCGGCACCCGCGCGTCGGACGCCTCCGCCGGGGGCGACGACGAGGCCTGGGACATCGGCGCGCTCGCCGACCTGAACGTCCCCGTCCTCCAAGGCCTGTGCCTGACCTCCTCGCGCGCCGCGTGGGACGCCTCGGACGCGGCGCTCTCCCCCATGGACGCCGCGATGCAGGTCGCGATCCCGGAATTCGACGGCCGGCTGATCACCGTCCCGTTCTCCTTCAAGGAGCAGGGCCCCGACGATGTGCCCGTCTACCGCGCCGACCCCGAACGCGCCGCGCGCGTCGCCGGAATCGCGGTACGCCACGCCGTCCTCAAGCACAAGCCGAACGCCGAGAAGAAGCTCGCCCTCGTCTTCACCGCCTACCCGACCAAGCACTCCCGCGTCGGCAACGCCGTCGGCCTGGACACGCCCGCGTCGGCGGTACGGGTCCTGGACGCCCTGCGCGACGCCGGTTACGGGGTCGACGGGCACCCCGACAACGGCGACGAGCTCATCCACCGCCTCATCAACGCCGGTGGCCACGACGTCGAGTGGCTGACCGAGGAGCAGCTCGCCGCCGCCCCCGCGCGCGTCCCGCTCGCCGACTACCGGGCCTGGTTCGAGAAGCTGGAACCGGAGCTGCGCGACTCGATGCTGGAGCACTGGGGCGAGCCGCCGGGCTCGCTGTACGTGGACGGGGACGACATCGTCCTCGCCTCGTTGCAGTTCGGGAACGTGGTGGTGCTGATCCAGCCGCCGCGCGGCTTCGGCGAGAACCCGATCGCGATCTACCACGACCCGGACATGCCGCCGTCGCACCACTACATGGCGACGTACCGCTGGCTGGAGACCGCAGCATCGGAGGGGGGCTTCGGCGCGGACGCCGTCGTCCACATGGGCAAGCACGGCACGATGGAGTGGCTGCCGGGCAAGGGCCTCGGCCTGTCAGCGGGTTGCGGCCCCGATGCCGTGCTCGGCGAACTGCCGCTGATCTACCCGTTCATCGTCAACGACCCGGGCGAGGGCACCCAGGCCAAGCGGCGCGGGCACGCCACCGTGGTGGACCATCTGGTGCCGCCGATGGCGCGTGCCGACACCTATGGCGACCTGGCCAAACTGGAGCAACTGCTCGACGAGTACGCGCTGGTCAGCGATCTCGACCCGACGAAGGCGCCGTCGGTGCGGGCGCAGATCTGGACGCTGGTGAAGGCCGCCGAGCTGCACCACGACCTCCATGTCGACGAGCAGCCCGGCGACGACGACTTCGACTCGTTCGTCATGCACATCGACGGCTACCTCTGCGAGATCAAGGACGTCCAGATCCGCGACGGCCTGCACATCCTCGGCGGCGGTCCCGTCGACGAGGCGCGGGTCAACCTGGTGCTGGCCGTGCTGCGCGCCTCCCAGGTGTGGGGCGGCACGGCGAACGCGCTGCCGGGGCTGCGGGCGTCGATCGCCGGGCACTTCGGGCTCAGCGAGAAGGAGTTGCTGGCCGAGCCGGGCGCCACGGTGAAGGTGCCGGCCGAGCTGACCGGACTGGTCGACGGCCCGGCGCGCACCGGTGCGGACGCGATCGATCTGCTGGAGAAGCTGTGCCGCCGGCTCGCGGAGGGCATGGAGGAGCGCGGCTGGGACCTCGCGGCCGTGGCGGGGCTGGTACGGGACGTCCTCGGCTTCGAACTCCCCGACGCCGTGGCCGTGTTGGGCTTCGCGTGCGAGGAGGTCGTGCCGCGGCTGGCCCGGACGACTGACGAGATCGATCACATTCTGCGGGCGCTGGACGGCGGCTTCGTACCGGCGGGTCCGTCGGGCTCGCCCACCCGCGGCCTGGTCAACGTGCTGCCGACCGGGCGCAACTTCTACTCGGTGGACCCGAAGGCGATTCCGTCCCGGCTGTCGTGGGAGGTCGGCCAGTTGCTCGCGGACTCCCTGATCGCCCGGTACCTCGCCGACTCGGGCGACTACCCGAAGTCGGTCGGCCTGACCGTGTGGGGCACCTCCGCCATGCGTACGCAGGGCGACGACATCGCGGAGATCCTGGCGCTGCTCGGCTGCCGGCCGGTGTGGGACGACGCGTCGCGGCGGGTGACCGGCTTCGAGGTCGTGCCGGTGAGCGAGCTGGGCCGGCCGCGCATCGATGTGACGGTGCGGATCTCCGGGTTCTTCCGGGACGCGTTCCCGCATGTGGTGGGGCTGATCGACGACGCGGTACGGGCGGTGGCGGAGCTGGACGAGCCGGCCGAGGCCAACTACGTACGGGCACACGCCGACGAGGACACGGCGGTCCACGGCGACCGGCGCCGGGCCACGGCACGCGTCTTCGGCTCGAAGCCGGGGGCGTACGGTGCGGGGCTGCTGCCGCTGATCGACGCCCGGAACTGGCGCTCGGACGCGGACCTGGCCGAGGTGTACGCGGTGTGGGGCGGTTACGCGTACGGGCGCGGGCTCGACGGGCGGGCGGCGCGCGGGGACATGGAGACGGCGTTCCGGCGGATCGCGGTGGCGGCGAAGAACGTGGACACGAGAGAACACGACATCCACGATGCCGACGACTATTTCCAGTACCACGGCGGGATGGTCGCCATGGTGCGGCATCTGACCGGCGAGTCGCCCGAGGCGTACGTGGGGGATTCGGCGACGCCGGATCAGGTGAAGACGCGCACGCTCGGCGAGGAGACGCACCGGGTTTTCCGGGCACGGGTGGTGAATCCGCGGTGGATGAGCGCCATGAGGAGACACGGCTACAAGGGCGCGTTCGAAATGGCCGCGACCGTGGACTACCTCTTCGGGTACGACGCGACGGCGGGGGTCGTCGACGACTGGATGTACGAGAAGTTGTCGGCGGAGTACGTGTTCGACGAGACCAACCGGGACTTCATGAAGAAGTCCAACCCCTGGGCGCTGCACGGGATTTCGGAGCGTTTGCTGGAGGCGGCCGAGCGGGGGCTGTGGGCGGAGCCGGACGCGGAGACGCTGGAGCGGCTCCACGCGACCTACCTCGAACTTGAGGGAGATCTGGAGGGGGACGAGTGAGCGGTCCGCCCATGTCCGCCCATCGGGGGCTCCGCCCCCGGACCCCTGCTCCTCAAACGCCGAAGGGGCTGGAATTCACGCCGGAGGGGCTGACACCCCGCCGTACCCCCAAGGAGGCATCGTGAGTACGCCGTACCCCTTCACCGCCATCGTCGGGCAGGACGATCTCCGGCTCGGACTGCTGCTCAACGCCGTCTCACCCGCCGTCGGCGGGGTGCTGGTGCGTGGCGAGAAGGGCACCGCGAAGTCCACCGCCGTGCGCGCGCTGGCCGCGCTGATGCCGGAGGTTCCGGTCATCCCGGGGTGCCGGTTCTCCTGTGCCCCCGACTCGCCCGATCCGGCGTGCCCCGACGGGCCCCACGAGGCCGGGTCCGGCGTGTCGCGGGCGGCGCGGACGGTCGAGCTGCCCGTCGGTGCGTCCGAGGACCGGCTCGTCGGGGCGCTCGACATCGAGCGGGCACTCGCCGAGGGCGTGAAGGCCTTCGAGCCCGGGCTGCTCGCCGACGCACATCGCGGGATCCTGTACGTCGACGAGGTCAACCTGCTCCACGACCACCTGGTCGACCTGCTGCTGGACGCAGCCGCCATGGGTGCCTCGTACGTGGAGCGCGAAGGTGTCTCCGTACGGCATGCAGCGCGCTTCCTGCTCGTCGGGACGATGAATCCCGAGGAAGGGGAGCTCAGGCCTCAGCTGCTCGACCGGTTCGGGCTGACCGTCGAGGTCGCCGCCTCCCGTGAGACCGATCTGCGCGTCGAGGTGGTGCGGCGTCGGCTCGCGTACGACGACGATCCGGCCGCCTTCGCCGCCCAGTGGGCCGACGAGGAAGGCGCGTTGCGGGCGCGGATCGTGGCCGCGCGTGCACTGCTGCCCCAAGTACGGCTCGGTGACGGTGCGTTGCGCCAGATCGCGGCCACCTGTGCGGCCTTCGAGGTCGACGGGATGCGGGCCGACATCGTGATGGCCCGGACCGCCACGGCGCTGGCCGCCTGGGCGGGGCGTACGGATGTGCTCGCCGAAGACGTACGACAGGCCGCCCTGCTCGCCCTCCCCCACCGCCGCAGGCGCAATCCGTTCGACGCGCCGGGCCTGGACGAGAACAAGCTCGACGACACGCTGGAGCAGAACAGCGGCGAGGACGACGATCCGGACCCGGACGGCCCCGGTGGCGGCGGCCGGCCGCCGCAGGGCGACGGACCCGACACGCCGCCGCAGCCCGAGGGCGGGGCCGACGACACGCCCGCGCAGGCCGTGCCCGAGCAGGGCAAGGAACAGGAGCCCGGGCAGGGGCAGTCCTCGGGGGGCGGCGAGCAGCAGCCCGTACGGGCCGCCGAGCCGTTCCGTACGAAGATGCTGAGCGTGCCCGGTCTGGGCGAGGGCGCGGCGGGGCGGCGGTCCCGGGCGCGTACCGAGCACGGACGTACGACCGGTGCGCGGCGTCCGCAGGGCGCCCTGACCAAGCTGCATCTGGCGGCTACCGTGCAGGCCGCCGCCCCGCACCAGCGGTCGCGGGGCCGGTCTGGTCGGGGTCTGGTGGTCCGGCGGGACGATCTGCGGCAGGCGAGCCGTGAGGGGCGCGAGGGGAACCTCGTGCTGTTCGTCGTGGACGCCTCCGGGTCGATGGCCGCCCGGCAGCGGATGAGCGCCGTGAAGGGTGCGGTTCTTTCACTGCTGCTGGATGCCTACCAGCGACGCGACAAGGTCGGGCTGGTCACCTTCCGGGGCAAGGACGCCGAAGTGGTGCTGCCGCCTACGTCGTCGGTGGACGCGGCGGCGGCGCGGCTGGAGATGCTCCCGACCGGTGGGCGTACGCCCGTCGCGGCCGGGCTGTTGAAGGCGCACGAGGTGTTGCGGGTGGAGCGGCTGCGTGATCCGTCGCGGCGGCCGTTGCTGGTCGTGGTGACCGACGGGCGGGCGACCGGGGGGCCCGAGCCGGTGGCGCTGGCGGCGCGGGCGGCGCGGCTGCACGAGGCGGAGGGCGTCGCGTCCGTCGTCGTGGACTGTGAGTCGGGGCCCGTACGGCTCGGGCTCGCGGCCGGCCTCGCACGGGATCTCGGCGGCACCGCCGTCACGCTCGACGAGCTGCGGGCCGAGTCGATCGCCGGGCTCGTCAAGGACGTTCAGGGAACCAGCAGGAGGGCCGCGTAATGCCGCAGGGACAGCCGACCACCGTGCCGGACGACGGGCTCACCACCCGTCAGCGCCGCAACCGTCCGCTGCTGGTGGTGCACACCGGCATCGGGAAGGGGAAGTCGACGGCGGCCTTCGGGCTCGCGCTGCGCGCGTGGAATCAGGGGTGGCCGATCGGGGTCTTCCAGTTCGTGAAGTCGGCGAAGTGGAAGGTCGGCGAGGAGAACGCGCTGAAGGTCCTCGGGGCGAGCGGCGAGGGCGGGTCCGTGGCCTGGCACAAGATGGGCGAGGGCTGGTCCTGGGTCCAGCGCGACCAGCAGCTGGACAACGAGGCGGCGGCCCGGGAGGGCTGGGAGCAGGTCAAGCGCGATCTGGCGGCCGAGACGTACCGGCTGTACGTCCTCGACGAGTTCGCGTACCCGATGCACTGGGGCTGGGTCGACACCGACGAGGTGGTCGAGGTGCTGCGGGGCCGTCCCGGCAACCAGCATGTGGTGATCACCGGGCGCAACGCGCCCGAGAAGCTGGTGGAGGCCGCCGACCTGGTGACCGACATGTCGAAGGTCAAGCACCCGATGGACGCCGGTCAGAAGGGTCAGCGGGGCATCGAGTGGTGAATGTTCCGCGCCTGGTCATTGCCGCGCCGTCGTCCGGCAGCGGCAAGACCACCGTCGCGACGGGTCTGATGGCCGCCTTCGCCGGCCGGGGACTCGCCGTGTCCGGGCACAAGGTGGGCCCCGACTACATCGATCCCGGCTACCACACGCTGGCCACGGGGCGACCGGGGCGCAATCTCGACGCGTACATGTGCGGTCCGGAACTGATCGCTCCGCTGTTCGCGCACGGGGCGCGCGGCTGTGATCTGGCGGTCGTCGAGGGGGTGATGGGTCTGTACGACGGGGCCGGAATCCAAGCAGGGCGCGAAGCGCTCGAGCAGGGTGGCGGCGGGCGACGGGTCGGGCACGGTGAGCTGGCGTCGACCGCCCAGGTCGCGAGGGTGCTGCGGGCACCCGTGGTGCTGGTCGTGGACGCGTCGTCGCAGTCGCGGTCCGTGGCCGCGCTGGTGCACGGCTTCGCCTCGTGGGATCCGCGGGTGCGGATCGGTGGGGTGATCCTCAACAAGGTCGGCTCGCAGCGGCACGAGGCGCTGCTGCGGGAGGCGCTGGACGAGTCGGGGGTGCCGGTGCTGGGGGTGTTGCGGCGGGCGGAGCAGGCGGCTGTGCCGTCGCGGCATCTGGGGCTGGTGCCGGTGGCCGAGCGGCGGGGCGACGCGGTGGCTGCTGTCGCGGCGATGCGGGGGCAGGTGGTGGCGGGGTGCGATCTGGACGCGCTGATGGCGTTGGCGCGGTCGGCGCCCGCGGTGCCGGGTGAGGCGTGGGACGCTGTGGAGGCGGTGGGCGCGGGCGGGGCCGCGGGGAAGCCGGACCCGGGCTCCCGGGTGGTCGCCGTCGCGTCGGGGGCCGCGTTCACGTTCTCCTACGCCGAGCAGACCGAGCTGCTCGCCGCCGCCGGGGCCGAGGTCGTGCCGTTCGATCCGTTGCGGGACGAGGTGCTGCCCGAGGGGACTCGGGGGCTCGTGATCGGGGGCGGGTTCCCGGAGGTGTACGCCCCCGAGCTGTCCGCCAACGAGCCGTTGCGCAAGGCGGTCGGGGAGCTGGCGGCCTCCGGGGCTCCGGTGGCCGCCGAGTGTGCGGGGCTGCTGTATCTGGCGCGTTCGCTCGACGGGCTGCCGATGTGCGGGGTCCTCGATGCCGAGGCGCGGATGTCCGAGCGGCTGACGCTGGGCTACCGGGAGGCCGTGGCGGTCTCCGACAGCGTGCTGGCGGCGCCCGGGACGCGGGTGCGCGGGCACGAGTTCCACCGGACCGTGCTGGAGCCGGGTGCCGGGGCCGAACCGGCATGGGGCCTGCATCAGCCGGAGCGGCGCGTGGAGGGGTTCGTGCAGCGGGGCGTGCACGCGAGTTACCTGCATACGCATGGGGCTTCGTCGCCCGCTATGGCCCGCCGATTCGTTGAGAGGTGCAAGGGATGAACCACGGTGACGTGACGCGCAGGCTGGTGGGTGTGGGTGTCGGGCCCGGTGACCCGGAGCTGGTGACCGTCAAGGGTGTGAACGCGCTGCGCGCCGCCGCGGTCGTCGTCGTGCCGGTGATGGACACCGGTGAGCGGGGGCGGGCCGAGGCGACCGTGCTGCATTACGTGGCGGCCGACAAGGTCGTGCGGGTGGTGTTCGCGCTCAATGAGCGGACCGACCGGGCGCGCCGGGAAGCGGCGTGGGACGCGGCGGGTGAGCGGGTCGCCGAACTGCTGCTTACGCATGGTTCGGTGGCGTTCGCGACGATCGGTGACCCCAATGTGTATTCGACGTTCACGTATCTCGCGCACACGATAGGTGAGCTGCTGCCGGGTACGGCCGTGGAGACGGTGCCGGGGATCACGGCCATGCAGGATCTGGCCGCCCGCAGCGGTGCGGTGCTGACGGAGGGTACGGAGCCGTTGACGCTGGTGCCGGTGACCGCGGGGGCCGCGGTGCTGAAGGATGCCCTCGAAGGTCCCGGGACGGTCGTCGCGTACAAGTTCGGGCGGCTGGCGGCGGAGGTGGCCACGGCGCTGCGGGAGACGGGGCGGACCGAGGACGCGGTGTGGGGTTCGGCGCTCGGGCTGCCCGAGGAGTCGATCCGGCCGGCGGCGGAGCTGGCCGAGGGGCCGTTGCCGTATCTGTCGACGCTGATCGCGCCCGCGCCGCGCGACGGCGGGCGGGGCGGGAAATTGTGAGGCGCCCGGGTGCGGCCCGGTGGTCAGTCCGCGATGCCCACCACCAGCCAGATGAAGCCCACGCCGGCCACTGTGCACAGCAGCGTGGAACGGGCCGGGTGTTCGTGGTGTGCCTCGGGCAGGATCTCGGCAGCGGCGAGGTAGAGCAGTGCGCCGCCGAAGAAGCCGAGATAGCAGCCGAGCGGTTCCTCCGGAAGGGTGAACAGCAGCGTCGTCGCCGCGCCCACGAGGGGTGCCAGGGCGTCCGCGAACAGCATGAGCAGGGCCTTGCGGCGGGCGTTCCCGTACAGGCTGGTGATCGTGTAGGTGTTGAAGCCGTCGGCGAAGTCGTGCGTGATGACGGCGAGGGCGACGGCGGCTCCCATGCCGGCGCCCACCTGGAAGGCCGCGCCGAGCGCGACGCCGTCCATCAGGCTGTGGCCGACCATCGCCGCCGCTGCCGTGAGTCCGACCTGCGGCACCCGTTCCTCGCCCGCGCCGTGTGCCGCCTGGCGTACAGCGAGCAGACGCTCCACCAGGTGCGCGACGAGGAAGCCGCCCACGAAGAGCAGCAGGGCGGCGGGGACACCGAAGACGGGTTCGCCCGCGGCGTTGATCGCTTCCGGGAGCAGGTCCAGTCCGACCACGCCGAGCATCAGTCCACCGGCGAAGCCGAGCACCAGGTGGCGGCGGTCGGTGACGCGTTGGGCGACCCAGCCGCCGGCCAGGGTCATCAGGAACGCGCCGAGCGCGACGAACACCGCCATGCGCTCTTGCTAGCCGATTGATCCCGGTGCGCGCATCTCAGCGCGCGCTGCCGTCCGTCCCGTCCTCATCCCCCTTCCTTCCACCTCCCTTCCTCCACCTCCCGTCCTTCATCTCCACTCCTTCATCTCCCGTCCTTCATCTCCCGTTTTCCGTTTCCCGAAAGGACCCCGTCCCATGTCCGAAGCAGTCGACGCAGTCGGCCCGGTCGCCGCGCCCACCCACGGCAGAGTGACGTTCGTCGGTGCCGGTCCCGGCGCCGCCGATCTGCTGACCTTCCGGGCGGCGCGGGCCATTGCGGATGCCGACATCGTCATCTGGGCGGCGAGCCTGGTGCAGGCGGAGGTCCTGGAGCATGCCCGCCAGGGCGCGGAGATCCTCGACTCGGCGCAGATGTCGCTGGAGCAGGTTGTCGCCGTGTACGAACGTGCGGCGGCCGAGGGGCTGAAGGTGGCCCGTATCCACTCCGGCGACCCGGCGCTGTGGGGTGGCACGCAGGAGCAGGTCGACCGGTGTGCCGGGCTGGGGGTGGCGGTCGAGATCGTGCCGGGGGTGTCGTCGTTCTCGGCGGTCGCGGCGATCGCTCAGCGGGAGCTGACGATTCCGGAGGTCGCGCAGTCCGTGATCCTGACGCGTCTCGGTGGCGGCAAGACGCCGATGCCGCCGGGCGAGGAGGTACGGGAGTTCGCGCGTCACGGCACGACGATGGCACTGTTCCTGTCGGCGGCCCGGTCCGGGCAGCTCACCCAGGAGCTGTTGGAGGGCGGCTATCCGACGTCGACGCCGGTCGTGATCGCGTACCAGGCGACGTGGCCGGAGGAGTTGATCCTGCGCTGCACGATCGGGACCCTGGAGGAGACGGTCAAGGAGCACAAGCTCTGGAAGCACACCCTTTTCCTGGTCGGTCCGGCGCTGTCGGCTTCGGGGACGCGTTCGCACCTCTACCACCCGGGGCACTTCCACGGTTTCCGCAAGGCCGACAAGGCGGCGCGGGCCGAGCTGCGCGCCCAGCGGTCCGGCTCGTGACCGGCGTCTTCGGTACGGGAACGGCCGCGCGGATCCGGGGGTTCGGTACGGATACGGCCGCGCCGATCCGGGTCTTCGGTACGGGGACGGGTGAGCCGCTCGGTCGTGAGGCGCGGGAGGCGCTGGCCGTGGCCACGTTGGTGGTCGGCGCCCGGCGTCATCTGGTAGCCGCGGGGGCGCCGGAGCAGGTCGAGCGCATCGTGCTCGGTCCGCTGGCGCCGGCGCTCGACCGGATCGCGGAGCATGCGCACGGGGGCGGGGCGCGGGTGGTTGTGCTGGCCTCCGGTGACCCCGGATTCTTCGGGATCGTACGGGCGCTGGCCGAGCGTTTCGGGGCGAGTGCGCTCGATGTGCGGCCGGGTGCGCCGTCCGTCGCGGTCGCGTTCGCCCGGCTCGGTTTGGCGTGGGACGACGCGGTCGTGGTCAGCGCGCACGGCCGCGACCCGCGTACCGCGGTGAACGCGTGTCTGGCGCACCCGAAGGTGGCCGTCCTGACCGGGCCCGGTGCCGGGCCCGGTCAGCTGGCGGCCGGGCTGGTGCATGGAGCCGAGGGACGCACCCTGGTCGTGGCGACGGCGCTCGGCGATCCGGAGCGGGAGCGCGTCGAGCGGCTGACCCCTGCCGAGGCGGTGGCCCGCGAGTGGCCGGATCCGGTGAGTGTGGTGCTGTGCCTGGACGAGTCCCGGGTGCTCTCCCCCGTGCGGACCGTCGCGGGAGCGTCCGCCGGGCCGGGGCAATGGGCGCTGGCCGAGGCGGAGTTCGAGCACCGCGACTCGATGATCACCAAGTTCGAGGTGCGGGCACTGGCGCTGGCCCGGCTGGGGCCGCGCACCGGTGACCTGGTGTGGGACATCGGCGCGGGTTCGGGTTCGGTGGCGGTGGAGTGCGCGCGGCTCGGCGCGGCGGTCGTCGCCGTGGAGAAAACCCCGGACGGGGTCGGGCGGATCAGGGCGAACGCGGCCGCGCACGGGGTGTACGTCCGTGCGGTGCACGGCTCGGCGCCCGCCGTGCTCGACGGTCTGGGCGAGCCGGACGCGGTGTTCATCGGGGGCGGCGGACGTGAGCTGCCCGCCATCGTGACGGCGTGCGCCCGGCGGGCGCGGCGCTCGGTGGTGGTGGCGCTGGCGGCGCTGGACCGGGTGCCGCAGGTGCGGGCGGCGCTGGCCGGTGCCGGGCTCGTGCCCGAGGGCGTGCTGCTGCAGTCCTCCCGGCTGGCGCCGCTGCCCGGCGAGGTGACGCGGCTCGCCGCGGCCAACCCGGTCTTCCTGCTGTGGGGCACCCGCCCCGCGGTTCGTGCAAGTGAAGGAGCAACCCATTGACATCCTCCCCTCCCTAAAAGGAGGGGATTCCTGGCTCACGTTGGCTGCGGACCGGCGGTCCGTCAGCTCTTACACGATCAGCACCAGCCGGGTTGAGACCAGCCCGGACGAGCATCACGCGGGCGGAGTTCTTGTCCCTGGGGGATACGGCTCCGCACGCGGTGCACGAGTAGGTTCGTTCCGAGAGAGGTAGTGCGTGCTTGGTTCTCGCTCCGCACTGCGCGCAGTCCATCGTGGTGTGCGCGGGGTGGACAAGGTGCACGGGCCGACCGTGCTTGCGGCCCATTTCGATCAGGGCCGTCTTGGTCGCGCCGATCGCGGCGTCGGCGGCCTTTCGGGCCATGGTGGACTTGGCGAGGAACTTCGGCTTGAAGTCCTCGACCGCCAGCGCGTCGTGGTCGCGGACCACGGCCTTGGCCCACTTGCGGGCAGTGTCCTGCCGCTGCCGGGCCACCTTCTTGTGCAGCTTGGCGGCCTGCCGCTGCGCCTTGCGGTAGCCCTTCGACTGGGCCTTGCCCCGGGGCGCGCGGCGCCGGGCCATCATCCGCTGGTAGCGCGCGAGGCCGCCGGCGGCTTTCTTGCCGTACTCGGCGTGGGGCAGGTCATGGTCATCGGACGTGGTGGTGGCAGTCTCCTTCACGCCCCAGTCGATCCCGATCACCGCACCTGTGGAGGGCAGCACCTCGGTGGCGGTGGGGACGACGAAACTGGCGTACCAATGCCCGAGGCTGTCCCGGTACACGCGCACCGACGACGGCGGCTCGGGCAGATCGCGCGACCACACCACGGTCAAGCTGATACCCCCGGCCAGGTGCAGGCGACCGTCCTTCAACCGGAAGCCGCGCTGCGTGTAGTTGAGCGTGGGGTCCGTCTCGTGCTTCTTCTTGTACTTCGGCATCCCGGCACGCTGTCGCATCGGCAACCGGGCCTTGATGTCGTTGAGCGCCTTGGCCCGGGACTTGCCGAAGTCGCGGATCAACTGCTGCTGCGGAACGCTGCTGCCCTCACGCAGCCAGGACATCGCGGTCCGGGCCTCGGTCAGCATCTTGTCCAGCCTGGCCGGGCCGCACTTCTCATCCTCGGCATGGGCCTTCTTCGACCGGGCGCAACTCTCGTTCCAAATCCACCGGCACCGCGCCCACTCCGCTTCCAGCGCGGCGCCTGCGGTGGACGACACACGAAGCCGGTAGGTGTACCGGGCATGCCCGGCATTCTCCCCGCTCTGCGCTCCTGTCGTCATGACCCCCAACCTAGCCGCCCCCACTGACAACGAAAGAAAGCGCAGGTCAGAGCAGATGTGCAATGAACTCCGCCGCTACGCGGCTCCGCCCCAAGGACCCATTCCTCCCCGGGCTGAAGCCCGGGGCATCCTGGGAGAAATCCTGTGATCGGCCTGATCTCCGCCACGGCGGCGGGCACCGTCGCCCGCGACCGGCTGGCCGCGGCGTGGCCCGGCCGCACCGCGGTCTACGAGGGACCGGTGCGCGAGGCCGTGCAGCGGGCGTTCGCCGAGTGCGAGCAGCTGGTGTGTTTCCTGGCGACGGGGGCCGTGGTGCGGCTGCTCGCGCCGTTGCTGTCGGACAAGTCCTCGGACCCGGGTGTCGTCTGCGTCGACGAGGCGGGCCGCCACGCGGTGGCGCTGCTCGGCGGGCACGGGGGCGGGGCGAACGCGCTGGCCGGGGCGGTCGGTGAGGTGCTGGGCGCGGCGCCGGTCGTGACGACGGCGACGGACGCGGTGGGGGCGTTGGGGCTGGACATGCTGGGCCTCCCCGTGGAGGGGGACGTGGCGGGGGTGTCGCGCGCGATGCTCGACGGGGCTCCTGTGGAGCTGCGCGCGGACGCGGTGCGGCCGTTGCCGCCGCTGCCGCCGAACGTGTCCCCCGGTGCCGGGGGCCCCGCGGTGCTGCATGTCACCGACCGGATCGTCGAACCCGGTTCCCTGGCCGCCGTGTTGCGTCCCGCGTCGCTCGCCGTCGGGGTCGGTGCGTCCAGGAGCGCGCCGGTCGAGGAGGTCGTCGGTCTGATCCGCGACGCCCTGGACGAGGCCGGGCTCTCGCCGCTGAGCATCGCAGAGTTGGTGACGGTCGACGCGAAGGCGGACGAGCCGGGGATCGTCGCGGCGGCGGCGCGGTTCGGCGTACCGCTGCGGACGTACGCCGCCGAGGAGCTGGCCCGTATCGAGGTGCCCAACCCGTCGGGCGCGCCGCTCGCCGCCGTCGGCACACCGTCCGTGGCGGAGGCCGCCGCGCTCGCCGCGGGGGGCGAACTCCTCGTACCGAAGCGGAAGTCGGCACCAAAGGGGCGGGCGGCGATGGTCACGTGCGCGGTGGTGCGCCGGGCGCCGCGTGGGCGGCTGGCCGTCGTCGGGCTCGGGCCGGGCGCGCGTGATCTGCTGACGCCGCGGGCCCGCGAGGAGCTGCGGCGGGCCTCGGTGCTGGTCGGGCTCGATCAGTACGTGGACCAGATCAGGGATCTGCTGCGGCCCGGCACCACGGTCCTGGAGTCGGGGCTCGGCGCCGAGGAGGAGCGGGCCCGTACCGCGGTCGCCGAGGCGCGCAAGGGGCATGCGGTGGCGCTGATCGGCAGCGGTGACGCGGGCGTGTACGCGATGGCGTCGCCCGCGCTCGCCGAGGCCGGAGCCGATATCGATGTGGTGGGTGTGCCGGGTGTGACGGCCGCGCTGGCGGCTGCCGCGATCCTGGGCGCCCCGCTGGGCCACGACCACGTGTCGATCAGCCTCTCCGATCTGCACACGCCGTGGGAGGTCATCGAGCGCCGGGTCCGGGCCGCGGCCGAGGCCGACCTCATCGTGACGTTCTACAACCCGCGCAGCCGGGGCCGCGACTGGCAGCTCCCGAAGGCCCTGTCGATCCTGTCCGAGCACCGGGAACCGGCGACTCCGGTCGGTGTCGTACGCAACGCCTCGCGTCCGGACGAGAGCAGCCGGGTGACCTCGCTGGCCGCTCTGGACCCGGCGAAGGTCGACATGATGACGGTCGTGACGGTCGGCAACACGGCCACCCGGGAGATCGCGGGCCGCATGGTGACCCCGCGCGGCTACCGCTGGCAGTCGGCCGCATCGGCGCGGGGAGGAGCGAAGTGAACCGGCCCTGGGAGCGAACCGTTCACCCCATCGAGCAGGAGTCGTACCGGCGGCTGCGCGCCCGGCTGGACACCTCGCACTTCGCACCGCTGACCCGGGCCGTCGTGGAGCGGGTCATCCACTCCGCCGCGGATCTGGAGTACGCGACGGACCTGGTCTGCGACGAGGCGTCGCTCATCGTCGCGCATGCGGCGCTGCACGCCGGTGCGCCGGTCGTCACTGATGTCGAGATGGTCGCGGCGGGCATCACCCGCCGCGAGACCGTGTGCCCGCTGAAGGAGGCCAGGTCGGGCCCCGGACTGACCCGTTCGGCACATGCGATCCGGCTCGCGTACGAGCAGGTCGGGCCCGGCGCGATCTGGGTCATCGGCAACGCGCCGACCGCGCTGGAGGAGTTGCTCGTCCTGGATGCCGCGCCCGCTCTCGTCATCGGGCTGCCGGTCGGTTTCGTCGGCGCGACCGAGTCGAAGGCGGCGCTGCGCGAGAGCGGTCTGCCCGCCGTGAGCAATGTGTCGGAGAAGGGCGGCTCGGCCGTCGCCGCCGCCGCCCTCAACGCCCTTCTGTACCACCCCCTACCCCCCACGACCACCGAGGAGAACCTGTGACCACCCCGGCCACCCAGCCCGCACTGCTCATCGCCGGCCACGGCACCCGGGACGAGGGCGGGGCCGCCGCGTTCCGTGACTTCGTGACGGAGCTGGGCGAGCGCCACCCCGAACTGCCCGTCGCGGGCGGCTTCATCGAGCTGTCCCCGCCGCCGCTCGGGGACGCCGTGACCGAGCTCGTCGGGCGCGGTGTCCGGCGTTTCGCCGCCGTGCCGCTGATGCTGGTGTCGGCCGGGCACGCCAAGGGGGACATTCCGGCGGCGCTGACCCGTGAGAAGGAGCGCCACCCCGGCATCTCGTACACCTACGGCCGTCCGCTCGGCCCGCATCCGGCGCTGCTGAAGGTGCTGGAGCGCCGGGTGGACGAGGTGCTGGGCGGCACCGACCGGTCCGAGGTGACGGTGCTGCTGGTGGGGCGGGGTTCGACCGACCCGGACGCCAACGCCGAGGTGTACAAGGCGGCGCGGCTGTTCTGGGAGGGCCGGGGTTACGCGGGCGTGGAGACGGCGTTCGTGTCGCTGGCGGCGCCCGACGTACCGTCCGGTCTCGACCGTTGCGTGAAGCTGGGTGCTGGGCGCATAGTCGTTCTGCCGTACTTCCTCTTCACCGGCATCCTGCCGGACCGGGTGCGTCATCAGACCGAGGAGTGGGCCGCCGCCCGTCCGGAGCTCGATGTCCGCCCGGCCGAGGTCATCGGTGGTGCCGAGGAACTGTTCGACCTGGTCATGGAGCGCTACCGGGAGGCCGTCGAGGGCGATCTGCGGATGAACTGCGACTCTTGCGTGTACCGAATCGCGCTGCCGGGCTTCGAGGACAAGGTGGGGCTGCCGCAGCAGCCGCACTTCCACCCCGACGACGACGGCCACCATCACCATCACCCCCACGGCGGTCATGCACACTCCCATTGAAAGCCCCGACGCGACAGGCGCGGGCACGCACGATCTGCGGCACCACGGTGACGCGGAAGTACGGGGACGGGGCCGGGATCTGACCGATCTCGCCGTCAACGTACGGACCGGTACGCCCCCGGCCTGGTTGCGGGCGCGGATCGCCGCGTCGCTGGGCGCGCTCGCCGCCTATCCGGACGGTCGCCCGGCGCGGGCGGCGGTCGCGGCGCGGCACGGGCTGCCGGTGGAGCGCGTACTGCTGACGGCGGGTACGGCGGAGGCGTTCGTGCTGATCGCACGGGCGCTGCCGCCCTGCCGTCCGGTCGTGGTCCATCCGCAGTTCACCGAGCCGGAGGCGGCGCTGCGCGCGGCCGGGCACGAGGTGCGGCGGGTGCTGCTGCGCGCCGAGGACGGTTTCCGGCTCGATCCGGCGGCCGTGCCCGAGGACGCGGACCTGGTGGTGGTCGGCAATCCGACCAACCCCACGTCGGTCCTGCATCCGGCGGCCGTGCTGGAGCAACTGGCGCGTCCCGGGCGGATGTTGGTGGTCGACGAGGCGTTCATGGACGCGGTGCCGGGCGAGCGCGAGGCGCTGTGCGGGCGTACGGACGTCCCCGGGCTCGTGGTGCTGCGCAGCCTCACCAAGACCTGGGGGCTCGCGGGGCTGCGGATCGGTTACGTGCTGGCCGCTGAGGAGACGATCCGCGTGCTGGAGAGGGCGCAGCCGCTGTGGCCGGTGTCGTCCCCGGCGCTGGCGGCGGCCGAGGCGTGCATGGAACCGCGGGCCCTGGGCGAGGCGGCGGCCGCGGCGGAGCGGATCTCGGCGGACCGGGCCCATCTGGTCGCGGGGCTGCGGGAGTTCTCCGAAGTGCGGGTGGCGGAACCGGCCGAGGGGCCGTTCGTCCTGGTGCGGCTGGAGGGGGCCGCCGAGGTGCGGGAGCGGCTGCGGGCGCTGGGGTTCGCGGCACGGCGTGGAGATACGTTTCCGGGGCTGGGCCCGCAGTGGCTGCGGCTGGCGGTACGCGACCGGGCGACGACGAACCGTTTCCTTCAGGTCCTCGACCAGGCGCTGCAGATGCTGACCGCGGTCCCGCGCTGACCGGTCGGCCCACGGGGAGCGGCGCTCCGTCACGCGAACGCCGCTCCCCGCCCCCTCCTCCTGGCCTGCGGTTTCCCCCCTCGGGCCCTGAGCCGTGCCGGGGTCAGCCCTGGGCGCGACGCCTGGCCACGACCATCGCCCCCGCGCCCGCCGCCAGCAGCAGGGCGGCGCCGCCCGCGATGTACGGGGTGACCGAACTGCCGCCCGTCTCCGCGAGGTTGGAGTCGGCGGCCGGGGCGTGGCCGGTGCCGGTCTGGGGCTTCACGTTGCCGCCGTCACCGCCACCGGTGGCACCGTAGGTACTGCCCGACGTACTGCCGGAGGTGCTCCCGCCGGTCGCGCCGCCGTTGCCGGAACCGCCGTTGCTCGCACCGCCGTTGCTGGCACCGCCGTTGTTGGCGCCGCCCGGCTCGGCCCCCTTCGGGGTCTCGCAGGTCGCCTCGGCGAGCGTGACCTCGCCCTGCACATCGGCGACGTTCAGCTTCAGTGGGTTGACGGAGACCTTCAGTTGCAGTGCGGCCGCCGCCGCGGTGCGCGAGGTGGTGTGCGTCTTCGACAGGTCGAGGGTCACCTCGCCGATGCTCGGCACCCGGATCTGCGTGGTGCCGCCCGCGCTGAGGTCGACCCGCTTGCCGAGGACCGACACATGCCCCAGCACGTTCGACTCCGCGACCGGCTTCCTGCCCACCTCGCAGACGGCCTTGGAGGTGACCTTCTCGACCTCGATCAGCGAGAGCAGCGGCAGTCCGGGCACATGGACCCGGGCCTTCGCCACATTGCTGTAGCCCTCGGCCCGGTGCTTGCCGACGGTGGCCTTCGCGGTGGCCACATCGGCCCTCAGGACACTGAACGGCCGTCCGCCGTCCACCCCGTCGAGCCGCACACTCAGCGCGGTCTTCCCGGCACTGGCGGGTGCCTGCACTTCATTGAGCGTGGCCTTGAGCGGCACGTCGACGGTCTTGTTCAGGAGCGAGACGTCGAGTGCGGTACGGAGCACGACCGCGCTCGCCTTCCCGTCGCCGGTGGTCGTGGTGGTGGCGTGCGCCGGGACGGCGACCAGCAGGGCGACAGGAGCGGCGGCGACCGCCAGGGCGGCCAGGCGGAAGGTGTTGCTGTTCAAGATGGTGGAACCCCCACAAGAGACATGGAGCCACCGGTGCCGTCCAACGGGGGACATCGCGGGCACCGGCGACCTCGACCCCGAAAGCTTTACGCACAGAGGGTGAACCGTCAGACACCTGACGTGAGTTCACTCCAAAGGGGGGTTTCCGCGCCTGTATTCGAATATCTCGGTACGTTCGTTCCTCGAAGTCACCCGATCCGCTGAGCGCGGACGGCGCAGGCATCGACTGCGCCGGGGTGCGCGCAAAAGTGATTCAACGACCCGGCAGCGATGCGGTAACTGCCTGTCAACACGGCACACCCCGGCCGGAAGGCGGCCCGGTGAGCCGCCCTCAGCCGATCACCCGCCCGTTCAGCACCACCCGTCGCGGCGCCGCCAGCACCCGTACGTCCGCCCGCGGGTCCTCGTCGTACACCACCAGGTCCGCCGGGGCGCCCTCCTCCAGCACCGGCCGCCCCAGCCACCGACGCGCACCCCAGGTGGTCGCCGACAGCGCGTCCAGGGCCGGGATGCCCGCCTTGACCAGTTCGGCGACCTCGTCCGCCACCAGCCCGTGGGCGAGCACCCCGCCCGCGTCGGTGCCGACGAAGACCGGAATGCCGGCGTCGTACGCGGCGCGCACGGTGTCGTAACGCCGCTCGTGCAGCCGCCGCATGTGGTCCGACCAGCGGGGGAACTTGGCGTCGCCGCCCGCCGCGAGCGCGGGGAACGTGGCGATGTTGACCAGCGTGGGGACGATCGCGACACCACGCTCGGCGAAGAGCGGAATGGTCTCCTCGGTCAGCCCCGTGGCGTGCTCGACGCAGTCGATCCCGGCCTCGACGAGATCACGCAGCGAGTCCTCGGCGAAGCAGTGCGCGGTGACCCGGGAGCCGAGCCGGTGCGCCTCGGCGATGGCCGCCCGGGCCGCCTCGCGCGGCCAGCAGGCGGTCAGATCGCCCACCTCCCGGTCGATCCAGTCGCCGACCAGCTTCACCCAGCCGTCGCCGCGGCGCGCCTCCTGCGCGACGTACGCGACCAGCTCGTCCGGCTCGATCTCGTACGCGTAGTTCCGGGTGTACCTGCGGGGCCTGGCGATGTGACGGCCGGCCCTGATGATCTTCGGGAGGTCCTCCCGGTCGTCGATCCACCGGGTGTCGGCCGGCGAACCGGCGTCCCGCAGCAGCAGCGCACCCGCCTCCCGGTCGGCGAGGGCCTGCTTCTCGCTGGTCGCCTCGTCGACGGCGCCGTGGTGGTCGAGCCCGACGTGGCAGTGGGCGTCGACCAGCCCCGGCAGCGCCCAGCCCGTGACGGTCACCGCCTCGTCCGCGCCGGGCGGCCTCGCGTACGAGATCCGTCCGTCGACGGCCCAGAGCTCGTCCCGGACCTCCTCCGGTCCGACGAGCACCCGCCCCTTCACGTGCAGCACCCGCGGTGCCCTGTGATCGCTCATGAACAGCACTGTACGAGGCACGGTCCGGCGCCCTGGGTACGCTTCGACAAAAGCACCGTCCGTACGCGGCACCGCAGCGCACAGACCCGACCCGATCCGAAGAGAGCACCACCGTGACGCACCCCTTCCTCGACCTCGCCCCACTCACCGCCGTGCGTTTCGCGACCATCGAGAAGCGGGTGGCCGGCCTCCTCGCCACCGAGCAGGACGTCGTCATCATGCAGGGCGAGGCGCTGCTCCCCCTCGAAGGCTGCATCCGGGGCGGCGCCCGGCCCGGCTCGACCGCGCTGAACGTGGTCACCGGTCCGTACGGGCAGACCTTCGGGAACTGGCTGCGGGACTGCGGTGCCAATGTCGTCGATCTGGCGGTGCCGTTCCACACGGCGGTCACCGCCGACCAGGTGGCGCGGGCACTGGCCGAGCACCCGGAGATCGACTTCGTCTCCCTGGTGCACGCGGAGGCGGCGACCGGGAACACCAATCCGGTCGCCGAGATCGGCGAGGTGGTCCGTTCGCACGGCGCGCTGTTCATGCTGGACGCCGTCGCCTCGGTGGGCGCGGAGCCGCTGCTGCCGGACGTGTGGGGCGTCGACCTCTGTGTCATCGGCGCACAGAAGGCGATGGGCGGCCCGGCCGGGGTGTCGGCGGTGTCGGTGAGCGAGCGCGCCTGGGAGCGGATCGCGGCCAACCCGCAGGCCCCGCGCCGCTCGTACCTCTCGCTCCTGGACTGGAAGGAGCGCTGGATCGACGGCGGTCGCAGGACGCTGCTGCACGCCCCCGCCCAGCTGGAGATGCTGGCGCTGGAGGCGTGCGTGGAGCGGATCGACGCCGAGGGCCTGGACGCCCTCATGGCCCGGCACGCCTCGGCCGCCGCGGCGACGCGCGCGGGCGCGGTGGCGCTCGGCGGGGGCCTGTCGCCGTACGTGCACGAGGCGGCGGACGCGGCGCCGGTCGCGACGACGCTGCGCGCCCCCGAGGGCGTCGACGCCGCCGGGCTGGTCGCGCGGGCGCTCGCGGCCGACCCGTCGCTGCCGCTGATCGCGGGCGGGGGCGCGCTGTCCAAGGAGATGATCCGGGTCAATCACTACGGTGTGGATGCGACGCGGGGAACGGTGCAGTCCTCGCTCGCGGCTCTGGGGGCGGCGCTGGCCGATGCGGGCCGGCAGGTCGACTTCGAAACTGCCCGCAAAGCCGTTTCGGAAACCTGGCCGAGCGAATAGCTCCACACCGGAACGCCAATATTCCACAAATGCGGGGAGCTGCTTTATTCAGAGCAGCTCCCCGCATTCTTCTGCCCGCTTTCCTGGTCCCTAAACACCCGAGTTTCCAGGACCTCGATCCGGGCTCGATCCATACAATTCCGATGCGCCACCGGAGATTTACGGCCTTGTGACCGACTCCACATCGCACCCGTTATGCCGGATAAGTGGCGCTCAAAACAGGAGAAAGCGCGGCCGGATCGCGCCGGGGCACACGCCCGCGTGATAACACAGGGGATCACTCCATCCAACCCCTCGCATCGATGCAATTTCGAAATTTGCTGGGTAAATTCAATTCCCATGACCGCCGCACCCGCAGATTTTGCACGTGCCCGAAGCGAATTCCTCACCATCGACACCCCACGAGTGGAGGACGGAGCCGCGATCTGGCGCATCGCCCGCGACTCCGAGGTCCTGGACCTCAACTCCTCGTACAGCTACCTGCTGTGGTGCCGTGACTTCGCGGCCACCTCCGTGGTCGGCCGCGACGAGACCGGCCGGCCCGTCGCCTTCGTGACGGGGTACCTCCGGCCGGACCGTCCCCAGACGCTCGTCGTCTGGCAGGTGGCCGTCGACCACGCCCACCGCGGGATGGGCCTCGCGGGAAAGCTCCTGGACGCGCTGACCTCGCGGGTCGCCGCCGAGCAGGGCCTGGCCTCGGTCGAGACGACCGTCACCCCGGACAACACCGCGTCGGACCGGCTGTTCACCTCCTACGCGCTCCGCCACGACGTGGGCCTGGAGCGCGAGGTGCTCTTCGACGGCGGGCTTTTCCCGGAGGGAACGCACCTGCCCGAAGTGCTGTACCGCATCGGCCCGTTCCACGCGTGAACGCGTCGGCCGGTTTCCGTGCCCGAGGGCCCCGGCCCGTTCCACGCCTGAGCACACCCGCACCGCCACCCGTCACACACCCCCCTCAAGCAGGAGATTCCCTGTGACCATCACCCCGCCCGCGCTGAGTGTCTTCGAGACCCTGGAGTCGGAGGTACGGAGCTACTGCCGCAACTGGCCCGCCGTGTTCGACCGTGCGCAGGGCGCCCATCTGACCGACGAGGACGGCCACAGCTACCTCGACTTCTTCGCCGGCGCCGGATCCCTCAACTACGGCCACAACAACCCGGTGCTGAAGCGCGCGCTGATCGACTACATCGAGCGCGACGGCATCACCCACGGCCTCGACATGGCCACCACCGCGAAACGGGCCTTCCTGGAGTCCTTCCGGAACAACGTGCTGCGCCCGCGTGACCTCCCGTACAAGGTGATGTTCCCCGGTCCGACCGGCACCAACGCGGTCGAGGCGGCGCTGAAGCTGGCCCGCAAGGTGAAGGGGCGGGAGTCGATCGTCTCGTTCACCAACGCCTTCCACGGCATGTCACTGGGCTCGCTCGCCGTCACCGGCAACGCCTTCAAGCGGGCCGGGGCCGGCATCCCGCTGGTGCACGGCACTCCGATGCCGTTCGACAACTACCTCGACGGCCGGGTGCCCGACTTCCTCTGGTTCGAGCGGCTCCTGGAGGACCAGGGATCCGGGCTCAACAAGCCCGCCGCCGTGATCGTCGAGACGGTGCAGGGCGAGGGCGGCATCAATGTGGCGCGCCCCGAGTGGCTGCGGGCGCTCGCCGATCTGTGCCGCCGCCGCGACATGCTGCTGATCGTCGACGACATCCAGATGGGCTGCGGGCGTACGGGCGCGTTCTTCTCGTTCGAGGAGGCCGGCATCACCCCCGACATCGTGACCCTGTCCAAGTCCATCAGCGGCTACGGACTGCCCATGTCGCTCTGCCTGTTCACACCGGAGCTGGACGTCTGGGGGCCGGGCGAGCACAACGGCACCTTCCGCGGCAACAACCCGGCGTTCGTCACGGCCGCCGCCGCGCTGGACGCCTACTGGGCGGACGGCCAGATGGAGAAGCAGACCCTGGCCCGCGGCGAGCAGATCGAGCAGGCGCTGCTGGCGATCTGCGACGAACACGCCCGGCTCGGCGCGCAGTTCCGGGGCCGTGGACTGGTCTGGGGTATGGAGTTCACCGACAAGGCGCGCGCCGCCGCGATCTGCACCCGCGCCTTCGAGCTGGGCCTCCTCGTAGAGACCTCCGGTCCGCAGAGCGAGGTCGTGAAACTGCTGCCGCCGCTGACCGTCACCCCCGAGGAGCTGGACGAGGGGCTGCGGACGCTGGCCCGCGCGGTCCGCGAAACCGTCTGAACCCGACCCGGACCCGGACCGCCCCGGCGCGGGTCCGACGCCCCGGCGCGGGTCCGACGAGAAACATCCCCGCAGAGAGAAAGGCACCGAAGAACCGTGATCGTCCGATCGTTCAGTGACATCGAGAACACCGACCGGCATGTGAAGGCCGCCTCCGGCACCTGGGAGAGCAAGCGCATCGTGCTCGCGCAGGAGAAGGTGGGCTTCTCGCTCCACGAGACCACGATGTACGCGGGTACCGAGACGTCGATGTGGTACGCGAACCACATCGAAGCCGTCCTGTGCGTCGAGGGCGAGGCCGAGCTCACCAATGACGAGACCGGCGAGAAGCACTGGATCACCCCCGGCACGATGTACCTGCTGGACGGCCACGAGCACCACACCATGCGGCCGAAGACCGACTTCCGCTGCGTCTGCGTCTTCAACCCTCCGGTCACCGGACGGGAGGAGCACGACGAGAACGGTGTCTACCCGCTGCTCACCGAGGAGGACTGAACCATGACCACCGATGTACGCACCGGTGTACGCACCGATCTGTACCCCACCCGCGGCGCGGCCGAGATGATCACTCCCCGCCAGGACCCGGTCATCTGGTCGACGCCCGGCGCCCCGGGGCCGGTCACCGTGAAGGATCTCCAGGGCTTCGAGCGCGACGGCTTCCTCACCGTCGAACAGCTGATCACCCCGGACGAGGTCTCCGCCTACCACGCCGAACTGGACCGGCTGATCGCCGATCCGGCGGTGCGGGCCGACGAGCGCTCGGTCATCGAGCCGAAGTCGCAGAAGGTGCGGTCGGTCTTCGAGGTCCACCGGATCAGCGAGGTCTTCGCCCGGCTGGTCAGTGACGAGCGCGTGGTGGGCCGGGCCCGGCAGATCCTCGGTTCGGACGTGTACGTCCACCAGTCCAGGATCAACGTCAAGCCGGGCTTCGGTGCTTCGGGGTTCTACTGGCACTCGGACTTCGAGACCTGGCACGCCGAGGACGGCCTGCCGAACATGCGGGCGGTGTCCGTGTCGATCGCGCTGACCGAGAACCACGACACCAACGGCGGGCTGATGATCATGCCCGGTTCGCACAAGTCGTTCCTCGGCTGTGCGGGCGAGACGCCGAAGGACAACTACAAGAAGTCCCTGAAGATGCAGGATGCCGGCACCCCGTCGGACGAGGCGCTGACGAAGCTGGCCGACCGGCACGGCATCAAGCTCTTCACGGGCAGGGCGGGTTCGGCGACCTGGTTCGACTGCAACTGCATGCACGGCTCGGGGGACAACATCACCCCGTACCCGCGCAGCAATGTCTTCATCGTCTTCAACAGCGTGGAGAACGCCGCCGAGGAGCCGTTCGCGGCACCGGCCCGGCGTCCGGAGTTCATCGGGGCGCGGGACTTCACTCCGGTGAGGTGATCCGGTGACGTGACCCGGTGGGGGGGTGGGCGGCGTCCGTCGGCCGCCCACCTCTCCTAAAGTCGGTGGACCGCGAGGTCGTCACCGGCGACAGTGTGGCCCATGACCTCACTCGTACGTCACATCACGATCGACTGCGCCGACGCCTACGAGCTCGCCGGCTTCTGGTCCGGGGTGCTCGGCGCGCCGCTCTCCGACGAGGACGCCCCCGGCGATCCCGAGGCGCTCGTCGAAACCCCCGGTGCCGCGCTGCTGTTCATCTCGGTGCCGGAGCCGAAGAGCACCAAGAACCGTCTGCATCTGGACATTCAGCCGCAGGACCGCACCCGCGACGAGGAGGTCGAGCGGCTGCTCGGCCTGGGCGCCACTCTCGTGGCCGACCACCGCAAGCCGAACGGACGGGGCTGGGCGACGCTCGCGGATCCGGAGGGCAATGAGTTCTGTGTCGAGTGCAGTGCGGCGGAACGGGCCGCGCTGACCGGGACCCGACTGCCGGTCACCGCGGACGATGTCACCACCGCCGTCCGTCTCGCGGTCGCCGCGCTCGGCGAGTCACCGGTGGACGACTGGCTGGTCCCGGCCGGGACGCTGGAATGGAACTGCTGGGAGACCACGGAGCACCTGAGCGACGATCTCTTCTCCTACGCGGCCCAGTTGGGCCCGCAGCGGCCGCCACTGGACGCGTACGTCCCGTTCCGCTGGAACGCCGAACACCAGGGGGGTCCGGCGAACGCGGTCTTCGCGGACCGGTCGGCCGGTCCGGCGGGGCTGCTCCGGACACTGGAGGCGAGCGGCGCGCTGCTCGCGGCGATGGTACGGACGGCCTCGCCCGAGTTGCGCTCGTACCACCCCTACGGGGTGTCCGACCCGGAGGGCTTCGCCGCCATGGGCATCGTGGAGACCCTGGTCCACACGCACGACCTGGCCGCCGGCCTGGGCGTCCCCTGGACGCCGCCCGCCGGTCTCTGCGACCGGGTGCTGGCCCGGTTGTTCCCCAACGCCCCGAAGGACGCCGACCGTTGGGCCGTTCTGCTCTGGGCCACCGGACGCGCGGAGCTGCCCGGCCGGCCCCGGGTCACCTCGTGGCAGTGGCACGGTGCGCCGCTGGAGGAGGCGGGGCAGGAGTAGCCCGGCCCAGGGTCCGGCAGAAGCTCTGGCCCACGGTCCGGCAGAAGCTCTGGAATGAGACCGTCGGCGTCGATCGCACGACGGTCCTGGTCCCGGACACCATGCCGGGACGGCCGGGGAGGTGCTCCGCTCGGGGGCTTACCGATCCAGCGGTCAGAGTTCCGCGTCGAGGATGTCCTGCCACGCCGTGCCGTCCGCGCTCCCATCGGACCGGGGCAGCGCCA
Source organism: Streptomyces sp. NBC_01618 (assembly GCF_045209435.1). Classification (NCBI taxonomy): domain Bacteria; kingdom Bacillati; phylum Actinomycetota; class Actinomycetes; order Kitasatosporales; family Streptomycetaceae; genus Streptomyces; species Streptomyces sp. NBC_01618. Next base: position 1,716,205 of record NZ_CP109297.1, read on the forward strand.
TCTCCGCCCAGATGACCTTTCCCTGGGGGGTGTAGCGGGTGCCCCAGCGTTCGGTCAATCGTGCGACGAGGAACAGACCGCGGCCTCCTTCGTCCATCACGGCGGCATAGCGCAGATGGGGCGAGGTGCTGCTGCCGTCGGCCACCTCACAGGTCAGGGTGCGGTCGTACAGCAGTCGTACGGTGACGGGCGCGGAGCCGTAGCGGATGGCGTTGGTGATCAACTCGCTGAGCACCAGTTCCGTGGCGAACGCGAGCTCGGACAGACCCCAGTCGTCGAGCTTCTCGGCCACGAGAGCACGCATCCCCGCCACGACAGCGAAATCGAACGGTACGTCCCAGTCGGCGACATGGTCGGGCGGGACAGCCCGTGTCCGGGCGATGAGCAGCGCCACATCGTCCTTCGGCCGGCTCGGCAGGAGCGCGTCGAGCACCGCCTGACAGCTCTCCTCCGGCGACCGGTCGGGGTGGCACGCCAGGGCCTGACGCAGCAACTCGATCCCCACGTCGATGTCTCGGGTGCGGTCCTCGATGAGCCCATCGGTGTAGAGGACGAGCTGCGTGCCCTCCGCCACTTCCAGTTCCGCCGTCTCGAACGGCATACCGCCCAGGCCCAGAGGCGGGCCGGCCGGCAGGTCGGGGAACGACACACTGCCGTCGGGCCGGACCAGTGCGGGCAGGGGATGCCCGGCCCGAGCCATGGCGCAGTGGCGGGAGACAGGATCGTAGATCACGTACAGGCAGGTCGCTCCGATGATCCCCGCGTCGGCGGTTGTCTCCGCCTCCTCCTGGTCGATGCGCCCGATCAGGTCGTCCAGGTGGCTGAGGATCTCGTCGGGCGGCAGGTCGAGTGTGGAGAAATTGTGCACGGCCGTGCGCAGCCGTCCCATCGTGGCGGCCGCGTGCAGGCCGTGGCCGACGACATCCCCGACGACCAGCGCCACCCGACTGCCCGGGAGCGGGATCACGTCGAACCAGTCGCCGCTCACCCCGGAGAGCGCGGGCAAGTAGCGATGGGCGACGTCGAGCGCGCTCTGTTCGGGCAGTGCCCGCGGGAGCAGGCTGCGTTGCAGAGTCACGGCCATGACGTGCTCACGGGTGTAGCGGCGGGCGTTGTCGATACTGACGGCCGCCCGGGCGACCAGTTCTTCGGCCAGGGACAGGTCGTCTTCCTCGAACGGCTGGGGCTTCTCGGAGCGCCAGAAGTTGGCCATGCCCAGGATGACGCCCCGTGCCTGGAGGGGCACCGTGATGAGCGAATGGATGCCGTAATCGACGATCATCCGCGTCCGCTCCGGGTCCTGGGCGAGCCAGCCGGGCGCGGCGGACAGGTCGGGCACCAGCTCCGGCCGGCCGGTGGCGAAGGCCCGTGCCTGCGGCGTGGAGGGGAGGAAGCTGATCTGGTGGCCGAGTTCGTAGAGGGGATGGTCGTCCCGGATGCCGCGGACAGCGGTGCGGCGCATGGCCGCGTCGGTACCGGTCGGCTCGTCCCCGTGCAGGACCGGGTCGGCCAGATCGACGGTGACGAAGTCGGCGAGCCGGGGGACCGCGACCTTGGCCAGTTCCTCGGACGTGCGCACCACATCGAGGGTGGTACCGATGCCGAGACCGGCGTCGTACAGCAGCCGCAGCCGCTCGCGGGCGCTCTCCGCCCTGCCGGACAGCGCCCGCAGCTCCGTGGAGTCACGCAAGGTCGCGACCGTCCCCTTGGGGCCACCGTTACGGTCCGTGGACCGCTGGCTCACCGCGAGCAGTCGGTTCCCCGCGAGGTGCACTTCGTCCGTGGCCGTGCGCCCCGAGGTCAGCAGATCCACCGTGCCGGGATCAAGGCTGGTCAAGTCCGAGATGTGCCGCCCCTCGGCGTCGAGCGGCAGATCCAGCAGCCGTCTGGCCTCGTCATTGGCCAACAGCAGCCGACCGTCTCTGCTGACGATGAGCACGCCTTCGCGCACGGCGTGGAGCACCGCGTCGTGATGCTCGTACATACGGGTCATCTCGGCAGGGCCCAGACGGTGGGTCTGCCGCCGCAGCCGCCTGGCCACCAGCGCGGTCCCGCCCGTGGCCACAGCGAGCGCAGCGACTCCTGCGCCGAGGATGATCGGAATCTGCCGTGCCACCACGCCGGTCACGTGCTTGACCTTCATCCCGGCAGCCACCAGGGCCACGACCTTGTGCGCGCGATCATGGACGGGGACGATTGCCTGCATCTCGCGGCCGAACGGGCCGTTGACGCTCTCGGTGTACACGCGGCCGGCCAGCGCCGGCCCAATGGTGGCGACGGCCCTCTTCCCGATCAGGTCCGGCCGGGGGTGCGTGTAGCGGATCCCTTTTGTGTCCGTCACCACGATGAAGTCGACGCCGGCCGCCTTCCGCCCCGCCTCGGTGAGCGGCTGGAGCACCTTGGTGGGATCAGGGGCCCTCAGTGCGGTCAGGAGGCCCGGTGAGTGCGCGAATGTCTGCGCGACGGCGATGGTACGGCTTCGCGCCTCCGCGTTGCTGTCGTGCCGGGACTGCACTACGAGCGCAAACACCGCAGACGCCACGAGGAGCACGACCACAGCCACCTGTAGAGCGAAAACCTGGCCTGCGACGCTCCGAGGATACTTGCCCGTGAGTGACCGAACCTGCACGCTCCGGAATCGGCCGAAACGATTGACCACATTGCCCTTTGTAACACCGCGAGGCCGAAGGTGCGTGCGGTCAGGGCTCGGTCGGGGGCGGGACCGCGCGGCGCCGACGCCGATCCGGCAGCCGTGGGACCGGATCGGCGCCAGGACGGTACGGATACCGCCGGCCCGGATCGGCAGGGAGGACCCGGCCCCGGTGCGCCGTGATTCGTCGTAGCCGACGTCGCGACCGGCCGGAGGGTGCGGTCCGGCGGCTCGCCAAGGTCGAGGAGAACCTCTGTCACGAGACCGAGAACTGCCCCGGCCTCCGGCCTCCGCTGACCCTTCCCACACCGGCTTCCGGGCGGGTTCAGCCGGAGAGCACGTCCAGGATCCGGTCCACATCGGCCTCCGTGTTGTACAGGTGGAAGGCCGCGCGCAGGTTCCCCGCCCGGTTCGAGACCACCACCCCGGCCCGTGCCAGCTCGGGCTCCCGCGCACCGAGTCCGGGCACGGCTACGATCGCCGACTCCCCCGGTACGGCCTCGTGCCCCAGCACCGCCAGCCCCGCCCGCATGCGGGCCGCGAGCCCGGTGGCGTGGGCATGGAGGGCGTCGATGCCGACCTCGCCGAGCAGCGCGAGGGAGTGCTCGGCGCCGTGGTACGTGAGGAAGGCGGGCGGTTCGTCGTAGCGGCGGGCGGTCGGGGAAAGGCGCTCGATCGGGCCGTACGTGCTGTTCCACGGGTCGTCGGAGGCGACCCACGCCGCGAAGACGGCCGGCAGGGTGCGCTGCGCCTCCTCGGTGACGGTGAGGAACGACGCACCGCGCGGGCAGAGCAGGAACTTGAAGCCGCCGGTGACGGTGTAGTCGTACGCCCCGGCGTCCAGCGACAGCCAACCGGCCGACTGGGTGGCGTCGAGCAGGGTCCGGGCGCCGTGGGCGGCTGCCGCCGCGCGTACCGCGTCGAGATCGGCGATACGGCCGTCGGCGGACTGCACGGAGGAGAAGGCAACGAGCGCGGTGCCGGGCCGTACCGCGCCGGCCAGCCCGTCCAGCGGGACGTATCGCATCTTGAGATCGCCACGGACCGCGAACGGGCTGACGACAGAGCTGAACTCCCCCTCGGGCGCCAGGACTTCGGCCCCCGGCGGCAGCGCGGCCGCGATCAGCCCGACGTGCACGGAGACCGAGCTGCCGATGGCGACCCGGTCGGCGCCGATCCCGACGAGGCGGGCGAAGCCGGCCCGGGCCGCGTCCACCGCTTCGAAGTCCCCGGAGCCGGCCCCGCGGCCCGTGGCGATCGCCTCGGCCAGCGCTTTCACGGCCTCCACGGTGCGCCGGGGCAGCAGCCCGCAGGTGGAGGTGTTGAGGTACGTGGTCTCCGGTGCGAACTCGTCGTCCACCGTACGGCTGAGCGAAGTAGTCTCCATGCGCCCAGCGTGAAGCCCCCCCAACTCATAGTCAATCACCTGGAGTTAAGGGGTACACCCAAGGGATGCTTATGCACGCGGCTGAGGGCAGGCGCCAGGTGTCGCTGCGAACCTGCGGGCTCAGGCGTTGCGGTCGGCCTGCGGCTGCGGGACCTCGCAGGCACCGTCGGCGTCGCACGCCGCCGCGTCCCCGCCGATCGCCGTGAGCGGCCGGTCCTGCCAAGCCTGTTCGAGCGCCTGGGCGAACACCTCGGCGGGCTGGCCGCCGGAGATCCCGTACCGTCGGTCGAGCACGAAGAACGGCACGGCATTGGCCCCCAGCTCGGACGCCTCACGCTCGTCGGCCCGCACCTCGGCGGCGTACGCCTCCGGATCGGCGAGAACGGCGCGCGCCTCATCGGCGTCGAGACCGGCCTCGACGGCGAGCTCGACCAGCACGTCACCGTCGAAGACGGAACGCTCCTCGGCGAAATTCGCCCGGTAGGCGAGGCTCAGCAGCTCGTCCTGGCGGCCACGGGCCTTGGCCAGGTGGAGCAGCCGGTGGATGTCGAAGGTGTTGCCGTGGTCACGGCCCTCGGTGAGGTAGCCGAGCCCTTCGGACTGCGCGTTGGCCGCGACGTTCGCCTCCATGGCCCGCGCCTCTTCGCGGGTGCGCCCGTACTTCTGCGCCAGCAGGTCGATCACCTGCGTGGTGTCGCCCTTGGGGTACGCGGGGTCGAGCTCGAAGGAGCGGTGCACGACCTCGACCTCGTCACGGTGGGCGAACCCCGCCAGCCCCTTCTCGAAGCGGGCCTTCCCTATGTAGCACCAGGGGCAGGCGATGTCGCTCCAGATCTCGACGCGCATGTTTCTTCTTCTCTCCGTGTACTCGTGCCTACGGTTCGTGCATCACGGAGCCACCCTCCGCTCCCGTACGCAACGCGCGAGCGGACTCTCTCATTCCCCGGGCCCGAGCAGACCGTGGCCGCCGCGCCCACCCGGCGCCCAGCCAGCTCCATCGGCACTCGCGACAGCCACGGAGGCGCCGGGGACGGCCGACGGCCAACGGCTGGGCTAACAGCTACCCGGGCGCGTCGCGGCGACCTCCGCCCAGACCGTCTTCCCCGACGGCGGGTACGGGTGTACGCCCCATTCCGCGGCAAGAGCATCGACGATGACCAGCCCCCGGCCTCCTTCAACCGCTTCCCGGGGCGCGGCAGGGAGGCGCTCGCCGCGCGGGTCCGTGACCTCGATGCGCAACCGCGCGGTCGGAAGGAGGGCAAGCCCGAGCCGGAAGCCCCGCCCGTCCAACCGCCCGTGCGTGACCGCGTTCGCCGCCAGTTCGGCGACGACGAGCGCAGCCGCGTCGGTCCGCTCGCCGTCGCGCGGCCACCCCCACGCCACCAGTTGCTCCACGGCGAGCAGGCGAGCCAGGCGGGCTCCTCGGCGGGTGGCACTGAGCAGTTGCGTGAACTGCGGAGCGGCAGTTGCCGGTTGCAGAATTTCGATCTCTACGGATTCACTCGTCACGCCACTCAGAGTGGCCAGGTGACCGTACGCTGACCAGCAACGACAGTGGTACGTAGCGTGCACGTACCAGTACGCACGGCAATCGGTACCGGTTGTCCGCCGTGACGTGACGGCGCACGCGGTCGGCCCATGGAACGAAAGCGGGCAGCGATGGAGCTGGACGGTGCGATCGGTGGCGACGACGACTCGGAGGAAGCCGCGGACCTGTTCCGCGTGATCGGCCGACAGGTCCGGCTCCTTCGGGAGCGGGCCGGCCTCACCCAGCGGGAGTTGGGTGATCAGCTCGGCTACAGCGAGGACCTGATCCGGTCGCTGGAACGGGGGCGCAGGACACCGCAGCCGGAGTTCCTGGACGCGGCGGACGATCTGCTGGAGGCAGGCGGGCTGCTGCGGACGGCGAAGGAGGACATCTCGCGGGCGAAGGCACGGGCGCGGGTGAAGCATCCGGCGTGGTTCAAGGACTACGCGAAGCTGGAAGCGGATGCCGTCGAACTCTCCTACTACAGCAACCACACGGTGCCCGGCCTCTTCCAGGCTGAGGCACACACCCGCGCCCTGTATGCCATGCGCAAGCCGCTGCTGGACGACGAACTCATCGAGCAGCGCGTGGCGGCGCGCCTGGCCAGACAGGCGGTTCTGACGAACCGACCGGCCCCGATGGTGAACTGCGTCATCGAGGAGGCAGTCCTCCGACGCCCGGTCGGCGAATGGGACGTCCACAAGGAGCAGCTCGAAGAGCTGATCAGACTCGGCAGGCTGCGCAACGTGGAGCTCCAGGTCATGCCGCTTGACCGTCCTGAACATGCGGGCCTGGCCGGTCCGTTCATCCTCCTCACACCCACGCGCAAGCCCCAGGTCGGATACCTTGAGGTGCAAAACATCAGCCGTTTGATCACCGACCCGGAGGAGGTCCGTATCCTGGCTGCACGATATGGATGCATCCGGTCTCAGGCGCTCACTCCGCGTGATTCCTCGGCTCTGATCGAAAGGTTGCTGAAAGACCAATGAAGCCCGACGTCCGCGTTCAGAACCCGGCAGACAACTCGTGGTTCAAGAGCAGCTACAGCTCCAACGAGGGCGGCGAGTGCATCGAGGTGGCCCCTATCGAAGAGGCGGTCCTCGTCCGTGACTCGAAGGACACATCCCTCCCCCACCTGACGCTCACCCGCGCAGGCTGGACGCACTTCGTGCGGTACGCGGCCGGCTCCTGACCGACGAACCGCCCGGCGCTTCCCGTGCAGCGTTACCCGCGGGCGCCGGGCGCTCACTCAGGGCGGGTTGGCTCCGGCGGACCCAAGTCATGCCGCGACGGACAGCCGGTCCCAGAACCAGTACAGACTGACGATCACGATGGGCGCGGTCATCGCGGGCAGGGCCCAGCGGTGTGCGGGAGTCCTGCGAAGGAGGAGCAGCAGCGGGAAGCCCACGGCGATGATGCCCAACTGCACCGCTTCGATACCGACGTTGAAGCTCAGTAGCGACAGCAGCAGTTCCCAGGACCAGCTCTCGTCGATGCCCAGCGCGCCCGCGAAGCCCAGACCGTGGACGAGACCGAACAGGAAGACGACCGGCAGCCGCCAGGGCCCGGTCCCCTCGCGGTCCCGCAGGACGACACTCGCGAGCGCCACGACGACGATGGAGCCCGCGATGACCGGCTCCACGACCGATCCCGGCACGTTCACGACGCCCGTGGCCGCCAGCAGGAACGTGACGCTGTGCGCGACCGTGAAGGCGGTCGCCGTGCGGACGATGTCGCGCAGGCCACGGGCTCCTATGAGCAGTGACAGGAGGAAGAGGATGTGGTCGAGGCCGAACAGCAGGTGTTCGGTGCCGAGCAGGAAGAACTCCACGATCTGGTGCGACTCGTGGTGTCCGCCGGTCTCCAGGGCCGGTTCGGCGGCGGTCAGGATCTGCGAGCCCCGTTGCCCGTCGATGTCGTAGTGGACGATCGTCTCCGTGCTGTGGACGAAGCTTTCGGCGTCGGGGAACAGGGCGCTGGAGATCGTGTAGGTGCCGTCTGCGCCCGCCGCGCAGTCGTAGGCCAGGGTGAGGACGGCGAACGGCCGGGTGCCGCGGGTGCGGACGTCCGCGTCGCCGACGCGGCGCGGTGTGCAGGAGATGTCGTCGCGGGTGACGGCGAAGCGTCCGGTGACGTACTCGGTCACCGCGTCGGCATTGGTCTTCAGCTGGTGCAGTTGCTCCACGCGGTTCTTCGCCCCGTACGCCTCGGCGTAGAGCCAGGCCGACTTCATGAGCAGGTCGTATTCGAGGTCGAGGGTCGCCTCGATGCGGGTTTCGGTGCCCTCCACCGCGACGTACGCGGTCGAGGTCGCGTCGTGCGCGGCGGCGGGGGCCGGGTGGGCGAAGCCGATGGCGAGCACGGCCACGAGCGCCGCGACGGTGGTGATGAGCGCGGCGGGCAGCCGGGAGGAGGGCGCGGGTGCCGGCAGGGGCAAGGGGGCGGGACGCATGGAGGTCTCGGTTCTCGTGGTCGAGGGCCGGGCAGTGGTGGGCCCGCTGTCCCGGACCGCTCGGGTCCGGGACAGCGGGCGTGGTGCCGGTCGCGTGCTACCGGCGGGTCAACCGGTCACCGCCGGTCGGTGGACGACGTGAACCACGGGTAGGCGGGCACGTCGGGTCCCCAGGTACCGGGCCGGCCGTGGCCGTCCTTGGTCACGAAGGCGCTGGGCGCGGAGGCGGTCACGCCGCCGCCGGTGGAGCGCGCCGTAACGAACCACGCGTGGGTCGTGCCGGGCTTGAGTCCCTTCCAGGTCACCGAGGCGACCCCACCGGAGTCGGCCTCGGTCCTCCCGATGATGCTGACGGGGTTGTAGAGCGCCAGCGAGTCGGTCTTGAAGGTCGTCTTGCGGGTGCTGAGGTCGATCGGGAGGACCATGTTGTCCTCGGTTCCGTCGTAACGGTGGTTCTTGTCGTACTCGGTGGCACCGAACTCGTCGAGCAGCGGCGAGTAGGTGTCCACAATCAGTTCGGACCGGTCGACGTCGAACTGGAGCATCCGGAAGAAGCTCGCGCCGAACTGCAATTGGTCGTTCGGCTGGTAGCCGCCGATCTCGGTGAGTCCGAGCCGGTCCGCGGACACCGTGTAGAACTGGTAGTCCGCGAGCAGTTCGACGACGTCGTGGGCGACCTCGCCGACACGCGGCTTCACGTTGGTGCCGACGCCGTGCTCATGACCGGCGAGGATCAGGAACACGTTCGGGTTGTCCTGGACCACCGTCTTGTACAGCATCGAGCCGTCCGGTGCGGAGAACTTGGCGCCGCGTCCGTCGGGGTTGCTGCTCGGGGCGAGGTAGTCGTGCGAGAGCAGGATGCCGTTGCGGTCGGGGTAGCGCTTGAAGATCGAGTCGGCCCATTCGGCTTCCTCGCGCGTCACCCCGTAGGACAGGCCGACCACGACGAAGTCGAGGCCGCCGGCGGAGAACAGGTCGTAATGGTTCTGATTGTCGCCCGGGCGCCATGGCCCGCCGTACTTGGCGTGCTTCCAGCCCTGGGAGAGCGCCTGGTAGCGCTCGGGCCCGTAGTACCGGTTGTAGATCGCGTCCGGACCGTTCTCGGTGCCCGACTGGTTGTCGTGGTTGCCCGCGATCACACCGTTCGGCACACCCGCGTCGTCCAGGATCTTCTGCTGCTTCGAGGACATCTCCAGTTCGCCGGTGACCTGGCGCCGGGTGGCTTCGTCGGCGGGCTTGCGGATGTTGTTCTCGATGATGTCGCCGGTGTGGGCGACGTACGCGATCTTGCGCTTGTCCTTGTTGTCGGCGACCCAGCGCGAGACGTCGCCGTACGCCTTCTCCCAGACCGCGCGCTCCGCTGCCGTCTCCTGCTCCACCGCGCCCTCGGAAAGGTACTGCGTGTCGGTGTAGTGAACGATCGAGAAGTCGTACGAGTCGGGGTCGGCGAACTTGTTCGGATCACCGGCGTCGACATCGTCGGCGAACGGGTCCTCACCGGTCACCATGACATGGACCTGCTGCCCATCGACGTGCTTCCGGTCGACGACGGCGGTCAGGACGGTGTCGCCGTCGGCGGCGCCGCGGGCACTGGTGAGGACGTCCCACTGCTTCGTCGCGGTGTTCCACACGCGCAGCGCGGCGAGCCGCTCCGGGTCGATGACGCCCTCCCAGCGCAGCACCGGAGCGTCGACATGGCCCTTCACCTGGACGTCGAACCGCTGATACGTGACGTCCTCGGCGGCCGGCGCGTCGAGGGTCCTGCCGTCGGCGGGTGCGAGGCCGTCGGCCTTCACCTCCTTCTCGCCCTTGACCTTGAGCGTCGTGGGAACGGACGCGGCCGTTCCCTCGTACACCTGGTTGGGGGTGAGGATCTCGGCCTCGGAGAAGGTGGCGCTCACCGTGCCGCCGTCGGGCTCGGCGACCTTGGCCGACAGTTCGACGCTGGTGCCCGCGTCGGTCGCCCCGGACTTCGGGGTGAGGTCGGCGGGGGTGTCCGGGATCCCGGCGGAGGTGAACTCGACCTCGCGGGTGCCGCTGTTGCCGAGACCGTCGGTGCCGGACACCGACAGCGTGTGCTCGCCGGCGGACAGACCGGGACCCACGGAGGCGCCGATCTCGACCGGCTTGCCGTCGAGCTTGACGTCGGGACCGTTCACCACGCCGGAGAGGTCCTGGAGCCGGACGTCGAGGACGACCGACGCGTTGATCCTCTGGCCGGCGGCGGGGATGCTGGAGGCGATCTGGGGCGCCGAGTTGTCAGTGGCCAGGACGCGGGTCGCCGTCTTGCCCGTCTTCGATGTCGCGGCCAGGGTGTGCTTGCCGTCGTCGATCTTCGCGGTGTCGAGGTCTGCGCGGAGGCCCTGGGCCGGGCCCTCGACGAAGAACTCCAGGTCGATCTCGGTCAGCGGGTTGACGTTGTCGCCGCAGTTGCCGTCGCCGAAGCTGTACGAGCCCTTGAGCATCCGGCCGGTGGCGGTGCCGTTCGCCGGAGTGAGGGTGATGGCGGAGACGGCGAAGTCGTCGCGGTTGTCGCCGCACGACGTCGGATATGTGCCGGTGACGAAGTCGATCGTGTTCCAGCCGGGGACGAGCCACTCGTTCGGGAAAGCGAGATCGACGTGCTGGCTGACGAAGTCGCTTTCGATCACGTGCTTCTGACCGTTCACCAGGATGTGGCTCTGGTAGCGGGCCTCGATCGAGTTGCTGCCCACCGTGAAACCGAGGGCCGCGTCGCCGGATCCGAGGGTGTCGGACACTCGCACGCCGGGGGCGTCGATCGTGTAGTGCAGTTCCACCTCGCGCAGGCGGGTGTCGCTGCTGCCACAGGTGCCGTCGCCCATGGCGTACGAGTCCGCGATGTCCTGGCCGGTGACGGTCGCGCCGTCGAGGGCGAGAGCGAGCCGCGCGATGTCGAAGTCGTCGCGGTTGTTGCCGCAGCTCTCCTTGTACGGGCCGGTGACGACCGTGATGGTGTTGTCACCGGGTACCAGGTGGCGTGCCGGGATCGCTATGTCGACCCGCTGGCTCACCCAGGTACCGCCCAGGTCGATGCGCTTGCCGTTGACGAGCAGGTAGTTGTCGTTCCGGTCGTCGATCGAGTCCGACCCGACGTCGAAGGAGAAGGTCGCCGCGCCGTTGCCGAGGTGCGGATCGGTGACAGGCGCGCCACCGTCCACGGTCAGCGACTCGACGTCGCCCTCGGCGCCCGCCGGGAAGTTCGCGAACACCGGCTGCGGACCCTTCACCAGCGTGCCGTCCTTGGGCAGCAGCCGGGGGGCGCCCGCCGGGGCGTTGTTCACCGTCACTGTGTTCTTGACGGTCTTGCCCGAGGCGGTTTTCGCGGTGAGGGCGTGCTCGCCGTTGGCGAACTCCGTGGTGTCCAGATCGGCTTTGAGGCCAGTGGTGCCCTGCGGGTCGCCCAGGACGAAGAAGCTGAGTGTCGCCTGCGTCAGCAGCGAGGTGTTCGAACCGCAACTGCCGTCGCCGAAGGAGTACGTGTACTCGTTCTCCTCGCCGTCCGCGACCTCGCCGAGCAGGTCCAGGCTGATGTCGGACAGCACGAAGTCGTCATAATTGGTGCCGCACGAGCTGTCGACCGCGCCGGCCAGGATCTCGATCTTGTTCTCGCCCTTGACCAGGTGCTGGTTCGGGATCTCGATCGTGCCCCGCTCATTGACGAGGTCACCGATCTCGGCCCGGTACTCGCCGTTGACCAGCACGTAGTTGTGGTAGCGAGCCTCCGTCGAGTTCGACCCGACATCGAAGCTGAGCCGGGACACCCCGACGGTCCGCTCCGCGTCGATCGCCTTCCCGTCGACCGCGAGCTCCGTCACGGAGTCGCCAGCCAGCGTCGGCGTGGCCGCGACCTTCTCCGTGTCCTCCAGGTAGGCCCCGTCGCCGGGGGTGAGGACCGGCAGACTCGTGGCGTCCGCCGACCCGCTCTGCCCTGGTGTGCGCTGTCCCGAACCGGTTTCGGCGTATGCCGTGGTCAGGTTGCCGCTCGCGAGGAGCAGCGCGGTGAGGGCCACCCCCGCCAGCCGGCGCCCGCCCGATCTGCCACCCGGCCGTACTCGCCGCTCTGTTGGCCGCATCGGCAGCCGTCCTTCCTTATCGCCGCAAGGTGAAGGGCACGCCGTGAAGTTGTACGACATGCCCATCGTGGATGGTGGGCGGCGCAGGTGAACGGAGGGGTATCACCCGTGAACCATCAGCGGAAGGATCCCGCCACGGCGGCCAAAGTTGTGCCCCCGGGCATCGGCCGGGGGCACAACACTCCACATGGCAGCCGACGCCCTGGCTAGACGCCCGGGGGCTGCCGAGTCGGGACGTTGTCTCGGTCGCGTCGCGAGACCTGGGCCGACGTGTCATCAGGCATAGCTGAGGATCAGTGACACCATCATGAGCTGCGCCACGATGTGCAGGCCCAGCAGCCAGCCGCGTGCGGAGGCGAACGGCAGCCACTTCCTCGGCCAGGCGACCGCCGCGACGCCGAGTACGACCGCCGCCACCAGGCAACCGGGGATCCAGCCCTGGGGGACATCGGCGCACTCCACGCCGTAGGTCAGGCAGCCGGACGCCCGGGTCGTGCTCAGCACGATGAGGCCGGAGCCGATCAGCGCGGGCACGAGCATTCCCAGGGCGAACCATGAGGCCATGCGGGTGTTGCGGTCCGCGCGCTCGGTGGCGGCCGTGCGAGCCTCGGCGGCGGGAGTGGTCTTCATGCGGCCCATCCAACCCTCCGGCAGGCGCGGAGGGTTGGGGGCCGGTACTCGGTTCCGCTGAGTATGCGCACTCATTCGTTCGATGACGCGACGGATGTGCGAGTCTGTTCAGCTACCGTCGCGCAGATCCCCAAGTCCCGTCGTACGGAACTCGATCCGGTCGAACGTCGCCTCGCAGCCCTCACCCGTGGGCGACTGGACCAGGAAGCCGACCGATGCCGCGGCCTCCTCCTGCGGATCACCGAGGGCGAAGACGCGGACGAAGGTCCACTTCTGGCCGTCGGCGGAGGCGTGGAAGGCGAACGCGTTGCCGGTGCGGCTGAGGCGGAGCCAGTAGCTGTCACCGTCGACGACGAAGGAGTTGGTGTCGTCGGAGCGGCCGCGGGTGACGACCGTGCAGATGGTGGGACGGTCGGGGGAGAGTTCCAGGCAGAGCTTGGCCCACTCGCGTTCCCCGACGTGGAGGTAGAGCACGCCCGCGTCGAAGGCCGCGGCGAAGCCGACGCGCACCCGGGCGAGGAGTTGGAAGTCGCCCGGGGGTGCGGCGCCGAGGAGGCGGGGGGCGTCGCTCGCGGGGTCGAGGGCTTCGCCACCCGGTGGTACGAAGCGGTCCTGGCGGGCGCCCGCGCGGGCGGTCAGTGCGCCGTTTTCGTAGGTCCAGTCGCTCGCGGGGCCGAACGGGCGCAGCTCAAAGGGGAGTTCGGGGAGATGCGGAGTCATGCGCGGCGGCCGTCCACTCGGCGGGGCAGGTTCAGGGGGTTGTCCTCGCGGAGCTCCGGGGGGAGCAGGGCCTCGGGGGTCGTCTGGTAGGTGACCGGGCGCAGCCAGCGCTCGATGGCGGTGGCGCCGACCGAGGTGGAGGTGGAGGTGGTGGCCGGGTAGGGGCCGCCGTGGTGCTGGGCGGGGGCGACGGCGACTCCGGTCGGCCAGCCGTTGACGATGATCCGGCCGGCCAGCGGGGTGAGGGCCGCGAGAAGGGCGGAGGCGTCGGCGTCGGCGCCGTCCGTGGCGGTCTGGAGGGTGGCGGTGAGGTTGCCGGGGAGCCGGGAGAGGACGGCGGTGATCTCGTCCGCGGAGGCGTAGCGGGCGACGACGGTGACGGGGCCGAAGCACTCCTCCAGGAGCGCGTCGTGCGGGCCGTCGGCGGTGAGGAGGTGCGCCGGTACGGTGAGGAAGCCGGCCGCGACGGTGTGCTCGCCGCCCGCGCCGGGGGTGACCGGGGCCTGCACGTCGGGCAGTTCGGCCCGTTCGCGTACGCCCGCGACGAAGGCGTCGCGCATCCGGTGGTCGAGCAGGGCCCCGGCCTCGGTGTCGCTGACCGCGTCGGTCAGGGACTTCAGCAGCCGGTCGCCGCTCTCCCCCGCCGGGGCCAGGACGAATCCGGGCTTGGTGCAGAACTGGCCCGACCCCATCGTCATCGAGCCCGCGAGCCCGGCGCCGATCTGCTCGCCGCGCTCGGCGGCGGCGGCCTCGGTGACGACGACGGGGTTGAGGGAGCCCAGCTCGCCGTGGAAGGGGATGGGGGTGGGGCGGGCGCCCGCCGCGTCGAACAGGGCGCGTCCGCCGCGTACGGAGCCGGTGAAGCCGGCGGCGGCGACGAGCGGGTGCCTGATCAGCTCGATGCCCGCCTCGAAGCCGTGTACCAGGACCAGTACATCCTCCGGCAGGCCGACGCGGACGGCCGCCCGGCGCAGCACGGAGGCGCACAGCTCGGAGGTGGCGGGGTGGTCGGGGTGCGCCTTGACGACGACCGGGCAGCCGGCGGCCAGTGCGCTCGCGGTGTCGCCGCCGGGGACGGAGAAGGCGAGCGGGAAGTTGCTGGCCGCGTACACGGCGACGACGCCGAGCGGAATCTTGTAGCGGCGCAGGTCGGGCCAGGGCGGGGTCCTGGTGGCGTCCTCGTGGTCGATGTGGATGTCGAGGAAGGCGCCCTCGTCGACGACCTCCGCGAAGGCCTTCAACTGGGCTGCGGTGCGGGCGAGTTCACCGGTGAGCCGGGCCGGGCCGAGCGCGGTCTCGGCGTCGGCGGCCTCGATGATGTGCTCCCCGGCCGCGGTGAGCAGCTCGGCGGCGGTACGCAGGAACGCGGCGCGCACGGTGCGGTCGGCGAGCGATGCGCGTACCGCATGGGCGGCCCGGACCGCGCGGTCGACCTCCTCCGCTGTAGCCTCCACCGCAACCTGCTCACGCGGGTTCCCGGTGCGGGGGTCGACGCTCCAGACTGGTGCTGCTGCCACCGTGATTCCTTCCGCTCCACTGCCACACATCAGAAGTTGTTCGGTATTCTGAACAAAGTTCCTGATCATGAATATGCGGCGACTCTATTTCCGGGCGTTCGGTGTTGGCAAGAAGTCGCTGAGTTCAAGAGGTCGCAGGATTTCGTAAGTGGGCTGGAAGGGGCGTAGGGCGATGTCGGCTGCCGAGTCTGGTGGGGCACAGGTCAAGTCCGCCGTGCGGACGGTGGAACTGCTCGAATACTTCGCCGGCCGACCCGGCATGCACTCGCTCGCCGCGGTGCAGGAGGCCGTCGGCTATCCCAAGTCCAGCCTCTACATGCTGCTGCGCACGCTGGTGGAGCTGGGCTGGGTGGAGACCGACGCGACGGGCACGCGGTACGGGATCGGCGTACGGGCCCTGCTCGTCGGCACCTCGTACGTCGACGGCGACGAGGTCGTCGCGGCCGCCCGCCCGACGCTGGACCGGCTCGCCGACGACACGACGGAGACCATCCACCTGGCCCGCCTCGACGGCACGAACGTGGTGTACCTCGCCACCCGGCAGTCCCAGCACTATCTGCGTCCCTTCACCCGCGTCGGCCGTCGGCTGCCCGCCCATTCCACCTCGCTCGGCAAGGCGCTGCTGGCCACCCACAGCGACGAGCAGGTCCGCAAGATGCTTCCTGAGACGCTGCCCGCGCTGACCGAACACACCATCACCGACCGCGAGAAGCTCATCGAGGAGCTGCACCTCATCCGCGAGCAGGGCTACGCGGTGGACCGCGAGGAGAACACCCTCGGGCTGCGCTGCTTCGGCGTCGCCGTCCCGTACCGCACCCCTGCCCGCGACGCCATCAGCTGCTCGGTGCCGGTCGCCCGGCTCACGCCCGCGCACGAGCAGATGGTGAAGGACGCACTGTTCGGCGCGCGGGACCGCCTGACGCTGGCCACCCGGAGGCTCTGAACCATGCTGGTTTCCCTGCGCGAGGTGCGGGAGGGCGATCTGCCGTCGTTCTTCGCGTTCATGTCCGACCCGGAGTCGGTCAGGACGGCCGCCTTCACCAGCGAGGACCCCACCGATCGGCACGCGTTCGACGCCCACTGGCGGCGCGTCCTGGCCGACCGCTCGGTCGTGATGCGGACGGTGCTCGCGGACGGCGTGGTGGTCGGCAACGCCGGGGCGTACGGGCCGCCGGAAGACCGCCAGGTCACCTACTGGATCGACCGGGCGCACTGGGGCCGCGGGCTCGCGACGGCCGCGCTGCGGGCGCTGCTCGACGTCGTACCGGACCGCCCGCTGCACGCGCGGGCCGCGGCCGACAACACCGGTTCGCGCCGGGTGCTGGAGAAGTGCGGGTTCGCCGTCACGGGCAAGGACCACGGGTACGCGCACGCCCGCGGAGAGGACACCGAGGAGCTGCTGTTCACCCGGCCGGGGTGACCCGGGGTATCGCCCCCGGGTCGCCTCGGCCGGTCATGAGAAACCGGTGAGAAGCGGCACAACCGGGAACGCCGCGCCTCGCCCCGCTCGTCCCTCCCATGGGATGAACAAAACGATCAGGCACACCTCGGTCTTCTGCCTGCTGCTGGTCCTCGCCCTGCTGGTGCGGGCGACCTGGGTGCAGGCGTACCAGGCACAGGCGCTCGCAGACAACGAACACAACCGGCGGAACACCATCGCGCAGTACGCGCAGCCGCTCGGCGACATCATCGTGGCCGGGAACCCGGTCACCGGCTCGAAGAGGACGGTGGGCAGCGACCTCGCGTACAAGCGCACCTACAAGCACGGCGATCTCTACGCGGCCGTCACCGGCTACAGCTCGCAGGCGTACGGTGCCACGCAGCTCGAAGGGATCTACAGCCATGTGCTGGACGGCACCGACGACCGGCTGAAGAGCCCGATGGACGTGGTGACGGGCGAGTCGGCGGCCCCCGGCAACGTCCTGACGACGATCGACCCGGCCGTGCAGAAGGCGGCCTACAAGGCGCTCGGCACCGACAAGGGTGCGGCGGTCGCGATCGACCCGAAGACCGGGCAGGTGCTGGGCGTGGTCTCCACCCCTTCGTACGACCCGTCGAAGATCAGCGGGACGGCGGACGGCGACGCCTGGCAGAAACTGCTCGACGACCCGGACAAGCCGCTGGTCAACCGCGCACTGCGGCAGCCGCTGGCGCCCGGTTCGACGTTCAAGCTGGTGGTGGCGGCCGCGGCGCTGGAGGACGGGCTGTACAGCTCCGTCGACGAGCGCACGGACAGCCCCGATCCGTACCCGCTGCCCGGCAGCAGCAGGAACCTGGAGAACGAGAGCGCCTCGGCCCCGTGCGAGAACGCCACACTGCGCACCGCGCTCCAGTACTCCTGCAACAACGTCTTCGGGAAGCTCGCCGTCGACCTCGGCCAGGACAAGGTCAGGGCGATGGCGGAGAAGTTCGGCTTCAACGCCGCGAAGCTGGACATGCCGGTGCGGGCCTCCGAGAGCGTCTACCCGTCCGGCATGGACAAGGCACAGACGGCGATGTCGGGCATCGGCCAGTTCGAGGTCACCGCGACGCCGCTGCAGATCGCCATGGTCTCGGCCGCCCTCGCCAACGGCGGCGAACTGGCCGCACCCCACATGGTGTCCCGGGTGACGGACGCCAAGGGCAACACGTTGCAGGACTTCGCGGACGGGGACACCAAGCGGGTCGTCTCGCAGTCCACCGCCGAGCAGTTGCGCAGCGCGATGGTGACCGTCGTCGAAGAGGGCACCGGCACCAACGCCCGGATCGCCGGGGCGGAGGTGGGCGGCAAGACGGGGACCGCGCAGAACGGCGTGGGCAACAGCAAGTCCCCGTACGCCTGGTTCACCTCGTACGCGAAGGACAGGTCCAGCGGCAAGGAGGTCGCGGTGGCCGTGGTCGTCGAGGACTCGGGCGCGGCCCGCGCGGAGGTCAGCGGCAACGGTCTGGCGGCGCCGATCGCCCAGAAGATGATGAAGGCGGCACTCAAGGGGTGAGACCCGATCGGGCAGAGGGGCACCAAGCGGGCAGCCGGTGGCCACCGCTCCGAGGGCGAGTGGTTCCGCAAGTCCCGCTGTCTCACGGCACTGGAAGCGCGGCACGCCGCCGCCGTTCGTGACCGGCAGACCGGACGCGTCCGAGACCTCGACGTGAACCGTCGCCGCTGGTACCTCACCGCGACGCCCAGATCCGCCACGCCCAGATCCGCCACGCCCAGATCCGCCATGCCCTGACCCGCCAGGCCCTGACCCGTCTGATCAACTGGGCATGTTTCGTCGACGCTTCTGACGAAACAACTTCGCGGGCATCCGGCATGTGCCGTACACCCGGTGCGGGGCCGGGGCACGCGGCCGGGTGCGGAGTAGGGCATCCGCCCGATGCCGGCGGGCGTCCTCAGTCATCAGCCTGAACCCGTGACGAACGTGCGGGCCGGAAGGGTTGTGGCGGGCGTGGTGGGTGCGATGGCGGGGTCGGCGACGGTGCGGGTGCTGCGGGACCGTACGGCGGGGCTGTTCCTGGTGGCGGTCGTCGTCTCCGGTTTCGGGACGTCCGCGATGTGGCTCGCGGCCGGGGTCTGGGTCAAGTCCCTCACCGGCTCGGACAGTCTGGCGGCGCTCGCCGTCTTCGCGATGTGGCTGCCGGTGCTGGTCGGGCCCGCGCTCGGGGCGATCGCCGACCGCCTGCCCAGAAAGCCGCTCCTCGTCGCGTCGAATCTCGTCATGGCGGGGCTGGTGGCCGCGCTGGTGGTGGTCGACACGGCGGGGCGGATCTGGTTCCTCTTCGCCGTGCTCGTCCTGTACGGCACGAGTTCCGTGCTGATGGACGCGGCCGAGTCGGCGCTGGTCGCCGGGGCCGTCGACGCGCGGCTGCTGGGTGATTTCAACGGCCTGCGGATGACGGCGAACGAGGGCATGAAGCTGCTGGCGCCGCTGACCGGCGCGGCTCTGTACGGCCGGTTCGGGGGCGGCGCGGTGGCGCTGCTGGACGCGGTGTCGTTCGCTCTGGCGGCCGGGGTCTACGCGCTGCTGCCGGTGCGGGCACCGGTCGCGACCGCTCCGGCCGGACGCCGGGTCGAACTCGTGGCGGGCGCACGTCAGTTGTGGCGGTCTCCGGTGCTGCGGCCGCTCGTGCTCGCGGGATCGGTGACGATGCTGTGCGCGGGACTCAACGGGGCGGCGGTGTACGCGTTCGTCGACGAGGGTCTCGGGCACTCCCCCACGTACACGGGCGTGCTGTACGCGGCGCAGGGCGCCGGGTCCGTCGCCGTGGGGCTGCTGGCCGGGCCGTTGCTGCGGCGGCTGACGGAGCGGGTGTTCACGGCGGCCGGGATCGCGCTGTTCGCGGTGGCGGTGGGGGTACGGGCGCTGCCGTACGACGCGGTGGCGCTGGTGGGGAGCGCGGCCATCGGGATCGGGCTGCCGTGTGTGCTGATCGCCGCGATGACGGCGGTGCAGCGGGAGACCCCGGATGCCCGGCTGGGCCGTACCACCGCGACGGCGAACACGTTGATGATGGTGCCGAACGCGGTGGCGCTGGCGCTCGGTGCCGGGCTGATCGCGCTGGTGGACATCCGGGTGCTGTTGCCGCTGGTCGGTGCGGCGGCGCTGCTGACGGCAGCCCTGCTGGTCACAGGCCGGCGGGGGACAACCCCGACCACGCCCACCTCGGCGACCACTTCCGCACCAGCCCGCCGATCTGGCCGCACTGAACCCGCGGCTCGGGACCGCGGAAATCCGCGCGACAGCGCGCCCCGGCGGACGGCAGAATGCGGAGCCATGCCGAGACCTTCCGGATTCCTGTACGAGCAGCACGGCGACGCGAGCGTCACCATCACCCACCACGGCCGCCCCGCGGGCACGCTGCGCGGCAGCCGGGCGGAGAAGTTCCTGGCCGAGGTGGCGTCCAGCGACGCGCAACTCGTGATGGCCCGATGGACCGGCGCGTACAAGCACGGCAACGAGCGCACGGCTCGCAACCACCCCCGCAATCGCTGACGGAGGGGCTCCTGCCCCGTACGGCCGAAGGCCCATGGAAGCCCGCGAAGGTAAGGGAACGGCAAAGCCGGGTCGTTCGTTACCCCGGGCATGACCGCTATGACCCCTGGCTCGAACATCCCTCTTTCCGCCGCCCGCGTGGCAGTGGACGTCTCCGCCCCGGTGCGGCTCGACGTTTCGGGCCTGCTGCTCACCGCCGACGGCAAAGTGCGCTCCGACGACGACTTCATCTTCTACAACCAGCCCGCCGGCCCCGGCGTGACCTACCGCTCCGGCGGCGGCACCGCGCCGGACGCGATCGTGGTGGACACCACCGCGGTCCCGCCCGGCATCGAGAAGATCGTCGTCACGGCGAGCCCGGACGCGGCGGGCCAGACCTTCCAGGGCATCGAACCCACCGCGACCGTGCGCAACGCCGACGACAGCAGCGTGCTCGCCACGTTCACGCCGCCCCGGCTGGGCACCGAGACGGCGCTCGTGGTCATCGAGGTCTACCTCCGCAACGGCGCCTGGAAGGCCCGCGCGGTCGGCCAGGGCTATGCGAACGGACTGGCCGGAATCGCCACGGACTTCGGTGTCTCGGTCGAGGAGGAGCCCGCCGCCGCGCCCGCGCCCGTCGTGCCCCCGATGCCCGCCGCCCCGCCCGTGGACCCGCGGATCGCCGCGCCCGCGGCCCCCGCGGCCCCGCCCGCGGCCCCCGCCGCCTCCGGCAAGATCAACCTCGACAAGGGCCGGGTCAGCCTCCAGAAGAACCAGACGGTCTCCCTGGTCAAGGCCGGTCGGCCGCTGCTCTCCCAGGTCAAGATGGGCCTCGGCTGGGAGCCCGCGTTCCGCGGCAAGGACATCGACCTCGACGCCTCGGTGATCGCCTACGGCCCCAACCGGAACCACCTGGACAGCTGCTACTTCGGCAAGCTCTCCATCCTGAACGGCGCGATCAAGCACTCCGGCGACAACCTCACGGGCGAGGGCGCGGGGGACGACGAGGTGATCGTCGTCGACCTGGGCCGGATCCCGGCGGAGGCGACCGGCCTGGTCTTCACGGTCAACTCGTTCACCGGCCAGAAGTTCACCGAGGTCGCCAAGGCCTACTGCCGGCTGGTCGACGCCACCACCGGCGAGGAGCTGGTCCGCTTCGACCTGACCGGCACCGAGCCGCAGACCGGCGTGATGATGGCCAAGCTGATCAAGCAGTTCTCCGGCGAGTGGGAGATGACGGCCATGGGCGACTTCGTGAAGTCACGCACCGTCCGCGGCATGGTGAAGCCGGCCGCCCAGGCGCTGTAACGCCGCGAGGGCTTCCGGCGAGAGCCTCCGGTACGACTTCAGGGGCACCTGCGAGTGCCAGGTGCCCCTGAAGTCGAAGAGCGCGACGGAACCGCGGACGCTGCGCGTGCTCGCCGGCTCTCTCAGAGCTTGGTCAGCTTGGAGTACGGGCTCAGGATCCTCCCCTGTCGCCCCGAGAAGTCGATGAGTACTGCGTCGTTGTCGCCCTCGACGGCGAGGACCCGACCGAGTCCGAACTGGTCGTGCGACACCCTGTCGCCCACATCGAACAATTCGACCGGTGGGGCCGCCTGGGCCGGGCGGTTGAAGGGACTGGAAGGCAGGTGGCGCCGGGATCCGGCTGACTGTTTCATTACCTTGAGTATGCGCCCTGGGAACGCCCGGCGCCATGCCCCCCACTCCTGGGGGCCCACTGATGCCGGATTCGTAATCAGCGATTCCAGGGCCGGCGGGCGTCCCGGCCCGCTTCCAGCAACGGCACCATGCGCAACGCCGCGTCCGAAAGACCCCCGAAGGTGTGGCGGTTCCCACCTCCCGACGGGGCGTGCCCGACCCTGCACCAGATCGGCGTCGGCGGCCCGCAGCGCCGCCGCCGCGCCTAAGATCGCGGCGGCGTCGGCCCGGTCGAGCTGCGAGCGGTCCGACAGCGGCGACCACATCGAGCCCGAGCGGTCGACCAGGATCAGCGTCCGTCCCGGCAGCGCGGGCACATGAGCAGTACGGCCCACTGGACCGCGGTTTCCGGCTCTTCGACCCGCAGCGCCGGCACGGCGTGGGCTCCCCACGCCGTGCCGGCGCGCCCTGCTTGCGGGTGACGTTGGCGCAGCTCCTGCTGCAGTGCTTTGCCCCGCGGTTGCGGATGGGCTCCCCACACCGAGGGCACGAAGGTTTCGGTTTCCGAATGGCTTCAGCCCGCTGCCTCGCGGTCCCCAGGAGGCTGCATCGGTTGCTACAGAAACGCCTGTGCGTCAATTTCCGCGCCGGTTCGGTAATCGGATCAGCTCACCCGTACGAGCTACCGCTACTTCCGCGGCTGCCGCTTCCACGGACCGGTGATGGCGAGCATGATGCCCGGTGTCTGGATGTTGGCGTACAGCGTCTTGCCGTCGGGCGAGAACGTGACACCGGTGAACTCGCTGTACTCCGGCTTCTCCGCCGTGCCCACGTTCAGCTCGTTGCGCGCGATCGGGTACGTACGGCCGCTCTCGGTCGCCCCGAAGAGGTGCTGGACGCCCTCGCCGTCCTCGGCGATGACCAGACCGCCGTACGGCGAGACGGTGATGTTGTCCGGGCCGTCGAACGCGCCGTCCTTCGACGGGTCGGCGTTCACCCCGAGGAGCACCTTCAGCGTCAGCGTGCGGCGCTTCGGGTCGTAGAACCAGACCTGGCCGTCGTGCTGGACGGGGCTCTCCGCGCGGGCGAACGAGGAGACGATGTACGCACCGCCGTCACCCCACCACATGCCTTCGAGCTTGCGGGCACGGGTGACGTCCTGGCTGCCGAACTGCTTGCGCACGGAGACGGTCTTGGCGTCACGGTCGACGACGTCGACCCAGTCCACGCCGTACACGGTGCCGATCTTCGTGGCGCGGGACAGGTCGTCGACGAACTGGCCGCTGCTGTCGAAGCACTTGGTGGCCTGCAGGACACCGGCGTCGTCGGCGAGCGTGCGCAGCTGCCCGCGGCCGTGCGTGAAGCCGTGCGGCGGGACCCAGCGGTAGAGCAGCCCGTTGGGACCGGCCGCGTCCTCGGTCAGATAGGCGTGGCCGAGCTTGGGGTCGATGACGACGGCCTCGTGGGCGTACCGGCCGAACGCCTTGATGGGGCGCGGGTCGCGGTTGGCGCGCTTGTCGTACGGGTCGACCTCGAAGACGTAACCGTGGTCCTTGAGCAGGCCGTTCTTGCCGGCCTTGTCCTCGGTCTCCTCGCCGGTGAGCCACGTGCCCCACGGGGTGGTGCCACCGGCGCAGTTGGTGGACGTACCGGCGATGCCGACCCACTCGGCGGTACGGCCGTCGCGGCGGGTCTCCACAACGGTGCAGCCGCCGGCCGCGATGGGATCGTAGACGAGGCCCTCGGCGAGCGGTACCGGGTGCTCCCAGCCTGCGCGGGTGCCGCTCAGCTCGTGGTTGTTGACGAGCAGGGTGACACCGCGGGGGCCCTCGAAGGTGGCCGTGCCGTCGTGGTTGGAGGGGGTGTACTCGCCGGTCTCCAGCTTGGTGACACCGCTGTGGGTGATGACCTTGTACTCGAAGCCGGCGGGCAGCGCGAGGAGGCCCTCGGGGTCGGCGATCAGCGGCCCGTAGCCCGGCTCGCCGTGGTTTTCGTGACCGTTCCCGTGCGCGGGGTCGCTCTGGCCGGGCTTCGCGTCCTGTGCGGCCAGGGCGCCGGGCGCGGTGGCCAGCGCGGCGGCGGTACCGGTCAGGGCGATGCCGGCACCGGTGAGGGCGGACTGTTTGGTGAATTCCCTGCGCGTGAAGGGCATCACGTACTCCTGGAGCAACTGAGCGGGTGTTGGCGCGCCCACAGTCGCGCCCCTGCCCGAACACCAGTTGAACTGTGGTCGACGTCGAGGGGCATCCTTCCTGTGTAGTTGGCCGAAAACGGTGCCGTCGGCCGGATGCCGTGCCCTGTCCGGATGCCGTGCCCTGTCCAGATGCGGTGCCCTCTCCGGATGCCATGCCCTGTCCGGATGCGGACGGCGGGATACGGACGGGCAGCTGCAGCCGGCCCTCCGCATCCCGCCGTCACCACGCCCGGGTCGCGGTGTCTCAGGCCCGCGACCGGGCCTTGAACGCCGCCTTGCGGGCCTCCTTGGCCTTCTTCTTGTCGCTGTGCAGCCGCCCCATGGCTTCGAGGACGTCCGCCGTCGCCGGGTGCTCCACCCGCCACGCCTCGCCGAAGAAGCCGCTGTGCTGACCCGCCAGGCCCTCGACCAGGCCCTGGAGCTCGTCCAGGTCGCCGTCGGCCTCCAGCTGGGCCGCGATCGTGTCGATGGCGAGCCAGAAGATCATGGACTCGGGCGGCGCGGGTACGTCCGCCGCGCCCAGCTCCGCGAGCCAGACCCGGGCGAGGCCGCCCAGCTCGGCGTCGTCCAGCACCGCGCGCACCGCGGGCTCCGCCTCCGCGCCGACCAGGGCGAGCGCCTGCTGGCAGTTGAGCCGCCGCAGCGGCGCCTGCCGGTCCGATCCGCGGGCCGCCGCCAGGAGTTCGGCGGCGGCGCCGTCCGCGCCGCGCCGGGTGAGCCACAGCTCGATCTCGCCGCGCGCCGCCGCCTCGGGGTAGTACGCGATGCCACCGAGGAGCGCGTCGGCCCCCTTGTCCGCGAGGTCGCCGATCGCGGGGGCGTCCACCCCGGCGTCCAGCATCCGGGCCCGGACGCCGTACAGGCCGAGGGGGGTCAGCTTCACCATGCCGTACCGGGTGACGTCCTCGTCGTCGGCCGCGGCGGCGGTGTCCTCGCCCTCCTCGGCCAGCAACGCCTCGTCCACCGGGCGGTATTCGACGATCCCCATGGGTTCGAGGACCCGGAACTGGTCGTCGAGGCGCATCATCGCCTCGGACACCTGCTCAAGGATGTCGTCGGTGGGCTCGCCCATGTCGTCCGGCACCAGCATCGACGCGGCGAGCGCGGGCAGCGGCACGGGTGCCGCGTCCGCGCCACCGTCGCCGACGGTGAGCAGGTACAGATTGCCGAGGACCCCGTCGAGGAATTCCGCCTCGGCCTCCGGATCCCAGTCCAGGGAGTCGAAGTCCACCGTGCCGTCCTCGGCGACGAGGTCGGCGAAGTCCTCGAAGAAGGGCGCGGTGGCATCGGCGTGGACGGCCTCCAGCCCGTCGAGCCAGATCGACAGGACGTCCTGCGGCGAACCCCCGGTGATCAGCGCCAGGTTCTCACCGGCGGCCGCGGTCCCCTCCGCGTCCTCCCCGTCGCTCTCCTCCGGGTCCTCGACGTCGACCAGTCCCGTGTCGACCGCGAGCCGCCACGCCTCGCTGGCCTCCGCCGCGCCGTCCTCGTCCGCCGCGCGGCCGAGGTGCTCGGCCGCCGCGGGCAGCTGCGCTTCGACGAGCTCGCCACCGGCGCCGACCCGGGTCTCCGGGCCCGCCCAGCGGGCGAGCCGGACGGCGCGGGCGAGCAGCGGCGCGGCGAGCGCGTCCCGTGCCAGCTCGGCCTCGGTGCGCAGCCTTACGGGCGGCAGGGTGGGGCGCTCTGCGGACATCAGGTGGTTCTCCTCGGGGCGTACGGGGCGTACGGGGCGCGTACGGGATCGGGCGGGCCCAAGCGTAGACGCATTTCGCCCCATGCCACCCGGTTCATGAAACGGACGGCTCCCGTCCACCCGGAGGTTCTTGACAACGGATGTGCCCAGACAAGAGATTGACGCGCGTAGACCCCATCGTCCCCCTCGATATTCCGGAGCCATTGATGCCCTCCGCATCTTCCCGAACAACCGCCGTATCCGCCGTGGTCGCCGCCGCTCTCGCCGCGGGCCTGCTCACCGGCGCGGCCACCACTTCCGCGTCCGCGTCCTCCCCGGCCGTCTCCTCCCCGTCCGCCGAAGGCCAGGTCCGGATCCACGACATCCAGGGAACCACCCGGATATCCCCGCTCGCCGGCCAGCAGGTCGCCGGGGTCCCGGGCATCGTCACGGGGGTGCGGACGTACGGCTCGAAGGGCTTCTGGTTCCAGGACCCGAACCCCGACGCCGACCCCGCCACCAGCGAGGGCGTCTTCGTCTACACCGGCTCCGCGCCGACCGTCGCGGTCGGTGACGCGGTCACGGTCTCGGGCACGGTCGCCGAGTTCGTCCCGGGCGGCGCCGCCTCCGGCAACCAGTCACTCACCCAGATCACCAGGCCCACCGTCGCCGTGGTCTCCTCGGGCAACGCCCTGCCCGCGCCGGTGACTGTCTCCGAGCGCTCGGTCCCCGCCCGGTACACCCCGGCGGGCGACCCCGCGGCGGGCGGCTCGATCGACGCGCTCCCCCTCGACCCGTCCCGCTACGCCCTGGACTACTACGAGTCCCTGGAGGGCATGAACATCCGCATCGGCTCCTCGCGGGTGGTCGGCGCCACCGACCCGTACGCCGAGCTGTGGGTGACGGTGAAGCCGCACGAGAACGCCAGCAGCCGCGGCGGCACGGTCTACAGCTCGTACACCGCGCAGAACACCGGCCGGCTCCAGATCCAGTCGCTGGCGCCGCTCACCGAGCAGCCCTTCCCGACCGCCGATGTCGGCGACGTGCTGTCCGGCACGACCGAGGGCCCGCTCGACTTCAACCAGTACGGCGGCTACACGCTGACCGCCCGCACCCTGGGCAAGGTCACCTCCAACGGGCTGCGCCGGGAGACGACCCGCAAGCAGCACGACGACGAGCTGGCGGTGGCGACGTACAACGTCGAGAACCTCGACCCCGGCGACCCGCAGAAGAAGTTCGACGCGCTCGCCGCCGCGGTGGTCGACAACCTCGCCTCGCCCGACATCGTGGCGCTGGAGGAGATCCAGGACAACAACGGCGCGACGGACGACGGCACGGTCTTTGCCGACCGCACGGTCAAGATGTTCACCGACGCGATCGTGGCCGCGGGCGGCCCGGCATACCAGTGGCGTTCCATCGACCCGGAGAACAAGAAGGACGGCGGCGAGCCCGGCGGCAACATCCGCCAGGTGTTCCTCTTCAACCCGGAGCGGGTGTCGTTCACCGACCGCGCGGGCGGCGACGCGACGACCGCGACCGATGTCGTACGGGCAGGGGGCGGGGCCGCCCTGACCCACTCCCCCGGCCGGATCGACCCGTCGAACACGGCATGGACGAACAGCCGCAAGCCGCTCGCCGGCGAGTTCACCTTCCGCGGCCGTACGGTCTTCGTCGTCGCGAACCACTTCGCGTCCAAGGGCGGCGACGAGTCCATCGTCTCGCAGCACCAGCCGCCCACCCGCTCGTCGGAGGTCCAGCGGCACGCGCAGGCCAAGGTGGTCAACACCTTCGTCAAGAAGCTGCTGAGCGTTCAGAAGAACGCGGACGTCCTGGTCGTCGGCGACATCAACGACTTCGAGTTCTCCGGCACGACCGAGGCGCTGACGGCCGGTGGGGCGCTGTATCCGGCGATCAAGTCCCTGCCGCGCTCGGAGCGTTACTCGTACGTCTACCAGGGCAACACCCAGGTGCTCGACCAGATCCTGACCAGCCCGTCGATCCACGGCTTCCACTACGACAGCGTCCACATCAACGCGGAGTTCGCCGCGCAGAACAGCGACCACGACCCGCAGGTGCTGCGCTTCCGCCCGTAACCCGTAAACCCGTAGCGCGCCCCTACACGCCCGCCCTCGGCCGCATGCTGAGCGCGGGCGTGTACCGGTGCACGCCGCCGCCGGTCATCCCCGGATACGACTGCACCCGCTCCCACTGGGGCGTCCTCGACCCGATCCCGTCGCCGGGCGCGGCCAGCGCCTCGACATGGGCCCGCGCGCTCTCCCATTCGGCGTAATTGAGTACGCGCGTTCCGTCGGTGCTGACGTGGAAGTGCCCGGAGAGGGCGCCGGGCGCGGGCGCCGGATCGGTCTCCAGCGCCTCGAACACGGTGTCCACCCAGTCCCGCTGCCGCGCCTTGTCGGGCCCCTCGAACTCGACGTCGACGATCACGACGCACCCCGGTTCCCGCCCGGCTCCCTCCGTCGGCGGCATGGAGCGGTACATCTCGAAGGTGTGCAGCCCGAGCCGCCGGATGCCCGGCACGGCGGCGTCGATGTCCGCGTTCCGCTCGTCCCGGCCGTGCCGGAAGAACTCCTGGTACGCCTGCTCACCACTCCACTGGCCGTAGTGGAACAAGGTCTTCCCGTCCTCACCGGCATGGACGGTGTACGAGAGCAGCCCCGGATGCGGCCACTCCCGGCTTTCCCATGCGGTACGGATGGCCTCGATCGTCCGCCGCTGCCGCTCGGGGGTGCCGACATCCCAGGTGCTCGCCTTGACCAGTCCGACGTCGTTACGGGCAGGATCGGGACGGGATTCGACTCGCACGCTCATGACGGGTCCTCCTGACCGGCGCACCCGCGTGGTGCGCCGTTGCCGACCACACTGGTAGGTCAAGTGCGCTCGAGGTCAACACCACTCTTCCGGTGACGCCGTCGGGCCCACCGACGGGACAACGAACGGAGTACCGCATGGAACCGCGTCTCAGGGCGATCACCCGCGAGGAGCACCTGGCGTTCGTCGCGAGCCGGCCCGCCGTGAGTCATATGCAGGTTCCGTCGTGGGGCGATGTGAAGCCCGACTGGCGCGCGGAAAGTATCGGCTGGTTCGACCGCGACGCCACCGGCCGGGACCGGATCGTCGGGGCCGGGCTCGTCCTCCACCGGCCGATCCCCCGGACGAAACGCACACTCGCCTATCTGCCGGAGGGCCCCGTCATCGACTGGCACGACGCCGGCCTGGAGCGGTGGCTGGCGCCGATGCTGGCCCACCTGAAGGCGCGGGGCGCGTTCTCGGTGCGCATGGGCCCGCCGGTGGTCGCCCGCCGCTGGGACGCCGGGACGGTCAAGGACGCCATCGCGGACCCGTCCGCCCGGCGGCTGCGCGACGTGGCGGCGGACGAGGAGGAGCCGCAGGCTGCCGCGCTGGTGGAACAGTTGCGCGCACTGGGCTGGCGGCAGGGCGAGGAGGGCGGCGAGGACGGCTTCAGCGCCGGACAGCCCCGGTACGTCTTCCAGGTGCCGTTCGCCGGGCGGTCGCTGGAGGAGATCCTGGGCAACCTGAACCAGCAGTGGCGGCGCAACATCAAGAAGGCGGAGAAGGCGGGCGTCAAGGTCGTCGAGGGCGACTACGAGGACCTCCCGGCCTTCTACGAGCTGTACCGCGAGACGGCCGAGCGCGACCGCTTCGTCCCCCGCCCGCTCGATTACTTCCAGCGCATGTGGACCGCGCTGCGGGCCGAGAACCCCGACCGGATGCGGCTCTATCTGGCCCACCACGACGGCGAAACACTCTCCGCGGCGACGATGCTGACCGTGGGCGACCACGTCTGGTACTCCTACGGCGCCTCGACCGGCCGCAAGCGCGAGGTCCAGCCCAGCAACGCCGTCCAGTGGCGCATGATGAGCGACGCGCACGAGAGGGGAGCGGCCGTCTACGACCTGCGCGGCATCACCGACACCCTGGACGAGAGCAACCACCTCCTGGGCCTGCTGCGCTTCAAGGTCGGCACCGGCGGCCGGGCCGCCGAGTACATCGGCGAGTGGGACTACCCGATCAACAAGGTGCTCCACAAGGCCTTCTCCCTCTACATGGCGCGCCGATGACCTCACCACCCGCGCCGGCCTGCCGCCGAGCTCGCCCTCTGGTCCGAGGCCGCCGCGGCACTACTGCGAGGAATCGGTCCGCCAGGCGGTCATGTTCAGCTCGTCGAGCAGCCGCACGTCGCTGCCCTCCAGCGGGAAGGTGCGCGCCTGAAGTCCGGGGGCCGGTGCGATCTCCAGCGCGTCGCCCTCGATGGCTTGCTGCCGCAGTTGGTGAGGGTGAGGCCGACGGCCCGGTGGCCCTCACGCACCCGCCCCCCGTGTCGGCCTGCCGTATAGGTGTTCGATCAGACCAGAGCGCGGAGCTTCCCCCGCAACTGTTGAGCATTTCTTCCCCTTCATCCCAAGCAGAACTAAGTGGACCTTCACAGTCCGGTCGACCGACACTTCGGACATGACAGCACCCGTAGCCCCTTTCGGCCGCGCGCTCTGCGCGATGATCACGCCGTTCACCGCCTCCGGAGCGCTCGACCCGGACGCCGCCGGAAAGCATGCCGCCTCGCTGGTCGCCGACGGCTGCGACGGTCTGGTGCTCAGTGGCACCACCGGCGAGTCCCCGACCACCACCGACGCGGAGAAGACCGCGCTGCTGCGGGCCGTCCGCGCGGCGGTCGGCGACGGTGTGCCGATCGTCGCCGGGGTCGGCAGCTCGGACACCCAGCACACCGTGGCCCTCGCCCGGCAGGCCGAACAGGCGGGCGCGGACGGCCTGTTGGTGGTGACTCCGTACTACAGCAGACCGCCGCAGGCCGCCGTCGAGGCGCACTTCCGGCGCATCGCCGATGCCACCGGCCTTCCGCTCATGCTGTACGACATCCCTGGCCGCACCGGCACCCGCATCGAGCCGGAGACCCTGCTGCGGCTCGCGGAGCACCCGCGCATCGTGGCCGTGAAGGACTGCGCGTACGACCTGCTCGGCTCGACAAAGGTGATCGGCGCGACGTCGCTGGCCTACTACTCGGGCTGCGAGGAGCTGAACCTGCCGCTGTACGCGGTCGGCGCCGCGGGCTACGTCAGCACGGTCGCCAACGTGGCACCCCGGCAACTGCGGGCGGTGCTGGACGCCTTCGACGCCGGGGACACGGCCGGGGCCGCCCGGCTCAACCGGCTGACCGTCCCGCTCGCCGAGCTGATGATGGCGTCCGGGCTGCCCGGCACGGTCACGGCGAAGGCACTGCTCGACGCCGGACCGGTCCGCGAACCGCTGCAGCCCGCCGGGCGCGAGGCGACCGACGGGCTGCGGCGGGCGTACGAGGAACTCCTCGCCGCTACACGCTAGTTGTGGCTGTGCAGGATGTCGTTGAGACCACCCCAGACCGCGTTGTTCGGGCGGGCCTCGACGACGCCGGTGACCGAGTTGCGGCGGAAGAGGATGTTCGAGGCGCCGGAGAGCTCGCGGGCCTTGACGATCTGCCCGTCCGGCATCGTGATACGGCTGCCGGCCGTGATGTAGAGCCCGGCCTCGACGACGCACTCGTCGCCGAGCGCGATCCCCACACCCGCCTCGGCGCCGATCAGGCAGCGCTCGCCGATGACGATGCGCTCCTTGCCGCCGCCGGAAAGGGTGCCCATGGTGGAGGCGCCGCCGCCGATGTCGGAGCCGTTGCCGACGACGACACCCGCGGAGATCCGGCCCTCGACCATCGACGTGCCGAGGGTGCCCGCGTTGAAGTTGACGAAGCCCTCGTGCATGACGGTGGTGCCGGAGGCGAGGTGCGCGCCGAGCCTGACCCGGTCGGCGTCGGCGATCCGGACGCCCTTCGGTGCGACGTAGTCCGTCATCCGGGGGAACTTGTCGACCGAGGTGACCTGGAGGTGCAGGCCCTCGGCGCGGGCGTTCAGCCGCACCCGCTCCACGTCGTCCACGGCGACCGGGCCGAGCGAGGTCCAGGCGACGTTGGCGAGGAGGCCGAAGAGGCCGTCCAGGTTCTGGCCGTGCGGCTGGACGAGGCGGTGCGAGAGGAGGTGCAGGCGCAGGTACGCGTCGTGCGCGTCGAGCGGCTTGTCGTCGAGCGAGGCGATGACCGTACGTACGGCGACGACCTCGACCCCGCGGCGGGCGTCCACGCCGATGGCCTTGGCGGCACCGTCGCCGAGCAGGTTGACGGCCTGGTCGGGGGTGAGCCGTTCGGTTCCGGCCGGGCCCGGCTCGGCGGTGAGCTCGGGGGCGGGGAACCAGGTGTCGAGAACGGAACCGTCGCCGGCGATGGTGGCGAGGCCGGCGGCGACGGCGCCGGTGGTGCGAGCAGGAGTCGTGTCGGTCATGACACGAACCTAACCGGCGGGGCGCCGTCGTCGCCAACCGGTCTCGCCGGGTGGTCGCGCCCGTGCCCCGGGAGCCCCGACCACCCGCTCAGCCGGGCTGTGTCTGCCGCTCGGGTGCCGGTACGGGTTCCTCCGCGCGCACCGGCGCCGCCGCGGATGCGGGCAGCCGCCGCGCCGCCAGCACCGCCACCCCAGCGCCGCCCGCCAGCACCGCACAGGCCGGCCAGAGCAGTCCGGGCGCGGCGGCGTAGAGGGCGCCGCCGAGCGGTGGTGCCAGCACCTGCCCGCTGATGGAAGCGCCCGCGTACAGGCTCTGGAACCGGCCCTGGGCATGGGCGGGGGCCTGATCGGCGACGTACGCCGTCGCGGTGGTCTTGTAGAGGATCTCGCCCGCCGTCAGCGAGGCCATCATCGTGACGGCGAACAGCGCCCCGGCCCCCGGGATGAGCACCGCGTAGCCCAGTCCCACCAGCAACAGCCCGGCGCCGACGATGCTCAGCGGCGCGCGTCGGCGCAGGGCGTGGGCCGCGGGGAGTTCCAGCAGGAGGATGAGGCCGCCGTTGATGGAGAGCAGCCAGCCGTAGAACTGGGCGCTGTGGCCGTGCCCGGTCAGGAAGACGGGCAGGGTCGAGTACTGCTGGCGGTAGACGAGGTCGACGCAGAGGACCGAGGCGAGCAGGACCAGCACCGCGGGCCTGGCCCGCAGCTCCCGCCACAGCCCGGGTGCGCCGGGCGCGCGCACCGGCCGGCCGTGCGCGGTGCCGTGCGCCGGGAGCACCGTCGCCGCGTATCCGGCGAAGAACAGCGTCCCGAGGCCGTCGGCGACGAACAGCCAGTCGTACGAGAAGCGGGCGGCGATCAGCGCGCCGAGCGGCGGGCCGACGGCGAACGCGGCGTTGCTCCCGGCCCGCACGAGGGCGAAGCTCTGGCGCCGGCCGCCCTCGGGGACGGAGACGGCGACGAGGGCGGAGTTGGCGGCGCGTACTACACCTGCCGCGTACTGCGCGAGCGGCAGCACCCCGTACATCGCGACGACCGGCAGGACCGGCAGAGTGGCCAGCGCCGCCCCGCTGACCAGCGCACCGGTCAGAAGCATCCGGCGGTGGCCGTAGTGGTCCCCGAACCAGCCGCCGGTGAAGTTCCCCGCGACGAGGCCGATGCCGCCGATGCCCGCGATCACTCCGGCCTGCGGGACGGTCAGCCCGCGCGGGCCGGTCAGATAGACGAAGAGAAAGACGAAGGTGAAGCTGACGACCCCGTTGAGGAAGGAACCGAAGGCCAGCAGCCGTACCGTGCGCGGCACGTCGCGCACGATCCCGAAGAACCTCATCAGCAGCACCCTCCCCAGTGAGTTCCTCTTGGGAACTGACTATGACATCATGCTTGACTGCAGGTCAATCAGGTAAGAGACGGCAGCGGCGGACCGACGGAGGAGCCCATGCCCCAGCGCACCAGCCTGGCCGACGCCGACTGCGCGATCGCCCAGGCACTCGATGTCGTCGGCGACTGGTGGACCCTGCTGATCGTGCGGGACACGGCGCGCGGGGTGCACCGCTTCGATGCGCTCCAGGAGGAGCTGGGCGTGTCCCGCAAGGTGCTGACCGAGCGGCTGCGGCTGCTGGTCGACGCGGGAGTGCTGTCCCGGGAGCCGTATCAGGAGCGGCCCCCCCGGTACGAGTACCGGCTCACCCGGCGCGGACGCGCACTGCTGCCCGTACTTATCGCGCTCCAGGACTGGGGCGACAGCTGGGTGATGGGAGACGGGGAGATGACGGCAACGGCCGCCGAGGCATCGAAGGAGGCGGCCCGGGTGCATGCCCTGACGGGCACGCGCCTGCCCGAGCTGCAACTGCTGGACCACGACGGTGTGCCCCGCGACCCGGTCGCCGGCACCCCGTACACCGTCCTGTACTGCTTCCCCGGCGCCTACGCCCGCCGGGACGCCTATCCGCCGGGGTGGGCGCAGATCCCCGGCGCGAGCGGCTGCACCCTCGAATCCTGCACGTACCGCGACCAGTTGGCCGAGTTCACGGCGGCGGGCGCGACCGTCCACGGGGTGTCCACCCAACGCCCGGACGAGCAGCGGGCGTTCGCGGACGCGGAGCGGCTGCGCTTCCCGCTGCAGTCCGACGCGGAGCTGGAGCTGACGGCGGCTCTGCGACTGCCGACGTTCCGCGCAGCAGGGACGAGCCGACTGAAGCGGCTGACGCTGGTGGTGGACCGGAACCGGACGGTCCGCGAGGTGCTGTACCCGATCACGGACATCGAGGCGAGCGTGCGGGCCGCCCTGACGACGATCCGAGGAGCGGGCCTGCCCGGCGCGTGACGCCGGAGCGGCGGCGCCTCGTCAGCCGAGGAGGCGCCCCAGCATCTCCCGTGCGTACGCCTCGTCGTATTCGCCTCCGGTGAGCAGCACCTGCAGACAGATCCCGTCCATGAGCGCGATCAGCGCGCGCGCCGTGGCCGGATCGGTCCGCCGGGACAGCAGTTCGGCGGTGCCGTCGGTCCACTCGGCGGCGACCGGCCGCAGCGCGGGCCTGCGGAGCGCGGCGAGGTACAGCTCGTACTCCAG
Source organism: Streptomyces sp. NBC_01618 (assembly GCF_045209435.1). NCBI lineage: Bacteria > Bacillati > Actinomycetota > Actinomycetes > Kitasatosporales > Streptomycetaceae > Streptomyces > Streptomyces sp. NBC_01618. Next base: position 1,750,576 of record NZ_CP109297.1, read on the forward strand.
CTCGGCCCGCCCGCGCCCGCCGGAGAAGTACTCCCCCAGCAGCCGGGCCAGTTCCCCGGCGAGGTCGACGGCCGGGTCGGTCAGGGCCTCGCTCGCCCGCATGACCTCGGCGAAGTTCTCGTTCGACCGGCGCAGTGCCGCGGTCAACAGATCGTCCAGCGAGGCGAAGTGATACGTCGTCGAGCCGAGCGGCACATCGGCCTCGGCCGCGACGGAGCGGTGGCTCAGCCCCGCGATGCCCTTGGCGCCGACCACCCGGATCGCGGCGTCGATGATGCGGCCGCGCCGCTCGGGGTCGTAACGACGTGTCATCAGTGGGCCCCTCCCAGGTTCAGCACCACCACTCCGGCGATGACCAGCGCTATGCCCGCCAGCTTGACGAGGTTGCCGGACTCCCCCATGAAGAGGATGCCGATGGCGGCGATCGCGGCGGTGCCGATCCCGGCCCAGATGGCATAGGCGGTGCCCATCGACAGCGTCTTCAGCGTCTGGGCGAGCAGCGCGAAGGCGACGAGGTAACCCGCGACGGTGATCAGCGAGGGCCAGAGCCGGGTGAAGCCCTCGCTGTACTTCATGGCCGTCGTACCGGCCACCTCGGCCGCGATCGCCGCGGCAAGCAGTCCATAACCCATGTGTACGAGTGTACGCATCGCTGCTCGCACCACAGTACGGCTGTTTCGCGCCACCCGGGGCGCTACGGTGTCCCGACCGGCACACAGGACGACGACACACAACGGAGCAGCAGTGGCGCAGGACGCAGGGTGGGGCGGCGGAGCACCGTACGGAGGGCCTCCGGGGCCGCCGGGATGGGGCGGCTGGACGCCACCGCCGAAGCCGGGGGTCATACCGCTGGCGCCGCTGAGGCTCGGGGACATACTCGGTGGCGCCGTCAGCACGATGGGGCGCTACTGGAAGCAACTGTTCGGCATAGGCGTGGCCGTGTACGGCGGGGCGCTGGTGATCGTGGGGGCGGCTGCCCTGATCGCTTACTCCCAGATCAGTGACCATCTGCGCCACGTCGTCTCGCTCAGCGCCGAGGAGGATCCGGCGTCGGCGGACGTGGTGCCGCTGGGGATCGGCTTCGGCGTCGTCTGGCTGGTCGCGATGATCGTGTTCATGGTCAGTACGGCCATGATGTACGCGACCGTTCCCGCGATCCTGCAGGAGGCGGTCCTGGGCAGGCCGACCACCTTCGGCGCGATCTGGCGCCGGGCCTGGGCCCGTGTGCCGGCGGTGATCGGAACGGTGGTCCTGTCCACGCTGATCGCGATGATCCCGATAGTGCTCGCGGTGATCGGCTTCGTCACGGTCATGATCGGCGCCATCACTCTCTCGCAGGGGTCCGGCACCGCGCTGTGGGCCTCGCTCGACTTCCTGGGCGCCCTGGCCACCGCGCCCCTGGCGGCCTGGCTCTGGGTGAAGTTCTGTCTGGCCCCCTCGGCCGTGGCCTTCGAAGGGCAGGGCCCGGTGGCGGGACTGCGCCGCTCGTCGCAGCTGGTGCGCGGCGACTGGTGGCGGGTCTTCGGGATCACCCTGCTGGCCCTGCTCATGGCGGGCGTGGCGAGCTACATCATCCAGATCCCGTTCTCGTTCCTCGGCATGTTCTCCGGTGTCATCGGCGGCTCGACCCTGGCCGACGACCCGAATCCGGCCTCGATCCTCTTCGCCATGAGCGGCTATCTGGTGATCATGGCGCTCGGGCAGCTGATCGGACAGCTCGTCACGACGACGTTCCCGCCGCTGGTGACCGGACTCCTCTACGTCGACCGGCGCATCCGTACGGAGAACCTGGGCCCGGCCCTGGCCGAGGCGGCAGGCACCCCGCCGCCGCCCCCGTACGGCACCCGGATGTACTGATCGGCCCGGACCGCCGGACGGTCCGGCACGACGCCCCGGACGCCGGTGAACGGCGCCCGGGGCGTGTGCTGCCCGGTACCTGACCGAACCGCCTGTCCCGGCTGTCCCTGGTTTATCCGAACTGGCCGGGCTGGTAGTCGCCGGCGGGCTGCTGGGTGATGACGTTCAGGCGGTTGAAGGCGTTGATGACGGCGATGAGCGACACCAGGGCGCCGAGCTGCTCCTCGTCATAGTGCTTGGCGGCATTCGCCCAGACCTCGTCACCGACACCACCGGCCGCGTCGGCGATGCGGGTGCCCTGCTCCGCGAGCTCCAGGGCAGCGCGCTCGGCATCGGTGAACACCTTGGCCTCCCGCCAGGCCGCGACCAGGTTGAGCCGCACCGACGTCTCCCCGGCGTGCGCGGCGTCCTTGCTGTGCATGTCGACGCAGAAGGCGCAGCCATTGATCTGACTGGCACGGAGCAGCACCAGCTCCCGCGTCGCGGCCGGCAGCGTCGATTCCCCGATCACCTTGCCCGCCGCGATGATGTGCTTCAGCGCCCCGGCCGCGACCGGGTTGGCGAAGAGGTTCAAACGAGCTTCCATGACGCACTCCTTTGCCGTTGTTGGCGTTACACCTCTCTGACGGAGACAGCCCACCAGATGTGACACGGCGGAATGTGACGCGCGTCTCCCGTGTCGGGCCTCGCGTCGGCGTGTGTCGCGTTCGGCTTCCGGTTCCCCGCCGAGATCCTTCCGGTTCCCCCGCCGAGAACGACGAACGGCCCCTGGCCGAAGCCGGGGGCCGTTCGTCAGTGATGCCTCAGACGTTGAAGCCGAGTGCGCGCAGCTGCTCGCGCCCGTCGTCCGTGATCTTGTCCGGGCCCCACGGCGGCATCCAGACCCAGTTGATCCGCAGCTCGTTGACGATGCCGTCGGTCGCGGACTTCGCCTGGTCCTCGATGACATCGGTCAGCGGGCAGGCCGCGGACGTCAGAGTCATGTCGAGGGTGGCGATGTTGGCGTCATCGATGTGGATGCCGTAGATCAGGCCCAGGTTGACGACGTCGATGCCCAGTTCGGGGTCGACGACGTCGTACAGGGCCTCGCGGACCTCCTCCTCGGAGGCCGGCTTGGTCGTGAGCTCCTCGTTGGATGTCACCGTGTTGTCGCTCATGCCGTCTTCCCTTCGGACAGCGCTTTCGCCGTCGCGTCCTTCCACGCCATCCAGCTCAACAGCGCGCACTTGACCCGGGCCGGGTACTTCGAGACACCGGCGAACGCTACCGCGTCCTCCAGTACCTCCTCCATCGCGTCGTCCGGCTCCAGCTGGCCCTTCGACTGCATCAGCTCCAGGAAGGTCTCCTGGATCTTCTGCGCCTCGCCCAGTTCCTTGCCGACCAGCAGGTCGTTGAGCACGGATGCGCTGGCCTGGCTGATGGAGCAGCCCTGACCCTCGTACGACACATCGGCGATGGTCTCGCCGTTGTACTTCACCCGGAGAGTGATCTCGTCGCCGCACGTCGGGTTGACGTGGTGCACCTCGGCGTCGCCGTCCCGCAGGCCACGCCCGTGGGGGTGCTTGTAGTGGTCCAGGATCACTTCCTGGTACATGGAATCAAGCTTCACCAGTCAACCCTCAGCCGCTCTGCCTATTAACCGAAAAAGTTCCGTACGTGTTCCAGTCCGTCCACCAGGGCGTCGACCTCGTCGGGCGTGGAATACAGATAGAACGACGCTCGCGTCGTCGCAGGAATTCCGAACCTCAGGCAGACCGGCCGGGCGCAGTGGTGTCCGACCCGGACCGCGATGCCCTGCTCGTCGAGCACCTGGCCCACGTCGTGCGGGTGGATGTCGCCGAGCGTGAAGGAGATCGTGGCACCGCGGTCCTCGGCCGTCGCAGGACCGATGATCCTGAGGTCCGGGACCTCCAGGAGCCGCTTCACCGCGTACTGGGTGATCGCGTGCTCGTGCTGGTAGATCTTCTCCATGCCGATCGCCGACAGGTAGTCCACCGCCGCACCGAGGCCGACGGCCTGGGCGATCGGGGGCGTACCGGCCTCGAACTTGTGCGGCGCGGGGGCGTACGTCGACGAGTGCATCGACACGGTCTCGATCATCTCGCCGCCACCGAGGAACGGCGGCAGGTCCTCCAGGAGCTCCTGACGTCCCCAGAGCACGCCGATGCCGGTCGGGCCGACCATCTTGTGGCCGGTGAAGGCCACGAAGTCGGCCTGCAGCGCCTGCACGTCGAGCACCATGTGCGGGGCGGCCTGCGAGGCGTCGATGCAGACCAGCGCGCCGACCTGCTGGGCACGGCGGATGATCTTCTCGACCGGGTTGATCGTGCCCATGATGTTGGAGACCAGGGTGAAGGAGACGATCTTCGTCTTCTCCGTGATGATCTCGTCGATGTTGGACAGGTCGAGGCGGCCGTCGTCGGTGATGCCGAACCACTTCAGCTTCGCGCCCGTGCGCTGCGAGAGCAGCTGCCACGGCACGATGTTGGAGTGGTGCTCCATCTCCGTGGTGACGATCTCGGTCTCGTGGTCCACCCGGTAGGGCTCATCGGCCCAGCCGAGCATGTTGGCCACGAGATTGAGCGACTCGGAGGCGTTCTTGGTGAAGATCACCTCGTTGCGGCTGGGCGCGTTGATGAACGCGGCGATCTTGTCACGGGCGCCTTCGTACAGCGCCGTGGCCTCCTCCGCGATCGTGTACACGCCGCGGTGCACGTTGGCGTTGTGCCGCTCGTAGTACTCGTTGAGGGCATCGAGGACCTGGCGCGGCTTCTGCGACGTCGCCGCGCTGTCCAGGTAGACGACCTTCTTCCCGTCGTGGACCGTGCGGTCCAGGAGGGGGAAGTCCTTGCGGATCGCCTCGGTGTCGAGGAGGCCCGGCAGCTGTGTCACGCGGAAGCGCCACCCTTCACATATGCCTCGTAGCCCTCGTTCTCCAGCTTGTCGGCGAGTTCGGCGCCGCCGGACTCGGCGATGCGGCCGTTGGCGAAGACGTGCACGAAGTCGGGCTTGATGTAGCGGAGGATCCGCGTGTAGTGCGTGATCAGCAGGGTGCCGACCTCGCCGGTCTCGCGGACCCGGTTGACGCCCTCGGAGACGACGCGCAGGGCATCGACGTCCAGACCGGAGTCGGTCTCGTCGAGGATCGCGACCTTCGGCTTGAGGAGCTCCAGCTGAAGGATCTCGTGGCGCTTCTTCTCACCGCCGGAGAAGCCCTCGTTGACGTTGCGCTCGGCGAACGCGGGGTCCATCTGGAGGCCGGCCATCGTCTCCTTGACCTCCTTCACCCAGGTACGCAGCTTGGGCGCCTCGCCGCGGACGGCGGTGGCGGAGGTGCGCAGGAAGTTGGAGACCGAGACACCGGGGACCTCGACCGGGTACTGCATGGCCAGGAAGAGGCCGGCGCGGGCGCGCTCGTCGACGGTCATCGCCAGGACGTCCTCGCCGTCCAGGGTCACCGTGCCGCTGGTGATCGTGTACTTGGGGTGACCGGCGAGGGAGTACGCGAGCGTGGACTTGCCGGACCCGTTGGGGCCCATGATGGCGTGGGTCTCGCCCTGCTTCACGATCAGGTCGACGCCCTTGAGGATCTCCTTCGTGGCGTTGTCGGCCTCGACGGAGACGTGCAGGTCGCGGATTTCAAGCGTTGCCATGGGTGACTCAGGACTCCTGGGTGACGGAGACGAGCACATCGTCCCCTTCGATCTTGACGGGGTATACGGGGACGGGGCGCGTCGCGGGAAGGCCGGACGGCTTGCCGGTGCGCAGGTCGAAGCTGGAGCCGTGCAGCCAGCACTCGATCATGCAGTCCTCGACCTCTCCCTCGGACAGGGAGACGTTCGCGTGCGAGCAGATGTCGTTGATCGCGAACACCTCGCCCTCGGTACGGACGACGGACACCGGGACGCCGTCGAGCTCCACCCGCTTGGGGGTGTCGTCCTCCAGCTCACTCAGCGCACAGGCTTTGACGAAGGCCATCAGACGGAAGCCTTCAGCTCGGTCTCGATCTTGTCGAGCAGCCGCGCCTCGACGTCCGGCAGGCCGATCTGCTGGACGAGCTCGGCGAAGAAGCCGCGCACGACGAGCCGGCGGGCCTCCTCGGCCGGGATGCCGCGGGACATCAGGTAGAAGAGCTGCTCGTCGTCGAAACGGCCGGTCGCGGAGGCGTGGCCGGCGCCGACGATCTCACCGGTCTCGATCTCCAGGTTCGGCACCGAGTCGACCCGCGCACCGTCCGTAAGGACGAGGTTGCGGTTCATCTCGTAGGTGTCGGTGCCCTCGGCCCTGGCCTGGATGAGGACGTCACCGATCCACACCGCGTGTGCGCCGTCGCCCTGGAGCGCGCCCTTGTAGACGGCGTTGGACTTGCAGTGGGGGGTGTTGTGGTCGACGAAGAGGCGGTGCTCCTGGTGCTGGCCCTTGTCGGTGAAGTACAGACCGAAGAGCTCGGCCTCGCCGCCGGTGCCCGCGTAGCTGACCCGCGGGTGGAGACGGACCAGGTCACCGCCGAAGGTGACGACGATCGACTTGAACGAGGCGTCCCGGCCGACCAGCGCGTTGTGCTGGCCGACGTGGACCGCGGTCTCGTCCCAGTCCTGCACGGAGACGACGGTGAGCTTCGCGCCGTCACCGAGGACGTAGTCCACGTTGGCGGCGAGCACCGCGTCACCGGTGTGGTCGATGACGACGACGGCCTCGGCGAAGGCACCCAGTTCGACGACCTGGTGGCCGTAGGCCACGCCGCCCTCGCCGTGCACCGCGATGCGGATCGGCTCGGTGAGCACGGCCTCCTTGGCGACCGTGACGACGGACGCCTGCTCGAAGGACGAGTACGCCTGGGCGGCGACGCGGTCCACGGGGGTACCGGCCTTCCCGAGCCGGGAATCGTCGCGGCCGACGGTCTCGACCGTGACGCCCTCGGGGGCCTCGATCGCGACCTTCACGGCGCCACCGGTGGCGACGGCCGTGCCGTCGTGCAGTCCGCGCAGCCGCTCCAGCGGCGTGAACCGCCACTCCTCCTCGCGGCCGTGCGGGACCGGGAAGTCCGCGACGTCGTAGGACGGGGGCGCGCTCATGCGCGTGGCGACGGTCGACTCGGCGGCCACCGCGATGGATCCGGTGGTGGTGGAGCCCGCCGGAGTGGGCCCCCCCGCTCGAGCGGAGCCGAGAGTGGGGGAGTTCTGAGCCTCAGCCATGGCTGTCGTAGTGCTCGCTTTCTCTGTCAAAAGTCGGGGAGTTCGGTCGTCCGGCTGTGCTAGCCCGTGTCAGCCGACCGAGCCCTCCATCTGCAGCTCGATCAGCCGGTTGAGCTCGAGTGCGTACTCCATCGGCAGCTCCTTCGCGATCGGCTCGACGAAGCCGCGCACGATCATCGCCATCGCCTCGAACTCCGTCAGACCGCGGCTCATCAGATAGAAGAGCTGGTCCTCGGAGACCTTGGAGACGGTCGCCTCGTGACCCATCGACACGTCGTCCTCGCGGACGTCGACGTACGGGTAGGTGTCGGAGCGGGAGATCGTGTCGACCAGGAGCGCGTCGCACAGCACGTTGGACTTGGAGCCCGCGGCGCCCTCGCCGATCTCGACCAGACCGCGGTACGAGGTACGGCCGCCGCCTCGCGCCACCGACTTGGAGACGATGTTGGAGGAGGTGTTCGGCGCCATGTGGACCATCTTGGATCCGGCGTCCTGGTGCTGGCCCTCGCCCGCGAAGGCGATGGAGAGCGTCTCGCCCTTGGCGTGCTCGCCCATCAGGTAGACGGCCGGGTACTTCATGGTGACCTTGGAGCCGATGTTGCCGTCGACCCACTCCATGGTCGCGCCCTCGTACGCCACGGCGCGCTTGGTGACCAGGTTGTAGACGTTGTTCGACCAGTTCTGGATCGTCGTGTAGCGGCAGCGGCCGCCCTTCTTCACGATGATCTCGACAACGGCGGAGTGCAGCGAGTCCGAGGAGTAGATCGGCGCGGTGCAGCCCTCGACGTAGTGGACGTAGGCGTCCTCGTCGACGATGATCAGCGTCCGCTCGAACTGACCCATGTTCTCCGTGTTGATACGGAAGTAGGCCTGCAGCGGGATGTCGACGTGGACACCCTTCGGCACGTAGATGAACGAGCCACCGGACCACACGGCCGAGTTCAGCGAGGCGAACTTGTTGTCGCCGACCGGGATGACGGTGCCGAAGTACTCCTTGAAGAGCTCCGGGTGCTCCTTCAGCGCGGTGTCCGTGTCGAGGAAGATGACGCCCTGCTCCTCCAGGTCCTCACGGATCTGGTGGTAGACGACCTCGGACTCGTACTGCGCGGCGACACCGGCGACCAGGCGCTGCTTCTCCGCCTCCGGGATACCGAGCTTGTCGTACGTGTTCTTGATGTCCTCGGGCAGGTCCTCCCAGGACTCCGCCTGCTTCTCGGTGGACCGCACGAAGTACTTGATGTTGTCGAAGTCGATGCCCGACAGGTCCGAGCCCCAGTTCGGCATGGGCTTCTTGTCGAACAGGCGCAGCCCCTTGAGACGGAGCTTCAGCATCCACTCGGGCTCGTTCTTCTTTGCCGAGATGTCGCGTACGACAGCCTCGGAGAGGCCGCGCTTGGCCGCCGCGCCTGCCGCGTCGGAGTCGGCCCAGCCGAATTCGTACGTACCCAGACCCTCGAGCTCAGGGTGGGCAGTCTCCGTGGGGAGCGTCATGCGGGGTTCCTCCCGGCCGTGCTTGCAGATACTGAATGGGTGGTCTGTGGTGCTGCGTGGCCACTGCGCGGAATGTACGTCGTGCACACACCGTCGCCGTGGGCGATGGTGGCCAGACGCTGCACATGGGTCCCGAGGAGGCTGGAGAAGAACTCCGTCTCCGCCTCGCACAGCTGCGGGTACTGCTCGGCGACATGGGCCACCGGGCAGTGGTGCTGGCACAGCTGCTCGCCCTGCTGCGGGCCGGGCGCGCTACGCGCGGTAGCAGCGTACCCGTCGGCCGACAAGGCCTTGGCCAGGGCCTTGGTCCGCGCCTGCGGGTCCGCGGCCTCGACCGCCGCGCGGTACGCCTCGGACTGGGCCGCGATCCTGGCCCGGGCGAAGGCGATGACCGCCTCGTCGCCCGAGGTCTCGGCGATCCAGCGCAGCGCGTCTGCGGCGAGCTTGTCGTAGGACTGGTCGAAGGCGTCCCGCCCGCAGTCGGTGAGGGCGAACACCTTGGCCGGGCGGCCCCGGGTCCGTGCGCCGTACACCCGCTGTTCGCGGGCCTCGACGACGCCGTCGGAGACGAGGGCGTCGAGATGGCGGCGTACCGCGGCCTGGGTCAGGCCCAGACGCTTGGCCAGGTCGGCAACCGTGGACGGGCCGTGGTCCAGGATGGATCGCGCGACGCGGTTGCGCGTCGAGCGCTCTCCGGTCGCGAGTTCCTCCTGCGGAGCCTCGCCAACGTATTTCACAACGCCATTGTTGCGTAATTCATCTCGCCCTGACAACCACGGTCCGGAACGATCTGCGGTGCGGTTCATCACTTAGGGTCACCTAATGCGGCCCCGGGACACGGGCGTTTCCCGCCCCTGCCTAGACTTACCGGCCATGAAGAGCGAGTCCGCCCTCCCGTCGCCCGGCCGCCACCCCCCATCGAGGCGCTCCGCGCCGCACCCCGCTGTCGAGGTCCGCGGCCTGGTGAAGCGGTACGGCCCCAAGACCGCTGTGGACGGCCTCGACCTGTGTGTACGCACCGGCGCGGTCACCGCCGTCCTCGGCCCCAACGGCGCCGGCAAGACCACCACCATAGAAACCTGCGAGGGCTACCGCCGTCCGGATGGCGGGACGGTACGGGTCCTCGGACTCGACCCGGTCGCCGACGCGGCGCGGCTCCGCCCCCGGATCGGCGTGATGCTCCAGTCGGGCGGCGTCTACTCCGGAGCCCGCGCCGACGAGATGCTCCGCCACATGGCGAAACTCCACGCCCACCCGCTGGACGTCGACGCCCTGATCGAGCGCCTCGGCCTCGGCAGCTGCGGCCGGACGGCCTACCGCCGGCTCTCCGGCGGCCAGCAGCAGCGGCTCGCCCTGGCGATGGCCGTCGTCGGCCGCCCCGAGCTGGTCTTCCTGGACGAACCGACCGCCGGCCTCGACCCGCAGGCCCGCCGGTCCACCTGGGATCTCGTACGGGAGCTGCGGGCCGACGGCGTGTCCACCGTCCTGACCACGCACTTCATGGACGAGGCCGAGGAGCTCGCCGACGACGTCGCCATTATCGACGCCGGCAAGGTCATCGCCCAGGGCAGCCCGGAGACGCTCTGCCGCGGCGGCGCCGAGAACACCCTGCGCTTCACCGGCCGCCCCGGTCTCGACCTCGGCTCCCTGCTGAAGGCGCTGCCCGACGGCACGGAGGCGGCCGAGCTCACCCCGGGCACGTACCGCATCACCGGTGACGTCGACCCGCAGCTGCTGGCCACCGTCACCTCCTGGTGCGCGCAGCATGGCGTGATGCCGTCCGGCATCTCCGTGGAGCGGCACACCCTGGAGGACGTCTTCCTGGAACTGACCGGCAAGGAGCTGCGCGCATGAGCGCCGGTACGTACGCCCCGCGGCCGGGCGCCGCCCCGCTGTCCCGCATGATCACCACGCAGACCGCGCTGGAGACGCGGATGCTGCTGCGCAACGGCGAGCAGCTGCTGCTGACCGTGATCATCCCGACGCTGTTGCTGGTGCTGTTCAGCGCGGTCGACATCGTGGCCGTGCCCACCGAGACGATGGGGGCCGCGGGCAAGTCGGTGGACTTCCTGGCGCCCGGCATCCTCGCGCTCGCCGTGATGTCCACGGCCTTCACCGGCCAGGCCATCGCCACCGGCTTCGAGCGGCGGTACGGGGTGCTCAAGCGGCTCGGTGCCTCGCCGCTGCCCCGCTGGGCCCTGATGACCGCCAAGACCCTCTCCGTGCTGGTCACCGAGGTGCTGCAGGTGGTGCTGGTGACGGTGATCGCGTTCGCGCTGGGCTGGTCGCCGCACGGCAACCCGTTCGCCGTCCTGCTGCTGCTCGTGCTCGGCACCGCGGCCTTCTCCGGGCTCGGGCTGCTGATGGCCGGGACGCTGAAGGCGGAGGCGACGCTCGCCGCGGCCAATCTGGTCTTCCTGCTGCTGCTGGTCGGCGGCGGTGTCATCGTGCCGCTGGAGAAGTTCCCGGACGCGGTGCAGTCGGTGCTGGGTCTGCTGCCGATCGCGGCCCTGTCGGACGGGCTGCGCGACGTGCTCCAGCACGGCGCGTCGATGCCGTGGGGAGACCTCGGCATCCTCGCGGTGTGGGCGGTGCTCGGGCTGGGCGCGGCGGCGAAGTTCTTCCGCTGGGAGTGAGTCCGTGGGTGCGCTCCGTCGCCGTTTCGGGTAACTCGTCCCCCTCGTGAAAGCTTGCACAAGCCGCCGCCTACCATGGTGCGCGTGCCCAAGCTGACCCGAGCCGAAGTCGCTCAAGCCGTGCGGAACCCGCTCCTCTACATCGCCGAGCGATGGACTCCGTCCCCCCGCACGGTCCGCCGTGCGGCCATGTCGGCCGTCGTCATGGCCGTGCTCATCGTCGTGACCGGCGGCGCGGTGCGGCTGACCGGCTCCGGCCTGGGCTGCCCGACCTGGCCCAAGTGCACCGAGGAGAGCCTCACGGCGACGAGCGCGATGGGCATCCACGGCGCCATCGAGTTCGGCAACCGGATGCTGACGTACGTCCTGTGCGCGGCCGTCGGGTGGGCGATCATCGCCGCCCGGTCCGCGAAGCCCTGGCGGCGCAGCCTCACCCGGCTCGGCTGGGTGCAGTTCTGGGTGGTCATGGGCAACGCGGTGCTCGGCGGCATCGTGGTGCTGGTCGGCCTCAACCCGTACACCGTCGCGGCGCACTTCATGCTCTCCACGGCGCTGCTCACCGTCGCGATGGTGACGTGGCAGCGGACCCGTGAGGGCGACGCGGCGCCCCGGCCGCTGGTGGGCAAGGCGGTGTCCCAGCTGACCTGGCTGCTCACGGTCGTGGCGGGGCTGCTGATCGCGGTCGGCACGGTCGTTACGGGCGCCGGACGGCACGCGGGTGACTCCAGCGACGTCCACCGCATTCCGATCGACTGGAAGATGATCGCGCAGCTGCACGCCGATCTGGCCTGGGCCGTGGTGGCGCTGACCGTCGCCCTCTGGTTCGTACTGAAGGCCGTCGACGCGCCCGTCGGGCCGCTGCGCCGCACCCGTGACCTCTTCCTGGTGCTGCTGGCGCAGGGCGTGATCGGTTACGTCCAGTACTTCACGGACACCCCGGAGCTCCTCGTCGGCCTGCACATGCTCGGCTCGTGCCTCGTGTGGATCGCGGTCGTGCGAGTACTGCTGTCGCTGCGGGAGCGCCCGGCGGACGTCGCCGCGGTGCCCGGTCCCGCCGCCGAACAGCCTGAGCCGGTCACGGCGGGCTGAGAGCCGACGGTTTCCCTCCCCCGTACGCCGATCGCCGGACGGGTTCCTTCTCGGAACCGTCCGGCGATCGGCGTACGGGAGCAACTGTTCCGTCAGGCCTTGTTGGACGGGCCGCCCACCTGGATTCCGGCCATCCGCGTCCACTCGTACGGGCCGGTGCGGACCTTCGCGGCGAACTCTCCGTCGAAGGACTCGTGCATCGTGATCCCGGCCTTCTGGGCGGCGCTCTCGGCGATCGCGTACGACGGGGCGACCAGATCGCCCCAGCCGCCGTCCTCGCCCACGAGAACGATGCGGGTGCCCATCTGCCCGATGTAGGCGAGCTGCCCCTCCGCACCGCCGTGCGCCTTGGAGAAGGCGCCGATCTGCTTGGCGAGCTTCGCCGCCCTGCGCTCCGCGCGGGCCGCCTGCTTGCCGCTCTCCACCTGGGTCTCTGCCGTCTCTGCCATGCTCAGGATGCTACCGATGGGTAGACCAACGTGCGACGGGCGGGACACGTGGCATGGGCCACGTGCCCCGCCCGTCGGCGGGAATCGATGAGGCGGGACTACCTCAGGAAGGGGTCGACCGCCACGGCGACGAAGAGCAGCGAGACATAGGTGATCGACCAGTGGAACAGCCGCATCTCCTTGAGCTTCCCGCCCGTCACGCCGGCCTTGGCCCGGTTGAGCAGGCCGTGGGCCTCCCAGAGCCAGAACCCACCGGTCAGCAGCGCCACAGCGGTGTAGAACCAGCCGGTGTAGCCGAGCGGGGTCAGCAGCAGCGAGACGGCGACCATCACCCAGCTGTAGACGACGATCTGGCGGGCCACCACCCGGTTGGAGGCGATGACCGGCAGCATCGGAACGCCGACCCGGGCGTAGTCGTCCTTCACCTTCATGGACAGCGGCCAGTAGTGCGGCGGCGTCCAGAAGAAGATGACGGCGAAGAGAATGACGGCGGCCCAGGACATCGAGTTGGTCACGGCGGACCAGCCGATGAGGACCGGCATGCAGCCGGCGATGCCGCCCCAGACGATGTTCTGCGAGGTGCGGCGCTTCAGCAGCATCGTGTAGATGACGACGTAGAAGAGCAGCGCGCCGAGCGACAGCGCCGCCGACAACCAGTTGACGAGCAGTCCGAACCAGACCGTGGAGATCACCGCGAGAGCGATGCCGAAGGCCAGGCACTCACGCGGGCTCACCATTCCGGTGACCAGCGGGCGCTGCGACGTACGGTCCATCAACGCGTCGATGTCGCGGTCGATGTACATGTTCAGCGCGTTGGCACCGCCCGCGGAGAGATATCCCCCGATGGTGGTGGTGAGAACGAGCCACAGATCGGGTACACCCTGAGCGGCCAGGAACATCACCGGAACAGTGGTGATCAACAACAGCTCGATGATCCGAGGCTTGGTCAGCGCCACGAATGCCTTGACACGGGCCCCGAACGGGCGATGGCCCCCTGGGCTGGGAGTCAAGGCGACCCCTGCGGGTCGGGACTCGACGGCCGTCACGCACACCCCTGACAGAGAAATCCCAGCAAGCTCCGGGCGTGAAGGCCCAGTAAAGACTTGCGCGAACCAGACCACTGTAGACGTTGAGGACAGGCCGCCCTTCGCGGGGGTGCGGTCGTGTTGAAGTGGCGCAGAAGTAAAGGGACGCGCTCATCGAAGTGGCGTACGAGGGACCTCGCTCACCGGGCCGGCGCATAAGACCGACCGGCAAATGGGGGGCGGGAGAAGGAGCGGGGCTGGGTGCGTGCAGCTGCAAGGCGAAGGATTGAGGCAGATGGGGTCTCCCCTGCTCGAGCGAAGCCGAGAGCTCGGGGAAGGAGCGTTGGTGATTGACGACAACGCCGGAGGGGGTCCCCCTGGCCCTTAATGCCTTGGGGGAGTGCGTGCCCGGCCCCGCGACGCCGCCCCCCATTTGCCGGTCAATCTAAGTGGAAGGACGCGCTCGTCGGAGGGCACAGACGGGGCCGGGGGCGCTCATCGGAGGGCCCATAAGTGAGCCGTCGCGCTCATACGGGAGGCGAACTCAGTGGACCACCCGCACCCTGGAAAGCAGCCGGAAAATGCTTGTTCCGACGAGGGTAGGCTCGACAGCGCCCGGTGCGGTCACCAGTCACCGGTTTACAACAGTGGAGAGGAGCCCTGACTCAGGGTGAGCACCAAGCCGACCACCACAGACCTCCAGTGGACCGAATTGGACCAGCGGGCCGTGGACACTGTCCGCGTCCTTGCCGCCGACGCCGTACAGAAGGTCGGAAACGGCCACCCGGGCACGGCGATGAGCCTGGCTCCCGCCGCGTACACCCTCTTCCAGAAGGTGATGCGGCACGACCCCGCCGACGCGGAGTGGACCGGTCGCGACCGGTTCGTGCTCTCTGCGGGGCACAGCAGCCTGACCCTCTACATCCAGCTCTACCTGGCCGGGTACGGCCTGGAGCTCGATGACCTCAAGGCCTTCCGCACCTGGGGTTCGAAGACCCCCGGCCACCCGGAGTACGGCCACACCACTGGCGTCGAGACGACCACGGGCCCGCTGGGCCAGGGTGTCGCCAACGCGGTGGGCATGGCGATGGCCGCCCGTTACGAGCGTGGCCTGTTCGACCCGGAGGCGGCCCCCGGCACCTCCCCGTTCGACCACATGATCTGGGTCGTCGCGGGCGACGGCTGCCTCCAGGAGGGCATCTCCGCGGAGGCGTCCTCGCTGGCCGGGCACCAGAAGCTCGGCAACCTGGTCGTGCTGTGGGACGACAACCACATCTCCATCGAGGGCGACACGGAGACCGCGGTCTCCGAGGACACCCTGAAGCGGTACGAGGCGTACGGCTGGCACGTCCAGCGCGTCGACCAGCTGCCCAGCGGCGACCTGGACCCCGCGGGTCTGTACGCGGCGCTGCAGGCCGCCAAGGCCGAGACCGGGCGCCCGTCGTTCATCGCGGCCCGCTCGATCATCGCCTGGCCCGCCCCGCACGCCCAGAACACCGAGGCCTCGCACGGCTCGGCGCTCGGTGACGAAGAGGTCGCCGCGACGAAGAAGGTCCTCGGCTTCGACCCGGAGAAGTCCTTCGAGGTCTCCGACGAGGTCATCTCCCACACCCGTGAGGCGCTGGACCGCGGCCGCGAGGCCAAGGCCGAGTGGGAGAAGTCCCTCGCCGCGTGGCGCACCGCCAACCCGGAGCGCGCCGCCGAGTTCGACCGGATCTCCGCGGGCGAGCTGCCCGCCGGCTGGGAGGACAAACTCCCGGTCTTCGAGCCGGGCAAGAGCGTCGCCACCCGTGCCGCCTCCGGCAAGGTGCTCCAGGCGCTCGGCGAGATCGTCCCCGAGCTGTGGGGCGGCTCCGCCGACCTGGCGGGCTCGAACAACACGACGATCGACAAGACGTCGTCGTTCCTTCCGTCGGGCAACCCGCTGCCGGGTGCGGACCCGTACGGCCGCACGATCCACTTTGGCATCCGCGAGCACGCCATGGCCGCTGCCATGAACGGCATCGCGCTGCACGGCCACACCCGTATCTACGGCGGCACCTTCCTGGTGTTCTCCGATTACATGCGCAACGCCGTGCGCCTGTCCGCGCTGATGCACCTGCCGGTGACGTACGTGTGGACGCACGACTCCATCGGTCTCGGCGAGGACGGCCCGACCCACCAGCCGGTGGAGCACCTGGCCTCGCTGCGCGCCATCCCGGGCCTGAACATCGTCCGCCCGGCCGACGCGAACGAGACCGCCGTCGCCTGGCGCGAGATCCTGCGCCGCTACACCAAGGTGTTCGGCAAGGGAGCCCCGCACGGCCTGGCGCTGACCCGCCAGGGCGTACCCACGTACGAGGCGAACGACGACGCGGCCAAGGGCGGCTACGTGCTCTTCGAGGCCGAAGGCGGCGACGCCCAGGTCCTCCTCATCGGTACGGGCTCCGAGGTGCACCTCGCCGTCGAGGCGCGCGAGGAACTGCAGGCGGCCGGCATCCCGACCCGGGTGGTCTCGATGCCGTCGGTCGAGTGGTTCGAGGAGCAGGACCAGGCGTACAAGGACAGCGTGCTGCCGCCATCCGTGAAGGCACGCGTCGCTGTCGAGGCCGGTATCGGTCTGACCTGGCACCGTTACGTCGGGGACGCCGGCCGGATCGTCTCGCTGGAGCACTTCGGTGCCTCGGCCGACGCGAAGGTCCTCTTCCGTGAGTTCGGGTTCACCGGCGAGCACGTCGCCGCCGCCGCGCGGGAATCTCTCGCCGCCGCCACGCGCTGACGCCGTTATACGACTAGTAGGAGATGCATTTCTCATGACAGACGCACTCAAGCGCCTCTCCGACGAGGGCGTGGCGATCTGGCTCGATGACCTGTCGCGCAAGCGGATCACCTCGGGCAACCTCGCCGAGCTGATCGACCAGCAGCACGTCGTGGGTGTCACCACCAACCCGTCGATCTTCCAGAAGGCGATCTCGCACGGCGACGGCTATGAGCAGCAGCTCGCCGACCTCGCCACACGCAAGGTCACCGTCGACGAGGCCGTCCGCATGATCACGACGGCCGATGTGCGGGACGCCGCGGACATCCTGCGTCCGGTCTTCGACGCCACGGACGGCCAGGACGGCCGGGTCTCCATCGAGGTCGACCCGCGGCTGGCCCACCACACCGACGCCACCGTCGCCGAGGCCAAGCAGCTGGCCTGGCTGGTGGACCGGCCCAACACGCTCATCAAGATCCCGGCGACGAAGGCCGGTCTCCCGGCGATCACCGAGGTCATCGGAAAGGGCATCAGCGTCAACGTCACGCTGATCTTCTCGCTGGAGCGCTACCGCGAGGTCATGGACGCCTACCTGGCGGGTCTGGAGAAGGCGAAGGCCGCGGGCCTGGACCTGTCCAAGATCCACTCGGTGGCCTCGTTCTTCGTGTCCCGCGTGGACACCGAGATCGACAAGCGGCTCGACGCGGTCGGCACCGACGAGGCCAAGGCGCTCAAGGGCAAGGCGGCACTCGCCAACGCCCGGCTCGCCTACCAGGCGTACGAGGAGGTCTTCTCCTCGGACCGCTGGGCCGCCCTGGACAAGGCGCACGCCAACAAGCAGCGCCCGCTGTGGGCGTCGACCGGTGTCAAGGACCCCGCGTACAAGGACACCCTGTACGTCGACGACCTGGTCGCCCCGGGCACGGTGAACACCATGCCCGAGGCCACCCTGGACGCCACCGCGGACCACGGACAGATCACGGGCAACACCATCGCCGGCACCTACGAGCAGGCGCGTGCCGAGCTCGACGGCGTCGCGAAGCTCGGGATCTCCTACGACGACGTCGTCCAGCTCCTCGAGGACGAGGGTGTCGAGAAGTTCGAGGCGTCCTGGATCGACCTGCTCAACTCGACCGAGGCCGTGCTCAAGCGCCTCGCCCCTTCGGAGGGCTGACCACCTTGTCCGGTGTTCCCGGAGCCAACCCGCTTCGTGACCCTCAGGACCGACGGCTCCCGCGCATCGCGGGGCCGTCGGGCCTGGTGATCTTTGGCGTCACGGGCGATTTGTCCCGTAAAAAGCTGATGCCCGCCGTCTACGACCTGGCCAACCGCGGCCTGCTCCCGCCGGGCTTCTCCCTCATCGGTTTCGCGCGCCGCGAGTGGCACGACGAGGACTTCGCACAGGAGGTCCACGACGCCGTCAAGCAGCACGCCCGCACGCCGTTCCGCGAAGAGGTCTGGCAGCAGCTCATCCAGGGGATGCGCTTCGTCCAGGGCAACTTCGACGACGACGAGGCCTTCGAGACGCTGAAGGCCACGATCCAGGATCTCGACAAGGCACAGGGCACGGGCGGCAACTTCGCCTTCTATCTGTCCGTGCCGCCGAAGTTCTTCCCCAAGGTCGTCCAGCAGCTCAAGAAGCACGGGCTCGCGGACCAGAAGGAGGGTTCCTGGCGGCGTGCCGTCATCGAGAAGCCCTTCGGTCACGATCTGAAGAGCGCCCAGGAGCTCAACCAGATCGTGCACGACGTGTTCCCGCCCAACGAGGTCTTCCGGATCGACCACTACCTGGGCAAGGAGACGGTCCAGAACATCCTGGCGCTGCGGTTCGCCAACACGATGTTCGAGCCGATCTGGAACAGGTCGTACGTCGACCACGTCCAGATCACGATGGCCGAGGACATCGGCATCGGCGGCCGGGCCGGCTACTACGACGGCATCGGTGCCGCCCGTGACGTCATCCAGAACCACCTGCTCCAGCTGCTGGCGCTGACGGCCATGGAGGAGCCCGGCTCCTTCCACCCGAAGGCCCTGGTCGCCGAGAAGCTCAAGGTGCTCACGGCGGTGGAACTGCCGGACGACCTGGGCAAGCACACGGTGCGCGGCCAGTACGCGCGCGCCTGGCAGGGCGGCGAGGAGGTCCTCGGCTATCTGGAGGAGGACGGCATCGACCCCAGGTCGACGACCGACACCTTCGCCGCGATCAAGCTGACGATCAACAACCGCCGCTGGGCGGGCGTCCCGTTCTACCTCCGTACCGGAAAGCGGCTCGGCCGCCGGGTCACGGAGATCGCGGTCGTCTTCAAGCGCGCCCCATATCTGCCCTTCGAGTCCGGCGCGACAAAGGAGCTGGGCGGCAACGCCCTGGTCATCCGGGTCCAGCCGGACGAGGGCGTGACCGTGCGGTTCGGCTCCAAGGTGCCCGGCACCTCGATGGAGGTCCGGGACGTCACGATGGACTTCGCGTACGGCGAGTCCTTCACGGAGTCCAGCCCGGAGGCGTACGAGCGGCTCATCCTCGATGTGCTGCTCGGCGACGCCAACCTGTTCCCGCGGCACCAGGAGGTCGAGCTCTCCTGGAACATCCTCGACCCGATCGAGGAGTACTGGGACAAGCACGGCAAGCCCGCGCAGTACCCGGCGGGCACCTGGGGCCCGGCCGAGGCGGACGAGATGCTCGCACGAGACGGACGGAGCTGGCGTCGGCCATGAAGATCGATCTCACGGAGACCACTTCCAGCAAGATCAACCAGGCGCTGGTGTCGGCCCGCCGGGCCATCGGCACCCCGGCCATCGGCATGGTGCTGACCCTGGTCATCGTCACCGACGAGGAGAACGCGTACGACGCCCTCAAGTCGGCCGGCGACGCCTCGCGCGAGCACCCCTCGCGGATCATCGCGGTGATCAAGCGGGTCAGCCGCTCGCCGCGCAGCCGCCGGGACGCCCGGCTCGACGCCGAGGTGCGGGTCGGAACCGACGCGGGCACCGGCGAGACCGTCGTCCTGCGTCTCCACGGCGAACTGGCCAACCACGCCCAGTCGGTGGTCCTTCCGCTGCTGCTGCCGGACGCCCCGGTCGTGGTCTGGTGGCCCGAGGACGCACCCGACGACCCGGCGAAGGACCCGCTCGGCGCGCTCGCCCAGCGCCGGATCACGGACGCGTACTCCTCGGAGCACCCGGGCGACGAACTCGCGGTCCGCGCCCGGTCGTACACCCCGGGCGACACCGATCTGTCCTGGACCCGCATCACGCCGTGGCGCTCGATGCTCGCGGCCGCGCTCGACCAGCAGCACGTCGAGGTCGTCTCGGCGACGGTCGAGGGCGAGTCGGAGAACCCGAGCTGTGAGCTGCTCGCCATGTGGCTCGCCGACCGGCTCAAGGTTCCGGTGGAGCGCACCCAGTCCGACGGCCCCGGTCTGACGGCCGTGCGGATGGAGACCCAGAACGGTGTCATCGTCCTGGACCGGCCGGACGGTTCGCTGGCCACGCTCTCGATGCAGGGCCAGCCCGACCGTGCGGTGGCACTCAAGCGGCGGGACACCGCCGAGCTGCTCGCCGAGGAGCTGCGGCGCCTGGACCCGGACAACACCTACGAGGCGACGGTGAAGTTCGGCGTGGAGAAGCTCGGCGGACCGGCGGAGCAGGAGCCTGCCGAGCCGAAGTCCTCCGGGCCCAAGTCAGGTGGGACCGCCGCTGCCTCCGCTGCCTCCGCTGCCCCCGCCGCCCCCGCCGCCCCCGCCGCCCCCGCCGCCAAGAAGACGGCGGCCAAGAAGGCGGCGGCCAAGTGAGTGCCCCTCAGCTTGTCGTGCACCGCGACAAGGAGCTGATGGCGCAGGCCGCCGCGGCCCGGCTGATCACGAGGATCGTGGACGCCCAGTCCGCCCGCGGCTACGCCTCGGTGGTCCTCACCGGCGGGCGCAACGGCAACGGCCTGCTGGCCGCCCTCGCCGCCGCGCCCGCCCGGGACGCGATCGACTGGTCGCGGCTCGATCTGTGGTGGGGCGACGAGCGGTTCCTGCCGGAGGGCCATCCGGAGCGCAATGTCACGCAGGCCCGCGAGGCCCTACTGGACTCGGTGCCGCTGACCGCTTCCCGGGTGCACGCGATGCCCGCCTCGGACGGCCCCTGGGGCAATGACGCCGACGCGGCCGCGGCCGCGTACGCCGAGGAACTGGCCGCGGCGGCCGGTCCGGAGGACCACGGTCCGGTGCCGACGTTCGATGTGCTGATGCTGGGCGTGGGCCCGGACACACATGTCGCGTCGCTCTTCCCGGAACTGCCCGCGGTACGGGAGACCGAGCGCACCGTCGTCGGTGTGCACGGCGCCCCCAAGCCGCCGCCCACCCGGGTCTCGCTCACGCTGCCCGCGATCCGGGCGGCGCGCGAGGTGTGGCTGCTCGCCGCGGGTGAGGACAAGGCGGAGGCCGCGGAGATCGCGCTCTCGGGTGCCGGGGAGATCCAGGCCCCGGCGGCCGGTGCGTACGGACGCGGCCGCACCCTGTGGCTGCTGGACGCGGCGGCGGCCTCGCGGCTGCCGCGTGCGCTGTATCCGACGGCCTCTCCCTGAGCGGCCGTCAGTACCGCTGTGCCCGGGCCCGGTTCGCTCCTCGGAGCGGCCGGGCCCGCGGCGTGAAACGGCAGCGGGTTCACGTCATCGGCGCGGCACCCGCCCGGTCCAGCGCTCAGCCGGCCGCCGGGGTGCGCTCCAGAAAGGGCTCCAGCAGGCCCGGGACGGCCTGCGAGGCGAAGTCGAGGCCCTCGCTCGCGTCCGCGTCGTACGCCGTGTACGCGCCCGCTCCGGCAGCCGTCGTCGCGGTGAGACTCAGCACCCCGGACCGCCGCTGGAAGTACGTCTGCCGGACCGTCCAGCCGATGACACCGGCCCGCTCCAGCGCGGCGGTCGAGCGCCGGACCGTGCCCGACCTGACCACCAGGTAGTCGCCGCTGAGGACATGCCCCAGACCGCGGTACGCGTCCCGGGCCAGGAACACCCCCAGCGGCAGCCCCACGGCCGCGCAGCCGAGCGCCGTCCAGAGCAGTACGGGGATCAGCAGCACACCCAGCACGGTCTGGACCGCCACGGGGACGAAGACGGCCCAGAACGCCCGTCGCAGCCGTCGGCCGCCGGCCGCGACGGGGTGCCCGGTCAGCGGGGCGCCGGTCGGGGACGTGGTCGCGCGCAGGACGTCGGCGGCCACCGTGTCGGCGACGGGCCGGGGTGCGGCGGGCAGCAGGGTGTTGTGGTCGCCGTGCTGCTCCTCGTCGTCCTTGGCGAGTCCGGTGGTGATCGCGTCGACGCGGGCGGCGCCGAAGAGCCGGATGCCGAGCGGTTCGACGAGGTCGACGCCGCGCAGCCGCCGCTCCTCGATGGAGACGGACCGGGAGGTCAGCAGACCGCGCCGGACGCGCAGGGTGCCGCCGGGTTCGCGCTCCAGCCGGTAGCTCCACCACATCTCGACCCACAGGCCGAGCGCGCCGACGACTCCGGCGGCCACGACCGCGACGGCGAGGGTCACGATCATGACCGTCAGCGAGGTGTCCCGGAACCTGTCGCCGAACCAGTCGATCACCTGCCCCTGCGCCCCGAACCAGTCGCTGACCTGCATCACCGCACCGGCCGCCGCGCCGCCGAGCGCGGGGGCGACGAACGAGACCGGTGCGTAACGGATCCAGCGCGGGTCGAGGGCGACGAGTTCGCCCTTTCGGTGGGTGCCCGGGATGCCGGTGACCGCACGCTCCAGCAGTTCGCGGCGGAGCCGCTCACCCTCGGCCTTGGGGACCGGGTCCAGTTCCAGGGTGGATTCGCCGCCGGAGTGCTCGCCGGTGCCGATGCGGACGGTTACCAGGCCGAGGACCCGTTGGAGCGGATGAGCGGTGAGATCGACGCTGCGGATGCGTTCACGGGCCAGTGAGCGCTTCTTGACCAGGAACAGCCCGGTGTGGAGCTCGACCCGTTCGGCGCCGACGCGGTAGCGGGTGCGGCGCCACCGTACGTAGTCGCCGGCCGCGGCGCAGCCGATCAGCACGAGCGCGCCAACCAGCACCCAGGCGACCGCGTGCCCGAGGCCGAACCGTCCGGAGAGTCCGAGCGTGATGGGCGCGGCCGCACCGGCCGCCACACCGACCGTGACGAGTGCGCTGACGAGGACCGTACGCCGGTCCAGCCGCCGCCAGTCGGTGACGGTACCGGGGCCGTCGGCGCGGTCGTCGTCCCCGGCGTCCGGGGAGACGGCCGCCTCGGCGCTCATGTGGCGTCGCCGGGGGTGTCCTGGGTGATCCGGGTCAGCCGCTCGGCCAGCTCGGCCGCCAGTTCGTGGCCCAGTCCCTCGATCCGGACCGCGCCCTTGGACGATGCGGTGGTCACGGTGACCGTGGCGAGCCGGTAGAGCTGTTCGAGCGGGCCGCGGACGGTGTCCACGGTCTGGATCCGGGACATCGGGGCGATCCGCCACTCCTGTCGCAGGACGCCGGTTCTGACGTACACCGCTTCGTCGGTGACCTCCCAGCGATGGGCGCGAAACCACCAGCGGGGGAAGAGGACGGCGCAGCCGACGCCGAGGACCGCGAGGATCACGGCGGGCAGCAGCAGCCAGAACCGGGCGGGCTCGATGAGCGCGCCGAGCACGGCCAGGACGGCCACCGGCGCCGCGGTCAGCAGCAGCCACTGGGCCCGCCACCAGCCGACGGCCCGCGGGTCCAGCGTGTTGTTCGGCGGCCTCAGCCGCACCGTCCGCTCCCCCGTGGTCATCGACTCAGCGCCCCCTGCGGGCGCGGTACGCCGTGACGAGCGCGGCGGTCGAGCTGTCCAGCTGCTCGCCCCCCCTGCCTTCGGTCAGCACCGGCTCGATCTTCTTGGCGAGGACCTTGCCGAGTTCGACGCCCCACTGGTCGAAGGAGTCGATGTTCCAGATGGCGCCCTGGACGAAGACCTTGTGCTCGTACAGCGCGATCAGCTGGCCGAGGACGGACGGCGTCAGCCGGTCGGCGAGGATCGTCGTCGTCGGGTGATTGCCCTGGAAGGTCTTGTGCGGCACCAGTTCCTCGGCGACGCCCTCGGCACGGACCTCGTCCGGCGTCTTGCCGAAGGCCAGCGCCTGGGTCTGGGCGAAGAAGTTGGCCATCAGCAGATCGTGCTGGGCGACGAGGCCGGGCAGCAGGTCGGCGACGGGCTCGGCGAAGCCGATGAAGTCGGCCGGGATGACCTTGGTGCCCTGGTGGATCAGCTGGTAATAGGCGTGCTGCCCGTTGGTGCCGGGGGTGCCCCAGACGACCGGTCCGGTCTGCCAGCCGACCGGATTGCCGTCCCGGTCAACGGACTTGCCGTTGGACTCCATGTCCAGCTGCTGCAAGTACGCGGTGAACTTGGACAGATAGTGGCTGTACGGCAGCACGGCATGCGACTGGGCGTCGAAGAAGGCGCCGTACCAGACGCCCAACAGGCCCAGCAGCAGCGGGACGTTGTCCTCGGCGGGCGCGTTGCGGAAGTGTTCGTCGACGAGGTGGAAGCCGTCGAGCATCTCGCGGAACCGGTCCGGGCCGATGGCGATCATCAGCGAGAGACCGATGGCGGAGTCGTAGGAGTAGCGGCCGCCGACCCAGTCCCAGAACTCGAACATGTTGGCGGTGTCGATACCGAAGTCCGCGACCTTCTCGGCGTTCGTGGAAAGCGCCACGAAGTGCTTGGCGACCGCTTCCTGACCGGCCCTCAGCCCGGTCAGCAGCCAGTTGCGGGAGGAGGTGGCATTGGTGATCGTCTCGATCGTCGTGAAGGTCTTCGACGCGATGACGAAGAGCGTCTCGGCCGGGTCGAGATCGCGTACGGCCTCATGGAGGTCGGCGCCGTCGACGTTCGACACGAAGCGGAGGGTGAGCGAGCGGTCCGTGAAGGAGCGCAGCACCTCGTACGCCATGGCAGGGCCGAGATCGGAGCCGCCGATGCCGATGTTGACGATGTTCTTGATGCGCTTGCCGGTGTGACCGGTCCACTCCCCCGACCTGATGCGGTCGGAGAAGGCCGCCATCCTGTCGAGCACGGCGTGCACGGCCGGCACCACGTTCTCGCCGTCGACCTCGATCACCGCGTCGCGCGGGGCACGCAGCGCGGTGTGCAGGACGGCGCGGTCCTCGGTGGTGTTGATCTTCTCCCCGCGGAACATCGCGTCCCGCAGCTCCGCCACGCCGGTGGCCGCGGCGAGCTCACGCAGCAGCCGGAGCGTCTCGTCGGTGACCAGATGCTTGGAGTAGTCGACGTACAGATCGCCGACCCGGAGGGTGTATCCGGTGCCGCGCTCCGGATCGTCCGCGAAGAGCTGCCGCAGATGCGTCGTCCCGAGCTGCTCGCGGTGCTTGCCCAGAGCGGTCCACTCGGGCGTCTGGTTGAGCCTGGTTCGGCTTGGTGTATTCATCCCGGATATCAGCCCACTTCTTCTCGTGCCTGCAGATGCCCCGCTGCCCTTCCAACCTAATTGATCAGAAGGGTGGACGAGACGACGGCGAGCTGCGGCACGGCAAAAGCGATCCGGCCGGGCACCTGTGAGGTGCCCGGCCGGTGAACAACAACTAGATCTCGCCCCGGAGTTTCGCCAGGGCCTCGGCGAGGATGGCCTCGCCGTCCGCATCGCTGCGCCGCTCACGTACGTACGCGAGGTGCGTCTTGTACGGCTCGGTGCGTGGCGGGTCCGGCGGGCTGTCCCGGTCCTGGCCGGCCGGGAAACCACAGCGCGGGCAGTCCCAGGTCTCCGGTACCTGCGCGTCACTGGCGAAGCTCGGCTGCGTCTCGTGCCCGTTCGAGCACCAGAAGGAGATGCGGAGGCGCGGTGCGGACTCGCCCCGCTCGGCCTCCCCCATCGGCCCCGCTCCGACCCGGCTTCCCCGGATCGCGTTGCCACTTGCCACGGTCGTAACTCCCTGCGTGATGGTGCTCGAAGATGCCCCAGTCTACGTAAGGCCCAACGCGCGTCCAGTGAAAGGAGTTACACCCTCACCGGGAATCGCGTACGACGCGTCAGTTGTCCAGCTTGATCAGCAGACCAAGCACAACAATGCACGCGAACCAGGCCAGACCGACGAAGACCGTGATCCGGTCGAGGTTCCGCTCGGCGACCGAGGAGCCGCCCACGGACGACTGCATGCCGCCACCGAACATGTCGGAAAGGCCGCCGCCCTTTCCCTTGTGCATCAGCACCAGCAGCATCAGCAGCAGGCTGAAGACGATCAGGGCGATCTCGAACGCCAAAATCACGGCTGGTCCCTACTTTCCGGAATTCTCTGGACTGCATGTGCGAACAGCGGAGGCCGGGAGGCTACAACCTCCTCGGCCCCCGCAAGGGTACGACGGATCCGCGCTACCGCATACTCACTGGTCGCGGAAGCGGACGATCTTGACGAACTCGTCGGCGTCCAGTGCGGCGCCACCGATCAGCGCACCGTCCACATCGGGCTTCGACATGATCTCGGCGACGTTCCCGGACTTCACGGAGCCGCCGTACTGGATACGGACCGCGTCGGCCACGTCCTGGGAGTACAGCTCCGCGAGACGGCTGCGGATCGCCCCGCAGACCTCCTGGGCGTCGTCGGCGCCGCAGACCTTGCCGGTCCCGATCGCCCAGACCGGCTCGTACGCGATCACGATCGACTCGGCCAGCTCGGCGGGAACGTCCTTGAGACCGCCGTCGACCTGCGCGAGCGTGTGCGTGACGTGGTTGCCCGCCTCGCGGACCTCCAGCTCCTCGCCGACGCAGAGGATCGGGGTCAGACCGTGCTTGAAGGCGGCCTTCACCTTGGCGTTGCAGAGCTCGTCGGTCTCGCCGTGGTACTGGCGGCGCTCGCTGTGGCCGACGGCGACATAGGTGCACTTCAGCTTGGCGAGCATCGGGCCGGAGATCTCACCGGTGTACGCGCCGAAGTCGTGCGCCGAGATGTCCTGGGCGCCGTACTTGATCTTCAGCTTGTCGCCTTCGATCAGCGTCTGCACGGAGCGCAGATCGGTGAAGGGCGGCAGGACGGCGACCTCTACGGCGTCGTAGTCCTTGTCGGTCAGCGCGAAGCCGAGCTTCTGGGTGTGCGCGATGGCCTCGAGGTGGTTGAGGTTCATCTTCCAGTTGCCCGCCATCAGCGGGGTACGGGTGGTCATGAAAGGTCAGTCCTCCAGTGCGGCGAGGCCGGGAAGCGTCTTGCCCTCGAGGTATTCGAGGCTGGCGCCGCCACCGGTCGAGATGTGTCCGAATGCGTTCTCGTCGAAGCCCAGGATGCGGACGGCAGCGGCGGAGTCGCCACCGCCGACCACACTGAAGCCCGAGGAGTCTACGAGGGCCTGGGCGACGGCCCGGGTGCCCTCGGCGTAGTCGGGGTGCTCGAAGACGCCCATCGGGCCGTTCCAGAAGACGGTGACGGCGTCGGCGAGCTTCGAGGCGTACAGCTTGTTGGTCTCGGGGCCGTTGTCCAGGCCCATGAAACCGGCCGGGATCGCATCCGCGGGCACGGTGCGGTGCTCGGTCGGCGCCTTGGCCTTGAGGTCCGGGAACTGCTCGGAGACCACGACGTCGACGGGGAGCACGAACTCCACGCCCTTCTCCTTGGCGCGCTCGAGGTACTCCAGCACCGCCGGGATCTGGTCCTCCTGGAGGAGGGAGCTGCCGACCTCGTGGCCCTGGGCCTTGAGGAAGGTGTACGCCATGCCGCCGCCGATGAGGATGCGGTCGGCGCGCTCCAGCAGGTGGTCGATCACACCGAGCTTGTCGGAGACCTTCGAGCCGCCGAGCACGACGGCGTACGGGCGCTCGACTTTCTCGGTGAGCTTCTTCAGGACGCCGACCTCGGTGGCGATCAGGTCGCCGGCGGCGTGCGGCAGCCGGGCCGGAAGGTCGAACACCGAGGCGTGCTTGCGGTGTACGGCTCCGAAGCCGTCGCCCACGTATACGTCGGCGAGTTCGGCGAGCCGGTCGGCGAACGCGCCGCGCTCGGCGTCGTCCTTCGACGTCTCACCGGGGTTGAAGCGGAGGTTCTCGATGACGGCGACCTTGCCGTCGGTGAGCGCGGCGACCGTGGCACGGGCGGACTCGCCGACGGTGTCGGTCGCGAACGCCACGTCCGCGCCGATGAGTTCACCGAGGCGGGCGGCGGCGGGCGCCAGGGAGAAGGCGGGGTCCGGGGCGCCCTTGGGACGGCCCAGGTGCGAGGCGACGATGACCCGCGCACCGGCCGCGGCGAGCTTCTCCACGGTCGGCCGGACGGCGCGGATACGGCCGTCGTCGGTGATGGTGGTGCCGCTCAGCGGCACGTTGAGGTCGGCGCGGACGAATACGCGCTTGCCGGTGACCCCTTCGGCGAGAAGTTCGTCGATCGTCTTCATCTTGCTGGACTCCTTGAGAGGACGAGAGGGCATGCAACGGGGCTCGAACGGCGCCGCGCTGCGCCTTTCGAGCCCCGTGCTCACTTCTAGGTGCCTGCCGATCCGACGGTCAGAGCCGGCTGCCGACGAACACGGTCAGGTCGACGAGACGGTTGGAGTAGCCCCACTCGTTGTCGTACCAGCCGATGACCTTGACCTGCGTGCCCTCTGCCATGGTCAGCAGGGAGTCGAAGGTGCAGGAAGCCGGGTCCGAGACGATGTCCGAGGACACGATCGGGTCCTCGGTGTAGGCCAGCTTGCCCTTGAGCGGGCCTTCCTCGGCAGCCTTCTGGAACGCGGCGTTGACCTCGTCGCGGGTCACCTCGCGCTCCAGCGTGATGACCAGGTCGGTGACCGAACCGGTCGGGACCGGGACGCGCATCGCCATGCCGTCGAGCTTGCCCTTGAGCTGCGGGAGCACCAGAGCGGTGGCCTTGGCGGCGCCGGTCGTGGTCGGGATGATGTTCTCCGCCGCGGCGCGGGCGCGACGCAGGTCGGAGTGCGGGAAGTCCAGGATGCGCTGGTCGTTCGTGTACGCGTGAACCGTCGTCATCAGGCCCTTCACGATGCCGAAGTTCTCGTCGAGAACCTTGGCCATCGGCGCGACACAGTTGGTGGTGCAGGAGGCGTTGGAGATGACGTGGTGGCTGGCCGCGTCGTACTTGTCCTCGTTGACACCCATCACGATCGTGATGTCCTCGTTCTTGGCCGGGGCCGAGATGAGGACCTTCTTGGCACCACCCGCGAGGTGCTTCTCGGCGTCGGCCTTCTTGGTGAAGATGCCGGTCGACTCGATGACGATGTCGACGCCCAGCTCACCCCAGGGGATGTCGGCCGGGTTGCGCTCGGAGAGCACCTTGATGGTGTGCCCGTCGACGGTGATGCTGTCGGCGGTGTGACTGACCTCGGCCTTGAGACGGCCCAGGATCGTGTCGTACTTCAGAAGGTGTGCCGTGGTCGCGGTGTCGCCCAGGTCGTTGACAGCCACGATCTCGATGTCCGCACCCTGCTCCAGCAACGCGCGGAAGTAGTTACGACCGATGCGGCCAAAGCCGTTGATGCCTACGCGGATCGTCACGAACCGATCTCCTCGTTAGGTACGCGGGGTTGCCCCCGGCGAGTTGTATGAGATGTCCCCGACCGCCTCCGACCCTACCTCTCCGATGGCCACGGAGTGACATCGAGCGGGGCCGTACGAAGCGCCGAGGCCCGCACTCCGCGGTAGGAGTACGGGCCTCCGGACAACCGGCCGTACACGCAGTGGCGATTACGGAGAGTCCACACCCTCGGGAAGGCCGTGCGTTCTGGGTTCGGCCGATTTCATGGCTTTTCGCAGGTCACCCCACCAGGCCGTCGGCGAGCTCCTCGCTGAGGGTGGATTCCGTACCCGGGATGCCCAGGTCCTGGGCCCGCTTGTCGGCCATCGCCAGCAGTCGGCGGATCCGCCCGGCGACCGCGTCCTTGGTCAGCGGCGGTTCGGCGAGCGCGCCCAGCTCCTCCAGGGATGCCTGCTTGTGCTCCATGCGCAGCCGACCGGCGGCCGCGAGGTGCTCGGGCACCTCCTCGCCCAGGATCTCCAGCGCACGCCCCACCCGGGCGCCCGCGGCAACCGCGGCCCGCGCGGAACGGCGCAGGTTGGCGTCGTCGAAGTTGGCGAGCCGGTTGGCGGTGGCGCGGACCTCGCGCCGCATCCGCCGCTCCTCCCAGGCCAGCACCGCGTCGTGGGCGCCCAGCCGGGTCAGCAGCGCACCGATCGCGTCGCCGTCGCGGACGACGACCCGGTCCACTCCGCGCACCTCGCGGGCCTTCGCGGCGATGGAGAGCCTGCGGGCCGCGCCGACCAGGGCGAGCGCCGCCTCCGGGCCCGGGCAGGTCACCTCCAGCGAGGAGGAACGCCCGGGCTCCGTGAGCGAGCCATGAGCCAGGAAGGCCCCGCGCCAGGCGGCCTCGGCATCGCAGGTGGCCCCCGAGACCACCTGCGGGGGCAGCCCCCGGATGGGTCGGCCACGGCCGTCCACCAGACCGGTCTGGCGCGCCAGCTGGTCGCCGCCCGCCACTACCCGTACGACAAAGCGCGAGCCGCGCCGCAGCCCGCCGGGAGCCATGACGATCAGCTCCGAGCTGTGCCCGAAGATCTCCAGGATGTCCCGCTTCAGCCGGCGCGCCGCGCTCCCAGTGTCCAGTTCAGCCTCGATCACAATCCGGCCGCTCACCAGGTGCAGCCCACCTGCGAACCGAAGAATCGCCGAGACTTCTGCCTTCCTGCAGCAGGTCCGGGTCACGGGAAGCCGAGAGATTTCGTCCTTCACCGCGGGCGTCATCGCCATGGGCCGATCCTTCCATGCATCCGAAAAATACGGTCGTACGCGGCGGCCAACAGCTCCGGGTCATGAATCGGAACGCCGTCGGGTGAGGCCACCGGCGCCAGCTCGACCGCGGCACCGAGCCGCTTGGCGGCGTCGGCGAGGGACTCACGATCGGGCACGGCGGCTTCGTCGGCCAGCACCACGTCCATGGCGAGTTTAGGGGCGTGTCGTCCCAAAACCTCCAAATGACGCTGCGGGGAGAAGCCATCAGTTTCACCGGGTTGCGGTGCGAGGTTCAGCGAGAGGACCTTGCGGGCCTTGGTCTCGACGAGCGCGTCGAGCAGTTCCGGTACGAGCAGGTGCGGGATCACGGAGGAGAACCAGGACCCCGGGCCGAGCACCACCCAGTCGGCGTCCAGGACGGCGGCGACGGCCTCGGGAACGGCCGGCGGGTCGGACGGGACGACGTGGACGGACTGCACCTCGCCCGGGGTGAGCGCGACGGTGGCCTGGCCGCGGACCGTGTCCACGTCGTCGGGGCGGGCCGGGTCGTGTCCCCGTACGAGCGCCTGGAGCTCCAGCGGCACGGCGGACATGGGCAGCACCCGGCCGTGCGCCCCGAGGAGCTTGCCGACCAGGTCCAGGGCCTGGACGTGGTCGCCGAGCTGCTCCCACAGGGCGACGATCAGCAGGTTGCCGACCGCGTGCTCGTGCAGGTCGCCCTTGGACTGGAAGCGGTGCTGGATGACCTGGGCCCAGGTCTGGCCCCAGTCGTCGTCGCCGCACAGGGCGGCGAGCGCCTTGCGGAGGTCGCCGGGCGGCAGGACGCCGAGCTCCTCACGGAGCCGGCCGCTGGAGCCTCCGTCGTCGGCGACCGTGACCACGGCCGTGAGGTCGCCGGTGATCCGGCGGAGCGCCGCGAGCGACGCGGAAAGGCCCATGCCGCCGCCGAGGGCGACGACTTTGGGCTGCGCGCCGCGCTTGCGGGCGGACAGTGCCGAGGTGGCTCTGCGCAGCCTCCGCAGGCGCAGATTACGACTGGTCACTCGCGCCCCATGTCCCGGTGGACGAGTACCGTCTCGATGCCTTCGGTCGCGAGCCGGGCCGCGAGCTTCTCGGACATGGCGACCGAGCGGTGCTTGCCGCCCGTGCAGCCGACGGCGATCGTCACGTAGCGCTTGCCCTCGCGGCGGTACCCGGCGGCGATGAGCTGGAGCAGTTCCGTGTACTGGTTGAGGAATTCCTTGGCGCCGGGTTGATCGAAGACGTAGTCGGAGACCTCCGCGTTGAGCCCGGTGAACGGGCGCAGCTCGGGGACCCAGTGCGGGTTGGGCAGGAAGCGGCAGTCGACCACCAGGTCGGCGTCGACCGGCAGGCCGTACTTGAAGCCGAACGACATGACCGTGGCGCGCAGCTCCGGCTCCTCGTCGCCGGCGAACTGGGCGTCCATCTTGGCGCGCAGTTCGTGCACGTTGAGGCTGGAGGTGTCGATCACCAGGTCGGCGTCGCCGCGCAGCTCGCGCAGCAGGTCGCGCTCGGCGGCGATGCCGTCGACGATCCGGCCGTCGCCCTGGAGGGGGTGCGGGCGGCGGACCGACTCGAAGCGGCGGACCAGGGCGTCGTCGGAGGACTCCAGGAAGACGATCCGCCGGGTGACGTGCTTGGCCTCCAGGTCGGCGAGGGATTCGCGGAGGTTGTCGAAGAAGCGGCGGCCGCGTACGTCGACGACGACGGCGATCCGGGCCACGTTGCCCTGCGAACGGGCGCCGAGCTCGACCATGGTGGGGATCAGGGCGGGCGGCAGGTTGTCGACGACGAACCAGCCGAGGTCCTCCAGGCACTTGGCCGCGGTGCTGCGGCCCGCGCCCGACATCCCCGAGATGATCACCAGTTCGGGGATGGCCGCGGTCCCGTTGCCCGGGTCGATCGTGGTGCCCGTACTCACGTTTCCTGCTCCGTCTGCTCGGTCGGTGCTGTCGTGCTCGACTTCGTGTTCGCGCCCGACTTCGTGTTCGTGTTCGTGCTCAGTCATGTCGTGCTGCCCCCGTCGTCCTCTTCAATGATCTCTCCTGTCGCCGTGTTCACGGCGGGCGTGGCCGGGGCGGCCGAGGCCAGGGCGAGGGCCACGGATTCCGCCGTTCTACGGCCTATCCCCGGCACCTCGCAGATCTCGTCGATTGTCGCCTGCTTCAGCTTCTTCACGGAGCCGAAATGCTTGATCAACGCCTGTTTCCGGGTCTCGCCGAGGCCGGCGACGGCATCCAGGGGGCTGGAACGGATGCGCTTGGCCCGCTTGGCGCGCTGATACGTGATCGCGAAGCGGTGGGCTTCGTCGCGGACACGCTGGAGGAGGTAGAGGCCCTCGCTGGAGCGGGGCAGGACGACGGGGTCGTCGTCCTCGGGCAGCCAGACCTCTTCGAGGCGCTTGGCGAGGCCGCAGACGGCGATGTCGTCGATCCCGAGCTCGTCGAGGGCGCGCTTGGCCGCGGCGACCTGCGGCTGGCCGCCGTCGACCACGACGAGCTGCGGCGGATAGGCGAACCGCTTGGGACGACCGTCGTCCTCACGGGGCTCGGCGTCCGGATCCGGGGTGGTGCCCATGGGATCTGAGGTGGTGGCCACCGGATCGGGGGTGATGTCCATCGGATCCGGGGTGGTGCCCATCGGATCCGGGGTGATGTCCATCGGATCCGGGGTGGTGCCCATCGGATCCGGGGTGGTGCCCATCGGATCCGGGGTGGTGCCCATCGGATCGGGGGTGGTGTCCATGCCGGTGGCCGGGTCGGCCGGGGCCGTCGAGGCGGTGTGCGGTGCCGGGACGGGGCCGCTCGGGGCGGGCGTCTCCTCCCACTCCCCCGTGCGTTCCTTCTCCTGGAGATACCGCTTGAAGCGGCGGCCGATCACCTCGTGCATCGACCGGACGTCGTCCTGGCCCTCGAAGCCCTTGATCTGGAAGCGGCGGTACTCGCTCTTGCGGGCGAGACCGTCCTCGAAGACGACCATGGACGCGACCACGTCGTCGCCCTGGAGATGGGAGATGTCGAAGCACTCGATGCGCAGCGGAGCCGTGTCGAGGCCGAGCGCCTCGGCGATCTCCTCCAGGGCCCGGGAGCGGGTCGTCAGGTCGGAGGCGCGTTTGGTCTTGTGCAGCCCCAGGGCCTGCTGGGCGTTGCGCTGGACCGTCGCCATCAGGTCCTTCTTGTCGCCGCGCTGCGGGATGCGCAGGCTGACCTGGGAGCCCCGACGGCCGGCGAGCCACTGGGAGACCGCGTCGGGGTGCTCGGGGAGCGCCGGGACGAGGACCTCCTTGGGGACGGAGTCGCCCGTCTCCTCTCCGTAGAGCTGTTGCAGGGCATGCTCGACCAGGCCCGAGGTGTCGACGTTCTCGACCTTGTCGGTGACCCAGCCGCGCTGGCCGCGCACCCGGCCGCCCCGCACATGGAAGATCTGGACGGCGGCTTCGAGCTCGTCCTCCGCGACCGCTATCAGGTCCGCGTCGGTGGCGTCGGCGAGGACGACGGCGCTCTTCTCCATGGCCCGCTTGAGGGCCTCCACGTCGTCGCGGAGGCGGGCCGCCCGCTCGTACTCCATCTCTTCGGCCGCCGCCATCATGTCCTTCTCCAGGCGGCGGATGTACGTGCCGGTGCGGCCGGCCATGAAGTCGCAGAAGTCGACCGCCAGTTCGCGGTGTTCCTCGGGGCTGACCCGGCCGACGCAGGGGGCCGAGCACTTGCCGATGTAGCCGAGGAGACACGGGCGGCCGGTCCTGGCGGCGTTCTTGAAGACTCCGGCGGAGCACGTGCGCACCGGAAAGACCCGGAGCATCAGGTCGACCGTCTCACGGATCGCCCAGGCGTGCCCGTACGGACCGAAGTAGCGCACGCCCTTCTTCTTGGCTCCGCGCATGACCTGGACGCGCGGGAATTCCTCGTTGAGCGTGACCGCGAGATACGGATAGCTCTTGTCGTCGCGGTACTTGACGTTGAACCGGGGGTCGAACTCCTTGATCCAGGAGTACTCCAGCTGGAGCGCCTCGACCTCCGTGGAGACGACGGTCCACTCGACGGAGGCGGCCGTGGTGACCATCGTGCGCGTACGGGGGTGGAGACTGGCCAGGTCCTGGAAGTAGTTGGCCAGTCGCTGGCGCAGGCTCTTCGCCTTCCCGACGTAGATCACCCGGCGGTGCTCGTCGCGGAATTTGTAGACCCCCGGGGAGTCGGGGATCTGTCCCGGCTTGGGGCGGTAGCTGGAGGGGTCTGCCATGTCTCCCACCCTACTTGCGGGCAGTGACAGTGCGGCCTGTCCGGCCGTGGTGCCGTGCTCCGGGGCGCGGTTGAGGGAGCGCGCCCCCGAGCACGGGTCAGGGGGTGCCGCCGCCGGTCACGGGGTTTCCCGATGGCGGCAGGAGTCGCAGCATGTGGTGCGCGCGCACCAGGACGGCATCGGTCACCACCTGGTGGAGCAGGGGCCAGCAACAGGTGAACCCGTCCTCCGCGCGCCGTCAGGCGTCGGGACCCGCGACGAGCTTTCCGCCCTCGATCCTGACCGGGACGGAGGGCAGCGGCACGGTCGCCGGGCCATGCGTCACCTTGCCGGTCGTCGTGTCGAAGAGGCTGCCGTGGCAGGGGCAGTTCCCGACGTTGTCCTCGACCTTGTCCAGCAGGCAACCCGCGTGGGTGCACTGGGCACTGAACGCCTTGTACTGGCCCTTGGCCGGGCAGCTGACGACGACCCGCTGTTCGCGGTAGAGCTTGGATCCGCCGACCGGAACCTCTTCCGGCACACCGAGTTCGACGGGGGCGGTCGGCGTCGGCGTCTCGGCGTGGCCGAGCTTCGACTCGGTCGAGCAGGCGGCCACTCCCAGCCCGGCGGCGCCGGCGAGAGCGGCGCCCTTCAGCACGGTACGGCGGGTGGTGGGCTGGCCGGGCATGCGGTCTCCACTGGTCAGAGGGGGCAGGGTGCAGAGGATTACCGGTCGACTGGGGCACCACGCGGACCGGAGGTACCGCGGGTATCAGAGCCATCGGTGACAGAACCGACGATACCGGCGGAGATCGGGGACCCGGCGGCCGGGCTGCCCAAGGCCCGTTGTGCCTGGTCAGATGGGGTGGAGTGGGGTGGCCGGATCGGGGCGTGTGGGTGTTCCGGGGTACGGGGGTGTGGGCGTTCCGGCGTACGGCGTGTGCGGGTGGCGCAGCCGCCGTGCGCCGGGCGCCGGGCGCACACGCTGCGCGCCGAGAGCTTCGGTGAGGGGCAGGGACCGTACCGGCGGAAGGTCCCCCGTATCGACAGAGGTGGCGGCCCCCGGGCTTCGGGGGCCGCCACCTGAACGCGCGGGGCCATCAGGACTGGCGCGCGGACAATCAGGCCTTGCGCGTGCGGCTCGCCTTCTTCGCCTCGGGCTTCTTCGCGGCGGCCGTCCTGTCGGTCCTGGCCGTGGCCGACTTGGCGGCCTGGCCCGCGCTCGTCCTGGCCGTGGCCGTCTTCCTGGCCGGAGTCGACTTCGCGGCGACCGCCTTCTTCGCCACCACCTTCCGCGCCGGCTTGCGGGCCGCCGGCACCGCGGCTTCGCTCACCCGGTCCGGGTCCAGGATGCCCTGGAGGAACTTGCCTGTGTGGCTGGCCGGAACCCCGGCGACCTGCTCCGGGGTTCCCTCGGCGACGACGAAACCGCCGCCGTTGCCCCCTTCGGGGCCCATGTCGATGACCCAGTCCGCGGTCTTGATCACGTCGAGGTTGTGCTCGATGACGATCACCGAGTTGCCCTTGTCGACCAGCCCGGAGAGCACCTTGATGAGCTTGCTGATGTCCTCGAAGTGCAGACCCGTGGTCGGCTCGTCCAGGACGTAGACCGTCCGGCCGGTGGAGCGCTTCTGGAGCTCGCTCGCGAGCTTCACACGCTGTGCCTCGCCGCCGGAGAGCGTCGGCGCGGACTGGCCGAGCCTGACGTACCCGAGGCCGACCTCGTGGAGCGTACGGAGGTGGCGGGCGATCGTCGGGACGGCCTCGAAGAACTCCAGGCCCTCCTCGATCGGCATGTCCAGCACCTCGGCGATGGACTTGCCCTTGTAGTGGACCTCCAGGGTCTCCCGGTTGTAGCGCGCTCCGTGGCAGACCTCGCACGGGACATACACATCCGGCAGGAAGTTCATCTCGATCTTGATCGTGCCGTCGCCGGAGCAGTTCTCGCAGCGGCCGCCCTTGACGTTGAAGGAGAAGCGGCCCGGCAGATAGCCGCGCACCTTCGCCTCCATCGTCTCGGCGAACAGCTTGCGGACGTGGTCGAAGACGCCGGTGTACGTGGCCGGGTTGGACCGGGGCGTGCGGCCGATGGGCGACTGGTCGACGTGCACCACCTTGTCGACCTGGTCGTCGCCGGCGACCCGGGTGTGCCGGCCGGGGACCGACTTGGCGCCGTTCAGCTCGCGTGCCAGGTGGGTGTAGAGGATGTCGTTGACCAGCGTCGACTTTCCGGAACCCGAGACGCCCGTAACGGCCGTGAGCAAGCCGAGCGGGAAGGAGACGTCGATGTCCTGGAGGTTGTTCTCCCGGGCACCGTGCACCGTGAGGCTGCGCGTCGGGTCGACGGGGCGCCGGATGTCGGGCATCACGATCGACTTCTTGCCGGTCAGGTACTGGCCGGTGATCGACTCGCCGTTGCCCAGCAGCTCCTGGAGCGATCCGGAGTGGACCACCTTGCCGCCGTGCTCACCGGCGCCGGGGCCGATGTCGACGACCCAGTCGGCGACCTTGATGGTGTCCTCGTCGTGCTCGACGACGATGAGCGTGTTACCCATGTCACGGAGCCGGACCAGGGTCTCGATCAGCCGGTGGTTGTCCCGCTGGTGCAGGCCGATGGACGGCTCGTCCAGCACGTACAGCACGCCGACCAGACCGGAGCCGATCTGGGTGGCCAGCCGGATGCGCTGGGCCTCGCCGCCGGACAGGGTGCCCGCCGCACGGTTGAGCGAGAGGTAGTCGAGGCCGACGTCGACCAGGAACCTCAGCCGCTCGTTGACCTCCTTCAACACCCGTTCGGCGATCTTCTTGTCGCGCGCGTTCAGCTTCATCCGGCCGAGGAACTCGGCGCACTCGCTGATCGACATCGCGGAGACCTCGGCGATGGACTTCTCCATCACCGTGACCGCGAGGACGATCGGCTTGAGCCTGGTGCCCTCACAGGTCGGGCAGGGCACCTCGCGCATGTAGCCCTCGAAGCGCTCCCGGCTGGAGTCGCTCTCGGCCTCGGAGTGCCGCCGCTTGACGAACTGCACCGCCCCCTCGAAGGCGGGCGTGGTGTAGGCGCGCTCGCGCCCGTACCGGTTGCGGTAACGGACCTCGGTCTGGATCTTGTGGCCGAAGAGCAGGGCCTTCTTGGCACGCTGCGGCAGCCCGGCCCACGGGATGTCCGTACGGAATCCGAGGGCCTCGGCGAGGGCGCCGATCAGCCGGCCGAAGTACTCCTTGGTGTGGCCGTGCGACCAGGGGTGGATCGCGCCCTCGTCGAGCGACCTCTCCTCGTCGGGGACGATCAGCTCCGGGTCGACCTCCATGCGCGTACCGATGCCCGTGCAGTCGGGGCAGGCACCGAAGGGCGAGTTGAAGGAGAAGGAGCGCGGCTCCAACTCCTCGAAGGAGAGGTCGTCGTACGGGCAGTAGAGGTGCTCGGAGTACATCCGCTCACGCTCGGGGTCGTCCTCGGGGAGGTCGACGAAGTCGAGCACGACCATGCCGCCGGAGAGCCCGAGTGCGGTCTCGACCGAGTCGGTCAGCCGGCGCTTGGCGCTGTCCTTCACCGTGAGCCGGTCGATGACCACCTCGATGGTGTGCTTCTCCTGCTTCTTCAGCTTGGGCGGCTCGGAGAGCTGGATGGTCTCGCCGTCGACCCGGGCCCTGCTGTATCCCTTGGTCTGCAGATCGGCGAAGAGGTCCACGAACTCGCCCTTGCGCTCGCGCACCAGCGGCGAGAGCACCTGGAAACGGCTGCCCTCGGGCAGGCCGAGCACCTTGTCGACGATGGCCTGCGGCGACTGGCGCGAGATGGGCCGGCCGCACTCCGGGCAGTGCGGCTTGCCGATCCGGGCGAAGAGCAGCCGGAGGTAGTCGTAGACCTCGGTGATGGTGCCGACCGTCGAGCGCGGGTTGCGCGAGGTCGACTTCTGGTCGATGGAGACGGCGGGCGAGAGACCCTCGATGAAATCGACGTCCGGCTTGTCCATCTGGCCGAGGAACTGACGGGCGTACGAGGAGAGGGACTCCACGTAGCGCCGCTGGCCCTCGGCGAAGATCGTGTCGAACGCGAGAGACGACTTACCCGACCCGGAAAGCCCGGTGAAGACGATGAGGGAGTCGCGGGGGAGGTCGAGCGAGACGTTCTTGAGGTTGTGCTCGCGAGCGCCACGGACGATGAGACGGTCGGCCACGCCGGTCCGCACCTTTCTGGAGAGAAATGGGGGAACTGAGCCGCTGTCCCAGGGTACGGGGGGCGCCACAGCGATGTACGAAGGTTTCACCTCCGAGCGTATAGCACGCGCATTCGATTTACGGACGGCTGCTGACTCCTTCACCCGATTGAGTGGCGGAGCTAGGCTCGGCATCATGATTGATCACGCGCACGACCTGGACGCCCTACATGAAGCGACCGAGCGGCTGCTCAGCGCCACCGAGAAACTGGACGATGCCGCGCTCGCCCAGCCGTCGCGATTGCCGGGCTGGAGCCGGGGCCATGTCGTTGCGCACCTCTCTCGTAACGCCGACGCGATCGTAAATGTTCTCCAGGGCCGCCCCATGTACGCAGACAGCGAAACCCGCGACCGCGACATCGAGCGCGACGCGTCCCGGCCGAGGGCCGAGCAACTGGCCGACCTGGCCGGGAGCGCGGCCCGCTTCATGGATGCCGCCTCGGCCCCGGCGGACTGGTCCCGCACGGTCACGCTGCGCAACGGCGTGACGGACTCGGCCTCCCGGATTCCCTTCCGCCGTCGCGTCGAGGTCGAGCTGCACCATGTCGACCTGGGCATCGGCTACGAGCTGGAGGATCTTCCCGAAGAGTTCGTCGGCCGGGAGATCGACTTCCTCGCCGAGCGGTTCGACCGGCATCCGAAGGTCGTGTCCATCGGCGCGACCGCTGACGACGGCCGGTCCTGGACCACGGGCGGCGGCGCGGAAGGCAACCCTGTCGTGGTCCGCGCCACGGCCCCCGAGCTGCTCGGCTGGCTCTGCGGACGCCGCGACGGGTCGG
The DNA here is from genome assembly GCF_045209435.1 of Streptomyces sp. NBC_01618. Lineage (NCBI taxonomy): Bacteria > Bacillati > Actinomycetota > Actinomycetes > Kitasatosporales > Streptomycetaceae > Streptomyces > Streptomyces sp. NBC_01618. The sequence goes on from NZ_CP109297.1 coordinate 1,789,991, forward strand.
CGCTGACCGTCGAAGGCGGCCCCCTCCCCGTACTGCCCCCGCTATAGGCTGAGTCGTATGACGTACAAGGGAGCGGTCAAGGTCGGCGGACGTGCGGACGTACACGAGTTGACGGACCTGATGATCTCCAAGGTCGCCGTCGGCCCGATGAACAACAACGCCTATCTGCTGCGCTGCCGGGCCACCGGCGAGCAGCTCCTGATCGACGCGGCCAACGAGGCCGGGACCCTGCTGCGGCTGATCGGCGACGACGGCATCGCCTCCGTCGTCACCACCCATCGGCACGGCGACCACTGGCAGGCGCTCGGCGAGGTGGTGGCGGCCACCGGCGCGCGTACGTTCGCCGGGCGGTACGACGCCGAGGGCATCCCGGTCCCGACCGATGTCCTGGTCGACGACGAAGACACGATCCGGGTGGGCCGGGTCGGTCTGACCGCCCGTCATCTCGTCGGTCACACCCCGGGCTCCATCGCGCTGATCTACGACGACCCGCACGGCGCCCCGCACCTGTTCACCGGGGACTGCCTCTTCCCGGGCGGTCCTGGGAGGACAACACTTCCGAAGGACTTCGACTCGCTGATGAACGACATCGAGGCGAAGCTCTTCGACCAGTTGCCGGACGAGACGTGGGTCTACCCGGGCCACGGCCATGACACCACACTCGGTGCGGAACGCCCGCACCTAACGGAGTGGAGAGCCCGGGGCTGGTAAACCGGAACTCGCACAAGCGGGGCCGCCCTGAAAGGGGCCGGCCCCGCTTTGGTGTTCCCGCACCGCGCACACAGCGCCATAAAAGTGGCGGCCGCAGATCCTCGTACCGCCTAACCGGCCACCCCACCTAGCTGGAACGTCTGCCCCTCCACCAGCCCGTACAGAGGGGCCAGGTATGGCACAGGGCCCGCACCGTGGCAGGTGCGGGCCCTCGAGGACGCTTCTCCCTGGGGGAGCCGGGCGAATTCAAATGCCGCTGGCGTCGATCAGCCAGTACCGGCCGCGACAGACGGTGATGTTCGCAGGGCCGAGATCGACCACACCGGCCTGCGGGTGTGCGGCACGCGGCACGGTGCCGTCGTTTGGCAGGTACGGCATCGCCAGGACTGGAAACTCTGTGTCGCTGCTGCCAGGTGTCGAGTGAGGAACAGTCCACAGCGTGGTGGGCGGGGCGTAGCCGTACCCCTGGGCACGGAGGCCGCGGAGGGTGCGATGCTCTCGACGGTTGCGGCCTCTCTGCGTCTCGACCTTGTAGACGATGGTCCGGTCCGGGTTCAGGAAGACGTCCCGGTGCGAGCCCACGCCGACCGGTGACCAGCCTGCCGGGTAGTCGTCGTACGGGCTGAAATCCGGGTCCCAGAAGGCCGCAGTCTCCGCCTCGGCGAAGGAGCCGACGACAGGGTGAGGCAGGGGTCCGCGCTGCGTCCGCAGCACGAGACGGAGCCCCGGAATCGGTATCGTCCCGCCAGGGTGGATTACCGGCAGGACGTCCTCGGCACCCGACGAGTCCCATACGCGGACCACGTAAGCGTGGCCCCACACACCAGTGCCCGTATGGGGCGGGAGCCGGTCGACGGTATAGGTCTCGCCATCGCCAAGGTCACCGGTAATGACGCCGTACACGCCCCAATCCGCGGATGGCTCGATGTACTGCACGGTCGTCCCTCGCTGGAACATCAGACGCCGGCCGCCTCGTCGTCGCCCAGCTCGACCAGTGCGAGCACGGCCGCGTGCTGCTCTGGGCTGAAGCCGAGCGGCCGGGCCCGGCCGCTGTCGACGTCGCCCCGGTACAGGTTGTGCTGCCCGTCGGCGTAGGCACGCAGGAGCGCCCGGGCCTCGTCCACGGGGACGTCCAGGGCGGCCGACACCTGCGACCAGGTGGCGCCGAGGAGTAGCGCCTGGCGGATCTCGTATCCGCGCCCGTGCTCGATGTCGCGGCGGATCCGCTCCCGCAGTGCGAGGACGGCCAGGGCGTCCCCGGCGCTGCCGCGCTCCACCGGGTGCGGGTAGTCCGCCAGCAAGTTGTTGTTGATCAGCCGGTCGGCGTGCTCGGTGTGCTTCTCGATCAGCCGGGGCAGCGGCGTCGCCCCGGGGATGTCACCGGGGCGACGGACATCGAGGGCCGTCCAGGTCCAGCGGGCGTACTCGTCTGCGGTCATCAGGTCGTCCTTCTGCTGGTGGTGTGGCTGGTCGGTGGTCACAGGCCGATACCGACCAGCGGACTGTTCTTCACGCGGTCGACGTCGTCCATGTACCGGGCGAGGACGCGGGAGCCGTCGACCCATCCGCCCGCGCGGGCGATCTCCAGCGGGTCGTGTCCGGCGGCCCGGGCGGCGGTGGCGAAGCCGCGGCGCAGGGAGTGCCCGGACCAGTCGCCGGTGAGGTCGGCGGCGACGGCCAGGCGCTCGATCACCTCGGCGGCGGCCTCCGCCGTCATCCGCCCGGCCGGGTCGCCGATCGTGCGGCCGCCCCGGGTCATCGGCGCGGCCAGGCGGTCCCACCGGTCGACGCGGAGGAACACGGGGCCCTCGGTGCGCCCGGTGGCCGCGAGGGCGGCGAGGTAGGCGCGCAGCGCGCGGACGGGGCAAGTGTCCGGGTCGGTGCCGTACAGCACGGCGTTCGTGGTGTGCTTGCGGACCTTCTTGCGGTACACGGTCACGTCGTAGCCGTGCTCCGTCTCCACGGCGGCGGCGAGGTCCAGGGCGACCAGCTCGGAGACGCGGGCCGCCGTGGCGAAGCCGAGCAGCACCAGGGCGGCGTTCCGCTTCCCGGCGAGGGTGGCCCGGTCGACCCCGGCGAGCATGGCGCGGATCTGCGTGGGCAGGGCCGCCGTCGCCTGCTTCGGCTGCGCGGCCGCCGCCTTCTCCTCCGCGAGCCGGTCCTTGTAGGCGTTGAGGACGGCCCGGGCGCCGCGCATGGTCGGCTTCGGGCGCCCCTGCTCCTCGTGCCAGGACGTCACGGCGGACATGGCCCGCTCGATGGTCGACGGCCCGGCCGGCGCCTTGGTCCGCTTCCGGGGCGTCACGGTCAGGTGCCGCACCCACTCCGCCATCGTCTCGCCGGACGCGGGGATGTCCGTGCGGCCCTGCTCCGCGCACCAGGCGGCGAACGCCTTGCGGTCCGTTGCGTACGCCCGGCGCGTGGAGGCGGCGACGCTCTCCTTGATGGCGGCGACGGTCTGGGGGGAGAGGTGCCGGTCCCGGTCTGTGTGGACGGCCACCTCGGCGCCGGTTGCGTCGTCGTCCACCAGCTCCGCGTCGACGACGTCGGCGGCCGTGACGACGGCCAACTGACGGGCAGTTGCGCTCATGTGGTCCTCCCTCATTTCTGGCTCTAGAGAAGGAACATTATCAAGAGCCAGGTACGCAAAGGACCACAACAGACCGAAGCGGACCGCCACATCGCCCGGCGGCGCAACGGTAGTCACCGGCCGAGGTGCGCTTCGGTGTCGTGCTCCTGACGACATCGCCGTCCGCGGCTTGCTGCAACCGATCGTGCTCGACGCTGAAGGCCGCGTGCTCGATGGGCGGAACAGGCTTGCCGCGTGCGAGCTCGCCAGCGTCAAGCCGCAGTTCACGACGTACGCCGGCGACGACCCCGATGGCTACGCCCTCGCCGTCAACATCGCCCGACGCCACCTCACCAAGGGACAGCGGGCAATGGTGGCGGCCAAGGCTGTCCAGTTTCTGGACACCGGGAGCGTTCGGAAGGCGGCAGCCGAGAACGAGGTGAGCAAGAGCCGCGTCTCGCAAGCGTGCGTTGTTGCGGACCACGCGCCCGACCTGGCTGACACCGTGGTGACGGGCGCGGTGGGCCTCGATGAGGCTTACCGGATCGCTCGGGAGCGCAAGCAGGCGGCGGAGTCCACCGAGTCGGCCATGGTGCGGCTGCGTGGGGAGGCCGCGGACCTGGCGGATCAGGCCGCGGAATCCGGGTTTGCGGCCTGCCGCTGTCGGCGCTGCCGGTACGCCTTCTGCCGGCACTTCGGGGAGCAGTACCAACCATCGGAGCGCGGCGGGACGAAGAAGGTTCCGCAAGTGGCACAGGAGCGCCCGCGGCGGCGGGCTCGCCTTGCGCGCCGGGCGGCGTTCACCTGGTCGGCGCGGTGATCGGTGCAGCAGTAGATACGGGTGCGGGCGATGTGGAAGCCGTAGACCTTCCTGCCACAGGAGCACACGCCTACGAAGCCGCCCGGCATCCGGTACGGCTCGCAGTCCAGGCAGACGGGCACGGTGGTGCCGGCGAACGGGATGCGGGAGCGATAGACCTCGGCTCCGAGGTCCACGGCGCACAGTCCGCACCACAGGCCGTGCCGGGCGGCGGCCCGCGCGATGACCTGCCGCGGCTCCACCACGCTGTACATCTGGCGTAGAAGTGCGGCGAGCTGCGGATCCTTCTCCGACACAGACCGGACCCACTCGGCGGTTTCCAGCGTTCGCCGACGTGCCTCGATCCTGGCCCATGCCATGCGCGTTACGGCTGTCGGCCCAGGCAAGTTGCCGGAAGCATGCTGCGTTACGGCTGACGGTTCGTTCAAGTTGGAACACCTCCGGCGTTACGGGTGCTGGTGCGCGAATCTTTTGTCAGGGGACCAGGACGGGCCTCACATCAGGCGCCCAGGTCCCTCGTCGGCGAGGTCGTCCAGGAGCGCGGCAAGCTCGTCGACGTCGACGGCGGCCGCGTCCTCCAACTCGGTCCAGTCCTCGGCGCCGGTGGCGGATCGACCGGTTCAATTTGAACCACGACCACGCGAGGAGGTCCCGGCCTCGAGCTCGTGCGTGAGATCGCTTGCCGTCACAGGAGACCGAGCCCGTCCAGGAGCGCGGACATCGAGTCGTCGCCGGGGCTGTCCGCGCAGCGCTGGGCTGAGAGCGCGGCTTCGACGGACGTGCGCAGCGATGAGGCGGCCGCGATGTATCCGGGGCTCCTCCGCTCGACGGCCCGGGCGAGGACGACGGCGAGCTCCCGGTGCATGAGTGCCTTGGGGTCGTCGACTTCGGCCAGCACGGTACGGACGGCCGTGACGATCGCGCCGTCCTGCGCGGACCCTGTGGCGGTCGGGTCGTCCAGGGCTGCGGCGAGGATGCCGGTAGTCGTGGCGGCGAGCGTCTGGCCGCGCCGTTCGGCGAGGTCTCGGAGCTGGTCGTGGACGTAGGGCGGGACGCGGCAGGTAACGACGTGAGTGGGCATCAGGAGCCTTCCGGTGAAGGGGACGCGTTCGGTGGGGGCTGTATACGGGCGCCACGGCTCTGACCAGGGCAGGGGCGTAGCGCTACGGGAGCGGCGCAGGCTCGGATGTGTCAGCGTTCTGCCAGATTTCCGCAGGGTCGACGGGTGCGGGCTCCGCTGTGAGCGCGTCCAGGTCGGCGTACGGGACGGCCAGTTCGTGGAGGTCGGGGAGCGGGATGAGGAGGTCGGTGTGGTCGATGTTGTCCGTGGGGGCGTCCGGTACCCGGCGGGGGCGTCGGCGTACGGGGCGCGGTGCCTCCTGCTCCAGGGGTGGGAGGTGGGCGAGGGTGTGGGCCAGGGGGCTGGAGAGCGGGACTTCGCCGGACCGCAGGAGCAGGAGGGCGCCGATCGTGGCCCGCTGGTGTGCGGTCTCCGGCTTCACGTGGAGGTGTCGGGCCATGCGGTGGTAGCTGTGCCCGGCGGCGGCGAGGAGCGCGACCGTGCGCATGTGGTCCAGGAGGAGCGCGGTCCGGGAGCCGGGGCGGGCGGCCGGGACGTCGGGGGACGAGGTGAGGGCAAGCATCGGGAGTGTCCCTTCAGGGGAGTGGGGCGAGGGCGGGCAGCTTCCCCGGTGGCTGGGTGCTGCCCGCCGTGGCGTCAGGTGGGCGTGACGCGGGACCGGTTGAACTCGTCTTCTCGCTGCTCCAGGTCGGCGGCCGCCCGGTCGAAGGTTTCGGCGGGGAGCCACCCGAACGGGACGTCGGGCGCGGGGGTCCCGACGGGGGCGTCGTGCCACGCGGTGATGCGGTGCCGGCGTGCGACGTTCTGCAGCCACCCCTGACGGAATCCGCTCTCGGTCCAGTGGCGGCCGAGCTGGAGACGGGCGGCGACAGCTGACGCGGCGCGTACCCAGGTACTGGAGCCGCGTGGCTGGAGCGTCCAGCAGGGCGGGCACAGGTGGCCGGTCACGTGGATGTCGGACCGTAGCGGGCCCTCGGTGGTGCCGCAGAGCCAGCAGCGGACGGTGTTGGCGGTCCGCGCGTAGGGGACGAGGGTCATGCGGAGCTCCCGACGGAGGTGTGGTGGTGGTCGATGACGGCGGCCGCGGCCTGCCAGTCGGGGACGGCGCCAGGGACCAGGACGAGGAGGCCCGGGTGCCGTTCGGCGAGGACGCCCGCAGCGACGGCCGCGGCAAGGTAGCGGGCGGCGGTCGTCTCACTCGTGGCGGAGGCGTGCGCGATGGTGCCCACGGGGACGGGGCGGCCGCTGCTGTCGCGCAGGGCCCCGAACGGGTCGGCCAGGCGGTGGGCGGCGTACAGGGCGGCGAGGAACCGGCAGCGCCGCAGCGGGGCGGGCATGCCTGGCGCCCACTGGTGACGCAGGACGGTGACGAAGGTGTCGGGGATGGGGCCGGCCGGGGGCGGCGGGGGCTGGTGGTCGGGCATGGGGACGTCCCGGTGCTCGTACTGACGCCCGGCCCAAAACCAGCGGCGTGCCCGGGCGGCGGCGCGGTAGCCGGCATCGCCTCGGGGTGGTGCGTGTGCGACCGGTCAGGCGGTCGCGGTGGTGTCCTGCTGCGAGGTCGGGGCGGTCAGTCGCCGTTCGACCTCGGAACGGTGGATACGGACGCGGTGACCGGTCGGTCCCAGGCGGCGGACGTGCATCTGCGGGTCGGTGCTGATCCATCGCGAGACGGTGACCACGTGGACCTGGAGGGCGGCGGCCACCTGGGCCCGGGTCAGCCACTCGGGACCGTCGTCGGCGGTGCCCATGGCGATCTCCTTCGTTTGATTGTGCGCGGGTGCAGCGGGCTGTAGCGGAGAGCAACGGGCCGCAGCAAGGAGCGGGACCATATCTGATCCGGCGTGATCGCGCGTGAAACGCAAAAAAGGCCGCCCCCGGTCTGCCTCGGGTGAGGCAGACCGGGGGCGGCTGGTGGCGACGTTGTGCGCGGGACGCGTACGGGAGTTACTCAGTGCTGGCGCTGGGTTGCATGGCAGGGGCAGCCGCACCGAAGCGCGAGCAGAATTCCGCCGCCGTGGGGAAGGGGCACGTCTTTCGTCTGCTGACACAGCCTGTGCACGTCGTTGTATCCGGGGCGCGCCGCAAGCGTGCACTCTGCGGACAGCGGCGGCCGGTCGGTGGCGGGGGCCGTCATGACACGTCCTCGTCGGCCAGGCTGCTGGCCAACCGGTCGTAGTGGTCGCATAGGGCGTTGACGGACCGAGCCAGCCTCATCGCAACGGACATGCGCCCAGGTGGGTTGTCGCCGCCCCTGAGCCGTACCCGCATGCGGGCCTCGCCCGCACAGGCCAGGGCGCAGGCCCTCGGTACGTTGTCCTTCGGCAGGCCGAGGGTCATCGCCTCGATGATGGGGATGAGCAGCTGCAGGTGGCCGTACAGTGCCAGCCGCAGCGTCTCCAGCTGCTCGGGGTCGATCGGCTTGGCGTGCTCGGCGAGCAGCCGGTGGGTCGTGGTGCGCATGGTGGCGATGTCGGGTGGGGCCTGATCGAGCTCTGCCCGTGCGACGGATGGGGCGGTACGGTGCGGCATGTCGGCTCCTGCCAGTCGGCCTTCCCCCCGGGCCCTGCCAGGCTGCGGGGGCATTTTTCGTTCCGGCAGCGTAGGCAGCCTGTATACCCCTGTCCATGCCTACGTATGGCTGTGCATCTCTATGCCCCGATAAGCCCGGTTACGTACCGTCCGATGGGTGATCGAATATGACCCCACACGGTCGAAGTGGGAACAAATTGCCGAGGTCGTCCGGGAACGGATCGCAGACGGCACCTATCCGCGTCGCCATCTGATCTCTGAGGTGCAGCTCGAAGTGGAGTTCGGCGTCGCGCGGGGAACCGTGCGGAAGGTGACGGCCGCGCTGCGCGCCGAGGGGCTCATCGTCACGACGCCAGGCATGGGCAGTTTCGTCGCCGACCCGTCCTGAGAAACGCGAAGAGGCCCCCGGCCGCGCCCCTCGTCGGAGGGGGCGGCCGGGGGCCTCGGTGCGGGTCAGGTGTTGGTGAGGTCCGTGAGTGTCGAGGCGTGCTGCTCGCTGTCGATGCCGATGGGGTGGGCCCTACCGTCGGCTACGTCGCGCCGGTAGAGCTGCTCCTGTCCGTCGGCCCATGAGCGCATTCGCTCGCGGGCGGCGTCCGCGGTGATGTCGAGCGCGGCCGCGATCTGCTCCCAGGTGGCGCCCATGCGGCGTCCGTCGGAGATGTAGAGCCCGGTCCGCTCGAGCTCTCGCCGCACGCTCTCCCGGAGCGCGAGCACAGTCAGGGCGTCGTCGGCCGTGCCGCACAGCCCGCGCTGCTCGTGGATGCTGATGCGTTCGATCTGCCACTCCAGCGGGGTGGCGGGCGGTACGTCGTCCGGAGTGCGGATGTCGAGTGCCTGGAAGCGGTTGTATGCGTCGGTCATGGCTGCCTCTCGATGGTGATGCGGTGGGCGGGTCAGCGGATGTCGTTGCGGGTGCGGGCGAACATGCCCTTGGTCGTGGTCGAAACGTTCGTCGTCTCCTGCCGGACCGTGCCGGTGTAGTGGTGGTGGTTCTCGGTGTGCAGGTTCACGCCCTGCAGGCGGCGGACCACGGCGGCGACGGCGAGCACCAGGGCGACCGGGGCGCCGGCCCCGATGGCGAGGTTGATTGGGTCGACCTGCCCGAGGGACCACAGGACCAGCGAGGTGGCCGCGCCGATCGGGAGCGAGGCGACACCCCCGGCGAGCATGAGGGCGCTGACGTCCGTCGCCTTCTGGGACATGGGCGGGCGTCCGGGCTGGGGCCAGGGCATGGCGTCTCCTGTGGTCGGCAGGGGGGCGACGTCCTTGTAGCTGGTGGCCACCGGGCTGTTGGTGCTGTAGCCCTCGGCGATGAGGCGGGCGGCTTCGGCGGCGGCCTGGGCCTCGCTGAGCGGCTGAGTGTCGGCGGCCTGGGCGATGGTGTGCAGCTGCTCAGCGGTGGTCGGCTCGTACATGGCGGGGTCCTCCTGCAGGGCGGTGCGCGGGCATAGGAAAGGCCCGGAGCGGGGGGTGCTCCGGGCCTGCTGTGTGCTGCTGTGTGAGGGCGGGTCATTCGTCGTCGGGGGTGGTGTTGGTGGCGCCGCAGTTCCAGCACTCCCACTCACCGGGGAGGCGGTACCGCTCGACCCAGAAGCCCACCGGTCGGCCGTAGACGACACAGGTCGTGCCGCACCGCCAGCAGTCGTATTCGAAGTCCATGGGGTCCAGCATGGCGGCGGCAGGTCCATGGGGTCTGCGGTTACTCGGGACGTGACCAGATTCCGTGACCGGCGCGTACGACATGCCCCTCGTCGGCGAGCTTCGACAGGGCGTTGTCGACGGACCCGGAGGCGGGGCCGCCGTCGGTGCCGACGCCGACCGCCTGCCGGATCTCCCGGGTGCGGAGCGGTCCGTCGGCGAGGGCCGCCAGGACACAATCACGGAGGCCCCGGGCGGGTGCCGGCGTCTTCGGTGCCGTGACGGCATGGTAGGCATCGTCGGCGTAGTCGTCGCCGGTGCCATCCTCCGCGTCCGGGGTCGGTTCGGCGGCCGCCTTCCCTCCGATCATCAGGTCCTCCGCGTACGGCAGGGCCTCCGCGTAAGCCTCGGTGAAGACGTCGGTCTCCTCCGGGGTGAAGCCGGGGACGGGCGCGACCTCCATGAGGGCGATCAGCCCCGGGTACGTCCGGTTCTTCTTCACCGCGCGGAACACGCGGGTCATGGCCGGGTGGCCGCCCTGGATCATCCAGGCGCACCCGGCGGTCACCGGCCCGGGCGGGGCCTCCTCGCCGGTCCAGGCCGCGGCGACTTCCGAGGAGCCGCCCGCCCCGAAGTAGTTAGGGATGGGGGTCACCTCGATCGTGCGGTCGGTCATGTCCTGCGCCATGCGGCTGGTCATGGTGCCGTTGACTCGGCCGAGCCAGACCGTGCCCTGTCGTGCCCCGCTCCGGATCTTGTCGGAGTCGCCCAGGTCGGCCAGGTGGATGGACTGGCCGGCGAACCGGATGCCCATGCCCAACTTCCTGCCGGTGAGCTGGACGCGGGAGATCATCCCGGCGACCCACTTACGGAAGTCCTGGTGGACGTCGGCGTCGGCGGCCAGGACGCGGTTGATCTCGTCCAGGGTGGCGATGACCAGCGACCAGGGGTTGCCCAGCGTGAAGGAGCCCCAGCCGTTCGCGGCGGAGATCTGCTCTCGGTAGTCGGCGACGGCGCAGAGCGCGGCGAGCGTGGCACCGAGGGCGGCCCGGCCCTTACCGAAGTGGAACACCCGGCTGTCCGCCTCCGGGAGGCTCATGCCGTCCTGTGCGTCCGCGACGACGGAGACGACGCCGGACAGCCGCTCGGCCGCGAGGAGCGTCAGCAGGGTGACCGACTTCCCCGACCCGGGGGCGCCGACGAGGAGGTCGGTCAGCGCGCCCAGCTCCGGGTCGTACAGCCTCATGCGGGCCGGGCGGCCATCGTGCCGCAAGCCCACGGTCACCCGGCCGTCCTTGTCCATCGTGAGGTCGGCGCGGGTCGCCTCGCGGATGTGGATGAGTGGGTGTTCCCGGTAGATCGTGACGACGCCGTTGGCCATGCCGTCCGTCTCGATCATGATCAGTTCGGGGTCCTCGACGCGCAGCGCCCGGGCCAGGGGCTTGCGGCGCAGGTCGATCATGTGGTCCTCGGCGGCCTGGACCAGGACGACGAGGCGGTCGTCCGTCAGCCGGTAGTCGGCGAGGAGCATCCCGGGAGCGACGCCGGACGGGCCGGACACCCGCAGCTCCCACAAGGTGCGGACCTCGTCGTCGTCCTGGCCGGTCTCGGCGGCCTCGACCGGGGCGACGCGAAGGGCCACGCGGCCGGGGCCGGTGCCCTTGACCGGGGCCAGGGTGACGGCGTCCGGTGGGACGTCGAAGACGGCGGCCACGGCGTGCTTGTCCAGGCTGCGAGGGACGGCCTGCCCGGCTGGGGCGAGGATCACGGCGGTGAAGTCGGGCCGGTCCTCGGCGGGCCGGTGAACGGCCGTCAGGGCGGTGTCGCCGGTCGCGGGCGAGGCGGTCCACATCTGGTGGAGACCGGTCTCGTACGCGTCGGCCGGCGTCTGTCCGGCCGGGGTGACGACGTGCAGCTCCGCACCGTGCGCGGCGACCATCTCGGGGAGGTCGTCCGCTGCCTGCTTCAGGCCGAGGGAGCGGGTCACTGGTGCGGCGATACCGGCCGCGGCCGCCGTGGCGACGGGTGCGACGACTTCCCACCAGGCGACGCCCGGGGAGGCGAGGGCGGCCGTGTAGCAGCCGGACAGGCCGAGGACCGGCAGGGCCCGGCAGCAGGCGGTCAGGAGGCCGCTGCCGCCGCTGCGGGTCCGGCGCCACAGGTGGACCAGGGTGCCCGCTCCGGCGGCCAGGGCGGCCGCGTGGAGGGGCAGGTAGCCGGTGTGCGGGCCGACGGCGACGAGGACGCCCCCGGCGCCGTACAGGACGCGCTCAGCCGTCGCCAGGCGCCGGGCGGTACGAGGGGTGAGCCCTTGCGACGGGGCGGCCGGAAGGGCGGCGGGGATGGTCTCGGCGGTCATGGTGCGGTCCTCCTGGACGGCGCGGGGGCGGGGACGGGGCGAGGGCCCCGGCCGGTGTGGTCGGGGCCCTCGCGGGGTGGTGGTGCGGGTCAGCGGGTGCGGTAGAAGCCGGGGCGGGCCTGCTGGACGCCGGAGGCCTGGACGGTCTCGTACACGCCCCGGTACTCCCGGGTGTGCGAGTCGGTCAGATCGTCGGCGGCCGTGGCCATGTCGTCCACGGCGGTCGCCATCTCGCCGGACGCCGTGGCGACCTCGCGCAGCTCCCCGCCGGCATCCCGGATGAGCGAGGTGAACCGGGGCTCTACCTCGGCCTGGTCGCACATCTCGGCCAGGCGGTCGGCGTCGTCGGCGTCGTGTTCCATCTGCCGCCGCAGCGCCCGCAGCCCCTCGACGAGGGCGAACGCGGAGGCGGAGAACGAGGTCACTCGGGCGGCCAGGGCCAGGAACGAGGGCCGCCCTCCGGTGGTGGTGTCGGGCAGGTTGACGGGACGCGGTACCAGGTCGGTCATGGGTCAGTCCTCGTTGTGGATGCGGGCGGAGGGCATGACGAGACCGGCGTCAGCAGTCGCCTGCTGGACAGGCCGGTACGCGTCGTGCATGGCGTCGTGCGCGACCTCGACGGACTCGGCGGCACCGAGCGACTTGGTGCGCATCTCCTCGGCCTTGCGCGCCACGACGTCCATCAGCTCCGCCAGCCGGGCCATCGCCCCGGAGGTGAGGCGGCCGATCACGTTGTGCCGCTCGGCCAGCTCGTGGGCCAGCTCCTCGAAGGAGTGGCGCAGCTTCCGGGCCTGCTCGGCGAGGACCGCGCATTCGTCGTACGTGGCGAAGCACCTGGTCTTGGACGCGGCGAGGTGGTCCAGGACGTCGTCCAGCGTCACCTCGGTCAGGTGCTCCGCTGCTGCTCCACCGCTACGGGCGGCGGGCACGTGGGTTCGGCGGGCAGGTGCGCCCATGGGGTTCTCCTCCGTCGTGCTGGTCGTGCCGGGGCGAGGCCCGGCCGGTTGCTCCGGAGCGCGGGGCAGGCCCGGGGCTCCGGAGGTGACGGCGCCGGCAGGAGCGGGCTCCCACCGCCGGGCCTGGTCGCCGGGGCGGTCGGCCCGCTCCACGGTGATCACCGTCTCCGTGTAGGCGGTCGCGCGGTGCAGGTCCTCGTCCGCGCTGCGCCGCGCTCCTCGAGGAGGCGGCGCCCACCCGCCGGGGGTCGGGCCGCCTGCTGCTCCCGGCGGCGGCGTGCCGGCGGTCGGGCGGCCACCGGGTGGCGGCGCCTTCGGCCGGGGCGGGACCCTGCTGCCGCCGGGAGACGAGGGGCCCGGGCCGGTCGACCCCGGCTTGCCCGACGCGCCCCGGTTGCGTACGGCCTTGCGACAGCGGCGGCACCGGCACTCGTGGACGTCGTGGCCCTCGGCAGTGCCGTGCTGGATTCCGGGGATCTTCTTCACAGGCTTGACCTGTCGCGGCTTGCGCCGCCGGAACCGGGGCCGGTCGGTCTTTCCAGCACTGTCCGTGCTGCCGGGCTTGCCCTTGCCTGACGTCGATTCCGGCTTCGGCGTCTTCCTGCCCGGACCGCCCGGCGTCTTGCCCTTGCTCGGCGCGAGGGTTCCGGAGGACGGCTTGCCGGGCTTCTCCGGCGTCGACGTCCCCCCGCCCTTCCCGCCGCCGGGCTTGGTCGGGCGGCGGTCCCTGGCCCGCTCCAGGGCACCCTTTCCGGAACCGCCCGGCGTCTTGCCCTTGCTCGGCGCGAGGGTTCCGGAGGACGGCTTGCCGGGCTTCTCCGGCGTCGACGTCCCCCCGCCCTTCCCGCCCCTCGTCCGGGCCGGCGTCTTAGGCCGGGACGAGTCGACCGGCGGCCGCGGCTTGTCCGGCCCCTTCGTGGGCGCGGGTGCCTTGCTCGGGCTGGTGCTGCTCGGCTTCCTCGTCAGGGCGCTCGTGGAGCCCTGTGCCGCGCTACTGCCGCCCTTGCCGGACGTCCCGGCGGCCGCCTTCCGTCCGTCCTGGACGGCCTTACGGCCGAACTCGGCTGACGTCGGGACGGCGGCGAGCTTGGCCCGGGCGTCCTCCTCGGCGGCGCGCCGCTTCACCTTGGCCTCGCGCCACGCTGCCTCCTCGGCCGCGCGCTCCATACGCCGCTGCCGCCAGTCGGACACCACGGTCACGGTGCCGCGCAGGGCGGCCAGGGCGACGGCGAGGACGGCCGACAGGGACAGGGCTCCCAAGCCCGCCCCCTGCTGCCCGGGTCCGTCGTCCAGGCCCTCGGAGCGGAAGGTCGCCGGCACGTCGCCCGTGGGCTGCTGCGGCAGCGGCGGGAGCGGTGCCGGTCCGGCGAGGACGTCGGCGAGGGACCCGGCGGCCGAGCGGCGCACCCGGCCGGGGACGACGTCGGCCCCGGCGTCCGGAGCAGGGTCCGGGGCCGGGGCCGGGGTCGACGAGGGCGGAGGGGGAAGCGGGGGCGGGGCCGCTGCTCCGGGGAGCGGAGGCAGCGGCGGGGGACTCGGCGGGTCCCCCGCCCGGGGTCGGAACGTGATCACGTTGGTGTCGTCGGTCATGAGACTCGCGGTCCCTCCGGTTGACAGAGGGTGACCGGCTCGCGTACGCGCGCACGCGCTCGTGCGCTCCTGCGCTCAAGCGCTCGCATTATGCGCGAGCCGGTCACCCTCTGCGGGTGGTGATGATGATGAATGTGAGGGTCGGGGCAGCTACTGCCCGTAGCGGTCGCAGTAGTTCTTAAGCGTCACCGCAAGGTCGCTCCACGCCGCCTCGTCGCCCTGGTCGGCCCGGTCGCCCGCGAGCTTGCGGGCCTGGTCCCACCAGAGTTCCGCGACACCTCGCGGCCCCCGGTCCTGCTGTGCCTGCTGCCGGGTAATGGCGTGCTGCCGCTGGTTGAACGCGCGGCGTTCCGCCTTGGTCATCGGCCGGTCGGTCATCAGGCGCCGCGCTGCCACAGGTCGCTGATGCCGCGCGCCGGGGCAGGCCCGGCGGCCGGGGTGGCGGCGTCCCCGGTCGCCTCCTGCGGGGCGGCAGCCGCGGCCGTCTTGTGGAGGCTCTTGGACGCTACGGCGGCGAGGGCCTGGCGGCCGTTGCCCCTCCGGAGTTCCTTGGCCTGCCGCTTCTCTTCGCGCTGCCCGGGGAGGGCAGCGACGTGGGCGACGTGTCCGGCGTACGTGGTGCGCAGCGCCTCCGCTGCCCGCTCCTGCTGCCTCGCCGCCTTGGCCATGGTCCGGAGGTGCTTCTCCACCTTCCGGGCCCGCAGGACCGACGACCAGCGGCCGTCACCCGCGACGTGCTGCGAGCGGAGACCGGACTGGACGGCGGCGAGCGCCGCGTCGTACGTGGCCGCGTCGGCGGCGTGTTCCTGCTGCCTCGCCGCCGTCCAGGCGGTCATGGCGGGCAGTGCGAGGAGCCGTTCGTACTGCTCGGGCCGGTTGATGTCTGGGGAGTTCGTCACGGTGCCCTCCGTCGGGGTCGGGGTGATCGGTCAGAAGGGGTGGGGCCTGGTGGTCCCGCAACCGCACCCGGTCGGTCCGGGGACGGCAGCAGCAGCGCCAGGACGTGCATAAGGGGCGGCCCGACGTGCGGGCCGCCCCTCGGGCGGGAGTTGCGTTGGTGCAGGTCAGGGCATGGTTTTCTTCTCGCGGATTTCCTTCATGCGGCTGGAGATCCAGCCGACGGACCACCCGGTGCCCTCTGCGACCTGCCGGACCGAGCGACCGGCGGCGACTCCGGCGCGGCACGCGGCGAGGGCTTCCTCCTCGGTTACCCGGCCTGCCGGTCCTTGCGGAGCGTCGTCGGACGGGTCTGCCTGGCAGTTGTCGCACCTGGTGGCCATGCCAGCGGCGGCAGGTAGGGCGGTGTCCGTGTAGTCGATGAGGGCGGCGATGATCCGGCGGGCTTGGGCGTCCTCGGTGGATGCGCAGATCAGGGCGGTGAGGTCGGCGAACGTGGTCACGAATTGGCCTCCTTGGTGTCGCACGTTCAACGGGGGCGGCCCGCCTGGGTTCTTCTCGGGCGGGCCGCGGTGCGGTCGGTCAGTCGTCGCAGGCGCAGCTGCAGCCGGGCCCGGCGCAGTGGCCGCAGTCCTGGCAGGTGTCGCAGTTCTTGCAGTGGTGGCAGCCGCGCGGGGCGGGCGGCCAGCACCGGCAACCGGTCGTGGGCTGCCACGGCTCCTCGGTACCGAAGAGGCCGAGCTGCCCGGGGACCGGCGGCCGCGGCGAGCCGAGACGGCGCAGGGCGAGGGCCGGGGTCACCGGCCCGTCTCCGGGTCGTAGCCGGAGGCGAGGAGGTCGTATGCCTCGCGGCGTCGCTCGGACGCGGTCGACGTCGACACCCCAAGGGCGTCGGCGATGTCCTCCAGCGGCAGCGCCTCGACGTCGCCGCCGGTCCGGGCGAGGGCCAGGCGGGCGACCTTCCGTACGGCCCGCTCGCGGGGCGACAGCCGCGCCTCGTCCTCGGCTTCGACCGCGCGCCGCTCGATTTCGGCGACGCGGGCCCGGATTCCGGCCGCGCGCTCCTCGGCTTCGGCAGCGACCTGCAGAGCGGTCGCCGTGGCCTTCTTGTCTTCTGCTGCGCGCCGGGTGGCCGCCGCCTCAAGGGCGAGGATTCCGGCCGCGCGGTTGCGCTCTTCGGCTGCGGCCGTTTCGATTCCGGCCGCGCGGCGCGCCGTTTCGGCTGCGGTCTCGCGGTCGGCTGCGGCGCGCTTCACGGCGGCCGCGCGGCGGGCTTCGGCTTCGGCGACGGTCGCGGTCTCCAGCGCTGCGGCTTCGGCTTCGACGGCGCGCTCGGTGGCGACCAGCTCGGCCCGCGCGGTAATGGCTGCCTGCTCTGTCGTCGCGGCCACCTCGTGTTCCACGGCCTGGACGGCTCCAGCGGTCCGCAGACGGGCGATCTTCGCCTGTGCGGACCTCTCGGCCGCCCGGGCGTCCGCAGCCACCTGCGCCTCCTGCTTGGCCTCCTTGAGTGCCGCCTCGCGCTCCTCGGCCTGCCGGGGCAGGGCAAGGGCCTCATCGATGGTGAGGCCGTACGGCGCCATCGTCAGCGGGAGCCGGAGGTCTGCCGGCGCCTTGCGCTTCCAGCCGCGGCCGTACTGTCGTTCCAGCATCACCCGGTAGACCCGGAGGTCCTGGTCGCGCTGGACGGCCTCCGCGTACGTGGGGACGGCCCACAGGCGCATGCGGCGCCAGAGGCCGAACGTGGGGGCGGGGGCGAGGAACCAGCGGTGCAGCGGCACCCGCCCGGCCGTCTCGTCGCTGGCCGGGCGGACGATGCGGTCGACGCCGGTCTTGCCGACCTCTACCACGACGATGAACAGGAGCGGGACGACGCCGTGGGCGAATGCGGCGACGTAGTCCATGCGCTGCCAGGCGCCCGTCTCCGGGGCGGCTGAGGCGGCGTTCAGGACCACGGTCGCGCCGGTCAGCAGCCATACCGGGTAGCGGATCCAGGCGACCGGGCGGCGGAGCCAGGCGAGGAGCAGGTCCAGGGCAATCAGGACGAGGATGCCGACGTCCACGCCGACCGTGAACAGCCGCGCCTTGTCCAGGCTCTGGAAGCGGAGCCGGTCGTGGGCGAACGCGGCAACGTGCTCGAACGAGAGGTACAGGCCGATCCCGGAGAGGACCAGGGCGGCGAGGACGATCACCCCGGCGGTGATCCGCTGCCCCCGGGTCAGCGAGCCGACCAGGCGGGCGCGGGTGGCCGTCGGGGGCGTGGTCGGAACGGCGGCCGGTGCGACCGGAACGGATTCGGGCGCGGCCGGAACGGCGGCCGGGGTGATCGGCGCGGGCAAGGTGTCAGCCCCTCGTCGGGGCAGCGCGGCAGTGGTCACGGCGGGGGTCCTCCACGGTAGTGAGGTGGTGCGGTCGGAACGGCGGGTGATGGTGCCGGAACGGCGGCGGGCGTGCCCGGAACGGCCCCGCCCGGGCGCCGGGCGAGGACGTGAAGCGGGGCGTCAGTGCCAGACGGTGAGGGTCGTCAGGTCCGGCCGGACTGGAGTCGGTCGACGGCGGCCGCGGCGTCGGCGGCCGCACGGAGCCGGGTGCGCGTCTGAATGAGCAGCTGCTCGTGCGCGAAGTCCTCCAGCCACTTCGGCGGCTGCTGCTCCTGGCCGTCGGCGGCGGAAGTGCCAGCCACCTCGGCCGTATCCCTCTCGCGGACGCGGCGCAGCGCCTCGTTCATGTCGGAGTCGGTCGGAACGGCGGGCAGGGCGTTGATACGGTCTCGCGTGCGCGTTCTCTCCTGGTGATTCGGTCGGGAACGTGAAGGCCCCCGGGCGGCGTCGTAGGCCACCCGGGGGCCGCTTAGTGGGCCGGGGTCAGGTCCGGTGCCGGGGGCGCTGGCACGGGGGCCAGGCCAACGTGTCCAGAGGCGGCAAGTCGTCGCCGGTACGGAACTCGCGGACCGACCCGTACGTCCGGCCCCCGTCGCGGCTGACCCGCAAGGACATGAGGACCGGGCCGGGCTGCTCCGGCTGGTCGGCGGCCGTCACGCCGCGACCAGGGCGGGCAGGTCGGCGGCGGCCGGGGCGGGCAGCTGCTCGACGGCGGCCAGCTCGGTGATACGTAGGGACGGGGCGCAGGGCCGCATCGGTACCGGCCCCAGGCCGAGCCGGGCGTACGTGGCCCGGATCGAGTCGAGGTCTGCGGTCGTCCGTGAGGACTGGACCCGCTCGACCTGCCACCGACCGTAGATACCGGCGGGCAGCCGACCGAGGAGCTTCTTCGCCTTCCGCTTGGCGCGGTCGGCCGCGCGGGCCTGGTCAGCGGCGGCGGCGTACTCGGCCGCGGCCTCCTCGATCGCTTCCGGGGCCGGCATCTCCTCGTCGGTGAAGACGTCGGCCGGGTCCGGCACCGCCAGGTCGGTGTTGCGGACCAGGGCGGCCGGGGCGACGACCGAGCGGACGGCGTCGGCGACGGTACGGAACACGCGGCCGAGGCGGGCGATACGGGTGATTCGGTCGGTCATGGTGACCTCCTGGTGGTGATCGGTGCGGTGCGCAGCCCCGGGCGGTCGTAGCGCCGGTGGGGCCGAGGGCGGCCGAATGGCCACGACCACGGCGCGCCCGTATGAAGCAGCGCGCCGGATCGAATCCGTTCGGGGTGTTGCTGTGTGTTGCTCTCCACCAGTGACGGTGATTCGCCGGCGCCCGGGCTGTGACCCCCATCTGCGTAGGTCCGGACCCGTATCAGGTAGTCCGCGTGACCTCCCGTGTTCCGGTCCGGGTGACCGTTGTGGAGTTGCCTCGTCCCCCGTGTCACCGTGGAACGTAGGTAGAACGTACCACGCAATACAGGGTACGTACCACCCGATAACGGTGGTACGTTCTATGTGTCTTGGCTGCGAGTGGTAGCCACGGAAGAGGGAGATCAACATGGGAGCCCGCAAGGGGTACGCGGACGTCGCGGCCCACTACCGGCGCCTCATCGCGGCGGGGGACCTCCGCCCAGGTGACGCCATGCCGACCGTGAACGCAGTCGCCGAGGAGCACAGCGTGGCGCGAAACACCGCTGCCCGGTCCTACGAGGTGCTCCGAAAGGAGGGCCTGATCGCGACGAACGCGGGCGCCGGCACGACCGTCACTCGGCGGCCCCTCGTCGCTCCGCCGACCGGCGCGGCCAGGGTCGACCGGCTCAAGGAGGGCGGCAGCAACTACGCATCCGGCGAGACGTCCACCGGCCACGAGGCGGCGCTACGGTCCTGCGCCGACCCGGGAATCTGCCGGGACCTGGAGATCGAGCCTCACGACGAGGTGGTCGTCCGGCGGCGCGTCTTCCGCCAGGACGGGAAGCCGGTGATCCTCGGCATTTCGGTGATCCACATGCGCGCGCTCGCTGAAGTCCCCGAGCTGCTCCAGCAGGGGCGCTTGGAGCGCCTGTGGCACGAGGACTACGAAGAGCGGACCGGCCGACCCATCCACGGCTCCCCGGAACTCCGCGCGGCCCGGCACGCGTCCCAGGATGAGATCGCGGCCCTGGAGATCCCGGTGCCGGAGGGTGCCGACGTGGCCGTGCCGGTGCTGGTCACCCGGACCGTGTGGCACGACGAGTTCGGGCCGATCGAGGTGTGGGAGGACATCCACGCCCCGGGCATCTGGCACGCATCGAAGCAGTGACCCGTGCTCGGCCCGCACACGACGGCGCCCCCGCTCCGAAGTCGCCGGAGCGGGGGCGCTTTGTGTCTGGCGTGCGGCGGTTGGCGCTACGCAGAACGGAGCGGAGTGCGGCGACGTCGGCCAGCTCAGCGACGCGCCCGGTTCCGTCGGCGGGCAGCAGGTTGTTCATCAGCCGGTCCGCGTGAACGGCCCACTTCTCCACCTGCCACGACAGCGGCGTGGCGGCTGGCACCTGGCCCGGCTCCCGGACCTCCAGCGCGTTTCAGCGGGCACGTTCGTCGGTTGTCGTCTCGGTCTCCTCTTGGTGATCGCTTGTGCGGCCGTGTGCGGGCCTGTGATGGATTGGCGGGGCCCGGCTGGGGGCGCCGGGTCCGTCCGTGTGCGGGCTGCAGGACACCGCCCTGGGCTTCTCCCGGCCTGGTCAGCGGGGCGCACTGGCAGGAGGCGAACCGAGCACTTCCGCAGTTCAGGCGGTGTGTGACGAGTGTGACGGGCCCTTGGAAACCTTCCCTCGTGTATAGGGGAGAGGAAGTTTCCAGAGTGCCGTCACACCCGTCACGCCCCACCAATTCCACCCGTCTCGGAAAGCACTCGACCCCCGGACGGGCAGGCCGCCGGGGGTCGAGGTCGCTGGATCGGTCAGGGGGTCAAGTCAGAATCAACGGCGAACCGCACCCCGAGGTAGGCGTGGTACTGCGCGGGCGCCTCGGGCCGGGCACTGACCCACCCGTCGACGACGTCCGTCGCAGTCGGCCGGGACAGGCCCGCTCGCCCTCGCCGGACGACCGCCTTGGTGACCTTGTGCCCCTTGGTCTCCTCGTGCGAGCTGAACCGGTCCGCAGCCGTCTTCTGGCTCCACGGCTGCTGTCCGATCTCGCCGAGAAAGCGATTCAGGTCCTCCATCAGCTCCTTGGACATAACGTGTGAGTCGTAGCCCGCCACCAGGCGCTCGCCCCAGTACCGCATGACGACGTCCGACTCCGCACGCCACTGCCGAGTGGCCTCGCGGACGTCCGCCGGGTGCTCGGGCATGGTCCGGTCCGCCTTGTACCAGCGGCGTGCGCCTTCGATCAGCCACGTGAGCATGGCCTCCCGCTGCTCCCGTCCGGCCAGGCGCCGCTTCAGGCCGCTGTCGCCCTTCCGCTCGTGGCCGTTCGTGGGCTCGCCCCGGACGAAGGTGTACGGGAACGGTACGAGCGCGAGCCTCCGCCACGTGCCGTGGTCGGTCTCGGAGACGGTGGGCCGGTAGTTCGTGGTGATGATCATCGTGTGGCTTGTCTCCCACTGGACCTCGCGCTGGTACAGGTGCCGGGCCTTCATCAGCGCCGTGCCCACCGCCTTCTTGAGCTGGACGACGTTCAGGCGCCGGCCTTCGGGCAGCTCCTCGGCGAAGGCGAGGCGGGCGCCCTTGAGGGCCATGCGTTCCTCCTTAGCGTCCCGGTCGCCGGACAGGACGCTGTCGTCCAGGAACGTCATGGCGCCTGTGTCGGTCCGGCCGCCGAGGGCGAGGGCCAGGGCGTCGACCAGGCTCGACTTGCCGTTCTTCCCGTCGCCGTGGAGGAGGAGCATCACGTCGTCGTCGGGGACGTGCCCGGTGATGCCCTGGCCTAGGCGGACCTGGAGCCACGCGCCGACCTCCGGAGTGACGGCCGACAGCACCATGTCCAGGTCCGCGTGGTGCGCTTTCGGGACGAACCGGGTGGGCACGTACCGGGTCAGGTACCGGCTCGGGTCGTGCGGCAGGAGGGTGCTGTCCCGGAGGTCCACCACACCGTTCTCCACAGTGATGACATCTGGATCCTTGTCGAACTGGTCGCCGTTCACGAGGAGCAAGCCGCGGGAGAGGTCCGTCAGTCCGGCGATCCGGCCCTTGCCGAGGAGGCGGACCAGGTCGTCGGGCCCGACGCCAGCGGTCGGCTTGGCGAGCTGCCCGACGACCCACTCCGCGAGGTACAGCCGGACATCCTCACGGACGGTCGTGTCGTCCGCCGAGACCCACACCTTGTCGTTCCACTGCATCCACCCAAGGTGCGGCGACCAGCAGAACCGGCCCTCCAGGCAGTCGGTGACAACCTGCTCCACGATGAACGCGTCCGACGTGGCCACCGCGCCTTGCACGGTGCCCCGGCTCGGCGCCTTCCCCTTGCGGCGCCGCACGGAGGCCTCCTCGGCGCGCGGCGCTGGGATCTCCTTCGGCTCGGGCTCCGGCTCGGGCTCCAGGTCTTCCGGCTCCTCGGCCGGGGCAGGCTGCGGCTGGCTGTCCAACAGGGCCAGGAGGCGAAAACCGCGCTCAGCATCGGTCAGCTCGGTCGTGTTGTCGCTCATGCCGCCGTTCCCTTGCTGATCCCGGCGCGGACGCCGGACCGGATGGCGGAGCGCATCTCCGCGTCGCACAGGCCGGCGGCCGTCCCGGCCACCATGAGGCACGTCTCGATCTCCGACTCAGAGAGCTGCCCGGTCGGGATGAAGCGGCCGAGGGCGCGGGCCGCGCTGTAGAGGGTGGCGTTCCTGGTGCCGGTCGCAGCGCCCGCCACCTGCTCGACCTCGGCGCGGACAACAGCGTCCACGTACGCCCCGCTCTTCGGTCGTTGGATGGTGGCGAGGAGCTGCCGGGCGGTCGGTCGCTGCCGGGCAGGCTCGGGCTTCCGGTAGTGCCCGGTGCGCCGGAGGTCGGCGTCAAGCCAGGAAGGCAGTGTGGCCACGGTCCGGCAGTCTCCGAGGGCCCGGTACGCCCCAGAGGCCGTGACGGTCCCCGGGGCGATGCCGTACGAGCGGCCCGCCCGGAGGTCCAGTTGCCACCCGAGGCGCCCGGCGCCGGGGTGCCACAGGTCCGGGTCGGTCACGCGAAACCACGCCTGAAGCCCGCCGCCAGCGGTGAGGACGGTCAGCGTGGGCGGGTCCATCCACGGGAGCGGCGCGTTCCTCACCTCGCACAGGACGGCGATCGTGTCCCAGCCGCTCTGGAACGCCTCCGACCGAGCGGAGTCGGGCAGCTCGACCCCGGGGAGGTATTCCTCGTTCGCCGGGCGGTCCGCGTCCGCGTGGTCGTCCACGTCCAGGATTACGAGGCCGGACGCGCCACACGCGACTCCGACCCCGAACCGGGGCTCAGCCGACCACCACCGGTCGATACGGGCCGGGTCCGTTGTGGCTGCGCGCACGCCGTGGCAGTGACCTCCGGCCTCGATGCACCGGCAGTCCGTCGTCTCGTGCTCGATGTACTGCGGGTTCGGGCGCGTCGGGGTCGGACGGGAGCAGCAACGGCAGTTCGCCGGCGGCAGCTTGGTCCCCGGGGAGAGCGGGTGCACGGCCCACCCCTGGGCGGCGCACCAGCGGGCAACGCGGTGAGTCGAGGGCGTCACCGGGCACCCCCCGCCATGATCGCGGGACGGACGTCGATCGGGTACGGCATGCTGGTCTCCGTCACGAAGAAACTGCCCGGCCCTCGTCCTACGCAGACGGGTCGAGCGGGGTTCGTACCGGCGGCCCAAAACCAGCCCGGATTGTTGGCACGGGCCATGGGGCCCGTTAGGGTGTGGCGCACAGAAGGTGCTCCTGTGGAGTGCTTGGAGAGGCCCGGTGACTGTGGAAGGGAGCCGGGCCTTTCGCCTGTCTGGGGACTGTTAGGCGGCATCGGTGTCCGCCTCGGAGGCCGCGCGCTGCGCGGCCTTGGTCAGTGCGGGTCGGAAGATCGTGCGCAGCTCGCTGATCTCCGCGCTGGTGAGCGGGGGCCGGGACGCGACGAACTCGGCGATGAACTCCCCGATGTCCTGTCCTGGGGTCGGCGAGCACCAGCCGCCTTCGTTGGCGATCACGAGGCCCTCTCGATCACGTACGGGGCGAGCTCACGCTCCAGCCCTTCCAGGCCGATCACCTTGGCCAGTCGATAGAGCGCACCAATGCTCACGTGCTCCTGGCCGCGCTCGAAACGCGAGAGCGCTCCGCTGTCGACACCGGCCAGCGCGGCCGCGTCCTTGAGCATGAGTCCGCGTGCGAGCCGTGCTTCGCGCATCGGCGTCATATCCCCTCCCGGGCGCAGAATCGTCATCTACGGATACGCAAAGTTCCTTCGTGGAACCTGAGTAATCCGCAACGTACACACCGGTTGAGAATTCCGCAAGCGATCATTATGGTTCCCTCATGGAACACGAGGACGGATCCCCTGCAGGCCCGATCGCCACCGTGGCCCGCCGTGTGCGCGAGGTACGAAAGCGCCGCGACCTCACCGCCGAACAGCTAGCCGAACGGCTGCGGGCCCTCGGCCTACCTTGGGAGCGCGGGACCGTCATCAAGTTCGAGTCCGGCTACCGGCAGAACGTCGGCGTTGCCGAGCTGCTGACGCTCGCCGTCGCCCTGGACATGAGCCCGCTGCACCTGCTGGTCCCCCTCGACAATCGGCCGTATCAGGTCACCCCCGACCGGGTTGAGGACTCGAACACGGTTCGCGCCTGGATCCGCGGCGAGCACCGGCTCCCCGGCATGGATGCCCACGCGTACGAAACAGAGGTCTCCGTGCAAGACATGCAGTGGCGCATCCACGGACGCCCCCGCGGGGAACTCGCGGTGCGGAGCGATGCCGAAGACCGGGAAGCCCACGAAGCTATGGCCAGTCAGTTGGAGACGATGGCCAAGACGCTCCGGGGCGAGTTCTAGCTACCTCGACCGCAGAAACGGTCTCCGCCCCAGGAAAAGACGAAGTGGCCCCGGGATACCTCGGGGCCACTGCCGCACCTGCGGGGCGATCTCAGGCCGCGCCCGCCCAGCCGAGCGCGATCGTGCTCTCGTCGAACCCCGGGCCGCGCCGCGACACCGGATGCACCTTCAGCCGCAGCCCCAGGCCGTCCAGGACCCGCCGCTTCTGCGACACCGCGAGCGCTTCCCACGCCTCCCCGGCCCGCGGCCCCACGAGGCCGTCGAACGCGTCCAGGTCGAACGCCGGCCGCAACCGGCGCGCCTCGTTCTGCGCGTCCGTGATCTGCTTCGCCAGCTTCGCCGTGATACGCCGCAACTGCTCGCGGGTGATGACCCCGTCCGCGTAGTCGTCCGCAGCAGCTTCCTGGCGCGCCTTCAAACCCTCCGCCCGTTCCAGGGCCGCCAGAGCTGCCGAGTCATCCCCGCGGAAGACGTCGGCCGCCTCGGGCCTCGACAGCACCTGTACAACCACGCGCCCCACGTAGCGGTCGAGGGCTTCCTCGTTCCGTCCAACGCAGCCTTTCGCGTCGCAGACGTACGTCGGCTGCTTTCTGCCGTGCTTCGAGTTCCCCCTCGGCGCGACCCGGAACACCGCCCCGCACGGCCCGCACGTGGCGACCTCGCCCCACGTCAGCAGGTGCTTGCGCGCCCCCGGCAGCTCCCGCACCACGGCCCGCTCCGCGAACAGATTCCGCAGCTGCGCGAACTGCTCGTCCGTGATGAGCGCCGGCCATGCCGCCTTGTACTCCACGCCCTGGTGCACACGGAGCCCCACGTTCGCCGGCCGCAGCGCGAGCTTCTTCACGCTGGTCTTGTTCCACCGCGACCCGTCCGCGTTCTGCCCGACAGCCCGCCGCTTGACCTGCATCCCGGCACCGGGCGACGGCACACCGCGCTCGTTCAGATCAGCCGTGATGCCGATGACACTGCCTCCGGCCAGCAGGCGAGTGACGATCTCCCGGACAACCTCCGCCTGTACCGGGTCCTCGACGTCATGGAACCCACTGACCTGCCCTCGGGCGTCGTACTCGTACTGACGCCGCCACCCGTACGCCACCGCACCATTTGCCCGGCCCTCCTGGGCGCGCTCGAGGGCGGCCCGGGCCACCCGCTCGCTCTTCACCTCGGACTCGGCGGTGTCGGACTCACCAAGGTTCGCGAGCTGCGACCGGTCCGACGCCTTCGCCATGTTGAACAGGCCGCCCGACTCGAACGCCACCCAGCACCCCGCGTGCCGCAGGTCCTCGATGGCCTGAGCGCGCTCGACACGGCGCCGCCAGACGCGCGACGGGTGATAGCCCGTGACGATGACACGGACACCGGGTTCGCGGGCGGCCTCGATGGCGTCGGCCATCAGCCGGTCGTACTCGGGGCGCTCCTCGCCCGAGTGAGCGGAGACGTCGTTCTCGACGTACTCACCGCCGACCTCCCAACCGTTCTCCTCGGAGAACGTCCTGAGGTCGCCCATCTGCCGGTTGACTCCCCGCCGACGGTCGCGCGGGTCCTCGGAGATCCGCGCGTACAGGAAAACGAGGGTGCGGCGCGGGAGCGTCTTAGTGTTCACGGGAGAGGACCCTAGGGCTTCCCCGGCGGGGTCGGCAACACCCACAAGGACCCCGAGGCGTTCGCGAGCCTGCTCCACGATGTGGAGACCAAGCTCTTCGACCAGCTGCCCGACGAGACCTGGGTCTATCCGGGCCACGGCCACGACACCACGCTCGGCGACGAGCGTCCGCAGCTGCCGCAGTGGCGCGCCCGCGGCTGGTGACGGCGGCCGCGAAGGCACTCTCCACGCGTACGGACACCGGCCGGGGCGGGCAACGGACAGTTGCGCGCCCCGGCCGGTGCTGGTTCCCGCCCCGCCGGACGGCCGACGGGGACCGGTCGGTCAGGCGTCGACGCTGGAGCCCTCGTCCGCAGCCTTGTCCGCCTCGGCCCGCTCCTGCTTCTTGTTGGCCATGAGGCTGGTGATCGTGGTGATCACCAGCACACCGCAGATGACGCCGAGCGAGACCGGGATGGAAATCTCGGGGACGTGCACTCCGGACTCGTGCAGTGCGTGCAGCACCAGCTTCACGCCGATGAAGCCGAGGATGACCGAGAGGCCGTAGCTGAGGTGGACCAGCTTCTTCAGCAGGCCGCCGATCAGGAAGTACAGCTGCCGCAGCCCCATCAGGGCGAAGGCGTTGGCCGTGAAGACGATGTACGGGTCCTGGGTGAGGCCGAAGATCGCGGGGATGGAGTCCAGCGCGAACAGCACATCGGTGGTGCCGATGGCGAGCATGACGACCATCAGGGGCGTCAGGACGCGCTTGCCGTTGTTACGGATGAAGAGCTTGGTGCCGTGGTACCGGTCGGCGACCCCGAAGCGGCGCTCGATCGTCCTGAGGAGACGGTTCTCCTCGAACTCCTCCTCTTCCTCGTCGGCCCGCGCCTCCTGGATGAGCTTCCAGGCGGTGTAGATCAGGAACGCGCCGAAGATGTAGAAGACCCACGAGAAATTGGCGATGACGGCCGCACCGGCGGCGATGAAGATCGCTCGCAGGACCAGCGCGATCAGCACGCCCACCAGCAGTACCCGTTGCTGGAGGTGGGAGGGGACCGAGAACTTCGCCATGATCAGGACGAAGACGAAGAGGTTGTCGACACTGAGCGACTTCTCGGTGATGAAACCGGCGAAGAACTCGCCCGATGCCTGACTCTCACCGAAGACCAGCAGGCCGAGTCCGAAGAGCGCGGCCAGCGCGATCCAGATGATCGTCCAGATTCCGGCTTCCTTGGTCGTCACGTCATGGGGTTTGCGCCCGATGAAGAAGTCGACGGCGATAAGGGCTGACAGACCAAGAATGGTCAGCACCCAGAGGGTCCATGAAACGTCCACTGCGCCTCCGGCAGTTCGCTACGGCTACTGATCAGCGTCGTCGCTGCCGGAGGTCTCTTCCACCCTGGCGCACGGGCTGCGCGCCACGGGCCGGCGCCCCGGGACCGGTCACAGTCCGTACTGACGGGAACGCCGCGTATGGGAGTACTCCCCTCCGCCCAAAGAACAGTACAGGGAACACCAAGGAAAGGTAAAGGCTAGGGTAAAGATCTTTCAAAAGTGCTGGTCAGGGGGTGAAACTCGGTTGTCCGGGGGGCTCCGCCGCTCAGGCCTGCCGGGGGCGGCGGGCCGCGGCCACCCTGGCGAGCACCTCTTCGAGGACCCGGCTGCCGGGCGGCATCCTCAGTGGCTCGTACGTCCAGGCGTGGCCCACCCAGGGATCGGCCAGATGGTCGTCGGCGACCGGGGTGATCCGGAGCAGCGAGCGCCACAGCGGGTCGAGCACCGGTCCGTACGCGCCGGCGTCCGCCCGGTCCGCAACCATCAGCAGATGGACACCGACCGAGGGCCCCTCGTCGGCGAGGTACCGGAGCTGGGTGACGGCCCGGTCGTCGAAGCCGTGCGGGAAGTCGTTGACGATCAGCAGTTGCTCGCCCGTGTCCAGGTCCGGCGGAAGCGAATCCGCGGCGCCGGCCCGTATCGCCATCTGCACGAGGTCGACGCGCCGGGTGAGCCGGGCGAGGACTGTGGCCACGCCCCCGGCCCCGGCAGCGGGCGGACCGGCGAGGACCCCCGATACGACCAGCGGCGCAAGCGCTCCGGCCGCCGAGCCCGCGGGGTCGATGACATGGACGGAGAACTCGTGGGCCGGGTACACGGCCAGCAGCCGGGCCGCGTGCGCGACCGCGTTCTCCATGGCGAGGCGGCGCAGCTGGGCGGTATCCATCAGCGCTGCGGCCTCGGACGCCGTACGGCCGCTGTCGACCCAGATGCCCCGCTCCAGAGGGAGTCGGACCAGCAGCGGGATGCGCAGCTCCGGGCTCTCGGGCAGATGGAGCTCGCCGATGCGCAGCGCCATGGGAATCTCCATCGGGACGCGGTGGGCGTGCCAGACGGGGTTGTCCCACCCCGCGAACGCGGCGGGGAGTGCGGGTTCGACGACGGCGGACTCGGCGGCGAGCTGGGCGAGGTCGCGGTCGAGGGCCTCGCGGGCCCGGGCGGTCAGCTCGTCGCGCTTGGCCCGGGCCTGTTCGCGGGCCCGGTCACCGGCGCCGCCGATCCGGTTGCGCGGGTCGGACAGGGTCCGGTCGAGCTCCTGGCCCATGCGGGACTCGGCGAAGTCGACGGCGCTGCGGTACGCGGCGGTGGTGCGGGCCAGGTCCTCGAACATGCCCCAGATCTGGTTGTAGAGGCGCTCGTCCATCGACCAGCCGGTCGCGTCCCCGGCGACGGGCTGTGCGGGGCGGCCCGGCTCGGCGGGCGGCGCGGCGGGAGGGGGCGGCGGGGGCGCGGTGGCCTGGCGGCGCGGGTGCGCGTAGTTGATGGGGCCGCCCGTCGTGGCCGCGGACGGCAGGGTGGTGGGCTCGGTGAGCGGTTCGGGTGGCTGGGCGGCCGTCGGTGGCGCGACGGGTGGCCGGGGGCGGTCCGCGGGCGGTACCGGGCCCGTGCCGTGACCGACGCGGTCCGTGTCCGGGGTGCGCGGCGGGGGCGGGGCGACCGAGCGGGCCGTCGCGCGGGTGACCGCCTCCTGGATCGTGTGGGCCAGCTCGGCCGCCCGGGGCAGGCCCTGGTCGGTGAGCATGGCGGCGAGGCCGGCCGCGTAGCCCTGGCCGACGGCACGGACCTTCCAGGCGCCCTGGCGTCGGTAGAGCTCCAGGGCGGTGACCGCGGACTCGGCGTCCAGGCCGGTGAGGGTGAAGGTGGCGATCTCGGTGCCGTCGAGCCCGGTGACGGCCACGTACGGTGCGGCGACCGCACCGAACCGGACCGGGTATCCGGCACCCACGGGCAGGGCCAGCAGCACGGTGACCCGGTGCACCGGGTCGGGCAGCGCGTCGAGGTCCACGGCGAGCCGGTGGTCGGCGGCGGCCTGCCGGGACACTTCGAGCCCGGGCAGCTGGGGCGATCCCGGGTGGGCGATCCACTCGGTGCCGCGTACCGTGCCGTTCTCGTCGCCGAGCGTGGCACCGGCCACGACGGGCGTACCGGCCGATACCCGGATCTCCAGACGGGTCTGGGGCAAGGTGTGGTTCTGCCCCCGGACCAGCTCGGCCGTCATTGCCCTGCCCCCTCGGTGAGTTGCTGCTGCATCATGCGGTGTCGCGCGGTGCGGTACCGCGCGATGTGGCGTCATGCGGTTCGGTGCCGTGTGGTCCGGTGCCATGGTGCAGCTCCCGGCGGCCGATGCCTCCGGGAGCTGCGCGTGCCGATGTCGGCCGGCCGGTCAGGCCGTGCCTACAGGTGCGGCAGGATCGCCGGCATCAGGTCCTGGAAGGTGCGGCCGTTGGCCGGGTTGCCGAGGGCCGTCATCTGCCAGCCGTTCCCCGAACGGTGCACCTTCGCCATGATCTGGGCGGTGTACTGCCCGCCGCCGTCCAGCGTGTAGCGGGCGAGCTCCTGGCCGTTGGTCTCGTCGACGATGCGGCAGAAGGCGTTCTGCACCTCCTGGAACGTCTGGCCGGTGAAGGAGTTCACCGTGAAGACGATCTGGTCGATGTGGACCGGCACCCGCTGCAGGTCCACAAGGATCGCCTCGTCGTCGCCGCCGGAACCGGCGCCGCCGACCAGGTTGTCCCCGGTGTGCTTGACCGAGCCGTCGTCACTGACGAGGTGGCGGAAGAAGACCACGTCGACCGGCTGCTTGTCGGCGAACAGCACCGCCGAGGCGTCGAGGTCGATCTCCCGCGTACGCGAACCGAACAGACCACGGCGCGGCGCCGCCTGCCAGCCGAGCCCCATCCGTACCGCGGTCAGGGTCCCCCCGTCGCTCTTCTGCAGGCTGATGGCCTGACCCTTGGTCATATTGACCGTCACGCGCTGTCCCCTCTCCGCTTGCCCCGCATCCGTCCGTGCGCGGTTTTCCCAGCACCCTACGCAGTTGCGCCGAGGGCGCGGCCGCTTGGGGCGTTTTTGTGTCGGTCCTGCAACACACCCGATGCGACGGGGTCAGGCGAGACCCGCCTCGCGCATCTGGCGCAACTCCTTCTTCAACTCACCGACCTCGTCGCGCAGTCGGGCCGCCACCTCGAACTGCAGGTCCGCGGCGGCCGCCCGCATCCGGTCGGTCATCTCCTCGATGATTCCGGCGAGTTCGGCCGCGGGCCGGTCGGTGACCACCGCGCCCTTGCTTCCCGCCTTCCTGGCGCCGGCCGTCTTCGCGCCCGCCGTCTTGACGCCCAGTGTGGGAACGGGGGCCTTGGCACCCTTCACCTGGCGGTAGCCGCTGCCGAGCAGCTGCTCCGTGTCGACCTCCTCCCGGGCGATCGTGGCGACGATGTCGTTGATCTTCTTGCGCAGCGGCTGCGGGTCGAGGCCGCGCTCGGTGTTGTAGGCGATCTGCTTCTCGCGGCGGCGGTTCGTCTCGTCGATCGCCTGCGCCATCGCCGGGGTGATCTTGTCGGCGTACATATGGACCTGCCCCGAGACGTTACGGGCGGCGCGCCCGATGGTCTGGATCAGGGACGTCCCCGAACGCAGGAAGCCCTGCTTGTCCGCGTCGAGGATGGCGACGAGCGACACCTCGGGCAGGTCGAGGCCCTCGCGCAGGAGGTTGATGCCGACCAGTACGTCGTACTCGCCGGAGCGCAGCTCGCGCAGCAGCTCGATGCGGCGCAGGGTGTCGACGTCGCTGTGCAGATAGCGGACCTGGATGCCGAGCTCCAGGAAGTAGTCGGTGAGGTCCTCGGCCATCTTCTTGGTGAGGGTGGTGACCAGGACCCGCTCGTCCTTCTCGGCGCGCGTGCGGATCTCGTGCACCAGGTCGTCGATCTGGCCCTCGGTGGGCTTGACGACGACCTCCGGGTCGACGAGGCCGGTGGGGCGGATGATCTGCTCCACGAAGCCGTCGCCCCTGGACAGCTCGTACTTTCCGGGCGTGGCGGAGAGATAGACGGTCTGGTTGATCCGGCCCAGGAACTCCTCCCACTTCAGCGGGCGGTTGTCGAGCGCTGAGGGGAGCCGGAAGCCGTGGTCGACGAGGGTGCGCTTGCGGGAGGCGTCGCCCTCGTACATGGCGCCGATCTGCGGGACGGTGACATGCGACTCGTCGAGGACGAGGAGGAAGTCCTCGGGGAAGTAGTCGAGGAGGGTGTTGGGGGCGGTGCCGGGTGAGCGGCCGTCGAAGTGCATCGAGTAGTTCTCCACGCCGGAGCAGGTGCCGATCTGCCGGAGCATCTCAATGTCGTACGTGGTGCGCATCCGCAGCCGCTGGGCCTCCAGCATCTTGCCCTGCTTCTCCAGCTCGGCGAGGCGCTGCTCCAGCTCCTGCTCGATGCCGTTGACCGCCTTCTCCATGCGCTCGGGTCCGGCGACGTAGTGGCTGGCGGGGAAGACGTGGAGGGACTGGTCCTCGCTGATGACCTCGCCGGTGAGCGGGTGGAGGGTGGAGAGCGCCTCGATCTCGTCACCGAACATCTCGATGCGGACGGCGAGCTCCTCGTAGACCGGGAAGATCTCGATGGTGTCGCCGCGGACCCGGAACGTGCCGCGGGTGAACGCGAGGTCGTTGCGGCTGTACTGGATCTCGACGAAGCGGCGCAGCAGTTGGTCGCGGTCGATCTCGTCACCGACCTTGAGCTGGACCATCCGGTCCACGTACTCCTGGGGCGTACCGAGGCCGTAGATGCAGGAGACGGAGGCGACCACGACGACATCGCGCCGG
Organism: Streptomyces sp. NBC_01618; assembly: GCF_045209435.1. Lineage (NCBI taxonomy): Bacteria > Bacillati > Actinomycetota > Actinomycetes > Kitasatosporales > Streptomycetaceae > Streptomyces > Streptomyces sp. NBC_01618. Next base: position 1,822,200 of record NZ_CP109297.1, read on the forward strand.
GTGAGCAGCGAATTCGTCGCGGAGTGGCGCAGCCGTTCGACCTCCTCGTTGATCGAGGAGTCCTTCTCGATGTAGGTGTCCGACTGCGGGACGTACGCCTCGGGCTGGTAGTAGTCGTAGTACGAGACGAAGTACTCGACGGCGTTGTTGGGCAGCAGCTCGCGGAACTCGTTCGCCAGCTGGGCCGCGAGCGTTTTGTTCGGCGCCATGACGAGGGTGGGGCGCTGCAGCTTCTCGATCATCCAGGCGGTGGTCGCCGACTTGCCGGTGCCGGTCGCACCGAGCAGGACGACGTCCTTCTCATCCGCACGGATGCGCCGCTCCAGCTCGGCGATGGCCGCGGGCTGGTCGCCGCTGGGCTGGTAGGGACTGACGACCTCGAAAGGCGCCACCGAACGTTCGATCTTCGAAACGGGCCGCATGCAACCACCGTACGACCCACCACTGACAACCGGGCCGGGTCGGCCGTGGTGCCGGGTCGGGGGTCACCAATCTCCTGGCGACGCGGGATCGCGGGGCCGGGAGTGGAACGACGCCGGATCGGCATGTGTTCCGAACCTCGGGACCTGCCGCGGGACCTGCCGGGGGGCCGGGATTCCGGGGCGACGTCCGGCCCCGTTCAGTGCCTTGGGGTCGTCCCAGTCCGGGGTGCCCATCACGATCAGGGGGTCGAACATCACGACCACCGCGGCCAGGAGCAGGAAACAGCCGGGCCCGACGAGCAGCGGTACGAGGGGGGCGGTGGCCCCGTCGTCCGAACCGGCGCCGACGAGGGCGCCGGGATGCAGATGGACGCTGAGCGCGGCCATTCCGGTGTAGTGCATGCCGCTCACCGCGACGCCCATCACGACACTGGCGCCGAGGCTGGGCAGGAAGCCGTGGATGGAGACGGCCGCCCAGAGAGCGACCGTGGCGGCCACCACGGCGATGACCACGGAGAGGGTCACGGTGATCGTGTCGTACTCGAACTGCCCCGGAAGACGCATTCCGGCCATACCCAGGTAGTGCATGGTGGCCACGCCGAGCCCGGTGATCGTGCCGCCCGTCACCAGTGCCATGCGGGTGGCACCTCGGTACCCGACGATGAAGGTGCCGATGGCGACCATGCCGATCGCGACCGCGAGACTGGCGAAGGTGATCGGCTTGTCGTAGTCGATGACCACCCCTTCGACGGAGAACCCCATCATCGCGACGAAGTGCATCGTCCAGATTCCGGAGCCGATGGAGGTCGCGCCGAGGGCCAGCCAGCCGGCCTTGAAGGAAAGCTCGGTGCGCAGCGAACGAGCCGTGCAGCGCAGCCCGAGGGCCGCGCCGAGGCAGGCCATGAGGAAGGCCACGACGGGCGTCACCGCTCCGTAGCTGAAACCGTCGATCGTGCCCTGCATGCTCGTACGCCCTTCGCGGAAGCCCGGGTTCGAGGTGACCCTAAGGCGCGAGGCCCGGCAGACAAACAGAAGAGCTGCATTTTATCGACACGGAAATCGGTCCGTGACCCGGTCTCAGGAGCGGCGTTCACGTTGTGGCCGTCGTTCGCCTGTCCCTCGTTGGAGGACAACTGCCACTCTCGAACCGCCCGTAACTCTGACGCGAGGAGTACACGTGTACGCACGTACCGCCACCGCCGCCGTCGCTGCCACCGCTCTCATGGGCGCCGGCGCCCTCCTGATGTCGACCACTGATACGCGGACCACGAGTACGGTCACGGCCGGACACACCAGCACGGTCACGGGCATCCGGACCGTGAGTACCCGGACCGAGGACACGAAGCCGGACGCTCCGGTCGTCCTCGCCCACCGGGGCGCTTCGGCCTATGCGCCGGAGAACACCCTGGCGGCCGTCGACAAGGCCGACGCCCTCGGCTTCGACTGGGTGGAGAACGACGTCCAGTTCACCAGTGACGGCGTGCTGGTGGTCGTGCACGACACCGATCTGAAGCGGACCACCGACGTCGAGGAGGTCTTCCCGGACCGCGCTCCGTGGGCGGTCAAGGACTTCACGGCCGCCGAGATCGCCCGGCTGGACGCGGGCAGCTGGTTCGGTCCGCAGTTCGCCGGTACCCGCGTGCCCACCCTCAAGCAGTACCTGGACCGGATCGAGCGCAACCACCAGAATCTGCTGCTGGAGATCAAGAGCCCGGAGATCTATCCGGGCATCGAGAAGGAGACCCTGCGGGTGCTGGGCCAGAAGGGGTGGCTCGACCGCAATCATGTCAAGCACCGGCTCGTCATCCAGAGCTTCGGCGCGGACAGCGTGAAGAAGGTGCACCAGCAGCGTCCGGACGTCACGACCGGCTTCCTCGGCACCCCGGCGGTGGCCGATCTGCCCTCGTACGCGGCGTTCACCGACCAGATCAACCCCTCGCACACGTCGATCTCCGCCGACTACGTGAAGGCGGTGCACGCACTGAAGGGCGCACACGGCAAGAAGCTCCGGGTGAACACCTGGACGGTCAACGACGCGGCGACCGCCGCGAAGGTGGCGGGCTTCGGCGTCGACGGGATCATCACCAACACCCCTGATGTGGTGCGCGAGGCCACGGGCTGACAGCTCGGCCACCCCGGCTCCGCGGCCCGTTGCCCTGGCTCCGGGTCCATTGCCCTGGCTCCACTGTCCATTGCCTTGGCTCCAGTGTCCGTTGCCCTGGCTCCGCGGTCCGTTGTCAGTGGGCGGCCGTACGATGGTTTCCATGAACAGCAACGGGGTTGTCGAGTGGGCCGTCGTCGAGAGCGACATCGGCCCGCTGCTGCTGGCCGCGACCGACGCGGGGCTGGTGAGTGTGGTCTTCCATGCCCGTCCCGAGGTCAGGGAGAGGGCGGTCGGACAGTTGCGGACGCGATTCGGTGCGGAGCCGGTGGAGAATCCCGGCTCCGCACGGCTCGCCGAGCCGATACGCCAGCTCGCGGAGTATTTCGCGGGCTCGTTGCGGGAGTTCTCGCTGGAACTGGACTGGTCGCTGACATCCGGTTTCAACCGCCAGGTGCTCCGCGAGCTGGCTTCGGGGGTCCCTTACGGGGCGGTCGCCGGGTACGGGGACCTGGCCGAGCGCGTGGGGCAGCCGGGGGCCGCGCAGGCGGTCGGGGCGGCCATGGGCTCCAATCCGCTGCCGGTGGTGGTGCCGTGCCACCGGGTGGTGGAGAACGGCGGCGGACTCGGCGGGTTCGGCGGGGGGCTCGAAACCAAGCGGAAGCTGCTGGCGCTGGAGGGTGTGCTGCCACAGCCGCTGTTCTGATTCGGGCTGAGGTCGGGCTGCGGTCGGGCTGCGGAGGGGGCTGTTCCTCCCCGATCCGTAGCCCTGCCGTGGCTCCGCCGTAGCCCTGCTGTGGCCCCCGCCCGGACCGAACCCGGTTTCGTACCCGTGTACGGGCTGGCACACTGCGCCAGTGACCAACACCCTCGACGCACCTGACACCCCCACCGGGTCCGGCCTTCCCGGCGCCGGCCCGGTCACGGCGGACGAACTGCCCGGACTGCGCCGCAGAACGTCCGCGGTGCTCATGACCAGCCAGATACTCGGCGGCCTCGGCGTGCCCATCGGTATCGCCCTGGCCCCGGTCCTGGCCACGGAGGTGAGCGGTTCCGAGGCGCTGTCCGGTCTGGCCCCGACCGCGTCGGTGACCGGAACGGCGCTGCTCTCGCTGCCGCTGGCCGCGCTGATGACCTCACGGGGCCGGCGCCCCGGTCTCGTACTGGCGTATCTGATCGGTGCGCTCGGCGCGGGGCTCGTGGTCCTGGCCACCATCGTGGAGAGCTTCCCGCTGCTGCTGCTCGGCATGGCCGGGTTCGGTGCCGGTTCCTCGGCCAATCTGCAGGCCCGGTTCGCCGCCGCGGATCTGGTCGAGCCCGACCGGCGCGGCCGGGCGATCTCCACCGTCATCTGGGCCACGACGATCGGTTCGGTTCTGGGGCCGAACATCGCGGCCCCGGTGGGACGTCTCTTCCGCGGCACCTCGATATCCGAACAGGCGGGTCCGTTCTTCTTCGCGGCCGGGATCTTTCTGCTGGCCGCCCTGGTGGTCTGGGTGCTGCTGCGGCCGGACCCGCTGCTCACCGCGCGGGCGCTGGCGCCGCAGGAGGCCGGGTCCCCCGCAGGCCGTTCGCTGCGTGCCGGTGTCGCGGCGGTCCGGGCGTCTGCGATGGCGCGGCTGGCACTGGTGACGGTGGCCGTCTCGCACACCGCGATGGTCTCGATCATGGTGATGACCCCCGTCGACATGGGCCATCACGGCGCCGGGCTCCAGCTGATCGGCCTGGTCATCAGCGGCCACATCGCGGGTATGTACGCGTTCTCCCCGGTGATGGGCTGGCTGTCCGACCGGTTCGGCCGGCTCACCGTGATCGGCCTGGCGGTCGGGTTGCTCTCCTGCGCCGCACTTCTGGCCGGCACGGCGGGCGCCAGTCACGGACAGACGGCGGCCGGTCTCTTCGTGCTCGGGCTGGGCTGGTCGGCCGGGCTGGTCGCGGGTTCGGCGCTGCTCACCGACTCCGTGCCGCAGCCCGCCCGCGCCGCCGTGCAGGGTCTGTCGGATCTGATCATGAACACGGCGGCGGGCATCGGCGGCGTGGTCGCCGGGGTGATCGTCGCCCGGGCGAGCTACGGCTGGCTGAACGTGGTCGGCGCATGTCTGCTGCTGCCCATGGCGGCGCTCGCCCTGCGCCGGGCGCTCACCCGGCCCGCGGCACAGGCCGAAGCACGGGCGACGCAGGCCGAAACAGCAGCCTCCGATACGACGCCCGCAGCCTCTGCACCCGGGGCACCTGCTGCGCCCGCTGCACCGAGTGCAGAGACTGCACCCGGCTCCGACGCCCGAGGCTGCTGACGCTACTGAGGCTTCGAAGGCTGCTGAGGCTTCAAAGGCTGATGTGGTACGCCTTGCGCAGCGTCTCGTGCACGGTCCACGTCGTCCGGTCGCCCTCGCGCAGTACGCAGGCGTCCCCCGGCCCGATCTCCAGCGTCTCCCCGCCCTCGACGGCCACGGTCGCGCGTCCGCTGACGACCACGAACAGTTCATTGGCCTCGGTGTCGGTGACCACGCCGGGCGTGATCTGCCAGATCCCGCGCACCTGCTTGCCGTCGGGCGACTCCCAGAGCACCTTGCCGGTCACCACGGGGGCGCCCGAGACGATCTGTGCCGGGTCGAGCGGTTCCGGTTCGAGTTCGGCAGCGGGAATGTGCACGGCGAACGAGGCGGGAGCTTGATCAAATGTGGTCATGGCCGGTCACCTTAGCGACCGCTCCGGAGCGACTCCGCACCAGGACCGGGAGAACATGCGCAGGAGACGAGTAGCCCCGCAGCACGTTTGAGGCCGGTGCGCCCGCGACAGAGATGTGGACATGTCATTGAATGCGTCGCACAGCGCACATTCCTACGCCCCCGTCCTCTCCACCGAGGTACGGACGGCCCTCGCCACGCACCACCCCGTCGTGGCTCTGGAGTCGACGATCATCGCCCACGGCCTGCCGCGCCCGCGCAACCTGCGGGTCGCCGAGGAACTCGAAGGGCTCGTACGGTCCGCGGGCGCGGTGCCCGCCACGATCGCCGTACTCGACGGGCGGGCCCACATCGGCCTGGACAAGGACCAGTTGGAGCGGGTCGCGGCCGACCCGGCGATGCGGAAGCTGGGCCACCGGGACCTCGCGCCGGCCCTGGCGGCGGGCGCGAGCGGGGCGACGACCGTGTCCGCGACGGCGTTCCTGGCCGCGCACGCGGGCCTGCGCGTCTTCGCGACCGGCGGTCTCGGCGGCGTACACCGGGACTGGACGGAGACCCAGGACGAGTCCGCGGACCTCCAGCTCCTCGCGCGGACCGGCATCACCGTGGTGTGCGCGGGGGTGAAGTCGATCCTGGACGTTCCCGCGACGTTGCAGCGTCTGGAGACGCTCGGTGTAGGCGTGCTCGGTTACGGCACCGACCGCTTTCCCGGCTTCTACCTGAACAGCTCGGGCGAACCGGTCGACTGGACCGTGCGCACACCCGAGGAGGTCGCGGAGGTGATGCGGGCCCAGGACGCGCTCGGCGGCCCCGGCTCCGCGCTGATCGTCGCCAACCCCGTGTCCGTGGCCGACCAGTTGAACCCCGCTCTCCATGACCGCGTGCTGGCGGAGGCACTCGACGTGTGCCGGGAGCGCGGCATCGTGGGCCAGGCCGTCACACCGTTCCTGCTGGACCAGCTGATGCGCGGGACCGGGGGCGCTTCGCTGGAGGCCAATCTGGCGGCCGTGCGAGGAAACGTATCGCTTGCCGCTCGGATCTCCGGTGCGTGGGCCGCCACCGCGCCGGACACGACATCGCGCCGGAATCCGGCGGCCGGTCAATGACCGACGACAGGCCGATGACCAGCGACGGGGCATTGGCCGACGACGGGCCGATCGCCAAGGACGGGTCAATGGCCGACGACAGGCCGAAGACCAACAGCGGGCCGATGAGCGGCGGCGGCCTGCTCGTCGTCGGCGACGTGGTCACCGATGTAGTGGCCCGGCATGCGACGGCGCTGGTCCACGGTACGGACACCTCGGCCCGGATCCGTACCCTCCCCGGCGGTGCGGGCGCCAACGTCGCCTGCTGGGCGGCGCGTTCGGGCTGCCCTGACGTACGGCTACTGGCCCGTGTCGGCGCCGACCGTGCGGTCTGGCACCGTGACGCGCTCCGCCGGGCAGGGGTACGTTGCCTGCTGGCCGTGGACGACGACGTGCCGACCGCCACCGTCGTCGCCCTCGTCGATTCCGCCGCCGAGCGCACCTTCCTCACCGACAGCGGTGCCGTGCTCCGCCTCTCCCCCGACGACTGGTCACCGTCGATGCTCGACGGCATCGCCCATCTCCACCTCTCCGGGTACCTCCTCTTCGCCGCGACGAGCCGGGCGACGGCCCTGCTCGCCCTGCGGGAGGCCCGGCAAAGACGGGTCACGGTGAGCGTCGACCCGGCTTCGGCCGGCTTCCTCGCCGAGCTGGGCGTCGACCGGTTCCTGACGGTCGTGGAGGGTACGGATCTGCTGCTGCCCAACGCGGACGAGGCCCGGCTGCTCACCGGACTCCCCGAACCGTCCGACGCGGCGGCCAAGTTGAGCCTTCAGGTGCCGCGGGTGGTCGTCACGCTCGGCAAGGGCGGGGCCCTGCTGGCCGTCGCGGGCACGGTGACCCGGCGCGTCCCGGCTGTTCAGGTGCGGGACGCCGTGGACTCGACGGGCGCGGGCGACGCGTTCACCGGCGGCTTCCTCGCGGCGCACCTCGCGGGGGCGGACGACGCCTCGGCCGTGGCGGCGGGCTGCCGGTCGGGGGCGGAGGCGGTCACCACCGTGGGGGGCCGCCCCGGCCCATGACGCCCCCGGCTCGCCGTATCGGCCTCGCCAGCTACCCGCTCCGTCCCCAACCGGTCCAGGCGGGGTGCAGCGGGTCGTCGGCCCGTACGACCGCGTCCGCACGTCCGGCGGGTGCCACCTCGTCCTCGTACCGCGCGAAGGCGGGCAGGGTCCAGTGCTCGCCCGCCTCGGTACGCCGCCGCAGTGCGCCCGGCGACAACCGCAGATGGATACTCAGATCGAACGGGAACCAGTGCCCCAGCAACAACGGACCGTGCACCACCAACACACCGCCCTCTGGCAGGGGTTGATACGGAGCACGCGTGGCCCGGTCCGTCACCGGATCCCAGAGATCAGGAAGCACCCGCCCGCTCCCGCCCGCCTCCAGCGGCCCGAACACCTCGCGCCACAGCGCGCCCGTGTCGAACCAGCTGTCGTAGTACGAGTCGGGGTCCTCCTTGCCGTACTCGTACCGAAGACTCGCCGGCCGCAGAAACCCCTCGGTCGACACCACCAGCACCGCACGCCCCCGGACCCGCAGCGCCTGCGCGACTCGCCCGGCCAATTCTCCGGTGCGGGCCGCTGGGGCGCCATCGACGGCGACTTTCAGCCAGGGCCCGGCGTCGGCCGGCTCCAGACCGTCGGCGTGCGTGGCGCAGGCTTCGGTCAGCCGTTCCCAGGTGATCGCTTCGAATCGCACCCGACCATCATCGCCCCGGCCCCGCGCGCCTTCACCGGGCGTCCCGCCGACGGGGTGCCTCCTCGCCGCTTCCCGCCAGGCGACTCCGGGCCAGGCGCACCACTCTGTCGGCGAGCGGGCGCAGGCCCGGTTCCCGGTCGGCGGCCGCTTCGGCGAGGCGGCGGATGTCGGCGAACCACTGCCCGGTGCCCCGGTCCGGCGCGTCGATGCGCCGGAAGCCACGCTCCAGCAGGCCCCGGGCGGTCTGCGGCTGCCCGCGCAGTACGGCCTTGGTCGCGGCGACGGCATTGGCCAGGGCGCTCGCCGGCCGCGACCATTCGTCGCCGCGCGCCGCGGTGTCGTCCTGGTGGGCGGCAAGCGCGCGCAGCAGGTCCTGCGTCAACGCGGCGCGGCGCGCCGGATCGAGCCCCTCCGCGCTCTTCCCGCCCTTCGGGTTCTCCCCAGTCACGACTGGCCTCTCCCGTCGCGCACAACGCTCCCACCGGTCACAACACTCCCGCCGGTCACAACGCCCCCGCCATTCAAATCGCTCCGTCCACGGCGAGTTCGCGTTCTATGATCCTCTCCATGGACCTCGAATTCGCTCGCGCGTTCGCCGCCCAGTGGCAGGACGACTGGAACTCCCACGATCTCGACCGTGTTCTGGCGCATTATCACGAGGACGTGACGTTCAGTTCACCCGTCATGGCGCGGTTCGCCGGCGATCCGTCCGGCACGGTGCACGGCAAGGAAGCGCTGCGCAGGTACGGGGCATACGGGGAGACGCTCACCGACTGAGGGCCGCCCCGGCAACGATGGACGGGTACGCGTCACACGGTCTACTTCTTCGCGCCGCAGTGCACCGCGTCGGCGTCGTCCGACAGCGCACTGCCCTCGGGCAGCAGATACGTCGCCAAGATCACCACAGGTTCGGTCCCCAGGTTGCGCCCGATGTGGCGGTGCTTGGCCCCGGACGGCTCGATGAAGGACGAGCCCGCGGATATCACCTCGACCGAGCAGTCGTCCATAATGCGCGTCAGCGTCCCGGACTTGACGACGGCGATGACCTGACCGCTATGGGTGTGCCAGCCGGTGGAGCCGCCCGACTCGACGGTGATGGTCCGGAAGGTCACGTCGGTGCGGCCGTTCGGGGTCTTCACCCTCAGCTTCCCCGCTGACGTGCCCTTCGCGAGCACCGTGCCACTCACACCGCCGGCGGGTGTGGCGACGGCTGCCGACGGCAGGAAGCCGAGCGCGGCCGCGCAGCGGCCTATACCCAGGGCCTTGGCGAGTCGCGCCTGCTGTACGCGCCACCCGCGGTTCCCCTGCTGTCTGCCGACCTTCACGTGCGACTCCTCTGCCTCGGCGTCCCGGAAGCATCCTGGACACCCCGGACCGGACGTTCCGAACCGGACCCCGGGCCGGAACCCCGAACCGGAAATCCGAACCGCAATTCCGGAACCGGTCATATCAAATGCCCCCACGCTACCCGCGAGTTGAGCCGCGAAACCCTCCCGGCCCGACGGTCGTCGCCCACGCCGTCCCGGTCATTCGCCGCGGAGTTCGGCGACGAGCGGCCCGTCGCCCGACACCTCGACGCGCCCATCCTCGACGGCCTCGGCGAGCGTCAGCTCCCCCCGCCCGAGCGCCAGGCAGACCTCGACGTCGAGGGCGATCCGGGCATCGGCGTGGTCAGCGGGGCCATCCCCGTACACAGCCGCAACGGCCGTCGAATTTTCCGTCCCCCCGGCCATCCCCCCGGCCGTCGCGCCACCGGCGCGTACATGGAACTCGCCCTCGTCCAGCTGGACTTCGACGACCCCGGCATGGGTCAGCCCGTCCAGCGCGCGCAGCAGCGGAAGCGCGAACCAGTGCGCCCGCACCGCATCGGTGGGCCGCCGCTCGGTGAGCGCGGGCGCGCCCCACTCCGCGAGGGCGGCTAGTACGGGCAGCAGCCCGCGGCCGCGCTCCGTCAGTTCGTACACCGAGGCCGCGGCGGGCGGCGGGAGCCGGCGGCGGGTGGCCAGGCCACCCTGCTCCATGTCCTTGAGCCGGGAGGCGAGGACGTCCGTACTGACGCCCGGCAGGTCGGCGTGGAGGTCGGTGTAGCGGCGGGGGCCCGCCAGCAGTTCACGGACGATCAGCAGGGTCCACCGGTCGCCCACGGAATCGAGGGAGCGTGCGGTGGCGCAGAACTGGTCGTAACTCCGGCGGCGGGCCGGGCGGGTTGCGGACTGTTGCTGACGTGGCATGCGACGCAGTCTAGACATGTTGTTGGACTTTCCAAGTCCGAGCTTGGTAAAACCAAGTATCGCAATCAGGTCGGGGAGGCCACCGCATGGAATTCCGGCAGTCCAGCAAGCTCAACGAGGTCTGTTACGAGATCCGGGGCCCGGTCATCGAGCACGCCAACGCCCTGGAGGAGGCGGGCCACAGCGTGCTCCGCCTCAACACGGGCAACCCGGCACTCTTCGGTTTCGAGGCGCCGGAGGAGGTCGTCCAGGACATGATCCGGATGCTTCCGCAGGCGCACGGCTACACCGATTCGCGTGGCATCCTGTCCGCCCGCCGGGCGGTGGCGCAGCGCTACCAGGCGATGGGGCTGGCGGACGTCGGGGTCGATGACATCTTCCTCGGCAACGGTGTCTCGGAGCTGATCTCCATGGCCGTCCAGGCGCTCCTGGAGGACGGTGACGAGGTGCTCGTCCCGTCCCCCGACTATCCGCTGTGGACCGCGGTGGTGACCCTCGCGGGCGGCAAGGCCGTGCACTACACCTGCGACGAGGCCTCGGACTGGAACCCGGACCTCGCGGACATGGCGTCGAAGATCACCGACCGTACCAAGGCCGTCGTGATCATCAACCCGAACAACCCGACCGGTGCCGTCTACCCGCGCGACGTCCTCGAAGGCATCCTCGATCTGGCGCGCAGGCACGGCCTGATGGTGTTCGCCGACGAGATCTACGACCAGATCCTCTACGACGACGCCGAGCACCACAGCGTGGCGGCCCTCGCGCCCGACCTGGTCTGCCTCACCTTCAGCGGTCTGTCGAAGACGTACCGGGTGGCGGGGTTCCGCTCCGGCTGGATGGTGATCTCCGGCCCGCAGCAGCACGCCCGCAACTATCTGGAGGGGCTGACCACGCTCGCCTCCATGCGCCTGTGCCCCAACGCGCCCGCGCAGTACGCCATCCAGGCGGCGCTCGGCGGCCGGCAGTCGATCCGGGAACTGGTCGCGCCCGGCGGCAGGCTGTACGAACAGCGCAACCGGGCCTGGGAGAAGCTGAACGAGATCCCCGGCGTTTCGTGCGTGAAGCCGAAGGGCGCGCTGTACGCGTTCCCGCGCATCGACCCGAAGGTGCATCCGATCGTCGACGACGAGAAGTTCGTCCTGGACCTGCTGTTGCGAGAGAAGATCCAGGTCGTGCAGGGCACCGGCTTCAACTGGCCGCGGCCCGACCACTTCCGGATCCTGACCCTCCCGTACGCTGACGATCTCGACGCGGCGATCAGCCGCATCGGCCGCTTCCTGACCGGATACCGCCAGTGATCGGATGCCCCCGGTGACCTGCCCCGCCTGTCGCGTTCCCGTCCTCACCCAGTTCGCCTCGCCCGAACTCGTCGGCCCGATCGTCGAGGGCGGACACGATCCGGCCACCGATCCCGCGTGGGCGGAGTCGGGAGCGGCGTCACCGGCCGAGTACGCGCGCTGGTCCGGTCATCTGTGCGGTATGACCTGCCTGCGCATGGCGCTCGGCGCCGGGGAGAGCTCGCGACGCACCGGGGACAGCTCGCGCGCCGGGGAGATCCCGGGCGCCGTGCCGGAGGGGGCCGCCGGGGCCCCGTCCCTGTTCGCGCTGCGCGACGGCGCGCTCAAGTACGGCGCGTACACGGAGGATGCCGAGGGCGTGATCCGGGGCCTGATCTACGCGCCTTTCGCACAGTACGTACGGGAGGTGCACGGACTCGACGCCACGGTCCACCGCCACCTCTCCGTGCGGGAGATCCTCGATCTGCTGGACTGCGCCCGGACCGTCATGGCCTCGGTGCACTACGGCATCCGGCATCCGGAGCGGCCCGCTCCGGGGCGCGGCGGGCATCTGGTGCTGTTGACGTCCCGTACGGCCGACGGCGCCGGTGTCCACTTCCACAACCCCTCGGGCACGACGGCCGGGACGCGTGCCGCGGACCTTCCGCTGCCCGATTTCGAGCGCTTCTTCGCGGGGCGCGGGGTGTCGCTGCCCGCGAGCGGCGCGTTGTCCGGAACGGGAGCGGACCCGGGGGCGTAGCCGGCCCCCGGGCCCTGAAGGTGCCACCCATGCGGCACGCCGACACTTTTAAGGAACCGTGTCAGGTTTATGTCGTCGCGTCCTGCCTTTAGACGACCGCAGATCGAAGCTCTGCGGGCCGGAGTCGAACCGGCATCTCGACGCCCATGGGCACGGGCCCGATCGATTCGGCGATGGGTGGCGAATGCTGAGTCTGGAGCAAGAGTCTGAGATTGATCGCGGTCTGCCTCTGCCAGTTGGGCTACCCCGGCCCGTCCGTGCGCGGAACGCGTCGAATGCCGGGAGGAGGACTCGAACCTCCACTGGAACCGCGTCGTCACGACAAGCTTCAGTTTCAGCTTGCGCTCCTCGCGCACCCCGGCCGTAGTGAACGGCCGGGGATTCCTTGGTCGGTCACCCGAAGAGGTAACCGAATACCGCATCACCCACCCGCTGGTCGGTGACGTCCACGCCGTTGGCCTCCTCACGGGCGAACTTCACGGCCTGCTGGAGCTTCTCCACCCGGTCCAGCAGTTCATTGACCCGTCGCGCGGGCAGGGCGCCGGAGAACTTCACGGTCGTCCAGTACCCGATCGGAACGTCCTCGTAGTACACCTCGACCTGCGCCGGGTGCTTGTCGGTGGCCTCCGCCTTCACGTGGTTGCGGGGCACCTTCTTCGTGCGGAGCGTCCGCACCGGCTCGGTCTTCCACGAGTCCGTCGACGGGTCCTGGGTCCATGCCTCGGCGGCATCGAGCACCGGAAGCTTGCGGACGAAGGTGTTGATGTCCGTCAGCTGCTTCTCCAGGAAGAGCAGATACGACACCGGCACCTCGCTCACGAGGACCCGCCCGTCGACCTTCACATCCGCGCGGGCCGCGCAGTTCGCCCAGTCCTTCGTGGCGGTCACATCGAAGAGCCGGGTCAGGGTCGCCGCGGTCTGTCGCAGCACGTCCTCGGCCTTGATCTGCACGAGCGTCGACTCGGGCGGCAGCTGCTCGCCCTCCTCGTCCTTCGGCTGATACGTCCGGGAGATCCCTGCCAGCAGACCGGCCTTCTGAAGGCCGTGATGCGCCGCCGTCAGGTCCTGGTGAGCCTTGGACTTGACGCCCTTCTCCACTTCGATGATCTGATTGAGTTTCGCCACATCGAGGAAGCTAGCAGCGCCGAACCGATGGGAACCAAGGGTTTTTCACGGCAACGGCCCTTCAACGGGCCATCGAAGGCGCGGGGTACGCGGGCGCTGCGGGATTTCGGTGAATCCCTCGGATTCGGTGAAGCAGTGGGATTCGGCGAAGCAGTGGGATTCAGTGAAACCCTCGGATTCCGTGAAGCAGTGGGATTCCGGCGAAGCTCCGGTCCGACCCGTACGGGTGGTTTCCGGTGGGTGCTCCCATGTCCTGCCGCCGTCCGGCGCGCGTCGCTTGCCACAGTGAGCCCCGCGCATCCGCGCCGCAGGCCCTCACGGACCCCCGCGCAGACTCCGAACGAAGGTTCCCGCCTTGCCTCGCTTCCCCCACTTCACCCGCACGAAGGGCCTCACCGGCCCGAAGCAGCACACCGCACTCACCGCAGCCGCCGCCCTGGCCGTCCTGGCCGTGGGCACACCGGTCGCGTACGCCACGCTCGGCGACGAATCCCCCGCCGCCTCGCGCACGGCAACGTCGTCCGTCGCCGTGCGCGGGAAGGCCTACATCGAGACCCGGCTGTTCTTCGGCACCGAACGCCCCGACGGCGGACCGACTGTGACCGATCGTCAATTCCTTGCGTTCGTCGACGAGGAGGTCACACCGCGCTTCCCGAACGGACTGACCATCCAGGACGGCCGGGGCCAGTGGCGGGATTCCCGCGGGGTGATCGAGCGGGAGCGCAGTTACGAACTGACCCTGCTCTACCCGGCGTCCGAGGCGCGCGTACGTGATGCCCAGATCGAGCGGATCCGGGACGCCTACGAGAAGGCGTACGCCCAGGACTCGGTGGCCCGGCTCGAAGAGCGCACGACCGCCGACTTCTGACACCGACCGCCGACTTCCGGCACGCGGCGGTCACGCCGCCACGCGGTCACGCCGCCACGCGGGCCCTGCGCCCGCGCGGCCGGTTGATCCGGTGCGCCAGCGCGTGAACTCCCGCCACGGTCACCGGGAGAAGCGCCAGCGCCGCAGCCGTCGCGACGGCGCCGCCGCTCTTGATACCGGCCGCCTTCAGCCGCCGCACGGCCCAGACCGAGTACGGAATGACGACCGTCGGCGCCGTGGCCACCCCCGGCGTGTAGCCCCGGTACGCCAGCGACTGCGCCAGGTGCGCGACACCATGCACCCCGAAGCCGACCAGCACGCTCCGGAAGAACGGGCTGCGGCCGCCGGTGCGTGCCCCGTCTGCCGACGCCGCCGCCATGACCCCGCCCATGAGGCCGATCGCGACGTCGACGTCCCGCTGCGAGAGCTCCATCCGCTTCCAGAACGCCTCCGGCACTCGCGGGAACCGCTCCTGGAGCCCGGGCCGGGCGGCCCGCGCCCAGCCGGCCATGGTGGCCAGCTCCTCCAGATCATTGGCCACCCAGGCGGCGAACAGCCCCCAGGTCACCGCCTTGGAAACCGCTGCCTCCGCCATACCGGGCCCCTTGTGTCGCAGTGCGAAGTACGATGACAGCACCTTATAACGCAACGCAACGTTGCGTTGTCTTTTTCTGGAGTGCTCATGTCCGACCCGACCGTGAACCGCCGCCCGGGCCGGGGCCCGCGAGCCGCGGAGGCGATCTTCGACACCACGCTGCGCCATCTCGCGGAACGCGGCTACGCCCGGCTCACCATCGAGGCCGTCGCCCAGGAATCCGGGGTCAACAAGACGACGATCTACCGCTGGTGGTCCTCGAAACCGGCGCTCCTGCGGGCGGCCCTGATCCATGCCCGGGTCCTCGACATCGACATCCCCGACACGGGCAGCCTCCGCGGTGATCTGATCGCCCTCACCGAACAGATCACCCGCCTGCTCACCGACGGGCGCACCGAACCCGTCGCCCGCGCCATGACCTCGGGCACCGGCCTGCCCGACGACGAACTCGCCGCCCTCACCCGCGACTTCTTCGCCGATCGCTTCTCCCGTGAACAGCCGGTCTTCACCCGCGCCGCCGCCCGCGGCGAACTCCCCGTGGACGCCGACCCGATGCTGCTGCTGGACCTGATCGCGGGGGCGGTCTGGATGCGGGTGCTGTTCCGCCGCGAACCGGTGCCGCCGGACTTCGCCCGGGACGTCGTCGATGCCGTACTGCCTCGCTGACGGCGCCGGGAACGGGCGCGGTCCGGTCGGGTACTGTGCCGCGGCCGGGTAAAGGACCGTGCACACGCACCGAACGGGGAACGATCCATATGGGCACGCCAGTACGCCACTTCACAGCGACGACGCCGGACGGTCAGCTGTTCACGGTCAATATCGAGCGTGACTTCCGGTACGACCCGTACCGCGACTTCGTGGTCTGTGCGCACTGCGACTGGTCGCCTTCGCTGCTGACGATGAAGAGGATCACCGATATGGCCTGGGAGCATCTGGCGTCGGTGCACGGCGCCGACCGGGGCCGGTCCGACCAGGAGAACGAGGGGTTCCGCAAGGCGCGGCTGATCGTGCTGCCGATCGTCGCCGTGTTCCTGATCGCTCTCTTCGTCTATCTGCAGAGCTACTGAGGCCCGGAGGCCGGGTTCAGCCGCCGCCGAGTTCCAGGAGTGCGCCCACCGGGTCGGAGTCCGGGGTGGCGCGGGGCCACCAGTCGTCCTCGCCCGGCTCGGATTCGTAGCCGTACCAACGGCCGTCGTGGCCGAAGCGGAGCTGGAGTGTGCCGCTGGGGTGGGTGAGGTGGTTGCGCCAGGGGTGGAAGCGGGGGAAGTCGGCGGCAGCGAGCGCGGGGCGGGCGCGGTCGAAGGGGCCGGCCGGAGGGTCCCAGGGTGTTTCGAGGACGGCCAGCCCTTCGGCGCCGCCCTGGCGCCAGGCCGCGACGGCCCGGGCCAGGTCGGTGGGGGTGCGGCCGGTGGCGTACGCCAACTCGCGGTAGAGGGCGCGGGTGGTCGCGGTGAGCCCGGCGGTGGGCCGGGACGCGGCCAGCCGCACCGCGTCCTGCCAGGCGGTGAGACCGGCGAGCGGGTCGAGGCCGGTGGTGAGGAGCGCGTGCGCACGGGCCGCCGCGTCCGTGGCCAGGTGGTCGAGGGCGAGCGGGTCGCGGGCGCCGGGCAGGCTCGGGTACGAGGGCGGCTGCCCAGGGTGCGGCAGGACCGGGAGCGGGGCGGGGAGCGGCGGGAGGTATCGGTCCGCAAGGGCTTCGCCGGCCGGCACGGAGGGGGTGGCGGGGGCGGCGGGACGCTCCCGGGCGGAGTGCGCGGCGTTGCGGCGGCCCAGCTCTTCGAGGAGTTCGCGCTCGCCCCGGCCGCGCAGCAGCAGAAGGACGAACGGGTCGGCGTCCAGCAGCCGGGCCATCTGGTAGCAGAGGGCGGCCACATGCTTGCAGGGCCAGCCGTGGTCGGGGCAGGAACAGCCGGGATCGAGATCGCCCGCGGTGGGCAGCAGTCCGATGCCGGCCTCGGCCGCCGTGTCGGCCAGCGCGTGCGGCATCTCCTTGGCGAGCAGTGCGGCGAGGTGACCGGGGCGGGCGGCCACCGCGTCCAGGAAGATGTCCCAGTCGGCGTCGGTGAACGACCGCAGACGCAGCTCGGCGCGGTAGGGGCGGGGGCGGCTGCCGTGGACGTAGGCGACGACTCGTCCGGGGGTGACGGTGATCGCGGCGACCTTGCCGCTGTCGGCGTACGTACGGCCGCGGGAGAGCCGTCCCTCGTCCATCGACAGGGATTCCAGGGCGGCCACCCAGGCGCGGCCCCACCAGCTGTCCGCGAAGGGTTCGTCGCCGTCGGAGGTGCGGGGCGGCACGGCCTCGAAGGTGCGCCGCAGATCGTCGGGGCCGGGGCGTGACCTGGCCACGCCCCGACCGGCCGGCCGGGGCTCGGGGCGGGCGTACGAACGGGGCAGGGGCTGCGGGCGGGGGCTCATGACAGCGGCCTCCGGAGCGAGACGAGATCGGCCAGGTCGCGGTCGCTCAGCTCGGTCAGCGCGGTCTCACCTGCGCCGAGAACCGCATCGGCCAGGACCCGCTTGGCCCGCAGGAGCTCGTCGATCCGGTCCTCGACCGTGCCCTCCGCGATCAGCCGGTGCACCTGCACGGGCTGTGTCTGGCCGATGCGGTACGCCCGGTCCGTGGCCTGTTCCTCGACGGCCGGGTTCCACCAGCGGTCGTAGTGGATGACGTGGGCGGCCCTGGTGAGGTTCAGTCCGGTGCCCGCCGCCTTGAGGGAGAGCAGGAAGACCGGTACCTCGCCGGACTGGAAGCGGTCCACCATCCGTTCCCGCTCGGCCACCGGCGTACCGCCGTGCAGGAGTTGGGAGGGGACGGCGCGCGAGGCGAGGTGGGCGGAGAGGAGCCGGGCCATCGTCACGTACTGGGTGAAGATGAGGACGGAGCCGTCCTCGGCGAGGATCGTGTCGAGGAGTTCGTCGAGCAGGGCGAGCTTTCCCGAACGGCCGGTGAGGCGGGTCGGCTCCTCCTTCAGATACTGCGCGGGGTGATTGCAGATCTGCTTGAGCGAGGCCAGCAGCTTCATGATCAGACCGCGCCGGGCGATGCCCTCCGAGGCCTCGATGAACGCCATCGTCTCGCGGACCGCCGCCTCGTAGAGCGTGGCCTGTTCGCGGGTGAGGAAAACGGGGTGGTCGGTCTCCGTCTTGGGCGGCAGCTCGGGGGCGATGCCCGGGTCCGACTTCTTGCGGCGCAGAAGAAATGGCCGGACCAGCCGGGAGAGCCGTTCGACCGCTTCGTCGTTGGCGAGCCCGGCAGCCGTACCGGTGCTCTCGACGATGCGGGCGTGGCGGGCCCGGAACGCCTTGAGCGGGCCGAGCAGTCCGGGAGTGGTCCAGTCGAGCAGGGCCCACAGCTCGGAGAGGTTGTTCTCCACGGGCGTGCCGGTGAGGGCGACCCTGGCCGGGGCAGGGATGGTCCGCAGCGCCTTCGCCGTGGAGGAGTGCGGGTTCTTCACGTGCTGGGCCTCGTCGGCGACGATCAGTCCCCAGCTGTGGTCGGCGAGTTGCGCCGCGCTCGAACGCATCGTGCCGTACGTGGTGAGGACGAAACCGCCGTCGGGATCGGCGAGTGTGCGGCCGGTGCCGTGGAAGCGGCGCACGGGGACGCCGGGGGCGAAGCGGTTGATCTCCCGGTGCCAGTTGCCCAGGAGGGAGGCGGGACAGATCACCAGGGTGGGCGCGGGGTGGACCCGGTGCAGATGCAGCGCGATAAGGGTGATCGTCTTGCCCAGGCCCATGTCGTCGGCGAGGCAGCCGCCGAGGCCGAGCGAGGTCATCCGGTCCAGCCAGGCGAGGCCGCGCAGTTGGTAGTCGCGGAGCGTGGCGTCGAGACCGGGCGGCGGGGCGATGGTGGTGTCGTCGGCAGTGATGCGGGTCCGGAGCGCGGCCAGCGCGCCGACGGGCACCGCTTCGACCTGCTCTCCGTCGACTTCGGCGCTGCCGGTCAGCGCGACGGCGAGGGCGTCGACCGGATCGAGCAGCCCGAGCTCCCGCTTGCGCGCCTTGCGTACGAGCGCGGGGTCGACGACGACCCACTGGTCCCGCAGTCGCACCACCGGCCGGTGGGCCTCCGCGAGAACGTCCATCTCCGTCTCGGTCAGCCGCTCGTCGCCCAGCGACAACTGCCAGTTGAAGGTGAAGAGCTGCTCGGCGTCGAAGAACGAGGTGCCGTCGGTGGCGGAGCCGGGCGCGGGCCGCACGACGGCGGCGGCGGTGAGGGAACGGGCGAGCTCCCTGGGCCAGTGGACGCTCACCCCGGCCGCCGTCAGCCGGGCTCCGCCGTCGCCCAGCAGCTCGTACAGCTCGTCCTCGTCGAGCGCGAGCACATCGGGCACCGGCTGGTCCAGCAGCCGCTCCAGCGGCGCCCAGACGCGGGCGGCGCGGCGCAGCGCAAGCACCGCGTCGATCCTGGCCCGGGGACCGAACGGCTCTCCGGCCGGGCCGTGCCACAGGGCCGCGGCGTCGACGACGTAGGTCGGGTCGGCCAGGCTGTGCACCTGGGTGATGGCCGCGGCGGCGTGCCGCGCAGCGCCGGGACGAGCATCCGCGGCCGTCGCAGCGGGGGCGCCGTCGACGTCGCGGCGGTTCCGGTCGCCGTGGTCGTTGTCGGCGTCGCGGCCGTTCCGGTCGCTGCGGCCGTCGTAGGCGTCGTAGGCGTCGTAGGCGTCGTGGCCGTCGCCGCTGTATTCGTGGTGGCCGGCGTACGTATCCGCCGTGTCGAAGAGTTCGTACGCCGACAGGTCGAGGCGCAGCGAAACCCGTACCCCCGCGTCGAGCCCGGCCGCGACTTCGACGGCCCAGTCACGGGCTTCCGGCAGATGCTGGGCCTCAACGGCCGCGAAAGGTGCGCCCATCGCGTATGCGGCGGCGGGCGTACGGGGCAGGGTGTCGGCCACCGCGTCGAGGAACGTCCCGAGCAGCCACTCCGGGTCGGGGACCTGGAGCGGTGCGCGGTCCGGGAGCGGGACCGCGTAGCCCTCGGCCGGCATGGCGGCGGCGATCGCGCGGAGGTGGGCGATGTCCTCGGCGTCGCGCGGTCCGGCCCGCCAGGCGTCGTGGTCGTCGCCCGTCAGGCCGGGGAGGAGTCTGCCGCGCGCCACCAGGTTGAGCGCCTGGAGCGCGGCGGCGCCCCAGCAGCGGGTCGCGGGATGGGCGGACTGCAGGTGCCGGGCGCGGGACAGCAGCGGCACGGCATCGCACAGGGGCAGCAGGACCGCGGGCACCGTACGCCGTCCCACGCCGTCCTGCTGTCCGTCCCGGCGGACGACGGTGATCTCCGCGACGGCCGCACCGGGTGCCGTGCCCTGCGCCGCGCCCTCACGATCCGCAGAACCGGCCGGCTCCGAGAGAGGGACGCCATCGGGATCCCAGAAGGCGACGCGCCCGTCCCTCGGCAGCGATGCCGGAAGGAAAACGGCAGCACATCTCAGAAGGCGGACGGCGGACTCGTCCAGCCGGTGTTCTGCCGTGGTCATCGGTCCCCTCCCCTCCCGCCCTGATCCTCTTGATCGTCCTGATCCCTATGACTCCTGCGAGTCTAGGCGGGGGGTCTGACAACCGGTCGCGCACCCGCATTCCAGCAGGTCAGATGCAGTATTGGCCAAGCAGTGCCCGGTTCGGCGCCGGGATCCCCGCACGCCTCAGTGCCGGGCGAACGGCTTCGACCGGGACGACCGCGCGGGTGGGGTGCCCGCAAGCACAGCGGGCGTGGGAACAGGCGCCCCGGACTGCGGCTTCTGCGCCCGCGACCGTGGCTGCGGATGCGGCTGTGCCTGTGCCTGCCCGGTGCGCTCGGGCTGCGCCTGGGCCGGACGCTCGGGCGGCGCCTGCGCGGGGCGCTGCGGCGGCCGCACGGCCTGCTGCGGCTCCAACTCCGTCTGCTGGCCGGGCTGCTGGGCCCTCTCCAGGAAGCGGAGCAGCTCCACCGGGAACGGAAGCACCAGCGTGGAGTTCTTCTCGGCCGCGACCGCGACCACCGTCTGCAGGAGGCGCAGTTGGAGCGCGGCCGGCTGGCTGGACATCTCCTTCGCCGCCTCGGCGAGCTTCTTCGACGCCTGAAGCTCGGCGTCCGCGTTGATGACGCGGGCCCGCCGCTCGCGGTCGGCCTCGGCCTGCCGGGCCATGGAGCGCTTCATCGTCTCGGGCAGGGAGACGTCCTTGATCTCCACCCGGTCGATCTGCACGCCCCACCCGACCGCCGGGCTGTCGATCATCAGCTCAAGACCCTGATTCAGCTTCTCGCGGTTGGACAGCAGATCGTCGAGGTCGCTCTTGCCGATGATCGACCGCAGTGAGGTCTGTGCCATCTGCGAGACCGCGAACCGGTAGTCCTCCACCTGGATCACCGCATTCGCCGCGTCGACCACCTTGAAGTAGATGACAGCGTCGACCCGCACCGTCACGTTGTCCCGGGTGATCCCGTCCTGCGCGGGCACCGGCATCGTCACGATCTGCATATTGACCTTGTGCAACCGGTCGATGCCGGGGATCACCATGGTGAATCCGGGCCCTCGCACATCGTTACGAAGCCTGCCCAGCCGCAGCACGACACCCCGCTCGTACTGCTTGACGACCTTGGCCGCTGCGGACACGTACAACGCACCCGCCGAGGCCGCAGCCACTATCGCGATCACGAGCTCCTGGACCATGACGGCCCCCTGAACGCCGGAAACATCGAAACACGACAATCAGTCGCTATTACCACGGTATGCCCACTATCAACCGATATGAACATGAGTCGCGGCTCTCCGCTTACGGCTGTCCCCCGCCCGGCCCCGCCCCGGATGCCGGGTCGCCGGGGAACGGGCAGGGTGACCAGCGTCAGCACGTTCTCCGTGGCGCACCCAGTGCCGTGTCGCGAACGGTGCTGAAGGCTGAGCCGGACGAGACACAGACGAGGACCCGCCCATGCCCGTGATCGATCAACGACGCCGCCGTCTCGGCACTGCGGCCGGGACCGTGCTCCTGACCCTCACCGTCGCAGGCTGTTCCGGCCTCGGCCGGACCGCGGTCGGGCCGGTCACCTACACGACGGAGCGGAACGCCGTGATCATGGTGAACAGCCCCTCGGTGAAGGGCTGCCACCGGCTCGCTCCCGCGGGTGCCAAGGAAGTGACCAACGGCACCCTGATCGACATCATTCTGTACCGCACACCCGACTGCACCGGGCCGGGTACGACGTACGTCGCGACCACGGTCAGCGACGTGACCGGCGCCCGTAACCTCCCGTGGCGCAGCTTCACCACGGTCCACTGACCGCCACGACCGACCACCGACCGGCCGGGCCCGGAACGGGGAGCCGCTACGCGCGCCCACGGACGTACGCGACCAGCTCCGCCTACGGCCCCGCCACTCGCGGGCTATCAATCAGCTTGGCGAACGCGCTGAACCCGAAGAACAGGGCGAGTACGACCCGCGCGACGGTCGCCCGGCTGCGGCCCCCGGCCGGGGCATCGGAAGAAGTACGTGAAGGGGTGTCGTCGGAGGCATCGGCAAAGGCGGCGGCGGGGGTGCTCGGGGCCTGCGTGGACTGGGACATCCGGGTCTCCTCGGGGAAGCTGCGCACTGTGGTGTTCACGAAGAGACAGACCGGCCCGCGGTCCGGAATTCATCGCTTGCCGGACCACAGATCCCGGTCCCCCGGCTTCCCCTGAGTCCCCCCGAGGGTCACACCGAACGACGGGCGACCAGGGCCGCGCTGATGTACTGGAGGCCGGCCGGGCGGGCCGGGGAGAGGCCCGCAAAGCAGTCGATGCGGCGGATGCGGTAGTCGACGGTGTTGGGGTGGATGTGCAGGGCGGCGGCGGTGGACGCCGGTCCAGGCCGACGTGGTCTCGCTCAGCCACGGCATCCGGTTCCACGACTCGGCACTGATAACCCTGGCCAAGGCCGTCGAACTGAGCCGGCTGCGCGCGGCGTTCGCCGAGGTGGACCACCTGTAAGGCTCCTGTACGGCGACTTCGACACCTACTTACGCGAGGACCTGAGGCTCGACGACGCGACGGTGGCCGCGCTGCGCGCCAAGATGCTGACGGACTGACAGGCGGTCATCGCGGGCGTACCGACGGACTGACCGGCCGTCACCGCCCGGTGTATTGACCTGCCGTCGGCTTCGAAGCGCGGCGGCGGGCCCGTCAGTGCACCGGGTACCGCTCGGCCGGCCACGCGACCGCGTGCTCGAACTCCACGCACAGGTCGTCGGCCACCTCCGTGATCACCGCTCGCCCTTCGGTCGCCACCAGCCAGGACGGCGGAAGGTGTACGTCCCCGTGGCGGGCGCCGAGCAGATTGCCGCAGACCGCACCCGTGGAGTCGCTGTCGCCGGAGTGGTTGACCGAGAGCAGCAGCGACTGGGCCACCTGGTCGGCGCCCGGCAGCACCAGCGCGCAGTACACGGCGATGGCGAGGGCCTCCTCGGCCACCCACCCCGCGCCCAGCGTCTCCACCTTCTCGGCGGTCGGCTCGCCCTCGGCGGCCAGGTCGACGGCCGCGCGCAGGGCCGCCGTCGTCTCCTCGTGCCCCGGGTGGCGACGCAGCAGCTCCATGGCCCGCAGGACCGCGCCCGCGATCGAGTCGCCCTCCAGGAGATGGGCGACGATCGCGGCCAACGCACCGGCGGCGTACGCACCGGTCGGGTGGCCGTGGGTGATCTGCGCGCACCAGTGAGCGAGCCGGAAGCCCGCCTCGGCGTCCTTCGCCACCAGTCCGAAGGGGGCGGACCGCATCACCGTGCCGCACCCCTTGGACCCGGTGTTGACGGGACCGGGCTCCCCGAGCCGCCTCGACGGTTCGGGGACATGGCCGGTCGCGAGGCCCGTCAGGCAGGCGTTGCCGGGGGCTCGGCGCGCGTACAGCCAGGGCTGCTCCCTGAGCCAGCCGGTCCGCACCGGGTTCTCGGCTCCGCCGGGCGGCGGAGCGGGGTGGTTCTGGGTGTCCAGCCAGCGCAGGTACGCGTTCCGCACGATCCCGATCTCGGCGCCGCCGATCCCCTTCGACATCGCCCGGGAATGGGCCCTGATCAGTCCCTCGGCGGTGAACAGGGTCATCTGCGTGTCGTCCGTGACACGCCCGACGACTCCCTCCTCGTCCGCGAGAAGTCCCTGTACCCCGTGTTCACCGTGCGCGCGGCGGATACCGGCGAGCGAGAGGAACTCCACGGGATTTCCGAGGGCGTCCCCGATCGCTCCACCCAGCAGACAGCCCCGGACCCTCGCCCTGCGGCCGACGCGGTCCCCCCATGATGTGCCGTTCACGCACGATCCCCTCAATCCCATGTCGACATGTCCCCAAAACCGCGTTGCGGGTCCATCCTGGTAGGAGAGGGCGATTGCCATGCGTACAGGTAATGAACCGACGACTGCCCGCAGTCCTCTGCGGCTGCGGCTCGGCCTGAGTCTATGGGGGCTGGCCTGGGCCGTCTTCGGCCTGGCGGCCTTCACACTGACCGACCGCCCAGGGTGGGCCGCCGCCTGCGGTGTGCTGCTTCTGCTGGTCCTCGTGGACATGGCGGTGATCATCCACCACATCCGCCAGGGCCCGCACTACCAGCCGGGCCGCAATATTCCGCCGTACGAACCCGACCACGGCGGGCGCGGCAGGTACGGGCACTGACCGGGGCGCGACGTCCGCCGGGCGGCATTGCCGCCCGGCGGGGCGGTGTCGGTGTCAGTTCTCCGTACGGAAACGGGCCGCCTTCAGGTACTCCGGGTTCGGGTCGAGGGCCGCGGCCAGCCGGAAGTGGCGGGCGGCCCGGTCGGAGCGGCCGGAGCGTTCGAAGGTGCGGGCGAGCGCGAAATGCGCGAAGGCGTTGTCGGGTTCGCGCTCCAGGACGAGCTCGAATTCGAGCTCGGCGGGACGCAGTTGGGCGGCGGCGAAGAAGGCACGGGCCCGCAGCAGCCGGGCGGCCGTGTTCTCCGGATGGGCCGCGATCACCGAGTCCAGGAGCTTCACCGCACCCCGGGGATCGCGCGCCGCCAGCAGGTGTTCGGCCGCGCGGAAGTCGATGACGTCGGTTTCCGGGGTCCTCTCGGGCACGATTGCATCCTTCCCTTCACTACGCGGCTCTCAACACCCGGCCGAGGCGCGGTATTCCGGTACGGACATCAGCCGACCTGGACCCGCTGTCGCGGTACGGACATCACCCGGACGCGGCCCGCTGTCCCGATACGTACATCACCCGGCCGGGCCCCGCTGTCCTGATACCGACATCACCCGGACGCAGCCCGCTTCGTCAGCTCCGACCAGACCTTGCGGACCTGTGGCTCCAGATCCTCCAGCGGTCCGTCGTTGTCGATGATCAGATCGGCCACGGCACGCCGCTGCTCCCGGGTGGCCTGCGCGGTCATCCGGGCGCGGGCCTCGGACTCGGTCATGCCGCGCAGCCGCACGAGCCGGTCGAGCTGGGTCTGCGGACCGGCGTCCACGACGACGACCAGGTCGTAGAGCGGGGCGAGGCCATTCTCGGTGAGGAGGGGGACGTCGTGGACGACGACCGAGTCGGGGCCCGCGGCCCGTTCCAGCTCGGCGGAGCGGGCGCCGACCAGCGGGTGGACGATCGCGTTGAGGGTGGCGAGCCGGTCGGCGTCGGAGAACACGATCGAGCCGAGCCTGGGCCGGTCCAGGGTGCCGTCGGCGGTGAGGATGTCCGCGCCGAACGCCTCGACGACGGCCGCGAGCCCGGGTGTCCCCGGCTCGACGACCTCCCGGGCGATCCGGTCCGCGTCGATCAGGACCGCTCCATATCCCACGAGCAGCCGTGACACTTCACTCTTGCCGGCGCCGATCCCACCGGTCAGGCCCACTTTCAGCATGCCGGGCAGCCTAGTGCCCCTCACACCAGGCCGGTGGGGCCGGTCAGATGTCTCCCTCGCGCTCCGCGAGGAACCGCTCGAATTCGAGACCGATCTCGTCGGCCGACGGCAGGTCGACCGGCTCGGCCACCAGATTGCCCCGGGTCTCGGAGCCCGCGACCGCGTCGTACTGGTGCTCAAGGCCCTCGACGAGCGAGACGAGCTCCTCGTCGCCCTGGTCGATCTGCCGGTCGATCTCGGTCTGGGTGCGGTGGGCCTCCGTGCGCAGCGCATGGGCGACGGTCGGCAGGACCAGGCCCGTCGCGGCCGTGATCGCCTCCAGGGCGGTGAGCGCCGCGTCCGGGTAGGCGGAGCGGGCGACGTAGTGCGGCACGTGAGCGGCGACGCCGAGGACGTCGTGTCCGGCCTCCATCAGCCGGTACTCCACCAGAGCTTCGGCGGAGCCGGGGACCTGCGCCTCGTCGAACGGGCTGCGGTGGCCGGGCATGAGGTCCGTGCGGTTGCCGTGCGGGGTGATACCGACGGGGCGGGTGTGCGGGACGCCCATCGGGATGCCGTGGAAATTCACCGCGAGGCGGACGCCGAGGCGCTCGACGATCTGCTCGACGGCGGCGGCGAAGCGCTCCCACTCCACATCGGGCTCGGGCCCGGAAAGCAGCAGGAAGGGCGCCCCGGTCGCGTCCTGGACGACCCGGACTTCCAGCGTCGGCGTCTCGTAGGCCGCCCAGCGATCGCGCCGGAAGGTCAGCAGCGGGCGCCGCGCGCGGTAGTCGACGAGCCGGTCGTGGTCGAAGCGGGCGACGACCTGGTGCGGCAGCGTTTCGAGCAGGCCGTCGACGATCTGTTCACCGGTCTCGCCCGCGTCGATGTATCCGTCGAAGTGGTAGAGCATGACCAGGCCGGCCGACTCCTGGGCGAGCGCCATGTCGACGACGGCCAGTCCCTTCGGCTCCCATTCGTACAAACTCTGCGGATCAAGCACGGTTACCGCTCCTCCTCGTGTTCCCTGAGAAGAACGTCCGGCTGGGCACGAGCATTCCCGCACCATGCCCCTTCACCCGGCGGTTCATGCCAGAACTTGCGCGAGAACGCGGATGTGCAGTGCCGTCACCGCCTACGGCCGTTGTCCGCACGGGACGCCGTCGGTACGTGCGTTGACATTCATGTCAGTGAATACCTCGTCGTGGGCGCCGAGTTGACGACGGAAAGCAAGTCGCACCGGCCACCCGCGAGCAATGGTCCACACCTTGACACGGTCTCACCTCGTCCCTACCGTCACTGGGCAGCAAGTTCAGAGAGTCGCCCCACGTTCACGTACGAGAACCTCTCGAACTCCTTCGCCGGGAAGGCCCTCCATGCGCACCCGCACGCTGCTCCCCGCCCTGCTGGCCACCGCACTCGCCACCGGCGGCCTCGCTCTCGCCTCCGCCACCACCGCGGACGCGGCGACGGTCATCGATGTGAGCACCGCCGCCCAGCTCAATTCCGCCCTCACCGCCGCGAGCCCCGGCGACACCATCCGACTCGCCGACGGCACGTACACCGGAAACTTCAAGGCGACCGTCCCCGGCACCGCCGCCGCCCGGATCACCCTCATGGCCGACACCGCCACGGGGGTCGTGATCGACTCCGTGACCGTGCACGACCTGGGCATGGAGGGCGTCCACTTCCGCAACTCCAGCAAGGACGGCGTCATCAAGAACTCGCGGATCTACGGCACCGGGCACGACGGCCGCGGCATGGGCGAGGGCGTCTACGTCGGCACGGCGGGCAACCTCTCCGACCGGAGCGACCGGGTCCAGATCCTGAACAACATCACCGTCACGCCGTAACGGCCCGCGCGGACAACCCCGGACGCCCCCGGACGGCTCCGGACGGCTCCGGACGGCCCCGTACGACCCCGTACGACCCCGGACAGCTTCGGACCGGCTCCAGAACAACGAGTGAGGCCCGCCCCTCGAAGGGAACGGGCCTCACTTTTCAGCTACTGCGGTCGATCACCGACCGGAGGGGGCGCGGAGCGTCAGCTCTGGCCGCCCGCCAGCTTCTCGCGCAGGGCAGCCAGGGCCTCGTCCGACGCCAGGGCGCCGGAGTTGTCCGCGGACTCCGAGGAGTACGAACCGCCACCGCTGCCGCCGGAGGCAGCCGGGGCGCCACCGGCCGGGGCAGCAGCGCCCTCGGCAGCAGCGGCCTCGTCGGCCTCGCGGGACTTGATGACCTGGGCCTGGTGCTGCTCGAAGCGCTGCTGCGCCTCGGCGTACTGCGTCTCCCACGCCTCGCGCTGGGTCTCGTAGCCCTCGAGCCAGTCGTTGGTCTCGGGGTCGAAGCCCTCGGGGTAGATGTAGTTGCCCTGGTCGTCGTAGGACGCGGCCATGCCGTACAGGGTCGGGTCGAACTCGACCGAGGCCGGGTCGGCACCGAAGGACTCGTTGGCCTGCTTCAGCGAGAGGCTGATGCGGCGACGCTCGAGGTCGATGTCGATGACCTTGACGAAGATCTCGTCGTTGACCTGGACGACCTGCTCCGGGATCTCCACGTGGCGCTCGGCCAGCTCGGAGATGTGGACCAGACCCTCGATGCCCTCGTCGACGCGCACGAACGCACCGAAGGGAACGAGCTTGGTGACCTTACCGGGAACGACCTGCCCGATCTGGTGCGTACGGGCGAACTGCTGCCACGGGTCTTCCTGCGTCGCCTTGAGCGACAGCGAGACGCGCTCGCGGTCCATGTCGACGTCGAGAACCTCGACGGTGACTTCCTGGCCGACCTCGACAACCTCGGAGGGGTGGTCGATGTGCTTCCAGGACAGCTCGGAGACGTGCACGAGACCGTCGACGCCACCGAGGTCCACGAACGCACCGAAGTTGACGATCGAGGAAACGACGCCGGAGCGGACCTGGCCCTTCTGCAGGGTCGTGAGGAAGGTCTGGCGGACCTCGCTCTGGGTCTGCTCCAGCCAGGCACGGCGGGACAGGACCACGTTGTTGCGGTTCTTGTCCAGCTCGATGATCTTGGCCTCGAGCTCCTTGCCCACGTAGGGCTGGAGGTCGCGGACGCGGCGCATCTCGACGAGGGAGGCCGGCAGGAAGCCACGGAGGCCGATGTCGAGGATGAGACCACCCTTGACGACCTCGATGACGGTACCGGTGACGATGCCGTCCTCTTCCTTGATCTTCTCGATCGTGCCCCAGGCACGCTCGTACTGAGCGCGCTTCTTGGACAGGATGAGGCGGCCTTCCTTGTCCTCCTTCTGGAGAACCAGGGCCTCGATCTCGTCGCCGACCTTGACGACCTCGTTCGGGTCGACGTCGTGCTTGATCGAAAGCTCGCGGGAGGGGATGACGCCTTCGGTCTTGTAACCGATGTCGAGCAGGACCTCGTCCCGGTCGACCTTCACGATGACGCCGTCGACGATGTCGCCGTCGTTGAAGTACTTGATCGTCTCGTCGATCGCGGCGAGGAAGGCTTCCTCGTTACCGATGTCGTTGACCGCTACCTGCGGGGTGGTGGCGGTGGTCTCGGTGCTGCTCGTCATGTGGGAAAGGGCTCCGGTACGGACAGTGAGTCGTAGGTACTGCTACGCCGGGAGCCCGTATCGCCTCTGCAGAAGCCGGACAGCTCGGGAAGCACCGGACCCGCCGAACGGGAAGCGCCTCGTGAACCGAGGGGACATACAACAGATGCGAGCGCGGCCTGCTAGGTCTGAGGCGCGCAGGCTCGCAGCGCAACTTGTAGCATACGGGGGCAGCCGGGCACGGTCAATGCGCGAAGGCGTACACCCGGGGCACAACGGCCCATTTCCGGCACAATTCGTGTTCTCCGAGGCCATATCGGCCCCGGGAGACAATTGCGTGAGCACGGAGCCGTAAGGACAGGCACCCCTGGTTACGTACCGCGTGCGGCGGGGTGAAGGCAAACTACAACGACGGACACGATGAGCCAAGAGATCCACCCGGCCGAGCCCGAAGCGACACGCCGCAGCGCGTCGCAGGCCGAGAGCAGCCGGGCCAGTCGCGGCTGGTGGGACCGGAACGCCGACGAGTACCAGAGCGACCACGGCTCCTTTCTCGGCGACGACCGTTTCGTCTGGGGCCCGGAGGGGCTCGACGAGGCCGAGGCCGGTCTGCTCGGCCCCGCCGGGGCGCTGAAGGGCCTGGACGTCCTGGAGATCGGCGCGGGCGCCGCGCAGTGCTCGCGCTGGCTCGCCGCCCAGGGAGCCCGTCCGGTGGCCCTGGACCTCTCGCACCGGCAGTTGCAGCACGCCCTGCGGATCGGCGACGAGGTCCCGCTGGTGGAGGCGGACGCCGGGGCGCTGCCGTTCCGGGACGCCTCCTTCGACCTGGCCTGCTCCGCCTATGGCGCGGTGCCGTTCGTCGCCGATCCCGTGCAGGTGTTCCGCGAGGTGCACCGGGTGCTGCGCCCCGGGGGCCGCTGGGTCTTCTCGGTGACGCATCCGGTCCGCTGGGCGTTCCCGGACGAGCCGGGGCCCGAGGGGCTCTCGGTCGCGGCCTCGTACTTCGACCGCACCCCCTACGTCGAGCAGGACGAGCGGGGCGAAGCGGTCTACGTCGAGCACCACCGGACGCTGGGCGACCGGGTGCGGGACGTGGTGGCCGGCGGATTCCGGCTCGTCGATCTCGTCGAACCGGAGTGGCCCGCCTGGAACCACCAGGAGTGGGGCGGCTGGTCCCCGCTGCGCGGGGGTCTGATCCCGGGCACGGCGATCTTCGTCTGCGTACGGGACTGACACCGGGCCGGTCCCGGGGTACGGAACCGGTCTCGGGGCCCGGACCGGCCTCGGGGTACGGGAGCGCGGGCGTGTCGTACGAGACTGGGGGCGTGATCCGTACCGACGCCCTGGACCAGTTGCCCGTACGCACCGCTGTGCCCGCCCTGGAGCGGGCGCTCGACGACCGCGGCGTCGCGGTGCTGTGCGCGCCGCCCGGCACCGGCAAGACCACCCTCGTACCGCTGGTCCTGGCCGGTCTGGCCGGGGGCGGCCCGGTGCGCAGGGTGGTGGTCGCCGAGCCGCGGCGGATCGCGGCGCGGGCGGCGGCGCGGCGGATGGCGTGGCTCGTCGGGGAGCAGGTCGGCGGGCGGGTGGGGTTCACGGTCCGCGGGGAGCGCGTGGTGGGGCGCGACACGGTGGTGGAGGTGGTGACCACCGGGGTGCTGCTCCAGCGGCTGCAGCGCGACCAGGAGCTGGCCGGGGTCGATGCGGTGATCATCGACGAGTGCCATGAGCGGCATCTGGACGCGGACACGGTCGCCGCGTTCCTCCTTGATGTGCGGGAGGCGATCCGGCCCGATCTGCGGCTGGTCGCCGCGTCCGCGACGACGGACGCGCAGGGCTGGGCGCGGCTGCTGGGCGACGCCCCCGTGGTTCAGGCGCAGGGTGTTTCGCATCCGGTGGAGGTGGTGTGGGTGCCGCCGACCGGGCCGGTGCGGCCGCCGCACGGGATGAGGGTCGATCCGGCGCTGCTGGCGCATGTCGCGGCGACGGTGCGCCGGGCGCTCGACGAACGGGACGGCGACGTGCTGTGTTTCCTGCCCGGTGTCGGCGAGATCGGCCGGGTGGCGGGGCAGCTGGCGGGGGTGGCGGCCGAGGTGCTCCAGGTGCACGGGCGGGCTCCGGCGGCGGTGCAGGACGCGGTGCTGGCCGGGTCGTCCGACGGTCGGCGGGTGGTGCTGGCGACGTCGGTGGCGGAGTCGTCCCTGACGGTGCCCGGGGTGCGGGTCGTGGTCGACTCGGGGCTGGCCAGGGAGCCGCGCACCGATCACGCGCGGGGACTGAGCGCGCTGACGACCGTACGGGCCTCGCAGGCGGCGGGCAGGCAGCGGGCGGGCCGGGCCGGACGTGAGGCGCCGGGGACGGTGTACCGGTGCTGGGAGCAGGCGGAGGACGGGCGGTTGGCGCGGTTCCCGTCCCCGGAGATCAAGGTCGCGGATCTGGCGGCGTTCGCGTTGCAGGCGGCCTGCTGGGGCGATCCGGACGCGTCGCGGCTGGCGCTGCTCGATCCGCCGCCCGCGGGCGCGATGGGCGCGGCGCGCGAGGTGCTGACGGCGGTGGGCGCGGTGGACGCGGCGGGGCGGGTCACCGACCGGGGTGTCCGGATGTCCCGGCTGGGCCTGCATCCGCGGCTGGCGCGGGCCCTGCTGGACGGCGCCGCCGAGGTGGGCGGGCGGCGGGCGGCCGAGGTGGTGGCGCTGCTGAGCGAGGAGCCGCCGCGGGAGTACGGCGACGATCTGGCGGTGGCGTTGCGTACCGCCCGGCGGGGCCGGGACGGGTATGCGGCGCGGTGGCGGCAGGAGGTCCGGCGGCTGTCGTCGTCGGTCGAGGACGTGGGCGGGGGTTCGGGTCCGGACGACGCCGCCGTCGGTCTGGTGGCCGCGCTGGCGTTCCCGGAGCGGGTGGCGCGGGCGCGGGGCGAGGGGGCGTTCCTGATGGTGTCGGGGACGGGGGCGGAGCTGCGGGACGGGTCGGGGCTGCGCAGTGCGCCGTGGCTGGCGGTCGCGGTCGCCGACCGGCCCGCCCATGCCGCGTCGGCGCGGGTGCGACTCGCCGCCGTCGTCGACGAGGGCACGGCGCGGGTGGCCGCCGGGCAGCTGCGGTTCGCGGGCGAGGAGGTCCGCTGGGCGGGCGGCGATGTGGTGGCCCGCCGGGTGGAGCGGCTGGGTGCCGTCGAGCTGTCGGCGCGCCCGCTGAAGGAGCCGGCGCCGGAGCTGGTGCGCGAGGCGCTGGTCGAGGGGCTGCGGCGCGAGGGGCTCGGGCTGCTGCGCTGGACGCGGGACACCGGGCAGCTGCGGGAGCGGCTCGCCTTTCTGCACCGGGAGCTGGGGGAGCCCTGGCCGGAGGTGTCGGACGGTGCGCTGCTGGACCGTACCGAACAGTGGCTGGAGCCCGAGCTGTCACGGGCCCGGCGCCGTTCGGACCTGGCGCGGATCGACGCGGGGCAGGCGCTGCGGCGGCTGCTGCCGTGGGCGACCGGTGAAGCGGTGCGGCTGGATGAGCTGGCGCCGGAGCGGATCGAGGTGCCGAGCGGTTCGCGTATCAGGGTGGAGTACGGCGGGGCGCAGCCCGTACTGGCGGTGAAGCTCCAGGAGCTGTTCGGCCTGCGGGAGACGCCGCGGGTGGCCGGGGTGCCGGTCCTGGTCCATCTCCTCTCCCCCGCCGGCCGTCCCGCGGCGGTCACCGCGGATCTGGCGTCGTTCTGGCGGGACGGCTACCGGGCCGTGCGGGCCGAGCTGCGCGGCCGGTATCCGAAGCATCCGTGGCCACAGGACCCCACGACGGTGGAGGCGACCCGGTTCACGAAGGCGCGGCTCAAGCGGGAGTAGGAAGAGGGCCCGGCTCAGGCGGGAGTGGGTTGCGGGTCAAAGGCGGGTGCCGTCGCTCCGTCGGGCTGTTCGTCCTGCGGGTGCCGGGAGCGTGCCTCCAGCCACAGGGCGAGCGCGAGCAGGACCGCGCCGAGGGCGAGGAAGCCCCAGGGCAGGTACGAGGTGAGCAGCAGGACCAGCAGGCGCTGGGACTTGACCAGGGCGACGATCGAATCGACGTAGTCCGCGCGCATCTTCACGTGCCCGGCGAACACGGTGACGGTGTCCTGGGGCAGGCCCATCGCCTTGGCGTTGCGCAGTTCCTCCTTGTGGATCTCCTCGCCGTTGACGGGCGCTCCGGTGACCGGGTCCACCCAGAACATCCGCTTGGTGGTGTACCAGCGGGTCATGCCCGTCTTGCTGATCTGTTCCGGGGTGACGCCCTTGATGGGCATCTTCTTCGGCATCGGGACCTTGGTCCACGGGATGGTCTGCTCGAAGTAGTAGACGTCCATGCCGTGGAAGGTGCGGGTGCCCTTGTAGTGGATGGGCGAGCTGGTGCGGGCCTGCGCGTCGAAGTACTCGTAGTCGCGCTTCTCGGTGAGGAAGGGCCACTTGAACTCGATGCCCTCGCGCCTGACCGGGTCGCCGTCGACGGATTCCCCGGTGGCGTGTACGGGGGCCTGGCTGTGCGCGTCGAAGATGTAGCGCTCGGGGATCTCGGAGACCATCTTGCCGTCCGGGCCGACCACGTAACTGAGGGCGTCCCAGACGACGACGTCGCGGCCGGCGCTGCGCTCGATCTTCTCGGACTCCTCCACGTTGCCTTTGAGGGTCTGCACGATGGTGACCTTGGGGACCCGCTTGACCTTCATGTTGTCGTTGTAGTCGAGGAGGGTGGCGGGCTTCGCCTCCAGCACCGTCTCCTGGTACTGACTGGGCGGGATCTTCGCGAGCCTGGGGAAGGCGTACCAGCGCAACAGGGGCGACATGGCGGCGAAGAAGACGGCGAAGGCCAGGAGTACGAGGCTGGCTCGGCGGCGCATGGTGGTGGTGCCCTCCCTCAGCTTCTGTTTCTTCTTCCGGTTACTGGTTCTTGGGGCCCGGGACGGTGGTCAGCAGAGGTTTGGGCGAGGTCTCTCCGGGCGGGGCGCCGATCGCGCTGATGGTGAAGACGAGTGCGAGGGCTGCGGCCAGTCCGATGGCGGCGGCGACGAGGGCACGCATGCCGGTCCTCCCGGAGAGCACGGATCTGATGGGTCGTCAGGGTTGGGGCACCGTAGCAACGCGGGCGCGAGATGAGAACACCGGGCGCGGGATGAGAAAACGTGGAACAGCCCCTCGGCCGGGTGGTGGCGGAGGGGCTGTCGTGACGTGCGGCCGGGCCGATCAGGCGGCGGGGGGCTCCGGGCTCTGCGATGCCTCCGGGGTCTGCGATGCCTCCGGGGTCGGTGATACCTCCGGGGCCGGCGGGGCCTCGACCTTCAGCTCGATGACGATCTTGGCGCCGCCCTCGGTGGTGAGGCGCAGCTTGTACGTGCCCGCGGTGTCGTCGGCGTAGATCTTCGGGAGCTTCAGGGTGCCGTCGGCGCCGGTCCTCAGGTTCGTGAGGGTGCGGACCGTCTTGCCGTCCGCGTCCTTGAAGTACGGGCCCTTGTCGTTCTCGGCGTGCTCCGCCGCGTCCGTGATCATGGTGGCGGTGACCGCGACACCGTCGGCGACCGCGTCCTTGTAGGTGGCCTTGACCTCGACGGTGTCGGCGAACTCGGCGCCGGGCGCGGCGGTCAGGGCCTTGTCGTCGGTCCTGGCGATCGTGTCGGCCCGGCGGGCGGTGACGGTCGCGCCGTAGGTGACGGGGGGCAGCGAGCGGCCGGTGGCGACGGCCCGCACCGTGAACTTCCCCGTCTTTTCGCCCGCCTTCAGCACCGGGGCGGTGACCGTGCCGTCGGCCGTGGTGAGGAGGGTGACCGCCTTCTTCCCGCCGTCGAAGGCGGCGTCCGTGTCACCGGCGATGGTGAAGGTCACGGACACCCTGGCGAGCGGGCCGCCGGCGCTGTTCCTGGCCCGCACCTTGATCCGCTCGGTAAACGCGTCGCCCGCGGTGGCGGTCAGCGTGCCGGTGCCGGCGTTCTCCACGCCCGCGAGGGTCTGGGACCGCGGGGGCGTGGGGGTTTGAGTGGGGTCGGGGGTCGGGCCGGTCGTGGGTCCGCCGCCCGGCTTCGACGGGGCCGGGCTCGGCGTCGGCCCGGGCTTGACGGGCCCGGACGGCGCAGGGGAGGGACTCGGGCTGCCGGGCCTCGTGTCCGTACCGCCGAGGTCGGGCGGGATCACGCCGGTGCCGTCGGGGATCTCGTGGGTGCCGCGCTTGTAGTACTCGAACCAGGAACGGACCGTACGGAGGTAGGCGTTCGAGTGGTTGTAGCTCAGGACCGCGCGGTCGAGATCCGTGGCGATGGACAGATCGCGGGAGCCGGCGCAGAGGTAGTGTCCGGCGGCGAGCGCCGCGTCGTAGATGTTGTTGGGGTCCTTGCGGCCGTCGCCGTTGCCGTCCTGGCCCCAGGTCGCCCACGTGGACGGGATGAACTGCATCGGGCCGACGGCGCGGTCGTGCGTCGCGTCCCCGTCGTACGCCCCGTTGTCGGTGTCCTTGATCAGGGCGAAGCCGCGGCCGTCGAGAACCGGGCCGAGGATCGGGGAGAACGTGGTGCCGTTCGCGTCGACCCGACCGCCGCGCGCCTGGCCGGACTCGACCTTGCCGATCGCGGCGAGCAGTTGCCACGGCAGCCGGCAGGCGGCGTCGCTGCTCGCGAGGCTCTGCTCGGCCTTCTTGTACGCGGCCAGGATCGAAGCCGGAATGCCGGATTCCGCGCTGCCGGTGACGGGCAGATTCGTGGACGTGCCCGGCTTGTCGGGTGTGACCAGCGGGGGCAGGTCCGTGTAGTACGGCGAGTTGCCGGTGGCCGCGCTGTCGTCGGGCGGAGGGGTCGTTCCGGTGGACTGCGGGTCGCCGCTGCCGCCGACCAGCGGTGTGCCGGGGGCCCCGGAGGCGGAGAGCGCCGCCACGGCTACGGCGGCCACGGCGGTGGTGGTCGCCCCCTTGCGAAGTCGGCGACCGAACTGCGCTGCCATACCTCTGGCCCCTCCCCTTCGACGGCTGTCCGCGCTCCCCAGCGCCTGGACTCAGGCGACCCTACGGCAACTTGTGCCGCCGGAACACCGTGCACTGACCGGTTCTTACCTGTTTTTCACATTCCCGACAGCAGGTTGTACGGCGGTCGTCGGGAGGGCGTCGGCGGCTCGCGCATACTTGCCGCCATGCCGTTCACCCTCAGTCATGCCGCCGCCGTGCTCCCGGGGATCCGGCGCAACGGAACGGCACGCGGCCCACTCCTCGCCTCGGCCCTCGTCGCGGGCTCGTTCGCGCCCGACATGACGTACTACGCGGATACCGCGATCCCTGGAGCGATGGAGTTCGGGCAGGTCACCCATTCGGTGTGGGGCGTGTGCACGGTCGATGTGCTGATCACCGGGGCCGTGGTGGCGCTGTGGCTGCTGCTGCGCGAACCGTTGGTGGCGCTGCTGCCAAGGGCCTGGCAGGGGCGGGTGCACACGTTCGTACGGGGCCGGCGCGCACCCGGACGGGGGGCGTGGGGTGTCCGGGACGGTGGGTGGTTCGCGCTGTCGGCGGTCATCGGGTCCGCCACCCATGTCGTCTGGGACGCCTTCACCCATCACGACCGGTGGGGTGTGCGGCTGGTGCCGGTGCTCGACGGGAGTGTGGCGGGACATCCCGTGTTCCAGCTGGTGCAGTACGGCAGTTCGGCCGTGGCCCTGGTCGTGCTCGCCTGGTTCACGGCGTCGGGGCTGCGGCGGACGGGGGCGTGCCCGGCCCCGCCGTCCGTGCCCGTGCTGAGCCGTCGGGGGCGGTGGTCGGCGGGGGCACTGCTGAGCGTCTGCGTACTGCTCGGCGTCGTACACCGGTGCGCACGGTGGTACGCGTACTTCGGGCACATCGACACCCCGCTGGACATCATCCCGACCGCCTGCTTCGGCGCCGGGGCGGGAGCGGCGGTGGGCCTGGTGCTGTACGGGGCGTGGATGCGGCTGCGGCGACCGCGTGCTTCCGTGCCCTCGGTCGCCGGACGGGCCTGATTCTCCGGGAGTCTCCGAAAGGCCCGGCCCGTCCGGCGCCGCAGCGTCAGTGCGCCGTGTCTCTGCGCCGTGCTTCTGCGCCGTGTCAGTGCGCCGTGTCAGTGCGCCGCGGACTCCCAGTCCGTGCCGACACCGACCGAGACATCGAGCGGGGCGCGCAACTGCACGGCCGTGGACATCTCGTGGCGGAGGATCTCCTCCACCTGCGCGCGCTCGCCCCCGGCGATCTCCAGCACGATTTCGTCGTGGACCTGGAGCAGCATCCGGGACTTCAGCTTCGCCCCGGTCAGCGCCCGGTCGACATGGAGCATGGCGACCTTGACGATGTCCGCCGCCGTGCCCTGGATCGGTGCGTTGAGCGCCATCCGCTCGGCCATCTCGCGGCGTTGGCGGTTGTCGCTGTTGAGGTCGGGGAGGTAGCGGCGGCGGCCGAAGACCGTCTCCGTGTAGCCGGTGGCCCTGGCCTCCTCCACCACGCGGTGCAGATAGTCACGCACTCCGCCGAACCGCTCGAAGTAGGTGTCCATCAGGCCGCGCGCCTCGCCCGCCTCGATGCTCAGCTGCTGGGAGAGGCCGAACGCGGAGAGCCCGTACGCGAGTCCGTAGCTCATGGCCTTGATCTTGCGGCGCATCTCCGGGTCGACGGCCGACTTGTCGACGCCGAAGACCTGCGAAGCGACCGTCGTGTGCAGGTCCTCGCCGGAGGTGAACGCCTCGATGAGACCGGCGTCCTCGGAGAGGTGGGCCATCACCCGCAGTTCGATCTGGCTGTAGTCGGCCGTCATCAGCGTTTCGAAGCCTTCGCCGACGACGAAGCCCCGACGGATGGCCCGGCCCTCGTCCGTACGGACCGGGATGTTCTGCAGGTTGGGGTCGGTGGAGGAGAGCCGGCCGGTCGCCGCCACCGTCTGGTTGAACGTGGTGTGGATACGGCCGTCGGCCGCGATCGTCTTGATCAGGCCCTCGACGGTGACCCGCAGCTTCGCCTGTTCGCGGTGGCGCAGCATGATGACCGGCAGCTCGTGCTCGGTCTGGGCGGCGAGCCAGGCCAGTGCGTCGGCGTCCGTCGTGTATCCGGTCTTCGTCTTCTTCGTCCTGGGCAGGCCCAGCTCGCCGAAGAGGACTTCCTGGAGCTGCTTGGGCGAACCGAGGTTGAACTCGCGGCCGACCGCGGCGTGCGCCTCCTTCACCGCCTGCTGCACCGCACCGGCGAACTGCTGCTCCATGCCTTCCAGATGGGCCCGGTCCGCGGCGATGCCGTGCCGCTCCAGCCTGGCCAGCAGGGCGGACGTCGGCAGCTCCATGTCATGCAGCAGCTCGGCCGCGCCGACCTCGGCGAGCCGGGTGGAGAAGGCGTCCCCCAGGTCCAGGACCGCGCGGGCCTGCGTCATCAGGGCGTCGGCCTCGGCCCGGTCGTCCGCGCCGAAGGCCAGCTGCCCGTCGTACGCCGCCGCGGGGGCCAGCTCCCGGCCCAGGTACTCCACCGCCAGTGCGTCCAGCGCGAAGGAACGGCGGCCGGGCTTGACCAGGTAGGCGGCCAGCGCGGTGTCCATCGTGACGCCGTCGACCTGCCAGCCGTGCTCCGGGAAGACCCGCATGGCGCTCTTCGCGTTGTGCATGACCTTCGGTCGCTCCGGGTCGGCGATCCAGGCGGCGAACGCCTGCTCGTCGCCCTCGTCGAGCTCCGCGGGGTCGAACCAGGCCGCCGCGCCGCCGGCCGCCGCGAGCGCGATCTCGGTGACCGTGCCGGAGCCCAGCGCCCACGTGTCGACGGTGGCGACGCCGAGCGGCTGCCCGCCGTGCTCGGCGAGCCAGGGCGCCAGCTCGCCCGCGCCCAGCACCGCGCCGTCCAGCTCGATACCCGCGGCGGGCGCCGGGGCCTCGTCCTCGGCCGCGCCCGGGTCGACGGCCAGCAACCGCTCGCGCAGACTCGGGTTACGGATCTCCAGGACGTCGAGCACACCGGTCACCGCCGTGCGGTCGTACGGCGCGCGCTCCAGGTCCTGCGGGGTCTTCGGCAACTCCACGTCACGGACCATCTCGGTCAGCCTGCGGTTCAGCCGCACCGCGTCCAGGTGGTCCCGGAAATTCTGACCGGCCTTGCCCTTGACCTCCTCGGCGCGCTCCACCAGCTCGTCGAACGAACCGAACTGGTTGATCCACTTCGCGGCGGTCTTCTCACCGACGCCGGGGATGCCCGGAAGGTTGTCCGACGGGTCACCGCGCAGCGCCGCGAAGTCCGGGTACTGCCGCGGCGTGAGCCCGTACTTCTCCTCGACCTTCGCCGGGGTGAAGCGCGTCAGCTCCGAGACGCCCTTCGTCGGGTACAGCACGGTGACGTTGTCCGTGATCAGCTGGAACGAATCCCGGTCACCGGTGACGATCAGCACCTCGAAACCGGCCGCCTCGGCCTGCGTGGCCAGCGTGGCGATGACGTCGTCCGCCTCGAAACCGTCGATCGCGAAACGGTCGGCGCGCATCGCGTCGAGCAGCTCGCCGATCAGCTCCACCTGGCCCTTGAACTCGTCCGGGGTCTTCGAGCGGTTCGCCTTGTACTCCGGGAACTCCTCCGAGCGCCAGGTCTTGCGCGAGACGTCGAACGCCACCGCGAAATGCGTCGGCGCCTCGTCACGCAATGTGTTCGCCAGCATCGAGGCGAAGCCGTACACCGCGTTCGTCGGCTGCCCCGACCCTGTCGTGAAATTCTCCGCAGGCAGCGCAAAGAACGCCCGGTACGCCAGGGAGTGCCCGTCCATCAGGAGCAGGCGCGGTCGGTTGTCTGCCGTCTTCTTCGATGCCGTCTCAGCCACGCCCCCGATCCTGCCACGGACCACTGACAATCCCGACCGCACCTGACTCCCCGGACGCTCCGCCGGGGCCGCGTGGCAGGATCGCGCGAGGAACACGTACCGCATCGATGCGTAAGCGCACCGCGCGCATGCGCGTCGGCACCGCCTCGAAGAGGAGCGCACCATGGCCACGAAACCGCCCACGGGTGACCCGGTCCAGGACGCACCGCAGGTCGAACCCGCGCAGCACGCCGCCGCCGGACTGCCGGCCGTGGCCCACAGCCTGCTCATCGCGCAGCAGCAGATGGGCCTGCGGCGCACCGCGCAGACCCTCCTCAAGGTCAACCAGAAGAACGGCTTCGACTGCCCCGGCTGCGCCTGGCCCGAGGGCGACGAACGGCACACCGCGGAATTCTGCGAGAACGGCGCCAAGGCCGTCGCCGAGGAAGCGACGCTGCGCCGCGTCACCCCCGACTTCTTCGCCGCACACCCGGTCCCCGATCTCGCCTCGCGCAGCGGGTACTGGCTGGGCCAGCAGGGACGGATCACCCAGCCCATGTACCTCCCCGAAGGCGCCGAGCGGTACGAGGCGGTGACCTGGGAGCGCGCCTTCGGCATCATCGCCGAGGAACTGGGCGCGCTCGACTCCCCCGACGAGGCGCTCTTCTACACCTCCGGGCGCACCAGCAACGAGGCGGCGTTCCTGCTCCAGCTGTTCGCCCGCGAATTCGGCACCAACAACCTCCCCGACTGCTCCAACATGTGCCACGAGTCCTCCGGCTCGGCCCTCACGGAGACCATAGGCATCGGCAAAGGCAGCGTCTTGCTGGAAGACCTCCACCAGGCCGACCTCATCATCGTCGCCGGACAGAATCCCGGCACGAACCACCCCCGGATGCTCTCCGCCCTGGAGAAGGCCAAGTCGGCGGGCGCGAAGATCATTTCGGTGAATCCGCTGCCCGAGGCCGGCCTGGAGCGGTTCAAGAACCCGCAGACCCCGCTCGGCATGATCAGGGGCACCGCGCTGGGCGATCTCTTCCTGCAGATCCGTATCGGCGGCGACCAGGCCCTCTTCCGGCTCCTCAACAAGATGATCCTCCAGACCGAGGGCGCCGTCGACGAAACCTTCGTACGCGAGCACACCCACGGCTACGAGGAGTTCGCGGCCGCCGCCCGCGAAGCCGACTGGGAACAGACCCTCGCCGCCACCGGCCTCGACCGCGGCACCATCGAAGAGGCCCTCGCGATGGTCCTCGCCTCGAAGCGCACCATCGTGTGCTGGGCCATGGGCCTCACCCAGCACAAGCACTCCGTGCCGACCATCCGCGAAGTGGTCAACTTCCTCCTGCTGCGCGGCAA
Organism: Streptomyces sp. NBC_01618; assembly: GCF_045209435.1. Taxonomy (NCBI): domain Bacteria; kingdom Bacillati; phylum Actinomycetota; class Actinomycetes; order Kitasatosporales; family Streptomycetaceae; genus Streptomyces; species Streptomyces sp. NBC_01618. The sequence goes on from NZ_CP109297.1 coordinate 1,863,480, forward strand.
CATCGGCCGCCCCGGCGCCGGGGTCTGTCCCGTCCGCGGCCACTCCAACGTCCAGGGCGACCGCACCATGGGCATCTTCGAGCGGCCCTCCCCCGCCTTCCTCGACGCCCTCGACAAGGAATTCGGGATCACCTCGCCGCGCCACCACGGCTACGACGTCGTCCGCTCCATCGAGGCACTGCGCGACGGCAAGGCCAAGGTCTTCTTCGCCATGGGCGGAAACTTCGTCGCGGCCACCCCCGACACGGAAGTCACCGAGGCCGCGATGCGCCGCGCCCGCCTCACCGTCCACGTCTCCACCAAGCTCAACCGCTCGCACGCCGTGACCGGCACCCGCGCCCTGATCCTGCCGACACTGGGCCGTACCGACAAGGACGTCCAGGCGAGCGGCAAGCAGTTCGTCACCGTCGAGGACTCCATGAGCATGGTCCACGCCTCGCGCGGCAACCTCACCCCGGCCGGCCCCCACCTGCTCTCCGAGCCCGCCATCGTCGCCCGCCTCGCCCGCGCCGTCCTCGGCCCCGGATCGACCACCCCCTGGGAGGAGTTCGAGAAGGACTACGCGACAATCCGCGACCGCATCTCCCGCGTCGTCCCCGGCTTCGAGAACTTCAACGCCCGCGTCGCCCGCCCCGGCGGCTTCACCCTCCCCCACGGCCCCCGCGACGAACGCCGCTTCCCCACCACGACCGGCAGGGCCAACTTCACCGCCGCACCCGTCGAATACCCCGAACTCCCCGAAGGCAGGCTGCTGTTGCAGACCCTGCGCTCGCACGACCAGTACAACACCACGATCTACGGCCTCGACGACCGCTACCGCGGCATCAAGAGCGGCCGCCGCATCGTCCTGGTCAACCCCGAGGACGCCCGCGCACTCGGCCTGGCCGACGGCGCGTACACCGACCTGGTCAGTGAGTGGAAGGACGGCGTGGAACGCCGCGCCCCCGGCTTCCGCGTCGTGCACTACCCGACGGCCCGGGGCTGCGCCGCCGCCTACTACCCGGAGACCAACGTGCTGGTACCCCTCGGCTCCACGGCCGACACCAGCAACACCCCCGCCAGCAAGTCCGTCGTCGTGCGCTTCGAGAACATCCAGGGGCGGGCCGGCCAGGAATGATCCGTACCCACAACCCACCAGGTCCGGTCCAACGGATCAGGACCGGACAGGCCCTAAGCGTTCGCTCAGTCGTCTGATAAGAACGATGCATACAGCAAATAAGACGGTGAACCACCGCAGACGATCGGAGCCGGACCCCATGGGCGAGCACACCACACCCAAGTTCCCCCAGGAGATCATCGACGAATTCGCCGCACTCGGCGTCGACCTGCCCGCCCTCTTCTCCGCCGGCCACCTCGGCGAGCGCATGGGCGTCACGATCGTCGAAGCCTCCGCGGAACGCGTCGTCGGCACCATGCCCGTCGAGGGAAACACCCAGCCCTACGGACTGCTCCACGGCGGCGCCTCCGCCGTCCTCGCCGAGACCCTCGGCTCGATCGGCTCCATGCTCCACGGCGGCGCCACCAAGCTCGCCGTCGGCGTCGACCTGAACTGCACCCATCACCGAGGGGTACGAAGCGGCCTCGTCACCGGCGTCGCCACCCCCGTACACCGCGGCCGCTCCACCGCCACCTACGAGATCGCCATCACCGACGAACACAACAAGCGCGTCTGCACCGCCCGGCTCACCTGCCTGCTCCGCGACGCGCCCCGGCCCGACGCCGCCTGACCGGCCGAAAGACACCGCACCACACCCACCGCACCGCTGCCCGGCCGGATGACAATCCGGCCGGGCAGCGCCATTCCCACCCACAACCACCCACGCACACAACACAGTTGAGCAACCGGACCGACCAACACCCTTGACCCCGGCCTCCGTTGTATGGCCCACTCAGCACTCCCCGCACACCACACCGCGTCGCCCGCACCCACCCAGACGTAACACTGCGTAACAAAAGCGCCCCACACAAAACGCTCCACGCAACACCCCGAACCCGGCCCCACCACCGCCGGGCACCTCGTCGCGCCCGCACACCCCCCTTCCCACCCCCACCGCGCGACAGCAGCAAGATCCACCCAAGCCCCTTAGCAGAGCTGCGCGTTCTCACCATGCGGTCACTCCACCCGACCGGCAAAAAACCGTACATGTCAGCACAGCCACCTCAAGCCTTGCTCAAAGGCATAACAAGACAGTCACATCCTGCGGCGGACCCATCCCGGACCCCCACACCTGCGCCTAGAGTCACCGCCAGTCACCGCGCCGCCGGGCGCGTCTGCAGCACGGCCCTGTACCAACCAGTACGGCCCGGCGAACGACACGGCACCTCAAGCAGAGGAGGCCGCGCCAGGGAAAGGACCTTTCGTGCGACACCGTTCTTTGCTCATCCTCACCACAGTGCTCACCACCGGAGCACTGACACTCACCGCCTGCGGGTCGCGCGACGACGGCAACAACAGCAGCAGCGGCGACACCCAGACCGTCGTCATCGGCGTCGACGCGCCCATCACGGGCGACCTGTCCGCCCTCGGCCTCGGCATCAAGAACTCCGCAGACCTCGCCGCCAAGACGGCAAACAAGGAAAAGACCGTCCCCGGCATCAAGTTCGAGGTCAAGCCGCTCGACGACCAGGCACAGCCCTCCGTCGGCCAGCAGAACGCCCAGAAGTTCATCGACGACGCCACCGTCGTCGGCGTCGTCGGCCCGCTGAACTCCGGCGTCTCCCAGTCGATGCAGAAGCCGCTCAACGACGCCTCCCTCACCCAGGTCTCCCCCGCCAACACGGGCACCGAACTCACCCAGGGCGAGAACTGGAAGACCGGCGAAAAGAAGCGCCCCTACAAGACCTACTTCCGCACCGCCACCACGGACCAGATCCAGGGCGCCTTCGCAGCGAAGTACCTCTTCAACGACGCGAAGATCAAGCAGGTCTACCTCATCGACGACCAGAAGCCCTACGGCGCCGGTCTCGCCGCCTCCTTCAAGGCGACCTTCACCACCCTCGGCGGCAAGATCGTCGGCACCGACCACGTCAACCCGGACGACCGCGACTTCAACGCCGTCGTCACCAAGGTCAAGAAGTCCGGCGCCAAGGCCGTCTACTACGGCGGCGAGTACCCCGCCGGCGCACCCCTGAGCCAGCAGCTCAAGGACAGCGTCCAGATCCCCCTCATGGGCGGCGACGGCATGTACAGCGCCGACTTCATCAAGCTCAACAAGAAGGCCCAGGGCGACATCGCCACCTCCGTCGGCAAGCCCGTCGAGGAACTCGACTCCGCCAAGAAGTTCATCGCGGACTACAAGACGGCCGGATACAAGGACGCCTACGAGGCCTACGGCGGCGGCACCTACGACGCCACCTGGTCCATCATCGAGGCCGTCAAGATCGCCGTCGCCGACAACAACGGCAAGCTCCCCGACAACGCCCGCGTCAAGGTCCTCGAAGCCATGGCCAAGGTCAAGTTCGACGGCGTCACCGGCCCCGTCTCCTTCGACGAATACGGCGACACCACCAACACCATGATGACCGCCTACCAGGTCGACGGCGGCAAGTGGACCTCCAAGCTCAGCGAGGCCTACAAGCCCTGACCCCCACAGGCCCTCCCAGCCACGCACTGAACTGACACCAGACCGCGCGGGAGCGCTACCAGCGCTCCCGCGCGGTGCCATATCCGAACCACTCCACGGAGGCCCTGCGGTGAACGAACTGCCGCAACAGCTGGCCAATGGACTCATCCTCGGCGCGATGTACGGTCTCATCGCGATCGGCTACACGATGGTCTACGGAATCATCCAGCTCATCAACTTCGCCCACGGCGAGATCTTCATGATCGGAGGCTTCGGAGCTCTCACCGTGTACCTCTGGATGCCGGCCGGTGTCTCCCTCCTCGCGATCACCCCACTCATGATCATCGGCGGCGTAATATGCTCCGTCGCCGTCGGAACAGCCGCCGAACGCTTCGCCTACCGGCCCCTGCGGGGCGCCCCCCGACTCGCACCGCTCATCACCGCGATCGGACTCTCCCTCGCACTCCAGCAGGCCATCTGGAAGTGGTACCCCGACGCCAAGAAGGACCGCTCCTTCCCCCAGTTCAAGGGCGAAGCGATCGACATCTTCGGCGCCCACATCCAACTCGGTGACCTCTTCGTCCTCATCACCGCACCCGTCTGCATGATCGCCCTCGGCCTCTTCGTCTCCAAGACCCGCACCGGCCGCGGCATGCAGGCCACCAGCCAGGACCCCGACACCGCGAAGCTCATGGGCATCAACACCGACCGCATCATCGTCATGGCCTTCGCCATCGGTGCCGCGTTCGCCGCCATCGCCGCCGTCGCCTACGGGCTCAAGCAGGGCGTGATCGGCTTCAGAATGGGCTTCCTCATGGGCCTCAAAGCCTTCACCGCAGCCGTACTCGGCGGCATCGGCAACATCTACGGCGCCATGCTCGGCGGCGTCGTCCTCGGCGTCGCCGAATCCCTCGCCATTGGCTACATGAGCGACGTCCCCGGCATGGAACTCTTCGGCGGCGGTGCCTGGAAGGACGTATGGGCCTTCGTCCTCCTCATCGTCGTCCTGCTGATCCGGCCCCAGGGCCTGCTCGGCGAACGCGTCGCGGATCGGGCGTGATACGGATGACCACCAACCACACCACCGCACCCGAGGCCGCCCCCTTCCTCCCGGTCCCCGCAGCCGCCGCCCGCATCGCCACCCTCGCAGGCGCCGCAATCGCACTCGCCGGCACCTTCCTCGCCTGGACCTGGACCAGCGAATTCCCCGGCGACCTCACCGTCACCGGCTACCCCGGCGGCCTCCAGGTCCTCACCCTCATCAGCGCCGCACTCACCCTGCTCTTCGCGCTGTCCGGGTACGGCATCCGAGGCCTCCGCTGGCTCACCCCCGGCGGCACCAACAGCCCCGTCCGCCTCCTCGCCCTCGGCACCCTCGGCACCACCGGCTACACCATCGGCGCCATCGCCTACGACCTCGGCGGCGTCGTCAACCTGGAACCCGGCGCCTGGGTCAGCGGCACCGGCGCACTCATCGCCGCCATCGCCGCACTCGGCCTCCCCGGAGACCAGCCACACACCGGCACCGGCACCACCGCCTGGCAACGCTTCCGCAACAGCCTCGGCGCCCCACCGGCCCGCCGCGCCACCCCCCTCCCCTCCTGGGCCGAAATCCTCATCATCGCCGTAGCCTTCGGCATCGGCCTCTACATCTTCAGCTACGGAATCGACACCGACTACGCCGAACTCTTCATCGGCTTCCTCATCACCGTCGGCTTCGCCTTCACCGCACTCCACCGCGCCGGACTCGTCTCCCGCGTCACCGCACTCACCACCAAGCACCGCAACGTCACCCTCGCCGCCGCCCTCGTCGCAGCCGTCTGCTTCCCGTTCACACAGCAGAAAGAGGAATACGCGCTCATCGGCGCCAACATCCTCATCTTCGCGACCGTGGCACTCGGCCTCAACGTCGTCGTCGGCCTCGCCGGCCTCCTCGACCTCGGATACGTCGCCTTCCTCGGCGTCGGCGCCTACGCCGCCGCCCTGGTCTCCGGCTCCACCATGTCGGCCATCGGCGTCGAATTCCCCTTCTGGGCCGCCGTACTCACCGGCGCCGCAGCCTCACTCATCTTCGGCGTCCTCATCGGCGCCCCCACCCTCCGACTACGCGGCGACTACCTCGCCATCGTCACCCTCGGCTTCGGTGAAATCTTCCGCCTCACCGTGAACAACCTCAACGGCAACAGCGGACCCGACCTCACCAACGGCTCCCAGGGCATCCCCAGCATCCCCGACCTCAACTTCTTCGGATTCGACTTCGGACTCAAACACGACATCCTCGGCTTCAACCTCGGCAGGTCGGCCAACTACTACCTGCTGATGCTCGTCTTCACCGCCGTCGTCGTCCTCGTCTTCCGCCGCTCCGGAGAATCCCGCATCGGCCGCGCCTGGGTCGCCATCCGCGAGGACGAAACCGCAGCCACCGCCATGGGCATCAACGCCTTCCGGCTCAAACTGCTGGCCTTCGCCCTCGGCGCCACCCTCGCCGGCCTCGCCGGAACCGTCCAGGCACACGTCAACTACACCGTGACACCCGAGCAGTACCAGTTCGCCGGCTCCGTACCACCCAACTCCGCATTCCTCCTCGCCGCCGTCATCCTCGGCGGCATGGGAACCCTCAGCGGACCCCTCGTCGGCGCCGCACTCCTCTACCTCATCCCGGCCAAGCTCCAGTTCATGTCGGACTACCAGCTCTTCCTCTTCGGCGTCGCACTCATCCTCCTGATGCGCCTGCGCCCCGAGGGCCTCGTCGCCGACCGCAGGAAGCAGCTCGAATTCCACGAGACCGACCAGCTCGACGTACCGGAGCCACGGCAGTCCGAAGAGACCGGCGCCGGCATCGCCAAGGCGGGGGCGTGACCACCATGACCACCACGAAAACCGCCACCACCGTCCTCGACGCGAGTGGCGTCACCATGCGCTTCGGCGGCCTCACCGCCGTACGCAACGTCGACTTCACCGTCAACGCGGGCGAGATCGTCGGCCTCATCGGCCCCAACGGCGCCGGCAAGACCACCTTCTTCAACTGCCTCACCGGCCTGTACGTCCCCACCGAGGGCAAGGTCAGCTACAAAGGCACCGTCCTGCCGCCCAAGCCCCACCTCGTCACCCAGGCAGGCATCGCCCGCACCTTCCAGAACATCCGGCTCTTCGCCAACATGACCGTCCTGGAGAACGTCCTCGTCGGACGCCACACCAGGACAAAAGAAGGCCTCTGGTCCGCCCTCCTACGGCTCCCCGGCTTCACCAAGGCCGAACACGCCAGCCGCGAACGAGCCATGCAGCTCCTGGAGTTCATCGGCCTCCAGGACAAGGCCGACCACCTCGCGCGCAACCTCCCCTACGGAGACCAGCGCAAGCTGGAAATCGCCCGCGCACTGGCCAGCGACCCCGGACTCCTCCTCCTCGACGAGCCCACCGCCGGCATGAACCCGCAGGAAACCCGCGTCACCGAAGAACTCATCTTCGCCATCCGCGACCAGGGCATCGCCGTCCTCGTCATCGAGCACGACATGCGGTTCATCTTCAACCTCTGCGACCGCGTCGCCGTCCTCGTCCAGGGCGAGAAACTCGTCGAAGGCACCTCCGACGTCGTCCAGAGCGACGAACGCGTCGTCGCCGCCTACCTCGGCACCCCCTTCGAAGGCGCCCCCGGCGCCGAAGAAGTCGCCGAGGTCGAAGCAGCCGAAGCCGTCGCCACCAAGGCGGCCGACGCCGCCGCCGACACCAACAGCACCACCGAATCCGACAGCACCACCGAAACCGACAGCACCACCGGCACCACCGGCACCGAGGAGGAGGACGCCCGATGACCGCACTACTGGAGGTCGAGGACCTCCGCGTCGCCTACGGCAAGATCGAAGCCGTCAAGGGCATCTCCTTCACCGTCGAAGCCGGCCAGGTCGTCACCCTCATCGGCACCAACGGTGCGGGCAAGACCACCACCCTGCGCACCCTCTCCGGACTGCTCAAGCCGGCCGGCGGCCGCATCACCTTCGACGGCCAACCACTCACCAACATCCCGGCCCACAAGGTCGTCTCCCTGGGCCTCGCCCACTCCCCCGAGGGACGCCACATCTTCCCCCGGCTGACGATCACCGAGAACCTCCAGCTCGGCGCCTACCTCCGCAACGACAAGGCAGGCATCGAGAAGGACATCCAGCGCGCCTACGACCTCTTCCCCATCCTCGGGGAACGCCGCAAGCAGGCCGCCGGAACCCTCTCGGGCGGCGAACAGCAGATGCTCGCCATGGGCAGGGCCCTCATGTGCCAGCCCAAACTCCTGATGCTCGACGAACCCTCCATGGGCCTCTCCCCGATCATGATGCAGAAGATCATGGAGACCATCGTCGAACTCAAGGCACAGGGCACCACCATCCTGCTCGTCGAGCAGAACGCCCAGGCCGCACTCTCCCTCGCGGACCACGGCCACGTCATGGAGGTCGGCAAGATCGTCCTCTCCGGCACCGGCGCGGACCTCCTCCACGACGAGTCCGTCCGCAAGGCCTACCTCGGCGAGGACTGACCCCTCCCGTACACATGAAGGAGGCCCGCACCCGGCTGACCGGGTACGGGCCTCCTTCATGACCGCGTACGCGCGTACGGGCTACTCCGCCGCCTTCTTCTTCTCCTCGGCATCCTCGATCAACGCCTCGGCAAGCTGCTGCATCGACAGTCGGCGGTCCATCGACGTCTTCTGGATCCACCGGAACGCGGCCGGCTCCGACAGACCGTAATCCGTCTGCAGAATGCTCTTCGCCCGGTCCACCAGCTTCCGCGTCTCCAGCCGCTGCGCGAGGTCGGCGACCTCACCCTCCAGCGCCTTCAGCTCCGCGAACCGCGACACCGCCATCTCGATGGCCGGCACCACGTCGCTCTTGCTGAACGGCTTCACGAGATACGCCATCGCCCCGGCGTCCCGCGCCCGCTCCACGAGATCGCGCTGCGAGAACGCGGTGAGCATCAGGACGGGCGCGATGGACTCCTCGGCGATCTTCTCCGCGGCGGAGATCCCGTCCAGGACCGGCATCTTCACATCGAGGATGACCAGGTCCGGCCGGTGCTCCCGGGCGAGCTCGACAGCCCGCTGACCGTCCCCGGCCTCACCGACGACCGCGTAGCCCTCTTCCTCCAGCATCTCTTTGAGATCGAGACGGATGAGCGCCTCGTCCTCCGCGATGACGACCCGGGTCGTCAGCGGCGGAACGTGCGACTTGTCGTCGTCGGCGGAGGGCTGGGGCGGCTCGGGGGCGGTCACGGGGACTCCTTGTTCCAAGGGCAGGTACAGCTCCCTTGAGCCTACCTAGCAGCGGACCGGGCATGTCACCCGGTACACTTTCCGGCAGCAACCTCGCCGGGTTGGTGGAATGGCATACACGGATGTCTCAAACACATCTGCCCGAAAGGGCTTGCGGGTTCGAATCCCGCACTCGGCACATGTGAGACAAAGCGGATGTTCACGTTCTCGTGAACATCCGCTTTCTGCTGCACCCAGTAGCGAGTGGTCGCTCATGGTGTTCGTATGAACTTCCACGGACCGGAACTACGGCAGAGGGCGCTCACTCTCCTCCGAGGCGGCGCAAAGAACGCGGACGTGGCGCGGAAGCTGAACGTCCCGGCAGGCACCATCAGCTACTGGAAACACATGGACCGCGCCAAACGCGGCGAGTGCCCCGGAGCCCACCGTTCCTTTTGCCCTCGATGCGAAGGCGAGCTTGATCAATCTGCGTACGCGTACCTTCTTGGCCTTTACCTCGGCGATGGGCACATCGTGCAGAACAGGAGGATGAGCACTCCCAGCCTGTCGATTGCCTGCGCCGATGCCTGGCCGGGCCTCATGGACCTGTGCGAGAACGCCATGCGCGCCGTCTTTCCGGAGAATTCCGTGTGCAGGGTGCGCCGGAAGGGATGCCGCCAGGTCAAGGTGGTCTCCAAGCACCTGTGGTGCTTGTTCCCGCAACACGGCCCCGGCAAGAAGCACGAGCGCCCCATCATCCTCGAACCCTGGCAGCAGGAAATCGTCGACGCCCACCCCTGGGACTTCATCCGCGGACTCATCCACTCCGACGGTTGCCGGAACATGAACTGGACGACTCGGATGGTCGGCGGCGTACGCAAGCGCTACGAGTACCCGAGGTACTGGTTCACGAACGTCTCGGACGACATCCGGCAGCTCTACACCGACACCCTGGACAAGCTCGGCATCGAGTGGACGCACTGCACCCGCGCGGGCAAGAAGTACAACATCTCCGTCGCCCGACGGGCGTCCGTCGCGCTCATGGACGCCCACGTCGGGCCGAAGTACTGACGACCGGCCCTACTTCGGGCTCTCGTCCTCGCCGATACGGTGGACCCGGACCAGGTTCGTCGAGCCCGGGACTCCCGGCGGGGAGCCGGCCGTGATGATCACGACGTCGCCCTTCTCGCAGCGGCCGATCTTCAGCAGCTCCTCGTCGACCTGGGCCACCATCGCATCCGTCGATTCCACGTGCGGGCCGAGGAAGGTCTCGACGCCCCAGGTCAGGTTGAGCTGGGAGCGGGTGGCCGGGGCCGGGGTGAAGGCCAGGAGCGGGATGGGCGAGCGGTAGCGGGAGAGGCGCCTGACCGTGTCGCCGCTCTGGGTGAAGGCGACCAGGAACTTGGCGCCCAGGAAGTCGCCCATCTCGGCCGCCGCGCGGGCCACCGCGCCGCCCTGGGTGCGGGGCTTGTTGCGGTCGTTCAGGGGCGGGAGGCCCTTGGCGAGGATGTCCTCCTCGGCGGCCTCCACGATGCGGGACATCGTGCGGACCGTCTCGACGGGGTACTTGCCGACGCTGGTCTCGCCGGAGAGCATCACCGCGTCCGTGCCGTCGATGACCGCGTTGGCGACGTCGGAGGCCTCGGCGCGGGTGGGGCGGGAGTTGTCGATCATCGAGTCGAGCATCTGGGTGGCGACGATGACCGGTTTGGCGTTGCGCTTGGCGAGTTTGATCGCGCGCTTCTGGACGATCGGCACTTGTTCCAGGGGCATTTCGACGCCGAGGTCGCCGCGGGCGACCATGATGCCGTCGAAGGCGGCGACGATGCCGTCGATGTTGTCGACGGCCTGGGGTTTCTCCACCTTGGCGATGACGGGGAGGCGGCGGCCCTCCTCGTCCATGATGCGGTGGACGTCCTCGATGTCGCGTCCGCTGCGTACGAAGGAGAGGGCGATGATGTCGGCGCCGGTGCGCAGGGCCCAGCGGAGGTCTTCGATGTCCTTCTCGGAGAGTGCGGGGACGGAGACGGCGACGCCGGGGAGGTTGAGGCCCTTGTGGTCGGAGACCATGCCGCCCTCGATGACGGTGGTGTGGACGCGGGGGCCGTCCACCTCGGTGACTTCGAGGGTGACGCGACCGTCGTCGACGAGGATGCGTTCGCCTGTGGTGACGTCGGTGGCGAGGCCGTCGTAGGTGGTGCCGCAGGTATGGCGGTCGCCTTCGATGGGTTCGACGGTGATGGTGAAGTCGTCGCCGCGTTCGAGGAGTACGGGGCCTTCGCGGAAGCGTCCGAGGCGGATCTTCGGGCCTTGAAGGTCGGCGAGGATGCCGACGCTGTGTCCGCTTTCGTCGGAGGCTTTGCGTACGTGGCGGTATCGCTCTTCGTGTTCGGCGTAGGTGCCGTGGCTGAGGTTGAGGCGGGCGATGTCCATTCCCGCTTCGACCAATGCCTTGATCTGGTCGTATGTGTCGGTGGCGGGTCCCAGGGTGCAAACGATTTTTGCTCGGCGCATGGTTCGAGCCTAGACCTTACCTACGGGTAGTTAATTGGCCGCACGTGACTGCTCAACAACCTTTGGGTGAAGGGTTATTGACAAGTGTTGAATTGTGCGCCGGGGTGCTCGGATGAGCATTCCGCGGGTGCGAGGGGGGCTTCGCCTCGGACGGCGACGCGGGGGTGGTCGGGGGTGCCGTAGGGGGGTGGGGTGTCGGTCATGTGTCCACTGTTGCATCCGGGTACGACAGCTGGTGGTCATCAGATCGAAACCTGCAGGGGGTGTTGCCGGGCATGGCTCCTGGGTCATTATCTACGCGCGTTGCTGCGAGAACTGAGCTGTACCAGGACTGAGCTGTACCGGAACTGAGCTGTACGAGATCTGAGATGTGGGAGACGAAATGCCGCTGAACCGTAGGACGTTCCTGGGCACATCGGTGGCCGCCGGTGCCGGTGTGGCGATCGCGGGTGGTTCCGCCGTTCCCGCGGCCGCCCAGGGTGGTGGCGACGGGCCTGGCCAGGGGGATCCGTCGAAGCGGTATTCGTTCACCGTGATGGGGACCACCGATCTGCATGGGAACGTTTTCAACTGGGACTACTTCACCGACGCGGAGTTCGACGACAAGGCTCACAACGACGTCGGTCTGGCGAAGATCTCGGCCTTGGTGGACCAGGTGCGCCTGGAGAAGGGCCGTCACAACACCCTGTTGATCGATGCGGGTGACACGATCCAGGGCACCCAGTTGTCGTACTACTACGCGAAGGTCGATCCGATCACGGCGAAGCGTGGGCCGGTGCACCCGGTGGCGCAGGCGATGAACGCGATCGGTTATGACGCGGCGGCGCTCGGCAATCACGAGTTCAATTACGGTATTCCGGTGCTGCGGAAGTTCGAGGAGCAGTGCGATTTCCCGTTGCTGGGTGCGAACGCGCTGGATGCGAAGACGTTGCGGCCGGCGTTCGCCCCGTACGTCATCAAGGAGCTGCGTACTCCGCAGGGTCGGGATGTGAAGGTGGCGGTCCTGGGGCTGACCAACCCGGGCATCGCCATCTGGGACAAGGCGAACGTCAGCGGGAAGATGGTGTTCCCGGGGCTGGAGGAGCAGGCGGCGAAGTTCGTGCCGCGGCTGCGTTCCATGGGTGCGGATGTCGTGATCGTCTCGGCGCACTCGGGCACCAGTGGTACGTCGTCGTACGGTGATCAGATCCCGTATGTCGAGAATGCGGCTGGTCTGGTGGCCGAGCAGGTGCCGGGTATCGACGCGATTCTGGTCGGGCATGCGCATCAGGAGATCCCCGAGTACTTCGTGGAGAACAAGCAGACCGGCAAGAAGGTGGTGCTCTCGGAGCCGTTGAAGTGGGGGCAGCGGCTGACGCTGTTCGACTTCGATCTGGTGTGGGAGAAGGGTCGTTGGGTGGTGGAGAAGGCGGGTTCGCGGGTGCTGAACTCCAACACCGTGGATGAGGACCCGAAGATCACGGGATTGCTCGCGGACGAGCACAAGAAGGTCGTGGCGTACGTCAATCAGGTCATCGGTACGTCGACGGCGGCGATGACGACGGCGGAGGCGGCGTGGAAGGACGAGCCGATCATCGATCTGATCAATGTCGTCCAGGCGGAGACGGTGAAGGCGGCGCTGGCGGGTGGGGCGTACGCGGCGCTTCCGGTGCTGTCGCAGGCGTCGTGTTTCTCGCGTACGGCGCAGATCCCGGCCGGGAATGTGACGATCAAGGACGCGGCGGGGCTGTATCCGTTCGAGAACACCCTTGAGGCGCGGTTGCTGACCGGTGCGCAGATCAAGGACTATCTGGAGTTCTCGGCCCGGTACTACGTGCAGACGGCGGCGGGTGCTGCGGTGGACACGGCGAAGTTGACGAATGCGGACAACACTCCGGATTACAACTATGACGCGGTGTCGGGTCTGACGTATGAGATCGACATTGCGAAGCCGAATGGTTCGCGGATCGTTGGTCTGGCGTTCGAGGGGAAGCCGATCGATCCGGTGGCGCAGTTCGTGCTGGCGGTGAACAACTACCGGGCGAGTGGCGGTGGCAATTTCCCGCATGTGGCGGGTGCGAAGCAGTTGTGGGCGAATTCGGAGGAGATCCGTAACACGATCATCGGTTGGGTGCAGGCGAAGGGTTCGGTGGATGGTGCGCAGTTCGCTTCGGTGGACTGGCGTCTGACGCGGGACGGTACGCCGGTGTTCTAGGCGTTTGTTCGTCGGGTTGGCGGCCGTCCTTTCCTGGTGGAGGGGCGGCCGCCTGCTGTCTGTGTGGGTCCGGGGGTCAGTTGCCGTGGGCGAGGGGGATGAGGTCGGGGTTCTGGGTGGGGATGGTGGGGGTGCGGGGGGTGAGGCCGAAGGTGGTGAAGGCGGTGCGTGCGGGGAGGGGGTAGGCGTTGGTGGCGGTGAGGTCGTTGAGGATGGTGGCGCTGCGCCAGGCGGCGAGTCCGAGGTCGGGGGCGCCGACGCCGTGGGTGTGGCGTTCGGCGTTCTGTACGTAGACGTGGCCGGTGACGGTGGGGTCGAGGACGAGGCGGAATCGGTCGTCGATGCGGGGGCGTTCGGAGGTGTCGCGGCGCATGTAGGGGTCGAGGCCGGTGAGGATGCGGTCGAGGGAGCGTTCGCGGTAGCCGGTGGCGAGGATGACGGCGTCGGTGGTGAGGCGGGAGCGGGTGTTCTGCTGGGTGTGTTCGAGGTGGAGTTCGACGCGGGTGTTGACGAGGCGTCCTGCGGCGCGGACGCAGACGCCGGGGGTGAGGGTGGTGTCGGGCCAGCCGCCGTGGAGGGTGCGGCGGTAGAGCTCGTCGTGGATGGCGGCGATGGTGTCGGCGTCGATGCCTTTGTGGAGTTGCCATTGGTGGGGGACGAGTTCGTCGCGTACGGATTCGGGGAGGGCGTGGAAGTAGCGGCTGTAGTCGGGGGTGAAGTGTTCGAGGCCGAGTTTGGAGTACTCCATGGGGGCGAATGCCTCGGTGCGGGCGAGCCAGTGGAGTTTTTCGCGGCCGGTGGGGCGGGCGCGCAGGAGGTCGAGGAAGATTTCGGCGCCGGACTGTCCTGAGCCGATGACGGTGATGTGTTCGGCGGTGAGGAGTTTTTCGCGGTGGTGGAGGTAGTCGGCGGAGTGGATGACGGGTACGGATTCGGCTTCGGCGAGGGGTTTGAGGGGGTCGGGGATGTGGGGTTCGGTGCCGATTCCGAGGGCGATGTGGCGGGTGTGGGCGCGGCCGAGTGCTTCGGCTTCGCCGTCGGCGTCGAGTTGGGTGAAGTCGACTTCGAAGAAGTGCCGTTCGTTGTTCCATCGGATGGCGTCGACTTGGTGGCTGAAGTGGAGGCCGGGGAGGTTGTCGCTGACCCAGCGGCAGTAAGCGTCGTATTCGGCGCGTTGGATGTGGAAGCGTTCGGCGAAGTAGAAGGGGAAGAGCCGGTCGCGGGTGCGCAGGTAGTTGAGGAAGGTCCAGGGGCTTGCGGGGTCGGCGAGGGTGACGAGGTCGGCGAGGAAGGGGACTTGGAGGCTGGCTCCGTCGATGAGGAGGCCGGGGTGCCAGTGGAAGGCGGGGCGTTGTTCGTAGAAGGTGGCGGCGAGGGGGTGGGGGCTGGCGGGGATGCCGTGGGCGAGGGCGGCGAGGGAGAGGTTGAAGGGGCCGATGCCGATGCCGACGAGGTCGTGTGGCTGGTTGGTTTCGGGGGTGGGCTGGTCGGTCATCGGGGGGTGTTGCCTTCCGCGAGGTCGGTGGTGAGTTGGTTGACGAGGTCGAGGAGTGTGCGGAGGTCGTCGGGGGTGGTGTGGGGGTTGAGGAGGGTGGCTTTGAGCCAGAGGCGGTCGTCGGTGTGGGCGCGGCCGAGTACGGCGTGGCCGCGGGTGAGGAGGGTGCGGCGGATGGTGGCGACGGTGTGGTCGTCGGCGTCGGTGGGGCGGAAGAGGACGGTGCTGATGGTGGGGCGGTCGTAGAGGTCGAGGGTGGGGGTGTGGGCGATGAGGTCGGCGAGGTGGTGGGCGGTGGCGATGGTGTGGTCGATGAGGTCGGCGAGTCCGGTGCGGCCGAGGGCTTTGAGGGTGACGGCGATCTTGAGGGCGTCGGGGCGGCGGGTGGTGCGCAGGGAGCGGCCGAGGAGGTCGGGGAGGCCGGCTTCGGTGTCGTCGTCGGCGTTGAGGTAGGGGGCGTGGTGGTGGA
Source organism: Streptomyces sp. NBC_01618 (assembly GCF_045209435.1). NCBI lineage: Bacteria > Bacillati > Actinomycetota > Actinomycetes > Kitasatosporales > Streptomycetaceae > Streptomyces > Streptomyces sp. NBC_01618. The sequence goes on from NZ_CP109297.1 coordinate 1,878,951, forward strand.
GTGCGTCGAGGTGGGTGCGGTGGGGGACGGCGAGGATGCCTGCACAGGCGGGTTGCCAGCCGAGTTTGTGGAGGTCGAGGGTGACGCTGTGGGCGCGGTCGAGGCCGTGGACTTTGCCTCGGTGGGTGGGGCTGAAGAGGAGGGGTCCGCCGTAGGCGGCGTCGATGTGGAGTTCGGCGCCGTGGGTGGTGCAGAGGTCGGCGATGTCGGCGAGGGGGTCGATGTGGCCGGTGTCGGTGGTGCCTGCGGTGGCGGTTACGAAGAGGGCACGGTGGGGGCTGTGGAGCCGGGTGAGGGCTTCGTCGAGTGCGGTGAGGTCCATGACGCCGGTGGGGGCGGGGATGACGACGGGTGTGGGGAGGCCGAGGAGCCAGGCGGCGCGGGTGATGCTGTGGTGGGCGTTGGCGGCGCAGATGGTTTGTACGGGGCCGTTGCGTTCGCGGGCGAGGAGGAGGGCGAGTTGGTTGGCTTCGGTGCCGCCGGTGGTGATGAGTGCGTCGGGTGAGGGGTGGTGGGGGTAGATCTCGGTGGCGAGTGCGGCGGTGATGTCGGCTTCGAGGGCGGAGGCGGCGGGGGCCTGGTCCCAGGAGTCCATGGAGGGGTTGAGGGCGGAGGCGGCGAGGTCGGCGGCGGTGGCGAGGGCGAGGGGTGGGGTGTGGAGGTGGGCGGCGCAGAGTGGGTGTGCGGGGTCTGCGGCGCCTTCGGCGAGGGCGGTGACGAGGGTGCGCAGGGCGTCGTGGGGGTCGGTGCCGTGGTCGGGGATGACGGGGTGGGTGGTGGCGCGTGTGCGGGGGGTGACGGCGTCGGGTCCGCCTGCGGGGAGGGGGCCGTCGCGTCGGTGGGCGCCGTCGTGGAGTGCGGTGAGGACGGTGTCGATGAGGGGGCGCAGTGCGGCGGGGCCGGTGGTGGAGCCGGCGAGGGGTGGGGTGGGCATGGTGGTGGGCCCTTCGGGTGTGCGTGTGTGTGGGCGGGCATGGGTGGACTTGCCAGCTTGTCCGGGTTTTCGGGGGCGCGGCCGGAGAGCTCGGTGATCTGAACTCGAAAGGGGGATGTGGAAAGGCTGGGGGCCGTTTTCGGGGGGTGTGGTGGTATGGGTGTGGCGTCGGATATGGGTGTGCCCGGTGCCTCCCTGTGTGGTGGGGGTGGCGCCGGGCACGGGTGGTGCGGGCTCTGGGGCCCGCATGGTTGGTGCGGGCCGTGTGGGTCAGTGGGTGTTGCGTACGGCGTGGGCGCGGCGCAGGTCGTCGATCTGGTCGATGAGTTTGCGGCGGAGGGCCGGGATGAGGTCCGTGTCGTTCAGGGCCTGTTCGCCGAGGTGGAGGCTTTCCGCGTCGACGGCGTACGCGGGGAAGGCGTAGCGGCCGGCGGCTTCGGCGATGGCGGGGCCGCGGCGGGCGGCGAGCCGGGTCGCGTCGGGGTAGTAGCGGGGCACGTAGTCCCGTACGAGGTCGGCCTGTTCGGGTTGCCAGAAGCCTTGGGCGGTGGCGGTGAAGAGGTAGTTGGAGAGGCTGTCGTCGTTGAACAGGGCGTGCCAGGCGGCGGCCTTGGTTTCGGGGGTGGGGAGGGCGGCGCGGCAGCGGGCGGCGCCTTGCTGTCCGGTGGCGCTGGGGTCGTGTTCGAGTTCGGCGGCGATGGCGGTTTCGTCGGTGGCGCCGAGGACGGTGAGGCGGGTGAGGATGCGCCAGCGCAGTTCGGGGTCGAGTTCGGGTCCGCCGGGGACGGTGCCGTTGGTGAGCCAGTCCTGGATGGTGTCGGGCTGGGTGGCGGCGTCGATGAGGTGGCGTACGGCGATGAGGCGGAGGCCGGGGTTGTGGCCGTCCTCGGTGCGGCGGATGAGGTCGCGGCACAGTGCGGTGAGGGTGGCGAGGGCGGCGGGTCGGTGCTCGGGGGTGAGGTAGTGGTCGGCGATGTGGATGTCGGCGAAGGCGAGTACGCCCTGGGCGAGGGCGAGGTCGGTCTCGTGGGGGAGGTGTGCGCGGGCCGCTTCGAGGTAGGTGGTGGGGGCGAGTTCGCCGTCGCGGACCATGTCGCGGGCGGTGTTCCAGACGACGGCGCGGGTCAGTGCGTCGGGGATGCCGGAGAGGTGGCGTACGGCGGTTTCCCAGGATGTGGGGTCGAGGCGGACCTTGGCGTAGCTGAGGTCGCTGTCGTTGAGGACGACGAGGGCGGGGCGGTGTCCGGGTAGTGCTTCGGCGGTGCCGTTGTGGGGGATGTCGATCTCGAACCGGTCGCGCGGGACGAGGTGGTCGGGGCCGAGGTGGGGGTCGGGGGTGTGGTCGTACGCGCCTACGGCGATGCGGTGGGGGCGGCTGCCGTTGTGGTCGACGGTGAGGGACCACGTACCGTCGGATTCTTCGATGTGGGGGGTGAGGGTGTCGACTCCGGTGGTGCGCAGCCAGGCGTCGGCCCAGGCGTGGACGTCGCGGTCGGTGGCGGAGGCGAGGTTGTCGATGAAGTCGGCGAGGGTGGCGTTGGCGAACTTGTGGCGGGCGAAGTGGGTGTTGATGCCGGCCAGGAAGTCCTTCTCGCCGAGCCAGGCGACGAGTTGGCGCAGGGCGGATGCGCCCTTGGCGTAGGAGATGCCGTCGAAGTTGAGCATCGCGGACGCGGTGTCGGGGACGGCGGCCGGGTCGGGGGCGACGGGGTGGGTGGAGGGGCGCTGGTCGGCGTCGTATCCCCAGCCCTTGCGGGCGACGCCGAAGTCGACCCAGGTGTCGGTGAAGCGGGTGGCTTCGGCGAGGGTCTGGTAGCCCATGTATTCGGCGAAGGACTCGTTGAGCCAGATGTCGTCCCACCAGGCGAGGGTGACGAGGTCGCCGAACCACATGTGGGCCATTTCGTGGGCGATGACCATGCCGCGGGTCTGGCGTTCGGTGTCGGTGACGGCGGAGCGGTAGATGAACTCGTCGCGGAAGGTGACGAGTCCGGGGTTTTCCATGGCGCCGGCGTTGAACTCGGGTACGAAGGCCTGGTCGTAGGAGTCGAAGGGGTAGGGCTCGTCGAACTTCTCGTGGAAGCGGTCGAAGCAGGCGCGGGTGATGTCGAGGATCTCGTCGGCGTCCGTGTCGAGGTACGGGGCGAGGGAGCGGCGGCAGTGGATGCCGAAGGGCAGTCCGGCGTGTTCGGTGGTCACGGAGTGCCAGGGGCCCGCGGCGACGGCGACGAGGTAGGTGGAGATCGGCGGGGTCGCGGCCAGGGTCCAGCGGCCGTCGCCGCGGTGCTCGGCGACGCCGTTGCCGAGGACGGTCCAGCCGTCGGGGGCGGTGACGGTCAGCTCGAAGACGGACTTGAGGTCGGGCTGGTCGAAGGCGGCGAAGACGCGCTGGACGTCCTCCATGAACAGCTGGGTGTAGGCGTACGTTTCGCCGTCGGTCGGGTCGGTGAAGCGGTGCATGCCTTCGCCGGTGCGGGAGTAGCGCATGGCGGCGTCGATGCGCAGTTCGTGTGCGCCGGCGGTGAGTGCGGTGAGCGGGAAGCGGTTCTCGGTGAGGTGGTTGGGGTCGAGGGGCTGTCCGTCGAGGCTGATCGAGCGCAGGGTGGCCGGCTTGAGCTCGACGAACGTGTCTCCGGCCGTGGCTGTGGTGAACCGGATGACGGTGCGGGAGTCGAAGGTCTCCTCCCCTCCGGTCAGATCGAGGTCGATCGTGTACCGGTGTACGTCGAGGAACTGGGCTCGGGTCTGCGCTTCGTCGCGCGTCAGTACGGACATGCGTCCATGCTGCCGTACGGGGTGGGCGGGGCGCAGGCGGGTTCTCCGATGGCTGTTCGGGGGCCTGGGTGCGCTGGTGTCCGTCCGGTCCTCGCGCCGCGAGGGCGTCGGCTGGGCGGTGCCGGCCCTGGTGGGGGCGGGTCTGCTGGTCCTCCCCCATTACGCGGCCGCCGGTCTGCCCGCGCCGGAGGACGACGGTGATCAGGTCAACGAGTCGGCCTCGGCCGGGTTCGCCGTCCTGGCCACGGGGATCGGGCTGCTGGTGAGCGCCTGGGTGGTGTGGTCGAGGCGCAGGCGGTCGGCCCGGCGGGCCGGCCCGCTTCCGTCGCGCTCGGCGGACGGGCCGGCCTCGGCCGGATGAGAGGCGGTGCGTGGACGTTGCGCCGTCGGCCGGATGAAAAGCAGCGCGTAGGCATTGCGCCGTCGGCCGGCCGAGAGGCGGCGTACGACGGCCGTCTGGTCTCCGGTGTTCAGGCCTCCCCGTTCGACGCCGATTCGTCCGCGATCCGCTCGTGGTGGCGGATGACCTCCGCGACGATGAAGTTGAGCAGCTTCTCCGCGAAGGCCGGGTCCAGGTGAGCGCTTTCCGCCAGCTCCCGCAGCCGGGCGATCTGCCGGCTCTCGCGGGCCGGGTCGGCCGGGGGGAGCTGGTGGGCGGCCTTGAGGTGGCCGACCTGCTGGGTGCACTTGAAGCGTTCGGCGAGCATATGGACGACAGCGGCGTCAATGTTGTCGATGCTCTCGCGCAGCCGGTTCAGTTCCGCGCTCACGGACTCGTCGATGTCCCTCGTGGTCATGGTCAGCGAGCTTAGCCGGGCCGGCGAAGAGCGAGTCGCTCAGAGGGCCGGGCCCAGCGGGCTGATCGTCGGTGGGTGATCCGGGTCCGGGACCTGGTCGCTCCAGCCGCCCGGGACGTTGCGGCACTGCTGTTCGCGGAACCGGACCGGGGCGGCACCGACCCGGCGGGCGAAGAGGCGGGAGAAGTACGCCGGGTCGTCGTAGCCGACGCGTCGGGCGACCGCGGCGACCGGCAGGTCGGTGGCGGCGAGGAGGTCCTTGGCGCGGCCGAGCCGGATGCCGAGGAGGTAGTCCTTGGGGCTGCAGCCCGCGCCCCGCCGTACTACCGTGCGCAGTTCGGCGGGTGTCATGCCGTGCCGGGCCGCGTGCTCGGCGACGGACAGCGGCTGGAAGGCGTCGCGGGCGAGGGCCTGGAGGACCGGGTCGCCATCGGGGCTGACATCGGCGCGGGCCCGGCGCAGGGCGACGAGGAGTTCGTGGACGGCGGCGCTGGTCTCCACCTCCAGCAGCGGGTTGCCGCGCCGGGCCGCCCGTACCATCCGCCCCACCGCGGCTCGGGGGCCCGCCGTGTCGGCGAGCGGGACGAGCGGGCGGTCGGGCTCGATGTAGCCGAGTTCGGTGTACGTGGCGGTGGCGGGGCCGGTGAAGTCGACGAAGCTCTCGTCCCAGCCGGTGCCGGGGTCGGCGCCGTAGTGGTGCGGGGTGCCGGGGGTCAGCCAGATCAGGCTGGGGGCGACGACGGGGACCCGGCGGCCGTCCGTGCCGCTGAACCAGCCGCTGCCGGAGCTGATGACCACGGCGACGTGGTGGTCCAGGGTGCGCGGGCCGACCGTCGGCAGTGCGCCGTGCTGCAGGCCCACACCGAGGCAGACAAGGCCCAGCCGGTGGTGGAGCGGGCTGGGAGTGAAGAAGCGCATCCAGGTGTGGTACATCGGCCTTTCTTTCTCCCCTTTCGTCCTTCATCGCGTTGGTCCGAACATTTGTGTCCAAACAGCAGTGATCTTTGTCCATGGACCGGCCGCACGCCAGGGGGCGATGGTTGGTTACAACATTCCTCCCGGGTTCGCCCGCTCCGTGGTGCGTGCTGTCGTGCGATCCGGGGCTGCGCGGCCCCGGGGGACCGCACGCACAGGAGAGTACGAGCACGATGGCTGACTTCACCGTGGGGGACGACCACTTCCGGCTCGACGGGAAGCCCGTACGGCTGCTGTCGGGGGCACTGCACTACTTCCGGGTCCACGAGGCGCAGTGGGACCACCGGCTGTCGATGCTGCGCGCCATGGGTCTCAACTGCGTCGAGACGTATGTGCCGTGGAATCTCCATGAGCCGCGGCCCGGCCGGTTCCGGGACGTGGCGGCGCTGGGCCGGTTCCTGGACGCGGCGCAGCGGGCGGGGCTGTGGGCGATCGTCCGCCCGGGCCCGTACATCTGTGCCGAATGGGAGAACGGTGGTCTGCCGGCCTGGGTGACGGGGCGGTTCGGACGGCGGGTGCGGACGCGTGACGAGGAGTACCTGGGTGCCGTGGAGCGGTGGTTCGCGGCGCTGCTGCCGCAGGTGGTGCAGCGGCAGATCGGGCGCGGCGGCCCGGTGATCATGGTTCAGGCGGAGAACGAGTACGGGAGCTACGGCACCGATCAGGTCTATCTCCGGCGGGTGGCCGGGATACTGCGGGAGCGTGGGGTGACCGTGCCGCTGTTCACCTCCGACGGGCCGGAGGACCACATGCTCACGGGTGGTTCCGTGCCGGGGCTGCTCGCCACGGCGAACTTCGGGTCGGGTGCGCGGGAGGCGTTCGAGGTGCTGCGCCGCCATCAGCCGAAGGGGCCGCTGATGTGCATGGAATTCTGGTGCGGGTGGTTCGAGCACTGGGGTGCCGAGCCGGTCGTACGCGACCCGGAGCGGGCCGCCGACTCGCTGCGGGAGATCCTGGAGTGCGGGGCCTCGGTGAACATCTACATGGCGCACGGGGGCACGAACTTCGCCGGGTGGGCGGGTGCCAACCGGTCCGGTCCGCTGCAGGACCAGGACTTCATGCCGACGGTGACGTCGTACGACTACGACGCGCCGATCGACGAGTACGGCCGCCCCACGGAGAAGTTCCGGCTGTTCCGCAAGGTGCTCGCCGAGTACGCGGACGGGCCGCTTCCGGAGCTTCCACCCGAGCCCGCCGGTCTTGCCGCTCCGGTACGGGCGGAGCTGACGGACTGGGCTCCGCTGACCGCCGTACTGGAGGCGCTGGGTGATGAGGAATCGGCGCCGTCCGGTGTTCCGCCGACCTTCGAGGAGTTGGGGGTCGACCGGGGCCTGGTGCGCTATCAGGTTGCCGTGCCTGGTCCGCGCCGTCCGTACACCCTGGGTGTGTCGGGGCTCCGGGACCGGGCCGTGGTGTACGTGGACGGTGTCCGCGAGGGTGTGCTGAGCGACGAGAACGGCACTTTGGACGAGCCGGTGGCCGGGCCTGCGGAGGTCGAGCTGTGGGTGGAGTCCCTGGGCCGTGTCAACTACGGGCAGCGGCTCGGTGAGCCCAAGGGGATCACGGGCGGAGTGCTGCACGAACGGCAGTTCCTGCACGGTGTACGGGCCCGGGGGCTGCGGCTGGAGACGTTCGAGGGGCCGGACGCGCTGGCCGGGGTGGCTTTCGGGAGCGTCGCGGGGGCCGAGCGCACGGGGCTGTTCCGGGGGGAGTTCGACGTCGTGGGGGCGGCCGGCACCGGGCATGCGGGTCTCGAACTGCCGGGCTGGACGCGCGGGTTCGTGTGGGTGAACGGCTTCTGCCTGGGGCGCTACTGGTCGGCGGGTCCGCAGCGGACGCTGTACGTGCCGGGGCCGGTGCTGCGGGAGGGCGCCAACGAGGTGTGGGTGCTGGAACTGGAGGACGCGGGCGCGCCGTATGCCGAGTTGGGCCCGGGGGCGCCCGTCCGGACGCGCACCCCCGGAGATGTCCAGGTGTGAGTCGGACACCGGCCGTGGCAGGAGCCGGGGCCGGTGACCGGGGTCGGAGCGTCGACGCCGCGGAGGCGATGGCGGCGGCGAGCGTCGAGACCTCGCTGTACACACCCGGGTAGCCGGGCTCGGCGCAGCCCTGGCCCCAGCTGACGATGCCGACTTGGATCCAGGCTCCGGCGTTGTCCTTGCGGAACATGGGGCCGCCGGAGTCGCCCTGGCAGGTGTCCACGCCGCCGGTGTCCACGCCGCCGGTGTCGATCAGCCCGGCGCAGATCTCCTCACCGGGGATGAGGTCGCTGCCGTAGGCGGCCTGGCAGTCCGCGTCGGAGACGAACGGCACGGTGGCCTTCAGCAGGTAGCACTGCTGGCCGCCGCCCTCGGTGGCGGCGCCCCAGCCGGCGATGGTGAAGGTGCCGTTGCTGTACGCGGTACTGGTGGCGATCTTCAGGGTGGGCAGGTCGATGGGCTTGGCGAGCTTGATCAGCGCCCAGTCCTACGCGCCGTTGTAGCTGGGGGCCTGGAAGACCTTGGTGGACTCGGAAACTGCTCACGCGGCTCACAAGATTCATTTTCGGCCGAGATCATCCGTAACGTTCCGGCTACAGTGGAGCCCGGCTCGAGCGTCGCGAAGGGGGTGGGGGCGTGCCGGACAGCAGCCGGGGGAACGGCAGCGGCCAGGGCAACGGCCGCGGCGGCGGTCCGGTGGTCCACGGCTTCCCCCACCTCGACACCGTCCGGTCCGCGATCACGGCGCTGTACCGGAGGCTGTCGTACGACGGCGTCCGTGGCTACGCGACGAGCCTGGCGCCCGCCGACGCCGCCTTCTGCGACCAGGACGATCTGTACCTCGGCGCCCAGCGGGTGGCGCGCGCCATCGTCCAGCACCTGCATCTGCCGGACGCCCGGATGATCGTCGGCTTCCGGACGATGGAACACGCCGCCGGCGTCGAACTCGCCGCGGGGCCCGAGTACTTCATCGAACTCAACGACCGCTTCCGCACCCACCGCAGGGACATCGGCGCCGCGCTCTCGCACGAGGTCACGCATGTGCTGCTGCACCGCCTCGGCCTGGAGTTCCCCGGTACGCGCGACAACGAGATCCTCACCGACACGGCGACGACGTACCTGGGCGCGGGCTGGCTGCTGCTGGACGCGTTCCGCGAGGACGCCGTCTCCAGCCAGAAGCTCGGCTATCTCACCCCGGAGGAGTTCGGATACGTCCTCGCCAAGCGGGCGTTCGCCTTCGACGAGGACCCCTCCCCGTGGTTCACGAGCCCGCAGGCGTACACGGCCTACACCAAGGGCCGCGCCCAGGCCCTCCACGACACACGGCAGCCGCCCCTCACGGCCGCGGGCTGGGCGGGCCGGCACCGCTACGCCAAGGACCGGCGGCACGCCCAGGACCACCCGGGCGCGGGGGCGGCCCCGGGACCCGACGCCCCGTACGCCTTCGAGAACGGCCCGCAAGGGCTCCGGGTCTCCTTCGCCTGCCCCACCTGCCACCAGCGCATCCGCGTTCCGGTGCGCGGCAGGGTTCGGGCCCGGTGCGGACTGTGCCGGACAGTCCTGGACTGCGCCACCTGAGGCAGCCGGGGGCTCCGCCCCGCGACCAGCCTTCCGGCGGCTGAGGACCGAGCGGCGACCGGACGGGTCCGCCCGGTCACCCCACGGGGTCCGCGGCGCTACGCGGCCCTGCGGCCACGCCCCGACGCCGCCGCACCACCGCGTCCGGCCCCGGAACGCCCGGCACCACGCGCCTCACCGCTACCACGGCCACCGCCCGCACCGGCACCCGCACCGGCGCCACGGGACGAACCGCCCGCGCCCCGGCCCTCGGCGCCGCCGCCCTGACCGGCGCCACCGCGCCGGCCCCGGCCGCGGCTGCCCGAGCGGAAGCCGGAGCCACCGGCCGCCGCCTCGCCCGACCGGGTCCGCGGCTTCGGCTGCGTCGGCTGCGGGACCTCGATGACGATCGCGACGCCGGACGGCTCACGGGCCCCGGTGATCCGGGTGAGTTCCTCGTCGCTGGACTTGATCCGGGTGGTCCGCGGGGCGATGCCCGCGTCGGCCATCAGCCGGGTCATCTCCCGCTTCTCCTCGGGCAGCACCAGAGTGACGACGCTGCCGGACTCCCCGGCACGCGCCGTGCGCCCGCCGCGGTGGAGGTAGTCCTTGTGATCGGTCGGCGGGTCCACGTTCACGACCAGGTCGAGGTCGTCGACGTGGATGCCGCGCGCCGCCACGTTCGTCGCCACGAGCGCGGTGACCTGGCCGTTCTTGAACTGGTCCAGCGTCCGGTTGCGCTGCGGCTGCGAGCGCCCGCCGTGCAGGGCGGCGGCCCGCACACCGCTGGCCAGCAGCCGCTTGGCGAAGCGGTCGGCGCCACGCTTGGTGTCCACGAACATGATCACCCGGCCGTCACGGGCGGCGATCCGGGTGGCGACGGCCTTCTTGTCGGTCTCGTCGGCCACGTGCAGCACATGGTGCTCCATGGTGGTGACCGCGCCCGCGGACGGGTCGACCGAGTGCACGACGGGGTCCGTCAGGAACATCTTGACCAGGCGGTCGATGTTCTTGTCGAGCGTCGCGGAGAACAGCATCCGCTGACCGTCCGGCTCGACCTGCTTGAGCAGGGCGACGACCTGCGGCATGAAGCCCATGTCGGCCATCTGGTCGGCCTCGTCGAGGACGGTGATGGCGACCTGGTCGAGCCGGCAGTCGCCACGCTCGATGAGGTCCTTCAGTCGGCCGGGAGTGGCGACGAGCACCTCGGCACCACGGCGCAGCGTGCCGGACTGCTTGCTGATCGACATGCCGCCGACGACGGTGGCCAGGCGCAGGTTCACGGCCGTGGCGTACGGCGTCAGCGCGTCGGTGACCTGCTGGGCGAGCTCGCGGGTCGGCACGAGGACGAGCGCGAGCGGGGCACGCGGCTCGGCGCGCCGTCCGCCGGTACGGGCCAGCAGCGCGAGGCCGAAGGCGAGGGTCTTGCCGGAGCCGGTGCGGCCGCGGCCGAGGATGTCCCGGCCGGCGAGCGAGTTCGGCAGGGTGGCGCCCTGGATCGGGAACGGATCGGTGACGCCCTGCGCGGCAAGGGTTTTCAGCAGGGCTGCGGGCATGTCCAGCTCGGCGAACGCCTCGACGGCGGGCAGTGCGGGGGTCATGGTTTCGGGCAGGGCGAATTCACCCTGCGGCGGCGTGGCCCTGCGACGGGGCGACGCCTTGCCGGATCCCTTGCCGGAACCCTTAGCGGTTGCCTTTGCCGGGGCCGTGCCGCGCCCCCTCGACGGGCGGTTGCGGGCGGGTCGGTCCTGGCGTTCGGAGCGGGTCATACGGAATTGCCCTCCTGGGGGATTCCTGAGGATTCCTAGGGATTCCTGGGAACTGCTTGGGACTACTTGGGACTGCGGGGAACTGCTGGGGACTGCTGAGGAGTGCTGGGGACCTCCGCGGGACGGGCGGTACTTCTGTGCCCTGCCCTGTGGACAGCACAAGCCGGGACCCGCACCTTCACGGTGCGGGCCCCGGCTGCGAGGTACGCGTCCGGCAATTAGGCCGGGACGATGTTCTCCGCCTGCGGGCCCTTCTGGCCCTGCGTGACGTCGAAGGAGACCTTCTGGCCCTCCTGGAGCTCACGGAAGCCCGAGGTGGCGATGTTGGAGTAGTGGGCGAAGACGTCGGCGCCGCCGCCGTCCTGCTCGATGAAGCCGAAGCCCTTTTCCGAGTTGAACCACTTCACGGTTCCAGTAGCCATGTCATTCTCCTAAAAGAGGTGCAGTGCCGGAAATCCGCACTTTACGAATTCCAAGTCGCCGCATTGAGCCCCATCCGGAGAAAGCCGGAAAACAATAATGCGCCTGAGGAAGCATTCCCGTCAGGCGCACATAATGTTCATGGGTACCAAAACTGCAACACGGCAACCGTAGCACGATCTGTCGGCCGACGGTGGAACACGCCGCACCATCGGTCGACAGATTTTCGCCCGGACCCATGGGGCAACTGGCCGGGAGCAGGCTCGACACGCCGCCGAAAACTTTCCCGCGGCAGGTGCTGGAGGGGCTGGGCAGCCTCGGTCCGCAGGCCGTAGCGGCCGCCGGTCGGGGCTGCGGCTCGTGCAGCGTAGTCGTCATCAATTCCGTACCGGTTACGCCGATTGGGTGACCCGGGGCGAGCGCTCCGCCGTTGACGTCGGCCTCCTCCGGGGGTGCCGCTGCCGCTCCTTCTCATGGGTCAGGTGTTCAGGGCGATGCCGTCCAGGACCATCGAGAGGTACTGGCGGGCGATCTCCTCGGGACTGTGCTGTCCACCGGGCCGGTACCAGGACGCCGCGACCCAGACGGTGTCGCGGACGAAGCGGTAGGTCAGGCGGATGTCGAGGTCGGCGCGGAAGGTCCGGTCGGCGACGCCGCGTTCCAGCGTGCCGAGCCAGACCTTCTCGAACTTCTGCTGGGAGTCGACGAGGTACTGGAAACGCGGTTGGGTGGCCAGGTGCTTGGCCTCCTTCTGGTAGATGGCGACGGCGGCGTGGTGCCGGTCGATCTCCCGGAAGGATTCGGTGACGAGGGCCTCGATGGTCTCCCGGGGGCCGAGTCCGGCGGCGAGCACCGCGTCGTACCCCTCCCAGAGTTCGTCGAGGAAGGTCGAGAGGATCTCGTCGATCATCGATTCCTTGGAATCGAAGTGGTAGTAGAGGCTGCCCGCGAGCATCCCGGCCGCGTCCGCGATCTTGCGGACGGTGGTGGCGTTGTATCCCTGCGCGGCGAACACCTCGGCGGCGGTGTCGAGCAGTTCGCGGCGGCGCTCGGGCGCAGGGGTCACCTGGGGCTTCTTCTTGTTAGGCACGCGCCCATTCTCCGCCCGCCGGGACACCGCCCCTGACCTCCGCCCGGAGCGGTCGGCCCCGGTCCCGGCCGCTCCGGGCGGAGGTCAGGTTTCGTACGGGGCGCTGTCGTCCCCTGTCCGGCGGATCGTGCGCAGGGGCTTTTCGGGCCGCCACACCTGTACCACCAGCTCATCGGAGTCCAGCGTCGTACGGACCACCTCCTGAAGTTCCGCGCGGAAGAGGTGGAACGGCTCCGGCGGCTTCACCTCCTCGGTGAAGCGGGCCAGGATCCCGGGGTCGGTCTCCTCCACCGCGCGGCCGGAGATCCGGACGTCGCCGTCGGCCATCTCGGCGTCCGGTCCCGGATTGGCCTGCACCGCGAACCGCGGATCGCGCAGCAGGTCCAGCGCCTTGCGCGAGTTCGGCATCATGCCGAGCCACAGCTCACCGAAGAGGACGTACACCTCCAGGCCGGTCACCCGCGGCGATCCGTCCTTGCGCAGGGTCGCCAGGACATGGTGCTTGTACTGCCCGAAACGGGCCTCGACGGTGTCGGCGAAGGCCGGCTGTGCGGACCGGAACTCTTTCCAGGAACTCGATGTCATGAGGACATGGAACCCTGGAATCCCGACATCCCCTGTCCGCAATTGCGCACGACCCGAAGGATCGTCCGCCCGGCGGCTCGTCCGCCCGAAGCCTCATCCCCTCGACAGGGTCACCACCAGCGCCCACCCCTGAGTCCGGAGCACCCCCGGTGATTCCTCCCGCGCCAGCAACGCGTCGTAGCGGTCCAGTTCGACGTCCTGGCCGTCGAGCACCGCGCCGTCCTCCAGCGCGACGGCCAGCACCGCCCCGCCCTGCGGCACCGACAGCCGGACGGTGCCGCGTACCACCGCGACCTCCGCGCTCGTACGCTCCCTGCGGTACATCACGTTGAAGTTCACGACCGGGCCGCCGAGCAGCCGGCCGTACGTCTCCAGGTCGCCGGGGAATTCGTGCGGCCAGTACGGCTCGTCGACGATGTGGTGCTCGCCACCCACCATGAGGTCCATCCCGGCGCCCTCGACCACGGTCAGCGTGCGGTCGACGCCGGGGAACGAGGAGAACGGCCCGTCCCCGGACACATCGGCCAGGCTGACCCGCCAGTCGAAGGCGTCCAGCGGCGCGCCCTCGGGGTACACCGCGATCTCCCGGGTGACTCCCCCGCCGTTCTTCCAGGACGTGGCCGTACGGTCGGCCGCCCGCAGCACCCGGGCCGTCACTTGACGATTCCCTGTGCCCGGGCCGCGGTCAGCCACTGCGGGAATTCGGCGACCAGCCGGTCGTACAGCTCGGCGTCCGGGACCTCGCGCGGGTCAGGTCCGGCGTGGAAGAAGCCGGCGTTGTCGACGGGGCGCTTGGCGGGTACGGCCAGTTCGTCGAGCTTGTGCAGGAAGTCGAACTGCGTACTCTGCTTGTTGCCGAAGCCGATGAACTGCCAGAACAGCGGCAGTTTGGCCGCCTTGCACAGATAGCGTTCCGCCGCGTGCTTGCTGATCGGGCCGCCGTCGGTCTGGAAGACGACGAGTGCGGGGGCGGTCGAGCCGCTGTCGATGTAGTGGTCGATGACGGCGTCCATGGCCAGGTGGTAGCTGGTCTTCCCCATGTGTCCGAGGCCCGCCACGATCGCGTCGACCCGGCCGCGGTGATTGTCCAGGGCTATGTCGGTGACGGCGTCGATGCCGGTGGAGAAGAAGACGACGGGTACGCGGCCGTCGTCGTCCAGATGCGCCGAGAGGCCCAGCACCCGGTCCGCCAGGGCCTGGACGCTGCCGTCCTTGTAGTACTCCTTCATCGAGCCGGAGTAGTCGAGCACCAGGTAGACCGCGGCCCGTTCGCCGCTCATGCCGTGCTTCGTCAGCGACACCGACGCGCTCTTGTAGAGGCCGGCCAGCGCGGGGGCGGTCTCCTCGATCTTGCGCAGGCTGATGGCCGGACCTGTTGTGGCGGACGAGCCGACCATGCGCGTTCTCCGATCCCCGACGTGTCAGAACACTGAGGACAGAGCGTAAGGCACCCGGATATGTCCCGGACGGCGGTGTTCGCTATCTTGATCGCCGCCGTCCCCACCGGCCGCTCGTGTCTGCCCACCGTGAAGGAGCCTGCCGTGGATGCCGCGGTCACCACCTGTTATCGCCATCCGTCGTACGAGACGTATGTGAGCTGCACGCGCTGCGAACGCTTCATCTGCCCCGACTGCATGCGTGAGGCCGCCGTCGGCCATCACTGCGTGGAGTGCGTGAAGGAGGGGCAGCGCTCGGTCCGGCAGGCGCGCACTGTGTTCGGCGGTGCGGTGTCCAGGAGCGCGGTGCCGCTCGTCACGTACGTGCTGATGGGCCTCAACATCCTGGTGTATCTGGGCGAGTTGGTCCGTCCGGGGATCGTCGACCGGTTCGCGATGCTCGGTGCGGGTCTGGACGGCCCGGACGGCGCCCAGTACGTCTACGAGGCCGGGGACTTCCCTGGCTTCGATGTGATCGGTGTGGTGGGCGGGGAGTGGTACCGGCTGCTGACCGGGGCTTTCCTGCATCTCCCGCCGGACGGTTCGTCCTTCGGCTCGGTGCCGTTCGGGGTGCTGCACATCCTCTTCAACATGTACGCGCTGTGGAATCTGGGCCGGGTCGTCGAGGAGCAGCTGGGCCGGGCTCGTTACCTCGCGCTGTATCTGCTGTCCGCGCTGGGCGGTTCGGTCCTGGTGTATCTGATCGCGCCGTCCGACAGCACGGTGGGCGCCTCCGGGGCGATCTTCGGTCTCGGTGCGGCGTTCTACGTCATCAACCGGCGCCTGGGCCGCGACATGCAGGCGGTGAACCGGTTCATGGCCGGGTTCCTGATCTGGATGCTGATCTCGGCCGGATTCACCTCGTGGCAGGGCCACTTGGGCGGGCTGCTGACGGGGGCCGTCGTCACGGTCGCGTACGCGTACGCTCCGGCGGAGCGGCGCACAGTGATTCAGGGGGCCGCGGGTGTGGTGCTGCTCGCCGTACTGGTGCTGCTGGTGGTGCTCAAGACGTCCGCGCTGACGGGGTGAGCCCAGCGGGGCCGTACGACCAGCCCCGGAACGCGCCACGGCGCCTGCCGAGATCGTCCGGTCGGGGACGGGCAGGCGCCGCGTTCAGTTCCGCACGCCGTTGTACGGGACGTCTTGTGTGCCGTGTGATCAGGCCGTCAGGGCACGGTCCGTCGGGCGGATCGGGGCCGGCAGGGCGCTGGCTCCGGTCAGGAAGCGGTCCACGCCGCGCGCCGCGGAGCGGCCCTCGGCGATGGCCCACACGATGAGGGACTGGCCGCGGCCCGCGTCACCGGCGACGAAGACTCCGTCGACGTTGGTGGCGTAGTCCGCGTCGCGCGCGACATTGCCGCGTGCGTCGAGCTCCAGGCCGAACTGCTGGACCAGGCCGTTGGACTGGTCGGTGCCGGTGAAGCCCATGGCAAGGGTGACCAGCTGGGCGGGGATCCTCCGCTCGGTGCCGGGCTTCTGCTCCAGCTTACCGTCCTTGAACTCCACCTCGACCAGGTGCAGTGCCTGGACGTTGCCGACAGCCTGTCCCTCTTCGGGGGCGGAGCCCTCGAAGAGGGTGGTGGAGACGGAGTAGACCCGTCCCTCCTCGCCCGCCTTCGGGCAGGAGGGTCCCTCGTCCGGATCGACGCCCTTCCTCTTCTGAGCCAGGTACGTCGTCTCCTCGTGCGCGGAGGTGACCTTGTAGAGCATCGGGAAGGTCGGCCAGGGCTGGTTGGCGTTCCGGTCCTCGCCCGGCCGGGGCATGATCTCCAGCTGGGTGACGGAGGCGGCGCCCTGGCGGTGGGCGGTGCCCACGCAGTCGGCGCCCGTGTCGCCGCCGCCGATGACGACGACGTGCTTGCCCTCGGCGGTGATCGGGGAGACCGTCAGGTCGCCCTCCTGCACCTTGTTGGCAAGCGGCAGGTACTCCATCGCGAAGTGCACGCCGTTCAGCTCACGGCCCGGTACGGGCAGATCGCGGGAGACGGTGGCGCCGGCGGCGATGACGACCGCGTCGTAGCGGCGGCGGAGCTTGGCGGCGTCGATGTCCTTGCCGATCTCCACCTCCGTACGGAACTTGGTGCCTTCCGCGCGCATCTGCTCGATGCGGCGGTTGATGTGCGACTTCTCCATCTTGAACTCGGGGATGCCGTACCGGAGGAGGCCCCCGATGCGGTCCGCGCGCTCGTAGACGGCGACCGTGTGGCCGGCCCGGGTCAGCTGCTGGGCCGCGGCGAGACCGGCCGGACCGGAGCCGATGACGGCGACGGTCTTGCCGGAGAGCCGCTCGGGCGGCTGCGGGGTGACGTCGCCGCTGTCCCATGCCTTGTCGATGATGGAGACTTCGACGTTCTTGATGGTGACGGCCGGCTGGTTGATGCCGAGCACGCACGCCGACTCGCAGGGGGCCGGGCAGAGCCGCCCGGTGAACTCCGGGAAGTTGTTCGTGGCGTGCAGGCGCTCGGACGCGGCCGTCCAGTCCTCGCGGTAGGCGTAGTCGTTCCACTCGGGGATGAGGTTTCCGAGCGGGCAGCCGTTGTGGCAGAACGGGATGCCGCAGTCCATGCAGCGGCCGGCCTGCTTGCTGATGATCGGGAGCAGCGAGCCCGGAACGTAGACCTCGTTCCAGTCCTTGACGCGCTCGCCCACGGGGCGGGTCTCGGCGACCTCGCGCCCGGTGGTCAGGAAGCCCTTGGGGTCAGCCATTGGTCGCCGCCTCCATCATCTTCTCGGTGGTCTCCTGTTCGGAGAGACCGGCGAGCTCAGCGGCGTCCTTGGCGGCGAGCACTGCCTTGTACGTGGACGGGATGATCTTGCTGAAGCGGGAGACACCGCCGTCGGCGCTGTCCCACTCGGCGAGCAGCTTCTCGGCGACCGTGGAACCGGTCTCCTCCTGGTGGCGGCGCACCACGTCGTGCAGCCACTGCCGGTCGGTGTCGGAGAGGGCCTCGATCGCGCCGAGGTTGCCGACGTTGACGTTGTCGCGGTCCAGGTCGATGACGTACGCGACACCGCCCGACATGCCTGCGGCGAAGTTGCGTCCGGTCTCGCCGAGTACCACGGCGTGGCCGCCGGTCATGTATTCGCAGCCGTGGTCGCCCACGCCCTCGGAGACGACGGTCGCGCCGGAGTTGCGGACGCAGAACCGTTCACCGGTGCGGCCGCGCAGGAACAGTTCGCCGCCGGTGGCTCCGTAGGCGATGGTGTTGCCCGCGATGGTGGAGTACTCGGCGAGGTGGTCGGCGCCGCGGTCCGGGCGGACGACGATGCGGCCGCCGGAGAGGCCCTTGCCGACGTAGTCGTTGGCGTCGCCCTCCAGTCGCAGCGTCACCCCGGTCGGCACGAACGCGCCGAAGGACTGGCCGGCGGAGCCGGTGAACGTGATGTCGATGGTGTCCTGCGGCAGACCGGCGCCGCCGAACTTCTTCGTCACCTCGTGGCCGAGCATGGTGCCGACGGTCCGGTTGATGTTGCGGATCGCGATCTGGGCCCGGACCGGCTGGGCGGCCTCGGCGCTCTCCGCGTTCAGGGCGTCGGCGGCAAGCCTGATCAGCTCGTTGTCGAGGGCCTTGGCGAGACCGTGGTCCTGCTCGATCCGCTGGTGGCGCACCGCGCCCTCGGGCAGCTCGGGGACGTAGAACAGCGGCTCCAGGTCGAGCCCCTGCGCCTTCCAGTGCGTGATCGCACGGTCGGTGTCGAGCAGCTCGGCGTGGCCGACGGCCTCCTCGATCGTACGGAAGCCCAGCTCGGCGAGGAGCTCGCGGACTTCCCTGGCGATGAACTCGAAGAAGTTGACGACGTACTCGGCCTTGCCCGAGAACCGGTCGCGCAGGACCGGGTTCTGGGTGGCGATGCCGACCGGGCAGGTGTCGAGGTGGCAGACCCGCATCATGACGCAGCCCGAGACGACGAGCGGCGCGGTCGCGAAACCGAACTCCTCGGCGCCCAGCAGCGCGGCGATGACGACGTCGCGGCCGGTCTTCAGCTGGCCGTCGGTCTGCACGACGATGCGGTCGCGCAGGCCGTTGAGCAGCAGGGTCTGCTGCGTCTCGGCGAGACCGAGCTCCCAGGGGCCGCCCGCGTGCTTCAGCGAGGTGAGCGGGGAGGCACCCGTTCCGCCGTCGTGGCCGGAGATCAGGACGACGTCCGCGTGCGCCTTGGAGACACCCGCGGCGACGGTGCCGACACCGACCTCGGAGACCAGCTTCACGTGGATGCGGGCCGCCGGGTTGGCGTTCTTGAGGTCGTGGATCAGCTGAGCCAGGTCCTCGATGGAGTAGATGTCGTGGTGCGGCGGCGGCGAGATCAGGCCGACGCCCGGGGTGGAGTGCCGGGTCTTGGCGACCCACGGGTAGACCTTGTGGCCGGGCAGCTGGCCGCCCTCGCCGGGCTTGGCGCCCTGCGCCATCTTGATCTGGATGTCGTCCGCGTTGACCAGGTACTCGCTGGTCACACCGAAGCGGCCGGAGGCGACCTGCTTGATGGACGAACGGCGCGCCGGGTCGTAGAGCCGGTCGGCGTCCTCGCCGCCCTCACCGGTGTTGGACTTTCCGCCCAGCTGGTTCATGGCGATGGCGAGGGTCTCGTGCGCCTCGCGGGAGATCGAGCCGTACGACATGGCGCCGGTGGAGAACCGCTTGACGATGTCGGAGACGGACTCGACCTCGTCGACCGGGATCGCCTCACGGTCCGACTTACCGTTCTCATTTGTCTTGAGGGCGAACAGGCCGCGGAGCGTCATCAGGCGCTCGGACTGCTCGTTCACCCGGTCCGTGTACTTCTTGAAGATGTCGTACCGCTTGTTGCGCGTGGCGTGCTGGAGGCGGAAGACCGTCTCCGGGTCGAAGAGGTGCGGCTCGCCCTCGCGGCGCCACTGGTACTCGCCGCCGATCTCCAGCGCGCGGTGCGAGGCGGAGATGCCGGAAGCGGGGTACGCCTTGGCGTGCCGGGCCGCGACCTCCTTGGCGACCACGTCGAGTCCGGCGCCGCCGATCTTGGTGGCGGTGCCGTTGAAGTACTTCGCGACGAAGGCCTCGTCCAGGCCGACGGCCTCGAAGACCTGGGCGCCGCGATAGGAGGCGACGGTGGAGATGCCCATCTTGGACATGACCTTCAGGACGCCCTTGCCGAGCGCGTAGATCAGGTTCCGGATGGCCTTCTCGGGCTCGATGCCCTCGATGAACGTGCCGGCCCGGACCAGGTCCTCGACGGACTCCATCGCCAGGTACGGGTTGACCGCGGCGGCGCCGTAACCGATCAGCAGCGCGACGTGGTGGACCTCGCGGACGTCCCCGGCCTCGACCAGCAGACCCACCTGGGTGCGCTGCTTGGTACGGATGAGGTGGTGGTGGACGGCCGAGGTGAGCAGCAGCGACGGGATCGGCGCGTGCTCGGCGTCGGAGTGCCGGTCGGACAAAACGATCAGGCGGGCGCCGTCCTCTATGGCGACGTCGACCTCGGTACAGATCTGCTCGATCCGCGCGGCGAGGGCCTCACCGCTGCCGCTGACCCGGTAGAGACCGGAGAGCGTGGCGGCCTTCATGCCCGGCATGTCGCCGTCGGCATTGATGTGTATCAGCTTGGCCAGCTCGTCGTTGTCGATCACCGGGAACGGCAGCGTGACGCTGCGGCACGACGCGGCGGTCGGCTCCAGCAGGTTGCCCTGCGGGCCGAGCGTGGAGCGCAGCGAGGTGACGAGCTCCTCGCGGATGGCGTCCAGCGGCGGGTTGGTGACCTGCGCGAACAGCTGGGTGAAGTAGTCGAAGAGCAGCCGGGGGCGCTCGGACAGGGCGGCGATCGGGGAGTCCGTACCCATGGAGCCGAGGGGTTCGCCGGCGGTGCGGGCCATCGGGGCGAGGATGACGCGGAGCTCTTCCTCGGTGTAACCGAAGGTCTGCTGGCGGCGGGTGACGGAGGCGTGCGTGTGCACGATGTGCTCCCGCTCGGGGAGGTCCTCCAGCTCGATCTCGCCGGTCTCCAGCCATTCCTCGTACGGCTGCTCGGCGGCGAGGGCGGCCTTGATCTCGTCGTCCTCGATGATGCGGTGCTCGGCGGTGTCGACCAGGAACATCCTGCCGGGCTGGAGGCGGCCCTTGCGAACGACCTTGGCGGGGTCGATGTCCAGGACACCGACCTCGGAGGAGAGCACGACGAGGCCGTCGTCGGTGACCCAGTAGCGGCCGGGGCGCAGACCATTGCGGTCCAGGACCGCGCCGACCTGGGTGCCGTCGGTGAAGGTGACGCAGGCCGGGCCGTCCCAGGGCTCCATCATCGTGGCGTGGTACTGGTAGAAGGCGCGCCGGGCTGTATCCATGGCGTTCTTCGATTCGGGGCTCTCCCACGCCTCGGGAACCATCATCAGCACCGAGTGGGGCAGCGAACGGCCGCCGAGGTGGAGCAGCTCCAGGACCTCGTCGAAGGAGGCGGAGTCGGAGGCGTCGGGGGTGCAGACGGGGAAGATCCGGTCGAGCTGCTCGCTACCGCTGTGCCCATGGTCGGCAGAGCCGAACGCGCTCGACGCGAGCTGGGACTCGCGGGCCTTCATCCAGTTGCGGTTGCCCTTGACCGTGTTGATTTCACCGTTGTGCGCGACGAAGCGGTACGGGTGGGCGAGCGGCCAGCTCGGGAAGGTGTTCGTGGAGAAGCGCGAGTGGACCAGCGCGACCGCGGTGGCGAAGCGGCGGTCGGAGAGGTCCGGGAAGAACGGCTCCAGCTGCCCCGTGGTGAGCATGCCCTTGTAGACGATCGTGCGGGCGGAGAGCGAGGGGAAGTACACCCCGGCCTCCCGCTCGGCGCGCTTGCGCAGCACGAAGGCCTTGCGGTCGAGCGCGATGCCGGTGCTCGTGCCGTCCGCGACGAAGAGCTGGCGGAACTCGGGCATGGTGGCGCGGGCGCCGTTGCCGAGGATGTCGGGGGTGACCGGGACCTGGCGCCAGCCGAGGACCTTGAGGCCCTCCTCGGCGGAGATCTTCTCCAGCTTCCGGACGGCCTCGGTGGCGTCGTCCGCAGGCAGGAAGGCGATTCCGGCGGCGTAGGCGCCGGCCTCGGGGAGGTCGAAGGCGACCTCGTCGCGGAGGAAGGTGTCCGGCACCTGGAGGAGGATTCCGGCGCCGTCGCCGGAGTCGGGCTCGGATCCGGTGGCACCGCGGTGTTCGAGGTTGCGCAGTACGGTCAGCGCCTGCTCGACCAGCTCATGGCTGGCCACACCGGTCAAAGTGGCCACGAACCCGACACCACAGGCGTCGTGCTCGTTACGGGGGTCGTACATCCCCTGCTGGGCGGGGCGACCGTCCATGGGCGACCAGGCGTCGGTACGCATCGGCTCTCCCGTCGTCGTCGTGGCATATGCAGTGCCGAGGGACGACGTTGGCCCTCTGCGAGATTCCGTTCAGGTTTACATGATGGGGCGCTTCTCAAGAAGCGGATAGTTCGTTCCAACATACGGACACTGCCTGAGGCGGCGAGGGGTCGCAGTCGGAGGATCGGCGCCCGGGGGGACCGCAGAGAGCAGGCGTCGTTGCCCGCGGTGTCTACGGCTCATGCCCGGCGGCAAAGAAAACGAAACCGCCGGGTAACGGCTACTTATGTGGAGCCCTGTATAGGGACTCATTTTACGTGGGAGGATGCCGTTCCGCCCAGAGGCGGTCACCAAGACGTACGTCACACGGATGGCGGACGCGTTACGAATGGCGGACGCACCTCCGATACGAAGCCCGTCCGGCGTTCGAGGACAAAGCCTTCAGCCGGACGGGCTCGATGTCGCACTCCCCGCCGAGGGGCGCTATCGCCGTGACCGGCAAGCTTTGCTCCTTCCGGGCAAAGCTTGCCGGGAGGGGCACTAGCTTCCGGCGGCCACGCCGAACAGTGTGCCGAGACCGTAGGTGATCGCGGCAGCGGCGCCGCCGAGCACCAGCTGCCGCAGCCCGCTGTACAGCCAGCTGCGCGCCGTCACCCTGGCGACCACCGCACCGCAGGCGAACAGCCCGACGAGTGCGAGCAGCACGGCCGGCCACAGCTCACTCGCGCCGAGCAGGTACGGGAGTACGGGCAGCAGGGCGCCCAGCGCGAACGCGCCGAACGAGGACACGGCGGCGACGAGCGGCGAGGGCAGATCGCCCGGGTCGATGCCGAGCTCCTCGCGGGCGTGGATCTCCAGGGCCTGCTCCGGGTCGCGCGACAGCTGCCGCGCGACCTCGCGGGCGAGGCCGGGCTCGACGCCACGGGACTCGTAGAGCGCGGCGAGCTCCCGCTCCTCGTCCTTGGGGTGCTTGCGCAACTCGCGCCGTTCGACGTCGAGTTCGGCCTCGACGAGCTCACGCTGCGAGGCGACGGAGGTGTATTCGCCGGCCGCCATGGAGAACGCCCCGGCGGCCAGGCCCGCCAGTCCGGTGATCACGATCGTCTGCTGGGAGACGGCGCCACCCGCGACGCCGGTCATCAGCGCGAGGTTGGAGACCAGCCCGTCCATGGCACCGAACACCGCGGGCCGCAGCCAGCCGCCGTTCACATCGCGGTGGGTGTGGTTGTCGCGGTGTGCCTCGTGCAGTACGGCGTCGGTCTCGATGATGGACACAGCTCTCCCCTTCTCCGGCAGCGGGTTTCCACGCGCTCCGCCCCCGCTCAACACCATCGAAAGTACGCACGAAAAAGGGCCCCCGCCAGCAAGGCAGGCCGTACTTACCTGCCCCCGCGACCAGGTGAGTACGGCCTGCCTTACCGACGCCGGGCCGTCATCCAACTGGCCCTTTTGTTGCGATTATCGGCCTCTGTCGGGGCTCCGCGTGGGACAGATCGAGCGTACGAGAACTGGCTCGGTGTGAGCGAAGGGTCGACGCGATGGAGTCGATTGCAGGGAATCCGGCAGAGCCGCGGGCCGGCGGCACGGCGGCGGGACGGCACGGCGCACCGTCGACGGCGCGGCACGGCGCACCGTCGACGGCGCGGCACGGCGCACCGGTGGCGGCGGGCGGCGGTCCGGTCCGGGGCGCGGGGGCGCGCGGGGACCTGGGCGACCGGGCCAGGGGTTCCCTGCTCGGCCTCGCGGTCGGTGACGCGCTGGGCGCACCGGCGGAGAACCTGCGGCCGTCCGAGATCCGCCGTCGCTGGGGCCGGATCGAGGGCTTCGTGAGCGACGACCCCGCGGGCACGGACGACACGGAGTACGCGATCTTCTCCGGGCTGCTGCTCGCCCGGCACGGTTCGGCGCTGACCGTCACCCAGGTGGAGCGGGCCTGGCATCTGTGGATCGCCGATCTGGACGAGGGGCCGTTCCGCGGCGCCGGGTTCAGTGAGCGGGGCACGCTGGAGAATCTGCGCCGGGGCCTCGCCGCCCCGATCTCCGCCCAGCACCGGCACGCCTGGAGCGACGGCCTGGCGATAAGAGCGGCACCGTTCGGTGTCTTCGCGGCGGGCCGGCCGTACGAGGCGGCGCGGCTGGTCGCGGTGGACGGGCGGGTCAGCCATGACGGGGAGGGCATCTACGGCGGCCAGGCGGTGGCGGCCGGGGTGGCCGCCGCGATGGCGGGGGCCGGGCTCGCGTCGGTGATCGCCGCCGCGCTGTCCGTCGTTCCCATGGACTCCTGGACGGCGCGCTCGCTGCGGCGCGCGGTGGCGGCGGCGCAGCGCACGTACCCCGACCGGCTCACCATGGAGCGCGCGGTGCGTTCCGCGGTGGTGGTCGGCGGTTACCCGTGGACGGACCTGGCGCCGGAGGCGGTCGGCCTGGCGTTCGGCGCGTTCGCGGCGGCGCGCGGCGACTTCCGTACGGCGGTGCTGACCGCCGTCAACATGGGCCGCGACGCGGACACCACGGCCGCGGTGGCGGGAGCCCTGGCCGGCGCCCTGCACGGGGCGTCCGCGATTCCCCGGCACTGGGGGGAGGCGATCGGCCCGGTCCGGGGCAGCTGTCTGCCGTCGATGCGGGGCTACCACGTCCTGGACATCGCGGAGTTGCTCACCCCGGACGACGCGGACGAGGCGTACGCGGGGGCGGGGGCGTACGCGGGCGCGGGGGGCGAAGCCGGTACGCCGGACGGCGCCCCGACGCGCGACGCCGGTTCCGCGTACGTGTCTCCCGGCGCCCCGCCCGTCTCCGACGACGAGGACCCGGACCGGAACCACCGGGGTACGGACACGGCCCCGGACCGGAACCACCGGGGTACGGAAGCGGGCCCGGACCGTACGGACGCGGTCCCGGACAACGCCCCTCGCGCGCCCGTCTCCCCCGCCGCCCGGCTCCGCACCCGTCCGGTGCCCGGGCATCGGGCCCGGATCGAGGGGCTGTTGCTCGGGCTCGCCGCCGGGGACGCCGCCGGATGGCCGGCCGCGCGGCACCGGGCCACCCGGATGCCCGAGTGGACCCGGCGCCTCACCCGGGAGCTCGACACCTTCGCCGAGCAGAACGCCACCACCACGCTGCCCGTGCCCATCGCGCTCAACCAGCCGCCCGAACCCCTGCGGCTCGGGCCCTCCGACGACGCCGAATGGGCGGCGTTCGCCGCCGGGACCGTGCTCACCTCGGCGGCCGGTCCGCTGCACGGGCTGTCTCCCGAACGCCGGATGCGGGCCGCCGTCGACGTCGCCTGGAACGCGCTGGCGGCCGAGGTCGCCGCGGCCGCCGCCCGGGCCCCCGAGGTCGAGTCAGCGGTGCTCCCGCTGCGCGCCCGGATCTCGGTGCGGGCCGGGCTCGGCAATCTCGCCGCCGGGTTGCGCCCGCCCGCCACCGGCCACGACAACCCGCACTACTTCGACGACGCGGCCTGCGTACGGGCCGCCGTGCTCGCCGTCGTCCACCCCGCCGACCCCGCCGCCGCCGCCGACCTCGCCGAGTTCGACGCCCGCTACACGCAGGACGGCGACGGTGTGCACGGCGCGCGGGCGATGGCCGCCGCGATCGCCGAGGCGCTGGGCGGGGCGGACGTGGACACCGCGGTGAACGCCGCGCTCGCCCAACTCCCCGACGGCACGGAGATCGCCCGCAACGCCGTCCACGCCGTCCGGATCGCCCGTGACTTCGTCGGCGAGGCGGCGGGCGCGTTCGCCCTCGTGCCGGTGCTGGAGCATCAGATCGTCGACCATGTCTACAGCTACGGGATCGCCGCCGCCGAGACCGTCCCGGTCGCCCTCGCCCTGGCCACGGCGGCCCGCGGGCAGATCGCCCAGGCCGTTCCCGCGGCGGCGTGCCTGTCCCGGGTGGCCGACTCGGCGCCCGCCCTGGCCGGTGCGCTGACCGGTGCGCTCGGCGGCATCGGCGCCGTCCCGAACGGCTGGCGCGAGGCCTGCCGCACCCTGGCCGGGTGTGCGCTGCCCCGTCTCGCGGGGACCGATCTCATCGAACTCGCCGGGCTGCTGGCAGACACGGAACCGAAGCTCACGGGTGGACAATTCGGACATGACATCCACCATGCCCACGCGGTCCGAGGCGAGGACCACGGCACTCACACTCGATGAACGGATCACGGGAGCGCTCGTCGGCGCCGCGGTCGGCGACGCGCTCGGCGGTCCGGTCGAGGGCCGGTCCCCCGAGCAGATCACGACCCGTCACGGCGGGCGGATCAGCGGGATCGTCGGCCCGTGGGACGGCGACGACTGGCGTACGGCCCGCCCCATCGCCCCGTACCACAAGGGCGACGGACACGTCACCGACGACACCTTGATGACCCATGCGCTGGTTCGGGTGTACGGGGCGGTGCGCGACCACCTCGACGCGTACGCGGTCGCCGACCACCTGGTGCCCGAACTGATCTCCACGCCCCGCTGGATCCCGGAGCTGGAGGCGGACGCGCTGCCGCTCCAGCGGATCTTCCTCGCCGAGAAGTGGATCGTCGCACGGCTGCACTACGGCCATGTCGATCCGCGTGAGGCGGGCTCCGGAAACATCGTCAACTGCGGTGCGGCGATGTACATGGCGCCGGTCGGCCTGGTCAACGCCGTCGATCCGCGGGCCGCGTACGCCGAGGCGCTGGATGTCGCCGGTGCCCATCAGTCCTCGTACGGCAGGGAGGCGGCCGGGGTGTTCGCGGCGGCCGTCGCCGCGGCCTGCACCCCGGGCGCGACGCCCGCCACCGTCGTCGACACCTGTCTCTCGCTCGCCAAGGACGGCACCCGATCCGCCATCGAGGCGGTGTGCGAAGTGGCCTGCCGGTACCGCGACTTCGAGTCGGCGCTGGCGCCGCTGCGTACCGCCGTCGCCCCCTTCGACACCGTCGGCCCCGACTACCGCTCCCCCTCGCTCGGCGCCCGCCGGCCGTCCCGGCTGCACTCCATCGAGGAACTCCCGATCGCGCTCGGCATGCTGCTCGTCGCAGGCGGCGACTACCGGCACACGGTCCTCGGCTCGGTCAACTACGGCCGGGACTGCGACTCGATCGCCACGATGAGCGGCGCCCTCGCGGGCGCGCTCCACGGCGAGCGGGCGATCCCCGCCACCTGGGTGAAAACGGTCGCCGAGGCCAGCCGGCTCGATCTGCACGCCCCCGCGCAAACCCTGGCGGACGTCGCCCGCGAGGTGTTCGCACGGGACACGGCCCGGCGCCGCGCGCACGAGTCGGCGTTCGCCGCGCTGACGAGCACGCCATGACGGTACGGGTGACGTGGGTGCAGCCCGAGGACCTGGTCGGGCACGAACTGCGCCAGGCGGCCGAGGACGGGCGGGACGCGCGGGCCGTCGCACGCCGGTGGTACGAGGCGGGCGGCGCCCCCGCCCCGGACCGCGCGGGCGCGTCGACTGCTCCGGCACCGGAGCTGCGCGCGCTCGCGGAGCGACTGCTGGACGAACTCGCCCTGCTGGAATCGCCGTTGGAGGCCGACGAGCCGACGGAGCTGGCCGCCATCCGGACCGCCTGCCCCGACTGGCCCGCCCCGCGCACGGAGCCGCCGCCGGTGAGTCAGGACCGGCTGCACGCCGCCTGGCTGGGCCGGGCCGCCGGCTGCCTGCTCGGCAAACCCGTCGAGAAACTGCCGCTCGCCGGCATCCGCGCGCTGGCCCGCGCCACCGGCAACTGGCCCCTGACCACCTGGTTCACCGCCAAGGGGCTGCCCGCCGAACTCGCCGCCACCTACCCCTGGAACCGCCGCTCCGCGCCCACCTCCCTGGCCGAGAACATCGACGGCATGCCCGAGGACGACGACCTCAACCACCCGCTGCTCACCGTGCTGTTGCTCCAGCGGTACGGACCGTCCTTCACCACCTGCGACCTCGCCCGGCTCTGGCTCGACGAACTCCCGGCCGGCCGGACGTTCACCGCCGAACGGGTCGCGTACCGCAATCTGCTCGACGGCATCGAGCCCCCGCACACCGCCACGTACCGCAACCCGTTCCGGGAGTGGATCGGCGCGCAGATCCGGGCGGACGTGCACGGCTGGACGCATCCGGGCGACCCGTCGGCCGCGGCGGAACAGGCGCATCGGGACGCCGTCCTCACCCATACCGCCAACGGGGTGTACGGGGCGATGTTCACCGCCGCGATGCTCGCCGAGGCGGCCGGCGGCGCGAGCGATGTGCACGGCGCTCTGGCCGCCGGGCTGCGTGTCGTACCGCCGCGTTCCCGGTTCGCGCACGCGGTGCGTTTCGGCGTCGGGGCGGCCCGCGGCGACGGCTTCGACGCGGCCGTCGACCGGCTGCATGCCGAGTACGGCGGCCACCACTGGGTCCATGTGCTGCCCAACGCCGCGCTGCTCGCGGCCGCCCTCACCCACGCCGACGGCGACTTCTCCGACTCCGTCTGCCGTGCGGTGTCGGGCGGCTGGGACACCGACTCCAACGGTGCGACCGCCGGTTCGCTCGCCGGTCTGCTGGCCGGGAGCCCCGACGCGCTGCCCGACCGCTGGACCGCCCCGCTGAAGAACCGCCTCGCCACGTCCGTCCCCGGTTTCGACTCCATCGGCTTCGACGCACTCGCCGAACAGACCCATCGGCTCACCCACAAGGAGGCACTCCGCCCATGACCGCCATCGCGGTGCTCGGCAGCACCAGTATGGACCTCGTCGCCTACGCCGCACGGGCCCCGGAGCGCGGCGAGACCGTCACCGGACGGGAGCTGCGCACCGTCCCCGGCGGCAAGGGCTCCAACCAGGCCGTGGCCGCCGCACGCGCGGGCGCCGAGGTGACGATGATCGGCGCGGTCGGCGACGACGCGTACGGCGCCCTGCTGCGGTCCAACCTGGAGCACGCGGGCGTCGACACCGATCTGCTGCACACCACCGAGGGCCCCAGCGGCACCGCGCACATCGTCGTCGACGACACGGGTGCCAACTCCATCGTGGTGATCCCCGGCGCCAACGGCACCGTCACCGGCCTCGGCCCCGGCGAAATGGCCGCCATCGCCGGAGCCGATCTGCTCCTCCTCCAGCTGGAGCTGCCGCTGTCCGCCGTACTGGAGGGCGCGCGGGTCGCCCACGCCCAGGGCGTACGGACCATCCTCACCCCGTCCCCCGTACAGCCCCTGCCGTCCGAACTCCTCGACTACGTCGATGTGCTGATCCCGGGCGAGCACGAGGCAGCCGCGCTCTCCGGCTCCGCGGACCCCCACGCGGCGGCGCAGACCCTGCTCGGCCAGGTCCCGGCGGTCGTCATCACACTCGGCTCGAAGGGCTGCCTGTACGCGGCCCGGGGCGGCGAACCCGTGCTCTTCCCCGCGCCCGAGGTCACCGCCGTCGACACCATCGGTGCCGGGGACACCTTCGTCGGCACACTGGCCGTGGCACTCGGCGAGCGACGGCCGGTACCCGAGTCACTGGCCTGGGCGTCGTCCGCCGCCGCGCTCTGCGTGCAGCGGCCGGGCGCCTCGACCTCCATGCCGTACCGCAGCGAGATCGACGCCGCATGAACGCGCCCACGCAGGCACCCCTGACCGGGCTGCGGGTCATCGACCTCGCGACGCTCTTCGCCGGCCCGCTCTCCGCCACCATGCTCGGTGACTTCGGCGCCGAGGTGATCAAGGTCGAGCATCCACGCAGGCCCGATCCGTCGCGCGGGCACGGCCCGACGAAGGACGGCATCGGCCTGTGGTGGAAGCTGCTCGGCCGCAACAAGCGCAATCTGACCCTCGACCTGTCCAGCCCCGGCGGACGCGACATCCTGCTCCGGCTGGCCGCCGAAACCGACGTGATCATCGAGAACTTCCGGCCCGGGACACTGGAACGCTGGGGCCTCGGCTGGCAGGAACTGCACGCCGTCAACCCGCGGCTGGTGCTGGCCAGGGTCACCGGCTTCGGTCAGTTCGGCCCGTACGCGCACCGCCCCGGCTTCGGCACCCTGGCCGAGGCGATGAGCGGATTCGCCGCGATCACCGGCGAGCCGGACGGGCCGCCCACGCTCCCGCCGTTCGGGCTCGCCGACTCGATCGCGGCACTGGCCACCGCGTACGCCGTGATGGCCGCGCTCGCCGGACGCGACCGGAGCGGAGAGGGGCAGATCGTCGACATGGCGATCATCGAGCCGATCCTGACCGTGCTGGGGCCGCAGCCCGTCTGGTACGACCAGCTCGGCTACGTACAGCCGCGCACCGGCAACCGCTCCCGCAACAACGCGCCGCGCAACACGTACCGCACCTCGGACGGGCACTGGGTCGCGGTCTCCACCTCCGCGCAGTCGATCGCCGAGCGGGTGATGCGTCTGGTCGGCCGGCCGGAACTGATCGACGAGCCCTGGTTCGGCTCCGGCACCACCCGCGCCGAGCACGCCGACGAGCTCGACGAGGCGGTCGGCGACTGGATCGCCCGGCACACCCGTGAGGAGGCGGTCTCCGCGTTCGAGAAGGCGGAGGCGGCGATCGCGCCGATCCACGACATCCAGGACGTGATGGAGGACCCGCAGTACCGGGCCCTCGGCTCCATCACCGAGGTCGACGACCCGGAGCTGGGCCCACTGAGGATGCAGAACGTCCTGTTCCGTCTGTCCGGGACGCCGGGCGCGATCCGCTGGGCGGGCCGGCCGCACGGCGCGGACACCGACGAGATCCTCACCGCTCTGGGCCTGTCGGCTCCGGAGATCGCCGCGCTGCGGGCGGAGCACGTGCTGTGACCGCGGTGGTCCCCCTCACCCTGCTGTACGTCCCCGGCGACCGGCCGGAGGTGGTGCGCAAGGCGCGCGACGCGGGTGCGGACGTGGTGATCGTCGATCTGGAGGACGCGGTCGCGCCGGACCGCAAGGAGTACGCGCGGTCGGCCACCGCCGAGCTCCTGTCCGAGCCCGCCGAGGACACGGCCGTGCCGGTCCACGTCCGGGTCCACACCGAGGCGGACGTCCTCGCCCTGGCCGGACTGCCGGGCCTCGCCGAACTCCGGCTGCCCAAGATCACACACGCGGCGTCCGTCCATCACATCGCGGCCGTGGCACCGGGGGTCGCGCTCTGTCCGCTGCTGGAATCGGCGCTCGGCATCGAGCACGCGTACACGGTCGCCGCCTCCCATCCCCAGGTACGCTCCATCGCCCTGGGCGAGGCGGACCTCCGGGCCGATCTGGGGGTGCGGGACGACGCCGGGCTCGACTGGTCGCGCAGCCGGGTCGTGGTCGCCGCCCGCGCGGCCGGACTGGCGCCGCCCACCCAGTCGGTGTTCCCGGACGTACGGGACCTGGACGGCCTGGCGGCGTCCTGCGCGCGCGGCCGGGCGCTGGGTTTCCTGGGGCGGGCGGCGATCCATCCCCGCCAGCTCCCGGTCATCGAGCGGGCGTTCCGCCCCACGGCCAAGGAGGTCGAGGCGGCGACGGAGATCGTGGCGGCGGCCGCGACGGACGAGGGGGCGCTGGCCCTCCCGGACGGCCGGTTCGTCGACGCGGCGGTAGTGGCCTCGGCCCGTCGCACGCTCGCGCTGGCCACGCGGGAGGGGTGACGGGGAGGGGCGGTACTGATTTCGGCGTTTCGGGGTCTGGATTTGTGTCGGGAGGGGTGACGGGGTCCGTCCGGGCTGGTACGCCGGAGGTATGCGGTATCCGGACGGGGGCGGGCTGACCGCCGAGCAGCGCAGGCGCCGGGAAGAGGTACGGATGCGGGCCGTTGACCTCTTCGATGAGGGCGTGGAAGTCCCGTGCATCGCCCGGGAGTTACGGGTGAGTGAGAAGTCGGTCTACCAGTGGCGCCGCACCTGGAGGACGGGCGGACGCGAGGCGCTGCGTTCCAGAGGCCCCTGCGGCTACGACTGTCGGCTCGGCCCACACCTGCAGACCAAGCTCGCGATGTGGCTTGATGAGGGGCCGGCCGCGCACGGCTGGGCGGACGACCAGGTGTGGACCGCCGCGCGGGTACGCACGCTGATCGGGCGGAAGTTCCACCTCTCCTACAGCGTCTCCGGGGTCACTCGGCTGCTGCACCGCATGGGCTACAGCGTGCAGATGCCCGCCCGGCCCGCCGCCGAACGCGACGAGGACGCGATCACCGCATGGCGGGAGGCGACCTGGCAGGAGGTAAAACCCTCCGGGCGGCGACCGGCGCGTTCATCTGCTTCGAGGACGAAGCGGGCGTGACCGGTCGGCCGCCCAAGGGCCGCACCTGGGGCCGGCGCGGCATCACCCCGAGGGTCAAGGTGCCCGGCCGTAGCCGGGGACGTCTCTCGGTGGCCGGTCTGCTGTGCTACCGGCCGGGCCTGCCCGCCCGTCTGTGCTACCGGCTGCGTCGGCATACCGGCCGCAAGGGCGAGCGTCGCTCGCTGGGCGAGGCGGACTACATACGCCTGTTGGATGGCGCCCACCAACTGCTCAAGGCCCCGCTGATCGTGGTGTGGGACCGGCTGAACACCCACATCTCCAAGACGATGAAGGCACTCGTTGCCGAGCGGGACTGGCTGACGGTGGTCCTGCTGCCCGGGTATGCGCCCGACCTCAACCCGGTCGAGGGCCTGTGGGCGCACATCAAGCGGAGCCTGGCCAACCTGGCCGCCCGCACCCTCAGCGAGCTGGAGACTCTGCTCCGCAGGCGGCTCAAAGCGCTGCAGTACCGGCACGGCATCCTCGGCGGATTCCTCGCCGGGACGGGCCTCGCGCTCGACAGACCGGACAGACCCTAATACGCCGAAGTCAGTAACGGTGCGTTGTACGTGTGGGGCCCGAACCAGATGGTTCGGGCCCCACACGTACAAGCACGACGGCTCAGCCGTTCTGCGCCGCCTCCGCGGCCGCGGCGCCGTTCTTCTCCGTCGCCTTCGCGGTACCGTCCGCGTCACCCGCGGCGTCACAGTCCTTCGCGTCGCCGTCCTTCGCGGCATCGACGCCTTCGGTGTCACCCGCGTCCTTGGCTTCACCCGCGTCCTCGACGCCTCCGGCGTCCACCGCGTCCACCGCGTCCACCGCGTCCGGTTCCACGATCTCCTCGCGTCCCGGCCGTACCTTCGCCGAGATCACCATGTACAGCACCGCCAGCACGAACACGATCGCCGCGGTCCACACGTTGAGGCGTACGCCCAGAATGTGGTGGGCCTCGTCGACCCGCATGTACTCGATCCAGCCCCGTCCCGCGCAGTACGCGGCGACGTACAGCGCGAACGCCCGGCCGTGTCCGAGCCTGAAGCGGCGGTCCGCCCAGATGACCAGCAGGGCGACACCGATGCACCACAGCGACTCGTACAGGAACGTCGGGTGGTACGTGCCGGCGACCCGGTTGGGGCCCTCGCTGATCTTCAGCGCCCACGGCACATCGGTCGGCTTGCCGTACAGCTCCTGGTTGAACCAGTTGCCCCAGCGGCCGCACGCCTGGGCCAGGGCGATCCCCGGGGCCAGCGCGTCGGCCCAGGCCGGCAGCGGGATCCCGCGCCGGCGGCAGCCGATCCAGGCACCGACGGCGCCGAGGGCGATCGCGCCCCAGATGCCGAGGCCGCCCTGCCATATCTTGAAGGCGTCGACCCAGTTCTCACCCTCGCTGAAGTACAGCTGGTAGTCGGTGATGACGTGGTAGAGCCGGCCGCCGACAAGACCGAAGGGCACGGCCCAGACGGCGATGTCGGCGACGGTGCCGGCTCTGCCGCCTCTGGCGATCCAGCGCTTGTTGCCGAACCAGACGGCGACGAAGACACCGATGATGATGCAGAACGCGTAGCCGCGGAGCGGGATCGGGCCGAGATCGATCACGCCGGTCGACGGACTGGGAATGTAGGCAAGGTCCATGGCAGGGTCGACGCTACCTTGCCGGGTGGGGCGTACGGCAACCCACCCGGCAACGTCTGGGTAACGGGCAGGTCATCCGTACCCCCTGCGTTTCCCCCTGCCGGACACGGTCAGGAGCCCGACGGAGCCGGGGTGACCGTGCCAGGCTTCTTGCCCTTGTTGGCCTCGGCGACCCACTTCTTCAGGTTCGCCGAGGTGATCGGTTCGTTCCCCTTCTTCGGGAAGATCGACTCTCCGTTGAGCAGCGCGGTCGGCGTGCCCGGGAATCCGCCGTCCTGGAACGCCTTGTTGGACTTCTGGACCCAACTGTCGTGCTTGCCGTCCTCCACACAGCTGCGGAAGTCGGGCGTGTCGAGCCCCGGGACCTTCCCGGAGAGCTCGATCAACTTGGCGTTGTCACCGAAGGCGTCCTCGGTCTCGGGCGGCTGATTGCGGTAGAGGACGTCGTGATACGCGGAGAATTTGCCGACGTCCTGTGCGCAGGCCGCCGCGTTGGCCGCCCGCAGCGAGCCGCTGCCGCCGAGATTGCCGTCGATGAGCGTGGCGAGGTGGTACTCGACCTTGGTCTGTCCGCTCCTCTCCAGCTCGTGGGCGGTGTCCCGGAACGCTTTCTCGAACTGGGCGCAGACCGGACAGCGGAAGTCCTCCCAGATGGTGAGCGTGGACGGGGCATTGTCCGCGCCGACCTGGATGGCCAGGCTGTCCTTGCCGGTCGCGCCGGACGGGTCGACGACGGGCCCCGCCGTATTGCCCTTGCCGCCCTTGCCGCCCGTGTTCGCGGCGATCACGCCGACGACTGCGGCCAGCGCCAGCACACCCACCACGGCGCTGCTGACGATCAGCGTGCGCCTGCGGCGCTCATGCGCCTTCTCGCGCTCTCGCTGCTGGACGAGCCGGTCTCGCGCGGCCCTTTTTCCCTGTTCGTTCTTCTCGCTCACACCCGCAGCAACGAACCGGGGAGGCACGTGCGTGCCTCCCCGGTCCAGGTCCACCCGTTTGGGTTACACCCGATTCAGCGCTTTCGAACGCCTTCGGCGAGTTCGCCCGCCAGGGAGCGGACCGCGGCCAGGCCCGCCTCCCCGTCGGGGGCGTCGAGCATGCCCTTGACGAAGGCGGAGCCGACGATCACTCCGTCGGCGAAGCCCGCGACCTCGGCGGCCTGTCGGGCGTTGGAGACGCCGAGGCCGACGCAGACCGGGAGGGACGTGGTGGCGCGGGTGCGCGCGACCAGGTCCTGGGCCTGCTCGCCGACGGACTCACGGGTGCCGGTGACGCCCATCAGCGAGGCCGCGTAGACGAAGCCGGAGCCGGCCGCGGTGATGGTGGCGAGGCGCTCGTCCTTGCTGCTCGGCGCGACGACGAAGACGGTCGCGAGACCGTGCTTGTCGGCGTGCTCGCGCCACAGCTCGGACTCCTGGACCGGCAGGTCGGGCAGGATGCACCCGGCGCCGCCCGCCTCGGCGAGCTCGGCCGTGAAACGCTCGACGCCGTACCGGTCGATCGGATTCCAGTACGTCATGACGAGGATCGGCACCCCGGTCGCCGCGTACGCCTCACGGACCGTTCGCATCACGTCGGCGATCTTCACGCCGCCGCGCAGGGCGATGTCGTCGGCGGTCTGGATGACCGGACCGTCGAGCACCGGGTCGCTGTGCGGCAGCCCCACCTCGACGATGTCCGCACCGCCCGCCACGACCGCCTTCACGGCGGCGATCGCGCCGTCGACGGTCGGGAAGCCGGCCGGGAGGTACGCGATGAGCGCTGCCCTGTTCTCCGCCTTCGCCGTCGCGAGGGAGGAGCTCAACAGCTCCACGTTGCCGCTCACTTGGTGATCTCCTCTTCCCCGTCGGCCACATCGGCCTCGACGGTTCCGTCGGTCCCGCCGTACAGCCCGAAGTAGCGGGCCGCCGTGTCCATGTCCTTGTCGCCGCGGCCGGACAGATTGACCACGAGCAGTCCGTCCTTGCCGAGCTCCTTGCCGACCTCCAGAGCTCCGGCCAGTGCGTGGGCGCTCTCGATGGCCGGAATGATCCCTTCGGTGCGGGAGAGGAGGCGCAGCGACTGCATGGCGGCGTCGTCGGTGACCGCGCGGTACTCGCCACGGCCGATGTCCTTGAGGTACGCGTGCTCCGGGCCGATGCCCGGGTAGTCGAGACCGGCCGAGATGGAGTACGGCTCGGTGATCTGGCCCTCGTCGTCCTGGAGGACGTAGCTCCGCGAGCCGTGCAGGATGCCGGGCTCGCCCGCGGTCAGGGTCGCCGCGTGCTCGCCGGTCTCCACTCCGTGTCCGGCGGGCTCGCAGCCGATCAGCCGGACGTGGGCGTCCGGGATGAAGGCGTGGAAGAGCCCGATGGCGTTGGAGCCGCCGCCGACGCAGGCGATCGCGGCGTCCGGCAGTCGGCCGGTCCGCTCCAGGATCTGGCGGCGGGCCTCGACGCCGATGACGCGGTGGAAGTCGCGGACCATGACGGGGAAGGGGTGCGGTCCCGCGACGGTGCCGAAGAGGTAGTGCGTGCGGTCCACATTGGCGACCCAGTCGCGGAACGCCTCGTTGATGGCGTCCTTCAGGGTCCTGGAGCCGGACTTCACGGCGATGACCTCGGCGCCGAGCATCCGCATCCGCGCCACGTTCAGCGCCTGCCGCTCAGTGTCGATCTCGCCCATGTAGATGGTGCATTCGAGGCCGAAGAGCGCGCAGGCGGTGGCGGTGGCGACGCCGTGCTGGCCGGCGCCGGTCTCGGCGATGACCCGGGTCTTGCCCATGCGCCGGGTGAGCAGCGCCTGGCCCAGCACGTTGTTGATCTTGTGCGAGCCGGTGTGGTTCAGGTCCTCGCGCTTGAGGAAGATCCGGGCGCCGCCCGCGTGCTCGGCGAAGCGCGGGACCTCGGTCAGCGCGCTGGGCCGGCCGGTGTAGTTGACCATGAGCTCGTTGAGCTCGGCGGCGAAGGCCGGGTCGGCCTTGGCCTTGTCGTACTCGACGGCGACCTCGTCCACGGCGGCGACGAGCGCCTCCGGGATGAACTTGCCGCCGAACGCACCGAAGTACCCTTCGGCGCTGGGGATCAGACCCTCCGGGTCCGGGATGAAGAAGTCAGATGACATCCGACGTGCTCCTCGACATTGCAATGGGTGGGTTCACCGTATGCGCCGTGAGCGGAGCGCCGCCGCGACCGGGGCGGTCGGGCGGTGCGGTCGTACGTACGGCAGGAGTGGTGCGGGTACGTCGGCCGGGGCTCGCTACAGCGCGGACCCCGTGCGCCATCGCATGCCGTTGACCTGGCCGGGCTCGTCGCCGATCACGTAACGCACACGCCTGCCGTGCACACGCCGGGCCGGAGCGCGGCAGCCACGGGGTCGGCAGCCGCGCGCCAGCGGCGCGTGCGGATCCCGGGCGGCCGTCGTACCGGCAGGGCGCAGGCCCGGCCGGACACGGGACGCGGGACGGTGGGCGGACACGGTTGCGGTCAGCTCCGTCCGTGCCGGAGTGCCGGGTGGGCGCCCGCGGCGACCAGGTCGGCGACGGCGGCCCGCGGGTCGCGGCCGGTGACCAGGGATTCGCCCACGAGCACCGCGTCGGCACCCGCGTTGGCGTATGCGATCAGGTCGTGCGGACCGCGCACGCCGGACTCGGCGACCTTGACGATGTGGTCCGGGATCTCGGGGGCGACGCGCTCGAAGGTGGAGCGGTCGACCTTGAGGTCCTTCAGGTTGCGCGCGT
Organism: Streptomyces sp. NBC_01618; assembly: GCF_045209435.1. NCBI lineage: Bacteria > Bacillati > Actinomycetota > Actinomycetes > Kitasatosporales > Streptomycetaceae > Streptomyces > Streptomyces sp. NBC_01618. The sequence goes on from NZ_CP109297.1 coordinate 1,916,079, forward strand.
TGACGCCGATGATCTTCGCCCCGGCGTCCACCGCGCGCTCCGCCTCCTCCTCGTCGTGCGCCTCGACCAGCGGCGTCAGGCCGATGGACTCGGCGCGCTCGATCAGGGAGACCAGGGCCTCCTGGTCGAGGGCGGCGACGATCAGCAGGGCGAGGTCGGCACCGTAGGCGCGGGCCTCCCAGAGCTGGTACGAGGTGACGATGAAGTCCTTGCGCAGGACCGGGATGTCGACCTTGGCGCGGACGGCCTCCAGGTCGGCGAGCGAACCGCCGAAGCGGCGCTCCTCGGTGAGGACCGAGATGACGGACGCGCCGCCCGCCTCGTAGTCCGCGGCGAGCGCGGCCGGGTCTGCGATCGCGGCAAGGGCCCCCTTGGAGGGGCTTGAGCGCTTGACCTCGCAGATGACGGTCACGCCCTCGCCGCGCAGTGCGGCGACTCCGTCCTTGGCCGCCGGAGCGCGCGCCGCGCGTTCCTTGAGCTCGTCGAGGCTGACACGCGCCTGCCGCTCTGCGAGGTCGGCGCGTACGCCGTCGATGATCTCGTCGAGCACACTCACGCGAGCGGCCCCCTTCCGGGACGGTGATGAGGGAACAGGATCAGCCACGTCAATGCTATCCGCAGGAGGCCGGAGGGCTCGAATCCAGTGGGCGAATGTCCCAGCACCTGGGCATTCAAGGCGCCAGCGCCGAGCCGAACGGGAGGTTTCGGACGACCGAGAAGGCCAGCAGCAGCGCTCCGATCCCCCACCCGACGACGGGCTTCACGGCGATGCTCACGGGCCGCCCCCGGGCCGCGCGGGACATCCAGACCACCCAGAGCACGGCGAAGATCCCGTAGCCGACGACGGCGAGCGCGTTGGAGCCGAGGGCGGCGGCGATGTCGCCGTGCGCGACGGCGTGCGCGCTGCGCAGCCCGCCGCAGCCCGGGCAGTACAGGCCGGTGAACCGGAGCAGCGGGCAGACCGGGTAGTGGCCCGGCTCGTTGGGGTCGACGGCGCCGACGTAGCCGAAGGCGCCGATGACGGCGGCCATCGCCCCCACCGGGGTGGCGAGCCGCCGCACGCGCGAGGCGGGGACGGGGGCCGGCGGGAAGACCGGCGAGTACGGGTGACCCGGCGTCGGTGGTGGCTGCTGTCCGGAGGGCGGTAGCTGCTGTCCGGGCGCCGGTGGCTGTCCTGGCGTCGGTGGCGTCGGTGGCGTCGGCGGGTGGCCCGGGGCGGGCACGGAGCCCGGCACACGGGGTGCGGCGGCTGGAGTAGGCGTTGCGTCCACTCGGTGATTGTCCCCGCTGATGCGGGAAGGCGCAGCCCGGGCCGGGCTGCGCCTCGCGATTCGTACGTGTGCTGCGTGTGTCAGGAGATCTGGGCCTGTCCGGCCCGCGCCCTGGCCGCGGCCAGCTCCGCCGACTCCTTCGGCATGCCGAGGCCCGCGGCCTTCATCGCGAGGCCGACGACCCCGCCGAGGAGGATGACGGCCATGCTTGCCCAGAAGCCGATCGGGTTGGCCGCGACCACGAAGACGCCCGCGGCGCAGAAGCCGATGAAGGAGATGATGACACCGGTCCAGGCGGCCGGGGTGTGTCCGTGGTTGCTGCCCGCCATGAGTTGCTCCTTGTTGGTGATGCGCTGTTGGTATCGCTGTACGCAAAGCTGGTGCCGCTGTTGGTGCCGCTGTGCAGAAAGCTCGACTTCATTGTCCTGTACGTGCGAGTAGGGCGTGAGCTGGGGGGTCATGCCTCGCGCGTCGGGTCCTCGCCGCGGTCCAGAGCCTTCCACAGGTCCTCGGGCCGGTCCGGGTCCGGGGCGGTGCGGGCGGCCTTGCGGGGGCGGGGGGTGCCGTCCCGTTCGTACCGTCCCGACATGGTGGGCCAGAGCTTTCCGTACCGCAGGGCGAGCAGCCCGGCGAGGAGGATCAGCAGGCCGCCGGCCGCGGTGACGTAGGGCCACGCGGTGTGGCTGAGGGCTTCGATGGTCGCCGAGGCGTCACCGGTGGTCTGGGCGGCCTTCTCGTCGAGCGCCGCGCTGTCGGAGGCGCCGAGGAAGGCGCTCAGTCCGGCACCGAGGCCGCTGAGGGCGAGGAGCCCGGCGACGAGCAGCCGCCCGCCGCTGCGGACGGCGAACACGGCGACGAGGGCGGCCAGGCCGACTATGGCGAGGGCCGCCGGGAGTCCGGTGACGTCCTGGCCGTCGGCGGTCAGCGGCAGGGAGCCGCCACCGACGGCGGCCCGGCCCTCGGCCCACGTCTGGCCGGAGGCGAGGAGGACGACGGTGGCGCCGGCCGCCCCGAGGAGCAGGCCGGCGGCCAAACTGCGGCGGCTTCCCGTCGCGTCGGGCGCGGTGGCCGCTCGGGCACGGGGCTGGGGTACGGGGACAGCACTCACGTACTCCACTATCCCTTACCGCGTCGGACGCCGTGGAGCCGGTTGGCCGTATGCACCGCTCAGACGCCGTGGAGCCGGTTGGCCGTATGCACCGCCCGGAGCACGGCCGCGGCCTTGTTGCGGCACTCGGTGTCCTCGGCCACCGGGTCGGAGTCGGCGACGACACCCGCTCCCGCCTGGACGTACGCCGTGCCGTCGCGGAGCAGGGCGGTACGGATGGCGATGGCGGTGTCGGAGTCCCCGGCGAAGTCGAGGTAGCCGACGCAGCCTCCGTACAGTCCGCGGCGGGTCGGTTCGAGCTCCTCGATGATCTGCATCGCGCGGGGCTTGGGGGCGCCGGAGAGGGTGCCCGCGGGGAAGCACGCGGTGAGGACGTCGAAGGCGGTGCGGCCCTCGGCGACGCGGCCGGTGACGGTGGAGACGATGTGCATGACGTGCGAGTACCGCTCGATCGACATGAAGTCGACGACCTCGACGGTGCCGGGTTCGCAGACCCTCCCCAGGTCGTTGCGGCCGAGGTCGACGAGCATCAGGTGCTCGGCGCGTTCCTTGGGGTCGGCGAGGAGTTCCTCGGCGAGGACCTGGTCCTCCTGCGGGGTGGCGCCGCGGTGCCTGGTCCCGGCGATCGGGTGGACCATGGCACGGCCGTCCTCGACCTTGACCAGGGCCTCCGGGCTGGAGCCGGCGACGTCGAAGCCGTCGAAGCGGAAGAGGTACATGTACGGCGAGGGGTTGGTGGCGCGCAGCACCCGGTAGACGTCCAACGCGCTTGCCGTGCACGGGGTTTCGAAGCGCTGGGAGGGGACGACCTGGAAGGCCTCGCCGGCCCTGATGCGTTCTTTCACGTCCTTGACGGCGTCCTGGTATGCCTCGCCGCCCCACAGTGCGGTGTACGGGGGGAGCTCGGACGGCGGGAGGGTGGCGGGGGCGTTCTCGACCGGGCGGGAGAGGTCCTGCTCCATGGCGTCGAGCCGGGCGACGGCGTCCGCGTACGCCTCGTCGACGCCGGTCGCGAGGTCGTTGTGGTTGATCGCGTTGGCGATCAGCAGGACGCTGCCGTCCCAGTGGTCGAGCACGGCCAGGTCCGAGGTGAGCAGCATCGTCAGCTCGGGGAGGTGGAGGTCGTCCTCGACGCTGTCGCCGATCTTCTCCAGGCGGCGCACGATGTCGTAGCCCAGGTAGCCGACCATGCCGCCGGTGAACGGGGGCAGTCCGTCGTCGACGACCAGGTCGTGCGGGGTGTGCAGGGTCTCGATGGTGGCGCGCAGGGCCAGCAGCGGGTCGCCGTCGACGGGGACGCCGACGGGCGGGGTGCCCAGCCAGTGGGCCTGCCCGTCGCGTGCGGTGAGGGTGGCGGCGCTGCGTACCCCGATGAAGGAGTAGCGCGACCAGGTGCGGCCGTTCTCGGCGGATTCGAGGAGGAAGGTGCCGGTGCGCTCGCCCGCGAGTTTGCGGTACAGCCCGACCGGGGTGTCGCCGTCCGCGAGGAGGCGGCGGCTGACGGGGACGACGCGCCGGTCGACGGCCAGTTTGCGGAAGGTTTCAAGATCCATGGCGGCTGACCCTACTGCGCGAGCGGGAGGACGTCGGCGTCGAAGCAGGTGCGGTCGCCGGTGTGGCAGGCGGCACCCGTCTGGTCGACCTTGACGAGGACGGTGTCGGCGTCGCAGTCGAGGGCGACGGACTTGACCTGCTGGATGTGGCCCGAGGTGTCGCCCTTGACCCAGTACTCCTGACGGCTGCGGGACCAGTATGTGCAGCGGCCGGTGGTGAGGGTGCGGTGCAGGGCCTCGTCGTCCATCCAGCCGAGCATCAGCACTTCGCCGGTGTCGTACTGCTGGGCGATGGCCGGGACGAGGCCGTCGGCGCCGCGCTTGAGGCGGGCGGCGATGGCCGGGTCGAGATTGCCGGACGGCGGCGGGGTGCTGGGCGTGGGCGCGCTGGTCATGCGCCCATTGTGCCGTGGGCGCGGGAGCGGTCCGGGCTCCCGTCCACTGGGCGGACCGCGTGCGACGGCCGTACGCTGGCGACCATGTCGACCCATGCGAAGCGTGAACGACTTCTGCTCGCCGACCTGTTGGAGGCGGCGGGACCGGAAGCCCCGACCCTGTGCCAAGGCTGGACGACCCGGGACCTGGCCGCCCATGTGGTGGTCCGCGAGCGCCGCCCGGACGCGGCGGGCGGGCTGGTGCTGGGCGTGCTGAAGAACCGCCTCGAACGGGTGCAGGAGGAGTACACGGCGAAACCGTACGAGGAACTGATCCAGCTGATCCGCACCGGGCCGCCGCGGATGTCCCCGTTCGGCCTGAAACAGATCGACGAGGCCGCCAACACCGTCGAGTTCTACATCCACGCCGAGGATGTCCGCCGGGCCCAGCCGGACTGGTCGCGACGGGAGCTGGACCCGGTCTTCGCCGATGTGCTCTGGTCGCGCGCCGAGAAGACGGCCCGGCTGCTGGGCCGCAAGTCCCCGGTGGGGCTGGTGCTGCGCCGCCCGGACGGCCAGACGGCGGTGGCGCACAAGGGCACCCCGGTGGTGACGGTCACCGGCGAGCCGGGCGAGCTGCTGCTCTTCGCGTTCGGCCGACAGGACGCGGCGACGGTGGACCTCGACGGCGACAAGGAGGCGGTGGCCCGGCTGCACACGGCGGAGCTGGGGATGTAGAGCCTGTCCGGCGGATCGGGGTCGGACAGACCCCAGGGCGTACGGGTCCGGGTCAGCGTGGGAGTTCAGCGCGGCGCAGCCGGGTGAAGGCCAGAGCGGCCACCACCCCGGATGCGCACACTGCGGCGCTGGTGACGAAGACCGGGCCCGTCCCCCAGGCGGCAACGGCGGCTCCCGTGACCGGGTAGCTGAGCGGTGCGATCGCGTGGGTGAAGAGCGTCGAGACCGAGGTGACCCGGCCGAGGTAGGCGGGGTCGGCGATGGTCTGGGTCAGGGCGCCGCACAGGGAGCCGCCGAGGCCGACGAAGAGTCCGATGGAGACCGCGACGGTGGCGGCGAGGCCTACCGAGGGTACGTAGGCGAGTGCCCCGATGCCTGCCGCACCCACCAGTACGGTCAGACACATCACGAGCCCGGCCCGTGGCACCCGGCCGCGCACGGCGAGCAACAGGGCCGACGCACCCGCGCCGATCCCGAACGCGGCGACGACCCAGCCCATCCCGGAAGCGCCCCAGCCACGCTCGCGGACGAGCAGGACCAGTCCGAGGTTGGTCGGCCCGGCGAAGCCCAGTTCGGAGAGGCCGATGGCGAGCATCAGCGGTCCGAGCACCGGGTGACGGCGGATGTAGCGCAGCCCGTCGGCCAGGTCGCGCCAGGCGGTGCCGGCCGGTTCGGCGGCTTCCCGGGCGGGCAATGGGCTGATCCGCAGAGACAGGAGCAGCGGCAGCGATACAGCGAAGAGCACCCCGGCCGCGGCGAACGCGAGCCTCGGACCGCCGGCGGCCACCGCGACGCCGCCGAGCGGGGCTCCGACGACGTTGGCGGTACGGGCGGCGAGTCCGCGCAGCCCCTGGACGCGGGCCAGCTGTCCGGCGGCGGTGATCCGGGGCGGCAGGGCACCGACGGCGGGCAGGAAGAGTGCGTCGACCACGCCGAAGACGAGCGCGACGGCGATCAGCATCCACACGGCGGGCGAGGTGAACAGCAGCGCGCCCGCCAGGCCCAGCACGACCAGGCAGCGGGCGGCGTCGCTGCCGATGACGACGCGGCGCGGTCCGATCCGGTCGGCGAGCACTCCCCCGCCGAGCATCAGCAGCGCCCTGGGTATGGAGCCGACGGCGAGGACGAGTCCGGCCTGGGTGGCGCTGCCGCTGCGGGCGGCGGCCCAGGAGAGCGCCATGTAGTAGACGCTGTCGCCGATCATCGAAGCGGTGTAGGCGCTGAGCCAGCGCAGGACGTTTCCGTCGCGGTGGGCGGGGCGTTCGGGAGCTTCCGTGGCCACGTCGGTGACGGTCATGAGGGTCGTCCTCTCGGGGCGCCGGCTCAGGTGCGGAACGGGAATGCGTACAGATGCATGGCGACGTTCTCGCGCCCCTCCGTGTCGCCCGCGTCGTCGCGGGCACGTCCGAGCTCTTCGTACCGGTCGATCAGCTCGTGCACCTCGCGGCTGAGCGCGGTGAGCTCCTCGGCGGTGAGCCGGGCCAGGTACTCGGAGCCGGAGGAGGCGCTGCGCCACTCCGGTGACCAGCTCTGGGCCGAGTCGAGGTAGCGGAGGTACAGCTCGTTGCGCTGCTCGAAGGAGAGCCGGCCGACCGCGGTGTGCGTGGCGACCTTCTCGGGCGCGTCGCTGAAGTCCTCGTCGCGGAAGCTCAAACCCTTCGAGGCGGGCTGCCACCAGCGCTCCCGGCCGTCCGCGCCCTGTTGCTCGGTCTCTTCGATCAGACCGTGGTCGGCGAGCTTGCGCAGGTGGTAGCTGACCAGCGAGACCGCCTCGTCGACCTGCTCGGCGAGCTGGGAGGCGGTGGCCTTGCGAGAGATGTAGAGCAATCGGTAGAGCTTCATCCGCAACGGGTGCCCGAACGCCTTCAGGGTTTCCAGATCCGAGATCCGGCGCGATTCATTGCTTGCCATGCCCCCCACCGTAGATACAAAAGGAAACTTGCGCAATCTTTATTGCGCAATAAAAGCTGCGGGATTCCCGGTGACGGTGTGACCACGATCGGAGAGAGGCGACAGCCGTCAGAACGGCGATCGCCGGGCGGAGCCGAAAAATCGGCTCCGCCCGGCGATCGATGAGTGCCGCGGTCAGCGGACCGGGTGTCCGGCCTCTCTGAGAGCGTCCTTGACCTCGGAGATCCGCAGATCGCCGAAGTGGAAGACGGACGCGGCGAGCACCGCGTCGGCTCCCGCCGCGATGGCCGGTGCGAAGTCCGCGAGCCGGCCCGCGCCGCCGGAGGCGATGACGGGGACGGTCACGTGTCGGCGGACCGCCGCGATCATCTCGGTGTCGTAGCCGTCCTTGGTGCCGTCGGCGTCCATGGAGTTGAGCAGGATCTCGCCCGCGCCCAGCTCGGCGGCCCGGTGCGCCCATTCGACGGCGTCGATGCCGGTGCCCTTGCGGCCGCCGTGCGTGGTGACCTCGAAGGTGCCCGCGGGGGTGCGCCGGGCGTCCACGGAGAGCACCAGGACCTGGCGGCCGAAGCGCTCGGCGATCTCCCGGATGAGGTCGGGGCGGGCGATGGCCGCGGTGTTGACGCCGACCTTGTCCGCGCCGGCCCGCAGCAGCCTGTCGACGTCGTCGGCGGTGCGGACGCCACCGCCGACGGTGAGCGGGATGAAGACCTGCTCGGCGGTGCGGCGCACCACGTCATAGGTGGTCTCCCGGTCGCCGCTGGACGCGGTGATGTCCAGGAACGTCAGCTCGTCGGCGCCCTCGGCGTCGTACAGCTTCGCCATCTCGACGGGGTCGCCCGCGTCGCGCAGGTTCTGGAAGTTGACGCCCTTGACGACCCGGCCCTTGTCGACGTCCAGGCACGGGATGACGCGTACCGCGAGAGTCATCGCACACCTGCCCGGTAGGCCTCGACCTCGACCTCGACGACCAGACTCGGGTCCACGAGACCGGACACGATGATCATCGAGGCGGCGGGGCGGACGTCGTCGAAGAGCTCCTTGTGGGCGCGGCCGACCTCGTCCACGTCCCGGGCGTGTGTGACGTACATCCGGGTGCGGACGACGTCCTCGCGGCCCAGACCGAGCTGCTTCAGCGCGTCGAAGGCGACCTTGAAGGAGGTGACGGTCTGCTCGTACGGGCCGCCCGCGGAGATCTGTCCGTTCTCCACCGACGTGCAACCCGCCACCAGGACAAGGCCGTTCGGCAGCTCGACCGCACGGGAGTAGCCGAACTTCTCCTCCCAGGGGGCGCCCGAGGAGATGCGGTTGACGGAATCGGTCATCCGGAGACCACCTGCAGCGCTTCCTCGAGGGTGAACGCCTTCGCGTACAGCGCCTTGCCGACGATCGCGCCCTCGACGCCCGCCGGGACGAGCGAGGCGATGGCCCGCAGGTCGTCCAGCGAGGAGACGCCGCCCGAGGCGACGACGGGCTTGTCGGTGGCGGCGCAGACGTTCTTCAGGAGCTCCAGGTTGGGGCCCTGGAGCGTGCCGTCCTTGGCGATGTCGGTGACGACGTAACGGGCGCAGCCCTCGGAGTCGAGGCGGGTGAGCGTCTCGTAGAGGTCGCCGCCGTCGCGGGTCCAGCCGCGGCCGCGCAGCGTCGTGCCGCGGACGTCGAGGCCGACGGCGATCTTGTCACCGTGTTCGGCGATGATCTTGGCGACCCATTCCGGGGTCTCCAGGGCGGCGGTGCCGAGGTTGACCCGGGTGCACCCGGTGGCGAGGGCGGCGGCAAGCGAGGCGTCGTCGCGGATGCCGCCGGACAGCTCGACCTTGATGTCCATGGAGCGGGCGACCTCGGCGATCTGCGCCCGGTTGTCACCGGTGCCGAACGCGGCGTCCAGGTCGACGAGATGCAGCCATTCGGCGCCCGCCTGCTGCCAGGCGAGAGCGGCCTGCAGCGGGTCGCCGTAGGAGGTCTCGGAGCCGGACTCGCCGTGGACGAGGCGGACGGCCTGGCCGTCGCGGACGTCGACGGCGGGGAGGAGTTCAAGCTTCGGCATTACAGCGTCTCAATCCAGTTGGTCAGCAGCTGGGCGCCGGCATCGCCGGACTTCTCGGGGTGGAACTGGGTGGCCCACAGGGCGCCGTTCTCCACGGCCGCGACGAACGGCTCGCCGTGGGTCGCCCAGGTGACCCGGGGCGCGCGGATCTTGGCGTTGGTGACCTCCAGGCTCCAGTCGTGCACGGCGTAGGAGTGCACGAAGTAGAACCGGGCCTCGGGGTCGAGACTTGCGAAGAGCTGGGAGTCCTCGGGGGACCGCACGGTGTTCCAGCCCATGTGCGGGACGATCGGGGCCTTCAGCGGGGCGACGGTACCGGGCCATTCGTCCAGCCCCTCCGTCTCCACGCCGTGCTCGATGCCACGCTCGAAGAGGATCTGCATGCCGACGCAGATGCCCATGACGGGGCGGCCGCCGGCCAGCCTGCGGCCGATGATCCATTCGCCGCGGGCCTTCTTCAGCCCCTCCATGCAGGCGGAGAACGCGCCGACGCCGGGCACCAGCAGCCCGTCGGCGTTCATCGCCTGCTCGTAGTCACGCGTGATCTCGACATCGGCGCCGACATGGGCGAGGGCCCGCTCGGCGGAGCGGACGTTGCCGAAGCCGTAGTCGAAGACGACGACCTTCTTCTTCTCACTCACAGGTCGCTCCCTCAGTCCCAGAGTCCCTGGATCCGCATGACACCTGCGACCAGGCACATCACGGATGCGATCGCGAGCAGCACGACGACTCCCTTGGGCATCTTCTGCTTCGAGAAGGAGTAGACCCCGCCGGCCAGGAACAGGCCGACCACGATCAGGATGGTGTTGAGGCCGGTCACAGCGCGCCCTTCGTGGAGGGAAGTATTCCGGCGGCGCGCGGGTCGTGCTCACTGGCGTAGCGCAGGGCACGGGCGAGCGCCTTGAACTGGCACTCCACGATGTGGTGGGCGTTGCGCCCGTACGGCACGTGGACGTGCAGGGCGATCTGCGCCTGGGCGACGAAGGACTCCAGGATGTGCCGGGTCATCGTCGTGTCGTACGCGCCGATCATGGGCGCCATGTTCTCGGGCTCCGTGTGCACCAGGTACGGGCGGCCGGAGAGGTCGACGGTGACCTGGGCCAGCGACTCGTCCAGCGGGACGGTGCAGTTGCCGAAGCGGTAGATGCCGACCTTGTCGCCGAGCGCCTGCTTGAACGCGGCGCCGAGCGCGAGGGCGGTGTCCTCGATGGTGTGGTGCGAGTCGATGTGCAGGTCACCGTCGGTCTTGACCGTGAGGTCGAAGAGCCCGTGCCGACCGAGCTGGTCGAGCATGTGGTCGTAGAAGCCGACCCCGGTCGACACATCGACCTTGCCGGTGCCGTCGAGGTTTATCTCGACGAGCACCGAGGTCTCCTTGGTGGTGCGTTCCACTCTTCCTACGCGGGCCGCGCGAGTCATGCGTCGTGCTCCTTCTTCAGTTCGCGTACCGCATCGAGGAACGCGTCGTTCTCTGCCGGGGTGCCCGCGGAGACCCGCAGCCATCCCGGTACGCCGTTGTCCCGGACCAGGACGCCCCGGTCGAGGATCCGCTGCCAGGCGGTGTGGCTGTCGGCGAAGCGGCCGAACTGGACGAAGTTGGCGTCCGAGTCGGTGACGTCGTAGCCGAGCGCGCGCAGCTCCGTGACGATCCGGTCGCGTTCGCTCTTGAGCTGGGCGACGTATCCGAGCAGCGTATCGGTGTGCTCCAGGGCGGCGAGCGCGGTGGCCTGGGTGATGGAGGACAGGTGGTACGGCAGCCGCACCAGCTGGACCGCGTCGACGACTGCGGGGTCGGCGGCGAGGTAGCCCAGGCGTAGCCCGGCGGCGCCGAACGCCTTCGACATGGTGCGCGAGAGCACCATGTGCGGCCGGCCCTCGATCAGCGGGAGCAGCGACGCGTGGTGGCTGAACTCTCCGTACGCCTCGTCGACGACGACCATCGACGGCTTGGCGGCCTGGGCCGCCTCGTACAGCGCGAGGACGGTGTCGGCGTCGACGGCGGTGCCGGTGGGATTGTTGGGCGAGGTGATGAAGACGACGTCGGGGCGGTGCTCGGCGATGACCTTCCGGGCCGCGTCGACGTCGATGGTGAAGTCCTCGTTGCGCGGTCCGGAGATCCAGCCGGTACCAGTACCGCGGGCGATGAGGGCGTGCATGGAGTACGAGGGCTCGAAGCCGATCGCGGTACGTCCCGGGCCGCCGAAGGTCTGGAGCAGCTGCTGGAGCACCTCGTTGGAGCCGTTGGCGGCCCAGACGTTGGCGAGGGCGACCTCGTGGCCTGCGGTGCGGCTGAGGTAGCGGGCCAGTTCCGTACGGAGTTCGACGGCGTCCCGGTCGGGGTAGCGGTTGAGGTCGCGGGCGGCCTCGCGGACGCGCTCGGCGATCCGGTCGACGAGCGCCTCGGGCAGCGGGTACGGGTTCTCGTTGGTGTTCAGCCGCACGGGTACGTCGAGCTGCGGGGCCCCGTACGGGGACTTGCCGCGCAGTTCGTCGCGGATCGGGAGATCGTCGATGCGGGTGGTCGTGCGAGGGGTGTTGCTGTGCGTCACTGCTGTGGAACCTCTCCGCCGAACCTGGCCTTGAGCGCGGCGCCGTGGGCGGGGAGGTCCTCCGCCTCGGCGAGGGTCACGACGTGGTGGGTGACCTCGGCGAGCGCGTCGCGGGTGTAGTCGATGATGTGGATGCCGCGCAGGAAGGACTGCACCGAGAGGCCCGAGGAGTGGCAGGCGCAGCCGCCGGTGGGCAGGACGTGGTTGGAGCCGGCGCAGTAGTCGCCGAGCGAGACCGGGGCCCACGGACCGACGAAAATCGCTCCGGCGTTGCGGACCCGGTCGGCGACGGCGGCGGCGTCGGCGGTCTGGATCTCCAGGTGCTCGGCGGCGTACGCGTCGACGACCTTGAGGCCGTCCTCCAGGTCGTTGACCAGGACGATCGCGGACTGGCGGCCGGCCAGTGCGGGCTCGATCCGGTCGGTGACGTGCTTGGTCGCGGCGACCTGCGGCTTCAGCTCGGCCTCGGTGGCGGCGGCCAGCTCCGCGGAGTCGGTGACGAGGACGGCGGCGGCCATCGGGTCGTGCTCGGCCTGGCTGATCAGGTCGGCGGCGACGTGCACCGGGTCTGCGGTGGAATCGGCGAGGATCGCGATCTCGGTGGGGCCCGCCTCGGCGTCGATGCCGATCCGGCCCTTGAGGAGGCGCTTGGCGGCGGCGACGTAGATGTTGCCGGGGCCGGTGACGAGGTTCACCGGAAGACATTCGGCCGTTCCGTACGCGAACATCGCGACGGCCTGGGCCCCGCCCGCCGCGTACACCTCGTCGACGCCGAGCAGGGCGCAGGCGGCAAGGATGGTGGGGTGCGGAAGGCCGCCGAAGGCCTTCTGCGGCGGGGACGCGACGGCGATGCCCTCGACGCCCGCCTCCTGGGCCGGTACGACGTTCATGACGACGGACGACGGGTAGACGGAGCGCCCGCCCGGCACGTACAGCCCGACGCGCTCGACCGGCACCCACTTCTCGGTGACGGTGCCGCCGGGGACGACCTGGGTGGTGTGCGTGGTGCGGCGCTGCTCGCGGTGGACGAGGCGGGCGCGGCGGATCGACTCCTCCAGCGCGGCCCGTACGGCGGGGTCGAGCCCCTCCAGCGCCTCGGCGATCACCGCGGCCGGAACGCGGATCGAGTCGATCCGTACGCCGTCGAACTTCTCCCCCCACTCGATCACTGCCGCCGAGCCACGATGGCGTACGTCCTCGCAGATGGGCCGCACCGTCTCCAGGGCGGCTTCCACGTCGAACTCGGCACGGGGCAGCAGGTCGCGCAGGGCTCCACCCTCGGGGAGGACGTCGCCGCGCAGATCGATTCGAGAGATCACACCGCAATTCTCGCAGACCGCCCGCGGCGTCCGGTCGCCCGTATCACTGGCTGATACATCTCCCGGGTGTCACTGCTGCCCCATAGCGTTCACGTCGTCACCCAGAGGGAAGAACAGCTCCGAGCGGAAGGGGCACCCCGTGACCGAACCGCACGACGGCGATTTTCCGGACGGTCTCAGCGCGGCCGAGCTGGGCATGTGGCAGGCCTTCCGGAACGGCAGCACCTACGATCTGCGCGCCCGCGACCCCGCGCGGGACGATCCGTTCGCGCCGCGCGTCTGGGGACCGGAACGAAGTGTGGACGGGCGCGTCGTCGCCCGGCTGCTGCTGTCCGGGCCGCCGCCGCGGCCCGGCCGGGTCGCGGCGCTGAAGCTCCGGGGCGTACGGATCACCGGGACGCTCGATCTCGCGGGCGGGCGTGTCGCCCCGTACGTCGAGCTGACCGGCTGCCGCTTCGAGAGCGAGGTGGTGCTGCCCGAGTGCCATTTCACGACGTTGCGGATCGTCGGCTGCGCGATGCCGCGGCTGGAGGCGGCCCGGCTGCGCACCGAGGGCGACCTGCATCTGCCGCGCTGCCGCGTCAAGCGCGGGATCCGGCTCACCGACGCCCAGATCGGCACCGATCTGCTGATCAACCAGATCGAGATCGGGCCGGACCGGGGCGGGCGCGCCCTGGCCGCCGACGGGCTGGCGGTCGCCCAGGACCTCCAGGCGGAGCTGATCGAGGCGAGCGGCGAGCTGAGCCTGCGCGGGGCGAAGGTCGGCGGTTCGCTGAGCCTGCGCGGCAGCCGGCTGCGGGGCAGGGAGGGCCGGCGCGCGCTGAACGCCCCGCAGCTGACGGTGGAGCGGACGCTGTACATGAGCGAGGCGTGGGTCAGCATCGACACGGGGAACCAGGGCACCACTCCCCCGTACGGCATCGTCATGGCCGCGACCCCGGCGCGCGGGACGCGTTCGCAGATCTTCGAGTGCCGCGGCGGGGTGCGCCTGGACGACGGGCGGTTCGGCGACGCGGTCGATCTGCACAAGGCACGGTTCGTGCTGGCCCGGCACGAGGAGCTGTCGCTGCGCCGGATCGTCACCCCGGAGCTGCGGTTCAACGCGGAGCGGCCGGAAGAGGGCCGGGTCGTGCTGAACGGCGCGAAGGTCGTCACGCTGATCGACGTCTCCACCAGCTGGCCGGGGCCCGGCGGTCTGGCGATGGGCGGTTTCGTGTACGAGAACCTCGTCCCGTACGGGCACTTCCCGCTCTCCCGGCGCCTGGAGTGGGTGGCGGCGGCGACCCCGGAGTACGTACCGGAGCCGTACGAACGCCTCGCGACGGTGCTGCGCAGCTGCGGGGAGGACGCGGACGCCCGCGAGGTGCTGCTGGCCAAGCAGCGGCGACGGCGCGAGACGCTGCCGCCCGCCGCGAAGCTCTGGGGCTTCCTGCAGGACTGGACGGTGGCGTACGGCTACCGGCCGGGGCGGGCCGCGGTGTGGATGGCGGTGCTGTGGGCGGCGGGCGCGCTGGCCTTCTCGCGGCACGTCCCGGCGGCGATCAAGCACGACGAGCATCCGGCGTGGAACCCGGCGCTCTACGCGCTCGACCTGCTGGTGCCGGTGATCAATCTCGGCCAGGACGGCTACTGGCGGATGGAGGGCGGCTGGCAGTGGGGGTCGGCCGCGCTCGTCCTGCTCGGCTGGATACTGGCCACGACGATCGCGGCCGGCGCGTCACGGCTGCTGCGCCGGGGCTGACCGGATCCGGCCACGCCTCGATCGCCCCATCCCTGCGAGGCCCGCCGCGGGGCGGCCGTCGCGGTTGCCCCTGCTGCGCCCTTCGCGGCGGCCTTTGCCGTGGCCCTCACGGCAAAGGCCACGGTCGAACGACCGGCCGAGCTGCGGCCGAAGTACCGGAAACGTCTCGCCGAATCAGCAGGAGCAAGCCGAGTTCCCGGCTTTCCTTTGCCTTTTATTGACCAAGCCCGATACAACCCATTCACTCGGCACCAAAGCTTCACAGTGCCCCTCTGGCGCCGTCCCGACCAGCGCTTTTCAATGGTCTGCACCATGCCATTCCTTCGCGCTCTGCTCCGTACCGCGCGCGTGATCCGGCGCTCCCCGCAGGGGTCCGCCGGACTGCCCGCGGACGACGTGGTGCTGCTCGACGCCCCCGACGAGCGGCTCTCCCCGGCGCTCGTCGCCGCCGCCGCCGGGGATTACGAACCGGCCGCGAAACTCCTCGCCACCACCCGGGACGGCGCCGAGTGGGAGAACCGGGACCGCTACCTCGGCCGGCTCGTCACGTTCGCCCGCAACCGCGACGGCTGGCTGACCGACTGGCTCGCCGACGCGCCGCACGACCCGGACGCGCTGCTCGTCAAGGCGGAGCTGGCGGTCCGCCGGGCCTGGGAGTCGCCCGTCCGGGCCGAGCAACTGCGCGAGGTGGGGCCGCTGATCACCGCGGCGGCCGAGAGCGATCCGCGCGACCCGGTGCCCTGGCGGCTCGCGCTCGACCACGCGCGCGGCACCCACGCCACGCACACCACCTTCGAGGCGCTGTGGGAGCAGGCGATCCGGCGCTCCTCGCACCACTACGGCTGCCACGTCGCGGCGCTGCGCTACCTCTCCGCCGCCTGGTACGGCTCGCACCGCGAATGCTTCGACTTCGCCGAGCGGGCCGCCGAGGACTCGCTGCCCGGCTCACTGGTGCAGGCGCTGCCGCTGCGGGCCGCCTTCGCCCTGCTGATCGAGGGACCGCACGCCCGGACCACGTCGGTGCAGGAGGAACGGATCGACGCGGCGGTGGATCTGGCGATCACGCTGTCCGCCTCGTTGGCGCCCGGCGACCCCTGGCCCGCCGAGGTCCGCAACCTGCTGGCGTTCGTGCTGATCGCCCGGGGCCGCTGGGGCGAGGCGCTGGAACAGTTCCGGCGGATCGGACCCCACGCGGCGTCGTTCCCGTGGTCGTCCGTCTCCGACGATCCGCTCGGCCGGTTCCTCGACGCGAGGAACGACGCGCGGCTCCGAGTGGCCTGTGTGACAAGTTTGCCGGGCCGGGCCGACCGGGGCCGGCCCCGCGGCCATTACGCTTGACCGTTGTGACCACCGCTCGCCTGCCTCTGTTCCCGCTGAACGCGGTGCTGTTCCCCGGCCTCGTGCTGCCGCTGAACGTCTTCGAAGAGCGTTATCGCGCCATGATGCGCGAGCTGCTGAAGACCGACGACGACAAGCCCCGCCGCTTCGCCGTGGTCGCGATCCGCGACGGCCACGAGATCGCCCCGACTGCCGCCGGAATGCCGGATCCGACGAGCACCCCCGTCGAGCGCGGCCCCGCGGACGGCTTCGGGCCCGACCCGATCCAGACCTTCCACCGGGTCGGCTGCATCGCCGACGCGGCGAAGATCCGGGAACGGCCGGACGGCAGCTTCGAGGTCCTCGCGACCGGCACCACCCGCGCCAAGCTGCTCTCCGTGGACGCGAGCGGCCCGTATCTGACGGCCGAACTCGACGAGCTGGAGGAGGAACCGGGCGAGGAGGCGGGCGCACTCGCCGAGGGCGTCCTGCGGGCCTTCCGCAGCTACCAGAAGCGGCTGGCCGGGGCGAGCGAACGGTCCCTGATGACGGGCGCGAACCTGCCCGACGACCCCTCCGTCGTCTCGTACCTGGTCGCGGCGGCCGCCGTACTCGACATCCCGTCGAAGCAGCGGCTGCTCCAGGCACCCGACACCGCGACCCGGCTGCGCGAGGAACTGACGCTGCTGCGTTCCGAGACCGCCGTCATCCGGCATCTGCCGTCCCTGCCCGCGGCCGACCTGACGCGTCCCCCCATCCACCCCAACTGACCGGCCGACAGCCGACCGACCCGAGGACCCTCCCCCGTGGCGAAGAAGCCGAAGAAGCAGCAACAGCCCGGCGGCACCCCGGCGACGGTCGCGCTGACCGTGGCCGGCACGGCGTTCACCGTCCACTCCTACGACCACGACCCGGCGTCGGCCTCCTACGGCGAGGAGGCGGCCGAGGCCCTGGGCGTCTCCCCCGACCGGGTCTTCAAGACCCTGGTCGCGGAGGTGGACGGCACCCTCACCGTGGCCGTCGTCCCGGTGGTCGGCTCCCTCGACCTCAAGGCGCTGGCCTCCGCGGTCGGCGGCAAACGGGCCACGATGGCCGACCCCACAGCGGCGGAACGCACCACCGGCTACGTACGGGGCGGCATCTCCCCCCTGGGCCAGCGGAAGCGGCTGCGTACGGTACTGGACGCGTCGGCAAGGACCCACGACACCATCTACGTCTCGGCGGGCCGCCGCGGCCTGGAGGTCGAACTGTCCCCTGCGGACCTGGCGTCGCTGACGGGCGCGGTGTTCGCGGAGATCGGCCGGGGTTAGACAACCTCACAGCCCGTCCGGGGCACATCTCAGCTCACCCGGCACATTTCAGCCTGTCCGGCGTTTGAGGACCGGGGGTCCGGGGGCACAGCCCCCCGGTTTCGGGAAGGGGCGGGTAGGGGACAGCCCCGCGCAGCGGCCAAACCCCGCACCACGAGGCACCCGCACCCGCGCCCCACACCCCGCCTGGCTAGGCCCCAGCCGGCGGCGCCGGCGGCACACCCCCGCCCGCACCCGAACCACCCGGCACGGCCCCACCCGCACCCCACCCCGGATGCGCCCCCCACTCCGGCTCCGGATCCCGCGGCCCGAACAACGCGGTCAGCCCGAGATGAACCGCCATCGCCCCGATCGACCACACCAGCAGCGCGGCCCCCTTCGCCCGCAGCCGAAGCGGCGCGTCGAAGACCACACCCTTGCCGACCGCCCGCGCATGGGCGACCACGTCCTGGTTCGGTCCGAGCCACACCCCCAGCCGCCAGGCCAGCAGCGAACCGAACAGCCCGCCCAGCGCGAGCCCCACCACGAGGGCGATGCCACCACGCCGTTGGAACCAGAAGACCAGCGCCGCGCAGAGCGCGCCGAAGGCCAGCGCGAGCAGCACGAACGTGCCGTCGGCACCGATCGCCTCCTCGCCCTCGCTGTCGCTGAGGAAGACGGCCGTGCCGTCGGAGATCAGCGGAACCCGCGGGGCCAGCCACACCCAGAGGAGTCCGAGCCCGATGCCGGCGACGGTCACGAGCACGGTGACGACAGCGGCCTGCCGCAGATCCGACCGGCGGTCGTTCTCCCCCTGGGACTCCACCAGGCCCCCGGAGCCGGGGCCACCAGGACCACCGGGCCCACCCCATTTCGGCGGCGTCTGCCAGGGGCCGTTGGACGAAGGCTGGTGCGGCGGCGTCAGAGGTGCTGTCACCGTGCCATCGTGCCAGGCGTCCCTGTGCCGCGCCTCACCGGACCGCTGCCCTGCGGTACGCCCAGGTGGCCACGGCCAGCGAGAGGACGCCGACCACGGCGCAGACCGCGAGATCCAGCGCGACGACCGCCCAGTCGGGGTGGGCGTCGAAGGACCGCGAGAGCGCCTCGACCCCGTACGTCGAGGGCAGCAGATCGCGGGCCCAGCCGATCGGCGCGGGCAGCCGGTCGGGCGGCAGGACGCCGAGCAGCAGCGCCGCCGACATGCCCAGCTGCCCGAGCAGCGTGGCCAGCTCCTGCCGGGGCGCGAGCAGCCCCAGCGCGGCGCCGAGCCCGGAGAGCGCCGCCCCGGAGAGCGGAATGACGGCGACGAGCACCCACAGATGCGTCAGCGGCAACCCGAACAGCACGCTCCCCGCCACGGCCGTGACGATCGTGCCGGGCACGGTGAAGGAGGCGTACGCCCCCGCCGCGCCGAGCACCACGGCAGCGGGCGGCACCGGCAGGGTCGCGTAGTGGTCGAGCCCGCCGCCGGCCCGCAGCTGCCCGAAGTACTGGGCGAGCAGGTTGAGCGCGACGAAGGCCACCACGAGGACGCTGGATCCGGCGACGACGGCCCGCGCCTCGGAGCCGCCGTCCACGACCCCGCGCATCAGCACCATGATCCCGACGGACTGGAAGGTCGCGACGAAGAGCAGCGGGATACGGGCGACCCTGGCCCGGGACAGCTGGGCGCGGTAGACGGCCGCGAGCGAGGGGAACAGCCGGGCGCGCGGCGCCAGCGGCGCGGGGGCCGCCCCGTCGTGGCCGTCGTCCTCGCGGCCTGCCCGGCCGTCCTCGGCCGCCCGGGCAGGTCCGGTCACCGCCTGCGCGGGAACGATGCTCGTCACCTGGCGCTGCTCCTGTTCGCTCCCGGCCGGGCCACGCACGCGCGCCCGGCAGCCCCACTCGCCCCAGCCGCCCCACTCATCCCGACCGCCCCGCGCGCCCCGGCCGCACCACTCGTCCCAGCCGCCCCACTCATCCCGACCGCCCCAGCCGCCCCACTCATCCCGACCGCCCCGGCCGCACCACTCGTCCCAGCCGCCCCACTCATCCCGACCGCCCCGCGCGCCCCGCCCGCTCCGGTCATGCCTTCACCAGCCCCTTGGTCGCGTCCCCGCCGAGCGCGAGGTAGACGTCCTCCAGGCTGGGCGTCGCCAGCGTGAAGTCGTCGAGTGCCGCGAAGGCCGCGCCGCCGGTCACGGCGGCGACCGCCGCCCGTGCCTCGTCGAGGCCGAGCCGCAGCACCCAGCGCCGCCCGGACTCCTGGGCCGAGGCGCGCAGGGCGGCCACTTCGGGTACGTCCAGGGGCGCCCGTTCCCGCCACACGAGCTCGACCCGGACCTCGCCCGCGACCCGTTCCTTGAGGCCGGTCGGCGTGTCGCAGGCGATGACCCGGCCGCGTTCGATCACGGCGACCCGGTCGAGGACCGTCTCGGCCTCGATGACGTTGTGGGTGACGAGCAGCACCGTCGCGCCGCGTTCGGCCCGGCGCCGGTCCACGGCGGCCCAGACGGCGCGCCGCGCGACGGGATCCATCCCGGTCGTCGGCTCGTCGAGCACCAGTACCGGCCGCTCGCCGACCAGCGCGGCGGCGAAACAGGCGAGCCGCCGCTGTCCGCCGGAGAGCTTCTTCAGGGGGCGTGCCGCGATCTCGGTGAGGCCGAGTTCGTCGAGTACGGCGTCGCGCTCGGCGCGGGCGTCCCGTACCGGCAGGCCGCGCAGCCGTCCGGTGGTCTCGGCGGCGAGCGACACGGTCAGTTCGTCGAGGGCGGTGGACTCCTGGCCGAGGTACCCGATCAGCCGGGCGGCCCGCTCGGGATGGCGTACGAGATCGTGGCCCAGCACGGTGACGCTGCCGGAGTCGGGCCGCATCAGCCCGGTGAGCTGCCGTACCAGGGTGGACTTCCCGGCGCCGTTGGGGCCGAGGAGCCCGAAGATCTCGCCGCGCCGCACCTCCAGGCTGATCCCGTCGGTGGCGCGCACCTCGGGGGTGCCGGGCGTACCGCGGCGGCCGCGGGCGGCGGGATAGGTCTTGACCAGATCACGCACCGCGCACACGGTCCCGGTCGCCGTCTGCGCCTGTGCTGTGCCCGTACTCACGAGGTACGAGAGTACGGGGTCGGATGCCTCGTATCGCGCCCGGGGCCGGGCCGGCCGGGCACCGGCGGGGCGATCGCCGGCCGGGTTGCCGGCCCGCAGGCCCGCCGTGGCGTCAGTCGGCGGACGGACCCGTCCGCTCCGTCACGGGGGTGTGCTCGGCCGCGGCCCGCACGTCGATCTCCCGCCAGAATCCCGCCCGGATCGCGTAACGGTCGTGCTCGTCGATCTGGTCGTCCTTGTGGGCGAGGAGGCCGAACCGTGCCGCGTACCGCAGGAGCTCGCCGTCGATGCGGTGCGGGATGCGCGGATACATGGTCGACAGCTTCTGCAGATGGGTGGTCTCCGGCAGCCGCTCCATCCAGCGGCGGGCGAAGACCTGGCCCACCTCGAAGGGGTCGCCGCCGACGGTGGTGATGTCCTCCTCACGGTCCGCCCAGCGCTGCTCGGCGCTGGTGAGCTGGGCCAGTGTCGGGAGGGAGGCCGTTTCGGCGGGCTCGCCCAGTCCGCCGCGGTCCATCCAGCCTTTGTCGGAGGACCAGCGCAGGGTCGCGCCGGCGGGCGGGGGCTGGACGGCCTGGGTGCCGGGGCCGCGCAGGCTGCCCGCCAGGTCCTTGGGGGTGGGGACGCCCCTTCCGCCGGGGCCGGGCCGGTCGGCGGGGGTGGTGGTGCTCTCCGCCGGCGCGGGGACGGCGCCGTTGGTGTCGGCCGCCTCCTGGGCCTGCGAGGCACGCTCGGCGGAGGCGGCGAGGGCCGCCTCGGGCAGCGGTGCGGAGAGGATCGCGGCGATCTCCGGGCGGGGCGCGGGCGGCGGGGCGCAGACGCCGCCGGTCTCCTTGGCCCGTACGGCCTGGGTGATCCACGCCCGGTCGAGCACCCTTCGTTCGTCGGCCTCGGCGACCAGATCCTCGGACTGGTTGTAGTCGCCGTCGGCGGCCTGGACGGCCCACAGGTGGACGGCGACGCCGTGTTCCTTGGCGGACATCAGGCCGGGCAGCAGATCGCCGTCGCCGGTCACCAGCACCACGTCGGAGCAGGCGCGGTTCCTGGCCAGTTCGGTGAGTTCGGCGTGCATCGCGGCGTCGACGCCCTTCTGCGCCCAGCGCCCGTCACTGCGGGTCAGAGCGCCGAGCCGGACGGTCACCCGGGGCATCACCCGCAGTCTGCGGTGCTCGGGCTGCGGTACGCGGTCGGGGGCGCCGTCGAACCAGTAGATCCGCAGCAGCGGCTGCTGCGTATCGGCCTCGGCGAGCTCCCGCAGGCCCCGGATGAGGGCGGCGTGGTCGACGGTGATGCGGGAACGGGCGGGTTCTCCGGCCAGCAGACTCGCGGCTGCCCCCAGGAGGTAGCCGGCGTCCACCAGGACGACGCAACGGTCCACGCGTTCCACCCTCTTCCAGAAGTTCGGGTGTGGTCTTTGCCAAGGGTTTCCTTCGAGTCTGCCCGACCGCGCAGGGGTTGACAGCCGGAACTCGATCATCGGCGTGGCGGATCGGGAAAACGGCGCATGATACCCCCTCACTACGCACGGTAATGATCCAACATGCATGCTTTATCCCGTTATGTGAATCTGAACGCGGTCCTGGCCCCGAGAGTCCCCACAGGAGGAACACCATGGCCAAGAACAAGAACCGCAAGCAGGGCAGCCGCCAGACCCGCGCGTCCGGTCCGGAGCACGGTCCGGAAGAGACCAGGTCGAACGCGTACGAGTCGCAGATACAGCCTCAGTCGCAGGCCCAGGGCAGCCCTGCTGATGTTGCCCGTAAGCACCAGCGCCGCTTCGGCCACAACTGACCCGGGCGGATCTCCGGTCCGGCCACAGGCCGGGTGACCGAGAGGGGCGCTCCCGCTTTCGCGGGAGCGCCCCTCTCGTGCGCAGCGGTCGTGGTCCGGCTCAGCCGGCCAGGCAGGACGGCCCGAGCAGCACCTTCAGGTCACCGAAGAGCGCCGGGTCGGGCTTCACCCGGTGCCGGTCGAGCCGGAGCACCGTCGTCTTGCGGGGGCCCTGGAGCTTGATCCGTACCTCGGTGTCGCCGCGGTGGTTGCTGAGGACCTCGCCGAGGCGGCTGACCATCGGCGGGGTGATCTTGACGGTGGGGATGGTCAGGACCACGGGGGCGTTGGTGCCGGCCGACGAGATGTCGGGGACCTGCATCTCCATGGCGACGAGCCGGGGCACGTCCTCACGCTTGTCGAGGCGTCCCTTGACGAAGACGACGGTGTCCTCGACGAGCTGGGTGGAGACCAGCTGGTAGGTGGCGGGGAAGAACATGCACTCGATGGAGCCGGCCAGGTCCTCGACCGTGGCGATGGCCCAGGCGTTGCCCTGCTTGGTCATCTTGCGCTGGAGGCCGGAGATGATGCCGCCGACGGTGACGATGGCGCCGTCGGCGTGCTCCCCGCCGGTCAGCTGGGAGATCGAGGCGTCGGCCTTGTCGGACAGCACGTGTTCCAGGCCGAAGAGCGGGTGGTCGGAGACGTACAGACCGAGCATCTCGCGCTCCTGGGCCAGCAGGTAGGACTTCTCCCACTCGATGTCGGAGAACTCCACGTCGAGTCCGAAGCCCGGCTCGTCGGACTCCTCCTCGCCCATGCCGCCGAAGAGGTCGAACTGCCCCTCGGCCTCCTTGCGCTTGACCTGCACCACGTTGTCGATCATCGGCTCGTGGTGGGCGACGAGGCCCTTGCGGGTGTGGCCCATCTCGTCGAAGGCGCCGGCCTTGATCAGCGATTCGACGGTGCGCTTGTTGCAGACGACCGCCTCGACCTTGTCCAGGAAGTCGGGAAAGCTGCTGTACTTCCCCTTCGCCTTGCGGCACCGGATGATCGAGTCGACGACGTTCTGACCCACGTTGCGCACGGCCGTGAGGCCGAAGAGGATCACGTCGTCGCCCTGGGCGGCGAAGTTCGACTCGGACTCGTTGACGTTGGGCGGGAGCACCTTGATGCCCATGCGGCGGCACTCGTTGAGGTAGACCGCGGACTTGTCCTTGTCGTCCTTGACCGAGGTCAGCAGCGCCGCCATGTACTCGGCGGGGTAGTTCGCCTTGAGGTACGCGGTCCAGTACGTGACCAGTCCGTACGCGGAGGAGTGCGCCTTGTTGAACGCGTACCCGGCGAACGGGACCAGTACGTCCCACAGCGCCTGGATCGCCGCGTCGGAGAAGCCGTTCTTCTTGGCGCCCGCCTGGAAGAGCACGAAGTTCTTCGCCAGCTCGTCGGGCTTCTTCTTGCCCATCACGCGGCGCAGGATGTCGGCCTCGCCGAGCGAGTACCCCGCGATGATCTGGGCGGCCTTCTGCACCTGCTCCTGGTAGACGATCAGGCCGTAGGTCAGGCCGAGCGTCTCCTTGAGCGGCTCCTCCAACTCCGGGTGGATCGGGGTGATCTCCTGGCGGCCGTTCTTGCGCTCGGCGTAGTTCGTGTGCGAGTTCATGCCCATCGGGCCCGGCCGGTACAGGGCCGAGACGGCGGAAATGTCCTCGAAGTTGTCGGGCTGCATCTGGCGCAGCAGCGAACGCATCGGACCGCCGTCGAACTGGAAGACGCCGAGCGTGTCACCGCGGCAGAGCAGCTCGTACGTCTTGGGGTCGTCCAGCGGAAGGGCGAGCATCTCCAGGTCGATGCCCTTGTTGGCCTTCACCATCTTGATGGCGTCGTCCATGATCGTGAGGTTGCGCAGGCCGAGGAAGTCCATCTTCAGCAGGCCGAGCGACTCGCACTGCGGGTAGTCCCACTGCGTGATGGTGACGCCGTCGGTGTGCCGCACCCAGACCGGGGCGTGGTCGACGATGGGCTCACTGGACATGATCACGCCGGCGGCGTGCACACCCATCTGCCGGACCAGCCCCTCGACACCCTTGGCGGTGTCGATGACCTTCTTGACGTCCGGCTCGTTCTCGTACATCCCCCGGATCTCGCCCGCCTCGCTGTACCGCGGGTGCTTGGGGTCGGTGATGCCGGAGAGGTCGATGCCCTTGCCGAGGACGTCGGCGGGCATGGCCTTGGTGAGCCGGTCGCCCATCGCGTACGGGTAGCCGAGGACGCGGGCGGAGTCCTTGATCGCGTTCTTGGCCTTGATCTTGCCGTACGTACCGATCATGGCGACCTTGTCGGCGCCGTACTTCTCCGTCACGTACCTGATTACTTCGACGCGCCGACGCTCGTCGAAGTCGATGTCGACATCGGGCATGGAGACACGCTCGGGGTTGAGGAACCGCTCGAAGATCAGTCCGTGCTCGATCGGGTCGAGGTCTGTGATGCCCATCGCGTACGCGACGATCGAACCGGCCGCGGAGCCACGCCCGGGGCCCACCGCGATGCCGTTGTTCTTGGCCCACATGATGAAGTCGGCTACGACGAGGAAGTACCCCGGGAACCCCATCTGGATGATGACGTCCATCTCGTACTCGGCCTGCTTCTGCCGGTCCTCGGGGACGCCGGCCGGGAAGCGCCGGTTCATGCCGACCCGGACCTCCTCCTGGAACCAGGTGACCTCGGTGAAGCCGTCCGGGATGTCGAACTTCGGCATCAGGTCGCGCTTCTCGAACATCCCGCTGGTGTCGATCTGCTCGGCGACCAGCAGGGTGTTGGCGCACCCCTGCTGCCAGGCGTCGGAGGAGTCGACGGCGTACATCTCGTCCGTCGTCTTGAGGTAGTAGCCCGTGCCGTCGAACCGGAAACGGTCGGGGTCGGAGAGGTTCTTGCCGGTCTGGATGCAGAGCAGCGCGTCGTGCGCGGTGGCCTCGCTGGCGTACGTGTAGTGCGAGTCGTTCGTCACGAGCGGCGGGATGTTGAGCTTCTTGCCGATTTCGAGGAGCCCGTCACGGACCCGGCGCTCGATCTCGATGCCGTGGTCCATCAGCTCCAGGAAGTACTTGTCCTCGCCGAAGATGTCCTTGTAGTCGGAGGCCGCCTGGACCGCCTCGTCGAACTGGCCGAGCCGCAGCCGGGTCTGCACCTCGCCCGAGGGGCAGCCGGTCGAGGCGATCAGGCCCTCGGACCACTGGGCGATGGTCTCCTTGTCCATCCGCGGCCACTTCTGCAGCCAGCCCTCGGCGTACGCGTCCGAGGAGAGCCGGAAGAGGTTGTGCAGCCCCGTCGCGTTCGATGCCCAGATCGTCTTGTGGGTGTAACCGCCCGAACCCGAGACGTCGTCGCGCTTCTGGTGCGGCTGGCCCCACTGGATCTTCCGCTTGTGCTTGCGCGACTCCGGAGCGACGTACGCCTCGATGCCGATGATCGGCGTCACGCCCGCCTTCTGCGCCGAATGGAAGAAGTCGTAGGCGCCGTGCAGATTGCCGTGGTCGGTCATCGCGATATGGGACATGCCCATTTCATTGCACGCGTTGAACATGTCCTTGAGCCGCGCAGCACCGTCCAGCAGGGAGTACTGGGTGTGGACGTGAAGGTGCGTGAAGGGCGGCTTGGTCACGGCGCTGTGCCTCCGGGAGAACGGGCGATGACGGACTGGGGGACAGCGTGGAAGTCTACGTCTCCGAGGTGACGACCGAGGGGCACTCCCGGCTACGGTCGCGCGTTGAAGGGGCCGAGAAGCCCATCCCATGTGTCATGCATGTCAGGTACCAGGAGGCACCCAGAGATGTCGGAAGCGCAGACCGGCGCGGCGTAGCGCGGGGAGCGGATCCTTGAGGTCTTCGACACCGCGTTCGGGGAGCCGGCAGACCTCCGCGGTCTCCCGGCACATCACCGACGCGGCCGTGCGCGAGCACTTCCAGCACGAGGGTCACCGCACGGTCATCTCGCAGCGCGCCCTGCAGGCCCACGCCGACCCGTGGCTCGGCTGGACCGAGCTGGACGGCGCCGGTCAGCTGGTCGCCGAGGTGTCTCCGTACGCGGTCGATCTGGACTGGTCCGACATCGACGAGCCGGAGGAGATCGCCGCGGTCGTCGCCGACCTCGGCCGGACGACGGCCACGATGCACTCCGCGGCGGACGACGAGAGCGGCCACTCACTGGTGCCGTTCTCCACGGAGCGGGCGGTCGACGCGGCGATCGCGGCGGACGAGGAGGGCTTCGCCGGTCTGCTGGTGGACTTCGCCCACGGCTACGGCGCCCGGGCCCGCGCCGACCACCAGATCTTCGTGGACCTCTTCCGCAACGGCCGGATCTCCGGACTGCAGGGCTCCGCGCGCAGCCGCCCCCTCGGGGGCGCTGACAGGTTCACATGCGACACTCCTCGACGATGGACATATCCGGGACGCAGCTCAGAGTCGTTCGCGCGGCGCTTTTCACAGCGCTCGTCGTGACGCTCTCGGCCGGGTCCCATGTGCTGCTCTCCCAGGTCTCGCTGCCGCTGACCGTCGTCGCCCTGCTGGCCGGCCTGGTCTTCGCCGTGGCGTACGCGCTGGCGGGCCGGGAGCGCGGCTTCGGGGCGATCGCCGGGCTGCTGGTCCCGCTGGAGCTGGCCGCCGACACCGTGTTCACCACCGGCCAGCACCTCTGTTACGGCGCGGCGGGCGGCCCGATAGCGGGGCCGCTGCGCTCGGTCGGTGTCGATGTGCTGTGCGGCGGCGGTGACCTCGGCGCCGGTGCGGCACGGGCCGGCGATGTCGGCACCCCGCTCGCCTCGGTGACCGGTACCGGACATACGGCGGCCGCGCTGCTGGCCTCCCCCGGCCCCGCGGTGCCGTGGCTGCTGCTGGCCGCCCATGTGACGGTCGGGCTGCTCGCCGCGGCCTGGCTCCGGCGCGGCGAGTCCGCGCTCGTCGGCCTGCTGGGCGCGGCCGCCGTCCTGGCGTTCCGGCCGCTGCTGACCGCGGTCGCTGTGGCGGGTACGGCCCGCCGCTCCGTGCACCGCAGGGTGCGCCCCGCCGGACACGGCCCGCACCTGCTCGTCCATGCCCGTCTGCTCGTGCACTCCGTGGGACGGAGGGGACCGCCGCGCTCGGCCTGCGCCATCGCCTGAGCACGCCCATCCCCGACGACGCACCACCCACATCCAGGAGAGACGAACATGAGCAAGCGCAACAGCCAGGCCAACAAGTCGGCGGCCCGCGAGCGTCTGCGCGCCGAGCGCGAGCGCCAGGCCAAGAAGGACAAGACCCGCAGGCAGATCCTCGTCGGCGTCTCGGTCGTCGGCGTGCTGGCGATCGCGGGCGCCGTCGGCTGGGGTGTCATGCAGATGAACAAGCCGTCCCAGTGGGAGGCGGCCAAGGACGCGAAGAACGTCACGGCGCCCAGGAACACCTCGGGCAAGGACGGCACGACCGTCGTCATCGGCAAGCCGACCGCCAAGAAGACCCTGGAGCTGTACGAGGACTTGCGCTGCCCGATCTGCGGAACGTTTGAGCAGTCCATCGGCGAGACGGTGCACAAGGACGTCGACGCCGGAAAGTACAAGATCAAG
The DNA here is from genome assembly GCF_045209435.1 of Streptomyces sp. NBC_01618. Taxonomy (NCBI): domain Bacteria; kingdom Bacillati; phylum Actinomycetota; class Actinomycetes; order Kitasatosporales; family Streptomycetaceae; genus Streptomyces; species Streptomyces sp. NBC_01618. The sequence goes on from NZ_CP109297.1 coordinate 1,943,743, forward strand.
TACGTCGGTGCCACGTTCATCGACGGCATGACCGGCGGAGAAGGCTCGAAGAACGCGCTGAGCGCGGTGGGTGCCGCGCTCAATGTCAGCCCGGAAGCCTTCCTCGACTACAAGTCCGCGCTCTACTCCGCGAAGTACCACCCGGAGGAGACCGACGACAAGTTCAAGGACGACGCGTACCTGATCAAGATCGCCGACACGGTCGACGCCCTGAAGGGCAACAAGGCGTTCCAGAAGGACGTCGAGGACGGCACGTACGACAGCTGGGCGATGAAGATGTCCGCGGCGTTCGAGAAGAGCGGCGTGCAGGGCACTCCGACGCTGAAGATGGACGGCAAGGCGCTCACCGACGGGAGGAGCGAGAACGCTCCGATGACGGTGGACGACTTCAACACCGCGATCGACGCCGCACTGAAGGGCTGACCGCCTTCCCGGCCCCGGCCGGGCGGCGAACCCCCGACAGCGGATCTCCGACGGGCAGGCGAACTTCCTTGGTTCGCCTGCCCGTTGGGCTTACCGGTCAGTAGGGTTCCGCCATGACCAGTCGACACCTTTCCTCGCCGCTGTCCGCCCCCAGCCGCCGCACGGTCGTCAAGGCCGCTGCCGCCACCGCCGTCGCGGCCCCCGTGCTGGGCGCCGCGGACGGGCCCGCCTTCCTGCACGGCATCGCCTCCGGCGACCCTCTCCCCGACGGCATACTCCTGTGGACCCGGGTCACCCCGGCCCCCGACGCCGTGCCCGGTTCCGGCCGGGGCGCCGATACGGCGGTGCGCTGGGAGGTCGCCGAGGACAAGGAGTTCGCCCGGGTCGTCGCGCGCGGCACCACCGTCGCGCGGGCCGCCTCCGACCACACCGTGAAGGCCGACGTACGGGGGCTGAGCCCGGCGACCGGGTACTGGTTCCGCTTCTCGGCGGGCGAGGGTACGGGGGTCTTCTCGCCGACGGGCCGCACTCGTACCGCGCCGGCGGCCGGCGCGGCCACGCCCGGTGTGCGCTTCGGGGTGGTCTCGTGCGCCAACTGGGAGGCCGGGTTCTTCTCCCCGTACCGGCACCTCGCCGCCCGCGCCGATCTCGACGCGGTGCTGCATCTCGGCGACTACATCTACGAGTACGCGTCGGGCGATTACCCGGCCGCGAAGTACGTCGTACGGCCCCACGAGCCGATCCACGAGATCCTCACCCTCGCCGACTACCGCACCCGGCACGGCAACTACAAGACGGACACCGACCTCCAGACCCTGCACGCCACCCACCCGGTGATCGCGATCTGGGACGACCACGAGTTCGCCAACGACGCCTGGTCGGGCGGGGCCGAGAACCACACACCGGAGACGGAGGGCTCCTGGGCCGAACGGGTCGCGGGGGCCAAGCAGGCGTACTTCGAGTGGATGCCGGTCCGCGCCTCCACCGAGGGCACGGTCTACCGGCGGCTTCGCTTCGGCAGCCTGGCCGATCTCCACCTCCTCGATCTGCGCACCTTCCGCTCCCGGCAGTCGACGATCGGCAACGGCGCGGTCGACGACCCGGACCGCACGATCACCGGCCGGGCGCAGCTGGACTGGCTGAAGTCGGGGCTGGCCGGCTCGGACGCCACGTGGAAGCTGGTCGGTACGTCGGTGATGATCTCGCCGGTCGCGTTCGGTTCGGTACCCGCGCATCTGCTGGAGCCGCTGGCCGGGCTGCTGGGGCTGCCCACGGAGGGGCTGGCCGTCAATGTCGACCAGTGGGACGGCTACACGGACGACCGCAAGGAGCTGATCGCCCATCTGCGGGACCGGTCGATCACCAACACGGTCTTCCTGACCGGCGACATCCACATGGCGTGGGCCAATGACGTACCGGTGAAGGCGGCGACGTATCCGCTCTCGGCGTCGGCCGCCACCGAGTTCGTGGTGACGTCGGTGACCTCCGACAATCTCGACGACATCCTGCATGTCGCACCGCAGACCGTCTCGCTGGTCGCGAGCGCGGCGGTGAAAGCCGCCAACCGCCATGTGAAGTGGGTCGACATGGACTCGCACGGCTACGGCGTCCTCGATGTGACCGCCGAGCGATCGCAGATGGACTACTACGCCGTCTCCGACAAGGCGGAGCGGGACGCGACCTCCGCGTGGACGCGCTCGTACCGGACACTCAGCGGGACGCAGAAGGTCGAGCGGGTGGACCGCCCGGTGCGCTGAGGGGCTGTTTTCGGCCACTCCGGCCCGTGTTGACGGCACATTACATCGCTACGGCGGGTGGCGTGTCCCCCGGCCCCAATGGGGACACACCACCCGCCGGGGTAACGCGGCACGTTACGCGGGCGTCTCAAACTCTGGAACGTGAAGAATTATTTCTTCACGTTTCCCCGGTTTGCCCCACGATCGATTGGGCTTGATCGACTCTCCTCAACATCTGACATGCGCACGTAATCTCCCGGCGGCGGGTGAGGAAATCCCTCCCCCACAAGTCCGCGAGGAGTCCCTGTGCGCACTCTTGCCCGTATATCGCCGCGTATACGTAACCGTGCGATCGGCACCGCCGTTCTGGCCGGAACCCTGGCCCTGGCACCGCTCTCCGCGTCCGCCGGCTCCGCCGCCGCGAAGTCGTCCACCTCCTCGGCATCCGCCGCCTCAGCCGTATCCGCCGAGAAGTGCGCGGGCGAGACGAGCACCTCCGCCACCGCGCGCGAGGCCCGCCCCTCGGGCCCCAAGCACGCCGCGGACCCCAACGAACTCACCGCGGCCCAGGCCAAGGCCATGGACACCCAGCTCAAGGAGAGACTCGCGGACCGCCGGCTCAGCGGCTCCACGCTCGCCGCCGGAGCGACCATCCCGGTCTACTTCCACGTGGTGCACTCCGGAACGACCGGCAAGCTCAGCGCGTCCGCCATCAGCAGCCAGATGAGCGTCCTGAACGCCGCCTACAGCGGCCAGGGCAGCGGCAACACCAACTCCGGCTTCCAGTTCTCGCTGGCCGGCACGGACTACACGGACAACAGCTCCTGGTACAACGGCGTCTCGCCGGGCTCCTCCGCCGAGAAGGCCATGAAGTCGACGCTGCGCAAGGGCGGCGCGAACGCGCTCAACATCTACACCGCCAACCTCGGCGGCGGCCTGCTGGGCTGGGCCACCTTCCCCAGCTCCTACAAGTCCAACCCCTCCGACGACGGCGTCGTCATGCTCGACGCCTCGCTGCCCGGCGGCTCCGCGACCAACTACAACCAGGGCGACACCGCCACCCACGAGGTCGGCCACTGGATGGGGCTTTACCACACCTTCCAGGGCGGCTGCAACGGCAACGGCGACTACGTGGCCGACACTCCGGCCGAGGCCAGCCCCGCGTACGCCTGCCCGACCGGGCGTGACAGCTGCACCAGCAAGACGGGGGTCGACCCGATCCACAACTTCATGGACTACACGTACGACTCCTGCATGACCCAGTTCACCCCGGGCCAGGTGCAGCGGATGAGCGACAGCTGGACCGCCTACCGCGGCTGATCCGCCCCGTACCGTCCGAAGGGCCTCGCTCGGCGCGGGGCCCTTCGCGCGGTCGCGGTCACAGCGTGGCGAGGAAGCCGAGCGCGACCTTCCACGCCAGCGCGGCCGATGCCGCGTCGTGGTCCGGCAGTTCGGCATCGGTGAACAGATGGCCCGCGCCGGGGTAGCGGTAGATCTCGACATCGGCCCCGGTCCGCTGCATCTGCAGATACCAGGAGTTCAGCCAGTCGTGCATCTCGAACGGGTCCGGGTCCGCGACGTGCAGCTGTACGGGCAGTTCGTCCACCGAGGCGTTCTCGGCGATGTCCGAGGTGCCGTGGAACATCAGCAGACCGCGCGCCTTCTCGTCGCCGAGCGCCAGGGTCTGCGCGGTGGCGGCACCGAAGGAGAATCCGGCGTACACCAGACCCCGGTCCGAGTAGGGCGCGGCGGCCAGCACGGCCCGCCTGAGGAGTTCGTCCTTGCCCACCTCCTCCTTGAAGGCAAGGCCCTCCTCGATGGTTTCGAAGGTGTGTCCCTCGAAGAGATCGGGCACCTGCACCTCGTGCCCTGCGTCGCGCAGCCGTGCGGCGGCCGCGTGCACCGCCGGGCGCAGACCGTACGTCGAGTGGAAAAGCATGATGTTCATGAGGCCCATGGTGCCAGTTACGGTCGGAAGCATGGAGAACGACGGGATGGAGAGGGTGCTGCGTCCGCTGGTCGTCGTCGGCGGCTCGGTCGTGATCACGCTGCTGGTCGGCTGGCTGGTCGATCTGCTGCTCAGACGGACCGACGGCCGGCACCACGAGACACCGTTGTGGGGTCTGCTGCGGCGCTGCCGGATCCCGCTCCAGCTGACTCTGTGCACGGCGCTGCTGCGGGGCACGTACACCCGGACCCGGCTCGATGTGGTCAAGGACCACCGGGTGGGGATCGGCCAGTTCCTGACGCTGGTGCTGATCGGGGCGTCGGCCTGGCTGGTGGTGCGGATCGCGACGGCCGTCGTCGACTCCGTCTACGCCCGGTACGCGGCGAACACCCGCGATCCGGCGCGGGTGCGGCGGGTCCGTACGCAGGTGACGCTGATCCAGCGGGTGGTCACCGCGATCGTGGCGACGGTCGCCGTCGGCGCGATGCTGCTGACGTTCCCCGCGATGCGGACGTTCGGCGCCTCGATGCTGGCCTCGGCCGGCGTCCTGGGCATCGTCGCGGGCATCGCGGCCCAGTCGACGCTCGGCAATCTCTTCGCGGGGCTGCAGATCGCGTTCGGCGACATGGTGCGGATCGGCGACACGGTGGTGGTGGACGGCGAGTGGGGCACGATCGAGGAGATCACCCTGACCTTCCTCGCGGTCCGGACCTGGGACGAGCGGCGGATCACCATGCCCGTCTCGTACTTCACCAGCAAACCGTTCGAGAACTGGTCGCGCGGCGGCGCGCAGATGACCGGCTCGGTCTTCTTCCACCTCGACCACTCGGCCCCCGTCGCCGCGATGCGCGAGCAACTGCGGGACATCCTGGGCGAGTGCGCCGCCTGGGACGGGCGCGACTGGTCCCTGGCGGTCACGGACACCACTGCGTCGACGATCCAGGTCCGCGCGGTGGTCACGGCGAAGGACGCGGACGACATCTGGACGGTGCGCTGTGCCGTGCGGGAACAGCTCATCGGCTGGCTGCACGATCACCACCCGTACGCACTGCCACGGATCACGACGGCTCCCGCGGCGCCTTTGCCGGGCGGCGAGTGGCCGAACCCGCTCGGCCCGCCGGATGGAAAACCGGCGGACGGGCGGCCGGCGGACTGGGACAGGTCCCCCCGCACCGGACGCGGCTGACCGGGCGCGGGCCGCCGCCTCACCGCAGGCTGCGTACGTCCAGCTGTCGCAGCACCCGGTCGACGACCTCCGGGTCCGTACCCGCCTCATTGCGGGCGGAGAGCACCGCGTGGCGGGCGGCCGACAGCATTTCGCACTGGACGCGGCTGATCGCCTTGAAGCGCTCGGCGCGTTTCGCGTACGCCTCGTGGCGCTCGTCGTCGACCATCTCGGAACTGATCGTCGCCCCCACGTCGTACGCGAGCCGCTGCAGTCGCTCCGCGACCTCGTCCGGGAACTCCTCGACCGCCTCGATCTCCTTGAGCCGCTGCTTCGCGGCCTTCGCGGCGCGGATCGCGAGGTCCTTCTCCAGGGCATCCTCGGCGTCCGTGCCCGCCTTGACCCGGAGCTTGCGGACTTCCGGAACACGGTGAGCCGACCTCTTTGGTCGGCTGATCTGAACTTCAAGCCTGCCACGCAAGGCCCACAATCCAGACAACACCGCCTCTATACCGCCCCCTTGACCGACCATCCCTCCGATGTTTATGCGGTCAGCTCCCTTCCCTGACCGAACGGGACGTGGACGCGCTGGGGCCTGCCGGACTGAACCGGTCCGCCCGGCTCCACGGGTACGGGCCGTCGGCTACAGGACGCGCCGCATCGCCCGGTGCGAAATCCCCGCGTCCGGGAACTCGGGTCCGTACGCCGCATACCCGAGCCGCTCGTAGAAGCCGAGCGCATGGGTCTGGGCGTGCAGGTCGACGGCCGCCAGGCCGAGGTCCCGGGCCGCGTCCTCGATGGCCCGGACCAGCGCCACGCCGACGCCGAGACCGCGCGCCCGCTTGATCACCGCCAGCCGGCCGAGCGAGCCGACGGTGGGATCACCGCCGGTCCGGTCGGCGGCGGCGGGGCCGTGCAGCAGCCGCCCGGTGCCGAGCGCCGAGCCGTCCGCCGCGACGGCGATCACATGCACCGCGTCCGCGTCGTGGGCGTCGTACTCGATCTCCTCGGGCACGTTCTGCTCACCGACGAAGACGTCCTTGCGGACCTGGAAACAGGCGGCGCGGTCCTGCTCGTCGACGACGGTACGGGTGATGTACGGAGCGGGCGTGCCGGTCATTCACTCTCCGCCGCGATCGTGTCCAGGGCGTGCTGGAGATCGTCCGGGTACACGCTGGCGAACTCCACCCAGCTGCCGTCGGACGGGTGCTCGAAGCCGAGCCGGACGGCGTGCAGCCACTGCCGCGTCAGGCCGAGGCGCTTGGCGATCGTCGGGTCGGCGCCGTAGGTGAGGTCGCCGACGCAGGGGTGCCGGTGCGCGGACATGTGCACCCGGATCTGGTGCGTGCGGCCCGTCTCCAGCTTGATGTCCAGGAGGCTGGCGGAACGGTAGGCCTCGATGAGGTCGTAGTGCGTCACGGAGGGCTTGCCCTCGGCCGTGACGGCCCACTTGTAATCGTGCTGGGGGTGGCGCCCGATGGGGGCGTCGATGGTTCCGCTCATCGGGTCCGGGTGGCCCTGCACCAGCGCGTGGTACTTCTTCTCGACGACCCGGTCGCGGAACTGTGCCTTCAGCAGGGTGTAGGCCCGCTCGGACTTGGCGACGACCATCAGGCCGGAGGTGCCGACGTCGAGGCGGTGGACGATGCCCTGGCGCTCGGCGGCGCCGGACGTCGAGATCCGGTACCCGGCCGCGGCGAGACCGCCGATGACGGTCGTGCCGGTCCAGCCGGGGCTCGGGTGGGCCGCGACCCCGACCGGCTTCACGATCACGACGATGTCGTCGTCGTCGTGCACGATCTCCATGCCCTCGACGGGCTCGGCGACGATCTGCACCGGAGCGGCCGCCTGCGGCATCTCGACTTCCAGCCAGGCACCGCCGCGTACCCGCTCGGACTTCCCGACCACCGCACCGTCCACCTGCACCTTTCCGGCAGCGGCCAGGTCGGCGGCCTTGGTGCGGGAGAAACCGAACATCCGGGAAATGGCGGCGTCGACACGCTCGCCTTCCAGACCGTCGGGTACGGGCAGGGTGCGGACCTCGGGATACGTACTCACCTGTCGAGTATGCCTTGCCCCCACTAGTCCTTGTGCACGGTGCCGTCGGGGTCCAGGCCCTTGAAGGAAAGGATCACGATCAGGATGCCGCCGCAGACGATCGCGGAGTCGGCGAGGTTGAAGACGGCGAAGTGCGCGGGCGCGATGAAGTCCACCACCGCGCCCTGGAAGGTGCCGGGAGCGCGGAAGATGCGGTCGGTGAGGTTGCCGAGCGCACCGCCGAGCAGCAGGCCGAGCGCAATGGCCCACGGCAGGCTGTAGAGCTTGCGGGCGAGACGGGCGATCACCACGATGACCGTCGCCGCGATGAAGGTGAAGATGACCGTGAAGGCTTCGCCGATTCCGAACGCGGCGCCCGCGTTGCGGATGGCATCGAGCTTCAGCCAGTCGCCGATGATCTCGACCGGCGGGTGGTGCTCCAACTTCGCGACCACGATCATCTTGCTGATCAGGTCGAGCAGATAGGCGAAGACGGCCACGCAGAAGAGCACCATGACCTTCCGCTTGCCCCTGCTCGGGGCCGTCTCCTCGCCCCGGGCCTCGGCCTCGTCCCCTTCGGTCCCCTCAGCATCGGGGATGTCCGGCGTACCGATGATGCGCTCCGCCTCTGCCACGTGAATCCCTCAACCTAGGTTCCTGACTGAGGACGAGGGTACGACACACGGCCCCGGATCATCCGCGGCGCTCCTGCTTCTGTTTGTCCTCGACGCAGAGCGTCGCTCGGGGGAACGCCTGCATCCTCGCCTTGCCGATCGGATTGCCGCAGACCTCGCACAGTCCGTACGTCCCGGCGTCGAGGCGGGCCAGCGCCCGCTCGGTCTGGTCGAGCATCTCCTGGGCGTTGGCGGCGAGCGACATCTCGTGCTCGCGGGTGATGTTCTTGGTGCCGGTGTCCGCCTCGTCGTCACCCGCCCCGTCGCCGGAGTCGCGCATCAGCCCCGCGAGTGCGGCACTCGCGGCCTCCAGCTCACTGCGCAGCCGCATGATCTCGCTGCTCAGCAGGGCGCGGGCCTCCTCGACCTCCTGCGGCGTCCAGGGATCCTCGCCCGGCCGGACCGCCAGCTCGCCGGGGGCTGTCGTGGCGACTCCACGGGCCGGGGGCACGGGCGCCGCGCCCTTGCCGGCCGTGCGGGTCCGGGCCGCGCTCTTCTTGGCTACCACCGTGTGGGCTCCCGTCTGCTCGGCGGCCTCGGCCGCCACCATGGCCGCTGCGGCGGCCTTCTTGGCCGCGGTCTTCTTCGCAGCCGTCTTCCTGGCCGGCTCCGCGTGCCCGGCGCCCGCGTGTGCGGCAGGCCCCGCTTTCTTCTTCGCCGCGGCCTTCTTCTCCGCGTCCTTGCCGGCCGGGGCCTTCCTGGCCGGCACCTTCTTCTCAGCCACCTTCTTCACGGCGGCCTTCTTCACAGCGGCCTTCTTCGCCGCCTTCTTCACGACCGTTTCCTTCACGACCGTTTCCTTCACGGCCGCCTTCTTCCCGGCCGCCGCACCCGTGGATCCCGCTGACGCCGACTTCTTCTCGGCGGTCTTCTTCACCACCATGGCCGCGGCCCCTTCACATATTGTGATCTTGCACGCGAATCGTGCTGGGACGATAAATCGACCACAGCGCCGCGGCAACGGGGCACGCCGCCGGATCGCCCCTCCCCGTGTCCGGATACCGACGCGCCTGAATCCGTTGTGCCCAGCTCCCCGCCGGGTAATCCGCCTCCCGGCCGCCCGCCCGGAGTCCGTACGTACACGTCTGCCCAATCGGGTCACGCCCCGCCCCACGGGTTAAACCGGTCGGCCGTCGCCCGTACGGGCCCGTACACTGGCCTGAGCGAGAGGCGTGGATGGGACGAGTAGCGTCGTACGCAGCCAGGAGCGACCCGGGGACGGTGGGAGCCCGGGGGCGAGCGCGTCGTGAAGATCACCCGGAGCTGTCGGAAGAACGCCGCAAGGCCAGTAGAACCGGCATCGCGACCCCAATGAGGGGGCCACGGGCGCACGCCCGGGGCCAAGGAGGGTGGTACCGCGGGAGTCGATGAGGCTCTCGTCCCTCCGACGGAAGTGGAAAACGTCCGCCGGAGGAAGTCCGCCCATGACATCGCCGCAGTACCGCCAGGTACCCGCCCAGGTCGACCTGCCCGCGCTGGAGCACGCCGTGCTCGATTTCTGGCGCGAGAGCAAGGTCTTCGCCAAGAGCCTCGAACAGTCCGAGGGCCGCCCCGAGTGGGTCTTCTACGAGGGCCCGCCCACCGCCAACGGCATGCCCGGCGCCCACCACATCGAGGCCCGCGTCTTCAAGGACGTCTTCCCCCGCTTCCGCACCATGCAGGGCTACCACGTCGGCCGCAAGGCCGGCTGGGACTGCCACGGACTGCCGGTCGAGCTCGCGGTCGAGAAGGAGCTGGGCTTCAACGGCAAGAAGGACATCGAGGCGTACGGCATCGCCGAGTTCAACGCCAAGTGCCGCGAGTCCGTGACCCGGCACACCGACGCGTTCACCGAGCTGACGACCCGGATGGGCTACTGGGTCGACCTCGACGACGCGTACCGCACGATGGACCCCGAGTACGTCGAGTCGGTGTGGTGGTCGCTGAAGGAGATCTTCAACAAGGGCCTGCTGGTCCAGGACCACCGCGTCGCCCCCTGGTGCCCCCGCTGCGGCACCGGCCTCTCAGACCACGAGCTGGCGCAGGGGTACGAGACCGTCGTCGACCCGTCGGTCTTCGTACGCTTCCCCCTCACCTCCGGCCCGCTGGCCGGTGACGCCTCGCTCCTCGTCTGGACGACCACGCCCTGGACGCTGGTCTCCAACACCGCTGTCGCCGCACACCCCGACGTCACCTATGTCGTCGCGACGAACGGCGAGGAGAAGCTCGTCGTCGCGCAGCCGCTCGTCGAGAAGGCGCTGGGCGAGGGCTGGGAGACCACCGGTCGGACCTTCACCGGCCGCGAGATGGAGCGCTGGACGTACGAGCGGCCGTTCACCCTGGTGGACTTCCCGAGCGCCGGCGAGGGAAGCGATGGACACAGCCCGGCCGAGGCGCACTACGTCGTCAACGCCGAGTACGTGACGACCGAGGACGGTACGGGTCTGGTCCACCAGTCCCCCGCCTTCGGCGCCGACGACCTCGTCGTCTGCAAGGCGTACGGCCTCCCGGTCGTGAACCCGGTCCGCCCCGACGGCACCTTCGAGGAGGACCTGCCGCTGGTCGGCGGCGTCTTCTTCAAGAAGGCCGACGAGGCGCTCACCGAGGACCTGGCCGCCCGAGGCAAGCTCTTCCGGCACGTCCCGTACGAGCACAGCTACCCGCACTGCTGGCGCTGCCACACCGCGCTGCTCTACTACGCGCAGCCGTCCTGGTACATCCGTACGACCGCCATCAAGGGCCGGCTCCTCGAAGAGAACGAGAAGACGAACTGGTTCCCGGACTCGGTCAAGCACGGCCGCTTCGGTGACTGGCTGAACAACAACGTCGACTGGGCGCTGTCCCGCAACCGCTACTGGGGCACCCCGCTGCCGATCTGGCGCTGCGAGGACAGCCACCTCACCTGCGTCGGCTCGCGCGCCGAGCTGAGCGAGCTCACCGGCACCGACCTCTCCGGTCTCGACCCGCACCGCCCGTTCATCGACGAGATCACGTTCACGTGCTCGCACGAGAACTGCCAGCTGGAGGCGTACCGCGTCCCGGAGGTCATCGACGCCTGGTACGACTCGGGCTCGATGCCGTTCGCGCAGTGGGGCTACCCGTACAAGAACAAGGAACTCTTCGAGAGCCGCTACCCGGCGCAGTTCATCTCCGAGGCCATCGACCAGACCCGCGGCTGGTTCTACACGCTGATGGCGGTCGGCACCCTGGTCTTCGACAAGTCGTCGTACGAGAACGTGGTCTGCCTGGGCCACATCCTCGCCGAGGACGGCCGCAAGATGTCCAAGCACCTCGGGAACATCCTGCAGCCGATCCCCCTCATGGACCAGCACGGCGCGGACGCGGTGCGCTGGTTCATGGCGGCGGGCGGCTCCCCGTGGGCGGCGCGCCGCGTCGGCCACACCACGATCCAGGAGGTCGTCCGCAAGACCCTCCTGACGTACTGGAACACGGTCGCCTTCCAGGCCCTGTACGCCCGTACGTCCGGCTGGGCGCCGTCCGCGGCCGACCCGGCCCCGGCGGACCGCACGGTCCTGGACCGCTGGCTGCTGAGCGAGCTGAACGCCCTGGTGGACCAGGTCACGCAGGCTCTGGAGGGGTACGACACCCAGCGCGCCGGCAAGCTGTTGTCGTCGTTCGTCGACGACCTGTCCAACTGGTACGTACGCCGCTCGCGCCGCCGCTTCTGGCAGGGCGACAAGGCGGCGCTGCGCACGCTGCACGAGGTCGTCGAGACGGTGACCCGGCTGATGGCCCCGCTCACCCCGTTCATCACCGAGCGGGTCTGGCAGGACCTGGTGGTTCCGGTCGCTCCGGACGCCCCCGAGTCGGTCCACCTCTCCGCCTGGCCGAAGGCGGACCTCGCGGCGATCGACCCGGCGCTCTCCACCCAGATGGCGCTGGTGCGCCGCCTGGTCGAGCTGGGCCGGGCCACGCGTGCCGAGTCGGGCGTCAAGACCCGTCAGCCGCTGTCCCGGGCCCTGGTCGCGGCGGCGGGCTTCGAGTCCCTCTCCCCCGAGCTGCACGCCCAGATCACGGAGGAGCTGAACGTCTCCTCGCTGGCCTCGCTCTCCGAGGTCGGCGGCTCGCTGGTCGACACGACCGCGAAGGCGAACTTCCGCGCGCTCGGCAAGCGGTTCGGCAAGGGCGTCCAGGCGGTGGCCAAGGCGGTCGCGAACGCCGACGCGGCGGCCCTGTCGCTGGCTCTGCGCGAGGGCACGGCGTCGGTCGAGGTGGACGGCGAGACGGTCGCTCTCTCCCCCGACGAGGTGATCATCACCGAGACGCCGCGCGAGGGCTGGTCGGTGGCGTCCGACTCGGGCGCGACGGTCGCCCTGGACCTGGAGATCACCCCGGAGCTGCGCCGCGCGGGCCTCGCCCGTGACGCGATCCGCCTCATCCAGGAGGCCCGCAAGAACAGCGGCCTGGACGTCGCGGACCGCATCGCCGTCCGCTGGACGTCGGCCTCCCCCGCCACGGTGGAGGCCCTGACCGAGCACGCGACCCTGATCGCGGACGAGGTCCTGGCCCTGGACTACGCACAGGGCGAGGCGGACACGGCGTACGGCGCCCCGTTCGAGGACGAGGGCCTGGCCCTGACGTTCCGCCTCCGCAAGACGGAGCGCTAGCCCGCAGCAGGAGAGGGGCCCGGCCGGACAACAGTCCGGCCGGGCCCCTCTCATCTCCAGCCTCCCGGGCTCCACTCTTCAGCTGTCCGGCCCTGCTCTCCAGCCTCACGGCTTCGCTCTTCCGCCCCTCCGGCGATTGAGGAGCGGGGGCTGGGGCAGAGTCCCAGGTTCGGGAAGGAGCGGGTAGGGGAACAGCCCCGCGCAGCGGCCCCGCACCCCCGCCCACGGCACACGCCCACCGCGCACAGCAAAAGGGCCGGGCCCCGGGGAAACCCCGGGGCCCGGCCCTCAGCCTGCCGACGGCTACGCGCTCACCGCGCGCACCCGGCTCAGTTGTCGTCCTCGTCGATCAGGAACCCGCGCATCGGCGAAGGAGCCTGCTGCATCGGCTGCGGCGCCTGCGGCCGCACCGGTGCCATCGGCTGGGTCATCGCCGGCGACATCTGCTGCTGACCACCGTACGAGGGGCCACCGCCCATGGACGGGTTGCCGCCCATCGGCTGGTTGCCGTGACCGCCGTGGTTGCCGCCACCCATGGTGTGGCTCATGGCACCCGCACCGGCCGGAGCCAGCGAGGGCGACGGCGGCAGGGAAGCGGTCGCCGGGGTCCGCGGCGGGGCCAGCGAGTCGTCGGCCTGGGTCTCCAGCTGACGCAGCTGGCTCTCCAGGTAGGACTTCAGCCTGGTCCGGTACTCGCGCTCGAAGCCGCGCAGGTCCTCGACCTTGCGCTCCAGCGTCGCGCGGGCCGACTCCAGCGAGCCCATCGCCACGCGGTGCTTCTCCTGCGCGTCCCGCTCCAGCGCGTCCGCCTTGGCACGCGCGTCGCGCTCCAGGCCCTCGGCACGGCTGCGCGCCTCGCCGACGATCTTGTTGGCCTCGGAACGGGCCTCCGCGATCGCCTGGTCGGCGGTCTGCTGCGCGAGCGAGAGGACACGGGCGGCGCTGTCGCCCCCGGGGCCCTGACCGGGCTGCTGCATCTGCGGCGGCTGCTGCATCTGCGGCGGCTGTTGCATCTGCTGCATCTGCTGCTGCGGGGCGTGACCGCCCATGGGGCCGCCCATCGGGCCGCCCATGGGACCGCCCTGCATCGGACCGGGGCCGTGCGGGCCCTGCGGACCGGGACCGTGCTGGCCCTGGGGACCGGGACCATGACCGCTGGGACCGGCGGGCAGCTGCGGAGCACCACCGGGCAGCTGGGGCGGACCCATCTGCGGGGGCTGCTGCTGGACCGGCGGACCCGATATGGCGGCGGGCACAGGCGCCCCGGGCCGGTCCTGCGGCTCCGGCTTGCGCATCTGCTGCTGCTGGTTCTGCGCGGCGGCACGCGTGGCGGCGGCCAGCTTGGCGCGCAGGTCCTCGTTCTCACGGAGCAGGCGGGTCAGCTCGGACTCGACCTCGTCGAGGAAGGCATCGACCTCGTCCTCGTCATAGCCTTCTCGGAGACGGACGGTCGTGAACTGCTTGTTCCGCACGTCCTCGGGGGTCAGCGGCATCTCTTCTTCACCTCTACGTAGTCGTCGGCAGTCGGCAAGACCGTATCGCTCACAGCCTGATCACGATGCTGATCAGGATGTAGACGATGATCATCAGAACGAAGAAGGACAGGTCGAGTGCCACGCCCCCGAGACGCAGCGGCGGGATGAACCGCCGCAGAAGCTTGAGCGGTGGATCCGTGACAGTGTAGGTGGCCTCAAGTATGACCACCATCGGCTTGCCGGGCTGCCATGAACGTGCGAACTGGAAGACGTAGTCCATGACCAGCCGGAAGATCAGCACGATGAGGAAGCACATCAACGCGATATAGACAACTTGCAGTACGACGCCCATTTCGCGCTTCCCTCTCCCCTGACTCTCATAGCTCCGGCCTTACGGCCGGGTTGTTCCCGGTGTCGTGTTCTCAGCTCTGGTTGAAGAATCCGCCCTCAGCGATGCGGGCCTTGTCCTCCGCCGTGACATCGACGTTAGCAGGCGACAACAGGAACACCTTCTGCGTCACGCGCTCAATGCTGCCATGGAGGCCGAAGACGAGTCCTGCGGCAAAGTCGACAAGTCGCTTCGCGTCCGTATCGTCCATCTCCGTGAGATTCATGATCACCGGAGTGCCCTCACGGAAGTGTTCCCCGATGGTACGGGCCTCGTTGTAGGTCCTGGGGTGCAGCGTGGTGATGCGGTAGGGCTCCCGCTCGGACACAACCTTGGGCATGATCACCGGCGCGTTCTTCTCCATGTTCGGGCGTTCAGGTGTGATGGATGCCACGGGGGCGATTCGGGCGGGTCGCTCCCTTTCCGCCGGGATCTGAACCGGTTCCCGCTGCGCGGGAGGCTGCACCACTCGTACCGGTTCGTCCCGTTCCCGGTCCCGCTCCACCTGATGCGCGGGCTGGTGCCGCCGCCGGTCACGCTCGGGCTCCGGCTCGGGTTCGAATTCGTCGTCGGGGTCGAACCCCGGACCGTCGTACCCATCGTCCTCCACGAGGCCGAGGTAGACCGCCATCTTGCGCATCGCGCCGGCCATGCTCTGAGTCCTCCGCTCTGTGGTGGATCGGCATCTGTCACCAAGTGCCCCACGATCCACTGAGGCCTGCCCGCCATGGGCGGGAATGACCATATTTTCTGCTGTGGTCCGACCTGCTTGGCGACGTTACCCGAGCCTCGGTCGGACTCCGAGTACCGCAGTACCGACGCGCACATGTGTCGCTCCGGCCGCAACCGCGTCCTCGAGGTCCGCACTCATCCCTGCGGAGACCATGTTCGCAGCCGGATGGTTCCCGCGCAGGCGGGATGAGAATTCCATCAGCCGGTCGAAGGCGGCGCGTTGCCGTCCCGCGTACGGCCCGGCGAGCGGCGCGACGGTCATCAGACCGCCGAGTCTCAGCCCGGGCGCGACTTCGATCGCCGCGGCCAACTCCTCGATCCCGTCCGGCGCGACGCCGCCCCGGTCGCCCCGCTCACCGCTCTCCGCGTCGAGCGCGACCTGGATGAGACAGCCGAGTTCACGCCCTTCGCGCACGGCCGCCGCCGAGAGAGCCGTGACCAATTTGGTCCGATCCACCGACTGTACGACATTGGCGTAACTCGCCACAGAACGAACCTTATTGGTCTGCAATTGACCGACAAAGTGCCAGGTGAGCGACAGATCCACACATTCGGCTGCTTTGGGTGCCGCATCCTGGTCACGATTCTCTGCGACATGCCGCACACCGAGTTCATGCAGAATCCGCACATCGCTCGCGGGGTAGGTCTTGGTGACCACGATGAGGGTCACTTCTTCCCGCTTGCGACCGGCGGCGATACAGGCGGAAGCAATGCGTTCTTCCACCCGTGCCAGATTTTCGGCGAGTTGAGTCTTACGGTCCGTCATGCCCTATCAGTCCAACCAGACATATCCGGCGAGCCGCCCGGTGATGCGGTCGCGGCGGTACGAGAAGTGGTCGCCCGATTCGAGAGTGCAGACCGGCGATGCGTGCCGGTCCTCGACCCCGAGGGCTTCGAGTTGCGCGTGGACCCCCGCGGTGACATCCACGGCCGGGGTGCCCCAGCTGGTCTCGGACCAGGAGGCCGGGACACTCTCGGCGACCTCGGCGCGCATCCGGGACGGGACCTCGTAGCACCGTCCGCAGACCGCCGGTCCGGTGCGGGCGACGATCCGGGAGGGTTCGGCGCCCAGTCCGACCATGGCCTCGACCGTGGCCGGAACGACTCCGGCGACGAGACCGGGACGGCCCGCGTGCGCGGCCGCCGCGACCCCGGCGACCGGGTCGGCGAGGAGTACGGGGGTGCAGTCGGCGGTGAGCACGGCGAGCGGGAGTCCGCGCCGTGCGGTGACCACCGCGTCCACCGCGGGGATTTCCGAAGCGTCTCCCCACGGGCCGTCGACGATCGCGACGTCCCGCCCGTGCACCTGGTTCATCCAGACGACTTGCGCCGGGTCGAGACCGAGGGCCCGGGCGGCCCGCTCCCGATTGGCCAGAACGGCGGCGGGGTCGTCTCCGACCGCGCCGCCGAGGTTGAGCTCCTCGTACGGAGCGGCGCTCACCCCGCCCCACCTGTCGGTGAAGGCGAAGTGCGCGCCGCTGCGCCCCGAGGTTACTGAGGACACTGCGGGAACTGCGTGATGCCGATCTATCACTTCAAGAAGTCCGGAACATCCAGCTCTTCGGCCTGGGAGTCCTGGTAGGGACGGGCCGGCGGGATGTGCGGCGGAGCGACCGGCGGCAGGTGGCTCTCGCCGACCGCCGGTACGGGCTCGGCCTGGACCGGGGGCTCCTCGCGCGGGATCACGGAGCCCAGTCCGCCGCTCTGGCGCACCGGCTCGGCGGCCCGGACCGGCGGTGCCGACTCCTCGCGCTTGGTGGAGTTCGCGCCCAGGACGTTCTCGCGCCGGGCCGGCGGCTGTCCGCCGTCGAAGCCCGCCGCGATCACGGTGACGCGGACCTCGTCGCCCAGTGCGTCGTCGATGACCGCACCGAAGATGATGTTCGCCTCGGGGTGCGCCGCCTCGCTCACCAGCTGGGCGGCCTCGTTGATCTCGAAGAGACCGAGGTCGCTGCCGCCGGAGATGGAGAGCAGGACACCGCGGGCGCCGTCGATGGACGCCTCCAGGAGCGGCGAGGAGATCGCCATCTCCGCGGCGGCCACGGCGCGGTCGTCGCCGCGGGCCGAGCCGATGCCCATGAGCGCCGATCCGGCCTCGGACATGACCGACTTGACGTCGGCGAAGTCGAGGTTGATCAGGCCGGGGGTCGTGATGAGGTCGGTGATGCCCTGGACACCCGAAAGCAGCACCTGGTCGGCCGACTTGAACGCGTCGAGCACGCTGACCTGACGGTCCGAGATGGACAGCAGTCGGTCGTTGGGAATGACGATGAGGGTGTCGACCTCTTCGCGGAGCTCGGCGATGCCGTCCTCTGCCTGGTTCGCGCGTCGCCGGCCCTCGAAGGTGAACGGGCGGGTGACCACGCCGATCGTGAGGGCGCCGAGCGAGCGCGCGATGTTGGCGACGACGGGTGCGCCGCCGGTGCCGGTGCCGCCGCCCTCTCCGGCGGTGACGAAGACCATGTCGGCCCCCTTGAGGACCTCCTCGATCTCCTCACGGTGGTCCTCTGCCGCCTTACGACCGACGGCCGGGTTGGCCCCGGCGCCGAGGCCGCGGGTGAGTTCGCGGCCGACGTCGAGCTTGACGTCGGCGTCGCTCATCAACAGGGCTTGCGCATCCGTGTTGATCGCGATGAACTCGACGCCCTTGAGACCGACCTCGATCATTCGGTTGATGGCATTGACACCACCGCCGCCGACACCGATGACCTTGATGACTGCGAGGTAGTTCTGCGGTGCTGCCACGTCGAAGGCCTCTCGCCTCGAGTTACGTGTCGTCGCTGTGCGGGGGTCCCGCCGCGACGACGGATGCCGATTGGGGCGGTCCGAAACGCCGACCCAAACCCTAACGTTGAAGATTAGGGTTACCAGTGTGTCTGCTTCATGGACTCTTCCGAACAGGACACTAAGTCGACAAGTGGCGCACGTTCAACGAACACGCCGAACCTCCCGTTTTTCTTTTCACCCTATGTGATCACCCGTAGCGCTGACCAACCAGGGTGCTGGCCAGGCCAAATGTGCGTCAACTACCCGACACTGCAGGGGCGGTGGGTGCACTCACGTCGAAGTGTCCCGCTTTGGGAGCGGCTTTCATGAGAGCGGTGAGGACTCTTGCCTTCACCTGCCCGTCCTCGCCACTGCCCCAGATCACCGTGCGACCACGGGTGAGTTCCAGGGAGATCGAGTCGTACGAGGTGACCCGTACGACCTCGGTGTCCTTGGCGACGCCCGCCGGAAGTCCGCCCGCGACCCGGACCGCTTCCCGCACCAGCCGGGCACTGCCGAAGCGGCGCAGACTCGCCGACTGATCGGGCATCAATTCAAGCAGAGGTACATGCCCGGGCGATTTGTCCACCGTTGCGAAACGCACTCCTTTCGCGTCCACTTCAGTAAATTTTGTGCCCTTTTTCATCAACAGGACCGGCTGCCGTTCGGTCACCTTGAGCCCGATTCCGTGCGGCCATGACCGTACGACATCCACCGAGTCGATACGGGGCAGCTTCCGGCGCAACCGGTCGGCGATGGCATCGGTGTCCACGGAGATCAGCGGGGCGCCGATCGGTACGGCCGCGGCGGCCTCCACCTCGGCCGGTGTCAGCACGTCGAGGCCGGTGACCCTGACCTGTTCGGCCCGGAGCCAGGAGGAGCCGTAGAGCGCCCACACGGCGCCGGAGCCGAGCAGGAGCACCAGCACGCCGATGACGATCAGATGTCTGCGGCTGGGCCGCCTGCGCCCTTCCGGGCGCAGGCGCGGCGGGCGGGCCGGGAAGTCCTCCTGCTGCGTTGCACCGCGCTGGGCGGTCGTCGGTCCGGCCACGCTCGCTCCTTATGCCGGGTCCGGGGGCACCGCCCCCGGACCCGTCCGCCTCACGCGCCTCGGCGTGCGGCGATCGCCTCGTACACCATGCCGACGAGCAGGTCGTCGGCGTCCCTGCGGCCGAACTCGGCGGCGGCGCGGGACATCTCGTACAGCCGGTGCGGATCCGCGAGCACCGGCAGGACGTTGCCCTGCACCCACTCGGGGGTGAGCGCCGCGTCGTCCACCAGCAGACCGCCGCCGGCGTTGACCACCGGCTGGGCGTTGAGCCGCTGCTCGCCGTTGCCGATGGGCAGCGGTACGTAGGCGGCGGGGAGCCCGACTGCGGAGAGTTCGGCAACGGTCATCGCGCCCGCACGGCAGAGCATCATGTCGGCCGCCGCGTACGCGAGGTCCATCCGGTCCACGTACGGTACCGGGATGTAGGGCGGCATACCGGGCATGTTGTCGATGCGCGGCAATTCGTTCTTCGGGCCGACCACGTGCAGGATCTGGATTCCGGAGCGCTGCAGCAGCGGGGCGACCCGCTGGACCACCTCGTTGAGGTGGCGGGCGCCCTGCGAGCCGCCGGAGACCAGCAGCGTCGGCAGGTTGGGGTCGAGGCCGAAGGCCGCACGCGCCTCGGGGCGGACCCGGGCCCGGTCCAGGGTGGCGATGGTCCGGCGCAGCGGGATGCCGATGTAGCGGGCACCACGCAGCTTGCTGTCGGGGGTGGAGACGGCGACCCCGTGGGCGTACCGGGAACCGATCTTGTTGGCCAGGCCCGGCCGGGCGTTGGCCTCATGAACGACGATCGGCACACCGGCCCGCTTGGCGGCGAGGTAGCCGGGCAGGGCGACGTAACCGCCGAAGCCGACGACGCAGTCCGCCTTGGTGCGCTCCAGGATCTGCTCGGCGGCCTTGATGGTGCCGCGCAGCCGTCCCGGGACGGTGATCAGTTCCGGGGTGGGCTTGCGCGGCAGCGGCACCGCCGGGATCAGGGCGAGCTCGTACCCCCGCTCGGGTACGAGCCTGGTCTCGAGTCCGCGCTCCGTGCCGAGGGCAGTGATTCCCACGGTCGGGTCCTGCCTGCGCAGGGCGTCCGCGAGGGCAAGCGCGGGCTCGATGTGGCCGGCGGTCCCCCCACCGGCGAGTACGACATGCACCGAAATTCACCGCTCTCCGGACGGACGCTTCTTGACGCGCCGTCTCATCGTCTTCCATCTCACCCCGGGCCTCCGCATGGCCAGGGCCGCCTTCGCGGCCGGATCCTCTCGCGCGAACGCGATCAGCAGCCCGACAGCGAACATGGTCGGCAGCAGGGCCGATCCTCCGTAGGAGAACAGCGGGAGCGGGACCCCGGCGATCGGCAGCAGGCCGAGCACCGCACCGATGTTGATCACGGCCTGCGCCGTGATCCAGGTGGTCACACCTCCCGCGGCGTACCTCACGAAGGGGTCCTCCGTGCGTCCGGCCACGCGGATACCCGCATAGCCTAGAGCCGCGAAGAGGGCGAGTACCGACAGCGTCCCCGCCAACCCCAGCTCCTCCCCGGTGATGGCGAAGATGAAGTCGGTGTGCGGTTCAGGTAGTTGACCCCATTTTTCCACACTCGCACCCAGCCCGGAACCAAACCATCCACCGGACGCCAGAGCGTAGATTCCGTGCACGGCCTGCCAGCAGGAATCCCCGGGGCCGGGTTCGCTGGCGCCGATGCAGGCGAGCCTGGACATCCGGTTCGGACTGGTCTTGATCAGCACGAAGGCGATCACTCCGGCGAAGCCGAGCACCCCGGCGAAGAGCCGGGTCGGCGCCCCGGCCAGCCAGAGCAGTCCGAACAGGATCGCCGTGAGAATGATCGCAGTGCCCATGTCACCGCCGAGCATGATCAGCCCGAGGAGCATGAAGGCGACCGGGACGAGCGGGACGAGCATGTGCTTCCACTGCGCCAGCAGCCGTTTGTCCTGCTTGCGGGCGAGCAGGTCCGCGCCCCACAGGACCAGGGCGAGCTTGCCGAACTCGCTGGGCTGGAGCTGGAAGGGCCCGCCCAGGTAGAGCCAGTTCCGGTTGCCGTTGACCGACATCCCTATCCCCGGCACCTGGACCAGCACCATCAGGAAGACGGCTCCCATGAGGAGCGGGTAGGCGAACGCCCGGTGCAGTCTGGCGGGCATCCGGGCGGCGAGCGCCATCAGTCCGGCGCCGATGACGGCGGCGAGGAACTGCTTACGGAAGAAGTAGGTGCCGGGTTTGTCCAGCTCCAGGGCCTTGATCATCGAGGCGGAGTAGACCATCACCAGGCCGAGCACGGTGATCAGCAGGCCGGCGCCCAGGATCAGGTAGTACGCGGTCAGAGGGCGGTCCCAGGCCCGGCGTGCCTGCTCGTACATCCGCCGCGCGCCGCCGCCGCGCGGGGCACGCGGGGTGCCGGTGGAACGCCCTTTGGAGCGGGGCGCCGAGGGGCGCCGGGAGCCGGTGACGGACCGGACCCGCAGGGCGGGGCCGAGCGGCGCCGGGGCGGCCGCGCCGGCGAGGAGTGGCGGGGCGAGCGCCCGGCTGATCGCCGCGGTGGCCCGTGAGCGGTCCCCACGGGGTGCGGCGGAGCTCTCTTCGGCCGGCATTGTCGCTGTCCCCTCCACTGCTCGTGCCCGGGGCCGCCGCCGAGGGCCGCGGCCCGTGGCGCGGCCGCCCGCACCCGGTTGTCCGGGACGGTACGGTGCGGAGGCCGGGCCCGTCAGGCGCTCTCGGCGGCGAGTGCGCGGACCGCGTCCGCGAACGCCTCGCCCCGCTTGTTGTAATTGACGAACATGTCCATCGAGGCGCAGGCCGGGGCCATCAGTACGGTGTCTCCCGGCCTGGCAAGCCGTGCCGCCTCGCGGACCGCCTCGGACATCGCCCCAGTGTCGGTCCGGTCGAGGTCGACCACCGGGACTTCGGGGGCGTGTCGCGCGAGGGCTTCGCGGATCAGCGCCCGGTCCCGGCCGATCAGCACGACACCCCGCAGCCGCCCGGCGGCCCCGGTCACCAGCTCGTCGAACGTGGCGCCCTTGGCGAGGCCGCCGGCGATCCAGACGATCCGGTCGTAGGCCGCGAGGGAGGCCTCGGCGGCGTGGGTGTTGGTGGCCTTGGAGTCGTCGATGTACGCGACCTGGGCGATGTCCTCGACATGCTCGATGCGGTGCGGGTCGGGGCAAAAGGCCCGCAGTCCGTCCCGTACGGCCGCGGGCTCGACACCGAAGGCGCGGGCCAGGGCCGCGGCCGCCAGGGCGTTGGCGATGTTGTGCGGGGCCGGCGGGTTGACGTCGGTGACCTCGGCGAGCTCCTGGGCCTGCTGCTGCCGGTTCGTCACGAAGGCGCGGTCGACGAGGATGCCGTCGACGACGCCCAGTTGGGACGGGCCCGGTGTGCCCAGGGTGAAGCCGATGGCGCGGCACCCCTCCTCGACGTCGGCCGCGCGGACCAGGTCCTCGGTCGCCTTCTCGGCCGCGTTGTAGACGCAGGCGACGCGGTTGCCCTCGTAGATCCGGCCCTTGTCCGCGACGTACGCCTCCATGGAGCCGTGCCAGTCAAGGTGGTCGGGGGCCAGGTTGAGGACGGCCGCGGAGTGGGCGCGCAGCGAGGGCGCCCAGTGCAACTGGTAGCTGGACAGCTCGACGGCGAGTACGTCGTACTCCTCGTCGCCGAGGACGGCGTCGAGGAGGGAGACGCCGATGTTGCCGACCGCTGCGGTGCGCAGCCCGGCCGCCTCCAGGATGGCGGCGAGCATCCGTACGGTCGTGGTCTTGCCGTTGGTGCCGGTGACCGCGAGCCAGGGCGCCGGATTCCGGCCGCCGTGGCCGCGCAGCCGCCAGGCGAGTTCGACGTCGCCCCAGACCGGGACGCCCGCCTCGGCGGCTGCGGTGAAGAGCGGCTTGTCGGGCCGCCAGCCCGGGGTGGTGACGATGAGCTCGGTGGACTCGGGCAGGGTCGCCCCGTCGCCGAGGCGCACGGTGATGCCCTGCGCCTCCAGCTCCGCGGCCTGTGCACGGGAACGTTCGTCGTCCCCGTCGTTGACCACCGTGACGACGGCGCCGAGGCCGTGCAGCACCGTGGCCGCCGGGATTCCGGAGACTCCGAGTCCCGCGACGGTGACGTGCTTGCCCTGCCAGTCCTGGTTGCTCACTTCTCGGCTGCCCATCCCGCGTAGAAGAGACCGAGTCCGACGATCACGCACATGCCCTGGATGATCCAGAAGCGGACCACGACAAGGACTTCGGACCACCCCTTGAGTTCGAAGTGGTGCTGGAGCGGCGCCATCCGGAAGACCCGCTTACCAGTCATCTTGAAGGAGCCGACCTGGATGACCACGGACATGGTGATCATCACGAAGAGGCCGCCGAGGACGGCCATCAGGAACTCCGTACGGGAGCAGATGGCCAGACCCGCGAGGGCGCCGCCGAGGGCGAGCGAGCCGGTGTCGCCCATGAAGATCTTGGCGGGCGAGGTGTTCCACCACAGGAAGCCGAAGCAGGCGCCCATCAGCGCGGAGGCGACGACCGCCAGGTCGAGCGGATCTCGTACCTCGAAACAGGCGTTGGGGTTGGTCAGGGTCGTCGCGTTGGCGCAGGACTCCTGGAACTGCCACAGCCCGATGAAGGTGTACGCGCCGAAGACCATCACCGACGCGCCGGTGGCCAGGCCGTCCAGACCGTCCGTCAGGTTCACGCCGTTGGACATGGCGAGGATCATGAACAGCGCCCAGACGACGAACAGCACCGGGCCGATCGACCAGCCGAAGTCCGCGACGAACGACAGCTTGGTGGAGGCAGGGGTGTTGCCGCGGGCGTCGGCGAACTGGAGCGAGAGCACCGCGAAGGCGATGCCGACAATCAGCTGGCCCGCCATCTTCGCCTTGGCCCGCAGACCCAGCGAGCGCTGCTTGACGATCTTGATGTAGTCGTCGAGGAAGCCGACGAGCCCCATGCCGGTCATCAGGAAGAGCACCAGCACACCGGAGAAGCGCATCTCCTCGCCGGTGATCACCTTCGCCAGGACGTACGCGATGATCGTCGCCAGGATGAAGGCAATACCGCCCATGGTGGGCGTTCCCTTCTTGGACCCGTGGGTGCGCGGGCCGTCGTCCCGGATGAACTGCCCGTACCCCTTGCGGGCCAGCAGCTTGATCAGCAGCGGAGTTCCGACCAGGGTCAGGAAGAGCCCGATGGCCCCCGCGAAGAGGATCTGCCTCATCGGCCGGCGACCTCGCCCTCGGACGCGTTCTCCAGCAGTGCCATGGCGACCTGCTCCAGGCCGACCGACCGGGACGCCTTCACCAGCACGACGTCTCCCGGGCGCAGTTCACTGCGCAACAGGTCGACGGCAGCCTGTGCGTCGGACACATGCACCGACTCCTCACCCCACGAACCCTCGTTGTATGCGCCCAGTTGCAGCCAGGAGGCCTCTCTGCCCCCGACCGCGACGAGCTTGCTGACGTTGAGCCGGACAGCGAGCCGTCCGACCGCGTCGTGCTCGGCGAGCGAGGCGTCGCCGAGCTCGGCCATGGGGCCGAGCACCGCCCACGTACGCCGGCCCTTCCCCATGGCGGCCAGCGCGCGCAGCGCTGCCTTCATGGATTCGGGGTTCGCGTTGTAGGCGTCATTGACGAACGTCACGCCGTCCGGACGCTCGGTGACCTCCATGCGCCAGCGGGAGAGGGTGCCCGCCTCGGAGAGCCCTTCGGCGATCTCGTCTGCGGACAGGCCCAACTCATGGGCGACGGCGGCCGCGGCGAGCGCGTTCGACACGTGGTGCTCACCGTACAGGCGCATGGTCACGTCGCTGCACCCGGTGGGTGTGTGGAGCTTGAAAGCGGGACGGCCGTCGTCGGTGAGACGGACGTTCTCTCCCCGTACGTCCGCATCCGCGGCTTCGCCGAAGAGCAGCACCCGGGCTTTCGTACGGGAGGTCATGGCGCGCACGAGCGGGTCGTCGGCGTTGAGGACCGCGAGGCCGTCCTGTGGCAGCGACTCGACCATCTCGCCCTTGGCCCTGGCGATTTGATCACGGCCGCCGAACTCGCCGATGTGGGCGGTGCCGACGTTGAGGACCATGCCGATCCGGGGCGGGACGAGGCCGGTGAGGTAACAGATGTCGCCGACGTAGCGTGCGCCCATTTCGAGGACGAGGTGCTGGGTGTCCTCGGTGGCGCGCAGGGCCGTGAGCGGCAGCCCGATCTCGTTGTTGAGGTTGCCCGCCGGGTAGACCGTGGGGCCCTTGCGTTCGAGGAGTTGGGCGATGAGGTCCTTGGTGGAGGTCTTGCCCGCGGAGCCGGTGAGGGCGACGACGGTGGTGCCGAGACGGCCGACGACGGCACGGGCGAGCGCGCCGAGGGCGGCCACGACGTCGTCGACGACGATCGCCGGAACACCGACGGGGCGGGCGGCCAGCACGGCTACCGCGCCCGCCTCGACGGCGCGCTGCGCGTAGTCGTGGCCGTCGACCCGCTCCCCGGCGAAGGCGACGAACAGGCTGCCTTGCTTCACCTCTCGGGAGTCGATGACGACGGGACCGCTGACGGTTGCTGCCGGATCGGGTATGTCGTACGACTGCCCGCCGACGATTTCGGCGATCTCGGCGAGGGAAAGGGCGATCACTTGGTCATCCCTGACTGTTCTCGTGGGTGTGGGCGCGATGGGCGGTGTTGTCGGGTCCGCTGTGCCCCAAGGAGCGTTCGATGGCCGCGCGCAGGACCACGCGGTCGTCGAAGGGGCGTACCACGCCGTGGATGTCCTGGCCCTGCTCGTGACCCTTGCCGGCGATCAGTACGGTGTCACCGGGCTCGGCGCGGGCGACCACGGCGGCGATGGCGGCGGCCCGGTCGGCGTCGACCAGGACGTCGCCCCGCTCGTGGACGGGCACCTCGGCGGCGCCCGCGAGCATGGCGGCGAGGATTCCGAGGGGGTCCTCGGAACGGGGGTTGTCGGAGGTC
The DNA here is from genome assembly GCF_045209435.1 of Streptomyces sp. NBC_01618. NCBI lineage: Bacteria > Bacillati > Actinomycetota > Actinomycetes > Kitasatosporales > Streptomycetaceae > Streptomyces > Streptomyces sp. NBC_01618. The sequence continues at coordinate 1,969,691 of NZ_CP109297.1, forward strand.
AGTACGGCGGTGTCGGCGAGGCGGGCCGCGGCGGCGCCCATCGGGCCGCGTTTAGTGGTGTCGCGGTCGCCGCCGCAGCCGAGGACGATGTGCAGCCGGCCTTGGGTGACTTTCCGCAGGGAACGCAGCACGGATTCGACGGCGTCGGTCTTGTGCGCGTAGTCGACGACCGCGAGGTACGGCTGTCCGGCGTCGACGCGTTCCAGTCGGCCGGGGACGCCCGGCACGGCGGCAACGCCGTCGGCGGCGGTCTGCGGGTCGAGGCCCGCGACGGCGAGGGTGACGATCGCGGCGAGGGTGTTGGCGACGTTGAACGGGCCGGGCAGCGGGGCCCTGGCGGCGATCCGCTCGTCCTTGGGGCCGACGACGGTGAAGGTGGAGCCCTGCGGCCCGACTTCGACGTCCTCGGCGCGCCAGTCGGCGTCCGGGTGGCCCTCGGCGGAGAAGGTGACGACGGGGACACTCGCCTCGGCGATCAGCCTGCGGCCGTACTCGTCGTCGAAGTTGACGACGCCCTGTCGGCTGCGCCGGGGGGTGAAGAGCTGTGCCTTGGCCTGGAAGTAGTCCTCCATCCCGGTGTGGAACTCCATGTGCTCCGGGCTGAGGTTGTTGAAGACGGCGACGTCGAAGACGCAGCCGTCGACCCGGCCGAGCACCAGGGCATGGCTGGAGACCTCCATGGTCACCGCGTCGACCCCGCGTTCGCGCATGACGGCGAACAGGGCCTGCAGGTCGGTGGCTTCGGGGGTGGTGCGCTCGGACTTGATGCGCTCGTCGCCGATCCGTGTCTCCACGGTGCCGATCAGCCCGGTGGCGCGCCCGGCGCCGCGGAAGCCGCCCTCGATGAGGTACGCGGTGGTGGTCTTCCCGGAGGTTCCGGTGATGCCGATCTGGAGGAGGCCGGCGCCGGGCCGTCCGTAGATCTCGGCGGCGAGTTCGCCCATCCGGCCGCGCGGATCCTCCGTGACCAGTACCGGCAGCCCGGTGGCGGCGGCGCGCTCGGCGCCCGCCGGGTCGGTGAGGACGGCGGCCGCGCCGAGGCCGGCCGCCTGGGCGGCGAAGTCGGCGCCGTGGAAGCGGGCACCCGGCAGGGCCGCGTACAGGTCGCCGGGACGGACCGCCCGCGAGTCGTGGGTGATGCCGGTGACCTCGCCGGTTCCCGGCGGTTCGACTCCCAGCCGGGCTGCCAGATCCCCGAGGGGTGTCGGTCCGATCCGGTCCGGGCGGGGCGCTCCCGGGTAGTTCACAGGCGCGTCCTTCTGGGTGGTTTGGAACTGATCAGCGTGGGGCACGGCGGTGAGCGTACCGGGCGCACCCGGCCTCTCGCGAAGTGAGGGGGCGGGGTTCTGGTGGTTCCCGTTCCGGTTCCCGGGATCGGGGGTGATGGTTGTCACTGGTCGGTCTCCCCGTGTTCACTCGCCGGGCTGGAAGGACACCGGCAGCCGGGCTGACCCGCTGCCGGACGGTGGGGTCTGGAGCGTCTTCAGCGCGAACTCCATGACCCGTTTGTAGATCGGTCCGCAGATCTGGCCGCCGAAGTAGCTGCCCTTGGTGGGGTTCTGGATCGCGCAGTAGACGGTGATCTGCGGGTCGTCGGCGGGCGCGAAGCCCGCGAAGGACGCGGTGTAGCCGTGGTAGCCGCCACGTACGGGGTCGACCCGGTTGGCGGTACCGGTCTTGCCCGCCACCCGGTAGCCGGGGATCTTGGCCTTCGTTCCGGTGCCCTCCTCGTCCCCGACCACCGATTCCAGCATGGTGGCGAGCGTCTTGGCGGTCTTTTCGCTGACCACCCGGCTCCGTTCGGGAGCGGGGGCGGCCTTGAAGTGGCCGTCGGGGCCCTTGGTGCCGCGTACCAGCGTGGGCTCGATGCGGACCCCGCCGTTGGCGATCGTCGAGTAGATGGAGGCGGCCTGCATGGCGTTGAGCGAGAGGCCCTGGCCGAACGGGATCGTGTACTGCTGCGAGGTCGACCAGTCCTCGGGCTTGGCGAGGATGCCGGGGGTCTCGCCCGGGTAGCCGAGGCCGGTCGGCGAGCCGATCCCGAACTTGCGCAGGTAGGAGTAGAGGACCTTGTTGGCCTGGGCCTGGGTCCTGCCCAGTTCCCCGGTGGCCAGGATGGTGCCGATGTTGCTGGATTTGGCGAGTACGCCGTTGAGCGTCAGGTACCAGGTGGGGTGGTCGATGTCGTCCTTGAAGAGCCGGTCGCCGCGGTGCAGCCGGTTGGGAACGGTGACGTGGGTGGCGGGGGTGGCGACGCCCTCCTCCAGCACTGCGGCCATGGACATGACCTTGCTGGTGGAGCCGGGCTCGTACGCGTCCTGGAGCGCCGCGTTGCCCAGCGACGCGGCGTCGGCCTGCGAGAGGTCGTTGGGGTCGAAGCCGGGTGCGTTGGCCATGGCGAGGACCTCGCCGGTCCTGCTGTTCTGCACGACCACGTAGCCGCGGTCCGCCTTGGACTTCTTCACCTGGTCCGTGATGGCCTGCTGGGCGGCCCACTGGATGTCGCGGTCGATGGTCAGCTCGATGTCGGACCCGGCGACGGCCGGGACCTCCTTGGTGCCCGCAGTGGGCACCCGCCGGCCGCCGGACTGGGCGTACTTGATCTTGCCGTCCTCGCCCGCGAGCTCCTTGTCCAGCTGCGATTCGAGGCCGCCCGCACCCTTGCCTTCGGCGTTGACGTATCCCAGTATCCCGGCGGCGAGCCCTCCGTTGGGGTAGACCCGTTTGGTGGTCGACTCCTGGAAGACCCCGGCCAGCACATTGGCTCCGGGGCCGCCGGCCGCCTTGTCCTTCGCCGCCTTCTCGGCGAAGACGGACTTGAGGTCCCTGATCTGGTTCCAGACCTGCGGGGTCTGCCGGCGGGCCAGGACTGTGTATCGGCCCTTCTTGGAAAGTTTCGCGGTGAGCTCGGCGGCGTCGGCGCCGAGGATCGGGGCGAGGAGTGCCGCCGCCTGCCGGGGTGCGTCGGGGGCCTTGCTGAATTCGGGCGTGAACATCGACGGGTCGGCGGTGATGTCGTACGCGTCGACGCTGGTGGCCAGCGCGATACCGCTGCGATCGGTGATCTCGCCGCGCTCGGCGGAGATCGTGTAGCTGAGGTAGCGGTTCTCCTTGGCCTTGGCCGCGTACGCGTTGGCGTCGATGGCCTGGACCTGGAGGAGCCGGACGACGAACACCAGCATGACGAGCGTCAGGGCCACGCTGACCAGGCGCAGCCGGGGGCGCGGGCTGCCGAGACGCAGGGGGCGCGCGGTCCGGTTGCGGGGCGCGCGGGCGCGCGGTGCCGGGGACGGCCGGCGGCGGGCGGCGGGTCTGGGGCGCCCCTGGCCGCCTATGGCGTTGCGGGGGCGCGCGGGGCCGGGGACCCGGCGGCGCGGTGGTTCCTTGGGGGACACTGCGTCACCTGCCGGGGCTCGTCGAGGGCTGGACTGCCGGGGTACGCGGCCCTGCGTGCGGGGCCGCGGAGGTGCTGGGCTTCACGGCGGCGCCCGAAGGGGTGGCCGCGGAAGAGGGCGGGTTCGAGGGCGAGGGCGATCCGGTGGCCTGCGTCGGGGCGCCGGTGGACGTGGTCGGGGCGGTCGCGGGGGGCTTCTCGGGAGGCTTCTCAGGGGTACGGGGTTTCCGCGGCGGCGGTGCGGGGGCCGGCTCGGCGGTGGACTGTGCGGGAACGCCGCGGACCTTGCCGTCCGGGTCGAGGAAGGCGGGGCTGCCGCCGGGCACCATGCCCAGTTCGCGGGCTCGCCGCTCCAGGGCGTCCGGCTCGGAGTAGCTGTCGACGTCACGCTGGAGGGCCTGCTGCTCGTCGGTGAGCTCGGTGGTCCGCTTCTTCAGCTCGCTCAGCCTGAACGATCCTTCGTTGAGTGCCGAGTTGAGCACCAGGAGCGTGATCAGGCCGCCGCCGAGGAGCAGCACGACCAGCAGGACAAAGGGGGTACGGGCCGCGTTGCTGGGCCCGGCCGGCATCAGCCGGGCAAGCCGCGCCGCCCGCCCTTTCAACTGCCCGGCCGCTTTGCTCACCGCGCCGCCCCTGGCGTCGCCGGTGTCCGGGTTCCCGGAGACCGGACGCTCATCGTTCCTCCTCGCGGATCCGCTGGGCGCCGCGCAGCCGGGCGGGAGCGGCGCGCCGGTTCTCGGCGACCTCCTCCTCCGTGGGCAGCTCCGCGCCGCGGGTCAGCAGCTTCAGCCGGGGCTGATAGCGCTCGGGCACGACCGGCAGTCCGGGCGGCGCCGTGGTCGCGGCGCCCGCCGCGAAGACCTGCTTGACCAGCCGGTCCTCCAGCGAGTGGTACGAGAGGACGGCGATGCGGCCGCCGACCGCGAGGCTCTGCACGGCGGCCGGAATCGCCCGCTCCAGGACGGCGAGCTCGCCGTTGACCTCGATGCGCAGCGCCTGGAACGTGCGCTTGGCGGGGTTGCCGCCGGTGCGCTTGGCGGCCTGCGGCAGCGAGTCCCGGATCAGCTCGACGAGCCGGGCGCTGTTGCTGAACGGCTCCTTCTCGCGTTCGCGCACGATCGCGGAGACGATCCGCTTGGCCTGCTTCTCCTCGCCGTACGCCCGCAGGATCCGTACCAGTTCGCCCGGCGGATAGGTGTTGAGCACCTCGGCCGCGCTGATACCGGCGCTCTGGTCCATGCGCATGTCGAGGGGGGCGTCCTGGGCGTACGCGAATCCGCGGTCGGCCTCGTCCAGTTGCATGGAGGAGACGCCGAGGTCGAAAAGGATGCCCTGGACCTTCGGGATGCCGAGCCGGGCGAGCACCTCGGGCAGTTCGTCGTAGACCGCGTGGACCAGGGTGGCCCGGTCGCCGTACGGGGCGAGCCGCTCACCGGAGAGCCGAAGCGCCTCCTTGTCGCGGTCCAGCGCGATGAGCCGTACGGAGGGGAAGGCGGAGAGCAGCGCCTCGCTGTGCCCGCCGAGGCCGAGGGTGCAGTCGACGACCACGGGCTGCTGCGGCCCCGGCGCCTCCAGAGCCGGGGCCAACAGGTCCAGGCACCGCTGGAGCATCACCGGGACGTGTCGGGTCTGGCTCATGCGCCCTCTCAGGCTCAGGTCCCGTGCGGTGGTACGTACGGCCTGGTCCCCGCCCGCTCAGAAGGGGAGGGCAACCGGCGCCGGGGAAGAGGCGTCGGCCGACCGGCGAGCGGGAGAGGGCCGGACCGTACGTACGCCGCACACGGGGGAAATCTACGGAATGTGCAGGGTGTCGGTAACTTCCCGTCACTTTAGTCCACCCTGCCATTCGATCGATTCCCGATCAATCAGCGGGGCAGCGCGTCGCCCCGCCCCCTGTTCACCCGGCCGAATGAACAGCTGTGAGGCTTGTGGGTTAACTCACAACAAGCCTCGTTGACGTTCTTTGTCCCTTCTCACAGCGCGACGCGACCACCGCCGAGAGCTAACGTCATAACCATGTCGACTTCCGCACACTCCCCCGCCGGGCCTTCCGCGCCCCCTGCTGACCGGGCCCGCACCGGGGGCACGGTCACCGACCGCCTCGTCGAGGCGAACGTCCGGTACGCCGCCGGGTTCGAGGACCCGGGCATGGACGCCAAGCCGGTGCTGCGCGTCGCCGTGGTCGCCTGCATGGACGCCCGGCTCGACCTGCACGACGCTCTCGGTCTGTCGCTCGGCGACTGCCACACCATCCGCAACGCGGGCGGCGTGGTCACCGATGACGTGATCCGTTCGCTGACCATCAGCCAGCGGGCCCTGGGCACTCGCAGCGTCATACTCATTCATCACACGAACTGCGGTCTGGAATCGATCACCGAGGAATTCCGCCAGGAGCTGGAGGTCGAGGTCGGCCAGCGTCCGGTCTGGGCCGTCGAGGCGTACAAGGACGCGGACCAGGACGTACGGCAGTCGATGCAGCGCGTGCGCACCTCGCCGTTCCTGCTGCACACCGATGACGTCCGCGGCTTCGTCTTCGACGTGACCAGCGGCTTGCTGCGCGAGATCTTCCCCGCGTCCGCGTCCTGACCGCCGGCCCGGATGACGTCCATCCGGAGACGACAAACCCACCGAAGCCGACATGTCGCCGCGACTTATCCACAGGCGAGTGACACGAAGCGGTAACGGCAACAAGAATGCGCATGTGGCATCTCGCCGGACGTTTCGTTTCCGGAGGGGTGTCCGTGTTTCGGGGTGGGCCGGGCCGCTGCGCGCGCGTCGGTCCGTGACTGGGGAATCCCCTGCTCCTGGTGAGCGTGGGGCAGGGCCGAGGAGGGCCGGGTGACGACCTATGACGATCGAGCGAGCCTCACAGATCTGACCACGACTGCGGAGCGGGTGCGCAGGTCGGTGGAGAGTGTGATCGAGGGCAAGCCCGAGGTCGTACGGCTTTCGCTGACCGTGCTGCTGGCGGAGGGGCATCTCCTCATCGAGGATGTCCCCGGCGTCGGCAAGACGATGCTGGCCAAGGCGCTGGCGCGGTCCATCGACTGCTCGGTGCGCCGTATTCAGTTCACGCCGGACCTGCTGCCCTCGGACATCACCGGTGTGTCCATCTTCGACCAGCAGCGGCGCGACTTCGAGTTCAAGCCGGGCGCGATCTTCGCCCAGATCGTGATCGGCGACGAGATCAACCGGGCCTCGCCGAAGACCCAGTCGGCGCTGCTGGAGTCGATGGAGGAGCGCCAGGTCACCATCGACGGGCACACGTACGAGCTGCCCGACCCGTTCATGGTGGTGGCCACCCAGAACCCGGTGGAGATGGAGGGCACCTATCCGCTGCCCGAGGCCCAGCGGGACCGGTTCATGGCGCGGGTGTCGATCGGCTATCCGAATGCGGAGGCCGAACTGCGGATGCTCGATGTGCACGGCGGGATCTCGCCGCTCGACGATCTCCAGCCGGTGGCGCACGCCCACGACATCGTGAAGTTGATCGACGCGGTACGGACGGTCCATGTGGCCGACGCCGTGCGGCGATACGCGGTGGAGCTCGTCGGGGCCACCCGCAGCCATCCCGATCTCCGCCTCGGCGCCTCGCCGCGGGCCACCCTGCACCTGCTGCGCGCGGCCAAGGCCTCCGCGGCGCTGAGCGGCCGGGACTACTGCCTGCCGGACGACGTGCAGGCGCTGGCGGTCCCGGTGCTCGCGCACCGGCTGCTGCCGACGGCCCAGGCCCAGCTGAACCGCCGTACCTCCGAGCAGGTCGTGCTGGAGATCCTCCAGCAGACACCGGTGCCGACGGCAGGCGACGGCGGTGGCGTCCCACGGGTGCAGCCCCAGCACCAGCCGGGCCGTCCGGTGTACGGCCGGCAGCAGCCCGGCGTACGGCGGGTGTGATGACCGCCGGGGGGCCGGCCTCGATGGACGACGGCGACGGAAAGGGCGCGCTGCGGGCCGCTCTGAGCGGACTGACCACGCGTGGGCGGTCCTTCCTCGCGGCCGGTGTCGCTGCGGCGGTCTGCGCCTATGTGCTGGGGCAGGCGGATCTACTGCGGGTCGGACTGCTGCTCGCCGCGCTGCCGTTGGTCTGCGTAATGGTGCTCGTCCGCACCCGTTACCGGGTCACGGGCACCCGGCGGCTCTCGCCCTCCCGGGTGTCCGCGGGCACGGAGGCGCGGGTGCATCTGCGGATGGAGAATGTGTCCCGGCTGCCGACCGGGCTGCTGATGCTGCAGGACCGGGTGCCTTACGTGCTCGGGCCGCGGCCCCGGTTCGTGCTGGACCGGGTGGAGGCGGGCGGCCGTCGCGAGGTGTCCTACCGCGTGCGGTCGGATCTGCGTGGGCGCTATCCGCTGGGGCCGCTGCAGTTGCGGCTGAGCGATCCGTTCGGGATGTGTGAGTTGACCCGTTCGTTCAGCGCGTACGACACCCTCGTCGTCATTCCGCGGACCGAGCCGCTGCCGCCCGTACGGCTGGCGGGCGAGGCCTCGGGGTACGGCGAGGGGCGGCAGCGTTCGCTGGCGCTGGCCGGTGACGACGACGTGATTCCGCGCGGTTACCGCCACGGAGACGATCTGCGCCGGGTCCACTGGCGCTCCACCGCGCGGTACGGCGAGCTGATGGTGCGCCGCGAGGAGCAGCCGCAGCGGGCCAGATGCACGGTGCTGCTGGACACCCGGCGGATCGCCTATCAGGGGTCGGGGCCCGATTCCGCCTTCGAGTGGGCGGTGTCGGGGGCCGCGTCCACGCTGGTGCACATGCTGGAGCGCGGCTTCGCGGTCCGGCTGCTGACCGACGACGGGAACGCGGTGCCGGGCGAGGGCGAGGGCGGCTTCGCCGGATCGACGCAGGAGTCCGCCGACTCCGCGGGGCTGATGATGGACACCCTGGCGGTGGTCGATCACTCCGAGGGGGGCGGTCTGTCGCGCGCGTACGACGTGCTGCGCGGCGGCAACGAGGGGCTGCTGATCGCGTTCTTCGGTGATCTGGACGAGGAGCAGGCGGCGGTGGCGGCCCGGATGCGGCAGCGCAGTGGCGGCGCCGTCGCGTTCGTGCTGGACAGCACTGCCTGGGTACATGACGACGTCCCGCCCGCGGGGGCGGACACGGCGTTCGAGCGGCGGCTTCGGCTGCTGCGTGAATCGGGCTGGACGGCGGTGGCCGTGAAGCCCGGGACCGGTCTCGCCCGTTATTGGCAGCAGGCGGCGGGACACCCGGGTGTGACGACGCAGTCGGCTGCCGTCGGCGGCACGACAGGTGGCACGACAGGTTTCTCCGGGGGATGGTCATGAGTGGTCGCGGTCGGCTGACGCTGTGCGCCTTTGCGGCGACGCTCATGGTGGCGGGCTCGATGCTGCCACTGGTCGAGCCGGCCGCGTGGATCCTGCAGGCCGCGTTCCTCCTGGCGGTGCAGAGCGGGACGGGCATGCTCGCCCGCCGGGCGCCCGTGCCCCGGATGCTGATCGTCGTGGCGCAGACGCTGGTCACGCTCGTCCTGCTGACGGTCGTCTTCGCCAGGGGGCAGGCTCTGATCGGGGTCCTGCCGGGTCCGGAGGCCGTCCAGCGACTCGCGGATCTGCTGATGTCGGGCGCCAACGATGTCGGAAGGTACGCCGCTCCGGCGCCCGTGACGGACGGCATTCGGCTGATGCTGATCGGCGGTGTCCTGCTGGTCGGCCTGATCGTGGACGCGCTCGCTGTGACGTTCCGCAGCGCGGCCCCGGCCGGTCTGCCGCTCCTCGCGCTGTACTCGGTCGCCGCGGGGCTGACCGAGGGCGGAGCGGACTGGCTCTGGTTCCTGCTCGCGGCCGGCGGCTATCTGCTGCTTCTGCTTGCCGAGGGCCGGGACCGGCTCTCCCAGTGGGGGCGGGTCTTCAGCGGCGCGGCCGGATCCCGGGGCGGGGCGACGGCCGGTGCGGCGTTCTCCGCGGACCGCCCGACGGCACCGGTCCGCACCGGCCGCCGCATCGGCGCGCTGGCGCTGGGGATCTCACTGTTCGTACCGGCGGCGCTGCCCGCGCTCGACAGCGGTCTGCTGGCCGGTACGGGCAACGAGAACGGCAAGGGGAGCGGCGGCGGAGGCACCATCTCCGCGGTGAACCCTCTGGTCTCGCTGCAGAACAACCTGAACCAACCGGAGAACCGGGAGGTGATGTCCTACCGCACCAATTCCACCGACCCACAGGGCTTCTACCTGCGGATCCTGGCTCTGGACCAGTTCAACGGGAACGAATGGCGGCCCTCCACGCGCCGCCTGGAAGGTGTGCCGAAACGACTCCCGACACCGGAGGGTCTCGGGCCGGACGTCACGGTCACGGAGATCAGCACGAACATCTCCGCGTCGAGCTCCTACCAGCAGACCTATCTGCCGCTCCCCTACCCCGCGACCGAGGTCAGGATCGGCGGACGCTGGCGGTACGAACCGATGGGACGGACCCTCGTCGGTGACGGCGGGGAGACGACCCGCGGTGCGCAGTACCAGGTCTCCAGTCTGGTGGTCCAGCCGACCGCCGATCAGCTGGCCGCAGCGGGTGCCGCGCCGGTCGCTCTGCAGCGCGAGTACACCCGTGTTCCCGGCTCCCTGCCGAAGGTGGTCAGGCAGACCGCGGACCGGGTGACGAAGGGCGCGAGCAACGATTACGAGCGGGCGGTGAAGCTGCAGAACTTCTTCGCATCGGAGGGTGGCTTCAGCTACGACACCTCGGTGAACTCGGGCACCGGGAGCGCGGCGATCGGCCGGTTCCTGAAGGAGAAGCGGGGCTTCTGCGTCCATTTCTCGTTCACGATGGCCGCGATGGCGCGCACGCTGGGCATTCCGGCCCGGGTCGCGGTGGGCTTCACTCCCGGCACCGCGCAGTCGAACGGTTCGGTGTCGGTGGGACTGCGTGATGCGCATGCCTGGCCGGAGCTGTATTTCGAGGGTGTCGGGTGGACCCGTTTCGAGCCGACCCCGACGCGGGGCACCGCCCCGTCCTACACCCAGCCGGACGCCCCGTCGGGCGGCACGTCCGACCCGGCCCGGCCGGAGAAGAGCGCCTCGGCCGCTCCGACGGTCGCGCCGTCCGTCGCGGAGAGCTGCCCGGCCCAGCTGCGTAAGCAGGGCGAGTGCGGCAGCTCGGCGGCGCCGGGAGTGGTGGCCCCGACGGATTCCGGGACGCCCACGGGCACCGTCCTCGGCGTGGTCCTGGGCGCGTTGGTGATCCTGGTGCTGCCGTTGCTGCCGATGCTCTGGCGGCTTCGGGCCCGCAAGCACAGGCTCGGTTTCTCCGCGGGTCGTACGCCGGCGGACGCGACGGCGAGAACGCTGGCAGCCTGGCGGGAGATCATCGACACGGCGTGGGATCACGGCATCGAGCCGGACGATTCCCGGACCCCGCGCAAGACGGCGGCCAGGGTGGTGCGGCTGGGGCAGCTCGAACCCGACGTGGCCGCCGCGGTGCACCGGGTGGCGGGGGCGGTGGAGCAGGTGCTCTACGCCCCGGAGCCCCGGTCGGGTACCGGGCTCGCCGAGGACGTGGAGGCGGTACGGGCGGGCCTGCGGGCGTCGTCCGGCCGGTTCGCCCGGGCCCGCGCGATCGTCGCACCACGCTCGGCCGTTCGGGTGATCTGGGCGGCGTCGGACCGCTGGGCGGCGCTCACCGGCGGGTGGGCGGCGCGGTGGGGCCGGGACCGGTGGACGGGGTGGTTGCGGCGGCCGTCCCGCCAGCAGGGGTGAGCGGCGGGACGTGAGGGGCGGGGCGTGAGCGCGATGCCCGCAAACATCGTGCCGCCGTCCCGTCGGCATGGGTGACGGGAGAGGCGTGGGCCGGGTGCCCGCCCCCGGCCTCGATCAGCGAAGGGGACAGCCGGTAGGCGGCCCGGGACCGCCCGGAGGTAGGTGCCCCCGGGCACGCGTGAGGGGCGGCCGCGGAAACGCGGCCGCCCCTCACCCAAAGATTGTCCGGGGCCTATTGGCCCTGCTCGTCACGGCGGCGCTGCCACCGCTGCTCGATCCGGTTCATCACGGTCCGGCGTTGCCTGGGCCGACGGCTGTCGTCGCCACCTCCGGCTGCCTGCCGCTCGCCCGGTTTGGGCGCCTTGCGCCAACCAGTGACCGCAAGGACCGCACAGCCGAGCATGACGAGGAACCCCACCACGCTGATCCAGATCTGCTGGGCGACCATTCCGGCCATGAGGAGCGCGATACCCACCAGGAAGCCTGCGACCGCCTGGTAGACCCGTCGCCGGGTGTACGTACGCAGCCCGCTTCCCTCGAGCGCTGTCGCGAACTTGGGATCTTCGGCGTACAGCGCTCGCTCCATTTGCTCGAGCATTCGCTGCTCGTGCTCCGAGAGCGGCACGGAGTCCTCCTCGTCGTCGGCCGCGGGGGGCGGCCGGTATGCGGCCCTTCCAGGATAGGCAGGGATTCGCCCCCGTGAAACCCGCCCTCTTTGCCAATCAGCCAGTCCGGGCCGCCACAACGGCTCAGCTGCTGAGGCGTTGATTCCCCAACCTCCGATCCGTCATGCCGGATGGTGTCCCCCGATCATACGGGGCGAAGCCCCCGATCGGGGGTCCTGGGCCGTACTCCATCTGCGGCTGCGTCCCTGATCAGCCGCGCTACGGCCGCGCTACCACCGGCACCCGGTCGCGCACGGCACCGAGCACGGCCGCGCATCGCGCCCAGAACGTCTCAGGCGCGCTTCGTGCCCAGTACGTGCAGCTGCGTCGCGACCGAGTGGAAGGCGGGCAGTTCGGCCGCGGCCGCCTCGAGCTTGAGCAGGGCCTCCATGGCACCGGGCTCGGTGTCCACCAGGACGCCCGGTACGAGGTCGGCGAAGACCCGTACGCCGTGGACCGCGCCGACCTCGACGTTCGCCGCGGAGACCAGCTCGGTGAGTTGCTCCGCGGTGTAGCGCCGGGGTACCGGGTCCCCCTCGCCCCAGCGGCCCGCCGGGTCGCCGAGCGCCTGCCGGGCCTCGGTGAAGTGACCGGCGAGCGCCCGGGCCAGAACGGCACCGCCGAGCCCGGCGGCAAGCAGGCTGAGCGCTCCGGCCGGCCGGAGCGCCTCGACCGCGTTGCGCACACCCTCGGCGGGGTCGTCCACGTACTCCAGGACTCCGTGGCACAGCACCGCGTCGTAACCACCGCGCTCGACCACCTCGAACAGGCCGTGGATGTCGCCCTGGACCCCGCGAACCCGGTCGGCGACCCCGGCCTCGGCGGCGCGGCGCTCCAGGGCGAAGAGCGCGTTGGGGCTGGGGTCGACGACGGTGACCCGGTGGCCGAGACGGGCCACCGGCACCGCGAAGTTGCCGGTGCCGCCGCCGGTGTCCAGGACATCCAGGGCGTCCCGGCCGGTCGCCTTGACCCGGTGGTCGAGGGCGTCCTTCAGGACCTCCCAGACCACAGCGGTACGGAGGGAGGCGCGGGGGCGCAGCTGGTCCGACACGGCAGATGACTCCTCGGCACGGTGCCGCCACTGACGGCGGAGCGTGAACAGTGCAGGTGGTACACGTGCTGTCCACCCTATTGCCTCGCGCCACCGTCTCCGTCACCCCGCGTCGGGCTGCTCCTTCCGGGCCCGTGGAAGCACCGGCTGAAGCACCAGCAGCCGCTCCACCAGGCGCAGGAACATTTCCACGTCACGCAGCAGGTCGTCGGCGTCCCGCCGGCTGGCCGCGCCCGGTATGCCGGCTTCCGCGCGGGCCCTGCGGCGGGCTCCCGAGGCGAACAGGGCGCTCCATTCGGTCAGCTCGGGGGCAATTTCCGGGAGGATTTCCCAGGCGCTGCGGATCCGCTCCCGGCGTCGCCTGGAGGTCTCGGGGCGGGCCCGCGCGGCGAGCACGGCGGCGGCAGTGCGCAGCGCGGCGAGGTGGGCGGTGGCATACCGCTCGTTCGGCACATCGAGAACGGCGGCCTCGTCGAGGCCGGTGCGGGCCTGGGCGAGCAGATCGAGGGCGGCGGGCGGCGCCGGGGTGCGGCGCAGAACGGGATGGACATCGCTTGCCGGGCCGGTCAGTGAGGGGGCAGGGCCGTCTGCGCGGCGCCGGGGTGCGGCTGCTGCGGACGAGTGGGCCATGACGAAACCTCCTGTCTCGTGTAACGGCTCCGTGGCCGTATGTATCCATCGTGGCGGGCACCACTGACAGTCGGCCGCATCCCCACCCTGACCTGCGCCTTTGCTTCGATCGCGAGTTCGGGCTAAGTTTTTGAACTGACTAGTCAGTTCAAAACGAGGGGGAGTCTGTGGACAGCCCGCACGGGGCAGCCGTCACCGCCGAGGGTCTCGGGCTCAGGGGACCGCGCGGCTGGGCCTTCCGGGGCGTGGGCATCGAGGCCGGGCCCGGCTCACTCGTGGCGATCGAGGGCCCCTCCGGCTCGGGCCGCACCTGCCTGCTGCTCGCGCTCACCGGGCGGATGCGCCCCACCGAGGGCCTGGTGGAGATCGGCGGGCTGCGTCTGCCGCGCCGGATGGCCGCCGTACGCCGCATCAGCGCACTGGGCCCGGTGTCCGGGGTCAGTGAGCTCGACCCGGCCTTCACCGTCGCGGAGCATCTGCGCGAGCGGGCCCTGCTGCAGCGCCGCTTCGACGGTTCGCTCCGCACTCTGCTGCGGCCGCGCGCCGAGCGCGCCGCTGCCGCGCGGGGACGGATCGACGCCGCGCTGGAGGCCGCCGGACTCGACCCCGCCACCCTGCCCAAGGCCGAGCGGACCTCCGTACGGGATCTGGAACGGCTGGAGGCGCTGCGGCTGTCCATCGCCCTCGCGCTGATCGGCCGGCCGCGGCTGCTCGCGGTGGACGACGCCGATCTCAAGCTCTCCGATGCCGAACGCGTCGAGGCCTGGGAGCTGTTGCGGTCCGTCGCGGACAGCGGCACGACCGTGCTCGCCGTGTGCAGCCAGGCGCCCGAGGACGCCATCACCGTACGTACCGACACCACGGCCGCTCGGGCAAACCCGCTGGATGCCGCGGCCGAGGAGACCACGACCGAGGAGGGACCGGCCGATGCGTTCGCCGAGACTGGCCGCGCTTGAGCTGAAGCGTTTCGGCAGGGGGAAACTGCCGGTCGCCGCGCTGATCGCGCTACTGCTGCTGCCGCTGCTCTACGGCGCCCTGTACCTGTGTTCCTTCTGGGACCCGTACGGCCGCCTCGACAGGATCCCGGTGGCACTGGTCAACAACGACAAGGGCGCCACCGCCGCCGGAAAGCGCATCACGGCAGGCGACGAGATCACCGGCAAGCTGCTCGACTCCAAGACCTTCGAGTGGCACGAGGTGAGTTCCGCCGAGGCGCGCAAGGGTGTCGAGGACGGTACGTACTACCTCTCGCTCACCATGCCGTCGGACTTCAGCAAGCGGATCGCGTCCAGTTCGGGCGACTCCCCCGAGACCGGCGCGCTCCAGGTGCGGACCAACGACGCCAACAACTACATCGTCGGGCAGATCTCCCGTTCGGTGTTCTCCGAGGTGCGCACCGCCGCGTCGACCAACGCCTCACGCGGTTTCCTCGACCGGATCTTCATCAACTTCTCCGACCTTCATGACGCCACCGCGAAGGCCGCCAAGGGTGCCGACGATCTCAAGGGCGGCATCGGCAAGGCAAAGAAGGGCTCGCAGGATCTCGCGGACGGGCTGAAGGACGCCAAGGACGGCAGCAGCAGTCTGGCCGGTGGGATCGTCAAGCTGAACAAGGGCGCGGGCGACCTCGAAACCGGCTCCCGGCAGGTCGCCGACGGCACCCAGCTCCTCGCCGACAAGGTCAACGGCGTGGCCGCCGACGTCCGCCCGTTCCTGAAGGACAACGGCAAGTCCATCGGCGACACCGCCCGGCTGGTCGCCGATTCCTCGCAGACCGTGCGGGACAACCTGGACCTGCTGGTGAAGACGGCTCCCACCGCAGCCACCGCCGCCCACACGGCCTCCGACGAACTGACCGAGGTCTACCGCACCCGTTGCACGGAGCAGCCGCTCGCCGACCCCACCGCCTGCCCGCCGCTGAAGCGCGCGAAGACCGCGGCGGCCGATGTCGCGAAGGTCGCCGACGATGTGAATGTGCTGGTCACCAACCAGAACGGGGATCTGAAGAAGCTGCGCGGCCGGCTGACCACGCTGCAGCGGCAGGCCGATGACCTGGCCAAGAACGCGCCGCACCTGGACGAGGACCTGAAGTCCGCCGTGAAGAAGGTCAACGCGCTGAACACCGGCGCCCACAAGGTCGCCAAGGGGGCGAACGAACTGCACACCGGCCTGGCCACGGCCAGGACGGGCTCCGCGAACCTGGACACAGGCGTGAGCAATCTCAAGAAGGGCGCGACCGACCTGGACGGCGGGCTGATCCGGCTCGGCGACGGCTCGGCGACCCTCGCCGAGGGACTCAACGACGGCGTCGGCGAGATCCCCGACTACGACAAGAAGGACCGCGACGCACGTACGAAGGTCATGGCCGACCCGGTGCGGCTGGCCTCCGAGTCGCTGCACACAGCCCCCAACTACGGCACCGGCTTCGCCCCCTACTTCATCCCGCTCTCCCTCTGGGTCGGCGCGATGGTGGCGTACATGCTGATCCAGCCGCTCAACCGGCGCGCACTCGCCGCCGGGGCCTCCGCCTGGCGGATCGCCTTCGCGGGCTGGCTGCCGGTCGCCGCGATCGGACTGCTCCAGGTGGCCGCCCTGATGTCCGTACTGCACTGGGGGCTCGGGCTGCAGATGACCCGAGCCGCCGGGACGATCGGCTTCCTCGCGCTGGTGACCTGCTGCTTCGCAGCGATCGTGCAGTGGCTCAACGCCCGGTTCGGGGCCGCGGGACGCATCCTCGTGCTGGCGGTGCTGATGCTCCAGCTGACCTCGGCCGGGGGTACGTACCCCGTGCAGACCAGCCCGGGATTCTTCAACGCGATCCACCCCTACCTGCCGATGAGTTACATCGTCGAGGGCCTGCGCCGGCTGATCACGGGCGGCGGCCTCGGGCCGGTCTGGCAGGGCAGCGCGGTGCTGCTGGCGTTCACAGCGGGGGCGCTCGCCCTGACCGCGGTGGCCGCGCGCCGCAAGCAGGTGTGGACACTGGAGCGGCTGCACCCGGAGCTGAGCCTGTGAGTGCGATCGGACCTGTGAGAATCAGGGGCATGGAAAGCAGTAGCACCACGCGCCGCCAGGCCACCCGGCAGAAGCTCTACGAGGCGGCCGTGACTCTCATCGCCGAGAAGGGCTTCTCGGCGACCACGGTGGACGAGATCGCCGAGCGCGCCGGGGTCGCCAAGGGCACGGTCTACTACAACTTCAAGAGCAAGACCGAACTCTTCGAGGAGTTGCTGCGCCACGGCGTCGGGCTGCTCACGGCATCGCTGCGCTCCGCGGCCGAGGACACCGAGGAGCGCGGCGGCACCCGGGTCGAGGCCCTGGACGCGATGATCAGGGCCGGTCTGGTCTTCATCGACCGCTACCCGGCCTTCACCCAGCTGTACGTGGCGGAGCTGTGGCGCACCAACCGGGCCTGGCAGTCGACCCTCCTGGTGGTGCGTCAGGAGGCCGTCGCCGTGGTCGAGGGGGTGTTGCGCGAGGGGGTGAAGAACGGTGAGCTCAGCGAGGAGATCGACGTCCAGCTGACGGCCGCGGCCCTGGTCGGCATGGTGCTCGTGGCCGCGCTGGACTGGCAGGCGTTCCAGCCGGAGCGGTCGATCGACGACGTGCACTCGGCGCTCTCGCTCCTGCTGCACGGCCGGGTCAGCGGACGCTGACCGGGAGACGTCGGCCGACCCGGCGGACGGCGTCGGCCGACCCGGCGGACGGCGGTGGCCAACCCCGGCGGCGGCCGGACCGGCGTACGGGCGGCGGGGACGAGTCACGCTGCCGAGCTGCCCGCTGAGCCGGAACGGTCCGGCGTACGGGCACGCGAAGAAGCCGGTCCGGTGAGGCTCGATCCCCCCGAGCCTGCGCCGGACCGGCGTCTCCTGTGCTGTCGGAGAGCCTTCCCCCGTGACCCCCGTTTCCCCCGTGGTCATCGGACTCTCCGTCGTACTCCCCCGTTCCGGAAGGAGTTGCCGCACCCGCTCCGCCGCCCCGTGTCGGCGGTGCCGGTGCCGCGCCCCTCCCCGTGGGCTCCACTCTCCCGTCCGCGCAGGTCGGAACCCATCCGCGCAACTACTCATCTCGTCGCCTAGGTACGGATACTCAGGGCTGCGCACCGATCCCCATCCCGGGCCTTACGCCATCTGGTTACGATCGCGTCCGTGTCCGTACTCCCTCTGGTGTTCACAAGCGGCTGGGCGAGCGGGATCAACGCCTATGCGGTGGTCCTGCTGCTCGGTGTCTTCGGCGCGACCGGTCTCACGGACGAGGTGCCCGCGTCGTTGCAGCGCACCGATGTCCTCGTCGTGGCCGGTGTGCTCTTCCTGTGCGAGGTGGTGGCGGACAAGATCCCGTACGTGGACTCGGTCTGGGACGCGGCGCACACCGTCATCAGGCCGGTCGCCGGGGCCGTCGTGGCGGCGCTGCTGGCCGGCGGGAGCGGTTCGCTGCCGGAGCTCGCGGCCGGGGCCGTGGGCGGTTCCACCGCCCTGGTGAGTCATCTGGTGAAGGCGGGCACCAGGATGGCGGTCAACACCTCCCCCGAACCGTTCAGCAACATCGCGGTGAGCACGGCCGAGGACCTGGGCGTCGCGGGAATCGTCACCTTCGCGATATTCCATCCGCTGGTGGCCGCGACCATCGCCGGAACCCTGCTGTTGCTCGGCATGGTGGTACTGGTCTTCCTGGCCTCCCGGATCCGCCGGTTCCTGCGCCGCAGGGCACGGCGCCGCGAGGAGAAACGCCTGGCGGGAGCTGGTTCGCACCGGCCGCTGGGCTGACTGTCGGAGGTGGCCGTTAAGGTCACTGACATGGCACGTATTACGGTGATCGGCGCCGGGATGGGCGCGATGGCAGCGGCCGCCCGGCTCGCCGTGGCAGGCCACCGGGTGACGGTTTACGAGCGGTCGGACACCTTCGGCGGCTCGGTCGGCCGGTACACCCATGAGGGCTTCGCGTTCGACACCGGTCCCACGCTGCTGCATCTGCCCGCGGTCTACCGCGACCTGTTCGTGAAGACGGGCAAGGAGCCGCTGGAGCGGGGCGTCACGATGACCCAGGTCGATCCGGCGAGCCGCCACGTCTTCGCGGACGGCACGGCGGTCTCGCTGCCCAATGCCTCACGGGCCGGGGTGGTCGCCGCCCTGGACACCGCGCTCGGGGGCGGCGCGGGCGCGGCCTGGGGCGAGTTCCTCGACCGGGCGCGCGACGCCTGGGACCGGTCCCGGCGTCCGCTCCTGGAGGAGCCGCTGCGCTCCGACTGGCAGGTGCTCGGCCGGGATCCGTATCCGGCGCTCCGGCAGCGCCGCCTGCTGCGCCCGGCCCGTCGGGCGGAAACGGTGGCGGAGATCGGCGCGTGGGAGCTGCCGGACCCCCGGCTGGCCGCCCTTCTCGACGGGTACGCCCTGTCGTACGGGCTCGACCCGCTGCGCGCCCCGGCGGCGGCCGCCCTGCTGCCGTACATGGAGGAGACCTTCGGCAGCTGGTACGTCTGCGGCGGGATCCGGGCCCTGGCGCAGGCGGTGTACGAGCGGTGCCTCGCCCGGAAGGTGGAGTTCGTCTTCGGCGGCGAGGTGGCCCGGGTCGTCGAGAAGGACGGCCGGGCGGCAGGCGTAGAGCTCGTGGACGGGACGGTCGCCGAGGCGGAACACGTGGTGCTGGGAGCCCGCCCGCATCCGGGCCTGGTGCCCGGTCAGGAGCTGTGGCAGGACGGCGATGTGGCGGTTCAGCCGCGGCCGGGGCACGGGTTGGTGCCGGGCCGGTTCCTGGTCCTGCTGTCGCTGCGCGGCGCCCGGCCGGGGGACGCCGTGCACCGGACCCTGGTCCACCCGGCGGACGGCGCGGCGGAGCGCGAGGCGGTGTTCGGCGGCCGGCTCGCCGACCGTCCCACGGTGACGGTGCTGCGTCCGGACGACCCGTCGACCCGCCCCGACGACGCACACGAGGCGGTGACGCTGATGGCGACGGTCGCCCCGCACGGCGCGGTCGACTGGACGGACCGGGCGGTGCGCGAGCGGTGTGCCGACGCGCTGATCGAGGCGGCCGGCGCGGCCGTGCCCGGCCTGCGGGAGCGGCTGCTCCACGCCGAGGTGCGGACCCCGGCCGAGACGGCGGGCGACACCGGCGCAGAGGGCGGTTCGGTGCCCGCGCCCGCGCTGGCCGGGGCGCAGGGCGCGTATCTGCATCCGGGCAATCGCACCCGGCTGCCGGGGCTCTACGTCGCGGGCGGCTGGTCGCACCCGGGCGGCGGGCTCGCCCATGCGGGGATGTCGGGGGCGCTGGTCGCCGGGCTGATCGTGGAGGGGGACGGGTTCCGGGGCTCGCAATGATCCCGGAAGCCGCCAGGGGCCCGTCGTCGGTGGAAGCTGTCTGCCCCGTCTGCCGCGCCCGTCGTCGGTAGTAGCTGTCTGTCCCGTCTGCCGGGCCCGTCGTCAGTAGCGGTGCTGCTGTTCGTCGTAGCCGTTGCCGTTGGCGTAGCCGTTCGGGTACGGGGCGGGCTGCACGGGCTGCTCCGGAGGCATGGGCGGGTACTGCTCGCCCTCGCGCTGCTGCGGCACCCAGACGCCGCCGGGCGGGGTCTCGGGGGCGTACTGCTGGGCGTACGGGTCGGCGGTGTACTGCTGCTGGCCGCCGTAGCTGTCGTAGCCGTTGCCGTAGCTGTCGTACGCGGCGTACTGCGTGGAACCGCCGGTGGTGCCGGTCCCGATGTACGGGTCGGAGTACGCGGCGTACTGCTGCTGACCGGTGTCGTAGTCGTACTGCCCCTGCCCGGCGAAGGAGTCCTGGCCGGCGAAGGAGTCGTGGCCGCCGAGGGAATCCTGGCCCGCATAGGGATCCTGGCCGCCGAGGGAATCCTGGCCCGCATAGGGATCCTGGCCGCCGAGGGAATCCTGGCCCGCATACGAATCCTGGCCCGGCGCCGCGTACCCGGAGTGGCCGGCGTAGGGGTCGTACGCGGCGTACTGCGGCTGCTGTTCCGTCTGCCTGCCCTGGCTCCGGCCCTGCTGCGACCGCTGGTGATCACTGTAGATGCCGTACTGCCCGGTGTCGTCGGGCAGCGGCTCCGGCTCGTAGACCGCGGCCCGCTGCGCCGGGCTCCCCGGTGCCGCGGACGGTGCCGCCGCGGTGTCCGTCTGCGCCGGGACCCGCTCGTCGTACTCCAGTTCCAGGTCCGACACCTCGAGCGTGGGCTCGCGGCCGTCCCGGTCGCCACCGCCCCGGCGGCGGCGGCTCTCGCCGGGGCGGCCCCCTATCGCCCAGCCGGTGGAGAAGCCGCGCCGGAAGGACAGCGTGACGTACGTCTGACCGGTCGCGAACGCGATGGTGCCGACGGCGATGACGAACACGGACGGCATCAGCACGCCGACGACCACGCAGCCGAAGCCCGCGAAGGCGAGCAGACGCCAGCGCAGGCGTGCCTTGTACTGCAGGAGCACCTCACCGAGCAGCCACAGCGCGACGATTCCGAACGCGATGTAGAGGACCGTCCAGCCCATGTCCGCCCCCTTCTACGGCCACCGCCCCGGATCGTGGCGGGTACGGCCGGTCACGACTGCTTGTGCAGTCCGAGATTCTCGTAGATTTCGAGCGTCGCCGTCGAGTTGTTGAGCGTGATGAAGTGCAGTCCGGGCACACCCTCGGATCGCAGCCTCGCGCAGAACTGCGTTGCGAAGTCGATGCCAATGGAGCGTACAGCGGCGGGATCGTCCTTGGCGGCGAGGATGCGTTCTTTCAGGGAAGAAGGGAAAGACGCGTTGCTGAGCTGCGCAAAGCGTTCCAACTGCTTGACGCTGGTCAGCGGCATGACCTCGGGGATGATCGGGGTTTCGCAACCCGCAGCGACCGCCCGGTCACGCATCCGCAAATAGTCCTCCGGATTGAAGAACATCTGCGTGATCGCATAGTCGGCACCGGCGCGGCACTTGTCCACGAAATGCCGGATGTCGGTGTCCCAGTCGGTCGAGCGCGGGTGCATCTCGGGAAATGCCGCGACGCCGACACAGAAATCTCCGGATTCCTTGATGAGCCGGACGAGATCGGCGGCGTACCGCACACCCTGCGGGTGCTTGACCCACTCGCCCATCGGGTCGCCCGGTGGGTCTCCGCGCACGGCGAGGATGTTCCGGATCCCGGCGTCGGCGTACTGCCCGATCATGTTGCGCAGCTCGGCGACGGAGTGGTTGACCGCAGTGAGGTGCGCGACCGGGGTGAGGGTGGAATCGGCGGCGATCTGCTCGGCGACCCTGACCGTGCCCGCCCGGGTGGAGCCACCCGCCCCGTACGTCACGGAGACGAAGCTCGGCCTCACCGCCTCGACGCGGCGCAGCGCATTCCAGACGTTCCGCTCGCCCTTCTCGGTCTTGGGCGCCCAGAACTCGAACGAATACGAAGTCTTGCCGGTCGCGAGGAGCTCACGCACCGTGCGTGCGTGATCTGTCCTGGTAGATGGTGTGCCAAGGGCCATACCGGCAGGTTAACCAGAGCGCGACGACCGCAGGACCAGACCAGCGTCAATTGTCCGAATTGACCGGTTGTTTGTCCACCCTTCGGACAGCCGGCTTCGGGCACCCCGGTCGGATCAGATTCCGGCGCGCGCCCGGATTCGCTCGGCCAGCCCGGCGGTGGCGGCGGCCGGGTCGGTGGCCTCCGTGATCGCCCGTACGACGACCACCCGGCGCGCTCCGGCGTCCAGCACCTCGTCGAGATTGCCCGCGTCGATCCCGCCGATGGCGAACCACGGGCGTCGGGTGCCGAGCGAGGCGGCGTACCGCACGAGGTCCAGGCCCGGGGCGTGCCGGCCGGGCTTGGTCGGGGTGGGCCAGCAGGGGCCGGTGCAGAAGTAGTCCACCCCGGGCTCGGCCACGGCCGCGTCGACCTCGGACTCGGCGTGGGTGGAGCGGCCGATCACCACGTCCTCGCCGATGATGGCGCGGGCGGCGGGGACCGGCAGGTCGCCCTGGCCGAGGTGCAGCACATCGGAGCCGACGGCGTGGGCGACATCGGCCCGGTCGTTCACCGCGAGGAGCTTGCCGTGGCGCTTGCAGGCGTCGGCGAAGACAGCCAGGTGTTCGAGCTCCTCGGCCGCCTCCATGCCCTTGTCGCGCAGTTGGACGATGTCCACCCCGCTGGAGAGGACGGCGTCGAGGAACGCGGGGAGGTCACCCTGGCGCTTGCGGGCGTCCGTGCACAGATAGAGCCGGGCGTCGGACAGCTGCGCGCGAGGCGTGGGCATGGCGCGGTTCCCCCTGGAGAGCGTTGCGGAACGGTTGTCGGTACGGCGCGGGGGTGCGGGCCGCGCACTGCTGCGCGGCCCGCCCCTCACATACGGCCTGCGGTCAGACGGCCAGCGCCTGGGCGCGACGCTTCACCTCCGTGCCGCGATTCTCGCTCAGTGCCTGGGCAGGGGTGCCCGGCAGGGTCGGGTCGGGGGTGAAGAGCCATTCCAGCATCTCTTCGTCGGTGTAGCCGTCGTCCTTCAGGAGCGTCAGGGTGCCGGAGAGGCCCTTGACCACCTTGTCGCCGTCGATGAAGGCGGCAGGCACCTGGAGCGCCCGGTTCTCACCACGTCGTACGGCAATGAGCTGGCCCTCCTTGACCAGCTGCCGCACGCGCGTCACCTCGACACCGAGCATTTCGGCGATGTCGGGGAGGTGGAGCCAGGCGGGGACGAGAGCATCGATCTTTGCGTCAATCTCGGTCACGGGGACAAGCCTGCCATCCCGGACTGACAGCCGATACCCGGACTCAGCCCTTCAGGGCGTCACGGACCACGTCCGCGACGCGGCAACGGGACTGCTGGTCGCTGGTGATCCAGCCATGGGCGGACTCCAGGACACGCGAGTAGCAGGCTCCGGTGTCGGTGGTGCCCCGGTACTTCTCGGTCGAGGCACCGTCCGCGGCGGTGACCACGCCGCCCGTGCGGACGAGGTTGCCGGTCGAGTCCACGGTGTCGTCCGTGACGGCGTCCGTGCGCCACACGCGCGCGGAGCCCGTCCGGGAGGTGTCGATCAGCACACGGCGCTGGGTGACGGCGGCCCTCAGGTCGTAGTTGTTGTAGTCGCCGTAGACCGGGATGTCCATGTCGACGTCGATGGGGTAGGACCAGGCGTGCCGCTGCGCGCTGGTACGCCCGCCCGTCGTGGTCGTCACCGTGGTGGCGCCGTGGTCGCGCTGGTGCATCGTCTGCTGCTGCCCGGTCCTGGAGACGTTGTCCGTGTTGGTGTACGCGAACTCCTGCTCGACGGTGGTGGTGACCCGGCCCTTCGAGGTCTCGACATAGCCCGAGATCTTCCAGGAGCGGCCGGTCGACACGGAGACGTCCGTGGAGCCGTTCTTGCCCGGGGTCTGGACGGTCTTCACGACCGGGGTGTGGCTGAGCGTGTTGGTGGTCACCTTGCCGCTCGTGCGGGACGCGTGCGCGTCCGTGTCGAGGAAGAGCGAACCGTCGACATTCCAGCCGTCGGCCGCGCCGTACGGGGTGATGCTGATCGCGTGCGGCTTGCCGTCGGCCAGCAGACCCGCGAAGGGGGTGAGGTCGATGTCGTACGCCTCGGTCCTGAACTGGTCGATGGCCGGGATCGGGCGCCACAGGGTCGGCACGATGCCGCCGGAGTACACCACGGGGTACGGCTGGGCGAGACCGGCGGGCTGTCCGTCGACCGCGACCTGCACCTCACGGTAGGGGCCGCCGCCGCAGAGGTAGTCCGGAGCGGTTTCCGCCAGGTCGCTGGGGACCGCGTCGAACCACTGCTCGTCGCAGCCGCCCCCGCGTGCGTAGACCTCCAGGCGCGCGTTGGTCAGATTGCGCGGGAAGGTGACCTCGGTGCGGGTGGAGCCGCCCTTGCCGACGTTCATCCAGGGGGCGCCGGCGGAGTTGGTGTTACCGAGCGGGATGATGCTGTCAGCCGTGGTGGCGGCCGGGTGACGCTTGTCGGCCTGGTAGTACGTGATCTTCAGGTTGATCTTGTACACGCCGGTGTACGTCTCGTTGACGACATTGCCCAGTTCGAGCTGGAGCTTCTGCGGGTCCTTGAGGAGCGGCGCGAAGTCGGTGATGTCCTTGGCGACGTGCCAGCTGATGCCGTCGCCGTCGGGCTCGGCGGTGCTGGTGCGGAAGACCTCCGCGCCACCGATGAAGACTGCGGCGAGGCGGTCGTACTGACGCCCCTTCACGCTGCCCGACCAGTCGAGGACGACCTTGTTCCACGGACCCTTGCACTTCTCGGGCGGGGTGAGCGTGGTGGTGTACGGCGGTCCGCCGAGGGTGTAGCCGAAGTCGTGGTCGACGGCCGTCACCGAGCAGTGCTCGGTGTCCGGGCGGGAGACCGGCGGCAGCGCGTCGATCGGATCCTGGTAGTCGACAGCCGGGTTGGAGCCGGGCTTGGGAGTGTCGCCCGCGTACGCCGGGGCGGCGAGTGCGCCTCCGACCAGGGCAATCGACGCCGAGGCCATGGAGATTCCACGCAACGCGCGGGCCCATCTGTGTCGAAACATGCGCATCCTTCGAAGAGTATGAAATGAGCACTCTAAAAGATGCACAGTGCACTAACTTTTACCTCCCCCCAAGGAGTTGTCCATATATCGGACACCAACGTCCGCTTCCCGTACACCTATTGACGAGTCGCCGACTTCAGCGGTACGGAGGGGTCGGCGGCCCGTGCCGGATCGAGATGTGCCCCCGCCTCGATGAGCTTGCGCCCCTGCGCCAGATCGCGCGGCCGGCCGACGGCGAGGACCGCGACCAGGACGCCGTCGCGCAGCCAGCACACCGACCAGGAGGGACCGGCCGGATCGCCGCGCCACAGCAGGGTGTCGGCGCTCCCGTGGTGGCCCGCGTACTGCACGAACCGGTCGAACTGCTCGGACCAGAAGTACGGCACGGGGTCGTACGTCAGCGGCGCGGGTTCACCGTCGGCAGCGCCGGCGATGATGTTGGCGGCGGCGGTCCGCGGGCCCTGGAGGGCGTTGTCCCAGTGGTGGACGAGCAGGCGTTCGCCGTACCGGGCGGAGGGGAACGAGGCGCAGTCACCGACCGCGTACACATCGGGGAGCGAGGTGCGCAGCGCCCCGTCGGCGGTCACCGATCCGTCGGGGCCGAGCGCGATGCCGGAGCCGGCCAGCCAGCCGGTGGCGGGCCGTGCGCCGATTCCGACGACGACCGCTCCGGCCGGGATCGTGCGGCCGTCCGCGAGGATCACCCGGCCGGGTTCGATGCGGGCGACCCGGGCTCCGGTAAGGAGTTCGGCGCCGCTCTCGGCGTACCAGGCGGCCATCGGGGCGGCGACCTCGGCGGGCATCGCGCCCGCGAGGGGCCGGTCGGCGGCCTCGACGACGGTGACTTCGCAGCCCGCGGCGCGGGCCGCGGTGGCGAACTCGGCGCCGATCCAGCCCGCGCCGACGACCACGACGCCGTGCCGCTCGTCGAGGACGGGACGCAGCCGTGCCGCGTCGTCGAGGGTGCGCAACAGATGGACGCCGGGAACGCCCTCGGCGCCGGGCAGGACGACCGGTTCGGCGCCGGTCGCGATCACCAGGACGTCGTATGCAACGGGTCCTGACGGGGTGTCCAGCTCATGCGCGCCCGGCCGCACACCGGTGACTTCGCGACCCAGCTGCAGATCGATGTCCAGCGCGTCGAAGTCGACGTCGAAGGCGGAGTCCTCGGCCTTGCCGAGCAGTACCGCCTTGGACAGCGGGGGTCGGTCGTAGGGCTGGTGCGGTTCGGCGCCGATGAGGACGAGGGAGCCGGTGAAGCCCTGTTCCCTCAGCGCCACCGCCGTCTGTACGCCGGCCATGCCCGCGCCGACGATGACGACGCGGCGCCCTGACTGCCGGTCCGGCTGCTCTGACTGCTGCTGCTCGCTCACCCGTACACCTTACGCATCTGACGGTCCGTCAGGAAAGAGGGATCTCTTCCACCGCGCTCGTCCCGCTGCCCTCCTGCGACTCCCATTCCCATCGCTCGTCCAGCCGGACCCGTCCGTCCGGGAGATCGACGACGGTGGAGACGCAGTGACCGGAAGACGTTGTTCCGTCGTGCTTGAGCTGGACGTACCTGAAGTCGAGGGTGTCCTCGACGCGGGTGCCGACGAGATGGCCGCGGATCACGTCGCCGCCGGCGTACTCGGCCCAGATCCGGCCGCCCTCCTCGTGGTACGTGAAGCGGGTACGGGTACCGACCTGGCCCGGGGCCTGGTCGGCGACCGGTGAGAGGACGAGTCCGTCGAGCGAACGGGCCACGGTGACGGCTCCCTTACAGGGTCCGGAGGGCTGGGTTTAGGGTGGCCAACGTAAAACACTCGCGGGAGCCCGGACGCACCGGGCTGAGAGGGAGGCTGGGGCGGCCTCCGACCGTACGAACCTGATCCGGGTCATGCCGGCGAAGGGAGGGGCTGGACGCCCATGCGTTCTTCTCGGAACGGAAACGGATCCGACGTCCTGGTCGTCGGGGGCGGGATCATCGGTCTGGTGACCGCCTGGCGGGCCGCGCAACGCGGACTGCGCATCGCGGTCGCCGACCCCGAACCGGGCGGCGGGGCCGCCCAGGTGGCGGCCGGCATGCTGGCCGCCGTCACCGAACTCCACTACGGCGAACAGATGCTGCTGGCCCTCAATGTCGCCTCGGCCGCCCGCTATCCGGCCTTCGCGGCCGAACTGGAAGCGGCGAGCGGGCGGGAGACCGGTTTCCGCGCCTGCGGCACCCTGGCCGTCGCGCTGGACTCCGACGACCGCGCCCATCTGCGGGAACTGCACGCCCTGCAGCAGCGTTCGGGCCTGGAGTCGCAGTGGCTCACGGGCCGCGAATGCCGCCGTCTGGAGCCGATGCTCGCACCCAACGTACGCGGCGGTCTGCGGGTCGACGGCGACCACCAGATCGATCCGCGCCGGCTGGCCGCCGCGCTGCTGACCGCCTGCGAGCGGGCCCGGGTGGTCTTCCACCGCGGCCGGGTGGAGCGCCTGACGGTCGTACGCGACCGGGCCGCCGGAGCCGTGCTCGCCGGGGGTACGGAGCTCGGCGCCGACCAGGTCGTGCTCGCCGCGGGCAGCCTCAGCGGCCGCCTCCCGGGGCTGCCGGACGAGGTCGTGCCACCGGTCCGGCCGGTGAAGGGGCAGGTGCTGCGGCTGACCGTGCCCGCCGCGTACGCGCCCTTCCTCACCCGGACCGTCCGGGCCATGGTCCGGGGCAGCCATGTCTATCTCGTACCGCGCGAGAACGGCGAACTGGTCGTCGGCGCCACCAGCGAGGAGATGGGCTGGGACACCACGGTCACGGCGGGTGGCGTCTACGAGCTGCTGCGGGACGCCCACGAGCTGGTGCCCGGCATCACCGAACTGCCGCTCACCGAGACCCGCGCCGGTCTGCGCCCCGCCTCCCCCGACAACGCCCCGCTGCTCGGCCCCACCGCCCTGCCCGGCCTCCACCTCGCCACCGGCCACCACCGCAACGGGGTGCTGCTCACCCCCGTCACCGGTGACGTCATGGCGGCGCTGCTGGCCGACGGCGAGCTGCCCGAGCCGGCCCGCCCCTTCACCCCGCACCGCTTCCAGCCCGCCGCCCCCGTACGTCAGGAGCAGCCCGCATGACCGAGCCCGCGCCCCGCCCCCGGACCGCACCGCCCTCCGATCCCGCACCCGTCTCCGTGTCCGTGTCCGTGTCCGTGAACGGCGAGGTCCGTCTCCTCGCCGCGGGCACCACCCTGGACGCCCTTGTCGCCACCCTGACCACGGCGCACTCCGGCGTCGCAACCGCCGTCAACGAGACCGTCGTCCCGCGCGGCCGGTGGTCCGCGACCGTGCTCGGTGACGGTGACCGTGTCGAGGTCCTGACCGCGGTCCAGGGAGGCTGACCATGTCCGACGACCTCTTCGCTCTCGGCGACACCGCCTTCGGTTCCCGGCTGATCATGGGAACGGGCGGGGCGCCCAGCCTCGACGTGCTGGAGCGTTCCCTGACCGTCTCCGGTACCGAGCTCACCACCGTCGCGATGCGCCGCCTCGACCCGACCGTGCAGGGCTCGGTGCTCTCCGTCCTCCAGCGGCTCTCCATCCGCGTGCTGCCGAACACCGCGGGCTGCTTCACCGCGGGCGAGGCCGTGCTGACCGCCCGGCTGGCCCGCGAGGCGCTCGGCACCGACTGGATCAAGCTGGAGGTGGTGGCCGACGAGCGGACCCTGCTGCCCGATCCGATCGAGCTGCTGGACGCCGCGGAGACCCTGGTGGACGACGGCTTCACGGTGCTTCCGTACACCAATGACGACCCGGTGCTGGCCCGCAGGCTCCAGGACGTGGGGTGCGCGGCGATCATGCCGCTCGGCTCCCCCATCGGCTCCGGCCTCGGCATCCGCAATCCGCACAACTTCCAGCTGATCGTCGAGCAGGCCCGGGTGCCGGTGATTCTCGACGCGGGCGCCGGGACGGCCTCGGACGCGGCGCTCGCGATGGAGCTGGGGTGCGCGGCGGTGATGCTGGCGTCCGCGGTGACCCGGGCCCAGGAGCCGGAGCTGATGGCCGCGGCGATGCGGCACGCGGTGGAGGCCGGGCGGCTGGCGTACCGCGCGGGCCGGATCCCGCGCCGCCATTTCGCCGAGGCTTCGTCGCCGGTGAAGGGGCGTGCGGCGCTGGACCCGGAGCGCCCGGCGTTCTGACCCGCCGGGACGCCGTGGACCGCATGTTCCTGTCACGGCTCGGCTGCAGTACGGCCCCGGGACCGCTCCGGCCCGTGGGAGGTGTCCGTGGCGGCTCGTAGACTCGCATGTGTGGATACGACCCTCCAGGACCCTCTCGTCGGGCAGCTGCTCGACGGCCGCTACCGCGTCGATGCCCGCATCGCCGTGGGCGGCATGGCCACGGTCTACCGGGCCGTGGACACCCGGCTCGACCGGGTGCTCGCCCTCAAGGTGATGCACCCGGCACTCGCCACCGACGCCTCGTTCGTCGAGCGCTTCATCCGCGAGGCCAAGTCCGTGGCCCGGCTCGCGCACCCCAATGTGGTCGCGGTCTTCGACCAGGGCACGCAGGGCCAGTACGTGTACCTCGCGATGGAGTACGTCGCGGGCTGCACGCTGCGTGACGTGCTGCGCGACCGCGGCGCCCTGCAGCCAAGAGCCGCGCTGGACATCCTGGAGCCGGTCCTCGCCGCCCTCGGCGCCGCGCACCGTGCGGGCTTCGTGCACCGTGACATGAAGCCGGAGAACGTCCTCATAGGGGACGACGGCCGGGTCAAGGTCGCGGACTTCGGTCTCGTACGGGCGGTGGGCGCCGTCACCAACACCACCGGGTCGGTCCTGGGCACCGTCTCCTATCTCGCTCCCGAGCAGATCGAGCACGGCACGGCGGACACCCGTACCGATGTGTACGCCTGCGGTGTCGTCCTGTACGAAATGCTGACCGGTGCCAAGCCGCGTGCCGGAGACACCCCCGCCCAGGTGATCTACCAGCACCTCAACGAGGACGTCCCGGCCCCCTCGGCCGTCGTTCCGGGGCTCCCGGTCGCGCTCGACGACCTGGTGGCGAGCGCCACCGCCCGTAACCCCGAGGTCCGCCCGTTCGACGCGGTGGCACTGCTCGCCGAGGCCCGTGAGGCCCGCTCCGGCCTCACGGACGCCCAGCTGGACGCCGTACCGCCGCAGGCCCTCGCCGAGGCGCACGACGCCGCCGAGGACCGTACGAGCGTGATCCCGCGGCTGGTCCCGGCCGATCAGGGCGTCGCCCATCACACCAGCCGGCTGGAGATGCCCGCGCCGATGCCGCCGCGGCCCGTGCCGCGCGGACCCTGGCGCCTCGGTCCGCGGCGCTCCGTCATGGCCGCGGTCGTCGCCGTGCTGCTGGTGCTGGGGGTCGGCACGGGTGTCTGGTACATCAACTCCGGGCAGTTCACCCGGGTGCCCTCGCTGCTCGGCCAGACCGAGAAGACCGCCCAGCAGCGGCTCTCCGACGCCGGTCTGGAGCTCAAGGGCGTCAAGCGGGCCTACAGCGACACCATGGATCGCGGCAAGGTCATCAGCAGCGATCCGGCGTCCGGTGCCCGCATCCGGGGGAACGACGCGGTGACGCTGGTCGTCTCGCGCGGCCCCGAGATCGTGAAGGTGCCCGATGTCCGGGACCGGGCGCTCGCCGACGCCCGGCGCGAGCTGAAGAAGGCCGGCCTGGTGCCCGGCATGGTCACCAAGGAGTTCAGCGAGCAGACGAGGCGGGGCGAGGTGATTCGTACGGACCCCGCGGCCGGCGCCGAACGCCACCCGGACTCCGCGGTCGCCCTGGTCGTCAGCAAGGGCGCCCCGGTCGACGTCCCCGATGTCACCGGACTGTCCGTCGTGGACGCCACCGCCGCGCTGGACGAGCAGGGCCTGAAGGCCCAGGTGCTGCCCGACCGGGTCAACTCCCCCGAGGTCGCGGGCGACATCGCCCATCAGTCACCGGCCCGGGGCAGCCAGGCCGCCGAGGGCGACACCATCACGCTCACGGTCTCCAAGGGACCGCGGATGATCGACGTCCCGGACGTCACCGGCAAGGACGTCGACGAGGCCAGGAGCGACCTGGAGAACGCGGGCTTCGAGGTCAAGGTCGACCGCCCGTTCCTCTCCTTCAGCGACACCATCGCGAGCCAGTCCGTCGATGGCGGAAAACAGGCCCCCGAGGGCAGCACCATCACCATCAAGACCAAGGGGCTCTAGATCCATATGCGCAACCCGGTCGGCGGCCATGTTCCGGTGGCCGGAGGCCTCGCCAAGGTCGGCCTCCCGTACGCCCGCGAGATGACGGCGGAGGCCGTCCAGGTCTTCGTCGCCAACCCGCGCGGCTGGGCGACGCCCGTCGGCAATCCGGCCCAGGACGAACAGTTCCGCGCCGAGTGCGCCGCCGAGTCCATACCGGCGTACGTCCACGCCCCGTACCTGATCAACTTCGGCTCGCACACCGTGGCCACCGTCGAGAAGTCCGTTGACTCGCTGCGCCACTCACTGCGCCGGGCCCGCGAGATCGGCGCCCTGGGCGTCGTGGTGCACACCGGATCGGCGACCGGTGGCCGCCCGCGCGAGCAGGCCCTCGCGCAGGTACGCACGCACATGCGGCCGCTCCTGGACGAGCTGACGCACGACGACGACCCGTATCTGCTGCTGGAGTCGACCGCCGGACAGGGCTCCTCGCTCTGCTCACGGACCTGGGACTTCGGCCCGTACTTCGAGGCCCTCGACGCCCACCCCAAGCTCGGCATCTGCCTGGACACCTGCCACATCTACGCGGCGGGCCACGATCTGACCGGCCCTGCGGGCATGCGCCGGACCCTGGACCTCCTGGTGGACACGGTCGGCGAGGGCCGGCTGAAACTGATCCATGCCAATGACTCCAAGGACGTGGTGGGCGCCCACAAGGACCGTCACGAGAACATCGGCGCCGGTCACATCGGCGAGGAACCGTTCCGGGAGCTGTTCGCCCACCCGGCGACGGCCGGAGTGCCGCTGATCATCGAGACGCCGGGCGGCAAGGACGGCCACGCGGCGGACGTGGCGCGGCTGAAAGGGCTGCGCGGGCCGTAGGGCCTTTCGTTCGGATCACGCCGGGTCAGAGTTCGGGGCCGTCCCCCGGCTCCTCCTGATACGAGTAGCGCTGCTCACGCCACGGATCGCCGATGTTGTGATAGCCGCGCTCCTCCCAGAAGCCGCGGCGGTCGGCCGTCATGTACTCGACGCCGCGGACCCACTTGGGCCCCTTCCAGGCGTAGAGGTGCGGCACGATGAGCCGCAGCGGGAAGCCGTGCTCGGCGGTGAGCAGCTCACCACCCTTGTGAGTGGCGAAAAGTGTTCGGTCCGAGGCGAAGTCGGAGAGCCGCAGATTCGAGCTGAACCCGTACTCGGCCCAGACCATCACATGGGTGACGTTCGGCGCGGGCGGTGCGAGTTCCAGGATCGTACGGGCGAGCACGCCGCCCCATTCGGCGCCGAGCATGCTGAATTTCGTGACGCAGTGCAGGTCGGCGACCACCGAGGTGAACGGCAGCACCGAGAATTCCTCGTGGTTCCAGCAGTGCTTCTCGCCGTCCGCCGTGGCACCGAAGACCCGGAACTCCCAGCGGTCGGGCTTGAACTTGGGCACGGGCCCGTAGTGGGTAACCGGCCAACCACGCTGGAGTCGCTGTCCCGGCGGAAGCTCGGACTGCTCTGACGCGCGGCTTTCCCGGCTTTCCGGCTGACCCATGACTCCATGGTGACAGACAGGCAGGGGTGGTTCCGACCAAGGCGTAGGCAATTCGGGCAACTCGTACTAAGCATGCACTTACTGGACGATCACCTGGTGCGGTGCGAGGATGCGGCCAACTTGACCAGTTCACCGGTTGGAAGGAGCCTCTGCGATGCAGGGCGACCCCGAGGTCCTTGAGTTCCTGAACGAGCAGCTGACCGCCGAATTGACTGCCATCAACCAGTACTTCCTGCATGCAAAGATGCAGGACAACTTCGGCTGGACGAAGCTCGCGAAGTACACCCGCTCCGAGTCGTTCGACGAGATGAAGCACGCGGAGATCCTCACGGACCGCATCCTCTTCCTCGATGGACTACCCAACTACCAGCGGCTGTTCCATGTGCGGGTGGGCCAGACCGTCACCGAGATGTTCCAGGCGGACCGTCAGGTCGAGGTGGAGGCGATCGACCGCCTCAAGCGCGGGATCGAGCTGATGCGCGGCAAGGGCGACATCACGTCCGCAAACATCTTTGAGTCGATCCTGGAGGACGAGGAGCACCACATCGACTACCTCGACACCCAGCTGGAACTGGTCGAGAAGCTCGGCGAGGCGCTCTACATCGCCCAGCAGATCGAGCAGCCGGACAGCTAGGACCTCTCGTTCGGAGCAGGTCGGGCCGGAGCGGATCAGACCGGACCCGGGCACGACCGGAGCAGGCCGGAACGGATCAGACCGGACCCGCGTACGACCGGATCAGGCCGCTTCGGAGAGCCGGATGCCCGGAGTCACGCCCGGGACGGTGCCGGGAGCGATACCCGGATCGGCCTCGGGAGCCGTGCCCGTACCGGCGTCGCCCGTGGTATCGGCGTCGCCCGTGGTACCGGGCGTCCGCTTCCGGTCGAGCAGTTCGCGGCGCGGACAGGCGCCCCGGCCGAGCACGGCCTGGATGGCGCGGACGCAGCCGCCGCAGTCCGTCCCCGCCTTGCAGGCGGAGGCTATCTGCCGAGGTGTGCACGCCCCGGCGTCCGCATGTTCCTTGACCTGCTTCTCCGTGATGCCGAAGCACGAGCAGACGTACACGCGGTTCACCTCCCGGCGGGATCGGTCGTTGCTGCCACCCCGTTGATCGGTGAGGCTAACCTAACCTTACCCGGCGCCGTGAGCCCTTGAAAGCCTTCGAACGCCCTGTGGGGCACGGATCACATCGATCCGTGCCCCACAGTCATACGCGTACCACCTGCGGTGATGCCTACTGATCCCGGTACATCTCGGCGACCAGGAACGCCAGGTCGAGGGACTGGCTGCGGTTGAGCCGCGGGTCGCAGGCCGTCTCATAGCGCTGGTGCAGATCGTCGACGAAGATCTCGTGTCCGCCACCGACGCACTCGGTGACATCGTCACCGGTGAGCTCGACGTGGATGCCGCCCGGGTGCGTGCCGAGGCCCTTGTGGACCTCGAAGAAGCCCTTGACCTCGTCCAGGACGTCGTCGAAACGACGGGTCTTGTGACCGGAGGCGGCCTCGAAGGTGTTGCCGTGCATCGGGTCGGTCACCCACGCCACGGTGGCGCCGGAGGCGGTGACCTTCTCGACCAGGTCGGGCAGCTTGTCGCGGACCTTGTCGGCGCCCATGCGGACGATGAACGTCAGCCGGCCGGGCTCGCGCTCGGAGTCGAGGCGTTCGATGTAACCGAGCGCCTCGTCGACCGTGGTCGTCGGGCCGAGCTTGATGCCGATCGGGTTGCGGATCTTCGAGGCGAACTCGATGTGCGCACCGTCCATCTGGCGGGTGCGCTCACCGATCCACACCATGTGGCCGGAGGTGTCGTACAGCTGGCCGGTGCGCGAGTCGGTGCGGGTCAGCGCCGACTCGTAGTCCAGCAGCAGGCCCTCGTGCGAGGAGAAGAACTCGACCGCCTTGAACTCGGCCGGGTCCGTACCGCACGCCTTCATGAAGTTCAGCGCGTTGTCGATCTCGCGGGCAAGCGCCTCGTAGCGCTGGCCGGACGGCGACGACTTCACGAAGTCCTGGTTCCAGGCGTGCACCTGGCGCAGGTCGGCGTAACCGCCGGTGGTGAAGGCGCGGACCAGGTTCAGCGTGGAAGCGGATGCGTGGTACATCTGCTTCAGCCGCTCCGGGTCCGGGACGCGGGACTCCTCGGTGAAGGCGAAGCCGTTGACGGAGTCGCCGCGGTAGGTCGGCAGGGTGACGCCGTCGCGGGTCTCGGTCGGCTTGGAGCGCGGCTTGGAGTACTGCCCGGCAATCCGGCCCACCTTGACGACGGGCACGGAGGCCGCGTAGGTCAGGACGGCGCTCATCTGGAGCAGCGTCTTCAGTTTGGCCCGGATGTGCTCGGCGGACACGGCGTCGAATGCCTCGGCACAGTCGCCGCCCTGCAGCAGGAACGCCTCGCCCTTGGCGACGGCTCCCATGCGGGCGCGCAGCTGGTCGCACTCGCCCGCGAAGACGAGCGGCGGATACGACGCGAGGTCCGCGAGCACATCGCGCAGAGCCTCGGCATCGGGGTACTCGGGCTGCTGCGCCGCGGGAAGGTCTCGCCAGGTCGCCTTGTCGGCGACACTCTGGGATTCAGCGTTCACGATCACGTCAGCAAGAATACGGGGTCGACGCTCCCCCGCCGGTACTTGACCGCCTGGTGAGACGGACCCATCGGCCTCGTCGCACCGGACGACCCGACGGACGAGCGCCCCGCCGGTCACGCTGCCATGCGCTAGGATCCACGGCATGTTCGCGCAGACAAACCAGAACTGGTGGTGGACCGCTCATCCGGCGGCCCACTGATCGATCGCGCGCAACAGACCACGCGAAGGCCGCCCGAGGGGCGGCCTTCTCTGCGTTCAGGGAGCCGTTCCTCCATCCGGAAGGAACACCCCATGCCGCACCACACCGACCTCGTCATCGAGCGGCTGCTCCGGGACGACAGCCCGCCGTTCGCGCTGCTGCGCAGGCGCACTCCCGGCCGCGATCAGGACACCGTCGAGGTGCTGATCGGGCGGGTCCGGGAAGTGGACCGGCTCGCCGATCTCCCGGTCGGCGAGCTGCCGTCGCTCGCCCTGGTGCCGTTCCGGCAGATCGCCGAGCGCGGTTTCGATGTGCGCGACGACGGGACGCCGCTGTCCGTGCTGGTCGCCGAGGATTCGTACGAGCTGCCGCTCGCCGAGGTGCTGGACCACTTGCCGGTCCATGACGTGCGGGTCGAGGGCGGCGGGTTCGACGTTGCGGACGAGGAGTACGCCGGGATCGTGCGGCGGGTCATCGAGGACGAGATCGGGCGGGGCGAGGGCGCGAACTTCGTCGTCCGGCGGACCTTCCGGGGCGAGATCCCCGGCTTCGGGCGGGCGGACGCGCTGGCGCTCTTCCGGCGATTGCTGGCCGGTGAGCGGGGCGCGTACTGGACGTTCGTGGTGCACACGGGGGACAGCGGGCCCGAAGGGCCCTCCTTCTCGGGGCGGCGGCGGGCGACGGGTGGGCGGACGCTCGTCGGGGCGAGTCCCGAGGTGCATGTGCGGATGTCCGGCGGCACGGTCGTGATGAACCCGATCAGTGGCACGTACCGCTACCCCGCCGAGGGCCCGGGCGTCGAGGGGCTGCTGGCCTTCCTCTCCGACCACAAGGAGCGGGACGAGCTCTCCATGGTGGTCGACGAGGAACTCAAGATGATGTGCACCGTCGGTGACATGGGCGGGGTGGTGGTCGGGCCGCGGCTCAAGGAGATGGCCCATCTCGCGCACACGGAGTACGAGCTGCGCGGGCGCTCCTCGCTGGATGTTCGGGAGGTGCTGAGGGAGACCATGTTCGCGGCGACGGTCACCGGTTCCCCCGTGCAGAACGCCTGCCGGGTCATCAAGCGGTACGAGCCCGGCGGGCGCGGCTACTACGCGGGCGCGCTGGCGCTGCTGCGGCAGGAGCCGGGCGGGGCGCAGTCCCTGGACTCGCCGATCCTGATCCGTACCGCCGACATCACGGCCGAGGGGCGGTTGCGGGTGCCGGTCGGGGCGACGCTGGTACGCCACTCCGATCCGGACAGCGAGGTCGCCGAGACCCACGCGAAGGCGGCCGGGGTGCTGGCCGCGCTGGGGGTGCGGCCGGGCCGGCCCCGCGACCAGGCGGTGCGCCCGCAACTGGCCGGCGACCCGCGGGTGCAGGGGGCGCTGGACGCCCGGCGGGACGGTCTGGCGCCGTTCTGGCTGCGGATGCAGGAGCGTACGCACGAGCTCTCCGGCCATGCGCTGGTGATCGACGGGGAGGACACCTTCACCGCGATGCTGGCGCATCTGCTGCGCTCATCGGGTCTGGAGGTGTCGGTGCACCGCTACGACGAGCCGGGGCTGCGCGAGCGCGTACGGGCGCACACGGGCCCGGTCGTGCTGGGCCCCGGGCCCGGTGATCCGGGCGACACGGCCGATCCGAAGATGCGGCTGCTGCGTGAGTTCGCCGCCGAGCTGGTCCGTGATCACCGGCACGGGCTGCTCGGGGTCTGTCTCGGCCATGAGCTGATCGCGGCGGAGCTGGGTCTGGAGATCGTCCGCAAGACCGTGCCGCACCAGGGCGCGCAGACCCGGATCGAGCTGTTCGGGCGCCCCGAGACGGTCGGCTTCTACAACAGCTTCACCGCGCGCTGCGACGACGGCGCGGTCACCGAGCTGGCGGCGCACGGTGTCGAGGCGAGCCTGGACGCGGCGACCGGGGAGCTGCACGCGCTGCGCGGGCCGGGCTTCGCCTCGGTGCAGTTCCACCCGGAGTCGGTGCTGACGCTGCGCGGCGCGACGATCGTGGCCGATCTGCTGGCGGGGCTGCCGGTGGTCGGCTGAAGGGGCGGCGGGGACTCCGGAGGAGCTCCGGGGTCTCAGCTCTCCAAAAGCGCCGGGACGAGGACGTTGTCGCTGCGGCGGCCGGCCAGGTAGTCGGCGACGTTGCGGACGGTGGCGTCGATGATCTGGGCCACGGCGTCCTGGGTGCAGGATGACGGCCAAGCCCTGACCGCTGCCGAAGCAGGTGCGCGGCGTATCACGCCGCATCGCGCCTCCTGACGATCACGGCAATCGTGATCCACGTCACCCAGGAACGGGTCGGACGGTCAAGCTCCGTGCAGTCCGGGCGAGTTGGGTCAGGCGTCGTCGAGGCCGCGCTCGATCGCGTACCGCACGAGCTCCACCCTGTTGTGCAGTTGGAGCTTGCCCAGGGTGTTCTGGACGTGGTTCTGGACGGTGCGGTGCGAGATGACCAGACGCTCGGCGATCTGCTTGTACGAGAGCCCCTTGGCGACCAGCCGCAGCACTTCGGTCTCGCGCTCGGTGAGCTGCGGGGCCTTGGGTTCGTCGGACGCGACGGGGGTGGGTTCCGACGCGAGCCTGCGGTACTCGCCGAGGACCAGCCCGGCCAGGCCCGGGGTGAAGACGGGGTCGCCGACGGCGGTGGACCGCACGGCCTCGGTCAGCTCCTGCGTACTGGCCGACTTGAGCAGATAGCCGGTGGCGCCGGACTTGACCGCCTCCAGTACGTCGGCGTGCTCGCCGCTCGCGGAGAGCACCAGCACCCGCAGCCCCGGGTGGGAGCCGACGAGCTCCTTGCAGACCTGTACGCCGGGCATGCCGGGCAGATTGAGGTCCAGTACGAGGACGTCCGGGGTGGCGGCCTTGGCACGGCGCACGGCCTGCGGTCCGTCACCCGCCGTCGCCACGACCTCGAAACCGGACTCGGAAAGATCTCGGGCCACCGCGTCGCGCCACATCGGGTGGTCGTCGACCACCATCACCCTGATGGCCCGCTCCTCGGTGCCCTGGGTGTTCTCCGTGCTCATCTGCCCGATCCTGCCTTCCCCCGCGAACCTGCGAATCCTGTGAAGCTTTGAAGCTTTGAAGCTTTGAAGTCTGAACGCTTTGAAGCGTTTGAAACCTACGGGACTTACGGGACTACGCGACCTTCGGGACCTTCAACTCGACCTCAGTGCCCTGGCCGGGCACCGAGATCAACTCCGCTGTGCCGCCCAGGTCACGCAGCCGCCCCCGGATCGACAGGGCGACCCCCATCCGTCCCTCCCCCTCCGCCTGGGCGAGCCGCCCTTCCGCGATGCCCGGGCCGTCGTCCCGGACCGTCACGATCACCTCGTCCGGCCAGTCCTCGACGAGGATCCAGGCCTGGGCGTTCTCCCCCGCATGGACCCTGACATTGTCCAGGGCGGCACCGACAGCGGCCGCCAGCTCCTTCGCGGCCGCCGGAGCGAGCAGCACCGGAGCGCCGGGCTCCGCGAAGCTGATCCGGGAGCCGGCGTGCGGGGCGAGCAGGGAGCGCAGGTCGCAGCCGGCCGGCCCGGAGGACCCGTCCTCCTCGTCGTCCACCTCGACGCTGCGGACCACGGCGCCCTCGGCGGCGTCCTCGGAGACCCGGGTGGTGGGCACGAGTCCGCTGGAGACCAGGGTGCGCAGGGCGACCTCCTGCTCCCCGGCCATCCGGCCCAGTTCGGCGGCCTCGCCGCCCAGCGCGGTGCCGCGGCGCTGCACCATCGCGAGGACCTGGAGCACGCTGTCGTGGATGTCCCGGGCCAGCCGTTCCCGCTCGCGGGTGGCGGCCTCGATCTCCAGCGCGCGGGCGAGGGTGCGCTCACTGGCCCTGGCCACCTCGACGACGTAACCGATGGCGATGGAGGCCACCCAGACCAGCAGGACGTTGTGGAAGGTGTCCCGGCTGGGCTCGCCGCGCTCGATGATGTTGGCGACGGCGACGAAGGTGGAGGCGAAGGCCGCCCAGCGCCAGCCGCCCTTGATCGCGAAGGCGAGCACGGAACCCGCGGTCCAGATCGACGGCAGCGTCGGACCGTCGATCTGCTGGGCCTCGAAGTCGGCGAGCGGGGTGAGGAGGATGCCGACGAGGGCGATGGTCAGGTCGGCGCCGAGGAAACGCTTGGTGCAGGCGACGGCGCCCGCGACCTTGGGGAGAGTGGCGAGCGTCCAGGCCGACATCACCACCAGGAAGGCCACGGCCACCCACGGCCGGTCGTACCTGTCCCGGCCGAAGACGGCGAGCAGCACCGCGTAGAGCATCGTCAGAATCCGGTACGCCGTCAGCGCACGCCACAGCGGCTGCTCGACCGACATCCGTACGACCCGCTCACGCTTGGCCATGTCCCCACCCCCCGGACGGAAACGACGCGGTTACGCGCCGAACCGTTCCGTCACTTCTGTGTCACTCCTGCTTTCCGGACTCTCTGGCCGCGCGCTTCTCCTCCTCGGCGCGGCGCTTCGCCTCGTCCGCGATCTGCCGCTTGGCGGCGGTCGCGTAGATGTCGACGTACTCCTGGCCGGAGAGCTTCATGATCTCGTACATCACCTCGTCGGTGACCGAGCGCAGGATGAAGCGGTCCCCCTCCATGCCGTGGTAGCGGCTGAAGTCGAGCGGTTTGCCGATCCTGATCCCGGGACGCATCAGCTTGGGCATCACCTGACCGGGCGGCTGGATCTTCTCCGTGTCGATCATCGCGACGGGGATGACGGGCGCTCCGGTGGCCAGCGCCACCCGGGCCAGCCCACCGGGCTTGCCGCGGTAGAGACGGCCGTCGGGCGAGCGGGTGCCCTCCGGGTAGATGCCGAAGAGCCCGCCGCTCTCGATGACCTCGATGCCCGCCTTGATGGCCGCCTCACCGGCGCCGCGGGCACCCGAGCGGTCCACCGGGAGCTGGCCGACGCCCTTGAAGAAGGCGGCGGTCAGCCTGCCCTTCAACCCGGGTGCGGTGAAGTACTCGGACTTGGCGATGAAGGTGACCTTGCGGTCCAGGACGGCCGGCAGGAAGAAGGAGTCGGAGAACGACAGATGGTTGCTCGCGAGGATCGCCGGTCCCTGCGCGGGGATGTTCTCCAGGCCCTCCACCCACGGCCGGAAGGCGAGCTTCAGACCCCCGCCGATGGAGAACTTCATTGCGCCATAGATCAACTCGGGTGCCTCCTGTGTCCTGTCGGAACGACCTTAACCCGTGTGGTCGTCCGCGCTCCTGCCCGGCGTCGAACCGAAGTGGCGGCCGCGGCCACGCCCATGACGGCTGCCGTGACGACCGCCACGGCCGGTATCGGTGACCACCCCGGCCGGTGTCAGTGACGACCCTGGTCGGTGTCAGTCCGGTCGCGTACGGTGAAGTAATCCTTCCGCGCTCCCCCTTTTCGCTCCCCTGCGAGCCTCACGAACAGGAGACCCCGGTGCCGGTCCTGCCTGGAGCCGAGCCGTTCCGCCACGAGGGCGGAGAGGTCGGCGTCCTTCTCTGTCACGGATTTACCGGTTCCCCGCAGTCGCTGCGCCCCTGGGCCGACCATCTGGCGGAGCGCGGGCTCACCGTGTCGCTGCCGTTGCTGCCCGGGCACGGCACCCGCTGGGAGGACATGCAGCTCACGGGCTGGCAGGACTGGTACGCGGAGGTGGACCGGGAGCTGCGTGCCCTGCTGGAGCGGTGCCGTCAGGTCTTCGTCTTCGGTCTCTCCATGGGAGGCGCGCTGACGCTGCGGCTGGCGGCGAAGCACGGGGACTCGATCAGTGGTCTGGTGCTCGTCAATCCGGCGAACAAGGTGCACGGCCTGTCGGCGTACGCGCTGCCGGTGGCCCGTCATCTGGTGCGGACGACGAAGGGGCTGGCGAGCGATATCGCCCTGCCGGGCTCCGTCGAGGTGGGGTACGACCGGGTGCCACTGCACGCGGCGCATTCGCTGCGGAAGTTCTTCCGCCTGGTCGATGCCGAGCTGCCGCAGGTCACCCAGCCGATCGTCCTGCTGCACAGCCCGCAGGACCATGTGGTGCCGCCCGCGGACTCGGCCCGGATCCTCGGCCGGGTGTCCTCGACGGACGTCGAGGAGATCCTGCTGGAACAGAGCTACCACGTGGCGACGTTGGACCACGATGCGGAGCGGATCTTCGACGAGAGCTACCGGTTCATCGGCCGCCTCGCTCCGAGCATCGGAAAGAAGGGGAGCACGTCAGGTGGCTGAGCACGACGCGGAGCGCGCGGGCAGTGACGAGGGGCGCGAGCCCCTCCCCGCGGAGGGAACGGCCGTTCCCGAGGACGGTACGGGCACGGGCTCGGGCACGGGCTCGCAGGATGCTGCTGCCGCCCGGACGGCGCCGCCGGGCGGCGACGGCGACGGACCCGACCGGTCGATCGACGAGAAAGCCGCGTGGGAGGCGATCGTCGCGGGGTACGGCGAGGAGCCGGCGGACCCGCCGGGCGCCAAGCCGTTCAGGTCGATCGAGGATCTCGCCCTGCCGGAGAACGATCAGTCGGGCGTCCTGGACCCGGACAAGGGGGTCGGGAAGAAGTCCCCGAAGTCCCCGAAGCCGCCGGAGAAGCCGCTCGGCAGCTCGATCGTGTTCGCGCCCGGCGTCGCCGGCCCGCGCGACTACGAGCTCTCGGAGCCGAAGGACGACGACCTCGACGACAGCGACGAGGGGCATTTCGTCCCCCCGGAGCCACCACCGCTGCCGGAGGCGGATGTCACGGCGAAGTTCGCCTGGCTCGCGGTCGTCGGCGGCCCGGTGCTGATGCTGATCGCCGTGCTGCTGCGGTGGGACATGACGTGGTGGCTCACGACGGTCTGCATCGGCGGCTTCCTGGGCGGCTTCGTCACGCTCGTGGCGCGGATGCAGGACGACGACGAGAACGACGACGACCCGGGCCGCGGCGCGGTGGTCTGAGACCGGTCCGGCCGAGGTGACCCTGAGGCCCTGAGCCGCTGCCGCGCGGTTCAGGGCCTGGTCGCGGGCACCCGTAGCGCTGCCAGTACCGGCAGGTGGTCCGTGGCCGCTCGCAGGTCCGCGTCGGTGACACCGGGCAGCCCTGCCGGGACACCGCAGCCGAGCACCTCGATCCCGCTCGTCGCGAAGACCGCGTCGATGCGCCGTCGCGGCTCGTCCGGCGAGAAGGTGTGCTCGCCGCCCCACGGCCGGACCGCCCAGCAGTCCTGGAGGCGCCCGGCCAGCCGCCGGAAGGCGGCCCCGGTCGGTACGTCGTTGAGGTCGCCCGCCGCGATGGCGTGCTCGACGCCCATCGCGTCCAGCCGTTCCAGCAACATCCCGGCCTGGGCCAGGCGTTCGTCGCGCTGCAGGCTCAGGTGGAAGCTCAGCAGACCGATCCGGGTGCCCGCGATCCGTACCACCGACGTGGCGAAACCCCGGCGGTGCAGTCCGGGGGTGAGCGGCAGCAGGACGTCCTCCGTGCGCTCCACCGTGGCCCGCAGCGAGCAGAGCAGCAGCGGACCGGCCGCCGTGGCGCCGCCGCTGAGGACGACGAGGTCGGTGCGGGCCGCGAGCCAGGCGGCGCGCTTGCGCCAGCGGAAGAAGCGCGGGGCTTCCTGGATGAGGACGAGGTCGGGGGCGCAGGCGCTGATGACGCGGGCCAGCGCCGCACAGTCGTCGCGCATCGAGCGGATGTTGTAACCGAGCACTCTGATGACGGCCGAACCATCCGGCTCGGTACGGGAGTCGGGCAGTGGCGTCAGGACCATGCGTCTCACGATACGACGGACGCCCGTCACGCCCCACAGGGGTGCGACGGGCGTCCGGTTCTGTCCGGTTCCGGCCGGCTCAGCCCTGGCGGGCCAGGTCCGCCGCGCCCACCAGCCCTGCCTTGCCGCCCAGTTGGGCCGCGAGCACCTGGGCGTGCGGGCGCCACTCGCCGCCGATCAGCCAGCGCCGGAACGACTTGCGGATCGGGCCGAGGACGAGTTCGCCCTCGTCCGACACGCCACCGCCGACGATGAACGCGGACGGGTCGAACAGCGAGGCGAGGTCGGCGAGTCCGGCACCGGCCCAGCGGGCCAGCTCGCGGAACGAGTCGATCGCCACCGGGTCGCCCTGCCGGGCGGCCTCACTGATGTGCTTGCCCTCGATGCCGTCCACCGTGCCGTCGCCGAGGGACAGCAGGATCGTGGCGTTCTCAGGGGTGGCGTTGGCGCGCTGCTTCGCGTACCGGACGAGTGCGCG
The DNA here is from genome assembly GCF_045209435.1 of Streptomyces sp. NBC_01618. Classification (NCBI taxonomy): domain Bacteria; kingdom Bacillati; phylum Actinomycetota; class Actinomycetes; order Kitasatosporales; family Streptomycetaceae; genus Streptomyces; species Streptomyces sp. NBC_01618. The sequence continues at coordinate 2,013,276 of NZ_CP109297.1, forward strand.
CCCGGAGGCGTACTGCTCCCAGCAGCCCTGGCTGCCGCAGCCGCAGAGCAGCCCGTCCGGGACGACCCGGATGTGGCCGAACTCGGCGGCCACACCGAAGCGGCCGCGGCGCAGCTTGTTGCCGATGATGATGCCGCCGCCGAGACCGGTGCCGAGCGTGATGCAGATGACGTCGTCGTGGCCCTGCCCGGCGCCGAAGCGGTACTCGCCCCAGGCGGCGGCGTTGGCGTCGTTCTCGACGACGACCGGAAGGCCGACGCGCTGTTCGACCTTGTCCTTCAGCGGCTCGTGCCGCCAGTTGATGTTGGGCGCGAACAGCACGGTGGCGCGCTTGTCGTCGACGTATCCGGCAGCGCCGATGCCGACGGCCTCGATCTGGTGGCCCTCGCTCGCGCCGGACACCGCGGACGCGATCGCGTCCACAATGCCGTCGGCCGTCGGCGGGGTCGGCACCTTGAACGTCGAGAGGATCCGGCCCTCTTCGTCGACCACTCCAGCTGCGATCTTCGTGCCGCCGATATCGACGCCGATGGTGAGTCCCATGAGTCCCTCAGTTTCGGTCGAGCCCCGCTGTGGCCAACGGTACCCGAGCCGGGGCCCGGCTCTTCCGTGCCGGTCAGTCCAGATCGATGTGCTCGCCTGCGGCGGGGCCCTCGTCGCGGGGGTCGGTGGGGTCGTCGGCCTTCTTTTCGGTGCCTGCGGGGTCCCCGGCGCCGCGGGTCCAGCGGCGTTCCTGGCCTTCCACCGCGGAGCGGTAGGCGGCGAGGAGTTCGCTGCCGGCCGCGGCGATGTGGTCGAAGACGTCCGGATTGCGTTCGATGACGGGCTCGACGGCGGACTTCGCCTGCTTGATGATCTGCCGCACGGTGCCCTGGGCCGCCGCGCCGAGGAGCGGCGTCCGGAGGGAGGAGATCTTGTCGGCCACGGCATCGACCAGCTTGCGCAGCTCGTCGGCGGCGGCGCCGGGCGGCGGGCCGTGCTGGGCGCGGCGGCGGGCCTTCTCCGCTTCGAGGTCCTCGGCGCAGGCCTTCGCCCACGCGTCGTCGTCGGCGGGACGATCGGTGGCTTCGCTCATGGCGGACTCCTGCGACGTGGTGTGCCTGCGGTGCGCATCCGGGGGTACGTACTACCGACGTTACCGGAACCGTGACGCGCCGTTCAGCTCGTCCGGGGCCACAGCGCGGGGTCCGGCGTGAACCTGACGCGGAGCACCCCGTCGGTGAGGGCGGCGCCGGATACGGTGCAGCGCCGCAGCCCGGACTCCAGGGGGACGATCCGGTGGAACGGGCCCACGGTGAGGAGCAGTTCGTCGCCGCGGCGCACCAGCTGGAGGTCCGTCTTGACGGCGCCGGGCAGGGGCAGGCACCAGACGAGCACCGGGTCGCCGTCGCCGGACCGCGGGGCGGTCACGATCCGGGGGCCGGGCAGCAGTCCGTCCAGGCCATCCGGGGCGTCCGGATCCTCGATCCACCAGGGGTCCTCGGCGCGGCCGGGCCTGCGGTCGTCCAGTTCCGCGGCGAGTCCGTCGCCCTCGAAGAGGCCGCCGCCGGTGCCCGCCTCCTCGAAGACGGTGCTGCTCGCCCCGTTGTCGAGGAGAGTGAGGTCGTCGGGTCCGCGCGGGTCGCGGCCGAGGTGGGGCACTTCGCACAGGGCCGCCGCGGGCACCCATTCCTCGTACCAGTTGTCGATGGTCTTCTCCTGCTGCGCGACGAGGGCCGCGAACCAGGGGTCGCCGGAGTGCCTGGGCAGCACCCGGTTCACCACCAGGGTGTCGACGCGCAGTCCGTACAGGGCGAGTCCGGTGCGGGCGGTGCGCAGGGCGTCCTCGGCGGCGGGACCGGGCTCGGCGACCAGCCGGAGCGTGGTGTTGCGGTCCTCGATCAGGGCCTGGACGGCGGCCAGCTCGGCGTCCTTGCGGGCGGCGGCCTCATACAGCCACTGGGCGGGCATGGGGACGCCGGCGAGCTGGGCGAGCATCGGGCGCAGGGCGCGGGCGGCCTGGCGTTCCTGAGGCAGCAGCCGGCGCAGATAGCGGCGCAGCTGTTCGGGCAGGGCGAGCACGGCGAGCGCTTCGCGCAGCGGCGGCAGGTCGACGACGAGGAGTTCGTAGCCCTCGTGCGACCAGTCGCCCTCGGCGGCGCGGCGCAGGGCGTGCAGGAGGGCGAGCTGGGCGCTGCCGGGGAGTTCGGTGAGTTCCTCGGCGTCCAGCCGGTTCCCGCCGAGCAGGTCGAGCACGCCGGAGGCCCGCTCCTGGAGGGTGAGGAGTTCGCCGCGGAAGTGCTCGCCGGAGTCGATGCGGGCGGACCACAGGTTGTCGGTGACCTCGGCGGGTTCCGTGCCCGCGGGGAAGCCGGGTATCGGGTCGGCGGAGAGCAGCAGGGTGCGGCGGCCCCGGCGGGCCGCGGCCAGGGCGGTCGCCGCCGCGACGGTGGTACGGCCCGCGCCGCCGGGGCCGGTGACGAGAACCGTACGCACCGGGTCAGGCCTTCGGGATGGACTCGACGCGCTTCTTCAGGCCGGCCAGGGCGCGGTCGATGATGACCTTCTCCGCCTTGCGCTTGATCATGCCGAGCATCGGGATCTTGACGTCGACGGTCAGCCGGTAGGTGACCTCGGTGCGGTCGCCGTTGCCGAGCGGGGCCAGTGCGTAGGAGCCGTCGATGGCGCGCAGCATCTGGGACTTGACGAGGGTCCAGCTGACCTCGTGGTCGCCGATCCAGGTGTACGCGAGAGTGTGGTCGTCCTTGATCGCTCCGGCGTCGAGGACGAGACGGACCTTCTCGGCGCGGCCCCGGTCGTCGGCGGAGAGGACCTCGGCCTCCTTGACCTCGCCGGTCCACTCCGGGTAGCGGGCGAAGTCGGCGATCACTCCCATGACGTCGGCCGGCGCCGCCTCGATCGTGATGCTCGAGCTGGTGTGTTCAGCCATCGCCGTGGCTCCTCCAGTGCGGGTGTACCGGTGCGTCGGCAGATGCCTGCCGTCAGAAGGCTATCGCGTGTGCGCGGCGCCCCGGTCCAGGGTCCGGCGCCGCTGCGGTCACCACTCCAGGGCCCAGGGCCTGCCGGTGGACGCGAAGTGGCCGACGTTCACGCACTCGGTGGCGCCGATCCGCATCCGGCGCACCAGGGGCTGGTGGACATGGCCGAACAGCGCGTACCGGGGGCGGGTCCTGCGGATGGCGTCGAGCAGGGCCCGGCTGCCGCGCTCGAAGCGGCGCGCGACGGTGTCGTACGTCAGCTCCGGCACCTCGGGCGGGATGTGGGTGCACAGGACGTCGACGGAGCCGATCGCCTCGATCTTGGCGGCGTACTCCTCGTCGCCGATCTCGTACGGGGTGTTCATCGGGGTCTTCAGCCCGCCGCCGACGAAGCCGATCACCCGGCCGCCGATCTCGACGCGTTCGCCGTCCAGGACGGTGGTGCCCGGGCGTGCGTACTCGGGCCACAGGCCGGGGATGTCGACGTTGCCGTAGGTGGCGTACGTCGGGGTGGGGAAGGCGGCGAAGAGCTCGGCGTACTGCTTGCGCACGGCGGAGACGATCGCGGCGTCGCGGTCCAGCCCCGCCCACAGGGCACGGCCGAAGTCCCGGGCCTCGTCGAAGCGGCGCGCGGTGCGCAGCGCGACGATCCGGTCGGCGTTCTCCACACCGAAGAGGTCGGGGAAGATGCCGCGCGAGTGGTCGGCGTAGTCGAGGAAGAGCACCAGGTCACCGAGGCAGATCAGGGCGTCGGCACCGCCCCCGGCGCGGGCCAGGGCCTCGGTGTTGCCGTGCACGTCACTGACCACGTGAACGCGGGTGCGCCGCGAGGTCGGGGTTCCTTCGCTGTTCCGTCCTGCTGGCATGCCGATCACCCTAAACCCCGCCGTGCACCTGGGTAGAGGCCGCCGGACCTGCGGTTACCTCCGGCCCGTAGCGGTGGTGGACTAATGTGCGCCCAAGGATCACGGTTGTATGTGACGCAACAGACATCTGGCCGGAACCCCCTATCGGGAACCGAGTACTGGTGGGTAACGTCCGGGCAGTCCAGTCGTGCTCACCCCACTGAGCATCAGCCATTCTTGGACCGCAGCCGGTGCGTCGCACAGAGCCGTGGCACCGGAGCCCGATGAGGAGCAGCAGTCTTGCGCGAGTTCAGCCTTCCGGCCCTGTACGAGGTCCCCTCGGACGGCAACCTGACGGATCTCATCCGCCGCAATGCCGCTCAGCATCCCGATGTCGCGGTGATGAGCCGCAAGGTGGCGGGCGTGTGGACCGATGTCGACGCCACCCAGTTCCTGGCCGAGGTCAGAGGCGTCGCCAAGGGGCTGATCGCCGCGGGCGTCGAGGCCGGCGACCGGGTGGCCCTGCTGTCCCGTACCCGCTACGAGTGGGTACTGCTCGACTTCGCGATCTGGAGTGCGGGCGCGGTCACCGTCCCGGTGTACGAGACGAGTTCGCCCGAGCAGATCCAGTGGATCCTCGGGGACTCCGGCGCCACGCTGTGCATCGTGGAGTCCGAGGCGCATCAGGACTCCGTGGTCTCGGTCCAGGCGGATCTGCCGGAGCTGAAGGGCATCTGGCAGATCGAGGACCGGGCGGTCGACCGGCTGACGGCGATCGGCGAGGACGTCTCGGACGAGATCCTCGACCTGCGGATGGCATCCGCCAAGGCCGACGACCCGGCCACCATCGTCTACACCTCGGGCACCACCGGCCGCCCCAAGGGCTGTGTGCTCACGCACCGCAGCTTCTTCGCGGAGTGCGGCAACGTGGTGGAGCGGCTGAAACCCCTCTTCCGTACCGGTGAGTGCTCGGTGCTGCTCTTCCTGCCCGCCGCGCATGTCTTCGGACGGCTGGTCGAGGTGGCCTCGGTGATGGCCCCGATCAAGCTCGGCTGCGTACCGGACATCAAGCGCCTCACCGATGAACTGGCCTCGTTCCGGCCGACGTTGATCCTCGGTGTGCCGCGGGTCTTCGAGAAGGTCTACAACGCGGCGCGCGCCAAGGCGCAGGCCGATGGCAAGGGCAGGATCTTCGACAAGGCCGCGAACACGGCGATCGCGTACAGCCGGACGCTCGGCACCCCTCAGGGCCCGTCCATGGGCCTGAAGTTCAAGCACAAGGTCTTCGACCGGCTGGTCTACGGCAAGCTGCGGGCCGTGCTCGGCGGCCGCGGCGAGTACGCGATCTCCGGCGGCGCACCGCTGGGCGAGCGGCTCGGCCACTTCTACCGCGGCATCGGCTTCACCGTCCTGGAGGGCTACGGCCTCACCGAGACGTGCGCGGCCACGGCCTTCAATCCGTGGGACCGGCAGAAGATCGGTACGGTCGGCCAGCCGCTGCCCGGCTCGGTCGTCCGGATCGCCGACGACGGCGAGGTGCTGCTGCACGGCGAGCACCTGTTCACCGGCTACTGGAACAACGAGGCGGCGTCGGCCGAGGCGCTGGCCCACGGCTGGTTCCACACGGGCGACATCGGCACGCTCGACGAGGACGGCTATCTCGCGATCACCGGCCGCAAGAAGGAGATCATCGTCACGGCGGGCGGCAAGAACGTCGCTCCCGCGGTGATCGAGGACCGTATCCGTGGGCACGCCCTGGTCGCCGAGTGCATGGTGGTCGGCGACGGGCGGCCGTTCGTCGGCGCGCTGATCACCGTGGACGAGGAGTTCCTGGGCCGCTGGGCGCAGGAGCACGGCAAGCCGGCCGGCTCGACGGCCGCGTCGCTGCGCGAGGACCCGGAGCTGGTGGCCGAGGTGCAGCGGGCGGTGGACGACGGGAACGCCTCGGTGTCCAAGGCCGAGTCGGTACGCAAGTTCCGCATCCTGTCCGCCCAGTTCACCGAGGAGGCGGGCCACATCACGCCGTCGCTGAAGCTGAAGCGGAATGTGGTGGCGAAGGACTTCGCGGACGAGATCGAGGCGATCTACCGGGGCTGACGGAGGTCGGCCCGGGGCCGGTGGCTGTCAGCCGGAACCGACGGTCATGGGCCGGAAACCGGCCTTGCGCCGGTGGCGGGCCGACGCGGCCGCCTTCACCTCACCGGCCGGACAGCGGCGCCGCTGTCCGGCCGTGGCACGGGAACACCTGTCCCGCAGGGGACGGGTACGGACCCGGGCAGTCCGGGACGGCCGAAACCCGGGCCGGGCGGCGCCCCGGGCCGGTTCAGAGCAGCGCCCTGAGCCGCTCGGCCAGCAGATCCCAGCGCCACTTCTCCTCGACCCAGGCCCGCCCCCGCTCCCCCATCCGCTGCCGCAGTTCCGGGTCGAGGAGCAGCGTGACGATCCGGTCCGCCGTCTCCTCCGCCGAGCCGCCCCGCACCACCCACCCGGTCTCGCCGTCGAGCACGGCGTCCGGCGCGCCGCCCGAGTCGCCCGCCACCACCGGAAGTCCGGTCGCGGACGCCTCCAGGAAGACGATGCCGAGGCCCTCCACGTCGAGGCCGCCCCGACGGGTCCGGCACGGCATGGCGAAGACGTCGCCCGCGCCGCAGTGGGCGGGCAGCTCGTCCCACGGCACCGGCCCCGTGAAGTGCACCGAGTCGGCGACCCCCGTCCGCACGGCCAGCTGCTCCAGCTCCTTGCGGTACGGCCCCCCGCCCACGATCAGCAGCACCGCGTCCGGCACCCGCTCCAGGATCGCGGGCAGCGCGAGGATCAGCGTGTCCTGGCCCTTGCGCGGCACGAGCCGTGACACGCAGACGACGACGGGCCGGTCCGAGAGCCTGAGCCGGGCCCTTATCAGGTCGCCGCCGGAGTCCGGGTGGAAGGTCTTCTCGTCGACGCCGGGCGGCAGTTGGACCATGCGGCCCGCCGCCTCGGGGCTGAGTGCGGTGGCGATCCGGGAGCGGGTGTACTCCCCCAGGTACGTGATCGTGTCCGTGGTCTCGCCGATCCGGCCCAGCAGCTGCCGGGCCGCGGGCAGCTGGGCCCAGCCCGCCTCGTGACCGTGCGTGGTGGCGACCAGCCGCCGGGCACCGGCCCTGCGCAGCGCCGGTGCCATCAGCCCGAGCGGGGCCGCGGCGCCGAACCACACGGACGTGCAGCCGTGTATGCGCAGCAGCTGCGTGGCACGCCGGGTGACCCGCGGGGTCGGCAGCAGCATCGTCGTCCGGTCGCGGACGACGGTGAAGGGCTGCTCGGCGTCGAAGGCGGCGGTGGCCGCGATGCCTTCGGGGCTGCGCTTCCAGGTGGAGGCGTATACGACGATCTGTCCGGGGTCCAGGCGCAGTGCCATGTTGTGCAAAAACGCCTGGATGCCGCCGGGGCGGGGCGGGAAGTCGTTGGTCACGATCAGGGTCTTGTCCATCCCGGCCGACAGTACCGGGCGGCCGAATGGCTCCCGCACAGGCCGGGCGGGCATCATGGCTCCCCGTACCACCGCGTACCCACCGGGCCACACCCGCCGGGTATCCCACCGATGTACCCACTGACGAAACGGATGAGGCGGTCATGACCGGATCGACCGGCACGCGGCTCGCTCTCGCGGTCTGGGCCCTCACCAGGGTCGTGCTGCTGCTCTGCGTCACCAAGGTGATCACGCTGTCCGGACCGGACGTGACCAGTGACGTCTCGGTGATCTACCACGGCTGGTCCGAGGTCCTGAAGACCGGTACGTATCCGCGGTCCGACGTCACCTGGCAGTACCCGCCCCTCGCCGCGCTCGCCGTCCTCTCCCCCGCCCTGCTGCCGTTCCTGGACTACGCCTCGGCCTTCTTCGTCCTCGCGTTCCTGTGCGACGGGTTGGTGCTGGGGCTCCTGCTGTACGCGGGCCGCGGGACCGGCCGGTGGACGGCGGGCGCCTGGGTGTGGGTGGCGGGGGTGCCGCTGCTCGGTACGACCGCGTACGCCCGTTACGACGTGATGGTGACGGCGGTGGCGGTGGCGGCGCTGCTGGCGGGCGTGCGGCATCCGCGGGTGCTGGGCGCGCTGGCCGCCGTCGGTGCGCTGCTGAAGGTGTGGCCGGCGCTGATCCTGGCCGGTACCGCGCGCGGGCGGTGGACGCGCCGGGCGTGGACGGCCGCGACGGTGACGGCGGCCGGGCTGCTGCTGGCGTGCACCGTGGCGATGCCGGGTGCGCTGGCCTTTCTCGGCTTCCAGCGTGACCGGGGCACCGAGGTCGAGTCGCTGGGAGCGCTGGTCTTCCACGTGTGGCGGAATTTCGGCTGGCAGGGCCGGGTGGAGCTGCACTACGGCTCCCTGGAGTTCCTGGGTCCGCATGTCCCGCTGGTGAGCACGCTCGCCCTCGGTCTGTCCGTCGTCGCGTTCGGCTGGCTGCTGGTGTGGCGGCTGCGGGCCCGCGACTTCCGGGTGAGCACCCCGGCCGACGCGGCGTTCACTGCGGTGCTGCTGTTCACGACCACGAGCCGGGTGATCAGCCCCCAGTACATGCTGTGGCTGGTCGGCCTGGCGGCGGTCTGCCTGGTCTTCCGCGAGAGCCGGATGGTGCTCCCGGCCGTTCTGGTGCTGCTCGCCACGGGCATCACGCAGTGGGAGTTCCCGTTCGGGTTCGTCCATGTGGTGAGCAGCGATGCGACGGGCGTGACGCTGATGTTCCTGCGCAACGGCCTGCTGGTCGCGGCGACGCTCATCGCCTGCCGGCGGCTGTGGCGGCAGACGGTGTCCGGTGCGCCGCGCGACGGCGCCGAGCCCTCGGCCGCCGCATCCGACGCCGACCGCGAGGCGGAACCGGTCGCTTCCTGAACCACGCGCGGCGCTCAGCAGCCGTGGGGCGTGCGCGGCGGGCAGCGCGCCGCGGTCAGCCGAGCCGGGAGCGCAGATACTCCCGCCAGAGCGCGGTGAACTCCTGCGGGGTCGTGGCGAGCACCTCCTGCATGGCCTGCTCCACCGCCCCGTCCCGCCCCGCCGGCGTGCGCGGCGGGCAGCGCGCCGCGGTCAGCCGAGCCGGGAGCGCAGATACTCCCGCCAGAGCGCGGTGAACTCCTGCGGGGTCGTGGCGAGCACCTCCTGCATGGCCTGCTCCACCGCCCCGTCCCGCCCCGCGTGCCCTCCGACGGCCCGGTAGAAGGCGAACAGCTCCTTCTCGCCCCAGTGGTCGGCGATCAGCTCGCAGGCCAGCCAGGCGCCCTCGTACGCCTTCGCCAGGCGCGCCGAGTCGCCCGCGAAGCCGAAGTCCTCGTCCGTGGGGAGTCCGGCGGGCAGCTCACCGCGCGCGACGGCGCCGGCCAGTTCGGGCGCGGCCCCGGCGGCGGTGCGGTCCTCGGCGCGGTAGGCCGCCCAGTCGGCGAAGCCCTCGGAGAGCCAGGTCGGGGTGGCGGCGGAGGTGCGGGCGCGGGTGGCGACGTGGGTGATCTCGTGGGTCAGGACGATGCGCTGCCCGAGGGTGCTGAGCACGCCGTACGCCTGCGGGTTGACGATCACCCGGTCCGCGGGCGCCGGGTCCGGGCCGCCGGTCCGCCCGGTGGTCACGGCCGCGATGCCCCGGTAGTTCGCCGCCGGTGACCCCAGCAGCCCCGCCATGTCCTCCATGGTGTGCGGTACGAGCACCAGCACGCGGCCGGCCCAGCGTTCCGGCCAGGCCCCGGAGACGGCGGGCACCGCCCGGTCCGCGGTCCGGGCGATCCCGCGCAGCTCCTGCTCCGTGCGGCCGACCCCGAGGACGAGGCTGTGCTCTCCGCGTACCACCCGCACGTCGCCCTGCTGCCAGAGCTGCCCGGCGCCGTCGCTGCCCGCCCGGTCGCCGGTGAGGTACCAGCGGCCGTCCGCCCGGTCCCGTCGCAGATCGAGCACCCGGTCCACGGAGACCGGGGCGGCGTCGTACCCCTTGATCGCGTAGCGCAGCCGGACGTCGGCGGTGGCCCGGTCGGTGCCGTGTGCGGTGACGTCCGTCAGCCGGTACGTCCACGAGCTCAGCGGTACGTCCGCGAGGTTGTCCAGTTCCCGGCGCTGGGCCGTGCGCAGCCCGGTGGCCCGCGGGTCCACGACGGCCAGGTAGGCGTCCGTGTCGTGGGCCGGGACAGCGGCCGCGCGGCGGTCCAGGGTGGCCCGGATACCGCAGGTGGTGGCGGCGGGGACGGCGTCGTCGTCGGGGGCCGCGCAGGCGGAGACCAACAGCAGCCCGGCGAGCAGCGCGCCGGCCGCGCGCCGTCCTCTGTCACATGCCCGCCGTGCGGTACGCCGTCTGTGGGTCACCCGGTCGAGCGTACGGGTCAGACGCGGGTGACCGACGAGACGGGCATCATGCCGACGGGGTCGTAGCGCACCGGGGCGCCCGGGTACGGGGCGTGGATGACCTGGCCGTTGCCGACGTACATGGCGATGTGGCCGGCGTCCGCGCGGTAGGCGACCAGGTCGCCGGGGCGGGCCTCGGAGAGCGGCACCAGGTGTCCCGCGTACCGCTGGGCCTGCGAGGTGCGCGGCAGGCTGACCCCGGCCTGGGCGTACGCCCACTGCGTCAGCCCGGAACAGTCGAACCCGCCGGGTCCGTCGGCCCCCCAGATGTACGGGCGGCCCAGTGCTTGGCGGGCCGCCGCCACGGCTGCGGCCGCCCGTGCGGAGCCGGCCGGGAGGTCGGCCACCGCCGGGAACACGTCGTAGCGGCCGGAGCGCGAGGCCCGCTCGAAGTCCGCCCGGTCGACGGCGGGCAGCGCGTCCAGCAGCTGCTGGGCCTGGGTGAGCTTGCGCTCGACGGTCTGTTTGTGGCGGGTGGCGGCGGCCCGGTTGCGCTCCAGCTCGGCCAGCGCCCGGGCGGCCTCCGCGCGGGTCTGCGCGAGCGTGCGCTGGGTCTGCTGGAGTTCCCTCACCTCGGCGCTCCGACGCTCGGTCAGGCGGTCCAGGGTGGCCGCCCGGTCGAGGTAGGTGTCCGGGTCGGAGGAGAGCAGCAGGGCGAGCGAGGGGTCCAGGCCGCCCGAGCGGTACTGCGCGCTCACCACCGAACCGAGCGCCGTACGCAGCCGGTTGAGGTGTTCCTGGCCGCGAGCCGCCCGGTCCCGCGCCCGACTCACCTCGCCGCGCAGGCGGCCGGCGTTCTCGTCGGCCGCGTTGTACTGCTCGGCGGCCCGCTCGGCCTCGCTGTACAGCCGGTCGACCCGGGCCTTGGCGCTGCGGGACGTGTCCTGCGGGTCGGCGTTCGCCGTGGCCGCGCCGAGAGTGGCGGCCGCGGTGGCCGCCGCGGCCGACAGAACGGTGATCCGGGCACCCCGGTTGGGTCCGGGCTGTGTGGAACGGCGATGGGACACCACAGGACGCCGTACTCCCTTCCGCTGTACGCAGATGTGCGCAGCCCCTGCCACCCGGGGCGGGCGGACCGACGACCGGGAGCTGCACACAGCAGGCAGACAGTAGTCGGACGGTTACGGAGCGACCACAGGCCGCGCGGGGCGGAACAGAGACCCGAACGGCAGCGCCCCGCCGGTGACCTGTGGTCTCCGGCGGGGCGGGCTGTCTGTGCGGGGCTCGGGAATTCGCCCTTTCGGGCGTCGTCAGATGCGCACGCCGAACTGGAAGCTGCCGAGGGTGTTCATGGACTCGTAGCGGACCACTGTGCCCGGGTACGGGGCGTGCAGCACGGTGTTGTTGCCCGCGTAGAGCCCCACGTGCGTGGTGTTGTTGAAGAAGACCAGGTCGCCCGGCTTCAGGGCGCCGCGGCCGATCCGGACGCCGTCGTTGACCTGGGTGTAGGTGGTCCGGGTTATGTGGACGCCGGCCTGGGCGTAGGCCCACTGGGTCAGGCCCGAGCAGTCGTAGGAGTTGGGACCGGTTCCGCCCGAGACGTACGGCTTGCCCTGCTGGGTGGAGGCGGCCTGGAGGGCAGCGGCGCCGCGTGCGGAGGCGGGGACCTCGTTGCCGAGGTCGACGCGGTCGCCGGCGGCGCGGCTGGCGCGGACGTCGTCCTGGCGCATCTTCTCGCGCTCGGCGGCGGTCAGCGTGTTGAGCAGCTTCTGCGCCTCGGCGAGCTTGCCCTGGAACTTCTTCTTCTTCTCCCCGAGCGTCTTGCGGACGTCCGCGAGGTCACCGAGCTTGTCCTGGGCCTCCTTGCGCTCCTGCGCGAGGACCCGCTGCTTCTCCTGGATCTTCTGCATCGACTCGGCCTGCTTGGCCGTCAACTGGTCGAGGGCCGAGGCCTCGTCGAGGAAGCTGTCGGGGTTCGAGGAGAGGAAGAGCTGCACGGAGGGGTCGATGCCTCCGGAGCGGTACTGCGCGGCGGCGAGCGAACCGAGACCGCTGCGGAGCGTGTTGATCTCCTGCTGGCCGCGGGCCACCTTGTCCTGCAGGGCGCCGACTTCCTTCTCCAGCTTCTCCTGCTTCTCCTTGGCCCCGTTGTACTGCTCGGTGGCCGCCTCCGCCTCGTGGTAGAGCTTGTCGACCTTCGCCTTGACCTCGCTCTTGGTCGGCTTGGGGTCGGCCTGGGCCGCCTGGGAGGTCAGGGCCACGGCCGCGGCGGCGGTCGCGGTGAGCACGGTCACGCGAGCGCGGCTCGGCTGCTTGGGACGACGGTGGGACGCCACGAAGGCGAGCTCCTTCTTCCTCCAGCCGCCTACCGGGCTGTGGGGGAGGTGAATCCCCGGCTCCGTGCACGTCACGGACTCGGCGGTGCCTTCGCCGTCACCCCGGATGGGTGATCAACCGTGCGAAGGTTCGAGGCCTGACCCTAGTGACCAACTTGTGATCAGTTCAAATCCTCGCAAGAAAATTCTCCTCACAGGAGGTACTTCTTTACCCACAGCACACAGGGCGTAGCGACGACTTGACGGTCCGTTCCCCGATTTCCACCAAGTCGCGACAAGCATCACTAGACACGTGAAAGCCGCTTCAGGAGCAAGACGGACGCAACGGGCCTGGCGCCCGCCTTCGCCACTCCGTCGGCGACTTCGCGGTCGGTGGAGACCACCACGACCGGCCGGCCCGGCGGCTCGGCGCGTGCCAGCTGGCGGATGAGCTCGTCCGCGGTCACACCGGGCTTGCTGAACAGCACCCGGACCCCGCGCGGCGGTGCGAGCAGTACCGGGGCGGCCAGTTCGGCCCCGTCGAAGACACAGGTCATCTCCGCGCCGGTCTGCGCCGCGAGCACCGCGAGACCGCCCAGCAGCCGCAACCGCTGCTTCTCCAGCGGCAGCTGCGGATAGCCGGTCTTGGTGACGTTGTAGCCGTCCACGATCAGATGCGCCTGCGGCAGCGCGAGCAACTGGTCGAGCAGGGCCGGATCGGTCTCCGAAAGCGCCCTGGCCGCAATGTCCTTGGGCGACATCCGGCCGGGCTCGACCGCGTCGACGCTGTCCGCGGGGCGGATCGAGGAGGGCGGCAGGGCCAGTTCGCGACGGAGTCCGCCGGCCGCGTCGAGCACCGTGTCCAGCAGCAGCCGCAGCCGCATGTCCTCGACCGAACGGCCTTCCCTGGCGGCCCTGCGCCCCGCCTCGACGGCCGCCTCGGCCTCACCGAGCCGCGCCTTGAGCCGGCGGGTCTCGCTCTCGGCCGCGGAGACCTGGGCGGCCGCCTCGGACCGTGCGGCGTCGACCTCGGCCCGGCTGCGGCGCAGCGCGGCCTCGCCACGCTTGACCTCGTTGACGGCGCTGCGCAGCTTGCGCTGCAGGGAGTCGGCCTCCTTGCGGGCCGCGTCCAGCTCGCCGCGGAGCCGTTCGGTCTCGCTCTTCGTCTGGGAGCGGGCGTGCGCGAGTTCCTCGCGCAGCCGTTCCAGTTCGCGGCGGCTCTCCTCGTCGGCGCGCTCGGCGTCGGCCCGCTGGGCCTCCTCGCCCGCGGCGGCGACCAGCTTCACCCAACCGGCCGGGCGCAGCACATAGGCGGCGGCGGCCACATCGACGGGGTCGGCGGCGGCAGGCGGCGAACCGGCCTCCAGCGCGGCGGTCAGCTCCGGCTGCCCCTCCTTGAGCCGTTCGCCGATCCGCTGACGGAACAGCGCATCGCCCTCCAGGGCGGCCGCCATCGCGTTCCCGGCGAACTTGGCACGCCGGGTCGGGGTGAAGCGGGCGTACTGCCTCAGCTGGGCCGGAAGTTCGGTGACCGTCAGGCCGCCGAACGCGTCCGAGACCAGCGCGACGACCCGTCGCCGTACAGCCTCGGGCAGCGGGCGGTCGAGCGCCTCGACGGCGTCGCCGGCCGCCTCGGCCCGCTCTGCGCCGCTAGCGGGCTGCTCCACCATCCGTCACCCCAAATTGTCTGTACGCGCGCCTCCGTCAGGAGTCGACACCCGGCCTGGCCACCAGTTCGATCTGATCCACCGCGTTGCACCAACGGCAGCGCACCGACTCGATGGTCTCACTGACCACCTCGCGCTCCTCGACGGTGGACTCCCCGGCCAGGTCGAGATGGACGTACTCGACGACCTTGGAGGAGCGCGTCACGTCGAAGCGCGTGAGATTTCCGCAGAGCGTGCAACGCCAGCGGGTCTCCTCGGTCGGCTGGGGAACCGTCGCCATCGTGCGTCCTCTTTCATCGAGCCTCGTGCTGCCTGCTTCAAGCATCTCGCGGTGCGCCGTCGAACTGCGGATGTCCTGCCGTAACCCTACGGCCTCGGTGCGTCCCCCAGACACGGCGAGGCGGTCTGTCCCGTTCCCTCCGCTTGCGTCATGCTCTGTTCATGATCGATCGGCGTGCCGCGGCCGGCAGACTGACCAGTGGGATCCTACGGACGGTCACCGCGGGCGGACCGTCGGTGACCCATTCACTGATCGCGCTGTGCGGTCTGGTCTTCCTGCTCAGTCCGCTCTCCGGATTCAACTCGTCCCACGGCTCCGCCGACGCCCTGCTCGCCGCCCAGGCCGGGTACTTCGAACGCTGGGGCGTGATCCCCAGCGAGCTGTGGGACGGCTCCGCACGCGCTCTGCTCACCCCGCTCACCGCCCTCTTCGTGCACGGCAGCTGGCTGCACCTGCTCGGCAACATGCTCTTCCTGTACGTGTTCGGGGCGATGGCCGAGGAACGCATGGGCCGTGCCGAGTTCACCTTCTTCTACGTCGCCTGCGGCTATCTCGCCCTGGTCGGCTACGCCGCCGCGCACGCCACGTCCGATCAGACGCTCGTCGGCGCGTCGGGGGCGATCTCGGCGGTGCTCGGGGCGTTCCTCTATCTGTTCCCCAGGGCCCGGGTCACCAGCCTGTTCCCGTTCCTCTTCTTCCTGCCGCTGCGCTTCCCCGCCTGGATCGTGCTGATCTTCTGGTTCGCCCTGCAGTGGCTGGCGGTCCAGGGCGCGGGCAGCGGGGGACCCGGCGTGGCCTATCTGGCCCATGTGGTCGGCTTCGCCCTCGGCTTTCTCTACGCCTGGGGGCGATATCGGCGTACGGATAGAGTGAAGTCACCAGCCAGGGCCACCGAGGGAGAAAGTCAGCCGTGATCACCGCGATCGTGCTCATCAAAACCAGCGTGGACCGGATTCCCGAGATCGCCGAAGCCATCGCCGCGCTGGACAGCGTCAGCGAGGTCTTCTCGGTCACCGGTACGTACGACCTGATCGCCATGGTGCGGGTGGCCAAGCACGACGACCTGGCGGACGTCATCCCCGGCCGGATCAGCAAGATCCCCGGCGTCGAGGCCACCGACACGCATGTGGCGTTCCGTACGTACTCGCAGCATGACCTGGAGGCCGCCTTCGCCATCGGCCTCGACGCGTAGGTACGCCCCGCATCACGGCGTAACACTTCGACGGGGGGACGGGCTCGGATGCCCGTCCCCCTCCAGGTGCCCGTCAGAGCTGCGCCGTGCCCCGGTCCGGGACGCAGCGGCCGTCCTCGGTGCGGTACTTCCACTGGGCGCCCTCGCTCACCAGCTCCTTGACCGCGCGGACGAAGCGCTCGATGTGCTCGTCCGGCGTACCGGCCCCGAAGCTCACCCGGATCGCGTTCAGTGACCGCTCGCCAGGCTCGGCCTCCGGTGCGCCGCACTCGCCGACCTCCTGAGGGTCGCCGCCCAGCAGGGTGCGGACCAGCGGGTGTGCGCAGAACAGTCCGTCGCGGACCCCGATGCCGTACTCGGCGGAGAGCGCGGCTGCGAAGTGGGAGCTGTTCCAGCCCTCCACCACGAAGGAGATGACGCCGACCCTCGGGGCGTCGTCGCCGAACAGCGAGAGCACCTTGACCTCGGGGACCTCGGCGAGACCGGTCCGGACGGCGGTGACGAGGTACTGCTCGCGGGCGACCAGGTCGTCGAAGCCGGCCTCGGTGAGCGCCTTGCAGGCGGATGCGATGGAGTACACGCCGATGACGTTGGGGGAACCGGCCTCGTGGCGGGCCGCGGTGGTGTGCCACTCGACGTCCACACCGCCGTCGCCGCGCCGGGCGACCCTGCGCGAGGCGCCGCCGCCGGCCAGGTACGGCTCGGCGTCCCTCAGCCAGTCGGCCCGGCCCGCGAGCACGCCCGAGCCGAACGGCGCGTACAGCTTGTGCCCGGAGAAGGCGACCCAGTCGACGTCCAGGTCCGTGATGTCGACAGGGTGGTGCGGGGCGAGCTGCGCGGCGTCCAGCACGATCCGGGCACCGTGCGCGTGCGCGGCGGCCGCCAGCTCTTTGACCGGCCACAGCTCACCGGTGACGTTGGAGGCGCCGGTGACACAGACCAGCGCGGGGCCGTAGGGGTCTCGGTCGGCGAGCGCCCGCTCCAGCGTCTCGACGGCCTGGGCCGGGGTGCGCGGGGCGTTCAGACAGGTCACCCGGGCGTCACGCCAGGGGAGCAGCGAGGCGTGGTGCTCGGTCTCGTACACGAAAACCTGACAGTCGGCGGGGATGACGGCGGCCAGCAGGTTGAGGGAGTCGGTGGTCGACCGGGTGAAGATCACCTGGTCCTCGGGGCGGCACCCGAGGAACTCCGCGACCGTCGCGCGGCTGTTCTCGAAGAGGTCCGTGGAGAGCTGCGAGAGGTATCCGGCACCGCGGTGGACGCTGCCGTAGTACGGGGCGTACGCGGCGACGTCGTCCCAGACGCGCTGCAGGGCCGGGGCACTGGCGGCGTAGTCGAGAGCGGCGTACGTGACCTCACCACCCGTGACGAGCGGAACCATTACATCCTTACCCAGAACCGGCAAGGGGGTACAAAGCGACTGGTCGGCGGCAGCGGTGAAGACAGACATGGCGAACTCCCGTAACAGGCAGGCGAATCGCGTGCGCCGGCGGATACGCGGCAGCGCAGCGGAAAGAGAAAAAAGGGGTGCGGAGGAGGGCCGAGAAGCCCTATCGCATTCGCTTGCTCACAAGAGGCTCCCTAGGGACCAGGACCCCGGGGGTTGGCATTCACAGATGCCGAGGGGCCCGCGCTTGCCGCAGACCTCGCTGCCTACGGCCTGGTCTTCACCCGGGGCACCCCGCCACGGACGGAGGGTTGCCGGACAGCGGGCCGGGGCCGTAGTCGCTGTCACTCATGACCTGCGCAGCATCTTGCCATACGTGCGCCGACGCGCAAGGCGCGGTCCAGAATCCGGACCGCGCCCCGCGTCACCTTCCGTGCGTTCAGGCGTTGCTGACCGCCACCCAGCGCTCCAGCGCCTGCCGGGCCGCACCCGAGTCGATGGACTCGGCGGCCTTCTCGATCCCGGCGGCGATCTGCTCTTCGAGCGTGCCGTCCGTCGGGTCCAGGGCCACCAGCGCCGCCGCGGAGTTGAGCAGCACGGCCTCCCGCGCCGGCCCGTGCTCGCCGGCCAGCACCCGGCGGGCCACGTCTGCGTTGTACGAGGGGTCGCCGCCGCGGAGCGCCTGTGGCGGCACCAGTTCCAGGCCGACGTCGCGCGGGTCGAACGCCTCCTCGCGCACCGATCCGTCCCGGACCACCCAGACGCGCGACGTCGCGGTCGTCGTCAGCTCGTCCAGGCCGTCGTCGCCGCGGAAGACCAGCGCCGAATTGCCGCGCTCGGCGAGGACACCGGCGACGATGGGCGCCATCCGCAGGTCGGCGACGCCGATGGCCTGCGAGCGCACCTTCGCCGGGTTGGTGAGCGGCCCCAGGATGTTGAACGTCGTCGGGGCACCGAGTTCCTTGCGGGCCCTGGCCACGTACCGCAGAGCGGGGTGGAACTTCACCGCGAAGCAGAGGGTGATGCCCGCTTCCTCGGCGACCTCGACGACCCGCTGCGCGCTGAGCTCCAGGTTGACGCCGAGCTTCTCCAGCACGTCGGAGGAACCACTCGCCGACGAGGAGGCGCGGTTGCCGTGCTTGACGACCTTGGCGCCGGTGCCCGCGATGACGATCGCCGACATCGTGGAGATGTTGACCGTCTTGGCGAGGTCGCCGCCGGTGCCGACGATGTCGACCGTACGACCGGGTACGTGGATGGTGTGGGCGTGCTCGTACATCGCGCGCACCAGGCCGGACACCTCGTCGACCGTCTCGCCCTTGGCGCGCAGGGCCACCGCGAAACCGGCGATCTGCACGTCGCTCGCCTCACCGCTCATGATGCGGTCCATCGCCCACGCGGTGTCGTCCGCGGTCAGGTCCTCGCCACGCAGCAGCGGGTTCAGCAGGCCGGGCCAGGAACGGTCCGCCACGCTGTCGCCGCCGACCGGGGTCACAACGTTCATGGTCCGCTCCTGGGGTCCACAGCCGATAAAAGGGATACCCCCACCCTATCGAGGGCCGGGGACAGCGAAGAGCCCCGTCCATCGGATGGACGGGGCTCCTGCTGTGGCGATCAGTTCAGGCGATCAGTGGTGACCGTGGCCGCTGGTGATCTCCTCGTACTCCTCGACGGTGGGCTTGGCGATCTGGTTGTCCTCGCCGAAGTAACCCTTGCTGAGCTTGGCACGCAGCTTCTGCAGGACGGACACCTTGCGCTCGACACCGTTCTCGTCGACCGTCGGGCCGATCTCGACCGGCTTGTACTGCTCGTGCGCGGTGAGCGTGTGCAGCTGCTCGGGGCCGAGCGGCTCGTGGATCTCGACGAACTCACCGTGCGGCAGGCGCTTGATCATGCCGGACTCGCGCCCGTGCAGCACCTTCTCCTTGTCGCGGCGCTGGAGGCCGAGGCAGATCCGCCGGGTGGCGATGAACGCGAGGACCGGTCCCACGAAGATGAAGATCCGGATGAACCAGGAGATGGCGTTCAGCGACAGGTGGAAGTGCGTGGCCCACAGGTCGTTGCCACCGCCGATGAAGACGATGACGTACACGGTGATCCAGGCGACGCCGAAGGCCGTCCGGGTCGGGGCGTTGCGCGGGCGGTCCAGGATGTGGTGCTCGCGCTTGTCCCCGGTGATCCAGGACTCGATGAACGGGTAGACCGCGATGACCGCGAGTACCAGCCCGAAGACCATCAGCGGGATGAACACACCCAGGGCGAGCGTGTGACCCCAGAAGTTGATCTCCCAGCCGGGCATCACTCGGATCAGACCCTCGGCGAAGCCCATGTACCAGTCGGGCTGGGCGCCGGTGGACACCTGGTCCGGGCGGTACGGGCCGATGGCCCAGATCGGGTTGATCGAGGCAATGGCCGCGATGACGGTGATGATGCCGAAGACCAGGAAGAAGAACCCACCGGCCTTCGCCATGTACACCGGCAGCAGCGGCATGCCGACCACGTTCTTGTTGGTGCGGCCGGGACCCGCGAACTGCGTGTGCTTGTGGTAGAAGACCAGGATCAGGTGCGCCACCAGCAGGCCGAGCATGATGCCCGGCAGCAGCAGGATGTGGATCGAGTAGAACCGGGCGACGAAGTCGTGGCCGGGGAACTCGCCGCCGAACAGGAACATCGAGATGTACGTGCCGACGATCGGCATCGACAGGATCGCGCCCTGGGTGAAGCGGACACCCGTACCGGACAGCAGGTCGTCCGGGAGCGAGTAGCCGGTGAAGCCGGTGAACATACCCAGCACGAACAGCAGGAAGCCGAACAGCCAGTTGATCTCACGCGGCTTGCGGAACGCACCCGTGAAGAAGACGCGCATCATGTGCACGAACATGCCGGCCAGGAAGATCAGCGCGGCCCAGTGGTGGATCTGGCGAACCAGCAGACCACCGCGGACGTCGAAGCTGATGTCCAGTGTCGAGGCGTAGGCCTCGGACATCTTGATGCCCTGCATCGGCTCGTACGAGCCGTGGTACACGACCTCGTTCATGCTCGGGTGGAAGAACAGCGTCAGATACACACCCGTGAGGATGATGATGATGAAGCTGTAGAGGGCGATCTCACCGAGCATGAAGGACCAGTGGTCCGGGAAGATCTTGCGCATGTTGGCCTTGGCCAGGGAGTAGATCCCGAGCCGGCCGTCCGCCCAGTCGGCCACCCGCTCGCCGGCGGGCGCCTTGCGATTGCCCGGTGCGGCAGCACCGGGTGTGTTAGTGGTCGCAGTACTCATCCGCGCTCCCAGAATGCAGGACCGACGGGCTCATCGAAGTCACCGAGCGCCTCGAGGTTGCCCTCGCTGTTCACACCGATCCGCAGCTGCGGAAGGGCGTGACCGGCCGGACCGAAGATGACGCGGGCGCCGTCGGACAGGTCGAAGGTGGACTGGTGGCACGGGCAGAGCACGTGGTGCGTCTGCTGCTCGTACAGGCTGATCGGGCAGCCGACGTGAGTGCAGATCTTGGAGAAGGCCACGATGCCCTCGTGGGCCCACTCGCGCTCGCGCTTGTCCTTGATGTCGTCCGGCTCGATGCGGATGATCATCAGCGCGGCCTTGGCGATCTGGTTCTGGAAGTCCTCCGCGTCCTCCGTCAGCCCCTCGGGCATGGCGAAGGTCAGCGAACCCTGGGCGACGTCCTCGGGACGCAGCGGCAGCATCGTGTTCATGTTGATGAGCTGCTTGCCCTTGGCCCACAGGGTGCTGCGGAGCTTCTTCTCCGGCAGCGGACCGAGGTCGCGCAGCAGCACCACACCGGAGAGCGGCACCAGGGCCAGCGCGCCGAACATGGTGTTGCGGATCAGCTTGCGCCGACCGAGCGCCGACTCCTGGGCACCTGCCGCGAAGTCGGCGAGGACCTTCGCCTTGACCTCGGGCTCGGCCTCGATGGCGTGCCGGTCGTCGGCGACCTCCACGTCGGACATCAGGGTGCGCGCCCAGTGGACGGCACCTGCGCCGATCGCGAAGAGGGCCACGCCCAGGGTCAGACCCAGGGAGAAGTTGAGCGCGCTCACATGGCCGAAGGGCCAGATGTACACGATCTCGTCGACCGGGAAGATGACGTACGAGGCGATGAAGCCGACCGTCGCCAGCATGGACACCGTGAACATGAGCGCGACGGTGCGCTCGGAGCGCTTCGCGGCACGTTCGTCGATGTCCTGGATGCGCGGCTTGTGGGCCGGCAGCCCCGGGTCGGCGAACGGGTCGTCCGCGACCTTTACCGCGCCGTGCGCGTGGTCCTGCTCAGCGGGCAGGTTCTCGTCTGGAATCTCTTGGCTACTCATGACTTCTTGGCCTTAGCGGTGTGGGCCGCGACCCAAATGGCAAGTGCGATCAGGGCGCCGAGCCCGAAGATCCAGGCGAACAGGCCCTCGCTGACCGGTCCCAGACCGCCCAGCGAAAGGCCGCCCGGGTTCTCGGTCTGGCCACTGTTCACGGTCTGGACGTACGCGATGATGTCCCGCTTCTGCTGCTCGGGCATCGTCGTGTCCGGGAAGGACGGCATGCTCTGCGGGCCGGTCTGCATGGCCTCGTACATGTGCTTCGGGTCCACGCCTTCGAGGCTGGGCGCGTACTTGCCGTTCGTCAGCGCACCACCCTGACCAGTGAAGTTGTGGCATTGCGCGCAGTTGTTACGGAACAGTTCGCCACCCTTGGCGATGTCCGCGCCGTCAGGGCTGACCTGGCTCTTGGTCGGAATGACCGGACCGGCGCCGAGCGACGCGACGTACGCCGCGAGCTGGTCGATCTGGGCCTGGCTGTAGATGGCCTTCTTCTTCGGTACCTGGGCACCCGGCTGCTGTGCCGGCATACGGCCCGTACCGACCTGGAAGTCCACGGCTGCGGCGCCCACGCCCACCAGGCTCGGCCCGTCGGTGGTGCCCTGACCGCCGATTCCGTGGCAGCTGGCGCAACCGACGGAGTACAGCTTCTTGCCCTCGTCGATGGCGAGGGACTGGGCGGTTTCGTCGGCCTGCGCCTTACTCGCGGGCGCAAACGCGGCGTACAGCCCCCCAGTAGCCGCAAGCGCGAGGAGTAGTACGACGACCGCCGCCAACGGATGGCGTCGTCGTGCGGAGAGCTTTTTCACGGATTACCCCGGTGTCAGGATCTTCTGCGTCGATGCTGGATGTGGTTCGGGTTCGAGCCCGGTTACTTGATCATGTAGATCGTGGCGAAGAGGCCGATCCACACGACATCGACGAAGTGCCAGTAATAGGACACGACGATGGCAGCGGTGGCCTGTTCGTGGGTGAACCTCTTGGCTGCGTATGTCCTGCCCAGAACGAGCAGGAAGGCGATGAGACCGCCTGTCACGTGCAGCCCGTGGAAGCCGGTCGTCAGGTAGAACACCGAGCCGTACGGGTCGGAGGACAGGGAGAGCCCCTTAACCGTCACCAGCTCGGTGTACTCGAAGATCTGGCCTCCGATGAAGATCGCACCCATCACGAAAGTGATCACGAACCAGGTACGGAGCTTCTTCACATCGCCCCGCTCCGCGGCGAAGACGCCGAGCTGGCAGGTGAGTGAGGAGAGCACCAGGATCGTGGTGTTCGTCGCAGAGAACGGGAAGTTCAGGGCCGAAGCCATTTCCTTCCAGTGCGCTGGTCCCATCACCGATCGCAGGGTGAAGTACATCGCAAAGAGGGCCGCGAAGAACATCAGCTCGGAACTCAACCAGATGATGGTTCCGACGCTGGTGAGGTTCGGTCGATTGACCGACGGGTGCGCGTGCCCGGTTTCTACTGTCGTTGCTGTCGCCACGCTCGACATTATGTCGGTCCCTTATCCCGCCCTCACCCCGGGGGGTGCTGTTCGGTGTGTCAACAGGGTGTGCCCTCCCCGAACGGCCCATGAATCCGCTGTCCCGGGCGGTGCTGACAGCCCATCGGGCGGAGTACGATCCGCGCATCGGTTCATGCCCGGCAAGCCCCGAAGACTCAGATGTCACGGAGGAACAATGCAGCCGACCGCCACGGTCCTGGTCTACAGCGACGACGCCAACACCCGTGAGCAGGTGAGGCTGGCAGCCGGGCGCAGGCCCGCGGCCGATGTGCCACCGGTGGAGTTCCTGGAGTGCGCCACGCTGCCCGCCGTCCTGGAGGCGCTGGACAACGGCGGCATCGATGTCTGCGTCCTGGACGGCGAGACGGCCCCGGCGGGCGGCATGGGCGTCTGCCGGCAGATCAAGGACGAGATCTTCCACTGCCCGCCGGTGCTGCTGCTGATGGGGCGCCCCCAGGACGCCTGGCTGGCCACCTGGAGCCGTGCGGACGCCGCGGTGACCCTTCCGGTCGAACCGGTCGAGTTCGCCGACGCCCTGGCCGCTCTGCTGCGCAGCAGGGACTGCGTGGACGCCTGAGGCGCGCCGCGGCGGTGTCCGCGGCTCCGCCGAGGGGCAGCGCACTCCCCGGGCCGGTCAGACCTCGGGGCGCAGTCGCGCCGCCTGGATCGTCTCCGTGCGGTCCGGCGTGTCGCTCTTCTGCAGGGCGCTGCCCTTCTGCCATTTCGCCCAGGACAGGTTCCAGTCGCCGAAGCCGTTGTCGAACGGCGTCATCGTCTCGCCCTGGCTGCCGACGACCTGGACGATGTCTCCCGTGTGCACGGTGTTGAAGAACCACTCGGCCAGGCTGGTGCTCATGCCCGTACAGCCGTGGCTGACGTTCGCGAACCCCTGCGATCCGGTGGACCAGGGGGCCGCGTGCACGTACTCGCCGCTCCAGGTGACGCGGGTCGCGTAGTAGACCATCAGGTCGTACCCGTCGGAGGAGTCCTCCGAGATGCCGATCGTCTCACCGCGCATGCGTACGGAGTACTCCTTGCTCAGCACGACCTTGACGCCGTTTCTGGTGGCGAAGCCGGGCTTGCCGGTGGTCACCGGAATGGTGTTGATCACTTTGCCGTTGCGCTTGACCGTCATCGTGTGCGCGGCGGCGTCGGTGATGGCTTCGATGCGGTCGCCCGTGGTGAGCTTCAGCGCCTTCGTGGGCGCTCCGTACAGGTTGTCGCCGACCTTGATGCCCTCCAGGCCGCTGGTGACCTGGATGGTGGCTCCGGCGGGCCAGTAGTCCTTGGGGCGGTAGTGCAGAGTCTTGTCGTCGACCCAGTACCAGGATCCGGTCACCGCGGGCGTGGAGCGGACGCGCAGGGCGCGCTCCACGGTGGCCCTGGACGCCTTGTCCTTGACCGGAGTGCTGAGTTGCGCCGTGATGGGCTGTCCTACGCCGTAGGTGCCCGCCTGAGGTCCGAATGCGACCTTCAGGAGCTTCTTGGCCCGGACGGAGGCGGTCTCGAACGAGAGCGTACGGCCGCCCGGGTCGCCGTCGCCGTTCTCCATGCTGACCTGGACGGTGTAGCGGGTGCCGGCGGCGAGCGGGGACGTGGAGTGCCAGCGCCTCCCGTCGGCGTCCAGTTCGCCCGCCAGGTGGCGTCCGGTCGTGTCCGTGGCCGTCACGTCCGTGATCCGGCCGTCGTCGTCCTCGACGTTGAGTTCCAGCGGCTTGTCGGGGTCGGCCTTCTCGTCGCCCGCGGGGACGTTGGCAGAGATCTCGTCCGTCGCGTCGTACGGTCTCGCCGCGAGCGGGTGGCCGTCGGACCCCCCACAGGCGGTCACCCCTGCGACCAGGGTCATGACCAGCAGAGTGCTGCTGACTACGGGGCGGAAGCGCGGCGTGTGGCTCATGAACACACGCTATGGAAGTTCATCCCTATAAGCGCGCAATGTGACTGCAAACGGGGGGCCCGTACTCCTTTTGGTGGAGAAGTACGGGCCCCCCGTCAGGTGGAGCGGTGACGCGAGGTCACTGGGTGCGGTTCTCACCGCGGTAGTACTCGAAGACCCAGCCGAACAGGCCGACCAGGAGCACCGGGATCGAGTAGTACAGCAGCCACCAGCCGAAGACGATGCCCAGGAAGGCGAGGGCGCTGCCGAGGGCCAGCGCGAGCGGCTGCCAGCTGTGCGGGGAGAAGAACCCCACCTCGCCGGCCTCGTCCGCGACATCGGCTTCCTTGTTGTCCTGAGCCATGGCGTCGACCCGCTGCGCCGTGAAGGCCAGGTAGAAGCCGATCATGACGCTCAGGCCGAAGGCCAGGACGAGCGCGGTGGTACCGGCCGGCTCCTTCGACCACACGCCGTACGTGACGGCCAGAGCGAGGAAGAAAACGCTCAGCCAGAGGAACATCTTGCCCTGGATCTTCACTTGCCGGCCTCCTTGCCACCAGCGAGGGCCTTGCCAGCCTCGGAGTGTGGCTCCAGCAGCTCGAGCGCCGCGATCTCCGGGTGATGCAGGTCGAACGCCGGGGATTCGGAACGGATCCGCGGCAGGGTGAGGAAGTTGTGCCGCGGCGGCGGGCAGGACGTCGCCCACTCCAGCGAACGGCCGTAGCCCCACGGGTCGTCGACCTCGATCTTCTTGCCGTACTTGGCGGTCTTCCACACGTTGTAGAAGAACGGCAGCATCGACAGGCCGAGCACGAACGAGGAGATCGTCGAAATCGTGTTCAGCGCGGTGAAGCCGTCGGCGGCGAGGTAGTCCGCGTAACGACGCGGCATGCCCTCGGCACCGAGCCAGTGCTGCACCAGGAACGTGCCGTGGAAGCCCACGAACAGCGTCCAGAACGTGATCTTGCCGAGCCGCTCGTCCAGCATCTTGCCCGTGAACTTCGGCCACCAGAAGTGGAATCCCGCGAACATCGCGAAGACCACGGTGCCGAAGACGACGTAGTGGAAGTGCGCGACGACGAAGTACGAGTCCGAGACATGGAAGTCCAGCGGGGGCGACGCCAGGATCACACCGGTCAGACCACCGAACGCAAAGGTGATCAGGAAGCCGACGGCCCAGAGCATCGGTGTCTCGAAGGACAACGACCCCTTCCACATCGTGCCGATCCAGTTGAAGAACTTCACACCGGTCGGTACCGCGATGAGGAAGGTCATGAACGAGAAGAACGGCAACAGCACACCGCCGGTGACGTACATGTGGTGCGCCCACACGGTCACGGAGAGGCCTGCGATGGCGATCGTCGCGCTGATCAGACCGATGTAGCCGAACATCGGCTTGCGACTGAAGACCGGGATGATCTCACTGACGATTCCGAAGAACGGCAAAGCAATGATGTACACCTCTGGATGGCCGAAGAACCAGAAGAGGTGCTGCCAGAGCAATGCGCCGCCATTGGCCGCGTCGAATACATGCGCACCGAATTTACGGTCCACCTCCAGCGCGAAGAGTGCGGCGGCGAGGACCGGGAAGGCCAGCAGGACCAGTACACCGGTCAGCAGGACGTTCCAGACGAAGATCGGCATGCGGAACATCGTCATGCCGGGGGCGCGCATGCAGATGATCGTGGTGATGAAGTTGACCGAACCGAGGATCGTGCCGAAGCCGGAGAGGACCAGACCCATGATCCACATGTCGGCGCCGATACCCGGCGAACGGACCGTGTCCGAGAGCGGGGAGTAGGCGAACCAGCCGAAGTCGGCCGCACCCTGCGGGGTGAGGAAGCCGGCCACCGCGATGAGCGAGCCGAAGAGGTACAGCCAGTACGCGAACATGTTCAGCCGCGGGAACGCCACATCGGGCGCACCGATCTGCAGCGGCATGATCCAGTTCGCGAATCCGGCGAACAGCGGCGTCGCGAACATCAGCAGCATGATCGTGCCGTGCATCGTGAACGCCTGGTTGAACTGCTCGTTCGACATGATCTGCGTGCCGGGACGGGCCAGTTCGGCGCGCATGATGAGCGCCATCAGACCGCCGATGCAGAAGAACGCGAACGACGTGACCAGGTACATCGTGCCGATCGTCTTGTGGTCAGTGGTGGTCAGCCACTTGATGACGACGTTTCCCGGCTGCTTGCGCCGGACCGGCAGCTCGTCCTCGTACGAGTCGTCTGCTGCCGCGGCACCCTGAGGTTCGTTGAGGATGCTCACAGTTTGTTCGTCTCCGCATTCCTGGCCGGGTCAGTCTGCTCGATGCCGGCCGGCACGTAGCCCGTCTGGCCCTTCTTCGCCAGCTCCTTGAGGTGCGCCTGGTAGCGCTCCGGGGAGACGACCTTGACGTTGAAGAGCATCCGGGAGTGGTCGACGCCACAGAGCTCGGCGCACTTGCCCATGAAGGTGCCCTCCTCCTTGGGGGTCACCTCGAAGGCGTTGGTGTGGCCCGGAATGACGTCCTGCTTCATGAGGAACGGCACCACCCAGAAGGAGTGGATGACGTCACGGGAAGTCAGAACGAAACGGACCTTCTCGCCCTTCGGCAGCCACAGGGTCGGACCCGGGTTGCCGTTCTGCGGATTCCGCGTTCCCGGAATGCCGTAGTCGTAGACGCCCTCGGCACCCTTGGGGAATTCCTCGCGGAACTTGTTCGGGATAGCGTCCAGTTCCTTGGGGATCTTGTTGCCCGTGGCGGTCGAGCCGTCCACGTTCTCGATGTAGTTGAATCCCCAGCTCCACTGGTAGCCGACCACGTTGATGGTGTGGGCGGGCTTCGGGGAGAGCGTGAGGAGCTTCGATTCATCGCGCGCGGTGAAGTAGAACAACACCGAGACGATGATTAGAGGGACCACGGTGTACAGCGCCTCGATGGGCATGTTGTACCTGGTCTGCGGGGGGACCTCCACCTTGGTGCGGCTGCGCCGGTGGAAGATGACGCTCCACAGGATCAGGCCCCAGACCAGCACGCCCGTGACGAGCGCTGCCGCCCACGAGCCCTGCCAGAGGGAAAGGATCCTTGGTGCCTCTTCCGTTACCGGAGTGGGCATACCAAGGCGGGGGAAGTCCTTGTATGTGCAACCGGTTGCGGTCGCAAGGATCAGGCCCGCAGTCAGCACCTGCGGCAGCTTCCGCCGCATCGGGCGCCGCGACGAGCGGTCGGAGCCGTTGGGACTCACGTAGCGCCTTCCCGAGAGTCTCGCCCGCGCGGTCGGCGCGGCCGTGTCTCTGGTCGGTCGCCGCCCTGACGCGGGCAGGGGTTTGGATGTTTATGCGGACCAAACCCTACTGGACGCTATTTGGGGCCGCGCGGGGAGGGTGCCCAACGCGCCGCCCGACTCCCCGAAGGGGTGGAATACGGGCCTCCGGCCGCCATCTGACGCCCCCTCTCCTGCCGTCGCGGGCGGCCCGTCCGCAGGCCCGTCCCCAGGCCCGGGCCCCGCGCGGGCTAGCGTGGCTTCGTGCCCTACTTCGATGCCGCTTCCTCCGCTCCCCTGCACCCCGTCGCCCGGCAGGCGCTGCTTGCCGCGCTGGACGAGGGGTGGGCCGACCCGGCCAGGCTCTACCGCGAGGGGCGGCGGGCCCGCCTCCTGCTGGACGCGGCCCGGGAGGCCGCCGCGGAGGCCGTCGGGTGCCGTCCGGACGAGCTCACATTCACTCCTTCGGGGACATGGGCGGTGCACTCCGGAATTTCCGGAGCTCTCGCGGGGCGTCGGCGTGTCGGCCGCCATCTGGCCGTCTCCGCGGTCGAGCACTCGTCGGTACTCCATGCGGCGGCCGCCCATGAGGCGCAGGGCGGATCGGTCTCCGAGGTCGCGGTGGACCGGTCGGGGGCGGTGAGCGTGGCGGGGTACGCGGACGCGCTGCGCGAGGACACCGCGCTGGCCTGTCTGCAGTCCGCCAATCACGAGGTCGGCACCGAGCAGCCGGTGGCCGAGGTGGCGGAGGTCTGCCGGGCGGCCGGGGTGCCGCTGCTGGTGGATGCCGCGCAGTCGCTGGGCTGGGGGCCGGTGCCGGACGGCTGGTCCCTGCTGGCGGCCAGCGCGCACAAGTGGGGCGGGCCCTCGGGGGTCGGGCTGCTGGCGGTGCGCAAGGGGGTGCGGTTCGCGGTTCAAGGACCGGCCGACGAACGGGAGTCGGGGCGGGCCGCGGGGTTCGAGAACCTTCCGGCGATCGTGGCCGCGGCGGCATCGCTGCGGGCGGTGCGGGCGCAGGCGGCGGCCGAGTCCGTACGGCTGCGGGCCCTGGTGGACCGCATCAGGGCCCGGGTGCCCGAGCTGGTGCCGGATGTGGAGGTGGTCGGCGATCCGGTGCGGCGGCTGCCGCATCTGGTGACCTTCTCCTGTCTCTATGTCGACGGGGAGACACTGCTCCACGAGCTGGACCGGGCGGAATTCTCCGTATCGTCCGGTTCCTCCTGCACCAGCAGCACGCTGATTCCGAGCCATGTGCTCAAGGCGATGGGGGTGCTGTCGGAGGGGAACGTACGGGTGTCGCTGCCGGCCGGCACGGCGGACGAGGACGTCGACCGCTTCCTGGACGTGCTGCCCCGGGTGGTGGCGGAGGTACGGGAGAGGCTGGGCGCACCCGTCCCGGCGCCGCCCTCGCCCGTCGCGGCCGCGTCCCTGGTGGTCGACGCCCTCGGGAAGCGGTGCCCGATCCCGGTGATCGAGCTCGCGAAGGTGATCGGGGAGGTGCCGCCGGGCGGGACGGTGACCGTGCTCTCCGACGACGAGGCGGCCCGCCTGGACATTCCGGCCTGGTGCGCGATGCGTGAGCAGGAGTACGTGGGCGAGGAGCCGGCGGACCGCGGCTCGGCCTATGTGGTCCGCCGGCTGTCGTAGCGTTCCCGGATCAGCGCAGGTGGGCGCGGACCTCGGCGGCGGCGTCGTGGCCGTACGCCTTGGTGAAGCGGTCCATGAAGTGGGTCCGGCGCAGGGTGTACTCCTGGGTGCCGACGGTCTCGATGACCAGCGTGGCGAGCATGCAGCCGACCTGGGCGGCGCGCTCCAGGCCGACGCCCCAGGCGAGACCGGAGAGGAAACCGGCGCGGAAGGCGTCGCCGACGCCGGTCGGGTCGGCCTTGATCTCCTCCTCCGGGCAGCCGACCTCGATCGGCTCCTGGCCGGCCCGCTCGATCCGGACACCGCGGGCGCCGAGCGTGGTCACCCGGTGGCCGACCTTGGCCAGGATGTCCTCGTCGGTCCAGCCGGTCTTGGACTCGATGAGCCCCTTCTCGTACTCGTTGGAGAAGAGGTACATGGCGCCGTCGAGGAGGATCCGGATCTCGTCGCCGTCCATCCGGGCGATCTGCTGCGAGAAGTCCGCGGCGAACGGGATGCCCCGGGTGCGGCACTCCTCCGTGTGGCGGAGCATCCCCTCGGGGTCGTCGGCGCCGATCGAGACCAGGTCGAGGCCGCCGACCCGGTCGGCGACGGCCTTCAGCTCGATGAGGCGGGCCTCGCTCATCGCACCCGTGTAGAAGGAGCCGATCTGGTTGTGGTCGGCGTCCGTCGTACAGACGAAGCGGGCAGTGTGTAGGACCTCGGAGATCCGGACCGAACCCGTGTCGACGCCGTGGCGGTCGAGCCAGGCGCGGTACTCGTCGAAGTCGGCGCCCGCGGCACCGACCAGGATCGGGCTGGTGCCCAGCAGGCCCATGCCGAAGCAGATGTTGGCGGCGACACCGCCCCGGCGCACGTCGAGGTTGTCGACCAGGAAGGAGAGCGAGACCGTGTGCAGCTGATCCGCGACCAGCTGGTCGGCGAAACGGCCGGGGAAGGTCATGAGGTGGTCGGTGGCGATGGAGCCGGTTACTGCGATTCGCACGGGGAGACTGCTCCTGCGGAGATCGGAGGGAACGGGTGACTGCGTTCCCTGGGCGGCGTGACAGTCCACGCTACCTCTCCTCACACTCACCCCGAAGGGGTGAAAACTACCCGATAGTAGGTCTTTCCTCCCGGGGCGCGTGGTGCCTACGGTGCGGTTATGTCGAACCACAGCGCTACGCGCGAGTCCGAGATCAGCCTGGCCGAGCTGCGCGGTGACTGCGCGCGGATGGCTCCGCACTGGGTGGTCCCCGCGAAATCCGCCCCCGCTCGGGTCGCGCCGTCCCTGATCCACGGTGTGACGGTGCCGGCCGCCTCCGCCCGGCTGATCGACGCCATGTCCGATTACGGCGACTGAGCACGAACGGTACCGATCGCCTCCGGCGCCCCTTGAGGGAACCGAGCGCTCCTGTGCCCCGTCCCACCGTTGTCCCCGAACCGTGGGACGGACGGCAGGCCGGGTGAGGCCTGTGACGGCAACGCAGGCGAAGGAGCGGATCCGGTGAGCACCGAGCGACCCGACAACGACGTGACGAGCCCCCGGCGGCGTTCGCCGCTCGCCGTGGCCTCGGTGGCGGCTGCCGTACTGCTGGCCGGGGGCGGCGGCGCGTACTGGGCCGCGACCGCGGCGGAGGGCGGCGGCAGGAGCGGCGACAGCGCGGCAGGCAGCGAAAGGCCCGCCCCTCCCCCGCTGGCCCTGGACGGGCGCGCGGACGGCGCGGCGGCGCCCGGCGGGTCCTCGCCGGGCAGCGCGCCGGGCATCGCGCCGGGCGAACCCGACCCGAACGGCGGCCGGACGGTCTACCGCGCGTCCGGCGAGCTGCCCGAGGGGCCGCGTACGGCGGCGGTGCAGCGCGCGGAGGGGACCGTCTCCGCGGCGCAGGTGGCCCGGCTGGCGAAGGCGCTGGGCCTGGAGGGCACGCCGCGGGCGGAGGGCACGTCCTGGAAGGTGGGGTCCGACGGGGACGGCTCGGGCCCGGTCCTGCGGGTGAACAAGCAGGCTCCCGGCACCTGGAGCTTCGCCCGGTACGGCTCCGGCGGTACGGACAACTGCGAGGGCATCGCGGCCTGTTCGGACCGGAAGGCGGACCCGGACGGCAGCGGCTCCCCGGTGAGCGAGAGCGCCGCCAGGGCTGCCGCGACGCCGGTCCTGAAGGCGGTGGGCCAGGACGACGCCGCTCTCGACGCCCGCCAACTCATGGGTTCGGTACGGGTGGTGAACGCCGACCCGAAGGTGGACGGCCTTCCCACGTACGGCTGGTCGACCGGCATCCAGATCGGCCCGGACGGTGAAGTGGTCGGCGGCAGTGGCCAGTTGAAGGAGCCGGCGAAGGGGGACAGCTATCCGGTGATCAGCGCGGGCGAGGCGCTGAAGCAGTTGAACGGGGCGACGTCCCGGACGGACGGGCGCGCGGACATCGGCGGCTGCGCCACTCCCGTACCGCTGCAGGATGGCCTGAAATCGCCCAAGGTGCACTGTGGGACGCGGACAGGTGCGGAGCCGACGACGACCACCGTGATGGTCGACAAGGCGGTGTTCGGACTGGCGAGTCAGTACGTGGCGGGCAAGCGGACGCTCGTACCGTCCTGGCTCTTCTCGGTGCACCCGGCAGCGCCCGGCATGGGCAGCACCGTGTCGCAGGTCGCCGTGGACCCCGCGTACCTGACGAAGGACGCACCGTCGACGACGCCCCCGCCCCCGGGGGACGCGGGGAAGTCCTCGCGGCAGGTCGTATCGTACAGCGCCGACGGGCGGAGCCTGTCGGTGACGTTCTGGGGCGGGGTGTGCAGCACGTACGCGGCGAGCGCGACCGAGGACGGGAAGTCGGTGCGGGTGACGGTGACGGAGTCGAAGCCGGCCGGCGAGAAGGTCTGCATCATGATCGCCAAGGAGCTGACCCGGACGGTGACGCTGGACGCGCCGCTCGGTGACCGGACGGTGGTCGACGCGGCGTCGGGCTCCACCGTGCCCCGCGCCTGACGCGCGCCAGCGCTTACGACGACGGTGGCGGTCCCGGAATCCGGGCCGCCACCGTCCGTTCTGCCGATTCCGTCAGGTTTTAGCTGAAGGAGTCGCCGCAGGCGCAGGAGCCCGTGGCGTTCGGGTTGTCGATCGTGAAGCCCTGCTTCTCGATGGTGTCGACGAAGTCGATGGAGGCGCCGCCCAGGTACGGAGCGCTCATCCGGTCGGTGACGACCTTGACGCCGTCGAAGTCCTTCACGACGTCGCCGTCGAGGGAACGCTCGTCGAAGAAGAGCTGGTAACGCAGGCCCGAGCAGCCGCCGGGCTGGACGGCGACGCGCAGCGCCAGGTCGTCACGGCCTTCCTGCTCCAGCAGGCCCTTGACCTTGGCTGCGGCGGCGTCGGACAGGAGGATGCCGTCGCTCACGGTGGTGGTCTCGTCCGATACGGACATCTGCTTCTCTCCCGGGTTGTACGGAGACTGCTTGCCGACGTTGCAACCGTCGGGACCACGGATTCATTCCGGGCCGAGCGCTTGCCTGTTCCATTCATGCTCGCACACCGGCCACCCGGCGGTATGCGTCACATCGACACTATGGACATCGTCAAAGTGACGTGAACCGGATATGATAGATAACGTCAATTAGACGAAAAGGCTTTCCGCAGAGAAGAAAGGGTGCGTGACGTGACCACGGCCCACCCCGTCCAGGATCTCGACGTCCAGCCGACGCCCCTCGCCCTGCTCCTGCTCGGCCGCGAGGCCGACCCGAAGAGCGAGCGCGGCGTCGAGTGTCCCGGCGACCTGCCCTCCCCGTCCGACCCGGACCTGGTGGAGCGTGCCCGCGCGGCCAAGGAGAAGCTCGGGGACAAGGTGTTCGTCCTCGGCCACCACTACCAGCGCGACGAGGTCATCCAGTTCGCGGACGTCACCGGCGACTCGTTCAAGCTCGCCAGGGACGCGGCGGCACGCCCGGAGGCGGAGTACATCGTCTTCTGCGGCGTGCACTTCATGGCCGAGTCCGCGGACATCCTGACCACCGACGACCAGAAGGTCGTGCTGCCGGACCTGGCCGCCGGCTGCTCGATGGCCGACATGGCCACCGCCGAGCAGGTCGCCGAGTGCTGGGACGTACTGACCGAGGCCGGGGTCGCCGAGCAGGTCGTACCCGTCTCGTACATGAACTCCTCCGCCGACATCAAGGCCTTCACCGGCCGGCACGGCGGCACGATCTGCACCTCGTCCAACGCGAAGCGCGCCCTGGAGTGGGCCTTCGAACAAGGCGAGAAGGTTCTCTTCCTCCCCGACCAGCACCTGGGACGGAACACCGCGGTCCGCGACATGGGGATGACGCTGGAGGACTGCGTCCTCTACAACCCGCACAAGCCGAACGGCGGCCTCACCACCGAGGAGCTGCGCAACGCCAAGATGATCCTGTGGCGCGGGCACTGCTCGGTGCACGGGCGCTTCTCGGTCGACTCCGTCAACGATGTGCGCGAGCGCATCCCGGGCGTCAATGTGCTGGTGCACCCGGAGTGCAAGCACGAGGTCGTGGCGGCGGCGGACTACGTCGGCTCGACGGAGTACATCATCAAGGCCCTGGAGGCGGCCCCGGCCGGCTCGAAGTGGGCGATCGGCACCGAGCTGAACCTGGTGCGCCGCCTGGCGAACCGGTTCGCGGCCGAGGACAAGGAGATCGCCTTCCTCGACAAGACGGTGTGCTTCTGCTCGACGATGAACCGGATCGACCTGCCGCACCTGGTGTGGGCGCTGGAGTCGCTGGCCGAGGGGAACCTGGTCAACCGGATCGAGGTCGACCCCGAGACGGAGAAGTACGCGAAGCTGGCGCTGGAGCGGATGCTGGCACTGGCGTAGCCGGTTCCGTGCCCCGGGAGGGCCGGACAGGCCGATTATGTCCCGTCCGGCACTGGGACACCCCTCCCGTACCTACGCTGCTGTACCCACAGCTTGCACAGGTACGGGGGATGGGCCGCATGACACAGCGCAGCAGGGTCGACGACTTGGTGGTTGTCGTGCCGGGCATTCTGGGCAGCCGGCTGGCGGACGCGGACGGGCACGAGGTCTGGGGGCTCTCCGGAAAGGCGCTGCTGCGGGGCATCCGGACCTTCGGGAAGTCCGTCAAGGGACTGACTCTCCGCCCCGATCTGGGCAACGAGCACCCCTGCGACGGCGTACGGCCCATCGGGCTGATGCGTGATCTGCACTCCCTGCCCGGTGTGTATATGCCGATCGACGGATACAACACACTGCTGGACTGGCTGGAGCGGAGCTTCACGCTTCGACGCCGCCTGCCGGGCGACGAGGCCGACGCCCCGGTCAACCTGATCGACTTCGCCTACGACTGGCGGCTCTCCTGCCGCTACAACGCGGACCGGCTGGCCGAGCGGGTCGACGAGGAACTGGGGCGCTGGCGGGGGTCCCGAGCCGACCGGCGGGACGCCAAGGTCATCTTCCTCTGTCACTCCATTGTCGGCAGGTTCGGATATTCAGGCATGCGGAATAGGGGCAGCCGCTCCAGCTCGACCTGGCCGCGATGCCGCAGAAGGCACAGAGGGCCACAGCCCGCTGTCCTTCGGGCTACTGGGTAGCGTCGCCCTGGTGAATCTCAACCTCTTCAACGATGTGCCTGATGGCTTGACTCGACGAGCCCGATCGTTCGTCCGCGCGCACGGCGTCAAGGTCGATGTCCGGCCCGTGGAGGGGCACAGGCAGTGGTGGCTTGAGCGAGGCGTCCCCGCAGCAGCGATCGACCGAATGGCGGCCTACCAGGAGAGATGGGGTGGTCTGCTCCTGCCACCCGCATCGCAATACGACGGAGGCCCCAAGTACCTCGATCCGGACTCACCCGAATCAGACTTTGCAGGGTGGTGGTTCGAGGCTGGGATGCAACGGACCGCGGTCACCTACTCATTCATGATCAGTCCGTCTGGTGAGTTCGGAATCCACGCAGATGGGTGGGCACCTCTCCACGCGACCATCGAGGGCTGGGTGGAATCGCTCGCCCTGGCCCACCACGCATCCATGTGGGCGAAGCAGGTCACCAAGCTCGTCGGCGATGACGTCGACGGCATCGAGCTGAACGGCTACGAGCTGGTGCACGAGGTAATGGGCCTTGCTGACACCTGGTGGAGAGGTTCTGACTCTCTGGTGGCGCTCTATACCGGGGAGGCCAAGTCCCTCGGCTTCCCCGGAGGCCGCATCGCGGTGATCTACTCGGGGCTTGACGAGTGGGGGCTGCGAGGAGGCGTCGAGGCAGGCGATAGCTGAGATCGCTTGGGAACGACCAAGTCCCCGGTGCTGTTTCGTGAGTGAGGTTCGCCCAGCCATCGAGACCGTGGTCCAGAATGAGGGCATGGACGTCCCTGAACTGCTGGAAGCGGCTTCCCTGCTGGTTCCTGAGGAGATCGCCACCGAGAACGACATCACGGTGAACGACATCTGGGACTACCTCACCAAGGACGAGTGGGAAGTGGCCCTCGGGCTGTTGGAAGAACTCGGTGATGTCCACCCGCTTCCGTTCAGCTTCTGGGAATCCCTGGCCACCGCAGCCGAACAGATGCGACTTGAGGAGAGCGCGGCCTGGTGCCATTGGCGCGGCTACGAGACCCGCAACGGGATCATCCGAGCCGACCTCACCCTGCGCCCGGGCACTGAGGCACGACGGCAGACGCCGATCTCCGGCGCCGGCGTTCTACGGCCGATGTGGAACATTGGAAACCGGACCGCGACTGGCGAACCAGCTCTCAGCATCGCCCTACTTTGGGTGGAGCTCACGCCCTTCCTGGAACCCGGTGGGCGAGCCTCGGTACGGCTGGCTCCTCTTGATCCCTCGCAGTGGCAGCACCTTCAGCCCAACCAAGTGATCACCATGCACGAGGACCGATCCGTGGCAGGCACGGCGGTTGTCCTGGAGGTTCATCGACCTACGGCCACGCCCAGTCCATAAGATCGGGCGCCTTCGGCTCATGCCGTTGATGCAGAGAAGGTCCAGCTCCATCAGCGCCGTACCGGGGCCGGAGACGTCCTGGACAGGTTCGGGGTACTCGGTGCCCTCACCGCCGACCTTGCGGACGATGGTGGCGTGCTTGATGTAGCCGCTCTTGCCCACCTTCCCCGCGAGTGTCGGCAGATTCGGATATTCGGATGTGCGGAATAGGGTCTGGGCCGTGACGTATTCGCTTCCTTCCAAAGCCCTGAACGACTTCCTCATGACGCTCCACCCAGGTGACGTCGTTGCAGGGGTGGTTGCCGGGATCGAGAACTTCGGAGTGTTCGTTGATCTCGACGGGTCTCCGGAAGCATCAGCGGGGTTCATCCCTCCGCCGGAGCTGTCATGGAGATGGATCTCTTCTTGTCACGAAGCTGTGTCACTGGGCCAGCGCGTGACCGCCGAGGTCTTGGCCCTGGATACCGAGATGCGTGGTCAGGCGGTGCTGTCCCTGGTAGCTCTCCAGCCGAATCCATGGAGCCTCTGGGCTGATCGCGCCGGCAGCGTTATCCGGGGCCGGGTCACGAAGCTGGTCCCGTTCGGGATCTTCGTGAGGCTCGATGATGGGATAGCAGGGCTGGTGCATCGCTCCGAGCTACCACCAGCAGGGCCGGAACAGGCGGTTCGTATCGGTGATGAGATGACTGTGCGAATCACTGAGGTCGATGTACCTATGCGGCGTATCCGTCTATCACTCGCAGGGACGGACCATGTCGGGGCGGGCTCTCGGACCGACGCGCCGCCGTGTAGGCGGCCCTGACGGCTCCCGCAGCCCACCGTTCGGAGCGCCGGGCGGGGCAGCTGGTTCAGCTCGACTGAGCCGGGGGAGGCGCAAAGTGGCCGGCAGGCCCCGCCGAATCCTGTAGCAACGCCCACGTTCGCTTCCTGCAGTCGCCGCATGGCCACCGAGGACGAGAACCCAAGTCAGCCCGACATCACTGCGATGCTCAAAGGCCAGACCAGTGCCTGCAAGGCAGCACGCGACGCCATCGCCGCCGGCGGCGAGGTAGTGCTCTACGGCGGACAGCCGCCACAGTGGATGGTCCTTGGCATCGCTGCGACAAGGCTGAGACGGTCGTTGAAAAACGGCCTGACGACCCTCGGCCTCGACGAGACCGTTGAGATCCTCCGCGCTCGGCACCGCGACGAGCAACTGCGTACCGGCAACATCGTCGCAGCAGACCGGTCCTGGCTGTTCACCCTGTACTTCGACGCCACCGGGACCGAGCTCCTGGCGTGCAGCGGCGTCAAGAACGAGCGTCCCTCGCGGGGGGGACGGTCAGAAGCTCCAGCTGTAGAGGCCGCCACCCGTGTTCACCGCAGACGCTGCGAGGCGGGCAACGCCCTGCAAGACCGCCAGTAGATCATCGTCGGTCATGTCGTCGCCGTCCTCAGACCAGAGCCGCGTAATCCAGCGGCCGGCGAGCTCTTCGAGTTCGGCGGAACTCGCTTTGGCGAACGCTCGAGTCAGCCGCTTCGGCAGAGCGAACACCTCAACGCCATCGTTCAAGGGGGCGGCGACCCACTCCGGCCACGCCCACCCAAGGAGCTGCTCAAGCGGCGGGACCTCGGCCGAAGGCGCCTCGAAGTACATGTCCCACTCGGCGATGGCGCTGTCCGGCTCAATAAAACGGCAGGTCACAGACTCAAAGTCCTCGCCAGGTCCCCGCCGGCACGTCGCAGCGGCCGCCTCGTCGTCGGGGGCGAGGAAGAACACTATGTCGTGGGCCATCCGAGCATGATGGCAGCCCGCCGAGCAGACGGGGTGCTGGGTAATCGGTCTCATCCGTCTGATCGGCGGGCCACCTCGGCTGCGTATGCGGTCCTGACGGCCCCGGCGGCCCAGCGCTCGGCAGCTGTGGGGCTGATGCCGAGCAGGCGCTGAAGGACCGCGGGCGGCATCTGTGTGCAGAGATCAAGCAGGGCCGCGCATCGTCCGGCTTCGGTAGGGAGTCCGATCTTGCGGAGGCGCCGGCTGAGCTGTTTGCTGCCCAGTGGCTGGCCAGGTCTCTGAGTCGGAAAGAGCCAGGGTGCGTTGAGGTCGTTCGACATCACGGTGTGCTGGTGGTCGTTGGCGATGTCGACGAGTTGGAGGACCAGGCCGTCGAGGGGTGGTGGCAGCCTAAGCGGGGTCCCGTTGAGACGGAGGGCGACGCCGTTCTCGTCGTGGATGACGTGTGCCGTGGTCAGTCGGCAGGTCCGCGCGGGGTACTGGCCATAGAGCAGGACCATCAGCCCGGCGATGCGGTCCTTGGTCTCGATGGAGTCGTCGTTCAAGAGCCGCCGGGCGGTCGCCCAGCGTTCGTCGGTGTCGAGCGGGCGGTGGAAGATCCGCCGCGGCCGGGCCGGGATACTGATTCCGGAGGTGAACTTGCTGCGGACCGCCCATCGGACGAACGGTCCCGCGTCGTAAGGGCTTTGATGGTTCTCGGAGGTGAGCCAGAGGTCGACGAGGGGCTGTCGGCAGGTCGCCAGGGTTTCCCCGTGCCCCTTGATCCAGGTCAGGAAGGCGATGGCCTTGGCGATCTGGGCCTGGGCGATGTCGCTGGTGTAGGCGGAGATCGGTTTGCCGCGGGCTCGTCGCCGGATACGTGCGATGCGGTCCCAGCGGGCGTAGGCGGTGATCAGGCGGCGGTCTTCGGGAACAGCGCGCCCTCACCGCCGGGGACGCCGAGGCCACCTGCCCGTTCTGCACACCGCCCCCGGGCATCTGCCCGAGGCCCATTTCCTGATCCGTTCCGAGGAACGCCCCGCCCCCCGGGCCAGCCGCTCAAGC
Organism: Streptomyces sp. NBC_01618; assembly: GCF_045209435.1. Taxonomy (NCBI): domain Bacteria; kingdom Bacillati; phylum Actinomycetota; class Actinomycetes; order Kitasatosporales; family Streptomycetaceae; genus Streptomyces; species Streptomyces sp. NBC_01618. The sequence goes on from NZ_CP109297.1 coordinate 2,052,556, forward strand.
CTCGCTGGTACAAGAGCAGTGCTCGGCTGCGTAAGCCACGGTTTCCTCGTCCTCCGCAAGCGTGAGCCCGGCCTCCAGCCGCTCTCCCCGGCTCGTGGCGATCCGCAAGGTGTCCCGCAGCGACTCCGCGAGCCGTACACCGGCGAAGCGCAACTCCCGCTCCCCCGCTGTGGCTTCAGCCAGCAACTCCCTTGCCTCGGTCAGTACGTACTCGGCCGAGTCGAGCAGATCCGCTTCCACCTCGTCGGCCAACCGCGACATCCGGCTGTCCGGGTCGTCGGTGCTCAGGTAGCACGGCGCCCCGCTCTGATTGACCCACGGAAGCAACCGCATGGGCCGCCCCTTCGCATCGAACATCATGTCGTCACTGTCTCCGTTCGAGGGGCTCCATGGCGCCCGGCCGCACACGCTGGTTACCGTGTGTGCCGCAATCGTCGCGTTGCGACGGGTCGCACCAACAGGGTTGCTCTGTCCCGGCGTTGAGAGCGGGACACACGGAAGGCACGCACCATGACGTTCAGGCCTCAGCCCCTCACCCCGTATCTCTCCGCCCGCCACTACTTCGGCTCCGAGCAGCGCCGACACCGCGAGCGCGCGGATCTCTCCCTCGTACAGCTGGCGGACATCCTGAACTCCAGCAAGAGCACGCTCGCCCGGATCGAGACGGCTGAGCTGATGCCGCCGCCGGACATCCCAGGGAGGCTCGATGCGGCGTTCGGCACGGACAAGCACTTCCACGGGCTGTACGAGCTGGCCAAGAAGGAGATCCATCCGGACCAGTACCGCCGGTACATGGACTTCGAGTCCAGAGCCGAAGTCATAGAGCAGTACGGGGCGCAGGCCCTGCCCGGTCTGTTCCAGACCGAGGCGTACGCGCGCGAATTGCTGCGCTGCCAGGAGGACCTGAGCGAGGCCCAAGTCGAGGAGCGCGTCATGGCCCGCATGTCGCGGCAGACGAGGCAGAGTCGAGGCTCGCCGCCCTTCCGGTGGGCAATCATTGACGAGTCCGTACTACGACGGAAGGTCGGTAATCGCGCATGCATGTACGAACAACTGGCCGCGCTGTTAGGCCTGGTGAATACTCCGAACAGTAAAGTTCAAGTGATGCCGTTCAACGCGGGGCCACACCCGCTCATGGGCGGCGCGCTGACTCTGCTGACGCTCACCGACGGCACCACAGTGGCCTACGAAGAAGGCATCCGGGCCGGTCACCTCTATGAGGATCCGGACGTGGTGAAGAAGTGGCGGCGGCAGTACGAGGTACTGCGGGCCAACGCACTTTCACTGCCCGAGTCGGCGCACGTGATCCGGACGGCTATGGAGGACTACACATCATGCGACACACCCCCGAGCTGAGCACCGCCCGCTGGCGCAAGAGCAGCTACAGCAACACCAACGGTGGCGAGTGCGTCGAGATCGCCGACGACTTCCCCGGCATCATCCCCGTACGCGACAGCAAGAACCCCACCGGCCCCGCACTTCTCATCCCCACCTCTGCCTGGAACGACTTCATCGCCTCCCTCAAGTAGGGCGCGAGAACAGCAGAACGGCCTGTCCCACGCTCCCGCGCGGGACAGGCCGTTCCCGTTTTTACCGGCCTACCGAACCGACTACACGCCCGACGGCTCCGCCGTGCGCGTCTCGTCCGACTCGGCGGACTCGGCCTGCGCAGGACCGCCAGCCTTCTTCGCCCGCTTGATCGCCTTCTTCTTCGCGCGGCGCTCCTTGCGGAGCTCCACCATCGCGTAGAGCGTCGGCACGAGCAGCAGGGTCAGCAGGGTCGAGGTGATCAGGCCGCCGATCACCACGACGGCGAGCGGCTGCGAGATGAAGCCGCCCTCGCCGGTGACGCCGAGCGCCATCGGGAGCAGCGCGAAGATCGTCGCGAGTGCGGTCATCAGGATCGGGCGGAGCCGGTGACGGCCGCCCTCGACGACCGCTTCGACGACGCCCATGCCCTGCGTGCGGTACTGGTTGATCAGGTCGATCAGCACGATGGCGTTGGTGACCACGATGCCGATCAGCATCAGCATGCCGATCATCGCCGGTACGCCCATCGGCGTACCGGTGACCAGGAGCAGTCCGAGCGCGCCGGTTGCCGCGAACGGGATGGAGACCAGCAGGATCAGCGGCTGGATCAGCGACCGGAAGGTCGCCACCAGCAGCATGAAGACGATCGCGATCGCGGCCAGCATGGCCAGGCCGAGCTTCAGGAACGCGTCGTTCTGGTCCTCGGAGACACCGCCGATGGTGGCGGTGGCGCCGTCCGGGAGCTTCAGGGCGTTGATCTTCGTCTGGAGCGCGGCGCTGACCGCACCAGTGTTGTCACCGGTGGGCTTGGCGGTGATGGTCGCGGCGCGCTGGCCGTCGATCCGGGTCATCGAGACCGGTCCGGGGACCAGCTCGACGTCCGCGATCTGGCCGAGTTCGACCGGGCCGAGCGAGAGGTTCTTCAGCTCCGCCATCGTGGTGGCCGGGTGGGCGGACTTGATGACGACGTCGCGCTCGGTGTCGTCCATGATCGCCTTGCCGGACGGGGTGCCGCGCACCGCTCCGGCGACGGCCGCGCCGAGCGTGGCCTGGTTGAAGCCGGCGTCCGCGGCCTTGGCGTTGGCCTTGACCGAGATCCGCGGGACGCTCTGCGCCAGGTCGCTCTGGACGTCGGTGACGTCCTTGAGCTTGGCCACCTCGGCCCGTACCTCTTCGGACGCCTTCTTCAGGACGTCCGCGTCCGCGGCCTTGACCACGACGCTGAGGTCCTGGCTGCCGAAGCCGCCGTCCGCCGAGATGGTGATGTCGCCGATGCCGTCGAGCTTGCCGAACTCCGCTTCGAGGCGCTTCTGCGCGGCCTCGGAGTCGCCCGCGTCCTTCAGGGTGATCTGGTACGAGGCCTGGTTGGAGCCCGTACCGCCGCCGAAGGCCGCCATGAAGCCGGAGGAGCCGACGGTGACCTGGTAGTCCTTGACGCTCTTGTCGCCGGCGAGGACCCTCTCGACCTTCTTGGCGGCCTCGTCGGCGGCCGCCAGGCTGGTGCCGGGGGTCAGCTCCTGCTTGATGGAGAGGACTTCCTGCTCGCCCTGGTCGAAGAAGTTGGTCTTCAGCAGCGGGGCCATGCCGAAGGTGCCGAGCAGCACCACGACGGCGATGGCGATGCTGGTGATCCTGCGCCGGGTCGCGAAGCGCAGCACCGGGACGTACAGCCGCTGGAGCCGGCTGCGGGCTTCCTTCTCCTCGGCCTCGCGGCGGGCCTTGTCCGGGTCCTCGGCGGTGCCCTTGGGGGCGCGCACGAACCAGTACGACAGGACGGGGACGACGGTCAGCGAGACCAGCAGGGAGGCCAGCAGGGCCGCGGTGACGGTCAGCGAGAACGAGCCGAAGAGCTCACCGACCATGCCGCCGACGAGACCGATCGGCAGGAAGACGGCGACCGTGGTGAGGGTCGAGGAGGTAACCGCGCCGGCCACTTCCTTCACCGCGGTGATGATCGCCGACTGGCGCTCCTCGCCGTAGCCGAGGTGCCGCTTGATGTTCTCCAGGACGACGATCGAGTCGTCGACGACTCGGCCGATCGCGATGGTCAGCGCGCCGAGCGTGAGCATGTTGAGCGACAGGTCGCGGGTCCAGAGCACGATCAGCGCGAGGACCACGGAGAGCGGGATGGAAACCGCGGTGACCAGGGTCGAGCGCAGCGAGGCGAGGAAGACCAGGATCACGATGACCGCGAAGAGGAGACCCAGCGCGCCCTCGGTGGTCAGACCGGAGATCGCCTTGGAGACGGCGGGGCCCTGGTCGGAGACGACGGTCAGCTCGGCGCCGGCGCCGAGGTCCTTGCGGAGGTCGGGGAGCTTGTCCTTGACGGCGTCCGAGATGGCGACGGCGCTGCCGTCCTTGTCCATCGTCGCCACGACGGCGAGGCTCGGCTTGCCGTTCGTACGGGTGATGGAGACCGCCGTGGAGGGCTCCTGCTTCACCGTCGCGATGTCACCGACCCGGACCGGCTTGCCGGTCTTGCCCGTCGCCGGGTTCTGGCCGGAGAGTCGCAAGTCCTCGATCTGCTTCAGGGAGGTGAAGGCGCCGCCGACCTGGACGGTACGGCTCTTGCCCGACTCGGAGAAGGAACCCGCGGGGACGGTCGCGCCGCCCGCCTGGAGCGCCTGGGCGAGCGAGGCCGCGTTCAGTCCGGCGGCGGCGAGCTTCTTGTCCTCGGGGGTGACGGAGACCTGGAGGTCCTGCACGCCGTCGACGGAGACCTGGCCGACGCCGTCGATGTCCTCCAGCGCGGGGACGACGGTGCGGTCCAGCTGGTCTGCGAGCGCCTGCTGGTCCTTGCCGGAGGTGACGGCGAGCACGACGGTCGGGATGTCGTCCGTCGAGCCGGCGACGACCTGCGGGTCCACGTCGTCGGGAAGCTGGACGCGGGCGCGGTTCACCGCCTGCTGGATGTCGGCGACGAGCTGCTTGGTGCCCTCGCTGCCGAAGTCGAAGGACGCCATGATGACGGCGTTGCCCTCGCTGGCGGTCGAGGTGATGCCGGTGACCCCGTCGACGGCCTTGATGGAGTTTTCGAGCGGCTCGACGACCTGCTTCTCCACCACATCGGGCGACGCACCCTGGTAGGGGGCGAGCACCGACACCATCGGGAGTTCGATGGTGGGCAGCAGCTGCTGCTTGAGCTGCGGGATCGCGATCGCTCCGAATACGAGGGCGACGATCGAGATCAGTCCGATCAGGGCCCTTTGCGCGAGGCTGAATCTGGACAGCCAGGACATGGGTGGGTCTCTCTTCTGTGGCTTGAGCGGCAGATGGGCGGGTAGCTGGGGACAGACCCGGCACAGCTACACGATCACCCATCCGCAAGGCCGGAGGCGTCGGCCCGAGGTCGCTTTCTTATGCCGCGCATACCGCAGGTGGAGTACGCCGAATCTCCACCCTTCACTCCACCCTGGGGCGCACCAGGCCCGATTCGTACGCAATGACCACTAATTGGGCCCGGTCCCGTGCGCCGAGCTTCGCCATCGCCCTGTTCACATGCGTCTTGACGGTGAGCGGGCTGACGACGAGACGTTCGGCGATCTCGTCGTTGGAGTGGCCGCCCGCGACCAGGACCAGCACCTCGCGCTCGCGGCCGGTGAGCGCGTCGAGCCGCGCGGAGTACTCGGCGGTGCCCGGCCCGGCACCGTCCGAACTGCCGCCCTGCGCAAGGAAGGTGGCGATCAGACCCTTGGTCGCGGCGGGCGAGAGCAGCGCCTCGCCACCCGCGGCGATCCGGATGGCGTTGAGGAGTTCCTCCGGTTCCGCCCCTTTTCCGAGGAAGCCGGACGCCCCGGCCCGCAGCGACTGCACCACGTACTCGTCCACCTCGAAGGTGGTGAGCATGACGACCCGTACGTCCGCCAGTTCAGGATCGGCGCTGATCATGCGGGTCGCGGCGAGTCCGTCCGTACCGGGCATCCGGATGTCCATCAGCACCACGTCGGCGCGGGTCGACCGGGCGAGCTCCACGGCCTGTGCGCCGTCCGCCGCCTCGCCGACCACCTCCATGTCGGCCTCCGAGTCGACCAGCACCCGGAACGCGCTGCGCAGCAGCGCCTGGTCATCGACGAGCAGCACCTTGATGGGCGGTGTCATGCGTTCTCCCCCGTCCGGCCCACCGCGCCCGGCTCCTCGGGCTCTGCCGTACGGGCCTCGACGGGCAGGATCGCATGGACCCGGAATCCGCCCCCGTAGCGGGGGCCCGCGGTGAGGGAGCCGCCGAGTGCGGTGACGCGTTCGCGCATGCCGAGGAGACCGTGGCCGCCGCCGTCCCCGTTGTGGCCGCCCCCGCCCGAGCCGTTGTCGATGACGGTGATCTCGGCGGTGGCCCCGACCCGTACGACGCTCACCTCGGCCTTCGCGCCGGGGCCGGCGTGCTTGCGCACATTGGTCAGCGCCTCCTGGATCACCCGGTACGCGGCCAGGTCGACGGCCGCGGGCAGCGGGGGCCGCCGGTCGGTGCAGGCCACCTCGACCGGGAGACCGGCCCGTCGGACGGTGTCCACCAGTTCGTCGAGGACGGCGAGGCCCGGGGCCGGTTCGGTCGGCGCCTCCGGGTCACCGGACTGGCGCAGCAGCCCGACGGTGGCCCGCAGTTCGTTGAGCGCGGAGCGGCTGGCCTCCCGGACGTGGGCCAGTGCCTCCTTGGCCTGGTCGGGGCGCTTGTCCATGACGTGGGCGGCCACCCCGGCCTGGACGTTGACCAGGGCGATGTGGTGGGCGACGACGTCGTGCAGATCGCGGGCGATCCGCAGCCGCTCCTCGGCGACCCGGCGCCGGGCCTCCTCGTCGCGGGTGCGTTCGGCCCGTTCGGCGCGCTCCCTGATCGCGTCGACGAAGGCGCGCCTGGAGCGGACGGCGTCCCCCGCCGCGCCGGCCATCCCCGTCCAGGCGAAGACGCCGAAGTTCTCCTGGCTGTACCAGGGCGCCCAACCGAAGAACATCGCGGCGGCCGTCAGCACGGCCATGGTCACCAGCCCGACCCGCCAGGTGGTGGACCGATCGGTGCGGGCGGCGACCGTGTACAGCGCGATGACGGTGCTCATCACCACAGGTGTGGGCGGGTCGAATCCCACCAGTTCGACGACCGTCAGCCCGGCGGTGGCCACGAGCACCGCCATGGGTTTGCGCCGCCGCCAGATGAGCGCCACGGCACCGAGCACCATCAGGAGCACGCTGCCCGCCTCGTGAGCGCGAGTGCCGAAGGAGGGCCCGTCCGGTGCGCCCGGGTGGACGAACGAACCGATGATCATGGCCACGAGTACGGCCAGGGCGAGCGCGGAGTCCAGCGCGAGGGGATGGTCGCGCAGCCAGTGCCGGACGCGCAGAACCCCGGTTCCGAGGGTGGTCACGTCAAGCTACGTTACGGCGTGTCGCGCGGCGATCGGTCCGAGTCCTACGGAGAAACCGGTCGTATCGGTCGTACCGGTGAACGGAGAAGCGCCGAAGCGCAGCGGACACGACTGTGCCCCGTGTCCGGCGGACCGGACACAGGGCACAATGCACCGGCTCGTGCGGGTGCTCGCGGGTGCGTGTAAATGCGGGTGCGTGTAAATGCTGGAGTGCAAGCGGCGTCAGCCGGGGATCAGGCCGTCGTCCCGGAGCATGGCGCGCACCTCTTCGAGGGTCGATTCGGACGACGGCAGGATCAGCTCGGAGGGCTCCAGGGAGTCGTCCGGCAAGGGTTCACCGAGTTCGCGCACCCTGGCGAGGAGCGCGTGGAGAGTGGAGCGGAAGCCGGGGCCGTCGCCGCTCTCCATCTCGGCGAGCAGTTCGTCGTCGAGCTCGTTGAGTTCGGCGAGATGGCTGTCGGCCAGGGCGACCTGGCCCTCCCCCATGATCCGTACGATCATGACGCTGCCTTAACTCTTGTCGAACTTGTGCGGGGACTGGGACGACTGCTGCTGCGCCGCGTCCTGCGGGCCGCCCTCGATCGCCTGCTGCTGGGTGGGGCCGCCGGCCAGCTCGGCCTTCATGCGCTGCAGCTCCAGCTCCACATCCGTACCACCGGAGATCCGGTCGAGCTCGGCGGCGATGTCGTCCTTGGCCGTACCCGTCGGGTCGTCCAGGGCGCCGGAGGCGAGCAGCTCGTCGATCGCGCCCGCCCGGGCCTGCAGCTGCTGGGTCTTGTCCTCGGCCCGCTGGATCGCCAGGCCGACATCGCCCATCTCCTCCGAGATTCCGGAGAAGGCCTCGCCGATCCGGGTCTGCGCCTGGGCGGCGGTGTAGGTGGCCTTGATGGTCTCCTTCTTGGTACGGAAGGCGTCGACCTTGGCCTGGAGCCGCTGGGCCGCGAGAGTGAGCTTCTCCTCCTCGCCCTGCAGCGTGGTGTGCTGCGTCTCCAGGTCGGTGACCTGCTGCTGGAGTGCGGCGCGCCGGGACAGCGCCTCGCGGGCCAGGTCCTCGCGGCCGAGCGCGAGCGCCTTGCGGCCCTGATCCTCCAGCTTGGACGACTGGCCCTGCAGCTGATTCAGCTGCAGCTCCAGCCGCTTGCGCGAGGTCGCCACATCGGCGACACCGCGGCGCACCTTCTGAAGCAGCTCCAGCTGCTTCTGGTACGAGTAATCGAGGGTCTCGCGCGGATCCTCGGCCCGGTCAAGGGCCTTGTTTGCCTTCGCGCGGAAGATCATCCCCATACGCTTCATGACACCGCTCATGGGCTTCGCGCGCCCCCTTCTGACGGACTGAGCTCCAGCACTCCAACAGAACCCACAGTACGGGCCCTGCCTCTATTACCGCACTGTTCGAGCACAGATGTGCTCCTCCCCAAGGACGACTGCACCCGGTCACCACTCCGGCCCAGGGAGTAGGTGGCGGTCGGGGAGACCGGCGGCGTCCACCGTGCGGAACACCCGGGGACACCTGCGAGGACGCGGGCCGTTGCCGGATCGTTCCCGACCGGCCTGGGGCCATGGGAAACGAACCCGTACCCTTGGGCCTTGTGTTCCGTAGCCGTTCGAAGGAAGAGAAGGCGTCCACCGGCAAGGTGACGGCCGACCTCTCCAAGCAGCCCCGCGACCCGCAGGCCCCCAAAGGTCGCCCCACCCCCAAGCGCAGCGATGCCCAGTCGCAGCGCCGTCGCGCCTCCAGTGGCGCGCCGCTCGATCGCAAGGAGGCCATGAAGCGGCAACGCGAAGCGCGCCGTGTGGACATGGCCAAGCAGCGTGAGGCGCTCGCCAGTGGCGACGAGCGCTATCTGCCGGCGCGCGACAAGGGCCCCGTGCGGCGCTTCGTCCGCGACTACGTGGACTCGCGCTTCTGCATCGCGGAGTTCTTCCTGCCGCTGGCCGTGATCATTCTGATCCTCAGTGTGATCCAGGTACAGAACATCCAGACCATCTCGCTGCTGCTCTGGCTGATCGTGATCGTGCTGATCGTCATCGACTCGATCGGTCTCGCGTTCCGCCTGAAGAAGCAGCTGAACGCGCGCTTCCCCGATACGCCGAAGCGTGGCGCGGTCGCCTACGGCCTGATGCGTACGCTTCAGATGCGTCGGCTCCGGCTGCCGAAGCCGCAGGTCAAGCGCGGAGAGCGGCCCTGAGTACGGATGCCTCCGGCTCGGTCGGCGGTCCGTCCGCCGACCGGCCGGACCGCGCCGTCCCTGTCGCCGCTCCCGTCACTGGATTCTCGGGAGCCTCCTCGGTGTGGTTGAAGGGGCTCGGCGGACTGCGCAACACGGTCCGCCAGGAACTGGTCGCGCGCCAGCTCGACGAGCAGATCGCCGCCCGCTTCCCGGTGGGACAGCGGCTGCGCATCCTCGACGTCGGCATGGGCCAGGGCACCCAGGCGCTGCGTCTGGCCAGGGCCGGACACTCCGTGACGGGGCTGGAGTCCGATGCCGAGATGCTGCGGGTGGCCCGTGAGTCGCTCTGCGGGGAGCCCGCGGGCATCCGCGAGCGGGTCCGGCTGATCGAGGGCGACGGCCTGGACACGGGGGTGCACTTCCTGCCCGGCAGCTTCGACGTCGTGCTGTGCCACGGTGTGCTGATGTATGTCCGGGAGCCGGACGCGATGGTGGCCGGTCTGGCCCGGATGCTGGCCCCGGGCGGGCTGCTCTCGCTGCTCGTACGGAACGCCGACGCGCTGGCGATGCGGCCCGGGGCGGCCGGGGACTGGGACGCGACGCTGGCCGCGTTCGACACGGACACGTACACCAACCGGCTGGGCCTCACGGTGCGGGCCGACCGGCTGGACGCCCTGACGGCCACGCTCGCCGGGATCGCGGCGCCCCTGCATGCCTGGTACGGGGTGCGCGTCTTCACGGACAACGTGAGCAACGACGTGGAACTGCCGGCCGCCGACGAACTGGAACGACTGCTGGCCGCGGAGGACCGGGCCGGGCGGACGGACCCGTACCGCCGGGTGGCCGCGCTGCTTCATCTGTGCGGGGTGCGGGGCTAGAGGTCTGTCCGGCGGATCAGGGCCGGACAGGGCGCGGCGTCTGGTGCGGTGCATCGCAAGGCGCCGGAGCGTCCTAAGGTGGGGTCTCCCCTGCTCGAACAGAGTTGAGAGCTTGGGGAAGGAGCTATTCGGTCGTTTCGGCAACGCCGCGAGGTGCCGTGCCGGACGCCGCGACCCCGGCCATGATCCGCCGGACAGGCCCTAGAGGTCTGTCCGACCCTGATCCGCCCGGCGGTCCCCAGGAGGGCGCCGGAGACTCGGCCCGAGCCGGTCGGTCTTACCCGACCGGCCGAATCCAGCGGGCCGCGGAGAGCCGCGAAAGCAACAATCCGGGCATGGATGCATTCCACTCCCCCAGCCATATACGCCGGTTGCTGCTGCCTCTGACCGCGGGTTTCTGTGCGGTCGCCCTGGTGAGCGGCTGTTCGGACACGGGCTCCGCTTCACCCAAGACCGGTCCCACCGCCTCGGCCTCCGCCGCCCGGACCGGGGGTGATCTGCAGAGCGAATACCAGGCCGTGATCAAGAACGTGCTGCCGTCGGTCGTTCAGATCGAGACTTCCAGCGGTCTGGGCTCCGGCGTCGTCTACGACTCCAAAGGCCATATCGTCACCAACGCCCATGTGATCGGCAGCGACACGACGTTCAAGGTCACCGTCGCCACCGGCGAGAAGGTGCTGAAGGCCTCGCTGGTCGCCTCCTATCCGGAACAGGATCTGGCCGTCCTCGAGCTCGACACCGCCCCGGACGGGCTGAAGCCCGCGAAGTTCGGCGACTCGGAAAAGGTCGAGGTGGGACAGATCGTGCTGGCGATGGGCTCGCCGCTCGGACTGTCCTCCAGCGTCACCCAGGGCATCGTCTCGGCGCTCGGCCGGACCGTCAGCGAGAGCCGGGCGGGCGGCGGCACGGGCGCGACGATCGCGAACATGGTGCAGACCTCGGCGGCGATCAACCCGGGCAACAGCGGCGGTGCGCTGGTCAACCTGGACAGCGAGGTGATCGGCATCCCGACGCTGGCGGCGGTCGACACGCAGATGGGTGACACCTCGGCGCCCGGCATCGGGTTCGCGATCCCCGTCTCGATGGTGAAGACGGTCGCCGATCAGATCATCAAGAGCGGCAAGGTCACGGACTCGGGCCGGGCGGCACTGAACATCACCGGGCGCACGGTCGTCGACCAGAACTACCTGCCGGCCGGGGTGGCGCTGGTCAGCGTGACGAAGGGCGGCGCCGCGGAGAAGGCGGGGCTGCGGGCCGGCGACATCATCACCAAGATCGGCGATCAGCCGGTCATGACGATCACGTCCCTGTCGCAGGCACTGGCCTCGGACAAGCCCGGCCAGAAGGTCGGCGTGACGTATCTGCGCAACGGGGCGGAGAAGACGGCGCAGGTCACCCTGGGTGAGATCTAGGGTGAGATCCAGGGCGGGATCCAGGGTGAGATCCTGGGTCTGTCCGGACCTGATCCGCGGGACAGACCCAGGATCCGTGACCGGCAACCGTCGCCGGTCACGGCCGTACGGGCAGAGACTTCGACGTAATGGGCCGCAGCCTCGGCCTTACGGGCAGAAACGTCGACGTACGGGCCTGGGGCCTCGGCCGTACGGGCTCAGGAGCCTCAGGCCGTGAGCCCCGAACCCGTAGCGCCGACGCGCGCCGGAACGCGGGAATTCAGCCCTCGTCGGCCTGGAGGCTCATGGGGCCGTAGATCTTGGTCGTGTCCTCGAAGAGCGTCACCTGGTCCGCCCCGCCGTCGAGGAGTTCCTTCCAGTACTCGCCGATCCAGGACTCCGCGTCACCCTGCGTAGTGAATTCCTCCGGCTGCAGGGTCGGCTCCGTCTCCGTACCGTCGGACTTCTCGAACCGCCACGTCCATGCCATGTCCGCCTCCTGGGTCGCTTGGCTGCCCGCAGCCTAGTGCCTACGACCAGTGCCGGTACGGGCCCTGCGCCCGCCCGGACGCCCCCCCAAGTCGCGCACCGGTTGCTCGGACGCGGGAGGATCGGAGTCGTGGAACTGACTCTGCTCGGCACCGGAGCCCCCGACGGGCTGCCGCGCCCCGATTGTCCCTGCGCCGCCTGCGCCGCCGCCCGCGGGACGGCCTCGCGGGCCGCGACCGCGCTGCTGGTCGACGACGCGCTGCTGCTCGATCTCACCCCGGGCGCCGTGTTCGCCGCGGCCCGCGCGGGGCATTCGCTCACCGGCGTACGGCAGGTGCTGCTCACCCATCCGCACGACGGGCCCGCCGTGGAGCTGCCCCCCGGGCTGCCTTCGGCGGGACGGGTGCCGGACGGGCAGGAGCTGACCCTGATCAGCGGGCACCGGGTGCGGGCGGTGGCGATGGACGCGCCGGGCACGGGCTACGAGGTGAGCTCGCCGGAGGGCGTGCACCTGCTCTACCTGCCGCCCGGCGCCGCACCCTCCGGGCTCGCGGACCGGGCACCGCGGCCGTACGACATGGTCGTCGGCGACGTGGTCGGGCGGCCGGACGCGGTGGCACGACTGCGGGCCGTCGAGGCGATCGGGCCCACCACCGAGATCATCGCCGTCCATCTGGACCATGACGCTCCGCCCGGCGCCGAGCTGGGCCGGCGGCTCGCGGCGGCCGGCGCGCGGACCGTGCCGGACGGGACGACGCTGGTGGTGGGCGGGTACCACGCGGTGCCGGAGGTACCCCGGCGCACGCTGGTGACGGGCGGCGCCAGGTCGGGGAAGTCGGTGGAGGCCGAGCGGCGCCTGGAGACGTTCCCCGAGGTGGTGTACGTGGCGACCGGTGGCGGCAGGGAAGGGGACGCGGAGTGGGCGGCCCGGATCGGGCTGCACCGGGAACGCAGGCCCGCCGCCTGGCGCACCGAGGAGACCTGTGAGCTGGTGGAGCTGCTGGAGTCGGACGGGCCTGCGCTGCTGATCGACTGTCTGTCGCTGTGGCTGACGGACGCGATGGACCGGGTGCACGCCTGGGACGACGCGGCGTGGGCGGGCGACGGCGGGAACGCACTGCGGGAGCGGACCGCCGAGCTGATCGCCGCGGTGCGCGGGACGCGGCGCACGATCGTCGCCGTGACCAACGAGACCGGCTCGGGCGTGGTGCCCGCGACGGCTGCCGGGCGACGGTTCCGGGACGAACTGGGCCGGTTGAACGTCGCGTTCGCCGACGAGTGCGAACAGGTGCTGCTGGTCGTGGCCGGACAGGTGCTGACGCTGCGCGGCTGACCGGGCCGCGCGAACGACGACGCGGGAACGACGACGCGGGAACGACGACGCGCGAACGGAACACGACAGGAACGCGATCGCGGGAACAGGAGGAGCGGACATGGCACGTATGCGACCGATGTTGAGCGGGGTTCCCGAGACCCTGCTGTGGACGCTCTACAACCGGGCGTACGAGGCGGGGCAGCGCTATCCGGTGCTGGACGATCCCATGGCGCTCCGGCTGATGAAGGATCTGGACTACCCCTTCGAGGAGCGGTTCGGGCAGCCGAACGCGTTCCACTCGCAGGCCCAGGGGCTGCGCTCCCGCTGCTTCGACCTGGCCGTGCAGGAGTATCTCGCCCCCCGCCCGCAGGCCACCGTGGTCGCGCTCGGCGACGGCCTGGAGACCGGTTTCTGGCGGGTCGACAACGGCCGGCTGAACTGGCTGAGCGTGGAGCTCCCGGAGGTCGCCGAGCTGCGGCAGGCACTACTGCCCGCCTCCGGACGGCTGCGCACCCTGTCCTGTTCGGCGACCGATCTGTCCTGGCTGGACGAGATCGAGGACCCGGAGGACCGCGGCGTGGTCGTCACGGCGCAGGGGCTGCTGATGTACCTGCCCCCCGCGGAGGTACGGAGGATCCTGGCGGCCTGCGCCGAACGGCTGCCCGGCGGCGTCCTCGTCCTGGACACGATGGCGCGCTGGCTGGCCAGGGGCACGGTGACCGGCAAGTCGAAGGTCGGCGGGATGACCATTCCGCCGATGCGCTGGGCGATGAACCCCGGCGAGCGGCACAAGCTGCGCAGTGCGCACCCGGCGATCACCGAGGTACGGGCGCTGCGGCTGCCGCGCGGGCGGGGTGCGATGGGCGAGCTGATCCGGCTCCAGTCGCTGCTGCCGGGGCTGCGCACCCTGACGCCCGCGATGACGCAGCTGCGGTTCGGGTACGGATCCTCGCACTGACCGGGTGTCAGAAACGCTGCGGGTACTGTTCCGCAGTGAGCCCGCCGCCGGGCTCGCCGGCCCACTCCACGTATCGACCCGCGAGGCAGACCCCCGTGAATCTGGACGACTTCTCCGACCTGATCGAACGCCCCGACGGCGGCGTACGGCGCGACGCCGAGGAACGCCGGGAGCGCCTGATCGTTCCCCCCGGCGCCCTCGGCCGCCTGGACGAGCTGGGCGAATGGCTCTCGGCCGCCCAGCAGTCCGTACCGGTCAAGGCGATCGCGCAGCCGCGCGTGGTGCTCTTCGCCGGTGATCACGGGGTTGCCGAACTGAGTGTCTCCGGGCGCGCGGCCGGGAGCGCGTACGAGCTGGTGCGGGCCACGCTGGACGGCGCGACTCCGCTCGCCGTGCTGGCCCGTCAGTTCTCCGTACCGGTACGGATCGTCGACGCCGGACTGGACTGCGACCCGGAGCTGCTCCCGGAGCCGGTGGTACGTCACCGGGTGCGGCGCGGCACCGGCCGGATCGACATCGAGGACGCGCTGACGGCCGAGGAGGCCGAGCGGGCGGTACGTCTGGGGATGGCGATCGCCGACGAGGAGGCCGACTCGGGCACCGATCTGGTGGTGCTCGGCGATCTGAGCGTCGGCGGTACGACGGCCGCGGCCACGCTGATCGCGGCGCTGTGCGGCACGGACGCGTCGGTGGTGACCGGGCGCGGTGGCGCGGGGATCGACGATCTGGCGTGGATGCGCAAGTGCGCGGCGATCCGGGACGCGCTGCGCCGGGCCCGGCCGGTCCTCGGTGATCAGCTGGAACTGCTGGCCACGGTGGGCGGCGCGGATCTGGCGGCGACGACGGGATTCCTGTTGCAGTGCGCGGTGCGCAGGATGCCGGTGATCCTGGACGGTGTGGTCTCGGCGGCCTGTGCGCTGGTGGGTCAGCGGGCGGCCTTCCGGGCGCCGGACTGGTGGCTGGCGGGTCAGGCGAGCGGCGAGCCGGCGCAGGCCAAGGCCCTGGACCGGATGGCACTCACCCCCTTGCTGGACCACGGCGTCATCGTGGGAGAAGGAAGTGGGGCATTGCTCGCGCTTCCGCTCGTTCGGGCCGCTGCCGCGCTGGCGGCGGAGCTGCCTGAACGCCCACCCGTCGCCGACGAGAAGGACGGCGCCGGCGAAGCGGACGTGGACGGCGACGCGGACGGCGAAGAGGACGGCGACGCGACCGACGGCTGACGGACCCGGCACGGCTGCGGCCCGCCGGACACCGGCCGCAGCACGGTCCCCTCATAGGGCGCGATGCACCATATGATCGCTTTTCATGGGAGAGGTCCGATTGGCCACCGAGGAATCGGGGCGGGGCGGCACCCGGGCGCCGAGCACCGTCCGGTCACGCCGCTGTGCCGCATTCGCCGTCTGGTACCTGCGTGTCGTGTCGTTCATCAATTTCCTGAGTGCCGTCTGGGTCACTCTCGGCAACGACCTGCGCCGCCACAACACCGCGAACTACTTCACCCCGTACCTGCTCACCGCGGGCTTCTCCTCCGGGGTGGTCGCGCTCTTCCTCGCGATCACCATGCGCCGCCGCAAGCGGGCCGCCTGGATCGTGAACATGGTGGTGAGCAGCCTGCTGTTGCTGCTCTTCGTCCTGGTGATCCCGTTCCCGGAGGTCCGGCAGTACCCGCAGAACTGGTTCTCGCTGACGCTGACCGCGGCCTTCGTCCTGGCGCTGGCCCTCGGTCGGCGTGAGTTCTACGCGAAGGGCGACCGGTCCAATCCGAAGCTGGCCGCGGTCGTCGCGGTCGGCGGGCTGCTGGCCACCTCGCTGATCGCCGCGGGCCTGGTCACCCTCACCAACACCGCGCACGACGAGTTCCGCTCGACCTTCCTGGACCGCTGGCGCTACGGCACCCTGCGACTGATCTCGATCACCGACACCGACACCAACTACGCCGGGATCACCACGCCGGGCTGGGTCAACGTCAGCATCAACATCCTCTCCACCCTGCTGCTGATCGCCGTGGTGTACGCGGCGTTCCGGGCCCGCCGGGCCGTCGACCCGATCACCCCCGAGGACGAGGCCCGGCTGCGCGTGCTGCTCGACAAGCACGGTGAGCGGGACTCGCTCGGCTACTTCGCGCTGCGCCGGGAAAAGAGCGTCGTCTGGTCGCCGACCGGGAAGGCCGCCGTCGCATACCGGGTGGTAGGCGGGGTCTCGCTCGCCTCCGGTGATCCCATCGGCGACCCGGAGGCGTGGCCCGGGGCGATCGAGCCGTGGCTGGCCGAGGCCCGTGAGCACGGCTGGATCCCGGCGGTGATGGGCGCGAGCGAGGAGGGCGGCACCGTCTACGCGCGGCACGGTCTCGACGCCCTGGAGCTGGGCGACGAGGCCATCGTGGAGACCGCCGACTTCACCCTCGAAGGACGGGCGATGCGGACCGTCCGTCAGGCGTACAACCGGATCAGGCGCGCCGGGTACGAGGTGACCGTGCGACGGCACGCCGAGATTCCGGACGACGAGATGGCCGAACTGGTGCGGTGCGCCGACGACTGGCGCGACGGGGCGACCGAGCGCGGCTTCTCCATGGCGCTGGGCCGGCTCGGCGATCCGGCCGACGGCCAGTGCGTGATGCTCGAATGCCGCAACGCACCCGCCGGGAAGACAGGCGCGCCCACCGTAGAGGGCGCCGGGACCGCCGGAAGTGGTGTCGTAGCCAATGGAAGTGACGCCGTGGCCACCGGAAGTGGTGCCGTGGCTGCCGAAAGCGGTGGCGTGGTTGCCGAAAAGGGAAGCACCCCCGTCGCGAAGGGCACCGCGCCGGGCGAGTTGCGCGCCGTACTGAGCTTTGTGCCGTGGGGACCGAACGGCCTCTCGCTGGACCTGATGCGCCGTGACCGCGACTCCGAGAACGGCCTCATGGAGTTCATGGTCATCGAACTCCTGCAGCGCGCCGAAGAGATCGGGATCACCCAGGTCTCGCTGAACTTCGCGATGTTCCGGTCCGTCTTCGAACGGGGTTCACGGCTCGGCGCCGGACCGGTGCTGAGGCTGTGGCGCTCCATGCTCAGCTTCTTCTCGCGCTGGTGGCAGATCGAGTCGCTCTACCGCGCCAACGCCAAGTACCGGCCGATCTGGGAGCCACGCTTCATGCTCTTCGAGAAGAGCTCCGACCTGCTGCGCATCGGCCTCGCCGCGGGCCGCGCCGAAGGGTTCCTGGAGGCGCCCGGTCTGCCCAAGTGGCTGCACCGCTCGCATCTCGGGGCCGGTGGATGAGTTTCGTACGCCCGCCGAGCGGGGCGGCCCGCCGCGAATGGGGTCTGCTCCTCGCCACGGTACGCGCGGGGCTCACCGCCTCCCGGCTGCGGGCGGTCCCCCTGACGCTCGCCGCGGTCTGTCTGACGGCGCTGCTCCACTCGGTGGAGAACCAGCCGTGGGGGTCCGGGGCGGTGCGCGCGCTCGGGGCGGTGCGGGCCGAGGATCCGTTGTGGCAGGCCCTGCTGCGTACCCCGTTGTCGCTGTTCGTCCCGGCGCCGGACCTGCCGGTGTGGGGGGCGCTGGCGCAGATCCTGATGGTGTTAGGGACAGCCGAGATCTGTCTGGGCCGGTGGCGCACGCTCCTCATCGCGTACGTGGCGACGCTGGCCGGGACGCTGTACGCACGGATCGGTGTTTCGATCGACCCGGACGGTCCGTTCGGACTGCCCGCCTCCGACGCCCGGATCGTCGACACCGGTCCGTCGGCGGCGGTGGTGGGTCTCGCCGTCTATTTGTGTTGCGTCTACCGGGCCTGGTTCACCGGGGTGCTGGTGATCGCGGCGATGGTGGTCGAGGTGAACTACAAGAACAATCTGGCCGGCAAGGAGCATCTGGCGGCGATCGCCGCGGTGCTCGTGCTCTGCGCGGTCACGGTCCGCCGGAACCGGCGCCGGTACGCGCGCCGCCGCGATCAGGGTTTGCGTCCGGGAGCCGGGACCCGGTCCGGTGCCCCGCCGATGAGGTCCTGAAATCTGCGGCGCGGGCCCGCCCAGCGCACATCGTGGTGGTAGGCGCGCAGCACCGCCCGGGCACGGGCGCGGTGCCGGTTGCGGTAGAAGCGCTTCGCCCACATCGAGGTCGGCCGGGCCAGCCGGATCGCCCCGATCAGCGCGACGAACGGGACGAGGGTGCCGACGACCGCGAGCCGTGCCTTGCCCTTGAACAGGGCGATCAGCACGAAGCAGAAGTTGACGATCAGGGTCAGGACGACCCCGAGCCTGCCCTGCTGTTCGGCGCTGCTCAGCTCGTTCACGCCGAGCGGCGAGAACCCGGCCAGGACCAGCAGCACCAGCGCCGCGGTGAGGACGACGACCTCCACGCTCTGCCGGCCCTCCTCGGTCCAGTACACGTCGTCGAGATGGAGGATCAGGGCGAACTCGTCCAGCACCAGACCCGCGCCCATGCCGAAGATCACCGCACAGACCGCCGCGGCGACGCCCTGGCGCCCGCTGGCGACCGCCCCGAAGCCGCCGACGACACTCAACACCACGCCGGGCACCACGTGGTGGACGTGCACTCCGCCGGGCGTGATGTTGCGGAACGGGCCCTTCCCCGCCCTGATCATCCGGGTGATGAACCGGGTGACGGCGAAGGTGAGCACGAAGGCGGCCAGGGCGAGGAGCAACGGCACCTTCCCCGGCTCGACGATGTTCTCCTCGAACCAGTGACCCATGCCACCCACTCCAGATAAGTCGCTTTCGTCATGATCCGTCGTGCTATGACCAATCTATCGGTCCGGCACAGCGATTAGCCTGCGCGCCGTGACCTCCCTGAACCTCCACGGCCTGCGTTTCGCCTTCGGCACCCTGACCGTGCTTCCCGTCCGCGTCACCCGCTGGGACCGCGGTACCGCCCGCGCCGGGATGCTGTGCGCGCCGCTGGCCGGTCTCGTCGTGGGGCTCCTCGCCGCGGTGCCCGGTGGCCTGTTGCTGCTGCTCGGCTCCGGTCCGCTGCTCGCCGCGGTGGCCTCCGCCGCCGTGCCCGCGGTGCTGACCCGGGGCCTGCACCTGGACGGTCTCGCGGACACCGCGGACGGCCTGGGCAGCGGCAGGCCCGCCGACGACGCGCTGCGGATCATGAAGCAGTCGGACATCGGGCCGTTCGGGGTGATCACCCTGCTGTTCGTGCTGCTGGCCCAGGTCGCGGTCCTCGACCAGCTGTACGGGCAGAGCTGGGCACGCGGCACGGTCGCGGCAACCGTCGCGGCGGTCACCGCCCGGCTCGCGCTCACCCTGGCGTCCCGTCAGGGCGTGCCGGCGGCCCGTCCGGAAGGGCTGGGTGCGGCGGTGGCGGGGACGGTCACGGTCCGGGCCGCGGTGGCGGCCGGGGCGGTCGTGGTCGTGGCCTGCGCGGGTGCCGGTGCGCTCTTCGGCGGCTACGGGGCGCTGCGCCACGCCCTCGCCGCGCTGCTCGCCCTCGGCGTCGCCCAACTCCTGCTACGGCACTGCGTGCGCCGCTTCGGCGGGGTGACCGGCGACGTCTTCGGCGCGCTGGCGGAGACGGCGGCGACGGCGGCCCTGGTGGTGCTGGCGCTCGGCTAGAGCCTCTCGACCTCGGAGCCCGATCCGGCCGTCCCCCGTGGTCGAAGCCGTCGATGTCGTACACCGGGACGTCCACCGTGGGGTCAAGCCGGCCGGAGAGCTGCCACTGCCGGCCGATGCCCGGCTCCGGCCGCCACCGGTCCTTCGAGGCGGGCTCCGCGGCCGTGGTGCAACCGGTCAGCAGGGCCGGCAGCATCAGTACGGTCGCGGGCAGCGCCCGCAGCGATCCCGCACGCGTGCAGCCCCGCGGGCGCGCTTGATCTTCTCCCCCTGCTGGTCCGGCACCACCAACGACCCTACGTCCACGCTCCGTTCCGGCCGCACGGGCCCGGTCCCGGACCGCTCGCTGCCCGTGGCCCGGATCGCCGCAACAGGACGCCGACGGCCCGCCGCCGTGATACCGCAGCAAGGGCGCGCGTAGGCTCATTCCCGGCACATTGCGGCGGCGTCCACGATGCGCCGGGCACGGTCGGCCCACCCATCGACCGACAACGAACTCAACGGAAGCGAGATTTCACCACCGTGACTGCTCTGACTCTCAGCACTGCAGGTGCGGCGACGCTGCGCGCCGACGCACTCGTCGTCGGCGTCGCCAAGGGCGCTGGATCCAAGTCTGGGGACCTGGTCCTCGCACCGGGCGCCGAGGCCGTGGACAAGGCGTTCGACGGAAAGCTCGCCACCGTCCTGGAGGCCCTGGGCGCCGCAGGTGCCGAGGGCGAGGTGACCAAGCTCCCCGCGCCCGACGGCCTCAAGGTCCCGGTCGTCGTCGCGGTCGGCCTCGGCTCCGTACCGAAGAAGGACGAGGCGTACGACGCCGAGGCGCTGCGCAAGGCCGCGGGCTCCGCCGCGCGCGCCCTGGCCGGTTCGAAGAAGGCCGGCTTCGCGCTGCCCGTCGCCTCCGTCGAGGACGCCGGGGCGATCGCCGAGGGCGCGCTCCTCGGTGCGTACGCCTTCACCGCGTACCAGGGTGGCGAGAACAAGCTGGCGCCCAAGGACAAGAAGAACGGCAACGGCCCGAAGCAGCCGCTCGCCGAGGTCGCCCTGCTCGGCACCAAGCCGCGCGACAAGGCGTTCAAGGCGGCCGCCGACCGCGCGCTCGCGATCGTCGAGGAGATCAACCGCGCCCGCGACCTGATCAACACCCCGCCGAACGACCTGTACCCCGAGTCCTTCGCCGCCGTGGCCACCGCCGCGGGCAAGGAGCACGGCATCAAGGTGCAGGTCCTCGACGAGAAGGCGCTCGTCAAGGGCGGCTTCGGCGGCCTGCTGGGCGTCGGCCAGGGCTCGACCCACGGCCCGCGCCTGGTGAAGCTCGCCTACACGCACCCGAAGGCGGAGAAGACCCTGGCCCTCGTCGGCAAGGGCATCACCTACGACTCGGGCGGCATCTCGCTGAAGCCGGCCGGTCACAACGAGACGATGAAGTGCGACATGAGCGGCGCCGCCGCCGTGTTCGCGAGCGTCGTCGCGGCCGCCCGTCTGGGCCTGCGGGTCAATGTCACCGGCTGGCTGGCGCTCGCCGAGAACATGCCGTCGGGCAACGCCACCCGCCCCGGTGACGTGCTGCGCATGTACAGCGGCAAGACCGTCGAGGTCCTCAACACGGACGCCGAGGGCCGCCTCGTCCTCGCCGACGCGCTGACCCGCGCCTCCGAGGAGAACCCGGACGCGATCGTCGACGTGGCGACCCTGACCGGCGCCATGGTGCTGGCACTGGGCAACCGCACCTTCGGCATCATGGCCAACGACGACGCCTTCCGTACCTCCATCCACGAGATCGCCGAGGAGGTCGGCGAGGCCTCCTGGCCGATGCCGCTCCCCGCCGACCTGCGCAAGGGCATGGACTCCCCGACCGCCGACATCGCCAACATGGGCGAGCGGATGGGCGGCGGCCTGGTGGCCGGCCTGTTCCTGCAGGAGTTCGTGGGCGAGGGCATCGCCTGGGCGCACCTGGACATCGCGGGCCCGGCCTTCCACGAGGGCGCGCCGTACGGCTACACGCCGAAGGGCGGCACCGGTTCCGCGGTCCGCACGCTGGTGAAGCTGGCGGAGCGCACCGCGGCCGGAGACCTCGGCTGACGTCGCAGCTGGTGTACGGCCCCGGGCATACGTCCGGGGCCGTACGTGTTCCCCCGGTGGCATCGCGGCACGGTTCCGGCAGGTTTCGCTCTCAACGAAATCAGTAGGCCCTCCCGCCTCCCACCACCACCCTTCCGACGCCGCGCTGCACGCCTATCCTTTTTCTACGCAGCGGTAACCACCTGAGACGGATGATCATCCGTCTCAGACCTGGGCCCCGCGTCCCGCCCACCGTCAACAAGTGCGAAGATGGGTTCTCGGCAGGACAGGGCCCCCACCACAGGGCCGAATATCAAAGCGGCCGAACACCAGCCGACCGGCCGGTCATCCCCCAGCGACGGGGCCCGGCATACGGCGCACATGCATGGAGGACGTGACGTGGCGAACGACGCCAGCACCGTTTTCGACCTAGTGATCCTCGGCGGTGGTAGCGGCGGTTACGCCGCGGCCCTGCGCGGAGCGCAGCTGGGCCTGGACGTCGCTCTGATCGAGAAGGGCAAGGTCGGCGGTACCTGCCTGCACAACGGCTGCATCCCCACGAAGGCCCTGCTGCACGCCGGCGAGATCGCCGACCAGGCGCGCGAGGCCGACCAGTTCGGTGTCAAGGCCACCTTCGAGGGCATCGACATCCAGGCCGTCCACAAGTACAAGGACGACGTGATCTCGGGCCTGTACAAGGGTCTGCAGGGTCTCATCGCCTCGCGCAAGGTCACCTACATCGAGGGTGAGGGACGGCTCTCCTCCCCCACCTCGGTGGATGTGAACGGCCGCCGCGTCCAGGGCCGCCATGTGCTGCTCGCGACCGGCTCCGTGCCGAAGTCGCTGCCGGGCCTGGAGATCGACGGCAACCGCATCATCTCCTCGGACCACGCGCTGAAGCTGGACCGCGTCCCGAAGTCCGCGATCGTGCTGGGCGGCGGCGTCATCGGCGTCGAGTTCGCCTCGGCGTGGACCTCCTTCGGCACCGACGTCACGATCATCGAGGGCCTGAAGCACCTCGTCCCGGTCGAGGACGAGAACAGCTCGAAGCTTCTTGAGCGCGCCTTCCGCAAGCGCGGCATCAAGTTCAACCTCGGTACGTTCTTCCAGAGCGCCGAGTACACGCAGGACGGCGTCCGCGTGACCCTCGCCGACGGCAAGACCTTCGAGGCGGAGGTCCTGCTGGTCGCCATCGGCCGCGGCCCGGTCTCGCAGGGCCTGGGCTACGAGGAGGCCGGCGTCGCGATGGACCGCGGCTACGTCCTCGTCGACGAGTACATGCAGACCAACGTTCCGACCATCTCGGCCGTGGGCGACCTGGCCCCGACGCTTCAGCTCGCCCACGTCGGCTTCGCCGAGGGCATCCTGGTGGCGGAGCGGCTGGCCGGTCTGAAGACCGTTCCGATCGACTACGACGGTGTCCCCCGGGTGACGTACTGCCACCCCGAGGTCGCCTCCGTGGGCATCTCCGAGGCCAAGGCCAAGGAGCTCTACGGCGCGGACAAGGTCGTCGCTCTGAAGTACAACCTCGCGGGCAACGGCAAGAGCAAGATCCTCAAGACCGCCGGCGAGATCAAGCTCGTCCAGGTCAAGGACGGTGCCGTGGTCGGCGTCCACATGGTCGGTGACCGTATGGGCGAGCAGGTCGGCGAAGCCCAGCTGATCTACAACTGGGAGGCGCTGCCCGCCGAGGTCGCGCAGCTCATCCACGCCCACCCGACCCAGAGCGAGGCGCTCGGCGAGGCCCACCTGGCCCTGGCCGGCAAGCCCCTGCACTCCCACGACTGATCAGTCGACCGGGCGCGACGACCGACCTACTTCCGCACTTTCGTTAAGGAGCAACTGAAACCATGTCGGTTTCCGTAACCCTTCCGGCGCTCGGCGAGAGCGTCACCGAGGGCACTGTCACCCGCTGGCTGAAGGCCGAGGGCGAGCGAGTCGAGGCCGACGAGCCGTTGCTCGAGGTTTCGACCGACAAGGTCGACACCGAGATCCCGGCCCCGGCGGCCGGCATCCTCGCGGCCATCAAGGTCGCCGAGGACGAGACCGTCGAGGTCGGCGCCGAGCTGGCCGTCATCGACGACGGCACGGGTGCGCCTGCTGCCGCCGCGGCTCCGGCCGCCGAGCCCGCGGCCGCCCCGGCCCCGGCGCCGGTCGAGGCCCCCGCCGCCCCGGCCCCCGTGGCCGAGGCTCCGGCCGCCGCCGCTCCGGCCGGTGGCGCCGCCGGTACCGACGTCACCCTCCCGGCGCTCGGCGAGAGCGTCACCGAGGGCACCGTCACCCGCTGGCTGAAGGAGGTCGGCGAGGAGGTCACGGAGGACGAGCCGCTGCTCGAGGTCTCCACGGACAAGGTCGACACCGAGATCCCGGCCCCGGTTTCCGGTGTGCTGCTGGAGATCGTGGTCGCCGAGGACGAGACCGCCGAGGTCGGCGCCAAGCTCGCCGTCATCGGTGCCGCGGGTGCCGCTCCGGCGGCTGCCCCGGCTCCGGCCGCTCCGGCGCCCGTCGCCGCCCCGGCCCCTGCCGCTCCCGCTCCGGCCCCGGTGGCGCCCGCCGCCCCGGTCGCCGCTCCGGCTCCGGTGGCCCCGGCCGCTCCGGCGCCCGTCGCCGCTCCGGCACCCGTTGCCGCCCCGGCTCCGGTCGCCCCGACGGCCCCCGTCGACGAGGGCGCGTACGTCACGCCGCTGGTGCGCAAGCTCGCCTCCGAGAGCGGTGTCGACCTGAGCACCGTCAAGGGCACCGGCGTCGGTGGCCGGATCCGCAAGCAGGATGTCGTCGCCGCCGCGGAGGCCGCCAGGGCCGCCGCCGCTGCCCCGGCCCCCGTCGCTGCGACCGCCGCCGCCAAGGCGCCGAAGCTGGAGGCCTCCCCGCTGCGCGGTCAGACGGTCAAGATGACCCGCATGCGCAAGGTCATCGGCGACAACATGATGAAGGCGCTGCACTCGCAGGCCCAGCTGACCTCGGTCGTCGAGGTCGACATCACCAAGCTGATGAAGCTGCGCAACCAGGCGAAGGCCGCGTTCGCCGCCCGTGAGGGCGTCAAGCTGTCCCCGATGCCGTTCTTCGTGAAGGCGGCGGCCCAGGCGCTGAAGGCCCACCCGGTCATCAACGCCCGGATCAACGAGGACGAGGGCACCATCACGTACTTCGACTCGGAGAACATCGGCATCGCCGTGGACGCCGAGAAGGGTCTGATGACCCCGGTCATCAAGGGTGCGGGCGACCTGAACATCGCCGGTATCTCGAAGAAGACCGCCGAGCTGGCCGACAAGGCCCGCGGTGGCGGCCTGACGCCGGACGACATGTCCGGTGCCACCTTCACCATCAGCAACACCGGCTCGCGCGGTGCGCTGTTCGACACCGTCATCGTGCCCCCGAACCAGGCAGCCATCCTGGGCATCGGTGCCACGGTCCGCCGCCCGGTGGTCATCGACCACCCGGACCTCGGCGAGACGATCGCGGTGCGCGACATGACGTACCTCTCGCTCTCCTACGACCACCGTCTGGTGGACGGCGCGGACGCCGCCCGCTACCTGACCTCGGTCAAGGCGATCCTGGAGGCCGGTGAGTTCGAGGTCGAGCTCGGCCTCTGAGCACCGCGGTTGTAACCAGCCTCACCAGCGGCGCCCCCGTCCGGACCACTTCCGGGCGGGGGCGCCGCCGTATTGTCTAGTCACCACCGGTCGCCGCTTCGGCGTCGACCGGATCGGCAGCGCCGGTTTCTCCGAAGGAGCCCCTCATGACCCCGCCCGTCGTCCACTCGCTGCGCGAACAGATCCGCGAGCACATCGTGGACGGGATCGTCAGCGGGCGCTGGAAGCCGGGCGAGCGGATCGTGGAGCGGCGGATCGCCACCGAGCTGGAGGTCAGCCAGACGCCCGTACGCGAGGCGCTGCGGGAGTTGGAGACGCTCCGGCTGATCGAGTCGGCGCCCAACAAGGGTGTACGCGTACGGAACCTGACCGCGGCCGACCTGGAGGAGTCCTATCCGGTACGGGCCGGCCTGGAGCAGATCGCCGCGGAACTGGCGGCTCCGGCGCTCGGCGAGGACTGCTCGCGGCTGTCGCCGCACGTGGCGGCACTCTACGAGGCCGACCGGCTGGCCGACGGCGAGGCGCAGGTGCGGCACACGGTGGCGTTCCACCGGGAGATGGTGCGGGCGGCCGGGAACGCCGTACTGCTGCACACCTGGGAGGGGCTGGGCATCGAGGTGTTCACCGCCCTGTCGATCCGGTGGCTGGGCACGGTGCAGAAGTCGTACGCGGAGGAGCACGAGGCGCTCATCGAGGCCTTCCTGCGGAAGGACCCGGAAATCGGGGCACTGGTCAAGGCCCACGTCCTCGGCTGTGCCCCCCGCGCCTGAGTCCGTAAGCGTCACGCGCGTCACGGACCCTAGGAGCGTAAGCGTCACGCGCGTCACGGACCCTAGGAGCGTAAGCGTCACGCGCGTCACGGACCCGAGGAGCGTAAGCGTCACGCGCGTCACGGACCCGAGGAGCGTACGCATCGCGGGCCCGGGCCGCGTACGCGTCGCCGTCCGAGCGGCGTCAGGCATTTCCCGCAGCGGATGCGTACGCGCGACGCCGCCCGAGCGGCTTGCTCATCTGGCACAAGATGCGCTCATCCGTGCAGACCAGCGCCCCTTTTGCGCGCTAAATCCCGTCACTCCGTGCCCGGCTTTACGGCACCGAATGCCACTTTCTTCATATCGAGAAGTTTTGCCGTTCATCCTTTGATCGATCATCGATCGGCGGCTTAGAGTTCACTCCGCGGGCCCACCGGCCCCATCGCCCTGTCCTGCCAGCCAGGGCCTTTCTCCACCCCCCTCCACTCCGGAAGGCGGCGATCATGACCGACCCCGTAGGAAAGCTTCCGAGCGAGCTCGATCAGCTCCCGGACCGTGACCCCGAGGAGACCGCCGAATGGGCGGCCTCCCTGGATGCCGTCACCAAGGCCGCGGGCCCGCACCGCGCCGCGTACCTGATGCGCCGCTCGCTCCAGCATGCCGAGGGCGCCGGTCTCGCGCTGCCCAAGCTGCTGGAGACCGATTACGTCAACTCCATCCCGACCGCCGCCGAGCCCGCGTTCGACGGCGACCTGGAGATGGAGTCCCGGATCACCGCCTGGAACCGCTGGAACGCGGCGGCGATGGTCACCCGCGGCTCCCGGTTCGGCGTCGGCGGCCACATCGCCACCTTCGCCTCGGCGGCCTGGCTGTACGAGACCGGCTTCAACCACTTCTTCCGCGGCAAGGAGGGGGACGGCTCCGGCGACCAGCTCTACATCCAGGGCCACGCCTCCCCCGGCATCTACGCCCGCGCGTTCCTCGACGGCCGGCTCAGCGAGCAGCACCTCGACAACTTCCGCCAGGAGGTGGGCGGCGACGGTCTGCCGTCCTACCCGCACCCGCGGCGGCTGCCCTGGCTGTGGGAGTTCCCCACCGTGTCGATGGGCCTCGGCCCGCTCTCGGCGATCTACCAGGCGCGCTTCAACCGTTACCTGGCCAACCGCAACATCAAGGACACGTCGAACTCGCACGTCTGGGCCTTCCTCGGCGACGGCGAGATGGACGAGCCCGAGTCGACCGCGGCCCTCGCCCTCGCGGCGCGTGAGCGGCTCGACAACCTGACCTTCGTCATCAACTGCAACCTGCAGCGCCTCGACGGCCCGGTCCGCGCCAACTTCCGCGTGGTCCAGGAGCTGGAGGGCGCGTTCCGCGGCGCTGGCTGGAACGTCATCAAGACGCTCTGGGGCAGCGCCTGGGACGAGCTGTTCCAGCTGGACACCACCGGTGCGCTGGTCCGCCGGCTCCGGGAGGTCCCGGACGCGCAGTTCCAGACGTACGCCACCCGCGATGTCGCGTACATCCGTGAGCACTTCTTCGGCGCCGAGCCCGCGCTCGCCGAGCTGGCGAAGCTGCTCACCGACGCGGTGATCGCCGAGTGCTTCTACAACTCGCGCGGCGGCCACGAGGCCCGCAAGGTGTACGCGGCGTACAAGGCCGCCGTCGAGCACAAGGGCGCGCCGACCGTGATCCTCGCGCAGACAGTGAAGGGCTACACGCTCGGCAAGGGCTTCGAGTCCAAGAACGCCAACCACCAGATGAAGAAGCTGACGATCGACGAGTTCAAGGGCATGCGCGAGCTGCTCGGACTCCCGATCCCGGACAGCGCCTTCGCCGACGGCCTGGTGCCGTACGGCCACCCGGGCGCCGACTCCCCCGAGGTCCGCTACCTCCAGGAGCGCCGCGCCGCCCTCGGCGGCCCCGCACCGGCCCGCCGGGTGCACGCGGTGGCGCTGCCCGAGCCCGAGGAGCGCGCGTTCAAGGCCCTGTACAAGGGCTCCGGCAAGCAGGAGATGGCCACGACCATGGCCTTCGTGCGCCTGGTCAAGGACCTGATGCGGGACAAGGAGACCGGTAGGCGCTGGGTGCCGATCGTCCCGGACGAGGCCCGTACCTTCGGTATGGAGTCGCTGTTCCCGTCGGCCGGCATCTACTCGCCGCTGGGCCAGACGTACGAGCCGGTCGACCGCGACCAGCTGATGTACTACAAGGAAGCCAAGGACGGCCAGATCCTCAACGAGGGGATCACCGAGGCCGGGGCCATGGCCGACTTCATCGCCGCCTCGACGTCGTACGCGACGCACGGCGAGGCGATGATCCCCTTCTACATCTTCTACTCGATGTTCGGCTGGCAGCGGACCGGCGACCAGATGTGGCAGCTCGCCGACCAGCTCGGCAAGGGCTTCATCGTCGGCGCCACCGCGGGCCGTACGACGCTGACCGGTGAGGGCCTCCAGCACGCGGACGGCCACTCGCACCTGATCGCCGCCACGAACCCCGCGTCGCTCAACTACGACCCGGCGTTCGCGTACGAGATCGCGGTGATCGTCAAGGACGGTCTGCGCCGGATGTACGGCCCCGACGCCGAGAACGTCTTCTACTACCTGACGGTCTACAACGAGCCGAAGCCGCAACCCGCGATGCCGGAAGGCGTCGAGGACGGCATCATCAAGGGCCTCTACCGCTTCAAGGAGGGCACGCCCACGGCGGCGGACGCCCCGCAGATCCAGCTGCTGGCCTCCGGTACGGCGATCCACTGGGCCCTGGAGGCCCAGGAGCTGCTGGCCGCTGACTGGGGGGTCCGGGCCGACGTCTGGTCCGCCACCTCGTGGGGCGAGCTGCGCCGCGAGGCGCTGGAGTGCGACGAGGCGCTGCTCCGCGGTGAGCAGCGGGTGCCGTACGTGACCCAGGCGCTGGCGGGCGCACCGGGTCCGGTCCTCGCGGTCAGCGACTGGATGCGGCAGGTCCCGGACCAGATCAGCCAGTGGGTGGAGCAGGACTGGTCCTCGCTCGGCACGGACGGCTTCGGCCTCTCCGACACCCGTGAGGCGGCCCGTCGCCACTTCGGCGTCGACGCCCGGTCGATCACGGTCGCGGCCCTGGCGCAGCTGGCCCGCCGCGGCGAGGTGTCCGCGTCCGCGGTCAAGGACGCCCGGGAGCAGTACGGGCTGTGACCTGATGAGGAGGCGGCCGGGTACGCCCGGCCGCCTCCTGCACGGGCCCGGGCTCTCGCTCCCGGCCCGCATTCGAGGGCAGCACGCATGCGGCCACAATGGCCGCATGCGTGCTGCCCGTCTCATCAAAATGGTGCTGCTGCTGCAGTCCCGTCCCGCCATGACCGCCGCCGAGCTCGCCCGGGAGCTGGAGGTGTCCGAGCGGACCGTCACCCGGGACGCCCAGGCGCTCTCCGAGGCGGGTGTCCCGGTGTACGCGGACCGGGGCCGGGCCGGGGGCTACCGGCTGGTCGGCGGGTACCGTACGCGCCTCACCGGGCTCGCCCGCAGCGAGGCCGAGGCGCTCTTCCTCTCCGGGCTGCCGTCGGCCCTGCGCGAGATGGGCCTTCAGGACGCCGCGTCCGCGGCCCGGCTCAAGGTGTCGGCGGCGCTGCTCCCGTCCCTGCGGGACGCCTCGGCAAGTGCCGCCCGGCGCTTCCACCTGGACGCTCCCGGCTGGTACCAGGAACCGGTCACTCCCGAGCTGCTGCCCGCCGTCGCGGAGGCGGTCTGGGACGACCGGATCGTCCACGCCCGCTACCGCCGCAACGGCGGGGACGAGGAGGTGGAGCGGGAGCTGGCCCCGTACGGGCTCGTCCTGAAGGCCGGGGTCTGGTACCTCTGCGCCCGGGTGGCGGAGGACTTCCGGGTGTACCGGATCGACCGGTTCTCGGCCGTCGCGGTGTCGGACGAGCGGTTCGCGCGCGACGAGAGGTTCGATCTGCCGGGGTTCTGGGACGAGCGGGCCGCGCAGTTCGCCCGCTCGCTCCTGCGTACCGAGGTGACGGTACGGGTGTCGCAGGAGGGGGTACGCCGACTGCCGTACGCACTGGACCGTTCGGCGGTCCACGACGCGCTGGACGCGGCGGGACCGGCCGATGCGCAGGGGTGGCTGACGGTCACTCTGCCGGTCGAGTCCCTCGACATCGCTTACAGCCAGCTGCTCACCCTGGGAACCGAGTTGGAAGTTCTCGAACCGGCCGCTCTGCGGGCCCGGTTCGCCGCGGCCGCCGAACGCCTGCGCGACCTCTATCGCTGAGGGGGCCTTTTCGCCGCGTCCGCGTGCATCGCCCGCCGCCAGGGCCGATGCTTGAGCCGTGATGGACGAGACGGAGTTCTGGGAGATCGTCGACAGCACCCGCGAGGCCGCCGAGGGCGACCCCGAGGACCAGGCCGATCTGCTCGTCGAACGGCTGGTGCGGCTCGATCCCGAAGCCGTGCTGGATTTCGCCAGGCACTTCGAGGCCCGCTACAACCGCGCGTACCGCTGGGATCTGTGGGGCGCCGCCACCGTGCTGCTGGGCGGCGCGAGCGACGACGCCTTCGACTTCTTCCGCTGCTGGCTGATCGGGCAGGGCCGGGACGTCTTCGAGGGCGCGCTGCACGACCCGGACGGCCTCGCCGACCTCCTCGACGACTTCGACCCGGAGGTCGACGGGGAGGCCGAGGACCTCGGCTACGCCGCCGACGAGGCGTACGAACAGCTCACCGGCGTGGTCACCCCGGATCTCGGCCTGCCGCCCCAGACCGCCGAGCCGGCGGGCACCCCGTTCAGCCTCGAGGACGAAGATGTGCTGGCGGAACGCTTTCCCGCGCTCTGGGAGCGGTTCGGCGCCGACTGAACCGACTGAACCCGCCAGGGCCCTGCGCTCACGCCGTCGCGCGGTCACGCCGTCAGGCCGGAAGCGGGTTCTGCCGCCACGTCAGAAGTGCGTGCCGCCGTCGATCCGGATCTCCGTACCCGTGATGAACGCCCCGTCCTGCGATCCGGGCATCGCCACGACGCCCGCGACGGTGTCCGGGCCGGCGAAGCCCTGACCCGGCTGGCCGGCGAGGCGGCGGACCCGCTGGAGGTCCGGCTCGCCGCGGCGGCCGCCACGGACGCGGTACGCGTGGCGCTGGAGTCCTGGGGCAGACGGACGCGCCGACGGGCGGGCCCGGCTCACCCGCCGATCCGGCGGTCCGCTGTCTGCAGGAACTCATGGGCGGCATGCGGCTGTTCAAGGGCTGAGCGGGAACGGTCAGGGGGCGAGCGAGCGGCCCATCATCACGTCGTCGACGTAACGCCCGCCCAGGAAGAACTCACCGGGCAGCACACCCTCGACGACGAACCCCTCCGACTCGTACAGGGCCCGCGCCGGCGCGTTGTGCCCGAGCACCCGCAGCGTCATCCGGTTCGCCCCGGCGCTCCGCGCGGCCGCGAACGCGGCGCGCAGCAGGGTCCTGGCGACCCCGCGGCCGCGCGCCCAGTCCGCCACGGCGAGGCCCTGTATCTGCCGGACATGTGCGTTGCAGGCCATCGGGGTCGGCGGGACCAGCCTGATGTATCCGGCGATGGACACCTCCCCCGCAGCGTTCTCCGCCTCGGCGACGAGAAACTCCTCGGGCCTGTGGCGGTCGTCGAAGAACGGCGCGTACGGCGGCTGGGGCTTCGGCATGACCGCGTGCAGCGTGGACCACGTGGAGCGGTCGAGTTCGCCGAGAGCGGCTTCGTCGGCGAGAACCGCGGGGCGGACGGAACGGACGGGGCTGACCGGGTGCGGGTGTATATCGGGCATGCGTGCCACTGTGCCACGCAGCACCTTGCCCGGTCAGCCCAGTTTTCCGGCTCAGCGCAAATCGGCGGGGCGCTCGGCCGAGTCGAACGGGAACCGGCGGCGGAAGTCGTCGGCCGCGTCCTCCAGGGTGCAGAAGCTGACGCCCTCGTGCCCGGCGACGTACTCGACGAAGCGCTCCAGCATCAGCAGCACCTGCGGGCGGCCGCTGACGTCCGGGTGCAGGGTGATGGGCAGGACCGCGTAGTCGAGCTCGCGGTGGACCCGGTCGAACCGGTCGCGCCAGTCCTGCTCCGGCTGACGCGGGCTGACACAGCCCTGGCTGTTGCCGGGACGTCGCCCTCCGGCTGCTCTTCGGACGACCTGTGCGCCGGGCCTCGGCCCGTCGGGCGAGGCGCGCCCGGGCCCGCTGCGGCAGAATGGCCCCATGCTGCACTCCCGTATCGCTGTCACCGGAGCATCCGGACTCCTCGGAGCGGCGCTGGTGCGCTCGCTGCGGGCCGACGGGCACGAGGTCGTACGCCTGGTGCGACGCCCTGCACGGGCCGGTGACGAGGTCGAGTGGAATCCCCGGCGCCGGTACGTCGACGTGGCGGGCCTGGTGGGCTGCGACGCCGTCGTCCATCTCGCCGGCGCCGGCGTCGGCGACCACCGCTGGACACCGGCGTACAAGCGGGAGATAAGGGACAGCCGGGTGCTCGGGACGACAGCGATCGCGGAGGCCGTCGCCTCACTGGACGCACCGCCGAAAGTACTGCTGTCCGGGTCGGCGATCGGCTATTACGGCGACACCGGGGACCGCGCGGTCGACGAGAGCGCCCCGGCCGGCGAGGGCTTCCTGCCGTCGGTGTGCGTGGAATGGGAGGCGGCCACGGCCGCGGCCCAGGAGGCGGGCGTACGGACGGTGCACGCGCGCACCGGTCTGGTGGTCGCGCGAGAGGGCGGTGCCTGGGGCCGGCTCTTCCCGCTGTTCCGCGCGGGGCTCGGCGGGCGGCTGGGCAACGGGCGCCAGTACTGGAGCTTCATCGCGCTGCACGACGAGGTCGCGGCGCTGCGGCACATCCTGGAGACGGAATCGCTGTCGGGACCGGTGAACCTGACCGGCCCCGACCCCGTCACCAACGGCGAGGTGACGGCCGCGATGGGGCGCGTGCTGCGCCGCCCCACGTTCCTGACCGCTCCGGCACCGGCCCTGCGGATCGTCCTCGGGGACTTCGCCGAGGACGTGCTGGGCAGCCAGCGGGTGCTGCCGGGCCGACTGCTGGACTCGGGCTTCGTGTTCGCCTTCCCGGGAATCGACGCGGCGATCCGCGCGGCACTGCGCTGAACGCGGGGCGCGTCCGGCGCGGCCTCGGCCCACATTTCCCGCACATTCCCCTCACGTTCGGACGGACGTGCGACCCCGTGCACCGGTGCCCCCGGTACGCGCGACTGCGCCCGCGTCGGACACCCTCCTAGCCTCCATGCGAACTCGGGCATTCCGGGGGCCAGTCGGGGGCAAGAGCCTCCCAGAAGTTGCGCCGACTCGGGGAGGGCACGTGCTCAGCTCGGCACGCCACGCGGACGTCGTCATCATCGGGGCCGGGATCGCCGGCCTGTCAGCCGCCCACCGACTGACCGGCGCAGGGGTCAGCGTCAGCGTCCTGGAGGCCGGCCCCCGGGTCGGCGGCCGGATGACCACCGCCGAAACAAACGGCTTCCTGCTCGACCACCTCGGCCCACTCCTCAGCACCTCGTATCCGGATCTCCGCCTGATGCCCGCCCTCGACGGGCTCGTGCTGCGCAGCTTCGCGCCGGGAGTCCTCGTCCACAGCGAGGGCCGCCGTTACCGGACCGGCGTTGTACGGGGCGCGCGAGGCGCATTCAAGGCAGCGCGCGCCCTGGCGAGCGCCCCCCATTCGCCGATGGGCGGGCCGATCGACCAGGCCCGGCTGGGCGCGGCCCTGGCCCGGCTCGCCGCGACCCCGGCCGCCCGCATCCTGGCCCGGCCCGAACAGACCGCGCTCGCCGCCCTGTCCCGCCGCGGCCCGACCGCCCGTACGGTCAACGGCTTTCTGCGGCCGCTGCTCACCGCGCTGCTCAGCGACCCGCAACTCACCACGTCCAGCCGGTGCGCCGATCTCGCGCTGCGCGACTACGCGCGCGGCCGGTTGTGCGTGCCCGAGGGGGGTTCGGCACGGCTGCCCGAACTGCTCGCGGCCGCGCTGCCGCCCGGCACCGTACGGACGGGCGTGCATGTCACAGCAGCCGACATCACCTCGGTCCGCACCAAGGAGCACGGCGAACTGGGCTGCCGCTCCCTGCTGTTGGCGACCGGCGCGGGCGCCGCCGCCGAACTGCTGCCCGGCCTGCGGGTGCCGCCCTTCCACCCGGTGACGGTCCTTCACCACACCGCCCCCACTGCCCCGTCGACCGGTGCCTCGCTGCTGCTGGACGCCGACCGCTCGGGCCCGGTCGCGCACACCGCGGTGATGAGCGCGGTCGACCCGTCGCGCGCCCCGCACGGCCGGACCCTGATCAGCTCGACGGTGCTCGGCACGCCACCGCCCGATCTGGACCGCACGGTCCGCGCCCATCTGGCCGTCCTGTACGGCACCCCCACCGACGACTGGGAGCTGCTGGCCGCCCACCACGACCCCGAGGCGGTCCCCGCGATGCCCGCCCCGCACGATCTGCGCCGCCCGGTCCGGCTGCTCGCCGGGCTGTACGTGTGCGGCGACCACCGCGACACGAGCACGGTCCAGGGCGCCCTGTTCTCGGGCCGCCGCGCGGCCCAGGCGATCCTCACCGATCTGGGCATCCGCCCCGGCCACCTGGAGGCGGAACTGCGCGAAGCGGCCTGAGTCCGCCCGCGCACATCCTGCCCCGGTCCAGCCGACCCCAACCCCAACACCCCTTACAGATCGGATCTATCGCTCCACCTCCTGTTTTCGAGAGTGGTTTACACCACTCCCGCAAACACCCTTGTCGTGCGCCACGTCTACCGCTACGGTCCTGGCGAACCGGATGTTCAGGAGACCGCAGTGCGCCGATTCATGCCTGTTCTGCCACTCCTTATAGCTCTAGTCATCGGATCTATCACTCCCGTCGCGGTGGCGAACGAGCCTCCGAACGAACCCGCATCGAGCACAGGCACCACAATGGCGGCGCCACGGTCGCCCGTTGTTCCCAGACCGACCCAGTGGACCGAACCGAGCGGCTGGACGTGGGCCGTCAGCCCCGGCAACACGATCTTCGCCGAGGACACCGCGGGGAACCTGCCGGGCACCTCGTACATCATCAACAACCCCACTCCGGTCCCGGACGGGGTGAGCGGCCAGGCCTGGCGCTTCGACAGCGACCGCGACGGGGTGGGATTCGGCGGCCTCGACCTGACCGAGCCGTGGACCGTCTCCGGCTGGGTCAGGACGACGGGCAGGACCAGTGACCAGGTGCTGCTCAGTTCGAAGGCCGGCGTGCTCAAACTCCAGCAGTGGGGCACCGGCAAGGTCGGCTTCACCCTTCCCCTCGCTATCGCCGGGGAGACCCCATCCGGCGCGGCCGACCACAGCTTCGACTACACCCTGCCACTGAACCAGTGGGTCCAGCTGACCTGGGTCACCGAGCCGGGCCGCACCACCCTGTATGCGAACGGCGAGCGCGTCGGCACGATCGACGCGTCCATTCCGCTCCCGCTGCGCTCGATCGGCACCAAGAAGGCCGGGCTGCGCGGAGATCTCGACGAAGTCACCACCTGGGACGAGGCGTTGAGCCCCGAGCAAGTCCGGGCCGACTACGCGCATTACGACCGCTGAGCCGAAGGGAACCCGCAGTGACCCGCACCCATGCCCGTACCCGTACCCATACCAGACTCGTCGGAGCGACGGCTCTGGCCGCCCTCGCCGGCTTCCTGACCACCCCGGCCTCCGCCGCGCCCGAACCCCCGTCGAAGGACTACGAGCCGACGGTGGAGTCCCTCAACAGCCACCCCACGCCGACGTGGTTCAACGACGACAAGTTCGGCATCTTCATCCACTGGGGCGCCTATTCGGTGCCCGCCTGGGGCCCGCGCGGCAGCTACGCCGAGTGGTACTGGAACTACATGAACAGCAAGGGCAGCGCCACCAACACCCACCAGAAGAACACCTACGGCACGGCCGCGAACTACGACGACTTCATCGGCCAGTGGAAGGCCGAGAAGTACGACCCGGACGCCTGGGTGAAGCTGTTCAAGGATGCCGGTGCCAAATACTTCGTACTGACCTCCAAGCACCATGAAGGCGTCGCACTGTTCGACAGCAAGGTCAGCGGCCGCGACACCGTGGACCTCGGCCCTGAGCGCGACCTGGCGGGCGACCTGTTCAAGGCGGCGCGCAAGGACACCGAGGGCGGGCAGCTGAAGGCGGGCTTCTACTACTCGCTGTACGAGTGGTACAACCCGTCGTACACCGGCAGCCCGGTCCGCAACCCGTACACCGGCGCCGAAGTCCCGTACACCGGCGCCCCGTCGGTCAAGAACTACGTCGGCGACTACATGGTCCCGCAACTGAACGAGCTGGTCGATCAGTACGATCCCGACATCATCTGGTGCGACGGACAGTGGGACAAACCCGCGTCGTACTGGAAGACCGCGCCCGTCATCGCCGACTACTACAACCGCGCGAAGAACCGGGCGCACCCGAAGGAAGTCGCGGTCGCCAACCGCTGCAAGATCGAGACCGGTGCGCTGGACAGCAAGGAACTCGACTTCCAGACACCCGAGTACACGGTCAAGCCGGACATCGACCCGAACAAGTGGGAGGCCAGCCGGGGCATCGCGCACTCCTACGGCTACAACCAGAACGAGCCCGAGGAGGACCACCTCACCTCCGACCAGCTGATCGACTCGCTCACCGACATCGTCAGCAAGAACGGCAATCTGCTGCTCGACATCGGCCCGCGCGCCGACGGCACCATCCCCGAGATCCAGCAGCAGCGACTGCTCGACATCGGAGCCTGGCTGAAGATCAACGGTGAGGCGATCTACGGGACGACCTACTGGCACCACGCCGAGGAGCCGACCGGAGACGACAAGATCCGCTACACGGTGAAGGACGGCACGCTGTACGCGACCGCGCTGGAGTGGCCCGGCGCCGAACTCACCCTCGGCGCCGACACGCCCGTCGCCGCCGACTCCCGTATCACGCTGCTCGGTTCGGACGGCAGCGCGCTGCCCTGGCACAAGGACTCCGCAGGCCGCGTGATCGTCGAGACGCCGAAGGACGGGGCGTCGGCCACCAGGAGCAAGAGCGCGTACGTCTTCAAGGTCACCACCCCGGGCGTGAACACCCTCGTCCGCACAAGGACCGAACTACCGAAGGAGCTCAACCCCAAACGCGCCGCCGACGGCACGCTGACCCTCACCAACACCGCCCGCGAGCACGCACCCGGGACCAGGATCGGACTGTCCGGACCCGAGGGCTGGACCGTCACCCCGGCGGCCACCCGGGTGAATCCGCTGGCGCCGGGCGCGGACGCGAAGGTCCCGTTCACCGTGACGCCGCCCGCTACCGCGGCCCCCGGTACGTACACACTGAACGTCACCCTGCGCCACGGCCGCCTCACGACCACCACAGCGATCAAGGTCACGGTGGCTCCGGAGAACCTCGCCCGGAACAAGGCCGCCACCCAGAAGAGCACCGCGTGGGACGCCCCTGCCTCCCGCGCCGTCGACGGGAACACCGACGGCTCCTTCGGATCGGGCTCGGTGACCCACACCGCGGAGCCCTCGTCGCAGGCGTGGTGGCAGGTCGACCTGGGCGCCTCGAAGTCACTGTCCGCAGTCGACATCTGGAACCGCACCGACTGCTGCTCCGACCGGCTGAAGGACTTCTGGGTCATGACCTCGGACACCCCGATCACGGCCGACGGACTCGATGAAGCACGGACCGCACCCGGTGTGACGGCGGTCCATGTCACCGGCCAGGCCGGACGGCCGTCCACCGTGCAGCTCCCGGCGGGCACCTCCGGCAGGTACGTCCGCGTGCAACTGACCTCCGGCACCAACCCGCTGTCGCTGGCGGAGGTCCAGGTGCGCGGGCACTGAGAGAGCCCTGCCGAAACGGGTGGTGGCCCGGACCGATCGCTCCCGGTCCGGGCCACCACCCGTTCTGTCGCGCGCAGGAGTCACGCGGAAGCGTCATCCGTGGTCCCGCGGGAGGGATCACCCGAGGGCCGCGACCCGGTCCCGGTATCCGCGCACCGCGACCGCGTCCCGGTACGGCTCCAGACGGCGCTCGAAGTCCCGTACGTACTCCGTCGCCCGCACCGACCGCATCTCGGCCGCCTGCTGGGCGGCCTCCGCGCCGAGCAGGCACGCCTGGTCGAGCTCACCGAGCCCGAGCCGCGCGGAGGCCAGCACCACCCGGCAGAACAGCCTGCTGCGGGCGTACGCCGGGGCGCGCAGCTGGAGGGAGCGCTCCGCGCACTGCGCCGCGGCCTTGTACTGCTGCAGGTCCCGGTGACAGTGGCCGAACTCGTCGGCCAGCTGGGCCTCGTCGAAGTGCCGCGCCCAGTGCGGCACCTCGTCCCCGGGACGGGCAGTCTCCAGCGCGCGTTCCGCCCGGGCCAACGAGGTGGTGCAGGGCCTGGCGTCGCCGAGCACCCCGTGCCCCCGTGCCTCGACGGCATGCAGCAGGGCCTGGACGACGGGCGGCGCCGCCGAACCGACGCCCTGCTGGGCAACGCGGGCCAGCTGCACGGCTTCCCTGCCGTGTCCGAGGTAGACCGCCTGCCGGCTCATGGTGATCAGAACGTAAGCGCCGTACGCGCGGTCCCCGGCGGCCTGGGCGAGCCGCAGCGCCTGGACGAAGTACCGCTGGGCCAGGCCGTGGGCCGCGATGTCGTACGAGGTCCAGCCCGCCAGCCGGGTCAGCTCGGCCGCGGCGGAGAAGAGCCGGCGCCCGATGGCCTCCCCGTACGTCCCGCGCAGCATCGGTTCCGCCTCGTGCTCCAGATACCGGACGAGGGCCTGCCGGGCGTGGCCGCCGCCGTAGGCGTTGTCGAGGGTGCGGAAGAGCTCGGCGACCGAGCGCAGGGCGGCGACGTCTCCGAGGCCGACTCGCTGGCCGGAGCCGCGGTCGGACTGGCGCTGCCGGGGGACGCCGGGGGCGGCGGGGGCGGTCGGGGGTGTGGGGGATCCGGGAGGTGCGGACGGTCCCGAAGGCCGGGACGGCGCGGGCCCACGGACCCCGTTGCGGCCGCCGGCGCCGGCCGCTCCCGTACCGCCGTGCGCACTGCCGCCGGGCCAGTGCGCGCCGTGCGAGCCGTGTAACCCCTGCGCTCCGATCCCGCGCGCCCCGCCGGGCCCACCGGTCCGCCCCGCACCACCGACCTCAATGGCCCCCGTGGCCCCGGCAGCCCTGCCGAGCCCACCAGCCGCATGAGCACCACCAGCGGCATGAGTACCACCCGCCGCACGGACACCAGCGGCCCCAGAGCCCCCGCCCGGCACCGGTGGCGAGGCGTCGTTCCCCCGCCCCACCCACTCGTCGGCCCGGCCGATCAGCCAGTCCCGGCTGGGGACGACGAGACCGGCCGGGGTGAAGGCGATCTTGCGCAGCTCCGCATGGCTGCCCGAGTC
The DNA here is from genome assembly GCF_045209435.1 of Streptomyces sp. NBC_01618. Taxonomy (NCBI): domain Bacteria; kingdom Bacillati; phylum Actinomycetota; class Actinomycetes; order Kitasatosporales; family Streptomycetaceae; genus Streptomyces; species Streptomyces sp. NBC_01618. Next base: position 2,091,973 of record NZ_CP109297.1, read on the forward strand.
CTTCCGCCACAGTCCGCTGACGATGTCGATCGCCTCGGTGGGCGTGGCCGCGAACTCCAGGCCCGCGTAGACGGGGGCGCACGCGTCGAGGCCCAGGTCCTGCGCGGAGAAACGGCGCCCGAGCCGGCGGGTGAAGACCTCGGCGATCAGCGCGGGGGTCGTCCCGCGCGGCTGCTGACCGCGCAGCCAGCGGGTCACGGACGTCTTGTCGTATCGCAGGTCGAGGCCGTGTTCCAGGCCGAGTTGGTCCACTCTTCGGGCAAGGCCGGCGTTGGAGAAACCGGCCTCGGAGATGAGCGAGGCGAGTCGGCGGTTGGGGGTGCGCTGCGGAGGTCGTTCCGACATCAGCTGTACGGTCTCCTGCCTTCGGGGCCGGGCGGGCAGCCCTAATGGAACGGCGCGAATTTAGCGGCCTCTGCCGCAGCCTCAGCCACCTTCACTTCACTTTCATCCGATCGTGTGAGGATTGTGGGTGGCGCTGACGGGATCGACCTGCCGGGCCGCCGACCGGGACCCGGTCGTACAGTGGCCGGGGCGTGATTCAGTGCATGGTGACGTGGCTCCGGGCACCCCCGGCTCCCGGCACCGCGAGTAGGGAGGCATCTGTCGTGACCGAGCTTCGGTTCGTCCGGCTGGGATTCGGCGAGGAAGCCGTCGACTACCAGGAGGCCTGGCAGAAGCAGCGCGAGGTGCACGCGGCCAGATTCGAGGACACCGTCCCGGACACCTGTCTGCTCCTGGAACACCCGCCCGTCTACACGGCCGGGCGGCGCACGACCGACAGTGAGCGCCCGCTGGACGGCACCCCGGTCATCGATGTGGACCGCGGCGGCAAGATCACCTGGCACGGCCCCGGACAGCTGGTCGGCTACCCGATCCAGAAGCTGCCCAGGCCGGTGGATGTCGTCGCACACGTCCGTCGGCTGGAGGACGCGCTGATCCGTACCGCCGCCGAGTTCGGCCTGGAGACCTCCCGCGTCGAGGGCCGCAGCGGCGTCTGGGTGCTCGGCGACCCGGTCGAGGACCGCCCGGCGATCGGCGGCCTCTCCCTCGACTTCGACCCGCGGCTGCAGGACGAGGAGTTCGATGCGCGGCTGAACGGCCCCGAGTACGCCCCGTCCAACGCCGGGCAGCGCCGTGAGGACCGCAAGCTGGCCGCGATCGGCATCCGGGTGGCCAAGGGCGTGACCATGCACGGCTTCTCGTTCAACGTGAACCCGGACAACACCTGGTTCGACCGCATCGTGCCGTGCGGCATCCGGGACGCGGGCGTCACGTCGCTCGCGTACGAACTGGGCCGCGACATCACCGTCACGGACGTGGTCCCGGTCGTGGAGAAGCACCTGAAGGACGTCCTGGAGAACGCGGAGCTCGCCCCGCGCACCATCGAACGTCCGACGGATGCCGTGGCCACGGCATGACGGCCTGAATACCGGGCCGGGAATAGGCCCTGCCGGCCACAGGTTGGCCGGACGTAAAACCGATTGAACTACAGGCGTACCCTGGTGTTCGCCGAAGAATCCAATGCAGCGAAAGCAAAGGGGAGTGCCGGAGTGTCCGCTGTCGCACCCGACGGGCGCAAGATGCTGCGCCTCGAGGTCCGAAACAGCCAGACCCCCATCGAGCGCAAGCCCGAGTGGATCAAGACCCGGGCGAAGATGGGCCCCGAGTACAACCAGCTGCAGAAGCTCGTGAAGAGCGAGGGCCTGCACACGGTGTGCCAGGAGGCCGGCTGCCCCAACATCTTCGAGTGCTGGGAGGACCGCGAGGCCACGTTCCTCATCGGCGGCGACCAGTGCACCCGGCGTTGCGACTTCTGCCAGATCGACACGGGCAAGCCGCAGGCGCTGGACCGGGACGAGCCCCGCAGGGTCGGCGAGTCCGTCGTCACGATGGACCTGAACTACGCCACCATCACGGGCGTCGCGCGCGACGACCTGGAGGACGGCGGCGCCTGGCTGTACGCGGAGACCGTCCGCCAGATCCACGCGCTGACCGCGGAGCGGGAGGCCGGCCGTACCAAGGTCGAGCTGCTGATCCCCGACTTCAACGCGGTGCCCGAGCAGCTCGCCGAGGTCTTCTCCGCGCGCCCCGAGGTGCTCGCGCACAACGTCGAGACGGTGCCGCGGATCTTCAAGCGGATCCGTCCCGGCTTCCGTTACGAGCGTTCCCTGGAGGTCATCACGCGGGCCCGCGAGGCCGGTCTGGTGACCAAGTCCAACCTGATCCTCGGCATGGGCGAGACCCGCGAGGAAGTCAGCGAGGCGCTCCAGGACCTGTACGACGCGGGGTGCGAGCTCATCACGATCACGCAGTACCTGCGCCCGTCCGTGCGCCATCACCCGGTCGAGCGCTGGGTGAAGCCGCACGAGTTCGTGGAGCTGAAGGAGGAGGCCGACGAGATGGGTTACTCCGGCGTGATGTCCGGGCCGCTGGTCCGTTCCTCGTACCGCGCGGGCCGCCTTTTCCAGCAGGCGATCGAGCGGCGCGGCGCCGTCGCGGCGACGCCCGCCGTGTGAATCCCCGCACAACAAGCTACCGGGCGGTAATGACTGATCCGACGCGGCCCATACGCTCCTCGCAGGTCGGGGGCGCGTATGGGCCGCGTCGGCGTGCGCTCGGCCCGTATCAAGGTTTCATTGGTGTTTGACCGACCGGTCATGCGCTGGTAACACCGAGCAGTGACGCTGGGTACTCACGGCGCAGTGGCTCTCAGGGCCACTGCCACCGCCGCTATCCGCACCCAGCGCACGCCACCCACTTCGCGCAACGCAGTCCCGGGCAGCCGGCCCGGGCAGCTGAGTCCACTCCACTCAGTCCGCACATCCGCTCCGAGGAGATTTCCACGATGCAGGCCGTGCCGGTACGCGCCACCGCCATCCCTTCCGTCACCAATGCCCTCCGTGCCGTCGAGTCGCTGCTGCTGAGCAGCGGCCAGCGCACGGCCCGCCGCAATGCCTGGACCGCCGTCCTGGAGGACCGGCGCCGGGCCAAGGACCGGGTCGAGGCCGAGTACGTACTGGAGGCCGCGGCCGACCGCCGTTCCTAGGCCACGTAAACTTCGGTACATGGCGAGGAAGGCAAACACTGAAGGCGCGGACAGCGCCGAGAACGCGGGGCGGCTCAAGCAGATCGTCCTGACCTACAAGATGACCAGGCGGACCGACTCCAAGATCGGTCTTGTCGTCGCGGGTGTGGGAATCGTCACCTTCGGTGTCCTTCTCGCGGTCGGTTTCGTGATCGGCCACCCGATCTATCTGGGCATCCTGGGCTTCGTGCTGGGCCTCCTCGCGATGGCGATCGTCTTCGGACGGCGTGCCGAGCGGGCGGCCTTCGGGCAGATGGAGGGACAGCCGGGCGCTGCGGCGGCGGTGCTGGACCGGGTGGGCCGGGGCTGGACCACGACCCCCGCGGTCGCGATGAACCGCAGCCAGGACGTCGTCCACCGTGCCGTGGGCAAGGCGGGCATCGTGCTGGTCGGCGAGGGCAACCCGAACCGGGTGAAGGTGCTGCTCGCGGCCGAGAAGAAGAAGATGGCGCGCATCCTGATCGACGTACCGGTGCACGACATCATCGTCGGCAACGACGAGGGCCAGGTGCCGCTCAAGAAGGTGCGCACGAAGATGCTGAAGCTGCCGCGCATCCTGACCGGCCCGCAGGTGACGGCCGCCAACGACCGGCTGCGCGCGATGGGCGACCTGATGAGCAACATGCCGCTGCCCAAGGGCCCGATGCCGAAGGGCATGCGGATGCCACGCGGCGGAAAGATGCGCTGACGCCTCCGCTGGACGCGTGAAGAGGGCGGGGCGCGAACCGAACCGGTTCGCGCCCCGCCCTCTTCGTCGTTCCGGTCCCGCTTCGTCGTTCCGGTCCCGCTCAGATGCGGACCTGGACCGCGCGGGCCAGCCGGTCGTGCAGGCCGCGGCCGTCGCGGTCCCAGACCAGGGCCGGGATCGCCAGGCACAGCAGCACGGTGCGGACGACCGCCCGCCCGAACGTGAGCCGGCCGCCGCTCTCGGCGACGACCCGGAGGCCCAGGACGCGCTTGCCGGGCGTGCAGCCGATGGTCCCGACGGTGAGCACGCCCAGTACGAGGAAGACGCCGAGCGCCCAGTTTCCCGCCGACTGCTGGTCACCGCGAGCGAACAGTCCGTATGCGATCACCATGCACAGGGCCCAGTCGATGAAGAGCGCGCCGAGGCGCCGGCCGAACGTCGCCACGGATCCCGGCCCGTGCTCGGGCAGCCCGAGCCGCTTGCCCCGGTGGCCGAACTCGACGCCCATGTCCTCGGCGGTCGCGCGCGGCCCCGAGAGCCACGATCCGATTGCTTGCCTAGTGTCCACCCGAACACGGTACTGCGCCGCGCCCCACTGCCCGCCGGGCGGGGTGGCCGCCGCGGGCTTCCGAGCGGGCCGGACGAGGGGTCCGAACCGGTCTCGACGTGCCGCGCGTGCCCGGCTCGGTTAACTTCTGCGAAACAAATGGGTCATGCTTGAGAAATCCGGCCTGCCTAAGGTCGGCCCCAGCGTGGGCCACCGTACTGGCCGCACCACGAGCTGCAACCCCGTCCCTCCCGGGCCGGGAGTAGGAGGAGTTGGATGTTCCAGAACGCCGACGACGCGAAGAAGTTCATCGCCGACGAAGACGTCAAGTTCATCGATGTCCGGTTCTGTGACCTGCCCGGCGTGATGCAGCACGTCACGGTGCCGGCGGCGACCTTCGACCCGGCCGACGAGCTTGCCTTCGACGGCTCGTCGATCCGCGGTTTCCAGGCCATCCACGAGTCCGACATGGCGCTGCGCGCGGACCTGTCGACCGCCCGTGTCGACCCGTTCCGCCGCGACAAGACCGTCAACATCAACTTCTTCATCCACGACCCGATCACCGGCGAGCAGTACAGCCGTGACCCGCGGAACGTGGCCAGGAAGGCCGAGGCGTACCTCGCCTCCACCGGCATCGCCGACACCGCGTACTTCGGTCCCGAGGCCGAGTTCTACGTCTTCGACAGCGTCCGCTTCCAGACGTCGTCGAACGAGAGCTTCTACCACATCGACTCGGAGGCCGGCGCCTGGAACACCGGCGCCCGCGAGGACAACCGCGGGTACAAGGTCCGCTACAAGGGCGGCTACTTCCCGGTCCCGCCGGTCGACCACTTCGCCGACCTGCGTGCCGAGATGTCCCTGGAGCTGGAGAAGAGCGGTCTCCAGATCGAGCGCCAGCACCACGAGGTCGGCACCGCCGGCCAGGCGGAGATCAACTACAAGTTCAACACGCTGCTCGCCGCGGCCGACGACCTGATGCTCTTCAAGTACATCGTGAAGAACGTCGCCTGGCGCAACAACAAGACCGCGACGTTCATGCCGAAGCCGATCTTCGGCGACAACGGCTCGGGCATGCACGTCCACCAGTCCCTGTGGGCCGGCGGCGACCCGCTGTTCTACGACGAGCAGGGCTACGCGGGCCTCTCGGACATGGCCCGCTACTACATCGGCGGCATCCTCAAGCACGCTCCGTCGCTGCTGGCCTTCACCAACCCGACGGTGAACTCGTACCACCGCCTGGTCCCCGGCTTCGAGGCCCCGGTCAACATGGTGTACTCGCAGCGCAACCGTTCCGCCGCGATGCGTATCCCGATCACGGGCTCCAACCCGAAGGCCAAGCGCGTCGAGTTCCGCGCGCCGGACCCGTCGTCCAACCCGTACCTCGCCTTCTCCGCCCTGCTGATGGCAGGCCTCGACGGCATCAAGAACAAGATCGAGCCCGCCGAGCCGATCGACAAGGACCTGTACGAGCTGGCTCCCGAGGAGCACGCGACCGTCCAGCAGGTCCCGACCTCCCTCCCGGCCGTCCTGGAGGCGCTGGAGGCGGACAACGAGTACCTGCAGGCCGGCGGCGTCTTCACGTCCGACCTGATCGAGACGTGGATCGACTACAAGCGCACCAACGAGATCGCCCCGATCCAGCTGCGCCCGCACCCGCACGAGTTCGAGCTGTACTTCGACCTCTAAAGGACGGAGTCGAGCAACCTGGCCGGAAGTCCCGCGATCAGACTGTGACCTGCGAAAGCTCTTCTCAGCAGTTCTCACTGTCACCGTATGCTTTCCGCCCCCTTGTGCACCGAGTGTGCACCGCCCGGCCAATTCTCTGACTTGATGCCAGAAACAACAGCGAGGGCCGCTACCCCATCGTCGGGGTAACGGCCCTCGCTGGTTTGTCCAGGCTCCGTGTGCGACCTCAGCCTTCTTGGTCTCCTAGTAACGGGCCGGGTGGGGTGGTACTTGACTCGGTTGCGGACGGGCGTGGCGAGTCGGTCCGGGGCGACGCTGGTGAGGTTCGCGAGGCTGTGCTTGACGTAGGCCCGCAGGGCGTCTTGGTTGCGGCTCGCCCCACCGCGGCCCAACGTGAGGGGATGGGTGATCGTGCGCGGGACGGGCTGGCCGGCTGGTGGGTGGAGCTGCCCCCGGCAGCGGGAACAACAGTGATGGCGACCGGGATCGTCTCCATCGGGCTGCACTTGGTCGGGCAGGAGGCACTCTCCCGGATTCTGCTCGTCCTCGCCGCCTTCGCGTGGCTCGCGCTCGCTGTCGACTTCGCGCGGCGGCTGATGCGCGACCGAAACCGGTGGGAGACCGAGGCGGACACGCCGCCCGCGCTGAATGCTGTGGCCGCGACGACCATCCTCGGCACATGGTTCGCACTGCTGGGGCGGTTGATTGTGGCCGTCGCCGCGCTTGTCCGCCACACCACACCCTCCGGCCACACCAGTGGCCATGAGGCCCGGGGAACGAGGTCGGCGCCGCTGATCCCGGTCGGGTGCCCTCGCCACAGGTCGTGGGGGCATCGACCCTGCTGCCCCGCGCGTCAGGCTGCCTCGGTTTCGCTCGGCGCAGCGCGGCTTTATTCACGGGTTGTGGGTTGTGGGTTGTGGTGGACATTATGTGACGGCTTCGCCGGGGTGTGCGTTTCCTCCCCGTACTGCGCGGCCACCCGCCCGAGGCCCAATAGGTCACCGAGCCGCACCGTTGTCATGAGCCGCGTCCGGCATGGTTGCCTCGTGACGAACAGCCACGTCGTCACGTCTCACGTGGCGACAGCGCGATGGCGCTGAGCCAGTCCGGCATCCGGCCCCGCATCGCCGTTGTCAGTGGCGGTGTCTACCGTGTGCGTGAGAGTCAGGCAGAACGGACGGTGGCCGTATGGGCGGGGAACAGGGACCGGGTACGGTCGTCGAGGTGGCGTACGCGCTGGCGTGGGATCTGGAGGCTCGCGCGCCGTGGCGGCCCCTGACCACCGAGGCAGCGCGGGAGCGTGATGCCGCGGGGCTGCCGTACGTCGTGGTGTACCAGATCCCGGGGCGGGAGGTTCCGCTGGAGGTCCGGCTGGTTTCCTGGCGGGACCACTACGTCGGCCTGTGGCTCTACGACGACCAGGGCCGTCGCACCGACGAGCTGGACCTGCGGCTGCTGGACGATCAGAGTCGGCTGCTCAGCCGACGTACGCGCAAGTGGCAGTACACCGGCCCGGAAATGGCGGAGTTCGACGACGAGTGCCCCCACTCCGCCATGGAGCTGTTCCCGGACGGCAGGGGCTCGATTACGCAGGAGCCCCGAGGCGCGCGCGGGCGGAAACTCGTCACGGTGCCCGACGCCGATATACGGCGTTGGCAGGTCCGCCCCCGGTTCGAAGACTGGCCGGTGGTCGCCGCCCTCTGGCGGAGGTTGCCGGGACCGGTGGTGCTCCAGGCGGCGGCAGTCGCCTCAGGCGCAGGCGCGGCGGACGCGTCCGACGACGCGTCCGAAGCCCCTGCCACCTGCTGGCGACCACCCCGTCCCGCGCAGCCCGGGCCGCTCGACGCGCTGTTCCGGCCCGGAACGCGTATGACCGACGGCTACCACCCCGAGATGACCGTCGTGGAGCCGCGCCGGACCGGAACCCTGCGCGTGCCGAGCGGCCTGCTGGCCATATCCGGACCGGACAACCTATCCGACGACGGGCCCGCCATCATGGTCCCCGTCCCGCCGGGGGAGTACGTACTCGAAGAAGCGCAGGTCCGCGTCGGCTACGACTGTGAGTGGAGCCAGGGCTGGGTCACCCGTACGGACACCACGGCAGTTCGGCTGCGCATCAGCGAGACCTCCGCCTCGTCGTGGGAGATGGGCCTTGGGCCGGATGACGACCCCAGGCTGCTCGGGGAGAACGAAATCTTCGGCTTCGACACCGACGGTGCGACCGGATGCTTCGCCGATGCCGGTGCCTGGGAGTCGCTCCACCGGCTCTTCGAGCGGCACCTTGTCCGGGGGGAGCCGGGTGCCGGGGAGGACATCCCTGACTCCATGTACCTCCTGCGTACTCAGGACAAAGCTTCCGGCGGCGAGCTGGTGGCCTTCGCGACGACCGGCGACGGTACCTACCCAGTGTGGGTGGGGCGCTCCACAGACGGGGATGTGGTGGAGGTGGTGGTGCTTGTGGAGGGGATGCCGACGGTGCTCCAGGACGACAGCGCCGACGGAGCGGAGGCGGCGCCGGCTTGAGTCGGCCTCGCAACTGGACAACGGAGCAGCCCCGAAGCCCCTGCCCGGGCCTGCCCCTCTGCCAGGCCCGGGACCAGCCGCCCGGCCCACGCTCGGGCCTCGGCCAGATGTTCAGCCTGGAGCCCGGTACGGGGGCCAGGTTGGATCAGGAGGGTGGCCGCGCCGCGGGTGGTGCGCTCTGCGGCCCAGGCGTGGTCGAGGCTGGTGAAGTCGTCGTTGATCCACACAACGGGGGCGTCGCCCAGCCAGGCGTCGACGTGGTCGCGCTTCCACAGGTAGCCGTTGGGGTGGCTGGTGGTGATCTGGGGACGCGGCAGGTCGACGTGCGGCAGATGCGGGACGCCGAGGAGCGGCCCGATCAAGGTGGTGGCGTCCTGTCGCCAGCTGGTGCACCAGACGGGGGTGACCAGGCCGGTACGGATCACGTCCATGAGTAGGCGGCCGTGGTCGGGGTCGAGCCAGACGGTGACCGGGTTGTCGGCGCTCCGGCCGGTGGGGACGACGTCGTGGCGGGCGTGGGTGGCCGGGGTCGAGCCGTCCGCGTCGGGGAAGGGTATGAGGACGCCGTCGATGTCGAGGAGCAGGTAGGGCGGGCGCATCGGTTCCTCCAGGGGAAGCCGGGGCGAAATGGCTGTCAGAGCTTGCGAGCGCGGATCAGCAGGGTGGTGGGCCAGTGGCCCATGCGGGGGTCGTGGAACTCGTGAGCAGAGGTGAGCCAGAAACCCGCCTGGCTGAGGTGCTTCTCCCACCGTTCGGTGGAGAACTCCCAGCGGGCGATGGGGAGCCGGGTCCGGTCGTCGCCGGATGGGCTTCGGCCGCCGCGCTGCGGGTGGGGGATGGAGAAGGCGAGCACCCGGCCGGACGTAAGTCGCTGGGCGAGGGCTGGCAGCAGGAGCTCGGGGCTACGAGACCGACGGCGCCGAAGACGGAGTAGATCGCGTCGAACTGCTCGTCGGAGGCTTGCAGGTAGTGCAGGGCGTGGCCGGCGACGAAGGTGAGGTTGTTCAGCCGTCCGTAGTGGGAGTGGGCACGGCGGACCTGCAGGCCGACCAAGTCGACCCCGGTGACGTGAGCCCCGTGGCGGGTGGCGAGGTGGGCGGCGTTGTGACCGGGGCCGCAGCCGTGTCCCAGGAGCCGCTTGTTGCGCAGGTCGGGGCCGAGGATCTCGGCTCCGGGCCCTTGGCCCGGCCTCGTGGTCCACTCCATCCGCGCAGGCACGGACAGGGGTTCGGCGAGTCCGGCTGCGGTGCGCTGGAGGGCGTGGGCGTGCCACGGGGAAGCCTGGGCGAGCACGTCAGATCTCCAGGAGGTGGAGGACGTCGGTGAGGTGGCGGCGGACGGCCTTGAGGTAGGCGGGGTCAGTGGCCGGGTCGTTGATCCAGCGGATGGACTGCTCCATGAACCACTCGACGGCCCACATGCGATGCCAGCCCAGGGCCCAGTTCTCGGCGGTGAGTCCGCCGCGCGGGGCGAGGGCGTCGGGGGTGCCGCCGGCGGTGACGTACTGCTCCAGGAAGACGCGCAGGCGCACGGAGTGCGGGGGCTCGATCGTGCCGTGCCAGCTGGCGAGATCGAGCAGGCCGGGGCCGGTGAAGGCGCGGGCGAAGTCGAGCAGTCGCCACCCGCGCTCGCCGATGTGGAGGCTGGTGGGGTGGAACTCGGAGTGCACCCAGCCGAACGGTGCCAGCGTCGCTCCGACCGAGCGGACCTCGGCGGCTTGGGCGATCCTGCCGAGTGCGTCCTCGACGTCGTCGGCGTCCTGCCACCGGTCGGCCTTGCGCAGCCGTTCGAGATGCTCCAGCGCCCGGGCCGGCAGCGTCCGCAGCCGGTCCTGGTCGAGGACGGGCAAGGGAGGAGCCGTACGGGTTCCGTGCAGGACCACGGCCGCAGCGACGCCGTCGAGGTCGTCGGCCTCCCGGACAGACGGTCCGAGGTCCTCCATGAGCATGCCGAGCCAGCCGTCCAGGACGGGGGTGTGTCCAGCGAGTGGCTCTGTTCCGTAGTCGGTGGTGACGGCAGGTAACGAGCGTCGTTGACGTTGTATGCGAGATGCCAACTCCCTTGTGGCAACGGTGTTTTCAGGGCTATCGGCACTGGTCATCGATGATGTGGCGGACGACGACGAGGTGATCCGGGTCTTGGCCCGGACCAGGGATGTTCCCTTTCCCTGCCCGATGTGCGGGGTACCGACGGGGAAGGTGCACGGATACCACGTCCGGACGGTTGCGGATGTGCCGGTCGATGGCCGCCGGGTCGTGGTCAATGTCCGGGTACGACGTCTGGTCTGCCCAGTCCTGGGCTGCCGGCGGCAGACCTTCCGCGAGCAGGTCCCTGGGCTGATCGAGCGCCTTCAGCGCCGGACCACGCGTCTGACCAGCCAGGTCTCGGGGGTGGTCAAGGAGTTATGCGGCCGGGCGGCCGCCCGGCTCACCCGGATACTGGCCGTGCCCGTCTCGTTCGCCACCGCCCTGCGGGTGCTGCGGGGAATCCCCCCGCCGGCGGTGCGGATCCCGCGGGTGATCGGGGTCGATGACTTCGCCCTGCGCCGCCGTCACCGCTACGCCACGATCGTCATCGACGCCGAAACAGGCGAGCGCCTCGATGTCCTGCCCGACCGCGAAGCCGCCACATTGGAGGCATGGCTGCGAGGGAAGAAAGGGATCGAAGTCGTGTGCCGGGACGGCTCGGCCACCTACGCCGAGGCGATCCGCCGGGCCCTGCCTGACGCGGTGCAGGTCAGCGACCGCTGGCATCTGTGGCGGAACCTTTGCGGCAAAGTCCTGGCCGAGGTCCGCGCCCACGCTCCCTGCTGGGCCGCCGTCAACCCGCCCCGGCCCGGCGGCGTCCGCGAGCAGACCACCCGCGAGCGCTGGCACAAAGTCCACGCCCTCCTCGACTCCGGCGTCGGCCTGCTCGACTGCTCCCGCAGACTGAACCTCGCCCTGAACACCGTCAAGCGCTACGCCCGCATCCCCGAACCGCCCGCGGATCGCATCGCCCCCCCGCTACCGGCCCACCCTGGTCGACCCCTACCGCGACCACCTGCGCCGGCGCCGGTCCGACAACCCGGCTGTTCCCGTCACGCACCTCCTGCACGAGATCAGGGAACTGGGCTATACCGGCAGCGCCAACCTGCTGGTCCGCTACCTCAATCAGGGCCGCGCCGAAGGCGACCGTCCTGTGACGACCCCCCGCCGCCTCGCCCGGCTCCTGCTCACCCACCCCGAGCACCTGTGGACCAGAGACACCGACCTGCTCGGCCTCCTCACCGCAGCGTGCCCGGAGATGACCGCACTCGCCCGGCTCACCGGCGAGTTCGCCGCGCTCCTGGCCCCGGCCCAGGCCAACGACGACAAGCTCACCCAGTGGATCGCCACGGTCCGCACCGCCGGCCTGCCCCACCTGCACAGCTTCTGCAACGGCCTCGAACTCGACCGCGCCGCCGTGAACGCCGGCCTCACCCTGCCCCACCACAACGGCCGGACAGAAGGCGTCAATACCCGAACCAAGAAGATCATGCGGCAGATGCACGGCCGAGCAGGATTCGACCTCCTCCGTCACCGCATCCTCCTGCAATAAGGAGAACGCACCGTCACCACCGACTACGGAGCAGAGCCGATCACCGTACAGACCCGCGTTGTCGCACGATCGAGGGGCGGTCTCCGTGAGACCGCCCCCGCACAATCGAAGCGACGCTACACTCCAGCCGCCCAGCGAAACCCGCAGGTCAGACAGCAAAGTCCTGCTGGAGTACTAGCCGAACGAGGCGGCTCGGGCCAGTGCCGTACGCACCTCCACGATCATCTGTGCGTCCCCTGGGCGACCAACCGCGGTCAAGATCGTATAAACCTCTGCGAACTCGCTAAGACCGTGTTGGTCCCCCAAGTCAAGTAGTAACTTCCCTATCTGGAAACGAACTTCGAGCAGAAGCCGATCATCAGGTTCACTACACAGGCGCAGTTGTTCCGCGAGCGATTGCATGCCCTTCAGTGCATCTTGCTGAAGTCCAAGGTGCGCCTGACATCGCGCATGGCTGAAGCGGCACTTCGCGGCCTCGGCGGCATACTCTGAGCCGAGTTCTTCCAACTCTCGCACGAGGCTGGCGAACATCGGCATGGACTGCGCAATCAGACCCTCGTCGAAGAGCGCCTGGGCTTGCACGACCCGCACCTGTAGCGGAACAGGTTCGGCCACACCATGGCTTGGGCTGTGCACGTTCCAGGTTTGGATTGGAAGGTTCGAGGGAGGAGTGTCATATTCCTCGAATTTCAACGGCTGTGAGCTAATTCGTTCACGAAACTCACGAGCTGTCGCCGGCCGATCAATAGCCCGCTTCGCCAATCCAGCCATGATTACGGACTCCAGCGCCGGGTTGACCCCGGGGCGCAGCACGCTGATCGAAATGGGTGCATGGTACTGGTGGTGGTACATGACCCTGGCAGCGTTGCCAGTGAATGTCGGAACGCCTGTTAGAAGTTCGTACAGCAAGCAAGAAAGAGAGTACAGATCGCTGCGCGGATTGACATCGCGTCCTTCGCACTGCTCAGGAGGCATATATGCAACCGTCCCTAGCACCCTGTCATGCTGGGTCAATCGCGCGTGGTCCGCCCTGAACATCCTGGCTACGCCAAAATCAAGAATCATCACTCGCTGATAGCCCGTCAACATGATGTTCGCTGGCTTGAGGTCCCGGTGGACAACCGGAATTGCATGAGTGTACTCGAGGACATGACAAATCTGAACGGCGATGGACACCACCTCGTCCTCAGACAGGGTTCCTCTGCCGCCGACGATTTCCGTCAGATCCTGCCCAAGGACAAGCTCCATCACGAGGTAAGGCTCGTCTGCCCCGAGGCCCAGGTGGGCGTCAAGGAATTCCGGGATGCCAGGGTGCCGCAGTCGTGCGAGCAACTCCGCCTCTCGTTCGAAGCGCTGAATCGCCTCCTCTGGAGCGTGCGAAACTAGTAGCTCCCGGTGGATCAACTTGACGGCGACAGAGCGACGTGCTTCGGAGTCGTATGCTAGCCACACTTCTCCCATGGCACCGCCACCGATTCGCTGGCGCATCTCATAGCGCTCATTGAGGACGCGGGCGTCACTTCGCACCAGGACCGTCACTCGCTATTTCGTCATCGGCCAACAGCTCGCTTGCAAGGCTGGCTAGTGTGCCTTCGCCCGGCACATACCAGTTTCTCGTACCGGCCACTGCCGCTGGATGGTCGGCCCAGTGAGCCAGCTCCCAGATCCGGAGCACCAAACCGGTCGGCGAATAGCGCTGCCCGTCTACAGCCCAGACCAGAGGCTTTCGGGCGTCGTTAACCCAGGAGGCCAGATACCGCTCTGGGGCCTCGCCGAGCCACTCGTGGAGTGCTTCACGTTCAGGGGCGCTGTTCGGTCGATAGACCAACTGCGTCCCATCTTCGAGGCGGCCGTATTGAATCAGCAAGGGAACGGCGTTCGGGCGTCGCCGGCGAGCTGGCTGCACTGAGCGGGGAAGCTCTTGGTTCCCGCCATTTGTCAGGGACTCCAGCACGCTCGATGCCAGGCGACGGCAGCGCTCCTCATCGCGGAGGATGCGTGCGAGTAGAGCGAATTGGCCATACTCGGCAGCCAGTTGTTCAATCAGCCCCAACAGAAGTTCTTCGGTCCGCTTGAGCGTTGCCTGCTGTCTGGCATCCCACTCGTCGCCTGGTTCATCTATGCCATCGTTGCCGACCAGTTGGAAGGCGATGTGGGTGATGAGTAAATCAGCTCGGTCGGCGACCATCTGGTCGCGGCCTTCAAGGCCAGCCGTCAGAGTCGCTAGCGCATCGCGGACTCCGCGCATGAGCCCGACTGACCGCCAGATTTGCAGTGCAGTCGGGGGGCTGCCAAAGAGCTGGGTGTAGATCCCGCGCGGGCCTTGGCTCCACAAAATGCTGCTGTCCCGCCAGAGGCGGGCGACCACGGCAGCGTCGGGGTAGGCGCAGGCCAGAGCAAATGCCGCCTCAACCACGGTGCATCCTGCGGCGGGCGCAGGCTCGAGCTCACCGCGTTTGAGGACGTATATCTTGCCGAGGGACAGAGCGAAATCCTGACGGATGAGGATCTGCTGAGGATCGAGCGCGGCGAAATCTCGTGGCTCGACATGATTCTGCGTATTGGTGGCTTGCGTGATCCTCTGAGCCAGGTCAGCCGGGGCACCGTCCAAACAGATGACTCGGAGCGAGACGCGCGCTTCCATGACCGCTTCGGGATCCCGTCCGTTAGCGTGATGGATGGAAGCGACTGACTGGGCGCCGTTGACGACTCGGGCATTGACCAGTTCTAGCCGTGCGGGCTGGCCGACCGCGCGTCTGGCAAAGTAGTGGGCTCGTACGGAGTCACACAACACCGTGACGCCGTTGTTGAAGTACCAGAACTCATCAGGGTTATTCAGAAGACTCTCGATGACGGCGAGGTTGGCATTGGTCAAGCCCAATGGATAGCGAACGTTTTGGTCGAAGAGCTGTCGACCGTGCTCCTCGTACCAATTAGCGAGTTCGTCTGCGCGCACCGTGCCGAGATAGGTCTGGTAAGGGGTGGAGTTCATGTGCCAGCCGTCGGACAGCGTGGCGGTTACCGAAACTGGCTCAGGAACCATGCCCCGTCGTGCCGCAGAATGAAAGTCGGCGACGCCGAGGAATCGAAAGTCCAGCAACTCTTGTTCGTGGTTGAAGTCCGATGCCGCCTCGTCCAAGAGGTCTCGACTTCCAGCAGCAAGTCCGGAGTCGCCGATGGCAGCGAGAACCAAATGAATTCGGCAGGATGGCGCCTTGAGCGCAGCATTGAGTTGCTCGATCAGCGGGTCAAACTTTGCATTAAATCGGTCGTATCGAAAATTGACAAGCCGCCTCAGGCCGTGAAGCAGCTGCAATATGGATGCGCTGTCAAAGCGGGCTCTTCCGTCGTTGCTCCAACGTGCCTGAGTCAACCAGATTTCAGCCGTGTCCGATGAGACCATAACGGCGTCGATACCGTTATCATGGGCCCCATCGGTGACGGAATTTGCCGCCTCCGCTGCCGTACATCCCGCGACCAGTTGCACTGCCTTCGCGGCCAGCGCGCGACTGAGGAAAACCCTCTCTTGTTGTTCCTGAGAGAGGTTGGATACGTCGGTCAGGTCCAGGAGGTTGGCGAACTCGTGGGTCAGTGCCTGACGTACCTGGCGTACCTGCACCGGTAGGTCCTGAGGTGTGTCGTTTCGATCTTCCACGGTGGCCTCCCTCCAGGGTGGTTTTGTGACACGCGGCCTACGTTCGTACCGCCGTCAGGCTGAGCTAGTTCGCGTATTCCACAATGAGTGGGCTAGCCACCAGGCAGCCCATCTCGGTGTCGGTCTCGGGTAGTAGCGCGCTAACTCGGGCGTAGCCGATCATCAGGGCGTGGGTGCTGACTTCGCTGCTCTCGGCGTCCACAGCCGCAAGCAGATCACGGATACCACTGCGCCGCACGGACGTTGGGGGCACGGATGGATTCCCCTCGGGGGCCCCGCTGCCCGCTTCGAGTGGGTCCTGAGCGTGAGCCAGCGCATTGATGACTTGGCCAGCGTTGGTGACGAAGCGTGTGCCGGCACTGTGGCCGTTGCCTTCGAGGCCGGTCAATTCTGGCCCGTCGACCTGGATGGGCGGGCGACCGAGCAGGTGTCGGGCGGAGCCATGCAGCAGCAGTCGACGGTTGGCACCGGGCTCATGAGGCGACGCTGAGTCTGGGGTCGGATCCACGAACAGCACGAGATCCTGGTGCCGGCCCCGGAGCGTGACCCAGTTTAGCGGTGCCTCGAACTGGACCCAGCGGCCTGGGGTGAGATCCGGTTCCGTGTACCAGACCGTGTGAAGACCCATCTCCTTCTCCACCCGTTCCAGGTGGCGCCGTAGATCCCGAGCGTTGTCCGGCGCGGGCGTCTCGACGTTGATCCCGGCGGCGGATACTCCAGCGTGCAGCTTGACGGTTGGGAGAGCGCGGCGAGGTTCCGGGAGGAACTCATTCAACTTTCCCTCGGACAAGTAGACAACCTGGCGCACTGGCCCCCCCAGTTGCTCTGTTTACGGTACCGCTCCTTTGTGCGCCATGCTGCCATGTTCCTGTCGTCAGCGAGCTGTCTACGTGAAGGTCAGGTCCTCTGGTGGTGACGCTGCTTGCGCTCGCGCAGGCTAGCCAAGTCCGCTTCATGGTTGGGTACTGGACTCGGGCACCTGTCACATCGAACTCCGCTGCAGATGTGCCTCGTTAGGTACAGTGGACGTCAAGTCTGACCGCAACCAGAGCAGGGCATTGCAAGACCTTGCTACGAACGTTGCGCCAGACACGGCGCGGGAGAGCACCCGCGTGCCTCTGCCAAGGCCGAGCAGCGGTCCGAGACGCCGGATCCCTGTTGCCCGGGAGCAGAGGGACCCGAAACGAGGGAACCCGTCTGAAGCATCTGGTAGTTCAGGGAGTGGCACCGTCGGATAGGCGCTGACAGCGCGGATGAGGATTTGCTAAGCGTCGGCAGTCCCTCAGTGATGACCACAACTCGGTGGTCGGACTGAGACTGCTGTGAGCCGGTTCGACCGCTTTCTGAACGGCATCGAACGGTGGATTGGGACTCCGTCACCCGGTCCGTGCTTGGCCTCTTCGGTTTGCTCAGCCTCGTCGCGACGTTGCTTACGTCCCTCTTCAGGCCAGTTCCCGAACTTGCCGGCTCTGTACGGGCCGCGTGGCGCTGGCTTCGGGGGGAACGTCGTCAGGACAAGGCGGGCGATGATGCCCTCCCTTAAGGCGTGCCGCCGGCGAAGAGATGCGTTGGTAGTCCGCGAAGGCCGAGGAGTGCAAAGCGGCGCAGTCGCACCTGCCCTTGACGGCCGTTCGGGGCTCGCCGCGGGGCCCGATGCCGAACCACCTCTACATGTGCTCGCCGAGGCAGCCCCTTCGGTCGCAGCGAAGGCCCCCAGCGGCCGGCCCAGAGTCATAGCCGCATATCAGTCGCGGTACGGCGACACCCGGCTGTACGTATCCCTGCGGCGCGGGCGCATGGGGTCCGTCGACTCGAGTCGGGGCGCCTTCGGGCGTGACGGTGGTGGAACTGGCTGCATGCCAGGCGTGAGACGAGGGTGGGTGGCATGACGCTGCACTGGGCGACGCCGTCACGCTGCGTGAGCACGCTGAAATCTTCAGTGCGGCAGTGAAGAACCCACTGAAAAGAATCTTGCGCTACTGAAATCTTCAGCGCCGTCCGACACCTGTGACACAGCAGCCAGATCCTTCAGCAGGCTGCTCACCGACTGGAACAGCCGGGCTCTCTCCTCCTCCGGGCTGACGTCCCGCACCGGGGCCGGCCCGAAGGCGGGCACCAGCGCCGCGAGCGCGTCGTGGCGGACCGCAGCGGCCGCCTGCTCGGCAGACGACTGGGCCGCGAGCCAGGCGTCGAACACGTCCGCCCACAGTCCGTACGGCCTCCGGCCCTCGGCCTCGTGGCCGGCCGCCCAGAGCACCATCGCCCCGCGCTGATGGGCGGCGCGCGCCGCAGCGGCAACCAGCCACGTCTTGCCCACCCCGGCTTCGCCGGCGACCGCCGAGCTCGCCGTGCAGTGCGCGACGGGCGATCTCGTACTGCCGCGCCGCCTGCTCGGGACGGCCGAGGGCGAGCAGGCCGCGGAGCAGGAGCTCGTGGCCCCGCTCGTCGGCAGGGTTGCCGACCAGGTGCCGAGGGCGGTCCGCCACGGGCGGACCGCCCTCCTGCCTCTTGACTACGCTTTGGCGGCTACCGCCGGATCACACCGCGGGCGAGCCGTAGATACCCATCTCGTAGATCGAGTAGCCCCAGGTCGTCTTCCGCTTGACGCCCTGCA
Organism: Streptomyces sp. NBC_01618; assembly: GCF_045209435.1. Taxonomy (NCBI): domain Bacteria; kingdom Bacillati; phylum Actinomycetota; class Actinomycetes; order Kitasatosporales; family Streptomycetaceae; genus Streptomyces; species Streptomyces sp. NBC_01618. The sequence goes on from NZ_CP109297.1 coordinate 2,110,353, forward strand.
TTCGGACATACTGCACCGCACTGTCGGAGTTGATCTTGATCACGTCATTGCCGCAGCTGTCGGGGTGCTGGGTGGCCGCCTCGCTCCAGTTCGTCCCGTCCAGGGAGGTCTGGATCTGGTACTCCGTCGCGCAGGCACCCTCCCAGGCGAGGGTTACCGCTGCGACCTCGGCGGGGGCAGCGAGCTTCACCTGGACCCAGTCGTTGTCGCTGTAGCCGGATGCCCAACGGGTGCCGAGCTGACCGTCGTTGACGTACCGGGCCGAGAGCCGGTCGAGGTTCTGCTCGACGCTGGATGCGCTCGCCGTGCCCTTCAGCGCGAGGTTCTCCGAGCCGCCCGCGGCATCCCACAGCTGAAGCCGGATGTCCGCCTGGACGAGGAAGGAGTCGAGTACCCCGTCGCCGACCTTGGGCTGGACCTTGCCCCAGGCGTTGCGCGCCGGATCGACGCGTACGGCCCGGGCCTGCTTCTGCAGAGCCTCGGAGTCGGCGAGCAGCGCCTCGGCCTTCTCCTTGTCACCGGCCTGCCGGGCTGCGAGCGCGTCCAGTGTCTTCACCATCGACATGCCCCACAGCCGGGCGGCGTCCAGCCAGGGCTTGGCGTCGGCGACGAAGCCCTGCTCCACCGATCCGGCGCGGATGGCGGCCGGGGCGTCCTCGATCTCCTGCGCGTAGGTGCGCAGCGCCTCGACAGAACCGGTGTGGTCGCCCGCGTCCCATGCCTTCCAGAACTCGGCTACCCGGCTGGCGAGTTCCGGCGCCTGGGACTGCCAGGGGGTGGTGCCGAAGGTCGGGGCCAGGTGTTCCAGGTCGGCGAAGACGAGCAGCGCGTCGGTGGCCCGGCGGTCACCGCCCGCGAGGTAGGCCATGGCGCGCGCCCAGTTCGCCTTCGCGTCGTACGCCTTGTCGTTCCAGGTGAAGTCCGCGGTGCCGAAGACCGCGATCTTGCTCGCGTACGGCTGGTTCATCGGGTTCGCGACGATTCCCGAGAGATGCTCGGAGAGTCCCGCCTCGCGCTTGTCGTACGGGGCGAGCAGCAGCCGGCCGCTGGTGTTGCCGTAGTCGTTGACCGGGTAGTTGTCCCAGACGAAGACCTCGCGGCCGAAGAGCTTCGAGGCGCCGTCGGCCTGCTCGTTGGTGATCGCGGGCGGTACGACGTCGGTACCGGTCCACATGACGACGACCGCCGGGTCCAGGGTGGCCCGCATCGTCTGCTTGTAGCTGGTGTCGGTGAGGTCGCCGTACTCGGTCGGCACCATCTGCAGCGGCCGGGCGCCCTCATGGGTGGCGATGAAGTTCCGCTGGAGGTCGTTGAGCAGGTCGACCTGGGCCTTCGCCGCCGCGGTGCGCCCCGGCTGGCCATACGCCGCCTGGTCGGCCGCGCAGTTCCACCTGGTGTAGCTGATGTCGTCCAGCGGGATCGAGAAGGACCGGGTGCCCAGGTCGTAGAGGGCCTGGAGCTTGGCCTTGAGGGCCTTACGGTCGTCGGGGTTGGAGTAGCAGACCGATCCGCCGGGTGAGACGGCGAAGGTGAAGCGGACGTGGTTCGCGGTGGCCCGGTTCACCAGCTCGCCCAGTTCGGCGAGCTTGTCGGCGGAATAGGGCTCGCGCCACTTGTCACGGTGGTAGGGGTCGTCCTTGGGCGCGTAGATGTAGGTGTTGGCCTTGACGTCGCCGTAGAAGTCCATCTGGTCGAGCCGTTCGGCGTGCGTCCAGGGCTGGCCGTAGAAGCCCTCGATGGTGCCGCGCAGTGGCATCGAGGGGTAGTCGCTCGCTTGTGCGCCCGCCACCTGCCAGTCGTCGCCCTGGCGTTGGAAGAGCTGACGCAGTGTCTGCACCGCGTAGAACTGGCCCGCCGCGTCCGTGCCTCCGAGGGCGACCTGCTGGTACGGGGCCTGTCCCGACACGCGCAGGGCGTAACCCTCGGCGTGGTCGGCGACGGCAGTGTCACCCAGCGCGTGTGCGATGTCCGGGCGTTCGGCGGATCCAAGCCTGATGGTGAGCAACCCTGCTGCCGCCGAGGGGGCTTCGCCGGGGGCGACGACATCGACGCGCGCGGCGCCGTGCTTCTTCAGTTCGCGGATCAGCCGGTCACGGGCGGCCGCGTCCGTGTGGTCGTCCGCGACCACGAGCACCCGGCCCGTTACGGTCGCGTCGCGTCCGGCGCGGGAGATGGACTGCGGGGTGGGGGAAACCGGCGGCAGGAGGCCGGCGTCGGCCGAGGCCGCGTCCGGGGTCGACTGGGCACTGGCGGCTTGCGGCAGCACCCCGAGCACCATGGCACTTGCTATTGCAAACATTCCAGCAGCGATCCTGCGTCTTGCCATGAAGATCTCCAAGGTGGTCTAGACCGCAACGACCACAAAAGGTTACTTCTGAAGGTCAGTTCACTGTCAACAGGTCCGACCTATTGGATTAGACCACTTGAGTCGCTACGTTTCGCTGGAGCCAACCACGGAGTCCAAGGCGAACACGATGAAGGGGAGAGCTCTGTGATCAACCGCAGGTCGGCCCCAGCATGCGGCGCGCCCACCACGTCCGCCCTGCTCAGCGGCGTCGGGGGCCGCTCGGGCGGCCGCCGAGGTGAGGCGTCCCGCAGGGTACGCATCCGGGGCCGGGGACACGTTCGCGCCACCCACGATCCCGGCCGTACGCGATGTCGCGGCGGCGGGGCGCCGGCGGCCGGGCCCCGCCATCCGCATAGTCCTGGTGCCGGGCTCCGCCGGGCGGCTGCGCGACGAAGCTCGCACACCGGCGGCCGAGTTGGTCCAGGAGGGCCATCTGGACCGGTCGCCGCAGATCGTGGTGAAGCCACGCCCCGCGCCTCACGACCTGGCCTCCAGCTCGGCCGGGCGCCCGGTTCGGCGTCCCCCGAGACGTATCGCGTCGAGACGGCCGATGATGTCACGCGATCACCGGCGGCTCCGCGGCCGGGGTCTTCCACTGCACCCTCGCCTGGCTCCAAGTCCTCCCCCAAAAGGCGAGCTGAGCGGCCGCATCACCGACTGGCCCGCGTACACACAGCGCGGCCTGATGGTCGACGTCGGCCGCACATGCTTCACACCGGGCCGGCTGGAAGGGAAAATCCGCGAACCGGCCTGGCTCAAGCTCAAGTCGACGCGACAGCCCCACCCGCCGGCGCCTACCGGCAGGAGTGGGACACCGCCGATCCACCAGCCTTGATCCCGACGCGGCGAAAAGTTACGGGCGCAAACCATCGTCGATCTCGACCCAGTCGGTGGTACGCCTGCCCCCTCGGGCTGGCGCACCGGCTCACCGCCGAGGAGGTCGAGCAGGAGGAGGTCGAGCAACTCGACCAGGTCCGGCTCGCCTGCCCGGCGTCGACCAGGAGCACGGCGGCATCATCCGGCACGGTGCCAAGCTGCTCTACGCGTACTGCAACGCGACCGTGCCGCGCGTCCAGCTGATCCTGCGCAAGGCCTACGGCGGTGCGTACATCGTCATGGACTCCCGGTCCATCGGCACGGACATCTCGCTGGCCTGGCCCGGCAACGAGATCGCGGTGATGGGCGCCGAGCCCCCCGGCCGCCCTGTGGACCCGCCCCGCCGCGGGGCTGCCGGCCACTGCCTGGCCCGCCCGTCCCCATCCGGCATGGCGCACCGCGTAGGACGGGGGTCCCGGAATCGGGGGCCTGTGGCACCGCACCCGCGGTGGCTTCCGGGCCGGGTCCGTGCGCACGCGCCTGTGCCCCCGGGGCTCGGGGGCACAGGCTTCGGGCCATGAGCAGGCGACGGTCAGCGGTCAGCGGCCGTAGCGGATCAGGGCGCGGACCATGCGGCAGGTCGTGTCGGACGGCGGGTGGATGCCGATGCGCTCGGCGATCGTGCGTATCTTGTCGTTGGTCGCGGTCGACGGGTAGTAGACGCCCGTGTCGAGCAGGGCGATCGCCAGGCGCATGGCCTTCAGGCGGCGGTTGTGGTTGACGTACCACTCGCGGGGCCGGCCCGCGGGGAGCGGCTTCTTCCGCAGGGGCTTGTGGAGCGGCTGGGTCGTGACTGCGGCAACGGCCATGGGCAACCTCCTGGCACGGTCGTGGAACCCTCACGAACTCCCTCTATTTTACGGCCCACCACTGACAATCGTCGCTGGCCGGAGGGGCTTTCCGGACGTCCTTCCCGTACCGTTGGCCCCATGGAGATCTGGATCAATCCCGCCTGTTCCAAGTGCCGCGGCGCGATGGAACTGCTCGACGCGGAGGGTGCCGATTACACCGTCCGCCGCTACCTGGAGGACGTGCCGTCGCCGGACGAGATCCGGGCGGTGCTCGACCGGCTCGGGCTGGAGCCGTGGGACATCGCGCGGACGCAGGAGGCGGAGGCGAAGGAGCTCGGGCTCAAGGAGTGGCCGCGCGAAGCCGGTTCACGGGAGCGGTGGATCTCGGCGCTCGCCGGGCATCCCAAGCTGATCCAGCGACCTATCATCACGACCGACGACGGGACCGCCGTCGTGGCGCGCACGGACGAGGCGGTACGAGACGCCATGAAGCGCTGAACACGTCGCCGGGGCGCACGCGTACGCCGCTTCTGTACGCGTGCGCCCCGGCGCCCGTCCGCAGGGACGCGCCCGCGCGTACTCCCTCGGGTCCGCTCCCCCGCCTACTCCCCCGCCTGCGCCTCCGCCTCGGCCAACAGCTCCGTCAGACGCAGGCCGAACCGCACGTCGCAGGGGTGCGGCTCCCCCGTGCGTACCGAGTGGATCAAGGCGTCCACCGCTGCCCGGAAGGAGCCGACCGGATCGCTCCACCGCGGCAGTGCGACGGTTCCTTCTTCGCCCCTGAACTCGATCTCCGTGCCGACCGCGCCGACCGGGGCGCCCAGCGCGAGCGTCACCGTGCTGGAGGCGCCGGAGGTGTGGCGGAGGATCAGGTGGGTGGTGTCGGACGGGCCGCGCGCCGCGGTCAGTTGTGTGACGTCGCCCAGGACCGGGATCAGGACCGACAGGACGTGCGGACCGACGTCCCACAGGCCGCCCTTCTCGCGGCGCCAGGGCGAGGCCGCGTACTCGTTGGTCGCGCCGGGGGCGAACAGCGCCCCGATCCACTCGGCGCGGGCGGTGAACCAGCCGTCCACGGCGGCCTGTTCGGTGACCCAGTCGGCTGTCTCGGCCGCGAAGCGCAGGGTGCAGAAGACGATGGAAGCGGCCCCCGTCTGCTTCGCGGCCCGGGCGACCTCGCGGGCCGCCGCCACGGTGGTCGCGACCGGTTTGTCCAGCAGCAGATGGCGGCCGGTGGCGGCGGCGCGGGCGGCGAGCGGGGCCTGGACGTCCGGCGGCACGGCGAACGCGATCGCGTCGCTGGCCGCGAAGAGCTCGTCGATGCCCGCCTCGCCGGTGTACGCCGTGGTGCCGTGGGCGGCGGCCAGCGCGTTCGCGGCTTCGGGCCGCCTGCCCCACACACCGCTCAGCGCGACGCCGGGGTGGGCTGCGAGGGCGGGGGCCTGGGTGTTCCGGGCCCAGGGGCCCGCACCGACGAGGCCGATACGCAGGGAGGTCGCGGGAAGTGTCGTCATGGCCCAAGTCTGCCGGTTTCACCGGGCCGCTCCCGTATTGATCCGGCGCTGCGCACGGCAATGGTGCACGTGAACCCCATATACGACGCGGCCGGATTCGACGTGCGGCACCTCGCACCGGGCGTGCCCACCGCCGTGCGCCGGATCCGCCCCGCGGGCCCGCCTCCCGGACGGGTGAGGAACGTAACTCCAAACGGTCCGTATCGACGGCTGAGAGAGCCCTGCTGCGCCGTCACGCTCTCTGGTTCAATGGGGGGCATGGTCGGCATCCAGTACACCTCGACAGGTCGCAGCGACCTCGAACCGTTCTGGCCGTCCCGTCAGCATCACGACTTCGACCGGGTGTGTTGCCGCGCGTTGAACGCGCAGGCCCTCTAAAGCCGCTCATCCCGGCCTTCGGTCCGCGCGCCGGCAAGTCCGTCCCTCGACGACTCCTTCGCGCGAAAGAGCTGACCCTCATGGCGAACACTCGTACCTTCTCCGCCGCAGCCGCTGCCACCGCGGCGCCTCCGGCGACCGCTGCGGCCACCACTTCCGCCGCCCGCTCTCCCCCAACCGCCACCGGCAGCGCGCCGTCGACCCCGACGAGCTCGTCCAACTGGCCGATGTGGCCGAGTTCCTGCCGCCGGGTGCCACCTGGCTGCCCGCACCCCAGCACACCGTTCCGGCGCTGCCGGGCCGCCCGCCGATGATCGGCTACCTGGTGCTCGTACCGGCCGATCAGCAGCCGGCCGTCACCGCGGCCGCCCAGTACGTGGTGCCGTCGCCGGTGGCGGACCCGGCCGCGGGTCCGGTGCACATCGACCCCGTACAGCGCGTCGCCGCGGTCGACGGGAACACGCTCGACCTCACCTTCCTGGAGTTCGAGCTGCTCGCCCACCTCGTCGCGCACCCGCACCGGGTGCACACCCGCGACCAGCTGGTGACCACGGTCTGGGGCTACGGGCATGTGGGCGACGGACGCACCGTGGACGTCCATGTCGCCCGGCTGCGCCGCAAGCTGGGCGCCGAGCACCGCCGGACGATCCAGACGGTGCGGCGCGTCGGCTACAAGTACGCCCCCTGAGGGCTGTTGCCGTACGCGGGTGAGCGGCCCCGGTGCGTACCGGACCGGGGCCGCTCTCACGCGCCCGTCGGTCAGCCCCGCGTCCCGGACCGCACCGGGACTCCGGCCGCCCCCGTACCCGGCTCCGGCTCCGGTTCGCCGTGCTCCAGGCCCGGCAGTCGGCCCAGTCCGCGCGGGGTCCGCCAGTTCCGCTCGCCCAGCAGCGCCATCACGGAGGGCAGCAGGACCATCCGTACGACCGTGGCGTCCAGCAGCACGGCGACGGCGAGGCCGACGCCCATCTGCTGCATGTCCTGCATCGACAGCGTCCCGAAGACCGCGAACACCGCGACCATGATCACGGCCGCTCCGGTCACCGCGCCCGCCGTCCGCCGGATGCCCTCGTCGATCGCGGCCCGGGTGGACAGGCCGCGGTCGCGGGCCTCGCGGATCCGGGAGACCACGAACACGTGGTAGTCCATGGAGAGTCCGAACAGGACGACCAGGACGAACAGCGGAATCCACGCCTCGATCGCGCCGATGCCCTCGGAGCCGATCAGCGAGGCCCCCCAGCCGTGCTGGAAGACGGCGACCATCACCCCGTACGCGGCGGCCACGGACAGCAGGTTGAGCAGGATCGACGTCACCGCGATGACGTACGAGCGGAAGCAGAACAGCATCAGCAGGAACGTCACCGCTGTGATGAAGGCGAAGACGGGGACGATGCCGCGCTTCAGCTGGTCGTTGAAGTCGACGGACCCGGCGGTCTCCCCGGTCACGTACACCTGGGCTTCCGTTCCGTCGAACGCGGCGGGCAGCCGCTTCTCGCGCAGCTCGGCAAGGCCGGCCGTGCCACCGGGGAGCGGCACCTCGATCTCCGCGACGTTCTGCGCCCGGTGGACGGTCACCTTGTCGAAGCCGGCGAACGCCTTGCGCAGTGCGGGTGCCTCGATGTTGTCGGCCTTGACGACGACCTGTGCCGGGGCGGGGCCGCCGGGGAAGGCTTCGTCGATCTGCCGGTAGGCGACCGAGAGCTGCGAGTCGGAGCCGAACTGCTTCTCCAGGCCCAACTGTTCGGTCTTCATGCCGAGGGCGGGCGCGGCCAGCGCGAGCAGTACGGCGACCGAGGCGACCGCGAAGATCTTCGGCCTGGCCAGGACCGGCTTCAGCACCGTCCCGGCGGTACCGCCATCGGTGCCTGCGCGCCGGCCCCCACGCCGGCTCCCACGCCGGCCGAGGAAGGGGACACGTCCCGCGTCGATCCGGTCGCCCAGCGAGGACAGCAGCGCGGGCAGCACCGTCACCGAGCCCAGCATCGCGATGAAGACCACGGTGATCGTGGCGAGGGCGAAGCCCTTGAACAGCATCAGTCCGGACAGGAACATGCCGGCCATCGCGACCATCACCGTGAGCCCGGAGACGAGCACGGCCCGGCCGCTGGTCGCCGCCGCGATCCGCAGGGCCGTCTCGGCATCGCGTCCCGCCGCCCGCTCGTCGCGTTCGCGCCGCAGGTAGAAGAGGCAGTAGTCGACGCCGACGGCGAAGCCCATCAGGAACATCACGGAGTACGTGGTCTGGAACAGGTGCAGCTGGTGGCTGGCGAGCGAGAGCAGGCCGAAGGCGGCCATGCACGCGGTCAGTGCGAGACCGACCGGGAGCAGCGCCGCGACGACGGTCCCGAAGGCGACCAGCAGAATGCCGAGGGCCAGGGGCACGGCGGTGAACTCGGCCTTCTTGAAGTCCTCGGAGAGCAGGTCGCCGAGCCACTTGCCGGCGCTGGCCTCGCCGAACTGGTGGATGGTGACGTCGGGGTGGTCCGCCCGGGCGGCGGCCACGGCGTCGAGGACGGGCTGCACCCGTTCCGGAGCCGTCGCGGCGTGGCCCTTCAGGTCGAAAGTGATCAGCGCGTCCTTGCCGTCCTCGGAGGGGACCGGCGCCGCGAGGTTCGTGACCTCGCCGGTCCGCCCGATGGCCGCGGCGAGGTCGCGGGCGGGGCCCCGCCAGTCCCCCGCCTTCGTGGCGGAGACCATGACCAGTTCGCCGGCGGGCCGCCCCAGTCCGGCGTCGTCGAGGATCTGCTCGGCCCGCGCCGAATCACCCGCGGCGTTCTCCGAGTCGGTCATCTCGACCAGGCCGGATGCGCCGCCGATGCCCGTGGCGAGCACGACGAAGAGCAGCCAGCCGAGAATGGCGGTTTTGCGGTGGTGTGCGCTCCACACACCGATGCGTGCCGCGAGGTTGCGCCTCATGGCGTGTTCGCCCCCAGAAGGTTCGGACGGAAGTGGAAGAAGTGGAAGAGACGCAGGAAGTGCGTCGCCGATGAATCTAGGAACGGGGCGCCTGCCGTCCCAGCCGTCGAAACCCCCACTCGCGGAGCCATAGGGCGAGGGCGGCGGAGTGGTGCTGGATACACCCCGCCCGGGGGGCGAACCGGCTGACATCGGGGACGCCCGGCGGGTGAGACTGTCCCGGACGGGCCTGCCACGGGGCCGGCAAGGGAAGGACGGGACCGGGATGAACGCGATAGGGACACGGATACGGGGCGCGCTGTCGGCCGCCGGGCGCGGATTCGTGCTGTCGCTCGCCGGCCTGGCCGGGTCGCTCACCCTTTTCGTGTGGGCCGTGCTCTCGATCTCCTTCATCCCGCTGGGCGTCGGCCTGTTCACCACCCCCCACGTGCTGGAGCTGGTCCGCAAGCACGCCAACCGGCGCCGGCTGCTCGCGGTCACCTGGTCCGGCATACGCATCCCGGTCCCGTACCGCCCCTTCCCGAAGGATCTGCGCACCGGCTTCACGGGTCAGGTGGAGCGGACCACGCTGATGCTGAAGGACCCGGCGACCTGGCGGGACCTCCGCTGGCTGCTGGTCGACATGACCGCGGGCTATGTCGTGGCGACCCTGGCGACGCTGCTGATGATCTACCCGCTGGAGGGGTTCGTCCTGGCGGCGGGCCTGTGGCGGGTCTTCACCGACGACCGGTACTGGTACGGGTTCGTGCCGGTCGACAGCCAGGCGTCGGGGCTTGCCGCCGCCGCGCTCGGCGTGGCGATCCTCGCGACCGGTGTGCTGGTCGGTGACCGGCTGGTGCGGCTGCACTTCTTGATCACCCGGGCGATGCTGGCCCCCACCCAGGAGCAGGAACTGGCCCGGCGCGTCGACCGGCTGACCGAGACCCGGCACGAGGCCGTGGACACCGCCGCCTTTGAACTGCGGCGCATCGAGCGCGATCTGCACGACGGCGCGCAGGCCCGGCTGGTCGCCATGGGCATGAATCTGGGCACCGTGGAGGCGCTCATCGAGAAGGACCCGGCGCAGGCGAAGAAGCTCCTCGCCATGGCCCGCGAGTCCTCGGCGGAGGCGCTCACGGAGCTGCGCGATCTGGTCCGGGGCATCCACCCGCCGGTCCTCGCCGAACGCGGACTCGGGGACGCGGTCCGGGCGTTGGCGCTGCGGCTGCCCTTCGAGTCGGAGGTCCGGGTGGAGCTGGGCGGGCGGGCGGACGCGGCGGTCGAGTCGGCCGCGTACTTCGCGGTGAGCGAGACGCTGACGAACGCCGCCAAGCATTCGGGGGCCGACCGCGTCTGGGTGGACATCCACCACGCGGGCGCCATGCTGCGGGTCTCCGTCACGGACAACGGCCGGGGAGGTGCGGCGGTCGGATCCGGCTCGGGGCTGAGCGGAATCGAACGCCGACTCGGTACATTCGACGGCATCATGGCCGTCAGCAGTCCTGCGGGCGGTCCCACCATGGTGACCATGGAGATCCCTTGCGAGTTGTCCTAGCCGAAGATCTCTTCCTGCTGCGTGACGGCCTGGTCCGGCTGCTGGAGGCGTACGACTTCGAGATCGCGGCGGCCGTCGAGACGGGACCGGAACTGACGCGTGCGCTGGCCGAGTTGGCGCCGGACGTCGCAGTCGTCGACGTCCGGCTGCCGCCGTCCCACACGGACGAGGGCCTGCAGTGCGCGCTGGCGGCCCGGCAGGCCAGGCCGGGGCTTCCGGTGCTCGTGCTCTCGCAGCACGTGGAGCAGTTGTACGCGCGCGAGCTGCTGGCGGACGGCAACGGCGGCATCGGCTATCTGCTCAAGGACCGGGTCTTCGACGCCGAGCAGTTCATCGACGCGGTGCGCAGGGTCGCCGCGGGCGGCACGGCGATGGACCCGCAGGTGATCTCGCAGTTGCTGTCGCGGCGCTCGCAGGACAAGCCGATGGGCGGGCTGACGCCGCGGGAGCGGGAGGTCATGGAGCTGATGGCGCAGGGCCGTTCGAACGCGGCGATCGCCTCGCAGATGGTGATCACGGAGCGGGCGGTGGCCAAGCACACCTCGAACATCTTCGGGAAGCTCGGCCTGCCGCCGTCCGACGACGACAATCGCCGCGTTCTCGCGGTCCTCGCCTACCTGGACCGCGGCTGAGCCGGGACTTCGTCGTGGCCACGCGGCCCCGACGGGTCGCGCGGCCACAGGGTCACGGGGTCACGGAGCCGTGCTCAGGTGCAGCGTCGTCGCCCCCAGGTGGAAAGTGGCCCGTGACTCCAGCACCTTCACCCGTACCGAGGTGGCCGTGACCGGCGCGGCCAGGGGCAGGACGCGACGTCGGCGTCGTCGATCCGGCCGTCCCTGTTCGGCGGGACGTTGAGCAGCAGGAAGGCGTTGCGGCCGGCGCTCTTCTCGTACAGGTTCATCAACTGGCTCGGGGTCTTGGGCTTTTCGTCCGGGTGGTGGAACCAGCCGGGCCTGATCGAGACGTCGGCCTCGGCCGGCCCACGGGAAGGGTGCGCACGCCATACATCCCATCGCTCGCTCGTAAAGTCCAGGAGCGGAGCCCAGGCACGCGAAGTCGGCTCAGCCGTTGAACCACCCCGCCGCATCGAGCCGGAACGCACTCGCCGGCACCATCATGCGCAGGTCCTCCTCCATGGCGCGCACCCGATCCGCGCCGAGAACCCGAACCCACTCGGCACGCAGCCGGTCGAAACCCTCGGCCGACTTGACCAGGATGTCGACGCCCCGCGCGGTCAGCCGTACGAGCTTGCGCCGGCCGTCCTCCGGGTCGTCGACGCGCTCCACGTATCCGAGCCCCTCCAGCTTCTCGACGGTCTTCCCGGCGGCCTGCTTGGAGACCCCGAGCCGGCGGCCGATCTCGCTGGCGGTCGCGCCGTCACGACCGATGGCCTGGAGCGCGTAGCCGTACGCGGGACGCGTGTCGGGGTAGCCGCGTTCGGCCAGCTCACGGTGCAACTCGTCGATGATCGACCGGAAACCGGCGAACAACAGCATGGGCAGCTCAAAGCCCGCCACGGCACTCCCGGACGACTTCGCTCCCGGCTCAGCCATTGCAGAACTCGACAACCACGTTTACCTTTTCGTCAATCACGTTGTCGAGTTTAGACCGTGAGCATCCACCACGAGAGGTCACCATGTCCGCGTCCGCATTCCCCGACCACACCCTCGAAACTGCCCCTCCCGCCGCACGCCGCACCATGGAGGCGGTGACGAAGAAGCAGGGTCATCTGCCCGCGGCCGTCGCCCGGCTCGCCACGTCGCCGGAACTGCTCGACGGCTTCCTGAAGATCAGCGCGATCTTCGAGTCGACCACCCTGGACCCGCTCTCCCGCGAGGTCCTGATCCTGACGATGGCGACCCGCAACGAGTGCCACATCTGCGTCGCGATGCACACCGCGAGACTCACCGCACTCGGCGCGGACCCCGAGCTGATCGGCGCCCTGCGCGAGCAAAGGGCCGTTCCGGACGAACGACTGGAGGCGGTACGGCAGTTCACCCTGTCCGTGATCGCGAGATCAGGAGCCGTGGACGACGCGACGCTCCAGGCGTTCCTGGGCCATGGGTACACCCCCCGCAACGCGCTCGAAGTGGTCCTGGGCATCGGCGCGTACACGATGTCGACGCTGGGCAACCGGATGACCGGGGCGCCGATGGACCCCCAAATGGCCGCCTTCGCCTGACACTTGACCGTCCCCCTCGGTCAGGAGGGGCGCCCGCACGGAAGGCGCGGCCAACACCTGCCACCCGGCCGCGGCGGCCGAACGGATGGATCGGAGCAAACCGACGCACGCCCCAATGTCCACCCCTCCCCGTCATTGACGTGCGCACCACAAACACCTGTTGTCACCTGCCCGGCCATGAGTGCGACGAACGGCGGGAGCGGGCTGCGCGGCACGGTCGAGTTCAGCGGGTGGCAGTCGGCGTGAGGGGCGCACGGATGGCACTGCGGCGCATCGCACGACACGGGTGCGCCGGGGTGACCATCGCACCATTCGCTCGTTCTGCTGAACGTGCGACCACTGCCAGAGGTACCTTCCGCAGCCGCCCCGACCGATGGAAAGCAGGCCGGGGCCGCGCTCGTCGAGCACTACCCGCGCCTGGTCCGCCTCGGCTATCTCGTCCTGCCGCCGTCCCTCGGCAGCCACCGCCGCGTTCTGGCGGCGCACGCCCTGGCCCAGCGGTCCCTGCTGTCGGGGCACCGGGCAGGATATGCGTACGTCCGCGAGCGGTTGCTGTGTGCGGCGCTGGAGACGGACCGTCCACGGCTTCGCCGGCTGCCGCCCCACCTCCCGCTGGTGTGGGGGCTGCGGCTGTTTCCGCACTCCGGCGGAGCGCAGGAACTCGCTCTGGAGCAGACCCTGTCGGCGCTCTCCGGGCCCGGGCGCGCCGCATACGTCCTGCGCGGTCTGGAGCGGCTGACCGATGCGGAGGTGCGGCAGGTGCTCGCCGCTGCCGGGGTGGCGGATCCGCATGCGGCGCTCGCGGCGGCAGAGGGCGTGTCGGCGCCCTACGAGCTCCTCGGATCACCGGAGTTCGATCCCTGTTCGCTCCAGGCCCGGCCGCCGGATCTGCTGCGCCGCCGCCGGTACGCGAAGGCGGCGGTGGCAGCCGTCGCGGCGCTGCTGGTGTGCGGGGCACTACTGGGGCTGCCGGGCCACGGCTGGGGGCGGGGAGCTCCGGCCGTGGTGCCGTACACCCACAACGCCACCGTCGAACAGGCCCTGGATCCTGGCGGGTTGAGCCGCGTTCCGACGGCGTTCTGGCGACGCTCGCCCCGTACCGACTTCACCTCCTGGCCCACCCGCGGCGACCGCGCCGGGGACCTCCGGCTGCTGCGCCGCGCGCTCACCGCGTGGGCACACCCGGACGGCTCGGTGCGCCTGTCGGCGACGCCCGGGACGCCGGCCGGGCCGCCGATGGGCGCGCCGCAACTGCTGTACGCGGGCGGGGTGGACCGGGCGACGGTGGTGCTGTTCTACGACGGGCTGCGCGTCGTGCGGTACGCGGAGCCCCGGGAGGCCGCACCGGACCGGGGCGTGGCGCTCGACTTCGCCCGGGTCGACAGTGCCGACAGGGCCTCGTCCGGTGCCCTGGTCGTGGGCCGCACGGGCGGCCGGGTCCGCTACCTCACCGCGCCCTGGGTGCGTGCCGTGTCCATACGGGATCTGCTCGCCCCGGGCGGCGCCCCACGGCCGCTGCACCGCACCGCCGACGGGGTGACCGCCGCACTGAACAGCCCGGCGACGGAACAAAGTTGCCGATCCTGGGACGCGATCGAGCTGCACGACGGCAAGGCTGCCCGGCTGATGATCGACCTCGGCGAGCTGACCCCTGCCCGGCTGACTTCGGGCCCGCCGGCCACGCCGCACGACGTCTCCGGGCGGGCGGAGCGGGACAGTTGGGCGCGGACCGCCTGCCTGCTGCCCGCGGTCCGTTCACACGGCGTGCGGTCGGTGAACTCCTGGCAGTACGCCGAGCAGCCGCTGCCCGAGGACAACGGCTCGGCGCACTGGCTCTGCACCCGGGCGGAGACCTGGCGGGGCGCCGGCAGCCGGGTCCTCGCCCAGTTCCAGGCCCCGTCGGCGCCGTCCGTGGCGACCGGCGGCCCGCCCGGGGCGGTCGCGGCCCGGGCCGAGGACTCCCCGGCCTGCGGGATGCGCGACCCGCGGGTACTGGCCGGGGTGCTGTGGAAGTCGCACGGCGGACGCTGGTACGTACTGGCGGCGGGCAGCGAGCAGTTCGCCTCGCTGACCACGTCGGGCGGGGTGGAGGGCCGGTCCGAGAGCCGTCTCCTCGCCGTACCGGCCAGGGCGGGCGACCGGGCACGGCTGAACGGGACGCTGACGGACGGCAGTCGAGCGGGCGCCCTCCGCTGACGCCCGGCGTCCTGGGGGCTGGGAACTGCTGTACGGCGGACGTTCGCGGGCCTCGATGCCGTTCCTCGACGAGGTCGAGAAGCTGGGTGCAAAGGGCGACCGGGTGACCGTCGTCGCGCAGGACCTACCGGCGCGGCTGGAGTTGGTCGTGCGGTCGTGGGTCTCGCTGGCCGAGTCGACGGCGCTGATCTGGCTGGACGGGCGGCGGATTGAGCGCGAGGAGCTGGAGACGCAGCTGGTGCACGACTTCGCGGCGCTGACCGCGGTGAGTGCCGCGTATAACAAGGAAATGGCGGGCATCGCGCTGCGGGTCCTCGCGCAGGAGCCGGCGGACGGGCCGTTCGGGGAGCTGGTGAGTCGGCTCTCCGCACTGGTGCCCGCTGTTCCGGCCGTTGTGGAACAGCGGCTGCCGTGAGCGGCGGTACGGATCAGCGCTTGCGGTAGGGCGGGTCCAGATCGCGGGTCTCCGCCGACACGTGGACGGTGACCTGGGCGGCCGGCTTGAGGTGTGCTGTCAGCAACTCAAGTACGGATGAGGACAGTTGTCCCTCGACCTCTTCGCTGCGGCCGGGCAGCAGGGCGATCGATATGTGCAGGATCGCGTCGCCGGTGGCCGCGTCCCCCGCCACGAATTCCTCGACGCGGCGGAAGCGGGTCCGCCGGGGGTGCCTTACTGCGGCACCCCCGGCGGCTTGCTGTCTCTCGACGTAGCCCTGTCGGCACTCAGTTCAGGGTAAACACCGCCACCGTGCGTCCCGGAACGGTGAAGCTTCCCGAGCTCCTCTCGTACGTCGCCTTCTTGACGGCGAGATCCGCGCCCGCAGCCTGAACGGGATGCAGGGCGTACCGCTTCCCCGCCAGTTGGGCGATCTGCTGGGTTGTGGCGGCGGGGGTCGCGTTGAGGACGACCACCAGCTTTCCGAGCCGCATGGTGATCACCCCCGGTGTCTCGTCCTTCCCGGAGAGCGGGAAGGACAGGGCGGACTGCACCTGCCCGGTGGTGGCGAGGTCGAAGTCCTTCTCCGTGGACCGGATGGTGAGCAGGTCCCGGTACGCGGCGGCGGCGCCGTCGATCTCGGCGCAGCCGGGGCTGAGCGCGGCGTCGGCCAACAGCGGCTTCGCGTAGGACCACTTGGACCGGTTGTCGGCGGCCGGCGGGAGTCCGCGGCCGAAGCCGTTGCCGTCGCGGCAGTCCCAGTGCAGCGCGTTGAACCAGTCGCCGCTGTCGTAGGAGTTGCGGTCCAGGGACTTGGAGCGCAGCAGGTCGCTGCCGGCCTGGGAGAGCGAGGGGCCCTGCGAGAGGGTGGCCGTCGCCATCGCCAGGACCTGCATGCGGGCCCGGTCCGCCGCCGAGGTGCGCGCCGGGAGCTTGAAGGCGAGCGCGTCGTACAGCGACTCGTTGTCGTGGGCGTCCGCGTAGGCGAGGGCGTCACCGGGGGCCGCGGCGTACCCGGCGGGGGCGCCGTTGTAGTCGACGCCGGAGCCCTCGACCGTGCGGCCGGAGGAGTCGGTGAAGGTGTAGTCGGCCAGGTTGCCGGTGAGGCCGACCTTGATCAGGTCCTGGTAGTGGAGCAGCCGGGCCTTCTGTTCAGCCGGGGTGCCGTTGGCGGTCGAGGAGTTGGGGTCGGTGTAGAGGCCGCTGGCGAATCCCTGGACACCGGGGTCCTCGTCGAACGGGCCGCCGCCGCGGACGGCGTCGCGGGCCCGGTCGGAGAAGGTGGCGATGCCGGTGCCGGCCATGTTCTTCTGGGTGGCCTGGACGAAGCGGGCGTCGTCGGCGATCTCGCCGAAGTTCCAGCCCTCCCCGTACAGGATGATCTTCTTCCCGTCGACGCCGTCCTTCGCCGGGGTCAGCCCGTCCAGGGCCTTGCGGACGGCGAGGATGTTGGCCTTGGGGTGGTGGCCCATCAGGTCGAAGCGGAAGCCGTCGACCTTGTACTCCTTGGCCCAGGTGACGACCGAGTCCACGACGAGCTTGCCCATCATGGTGTTCTCGGGCGCGGTGTTGGCACAGCAGGTGGAGGTGGCGACGGTGCCGTCGTCCAGCAGTCGCTGGTAGTAGCCGGGCACGATCCGGTCGAGCACGGACTTGTCGTCCTGGCCGGAGGCGACGGTGTGGTTGTAGACGACGTCCATGACGGTCCGCAGTCCGGCGCCGTTCAGCCCCTGCACCATCTGCCGGAACTCGATGGTGCGCCGGGTGCCGTTCGGGTCGGAGGCGTACGAACCTTCCGGGACGGTGTAGTGCAGCGGGTCGTAGCCCCAGTTGAAGCCGTCCTTGGCGGCGGTCTTCGCGACGCAGTCCTGCTGCTCCTCGGAGTCGGGGGCGTACACGGACAGATCGCAGGCCGGCTTCTGCCGGGCCGACTTCTTCTCGGGAATGGTGCCGATGTCGAAGGCGGGCAGCAGGTGGACGTAGCTGGTGCCGGAGTCCGCGAGCTGCTTGAGGTGTTTCATCCCGTCGGAGCGGGTGTCGGTGAAGGCGAGGTATTCGCCGGGGTGTTTCGAGGTGCGGTCCGCGATCGAGAAGTCGCGAATGTGCAGCTCCTGGATCTGCGCGTCACGCAGCGGTTCGGCGGCGGGCTTGCGCAGGCCGGACCAGCCGGGCGGCGCCAGCTTCGGGTCGTCGAGGTCGACGACGAGGCTGCGGGCGGAGTCGGTGGTCAGGGCGGTGGAGTACGGGTCCGTGACCTTGTTGGTGACCATCTTCCGGACGGTGGGCGCCCAGACGTTCACGGCGTACCGGTAGGGCTTGCCGTGCCAGCTCTTCGGTCCGGTGACCGACCAGACGCCCGTGCGGTCGTCGCGGCGCATGGGGACGGTCCTGCCGTCGAGTTCGAGGGCGACGGTACGGGCGGTGGGCGCCCAGACGGACAGGGTGGGGCGGCCGTGGTCGAAGACCGGGCCGAGGGAGGCGGTGGCTGCGTTCTTTCCGTAGAGGTCGTCGAGCACCCCCGCGCTCTGTACGCCGGTGGCGGCGAGCAGCGCGCCGTTGGCGGCGCGCTGGGTGGCGATCAGCTGGCCGCGCAGCGCCTCGCGCACCCGGTCCCGGTCCCGGGCGTCGACGGTGAACGCCGGGTAGTCCTTGAGGTGGGGGTACTTCGCCTTCTGCGCGTCGCTCAGCGCGGACGGTGTGAGCCGCAGCCACTGCCCCTCGTCGGAGAGTGCTCCGTCGACGACGGAGATGCCGCCGCTCGATGCGTGGACGAGTTGCTGGCTGGTGGCCGCGGTGGCCTTCACCTTCCATACGACGGTGTCGGCGTCGATCCACTGCGCCTCGGCCTTGGTGAGGTCGGGGGCGGGGACGCCGCCGGTCTGCGGCAGCAGGTAGCCGGGCGTGGAGCCGAGCATCCAGACCTCGTGCCCGTAGGTCGCGATGTCGAGCGACTGGTCGCTGGGCAGGTCCTTCTCGTCGCCGCGGTGCAGGATGTAGCTGAGTGCCGTCGCGCCGTCGGTGAGCGGGACCTCGAAGGTGAGACCGGAGGCGTCCTTCTTCACCGGCTGGAGCGGCTTGGCCCAGTCGGTGGGGTCCTTGGCGCCGGCCCAGGTGTGCAGCCCCCAGCCGTCGTAGTCGCCGTCGGCCCGGTAGTAGTGCAGGACGGCCTTGGTGGTGTCCTGCGGTGGGTAGACGCCGTCGGGGGCCGCTTCGGCCTGGTAGTCCTTGCCCTGCTCGATCCAGACCTGCCCGGTCTTCCCGAGCTCCACGGTGCGCTGCGGGCCGTCGACGGCGCCGTCCTTCTCGACGGTGTACGGGACGGCGGCGGCGCCTTCGGCGGGCTTGATCCAGGCGAAGGCGCCGTAGGCGTCCCGTCCGGTGAAGCCGGCTGTCGCGTCACCGGATTTGAGCTGCCAGCCGTCGTAATCGCCGTCGGCACGCTTGTAGTGGACGACGGCGTAGTCGCGCTCGACGGCTACGGGCTTCTCGGCGGCGGGTGCCTGCCCCGCGGTGGACGAGGCGAGGGCACTCGCGGTACGTCCGGTGCGGTCGACGACAACCGCCTTGTACCGCAGGGGTGTTCCGGCGGGCACCTTGCCGTCCAGGTGCTGGGTGACCTTGTACGGGGCGTGGTCGGCGGAACCGAGCTTGACCCACTTCCCGTTGCCGGCCTGGGCGGCGAACACGACGCGGTCGAGCGGTCCGCCATCGACGTCCGCGGCGATCTCGACGGTGCCGATGGCTCCGGCGGCGGGCGCCTTCAGGGTGATCGAGGGCTTGGCGGCGGGGGCGTCCAGGGGCCTTTCGGCGCGCAGCACGACGGTGGAGAGGGCGGGCACGGTGACGTTGATCTTCTTGTCGGCCCCACTACGGACGTCAGTGGAACCACCGTACAGCGCAAGGAAGTTCATGCCGGCGCTCGCGGTGGGCAGCTCGACGGTCCTCGGTCCGGTGCCGTTGTTGGTGGCGACGACGTACTCGGTCGGCTTCTTCGGGTCCGTACGGGAGAAGGCGTACACGGACCCTTCGGCGTACCGCTCGGTCTGGACGCCGTCGCGCAGGGCCGGGTTCTTCCGGGTGAGCTCGGAGAGCGCGGCGATGTTCCGGTACAGGGGGTGGCTCGTGTCGTACGCGTCCGAGGCGTGGGTGCGGTCGGTGCCCAGTTCGTCGTCGTCGAGGTAGTCGGCGGTCCTGGACGCGAACATGGTCTGGCGCGCGTCCTTGTCGCCGCCCGAGCCGGTGAAGCCCTGTTCGTCACCGTAGTAGACGACCGGATTGCCCCGGCTGAGGAACATCAACTCGTTGGCGAGCCGGACACGTTGGACGAGTTCCGCGCCATCGGCCTTCGGGTTGTCCTGCTTGATGAACGACCCGATGCGTCCCATGTCGTGGTTGCCGAGAAAGGTGACCTGCTCGTAGGCGTTGGCCTTGTCGGTGGTGTAGCGGTAGTCGTCGGCGAACACCGCCGCGAGTTTCGCGGCCGGGGTGCCCTGCGAGGCGTACTGCCGTGCCGCTTCCTGGAAGGGGAAGTCGAGCGTCGCGTCGAGCCGGCCCCGGGTGACGTAGGGCGAGGTGACGGCGGTGTCGGCGGAGTAGACCTCGCCGAACATGAAGAAGTCCTTGCGCCCGTGCCTGGCCGCGTAGGTGTCCAGCGCTGTCGCCCACTGGGTCCAGAAGTCCAGGTCGACGTGTTTGACGGTGTCGATCCGGAAACCGTCGATGTCGAAGTCCCGGACCCACTTCTCGTAGATCTTCTCCATGCCGGAGACGACCTCGGGCCTCTCGGTCCACAGGTCGTCGAGCCCGGAGAAGTCGCCGTACGTGGTGGACTCGCCGGCGTAGGTCGAGTCGCCGCGGTTGTGGTACATCGTCGGGTCGTTGAGCCAGGCGGGAACCTTGTTGCCGGTGTTCTTCGGGGTGTACGGGAACGAGTCCGCGTCGACCTTCGCCAGGCCCTTGCTGTCGTCGAACGGGCGGCCGTCCCTGTCGAGGTACGGGTAGGCGCCCTTGGGGCGGTAGCCGTACTGCTTCTCGGCGTAGTCGACGGTGTCCGCGGTGTGGTTGGTGATGACGTCGAAGAAGACCTTCATGCCCTTGTCGTGGGCCTTGTCGATCAGCTCGGACAGGTCGGCGTTGCTGCCGAAGTGCGGGTCGACCTGGGTGAAGTCGGTGATCCAGTAGCCGTGGTAGCCGGCCGATGCGTCCTTGCCGGTGCCCTGGACGGGGCGGTTCTTGAAGATCGGGGCGAGCCAGATGGCGGTGGTGCCGAGGCCCTTGATGTAGTTGAGCCGCCGGGTCAGGCCCTTGAGGTCGCCGCCCTGGTAGAAGCCCTTGTCCGTGGGGTCGTAGCCGGTCTCCAGGCGTGAACCGGTGAGTCCGCCGAGGTCGTTGGAGGTGTCGCCGTTGGCGAACCGGTCGGGCATGACGAAGTAGAACTGTTCACGCGTCAGGTCGTGGCGTGCGGGTTCGGCGGCCAGCCGGGCGTCCGAGGGCGGGGCCGGCGGTCTCGGCGCGGCGGACGCGGATGCCGCCGGAACGACGGGGAGGAGCGCCGCGCAGAGTGCGGCGACGGCTCCCCGTCTGAGGATGGAACGGGACACGGGCGGGGTCTCCTTGTGTGCGGGGTGTGGTTCTCGGGGCGGGCAGACTGGTTGGGTGGCGGGGTGGGGTCGGGGGCGTACCAGGGCGTCTCCTCGGACGTCGCAGACTCGTCCGACACCGCAGGCAAGGCGTCCTGTCACTGCGACGTCCTGCGGGGATCGCCCTGGTACGCCCCCGACCCCGGTCGCCGCACGCCAAAGGGCGGGACACCCACGCGGCGGCGGCGCGCCAGGGGACGTTTCGGGGTGATCCCCGCAGGGTGGCGCGGTAATGAGGCGCTTCGCTCACGGTGGCGGACGAGTCCGCGTCACCCGAGGAGACGCCCCGATGCGTCCCCGGACCTCGGGTCGGCGCCCGGACCGGGATGCTGTGGTGAGCCGCCCCGGCCCGGCCACCGGGTTCAGCTGCGCCAGACGTCGCTCGTCAGCGTGACCTTCCCCGGCGCCGGCACGGTGGCAGTGCGGTTCGCGCCGCTCTCCCAGGTGACGTTGCCGCTCGCGTCCTTGCGGAGGTACTTGTACTCGAACGACGTACCTGCAGGCATGTTCACATCGAGCTTCCAGACCGGGTACGTCGCCGGGTCGAGCTTCAGCGCGCTGCCGGTGTTCCAGTTGCCGAGGGCGGTCTGGTTGCCGGTGACGTAGATGTTCTGGCCGAGCTGGGTGGTGGCGTCGACTCCGAAGGAGGCGCCGGAGGTGCCGGGATCCGTGGTGCCGCCGCCGGAGCAGGTGCGGGCGCCCACCTGGAGCGCGAGGGCCGTGTTGGCTCCCAGCGTCGCGGTGAACCGGCCGGAGCCGTCGACGGTGACGCCGTTGCCGGACTGGATGTCGCAGTAGTCACCGGCGGGCAGCGACGTCTGGAACGTACGGGTCAGCGAGGAGCCCTCGTGGTTGATCGCGACATACGCCTTCGACCCGCGGCCGAACGCGATCCGGTCGCCGCCGTTGTCCCACCAGTCGGTGACGGACTCGCCGCGTGCCGTGTTGCGGAAGCCGACCATGGAGGAGATCTCGCGCCAGGCGTGCTGGCACTTCCACCCATTGCTGTAACAGGCGTTCACCGTACCGCCGCCCGGCGGACCCGCGTCCTTGTCGGTCCACTCGTAGCCGGAGTGGACGTCGGGCGAGCCGTACGGCCAGGCCAGCATGAAGACACTGGCGAGGATGTAGTTGGCGCCGTCCTTGTAGTTGAGTGTGTCGCCGCCGCGCTCGGTGTCGTGGTTGTCGACGAAGACCGCGGCCTTCGACGACGGCATGAAGCCCCAGCCCTCGCCGAAGTTCTTCAGGTAGGCGAGGTTCTCGTTGTTGAAGACCTGCTTGAGGCTGCGGGCGTAGCGGAATTCCTGGACGTCCCCGGTGCCGGTGTACTCGTCGGGCCGGACTGCCTCGCCCGCGCCGTAGATCGCCTCCTGCTTCCAGTAGACGCCGGGTTTGCTCAGCCGCGACTTGATGTTGGCAAGGTCGGCGGCGGGCATGTGTTTGGCGGCGTCGATGCGGAAGCCGTCGACGCCGAGGGAGAGCAGGTCGCCGAGGTAGGCGGCGATCCTGCCGCGGACGTAGTCCTCCCCGGTGTCCAGGTCGGCGAGGCCGACGAGTTCGCAGTTCTGGACGTTGGCCCGGTCCTGGTAGTTGCTGATCTGCGCGGTGCAGTCGTCCATGTCGGCCGCGGAGTACACGCCGGGGTAGTTGTACTTGGTGTACGAGGAGCCGCCGGTGCCGGTGCCCGATCCCGCCGACATGTGGTTGATGACGGAGTCTGCGACGACCTTGACGCCCGCGCTGTGGCAGGTGCTGACCATGGCGGCGAAGGAGGCGCGGTCGCCGAGCCGTCCGGCGATCTTGTAGCTGACCGGCTGGTACGAGGTCCACCACTGGCTGCCCTGAATGTGTTCCTGGGGCGGCGAGACCTGTACGTAGCCGTAGCCGGCCGGGCCGAGGGAGTCCGTGCAGGCCTTGGCCACGGAGTCGAACTTCCACTCGAAGAGGACCGCGGTGACGTCCTTGTCGCCCGGCGTGGACGCCTGGGCGGTCGTGGTGGGGGCGACGAGAGCGGCGGCGCCTGCTATCAGGGCGAGCGCTGCAGACAGTGGTCTGCGTGCCATGTTTCCTCCTGCTGTGGGGGGAAATGCGGGTGACGGTGCAGCCTCACGTGGCAACGCGCCCTGCCCTCAAGGCTCCTGAAGGTTCTTGCTGCAAGAATGCAAACCTTGCCGCGGTGGAGACCGTACGATCCCGTCCGGCCTCGGTCAACCCCTTGGACACCACCCGCTCACATCCACGAAATCCAGCGGTTTTCCATCTGCAAGGTCTTACGCAAAACATTGCAGCGCTGTTACGTTTCTCCCGACTCCGGTCCGGTCGGCCGGGGGTTCGGTGATCCCGGACCCCACGCGCCCGGCCGGCCGGGCCGGTCACGGACAAGAGAGGCACCCGGAGTCACCCACTCCCCGCGGGCCCGTCAGGGCCGACTCCCGGGTGCCTCTCCTGTGCGCCCGGGCCACTCGCCCGGAAGTCGCGGCCGGGCCTCAGGCGCCCCGGACCGCGGCCGTGGACCCCCGTACCACCAGCTCCGGCTGGAACACGTACTCCGTACGCTGCACCGGACTGCCGCCGATCTCCTCCAGCAGGGCGCTCACCGCGGCCGCCGCCATCGCCTGCACGGGCTGACGCACCGTCGTCAGCGGCGGGTCGGTGAACGCGATGAGCTGCGAGTCGTCGAAGCCCACCACCGACACGTCGCGCGGCACGCCGAGTCCGCGGCCCCGGGCCGCACGCACCACGCCGAGCGCCATCTGGTCGCTGCCGCAGACGATGCCCGTGCACCCCTGGTCGAGCAGCGCACCGGCCGCGACCTGGCCGCCCTCGACGCCGAACAGCGCGGAGCAGACCAGGAGTTCGGCCTCGGTCCGGCCCAGACCGAGGAGGTTCACGGCGGCATCGAGGAAACTCTCGCGTTTGCGGCGGGACGGCACGTAGCGCTGCGGCCCGATGGCCAGACCGACCCTGCGGTGGCCGAGTTCGGCGAGGTGGCCGACGGCCATCCGCACGGCGGCGGAGTCGTCGGGCGAGACGAACGGGGCGTTGATCCGTTCGTTGTAGCCGTTGATCAGGACGAAGGGCACGCCGCGCTCGGTGAGTGCGGCGTACCGGGCCGGGTCGGCCGACAGGTCGGCGTGCAGCCCGGACAGGAAGACGATCCCGCCGACGCCCCGCTCGACGAGCTGCTCGACGAGTTCGTCCTCGGTGGCGCCGCCGGGTGTCTGGGTGCAGAGCACCGGGGTGTAGCCATGCCCGGCCAGGGCCTGTTCGACGGCCTGCGCGAACGCCGGGAAGATCGGGTTGGTGAGCTCGGGCGTCACCAGTCCGATCAGCCCGGCGCTGCGCTGCCGCAGCCGCACGGGCCGTTCGTAGCCCAGGATGTCCAGCGCCGCGAGCACCCGCTGCCGCGTGGTGTCCGCGACGCCCGGTTTCCCGTTGAGCACCCGGCTGACGGTCGCCTCGCTGACCGCTGCCTGGCCGGCGATGTCCGAGAGCCTCGGCCCACCACCGGCCCTGGGCAGAGGAACCGTCACACCGTCCACCACACCGTGGTGTCCGCGGGGAGCTCGATCTCGGCGCCGTCGGTGACGACCGGGGTGCTGGACAGCAGGACGGTGCCGCGCACGGGAATGCGTACCGGACGGCCCGTCGTGTTGACGGTGCAGACGAAGCCGGGGCGGGCGAAGATCAGCAGCCCCTCGGGGCCCTGGAGCCACTCCACCGCGGTCCCCGCGCCGAGTCCCGGGTGCACCCGGCGGGCGGCGATCGCGGCCCGGTACAGCTCCAGCGTGGAGTTCGCGTCGCCGGCCTGCGCCTCGACGCTCAGCGCGCCCCAGCTGTCGGGCTGGGGCAACCAGCTGCCACCGCTGCCGAAGCCGTACGAGCTGCCCTCGCGGGTCCACGGGATCGGCACCCGGCAGCCGTCGCGGAAGCCGTCCTGGCCCTCCGCGCGGAAGAACGACGGGTCCTGGCGGGCCTCGTCGGGCAGGTCGGTGACGTCGGGCAGGCCGAGCTCCTCGCCCTGGTAGACGTACGCGGAACCGGGCAGCGCCAGCATCAGCAGGGTGGCGGCGCGGGCGCGGCGCAGGCCCAGTTCGCGGTCTCCGGCCGTGCGGATCTGGGTGCCGAGGCCGGGCGGGTTGGCGAACCGGGTGGCGTGCCGCGTGACGTCGTGGTTGGAGAGCACCCAGGTGGCGGGGGCGCCGACCGGTCGCATCGCGTCGAGCGAGGTGTCGATGACCTCGCGCAGCTCGGCGGCGTCCCAGGCGGTGGAGAGGTACTGGAAGTTGAACGCCTGGTGCATCTCGTCGGGGCGCACGTAGTTGGCGGTGCGCTCGACGGTCGGGGTCCAGGCCTCGGCGACGGCGATGCGGTCGCCGGGGTACTCGTCGAGGATGGTGCGCCAGGAGCGGTAGATCGCGTGGACCCCGTCCTGGTCGAAGAACGGCATGACGTCGTTGCCGAGCAGCTTGAGCTGGTCGTGGGTGCCGAGGTCGGGCAGGCCGGCGGCCTTGACGAGGCCGTGGGCGACGTCGACCCGGAAGCCGTCGACGCCCATGTCGAGCCAGAAGCGCAGGATCGAGCGGAACTCGTCGGCGACGGCCGGGTGTTCCCAGTTGAAGTCGGGCTGCTCGGGTGCGAAGAGGTGGAGGTACCAGTCGCCGGGGGTGCCGTCCGGGTCGGTGGTCCGGGTCCAGGCGGGGCCGCCGAAGATGGACTCCCAGTCGTTGGGCGGGAGTTCGCCGTCCGCGCCCTTGCCGGGGCGGAAGTGGTAGCGCTCGCGCAGCGCGGAGCCGGGGCCCTCGGTGAGGGCGCGCTTGAACCACTCGTGCTGGTCGGAGGAGTGGTTGGGCACCAGGTCCACGATGATCCGCAGGCCCAGGTCGTGGGCGTCCCGGATCAGCGCGTCGGCGTCCAGCAGGGTGCCGAACATGGGGTCGATGGCGCGGTAGTCGGCGACGTCGTAGCCGGCGTCGGCCTGCGGGGACGCGTAGAACGGGCTGAGCCAGACCGCGTCGACACCGAGGTCCTTGAGGTACGGGAGTCTGCCGCGTACGCCTGCGAGGTCGCCCATGCCGTCGCCGTTGCCGTCGGCGAAGCTCCGTGGATAGACCTGGTAGATCACCGCGTCCTGCCACCAGCCGGTCTGGTGGGCCGGAGCGTCGGCGGACGTGCCGGTGGAGGGGGCAGCGAGGTGCTGGGTCATGTCGTCCCTGGGGTGTCTGGGGTGGGGAGCGTCACCGGGCCGGGTCGGGATACCGGCGACGCCGTGACTTGGTGCGTGCGGGTCGTACGGGGCGGGGCGCGTCAGCCCTTGACGGCTCCGGCGGACATGCCGGTGACCAGGTGGCGCTGGGCGAAGAGGAAGACCAGGGCCGCGGGTATCGCGATGAGCACGGACGCGGCGGTCATCGCTCCCCACTGGGCTCCGTACTTGTTGACGAAGAGCTGGAGTCCGCCCGCGAGGGTGAGGTTGTCCTCGCCGACCATGAAGGCGGAGGCGTACGCCACTTCGCCCCACGCGGTGATGAAGGAGTAGAACGCGGTGACGGCAAGGCCGGGCTTGGCGAGCGGCAGGATGAGCCGCCGGAACGTGCCGAACGGGGTGAGGCCGTCGACCTGGCCCGACTCGTCGATCTCGCGCGGGATGGTGTCGAAGAAGCCCTTCATCATCCAGGCGCAGAACGGCACCGAGATGGTGAGGTAGGTGATGACGAGGCCGGCGGGCTGATTCAGCAGCCCCATGCCCGCCATGATGTTGTAGATCGGCACGATGAGGACGGCGACCGGGAACATCTGGGTGATCAGCAGCGTCCACATCAGCCCGCGCTTGCCGGGGAAGCGGAAGCGGCTGACGGCGTAGCCGGTGGAGGCGGAGATGATGACGCCGAGAAGTGTGGTGAGCCCCGCGATGAGCAGGGAGTTGCCGAACCAGGTCAGGAACTTCGTGTTCTGGATCAGGCTCGTGTAGTTCTGAGTCGTGGTCTCTTTGAAGAAGTCCGTGGTCGTCGCGTACGCGGCGGGCTTCAGCGAGGTGAGCAGGACCCACAGCACGGGGAAGACGGCGATCACGGACGCGATGATGAGTGTGACGTGCAGTCCGACGGAGGCGATCGGCGAACGCTCGCCGCGCAGCCGGACCTTGCGCACAGAGTGCCGTGCGGGCGTCGCCGGGGCGGTGGTTGCGGGGGCGGTGGTCACCAGTCGTCTCCCTGGGTGCGCAGGACTCGCCGGTAGACGGCGGCGAAGATCAGCAGGAGTACGAGGATCAGTACGCCCCAGGTGGAGGACTGCGCGAAGTCGCGCGGGCTGATCTCGAAGGAGAACTTGTACGCCTGGGTGACCAGGATCTGGGTGGCCTCGCCGGGTCCGCCGCGGGTCAGCAGGTAGATCACCGGGAACATGTTGAAGGTCCAGATGGTGGAGAGCAGGATCACCGTGGTGGAGACCGGCCGCAGTCCGGGCAGCGTGATGTGGCGGAACCGCTGCCAGGCGGTGGCGCCGTCCATCTCCGCGGCCTCGTACTGCTCGCTGGGGATCGACTGCAGCCCGCCGAGCAGGGCGACCATCATGAACGGCACGCCGAGCCAGACGTTGACGGCGATGACGGCGAACTTCGCCCAGGTGGGGTCGTTCAGCCAGGGCACGGCGTCGATTCCGCCGCCGGAGAGGATCTTGTTGAGCAGCCCGCGGTCCTCGTTGTAGAGGAAGCGCCAGGCGAAGACGGAGACGAAGCCGGGGATGGCCCAGGGCAGGATGAGTGCCATCCGGTACGCGGAGCGGCCGGCGATCTTGCGGTTGAGGATGTTGGCGAGGGCCATGCCGAGGGAGAAGGTGATGGTCACGCAGGAGACCGTCCACACCAGGGTCCAGCCGAGCGTGCCGAGGAACTGGTCGCCCGTGAGCGCCTCGGTGTAGTTGTCCAGGCCCACGAACTTGTACGTGGCGGGCGAGTGGTTGACACCGATGGAGCGGGCGACGTTGCGCTCGGTGGCGTCTGTCATCGACAGGTAGATGCCGCGGACCAGCGGATAGCCGATGATCACGCCGATCACGACGACGACCGGGGCGACCATGGTCCAGGCGTACCAGTGGGTCGACAGGGCCCGCCGGAGCCTGCTCGGCGGCGGGGGGGTGCCAGTACCGCGGCTCCGGCCGCGGGCGACGTCGTCGCCCGCGGCCTTCGCCACCGACTGGCTGGTGTGGACAGCCATCAGCCGGCCTGCCTTCCTGTTACTTCCAGCCCTTGAGGAGCTTGCGGTAGGAGTCGCCGGTCGTCTTGGCGCCCTTCTCCGGCGTGGTCTGGCCGGTGAGGACCTTGGTGTACTCGGTGACGAGCGGCGCGAAGAGGCTGCCGGTCTCCGGGATCCAGGGGCGCTCGACGGCGGTCTCGACGACGGGCTTGAAGAAGCCGACGATCTCGTTGTCGACGACGTCCTGCTTGGCGTAGGCGGAGGTACGGGTCGGCAGGAGGCTCAGCTCCTTGGTGACCTTGGCCTGGGTGTCCGCGGACGTCATGTAGTCGACGAACGCGTAGGAGGCGTCGAGGTTCTTGGAGCCCGCGTAGACGGCCAGGTTGTGACCGCCCTGCGGGGCGCCCTGCGCGGCGGAGCCGGCCGGGACCGGGGCGATGCCCAGGTTGGCCTTGTCCTTGAACTCCTTGCCGGCGTAGGTGTCGGCGACGGCCCACGGGCCGTTGATGATCATGGCGACCTTGCCGTCCTTGAAGGACGTCTGCATGTTCTCCCAGCCGTCCGAGGCATCGGTCTTGGCGGCACCGGAGTCCACGAGGTCCTTGACGACCTTCATCGCCTTGACGCCCGCGGGGTTGTCAATGGTGACGGACTTGGTGGAGGCGTCGACCATGTCGCCGCCCTCGCCGTACAGGAAAGAGAGGAACCAGTACGCGTCGTCACCGCGCAGGTACATGCCGGTCTTGCCGGTCTTGTCCTTGATCTTCTTGGAGACGGTCTTCAGCTCGTCGACGGTCTTGGGGACCTCGACGCCGGCCTCCTTGAAGATCTTCTTGTTGTAGAAGATGCCCATGGAGTCGATGACCTGCGGCACCGCGTACGTCTTGCCGTTGTACTTGGTGGACGCGGCGGCCTGCTTCAGGAAGTCGTCCGGGTTCTTCAGCGCGGCGGTGCCGTCCAGCGGGGCGAGGTAGTCGAGGTCCGCGAACTCGGGGGTCCAGGCGACCTCGGAGCGGATGACGTCGGGCGCGTCGGAGCCGGACTGGGCCGCGTTCTTGAACTTGTTCTGCGCGTCACCGAAGGGCACGTTGACGTACTTGATATGGACCTTCGGGTGCTGCTTGGTGAAGTCCTCGGCGATCTTCTTGAAGACCTTGTCCTCGCTGCCCACGGTGGAGGTGTCCCACCACGTCACCGTGCCGGAGAGCTCGCCCGAGCTCTTGCTCGTGCCCTCGGAATCGCTGTCGCTGCCGCAGGCGGTCGCCGCGAGCGCCAGGGCCGCGACCAGGGCGGTGGCCGTTATGCCACGTCGCATCTGAACTCCTTCAACTGCCGTACCGCTCCGTCGCGGCGCCGGGTCGACGTGAACGTAACAAGGATGAAAGAACGCCGAAAGAGTTTGCGGAAGATTTCTGCAAGCCCCGACGATCGTTACATTCGCGTGTCCTCAAGGTTGCCGTCAAGCCTCTTGACGGGAGGTGTCGATCCCTGGCAGCGGCAGGCCACAGCCCGTAATTCCGTAGTGCGACGATCTGACCGCAGCCCATGGACCGGGCTCGCAAGTCTTTGCAAGATGTTGCCGCGACGGCGCCCCGGACCACGTCACGGGCGCGGTCGCCCGATTCCTGCGGATGGTGGGCAATCCGACATACGCCCGGTACAGTCCACTTCCATGACCGCACGGCTTGCCGATATCGCAACTCAGGCGGGGGTCAGCGAAGCGACGGTCAGCCGTGTACTGAACGGCAAGCCCGGTGTTGCAGCGGCCACCCGTGAATCCGTCCTCGCCGCGCTCGACGTCCTGGGCTACGAACGTCCCGTTCGGCTGCGCAGGCGCAGCGCGGGACTGGTCGGGCTGATCACGCCCGAGCTGGAGAACCCCATCTTCCCGGCGCTGGCACAGGTCATCGGCCAGGCGCTGACCCGACAGGGCTACACCCCGGTGCTGGCGACCC
Source organism: Streptomyces sp. NBC_01618 (assembly GCF_045209435.1). Classification (NCBI taxonomy): domain Bacteria; kingdom Bacillati; phylum Actinomycetota; class Actinomycetes; order Kitasatosporales; family Streptomycetaceae; genus Streptomyces; species Streptomyces sp. NBC_01618. The sequence continues at coordinate 2,140,310 of NZ_CP109297.1, forward strand.
AGACCCCCGGCGGCTCCACCGAGGACGAACTGACCGAGATGCTGGTCGACCGCGGCGTCTCGGGCATCATCTTCGTCTCCGGGCTGCACGCCGACACCTCGGCCGACATGCAGCGATACGAGCAACTGCGCGCCCAGGGCGTCCCGTTCGTCCTGGTCAACGGTTTCTCGCCCAAGGTCCAGGCGCCGTTCATCTCGCCGGACGACCGGGCCGCGATGCGGCTCGCCGTGACGCACCTGGTGTCGCTCGGGCATCAGCGGATCGGTCTGGCGGTTGGACCCAAGCGGTTCGTGCCGGTCCTGCGCAAGATCGAGGGCTTCCGTTCCACCGTGCAGGAGCAGTTGAACCTCGCTCCGGACGAGGTGGAGGAGCTGATCCAGCACTCGCTGTTCACCCTGGAGGGCGGGCAGGCCGCCGCGTCGGCGCTGATGGAGCGGGGGTGCACGGCGGTCGTGTGCGCGAGCGACATGATGGCGCTCGGTGCGATCAGGGCCGCCCGCCGGCTGTCGCTGGAAGTGCCGCGCGATCTGTCGGTGGTGGGTTTCGACGACTCGCCGCTCATAGCGTTCACCGATCCGCCGCTGACGACGATCCGGCAGCCGGTGACGGCGATGGGCCAGGCCGCCGTGCGCACCCTCCTCGAAGAGATCGGCGGCACACCCGCCCCGCACAGCGAGTTCGTCTTCATGCCCGAGCTGGTCGTTCGCGGTTCAACGGCCGCGGGCCCCGGGCCCGCTCCCGCCTCCGCGCCCGGACCCCTCCCAGGTTCGCACGCCCGCCCCTAGGGCCTCTCGCCCGCAGCCCGGCAGACAGATGTGCGGTCCGGACCCGACCGGAGGATGATCGGGCGGGAAGGACGTTTCTGGCAGACTCTGCGCCTATGGGTGAATTGAGTGGGACATCACAGGAAGCCCGGTTGGGGGCCACCCCGTCACCCATCGTGGACGAGGCGGCCCCGAAGGCGGACGCGGAGCTGAACGCCGGGCGGCGCGACAGCGGCCCGGCGAGACTTCGTTCCCCACGTTCCCCGCGCTCCCTGCGGTCCCCGCGCCGGCCACGCGTCTGGTTCGAAATCCTGCTGCTCGCGGCCAGTTACTGGGTGTACTCCCTGGTGCGCAACGCCGTCCCGGAACAGCGGGCCGAGGCGCTGCGCAACGCCGACTGGATCTGGTCGGTCGAGAGCTACCTGAGCATCGCCGTCGAACAGACGGTCAACCACGCGGTGAACTCCGTGACATGGCTGATCGTGTCGATGAACTACTACTACGCGACACTGCACTTCGTCGTCACCGTCTGCGTGCTGGTGTGGCTGTTCCACCGTCATCCCGGCCGTTACGCAGCGGCCCGTCTGGCCCTGTTCGCCACCACGGCCGTGGCACTGCTCGGCTACTACCTGTATCCGCTGGCACCGCCCCGGCTGATGAGCGGCGGCCACTTCATCGACACCGTTGTGGTCCATCAGACCTGGGGTTCGATGGCGTCGGGCAACTTCAAGAACTTGTCGAACCAGTACGCGGCCATGCCCTCGATGCACATCGGCTGGTCGCTCTGGTGCGGCCTGACGCTCTACGCACTGGCCGCCGTGCCCTGGATCCGCGTCCTGGGCCTGCTCTACCCGGCGGTCACCCTGCTCGTGATCGTGGCGACCGCCAACCACTTCTGGCTGGACGCGCTGGGCGGCATGCTGTGTCTGGCCGTCGGTTACGCGACCTCCTACGCCTGGTACGGCTCGCTGCCGCACCACCTCGCGAAGCGGGTGCCGCTGCCGCTGGAGAGGCCGCGGTCGGCCGGCCTGTCCGCGGGCGCGACGGGACGCAACTGAGCGTGATGGGCGCGCCCCTCACGCCCCGTAGAACCGCTCCTCCACCACCGCCCGCGCCCGCCGCGTGATCCGCCGGTAGTCGTCCAGCATGTCCCCGACGTGCCCCGGCTCGTACCCCAGGTACCGGCCCACCGCGGTGAGTTCGCGCGGCCCCGACGGGAACGTGTCGCCCGGCCGCCCCCGTACCAGCATCACCGCGTTGCGGACCCGTGTCGCCAGTACCCATGCCTCGTCCAGGGTCTGCGCGTCCTCCCCCGGGATCAGCTCCGCGGCACATGCCGCGGCCAGCGCCTCGCGGGTACGGGTCGTCCGCAGCCCCGGCTCCGCCCAGCCGTGCTGCATCTGCATCAGCTGGACCGTCCACTCGACATCGCTCAGCCCGCCGCGCCCCAGCTTGGTGTGGAGCGTCGGGTCCGCGCCGCGCGGCAGCCGTTCGGACTCCATACGGGCCTTCAGACGGCGGATCTCGCGGACCGCGTCCTCCCCGAGTCCCTCCATCGGGTACCGCAGCGGATCGATCAGATCGATGAATTCACGGCCGAGTTCCTCGTCGCCCGCCATCGGCTCGGCGCGCAGCAGCGCCTGGCTCTCCCAGACCAGCGACCAGCGCCGGTAGTAGGCCTCGTACGACTTCAGCGTACGCACCAGCGGCCCGCTCTTGCCCTCCGGCCGCAGATCCGCGTCGATCACCAACGGCGGGTCGGCAGTGGGCAGTTGCAGCAGTTTCCGCATCTCGGAGACCACCTGGTTCGCGGCCCGCGCCGCCTCGTGGTCGTCGACGCCCTCGCGCGGTGAGTGGACGAACAGCACATCGGCGTCGGAACCGTAGCCGAGCTCGTGTCCACCGAACCGGCCCATGCCGATGACCGTGAACCGGGTGGGCAGGGTGTCCCCCCACTGTTCGCGTACGACGGCGCGCAGGGCGCCCGCGATCGTGACGGCGTTCAGATCGGTGACCGCGTTGCCGACCCGGTCGACGAGGGCCCCGGGGTCCTGCTCGGCGGGGCGCTCCTCCGTACCGTACGAGCCGATGATGTCCGCGGCCGTGGTCCGGAACAGCTCGCGCCGCCGCACCCCGCGCACCACGGAGACGGCGGATTCGGCGCCCTTCGCCCGTCCCACCGCGGCCAGCACCTCCTGCTCCAGGTGCTCCCGGCCGCGCGGCTTCAGGCCCTGCGGGTCGCCGAGTATCGCCACGGCCTCGGGCGCCCGGAGCAGCAGGTCGGGGGCGAGCCGGCCGGCCGAGAGGACCCGGGCCAGGTTCTCCGCGGCGGCGCCCTCGTCCCGCAGCAGCCGCAGGTACCAGGGGGTCTTGCCGAGTGCGTCGGACACCTTGCGGAAGCCGAGCAGCCCGGCGTCGGGGTCGGCGGAGTCCGCGAACCAGCCGAGCAGCACCGGCAGCAGGGTGCGCTGGATGGCGGCCTTGCGGGTCACGCCGGACGACAGCGCCTCCAGGTGCCGCAGCGCGGCGGCCGGGTCGGCGTATCCGAGGGCTTCGAGCCGGTGCTCGGCCGCCTTCGCGCTGAGCCGGGACTCGCCGGGCGCGAGCTGGGCGACGGCGTCGAGCAGCGGCCGGTAGAACAGCTTCTCGTGCAGCCGCCGCACCACGGAGGCGTGCCGCTTCCACGCCTGGTTGAGTTCGGTGATCGGGTCCGTGCGCATCCCGAGGGAGCGTCCGATGCGCCGCAGATCCGCCTCGCCCTCGGGGACCAGATGGGTGCGGCGCAGCCGGTAGAGCTGGATGCGGTGTTCCATGGCGCGCAGGAAGCGGTAGGCGTCGTCCAGTTGGGCGGCGTCCACCCGTCCCACGTAGCCGCCCGCGGCGAGCGCCCGCAGGGCGTCCAGCGTGGAGCCGCTGTGCAGGGTCGTGTCGTTGCGGCCGTGCACCAGCTGGAGCAGCTGTACGGCGAATTCGACGTCCCGCAGCCCGCCGGGGCCGAGCTTGATCTCACGGTCGACGCGGTCGGCGGGGATGTTGTCGACGACGCGGCGGCGCATCTTCTGCACGTCGGCGACGAAGTTCTCGCGGTCCGCGGCCTGCCACACGAGCGGCGAGACGGCCTCGACGTACTCCGCGCCCAGCTCGGGATCGCCGGCCACCGGCCGGGCCTTGAGGAGCGCCTGGAACTCCCAGGTCTTGGCCCAGCGCTGGTAGTACGCGAGATGCGAGGACAACGTCCGTACGAGGGGTCCGTTGCGGCCCTCGGGGCGGAGGTTGGCGTCGACGGGCCAGATGGTGCCCTCGACGGTCGTGTCGGAGCAGATCCGCATCATGTGCGCGGACAGCCGGGTGGCGGCCTGCACGCCCGCGCTCTCCTCGACGCCGTCGACCGGTTCGGCGACGAAGATGACGTCGACGTCGGAGACGTAGTTCAGCTCGTGGCCGCCGCACTTGCCCATCGCGATGACGGCGAGCCGGCACTGCGCGGCGTCGGCGGGTGCGGTCGTACGGGCGATGGCGAGCGCCGCGCGCAGGGTCGCCGTGGCCAGATCGGCCAGTTCGGCGGCGGCCTCGGCGACGTCCGTCGTACCGCACACGTCGCGGGCCGCTATGGCCAGCAGGCACCGGCGGTAGGCGACGCGCAGCGAGTCGGGGTCGTCGGCCCCGGCGAGCCCCTGCTCGAATTCGGGCACCCCGGGGTGCAGATCCGTGGCCTCGTAGGTGACGAGCGCCTGCCAGTCGCGGGGGTGGCGGGCCAGATGGTCACCGAGTGCCTCCGACGCCCCGAGCACCCCGAGCAGCCGGTCCCGCAGCGGTTTGGCGGTGACGAGGGTGTCCAGCAGGATCTGCCGCTCGTCCGGCACCTCCGCCTCCACGAGGCGGACGACCCCGCGCAGTGCCAGATCGGGGTCGGCGGTGGCCCCGAGGGCGTCGAGAAGCACCGGATCGGAGCGTACGGACGACAGCTCGGGCAGGTCGAGGAGCCGCTCCGCGGCGGACGGGTCGGTGAAACCGTGCCGCAGCAGTCGGGTGAACGTGCTGCTCCTGCGCCCCGGCACCGTCGTCATTCCGTGCTCTCCTGCTCGCCGCCCACACACCATCCAGCGTTCCGAGCCTAGCCCGGCGCCGATGAATTCGGCGCGGGTGCGCGGTCCACACTTCGCAGGCAGGATCACTTCGAGGACCCGGCCGGGGGCTCGCACGTCCCGATTCGCACCCGTCGCCGAGCTGGACGCCCGCTACAGCGCCGAGCGCGCGACAGCGGGCTCGTGGCCGGCGGTGGAGTGTCGCCGCGCACGGTCTTCGGTTTCGGCAAGGGCGCCCTGTTCAGCCAGACGCGGTGGCGGTTCGGCTGAGCGGCGGGGCAGCGCGGCCCGGCTCTCCGTACGGCGGCGCTCTCCCTCGGACGTCGACCGGGCGCGTCGAGCGGACGCGCCGACCAGACACGCCGAGCGGACGACACCGTCCTCGGCCGCCGCGCGGCCGAGGACGGTCCGGTCGATCCAGTCCGGTCGACTCGGTCCGGTCGATTCGGTCCGGTCGACTCGGTCCGGTCAGCGGGAAGAGGGACCCGAGCGACCGACAGCAGCCAGCCCCCTCCCGGTGCGACCGGGACCGGTTCGCCCGCCGCGAAGACGCGCTCCGGCTGGAACCCCTGAGGTCCGGAAGGCGGGGCCCGGCGCAACGCGGCCGACGGTCTGCGGAACGACGGCGCCGGGCCGGCGCCCCGCGTGAGCGTCGGCCTGGACGCTCAGGCGGGGCGCCGGTGGTTCGGCGGAAGCCGGAATCCTGGGCCCGGACCGGACCGGACCGGGCCGGACCGGCGTCCGTCCGCGCTCAGTTCCCGGACGGCTTCGGCCGGGTCGCGACGACGACGGTCGCGTACAGCTCGTCGGAGGTGACGACGCGCGGGATCAGGCCGCTGCGGGCGATGGTCTCCTCGGCCCGGGCCGCCTGCCGTTCGCTCGTCTCGACCAGCAGATGCCCGCCCGGTGCCAGCCACCGCGGGGCGTCGGCGGTGACCCGCCGCAGGACGTCGAGGCCGTCCCTTCCCCCGTCGAGTGCGACGCGCGGTTCGTGGATACGGGCTTCCGGGGGCAGCAGTTCGACGTCCTGCGTCGGTACGTACGGCACATTGGCGAGCAGTATCTCCACCCGGCCGCGCAACGATCCGGGGAGCGGCTCGAAGAGGTCGCCCTCGTACACCCGGCCGATGTCGGCGATGTTGCGGCGGGCGCACCGTACGGCCGCGGGTTCGACGTCGGTGGCGTGCAGTTCGATGCGCTCCAGCGTCGCGGCGAGCGCGGTACCGAGTGCGCCCGAGCCGCAGCAGAGGTCGACGACGACCACCCCGGGTCCGGCGAGGGCGGCAGCCTGCCGGACCAGGAACTCGGTGCGGCGCCGGGGTACGAAGACGCCTGGGTCCACGGCGATCCGCAGACCGCTGAACTCGGCCCAGCCGAGGACGTGTTCCAGGGGCAGACCGGCGGCCCGCCGTTCGACCATGGCGGCGAGTTCGACGGGGCCGGTGGCCGTGGAGACGATCAACTCCGCTTCGTCCTCGGCGAATACGCAGCCGGCGGCGCGGAGTGTGGTGACGATGGTGGAAACGGTGAGCGGTGACGCGGGAACCGACATGAAGCGGAGCCTCTCGGGAAAGCCGATGGGCGCTCCGCGGTCGATTATGTCGGGTCGACCACGCGATCGTGTGGGGTGAGCACCCAGCCTGATACAGCGGTAATGGGTCTCACCTCCTTGGTAGGTCCCGGGTGGGGATGCGTCACAATACCTCAGTCGCGACGTCGGGCGGTGCCCTCCGGGCGCCGCCCGTTCGCCGGTCGGTCTACAGGTCCACGCTGTCGCGCAGCTTCGTCGGTGTCAGGAACAGGGCAGCGATCACGCCGACCACCGCGATGGCGGCCGAGATCAGGAAGATGGTGCCGGTCGCGTCGCCGTACGCGGCGCGCACCACGTCCTGGATCTGCGGCGGCATCGCGTCGATGTTCAGGGTGGCGCCGCCCGAGGACGAGGCCGCCGGGTCGATGCCGAGCTTCGCCAGGCCGTGGGTGATCTTCGTGGCGACCTGGTTGGCGAGCACCGCCCCGAGCACGGAGACCCCGATGGTGCCGCCGAGCGAGCGGAAGAAGGTGATCGCGCCGCTGGCCGCGCCGAGTTCGCCGAGCGGGACCGTGTTCTGGAGGACGAGGACCAGGTTCTGCATCGACATGCCGACACCGGCACCGACCGCGAGCATGCCGAGGGAGACGAGGACCAGCGAGGTCTCGTGGTCGATGGTGGACAGGCCCAGGAAGCCCAGCGTGAGGACGACGACGCCGGTGATGATGTACGGCTTCACCTTGCCGGTCCTGGAGACCATGCGTCCGGCGACGGTGGAGGAGACCAGCACGCCGAACATCAGCGGGATGGTGAGGAGTCCGGCCTCGGTCGGTGAGTAGCCGCGGCCGATCTGGAAGTACTGGCCGAGGAAGACCGCGCCGCCGAACATCGCCATGCCGACCGCGAGACTCGCGACGATGGCGAGCGCGGGGTCGCGGCGGCGTACGACGTGGAGCGGGACGACCGGCTCCTTGACGCGGCTCTCGACCACGACGGCGGCGATCAGGATCAGGGCACTGACGACGACCATGACAAGGGTCTGCCAGGACAGCCAGTCGAAGTCGTTGCCGACGAAGGTGACCCAGAGCAGCAGCAGGCTGACTCCCGCGGCAATCAGCGAGGCGCCCAGGTAGTCGACCTTCGTCTCCGGACGGCGGACCTCGGTGAGGTGCAGGGTGCGGGTGAGCATCACGAGGGCGAGCAGCGTGAACGGTACAGCGATGAAGAAGCACCAGCGCCAGCCGAGCCACGACGTGTCGGTGATGAAGCCGCCCAGCAGCGGTCCGCCCACGGTGGCGACGGCCATGACGCCGCCCAGGTAACCGTTGTAGCGGCCGCGCTCCTTGGGGCTGATCATCGCCGCGATGATGACCTGGACGAGCACCTGCAGAGCACCCATACCGAGGCCCTGCACGGCGCGGAAGGTGATCAACTGCCCGGTGGACTGGGCGAATCCGCAGGCGATCGACGAGACGACGAAGATGCCGATGGATATCTGGAGCAGCAGCTTCTTGCTGAACAGGTCGGCGAGCTTGCCCCAGATCGGGGTGGAGGCCGTGGAGGCCAGCAGGGACGCGGTGACGACCCAGGTGTACTGCGACTGGGTGCCGTCCAGCGAGCCGATGATCTTCGGCAGCGCCACCGAGACCACGGTGCTGCTGATCATCGCCACGAACAGCACGATCAGCAGACCGCTCAGCGCCCGCAGCACATGACGGTGATCCATCGGCGCGACTTCGGTCGGTGCGGCCGTTTGTGCGCTCACGCGCAACCTCCGGAGGGTTCGAGCAGGGGGAAGGAAAGGTTTCACCATACATGCTCAATGGGCAATTTTGCGCACTGTGCAATTATGCCCGGACGAAGAGAACCGGCGGGGAGATACTGACTTCCATGGAGAGCTCTGTGGGACTGCGGGAACGCAAGAAGGAAGCCACGAGGCAGGCCGTACACGAGGCGACCTTGCGGCTGACTGTCGAGCACGGCTTCGACCACGTCACGGTGGAGGCCGTCGCGGACGCCGCCGGGATCTCCCGCAGAACGTTCTCCAACTACTTCACGGGCAAGGAGGACGCCCTCCTCTACGGGGAGGAGCGGCAGATCAGAGAACTCGTCCGCGCCGTGCGCGACCGGCCCGCCGAGGAGACCGCGTGGTCGGCGCTGCGGGCGGCCATGGCGCAGTTCGCCGAACGGGTCGCGCCCCCGGAGCGCGAGTGGGCCCTACGGACCAGGCTGGCGATGCGGCACCCTTCACTGCTGGCCCGGCAACTCGCCAACCACGCCACCCTGGAACGGGACTTGGCCGAAGCCGTGGCGGTCCACCGGGCCCCGACGGAGAAACCGGTCCGCCCGCTGGTCCTGGCCGCGGCGTTCCTCTCCTCGTTGCGGATCGCCATGCGCATGTGGATCGAGGAGGACCTGGCCCGCGAACCCTCCGAGGTGATCGACGAGATCCTGGACGAGATGGCCTGCCGGTTCGACTGAATCCGCGAGCGGGGCACGGGCACAGGCACGGGCACGGGCACAGGTACGGCGGAGGGCCCACCGACGGCCCAGGGCGGGAAGAACGGCTTCGGGCCGACGGTGTGGCACCGTCGGCCCGAAGCCGTTCGCTTTCGAACCGCGCCTACAGCACCGGCAGCAGAGCCTTCAGCTCGAAGGCCGTGACCTCGGAGCGGTACTCCTCCCATTCCTGCTTCTTGTTGCGCAGGAAGAAGTCGAAGACGTGCTCGCCGAGCGTCTCGGCGACCATTTCACTCTTCTCCATCAGGGCGATCGCCTCGCCCAGGTTCTGCGGCAGCGGCTCGATGCCCATCGCGCGGCGTTCCGCGTCGGACAGGGCCCAGACGTCGTCGTCGGCGCCGGCCGGGAGTTCGTAGCCCTCCTCAATGCCCTTGAGGCCCGCGGCGAGCAGCACCGCGTACGTCAGGTAGGGGTTGGCGCCGGAGTCGATGGAGCGGACCTCGACGCGGGCGGAGCCGGTCTTGCCGGGCTTGTACATGGGTACGCGGATGAGCGCGGAGCGGTTGTTGTGGCCCCAGCAGATGTACGAGGGGGCCTCGCCGCCGGCGCCCGCGGCGCGGGATGAGCCGCCCCAGATGCGCTTGTAGGAGTTGACCCACTGGTTGGTCACCGCGGAGATCTCCGCGGCGTGGGTGAGCAGGCCGGCGATGAAGGACCGGCCGACCTTGGACAGCTGGTACTCGGCGCCCGATTCGTAGAAGGCGTTGCGGTCGCCCTCGAAGAGGGAGAGGTGGGTGTGCATGCCGGAACCGGGGTACTCGGAGAACGGCTTCGGCATGAACGTCGCCTGCACGCCCTGCTCCAGCGCGACCTGCTTCATCACCAGGCGGAAGGTCATGATGTTGTCGGCGGTGGAGAGCGCGTCCGCGTACCGCAGGTCGATCTCCTGCTGGCCGGGGGCGCCCTCGTGGTGGCTGAACTCGACCGAGATGCCCATGGATTCGAGCATGGTGATCGCCTGGCGGCGGAAGTCCATGCCGACGTTCTGCGGGGTGTGGTCGAAGTAACCGGAGCTGTCGGCGGGGGTGGGGCGGCTGCCGTCGACCGGCTTGTCCTTCAGCAGGAAGAACTCGATCTCCGGGTGGGTGTAGAAGGTGAAACCCAGGTCGGAGGTCTTGGCGAGGATGCGCTTGAGGACATAGCGCGGGTCGGCGAAGGACGGCGAGCCGTCGGGCATCAGGATGTCGCAGAACATCCGGGCCGTGCCGGGGGCCTCCGCGCGCCACGGCAGGATCTGGAACGTACCCGGGTCCGGCTTGGCGATCATGTCGGACTCGTACACCCGGGCGAAGCCCTCGATGGCGGAGCCGTCGAAGCCGATGCCCTCGTCAAACGCCTGTTCCAGCTCGGCGGGGGCCACGGCGACGGACTTGAGGTAGCCGAGGACATCGGTGAACCACAGCCGTACGAAGCGGATGTCGCGCTCCTCAAGCGTTCTGAGGACGAATTCCTGCTGCTTGTCCATAGCCACATCCTTGCAGTTCAGACGGTTCGTGCACCACCGCCCGGGGTAAGGGAGGCACTCCAGTATCACGACCCCGGATTTCACCCAGATTACGCACACGACATGGGATGGAGCACCCGGCCACCCACTACGATCGGCGCCCATGGTGCGCAGGGGGCGGAGCGGTTTCCGACGGCCCGGTGCGCACCTGTTCTTCCGATCGCTTCTTGTCCATCCTCTCCCCTTCGCAGAAGGACCTGACGACATGAGCTTCGACCGCAGGACTCGCATAGAGCACATGCGCAACGCCGACCGCGCGCGTGAGCGCCGCAACCGTGTCCTGGCCATAAGCCTGAGCGTCCTCGTCGTCGCGGGTCTGGTCGGTTTCGGCTCGTACCTGGTGCTGGACAAGTCCGAGGCCTCGGAGAAGAAGCGGGACGCCCAGGCGCAGGACGCCAAGGCGCCCGGGACGGACCCGGAGAAGTCGGCGGACGGGCCGATCGCCGGGCTGAAGACGTGGGACGCGAAGAAGCTGACCCGCAACCACGTCACCACGCCGGTCACGTACCCGATGAAGCCCCCGGTCGGCGGTGACCACAACCCCGTGTGGATGAACTGCGACGGCGAGGTGTACAAGAAGGCGATCCCCGACATGAACGCCGTGCACTCGCTGGAGCACGGATCGGTGTGGGTGACGTACACGGACAAGGCCGCGGACGCCGATGTCGCGAAGCTCGCCGAGCGCGTCGGCAGGACGCCGTACACGCTGATGAGCCCGTACGAGGACCAGGCCGGGACGATCATGCTGAGCGCCTGGGGCAATCAGGTGACGGTGGACGGCGCCGACGACCCGCGGGTCGACCGGTTCTTCGCCAAGTTCGTGCAGGGACCGCAGACGCCCGAGCCGGGTGCGGCGTGCACGGGCGGACTGGGGGCCCAGTGACGTCGGTGACACGCGCCCGGCGCGTCCCGTGGGTGGCGGGCTCCGCCGTCGCGCTCGCGCTGCTGTTCGGGGGGGTGGCGACGGTCGCCTCCGCGCGAGGCGACGGCCGGGGCGACGGCACGGGCCGTGTCGCCGCGCCCGCCCCGCGCACGCCCGCGGTGGATTCCGCCGACGCCGGTTTCGCCCGCGACATGGCGGTCCACCATCAGCAGGCCGTGGAGATGTCGTTCCTCGTGCGTGACCGTACGGGGGACGAGGAGGTACGCCGCCTCGCGTACGACATCGCCAATACGCAGGCCAACCAGCGGGGCATGATGCTCGGCTGGCTGGACCTGTGGGAGCTGCCGAAGGCCGCCGCCGGGCAGGAGCCGATGGCCTGGATGGCGGACGGGCACGAGGGCCACGGCATGGCGGGCATGGACGGCACGGCGGGGCCGGCGTCCCGGTACCGGGCCCATGACGGCTCCCTGATGCCCGGCATGGCCACCAGGACCGAACTGGACCGGCTCCGCTCGGCGAGCGGCAGGAAGGCCGAGGTCCTGTACCTCCAGCTGATGACCGACCACCACAAGGGCGGCATCGGCATGGCCAACGGCTGCGCCCGGCTGTGCACGGTGAAGGTGGAGAAGCGCCTCGCCCAGTCAATGGTCGAGGCCCAGCGCTCCGAGCTGGACGTGATGGCCGACATGCTGGCGGCACGCGGGGCGAAGCCCCGGCCCTGAAAGATTCCCGCCGAGCCGCACATGCACCCGAACGGGCGATAGCGGTCGCGTACCCCGAACGGGCCCATGACGATGGGTTCGCTCGGGGTCGTACAGCATGCCCACCGGCACGCAGGAGGAATCCCTCATGACCACCGCCAAGGACATCATGCACACCGGGGCCACCTGGATCCCCGCACACGAGACACTCGACCGCGCCGCACAGCTGATGCGCGACCACAAGGTGGGCGCGCTGCCCATCTCCGCCGAAGGCGAGCAGGACCGGATGATCGGCATCCTCACGGACCGCGACATCGTGATCGGCTGTGTGGCCAGGGGGCACGACCCGTCGAAGACGACCGCGGGCGACCTCGCCCACGGCACCCCTCGCTGGATCGACTCGGGCGCGGACGTGGAGATGGTTCTGGAGGAGATGCAGACCCATCGGATCCGTCGGCTTCCGGTGGTCGAGAACAAGAAGCTGGTCGGCATGATCAGCGAAGCCGACCTGGCGCAGCACCTCACCGACGAGCAGATCGCCTGTTGGGTGGAGAAGGTCTACGCCCCCAGCAGCTGACCGGCTCGCGAACACCCGGTTCGGTGGCCCGGTACCTCTTCGCGAGGGGTACCGGGCCGCCGTCCCGTGCGTCCCGTAGACCCCGGTGGAGCTACGGAGATACGTTTCCGCGCGCGCCCCATACCCAGCGGAGGTATGGTGCTCGACATGACCCTGAGTAGATGCGCGACGTACGGACAGTTATTCCTGTTCGTGGCGCTGCTCATCGGGATCGTCCACCTCCTCGGGGGTGGCGCGGCGCGGGTGTCGCCGGTGCCGGTGCCGGGTCTCCGGCCGGGCCGGGCCGGCCAGGCCCTGTTGTCGGTGCTGCGCATATAGGAGGGGCGCCTCCCCCTCCCCCAGCAGACCGAAATACCGACAACACCCCGAGGTGCTCCCCGTCATGCGCACTCCACCCACTCGGCGCGCCGTGCTCGGCGCCGCTGTCGCCACTGCCGGTACGGCGGTGCTGGCATCCTGCTCCGGCGGTTCCGACACAGGCCGCGGCGGTACGAACTCCGGCGGCCCGAACGCCGGCGGCGCGGGCCGCGGGACGGCTCCCCGCGGGAAATCCAGGGGCGAGTACGTCTCCCCCGACGGGGAGGAGGTCGCCGCGGCCGAGACCAGGCGGGCCTCCGGCCCCGTACGGAAGATCGACCTCACGGCCACCCCGTCCCGCCTCGATCTGGGCGGCGGGCTCGTCGTCGGCTCCTGGGCCTACGACGCCCGGCTGCCCGGCAAGGAACTCCGGGTCGCGGTCGGCGACACCGTGGCGCTCACCCTCGCCAACCACCTTCCGGCGACGACCAGCCTGCACTGGCACGGGCTCAATGTGCGCAACAACATGGACGGCGTACCCGACCTGACTCAGCCACCCATCAAGGCGGGCGCCGAATACGCGTACCGCTTCAAGGTGCCGCACCCGGGTACGTACTGGTTCCATCCGCACACGGGCGTCCAGCAGGACCGCGGTCTGTACGCGCCACTGATCGTCGACGACCCCAAGGAGCCCCTCAAGTACGACAAGGAGTGGGTCGTCGTCCTCGACGACTGGGTCGACGGAGTGGACGGCTCCACGCCGGACGGGGTGCTCGACGAACTCAGCGGGGGCCGGGGCGGCATGGACCATGGCGGGATGGGCCATGACGGCATGGGCGACAAGAGCGATTCGGGCAACGCCGGGCACGGAGGTTCCCCCAAGTCCCCCAAGTCCGCGAAACGCCGCTTGGGCCCCTCTCGGATCATGAAGAATTCGTTCAGCGAACTGCTCGACAGCCACGGAGGCAATGTCGACTACCCGTACTACCTGATCAACGGCCGTATCCCGAAGGCCCCCACCTCCTTCGCCGCCAAACCCGGCGACCGGATCCGGATTCGCATCATCAACGCAGGCGGCGACACCGCTTTCCGTGTCGCGCTCGGCGGTCACCGGATGACGATCACGCACACCGACGGCTACCCCGTCCGGCACACCACGACGGACGCCCTGCTGCTGGGCATGGGCGAGCGGTACGACGTGGTGGTGACCGCCGGGGACGGGGTGTTCCCGCTGACCGCGCTCGCCGAGGGCAAGCGGGCGTCGGCGCTGGCTCTGCTCCGTACCGGAAAGGGCACGGCGCCCACCGCCTCCGTACGGCCGAAGGAACTGGAAGGAAAGCTGGTGGAGGCGTTCGACCTGTCGCCGGACGACTCCGTGGCGCTGTCCGTCCGCAAGGCCGACCGGACCATGCGGTTCAAGCTGACCGGCAGCATGAGCGCGTACGACTGGGCCTTCGACCGCAAGCCGTACGAACCGGGACAGCGCCATCCGGTCAAGGCGGGCGAGCGGGTCAGGATGGAGTTCTACAACGTCACGTCGATGTGGCACCCCATCCATCTGCACGGGCACTCGTTCGGTCTGGTGGGACCGGCCGGGCCGAAGCACCGGGCCTCCCGGCGGGGTCAGGCCGCGTGGGCGCGCAAGGACACCGTGATCGTCCGGCCGCACAGCTCAGTGGCCGTCGAGTTCGACGCGGACAACCCGGGCCTGTGGATGCTCCACTGCCACAACATCTACCACTCGGACGTGGGCATGATGACGGTCCTCGGCTACCGCCGCTGACCCCTCCCTGGCGGGCGGCCGGACGATCGCGCGGCCCGCCAGGACATTGCGTCAGTCAGACGATTACACTGGGCGCGTGCCTCAACTACGCCTCGCACTGAATCAGATCGACTCGACCGTCGGTGATCTCCCCGGCAACGCCGAGGCGATCGTCCACTGGACCCGGCACTCCGCCGAACAGGGCGCCCATCTGGTGGCGTTCCCCGAGATGATGCTGACCGGCTACCCCGTCGAGGACCTGGCCCTGCGGTCGTCCTTCGTCGAGGCCTCGCGTCAGGCGCTGCGCGCGCTCGCCGCCCGCCTCGACGCGGAGGGCTTCGGGGAGCTTCCGGTCGTCGTCGGCTTCCTCGACCGTTCCGAGACGGCCCAGCCGCGCTACGGACAGCCCGCCGGCGCCCCGCAGAACGCAGCCGCGGTGCTGCACCGCGGGCAGGTCGCGCTGACCTTCGCCAAGCACCACCTCCCCAACTACGGCGTGTTCGACGAGTTCCGGTACTTCGTACCGGGCGACTCGATGCCGGTGATCCGGGTCCACGGCGTCGACGTGGCGCTCGCGATCTGCGAGGACCTCTGGCAGGACGGCGGCCGGGTGCCGGCCGCGCGGGCGGCCGGTGCGGGGCTGCTGCTGTCGATCAACGCCTCGCCGTACGAGCGGGACAAGGACGACACCCGGCTGGAGCTGGTCCGCAAGCGGGCCCAGGAGGCCGGCTGCACCACCGCGTACCTGGCGATGATCGGCGGCCAGGACGAGCTGGTCTTCGACGGCGACTCGATCGTCGTCGACCGGGACGGCGAAGTGATCGCCCGCGCCCCGCAGTTCGCCGAGGGCTGCGTCGTGCTCGACCTGGACCTGCCGGCCGCCTCGGCCGCGGCCCCGTCCGGTGTCGTGAACGACGGGCTGCGGATCGACCGCGTGGTGCTCTCCGAGGAGCCCCTGCCGGCGTACGAGGCCGAGCTGGCCGGCGGTTACGCGGAGCGGCTCGACGACGACGAGGAACTGTACTCGGCGCTGGTCGTGGGCCTGCGCGCGTACGCCGCCAAGAACGGCTTCAGCAGTGTGCTGATCGGGCTCTCCGGCGGGATCGACTCGGCGCTGGTCGCGGCCATCGCCTGCGACGCGCTGGGAGCTCAATACGTGTACGGCATCTCGATGCCGTCCAAGTACTCCTCGGACCACTCCAAGGGCGACGCGGCCGAGCTGGCCCGCCGTACCGGGCTGAACTTCCGCACGGTACCGATCGAGCCGATGTTCGACGCGTACATGGGCTCGCTGGGGCTCGCCGGCCTTGCCGAGGAGAACCTCCAGTCGCGGCTGCGCGGCACGACGCTGATGGCCGTCTCCAACCAGGAGGGCCAGATCGTCCTCGCCCCGGGCAACAAGTCCGAGCTGGCGGTCGGCTACTCGACGCTGTACGGCGACTCGGTCGGGGCGTACGGGCCGATCAAGGACGTCTACAAGACGTCGATCTTCCGCCTCGCGAAGTGGCGCAACCGGGCCGCCGAGGAGCGCGGGCAGACCCCGCCGATCCCGGAGGCGTCCATCACCAAGCCGCCCAGCGCCGAGCTGCGCCCGGGACAGGTCGACACGGACTCCCTGCCCGACTACGACGTACTGGACCGGATCCTGGAGCTGTACGTCGACCGGGACCAGGGGCTGGACGAGATCGTCGCGGCCGGGTTCGACGCGGCGCTGGTGACGAAGACGCTGCGGATGGTGGACACGGCGGAGTACAAGCGGCGGCAGTACCCGCCGGGCACGAAGATCTCCCCGAAGGGCTTCGGCAAGGACCGCCGGCTGCCGATCACCAATCGGTGGCGCGAGTCGGGCTGAGCGTCGGGGTGGCGGACCCGGCGGCCGGTCGAAGCGGTGGCCGGTCGGCCCGGTGGCGGTCGGCGGGCCCCTGCATCGGTCGGCCCCGCGGCCGGCCGGCGCCTGATCCGTCGGCCGCCCGCTTTCCACCACACCCACCGTCGGCCGCCCGCGCGCGAGCCACGGTTCGTTTCCCCGGGACGGCGGTGGAGCCCGTTCCCACCCGTCACGAACGCTCCTGGCGTACCTGTGTCACGCTCCGAACGCACCACCAGGGACATACTTTTTTGGTCTGATTCCGTAGACGGTCCGAGCCCGCTGGAGCCGGACCGTTGCGTCAGAGTTCCAGGCGCGCGGCGATCGGAAGGTGGTCGCTGTCCGTCGCCGGGAGGGTCCACGACGACATCGGTTCGACGCCCTTCACCAGGATCTGGTCGATCCGTGCCATCGGGAACGAGGCCGGCCAGCTGAAGCCGAAGCCGTCGCCGGCCGCGCCCTGGGTGGACCGCATCTGCGAGGTGACCGCGTTGAGCGAGCGGTCGTTCATCGTGCCGTTGAGGTCACCGAGCAGGATCACCTTGCCGAGCCGTTCGTCGGCGATGGCCTCGCCCAGGGCGTCGGCGCTGTCGTCGCGCTGGTTGGCGGTGAATCCGGCGTGCAGTTTGACGCGTACGGACGGCAGGTGGGCCACGTAGACGGCGACCTCGCCCTGGGGCGTCCGCACCGTGGCGCGCATCGCCCGGGTCCAGCCCATCTTGATGTCGACCGGCCGGGTGCTGCTCATCGGGTACTTGCTCCACAGGCCGACGGTCCCCTGCACCGAGTGGTACGGGAAGCGGTCGGCGAGGGCCGCCTCGTACGTCGGCACCTGGTCGCTCGGCAGTTCCTCCAGGGCGACGATGTCGGCGCCGGAGCCCGCGACCTGCCGGGCGGTGCCCGTGGGGTCGGGGTTGTCCGCGTTGACGTTGTGGGTGGCCACGGTCAGGTCCCCGCCGCTGCCCGACTTGTCGGAGAACATCAGCCCGCCGAAAAGGTTGAGCCAGACCGCGACCAACAGCAGCAGGGCGATCAGTGCGGTCGCCGAGCGGCGTACCAGGCCCAGGATCAGCAGCAGCGGGACGAATACGCCGATCCACGGCAGGAACGTCTCGGTGAGGCTGCCCAGGTTGCCGATGGTGTTCGGGATCTCCGCGTGGAAGACCATCACGAGGGTGAGGAGGACCGCGCAGACGGCGAGGACGATTCCGCGCCGCCAGATGCCCTTGTCGCGGATCCGTCTGTCGAGCAGGCTCCGGAAGCGGGATCCGGACCCGGCGTTCTGCGGCTCCGCACGGTCGTTGCCGGTGTCCGGTCCGTACGCCTGCACCATCGCGCTGTCCTCACTGCCTTGCCTTGCGTGTCGCCGCGCCCTCGACCCTAGGCGATGGGCGGCGCGATTCCCGCCTTCCACGACGGCTGTACTGCCACGAGGACGACGGGCGGGGTACGGCGAGTTCCGGCCGCGGGGGATCTGCGGAGGCTTGTGACAGAACGATCACACTCGGGCGGGTCCGGGCGGTTCGGCCGTCGCGGTGAGCCCGGTCGGTCAGCCGTTCGCGGTGCGCCGGCCAGGTCAGCCGTTCGCGGTGAGGCCGGCGGATCAGCCGTCCGTGGCGGGGCGCCCGCCGGGTCCAGCTTGTCCGCAATACCGACGTCACCTACGTGCGCGGGCCCACTTCCCGTGGACGGCCGCGGGATGCCAACATGGAACCGGTCCGGGGACGCCGACAGGGCGCCTCGAGATGACGAAGGAGCCGTTGGCAATGTCGCTGCAGGCTGCGCAGAGCAAGTCCGCCGCATCCCCCGCGGGTGCCCCCACCGACAGCAGCAAGGCGCTGTACGGAGGCAAGAGCACCCGCCGAATCTCCATCCATGACATCGCCGCCGCCACCGAGCGCGGCGAGAAGTGGCCCATGCTCACCGCCTATGACGCGATGACCGCGTCCGTCTTCGACGAGGCCGGTATCCCGGTCATGCTCGTCGGCGACTCCATGGGCAACTGCCACCTCGGTTACGAGACCACCGTGCCCGTCACGATGGACGAGATCGCCATCCTCTCCGCCGCTGTCGTACGGGGCACCAAGCGCGCCCTGATCGTCGGGGACCTGCCCTTCGGGGCGTACCAGGAGGGGCCCGTCCAGGCCCTGCGCAACGCCACCCGGCTGGTCAAGGAGTCCGGTGTCGGCGCGGTCAAGCTGGAGGGCGGTGAGCGCAGCCACGAGCAGATCCGGCTGCTGGTCGACGCCGGTATTCCGGTCATGGCCCACATCGGTCTGACCCCGCAGTCCGTCAACGCGATGGGCTACCGGGTGCAGGGCCGCGGCGAGGAGGCCGCCCAGCAGTTGCTGCGCGACGCCAAGGCCGTGCAGGACGCGGGCGCGTTCGCCGTCGTCCTGGAGCTCGTACCGGCCGAGCTGGCCGCCGAGGTCACCCGCACCCTGCACATCCCGACCGTCGGCATCGGCGCCGGTCCCGACACGGACGCCCAGGTGCTGGTCTACACCGACATGGTCGGGCTGACCGGCGGCAAGGTGCCGCGCTTCACGAAGCAGTACGCGAACCTGCGCCAGGTGCTGGGTGACGCGGCAAAGGAGTTCGCGCAGGAGGTCGTGGGCGGCAGCTTCCCGGCCCCCGAGCACACCTTCCACTGATCCTCCCCGGGCCCGGTCGGTCGTACCGGCCCCGGCACGGACCACCGCCCGCACCACCGACAGCCCGCCGACACCCCCCATCGGCGGGCTGTCGGCCCGTTTGTCGGCCTGTTGTCGGCCGGTTGTAGGTGGACTGTCGGTGGCGCCTGGTCAGATGGTGGGCATGACGCGAATCGACAAGAACCCCAGGAGCGACGCGTTCGCCGTCGAGGTCCGGGGGCTGGTCAAGCACTACGGCTCGACCAAGGCTCTGGACGGTGTGGACCTCGATGTCCGCGAGGGCACCGTGCTCGGTGTGCTCGGCCCCAACGGCGCCGGCAAGACCACGCTCGTACGCTGCCTGTCCACCCTGATCCTCCCCGACGCCGGCCACGCCACCGTGGCGGGCTACGACGTGGTGAAGCAGCCCCGGCAGCTGCGCCGCACCATCGGTCTGACCGGGCAGTACGCCTCGGTCGACGAGAAGCTCTCCGGCTGGGAGAACCTCTACATGATCGGGCGGCTGCTCGATCTGCCGCGCAGGACCGCCCGGTCCCGGGCAGACGAGCTCCTGGAGCGGTTCTCGCTCACCGACGCGGCCAGGAAGGCCGCGATGGACTACTCCGGCGGCATGCGGCGCCGGCTCGACCTGGCCGCCTCGATGATCGGCAGCCCGGCCGTCCTCTATCTGGACGAGCCGACGACGGGGCTCGACCCCCGGACCCGTAACGAGGTCTGGGACGAGGTGCAGCGGATGGTCGCGGAGGGGGCGACCGTGCTGCTCACCACCCAGTACATGGAAGAGGCCGAGCAGCTCGCCAACGAGCTGACCGTCATCGACAGGGGCAAAATCATCGCCCGCGGCGGGGTGAACGAGCTGAAGGCCAAGGTCGGCGGCCGCACCCTGCAGATCCGGCCGTCGGACCCGGCACAGCTGCCCGCGATGGCGCAGGCGATCCGCGACGCCGGTCTGGACGGGGTCTCGGGCGCGCAGGCCGTCCCGGACGAGGGACTGCTGTACGTACCGATCCTCAGCGACGAGCAGCTGACCGCCGTCATCGGCCTGCTGGGCACCCGGGGCTTCTCGCTGGCGCATGTCGCCACCGCACTGCCCAGCCTGGACGAGGTCTTCCTGGCCATCACCGGTGAGAAGTCCGCTTCCGCCGCCGCATCGATCCCCGAGGAGGTCGCGGCATGAGCACAGCGACTCTGACGCCCACCCCCGCCGGGACCGCGCCGGCGAAGCCGCTCCACGACGAGGGCCGGATCGGGCTGCGCAGCAATCTGCGCCACATCGGTGCGCTGGTTCGGCGCAATCTGCTCCAGATCAAGAAGGATCCGGAGTCGATGTTCGACGCGCTCCTGATGCCGGTCGTCTTCACCCTGCTGTTCGTGTACGTCTTCGGCGGTTCCGTCGGCGGCAGCATGGGCGGCGGCCGGCAGGAGTACCTGAACTATCTGATCCCCGGCCTGATGGCGATGATGGGCATGAACATCGCCATGGCGGTCGGCACCGGTGTCAACGACGACTTCCGCAAGGGCGTCATGGACCGGTTCCGGACGATGCCGATCGCCCGCTCCTCGGTGCTCATCGCCAAGATCGTGGTCGAGCTCGGCCGGATGATGGTCGCCACCCTGATCCTGCTGGGTATGGGCTTCGCGCTCGGCATGGAGCTGCAGACCTCGGTGTTCGGACTGATCGAGGCGATCGCGCTGTCGGCGGTGTTCGGTGCCGCCATCATGTGGATCTTCATCCTGCTGGGGCTGGCCATGAAGACGGCCCAGGCGGTGCAGGGGATGGGGATCCTCGTGCTGATGCCGCTCCAGTTCGGCTCCTCGATCTTCGCCCCTACCAAGACGATGCCCGGCTGGCTCCAGACGTTCACCGACTACAACCCGCTGTCCAATCTGGCGGACGCGGCGCGCGGTCTGATGATGGGCGGCCCGATCGCCCACTCGGTGTGGGTGACGCTCGGCTGGGCCGCGGTGATCACCGCGGTGGCGGCGCCGCTCGCGGTCGCCAAGTTCCGCAAGAAGTCCTGAGCCGCGGTCCGATGCCGGTCGGTGCCAGGTGCCCGTGCCGGTGCCGGTGCCGGCGTCGGCGTCGGTGCGCGGTCGGCCGGTGGTCGGCGCCGGTACGTACGCGGCCGGCCGGCGGTCCGGGCCGCGGTTCACTCCCGGTACGCGTCGACGAGGGCGGTGGCCTCCTCCAGGGTGAGGCCGCCGCCCTCGGCGTACGCGGCGTCGTAGGCGGCCCGGCCGAGGACGGCGACGGCCAGTTCCTCCGTCCGGGCGTAGTCGTGCCGCTCCACCGATGTCGGCACATGCCCCCGGTACAGCAGCTTCCGGCGGGCCCCCAGCAGCCGGGCCGCGACCGTGGCCCGTTGCTCGCCGCCGATTCCGGCCAACGCCCGTGCCAGGGTGACGAGATGGATGACGGACATCTGGGGTGCCACCATCTGCGACAGCCGGTCGTGGGACCGCGCCAGCGCTTCCAGGCCCCGGGACAGCGCCTCTGCGTACAGTCCGTCCTCGTTGTCCAGCCAGGCCAGCCCTCCCAGCACGAACCCCTCGAAGATCGCCATGGTGTCGGAGCGGAACTCCTCGCGCAGCAAGGCAAGTTGCTCACGCGCCTCGCCCGTACGGCCACTGCGGCCCAGCCACAGGGCGAGATGGAGCCGCGCGACGGGCCTCGCCTCGTGCCCCGTCCCGTGCTCCTGGGCGATCACCTCGCGGAGGATCTTCTCGCCCTCGTCGCCACGGCCGATTTCGGTGAGGACGAACGCGTATCTGGCGCGCAGGACCGACACCTGGGACGGGGCGCCGAGCCGCTCCGCGTGGCCGAAGGCGGCCCGGAAGTCCTCGGCCGCACGGGCGTATTCGCCCCGTCTCTCGTTGGCCTCGCCCCGGGAGGAGAGCGCTTCGGCGGCGCCCCAGTCGTCGCCGAGCCGGCTGTAGATCTCCAGGCTCTCGTCCGCGTCCGTCCGCGCGTCGCCCGCCCATTCGGCCCGGTTGGCCAGCACGTTCGCCCGCATCTGGAGGGCCCCGGCCAGCTCCCACTCGTAGCCGTACTCGCGACTGGCGCGAACCGTTTCGTCCAGCAGTTCCCGCAGATCACCGGGCTCCCCGGTGAGCATGACCGCGAAGAACCAGAGCGACGCGGGGGTGCGGCAGGTCTGGGGCTGGCCCGCCCGGTAGGTGTCCGCGATGACGCGCAGCCGGGCCATGCCCTTCACGTCGGCCCACACGTCCTTGGAGTGGTCCATGCTGACCAGCTGGACGAGGGCCACCTGGCGCCGCGCCTCCTGGAGCAGTTCGGGCGACATGGGCGGCGGCGCGTCGGTGCAGCGTTCGTGGAGGGACGGCACTGGCTCGGCGGGCGGTGCGAAGGGGTCGGGGCCCAGCGCGGCGGTCGCGTCGGCCCACTGCAGGGCGTCGGTGCGCAGATCGCGCATCTGCCAGTACCAGCAGAGCGACAGCACCATGCAGAGCGCCTCCTGCTCGTCGCGGGCGGCGACGGCGCGGCGCAGGGCGGTGCGGATGTTCTCGTACTCGCGCTGGAGGAGGTCGATGGCGGACCGCTGCTTGGCGCCGCGGAGTTCGGGGTCCGTGGTACGGGCCAACTCCCGGAAGTACACGAGGTGGTGGCGCTCCACGGTGTCCCGCTCCCCGGCCCCGTCGAGCCGTTCGGCGGCGTATTCACCGACGGTCTCCAGCAGCCGGTAGCGCATTTCGCCGTCGTCGGCGGGCGCGGCGACGACGAGGGACTTGTCGACGAGCGAGCCGAGCAGCCCGGCGACCTCGCGCGCGTCCTGCGGCCCGTCGGCGCAGACGGCCTCGGCGGCGGCCAGGGTGCAGCCGCCCGTGAAGACCGAAAGGCGGCGCAGGACGGCGCGTTCGGCATCGTCGAGAAGGTCCCAGGACCAGTCGACGACGGCGCGCAGTGTCTGCTGTCGGGGCAGTACGGTACGGGCCCCGCTGGCCAGCAGGCGGAACCGGTCGTCGAGCCGGTCGGCGATCTGGCGCGGGGTGAGCATCCGCAACCGGGCGGCGGCGAGTTCGATGGCGAGCGGCAGTCCGTCGAGGCGGCGGCAGATCTCGGTGGCGGCGGCCGCGGTCTCCTCGTCGGCGTCGATCCGGAAGCCGGGCCGCGCGGCGGTGCCGCGGTCGGCGAGCAGCCGGAGCGCCATCGGGTCGGGCAGCGGGTCGACGGGGCGGACGAACTCGCCCGGCACGCCCAGGGGTTCACGGCTGGTCGCGAGCACGGTGAGTTCCGGACAGCGGGCGAGCAGATGGTCCGCGAGGGTGGCGGCGGCATCGACGAGGTGCTCACAGTTGTCCAGGAGGAGCAGCATGCGGCGCCGGGAGCAGTGCTCGGTGAGGCGTACGAGGGGGTCACCCCCGTTCCCTTCGGCGACCCGGAGCTCCTCGGCGCCCGCTCCGCGCAGTACGGTCTCGCGGGCGCCGACGGCGGTCAGCACGGCCTCCGGTACGGCGTCGGGGTCCTCGACGGGGGCGAGTTCGGCCAGCCAGACGCCGTCCGGCCAGGCGGGGGCGACGGATTCGGCGGCCTCCTGGGAGAGCCGGGTCTTGCCCGCGCCGCCGGGGCCCAGGAGGGTGACGAGCCGGGCGTGCGCGAGGTCCTCGCGCAGGGCGTCGATGTCTCCCTCGCGCCCGACGAAGCTGGTGAGCCTGGCCCGGAGGTTTCCCTGCGGCGGGGTCGTGGGGGCCCGGTGCGGCTGGGCAGTCGCGGCGGACGGTGGCGGGGCTGCGGGGGTGGCAGGCTCGGTCCCCGTGACCTCGGCGGCCACCACAACCGGGGCCGCTCCACCCGCCGGGCCCGCCGGTTCCTGGCTGAGCAACTCGGCGTGCAGGGCGCGCAGTTCGGGTCCGGGGTCGGCACCGAGCCGGTCGGCGAGCACGGTGCGCACCTCGTCGTACGCGGCCAGCGCCTGCGCCGTACGCCCGGCATCGCGCAACGCCCGCAGCCGCAGCGCCTGGAGCGGTTCGTCGATCGGGTGCTCGGCGCAGAGGGCGGCCAGTTCGGGCAGGGCCTCGTCCGCGCGGCCGAGCGCGAGGGCCGCGGCCAGCCTGCCGCGGCGGGCGTCCAGGCGCCGGGTCGCCCAGCGGGCCGCGAGGGCGCCGCGGTCGGGCAGATCGGCCAGGGCAGGTCCGCGCCACAGGGCGAGCGCGTCGTCGAGCATGGCCTGGGCCTTCGCCGCGTCGCCCTCCTCCAGCGCCCGCGCCCCCTCCCCCGCGAGCCGCTCGAAGCGGTACAGGTCGACCGCGTCCGGCTCGGCGACGAGCCTGTAGCCGCTCTCCGCCGAGGCGACCGCCGCGTGGCCGAGGGTCCGCCGCAGCCGTCCGACGAGCGCCTGCAGGGCGCCCACCGCGTCGGCCGGCGGATCGCCGTCCCACACCTCGTCGACGAGCACGGCGGCCGGGACGGTGCGGCCGGGGCGCAGGGCGAGGACGGTGAGCAGGGCGCGCAGCCGCGCCCCGCCGAGCGCGACGGCCGTGCCGTCGTCGCGGAGTACCTGGGTGGTGCCGAGGATGCAGTAGCGCACGCGCCTATTCTCCGCGACCGGGATCGGGAAGTGGACATACGTACGTCCGCACCCGTGGGCGCCATGCGCGCGAATTACGGAGTGCGCGTGGCGTGCGCGGTGCGTGCCGTGCGCGCGGAGCGCGCGGAGCCTGCCGTGCGCGCGGTGCGCGTGGTGCGCGTGGTGCCTGCCGTGTACGTGGTGCACGCCATGTGCGCGGTGCGCGCTGTGTGCGCCGTCCGCGCCGTGTGCCGGGGTCGTTCGTCATGGCCCCACCCTTTACGGAACCACCGCCCCGACGCGAGACGTTTATGGCGTGTCGCCTGTACGGTCGCTCTCGCCGCGCACCTCCCCGTCCCCCTTCCGGCCAGCCACCAGGAGTTCGCCGATGACCACCGCAAGCGCCCGCAGCGACCGGCGGATCAGCCCGGTCTTCCTCGGGATCCTCGCCGTGATGGCGGTGTCGGGCTGGGCGGTGTGGACGGATTTCGCGCAGCAGCCCGGGGTCGCGGTCTTCCTCTTCGTGACGGCGGCCTGGGTGGTGTCGCTCTGTCTGCACGAGTACGCGCATGCCCGTACCGCGCTGCACAGCGGGGACATCTCCATCGGATCGAAGGGCTATTTGACGCTCAATCCGTTCGCTTATACCCATGCTCTGCTGAGCATCGTGCTGCCGGTGCTGTTCGTGATCATGGGCGGTATCGGTCTGCCCGGTGGCGCGGTCTTCATCGAGCGGGGCCGGATCAGGGGGCGCTGGAAGCACAGCCTGGTCTCCGCGGCGGGCCCGCTGATGAACGTGCTGTTCGCGTTCGTCTGCACGGCGCCGTTCTGGCTGCACGCGCTGGACGGCGTCCCGGTCGCCTTCCAGTACGCACTGGGTTTCCTGGCACTGCTCCAGGTCACCGCGGCGATCCTCAACTTCGTCCCGGTGCCGGGGCTGGACGGCTACGGCGTGATCGAGCCCTGGCTCTCGTACCGGATCCGACGGCAGGTCGAGCCGTTCGCCCCGTTCGGGCTGATCGCGGTCTTCGGCATCCTGTGGATTCCCGAGGTCAACCACGTGTTCTTCGACGCGATCCATTCCCTGCTGCGGGCCCTGGGCGTCAGCGACTTCACGACGTACTGCGGCTTCGACATCTACCGCTTCTGGCGGTCGGCCGACCCGTACTGCGCGGTCGGCCTCTGATCCACCGCTCAGCCGGCGGACCGTGCACGCTGCCGACGCAGGTAGAACCACGCCGTGTTGGACGAGAGCCCGACCAGCAGCACCCAGACGATCCCGAGCAGGCCGCTGCCCTGGACGAACGAGATCACGGCCGCGACGACGGCCAGGACGCAGACGGCGATGGCGTAGAGAGCGAGGCGGGGCATGAGGAGCGGCTCCTGTCCGGAGTGATGCGTGGTCCCGTCCAGTGTCCCTCATGCCCCTTTCCGCTCTGCGCAGGGTGCGCCCGGAACAGCCCTCGGCGCCGGAGGGCCCCTCAGACGTCGGTGGTACGCAGACCGGCGTGCGCCTTGTAGCGGCGGTTGACGGAGATCAGGTTGGCGACCAGGGACTCGACCTGGTGGGCATTGCGCAGCCGCCCGGCGAAGATGCCGCGCATGCCGGGAATCCGGCCCGCCAGTGCCTGTACGAGGTCGGTGTCGGCGCGGGCCTCGCCGAGCACCAGCACATCGGTGTCGATCTCCTCGATGGCCTCGTCCTGCAACAGCACCGCGGAGAGGTGGTGGAAGGCCGCGGTGACCCGGGACTCCGGCAGCAGGGCGGCAGCCTGCTCGGCGGCGCTGCCCTCCTCGGGCTTCAGGGCATAGGCGCCCTTCTTGTCGAAGCCGAGCGGGTTGACGCAGTCGATGACGAGCTTGCCCGTGAGTTCGTCGCGCAGCGACTCCAGGGTCTTGGCGTGGCCGTCCCACGGCACGGCGACGATCACGACGTCGCTGCGCCGCGCGCACTCCGCGTTGTCGGCGCCCTCGATGCCGTGGCCCAGCTCGTCGGCGGCGGTCTGTGCTCGGTCGGCGGCACGGGAGCCGATGATCACCTTCTGCCCGGCGCGGGCGAACCGGTAGGCGAGCCCGCGGCCCTGCGGCCCGGTGCCGCCGAGTACGCCGACGGTCAGCCCGGATACGTCGGGGAGGTCCCAGGGGTCCTTGGCGGGGGGCTTGGCTGCGCTGCCACTGTCATTCGTAGTCATGGCTGCGACATTAGTGCCCGCCACGGACGGGGAGCAGGTCCACTCCCACTGAGAGGTCCGTCGCTCCGTGACGGTCCCGTTCGGCTGGTTCGGAGCCGTTCTCCGATGCCGGGCGGTGCTCCTGCGGCATGATGCCGGGCCATGGATGCCGTACGCGTCGCCCTGCTGCGTGAAGTGCTCGCCGGGACCGAGTGGCCCGCCGCGGCCCGGCGGTTCGCCGGGGCGCTCAGGTCGGCCGTCGTCCCGCACGGCGGCGGGCTGCTGCTGGTGGGGACGGCGGCGTACGAGCCGTGGCATCTGGCGGCCCATCTGGTCGACGAGTCCACCTGGTCCGGGCTGCCCGAGCTGACGCCCACCCTGGTGCGCCACCGGGTGGAGCCGGGCGATCCGGCGCATCTGGCCGTCGGTCTGGGCCGGATCGAGGCGGCCGGGCGGGGCGAGACGCTGCTGCTGGTGGCCCCCGAGCAGCCCGGCGCCGGGCTGCTGGAGCGGGTCCACGACGCCCGCCGGGCCGGGGCGACGGTCCTCTCGCTGGACGGCGGCGATCCGGAGGTGCGGGGGCTCGCCCACGAGACGCTCGCGGTGACCGGCACCGACGACGTCGACCTGGACACCGTGCAGCATCTGGTGAGCGCGGCGGCCGGCGAGAACAGCGCCCCGGCGCCGCGCGGGAACCGCCGCTTCCGGGACCGCCTGTCCCGGCTCGCCGACCAGCTGACGGCCCCGCCACCCGCCCGCTGGTGAGCGTCCCGGGTGGCCACGACGGGAGCCGTCGCGCTCCCCGGCCACCGGCTTCTCCGGGGCTCCCCGCCGCCAGGAAAATCTGTTGCAAAGAGCATCTACGGCGCCGGACCATGACCCCTCGTGACCTCAGCTCCCTCCCCGGCGGCGGGCCGGCTCTCCGCCCTGCTGCCCGACCTCTCCCCCCTGCGTTCGTCGGCCGACTTCCGGCTGCTCTGGATCCAGGGTCTGGTGACCTACTTCGGCAGCTTCATGGCACTGATCGCGCTGCCGCTCCAGATCAAGGAGCTGACGGGTTCACCGCTGGCCGTCGGTGCGATGGGCGCGGTCGAGCTGGTGCCGCTGGTGGTCTTCGGTCTGTACGGCGGGGCCCTCGCGGACTGTGCGGACCGCCGCAAGGTGATCCTGGGCACCGAGGCGGGGCTGGGGGTGCTGGCCCTCGTCCTCCTGGTGAACGCCGCACTGCCCGACCCGATGCTCTGGCCGCTCTATCTGGTGGCGGGCGGGGTCTCCGCGCTCGCCGGGCTCCAGCGGCCCGCGCTGGACTCCCTGATGGCCCGGATCGTGCCGCACGACCAGCTGACCGCCGCTGCCGCGCTGAACTCGCTGCGCTGGCAGTTCGGCGCGATCACCGGCCCGGCGGTGGCGGGGCTCGTGGTGGCCTACGCCGGGCACGCCACGGCGTACACGGTCACGGTGGTCACGTTCACCGTGTCCGTGCTGCTGTGCCTGCGGCTGACACCCGCGCCGCCCGCCCGGAACAGCCCGAAGCCGTCGCTGCGCGGCATAGCCGAGGGGGCGAGGTATGCCTGGAGCCGGCCGGTGCTGCTGGGAACGTACGCGGTCGACCTGGCGGCGATGTTCTTCGCCTTCCCGAACACGATCTTCCCGTTCCTCGCGGACGAGCTGGATGCCCGGTGGTCGCTGGGGCTGATGTATGCGGCAGGGTCCGTCGGCTCGCTGGTCCTGGGCCTGACCAGCGGCTGGACGTCACGGGTGCGGCGGCACGGGCTGTTCGTGGTGTTCGGGGCGGCGGCCTGGGGGCTGGCGATCGCGGCTGCCGGGTGGTTCGGCGATGTGTGGCTGGTTCTGGTCTGCCTGGCGGTGGCGGGCGCGGGCGACATGCTCAGCGGTCTCGGCCGCTCCACGATCTGGAACCAGACCATCCCGGAGGAGTTGCGGGGCCGGCTCGCGGGCATCGAGGTGCTCTCGTACAGCGTCGGCCCGCAACTGGGTCAGGTGCGGGCCGGCGCGATGGCGGGCTGGACGGGGACCCGCTCCGCGATCTGGAGCGGCGGTGTGGCGTGCGTCGCCTCGGTCGCGCTGCTCACCGCGGCGCTGCCGAAGCTGCTGACGTACGACTCCGAGACGGACGAGGACGCGGTACGCAGGCGCGCACAGCGCACCGCGGAGAAGGCTGCGGAATCCAGCCCCTCAGGCGCCTGAGGAGCGGATGTCCGGGGGCCCTGCCCCCGGACATCCGCTCCGCTCACGCCTCCGGGTCGGGCGGTGTGTCCCGGTCGTGCCACTTGGGGTCCGTCTCCCATTCGAGATTCCGCTCCTGCGCGGTCTCCATCGCGTGCCGCGCCTCCTCCGGGGAGGCATACGGTCCGAAGCGGTCCTTGGCCGGGCACTCGGGGCCCTCCTCGACCTTCTGGTGCTGCAGGCAGTAGTACCACTCGCCCGGTTTGCCGACCGTGCGCTTCTTGAACAGGGCCATTTCCGGCTCCTTCCCTCGGGGCCATGCTGCCCCACGCACGCTGGTTAGACTCGCTGACATGTCTGGCCAGTCGCTGCTCGTACCCGGGGAGATCACTCCCGTCCGTTCCGTGCCCGGAAACATCCGGCGCCCCGAATACGTGGGCAAGCCGGCCCCCACCCCGTACACCGGTCCGGAGATCCAGGACGCCGACACCGTCGAGCGCATGCGCATCGCGGGGCGAATCGCCGCGCAGGCGATGGCGGAGGCCGCCAAGCACATCGCCCCCGGCGTCACGACGGACGAACTCGACCGGGTCGCCCATGAGTTCATGTGCGACCACGGCGCCTACCCGTCGACGCTCGGCTACCGCGGATTCCCCAAATCGCTCTGCTCCTCGCTCAACGAGGTGATCTGCCACGGCATCCCCGACTCCACCGTGCTGCGCGACGGCGACATCGTGAACCTCGACGTCACCGCGTACATCAACGGAGTGCACGGTGACAACAACGCCACGTATCTCTGCGGCGACGTGGACGAGGAGTCCCGGCTGCTCGTGGAGCGCACCGAGGAGGCGCTGAACCGGGCCATCAAGGCGGTCCGGCCCGGGCGGCAGGTCAATGTGATCGGTCGGGTCATCGAGTCGTACGCGAAGCGCTTCGGGTACGGGGTGGTGCGGGACTTCACCGGGCACGGGATCAGTTCCTCGTTCCACTCCGGACTGATCATTCCGCACTACGACAGCCCGCACGCGACCACCGTGATGCAGCCGGGCATGACGTTCACCATCGAGCCGATGCTGACGCTGGGCACCCATGAGTACGACATGTGGGACGACGGCTGGACCGTGGTGACGAAGGACCGCAGGCGCACCGCCCAGTTCGAGCACACGCTGGTGGTGACGGAGACGGGCGCCGAGATCCTGACGCTCCCGTAACCACCCGACACACGGATCCTTCGGTTCCCTTCAAAAGCGGCCATCTCCGGGTGGCCGCTTTCGCGTGCTCCCGCGCGGCCGCGGAATCAGGCGTATCGTTTTTACCGACAGACCGTCGGGAAGTTATTGACTTAGGTAAGCCTAAGCAGGAAGATCGGAGTTGTCGACAGCAGCCGCCTTACGCGGTAGCTGCCGCTTTTTTTCCGTCTTTTCCCGGATGTTTCCCGTCCCCTCGGTCCCCGGAGGCCCGCCTTGGACGCAACCGCCGCCGCCACCCCCTTCTCGACGCTCATCCGCACCGCGTCGCACGAACAGCACACCGAGGCGGAGACCTCGACCTTCATGAGCGATCTGCTGGGCGGACGCCTGGGTGTCGACGCGTACACGCGCTACACCGAGCAGCTGTGGTTCGTGTACCGGGCACTGGAAGAGGGGGCGCAGGCGCTGCGGAGCGACCCGGTCGCCGGTCCGTTCATACAGTCCGAACTGCTGCGCACCGCCGAGCTGGAGCGTGATCTCGCCCATCTGCGGGGTGCGGACTGGCAGGAGGGTCTGGAGCCGCTGCCCGCCACGGCCGCGTACGCCGCCCGGGTCGCCGAGTGCGCCCGTACCTGGCCCGCCGGTTACGTCGCGCACCACTACACGCGCTATCTCGGCGACCTCTCGGGCGGCCAGATCATCCGCGACAAGGCGGAGAAGACCTGGGGCTTCGCGCGCAAGGGTGACGGGGTCCGGTTCTACGTCTTCGACGGGATCTCCAACCCCGCCTCGTTCAAGCGGGGTTACCGCGAGCTGCTGGACGCGGTGAACGCGGACGACCTGGAGAAGCAGCGCATCGTCGACGAGTGCAAGCGCGCGTTCGCGCTGAACACGGCGGTGTTCCGGGAGTTGGGCGACGTGTTCCCGCTCAGCGCGTAGCGCCTCGGAGTGCGCGACAGGGCGGGTTGACCAGGTCCTCCGGTCGGCCCGGTCCGCCGCGCCGCTTTGTCCTCAATCGCCGGACGGGCTTGATTCTTCCGCCGGGCGAGGTTGATTTCAGGCCGGGGCGCCCCTCGTCGCACCGACACGAGGGACTTGACTTCTGCTTGACCTTTCCGTGATGCCTTCATGAGGCAGTCGTGATCAGCCCGTTCCCGTACCGCCCGGATGAGAGGTGAATCACTGCACGAGTGGGCACCGGTCAGGTAAGCCTCGGTTAAGTTAGGTCTGCCTCACCTACCTTTGTCCGGCCGTCTTTGTCCAGTTCTCCTGCTTCTTCTTCATCTTCTGTGGAGCCCGTATGCGAGCCGTTCGTTTCTCCGTCGTCACCGCTGCCGCCACGGTGGCAGCCCTGACCGCCGTCACCGGCTGTGCGCAGAAGAGCGACGGCAAGGGCGAAGGGGCCCTGCAGATCGTCGCGAAGGACGACTCCTGCGAGGTCTCGAAGAAGAAGCTGCCCGCCGGTCACGTCGAAATGGCCGTGCAGAACAAGGGCTCGAAGGTCACCGAGGTCTACGTCCTGTTCCCGGACGACCGCATCGTCGCCGAGCGCGAGAACATCGGGCCCGGCACCAAGGCCACCATCACGGCCGAGATCAAGGCCGGTTCGTACGAGATCGCCTGCAAGCCCGGCATGAAGGGCCACGGCATCCGGCAGAAGATCGAGGTCACCGGCGCCGTCGCGGCCAAGCGCAGTCCCGAGATGGACAAGGCCGTCGCCGAGTACCGCACCTACGTCCAGGCTCAGGCCGACGAAACGCTGCCGAAGGCCAAGAAGTTCACGGACGCGGTCGCGGCCGGGGACATCGAGGCCGCGAAGAAGATCTACGCGGACTCCCGGCTCGGCTGGGAGCGCACGGAGCCGGTCGCCGAGTCGTTCGGTGACATCGACCCGAAGGTCGACCTCCGCGAGGACGGCCTGGAGGCAGGCCAGAAGTGGACCGGCTGGCACCGTCTCGAAAAGGCGCTGTGGCACGACAAGAAGCTCGGCGCCGAGGAGAAGGCCCTCGCGCCGGTCCTCTACAAGGACCTGCTCGACTGGCAGAAGCGGGTCGGCACGGCCGACATCACCCCGACGTCGATGGCCAACGGTGCCAAGGAACTCCTCGACGAGGTCGCGACCGGCAAGGTCACCGGCGAGGAGGAGCGCTACAGCCACACCGACCTGATCGACTTCAAGGGCAACGTCGAGGGCGCGGAGAAGTCCTACGAGCTGCTGAAGCCGGTCGCGTCGAAGAACGACCCGGCGCTGACGGCGTCCCTGGACAAGCAGTTCGCGGCGCTGAACACGCTGCTGGACAAGTACCGCAAGGACAAGAGCTCCTACGAGTTCACCTCGTACGAGAAGGTCGGCAAGGCCGACCGCAAGGAGCTGTCGGACGCGGTCAACGCGCTGGCCGAGCCGCTGTCCCGGCTCGCCGCCGCGGTGACGAAGTAACAGGCGGGGAGGAACCGGTCATGTCCGATCAGAAGCAGGACACCTCCGAACCCGCGGCGGCCTCCGGCGGCCCCGCCCCGTCCCGCCGGGCGCTGCTCGGCTGGGGCGGCGCCGGGCTGGCGCTGGGCGCCGTCGCGGCCGGAGGCGCGGTCGCCGCGGTGCGTCCGGGGAGCGACCCGGTGCCGGCCGCGGACAGCGGGGCGGCCGTGCCGTTCCACGGTGCGCACCAGGCCGGTATCGCCACCGCCGTACAGGACAGACTGCACTTCGCCGCGTTCGACGTGACGACGAAGGACCGCGCCGAACTGGTCGCGCTGCTCAAGGAGTGGACCCGGGCGGCCGAGCGGATGACGGCCGGTCACGCGGTCGGCGAGGGCGCGTACGGCGGTCTCCCCGAGGCTCCGCCGGACGACACGGGCGAGGCGCTGGGGCTCAAACCGTCCCGGCTCACGCTCACCATCGGCTTCGGCCCCTCGCTCTTCGCCAAGGGCCGCTTCGGCCTGGAGGACAAGCGTCCCGAGGCGCTCGTCGATCTGCCGAAGTTCCCCGGCGACAACCTCGACGCGGCCCGCAGCGGCGGCGACCTCTGCGTCCAGGCGTGCGCGGACGACCCGCAGGTCGCGGTGCACGCCATCCGTAACCTGGCCAGGATCGGCATGGGCCGCACCGCGATCCGCTGGTCCCAGCTGGGCTTCGGCAAGACGTCCTCGACGACGCCCGACGCCCAGACCCCGCGCAACATGTTCGGCTTCAAGGACGGCACCCGGAACATCTCCGGCACCGACACCGCCGCCCTGGACAAGCACGTGTGGGTGGGCGAGAAGGACGACGGCTGGATGACCGGGGGTTCGTACCTGGTGGCCCGGCGCATCCGGATGCACATCGAGACCTGGGACCGCGCCCCGCTCCAGGAGCAGGAGGACATCTTCGGCCGCGACAAGGGCGAGGGAGCTGCGGTCGGCAAGTCCAAGGAGCACGACGAGCCGTTCCTGAAGGCGATGCTGCCGACCGCCCATGTGCGGCTCGCCCACCCGGACAGCAACGACGGTGCGACGATCCTGCGCCGCGGCTACTCCTTCACCGACGGTACGGACGGTCTCGGCCGGCTCGACGCCGGGCTGTTCTTCCTCGCCTACCAGCGCGACGCCCGCAAGGGGTTCATTCCTCTGCAGCGGCGCCTCGCGGCGCACGACGCGCTCAACGAGTACATCCAGCACGTGGGTTCGGCGCACTTCGCCGTCCCGCCGGGCGTCCGCGACAAGGACGACTGGTGGGGCCGGGCGCTGTTCTCGTAACGGGCCGAAGCAGAAAAGGAGAACCGAAACGTGTTCAGCAACTTCCTGATCGGCCTGCGCGAGGGCCTTGAGGCCAGCCTGGTCGTCTGTATCCTCATCGCCTATCTGGTGAAGACGGGCAACAAGAACAAACTGGTGCCGATCTGGATCGGTGTCGGTATCGCGATCGTCGTCAGCCTGGCGTTCGGCGCCGGCCTCGAATTCGGTTCGCAGGAGATGACGTTCAAGGCCCAGGAGGCGCTCGGCGGTTCGCTGTCGATCGTCTCGGTCGGCCTGGTCACCTGGATGGTGTTCTGGATGCGGCGCACCGCGCGGCATCTGAAGACGGAGCTGCACGGGAAGCTCGACGCGGCACTCGCGATGGGGACCGGCGCGCTGGTCGCCACGGCCCTCCTCGCGGTGGGCCGGGAGGGCCTGGAGACCTCACTGTTCGTATGGCGTGCGGTGCACGCGGCGGACGACGGCTGGCACCCGATGATCGGCGCGTTCCTCGGGATCGCGACCGCCATCGTCCTGGGCTGGCTGTTCTACCGGGGTGCGCTGAAGATCAACCTGTCGAAGTTCTTCACCTGGACCGGCGGGATGCTGGTGATCGTCGCCGCGGGTGTGCTCGCGTACGGCGTCCACGACCTGCAGGAGGCCGAGTTCCTGGGCGGCATCCACAACCAGGCGTTCGACATCAGCGCCACGATTCCGCCGGACAGCTGGTACGGCACGCTGCTGAAGGGCACGTTCAACTTCCAGCCCGACCCGACCGTTCTCCAGATCACGGTGTGGGCGCTGTACCTGATCCCCACTCTCGCGCTGTTCCTCGCCCCGGTAGGGTTCGGACGGTCAGAGGGGAAGACGACGGATCAGAAGGCGCGGAAAGCAGCGGATGAGAAGTCTGAGGCCGATTCGGCCGGCGACGGTGCTCGCGACGGCGACGGTGCTGGCCATGACGGCGAGCGGGTGCGTGACGGTGCACGGCGAGCTGGAAGTGGTGCCGGCGGCAACCAGGTCTGAGGCCGCACAGGCCCTGAAGGACTTCACCACCGCGTACAACGCGGCGGACAAGGCCTACGACCCGGCTCTGGACGCGGACCGGGTCACCGGCCCGCTCGGCGCGATCAACCAGGCCGGGCTGAAGGCACGGCAGAAGAACAATCCGGACGGCAACGCGAATCACCTGCCGCTGGAGCTGACCGACGCCCAGTACGTCATCCCGAAGAAGGCCGGCTGGCCGCGCTGGTTCCTCGCGGACACCGACTCCAACCGCGACGAGGACGGCGGGAAGCTGGACACCCGCTGGCTGCTCGTCTTCGTCAAGTCCGGGCCCGGCGCGGGGTGGCAGACCGCCTATCTGTCGGTCGTCGCGCCGTCCAGGCTGCCCGCCCTCGCGAAGGACGGCGACGGCAGCGCCGAACCAATCGCCGCGGACAGCGCGGAACTGGCCGTGGCACCGCAGGACTTGAGCACTCAGTACACGGACTACCTGGAGAAGGGCGCCCCGGACGTCTTCGCTCCCAGCAGCGCCACATCGGGCTGGCGGGAGGCGCGGCGTACGACCCGGCGGGTGGGGTTCTCGTACCAGTACATCGACCGGCCGCTGGACAGCGGTACGTTCGCGCCGCTCGGCCTGGCGACGGAGGACGGCGGGGCGCTGGTCTTCTTCAGCAGCAAGCACTTCGAACGGCAGACGGCGGCGGCGGGGCTGCGTCCGCCGCTCAACCCGGATGTGGAGGCGCTGATGACCGGTGAGATGAAGTCCACCCTCACCAAGGAGCGGATCTCCAGCCAGCTGGTGTACGTCCCGAAGAAGGGCGCGAAGAACGACAAGGTGGTCATGCTGAACCGGCTGCCGGGCCTGACGGCGGCCAAGGGCTCGTGACCGGGGCGGCCGGCCTCACCGAGCTGCCCCGTCACACGTCACACGTCTCCCGTCACCGGCTCAACGGCCACGCCACCGAGTCGTGGTCGAGATCGCTCTGGTCCGCCGCGTCCGCATACTGCGCGCACGCGTCGGTGAGCGTCTCCAGCAGTGTCAGCGGATCGGGCAGCGGGTTCTCCGGCCCCCGCAGCCACCGCACGTCCAGCTCACCGGGAAGCCTGGCCGGCGGCAGGAGTACGTAGCTGCCGCGGCAGTGCCACCGCAGCCCTGGATGCTCGTCCATGGTCTCGGGGTGGCAGTCCAGCTCGCACGGCCACCACTCGTCCTCGTCCTCGGGCGTACCGCGGGTGGCGGTGAAGAAGAGCATCCGGTCGTCGCCGGACCGGGCGACGGGACCGACGTCGATGCCCGCGGCGAGGAGCCGCTCCAGTGCCTGGTCGCCCGCGGACAGCGGCACGTCGAGAACGTCGTGGATCATGCCGGTCGCGGTGATGAAGTTGGCCTGCGGCTGGCTGCGGGCCCAGCGCTCGATCTGGGCGCGGTCGGTGGTGGACTGCGTCTGCCAGGCGAAGGAGATGGGGTGCCGGGCGGGGGTGGGACAGCCGATGCGTTCGCACGAACATCGGTAGCCGACCGGATGGGCGGCGGGCGCGATCGGCATTCCGGCTTCGGCGACAGCCAGGAGCAGCGCCTCCCGGGCGGTGTCGTCGACCTCGCTCTGCTGCGGTTTGGGTCGGCGGCGAAGCCATTGGGAAAATTTGCTCTCTGAGCCGCGATAACGGCCGAAATCGGCGCCCATCTATCCCCTTACCTCTACGTTGCCCCTGCCCATCGTCCCACCATCCTGCGCCTCGGGTGGCCGGAGTCCCGAAGCGGGGTGGGCGAGACAGCGCCATGAGCTCGCCACTATGCCTCGTCCTGTCATGAAATGACGGGTGCGTCTCATCACCCTTCGGAACCACCCGATCGGATCACTGCGCAACCGGTCCCGGAGAGCGGACCATGGGCTCACGCACACACCCGTGCGAAGTCCCCGGCAGGCCACCCCTGCCCGTCATTCGTGAGGAGCCTTAATTGCCTCGTGAAGCCAGACCCCGCCGTTACCTGATGTGTGCTCCTGCCCACTTCAGGGTGACGTACTCCATCAATCCCTGGATGGACCCCAGCAAGCCCGTGGATCTCCCCCTGGCCCAGACCCAGTGGGAGGACCTGCGGGACCGCTACCGCGGCCTCGGGCACACCGTGGAGCTGCTCACGCCCCGGCCCGAGCTGCCCGACATGGTCTTCGCCGCCAACGGCGCCACCGTCGTCGACGGCCGGGTGCTGGGTGCCCGGTTCGCGTACCGGGAGCGGCACGCGGAGGCCGGGGCCCATCTCGAGTGGTTCCGGGCCAACGGCTTCACCGAGATCCATGAACCGGACCACGTCAACGAGGGAGAGGGCGACTTCGCGGTCACCGCGTCGTACCTCCTGGCCGGGCGGGGCTTCCGGTCCAGCCCGCTCTCCCACGCCGAGGCGCAGGAGTTCTTCGGGCGCCCGGTGATCGGGCTCGATCTGGTCGACCCGCGCTACTACCACCTGGACACGGCCCTGGCCGTGCTCGACGAGGCGGGCGACGAGATCATGTACTACCCGGGGGCGTTCTCGCCGGGGAGCCGGTCGGTGCTGGCGCGGCTCTTCCCCGACGCGCTGATCGCCGGGGAGGCGGACGCCGCGGCGCTCGGTCTGAACGCGGTGAGCGACGGGCTCCATGTGCTGCTGCCGCAGGCCGCCACGGGGCTGTTCGATCCGTTGCGGGCGCGCGGCTTCGAGCCGGTGCCGATGGATCTGGGTGAGCTGCTGAAGGGCGGCGGCAGTGTGAAGTGCTGCACACAGGAGTTGCGGGGGTGAGCGAGCGGGCCGCCCTCAGGTGTTCTCGCGGGGCGGCCACTCGTCGCCCCATGCGATGTCCCGGGCGGCCCGGTACAGCTCGCCGTGCCGCTTGGTGACCGTGGAGCGCCGCAGGGCCTCGTCACGGGTGCACAGATCGAGCAGCACCTGACCCTTGCGGATCTGCGGCTTGCGGATGACGCGCGCCCGGACGGGCTCCGGGTCGAAGCGGGTCGCCACGACGTAGCTGAACTTCTCGTCCTCGTACGGCAACGAGCCGCCCTTCACCTGCCGGTGCAGCGAGGAGCGGCTGACCCGGGCCGAGAAGTGGCACCAGTCCGTGCCCGGCTCGATGGGGCAGGCGTCGCTGTGCGGGCAGGGCGCGGCGACCGTCAGCCCGGCGGCGATCAGCCGGTCGCGGGCCTCGATGATCCGGGCGTAGCCGTCGGGGGTGCCCGGTTCGACGACCACGACGGCCTGCGCGGCGGCCGCCGCGGTGTCGACGAGTGCGGCACGGACGTCCGCCGTCAGTTCCTTGAGGACATAGGAGACGGTGATCAGGTCCGTGGGGGCCAGTTCGAGGCCCGCGCCGATCCGGGCCCGGCGCCACTCGGCGGCGCG
This sequence comes from Streptomyces sp. NBC_01618, assembly GCF_045209435.1. Lineage (NCBI taxonomy): Bacteria > Bacillati > Actinomycetota > Actinomycetes > Kitasatosporales > Streptomycetaceae > Streptomyces > Streptomyces sp. NBC_01618. Next base: position 2,178,620 of record NZ_CP109297.1, read on the forward strand.
CAGGGCGGGGATGCCGGAGATCCCGGCCAGTTCGCGGCCCAGGGCGAGGGCGGGCTCGGCCCAGTCCAGGACGGTGGTCCGCGGCCCCTCCCAGGCCCCGGCCACGGCCCAGCTCGCCGCTCCGGTGCCGCCGCCGATGTCGGTGTGCGTGGCGGGCACCCAGTCCGGGGCGGCGTCCTGGAGCGCGGCGAGGGCGGACCGTACCGCTTCGAAGGTCGCGGGCATCCGGTACGCGGCGTAGGCGGCGACGTCGGAACGGTCGCGGAGCACCGGGGCGTCCGTGGGGGTGGTCCCCCGGTAGTTGGCGATGAGCCGGTCGACGGCCTGGGCGGCCTGCTTGGGCGGCAGCCCGTCGAGCAGTGCGGCCAGCGCCGTGCGCAGGGCTTCCGCGGTGGGGAGGGTGGCGTTCACCGGAAAATTGTAGGCGGCTGCCGGCCCGCTCCGGCCCGGCACCGGCGGCGAACTGCATGGCAGGTGAACTGCCCCGGCCCTTGCGCCAGTTGCTACGCTGACCGCCGCGAGGTCGGGATCGCCCATCGAGGGAAGCCATGAGACAGAAGATCGTGCGCCTGGTTCTGGTCGGCGGAGTGCTCGTGCTGGCCATGCTTCTTCTGCTGGCGACCTGCGCGGGCGGTGAGAAGAGCTCCGGCGAGCCGAAGAAGCAGGCGGAGAAGGCCCCGGTCCCGGTGACCCGGCTCACCGTCCCCTCCGTGTTCGAAACGAAGCGCGGCTGGGAGCTCATCGGCACCTCGCCCGACTACGCGCTGTCCCGGACGACGGGCTCTCTCGCCTACCTCGTGCGGGTCTCGGACACCAGGTACCAGCTGCGGACCATCGACTCGGAGACCGGGGAGACCGGCTGGCACGGCGAGAGCTGGCGGCCCCCGTCCGCGCGGCACTTCCCGAGGCTCCTCCTGGTCACCGTGGACGATCACGAATACTACGTGACGTGGTCGTACGGGAAGGTCGGCGAGAACGCGCTGACCCCCGCCGACACGATCGTCTCGCTGGACTTCTACGACGTGCAGGCCGGCTCCCGGCGGCGCGTCGAGGTGCCGTGGAACTCCGTGCCCACGGTCTCCGCCACCGGCCCCGGCGTCCTCATCAGTGACGGCCGGACGAACAGCGCCGTCGTCGACCCGGTGACCGGCCAGGTGTCGCAGGTCGCCGCCTCCGCGCTCAAGTACCCGAAGGGCTGCACGACCTGCAAGCAGCTCACCGAGGTCCGCGGGCTGACGCAGAAGGGCCTGCTGGTCAGCGGGTCCAAGGAGTTCTGGGTGCAGGGCGGCTGGTTCAGCCGCGATGTCGCACCCAAGGGCACCGACCGGCTCAGCGGGATCCCGACGTCGGTGCTCCCGGGGCTGATCCTGGCGAAGTGGCAGCTCGCCAAGGGCGCGAAGCGCGCCGCCACCCATGACCTGTGGACGGTGCACGATCTGGAGACGGGCAAGCCGCTCGCCTCGGTGGAGTGCAGCAAGCCCGCGATAAAGCCCGGTCAGTACCCGCAGCTCGTCGCCGCGCCCTCGGGCGACTTCCTGGTGGCCGGGCCGCTCGCCTTCGACCTGCTGACGAAGCGGGGCTTCTGCTTCGAGGGGGCGGACGGCACGAAGCCCCTGACGCTGGCGTCGGTGAACGACGAGGGCATCGCGTACGGCGCGGCGAACGCGCGCAACGCGGCGGACGTGCTGGCCGGCGGCGGCACCCCCGTCGCGGTCGCGGTCAGGAGCGGTACGACGGGCGCCCTGCCGTCGAACCAGCGGATTCCGGGCGTGGTGACGTCGGACGGTGTCGGCCTGTTCCGCTGGACGGACGAGAAGGACCGCCCGCATCTGATCGGCTACCCGAGCGCGCACTAGGCTGTTGCGAGAGGGGCGCGTACGCGGCTTCGCTCACGTCCGCTGCCAGGGCCTGCACAGCCCCAGGAAGCATGCCATCGCGCCCACCGCGCACACCAGTTGGACGACGGCCATCGGCACGGCCGTCCCCTCGCCCGCGATCCCGACGAGCGGCGAGGCGACGGCGCCGATGAGGAACGACGACGTGCCGAGCAGCGCGGACGCGGACCCGGCGGCGTGCTTCGTACGCATCAGGGCCTGCGCGTTCGTGTTCGGCATCGCGAGCCCCATCGCGGACATCAGCACGAAGAGCCCGGCCGCGACCGGGACCAGGCCCACGTCCCCGAAGACCCCGGTCGTCATCAGCAACAGCGCGGCCGCGGCCAGCACGATGACCGAGAGGCCGAAGGCGAGCGCCTTGTCCAGGCTGATCCGGCCGACCAGCACCTTGCCGTTGATCTGGCCCACGATGATCAGGCCTACCGAGTTGACGCCGAAGAGCAGGCTGAAGGTCTGCGGCGAGGCCCCGTAGATTTCCTGGACGACGAACGGCGAGGCGCTCACGTACGCGAAGAGGGCGGCGAAGGCGAGGCTGCCCGCGATCATGTAGCCGGCGAAGACCCGGTCGGCGAGCAGCCCGCGCATGGTGCGCAGCGCGTCGCCGATGCCGCCGGTGTGCCGGTCCTGCGGCGGCAGCGTCTCGTGCAGCCACTTCCAGACGACGAGAGTGAGCACGACGCCGACGACGGTGAGGACGGCGAAGATTCCCCGCCAGTCGGTGAACCGCAGCACCTGTCCACCGATCAGCGGCGCGACGATCGGTGCGACGCCGGAGATCAGCATCAGTGTGGAGAAGAACCTGGCCATCTCCACGCCGTCGTACATGTCGCGCACCACGGCGCGGGCGATGACGATCCCCGCCGCACCGGCGAGGCCCTGCAGGAGGCGGAAGCCGATGAGGAGTTCCGTGGTGGGGGCGAAGACGCAGATCGCGGTGGCGACGACGTAGACGATCATGCCGAGGAGCAGCGGCCTGCGCCTCCCCCACCGGTCGCTCATCGGTCCGACGACGACCTGGCCGAGCGCCATGCCGGTGAGGCAGGCGGTGAGGGTGAGCTGGACGGTCGCGGCGGGGGCGTGCAGGGACTCGGTGACCGCGGGGAGTGCCGGGAGGTACATGTCCATGGAGAGCGGCGGCAGTGCGGTGAGGCCGCCGAGAACCAGGGTGACGAGGAGTCCGGTGCGCCGGGCCGCTTCGTTGGCGGCGGGCTCTTTGGAAGGTGTGCCGGTGGCGGAGGGGTCCTCGGTACCGGACTCGGTACCGGTCCCGCTCTCCATCCCGGTGGTCGGTATGTGTGTACGTTCCTGCTGGGCCCGGCTTGCGCCGCTCTCCGGCATTCTCATCTCCATGTCGTTGAATCCGCATCTATGCTCTCAGCTCTGCCGGACCGGTCGAGACCTTTTGGGGAGCACACATGACAGGCATGAGCGGGGCAGTGCGTTGGGGAGTGCTGGCGACCGGCGGTATCGCCGCGACGTTCACCGAGGATCTGCGGGCGATGCCGGACGCGGAGGTGGTGGCCGTCGCCTCCCGTACGGACGCCTCGGCGCAGGCGTTCGCGCAGCGGTTCGGGATACCCCGGGCGTACGGCAGCTGGGCGGAGCTCGCCGCCGACGACGAGGTCGACGTGGTGTACGTGGCGACGCCGCACTCGGCGCACCGGGAGGCGACCGCGCTCTGTCTGGAGGCCGGGAAACACGTGCTGTGCGAGAAGGCGTTCACGCTCAACGCGCGGGAGGCGCAGGAGCTGGTGAAGCTCGCCCGGGACCGCGGCCTCTTCCTGATGGAGGCCATGTGGACGTACTGCAACCCGGTCATCCGGCGCATGACGGAGCTGGTGCGGGACGGCGCCATCGGCGATATCCGTACCGTGCAGGCCGACTTCGGGTTCGCGGGCGACTTCGGCCCCGGGCACCGGCTGCGCGACCCGGCGCTGGGCGGCGGCGCGCTGCTGGACCTCGGGGTCTATCCGGTGTCGTTCGCGCAGTTGCTGCTGGGCGAGCCGGACCGGGTGCAGGCCGACGCGCTGCTCTCCCCGGAGGGCGTCGACCTGAACACGGCCATGCTGCTGAGCTGGTCGGGGGCCGGCGCCTCGGCGCTGCTGAACTGTTCGCTCGTCGGGGACACCCCGGTGACCGCGGCGGTCACCGGGACGAAGGGGCGGATCGACTTCCCGCACGGCTTCTTCTACCCGGAGCGGTTCGTGCTGCACCGGCCTGGGCGCGACCCGGAGGAGTTCACCGCGGGGGCGGCGGCCGCGGGGCTGCGCGGGTTGCAGTTCGAGCAGGCCGAGGTGGCACGGGCACTGCGGGCGGGCGAGACGGAGTCGCCGCTGGTGCCGCTGGACGGTTCCCTCGCCGTGATGCGAACGCTCGACGCGGTACGTGACCGCATCGGTGTCCGCTACCCGGCCGACGACCTCGGCTGACCGGCAACCGTCCGGGGGCGGGCCCTACGCGGGGGCGGGCCCTACGCGAGCGTGAGGCCCTGGTTCCCCACCTCGGTGACGAACGATCCGGGCGTCCAGCTCGGCGGCGCTCGCGGTGCCCGCGGCCGGCAGGTCGACCGAGAAGGCGAGCGCGGCGGCGGCGCCGGTGACGGTCAGGAAGCGGCGGCGTCCGAGGGTCTGTCCGGCGGATCAGGGCCGGACAGACCCCGGGCTCCTGGCGGCGTCGCGCAGCTCCTGCCGGTGCGATGAGTGCGTCATCTGTCCCTCCCCTGGCTGGTGGTGTACGCGGACGGTGCAGCGGGCCGGTACATCGAGCGGCTGTCGTGTTCGCGTCGCTCGGACGTCGCGCGGATGAGGAGTACGGCGGGAATGGATGCGCACGGCAAAGCGCGCATGCGCGACGGAGACCGTGATCACCAGGACCGCCCCTCCGCGCCGTGAACCCGCCGCAGCGTACGCCGCCTTGACCCGGTGCGGCCCCACGCGACCCGCGTGGTGGGAGGGCGTACGCTGCGGCCCCATGAGCAACAAGGTGTTGAATTCCGACGCGAAGACGGCGGTCGTGACGGGCGCGGGCTCCGGAATCGGCCGAGCGGTGGCGCTCGCTCTGACCGGCGCGGGCTGGTCGGTGGCGCTCGCGGGCCGACGCCCGGAACCCCTCGCCGAGACCGCCGCGCTGGCCGGGGAGAGCGCCCGGGTGATCACGGTCCCGGCCGACGTCTCACGTCCCGAGGACGTGGACGCGCTCTTCTCCTCGGTACGGGAGTGCTTCGGCCGCCTGGACCTGCTCTTCAACAACGCGGGTACGTTCGGCCCGCGTTCCGTCCCCGTCGAGGACCTCTCGGTGGAGGACTGGCGCGCGGTGGTGGACGTGAACGTGACGGGCGCGTTCCTGTGCGCGCAGGCCGCGTACCGGCTGATGAAGGAACAGGACCCGCAGGGCGGCCGGATCATCAACAACGGTTCGATCTCCGCGCACGCGCCGCGCCCGCACTCCGTCGCCTACACCACGACCAAGCACGCCATGACGGGCCTGACGAAGTCGCTGTCGCTGGACGGCCGTCCGTACCGGATCGCCTGCGGGCAGATCGACATCGGCAACGCGGCCACGGACATGACCGAGCAGATGCGGACGGGCATCCTTCAGGCCGACGGCCGGCTGGCGGTGGAGCCGGTGATGGCGGCCGCGGACGTGGCCCGGACGGTGCTCCACATGGCGGAGCTGCCGCTGGAGGCGAACATGCAGTTCGCAACGGTCCTGGCGACGGCGATGCCGTACGTGGGGCGCGGCTGACGGGTACGTCCCGAACCGGCCGCCCGGCGTGGGCGGTTGCCGCCCGGTCGACCACGGCCCGGCCGAAGTGCGCACCTCCGTGCGGGGTCGGCGCGTGCCGCCCTTGTGCTCACAGCTCTTCGCCAGTACCCCACGCGAGGATCACAGCATGCGCCACTGAGCCGGGGCACCGTCGGGGCCGGTGATGCGGCCCCGCCGGGAAGTCGCGGGCCGGGGAATGTCCCGGCCCGCGGCACGGTTGACGTGCGGCATGAGCCAGCATTCAGGTACCGGGATCCTGCGTTACACCGCCTTCTCCGCCGACCCGGGGGGCGGCAATCCGGCCGGTGTCGTCCTGGACGCGTCCGGTCTCGACGACGCGGCGATGCTCGCCGTCGCGGCGGAGCTGGGGTACAGCGAATCGGCGTTCCTGACCGGACGGACCGAGCCGGTCGAGGAGCGGCCGGGTGATGGGCGGCCGGGCGGCGAAGGGCCGTCGGCCGTCCGCGGGTACACGATCCGCTACTTCAGCCCGAAGGCCGAAGTCCCGTTCTGCGGCCATGCCACCGTGGCGACGGCCCTCGCGCTCGCCGAGCGCGACGGCCCCGGCGATCTGCTGTTCAGCACCCCCGCGGGTACGGTCCCGGTCACCGTCACCCGGGAGGGCGGCGAGCTCCGCGCCACGCTCACCAGCGTCGAGCCGGACGTGACGGACGTCGCCCCGGACGACCTGGCGGAGGCGCTGGCCGCCCTGGACTGGCCGGCCGGCGATCTCGACCCGGCCCTGCCGCCCCGGATCGCGTACGCGGGCGCCCGCCACCTCGTGCTGGCCGCCGCGACGCGGGAGCGGCTCGCCGACCTCGCCTACGACTTCGCGCGCCTCGAAGCCCTGATGCACCGGCTGGACCTGACCACCCTGCAACTGGTGTGGCGGGCATCGCCGGCCGTCTTCCACGTCCGCGACCCGTTCCCGGTCGGCGGCGTGGTGGAGGACCCCGCCACCGGCGCGGCGGCGGCCGCCTTCGGCGCCTATCTGCGCGCGCTGGGCCTCGTCCCGGACACCGCCGTCCTCACCCTCCACCAGGGCGAGGACCTGGGCCGCCCCGGCACACTCACGGTCGGGCTCCGGGCGGGCGATGCCCGGGTCCGGGTGAGCGGTACGGGTACCCGGATCGAGAACTGACCCGACGGCGCCGGGGGCCGCCGACGCCGTCAGGGACTCAGGCCGAGGTGCCTGCGGTACCACGGGGCGTGCCGGGCGAAGGCGGTCGTGAAGTCGTCGCCCGGCTCCCAGTCGAAGTCCTGGTCGGCCCGTTCGTCGGTGAACCAGTGGTCCACGGCGAGCATGCCGAGGTGGTGCAGCGCGTACGGCACACCCGCGAGCCGCTCGCGGGCCGCGCCCATGTCGATGCCGGTGTCCCCCCAGGGCAGCCGCAGCTCGTCGACGACGGTGGACAGCAGCTGCGAAGAGCGCACCGGTTCGGGGTGGTTGACGTGATAGACCCCGGCCGGTTCCTTCGGGGACAGTGCCGCGCTCAGCAGCGCCCGCCCCAGCGCCTCTACGTCGATCATCGAGTGCCGCGCCCGGCACCCGGCCGGCACGGCCGAGAGCTGCCGGAGCAGACCGACCAGCCCGGGCACGGCCCAGCGGTCTCCGGCCCCGTACACGAGGTGCGGGCGCACCACGGCGCCACCGGCCGCGAGGACGTGCTGCTCGGCGGCGGCGCGGGTCAGGCTGGTGGCCGAGGCCGGGGCGGGCTCGGCCTGTCCGGGCCGCAGCCCGGTGAACGGGCCCCGGCCGTAGACGGATGCCGTGGACAGGTACACGATGCGGGTGACCCCGCAGCGGTCCGCCTCTTCGACCAGGGCCCGAGTTCCTTCAGCATTCACGGACCGCGCGGTCGGTTCGTCGCCGCCGATCCAGGAGGCGCAGTGGATCACCGCGTCGACGCCCTCGCAGCTGCCGCGCAGCGTCGCCGGGTCGGCGAGGTCCCCGTACACCGTCTCGGCACCGGGTGGCGCGGCGGATGCGGGGAGGGCGGTCCGGTGGGTCATCAGGCGCAGCCGGAGGCCGGGGACGGTCCGGGCCGCGGCCACCACGTGGCTGCCGATGAAGCCGGTCGTGCCGGTGATGAGTACGCGCGCTGTCATGACCGTCCGGCCTGCCGCTCGTTCGCCGTGTCCTGCCGCGTACTCGGGGATTCGAGGGTGCAGGCGAAGACCGGCCGGTCGTCCTGTGTCGCCGAGACGTGCACCCCTCTCGTCGCGGGGTCGCCGGTGGGGACGGACCGGGCCTCGATCCAGCAGGGGCGGTCGAGTTCCACGTACTGGAGGAAGTCGGTCTTCACCGAGGTGGGGAGGAAGCCATGGCCGGGGGTGACGGCGACGGCCGCCTGCCGGGCCGCCTCCAGCAGCGCAATGCCCGGCACATGGTCGTTGGGCCGGGCGAACAACGTCGGATGCCGGGTGTCGAGCCGCAGCCGCCAGACGTCGCGCCGCGGGCCCGGCGCCAGTACGACATCACGTTCATCGATCCTGCCCACCGCGGCCGGTGCGACGGCGGGCAGGAGGGGTATCGGGGCGCCGATCAGGTCCTGCCGCCCGTCCCGCACCCTGCGGTACGCCTTGGCCGAGGTGCAGCTGATCCGGCCGCCGCCGCTGGCGAGGACGGTGCCGAAGCGGTGCAGGAGCAGCTCGACATGCATGGAGTTGATGCTCCGGGCGCCCCGCCGGATCCGGGAGCAGGACACATCCACCGTGATGTCCCAGGGCTCCTCGCCCAGGAGCAGCTGATCGGGCTCGGAGACGTATGCCAACTCCCACATCACGAACTGATCCCCCATCGGGACGCCGAACGCCGCGTGGCCCAGGAGCATCGTCGTCTGACGCATGGTCTCCGCGATCAGCAGCGGGTCCTGGTGAAGGCCGGACACGGGCGCGAAGAAACGGTGCGCCTTCGGCCAACGGGCCGCTACCGAGAACTGGGTCTCGGTCTGCCGGGTCCAGCCGGTGGGGAAGATGTCCTCGGGATCGGTCCGGTGGACCAGCTGCCCCAGGTCCGCATCCGGCTGTCTTCCCTCCGGCGTCGTACTGCCGGCTCCGGAATATTCGGTGAAATCGGCGGCGCCGACGCCTTCGACGGCGGCCGAAGCACTGTGCGAGGTGAGCTGAACCATGAAAGTTCCTCCCAGAGGATCCATACCGGGAGGGCAGGCCGCCCCCGCAGTAAGATACTGACAGTCCGGTTTTCCTATCCAGCCATATCCCAGTGGCGCTGACCACGTCACGACCGAGAGAGACTCGTAGCTGATGGCACAGCAGGCGCGCGCGATCCAGACTCGACGGTCGATCCTGGTGGCGGCCGCCGCCGTTTTCGATGAACGTGGCTACAGCAGTGCCACCATCAGCGAAATCCTCGCGCGGGCCGGCGTGACAAAGGGTGCGCTCTACTTCCATTTCACCTCCAAGGAAGACCTGGCACTCGGGGTGATGGACGTACAGCTGGACAGCGATCCGCTCCCTCCTCAGCTGACGAAGCTTCAGGAGCTCGTCGATCAGGGCATGTTGCTCGCCCACCGGCTCCGCCATGAACCGCTGGTGCGCGCCAGCGTCGGGCTGGCCATGGACCAGGCCGTGGAGGGGCTCGACCGGGGCACCCCGTTCCGCGCCTGGATAGACCGGCTCGAACACCTGCTGGTCGCCGCGAAGAACCAGGGCGAACTGCTGCCGCACGTCGACCCCCGCGAGACGGCCGAAATGCTGGCAGGATCCTTCTCCGGTATTCAGGTGATGTCCCAAGCCCTGTGCAAGCGGGAGGACTTGGGCCGACGGATCTCGGTGCTTCTGCACTACGTACTGCCGAGCATCTCGACCCCGTCCGTGCTGGCCACTCTCGACATGGCCGAGGACCGCGGCCAGCGCCTGTTCGGCACGCTCGAATCGGTCCCCAGCCAGGCCGGCGCACCCGGCTGACGGGTGGGGCCTCCCCCGACGAAGAGTCACGAGGCATGACACGGCAGCGACGATCGGCTGAACATCGGGTGACGAAGAGTTGCGGCTACGATCGCGGACACCCAGCCCGAGACAGGAGTTGCCGATGTCCGTCCGCAGGATCGTCCCCAACATCCGGACCAACACCGGCCCCGGTGTCGAATCGGACGCCAACGCCAACGCCAACGCCGCCGTTGCCGCCGCGATGAAGCGGAACGCGGAGTTCTATGGCTTGCTGGGCCTCCAGGAGGTCATGAACCACGGCTGGATCATGACGCTCGCCTCTCCCTCCCATCCCTCGGCCCAGATCAGCATCATGGAGGCCGACGCAACCGCCCCGGTCACACCGGACATGAGCATGGAGGTGGAGGACGTGGACGCGGCCTACATCGCCATGCAGGAGGGCGGCGCGGAGATCGTGTACCCGTTGCACAACGAGGAATGGGGCGTACGCCGCTTCTTCGTCCGCGACCCCAACGGCCGGGTGATCAACGTGCTGGGCCATCGCTGACCGGCCCCGGCCCGGTGACGCCGTCGTCGTACGGCAGGATCCGCCGCAGCAGCCCCTTGGGGTGGCCCCGCTTGCGCCATTCCCTGGGGTAGCCGATGGAGACCTCCTCGAAGCGCACCTCGTCGTACCAGGTCGTACGGGGAATGTGCAGATGGCCGTAGACCACGGCCGCCACATTGAAGCGCCGGTGCCAGTCGGCGGTGAGCTCCGTGCCGCACCACTGGGCGAACTCGGGATACGTCAGGACGGCCATCGGTTCCCGGACCAGGGGCCAGTGACTGGCGATGACCAGCGGAATCTGCGGATCGTGTGCGGCGAGGCGTCGTTCCGTCTCCGCCACCCGTGCCCGGCACCAGGCGTCACGGCTCGGGTACGGGTCGGGGTGCAGCAGGAACTCGTCGGTGCACACCACCCCCGTCGTGTGCGCGTACGCCAGGGACTCCTCCTTGGTCGTCGTGCCCGGGGCCCGGAAGCTGTAGTCGTACAGCAGGAACACGGGCGCGACGGCCACCGGCCCTTCGGGGCCGGGCCACAGCGGGTACGGGTCCTCCGGGGTGGACACCCCGAGCCCCCGGCACAGCTCGACCAGACGGTCGTACCGTTCCCGGCCCCGCAGTTGGACCGGGTCGTGCTTGGTGGTCCACAGCTCGTGGTTCCCCGGGGTCCAGACGACCCGGGAGAAACGGCCCGCGAGCAGGCGCAGCGCCCACTCCACGTCCTCGATCCGCTCCGCGACATCACCGGCGACGACGAGCCAGTCCTCCTCCGAATCGGGCCGCAGCGACTCGATGATGCGGCGGTTGTCCGCCATCCCGACGTGAAGGTCGCTCACCGCGAGCAGGGACCCACGGATTCCATCGGCGCGATCGGACATGGAGAACCCTTCCCGAGGAGTGACAGGACAAGATCCTGCCCCATGACCGGGCCCGGCACATCGGACTCCGCTCGGAACGGCCGCCCGCCGTGCACGCTCTCCGGGATCCACTCGGGGAGAGCCGCACGCCGGTCGACCAGCACTCGATGCTCCTTCGGCCCGTCGGTCAGCCGCTGGTTCTTCGGCCGTGCACCAGGTCACGTACCCGGTCCACCAGTCCTGCGCCGGGCACGAGCAGCTCATGGGCGGGCGGGATGTCCGGAGCGGTGGGGCGCGGACGGGTGGGGGCCGTCTGCTTGGCGTGGCGGGCCAGCCGGCCCAGCTCGTCCAGCTTGCCGGGGGAACAGGACGCCGCGAGCTTCGGGAACAACTCCTGTTCCTCCTCGCGTACGTGCGAGGCGACCTCCAGTCTCAGCTTCGCGACGATGTCGTTGAACTGCGGATCATCGACCTGCAGCTCTTCGAGGTCCCTGAGCAGCCGCTCGATCTTGACGTGTTCGGCGAGTTCCCTGTCGGCCAGCCCGTCCCCGTCGTGGACGTGTTTGCGAACCGTCGGATAGAGGTGCGTCTCCTCGGCCACCGAGTGCCGCACCAGCTCCGCCGTCAGCCGGTTCGCCAGCACGCGCCGCTGCGGGTGATCGATCGGCTGCTCCTCGATCCGGGCGAAGAGCTCCTCCAGCTCACGATGATCGGCCGTGAACTCAGCGATCACGTTGCCGCCGTGTGCCATGACAGTCCCTTTCTCGGGTCGGGTTGGTCGTCCCGCGGCGCGGGGTGCGGGCACCACCCAACAGGCCGGGGCCGGACATCCCGCGCTGAGCGCGCGACGACAGACCCCGCACTCACCTCTCCGGCCCAGCCACGTCCCGGGCACGCGGGGGCTCCGTCTTCGCTCACCCGAGTGATCTAGGACCGTGCGGCCCTGCCGCCGGGCATACTGCCGACGTCGGCGTGGAACATCCAGGCATGACCGAAAGTGCGAGCCCCCGTGTCTCAACGCCTCGGATCACTGTGCTGAGAGTGCAGCCCGGTGATCCGCCCTTCCGTCTTGTGGAGATCGACGGGGAGGTCGTCGCCGAGGCGACATCGATGACGGACGTGCTCATCGTCGCCGCGGTCCTGGGCATCAGGGTCCATGATCTCGACGACCCGGAAGTGATCCGGTGGGTGGGCGGCGGAAAATTTCACTGGAGGCTGCGCTGAGAGCCGTCCCGTTACCCGCGACCCGCCACCCGCGGCTCACGTGTCTTCTCGGTAGAGGTCGGCGAGCAGCGCGGTGTGCGCGGCGGGGTGCGGGTCGTGGTGGCGCCAGATGAGGTGGACGGGTACGGGGTCGGCGTCGCGCAGGGGGCGGTAGGTGATGCCGTCGCGGCGGTACTGGGTGGCGGTGGCCCGGGGCGTGATACCGATGCAGCGGCCGGTTGCGATGGCGGCGAGCCAGTCGTCGATGTCGTGGGTGTATTAGACGGCCGGACGGGCGTCTTCGGGCCACAGGTCCAGGGTGGTGGTGCCGGTGCGGCGGTCCACCACCAGGGTGCGCCCCCGGGTCTCCTCCAGGCGGACGCTGCGGCGCTCGGCCCACGGGTCGTCGGAGGCGAGGGCGAGGTAGCGGCGTTCGTGGCCGACGAGGGCGTGGGCGAAGCGGCGGGTGTTGATGGGGGTGCGGACTACGGCGAGGTCGCAGAGGCCCTCGGCGAGGCCACCGGTGGGGGTGACGGTGCGGCTGGTGCGATGCAGCAGCCGCACGCCGAGGATCCGCTCCAGCGCGAGCAGGGTGCGGGATACGGCTGCTTGGGAGATGCCCAGCTCGATCGCGGCGTCGGTGAAGCTGCCCGCGTCGACGATCGCGACCAGACAACGCAGGTGCCTTCCGGCGGGCGTCGTGGCCCCGGGGTCTTCGCGGTGTTTCGCTATGGCGTGGGTGGTGTCACCGACGCCAGGTAGGTCGCCGCCTCTCTTCCGTTGTTTGTGTAGCGGTGAGGCCGTGTGGCGTCGAAGGTCAGTGCCTCCCCCGCCTGCACTTCGAAACGCTGGTCGGCAACGTGCACCGTGACGGTGCCGGTGATGACGTAGGCGCACTCGACCGCGACATGGCTCCACTGCTCGTCGCTGGATGCCTGGCCCGGTTCGAGCGTGCCGAGTAGAACTTCGAGCTGGCCGTTGCTCGGGGTCAGGCGTTCGTACTGCACGAGGCCTTTCGGCATGAGCAGGCGGGATCGCTCGTCGGGGCGGCTGTGGTGAGCTGTGAGCGGGGCTTGCTCATGGAACAGCGAGGCGGTCGATGGGCCGAAGACCGTACTCAAGGCGCGGAGGGTCTTGAGGCTCGGCTCGCGGATGCCTCGCTCCACCTGGCTGAGCAGGGTCGCCGACAGGCCGGTCTGCGCTGCGAGGTCGCGCAGGCTGAGCCCTGCCTCCGTCCGTAGCGTGCGTAGCTGATCTCCCATCACGACGTTCAGCCTAGCCCGAGCCGTGCGCACTATTGTGCACGCTCGCGTACGCGAGCCACGTGACCCCTGCGGGCGTCAGCACATTATTGCTGAAGAGTCAATGGTTGACAGTCGAAGCTTCGTGTACTTTTGTGTACACACGTAAATAAGTGCACACCTGCGCTGCCCCCAACGTTGTGGAGAGGTTCACCACCATGAGCGCCGACAAGCATCTGGCCTTCCGCGGAGGAAGGGCACTGGCGTTCTTGCCGGTCGTCGTGTTCCTCGCGTTCTGCGTCGTCTTCTTCGTCGTGTTCAAGACGTTCGACATGACCGCGCTCGCCGCCGGAGGTGTCCTTGCGCTGCTCGTCGGCGCGCTGTTCGCCAAGCCGTATTCGGCGTACTGGTCCGCCGTGACGAGGGGGATCGGATCGTCCACCGCAGTCACGATCGTGATGATCCTGTTCTGCGTGGGGCTGATGTCCGCCCTGATCAAGGAGACCAACGTCTCGGGCGGGTTCGTGTGGCTCACCGAGCTGCTCGGTGTCGATGGCGGCACCTTCACACTGTTCACGTTCGTCGCGGTGTGCATTATCTCGATGGCGACGGCGTCGTCCATCGGGACGATGTTCACGGCGTTTCCGATCTTCTACCCGGCCGGCGTGCTCCTCGGCGCCGAGCCGGCGTTCCTCGCCGCCGCGATCATCTCCGGCGCGATCTTCGGAGACAACGTCGCCCCGATCTCCGACACGACCGTCATCTCGTCGTCAACGCAGAGGTTCCGCAAGAAGACCGGCACCGCCGATATCGCCGGAGTCGTGCGGAACCGCGCTCGCTTCGCCTTCACCGCGGCAGGCCTCGCGGCCGTCGGGTTCTTCGTGCTGGGGTCGTCGGGCCGCTCGGGCGACTCTGCGCACTCGCAGGAGCTGCTGGAGCAGGCCGCCGCTCGCCCTCGTGATGCTCATACCCGTCGCACTTATGCTCACCGTGGCGCTGCTCACCCGCGACATCTTCAAGGCGGTCACAGTCGGGCTCGCGGCCGGGATCGTCACCGGCCTCGCCTCGGGTCTGCTGACCCCTGGGGGCATCGTCGGCGTCACCGACGGGGCGCCGACCGGATTCCTGATCGCCGGCATCGGCGACATGCTCGGCGTGATCGCTCTGGTGGTGACCGTGTTCGGCATTATGGGCGTACTCACCGACGCGGGCATCCTCGACTGGCTCGTGACCGCCCTTACCAGCAGCCGCCTGTCCCGCACCCCGCGCGGCGCGGAGTTCGCGATCGGCATCGGCATCTCGTTCACCACGCTGCTGTTCGGCGGCGTGAACTCGGCCGCGATGCTCACGTTCGGCCCGGTCGCCGATGAGATCGGCGACCGCGTCGGCCTGCACCCGTACCGCCGAGCGGTCGTCATGGACTGCTTCGCGATGGGGCTCGCTGCCATCGTCCCCGTTCTCAGCGCCTATCTGTTCATCGGCGCGCAGCTCACGACCGGGATCAAGGGCGTTCCTGCCTTGGCCACGACGGAGATCTTCGTCGCGATGCTCTACCCGCTCGTCCTCACCGTCGTCATGGTCGTGGCGGCCGCGACCGGTTGGGGCCGCCGTTTCGAGGGCCCGGACGGCGTCGAACTGAAGCGACCCGAGCCTGTGCCGGCCGCGGTCTGAGAAGCACACCCCAGAAGAGCACCGCCGGACAACCGGCGATTTGGAGCAAACATGGATCGCAACACCGTCAGCTGGCGCGGCTACATCCCCGCCATCACCACACCGTTCACCCGCGAGGGCGCGCTCGACATCGACGCGTTGCACCGGCAGATGGCTTGGCTCGTCAACGAGGGTATCCAGGGCGCGATCCTGGCCGGCACGAGCGGCGAGTGGTTCTCCCTGTCCGCAAAGGAGCGCGCGGAGCTGTTCGCGGCGGGCGCCGAACACCGGAGCGGTGCCTTCCCCGTCCTCGGCGCCTGCAACGCTTTCACCCCGCAAGAGGCGATCACCCATGCCCGCGCGGCAGAGGCGGCGGGCCTCGACGGCATCCTCCTTACCCCGCCCCCCTACATCGTGCCCAACGGGAAGGAGATCGTTGCGTTCTACCAGGCGGTGAGCGATGCCACCGACATCCCGATGACCGTGTACAACTGGCCGCGCGGCTGCGTCGTGGACATGGGCGTGGAACTGCTGGCCGAACTCGCGCAGATCGAGAATGTCGTCGCTGTCAAGAACTCGACGGGAGACTTCGCGAGCTTCCTCGCCGGGATGTACGCGCTGGAGGGCGAGGTGCGGTACTTCGGTCTGCCCACCAACGCGCTCGGCGCCGACCTTGCGATGCTCGGCCACGGCGACGGCCTGATGGGAACGGGCGGCATCCTCGGCCGCGACCAGGCCGACTTCTGGAACGCCGTCGACGCCGGGGACCGAGAGCGCGCGGTCCAACTGGGCAAGAGGGACCGCGTGTACATGGACGCGTGGTTCCGTCCCGACTACGGCGTGCAGTTCGGTAACCAGCAGGCGATCATCAAGACCGCACTGCGGCTGCGCGGCATCCCCGCGGGATTCGTGCGGGCGCCGCTCCTTGAGCTCACGCCGGACGAGGTCGCCCGCGTCGAGGCGACCCTGCACGAGCTCGGCATCGAGACGGTCCCCCTCGCCGATGACTGAGCGGTACGACGTCGTTGTCGTCGGCGGCGGCCTGCTCGGCTGCCTCACGGCGTGGATGGCCGCCCGCGACGGGGCGCACGTGCTCCTGGTCGACAAGGACCAGGTGAACCAGCACGCCTCGGGCCAGAACGCGGGGAGCCTGCACTTCCAGCTCGAATACCGGATGGTCGAGGCCGGCGAGGAGGCCGCGCGCGTCGCGGCGGAGGCGATGCCGCTGCACCTCGACGCTGCCGCGATGTGGGCGCGCATGGAGGATGAGATCGGAGAGCCACTCGGCGTGCGCCAGACGGGCGGACTCATGGTCGCCGAGAACTCCGACCAGGTCGGGATGCTCGAGTTCAAGGCGGAGCTGGAACGCTCCTGGGGCCTCGATGTGCGCACGCTCGATCGCACCGAGCTCGACGACGTCGCACCGTACCTTTCACGGGACATCGTCGCAGCCAACCTCAGCGCACTGGAAGGAAAGGCGGACGCCCGCATCGCCGCTCCCGCGGTCGGACGCGCGGCCATCACGGCCGGCGCGACCGTGCGCGCACGTTCCCGCCTGGTCGGCGCCCGTCGCGCGGCGACCGGATGGGAAGTCACCCTCCGGGAGACGGACCGCGCGGGAGACGAACGGGTCCGCACCGTCCAGACCGCAGCAGTCGTGCTCGCCGCCGGCGTATGGACGACCGAGCTCGGCCGGGTTTTCGACGCCGAGCTCCCCACCGTCCCCCTCGCCCTCACGATGACCGTCACCTCGAAGATTCCCAAGTTCATCCCCCACCTCGTCCAGCACGCCGGTGCGCGCCTGTCGCTCAAGCAGTCGCTCGACAACACCGTCCTCATCGGCGGCGGGTGGCCGGCGCGACTGATGAGGGACGCGCACGGCGCCCCGGCATTCGACCGCAAGCACCAGTTGATCCCGCAGTCGATCGCCGGCAACGCGCGCGCAGCCGTGAACACCGTTCCCGCGCTGGAGCGGGTCCCCGCCGTGCGCAGCTGGGTCGGCGCGACCACGGTGGCACCCGACCAGCTGCCGCTCGTCGGCGCGGTCAAGGGCGCGCCGGGGGTATTCGTCGCCACCGGCGGATCGGCGTTCACCCTCGGGCCGAGCTTCGCGCGGGTGCTGACCGGCCTCATCGCCGGGCGCTCGCCCGATATCGACCTCGCACCCTACGACCCGGCCCGCTTCGCGGAAAGGAGCGCCCCATGACCGCAGACGGATCCTGGCGTCGCACCGCGCAAGAACGCGGCGACGCCGTGACAATCGCCGTGGACGGCGAGCCGGTTCGCGCCTGTAGGGGCGAGACGGTGGCCGCGGCAATGCTCGCCGAAGGGGCCGCGTTCGAACGAGACCGCATCGGAGCTCCGCGGGCGCCGCTGTGCAACATGGGGACGTGCTTCGAGTGCGCCGCCACCGTCGACGGTCGGCCGCTGACCCGCACCTGCCTCGTACCGGCGCGCGAGGGCCTGATCATCGAGACGCCAGGGAGGCTGTGATGTTTGATCTCGCGATCATAGGCGCGGGCCCGGCGGGCATGTCGGCGGCTCTCACCGCAGCCGATCACGGCCTGACGGTCGTCGTCATCGACGAGCAGCAACGAGCGGGCGGGCAGATCTTCCGTCAGCCACCCGAGACCTTCACCGGAAGCGTCCTGCACCCCACCGCGGGCTACGGCTGGGCCACCGAGCTCATCCGGCGCTTCGAGGCGGACCCGCGACTGACGACGGAGTTCGGCTGGTCGGCGATCGGTGTCCTGCACGACGACGCAGAGCCGGATGGTCTGTGCGTGGCGATCAATCACCCGGAACACGGCACTCGCGTGATCGGCGCGCGTAGGCTGCTGATCGCCACGGGCGCCTACGACCTTCCCGTCGCCTTCCCCGGCTGGACGCTGCCCGGCGTCATGACCGCCGGCGGTGTCCAGACCCTCGTCAAGGCGCAGAAGATCGCACCCGTCGGCGACGTTGTGCTGGCCGGGGCGCATCCGCTGCTGCTGCTCGTGGCCGACCTGCTCGTCCGCGACGGCGTCCCGGTGCGCGAGATCGCGTTCGCGCAGAGCATCCCGACGCCGATGGACATGCTCCGCGCCCTCGGCGCCGTGCCCGGTCATCTGCGGATGCTCGCAGAGACGGGCGCGATCCTGACGCGGCTGGTGCGCAAGGGCATCCGAGTCTCGCCCCGGACCATCGTGACGGCCGCCCACGGCACGGAACACCTCTCCCGGATCGAGCTCACCAGGGTCGACCGGCGGTGGAAGGTGACAGGCGCACCCCGCGAGGTCGCTGCATCGCATCTCGTGCTCGGGTACGGCTTCTCCGCGTCGACGGAGCTCGCCCGTCAGATCGGATGCGAACTCGCATTTGATTCGCCGCGGGGTGGCTGGGTGGTCACACACGACGAACGACTGCAGACATCCGTCCCCGGAGTGTTCGTCGCCGGCGAGCCCACGGGAGTCGCCGGCGCCGACCAATCCCGCGCCGAGGGTACGCTCGCGGGTCTCGGGATCGCCGCGAGCCTCGGACGCGCCGTGTCAGCCGCGGCCTTCGCCGAAGCGGAACGTGGCATCCACACATCGACACGGTTCTCCGCTGTTGTGCAAAACATGTTCGAACCGGTCCGTGGCGCGCTCGGAGACCTGGCGACGCGAGAAACCACCGTCTGTCGATGCGAACTGGTCACACGCGGCGAACTCGACGACTTCCTCGAATCGTCACCGTTCGTCAGCAACGTCAACGCCGTCAAGCTCTCCTGCCGGACGGGCATGGGCCCCTGCCAGGGACGCTACTGCGAGAGCAGCGTCGGCACGATCCTCGCATCGGCACGCGAGCAGCCGATCGGGCTCGGCGGACGCTTCTCCGCCCACCTGCCGATCAAACCTGTGCCCGTCGGAGACCTACGAGACCTCGACGCGGTTACCGAGCAGCCCGCATCGGACGACTCGGACACATGTCGCTCGGCGTCGTGATGGCCGGTGGACGCGAGACTCTCAGAGAGCGGCTCCCACTCGTGCCGGCGGCGCCATCATCCAGGTCGTTCGCCGCCCGAAGCGGCAAGCTACTGAAAGTCTGGAAAGGGCCTCCGACGCAGGTCAGAGGCCCTTCTCAAGGTAAAGCCACAGGTATCGGCAGACGAGTCGGGCTGTACGCCGGGTTCTGTCGCCCGGTCGCCTCGCGGCTGCCGGGGAGACGGCCATCCATCTAGGACCGGCATTGCTGCCGGTCTCGTGCGGTCTACCCGCGAACTCGGGCGGGCCGCCCTCGAACATTCGCGCAGGGCCGTCTCGCGACGGCCCCTCTTGACCTTGCTCCGGGTGGGGTTTACCTAGCCGCCTGAGTCACCTCAGGCGCTGGTGGTCTCTTACACCACCGTTTCACCCTTACCGAGGACCGAAGTCCCCGGCGGTCTGTTTTCTGTGGCACTGTCCCGCGGGTCACCCCGGGTGGCCGTTAGCCATCACCCTGCCCTGTGGAGCCCGGACGTTCCTCGGGGAGATCCGAAGATCCCCACGCGGCCGTCCGCCCGGCTCGTCTGCCGTGCCGACCATGCTACCCGCCTGGCCGTGGCCACCGGACGGGGCCGCCGGACCGGGCGGAGTCCTCACATGAATTCCTCGGTCTCCAGATCGAAGACGAATGGTGTCGGGAGCGCGAGCCGCTTACCGAACGGGATCGTGCAGTGCTGACGGTAGTCGTCGCCCTCCGGCTCGCTGAACAGCGTCACCGAGGACTGCTCGCGGTCGACCAGGAGGTAGAGCGGGATGGGTCCGCGGGCGTAGCAGTGACGCTTGTCCGTGCGGTCGGCCTGGGGCTTGGTCGAGGTGACCTCGACGACGAGGGCCACCCCCTCACACGGCATCCAGGGGTCCGCTCCCCGGTACAGACGCAGTTCGGTGGGGGCGAAGGTGCCGTCGGGAATGACGTGGTTCTTGGGGCAGCGTCCGCCGCTCGTCAGCTTCAGTCCCTTGTTCCCTGAAAATCGCATCTTGGTGCGAGAGCGGGTGATCACTTGCTCAAGGATCACGGCGATGTAGTCCTCGTGGTCCCCGTCCGGCGGCGGCGTCACGACAATCTCCCCCTCGATCAGCTCCGCCCGGAAGCCCTCCGGCGTGTCCAGCGCCAGGAAGCCCTCCAGCAGGACGTCCGCCTGCGTGAGCAGTTCGTGCGGCATGGCAGTCATGTCACGCCCCTTCCTCGGTCGCTCGCCAGATTGGGACATCGATGGACCCGCCGTCCGTGAGATGGGAGTTCTTCATTCGATCGTGGCACAGGAGGGCGCGGAGTTGTCCGATGCGGGCGGTTCGGCACCACCGCATCGGTCTGCTGCCCGGGCCCGGCAGGAGGCCGGGATCAGGGTGCCGTCGTGGCCGGGCTCACGCGGGGGCGAAGAGGACCTTCGCCGAGCCAGGGTCCGCCCGGGCGAGCCTGACCGGCAGCCGTTGCCCGAGGAGGAGCTTCGCCGTGCCGCCCTCGACGCGGGCGACGACGGCCGGGTCGTCGATGTGGATGGTGCCCGTGGTCGGCTCCTGCTCCGACACATCGATCACGTACGCGTCGAAGACCTCACCGATCCGGTCCTTGAGGAGCGCGGCCTCGACCACGTCGACGCATTCGCGCTCCACCGTGTCGGCGCGCCTCGTTCCGTCCGCCATCTCCTTCGGCAGGCCGGGCAGCGCGGCGAGGACCCACTCGGGAGGGTCCTGTTCCGCGACGGCGGCGACGCACAGCTCGGCCGCGTACCGGTCGACGAGGCGGCGCAGCGGGGCGGTGCAGTGCGTGTAGAGGTCGGCGACGGCGGCGTGGACGGCGGGGGTGGGGAGTTCGCCGTGTGCGAAGACGGTGTAGCCGGCGCCGCGCAGGAGAGTGGTGCACTCCTGGAGGAACGCGGCGTGGGTGGTCCTCCTCGGGTCGAGGGAACGGACGACCTCGGCGTACGGGACGTGGTGCGGCCAGTCGACGTGCAGCGCCTCGGCCGAGCGCCGGAGCCGGGCCACGGCGCCGTCCGGGGCGACCGGAAGGGTCCGCAGGATGCCGGTGCCGGTCTCCGTCATGAGGTGGGCGGCGGCCATGCCGGTCAGCAGGGAGATCTGGGCGTTCCAGCCGTCGGCGGGCAGCGGGGCGCGGTAGTCCAGGCCGTACGTGCCGTCGCGCGCGACGATCTCCTGCTCGGGCACGTTGAGGGAGATTCCGCCGCGGGCGACCTCCTGTTCCTCGCGGAGCCGTCCGATGTCCCGGAGCAGGGCCAGGGGCTCTTCGGCGGTGCCCGTTTCGATCTGCCGCTGGACGCCCGCGTAGTCGAGTTCGGCGCGGCTGCGGACGAGGGCCCGGCGTACCGAGGTGGCGACGATGCCGCCCTCGGCGTCGAGGTCGATCTGCCAGAGCAGGGCCGGGCGCGTCTGCCCGGGAAGGAGGCTGGCCGCGCCCTCGCAGAGCGAGGTGGGGTGGAGGGGCACCTGCCCGTCGGGGAAGTAGAGGGTCGTCACCCGGCGGTGGGCCTCGGTGTCGAGTGCGCCGCCGGGGCGTACGAAGGCGGCGACGTCGGCGATGGCGTAGTGCACGCGGAAGCCGTGGCGGCGGCGTTCGAGGTGCATGGCCTGGTCGAGGTCGGTCGATGCGGGCGGGTCGATGGTGAAGAACGGCAGGTCCGTCGCGTCCCGGTGGGCCGACACCGCCGGGGCGCCCGCCGCCTGTGCCGCCTCGGCGAGGACGTCGGGCGGGAAGCCGTCGGGCACGCCGAGTTCGGTACGCAGTTTGCGCAGGGCCGCCCTCAGCGGGGTATCGGCCGGCCCGGTCATGTGGAGATGGCGGCGGGGCATGCACCGAGCGTATGGCGGGGCGGGGCGGGCGGCATCCCGGGTGGTGGCCGGGCGTGGGGCTGCTGTCCGGCCTGGTCCGCCGGGACCGGTGGCGGTGCCGGTGGCCCCCGTACGCTGGTGCGCGGGCCCTCTCGGCCCGTCCGCCTGTGCGTACGTACGAAGGAGAACCGCCGTGCTCGTGCTGTTGCCGCCCTCCGAAGGAAAGGCCGCGTCGGGGCGCGGAGCACCCCTGAAGCCGGAGTCGCTGTCGCTGCCGGGGCTGGCCGCGGCGCGGGCCGCGGTCCTCGACGAGCTGGTCGAGCTGTGCACGGCGGACGAGGAGAAGGCCCGTGAGGTGCTCGGGCTGAGCGAGGGGCTGCGCGGCGAGATCGCGAAGAACGTCGAGCTGCGGACGGCGGGGACGCGTCCGGCCGGGGAGATCTACACGGGGGTGCTGTACGACGCCCTCGATCTGGCTTCGCTGGACGCGGCGGCCACGCGGCGGGCCGGAAAGTCGTTGCTGGTCTTCTCCGGGCTGTGGGGCGCTGTGCGGGTGGGCGACCGGATTCCTTCGTACCGCTGCTCGATGGGAGTGAAGCTGCCGGGGCTCGGCGCGCTCGGGGCGTACTGGCGCGGCCCGATGGCGGCGGTCCTGCCGGAGGCGGCCGGGGACGGGCTGGTCCTGGACCTGCGGTCGTCCGCGTACACCGCGGCCTGGAAGCCGAAGGGCGAGGTGGCGGAGCGCACGGCGAGCGTGCGGGTCCTGCATGCCCAGATGGTGGACGGGGTCGAGAAACGGTCCGTGGTCAGCCACTTCAACAAGGCGACGAAGGGGCGGATGGTCCGCGATCTGCTGCTGGCGGGCGCCCGGCCGAAGGGGCCCGCGGAGCTGGTGGAGACCTTGCGGGAGCTCGGGTACGTGGTGGAGGCCGAGGCCCCCGCGCGGGCCGGGAGGGCGTGGTCGCTCGATGTCGTGGTGACCGAGATCCACTGAGCCGTAGGGCCCGATCGTGTCGCAGCACGCCCCAGCACGCCGCACGTTCGTTGCATCATGTGCAACGGTCGTTGCGTAGCGTGCTGTTCGCGCGGCAAGATGAGCGCATGCCCCCCTCTGTGCTGGACCTTGCCCCCGTCGTGCCCGTTGTCGTTCTGGAGGATGCCGCCGACGCGGTGCCGCTCGCCCGGGCCCTGGTCGCGGGCGGGCTCCCGGCCATCGAGGTGACGCTGCGCACCGCCGCGGCCCTGGACGCGATCAGGGCGATCGCGGCCGAGGTTCCGGACGCGGTGGTCGGCGCGGGCACGGTGATCTCGGTACGGAACGTCTCCGACACCCTCGCCGCGGGTGCCCGGTTCCTGGTGAGTCCCGGCTGGACGGAGACACTGCTGGACGCGATGAAGGCATCGGGGGTGCCCTTCCTGCCGGGCGTCTCGACGACGTCCGAGGTGGTGGCGCTGCTGGAGCGCGGGGTCACCGAGATGAAATTCTTCCCGGCCGAGGCGGCGGGCGGCACGGCGTATCTGAAGGCGCTCTCCTCGCCGCTGCCGCAGGCCCGGTTCTGCCCGACGGGCGGCATCTCCCTGGCGTCCGCGCCGTCCTATCTGGCTCTGCCCAACGTCGGCTGCGTGGGCGGTAGTTGGATGGTCCCGGCGGACGCGGTGGCGGCGAAGGACTGGGCACGGGTGGAGCGGCTGGCACGCGAGGCCGCGGCGCTGCGCGGCTGACGGAGGCAGGTGGCAGGTGGCGGAGGCAGTGGGCAAGGCATGACGAGCCGTGCGTCAGGTGCCGGACAGGACACTTCCGGGCCCCGGTGCCAGCCGTGCGTCAGGCGCCGGGCACGGCGGTTGCGAGCCGTGCGTCAGGTGCCGGACGCGGCAGTTCCGGGCCCCCGCCGCCCCCCTACCTCAGATGCGACGTGTCATTCAGCAGCCTGAGTGACACGTTCCCGTCCGAGTAGTACGCGACCGCGGACACCGACGCCGCCGAGAGTTCCATCCGGAACATGGCTTCCGGCGGGGCGCCGAGCGCCAGCCGGACCAGGGTCTTGATCGGCGTCACGTGGGTGACCAGGAGAACCGTGCGGCCCGCGTAGCGGGTGGTGAGGCGGTCGCGGGTGGCCGCGACGCGGCGGGTGACCTCGGCGAAGCTCTCGCCGCCGCCGGTGGGGGCCGCCTTCGCGGAGGAGAGCCAGGCGTCCAGGTCGGGGCCGTAACGCTCGCGTACCTCGGCGAACGTCAGCCCCTCCCAGGCGCCGAAGTCCGTCTCGCGCAGGCCGTCCTCGATCCGGACCTCCAGGCCCAGCCGGGCCGCCACCGCCGCCGCCGTTTCGCGGCAGCGGCGCAGCGGGGAGCTGACGATCTCCTCGATCGTGCCGCGGGCGGCCAGCGACCGGGCGATGCGTTCGGCCTGGTCACGGCCGGTCGCCGAGAGTTCGGGGTCGCTGCCGCCACTGCCCGAGAAACGCTTCTCAGGGGTGAGGGCCGTCTCGCCGTGCCGGAGCAGTACGAAGGTGGCGGGTGCGCCGAGGTCGGGCGCCGCGGCCCAGCCCACCTGGGGCGCGGCCGTAACCGCGGCCGTAACCGCCGCCGGTGCCGTGCCCGTACCGGCTCCCGGGCGGGCGGACATCGCCGCGCGGGCCTTCGCCGCGCCCGCCGCCGCATCACCGGGCGGCCCGGAGACCGGCGGCAGGACGGCGGTCGTCGAGGGACGGGGGGTGTCCAGGGCGGCCGTCGACGACGACGGCTCCCACTGCCTGCCGCGCTTGCCCGCGTCCATCGCCTCGTTGGCGAGCCGGTCCGCGTGCTTGTTCTGCTCGCGCGGGATCCACTCGTACGTGACGACGGAGGCCGGCAGGATCCTGGCGGCCTCCGCCGCGAGCGGCTTCATGTCGGGGTGCTTGATCTTCCAGCGGCCCGACATCTGTTCCACGACCAGCTTGGAGTCCATCCGGACCCGCACCCGGAGCGTGCCGTCCGCCGAGGCGTCCGGCAGCAGCGCCTTCGCCGCCTTCAAGCCGGCGATGAGGCCCTTGTACTCGGCGACGTTGTTCGTCGCGACGCCGATGTACTCGGCGGCCTCGGCAAGGGTCTCCCCCGTCACCGGGTCGATGACGACCGCACCGTAACCGGCGGGCCCGGGATTGCCCCGGGAACCGCCGTCGGCCTCGATGACGAGCTGGCGCGGCTGGGTCATTACAGGCCCGACTCCGCCGTACGGACCAGGATGCGGCGGCAGTTCTCGCAGCGCAGGACGGTGTCCGGGGAGGCCGCCTTCACATCGTTTACCTCGGTGATGTTCAGTTCGAGACGGCAGCCCTCGCAGCGGCGCTGGTAGAGGCGGGCCGCGCCGACTCCGCCCTGCTGGACGCGGAGCTTGTCGTACAGCTTCAGCAGGTCCGCGGGGACGGACCCGGCGACGAGCTCGCGCTCCCTGGTGACGGTCGCGGCCTCCTCGTCGAGCTCCTTGGTCGCGGCGTCGCGACGGGCGATCGCGTCGTCGGCCTTGGCCTGGACCGCCGAGACCCGGTCGGACAGCTCGGTGACGCGTTCCTGTGCGGACTCGCGGCGCTCCATCACTTCGAGGACGATGTCCTCCAGGTCGCCCTGGCGCTTGGCCAGCGAGGCGATCTCGCGCTGGAGGCTCTCCAGGTCCTTCGGCGAGGTGACCGCACCGGAGTCGAGGCGCTGCTGGTCACGGGCGGCGCGCTGGCGCACCTGGTCGACGTCCTGCTCCGCCTTGGTCTGCTCGCGGGCGGTGTCGCTCTCCTCGGTCTGCGAGGCGACCAGCAGGTCGCGCAGCTGCGCGAGGTCGCTGGTGAGCGACTCGATCTCGGCGTGCTCGGGGAGCGACTTGCGGCGGTGCGCAAGCTGCGACAGACGTACGTCGAGGGCCTGGACGTCGAGGAGTCGGATCTGGTCGGCGGGCGCGGCGTTCAGTTGGGGGCTCCAGAAGAGTGGTGGGTGGTGGTGGTCCAGGGGTCGGTGACCTGCTTCGAGACATGGACCCGCAGGCCCCATCCGTGGCGGTCGGAAATCGCGTCGAGCTGCGCGGCGGCCTGTTCGCACCAGGGCCACTCGGTGGCCCAGTGCGCGGCGTCGATCAGGCCGAGCGGGGAGTGCTGGATGGCTTCGGAGGCCGGGTGGTGGCGCAGGTCGGCGGTGAGGAAGGCGTCGACGCCCGCGGCGCGCACCGCGTCGAAGAGGCTGTCGCCGGAGCCGCCGCTGACCGCGACGGTGCGCACCGTCGCCGCGGGGTCGCCCGCGAGCCGGATGCCCTGCGCGGTGGCGGGCAGCCGAGCGGCGGCGCGGGCGGCGAAGTCGGCCAGGCTCTCGGGATGGTCGAGCGCACAGATCCGGCCGAGGCCGCGACGGCCCTTGGGGTCGGTGGGGTCCGGTACGAGGGGCCCCTCGACGCGCAGGTCGAGCGCACCGGCGAGGGCGTCGGAGACGCCCGGGTCGGCGGTGTCGGCGTTGGTGTGGGCGACGTGCAGCGCGACGTCGTGCCTGATGAGGGTGTGCACGACCCGGCCCTTGAAGGTGTCGGCCGCGACCGTCGTCGTACCCCGCAGATAGAGCGGGTGGTGGGTGACGATCAGCTGGGCTCCGAGCCTGAGCGCCTCGTCGACGATCTCGTGGACGGGGTCGACGGCGAAGAGCACCCGGTCGACGTGCGAGGCGGGGTCGCCGCAGACGGTACCGACCGCGTCCCAGCCCTCGGCCCGCTCGGGTGGCCAGAGAGCGTCGAGCTCGGCGAGGACTTCGGACAGACGGGGCACAAGGAAAAGGCTACCTGCCCTTCGTGCCCCGTCGCCCATGGCTTCCGCGACCCGTACGGACGGGCCACGGTGTGCGAAGAATCGTTACGACCTGATCCGCTCGCCGTCGTGCACCAGGTCGTCACTTCACGAGGCCGGCGCGGACCGGATCGTTACTTCACGAGGCCGGCGCGGACCGGATCGTTACTTCACGAGGCCGGCGCGGACCGGATCGTTACTTCACGAGGTCGGCGCGGAGGTCGTCGAGGACCAGGTTCGCGGCCGTGACACCGAGGCCGAGGTACCAGGTCTCGTCGGGGACGTCCTTGGCCCGGCCGTCCTTGACCGCCTTGAGGTTCTTCCACAGCGGGTTGGACTGGGTGGTGTCGCGCTTGGTGGCCTTCACGTCGCCGTAGACGCCGGTGAAGATCCAGTCGGCGTCGGCCTCGTCGATCTTCTCCGGGCTGATCTCCGCGGCGAGGTCGTCGATCTGCTGGTTCTTGGGCCGCGGCAGGCCGACGTCCTCGAGGATGGTGCCGATGAAGGACGCCTTGGCGTAGAGGCGGATGCGGTCCGGGAGGTAACGGACCATGGAGATGGTCGGCTTGTCCGGGCCGATGTCCTCGCCGAGCTTCTTCGCCTTCGCCTCGTAGGCGTCGAGCTCGCTCTTCGCCTTGGCGGTCTTGTCCAGCGCCGCCGCGTTGAGGAGGTAGTTCTCCTTCCAGGTGAAGCCCGGGCGGATGGAGAACACGGTCGGCGCGATCTTGGAGAGGGCGTCGTACTTGTCGGCGGCGCGGAGCTGGCTGCCGAGGATCAGGTCGGGCTTCAGGCCGGCGATGGCTTCGAGGTTGAGGTTGTTGATCGTGCCGACGTTCTTGGGGTTGCCCGCGTCCTTCTTCAGGTACGAGGGGATGGCGGCGTCGCCCTCGGAGGGGGCGTAGCCGACCGGCTTCACCCCCAGCGAGACGACGTTGTCGAACTCGCCGACGTCCAGCACGACGACGCGTTTGGGAGCGGACTTGATCTCCGTCTTGCCCATGGCGTGGGTGAGGGTACGGGGGAACTGGCCGGCCTTGGCGTCCGTCCCGTACGCCGCCGTCTTCTTCGCGGCGTCGCCGAAGTCCTTGCCGCCCGTCGCGACGGCCGCCTTCTTGTCGCCGCCGGACTTGGCCGAGTCGCCCGAGCCTGCGGCATCGCTCCCGCAGGCCGAGAGGGAAAGGGCGGCGGCCGCTGCCAGGCCGACTGCGGCGGTACCGCGGCGACGAAGGGACATCATTTCTCCAGATCGAAGGTCACACCAGGACTGCTTAGGGATGCCTAACCTTACCCATTCGGTTTCACCTCCAGCACAGGCACCCCCTCACCCACAGGCGAATCCCGGCATCACCACCCTTATGTGTGAAGCGACCGGTCTCGTGTTGTTCGGCAGGAAGTGCGAAAACTAGCTTCGATTGCCGGAGGTGATCAGTCCATGACTGCCTGTGCTATCGAGAACGGGACCGTGGGGGCGGCCGGGGATGCCGCGGACGCCGCGGACGCGGTCCTGGGGGACGACGAGCCGGCTGCGCCGGGTGAGCCCGACCGGGCGGCCCTCGCGCCGCCCGCCTTCACGATCGCGGCGGACGGTTCGTACGCGGCCCGGCTCGCCCGGCGCGACATCGGCGGGGCGGGCGAGCCGTCGGACGGGGCCGGACAGGCGTGGTTCGTGGAGCGCTGGACGCTCGACGGGCACGAGCCGTACGCCGTGCCGCTGCCCCTCGACCAGCCGGAGGAGCCGGACTCGGACGTGCTGCCGCTGGCCGACGGGCGCGTACTGATCCGGCGCCGGGTCGCGGACCGGCATGCGTTCTCGTTGCTGTATCCGACCGGCCCCGGCACCGGTGAACTGCCGCTCGGCGCCGTCGGATGCGTGGATCTGACCCTGCTGCCGCCGTCGCCGGACGGCCGATGCGCGTATGCCCTGTCGGTCGGTGCGCGCTCCACCACCGTCTGGCTGGTGGCGGGCGGCGCCTTCGGCCCCGAGCGGGTCGTCGAGGTGCCGGGGCGCTGTTCCGGCGGGGTCTGGCTGAACCGGGCGGGGCGGCTGCTGGCCCTGGACCGGGAGCTGCCGGGCGGCGGGCCGGTCAAGGCGGTCGCCGTGGACCTGGAGCGGGGCGGCGAGGTGACGCCGCTGCTGCAGATCGCGCCGGGGAGCAACGACCGGCTGCTGCTCGCCGACGTGGACAGCGGTCTGCTGCTGATCCGCTCGGACGCGCCGGGGCACGACCGGCTCGGGTGGGGGGTGCTGGGCAGCTGTCTGCCGGTGCGTTTCCCCGAGTGTCTGCGCCCGGCGGATGTCGCGGTGACACCGTTCGCCGTACAGCCGGGACAGATGCTGATGCCGGAGAGCTGCGCGGTGGCCCTGCGGATCGACGGGGCGGCGGGCAGCTGGCTCGGGGTGTGGCGGCCGGCGGGGCGCCGGCTGCATCAACTCGCCGCCCCCGAGGGGTGGCAGGCCGGTCGCGGGGTGTGGACCCGGGACGGCGTACTCAGACTCCCGTACGCCAACGAGAACGTGGCGTGCGGGGTGGCACTGCTGGAGGCACCGGTGGACGGGGAACACGGTGATCGGCCGTCGGCGGATCCGGCCGCGGAAAGCGGTATGCAACCGTCCGCTGCCGCTGCGCCTCTTCCAGTGTGCAAGCCGATTCCACTGGGGCAGGCGCCTCTCATGGGGCGGCCGGTGCCTGGCTAGAATCCTGGGCCTGGGCTACGCAACCGTACCTCTCGGTCGCCGTTGGTGACCGTGCCGTGTTGCGGTGGCGTGATCGGCCCTGGTGACATACACGTAAGCGATCACAACGGGGTGACTTCCCACATGTCTGAAGCCCGAACCGACACGCCCCAGACGCGTCCGCCGGGGGCGGACGCGGAACGGGCCGAAGCCGGCGGCTCCGGAAAGCACCGAGGGGGCGTCGCGACGGACGACACGGCAGCACAGCCGCACGGCCGTCACCGCCGCCCCCACGAAGGGGACAGCCGGGCGGCCTGACCGCGCGGAACATCGACGAGGGACGGGTGGGCCCCGGCAGCCGGTCGGCTGCCGGGGCCCACCCGTGTCCCGTTGTCCCTTGCGGTCAGCCCCGTTTCAGGCCGAGTACCTCCGCCGCGGCGAACGTCTCGTTCGGCGGGCGGCCCTCGTAGTACGGGGAGATCAGCTCGTCCAGTTCGTCGAAGGAGAACGTCTCCTTCGACGAGTCGAACTTCGCGGCCACCCTGGGGCGTTCGACGATCGCGACCATCCCGCCGTGCACGACGAGCAGTTGCCCGTTGACCTTGGCGGCCGCCGGGGACGCCAGGTAGCCGACCAGCGGCGAGACGTGCTCGGGGGCGAGCGCGTCGAGCCGGCCGTCCGCCGGTTCCTGGAAGCCGGCGAAGACGTCCTGGGTCATCCGGGTGCGGGCGCGCGGGCAGATGGCGTTGGCGGTCACGCCGTACTTGGCCAGGGCCAGGGCCGTGGAGGTGGTCAGGCCGACGATGCCGCCCTTGGCCGCCGCGTAGTTCGGCTGGCCCGCCGAACCGGCCAGGAACGCCTCCGAGGAGGTGTTGACGATCCGGCCGTAGACCGGGCCGCCGGACTCCTTGGAGCGGGCCCGCCAGTGGGACGCGGCAAAGTGGGTGGTGTTGAAGTGGCCCTTGAGGTGGACCCTGATGACGGAGTCCCATTCGTCCTCGGTCATCGAGAACACCATCCGGTCGCGCAGGATGCCCGCGTTGTTGACCAGGATGTCGAGCTTTCCGTACGTGTCGACGGCCAGCTCCACCAGTTCGCGGGCCTGCGCGTGGTCGGAGACGTCGCCGAGGTGCGCGACCGCCCGGCCGCCCGCCTCCCGGATCTCCGCGGCGACCTCCTCGGCGGGGGTCGCGGACGCCTCGCCGGAACCGTCGCGGCCCGGCTGCCCGTAGTCGTTGACGACGACGGACGCGCCGAGCCCCGCCAGTTCCAGCGCTTCGGCGCGTCCGAGGCCGCGGCCCGCGCCCGTGACGATCGCGGACATGCCGTCCAGGGGAAGTGACATCGGAATCTCGGAGCCTCTCAGGAGGGATCGGGGGGCACGGGTGAGGCCGTCAGAGTTCGACGCAGGTGCGCAGCGACTCGCCGGTCCTCATCTGGTCGAGGGCGTCGTTGATGCCGTCGAGCCGCACCCGGTGGGTGATCATCGATTCGAGGTCGATGCGGCCGGCCCGCCAGAGCGCGATGGCCCGTTCGTACGAGCGGAGCACGTCCCCTCCCCCGTACATGGAGGGCAGGATCCGCTTCTCGTCGAAGAACAGCTCGAACATGTTGACCTGGAAGTTGTCGTCCATGGCGCCCGCGCCGACGATGCAGAGGGTGCCGCCGCGCCGGGTGTTCTCGTACGCCGTGCGGGCGGTGGCCGACTTGCCGACGACCTCGAAGACGTAGTCGAAGCCCTCGCCCGCGGTGATCCGCTGCTTGGCGTCGGTGAGTTCGTCCGGGGAAACCGCCTCCGTCGCGCCGAACCGCAGGGCCGCCTCGCGCCGGGACGCGACGGGATCCACGGCCACGATCTGCGCGGCGCCCTGCACCCTGGCGCCCTGGATGGTGGAGATGCCGACTCCGCCGCAGCCGATCACGGCGACCGACGAACCGGCCTCCACCTGTGCGGTGTTGATGGCGGCGCCGAGCCCGGTGGTCACCCCGCAGCCGATCAGCGCAGCGATCTCGAACGGCACGTCGTCGGGGATCGGCACGGCGCAGCCCGCGCCGACGACGACCTCCTCGGTGAAGGTGCCGGTGCCCGCGAAGCCGAACACATCGCCGCCGGGGCGCTTGAAGTTGGGCGTGCCCGCGTTCATGAAGCCGGCCAGGCAGAGCTGGGTCTGGCCGCGCTTGCAGGACGGGCACGCCCCGCACGCGGGCAGCCAGCAGACAAGCACCCGGTCCCCCGCGCTCAGCCCGGTGACGCCGTCGCCGACGTCCAGGACCTCGCCCGCGCCCTCGTGCCCCGGGATGAACGGGGCGGGCTGCGGCAGCACGCCACTCATCGCGGAGACGTCGGAGTGACACAGTCCGGTGGCCCGGATACGGAGCTTGACCTTGCCGGGGCCGAAGCCCACCGCCTCGACGTCGTCGAGGACTTCCAGCTTGTCCTGGCCTATCTCGTGCAGTACGGCTGCGCGCATGGTGCGGCTCCCCTCATGGGCCTGTGGACCTCTTGGAGTTGGTTCAGGAGTGTTCGACGAAGGTGTCACCGAGGACCATGGCGTTGTCCCGCTCCACGGCTCTCACCTCGACCCGTACCTCGTCCCCGCCGGTCCACATCTCGATGCGGAGGGTCTCGCCGGGGAAGACGACCCCGACGAACCGGGCGCGGTAGGAGCGGATACGGGTCACGTCACCGCCGAGCACCGTGTCGGTGACGGCCTTCAGTGTCATTCCGTAGGTGCACAGCCCGTGCAGGATCGGCCGGTCGAAGCCGGCCAGCCTGGCGAACTCGGGATCGGCGTGCAGCGGATTCCAGTCCCCGGAGAGGCGGTACAGCAGCGCCTGGTCCGGGCGGATCGGACGCTCCACGATGCGGTTGGGGGCGATGGCGGGATGGACCATCCGCTCGGACGGGCCGCGCTCACCGCCGAAACCCCCCTCGCCCCGCACGAAGATCTGGGCGTCGTTGGTCCACAACGGGCCCTCGTCGTCGGCGGCTTCGGTACGCAGCACCAGTACGGCTGCCTTGCCCTTGTCGTACACCGCGGCGACCTTGGAGGTCTGTACGGCGCTGCCCTTCACGGGGATCGGCCGGTGCACCCGTACGCTCTGCGCGCCGTGCAGGACGTTGGCGAGGTCGACGTCGATGCCCGGCGAGAAGAGCCCGCCGACGACGCCCGCGCCCGCCCCCGCGACGGTGGCGAAGGAGGGCAGCACCTGGAGCCGGGACTCCAGGGTGTAGCGCAGCTCTCCGGGGTCGGTGGCCGGGTCGGCCCGGTCCGGATCGGCACCCGCGCCGATCCCCAGGTGGTAGAGCTGGACGTCCTTGTGGTCCCAGCTGATCCGGGTGGACCGTGGTTCGGCGGCGACAGCCTTTTCGGCATCAATGGGCATGGGGAAGCTGCTCCTTGATGGTGGGAAGACCTCGGCGCGGCCGTCCGCACCGTCGGCCGCACCGAGGTCGTGCGGGACCGGCCGCCACGCCCGTTCTAGAACGCGTTCTAGCCGATGACCCCATGTATAACGCAGCGCCCAGCAGTTGTGAAGACCGCTGCTGACGTGGCGTCAGATCTGTTGCCGGACCCGTCGCTCACCCATGACAAATGTCATCGCGAAGTCCGTACGCACACCCCTGCCGCGCCTCGGGCCCCTTTCCGTAGCGTCGTGGCCATGAAGCAGACAACGGGGAATCCGGCCGCGGTGGACCTCACCGGGGCGGTCAGGACATTCGGCCGGGCGGGCCGGACCGTACGGGCCGTGGACGGGATCGACCTGTCCATCGGTCGCGGCGAGACCGTCGCCCTGCTCGGCCGCAACGGCGCGGGCAAGTCCACCACCATCGCCCTCCTGCTGGGGCTGGACGAGCCGGAGTCCGGCAGTGTGCGGGTGCTGGGCCGGACCGCCGAGCAGGCAGTCCGGGCCGGTCTGGTCGGCGCCATGCTCCAGGACGGGCGGCCCATCCAGCGGGTCACCGTCCGCGAGCTGATCACCTTCGTCGCCTCGACCTACCCGCGGCCGATGCCGGTGGCCGAGGCGCTCTCCCTGGCGGGCGTCACCGGGTACGCGGACCGGCGCGTCGACAAGCTCTCCGGTGGCCAGACCCAGCGCGTCCGTTTCGCCGTCGCGCTGGCCGGCAACCCGGAGCTGATCGTCCTGGACGAGCCGACCGCCGCCCTGGACGTGGAGGCGCGCCGGACGTTCTGGGAGTCGATGCGGGCCTACGCCCGGCGCGGCAACACCGTCCTGTTCTCCACCCACTATCTGGAGGAGGCCGACGAGAACGCCGACCGGATCGTCGTCATCGACCGGGGCCGGATCGTCGCGGACGGGAGCGGCGACACGATCAGGGGCTCGGCCGGCAACAGCCTCGTCTCATTCGACCTGGCGGGCGGGCCGGCCGAGGGCCTGGAACTACTGCCCGGCGTCGTCACCGTCGAGGTGACCGGGGGCCGGGCGCTGCTGCACACGGACGACTCGGACGCCACCGTCGTGGAGCTGGCCCGTCTCGGCCTGATCCGTGGCCTCCAGGTCTCTCGGGCCACGCTGGAGGACGCCTTCCTCGCCCTCACCGCACCGGCCGCCGGGGCAGCCTCGACCAATACCGAGAAGGAGATCGCGTGATGTTCCGCTACATCGTGCTGGAGGTCCGCCGGACCCTGCGTGACGGCTTCTTCCTGATCTTCGGGACCGGGATGCCGGTGATGATGTACCTGCTCTTCACCAACATCGGCGGTAGCGCTGCCGACGACTGGAAGACGGCCTCGATGGTCGGCATGGCCGCATACGGAGCGCTGGGTTCCGCCATGTCGATCGGTACGGGGGTCGCCTCCGACAGGACCCTCGGCTGGCTGCAGCAGCTGCGGGTCACTCCGCTCGCCCCTTCGCACGCGGTCGTGGGGCGGGCCATCAGCGGTTCGGTGACCGTACTGCCGACGATCCTGACGGTGCTGCTGGCCGGCGGACTGGTCAACGGGGTACGGCTGGCCGCCTGGCAGTGGGCCGCCCTGACGCTGCTGTTGTGGATCGGGGCGCTCCCGTTCACCCTGCTCGGCCTCGGCAACGGCTACCGGCTCACTCCGCAGGGCACCGGGGTCGTCAACATGGCCTGCCTGATGGGCTTCGCGATCGTCGGCGGGCTGTGGTTCCCGCTGGATCTGCTTCCCGGATGGCTGCGTTCGATCGGCCGGTTCACCCCCGCCAACCGGTTCGCCGACCTGGGCTGGGCGACCACCGACGGGCACGCGCCCGGCAGCGGCACGATCGCCGTGCTCTGCGCGTGGCTCCTGCTGTTCGGTACGTACGCCGTGATCTCGTACCGTCGGTCCGCGAGGACCGTGTGACAGGAGAAGACCGTGTGCCAGGAGTGGGCTGTGTGCCGGGAAAGGGCTGTGTGACAGCAGAGGACTGCGTGACAGGAGTGGACATGCCCAGGGAGCGGACGGACCCGGGGACGGATGCCCGCGCGGGTACGTGGCGGGACCGGCGCAGGTGCCGCGACGACCAGCGCCCGGGACCGCCCGGACCGTACACCCTGCTGCCCTGGCTGCTGATGGGCACGGGCACCTTCTCCAACCTCTTCCAGGGAGAGGCCCCGAACCCCTGGCTCGGCGTCCTCGGGCTGCTCACCTTCAACTACCTCTACATCTCTGTGGTGTTCCGCGGCTTCGACAAGGAGAAGCGCGAAAGCCCGGTCACCTACTGACTGCTCGCCGCGATGGCCACCGTGACGTTCGCGCTGGCGATCGGCTACGGCGGCAGCTGGCTGCTGTTCTTCCCGCTGCTCTCGCTGGCCTGCGGCACCGTCCTGCGCCACCGGCAGCTCGCCGCCGAGCTGCTCTCGCTGGCCGTGGTCGCCACCCTCGCCGCGGTGTGGCGCGGCAACGGCGGTCCGAGCGGGGACCCGCGGGTCGGACTGCAGCGCCTGGACTCACGCTTCGCGGCCTACCGCGACGCCCTCGGCCTCGACCCAGCCCTGGAGTTCCACTCCCTCCGGCTCGGAGACCCTCCGTCGCCGCTGCCCGGACCCGTCGCCAGTCTCGTGCGCGCCTACCTGGCTGAACAGCCCCGGCTCGCCCGCGCCAGCAGCCGCAGCACGGCCTGGCTGTTCCCCGGCCGGCAGCCCGGGCATCCGATGGACCCGACCAGCCTTGGCGGAACCTGGAGCCGATACGCCCCTGGCGACCACAGCCAGTGATCGCTACAGGTCGCCGGTTGCGCCCGTCTCCATGAAGCGGACAACGCAGCGACGGATGTGATCAAGGAACTCGCCTTCGTGCATTAACGGGCGCCCCGAACGCGGCCTCGACTGGTGAGCTGGCGTATTCGGGCGTATCTCCTCCACCCCACGTCATGAGTCACACCACGTCAGGCCGTGGACTGGCCGTTGACGCGGTACTCCTCGGAGGGCATCGAGTCCCATTCAGTATTCGCGCCGTCGCGCGTCACCATGAACAACGGACGCGATCGGAGGACCTGCCCGACTAGTTGCCCGCGCATCACGACCCCGGAATCATCCGGTCCTGCGTAGCCCTCGGGCGTGTAGCGAAAGTGCACGTCCATTGCCTCGGCATACGCGATTGCGTCGCTCTCCAGCTCCGACAGGTCTCTCCCGACCAGCGGGAGTCCGTCGTACGCGACCTGGGGACCGTGCACGGCGTCGGCAGCGATGCAGAACAGCCCCACAACTTGGCTCACATAGGCCGTGACGGCAGGCGGTGAAGGAGCCACCCCGCGACGGTGGACTTCGACCTTCCAAGTCGGCGAGAAGATCGCGTGGTCCCGCGCACAATCGCTGACCTTCGTCTGGCCGAGTATCTCAGCCGCCTCGACCACTTCGTCGACGGTCATACCAAACCGGAGCGGTCCGACGCCGACAGCCGGCGAATAGGACCACTCGTCCCGTTCGGCGACTCCGGTCTTGAACGCCATAGTCGCTCCTCTAGAGACACCTGAGACTTGCCGCTGCCCATCATGTCAATCGCCGACCAGCAGACTGCCGGGTGCCGCCGAGTTCGCGCAGATCACTCCGCGCGAGCCCCATCTGGGCTCGGCCGCGAATACGCGACACCTGAACATGCGAGCTCACCAGTCCCGAGGCCGGTCACCGCCCTGCTGGCGGCTCTGCCGTCCTTGATCACGGAGGAGGAGCGGATGGCCGTGGACGGCAGTGATCCGCACTGCTCCTGCGTGGTGGACCTCATGTACTGGTGAGAGAAGTACTGGTGAGAGAAGTTCGAAGAGCAGCTGGTACGGATCACGCGGGCGGCGGCAGGACGAGTCGCCGTCCGGTGGCCCGGCTGCCGTGACGCGGCGGACGCTCGCGAGGGTGCCCGGTCTGAGACGCTGACCGTATGACTGACATGCCCGGCGGGCGGCCCTCGAAGTGTGTACGTGTCCTCCTCGCCGAGGACCAGCGCATGATGCGCGGTGCGCTGGCCCTGCTGCTCGGTCTGGAGCCGGACATCGAGGTCGTCGCGCAGGTGGCCGCCGGGGACGAGATCGTGAACGCCGCCCTGCTGTCCCGCCCCGATGTGGCACTGCTGGACATCGAGCTCCCGGGCCGCAGCGGTCTGGACGCCGCCGCCGAGCTGCGCGAGGAGGTGCCGGACTGCCGGGTCCTGATCCTCACCACGTTCGGCCGGCCCGGCCATCTGCGCCGGGCCATGGAGGCCGGGGCTGCGGGATTTCTGGTCAAGGACGGTCCCGTCGAGGAACTCGCCACCGCGATCCGCCGGGTACTCAGGGGCGAGACGGTGATCGACCCGGCATTGGCTGCCGCCGCGCTCAGTGCCGGGCCGAGTCCGCTGACCGCGCGGGAGCGGGACGCGCTGAACGCCTCGGTGGACGGGGCGACGGTCGCCGACATCGCGGCGAAGCTGCATCTGTCCGAGTCGACTGTGCGCAACCATCTGTCGTCCGCGATCGGCAAGACGGGGACGCGCAACCGGATGGAGGCGGTGCGGGCGGCTCAACAGCAGGGCTGGCTGTAGGCGACGCTTCGCGGGCCTTTAGTGCTGAGCGGACCGGTGGCGCGGCAGCCAGAGCGCCATCAGCAGCAGTCCGCCCAGCAGTACCGTGCCGGCTGTCCGGAACGCCAGCGCTTACCCGGCCGTGAGCTCCTCGGGCCCGGTGCCGCCCGCGGTGCGTGCGGCGGCGACGGTGGAGAGCACGGCGAGACCGAGCGCACCGCCCATCGTGCGGGAGGTGTTGACGAGGCCGGAGACCAGACCGGCCTCACCGTGGGCCGCCCCCGTGATGGCGAGGGAGGCGAGCGGGGTGGGTGCCAGGCCCGCACCGGCCATCATCAGAACGCCGGGCAGACAGACCGAGGTGAGGTACGAGCCGTCGGCACCCATCGTGGACTGCCAGCCGAAACCCGCGGCGGCGACGGTCGTACCGATGAGCGCCAGGCTCTTCGCGCCGACCCCGGCCAGCAGCTGCCAGCCCTCCTGGGCGAGCCCGCCGGCCAGGGAGGCCGCGGTGAACAGGCCGAGGCCTATGAGGAACATCCGCTTGCGGCCGTAGATGTCGGCGGCGCGCCCGCCGAGCAGCATGAATCCGGCGAACGCGATCGAGTAGGCGTTGAGCACCCATTGCAGTCCGGCCGTGCTCATCCCGAGGTCAAAACGCATGGACGGCAGGGCGACATTGACGACGGATACATCGAGCACGACGAGGAACTGTCCGACACAGGCGGCGAGCACCGCCGCCCAGGTGCGGGTCCTGTGCCGTTGTTGCAGGGGCGCGGGCGTCGTGACGTCAACCATGACCGTCATACTCGCAGCCGCCCTGCGCCCCGTACATCGGCATTCGGGCCGACCCGGGCCCGTCCGGCGACGTAGCACGATGCGCACTGATCTCCGCGCTAACGCCGCAGCAACGTCACCACCGCCGCTCCACCGAGGCCGATGTTGTGGGCCAGACCGACCCGGGCGTCCTTCACCTGCCGGCCCTGCGCCTCGCCCCTGAGCTGCCAGGTCAGTTCCGCGGCCTGGGCGATTCCGGTGGCGCCGAGCGGATGCCCCTTGGAGATCAGCCCGCCGGACGGGTTGACCACCCACCGGCCGCCGTACGTGGTGGCCCCCGACTCGACGAGCTTGCCGGACTCCCCCTCGCCGCACAGGCCCAGCGCTTCATAGGTGAGGAGTTCGTTGACGGAGAAGCAGTCGTGCAGCTCGATGACGTCGAGGTCGGCGGCCGAGAGCCCGGAGGCCTCGTACACCTGCTGGGCGGCGGCCCGCGACATCGGCTGTCCGACGGCGTCGATGCAGGTCCCGGAGGCGAAGGAGTCGCCGGTGTCGGTGGTCATCGCCTGGGCGACGATCTCGACGGCCCGGTCACCCAGACCGTGCTCCTCGACGAAGCGTTCCGATACGACGACTGCGGCGGCCGCCCCGTCGGAGGTGGGTGAGCACTGGAGTTTGGTCAGCGGGCGGTGGATGGTCTTCGCGGCGAGGATCTCCTCGACCGTGTACGGGTCCTGGAACTGGGCGTACGGGTTGTTCACCGAGTGCCGGTGATTCTTGGCGCCGACCGCGGCGAGCTGCGCCTCGGTCGTCCCGTAGCGCTCCATGTGCTCGCGGGCCGCGTTGCCGAATATCTGGGCGGTGGGCGGGCTCATCTCGAAACCGTGGGCGGCGGCCATGATTCCGTAGTGCCGGGCGACGGGTGAGGTCTTGGCCCAGTCATCAGCGGCTCCGCCGCGGGCGGCGGCACCGCCGTCGGCACCACCGCCCCCGAGCGCGCCGCGCGTCATCTTCTCGAAGCCGAGCGCGAGGACGCAGTCGCTGCCGCCGCCCTCGACGAACTGCCGGGCCATCATCAGCGCGGTGGAGCCGGTGGCGCAGTTGTTGTTGACGTTGTAGACGGGCACTCCGGTCAGTCCGAGTTCGTACACGGCGCGCTGGCCGGCGGTGGACGCCTGGAAGCAGTAGCCGACGACGGCCTGCTGGATCTGCTCGTACGCGAGGGAGGCATCGGCGAGCGCCGCCGTCCCGGCCTCCTTCGCCATGTCCCAGTACTGCCAGTCGCGGGTCTCGGGCTTCTCGAACTTCGTCATTCCGACACCGACGATGTACGCCTTCATGAGCTTCATGGACTTCATTGGCTTCACGGGCTTCATGGGCAAGTCCCTTCAATTCAATCGCGCGGGAGGCCGAGGATGCGCTCGGCGACGACATTGAGCTGAACCTGGGTGGTGCCGCCCGCGATGGTCAGACAGCGGGACATCAGGAAGCCGTGCAGGGCCCGCTCCCCCGCCCCTTCGCCGACCGCGCCGGCCGGGCCGAGGAGTTCGAGGGCCAGTTCGGCGACCTTCTGCTGGTGGACGGTCTGGACGAGTTTGCGTACGGAGGCTCCCGCGCCCGGTTCGAGTCCCGAGACCTGTTGCAGGGTGGTCCGCAGTCCGATGCAGGCGAGCGCGTGGGCCTCGGCGGCGAGTGCTCCGATCCGGGCCCGGTACGTGCCGTCGAGTTCGCCGGAGCGGTCGATCAGGGCCTCCAGGCCGGTGTCGAAGGTCATCTGGTCGGCCATGTGGACGCGTTCGTTGCCGAGGGTGTTGCGGGCGACCCGCCAGCCGTCGTCGATCTCGCCGACGACGGCGTCGGCGGGCAGCAGGACGTCGTCGAAGTACACCTCGTTGAAGAGACAGTCGCCGGTGATCTCCTTCAGCGGGCGGATGTCGATGCCCTCGGTGTTCTTCATGTCGACGAGGAAGTAGCCGATCCCCCGGTGCTTGGGGGCGTCCGGGTCGGTCCTGGCCAGCAGGATTCCGTGGTCGGCCCACTGGGCGGCGCTCGTCCAGACCTTCTGTCCGTTGATCCGCCAGCCTTCGTCGGTCCGCTCCGCCCTCGTCCGGAGCGAGGCGAGGTCGGAGCCCGCGCCGGGCTCGGAGAACAGCTGGCACCAGAGGAGCTCGCCGCGCAGGGTGGGCAGCAGATAGCGGTCCTGCTGCGCTGCCGTGCCGTGGGCGATGAGCGAGGGGACGACCCAGGTGGCGATCCCGAGATCGCTCAGCTTCACGCCCTGTTCCTTCAACTCCTGCTGTACCGCCAGTTGTTGGACGGGGCCGGCGCCCAGTCCGTAGGGGGCGGGGAGGTACGGGGCGGCGTAGCCGGTCGGCGCGAGCGCGCGGCGGGCGGCCTTCGGGTCGAGACCGCGGGCGACGGCCACGGCCTCGCGCGCCTCGGCCCGGTACGCCGCGGCCCCGGCGGGAAGTTCGAGGGCGAGTTCGCGGCGTGCCCCGCCCTCGGCCAGCCGGACCGCCCGCAGCCGGTGGGCGTCACCGGCCCCCAGCAGCTGCCGGGCCACCAGCGCCCGGCGCAGGTACAGGTGGGCGTCGTGCTCCCAGGTGAAGCCGATGCCGCCGAGGATCTGGATGCAGTCCTTGGCGCAGCCGTACGCGGCGTCGAGGGCGTCCGACGCGGCGAGGGCGGCGACCATGGAGCGTATGTCCGGGACCTCCTCCCCTTCGGCGGCGCGGGCCGCGTCCCACACCAGCGCACGGGCCCGCTCGACCCGTACGAGCATGTCGGCGCAGAGGTGCTTGATGCCCTGGAACTGCCCGATGGGGCGGCCGAACTGCTCGCGGACCTTGGCGTGTTCGGTTGCGGTGCGCAGCGCCTTGGCCGCGGTTCCGCACGCTTCGGCGGAGAGGAGGACGGCGGCGAGGTCGCGGACGCGCGCGGTGTCGGTCCGTACGACGCGTTCCGCGGGGACGAGTACGCCCGCGGCGCGGATCTCGGCCGTGGGGCGGGTCGGGTCGGCGCTGCGGTGCGGGCGGGCGGTCAGCCCTTCGGCGTCGGCGTCGACGGCGAACCAGAGGGTGCCGGTGGCCGATTCGGCGGAGAGCAGGAGGAGGTCGGCGTCGGCGCCGGAGAGGACGGGTGGGGCGGTGCCGTCGAGCAGATGGCCGTCGCCGTGCTCGACGGCGGTGAGGGTGCCGGGGCCGAGCGCGACGGCGCCGACGCGTGCGCCGGCGGCGAGGCCGCGGATCAGGTCACGCACCGGCCCACCCACCGGTCCGCTTGCCGATTCGCGTACGGGTACATGTACCGGTTCGCCTGCCGGCTCGGGTACTGGTTCGCGCGCCGGTTCTCTCGTCGGTTCACCCGCGCCCGCCGCGTGCAGTACTGCGGAGGCGAGGACGCTCGCGAGATATGGGCCGGGAAGCGCGGCCCGGCCCGCCTCTTCCAGGACCACGGCCAGATCGAGGAGTTGGCCGCCCCCGCCCCCGTACTCCTCGGGCAGATGGATGGCGAGGAGACCCTGTTCGGCGAGCCCGTCCCAGTACCCGGGGCGCACGCCGGGGGCCCCGGGGGCGTCCGCGTCGAGGAGCTTGCGTATCTCCTCCGGCGGTACGGCGCGCGTCAGCCACCCCCGTACGGCCTGCGCCAACTCCCTCTGCTCTTCGGTGATTCCGATGCCCATGCGGATCCTCGCCGGTCGCAGCCACTGGAACGGCGCAAGAGTAGAACACGTTCCATTCTGACGGAAGGTCAGATTGCGATCGGATCGGCGCGCGCTCCGGTCCGAGTGCACGGTTGCGCCCCCATTCGTACCGCGTTCACCGGAATACCACGGACAGGTGGAAGGTTCACCGTGCACACACTTGGCGGTCGGTGCTGCCCGCCCAGGACCCGCGCGCCCGTACCCGCCCTCGACAGACCCTCGATCACGCCGCCCGGAGGCCACACGTATGCCACAGACGACGAACGGACAGCACGCCGGGGAACTCCCCGATCCGCGGCCGCGCAGAGCGGGCGGCGGGGTCGTCCCCGTGCTCGCCTTCGCGGGCATCACCGTCGCGGTGATGCAGACCCTGCTCGTCCCCGTCATCAAGGATCTGCCCGCCCTTCTGCACACCGATCCGTCCAACGCCACCTGGGTGATGACCGCGACCCTGCTGGCGGGGGCCGTCTCGACACCGATCATGGGGCGGCTCGGCGATCTCTACGGCAAGCGGAAGATGCTGCTCGCCAGTCTCGCCGTGATGGTGCTCGGTTCGCTGATATGCGCCTTCACCGACGATCTCGTCGTCATGATCGTGGGGCGCGCGCTCCAGGGCTTCGCCATGGGCGCCATCCCGCTGGGCATCGGCATCATGCGTGACGAGCTGCCGCGCGAGAAACTCGGCTCGGCGATGGCGCTGATGAGTTCGTCGATCGGGGTGGGCGGCGGACTCGCCCTGCCCGCCGCCGCGTTGGTCGCCCAGCACTCCGACTGGCACACCCTGTTCTTCGGCTCGGCCGGTCTCGGTGTGCTGTCGATGGCGCTCACCGTCCTCGTCGTCCCCGAGACCACGCTGCGCGCCCCCGGCCGCTTCGATCTCACCGGCGCACTCGGGCTCTCGCTCGGGCTGGTCTGTCTGCTGCTGCCCATCACCAAGGGCAGCGACTGGGG
Organism: Streptomyces sp. NBC_01618; assembly: GCF_045209435.1. Lineage (NCBI taxonomy): Bacteria > Bacillati > Actinomycetota > Actinomycetes > Kitasatosporales > Streptomycetaceae > Streptomyces > Streptomyces sp. NBC_01618. The sequence continues at coordinate 2,221,330 of NZ_CP109297.1, forward strand.
CTGGACCTCGGGAACCACGCTCGGTCTGATCGCCGCCGCCCTGGTGATTCTCTTCCTGTGGGGCCTCTTCGAGCTGCGCAGCCCGGCGCCGCTGGTCGATCTGCGGACCACCGCCCGGCGCGAGGTGCTGCTCACCAACCTCGCCTCGATCATGGTCGGGGTCGCCTTCTACGCCGTGTCCCTGGTCCTGCCGCAGCTGCTCCAGCTGCCGACGTCGACGGGGTACGGACTCGGCCGGTCGATGGTGGTCGCGGGGCTGTGCGTGGCGCCGCTCGGTCTGACGATGATGTTCGTCGCCCCGCTGTACGCCCGGCTGTCCGCCCGCCGGGGCCCCAAGGTGTCGCTGATGGTCGGCATGCTGATCATCGCGATCGGTTACGGGGCGGGGCTCGGGCTGATGAGTGCCCCGTGGCAGACCGTGGTGATCGCGGTGATGCTCGGGGCCGGCATCGGACTCGCGTACTCCTCGCTGCCCGCGCTGATCATCGGGGCCGTCGATCCGTCCGAGACGGGTGCGGCGACCGGCCTGAACACCCTGATGCGGTCGATCGGTACGTCGGTGTCGAGCGCCGTGATCGGCATGGTGCTGGCGAACACCTCGGTGCGGACGGGCGGGGTGCCGCTGCCGTCGATGGAGGGTTTCCGGATCTCGTTCGGGATCGCGGCGGGCGCGGTGGTGGTCGGGCTGGTACTGGCCGCGTTCCTGCCGTCGCAGCGTGACGCGATGCGCCCCGCGCTGCTGGCGAGCAGCGACGACGACGCGTCGGCCCCCGCACTCTCTGCGTCCCACCCCGTGACCGGTTCGGGCGGCTTCCGCGGCCGGGTGCTGGACACGGACGGTACGCCGGTGGCCCGCGCCAACGTCACGCTGATCGACCACCGGGGTCGGCAGGCCGGGCTCACCGTGGCGGACGAGGACGGCCACTACATGCTGGCCGCCCCGTCCGGCGGCGCCTACGTGCTGGCCGGGTCGGCCGCCGGATACGCGCCGCGCGCCTACCCGGCGGCCTACCCCGGCGACGATCTGCCGGTCGACGCCGATCTGGTGCTGGCGGTCAGCGCACCGGAGCGTCGAACCGCGGTGTCGTCGTGAGCAGATGAGAGACGTCCGACCCGGCCGGCAGCTCCTGCGGCCGCGCGCCGCAGGTGAACAGCCGGGCGGGGCGGGCGGCCCTGCACCCGGGCCTGGCGGCCGCTGACCCGCAGCCATGACCCTTCGCAGCCCCGCCGGGGACTCCCCGACCCGGGCTCACCCCACGTACGCCCCCGCCGATGCCGTGACACTGTTGGCGAATCCTGGGTGCGAGCGTGAAGTTCTGAGCCGGAGTAAGCGGTGAAGACCGTGGCTTCCTCGGCAACCCGGATCAGGTTCCCTTGTTTCTCCGCCCGCACCTGGCAACCGTCTCCCGCTCCTCCAGCACACCCATGTCCGAAGCGACCGGCCGCCTCCACGTCGTCCAGGACGCCCCGCCGATCCCGTCGGCGGGGGCGTACGGCACGATGGGGCGCCGTCGAAACGCGTGCCCCGTAGAACCGTCCCCACCAGGAGGAACCCGTGCCCGTCGAGTCCGTCGTCGAGCCCGAGCCCGAGATTCTCGCCGCCTTCCAGGCCGCCAAGGGCTTCATGCCGGTGGTCGAGGGGATCGCGCTGTACCGGGCCGCCGTCGAGGCCGCCGCGCTGGGGCTGCCCGTGCTCGAGGTCGGGACGTACTGCGGGCGCTCCACCATCCTGCTCGCCGACGCCGCGCGGGCGGCCGGTGTGACGGCTCTCACCGTCGACCACCACCGCGGCAGCGAGGAGCAGCAGCCCGGCTGGGAGTACCACGACCCGACCGTGGTGGACCCGGAGGTCGGCCGGATGGACACGTTGCCGACGTTCCGCAGGACCCTGCACGCGGCGGGCCTCGAAGACCATGTCGTGGCACTGGTCGGACGGTCTCCTCAGGTCGCGGCCGTATGGGGCGGGAAGCTCGGCCTGGTCTTCATCGACGGCGGTCACACCGACGAGCATGCGAACGGTGACTACGAGGGCTGGGCACCGCATGTCGCGCAGGGCGGGCTGCTGGTGATCCACGATGTGTTCCCGGACCCCGCGCACGGGGGCCAGGCCCCGTACCGGGTCTATCTGCGGGCGCTGGCCTCCGGTGCGTTCGCCGAGGTCTCGGTGACGGATTCGCTGCGGGTGCTGCGGCGTACCGGAACGGGGATCTGAACCGGTCGGGTACGGGAACGGGGCCCGGGTACGGGCGCCCGGGTACGGGCGCCCGGGCCGGTCGGCCGAGGGCGCCCCGATAGCATCGCGGGGTGCCGTACGACGAGAGCGTTCCCCCCACCCAGCGCCACCGGCCCCTTCTCGCCGCCGCCGCGCTCGCAGCCGTGTGCCTGACCGCCGTGGGCTGCGGCGCGGGCGATGACGGCGGCGGGGCGCAGGCCCGGCCCCGGCAGGGCGGCAGTGGTACCTCGGCCGCGCCGTCGAAGAGCGCTCCGGCGCCGGGGAAGACGTCCGCCTCCCCCGGCCCGTCCGCGAAGCCCTCGAAGTCCACGAACGGCCGGGCCTCCGGGCCGCTGTCCGGGAAGACCGTCGTCATCGACCCCGGGCACAACCCGAACAATTATCTGCACACCCGCGAGATCAACCGCCAGGTGGACATCGGCACCACGCACAAGGAGTGCGACACCACTGGGACGTCGACCAACTCCGGTTACGCGGAAGCCCGGTTCACCCTCGACGTGTCGCACCGGCTGCGCACGCTCCTGCGGGCGCAGGGCGCGAACGTGGTGCTGACGCAGGACGACGACCGCCCGTACGGGCCGTGTGTCGACGAGCGTGCCCGGATCGGCAACGAGGCCGGGGCCGACGCGGTGGTGTCGGTGCACGCGGACGGTTCCGCGGTCGGCAACCGCGGCTTCCATGTGATCCTTCCCGGGCTGGTACGGGGCGGGAAGGCGGACACGTCGAAGATCGTCGAACCGTCGCGCGATCTCGGCACCCGGATCGCCGGTCTCTTCGTCCGCGATACCGGAAGTGCGCCTTCCAATTACGTCGGCGGCAATAGCGGGTTGGACATCCGCAAGGATCTGGGCGGACTGAATTTGTCGACCGTGCCCAAAGTGTTCATCGAATGCGGCAATATGCGTGATCCGAAGGATGCCGCCCTGCTCACCAGCGAGAGCTGGCGCCAGAAGGCGGCGCAAGGCATTGCCGATGGCATCAGCAGCTACCTGAAGGGGTAGAACGAGGGCGTTCCGAGGCGAAATTGGGGGGAAGTGCGTCCAGCGATCGGGCAGGGGCACAACCCGCCCAATCAGACGATAGATTCATCCGTACGATGGGAGCCGCTCCCGAGCTTCGTGTGTGCCCGCCGTACCCGTACAGGCGGCAGCGACGACCGCCCCGACGAGACGACCGACTAAGGACCTTCACGTGAATATCCGCTCCCTCACTCGAGGCGACGGCGTGGTGATCGGAGCAGCGGTGGTGCTGTTCATCGCCTCTTTCCTCGACCTCTCCGGCTTCGACTGCCCTGCGGGCCTCAACTGCTCCAGCTACACCGCCCCGAACGCCTGGGACGCCCTCGGGATCCTCATGAGCGTCTTCCTGGCCGGAATCATCGGTGGGGCGCTGGTCGTTGTGGGCCGTTCCATGCCGAACCGTAAGGTCGTCGGCCTCGACCTCGGTCAGTTCGGGGCCGCGTTCTGTGTCTTCGCGCTGTGGACGGCGTTCTGGACGACGATCGACGCCAGCGACGCGGGCGCCGGCATGATCCTCGGCCTGCTCGCGGCCATCGTGCTCGCGGGTGGCGCGGTCGCCACCCCGCTGGTCCCCGCGCTCAAGGCTCCGCTGATGGGCGCCCCGCGCCCGCAGGCCGTGCAGCCGCCGTACGGCGGTCAGCCGCAGCCGGGCCAGGGATACGGCTACCCCGGCGCCCAGCAGCAGCCGTACGGTGCGCAGCCGGGTCAGCAGCAGCCCTACGGTGCGCAGCCGCAGCCCGGTCAGCCGGAGCCGCAGGCGGCTTCGGCGGCCGCTGCGCCGGGCGGTGACTTCACGCCGTTCTGGTTCGCGGTGCCGGTGGCCCGTCCGCTGTACGGGGAGGACGGTTCGCCGTCGCCGATCGCCGAACTGGCGCCCGGCACCTGGTACCTCGCGGTGGAGCAGCGCGGTTCGGCGCTCATCGCCCAGACGCAGGACGGCCGTCGTGGTGTGCTCCAGGACACCACGGGCATCCAGCGCGGCTGAGTCCACGCTCCGCGGTACGAACAGCGGCCTCTCGCCCCTTCCGGGCGGGGGGCCGCTGTCGTACTCTCCGTCCGTGCGTCAGGTGCCTGACGTGGCGTCAGAAATGCTGGGAGGCAGCGGAATGCGGCTCGGACTCGCGCTCGGCTACTGGGGCCGCGGCCCGGACCCCGCCCATCTGGAGCTCGTCCGGGAGGCGGAGGCGCTGGGGTACGCGTCGGTGTGGACGGCGGAGGCCTGGGGCTCCGACGCGTTCACCCCGCTGACCTGGATCGCCGCGCACACCTCCCGTATCCGGCTGGGTACCGGCATCGCTCAGATGGCGGCGCGCACCCCGACCGCGACCGCCATGCACGCCCTCACCCTCGACCATCTCTCCGGCGGCCGGATGATGCTCGGCCTGGGGTTGTCCGGGCCGCAGGTGGTGGAGGGCTGGTACGGGCGGCCGTTCCCGCGGAGCCCGCTGACCGCGACCCGCGAGTACGTCGACGTCATCCGCCAAGTGCTCGCCCGCGAGGCACCCGTGGAGCTGGACGGGCGCTTCCACTCGCATCCGTACAACGGTCCGGACGGCACCGGCCTGGGCAAGCCGCTGAAGCCGATCACCCATCCGCTGCGGGCCCGGCTGCCCGTGCTGCTCGGGGCGGAGGGGCCGAAGAACATCGCGCAGACGACGCGGATCGCCGACGGCTGGCTGCCGTTGTACTGGTCGCCGCTGCGCACCGAGGTGTACGAGGCGTCGCTCACGGACCTGCCCGACGGGTTCATGATCGCGCCGATGGTGCGGGCGCGGGTTTGTGACGATGTGGCCGAGGGACTGCTGCCGGTGAAGGCGATGCTCGGCTTCTACATCGGGGGCATGGGGCACGCGGCCCGGAACTTCCACGCCGACCTGATGGCGCGGATGGGTTTCGAGGAGGCGGCGCGGCGGATCCAGCGGCTCTTCCTCGAAGGGCGCAAGGAGGAGGCGGTGCTGGCCGTGCCGGACGCGTTCGCCGATGAGATCTCGCTCGTCGGTCCGCTTCGACGCATCGCGGAACGGCTGGAGTTGTGGCGCAAGGGACCGGTGACCGACCTGCTGGTGACGGCGCCGGACCCGCACACCTTGCGGGTGCTCGCGGAGCTCAGCTAGCGCCCGGTCTGGCCGGGTCCGTCGGCCAGGTCCGGGTGGCGGCGACCGGGGTGGGGCGTACGCGTCGTCGGGTGGCGGTGCGCTCCCAGGGCTGGGGGTCGGGGTAGGTGAGGAGTTCCAGGGTGCTGCCCCACGGGGTGCGCAGATACGCGAACCGGTTGCGCTCTCCCGCCTCGGGGCCCGGCAGCGGCTGCGCCTCGGCGAGCAGTGAGGCACCCGCGTCGACGCAGTTCCGTACGGCCGCGTCCAGGTCGTCGGCGTAGAGCGCGAGATGCTGCCAGCCGAAGTCGCAGGGCAGCGCCGGGGGTTCACGCCGGGGGCCCTCGAACTCGAACAGCTCGATGCCCGGGCCGTCACCGGGGAGGGCCAGCATCCGGATCGCCAGCTGCCGGGTGCCCGCGGGGACGCCGAGCCGGCGCTCGACGTCCGGTCCGCCGAGCGGCCCGTCGTGGCGGCGCAGGGCGTCGTACAACACCTCGGCGCCGAACGCCCGGACGAGGAAGAGGGTCGCGGTCTCCAGATCCGGGACGGTGACCCCGATGTGGTCGATGCCTCGCACGCTTGTGGCCGTCATGACTTCACCGCTCCTGTCCCGGGGGCTGCGCCGACCGCCCCGTCCACCCCGGAGCGGGCCCGCTCCGGTGTCGTGCCCCCGCGCGCCCAGGCCAGCAGTTCGTCGGCCGGCCAGGTGGTGACGACGCGCTTTGCCGGTACGTGGCACCCCTCGGCGCGGGCGCAGCCGTGGATCTGCCAGTCGAGCTGTCCGGGCGCGTGGGCGTCGGTGTCGATGGCGAACAGGGTGCCCGCGTCGACGGCGCGGCGCAGGAGCCGGCGGGGCGGGTCGAGCCGTTCGGGCCGGCTGTTGATCTCGACCGCCGTGCCCGCCGCCGCGCACGCGGCGAAGACCTCGTCCGCGTCGAAGCGTGATTCCGGGCGGCCCCGGCCGGTGATCAGCCGCCCGGTGCAGTGTCCGAGGATGTTCGCCCGCGGATGGCGGACGGCCGCGAGCAGGCGCCTGGTCATCGGCGCGGGGTCCATCCGCAGCTCGGAGTGTGCGGAGACCACCACGACGTCCAGCCGCTCCAGCAGCTCCTCCTCCTGGTCGAGGGAGCCGTCGGGGAGGATGTCGCACTCGATGCCGGTGAGCAGCCGGAACGGCGCCCAGCCCGCGTTGAGCTCGGCGATCACGTCCAGCTGGTGGCGCAGCCGCTCCGGGGAGAGGCCGTTCGCCACGGTCAGCCGGGGCGAGTGGTCGGTGAGGACCGCCCATTCATGGCCCAGTTCCGCCGCGGTGCGGCCCATCTCCTCGATCGGGCTGCCGCCGTCCGACCAGTCGGAGTGGAGATGGCAGTCGCCTCGCAGCAGGGCGCGGAGGCGCTCGCCGCCCTCGGGAAGCGGGACGGCGGCGGCCTCCTCCTCCAGCCGGTGCAGGTAGCCGGGCACTTCTTGGGCCACCGCCTCGCGGATCACCTGCGCGGTCTTCGGCCCGATGCCCTTGACCGACTCCAGCGAGCCGTCCGCGACCCGCTCTGCGGCCTCGCCGTCCGCCATCGCCACGACGACGGCGGCGGCCGTACGGAACGCCTGGACGCGGTAGGTGTCGGCCCCGCCGCGTTCCAGCAGGAAGGCGATCCGTTTCAGGGCGCGGGCTGGCTCCATCGGCACCTCCACCGGGGCCGCCGGACACAACGGCCTGTCCGTTCCAGCTTGGCTCAGCACCGCCGCGCCCGCACAGCGGACGGGAGACCGGCGCCCGCACGGCAGCCGCACCCTGGTTCGATCAAGGGCCACAACCGCATCGGTTATCCGCCGAGTTGCGCGGTGGTGGGCACCTTGTCCTTGACCTCGGCGCCCGCGCTTTTGCCCGCGTCCTTGATGTTGTTGATCACGCTCTCGAACGCGCCGATGTCGCCTGCGCCCGCCTCGCCCTTGCGGAGTTTGCTGCCGAGCCCCTTGAGCGATTCGATGCCCGCCGTGAGCGGCGCGACCGCCTTCGACAGCAGCGGGTCGCCCTTGGCGTTGGCCGCTGCGGCCTTCAGCCGGTTGTACGCGAAGCCGCCCGCGAGTCCGGCCTTGACGAGGGCGAGCTTCCGCCCGTCCGCGCCCTTCTTGAACGTGCCCGCGCGGTACGGCTTCACGATCCACTGGTACGTCGCACCGGCCGCGAGCCCCGCGTTGGCGACGAACCGGGTCTTGGCGTACTTCTGCGCCTCGGCCGAGGACGTGGCGCTCGGGGACGCGGAGCTGCTCGCGGAGCTGCTCGCGCTGTTCTTGCCCCCGCCGCCGCACGCGGTGGCGCCCACCAGCACGGCGCAGCACAGCAGGAGCGGGACGAGCAGACGGCGGAGCGGTACGGAACCGGTCACGGCGGTACTGGGCACGGCGGTACTGGGCACGGCGGGCCTCCCTGGCCGGACACATCACGACGACCTCTACGGTGAGCGACGAATTCCGGCACTCTCCGTAAGGCTCGCCCGGCCCCGAGTGGCATGCCACTCGGGGCCGCCGTCCGGGTAGACGAGAGGTCCTAGCCGCAGCAGTCCGGTGCCAGTCCGTGCGGCAGGTGTTCGCCACTGAAGACGGCGGTGGTCGCCTCGTCGCCGCCGAGCGCGGCCACGGCGAGCAGCAGCGAACCGGCGGTCCAGGTGGTGAGCTCCTCCGGCCAGAACGCCCGGTTGCCCTCGAAGACGTACCCCGTCCAGTACATGCCGCCTTCGGCGCGCAGGTGCTGGACGGACTGGAGGATCTCCAGCGCCCGGTCGGACTCGCCCATCACCCAGAGTGCCAGGGCGAGTTCGCAGCTTTCGCCGCCGGTCACCCAGGGGTTGGGCAGTACGCAGCGCACCCCGAGGCCGGGGACCACGAAGCGGTCCCAGCCCTCCTCGATCCGCTCCTTGGCTGCCGCTCCGGTGAGCGCGCCGCCGAGGACGGGGTAGTACCAGTCCATCGAGTAGCGGCTCTTGTCGAGGAAGCGTTCCGGGTGGCTGCGGATCGCGTGGGCCAGTGCACCCGTCGCCAACTCCCAGTCGGGCTGCGGCTCTTCGCGTCGTTCGGCGAGGGCGAGTGCGCAGCGCAGCGCCTGGTGGATGGAGGAGCAGCCGGTCAGCAGCGCGTCGTCGACTGGGGTTCCGTCGGCTTCGCGCTTCCAGCCGATCTGCCCGCCGGGCTGCTGGAGCCGCAGCACGAATTCGACGGCGGCGAAGACGGTCGGCCACATCCGGTCGACGAACGCGTCGTCGCCGGTGGCGAGGTAGTGGTGCCAGATGCCGACGGCCACGTACGCGCAGAAGTTGGTCTCCAGCCCGCGGTCGGTCGGCCGTTCCGGGTCGCCGTCGTGGTAGGCGGCGTACCAGGAGCCGTCCTCGTTCTGGTGCCGGGCCAGCCAGTCGTACGCGCGTTCCGCGGCGGCGTGCTCGCCCGCCGCGTCGAGGGCCATGGCGGCCTCGGTGTGGTCCCACGGGTCGAGGTGGTGGCCGCGGAACCAGGGCAGCGCGCCGTCGTCGCACTGGGCGGCGAGGAGTGCGGCGACGGTCTCGGTGGCCTGCTCGGCGGTGAGGACTCCGGGCAGGACGAGGTGCTCGGTCTGCTCGGGAGTGGTCACGCCTCGGCCTTGGAGAGGTCCTCGGCCGCGGCCGCGGGCAGGTGCGGCTTGGTCGCGTACGCCACGAAGCTCTTGCCGACGACGGGGTTGAGCAGCTGCTCGGCGACCCGGGTGGCCATCGGCTTCTTCATGATGTCCCAGACGAGCAGCTTGTGGTACGCGCGGACCGGCAGCGCCTTGTCGTTGTCCACCCCGAACGCGCACTTGAGCCACCAGTACGGCGCGTGCAGGGCATGGGCGTGGTGGGTGCCGTACGGCTTGAGGCCGGCGCCGCGGATCTTGCCGAGCAGTTCGTCGGCCTTGTAGATGCGGATGTGGCCGCCCTCGACCTCGTGGTACGCGTCGGAGAGCGCCCAGCAGACCTTCTCGGGGCCGTAGCGCGGCACGGTGATCGCGATCCGGCCGCCGGGCCTGAGGACCCGGACCATCTCGGCGAGCACGCCCTTGTCGTCGGGGATGTGCTCCATCACCTCGGAGATGATCACGACGTCGAAGGACTCGTCGGGGAACGGCAGGTTGAGCGCGTCGCCCTCCATCGCGGTGGCGGTGGCGCCCTCCGGGGCCTCTCCGGCCTCCTTCATCGCGGCGAACCACTTCGCGACCTCGCGGATCTCCTCGCCGTTCTGGTCGAGGGCCACGACCTGGGCGCCGCGCCGGTAGCACTCGAAGGCGTGGCGTCCGGCGCCGCAGCCCAGGTCGAGCACCCGGTCACCTGCGGCGAGCGGGAAGCGGGTGAAGTCCACGGTCAGCACGAATGCCTGCTTTCGCGGTCGAGGGGGTCAGTTGGCGGAGACGACGAGGAAGGGCGGCGGCGTCAACGACGGCCGCCGGGGAGCGTGCTGCCCGCGCGTGTGGTGGCCACGCGGGCGGCGATCGCCTCGCGGTAGAGGGCGGCGGTGCCGATGGCCGCCTGCTTCCAGGTGAACCGGGACAGCACCCGGGCGCGGCCCGCCGCGCCGAGCCGGGCGCGCAGTTCCGGGTCGCCGAGCAGCCGGGCGAGCGCGTCGGCCAGGGCCCCGGCGTCGGCGGGCGGCACGGCCAGGCAGGTCTCGCCGTCCGGGCCCGCGACCTCGGGGATCGCGCCGCCGGTGGTGGCGACGAGCGGCGTGCCGGTGGCCATCGCCTCGGCGGCCGGCAGCGAGAAGCCTTCGTACAGCGAGGGAACGCAGGCGATCTGGGCGCCGCGCACGAGGTCGACGAGTTCGGCGTCGCTGATGCCCTTGACGAACTCGACGGCGTCCTGGAGTCCGTGCCGCTCGATGGCCTGCGCGACCGGTCCGTCCTCGGCCCGTTTGCCGACGACGACGAGGTGTGCCCGCGGGTTCTCCGTACGGAGCTTGGCGAGCGCCTCGACGAGGTGGACGAGGCCCTTGAGCGGGACGTCGGCGCTGGAGGTGGTGACGATCCGTCCGGGGATCTCGGCGACCGACGGGTCGGGCGACCAGAGGTCGGTGTCCGCGCCGATGTGCACGACATGGATACGGTCCTGGCGCACCCCGAGATGGTCGACGATCTCCTGCTTGGAGGAGCCGGAGACGGTGAGCACCGAGGGCAGCCGGCGCGCGACCCGCTTCTGCATGCGGGTGAAGGCGTACCAGCGGCGTACGGAGGCGCGGCGGCATCGGCTCGCGGCGGCCTCCAGGTCCAACTGCCGGTCGACCGTGATGGGGTGGTGGATCGTGGTGACGAGCGGGGCACCGAGATCCGCCAACAGGCCGTAGCCGAGGGTCTGGTTGTCGTGGATGACGTCGAACTCGCCTCGGCGGGCGGCGAGATGGCGTCGGGCGCGGAGGCTGAAGGTGAGCGGTTCCGGGAAGCCGCCGGTCCACATGGTGGCGACCTCGGCGGCGTCGATCCAGTCCCGGTACTCACCGCGCTTCGGGGTGCGGAACGGGTCGGGCTGGCGGTAGAGGTCCAGGCTCGGCAGCTCGGTGAGCGGGACGCCCTCGTCGAGCACCGGGTAGGGCTGGGCGCCGATCACCTCGACGCTGTGGCCGAGGCGGGCGAGCTCGCGGCCGAGGTGGCGTACGTAGACGCCCTGGCCGCCGCAGAAAGGATTGCCCTTGTAGGTGAGGAGTGCGATGCGCAACGGACGGTCGTCGGGGCTGCCCGACGCGTCGCTGCCCGTGCGGGGGCCCGCCTCTACGGCCTCAGCGGTCACACTCGGCCCCCTTCTCACTGCGTGTTCGCCGGAGCGTAACCGCTCACGCTAATCTAGAACAAGTTTCAGACTGGATCGTTCAATGAGCTACGAATCTACCGGCAGGTAGCGTCGGTGCAACGGCCGGACCGGGTGATTCGCGCCACGACCGGCACCCTGGCATGCTGTGCGCCGCCGGGAGACCGAGCGCCTCCCTCCGGTTGCGGACAGAAGCCATGGATGGGGACACATGACAGCGGAAGCCAAGCAGGCATCGCCGCCCCTGACGGAGCGACAGGAAGCCCGTCGCCGTCGCATCCTGCACGCCAGCGCCCAGCTCGCCGGCCGGGGCGGGTTCGAGGCGGTGCAGATGCGTGAGGTCGCGGAGGCCGCCGAGGTCGCCCTGGGCACGCTGTACCGCTATTTCCCGTCCAAGATCCATCTGCTGGTCGCCACCATGCAGGACCAGCTCCAGCACATGCACACGACGCTGCACAAACGCCCCCCGGCCGGGGACGACGCGGCGCAGCGGGTCGCCGAAACCCTGATGCGGACGTTCCGCGCGCTTCAGCGCGAACCGCATCTGGCGGAGGCGATGGTGCGGGCACTGACCTTCGCGGACCGCAGCGTCAGCCCGGAGGTGGACACCGTCTCCCGGATCACGACGACGATCATCCTGGACGCGATGGGCCTGGAACATCCGACGCCGGAGCAGCTGTCCGCGGTCCGGGTCATCGAGCACACCTGGCACTCGGCGCTGATCACCTGGCTGTCGGGGCGGGCGTCGATCGCCCAGGTGAAGATAGACATCGAGACGGTGTGCCGGCTGATCGACGTGACGGCACCGCGGGACGCGTAGGGCCCGCCCGGCCCCGGTGACGGATCGAGATCTTTCATCACACATCCCTCACCGCCCTGTTCGAAAGCGCCACAAACCTCTCTTTATCATGGTCATGACCAGGGCCTGTCCGGCCCCGGTCCGCCGGGCAGGACCTGGCACCGATGGAGAGGAAGACATGGCTGACCAGTCAGGCAGTACAGGCGGCGCGACGGGGATGCAGGCCCCGGGCGGACCGGGTTACGCCGTGCATCCCCCGGCCGGCTACGGGTACCCCGGTGGCGCCCCGCTGCCCAGCGGCAAGGCGACGGCCTCGTTGGTGCTCGGCATCGTCGGGCTGCTGCTGATCCCGATCATCCCGCCGATCATCGCGCTGTGCCTCGGCGTCTCGGCCCGGCGCATGGCCGACCGGGGCGAGGGCGGCGGCCGCGGCATGGCGACCGCCGGCATGGTGATGGGCATCATCGGCATCGCGTTCGCCGCTCTCGGCATGGTCTTGGCCACGGTGCAGGCGCTCGCCGCCGTCTGACAGGCCATCACCGCCCACGGCCCCGGAACGTCGGCGCCGTGGGCGGCCCGGGGTCGTACCGTCCGACCCTCTGGGGCGCCCCCCGGTTCCGGTCCATGTGCGACCCCTGGCGCCCCCCGGTTCCGGTCCATGTGCGACCCCCGGCGCCCCCCGGTTCCGGTCCATGTGCGGCCCCCGGCGCGGCTCGCGCCCCGGCCCATGTGCGGCCCCCACATGCGCACCGCGTCAGGTGAGGTGCCCTGCACCATGTCGACGGCGGCTCGGTGTTCATACGGTTCGGCGACATCACAGGTACACGCCGAGGAGCCGGTCACCATGCGTCGCAGAGCCCCAGGAACCGTCCGTCACCGCAGATCCCTCGCCGCCGTCGCCACATTCGCCGCGGCCGGCCTCCTGCTGGCCGGGTGCACCGCCGCCGGAAAGGCGGGCGAGGACGATTCCGCGTCCGGGAAGGGCGCGAAGGACCAGAGCGTGAAGGTGGGCCTGGTCTACTCCCGTACGGGACTGCTCGCGGACTACGGGAAGCAGTACCGCGACGGGTTCATGGCGGGCCTGGACTACGCGACGAAGGGCACCGGCAAGGTCGCCGGGCACCGTATCGAGGTCACCGAGCAGGACGACGCGGGCGACCCGGGCAAGGCGGTCGCCGCGGCCAAGAACCTGATCGGCAAGGGCTACAAGGTGCTGGCCGGCACCACCGATTCCGGGGTGGCCCTCCAGATGGCGCCGCTCGCCGCCCAGAACAAGGTGCTGTACATCAGCGGCCCGGCCGCCACCGACGCCGTGACCGGGATCAACGACTACACCTTCCGCTCGGGCCGGCAGTCCTACCAGGACATCCTGACGGCCGGGGCGATGCTCGGCGAGGCCAGGGGCAAGAAGGTCACGGTGCTGGCCCAGGACTCCACCTTCGGCCAGGCGAACGTCGCCGCGGTGAAGGCCGTCCTCGGCGCCAAGGGCGCGAAGGTGGGTTCCGTACTGGCTCCGCCCAGCGCCACGGACCTGACCCCGTTCGCCCGGCAGGTCAAGGCGGGCGGGCCCGATCTCGTCTTCGTCGCCTGGGCCGGCTCCACCGCACCGGCGCTGTGGACGGCGCTGGACCAGCAGGGCGTGCTGGGGGCGGGCAAGGTCGTCACGGGGCTCGCCGGAACCGCCTCGTACCCGGTCTTCGGGAACGCCGGCTCCAAGGTGTCCTTCCTGGCGCACTACTTCCCGGGCGCGGGCGGCGGCAACGCCGTGGAGAAGTCCATGATCGACTCCGTCACGAAGGCCGGCGGCACCCCGGACCTGTTCACCCCCGACGGCTTCACCGCGGCGCAGATGGTCGTGCGCGCCGTCGAGGCGGGCGGCGCCACCGACTCCGCCGCCATGGTGAAGGCCCTGGAGGGCTGGAGCTTCGACGGGGTGAAGGGCAAGCAGCAGGTCCGTGCCGAGGACCACGCGCTGGTGCAGCCGATGTTCGTCGCGAAGCTCAAGGGGACGGGCCCCAGCGCCGTACCGGAGCTGGTGAGCACCGAGCCGATGGACGAGGTGGCGCCGCCCGCCAAGCCCTCGGCGGGCTGACCGATGACCGTACCGGGCATACCGGACACCACCGCGGAGCGCCCGGACGGGACGCGGACCACCGCACCGGTGCTTCGACTGGAGGGACTCGGCTGGGGCGTCGGCGGGGCGACGATCGTCGAGGACGTCACACTGAGCGTCCACGAGGGCGAGTTCCTCGCCTTCATCGGCCCCAACGGAGCCGGCAAGACCTCCCTGTTCAACCTGATCAGCGGGCTGACCCCGGCCACGTCGGGCACGATCGCGCTCGACGGTACGGACATGACGGACCGCCCCGCGCACGCCCGGGCGCGGCGCGGCATCGGCCGCACGTTCCAGACCTCCAGCCTCTGGCCGGCGATGACCGTCGCCGACCATGTCCGGCTGGCCGCGCAGGCGGCCGGGGGCGGTTCGTACCGGCTGTGGCGGCGCGCCTCCCCGTACACCGCCGAGGTGGCCGGCGTGTTGGAGCGCACCGGTCTCGGCCACCGGGCCCGGGCGACGGCGTCCGAGCTGTCGCACGGCGAGAAGCGGAAGCTGGAGCTGGCGGTACTGCTGGTGGGCGAGCCGCGGCTGATGCTGCTGGACGAGCCGATGGCCGGGGTGAGCGCGGAGGAGGTGCCCGCGCTGACCGAGCTGATCCGCACCCTGCACCGGGACGAGGGACGCACCGTCCTGATGGTCGAGCACCACATGGACGTCCTGCTGGGCCTGGCCGACCGGCTCGCCGTGATGCACCACGGCCGGCTACTGGCGCTGGACACCCCCGACGCCGTGACGGCCGACCCGACCGTGCAACAGGCCTACCTCGGGGAGGGGTTGTGACGACGGAACCTCTGCTCGCCGTGCGGGACCTGCGGGTCCTGATCGGCGGCCGGCACATCCTGCACGGCGTCGACCTGGACGTCGCCCCGCACGGGGTGACCGCGCTCCTCGGCCGCAACGGCGCCGGGAAGACCACGACCGTACGCGGCATCCTCGGCCTCGTCCCGCGCACCGGCAGCGTCCGGCTGGACGGCGAGGAGACCGTATCGATGCCCACCCACACCGTGGTGCGGCTGGGCATCGGCTACGCCCCCGAGGACCGGGGGATCTTCGCCGGACTGACCGTCGCGGAGAATCTGCGCCTGGCGGAAAGGCGCGGCGCGGGCGCGCCCGCGTACCCGCTCGTCCATGAGCTCTTCCCCGAACTGAGGCTCCGGGAGCGGCAGTTGGCTGGGACGCTGTCCGGCGGACAGCAGCAGATGGTGGCCATCGGGCGCACGCTCCTTAACGGCAACCGGCTGATCATCGCCGACGAACCCACCAAGGGCCTGGCGCCCAAGGTGGTCACCGAGGTCGCCCAGGTGCTGGAGCGGGCCGCCGAGGCGGTGCCGGTGCTGCTCGTGGAGCAGAACCTCGCCGTCGTACGCCGCCTGGCCGAGCACTGCGCGGTGCTCGCCGACGGCCTGACAGCCCATCAGGGACCGGCGGCCGAACTGCTGGGCGACGCGGAGGCGGCACGCAGGCTGCTCGGCGTGGGCCACGGCCCGCTCACTACGCACCCCGTGGAGGCGGATTCCTGATGTCCACCGTCATTCTGCTCACCATGACCGGACTCGGTCTGGGAGCGCTCTACTTCCTGATCGCCTCGGGACTCTCACTGATCTTCGGGCTGATGGACGTGCTCAACTTCGCGCACGGGGCGCTGCTCTCCATCGGCGCGTACGGCACCTGGTGGGCGGCGTCCGGCAATCTGCCCGGCGCCGGCCCGGGCGGTGCGGGCTTCGTCCTCGCGGTGCTGTTCGGTACGGCGGTGGGCACCGCGGCCGCCGTGCTGCTGGAGCTCGCCGTCGTCCGCCCGCTCTACACCCGGCCCCGCGAGCAGGTCCTCGCCACGGTCGGGGTCGGGCTCGCCGTCCCGGCGCTGCTGTCGGGGATCTGGGGCTCGGACGCCCGGACCTTCCCGGGGCCCGAGGCCCTGTCCGGCACCTTCGGGCTGCTCGGCGCTCGGGTCCCGGTCAACCGGCTGGTACTGGTCGCGGCGGCGGTCGTCGTACTCGTGGCCCTGCGGCTCTTCCTCGGCCGCACCCGGCACGGTCTGGTGGTACGGGCCGGGGTCGAGGACCGGGCGATGGTCACCGCGCTCGGCATCGACGTGCGCAGGGCGTTCACGCTCGTCTTCGCGATCGGCGGCTGCGCCGCCGCCCTCGGCGGGGCGCTCGGCGGCCTGTACTTCGGCTCGGTCGACCCCCGCCAGGGCACCTCGCTGCTGATCTTCGCGTTCGTCGTGGTCGTCACCGGAGGCATGGGCTCGGTGACCGGCGCCGCCGTGGCGTCCGTCGTCATCGGCCTGGTCCAGCAGTTCGCCAACTACTACACCGCAGCGGGCCTCGGCGACCTGGCCGTCGTCGTCCTGCTCGCCGCGCTGCTGCTCGTCCGGCCGCGCGGACTGACCGGGAGGCTCGCGTGAGCACCGTCACCGAGACACACGACCGCACCGGCGACGGGCCCACTCTCGCACCGTCCCCCGGGAACACCGTCCGGCTGCTGCGCCGCTGGTGGCCCGCCGCCGCCCTGCTGATCCTCGCGGTCGCGCCGTACAGCGCACTGCCGCTGCCGGGCCTCCTGGACGGCCCGCTCGGCAGCCCGGGCAGCCTCCAACTCCTCGCCACCTGCCTGCTGTTCGGGGCACTGGCGACCGGTTACGACCTGCTGCTCGGCCGCACCGGGCTGCTCTCCTTCGGGCATGCGCTCTACTTCGCCGCGGGCAGCTACGCCACCAATCTGTTCCTGCTGGAGGCGGGCCTCCCCTTCGCCGTGTCCGCGCTGCTCGGTCTCTGCTGCGGGATCGTGCTCGCGCTGGTGCTGGGGTCGGTGAGCCTGCGGGTCACCGGGATCGGCTTCTCCATGGTGACGCTGGCCTTCGCCCAGGCGGGCTCGATCCTGGTCTCCCGCAACCCGGGCGGTCTCACCGGCGGCGAGGAGGGCCGGGCCGCCCCCGCCGAGCTGCTGCCGTCCGGGCTCGTGGGCATCGAGCACACCGCGAACCTCTACTGGGTGGCGCTCACCTATCTGGTCCTCACCCTCGCCGTCGTCCACTGGGCGGTCCGCTCCCCCACCGGACGGGTCTGGGAGGGCATCAAGGAGAACGAACGCCGGGTGGAGGTACTGGGGTTGAAGCCGTACGGCTTCAAGCTGACGGCGTTCGTCCTGGCGGGTGCGCTGGCCGCGCTCGGCGGTCTCGTCCACCTGCTGCTCACCGGCGGCTCGACCCCGCAGACGACCACCTCCGACTTCACCCTCTCCCTGCTGGTGATGGTGGTGCTGGGCGGATCCGGCACCCGCTGGGGCCCGATGGTCGGCGGCATCCTCTACACGTGGGCTGATCACCGGCTCGGCGATCTGGCCGGGTCGGGCGCGGTCGCCGAGCTGCCCGCCGTGCTGCGGGTGCCGCTGTCCCAGCCGCTGTTCCTGCTCGGCGTGCTGTTCGTGGCCGTGGTACACCTGCTGCCCGGCGGCCTGGCCCGGCTGCCGTCCCGGCTGGTGCCGCGCCGCGGCCCCGCCGACGAAACACCCGCGAAGCGCGCCCGGAAGGAGAACGGACAGCCGTGATTCCGTACGAAGAGATTCAGGTCCCCGTGGACTGCGGCGAGTTGGCGGTACTGAGGTGGCCGGCCCGGGAGCCGGACGCCCCGGTCGTCGTCGCCCTGCACGGCATCACGGCCAACGCGCTGTCCTGGGGCCCGGTGGCCAGGCTGCTGGCCGGCCGCGTCACCCTGATCGCCCCGGATCTGCGTGGCAGGGCGGGGAGTTGTGCCCTGCCGGGGCCGTACGGGATCGCCCGGCACGCCGATGACGTCGCCGCGCTGACAAAGGCCCTGGGCCTGGGCCGGGTGGTGCTGGCGGGCCATTCGATGGGCGCGTTCGTGACGGCGCTGGCCGCCGTACGCCACCCGGACCGGTTCGGGCCGCTGCTGCTGGTCGACGGCGGCATCGGCTTCCCCGCCCCCACGCACCTCTCCCCGGACGAGCTGCTGACCGCCGTGATCGGCCCGGCCATGGACCGGCTGTCGATGACCTTCCCGGACCGGGCCGCGTACCGCTCCTTCTGGCAGGCGCACCCCGCGTTCGCGGATGCCTGGTCGGCCGAGGTGGACGCGTACATCCAGCGCGACCTGACCGGGGACGAACCCGCCATGCACTCCAGCTGCCGGATCGAGGCCGTACGCACCGACGGCATCAACCTCTTCGACGAGGAGGTGCTGACGGCGGTACGGAAGCTACCGGCCCCGACGACGCTGCTGTGGGCGCAGCGGGGCCTGATGAACGAGGAGCAGGGCCTGTACGACGAGACCCGTCTGGCGGCGGTCGACCTCGGGGGGACCGGGGTGACGCCGATACCGGTACGGGACGTCAACCACTACACGCTGCTGACGGGAGAGGCGGGCGGCGGGGAGGTCGCACGCCACTTGCTGGCCCTGTCCAATCCCCAGAGCCCACCGGACACGCCCGGCCCGTCCGGTGCGAAACCAAGCCCGCCCGGCAAAACCAAGCCCGTCCGACGATTGAGGACACCCTTCAGCCCGTCCGACGATTGAGCACACCCTTCAGCCCGTCCGGCGATTGAGCACACCCTTCAGCCCGCCGGGCAAAACCAAGCCCGTCCGGCGTTTGAGGACAGCGACAACAGAACGCACCCCGGGCGGCCGGACGGCCCCTACCGCTCCTGCCGCCCATCCGTCAACGCATGCAGCCGCAACGCGAGTTGCAGCTCCAGCGCCCGCCCGGGCTCGTTCCAGTCGCGCCCCAGCAGCACCTGCACCCGGTCCAGCCGCTGCACCACCGTGTTGACGTGCACGTGGAGTTCGTCCTTGGCGCGGATGAGGCTGCCCCCGGACCCGAAGTAGGCGCCGAGCGTCCGCACGAGATGGGTGCCGCGCTGCGCGTCGTACTCCAGCAAGGGCCCCAGCGTCGCCGAGACGAAGCCGTCGACGTCCTGGGCGTTGCCCAGCACAACGCCCAGGAAGCCGAGTTCCTCGACGCACGCGCCTTCCCCCGTACGCCCCAGGACCCGCATGGCGCGCAGGCAGCGGGCGGCCTCCCCGTATGCGGAGGCCAGCTCCCGGGCGCCGCGGGCCGGTCCGGTGGCGGCGACGGTGACAGGGGCCTGGGTCAGCTGTCCGAGCTGCGCGGCCGCCGCGCGCGCCGCGTCACCGGCGGCCGGACCGGGGTCACCGGCATCGATCAACAGCACCACGTTCCCGGTGTGTTCGGCGCTCACCCCGTGGATGTCACCGCCGAACAGATAGCGCATCGCGGCAGGGGCCAGCCTCTCCCGGGCTCCGCCCTCGGCCACCAGCAGCAGATGCGGGCGGTCGAGGTCTATGCCGAGGCGCCGGCCGCGTTCGGCGAGCCCGGCCGGGTCGCGGTCCGGGTCGCTGAGCAGGTCGCTGATCAGCTCGCCGCGGACCCGGTTCTCGGTCTCGGCGACCGTGCGCCGCAACAGCAGCAGGAGACCCGTGACCACAGAGGACCGCTCGAACAGCCGCCGGTCGGAGTCGTCGAGCTGTTCGCGCCGGTGCAGGACCAGACCGGCCAGGAGCTCCCGTCCGGCGAGGACAGCGCAGATCCACCGGCCGTCGCGGTGCACGGCGCGGGCTCCCGTACGGGACTCCTCGGCGGTCTCGGCCAGCCACCCGGCGTCCATGCTGTCGGCGGCGAAGTCCGCACCGTCGGGGCGGACGGCCGCCAGGGGCCGCCCGCCGGGGTCGTGGATGGTGAGCGGGGAGTCCAGCAGCCCCGCGACCGCCGCGGCGACGTCCTTGACGTCACGGCCGCGCAGCACCAGGTCGGTCAGCCGGTCGTGGGACTCCTCGGCCCGTTGCATGGCCGCCGAGTGGGCCCGTACAGCCGCGTTGGCCTCGGCCAGCTCCGCGTTGGTCTCGGCGAGTTCGTCCAGCGCGGACCGGGTGTCGGCGAGTGCGCGGGCGGTGTCGATGGCGATCGCGGCGTGCGCGGCGAGCGAGCAGAGCAGGGCGACCTCGTCGGGGCTGAAGACGCGCGGCGCGCGGTCGGCGGCGAAGAGGACTCCGATGACCTTTCCCGTACCGCCGCGGCTGGAGCCCAGGAGCAGGGGCACGCCCAGGATGGCGACGAGCCCCTCGTCGAGCACCCCGGCGTTGATGTTGCGGGTGTGGTGGAAGCGCTCGTCGGTGCGGTAGTCGGGGGTCGCGTACGGGCTCGCGGTCTGCGCCACCAGACCGCCGAGCCCGTGGCCGAGTTCAAGCCGCAGCCGCTGGAAGAGCACCGACACCGACCCGTCGGTGACCCGCATGTAGGTGTCCCCGGCCTCCTCGTCGGGGAGCGTGAGATACGCGGTGTCCGTGCCGAGCAGCATCCTGGCGCGGCGGACGATGGCGTTCAGCACGTTGTCCAGGTCGCGGGAGGCCGCCAGGTCGCCCGCCGTGTCGAAGAGCGCGGTGAGCTGGAGCTCGCGGCGCCGGTGCTGGCGCAGGGCGCCCCTGATCCGCAGGGCGGTGGCGGCGGCCCGCTCCACCTCCGCCAGATCGCCCGCGGGCACCCCGGCGGCCCGCGCCTGTGAGGAGACGGCGCCCAGCGCCTCGGCGGGGGCGTCGTCGGCCAGCAGGTCGAGGAGGCGCCGCAGATGGGGCGCGGCGGAGGCGGACGGTTCAGACATGGGCGACCGGCGTTCGTAGGGGGCGGGGGATCAGTTGGCGGTCCAGCCGCCGTCCATGGAGAGGGAGGTGCCGGTGATGTGCCCGGTACGCGGCCCGCAGAGCCACAGCACGGCCTCGGCGACCTCGTCGGGTTCGATCAGGCGCTTGATCGCACTGCGCTCCAGCATGATCCGGCCCACGACCTCCTCCTCGGAGATGCCGTGCGCAAGAGCCTGGTCCGCGATCTGGTTCTCGACCAGGGGCGTGCGTACGTACCCGGGGTTGACGCAGTTGCTCGTCACCCCGTGCTCCGCCGCTTCGAGCGCGACCACCTTGCTGAGTCCCTCCAGTGCGTGCTTGGCCGTCACGTAGGCCGATTTGTAGGGGCTGGCCCGCAGGCCGTGGACGGACGAGATGTTGACCACGCGCCCCCAGCCGCGTTCGTACATGCTCGGCAGGGTCCGGCGCAAGATGCGGAACGGGGCCTCCACCATGACCCGCTGGATCAGCGCGAAGCGGTCCGGCGGAAACGCGTGCACGGGGGCGACGTGCTGGAGCCCGGCGTTGTTGACCACGATGTCCGCGTCGGCGGGCAGCGTGTCGACCGCGTCGGGGACGGCGAGGTCGAGGACCCACGCCGTCCCGCCGATCGCCCGGGCCAGGTCCTCGGCGGCGTCGGCGGCCTTGTCCACCACGTGGACGTGGGCTCCCGCGGCGGCCAGGGCCTGTGCGCAGGCCCGCCCGATCCCGCTCGCCGCCCCCGTGACCAGGGCGGTGCGTCCGGCGAGGAGCCGGTCCGTGGGCGACGGCGAGGTACCGGCGGCGAGCGGCGGGGCGGTGGCCGGGGCGGCGTGCGGGGCGGGCCCGTGATCCGGGCTCTGGGGAGTCTCCATGGTCGTCACCGTAAGGAGGCCGGAGCCCGCGTCACACGGGGTCGGTGCACACACCGTCGTACGTCGGCATGGTGGCGGCGTACATGGTGCGGGCCCTCGCCGGGGGGCGTTGGCGGGCCCCGTCCGGGCGATCGGGCCCCTGCGTCCGGGCCGGTCAGTGGGCCGCTTCCGGGCGATCGGGCCCCTGCGTCCGGGCCGGTCAGTGGGCCGCGTCCGGGCGATCGGGCCCCTGCGTCCGGGCCTGCCAATGGGCCGCGTCGAGACGGGGGCAGGGCAGGTCCGTCGCGTACCGCTGGTTCGTGCCCCGGTCCGAGGTCAGCCCGCCGTCTCCACCGCCCGTCGTGCCTCGGCCACCACTTCGGGGTCGGTAACGAAGTGGGTGTCCTGCTCGGCCGACGCGCCCCCGGCGCCGAGCGGTATCCACTTGCCGCCGCGCCGGGGCAGCGCCCTGGTCTTGGCGGAGAGGTGGACGGCGGCGACGCCGGCTGAGGTCAGGGCCGGGATGTCGGCGGGGCGCACGCCGCCGCCGGCCATCACCTGCACCCCGGGTGCGACGGCGCACATCGCGGCGATCGCCGCCAGCCCGTCGGCCGCGGCGGGAGCGCCGCCCGAGGTGAGGACCCGGGTCAGGCCGAGTGAAGGCAGCAGTGCGGCGGTGGCCACCGGGTCGGCGGACTGGTCGATGGCGCGGTGCAGGGTGATGTCCACCGGGCGACCCGGGGCGCGGGCCGCTTCGGCGAGCCGGGCGACCGCCGCGGTGTCCAGGGCGCCGTCGGCGGTCAGCGCGCCGATCACGACGCCGGAGGCACCGGAGGCGATGACGGACCGCACCTCGGCGGCCATGAGCGCGATCTCCTCCGCGTCATGGACGAAGTCGCCGGGCCGGCACCTGACCAGCACCTGCACCGGCAGCCCTTCCGCGGCGACCGCCTCCACCAGGGCTGCCGACGGGGTCAGGCCGCCCAGCTCCAGGGCGGCGCAGAGTTCGACCCGGTCGGCGCCGTGCTCCCGGGCGGTCCGGGCGCCGGCCGGTGAGGTGACGGCGATCTCCAGGGCGGGGCGCGCGGTCACTCGTCGTCCCCGGTCAGCGGCTGGTCGGAGGCGGGAATGATGCGGGCCGACAGATCCGGGTCGGCCATCTCGCGGTCGAAGGGGAACATCGGGCGACGGATGCGGTGGTGGCCCAGGCGAACCAGGTCCTGGTCCACACCGCCGGGGGTGAACGCCATCTTCCAGCCGACCGACATGTCGAAGAGTTCGGGCTCCAGGTAGCCGATCTTCACGATCACGATGTCGGCGCCGCGCGGGTCGAGGTCCAGGTCGGTGAAGTCGTGCTCGTGGTGGTAGGGCTTGCGCAGCTTGGTGAGGATCGCGTACACGCTGCCGACCCGGATGACGACCTCGGTCTCGGCGTCGCGGTCGCCGTGCCGGATGGCGTGCACCACACCGGTCAGGGTGACCGGGCCCGCGTGCCGGTCGTCCACCTCGGCGCCGGCGGTGACCGTGACGGTGGCGCCGACACCGGCGGCGACGGCGGTCTCGACGGCGGCCGGTCCGGGCACCGAGGCGTAGATGACGGTCGGGCCGTCGTCCTTCTGGAACTCCGGGCGGGCCAGCAGCCGGGTCAGGCCCCAGGTCACGTCGCCGGCGCCGCCGGCGGTCGGATTGTCCCCGGTGTCGCTGATGAAGTACGGGCGCTGGTCGCAGGCCAGGGCCTCGTCCAGGATGCCGTCGAAGGTGCCGGTCGGGGCAACGAAGTCGAAGTCGTCGCGGGCCTTCCAGAAGCCCTGGGCCAGGCGCTCGGCACCGGCCGACACGGCGCCCCGGTCGGTGCCGGTGACCACCACCACGGCACGGTTGCGCGCTTCGTCGGCCCAGGCGTAGCCGACCCATATCGCGGCGTCGATCACACCGTCCGTGGCCTCGACCTCGTCCACGGCCGCGTACACGCTCCTGGCCGGCTCGATCCGGGTGGAGGTCTGCTCGCCGGCCAGCAGCACCGGCACCGGCACCCAGGCCTTGACCGGGCGGGGCGCTCCGGAGGCCAGCAGCTCCACCAGGTTGCGGACGGCCCGCTCCTTGGTCTCCATGTGGTCCTCGTGCGGGGCCATCCGGTAGCAGGTGATCAGGTCGCTGCCGTGGGCGAGTTCGCGGGAGACGTTGCCGTGCAGGTCCATCGAGGTGGAGATGATCACGTCGGGGCCGACGGTGGCGCGGATGCGCTCCAGCAGCACCGCCTCGGCGTCCTCGATGCCCTCCACGGTCATGGCGCCGTGGATGTCGTACCAGAGGCCGTCCGGCTTGGGCAGCGCGGCGAGCCGTTCGATCAGCTCGTCGGTCAGCTCGGCCCAGGCGGCGGCGGTGACGGTGCCGCCCGGCAGCGACTTGCCGACCAGGGCGCCGTGCCAGTCGGCCGCCTCGCGCAGTTCCTCACCGGTGGCCAGGAAGGGGTAGCGGTCCAGCACTTCGGCGCCGCGCGAGGGGTGGAAGGCGGCGGCCTGGGTGCGAGCGGGGGAGAAGGTGGACGACTCGATGCCGAGTCCGGCGATGGCTATGACCGGGCGGGCTGCGGCGGTGCGGGATTGCGGCATGGCTCCTCGTAGGGGGTGGGGTGTCAGGCGTGGCGGGGCGCCGGGGCGCGGAACGGGTCGCTGCCGCCGACCTCGCGCAGCGCGAGGGTCAGGGCACGCTGCAGGGCGAACTGCCCGGCGCCGACCAGGCCTGCGTCGGCGCCCAGGCTGGCCCGCTCGATGGTGAGGTGTTGGGTGACCAGCGGGTGGCAGCTCTCGTAGAGCTGGCTGCGTACGGCGGCGACGAACGGCTCCAGGGTGGAGAGAATGCCGCCGAGGTAAACCGCGTCCGGGTTGAAGAAGTTGACGTTGGCGGCGAGCACTTGGCCCAGGTAGTCGCCGGCCCTGCGGACCGCGCGGGTGGCCTCCGGGTCTGCGTCGACGGCCAGCCGGGCCACGTCCTCGGTGCTGCTGACGTCGGCCCCGCGCTCGCGCAGGATGCGGACCAGGGCGGCGCCGGACGCCACGGTTTCCAGGCAGCCGGTGTTGCCGCAGGAACAAGGGATGTCGGCGCCGCCGTCGATCCGCATGTGGGTGATGTCACCGGCCGCGCCGGTGGCGCCCCGGTAGAGACGTCCGTCGACGATGACGCCGGCGCCGATCGCGGAGCCGATCTTCACCATGATCGCCTGTCGGTACTCGGCGGGCCGTACGGTGTGCTCGCCGATCGCCATGCAGTTGGCGTCGTTGTCCACGGCGGCAGGGACACCGAAGCGTTCCTCCAGCCAGGCGGTGACCGGGAAACGGTTCCAGCCCGGCATCCGGGACGGCAGGACGACCGAGCCCGACGCGACGTCCACCGGCCCCGGCAGCGAGAGCCCGACCCCGCGCAGCCGGCCGCGGCCACGCTGCTCGGCCAGCGCCTCCAGGGTCTCGGCGAGCCGGGGCAGGGCCGCCTCGGGGCCGTCGGCGATCACGAAGGGAACGGTCGAGACATCGCTCAGACCGCCGCCGGGCAGCACCACACCGATCCGGGCGTGCCGGCCGCCGAGGTCGGCGGCGACGGCGAACTCGTCGTTGCTTCCCAGTCTCAGCACTTTGCGGGGGCGCCCGCCTGTGGAGGACTGGGTACCCTCCTCGGCGATCAGCCCGCGCTCCACCAGATGGGCCACGGTGAGAGAGATGGTGGAGGCTGCGGCCCCCAGCAGTCCGGCGAGTTCGGCGCGTGACGAGGCCTGGCCCGATGCGACGAGTTCCAGGACCCGCGCGGCGAGGGCCGGGGTGCCTTTCGCAGCCTTGCGGCCCCATGCACTTATTTCAGTCATGTACGAAGTTACTTCCGCAACGGTGTGTGTGGCGAAGACAATACGCCCGCGCCTGGCGATGGGGGAACAGCTTCACGAAGGAAGTGAGCCACACCTGAAACCCATTTAATCCACCCAAATCAACCCAAAGAAGAGGAGGGGTCGAGGCAAGTGGGCTTTTTTCAGAGGTGCAGTAACTTACTTTTTACTATTTCTTGTTTGTTTCTTCGGCGTGTCCGTCGTTAGCTGTCGTGAACGCAGTGCCGGTCCCGGACATACGGGTCCTTTCACCCTGAGGAGAGTCATGTTCCTTGCTCACACGGCGAACAGCCGCCGCTGGGCCCTCGTCGCGGGCGCCGCCGTCACCGCGGGTGCTCTGCTGACCGGTTGTTCCGGGGGCGGCACCTCGTCGTCGTCCGCCTCCGGCTCGTCGGACACCATCAACTACGCGCTGCCGGCCAACTTCACCCCGAACTGGATCCTCCCGGTCGGCACCGCCGCGCACCTGAACACCAACAACTCCTCCATATCCCAGTCCCTCTGGGAACCGCTGATCGCCTACGACGGCTCCACCGGCAAGGTCGGCTGGAACAAGGACAACTCGCTGGCCACCGCCGCAGACTTCGCCAAGGACAGCAAGAGCGTCACGATCACGCTCGGCGACCGGCACTGGAGCGACGGCAAGCAGATCACCTCCCGCGACGTGGAGTTCTGGTTCAACCTGGTCAAGGCCAACAAGGCCGACTGGGCCAGCTACAGCCCGGGCAAGGCGCCGGACAACTGGACCTCGCTGAAGGTCGTCGACGACACGCACTTCACCATCACCTTCGACCAGGCGTACAACCAGCAGTGGATGCTCGCCAACGAGCTGAGCATGATCCGCCCGATGCCGCAGCACGTCTGGGACAAGACCAGCGACTCGGGCACGGTGTCGGACCTCGACCGCACCGCCGCGGACGCCAAGAAGGTCTGGGCGTACCTGAACAACAGCGCCAAGAAGATCTCCGGTTACGCCACCGACCCGCTCTGGAAGACGGTCAGCGGCCCGTACACCATCAAGTCGTTCTCCACGGCCGGCAAGGTCCAGTTGGTGGCCAACGCCAAGTACGACGGCGGCGGCAAGGCCAACATCAAGACCGTGAACCTGCTGCCGTTCACCACCACGGACGCCGAGGAGAACGCTCTGAGGGCAGGCACGGTCGACTACGGCTACATCAACGCCACCAACCTCAGCCAGGAGTCGTCCTTCGCCGCCAAGGGCTACACGGTGAAGCCGTGGTCCGGCTGGGCCATCACGTACATGCCCTACAACTTCAACAACCCCACCATGGGCGCGGTGTTCAAGCAGCTCTACGCCCGCCAGGCGATCCAGATGTCGGTGGATCAGACCACCCTCTCCAAGGTCGTCTTCAACGGCACCGCGGTCCCCACCTACGGCCCGATCCCGCAGGGCCAGAGCTCGTCCTTCGTCTCGTCGGAGCAGAAGAACAACCCGTACCCGTTCTCCACCGCCAAGGCGAGGAAGCTGCTGACCAGCCACGGCTGGAGCGAGCAGAACGGCACCATGGTGTGCACCAGCCCGGGCACCGGCGACAGCCAGTGCGGCGCCGGCGTGGACAAGGGCACCAAGTTCTCGATGCAGGTGCTCTCGCAGTCCGGTTCGACCGTGACCGACAACATGATGAGCGCCCTGCAGTCGTCGTTCGCCAAGACCGGCATCGACTTCACCATCAAGACCGCCCCGGTCAACTCGGTCCTCTCGCAGGCCGGCCAGTGCACGGCCGACCAGGCCGGCTGCAAGTGGCAGCTGTCGTTCTTCGGCACCGCGGGCAGCTGGTACTTCCCGGCCTACCCGAGCGGTGACTCGCTCTTCGCCACCGGCGGCGGCTCCAACTTCGGCAGCTACTCCAACCCGGCCGTGGACAAGCTGATCACCCAGACCACCATCTCCTCCTCCGACGAGGCGGTGCAGAAGTACAGCGCGGCCCTGGCCAAGGACCTCCCGGTCATCTGGCTGCCGGAGCCGGACTACCAGGTCTCCATGGTCAAGAAGGGCCTGGACGGCTTCGCCCAGGACTCGCTCGCCAACTTCCACCCCGCCATGTGGAAGTGGACGACCAAGTGAGCCCGGCCGGTGACCACGCGTACCACTGAGCCGAAGCGACCGGAAAGCACATGAGCACTTCCTCGTACCTGATAAGGCGAGTCCTCCAAGCCGTCGTGGTGATCGTCATCGTGACGATCGTGGTCTTCGGTCTGCTGCACGCCCTGCCCGGGGGTCCCGCTCGCGGGATCCTCGGCCCGCAGGCCACGGCGCAGCAGATCGCGTCCTTCAACCACGAGCAGGGCCTCGACAAGCCACTTCCCGTGCAGTACTTCTACTACCTGAACCAGCTGCTGCACGGCGACCTCGGCACCTCCTACACCCTCAATGAGCCGGTCTCCCAGCTCATCACCGAGCGGCTGGCCAAGACCCTGGTCCTCACCGCCCTGTCGGCGTTTCTCGGCCTCGTGCTGGCCATCCCGATGGGCATGTGGCAGGCCGTCCGGCGCAACAAGCCGATCGACTACGTCATCACCACGCTGAGCTTCATCGCCTACTCCACGCCTGTGTACTTCCTCGGGCTGCTCCTGGTACTGGTGTTCAGCCAGGCGCTGCCGTGGTTCCCGTCGCAGGCCCCGCAGGGGGACACGCTCGCCCAGGTGTTCTCCGAACCGCAGGCGCTGGTGCTGCCGGTCATCGCCGGTGCCGCCTCGATGATCGCGGTGTTCAGCCGCTACATGCGGGCGGCCACCCTGGAGAACCTCTCCGAGGACTACGTCAGGACGGCACGGGCCGGCGGTTCCCGCTCCCGCGCCATCCTGTGGCGGCATGTGTTCCGCAACTCGCTGACGCCGGTGGTCGCCATGCTCGGCTACTACGTACCGGTGCTGTTCGGCGGCGCCCTGGTGGTCGAGCAGCTCTTCAACTACCCCGGTATGGGGCTGCTCTTCTGGACCGCCGCGCAGTCCTCCGACTACCCGGTGCTGCTGGGCTGCGTGCTGGTCATCGCGGCCGCCACGGTGGTCGGCACGCTGCTCGCCGACATCGTCCAGCGGATCATCGACCCCCGAGTGAAGGCAGGCCGGGCATGAGCGCCGTCATCCAGCCGGGCCAGGTGCCCGGCACGGCCACCGCCACCGCCACGGCGTCCGGCTCCCGGCTCGCCGTCCGGCGCTTCCTGCGCAACCGGCTCGCCGTGGTCGGGCTCGGCGTCGTGGTCTTCTTCTTCCTGTTCTGCTTCGTCGGTCCGCTGGTGTACTCCACCGACCAGACCCACACGATGCTCCAGCAGGTCAACCTCGCCCCCGATGGTTCGCACTGGCTCGGCACCGATGCGGTTGGCCACGACGAGCTGGGCCGGCTGATGTACGGCGGCAAGGTGTCGCTGATCGTCGGCCTCGCCGCAGGCATCCTGGCCACCGTGATCGGCACCCTGTGGGGCGCCGTCGCCGGCTACGCGGGCGGCTGGGTCGACGCGGTCATGATGCGGATCGTGGACGCGGGGATCGCCATCCCGGCGCTCTTCATCCTGCTGGTGGTTTCCGCCATCACCACCCCGGGCCTGACCGGACTGATCGTCATCCTGGGCTTCGTCTCCTGGCTGGTGCCGTCCCGGCTGATCAGGGCCGAGACGCTCAGCCTGAAGAACCGTGACTACGTCCTGACCCTGCGGGCCATCGGCGGGACGCACACCCGGGCGATCACCCGGCACATCCTGCCGAACTCGGTCTCGACCATCATCGTCGCGGCCACCTTCCAGATCGCCGACGCCATCCTGCTGGTCGCCTACGTCTCCTACCTGGGCCTGGGCGTCCAGCCGCCGGCCACCGACTGGGGCGGCATGCTCTCGGCCGGTCTCACCGCCGCCTACTCCGGCTACTGGTGGCTCATCCTCCCGCCGGGCCTCGCCATCATCCTGGTGGTGTGGGCGTTCAACGCGATCGGGGACGGACTCCGCGACGCATTCGACGTGAGGGGACGCGGATGACCGCCACCCAGGGCTCCGCCGCCCCGCAGGCCGAGCCGATTCTCGAACTCGACGACCTCGGTGTCGTCTTCACCACCGAGACCGGCGAGGTGCCGGCCGTCCGGGGTGTCTCCCTGCGCGTCCGCCCCGGCGAGACGCTCGCCCTCGTCGGCGAGTCCGGCTCCGGCAAGTCCACCATCGCACTGGCCGCGATGGGCCTGCTGGCCGGCAACGCCCGTGCCACCGGCAGCGCCACCATCGCCGGCAACCAGGTGGTCGGTGCCCGTGAGGCCGGCCTGGCGGCGCTGCGCGGCCGGACCGTCTCCATGGTGTTCCAGGAGCCGGCCACCGCGCTCGACCCGCTGACCCGGATCGGCAAGCAGATCGCCGAGGTGATCCGCAACCACCGCAAGGTGTCCGCCAGGGAAGCCGCCGCCGAGGCCGTCGAACTCCTGCGCAAGGTCGGCATCCCGGAGCCGGAGAGACGGGCCACCGCCTACCCCTTCCAGCTCTCCGGCGGACAGCGCCAGCGGGTGGTCATCGCCATGGCCATCGCCAACGAACCGGCCCTGCTGATCGCCGACGAGCCGACCACCGCGCTGGACGTCACGGTGCAGGCCGAGATCCTCGACCTGCTGCGCCGGCTCGCCGTCGAGACCGGCACCGGCGTCCTGCTGGTCACCCACAACATGGGCGTGGTCGCGGACTTCGCCGACCGGGTCGCCGTGATGTACCACGGCGAGATCGTGGAGACCGGACCGGTCGAGGACGTACTGCTCCGCCCGTCCCACGAGTACACCGAGCGGCTGCTCGCCGCGGTCCCCCGGCTGTCGGTCGCCGAGGCGGGCCGGCCGGCCGCGCCGGCTGCCACCGCCCGCCCGGACACCGAGCCGGTGGTCGAACTCCACGACATCTCCGTGGTGTTCGGCCATGGCAAGGGCGCCGTGCGCGCCCTGGACGGGGTCTCGCTCGCCGTCCACGCCGGCGAGACCCTGGGCCTGGTGGGCGAGTCGGGCTCCGGAAAGTCCACCGCGTCCCGGGTAGCGCTCGGTCTGATCCCGCCGAGTTCCGGCACCGTCTCGCTGTTCGGCAGCGACCTGGGCCGCACCCGGTCCCGGGCCCGCCGGGCGCTGCGGGCCGGAATCGGCGTGGTCCTCCAGGACCCGGTG
Source organism: Streptomyces sp. NBC_01618 (assembly GCF_045209435.1). Lineage (NCBI taxonomy): Bacteria > Bacillati > Actinomycetota > Actinomycetes > Kitasatosporales > Streptomycetaceae > Streptomyces > Streptomyces sp. NBC_01618. The sequence goes on from NZ_CP109297.1 coordinate 2,251,891, forward strand.
GCCTCGCTGGACGCCCGGATGACGGTCGGCGAATGCGTCGCCGAGCCGCTCAGGGTGCACCGCCGCGAGCTCTCCGCCAAGGACCGCCAGAGCAAGGTCGCCGCCGTCCTCGACCGGGTCCGACTGCCGCGTGAACTGGCCCGGCGCACCCCCCGGGAGCTGTCCGGAGGTCAGCGCCAGCGGGTCAGCCTGGCCCGCGCCCTGGTCCTGGAGCCCCGGTTGCTGGTCGCCGACGAGCCCACCAGCGCGCTCGACGTGAGCGTGCAGGAGGCGGTACTCGAAGTGATCTCCGAGCTCCAGCACGAGCTGGGCTTCGCCTGTCTCTTCGTCTCCCACGACCTGGCCGTCGTACAGCACTTCGCGCAGCGCGTCGCGGTGATGCGGGCCGGCCGGATCGAGGAGCAGGGCCCCACCGGGGCAACCCTGCTGCACCCGGAGACCGACTACACCCGCCGGCTGCTGGCCGCCGTGCCGGTGCCCGACCCGGTGATCCAGCGCGACCGCAGAGCCGAACGTCTGGCCACCCTCGCGGCCGGCCGGACGGAGGCCCAGGTATGAGCTTCCGTGACCGTACGCTCTTCGCCGGAGTGGACATCGGCGGCACCACGACCCAGGTGGTGGTCTGCGCCGAGGACCTGACCGTACTGGACCGCGCGGAGGCGGCGACCCCGGCGGCCGACGGCGGCCGGGCCATGATCGGCGCGGCCTTGGGCGCGCTGGCCCCGCTGCTGGAGCGCACCCCCGGCCGGCTCGTCGGCTGCGGGGTCGGCGCGGCCGGCGTGGTGGACTCCGCCACCGGCCGCATCCTGGTGGCCAGCGACTCCTTCGTCGGCTGGGCCGGCTTCGCGGTGACGGACGCCGTCGAGGAGGCGCTGGGCGTCCCGGCGTTCCTGGACAACGACGTCAACGCCTTCCTCTACGGGGAGGTGTCCGGCGGCGCCGTGCGCGGCGAGTCGGACGTCCTCGGGATGACGCTGGGCACCGGGGTCGGCGGCGCGCTGTGGACCGGCGGCGCGCTGTTCGCCGGGCCGCACGGCGCGGCCGGCGAGATCGGGCACATCCCCGGCTTCGGTGATCTGCTCTGCTCGTGCGGCGGCCGGGGCCATCTGGAGACCCTGGCGTCCGGCCGTTCCATCGGCGCCCGTTACGCGGACCGCACCGGCCGCCGGCTGACCGCCCGCGAAGTCGCGCAGGCCGCCGACCACGGTGACCAGGACGCCCTCGCGGTGTACCGGGCCGCCGGTGCCGGGATCGCCCGGGCGATCGTGATGACGGCAGGCGTCGTGGACATCACCACGGTGGTGGTCGGCGGCGGGGTCAGCCGCGCCTGGCCCCTGCTGGAACCCCTCATCCTGGCGTCGCTGGCCGCCGACCCGCCGGTCAGCGGCCACCCGGTCCGGCTGGTCCGGGCCGCCCTGGGCGCCGACGCCGTACCGGTCGGCGCCGCGGCCCGGGCGCGACAGGAACTCGCGGCGAGGGTCGAAGTCTGAGGAGGCCGCTCGCGGGCCCGCTCCCCGCCGGTGCTCACGGCGCAAGAGCGGCGCCGCACACAGCGGGGCTCGAGGGATGTCAGCCCGCCCCATGGGCCGGGGCGGCCCGGACTCGTAGGTTCCGGCAACGGTCCGCATGTCCGCACGTTCCGAACAGGGAGGCCCCCCGTGCGCCCATCGATCCTGCGCCGCCTGTTCCGGCGCGTCGCGTCCACGGCCGCTCTCGCGCTCGTCGCTGCCACGCTGAGCACCGTGGCAGCGGCGCGGCCGGCCGTTGCTGCCGGTGGCCTGGAGCAGGTCACCGGCTTCGGCACCAACCCGGGCAATCTGCAGATGTACGAGTACGCCCCCGCGGGTCTGCCCGCGAACGCGCCGCTGGTGATCGCCCTGCACGGCTGTACGCAGACCGCCGACGCCTACTACACCAACTCGGGCTGGCCGAAGTACGCCGATCTGTGGGGCTTCGCCGTGGTCTTCCCGCAGACCACGTCAGCCAACAACGCCCTGTCCTGCTTCGGCTGGTTCGACCCGGCCGAGGACACCAGGGGCAAGGGCGAGGCCGCCTCGATCGTGCAGATGGTGGAGTACGCGAAGCAGCAGTACGGCTCGGACGCCCGCCGGGTGTACGTCACCGGCCTGTCGGCGGGCGGCGGGATGACGGCCGACCTGCTGGCCGCGTACCCGGACGTGTTCGCGGGCGGCTCCGTGGCGTCCGGTCTGCCCGCCCAGTGCGCGACGAGCCAGTCGGCCGCGTCCGGCTGCCAGACGGGCCCGCAGAAGCTGACGCCCGCGCAGTGGGGCGACAAGGTACGCGGCTCCTATCCCGGATACTCCGGGCCCTGGCCCCGCGTGGCGATCTGGCAGGGCACCTCCGACTACACCGTGTACCCCGCCAACGCCACGGCCCTGCGCGACCAGTGGACGGACGTCTGGGGCATCGGCCAGACCCCGTCGTCCACGGACACCCTCCCCGGGAACACGACGCGCAGCATCTACAACGACGCCACGGGGAAGCCCGCCGTGGCGACGTACTCCATCTCCGGCATGGGCCACGGCCTCGCCGTGAGCCCCGGCTCGGGCACCGACCAGTGCGGGAGCACGGCGGCGTACTTCCTGAACACCATCTGCTCGACGTACCACACGGGCGTCTTCTGGGGCCTGGACCAGGGCGCACCGGGCGGCGGCGATCAACTCCCCGCCCCGTCCGGCCTGCGGGTCACCGCCGTCACGGCGAACAGCGCCTCGCTGTCCTGGAACGCGGTCCCGGGCGCGGCCTCGTACACGGTCCACCGCAACGGTACGAAGGTCGCCTCCCCCACCTCCACGACGTACACGGACACGGGCCTCACCGCCGGTACGGCCTACCAGTACACGGTGACGGCGATCGACGGTTCGGGCACACCCGGCACCACCTCGCCCCCTGTGGTGGCGACCACGACCGGCGGCACGCCCGCCCAGTGCTTCACGGCGACCAACTACGCCCACGTCACTGCGGGGAGGGCGCACACCACGGGCGGATACACGTACGCGAACGGCTCGAACGAGAACATGGGCCTGTACAACGTCTTCGTCACCCACACGCTGCGGGAATCACCGGCGGGCCATTTCGTGATCGCGGACAGCGGGTGCGCGACCTGAGCGGCGCCCGGTCCGTCGAGGGTCGACTCATTCGTCCTGCGCCGGAGTTCGGCACCCTTCGTAGCGCCCACCGGATCGGTGCCGTTCCGGACGGTGCGGTGTGACAGTGCCCGGTGGAAAGGAGGTGGGGCCCATGCGATCCGGACATGGGACCCTCGGAGCTGCTGTCCGAGCTCAGCTCGGCTGGTCTCCGGTGTAGCGGTAGATGCCTCCGGCGGAGTTGACGTGGTAGACGGTGCCGTCGGCGGCCACACCGATATCCACCGCCTTGCCGGGGATACCCACCCAGGGATTCGAGTCGTGCCCCGTGTACCGATAGATCTGGCCCAGGGAGTTCACACCCCAGACATGAGTCCTCGACCCGACGGAGATCCGGGTGAGACCACCGGAGATGTTCTTCCAGTCAGCCATGTTCGTGTCCCCTTCACCTCGAACGTTGCAGAGGGAACTTGCTACTCGACAGGGACACCCAAACACCCAGGTATACCGATTGACTACAGAGATAATCCAAAAATCGCCGTTTGGGCATTTTCACCCTCTTGGTTCGCAAGGGAGGCGGCCCGCTCACCGCACAACCAGGAGGCCGGAAACGCTGTAACCCACAAGAGGCCGAGAGCGGCGTCCGGTTCACATCCGAGCGCACAGCACCTCCTCCACGGTCCTGGCTCGAACAGTAGGCTCGCATTCCGCCCCGGCAGGCTCCGGGCGCGCACCGGTTGGCCCTCGCAGGCCGCGTGATGGAATAGCAGACGCTGAGCACGGTGGGGGAAGCAGTGACGGATCGTAAAAGATCGCTTGTACGGGTGAGCGCGCTCCTGTTGGCGGCAACCGTGGTCACCGGCTGCGCGGTCGGCCCCGCAGCCGACGTGAAGGCCAAGGCCTCGAAGGCCCCCGAGATCGACACTGACACCGAGCCGCTGGCCAAGCGCCTGCCGAAGCTCGGTCGGATCGTCTCGGCGCACTGGCAGCAGAAGGCCCTCGGTGCGGACAGCCGAGTGCCCGGCCCCACGGACTACCACGTCAGCGCCCTCATGAAGCTCGGCCCCGGCTCGGTGGCCGCCCTGACGGCGTCCACGCAGATGCAGCCGGCGGTCGTCGGGGCCGAGCCCGAGGGCATCTCCATTCCTGCCGAACTCGCTGAGTTCGCACCGGCGGGGGCGCAGTGGATCCACAGCGGAGTGCTCGACGAGAGCCTGGTGCGCGCCGACTCCGCACAGCTCTACTTCGACCCGGCCTCGGACACCGTCTACCTCTCCGCCACCAATGTGCACCTGCCGAACGCCGTCACGGTCCACGTCGGCCCGGACGGCAACCAGGTGACCATCACGCCCACACCACCGGCACCCACGCCATGAACGGCCTTCAGAGCGCGGGGCGTCATGCGGATCGACTTCTGACCGTCGCCGCCCCGTCCACTCTTGCGCCTACTCCTCCGGCGGAAAGACGGCCTCCCCCGAGCCGATCAGCGTGATCGTGATCGCCTCGACCGGGCACCCCTCGGCCGCGGCGAGGATCGTCTCGTTGGCGTCGGTCTCCGGGACCGACGGGTGGGACTGCCGGGCGGAGTCCAGTGTGAATCCGCCCGGCGCCTGGTTCACGCACATCCCGGAGCCGATGCAGACCCCGCGGTCGACCTCGACGGACCAGCGGTCGCCCATCACGCCCCCTCGTATCCGGCCGGCAGGTGGATCATCTTGTGCTCGAAGTACTCGGCGTACCCCTCGGGGCCGAACTCCCGTCCCAGGCCGGAGTTCTTGTAGCCGCCGAAGGGGCCGAGCATGTCGAGGCTGAAGGTGTTCACGCTGTACGTGCCCGTCCTGACCCGGCGGGCGACGTCGATGCCGCGCTCCGTGTCGGCGGTCCAGACGCTGCCGCTGAGGCCGTAGTCGGAGTCGTTGGCGATCCGTACGGCCTCGTCCTCGTCGCCGTACGGCAGGAGGCAGATGACGGGGCCGAAGATCTCCTCGCGGGCGATGCGCATGGAGTTGTCGACGTCGCCGAAGAGGGTCGGCTCGACGTACCAGCCCCGCTCCTGGGACGCCGGACGGCCGCCGCCGGTAAGGATCTTGGCGCCCTCGTCCTGGCCGATCCGGATGTAGTCGAGCGAGCGCTGCTGCTGGCGTCGTGCGACGAGGGGGCCGAGTTCGGTGGCGGGGTCGAGCGGGTCGCCGACCTTCAGCGCACCCGCCGCGGCGGCGAACGCCTCGGCCGTCTCGTCGTAGCGGGAACGCGGAACGAGGATGCGGGTCTGGGCCACGCACGCCTGGCCGTTGATCATCCAGGCGAAGGGGACGATGCCCGCGACGGCCGCGTCCAGGTCGGCGTCCGGGAGGATCACGGCGGCGGACTTGCCGCCCAGTTCCAGCGTGACGCGGGTGAGGTTGCGGGAGGCGACCTCCATCACCCGGCGTCCCGCGGCCACGGACCCGGTGAACGACACCTTGTCGACGCCGGGATGCCCGACCAGGTACTCGCTGACCTCGCGGTCGGCCGGCAGGATCGAGAGCACCCCCTCCGGCAGCCCCGCCCCGGCGGCGATCTCGGCCAGGATGTAGGCGTCCAGGGGGGATTCGGGCGAGACCTTGAGCACCGCGGAGCAGCCGGCCAGCAGCGCGGGCGCGAGTTTGGCGGCGGCGGTGAACTGCGGGACGTTCCACGGCACCACGGCCGCAACCACCCCCACCGGCTCCCGGCGCACGAGCAGCGGCCCGAGCGCCCCGTCCCGGCGCTCCTCGTACGAGAAGCCGCGGGCGACGGTGATCGCCGCGTCCCACACCATCATCGCGGCGAGCGCCTGCACCATGACGCTCGATGTGTACGGGGTGCCGTTCTCCGTGCTGATGACCCGGGCGATCTCCTCGTACCGCGCGGCGAACGCGTCCTTGATCCGAGTGATCACCGCGATCCGCTCGTCCACGGTCATCCGCGGCCAGGGCCCCTCGTCGAACGCACGCCGGGCGGCGGCGACGGCCCGGTCCACGTCCCCCTCGCAGGCATGCGGCACCCGGCCGATGACCTGTTCGGTGTGCGGGGAGACGACCTCGATGACATCCCGGCCGAGCGGATCGACCAACTCCCCGCCGATGAACAGTTTTCCGTGTTCGACAAGCTCGGTCATGACTGCTGCCTCCCGCGGCCCGGCACGTTACCCGACTCATTTTCTGACTCCGTGTCAGAACTGATACCAGTTCCAGTTCCAGGAGTCCACGGCCACGACGAAGCCCGCCCACGCCACCGGGCGCGGACCCCCCCAGGCGCACCCCGATCAGATGGTCGACCGGGGCTACCACTGAAATAAGTTCTGGTTACAGTGGGCGCGACGTACCACAACTGCATGCCGCCGAGAGAGAGATGGGGCCCATGACACAGGTGACCGCGCAGGTGACCGACCACGGCGGGGGCGTGCACAGCATCAAGGTCCCCATCCCGGACAATCCGCTCGGCCACACCCTCGTGCACGTCCTCGACACCGATCGCGGGCCGGTCCTGATCGACACGGGCTGGGACGATCCGGAGGCGTGGGACACGCTCACCGCCGGGCTCGACGCCGTCGGGACGGGGGTCGGTGACATCCACGGGGTGGTCATCACCCACCACCACCCCGATCACCACGGGCTGTCCGGGCAGGTGCGTGAGGCGTCCGGGGCCTGGATCGCCATGCATGCGGCGGACGCGGCGATCGTGCGCCGGACCCGGGAGTCGGAACCGGGTACCTGGCTGAAGTACCTGGTGGCGAAGCTCACCGCGGTCGGTGCGCCCGAGGCGCATCTCGTGCCGTTGCGGGCCGCCGCGGCGGGCGGGGGCCGGATGCGGACCCTGCCGGGGCTGCGGGCGGCGCTTCCGGACCGGGAGATCGTTCCCGGGGAGCTCCTCGATCTGGCGGGGCGCACGCTGCGGGCCATCTGGACGCCGGGGCACACGCCCGGCCATGTCTGTCTGCACCTGGAGGAGGAGCATCCGGGGAATCTGCCGGGGCGGGGGAGGCTCTTCTCGGGGGATCATCTGCTGCCGGGGATCAGCCCGCACATCGGGCTGTACGAGGACCCGGACGACACGACGGTCACCGACCCCCTCGGCGACTACCTCTACTCGCTGGAGCGCATCGGCGGGCTCGGGGCCGCGGAGGTGCTGCCCGCCCATCAGTACGCGTTCGCGGATGCCGCGGGGCGCGTACGGGAACTCCTGGACCATCACGAGGACCGGCTGACCGGACTGCTCGCGCTGCTGGCCACACCGCTGACGCCGTGGGAGCTCGCCGAGCGCATGGAGTGGAACCGGCCCTGGGAGCAGATCCCGCACGGTTCGCGGAACATCGCCGTCTCGGAGGCCGAGGCGCATCTGCGGCGGCTGGTGAAGCTGGGACGCGCGGAGGCGGTGGCGGGAAGCGAGCCGGTCACGTACATCGCGGTGTGACCGCCCGGCGACAGGGTGCCATGGCAGGAGCCCACGCCAGGACGTACGTCGCGGTGGACCACCGGCGAAGAGGGCCCACGCCAGGACGTACGTCGCGGCGTGACCGTCCGGCGGCGACGGCGGCGACCGGGGGCCGCCTCACTACCGGCCCGGAGCCCGTCCGAAGGCGCCCGGTAGAGTGTGGGAGTCGTCATCATGCCCGTTCAGGGGGAAGCCGGTGCGAATCCGGCACTGACCACGCAGCCGTGAACCGTCGTTCAGGACGGTGAGTCGGAATGCCCTGTCCGCGGTCGTGACCGGCTCGCGACCACCGGAACCCCGGTGGTCGGCACCGTCGAGGTATACGGGGCCGGAGCCTGGTGCGTGAGCGTGCCTGTGCCCGGATCCCCCCGCAGGAGAGGCCCCGCCCGTCATGACCGTACGCCGCAGAGCAGTAACGCTCGCCGCCACCGCCACCGTGTTCTGTGCGGCCGCTGCCCCGGTCGCGATCGCAGCGCCGTCCCCGTCGCCCTCGCCGTCCGCCGCGCTGCCGTCCGGGCTGTACGGCACGAAGGACCCCACCTACGACGGTGTCTGGCGGCAGTCGCTGGCCTTCCTCGCCCAGCGGGTCGAGGGCGTCACGCCCGCCGCGAAGTCGGTGGACTGGCTGATCGCCCAGCAGTGCTCCAACGGCGCCTACGCCGCGTACCGGCCCGACGTCTCCCAGCCGTGCACCGACAAGACCGTGCTGGACACCAACGCCACCGCGGCCGCCGTCCAGGCGCTCGTCGAGGTGGGCGGGCACCGGGAGACCGTGAACGACTCGGTCCGGTGGCTGAAGTCCATACAGAACGAGGACGGCGGCTGGGGCTACGCCGCGGGCGCGGCCAGCGACGCCAACTCCACCTCACTGGTGATCGGCGCCCTCGCCCGGCAGGGCCAGCGGCTCGGTGACATCACCACCCCCGGCGGCAAGACCCCCTACGACCCGCTGCTGGCGCTCGCGATCCCGTGCGGCGGCAAGGACGGCGGCGCCTTCGCCTACCAGCCCGACAAGGCCGGGAAGCTCGCCGCCAACGCGGACGCCACCGCGGCCGCCGTGCTCGGCACGATGGGCAAGGCCCTGGCCGTCGGGAACAACGCCTCGTCCAAGGCGCCCAGCTGCCACCCCGGCTCCGGTCTCACGCCCGAGCAGGCCGCCCAGAACGGCGCCCACTTCCTCGCGGGTGCACTCGCCACCAGCGGTCACCTCGACCTGGCGCCGATGCCCGGCGCCGCCGACTCCACCCCGCAGCCCGACTTCGGCAACACCGCGGACGCGGTCGTCGCGCTGTCCGCCGCGGGCCACCAGGACAAGACCGCCAAGGCCATGACCTGGCTGAAGAAGAACTCCGGGCCCTGGGCCGAGCAGAGCGGCCCCGCCGCCTACGCGCAGCTGATCCTGGCCGCGCACGCGGCCGGCGCCGACGCCCGCCACTTCGGCGGCGTCAACCTCGTCGACCGGCTGAACGCGACCGGTCCCGTGCCCGCGGCCATCACGACGCCCGACCCGGCCGCCGACACCGGGTACGTGCCCACGGAGAAGGACGAGGTGCACAGCGGCGACGACGTGATCGGCGGTGTGTGGTGGTACGTCGGCATCGGTCTCGTCGTCGGTGCGGGCGCCGGCTTCCTGATCAGCGGCCGCCGGAAGAACCAGCAGCTGTGAGGCGGGCGGGAAGGGCCGCCGCTCTCCTGGTGGTCCTGAGCGCCGTCCTGGCCGTGCTCGGCGCGGGGACGGCCCAGGCGGCGGGCTACCGGTACTGGTCGTTCTGGGAGGGCTCCGGCACCGGCTGGACGTACGCCACCCAGGGCCCGTCCCTGGTCCGGCCGGACGACGGCGCGGTGCAGGGCTTCCGGTTCGCGGTGAGCGAGGACTCCCAGGACGCGGCGAAACCGCGGCGCTCCCCCGACTTCGCGAAGATCTGCGCGGACACCCCGGCCAAGGACGGCAGCAAGCGGGTCGCGCTGGTCATCGACCCGGGCACGGCGGCGGACGCCCCGGCCGGCGAGACGCCGCCCGCGCCGCGTACCGCGTGCGCGCAGGTCGCCCCGGACGCGAGCACCGCGGAGGCGCTCGCCTCGGTGGCCAAGCCGCTGCGCTACAGCAGCGACGCGTTGCTCTGCGCCATATCCGGGTATCCGGGCTCGGGCTGCGGCGAACAGGTCTCGGGCGACGGGCACGGGACGCCTGCCGCCTCCGGGTCCACGGCTCCCGCCGAGTCCACCGGGTCCTCCGCTTCCACCGGGTCCTCCGCTTCCTCCGCTTCCACCGCCTCCGGCGGCTCCGGCGGCTCCGGCGGCGGTCCGTCCGCCGGGGTGCTCGTCGGTGTCGGCGCCGTACTCGTCCTCGGCATCGCCGCGGTCGCACAGGCCCGCCGCCGCCGCGGATGACCGCCCCGACCACCGGCCCGGTCCGGCCGCGCAGCCCGCTGCGCGCCCCCGGGGCGACCCGTAGCAACGCGCTGCCCGCCGGGGCCTGGTGGCTGTGGGCGCTCGGCCTCGCCACCGCCGCGTCCCGGACCACCAATCCGCTGCTGCTCGGGCTGCTGGTGGGGGTGGCAGGCTACGTCGTCGCGGCGCGCCGTACGGACGCGCCGTGGGCCCGTTCGTACGGGGCCTTCATCAAGATCGGGCTGTTCGTCGTCGGTGTGCGGCTGGTCTTCTCCGTCTTTCTCGGTTCGCCGATCCCCGGCACGCATCCGGTGTTCACCCTCCCCGAAGTGCCGCTGCCCGACTGGGCGAAGGGGGTCAGGATCGGTGGCCGGGTCACCGCCGAGCAGTTGCTCTTCGCGCTGTACGACGGGGCGAAGCTGGCCACCCTGCTGATCTGCGTCGGCGCGGCGAACTCGCTCGCCAACCCGGCCCGGCTGCTGAAGTCGCTGCCCGGTGCGCTGTACGAGGCGGGGGTCGCCGTCGTCGTCGCGATGACGTTCGCGCCGAACATGGTCGCCGATGTGGTGCGGCTGCGCACCGCACGGCGGCTGCGGGGCCGTCCGACCGGCGGCATCAAGGCGGTCCTCCAGATCGGACTGCCGGTCCTGGAGGGCGCGTTGGAGCGGTCCGTCGCGGTGGCGGCCTCGATGGATGCGCGCGGATACGGACGCAGCGCCCAGGTCCCGCCCGCCGTCCGGCACACCACGAACGTCCTCACGCTCGGCGGGCTGCTCGGGGTGTGCGCGGGTACGTACGGACTGCTGGCCGCGCAGGGCGCGGTGTACGGCCTGCCGCTGCTCATCGCCGGGCTGGTCGCCGCGCTGGCCGGACTGCGGCTCGGCGGGGCCCGCTCGGTCCGCACCCGCTACCGGCCCGACCGGTGGGATGCGCGGGCCTGGCTGGTGGCGGGTTCGGGGGTCGCCGTGGCCGTGGCGATGATCTGGGCGGGGGGTGTCGACGCGGAGGCGCTGCACCCCGGAGTCGTACCGCTGGCCGCGCCGGTGCTTCCGCTGTGGCCCGCGGCCGCGGCGCTGATCGGGCTGCTGCCCGCGGTGGTGGCGCCCGTGCCGCCGTCGCCGGACGCCCCGCGTTCCAAGGAGATCCAGTGATCCGGTTCGAGCAGGTCTCGGTGCAGTACGAGGGGACGGAGCGGCCCACCCTCTCCGGGGTCGATCTGACCGTGCCCGAGGGTGAGTTGGTACTGCTCGTCGGTCCGTCCGGGGTCGGCAAGTCGACGCTGCTGGGCGCCGTTTCCGGTCTCGTACCGCACTTCACCGGCGGTACGCTGCGCGGCCGGGTCACGGTCGACGGGCGCGACACCCGTACCCACAAACCTCGTGAACTCGCCGATCTGGTCGGCACGGTGGGCCAGGACCCGCTGTCCCACTTCGTCACCGACACGGTCGAGGACGAGCTGGCGTACGGGATGGAGTCGCTGGGGCTGGCTCCCGATGTGATGCGGCGGCGGGTCGAGGAGACCCTCGATCTGCTGGGGCTCGCCGGGCTGCGCGACCGGCCGATCGCCACGCTCTCCGGCGGCCAGCAGCAGCGGGTCGCGATCGGCTCGGTCCTCACCCCGCACCCGAAGGTCCTGGTCCTCGACGAGCCGACCTCCGCGCTGGACCCGGCGGCGGCCGAGGAGGTCCTCGCCGTGCTGCAACGGCTGGTGCACGACCTGGGCACGACGGTCCTGATGGCGGAGCACCGGCTGGAGCGGGTGGTGCAGTACGCGGACCAGGTCGTCCTGCTGCCGTCGCCGGGCGCCGCCCCGGTCATGGGAGCGCCCGCGGACATCATGGCCGTCTCCCCGGTGCACCCGCCGGTCGTCGCACTGGGGCGGCTGGCGGGCTGGGAGCCGCTGCCGCTCTCGGTCCGCGACGCCCGGCGCCGGGCGTCGGACCTGCGCGAGCGGCTGGCGCGGGCACAGCCGCCCACCCCGTCACCTGTGCCGGCCGGGGCGGCCGTGACCCCGCTGCCCTCCGCCCCCGCCCCCGTACGGCGTGGGGTGCTCGCCCGGCTGCTGGGCCGCGGCGCACCCACCACCACCGCTTCCGAGTCGGCCGTCGTCGATACCCCGGCGCGGGTCGAGCGGCTCGGCGTGCGGCGCGGCCGCGTCGAGGCGCTGCGCCGGGTGACGCTCTCCGTCGCCGCCGGCGAGGCCGTCGCCCTGATGGGCCGCAACGGTGCGGGCAAATCCACCCTGCTGGCCACGCTCGTCGGCATGGTCGAGCCCACCACGGGCACCGTCCTCGTCGGCGGCCGGACCCCGCACCGTACGCAGCCGCGCGACATGGTGCGCCGGGTCGGGCTCGTACCGCAGGAACCACGCGATCTGCTGTACGCGGACACGGTCGCCGCCGAGTGCGCCGCGGCCGACGCCGACGCGGGCGCCGCCGCGGGCAGCTGCCGCGCCCTGGTCTCGGAGCTGCTGCCCGGCGTGCCGGACGACACCCATCCCCGCGATCTCTCCGAGGGGCAGCGCCTCGCGCTCGCCCTGGCCGTCGTGCTGACCGCGAGGCCCCCGCTGCTGCTCCTGGACGAGCCGACCCGCGGCCTGGACTACGCGGCGAAGGCCCGGCTGGTCGGGGTGCTCCGCGGCCTCGCGGCCGAGGGCCACGCGATCGTCCTGGCCACGCACGACGTGGAACTCGCCGCCGAGCTGGCGCACCGGGTGGTGATACTCGCCGACGGGGAGACCGTCGCGGACGGGGAGACCCGGCAGGTGGTGGTCTCCTCCCCGGCCTTCGCCCCGCAGACCGCGAAGATCCTCGCCCCGCAGGAGTGGCTGACCGTGGCGCAGGTGCGCGGCGCGCTGGGAGCCGCGTCGTGAGCGGGAACCGGACACGGCCGGTGCGGCTCGGGCCGCGCGCGATCGCCGCGCTCGTCCTGATCAGCGCGATCGGCGTGGTCGCGTTCGGCTGGCCGCTGCTGGCCGGTGCCGACTCCGGCCTGGCGCACTCCCAGGACGCGCCGTGGCTGTTCGCCGCGCTGTTGCCGCTGCTGGTCGGCGTCGTCGTCGCGATGATCGCGGACTCCGGCCTCGACGCGAAGGCGGTGGCGATGCTGGGGGTGCTGGCCGCGGTCGGCGCCGCGTTGCGCCCGCTGGGCGCGGGCACGGCGGGGCTGGAACCGATGTTCTTCCTGATGGTGCTGAGCGGCCGGGTGCTGGGGCCCGGCTTCGGCTTCGTGCTGGGCTCGGTGACGATGTTCGCGTCCGCGCTGCTCACCGGGGGGGTGGGACCGTGGATGCCGTTCCAGATGCTGTCGATGGGCTGGTTCGCGATGGGCGCGGGCCTGCTGCCGGGCCCGGACCGGCTGCGCGGGCGGGCCGAGCTGCTGATGCTCGCGGCGTACGGGTTCGTGGCGGCGTTCGCGTACGGCACGGTGATGAACCTGTACGGCTGGACGATCGTGCCCGGGCTCGGCTCGGGGATCTCCTTCCACCCGGGGGACCCGCTGCCGGAGAACCTGGTCCGTTTCCTCGCCTATTGCACGGCCACGTCGCTCGGCTGGGACCTCGGCCGGGCCGTGCTCACCGTGGTGCTGACCCTGACCATCGGCGCGACGCTGCTGAAGGCGCTGCGCCGGGCCACGCGCCGCGCCGCCTTCGAGGCCCAGGTCACATTCGACGCCCCCGGCGAGTGAGGGCTCCCACAGGCCGTTGGTCCTCGACGATGCGGGGCAGTAGTCGCCGGACCGGGTACCGGCGCCTCCGTACCGCTCCTGGCCAGTGTGCAGAAGTGGGGCTTGGACCCACTGCCAACATCGACAATCCCCGAAAATGATCAATTTCATATAATTTGGCGAGCTTAATTAACCGTTGGTCCATTTAGGCGCACTTTGCTCCTCTGTCCGTGCCCGTCGGCCGCCGAAGCGTTGTCACGTACGTGGAACCTCGTGAATTCTGGGATCGGAACTCTGTCCTGGCGGAAGCATTTTGCGCCAGCGACGAACGCATGCGTCTGGCACAGGCGTTGCTCGACGAGGCGCAGGCGGAGCGGAGCAGAACGCTCGCGGCATTCGCCATCACGGTCGGTGACGACGGCTCGATCGCGGATTTGATGGGCCTCAACGAGCGCGAAGTGCGATTAGCACGACGCACGGTGGGCCGCAGTGACGCGCGGTCCCTCGCCGAGGAGCTCCTGAACGGGCCCCCGCAAGCGGCGCGGCAGGTGGCGGACGAACCCCCTTCCGCCTCCGAGCTCCCCGCACCGCATCCGCGCGAAGAGACCTCCGTCGCACCGCTCGTTGCCCCGTTCACCGCATCACCGGATACGCCACCGGCCCCGGTCCCTCCTCCTCCCCCGGTGCCGCCCGCCGAGGTGGACGTCCCCGTATTCTGGTCGCCCAGCATGGACTCCGTGCTGCTGTGGAGCTGGGAGTCCGGTCTCGACGTACAGACGGTCGCCGCCGAACTGGGCCTCGACGTAAGGGCGCTGCTGACGCGCGTCCAGGAGCTCGCCAACGACGGACGACTCACGCTCTCGCCCTCCGTCCCCGAGGTGACCCGGTCCGGGCGCCACCGCCGCCAGCACGAGGACGGATACGCCACCTTGTTCGGCCCCACCGCCACCTTTCCCACCCACGTGCCGTACTGAGCGGTTCAGTGCCGCTCGGCGACCGCGTCGAACCAGCACACGATCTGCGGCCCCGACCTCATGTACGTGGCGTTGTGGCCGATCGGACCTGGTCGACCACCGGTGTCCACGCCGGTACCGGCGTGGACACCCGGACCGGAGGTACACCTGGCAACAACCTCCGGTCCGGGGGTCCACCCTGCCGAACGGGGCGCGGTGTCACAGCCGCTGGATGATCGTCCCCGTCGCCAGCGCGCCACCCGCGCACATCGTGATCAGCGCGAACTCCTTGTCGCGACGCTCCAGTTCGTGCAGGGCCGTGGTGATCAACCGGGCCCCGGTGGCGCCCACCGGGTGGCCGAGCGCGATGGCGCCGCCGTTGACGTTGACCTTTTCGAGGTCCTGTCCGAAGACCTGGGCCCAGCTCAGCACCACTGATGCGAAAGCCTCGTTGATCTCGACGATGTCGATGTCCTTGAGCGACATCCCGGCCTTGCCGAGCACCGCGCGGGTCGCGTCGATCGGTCCGTCGAGGTGGAAGTGCGGATCGGCACCGACCAGTGCCTGCGCGACGATCCGGGCGCGCGGCTTGAGCTTGAGCGCGCGCGCCATCCGTTTGGACGCCCACATGATCGCGCAGGCGCCGTCGGATATCTGCGAGGAGTTGCCCGCGGTGTGGACCGCGGTGGGCATGACCGGTTTGAGCCGGCCGAGCCCCTCCATCGTGGAGTCCCGGAGCCCCTCGTCCCGGTCGACCAGGCGCCACATGCCCTGCCCGGCCGTCTGCTCCTCCTCGGTGGTCGGCACCTGGACCGCGTACGTCTCCCGTTTGAACCGTTCCTCGGCCCAGGCGACGGCCGCCCGCTCCTGCGAGATCAGCCCGAGCGAGTCGACGTTCTCCCGGGTCAGCCCGCGTTTGCGGGCGATGCGTTCGGCGGCCTCGAACTGGTTGGGCAGGTCCACGTTCCACTCGTCGGGCCAGGGCTTGCCCGGTCCGTGCTTGGAGCCGCTGCCCAGCGGCACCCGCGACATGGCCTCGACGCCGCAGCTGATGCCGATGTCGATGACTCCGGCCGCGACCATGTTGGCGACCATGTGGGAGGCCTGCTGCGAGGAACCGCACTGGCAGTCCACGGTGGTGGCGGCGGTCTCGTACGGAAGACCCACGGTGAGCCAGGCGTTGCGGGCCGGGTTCATCGACTGTTCGCCGGCATGGGTGACGGTGCCGCCGACGATCTGTTCGACGCAGTCGGCGTGGATGCCGGTGCGGCCGAGGAGTTCTCGATAGGTCTCGCCCAGCAGATAGGCGGGATGCAGATTGGCGAGCGCGCCTCCACGCTTGCCGATGGGAGTGCGTACGGCTTCGACGATGACGGGTTCCGCGGCCATGAGCTCGTCCTCTCCTCACACTTCCGCAGAGGCGTCCCGGCGCCCACGGAAGGAACTAGTACGCGTTCTAGTTCTCCACGCAGTCTTATGAGGGTTACCCCCGGTACGCAAGGGTCGTGCACGCACCTTGCGCCCACTTCATGCCTGCCTCACCCACTCTTCACGCAACAGATCGGGCCACCCCTCTTGCCAGTTGTAGAACTCGTTACTACCTTTCGGGCAACTTCTGATGGGTCGTCAGACACCTTCCGGGCGGCCCTCGGACCGACCTGGAGTTGCCGATGCCCTGCCCCCATCTGCCCGAAGGGTTCGACTTCACCGACCCCGATCTGCTCCAAGCCCGCATACCGCACCCCGAGTTCGCGCAGCTGCGGGAGACCGCACCGGTCTGGTGGTGCACCCAGCCGGCCGGTATCTCCGGTTTCGACGACGAGGGCTACTGGGTCGTCACCCGGCACGCGGACGTCAAGTACGTCTCCACCCACCCCGAGTTGTTCTCCTCGAACACCAACACCGCGGTCATCCGCTTCAACGAGTCGATCGACCGCGACCAGATAGAGGTTCAGAAGCTGATCATGCTGAACATGGACCCGCCCGAACACACCCGGGTCCGCCAGATCATCCAACGGGGTTTCACACCACGGGCGATCCGCTCCCTGGAGCAGGCCCTGCGCAGCCGCGCCCGCTCGATCGTCGAGACGGCGCTCACCGCGGCCGACGGCGACGGCTCCTTCGACTTCGTCACGAACATCGCCGTCGAGCTGCCGCTCCAGGCCATCGCCGAACTCATCGGCGTACCGCAGGAGGACCGGTCCAGGATCTTCGACTGGTCCAACAAGATGGCCGCGTACGACGATCCGGAGTACGCGATCACCGAGGAAGTCGGCACCGAGGCGGCCATGGAGATCGTCTCGTACTCGATGAACCTGGCGGCCGCCCGCAAGGAATGCCCGGCCAAGGACATCGTCTCCCAGCTGGTCGCCGCGGAGGGACAGGGGAACCTCTCCTCCGACGAGTTCGGCTTCTTCGTGATCCTGCTCGCCGTCGCCGGCAACGAGACCACCCGTAACGCCATCAGCCACGGCATGCACGCCTTCCTCACCCACCCCGATCAGTGGGAGCTCTACAAGAGCGAACGGCCGGAGACGACCGCGGAGGAGATCGTCCGCTGGGCCACCCCCGTGGTCTCCTTCCAGCGGACTGCCACGCAGGACGTCGAACTGGGCGGGCAGCAGATCAAGAAGGGCGACCGGGTCGGGCTGTTCTACTCCTCGGCCAATAACGACCCCGAGGTCTTCGGGAACCCGGAAACCTTCGACATCACCCGCGATCCCAACCCGCACCTCGGCTTCGGCGGCGGCGGTCCGCACTTCTGCCTCGGCAAGTCACTCGCCGTGATGGAGATCAACCTGATCTTCAACGCGATCGCCGATGTGCTGCCGGACCTGCGGCTGGTCGGCGACCCGCGGCGGCTGCGCTCGGCATGGCTCAACGGGATCAAGCAGCTTCAGGTCAGCAACGCCGTCGACGCCACGCACTGACCGCGCGCCCCGTCCGAACCCCGGTCGGGGAAGCGCACAACAGCGCGAGGATCATGGCGGGCATGCACGCCCTGTTGTCCGCTTTCGCTCCCATCTGGATGCTCACCGCGATCGGCTACGTGGTCGGCCGCAGCGGCCTCCTCGGGGAGCAGGCGGAGGCCGTGCTCGGCCGGTTCGTCTTCCATGTGGCCATGCCCGCCGCCCTGTTCACCATGGTCTCGGGGGCGCGTCTCGACGCGTTCACCAACTCCTCGATGGTGGCCTTCGCGGCAGGCACGGCGCTGGTCAGCGGTCTCGGCTTCGCGGCCTCGGGCCGGTTCTTCGGCCGGGGCACGGCCGACCGGGCGATCGGCAGCATGGCGTCCGGCTACGTCAACTCCGCCAACCTCGGCATTCCGGTGGCGGTCCAGGTGCTGGGCGACGCGTCGTTCGTCGCTCAGATCATCCTGTTCCAGGTGCTGTTGGTCTCCCCGGTGATCCTGACGCTGCTGGACACGGGATCGGGCGCGGGGGCGGGGGCGGGCTCCGGGAAGGACTTGGTGTTCCGGCGGATGCTGACCATGCCGGTGCGCAACCCCGTCATCATGGCCTCGTTGCTGGGTGTCGTCGTCTCCGTGCTCGGACTGCGGCTGCCGCACGCCCTCGCCCACTCCTGCGACGCCCTCGGCGCCGCCGCCGTACCGACGGCCCTGATCACGCTGGGTCTGTCCCTGAACGCCCGCCCGGCGACCGGTGTTCCGGCTGTGCGGCGCGCGGAGGGCGGTGAGCGCATGGAGGGCAGTGAGCGCGCAGAGGAAGGTGAGCGCGCGGAGGGCGGTGGGGCCGACGTACGTACGAAAAGTGCGGAGGTCGTCGTGGCCGTCGCGCTCAAGACGCTGGTCCAGCCCCTGATCGCCGTCGCCGTCGGCGGCCCGCTGCTGGGTCTGCCGGACCATCAGCTGCTGGCCGTCGTGCTCTGTTCCGCGCTGCCGACCGCTCAGAACGCCTTCATCTACGCCCAGCAGTACGGCCTGGACACCCGGCTGGCCCGCAACTCCGTGGTGGCGTCGACGGTGGTGTCCATGGCGACGCTGTCCCTCGCCACCTGGGCCCTGGGGACATCCTCCTGAGCCGTTCGGCCCGACTGAGCCGTTCGAGTGGCGGACCCGGGCCGATGGGCGGATGCCGCGGACTTCGCGCGCCCTACAGGCCCTGATGCTGCTTGCTGCCCACCGCATCGCCGGTCGGTCTCGGTACCGGCACCGAGACGGCCAGGTCGTCGTGCGGTTTCGGCGTCGTCGGCACGGCCGGCGACCGCAGTCTCCGGGGCCCCGACAGTACGTGGGTCAGCCCGAAGCCGAGCGCGACGACAGCCGCACCACCCACCGCGTCCAGCACCCAGTGGTTGGCCGTGGCGATGATCGCGGAGACCGTGAACAGCGGGTGCAGCAACCCCAGCGCCTTCATCCACGGCTTCGGGGCCAGCATGACGACGACCACACCGCACCAGAGCGACCAGCCGAAATGCAGCGAAGGCATCGCCGCGTACTGATTCGTCATCTCGGTCAGCGCTCCGTAGTCCGGCTTCGCGAAGTCCTGGACGCCATGGACCGTGTCGATGAAACCGAGCCCCGGCATCAACCGCGGCGGGGCCAGCGGGTAGAGCCAGAAGCCGACCAGCGCGAGAAGCGTGGCGAAGCCGATCGAGCTGCGGACCCAGCGGTAGTCGACGGGGCGTCGTACGTACAGCACACCGAGGATCGCCAGCGGCACGATGAAGTGGAACGTCGTGTAGTAGTAGGAGAAGAAGTCCTTCAGCCAGCCGACCTCGACGACCGCGTGGTTGAACCAGTGCTCGATGTCGATGTGCAGCCACTGTTCGAGGGAGTGGATCTGACGGCCGTGGTGTTCGGCGGTGCCGCGGCCCGCCGTCGCCGCGAGCCTGACCTGCGCGTACGCGGAGTACACGACCCTGATCAGGAGCAGTTCCAGCAGCAGATTGGGCCGGCCGAGCACCCGCCGCCAGAACGGCAGCAGCGGAACGCGGCTCCAGCGGGCCGGAACGGGGGCCGCGTAGTCGGTCGGGATCGGCCGCTGCCAGTACGGCGACGTGCGCGGCAGGAACGGTGCCGCGCAGGCCGCGCCGAGTGCCGCGATCAGCAGCACGTTGTCGCGCAGGGGGAAGACCGCCGCCATGTTCGGCAGCAGCATCTGCCCCGGCAGCGTGATCACGAGCACCACGACCGCCGGCCACACCAGCCGGTCGGAGGCCCGTTTGCCGACCCGGCCGACCAATCCGAGCAGCACCCACAGCAGTTGGTGCTGCCAGGCGGTCGGCGAGACGGCGATGGCGACGCAGCCGGTCACGGCGACGGCGAGCAGCAGCTGCCCGTCGCGGGCGTACCGTACGGCCCGGCGCAGCCCGAGGTAGCAGACGGCGACCGCCAGCACCGCGAACAGCACGATCTCGAACGGGCCCGCCAAGCCGAACCGGAGCAGCGCGCCGTGCAGGGACTGGTTGGCCAGGCTGTCCGGATTGTCACCGAGCCCGGCGCCCGCGACATGGTGCACCCAGTAGGTCCACGAGTCGCTCGGCATCGCGGCCCAGGCCAGGGCCGTGCAGGCGGCGAACGCGGTGCCGCCGGTCACCGCGGCCCGCCGGCGGCCGGTGAGCCAGAACAGGACCGCGAAGAGCAGCACGGTCGGCTGGAGCGCGGCCGCGATCCCGATCAGGAGGCCCGAGGCGCGTTCCCCGCGGACCGCGAAACAGGCCAGCAGCACCAGCAGGACCGGCAGGATGCTGGTCTGCCCCAGGTGGAACGCGTTACGGACCGGCAGGGACAGCATCAGCAGGCTGATCGCGACCGGGGCGGCCAGCAGCGAGGTGCGGCGGGCGACCGGGCCCGGCAGCGCGCGGGCGGCGACGATGCCCAGAGCGGCGACGAGCAGCAGCGAACCGAAGGTCCAGGCGACGCCGAGGCTCTGTTCCGCCGTCCGGGTCAGTGGTTTCAGTACGAGCCCGGCGAACGGGGTACCGGTGAACCGGTCGCTGTCGTACAGCGAGCCCTTCACGTGCAGGACACCGTTCTCACCGATCCAGGTCTCCAGATCGGTGAGCCGCTCCCCCGGCGGCTGCCGCAGCACCACCGCCATCTGCCGTACGGCCAGTACGGCCACAACCAGCCAGAGCAGGGCCCGGGCGGCCCCGGTCCTCGCCCCCGTCGCCGCGTCTCCGCGCACACTGTGCTCCGCATTCGCCACGCTGAGCCGACCCTCCCGCCGTTTCTGTGCCCGTCCTCGACCTGGACGTGCTGTGAAACCTTCGCACTGCGCCATGGGGTAGACACAATCAACCCACTCTTCACCTGACTGCCATCCTCCTTTCTCGAAAGAATGACCGAAAACCCGCTCGTACTGGGCCGATCCGGCCCACACCCCTGGCCGGTACCGGAGCCAGTACCCGAACCGGAACCGGAACCGGATCTGTGGTGTCCACGCCCTCTCCCGTGTTCATCGATGGCGGGGTCAGAATGACCGGCATGACCTGGACCGTGGCCCCCGAACCCTTCGACTGTCCCGACGCCGCGCTGCTGCGTCGGGACTACTACGACGAGGTCGCCAGCCGCTACTGGGGGCGGCCCGCGACCGCCGAGGAGATCGACAAGGGGCTCACCGGCGACGGCGCCGACCGGCTCGTTCCACCCACCGGCCAGTTCGTCGTCGGCCGGTTCGAGGGGAAACCGGCGGCCTGCGCCGGGCTGCTGGTGGTGGACGCGGACATCGCGGAGGTGACCCGGGTGTTCGTACGCCCCGAATACCGCGGTACGGGCGGCGGCGGGCGGCTCCTGACAGCCGTCGAGAGCGTGGCACGCGCCTTCGGCGTACGCACGGTCAGGCTCGACACCCGTAACGACCTGGTCGAGGCGCGGGGGCTGTACGCGAAACACGGCTATCGGGAGGTCCCGGCGTTCCACCGGCGGCAGTACGCGGAGCACTGGTTCGCCAAGGAGCTCAGGTGGCTCTAGAAGCCGATCGGCTCACGCGGGTCCGGCCGCGTGGTCCCGTCTCGGCTCGGGGCAGTGGGGCCGTTCCTTGGTCGACCCGTTCGTCTCGGCGGTCAGCTCCGCCACGAGCCGGACGAGGTCGGTCGGCCGCTCGGGTCCCCACCAGTCGCCCAGCAGCTCGGCCATCGAGTCCTCGCGGGCCTTCGCCAGCCGCACCACGACTTCCTCGCCGGCCTCGGTGAGCACCAGCTGTATCCCCTCGCGCCGGACCAGTCCGCGCCCCTCCAGCTGACGAGCCGCCTCGCTGATCACCCGCAGCGGAACCGGGGTGACGTCGGCGAGCATGGCCGGTTCGACCGTGCCGTGCCGCCTTATGCGCAGCAGCATCCAGCTCGCCGCGGGCAGCAGGTCGTACCCCGCCCTCTTGGTGATCTTCACGTAGACCTCGCGGCGGCCTTCTCTGGTGGCGAGCACCGAGAGGGCCCGGGCGCATTCGTCGTACGAGGACCGCTCGACCGGGTTCGTCGCCAGGGTCTCGGTGGGCTCCGGGGCGGTCACCGAGCCGCGCAGCTTGTCCTCCTTGAGGAACCAGGCGAAGGCGAAAGCGACCACGACGACGGGTGCCGCGTACAGGAAGACGTCGGTGATCGAGGTCGAGAACGCGTGGAGCACCAACGGCCGTAGCGTGGGCGACAGTTTGCCTATGGCACGTGGGTCCGCGGCCAGCCCCTCGGCACTGGCCCCGGGAGGCAGGGTGCGGCCGGCCAGCGCCGTGGTCAGTTTGTCGATGAGCCGGTTGGTGAAGATCGTGCCGAAGACCGCGACGCCGAACGAGGCGCCGATGGAGCGGAAGAAGGTGGCACCGGACGTGGCGACGCCGAGATCCTCGTACGTGACGGCGTTCTGCACGACCAGCACCAGGACCTGCATCACCAGACCGAGCCCGGCACCGAAGACGAAGAAGTAGACGCTCATCTCCAGGGTGCTGCTGGTCTCCGTGAGCCGGTGCAGGAGCTGCAGTCCGATCGCGGTGACACCGGTACCCGCGATCGGGAAGACCTTCCAGCGGCCGGTGCGGCTGACGATCTGCCCGGACGCGGTCGAGGTGAGGAGCAGGCCGGCCACCATCGGGAGCATGTGCACACCGGACAGCGTCGGCGTGATGCCGTGCACCACCTGCAGGAAGGTCGGCAGATAGGTCATCGCACCGAACATCGCGAATCCGACCACGAAGCTGATGACGGCGACGAGGCTGAAGGTCCTGATCCGGAACAGCTTCAGCGGAATGACGGGCTCCGCGGCGCGGTGCTCCGCCTGCACGAAGGCGATCAGCAGCAGCACGCTCAGCACGGCGAGACCGATGATCTGTGGCGAGCCCCAGGCCCAGGTGGTGCCGCCGAGCGAGGCGGCGAGGACGAGGCAGGTGGCGACGGAGGCGATGAGGAAGGTGCCGAGGTAGTCGATGGTGTGCTTCGTACGGTGGACCGGAATGTGCAGGACCGCGGCGATCACGAGGAGCGCGACGACGCCGATCGGCAGGTTGATGTAGAAGACCCAGCGCCAGCTGAGGTGTTCGGTGAAGAAGCCGCCGAGGAGCGGTCCGAGGACGCTCGTCGTACCGAAGACCGCACCGAACAGGCCCTGGTACTTGCCTCGTTCGCGCGGCGCGACGATATCGCCGACGATCGCCATCGAGAGCACCATGAGGCCGCCGCCGCCGAGGCCCTGAAGAGCGCGGAAGCCGATGAGCTGCGGCATGTTCTGCGCGACGCCGCAGAGCGCCGAGCCGATGAGGAAGATGACGATGGCGGTCTGGAAGAGCTTCTTGCGTCCGTACTGGTCGCCGAGCTTGCCCCAGAGCGGGGTCGCGGCGGTCGACGCCAGCAGGTAGGCCGTGACCACCCAGGAGAGGTGTTCCAGACCGCCGAGGTCGCTGACGATGGTCGGCAGCGCGGTGGAGACGATGGTCTGGTCGAGTGCGGCCAGAAGCATGCCGAGGAGCAGCGCACCGATGGCCACCATGACCGACCGCGCGGAGCGGCCCTCACCCGGGGCCGGGGCCGGGGCCGGGAGGCTCGGATGCTGGGCCATGGAACATCTCCTCGGGTCCGCTACATCCCCATCCTGGCCGTTCCGCATGGTTATGGCCTGCCGAACGGGACCGGCGGGAGCCGCCACGGGCCCTGCGGGGAGCTGCGGCGACCTGCGATGACACCCGGTCCGACGGTCGCGGCCCACCCGGATTGGCTTTCCCGGACAGGTTTTTGTATCGTGATGGAACAAAGTAGCCTCCGTCCGCCACTCCCTGACCGGCGGGCGAGGCTGCTTGTTTCTCTTTCCTGCGACATATCCCCCTTCTCTCACTTTCCTTCGACTCCCCTCGGCCTCTCCCCCTCCTGTTCTGCTTCTCCCCCCCGCTCTGGAGCCCGCCCATGCCGGCCACCGTCCTCACAGCTCGCGCCCTCCTTCTGGACATGGATGGCACCCTCGTGAACTCCGACGCCGTCGTGGAGCGCTGCTGGCGGCGTTGGGCGCTGCGGGAGGGGCTGGACCCGGAGGCCGCGCTCAAGGTGGTTCACGGGCGGCAGGGGTACGCGACGATGGCGGTGCTCCTCCCGGACCGTCCGATGGAGCAGAACTACGCGGACAACCGGGCGATGCTCGCCGAGGAGACCGCCGACACCGACGGCGTCGTGCCGGTCGCCGGCGCGCCCGCTTTCATGGACGCGATCGCGGCACTCCCGCACGCCCTGGTCACCTCGGCCGACGCCGCGCTGGCCCGGACCCGGATGACCGCGTCCGGACTGCGGATGCCCGCCACCCGCGTCACCGCCGGGAGCGTCGGCGCCAGCAAGCCGGACCCCGAGGGCTTCCTCAAGGGAGCCGCCGAGCTGGGCTTCGCCCCCGCGGACTGCGTCGTCTTCGAGGACTCGCAGGCGGGGATCGCGGCCGGCCGGGCGGCGGGCATGCGCGTCGTGGGTGTCGGCCCGCGGGCCGCGGCGCTCTCCCCCGACGCGCACGTCGAGGACCTGACTCAACTCCGGGTGGAAGCGGCGGCCGACGGTTCGATCCGGCTGCACATCGACGCGCGATAACCACCCTCGGGCCTCAGTCCCGGTGCAGTCGCCCCCGTGCCACGAGTTCGAGCATGACGGCGACGGCCACCGCCTGTACGGCCATCAACGCCACCAGTACGAACAGCTGCACGGCCCCCGCCTGCACCGGTGAGGCGCCGCCGAGCAGCATGCCCACGAAGGCGCCCGGCAACGTGACGAGCCCGACCGTCCGCGTCTGATCCAGCCCCGGCAGCAGCGCGTCCGCCGCCGCGGGCCGGGCGATCTCCAGCCTCGCGTCACGGTCGAGCAGCCCGAGGGCCATCCCAGCCTCCACCTCCCCCCGCCGGGTCGCCAACTCGTCCAGCGCCCGCCGCCCGCCGAGCACGGTCGCGGTCAGCGCGCCCCCGATGAGGATGCCGGTCACCGGGATCAGCGCGATGCCCTGGACCTTGACGAGTCCCGTGAGCAGCAGCAGGACGACCACCGGCACGACCCCCGCCCCGATCGGCAGGGCCGCCCACCACCAGGTCCGATTACGGGTGATCCGGCGACCCGCGATCCGCACGGCGACGGCGTACATCAGCACCACGAACCCCAGCAGCGGCGGCAGCGAACGGACCACCCAGCCGATGATCAGGGAGACCGCGGCGAGCTGGACCGCGGCCCGCAGCCCGGCCAGCAGAATCTCGCGCGACCGTCCGAGCGAGGCCAGCGCGGCGACGATCGCCGCCGCCACGAGCAGCAGCGCGAGGACGACCCCGAGCGTGATGTCGACCGGAAGCAGCACCCCGTAACTCTACGGCCGACCCACCCCGGACCACAGGCACGAACCGACCCGTCCCGGACCACAGGCGCGAACCGACCCGTCCCACAGGCGGATTGTCGTCGCATCAGCACGTACGCCCGCGCAGATGCGGACGTACGCCCCCATGCTCCGGCCCCGTCGGTCAGAACCCTTGATGTGACGTGCCCATGTCGCCACTCTGTTACCTGGCGCCCACCCCACGGAAACCTGGCGCCGCCACGATGGCCGGGCCCTACGGGTCACCCGTCCAAGGCCCCCCACATCAAGGGAGTTCGCATGTCAGGTGTCTACGCGCGTCGCATAGCTGTCGTCGCCGCATCCGCCGCCCTCGCCGCAACCACCGGGCTGCTCACCGCCCCCACTGCCCAGGCAGCCATGCCCACCCCGGTGTCGGCATCGACCGCCCGCACCTACCTGAGCCAGCTGACCGTCTCCGCGGAGGGCTCGTCGACCGGTTACAGCCGCGACAAGTTCCCGCACTGGATCACCCAGTCGGGCACCTGCAACACCCGCGAGGTCGTCCTCAAGCGCGACGGTACGAACGTGCAGCAGGACTCCAGCTGCGCGGCCGTCAGCGGCAGTTGGTACTCGGAGTACGACGGCGCCACCTGGACCGCCGCCTCCGATGTGGACATCGACCACATGGTCCCGCTCGCCGAAGCCTGGCGTTCGGGCGCCAGCAGCTGGACCACCGCCCAACGACAGTCATACGCCAACGACTTGACGCGCCCTCAGCTCATCGCGGTCACGGACAACGTCAACCAGTCCAAGGGCGACAAGGACCCGGCCGCCTGGCTGCCCCCGCGCACCGCGTACCGCTGCACGTACGTGCGCGCCTGGGTGCACGTGAAGCACTACTACAACCTCACGGTCGACTCGGCCGAGAAGGGCGCCCTGCAGTCCGCCCTCAACGGCTGCTGAACCCACCTCCCCCCTCTCCCGTCGCTCCACGCCGTACGGAGCCGTGCACACCGCACGGCTCCGTACGCGTATCCGGGAGGGGCCAGGACGGCGCGAGGGCGGGTGCGCAGATGGAGGCGGTGTCGGACAGAGCCCCGACCGACGAGCACAGGACACCTTTCAGTCAGTCGACAAAATGTTGAGCTTGCAAACATTGGTTAGGCTTCCCTGACCTTGACGCTCAATCGGTTCACGTCCCCCTCAGACCGAAGGAGCCCTCCCCCATGCACGCACGTTTGAATCAGGCTCAGCCCTATACCCTCGCCCTGTTCCGGATCGCCGTGGGTCTGCTCTTCGCCTGCCACGGCGCCGCCTCGCTCTTCGGCGTCCTCGGTGGCGCGATGGGCGGCGGCACCATACCCGCCGGCACCTGGCCCGGCTGGTACGCGGCGGTCATCCAGCTCGTCGGCGGCAGCCTGGTGGTGCTCGGTCTGGGCACCCGCGCCGCCGCGCTCGTCTGCTCCGGCTCCATGGCGTACGCGTACTTCGTGGTCCACCAGCCCGAGGCACTCTTCCCGCTGCAGAACGACGGCGAGTCCTCGGCCGTCTTCTGCTGGGCGTTCCTCCTGCTGGTCTTCACCGGCCCCGGCGCGTCGGCCCTGGACCGGCTGTTCAGCAGGGGCGGCGCGGAGCGCGCCGGGGACCGCGCACGCGAACAGGCACCGGCTGTGACGGTCTGACGGCGGCGATGGCCTGACCCACGCCGGACCGGCCCGTCCACCCACGGGCCGGTCCGGACATCGCCTACGGTCCGCACATCACCTGCGCCGCCTGCACCGTCTGCACCACCTGCACCACCTGCACCGCCCGCAGCGCCTACGCCCGGAACCTGGGCTTCCCATTTGCAGGCTTACGTGAGCTTCCCAACATCATCCGTATTTATAGATCACCGCAAGAGCGTCACGCGTACGCTGGACAGCTGGCCCTGCCGCTCCTGCCGCTCCCCTGCGACGTCGCGGCGTTGTTCCGGATCGGGGAGTAGTAGGTGCTTGAGAGTATGGGTGCGCTGACCGGCAGCCCATGGATCTATGCCGTGGTCGCCCTCTCGGTGCTCCTGGATGTCTTTCTGCCCGTGCTGCCCAGCGGAGTCCTGGTGATCGCCGCCGCCACGGCAGCCGCCGCCGGTTCGACGACCGTCGCGGGCACCGCTGCCGCGACGAACGCCGCCGCGCAGGTGTCCCAGGTGCCCTCGCTCCTCGCGCTGATCCTTTGCGCCGCCTCCGCCTCGGTCCTCGGCGACCTCGTCGCGTACCGGCTGGCCTGGCGCGGCGGCGAACGCCTGGACCGGGCCATCGCCCGGTCCCGCCGCCTCACCTCGGCACAGGAACGCCTCGGCGTCGCCCTCGCCCGGGGCGGCGGCATCCTCGTCATCATTGCCCGCTTCGCCCCGGCCGGCCGCTCGGTCGTCTCCCTGGGCGCGGGCGCCGCGCATCGCAAGGTCAAGGAATTCCTGCCCTGGTCGGCGCTGGCGGGCGTGGCCTGGGCCGGTTACAGCGTGGGCCTCGGCTACTTCGGCGGCCAGTGGCTCGGCGCGACCTGGGTGGGTACGGCCGTCTCGGTCCTCGCGCTGTTCGCGGCGGGCGCCCTCGCCGCGTACGTCATGCGCCGCCCGGCTGCCGAGGCGGCCGCCCGGACAGCGGCGCCGGCGACGGCCACTACGGCGTCCTGACCGCCCCCCGTATCTCCAGACCGTCCAGCAGTCTGGCGGTCGCCCCGGCGATCTCGTCGACGGCCCGGTCGAACACCTCCTGATTGTGCGCGGCCGGGGCACGGAAGCCGGACACCTTGCGTACGAACTGCAGGGCGGCGGCCCGGATCTCCTCCTCGGTGGCCTCTTCGGGGAGTGCGGGCGGTCGAAGGGTCTTGATGCTGCGGCACATGACTCCAGTGTGACCCGCCCCACTGACAACGCCCGAAAACCGGCCCCGAAACTCACCACTCACCCCGCGCCGCTCACCCCGCCCCGCTCCGTTGAACGGCGGGGATCTCCCACGTACCGTCGAGGATCTCCTGCCCCGGTACGTAGAGCCTGAGCACGATCCGGAACTCCCCGCCGGGCGAAGGCAGCCAGTTCGCCGCCGCGGCCGGGCCGGCCGGGCGCTCCCTCCCGATGTGCAGCGTCAGCGACCCGTCCTCGTCGTATACGAGCCCCGGGGTGCGATCACCGATCGAGGACCGGTCGGCCGGGTTCCCGGCGAGGCGGTGGCCCTGTGTGCCGTACGCGGTCATGGACCAGAACGCTCCCACCGGCGGCTGCCGGTCGAAGCGCAGTACGTAGGAGTGGGCGCCGTTCAGCAGCTCACCGTCGGCGTCGCGGAACGCGCGTGCGTACACCGCCTCGTAGCCGTGGCTCCCCCACAGCGCGTTCCGCGCCGCCACCGCCCTGGTCAGGTAGGAGGCCTCCCGGTCCGCGATCCGCCACTGCGGGGAGTCGATGGTCCCGACGCCGTACCGGTCGAGGTTGTAGTCGAAGAGATGCGGGTTCGTCTCCCAGCCCCCGTCCGCCGCCGGGGACCGGCTCGCCTCCGCCACCCGCGCCCTGCCCCGTACCAGGCCCTCGGTCAGCGCGTGTACGAGTCCGGGGTCGGCGGACACGTACGGCGACGGCCCCTCCTCCAGCAGCCCCAGCGGCTGGAACCGGTCCTGATACGCCTGGTCGGGCGCGGACGGCGGGAAGTCGGCCATCCACACCCTGAGCTGCTCGAAGAAGCGCAGCGACTCCGGTACGTCGGGGTCGGGCGCGGGCAGGCCCGTGCGGTGGGTCCCGGGTTCGACGTGCGTGAGGGCGAGCCGTGCCTGAAGCGCGCGGACCCGCTCCCTGTCGTCCGGACCGTCGCAGGCGTCGCGTCCGATGACGGTGACGACGGAGGTCGGCGCGTCGATCACCCCGCGCACCCCGTCGGGCACGCTGCCCGCCCAGCCGGGCGGTACGACGAGCCAGTCCCCGGCCTCCGTACCGGTGGCACGGCGGCCGACGTACGCGAAGTTGTTGGTCCAGGCGTCCACGAACTGCAGCACGTAGTACGCACCGTCCGTGTCGGGGACATGGAGGAGAACCGGGCCGCCGGAAAGGTCGAGATGGGCGAGGGAGTGGACCGTGCCGTCATCACCGACCGACGCGAAGTGCGCGTCGGGGGCCACCGGTTGGCCCGCATGCGCGAAGTGGTTGAAGGGAGCGGGCGGCAGCGCGCCGGAGCCCGTCTGCATGAAGTCCTCGACCGTCGACAGGCCGTGGACCAGCGGACAGCCGTAGACATACGCCTCGGCGGCAAGAGCGACGAGTTCTTCCGCGTTCTCCTCCGGCACCGCAACCCTCTCCCTCTCCCCCGCATCCATGGTCCGCTCCCTCACGCGCCCGCTGCCTCAGATGACCGCCTTCGCGGTCGCCGTGCACAGGGCCCAGATGACGAACGCGTCGATGGCGATGGAGACGATCGCCCAGACCGGTTGGTACGGCAGCCAGACGAAGTTGACGATCAGGCTGATGGAGGCGAGCACCACACCCGTGGCACGAGCCCAGACGGCGCCCTTGAGAATGCCCCAGCCGACGCATCCGAGGACGATGCCGAGGACGAGGTGGATCCATCCCCATGTGGTCACATCGAACTTGAACGTGTAGTTACTGACGTGCGCGTAGACGTCGTCGGTGGCGAGACCGGTGATGCCCTTGATCACTCCGAGGACCCCGTCGACGAGAAGCAGCACGCCGGCGAACATGACTCCGCCCGCTGCCCAGGGGTTCATGTCCCCCTGATCGACGGTACGGGCCGGGCCGGACGCGGGCGCTGAGTGTGCCATGGAAACTCCTAGGCCGGAGCGGGACTGCAAGACAGAACCGACCCTGCGTGGCACCTTCCCGGGCGTCCACCCGGACGCACCCGAACGGGTGACGCCCCGAGCGGCGCCTTCGGCCGGGCTACGGTGCCGGGTACCGCGACACCTTCACGACCCGGCACGTGACCTTGCCCGGGAAATCCCCCAGCCCCTGCGCCTTTTCCAGCGACTTCTGCCCGGCGCCCAGGTCGGACGCCGTACGCGAGCGACGTCGGCCTCCCCGACGACACGGGCCTGCGCCACCGGCTGCTGACCCTGCCGGACACCGCGAACGACCCTCGCCGCCTGCGGTACCTACAGCTGCTCGCGGTGATCAACGCATGGCCCCACCGGACGATCCGACACCGGCCCTCGCCTGGTTCGCCGAGGCATTGCGCGCCCGGACGGCCCGGCACGTCTGATGCGGCGGAACCGGGTCGAACCTAGACTGACGAAGGCCCGAAACATCCTGAATAAGGGAGATATCCGCCATGGCCAAGCGAGGAAACAAGCGCCGCGGCCGCAAGAAGAAGGACGCCAATCACGGCAAGCGCCCCAACGCCTGATCCGACACAGAGCACGCCCTCCCCCCCATCGGCCGCACGAGCCACCCACCGAGCCGTCCAGGAGCCCCTGACGTGCGCGGGTGACCGTGCGGCCGACGCATGCGGCGCGGCCGAGGAGACGACGGCTGGTACGCAACGCCCCCTCGCCCGAACGGCAGAGGTGACTCCCCTGACGACCATCGGGGTGCCGTGCCATTTCCCCGCAGGAGCGGGTGACCCCCGGCCCCACGGCCCGTCAAAACCGGCGACTTCCCGTCAAAACCGGCGACTTCAGCGCATCCGGAACGGCATTGACGGACGGCACGAAGTACACAGTCGCGGCGGCGAGTTCGACGTGTGTGACGTGGTCCGTACTTCTGGGCAGAGAATGAGGTGGGCACGTCCCGGAACGTCGCGTACACCTCAGGGCGAAAGGAAGAACCACATGGCACAGCCCCTGACTGCCGCACAGGTCATATCCGCTTTGCGAGCGGAAGGCGTGCGCATCGTAGAAGTCGGTGACTGGCGTACGCACAACCGGAATTCAAAGGGGCCGTGGGGTCCGGTCAACGGGTCGATCGTGCACCACACGGTCACCAAAGGCACCGCCTCCACCGTCCGCATCGTCCGCGACGGCTACGCGGATCTGCCCGGTCCTCTGTGCCACGGGATGATCGCGAAGGACGGCCGGGTGCACATGGTCGGCTGGGGCCGCGCCAACCACGCCGGCGGCGGCGACCCGCGTGTGCTGGAGCAGGTCATCGCCGAGTCCTACGGCACCCGTCCGACCCCGCCCACGAAGGGCAACGCGAACGGAATCGACGGCAACGCGCGCTTCTACGGCTGGGAGTGCGAGAACCTCGGCGACGGCAAAGACCCCTGGCCCAAGGCGCAGTACCAGGCGATCGTCCGCGTCCAGGCCGCGCTGTGCCGGGCTCACGGCTGGTCGGCGAAAAGCGTGATCGGCCACCTGGAGTGGAGCTCCGACAAGGTCGACCCACGCGGGTTCTCGATGGCCACGCTGCGCGCCGACGTCGCCGAGCGACTGAAGCATCCCGCGAGTTGGAACCCCGGCTCCGACCAAGAGGAGGACCCCATGGCGGGGATCACCAAGAAGGACATCTTCGACGCCGTATGGAAGACGGACGCGATCGGCGGCCCCTCCGACGCGGCGGACCACGAAACGAATCCGATGTGGCAACCGCAGAGCATCCTCAAGGACATGCAGGTCCGCATCCGGCGCATGGACAAGACCCTGGCCGCCCAGTCCGCCGCGATCACCGCACTCGCGGGCCAGGTCGGCACGGGTGCGGACACCGAGACCATCGTCGCCGCGGTCCAGACCGCCATCAAGAACGCCGTGATCACCGTCGACATCCATTCGGAGGAGGCCTGACCACGACCCCACGCACCCCTCCCGATGACGCATACAGCGTTCCGTGAACGGGGCTGAATGAGACGGAAACCGAGACGGGCGACGATCCAGGGGTAGTCCCGAGCACGGATCGCTCCGACGCTTGCCGTCACGTCAATTTTCATTGAGTCGGGCCGAGTACCTCGTCGGCGCTGCGGGGCTCTGTGCGCGCCTGCTGGTTGAGCTTGTGGCGCTCGATGGAGGATCGCCGATAGACCTCCTTGCGGGCTCGCATGATGTTACCCAGGGGTGCGTGCTCGGCGGTGACCCGCCAGGGCGTGAAGGACAGTGCGTCCATCTTCTCCAGATTGTCCGGGCCGGAGATGTCCTGCTGCGGCAGCCGCAGCTTGGCCACGGTGACGGACGGCGAAAGCTGCTCGGGCCACTCCACGGTGGTGTCCTCCACCGGCATGCGCTCCAGGTCGGTGCAGAGCTGGACCTGGATGTCGAAGGCGTAGGGCCGCTCCTGCAGTTCGGCCTGCAGGGCCGGTCGGAAGACCTCCTGCGCGGAGGCCGGGGCGATGGCGCGCCGGACCACCGCGGCGGCGAAGGACGGATCGGGGGTGATGCGCACCTTGGCGATGTAGTCCCCGTGCCGGACCGCGCCCATCGTCCAGTAGCTCGACAGCAGCAGGTTCACCGGAGGGGTCTTTGACAGGCGCAGGAAGGCCAGGAACTCGTCCCACGCCCAGTTGTCCTGGTCCAGCGTTCCCTTTCCGGTCACGAACTCGGTGAAGAAACGATGTGCGCCGGGTCGGCCCTGGGAGAAGTAGGCCGGCGCGTTCAGGAACAGCTCCTGGATGAACAGGTAGTGCTCGACCGTGTTGCAGAAGAAGATCGGTCCGTTGATGTTGGCGTAGTCGAAGGTGCCCGTGTCCGGTTCGTCTTCCAGCAGGGTCGGGCCGGGGATGTCGAAGATCTTCAGTGCCAGTCCGGTGGCGGCGCCCAGTCGCGCGTCGGCTCCGGCGTGCGGCGAGCCGTTGGAGAAGCGGATGAGCGCATCGTGGGTTCCCGGAGTCGCGTAGATGCCTTGGGCGTACTCGGGGGGCAGCCCGTCCAGGATCTCCACTTCCCCTCGGACCAACCCGTAGCCCTTGGCGTGGGCGTCGCGAAGGGCCCGTCCGGTACCTCCGGCCTTGACCGACTCGGCGATGTAGCTCTCGGTCTTCTCGATCACCGTCTGCACGTTGCGGTCGAAGTTCGGGTCGTCGTCTTCGACGTCAGGCGTGTAGGGGACGAACTGTGCTGCCATGACTTCGACCTCTCCTCGGAGAGCGTGATCGGACCGCAGCGGGTAGGAATCGCCGTCAGTCCTCCAGTTCGGCGAGCCAGTGCAGGGCACGCAGACCCGGCAGGAAGCAGTACTCGCCGCCGCGGGTGACCACGAAGCTGGGCAGGTTCTGCAGGCGACGCCGGACCGGCTTCTCCGGGATGGTGACGCTGCCGGTTCCATCGTGGTGCCCGGCTACCGGGTCCTTCTCGCCGGGATAGCCGATGAAGTTGCCGTCGTTGACCCACTCAGCCTTGATGAATTCGAACTGTCGTTCCAGGTGGGCTCCCATGAAGACGCCGACCAGGCCCCGGTCGGCGCCGTCGTCCTCCAGCACGCCCTCGGGCAGCGGCGGGCCGTAGGTGGTGCCGCGACGGATGAGGCGGTGCATCCGTGCGTCGCCGATGATGGTGGAATCGCGGGGGTTGGTGCGCCGGATGTGCGCGCCGGCGGGGCACCGGAAGCCGCGATCGTCGTTCTCCCGGTACAGGAAGTTGTTGACGCGGTGCGGATCGGCCGCCAGCTCCGGATCATCATGCTCCGGCGTCAGCGTCAGCGGGGCGCCGCTCGGCCAGCGCCCGACCATCTTCGCCGCCAGGAGTGCCTCCTCCTCGGCGCTGGAGCTGTTCGCGCGCAGGTACTGCCGCCATGCTGCCACGTTGGTGTGGATCTTGCGAACGGCTACGTAGGTTCCATTGCGCCCCAGCACATCGGGGCTGGGCATGGGCGGCAGGCTGCCGGTTTCGTCGGGGTAGCCCAGGATGAACTCACCGGCTTTGATGGGGACTTCCTGCGGGTTGGAGCCCGGCAGTCCGACGCCCTCGATGTTGGGATGGCTGATGCCGTCGCGGAATCCGAAGGTGGTGCGCCCGGTCGGGAGCTGGTGGACGTCCTGCTGCCAGATCACCTGGACACCGGGCGTGTCCTCGTAGGCGACGCGGGCCCGTTCCAGCTCCTTGCCCAGCTGCGCCCCATCGGAAGACAGGGCGCTCAACGCGATATGAACGTCGCCCGTTCCAAACGGCGCCTCCCAGTGGGCCGGGGCGCTCCCGCCCACGTCACCGATCAGCTCCGCCCGGGCGGCCATGCCCTCACGAAACGCCCGCGGAAAGCTGTCCAGCGACTCCTGAGGTACCCCCAGGGCCTTCAGCCCCTGGTAGGTGAACGCCACAGCTACCCAGGCATCCTGGCTCGGGTCCACGCTGGGCAGACCACCCGAGGTCAACGGGAGCAGCCGCCGCAGCAGGGCGCGCCCGGCATGGCGGTCGTCGACGCGCAGGAACATGAACTTTCCCTCGTACGGCACGGGCCGTGGACGCAGTGCCCCGCTTTGGACGTCGTCGATCTCTACGCGCACGCTGGCTGCGCTGCTACTTGCCGCCGTGTTCATGATCGCCTGTGCCTCCATATCGGCCTCTGCCTGGGCAGACCTGCACCAGCCGACCCGCACCCGACGTGGCCCACCGATGTTGGGTCGGCTCTGAAGGCTGGTTGTGTCCGGTTCTAGACCGCGGCTTCCTCCATCAGCTTCTGGAAGGCCGGCGTGGCCAGCAACTCCGCGTTGGCCGGATTGTCCAGCGCCGCCCGGAATTCGGGGGTGTCCAGCACCGCCTGGAACGCGTCGTCCACGCGCTGGTCCTTGTAGATCTGCTGAACAGTCAGATCGGGATAGGCGCTGACGAAGACCCCCGCGGGCTCCTGGTGGGCGACGAACCAGTCCTTCGCCCCTGGGTCGGTGACGCCGGGGAACCCTTCGCTGTGCGAGAAGACCTTGTCGAAGCGGGCGCCGACCACCGTCTGGGCGAAGTCGTCGATGTACGTGTCCCAGGAGCCGTCGAAGACACTGGCGAACATGAACCGGGTGTCGTTGTCGAAGATCACGTGCCGTGCGTCATGCAGGGTGCCGATCTTGCGCACCGCCGCATGGACGTTCTCGCTGGCCGCCGCGTCGGCGAGCGCGACGAGATCCTCACGCAACGCATCAGCATGGCCCGGTTTGATCTTGGTGAAGACGGTGAACTCGCTGCAGACCCCATCCGACCTGCCCGGGCGCTCGGGGTGAGCTGATTGGGCAGCACCTGTCGTCGCAGTCATCGTGAGATTCTCCTGCCACGGATCGGTGCGAGGGTCGCCAGACGCCCGGATATGAAGCGCCATCGCCCTCACATGTCAATCCTCACGGCGGATCTACCGGCTCGCATCTCGGCCCCTGGGCGATGTGCTCACCTGGGACGGATTCCCGGGAAGCTCCGGCACTGCGTCCAGTTCTGATCACTTCGCTCCTTCCCCACCAGGGGCGATTTCGTTCCGTGCCGCGTCTCCGTCACGGTGCCGAGGAAGAAAACCGCCTCGGGTGCCGGCTCGCCGTCCGGTCCGGGACTGCGGCAACGCGGGTGCGGCAGGCCCAGGCCGGGGTCCTCCGCGTCCTGAAAAGCTCCCGAGGACAGATCCGGCCAAGCGCAGGAAGATGGAGCTGGTGGGACGTGTCGAGAACGCCACGGAGGCAACCATGGGCGCAGTTCTCGGTGATGTGCTGGGTTTTGCGGCCGCCGTCGCGATCAGCCCGCTCCCGATCATCGCCATCATCCTCATACTCGCCACGCCCCAGGGACGCCTCAACGGAGTCCTCTTCACCGTCGGCTGGATCCTGGGACTCTCGGCACTGGGCGCGGTAATGCTGGCAATCGCCACCCCCGCAGGTGCCTCCGCCCACAATCAACCGGCCACCTGGGTGGGCGCCTTCAAGCTCGCTCTGGGCGTGCTCCTCATCCTCTTCGGCGCTCGGCAATGGCACCGGCGCCCAAAGGATCCCTCACAAGCCCAGCTGCCGAAGTGGATGGGTGCGATCGACCGCCTCACGCCGGTCAAGGTCTTCGGACTCGGACTGGCCCTGGCCGCACTCAACGCCAAGAACGCCCCGTTGACCATCGCCGCGGCCGCCTCCATCGGCTCAGCCGGACTGCCGGTCGGGCAGCAGATCGCATCGCTGGCAATCTTCGTCCTGATCGCCACCCTCGGCCTGCTGGCGCCACTGGGAGTCTTCCTGCTCGGGGGAGAGCGAGCCAAAGCCACGCTCGGCAATTGGAAAGACTGGGCAGCCCAGCACAATGTCGCCGTGATGGCTGTCCTGTTCTTCGTTCTCGGACTGAAACTGCTGGGAGACGGCATCTCCATCCTCACCTCCTTATCGAATCTCGCCGCACGTGACGGGGGCGACGAAGGCCCGCGGCTACCGGCGGCCGCCTTCGGCTGACGGCAACGCAGATCCAACGAAAGAGAAGCCCCAGACTGTCACTCGATGCGAACTATGGGCGGAGCGGTCGCTGAGGTCTCTTCGGTCGGCCAGTCGGCAGCCTGGAGCTGCCGAGGGTCGGGGGTGGTTGCGATGGCCGCTGCACTCCGCTGCTGTACCGCCTGCCTCGTGGTGATCGCGGGACGTCCCAGCGGTTGGTTGCCGCCCTCTCCGGCCGTGAATTGCCTTTCGGAGGAGCCACTTTGGTTGGGACGGCGCGCCGCGTGCTCTTGACCGCCATGTACTTTGCATTGCAAAGTTAATGTTCGGCGGACGGTCATCCGGTGGTCCGCCTCACAGCGTTGCCGAAGCGCGACCACAGGGGGACATCATGGGAACACCCGCACCGAGCGGCGCGGAATCCGAACCGCGGGCGCACGCGGCCGGCCTGTTGGCGGCGACGGAAGGCCTGCGGGTCAGAACCCGCACGCAGCTGAACGGCTCGTGGATTCCCCTCCTCGGCTTCGGCCTCCTCGGGCTGGCGGCCGCTCCGGTCGCCAGGTACGCCTTCAACTTTGGAGCCCACGGGCGCAGCATCGAGTCCTATCCAGCCTTCGCCTACGCCGAACTGACCGGCCTGTGCGTCGTCCATGAGCCGGGAACTCATTGTTTGAAGGGCGAGTTCGACGGCGCCGTCCTGCGCTTCGCGGCCTGGGGCATGTGGTTCGCGCTCCTACCCCTGGCATGGTTCGTCTTCGCCCGTTGGTATCGCCTGCGTGGCGAGACTCGGGGCATCGTCCCCCGCCGCAGGGTGTGGATTCGCGCAACCGCGGCAACTACCGTGGCGATCGCGGCAGCACTGGTAATGCTGCTGTTCGGCAGGAACCAGCCATGGGAGGCCGCACTGTTGGAGAACAGGTACGCCTCCCCGTGGTACCTGGTCGGCATCGGACTCCTGGCCCTCGGCATGGCCGAACGCAGTTGGA
This sequence comes from Streptomyces sp. NBC_01618, assembly GCF_045209435.1. NCBI lineage: Bacteria > Bacillati > Actinomycetota > Actinomycetes > Kitasatosporales > Streptomycetaceae > Streptomyces > Streptomyces sp. NBC_01618. The sequence goes on from NZ_CP109297.1 coordinate 2,289,457, forward strand.
TCGCCGCAGCGGCCGGCATCACTCACGCTCTGCTGCTCACTGGCTACCTGGGAGCCTCCTGGGGCACTGGGTGGCTCCCCTGGGCGCACCCCGCCCACCCCGGCTGGACCGACGGACCGCAGGCCAAGGCGCTCCTGCTCGCCGCCATCCTGCTCCTCGCCGGTCTGTCCGAGTGGACGACGACCCACCGCCGAGCCGCGCCCGACGCCGCCGGTCCGCGTACGGTCATCTCGTGAGCGCCGCTACGCCGGACGACCAGCAAGGACTGCATCCGACTCAGGCGCTGGACGACACCGTCCACCAGCGCGTGCGGCTCGGCATCCTCACCGTCGCCCGCGAAGCCGACCGGGTCGAGTTCGGCTTCCTGAAGAAGCAACTGGCCGTCACGGACGGAAACCTCTCCCGGCACCTGAAGGTGCTTGAGGACTCAGGTCTGATCACCATGGAGAAGGGCTACGCCGGTCGGCGCCCCCGAACATGGATCACCCTCAGCCGCAAAGGCGCACAGGCCCTGGACACCGAACTTCGCGCCCTGCGTGCACTCGTCCTTCGCCTGGAAACTCCCCGCCCCGTGCCCGGCCCACCCGACATGTGATCAACACTTCAGGAGCGAGTTGGGGCGGTCGCTGGCGTGAGCTGCGGACATCTGCCTTGGCGTAGGTCCTCGCGTCTGCACCGTTGTTGCTGCCGAATCACCGTGAGTCCCCGCCCGTTCTGGCACGGGAGCGGCACGGCCCCGCGGTGATGGTGAGGTAGCCGGCTCTTGTCGCCCCCCGGGACGCGCCCTTTACCGTGCGGCCCCCGAGGGCCTCGCGCCGGGCATGCCGGTGAGCATGACCGGCCTCAGCTCCCGCAGTCGATGTCGGCCGATCCCCCACGGACGACAGGATCGGTGCTCGTACCGCTGATGCGCAGAAAACCGCCGCCAGGCCCCCAGTCCAACTCGTACGTGCCTGCATCGACGGGCCGGTAACCATCGTCGACCGTCCAGGATGCCGACTCACCCAGGGCCAGGCCGGTGCGCCCCACCGCGTACGCCTCACCATTGCCGATCACGAGAAAGGACGTCTCCCGCACCACGGCCGTGCAGCCCCCCGGCCCCGCAGGGCGCAGAAGGTGGTACTCCGCGTCCGAGATCAGGTCGTCCGCCGCTCCCCATGCAGTGCCAAGCATCGCCGTGACGATCAGCAACCTGCTCGCCGGCCGTGCCGACGTGGCTCGCTTCCGCGGGAGGCTCGAAGCCCCCGCCGGGCGGCCCACCCGGGTGAGGGCCCATCGGAGAACGAGCGCCATGACAAGGAGAGTTGCACTCACCGCCCAGCCGGGCACCACCCGCCCCTGCACGACCAACAGGAGGCTGCTCCAGCTCGCCACGGCGGCGAGGGCCAGACTCCCGATGCCTGCTGCCGTGGAGACGGCGGGCGACAACATCACGCTGTGCTGTGTACGGGCTTCGGTCACGACGGGTACGACTCTCTGCACGCGCCGACAGTTGCGCTGAGAGGTCGAAGCACTTCGAGCCCCGGGTCCACGGCGAACCGCGGATCCCAGCTTCTTGTGAGACCAGGGAGGGGCGCCCTACTTCTTCTTGCCCTGGGTCTTTGGGGGGATCTTGGCGACCTGCGTTCTTGCAGCTCGGAGCGCTGGCCCCGACCGCCTGAGTGGTCATCATTGGTCGTTGTCGGCCGCTACCGAGCGGCCTCGGGCGGCCCAGGAGCCAGCCCTCTGAGCCGCGGCCTTCGGATCCGTAGCTCTAGCCAGATCGGTCAGCGACGGCCATACCGGCCGCTACGAGGCCCCGGAGAGATGGTAGCGGCCGGGGCGTCGGGAGTCAGGGCTTTGTCTCGCCGAGGGCGGTACGCAGCCAGTCCAGTGTCCCCTGGCCGAGAAGCTCATCCGCGAGACGCTGGCCAGTCTCGGTAACAAGGCGGCCGCGACTGTTGTCGATCCACCGCTGTGCGTTCTCGTAGCCCTGAGCTTTGTACTCGATGCCCTGGAGCAGGCACTCCAGTTTGTCCGCGTCCCGGGCGCAGACGGCTTCTGGCGATTCCTTGCCCTCATACTCGGCGACGACGTCGCGGATCGCCGACGCAAGCACCTCCGGCATGTCGGCCGTCTGGTCCGCGGTCACCTCCTGCGGGTCACCGGCAGGCGCGTACTTCTTCCCAACGTAGTTCACGTCCCCGGTGCGGGTCTCCTGCGTGTCATGCCACACAGCGAGGAACGCGGCCTGTGCCGGGTTGGCGCCTTCCAACTTCGCGATAATCGAGGCGATCAGCGAGGTGCGCCACGAGTGCTCGGCGACGCTCTCCGGATCCTTGACGCCTGCCATCCACCAGCCCGTTCGGCGCGTGTGCTTGAGCGTGCCCACCTCGTACAAGAAGCGCCCCACTGCGGACAGGTCGTCAACCACGCCCGTCTCCTCTCACGCCTCGGCGAGGCGGATCGCGTACCGGATGCCTTCCAGTTCCCTGCGCGCACGCGCCGACAACTCCCGGCTATCCAACATCACGCGGAGGGCTGTGCGTAGGTCTCGCCCGACCGGAGCGCCCGGGCGAAGCAGGTTCGGGCGGGCGGCGAGCAGGGTCCACAGGGAGTGGACATTCAGATCGAAGAACCCGTGGTGCGGGGTCAGGCCGCGCACGAGGTGGCGCATCAGCTTGTCCCCCTGCCAGGGGCCTGGGTTCGGGGTGGCAATGAAGTCGTCGGACAGCTGGATGTGCGGCGCCTCACCGATCCAGTACGCCCAGTAGTTCAGGTTGGCCGCCTCGCCCGCGTCGTTGTCGGTGAGGGTGGTCGTGATGAAGTGCCCCATCCGTTCCTGGTCGCCTTGCCTGGCCGCGACAGCGGCGACTGACCGGGCGTTGAGCCAACCGGTCAGCCAGTCGTCGGGGCGCTCAGTCCGCTGCTGACGGGCCAGCCACTCAGAGGTGTCGGGCGCATCATCGTACCCGGCCAGGTAGAGGGCTTGGCGGCGAAGCAGAAAGCGTTCCTTGCCGCGCGCCTGCTCGGCGGCCTGGCGCATGCGGGAGAAGAAGCGCCTGCGGTCGGCGGCGGGGAGTTCCGGCCCGCGCGGTACGGGGCCCCGGCGCGGTCGCGGCGGGTCAGGCAGCGCTCGTAGCGGTGTCGGAGTCACGCCGTTGAGCGGCCAGGACAGCACCTCAACTAGGTCCCGCTGCATGACCCATGCACCGATCGGGCTGTCGTCGGCGGACGTGTCCTCGTCGAGGGCACCGGCCAGCAATACGTCTGCCTCCATAGCCAGCTCCAAGGCTAAGAGCAGGGTTGGCGCGCTGCCCAGTTGCAGGAGCTGGTGGCGGTACATGAGCATTTGCCCGACCGGCACAGCCGTCAGGGGCCGGCGTCCTGATTCCCATCCTGCGACGGTGTCGGGCGAGACCCGGAACCGCTCCGCGAGGGCCTCCTGTGTGTGGCCCAACTGCTCACGGACCAGGCGGAAGACGTACCCGGACACTATGCCGCTGCGACTCCTCTGTGGCGTTCCCTGACCATCGGTCAGGGTGGTGCGTGATCCGGTGTCCATGACATCCCCCTTGCCTGTCGAACGCGGCCAGGCACCCGTACCCGCAGTCAGTTCAAGCGGCGGCCCCTGCTCAATACCGTCGTAGTCACAGTGAGGCTGCGCCAAGCTCGTTTCCGCAGTTCAGTGGGGCTGGTGTGATGCGCCGGTGAGGTACTCACGCTGACAGGTGGCCTGATCGTTAGCACGAGATCGTCTGGCGTGGGCGTTCTTGCGGGTTCTGGCGTGAGGTTCGGGGGCTGCTGCGTAGGTTCCGCGTCGGGAGGAATGTTCATGACGGACGTACTGACGTGGACGATCGAGCGGCGGCTTGAGCTGGCGAAACGTGCCGAACTGCTGCGCAAGGAGCTGGGCGAACTCGAGCTGGAGGTGGCCCGGTTGGAGGCCGCCGAGGTGGTGTTCGGGCAATGGTTTGAGGCCACCGACGGTGGACGGCGACCGCCGGGCATCGTGTCGCCGGAGCCGGAGCCGGAGCCGGAGCCGGAGCCGGAGCCGGTTGCTGTGACGGTGGGCCCGGGTGCGGGCGGGATGCGGGTGGTGCCCGATCGCGTCGAGGGGATGGGGCTTCAGGCCCTGACCTCGGAGTACCGCCGGATCATGGAGATCGTGGCCGGGGCGGACGGTCCGGTGATGGCCAAGGATGTCGCCCTCGCGCTGGGCCGGGAGACGACCCCGGCGAAGATCGAGCCGGTCCGGGGCCAGCTGCGCAAACTCTCCGACCGCGGCTGGCTCGTCCGCACCGCATCGGGCCGCTACCGACCACGCTGACCAGCGGTGTCGACGGCCGGACGGGCCGATTCCTGCCGTAACGCGAGGGCCCCCGGCGGGAGTTGGCAGATGTGTGAGCAAAAACCAGCCCGCCGAGGGCGCTCAGGAAGTTGTCTACCAGGTCCGCCTCCCGCTGTCGAAGCGGACCATCAGCCTCGTCGCCGACCTGATACGCCGGCACCGGAACCAGATGCGCTCGCCCTGGCGCAAGGCCGAACCCGGCCGGCAGGCCGTCATCGTGCTCGCCGTCCTGCGCCACGACCAGCGTCTGGCCGACATGGCCGGCGGCAACGGTGTCGGGGAGTCCACCGTCCGCCGCTGGGTGAAGGAAGTCGTCAAGCTGCTGGCCGCCCGCGCCCCGCGCCTGGACCGGGCGTTGAAGAAGATCGCCCGCAGCGGCGGGGTCGTGGTCCTCCTCGACGGCACCCTGATCCGCACCCACCGCCGCACCGGGAAGGACGACCGGAAGAACTACTCAGGCAAGCACAAGGCCCATGGCCTGCTGTTTCTCGCGCTGACCGACGAGAAGGGCAACCTGATCTGGATCTCCGCGGCCAAGCCCGGCCGGTCCAGCGAGATCACCACCGCCCGCCACAACAAGATCACCGGACACCTGCGGGAAGCCGGCCTCGGCGCCCTGGCCGACCTCGGCTTCGTCGGCCTCGACGACAAACCCGACGACGACCCGGTGATCATCACCGGCCGCAAGGCCACCCGCAACCACCAGCTGACCGCCGCCGAGAAGGAGACGAACCGCCTGGTCAGCCGCGAACGCGCCGCCAACGAACACGGCTTCGCGAACCTCAAGAACTGGCGGACCCTGACCAAGCTCCGCACCGACACCCGGCAGGCCACCACGCTCCTGCGAGCCCTGCTCGTCCTGGCGAACAGCGAAGTACAGCGGTGACGAGACGGGCGGACGATCTCGCCCCGACGATCATGCCGCCTACCAGCGTGAGGACCTCACCGGCGGATCACGCCAGCCCCGCTGAACTGCGGAAACGAGCTTGGCGCAGCCTCAGTGATGGCCGGGCGACTCAGGGTAGTGGAAGGGGCGTCGTCGTGACGATGACGATCAAGGTGTACGAGGTGGACCGGTACGGCAGAACGCGTGTTGTCCGCCCAGAGGCCGAGGTAGTCCCGCTCAAGACTGTGGACCAGTCGTCCGCGTTCCCGGCCTGCGAGTGCGACCAGTGCAAGGCCAAGAAGTCATGACCGCCCCCGTCCGCCCGCTCCCCGATCTGGGGACGTTGACGTGGGACCAGTCCGCCGGCCGCGCCTGCATCTGGTGCAAGAAGCTCCTCACCACCGGTGCGGTGAGCGTCGGCATCATCCGTGGCCAGCTCGGCGCCCACGTCCTCGACACGGAGGTATGGGCCGGGCCCTGCTGCGCCGTCGCGCAGCCCCAATGACCCCCGCTCCAGCCGCCACGCCCCTGGACAGGTCGACGGCTGGAGCGGGTCCGCAAGTCCATCGCACCATCAACGTGCAGGAGGAATTGCCCCTATGAGCACAGTAGTTCAGGCGCAGACGCGGACCCGCGACCCCCAGACCATCCTCAACGCCGTCCAGCCACACATCCGCCACCTCGCCATCAACGTGACCGACGGCGGCACCATCTGGGAGCGCGGGATCGCGCTCCTCCTCCGCGACAACGTCATGGTCCGCAACATGGCCGAGCGCATTCTCGCGAACGCCGTGATGTACACGATCACCGCGATGGAGCACGCCGACGTCCATCTCGGCGTAGGCAAGATCGTGGACATCGGTGTGCACCAGCTCATCCTCGACACCCCCGTGTACTTCGCCCTGTGCGACGTCTACAACGGCGGCCGGTACAAGCACCACGCCCCATTCATCCAGCGCCGGACTGACGGCCTGTGCCTGCGTACCGCGGACTTCCTGCGGTCCAACGGCTTCGACATCGACGAGGAGCTGTGGGCCATCGACGGCGCGAACTGCTCGCCGTGCGACAACAAGGCCCCCGACAGCCACTGACCACCCCCTAGGCTGCCCCTGCCCTCTTCCCCCGAGGAGGGCAGGGGCTTCGCCTGTTCCCGTCCACGAAGGGAGTGCCGTGCCCGCACGACACGACATCACAGCCGAGACCGAACTCTGGGACACCTACGCAGGCAGCGCCTTCAAGGACGACATGGAGCCGGTATTCAACTGGACCCAGTACGCCGGGCATGGTCCGGGGGCCGAGGTACTCGGCGAGCCTCAGTCCGTACTGGAGATTGGGTGCGGTACGGGCCGCGCACTGGCGTACCTCGCGCAGCGCGGCATCAAGGCGACCGGAGTGGATCTCTCGTCTGTCATGGTGAAGAAGACCACAGAGCGCTGGGGGCCCATGGGCGTGGACTTCGTCTGCACGGAGGTGCTCAACCACCTCCGCGACAGCACGCAGAGCTATGACGCCATCTATTCCATCTTCGGAGCGGCGTGGTTCACCGATCCGGCCAAGCTGCTCCCGCTCCTGGCCGAGCGGCTGAACCCTGGCGGTGTCCTCGCGTTTTCCCATCCGCCGGCCATCCCCGGCGCCTACGGCCCGCAGGGCATGTACAAGGGAGGCTTCGCCGGGAAGGCGATGTTCACCTACCGCTACAGCTACACGCCCCGCCGGTGGACCGGGCTCTTGGAGCGGCACGGTTTCCGCGACGTCGAGGCGCGCGTCATTGACGCTCCCGAGCCTGGACACATCGGCACCCTGCTCGTCCGCGCCCGCGGCTAGCCGGACGTGTTGCCAGCCGGGCTCTCTACTCGCGCACGAGGTCGGCGAGCGGTACGTCGAGTGCGTTGGCGATGAGGAGAAGGTGATCGAGGAGGAGTGAGTGCGCCCCCTGCTCGGTCCGGTTCACGGTTTTACGATCCAGGCCGGCGACTTCGGCTAGTCCCTCTTGGATGAGGTTTCGGTGGGTGCGGGCGGCGCAGATGCGGTCCCCGATGGCCCGGCGGCGGGCGGGTACCCAGCCGGGCAGGGGAACTCGCTTGTCGTTGATGTCAGCCTGCCCCTCGATGCCTGTGGTCGCTCGTATTGCTCGTTCGGGTGCGTATCTCGTGCAGGTTCTGGCCCAGATGTCCAGGCTTGGCCTCACGATGTGTCTCCTCGTGAAGGTGAAAGAACATGCCGACGTACGTCACCTTGCTGAGCTGGACCGATCAAGGGGTCCAAAACTACAAGGACACCGCAAAGCGCTCCGAGGCCTTCGGGTCAGCGGTACAGAAGCTCGGGGCGAAGCTCCTGAGCATCTACTGGACCGTCGGTCCGTACGACCTCGTGGCCATCGTCGAGGCGCCCGACGACGAAACTGCCACGGCAGCACTCCTGCAGCTCGGTGGGGTGGGCAACGTCCGTTCCACGACTCTGCGGGCCTTCGGCCCAGAGGAGATGGAGCGCATCATCGCCAAGGCGGCTGGCTGACGACCCACGGCGTCCAGGACACCCAGCGCGAGGCAGTGAGTCGCCTGGACCGCATGCTCAAGCGGCGTCCCGACCGAGGGTGACCGCACCCGTTGATGTCAGAAGTGGATGTCAAAGGCCCCCAACCATGATCGGTTGGGGGCCTTTGCACTGGTGGGCGCGGACGGTTTCGAACTGCCGACATCTGCTTTGTAAGCCTGGCACCGCTCGCGGGACAGTCCTTGCAGTTCAACTGCCACACGGGGGAGCCGGGTCTGCCAACGACCTCTGCGCCGTCACACCCCCCGATTGACCGTGGCTGACCGCTCGATCTGGCACGGATCTGGCACGCACGCGCACGGAACCGGTTTCATCGAAGCCGCGTCTGACGGCCAGGAAGGGGGCAACGTGATAGCTCAAGGGAGGGCCCGTCGTCGCTGCGTGGCGGCTGTTTCGATTCGCGCGCGGCTCGTCGCGGTAGCGCTAACGTCCTTGCTGGCTGCCGGTTGCGGCATGCTGAACGATCCAGTCAAGGAACGCTGGGAGTCTAGAACCGAGTTTTCAAGTTGTGGCGAGGTGAGCCTGGATCAGGGTGAGGAGATGCAGAAGCAGGCGGCGCGGGAAATTGTCTGCCTCCAGCGAGCCCTCAAGAACGGCGAGAGCGCGGAACTGAAGGCAACCTATCCCACCGTGGAGGGTGACCCGATTCGCGAGTACTACCGCTTGACGCCGCAAGGCAGGCTTGAGGTGTACACCGACAGCACAGACGATCACAACTCGGACCAGAAGTGGTCGTTCGCCGAGTGCTACACCCCAGAATGGTTGGCTGAGATTTCCTGCGATCCATGACCAGCGCCAACGACCCCATCTGACGCGATGAGGTCGTCTATTGCCTCCCAGCAACCGCTGGAACCACCCGTCAGACGCTTTCACGCTGAGTCGCAGGGTTGGCTCATCGGTATTCAGGCGGTGCAGACGCGCGGGCGGCCGATAGCCGGCAGTCGGGCAGAGGTCTTGAAAACCGTCGTGGCAGCGATGTCACCGTGGGTTCAAATCCCACACCCACCGCAGATGAACGGCCCCTGACCAGGCGATTCGGTCAGGGGCCGTTCTCATGAGTGCTGTCCGTCAGACTCCGTGGTTCCCCGTCAGTTCCCGCTCGATCGGGCACGGGAGGGGCACGGGCACTTCTGATCCGTAGCTCTAGCGAGATCGGTCAGCGACGGCCATTCCGGCCGCTACGAGACCCCGGAGAGACGGTAGCGGACGGGGGCGGTTGCTGTGGTTGCGGTACTCCGCTGCTGTAACGCTCGCTACGAGGAACAGCGAGACGAATGCGCCGACGTCCGCGTAGACGGTGATGTCAGCTGTGGGGCGCGGGCTTGACACGATCGTCGCAGGCCGGTCAGCGAATTACCTACTGTTGCTCGCGCCTGCGCGCTTCCTGGCGGTCCCGGGCCTGCTTGTTGTCGTCCTTGATGGTCTGGATCTCTCTGCAGACACGGAGAGCGAAGCAGCAAGCAAGTATTGCAATGCATACGCAGCCGATCACCAACGACACAACTGAAGTTGTGTCGCGAAGGGCTACCCACGCCTCGATGCCCAGAAAGATGACTCCGAACTGGGCAAGCCGCTGCTTCACGGGCCTCCTCTATAGTCAGTCCCCTGTCGGAGACCGAGGACGTACATGCTCGCAGGTCGTGCTCCGACGGGAAACCCTCATACGCACCCAGCTGACCTCCACCCACCACTCACCCCAACTCCCATCCCGTCCGCCTTCGACCCACACACCGTGGAGCGGTCGTGGTTCAGGGCGTCAAGGTGGAGCGCGCCACTGTACGAACGACCTTGACGCCCTGGGCCGCGACTGCTCGGCTCTGCCTGGGTCGAAGGTGGTCGGGATGGGAGCCCACGACGCTCGCCACGATTCGGCCGGCACTCGCGAACGGCGCCCCGTCCATCCCGGAGTCTGAGCGCCCCCGCCGGAGGCATGTCGTGAAGCCGCGGGCCTAGGTTCTCGTCTCATGCCCTCGGGCCTATCCACTGCGGGCGCGCGTCGGCGGCGGCAGCGCCGAGCGGGCCGCAGGCAGGAGCGCGGGCGCAGCCAGAGCCGGGAAGCGCGCCCGGCGAAGCGGAGCGCAGCCGGGTGCCTTGATGAGGTAGAGAAACCTGTAACAACCCGGCTCGGGTCAAGCGTTAGTGATCACCTTGCGGCCATGGGGCGAATGAACGTGGGGGCATTCGTTCAGGGGGCAACCGTGCTGCGGGCCGAGTGTGATCTCAGGTGGATGGCTTGTCGGTGGTGAGGAGCCTACTCGTGAAGCCTTCTCGGCACAGTCGCTCGTATGCCTCCATCACGTCATCCGGCACCAGCTGCTTGATCGTGAAGCCCTGGTCCGGGTAGATCAGCAAACGCTGTAGTGCACCTACAAGCATGTCGATCACCAAGCGAGCGTCCTGGATGGAGTCGAGGTACTCGTCCAACGTCATCGGCGTGGATGCGCTGACGATCTCAACCTCCGGCCACGCCTTACATGCTGTCGCATAGGCGCGCCTCTCCTCGTACGGCTTGCTGATCAGGAGGACGGAGGACACTTCCGCCCCCGCCTCTTCGAGTAGGGCCTTGGAGAACCGGATGTTCTCACCGGTGTTGCGAGCCCGCGGCTCGACGAGAACCGCCGAGGACGGCACGCCAAGCTCGATCGCCCGCTCTCGGTAGTGGACAGCTTCGCCGCGGGGCATGCGTTCCCGCGTTGTGGGGCTGGTAGCGCCGGTGAACACGAGCAGTGGAGCCATGCCGCGCTTGTATAGGGCAACCGCCGTATCGGCCACGCCGAGGTCGTGGCTGCCCAGGCCGATTGCGACCGAGCATGGCCGGACTGTGTGGCCCATCTGGTGGTAGTCCCACAAGCGCCGCGTATCTGCCCATGCCTGCGCTGAGATCATTGCTGCTCTTCCCTGTCCTTCGCCGAGTCCGGGACCTTGAAGTCGTATTCCCAGGCAAAGCGTGAGGCCGCGTGTACACCGACGGCGAATTCAACCACCGTGCCAGCGGCCGTGTAGGTCGTCCGATGCAGCTCGACGACTGGTTCGCCTGGCGGTAGCTGCAAGAGCTTCACCTCGTCCGACGTTGCAGCACGGGCGAAGATCTCCTCCTTCATGTGGTCGATCTCGTAACCCGCGTCGTACAGCACGCGGTATCCGCCGCCGCGCCCCGCCGGCCCTGGCGTGGGGTCCACAAGCCTCGTGCCCTCGACGTGTTCGGGCCGGTAGTAGCTGGTCAGGGTGTGCGTTGGCTGGTCGCCCTCCTTCACCAACCGTGCGCGGGCATAGACCTCAGCTCCCACAGGTAGTCCATGCGCCGCGGCCACCTCGGGCGAGGCTTCAACTAGATCAACTGCCTGAGTCTGCTCGTTCCGGCGGTAGGTGCGTCCGGACGCCACGCGGTCCGCGATGAACGCCACCTCGTCGCCGTCCCGCCACTTGGCTTTGTCGTACCTGGCGATACCGAGCCGTTTGAGCGGGACGTGTTGCCGTACGACGGTGCCATGGCCTCGCGACGAGGTGACGAGACCTTCTGCTTCGAGAGCCTTGTAGGCGGCGTGAACCGTGGACTTGGAGCCCTCGCCGGCGTCGACAAGCTCCCTGATGTGCGGAAGCTGCTGGCCGGGCACGTATTCACCGCGCTTGATCTGTTCGGCCAGCTTGTCTGCTAGCTCTCGCCACTTGGGCGCCATTGCGAACCCCTTTCGACAGGACAAGTCAAACACAGTCCCGGGACTGTTGACAGTCCCAGGACTGCATGCCACTGTCTTCTTACGCACTCGCAGTCCTAGGACAGCGGGGAGTGAAGGGCCTTCTTTGGCTGCTCCGAAGTCAAGACAGGGGAATCTCATGCCGTCGTTCAAGATCGATGTTTCGACCGCTGTCGTGTTCGTCGCGACGCCTCCGACGCCGAAGCTCGTGAGCAAGCAGACCGGTGAGATCGCGGTGGACCGGGAGACCGGTGCCCCGCTCGCGACGGTGGGTCTGCTGATCTCGGATGAGGGGGAGGGCAACCTTTACCAGGTGACCGTGCCGAGCACGGGTGTCCCGGAGAACCTGGCTCCAGGGATGCCGGTCACGGTGATCGGTCTCAAGGCCCGCGACTGGGAGAACACCTTCAACGGCCAGACCCGACACGGCATCTCGTTCCGTGCGGTCGCCATTACGGCCGGGGTCTGATCGTGTCCGACATCGCCACGGTGATCGAGGTGGCGGGGGTTTTATCGGCTGCCGGCGGTCTCGGCTATGCGAGGGTTCGCGCTCCTCGCGTGTTCTGGTCGCTGGCCGGTCTGCCGGTCGCCCGGGTCCGGTTCTCGGCCACGTACCGGTCGACGATGGATGTGTGTGGGCTGACGGTGCAGCCGTCCCGCCTGCGGGCGTTCATGGTCCGCAACGTGGCCCGTCGCCAGGATGTGCAGCCGGTCCCGCCGAAGGTCCGCCGGGTCCGGGGCTCTTCCACCGGGATGCGCGCCACGCTCCGGCTCCCCGCTGGTCTGGAACCGGCCGATGTCGCCGCCGCTTCGGAAAGGCTCCGGCATGCCTGGGGTGTCCACTCGGTGCACGTGGTGGGGACCAAGCCCGGCTTCGTCGAGCTGCGCATGACCGGCTACGACGTCCTGCGGCGGGTGAAGATGCCGCGCCGCCTGCCCCGCAAACTGACCTCGGGCCCGATGGTGGTGCCGGTGGCCCTGCGGGAGGACGGGACCGCGTTCGTCCGCGACTACCAGAAGATCCCGCACTCCCTGACGCTCGGGGCGAATCAGTCGGGCAAGTCGATGTATCAGCGCAACCTGATCGCCGGTCTCGCGAAACTTCCGGTGGGCCTGGTCGGGATCGACTGCAAGCGCGGTGTCGAACAGCGCGGGTACGCGCCCCGGCTCTCCGCCTTGGCGGTCACGCCGGATGAGGCATCGTCCCTGGTGGAAGCGCTCGTTGGGGAGATGGAAGCCCGCTTCGACATCCTGAGCGATCACGGCGTCTCCGATCTGTGGGACCTACCCGCGAAGGTGCGGCCCGTGCCGCTGGTGGTCCTGGTCGACGAGGTGGCGGAACTGTTCCTCACCGCCGCGAAGAAAGACGAAGAACGGCGCGACCGGATGGTGATGCACATGATCCGTCTGGCACAGATGGCCCGTGCGGTCGGCATCTACCTGGAGATCTGTGGGCAGCGCTTCGGCTCCGAACTCGGCAAGGGCGCCACCATGCTCCGTGCCCAGCTCACCGGCCGTGTCGTGCACCGGGTCAACGACAAACAGACCGCGGACATGGGCCTGGGCGACATCGCCCCCGAAGCGGTCTTCGCCGTCACCACGATTGCGCCGGATCGCCCGGGCGTGGCCGTGGCCGGCGACTCCTCCGGCGGCTGGTCCCGCATCCGCACACCCCAGATGACCGCGACCGACGCGGTGGCCATCTGCCGCGAGTACGCGCACATGACCCCCGCCGTTCCGGCTCTGGCCCCGTTCCGCCCGGCCGTCCCCGTCAGCACGGTCCCGGCCGGTTCTCCGCCGCTGGTCAAGCCGGTTCCGGTCACCGAGTAACACCCCACTGCTTCCCGGTCGGCGTGACCGCCTCGCGCCAGGTCCCTACCCCGCCCATGCCCGGGAATCCGAGAGGAAGCACCGCCATGGCCACCAAGAGGGCCACCACGAAACCCGCAAAGGCTCCCGTACCGGCACAACCGGCCAAGTGTGAGCCCTGCGGCGGGACCGGAAACGTCGCCGTCACCGTGCGCGTCGGCCGCAAGCGCCGCCCGGTCGGCCAGCAGGACGGCCTCTGCCTGGCCTGCCTCGGCTCCGGTACCGCCTCCGAGTCCTGACCCCACTGCCCCGGCGCCGGGCGGTCGATCGAACTCCCGCCCGGCCCCGGCTTCACCCCGAAAAGGAGGTGACCCCTATGTCCCGCACCATCCGCCTCGACGCCGTACTCGTTCAGGCCGTCATCGCCGGTGCTCTGTCCTTCTCTCACCTTCATGATCTGGCCTTGGCGGCCGGACAGGATGGCTGGAAGGCATGGGCCTACCCGATCAGCGTGGATCTGCTGCTCGTCGCCGCATGGCGCCGCATGCGCACCCACGCCGGCAACCGCCCCGCCTGGGTCTGGTTCGTGATCGCCTTGGCCGCGTCCCTCGGCGCGAACATCGCCACCGCCGGACTCCTCGACCTGAACGCCGTACCGGCCTGGCTCCGCATCCTCGTCGCCGGATGGCCCGCCCTCGCCTTCCTCGGCGGCACCCTCCTCGCCCACGCACCCATCCCCGCGGACACGCCAACCGAACCCGAACCGGCCCCGACTGCGGCGTCGTTGGCCGACCCGGAACCCGAACCGGCCTCGAACATCACCGTGGAACGGGAGCCCGAACCAGCCCCGGAACTACCGCCCGCACCGGCTCCCGCTCCGGCCCCGGCTGTGGCTGTTCCTCCGGCCCTGCTCGACCACGCCCGCAAGGTCGCCGACTCCCACCAGGCCACGACCGGGAACCCGATCGACCCGGCCACCCTGCGCGCCCGCCTCGGCATCTCCATCCCGCTCGCTGACGCCATTTCCGCCCAACTCGCCTGATCAGAAAGGACAACTCGTCATGGCTCTCTTCAACTTCAACCGCCCCGCCGACTACCTCGACGCCGCCCGAGAGATGGCCGACTCCGGTCGCCCCACCCTCGCCCGGATCCTCGCGGAAGAGGCCGCCGACCGCACCACCGATCCGGCCGAAGCGGACCGCATCCGCAGTGAGTTCCCCGGCAACACCCTCCGCCAGGAGGACTGACCATGCCGCGCCCGAACCGCTTCACCGACGTGATCCGCATAGGCCCTGTGCAGGTCGGCACGCACTACGACGGCCGTGGCCGGACCAAGCACACCGCCGCCTGCACCGCCCCCGGCTGCAACTTCTCCGCCGACTACCGCAACCGCTCCGCCGCCGAACTCGCCGCCCGCACCCACCGCTGCAACCCCTGAGAGGAGCACGACATGTTCACCCCGAAATACCCGACCCCGGACACCGCCCCCACCGCAGGCACGTCTCTCGTGCGGCCGCCCGCCAGCCTCGACCACCCGCCGGCCTGCGACTGCCAGCACACCCCCGCCACCACCTCGGCCCCGGTACCGATGCCCGTCCCGGCGACCCGGTCCGCGGTGCAGCTCACTCCCGGCGCCCTGGTCGTCGCTGTCGCCGGCGGGACCGCCGTGGTCCTCGTCGTCGGCGCGGTCCTGGTCTCGATGCTCCTCGCGGTCGCCATCACCGCCGCATCCGTCGCGGTCTGCGCGGTCGTCCTGCGCTCGCTCCTGAACAACCAGAACAACCAGCGCTAACAGCCCCCGGGGCGGCCTCGGTCGCCAAACTTCCGCCGCCCCGGGCGCCTCAACACCTTCCAGATCAAGCAGACCCGAAAGGGAGACCCCATCATGCCCCAGCACACCCTGCCCCGGCCGATCTGCGCCCACTGCGACGGCTTCCCCAAGGTCGCCATCACTACCGGGCAGACCACCCCCGATGGCCACCGCCACACCATCACCGCCGACTGCCCCGCCTGCCGTGGAACCGGCCACACCACCCCGGCCGAACTCATCCGGGTTGGGCGGTGACTGCCGTGGCTGACCTGACCCCGACCCCGGATCGCCCCGGCCTGCACGTCAGCAAGCCGTCCCCCTCGACCCCCGCCACCGGATCCGCTGTCTGCCACTGCGGAGCCTCGGCCACGGCCACCGGTGACGCACAGGTCCGCGCCCTGGTGGAGGGCTACACCGCCAACCACGGGCCCGCCCACAACCGCACGGGACGCTAACCATGAATGACTCCGCCACCGCGGCGGGCCTGGACCCGATCACCCTCGCCGACGTGCTGAGGGTGGCCGGGTCCACCGGCTTCGACCGCTGGAAAGAACAGATCCGCCGCACCGGAGGATGCGCCCAACCCATCCACCTCACCGGCGCCACCAAGACCACCGACCGGGCCACCGGCACCCTCCTGCACCACTACACCACCGACACCGAGCCCGGCGGCCGGTTACGGATCGCCTGCGGCAACCGCCGCGCCTCCCGCTGCCCCGCCTGCGCCTGGACCTACGCCGGCGACACCTACCACCTCATCCGCGCCGGCCTCACCGGCGACCCCGACAAAGGCACCCCCCACACCATCCGCGACCACCCCCGCGTCTTCGCCACCCTCACCGCCCCGTCCTTCGGGCCCGTCCACAACCGACCCGGAAACCGACCCTGCCGCTGCGGCACCCACCACCCCGAAACCGCCCCCGAACTCGGCACCCCGATTGATCCGGCAAGGTACGACTATGCCGGCGCCGTGCTCTGGAACAACCACGCCTCCGACCTGTGGCGCTACTTCACGATCTACCTCCGTCGCGAGATCGCCCGCCGCGCCGGCCTCACCCAAAAAGCAGCCCGCGAACAGTCCCGGCTCTCCTTCGGCAAGGTCGCCGAATACCAAAAGCGCGGAGCCGTCCACTTCCACGCCGTGATCCGCTTCGACGGACCCGACGGCCCGGACTCACCGCCCCCCGCCTGGGCCACCCTCGGCCTCCTCGACGACGCCATTCGTGCGGCTGCCGCCCGGGTCGAGGTCACCGTGCCCGCAAACGAAGAGGCGGGGTTCCCCAGTGAGTGGGGTCTGCGCTGGGGCACACAGCTCGACGTACAGCCCATCGGCGCCTTCGGCAACGGCGAAGACCTCACCGAACAAGCCGTGGCCTCCTACGTCACCAAATACGCCACCAAAGCGGCCGAGACGACCGGCACCGTGGACCACCGCATCGGCAACAAAGAAGCCCTGACTCTCCTCAACGTCCCGGACCACCCGCGCCGGCTGATCGAAGCGTGCCTCGACCTCCACCACGCATACCCCGATCGCAAGCTCCGCGACTGGGCCCACATGCTCGGCTTCCGCGGCCACTTCTCCACCAAATCCCGCCGCTACTCCACCACCCTCGGCGCCCTCCGCCAGGTCCGCGCCGACTACCGCGCCCACCAGCAACGCGAAGCCCTCGGCCTACCCGACCCCGACGACCACCCCGAAGCAACCACCCTCACCCTCGCCCACTGGGCCTACGCCGGCCACGGCCACACCCCCGGCGAATCCTGGCTCGCCGCCAACATCCACCGCGACATCCAACACAACCGCGACACCGCCCGCGAACACCGCGCCGAACTGCAAGACCAACTCGCCCAGGAAGGAACCGAAGCATGAAGAACCGTCTGATGAGCGTTCCCGAAGTCGCCGAGTACTTCGGAACGACCGAACGCTTCCCGCGTCGACTGATCGCAGAGCGCCGGATCGTCTTCGTCAAGGTCGGGCGTCATGTGCGCATCCCTGAGCATGCGTTGGCTGACTTTGTCGCGGCCAACACCGTGCAGCCGATCATCACGAGTCGTCGACGTTTTGGGGCGGTGGCCTGATGGCGAACCAGAAAGGCAAGCGCCGTCGTTTCGGCTCGGTACGCAAGCTGCCGTCCGGCCGGTTTCAGGCTCGCTATCCCGACCCGGATGGCCTCCTGCGTTCGGCGCCGGAGACCTTCGCGACCCAGACCGATGCCGATCGATGGCTGGTGCGGAAGGAGGCCGAGATCATGGAGGGGCGCTGGCAAGATCCGGACGAGAGGATCGTGTTCGGTGTCTACGCCGACGCCTGGTTCAAGGAACGTGACTACGCCGCCACCACTCGGGAACGCAATGGCAGCGCGCTGCGCCTGCACGTCCTGCCCACCTTCGAACGCGTCGTGCTGAGCGAGATCACGACGCCGCAGATCCGGCGTTGGCGGGCTGATCTCCTGGACGCAGGTGTGGGCGAGCCGACTGTGGCCAAGGCCTACCAGATCCTCCGGGCCATCATGAACACGGCCGTGGACGACGGTGTGATCCAGCGCAATCCGTGCCGCATCAAGGGTGCTGGCGCCGCGAAGACCGCGGAACGGCCTTTCCTCGAAGTCTCGGAAGTCTTCCAACTCGCCGAGATCGTGCCCGTGAGGTTCCGCGTGTTCATCCTCCTGGCTGCCTTCACCGGCCTGCGCTTCGGCGAGTTGGCAGCTCTCCAGCGGCGAGACGTCGACCTTGAGCGGCGCACTGTTGCCGTACGCCGTGCGCTTGCCGAGACACGGACAGACGGGCTGCTGATCAAAGCCCCCAAGAGTGCGGCCGGCGTCCGTACCGTCGCGTTCCCGGCTTCGCTCGGGGCAGAGCTGGTCACGCATCTCGACGAGCACGCCCAGCCGAGCCGTACCGGTCTGATCTTCACCGGAGCGCGTGGCGGCCAGCTTCGCCGGAACAACTTCCGCCGCATCTGGCTGCGGGCTGTCGAGAAAGCTGGGCTCGGTGACGTGCATTTTCACGACCTCCGGCACACGGGCAACACCCTCGCCGCGACCGGCGGTGCGACGACACGTGAGCTGATGCAGCGGATGGGGCATTCGTCGGTCCGGGCCGCTCTGATCTACCAGCACTTGGTCAACGGACGCGACCACGCGATCGCTGACCACGTCGACGAGCAGATCAAGAAGGTCCGGCCGGCCGATCCCGCTGAAGGGGAGCCCGAGGAGGCATCTGGCACGTAAGTGGCACGACGCCACTCCCCCGCCGGAATCGCGGAGGAACGAACAAGGCCCAGGCTCTCGGCTTACCGCCGGTGACCTGGGCCTTTTCCGTGTTGCCTACTGGTGGGCGCGGACGGTTTCGAACCGCCGACATCTGCTTTGTAAGAGCAGCGCTCTACCCCTGAGCTACGCACCCGTGGATGAGGCAACAGCGTACATGGCCTACGGCCCACGGTCACAAACGGTTCCGGGACAGCAGTGGTGGGCAGTGGGCGGGGGCGTGGTGTGGCCGGGGCTTCGTGCGGGGGATATCCCCACCCCTCATACGGTAGCCGTCCGGATTCTGCCGGTGGGGCCGCGTACGTACGGTGAAGGGCACACACCGTCGGGGACCGCCCGCCGTACGACTCGGGGGAAGTTCATCGTGGCACTCCGTACCCGCACTCTCATCGCGTCCGCCGGAGCCGTGCTGCTCGGTTTCGGTCTCACCGGCTGTGGTGGGGCGGATGCGGGGGACGCTCCTGCCGAGCACAAGTCGTTCGCGCTCAGTGGGAAGACGCTGACCATCCATTCCGGGCAGTCGGCGCTGGAGCTCGTACCGGCCGATGTGCGGAAGGTCGAGGTGACCCGTCGTGTCGGCGGGTGGGTGGTTCTGGGGAACGGGCCCGATCCCCAGTGGAAGATGCGGGACGACACGCTCACGCTCAAGGTGAAGTGCCGGGCGATGATCAGCGACTGCGCCTCGGAGCACCGGGTGAAGGTGCCGCGCGGGGTCGCGGTGGTCGTCGACGGGGACAACGGGAAGGTCGTCGCGTCCGGCTTCGATACTCCGCTCACCCTCCGCGCCGACAACGGGAAGGTGACCGTCCGGGACTCCAGTGGGCCGCTCAGGCTGGAGAGCGACAACGGGGGCATCGTCACCGAAGGGATTTCGGCCAGGACCGTTTCGGCGCGGTCCGACAACGGCACGGTCCGGCTGGGGTTCGCCTCCGTGCCGGATCTCGTGGACACCGTCAGTGACAACGGAGGGATCACCATCGACCTGCCGACCGGCTCCGTGAGGTATGCGGTGGACGCCGTAGCCGACAGCGGAAGCGTCTCGGTGGACGCGCCACGCAGCAAGGACAGCAGCCACGTGGTGAAGGCCCGGAGCGGCAACGGGCAAGTCACCGTCCGAAGCGTGAACTAACCGGCCCGTGTGTTCGTCCTTACTGGTGGGAGAATGTACCGGGCAGGGCGAAACGGCACGGGAGAGGGATGTGACGGCGACACACGCGCGGCCGCAGGCGAGAGCGGGTGGGGGTTCCGCCGTCGAGGGTGTCAAAGGTGTCATGGGTGCCGGGGGGATCGGGGGGATCGGGAGCGCCAGGAGCGCCACGGGTGTCCGGAATGTCAGGAGCTTCGGGGGCGCCAGGCGCTTCGGGGATGTCCTTGTGCTGATGTTGCTGCCCGTGCCGCTGTTCGCCGCCGCGCTGCCCGCCGCGTTCGCCGGTGGCGGTACGCGGCGCTGGTTCGGCGGGCGCGGGGAGAATCAGCGGGCCGACGCCCAGGCCGCGAAGGACGCCGCCGCTGCCGCCTTCTACGAGCTCGACACCGCCCAGCGCGATCTGCGGATCTCGATCGAGACGATCACCGCGGTGGACAGCTCGCCCGGTGCGCGCAAGGCCGTGGACGATTTCGCCGCACTCGGCCGGCGGATCGACGAGGCCAGCCATACGTACATCACCGCGGTCGACGCACACGACCTGGACCGGGACGATCTGGAGCCGGCCGTCGCGGCCCGGGCCAGGACCGAACTGACCACCGCCAAGGACGAGCTGGTTCGGGTCAAGGGCGACCTGGACCGGTTCGCGCAGGGTCTGGGGCCGTTGCTGGGCAACGCGGAGACGCAGCTCGCCCAGCTCGCGCCCGCCGTGGAGCGGGCCCGGCAGGCGCTCCTCGGCGCGAGCAATGCTCTCGATGCGGTGCGGGCGTCCGGACTGCGAGCGGATGATCTCGCCGCGCGACTGGCGGCCCTCGCGCCCGAGCTGACCAAGCTCAACCAGGGCGCCGGCCGGCATGGCGTTCCGGAGACCTTGCAGCGTGCCGATCGGGTGCTGCGCGACGCCGAGGCGGTACGGGCCGAGGCGGTACGGCTGCCCGAGCGGGCCGCCGAGATCGACCATCGGCTGGTGTCGTTGCGTACGCGTGCCCAGGCGCTGACGACCCGGGCGGGCTCGGTGGAGCCGGTGCTGAGCGAGCTGCGGCGGCGGTTCTCGGCCGCGTGCTGGCAGGACCTCCAGCCCGTG
The DNA here is from genome assembly GCF_045209435.1 of Streptomyces sp. NBC_01618. Lineage (NCBI taxonomy): Bacteria > Bacillati > Actinomycetota > Actinomycetes > Kitasatosporales > Streptomycetaceae > Streptomyces > Streptomyces sp. NBC_01618. Next base: position 2,310,037 of record NZ_CP109297.1, read on the forward strand.
CCGGAGCAGGCGGCGAGCAATGTTCGGCAGGCCGAGAAGAAGCTGAAGGAAGCCGCCGCGGCGCGGGACGAGCAGCGGTGGGCCGACGCGACCTCCCGGCTGAGCACGGTACGCGCCCTGCTGAACGCCACGGACGAGGCCGTGTCCGCCGCGGGCGACCGGCTGCACCGGCTGAACGACGTGGCCAAGGACCCGCAGCAGGAGATCCAGCGGACGCGGTTCGCGGTCCGGGACGCCCAGCGTCTGGCCATGGCCGGGCGCCACACTCCCGAACCGCGCCATGCCCGCCCGTTGGACGACGCCGTGGCCCGGCTGGATCGCGCCATCGCCGGACTGGAGGAACGCCACCCGGACTACTGGCACTTCCTGACCGAGACCGAAGCCGTACGGCAGACGGCCGCGCGGGTGGTCTCCGACATCCGTGAGGAGCGCGGGGCGGGCGCCTGAGCTGCACCGGCTCGGTAGCGGGTCGGTTGCGGGCTCCGCATGTACGGGCTCCCCGTTTTCCTGATGTGCGGCAGCAACACCGTGGGCGGATCCTGGTAGTACGCCTGAAGGAGACCGACATGGCCACCCATGTACTGCACGCCCCCGGACGGCACACCCCGCGCCGCCGTCGCAGGACCGCCCCGCTCGACAAGCACCTGCCCGTCGATCACCGGCTCAACCGGGTCTACCGGGTCGGAGCGGGGCTGATGGGACTGGTGCTGCTCGCCTTCGGGATCCTGGGGCTGATCGACAAGATCGGCTTCTTCAGCACCGGCGGAGCCACCGTCGCGGGCCTCAACACCAACGGCGCCCTCAGCGTTCTGTCCATCTGTGTCGGCCTGCTGCTGTTCGTCGGGATGGTGATCGGCGGCAACATCGCCTCGTCGCTCAACATGATTCTGGGCATCGCCTTCATCCTCAGCGGCTTCGTCAATCTCGCCCTGCTCGATACCGACTACAACTTCCTCGCCTTCCACCTCCAGAACGTGCTGTTCAGCTTCGTGGTCGGACTGATGCTGATGGTCTTCGGGATGTACGGGCGGGTCAGCGGCGGCCTTCCGCACGACAATCCGTACTGGCGGGCCCGCCACCCCGAGGAGGCCGAGCAGGAACTGCGAAGGGTCCGGCGGGCCACGACAGCGGCAATGCCGGTCGTCCGTCGCGCTGACCACCCGTAAACCTGTGATCCGTAACCCGGGACCCGTAACCCGTACTGCGTCTCGGTCCGTGCCGGATAGCCTGGACGCATGCCTCGTTACGAGTACCGCTGCCGCTCCTGCGGAGACACGTTCGAACTCAGCCGCCCGATGGCCCAGTCCTCGGACCCGGCCTCCTGCCCCGCCGGGCACGCCGACACCGTGAAGCTGCTGTCCACCGTGGCCGTGGGCGGGTCGTCGGCCAAGTCCGCGCCCGCCGCACCGTCGGCCGGTGGTGGCGGCGGGGGCGGCTGCTGCGGCGGGGGTTGCTGCGGCTGAGAGAGCGGCCGGCCGGGGCCGTCGGCTCGCGGCTCCTACCGCTTGCGGGAGAGCGTCAGTCCGTCGGCCACGGTGAGCAGCACGCTGTCCATCCGCGGATCGGCGGCCACATGGTCGTTGAATTCCTTGATCGCCGCCGCTGCGCCGGTCGCCTGCGGGTCGGTCACCCCGCCGTGGAAGAGCACGTTGTCCGTGACGACGAGGCCGCCCTGCCGCATCCGGGGCACCAGTTCTTCCCAGTACGGGATGTAGTTGCCCTTGTCCGCGTCGAGGTAGGCGAGGTCGATGTGCGGCTCGGCCGGCATCGCCCGCAGTGTGTCGAGCGCGGGGGCGATACGGAGCTCGATCCGGTCGGCGACGCCCGCCTTCTCCCAGGCCTCGCGCCCGTACGCGGTCCACTCCTGCGAGATGTCGCAGGCGATCAGCCGCCCGTCTGCGGGCAGTGCCTGTGCCATCGACAGGGCGGAGAAGCCGGTGAACGTCCCGACCTCCACGATGTGCCGGGCCCCGGTCAGCCGGACGAGGAAGGCGAGCAGCGGCCCCTGTTCCTCGGCGGACTGCATGCCGGCGTGCTCGGGCAGGCGGGCGTACGTGGTTTCGACGAGCTCGCGCTGCACCGCGTCGAGCGGTGGGTTGTGCGCCAGCATGTACGCGTACAGCTCGTCCGTGATCTTGGTTTCGTTGCCCTTGGACATCGCTGCTCCTCGTCGGTCGTACCGGGCGGACGGGCCCGTCCTCACATACTGCTACTTCCCGCCGGACGAGGGCGTCCGCCCCGGGCCCGAGGCCCGCAGGAAGTGCCGCAGGATCTCCTCGCCCGCCGCCACGCCGCGCTCGGCCGTCACGTCGACGTGCGGGGCGCTCCAGCCGGTGTCGGCGAGTTCGCCGTGGGCCGGGCGCCAGGCGTGGTCGGCGGCGAGGAGCAGGTCGGCGTCGAGGAGGCTGTCACCGGCGGCGAGAGTGAGCGTGGCGCCGGTGCGTCGGGCGACCTCGTCCATCGCGGCGCTCTTGGTCAGCGGGCCCGGCACGGCGTAGATCTTGCGGCCCTGGAGGGAGACCGTCCAGCCGCGGTTCTCCGCCCACTGCCCCAGCTCCTTGACCCAGCCCTCCGGCAGCAGCGAGCGTTCGACGACGAGGTAGGCGAAGAGGTCCTCGGCGACCTGCTCCTTGAGCAGCCAGGCGGGGTCGGCCGCGGCCAGCAGATGGGCGCGGACCTCGGCCAGCGAGGCGCATTCGTCGGCGAGCCGATGGGCCACCCGTGTCTGCCAGTCGGGGTCGGACACCCCGTCGACCAGGAGGTGTCCCCCGTTGGCGCAGATCGCGAACCGCGGTGCGGGGCCGGGGAGATGGATGCGCCCGTACTGCTCGCGGGTGCGGGTGGTCGTGGGGACGAAGACCGTGGAGCGGGCGAGCTCGTCCAGCAGTGTCGCGGCCGTCTCGGTCAGGTAGGAGAGCGGCTTGTGTTCGTACACCTCTACGCAGAGCAGCCGGGGGGCCTCGGCGTCCGGCATGGGGAGCTGGAGCGCGGCGGCCGAGTAGATCAGGGTGCGGTCCAGGTCGCTGGCCACCAGCGTCACGGGGGCGGCCGAGGCGGCGGGGACGGAAGCGGTGGCGGGGACGGGGGCGGTGGGCGGGGTGGTCACTTGGACTCCACCGCCGTGCCGTCCGCGCCCGTCGCGCCCCTGGTGTACTTCGGGTGGATCAGCCCGACGCAGGTGTACGGGAGTTCGTCGACCTCCTCGATCGGTACGCCCCGCTGCTCGGCCAGCAGACGGATGTGCTCCAGGTCCGCGCCCGCGCCGCGCTTGGCGAGGATCTTCCACGGGACGCGGCGCAGCAGTACGCGGGTCGTCTCGCCGACGCCCGGCTTGACGAGGTTCACGTCGTGGATGCCGTGCTCCTCGCTGATGCGTTCCACCGCGGCCCAGCCTTCCCAGGTGGGCGCGCGGTCGGCCGCGAGCAGCTCCTTGACCTCGGCGTCCACCGCGTCGGCGACCTCGTCGAAGTGGGCGGCGACGGTGTCGAGGAAGTGGCCGGACACATCGGCGTCCGAAAGCTCCCGGTAGAACTTCGCACCGTGGAAGTCTTCCGGACCGACCAGGTCGGAGCGCAGGACGGTCCGCGAAATCAGCCCGGAAACGGTTGAGTTGAGACAGGCGGACGGAATGAGGAAGTCCTCGCGGGTGCCGTAGGTGCGGACGCAGCCGCCCGGGTCGGCCAGGACCGCGATCTCGGGGTTGAAGCCGTCGAACTCGGCGAGCGCCACGGCGAGTTCACGGGTGATCGCCCCCTTACCGGTCCAGCCGTCGACGAAGACGACATCCGCCGGATCGTGGTGGGCGGCCAGCCAGCGCAGCGCGGTGGCGTCGATGCCGCGCCCCCGGACGATGGAGATGGCGTAGTGCGGCAGGTCGAGCCCGTGCCGGTGCCGGGCCCAGTGGCGCATGAGTACGCCGACGGGGGTGCCGGCCCTGGCGAGCGAGACCAGGACGGGGCGGGGCGTCCGCTCGGCGAGAACCGTCTCGGTGACGGTTCCCACGGCACGCGCGACGCGGGCGGCCGACAGTTCCAGCGCGGCCTTGAAGAGGTCCTGGTACTGGGCGGACGGCTGGTATTCGACGGGCAGCGACTCGGCGTAGTGCGCGCCACCGCTCTGTATCGCCTCCTCGCGCTCCTCGATGGGCGCCTCCAGCTCGGTGCCCGAGAGGTCCTGGAGCAGCCAGCCGACGTCGTCCGGTGCGTAGGAGGAGAAGGCGGGGCCACGGAGGGGCTCGGGCAGCATGGGGGGTTCCTGCCGTTCGGAGACGTACGAGGGGAGGTCCGACGCGACGTGTACGGGAAGGTCCGGCGCGACGGGAAGGTCCGGCGCGACGCGTGCGGGGAGGTCCGACGCTACGTGTGGGGGAAGGTCCGGCCGGTCCTTCGACGGGACGTACGACGGAACGACCGCGAGCAGGACGTGGTCGGCGTGGGCGGCGAGCTGCGCCAACAGGCCTTCGGGGGCGTGGAGTTCGGGGGTGTCGGCGGTGGAGTCGACGGCCACGACCACGGCGTCGAAACCGGCGCCCGCGACGTTGTACGCGTACCGGTCGCCGGGTCCGTCGGCCGGGTTGTCGTGGGCCGGGAAGACCAGCCGGCTGCGTATCGCGTAGCCGGGGTCGTCCACGGCGAGGACGGGGGAACGCGTGGTGGTGGAGTAGCGCACCTCCGCGTCGATGTGGTCCTCCAGGGCCGTGCCCAGGCGGAGGGGGGCGTACATGAGCTCCTCGAAGCCGAGGATCAGTACGCGGCGGGCGTCGCCCAGTGCCGCGGCGACGCGGGCGGCCATGGCCGGGAGGGCCGGCTCCAGGGCGGCCCGGTGGGCGGGGGTGAAGCCGTGCCGTCCGCCGTCGGGCACACCGGCGGGCCACTGGAGGTCCACCCGGGTGCACGGCCGGCGAACAGTCCCGGCGGCCGCTTCCGGGCTCGCGGCGGCGCTCTCCTGCGCGGCGACCAGCGCCCGGCCCTTCTCCAGGACGCCCTCCGGGAGGGCGACCGTGCCCGAGCTCCTCGCCACCAGGTCGACGCGCGCGCCGATCTCCGCGGCGAACCCGGTCAGCCGTCCCCGGTCGGCCGCGGACCGCATGTCCACCAGGGCGACGATGACGTACCGGCTCCGCGGGTACCGCTCGTGCAGCGCCCGGATGGTGTTGAGGACGGTGTTGCCCGTGGAGAACTCGTCGTCCACCAGCACCAGGGGCGCGTCCGCCACGGGCGCGCCCTCGCCTGCCGGGTCGCACTCGCCCGCCAGCAGGTTCGGGTCCTCGGGGAGCAGCAGGTGCGAGGTGGCGTGCGAGTGCGACTCCTCGAAGCCGCCTGCCCGCTCCACGCCGTCGACGGGGCGGCGCGTCGAGTGCAGGTACGGCGCCATGCCGAGCCCGTCGGCGACCGCGTGGCCGAGTCCGGTGGCCGTCTCCGCGTAACCGAGCACGACCGCCCGGCGGGCCTCGGCGTCACCGAGGAGTGCGTGCACCCGCCGGCCGAGCTCGAATCCGGCGCCGTACACCACGGAGGGCTTCTGCGGCACGTGCTTGCCGAGCACGTTGGACACGAGCAGGTGGGCCCGCTTGGGGTTGCGGCGCAGGGCGAGGCCCAGCAGCTCTCTCAGCTCCCCGTCGCCGTCGGGCTTTCCGTCGCCGACGAGGTCGACGCCCAGTCGCTCCGCCACCCAGCTGCCCGACCACACCACGTTCGCCGTCTCTTTCCTTGCCGCGCGCTCGCTCATCGAGACACGCTCATTCCGCGAGGCCCGCGGCCAGCAGATCCACGAAGCCGACGTCTTCCCTCGCCACGCCGAAGACCTCGGCCCGTTGCAGGGTCCGCTCGGCCCAGGCGCGGTGCGGCTTCACTTCGTTCATCTTGTTCGTGTACACGGAGCGCAGGACGCCACCGCCGCCGCGTTCCGGCCGCAGGATGTCCTGGGCGTCGCTGAATTCCTCGTGGCTGACCACGGACAGTGCGTGCACGGGTGCGACGTGCGACGGGTGGATGCAGGTCTTGCCCAGCAGGCCGTTGGCCCGGTCGAGCTCGATCTCGCGCAGCAGCCCGTCCAGGTCGTGCTCGATCAGTGCCGTGCGCAGTTCCTCGGCCCGGCCCTCCAGGAAGGGGCTGCGGCGCAGCTGCGGTTTGAACATGCGCTCCTGGAGCCGGAAGTACTCCCACACCGGACCGGTGATCGTGAAGCCCGTGCCGTCCGAGCGGCCCAGCACATTGACCACGTCGGCGATGACGGCGCCGACGATCTGTACGTCGTACGCCGTCATGTCGGGCGCCCTGCGGAGCCCGTACGCCGAGCAGAAGTCGGTGACGCCGAGCCGCAGGGCGAGCACCCGCTCGCGGTACTTGTCGACGGTGCGGGCTATTCCCCGGAGTGTTTCCGCGCGGGTTTCCAGATGCAGCAGCTCGGGCGATTCGAGAACCGGCATCGCGAACAGTCGCTGCCCACACGCCTTTTCGGCGTTGCCGAGCGCTTCCATGAAGGGAACGCCACGCTCTTCGGTGAACTTGGGAAGTACAAAACCAGACAACAAACGGACCGCGGAGCCGAGCCGCTGCACCACGTCGGTGATCTGGCCCGGTTCCCGGACCCGGATGAAGAGAAGGGGCACCTCCACGCCCCGCGCGTCGAGGTCGGCGAACTGTCTGACCAGGTTCTCCTCGGCGCCGACGACCTCGGAGTCGTCGATCGAATCCTCCAGGCACAGCACCATCGAGACGACCCCGCGCCCGGCCTGCTTGATGACGTCGTCAGCAAGTCTCGGCCTGGTGGCAGGGCTGTACAGGGTCGCTCCCAGGGCGGCCGAAAGCGTGCGCGGCGAAGAGCCCGCACCGAACTCGCACGGCTCCTGGAAGAACAGACCCTCTCGCACAGCGGGCGCAATATGCCCGAAATGACGCATGTGATTCCCCCGAACTGCCGGATCGACCGGAAAACGTATGGCCGGTAATAGTACGTACGGGCGGGTGTCGACAGTTCCCCACGTGCATGAATTCCGGGTAACTCGTCCATTTCCCGACGGGTCGGAGCTCTGCGGACGACGTGGTTCCGACGTGGTTCCGACGCACCGGCGAGACATCCGGTGCGACCCCCGCGTTGTCCGCGCGGGCAGTCAGCAGGCAGGATGACGGGCATGACGCACGCGATGGTGAAGGGTTCGAACGTCCCTCTGGACGCCTTGGCCGTACGGGCCGTGCTGCGCTGGACCCCGGGCGCCGGGGTTCCGGATGTGGACGCCTCGGCCCTGCTGCTCGGACCCGGTGGCCGCGTGCGCTCGGACGAGGACTTCGTCTTCTACAACCAGCCCCGTCACCCCTCCGGCCTGGTGCGACGACTGCCGAAGCGCAGCGTCCCCGAAGGGCTCACGGACAGCATCGAGGCCGACCTCGGCGCGCTCGACCCCTCGGTCGACCAGGTGGTCGTCGCCGCGTCCTCCGACGGAGCCGCGTTCGCTCAGGTGCTCGATCTGCGCATCCTGCTGTACGACGCGGCGTCGGCGGGCGGGGACCCGCTCGCCGTCTTCGATGTGCGGCCGGAGACCGGCGAGGAGACGGCGATCATCTGCGGCGAGCTCTACCGGCGCGGCGATGGCTGGAAATTCCGGGCCGTGGGACAGGGCTATCCGACCGGTCTGGTGGGGCTGGCGACCGCCTTCGGCATCTCGGTGGACGAGGCGGAGGCCGCGGCGGAACCCGATCCGGTGCCCTCGCCCGTAGGCGCTCCTTCGCCTGCCGCGGCCCCGTCGCCCTCCCCCGTGACGGCGCCCGGCTTCCCGCCGCCCGCGCCCACGTTCCCGCCGGCACCGGCACCCGGTCCGGACTCGCAGATCACGGTCCAGCACCAGCAGCCCGCGTACGGCTACCCGCAGCCCGCGGTGGCCCAGCCGGCTCCCCGGCCCGTGCCCCAGCCCTCGTACGGCTATCCGCAGCCCGCCACCGCCCAGCCCGCCTACGGCTACCCGCAGCCCGCCGCGGCGGCTGCGCCCGCCCCCGACCCGAACTTCGTGCTGCCGCCGCAGGGGCCGCAGTTCGTACGGTCCTGAGACTCGTACGGTCCTGAGACTGGTACAGCCCTGAGACGGCCTGCGCCCCCTCGGGCCTCAGGCCCGGGACTTGTAGCCGCGTCCCCACTGCATGCCCCAGCCGTACAGCCGGTCCAGCTCCGACTGGAATCCGTACACGAACTTCACCTCGCGCCGCACGATCAGCTCGTCCTTGACGTTCTCCACCGTGAAGACGGCACAGGAGCGGGCCTGCGGGGCCCGCTCGTCGAGTTCGATCTCGATCCGCGGGCCGTTGCCCGGGTAGAGCGTCACCTTGGCGTGCGTACGGTCGAAGGCCGGCGTCTGGTCGTAGATGTAGACGAAGAACAGCAGCCGTTTGAACTGGTCGCGCTGGTCGAGATTGACGTAGACGGTCTCGCCCGACGGCGCCCCGAAACGGTCGTCCCCGCTGAGCCGGATGTACGGTGGCGCGTTCAGGTCGCCCAGGAGGTTGCCCAGCGGCTGGACCACACCTTTGGTACCGTCCTTCAGCTCGTACATGCAGCCCAGGTCCAGGTCGACGTTGACCATGCCCTGGGTGTGCGCCTGGACCACATCGGGCTGGAAAAGCTTCATCGGCCGCAGCAGCCGGCCGCTCGTCCGCGACCTGCCCTCGATGTCGGACGTACGCATCCGCCAGGAGAGGTTGACCCGCAGATTGCCGGTCAGCGCACCCTGTTTGGTCAGTGAGACCGTGGCGTGCCGCCTGGTGAGCACGATGGAGTTGGTCGACGCGTTGCCCGACTCGAACTGCGTCTCTCTCCGTGGCCACAGGCTGTCCCAGAACGCCATCCCCAACCCCCACACGTATCGGTAGAAACACAAGTGCCCCGGCCCTGCGGCCGCCCCGTGTAGCACCGGGCGCCCACATCACTGCGGGGCGGCCGCCGGGCCGGGTCCGGGTGTTCCCGGAGAACCGTCGCCGTACGGACCGCCCCGCTGAGAGCGTTCCTCAATCCCTACCGGGTCACACCCCGGACGTGACTTCTGCCTTGGAACCCGCGTCGTCGCCCCCGCCCGCGGCCTCCAGCGCCTTGTTGCGCCGCACCGAGGACCAGAAGGACCAGCCGATCAGCACGACACCGACGAGACCGGTGATGATCTCGTTGATCTGGTACTGGATGGTGACGAGGAGGATGACGGCCAGCGCGCCGATGGCGTAGTGGGCGCCGTGCTCCAGGTAGACGTAGTCGTCCAGGGTGCCCTGGCGGACCAGGTAGACCGTGAGCGAACGGACGTACATGGCGCCGATACCGAGGCCGAGGGCCATCAGCACAATGTTATTGGTGATGGCGAAGGCACCGATGACGCCGTCGAACGAGAAGGACGCGTCGAGCACTTCCAGGTAGAGGAACATGAAGAACGCGGCCTTGCCGGAGAGTGCGATCGCGGAGATCTTCTTGCCGGACTTCCTGGCCTCGTCCTCCGCCTCGTGCTCCCGCTCCTCCTCTTCCTCCAGCTTGTTCTCGAAGAAGCCGGAGAGTCCGCCGACGATGAGGTAGGTGATCAGGCCGGCGATTCCGGCGAGCAGGACGGTCTCCGCCTTGTCCACGTGGCCGCCGCCGTGCTGGTGCGCGCTCGTCGCGAAGGTCATGGAAGCGATCAGCAGCACGATCAGCGCGATGCAGACCGACAGCATGTCGACCTTGCCGAGCTTGGCGAGCGGGCGCTCGATCCAGTGCAGCCACTGGATGTCACGGTCCTCGAAAATGAAGTCGAGGAAGATCATCAGCAGGAACATGCCACCGAACGCGGCAATAGCCGGGTGGGCGTCCGTGACCAGTTCCTGATAGCGGTCGGGCTGGTTGAACGAGAGATCGACCGCTTCGATCGGACCCATCTTGGCGGTGATGGCCACGATCACGACGGGGAACACCAGCCGCATACCGAAGACCGCGATGAGCACACCGACCGTGAGGAAGATCTTCTGCCAGAAGGCATTCATCTTCTTCAGGATTCCGGCATTGACCACCGCATTGTCGAAGGACAGCGAGATCTCGAGGACGGAAAGAATCGCGACCACGCCGAAGGCTTCCCACCCCCCGTAGATCATCGCTGCGACCAGGCCGAGCGCGGTAACCGCGAACGACCAGCCGAAGGTTTTCAGAAGCACTGGCTACCCCATCGTGTGTGTAACGGGTCTCCCCCGGGTGTGTACGGGGCTCCCCCGCGCGGTGCGCGGCTTTACGAAACGTTGACCCCGAAGTCTAGAGCGATCCCGCGCAGTCCTGACGCGTACCCCTGTCCCACCGCACGGAACTTCCACTCGCCGTTGTACCGATAGAGCTCGCCGAAGATCATCGCCGTTTCCGTCGAGGCGTCCTCGGTGAGGTCGTAGCGCGCGAGTTCCTGGCCGTCCGCCTGGTTCACCACGCGGATGAACGCATTGCTGACCTGGCCGAAGGTCTGCCCTCGATTGTCCGCCTCATGGATCGAGACCGGAAAAATGATCTTGTCGCAGTGCGCGGGTACCTGAGTGAGATTCACGATGACCGACTCGTCGTCGCCCTCGCCCTCACCCGTGAGGTTGTCGCCGGTGTGCTCCACGGAACCGTCGGGGCTCTTGAGGTTGTTGTAGAACACGAACCATTCGTCGCCGAGCACCCGGCCCGACTGGCACAGCAGCGCGCTGGCGTCGAGGTCGAAGTCGGCGCCGGTGGTGGATCGTGCGTCCCAGCCGAGCCCGACCAGCACCTGGGTGAGGTTGGGTGCGGCCTTGGAGAGGGAGACGTTGCCTCCCTTGGCGAGCGTGACGCCCATGGTGTGTCCTCCCCGAGTCGATGAACCGATTGTTGAGCTGTCGAGCCCATTGAGCCGCCGAGCCTTCGCGCTGTCGAGCCTTCGAGCCGTTGGCCTGTCTAGCGCGTCCGGCGCCGCACATCGTGCGGCGCCGGACGGAAATACATGCTGACGTGGGCCGGACGGAGCCGTGACGGCGCTGCCCGGTTCCGCCTTGTCAGACGTTGACGCCGAAGTCCTGCGCGATGCCGCGCAGCCCCGAGGCGTAACCCTGACCGATGGCACGGAACTTCCACTCCGCCCCGTTGCGGTACAGCTCGCCGAAGACCATGGCGGTCTCCGTCGAGGCGTCCTCGCTCAGGTCGTAGCGCGCCAGCTCGCTGTTGTCCGCCTGGTTGACCACGCGGATGTACGCGTTGCGCACCTGGCCGAAGCTCTGCTGCCGGGTCTCGGCCTCGTAGATCGAGACCGGGAAGACGATCTTGTCGACATCGTTCGGAACGCCGGCCAGGTTCACCTTGATGACCTCGTCGTCGCCCTCGCCCTCACCGGTGAGGTTGTCACCGGTGTGCTCCACGGAGCCGTCGGGGCTCTTGAGGTTGTTGAAGAAGACGAAGTTGCCGTCGCTGCCGACCTTGCCCTCGGCGTTCGTCAGCAGGGCGCTGGCGTCGAGGTCGAAGTCACCACCGGTGGTGGTACGGGCATCCCAGCCCAGACCGACGATGACCGCGGTCAGGTTGGGCGCGGCCTTGGTCAGCGAGACGTTGCCGCCCTTGCTGAGGCTGACTCCCACGAGTCCTCCCATTGGTTTCCTTGGGGGCCGGCAGGAGCCGGCGCCTCCACGTTGCGTTGGCATCCGATCAACGACTGGATCCTAGTGACCGGTTCCCGGCCAAAGCAGGCTTTTGGCCGGGCCGCCCGCAGATCCACTGGCCCGGAGCGGAGACCCGGAGCCGAGACCCCGGAGCCGAGACCCCGAAGCGAAGGCCCCGAAGCGAAGGCCCCGGACCGTCGAACCCGGATCAGAGCGTGTCGAGAGCCTTGATGTAGTCGTTGAGGTCGCGCGCGTCGGGCAGACCGTTGACGACGGTCCAGCGCACCACGCCCTCCTTGTCGATGATGAAGGTGCCGCGCACCGCGCAGCCCTTCTCCTCGTCGAAGACGCCGTAGGCCCGCGAGGTCTCGCCGTGCGGCCAGAAGTCCGACACCAGCGGGTACTCCAGACCTTCCTGCTCGGCGAAGACGCGCAGGGTGTGGATGGAGTCGTTGGAGACGGCCAGCAGCTGCGTGTCGTCGTTCTCGAACTTCGGCAGCTCGTCACGGAGCGCGCAGAGCTCACCCGTGCACACGCCGGTGAAGGCGAACGGGTAGAACAGGAGTACGACATTCTTCTCGCCGCGGAAGTCGGAGAGCTTCACGGTCCGGCCGTGGTTGTCCTTCAGCTCGAAATCCGGGGCCTGGGTGCCGACCTCGATCGCCATGAAACGCGTCCCTTCGCTACGTTCACCGGGCTGGGCTGTCCGGGTGCCTCCCACCCTACGCAGAGCCCGCAGCAGGCCGTACAGCGCCCGTAGCGGCCCTGCGGCGCCCGCGCGGGCCGCCGGGGCGGCCGAGAAGGAAGACCCCCGGCGGTCCATGCCGTCGGGGGTCTTCGGGGCGAGTGCGTGGCGAACGCGGTTCAGCGCTTGGCTTTGGCCGCCTTCGGTGTGACCAGACGGCTGCCCGTCCAGTCCTTGCCCGCATTGATGCTCTTGGTCTGGGAGAGACCGGCGGTCTGTGCAGCCTCGTTGATGTCGCTCGGTTCGACGTATCCGTCACGGCCGGTCTTCGGCGTCATCAGCCAGACCGCGCCGCCGTCCTCGATCAGACCAATGGCATCCACCAGCGCGTCCGTAAGGTCGCCGTCCTCGTCGCGGAACCACAGCAGGACGACGTCTGCGACGTCGTCGTAGTCCTCATCGACGAGATCCTGGCCGATTGTGGCCTCAATGCCCTCACGGAGCTCCTGCTCGACGTCGTCGTCGTAGCCGATCTCCTGGACCACCTGTCCGGGCTCGAACCCCAGGCGTGCTGCCGGGTTGGTCCGCTCCTCCGCGTGGTCCGCGGTCGCGCTCACGGGTTGCCTCCTGATCATGTTTCGGAAAATGCTTCAGCCACGCGCGTGCGCGGGGCGTTGGCCGTAGTCCACACGGGAGCGGCGGATCGCGCAAGTACCCAGCGTGCGAGACCGCCTAAACGGGGACGTTCCCCGCCACGTCGCCGCACGGTCGGCAGCCCCTCGCGGGGCCGACACCACCCACCACACCCTTTACGTCCTTCCACAGCTTATGCCGTTTCGATCCACCATTCGGATTCGGACATCCTTTGGGAACGCTTGGACGGCTTGGGCGTAAGGTTGCGGTTTGGACCAGCACATCCCCGCGCCACGGATGTGATGTCTCACAACACGGCGGTTACCCCTCGGTAGAGGTGACGTTTACGCCCCCGCGGTACACGATGGTGATGGCGTACATGCATACATCCCGGGGGCATGTTCTCCCGTACCAGGCCCCGTAGAGCAGCACCGAACAGCGAAGGAACAGCGTGGCTTCCGGATCCGATCGCAACCCGATCATCATTGGCGGCCTGCCGAGCCAGGTCCCGGACTTCGATCCCGAAGAGACCCAGGAATGGCTCGACTCGCTCGACGCAGCGGTCGACGAGCGAGGCCGTGAGCGGGCCCGTTACCTGATGCTCCGGCTCATCGAGCGTGCGCGCGAGAAGCGCGTCGCCGTGCCGGAGATGCGCAGTACGGACTACGTGAACACGATCGCCACGAAGGACGAGCCGTTCTTCCCCGGCGACGAGGAGATCGAGCGCAAGGTCCTCAACGCGACCCGCTGGAACGCGGCCGTGATGGTGTCCCGCGCCCAGCGTCCGGGGATCGGGGTCGGCGGCCACATCGCCACCTTCGCCTCCTCGGCCTCGCTGTACGACGTGGGCTTCAACCACTTCTTCCGGGGCAAGGACGACGGCCTCGGCGGCGACCAGATCTTCTTCCAGGGACACGCGTCCCCGGGCATCTACGCCCGCGCCTTCCTGCTCGACCGGCTGAGCGAGGCGCAGCTCGACGCCTTCCGCCAGGAGAAGTCGAAGGCGCCCAACGGCCTGTCCAGCTACCCGCACCCGCGGCTGATGCCGGACTTCTGGGAGTTCCCGACCGTCTCGATGGGCCTCGGCCCGCTCGGCGCGATCTACCAGGCCCGGATGAACCGCTACATGGAGGCGCGCGGCATCGCCGACACCTCCCAGTCGCATGTGTGGGCGTACCTGGGCGACGGCGAGATGGACGAGCCGGAGTCGCTCGGTCAGCTCTCCATCGCCGCGCGCGAGAGCCTGGACAACCTGACCTTCGTGGTCAACTGCAACCTGCAGCGCCTCGACGGCCCGGTGCGCGGCAACGGCAAGATCATCCAGGAGCTGGAGTCGCAGTTCCGCGGCGCCGGATGGAACGTCATCAAGCTGGTCTGGGACCGTTCCTGGGACCCGCTGCTCGCGCAGGACCGCACGGGCATCCTGGTCAACAAGCTGAACACCACGCCGGACGGCCAGTTCCAGACGTACGCCACCGAGTCCGGCGCGTACATCCGTGAGCACTTCTTCGGGGACGACCCGCGGCTGCGCGACATGGTCAAGGGCATGACCGACGAGCAGATCCTGCACCTGGGCCGCGGCGGTCACGACCACCGGAAGGTCTACGCGGCCTACGCGGCGGCCAAGGCCCACAAGGGCCAGCCGACGGTGATCCTGGCGCAGACGGTCAAGGGCTGGACGCTGGGGCCGAACTTCGAGGGCCGCAACGCGACCCACCAGATGAAGAAGCTCACGGTCGAGGACCTCAAGCGGTTCCGCGACCGGCTGCACATCCCGATCACGGACAAGCAGCTGGACGAGGGCTACCCGCCCTACTACCACCCGGGCCGTGACTCGGAAGAGATCCAGTACATGCACGACCGCCGCAAGAGTCTGGGCGGTTATGTCCCGACCCGTGTGGTGCGCGCGAAGCCGCTGGTCCTCCCCGAGGACAAGACGTACGCGATCGCCAAGAAGGGCTCGGGTCAGCAGTCGATCGCCACGACCATGGCGTTCGTCCGCATCCTGAAGGACCTCATGCGGGACAAGGAGATCGGCAAGCGCTTCGTGCTGATCGCGCCCGACGAGTACCGCACCTTCGGTATGGACGCGTTCTTCCCGAGCGCGAAGATCTACAACCCGCTGGGTCAGCAGTACGAGGCGGTGGACCGGGATCTGCTGCTCGCGTACAAGGAGTCGCCGACCGGTCAGATGCTGCACGACGGCATCTCCGAGGCCGGCTGCACGGCGTCGCTGATCGCCGCCGGTTCGGCGTACGCCACGCACGGCGAGCCGCTGATCCCGGTGTACGTCTTCTACTCGATGTTCGGTTTCCAGCGCACCGGCGACCAGTTCTGGCAGATGGCCGACCAGCTCGCGCGCGGCTTCGTGCTGGGTGCGACCGCCGGTCGTACGACGCTGACCGGTGAGGGTCTCCAGCACGCGGACGGCCACTCGCAGCTGCTCGCCTCGACGAACCCGGGCTGCGTCGCGTACGACCCGGCGTTCAGCTACGAGATCGCGCACATCGTCCAGGACGGTCTGCGCCGGATGTACGGCGGGACCCCCGAAGAGAACGAGGATGTCTTCTACTACCTCACCGTCTACAACGAGCCGATCCAGCACCCGGCCGAGCCGGAGAACGTGGATGTCGAAGGCATCCTGAAGGGTGTGTACCGCTACAAGGCCGCCGAGCGGGGCGAGATCCCGGCCCAGATCATGGCGTCCGGTGTGGCGGTGCCGTGGGCGGTCGAGGCGCAGCGGATCCTCGCCGACGAGTGGAACGTCCGGGCGGACGTCTGGTCGGCGACCTCCTGGAACGAGCTGCGCCGCGAAGCCGTGGACGTGGAGCGGTACAACCTGCTGCACCCGGCGGAGGAGCAGCGCGTCCCGTACGTCACGCGGAAGCTCTCCGGCTCCGAGGGCCCGTTCGTGGCGGTCTCGGACTGGATGCGTTCCGTGCCGGACCAGATCGCGCGCTGGGTGCCCGGTTCGTACCAGTCGCTGGGCACGGACGGCTTCGGCTTCGCCGACACCCGTGGCGCGGCCCGCCGGTTCTTCCACGTCGACGCACAGTCGATCGTCCTCGCGGTGCTCACCGAGCTCGCGAAGCAGGGCCGGGTCGACCGTTCGCTGCTGAAGACGGCGATCGACCGGTACGACCTGCTGGACGTGGCCGCGGCCGACCCGGGCGCGGCCGGCGGCGACGCGTAAGTACGGCGCATCACGGCCGAAGGGCGGCGGGACCTGCTGGTCCCGCCGCCCTTCGGCGTCCGCGGGTCAGCTCTCCCAGACCTTGAACGCCCTGACCTGGTACGGCGACTGGGGCACCCAGGTGCCGCCGCCCGGATAGGTCTCGAATTCGCCGGTCTCGGCGCACTCCGCCGACTGGTACGTGGTGACCGGGCGGCCCGTGCGGTTGGCGAGCGACTGGACCTTGCTGCCGGCCGGCAGCGGGACGCAGCTCTCGATGTCGATCGTGGCCAGCTCGTGGATCTGCCGGGCGCCCGTGAAGTCCGGCTTCTCCCAGAGGCAGAGCTGGCCGCTTCCGCAGGCCCCGGGCCGGGCGGATGCGGAACGGACCGCGGACGCGGAACGGACCGCCGAGTCGGAACGGACCGCCGAGTCGGCGACGGCCGGCGGGATCAGCGCGGTGGCGGCCAGGGCGGTGGTGGCCAGGGTGGCGGCGAGAACGGTCATGCGCATGGAAATCAACCCCCGTGGTGGTGCGAATCAGTTGCCTGCACCCTGACCTGCGGAGCCACCCCCGGGGAAGTGGCCGCGGGCCACACCACCCTGATAGGCGACAGCCCCGCCGGAACGGTCCGGTGGGGCTGTCGTACGCACTGTGTTGACGCCGGGCAAGCGTCATGACGAACCGTCAGATGTGACCGGCGCCCGCGCCCGCCTCGGCGTTCGCACCGCGCTTGGTGAGCGTGGCGACCAGCGCGGCGACCACCGCGACGATGCCGGCGACCATGAATGCCGTGCTCATGCCCGACACGAACGTGTCATGGGCGACGCCCGCGATCTTCGCCGCGACCTCCGGCGGAGTGTTGGCGTCCATCGGCGGGACGCCGACCTCGACGGCCGAGGACGCCGCGTCCAGCTGCTTCGGCGAGAGGGGCGGAAGCTGCGCGGCCGTCCAGTTGCCAGCCAGCTTCGAGTCGACCTGGGAGGCCATGATCGCGCCCAGTACCGCCGTACCGAGGCTGCCGCCGACCTGCATGGCGGCCTGCTGCAGACCGCCCGCGACGCCGGAGAGCTCCATCGGGGCGTTGCCGACGATGACCTCGGTGGCGCCGACCATCACCGGGGCAAGGCCGAGACCGAGCAGCCCGAACCAGATCGACATGGTCAGGGTGCTGGTGCCGATCTCCAGCTGGGACATGCCGAACATGGCGACCGCCGTGCACACCATGCCGCCGACCAGCGGAACCCGCGGGCCGAACTTCGTGATCACGGCGCCCGCGAGCGGCGAGGCGACGATCATCATGCCGGTCAGCGGCAGCAGGTGCAGACCGCTGTCGACGGGGCTCAGACCATGCACGTTCTGCAGGTAGAAGGTGACGAAGAACAGCCCGCCCATGAAGGCGAAGGCCATCAGCACCATCAGGACCGCGCCCGCCGACAGCGGCACGGACCGGAACATCGCCAGCGGGATCAGCGGCTCCCTGACGTTCTTCTGGGAGAAGGCGAAGACCACGAACAGGGCCACGGCGGCGCCCAGGAAGCCGAGCGTCTTGTAGTCGCCCCAGCCCCACTCGGCGCCCTTGATGAGCGCCCAGATGAGGCAGAACATCGCCTGCGAGAGCAGCACGATGCCGCCGATGTCGAAGGAGCGCGGCGCGTTCTCGGCGCGATGGTCCTTGAGGATCACCAGGCCCAGCACGAGCGCGATCACGCCGACCGGCACATTGATGAAGAAGACGGACTGCCAGCTGACGTGCTCGACGAGCACGCCGCCGAGGATCGGACCGCCCGCGGTCGAGGCGCCGATCACCATGCCCCAGATGCCGATCGCCATGTTCAGCTTCTCGGCCGGGAAGGTGGCGCGGAGCAGGCCGAGCGCGGCGGGCATCAGCAGGGCGCCGAAGAGGCCCTGGAGCACCCGGAACACGATCACCAGGGCGACGCTGTGCGAGAGGCCGATGGCCCCCGATGCCGCGGCGAAGCCCACGACACCTATGAGGAAGGTCTGGCGGTGGCCGAACCGGTCACCGAGCTTGCCCGCGGTGATCAGGGAGACCGCGAGGGCGAGCATGTAGCCGTTGGTGATCCACTGGACGTCGGCGAGCGAGGCGCCGAGATCCTGCTGGATGGCGGGGTTGGCGATCGCGACGATCGTGCCGTCGAGCGCGACCATCATCACGCCGATGGCCACGGAGAAGAGCGTCAGCCAGGGGTGGCCGCGCAGCCCCTTGGCAGGTGCGGGCACGGCTGCGCCCTGTGGCTCCCGCGACGCCTTTTCGACGGTGGTCTGACTAGTCATGTGCGGGAGATTAATGTCAGCCGCTGACAGTTGACAAACCATTTCACAAGACAGTAACTGTCACGTAGCTCACAGGTACGCTGAGCTGGGATTATCAGGAGAAAGAGGACCATTTCCGTGACCGATGGGCAGCGGGCCGTGCATCCGAGCGGGCTGCGCGAGCCTCCGACGGGACCTGACAGGCGTCCGACGGGACCTGACAGGCGTCCGACCGGGCTGCGCGAGCGGAAGAAGCGGCGCACCCGGGACGCCCTGCTGCACGCCGCCCTCGAACTTTTCACCACCCAGGGGTACGAGGAGACCACCGTCGACGAGATCGTCGACGCCGTCGAGGTCTCCCAGCGCACCTTCTTCCGCCACTTCGCCAGCAAGGAGGAGGCCGCCTTCGCCATCCAGGAGATGGTGGAGTCGCACTTCCTCTCGGAGCTGCGCCGGCGTCCCGCTTCGGAGACCCCGTTCGAGGCGCTGCGCCGCGCGGTCCTCTGCGCCTGGAACACCATCGGCGAGGCGATCGAGGCGATCGTCACGGTCGAACTCCACATGCGTACGTACCAGATGATCGAGTCGACGCCGTCGCTGCTCGCCGCCCACCTGCGACGCCACATCGATCTGGAGAACCAGATCGCGCTGCTCATCGCCGAGCGCGAGGGGCTCGACGTGGAGACGGACCCCCGGCCGAGGGTCGCGGTCGCCGCGTTCTGCGGGGTGATGCGGGTGACCGGGCAGCTCTGGGGGCAGGGGCGGGACGCCAGCGCGGACTCGCTGCGCGCGCTGACCGAGACGTACCTGGACCAGCTCGGCCCGGCACTGGCCGGGAACTGGCGGGCGGAGACCGGCGCGGGGCTCGGGTAGCGCCATGGAGGCTCCGTCCGGTGTGCGGTGGGCTCGGCGCGCACGCGTCGGCGCGCCGAGGTGTCGCTATGTCGAGCCGTCGAGCTGTCGAGCCGCCGATCCGCTGATGTGCCGACGCGCCGACGCGCCGACGCGCAGATGTGCTGTACGCCTCATTGCCCCGACATGACCGACTTCACAACAGCCGTGCCTCATCGGCCATATGCGACGCTCCGGAGGCTCTCCGCGCGCCTGAGCGTGCGCGTCGCACCAACACAGCGTGAATTGACCGGTCTTGAATTCCCGACAGCCGGGTGATGTGCGTCACCCTGTTCACGGCTGTCGTCCCGCGTCTCCTAATGTGGGCAGAAGTGACTTCCTTCGACACCTCCCCCACGCTCACCGCATGGCGCGCGCTGCTCGCCGTCGCGGTTGTGTTCGTGATGCTGGCGACCACGGGCTGGACCGCCGTACGTCACCAACGCTCCGACGAGCCACGGACCCTCGCACTCGCCGCGTGGGCGCGCGGCAGCGTTGCCGGTCATGTGCTGCCGGACGCCGACGCTCCGCCGGGCCGGATGGCGCAGTTCTTCGCCACGCTCACGGCCGCGCAGCGCACCGCACTCGCCGACAAGTACCCCTTGGTCGTGGGCAATCTGAACGGCGCCCCGGTCACCCTGCGCTACCACGCCAACCAGCAGGCCCTGGTGCAGGCGCAGGCTGTCGAGCGGCAGCGGACGCACGACGAGAGGCTCTCCCCCGACGGCCGCGCCGAGGCACTCCGGCGGATGGACCGCTTCCAGTCGATGCTGGAGAACGGCCGGCACATCCTCGCCTTCGACCCGTCCGGGAAGGGCCGCGCCGCCGAGGTGTTCGGTGATCTCGACCGGGCCACGCGGATCTCCGTGATCGTCCCCGGCGTGGACACCAATCTGCTGACGCTGGAGCGGACCGCCCCCATGGTGAACGCCGCCCCGGTCGGCATGGCGAAGTCGCTGTACGCGGCGGAGCGCGCCGCGCGCCCCGGTACCCGTACCGCCGTCATCGCCTGGGCCGACTACACGACGCCTGCCGGGATCGGGGTGGACGCGGCCCTGGGGAACCTCGCCGAGCGCGGGGCCTTGCGGCTGAACGCCCTGGTGGACGCGTTGCCCGGCAAGGCCCCGGTCTCGCTGTTCTGCCACAGCTACGGCTCGGTGCTGTGCGGTGTCGCCGCGCACGAACTGCCCTCCAGGGTCACTGACATCGCGGTCGCGGGCAGCCCCGGCATGCGGGTGGAGAACGCCGGGCAGCTGCACACCGAGGCCAGGGTGTGGGCGACGCGGGACCACGGCGACTGGATCGCGGACGTGCCGAACCTGGAGCTCGGCGGGCTGGGCCACGGCGCCGACCCGGTCGACCCCGGCTTCGGCGCACGCATTGTCTCGGCGGGCGGAGCGGTCGGCCACAGCGGCTACTTCGAGCCGGGCACCGAGAGCCTCAGCAACTTCGCCGCCATCGGCGTCGGGGCCTACGCCTCGGTGAGCTGTGCGAGCTCCGACAGTACCTGTCACGACGGAGTCGCCACCGGAGGCCGGGGCCCGGGGATCTGACGGGCCCGACGAACGCAGCCGGCCGCATATCGGGGCCAACACCGAGGGGGACGTGCGAGCAAGTGCCGCATACGATGAGGCACATGGGTGATGTGCTGGCCGGAATTCATGCCACCTGGGAGTTCGACACCGACTCCGTGTTCATCCGCTTCGAACGGGGTATACGCACACCGAAGCTCTTCCAGAGCCTGCGTGAGCGCCGCGTCCCGCACACGGCGCTGTCGTCGGTGACGCTGACCCCTGGCAAGCGGGGCACGGTGGTCCTGCACGCGGTGCCGAGACCCGGTGCCGACCCGTTGCTGGTGGCCGCGGCGGGGCAGCTGAAGGCCGGCAGCGATCCGTACCGGCTGGTGCTTCCGGCCGAGCGCGAGACGCTCGCCGAGTACTACGCGGACGAGCTGCGCGCCCGGCTCGGTCCCGACGCCGCGGAGCCCGCCGAGCGGTTCCTGGTCGCGGCCCCCGAGGCCCCGATGCAGTTCAAGGCGTACGACGGCCGGGCCAGCTTCGACGGTGACCGGATCTCCTTCCGCTGGTTCTGGACGGGTGCCTCCACGGCGAAGTGGAAGGCCGGCGACCAGACCTTTCCGGTGACGGAGCTGTGCGGGGTCGAGTGGCGCTCGCCGGAGGCCTTCGACGGCTATCTGCGGCTGGTGCCGAGGGGCCTGGCGGGCGCGGTTGCCGGACCGGGCGCGGGGGCCGGCCTCGGCATGAGCACCGCTTCCGGCCCGGGTGCAGGTGCGGGTGTGGGGGGCAGTACCGGTACGGAGCTGGGCACGGGGCTCGCCGCCGGCCTGCTGCCAAGCGCGCAGCCGATGGCGCCCCGCCCCGCCCGGGCCGATCAGGACCCGGCCGCGGTGGTCTTCGGCCTCGGCTACGGCCCGGTGCACGAGTCGCTGCCGTTCGCGGCGGCCGTACTGGAATCCGTACGCAGGAAGCAGCCGTCGTCCGCCGCGCCGACCACCGTCCTCGCGGGCGCGGCGCGGCGCGATCCCGCGGACATCGCGGAGCGGATCCGGCACCTCGGGGAGCTGCACCAGGCCGGGTTGGTGACGGACGACGAGTTCAGCGCGAAGAAGGCGCAGCTGCTCGCCGAGTTGTAGGCGTACACGCCGGGGCTGGCGTAGGGCGGCAAAACCCAGCCCACCCGGCGATCGAGGGCGTCTCTCAAGGCCGCCCGGCGATCGAGGGCATCTCTCAAGCCCGCCCGGCGCTTGAGGGCATCTCTCAAGCCCGCCCGGCGATCGAGGGCATCTCTCAAGCCCGCCCGGCGATCGAGGGCACAACGAATCGCCGGGCGCCCCGGGCCCCCGGAAACGACTACTCGCGCGCGGCGGACGTGGAGCTCATGTCCGGGTACCGGTCCCCCGCAACCCGCCCCGCGATCGGCTCCAGCAACGCCAGCTCCTGGTCCGTCAGCGTGAGCCGGGTGGCGGCCACGTTCTCCAGCAGACGGCTGCTCTTGCGGGTACCCGGGATCGGCACCACGGTCAGACCGTGCACCTGGGCCCGCTGCTGCACCCAGGCGAGCGCCACCTGCGCGGCGGACGCCCCGTGCGCCGCCGCGATCTTGTGGACGGGCTCCAGCAGCGCGGCGTTCGCCTTCGCGTTGTCGCCGGTGAAGCGCGGCTGGAACCGGCGGAAGTCGCCCTTCGAAAGGTCCTTGGCCGCGTCCGCGAACGCCCCGGTCAGAAAACCCCGGCCGAGCGGCGAGTACGGCACGAAGGTCACCCCGAGCTCGACGGCGGCGGGCACGGCGCTGCGCTCGACGTCCCGGCTGAAGAGCGACCACTCCGACTGGAGGGCGGCGATCGGGTGCACGGCGTGCGCCTCGCGCAGCTCCGCGCCGGTCACCTCGCTCAGCCCGAGCTGCTTGACCTTGCCCTGCCGGACCAGCTCGGCCATCGCGCCGACGGACTCGGCCAGCGGGACGCCCGGGTCGCGGCGGTGCATGTAGTAGAGGTCGATGACGTCGGTGTTCAGCCGGCGCAGGCTGTCCTCGACGGCGCGGCGGATGTACGCGGGGTCGTTGCGGACGCCCCGGTAGTGCGGGTCGTCGTCCTTGCGCTCGATGGCGAACTTCGTGGCGAGCGTGATCTCTTCGCGGTGCGCCCCGACGAACGGGGCGAGGAACGTCTCGTTGGCGCCGCTCCCGTAGATGTCGGCGGTGTCGAAGAGGGTGACGCCCGCCGCCAGCGCCGTCTCCAGCGTCTCGCGGGCCGCGGCCTCGTCGGTGTCCCCGTAGAACTCGCTCATGCCCATGCAGCCGAGTCCCTGCACACCGATCTGCGGGCCGCCGCTGCCGAGCTCCACGGTGGCGATCTTGTTCTCAGTCATCAGGTGCAAGGCCTTTCCGGCGCCCGACGGGCACTCGCATAGAAGTCGATCTTGTGGTCGAGGACGGCGAGGGTGTCCTGGAGCTCCGCGATCCGCGTCCTCACGTCGCGGCGGGTCGCCTCCAGCAGCTCCTGCCGTTCCTCGAAGGTGTGCTCGCCCTCGCGCAGCAGCTCCGCGTACCGGACCATGTCGGCGACCGGCATCCCGGTCAGCCGCAGCTTGCCGACGAAAGCCAGCCAGTCCAGGTCCCGGTTGGTGAAGCGGCGCTGCCCGGTGTGCGACCGGTCGACGTGCGGCATCAGCCCGATCCGCTCGTACCAGCGCAGGGTGTGCGCGGTGAGCCCGGTGAAGGCGACGACCTCACTGATGGTGTAGCGGTCCTGCCCCTCGGGACGCGGATGCGCCCGCGGGGCCGAGACGCAGACGTCCACCTTCACGGAAGTGCTCTCCATCACCGTCATGGCCCCCACGCTAGAACCTTGGAGTGCACTCCAAGCAAGCGCGATCGAGGACGGAATCCGAGTGCGTCCCGTCTCGGGGCCACGCTAGGATCAAGAAATTTCGATGCGGGGGACATCATGGTGCGACAGTCCGGTCAGCGTGAACGCCTTCGGCGTGTGTCCGAACGACGCCGGGGCGCGGGACGGTCGGAATCCCATGGGAATGCCACTCGGACGGCGATCGTAGCGGCGGTTTTGACTGGTTTATCCGCGGTGATCGTGAGCTTCATCACCGGCCTGGGGTCATCACTTCAGGGATTCATCACCGACGCACTGTTCGACGAGAAGGGACCGGCCGCTTCGGCCCCGCCCCACTCGGACCCGTCGACGCCGATCAAAGTGGTGGTCCTGCCGGACGAAGGCGGCACCTATTTGGTTTCGGAGAAAAGGGTCGAAAGCGCCGAGGACAAGGCGGTATTGACCGGCGGGGCGACTCCGGAGACATGGAACCGCCTGCTCCGGAAAATTGGCGCAGTCACCCTCAACAGGACCGCCTACACGGTGACTGTCACCAACGCGTCCTCCTCGCCGGTCAGGGTGGTGAACATCGTCCCGGTGATCACACGACGCACCAAGGCGATCGACACCACGATGATCGTGCCCCTCGGGGGCATGGAATCGGACACCATCCCGGTCGAACTGAACCTGGACAACCGGTACCCCAAGTTCACACAGAACGGAAAGCCCTATTTCACCCGGAAATCACAGGTCCTCGAGCCCGGGGACGGTTTCGTCATGGCCGTGGAGTCGAAACTGCTGGGCAGGGAGTACGTCGAATACCACCTGAGGGTGGATTACATCGACAACAAAGGCAGCAAGCATTCTCTCCAGGTGAAGGAACCCGATACCACCGTGGGCAGGTTCCGCGTTTCCGGACGTGTCGACGACAAGGAATACACCGACTATTGGGGCTCCAACGAAGGGAGAACGGGGCACAGGCTGTACAGCACGGGGGAAAGAAAGTAGCCGAGGCGGGGACCGAGACGTTCGAACGTGCCCGTTACGCTCGTGCGCATGCAGAGCCTCTCCCGGGAGGCCAGACGGCCCTGATGCTCACCGACCGCGCGCAGAACCTTCTCGTCCTGGGATGTGAGGTGCTTGAGGCGGTCCCGGATTGCCACCCCGCACGGCCCGGGCGCCACGAACGGCGCCGCCAATTCCCGCATACCACCCACCACAACACCCCCTTCCCGAGACTGGAGACCTGCCACCCAGCCCAACAAGGAATCCTTTCCGTGGCTTCCAGCTCGGTCACACTGAGCGGACTGCCCGACATTCTTCTCCCGCCTTTTCCACTGACGTCGGTCCGCCCTATCTCCACCTGACGCCGATTCCGCGCTGGAACGTGCGCCCCCGACGGGCAGTTGCCTGCGTCGGGTAACCAACGGGCCAAGCCATCAGCCGACCCTTCGGTGCCGAAGCAGTGTGCCGTCGTCGGGCGGCTGGTGACTCGACATCCCTGCCCGTTACGCTCGTATGCATGCAGAGCCTGGCGATGATCGACAACTGGCCCGCCCCCACCGCGGCTGCGGCCGTCGTACGAGCGGACGGCACCGTCGTCGGTACGCACGGCCCGGCCGCGCACCGTTTCCCGCTCGCCTCCGTCACGAAGCCGCTCGCGGCCTACGCGGCGCTGGTCGCGTACGAGGAGGGCGCGGTCGAGCTCGACGAGCCGGCCGGACCCGAGGGCTCCACCGTCCGGCACCTGCTCGCGCACACCAGCGGGCTCGCCTTCGACGAGCACCGGGTGACAGCAGCTCCGGGCACCCGGCGGCTCTACTCCAACGCGGGCTTCGAGGCCCTCGGTGACCACATCGCCAAGGCCACCGACATCCCGTTCCCGGAGTACGTGCGCCAGGCGGTGCTGGAGCCGCTGGGCATGACGGCGACGGCGGTGGACGGCTCGCCCGCCAAGGACGGCGTCTCGACCGTCGACGACCTGGTGCGGTTCGCGGCGGAGGTGCAGGCGCCGAGGCTGCTCGACCCGCGTACGGTGCTCGCCGCGCAGACCGTCGTACACCCCGGCCTGAAGGGTGTGCTGCCCGGCTACGGCCACCAGAACCCCAACGACTGGGGGCTCGGCTTCGAGATCCGTGACCACAAGTCGCCGCACTGGACGGGCAGTTCCTCGTCACCCGCGACCTTCGGACACTTCGGGCAGTCCGGCACGTTCCTGTGGATCGACCCGGTCGCGGGGGTGGCCTGCGTCGCCCTCACCGACCGGGCCTTCGGCCCGTGGGCGGTCGAGGTTTGGCCCGCGTTCACGGACGCGGTGCTCGCGGAGCTCCGTTCCGGCCGCTGAGCCACGCCTCGTCCGGCCGGTCCGCCGCCTTCCCGGACAGGCACTCGAACCACACCGTCTTGCCGGTGCCGTCGCGGCGCGGCTCCGTGCCCCAGCGGTCGGTGACGGCCTCGACCAGCACCAGTCCCCGGCCGCCCTCGTCGAAGGCATCACCCAGTACCGCGCGGGGCGGTTCCGGGCAGCCGTCCGCGACTTCGACCCGCACGCCCCCGGCCGGGAGCAGGAAGATGAGCGTCTGGCAACGGCGGTCGGGGACGTGCCGTACGACATTGGCGATCAGCTCGGTGAGCGCCAACTCCGCCGCGTCGGCCACGTCGAGAAGCCCCCAGCCGGTGAGGTAGAGGCGCAGGATGTGGCGCAGATGCCGGGCCGAGTGCTCGCCCATCGCGAAGTCGGCCCGGTAGGTCGCCTCCAGCGAGTCGTCGGCCAGGGGATCAATTACGTGATTCATGTCACCAGAGTGCAGCGACGCGATTACGCTCGGCTACGTACGGAAACGAACGCCGTGAGGCGTTGAACGCCGGAGGTACCCCCCGCCGTGGCCAACATCCAGACTCTCGATCCCAGCGCTTCCCCGTTGGACTACTACGGCTGGGAGCTGCGCCGCCAGAGAGAGGCCCACAACCTCAAACAGGGACAGCTCGGCGACATCATCTTCTGCACGGGCTCCCTGATCGGCCAGATCGAGACGACGAAGAAGATCCCCACCCGCGACTTCTCCGAGCGGGTGGACGCGGCACTCGGCACGGACGGCGTGTTCTCGCGCCTCGTCGGCCTGGTCCTGCGCAGCCAGCTGCCGACCTGGTTCCAGCCGTACGCGGATATGGAGGCCAAGGCTGCGTACATCTCCACGTACCAGGCGCAGTTGGTGTACGGGCTGTTGCAGACGGAGGAGTACGCGCGGGCCCTCCTCGGTGTCGATCACCCGAGCAGGGTCGACGAGATGGTGGCGGCCCGCCTGGAGCGCCAGCGGATCCTGAAGGGCGAGAATCCGCCCGCCTTGTGGATCATCCTGAGCGAGACCGCGTTACTCCAGGAGGTCGGCGGACGTGACGTCATGCGCGCGCAACTGGCACGCCTGTTGGACTTCCGCGACGACCCATGGGTACAGATCCAGGTACTTCCGTTCTCCGTCGGCCAGCACACAGGAATGATGGGGTCGTTCACCCTTCTCAGGTTCGACGACGACCCTGACCTGTTCTACGTGGAGAGCTACGATCAGGGGCACATGACCGCCAATCCCCAGGTGATCAAGGAACGTTCGGTCGGCTACGCTCGCTTGCAAGCCACAGCCCTCTCCCCCGAGGACTCGGCGACACTGATCGCTCGTGTGATGGAGGAACGCTATGGAGATCAGGCATGACCTGACCGGAGCACAGTGGCGGAAGTCGTCGTACAGCGGAACCAACGGCGGCGAATGCGTCGAGTGCACCGTCACCGGCAGCGCGGCCTGGCGTAAGTCGAGTTACAGCGGAAGCACCGGCGGCGACTGCGTCGAGGTGGCCGACGGCCTCCCCTGCGCCGTCCCCGTCCGCGACAGCAAGAACCCGGACGGCCCCGTCATGACCGTCGGGGCCGACGCCTGGCAGAGCTTCGTGGACGGGCTCCGCTGACGTCACCGGAAGCCCTGTGCGACGGAGGGGGCTCGGGGACGACCACCCATGGTCGTCCCCGAGCCCCCTTCCTGTCCCTCTGGATAGGCGCCCCCGACGCCGTGCCCTCCGCCCCGGGGAACCGCTACTCTCTTCGGCCATGGCCGACATAGTCCGCGCCGCCGCCTCCGACGTCCCGGCGCTCGCCTCCGTACTCGCCAACGCCTATGCCGAGGACCCCGTCTGGTCCTGGCTGATGCCGCACGACCGGGACCGGCGGCTGCGGCTGCTGTTCACCGCGCATCTGGCGCAGCAGGTCCCGGCCGGCCGGGTGTGGACCGATCCGGAGCGCACGGTCGCGGCGGTGTGGGCGGAGCCTGGGAAGTGGAAGCTGCCGGTGACGTACCTGCTGCGCAACGCGGGGCCGCTCGTACGCGCGGCAAGGGGTCAACTCCCGCGTACCGCCGCTCGGTTGTTCGCCATGGAGCACCGCCATCCGGCCGGTCCCGAGCACTGGTACGTCGAGTACATCGGCACCCATGCGGACGCGCGCGGCACGGGGCGCGGGGCGCGGGTGCTCGCTGGGCTGCTGGAGCGGGCGGACGCGGACGGGCGGCCGGTCTTCCTGGAGTCCAGCAACCGCCGCAATCTCACCTTCTACCAGCGGCACGACTTCGTCGTGCACGAGGAGATGACGTTTCGGTCCGGGCCGCCGATGTGGTCGATGTGGCGCCGACGGGCCGCGGACTGACCTGGGCCGACGGGCCGCGGTGGGGCATGTGCGGGCGCTGCTAGATTCGTCCGCCATGCGATCACGTGAGTACGACCTCGACTTCCGCGACCGGGCCACGCGGATACGGGCCTGGGGCATCGGTCTGCTGTCCCTCGCCGCACTGCTGTGGGTTTGGTGCGCCGTACTGCTGCTGACGCCGTACGAGGTGGACAGGAAGCCCGACGACAAGTACCCCGCAGAGTGCCAATCCCGGCTGTTCACCGAGTACGGCACAGCCAACCAGGGCTTGCAGCGCGGGGATTATTGCGCCGACGAGCGCGACTGGCCCGAGGCGGTAGCCGTGCTCGGGCTGTCCCTTCCGGTGTCCATCGTCGGTGTGGCGCTCTTCACCAGTGGCAGTGTGAGCCGCCGGATGAGCGCCCACTCCGAGGCGATGCGCGAGCTGGACAGGTTCACCGACACTCCGAAGGTGTAGCCCACCCCCCTGTTCTCAGCCGCTGAGCTCCCACAGCAGCACCTCGGCCGTCCCCTCCGCCACCAGCTCCAGCCCTTCCTCGCCGGTGATCCGCGCCGAGTCGCCCGGCTCCAGCACCTCGTCGCCGAGCCGTACGCCCCCGGCCACCACATGGACGTACACCCGCGCCGCGTCCGGCACTTCCACCCGCTCCCCCGCGCCCGGCCGGCGCACATGCAGCATCGCACCGGCCGCCGGGAGGGCGTACGGGGTGGAGTCGGCGATGTCGGGGACGGTCGTGTACGAGGGTTCGCCGCCCGGTTCGAGCGGGGCCAGCCACATCTGGATGAACGTCAGCGGGGCGTCGCCGTCGTTACGTTCGACGTGGCGCACGCCGGAGGCGGCGCTAAGGTGCTGGAGGTCACCGGGCCGTACGACCGTGGCGCGGCCGGTGGAGTCGCGGTGGGTCAGCTCGCCCTCGACGACCCAGGTGACGATCTCCGTATGGCTGTGCGGGTGTTCCTCGAAACCCGCACCGCTCTCCAGCCGCTCCTCGTTGCACGCCAGGACCGCGCCGAAGCGCAGATTGTCCGGGTCGTAGAAGCTGCCGAAGGAGAAGGCGTGCCGGGACAGGATGCCGGCTTCCTGGTCCCCGCCCTGGAAGCGGTCTTCGGCGCGGTGTACGGAAATCACCTGCCCACGGTAGCCCGGCCGGAGCGCGATGAGACCCCCGTCCGATACCCGGTGATACGACCCGCCACCGCCCCGGCCCTCCGTTCACGTGGTTCGATAAGGCAGTCTTGTGTTCGTGCCCCGATCCGATCCTGAGCAGCCCGCTGCGAACGCCGCCCATCTGCATGCCGCGACCCTGAAACGACTGGAACAGTCCTCCGGTCGGCTGGCCGCCAACGCGATCGCCCGCATGGACGAGACGCTTCCTTGGTACCGGGCGATGCCACCGGAGAACCGTTCCTGGATCGGCCTGGTGGCCCAGGCCGGAATCGCGGCGTTCACCGAATGGTTCCGGCATCCGGAGACCCCGCAGGCCATCTCCACCGATGTGTTCGGCACGGCTCCGCGCGAGCTGACCCGGGCGATCACGCTGCGGCAGACCGTCGAGATGGTGCGTACGACGATCGAGGTCATGGAGGCCGCGATCGAGGAGGTCGCCGCGCCCGGCGACGAGTCCGTACTGCGGGAGGCGCTGCTCGTCTACGCCCGGGAGATCGCCTTCGCCACCGCCCAGGTGTACGCGCAGGCCGCCGAGGCCCGGGGCGCCTGGGACGCCCGGCTGGAATCGCTCGTGGTGAACGCGGTGCTGTCCGGTGAGGCCGACGAGGGCGCCGTGTCACGCGCCGCGGCTCTCGGCTGGAACTCCCCCGAGCACGTCTGCGTGGTGCTCGGTACGGCCCCGGACGGCGACAGCGAACTGACCGTGGAGGCGATCCGGCGGGCCGCCCGGCACGCGAAGCTCCAGGTCCTGACCGGGGTGCTCGGCAACCGCCTCGTCGTCATCGCGGGTGGCAGCGACAATCCGCTTCAGGTCGCGAAGGCGCTGATCGGCCCGTACGCGGCAGGTCCCGTGGTCGCCGGGCCCGTGGTGCCCGACCTGCTGGCGGCCACCCGTTCCGCGCAGGCGGCGGCGGCCGGGCTCAAGGCGTGCAGCGCCTGGCAGGACGCCCCGCGGCCGGTGCTGGCCGACGATCTGCTGCCGGAGCGCGCGATGGCGGGTGACCCCGCCGCACGGGACCAATTGGTGGAGGAGATCTACAGACCGCTGGAAGAGGCGGGTTCCGCGCTCCTGGAGACGCTGAGTGTGTATCTGGAGCAGGCGAGCAGCCTGGAGGGCGCGGCGAGGATGCTCTTCGTCCACCCCAACACCGTGCGCTACCGGCTCCGACGTGTGACTGACGTCACCGGTTGGTCACCTTCAGATGTTCGCTCGGCGTTCACTCTGCGAATCGCCCTGATCCTGGGGCGCTTGGCCGCCAGAGATCCCCAGTCCTAGACTTTTGTCGGACATCAACAATTCCCCATACGGTTCTTCGTCCCTGTCCCCACGGGTGTTCCGGACCGTTCACAAGAGAGAGTGTGAGGGTGCTCGTACTCGTCGCTCCCGGCCAAGGCGCTCAGACGCCCGGCTTCCTGACTCCCTGGCTCGACCTCCCCGGTGCCACCGACCGCGTCGCGGCCTGGTCCGATGCCATCGGGCTCGACCTCACCCACTACGGCACCGAGGCTGACGCGGAGGCGATCCGTGACACCGCGGTGGCGCAGCCGCTGCTGGTTGCCGCCGGTCTGCTGTCCGCCGCCGCGCTCGGCGCGTCGCCCGACATCGTCGCAGGTCACAGCGTTGGGGAGATCACCGCGGCGGCTCTCGCCGGCGTCATCGGTGACGAGGCGGCGCTGCGTCTCGTACGTGCTCGTGGGCTCGCCATGGCCGACGCCGCCGCTGTCACCGAGACCGGTATGGCGGCGCTGCTCGGCGGCGACCCGGAGGTGACGGTCGCGCACCTGGAGAAGCTCGGGCTGACCCCGGCGAACGTCAACGGGAGCGGCCAGATCGTCGCCGCGGGCACCGTCGCGCAGATCGCCGCGCTGACCGAGGACATGCCCGAGGGCGTACGCCGGGTGGTGCCCCTCAAGGTCGCCGGTGCCTTCCACACGCACCACATGGCGCCCGCCGTCGACCGGCTGCGCGAGGCCGCGATGGAGCTGAAGATCGCCGACCCGGCCGTGACATATGTCTCGAACGCCGACGGGCAGGCCGTCGCCCTCGGCGACGAGGTCATCTCCCGGCTGGTCGGCCAGGTGGCGAACCCGGTCCGCTGGGACCTGTGCATGGAGACCTTCAAGAAGATGGGTGTCACGGCGCTCATCGAGGTGTGCCCCGGTGGCACCCTCACGGGTCTCGCCAAGCGCGCACTGCCCGGTGTACGGACCCTCGCGCTGAAGACCCCCGACGACCTCGACGCGGCCCGCGCGCTCCTCATCGAGCACGCGGGTGCCTAAGGAGCCCGAGAGCATGTCGAAGATCAAGCCCAGCCAGGGCGCCCCGTACGCACGGATCATGGGTGTCGGCGGCTATCGCCCGACCCGTGTCGTGCCGAACGAGGTGATCCTCGAAACGATCGACTCGTCCGACGAGTGGATCCGCTCGCGCTCCGGCATCGCCACCCGCCACTGGGCCTCCGACGAGGAGACCGTGGCCACGATGTCCATCGAGGCGTCCGGAAAGGCCATCGCCGACGCCGGGATCACGCCCGAGCAGATCGGCGCCGTGATCGTCTCCACCGTCTCGCACTTCAAGCAGACCCCGGCCATCGCGACCGAGATCGCCCACAAGATCGGTGCGGGCAAGCCCGCCGCCTTCGACATCTCGGCCGGCTGCGCGGGCTTCGGCTACGGGCTCACCCTCGCCAAGGGCATGATCGTCGAGGGTTCCGCGGAGTACGTCCTCGTCATCGGCGTGGAGCGGCTCAGCGACCTCACCGACCTCACCGACCGGGCGACGGCCTTCCTGTTCGGTGACGGCGCCGGTGCGGTCATCGTCGGCCCGTCGAAGGTGCCGGCGATAGGACCGACCATCTGGGGCTCCGAGGGCGACAAGTCCGAGACCATCAAGCAGACGGTGGCGTGGGACGAGTTCCACACCGAGCGCCCGGAGAAGTTCCCCGCCATCACGCAGGAGGGCCAGGCGGTCTTCCGCTGGGCCGTCTTCGAGATGGCGAAGGTCGCCCAGCAGGCGCTGGACGCGGCCGGGATCGCCCCGGAAGACCTGGACGTCTTCATTCCGCACCAGGCCAACATGCGGATCATCGACTCGATGGTGAAGACCCTGAAGCTGCCGGAGAACGTCACGGTCGCCCGTGACGTGGAGACCACCGGCAACACCTCCGCCGCCTCGATTCCGCTCGCTATGGAGCGGCTCCTGGCGACCGGTCAGGCGAAGAGCGGCGACACCGCGCTCGTCATCGGCTTCGGGGCGGGTCTCGTCTACGCCGCGACGGTCGTTACTCTCCCCTAGGCACACCAGGCCTTTCGGCCCGGACGCCCCAACCCCTGCAGATATACACCGAAGGAGCGCCAACATGGCCGCCACTCAGGAAGAGATCGTCACCGGTCTCGCCGAGATCGTCAACGAGATCGCCGGTATCCCGGTCGAGGACGTCCAGCTGGACAAGTCCTTCACCGACGACCTGGACGTCGACTCGCTGTCCATGGTCGAGGTCGTCGTCGCCGCCGAAGAGCGCTTCGACGTCAAGATCCCCGACGAGGACGTCAAGAACCTCAAGACGGTCGGCGACGCCGCCGAGTACATCCTCAAGCACCAGGGCTGATCAGCCCGGCTCCTGTGTCGCCACCCGGCGGTGGCGCCGCTGATTCACGACCCTCTACACGTGGAGAAGATTTTCCAGTGAACTCGACCAATCGCACCGTGGTCGTCACCGGTATCGGCGCAACCACTCCGCTGGGTGGCGACTCGGCGTCGACCTGGGAAGGTCTGATGGCCGGCCGGTCCGGCGTCAAGCCTCTCGAGGGCGAACGTTTCGCCGAACTGCCCGTCCGGATTGCCGCGCTCGCGGCAGTCGACCCGGGCGACGTCCTGCCCCGCCCGCTCGCCCGCAAGCTGGACCGCTCGGCGCAGTTCGCGCTGATCGCGGCCCGTGAGGCGTGGGCGGACGCCGGTTTCACCGGCAAGGCCGGCGAGGACGAGAAGATCCAGCCCGAGCGGCTGGGTTCGGTCATCGCCTCCGGCATCGGCGGCGTGATCACCCTGCTCGACCAGTACGACGTGCTCAAGGAGAAGGGCGTACGCCGCGTCTCCCCGCACACCGTGCCCATGCTCATGCCCAACGGCCCGGCTGCCAACGTCGGCCTGGAGGTCAACGCCCAGGCCGGTGTGCACACTCCGGTCTCCGCCTGCGCCTCGGGCGCCGAGGCGATCGGGTACGCCGTCGAGATGATCCGCACCGGCCGTGCCGATGTGGTCCTCGCCGGTGGCACCGAGGCGGCGATCCACCCGCTGCCGATCGCGGCGTTCGCCAACATGATGGCGATGTCGAAGAGCAACGACGAGCCGGAGAAGGCCTCCCGTCCGTACGACACCGGCCGTGACGGCTTCGTACTCGGCGAGGGTGCCGGAGTCGTCGTCCTGGAGTCCGCGGAGCATGCCGCCGCGCGCGGCGCCAAGGTCTACTGCGAGGTGCTGGGCCAGGGACTGTCCGCGGACGCCCACCACATCGCGCAGCCCGAGCCGACCGGCCGCGGCATCGCCGCCGCGATGCAGAACCTGCTGGACCAGACGGACCTCAAGCCGTCCGAGGTCGTCCACCTCAACGCGCATGCCACGTCGACGCCGCAGGGCGATGTCGCGGAGCTGAAGGCGCTGCGCAAGGTGCTGGGCGACGACCTCGACCACGTCGCGATCTCCGCGACGAAGTCGATGACCGGTCACCTGCTGGGTGGTGCGGGCGGCATCGAGACCGTCGCGACGGTCCTGGCGCTGCACCACCGGATGGCGCCGCCGACCATCAACATCG
Organism: Streptomyces sp. NBC_01618; assembly: GCF_045209435.1. Classification (NCBI taxonomy): domain Bacteria; kingdom Bacillati; phylum Actinomycetota; class Actinomycetes; order Kitasatosporales; family Streptomycetaceae; genus Streptomyces; species Streptomyces sp. NBC_01618. The sequence goes on from NZ_CP109297.1 coordinate 2,344,301, forward strand.
ACAACCTCGACGAGGCGGTCGAGGCGGACATCGTGCGCGATGAGCCGCGGCCGCTGCCGGAGGGTCCGATCGCCGCGATCAACAACTCGTTCGGATTCGGCGGGCACAACGTGGTCCTCGCGTTCCGCAGCGTCTGACCTGCGGTCCGCGGGCCGGTACACCGAAACCCGTCTCCCCAAGCTGGGGAGACGGGTTTCGTCCGTTGCACGGGGCGTTTCGGGGGCTCTGCCCCCGGACCCCCGCTCCTCGATCGCCGGAGGGGCTGGGTTTTTTTTCAGACGCCGGAGGGGCTGGGTTTCTCAGACGCCGGAGGGGCTGAATTTCGCGTCCTCACACCACCTGGTGCAGCCACCGCACCGGTGCGCCCTCGCCTGCGTGACGGAAGGGTTCCAGTTCGTCGTCCCATGGCTTGCCGAGCAGCTTGGCGATCTCGGCCTCCAGGTCGGTCTCGCCCCGCACCGACCGTGCCAGCGCCGCACGCAGCCGGTCCTCGGGCACCAGGATGTCGCCGTGCATGCCGGTGACGGCGTGGAAGATGCCCAGTCGGGGTGTGGAGCTGTAGCGCTCGCCCTCCGACGTGGGGCTCGGCTCCGCCGTCACCTCGAAGCGCAGCAGATCCCAGCCGCGCAGCGCGGAAGCCAGCTTCGACGCCGTGCCGGGGCGGGCCTCCCAGGAGAACTCGGAGCGCCAGGTGCCGGGCGCGGCCGGCTGTCTGATCCAGTCGAGCTGGACCCGCACACCAAGGACACCCGCCACCGCCCATTCGACATGGGGGCAGAGCGCGCGCGGTGCGGAGTGAACGTACAGAACTCCACGTGTCGTCACCGGGACCTCCAGTGTGGGACGAAGTTCGCCTTCCCCAGCGGCCTCGCGCCCGTACCGTCTCTTCTCAGCCGGCCCCCGAGGTTCTCGTCAGTAAACAGCATCGGGGTGAATCTCCTGAAAAGGGACAGTATGTGACGTGATGTGATTTACGGAAAGCCACCCGAGTGGAGCCGGGCGAGGCAGGGCGCCGCTGGTTCGACGAGGAAAAGCTACCGTGCGGCGGCGGCCGAGGTGTGACGTACGGTCGGTCCTGGGCACATCATTCGCTCAGCTTTCACCCTGCGGGGCACCCGGGCCCGCCGCCAGGTGCCGCGGGGGGTTGCCGGAGGCATAACCGAGGGGACCAAGGGATGCAGGATCGTTCCGCCCGTCACCGTTCGCGTACCGCGGCCGTTGTCCTGGCGGCGGTCTCGTTGCTCGGCGCCGTCGCTCTGACCGGCTGCGACGCCGATGGGGACGGGACGACGAAGGGGGCGGCGGCCGAGCAGCGCAAGCCGTCCGCCAGACCGGGGCCGGTCTGGGACCGCAGTCCGGGGTCGGTGGCCGCCGTCGGTGACTCCATCACCCGCGGTTTCGACGCCTGTTCGGTGCTGGCGGACTGTCCGGAGGCGTCCTGGGCGACCGGCACGGACCGGGAGGTGCGCAGCCTCGCCGTGCGGCTGCTCGGTGAGTCCGGGGCCGCCGCGCGCAGTTGGAACCACGCGGAGACAGGAGCCAGGATCGCGCAGTTGCCGGAGCAGATGGCGCTGGCCGCGAAGGAGAAGCCGGCTCTGGTGACGGTGATGATCGGCGCCAACGACGCGTGCCGGGACTCGGTGCGGCTGATGACGCCGGTGGCCGATTTCCGGGCGTCGTTCGAGGCTTCGATGCGTCAGTTGCGCGCCGGGGCGCCGAAGGCGCAGGTGTACGTGTCGAGCGTGCCGGATCTCAAGCGGCTCTGGTCGACGGGGCGCGGCAACGCGCTGGGCAAGCAGATCTGGAAGCTGGGGATCTGTCAGTCGATGCTGGGGGACGCGGACGACATGGGGGCGCCCGCCGTGGCCCGGCGCGCCTCGGTGCAGGAGCGGGTCGTGGCCTACAACGAGGTGCTGCGGGACGTGTGCGCGAAGGACCGGCGCTGCCGGTACGACGGCGGGGCGGTCTTCGACTACGCGTTCACGGGCAAGCAGCTCAGCCAGTGGGACTGGTTCCATCCGGGGCGCAACGGACAGGCGAGGCTGGCGGAGATCGCGTACCGCAATGTCACTTCGGCCAGGCCCCCCGCGTAGGCTTTGTGATCATGGACACAGGTTCTGGCGCGGTGATACGTGCGGAAGAGTTCGGCACCCTCGCGGACGGCGCCGTCGTGCACCGCTGGACGCTGGAGCGGGGCGGTACGCGGGTGCGCGTCCTGACGTACGGCGGCATCGTGCAGTCGGTCGAGGTGCCCGGCCGGGACGGAGCGCGGGCGGGTGTCGCGCTCGGGCTGCCGGACCTCGCCGGGTACGAGACGTTCACCGGCCCGTATTTCGGCGCGCTCGTCGGGCGGTACGCGAACCGGATCGGCGGAGCCTGTTTCGAGCTGGACGGGCGCACGCACCGGGTGACGCGGAACGAGGGGCGCAACCATGTGCACGGCGGGGCCCGGGGCTTCGACAAGCGCGTGTGGGAGGCGCGGGAGGTGGCGGACGGTGTCCGGCTGTCCCTGGTCTCCGCGGACGGCGAGGAGGGCTTCCCGGGGCGTCTGGCGGTGTCGGTGACGTACACGCTGGACGAGGGCGGGGCGCTTCGGATCGCGTACCGGGCGACGACGGACGCCCCGACGGTGGTCAACCTGACCAATCACACGTACTGGAACCTCGCGGGTGCCGACAGCGGCAGCGCCCTCGGGCAGCTGCTGCGGATCGCGGCCGGGCGGATCACCCCGGCGGACGCCGAGTCGCTGCCGACGGGCGAGTTCCTGCCGGTGGACGGGACCCGGTTCGACTTCCGTGAGCCGCGGCCGCTCGGCCCGGACTACGACCACAACTTCGTGCTGGACGAGGCGGGGACGGGTCCGGTGGCCGAGCTGTACGACGCGGGGTCGGGGCGTGTCCTGACCGTCGGCACGACGGAGCCGGGGATGCAGCTGTACACGGCGGACCACTTCGACGGGCGGCCGTTCGGGCCGTGCGCGGGGATCGCGCTGGAGACGCAGCACTTCCCGGACTCCCCGAACCGGCCGGAGTTCCCGAGCACGGTGCTGCGGCCGGGCGAGGAGTACGTCTCGTCGACGGTGTACGGATTCTCGGTGCGCTGACGCGCCGTCGCCAAGGCAGGGGAGAGCCCCACCTGCGGGTGATTTCCGGGCGCTCTACGCGCGTCCGGGCGAAGGGCATCCTTCCGGGCGCCCCAAGGTGGGCCGCATGACTTCCAAGCCCACCGGAGCCTCCTCCGGCCTGCCCTCCCGGCGCACGATGATCACGGGCGCCGCCGCCGGTGCCGCCGCCCTCGCCACGACCGCCGTCGGCTCCGCGAACGCCGCCGCGCCCCACGCCCTCGACGCCGCCGCCTCCGCCGCCGTGCTTGCCCCCACGGCCGCCCCCGGCTCGGACTGGAACGCCTGCCTGACCATCGCCCGCGCCATCCTCGTACGCGACGAACAGGACCAGCCGCTGGTCCCCGCGTACCGCGACATCCTGCTGTCCAAGGGCCTGCCGCGCAGCCGCAAGGCCCCCAAGAAGGTGCTGGTCGTCGGCGCGGGCCCGGCCGGGCTCACCGCCGCCCATCTGCTCCGCAGCGCCGGGCACACCGTCACCGTGATCGAGGCCAACGGCAACCGCGTCGGCGGCCGGATCAAGACCTTCCGCACGGGCGGCCACGAGCACGCGAAGGCGCCGTTCGCCGACCCGAAGCAGTACGCCGAGGCCGGCGCCATGCGGATCCCCGACAGCCACCCGCTCGTCACCGGGCTCATCGACAGCTTCGACCTGAAGCGCCGCCCCTTCTACCTGGTCGACGTCGACGCCGAGGGCCGGCCGGTCAACCACACCTGGATCCACGTCAACGGCGTCCGGATGCGCAAGGCCGACTACGCGGCGAAGCCGCAGGCGATCAACCGCTCGTTCGGCGTCCCCGCCGAGTTCGAGAACAAGACCGCCGCGGCGATCGTGCGGGATGCCTTCAAGCCCGTGCGGCAGGAGTTCGAGGGCAAGGAGGGCCGCGAGCTCGTCGAGGGCTGGGCACGGGTGGTCCAGCGGTACGGGCACTGGTCGATGTTCCGCTTCCTGACCGAGGCGGCCAAGCTCGACGAGCGCACCATCGACCTCATCGGCACGGTCGAGAACCTCACCTCGCGGCTCCATCTCGCCTTTGTGCACAGCTTCATCGGGGCCTCCCTGATCAGCCCGGACACCGCGTTCTTCGAACTGCCGGACGGCACGGCCACCCTGGCCGACGCGATGTACGAGCGGGTCCGGGACCTCGTGCGGCTGGACCGCCGGGCCACCAGGATCAGTTACGGCGCGAACAGCGTCCGGGTCGAGACGATCTCCGAGGGCCGCGACGGCAAGCCGCTGGCGCGCGAGACGTTCACCGGCGACCGGGCGATCATCACCGTGCCGTTCTCCGGGCTGCGCCACATCCCCGTCGCGCCCCTGCTCTCGTACGGCAAGCGGCGCGCGATCACCGAGATCCACTACGACGCGGCGACCAAGGTGCTGCTCGAATTCAGCCGCCGCTGGTGGGAGTTCGAGGAGAAGGACTGGAAGACCGAGCTGGACCGCATCAGGCCCGGCCTGTACGACGCCTACCGGCTGGGCAGGGCCCCGGCCGACGGTTCACTGCTCGGCGCCCACCCCTCCGTACCGCCCGGTCACCTGCCGCCCAACCAGCGAATGCACTACGCGGCGTACCGGGCCACCGCGCGCGACCAGCCCGAGGCGGCGCACGTCATCGGCGGCGGATCGGTCACCGACAACCCCAACCGCTTCATGTTCCAGCCGTCCCACCCGGTCGAGGGCAGCGCGGGCGGTGTCGTCCTCGCCTCGTACAGCTGGGCCGACGACGCGCTGAAGTGGGACTCGCTGGACGACGACGAACGCTATCCGCACGCCCTGGGCGGGGTGCAGGACGTGTACGGGCAGCGTGTCGAGGTCTTCTACACGGGCGTCGGCGCCACCCAGTCGTGGATGCGCGACCCGTACGCGTACGGCGAGGCGTCGGTGCTGCTGCCGGGCCAGCACACCGAGTTGTTCGCCGATGTGCGCTCGGTGGAGGGGCCGCTGCACTTCGCCGGCTGCCACACCTCGATCAAGCCGGCCTGGATCGAGGGGGCCCTGGAGTCGGCCGTCAGGTCCGCGCTGGAGGTGCACACCAGCTGACCGGTGTCCGGCAGGCGCCGCTCGGCGGGCCGGGCCGGCCAGGGGTGACGCCCGCCGGACGAGCAGCGGTTCGCGTCTCAGCCCTTGTGGAGGGTGTACGGGGCGGGGGCCGCGCCGTCGTCCTCGTCCTCGTCCTCGTCGGGCGCCACCAGGTCGCGGGCCAGCAGGGTGGCCCCGGCGACGGCGCCCGGCATCAGGAACACGGCGACGAACGGGACGAGGAAGGCGAGGCCCAGCGGCACGCCGAAGCCGAGGGTGAGCAGGCGGCGGCCGCGCAGCAGGGCGAGCCGGTCCTTCAGGACCATGCCGCGGCGCTGGAGCGCGACGGCGGTGAGTTCCTCGGCGAGGAAGTAGCCGGTGACGCAGAAGCCGATCGCGGGGACGACGGTCTGACCGACGACCGGAATGAATCCGAGGGCGAAGAGCAGCACCGAGTACAGCCCCACCCGCACCAGGACGCGGACGCTGTCACGGGCGGAGATCCACAGTTCCCGCCAGAGCGGCAGTCCGGACTCGGGGACCTCACCGCCCTCCGTGCGGTCGACCTGCTCGGAGAGCGACTCGTAGAAGGGCTGGCCGACCAGCAGCGTCACGGCAGTGAACGTGATCACGGCGAGGAAGAGCCCGAGGGCGAAGACCAGCACGGTCAGGGTGGTGCGGAGCAGGCCGGCCCAGGGCGACGACCAGTCGTCGGCGAAGGGGGTCGCCCCGCTCACCAGGTCGTCGGCGCCGTAGCCGAGACCGACGAGCGCTGCCGCGTACAGAACGAGGGTGATGAGTCCGGGCAGCAGCCCGAAGCCGAACCAGCGTCCGTGCCGGCCGACCCATCGCTGTCCCTTGATCAAGTAGCCGAAGCCCACCCCTAGATCACGCATGGCGTCAGGGTACTGGTGTGGGCGGGGGCCTCTCCCGGCGCGGTGGGCCCGGTGCACGGCCGAGGGCCGCACCCCCGTGACGGGGATGCGGCCCTCGGTCGGTTGCGAGCGGTCAGGCGACCGACAGCTCGACTTCAGGCGAGGGAGACGATCATCTTCCCGGTGTTCTCGCCGCGCAGCAGGCCGAGGAAGGCGTCGAAGCCGTTCTCGATGCCCTCGACGAAGGTCTCGCGGTACTTCAGCTCACCCGAGGCCAGCCAGCCGGCGACCTCCTGGACGAACTGCGGCTGGAGCGCGGCGTGATCGCCGACGAGCATGCCCTGGATGCGCAGCCGCTTGCCGATGACGAGGGCGAGGTTGCGCGGGCCGGGGGTCGGCTCGGTCGCGTTGTACTGGGCGATCATCCCGCAGACGGTGACGCGGCCGTGCACGTTGAGCGAGGAGATCGCGGCTTCGAGGTGTTCGCCGCCGACGTTGTCGAAGTAGACGTCGATGCCGTCGGGAGCGGCCTCGCGCAGCTGCTCGGCGACCGGGCCGTGCTTGTAGTTGAACGCCGCGTCGAAGCCGTACTCCTCGATGAGGAGCTTGACCTTCTCGTCGGATCCGGCCGAACCGATGACCCGTGAGGCGCCCTTGAGCTTCGCCATCTGGCCGACCTGGCTGCCGACCGCACCGGCCGCGCCGGAGACGAAGACGGCGTCGCCCGCCTTGAAGGAGGCGACCTCGAAGAGGCCGGCGTAGGCGGTGAGACCGGTCATGCCGAGCACGCCGAGGTAGGCGGAGAGCGGGGCGAGCGACGGGTCGACCTTCACCACGCGTTCGGCCGGGACCTCGGCGTACTCGCGCCAGCCGAGACCGTGCAGGACGTGGTCACCGACCGCGATGCCCGCCGCGTTCGACGCAATGACCTCGCCGACCGCTCCGCCGTCCATGGGGTGATCGAGCTCGAAGGGCGGGGTGTACGACTTCACGTCGTTCATCCGGCTCCTCATGTAGGGGTCGACCGAGAAGTGCAGATTGCGGACGAGGACGCGGCCCTCGCCGGGAGCGGTGACCGGGGCCTCACGCAGTGCGAAATCCTCGGCCTTCGGCCAGCCGTGCGGGCGGGCCACGAGGTGCCATTCACGGCTGGACGCGGGAAGTGCTGCAGACATGGGCTCCGGGTCTCCTCGATGAAAATACTTCACAACGTGAAACAACCATGCTCCTGGATATTTCACAATGTCAAGTAACTGGTTATCGTGGGTGTCATGGCCACCACCCGTACAGACCCTCTGACCCTCGAAGTCGTCGAGCTCATCGGCACCGTCGTGGCGCGTTACCACGAGGAGTACGACGAGGCCGCGGCGGCCTACTCCCTCACCGGCGCCCAGGCGCGCGTCCTCGGGCTGCTCGCCCTGGATCCGATACCCATGCGCAAAATCGCCCAGAAGCTGAAGTGCGAGCCGTCGAACGTCACCGGCATCGTCGACCGGCTGGAGACCCGCGGCCTGGTGGAGCGCAGGCCGGATCCGGCCGACCGACGGGTGAAGCTGGCCGCCCCGACGGAGAAGGGCGCGCGGACGGCGCAGGAGCTGCGCGATTCGCTCACGTTCGCCCGGGAGCCGCTTGCCGAGCTGTCGCACGAGGACCGGGCGACGCTGCGGGACCTTCTGCGGCGGATGCTCGGGGAGCCGGGCCCGCGCCACGACTGAGGGCAGGGCGTGGCCGGGGGCCGGGCGGGCGAACGGCTCAGGGGCAGACCCGGGTCAGCAGCAGAACCGGGCCGCGAGCAGGACGCTCAGGAGCAGAACCAGAGGAACCAGCATGTCTCGGACCGGGTCGGCGTCGGCGTCGGGGTCGGGGTGGGCGACGCCGGGGGTGCCGACCGTGTCGGGTCGCTGCCGGGCCGGGCGGGGGGCGACGGATCGCCGGACGTCCCCTCGGTGGCGTCGGGGCCGGGCGACGGGTCCGCGGAGGCGGACGGCCCGGTGGCGGGCGCGGCGGTTTCCGGTACTACCGGCACTGCACCGGAACCCTCGGGGCGGGCGCTGCCCGTCGCCCCGCCCGCGCCCGTGGCACCGGCGGGGTGCGTGTCGGTGGCCGGGACCACGGAGGGGCCGTCCACCGGGCCGGGCCGTTCGGCCGCGTCGCTCGCCGAGAGGACCGGGGCCGGCTCGGTCGTATCCAGGACCGCTTCGCGTACGTAGTCCGAGGCGCGGTCGTCGCCGTTCGGCTCGATGGCCAGCTCGGCCAGGCTCAGCAGCCCCGCCGCGAGCACCACGCCGAGCACGACGAGCAGGGCCGTCCGGCCCCGACGGCGGTGTGCGCGCTTGCCACGCCGCTGCGCCCCGGCCCTCCGGTCCGGCCTGCGGGAACCGGAAGTGCCGCGCGTGGGCCGGGCAGCACCGCGCCCCCGGCGGCGTCCCCCGGGCCGGGGCGGTGCGGACGGTTCGCGCTCCGCGTCCGGTTCGTGGCCGGTAAACGCGGGCGTGGCGTAGTGGCTCAGCGCCTCCGCGGGGGTTCCGCATCCGGCGCAGGCCAGGGCGCCGTTGAGATGCCGTTGACACGGGTGGCAATAATCCATGGCGCCCGCAGATTAGATGCCTGTAGGACAACATAGAAAGCCGCCCATGTGAGGATCCTGTGTGGAACCGTTGAATCCATGACCGCGCCCACGCCTTTCGGCCCCCGTGAGTTCCAGCTCGTCCTGCTGCGCCGGATGGCCGACCATCAGCCCGCCCTCGTCGACGAGGCCCGGCAGGAGCTGAGCGCCTCGCTCGCCGAGATGCGGGAGGCCAATCGGCGTTGGCAGGCCATGGTGCGGGCGCCGCGGGGGCGGGGCGCGCTGCGGCGCTACCGTTCGGTGCTCGGTGAGCCCGAGTCGTCCGTACCCCGCACGATCGGCGACCTGGAGTGCGACGCGCTGCTGTGGCCGGTGCCGCTCTGGCCTGATCTGCGGTTCGAGGTGATGGTCGCGCCGGGCGGGACCGTATGGAACGAATGGCTGGTGCGGGCGCCGGGAGCGCCGGGTCCCGAACTGCGTACGGTCGCGGATCTGCGCCCCTGGTCGGGCACGGTGGACGAGGTCGCCCGGGCCTTCGCGCCGGCCCGCCCGATGGAGGGCAGCGCGCCCACCCGGTGGGCGCTCGCGATCAACACGCCCGACACGGGTGAATCGTATGTCGCCGAATTCACCTGGGGGCTGTTCCAGCGACTGCTGCCCGGCTGACCTCTGCGTACCGGCTGCGCTGTCACTCCGTCAGCCCCGTACCTCCTACGGCTCATCCCGACGGGCGCGATGACTCCGAACGGCGCACGATGCGAAGAGAGCCGGCTGCCGCCGGAACCCCCTCAGTGCTCTCGGGAGAACCTGCCGTGACCGTCAGCCTTGAGCAGTTGCGCCGTTGCCATGTCGCCGTCGACCTCGGGGCCGCCCGGACCCGTGTGTACGTCAAGGGACTCGGGCTCGTCGTCGACGAGCCGAGCGCCGCCGCCATGAACACCCGTACCGGCTCGCTCATCGCCGTCGGCGAACTCGCCGAACAGATGACGGGCCGCACCCCCGACTACATCCGGGTGGTCCGCCCGGTCACCGGTGGAACCGTCATCGACATCGAGATGGCCCAGCGGATGCTCCGCCAACTGCTCGGCGAGAAGCTCCGCCGCCAACTGCGCCGCAAGCCCCGGCTGCGGGCCGCCGCCTGCACCCCGCACGACAGCGATCCGCTCGCCCAGCGAGCCACCATCGAGACGTTGGTGGGGCTGGGCGCCCGGCGGGTCGAGCTGGTCGACACCCTGATCGCGGCGGCCGTCGGCTGCGGGCTCCCCGTCGAGCAGCCGACCGCGACCATGATCATGGTGTGCGGGGCGGCGACCACCCAGATCGCGGTGCTCTCGCTCGGCTCGATCGTGACCGCCGTACGTGTCCCGGTCGGCGGCGACGCCATCGACCACACGGTGATCCAGTATCTGCGCCATCACCACGAGTTGATGCTGCCGAGCCAGTCCGTACGACCGCTGCAACTGGCGCTCAACGGCAGTGGTCTGAGCTCGCACGGGCCCGCCACGACCGAGATCCACGGCCGGGACGTGGCGACCGGTCTGGCCCGCTCGGTGGAGGTCGACACCGCCGCCGTGCGGAAGGCGATCCACGCCCCGCTGACCGCCGTGCTCGACGGTCTCGGCAAGATCCTGCGCGACTGCCCGCCCGACCTGGTGGCCGACCTGGTCGACTGCGGGATCATGATGGTCGGCGGCAGCGCGCTGCTGCCCGGCCTCGATCGGATGCTGCGGGAGGCGACGGGCATGCCCGTGCACATCGCGGACCGGCCCGACGTGTGCTCCGTACTGGGGCTCGGTGCGATGCTGGACGGGAAGATCGAGCCGATGGTCCTCGACCCGCTTGCCTGCTGAGCACTGCGGGGGTGCGCGGATGACCGAAGAGACGGAGAACAGGGCGGCGGCGCACCCGCGCGCGGGGCCCCCGGACGCGGAGGCGCCCCCGACGGGCGGGCCGCGGTCCGGCTGTCGGTCGCCGACGACGGCCGCGAGGAGGGCGGCTCGCGTTCGTCGACCGTGACCTGGCAGGCGCCGCTCTGAAAGCGGCCCGCGCGACCCGTCATCTGGCAGGCGCCGCTCTGAGCGCGACGCGGGTGTTGGAGTGGGCGACACCGGCCTCCCGCTTGAGCCTGCGCAGCAGTCCGTCCAGGGCCGCGGTGTCGGCCAGGGTGGCCCGTACGAGGTAGTCGTGGCCGCCGGTCACATGCACGACCTCGGTGATGCCGGGCAGCGCGAGCACCGCCCGCTCGAACACCTCGTTCGTCGTGTCGATCCGCAGCGTCACGTCGATGAAGACGACGAGACCCGTACGGGTGTCGGCGGCCGGGTCGATGATCACGGTGAAGCCGCGGATGACGCCGTCGCGCCGCAGCCGGCGCACCCGGTCGGCCGCGGCGTTGGCGCTGAGCCCGACCCGTACGCCCAGATCGCGGTACGAGATCCGGGCGTCCTCCTGGAGGATGCCGAGGATCTCCCTGTCCAGACGGTCCATGCTGCGATTGTCTCAGCTTTGTCCGGTTCGCGACCTCGCAAGGCGCACCGGGGCCGTACCCGGGGCCGCGTTCCGGCCGCGTTGCCTCGCACGGCGCAGCCCGGCGGACCCACGGCCGGGCCTGTCCGGCGGATCATGGCCGGACAGGCCCTGGACCGACGGTAGGTCTTAGGGTGCGGTGCGTGACTTCTCTTCTGTGTGTGCCCGATGACGGTTCCGTCCGTGAGGCCATCCGGTTCGGCGAACACTCCCTGACGTACGACCGGCTGGCCATGGCCTCCGCCGCGCTCGCCGCACGTCTCACCGGTGCCGGACGGGTCGCCGTCTGGGCCACTCCCACGCCCGGGACCGTGGTCGCCGTCGTGGCCGCGCTGCGGGCCGGGGTGCCGGCGGTGCCGCTCAACCCGAAGACGGGGACGCGCGAACTCGGGCACATCGTGGCCGACAGCGAACCAGGCATGGTGCTGGCCGGGGCGGGCGACGTCCTCCCGCCGGTGCTGGACGCACTGGACCGGATCGATGTCGGGACGGCCCCGGACGGCGCGGCGTGCCCCACGCTCCCCGAGCCCTCCCCCGAGTCCCCCGCGCTGATCGTCTACACCTCCGGCACCACGGGCCCGCCCAAGGGCGCGGTCCTGCCGCGGCGGGCGATCGCCGCGTCGCTGGACGCGCTGGAGGACGCCTGGCGGTGGACCGGCGACGACGTGCTCGTCCACGCCCTGCCGCTGTTCCATGTGCACGGTCTGATCCTGGGCGTGCTCGGGCCGCTGCGTCGGGGCGGATCGGTGCGGCACCTGGGCCGGTTCTCGACCGACGGGGTGGCGCGGGAGCTGTCGTCCGGCGGCACGATGCTTTTCGGCGTACCGACGATGTACCACCGGCTGGCCGAGGCCCTCGACGGCTCCGGCCCGGACGCGGCCGGGCTGGCGAAGGCGCTGGCCGGGGCCCGGCTGCTGGTGTCCGGTTCGGCCGCGCTGCCGGTCCACGACCACGAGCGGATCGCGGCGGCGACCGGCCGCCGGGTCATCGAGCGGTACGGCATGACGGAGACCCTGATGAACACCGGCGTCCGGGCCGACGGCGAACCGCGCCCCGGCACGGTCGGCGGCCCCCTGCGCGGCGTCGAACTCCGTCTGGTCGAGGAGGACGGCACCGTACTCACCGACCCCGACACCATCGGCGAGATCCAGGTGCGCGGCCCGAACCTCTTCACCGGCTATCTGAACCGCCCCGACGCCACGGCCGCGGCGCTCACCGAGGACGGCTGGTTCCGTACGGGGGACATGGCCACCCGCGATCCCGACGGCTACGTACGGATCGTCGGCCGCAAGGCCACCGATCTGATCAAGAGCGGCGGGTACAAGATCGGCGCCGGTGAGATCGAGAACGCGCTCCTCGACCACCCCGGCGTCCGCGAGGCCGCCGTCACCGGTGAACCGGACCCGGATCTGGGCGAGCGCATCGTCGCCTGGGTGGTGCCGGCCGACCCCGCCGCGCCCCCGGCGAAGGACGAACTCGCGGACCATGTGGCCGCCCAGCTGGCCCCGCACAAGCGCCCGCGTACGGTCCGCTACCTGGAGGCGCTGCCCCGCAACGACCTGGGCAAGATCATGAAGCGGTCGCTGTCTGCCTGACGGGTCACGGGCTACGGGTCACGGGCTACGGGCTACGGGCAGGGCCTTACGCCCGGATCAGGCGGGATCAGAACGGATCCGGCCCGATCCGGGAGCGGGGTCCGGGAGCGGGATCCGGGAAAGCCGGGAAAGGGGTCCGGGAGCCGGGGTCCGGTGCCGAGCCGTCACGGCTGCGGGTTCTTCGCGTCGTACCGCACGAATCCGCGCCACCGCAGCCCCAGCAGCGACACGGCGACGACGCAGGCGATCCCGCCGCCGGTCACGGCCAGGCCGGGCGAGGTCAGGTCCGCGACCGATCCGGCGAGGAAGTCGCCGAGCCTCGGTCCGCCCGCCACGACGACGATGAACACGCCCTGCAGCCGCCCCCGCATCTCGTCCGGCACGGCCGCCTGGAGCATGGTGTTCCGGAAGACCATCGAGGTGGTGTCCGCGGCGCCGGCGAGCGCCAGGAAGATCAGTCCGAGCCAGAGCTGACGGGTCAGGCCGAAGAGCGCGATGGCGGTGCCCCAGCAGGCGACGGCGAGGAGCACTGGCGGTGTGCGGGTTCTTCGGCTGTTTCGGCTGTTTCGGTCACAGCGGATGGTAGCGACCGGCGTGCGTCCGACGGTCCGACGGCCATCGGGTACGGCTCGTACGCCTGCGGGCCTCCGCGTCAGGAAGCGTGGCCGGCCGCGAAGTTGGGCACCGTGACCGCCCGCCTACCGCCAGTGGATTCCCGACGGGCGGGCGGACGGGTACACGGTGCCGTTACAGGGTTGGGTACGGCGCTCGAACAGGGTGGCGTACAGACCGTTCCGGCCCAGGAGTTGGGTGTGCGTGCCCGACTCCACCAGGCGTCCCTCGTCCAGGACGAGGATGCGGTCGGCGTCTGCGGCAAGGGCCAGATCGTGTGTGATCACGATGGTGGTGCGCCCCTCGGCGAGGCGCCGCAGCGGTGCGAGGATGCGCTGTGCAGCCAGTCTGTCCAGTCCGGTGGTGGGCTCGTCGAGCAGGAGCACGGGCGCGTCGCGCAGCATGGCGCGGGCGATCGCGATCCGCTGCAACTGCCCTCCGGAGAGCCGGGACGTGCCAGTGGATATGACGGTGTCATATCCCTCTGGCAGAGTCTGGATGAAGGCGTGGGCGTCGGCCGCCCGTGCGGCCTCCACGACGTCACGGTGGGTCGCATCGGTGCGTCCGCAACCGATGTTCTCCTCGATGGTGTCGTGCAGAACGAGCGTCTCCTGCGGCAGCAGCGTGATGTTCCCGCGCAAGTAGGTCAGCGGCAGCTGATCCACGGACACGCCATCCAGATGGATGCTGCCGGCATCCGGGTCGTAGAACCTCAGCAGCAGAGCCGCCAGCGTCGACTTGCCCGCGCCGCTGGGGCCGGTGATGACCAGCAGCTCCCCGGGACTCGCGGTGAACGAGAGGTCCCGGAGAACGGGCTCGCTGCTGCCCGGGTAGTGGAAGAGGACATTGCGCGCCTCCACCTCGCCGAGCGCACGGCTCCGGGGCGGGGCGGGCACGGAGGCGGCCGGGTCGGTGACGGCGGGTCGGGCGTCGAGGATCTCCAGCAGCCGCTCGGCTCCCGCGGTCGCGGCGGTGGCCGTCAGACCGAGCTGGCCCAGGGAGCGGATCGGCGGGTAGAGGTAGCCGATGAAGGCGGCGAAGGCCAGGAGCTGCCCGAGGGTCATCCGTTTCGCGGAGATCTCCCACACCCCCAGGCCGATGATCGTCAGGACGCACAACGTTTCGAGGACTTCGACGAGTTGCTCGTAGAACTCGGTGAGGCGGACGGCCTTAACCGCCATCTTCAGGCGGATGCGTGCCTTGCCGAAGAGCCGCGCCTCCTCGTCGGGCTGCCTGTTGTACGCCTGCGTCATGACGACGTTGACCAGCGTCTCCTCGACGACTGCCGTGATGGCGCCGTCGGCCGCGCGGCCGCGCCGGGACACCGCGCGCAGTGGCTGGGTGAATCGGCTGGTCGTGAACCAGAAGAGCGGCACCATGAGAAAGGTGGCGAGGGCCAGGTCCCAGCGCAGCCACAGGGCCGCGGCGGCGTAGAAGAGTGTGCTGAACACGGCCGAGGCCGCCCCGACGATGCCGGAGACCACGAGCGCTTCGATGGCTTCCACGTCACCGGTCAGCCGCTCCACCAGGTCACCGCGCCGATTGCGTTGGTAGAAGTGCGGCGGGAGGGTCTGGAGATGGCTGAAGACCCGCGCCCGCAGCCGCATCACGAAGCGTTCGGCGGTCCAGGCCGCGATCGAGTGGCCCAGATATCCCACCACCGCGCCGATGACGGCCACGGCGAGCCACTGGCCCGCCGGTTTCCAGAAGGCGCTGACCGAGCCGGTCTGCAGGGCCGAGTCGGTGAGTTCGGCGAAGAGCAGGACGGTGATGGTCTCGGCGACGGCGGCGAGGACGGCGCACAGGAAGATGAAGACGAGCCAGCGCCGGTCTCCTGCGGTCAGTGGCCAGAAGCGCCGGAACGCCACCATGATGCTGATGGGGTCGGTGCGAATCGGTACATCCGTCACCGAGTCCTGAGAAGTCTCTTCGGAGGGCGCTGGGCCTCGTGATGAACTGCGCAGGCGCATGGGCTCACGTCACAGAGGTGCTCGGACTATGGACCATCTCCATAGGCGCGGACCCCAAGACCGCGAGGCCGACCCACGCCGGAGCGCGAGCCCGCCTCGCTTTGGGGATGGGAAGGGAATTTCGGGTCAGTAACCCCCGTAACCCCCGCGGCCGCCACGACGGTCGCCGAAGTCGCCACGGCCCCAGTCGTCTCCACGTCCGCCGCGGTCGCCGAAGTCGTCTCCACGACCCCGTCCGCGTCCGCGTCCGTAGTCACCGTGGTCCCTGTCCCTGTGGTCGAAGATGTTGCGTACCTTCATCTTCGCCTCCTTTGGAGGGTTACGCTGCATGCCGCTCCTTGTTCTTGCTGCGGCACTACCGACACTACGTCCGCCCCCTACGGCCAACAACTCGTAGACGCCGCAATCAGCGGAAATCTTACGAAATACCGTAAATCTTCGGAGCGTTGTCATAAGTGACTCTCCGGAGACCCCCGGAAACACGCCCCGCCGCCCGCAATCGAGTGCGTCCGTACGTCACCTGACGCCGCAGGGGATCGGACGTACGAGCCACCCGGTAGCGATACGGCAGCCTGCATACCCGCAGGTCATGGCATCAACAGGTCAGCGTGAACCCGTCAACCTCGCTGCTCGGCCCGCCTCCGGATCGCCCTCAGCCGACGGGTTCTCCGGACCGGGCGACCGGCCCATGCATTGCCTTGACATGTTGCATGTGCGTCAGAGTGCGGACCAACCGGATGGCGAGTACGGCGCAGGCGATGTCGAGAAGGTCGGCGAGCGTGAGCAGGCCGAGTCCCACGTTCGCCGTGCCGATCGATTCGGCCATGCCGTAGACCACTCCCCCGCTCAGGGCCACGAAGCCCTGAGCGAGCCAGAAGCCCCACCAGAGGTTGATCGGGCCACGGCCCGGCCGGTCGGGTGCGTACGGCCCCTCGGGGCGGCTCGCGTTCCAGATGTCGAGGCTGATCCGGCGCGGGAACCACAGGTTGACGACCGGGACGAGCCAGCCCCAGCCGGTCCAGCCGCGACCCCGTCGGTGAGTGCCGGGGGCGAAGACTTCGGCGTTGTCGCGCAGGCGGTAGAGCCAGCACAGGTAAACAATTCCGGTGGTGAGGTAGACCATGCTCTGGAGCAGGCCGAAGAGGTCGTAGACGAGCTGCCTCTTCTCGACCCCGGGAACCGCGAGCAGGGCCGCCCCGGGGTCCGCCGCGCCGCGCAGCAGGCCGTACAGGTATCCCCCCGAGGCGAGCGACAGCACATCCGTGACGATCACGGCGACGAGCAGAAGAGAAGCGGCCAGTCCCAGACCGACCGGTGAGCGCAGCACCGCGAGGTAGGCGGGCGAAGGGGCGACGGCGTACGCCGCATTCGTATTCACACTCCGACCAGCGGCTCCACCGCCCCGGGCGTCACACCCGCGGGCGTATCGAGGAGCGGAGAAGAGCCGCTCCGACCGAGGGTGCGGCCGAATCCAACAAGCACTTTGTGTAATCAACCAGGTACCCTGTGTGATGTGCTCGTGTTGCGGCGTCACTCCCGGTCGGCGGCCACTGCGGTCCTCGCCGCGGTGCTGGCCGCCCTCATGCACGCGCTGGCCTGCGCCCATGGGCCCGAGTTCGGGCGCGCGGCCGTGTCCGACTCGCTTCCGGTCGCGGCCGCGGCCGCGGTCGTGACTGCCGCGTCGGCGTCGAGCCCGGTATCCGCGCCGGCCATCGGGGAGCGGGGGCTGCGGTTCGCCGAATGCACGGGGGGCGATGACCCCGGTGTGCTGTCCCGGGACGTGTGCGTGGCACCGGCGCCGGAGGTGATCGCGCCCGCGAGCGCGGTGGAGCCGGAGTCGCTGGCGATTGCCCGGCGCAGAGCGCCGGAGGCGGGGGCGCCCGGGGATCAGGGCGAGCAGCAACGGATGCGGTCGGTGCTGGGCGTGTGGCGGACGTGACCGGGACCCGCCGCGCGGCGTGACGGGAGTGGCCGGATGGCCCCGTCGTGCCGTGGTGGCGTTCGCGTCCTGAACAGCCGTCACGATCACGCGGCCCGCCGAGGGCGGGGTCGCGGGAGACCACACGCCATGAATTCTCCGCACACCTGCACCACTTCCGTTACCGCTTCCGCTTCTGCTTCCGCCTGTTCGCCCGCCCGGTTGCTCGCGTCCGGACCAGCCGCGCAAACACCGGCCGGACTCGTCGGCGACACCCCGCTGTTGTGGGTCGGTGAGCCGTTCACCACCGCCGGCCGCGGGTTCTGGGCGAAACTCGAAGGACACAACCCCGGCGGGATCAAGGACCGGACCGCGCTGTACATGGTGGCCCGCGCACGCGAACGCGGCGAGCTGCTGCCGGGAGCGCCGATCGTGGAGTCGACGTCCGGCACCCTGGGCCTGGGCCTGGCGCTGGCCGGGGTGACGTTCGGGCATCCGGTGGCGGTGGTCACCGACCCCGGCATGGAGCCGCTGATGCGTGGCCTGCTCACCGCCTACGGCGCCGAACTGCATGTGGTGACCGAGCCGCATCCGGTGGGCGGCTGGCAGCAGGCCCGCCGCGAGGAAGTCGACCAGCTACTGGCGACCCGGCCGGACGCCTGGTGTCCGGATCAGTACCACAACCCCGACAACGTGGCCGCCTACGCCCCGTTGGCCCACGAGCTGATCGCCCAGCTCGGCCGTATCGACACCCTGGTGGTGAGCGTGGGCACCGGCGGACACTCGGCCGGCATCGGCCGGGTGCTGCGCGGCTTCTTCCCCGCCCTGCGGATCGTGGGGGTCGACACCTGCGGCTCCACCATCTTCGGCCAGCCCGCCGCGCCGAGGCTGATGCGGGGGCTGGGTTCCAGCATCTTCCCGCGCAACGTCGACTACGCCCTGTTCGACGAGGTGCACTGGGTCGCCGCCGGTGAGGCGGTCTGGTCGGCCCGCGCCCTGGCGAGGGCCCGGTACGCGACGGGCGGGTGGAGCGTGGGCGCGGTCGCGCTGGTCGCCCGCCGGCTTGCCGCCACATCGGCGGCGGAGACGCGGATCGCCGCGGTGTTCCCCGACGGCCCGCAGAGGTATGTGGGCACGGTCTTCGACGACACCTGGTGCCGTACCCACCAGCTGCTCGGCCAGGAACCCGCCGACGCGCCGGACGAGCTGGCGCATCCCGGTGAGCGGGTCGTCGCACGCTGGAGCCGCTGCACGACGGTCCTCGATCCGCTGGCCGGGACCGCCCGCACGGCTGCCGAGGAGCGCGGGCTGGCGGGGGTGGCCCGGTGAAGGCGCTGCTGGCGACAACCCGGAGCTTTTCTCCGGCGGTGCGGCTGCTGATGGTGAACCAGTTCGCCATCAACCTCGCGTTCTACATGCTCATGCCCTATCTCGCCGCTCACCTCGCAGGGCAACTGGGGCTGGCGGCCTGGGCGGTGGGCCTTGTGCTGGGGGTGCGTAACTTCTCCCAGCAGGGCATGTTCCTGATCGGCGGCACCATCGCCGATTGCTTCGGCTACAAGGTCCCGATCATGGTCGGCTGTCTGCTGCGCACCGGCGGGTTCGCCCTGCTGGGGTGGGTCGACAGCCTGCCCGCCCTGGTGGCCGCGTCGGCGGCCACCGGGTTCGCCGGGGCCCTGTTCAACCCGGCCGTGCGCGCCTACCTCGCCGCCGAGGCCGGTGAGCGGCGGGTGGATGCCTTCGCCGCGTTCAACGTCTACTACCAGGCCGGGATGCTGCTGGGCCCGCTGGTCGGACTCGCCCTGCTGGCGGCCGACTTCCGCCTGGTGTGCACCGTCGCGGCCGCCATTTTCGCCGCGCTCACCGTGCTCCAGGGCCGCGCGCTGCCTGCCCGCCGCGCCACCGCCGCCAAGGACGGCGGGGATGCGGGCGGGGTGCTCGCGCAGTGGCGCCAGGTGGTGGCCAACCGGCCGTTCCTGCTGTTCTCGCTCGCGATGACCGGCGCCTACGTACTGACCTTCCAGGTCTACCTGGCCCTGCCCATGGCCGCCGACGCCGCGCTCGGGGCGGACGGTACGAAGGTCACGAGCGGCCTGTTCGTGCTCTCCGCCGCGGTGGCGGTCGCCGGACAGCTCAGGCTGACCGCCTGGGCGAAGGCGCGGTGGAGCCGTTCACAGGCGATGGTGCGCGGGCTGGCCGCGATGGGCCTGGCGTTCACCCCGCTCGCCCTCGCCCAGGCCGCCGGTACGGGGATGTGGCGGACCCCGGTCGAGCTGGCGGCCCTGGCGGCGGCCGTCGTCCTGCTGGCGGCGGGCAGTGCGGTGGTCTACCCGCTGGAGATGGACACCGTCGTGGCACTCTCCGGCAACCGGCTGGTGGCCACGCACTACGGCCTTTACAACACCGTTTCCGGCCTCGGCATCACGCTGGGGAACCTGGCCACCGGCGCACTGTGGGACTTCGCCGCCGCCCACCGCGCGCTGTGGCTGACCTGGGCGGCGCTGACGGTGACCGGGCTGGGCTGTGCCGGTGCCGTGTACGGGCTGGCACGCACCGGCCGCATCGGCGCCCGGGCGCCCGTGCCACTGACCGCCTGAACCCGGCATCAGGACGAGTACGGCCCCGGGGGCTGCGGGTCCATGGCGTGAACAGGCCGAGGCCGGGACCCGCAGCACCCCTGGGTGACGGGCGTCGCACGCCCTCCAGAAATACCCCCCCTGGTATCTCTGTTACGGTAGACGACAGATACCCCGGGGGGTAAATTTTTCGAGGGAGATTGCCGTGTTCTTTGCCGACACCCTGGAGACCGAAGGTCTGGGCAACCGCAGCTACCTGGCCGGGGGAGCCCGGGCGGCCGTCGTCGTGGACCCGCCCCGGGACATCGACCGGGTCATCGCCGCCGCCGCGGAACGCGGTGTGCGGATCGTCGCGGTCGCCGAGACGCATGTGCACAACGACTACGTGACCGGCGGGCTGGAACTGGCCCGGCTCACGGGGGCCCGCTATCTGGTGCCGGCCGGGGCATCGGTGGCGTACGAGCGGGTGCCGGTGGCCGACGGTGACGTCGAGCGGATCGAGGACGGCATCGAGCTGAAGGCGGTCGCCACGCCCGGCCACACGCCGCACCACACCTCCTACGTCCTTGAGGAGGACGGCCGGGCGGTCGCCGCCTTCACCGGCGGATCGCTGCTGATCGGCAGCGTGGGCCGACCGGATCTCGTGGAGCCCCGGCTGACCGAGCAGCTGGCCCGTGCCCAGCACGCCTCCGCCCACCGCCTGGCGGCCGAGCTGGACGATGCGGTGGCGGTCATGCCCACCCACGGGTTCGGCAGCTTCTGCTCCTCCACCCAGGCCGGGGGCGAGCACAGCACCATCGGGGCGGAGAAGGTCTCGAACCCCGCGCTGGCGCAGGACGTGGAGACGTTCGTGGCCGGCCTCCTCGCGGGCCTGGACGATGTGCCCGCCTACTACACGCACATGGGCCCGGCCAACGCCGCGGGCCCCGCGCCGCTGGACCTGACCGAGCCGCGGCGGGCCGACGCCGGTGAGATCGCGCGGCGGCTGGCCGCCGGTGAGTGGGTCGTCGACCTGCGCAGCCGTGTCGCGTTCGCCGAAGGACATGTGTCCGGGGCCTTCAACTTCGAGATCGAGGGCCAGCTGGCGACGTATCTGGCGTGGATGATCCCGTGGGGCAAGCCGGTCACGCTCCTGGCGCAGAGCGCCGAGGAAATCACCCGGGCCCAGCGGGAGCTGGCCCGCGTGGGCATCGACCGGCCGGCCGCCGCCGCGGTCGGCGCGCCCTTCGACTGGGTCGCCGAGGACGAGGCACCCGCCTCGTTCCCGCGCGCGACGTTCGCCGGCCTCGCCGCCGCACGGGCGCGGGGAGAGCGGCCGGTCGTCCTGGACGTGCGCCGGAACGGCGAGCGGGCCGGCGGCTGGATCGAGGGCAGTGTCCACATCCCCGTCCACCAGATCCACGAGCGCCTGGACGAGGTGCCCGCGGGTACCGTCTGGGTGCACTGCGCCGGAGGGATGCGGGCAGCCATCGCCGCCTCCGTGCTGGACGCCGCCGGACGGGACGTGGTCGCCATCGACGACGGCTACGCCGCCGCCGCGGAAGCGGGACTCGCCGTCGTAGCCCCTGACCGGCACTGACTGCACTGTCCCGTCCGGTGCGGGCCACTGCCCGGCCGGCGGGAGCACGTCACGTAAGGAACGCAAGATGATCTTTTCCCGACACGGGGGCGGTCGCCCCACCACGACAGGGCCCACTGTGCAGTACACAGACGCCCTCGCAGGCACCACGCACCACGCACACGCCCTCGCAGGCATACCGCACCACGCACACGCCCTCGCGGACCCCGCGCACAACACAGACGGCCTGACAGGCGCCACGCACCACGCACACGTCCTCGCGAGCCCCGTCATATGACCGCGTTCGTGCTGGCCCTGGCCGCCGGTGCCCTGGTGGGCCTGGCTCTCGGATCGCTGGGGGCCGGCGGCAGCATCCTGACGGTCCCCGCACTCATCTACCTGCTCGGCTTCAGCCCGGCGGAGGCGACCACAGCCAGCCTGATCATCGTCATCGTCACGTCGCTGACCGCCCTCGTGGCCCACGCGAGGACGGGAGCCGTGAACTGGCGTGCGGGACTGCTGTTCGCGGCCGCGGGGATCCTGCCCGCCGCCGCGGCGGGCCTGCTGTCCGCGCACATCCCCGCCGCCGTGCTCACCCTGGCCTTTGCCGTACTGGCCGCTCTGGCCGCCCTGCGCATGCTGCGCCGCAGGACCCCCACGGGCAGCGGGACGGTCTCGGCGGGGCGTGCAGCCGGGGCCGGCGCCGGACTGGGCGCGGTCACCGGGTTCCTGGGAGTCGGCGGCGGCTTCCTCGCCGTCCCGGCACTGGTGGCCGTACTGGCCGTACCGATGAGCGCGGCCGTCGGCACGAGTCTGCTGGTCATCATCGCCAACGCGCTCGTGGCCCTGGCGGCCAGGACGGCCACCGACGTCACCCTGGACTGGGCCCTGATCATGCCGTTCATCGCGACGGCGGTTCTGGGCGCCTGGGACGGCAAACGCCTGACCGCCAAGGTCGCACCGGGCACCCTCCAGCTCGTCTTCGGCGTTCTGCTGCTGGCCGTCGCCGTGACGATGGCAGTGGGTGCCGTGCTGTGACACCCCATGGGGCAACTGTTCAGGCCGGTGGCCGGAATCAGGCCAGTGACAGGAGGAGTTTCTCCAGCCGGGCCCGCATCTGCGCCGAGTCCCGCACCTGCGGATCGTCGCTGGTCATGCACTGCTGCAGCCCGGTCGCGGTGATCGAGAAACCGGCCCGGTCCAGGGCCTGGGAGACGGCGGCCAGCTGCGTGACGACACCCTCGCAGTCCCGCCCCTCCTCGATCATCTTGATCACTCCGGCGAGCTGGCTCTGCGCACGCCGAAGCCGGTTCAGCGCCGACTTCAGCTCAGTGGCCGTCATGTCGAGTTCCACATATCCTCCTCCATATACCCCCATGGGTATCGCACGTGGAGGGCAACCCATTTCCGAAAGGCATTGTTCCGTGACCAGTCCCGCCTCCCTGACCTCCTCCCAGGTGTTCGCCCGTTACGCGGAATTCACCGTGATCGACGTCCGCACTCCCTGCGAGTACGCCGGCGGCCACCTCCCCGAAGCCCACAACATCCCCCTGGACCGGCTGGACGAAGCCGCCGGCGCGCTGAAGGACGCCTCGGCCCTCGCACCGCTGCTGGTGGTGTGCGCCTCCGGCAACCGCTCGGCCAAGGCCTGCACCCAGCTGTCCGCCCTGGGGATCGAGGCCGCGACCCTGGAGGGCGGGACCAGCGGCTGGGCGGCCGCGGGCCACCCCGTCGACCGGCCCGCCGGAGCGCGCTCCACCTGGCCGATGGACCGACAGGTCCGGCTGGCCGCCGGGTCGCTGGTCGTCGTCGGCTTCCTCGCGGGTTTCGCCTGGCAGCCGGCGCACTGGCTGTCCGGCGCGGTCGGCGCCGGCCTCGTGTTCTCCGGGGTGACCAACACGTGCGGGATGGCCGCAATCCTGGCCAAGCTCCCCCACAACCGGCCCCGCAAGAACACCGTCTCCTTCCAGGACACGCTCACGCGCCTGGCCTCCTGATCAGCAAGCCGGGAAAGGCGCCGCGCGGGCATCGCGGTGATGTCGTTCTTCTGCCGGCGGACGGGGTGCCCGGGTGCCATCGTTGACCGGCAAACGGCCGTCCAGCTCCGCGAGGCCCGGCATGACGGAGATGTCGTAGGCGAAGAACAGCCCGGCCCTTCGGGGTGGTCCGGTGACCACCCCGAAGGGCCGCCGCGGGCCGCGCCCAGGTCCGTACCCCGCCCTTCCTCAGCTCACCGGACCGGAGCCCGACGGCCGGACGCGTCTCAGCATCTGAGGACAACTGTCCGCCCGTCCGAGCCGGTGGCCAGAGTCTCCTCGGACCGCTTGCCCCGGCGGAAGTCCTGCGGGCTGACGCCCCGTTCCCGCTTGAACGCGGCACTCAGCGCGAACGGCCCCGAATAACCCACCTGCTGAACCACCTCCCACCAGTACGTTCCGGGCCGGGTGCCGACTGACTGGCCAACAGGAGTGCATCGAGGGGTGTTGTCGCACCGGTCGAGGACCGCTAGTGCTGTGACCGCATAGGTTCGCCGGGTCGGTGGTCGTGGCGGTTGGATGTGCGGTGACGTCCGATCCGACTCCTGGAGGTGCGGTGGCCGAGCCTGTCCGTGTGCGCAGGTTGACCGACCAGGAGGGGCAGAAGCTGCAGCAGATCGTGCGCCGGGGCAGCACCAGCTCGGTGCGCTACTCGCCGCGCGATGATGCTGCTGGCCTCGGCCGGAGGCAACCGGGTTCCGGTGATCGCCCAGCTGGTCCAGGCCGGTGAGGACACCGTCCGCGACGTGATCCATCGGTTCAACGAGATCGGCCTGGCCTGCCTGGACCCTCGGTGGGCGGGAGGCCGTCCCCGCCTGCTCAGCCCTGACGACGAGGACTTCGTCGTGGCGACGGCCACTACCCGCCCGACCAAGCTCGGTCAGCCCTTCACACGCTGGTCCATCCGCAAACTCGCCTCCCACCTGCGGAAAGTGCACGGCCGCGGGATCAGGATCGGACGCGAGGCGTTACGGTGCCTGCTCGCCCGCCGCGGCATCACGTTCCAACGGACCAAGACGTGGAAGGAGTCGCCCGACCCGGAGCGTGACGCCAAGCTGGACCGGATCGAGGAGGTGCTGGAGCGATTCCCGGACCAGGTGTTCGCGTTCGATGAGTTCGGGCCGCTCGGGATTCGCCCCACCGCCGGGTCGTGCTGGGCCGAGCAGGGCCGGCCGGAGCGGCATCCTGCGACCTACCACCGCACCCACGGGGTGCGCTACTTCCACGACTCTTAATGGGTTTGGTCAAGCCGCCTGAGCCTCGTCGGCCGCCTTCTCGCGGGGGTTGTACTCCCTCTCATAGAGCCGGCCGTCTCGGAGCATGGCCCACAGGATAGAGACTCGTTGGCGGGCGACAGCGATGACGGCCTTCTTATGACGGCCCCTGTCGTGCGTGTAGCCCTGGTACTTGCGCAGATACGTCTCCCTCTCCCACGTCTCCGCGGTCAGACATGCGGACTGGCTGGACAGGAAGAAGGCCCGTTGTAGGGGCCGACTGTACTGGGTAGGGCGCTGGCGGTTCCCCGTGTTCGAGCCGGAGTCCCTGGAGACGGGGGCCATTCCTGATGCCACAGCGAGCCGTCCAGCACTTGGGAACCTGGAAATATCACCGACCGCTGCGAGAAGTTCAGCCGCAAGCAGCTCGCCGAAGCCGGGCATGGAAAGGACAACGGGCGCCTGGGGGTGCTGGGAGAGAATTTCTTTGATCTTGCTTTCCAGCTCCTTCAGGCGGACGTTCATCTGCGTGATCTTCTGGGCGAGTTCGGCTACCAGCTCGGCCGCCAGATCCTCTCCGCTAATAGTTGAGTCCTGCGCCTTAGCGGCCGTCACTGCCTTCTCTGCGATGATTGCTGCTTTCCTTACACCGCGCTTGGCGAGCCATGCTGTGAGCCTGCTCTCGCCCATCCGCCGAATGGCTGCTGGTGTCTGGTATCCGGAAAGCAAGACCAGCGGGCCGTCGGATCGGGCGAAATCGAAGGACCGCTCCAGCTCCGGGAAGATGCTGGTGACCATGGCCCTCATGCGGTTGATGGTTCTGGTGCGTTCGACTGACAGGCCATTGCGGTGGGAGAGGATCAGGGTGAGTTCCTTGGTGATCCTCGGAGGCGCCGGCACAGGGACTGTCTGCCGCCGGAGACAGCGGGCGAACTCGGCGATGACGTAGGAGTCCTTCAAGTCGGACTTTCCCTGGCCGCTGAAGCTCTTCTTGAACGCTGCGAACTTTGAGCCTGTGACGTACCGGGGACTCTGACTGTGGTTGGCCAGGATCCCCAGCAGCAACGCTGCTGGCCCGTCAACGAGGTCAAGTGCCCACGTCACGTGGTCCGCTGTATCCATAACCTCACCGAATACGGTCAGGATGTCGGGCTCGGAGTTGATCACCTTGCGGTTCCACAGTGGGTCGCCATCGGCATCGACCACGGTGATCCAGTGATGCCCTTTCCCCACGTCGATCCCGGCCCATACCTGTGGCGGCCGTTGCGTCATCTCGTCTCTCCAGATCGAACACGAGCAGGAAGTGCCAGGCCACCCCTGAAGCAAGTCCGTACGAGCGATCGAGGTCGCAGCTCTTAATCAGTTATGGCGGGTGACCAGAAGACCGGCCGACGGAGTCGACATGAGCCCCATGACGGGCAGGAGTACGAGAGTCGCATCCAGCCTTCCTGGCTATAGATGCAACGATTATCAGACAGTCGGGACACCCACCGGCAAGCCCGTACGAGCGATCGAGTCGCGGCTGCTACTCCGTCGGCGACGACCGCCTGTGGGGCGTCAACCGCCGCCGCAAGGGCACCGCCAACACCCTGGCCGCGCTCAAGTCG
Source organism: Streptomyces sp. NBC_01618 (assembly GCF_045209435.1). NCBI lineage: Bacteria > Bacillati > Actinomycetota > Actinomycetes > Kitasatosporales > Streptomycetaceae > Streptomyces > Streptomyces sp. NBC_01618. The sequence goes on from NZ_CP109297.1 coordinate 2,370,498, forward strand.
ATCCGCGCCACCCGACCCGACGACGCGCCGATCTACACCATCCTGGACAACCTCTCCTCCCACACCGGGGCGGACATCCGCCGCTGGGCGAAGAAGAACAAGGTCGAGTTGTGCTTCACCCCGACCTACGCCTCGTGGGCGAACCCCATCGAGGCCCACTTCGGACCGCTGAGACAGTTCACCATCGCCAACTCCCACCACCCCAACCACACCGTGCAGACCCGGGCTCTGCACGCCTACCTGCGATGGCGCAACGCCAACGCCCGCCACCGCAACGTCCTGGCCGCCGAACGCAAGGAGCGTGCCCGCATCCGCAGCGAGAAGGGCCTCCGCTGGGGCGGTAGACCACTACCGGCCGGGGCCTGACGACCCAACCCGGCGCCGCTAGGAGTTGGCAGCCTCGCCCAGGACGCGGGCGAGTTCGCGGGGGCGGGTGGCCATCGGCCAGTGTCCCGAGTCGAGGTCCACGTACTCAAGGTGAGTAGCGCGGGCCAGCTCAGGACTCTCACCGGCGGCGATCCACTCCTGGGCCTGGGCGGGGGTGAACTCGGGACAGACAACCACAACGGGGACGTCGAAGCGGCGCTCGTCGGTCAGGCGCACGACTCCCCTGGCGACCGCCTCGGGGACAGGAACGGCGGCGGACGCGAAGCGGTCCCGGGCCTGCTGGTCCAGGTCAGCGGCGTCCGCGCCCTCGAAAGGATCCCACCCCGGGAAGGGCATGGCGCCGCCCTCGATCGCGAAGTGCTCGGCGTAGGCCCGCCCGTCGGCGGCGGGGAAGCCGCCGATCAAGGCGACCTTGGCCACCTTTTCTGGTCGTGCGTCGCCAGCCAGCCAGGCCAGGGTCGATGCTGCGGAGTGCCCTACCACCAGAGGCTTTCCGGGTGCCGCGTCAACCGCGGCAAGCACTGCTGCCAGCTGGTCGTCAAGCGTCGCGGAGGCGGCGCCGTCACCCTGGCCCGGGAGGGTGAGCGGCACGGGATGGTGGCCGAGCGTGGTGAGTTCGGGCACGACGTCGTCCCATGCGGATCCGTCGAGCCACAAGCCAGCGATGAGCAGGATGTCCACGGTGGTTCTCCCGGAGGGTCGTCAGATCTGGTTGCCGGCACGCTACCGGGATGCTCTGACACCGGGCTCCGGTCAGACTGAGATCTTTGAAAACTGCGGCTCGACCCAACCCAACCCGGCGAACCTACGCGGTCACAGCACTAGACGTTGAAGCGGAATGCCTGCGGGCTGATCCTGACCTGCGGCGGAGCGCCGTACAGCGCTCTGAACAGGCATTTCCCCGTTGGTATGCGTTGGCCTCCGACGGGCGATTACGGGTGTCCTGCGGACTGGGTGCGGACCGTTCTCAGCCGTGGCTGTTCCTCCTCGACGCCCTGGCGGGCCATCGCGACATCCGGCACGTCGATGGTGCCCGGTGTCGCATCGGCGACCACGCGGCAACTCGTCGACGAGCTGCTCCGGCCTTCTCGTCGGCGCCTTCGACAATCTTGCGAAGCAGTTGGGTATGGCTGGCTTCTCGGGGATTGACCAGGTCGACGACCTTCCGGAGGGCTACTGGGCCAGCCCTCCGGCACGGTCGTCGACAGCCACGGCCAGACCGCGGTGGAAGACCAGCGCACCGCTGCGGAACTCGGAGACGCGCTTCTGCCTGCGCGTGCCAGTCCTGAGAGCACAAGCCCCAAGCTATAGCCTGCGATTTCGCAGTGTGGTCGCACTTCAGTCGAGAGAGACACGAAGCGTTCCGCCACCGACTGGTCCACCAACATCTTCGATCTCATTCTGCCCTCAACTTCCTTCCTGTAAGGCAGAATTACCGCCGCGCGCTGCGACTGCACTCAGCACCACACCCGACAGGCTGGAGACGACATGCCCGTGGGAAAGCAGGCCCTGCTCGAACGCTTGGACCGTGGGCCATGCTTCCTGCTGCTCGGCCAACGCTACCTGTCGATCGATACCGGCTCCGACCCACTGACCGGTCCGCTTACCAGGGCTCTGGGGGGCGATGGGCTCCAGCCGAGTGTCTACCGGACGGTCCTCAGTGTCGACGCGGACCAACGCCAGGCCGCGTACAAGGCGCTCACCGACGCGGGGCGTGCGCTGGTGCTGCCGCCTCCGGTGAGGACGACCCTGGAATTCCCCTGGAACGGTGTGCTCTCGTCGGCGGTGGACCCGGCATGGCGCGCGGGTCTACAGAGTGAGTGGCGGACCGTCCAGCAGGGCGTCCCACAGCGCGATCGGACGCGGGTTTCCCGCAACGTCTGCGACGTCCAGGCGCTCATGCTCTTCGGAGGGGTGGACCAGCCCGCCGACGACCAGCCTCCCGCGACCCGGCCCGAGCTCACCCGCCGTCGGGCGATCGCGGCCGAAGCCCTGGGCCGTGTGGTATCCGACGCCCTCACCCCGAGGGGGCTTCTGGTGGTGGAGGGCTGGGGGCTCGACGACTGGCTGACCCCCGAAACGCTGTATGCCCAGATCTGCGACTCCGTGCCCGGCCAGGTGCACCTCTTCTCCGCGACCGACGAGATTCTGGCCGACGACCACATCCAAGAAGCCGTCGATCTCCAGGTCCTCGTCCCACACCGGGAGTCCTTCGCTTCCGTCGTGGTGGAGGCGCGCAATACGGGCCGGCTGACCCAGGAGCGCCCAGCGACCGCGCATGCCCATGCCCTGCGTGTCGGCGACCGGCTGCTGACCATGGACCGAAGCCGCTGGCAGCGCATCCTCCCGCACGCCCGCCCCGTGGACGTGGACCTGCTCGACGATCCGCCCGCCGAGTCGGCCGACCGTCGCTACCAGAAGTTCCGGGAGTTCCTCGGTACGAGCGACGGTTCTCCGGCGTGGTGGGCGCACGCCCGGGGACTGCCGTTCCAGCGGTCCTTCGAGCCCACCCTGTCGGATCTCGTCGAGCAGACCGCCGGCTCCCGGGACCAGCAGACACCGCTCCTCGTCGTCGGGCAGTCCGGCACAGGAAAAAGCGTCGCGCTGGCCCGTCTGGCGTTCCGGACCGCACGCAACGGACGACGCGTCGTGCTGCACATCCCCCGGCGATCGACACGCCCCGAGTACGAGGCACTGGACGACTTCTGTCTCTGGGCCGAGGAGCAGTCGGGCGGCAGCACCCTGATCGTCTGGGACTGCATGCTCGAACCGCAGGAGTACCAGCGGCTCTTCGACTATCTGCGCAGCCGCGGGCGGAAGGTCGTCGTTGTGGGCAGCTGCTACTGGGACGAGGACCTGTTCGGCGCCGCCCGGGACCGCAGACCCGGCCGGGCCGACAGGTCCGCTCCCGCCGGCCCTCGGTACGTGCGGGGGCGCGACTTCATCGAGGCCCCAGCGACGCTCGTGGGCAAGGAGCTGCAGCGCTTCATCAAGTACCTGGCAGACTTCGGCGTCCGGCTCAAGCCCGGTGACGAGCAAGCGGTTTCCCGTGACAACACGTTCCTGTCGGCGCTGTACCGCCTGCTCCCCGAGGTGCACGCCTCCCTGGCGAGCGGACTGACCCTGGAGCTGCGGCACTCGGAGCAGCGGCTCAGCCACGCCGCCCGCACCCGCATGGACTTCCGGGCGAACACCACCATGGCCCACGCACTGGTGAAGGCCGGGTTACTGAACGGCCTGAAAGTGCTTCTGGACCACCCCGGCGACGCGCCGTCCACCGCGGAGGACGATCCCTACGAGCGGCTGCTGAGCCTGATCTTGCTGATCCACAGCCACGGGCTTCGCATGCCGTTGGAACTCGCGCTGCGGACCATCGGCCGCGACGGCGTGCGCAACCTTCCGGATCTGCTGAGCGGCATAGACATCATCCACTGGGACGAGGACGACCTCGGCAACTACACCCTCGGCGGCCGCAACCAGCTGGAGGCGAGGCTGCTGACCCAAGCACGGGGCTCTGGAAAGGATCGGGAGGCGGCCCAGATCGCCGAGGTCCTCGAACTCGCACGCCCCGACGCACGAGCACGCAACGGCGGACCCGAGATCGACTTCGCGATCGAGCTGCTGACCCGGATCGGCCCACAGGTGGACCACGAGCAGCGTCTGTACGGGGCGCACTACCTCGCCTTCGCCGACTCCATCGCGGAGTTGCGCATGCATGTGTCCGACCCGGTGGTGCACGCCAGGCTCACCCACAAAGAGGTCAATCTGCGCAGGGAATGGGCAGTCCGGGACCAGCGGCGTGAGGGCACGGACCCCGACATGCGCCGGGCAGCCCTGGAGGCGGCGCAAGAGGCCGTGGACGAGGCTCTGCGCACTGCCGAGGGCCTGGGCCGTCGGCCACAGATCATGCTGAACCTCTACGTCGAGCAGGCCAGTGTGCGAGGGTCCCGGCTGTACGAACTGCTGCACTCGGGGCCCGGCGGCCGACTGCCCGATTCCCCGCCGGACGAGGCGCATGTCATCGACGAACTGCGTGCCATCCAGCGGAGCGTGCAGTCCGCCCTGTCCTGTGACGGAACGAACTACTACCCGATCGACGTCCTGTGCTGGGTAAGCCGTGACACGCTCAAGACCGGTGTCCTGTCCGACGAGGCCGCCGCCACTCTGCTCGGTGACTGTCTGGCCGCACTGACGGCGATCGACCCGGAAACGCTCGACCCGCACCAGGCTGCCCTCTACCACAGCAAGTTCGAGGACATAGCAGCCTGGGCCGGCGACCGAGTGCTGGCCGCACAGCAGCTCAAGAAACTCGAGGAGTACGACGAGCCGCTGGCGGCCTTCTTCTACGCCCTCAAGGTGAGCGGCTTCCTTCAGAACGCCCCTCAGCCCGAGGGCGTCCGGCGTGCGCTTGCGCATCTCCGCGAACGGCCTAGCCGGCTGCAGGACGCGAGGTGCATCCGTATCGCGGTGGACCTGTTGTGGTTCGCCCGGACAGGTGAACGCTTCATGTCGGGAGAGCGTCAGACGCTTCCGCTGGACGGCTCGGCCTGGCAGGAATGCCTGGACCTCACGGAGCTCGCGACAACGTACGACGCGGTGGCCTCGCTGCGGGTCCTGTTCATGCGTGCGCTGGCACTCTTCCACCTGGGGCGGGTCGACCACGCCCTGGACGCCTTCCGGAGCCTGGATCGCCTCTCTCTGGAGCAGCGCGACCGCCGCCGCGTCATCAACGTCTACCTGGCGAGTTCGGACGACGGGACGCCCAAGGTGTTCCGGGCCCGGGTGCTGCGCGTGGACTCCGACTTCAGGGGCGGCCGCTGCTGGATCGAGGACTACCAGCGGGAGTTCCCGTTCGACCCGTACCAGTTCGGCACCGACCAGACGATCGTCGGCCGCACGCTCGACGCTTATGTGGTGTTCAACATGCGCGGCCCCTGGCTGGAGCCCCCTCGCGAACCAGGTGAACGGCGCGGCCCCACACTCCTCGGTCCCGCAGGGGAGCGCCACCGCGAGACGAAAGGTGCGCTGTGACGACGACACCTGCCGCTGCGCCGGAAGCCGCCTGGAACCGGATCATCCGACTACACAAGTCTCTGGACCAGTTGACCCGCCGTCTGCTGGAGCGAGAGGCAGGCATGGACGTCAGCCTCCCTCCGCCGGACTTCTCCCATCCGCAGACAGCGTTCTTCGCCACGACCGTATGGACGAGTGCCTGGTACAAGGAAGCGTGGTCGGTGAGCCACGGCTGGCTGGAATCCCAGACTGACGCACTGGGGCACACGGTGCCCGACGAGAAGTTTGTCTATGTGCTGGGGCGGCTGCGTACCTTCCTCGTCCACCACGTCGACCGAAGCCGGCCCAAGGACGAGAAGACGGAGAAAACCTGCATCGAGTGGTTCGAGGGGGCGTGCGGGTCGGCCGTGCCGCACACGGCCGACGAGTGGCACGAGTGTCTGGCGCGGTTGCTCACGCAGAACGAGGCGCACACCCAGTTCGTCTTCGAAACCGCCAAGTCCGTGGAGAGGAGCCCCGACCGGGAAACCCTGGTCGACCAGTGGCGGTCGGCTCTCGAGCGGCGGGACTATCCTAGGTACCAGCTGAGCCTCCAGGAGGCTGCGGGTGATCTCGGGCTCGAAAAGCTCAGTGACCGGCAGCTCAACGTCATCCACGACCAGTACCGTGGCCGCTGGGAGAAAGCGGTCTCCCAGCTGCCGCACGAAGCCGATTTCACCCGGGCCATGCGGCTCATGGCCGAGTGGGCCCTGCTCGCCGACACGGGCAGATCGCTCGCCGTCGGCGCGGCCGACGTCATGCGCGCACTCGGTCTGCCTCCGGGGGTGAAGGTGGCCCAGGCACTGCGTCTCGCTCAGTTGCTCCACGAGATCCACTCAGACGACACCCCCGACGAGCTCCTGCGCCGCCTGTCCTGGCACTGGAAGGGGCTGTCCACCCCCATGTGAGCTCCTTCACGCCGGCGGCCCATTTTTTTCGTACCGGGATCAGGACTCAGGCCCATCCGCCGAGCGAGACAGTACGTCCGCCAGACAGGTACTGATGGAGGGCGTTTGCCGTGGTGTCGACGAAGGCTTCCGGGACAGCGTTGGCGTCCACCCAGCGGACTTGGGAGTGCTTGCGGGGTTCGCGGTTTTCGGGTTCGCCGGTCCATTCGTGGGCGGCGAAGACGACCGTGAGAAAGCCGTTGGGAGCCTCGACGCCCCAGGCGCCGTGGATGATGTGGGCGACCTTGAGGGACTCGGGCTTCACCGTGAGGCCCGTTTCCTCGTAGAGCTCGCGGACCGCCGTCTCCGTGATGGGTTCCCCCGGCTCGCTCTTGCCGACGGGCAGGTCCCACAGCCCCTGGGCGAACTTGGCGTTCTCGCTGCGCTGGAGGAGCACGACACGGTTGGTGGCCTTGTCGTGGACGATGACGGCCGCGACCAGCAGGGTCATCGATTCGAGCGCTGGCTTGAGGGCTTGGGAGCGGTCGTCGGTCTGCTGGGCCACGGTGTTCCCTTCGTCGGGCGGATTGTTGGGCATGTTAGGCGAGGGCCTCGCGAGCGCGGCGGGCGAGATCGGCGGCGCCGGGAACGCGGCGGCGCTGGTAGACCGCGAGGGTGGAGCGGATTGAGGTGATCGCCTTGCGGGTGCGGTCGGAGGTCATGCCCTCCATGAGGACGAGGGCCTGGGTCCAGGCGGCGACGGCTTCGTCGGCGCGGGCCTGGGCGGCGAGGCTGTCGCCGAGGTCGGCGTGGGTGAGCGCGTGTACGCGCTTGTACTTCTCGGGATCCCAGCGGGTGAGAGCGTCTCGGTGCTGCTGCTCGGTGCCGATGTGGTCGGCGAGGTCGGTCAGGGTGCGGGCGGTATGGCTGGCCACGGTGCCGGCGGCGGGGCCGCTGACGCGGGAGTAGCTGGGTTGGGGGCCGTCGTCCCGTAGGAGGGCGTCTTCAGCGGCGAGGAGGGCACGTGCGGCCGACGGGTTCTCGTCGGTGGCCGCGTAGGCGCGGGCGTGGGTGATGTGGAGCAGGGCTTCTGTCTGGCCGTCGACGTGGCCGAGGCCGCGTCGCAGGGCACCTTCGACGAGGTCGACGCAGTGGTGGGACTGCTTGAGGCTCAGGGCCTGGTGGGCGAGGGCACGCATCATCCAGGCGGCGTGGCCGTGGGGGTCGGCTTCGCAGGCGAGCTGGTAGCCGACCTGGTAGTAGCGCTGGGCAGCGCCTTCGTGGCCCAGGTCGTGGTGTTTCCACCCGGCGAGGTGGGCGAGCTCGGCGACGGCTCCGAAGGCGGCTCGGCGTAACGCTTCGCTGGGGAAGCGTCCGCGGAGCATCGGGGCGGCGGTGTCGGCGAGGTAGGCGGTGACGGTGGTCAGGCCGTGGCCGCCGCCGAGGCGTTCGTCGGCGGCGCTGAAGGCCGCGGTGATCTGGCGTACGACGTCGATGTCCTCGGCTCCAACGAGGGAGCGGCCGGTGCGGGCGCGGAGCATCCGGGAGGTGGCTTCGTGGTCATGGAGGAGAGGCATGGCCACGCCGGCTGTGGTGAAGGCGGCGATGCCGAGGAAGCGTCGGCGTTCGACGTCCGCGCGGCCGAGGTCGGTGACCGTCACAACCGGATCGCCGTTCGAAGTGGCCTCGGCGTCACCCGCCTGGAGGCCGATCGCAGTCGGGGTGACGACGCGGCCCAGGCGGCGGGACAGGGCTTCGGCGAGGTACTGGCCGACCTGGCCCGAGGGTGTGCGGGTGCCGTTGGCCCAGTGAGAGATCGCGGACTTGTTGGTCTGGAGGATTTCGCCGTTCTCGGCGGCAACGCGCCGCACGTCTCTGGCGAGGGCCTCGTAGGTGCAGTCGGCCGCGTCGATGACTTCGCGCAGAGGGGAGTTGGGGCCGCTCTTCGTCGCCACGATCGCCTCCACTCCGGAGCTGTAAACCGCGTATACCGCTTCAACTGCCTTCCACCGTACCCACTGAGCGTGACCACGGGTTCACTTATCAGCAGCCGCCCGGAACGGCACGACCGTGATCCAGGCTCCCCCTTGGTCCGGGCGGCAACCCGAAATTCCGTACGCCCACACCTGGTTCGGGCATTCCTGTGCCCGAATCCGGCCCAACAGAGACGGAGATACGGTGACCACCATCGACACCAAGGCCATCACGGTCGAGCTGCCCGAGGCGTTCGACCCGCGCTGGAGCCGCCTGCCCGGCGTTCAGGTCGACGGCCGGCGCATCACCATCGACCCGGCCGAGTACTTCTTCCGCTTCGAGTCGAACACGTGGCTCGTCGCCGACTGGGAGCTGGTCAAGGCCCAGCTCCTGGACATGGACGAGACGACCGAGAGCGCGGTCGAGCAGCTCGCGCTGGACTTCATCAAGCAGTACGGAGAGTCCACCTCCGACGCAGCCCGCGTGCTGACCACCGCCTACGAGGTGTACACGTACCTCTTCCGCGACGAGCACCTGGCCGGCCTCGGCCTGCCGCAGATCACCGCCGACCACCTGCGGATGCTCCGCGAGGCCGCCACGCTCATGGCGCTCAACAAGGTCGAGCTGGACGGGCACATCTCCAACGTCGGCCCGTGCTGGTTCTTCCCCGCCGCCACCTCCGTCGTCTTCGACCTGGACGACGAGACGGGCGGCATGCTCGACGAGGTCTACCACGGCGGCTGGTTCAACGAACACCGCCGGATCGAGTCCATCAAGGCCCACACGGCGCTCGGCGGCCGGATCGTGCACGGCTGCCAGTCCGTGCCGGACCAGACCGGCGGCGTCGTCGCGCCCTACGGTGCCTCGATGGCCAACTTCCGCGACGACCTCGCCGCGTTCAAGGAGGGCTGGATCGAGCAGGTCTACGCCCACCGCGTGAACCCCGCCGCGTAACCCCACCACCCGATCAGGCTCCGGGGCGGGCCGGCATCCCTCGCCCGCCCCGGACGCCGCAACATTCCCGGAGCCCTCACGTGACCACGAACCCCAGCGCCGAACTCCTCGACAACCTGCTCACCGTGGCCGGCCAGACCACTGCCGTACGGGAGGAGGTACGCGTGTGGTCCATGTCCGGCGTCGAGCGCGTGGCCTTCGCCGACGGTGCCACGGCCATCTTCAAGTACGCCAAGAGGCCCTTCGACAACGAGGACCAGGCCCTCCGCCTGGCCCACACCCTCGGCGTCCCCGTCCCCAAGGTCCACTCCTCCGCCGTCCTGGATGGCTGGCTCGGCATGCTCATGGACGACCTTGGCCCCACCGTCCGCGAGGCCGACGACCTCGACGGCGTCGCCGCGGCCGTGGTCCTGCACGGCGCCCGTACGGCTCCCGCCCTGCCCGTACTCGACCAGGAGCGCTTGCGCGCGCTGCCCGCCCGGGCGCTGGAGCACCTCGGCAGGCTGCGCAAGGCCGACCGGTGGCAGGACGCCGACGACGTCGAGGACGCACTCGACCGGATCGCCCAGGCAGCCGAGAGCCGCTCGGCCGGAGCGACGATGGCGCCATTCGGCTGGGTGCACTCCGAGTTCCACCCCACCAGCCTCCACATCGGCAAGCAGGGCTGGAGGCTGCTCGACTTCGCCCGCGCCTTCACCGGCCCCGGCCTGCTCGACCTCGCCAGCTGGCACGGCACCATCGAACCCCCGCACCCCGTGCGCCTTCGCGTCTTCCTGGAGCAGTACGTCACCGCTGGCGGCACCCCCGACGCCCTCTCCCGACGCGGCGGGCTCACCGCCGAGAACTGGGCCCTGGGCTGGCACCGCATGTGGGCCGTCGAGTGGTTCATGGAGCAGTCCGTCCGCTGGATCGACGACCCGGCCACCGACCCCGCCTACATGAAGTCCGTCCGCCGGCACCTCACCGATGTGCTCCTCCACCTGGAGATCTGACGTGCTCGCCCAGGCTTCCCCGTGGCACGCCCACGCCCTCCAGCGGACCGCCGCCGGACTCGCCGAACCGCTGTCCGTACCCGCACGGATGGAGTGGACGACCCGGCCCGGCCAAGGACCCGGTGCCGAGATCCTCGGCCCCGACCTGCGCGGCAAGCGACTCCTGGAACTCGGTTGCGGTCCCGGCCATAACGCCGCTCACCTCGCCACCCGTCACGGCGTCCACGTCACCGGTGTCGATCTCGTCGGTCTCCAGGTCCGCCGCGCCCGCTCCCACTACGGACGGCTGAACAACCTCACCTTCGTTGCCGGGCACGCCCTGCACTACTTGCACGCCTCCAACGAGGAGTTGGACGCGATCTACTCCGTCTTCGGCGCCGTAGGGCTCGTCGCTCCTGAGCTCCTGCTGCCGGCCATCGCCCAACGCCTCACGCCCGGCCGGGTGCTCGCCTTCTCCGTTCCGCACCCGCAGCGCGGCGGTCGCAGCCCCTCCGGCGACGATCGGCCCCGCCGCGACTTCGTCACCCTCCCCGACCGCACCCGGCTCCCCATTGCCCGCTGGGAGTTCGACACCGACCGCTGGGAGAGGCACCTCAGCCAGGCCGGCTTCTGGCTCACCTCGGCCCAGGAGTTCCACGACCCCCGCATGGGCCACTGGCCCACCACCCTGCTGGTCCGCGCTCGCAAGCTCTGACCAGCCCTTCGCCCCGGCTTCCCCTGGAGGAACCGATGCGCCCGCCCTACCTGCTCCTCGACATCGACGGCGTCCTCATACCCTTCCCCGACGCGGACGGCTCGACCCCGGCCACCCACGCCCGTCACGACGTCGTCCCCACCGGCCGGAGCGCCGACAACCCGGTCACCGTCTGGCTCGACCCCTGCCACGGCCCCGCGCTCATGGACGTGATCACTACGGGTCTCGTCACGCCAGTCTGGTGCACCAGCTGGCGGCAGGACGCCACCACCCTGATCGGACCGCTCCTCAGCCTCCCACCTCTGCCGCACGTCGACCTGCCGCGTCCCCAGATCACCACCAGCCACCCCAACGGCTACCTGTGGAAACGCGACCACGTCGACGCCTGGCTGGGCAACGCCCCCGCTGTCTGGATCGACGACGACTTCACCAGCCTCGACCACGCCTGGGCGGCAGAGCGCACCGCCAAGGGAACGGCGACGCTCCTCGTTCAACCCGACCCACACCTCGGGCTGCAGCCCGAGCACCTGACCGAGGTCACGAAGTGGGTCTCGCAGTTACCCAACTCCCGCGCCGCCTGACGACTGATGCCCTCGGCGCCACGAGCAGCGAGGGCATCAGGGTACGCTGCGGGCCCTGCACCGGGGCTACTGCCAGAAATCCGCTCCATCACGCCCGCTCGGGTCCATGGTCAAGAGATCTTCGTGCAGACCCGAGAGGGCTCGCCCAGTCGGGGCGCCGTCTTCGGCTGACTCCATGACGAGCCAGCCGACATCGATGCCCGATACGTTCACATCACTCCCGGAGTCGAGCTCATCGAGCGTTGCGAACACTGCCTCATAGGCGACCGCTCGTGCCAGGCGAACGAGATCCTCCTTGTTCGCCCCAGCAGCAAGGAGCCGCTGGGCAACCGGAAGCTGATCGAAGGCATCCGGATCGGCCCAACCGCCGATCGGACCGCGCCACAGACTTCGCAGCAGCACGAACCGCGCAAGGTGTGGAAGGCCCTCACAGATCTCCGACTTGGCCCAGTCGGCAGCATCGGCCGCGCCGAGTGCTTCGAATCGGGCGCGCAGCGACTCCGCTGCCGCCCTTCCACGCGCGTCCAGACTGTTCAACCAAGCCTGCCACTCGTTTGAGGATTCACTCACCGTGACAGCATGCCCCACGAGTACCTCGGCTGGAGATCCGCCAGCACTACCAGCAGCCGTTCACGGAACTGCGGTCAGAGCGGCTTTCAAGGAGCGCCGCCACCCCGGGTGCCGTTCAGTTTCTGAACGGGACGGCAGCGAACCTGGTCGCGCGGCTGAGTGCGGTGAGGGTGTTGAGTCGCTGTGCCGACTGGGGTGGATCGAGGCGGTGCCGCCGAGCCCAAGCCGATCGCTACTCTCTTCGCATGACCGCGAACGGAGATCGCCAGTTCCCCGCCGCGCTTGCCGCTGCCATGGCGGTCCGGCTCGAGTGCATTGGCGAGGACGGTGTCGACTTCGAACCCTACGAGTCCTTTCTGACTGCCGATGAGACCACCGAGTGGTTCCGCGCGTGGACAGGCAACGGCGAGCTGAACGGCGACGGCTTCCGCGTATTTGGCCAGGACGGCACCGGCGGGAACGCAGCATTCTGGCTGGTTCGTCCAGGTCGGGAATTGATCGAGCAGCCCGTTGTCTTTCTGGGCTCCGAAGGAGAGACGGGCGTCGTCGCTCGCGACCTGGGTGCCTTCCTGTGGCTGCTGGCTGACGGCTTCGGCCCGTGGGAAGCAGCCACCTCGTACGAGCCCGAGCCCGATTGGGCTCCACATGTCAACCGCGACCTGGCGGCTATCGCGGAGCAATTCACTCCGGACCGCCGCGCGTCGGCAGCGGCGATCATCGCGCAGGCCACACAGGAGTTTCCTGACTTCGACGACACCATCATGAAGCTTTGCCGTTGAGCCCGACCCGATGCCCCGCCACGAGGCGTGGCGGGGCATCTGACCGGGGTCAGCGGTCTCGACTGCGCTCTTCGGGCCTTGTGGCTGCTGGTGTGGCCGGAGGGTGTGGCGTGGCGGACATGGACGATGTGTCGCTGATGGTGCTTTGCCTGCGAGCCGCTTGCGTCCGCCAGTTCGGTTGAGCGGTGATGCGCCAGTTGAGGACCTCGGCGGGGTGCTCGGCGCTGTCGAGCTCTCGCTCGGAGCCCACCTTGGCCAGGAGGCGTTGGGGATTGTGGCCGGCGGTCTCGGCGTGGGCGAGGGTTGTGGTCAGGGCGGCCCAAGCGGAGTCGGCGAGGATCCGGTCGGCGTGGTCGGGGAGGGCTGCGCGAACGTCCTGCGCGAAGCGGCTGGCGGTTGCGGCTCGCGGTGCGCGGCGGGCCAGGTCGGCCAGGACGGGTGGGGCGGCCTGCTGGTAGCCCGCCTGTAGGTGGTGGAAGGCTTCTTCGGCGGCAGCGGCCTGCTGTTCGTGGCCGCGCTGCTCGTGCCACTTGGCGGCGGCGCGGGCCAGATGCACGGTGGCGAAGAGCAGGGCGACGGCGAGCCCGCCCGGCTCACTGGAGGCGTAGGCGAGTTCCTTGGCGGCCTTGCGCAGAGCGGTGGCGGCCTGGTGGTCGGCGCGGATGGCGGAGCGGCGGGCGCGGTTGAACGCCATGGCCGCCGCTCGCAGTTCTGCCCGGTGCGGGCGGGTCGTGGCGCTGGCGATGTTGTACAGGGCATCACCGAAGGCGGTCGGGTAGCCCTGGGCGGCGGCATCGTCACCGGAGTCGAGGACGGAGTGCGCCGTGTGTATTGCGGTGGTGGAGTGCCTCCATGGCTCGGGTCTGTACGGTGATCGGTGTAACTCCCGAGCAGGAAGCGGAAGTTGATGACCGAGTTGAGTGTGGCCGAGTCGGGTGCCGGGGAGGTGGCCGGGGTGCTGGCCGTGGGTGCGGATGACCGGCTGATCGAGCAGTTGATCGCGGGTGCTCAGGCGGGTGGGTTGCGGCTGACGGGCGAGGGCGGTCTGCTGCAGCAGCTGACGAAGCGGGTCCTGGAGTCCGCCCTGGAGGGCGAGCTGACCGATCACCTGGGGCACGGACCCGGGGAACGGGCCGAGGGAGGCCGGGAGAACTACCGCAATGGGCGGCGTACGAAGACGGTGACGACCGAGGTTGGGCCGGTGGAGATCGAGGTGCCCCGGGACCGCAACGGCACGTTCGAGCCAGTGCTGGTGAAGAAGCGGCAGCGACGGCTGACCGGTGTGGACGAGATGGTGCTGTCACTGTCCGCGAAGGGGCTGACGCACGGGGAGATCTCCGCGCACCTGGCCGAGGTCTACGGCGCAAGCGTGTCGAAACAGACGATCTCCACGATCACCGACAGCGTGGTCGCCGGCATGCTCGAGTGGCAGAACCGCCCCCGGGCCTGGATCACGGGCAGTGGAACCTTGCCGGCGATGAGCCAGGAACCGCGCGCGGCAGAGGTCGTGGATTCGCGGCTGCACCGCCGGTCCTTCATGCTTGACAACGCCACGCCTTCGACCCACCCCGACGGCCATTACCGTCCGTGACCCTTCACCAAGCCCCAGAACCGTTCCGCCGGGGGCCGAGATCACCGAAGGTCTCATTGCACCACGAGGGGTGCGCCCCAGTCGGCTCGCCCGTAGACGGTGCGAGAGGTCCCTCCGGAGCTCAGTTTTGCGCCTCAATTTGGGCCGTGCAGACAAGCGTACGAGGGACCCGTGCGGTACCGCGCTTGTCCGGCACCCATCAAACGGACGTTTCCGCAGGTCACGACGTTTCTGCTCTGGTGGGGCGGGTGGAACTCGAATCCAAACGAGTGACGCCTCTCACCTGGGACGACGCCAAACAACGGACATAGCCGCCGCTTCCATCCGGCTGCGTTCCCCTCGATCCCCCTCGCGAGGATCGGCGGCAGCTCCCTACGTTCGACCCAGCCGTGTTTTATTTATTGCGCATGTTGCGGATATTGCGGATACTAGAGACACCGCCAAGCAATGACGCCCACCCGCCACGAAATTTAGGGGCGCACCGTGACGAAGACAGACATCAGGCCCGTTAAGCTCCCGCCCGAGAAGACCGCCACAGCGAACCGTGCCCTCACTCGTGTCCGCAGCTACCTCACCGAGCACCCCGACCTCGGACAGATTGCCGTCAAGCCACTCGACGACAACGAGCTTGAGCCCCTCACCCTGCCCCGTGAAGCCGTCGAGCTCCTCGCCGGTCTCCTCGCCCACCTAGGGGCAGGCCGAGGCGTGTCCATCGTCCCCAGCACTGCGGAGCTCACCACCCAGCAAGCGGCAGACATCCTCAACGTGTCCCGGCCCTTCCTCATCGGCCTCTTGGACGCAGGCGAAATCGAGTGCCGTCTAGTCGGAACGCACCGCAGAATCACGGCGTCGTCGCTCATGGAGTACAAGCAGGCAGACGACCGGCGCCGTCGTGAAGCAGCAGACGAGCTCACTCAGCTCGGCCAGGAGATGGGAATGATGTAGTCGATGGCCTTCGTCGCCGTTTACGACGCGAACGTGCTCTACCCGAATATCCTCCGCGACGTCCTCATCCGCGTCGCGGGGGCCGGCCTTGTGCAGGCGAAGTGGACGGAGACCATCCTCGACGAGACGTTTCGCAACCTGAAGGCCGACCGGCCGGACCTCGCCCCCGAAGCCCTCGACAGGACACGGCGGCTGATGAAGGCAGCCGTACGGGACTGCCTTGTCAAGGGGCACGAGCCGCTCATCGACATACTGGAACTCCCGGACAAGGACGACCGCCACGTCCTGGCTGCGGCGATCCGCACCAAAGCCCAAGTGATCGTGACGTTCAACCTCAAAGATTTCCCTGCGGAAGCCTTGGCGCCCTGGGACGTTGAAGCCGTCCACCCGGACGCATTCCTCGAAGCGCAGATAGACCTGGCGCCGGAGATCGTCTACGGAGAGATCCAACGCATCGCCGACAGTTGGAAGAGCCCACCCGGCACGGTCGCCGACGTGATCGAGCGACTCGACAGGAACCGTCTTGTTTCGTCCGCAGCGGCCCTGAGGGCGCTCGCCTGATTCCGCATGACTGGCGACCGTCCCCGGCCAAGCTGCAAGAGATCAGCCACCAGGCAGACCGCGAGACAAGGTCGCATGTCAGCCCCGGCTCATCGATGGCAGCGGGCGCGAACAGAGCATGCGGGGCCCGGGGCCGCCGCTGGCACCGGGCCCGCACGTACTGTCGGCCCAGCAAACGCCCCGGCCTTGCAGCGGCACGCGAACCTCCTCCAACCCGGCGAGCGCCGCTCGCCACGCCAGTCATCGTTGCGCGCTCAAGCACCGCTACTCCGCCGTGATGCTCTGCAGCTGCGTGCCGCGATATAGGCGGACACCCTCAGTCAGTACCGATCGTCTCAGCTCGCTTCGTTCGTGAGCCACTGCTTTGCAGCGAATACGGATGAACCGTTCACGCGGTCGGCCGGAGGGCTTTGCGTGCCCACTCTTCCAGCATGATTCCGGGCGGCCAAACACGGTCTGGACGTCGTCACGGACGGTTGCCTCGCAGTTGATCTTGCCGGCCTCGGGCTTCTTCGCTCCGGCCGAGTTCGAGCTCCTGTGGCCGCAGCCACAACCGGACTGACGCTCACCAGCCATGACCGGCACCAATCGACACACCCTCCGAGCACACAGTCGATGCCCGACGCGTGTGCCCGCGTAGACCTGGGCCGGAGTCCTCGGGCAGGTCAGCGCGTATCCCCGGAAGCCTTTCTGTTGCGCCAACGTCAGCGGCAGGCTGGGGAGGGCAGCCGTCACATCCCTGCGCCACGGCCGTGGGACCGCTGCCAACCCTCCCACGGCCGCGAAAACAGAAAAATCCAGGTCACAGCCGTGCAGGAGACGCCTTCGACGCGTGAAGACCCACGTCCGCCACACCACCGTGAGGCGAACACCTAACGCAGAATGACCCCAGTTAACGCGTCTCCCCAGGTCAGAACGATTCTTCCTGGGGTTGCTCAGTGGGGCGGGTGGGACTCGAACCCAAACCGGTGACGCCTCTCACCTGCGACGATGCCAAAACAACGGACATAGCCACCCGTTTCCATCCGGCTGCATCCGCCTCGATCCAGCTCGAACGGGGCTCGGTTAGGCGTTCGCCACACCGCTCGCTCTCCGTCGCGTACGCGCCCTGCTTCCGAGGGGCACGGCAAGAATCTCACCTTGCAGCACCATCGGATCGTCTCCGCACGGCGGTGGGCCGAGCTGCCCCTCTTGGCCACACGGAATGACACTCCGTAGCGAGGCGCGCCTTTGCCGGCGTCCGGCGGCCGGTCCGACCGAGGGCCGCTCGTAGACGAGTACGACGATGCCGATGGACTCCCTCGAAGCTCCTCCGAGCCAACGCGAGTTGTGGTGACCGTTTCCTCGATGGAGCTTCGGCGCCTCCCCAGGATGTCGAAGACCCTTTGCTTGGCGAATCGTTTGATCACGCGGGTATCGTGGCGCGCCAGGCGACTATCTATGAGTACACGGGGTGTGGATCATGTCGTTCGAAGAGGAATGGGGCGAGCTGAAGGCCGCCGCCGCGATGAGACTGAACACGGTCGGCGACAGTGGCGGTCCGGGGCCGGCTAAAGGCTCGGCCGACTACGTGGTCTCGGACGACGAGCTGGGGGACATCGGCCACGCGGCATTCGACCTGTTCAACGGCCTCGAGTCGACCGGTAAGCACGCGAAGGTAGCGAGTGAGACCGCTGGTACGAGCCTCAAGGGCGACGGGTTCGACACCGGCGCGGCGTTCACGGAAGTGATCGGGACCTGGGAGACGCAGGTGAAAACCCTCCTTCAGGCGTGCGCCCATATCTCCAACCACCTCGACTTCACGAAGGTCTCGAAGAAGGCCGACGACGAGTGGATCGAGACGCAGCTGCGCATCGTCGGTCCCGTCGCCGCAGAAGCAGACGGTGCCGTTCCCGCCTCGCAGATCAGCAAGTACTTCCAGTAAGGAGCCGCCGCGCCATGCCCACCTTCGAGCAGCTCCTCACTGCCAGACTCGGCCCGCTCGACACGGCGGTGACCCAGTGGACCGAGATGATTGGCAAGCTGACCTCACCCCTCCAGACCGACGCGTCGGCCATGAAGATCAAGGCCGACAAGTCCAGCTGGAAGGGCGAGAACGCCACCGTCACCAAAGAGTTCGTCACCAAGACCGCCAAGGAATTCGGTGACGCCGTCACCGAGGCCGAGTCAGTACGCGACCTCCTCAAGGACGCCCACACCCTCTTCAAGACAGCCCAGGACGACCTCAAGCACACGTATGAAAATCCTCCGCCGGGAATCACCATCTACCCCGACGGCGTTCTCAGCCATCGAATACACCCTGACCGCCGGTCCAAGGACAGCACCGAACCTCTCGCCACCGAGGCACAGTTCGAGGCGCTGCGCGGCAAGATCGACGGGATCCTGAAGCGTGCCAACGAAGCCGATGAGCTCTGCGCCTGGGGCCTGCGGGCACTGATCCGCAACCACCCCAACGACTTCGGAAGCACCGATCTCAGTGGTGTCGCCGATGCCAAAAGGATGCGCGCCGAGGAGCAGCAGCAGGCGGAGAACGGCCGCGAGGCCGCCAAACTCTACGCCCGCTGGGAACACCTCGACGACAACGAGCGCGAGCGACTCCTCACGCTCGCCGAGGAAGGCAAGGACTCGCCGGCCTTCGCCGAGCAGCTGATGACAAACCTCAGCTACCGGGGCCGCGAACAGCAGGAGGCCGTGCTGCTGCTCGCCAGCAGCCTGGAGACGGGCGGCCCCGACGGCCAGCTCTCCAGCACCGACGCCCGCCTCTACAAGGCACTGTCCGGCTCCCTTGCCACAGCCACCGGACCCGACTCCTCAATCGGTACCCCCGGCGGGGTCACCTCTGCCTGGACCGACAAGCTCATCACCACGGCCCGCGACGGCAACGGTCTGCCCCGCCAGCACCCCGGGGCCATCGCGGGCGGCGCCGCGACCCTGAAGAACCTCACCGACCTGATGGCCGCCGACGCCGGCGACGACGCTGTGTACGACCCGACCAAGGACCCCAAGGAGAAGTCCTCGCCCTGGAGGAAGGACGAGGGCGACCCGGTCTACAGCGAGGCGTTCCTGACCGAGGTCGGTGACACCATCCGTGAGTGGGAGACGGACAATGACGACGCCTACGACGGCGTCATGAAGAACTGGCAGGGCACGCAGGAGGACCCGATGAAGGGCCTGCTGAACGCCATGAGCCGCAACCCCTCCGCCTCCACCCACTACTTCGACCCGAACACCACCGACAATCTCAAGTACTTCCTGGACGACCGGGAGTGGCCCGGCGGCGAAGTCGAGAGCAAGATGCCGGACGAGACCCAGTACACCTCGGCCCGCGCCGAACTCGGCCTCGCGCTCGAGTCCGCGTCCACCGGCCGCGTGCCCGGCTCACCGATACACCCGGTGCCCGTACACCACGACGCCGCCGAGACCGCGATCTTCGAGCGGGTGATGGGCGAGTACACGGAGGCGCTCCACAAGGACCAGAGTGCCGTTCCCGTCTCCATGCGGCTGCCGATGGCCGACATGATCGCCGATTACGGCTCCGACGTGCACCAGATCCTCGGCAAGAAGATGGACGGGCCGACCGACTTCAACCAGCTCGAGATCGACCGGGGCGACCTCACACGGATCATCCGCGCCACGGCGGAGGACCCCAACGCCTACAAGATGATCCACGCCTCGCAAAGCGTGGTCACCAGCGAAGGGCTCGACCGCTTCCCGGCGGACTCCTTCCGCAAGGAGGACCCGGAGCTGCGGGCCTGGGTCAAGCAGTCCGCCTCGGTGCTCGGCCACCTCGACGGCGTACGTGGCGACGTCATCTATGACCTCGGCCAGGCGGAGAAGGACGCCAACGCCTACAAGAGGGTGCTCAACTACCACATCGTCGGCGGGCTGCTGACCCCCATCCCGATCGCCGGCGACGCTATTCAACGTTCGGTGGACGCTGGCCTAAACGGGCACCTGAACGATGAGAACGCCAAGGTCGACGCCGAGACCCGCAACAACATGATCAAGCACTACGACTACGGCGAGAAGCAGATGTACGGCATGTTGCGCAGGACGGCGATAGAGCGCGGGCTCTCAAAGGACGAGCTGGACGCGAGCCCCGGCGAGTACGAGGACCACCTCCAGTCGATCACCGAGCAGTGGTACCAAAACGGCATGGGCGACGCCGACAAGTGGATGGGGCAATAACCGATGGACAAGAAGTGGCTGCCGCTGACCATCGTGCTCGGCGCCGCCGGGGTGGCCGTCGTGACGGCGAGCCTCTGGCCCGACAACGCGGAGAAGCCGCCGCTGCCGCAGACCCTGTGTCATGGTGCGCTCAGCCGGGAGACCGCAGAACTGATCGACGACGGCAAGGGAGGCGAGGTCAGCACGGACGAGTGGGAGAGCAAGGGCAAGACCACTGACTTCGCAGTGTTCAAGGGATGCTCCGTACTGCGCGCCAACCCGGACAACGACTACCCCCGGGGCGTCTACAAA
This sequence comes from Streptomyces sp. NBC_01618, assembly GCF_045209435.1. NCBI lineage: Bacteria > Bacillati > Actinomycetota > Actinomycetes > Kitasatosporales > Streptomycetaceae > Streptomyces > Streptomyces sp. NBC_01618. Next base: position 2,390,944 of record NZ_CP109297.1, read on the forward strand.
CTGCTCATCGAAGACACCCGGAGCGCCCCCGGCAACAAGAAGGACTCCGTCCCTCTCGGTCCCGGGTTCACCGGCTGGGCACTCCCCGACCAGGCCGAGGTCACACTGCCCGCCGGCTGCGCCGCCCGCATGGGCTCGACCGCCCCCTACATCACAGCGTCACTCGACGTGCCCTCACAGGAAGAGGAGCGCTTGGCCAGGCTGAAGGAGAAGAGTCTCGTCGACCCGAACACCGCAACGCGCAACAACGCAACCGTGATGCGAGAAGTGGCCACCAGGCTCGCCAAGCGGTACAACTGCGCCGCCTGACCGTCACCTCGCCGTCAGTCCGCCCGCCGCCGCGCCCTGACAGTAGGCAGCAATGACACCAATCTCCTCTCCCGGCCCGCTTCGCACCCCCGCCGGGGGTCTGCACGGGCACTGGCCGATGCTCTTGACCACCCCTGCATGTCCGGTCCAGGCGTAGGCCGAACCATCGCACGCTCCCAGGGCAGTTCACTTCCTCGATGATGCCGGCCAGGCCCTACGCCACCACACCCCGACCCTGCGGAAACCTCTCGGTGGGGCTGCGGGTCAGCCGCGTACGTCCCGTTGCTGCACTTCCTTGAGAACCGCCGCCACCGTGGCGAAGTCGTTGTCCACGTGGAGCACCGTGTGACCGTGATGGACCGCCGTCGCACACACCAGGAGGTCAATGGCTCCGGCGGCACGGTGCTGCCCTCTCTGGGTGAGCTTGTACTGCGCGGTGTCGACCCAGCCCCACGCGTTCTTGGGAACCGGCGAGAGACGGCAGAGATCATCCAGCTCCTCGGCCAGCTCATCGCGATGAGCTGGACTGGTAGCCGAGTAGAGGAACTCCGCCCTCGTGGGCTCGCAGATATGGAACACGCCGGCGGCGACGTGTCCCTCCCAGGGCCGCAACGCCCCCGGCGTACGGAAGAGATGCCACAGAGCAGATGTGTCGAGGAGGTACGTGATCACTCGAACGCTGCCCGCCGGGCTCGCTTCGCCGCCGCGTGCGCCGCAGCCGCAGCCTCGAACTCGCCCCGCTCACCCCGCGCGGCCAGCTTCTCCGCAGCCTCCAGGCGCTTGACGCGCGCCACGTAGTCCCGCAGAGCCCCGTTGACCGTCTCCTTCTTCGTCGTGGCACCCATCAGCCGCATCGCCTCGGCCAACGCCTCGTCATCAAGATCGACCTGCGTCACAGACATACCAGCCATCCCTCACCACGAGTACATGACGTACATAGCCAAGATACGTCACCAACATTCGCGGCGGCAGTCACTGAGCAGGAGGCAGGCCAGGTACCGAGAGGGCTCCACCTTCGGCCGTGGGATCACTCCATCACGCATCCCATAGAGGCGTCACCGCAAAAGACCAGGTCACAGCCACCCAAGGCTCATCAACGGCACACGAAGACTCGCATTCGCCACACCCCCGTTAGGCGTCCGCCACACGCAAAACGACCCCAGAAAAACACGTTTCCCCAGGTCAGAACGATTCTGCCTGGGGATCTCAGTGGGGCGGGTGGGACTCGAACCCACGGCCGACGGATTATGAGTCCGCTGCTCTAACCGGCTGAGCTACCGCCCCTTTTCGGCGTGGCGCGTACAAGTGTGCGCGCCGTCTGCCGCAGCATAGCCGGTCATACGATCTCTCGCTCCGGCTGGTCGGCCACACATGACCATGAAGACCGTGCTGCGCCCTGCCCGGTTCCGGACGGTGCGAGGTAGACGCGAAAGAGTTACCTGAGCCCCACACGCACCACGCCGCACACCACGGCGCCGGACGGCCGTGGGCATGCGAAAAAGGACCCCGCAGGGTCCTCTTCCGTTCCGCTCCCCCGACTGGACTCGAACCAGTAACCCTCCGGTTAACAGCCGAATGCTCTGCCAATTGAGCTACAGGGGATCGCGCTCCCCCGACTGGACTCGAACCAGTAACCTGCCGGTTAACAGCCGGCTGCTCTGCCAATTGAGCTACAGGGGATTGCTGCATGTGCACCGAACCCTACCTACCTGGCTGCTGCCGGGCGGCGCTCGTTCGCTGCGACACATACATTAGCGCAAGCAGGGGGGTGCTTTGCCAATCGGTATCCCCCGGGGTGATCTCAGGCGCCCGCGGGTAGGCGGGCAGCACACGTCGCACTGAAGCTTCGCAGTGAGCAAGGAAGGGTGGCAGCCATGCGGTACCGGCTCACGTTCATCGCCGGACTGGCCCTCGGATACGTGATCGGCACGCGGGCCGGGCGCGAGCGCTACGAGCAGATGAAGAAGTCCGCACGTCAGTTCGCGCAGAATCCGGCCGTGCGCAATACCGCCGAGTCCGCGGCCCGCAGCGGCCGCGATCTGGCCGACAAGGCCTGCCACGCGGTCGGCGGGAAAGTCGGCGAGAAAGTGCCCGCCTCGGTGGCCGACCGGGTGCGCTCGCTGCGGGACCGCAGGCGGAACGGCCAGAACGGCGAGGACGACTGGGGCACCACCAACACGTAGCCGAACGGGCCGCCCGCCCGCTGCCGCATCACCGGTACGGAAACGCTCCGGCGGTGCGGCAGAATCTTGGGCATGGGCATAGTCGCCGGCTTGGACAGTTCTTCCGCCTTCACGCACATCGTCGTCTGCGATACGGACACCGGTGCCGTGCTGCGCCGGGGATACGCCGCACACCCCGTCGAGGCGAAGGCCACCGAGGTCGACCCGCAGGCGTGGCTGCTCTCACTCGGTGAGGCCGCCGACGGCGGGCTGCTCGAAGGCGTGCAGGCCATCGGGGTCTCGGCGCAGCAGCACGGCATGGTGCCGCTGGACCACCAGGGCAATCTCGTACGTCCGGCGCTGCTCGGCAATGACAAGCGTGCGCAGGTCGCCGCGGCCGATCTGGTCGACGGGCTCGGCGGGCGGCAGTCCTGGGCCGAGGCGGTCGGGGCGGTGCCGCAGGCCGCGCAGCCGGTGGCGAAGCTGCGCTGGCTGGCTCGGGCGGAGCCGGATGCGGCGCGGCGCGTGGCCTCGGTGCTGCAGCCGCACGACTGGCTGGTGTGGCAGCTGCTGGGGCGGCCGGCCCGGCGGACCACCGACCGGGGCGCGGCGTCCGGCACCGGTTACTGGTCGGCGGGCAGCGGTTCCTACCGGCCCGATCTGGTGGAGCTCGCGCTGGGGCACCAGGCGGCGCTGCCCGAGGTGCTCGGCCCCTCCGACGCGGCCGGGACGACGCCCGAGGGGCTGCTGATCTCCGCGGGGACCGGCGAGACGATGGCGGCGGCGTTCGGGCTGGGTGTCGGGGTCGGCGACGCGGTGGTGTCGCTGGGCGCGTCGGGTTCGGTCATGGCGGTGCACCACGAGGCGTTGTCCGATCCCAGCGGGATGATCACCTCGTTCGCGGACGCGACGGGCATGCATCTGCCGGTGGTGTACACGTCGAACGCGGTACGCGCGTTGCGCGGGACCGCCGAGATGCTGGGCGTGGAGGGGCTCGAGGAGTTGTCCGCGCTGGCGCTGAAGTCGACGCCGGGCGCCTCTGGGCTCGTACTCCTGCCGTATCTGGAGGGCGAGCGCACCCCGCATCTGCCGCACACGGCGGGGACGCTGTGCGGGCTGCGGCGCGAGTCGATGAAGCCGGAGCATCTGGCGCGGGCGGCGTTCGAGGGGATGCTGTGCTCGCTGGCCGACGCGCTCGATGTGCTGCGCGGCCGCGGGGTCGAGGTGCGGCGGGTGTTCCTGCTGGGCGCGGCGGCCGAACTGCCCGCCGTGCAGGGGCTCGCGCCCGCGCTGTTCGGTACGCAGGTGGTCGTGCCGCAGCCCGCCGAGTACGCGGCGCTGGGCGCGGCCCGGCAGGCGGCCTGGGCCCTGGGGGTCTCGCAGGGGACGGCGGATCCGCTCACTCCCCCGGCCTGGCAGGGTGCCGCGGCGCAGGTGCTGGAGCCGGGCGAGGAACTGGCGGTCGGGCAGGCGGTCCGCCAGCAGTACGTGGCGACGCGGGACCAGATCCATCCGGGGGCGTTCGACTCCGCGCCCTGAGCCGCACACCCTGCGTGACATGACCGGGTACACCCGCCGGAGATCGATCTTCCGCATGTGTACTCGGTCAGTTTTTTGACCTGGTCTTGAAGAAAATCGTTCGCGGTCCCCCTCGGGGGTACCGGAAAATGGGTCGTCTCCCGACCTCTGCCGACTCCGAGAGACACGCGTGCTCATAAAACTCCTGCGGGCCCATCTCGGTCCGTACAAGAAACCCATCCTGTTGCTGGTCCTCCTCCAATTCCTGCAGACCTGCGCCAGCCTGTATCTGCCCACCCTGAACGCCGACATCATCGACAACGGTGTCGTCAAGGGGGACACGGGCTACATCCTGGAGTTCGGCGGCATCATGATCGCCGTCAGCATCGGCCAGGTGGTCTGCAACATGGGGGCCGTCTTCTACGGCGCCCGCACCGCGTCCGCCCTCGGCCGTGATGTCCGCGCGTCGATCTTCGACCGGGTGCAGTCGTTCTCCGCACGTGAGGTCGGACGGTTCGGCGCGCCCTCGTTGATCACGCGTACGACCAATGACGTCCAGCAGGTCCAGATGCTGGTGCTGATGACGTTCACCCTGATGGTTTCGGCGCCGATCATGTGCGTCGGTGGCATCATCATGGCACTCGGCCAGGACGTCCCGCTGTCGGCGGTGCTGCTCGCGGTGGTGCCGGTGCTCGGCATCGCGGTGAGCCTGATCGTCAAGCGGATGCGGCCGCTGTTTCGCACCATGCAGGAGCGGGTCGACACGGTGAACCAGGTGCTGCGTGAGCAGATCACCGGCAACCGCGTCATCCGCGCCTTCGTCCGCGACCGTTACGAGGAGGAGCGCTTCCGCGGTGCCAACACCGAGCTGACCGATGTGGCGCTGTCCACGGGCCGGCTGATGGCACTGATGTTCCCGACCGTGATGACGGTCGTGAACGTGTCCTCGATCGCCGTGGTCTGGTTCGGTGCCCACCGCATCGACAGCGGCGGCATGGAGATCGGCGCGCTGACCGCGTTCCTCTCCTATCTGATGCAGATCGTCATGTCGGTGATGATGGCCACCTTCATGTTCATGATGGTGCCGCGCGCCGAGGTCTGTGCCGAGCGCATCCAGGAGGTCCTGGAGACCGAGTCGAGCGTGATTCCGCCCGTCAAGCCGGTGCGCGAGCTGCGCGCCCACGGTCATCTGGAGGTCCGCGGGGCGGACTTCCGCTACCCGGGCGCCGAGGAGCCGGTGCTGCGGTCGGTGGATCTGGTGGCCCGCCCCGGCGAGACCACCGCGATCATCGGGTCGACGGGCAGCGGGAAGTCGACGCTGCTCGGGCTCGTACCGCGGCTGTTCGACGTGACGGACGGCCAGGTGCTGGTCGACGGCACGGACGTACGGACGCTGGAGCCGGCGCTGCTGGCGAAGACCGTGAGCCTCGTGCCGCAGAAGCCGTACCTGTTCTCCGGGACGGTCGCGACGAATCTGCGGTACGGGAACCCGGACGCCACCGACGAGGAGCTCTGGCACGCGCTGGAGGTCGCGCAGGCCAAGGAGTTCGTCGAGGCGCTGGAGCACGGCCTGAACGCGCCGATCGCGCAGGGCGGCACCAATGTGTCCGGCGGGCAGCGGCAGCGGCTGGCGATCGCCAGGACGCTGGTGCAGCGGCCGGAGATCTACCTCTTCGACGACTCGTTCTCCGCGCTCGACTACGCGACCGACGCCGCGCTGCGCGGGGCACTCGCGCAGGAGACGGCCGAGGCGACCGTGGTGATCGTGGCGCAACGGGTGTCCACCATCCGCGACGCCGACCGGATCCTGGTACTGGACGAGGGCCGGGTCGTCGGCTCCGGTACCCATCACGAACTGATGGACGGCAATGAAACGTACCGGGAGATCGTGCTCTCCCAGCTGACGGAAGCGGAGGCCGCGTAATGGCCGGTCCTGGCGGACGCATGATGGCGGGCGGGGCGCCGACCGACCGGTCCATGGACTTCAAGGGGTCCTCGAAGCGGCTGCTGAAGCGCTTCGCTCCGGAGAAGGCCTCGCTGTACGTGATGCTGGCGGCCTGCGTGGTGAGCGTCGGGCTGTCGGTGGTCGGGCCGAAGATCCTCGGCAGGGCGACCGACCTGGTGTTCGCCGGGGTCATCGGCCGGCGGATGCCCGACGGCACGACGAAGGAGCAGGCCGTGGAGGGCCTGCGCAAGACCAACAGCGGCCTCGCCGACATGCTTTCCGGGGTGGACTTCGTCCCCGGTCACGGCATCGACTTCGGTGCGGTGCGCGACGTACTGCTGGTGGCGCTGGCGGTCTATGTCGGTGCGGGGCTGCTCATGCTGGTGGCCACCCGGCTGTCGATCCGGATCATCAACCGGGTCGTGTTCCAGCTGCGCGAGGACATCCAGACGAAGCTGTCGCGGCTGCCGCTGTCGTACTTCGACCGGGCCAAGCGCGGCGAGGTGCTCAGCCGGGCGACGAACGATATCGACAACATCTCCCAGACGATGCAGCAGACGATGGGTCAGCTCATCAGCTCCCTGCTCACCATCGTCGGCGTGCTGATCATGATGTTCTGGGTCTCGCCGCTGCTGGCGCTGGTCGCTCTGGTGACGGTGCCGCTGTCGGTGGTCGTGGCCGCGAAGGTCGGCAAGCGGTCGCAACCGCAGTTCGTGCAGCAGTGGAAGGTGACGGGCAAGCTCAACGCCCACATCGAGGAGATGTACACCGGGCACACCCTGGTGAAGGTCTTCGGGCGGCAGGAGGAGTCCGCGCGGGACTTCGCCGAGCAGAACGAGGCACTGTACGAGGCGGGCTTCAAGGCGCAGTTCAACAGCGGGATCATGCAGCCGCTGATGATGTTCGTCTCCAACCTGAACTATGTGCTGATCGCCGTCGTCGGTGGTCTGCGGGTCGCTTCGGGTTCGCTGTCGATCGGTGACGTGCAGGCGTTCATCCAGTACTCGCGGCAGTTCTCGATGCCGCTGACCCAGGTCGCCTCGATGGCGAACCTGGTGCAGTCGGGTGTCGCGTCGGCCGAGCGCATCTTCGAGCTGCTGGACGCCGAGGAGCAGGGCGCCGACCCCGCGCCCGGCACGGGTGAGCGCCCGAAGGAGCTGCTGGGCAGCGTCTCGCTGGAGAAGGTGTCGTTCCGTTACGACCCGGAGAAGCCGCTCATCGAGGACCTCTCGCTGAACGTCGAGCCGGGCCACACGGTCGCGATCGTCGGCCCGACCGGCGCGGGCAAGACCACGCTCGTCAATCTCCTGATGCGGTTCTACGAGGTGACGGGCGGTCGGATCACGCTCGACGGGGTCGACGTGGCGAAGATGTCGCGCGACGACCTGCGGTCGGGAATCGGCATGGTCCTCCAGGACACCTGGCTGTTCGGCGGGTCGATAGCGCAGAACATCGCGTACGGCGCTTCGCGCGAGGTCACCCGGGAAGAGATCGAGGAGGCTGCGAGGGCCGCCCACGCCGACCGCTTCGTCCGCACCCTGCCGGACGGTTACGACACGGTGATCGACGACGAGGGCTCCGGCGTCAGCGCGGGCGAGAAGCAGCTGATCACCATCGCGCGGGCGTTCCTGTCCGACCCGGTGATCCTGGTGCTCGACGAGGCGACGAGCTCAGTCGACACCCGTACCGAGGTGCTGATCCAGAAGGCGATGGCGCGCCTGGCGCACGGCCGTACGAGCTTCGTGATCGCGCACCGGCTCTCCACCATCCGGGATGCCGACGTCATCCTGGTGATGGAGAACGGCTCGATCGTCGAACAGGGCACGCACGACGAACTGCTGGCTGCCGAGGGGGCGTACGCCCGGCTGTATTCGGCGCAGTTCGCGCAGGCGGTCGCCGAAGTCGACTGACGGGAGCGGCCGGAAACATGACGGGGCCCGTACCGCCGACGGCGGTACGGGCCCCGTCACGCGTGATCAGTCGAGGTAGCCGCGGAGTTGGTCGGCGTGGGCGTGGTCCCGGAGCTTGTTGAGGGTCTTGGACTCGATCTGGCGGATGCGTTCGCGGGTCACGCCGAAGATCCTGCCGATCTCCTCGAGGGTGCGGGGCCGCCCGTCGGCCAGCCCGTAGCGCAGCTGGACCACCTTCCGCTCGCGCTCGCCCAGGGTGGAGAGCACCGCTTCCAGGTGCTCGCGCAGCAGCAGGAACGCGGCGGACTCGACCGGGGACGCGGCGTCGCCGTCCTCGATCAGGTCGCCGAGGGCGACGTCGTCCTCCTCGCCGACCGGGGCGTGCAGCGAGACGGGTTCCTGGGCGAGCCGCAGGACTTCGCCGACCCGCTCCGGGGTGAGGTCGAGCTGGTCGGCGACCTCCTCGGGCGTCGGCTCGTAGCCGCGCTCCTGGAGCATCCGGCGCTGGACGCGTACGACCCGGTTGATCAGCTCGACGACGTGGACCGGGACCCGTATCGTCCGCCCCTGGTCGGCGAGGGCGCGGGACATGGCCTGACGGATCCACCAGGTCGCGTACGTCGAGAACTTGTAGCCCCGGGCGTAGTCGAACTTCTCGACCGCCCTGATCAGTCCGAGGTTTCCCTCCTGGACGAGATCGAGCATGGTCAGCCCGCGGCCGACATAGCGTTTGGCGACGGAGACGACGAGGCGGAGATTGGCCTCGATGAGACGGCGCTTCGCCATCCGCCCCATGACCACCAGCCGGTCGAGGTCGACGGCCAGCCGGGTGTCCGGGTCCGGGGTGCTCGCGAGCCGTTCCTCGGCGAAGAGTCCGGCCTCGACGCGGCGGGCGAGCTCCACCTCGTCGGCTGCGGTGAGCAGCGGGATCCGGCCGATCTCCCGCAGATACTGGCGGAAGAGGTCGGAGGACGTCCCGGCGGTCTCGGGGCGGCCCCTGGGCTCCGGGGGGTCGGGCACCTCCGGCGGTTCCTCCATGAGTGCCTCGGGTGGGTCGGACGGTGTCTGCGGCTCCACCGCGGCCTCCGGATGATGCACGGCCCGGTTCTGCGCGGGGATGGCCGAGACATGCTCGGTTTCGGTCACGGTCCGGGTCTGCACGGGGGCGACCTCCAGGTGATCGCTGCCGGATCGCGGGGGATGGTGGACCACCGTGCGGTGGGCCGGCCGCGCTCCGATGACTCAGGCACCGCCCCCCAGTGTGGGGGAAGACACATCGCTGCCACGAGGGGCGTGCGGGGACTTTCTGAGTCCGGTCCGTGACCGGCCGGTTACGGGCGCCGGGACGGGGACGGGGCCCGGGAACGGCGTGCTCTTGCGGCCCGTGCGGCGACCGAGGACGCAACGGCGGCCGGCCGGCCCCGGCATGCCTGCACGGCCACGGGGCGCGCGGAAGCCTCGCTTCAGAGCGCGTCGGCGCCGTTGTTGCGCAGGGACTGGGCGTACTGCTGGAGGACCCAGACCTCGTTCTGCGCGGCCGCCAGATGATCCGGGGCGACATTGCTGCCGAGGCGGGCGAGGCTGCCCTGGACGTCGTTGATCCGGCGGTCCACGGCGCGCAGGCGGACCTTGACCAGATGCTCGCCCGCGTACGCCTCGTCGATGGACTTGCCGTGGAAGACCTCGACCGCCAGTTCGGTGACCAGCTTGCGCACCGTGTCGTTGGGGGTCGCGTCGAGCACCTGGACGAGGTACTCGCGGGTGTCGGGGACGCCCAGCTCCGCGCCGCCCGCCTCCGCGATGCACTGCCGGACCGCGGCGTACGGCGGGGCGGTGAACTCGTCGACCCCGTAGGCGTCGAAGGCCGGGGAGACCAGGACGGGCCGCTGCAGGGCGAGCTTGAGCAGCTCGCGCTCGGTGCGGTGCGCCGGGCTGCGGAGGTTGAGCGCGGGGCCAAAGGGGGCGGCGGGGGCCCGGACCTGCTGGGGCTGAGCGCCGGGGCGGGAGGAGGCCGGATCCGGTCCTCGCCGGTCGCCCCGCCCACGGGCCCACTGGGCGAGCTGGTTGACCCGGTGCACGACGTACTCCTGGTCCAGGATGCCGACGAAGCCGGCCAGTTGGACGGCGACCTCGCGCTGCATACTGCCCGTCTTGATCTTGGCGACGACGGACGCCGCCTCGTCGAGCGCGGCGGCGCGGCCCGCCGGGGTCTCCAGGTCGTACCGGCCGACGATCTGGCGGAGCGCGAACTCGAAGAGCGGCGTGCGGGGTTCGACCAGATCGCGGACGGCCTCGTCGCCCTTGGCCAGGCGCAGATCGCACGGGTCCATGTTGTCGGGGGCGATCGCGATGTACGTCTCTGCCGCGAACTTCTGGTCGTCCTCGAAGGCGCGCAGCGCGGCCTTCTGACCGGCCGCGTCACCGTCGAACGTGAAGATCACCCGGGCGCTTCCGTTGTCCATCAGGAGGCGGCGCAGGATCTTGATGTGGTCGCCGCCGAAGGCCGTGCCGCAGGTGGCGATCGCGGTGGTGACCCCGGCGAGATGGCAGGCCATCACGTCGGTGTAGCCCTCGACGACCACGGCCCGGCTGGCCTTCGCGATGTCCTTCTTCGCCAGGTCGATGCCGTAGAGCACCTGGGACTTCTTGTAGATCGCGGTCTCGGGGGTGTTGAGGTACTTCGGTCCGTTGTCGTCGTCGCGCAGCTTGCGGGCGCCGAAGCCGACGACCTCGCCGGAGGTGTCGCTGATCGGCCACATCAGCCGGCCGCGGAAGCGGTCGATCGGGCCGCGCCTGCCGTCCTGGGAGATGCCGGAGGCGATCAGCTCCTTGTCGCTGAAGCCCTTGCCGCGCAGATAGCGGGTGAGGTGGTCCCAGCCCGCCGGGCTGTAGCCGACGCCGAAATGGGCGGCCGCCGCCTGGTCGAAGCCGCGCTCGGCGAGGAACTTCCGGCCGATCTCGGCCTCGGGGCCGTCCAGCTGCTCCACGTAGAACTGGGCGGCCACCTTGTGCGCCTCGACCAGCCGGATCCGCTCACCGCGCTGGTGGGAGGGGTTGTAGCCGCCCTCCTCGTACCGCAGGGTGATGCCCGCCTTGGCGGCGAGCCGCTCGACCGTCTCGGAGAACGAGAGATGGTCGATCTTCATCACGAAGGCGATCGTGTCGCCGCCCTCCTGGCAGCCGAAGCAGTGGAAGAGACCCTTGCTCGGGCTGACCTGGAAGGAGGGGGACTTCTCGTCGTGGAACGGGCAGAGGCCCTTGAGGTTGCCACCGCCCGCGTTGCGCAGCTGGAGATACTCGGAAACGACGGCGTCGATCGGGACCGCGTCCCGTACCGCCTTCACATCGTCGTCATTGATCCTGCCTGCCACGGGTGAAGTCTACGGGTGGGGTAGGACAGCCGTGCCGCGCGCCGATGTGATCCGTGGAACCCGGCGGGGCGCGGCCCGGCTCCGTTCAGGCCAGGGAGGTCAGCGGAACCGACGGGTCCGCCAGTGCCTCGGGGTCGATCTGCCTGCCGGACCGGATCACCTCCTGCACGGCTTCGGTGACGTCCCACACGTTGACGTTCATCCCGGCCAGCACCTTGCGGTCCTTCAGCCAGAAGGCGATGAACTCGCGCTTCCCCGCGTCGCCGCGGATGACCACCTGGTCGTAACTGCCCGGCGGCGCCCAGCCCGAGTATTCGAGGCCGAGGTCGTACTGGTCGGAGAAGAAGTACGGCACCCGGTCATAGCTGACCTCCTGACCGAGCATGGCGCGGGCCGCGGCCGGGCCGCTGTTCAGCGCGTTCGCCCAGTGCTCCACGCGCAGCCGGGCGCCGAGCAGCGGATGGGCCACGTTGGCGACGTCCCCGGCCGCGAAGATGTGCGGGTCACAGGTGCGCAGCGAGGCGTCGACGGCGATGCCGCCGCCGTCCTTGCGCGCGGCCATGGCGAGCCCGGCGGCTTCGGCGAGACCGGTGCGGGGGGCGGCGCCGATCGCGGCGAGCACGTCGTGGGCGGGGTACTCCTCGCCGTCGTCGGTGCGGACCGCGAGGACCAGGCCGTCCTGGCCGATGATCTCGGTGAGGTGGACACCGAAGTGGAAGCGGACACCGTGGTCGCTGTGCAGATCGGTGAAGATCTGGCCCAGTTCGGGGCCGACGACCTGGTGCAACGGGGTCGGCTCCGGTTCGACGACGGTGACCTCGGCGCCGTACTCGCGCGCCGCCGCCGCGACCTCCAGACCGATCCAGCCGGCTCCGGCGATCACCAGATGGCCGTTGTCGCGGCCGAGGGAGGTCAGTACGTTGCGCAGCCGGTCGGCGTGGGCGAGGCGGCGCAGATGGTGGACGCCGGCCAGGTCCGTGCCCGGAATGGGGAGGCGGCGCGGCTCGGCCCCGGTGGCGAGCAGCAGCTTGTCGTAGTGGACGACCGTGCCGTCGCCGAGCTGTACGGAGCGGCCCTCCCGGTCGAGGACGGTGACGGGCTGGCCCAGATGGAGCTCGATGTCGGCGCCCGCGTACCAGGCCGGCTCGTGGACGAAGACGCTGTCCCGTTCCTCCTTGCCGGACAGATAGCCCTTGGAGAGCGGCGGCCGTTCGTACGGATGGTCGCGTTCATCGCCGAGAAGGATCACCCGGCCGCTGAAACCCTCCGCCCGGAGCGTCTCGGCCGCCTTCGCTCCTGCCAGTCCTCCGCCGACGATGACGAACGTCCGATGTGCGTCGACCACGTGATGCCTCCTCGGTGCTTGCTGCGCGGGGCCCGACTGCGAGCGTCCCGCACGCAGCGTGATGGCGAAAGAGGGTGTACACCGATCAGGTCACACCCAGTGGTCGCGGACAGGCCCGCGGACGAGGCCGGGAGGCGGTGGCCGCGGGGCGTACGCGGTCGTACTCGGCCGTACTCGGCCGTGGTCCAGCCGCGTGGACGGGGCCGGAGGTCAGCGGCGGCGTGCGGTGAGGGATGCGTGCAGGGAACGCGCCGAGGCGTCGGTCAGGGCGGCGATCTGGTCGACGAGGACCCGCTTGCGGGCCCGGTCCCCGGAGGCGGCGTCGAACAGCGCCCGGAACTGCGGCTCCAGCCCTTCCGGGGCGCGTGCGGTCAGCGCGGCGGCCAGTTCCGCGATGACGATCCGCTGGTCGGCGCGGATCGCCTCCTGCTCGGCGCGCTGCATGACGTACCGGTCGGCGACCGCCTTGAGGACGGCGCACTCGTTGCGTGCCTCGCGGGGGACGACGAGTTCGGCCTCGTACCGGATCAGCCGGCCCGTCCCGTACCTCTGCCGGGTGCCGGTCTCGGCCGCGAGGCAGAACCGGCCGATCAGCTGGCTCGTGGCGTCCTTCAGCCGGGCCTGGGCGACGGCGGATCCGTCGTAGCCGTGCGGCCACCAGCCCTGGGCGATGAGCCGGTCCAGGGCGTCGGCCAGCTCCGCGGGGTCGGTGTCCGCCGGGACGTAGCGGCCGATGGCGACCGCCCAGATCGCGTTCCGCTCGGGCTCGGCGTAGAGGCAGTTGGGGTCGATGTGCCCGGCGTGCAGCCCGTCCTCGAAGTCGTGCACCGAGTACGCGACGTCGTCGGACCAGTCCATGACCTGGGCCTCGAAGCACTTGCGGTCCTTCGGGGCGCCGTGCCGGGCCCACTCGAAGACGGGCAGGTCGTCCTCGTACACCCCGAATTTCGGCGAGCCGGGGTCGGTGGGGTGGCCGCCGCGCGGCCACGGGTACTTGGTGGCGGCGTCCAGCGCGGCACGGGTCAGGTTGAGTCCGACGCTGACCAGCTCGCCGGTCCGGGTGTCGGGCACGAACCGCTTCGGTTCGAGCCGGGTCAGCAGGCGCAGCGACTGTGCGTTCCCCTCGAAGCCCCCGCAGTCCGACGCGAAGTCGTTGAGCGCCTGCTCCCCGTTGTGTCCGAACGGCGGGTGGCCCAGGTCGTGGGCCAGGCAGGCCGTCTCGACCAGATCGGGGTCGCAGCCGAGCGCCGCCCCGAGCTCGCGGCCGACCTGGGCGCATTCCAGGGAGTGGGTGAGCCGGGTCCGCGGGCTGGCGTCCCAGGCGTTGCTGCGGGTGCCGGGGGTGACGACCTGGGTCTTCCCGGCGAGCCGGCGCAGTGCGGCGGAGTGCAGGACCCGGGCGCGGTCCCGCTGGAACGCGGTACGCCCGGGCCGTTTGTCCGGCTCGGTGTCCCAGCGCTCGGCGTCGGCGGCACGGTAGGGGGCCGAGCCGTGGTCCTGAGCACCATGGGGGCCGTGGGTGTCGTAGGTGCACTGGGAATCCTGCGTACCGTCCATGGTTCCGACAGTAAACGGCCGGACCGACAGGACGGCTCAGCCGGTGCCGACTCCGTCGTCCACCGAACGAAATCAACGAAATGGGGAGATGGAGAACCCTTTCTCCCCGTCGGTCGTCCGATGAAGTGGAACAGCGTGGACAGGGCGGGACCAGCGGGAACAGGGGGACACCCATGCGGGAGAAGCAGCCGGGACGGCTGAGGCGGCTCGGGCGGTTTCGGCCGCGGTGGCCGCGGACGCGGCGCGGGCAGCGGCGGGCCGTGCAGGGGGTGATGGTCGCCTGCGTGGTGGCGCTGACGCCCGCGACCTGCATGTACTCCGTCGCCGACGCCCGGGTCGGGACGACCGCGGACGCGCCCGCGCAGCAGGTCGCCATGGTGTTCGGGGCCGGGCTCTGGCAGGGCAAGCCGTCGCTGTATCTCGCGAACCGGCTCGAGGCCGCCGCCGAGCTGTACCGGGACGGGAAGGTGAAGGTCGTGCTCGTGACCGGTGACAACAGCCGCAAGGAGTACGACGAGCCGGACGCCATGCGCACGTATCTCAGGGCGCACGGCGTGCCGGACGAGCGGATCGTGAGCGACTTCGCCGGCTTCGACACCTGGGACTCGTGCGTCCGGGCCAAGAAGATCTTCGGGATCGACCGCGCGGTGCTGGTGAGCCAGGGGTTCCACATCCGGCGGGCGATCGCGCTGTGCCGGACCGCGGGGATCGACGCGTACGGCGTCGGCGTCGACGCCGTACACGATGCGACCTGGTACTACGGCGGGACACGGGAGGTGTTCGCGGCGGGGAAGGCGGCACTGGACGCCGTCTTCAAGCCGGACCCGCACTTCCTGGGCCCCGAGGAGCCCGGGATCGAAAAGGCCCTGGCGGCGGACGGGCGCTGACGGCCGCGGGGGCCGGCTCTGAAGAGTGCCGGTTCTACAGAGGGGCGACCGGGGCGGTCTCGGCCGCGACCCAGTCGAGATAGCGGGCGCTGCCCCGTACCACCGGCATCGCGATGACCTCGGGGGTTTCGTAGTCGTGCGCCGCCAGGAGATGCGCCTCCAGTTCGTCGTACCGCTCGGCCGTCGTCTTGAGCAGCAGCTGCCACTCCTCGGTGGTCTCGATGGCGTTCTGCCAGCGGTAGACCGAGGTGACGGGCGCGGAGATCTGTACGCAGGCGGCGAGCCGCGCCTCCACCGCGCCCTGCGCCAGGGAATGGGCCTTCTCCTCGCTGTCGGTCGTGGTCAGTACGGTCAGCCATGCCGGCGGCGTCGTCACCTTCGGGCTCCTCGGTGTGGGTCACTGGGTCACTGGGTGTCTTTCGATTGTCGGGGGCATCGCTGCGCGGCGCAGTGCCCGGTGTCAGACGCCGTACGGACGGACGGCCTTGGCGTCGCGCAGCGCGCGTCCCCACCAGACCAGCTGGTCGAGCAGGTTCTTGGCCGCCGCGTCGCAGCCCGTGGGGTCCTTGTGCCTGCCCTCGTCGTCGAACAGGGCGCCCGCGTTGTGGAACGACACGGTGTCGCGGATGCCGACGGCGTGCAGCTCCGCGAAGACCTGCCGGAGGTGCTCGACGGCGCGCAGGCCGCCGGAGACTCCGCCGTACGAGACGAAGGCGACGGGTTTGGCCTGCCACTCGGCGTGGTGCCAGTCGATGAGGTTCTTCAGCGGCGCCGGGTACGAGTGGTTGTACTCGGGGGTGACGACGACGAAGGCATCGGCCGCCGCCAACCTGGGTGACACGACCGCGAGTCGGGCCAGTGCTTCGGCGTCGGGCCGGTGGGAGAGGGCGTTCGGCAGGTCGAGTTCCGCGATGTCGATCAGATCGGTCTCGATGCCGGGGTGACCGGCGGTGCGCGAGAGGAGCCAGTCGGAGACGACGGGGGCGAAGCGTCCCTCGCGATTGCTGGCGAGGACGACCGCGACCTTCAGGGGCGCGGCGGAGGCGGTAGTGGATGCGGGGGCTGTGGTGAGGTCCATGCGGAGAGGTTCATACGTCAACCATGGTTGAGGTCAAGCCCGGTCCGCCGGGGCCGTCGTCGGCGGTCGCGGCATACGGTGGATGGCATGACCACTCCCCCACCCGCGCCCTTTCCGTACGCCGAGTTCAACGGGCACCCGGCCACCGAGGCGGATCTGCGGATTCCCGCCTTCCTGAACTACGGCCATTTCACGGCCATGCAGGTCAGGGACGGCAAGGTGCGCGGCCTCGACCTGCATCTGGCCCGGCTGGACGCGGCGAACCAGGAGCTGTTCGAACGCGCGCTGGACGGGGAGCGGATCCGCGAGCTGATCCGGCACGCCCTGGACAGTGCCGGGGTACGGGACGCCTCGACCCGGGTGTACGGCTTCCTGCCGCCGGGCGATACGGAGACGACCGTCATGGTCACGGTGCGTGGGCCGGCGCGGAAGTCCACCGAGCCGCACGGTCTGATGTCCGTCCCGTACGCCCGGACCGTGCCGCACATCAAGCGTCCGGGCGAGTTCGGCCAGACGTACTACGCCCGGCTCGCCGCACGCGCGGGTTTCGACGAGGCCCTGCTGACCCTGCCGGACGGTACGGTGACGGAGGGGGCGATCACCAACATCGGTTTCTGGGACGGCACTTCGGTCGTCCGGCCCGCCGCCCCTGCGCTGCTCGGCATCACCATGGCACTGCTGGAGCGGCAACTGCCCGGCGCGGGGCTGGAGTCCGTACGGCGTCCGGTGACGCTGGACGGGCTGGCCGGGTACCGTTCGGCGTTCCTCACCAACTCGCAGGGCATCGCGCCGGTCCGGCGGATCGACGACATCGAGTTCACGGTGGACGAGGAACTGATGCAGCGCATCGGGCAGGCGTACGACAGCGCGCCGTGGGACACGGTCTGAGCCCCCGGCGTCACGCGGGCCGCCCTCCGTCGGAAGTGACGTGATCTTGCTCCGCCGACCGAGCCCCCGGTGTCACGCGGGCCGCCCGGTGTCCGAGGGAGGGAGGAGCATGGAGTCATGCTGATCCACATCGAAGGCTCTCGTCTCCCCGGCCTCACCTGCGGGCCCGACAGCGATTTCCCCGGCGCCCACAACATCCATGTGGCCGTGCAGCGCAAGGACAGGCCGGGCGAACTGCTCGGCCGGCACCGGGGTGACGCCCCGTCGGCCTCGTGGACCCTGCACTGCACGGTGACCCCCGCCGGGGACGGTGTCGAGATCAAGGGGCCCTACGTGCAGAACCGGCTGGGCGGCCGCTTCGTCTATCTGTCCTGGGGGACGGTCGACGAGGACGGCGTCTTCACCATGTTCCGGCGGGCCAAGCTGATGCTGGGCGACATCGATACGGCCGTGCTCGAAGCCGCCGTGCGCTCGGGGCATCTCACCGCACGGCTGCCTCTCTCCGATGCCAAGGGGCAGCCGCTCTGCGCCAGGGTGCGGCCGCCGGTCGTCGAATGGTCCGCCGCCGCGCCGTCCCGGGAACACCGCGCGCCCTGAGAGCGCCGCGCGGTTGCGGGAACGTCACGCCGCTGGGCTTCCGGCGCAGAACCGCCCCCACCGGAACCAGGGGGGATGGGGCCGGTGGGGGCGGCGGCCGGGGGCGGCCTGCTGCACCGTCCCGTGGGGGGTTTCAGGCGTGTGCCCGACCCCCACGAAGTCATGCATGTGATGTGCGCCACTCTCCTCCGGGATGGCGTCACCCGATCGGCACCGGACGGTGAGATGCCGGTCACGCTCGCTTCGATCACGGCTGTGACCTGCGCACATGCATCTTGGCAAGGAGGGCACGCCGAGCCGTTCGGGTGAAAGCTGACTTGGTGTCAGCAGGCATGGACGACGGCCGGCCCGTTAGCTCGTGGTCAGGACACACCTACTCGCGCCATTGCCGGAGGAACCCCATGCGTCCTGCCCGCCCAGTGACCGGTACCGCGGCTTCCGCAATCACCATAGCCGCGCTCGGTCTCTTCACCGCCGGGCAGCCCGCGTACGCGGGCGATTCCGGCACGCTGCGGGTCGTCTCGGCGGCCGCGCCACGGACCGTCGACGGCCCGCTTGCACAGGGCGGCGACGGGGACAACGGGGACAACCCGTCCGGGTCCGGCAGCAACAACCCCTTCGGCCTCAACGTCCCCTCACTGCTCGACTCCGTCGGCGGGCTCAACGCCTTTTCCGGGCTCAACACCCCCTCCAGGGACCAGGGCTCCAACGAGCGCGGGAACGGGAACGGGAACCGGAACCCGTCCGAGGACGAGGGAGGCTCGGGCAGGCACGACAGCTCGTCCGGGCGCGACAACTCCTCGGGCCGCGACAACTCCTCATCCGGACGCGACAACTCGTCCTCGTCCGGGCGTGACGACTCCTCGTCCGAACGCGACAACTCGTCCTCGGGGCACGACAACTCGTCGTCGTCCGGACGTGACAACTCGTCATCCGGACGTGACAGCTCGTCGTCCGGACGCGACGACTCGTCCGTGCCCACCGGCCCCAGCGGGCACGTCAAAACAGGCGTCGGCGGCAGTGTCCGGTCCGACACCTCCCAGATCGCGGCGGGCGCCGGCGTACTCGCCGCGGCCGCCGTCGGCGGAGCCTGGCTCCTGCGTCGCCGGGCGAGCGGCACGCAGGAGGCCGGCTGACGGAGACAGATTCACGTCTCCGTACCGCCAGGTTCCCGTCCCGGTGGCCGCGCGGCCACCGGGACGGGACTGCTCCCGTACCCGAACCCGTCCCCGTACCCCTCCCGTCCGCGCTTCGTCACCCGGAGGACGACCGTGTCCCAGAAGGCCAAGGGCTGGCTGCTGGTCATCGCGGCGCTGGCCGGTGTCTGGCTGATCCGGCACGGCGCCGGCACCCAACTGGTCCCGCCCCAGCCGACCACCGCGCAGGGCTTCGCCGCGGGCCCGGAGCCGCAGCCGGGGTCTCCGCTCGCCGAACCGCTGAAGCCCTCGGCGCCCGTGCGCATCCGGATCCCGAGCATCCGGGTGGACGCCCCGGTGATGCGGCTGGGGCTCGGGGCCGACGGCAGCCTCGACGTGCCGCCGGCCGGGAACCGTAACGTCGTCGGCTGGTACCGGGACGGCACTCCCCCGGGCTCCAAGGGCAGCGCGATCGTCGCCGGCCATGTCGACAACGCGCAGGGCCGGTCGGTCTTCTACGACCTGGGGACCCTGCAGAAGGGCAGCACGGTCGAGGTGGTCCGCCAGGACGGGCGCACCGCCGTCTTCTCCCTCGACGGGATCGAGGTCTACGAGAGCGACCGGTTTCCCGACAAGCGGGTGTACGGCGCCTCGCCCTACGCCTCCCTGCGGCTGATCACCTGCGGCGGCGGATTCTCGAAGGCCACGGGTTACCGGGGCAATGTGGTGGCGTACGCGCATCTCACCGCGGTGCGGTGAACCCGGCGCGCCCGGAGCGCGCCGTTCACGCCGTCCACTGGTCGAACCCCAGCTTCGCGACCAGTGAGAACACCACGACCAGCAGGACGCCGCGGACGAACTCGCTGCCCTTCCGGAGCGCCATCCGCGCCCCGATCAGCCCGCCCGCCAGGTTGAAGACCGCCATCAGCGCGGCCAGTTGCCACAGCACGCTGCCCTGGTACGCGAACATCGCCAGCGCCCCGCCGTTGGTGCAGACGTTGACGATCTTGGCGGTGGCCGACGCCGTCACCAGGTCGAGGTGCAGCACCGCGGTCAGTGCCAGAACGAGGAACGTTCCGGTGCCGGGGCCGAACAGCCCGTCGTAGAAGCCGATGCCGCCGCCGACGAGCACGATCGCGGTGACGGTGCGCGCCCGGGTGACCTGGCGCCGCGTACCGTCGTCCGCCGTGCTGCCGAACGAGGGCCGCAGCATCACGAACGCCGCCACCGCCAGCAGCACGACCATGATCACCGGACGCAGCACCTCGCTGCTGATCCCGGCCGCGAAGAACGCCCCGGCCATCGAGCCGGCCAGCGCCGCGAGCCCGATCCGCAGGGCCGTCCCGACCTTGACCGGCGTCTTGCGCACGTACGTCACGGCGGCGCCCGTCGTACCGACGATCGCGACCGCCTTGTTGGTGCCGAGTACCTGCGCGGCCGGGGCATGGGGCAGTCCCAGCAGCAGGGCGGGCAGCAGGAGCAGTCCGCCGCCGCCGACCACCGCGTCGATCCAGCCCGCCGCGGCGGCCGCGAGGCAGAGGATGACCAGTGTGGTGAGTGCTATGTCAGGCATGATCGCGACCTTAAGGACGCGATACGTGCCTCGTCCAACCGGTTCCGCCCGGCGCGTTCCCCTCGCGCGCCGCGGCCGTACGCTGGGCCCATGAGCCAGGGCTGGAACGCGAGCGACATCCCCGACCAGAGCGGCCGTACGGCCCTGGTCACCGGAGCCAACAGCGGCATCGGGCTGGTCACGGCGCGGGAACTGGCCCGGCACGGCGCGCGCGTGCTGCTCGCCTGCCGTGACGAGTCGCGCGGCAAGGAGGCCGCGTCCCGCATCCGGACGGCCGTGACCGGCGCTGACGTGGAGTTCGTACCGCTCGATCTGGCCGATCTGGACTCCGTACGCGCGTGCGCGGCGGAGCACACGCCCGACCGGATCGATCTGCTGATCAACAACGCGGGTGTGATGGCCCTTCCTTACGGGAAGACGGCGGACGGCTTCGAGAGGCAGTTCGGCGTCAACCACCTGGGGCACTTCGCCCTCGCCGGGCTGCTGCTCCCGAAGCTCCTCGGCACCCCCGGGGCGCGCGTGGTGAGCGTCTCCAGCGGTATGCACGCCCTGTCCAACATCGACATGGGAGATCTCAACAGCGAGCGGAACTACCGCCGTTGGATCGCCTACGGCCGCTCGAAGACCGCCAATCTGCTCTTCGTCCACGAGCTGGCGCGGCGCCTCGCGGCCGCCGGTCGCGAGGTGGTGGCCGCGGCGGCGCACCCGGGTTACGCGGCGACCAATCTGCAGACGGCGGGCGTCCGGATGGAGA
The DNA here is from genome assembly GCF_045209435.1 of Streptomyces sp. NBC_01618. Lineage (NCBI taxonomy): Bacteria > Bacillati > Actinomycetota > Actinomycetes > Kitasatosporales > Streptomycetaceae > Streptomyces > Streptomyces sp. NBC_01618. The sequence continues at coordinate 2,411,974 of NZ_CP109297.1, forward strand.
ACCGCAAGGCGGCGGACCTGGTGTTCCGGCTCGGCAACCGGCTCGTCGCGCAGCCCGCGTCGTCCGGTGCGCTGCCCACCCTGTACGCGGCCACCGCGCCCGGCGTGCGGCCCGACTCGTTCACCGGCCCGCGGCTGCTGGGCTGGCGCGGTGCGCCGGCCCCGTCCTGGCGGGCGGGCTGGACGCTGAACGATGTGGCGAGCGAGCGGCTCTGGGTGGCGTCCGAGCAGCTCACGGGGGTGACGTATCCGGTGCTCACGGCCTGAGGACCGGATACGCCACCGCTCATCGGCGCGTTCAGGACTGCTGACCCTCGACGGCGGCCGGGTCCATCCACACGACCTCCCAGATGTGGTGGTCCGGGTCCTGGAAGGAGCGGCCGTACATGTGGCCGTAGTCCACCGGCTCGCTGGCGGGCGATCCCCCGGAGGCGAGGGCGGTGTCCACCAGCTCGTCCACCTTCTCGCGGCTCTCGGCGCTGAGCGCGAGGATGACCTCGGTGGACTTCGAGGAGTCGGCGATCTCCTTCTTGGTGAACTCCTTGAAGCGGGGCTCCGTGAGGAGCATGGCGAAGATGGTGTCGCTGATGACGAGACACGCGGTGTTCTCGTCGCTGAACTGCGGGTTGCAGGAGAAGCCGAGCTTGCCGAAGAAGGTCTTGGTCGTCTCGAGGTTCTTGACCGGCAGGTTCACGAAGATCATCTGAGGCATGGCCGTTCCGTTCTCTCTGGTGTTCGAACGTTTTACGACAGGTAGACGGCGGGGCTGCGCGGAACTCATCGGTACCGGCGAGGAGATTGTCCGTCTCGGAGGGTCAGGACAGGGCGAGCGGCGCGCCGCCCCGGAAAGCTCTACAAACGCGACGGTGCGGCTCCGTACCCGGCGGGGGTAAGCGGGGGGTGAACGAACTTTGCGTAGTGAACAGGAAAAGGCACAACGTCGAACAACTTTTTTCCCCAGAACGAAACGGAGGCGGCGGCACCCCGCGCGGGGTGCCGCCGCCTCAGAGTTCCGGAGCCGCCGTCGGATCGATGGGGGTACGAGTGATCCGACGGCGGCTCCGGGGTCAGGGGGCCGGATGCCGGGTCAGCGGCTGTCGCTGCCGGTCGAGTCGGCCGCCGCCCGGCCCGCCTCCAGGCGGGCGACGGGGATACGGAACGGGGAACAGGACACGTAATCCAGGCCCACCTCGTGGAAGAAGTGCACCGACTCCGGGTCGCCGCCGTGCTCGCCGCAGACGCCGAGCTTCAGGTCCGGGCGGGTCGCCCGGCCGGCCTCGACGGCGCTGCGGACCAGCGAGCCGACGCCGTCCTTGTCGATCGTCTCGAACGGCGACACCCCGAAGATGCCCTTCTCCAGGTACGCGGTGAAGAACGAGGCCTCCACGTCGTCGCGGGAAAAGCCCCACACCGTCTGCGTCAGGTCGTTCGTGCCGAAGGAGAAGAACTGTGCGGCCTCGGCGATCTGGCCTGCGGTCAGCGCGGCGCGCGGCAGCTCGATCATCGTGCCGATGGTCAGCTTCAGCCGGGTACCGGTGGCGGCCTCGACCTCGGCGATGACCTGGTCGGCCTCCTCGCGGACGATCTCCAGCTCCTGGACCGTGCCGACGAGCGGAATCATGATCTCGGCGCGCGGATCGCCCTTGGCGTTCTTGCGCTCGGCCGCGGCCTCGGCGATCGCCCGTACCTGCATGGCGAACAGGCCGGGGATGACGAGACCGAGACGGACCCCGCGCAGACCGAGCATCGGGTTCTGCTCGTGCAGTCTGTGCACGGCCTGGAGCAGGCGCAGGTCGTTCTCGTTGGCGTCCTTGCGGGACTCGGCGAGCGCGACCCGCACCGAGAGCTCGGTGATGTCGGGCAGGAACTCGTGCAGCGGCGGGTCGAGCAGCCGTACGGTGACGGGCAGTCCGTCCATCGCCTCGAACAGCTCGATGAAGTCGGCCCGCTGGAGCGGAAGCAGCTCCTCCAGCGCGGTCTCGCGCTCGGCGTCGGTGTCCGCGAGGATCAGCTTCTCCACCATCTCGCGGCGCTCGCCGAGGAACATGTGCTCGGTGCGGCACAGGCCGATGCCCTGGGCACCGAAGCGGCGGGCCCGCAGCGCGTCCTCGGCGTTGTCGGCGTTGGCCCGCACCCGCAGCCGGCGCACCCGGTCCGCGTACGCCATGATCCGGTGCACGGCGGCGACCAGTTCGTCGGCGTCGTCGGCGCCCGCGTGCATCCGGCCCTCGAAGTACTCGACGACCGGGGACGGCACGACGGGGACCTCACCGAGATAGACCTTGCCGGTGGAGCCGTCGATGGAGACGACGTCGCCCTCCTCGATGACCCGGCCGCCCACCGTCATCCGGCGGCGCTTGGTGTCGACCTCCAGGTCCTCGGCGCCGCAGACACAGGTCTTGCCCATGCCGCGGGCGACGACGGCGGCGTGCGAGGTCTTGCCACCGCGCGAGGTCAGGATGCCCTCGGCCGCGATCATGCCGTCGAGGTCGTCGGGGTTGGTCTCGCGGCGGATGAGGATGACCTTCTCGCCGGACCGGGACCACTTGACCGCTGTGTACGAGTCGAAGACGGCCTTGCCGACCGCGGCGCCCGGCGAGGCGGCGATGCCGCGGCCGAGCAGTTCGGTCTTCGCGTCGTCGTCGAAGCGCGGGAACATCAGCTGCGCCAGCTGCGCCCCGTTGACCCGCTGGAGCGCCTCGGCCTCGTCGATCAGGCCCTGGTCGACGAGCTGCGTCGCGATCCGGAAGGCGGCACCGGCGGTGCGCTTGCCGACCCGGGTCTGGAGCATCCACAGCTGGCCGCGCTCGATGGTGAACTCGATGTCGCACAGGTCCTTGTAGTGCGTTTCGAGGGTTTCCATGATCTGCATCAGCTGGTCGTACGACTTCTTGTCGATCGACTCCAGCTCGGCGAGCGGCACGGTGTTGCGGATGCCGGCGACGACGTCCTCGCCCTGTGCGTTCTGCAGGTAGTCGCCGTAGACGCCCTGGTGCCCGCTGGCCGGGTCACGGGTGAAGGCGACGCCCGTACCGGAGTCGGGACCGAGGTTGCCGAACACCATCGAGCAGACGTTGACGGCCGTGCCGAGGTCGCCGGGGATGCGCTCCTGGCGGCGGTAGAGCTTGGCCCGGTCGGTGTTCCACGAGTCGAAGACGGCCTTTATGGCCAGGTCCATCTGCTCGCGCGGGTCCTGCGGGAAGTCACGTCCGGCGTCCCGCGAGACGATCTTCTTGAACTGCTTGACCAGCTTCTTCAGGTCGGCCGCGTCGAGATCCACGTCGACGGTGACGCCCTTGGCCTCCTTCGCCGCCTCCAGCGCCTCCTCGAAGAGGTCGCCGTCGACCCCGAGGACGGTCTTGCCGAACATCTGGATGAGGCGGCGGTAGGAGTCCCAGGCGAACCGCTCGTCGCCGGACTGGGCGACGAGGCCGACGACGGAGGCGTCGGAGAGGCCGATGTTGAGGACCGTGTCCATCATGCCGGGCATCGAGAACTTGGCGCCGGAGCGGACGGAGACCAGCAGCGGGTCGTCGGCCTGGCCGAGCTTCTTGCCCATCCGCGCCTCAAGGGCGTCGAGGTGCGCGCTGACCTCGTCCCGGAGCTCCGCCGGCTCCTCGCCACTGTCGAGGTAGACCTTGCACGCCTCGGTGGTGATGGTGAAGCCCGGAGGGACGGGGAGCCCGAGATTGGTCATCTCGGCGAGGTTGGCACCCTTCCCGCCGAGGAGGTCCTTCAGATCCTTGTTGCCCTCGGTGAAGTCGTAGACGAACTTCTGAAGGTCTTCGTTTTCCGACACGAGTCTCGACTCCTCGACGACGCGGTGGCTGCCCTGACGGCGAGGAACATACCCAGATCGAAGGTGTCTGGGTACGTCCACTTGCGCGTCGTGCGGCCGCAACCACCCGTCCGCCAGCAGATCAAAAGTGACATGGTCCGTCCCTCGATCGAGGGAATGCCTTCATTTCTTGAATGAATAAGCACTCAGCGCAACCGAATTCCCGCTGATCGATCACACAGAGCATCAGAAGCATCGATCGATCAAAATGGAGCCCATTGGCACCCAGTGCCATCATTTGAGAAATGCAGCCCTTAAATTTGCGCTCATCTGAGCACCTCGCCTCTCAAGGTGGCGAGAATCACTCTACGAGCGGCGCTCAGATGTCACCATTCGGACGCACGAAGGGCGCCCGCTGGTCACGTGTTGATCATCGATGCACAGCCGAGCGTGACCAGATGCGGCCGCGCGAGGCCCGATGCGGACCTATCGAGACTCACCCATGGCCGAATATCGCCGAACCCGGCCAGATATGACGCTCAGATGAGCAATGCACATGAGGCGGCACGCGGTGCCTGTGTCGCGTGCGCTCCGGGCGGGGTCCGGAGGATCGAAAGAGGCCCTGTGGGGCCGAAAAGGGGCCCGGAGGCCCGGAAGTGGCCCCGGATGGGCGGAAAGGGCCCCGGAGGCCCGGAAGGGCATGAAAAGGGCCCCGAAGAGCCTGTGCGGCTCTTCGGGGCCCGGGAAGAACCCGGGGGCAGCCAGTCAGCCGCCCGAGGTGTCCAGCTCCGCGTCCGCGCCGACGCCCGCGCAGTCGTAGGGGTCTTTCAGCCAGCCGTCCGGCAGGACCACCCGGTTGTTGCCCGAGGTGCGTCCGCGCGGCCCGTCGGCGCCGTCCGGCCACGGCTGGTCCAGGTCCAGCTCCTGCAATTGCCCGCCCAGCTCCTCCAGCGACGAGGTGACCGCCAGCTTCTTGCGCATCTCCGAACCGACCGAGAAGCCCTTGAGGTACCAGGCGACATGCTTGCGGAAGTCGATCACGCCACGCGTCTCGTCACCGATCCACTCCCCCAGCAGCGTCGCGTGCCGCAGCATCACATCGGCGACCTTCCGGAGCCCCGGCGCCTGCCGCGTCCGGGTGCCCTCGAAGGCGCTCACCAGGTCACCGAACAGCCAGGGGCGGCCCAGGCAGCCACGCCCGACGACCACGCCGTCGCAGCCGGTCTCGCGCATCATCCGGCGGGCGTCGTCCGCGCACCAGATGTCGCCGTTGCCGAGGACGGGGATCTCCGGGACGTGCTCCTTGAGGCGGGCGATGGCGTCCCAGTCGGCGGTGCCGCCGTAGTGCTGGGCGGCCGTCCTGCCGTGCAGGGCGACGGCCGTGACGCCCTCCTCCACCGCGATCCGGCCCGCGTCGAGATAGGTGATGTGGTCGTCGTCGATGCCCTTGCGCATCTTGATCGTGACCGGCAGGTCACCCGCGTTGGAGACCGCCTGGTTGAGGATCGCGCGCAGCAGCGGCCGCTTGTACGGGAGCGCCGAGCCGCCGCCCTTGCGGGTCACCTTGGGGACCGGGCAGCCGAAATTCAGGTCGATGTGGTCGGCGAGGTTCTCGTCGACGATCATGCGGACGGCCTTGCCGACGGTGACCGGGTCCACTCCGTACAGCTGGATCGAGCGCGGGGTCTCGCTCGCGTCGAAGTGGATGAGCTGCATGGTCTTCTCGTTGCGTTCGACCAGCGCCCGGGTGGTGATCATCTCGCTGACGAACAGCCCCTTGCCGCCGGAGAACTCCCGGCACAGGGTGCGGAACGGGGCGTTGGTGATGCCGGCCATGGGGGCGAGCACCACCGGCGGCTGCACCGTGTGCGGGCCTATCCGGAGCTGCGGGAGCGAGGGGGCGAGCGTGGTCATTGCTCCATTGTCGCGTACGGCGCGGAGCGGCCCGCCAGCAGAGTTCGTTAGTTAACCGTACTATCCATGTATGCCCGAGCTGAGCCCCCGCCGACGGCAGCTGGTACTGGCGATCTGCTGTATGAGCCTGCTGATCGTCAGCCTCGACAACACCGTCCTCAATGTCGCCCTGCCGTCCATGCAGGAGGAACTGCACGCCACCATGGCGGGCATGCAGTGGACGATCGACGCCTACACCCTCGTCCTCGCATCGCTGCTGATGCTCGCGGGCTCCACCGCCGACCGGATCGGGCGCCGGAAGATCTTCAAGATCGGGCTCGTCCTCTTCACCCTCGGCTCGGTCCTCTGCTCCCTGGCACCGAACCTTGAGTCGCTGGTGGCGTTCCGGATGGTGCAGGCGGTAGGCGGCTCGATGCTGAATCCCGTCGCGATGTCGATCATCACCAACACCTTCACCGATCCGCGCGAGCGGGCCCGCGCCATCGGGGTGTGGGGCGGTGTCGTCGGCATCTCCATGGCGGCGGGCCCGGTGATCGGCGGTCTGCTGGTGGACTCGGTCGGCTGGCGGTCGATCTTCTGGATCAATCTGCCGGTCGGTCTCCTCGCGCTGCTGCTCACCTGGCGGTACGTCCCCGAGTCGCGCGCCCCGAAGCCGCGCCGCCCCGACCCCGTGGGGCAGCTGCTGGTGATCGCGCTGCTCGGTTCACTGACGTACGCGATCATCGAGGCGCCCTCGGAGGGCTGGGACTCGCCGCGGATCCTGCTGTTCGTCGCGCTCGCCGGGTGCTCCCTGATCGGGCTGCTGCTGTACGAGCCGCGGCGTGCCGAGCCCCTGATCGATCTGCGCTTCTTCCACAGCGCCCCGTTCAGCGGGGCCACCGTCATAGCGGTCTGCGCCTTCGCCGCGCTGAGCGGATTCCTCTTCCTCAACACGCTGTATCTGCAGAACGTGCGCGGTCTGAGCGCCTTGCACGCCGGGCTCTACATGCTGCCGATGGCGGCCCTGACCTTTGTCTGCGCCCCGCTGTCCGGGCGGCTGGTCGGCAGCCGGGGGCCGCGGCTCCCGCTGCTCGTGGCGGGGGTGGCCATGACGGCGTGCGGGCTGATGTTCGCCGCGCTCGACGCGGAGACGGACAACGCGCTGCTGTTCACGGGCTACGTGCTGTTCGGCCTCGGCTTCGGCATGGTGAACGCGCCGATCACCAACACGGCCGTCTCCGGGATGCCCCGCTCGCAGGCCGGGGTGGCGGCGGCGGTCGCCTCGACCAGCCGACAGGTCGGCGGGACGCTCGGGGTCGCCGTGATCGGTGCGGTGCTGGCGGCGGGCGTGGCCGGTACCGGGTCCCCGCGTAGCGCCGCGTACGCGACCGCGTTCGTGGACGCGAGCAAGCCCGCCTGGTGGATCATCAGCGGGTGCGGGCTGTCCGTCCTGCTCGTGGGTGCGCTGACCAGCGGGCGCTGGGCGCGGGAGACGGCGCGCCGCACCGCGGAGCGCCTGGAGGCGTCGGCGGGCGTCGCTGCCGAGGATCAGGCGTCGGCGAGCTCCAGGGTGTGAAGACGGAGCGGCCGCCGCCGGGGCGCGGACAAGCGGGCGCGGACAAGGGCGTGGGCCCGGATCACTTCAGGTGATCCGGGCCCACGGTCGTACGGGTGATCAGGAGGCGTCAGCTCCGCGCCGAGTCGTCCTGCCCGGACGCGCTCGGCTGGGCGGTGTCTTCCGACGACGGCTCGGCCTGGGCGGAGTCGGAGACGGAGGCTGATCCCGACTGCGCACGCTCTCGCATCTTGCGCAGCAGTTCCTGCTTCTGGTCGGCGGCCGCCTTGCGGTCGGCATCGCGTGCGGGGCCCGCGCCCTGCTGCTCGGCGCGGGACAGCTTCTTGCGCTGTCCGCCCACACCGAGGAGGTTGTTGCGGCTCTTGGCCACGGCGTTCTCCCATTCGTGGTGAGAATTGAGGTCTGAGGCGACCTGGAATCGGTCCGATGGGCGGCGGGTGGTCAGGCCCGCCGCACTCTCACTCGTAGATCTGGAAGAACGAAGACATGCCCGAACCGTACCCTGGCCGGAACGGGCTCAGCACCCGATTTTTCACCGGGGCGGCGCCCGTACCGGCCCCGCGCCGACAGACAGCGGCTGCGGACGGCCCGCTCAGGCGGTCCTTCGCTTTGCGGCGCGGGAACCGGCTCAGGGCCTGCTGTGCGGCTTCGAGCTTCGCAGCGGCCTTGCGGCCGTGGCGCGGGTTGGGGACGTGTACGCCGTTGGAGTCGGTGAGGAACGAGGCAATGCCCAGGTCGATGCCGGCGACGCTGCCCGTGGGCGGGAGTGGTTCGGGTCGGTCCTGCTCGGCGGTGAGCACAATGAACCACTTGCGGCCCTCACGCTTGACGCTGACGGTCTTGACCTTGCCGACCACCACACGGTGCTGGTTGACCTTGACGTGCCCGACGCCCTGGAGGCGGATCCGGGTGACGGGGTCGTGCGGGGTGGAGTTCCACCGGCAGCCGTCGCCGTCCTTGGGAAAATCCACCGTGTCGAACCAGTTCACTCCACGAAAGCGCGGGTAGCCGGGCGTCTCGCCGGCCTTGATCCGGCGGAAGAACGCGCCGAAAGCCTTGTCCAGGCGACGCAGCGTGGCCTGCTGCGAGGAGAAGGACCAGCGGCCCTGCCGATCCGGGTCGAACGCCCGGATCTCCTTCAGCTGTGCTGACTGCACCCCGTACTTGATGCTCGTGCTCGACACGTGGCGGAAGGCGTCACGGCGTTCCTGCAATGCCCCGTTGTAGAGCGAACAGTGGTCGCGCAGCATCTCACTCAGGGCTTGTGCCTGACCCACGGTGGGCCGCATGAGGAATTTGTACGCACGGATCACCGGCCCACCCCCTTCCGGTCGAGCTCGCTCGATCATACTACGCTTGGTCTATGTCACCACGCTGGGAACCGAATTCCGAGGTCCGTCGGGGCCGTCACGTTGTCTGCAATCTCCACGCACACTTGGTGTTCGTGACAAAGTACCGGGGCGAAGTCTTTGACGACGCCATACTGACGCGCTGCGAGGAGATCATGAGGAACGTCTGCGCGGACTTCGGCGCGGAGCTGATCGAGTTCAACGGCGAAGACGATCACGTGCACCTCCTGGTGCACTACCCGCCGAAGATCGCCCTGTCGGCCCTGGTGAACTCGCTCAAGGGCGTTTCATCCCGCTACCTGCGACAGGAGTTCACCGGCCGTGTCAACCGCTTCGTCGTGCACGGCCGTTTCTGGTCGGGCTCCTACTTCGCCGGGTCCTGCGGTGGCGCACCGTTGGATATCGTCAAGCAGTACATCGAGCAGCAAAAACGTCCACTCCAGCCTGAGAGTTAGAGCAGTCCCGAGATCGGATCCCCTCCCCACCTGAACACGGGGATTCCCTCCGAAGAGAGGGATGGACGGCATACGGGCCTCCTGGTGACGCGTGGACGCAACTGTTCGGCGTGGACAGTCTGCAACGAAGCCCCCGGTTCCGTACGGGGTACGGGGAACCGGGGGCTTCGCCGGGAAACCGCGGTGCGTCAGCAGCCCAGCAGCCGGGCGCCGAGGTAGGCCTGGATCTGGTCCAGGGAGACGCGCTCCTGCTTCATGGTGTCGCGCTCGCGCACGGTCACCGCGTTGTCGTCGAGGGTGTCGAAGTCGACGGTGACGCAGAACGGCGTACCGATCTCGTCCTGACGGCGGTAACGGCGGCCGATGGCGCCCGCGTCGTCGAACTCGATGTTCCAGTTCTTCCGCAGGTCGGTGGCGAGGCCCTTGGCCTTCGGCGACAGCTGCGGGTTGCGGGACAGCGGCAGGACTGCGACCTTGACGGGCGCGAGGCGCGGGTCGAGACGCATCACGGTGCGCTTCTCCATGACGCCCTTGGCGTTGGGCGCCTCGTCCTCGATGTAGGCGTCGAGGAGGAAGGCGAGCATCGCGCGGCCGACACCGGCCGCCGGCTCGATGACGTACGGAGTCCAGCGCTCGCCGGCCTCCTGGTCGAAGAAGGACAGGTCCGTGCCCGAGGCCTTGGAGTGCGCCTTGAGGTCGTAGTCCGTGCGGTTGGCGACGCCCTCCAGCTCGCCCCACTCGCTGCCGCCGAAGCGGAAGCGGTACTCGATGTCGGCGGTGCGCTTGGAGTAGTGCGAGAGCTTCTCCGCCGGGTGCTCGTACCAGCGCATGTTCTCCTCGCGCATGCCGAGGTCCGTGTACCAGTTCCAGCGCTGGTCCATCCAGTACTGCTGCCACTCCTCGTCCTCGCCCGGCTTGACGAAGAACTCCATCTCCATCTGCTCGAACTCGCGGGTCCGGAAGATGAAGTTGCCCGGAGTGATCTCGTTCCGGAAGGACTTGCCCATCTGGGCGATGCCGAATGGCGGCTTCTTGCGCGAAGTCTGCTGGACCTGGCCGAAGTTGGTGAAGATGCCCTGCGCGGTCTCGGGACGCAGGTAGGCGACGGAGCCGGAGTCCTGGGTCGGGCCGAGGTGCGTGGAGAGCAGACCCGAGAACTGCTTGGGCTCGGTGAAGGTGCCCTTGTTGCCGCAGTTGGGGCAGTTGAGCTCGGCCAGGCCGTTCGCGGGAGCGTGGCCGTGCTTCTCCTCGTACGCCTCCTCCAGGTGGTCGGCGCGGAAGCGCTTGTGACAGGAGGTGCACTCGGTCAGCGGATCGGTGAACGTGGCGACATGGCCGGAGGCGACCCACACCTCGGGGGCCAGGACGACCGACGAGTCGAGACCGACCACGTCCTCGCGCGAGGTGACCATGTAGCGCCACCACTGGCGCTTGAGGTTCTCCTTCATCTCCACGCCCAGCGGCCCGTAGTCCCAGGCGGCGCGCTGGCCACCGTAGATCTCACTGCAGGGATAGACGAAGCCACGGCGCTTGCTCAGGCTGACGATGGAGTCGATCTTGTCGGCGGCCACGGTGCTCTCTTCATTACGACGGCGAAATTGGACAGGGGGCGGCGCGAAGCGCCTCGGTGGGGGGTGGTGGTCGGGAGACGGGCGGGCGAATGCCCCAGATTACCGGCGGGCACGCCCCTGGGATCAAATCGGTATCGGCACAGTCCGCCGAGGGGTCCTCTCATCACCCTTGTTGACAATCGTTTCCAGTTTTGTTGAAAATGACTGTCATGAACGTAAGCCGCCTCATACCCACCGCCGCCGTCGCCGGAGCAGCCATCCTCGGTCTCACCGCGCTCACCGCCTGCTCCTCCTCGGACGCCGCCGACCACAGGTACGGCGGGAAGCTGAACGTGGTGGCCTCGTTCTATCCGATGCAGTTCCTGGCCGAGCAGATCGGCGGGAAGCACGTCTCCGTCACCACGCTGACCAAGCCGGGCGTCGAGCCGCACGATCTGGAGCTCACCCCGCGGCAGATCGGCGGACTCTCCGACGCCGACTACATCCTCTACCTCAAGGGCATCCAGCCCGCCGTGGACGACGCGATCAAGCAGTCCGGATCGAAGGACGTCGTCGACGCCTCGACGCTCACCGCGCTGGAGGACCACGGCACCGAGACCGGCGCCGACGAGCACGGCCACGAGCACCACGGCGACGAGGCCGGGGCCGACCCGCACATCTGGCTGGACCCGGTGAAGTACGCCGAGGTCGCCAAGGGCGTCGGGAAGTCGCTGGAGAAGACCGACCCCGACCACGCCGCGGACTACCGCAAGAACACGGACGCGCTGGTCACCAAGCTCGACGGCCTGAACACGGCGTACGAGAACGGCCTGAAGAACACCACGACCAAGACCTTCATCACCACGCACTCCGCCTTCGGCTACCTCGCCGAGCGCTACGGCCTGACCCAGGAGGGCATCGCCGGCGTCGACCCCGAGGCCGAGCCCAGCCCCGCCCGGATCAAGGAGATCCACACCATCGCGGAGAAGAACAAGGTCTCCACCGTATTCTTCGAGACGCTCGCCAGCGACAGGACCGCGAAGACCCTCGCCAAGGACACCGGCCTGAAGACCGACGTCCTGGACCCGCTGGAGGGAATCACGGACAGGTCCAAGGGCGCTGACTACCTCGAAGTCATGCAGTCCAACCTCGCCGCCCTGCAGAAGGCGCTCGGCGCGAAGTGATCCACGCAACACCCGTCACAGCAGCATCGGAGTCGCTCATGCCCGAGCCCGGGAGCACCACGACCGAACCCGTGATAGCCCTGCGCGGCGCCACGGCCACGCTCGGCGCGCGTCCGGTGCTGCGCGGCATCGACCTGACCGTCCACGGCGGCGAGGTCGTCGCCCTGCTCGGCGCCAACGGCTCGGGCAAGTCGACCGCCGTGCGCTCCGTCATCGGTCAGGTCCCGCTCACCGGCGGCTCCGTCGAGCTGTTCGGCACCCCGCTGCGCCGCTTCCGCTCCTGGGCGCGCGTCGGATACGTACCCCAGCGCACCACGGCGGCCGGCGGTGTCCCCGCCACGATCCGTGAGGTCGTCACCTCGGGGCGGCTGTCCCGTACGAGGCTGGGCCTGCTCCGCAGGGCCGACCGGGCCGCCGTCGACCGGGCCATCGACCTCGTCGGCCTCGCCGACCGGGCCAAGGACTCGGTGAACGCGCTCTCCGGCGGGCAGCACCAGCGGGTGCTGATCGCCCGGGCGCTGGCCGCCGAACCGGAGCTGCTGATCATGGACGAGCCGATGGCCGGCGTCGACCTGGCCAGCCAGGAGATCCTCGCCGCGACGCTCCGCGAACAGGTCGCGGCCGGCACCACGGTGCTGCTTGTGCTGCACGAGCTCGGCCCGCTGGAGCCGCTGATCGACCGCGCGATCGTGCTGCGCGACGGCTGTGTGATGCACGACGGGCCGCCCCCGAAGGCGCTGGGCCAGCACGCCCTGCCCGGCCACGACCACGTACACCCCCACGCGGCCTCCGAGCCCGTCCGGACGGGACTGCTGAGCTGATCATGGAATTCCTCACCCCTCCCTTCATGCAGCGGGCCCTGCTCGCCGCCGTACTGGTCGGCGTCATCGCCCCCGCCGTCGGCATCTACCTCGTCCAGCGCCGCCAGGCCCTGATGGGCGACGGCATCGGCCACATCGCGATGACCGGTGTCGGTCTCGGCTTCCTGCTCTCCACCAGCCCGGTGTGGATGGCCACGGCGGTCGCCGTCGTCGGCGCCGTCGTGATGGAGCTGATCCGCTGGTACGGACGCACCCGCGGCGACATCGCGCTGGCCATGCTGTTCTACGGCGGCATGGCGGGCGGTGTCCTGCTGATCAACCTCTCCGACACCGGCTCCAACGCCAACCTCACCTCGTACCTCTTCGGCTCCCTGTCCACGGTCTCCACCGAGGACATCACCGCGATCTGTCTGCTGGCCGCCTTCGTGCTGCTGGTGACGCTGGGGCTGCGGCGGCAGCTGTTCGCGGTCAGCCAGGACGAGGAGTTCGCCCGGGTCACCGGGCTGCCGGTGCGGGCGCTGAATCTGCTGGTTGCCGTGACGGCGGCGGTGACCGTCACCGTGGCGATGCGGGTCGTCGGGCTGCTGCTGGTCAGCGCGCTGATGGTGGTGCCGGTCGCGGCCGCGCAGCAGATCTCCAGGTCCTTCAAGGTGACGTTCGTGCTGTCGGTCGTCATCGGTACGGCGGTGACCCTGGCCGGCACCGTGACCTCGTACTACCAGGACGTCCCGCCCGGCGCGACGATCGTGCTGCTGGCCATCGTGGTCTTCGTCGGCCTGACGCTGCTCGCGACCCCGCTGGCCAGAAGGCGAGCCCAGCGCGGCGAAGCCGCGTCCGAGGAGTGCACTCTGGAGGTACCGGCCTCCCGTCCGGCCCCGGACGAGCTCAGGGTTTGACCGAGGCGCCCGGACGGGCTGGCACAATGGCCCGACACAGGTACGGGCGACACGAGGAGGCTGCTGTGGCGACGGCGCCGATCAGTGGAACGAACGCGGCCCCGGTACGCGGCCGCTCGACCCGGCAGCGGGCGGCGGTGGCGGCGGCACTCGACGAGGTGGACGAGTTCCGCAGCGCCCAGGAGCTGCACGACGTGCTCAAGCACCGCGGTGACTCGGTGGGGCTGACCACCGTCTACCGCACCCTTCAGTCCCTCGCCGACGCCGGCGAGGTCGATGTACTGCGCACCACGGACGGCGAGTCCGTGTACCGGCGCTGCTCGACCGGGGACCACCATCACCATCTGGTGTGCCGGATGTGCGGCAAAGCCGTGGAGGTCGAGGGGCCCGCGGTGGAGCAGTGGGCGGAGACGATCGCCGCGCAGCACGGGTATGTGAACGTGGCGCACACGGTGGAGATCTTCGGAACGTGCGCGGAGTGCGCGGGCGCGAAGGAGTGACGGCCTTCGCGCGGGCGTTCAGCGCCTTTGTGAAGTCGGCCGTGGTCGGCTGGTGCTCCAGCTCGGCCACGGCCTCCTCCGCGTCCCGCCCCTGAGTTGTCATGGGGCGGGATCGTCACGGCAGGGTCAGACAGCCGGATCGGCGGTACCCGCCTCCACCGCGCCCCCGAAGCGCCGGTCCCGCTGGGCGTATTCCACGCAGGCCCGCCACAGGTCGCGGCGGTCGAAGTCCGGCCACAGCACGTCCTGGAAGACCATCTCGGCGTAGGCGCTCTGCCAGATCAGGTAGTTGGACGTGCGCTGCTCGCCGCTGGGGCGGACGAAGAGGTCGACGTCCGGCATGTCCGGGTAGTAGATGTACTTCGCGAACGTCTTCTCGTTGACCTTCGACGGATCCAGCTTCCCGGCCGCGACGTCCTGCGCGATCCGCTGCGCCGCGTCGGCGATCTCGGCCCGGCCGCCGTAGTTGACGCAGAAGTACAGCGTCATTTTGTCGTTGTCCTTCGTCTGCTCCTGGGCGACCTGGAGCTCCTGGACGACGGACTTCCACAGCTTGGGCATGCGCCCCACCCAGCGGATGCGGATGCCCAGTTCGTCCATCTCGTCGCGGCGGCGGCGGATGACGTCCCGGTTGAAGTTCATCAGGAACTTCACTTCCTCCGGGGACCGCTTCCAGTTCTCGGTGGAGAACGCGTACAGCGAGAGGTTCTTCACGCCCATCTCGATGCAGCCCTTGAGGACGTCCATGACGACGCCCTCGCCGACCTTGTGTCCCTCGGTGCGCGGGAGGCCGCGCTCCTTGGCCCAGCGGCCGTTTCCGTCCATCACGACGGCGATGTGCTTGGGCACCAGCTCGCCGGGGATCTTCGGGGGCGTGGCACCGGAAGGGTGCGGCTCCGGGGTCTTGTAGTCGCGCCGATTACGGCCGCCGAGCATCCCGCGTACTGCCATGAGCTTCTCTCGTCTCTCTGTGTCACCTGGTAATCGGAGGATGCCCGTATCTTCAGGCCCGTGAGGAATCCGGCTTCCCTCGTAGCGGGGCAACGGTAGGGGAATCGCCGCTGGGCGATGCCCCGTCCACCGTAACGTCACTGAGGCCGCCCTCGATCAGGTGCAGGATCTCGGAGTTGATCGACCGCCGGTCCGCGGCCGCCTGGACCGTCAGTCGTGCGTGCAAGTCATCTGGGATACGCAGAGCGAAACGGATCATGGTGTTATTATGACGTCATGGCGACATCAAGGGAAGCCGAGGTGACCGAGTGCGCCCGGTACACCTACCGGCTTCGCGTGTCGCCCACCGCTCACACCGCTCTGAACGCTGAGTGGGACTGCTGCCGGTGGATCTGGAACGAGTGCGTGGCAAAGTCGAAGGCCGTCCACGCGCTCAGCCGGGCGACGGGCGAGAAGTTGACGTGCGGCCCGGCACAGCTCGACAAGATGCTGACAGAGGCCCGCGCCCACACTCCATGGCTGGCCAAGGGCTCCTCGGTACCTCAGCAGCAGGTCATCCGGGATTTCGCGAAGTCCCGGGCGAAGGCACTGAAGGACGTCAAGGCCCGGCTGCCCATGCACCGTCGGGCCGGAATGCCCAAGTGCAGGAAGAAGCACGAGGCGCTTCCCACGCTGAACTACACCCGTCGGGGGTTTCGCCTCAAGGACCGGCGCCTACATCTCGCCGGAGGCATCACCTTGACCGTGGTGTGGTCGCGAGAGCTGCCCGCCGCACCGTCCAGTGTGCGCGTATACCAGGACGCTCTGGGCCACTGGTACGCCTCCTTCGTCGTCCCCACTCGAGTGGATCCCCTTCCGCCGACCGGTGCAGTGCTCGGGATCGACTGGGGCGTGAAAGAGACCGCCACCACCACAAACGACGCCTACGACCTTCCCCACGCCCAGCACGGGCGAGGCGCTCAGGTGAAACTAACCCGCTACCAGCGGATGACGGCCCGACGCCGCCCCGCCGGAGGACGGGCCGCCTCCAAGGGCTACCGCAAGGCGAAGAGGCAGACGGCGAAGCTGCACAAGAAGGTGGCTCGGCAGCGACAGGACACCGGTCGCAAGTGGGCCAAGAAGGTGGTACGCGCCCACGACGCCTTGGCCATCGAGGACTTCCGCCCGAAGTTCCTCGCACGGTCGACCATGGCACGCAAGGCGGCCGACGCCGCGATCGGCACCACGAAACAGACTCTGATCGAGATGGCCCGCAAGCACGCTCGGGACGTCCACCTCGTACACCCCGCGCACACCACCATGGACTGCGCACAGTGCGGAGCGAGAACCAAGCACGCACTCCCCCTCTCCGAAAGGACATACACCTGCACCGCGTGCGGAGCCGTTTCCCCCAGGGATAAGAACTCCGCCCGCGTCATGCTGATCCGGGCTGGTCTCGTACCCGGCTGGTGCTGATCGTGCAAGACCTACGCGCCCGCCGGGCCGCAGGCAGCGTGAGCCAGGAATCCCCCTCGTTCGCGAGGGGGAGGAGTCAATTCTCTACGTACCGCAGTGAGCGCAGCCCGCGCTCCAGATGCCAGTGCAGATAGGCGGACACCAGTCCGCTCCCCTCCCTGACATGACGCGCCTCGCACGCGTCCGCCGTGTCCCAGTCGCCGGTGAGCAGCGCGCTCAGCAGCGTGACGGCCTCAGCCGAGGGTACGACGCTGCCGGGCACCCGGCAGTCGCCGCATATGACGCCGCCCGCCGCGACGGAGAAGAACCGGTTCGGTCCGGGCATTCCGCACTTCGCGCAGTCCTCGAAGCTGGGTGCGTAGCCGTTGACGGCGAGCGAGCGCAGCAGGAACGCGTCGAGGATGAGATGCGGCTCGTGTTCGCCGCGGGCGAGGGTGCGCAGCCCGCCGACGAGCAGCAGGTACTGCTGGACCGCGGGCTCGCCCTCGTGGTCGGTGAACCGCTCGGCGGTCTCCAGCATCGCGGTGCCCGCGGTGTAGCGGGCGTAGTCGGTGACGATGCCACCGCCGTACGGGGCGATCGTCTCGCTCTGGGTGCAGAGCGGCAGTCCGCGGCCGATCAGTTCGCTGCCCCGGGCGAAGAACTGCACGTCGACGTGGGAGAAGGGTTCCAGCCGTGCCCCGAACTTTGACTTCGTGCGCCGCACCCCGCGCGCGACGGCCCGCACCCGGCCGTGGCCGCGGGTCAGGATCGTGATGATCCGGTCGGCCTCGCCCAGCTTCTGCGTGCGCAGCACCACGCCGTCGTCCCGGAACAAGCTCATACGTCCATTGTCCGGTACGCAGACGGCGCGTCGGGCCCGCCCCCGCAACCGGGACCGTTCAGGACGGGGTACGCGCCGCCGCCGCGAGGAGCCGGGCCGTGTCCTCGGCGCGGAGTTGCAGCGCCCCGCCGACCGTGGTCAGCACCTCGCGCTCCGCCTGCCCGTACGGTCCGTCGGCGAGCGCGATCCGGGCGCCCTGCAGCAGGATCGATTCGCGCCCGGCAGGGGCCAGATGCGGGGCGAGGGGCTCCAGCGCCTCGTGCAGTTCGATGGCGAGGGCCGCTCCGCAGGCCTCGGCCACCGGGTCGAAGGCGGAGCCGTGGCTGATGTCGGCGGAGAGGACCTCGACGACGGTGGAGAGCTGTTCCTCCGTGCAGTCGTCGAATCCGGCGTCGCGCACGGTGGCGGCCGCGGTCTCCAGGACCGTACGGGAGGCGGTGCCGCCGGCCGCGAGTACGCCGAGCGCGACCGTGTGGACGGCGTCCCGGAGCATCGCGGAGAACCGGGTGGTGGTGGGGTGGTCGAGCGCGTCGGTGCCGAAGTGGGCCCGGCAGGCGGCGCATTCGACGACGGGGCCCGCGGTGCCGCGGCGCAGCGTCGGCACGCCGAGCACCGTGAAGCGCCGACGGCCGGTGAGACGGCGGTAGTTGCGGTCGCCGCCGCAGCCGGGGCAGAAGAACTCGCCGTCGCCGATCGTGTCCCAGATGGTGCGGATGCCGCAGATACGCAGCTTCATGGCGCGTTGTCCCAGGGCTGACCGCACGTCGCACACCTCCGTAACACTCCGGCAACACTGCCGTGTCGACGTGATGTTAACCACAGTCGCGATGTGGCGTCAGTACTTCGATCGTCACAACCCCCGGAGATGGCCGAACCCCGCTCCCCGTAGGCGGGTGGGCGGGGTCTTCGACCGTGCGGCTTCAGGCCCTTTCGGGCACCGGGTCAGCGGGTGGCGCGGTTGACGGCCGAGACGACCGCCTTCAGCGAGGCACGCGTGGTGTTGGCGTCGATGCCGATGCCCCACAGGACCTTTCCGTCGATCGCGCACTCGATGTACGAGGCGGCCTGGGAGCTGGCGCCCTCGCTCATGGTGTGCTCGGTGTAGTCCAGCAGACGGGCGTCGATGCCGATGGCCTGCAGCGCTTCGAAGAACGCGGAGATCGGGCCGTTGCCGGTGCCGGTCAGCACGGTGTCCGTACCGTCCACGGTCGCCTCGACGGTGATCGTGTCCCGGCCGTCGGAGCCGGTCGTGGTCTGGCCGGAGCGGATCTGTACGCGGCCCCATTGAGCCGCAGCGTCGTCCGGGTTCGGCAGGTACTCGTCCTGGAACGTGGACCAGATCTGTGTCGGCGTGACCTCGCCGCCCTCGGCGTCGGTCTTGGCCTGAATGATCCGGGAGAATTCGATCTGCATCCGGCGCGGCAGGTCCAGCTTGTGGTCGTTCTTCAGGACGTAGGCGATTCCGCCCTTGCCGGACTGCGAGTTGACCCGGATGACGGCCTCGTAGCTGCGGCCGACGTCCTTCGGGTCGATCGGCAGGTACGGCACCGCCCACTCGAGGTCGTCGACGGACTTGCCCTGGGCGGCCGCGTCGGCCTCCATGGCGTCGAAGCCCTTCTTGATGGCGTCCTGGTGGGAGCCGGAGAAGGCGGTGTAGACCAGGTCGCCCGCGTAGGGGTGGCGCGGGTGGACCTCCATCTGGTTGCAGTACTCGCTGGTGCGGCGGATCTCGTCGATCTGCGAGAAGTCGATCTGCGGGTCGACACCCTGCGAGAAGAGGTTCATGCCCAGCGTGACCAGGTCGACGTTGCCGGTGCGCTCGCCCTGGCCGAACAGGCAGCCCTCGATCCGGTCCGCACCGGCCATGATGGCCAGCTCGGCGGCGGCGACCGCGGTGCCGCGGTCGTTGTGCGGGTGGACCGACAGGCAGATGTGCTCGCGGCGCGACAGGTTGCGCGACATCCACTCGAACCGGTCCGCGTGCGTGGACGGGGTCGAACGCTCCACGGTGGCGGGCAGGTTGAGGATGATCTCGCGGCCCTCCTCCGGCTGCCAGACGTCGCAGACGGCCTCGCAGACCTCCAGGGCGAAGTCCAGCTCGGTGTCGGTGAAGATCTCGGGGCTGTACTGGTAGCCGAAGATCGTCTCCGGGCCCAGCAGCTTCTCCGCGTACTCCATGACCAGCCGGGTGCCGTCCACGGCGATCTGCTTGATGTCGTCCTTCGAGCCGCGGAAGACGACCCGGCGGAAGGTGGGTGCCGTCGCGTTGTACAGGTGCACGGTCGCGCGGTGCGCGCCGACGAGGGACTCCACGGTCCGCTCGATCAGGTCCTCGCGGGCCTGCGTCAGGACGGAGATCGTCACGTCCTCGGGGATCGCGCCCTCTTCGATGATGGAGCGGACGAACGCGAAGTCGGTCTCGCCGGAGGACGGGAAGCCGACCTCGATCTCCTTGTAGCCCATGCGTACGAGCAGGTCGAACATCTCGCGCTTGCGGGCCGGCGACATCGGGTCGATCAGGGCCTGGTTGCCGTCGCGCAGGTCGGTGGAGAGCCACCGGGGCGCGACGGTGATCCGGTTGTCCGGCCAGGTGCGGTCGGGGATCTCGACGGCCTCGTAGCGGCCGTACTTGTGGATCGGCATCCCGGACGGCTTCTGCAGCTGAGTGGCGTTGGTGATCGGCGTGGGGCGGCCGACAGCGGTTTCAGCAGCGGACTGAACGGGATTTACGACGGTCATGGCGTACGGCTCCTCGGGGGTCCAACCAATGGGACGGCCGACTGTGTCGCTGCAACACCAGACTCCGCGGGGAGGGGGTCGGCCTACGACTACAGGCCCTCGCCGCGGCAGCTAAGAAGAAGCAGCCCGAAACGCATGATGCGGCGAGCGTAGCCGAGAGGCGTCCGATGCGTCCGTCCCGTATCAGCATGCGGGACCGGACGCCGGAAACACCCAAGAGTGATCAATCACTCCATTTCATCAATCCTGATCGCAACCAGTGACATCATGGTCACTCGGTGCCACAGTCGAGTGCATGCAGCCTCAGTCTCAGCACGGGTTCCACCCCGTCTTCTGCACCATCGTGCCGCCCCATGTCCTCGACAAGCTGTCGCAGTCCGACAACCCCGATCTGGCGGGCCCCGCCCGCCGCACCCTGGAGAGCGACGCCGCCCGCCGCACCCGCCGCCAGATGGCCACGGTCGTCACCGTGCCCACTGCCCGCGCGACCGAGGGGGAAGCCTCCGACAAGCCCGACCGGACCCTGTACGACTGCGGCCACCGCACTCGGCTGCCCGGCACCGAGGTCCGCAGGGAGGGCCAGGAGCCGACGAAGGACGCGAGCGTCAACCGCGCGTACGCGGGGCTCGGGGCCACCTTCGAGCTGCTGCTCAAGGCGTACGGCCGCCGTTCGATCGACGGCAACGGGCTGCCGCTGATCGGTTCGGTGCACTACGACGAGAAGTACAACAACGCCTTCTTCGACGGCGAGCAGATGGTCTTCGGCGACGGGGACGGCGAGATCTTCCTGGACTTCACCGTCGCCATCGACGTGATCGCCCACGAGCTGACGCACGGCCTCACCCAGTACACCGCCAACCTGAGCTACTACGGCCAGTCCGGCGCGCTCAACGAATCGGTGTCCGACGTCTTCGGCTCCCTGGTCAAGCAGTACTCACTGGGCCAGAGCGCCGACCGGGCCGACTGGCTGATCGGCGCCGGACTGCTGGCACCCGGCGTCCAGGGCGACGCCCTGCGCTCCATGAAGGCGCCGGGAACCGCGTACGACGACGACGTGCTCGGCAAGGACCCGCAGCCCGCGAAGATGGAGGACTACGTCCACACCGGCGAGGACAACGGCGGAGTGCACCTCAATTCCGGCATCCCGAACCGCGCGTTCTACCTGCTGGCGACGGCACTCGGCGGCAATGCGTGGGAGCGGGCCGGGCAGCTCTGGTTCGATGTACTCACAGGTGGTCAACTGGCCGTGGACGCCGACTTCGCTTCCTTCGCCCGGTTGACGGTGGCCGCGGCCCGCAGCCGCTTCGGGGAGGGTGACGAGGCGGAGGCCGTCCTGAAGGCATGGTCGGAGGTGGGCGTACCGACCGCGTAGCGCACACAGCGGGCATTCCCGGGCCCGTCCGGCGATGGAGGACACCACATGCGGATCCAGGTCAGCAGGACCGGCGGCTTCGCCGGCATCGCACGCCACCGCGAGGTCGACACCACCGGACGGGCCGACGCCGGGGAGTGGGAGGCCCTGGCCGAAGCGGCGCTGGCCGCGGGCCACGACACCCCGCCACCGGGCGTTCCGGACGGCTTCCGGTACCGGATCACGGTCGGCGACCGCACGGTCCACTGCGCGGACCCGAAGCTGACCGACGCCCAGCGCGCACTGATCTCACGCGTCCTGAAGGAGGGCGCGTAAGAGGGGCGTACGCCGCCCGGCCCCACGGCCGGAACCCGGCTCCGGCCGGAAACCCCGGGACCGGGCTCCGGGCCGAAAACCCCGGGACCCGGGCAGCGGTCAGAATCCCAGCTTCCGCAGTTGCTTGGGGGCCCACCCGCACGGCCGCCCTCGCACCCCTCGGCCCCAGGGGGCCTCAGCGGCTTCGGACGGCTGCGCCGGCCTCCGGCCGGAAACCCCGGGACCGGGCAGCGGTCAGAATCCCAGCTTCCGCAGTTGCTTGGGGTCGCGCTGCCAGTCCTTGGCCACCTTCACGTGCAGGTCCAGGAAGACCGGCGTGCCGAGCAGGGCCTCGATGTGCTTGCGCGACTTCGTGCCGACGTCCTTCAGCCGCTTGCCCTTCGGGCCGATGATGATGCCCTTCTGGCTGGGGCGCTCGATGTAGACGTTGGCGTGGATGTCGAGCAGCGGCTTGTCCGCCGGGCGGTTCTCGCGCGGCAGCATCTCCTCGACGACGACCGCGATGGAGTGCGGCAGTTCGTCCCGTACGCCTTCGAGCGCGGCCTCCCGGATCAGCTCCGCGACCATGACCATCTCGGGCTCGTCGGTGAGGTCGCCCTCCGGGTAGAGCGGCGGGCCCTCCGGGAGCAGCGGGGCGATCAGGTCGGCCAGCAGGCTCACCTGGCCGGCCCCTCTCCCACCACCACCCTTGTTCGAGGGACTGCGTCCCGCCTCCTGCTCCGCCTTCACCGCGGAGACCGGAATGATCTCGGCCCACTCGAAGCCGAGCTCCTCGCCGAGGCGGGAGACGGCCAGCAGCTGTTCGGCGAGCTGCTTGGAGTCGACCAGGTCCGTCTTGGTGATGACGGCGATCTTCGGGGTCTTCTTGATGCCCGCGAGTTCCTTGACGATGTACTTGTCGCCGGGGCCGAGCTTCTGGTCGGCGGGCAGGCAGAAGCCGATGACGTCGACCTCGGCCCAGGTGGTCCGTACGACGTCGTTGAGACGCTCGCCCAGCAGCGTGCGCGGCTTGTGGAGGCCGGGGGTGTCGACCAGGATCAGCTGCGCGTCCTCGCGGTGCACGATGCCGCGCACGGTGTGCCGGGTGGTCTGGGGCCGGTTGGAGGTGATCGCCACCTTCTGGCCGACCAGAGCGTTCGTGAGGGTGGACTTGCCCGCGTTGGGGCGGCCCACGAAGCAGGCGAAGCCGGCCCGGTGGGGGGCGTTGTTCGCAGCCTGCTGTGCAGCGGCTTCTGTGTCAGGTCGAACGCTCATGGCGCCCATTGTCCCCGATCCTGGCGGCCCCGCCGTACCAACCGCCGCGGCGGGGCCCCTGCCGCGCCGTCTCAGGCCCTGCGGGTACGGCTCCGGCGGGCCCGTATCCACATCCCCGCACCCCCGCCGACGATCACCAGCAGGACCCCTGCCACCAGCCACGGCAGCGCGAAGTACGAGGCGGTGGCGGATTCGCGGGTGTCCCGGGCGCTCGCGGTCACCTTGATCTCGCCCCATTCCAGCTGCGGCGCGTCGGCCCACTGTTCGGTGAGCCGGACCCGCTGGCGGGGCAGCAGCTCGGAGGGGATCTTCTTCAGGTCGCGGGCGAGCAGGGTGCGGCCGAAGAGTCCCTCGGCCCTGAGGGCGACCTTGGGGTTCAGGGTGACGTTGCCCCGGTTGTGGAGCGTGTACGAGATGACTGCCCGGCTCTTCCCGGTGCCCGGGACCAGCGGCTGGCTGTGCTCGACCCGGACGTCGTCCACAAAGAGCGCGGGCATGGTCGGCCCGTTCACCCGCAGATAGATCCGCGCGCCGACCGCCTTGCGGATGCCGACGGCGACGGCTCCCGCGTCGGCCGGGTCGATGCGTTCGTCGAGGGCGACGAGCGCGCCGGGGTGGTCGCCGGGCTCGGCGTCCTCGGGGACGGTGATGGTGAGCGGGACGGTGACGGAGCCGTGCGGCCGAACGGTGACCCGGTCGCGGTCGGTCCTCGCCCAGGCGCCGACCGAGCGCTGCTTCTCGTTCTGGGCGCGGACGGCGAATCCGCCGTCGCGTGCGGTGTTGTACGCATCGGCCGCGTACAGCCGGAAGGTCTGCGGCCGGTCCGTCTTGTTGGTGACGGTGACCTTGTCGTCGAGTCTGGCGCCGGGGTCGGCGGAGAGGTAGAAGTACGGGCGCTGACCGGCCTGTGCGGTGGCCGGGTAGACCGACCAGCTGCCGTTGTCCGCGGCGTGGGCCGCGGGGGCGCCGGCCAGCAGGAGGACGCCGGCCAGGAGGAGTACGTACAGCTTGCGCACGGTGCGGGGCCTCCGGGTTGGTCGGTCGGGGGTCGGGACGGGCGGTCCGGGCGGGTGCGCGCCCGGTCCACCGGTCGGTCGGGACCGCTCGGTCACGTGAGCGTGAGAGTGAGCACGCCGGAGTAGGCGCCGGGGGCGGTGTACGCCGGTACGGTCAGCGCGAGCCGGGCGTCGACGGTGAACTCACCGCCGGTGAGGGTCCCGTTCGGCGCGGATGCCAGCGTGGCGCCCGCGCTGCCGACCGGGCCCTCGGAACCGGCCGCACAGGTGCTGGCGCTGCCGGGCTTCGTCGCACAGACCGGGGTCCAGCCGAGAGCGGACGCATCGATCGTCGCGCCGCCGGGGCCCTTGAAGTCGGTGACCTTTCCGGTCAGGGACCAGCCGGCGGGTCCGCCGCGGTAGTCCTCGACCGTCACCGTCTGCAGGGAGCCGCGGGAGGCGCCGCCCCTCCCGAAGTCGACCGCCGACATCTCGACGGTGTCCCCGGCCTGGACCATGGAGAGCGTGCCCGCCTTGACGGACGTGTTGAGCTGCTGGCTGCCGTCCGGGATCTCCCCGCCACCGCTTGTGACGGTGTAGGCCTGCGGGCCCGCCCCCTTGTCCGCGTCCCAGCCGGCGCCCTCGTAGGCGACGATGCCGGTGGTGGCCGGATCGCTGACGGTGAGCCGGCCGCTGAAGCCGCCGGAGCCGTCCGCCCGGACGGTGGCCGTATCGGCGGTCTGCCGGTCGCCGGCCCGGCCCGCGAGCGTGATGTCCGCGCCCGGGGTGAACTTCGACCCGGTCACGGTGACCGCGTCACCGGCCTTGCCGGATGCGGCTCCGAGCTGGATGGCACGCTCGTTGACCTGGCCGCCGCCGTCCGTCGCGATGATCGTCTCGGAGACGGGGGCGGGCGGGTCCGTCACCGTGCACGGGGTGTCCAGCTCCATGATGTAGCTGGTGTGGATGTTGTAGTCGCCCGGCGACAGCGTGATCTGGCCGGGCGCGGTGACCGTGAAGGTGCCGGTCATCGAGAACGACGGGAAGTCGCCCTTGCCGGGGACCGGATCGTTCTTCTTCGGGCCCGTGACGCTGACGCTCGCGGACTGCGCACCGCCGACAGTGACCTTGCCGGTCGGCGTCATGATGTCGGCGGGGAGCGCCAGATCGACCGGGTTGCTCGCGGCCGGTTTGACGACGGTGTACGTGACCGTGACCTTGTCGCCCACCATCGGGGCGGCGTTGTCGACGGTGATCTCGGCCTTCGTCGTCCCGTCGATCGGCGGGATGCCCGCGATGGCCGGCGGGATGCAGTGCGTGGGGAAGTCCACCGGCACGGAGGCCGTCACCATTGCCTGCGCGGGGCTCGCGAGCCCCCCTCCCCCGGCGACGACGAGCGCACCCACGCCCAGCGCGGCGGCCCAGCGACGGCCGCGCGCGGGACGTCTTCGGGCGGCGGATCTTTGCATGCTGATTCTTCGTACGGTCGGACGCATGGAGCCCCCTCCTGCCTGATGCGGCGCAGCGGCTCTTCTGCGCCGACAAGGGGCCCATTGACAACTCCGGCCGAAAAGAAGTCAATGGCAGCGAAACGCACCGACTGATGGGCCATCAGATGCTGTCAAGATCCTCAGTCCCTTCACACGGCGTGCGAACGCCCCGCGCCGGTGGGGCGCGGGGCGTTCGCACACGGTGTGTGGATTCTGCCGGCGTCAGCCCGCCGTCACGCTGCCCCGGAGCGTGCCGTCGGGGCCGGCGAGCAGCACCGGTGTGTCCGGGCCGCCCAGGTCCCGTACCGCGGCGCGGTCCTCGTCCGACGGGCTCTGCGCCTCGGAGACGACCGCGGCCGCCTCCAGCGAGGTGGCGCCGCTGGCCACGGCCATCGCCACGGCGGTCTGCAGCGCGCTGAGCTTCAGCGACTCCAGCCGCACGGTGCCCGCGACGTACGTGCGTCCGGTCTCGTCCCGTACGGCCGCGCCCTCCGGGACACCGTTGCGGGCGCGGGCGCTGCGGGCCAGCGTGACGATCTTGCGGTCCTCGGGGCCGAGGTCGGTGCTCTCAGTCATGCGCCGAGCATACGAACCGGGGGGCTCGTTCCCCGCCCCGCCCCACTCCCGTCGGGGCCTACGCCCGGTCCAGCCGCAGCCGCTCGGCCTTCGGCAGGCCCGCGACCACCAGGTCGTAGGAGTCCTCGATCAGTTCACGGAGCACCCGGTCCGGCACCCCGGACACCGTCACCGTGTTCCAGTGGCGCTTGTTCATGTGCCGGCCCGGCACGACCGCGTCGTACTCCTCCCGCAGCCGCACCGCCTCGTCCGGATCGCACTTGAGGTTCACCGACAAGGGACGCGCGTCCAGCGCGCTGAGCGCGAACATCTTGCCGAGCACCTTGAAGACGGACGTCTCCGGCCCGAACGGGAACTCCTCGACGCTCGCGTTGAATTCCAGGCAGAACGCCCTCAGCTGCTGCGGAGTCACTCCGAGTCCACCCCCTCCTGCCCCACGGGCTCCACCAGCACCGTGACGATCTTGTTCCGGCGGCCCGCCGTGGACTCCGCAGTCAGCCGCAGCCGGCGGCCGTCGGGCAGATCGACGACGGCCGACGCCCCGGCGATCGGCACCCGGCCCAGCGCCTTCGCGAGCAGTCCGCCGACCGTTTCCACGTCCTCGTCGTCGTACTCGTCGAGATCGAAGAGGTCCCCGAGGTCGCCGATGTCGAGGCGCGCGGTCACCCGGAAGCAGCCGTTCTCCAGCTCCTGGACGGGCGGGAGTTCACGGTCGTACTCGTCGGTGATCTCACCGACGATCTCTTCGAGGATGTCCTCGATGGTGACGATGCCCGCCGTACCGCCGTACTCGTCGATCACGACGGCGACGTGGCTGCGCTCCTGCTGCATCTCGCGCAGCAGGTCGCCGGCGTTCTTCGTGTCGGGCACGAACGCGGCCGGCCGCATCGCCGTGGAGACGAGGTCGGCCTCCGACTCCCGGTTGATGTGCGTCTTGCGGACCAGGTCCTTGAGATACACGATGCCGACGATGTCGTCCTCGTTCTCCCCGGTGACGGGGATCCGCGAGAAGCCGGAGCGCAGCGCCAGGGTCAGCGCCTGCCGGATCGTCTTGTACCGCTCGATGCAGACCAGGTCGGTCCGCGGCACCATGACCTCGCGCACGAGCGTGTCACCGAGCTCGAAGACGGAGTGCACCATGCGGCGTTCCTCGTCCTCGATCAGCGACTCGGCCTCGGCGAGGTCGACCATCGCCCGCAGTTCGGCCTCGCTGGCGAACGGTCCCTTGCGGAAGCCCTTGCCCGGCGTCAGCGCGTTGCCGATGAGGATCAGCAGCTGCGGGACCGGACCCATGACCCTGGCCAGCGGAAGCAGGACGTACGCCGCCGCCGTCGCCGTGTTCAGCGGGTGCTGACGGCCGATGGTGCGCGGCGACACACCGATGGCGACGTAGGAGACGAGGACCATCACGGCCATGGCGACGGCCAGGGCCTCCCAGGTCTGCGGGAACTCCTTCAGACAGGCATACGTGACGAGCACACCGGCCGACATCTCGCAGGCGACCCGCACCAGCAGGGCGACGTTGAGGTAGCGGGTCGGGTCCGCCGCGACCTGTTCCAGCTTCTGGCTGCCGCGCCGCCCGGAGCGGACCGCCTCGGCGGCCCGGAAACTCGAAGTGCGGGCGATGCCCGCCTCCGCGCAGGCCGCCAGCCAGCCGACGACGACCAGCAGCACGGCACCCAGGACCAGGGGAACGCTCACGACACCGTGGGGGCGGGCGACGGGCCGCTCAGGCCGCGCTCGGCACGCCAGCCGTCGACGATCGCGGCCTGGAGGCCGAACATCTCGACCTTCTCGTCCGGCTCCTCGTGGTCGTACCCGAGGAGGTGCAGCACTCCGTGGACGGTGAGGAGCTGGAGCTCCTCGTCCATGGAGTGCTGCGTCTCGGCGTCCTCGCCCTGCTGCTTGGCGACCTCGGGGCAGAGCACGATGTCACCGAGGAGCCCCTGCGGGGGCTCCTCGTCGTCCTTGGACGGCGGACGGAGTTCGTCCATCGGGAAGGACATGACATCCGTGGGCCCCGGCAGGTCCATCCACTGGATGTGGAGCTGCTCCATGGCGTCGGTGTCCACCACGATCACCGACAGCTCGGAGAGGGGGTGGATCCGCATCCGCGCGAGCGCGTAGCGGGCGATGTCGAGGATCGCCTGCTCGTCGACCTCGGTTCCGGACTCGTTGTTGACGTCGATCGACATGGTGCGGCGCGACTACTTCCCGTTGTGGCTGTCTCGGTTGTCGTACTTCTCGTACGCGTCGACGATACGGCCGACCAGCTTGTGCCGGACGACATCCTGGGAGGTGAGCCGGGAGAAGTGCACGTCCTGGACGCCTTCGAGGATGTCCTGGACCTGGCGCAGACCGCTCCTGGTCCCGTTCGGCAGGTCGACCTGCGTGACGTCACCGGTGACGACGATCTTCGAATCGAAGCCGAGCCGGGTCAGGAACATCTTCATCTGCTCGGCACTGGTGTTCTGCGCCTCGTCGAGGATGATGAACGCGTCATTGAGCGTCCGTCCACGCATGTATGCCAGCGGCGCCACCTCGATCGTCCCCGCCGCCATCAGTCGCGGGATCGAGTCGGGGTCGAGCATGTCGTGCAGTGCGTCGTAGAGGGGGCGCAGATAGGGGTCGATCTTCTCGTAGAGCGTGCCGGGCAGGAAGCCGAGCCGCTCGCCCGCCTCGACGGCGGGACGGGTCAGGATGATCCGGTTGACCTGCTTGGACTGCAGGGCCTGGACCGCCTTCGCCATGGCGAGGTAGGTCTTGCCAGTGCCCGCGGGGCCGATGCCGAAGACAACGGTGTGTTTGTCGATCGCGTCGACGTACCGCTTCTGGTTGAGCGTCTTGGGACGGATGGTGCGACCGCGGCTGGAGAGGATGTTCTGGGTGAGTACCTCGGCCGGTGTCTCCGGACCGTCCCCCTTGCCGCTCTCCGTTGCCTTGAGCATGGCGATCGAGCGTTCCACTGCGTCCTCCGTCATCGGCTGACCGGTGCGGAGCACCAGCATCATCTCGGCGAACAGGCGCTGGATCAGGGCGACTTCCGTCGCATCTCCGGCGGCGCTGACCTCGTTTCCCCGGACATGGATGTCGGCCGCCGGGAAGGCCGTTTCGATCACGCGCAGCAGGGAGTCGCCGGAACCCAGGACGGTCACCATCGGATGCTTGGCCGGTACGGTGAACTGGGCTCGCGCCTGGCCCGGCGCGGGGGTCTGGTCTGTGGATGTCTGAGTCATGGGCCGGCTCTGTGGCCTGCACATACCTCCCGTTGCAAGGTTCTCGCCGATCGACAACCTCTGGATTACCAAGCCTACGACTCCGCGCTGACAACGCCGAGGGCTTTTCCGTACGCACTGCGAACGCGTGTGCCCCGGGTCATGCCGGGCGGCGGAAGCCGATCGTCGGGACGGCCCGGCGCAGCGGCCACGGCCGGGCGGCCGTGGGCAGCAGTTCCTCCAGGAACGCGTAGCGCTGGAGCGCGGCCGGGTCCTGGTCGGCGAAGGTGCGCACCTGCTGCCACCAGGCGGCGATCTCGTCCCAGTCGGGCGCCGACAGCGACCCCCCGAACTCCTGCACCGAGAGCGCCGCGGTCAGTCCGGCGAAGGCCAGCCGGTCGGCCAGCGGCCAGTCCGCCAGGGTGCCGGTGACGAATCCGGCGACGAAGACGTCGCCCGCCCCGGTCGGGTCGAGGGCCTCGACCTCGATCGCGGGTACTTCGGCGCTCGCCCCGGTCGCCGCGTCCACCGCGTACGCGCCCTCCGCGCCGAGGGTGACCACGGCGAGGGGCACCCGCTCGGCCAGGGCGTGGGCGGCGGCACGCGGGCAGTCGGTGCGGGTGTAGCGCATCGCTTCCTCGGCGTTGGGCAGGAATGCCTGGCAGTGCCGCAGGTCGGTGAGGGCGTCCAGGTCCCAGCGGCCGGTCTCGTCCCAGCCGACGTCGGCGAAGATCCGGGCACCGTTCCCGGCCGCCTTCGCGACCCAGGGCTCGCTGCGGCCGGGGGCGAGCGAGGCGATGGCGGCGCGGGCGCGGGGCGGGCAGCGCGGGAACACGGGTTCCCCGGCGGGGATCGCGGTACCCGGGGCGCCCGCGGGGCCGGGGGCCTCGTGGCCGTGCGAGACCATCGTCCGCTCGCCCTCGTACGCCATCGAGACGGTCACCGGCGAATGCCAGCCGGGGACGGTGTGCGACATGGACAGGTCGATGCCCTCGCCCTGCTCCAGGGCGTCCCAGCAGTACTCGCCGTAGTGGTCGTCGCCGAACGCCGCGGCGAGTGAGGTGTGCAGTCCCAGCCGGGCCAGCGCGGTGGCCATGTTGGCAACCCCGCCGGGGCTGGAGCCCATGCCACGCGCCCAGGATTCGGTGCCGCGCACCGGGGCGCTGTCCAGGCCGGTGAAAATGATGTCGAGGAAGACCGTGCCGGTGAGGAAGACGTCGCAGTCGGGGTCCTGCGGGGCGCGCAGCCCGTCCAGTGGGTCGATGCCTGGAATGTCTGTGCTCACCTTGCACTCCCCGGTCGTGGCAGATCCGGCCAGTGTGCCCGATGCGCGCCGGTATCCGCAGGGTCCGCGCCGCCGCTCCCGAGGAGCGCGCGCCCGCCCCGTGCGCAGGGACGCTGACCTGCATAAACATTCGCTGCTACCCGCACGATCGAAGAGTAAACGCATCCGTGACCCAGATCACACAGGGGCGCCTTTCGGTCGACTGGGTGCAGTTGATACAAATTGGGCCCGCGAGCCCTGTCTGCGACAGCTGCCAGACGCGTGCCCCGCCTCTCCCGCATTTCCCGCATTCCCGCATTGCTTTCGCCTGCCCTCCCTGCCTCCTTCGCCACTTCGGCATGTCTTCAGGAACGCCCATGTCCTCGCGCCCTCGCGCCGCGTGGCCCCTGGTCGCCGTGTTCACCGCCGGTTACCTCGCCGCCTATCTGCTCCCCACCATCGTCGGGCGGCTCTCCGTCCATCTCGGTCTCAGCACCGCCCAGGCCGGTCTGACGGGTAGTGCCCTGCTGCTGAGTTCGGCGACCGCCGGGTTCACGCTGGCGGGCCGGGTCGAGGTGTACGGGCCGCAGAGACCGGCGCGCGTCGGGCTCGTGCTGGCCATGGCGGGGTACGGCTGCGCCGCGCTGGCGAGTTCCGTGCCGCTGGTGGTCATGGGCGCGGTGATCGGCGGTTTCGGTTCCGGTACGGCTACGGCGGTGGCCGCGGCGGGCATCGCCGCCCAGCGCGATCCGCACCGCACCTCGTCGCTCGGTCTGCTGAGCGTCTCCGCGACGGCGGGCGTCCTCTATCTGACGATCCCGCACCTCGGCGGCGGCCACCGGCTGCCGTTCGCCTCGATCGCCCTGGTCGCCCTGCTCGTCTGGCCCGCCACGGCACGGCTCGGCCACGCCGCGACCGGTGGCCCTGCCGCTCCCGTCTCCCGTCGGCTGCCGCACCGCCGCTCCGGCCTGGTGCTGGCGGGCGGCATGCTCGTCTGGTCCATGGCGCAGAACGCCCTGTGGGGCGTCAGCAGCCGGATCGGGGCGGCGCAGGTGGGGCTCTCCGAGGTCACCATCGGCGCGGTGTTCGCCGCCGCGCTCGGTGCGGGGCTGCTCGGGGTGATGGGCGCCGGGGTGCTCGGGGCCAGGCTCGGCCGGGCGGTGCCGATCGGTGCGGGCACTCTGATCATCGCGGCGAGCATCGTGCTGAGCTCGTCCGCCCGGGACCTCGGCTCGTTCGCGACCGGCGAGATCCTGTGGAACACCGTCTACCCGGTGGTCCTGTCGTATCTGATCGGCCTGGCCGCGTCCCTGGACGTACGCGGGCGCTGGGCGGTCCTCGCGGGCTCCGCGTCATCGGTCGGGGTGGCCTGCGGGCCGGTCCTCGGCAGTGTGCTGTCCGAACAGGCCGGGTACCCGGTCATGGGCCTGGTCCTGGGCGCCGTCACGCTCCTGGTCGCGGCCCCGGTCACGGCCGTCGCCCTGCACACCGGTGGCCGTCCGCTGGTGCCGGGATCGGTGCGCCGCCGGGGTGGCGCCCCGGCCGCGCTGCTCGCCGTCACCACCGGGGCCGTGCCCGGCGCCGTACCCAAGTTGGGCGCGCCCGAGCAGGCCGTCACGGAGATCAGCCTGCCCGTGCGCCGCAGGCGCCCGGTCAGGAACGCGTTCCGGACGGCCGGCCCGTCGGGCGGGGCCGGTCAGTCGAACGCGTACGCCTCGACCTCGGACAGGTAGCGCGCCCTGCGCTCCTCGTCGTGGTCGAGGAAGGCCGCCTCGAAGGAGTTGCGGGCCAGCGTGCGCAGCTGCTCCTGGTCCAGGCCGAGCGCCTCGTGGACGGCGTGGAAGGTGTCTCCGACGTAGCCGCCGAAGTAGGCGGGGTCGTCGGAGTTCACCGTGCAGAGCAGCCCGGCGGCCATCATGTCCCGCAGCGGATGCTGTTCCAGGGTGTCGATGGCGCGCAGCCGTACGTTGGACAGCGGGCAGAGGGTGAGCGGTACCCGGTCGGCGACCAGCCGCTTCACCAGGTCCGCGTCCTCCATGCAGCGCAGCCCGTGGTCGATGCGTTCGACGCCGAGGACGTCCAGGGCCTCCCGGATGTACTCGGGCGGGCCCTCCTCGCCGGCGTGGGCGACCTTGCGCAGCCCGAGCGCTCCGGCGGCCTCGTACACCTCGCGGAATTTGACGGGCGGGTGCCCGACCTCCGCCGAGTCGAGGCCGACCGCGCTGATCCGGTGCAGGTACGGCTTCGCGGACTCCAGGGTCCGCAGCGCCGATTCGGCGGACTGGTCGCGCAGGAAGCACATGATCAGCTGGGTGGAGATGCCGTGCTTCTCCTCGCTGCGGTCCAGCGCCCGGCCGAGCCCCTCGACGACGGTGCCGATCGGGACGCCGCGTGCGGTGTGCGCCTGCGGGTCGAAGAAGATCTCGGCGTGCCGGACGCCCTGGGCGGCGGCGCGGGTGAGATACGCGTCGGCGAGCTCCTCGAAGTCCTCCTCGGTCCGGAGCACGGCCATCAGCGCGTAGTACAGATCGAGGAAGGTCTGCAGATCGTCGAAGAGATAGGCGGTGCGGACCTCTTCGGCGTCCGCGTACGGCAGTTGTATGCCGTTGCGTGCGGCGAGCGCGAAGGCCAGCTCGGGTTCGAGGGTTCCCTCGATGTGGAGGTGGAGTTCGGCTTTGGGAAGGTGCACGGGCATTTCACGCTCACAATTGGTGGTATCGATGAGTGTCAGATGTGCCGGGTGGGCACGGGGACCCGGCCGAGGTCCCGGGCGACGGTCAGTTCGCCCTCGAACCCCGCGGCGCGGGCCTGGGTCTCGAAGGCGGCCGGGTCGTCGTACCGCTGCGAGAAGTGGGTCAGTACGAGGTGCCGTACGCCCGCGTCCCTGGCCACCCGGGCTGCCTGACCGGCGGTCAGATGGCCGTGGTCGGCGGCGAGCCGTTCGTCCTCGTCGAGGAAGGTCGACTCGATGACCAGCAGGTCGCATCCCTCGGCGAGCACGTGCACGCCGTCGCAGAGCCTTGTGTCCATGATGAACGCGAACCGCTGACCGCGCCTGCGCTCTGAGACGTCGTCGAGGGTGACGGAGCCGAGGGCGCCCTCGCGCTGGATCCGGCCGACGTCGGGGCCCGTGATGCCGTGTTCGGCGAGTTTCGCGGGGAGCATGCGGCGCCCGTCGGGTTCGACGAGCCGGTAGCCGTACGACTCGACGGGGTGCGAGAGCCGGTGGCTGCTGAGCGTGTACGCGTCCGTGGTGGCGAGCACCCCGTCGGCGGCGACCGGGGCCTCGATCAGCTCGACGGACTCGCGGTAGGCGGTCGCGTACCGCAGCCGCTCGAAGAAGCGTTGTCCGCTCGCCGGGTAGTGCGCGGTGACCGGGTGCGGGACCTGGTCGAGGTTGATCCGCTGGATGACCCCGGCCAGGCCGAGCGAGTGGTCGCCGTGGAAGTGCGTGACGCAGATCCGGTCGATGTCGTGCGCGGCGACGCCCGCCCGCAGCATCTGGCGCTGGGTGCCCTCACCCGGGTCGAAGAGGATGCCCTCGCCGTCCCAGCGCAGCAGATAGCCGTTGTGGTTGCGGTGCCTGGTCGGGACCTGACTGGCGGTGCCGAGGACCACGAGTTCGCGTACGGACACGGTGTGCGACCGACCGTTCTAGCCGGGGGGCCACTGGAGTCCGCGGCCGCCCAGGACGTGCGCGTGCGCGTGGAAGACGGTCTGCCCGGCGCCGGAACCGGTGTTGAGGACGACCCGGTAACCGGTGTCGACGATCTTCTCGTCGGCGGCGACGTTCCCGGCCTCGCGCAGTATGTCGGCGGCGATGGCCGGCTCGGCGGCGGCGAGGGCGGCGGCGTCCGGGTGGTGGACGCGGGGGATGACGAGTACGTGGGTGGGGGCCTGGGGGTTGATGTCCCGGAAGGCGACGGTGGTTTCGGTCTCCCGGACGATGGTTGCCGGGATCTCACCCGAGACGATCTTGCAGAACAGGCAGTCGGGCTGCGGCTCTCCCGCCATGGGGCTGGCTCCTCGGTCGGTGGTGATCGTTGTACGGCATGGTATCGGGACGCCTGCGGCGGGCTCTGTCCCTCCCCGGTTCGGGAAGGGGCGGGCAGGGGAACGGGCCCGCCGCTACGGCGCACCCGCACCCCGCCCCGCACGCCCTTTACGCCCCCGGCCGCTCCGGCGCCCGCTTCGCCGGGGTTTCCGCCAGCGACGCGAGCGCGATCCGGATCGCCTCGTCCAGCTGCGGATCGCGCCCCGCCGCATGGTCCTGCGGCGCCATCACGACCTCGACGTCGGGATCGACCCCGTGGTTCTCCACGCCCCAGCCGTAACCCTCCAACCAGAACGCGTACTTGGGCTGGGTGACCAGCGTCCCGTCCACCAGCCGGTAGCGGCTGTCGATGCCGACGACGCCGCCCCAGGTACGCGTGCCGACCACCGGGCCGATGCGCAGTGCCTTGATCGCGGCGTTCACGATGTCGCCGTCCGAGCCGGAGAACTCGTTGGCGACGGCCACCACCGGGCCGCGCGGCGCGTCTTCCGGGTAGCTGTACGGCTGCATGCCGCGCGGCAGGTCCCAGCCGACGATGCGCCGGGCGAGCTTCTCCACGATCAGCTGCGAGGTGTGGCCGCCGCGGTTCTCCCGGACGTCCACGACCAGCCCCTCGCGGGCCACTTCGAGCCGCAGATCGCGGTGGAGCTGCGCCCAGCCGGAGCCGACCATGTCGGGGACGTGGAGGTAGCCGAGGCGGCCGCCGGAGTGCTCGTGGACGTAGGCCCGCCGGTCGGCGACCCACGCGTGGTAGCGCAGCGCCTCCTCGTCGGCGACCGGCACGACGACGACATGGCGCGGGTCGCCGCCGTCCACCGGTGAGACGGTCAGCTCGACCGGTTTCCCGGCGGAACCGGTGAGCAGCGGTCCGGGCCCGGCCATCGGGTCGACCGGATGGCCGTCGACGGCGAGGATCGCGTCGCCGACGCGCACCGCCACGCCGGGTGCGGCGAGCGGCGAACGGGCCGCCGGGTCGGAGGTTTCGGACGGCAGGATCCGGTCGACGCGCCAACTCCCCTCGCCCGTACGGGAGATGTCCGCGCCGAGCAGACCCTGCCGGGCGGAGTCGTCACGCCAGCCGCCGGGCGGTGTCACATAGGCGTGCGAGGTGCCGAGCTCGCCCTGCACCTCCCACAGCAGGTCCATCAGGTCGTCGTGGGTGGCGACCCGCTCCAACACCGGGCGGTAGCGGTCCAGGACTCCGTCCCAGTCGATGCCGCCCATGTCGGGGCGCCAGAAGTTGTCCCGCATGATGCGCCCGGCCTCGTCGTACATCTGCCGCCACTCGGCGGCCGGTTCGAGGGTCCGGCGGATCCTGGAGAGGTCGACGGTGACGCTGTCGCTGCTGCCGTCGTGGTCGTCGTCACCGGCCGGGACGCGGCTGTCGGACGGTACGACGCGCAGCTTGCCCCGGGTCCGCAGGGCGATCCGCCGGCCGTCGCCGCTGACCTCGAACCCGCCGACGTCGGAGGCGAGTTCCTCGCGGCGCAGCTTCTCCAGGTCGTACCGTTCGAGGACGGTCTCGGGCCGGTGGGCGTCCGGCGTGGCACCGCTCGTGCCGAGCACTCCGGTCACCGGGTGGTTCAGCCACAGCAGTCCGTCCTTCGCGGCGCGCAGCGTGGAGTAGCTGGCGGCCTCGACGGGCAGCGGCACGATCCGGTCGGCGAGCCCTTCGAGGTCGATGCGGGTGACGGGCAGCGCGGTCGGGTTGTCCTCGCCGTCGCCGCTCTTCTCCTTCTCGGTGGGGCGGCCGTGGCGCTGCGGTCCGAACGGGGAGGGCGTGGTGGCGGCGAGCGTCAGCAGATGCGGACGGCAGGCACCGATGAACGCCAGGTCGAAGACGTGGGCGTCGTAGATCGGGTCGAAGGACCGCTCGGAGAGGAACGCGAGGTGCTTGCCGTCGGTGGTGAACGCCGGGGAGAAGTCCCGGAAGCGCAGCGGGGTGGCCTCGGCGACCGACAGGTCGGCGACGTGGGCGAGCTTGAGCTGCCTGAGCGGTTCGGGCCCGGGGTGCGACCAGGCGAGCCAGGAGGAGTCGGGCGAGAAGACGAGGCCGGAGGCGTCGCCGTGTTCGCTGCGGTCCACCTCGTGGACCTCGCCGCTCTCCCGCTCGACGATCAGTACCCGCCCGTCGTGCGCGGCGACGGCGAACCGGCTGCCGTCCGGGGCCGCGGCGAGGTCGAGGACCCTGCCGATGCGGCCCGCGGCGAGGCGGCGCGGCACGGAGCCCGGTGCGGTGCCGGTGGCGGGTGCGCACTCCAGGGCGTCGTCGCCCTCGGCGTCGGTGACCCAGACGACGTGCTGGTCGCCGTCGGCCTGGAAGGCGCGGGGCATGCGCGCCCGCACCCCCGGTTCGACGGCGAGCGCGCGGGCCGGGCCCTCGCGGTGGGTGACCCAGTGGACGGCGCCGCGCGTCCCGACCGCGCTGCCGCGGCCCGTGCGGTCCGGGGACGCGGCGTCGAGGTGGCTGTCGGCGTGCACGGGGTGGGGCTGGAGGTCGGCGCGCTGGCCGCCGAGCAGGACGTCGAGGCGGCGGGGCGCGGCGCCTTCGAGGTCGTCCAGCAGCCAAAGCTCACCGGCCGAGGCGTAGCAGACGCGGGTGCCGTCGGTGGTCGCGTGGCGGGCGTAGAAGCCGTCGGCCTCGGTGTGACGGCGCAGGTCCGAGCCGTCGGGGAGCGAGGAGTAGAGCGCGCCGACGCCCTCGTGGTCGGAGAGGAACGCCACGCGGTCACCGACCCACATCGGGCATTCGATGTTCCCGTCGAGGTCTTCGTGCAGCCGGACGAACTCCGCCGGGCCGTCGGCCGCGCCCTCTGCCGCGATCCACAGCTTGCCCGCGGTGCCGCCCCGGTAGCGCTTCCACGTGGCGGCCTCGCGCCCCATGGTGGCCGAGAGCAGCAGGACCCGTCCGCCGGGCCCGTACGCGAGGGAGCCGACCGGCCCGTACGGCAGGGTCCGCGCGGGCCCGCCGTCGACCGGGACGGCCCTGGCCCAGCTTCGCCGCAGCGATGCCTGCCCCTGGGTGCTGATGACGAGTACGTCGCCCTCGGGCGTCCAGCCGCGTACGGAGGTCCGCGCGTCGCCCCAGTACGTGAGCCGCTCGGAGGGGCCGCCGTCGACCGGTGCGACGTGCACTTCGGGCGCCCCGTCCCGGGTGGATGTCCAGGCGATGCGCGTTCCGTCGGGCGATATCCGCGGGTTGGTGACGGGTCGGTTGTCGGCGCTGACACGCCAGGCTCGGCCGCCGTCCAGCGGCGCCAGCCAGACATCGTCCTCGGCGGTGAAGGCGATCGAATCGCCCTGGACATGGGGGTATCGGAGGTAAGCAGGCTGCGTCACATCGATCACCCTAGGCCGCGGGCGTGCTCCGCGGAACCGAGTTGGCCGGAGTCCACCGGGTGGTTCGGTGCCCGCCACACTCATTTGCCCCGGAACGATTCGGTCACCGTCACCGTCACCGTCACCGTCGGCCGTGCGGTGCCGCTGCCGCCGCCGAGAGGCGGGTTCACCGCGCCGGTCGACGGGGCGGCGTTGCAGTTGCCCAGCACAGCTGCCCGGAAGACGACCTTCCCGCCGGCCTTCGCGGTCAGGTCGCCCCGCACGCACTGCCCGTCGAGCTCCTGGGTCACGGTGCCGTTGACCCTGATGTCCTTGCCGTCCTTGGTCCTTCCGGTGCAGTCGACGTCCGCGATCCGGCGCGCGGAGGCGGCGGGCGACGCGCCCGCGGTCGGCCCCGCGCCGGTATCGGCCGTGCAGTTGAGCCACTGGACTTGGACCCCGTCGCTCTCCAGGGCGCTGGTCGCGGTCCGGTCGGTGGTCACGGCGATGGATACGGAGTTCAGCCCGCCCACGGGCTCACAGGCCACCACACCGGCGGCCGCCGCACCCGCGAGCGCGGACGCGGCCAGAAAGCGACGGGTCCTTCTCCGACCCCATGCCCTTGATGTCCCCATACGGGCAGCTTCCCACCGTTCCCCCACGGAACGGTAGACGGCTTGCGGCCATACCGGAGTTGGCGCCGGAGCGCGGGGGGCTCACGACCAGCGGCCGGTGCGCCCCAGCAGCAGTGCCGTCGCCGCCGTGCCCGCCGTCGAGGTGCGCAGGACGGACGTGCCGAGCCGGCAGGTGCGGGCGCCCGCCGAGGCGAAGATCGCCAGTTCGTCCGGTGACACACCGCCCTCGGGGCCGACGACCAGCACGATCTCGCCCTGGGTGGGGAGTTGGACGGTGGCCAGCGGCTCGCTGTCGTGCTCCCGGTCCTCGTGCAGGACGGCGGCGAAGTCCGCCGTGGCCAGCAGCGCGGCGACCTGCTTGGTCGTCATCGCGTCGGCCACCTCCGGGAAGCGCACCCGGCGCGACTGTTTGCCGGCCTCCCGGGCGGTGTTGCGCCATTTCGCCAGGGACTTGAGGCCGCGGTCGCCCTTCCACTGCGTGATGCAGCGCGAGGCCTGCCAGGGCACGATCGCGTCGACACCCGTCTCCGTCGTCGTCTCGACCGCGAGCTCGCCGCGGTCGCCCTTGGGCAGCGCCTGGACGACGGTGATACGGGGCGTGGGCCGCGGCTCCTCGCGGACCGTCACCAGGTCCATGACCACGAGCCGGTCCTTGCCCTCGGCGGCCCTGACGACCCCTTGCGTCCACCGGCCGTGGCCGTCCGTCAGCACGACGTCCTCACCGGCGCGCAGCCGCTTGACCGATACGGCGTGCCGTCCCTCGGATCCCTCCAGGACGAACTCGGGCCCGCCCGGGACCTGTTCGACGACGAAGACGGGTGCGGTCACTGCGTACTCCCTGTGTTCACGGCCGTCCGTGCGGCGTCCAGTTCCTCGACGAGCAGTTCGATCAGCCGGCCGGCGGGCAGCTCGCGGGCCAGCCGGTGCCCCTGGCCCGCCCACAGCGCCATGCCCTGGGCGTCGCCCGCCCTGGCCGCCGCCTTGCGCAGACCGGCGGTCAGACAGTGGACCTGCGGATAGGCGGCGGGGGCGTACGGGCCGTGCTCGCGCATGAAGCGGTTGACCAGGCCGCGGGCCGGGCGGCCGGAGAAGGCCCGGGTCAGGGCGGTCCGTACGAACAGCGGGTTGGTCAGCGCCTGTTTGTGCAGCAGATTCGCCCCGGACTCGGGGCAGACGAGGAACGCCGTGCCGAGCTGCGCCGCCGCCGCGCCCGCGGCGAGCACCGCCGTGATCTGGGAGCCGCGCATCAGCCCGCCCGCGGCGATGATCGGCACCTGTACGGTCTCGCGGACCTGGGCCACCAGGGAGAGGACTCCGATCCCCGTGCCGTCGGTCTGCGGGTCGTCACGATGGGTGGACTGGTGGCCGCCGGCCTCTATGCCCTGGACGCAGACCGCGTCGGCGCCCGCCCACTGGGCGGCCTGGGCCTCCTCGGGCGTGGTGACCGTCACGACGGTGTACGTGCCGACCGCGGCGAACGCGTCGAGGGTGTCCCGGGTCGGGCAGCCGAAGGTGAACGAGACGGCCGGGACCGGGTCCTCCAGGAGGATCGCGAGTTTGGCGTCGTAGTTGTCGTCGCCACCGGAGTCCGGGTCGCCGAGCGGCGTCTCGTACCAGGTGGCCTCACCGGCGAGTTGGTGCCGGTACACCTCGACGGCGCTCGGATCGGCGAGTGCGGGCTGCGGCATGAAGAGATTGACGCCGAAGGGCCGGCCGGTCAGCCCGCGCAGCTGCTTGATCTCGTGGTACATGCCGTCCGCCGTCTTGTACCCGGCGGCGAGGAAGCCGAGACCGCCCGCTTCGGCGACGGCCGCGACGAGCTGCGGACAGGAGACACCCCCTGCCATCGGGGCCTGCACGATCGGATACCGGCAGAGATCGGTCAACACGGATGACATGACCGCATCGTGTCACGTCCCGCACACCTCGGCGTGCCCAGCCCCAGGTCCTCTTTGTCCTTAAATCTGTCCCCGTACGCCGGACGGCTCGGCAAGCGAGCCCGTTCGGCGTACGGGGACGGTAGGCAAGGGCAGGGACCGTCACCGGCCGTTGAAGGCGTCCTTCAGACGGGAGAACAGCCCCTGCTGCCCGGGCTGGAACTGGCCGGTGGGCCGCTCCTCGCCGCGCAGCTTCGCGAGGTCCCGCAGCAGTCGTTCCTGTTCCGGGTCCAGCTTGGTCGGGGTCATGACCTCGACGTGCACGATCAGATCGCCGCGCCCGCCGCCCCGCAGATGCGTGATGCCGCGGCCGTGCAGCGGGACCGACTGGCCCGACTGCGTACCGGGCCGGATGTCGACCTCCTCCAGGCCGTCGAGCGTCTCCAGCGGCACCTTGGTGCCGAGCGCGCCCGCCGTCATGGGGATGGTGACCGTGCAGTGCAGATCGTCGCCGCGGCGCTGGAACACCGAGTGCGGCAGCTCGTGGATCTCCACGTACAGGTCGCCGGCCGGGCCGCCGCCGGGGCCGACCTCGCCCTCGCCCGCGAGCTGGATGCGGGTGCCGTTGTCGACACCGGCAGGGATCTTCACGGTGAGCGTGCGCCTGGACCGGATGCGGCCGTCGCCGGCGCACTCCGGGCACGGGGTCGGCACGACCGTACCGAAGCCCTGGCACTGCGGGCAGGGCCGCGAGGTCATGACCTGGCCGAGGAAGGACCGGGTGACCTGGGAGACCTCACCGCGGCCGCGGCACATGTCACAGGTCTGTGCGGAGGTGCCGGGTGCGGCGCCCTCGCCGTTGCAGGTCGCACAGACGACCGCCGTGTCGACCTGGATGTCCTTCGTGGTGCCGAACGCGGCCTCGGCGAGATCGATCTCCAGCCGGATCATCGCGTCCTGGCCGCGCCGGGTGCGCGAACGGGGTCCGCGCTGCGACGACGTACCGAAGAACGCGTCCATGATGTCGGAGAAGTTGCCGAAGCCACCCTGTCCGAATCCGCCCGCGCCACCGCCACCGCCGCCGGAGGCGGACAGCGGGTCGCCGCCGAGGTCGTAGACCTGCTTCTTCTGCGCGTCCGACAACACCTCGTAGGCGGCGTTGATCTCCTTGAACCGCTCCTGGGTCTTCGGATCGGGGTTCACATCCGGATGCAGCTCGCGAGCGAGCCGCCGGAATGCCTTCTTGATCTCATCCTGAGATGCGTCGCGGCGCACGCCGAGTACGGCGTAGTAGTCCGTGGCCACTTACGACTCCGCCAGGATCTGTCCGACGTAACGTGCCACTGCGCGTACCGCTCCCATCGTTCCGGGGTAGTCCATGCGGGTCGGTCCGACCACGCCGAGTTTGGCGACTGCCTCGTCGCCCGAACCGTAGCCGACCGCGACGACGGACGTGGAGTTGAGCCCCTCGTGGGCGTTCTCGTGCCCGATTCGTACGGTCATGCCTGAGTCCTTGGCCTCGCCGAGCAGCTTCAGCAGCACGACCTGCTCCTCCAGTGCCTCCAGCACCGGCCGGATCATCACCGGGAAGTCGTGCCCGAAGCGGGTGAGGTTGGAGGTGCCGCCGATCATCAGCCGCTCCTCCGTCTCCTCGACGAGGGTTTCGAGCAGGGTGGAGAGCACGGTGGAGACCGTTCCCCGGTCCTCGCTCTCGAACGAGTCCGGCAGATCCTGCACCAGCTGCGGGACATCCGCGAAGCGGCGCCCGACAACCCGGCTGTTGAGCCGGGCCCGCAGATCGGCGAGAGACGTCTCACCGAACGGGGCGGGACAGTCGATCATGCGCTGCTCGACCCGGCCGGTGTCCGTGATCAGCACGAGCATCAGCCGGGCGGACGCCAGCGACAGCAGCTCCACATGCCGCACCGTGGACCGGGTCAGCGAGGGGTACTGCACGATGGCGACCTGCCGGGTCAGCTGCGCGAGCAGCCGTACGGTACGGCCCACGACGTCGTCGAGGTCGACCGCACCGTCGAGGAAGTTGTGAATGGCACGGCGTTCCGGCGACGAGAGGGGCTTGACGCCCGCGAGCTTGTCGACGAAGAGCCGGTAGCCCTTGTCCGTCGGGATGCGTCCCGCACTGGTGTGGGGCTGGGCGATGAAGCCCTCGTCCTCCAGCACCGCCATGTCGTTGCGGACGGTGGCCGGGGAGACCCCCAGCTTGTGCCGCTCGGTGAGCGCCTTGGAACCCACGGGCTCCTCGGTGCCGACATAGTCCTGGACGATGGCGCGCAGCACTTCGAGTCTGCGTTCGCTGAGCATCGCGCACACCTCCAGCTGTGTTCCTCGTGGTTCTCGGGCCGTTCCTGGTTCATTCCCAGGAAACCGCCTGGCACTCTGTCGTCGCGAGTGCCAGCAATCCCCCCGCAAGTGTACGGCGGCCGAGTGGGGGCCTAGCAAGGGCGACCGGCCACGCTACCCCGAGACCGCGCAGGTCGTTGCCGATAGCGTCGCTGCATGGATGCCTCTTGGGAAGAGTTCGGCTGGGAGCGACTCGGTCACGGAATGGGCCGTCGGCGCCTTCCCGGATGGGATGCGACCGTCGCGCTGGTGGCCGGAGCGGAGGGAGTTCTGC
Source organism: Streptomyces sp. NBC_01618 (assembly GCF_045209435.1). NCBI lineage: Bacteria > Bacillati > Actinomycetota > Actinomycetes > Kitasatosporales > Streptomycetaceae > Streptomyces > Streptomyces sp. NBC_01618. The sequence continues at coordinate 2,454,943 of NZ_CP109297.1, forward strand.
TCTACGACACCGGATCGACCCTCCGCGAGGGCGCCGAAGTGCGGGCTCAAGCACAGGCCCTGCTCGGCCGCAAGGTGACGCATATCGCACTCAGCCACCCGCACTTCGACCACGTACTGGGCACCGCGGCCTTCTCCGCCGCCCAGGTGTACGGGGCGGTCGGCATGGCCGGCCTGCTGAAGTCCGGGGCGGACTCCCTGTACGCCTCCGCGGTACGCCACGGGGTGCCCGAGCATGACGCGGCGGAGGCCACCGGCGTCGTGGTGGCGCCGCACCACGAGGTGTGCGGCGAGTGGACGCTCGATCTGGGGGGCGGCCGCCAGGTGCTGCTGGCGAACGTGGGCCCCGCCCACAGCGGCCACGACCTGGCCGTGCTCGTGCCCGGTTCCCCCGCGGTGGTGCTCTGCGGGGACCTGGTCGAGGAGTCCGGCGAACCGCAGGCGGGCCGGGACGCGGTCCCGTCGCGCTGGCCGGCCGCGCTGGACCGGCTGCTGGAACTCGGGGGCGAGGACGCGGTGTACGTGCCGGGGCACGGGGCGGTGGTGGACGCGGCGTTCGTCAGGGGGCAGCGGGACCGGCTGGCCGCCCTCTTCGGCGTGTCGTGACCGGTTCCCGTCCTATCGTCTTCCGATGCGCAGCTACCAGCCGGACCTGACCCCGCCGTGGAAGAGGTCCGCCCCCGTTCCCGAGGTCCCCGCCGAGCCCGATCTGGTCGTGGAGGAGGTCTCCACCGGATTCTGCGGTGCGGTGATCCGCTGTGAGAAGACGGCCCAGGGACCGACGGTGACCCTGGAGGACCGTTTCGGCAAGCACCGGGTGTTCCCGATGGAGCCGCGCGGCTTCCTGCTGGAGGGCCGGGTGGTCACGCTCGTACGTCCGTCGGCCGCCGCGCCCGTGCGCCCGGCGCGCACGGCCTCGGGCTCGGTCGCGGTCCCCGGGGCGCGCGCCCGGGTCGCGCGGGCGGGCCGGATCTATGTGGAGGGCCGGCACGACGCGGAACTGGTCGAGCGGGTCTGGGGCGACGATCTGCGGATCGAGGGCGTGGTCGTCGAATACCTGGAAGGCGTCGACGACCTCCCGGCCGTCGTGCGCGAGTTCTCCCCCGGCCCGGACGCCAGGCTGGGCGTCCTGGTCGACCACCTCGTTCCCGGCTCCAAGGAGTCCCGGATCGCGGAGCAGGTCTCGGACGCGAACGTGCTGGTGGTCGGCCACCCCTACGTCGACGTGTGGGAGGCGGTGAAGCCGTCGTCCGTGGGGATCGCCGCCTGGCCGGTGATCCCGCGCGGCCAGGACTGGAAGACGGGCGTGTGCCGCGCGCTGGGCTGGGAGGAGAACACGGGCGCGGCCTGGCAGCGGATCCTGTCCACGGTGCGCTCGTACCGGGATCTGGAGCCGGCCCTGCTGGGCTCCGTGGAACACCTGATCGACTTCGTGACGGCCCCCGAGTAACCAGCCGACAGCCCTCCGGCGATCGAGGAGCGAAATCAAGCCCCTCCGGCGATTGAGGAGCGAGGGTCCGGGGCAGAGCCCCCGGTTACGGGAAGGGGTGCGGGCGGGGGAACAAGCCCGCCGCAGGCGCACCCCCGCCCCGCACCACCCTCAGTCCACCAGATCCCGCACCACCGCATCCGCCAGCAACCGCCCCCGCAGGGTCAGCACCGCCCGCCCCCGCTCGTACGGACCGGACTCCAGGAGCCCGTCCGCCAGGGCGCGGCGGGAAGCGGCCAGCCCGGCCGGTGCCAGCAGCGACAACGGGCACCCGTCCTGGAGCCGGAGCTCCAGCAGGATCCGCTCCACTCGCCGGTCCTCCTCGGAGAGGATCTCGCGCCCGGCCCCCGGCGACCGCCCCTCGGCCAGCGCCTGCGCGTACGCCCCCGGATGCTTCACGTTCCACCAGCGCACCCCGCCGACATGGCTGTGCGCCCCGGGACCGGCGCCCCACCAGTCGGCGCCCCGCCAGTACAGCTCGTTGTGCAGGCACCGGCCCTCGGGCGTACGGGACCAGTTCGACACCTCGTACCAGGAGAAGCCCGCCGCGGCCATCGCCTCGTCCGCGATCAGGTACCGGTCCGCGTGGGCGTCGTCATCGGTCATCGGGATCTCGCCGCGCCGGATCCGCCGGGCCAGCTGCGTGCCCTCCTCGACGATCAGCGCGTACGCCGACACGTGGTCCGGCCCCGCGCCGATCGCCGCGTCCAGCGAGGCCCGCCAGTCGTCGTCGGACTCCCCGGGCGTTCCGTAGATCAGATCGAGGTTGACGTGCTCGAAGCCCGCCTCCCGCGCCTCGGCGACGCATGCCTCGGGCCGGCCCGGCGTGTGCGTGCGGTCCAGGATCTTCAGCACGTGCTGCCGGGCGCTCTGCATCCCGAACGAGACCCGGTTGAAGCCGCCCTCGCGCAGCTCGGCCAGGTACGCCGGACCGACGGATTCCGGGTTGGCCTCGGTGGTGATCTCGGCGTCGTCCGCGAGCCCGAACTCCTCGCGGATCGCGCCCAGCATCCGTACGAGATCCGCGGCGGCCAGCAGGGTGGGAGTGCCGCCGCCGACGAAGACCGTACGGACCGGACGCGGATCGTCGCCGAGGACCTTGCGGGCCTGGCGGACCTCGCCGATCAGGTGGGCGGCGTAGTTGTCCCGGGAGGCCAGCGCACCGCCCGAGCCGCGCAGCTCGGTGGCGGTGTAGGTGTTGAAGTCGCAGTAGCCGCAGCGGGTCGCGCAGTAGGGCACATGCAGGTAGAAGCCGAGCGGCCGGTCGGCGGCGCCTTCCAGGGCATGGCGGGGCAGCGCCCCGTCGTCGGGTACGGGTTCACCATCGGGCAGTACGGAAGGCATACCGCCCATTGTCGCTCGCCGCCGGGGAACCCCGGGCCACGTCCATGATCACGGAAGCCGACCGTCCGTCTCCGGACGCGGGCCGGGTGAGGCCCGGCGCCCGCCCCGGCCGCCCGGCCTCACCCGGCCTGCAGCACCAGCAGCGCCAGATCGTCGTCGGGCGGCCGCTCGGCGAATTCATGCACGGACCGCTTGATGCGGTCCGCGATCCCGTCCGCCGACAGCCCGGCGCAGTCGGCCAGCGCCCGGGCCAGACCGTCCCCGTCGTCGAACATCAGCGCTCCGGAGCGCCGTTCCGTCACGCCGTCCGTGACGCACAGCAGGCTGTCGCCCGGTGCCAGGTCGAAGCTCTGGCTCTCGTACGCCACGTCGTCGAAGATCCCGAGCAGCATCTGCGGCTCGGCGGCCGGGCACACCTCGCCGTCTGGCCGCAGCAGCAGCGGCAGCGGGTGGCCGGCGCTGGCCACGGTGCAGCGCACGCCGCCGTCGGGCAGCGGCACCAGTTCCCCGTACAGCAGGGAGAGGAAGCGGGACTGTCCGGTGTCCGCCGTCTGCTGGCCGCCCGCCGCGGCCACCATGAGCGCGGCCGCCTCGGCGGCCTCCATCGCATCGTCGAGGAGCAGCCGGTTGAGCCGGTCCAGCACCTCGCCGACGCCGAAACCCTCCCGGGCCAGCAGCCGCAGCCAGGGCCGGGCCAGGCCGGTGACGACGGCGGCTTCGGGGCCGCTGCCCTGGACGTCGCCGAGGACGAAGCACCAGCGGTCGCCGGGGCACGGGAAAATGTCGTAGAAGTCTCCGCCGACGACCCCGTCGTCGCTGGGTTCGTACACCAGTGAGCTGGTGACGCCGGGTATGTCGGCGACCTTGCTGGGCAGCAGCGCGCGTTGCAGGATGCGGCTGATGGTGGCCTGGCGGGTGTAGGCGCGGGCGGCGCCGACGGCGAGGCCGACACGGCGTACGAAGTCCTCGATCAGGGCGGTCACTTCGTCGGGGACGCGTGCGGCGCCCTCGCGGCCGAGGAGTACGGCGCCGAGGGTCCGGCCGCCCGAGGTGATCCGGTAGGCGAGCGCGGACTCGGGGCGCTCGTCGGCCTTCTCGCCGTCCTCCTCCACCCCGGGCCAGGGCAGCGAGACGGGGCCGGTGCCCACCCGCTCGGGCAGCCGGATCGGGTCCTGTTCCAGCAGCGTGCGCAGCTGCCCGGTCTCGGCCTCGTCGCGGTGCCAGACGCTGGCGAGCCGGGGCACTGCCGCGGGACCGCCGTTCTCGGGTTCGAGCCAGATCGCGCACCAGTCGGCGAGTCTGGGCACCAGTAACTGTCCGGCGAGCGCCGCCACGATGTCCTCGTCGAGCTGGCCGGCGAGCAGGTCCGAGGCCTCGGCGAGGAACGAGAGCGCGCCGCGGCCCGCCCAGTCCGCGCCGTCGCGCAGGGCCCGCCGGGCGCTGGGTGCGAGCAGTTCGGCGGCGCGCAGTCCCTGCTGGAATCCGGGCTCGGTGGACGGTTCGGGGAACGGATTCCAGTCGTCGACGGGGAGCCGGGCCCAGACGGTCTTGAGGCCGGTGCGGTACGTGATGCCCCAGCGCTCGGCGAGGGTGCCGACGAGCTGGAGTCCGCGACCGTACTCGGCGGGATCGGCGGAGCCGGTGGTGACCCCGCTCTCCGCCGCGTCGGCCGGGCCGCCGTCCTTGGAACTTTCGCTGCGCACGGCGCGGGCCGGGTGGTGGTCGGAGACCTCCAGCACCAGGGCCGCGGCCTCGTCCTCGGTGGCCTCCTCCAGCCGGCACAGCAGCTCGACGTTGGTCCCGGCGTGCACGACCGCGTTGGTGACCAGCTCGCTGACGACGACCGCCGCGTCGTCGACCAGCCGCTCGCTGAAGCCCACGGCCGCCGGCAGTCCGAGCCCGCTCCATTCGGTGAGCGCCGCCTCGACGAACCGGCGGCCGGCGGAGGGTGCGAGGAGGTTTCCGGGCAGGGACGTACGGGCGACGGGCCTTGCGTCCGCATGACCGACGGTGATGCCGGGACGTTCAACGATGTCCCGCTGCAAGGGAATGGGCCCCACGGTGCAGCTCCTGACCTGTTCGCGCTCTGTCTGTTCTCGTTCTGTCTGACTGTTCTCACTGGGTGCCACTGACGACACCGACAGAGTGACAGATTGACCATGCCCATAAGCGACGAGTTGCCGAAGTGGGCAGAGAAAGTGAGCGGACCGGGACAGGGGCGGCCGCACCGTGCGGCCACCGTCCGAGGACTTGGGTTACGCCTCGCGGCTCCCCGCGTACATGTCGTCGATGAGGTCCTTGTACTCCCGCTCGACGACCGGCCGCTTCAGTTTGAGACTGGGCGTCAGCTCGCCGTGCTCGATGTCGAGATCGCGGGGCAGCAGCCGGAACTTCTTGATGGTCTGCCAGCGTTGCAGCCCCTCGTTGAGCCGCTTCACATAGCCCTCGATGAGCGCGACGGTCTGCGGGGCGGCCACCACGTCGGCGTACGGCTTCCCGCCCAGACCGTTCTCGGCGGCCCAGCCGAGGATGGTCGGCTCGTCGAGGGCGATCAGCGCGGTGCAGAAGTTACGGTCCGCGCCGTGCACGAGGATGTTGGAGACGAACGGGCAGACCGCCTTGAACTGTCCCTCGACCTCCGCCGGGGCGATGTACTTGCCGCCGGACGTCTTGATGAGGTCCTTCTTGCGGTCGGTGATCCGGAGGTAGCCGTCCACGGACAGCTCTCCGATGTCACCCGTGTGGAACCAGCCGTCCGCCTCCAGCACCTCGGCGGTCTTCTCCGGCAGCCCCTGGTAGCCCTGCATCAGACCGGGGCCGCGCAGCAGGATCTCGCCGTCGTCGGCGATCCGTACCTCGGTGCCGGGGAGCGGCTTGCCGACGGTGCCGGTGCGGTAGGCCTCGCCCGGGTTGACGAAGGAGGCGGCGCTGGACTCGGTGAGGCCGTAGCCCTCCAGGATGTGGATGCCGGCGCCCGCGAAGAAGAAGCCGATGTCGGGGGCGAGGGCAGCCGAGCCGGAGACACAGGCGCGCAGCCGGCCGCCGAAGGCCTCGCGGATCTTGGCGTAGACCAGGGCGTCGGCGACCTTGTGTTTGGCGCCGAGCGCGAACGGGACGGAGGCCGTGCCGGTGCGCCGGAAGTTGTCCTGCGAGACGGCCGCGTACTCGCGGGCGACCTTGGCCGCCCACTGGAAGATCTTGTACTTGGCCCCGCCGCCGGCCCGCGCCTTGGCCGCGACACCGTTGTAGACCTTCTCGAAGATACGGGGAACGGCGGCCATGTACGTCGGCTGGACCACCGGCAGGTTCTCGATGATCTTGTCGACCCGGCCGTCGACGGCGGTGACGTGGCCGACCTCGATCTGGCCGGAGGTGAGGACCTTGCCGAAGACGTGCGCGAGCGGCAGCCAGAGGTACTGGACGTCGTCCTTGGTGATCAGGCCGGTCCCGACGGTGGCCTTGGCCATGTACGACCAGTTGTCGTGCGGCAGGCGTACGCCCTTGGGGCGGCCGGTGGTGCCGGAGGTGTAGATCAGGGTGGCCAGTTGGTCGGCCGTGATCGCGGACACCCGCTCCTGAACCGCGCCGGGGTTCTTCGCCAAGTGCTCGGCGCCACGGGCCTCCAGGTCGGCGAGGGTGAGCACCCAGCCCTCGGGGTCGTCCTCGGCGGGCCCGGCGCCCTCGGGGTCGATGACGACGACGTGGGCGAGGTTCGGCAGTTCGGCGCGGCGCTCGCGGGCCTTGGCCAGCTGGCCGGCGTCCTCGGCGATCAGCACCCGGCTCTCGGAGTCGGAGAGGATGAACGCCGACTCCTCGGCGTTGGTCGACGGGTAGATCGTGGTGGTGGCGGCACCCGCGCACATCACACCGAGGTCGACGAGGATCCATTCCACCCGGGTACTGGCGGCGAGCGCGATCCGCTCCTCCGGCTGGACGCCCAGACCGATCAGCCCTGCCGCGATGGCGTACACACGCTCGGCGGCCTGTGCCCAGCTCAGCGACTTCCACTCGTCGGGCCCCTCGCCGGCGGCCGACGGGACGGGGTAGCGGTAGGCCTCCCCGTCGGGGGTGGCCGCCACGCGGTCGACGAAGAGGTTCGCCACGGAGGGCGGTCGGTTATCGATCAGGGTCTGTGTGTCGCTCACGACATCCTCCGGGCCTGCGGCAGTGCTTCACGACCGGCTGCTTGTTCCTGCTGACTGGTGCTTGTTCCTGTTGTTCCTGTGCGTGTCCTGCGTAGGTCTGCGTTTCGGTCCTGCGGCACCTGGCCTGTGGTGTCAGGCCCGCGGTGCTCGATCCCGCTTGCTTAACTGGCGAGTAACTACAGCCGTGATCAGGGTAGAGCGCGCGCGTCCGCCGCGTAAGAGGCAACGGGCCGCCGCTTCATAACAAACGGGCCCCTGTGTCGCAGCGCGCTGCGACACAGGGGCCCGTTGGCCTACCACCGAGTAGGACGGGACGGATCCGGGGGGCTACTTCTTGCCCTTGCTCTCCCCGCCCGACTCGTCCGTCGACAGCACGGCGATGAAGGCCTCCTGCGGCACCTCCACATTGCCGACCATCTTCATCCGCTTCTTGCCTTCCTTCTGCTTCTCCAGCAGCTTCCGCTTACGGGAGATGTCACCGCCGTAGCACTTGGCGAGGACGTCCTTGCGGATGGCGCGGACCGTCTCACGGGCGATGACCCGGGAACCGATGGCGGCCTGGATCGGCACCTCGAAGTTCTGCCGCGGGATCAGCTCGCGCAGCTTGGCGACGAGCCGCACGCCGTACGCGTACGCCTTGTCCTTGTGCGTGACCGCGGAGAACGCGTCGACCTTGTCGCCGTGCAGCAGGATGTCGACCTTGACGAGCTGGGCGGACTGCTCGCCGGTGGGCTCGTAGTCGAGGGAGGCGTAGCCCCGGGTCTTGGACTTCAGCTGGTCGAAGAAGTCGAAGACGATCTCGGCGAGCGGCAGGGTGTAGCGGATCTCGACCCGGTCCTCGGAGAGGTAGTCCATGCCGAGGAGGGTGCCGCGCCGGTTCTGGCAGAGCTCCATGATCGCGCCGATGAACTCGCTGGGGGCCAGGACCGTGGCGCGCACGACGGGCTCGTGCACCTTGTCGATCTTGCCCTCGGGGAATTCGCTCGGGTTGGTGACGGTGTGCTCGGTGCCGTCCTCCATCTCGACGCGGTAGACCACGTTGGGCGCGGTGGCGATGAGTTCGAGACCGAACTCGCGCTCCAGCCGCTCGCGGATCACGTCGAGGTGGAGCAGGCCGAGGAAGCCGACGCGGAAGCCGAAGCCGAGCGCGGCGGAGGTCTCCGGCTCGTACACCAGGGCGGCGTCGTTGAGCTGGAGCTTGTCGAGCGCCTCGCGCAGGTCCGGGTAGTCCGAGCCGTCCAGCGGGTACAGGCCCGAGAACACCATCGGCTTGGGGTCCTTGTAGCCGCCCAGCGCCTCGCTCGCGCCCTTGTTCAGGGAGGTGATGGTGTCACCGACCTTGGACTGCCGGACGTCCTTCACGCCGGTGATGATGTAGCCCACCTCGCCCACGCCGAGGCCGTCGGCCGGGGTCATCTCCGGGGAGGAGACGCCGATCTCCAGCAGCTCGTGGGTGGCGCCGGTGGACATCATCCTGATGCGCTCGCGCTTGTTGAGCTGGCCGTCGACGACACGGACGTACGTGACGACACCGCGGTACGAGTCGTAGACCGAGTCGAAGATCATCGCGCGGGCGGGGGCGTCGGCGTTGCCGACCGGGGCCGGGACGTCCTTGACCACGCGGTCGAGCAGCGCTTCCACCCCGAGGCCGGTCTTCGCGGAGACCTTGAGCACGTCCTCCGGCTGACAGCCGATGAGGTTGGCCAGTTCCTCGGAGAACTTCTCCGGCTGCGCGGCCGGCAGGTCGATCTTGTTGAGGACCGGGACGATGGTGAGGTCGTTCTCCATCGCCAGGTAGAGGTTGGCCAGCGTCTGGGCCTCGATGCCCTGCGCGGCGTCGACCAGCAGGACCGTGCCCTCGCAGGCGGCGAGCGAACGCGAGACCTCGTAGGTGAAGTCCACGTGGCCCGGGGTGTCGATCATGTTGAGGACGTGGGTGCGGCCCTGGTCCTCACCCGTTTCGGGCGCCCAGGGCAGACGCACCGCCTGGGACTTGATGGTGATGCCGCGCTCGCGCTCGATGTCCATCCGGTCGAGGTACTGAGCGCGCATCTGCCGCTGGTCGACCACGCCCGTCAGCTGAAGCATCCGGTCGGCAAGGGTCGACTTGCCGTGGTCGATGTGCGCGATGATGCAGAAGTTGCGGATCAGCGCCGGGTCGGTACGGCTCGGCTCGGGCACGTGGGTAGGAGTCGCGGGCACGCAGGGTCCTGATTCTTGAGACGCCGAACGCCGTGTCTCGGGTCGATGTCGGTTCGGTCGGATCGATACGTAGCCTCCATCGTCCCATGGTTGCGGGGCGAAGACCGGTTTGGGCCGGTCGGAGCGGGGCTGGTACCGTTGACAGCTGTGCCTCGCGACCCTCTCGGGCCGTGCGGCGCACATCGAAGATCCAACGAACCTGAAAAGGCTCTTTCGTGGCGAACATCAAGTCCCAGATCAAGCGGAACAAGACGAACGAGAAGGCGCGCCTGCGCAACAAGGCCGTCAAGTCCTCGCTCAAGACCGCTATCCGCAAGGCCCGTGAGGCTGCCGTCGCCGGTGACGTCGAGAAGGCCACCACGGCCGCTCGCGACGCCTCCCGCGCGCTCGACAAGGCCGTCTCGAAGGGTGTCATCCACAAGAACGCCGCCGCCAACAAGAAGTCGGCGCTGGCCTCCAAGGTTGCCTCCCTCCAGGGCTGAGCTTTCTGATGTAACCGCCGGAACGGACCAGCGGGCCCTCTCTCCCGCCCCTGCCCGGCCCCCGCGCCGCACACCGAACCTGCGTTCGCCACGCGGGTGCGGCGCACCGAGTGTGATCCGAAGGCCCCGGCCTCCGCTCTCCCCAGAGCGAGACCGGGGCCTTCGGCGTACCCCCTGCTCGGCCCGCGTTATGTTTCTGCGGTCCGGCCACCGCTGTCCTACCGTCCGGACCGCGCCGCCCGCGCCACCGCGACCACGGCCTTCTCCAACGCGTACTCCGGGTCGTCGCCGCCTCCCTTGACCCCCGCGTCCGCCTCCGCGACCGCCCGCAGCGCCACGGCCACGCCGTCCGGCGTCCACCCGCGCATCTGCTGGCGCACCCGGTCGATCTTCCACGGCGGCATGCCCAGCTCACGGGCGAGGTCCGCAGGACGCCCGCCGCGGGCCGAGGACAGCTTGCCGATCGCTCGTACGCCCTGCGCCAGCGCGCTGGTGATCAGCACGGGCGCCACTCCGGTCGACAACGACCAACGCAGCGCCTCGAGCGCTTCCGCCGCCCGTCCCTCCACCGCGCGGTCGGCGACGGTGAAGCTTGATGCCTCGGCGCGGCCCGTGTAGTAACGGGCGACGACCGCCTCGTCGATCGTGCCCTCGACATCCGCGACGAGCTGCGAGACCGCGCTCGCCAGCTCCCGCAGATCGCTGCCGATGGAGTCGACCAGCGCCTGACACGCCTCCGGGGTCGCCGAGCGCCCCAGTGCCCGGAACTCCGACCGTACGAACGAGAGCCGCTCGGCCGGTTTGGTCGTCTTGGGACAGGCGACCTCCCGCGCCCCGGCCTTGCGCGCCGCGTCCAGCAGCCCCTTGCCCTTGGCGCCGCCCGCGTGCAGCAGAACGAGGGTGATCTCCTCGACCGGATCGCCGAGGTACGCCTTGACGTCCTTGATCGTGTCGGCGGAGAGGTCCTGCGCATTGCGCACGATCACCACCTTGCGCTCGGCGAAGAGCGACGGGCTCGTCAGCTCGGCAAGGGTGCCGGGCTGGAGCTGGTCCGGGGTGAGGTCGCGGACGTCCGTGTCGGGGTCAAAGGCGCGGGCCGCCGCCACCACCTGTTGCACGGCGCGGTCGAGGAGCAGGTCCTCCTGGCCCACGGCGAGGGTGAGGGGGGCGAGCGGGTCGTCGGTGGAATTCCTTCTGGTGGCCATCGCCGTCCAGCATCCCACGCGCCACTGACAGCCCGCCGGACTCCCTGCCCGCCTCGCGCGGTGACGGAAGCGGTTGCCGAACTCATCGCGGCCGGAGAGGCACTTCGCCGGGCGCCCGGCACCACTCGCTCGGCGAGACGGTGCCGACCGGACCGCACGGCTTGCCCCGTACGGGAGAATGGGCAGGTGAGCGATATGAGACATGTGCTGGTGCTGCCCGACCGCGATGCCGCGGAGGAGGTGGCCGGAGAGCTCGGCGGCCGTTTCGGGGTCGCCGAGGAACCTCAGCTCGTACGCGATGCGCTGGCCGGCGAGGACGATGCCGAGGACGCCCAGTGGCTGGTGGTCGTGGAGGACGCGGACGGCCGGCTCGAGGCGCCGGCACTCGACGCGCTGGCGGCGGAGTACGAAGGCTGGCTGGAGGCACCCTGGCTTCAACGGGGATGAACGCCGAGCCGAACTCGTGCCGCAGGTGGATGGTCCACATCGACCATGGCGTTGACTTCGCTCTCGCCCCGACCCTGGGCGCCGCACCCGCGGGCCCGCCGTCGGCGGTCTACGCCGACTGACGCTCCGTACCGCGACACGTCAGGACCACCTGTCACGCCCACCCGGTCACCACCGTTCGTCGTGCGTCATCCCTCCCGCCCCGGGCCGGGGCCCATTACCTGGCACGTAATCGATCTTCGGAGCGGACGCGGGCAGGGTTGCCGTCACAGGCCGGGGAGCGCGGGACACGCACTCCACCAGGACCTGAGGTCACGGTTGTTCCCCCTACGAAGGGTGTGAGGTCGAAGATGCGCGGTACGAAGATGCTGGGGCGTGCGGGAGCCGTCACGGTCGCGATGGTGTCCGGGATGGCGTTCGGCACGGCACACCCGTACGCGAACACAAACCCGAACACGGACGCGGGAGCCGCGCTGCACGCGACGGCCGCCGCACCGGCCCCGGTCGCGTGCGCAGAGGTCCGTGACAAGGTCGGCACGCTGGAGGGACGCATCACCCCCAACGCCTGCGCGTTCATGAAGCGGCAGATCACATTCGGCGAGACCACCACCGGGACGCCGCCGCAGCCGGGCGAGGTCGGACACCCGCGGGTCGCCGCCTATCTCGACATCTTCGACCCGGAGGCCACCCTCTGGGAGGCCGGGGGCGCTCCGCAGCGCGGGCACGCCGTCATAGGGAACTCCATCGTCGGCTCGCTGCGTCTCGTACCGGACTTGCGCTATCGGGGCACCGAAGTCGTCGCGGACGGTGCGGTGGTGATGTTCGGCCAGTGGAACGAGGTCACCATCAAGGGCCACAAGGTCGGCTATCCGCAGATCGCCCGCAACGTCCTCTCCGACGACGGCAAGACGATCCAGGCCAGGCGCTACTACGACCGGTACACCGTGTACCGCTCGGCCGCCCCGGAGCTGCGCAACCTGTTCGAGGGTGTCGTGGACACGGGTCCGGACGCGGACATGGGCCCGCACGTGGCCCCGGCCGTCGCCGACCGGGGCCCCGCGTCGCGCCCCTTCGGCGCCGGGGACATCACGGCGCGGCTCGCGGCCTGGAACACCGAGGACATCGACGCTCTCGTCGGCGAGGCCGGACACGGCCGCCTGACCGCACCTGGCCTCGCCGCGCCCCTCAAGACCGCCGACGGCAAGGCGGCCTATCTCCGCCGACTCTTCGACCACGCCGATGTCCGGCTGAAGCCGGGCCAGGTCGCGTTCGGCCGCACGCACACCTTCGTGGAGTGGCACGGCACCGTCACCAGCCCCAAGGGCGCGGTCCCCTTCGGGATCGTGGAGCGCTTCGGTCCGGCGGGCGAGTGGGAGCTGTCCTTCGACACTCTGCCCCTGATCGCCGACCAGGCCGAGATCGACGCCATGTTCCAGCGTCTGGCCCAGCCCTGACATCGACGCGGTCGGTCACGGGTCCTCAGCCCCCGGGGCGGCTGGCAAGCTTGCCGGCCGCCCCCGGCCTAGGGGTTCCCTCGACGGCGAGACAGATGCCGAAGACCCGGTCGTGACTCGTCCAGCCGTTGACCCGACCGGTTGTTGCTGATCTGTACCTGCTTTCCGCAGGAGGAGGGGAAGATCGTGGTGGCTGGTGATTGCGTGGGTCTCCACCGCGAGCCGGAGCAGTCGCAGTCCCTTGTCGAGGTCGTGCTCCCATACAGGGGTGTCCCATTCAAAGAGGGGTTCGCCGCCCCAGATGTCGTTGACCAGGATGTCCAGCCGACCCTGGTCGGTCGCCACGCGATCCACCAGGCTTCGGACCTCGCCGGACACCACCCAGCCGCAGCGCTCCGGCGGCGGCGCCCTCGATCTCAGCCCTTGGGAACGATCTGGATGTCCATGTCGATGGCGATGCTGGAGCCGACGGCCGCGATGCCTCGGGCCAGCATCGTCTGCCAGGTGAGGGTGAAGTCCTCGCGGTGCAGTTCCGTGGTGGCCCGGCAGGCGGCGCGGGTCTCGCCCTCCAGGCCGCTGCCCAGGCCGAGATACTGGGTGTCCAGCGTGACCGTACGGCTGACGCCGTGCAGGGTCAGCGCGCCGGTCACGCCCCAGCGGGTGCCGCCGCGGTGGACGAAGCGGTCGCTGTAGAACTCCAGCGTCGGATAGCGGCCCACGTCGAGGAAGTCGCTGGAACGCAGATGGTCGTCGCGCATCTGGACGTTCGTATCGATCGACGCCGCGTCGATGATCACGTGCATGGCGGAGTCCTCCATGCGGTCGGCGATCCGGACGGCACCGGCGAAGGTGTTGAACCGGCCATGGATGCGCGCCATACCGATGTGCCGGGCCGTGAAGCCGATCTGTGAGTGCATCGGCTCGACCTCCCACTCGCCCGGGACGGGCAACTGCGGGGGCGCGGACAGTTGCAGCGTCACATCTCCAAGGCTCGCGTGGCCGCCTTCGACGACCGTGGCCGCGCCGTGGAACGGGGTGAAGCCCTCGGCCGTGACGGCCAGTCGGTACTCACCGGCCGGGACCGTGGCGAAGACGCTGCCGTACGGGTCCGTCTCACCGCCGACGACCTTGCGGCCCGCGCTGTCCGTGACGACGAACTCGGCATGCGGCACGATCTCGTTGACGGGGTCGAGCACCCGGCAACTGAGCACTCCCGCGGTGCGCGGCACCTCGAAGCCGGCAAGAGCGTTGCCGCGCGCCGTATCCGTCGCCTTCTTGCTTCCCAGCCAACGGCCGAACATCTTCTACCTACCCCCCGGGGGCGATTTCACCTTGGGCCCTGACGGCTGGACGTCCTCGTCGGAGCAGCGGCCCACCGACGAGTATCCATTCGATCACCGATGTGGCGTTCGAGGCAAACGCAGCAGCTCGCAGGGGCTTGCGTAGAGGTGTTACCGATGGTCCGAATTGACCACTCCGCTCGTGCGCCCGGTCGGCGAACCGGAGCTCGGGCTCATGAGCTGCCCACCGCGCTCAGCCCCGTCCCGGCACCCGTCACGGCGATCGCGCCGCCCATGTCCGTGCGCAGCACCACCGCGCCACCGGCTCGGAGCGCGTCGACGGTGCGCGGGGCCGGGTGACCGTACGGGTTGTCCCTGCCCACGCTCACCAGGGCGAGTCTCGGGCGTGCGCTGTGCAGCAGAGCGGGGTCCTGATGGGCGGAGCCGTGATGGGCGACCTTGAGCACGTCCACCGGCGGCAGCGCGGGATATCTGCGCAACAACCCTTGCTGGGCCGGGGGTTCGAGGTCGCCCAGGAGCAGCAGGGTCAGCCCGCCGGTCCGGACGTAGAGGGTGACGCTGGCATCATTCGGCTCCTGTGGTAAGGGCCCCGATACGGCTCCCTGGTATCCCGGTGCGCCACCCGCTCCCATGCCGCCCACCGGCCACAGGACTCGCCAGTCGAGGGGCCCGATCCTGCGTCGTTCACCGGGGACCGCCCGCACCAGGGGGACGCCCGTCGCGGCGGCCGTTCTCCGGACGAACGCGACCTGGTCCAAAGGCTTGTCCAGGTTCGTCGTCTGGATCGCCCCGACCGCTCTGCCCCGCAGCACACCGGGCAACCCCCGCACATGGTCCGCGTGGAAATGTGTGAGGACCAGGAGCGGTACCTCGGTGATGCCCAGGTCGCGCAGACACCGGTCGACGAGCCGCGGGTCGGGACCGGCATCGACGACCACGCCTTGGCCCTCCCCCGCGGCCAGCACCAGGGAGTCTCCCTGACCGACGTCGCACATCACGAACGCCCAGTGGGGCGGCGGCCATCCGGTCAGCACACGAGTGAGCGGAACCGGGCGCAACACCGCGACGATCAGCAGCAGCGCGGCGGCCGAGCAGACCCAGGGATGGCGCACGATACGACGGGCGGACAACACCACCACTGCCGTCAGCACGGCGAGCAGCAGCGCCCCCTTTCCGCCGTCGGGCCAGTCGATCTCCGCCCCGGGCAGGGCCGCCCCGGTACGGGCCACCGACGCGATCCACCCGGTCGGCCACCCCGCGAGCCGGGCGAGCAGCTCCGCCACCGGTATGGCCACCGGTGCCAGGGCGAGCGCGGCGAACCCGAGGACCGTGGCCGGTGCCACCGCGAACTCGGCCAGCAGATTGCACGGGATCGCCACCAGACTGACCCGGGAGGCGAGCAGCACGACGACCGGCGCGCACACGGCCTGCGCCGCGGCAGCCGCGGCCAGCGCCTCGGCGAGCCGGGCCGGAACCCTGCGCCGTTGCAGTGCTTCGCTCCACTTCGGGGCGATGGTGAGCAGGGCACCGGTGGCCAGGACGGAGAGGACGAAGCCGTAACTGCGTGCCATCCACGGGTCGTACAGCACCAGCAGAAGGACCGCGGCGGCCAGCGCGGGGATCAGCGATCTGCGGCGCCCCGTGCCGATGGCGAGCAGGGTGATCAGCCCGCAGGCCGCGGACCGCAGCACGCTCGGCTCCGGCCGGCACACGATGACGAAGGCGAGGGTGAGCCCGCCGCCGAGCAATGCGGTCATCCGCAGCGAAATACCCAACCGGGGTGCCAGACCGCGTCGTTCGACGCGCACGGCCAGGCCCGGTGGCCCGATCAGGAGAACGAGCAGGATCGCCAGGTTGGCACCGGAGACCGCCATCAGGTGGGTGAGGTCGGCTGCCTGGAAGGCATCGTGGAGTTCCGGAGTGACCCGTGAGGTGTCACCGACCACCAGGCCGGGCAGAAGCGCCCGCGCATCGGGATCGAGCCGCTCGGTCGCCTCCCGCAGACCGCCACGCAGAGCGCCCGCCATGCGCTGGACCGCGGAAGGGGGCCCGGTGACGTGCGGCGGGCCCTTGCCCTCCGGCCGGAGTACGGCGGCGTTGCGCTCGCCTTCGTGCAGGGGTGGCGCCAGTCGGCCTCCGACGCGCAGTCGTGTGGAGGGGAGCAACTCCTGCCACCGGGCCGTCGATCCGCCGGGCGAGACGATCAGCAGCACCGGCGTACGCAGCCGGGTGACCGCACCGTCGGGCCCGGTCAGCCGTGTGATCTCGGCATCCACGAGGAGGGAGACGGGCGTGCTGTGGTCGCCGCGCACCCGGGGCACGGTCTGCCGGGCGTCGGACGTCACTGTCACCTCCGCGTCCACCCTCGTAAACCGCTGGGCCAGCTCGTGGACCGGCCCCTGCCGTACGTCCGCGCTGTGCCAGCCGGCCGACGCGGCCCCGGCCGCCGCGCAGAGCAGCGCCGCAGCGGTTGCGGTTGCGGTTGCGGTGGTGTGCGGCCGCCGCCGGTTACGTACCGCACTCTCGTCGTCTGCCGCCCCTCCCCCGGTACCGGCCGACAGTCCTCGCATCGCATGGGTCGCCGACACTCCGGACAGCGCCAGGAGCACCATGGCCGCGCCGACGCAGAGCATCACGCCCGCCGTGGTCCACCGCCCCGGCGCGCCGAGCGCGATTGCCGCTCCGGCCCAGGCCGCCAGGGCCGGCGGGACCAGCCGAAGGTCGAGTGGGCCTTCCTGCCGCGGGTCGGAGACACCCAGCCGCCGCCCCGAGGCCGCATGGACGTCCGAGTGGTTCTCCGAGTCGTTCTCCGAGTGGTTCACGGCACCACCAGAGGTTGGAGGTCGGCGAACCGGCGATCGCCGATCCCGTTGACTTCGCGGAGTTCGTCGACGGAACGGAAACCGCCGTGCTGGGTGCGGTAGTCGACAATGTGCTGGGCGAGAACCGGACCGACGCCGGGCAGGGAGTCGAGTTGTTCGGCGGTCGCCTGGTTGAGGCTGACCGGTCCTGTTGTGGTGCCGCCGCTGCCGGTGCCGCCTGTTGCGGTTCCTCCCGTCCCGCCCACGACCGGAGGGCCCGTTGGAGCGCCCACCACGATCTGCTCCCCGTCCATGAGCACCCGCGCCCGGTTGAGCCCGGCGAGGTCGACACCGGGCCGGACTCCGCCCGCGGCCCGGATCGCGTCGGCGACCCGTGCGCCGGACGGCAGTTGATGGATCCCCGGCAGTCGCACCTTCCCGCTCACATCGACGACGATGTGCCCGCCCGGATTTGTTGTGGGTGGCGGCCCCGGTGACGGCTCCGGCACTGCCGCCACCCCCGGCGCCGGCTCCGATGTCCCGGCGTGCGCAGCTTCATTGACCGGATCAGGGGCGCGTACAAAGTGGGGGCGCGCGGACCAGAAATGCACTGCGGCGAAGACCGCGGTCGCGATCAGGACAACGGCCAGCGCCGCAAGGGTTCTTGGCTCCAACCCGCATCTGAGCCGAAGCCACACCGGAATCCGCTCCCGCAGCGCGGGGGCCACCCTCGCCCGCAGCCCAGGAGCCGGCGCAGAAACCGGCGTCGAGGCCGACGCGGGCGCCGTAGCCGCAGCACTACCAGGAGCGGGACTTGGTGTCGGGCTCGGGGCAGGAGCCGGAGCAGAACCAGAATCAGGAGCAGGAGCAGGAGCAGGAGCCAACGCCGAAGCGGGAACGGGCGCCGGAGCCACTGCCACCCCGAGCGCGGGCCGCGCGACCCGTCCGCCGTGTGCCCCTCCCATGAGGGCGTCCGCCCGCTGCCGCGAAGCCGCCGCCACGACGTCCGCGCGCCCCCGCGCGGACCGTCGTCGTCCGGGTCCGAGGCCGGGACCGCTACGGGCGCGGCCGGGGCCGCTGCCGCTTCCGCTGGTTGCACGATGTGATCGGGGAGCCATGCCTCACGACGGTAGGCACATCCATCCGAACCCGCTGATCGGACCTGATTTCGGTGGACAACCGAGCAGTTGTGGATATCTCGGCCACTCCGAGGAGTGAAATCCGAGGGCCGACAGCTAAGACCGACCGGCAAATGGGGGGTGGAAGAAGGAGCGGGGCTGGGTGCGTGCAGTTGCAAGGCGGAGGATTGAGGCATGGCGGAGCCATGGTGATTGACGACAACGTCGCAGATGTGCGTGCCCAGCCCCGCGACGCCGCCCCCCATTTGCCGGTCGGTCTAAGAAGCACGGTCGCGAACCGGCTTCAGCGCGGCGCGACCACTGCCCCGAGCAGTCCGGGCCCGGTGTGTGCACCGATCACCGCGCCCACCTCGCTGACATGCAGGTCGACCAGGCCCGGCACCCGCTCGCGCAATCGCTCGGCGAGCCGCTCGGCCCGCTCGGGTGCCGCCAGGTGATGCACGGCAATGTCCACCCGGTCGCCGCCCGAGCGTTCCGCGACGATCTCCTCCAGGCGCGCGATGGCCTTCGAGGCCGTCCGCACCTTCTCCAGCAGTTCGATGCGGCCGCCGTCCAGTTGGAGCAGCGGCTTCACGGCCAGTGCCGATCCCAGCAGCGCCTGCGCCGCACCGATACGACCGCCGCGGCGCAGATAGTCCAGCGTGTCGACGTAGAAGTACGCGGAGGTGCCCGCGGCCCGCTTCTCCGCGGCTGCGACGGCCTCGTCCAGGCTCCCGCCCGCCTCCGCCGTCTCCGCCGCCGCCAGGGCGCAGAATCCCAGGGCCATGGCGACCATCCCGGTGTCCACCACCCGCACCGGAACCGATGCGTCCTTCGCCGCGAGCACGGCGGCATCGTATGTACCCGAGATCTCGGCCGAGAGGTGCAGCGAGACGATGCCGCCGGCTCCGGCCTCGGCCGCCGCCCGGTACGCGGCGGCGAAGACCTCCGGGCTGGGCCGGGAAGTCGTCACGGGGCGACGCTTCTGGAGCGCCACTGCGAGGGAGCGGGCCGAGATCTCGGTGCCGTCCTCCAACACCTGATCGCCGAGGACGACGGTCAGCGGCACCGCGGTGATGCCGTGCCGCTCCATCGCGTCGGGCGGCAGGTAGGCCGTGGAATCGGTGACGATCGCGACATGGCGGGACATGAGCGGGAGGTTACCTGGCGAGCCCTCGGCTCGGCAGTCCGACCCCGACCGAATGATCGCTCCGGACCGCTTGGGACCACATCCGGTCACCGTCGGTCATCGAACGTCTCAGTTCGTCGTTTCGGGCCGAGCCGCCTTCTGCCACGGATACTCGGTCCGTCGTTGCGGGTCCGGAGCCGTGATCGCCTGCGCCGTACCGTCGGCCGCCCCTCGTTCCTGCGCTGGTCGGATCGGCTGCCCGTGCCCCGTCCGCCACCCCTGTCCCTGTCCCTGATCGCGGCTGCCGCCCTGCGCCTGTCCCTGGCCGTGGACCGGTTCGTCCGGTTCCACCATCCAGTGCCGCAGCGCCCCGGCCTCCACATCGATCTGCGCGTTCAGCGCGTCCAGATCGTCGTCGGCGAACTGCCGCGCCCGGTCCCGGGCGGCCCATCGCAGCGAATCCGCGGAGTGTGTGATCCGCTCCGTACGCTGCTTCAGGCCCGGCAGCATCGACGCGACCGTCGCCCGGTCGGGCTCGCCTTCCAGTCTCTTCAGGTCGTCGTCCAGCTCCCGCCCGTGCGCACTCAGCCGCTGGAAGAGGCCCAGTGACTCCGAGAGCGAGGCATCCTCGGCGGCTCCCGTCTGCAACGCCTGCTGCGTGGCCCGCATGGATGTGCGCAGCGCGAGCCGCAGCTGCGCCAGCTCTGCGCCCACGCCCGTCTGGCCGTAGCTCTTGGCCCGCAGCGTGGTGTCCTCGACGGTCCGGCGCGCCTGCGTGATCGTACGGTCCACGCCACGCTTCGCCACGCCGATGGCCTTGACGCCCACATACACGCCCAGGGCCACGAACGCGAAAAAGAGCAACCCCAGGATGAGGATCACGGCTTCCATGAACGCCCCTCGCATGTCGTTTCGGCTGCCGGGAGCCGGCCCCTCCACCGTAAACGGAAATGGCAGGCCGAGGGTTCCTTCGAAACCCCCAACCTGCCCGTAGGGGAACGCCCCCACGCCGCGGCACAAAACCGGCGAATACTCGACAACCGTCACGCGGGGGCGACGACCGCCATCATGCCGGGACGATATTGACCAGCTTCGGCGCCCGCACGATCACCTTGCGGACCCCTGCGCCGTCCAGCGCCGCGATCACGGCCGGATCGGCCAGGGCCAGCGCTTCCAGCTCCTCGTCCGTGATCGACGGGGAGATCTCCAGACGCGCCTTGACCTTGCCCTTCACCTGCACGACGCAGGTCACGGCCTCGTCCACGACGTACGCCGGATCGGCGACCGGGAAGTCCTGGTGCACGACCGACTCGGTGTGGCCCAGCCGGTGCCACAGCTCCTCGGCGATGTGCGGTGCCAGCGGCGCCACCAGCAGCACCAGCGACTCGGCGACGCTCCGGGACAGCGGGCCGCCCGCCTTCGTCAGGTGGTTGTTCAGCTCGGTGACCTTGGCGATGGCGGTGTTGAAGCGCATCCCGGCCATGTCCTGGCCGGCCCCGTCGATCGCCTTGTGCAGCGCCCGCAGCGTCTCCTCGCCCGGCTCGGTGTCGACGACGGTGACCTCGCCGGTCTCCTCGTCGACGACGTTGCGCCACAGCCGCTGCAGCAGCCGGTACTGGCCGACGACGGCGCGCGTGTCCCACGGCCGCGACACGTCCAGGGGGCCCATCGCCATCTCGTACAGGCGCAGCGTGTCCGCACCGTACTCGGCGCAGATCTCGTCCGGCGTGACGGCGTTCTTCAGGGACTTGCCCATCTTGCCCAGGACACGGCTGACCTTCTCGTCCTGGTAGTAGAACTTGCCGTCGCGCTCCTCGACCTCGGCCGCCGGGACCGCGATGCCACGGCTGTCCCGGTAGACGAACGCCTGGATCATGCCCTGGTTGTACAGCTTGTGGAACGGCTCGGCGGACGAGATGTGTCCCAGGTCGTGCAGCACCTTGGACCAGAAGCGCGCGTACAGCAGGTGCAGTACGGCGTGCTCGGCGCCGCCGACGTACAGGTCGACGCCACCGGTGGGCTGCCCCTCGCGCGGGCCCATCCAGTACTGCTCGATCGCCGGGTCGACCAGCTTCTCGTCGTTGCGCGGGTCCAGGTAGCGCAGCTCGTACCAGCAGGAGCCCGCCCAGTTGGGCATGGTGTTGGTCTCGCGGCGGTACTTCTTCGGGCCGTTGCCGTCGCCCAGGTCCAGGGTGACGTTGACCCAGTCGGCGTTCCGGGACAGCGGGGTCTCGGGCTGGGTGTCGGCGTCCTCGGGGTCGAAGGTGCGCGGCGAGTAGTCGTCGACCTCCGGCAGCTCCAGCGGCAGCATCGACTCGGGCAGCGGGTGGGCGATGCCGTCCTCGTCGTAGACGATCGGGAAGGGCTCGCCCCAGTAGCGCTGACGGCTGAACAGCCAGTCGCGCAGCCGGAAGTTGACGGTGCCCTCGCCAACGCCGTGCTCCTTCAGCCACTCGGTGATCCTCGCCTTGGCGTCGACGACGCCCAGACCGTTCAGCGAGATCTCGTCATTGGCGGAATTGACCAGCTTCGCTTCGTACGAGGAAAAGGCGTCGTCCCATGCGGAGGGGTCCGTGCCCCGGTCGTCCGACGGCTGGACCACACAGCGCATCGGCAGCTCGAAGGCGCGCGCGAAGGCGAAGTCGCGCGCGTCGTGCGCCGGCACGGCCATGATCGCGCCGGTGCCGTAACCCATCAGGACGTAGTCGGCGATGAAGACGGGCACCTTCTCGCCGCTGACCGGGTTGGTCGCGTACGCGCCGGTGAAGACACCGGTCTTGTCCTTGGCCTCGGCCTGCCGCTCGACATCGGACTTGGCGGCGGCCAGCTTGCGGTACGCGGTGACAGCCTCGGCCGGGGACGCGTGTCCGCCGGTCCACACCGGGTGGGTGCCCTCGGGCCAGGTGGCCGGAGTGATCCGCTCGACCAGCTCGTGCTCGGGCGCCAGCACCATGTAGGTGGCGCCGAACAGGGTGTCCTGGCGGGTAGTGAAGACGGTGATGTCGCCCGCGCCGTCGACCGGGAAGTCGACGCGCGCGCCTTCGGAACGCCCGATCCAGTTGCGCTGCTGCAGCTTGATGGCCTCGGGCCAGTCCAGCCCGTCCAGGTCGTTCAGCAGTCGGTCCGCATAGGCCGTGATGCGCATGTTCCACTGGCGCAGCTTGGCCTTGAAGACCGGGAAGTTTCCGCGCTCGGATCGGCCGTCGGCCGTCACCTCTTCGTTGGCCAGTACGGTGCCCAGGCCCGGCGACCAGTTGACCGGGGCGTCGGAGGCGTACGCCAGGCGGTACCCGCTCAGGACGTCCGCGCGTTCGACGGCGCTCAGGGCGCTCCAGTCACGGCCGCCCGGGGTGGGGCGCGAACCGCTCTCGAACTGTGCGACCAGCTCGTCGATCGGACGGGCCCGATCGGCCTCGGTGTCGTACCAGGAGTTGAAGATCTGCAGGAAGATCCACTGGGTCCACTTGTAGTACTCCGACTCGATCGTGGCGAACGAGCGGCGCTTGTCGTGGCCCAGGCCCAGTCGGCGCAGCTGGGCCGTCATGTTCTCGATGTTGGCCTCGGTGGAGACCCGCGGGTGCGTGCCGGTCTGTACGGCGTACTGCTCCGCGGGCAGGCCGAAGGCGTCGAAGCCCAGGGTGTGCAGCACGTTGTGCCCGGTCATCCGCTGGTGGCGGGCGAAGACATCGGTGGCGATGTAGCCCAGAGGGTGACCGACGTGCAGGCCCGCACCCGAGGGGTACGGGAACATGTCCATGATGAATTTCTTCGGCTTGGCGGCCAGTTCCGGATTGCCCGCCAGGTCACCGGACGGATTCGGCGCCTCGTACGTGCCTTCGGCGTCCCAGAAGTCCTGCCAGCGTGCCTCGATGTCGGCGGCCATCGCCGCCGTGTAGCGGTGCGGCGCAGCCGTCTCGGCTGCGGAATTCGTCTCGCTCATGATCCTCAAAGCTCCATCGATCGTCATCTGCCGGCGCCCACGTCTACGGACACGCGTCTACGGAAACGAAAAATCCCCTCGCACAGGAGGGGACGCCGCGCCGATTCCGACCAGGCATTCTCACCGGTCGGGACTGATCAGCGCGGCTCGCTAAGCAGAAGGCGTACGGCACGCATGGCGCCAGGGTACCGCACGGGCCCCGGGCCGGTCCTGGCGCGACCGATCCATGCACGCATGCACGAGAAGCGGGTCACCCTCTAAGGATGACCCGCTTCTCTCTGCTTCACTGTGGAGCTAAGGAGAATTGAACTCCTGACCTCCTGCATGCCATGCAGGCGCTCTACCAACTGAGCTATAGCCCCGCGCTGTGTGCCACCCGGTCCTGTTGGCCCCTGGCGACATCGAGAACATTACCGGTGACCCCGCCGGTCCACCAAATCGTTTCCCGCCTGCCCGGATTTGACCAACTTTGCGGCACCTCGGTCAGGGAAGGGCGTGCAGGCAGCGGTGCACACAGGGCTCACGCGGTGGCGAAGGAGTAGAAGCGCTTGAGAGTGCAGTGCTCCTCCAGCAGGCGCCCGTAGATCGGCTCTCCCTCGAGCTCCCGGTAGGTCTCGATCGGGTCGCCCTTTATGATCAGCGCCCGCGCACACTCCTCGCACCAGTACTGGTACTCCGGATTGATCGGATCCATGTCCCTGACGATGGGCGTACCGCTGCCACACCAGTCGCACTTCCGCCTGTGTGCACCCATGAGTCAGCTCCGGCTTTGGCCACGGGCAGTGCACACGCAGGAGATTCCGCCGTTCTCGCCGAGCATGTGGGCCGCGCGGAGCGGGCCACCGGCAAGGCGACCGGTCCGGGCACGGCGTTCGGGGACAAGGAGCAGGTCCGGGACCTCGTGGCGGCTCGCAGGCATCGCGCGCTCCCTCCCGTTCGGTCCGTCGCCCCCTCCGGCGGTTCGATTCTGCCATGACCCCGCAAGGGGGTCAGCCCGGCGGATATCCGGTCGGTCACCGACGCCGTACAAGACCCGCCGAGGCGCCCGCCAACGCCGCCGCCGACAGTGCGAGAGCGCATGCCCACACCGCGTGCCCCGGCCCTTGCACCCCGGGCGTATCAAGGCGGTTGAGATAGAACGTGCCGAATGTCGCGACGCCGATCAGCTGACCGAGTTGGGTGACGGTCACCAGGACTCCGCTCGCATCAGCCGCATCCTCCGGACGTACGTTCGCCAACGCCCCCGTGAGGGTGGGGCTGAAGCCCAGTGCCATGCCGCCACCCATGACCGCAAAGGCCGCATACAGCCAGAGACCGCCGTCGCCTCCGTCACGCAGCAACAGCCCGATGGCCACGGAGCCGATGGCCACCAGGGCGAACCCGCCCGGAACCAGGGCACTTTGAAGCCGCGCCGGCCACCGGCGCCAGGTCAGCCCGATCACGCCGAACACCAACGCGGTCGGTGCGAACATCAGCCCCGTGCGCAGCGCCGAGTAGCCCAGGCCGCCCTGGATGTGCAGCGTCATCGCGAAGAGGAAGCCCGCGTTGATCGCCATCACCACGAGAATGCGCAGCGCCGCCCGGGCGATCCCCGGGATGCGCAGCACCCTGGGCGCGATCAGGGGCGCACCACCGCGCGCGGCAAGCCGTGACTCGTACCCGGCGAACCCGACGAAGAACCCCACGGAGGCAATCAGACAGACCCGGGTCCAGACCGGCCAGTCCAACTCCTGCCCGAGCACCAGGGGAACGGTCAGCAGCGTGACAGCGGCGGCCAGCAGCACCAGTCCCGACAGATCGAGCCCACGCGCCCGCGCCTGGACCCTGGCAGCCCCTGTACGTGGTTCGCCGGGCAGCACACGGACGCCGAGCACCAGCAGGGCCAGCCCGATCGGCACATTCACCAGGAAGACCGGCCGCCAGCCCGCGCCGAACAGATCGGCGCTGACCAGCACCCCGCCGATCACCTGCCCGGCGGCCGCGCCGGTGGCGAGCACCGCACTGTAGGCACCGAGCGCCCGGATCCGCCCCTCGCCGGTGAAGTGTCGCTGAATGAGGCTGAGCACCTGCGGAATCATCACCGCCGCACCCGCCCCTTGGATCAGCCGGAAGGTGATCAACTGCCCGGTTCCTGCCGCGAGTCCGCAGGCCAGCGAGGCGGCGGTGAAGACGGCGAGTCCGGCCAGATGGGCCCGGCCGTGTCCGAGCAGGCCGCCGAGCCTGGCACCGATGACGAGCAGTACGGCGTACGCGATCGTGTAGCCGGCCACGATGAGCTGCAACCCGGCTCCGGAGGCGCCGAGTTCGCTCCGGATCGTCGGGGCGGCGACGTTGACGATGAAGGTGTCGAGCAGCGCCATGAACTGAGCCGCGAGGACCAGGGTGAGCACTCTCCCGCGGCGTTTGTCAGTGGTGACGTCTTTACTGGTTACGGAAGGTGGAGTTGTCTCGGCGGTCGTCGTCATGGCGTCGAGCCTGACTCCGGGTGGATACGGGTAACGAGAGCCCGCTGATGCTGGTACCGGCAGCACCTGGCAACTCCCGTACGGGGCAACGACGATAGGAGTGTGAGATCGGTGACGACGGATCAGCCGGCCCGGCACCGGAGGCGTCCGGAGCTCGCGGCCTTTCTGCGCAACCGCCGGGCGCGGGTGACGCCCACCGATGTGGGCATGGCGCCCGGGCTGCGCCGCCGCACGCCGGGTCTGCGCCGCGAGGAGGTCGCCCAGCTCTCCGGCATCGGTATCACCTGGTACACCTGGCTGGAACAGGGCCGTCCGATCAACGCGTCACCGCAGGTCCTGGACGCCGTGGCGCGCACCCTGCGGCTGGACGCGCCGGAGCACGAACACCTCTACCACCTGGCGGAGGTGGCCTACGCCCCCGGCAGACAGACCGGCGCGATCGAGGTCGGGCCGGAAATCCAGGGCATCATCGACGCGCTCGATCCGCGCCCTGCCGTGGTCTACAACACTCGGTACGACGTCCTGGCCACCAACCCCGCCTACCGCGACCTGTTCGACAGCCCCGAAAGAGCGGGAACGGGCATACGCAACGCGCTGTGGACGCTGTTCACGGCGCCCGAGGACGCCTGTCCCGTCGTCCACCGGGCCCAGGAGCTGCCGATCATGGTGGCGACGCTGCGGGGAGCCTACGGGCCGCATACCGGCGAGCCCGCCTGGGAGTCGTTCGTCGAAAGCCTCTCGGCCGCCAGCCCCTACTTCGCCGAGCTGTGGCGCAGTGGGGATGTCGCCCCGCCGGGGCCGCGGGTGAAGACCTTCCGGCACTGGGCGGCGACCACCGAGATACGGATGACTTCGGTGTCGCTGTCCGTCAATGGGCTGCCGGAGTGCCGGATCGTGGTCTACACCCCGGCCGACGGGGAGAGCGAGGAGCAGGTGGCGGCGCTGCGGCGGTGCCGGGAGGCGTGACCGGACGCACGGTCAGCGGGGCGGGCCGGGGGAAACGGGACGGTCAGGGAGAACGGTCAGGGAGAACGTCGGGGGCAACGCAAAGATCCCGCCCCCTGATGGGAACGGGATCCTGATTGTGGAGCTAAGGAGAATTGAACTCCTGACCTCCTGCATGCCATGCAGGCGCTCTACCAACTGAGCTATAGCCCCGCTGTTCGTTGTGTTTCCCTGCGTTTCCGCGCTGCGAACAAGAAGAACTTTAGCCTGTGACCAGCCAGAAAGTGAAATCCGGCCGACGCCGCCCCGAGGTGACCTCACCGCTACGTGTCGTCGCCGAGTACCGGCTCGGGCAGCGTGCCGGCGTTGTGCTCCAGCAGGCGCCAGCCGCGCGCGCCCTCGCCCAGCACCGACCAGCAGCAATTGGAGAGCCCGCCGAGCCCTTCCCAGTGGTACGACTCCAGGCCCAGCAGCCGGCCGATGGTGGTACGGATGGTGCCACCATGGCTGACGACGACGAGCGTGCCGCTGTCGGGCAGCTTGTCGGCCTGTTCGAGTACGACCGGGGCGGCCCGGTCGGCGACCTCGGTCTCCAGCTCACCGCCACCGCGGCGCACGGGCTCGCCGCGCTTCCACGCGGCGTACTGCTCGCCGTACCGCCCGACGATCTCCTCGTGGGTCAGGCCTTGCCAGGCACCGGCGTACGTCTCCCGCAGTCCCGCGTCGTGCGCGACTTCGAGACCGGTGATCGCGGCGAGCTCGGCGGCCGTGGCCGTCGCCCGCTGCAGGTCGGAGGCGACGATCGCATCCGGCCCCAGCGAGGCGAGCAGCCGGGCGGCCCGCCGGGCCTGCCCGACGCCGGCCTCGGTGAGCGCGATGTCCGTGGAGCCCTGGAACCGGCGCTCCAGATTCCATGCCGTCTGGCCGTGTCGCCAGAGGACGATCCTGCGGCCCCTGCCGCTTCCGCTGCCGTTCAGCTCTGCTCACCTTCCGTGCTGCCGGTGAGCTGGGCGTGCTCCTTGGCCTTGCCGCGGGTCTTGACGGCGTCCTCGGGGAGCGCAATCTCGGGGCAGTCCTTCCAGAGGCGCTCCAGCGCGTAGAAGACACGCTCCTCGCTGTGCTGGACGTGGATGACGATGTCGACGTAGTCGAGGAGGATCCAGCGCGCGTCGCGGTCGCCCTCACGGCGTACCGGCTTGGCGCCGAGCTCCTTCTGGAGCCGCTCCTCGATCTCGTCGACGATCGCCTTGACCTGGCGGTCGTTGGGGGCCGAGGCCAGCAGGAAGGCGTCCGTGATCGACAGCACGTCGCTGACGTCGTACGCAATGATGTCGTGCGCGAGCCGGTCGGCGGCCGCCTGAGCGGCGGCGTTGATGAGCTCGATGGAGCGGTCCGTGGCGGTCACAAGCAGGCTTTCGTCGGCGGTCAGATCAACCCCTAGGGTCTCACGGACCGCCGACAGCCCACGCAGCGAACGTTCGAAGGTCGAATCGACATCATCCGGCCGGCGCGGCCCCGGTCATTTGATCTTGTAGTTCTGACCGAGCACGACGGACACATCCGCGTTCGCGGCGGGCTTGCCCTGCTTCACCGCACTTGTCGGCAGCCCCAGGGTCTTGGCGACCTGCGTGGCCTTTTCCTTGTCCGCCGCGGTCTTGTAAAGGACCTCGGACAGTGCCACGGCCTCGGCCGTGCCGCCGCCGACGAAGGCATAGCCACCGTTGACCAGCTTGATCCGGGCGGACTCGGTGCCGTCCTTGTTCCCGGTGGCGTTCTTGACTCCGACCCGTACCGCCGCGTCGGCGGACGGCGCCTTCACCGTGCCACCCAGGATGTCCTTGACGACACTCTCGGTGGCCGCTTCGGTGAGTGTGCCGTCGGCCTGCACCGGCAGCAGGGCCGTCTTGTAATCGCCGATCTTGGCGTGCTGGGCGAGCTTCGCGAGGGAGGCGCCCAGGTCCTTCTCGGGGAGTGACGGGTCGAGGATCTGCGCCAGTGTCTGCACGGTGACCGTGGCGGTCTTCGGATCGTCCGAGATCTTCCGCAGAACACCCCGCAGCACCTCCCCGAACCGCGTGAGCTGCTTCGTCTCGGCCTCGCCGGGCGCCCGGTAGGTGGCGTACGCGACGGCCATCTGACCGCTCAGGGTCTGCGCCTCGCCCTTCTTCACCAGGGGGGAAGCGCCCTCCTTCGTGTCGGGCACCTCGGTGTCGGTGTCCACCTCGATGTGGCCGACCAGATCGACGAGGGTCTCCAGATAGGGGGTGTCGAGCCGCCATGTACCGCTGATGCTCGTGCCGAGCAGCGTGTCGATGGAATCGCGGGTGCCGGTGGTGCCGTCGTCCTCGACGGACTTGCCGAGGGTGGTCGTGACGCCCTCGTCGTCGGAGACCGCGAGCGAGTTGGGGAGCAGGACCGTGGTGCCCTGTTTGGTCGTCACATTGTCGACGAGCAGCGCCGTGGAGGTGCCGCCGTTCTTGGTGTTGTGCAGATGGACCACGATGACGTCCCGCTGCTGCGGGCCCGTCGATGCCGTGTTGTCGTTCTCCGAACCGGAGAGGCCTGGGATCTTTCCGGCGGACCAGAGGTAGCCGACACCGCCGACCACCACCAGGACCACCACGACTATCAGCGCGACCATGCGGTTGCGGCCGCGGCGCCGCGCCTCCTCGCGCCGCTCACTGCGGCTCTCGGTGAACTTCAGCCAGTCGATGACGTCTTCGGAGTCCTCGTCGGGCTCCTCGATGAAGGAGAACTGCTCGGTGCGGTAGTCGGCGCGGCGCTGCCCGGGAACGGACGCATCCGGCCCGGCCCCGGCGTCGCCCTCCGGCCGGGGTTCCTGCGTGACCGGCGCCGGTGCGGGCGGAGGCGGGGGCTGTGCCGGGGGCTGCGCGGAGGCCTGTTGCGGGATGTTCCACTGCTGGGTGGTGTCGACCGCGGCGGGCTGCCGACCGGTGTCGTAGCCGTAACCGTCGTAGCCGCCGTAGGCCTGCTGCTGCGGTTGCTGGGGCGGCTGCGGCTGCGGCTGCTGGGACGGCTGCGAGCCATACGGGTCGTACACCTGCGGCTGCTGGGCCTGGGCCTGGGGCTGAGGCTGGGCGTACGGGTCGTATCCGTACCCCTGGCCACCCTCATACGGCTGCTGCTGGGGCTGTTGAGGCGCATACGGGTCGTACGCCTGCTGTCCGGCCTGCTGGTACACGGGCTGCCCGTACTCGTCGTAGCCGACGATCTGCGGCTGCTGGTAGTACGGGTCGTACGGGTTCTGTCGGTCGTTCACCGGTGCCCCTCTGCGTGGCTCATTCGCCGCGGTACAGCTGGCGCTTGTCGATGTAGCGGACCACGCCGTCCGGCACCAAGTACCAGACAGGCTCCCCCTGCGCGACCCTCTGACGGCAGTCCGTGGACGAGATCGCGAGCGCGGGTACCTCCACGAGGGAGACCCCGCCTTCCGGCAGTCCGGGGTCCGTGAGCACATGCCCCGGCCGCGTCACACCGATGAAGTGGGAGAGCGAGAAGAGTTCGTCGGCGTCCCGCCAGGTGAGGATCTGGGCGAGCGCGTCGGCGCCGGTGATGAAGAAGAGGTCCGCGTCGCCATGGACCGCGCGCAGATCCCGCAGCGTATCGATGGTGTACGTCGGCCCGCTGCGGTCGATGTCGCTCCGACTGACCGAGAACTGGGGGTTGGACGCCGTCGCGATGACCGTCATCAGATAGCGGTCCTCGGCCGGGGAGACGTTCTTGTGACTCTTCTGCCACGGCTGCCCGGTCGGCACGAAGATCACCTCGTCGAGGTGGAACTGGGCGGCCACTTCACTGGCCGCCACCAGGTGTCCATGATGAATCGGGTCAAATGTCCCGCCCATCACGCCGATTCGGCGCTTTCTGTGGCCGGTAGGCACTTCCTGCTCTCCCATGCGTGCAGAGCCTACTGGCACAGCTGTACGCCTCCGCCTCAGCGGTCGCGGTTGAAGCGAGTGGTGATCCACAACAGGAGCATCAGCGCAACGAACGCACCGCCTCCGATGACGAACGGGCTGAGGCTTGCGTGGTTGCCACCGTGTTCGCCGCCCTCGGCGGCGACGGTGACCAGCTGGTGCGCGGTGCTTGTGAGGCTCATCTTCGGCAGGACCTATCGATCGGGAGTCGGAAGGAAGACGTCGCGCACATCGTATGCGGGAGCCCCGGGCACGCTCACGCCGACTCAGTCGTTGTGGTCGTTGTTGCGGTATCCGCGGAGCAGGAACCAGCCGAGCAGGCCGGCTCCGACGAGCGAGGCGAGCAGCACGATGCGGAGCGTGTTGCCGGGCCCCTGATCCTCGGATGCGGCGGCGAGCAGAGCAACGGTTTGCGGCATGTCGGGCGTCTCCTCAGTTATCCACAGCCCCCGCACACCGTAGCCCCAGCACCTACGCTGGGTTTTGTCAGGGGGCGAGCGACGTCTCGTACGAACAGGGGGCCCATTCATGACCGAAAGTAGCCACGAGAGCCGCGAGAACGTGCCAAGCAGGCAGCGCAGGCGCTTCGCAGGGATCTCGTCCCGGGCCTACGAACACCCGGCGGACCGCTCGGCTCTGGTAGCCCTGCGCAAGCTGAGCGGTTTCGACACCGTCTTCAAGACGCTGAGCGGCCTGCTGCCCGAGCGGAGCCTGCGACTGCTCTTCCTCTCCGACTCCGTCCGGGTGAGCGACGCCCAGTTCGTCCATCTCAACGAGATGCTGCGGGACGCCTGTTACATCCTGGACCTGGAGAAGGTCCCGCCGATGTACGTTAATCAGGACCCGCAGCCCAATGCCATGTGCATCGGTCTCGACGAGCCGATCATCGTGGTGACGACGGGGCTGGTGGAGCTGCTCGACGAGGAGGAGATGCGGGCCGTCATCGGCCACGAGGTGGGACACGCCCTCTCCGGCCACGCCGTGTACCGCACGATCCTGCTGTTCCTCACGAATATCGCGCTGAAGGTCGCCTGGATCCCGCTCGGCAATGTCGCGATCATGGCGATCGTTACGGCACTGCGGGAGTGGTTCCGCAAGTCGGAGCTGTCGGCCGACCGGGCGGGGCTCCTCGTCGGCCAGGATCTGCAGGCATCGATGCGCGGTCTGATGAAGATCGCGGGCGGCAATCATCTGCACGAGATGAATGTGGACGCCTTCCTCGCCCAGGCCGACGAGTACGAGAAGGGCGGCGACCTGCGCGACTCGGTGCTCAAGATCCTCAATCTGCTGCCCCGTTCGCACCCCTTCACCACGGTGCGCGCGGCCGAGCTGAAGAAGTGGTCCGAGACCCGCGACTACCAGCGGATCATGGACGGCCACTACCCGCGGCGCGACGAGGACAAGGACACCTCGGTGACGGATTCCTTCCGGGAGTCCGCGACGCATTACGCGGACGCGGTGCGCAGTAGCAAGGACCCGCTGATGAAGCTGGTCGGCGACATAGCGGGCGGTGCCGGGGACCTGGGCGGCAAACTCCGTGACAAGTTCACCGGCCAGGGCGGGGGCACGACCGGCAAGGACGCGGGCACGGCCGGCAAGGACGGCGCTACGGACGGCTAGGCGGGCTCTGCACGGCCGGAGGAGCCTGGGAACCCTGAGGGGCCGGGGACTGCGCCGGGGCCTGCGGGGAGCTGACCGCCAGCGTTCCGCAGAGTGCCGCAGTGGGCCGGCCTGTGGTGTACGGGTCGGTACCCGCAGGGCCGTGGGAGACGGCGCGCTGCCCGGCGAGCAGCGGCCGCAGCGTGCCGGCGGTGTCCGTCGGGCACGCCTGCGGTCCGGCCTGGACGTAGCTGGTGCGAACCTCCAGCCGGTGCAGCCGCAGGTCTTCACGGTCGAAGCGGAAGACCAGCTCGCGCCGTACGGTGAAGAGCGAGGCGCCGTCCACCCGTTGGGGTCCCGAAGCGGCCGGGCGGAGCGTGTAGGTGAAGGTGTGGTCCGACACCACTTCCAGGGTGTCCGACCCCGTCTCGGTGTAGCTCAGGGTGCCCCGGACCCGGATGTCCGGACCGGCCAGCGTCACCTTCACCGGGTCGAACCGCACCAGCCAGCCGGTCGGGGCATGCTGCCCGTCGTCGTCCGGCCGGTTCATACTGCGGTGGAACTGGGCCGTCTGGTCCGGATCGAGCAGCAGTTCCACCGGCCGCACCGCATGGCCGGTGAGGACGTCGGGGTCGAGCGAGGACGCCACCAGGTAGTCCTTGACCGTGGTCAGGGCCGCTGCCACCTGGCTGTCCGAGAAGTTGTCCGTCGCCCGGATCGACGGCGGGTTGATGCCTTCGGCACCTTTTGCGAATTGCGCGGCGGGGCTCTTCGCAAGGAGTTCTGCGGGTGTTCCGCCGGGCACGGCGGACCGGGGGGCCAGGGATACGACGGTCGATCTGAGGGTCTCGGCCCTTTTGCCGACAGGCGCCTGGTAAGGATGGCGGAAGCCCATGTACACGGCGGTCGCGAAGGCGAGGGCGATCAGGAGGACCAGGGCGATGGCGGCTCTGGAGCCGGCTCGGAGGCTCCGGGGCGGGAGGCTGCGCACGGCACGGGCGTGGTCCCCCATGCGTTCCTCGGCGGAGAATTCCTTCAGCCGTGCCGCACGTACGAACGACTCGTCGAAAACGAGTGACCGGTACTCGTCCTCACCGCCGCCCGGTGCGTTCTCGGGCGGACCTTCTGGTGGTTCTCCACGGTCTGCCATGACTTCTCCCGACTCCACGTCACCGACCGGGGCCGAAACGTTTCGCTCTGCTTCGGCCGAGTGGCTTCGGACAGGGCCTGCCCGTCATGAGTTCGCATGACGTCGCATGACTGCGCATGTACGGACGAGTGAGAAGCCCCCTCGTAGAGAGGGGTCACACCTTCAGGGTAGGTCGATTACGACCGAGGTAAACGCCGAGCCGCTGGAGAACCATCGGAGAGTTGCCCCGGTGCCCGGAGAACCGCCCTCAGGACGGGCGCGGGACATCTCCCGGGCCTGCGCGGGACGAGCTGAGGACCCCGCGGGACGCTTCCCAGGGCACACGCGGAAGCCCCCAGGACATGCGCCGGACGCCTTCGGAACTGGGCGGGCGACGCGGGGGCAGCAGGCCCGCACGCGGCGCGGGACACGGCGTATGCAGGGAGGGAGGGACACGGCCTACGTGGGGGCCTGTTCGTCGTCGGTGGTGTCAGCCTGTGTGGGGGACCGCCGAGACGGTGGGGCGGGGGTAACCGGCCGAGGCAGAGGGGATGGGGCTGGGGGCGGGTCCCGGGGCGCTGTCCACGCCCGTGGCGGCGGGCAGTGGGGCGGGCTCCTGGCGGCTGCCCGAGCTGTTGCGGTAGACGGCGCTGAAGGCCAGCGCGACCATTCCGATGCCCATCAGCACGGCCAGCAGCCAGGCCACCGGCCGGTGCCAGCGTGCCGAACCCCGGTAGGGGCGCAGAGCGCCGCCGTGGCGCCCGTAGGGGCCGGTGCCGTACGCGTCGTCATCCGGGTCCAGCGGGTCGTCGTAGGCGCTCCCGCGGCCGTATGCGCCGTCCGGCCCGTAGCCCTCGTCGGGGAGTTCGTCGTCCAGTGGGCCGCCACCCGCCCGCGCCCGGGACGCCTCCGCCTCGGCGCGCGCCTGCGCAGCGGCCAGCAGCCGCTCGACGGCGGTGGGTTCATGGATCTCGGCAGCCCGCACGAAGTCCTCGTCGAACACCACGGAGGCGAAGTCCTCGTCCGCGCCCCCGCGGTCGTCGTCGGGCTCCCAGCCGTCCGGGAACGGCCTGCCCCCCACGTCGTCCGGCACCACTCCAGACTAGACCCGCCGGGTCGTTCTGGGCAGGGAGCCGACAACATTCACCGAACGCGGACGGGTCACCGCACGTGGCCGTCGCCGGTGACGATGTACTTCGTCGAGGTGAGCTCCGGCAGCCCCATCGGGCCCCTGGCGTGCAGCTTCTGGGTGGAGATGCCGATCTCCGCTCCGAAGCCGAACTGGCCGCCGTCGGTGAAGCGCGTGGACGCGTTCACGGCCACCGTCGTGGAGTCCACCAACTGGGTGAAACGGCGGGCCGCGGCCTGGGAAGTGGTCACGATCGCCTCGGTGTGGCCCGAGGACCAGAGCCGGATGTGCGCGACGGCCGCGTCCAGCGATTCCACGACGGCGGCGGCGATGTCGTACGAGAGGTACTCGGTCT
The DNA here is from genome assembly GCF_045209435.1 of Streptomyces sp. NBC_01618. Taxonomy (NCBI): domain Bacteria; kingdom Bacillati; phylum Actinomycetota; class Actinomycetes; order Kitasatosporales; family Streptomycetaceae; genus Streptomyces; species Streptomyces sp. NBC_01618. The sequence goes on from NZ_CP109297.1 coordinate 2,489,559, forward strand.
CCCAGTCCTCCGGCGTCGCCGCCACCACGGTGGCCTTGGACCCCTCGGCGTATTCGAGGACCCGCTCGTCGCCGTGCACGGTCACCCCGGCGTCGGCCAGCGCCTCCAGGGCGCGGGGCAGGAAGTCCGCGGCGACGTCCTTGTGGACCAGGAGCGTCTCGGCGGCGTTGCAGACGCTCGGGCGCTGCGCCTTGGAGTTGATCAGGATGTCGACGGCCATGTCGAGGTCGGTCTGCGCGTCCACGTACACATGGCAGTTGCCGGTGCCGGTCTCGATGACCGGAACGGTGGACTCCTCGACCACCGTACGGATCAGCGAGGCGCCGCCGCGCGGAATGAGGACGTCGACGAGGCCGCGGGCCCGCATCAGTTCCCGCACCGAGTCGCGGCTCTCGCCCGGCACCAACTGCACCGCGTCGGCCGGGAGACCGGCCCCCCCGACGGCGTCCCGCAGCACCCGCACCAGCGCGACATTCGAGGCGTACGCGGAGGACGAGCCGCGCAGCAGGACGGCGTTGCCCGACTTGAGGCAGAGGGCCGCGGCGTCGACCGTCACATTGGGCCGGGCCTCGTAGATGATCCCGACCACGCCAAGCGGCACCCGGACCTGTCGCAGATCGATGCCGTTGGGCAGGGTCGAGCCGCGGACGACCTCGCCGACCGGGTCGGGCAGCGCCGCCACGTCCCGCACGTCGGCGGCGATGGCGCGGATCCGCTCCGGCGTGAGGGTGAGCCGGTCGACGATCGACTCGCTGGTCCCGGCCTCGCGGGCGCGGGCGACGTCCTCGGCATTGGCCGCGACGAGCTCGCTCGTCCGCACCTCCAGCGCGTCCGCGATCGCCAGCAGCGCATCGTCCTTCGCCGCGCGCGGCAGCGGCGCGAGGTCGGCGGCGGCGGAGCGGGCCCGGTAGGCGGCCTGGGCGACCGGGGACATGTTGTCGTACGGCGAGAGCGTGGTCATGCCCGCAGAGTAGTGCGCACACTGCGGGCATCCCTCACGTATCCCGTGATGCGAGACAACTGCCCCGAGCCCGTTCCGTGAGCGGGACAGCTACCCGAACCCGTTCCGTGATACGGAACAGCCGCCCCGAACCCGTTCCGTGATACGGGGCGGCCGCCCCGAAGACGACCGCCCCGGGGCCGTCGCCGTGCTCAGTACGGGTGAACGCCGACCGGGGCGGCCGGGGGCGGTCCGTAGCCCTCGGCGACGCGCTGGTGGTACGTCTCGCGGTCGATGACCTCCAGGCCGACGATCTCCCAGGGCGGAAGCTTGGCGGTGGAGCGGTGCTCTCCCCACAGCCGCAGCGCGACGGCCGCCGCGTCGTGCAGATCGCGGGCCTCTTCCCAGTAGCGGATCTCCGCGTGGTCGTTGGCGTACCGGCTGGTCAGCAGGAAGGGGTGGTCGTGCGCGAGCTGTTCGAGCCCGCGTCTGACCTCCTTCAGCGGAATCGCGGTGCCCGAGACACTGAGCGTGATGTGCCAGAGTCTCGACGGAGTGCGTTCCTCCTCCGCACCGGCCGACTCGGACAGGGTGGTCCGGTCGTCCGCACGGTCCATGGACCGTCTCTCGTCGAAGCCGACACCTGCTCCGACACTGGTCAGGGCCCGGCCACCCGTTCCTCGGGGCGGCGCCCCCGGGCGCGCTCGTCTCACCGGCGGCCTCCTGTGAATGCGTTTGCTGTGCTGTACCCCGCTGTGTGCCCCCGTGACAAAGTTGACCAGTCCGCGGCCGAGGATGGGGCGGTTTTCATGAAGGTCTCCGCCCTGAAGCTGGACTTTCAGCCGTTTCAGGGTGTCTGTCAGGGGTGCAGGAGGACGAGATCGTCCCTGTGTACGACCTCGCGCTCATATGCCGGACCCAGTTCGCGTGCCAGGTCGCGGGTGGAGCGGCCGAGCAGCTGCGGGATCTCCTTGGCGTCGAAGTTGACGAGTCCGCGGGCCACGGGCCGGCCTTCGAGGTCGCGCAGTTCCACCGGGTCGCCCGCGGTGAACTCGCCTTCGACCGCGGCGATTCCGGCAGGCAGCAGCGAGCTGTGCCGTTGGACGACCGCCTGTACGGCCCCGTCGTCGAGGGTCAGCGAGCCCTGCGGGGTGGAGGCGTGGGCGAGCCAGAGCAGCCGGTCGGCCGACCGTCGTCCGGTGCGGTGGAAGTACGTACCGGTGTCGCGTCCGGCCAGGGCGTCGGCGGCCCGGCTCGCCGAGGTGAGGACGACGGGGACTCCGGCGGCCGTGGCGATCCGGGCGGCCTCGACCTTGGTGACCATGCCGCCGGTGCCGACGCCCGCCTTCCCCGCACTGCCGATGGTGACACCCGCGAGGTCCTCGGGCCCGGCCACTTCGGCGACCCGTGAGCTGCCCGGGGTGCTCGGGTCGCCGTCGTACAGCCCGTCCACGTCGGAGAGGAGGACCAGGAGATCGGCGCGGACGAGATGGGCGACGAGCGCGGCGAGCCGGTCGTTGTCGCCGAACCGGATCTCGTCGGTGGCGACGGTGTCGTTCTCGTTGACGATCGGGAGCGCGCCCATGTCCAGGAGCTGGTCGAGGGTGCGGTAGGCGTTGCGGTAGTGGGCGCGGCGACTGGTGTCGTTGCTGGTGAGCAGCACCTGACCGACGCGCACGCCGTACCGGGCGAAGGAAGCGGTGTAACGGGCGACGAGCAGCCCCTGGCCGACGCTGGCCGCGGCCTGCTGCCTGGCCAGGTCCTTGGGCCGGCGGAGCAGCCCGAGCGGGGCGAGCCCGGCCGCGATGGCGCCGCTGGAGACGAGCACGATCTCGCGCTCCCCGCCGCTCCTCACCCTGGCGAGCACGTCGACGAGCGCGTCGACGCGATCCGCGTCGAGGCCGCCTGCCGCGGTGGTGAGGGATGAGGAACCGACCTTGACCACGATCCTGTGGGCCTCTGCGACGCCCTGCCTTGCCCCTGACACGTACATCCCCAATGATTCGGCCTCCGCCCGGTCCCCGCAATCTACGCGAGCGGCGGGACGGGCGCCTGTGCGTTCCGCCCCGTGGACGGGCGCCTGTGCGTTCCGCCCCGTGGACGCGAGCCTCCGGGCCACGGAGCCGCCGCGCCGGGACACCCGGGTGCGAGTCCCAAACCCGAGCCCAGTAACCCGAGCTACCGGAGGCGGCCCTTCCGATTCCGTGCCCCGAGATCAAGGCACTCGGCGCATTGCGCGACCACCCGCTTTTGTCGAAGAAACCCTGCGGATCTCCCGACGACATCCGCTACATGTCGGCACAATCACTGTGCCTGCACCGGAGCAACCATCGAGGCACCCTGGCCATCTAACAGCCGATAGGGTGCACGGCGGCCGGCTACTTATGCCCATTTTTCAGCAGCGCAGACCCCGCACCCGCCGTCGGCCAGAAGGACCTCTACCAGACATGGGACAGCAGAGATGCCAGTCAAAGTAAGTGTCGTCATTCCTGTATACAACCCGGGCAAGTACATCGACCCCTGCATCGACTCGCTGCTGCGACAGACCCTCCGTGCAGGGGAGTTCGAAGTTCTCTTCGTCAACGATGGCTCGACGGACGACACTCGCGAACGGCTCGAAAAGCTGGCCGTGGAGCACTCGCATTTCCGTGTCATCACCATCCCGAATTCGGGCTGGCCCGGAAAGCCGCGCAACATCGGTGTGAACGAGGCGAAGGGCGAGTACGTCCAGTTCGTCGACCAGGACGACCATCTCGCCTCCGACGCCCTGCGCCAGCTGTACGAAATGGGGCACCGCAACCGCTCCGACATCGTCATCGGCAAGGTGGCCAGTAACTTCCGCGGCGTCCCGCACGGCGTGTTCAAGAAGAACCGCGAGAAGTGCAATCTGCGCGACGCGCCCCTGTACGACAGCCTCACCCCGCACAAGATGTTCCGTACGAAGTTCCTCCGCGAGAACGGCATCGCCTACCCCGAGGGCAAGCGCCGCCTCGAGGACCAGCTCTACATGATGCAGGCGTACTTCCCCGCCGAGGTCGTCTCGATCCTCGGCAACTACACCTGCTACTTCTACTCCCGGCGCGACGACGGCAAGAACGCGGGATCCACCAGGATCGTCCCGTCCCAGTACTACGGGAACCTCCGCGAAGTCCTGGACGTCGTGATCGACAACACCGAGCCGGGCGAGTTCCGGGATCTGCTGCTCCGCCGCTTCTACCGCGTCGAGATGCTGAGCCGGCTCAGCGAGCCCGCGGTGGTGAGGTACCAGCCCGAGTTCTTCCAGCAGATGTGCGACGCGATCAGGCCGCTGGCCATCGACTTCATGGGCGACGGGGTGCACAACGGCCTCGGCCCGCTGCTGCGAATCCGCTCCACGCTCCTGCGCAGGGACGACCGGGAGGGTCTGCTCCGGATCGCCCGGTTCGCCGGGTCCGTCAAGGCGTCGGCCCGCCTGGAGGAGTTCGCCTGGCAGCCGGACGGCCGCGTCGCGCTCACCGTGTCCGCCCGGCTGGTGCAGGGCGACGACGAGGAGCCGGTGAAGCTGCTGCGCCGGGACGGCCGGTACTTCCTGCACCCGGACATCGGCGGGGGGCTGCTGGCGGAGGACGAACTCCTGGACGTCACCGACGACCTCGACGGGTTCTCCGCCGAGCTGTCGCTGCGCAATCGCGAGACGGCCGTCGAGTGGCCCTGTACGGCGAAGTTCACCGCACAGACCGATGACCTCGGCGACGGTGCCTGCGAGATCGTCCTGCGCGGCAGCGGCCACGTGTCCTCGGAGGCGGTCAAGGGCCGCGGCCGGGTCTCCCGCGGCTTCTGGGACGTCTGGGTGCCGCTGCGCGGACTGGGCCTGGTCCGCAAGGCGAGGCTGGGCGCCGACCGCGCCCCCGAGGTGGACGCCGCCTGCCTGCCCGCGTCGCTCGGCTCGCCGGCCCGTGGCGTCATCCCGTACTTCACCGAACCGCACGGCAACCTCACGCTCGATGTGGGCCGCCGCAGCAAGAAGCTCGCCGCCCACCTGGACGGCCGTCCCGCGCTGCGGACGGCGGGCCGTCGGCCCGAACTCCGGCTGGACCTCTTCACGACCACCACCACCGCCCCGTCCGACGTCCAGCTGGTCCTGAGTCCGGCCGAGGGGACCGGCTCGGCCGTGCGCACGGTGCGTACGGTGCTGTACCCGGCAGCGGGCCGGGCCCATCTCAGGGTGCCGAGCCGCGCCCCCGGCGTCGCGGCGGGCGCCTGGAAGCTCTCCGTCCGGCTGGACGGCGAGAAGAACCCCGCGCTGAGTCTCTGCGACGTCACCGTCAGCGGGGGCGGGCGGATCCAGCTGGATCCGGCGCTGCCGGAGGCCGCGCACACGATCACGGCCGACGTGGTCGCGCAGCGCCGCAAGGCGACTTTGCGCCGGGCGCTGCGCACCGTCGGCGGCCCCATCGTGCGCAGGCTTCCCGCGCAGGGCCGTAAGCGGGCCCGGCGTCTCGCGAGCCGGCTCACCGGCTGATCCACACCCGCGAGATCCACCGTCTCCCCCGCCGAGACGGCCCACCAACAACACCAGCACCAGCACCAAACACACCGGAACAAGGACGTGATCGCATGCGGCAGCTCTCCATCGCGGGCGCCTGGGTGCATGAGCCCAAGGTCTTCCCGGACAGCCGCGGCAGCTTCCACGAGTGGTTCAAGGCGTCCGAGCTCGGCGACGCCGTCGGACACACGCTGCAGCTCGCGCAGGCCAACTTCTCCATCTCCAGCCGGGGAACCCTGCGCGGTGTCCACTTCGCCGATGTCCCGCCGAGCCAGGCCAAGTACGTCAAGTGCGTACGCGGCGCGGTGCTCGACGTCATCGTGGACATCCGGGTGGGCTCCCCCACGTACAAGCGGTGGGAGGCCGTCCGGCTCGACGACGTGGACCATCACGCCGTCTATCTCGCCGAGGGTCTCGGCCACGCCTTCATGGCCCTGACGGACGACGCGTCGGTGGTCTACCTGTGCTCCGAGGGCTACGCGCCCGGCCGCGAGCACGGCATCCACCCGCTCGACCCCGAGCTGGGCATCGAGTGGCCCGAGGGGATCACCCCGCTGCTGTCCGACAAGGACGCCGCGGCCCCCTCGCTGGCCGAGGCCGAGAAGCAGGGCCTGCTGCCGTCGTACGAGACCTGCCAGGCGTACTACGCCGAGCTGCGCGCCCGCGGCTGAGCCCGGGCGGGAACGCCGAAGCCCCCCGTGGTCCGTACGGATCACAGGGGGCTTCGCACTGGTCCCGGACAGCCGTTCTGGTCCCGGACGGCTGGGTTCCGTCCCGGACGGCCGTTCTCGTCCCGGACCATCGGGATCCATCCCGGACAGCCGGGATCCGTCCCGGACAGCCGGGATCCGTCCCGGACAGCCGGGATCCGTCCCGGACCGTCGATCGAGCCCGGCCGCCGAACAGTCAGCCCGTCACGGCCTCGATGCGCCTGCGCAGGGGCGCGAACGCCGAACGCGGGCGGCGCAGATTGCGGGCGCGGGCGAGGGCCGGCCAGAAGTCGGCGCCGAGCAGTGCCTCGGGCTGGACGGCGTGCTTGCGCACCAGCACCTCGTCGGGCACGTCCTGCGGATCGGGTACGACGTACTCCTCGATGATCTTGTCGTACGCGTTCTTCAGGATGTTGCTCTCCGGATCGGCTCCGAACACGGCGACGACACCGGTCGGTTCCGTGTCCACCTCGACGACCACCAGGTCGGGACGGTAGCGGCGCAACACCTGCACCACCTTGTACACGTCACCGGTCCAGAACTTGGTGTGCCGGTCGCGGGCCGCCTCGTCGACATCGCGCGGCAGCATGTCGTCCAGCACGATCACGCTCGACCAGCGGGCGTGCTTCTCGACGTTCATGAAGTCGCGCAGGGCGTACTCGAATAGGTGCATGCCGTCGATGAAGGCGAGCTCCAGCTTCGGGTCTCCGCCGATCACATTGAGCGGATCGCGGCGGGCCAGGGCGCGGAACGGGTTGCGGCCGTTGCGCAGGTGCAGCAGCGGGTCCTTGCGGGCGAAGAAGGCATCGCTCGTCGCCTTGACCAGGTGGACGTCGCAGCTGATGTCCGTCACGACGCGGAAGGCGGGGTCGACGGCGACGGACGGCACTCGCGAGAGGGCCAGGCTTCTGCCGTCGTTGACCCCGATCTCCAAATAGTTCCGAGGACGGTAGACGCGGTGCAAATGACGCAGAAAGTCATGGCGGTTCACGTGGAGCAGCCCTTCGGAGGGAACCAACTGGTCTGATCCCCGGCGAAGTTACCTCATGTCAGCACTGCGATGTAAGCGTTCTCCTCCAGTTAAACCTTCACTGTGCAAAACTTTTGAATTCGACGAGATTTGACCATAGAGACGATCATTTGATGATCAAGGCCGCTCTGCTGCGAGGAGCGCAGGAAATGCCTCGTCCAGCGCCGCCCGCCAGTCCCGGATCGGTTCGATCCCGGCCCCCGCCCAGCGGTCGTGCCCGAGCACGCTGAAAGCGGGCCGGGGAGCCGGTCGTACGAATGCCTCGCTGGTCGTGGGGCGGACGCGCGCCGGGTCGGTGCCGAGCAGCCGGAAGATCTCCCGGGTGAAGCCGAACCAGGTCGTCTCGCCGCCGCTGGTGCCGTGGTAGACGCCCGCGGGGGCGGTGCCCGCGAGGGCGGCCTGTCCGAGCAGGACCAGGCGGTCCGCCAGATCGACGGTCCAGGTGGGCTGTCCGCGCTGGTCGTCCACCACGTCGAGGGTGTCCTTGACGCCCTCCAGCTTGATCATCGTACGGACGAAGTTTCCGCCGCCCGCGCCGTACAGCCAGGCGGTGCGGACCACGTAACCCGTGTCCGGCAGGGTGTCCAGCACGGCCTGCTCGCCGGCCAGTTTGGTGCGGCCGTAGGCGCTGCGCGGTCCGGTGGGGCCGTCCTCGGCGTAGGGCTTCTCGCCGTCCCCGGCGAAGACGTAGTCGGTGGAGACCTGGAGGAGGACGGTGCCGTGTTCGCGGCAGGCCGCGGCGAGGACCCCGGGGCCCGTGCCGTTGACCCGCAGCGCGGCGTCCTCCTGGGACTCGGCGTCGTCGACGGCGGTCCAGGCGGCGCAGTTCACCACGACGGCGGGGCGGTGCTCGGCGAAGCCGGCGCGCACCGAATCGGGGTCCGTGATGTCCATGACCGCGCGATCCGCGGCGACCACGGTGACGTCCTCAGCGGCGAGCCGGGCCAGGACGTCCCGGCCCAGCATCCCGGCGGCTCCGGTGACCAGCCATGCGGCGCTCACAGGGCGGCCCGGTCCTTCAGCGGCTCCCACCAGGCGCGGTTTTCGCGGTACCACTGCACGGTCTCGGCGAGGCCGGTGCGGAAGTCCTTGCGGGGCTCGTAGCCGAGCTCCTCGCGGATCTTGGTGCAGTCGACGGAGTAGCGGCGGTCGTGGCCCTTGCGATCCTCGACGTAGGTGACGCTGGTGTCCCAGTCGGCCCCGCAGGCTTCCAACAGCAGGCCGGTGAGTTCCTTGTTGGAGAGCTCGGTGCCGCCGCCGATGTTGTAGACCTCGCCGGCCCGGCCCTTCGTACGGACCAGTTCGATGCCCTGGACGTGGTCGTCGATATGCAGCCAGTCGCGGACGTTGGCGCCGTCGCCGTAGAGCGGGACCGTCCTGTCGTCCAGCAGGTTGGTGACGAAGAGCGGGATGACCTTCTCGGGGAAGTGGTGGTGCCCGTAGTTGTTGGAACAGCGGGTCACCCGCACGTCGAGGCCGTGGGTGCGGTGGTACGAGAGCGCGATCAGGTCGCTGGACGCCTTGGCCGCGGAGTAGGGCGAGTTGGGCGCGAGCGGGTCGGTCTCGGGCCAGGAGCCCTCGTCGATGGAGCCGTAGACCTCGTCGGTGGAGATGTGCACGAAGGTCTTGATGCCGGCCAGGTGCGCGGCGTGGATCAGGGTGTGGGTGCCCACGACGTTCGTACGGACGAATTCGGCGCCGCCGTCGATGGAGCGGTCCACATGGGACTCGGCGGCGAAGTGCACCACCTGGTCGTGCTCGGCCATCAGCTTGGCGACCAGCTCGGTGTCGCAGATGTCGCCCTGCACGAACGCGAAACCGGGGTGGTCGCGCACCTCGTCGAGGTTGGCCGGGTTGCCCGCGTAGGTGAGCTTGTCGAGCACGGTGACGGCGATGTCGCCGGGGCCTTCCGGGCCGAGCACCGTACGGACGTAGTGCGAGCCGATGAAGCCGGCGCCGCCGGTCACCAGAATCTTGGTGGTCATGAAGAGATCTGCACCTTGCTGTGGTCGCCGAGCACGAGTCGGTGGGCGGACGGGGAACGGGGGGCGGGGGTCACTTCGACGTCACGGCCGATGAGCGACGCCTCCACGCGGCGGACACCGGCGACGGAGGCGCCCCGCAGAACGATGGAGTACTCGATCTCGCTGTCCTCGATCCGGCAGTCCTCCGAGACCGAGGTGAACGGGCCGACGTACGCGCCGCTGATCACCGACCGGGCGCCGATGATCACGGGGCCGACGATGCGGCTGCCGCTGACCTTGGCGCCCGCCTCGATCCGCACCCGGCCGATGATCTCGCTCTCCTCATCGACGTCGGCCTCCGCGTGGGACGGCTCGATGGTCTCCAGGACGGTCCGGTTGACCTCCAGCATGTCGGTGACGTTGCCGGTGTCCTTCCAGTACCCGCGGATCGTGGTGGAGCGGACGTCGCGCTTCTGGTCGATCAGCCACTGGATGGCGTGGGTGATCTCCAGCTCGCCGCGCCAAGAAGGCTCGATCGAGCGGACAGCCTCGTGGATGGCGGGGGTGAAGAGATAGACACCGACGAGCGCCAGATCGCTCTTGGGCTCCTTCGGCTTCTCCTCCAGCGCGGCCACCCGGCCTTGGGCGTCGAGCTCCGCGACACCGAAGGAGGTGGGGTTGGGCACCTGGGTCAGCAGGATCTGCGCATCGGGCCGGTCCGTGCGGAACTCCTCCACCAGACCGGTGATCCCGCCGACGATGAAGTTGTCGCCGAGGTACATGACGAAGTCGTCGTCCCCCAGGAAGTCACGGGCGATCAGCACCGCGTGGGCGAGGCCGAGCGGCTCGTCCTGCGGGATGTAGGTGACCTCGATACCGAGCCGGGAGCCGTCGCCGACGGCCTCTCGGATCTCCGGGGCGGTGTCGCCCACGATGATGCCGACCTCGGTGATCCCCGCTTCCGCGATGGCTTCCAAGCCGTAGAACAGCACGGGCTTGTTCGCCACGGGCACCAGTTGCTTGGCCGAGGTATGCGTGATGGGACGCAGGCGGGTGCCGGCCCCTCCGGATAGTACGAGAGCCTTCACGTGACCAGTCCTCATGAGGGAGATATCGGTCTTGTCGCAGCTGCGATTGTCGCCGATTTTGCTGAGAATTGCTGTGCGATTCGTCGTGCGTCAACTCTGTGAACGAGGGGGGACACACGTCGGGAGCCGGGCCGGGACGGGCCCGCTCAGCCTGTGATGAGCCGTGCCCACCAGCGCCGTACGTCCCGCCGCATGCGACGGACGACGCGCCGCGGCAGTGACGCCCTGCGGGCCGCCGCCGCGGGTCGCTCGATGCGCTTGCCGTCGTGCCAGTCGGGCACGGTGACCTCGAAATCGGAGTCCGAGAGGCCGCTCGACCGGTCCCGGAAGTGCGGGTACGCGAGGAAGAGCCGGTCGCCCTTGCGTGAACTGACCACATCCGGAACGGACTTCTGCCGTAAATACGTCAGCACGTCCACCAGCACGTCGGACCGGCCCCGGGCGACAGCGGCGAGCCGCAGTCTCTCGGCGACCTTGATCAGGCGTGCCACGCCGTCGTTCCAGTACACGTCCATGAGCGGCGCCGCGAGCTCCATCTTGTGGCGCCGGACCTCTTCCGAGTCCCGGAGGAGGACGGGCCCGAACTGCTGGAGCATCCCGACCGTGAAGGGCCGGACCATCAGGAGGTCGCGCTTCGGCCCGGCCGGTTCGAGCCGGTGGATGAGCGCCATCATGGCCCGCATGGAATCGAAGCGCCACACATAGGTGCCGCTCTTGGTGACGTGCTTTCCGTCGTCCCGGCCGACCAGGTGGTAGCAGGTGTAGTTGGAGATGATGGAGACCCCGGCGCCGCGCAGATAGGCCTCCATGGTGAAGAGCGCGTCCTCACCGGTCCTGAGTTTCTCGTCGAATCTCAGACCGATGCGCTCCAGCAGTTCACGCCGGAAGAGTTTCTGCGCACTCAACGTATAAATGACCTTGGAGTTGTATACGTCGACCCGGCCCTTGGTGGCTGTCCACATCGACATGGGCGCCCCGCGATTGACCCCGATCACCTTGCCGAGCACCACATCGGTATGGGCCCGGTCGGCCATCGCGACCATCCGTTGCAGGGCTTCGTCGCCGAAATAGTCGTCCGCGTCGAGGAAGAAGACATAGCGACCCCGGGCCAGACCGAGGCCCACATTGCGCGGCCCGCTGGGGCCACCGGAATTCGCCTGCCTGATCACCCGGGTCGCGACCGCGGACCGGGCCGCGAACTCCTCCAGGTACTCGCCGGTTCCATCGGTCGAACCGTCGTCGACTGCCACGATCTCGATCCGGTCGGCACCGATGGTCTGGGCCTCCACCGATTCAAGACAACGGACCAGATAGGGCATCGCCTCGTATGCACCGATGATCACTGTTACGTCAGGAATTGGCTTCTCGTTCATATGAACAGAAGACAGTCGATCTCGGGCGTTGGTTGCCCGACACCACACGCCTGAAGTGTGACCCTTATCACAAAGGCCCGGCACAACCCTTTTAGGGCTATGCCGGGCCTGATGGTTTGTGTTAACGAACCAGCCGGGTTCTCAACCGCCGACGCGTTCGGCGAGGCTGCGCGCCAGGCCCGCGTTCCGGGCCTCCGACTTGGCCGCGAGGGCCTTCACCGCCGTGTCGAACTGCACGATCGAGGTGGGCTCGTCCGGGCCGAGGAGGTACTCCTTCAGCTCGCGCCGGTCCGCCGCCAGGGTGTCCGCCGCGGGGTCCACCACCGCCGCGAGCAGGGCGTCCAACTCGGTCGCGGCATTGGACAGGACGACCGCGGCACGGACCGCGGTGTTCTGCCGGCGGAATTCGTCCTCGCCCAGCGCCGCCGAATCGGTGACCGCGTACGGCTTGCCGCTCGCGATGAAGTCCGACACCACGCTGGAGATGTCCGAGACCATGGCATCCGACTCGTTGAAGCAGTCGTACAGCCGCATCCGGGCGCCCGTGACGACCTTGTGCTCCCACCAGCCGAGCGCCCGCCACGAGGCCGCGTTCCACTCGTCCTTGAGCCGCGCGATCTCGACCTCGCGCGCCGGGTCGGCCAGCGAGTCGCGGGAAATCTCGGCCTCGTCGCCCGAATCGTTGCCACCGCTCGACAGTGCCGCGAGCCGCGCCTCGATACGGGCCAGCTCGGCCCGCGCCTCGGCCTGCACCGCCTGGAGCGCCGCCGATTCCTTCGCCCAGCGGGGGTCGTTGGCGCGCTCCACTGCGGCCTTCTCGATCAACGCGGTGATCCGCTGGTGCACGGCCTTGGCCTGGGCGCTGCGGGTTCCCGTGAAGGGGTGCGGCTTGTAGAGCAGTCGGACCGGCTGCTGGGCGTTCAGCAGCCGCTTGACGATGTTCTCGCCGGCCAGCAGGAGCGAGGTGTTGCCGGGGTTGTCGTCCCAGCCTTCCCAGGTGGGGGCGTACAGCACGGTCGGGATCGGGTTCTTCGGCGCACCGGACCACGGCTGGATGGCGGCCAGCTGCGGGCGGCCCACCTCGACGACGTCCTCGTCGCGCACGCCGACGTCGGCCAGCGCGTAACGGTCCCGGCCGGCCCGGCCCGCGGTCCACACCTCGTCGTACACCTTGCTGTACGGGTTGACGCTGGCGAGCTTGTCGCTGTCGCCGTGACCGATGAAGACATGCTTCATCGTCGGCACCCGGAGCATGTGGATGTTCTTGCCGACGTTGGCCGGGTACAGCGCGACCCGCACCGACGAGAGGTTCATGTTCATCAGGTGCACGCCACCGGACACGCAGAGCACCGGCACCGACGTCGTGTTCAGCTGAGGCACTATCGCGCGCTCACGCAGCAGGATCAGCGGGCGGCCGTCGAGCTGCGCCATCGTCTCCAGCCACATGTTGACCTGGTAGGCCGAATCATTGGAGCCGGAGAAGTAGAGAGCCACGTCCGGCTTGTACTCGCCCAGCCAGGTGTCCACGGCGTTCAGCACCTTGGACTCGGACGCCACCAGCCGGCTCGGACGTATGTACGGCAGGAGCGCCACCACGTAGCAGAGCGCGAGCACCAGCGTGACGGCCAGACCCACGTAGGCGAAGCCGGTCACCTCGGTCTCGATCGCGACCAGCACACCCACCATCGCGAAGATGTCCAGGTGGAGCATCTTCTCCGCGGGACGGTTCACCAGCAGCGACGGCGGGGCGTCCGGGATCCGCACCCGCTCAAGGTCGATGTTGCGCGTGACCACCGGGAGCTTGCGCCGGAGCTTGATGAGGGTGACCGCCGCGCTCTGCGGTGCCTGGAGACCGTAGAAAACCAGCAGGCAGGCGACCGTCACGTAGAACAGCGTCTGCTCCCCGTACCCCATGCGGGAGAGCAGCAGGATCAGCAGCAACTGACGGACCAGGAAGCGGATCGAGAGCCCTGCGCGGACCGCGGAGAGCCGGTTGATCAGATAGCTGCCGCAGTGATGCAGATACTGGTCGGCCAGATATGTCACCGCGGCGGCGCCGGCGAAGAACCAGAGATTGGGGATTATCGCCGCGAGCATGACGCACGGGAACCCCAGGGCCATGAAGAAAGCGGCGGCCAGCTCGGAACCGCTGCCCACACGAAGCATGCGCATGGCTTTCGAAATCACGAAGTACCGCTCCCGAGGGTGCCGACTGATTACCTTGCGAGGGAAATGTGAAGCCGGAGCTTCACGAATTCGGACCCCTGCAATTCGCTCGCGGGCGTCTACAGGGGTCCGAATAGTCGATTGTCAAGCAGTATTACACATCGGCCTGTCGGTCCAGGACAGCGGCCAAGGCCTGTTCGAAGCCCGACGCCTCGGAAGCGCCACGGGTCGGGTCCTGCTGGCGCACGTCGATGACATGGCCGGTCATGTCGGAGAGCAGGACGTCGAGGGATGTCCTGGCGACCGCCTCGGAGGACAGCAGCGTGCCCGCGGGCTCTTCCCCGAACGCCTTGGTGCGCATCGGCGTGGCAGTGCGCTCGGGGTTCACGCAGTTCACCCGAACGGCGTCGCCCGCCCACTCGTCCGAGAGCGCCTGGGTGAGATTGACCATGGCGGCCTTGGTCGACGAGTAGAGGCTGTACTCCGCGCGGCCCCGGGTGTAGCTGCTGGAGGTGTAGAGCAGCAGCTGGCCCTTGGTCTCGGCGAGGTACTTGTACGAGGCACGGGCGATCTGCACCGGCGCCAGGTAGTTGACGTTCAGCGCTTCCTGGATGGTCGCGCTGTCGGTCTCGGCCAGCTTGCCGATGCGGAGCACGCCCGCGGTGTTGATCACGTAGTCGACGCGGCCGGTGTCCGCGTACGCCTTGGAGAGCGCGTCGTCGATGTGCTCCGGGTTCTCCACGTGCGTACCGGTGGTGGAGCGGCCCAGGGCGTAGACGGTGGCGCCGTAGGACTCGGCGAGGGCCGCGATGTCCGCGCCGATGCCGTACGAGCCGCCGAAGACGACGAGGGTCTTACCGGTGAGCAGTTCGCGGTAGGCGGCGTCGTCGGTCGGCTGCGGGACGGCCGTGGAGGCGAGCTGGAAGAGCTTGTCCGCGATGAAGACGTCGACGGGCTGAGTGACCTTCATGTTGTACTCGTCGCCCGCGACGACGTAGATCGGCACGTCGGGGAGGTACTTCAGGACGACCGAGCAGTCGTCGGTGGCCTGGAAGTTCGGGTCGCCCGCTGCGACCTCGTACGCCCGGCGGATCGTGGAGAGCTTGAAGGCCTGCGGCGTCTGGCCGCGGCGCAGCCGGGAGCGGTCGGGCACATCGGTGATGAACTCGCCGTCGCCGCCGTGGGTGCGGGTCACGATGATCGTGTCCGCGGAGGGGATGGCGACGTCGACCGCCTGGTAGCGGTCCAGGGCGTCGACGCAGTCCTTGATGACGCGCTGTGACAGCAGCGGGCGCACGGCGTCGTGGAACAGGACGTTGCGGTCCTCGCCCTCGGCCAGGCCCTCGCCGAGGGCCGCGATGGCGCGCTCGGTGGTCTCGTTACGGGTGGAGCCGCCCTCGATCACCTTGGTGACCTTGCTGAGTCCGGCCTTGGCGACGATCTTCTCCACGTCGGGGACGTAGCCCGGCGCCATCAACACGATGATGTCGTCGATGGAGTCGGCCTGCTGAAAGATCGACAGCGTGTGCTCGATGACAGCCTTGCCTGCGATCTTCAACAGCTGCTTGGGGATGGACAGTCCCACGCGCTGACCGGTACCGCCGGCGAGCACGACTGCTGTGGTTCGGGCTTTGGCTATGTGCTGAGCAGACACGGACGACCTACTTTGCGGGGGCTGGGAGATACAGCGATGGTTGCACTCTCCGTTACCGTCTCGCAAGGTGGACGTCGGCCGCGGCATGCCGTATGGACACCTCGCATTGCCCTGCGATCAGGGCGAATAGCGGAATCGACGCCCTCCGGTCGGGTGATCGATGCCACACGGTTGAGCGGCATGAATCACCCTTGAGCGGGTTCGAATCCCCCGATCGAGTGACATCGAGAGCGTGCCGGGCCGCCGGACGGGGTGACGAACAGACCCGTCCGGCGGTATCACCATGGCTGAAAGCACGGCGTAGGCTGCGGCTGAGCGTTCTAGAACGGGTTGAAGTCGTCGAACTCGCGCTGTGCGTCGTCGCGTTCCGCCTCGCGGTCGCGGCGGCGCTGCGCCGCCGGGCGCGGCGCTTCGAGACGGTGGTCCTCGCCACGCCGGCCGAGCATCTCGGCGCCCGCCGCCACGGTCGGCTCCCAGTCGAAGACGACCGCGTTGTCCTCGGCGCCGATGGCCACGCCGTCGCCCGCCCGGGCGCCGGCCTTCATCAACTCGTCCTCGACACCGAGACGGTTGAGCCGGTCGGCCAGGTAGCCGACGGCCTCGTCATTGTTGAAGTCGGTCTGCCGGACCCAGCGCTCCGGCTTCTCGCCGCGCACCCGGTAGATGCCGTCCTCCTCCAGCGTGACGGTGAAGCCCGCGTCGTCGACGGCCTTCGGGCGGATGACGATACGGGTCGCCACCTCGACGGGCTTGGCCGCGCGCGCCTCGGCGATGACACCCGCGAGCGCGAAGGAGAGTTCCTTCAGGCCCGTGCGGGCGACGGCGGACGCCTCGAAGACGCGGTAGCCGCGCGCCTCCAGATCCGGGCGGATCATGTCGGCGAGGTCCTGGCCGTCCGGGATGTCGATCTTGTTGAGAACGACGATGCGGGGCCGGTCCTCCAGGCCGCCGTACTGTTTCAGCTCCTCCTCGATCATGTCGAGGTCGGAGACCGGGTCGCGGTCGGACTCCAGCGTCGCGGTGTCCAGGACGTGCACGAGCACCGAGCAGCGCTCCACGTGCCGCAGGAACTCCAGGCCGAGGCCCCGGCCCTGGCTGGCGCCGGGGATGAGGCCCGGAACGTCGGCGATGGTGTAGACGGTGCTGCCCGCGGTGACCACGCCGAGGTTCGGGACGAGGGTCGTGAACGGGTAGTCGGCGATCTTCGGCTTGGCCGCCGAGAGGACGGAGATCAGCGAGGACTTTCCGGCGCTCGGGTAGCCCACCAGCGCGACGTCGGCGACGGTCTTGAGCTCCAGGACGATGTCGCGGGCCTCGCCGGGCTCGCCGAGCAGCGCGAAGCCGGGGGCCTTGCGGCGGGCGGAGGCCAGCGCGGCGTTGCCGAGACCGCCGCGGCCGCCCTGTCCGGCGACGAACGTGGTGCCCTGGCCGACCAGGTCGGCCAGCACATTGCCGTTCCGGTCGAGCACGACCGTACCGTCGGGCACCGGCAGGACCAGGTCCTGGCCGTCCCTGCCGGAGCGGTGGTCGCCCGCGCCGGGCTGCCCGTTGGTGGCCTTGCGGTGGGGGCTGTGGTGGTAGTCGAGGAGGGTGGTGACGGCCTGGTCGACGACCAGGGTCACATCGCCGCCGCGTCCGCCGTTGCCGCCGTCCGGACCGCCGAGCGGTTTGAACTTCTCACGGTGTACGGAGGCGCAGCCGTGGCCCCCGTTACCCGCGGCGACATGCAGCTCGACGCGGTCCACGAAGGTGGTCATGGTTGGAACCTCCAGTTACATACATGCAGAAATGTCTCACTCGTGCCGTCCCGCATAGGAGAAAGCCGTCTCTCATGGGAGAAACACGCGAAAGGCGGACCCGCTTCCCGTTCGGGAAGTGAGGTCCGCCTCCGCAGAAACCGCTCGACGAGCGCCGAAAATCAGCCGGCGATCGGAACGATGTTCACGACCTTGCGGCCACGGTGCGTGCCGAACTCGACCGCACCGGCGGCGAGTGCGAACAGCGTGTCGTCGCCACCACGGCCGACGCCCGTGCCCGGGTGGAAGTGGGTGCCACGCTGGCGGACCAGGATCTCACCGGCGTTGACGGCCTGACCGCCGAAGCGCTTCACGCCGAGCCGCTGAGCATTGGAATCGCGCCCGTTCCGGGTGGACGATGCGCCCTTCTTGTGTGCCATGTCTCCTCAGTCCCTTACTTCGCAGCCGCGGGGATACCAGTGACCTTGATCGCCGTGTACTGCTGACGGTGACCCTGGCGACGGCGGTAGCCGGTCTTGTTCTTGTAGCGAAGGATGTCGATCTTCGCGCCCTTGTGGTGGTCCACGACCTCGGCCTGGACCTTGATCCCGGCCAGCACCCACGGGTCGCTGGTCACGGCGTCGCCGTCGACCACGAGCAGGGTCGAGAGCTCGACCGTGTCGCCAACCTGGGCAGTGGAAATCTTGTCAACCTCAACGATGTCACCGACAGCAACCTTGTGCTGGCGGCCACCGCTGCGCACGATGGCGTACACGCGGATCTCTCTCTCGCTCGGAACGAATCCCCTGATGCCAGCCGCCCGCACAGGCCGAAGCCCGCGACGATCCGGAAGGATGAGCGGCCTCTCCTGGCGGACAGGTCCATCAGGAGGAATGTGCTCAGGGGTGGGCGCGCATGGAAACACGCCGAGGGTCAAGGTTACGGGGCTGCTCCCGGGCGGTCAAACCGGGCCTCCACGGGCCCGTCCACCGGCTCCCGCGTGCTAAATTTCCCGTTTTCGTAACTTTCCGTACCGCCTGAGGCCATCGATGCCCCGCTCCGTCCTGCCCGGCCGTACCTGGCTGCTGGCTCTTCTGGTGTCCGCCGTCTATGTGCTGGCACAGCTGACCGCCGGGACCTCCTGGACGCTCTTCCCGGACTCCTACCGGTACGCCCGGGCCGCCGAGGAGTACCTCGGAGCCGACCGGGGCGAGGCGCACCGGACCGCGCTCTCCGCCTTCTGCGCGAGCCGGGCCGACCAAGCGGCCCGGAGCGAGAAGCTCGATCCGCTGGCCGGTGCGGACGCGCCGGGCGCGGCCGGGGCGGCGAGCGAGGCCGCCTGCCTGAAGCGCTGGGCCGACGCTCCCGACATCACCACCGGGGACCCCCGCTACCAATCGATCTTCTCGTCCCGTCCCGGCTATCCCCTGCTCGCCGCTCCCTTCATCGGTGCGCTCGGGGTGCTCGACGGCATGCGGGCGCTCGGGCTGCTGCTGGCCGTGGGCGGCTCCCTGGCCGTCTGCGGGCTGCTGCGCGGGGCCGGGCTCTCGCCCCCGGCCGCCGTGGCCGGCCAGATCGCCTTCCTCGTCTCACCGCTCGGCCGGTGGAGTCTCCAGGCATTGAGCGAGGGTCTGGTCACGGTCTGCGTGCTCGGGGCGGTGTGGGGCGGGGCGCTCATGGCGCGGGACAGACGTACGGTGGGTGCGGTGCTGTTCGTCGGTTCCCTGGCGGTCTGCACCGTCACCCGTTACTCGACAGCGCTGGTGCTGGCCGCGCTGATCTCGGTGGCGATGTTCGCCTCCTGGCTCCTGCGGCGGTCCCGGGCGGACCTGTTGCTCGCCGGGGTGGCCGCGGGATGTGCCGGTGCCGTGGCACTCGTGATGAAGCTGCTCGGGCTCCCCTCGTCGGAGGTCACCCTTCAGGACACCTTCACCCGCCATTTCCGTGCCCCCGAGGTCCCGGACCCCTGGGCCCGGCTCGTCGATCTCGATCTGAAGTACTGGAGTCACTGGATCGGCGAGCAGGCCGCGATGCCGTTCTTCCTGGTGGCCACGGCGCTCTCGCTGTGGGTGCTGCTGCGCCGCGGCGGGGTGCTGGGTCCGCTGGCCTGCGCGGTGACGCTGGCCGGCGCCGCCCAGATCGCCGCGCATCCCCTGGTCCAGGAGGCCGATCGGCTGGGCGTGCTCATGTGGCTGCCGGTGACGCTGGGAATTGCCTTGATTACACAAGCAGTTCGGGGCTATCCCTCACTCCCGAATGATCGTACGGTCCGAGTTCCTTCCTCAACCGTGGAGACGTGCCGTGCCGAGACCGCAGATACCTGATGAACTTCTGGCGAAGACCGCCCGACGTGCGGTCGCCCGGATGGCCCGTACCGACCGGCCGTCCGTCGCCGCGCGAGTCCTGGGTGTCTGCGCGCAACGCGTCCGCAACCGTCGGCTGAAGGCGGACCTGCTGGGCGAGGCGGCCGCCGCCCAGCTCGACCGGGGCCTCGTACCCCGCCACCTCGTCCCCGCGTACGCCGCCGAGCTGGTCTACGCGGACTCCAGGTTCAAAGCGGGCCGCAAGAAGGAAGCCGCCGCGGCTCTCACCCAGGCCCTGCTACTGGCCTTCCACCGGGTTCCGCACGTCGACCGGCTCCACTCGCCCCTGTCGGACGACCCGGCCGGATTCACCGCCCGGCTGCGCGCCAGCACCACCGCCCGCGCGGTGGCGGCACCCCGCGGCCGGAAGGCACCCCCCGCCGCGCCCCCGACCGACCGGCCGCTGCGGCTGCTCGTGGTGAACCGGGCCAACTCCAACTTCCTGGGCCTGCTCACCGAGCGTTACGCGGACCGCCCCGGTGTCGAGCTCCGCACGCTGGACCTGGCGGCCGATCCGGTGCTCGCGCCGCTGGCCAGGGGCCTGCGGAGGATGATCGAGCTGCCGCTCGGGACCCAGGCCGCCTACGCGGCCGAGGTCGAGGCGGCGCTGCGCCCCCATCTGGACTGGGCGGACACGGTCTTCATCGAGTGGTGCTCCACGGCCGCCGCGTTCATGACCCTGGTCGATCCGGGCAGCACCCGGATCGTCGTCCGGCTCCACAAGTACGAGTCGTTCACGTACTGGCCGCACATCATGGACTTCTCCCGGGTCGACGATGTCGTGTTCATCGCGGAGCACATGCGGGAGCTGACCACCGCCGCCATTCCCCGGCTGCTCGGTCCCGACGCGCCGCGCCTCCACTTCCTGCACAACGCACTGGACCTGCGGCGGTTCGACCGTCCCAAGAGCGACTACGCGCGGTTCACCGTGGGCCTGATAGGCATCGGCCAGATAGCCAAGGACCCGCGCTGGGGGCTGGAGGTGCTCCGGCTCCTTCGGGCCCGGGACGAGCGCTACCGCCTTCTGATGGTCGGCGGCGGCATCGATCCGGCACCCAGCGCGGCGGCCGCCGCCTATCACGAGGCCCTGGAGAAGGATCTCGCCGAGCTGGAGCCCTCAGGGGCCGTGCGCAGGCTCGGGCCGAGCGACGACGTACCCGGCGTGCTCACCGCAGTGGGCGTGATCCTCAGCAGCTCGGTCCGTGAGGGCTGTCACGTCGGCCTGATGGAGGGAGCGGCGGCGGGTGCCGTGCCGGTCGTCCGGGACTGGCCGTTCGTGGCCGGCCGGGCGCACAGCACGCGGACCCTCTTCCCCGAGGACTGGATCGTCACGACCCCGCAGCAGGCCGCCGAGCGGATCCTCGCCGTCACCGCGTCCGAGGAGATCCGGGCAGCGGCCGGGCGCGAGGCGTCCCGGTACGCCCTGTCGGCCTGGGACTGGGAGACCGTGCGCAGCGACTACGACCGCCTGCTGCTGGGCACGGACCGCGACGTAAGCTCGCCGGTCGAGGCCCCACTCCGAAAGGCAGACGCGCAGTGAACTACAGAGTCCAGCCCACCGCCCAGGTCGACGAGACCGCCGAGATCGGCGCCGGCAGCAGCGTCTGGGAGCTCGCCCAGATCCGCGAACAGGCCCGGCTCGGCGAGGGCTGTGTGGTCGGGCGCGGCGCCTACGTGGGTACGGGCGTCCGGATCGGCGACAACGTCAAGATCCAGAACTACGCACTCGTATACGAACCCGCCGAACTTGCCGACGGTGTCTTCATCGGCCCGTCGGTGGTCCTCACCAACGACCACAACCCGCGCTCCGTCGACCCCGACGGTAAGCAGAAGCGCGGCGGCGACTGGGAGGCCGTCGGGGTGAAGATCGCCGAGGGGGCGTCCCTGGGCGCCCGTTCGGTCGCCGTCGCCCCGGTCCGGATCGGCCGCTGGGCAATGGTCGCGGCCGGCGCGGTGGTCACCAAGGACGTCCCCGACTTCGCTCTGGTCGTCGGCGTCCCGGCCCGGCAGGTCGGCTGGGTCGGTCACGCCGGTGTGAAGCTGGTGGAGCGCCCGGGCGAGCCGGGCGTGTGGGAGTGCCCGCAGACGGGCGCGGTATACGAGGAGAAGGCCGGGGTGCTGACCGAGCGCGCCGCACAGCCCCAGGACTGAGCCAGGGAGAACGCCGCGGGAATCGCGCTCGTTCAGGGGCGGATCCCGCGGCGTTTCCGTCTCGGGCATCGCCTTCCACCGCGTCCCGTTTCCGGGACGGGCTCGTATCCCGCTCGCCGAGGCCCCCGTCCGGTTCACCAGTGCGGCCGCTCGTTCCAGCCGGGCACATAAGATGACCGAATTTACCGGCGCCCTACAAGTGAGGCCGACATGTTCCAGACCGATGTCCAGGTCCCCGGTCAACCGGACACAGTCGGCGCGCACGGAACGCAGCCGCCCAAGAAGGCGGCCGCACCCCGGCTCTACGCACTGGATGCGCTGCGCGTCCTGGCGGCGTTGTCCGTCCTGTTCTTCCACTTCACCGGCATCGACGCGGCGACCAAGGCCAACTGGGGTGTGAACCCCAAGGAGTTGTTCCCCTGGCTCTTCCCGGTCACGTCGTACGGTTCGTACGGCGTCCAGCTCTTCTTCATCATCAGTGGCTTCGTCATCTGCCTCTCGGCCTGGAACCGCACACCCGGGCAGTTCGTACGCGCCCGTTTCCTGCGGCTGTTCCCCGCCTACTGGTTCTCCGCCGTCGTCGCCTTCCTGATCTGGCGCTTGCTGCCGGACGGCCGGCGCACCGCGCCCAGTATCAGTGACTCACTGACCAACCTCACGATGTTCCAGGTGCCGCTCTCCGCGCAGCACCTGGTGGGTGCGTACTGGACGCTCTGGGTCGAGCTCACCTTCTACCTGGTCTTCCTGGTGGTTCTCCGCAAGGGCGTCGACTACCGGAACGTCTCGGTCTTCTGCTGGGTGTGGCTGCTGGCGAGCGTCCTGGTCCAGCAGGACAAGGACGTGCCGCTGCTCGGGATCTTCGCCCAGCCGCTGAACACCGCGCTGTTCGTGGCCGGCATCGCGATGTATCTGATGTACCGCTTCGGACCCGATCTGAAGCTGTGGGGACTGCTGGGTGCGAGCTGGCTGGTGATGCAGAGCGACCTGGTCGAGCACGCCGACAACCTGCGGCACAACAAGGGCATGGATCGGGACCCGTACGTCGCACTGGCCCTGGTCACCGTCTTCTACTTGCTGGTGCTGGCGGTGGCGCTGCGCAAGGTGAACTGGATCAACTGGAAGTGGCTGCCCACCGCGGGCGCCCTGGTCTACCCCCTCTACCTCCTCCACGAGGAGCTGGGCTGGGCCATGATCCGCAACCTGTACGGGCACCTGGGCGCCTGGCCCACGCTGGGCGTCACCACGGCGGCGCTGATCGCGCTGGCCTGGCTGGTGCACCGGTTCGTGGAGCGGCCCTCGCAGAACTGGCTGCGCGCGGCTCTGGCCCGGGAATCCAGCAATCCGCCGGCGCTGCCCCCTGGCTGATCGCGGGCCCGGCGTCCCTGGCCAAGGTCCGGCAGACGACGACGGGGCCCCGGTCGACCTGGTCGGCCGGGGCCCCTCGCACGCGTACGGTGATCAGCGATCAGCCGCCGATGACGACGCGGCGGACACCTTCCCAGCGGGCCGGGTCCGTCGTACGGCGGCCGTCGACCAGGACGCGGACGTCCGGGAGGTCGGCGGCGGCCAGCTCGCGGTACTCGGCGTGGTCGGCCTGGAGGATCGCCGCGGTGACGGTCTGGCCCTCGTGCGGGACGAGACCGTGCGCGGCCAGCTCCTCGGAGGTGTACATCGGGTCCGAGACGAACGGCACCGCGCCGCGCGCCTTCAGGGCCTCGACGGTCGGGAAGACGCCGGAGAAGGCCGTCTCCTTCACGCCGCCGCGGTAGGCCGCGCCCAGCACCAGCACGCCCACCCCGTCCAGGTCGCCGTAAGCGGCGGCGAGCAGGTCGACCGCGTACTCGGGCATGGCCGCGTTGGCCTCGCGCGCCGAGCGCACCACGGTCGCCGAGGGGTCGTTCCAGAGGTACATCCGCGGGTAGATCGGGATGCAGTGGCCGCCGACGGCGATGCCCGGCTGGTGGATGTGGCTGTACGGCTGGGAGTTGCACGCCTCGATGACCTTGAGGACATCGATGTTCTGCTGGTCGGCGAAGCGGGCGAACTGGTTCGCCAGACCGATGTTGACGTCCCGGTAGGTCGTCTCGGCGAGCTTGGCCAGCTCGGACGCCTCCGAAGTGCCCAGGTCCCAGACGCCGTTGGGGCGCGGCAGATCCGTACGTTCGTCGAAGTCCAGGACCGACTCGTAGAACGACACACCGTGCGCCGCCGAGGCCTCGTCTATCCCGCCGACCAGCTTCGGGTAGCGGCGTAGGTCCGCGAAGACCCGGCCGGTGAGCACCCGCTCCGGCGAGAAGACCAGGTGGAAGTCCTCGCCGGCCTTGAGGCCGGAGCCCTCTTCGAGCATCGGCGCCCAGCGGGTCCGGGTGGTCCCGACCGGCAGCGTGGTCTCGTAGCTGACGAGGGTGCCCGGCTTGAGACCGGCGGCGATCTCCCTGGTCGCGGAGTCCATCCAGCCGAAGTCGGGCGTTCCCTCGGCGTCCACGAAGAGGGGGACGACGACCACGACGGCCTCGGACCGGGCGACGGCGGACGCGGTGTCCGTCGTCGCGGTCAGCAGCCCCGCCTCGACGGTCTCCTTGAGCTTGACGTCGAGGTCGTGCTCGCCCGGGAAGGGCTCGACGCCGGCGTTGACCAGTTCGACGACCTTCTCGTTGACGTCGGCGCCGATCACCCGGTGGCCCTTGGCGGCGAACTGCACGGCGAGCGGCAGACCGATCTTGCCCAGGGCGACTACACAGATGTTCATGGTTACTTCCTCTTGGTGCGCATGGCGCCGGTCAACAGGGATCGCAGCCGCGAGCCCAGCGGTTTCTTGGGCGGATGGAGCGGGCCGGTGCCGATCACAATGCGGCCCTTGGTGTTGAGACGCGCCGCGGCCCGGTACGGGTCCGTCTCGCCGTGCCACCTGCGGGCCAGCGGCATGGGCCGGCCGTCGCCACGTACCGGGATCTCGTACGTTCCGCCGGCCACGTCCACGAAGACCCGCACGCCTCGCTTGGCCGTACGGGGTTCGAGCGGGATCCGGGCCCGCAGCACGGTGGCGTTGCCGTCGTCCGTGAGTTCCCGGGTGAACTCCCCCTGTGCCGGGGGCAGGGCGTGCCCGTCCGGCAGGCGGCGGGCGCGCGGCTTGTCGGCGCTCTTGGGCATGGCGCCCTCGACGAGACGGACGACCGCGGAGCCGGTGTCGCCGACGACGCCCACCCGTACCGCCAGCGCCAGCGCCAGTTCCTCGCCGGTCTGCACCCAGTCCGCCTCGATCAGCTCGGTCTTGTTGGCGAGCCGTCCGGGGACGATCTCGCCGACCAGTTCGAAGCAGCGGTCGGGGAGTTCGAGCCCCGTGTCACGGAAGCCGGGGTAGCGGGCGAAGGCCCGGCCGTCCTCCAGGTGGAAGGGGGGCGCACCGTGCTCGGCCTCTTCACTGATGGCACGGCAGAGTTCGTCGACGGCGCCGCGCTGCGCGAGCCGGAGCCTCGCCCGCAGCTTGACCGGGAGCGAATCGCTGAGCGGGTCCGTCAGATAGGTGTCGGCGAGCCGGGTGATACCGGCGCAGATCTCACGCTTCGTCTCGTCGTCGAGGTCCACGAAGTCGCTCTGGATGAGCTTGGAGAGCTCCCAGGTGAAATGGCGCTTGAAGACGGCGTCCCGGTTCGGCCCGGTCTCGATCAGCCCGGCCGCATGGTCCATGATCATGGCCGTGCAGCGCAGCCGTGCCAGATGGTTGGCCCGGTAGGTGATGTTGCTGGCGTCCCCGCGCTTCACCGCGTAGTAGCAGGTGTAGTCGGCCACCACGGATATCTTGCGGGCGCGGACGCACGCCTCGATGGTGAAGGGCTGGTCGCTGCCGACCGGCACGTCCTCGGGGAAGCGCAGTTTGTGCTTCTCCACGAGGTCGCGACGGAAGAGCTTGGTGTTGGCCAGCGCGAACGGCAGCTCGGGCCCGTAGAGGCTGACGTCGGAGTCGTTGGCCTTGTAGAGCGACTGGCGCACGTACCGGCCGTTGGTGCCGACCATCTTGCCGACGACGACATCGGAACCGTGGGTGTCGGCGCACTTCACCATCCGCTCCAGCGCCTCCTCGCCGAGGTAGTCGTCGGAGCCGATGAAGTAGACGTACCTGCCGGTGGCGAGCTCCAGTGCGCGGTTGCTCGGCATCGCCGGACCACCGGAGTTGGCCTGGTGGACGACCTTGACCGTGTCCGGGTAGCGCTCGGCGAAGCGGTCGAGCTCGGCGGCGCTGTCGTCCGTCGAACCGTCGTCGACCGCGACGACCTCCAGCCGGTCCAGCCCGATGGTCTGCCCCACGAGGGAGTTCAGGCACTCCGTCAGGTAGGGCATGGTGTTGTACACGGCGACAACCACACTGACGTCAGGAACCGTCGTCATCGTCTGTTAGCCGCCTTCTCTGGGTCGGAGAGCAGGTTGGTGTACAGACCGTCGAGGACGTCGGCCTGGGCTTCCCAGGTCCAGGTGTCCAGCAGCCCGGGTTTGTCGTAGGCGGCACGGTAGCGTTCCGGATCGGCCAGCACCTGCTTGATCGCGCGGACCAGGTCGGAGACGTCCTCAGCGGTGCACACCTCGCCCTGGCCCGTCGCACGGGTCATCTCGGACATGGTCTTCACATCGCTGACGACCAGGGGGAGCCGGGCGTGCGAGTACTCGAAGAACTTGGTGATGAGAGCGATTTCGTGGTTCGGCCAGTGATGGATCGGAATGCAGCCGACATCCGCGGCGGACAGGAACCGGACGACCTGCCAGTGCTGTACGTACGGCACCGCGTGCAGCCGCTCCCGTACCCCCAGCTCCTCCGCCCGGGCCAGCAGGCCCTGGATGTAGCCGGCCGCCGGATTCGGAACGACGAATGCCATGTGCACGCCGTCCAGCTGCGGCAGCGCCTCCACCATGTCGCCGAGGCCGCGCTGCGGTCCGGGCGAGCCGCTGTAGACCACCAGCGGAACGTCCGGGCCGATGCCGCACTGTTCCCGCAGATCGGGCAGCGGTTCGGCATCGTCCTCGTCGAGCGGCTCGACCGGCCGGTCGGGGGCGTTCAGCACGACCGTGGGCTGCGCGGTCAAGGAGTGACGCTCACGGAGCAGATCGGCGAGGCCCTCGGAGACGGTCACCACCGCGTCGGCGTACGGGGCGAATTCGCTCTCGTGTGCCGTATTGCCCGGGATCCAGTGGGCGTTGTCCTCCCACGGGCGGACTCCGGGCAAGAACTCGTGCGCGTCCCAGACCAGCTTGACCCGACGGCCCGCGGCCCTGGCGCGGACGGTGGCGCGGGCACCGACGCCGAGCATGCGGAAGTCGTTGGCGTGGATCAGATCCGGCTCGAGCGCGTCGATCTCCTTTCCGTACGTCAGCTCGTAGTCCCACAACGCGGGTTCGAGCCTGCGCCAGGCGCGCTTCCCCTTGGCCGTCTTCCAGGCCGCGGTGAACGCCCGGTCCAGCGGACCGCGCAGGCGCCGGCCGGCCTTCTGCGCCTCGGTGGACTGCCGGGAGCGGAATTCGATCCAGCGCTGCATCACCTTCGATGCCGGCCCGGCCGCCACGAGGCGAGCCTGCTCCATCTTCCGGAACCCCGGCGTACCGACCGCCTGCGGCGCCACCTTGAGCGCGGCCCGACGCGTGGCGACATCGGCGCGCCATGCCTTGGCCCACTGCCGGCGGTACGACGCGAGGGGGCCGGGGGGGTACGCCAGAGGGCGACGCAGTGGCGAGCGGTGCCGCTCGGCATGCCGCTTCGCCAGCGGCGTCTTCAGCGGCAGCAGCCGCACTTCGGCGCCGCCGAGCTGCCAGCTGCGGCCCTTGCCCGAGCGCACCAGGCCCAGCAGCGTCACGTCCCAGCCGGCTGCGGCCATGGACTCGGCAGCCTTCTGTACCCGCGAATCGCCCTCGACCTTGTTGTCGACCAGCATGACGACCCGGCCCCTGCCGGGCCGGTCGTTGCCGGCTTCCTGCTTCTCCATCAACAGCCTTTCCCCCGGACGCGTCACTTGAGAAAACCGTTCAGCACCTGTGCTGTCCTGCGTCCGTCGTGGTAATCACGCGCGAATTCCACCGAAAAGCGACCGATGGCCGCTGTGCCCTCACGGTCGTCGATCAAAGAACCCAGTACCTCGCGCAGGGTGTCCGGGGTGGCGCCGACGATGGGCAGCTCGTCGTTGGTCGCGGCCTTCACCGTGTCGCTTATGTAGCCGATCACCGGCTTGCCGGCGGCCATCGCTTCCACGGCGAACGTGCCGTAGCTGCCCGTGGTGAACTGGTCCAGGACCAGGTCGCTCTCCTTGACCAGTGCCTGCATCTCGGCCCAGGGAATGCCCTCGGCGAGCCTGAAGTCGATCACGCCCTTGTCGTGCAGTTCGGTGAGTACGGGCATGATCCGGTCCGTACCCTTCGTCCAGCGCTTGGACGGCGCGTGCAGCACGATGGGCCGCTTGCGCTCCATCACGGGCCGCTCGGCTGCCCATGAGGTGACATCCACCACGAGCGGGGCCCACTGCGCCGTCGGCAGGTCCTCGAGCAGATCGGGAGTCGTGACGAAGAGCGGGAGACCGCATTCGTCGGCGATCCGCCGGTTGACCTCGGCCTTCCTCTGGAGCTTCTCCGCGATTCCGTCGGGCGCGTCCCGGAACAGCGAGTACTCGTGGCGCTCCAGATGCCGGGCGGGGTTGCGGATGTCGCTTCCGTGCGACAGGAGCGCCACCTTGATACGAGCCTTGCGCAGCGCGGCCAGGTCTCCGGCGATCGTGTCACCGTTGAGCCGCCCGAAGACCGGCATGAAGGCATCGACGATCAGATGGCTGTAGCGGCCGACGATCCGCTTCACCTGCTGCAGCTGGACATCGAGGTCACCGAGCCGGGCGGCGTCGACATAGACGTCCGCGGGATACCCGAAACTGTCGGTCCGCTGGTTCATGACGACTTCGACGGACACATCCGGATTCGTCTGCGACACCGCCTGGGCGAAAGCCGCGCCCTGGCCGGCGTAGTTGGCCGGTCCGATGCCCAGCTTGATCGGTGTGGAACCGAGCGCGGTCCAGGCCGGTAGCCCGGGTTCCCCGTTGCTCGCGAAGGCCCGCACGGCCCCGGGGGTCTCCTGGACGGTCCAGGGCACCTGGGTGGCCGGCACCGGTGGCTTCTTCTTCGACAGGGTGCGGTACAGCTGAAGCAGTCCGGCGCTCTGGTGCTCCCAGGAGAGCTCCTTGAGCACGTCCTCGGTGATGTGCTCGGCAAGCTCGTCACGACGCTTCAGCGCGCGGGACGCGGCAGCCGCGAAGGTGGTCGGGTCGTCCCAGGTGAAGACCTCGCCGAGCCCCTTCTCCTCCACGTATGCCTTGATCACACGCACATCGCTGGTGACCAGCGGGAGCCCGGCCTGAAGGTACTCGGAGACCTTCGTCGGCAGGGAGACCTCACAGTTGGGAACCCGCTTGAACGGGGTCAGACCGACATCCGCCGAGGACAGGTAGTCGGCGACCTGATGCTGCGGCACGTAGGGCACCAGGTGAATACGGTCGCGCACTCCGAGCGTCTCCGCGGTCGCCAGCAACCGCTCCAGAAGCGGCGTCATCCGGCTGCAGACGAGCGCCAGGTGCACACCGGGCAGTTCGGGAAGACCGTCGATCACGGCGTCCAGACCGCGTTCGGGCCCCAGCCACCCCGAATAGACCATGAGCGGGACGTCAGGACCCAGATCGCAGGCGTCACGGACGGACGACGGCACCGTTCCGGATCCGATCACCTCGCGGACCGGGGAGTTGCCCACGACCAGCGGAAGCCCGGAAAGCTTGTGGTCGTCCCTGAGCAGCTCGGCCAGTTGCGGGGAAACGGTGACAACCGCGTCGGCCCGGCCGATGTACTCGGCCTCGGCCGCGGGAAGCGCGTAGGCCTGTCGCGGGTTGGGCCATTCGACACCGCGGATGTACTCGTGGGCGTCGTAGAGCCAGACGCACCGGTGGCCGCTCGCCCGCAGCCGTGCGGCGCTGCGCGCGGCCGTCACGATCGTGGTGGCATCGTTGGCGTGGATGACGTCCGGCTTGATTTCCTCGATCAACGGGCCGAACGCCAGGTCCAGATCGACCAACTGCGGCCAGTCCAGACGCCAGTCACGGACCGGATCCGGGTCCTTCGGCGTCCGGCGCTGCTCCCACTTGAAGGCACGCACCCGCAGCCTGTAGACGGCACGGCGGGCACGCAGCACAGCTTTCAGCGACGTCCGCCGGGGCATGCCCGACCAGGTCGTCTCGGCGGACGTCTGGCGCACCCATGCCTGATACGACGCGCGGTAGCGACTCATCGCTCCCTGATCATGGATACGGAACTGAGTCATGGCGCCACGCAGCGGATGAGCCTTGCGCGCCTTCACCGACCGCAGGTACTCCTTGGCCACGGGGACACGGATCACCTCGATCGGCCCCAGCCTCGACCGTTGGACGCGCTTGGTGTCGCTCCTGCCGATCAGCGTGACGTCCCAGCCGTCGCGCGCAGCGGCCACAGCCGTTTTCTGGACCCGTGAGTCGCCCGTGATGCCGTTGGCGACGATCACGGCAAGCCGCGGTCGACGAGCAGGGGATTTCATTCTGTACTTCCTCCGGTGCAAGACAAAGGCCGGAGCCGGCTCCACACTCCGGGGAGTGCGCAGCGGACCGGGGAGATGAACGGTATGCCCGCTGCCGGGGATTCAGCTCGCCGCGCTGTCGATGTCCACGCGGACGGTCGTGCCACTCAGGGCCGACTCGAGAACCGCAGCCGCCACCTCGACGGTCCGCAGCCCCTGCCGCAATGTGCAGATGTCATCCGATGTGCCCTGTACAGCGTCCCTGAAGAGCTCGTGCTCGACCAGCAGCGGCTCGCGCTTGGGAATGGCGTAGCGGATCATGTCGCCCTCGGAGACACCGCGGAAGGCCTGCAGCGCCTCCCACTCGGTGGCCACCGCGGCGTTCGAGTGGAAGGTGAGGTCGGCGGTGAGGGTGTCGGCGACGAAGGTGCCGCGCTCGCCGGTGACGGAGGTGAACCGCTCCTTGAGCGGGCTCAGCCAGTTGACCAGGTGGTTGACCATGGTGCCGTCGGAGAGCTGCCCCACGGCGGAGACCATGTCCTCGTGCGGGCGGCCGGACTTCGACACGGTGTGGGCGGCGACCGACGTGTACGCCTGCCCCGTCACCCAGCCCGTCAGGTCGATGTCATGCGTGGCGAGGTCCTTGACCACGCCGACATCGGCGATGCGGTGCGGGAACGGGCCCTGTCGGCGGGTGACGACCTGGAAGACCTCGCCCAGCTCGCCCGCCTCCAGCCGGGAGCGCAGCGACCGCAGCGCCGGGTTGCAGCGCTCGATGTGGCCGACGCCTGCGACCAGCCCGCGCGACTCGAAGGCGTCGACCAGCCGTCGGGCGCCTTCCACGGTGTCGGCGACGGGCTTCTCGATCAGCGCGCAGACACCGGCCTCGGCGAGCTGGAGGCCGACTTCCTCGTGCAGCGCGGTGGGGCAGGCCACGACCGCGTAGTCGACACCGAGTGCGATCAGTTCGTCGACCGTGGACAGCACGGGGGCGCCCTGCGCCCAGCCGTTCTTGTCCCCCATCGGGTCGACGACGCCGACCAGCTGTACGTTCTCCAGGCCGGCCAGCACACGGGCGTGGTGGCGGCCCATCGAGCCGAGGCCGATCAGTCCGGCCCTCAGTCCTGCGGTCACTGCATGTCTCCCAGCGAGTTCACGGCGTCGACGATGCGGTCCAGGTCGTCCGGCGTCAACGAAGGATGCACGGGCAACGAGACGACCTCGGCGGCGGCCCGCTCGGTCTCCGGCAGGTCCCAGATCCGGCCCGCCTTCTGGTCGGGCTCCCAGTACGGCTTCAGCCGGTGGATCGGAGTCGGGTAGTACACGGCGTTGCCGATGCCCGCCTCGCTCAGCCTGGCCATGGCGGCGTCACGGTCACCCTGGACCCGAATGGTGTACTGGTGGTAAACGTGGCGTGCACCATTGGCAACGGGCGGGACGGTGACGCCGGGCGCGGTGATGTTCCCGTCGAGGTACGCGGCGTTGGCGCGGCGCTGCTCGGTCCAGCCGAGCACCTTGCCGAGCTGTACGCGCCCCACGGCGGCGGACACGTCCGTCATGCGCATGTTGGCGCCGACGATCTCGTTGGCGTACCGCTGCTCCATGCCCTGGTTGCGCAGCAGCCTGAGGGTGCGCGCCACCTCTGCGTCGGCGGTGGTGACCATGCCTCCTTCGAGAGAGTGCATGTTCTTGGTGGGGTAGAAGCTGAACGTGCCGCCGGAGCCGAAAGCGCCGACCGGGGTGCCGTTCAGTGCCGCGGTGTGCGCCTGGCAGGCGTCCTCGACCACGGCGAGTTTGTGCTTGTCGGCGATGGGCATGAGCTTGTCCATCGCTGCCGGGTGACCGTACAGGTGCACCGGCATGATCGCGACGGTGCGCGGCGTGATGGCGGCCTCGACCGCGGCCGGGTCCAGGCCGAAGCTGCCCGGCTCGATGTCCGCGAAGACGACATCGGCACCGGTCAGGCGGACGGCGTTGGCGGAGGCCGCGAAGGAGAAGGAGGGGACGATGACCTCGTCGCCGGGGCCGATCCCGAGGGCGAGCAGCAGCAGGTGCAGGGCCGAGGTACCGGAGTTGACCGCGATGCAGTGGCGTCCGGCGACCAGCTCCGAGAACCCCTCCTCGAAGGCTGCGACCTCCGGGCCCTGCACCACACGACCGCTGCGCAGTACGCGTACCACGGCCTCGATCTCGTCGTCACCGATCACGGGTCGGGCAGCAGGGATCGCTTCCCTGTTGTCGCTCGACATGGACATCCTCCTTGAACACCGCAAGAGCTGTGACCGACGACTACTCAAGGGCACGCGAATGCCGGCATGAGGCTCCGCCGCCCCGGCGCATGGCCGATTCTGTACCAATATATTGCGCGCAAATCACCCTTTTTCCCGGGGGGCAATGCACCGGGGTGTCAAGGATGGTCTGTCCTGCCTGAAGCGGGCCGACGCGCTGATGAGCATTCGCGAGAATGACTTATCCGACATCAGCCGCGTCACATTATCAGGCTTTTCATAGCTGGTTTCCTTGAGGTTACGGCCGACGAGACATGGCCCACACGCTCCGCGCCTGCGTCCCGGATGCGAAAGAGGTGCTGTCCCCCGCGGGGGACCGCACCTCTTTCCCATGCTGTCCGACCGTCCGTCGGTCAGCTCTCCGTGTCGGCCGAGACGGAGGGCTGCGGCGACTGCTCGGCGGCGACCGTCTTCTTCGCCGCCGCCTTCTTGGCCGTCGTCTTCTTCGCGGCGGTCTTCTTGGCAGCCGTCTTCTTGGTGGCTGCCTTCTTGGCGGTGGCCTTCTTGGCGGTCTTGCGGGCCGTCTTCTTGGCCGGGGCCTCCGCTTCGGCGGCCTCGGCCGGCTCGGTGTCGGGCTTCGGCTCCGGGGAGCCGGTCACCACGACGACCTCCGCCGCGTCCGCGCCCGCGGGCGAGCCTGCGGGGGCGGTGACCTTACGGGTCACCCGGCGGCGGGCACGCGGCGGAGCGGCCGCGGGGACCACCTCTTCGGATGCTGCCTCGGGCTGCGGAGCCTCGATGACGACCGGGGCCTCGATGACGACCGGGGCCTCGGCGACCGGGGCCTCGACAGCCGGGGCTTCCTCGGCGACCGGGGGGCCGGCCGGAGCGGTCGCCTTCCGGGTCGCCCGGCGACGCGTACGGCCCTGGGGGGCCTCGGCGACGGGCTCCGGCTCCACCACCGGCTCGGGCTCGGCGGCCACGACCGGCTCCGGCTCGACGACCGGCACCGGTTCGACGACCGGCTCCGGGGCAGGGGCCGCTTCGGCCTTCGGGGCGCCGGCCGGGGCTGTGGCCTTGCGGGTCGCGCGGCGCCGGCCGCGGCCCCGCGCGGCCGCAGCCTCGGCCTCGGCCGCGCTGCTGTACAGCTCCTCGTCCGGGACGAACTCCGGCTCGGGCAGCGCCACCGGGGCGGCCACCTCGGCAGCCACCTCGGCCTCGGTCTCGACCTCGGTGACGTGCTCGTGCTCGGGCTCCTGGCCCGCGCGGCCGCGCTTCTTGGCACGCTTGCCGCCGCCACCGACCGACGTCGGCTGCTCCATGTGCACGATCACACCGCGCCCGTTGCAGTGGACGCAGGTCTCGGAGAAGGACTCCAGCAGACCCTGGCCCACCCGCTTACGGGTCATCTGGACCAGGCCCAGCGAGGTGACCTCGGCGACCTGGTGCTTCGTACGGTCGCGGCCCAGGCACTCCAGCAGACGCCGCAGCACCAGGTCCCGGTTGGACTCCAGCACCATGTCGATGAAGTCGACGACGACGATGCCGCCGAGGTCGCGCAGCCGCAGCTGACGCACGATCTCCTCGGCCGCCTCCAGGTTGTTCTTGGTGACGGTCTCTTCGAGGTTGCCGCCCTGGCCGGTGAACTTGCCGGTGTTGACGTCGACGACGACCATCGCCTCGGTCTTGTCGATCACCAGCGAGCCGCCGCTCGGCAGATAGACCTTCCGGTCCAGCGCCTTCATGAGCTGCTCGTCGATCCGGTACGTCGCGAAGATGTCGACCTCGGAGGTCCAACGCGACAGGCGGTCCGTCAGGTCGGGCGCCACCTGCGAGACGTAGCCGTGGATGGTCTCCCACGCGTCGTCGCCGCTGACGATGACCTTGGAGAAGTCCTCGTTGAAGATGTCGCGGACGACCCGGACGGTCATGTCCGGCTCGCCGTAGAGCAGCGTCGGCGCGTTGGAACTGCCGGTGCTCTTCGCCTTCTTCTGGATGTCCTCCCACTGCTGCTGCAGCCGCTCGACATCACGGCTCAGCTCGTCCTCGCTGGCACCCTCCGCCGCGGTGCGGACGATGACGCCCGCGTCCTCGGGGACGATCTTCTTGAGGATGGTCTTCAGCCGGGCCCGCTCGGTGTCGGGCAGCTTGCGGCTGATGCCGGTCATCGAGCCCTCGGGCACATAGACCAGGTAGCGGCCGGGCAGCGAGACCTGGCTGGTCAGGCGGGCGCCCTTGTGGCCGATCGGGTCCTTGGTCACCTGGACGAGGACGGACTGGCCGGACTTGAGCGCGGTCTCGATACGGCGCGGCCCGTGGGCCATGCCGAGCGCCTCGAAGTTCACCTCACCCGCGTACAGGACGGCGTTGCGGCCCTTGCCGATGTCGACGAAGGCGGCCTCCATGGACGGCAGTACGTTCTGCACCTTGCCCAGGTAGACGTTGCCGACGTAGCTGGTGGCCTGCTCCTTGTTGACGTAGTGCTCGACGAGCACGTTGTCCTCGAGGACACCGATCTGGGTGCGCTCGCCGTTCTGGCGGACGACCATGACCCGCTCGACGGCCTCGCGGCGCGCCAGGAACTCGGCCTCGGTGATGATCGGGACGCGACGGCGGCCCTGCTCACGGCCCTCGCGGCGGCGCTGCTTCTTCGCCTCCATACGGGTCGAGCCCTTGATGGACTGGACCTCGTCGAAGCCGGTGCCGGGCTCCCGCTCCTCCTTCTTGCGGGGCTCGCGGACCTTGACGACCGTACGCTCCGGGTCGTCGACGCCGTTTTCGGCCTCGGACGGGACGTCCCCGCTGCGCCGACGGCGACGACGACGGCGACGGCTGCTGCTGGATCCGGCGGCGGACGCCTCGTGCTCCTCGTCCTCCTCCTCTTCGGGCTCCTGAGCGCGCTCCTGGTCACCCTCGGCGTGCTCGGCGGCGGCCTCGTCACCGAACTGCTCCGCGGTCTCGTCGCCCTCGGCGCTCTCGCCACGACGGCGGCGACGGCCTCCACGACGGCGGCGGCGCGAGGGCCGGTCCCCGTACTCGTCCGTCTCCTCGCCCTCGCCCTCGACCTCGTGCCCGGCTTCGCTCTCGCCCTCCGGCTCGTGCTCCTCCTCGGCGTACTCCGCCACCTCGGCGGCAGGAGCGGCGGCCTGCTCGGGCTCGGCGGCCTCACCACGACGGCGGCGACGGCGGCGCGAACCGGCCTGCGGCGCGGCCTCGGCGGCCGGTGCCTCGGTGGTGGCGGCCGGCTCCTCGACCGTCTCCGGCTCTTCCTCGACCTCTGCGTGACGCGAGGCGGCAGCGGCGGCGGCCGCGGTCTCCGGCGTCTGGAACATCGGCTCGGCGAAGACCGGCGCCTGGAACACGGCCACGGCGGGGCGCGCCGCGCGACGGCTCTTGCGTACGGGCTCCTCCTCCTTGGCGGTGAACTCGGGCCGACCCGCGGCCGCGGTGGCGCGGCGCCGGGTGCGGCCACGCGGTGCCGCCTCCTCGGCGGGCTCGGCGGCCGGCTCCTCGGGGGCGGTGGCCTCGGGCAGGCTCTCGCCGGTGTCCTCGGCGGCCTGCGGCGCACCGGCCGGAGCGGTCGCCTTGCGGACCGCACGACGACGCGTACGCGGGGCCTCGACGGCTTCTTCCTCGGCTTCCGCGGGCGCGACGGGCTCGACGACTGCCTCGGCGGCCTGCGGCGCACCGGCCGGAGCCGATGCCCTGCGCCGGGTACGGCCGCGCGGCGCGGCGGGCTCGGGCTCGGCGGCCGGCTCGGGCTCGGCAGCCGTCACGGGCGTCGCTTCCTCGACGATCTCGACGGCCTCGGCGGCCTGCGGCGCACCCGCCGGAGCGGTCGCCTTGCGAACGGCACGACGACGCGTACGCGCCGGCGGCGCCTCCACGACCTCGGCTTCGGCTTCGGCTTCGGCTTCGGCTTCGGCTTCGGCTTCGGCTTCGGCTTCGGCTTCTACGACAGGCTCGGTCACGGCCTCGGCGGCCTGCGGCGCACCCGCCGGAGCGGTCGCCTTGCGAACGGCACGACGACGCGTACGCGCCGGCGGCGCCTCCTCCACCTCGGCCTCGGCCTCGGCTTCGACGACGGGCTCGGTGGTCTCGGCGGGTGCCACGATCTCGACGGCCTCGGCGGCCTGCGGCGCACCCGCCGGAGCCGTCGCCTTGCGGACCGCACGACGACGCGTACGGGTCGGCGGCGCGGCTTCTGCGGCTTCTGCCGCCGGGGCGCTCGCGGCTTCGGCGGTGGTGTTGTCGGACACTGCGGCGTCAACGACCGGTATGGCCGGAGCGGCGGTGCCCAGTGCCTCTGCCACCGGCGGGCCGGCGGGGCGGGACGCGGCGCGGCGCCTGCGGCGCGGCGGCAGCTTGTCGCCGGGTGCGTTGTTCTCTTCGGCGTTCCCGGTCGTGCCGGGTTCGTTGGACTGGGGCATGCGGGCGGTTCTCCCGTCAGGCTCCCGGGCGCCGCGCCTGGTTCCGGTCCAACACGGTCCGCGTGATGTACGCGGGACCGGTGTCCGGGGCGCGGGCGCCGCACGGGAGCTCAATGTCTGGCTCGCCGGTTCCGTACGCGAGGTGCGTACGGCCTGGCGAAAGTCTTATGGGTCATCGCGCGGCCCGGCCCAGGTGGCTCCCGAGTCGGAGAGCTGCGCTGCAACGACCGCCTTACGCGGAACCTGCACCTTCCGGCGCCGTCGCGACGGCGGTCCCGGTGGCCGTGGATGGAGCGGCCGGGGCTGCCTCGCGGTCGGGCGCGAGCGGGTCGGTCACCGTGCCGGACTCCTCGTCGAAGAGCCCCTGCGCCAGCCTGGTCACCGCTGCGGGTACCGGCGGCGCCAGGTCGGCCACAACGCGGAGACCGGACAGGACGTCGTCAGGTCGCACGGCAGGTGTCACGTGCCGAACAACCAGCCGCAGTATCGCACAGGGCCTGTCCTCGGGCCTATCAGGCTGTGGATCAAGGGCCTCCAGGCCGACCACGGCGGCGCGGGCATCGAAGGTCCGCATGCCGTTCTTCGCCCGGCGCTGGACCTCGACGGTCTCCGCCTCGTTGAAGGCGGCCACGGCCTTCGCGGCCTCCTCCACGGGGACTCCGTCGAGACGCAGTTCCCAGATGGAGGCGGTCAGCCGGTCGGCGAGACCCGAGGTGCGGGCCTCCACGGCGTCGGTGACGTCGAGACCGTCCGGCAGCGAAGCGTTGAGCAGCTCGCGCAGAACGGCGGGATCCCGGGCCTCGGTGAGGGCGATCTCCAGGAACTCGGCCTCACTGCCCGTGCCGGTGGGTGCGGCATTGGCGTACGAGACCTTCGGGTGCGGGGTGAAGCCCGCCGAGTAGGCCATGGGCACCTCGGAGCGGCGCAGTGCCCGCTCGAAGGCACGCTGGAAGTCGCGGTGGCTTGTGAACCGGAGGCGGCCGCGCTTGGTGTAGCGCAGTCGGATGCGCTGCACCGCCGGTGCGGGCGGCGGGCCTTCGGGCTGTCGCTTGCCCAGTGGTTCTTCTCCTCGGTGCGGGACGGACGCGGTGGCACGCCGCCCTCGAAATGCGGGTGGCCCGGGGTGTCCGGTCCGGCTCACCCCCGCTCGGCGTTCTTCTCTCCGAGCAGGGAGATCTCTGGTTCGGGCGCCGCGCTGGGCACAGTCGTTGTACTACCCAGAGTACGCGCAAGAGGGCTCCCCGGTTCCCGGGGAGTCGGAGCGCCGGGCCCGCCGACCAGTGCCCGCCAGGCGTCACGGCGCGCCCGCGCCACGGTCTCGCGTGCCGTGCGCAGCGCCGACCGGGCCGCGCGTCCGGTCTCGACGGCAGCCCACTTGGCAGGGGCCCAGACGGCGTCCCGTACGAAATGCCCCACCGGCGTGCACACCGCGCGGTAGGCCCAGGTCACCGGCGCCCCGACCAGATGCCACGCCAGCCAGGCGATGGCCCGGCCGACGGCCCGCGAGATGTAGCCCGCGATGCGCCAGGCGACACCGAACGCGGCGGCGATCTCCCGGCCGACCGGGGCGAGGACCCGCCGGTACAGCAGGCCGAGCGGCGCGACCAGCAGGGTCGTGACCAGCCACACCACCGCCGTCCACAGACCGGTCCCGACGGCCGCGATCCCGCGCGCCAGCCGGTCGAGCAGCCACGCGATGCCGTGGCCGAGCGGGGTGAGCAGTTCGCGGTACGTCCAGGCCAGCGGCCGTACGACCAGGTGCTCCACCAGCCAGACGGCGGCGAGCGCGAGCGGCACCAGGATGTATCGCCACAGGCCGCTCACCGGCCAGACGAAGAGGGCGGTGAGCACCCAGCCGACGGCCGTACGGATCCCACGTCCCGCAGGTGCGAGCAACACCCGGTACACCCACCGCAGCCCGTGCCCGAGCGGAGTGAGCACCGCCTCGTACAGCCACACCACCGGCACCACCAGCCCGTACCGCACCGCAGGCACCAGTACGTACCGCCAGAGCGCGACCCACGGCCAGACGAAGACCGCCGCGGCCAGCCACAGCAGCGCACGGCCGAGCGGAGTGAGCACCGACTCGTACAGCCAGCCGGAGGGAATCACCACCAGCGTCGCGAACAGCCAGGACAGGGCCCGGCCCAGCGGGCGCAGCAGAGCCCGGTCGGTGGCTCGGGCCGCCACCACCAGGGCGTCCCAGATCATCCGTACGGGCAGCACGACGACCAGCACCACGATCCGTACCGGGATCCGGATCAGTGTGGTCAGACAGCCCTCGCCGGCTTCGTACTGCGCGGGGGCCCGGTGTTCGCCGTAGTCCATGCCGTACATGACGCGAAGGCCCGGTCCGGGGTTTCCCGGACCGGGCCTTCGTCACCGAGCTGTCACCCGGACGGGACGTGCCCGAGGCGGCTACTTCACGACCGACAGCGGCAGCAGCTTCTTGCCGGTCGGGCCGATCTGGATGCTGGTGTCCATCTGCGGGCAGACGCCACAGTCGAAGCACGGGGTCCAGCGGCAGTCCTCGACCTCGGTCTCGTCGAGCGAGTCCTGCCAGTCCTCCCAGAGCCACTCCTTGTCGAGACCGGAGTCCAGGTGGTCCCAGGGCAGGACCTCCTCGTACGTCCGCTCCCGGGTGGTGTACCAGTCGACGTCCACGCCGTACTCGGGCAGCGCCTTCTCGGCGGCGGTCATCCAGCGGTCGTAGCTGAAGTGCTCGCGCCAGCCGTCGAAACGGCCGCCGGACTCGTAGACCGCGCGGATGACGGAGCCGACGCGGCGGTCGCCGCGCGAGAGCAGGCCCTCGACGATGCCGGGCTTGCCGTCGTGGTAGCGGAAGCCGATGGAGCGGCCGTACTTCTTGTCGCCGCGGATCTTGTCGCGAAGCTTGGTCAGCCGGGCGTCGGTCTCCTCGGCGCCGAGCTGCGGGGCCCACTGGAACGGCGTGTGCGGCTTGGGCACGAAGCCGCCGATGGAGACGGTGCAGCGGATGTCGTTCTGGCCGGAGACCTCGCGGCCCTTGGCGATCACGTTGACCGCCATGTCGCCGATCTGGAGGACGTCCTCGTCGGTCTCGGTGGGCAGACCGCACATGAAGTACAGCTTCACCTGACGCCAGCCGTTGCCGTACGCGGTGGCGACGGTACGGATGAGGTCCTCTTCCGAGACCATCTTGTTGATGACCTTGCGCATCCGCTCGGAGCCGCCCTCGGGGGCGAAGGTGAGACCGGAGCGGCGGCCGTTGCGGGTCAGCTCGTTGGCCAGGTCCACGTTGAACGCGTCGACGCGGGTGGAGGGCAGCGAGA
The DNA here is from genome assembly GCF_045209435.1 of Streptomyces sp. NBC_01618. Taxonomy (NCBI): domain Bacteria; kingdom Bacillati; phylum Actinomycetota; class Actinomycetes; order Kitasatosporales; family Streptomycetaceae; genus Streptomyces; species Streptomyces sp. NBC_01618. The sequence continues at coordinate 2,529,788 of NZ_CP109297.1, forward strand.
GGCCGATCTTGTCCTCGGTGTACCGGTCGGCGAGGCCCTTGGCGATCTCGCCGATCTCGGTGTGGTCCGCGGAGGAGAGCGAGAGCAGTCCGACCTCTTCGAAGCCGGTCGCCTTGAGACCCTTCTCGACCATCTCGCCGATGCCGGTGATGCTTCGCTCCCGCACGGGGCGCGTGATCATGCCGGCCTGGCAGAAACGGCAGCCGCGGGTGCAGCCGCGGAAGATCTCGACGGACATCCGCTCGTGGACGGTCTCGGCGAGGGGCACGAGGGGCTGCTTCGGGTACGGCCACTCGTCGAGGTCCATCACGGTGTGCTTGGACACCCGCCACGGCACGCCCGACTTGTTGGGCACGACACGGCCGATGCGACCGTCCGGGAGGTACTCGACGTCGTAGAAGCCCGGGACGTAGACGCCGCCGGTCTTCGCGAGCCGGAACAGCACCTCTTCGCGGCCGCCGGGGCGGCCCTCGGCCTTCCAGCCGCGGATGATCTCGGTGATCTCCAGGACGGCCTGCTCGCCGTCGCCGATGACCGCGCAGTCGATGAACTCGGCGATCGGCTCGGGGTTGAACGCGGCGTGCCCGCCGGCCAGCACGATCGGGTCGTCGACGGTGCGGTCCGCGGCGTTCAGCGGGATGCCCGCGAGGTCCAGGGCGGTGAGCATGTTGGTGTAGCCGAGCTCGGTGGAGAAGCTCAGCCCGAAGACGTCGAAGGCGCGGACGGGGCGGTGGCTGTCCACGGTGAACTGCGGGACCTTGTGCTCGCGCATCAGCTCTTCGAGGTCCGGCCAGACGCTGTAGGTGCGCTCGGCGAGTACGCCCCGGCGCTCGTTGAGTACCTCGTACAGGATCATGACGCCCTGGTTTGGGAGTCCGACCTCGTACGCGTCCGGGTACATCAGCGCCCAGCGGACGTCGCATTCGTCCCACGGCTTGACGGTGGAGTTCAGCTCACCGCCGACGTACTGGATGGGCTTCTGCACATGCGGGAGCAGAGCTTCGAGCTGTGGGAAGACCGAATCGACAGACATCGCGAACTTTCGAGAGCCGGCAAGGGTGACCATCAAGCGTACCCCGGCGCTCAGCCTGCCGGCGCCGACCGGATCCGTGGCCGCGACGCCCGTTTCCACACCTCGGGCAGCTCCCGTTCCCCGGCGGCGGCGGTCGCCTCCTCCCGCCCGTACAGCAGTCCCCAGGTGAATCCCGGCTCCCCCGCCGCGTGTGCCTGGACGGCCAGGGTGCGCAGGGCGTCGCGGGCCACGACGCTGTCCTGGTGGTCGCCGAGGAGGGTCTGGAGGGCCTTCATCCGTTTGGCGAACCGCTTGACCGGCTTCCCGAGCGCGGGCTGGGCCGCCTCCGCCGCGTAGCGGGCGCGCTTGGCCGCCTTGCGGGCGTCGTGCATGGCGAGATTCCGGTCTCCGCCGGGCGGGAGCTCCAGGGCGTGGCCGACGCGGGCCGCAAGGCGTTCGTACTCCTTCAGCACGGCGCGGGGCAGTGCCCGTTCGGGGTCCTTGGACGCGGCGGGCAGCAGCGGCGGGGCGGTGAGCAGGGCGTCGAGGCTGTCCAGGAGTGCCAGGTAGCGCGTTGTGTCGAGTACGCCGACGGTGCGGCGCCGGGAGCCGCCCCGGCGGGCCACCGACCAGATCCGGAGCCTGCTGCGGACGGGGCCGAGGATCAGGGTGCTGGGCAGGCCGTCGAGACCGGCGCACAGCCGGGCGTCGAGGACTTCCTGGTCGCGGTCGATACCGAGCTCGGCGGCCAGCCACTTCAGCTCGTCGCCGACCGGGTCGGTGACGCCGCGGTCGAGGATCTTCCCGTAGGACCGCAGCGCGCTGCGGAGCCTGCGGGTGGCGACCCGCATCTGGTGCACGGAGTCGGGGAGGTCCCGGCGTACGGCGGGGTCGAGGGCGACGATCGCCTCGGCCTGGTGGCGGATGTACGTGAGGACGTGGTCGCCGGCGGTGGGGTGCGTCCCCTTGCGGCCGGGGGTCTTCTTCGGCTTCGGCGCGGTCTCGGCGAGCGCCCTGGCCAGTTTGGACGGTGCCGCGGACGGGCGGACTCCGGCCTTGCGCAGCCTCCGTTCGACGGCGTCGAGGAAGGCGGGGTCGCCGTCGTCGGCGAGTTCTACCTCGATCTCCGTCCAGGCGGCCGTGCCGCTGCCGCCGGTCAGCCGTTCGGCCCGCACGGTGTCGGTGCTGGCCTCGGCCAGCAGCGCGCCCCCGGCGTCGAGGAGGTGGTGGACGTCGCGGGCGGAGCGCAGCCGGACGACGGGGACGAGCTCCCCGTCGCGGACCCGGGAGCGGAGCAGCCCGGCGAGGGAGGGCGGCAGGGTGTCGGAGAGCGGTTCGCGCAGTTCGTCCCGGATGCCGGAGGCGACGGGGAATTTGAGGTGCCAGCCGGCGTCGCTGCCGCCGGTGCGGCGGCGCAGGGTGAGGGAGTCCGCCGCGAGCCGGAGGTCCTCGGTGTCGTAGTAGACGGCGTCCAGTTCGGTGACGCCGCGGTGGTCGACGGCCGAGACCCCGGCCACCCGGCTCAGGTCGGGGAGCCGGGTTTCCGCCGTGGCTTCGTACTTCCGCTCGATCTCACGCTTCGAGTCCGCCATGAACCGAATCTAGCCGTGTTGTACGCGAATGGGCAGTGCTCCCGCACCGGCTCAGGCGCTTATCGGCCGTTGCACCCTGATCGACTGGAGCAGTCCGACGGCCACCCAGACGGCGAACATCGAGGACCCTCCGTACGACACGAACGGCAGCGGCAGCCCCGCGACCGGCATGATGCCGAGCGTCATCCCGATGTTCTCGAAGGACTGGAAGGCGAACCACGCGATGATTCCGGCGGCGACGATCGTGCCGTACAGCTCGGTCGTCTCGCGGGCGATCCGGCAGGCGCGCCACAGGACGATGCCGAGCAGGACGATGATCAGCCCGGCGCCGAGGAAGCCGAGTTCCTCGCCCGCGACGGTGAAGACGAAGTCGGTCTGCTGCTCGGGGACGAACTGGCCGGTGGTCTGGGTGCCCTGGAAGAGGCCCGTTCCGGTGAGGCCGCCGGAGCCGATCGCGATGCGGGCCTGGTTGGTGTTGTAGCCGACGCCCGCCGGGTCGAGCGCGGGGTTGGCGAAGGCGGCGAAGCGGGCGATCTGGTACTCGTCGAGCAGGCCGAGCTGCCAGATCGCGATCGCGCCGGCCACGCCCGCGCCGAGCAGGCCGAAGACCCAGCGGTTCGACGCGCCGGAGGCGAGGAGCACGCCGAGCACGATGACGACCATGACCATCACGGAGCCGAGGTCCGGCATCCCCATGACGACGAGCATCGGCACGGCTGCCAGGCCCAGCGCCTTGGCGACGGTCCGGTGGTCGGGGTGGAGCTGGTCGCCCGCGTCGACGCGGGCGGCGAGCAGCATCGCCATGATCAGGATGATGGTGATCTTGGTGAACTCGGAAGGCTGGAGCGAGAAGCCGCCGCCGATGATGATCCAGGCGTGGGCACCGTTGACGGTGGCGCCGAGCGGGGTGAGGACCGCCAGTACGAGGATCACCGAGAGGCCGTAGAGGATCGGGACGGCGCCGCGCAGGGTGCGGTGGCCGAGCCAGATCGTGCCGATCATCAGGGCGAAGCCGATGCCGGTGTTGAGGGCGTGCCGGAGGAGGAAGTAGTACGGGTCGCCGTGGGTGAGCGCGTGGCGGCCCCGGGTCGCCGAGTAGACCAGCAGCGAGCCGATGAGGGAGAGCGCGATCGCGGACCCGAGCAGCGGCCAGTCGAGTTTGCGTACGACGGAGTCGCGGGCGATGAGCTTGCCCCAGGCGGAGCGCTCGGGGGCGTACCGCGAGACGGAGAAACCGGCCATCAGTCGCGCCTCCCCAGGATCGCGGCGAGGGTCTGTTCCTCCGGGGTCTTCTGCGAGTCCGGGTTGTACGGCTTGATCTCCGGGGCGTCGATCGAGCCGTCCCGCTGGATCTTCGGCAGGGACTTCTGCGGCGTGGGCAGCAGCGCCTTCTTCAGGTCCTGCTTGCCGGAGTCGTCGAGGCCGTAGAGGGCGTCGTAGATGTTGCGCACGGCGGGCCCGGACGCACCGGAGCCCGTGCCGCCCTGAGAGATCGTCATGACGATCGAGTAGTCCCTGGTGTACGTGGCGAACCAGGAGGTCGTCTGCTTGCCGTAGACCTCGGCCGTACCCGTCTTGGCGTGCATCGGGATCTTGTCCTGCGGCCAGCCGCCGAATCGCCAGGCGGCGGTACCGCGGGTCGCGACGCCCGCCAGCGCCCCCTCCATCTCCTTCAGGGTCTTGGCGCTGACCGGCAGCTTGCCGTGCGAATGGGGCTCGATCACGCGGACGTGCTTGCTGTCGGGGCTGACGATCGCCTTGCCGACGGTCGGGTCGTAGAGCGTGCCGCCGTTGCTGATCGCGGCGTAGATGGTCGCCATCTGGATCGGGGTGACGAGGGTGTCACCCTGGCCGATGGAGTAGTTGATCGCGTCATAGGCGTGCAGCTTCATGCCCTCGAGGCAGTTCTCGTGGGCGAGCACGGTGCCGAAGTCCTTCTTCTTGGGCCATTTCTTGCCCTGCTCGCACCAGGCGTCCTTGTTGGCCTTCCAGAAGTCCTTCTTCCACTGGCGGTCGGGGACACGGCCGGTGACCTCGCTGGGGAGGTCGATACCGGTCTCCTTGCCGAGGCCGAACTGGTGGGCGGTCTTGAAGAACCAGTCCTTGGCGTTCTTCTTGGGCTTCAGCCCGCCGTCCTTCTGCCACTGCTGGTGGCCGAGTGCGTAGAAGACGGTGTCGCAGGAGACCTCGAGCGCCTGGCCCAGGGTGATCGAGCCGTGGCCCTGCGATTCGAAGTTCTTGTAGACCTGGCCGTCGGCGCTGTAGGAGCTGGGGCAGGGGTAGTTGCCGTCGAACGCGTAGCCCGCCTGGACGGAGGCCGCGGTCGAGACGACCTTGAAGATCGAGCCCGGTGCGGCCTGGCCCTGGATGGCGCGGTTGAGCAGCGGATAATTGGACTTCTTGCTGGTCATCCGGGCGTAGTCCTTGGCGGAGATGCCGCCGACCCAGGCGTTGGGGTCGTAGTTCGGCAGGGAGGCCATCGCGACGACCCGGCCGGTCTTGGCCTCCATGACGACGACGGCGCCGGAGTCGGCCTTGTAGTTCTCGCCGGTGTTCTTGTCGAAGGACTGACGGGCCGTCTTCATGGCCTCGTTGAGCTCGTACTCGGCGACGGCCTGGACCCGGGCGTCGATGGAGGTGACGACGCTGGAGCCGGGCTCCGCCTCGTCGTTCTTCGCCTGGCCGATGACCCGGCCGAGGTTGTCGACCTCGTAGCGGGTGACACCGGCCTTGCCGCGCAGTTCCTTGTCGTAGGTGCGCTCCAGGCCGGAGCGGCCGACCTGGTCGGAGCGCAGGTACGGCGATTCGGTGTCCTGGGCCTTGGTGATCTCCTCGTCGGTGACGGGCGAGAGATAGCCGAGGACCTGGGCGGTGTTGGCCTTGCCGGGTGCGGCGTAACGGCGTACGGCGGTGGGTTCGGCGGTGATGCCGGGGAAGTCCTCGGCGCGTTCGCGGATCTGGAGGGCCTGCTGGGTGGTGGCCTCGTCGGTGACCGGGATCGGCTGGTACGGCGAACCGTTCCAGCAGGGCTGCGGGGTCTTCGCGTCGCAGAGCCGGACCTTGTCGAAGACTTCCTTGGGCTGCATGCCGAGGACACCGGCGAGCCGGGTCAGGACGCCCTTGCCGTCGTCCGGCATCTTCATCAGCTCGGTGCGGCTGGCGGAGACGACCAGACGGGTCTCGTTGTCGGCGAGGGGCACGCCGCGCGCGTCGAGGATGGAGCCGCGGACGGCGGGCTGGACGACCTGCTGGACGTGGTTGTTCTTCGCTTCGTCGCTGTACTCCTTGCCGTTGCGGATCTGGAGGTACCAGAGGCGTCCGCCGAGGGTGAGCAGCAGGGAGAAGACGAGGACCTGGATGACGACGAGACGGATCTGGACCCGCTGGGTCCGGCCGGTCTCGGGGATGTTGCTCACGGGGCGCCCCCGGTGGTGGTCGGACCGGAGACACGGGGGGTGTCCCCGCTGTGGTGCGGCCTCACAGTCGCTTGACTCCCTTGATCCGTCCGGCGCGTGCCGCGCGGTTGCGGGCGACCTTGACGCGCAGTCCGCCGCGCTGGCCGCCGATCCGCAGTCCGGTACCGGAGGCCAGCCAGCCCGCGGCGACGTCGCCGCCGCCGGACGCGTCGGCGACCGGATCGTTCACCGTGCGTCTGGCGATCGCCATGACCAGCGGCACGACGAACGGCGCGAGGAGCAGGTCGTAGACGGCGGCGGTGAACAGCAGGCTGCCCAGGCCCACGTGACGGGCCGCCGTGTCCCCGACGAGCGCGCCGACGAGCGCGTACAGCAGGGTCGAGCCGATCGCCGCGGCGACGACCCCGATCATCGGGACGGCCGCCGACTTGAGCTGCCCGTTCTCCGGCTTGGCCAGTCCGGCGAGGTAGCCGATGACGCAGAGGACCAGCGCGTAGCGCCCGGCGGCGTGGTCGGCGGGCGGTGCCAGGTCGGCGAGGAGTCCCGCGCCGAAGCCGATGAGGGCGCCGCTGACATGCCCGTACACGAAGGCGAGAGCGAGGACGACGAGGAGGAGCAGGTCGGGCACGGCGCCGGGGAGCTGGAGCCGGGCGAGGACGGAGACCTGGACGACGAGGGCGACGACGACCAGGAAGACGGAGAGCAGAGTCCGGTTCAAGCGCATGGGAATCAGCTCTACCTCTGCTCGTCTACCGCGGTGCCGGCGCTCGGTGTGGCGTTGGGACTGCTGCTGGGCATCGGGGATCCGCTCGGGTCCGGGCTCTCGTGGATGTTCCCGACGACGTTTCCTTCGGTGTCGACGATGTCTCCGTTGGGCGAGATCGTCACGGTGACGGTCGGGGTGGGCTTGGGCTTGGCGGACTTGGCGGGCGCCTTGGGCAGGACCATGTCGCGGGGGTCCTCGCGCGGGGCCTGCACGACGATGCCGACGATGTCGAGCTTGGTGAACCCGACGAACGGACGGACGTAGACGGTACGGGTCAGACCGCCGCCCGACGGGTCGACGCGCACGACCTCGCCCACCGGGACGCCGGGCACGAACGGCTTGTCCTTGCTGGAACCGAAGGTGACCAACCGGTCGCCCTTCTGCACCTTGGCCTTGCCGTTGAGGAACTGGACGGACAGCGGCCGGGAGCCCTGGCCGGTGGCGAAGCCCAGTTCGTCGGTCTTCTCCATGCGCGTGCCGACGGTGAAGTCGGGGTCGTTGGCCAGGAGCACCGTGGCGGTGTCCGGGCCGACGGTGGTGACCCGGCCGACCAGTCCGTCGCCGTTGATGACGGTCATGTCGCGCTTGATGCCGTCGTTGGAACCGGCGTCGATGGTGACCGTCCAGGAGAAGCCCTGGGCCGCTCCTATGGCGACGACCTCGGCGGCCTTGATGCCGTACTGTCCGGCGGCCGACTTCTTCAGCATCCGGTCCAGTTCGCGGACCCGGTTGCGGTTCTGGTCGTCGCTGCCGAGCTTCGTCTTCAGCGCGGCGTTCTGCTGCTCCAGTTCGGCGATCCGGTTGTGCCGGGTGCCGGAGTCGCGCACCGCTCCTATGGCGTTGCCCACCGGGTCGACGGCCGCCGCCACGCCGTTCTCGACCGGTCCGAAGACCGTGGCTGCGGCCTGTCGGGCGCCGTCCACCGGTGACTCCTCGCCGCCCCGGATGTCCACCGTGATCAATGCGAATGCGATGGCGACCAGCAGCACCAGGAGCAGCCGGCTCTCTCGTGTGTCCCTCACGTGCGGCGGCCGTGCCTTCCTCGTCGGAATGTTCGTGCCTGTATATCAACGATCGGCCGTACGGAGCGGCAGCGGTCCGCGCAGCAGACCACTGTGTTGTCCGCCCTCGGACCCGGCCCGCCGCCTACCTGCGGGGCTGGGCGTCCAGTACCTGCTGGAGTGCCTCGAACTCCTCGACACACTTGCCGGATCCGAGCGCCACCGAGTCCAGCGGGTCCTCGGCGATGTGGATCGGCATGCCGGTCTCGCTGCGCAGCCGCTCGTCCAGCCCGCGCAGCAGCGCGCCGCCGCCGGTGAGGACGATGCCGCGGTCCATCACGTCGCCGGAGAGTTCCGGCGGGCACTTGTCGAGCGTGGTCTTCACGGCGTCGACGATCGCGTTGACCGGCTCCTCGATGGCCTTGCGGACCTCGTCGGCCGAGATGACCACGGTCTTGGGCAGCCCGGAGACCAGGTCGCGGCCGCGGATCTCGGTGTGCTCGTCCTTGTCCAGGTCGTACGCCGAGCCGATCGTGATCTTGATCTGTTCGGCGGACCGCTCACCGAGAAGGAGCGAGTACTCCTTCTTGATGTGCTGGATGATCGCGTTGTCCAGTTCGTCACCGGCGACCCGGATCGACTGGGCGGTGACGATTCCGCCGAGCGAGATGACCGCGACCTCGGTGGTGCCGCCGCCGATGTCGACGACCATGTTGCCGGTGGCCTCGTGGACCGGCAGTCCGGAACCGATGGCCGCCGCCATGGGCTCCTCGATGATGTGCACCTGGCGCGCACCGGCCTGCGTCGACGCCTCGATGACGGCGCGTCGCTCGACGCCCGTGATGCCGGAGGGCACGCAGACGACGACGCGCGGGCGGGCCAGGTAGCGGCGCTTGTGGATCTTCAGGATGAAGTAGCGGAGCATCCGCTCGGTGATCTCGAAGTCGGCGATCACACCGTCCTTCAGTGGCCGTACGGCAACGATGTTGCCCGGCGTACGCCCGATCATCTTCTTGGCCTCGGAACCGACCGCCAGGATGCCGCCGGTGTTGGTGTTGATGGCCACGACGGACGGCTCGTTCAGAACGATGCCGCGCCCTCTGACGTACACCAGCGTGTTGGCAGTCCCGAGGTCGATAGCCATGTCACGGCCGATGAACGACATTGAGTTCCCCTTGTTCCCCATGAGGATGCGTCGGGCCTTCCGAGAAAGCGATGATGGCTTGTTCTGGTCGGCGAGATGAGCGCTGCGGGCGTGGAAGATTCCATCGTAGTGCCGTATGCGCGGACACCGCGCGAGGGCCCTTCGCCTTTGTAGGCGGAACGGGTGGCCGTTCCACTCATGGTGACGTTACGTCGGGGTGATGCGTTCCCGCGATTCGGCACCCTATGCCGAAGGGCGACCGAATTAATTCGGTCGCCCCAGGTCATGAGCGCTGTTCGGCTGATTCGAGGTCAGGAGAGTCCCGGAAAGAAAAGCTTCAGTTCTCGTTCTGCGGACTCCTCGGAGTCCGAGGCGTGGATGAGGTTCTCGCGGGTGATCGTGCCGAAGTCACCACGGATGGAGCCGGGCGCGGCGGCGATCGGGTCGGTGGGGCCGGCCAGCGTACGGATGCCCTCGATGACCCGCTCGCCCTCGGCGACCAGCGCGACGACCGGGCCGGACTGCATGAACTCGACGAGCGGCTCGTAGAACGGGCGGCCGACGTGCTCGGCGTAGTGCTGCTCCAGCGTGGCGCGGTCGAGGGTGCGCAGCTCCAGCGCGGTGATCCGCCAACCGGCCTTGCGCTCGATCCGCCCGACGATCTCGCCGACCAGTCCGCGCCCGACCGCGTCGGGCTTGAGCAGGACGAGGGTGCGCTGGGTCATGGTGTGCGGCTCCTTGGAGACATGCGGGTGCGGTGAAGCGAGGCTACAGGGGTACGGGAACGGGCCCACGGCCGGGTTGGACCGACCGGCAACTGGGGGGTGACGCCGCCCCCCAATGACCGGTCGGTCCTTGGCCTCGGGGCACGGGATCAGCCACCGGCCGGGGCCTCGGCGGCCTCCTCCGCGGCCGCCCAGCGGGCCTTCGCCTCGTCGATCTTGCGGCCGTAGTGCACCGAGGCCCACCACAGGGCGCCGAAGACCACGCCGAGGATGAACATCATCGGGACGACGAAGCCGCTCAGCACCAGGGCGATCTGCAGCGCCCAGCCGAGCTGTATCCCGCCGGGGCGGGTGATCATCCCGCAGAGCAGTACGGAGAGCAGCATGCCGATGCCGCACACCGTCCAGACAGTGGTGTTCGCGAGGCCGTCGGACTTCATCGCGACGAGTCCGGCGAAGCCGATCACGAAGAACTCGCCGATCAGTGTCGATGCACAGAGCGTACGCACGTCGGTCAGTGCCTTCCCAGGAGCAGTCGGGCCTCGCCGACCGTGATCACGGAACCGGTCACCAGGACGCCGGCGCCCGCGTACTCGTCCTCCTCCTCGGCGAGGGTGATCGCCGCCTCCAGCGCGTCGTCGAGGCGCGGCTCGACCTGGACGCGGTCGCTGCCGAAGACCTCGACCGCGACGGCGGCCAGTTCGTCGGCGTCCATCGCGCGGTCGCTGGAGTTCTGGGTGATGACGACCTCGGCGAAGATCGGCTCGAAGGCTTCGAGGAGCCCCCTGACGTCCTTGTCGCCGCTCGCGCCGACCACACCGATCAGCCGGGAGAAGCCGAACGCCTCGGAGAGCCCGTCGGCGCAGGCGCGGGCGCCCGCCGGGTTGTGGGCCGCGTCCAGGACGACGGTCGGGCTGGAGCGGACGACTTCGAGACGGCCCGGCGAGACCACCGCGGCGAAGGCCTGACGGACCGTATCGATGTCGAGCGCGCCGGGCTGCTCGGCGCCGATCCCGAAGAACGCCTCCACGGCACAGAGCGCCACCGCCGCGTTGTGCGCCTGGTGGGCGCCGTACAGAGGGAGGAAGACCTCCGTGTACTCGCCGCCGAGGCCGCGCAGCGTCAGCAGCTGGCCGCCGACGGCGATCTCACGGGAGATGACGCCGAACTCCATGCCTTCGCGGGCGACCGTGGCGTCGACCTCGACGGCCTTCTTCAGCATGACCTGCGCGGCGTCGACCGGCTGCTGCGCCAGGATGACCGTGGCGTCCTGCTTGATGATTCCGGCCTTCTCACCGGCGATCTCGGCGGGCGTGGCACCGAGCCGGTCGGTGTGGTCCAGCGAGATGGGGGTGACGACGGCGACCGAGGCGTCGATGACGTTCGTCGCGTCCCAGCTGCCGCCCATGCCGACCTCCACGACGGCGACGTCGACCGGCGCGTCGGCGAACGCCGCGTACGCCATGCCCGTCAGCACCTCGAAGAAGGAGAGCCGGTACGGCTGCTGGGCGTCGACCATTTCCACGTACGGCTTGATGTCCTGGTACGCCTCGATGAACCGCTCGGGGTCCATCGGCGCACCGTCCAGGCTGATCCGCTCGGTGATCGACTGGACGTGCGGCGAGGTGTAGCGGCCGGTACGCAGGTCGAAGGCGCCGAGCAGGGCCTCGATCATGCGGGCCGTGCTCGTCTTGCCGTTGGTCCCGGTGATGTGGATCGAGGGGTAGGCGCGCTGCGGCTCGCCGAGCACGTCCATCAGCGCGGCGATGCGCGTGACGGACGGCTCCAGCTTGGTCTCGCCCCAGCGTCCGGCGAGCTCCTGCTCCACGGCGCGCAGCGCCTTGTCCACCTCGGGGTCGGCGGGGCGGACGGGGACGTCCTGGCCCTGCGGCGGCCCCGAGCGGGTGCGCAGCGTACGGCTCCCGGCCTCGATCACCGCCAGGTCGGGGTCGCGCTGGGTCGCTTCGTCGACGATCTCCGCGAAGGTGTCGTCGGGATCGGAGGCGTCGTGCCGGTCGGAAGGGCGGGGCTCACTCACGAGGCCAGTCTACGGATGGGCACGGACATCGTGCGCAGTGGCCGGTGCCGCCCGAGTCCGGCCGGGCCCGGGACGGGCGAAGCCCCCGTATCTCCCGGCAGAGGGGGTACGGGGGCTTCGCCGTCGGCGGGTGATCAACCCTGCGGCAGGTTCGCCAGCTGGTTGGTGATCCGCTCGATGTCCGCCTCGGCCTTGGTGAGCCGGCCGCGGATCTTGTCGACCACGTTGTCCGGTGCCTTGCCGAGGAACGCCTCGTTGGAGAGCTTGGCGTCCGCCTGGGCCTTCTCCTTCTCGGCGGCGGCCAGGTCCTTCATCAGGCGCTTGCGCTCGGCCTCGACGTCGATCGTGCCGGACAGGTCGAGGGCGACCGTGGCCCCGGCGACCGGCAGCGACGCGGTGGCGTGGAAGCCGTCGCCGGCGGGCTGCAGGCGCAGCACCTGGCGGATGGCCGCCTCGTGCGGGGCGAGCGCGGTGCCGGTCAGGACGAGCTCGGCCGGGACCTTCTGGCCGGGCTGCAGGCCCTGGTCGGAGCGGAACCGGCGGACCTCGGTGACGACCTGCTGGACGAGCGCGATCTCCTGCTCGGCGGCGTCGTCGCGGAAGCCGCTGTCGGCCGGCCAGTCGGCGATGACGACGGACTCCTTGCCGGTCAGCGTGGTCCAGAGCGTCTCGGTGACGAACGGGACGACCGGGTGCAGCAGACGCAGCATCACGTCGAGGACCTCGCCGAGGACCCGGCCGGAGACCTTGGCCTGCTCGCCGCCCGCGAAGAACGTGGTCTTCGACAGCTCGACGTACCAGTCGAAGACCTCGTCCCACGCGAAGTGGTAGAGCGCCTCGCTGAGTTTGGCGAACTGGAAGTCGTCGTAGAACGCGTCGACTTCGGCGACCGTCTTGCCCAGTCGCGACAGGATCCACCGGTCGGTCACCGACAGCTGCTCGACGGGCGGCAGTTCGCCCTCGACGGTGGCGCCGTTCATCAGCGCGAAGCGCGTCGCGTTCCAGATCTTGTTGGCGAAGTTCCGGGAACCCTGGACCCAGTCCTCGCCGATCGGGACGTCGACACCGGGGTTGGCGCCGCGTGCCAGCGTGAAGCGCAGCGCGTCGGAGCCGTACTTGTCCATCCAGTCCAGCGGGTTGACGACGTTGCCGAAGGACTTCGACATCTTCTTGCCGTGCTCGTCGCGGACCATGCCGTGCAGGACGATGGTGTGGAACGGCGGGACGCCGTCGTTGACGTACAGGCCGAACATCATCATCCGGGCGACCCAGAAGAAGAGGATGTCGTAGCCGGTGACCAGGACGGAGTTCGGGTAGAACTTCGCGAGGCTGTCGGTCCGCTCCGGCCAGCCGAGCGTGGAGAACGGCCACAGGCCGGAGGAGAACCAGGTGTCCAGGACGTCGTGGTCCTGCGTCCAGCCCTCGCCCGTGGGCGCCTCGTCGTCCGGTCCGACGCAGACGACCTCGCCGTTCGGGCCGTACCAGACGGGGATGCGGTGGCCCCACCAGAGCTGGCGCGAGATCGTCCAGTCGTGGAGGTTGTCGACCCAGTCGAAGTAGCGCTTCTCCATCTCCTGCGGGTGGATCTTGACCTTGCCGTCGCGGACGGCGTCACCGGCCGCCTTGGCGAGCGGGGCGACCTTGACCCACCACTGCAGCGACAGCCGCGGCTCGACGGTGGTCTTGCAGCGCGAGCAGTGGCCGACGGAGTGGAGGTACGGACGCTTCTCGGCGACGATCCGGCCCTCGGCGCGCAGCGCGCCGACGATCGCGGACCGGGCCTCCAGACGGTCGAGTCCCTCGAACGGGCCGGGGACGGTGATGACGGCGCGCTCGTCCATGACCGTGAGGAACGGCAGGTCGTGGCGCTTGCCGATCTCGAAGTCGTTCGGGTCGTGGGCGGGCGTCACCTTCACGGCACCGGTGCCGAACTCCGGGTCGACGTGGTGGTCGGCGACGACGGGGATCGTACGGTCGGTCAGCGGCAGCTTGATCTGCTTGCCGACGAGGTGCTTGTAGCGCTCGTCGTCGGGGTGGACGGCGACCGCGGTGTCACCGAGCATCGTCTCGGCGCGGGTCGTGGCGACGACGATGGTGTCCTCACCGTCCCCGTACGTCATGGAGACGAGCTCGCCGTCGTCGTCCTGGTACTCGACCTCGATGTCCGAGATCGCGGTCAGGCAGCGGGGGCACCAGTTGATGATGCGCTCGGCGCGGTAGATCAGCCCGTCGTCGTACATCTGCTTGAAGACGGTCTGGACGGCGACGGACAGGCCCTCGTCCATGGTGAAGCGCTCACGGGACCAGGCGACGCCCTCGCCGAGCCGGCGCATCTGTCCGGAGATCTGGCCGCCGGACTCGTTCTTCCACTGCCAGACACGCTCGACGAACGCCTCGCGGCCCAGGTCGTGGCGGGACTTGCCCTCCTTGCCGAGCTCGCGCTCGACGACGTTCTGGGTGGCGATGCCGGCGTGGTCCATGCCGGGCTGGTACAGCGCCTCGAAGCCCTGCATACGCTTGCGGCGGACGAGGGCGTCGATCAGCGTGTGCTCGAAGGCGTGCCCCAGGTGCAGGCTGCCCGTGACGTTCGGCGGCGGGATGACGATGGAGTACGGCGGCTTCTCGCTGTGCTCGTCGGCTTCGAAGTAACCACGTTCTACCCAGCGCTCATACAGCTTCCCCTCTACCTCGGCCGGTGCGTACTGGGTCGGCAGTTCGGGGTTACTGGCTGGCGTCTGCTGAGTGTTCTCGGTCACGGGGGACAGTTTAGGGCCGTCACAGTCGTGTACTGAAACCGGTTTGTCGAGTAACGGTGTGACTCCCGTTGCTCCATGCGGGTGGACCTTCCGTCAGGATGTTCGGAACGCATAAGCATGACGAACAGGGGACACCACAGATGAGCTACAACCAGCCGGGCCCGTACGGCGGGCAGCCGCCGCAGGGCCAGCCCGGACCGTACGGTGGCCAGCCGCCGCAGGGCCAGCCCGGACCGTACGGTGGTCAGCCGGGCCCGTACGGTCAGCAGCCGCCACAGAGCCAGCCCGGTTACGGGTACCCGCAGCAGGCCCCGCAGGGTGTCCCGCCGCAGGGCCAGCCCGGCTACGGCTACCCGCAGGCCCAGCAGCCCGGCCCGTACGGCCAGCAGCCGCCGACGCCCCCGTACGGCGGCCCGCAGTACGGCGGCCAGATGCCGATGCCCCCGGCCCAGCCGAAGAAGAAGACCGGCCTGATCATCGGCGGCGCGGTCGTGGCGCTGGCGGTCATCGCGGGTGGGGTGTACCTCCTGACGTCGGGCGGGGGCAGTTCGGTCGCCGACGACGGCAAGACGTACAAGTTGACGACGCCGGCGACGGTGCTCGACGGCACGTACAAGAAGAGCCCCGGCCAGGGGGACGAGGACAAGATGACGGCGAAGGACGTCAAGGAGGCCGAGGGCTGGGGGGTTCACAACGCCAAGAGCGCCGAAGCCAGTTACACCTCCGGCGAGGCGGCCACCCAGAAAGTGCTGTCGTTCAGCGGCGTCTACGGTGACATCGAGGACCCCGAAAAGGTCGTCGACGCCATGTTCTCCAAGTTGAAGTCCGAGGCAGCGAAGGACCCGGACCCCGAGGACAGGACCAAGAGCGAGTTCATCGGCAGCCCGAAGGCCTTCACCCCGGCCGGGTTCGAAAACGGTGTCCTGAAGTGCCAGGAAGCGAAGGTCACGGACATCAGCAGCACCGGGGGCGGTAAGGAAACCACCATGCCCTTCTGCATCTGGGGCGACCACAGCACGGTGGCGTACGTCATGGACCTGGACATGGCCGGCATGATGACCGGCAAGAGCGTCTCTCTGGACGACGCCGCCAACGATGCGGCCAAGCTCCGCAACGACGTCCGCGTCGAGGTCAAGTAGCGCACACGGAACGGCAGAAGGGGCGCCCCGGCAGTCCAACTGGCCGGGCGCCCCTTCCGTTTGCGTTCACATACCGCTGCCGCTACGCGGACTTCTCGTGCCGCCCGCCGTCGCCCTTGCCGATCGTGCGCGGTTCGCGCGGGACCAGCGTCGGGTTCACGTTGTTGCGGACGACGTCCGCCGTGATGACGACGCGGGCGACGTCCTTGCGGGACGGCACCTCGTACATCACGGACTGGAGGACCTCCTCCATGATGGCCCGCAGGCCACGCGCGCCGGTGCCGCGCAGGATCGCCTGGTCGGCGATGGCCTCCAGGGCCGGGCGGTCGAAGTCCAGCTCGACACCGTCGAGTTCGAACAGGCGCTGATACTGCTTCACCAGCGCGTTGCGCGGCTCGACGAGGATCTGCAGGAGGGCCTCGCGGTCCAGGTTGTGGACCGAGGTGAGGACGGGCAGCCGGCCGATGAACTCCGGGATCATCCCGAACTTCACCAGGTCCTCCGGCATGACCTCCTGGAACTGGTCGCTCGCCTCGATCTCGCGCTTGGAACGGATCGTCGCGCCGAAGCCGATGCCCTTGGCACCCGCCCGCGACTCGATGATCTTCTCCAGGCCGGAGAAGGCGCCGCCCACGATGAACAGCACGTTCGTCGTGTCGATCTGGATGAACTCCTGGTGCGGGTGCTTCCGGCCGCCCTGCGGCGGTACGGAGGCGGTGGTGCCCTCCAGGATCTTCAACAGGGCCTGCTGGACGCCCTCGCCGGAGACATCGCGGGTGATCGACGGGTTCTCGCTCTTGCGGGCGACCTTGTCGATCTCGTCGATGTAGATGATCCCGGTCTCGGCCTTCTTGACGTCGTAGTCCGCGGCCTGGATCAGCTTCAGCAGGATGTTCTCGACGTCCTCGCCGACATAGCCGGCCTCCGTCAGCGCCGTCGCGTCGGCGATGGCGAACGGGACGTTGAGCATACGGGCCAGGGTCTGCGCGAGAAGCGTCTTGCCGGAGCCCGTGGGGCCCAGCAGCAGGATGTTGGACTTGGCCAGCTCGATGCCGTCGTCCCGGCCCTGGGCGCCGGCGTTCTCGCCCGCCTGGACCCGCTTGTAGTGGTTGTACACAGCGACCGAGAGGGCCTTCTTCGCGGGCTCCTGCCCGACGACGTACCCCTCGAGGAACTCGTAGATCTCGCGCGGCTTGGGGAGTTCCTCCCACCGCACCTCGGAGGTCTCCGCGAGCTCCTCCTCGATGATCTCGTTGCAGAGATCGATGCACTCGTCGCAGATGTACACACCGGGTCCCGCGATGAGCTTCTTCACCTGCTTCTGGCTCTTTCCGCAGAACGAGCACTTGAGCAGATCGCCGCCATCACCGATGCGTGCCACGAGGTGCTTCCCCTTCGCCTGGGAGCAGCTTGGTTCAGCAGCTCCTGGTGCCTCTATCCGACGGTACCTTGCCTAGCCCCCCGTTCGGGCCCCCCTTGGCACGGTTCACACGGCCGAGACCGGGCGAACCCACCGCGCCAAGGGGTGAAGGCCGATGTCAGGCGGCCGTGGCCGCGCTCTTGCGGGTCGACACGATCTGGTCGACGAGACCGTAGGCGAGGGCTTCCTCGGCGGTCAGGATCTTGTCGCGCTCGATGTCGTCGCGGATCTTCTCCAGCGGAGTGGTGGAGTGCTTGGCCAGCATCTCCTCCAGCTGGGTGCGCATCCGCAGGATCTCGTTGGCCGCGATCTCCAGGTCGGAGAGCTGCTCCCGGCCGGTCTGCGAGGACGGCTGGTGGATCAGTACACGGGCGTTGGGCAGCGCCATCCGCTTGCCGGGCGTACCCGCGGCGAGCAGCACGGCCGCGGCGGAGGCCGCCTGGCCCATGCAGACCGTCTGGATGTCCGGCTTCACGAACTGCATCGTGTCGTAGATCGCGGTGAGCGCGGTGAACGAGCCGCCGGGGCTGTTGATGTAGATCGAGATGTCCCGGTCCGGGTCCATCGACTCCAGGCACAGCAGCTGCGCCATGACGTCGTTGGCGGAGGCGTCGTCGATCTGCACGCCGAGGAAGATCACGCGCTCCTCGAAGAGCTTCGCGTACGGGTCGTACTCACGCACGCCCTGCGAGGTGCGCTCCACGAAGCGCGGCACGATGTATCGGTTGTCCACCTGCGGGCCGGTGTAGAGGCCGCTCGCGGAGGCGCCGGGGAAGTTGTTCATGTGGGTGTTCACCATCCTGGTGGCGTTCTGTGGCTGGGTGTCTCGGCGTACGAGAGGTGCGCGGGGCGGTGGAGCCGGATCCGCTGGGTGACCGGATCAGGCGCCGGTGCCGCCGCCGCCCGGAACGCCCGATGCGACCGTGATGATCTCGTCGATGAGGCCGTACTCCTTGGCCTCCTCCGCGGTGTACCAGCGGTCGCGGTCGCCGTCGCGGATGATCGTCTCGACCGTCTGACCGGAGTGGCGGGCGGTGATCTCAGCCATCCGCTGCTTGGTGCGCAGCAGGTACTGGGCCTGGATCTTGATGTCCGAGGCCGTACCGCCGATGCCGGCCGAGCCCTGGTGCATGAGGATGTCGGTGTTCGGGAGCGCGAAGCGCTTGCCCGCGGTGCCGCCGGTGAGCAGGAACTGGCCCATCGAGGCCGCCATGCCCATGCCGATGGTGACCACGTCGTTCGGGATGTACTGCATGGTGTCGTAGACCGCCATGCCGGCCGTCACCGAGCCACCGGGGCTGTTGATGTAGAGGTAGATGTCCTTGTCCGGATCGGCGGCAAGGAGCAGCATCTGCGCCGTGATCTTGTTGGCGATCTCATCGTCGACCTGCTGACCCAGGAAGATGATGCGCTCACCGAGCAGTCGGCTGTAGACCTGGTCACCGAGACCTCCACCGAAGGGGGACGGCTCTCCGGCGGCGTAGGGCATCAGATTCGTCACGTATCCACCTGCTCGTCTCTGACGGCTCCGGCCGTCTCAGCGTCTTCGTACCGGTGGGCGGGGGCTCCCCTGCCCTTCCTACTCATGGACCCTAACGCGCAGGTAGGACAACGCCATCCCGCTTCCGCAACTGTTCGCTGGGAGCGCAAGGTCCGCAGTCCGCACAAGGGTTGTGGGGCGCCGTACGCCATACGACGACGGGCTCCGGACGCACAGCGTCCGGAGCCCGTCGGTACGGGTTCAGCGCGAGGCTCAGGCCTCGGTCTTCTCCTCGGCGGCCTTGGCGGCCTCTTCGGCGGCGTCGGCAACGGCCTCGGCGGAGCCGTCGGCGGCCTCGACCGTCTCGATGGCCTCCTCGTCGTCCTCCAGCTCGACGGGCTCACCGTTGGTGTCGACGACCTTGGCGGCCTCGACGACCACGGCCAGCGCCTTGCCGCGGGCGACCTCGCCGACGAGCATCGGCACCTGGCCGCCCTCGACGACGGCCTGGGCGAACTGGTCCGGGCTCATGCCGGAGGAAGCGGCACGCCGCATGAGGTGCTCGGTGAGCTCCTCCTGGTTGACGTTCAGCTTCTCCTTGTTGACGATCTCGTCCAGGAGGAACTGGGTCTTGATGCCCTTGACCGCCTGCTCGGAGGTCTCGGCGTCGAACTCCTCGGCCGTCTTGCCCTGGATCTCCAGGTACTTGTCGAGGGTCAGACCCATCTGCCCGAGCTGGTGGTGCTCCAGGTTGTGCTTGCGGGTCTGGACCTCGTCCGCGAGCAGCTTCTCGGGGATCGGGACCTCGGCCAGCTTCAGCAGCTCGTCCAGGACGCGCTCCTGGGCCTGGGTGGCCTGCTCGTACTGCCGGGTGTCCTCAAGACGCTTGCGGCTGTCCGCCTTCAGCTCGTCGAGGGTGTCGAACTCGCTCGCCATCTGGGCGAACTCGTCGTCCAGCTCGGGGAGCTCACGGGCGGCGACGGCGGTGACCTTGACGGTGACCTCGGCCTCCTTGCCCTCGGCCGAGCCGCCCTTCAGCTCGGAGGTGAAGGTGGCCTCGCCACCCGCCTCCAGGCCGGTGACCGCGGCGTCGATGCCATCGAGGAGCTCGCCGGAACCGATGGTGTACGAGACACCCTCGGCCACGCCGTCCTCCAGGACCTCGCCGTCGACCTTGGCCTGCAGGTCGACGGTGACGACGTCACCCTCGGCGGCGGCACGCTCGACCGGGTTGGTGGAGGCGAAGCGCTCGCGGAGCTGCTCCACGGCCTTCTCGACGTCCTCGTCGCTGACCTCGAGGGCGTCGACGGTGACCTCGATGCCGGAGTAGTCCGGAATCTCGATCTCGGGGCGTACGTCAACCTCGGCGGTGAAGGCCAGCAGTTCGCCGTCCTTCAGCTCGGTGATGTCGACCTCGGGCTGGCCGAGGACGTTGAGCTCGCCCTCGTTGACGGCCTCGGTGTAGAACTTCGGAAGCGCGTCGTTGACGGCCTCCTCCAGCACCGCACCGCGGCCGAACCGCTGGTCGATGACCCGGGCGGGGATCTTGCCCTTTCGGAAGCCCTTCACCGTGACCTGCTGGTTGATCTTCTTGTACGCCGCGTCGAGGCTGTCCTTGAGCTCCTCGAAGGGCACCTCGACAGTGAGCCGAACCCGGGTCGGGTTCAGGGTCTCCACGGCGCTCTTCACGGTTCGGTCTCCTTGTGGCTGACTTCTTGGGGTTCTGCTCCGCCGCACGGTTGGCGACTTCGCGGACCGAGCCCGGCAGATCAGACACACGGGCACGCATTTTGCATAGTAACGGCAAGGAGACTGACTCCCACAATGCGATCTTGCCGGTGGTCTGCGATCTTGCCGATGGTCGGGGTGGCCGGATTCGAACCGACGACCTTCCGCTCCCAAAGCGGACGCGCTACCAAGCTGCGCCACACCCCGTCGGTGCGACACGTAGGGTACATGCAGACAGGCAGTGCATCCGCCGCTTCGCGCAGGCCGCTCCGAACGCGACACCGGGTGACCGCAATCGGGTGTGCGGACAGCGCCCGTGACCCGCTACGATGCTTCTCGTGCCGCCGGTCCCCGGACCTGCGGTGCGGTGCTTGCGGGCGTAGCTCAATGGTAGAGCCCTAGTCTTCCAAACTAGCTACGCGGGTTCGATTCCCGTCGCCCGCTCCATGCTTGGGCCCGGTCCGACGAATTGCCCGTCGGACCGGGCCTTTTGCGTTCTGCTCGCCTTCTGCTCACGCCTCCTGCCCGCTGTGCGCCGGAGCGCGCGGCGGGCAGGGGAGGACACCGGACCGGGACCGGATCAGAAGGTGATCTGGTTGATGCTCTCCGCTATCGAGTTCATGAACTTGTTGATCGACGGCGCCATGCCGGTCGATGCCAGGAAGAAGCCGAAGAGCACCGCGACGATCGCGGGTCCCGCCTTGATGGAACCGCCTCGGATCAGGACCACCAGGATGATCGCCAACAGAAGCACCACAGACAGTGAAATGGCCACGACTGATCACACCCTTGGTCGGTCCGCCTTGCCGGCCCGGAGACGTGCGGCCGAGCACCTCTCCGTTCCGTCCATCGTGCCACCAACTCCCCCGTGCTGACTGCCAGGTGACGGACCGAAGTGACGGGATCGCGCCATCCTTGCGCCCCGCGTGCGCCTGGGGGCGCAGGGTCGCACAGAGGGGCGTCACCGGTCCCGCTCCTGTTCCGCGCACCTGTGAGTGATCTGTGAATAAAACAATCACAACGGCGTGCGACTGTGACGGTTTCCATATCCACACACTTCATTCACACGCAATTCCAAGGCCCCTGCGCAATCAAATTCACCCCTCCCAACCGCCCGCCGCTATGCCCCATTTAATGAGGATGAATCAGGGCATAGCGGCCAGTTCTCGGCGGTTTCACTTTTGATTGGACGCGAACACGCAATATCCGTGGGCGGTTTTACGCAGGGCAATCGAGGCGTCTAAGGTGCTTTAGATGTTCCACGCTCCGAACGTATTTCAGAGGGCCCCGCTCCCATCGGCGACCCGGGAGTCGGAGCCCAGACGCCAAGGGACGACGACCGCCACGGCGGCGCCCCCCGCACCGGTGGCGAACAAGCCTCCGGCGGGTGCGCCGGCAAAGAAGCGTGACGCCTACTTCGACAACGTCAAATATCTGGCCATCGTGCTCGTCGCGGTGGCGCACGCGTGGGAACCGGTGATGGACGACAGCCGGACCGCCCGTGCGCTGTACATGGTGGCGTACACCTTTCACATGCCGGCGTTCATCATCATCTCCGGCTATTTCTCCCGCTCGTTCGATCTGTCCGCCGCCAAGGTGAAACGCCTGGTCACCGGCGTCGCCGTGCCCTATGTGGTGTTCGAGACGGCGTATTCGCTGTTCAAGCGGTACGCGGACGGCTCGCCGGATCAGCCGATCAGCCTGCTCGATCCCTGGTATCTCACCTGGTTCCTGGCCGCGCTGTTCATCTGGCGGATCACCACACCGCTGTGGCAGGCCCTGCGTCATCCGCTGCCGGTGGCACTCGTCATCGCCGTACTCGCCTCGTTCTCCCCGACGATCGGCAATGATCTCGATCTCCAGCGGGTTCTGCAGTTCCTGCCGTTTTTCGTGCTGGGGCTCCAGCTGAAGCCCGAGCATTTCCAGCTGGTCCGCCGGCGTGAGGTGCGGATGCTCGCGCTGCCGCTGTTCGCCGGGGCTCTGGTCTTCGCGTACTGGGCGGCGCCACGGATGCAGCTGGGCTGGTTCTACCGGAGCAACAGCGCGCAGGAGATGGGCGCCCCGTGGTGGTCCGGTGCCGTGATGACGCCGGCGATGTTCGGCTGCGCGCTGCTGCTCACCATCGGGTTCCTGTCCTGGGTGCCGCGCCGCCACATGTGGTTCACCGTGCTCGGCGCCGGGACGATCTGCGGCTATCTGCTACACGGATTCCTGATCAAGGGCGCCGGGTACGCCGGGGTGTTCGACATCTTCGACTGGCTCTCGGCGCCCGCCGGTCTGGTCCTCGTCTCCCTGGTCGCGGCGGCGGCGGTGACGCTGATGTGTACGCCACCGGTACGGAGAGTGTTGCGCGTGGTGACCGAGCCGGAGATGAGCTGGGCGTTCCGGCGGGACGTGGCCGGACGCTGATCCGGTTGGTTCAGTCCGTCGCCGTGTTGGCTTGAACCGATTGTTCGGCGGGCGATTCACCTGGGGTTAGCCCGAGCAACCGCCGTACCTGCGCATACTTCTCGGCCAGTCGGGTACGGGTCGCCGGTTCCAGTACGGCGAGGCGGGCCGGATCGGCGTTGTGTGCCAGGTCGGACTCCTTGATCAGCAGGGCGCCCGGGGTGTCGAGGATGCGCCGGGTGTACGAACCGAGGTCCTCGCCGTCACGTTTGGTGACGGCGAGGACCATGTCCTTGACGTGCTGCGGCAGCGCGGCGTCGGCCAGCCGGCGTGCCGACAGCGCGTCGTCCTCGACGGCGTCGTGCAGCCAGGCCGCGGCGATCTGTTCGTGGCTGCCGCCCCTGGTCCGTACGCCTTCGGCGACGGCGGCGAGGTGCTCGGCGTACGGGCGTCCCGCCTTGTCCCGCTGATCGGCGTGGGCCTCGCGGGCGATCGCCTCTACTTCGGCCAGGGTCAGCTGTGCGCGTGGAGTGGGCATGGCCCGACTCTACGGACGGGCGGCCATCCGGACGCCGCGCAGCTCGACGGCGAGGTCCGGGGAACCCGAGGCCGGTCGGACGTCCGCCGCGTCCTGCCTGTCCTGCGCGCCCCGCCTGCTGCGTCGCAGCCCCATGATGTCCGCCTTCCGTTGCTCGCCGGGCGGTTCTCCGACCGGCCTCTCGAACGTACGGATCACGGGCGGGTCCGGACCATGGCGGCTGCTGGCGGATCCGGGGTGGGGCAAACCCGAGGGTGCTGCCGGGGGTGGGACAAACCCGAGGGTGCTGCCGGGGGTGGGACAAACCGAGGGTGCTGCCGGGGGTGGGACAAACCGAGGGTGCTGCCCGGGGTGGCCATAGTTGCAACGTCAATTGTTCGGTAAACTAATTACTGACGATTCCTTGACGCTCTCTTGACCGCCCGAAGGATCAGGCTCATCGGACACGCAGACACGCTCATCGCCATGGGCGGCGCCTTCCTGGCCGCCGCCGTTCTCGCCCGCGTCGGCAGCCGCATCGGACTGCCGACCATCCCCCTGTTCATCCTGGCCGGAATCCTGC
Organism: Streptomyces sp. NBC_01618; assembly: GCF_045209435.1. Classification (NCBI taxonomy): domain Bacteria; kingdom Bacillati; phylum Actinomycetota; class Actinomycetes; order Kitasatosporales; family Streptomycetaceae; genus Streptomyces; species Streptomyces sp. NBC_01618. Next base: position 2,553,493 of record NZ_CP109297.1, read on the forward strand.
TCGGGCCGCACACGCCCGGCATCGTGCTGGTCGCCGACCCGCACGACCTGGAGATGCTCTCCGCACTCGGCCTGGTGCTGCTGCTCTTCTACCTCGGCCTCGAATTCCATCTCGACGACCTCAAGGCCGGCGGCCGCAAGATGCTCGTCGCGGGCTCCGTCTATCTGGCGCTGAACGTCGGCGCCGGGCTCGCCTTCGGCTTCGTGCTGGGCTGGGGCACCTCGGAGGCCCTCGTCCTGGCCGGGGTCATCGGCATCTCGTCGTCGGCCATCGTGACCAAGATCCTGGTCGACACGAAGCGCCTGGCCGCCCCGGAGACCAAGACGATCCTCGGCATCATCGTCGTCGACGACGTCTTCCTCGCCCTCTACCTCGCCGCCCTGCAACCGATCCTGTCGCGCTCGGACAGCCTCTCCGCCGCGGTGCTCGACGGGGGCAAGGCGTTCGGCTTCCTGCTACTGCTGGCGCTCACCGCCCGGTTCGGCACGAAGCTCATCAGCAAAGTGATCCACACCTCGGACGACGAGCTGCTCGTCATCTCCTTCCTCGGCGCCGCCGTGTTCGTGGCGGGGGTCTCCGAGTGGTTCGGGGTCGCAGACGCGATCGGCGCCTTCATGGTGGGCCTGATGCTCGGCAGCACGACGTCGGGCGGGCGCATCCTCAAGCTGGTCCATCCGCTGCGCGATGCGTTCGGGGCAATCTTCTTCTTCGCCTTCGGGCTCTCCATCAACCCCGGCGATCTGCCGGGCGTGATGTGGCCGGTGCTGGCCGCCGTCGCGCTGACCGCGGCGATGAACATCCTCTCCGGCATGGTCTCCGCACGGGTCTACGGCTTCGGCCCGCAGGCCGCGGCGAACATCTCCACCACCCTGACGGCCCGCGGCGAATTCGCGCTGATCCTCGCCACGATGGCCGCCGGCGCGGGGCTGGACGAGCGGCTCCCGCCGTTCATCGCCGGCTACGTACTCGTCCTCGCGGTCCTCTCCCCGCTGGCGGCCGGGCGGTCGCACTGGCTGGCCCGCGTCCTGCCGGGCGGGCGGGGCCGGGACCGGGACAGCGACGCCGGGAAACTCACGGTGCCGGCCTGAGCGGGCGACCGGCATGTCCGGGCCGGGGGTCCGCCGCGGCCGCGCCCCGTCCCCGGACATGCGGACGGCCTCATTCCGGTGACGGACCGACTCCCGTTGACGCCCGCCCGGTTCGAACCGGTTTGCGTACGGTTCAGGAGGTGCGCGACAACAGCAGCAGCGCCCGGTCGTCGTTGACGTCCTTGGCGCACGCCTCGATCAGATGCCAGGCGGCGCCCTCGAAACCGGTGGCGACGTAGCAGTCGGCCTCGCCGGTGAGCCGGTCGATGCCCTCCACGATATCGCGGTCGGACGCCTCCACCAGACCGTCCGTGAACAGCATCAGTACGTCGCCGGGGGCCAGCGAGCCCTTCACCGCGTCGAACTGCGCCCCGTCGTACACCCCGAGCAGCGGCCCCTCCGCGGCCTTCTCCTCCCACTGACCGCTGCCCGAGTGGAGTTGCAGGGCCGGCGGGTGACCCGCCGAGAAGAGTTCGTAGTCGCCCGAATCGAGGTCCAGGACCAGATGGATCGAGGTGGCGAAGCCCTCGTCCCAGTCCTGGCGCAGCAGATAGCCGTTGGCCGCCGGGAGGAAGCCGTGCGGGGGCAGCGAGCCGAGGAGGCCGCCGAACGCGCCGGACAGCAGCAGGGCGCGGGAGCCCGCGTCCATGCCCTTGCCGGAGACGTCGGTGAGTACGGCCTCCAGGGTCCGTCCGCCGTTGGTACGGGCGGCGACGACGAAGTCGCCGGAGAAGGACTGGCCGCCCGCCGGGCGCAGCGCCATCTCCCGGTGCCAGCCCTGCGGCAGCCGGGGCAGGGCGCTCTGCACCCTGATGCGTTCACGCAGGTCGAAGAGCATGGTGCCGCCGCGCCGCCACGGCACGCCGACCCTGGCCCGGAACTGGGCGAGGATCAGCCCGAAGAAGCCGCAGGCCGCGACCACCAGGACGATGCCGGGCGTCACCCGGGCCGGGCCGTCCTCGTACGGTCCGAGGCCGAGCGACTCCACGATCAGGGCTGTGGCGGCGGTCGCGTACAGCCCCAGCAGGCTCGCGGGCCGCAGCAGCAGACCGCCGGCGACGATCGGCAGGACGAGCGCGGCCGGTGAGAACCACACCGGGTTGAGCAGCGTGGCGCAGGTGATGGCCGGGATGGTGATCAGCAGTCCGGCCAGCGCGATCCAGTCCGATCCGTCGCCGCGGAAGTAGTCGACACCGGACTTGCGCAGCGTGATGCGCGCCCGGTGCGCCGATTTCCGCAATCGGGCCGGGTACGAGTCTGCTCCTGCGTGTCGGGCCATTGCGGGGACCCTATCCACCCGATGGCCTCCGGTGCAGGGGGACCCCGTGACAATGCGTTCGAAATCGGGTCGACCGGTCGTCGAGCCTCCTGATAGGGATGGCCCATGACTACAGAGCTTCGCGTGTTGCGTCCGTCCGAATGGAACGAATGGTTCGAGTGTCTGGAGCTGGCGTTCGGCGGTGTCGCGGAGGCTCCCGAGCAGCGCGAGCTGTACGAGCAACTGACCGAGCACGAGCGGTCGATCGGGATCTGGGACGGCACCGATGTCGTCGCCACGGCCGGGGCGTTCAGCTTCCGGGTCGCCGTGCCGGGCGGGGCGCTGGTACCGGCCGCCGGGGTCACGATGGTGAGCGTCGCGTCCACCCACCGCAGGCGCGGGCTGCTGACCTCGATGATGCGCCGGCAGCTCGACGACGTCCGGGCGCTGGGTGAGCCGATCGCCGTCCTGACGGCGTCGGAGCCGGTGATCTACGGCCGGTTCGGATACGGCGCGGCCTCGCGGCAGATGTCCGTGACGATCGACACGGACCGGGTGCGGCTGACGGTGCCGGAGGGCACCGACGGGGTCCGGCTGCGCCACGCGAAGCCGGGCGAGGCGACGGCCGCGTGCGAAGGCGTGTACGAGCAGCTGGTGGCCGGCCGTCCCGGCACACCGGCCCACGGGCCCGGCTGGGAACGGAAGCCGATGGTCGACCCGGTGAGCGCGCGGCAGGGCGGTTCGGCGCAGCAGTGCGTGCTGGCGGAGCGGGACGGGGAGATCGTCGGCTATGTGACGTATCACATCAAGCCGGAGTGGGAGCCGTCCGGGCCCAAGGGCAAGGTGTCGGTGAACGACCTCGCCGCGCTGGACCCGGCGGCGTACGCGGCGTTGTGGCGGTTCGTCTTCGAGATCGATCTGACGTCGACGGTCGAGGCACAAAACCGGCCGGTCGACGACGCCCTGCTGCACCTGGTGTCGGACGTGCGGCGGTGCAACATCCGCATCCGGGACTCGCTCCATGTGCGGCTGGTGGAGCTGGGGGCGGCGCTTGAGGCGCGGACGTACCGGGCGCCGCTGGACGTGGTGTTCGAGGTCGAGGACGCGTTCTGCCCCTGGAACGCGGGGCGTTGGCGGCTCACGGCCGACGCGAAGGGGGTGGCGTCGTGCCGGCGGACCGAGGAGCCGGCCGATCTCGCGCTGTCCGTACGCGAGTTGGGCTCGGTGTATCTGGGCGGCGAGTCCCTGGGCGCGCTGGCCCTGGCCGGTCGGGTACGGGAGCTGCGGGCGGGCGCGCTGGCAAAGGCGTCGACGGCGTTCTCGTCGGACGCGGCGCCGTGGTTGCCTCGGGGGTTCTAAGACCGACCGGCAAATGGGGGGCGGGAGAAGGAGCGGGGCTGGGTGCGTGCAGCTGCAAGGCGGAGGATTGAGGCAACGCGGAGCGTTGGTGATTGACGACAACGCCGCAGATGCGCGTGCCCGGCCCCGCGACGCCGCCCCCCATTTGCCGGTCGGTCTAAGGGCTGTCCGGCCCTGATCGCCGGACAGAGGACAGGCCTCAGGCCTTCTGGCATCCCGGGCACCAGAAAAGGTTGCGGGCGGCGAGGTCGGCGGTGCGGATCTCGCCGCCGCAGATGTGGCAGGACTGCCGGGCCCTGCGGTACACGTACACCTCGCCGCCGTGGTCGTCGACCCGCGGCGGGCGCCCCATCGCCTCCGGCATGTGCTCCGGGCGGACCGTGTCGATCCGGTTGTTCCGTACGCCCTCGCGCATCAGCTCCGCCAGGTCGGCCCAGATCGCGTCCCACTGCGCGCGTGTGAGGTCCTTGCCGAGCCGGTACGGGTCGATGCCGTGCCGGAACAGCACCTCCGCGCGGTAGACGTTGCCGACCCCCGCGATGACCTTCTGGTCCATCAGCAGGGCCGCGACGGTGATCCGGCTGCGGGAGATCCGCCGCCACGCCCGCTCGCCGTCCTCGTCGGTCCGCAGCGGGTCCGGGCCGAGGCGGTCGTGTATCGCGAGCTTCTCGGGGTCGGTGATCAGCGCGCACGTGGTGGGGCCGCGCAGATCCGCGTGGTGGTCCTCGTTCACCAGACGCAGCCGGACCGTGTCGGTGGGCGGCGGGGCCGGGGTCGTACCGAAGCCCAGCTTGCCGAAGAGGCCCAGGTGGATGTGGACCCAGCCGACGTCCTCGAAACCGAGGAAGAGGTGCTTGCCGTGGGCGTCGACGCCGGTGAACGTCCGGCCGTCGAGCAGCGCGGCGCTGTCGGAGAACTTGCCCTGCGGGCTGCTCACCCGCACCGGCCGCCCGGCGAACCTGTCCCGGTGGTCCGCCGCGAGGCGGTGGATCGTGTGTCCCTCGGGCACGACGGCGGCTCTCCTCGGTGAACAGCGACGCGGTGACGCGGTGATGTGACGGCGGGGAAATGGCTGTGCCGCCGGGAGAACCGGCGGCACAGGGGCGGAAGTCGGTCAGCCCTGCTGCGGGTGGTGGGCCGGGATCGGGGGGAGCTCGCCGGTCGTCTCGTACGCCGTCAGCATCTCGATCCGGCGGGTGTGCCGCTCCTCGCCCGAGTACGGCGTGGCGAGGAAGATCTCGACGAACTTGGTGGACTCGTCCACCGAGTGCATCCGGCCACCGATGGCGACCACGTTGGCGTTGTTGTGCTCGCGGCCCAGCGCGGCGGTCTGCTCACTCCAGGCGAGCGCGGCACGCACGCCCTTGACCTTGTTGGCGGCGATCTGCTCGCCGTTTCCGGAGCCGCCGATCACGATGCCGAGGCTGTCCGGGTCCGCGGCCGTCTTCTCGGCGGCACGCAGGCAGAACGGCGGGTAGTCGTCCTGGGCGTCGTAGATGTGGGGGCCACAGTCGACGGCCTCGTGGCCCTGGGCCGTGAGCCACTCGACGAGGTGGTTCTTGAGTTCATAGCCGGCATGGTCCGAGCCGAGGTACACGCGCATGTTCCGAGTGTGGCACGTGCGTCGCCGGGTAGCCGTCATCGGGGTCGGGACCCTCCGGGCCGGTCCGCCCTGCTGCTGCCTGTGGGCCTGGTGTGCAGACCCTGTGTGCGCAACGTCACTTAGGCAACGATCCGGTCAAGGATTCGGAATAAAGGGTTCCGCTTCTTCGGTTCGGCGGGCTTCAATGCATCACTCGCTGCCGCACCCCACTCCGGCGGCCGGGCACGCATCGCGTGATCCGAGAACGTAAGGATTCGATCCATGACGTCGCAGACGACTCTGGCCGGGCCGGACCAACAGTCCGGCAAGCCGGACCGGTCGGGCGGGCCGGACACACCGGGCTCCTCCGACGGACTCCAGGCAGGCCTCAAGAACCGCCACCTCTCGATGATCGCCATCGGCGGTGTGATCGGCGCGGGCCTCTTCGTGGGCTCCGGCGCCGGTATCGCAGCCGCGGGACCGGCCATCCTCCTGTCGTACGCCCTGGTCGGCCTGATGGTCGTCTTCGTGATGCGGATGCTCGGCGAGATGGCCGCCGCCCGCCCCAGCTCGGGCTCCTTCTCCGCCTACGCCGAACAGGCGCTGGGCCGCTGGGCCGGTTTCTCGATCGGCTGGCTGTACTGGTTCTTCTGGGTCGTGGTGCTCGCCGTCGAGGCCACGGCGGGTGCCAAGATCCTGGAGGGCTGGGTGCCGGGCGTCCCGCAGTGGGCGTGGGCACTGATCGTGATGGTGGTGCTCACCGCGACGAACCTGGTCTCGGTCGGGTCGTACGGCGAGTTCGAGTTCTGGTTCGCCGGGATCAAGGTCGTGGCCATCGCGGCGTTCGTGGTCGTCGGACTGCTCGCCGTCTTCGGGCTGCTGCCCGGATCGGACAATCCCGGCGCCGGGCTCGCGCATCTCACCGACACCGGCGGGTTCTTCCCCAAGGGACCCGGCGCCATCCTCACCGGCGTACTGATGGTCGTCTTCTCCTTCATGGGCAGCGAGATCGTCACGCTGGCGGCCGGCGAGTCCAAGAACCCGCAGCGCGCTGTCCAGAAGGCCACCAACAGCGTGATCTGGCGGATCGGCGTCTTCTACCTGGGCTCGATCTTCGTCGTGCTCACCCTGCTGCCGTGGAACGACAAGTCGCTCGTGCAGGAGGGCGGCAGCTACGTCGCCGCCCTCAACTCCATCGGCATTCCGCACGCCGGTCAGGTGATGAACGTCATCGTCCTCACGGCCGTGCTGTCCTGCCTCAACTCCGGCCTCTACACCGCCTCGCGGATGGCCTTCTCGCTCGGCGGCCGCGGGGACGCGCCGAAGGCGTTCGCCCGGGTGAACAAGCGGGGCGTGCCGCAGGCGGCCATCCTGTCGTCCGTCGTGTTCGGCTTCGTCGCCGTGTTCTTCAACTACCGGTGGCCCGACACCGTCTTCCAGTTCCTGCTGAACTCCTCCGGTGCGGTCGCCCTGTTCGTCTGGCTGGTCATCTGCTTCACGCAGCTGCGGATGCGGGGCATGATCCTGCGCGAGCAGCCGGAGAAGCTGGTCGTGCGGATGTGGCTCTTCCCGTATCTGACCTGGGCGACCATCGCGATGATCTCGTTCGTCCTGGTCTACATGCTGACCGACGACGACGGACGTCAGCAGGTGCTGCTCTCGCTGCTCGTCGCGGCGCTGGTGGTGGCGATCTCGCTGGTGCGTGAGGTGCGGCAGCGGAAGGTCCGCGCCTGAGGCCACCGCGCGGCGCACGGACGCGGAAGAGGCTCGCCGGTCGGTTTCACGACCCGGCGAGCCTCTTCGGACGTTGCGGCAGGAGCTACGGCATCAGCCGCGACGTCCGACGAGCTTCCAGGACGCGGGCAGCGCGCCCATCGCCAGCGCCGCCTTCAGCGCGTCACCGAGCAGGAACGGCACCAGGCCGGCCGCGATCGCGGCGCTCGCCGACATGCCGGTGGACAGCGCCAGGTACGGGACGCCGACCGCGTAGATGACCGCGGAGCCCAGCACCATCGTGCCCGCGGTGCGCAGCACGGAGCGGTCGCCGCCGCGGCGGGCGAGGCCGCCGACCACGGTTGCGGCGAGCAGCATGCCGAGGACGTAGCCGAACGAGGCGCCGCCCGCGCCGGAGCTGCCGCCCGCGAACCACGGCATCCCCGCCATGCCGATGAGCGCGTACGCGGCGAGGGAGAGGAAGCCGCGACGGGCGCCGAGCGCGGTGCCGACGAGGAGCGCGGCGAAGGTCTGGCCGGTGACGGGGACCGGGGAGCCGGGCACCGGGACGGCGATCTGGGCGGCGATGCCGGTGAGCGCGGCGCCACCGAGGATCAGGGCCGTGTCGACGGCGTAACGGTGCCTGGCGGCGGGCAGCAGGTCGGCGAGGACCGCTCCGGTACGGGCAGGGGCGGCGGCAGCAGTGCTCATCGGGACTCCGCAGGGGTGAGGGCAGGCGAGGACAGGTGGGTCGGACTGAGGCTGACGTTAGCCCAGGGGTTAACGCTCGATCACCATCATTGGCCCACAAAGCGGCCGCCGACGCATTGGTGGGGTTCGCACAAAGGGGCTTGCACAATCGTGTGACGGCGTGATGCTCGTCACTGAGGTGGGGCCGGATCGGCTCGTATTCTGCCGGAGGCGCCCGCCGGGACGGACTGTAGGTTTTCGCCAAATCCACCCGGTGACCGACCGTCGATCACCCCGACGCCCGCCGCGTACTGGGGTGTGCACTTTGTGTGAGCGTCGTGCCCGTATAGCGGACAGCGGTTCCCTGTGAACGGGGCGCGTGCCCAGACTGTGCGCGCACATACCCCCACGCCCCCTGTACGTCCCCCCGTGTCTCACCTACCGAACAGAGCTTGTCCATGTCTCGGATTTCCGCGTCTCCCCCCACCGGTTCCCCGGCCGCCGTCTCCGATGCCGGGGCCGGTTCCGCGCTCACCCACGAACTCAAGCAACGCCATCTGTCGATGATCGCCCTGGGCGGCGTCATCGGCGCCGGGCTCTTCGTCGGCTCGGGTGCGGGTATCGCCGCCGCCGGTCCGTCGATCGTCATCGCGTACGCCGTCTCCGGGCTGCTGGTCATGCTCGTGATGCGGATGCTCGGCGAGATGTCGGCCGCGAACCCGGCCTCCGGTTCCTTCTCCGTCCACGCGGAGCGGGCGATCGGGCCGTGGGCGGGCTTCACCGCGGGCTGGGCGTTCTGGGTGCTGCTCTGTGTCGCGGTCGGCCTGGAGGGCATCGGTGCCGCGAAGATCGTCACAGGCTGGCTGCCCGGTACGCCGGAGTGGGCCTGGGTCGCGCTGTTCATGGTGGTCTTCCTGGGTACGAACCTGGCGTCGGTGAAGAAGTTCGGCGAGTTCGAGTTCTGGTTCGCCACCCTCAAGGTCGTGGCGATCACGCTCTTCCTGGTCCTGGGCCTGCTGGCGATCCTGGGCGTGCTGCCCGGTACGGACGCCCCCGGCACCGCCAACCTCAGCGGTGAGGGCGGCTTCATGCCGAACGGCGCCGAGGGTCTGGTGATCGGGCTGCTCGCCTCCGTCTTCGCGTACGGCGGTCTGGAGACCGTGACCATCGCCGCGGCCGAGTCCGAGAACCCGGTGCAGGGGGTCGCCAAGGCCGTGCGAACGGCCATGTGGCGAATCGCGCTCTTCTACGTCGGCTCGATGGCCGTCGTCGTCACGCTGGTCCCGTGGGACGACCCGAAGGTCGTGCAGGTCGGTCCGTTCTACGCGGCCCTGAACCACCTCGGCATCAGCGGCGCCGCCGAGATCATGAACGTGGTCATTATGGTCGCCCTGCTCTCCGCGATGAACGCCAACATCTACGGCGCCTCGCGCATGGCCTGTTCGCTGGTCGCCCGCGGCCAGGGCCCGAAGCGGCTCGGCCGGATCTCCTCGGGCGTCCCGCGCTCCGCCGTGCTGGTCTCGTCCGTCTTCGGCTTCCTGTGCGTGCTGCTCAGCTACTGGCGCCCCGACGACGTGTTCCCGTGGCTGCTCAACATGATCGGCGCGGTGATCCTGGTCGTCTGGATCTTCATCGCGCTCTCCCAGCTGATCCTGCGCGACCGGCTGGAGCGCGAGGCCCCGGAGAAGCTCGTCGTACGGATGTGGCTCTTCCCGTTCCTGACGGTGCTGGCGCTCCTGGCGATGGCCGGCATCTTCGTCCTGATGCTGCTCCAGCCCGACACCCGTGACCAGTTGGTGGCGACCGGCGCCCTGACCGTCGTCCTGGCGGCCATCGGTGTCGTACGGCAGCGGCGGGCCGCGGCCGTCAAGGGCGCCCAGGGCTGACGTCCGGTACGCCCTGCGCACCGGGGACATCCGGTGCGCAGGGCACGTTGAGGGAGAGCAGCGCGCCGCCCTCCTCCCCGATCCGCACCTCGCTCACCGCCCCGTTGCACCTCGCTCACCGCCCCGTTCCGCAGCCGCGGGAAGACCAACCGGGTGCCGGGCCGCCCAAGCGCCCAGCTGCCGTGCCCAGCAGCCTCTCAGCCGAGGGTCTGGCCGAAGGCGGCACTGGCGAGCACGGAGCCGTCCGCGTTGAGCAGCCGGACGCCCGTGACCGGCGAGGTTCCGCCGAGGTAGGGCCCTCCCCAGAAGCCGTAGCCGTCATCGTTGAGGACGAAGGAGCCGACCTTGACGGTGGAGCCGTCGGCACGCAGCAACTGGCAGTGGACGGTGCCGGAGTGCCCGTCGGCGTCCACCGCCATGTACAACCAGGGCGAGGCCCCGGTGTAGAGGTAGACCTGCCCGAACGACTGGCCCGCGTGGGCGAGTTGGGCGGTGAGCAGCCGCGGTTGCACCGGGGAGACGATCGGCGCGACCGGGACCGGACGGCCGGCGGACGCGCCGAGCACCCAGCCGCCTCCACCGAGGGCCAGGCCCGCCGCCGCCGCCGCCGCGGCGAGGACGAGCCGCCGTCGCAGTTCGCGCCTGCGCGGCCGGCGCCCGGAAGAGAATCCGAGCCGTTCGATCACCCGGTCCTCGAAGCCGACGGGCGGTTCGCTGCCCGGGACCAGATCCAGCAGCGCGTCCGACGTGGCCGCCAGCTCATGGACGTATTCGCGGCAGGCGGGGCAGTGCTCCAGATGATCCATCGCCCCGGCCCGTTCCCTGGCGGGCAGCACGCCGAGCGCCAGCTCCGCGCCGATCTCCCTGAGCTGCTCGCAGGTGAACCGGCCGTGGTCAGTCATGGTCCACCTGCCGGGTCTCGAGGAATGCCCGGACCTTGCCCATGGCTGCCCTGATCCGGGTCTTGGCGGTACCCAGCGGTATCTTCTCGAAGTCGGCGACCTGCTGAGCCGTCATCCCGTAGATGCCCGCCATCACCAGAGCACGCGCCTGCTCCCGTGGCAGCGCGCCGACCGCACGGCGCACTTCCACCGCGGCTTCGGCGGACAGCGCGTGCCGCTCCGGGGTGTCGGCAACGGTCTCCATCATGCTCTCCAGGTCTGCGGGGTCGACTGGAGTGGCGTTGCGTGCGCGTACGGCGTCGATCGCGAGGTTGTGTGCGATGGCCGCCAGCCAGGTGGGTACCGATCCCCGGCGCGGGTCGTAGACCTGAGCGTGCCGGCAGGCACGCTCGAAGGTCTGCTGTGCGATGTCCTCGGCGAGCTGGACGTCGCCGACCACGGCGATGGCCACGCCGAAGACCCGACGCTGGAACCGCCGGACGAAGGCCACGGCGATCTCGGGGTCGCCGGTCATGAGCCCGGCCAGCAGCGCTTCGTCGGGCACCCGCTCCAGGGGGATGCCAATCCTGCGCATACTCCTTACGTAACACGGGCCCGGGGGGATTGCCTGCGCCGGGCAGCCCCGGAGCGGCGGAAGGACTGGCACAGCGCCCCGGCACCCGTGCGCGGCGAAGACGGCAGGCGGACCCGGGTACGAAAATTTCCTGAAAAGGCAATCCCCTGAGCGCTCCGGAGCGTATTCCGTCTGGAAGCCTCTTCAGGAGGGAAGCTCATGGCGATCTTCAGTCAACTCATCCCCGCGAAAAGTCGTCACGACATGAGGGACACGTCGCGGCGCTTCGACGACCACGAAAGGGACCATCGTGACCACCGTCGTCACTCGCACGGCCATGGTGACGGCGGCCACGGCGATCACCGCCGGTGATCGCACAGGACGGCCGAGCGGGCCCAGGCTCTTGGTCCGCCCGGCCGGCGATCTTTGAGGAACGCGTCCCATGAGGCGTGTCTCGCTTCATGTGCTGCGGCGGCTGCTGTCGGTGGCCGACGATCCCGACGCAGTCGTCGCCGCCGCGCCGCCCGTGGCGCCCCGCGAGGCGTTCCGGCGGTTCTGGCCCTATACACGCGGTGGCCGGCGCTGGCTCATTCCGGTACTCGTCTTCAGCATGGTCGGACCCGTCATCGACGCGGCCGAGATCTGGCTCTTCAAAGTCGTGGTGGACGACGTCCTCGTCCCGCGCGATCTGCGGCCCTTCCTCTGGATCGCCCTGGCATACGCGGGGCTCATCATCTGCTCCGGCGTTCTGGGATTCGCCGACGATGTGACCTCCACCTGGGTCAGCGAGCGATTCCTGCTGGCCCTTCGTTCGGATGTGTTCCGGCACGTCCAGGGCCTCTCACTCGGGTTCTTCGAGCGGCGACGGCTGGGGGACGTACTGTCGCGCATCACCGGCGATGTCGACGCGGTCGAGACGTTCCTCCTCTCGGGGGTGGCGGACGGCCTGTATTACGTGATCCGGTTGGGCGTCTTCCTCGGTCTGCTGTTCTACCTGCGGTGGGATCTGACCCTCCTCGCGCTCGTCATCGTGCCGCTCTTCTGGTGGGCGGCCCGGCGCTTCTCCCGGCTGATCAAGACCGCGTCGCGGGAGCGGCGGCGGCGCAGCGGTTCGATCAGCGCGATCGCCGAGGAGTCGCTCGGCAACATCGCGCTGGTGCAGGCGTACAACCGGCAGGAGTCGGAGGATCGCCGGTTCGAACGCGAGAGCATGGGCAAGTTCCGCGCGGCGATGGCCTCGGCGCGCATCCGCGCTGTCTACAGCCCGATCGTCGAGGCCATCGAGCTGGCCGGCGGGCTGGCCGTCATGGGCCTGGGCACATGGAAGCTGGCGCAGGGCCAGCTCACGCTGGGCGGGCTGCTGGTCTTTCTCGCGCTGCTGGGCAATCTCTACAGTCCGATCCGCGATCTGTCCCACCTCGCCAACACGTTCTACGCGGCGTCCGCCTCCGCCGAGCGGATCATCGAGTTGCTCGACCAGCGCCCCCAGGTCGTCGAAGCCGCCCACGCCCGCCGGATCGGGCGCGCCCGGGGCGACATCGAGTTCCGCGGCGTCTGCTTCCGCTATCCGGATACGCCCCGGTGGGCGCTCTTTGACGTGTCGTTCCACGTGACGCCCGGCACGACGCTGGCCCTGGCCGGCGCGAGCGGTGCCGGTAAATCCACGGTCGGGAAGCTTCAACTGCGCTTCTACGACCCGGACCGGGGCGCGATCCTCCTCGACGGCACCGACCTGAGGGACCTCCAGCTGTCCGAGCTGCGCGAGAACGTCGCGGTGGTACTCCAGGAAACACTGGTCTTCCACGGCACCGTACGGGAGAACATCGCCTACGGCCGGCCGGACGCGACGGAGGCGGACATCGTCGCGGCGGCCCGCGCCGCCGACGCCCATGACTTCATCCAACTGCTGCCCGAGGGCTACGACACCCTGGTGGGCCAGCGTGGCCGGACCCTGTCCGGCGGGCAGGCCCAGCGCCTCGCGATCGCCCGCGCGATGATCAGGAACGCACCCGTACTGCTCCTGGACGAACCGACCACCGGCCTGGACGCCCGGTCGGCCCGCCGGATCATGGAACCGCTGCGCCGGCTCATGGCCGGGCGGACCACCATCGTCATCTCCCACAACCTGTTCACCGTCCGCGACGCCACCTCCACCGTGGTGCTGGACCGCGGCCGGGTCGTCGAGTACGGAACGCACGAAGACCTGCTCCTGCGCGGCGGAACCTACGCCCGGCTGCACCGGCTGAACGAAGTGACCGGCCCCGCCCTCGCCGGTGCCCCATCCCCGCGGAAGGTTCTCCCATGAGCCGCGCCACAGCCCGGCCGGCCCCGCCTCTCGCCCCCGGAACGAAACCCGCGCCGGGGTACGAGATCCTGGCGCACCTGGCCCGGACCGGCTGGCTCGACCTCTACGACGCGTGGAGCGAGGAGCGGGACTGCCGGTGTGTCATGAAGGTCCTGCGCCCCGACTGCCGCCACGGGCAGCGGCTGAGCGACCGGCTGCTGCTGGAGGGCCGTTGGCTCCGGACATTCACGCATCCGCACCTGGTCCGCGCGTACGAGACCTTCGAGTCGCCCGAGCCGCTCGTCGTGCTGGAAACGCTGACGGGTGAAACGCTGTCGCATCTCGTCGGCCGGTTGTCCCGGCGACCGGCCGCCGGGGACGTGGCCCTCCTCGGCGTGCAGCTGTGTTCCGCGATCCACTACCTGCACGGTCACGGCCTGCTGCACCTGGACCTCAAGCCGTCCAACGTCGTGGTCGACTGCGGGCACGCCAAGGTGCTCGACCTGAGCGTCGCGCGAGCGCCCGGGATCGCCCCGCCGGGCGTCGGCACCTTCGGTTACCTGGCTCCCGAGCAGGCGCGCGGCGGGCCGTTGTCGACCGCGGCCGACGTGTGGGGCATCGGCGTCACTCTGTACGAAGTCGCCACCGGCGAGGCGCCGTTCGACGGTGGCGAGAACATGGACGAGACCGTGGACGAGACCGACGACGGCACGGGCGGCCGGGCCGACCGGTATCCGCAGCTCGAGGAACCCGCTCCGCCGATCAGGTCCCGCCGACGCCTCCCCCGTGATCTCGCCGCGGCCATCGACAGCTGCCTCCGGACCGACCCGGCTGCCCGGCCCACGGTCCTCGAACTCGCCGACGCCCTCGATGCGGCCCTGCCCTGGCAACGGCGCCACGTCGCTCCGTCGCCGGACGCCCGGAGAGCCGGCCGGAAGACAGCCGGGAGACGGCCGGAGGGGCGAGTCGCAGGACGTGGCGAAGCGTTACGCGTCCGCCAAGGAACGCGCCGACGTGCTGCTCGCCCCCTGACGGGGCGGCGCGTGAACGTCCTGCCTCGTGATCGTCTTCTCAACCTTCACCGGGCAGGCGGATGAAGGGGGACCCTCGCCTGGACGTGACAGGCGGGGGCCCTTCTGTCACGTTGCGCGGGGGGGTGCCCCTATCTGTTTCGTCAACCCTGTCAGGGTCGGTTCGTGGGAGTTGGTGCTGGTTTTTGGGAACGTCCCGCGAAGCGGGACGTTCCCGGCGGATCGGGTGCCTGATGGGCAGCCCGGTGGCCGGCACGGCGGGGGTGGCCGTGCCGGTGCGCGCGTGATGGGGTCAGGAAGGTAGGGACGGTGGTGCTGTCAGGCCGCGAGGCCGATGTCGCCGGGGGTTCGTGGTTCGTAGAGGGCCCCGGTGCGGATCATCGCGTGGATGACGTTCACACGTTGGCGGGCCAGGCGGAGGATCGCTTGGGTGTGGGTCTTGCCGCGTGCGCGTTGACGGTCGTAGTAGGTGCGGGAGGAGCGGTCGGATTTGCAGCCGATCGCGGCGAACGCGGCCTGGAAGAGGGCGCGTTTGAGGAGCCGGTTGCCGCGGTGGGGTGCGTGCTCGCCACGGATGGAGGTGCCCGAGGACTTGGTGGCGGGGGCGAGTCCGGCGTAGGAGGCGAGGTGTCCTGCGGTGGGGAAGGTGGTGCCGTCGCCGATGGCGACGATCACGGCGGCGGTGGTCCTGACGCCCATGCCGGGCATGGAGGTCAGGAGGTGGAAAAGAGGGAGGGCCTCCAGCAGGGCGGCGATCTCCTGCTCGGCCTGGCGGCGCTGGGTGTGGGCGGCGGCGAGCTGGGCGGCAAGTCCGGGCACGATCAGCGCGCTGGCCTCGGTGCCGGGCACGATGACGGTCTGCTCGGCAAGCGCGTCGAAGATCTCCGCGGTGAGGTGGCGGGCCTTGCGCGAGCCGTGCGCCTTGAGCAGGGCCTCGCAGCGGGTGCGGCCCAGTTTCTTCAGCCTGGCCGGGGAGCCGTGCCGTTCAAGGAGGGCCAGGATGTAGGGGTAGCCCAGCCGGGGGCCGACCACCCGCTCCAGGGTGGGATGGATCTGGGAGAGCAGGCCGCGCAGCCGGTTGGAGGTGCGGTTGACCTCGCCGGCCAGGTCGTTGTCGTAGCCGGTGAGCATGGTCAGCTCGGCCAGCTTCTCGTCGTCGCGGTCCACCACGCGCAGGGTGTGCGGCATGGTCCGGGCGGTGTCGGCGATGACGAAGGCGTCGCGGGCGTCGGTCTTGGCTTCGCCCGGGTAGAGGTCGGCGGCCCGGCGCATCGAGAGTCCCGGCAGGTAAGCGACCCGGCAGCCGGTCGCGCGGGCCACGGTCAGTGGCAGCGCGCCGATGTTGGCGACCTGGTCCACGATCACCAGGACGGTGCCGAACTTGGCCCTGAGCTTGTCGAACAACTCCCGCAGGCGGGCCTCGGTGTTGGGCAGCTTCTTGTCGTGGACGGTCTTGCCCTGCCCGGTCAGGCCGCGGGCGTGGTGGAACTCCTTGCCCAGGTCCAGGCCGAGGAACAGACCTATGCCGGAGATATCGATGACGGTGTCGGCCATGCGCGATGCCCCTCTTCGGTCGTGCCTTTCGCATCCGTCCCGGCCGTCCCTGCGGCACCACACGCCGGCAACCACGTTACGCAGACATCCCGCCCGTGAAGCGGTCCGGCGTTGCACCGGACCAGGCAGTCGTCAGGCCCCTCATCAGCGGTCAAGCGGTGCCCCGAAGCCCGGCGGCAACACCCCCCAGGTCATCGACTTCGACAGGGGGCACACAGCCATACCGGACCCGGGGGCCAGGCGCCCCATTTCGGGGCCACAGAAAAGGTAACGGGCAGGGGGAGGGGGCGTACCTCAGGGACCTCGGGCATTGGTTTCCAAAAGGAACTTACCCGTGCGAGGTGAGTGCGATGATGGGCCCCATGAGCCTCGTCCCCGCCGACCCCACCGTCCTCCATCCGATGCCGGGTCAGCCCCGGGTCGTCCAGCTGAAGCCGCTGGTGAAGTCCGAACTGATCGAGGTCGGCGACTACTCGTACTACGACGACCCCGACGACGCGACGGCGTTCGAGACCCGCAACGTGCTGTACCACTACGGCCCCGAGAAGCTCGTCATCGGGAAGTTCTGCGCGCTGGGGACCGGGACGCGGTTCATCATGAACGGCGCCAACCACCGGATGGACGGCCCGTCCACCTTTCCGTTCCCCACCATGGGCGGCTCCTGGGCCGAGCACTTCGACCTGCTGACCGGGCTGCCCGGCCGCGGTGACACGGTCGTCGGCAATGACGTCTGGTTCGGCTACAACTCCATGGTGATGCCGGGCGTACGCATCGGGCACGGCGCGATCATCGGCGCCGGCGCGGTCGTCGTCGGCGACGTACCCGACTACGGCATCGTCGGCGGCAATCCGGCCCAGCTGATCCGTACCCGGTACGACGACGAGACCATCGCCCGGCTGCTCGCCGTCGCCTGGTGGGACTGGCCCACCGAACATCTCACCCGACACATCCGCACCATCATGTCCGGCAGTGTCGACGCCCTCGAAGCGGCCGCCCCGGAGGGGACATCGTGACGATCACCGTTCGAGAACTCGCCTACTACCCCGTCAAGGGCTGCGCCGGGACCACGGTCGATTCCGCGCAGGTCCTCGGGACCGGCCTCGAACACGACCGGACGTTCATGGTGGTGGACGCGGCGGACGGCGCCTTCCGCAGCCAGCGCACGCACCCGTCGATGGCCGCGATCAGGGTCGAGGTCCTGGGCTCCGGGGCGGCGTTGACCCTGTCCGCCGACGGCGTCGAGCCGCTCCGCCTGAAGGTCGACCCGGACGGCCCGCGCCGCGAGGTCAGCATGTTCGACCGCCCCCTCGGCGTGGCCGTCGACCAGGGGGACGAGATCGCGAACTGGTTCTCGGACGCGCTCGGCGCGAAGTCCCGCCTGGTGCGGGTGGCCCCCGGCTTCGACCGGGACGGCTGGGGCGACACCCCCGGCAAGGTCAACTTCGCCGACGCCCACGCGGTGCTGGTCGCCTCGACGGCCTCCCTGGACGACCTCAACGCCCGCATCACCGCGCGGGGCGACGCAAAGACCGTCCCCATGGACCGTTTCCGACCGAACATCGTCCTGACCGGCAACGACGAACCGCACTTCGAGGACCGGGTGCGCCGGATGACCATCGCCTCCGTCGAACTCGCCCACTCGGTACGGGCGATGCGGTGCGCCGTCCCCATGGTCGACCAGTCCACCGGCCACCGCGCGGGGCCGGAACCGATCCGAACCCTGTCGACGTACCGGCGCGAGCCGGAGTACGGGAACAAGGTGAGCTTCGGCGCGAAGAACGCGGTGGTCTGCGAGGGCGTCGTGAGGGTCGGCGACACGGTCGAGGTCGCGGAGTGGCTCAGCCGGTGAAGGCCCCGGCCTTCACTCCGTCGATGAACGCGGACCACTCCTCGGGGGCGTAGAACTGAAGCCCGCCGTCACGGTTCTTGCTGTCCCGGACGGCCCGGCCGCCGTCGGCGGTGCGGGCGACCTCGATGCATTCATTGGCGGACCCGCCGCCGGAGAACGACGACTTCACAAATGGGCTGACAACTTCCTGGCTGCTCACGATTCCTCGTTCTCCGCGATGATGCCGTTCATGGTCTTCCGGATGAAGGTGAGACTCCGATCCGGAGTGAGAGCTGCGGACCGAAGCGCGTCGAAGGCGTGGACGTAGCCCGCCATGTCTTCATGATCTTCCAGAATGACACTGTTGACCAGTGTGTCCTGCACGATGGCCTCCGGCGAGGCTTCGTGCGCGTAGGAGAGCGCGACGAAGGCCGGTGCGACGCGTGCCGCCGCCCACTCGGTGTGGGGCAGCACCTGGAGCGTCACATTCGGCTGCTTGGCCATCCTGATGAGATGGGCAAGTTGATCGCGATGAACGTTCGCCGAGGGCATCGGGCCGGATATGGCCGGCTCCCAGATGACTGCGGCAAACCGCGCACCTGACTCCTCGAATACCCGACGCCGCTCCTGCCGCACCTTCACGATCTCATCGGCCGCTTCACGGCTGAGGACTTCGGGGTTGGCTTCGGTCAATGCCCAGGTGTAGTCCGGGGTCTGGAGCAGGCCGGGGATGAAGACCGGTTGCCAGGCGCGGATGTACCTGGCGTCCGTCTCCAGCGAGAGAAAGTCGCCCAGCCGGTCGAGTGCGGGCGACTGGAACGGAAAGTTCAGCCACCAACCGCGCTTGTTGCTGTCACGGGCCAGCTTCTCCAGCCTCGCGCTCGACGACCTCTCCGGCCGGGGCCTGGTCATCGTCGACGCGATCGCCGCGAAGTGGGGCGTACGGCCGCGCGACCCCGGCAAGACCGTCTGGGTCCATCTGGCCATCGGCCGGGCGGAGTTGCTTTGAGGCTGCCCCTCAAGACCGCCTGGCGGTGCGAGGTCACCGTGGGAGGGCTACTCGTACGGGCCGAGCACGCCACGACCCCCACGCAGGCGCTGATCTGGATGCGGGTCTCCGTATGGACCCTGCTCTCCGGGTTCGAGGCGGAGGACCGCGCGCGCACCTACCGCTGGCTCGACCACGGCCAGTGGGAGGCCGTCATACGGCTCAGGGCCGGCGAGCCGTACGCCTACACCGTACGCGCGGGTATGGCCGTGATCGGCTGGTCCGCGCGCCCCGTGTTCCTTCTGCCCTCCGCCGGTCCGCATCGCCCGTACTGTCACAGCCGTCTTCCCTCTCCCCTCCACATCCCCCGCAAAAAAACGTGACACCACCACCGCCACCTGTCACGTTCCCCAACAGCCCACCTCACTCCTTCCCCTGAGCCCGCGCCAGCACGTCGCCCACCTCCGTACGGAAGTACAGCACCGACCGCCCGGCCCTTCGGCGACCGGCCAGACCGCTGTCCAGCAGGACCTTGAGGTGGCGGCCGACCGACCCCAGCCCCTGGCCGGTCAGGGCCACCAGCTGGGTAGTGCTCTTCGGGCTGGAGAGAAGGACGAGGACCGTCGCCCGCGCGGGGCCGAGCAGGCGGCTCAGGCTGTCGGGCACCCGCGCCCGCCCCGCATCGGCCAGGGTGCCCGAGCACGGGTAGACGACCGCGTACCGCTGGGCGTCGTCGTCCCAGGAGACCCAGCCCGTGCGTTGGGTGACCGGTACAAACAGCAGCCGCACACTGGCCAGTTGCTTCGACGGGTAGTCGTGCGCGTTGATCTGGAGCCGGCTCCCGCCGAGCCACCGCATTCCCGGGCGCAGCCCGCTCAGGGCGGCGGCCCAGCCGCCCTGGCTCAGCTGTCCGGTCCTCGCGACGATGTCCGCCTCGATGATCCGGCGGCGGCGCGGCCAGTCCGGCAGTACGGTCCGGTGCCAGACCCAGTGCAGGGCGTCGGCGGCGCGTTGCGCCAGGTCGTCGCGGTCCAGGAGGGCCGGCAGCGGGGCGCCGCCGAGGGACACCTCCAGATCCGCTCGGGCGCGCTCGGACGTGGTCGCCCGGACGGGGGCCAGTTCCTCCTCGAAGGACGGTGTGCCCTCGCCCGTCGGTGTGGGGGTGATGAAGTCCGCGTTCCAGCTGCCGCCGAGCGCCGCCGGTACGAGGCGGGCGGCGACCGGGTCGGCGGCCTGCCGGGCCCGGTAGGCGGGCAGATGGGCGTCGAGCCAGGCCCGTTCGCCGGGATGGTCGGCGCGTCCCCGTTCCAGCGCGTTCAGGGCGGAGATGGTCTCGGCGAGCGGCGAGACGACGAACCGGCTCCCCGCGAGCGTGTCCGTGTTGATCTGCCACATGCCCATGACGTTTCGCCTCCGCGCGAAACTTTAACGATCGCCGTGGGCGGCCACCGAAACTCCCCGCATGCGCACCTACCGGGAACTCTTCCGGGCGCCGCAGTTCGGACCGCTCTTCGCGACCAGTGCCGTACAGGTCGCCGGGTCGACGATGAGCGGACTGGCCCTCGGCACCCTCGTCTATGCCGCGACCGACTCGCCGCTGCTCGCCGCCCTGTCCATGTTCGGCTCCTCGCTCGCCCAGGTGATCGGGGCGACCGTGCTGATGTCGGCGGCGGACCGGCTGCCGCCACGGGCCGCGATGACCGGCATAGCGCTCGCCTTCGGGCTGGCCACCGCCGTACTCGCCGTCCCCGGGCTTCCGCTGCCGGCCGTCTTCGCGATCATCCTGACCGAGGGTGTGGTCGCCGCCGTGGGTGGCGGGGTGCGGTACGGACTGCTCAATGAGGTGCTGCCCAAGGACGGCTATCTGCTGGGGCGTTCTGTACTCAACATGTGCGTCGGCCTGATGCAGATCGGCGGGTTCGCGCTCGGTGGCCTGCTGGTGACGACGCTGTCCGCGCGCGGCACGCTGCTGGTCGCGGCCGGCCTGTATCTGGCAGGTGCGGCCGTGGCCCGGTTCGGGCTGGCCCGCCGTCCGCCGCGGGCCGCGGGGCGGCCGTCGGTCGCCGAGACGTGGCGGACCAATGCCGTTTTGTGGTCGTCCGGACCCCGCCGCCGGGTCTACCTCGCGCTCTGGGTGCCGAACGGGCTGATCGTCGGCTGCGAGTCGCTGTTCGTCCCGTACGCCCCCGGGCACGCGGGGCTGCTCTTCGCCTTCGCCGCGCTGGGGATGCTCATCGGGGACACGGTGGCGGGCCGGTTCGTCGCGCAGCACTGGCGGGGACGGCTGGCCATGCCGATGCTGCTGCTCCTGGCCGCTCCGTATCTGCTCTTCGCCGCGCGTCCGGCGCTGCCGCTCGCATTCGCTCTGGCCGCGCTCGCCTCGGTCGGGTTCTCGGCGAGCCTGCTGCTGCAGGAACGCCTGATGGCCCTGACCCCGAACGAGATCACCGGTCAGGCCCTCGGTCTGCACTCCTCCGGCATGCTCACCATGCAGGGCGTCGCGGCCTCGCTCGCGGGCGCCGTCGCCCAGTGGACGTCACCGGCGACGGCCATGACCGTGATGGCGGCGGCGTCGCTCGCGGTCACCCTGGCCCTGGCCGCGGCCGGGCGCCGGGCCCCCGAGCCGGTCGAAGGAGGCTCCGTCCCCCGGCAAGGACTCAGCGCGACGTGAGGACGTACTCCAGCAGCGGCAGCTCACGGCCGGGGATCGATCCGGACGGGGCCGCCCCGATCCGTACCGCGCCCATCGCGAGGTAGAACGGCTCCGCGTTCGGATCGGCGTCGATGGTGAGGCGTACGAAGCCGAGGCGGCGCGCCTCCGTCATGGTGTGCTCGAACAGCAGCCGACCGATGCCCCTGCCCAGCGCGTCCGGGGCGACGAACATCATGCCGAGGGCCCCTTCAGGAGGGGCGCCGTCCAGGGTGGTGAAGCCCAGGACGCGGCCGCCCTCCTCGGCGACCGTGGTGCGGCGGCGTTCGATGTCGGCCGGGTACATGGTCAGTTCGTCGCGGCAGGAGGCGAGGAACGCCTCGTCATAACCCCAGTAACCCTTCGATGCCAGGGCCAGCTCGGTCAGCGCCCCGGCCTCGGACCTGCGTGCCGGTCGTACGTTCATGTCCGCCCGCTCCCCTTCCCTCTTCCCGCTTCCCTCTTCCCGCTTCCCTCGGCAGCTCGCCGCACCCGAGAGTGTCAGACCCCTCCGGCATGCTGCATCGCATGGACGCCACGGACTTCTGGAATCTGCTCGACGACGCCCGCACCCAGGTCGCCGACCCGGCGGACGCCGAGGCCGTCGTCGAGCGGGCCTCCGCGCTGCTGGCCGCCCGGCCCCGGGACGAGATCGTCTCCGCACAGCAAGTGTTCTGGGACCTGATGGCCGCTTCCTACCGGGCTCCGCTCTGGGCTGCGGCGTACACCATCAATGGCGGCTGTTCCGACGACGGGTTCGACTACTTCCGGGGCTGGCTGATCGCGCAGGGGCGGAAGGTGTTCGAGCGGGTCGTTGCCGATCCGGACACGCTCGCCGAACTTCCGTTGGTCCGGGAGGCGGCGGCCGCGGGCATCGACCTCGAGTGCGAGGAGATGCTCGGGGTCGCCTGGGACGCGTACTCGGTGACGGCGGGTCAGAACATGCCCGCGCGCTCGTTCACCATCGACTACCCCGTCCTTGATCCGGAATGGGACTTCAGCTTCGACGACGCGGAACAAGTGGCGCTGCGGCTGCCGAAGCTGGACGCGCTGTACGCGTGAGCCTCTGAGGCGGTGCGGGGTCCGGGCGGCGGCCGGACCCCGCACCCCACGGGTGAATCAGTCGAAGATCGGGCCCTGCGTCCGGGTCCGCTTGATCTCGTAGAAGCCGGGGACCGACGCCACCAGCAGTGTGCCGTCCCACAGCTTCGCCGCTTCCTCGCCCTTGGGGGCGGGGGTGACGACCGGGCCGAAGAAGGCGATCTGTTCGCCGTCCGCGCCCGGGACGGCGATGACCGGGGTGCCGACGTCCTGGCCGACCTTGTCGATGCCTTCCTTGTGGGAGGCGCGCAGCTCGGCGTCGTACGCGTCCAAGTCCGCGTAGTCCGCCAGCTCGGCGGGCAGGCCGACTTCCTGGAGCGCGGCCACGATCGCCTCGCGGGTGATGTCCTCGCCCTGGTTGTGGAAGCGGGTGCCGAGCGCGGTGTACAGGGGGCCGACGATGTCGTCGCCGTGCTTCTGCTGGGCGGCGACGACGACGCGGACCGGGCCCCACGCCTTCGTCAGCAGGTCGCGGTACTCCTCCGGCAGCTCGTCGAGCTTGTCCTCGTTGAGGACGGCAAGGCTCATCACGTGCCAGCGGACCTCGACGTCCCGGACCTTCTCCACCTCCAGCATCCAGCGGGAGGTCATCCAGGCCCAGGGACAGACCGGGTCGAACCAGAAATCGGCAGGGGTCTTGCCGGGCGCCGTGCTGTTCTCGGACATGTCTCTCCTCGTCAAGGTGTTCGCATCTGTGCACGAGAACGCCTCCGGGCGCACCGGCCATTCCCGCATGCCCGGCCGAGTGGCGGCATGGGAGGATCAAACTATTCGAACGTGACACAAAGGAGTGCGCCGTGCCCGGTGAGAACCTGTCCCGCGACGAGGCCCGTGAGCGGGCCGAGCTGCTGAGCGTCGACAGCTACGAGGTCGCTCTCGATCTGCGCTCCGCCGTCGGCGGGCCCGACGGCGACAGCGACGGCGACGGGGTCTCCTCCGGTCCGCGGACCTTCCGCTCGGTGACGACGATCCGGTTCCGCGCCGCGCGGGCCGGGGCGTCGACGTTCGCGGATCTGGTGGCGCCGAGCGTGAACGCGGTGACGCTGAACGGGCAGCCGCTGGACCCCGCCGCCGTCTTCGACGGGACGCGGGTGGCGCTGGCGGGGCTGCCGGAGGGCGACAACGTCCTGGTGGTCGACGCGCAGTGCGCGTACAGCCGGACCGGTGAGGGCATGCACCGGTTCGTCGACCCGGAGGACGGCGAGGTCTACCTCTACACGCAGTACGAGCCAGCCGACGCGCGGCGGGTCTTCGCGAACTTCGAGCAGCCCGACCTGAAGGCTCCCTTCCGCTTCGAGGTGACGGCGCCCGAGGCCTGGACGGTCTGGAGCAACGGGGCGACCGAGTCGCGGGACGGCGGGGTGTGGCGGTTCGCCGAGACGAAGCCGATCTCCACGTACATCACGGCGGTCGTCGCCGGCCCGTACCACTATGTGACGGACTCCTACAGCCGTACGTTCAACGACGGCACGACGCTGGACATCCCGCTCGGCGCCCTGTGCCGCAAGGGGCTGGCCCGGCACTTCGACGCGGACGACATCTTCCTCGTCACCAAGCAGGGCCTCGACTTCTTCCACGACAACTTCGACTACCCGTACCCGTTCGGGAAGTACGACCAGGCGTTCGTACCCGAGTACAACCTCGGCGCGATGGAGAACCCGGGCTGTGTCACGTTCCGTGAGGAGTACATCTTCCGCGGCAAGGTGACGCAGGCGGCGTACGAGGGCCGCGCCAACGTCATCCTGCACGAGATGGCGCACATGTGGTTCGGCGACCTCGTCACCATGCAGTGGTGGGACGATCTGTGGCTGAAGGAGTCGTTCGCCGACTTCATGGGCGTCTTCGCGATGGTGGAGTCGACCCGTTTCGAGGACGGCTGGATCACCTTCGCCAACAACCGCAAGTCCTGGGCGTACCGCGCCGACCAGCTGCCGTCCACGCACCCGATCACGGCCGACATCCGTGACCTGGAGGACGCCAAGCTCAACTTCGACGGGATCACGTACGCCAAGGGCGCCTCGGTGCTGAAGCAGCTGGTGGCGTACGTGGGGCGGGAGGCGTTCCTGGAGGGCGCCCGGCGCTACTTCAAGAAGCACGCCTACGGCAACACGCAGCTGGGCGATCTGCTGTCGGTGCTGGCCGAGACGTCCGGGCGTGACATGACCGCCTGGTCGCGGTCGTGGCTGCAGACCGCGGGCGTCAACTCGCTGATCCCGGTGGTCACGTACGACGCGGCGGACCGGATCACGGAGCTGGCGGTGCTCCAGGAGGCGGTCGAGTCGCACCCTGAACTGCGGCCGCACCGGGTCGCGGTCGGCCTGTACCGGCGGGCCGCCGACGGCGATCTGGTGCGGTACGCGCGCGCCGAGGTGGACGTGGCGGGGGCGCGCACGGTGGTCGGGGAGCTGGCGGGGGCCGAGCGGCCCGAGCTGATCCTGGTCAACGACGACGACCTCACGTACTGCAAGGTCCGCTTCGACGAGGTGTCCCTGGCCACGCTGCGGGCGCACCTCGGTGACATCACCGACCCGCTCGCGCGGGCACTGTGCTGGTCCGCGCTGTGGAACCTGACCCGGGACGGGCTGATGCCGGCCCGCGACTTCGTCTCCCTCGTACTGGCCTTCTCCGGCCGGGAGTCCGACATCGGCGTGCTCCAGATGCTGCACACCTGGACGCGGACCGCGCTCACGCACTACGTGGCGCCCGGATGGCGCGAGGAGGGCGGCCGGGCGCTGGCCGAGGGTGCGCTGCGAGAGCTGCGGGTCGCCGAGCCGGGCAGCGAGCACCAGTTGGCGTGGGCGCGGTTCTTCGCGTCGGTCGCGGACTCGGACTCCGACTTCCAGCTGCTGTCCGGGCTGCTGGACGGTTCGGCGCGGATCGACGGTCTGGACGTCGACCAGGAGCTGCGGTGGGCGCTCCTGTCCCCGCTGGCGGCGCACGGGGTTGCCGACGAGTCGGTGCTCGACGCCGAACTGGCCCGCGACGACACGGCGTCCGGGAAGCGGCACCAGGTGCGGTGCCTGGCCTCGCGGCCGTCGGCCGCGGTGAAGGCGCAGGCGTGGGCGGGTGTCGTGGAGTCGGACGCGCTGTCCAACGCGTTGGTGGAGGCGACGATCACGGGCTTCGAGCAGTCGTCGCAGCGTGAGTTGCTGGCGCCGTACGCGGACAAGTACTTCGCCACGATCGAGCGGGTGTGGGCCGAGCGGTCGATCCAGATCGGGATGGCTGTGGTGAGGGGCCTGTTCCCGGCGCTCCAGGACGATCCTGCGACGCTGGCGGCCACGGACGCGTGGCTGGCCGCGCATGCGGATGCGGCACCGGCGCTGCGGAGGCTGGTGCTGGAGGCGCGGGACGATCTGGCCCGGGCGCTGCGGGCGCAGGGGTGTGACGCGGGGGCGGCCGCGGGGGCCGGGGCCTGACGGGTGCGCCGGGGCCCGGCGCCCCGGGTTCTGTCTCAATCGCCGGACGGGCTTGGTTTCGGGCCCGTCCGGGGTGGGGGCATCGTGAGGTCACCCGGCAACCCGGCAGCGGTTGCCGGCCTCGGACACCGGACGGGCTGGAAGTGGCGGGGCGGGCCGGAATCGGGCCGGTCGGCTCTTTTCGGTTGTCGAACGCGCGTACTTCAGGACGGTGTTGTCCTGAATTGTCGACGGGTGTGTAACAGGGGTTAACGCGGCGACCGCCTGCGGGATACCCCGGAGCATGACCCAGAACACCCCGCTCTCCCCCTGCCACCTCCGCATCGCCGGCGATGTCCGTCAACGCGTGCTGTCCGAAGCCCAGTTGAGGGCGCACGGCGTGTCCGTCGCGGTGGCCGCCGCGCAGTGCCGGACCGGTGGGCCGTGGCAGCAGCCGCTGCCCGGCGTGTACGTCCTGCACCCGGAGCCACCCGCCGGCGACGAACTGCTGCGGGCCGCCCTGTTGTACGCCGGACGGCCACCGGCCTCCGCCGGCCGCCGACGGGAGTCGGGCGCGGAGTCCGGGTACGGCGAGGCCATGGTCACCGGGCTCGCCGCGCTCGCCCTGCACGGCTTCGCCGCCGCGCCGC
The DNA here is from genome assembly GCF_045209435.1 of Streptomyces sp. NBC_01618. Classification (NCBI taxonomy): domain Bacteria; kingdom Bacillati; phylum Actinomycetota; class Actinomycetes; order Kitasatosporales; family Streptomycetaceae; genus Streptomyces; species Streptomyces sp. NBC_01618. The sequence continues at coordinate 2,580,047 of NZ_CP109297.1, forward strand.
CGCCCGCGTCGGCGGCCAGGATCGATGTGCTGGTGCCGCGCACCCGGCGGCTGCCCTCGGTCCGGTACGTGCGTCTGGTGCGGGCCGCCGAACCGCCCCGCCCCCAGGAGGTGCGCGGCCTGCCCGTGGCCCCGGTGGAGCGGGCGCTCGCGGACGCGGTCTCCGGGCTCGGGGATGCCACGGCCGTACGCCGTCTGCTCACCGAGGCGGTACGCGGCGGGCACTGCGAACCGGCCATCGTCGTACGCGAGTTGAACCGGGCCAAGCTGCTGGACCGCCCCCATGTGGTGGACGCCGTCGACGCGTTGCTCGCCGAGGGCCGGGCGCTGGCGGAGAACCGGCTGTACGACATGGTGCGCTCGTACGGCCTGCCGGAGCCGCTGTGGAACGTGGACCTGCGGCTGCCCGGCGGCCCGCATCTGGGCGGGGTGGACGCCTACTGGCCCGAGGAGGCCGTCGCCGTGGCCCTCGACACCAGGGCACCCCTGCACAGCCTGCTCGGCGACGACCGGCGCCAGGAGGAGCACGACGCGCAGTGGTCCGCGTACACCGCCGAGCGGGAGTATCTGGAGCGGCTCGGCGTCACCGTCGTCCAGCTCTCACCGAAGGAGCTCCGCGACGCGAAGGAGCAGCAGGCCGTCGTGGTACGGACCGCGCTGATGGCGGCGGCCGATCGCGAGCCCGCCGCGTACGTGATGATCCTGCCCCGCTGAAAGCCGCGCCACACAGGCCACTTATGCCCCGCTTCATCCCTGATGGCGCATCAGCCCCAGTGGCGGGATTCCGCCATGTCACCATCTCGCGCACCCCAACTCTCCACAACCTCTGTCATTTACGAAAGGGTGAGCGGTCATCCGGTACCGAATTCCGGACTGCCTCTTTCACTTTCAGGAATGCTGATGACCTCCGAGTCCCCCAGTTCCATACCCGGGGCCAGACGCGCGGCCCGAGCCGCAGCCGCCGCCGGTCTGGTGGCCGCGCTGGCCGCCACCGGCGCCGCCCCGGTATTCGCCGCCGACGCCCCCGCCCCCTCTCCCGTCAAGTCCGCCGCGAAGGACGCCACGAGCGACAAGCTCGGCGCGGCCGACGCCGACCTTCTGGCCAAGGCCAAGGCCGAGGGCGAGAAGAACATCACCATGATGGTCGCCACCGCTCCCGGTGCGACCGAGCAGGTCGCCCAGCAGCTGGACGCCGTCAAGGGGTCCGTGCTGGGACGTACGTACGACAAGCTCGGCTACGTACGGGCCACCGTGCCCACCACGTCGGCCGACGCGGCCATCAAGGCGGCCGCCAAGCTGTCGTCCGTCCAGGGCATCGATCTCAAGCAGGAGATCAAGCTGGACGACCCGACGCCCGCCGCCGACCGGGCAGCCGGTTCCACGGCCGGGATCGAGTCGACCGGCAGCTACCCGGCGCCGGACAAGAAGACCCCGGCGAAGAACCCGTACAACCCGTCCTTCGAGACGGGCGCGGTCGACTTCGTCGCGCAGCACCCGAAGGCCGACGGCCGCGGCGTGACCATCGGCATCCTCGACTCGGGTGTCGACCTCGGTCACCCGGCTCTGCAGAAGACCACCACGGGCGCCCGCAAGATCGTCGACTGGGTGACCGCCACGGACCCGGTCAGCGACGGCGACCGCACCTGGCTGCGGATGACGGACGCCGTGTCCGGCCCGACGTTCACGTACGGGGGCCGTACCTACTCGGCGCCCGAGGGCTCGTACAAGATCAAGGTGTTCGAAGAGGCCGCCACCAAGGGCGGCGACATGGCGGGCGACCTGAACCGCGACGGTGACACCACCGACACGTGGGCCGTGCTCTACGACCCGGTCACCGGCACTACGCGCGTCGACCTGAACAACAACGGCGACTTCACCGACGACACCGTCCTGAAGCCGTACAAGGAGGACCACCAGGTCTCCTACTTCGGCACGGACGACCCGCGGACCGACGTCGTCGAGCGCATCCCGTTCGTCGTGGAGACGCGCAAGAACGTCGTCTACAACGCGGCCGGCGACACGTCCGACTACGTGAACATCGGCGTCATCGAGAGCGAGCACGGCACCCACGTCGCGGGCATCACCTCCGCGAACGGCCTGTTCGGCGGCAAGATGAACGGTGCCGCGCCCGGTGCGCAGATCGTCTCCTCGCGCGCCTGCACCTGGTCCGGCGGCTGCACCAACATCGCGCTCACCGAGGGCATGATCGACCTCGTCGTGAACCGCGGTGTCGACGTCGTCAACATGTCGATCGGTGGCCTGCCGCCGCTCAACGACGGCAACAACGCCCGCGCGCGGCTCTACAAGCGGCTCATCGACATGTACGGCGTCCAGCTGGTCATCTCGGCCGGGAACAACGGCCCGGGTGTCAACACCATCGGTGACCCCGGCCTCGCCGACCACGTGATCTCCGTCGGTGCGTCCATCTCCAAGGAGACGTGGGCCGCCAACTACGGCTCGAACGTCACCAAGAAGTACGACATGATGCCGTTCTCCTCGCGCGGCCCGCGTGAGGACGGCGGCTTCACGCCGACCCTGTCGGCCCCGGGTGCCGCGATCAACAGCACCCAGACCTGGCTGCCCGGCGGCCCGGTCAAGGAGGCGGGCTACAGCCTGCCGGCCGGTTACTCCATGCTGCAGGGCACCTCGATGGCCTCGCCGCAGGCGGCCGGTGCGACCGCGCTGCTGCTGTCGGCCGCGAAGCAGCAGCACATCGAGCTGCCGCCCGCCGATCTGCGTACCGCGCTGACCAGCACCGCCACCCACATCAAGGACGTGCCCGCGCACGCCCAGGGCTCCGGTCTGATCAACATCGTCGACGCCTGGAAGCTCATCGAGAAGCAGGGTGCCCCGGCGCACGAGTACGCGGTGAAGGCCCCCGTCGACACCGCGATCGACTTCGCGCTCCAGACCCCCGGCTTCGGCACCGGTCTGTACGACCGCGAGGGCGGCCTGAAGACCGGCCAGACGAAGTCGTACGACGTCACGATCACCCGCACCACGGGTCCGGACAACGACGTCAAGCACCAGCTTTCGTGGAAAAACAACGACGGCACGTTCGAGCTGACCGGTCCCGCCACGGTCTCCCTGCCGCTCGGCAAGCCCGTCACCGTCGAGGTCCAGGCGAAGCCGGGCAGCGCGGGCGTGCACAGCGCGATCCTGCGGGTGGACGACAGCAGGACCGTCGGTGTCGACCAGCAGATCCTCACCACGGTGATCGTCTCCGACGAGCTCGTGAAGCCCGACTACGCGTTCAAGGCGTCCGGCTCGGTGCAGCGCAACGGCACCACGTCGTACTTCGTGACCGTGCCGAAGGGTGCCAAGACCCTCGAGGTCGCGATGGGCGCGCTGCGCTCGGGCAGCCAGACGCGCTTCATCTCCATCCACCCGTACGGGGTGCAGATGGAGAACAGCTCCACGACCTTCTGCTACCCGAACTACGAGAACCCGGCCAACCCCTGCCGCCCCGACGTGCGCTCCTACAAGGACCCGCAGGCGGGCGTCTGGGAGATCGAGGTCGAGGCACGGCGTACGTCGCCGCTGCTGGACAACCCGTACAAGCTGGACGTCTCGCTGCTCGGTGCGACCTTCGACCCGGCGGTGCAGACCATCGCCGAGGCGAAGATCAACGCGCCCGCCCCGGTGAGCTGGAAGGTCACCAACAACGCGGGCGACCTGGAGGGCACCCTCAAGGGCGGCTCGCTGGGCTCGGCCAAGGTCGCCAAGCCGTCGATCAAGACGGGCGACGAGCAGGAGTTCGAGGTCACCATCGGTGAGGGCGTCGAGAAGCTGGACATCGCCATCGGCGGTACGTCGGACGCCAACGCGGACCTCGACCTGTACGTCTTCCGGGGCGCCACCCAGGTCGGCGCGTCCACCACGGCCGGGTCCGAGGAGTCGGTCAGCCTGGTGAAGCCGGCCGCCGGTACGTACACCGTCGTGATCCACGGCTATTCCGTCCCGGCCGGGACGACCACGTACAACTACCGCGACGTGTACTACACGCCGTCGCTCGGCACGATCAAGGTCGACGAGTCGAAGGCCGTGAACCTGGCCAACGGCGCCTCGGCCCAGGTCGGCGCCGAGGTCTCGGTCGCCGGTGCGGCTCCCGAGGGCCGGCAGTTCTTCGGCGAGGTCCACCTGGTGAACAGCCACGGGACCGCGGCGGGCGCCGGCAGCGTCGTGATCGAGAAGGTCACGCCGTAGCGGGTGGTGTCGCAGCGGTGACCGCGGTCGCCGCGTGATTCGCACGACTGTGTGATTCGTACGACAGTGGGGCGGGTGCTCGGTGGAGCTCCCGCCCCACTGCCGTGCCCGCCACCGGCCGGGCGGGCGGGCACTGTCCGTACCGCGGACAATGGATTGGACAAGGAAGCCGTCGGCATACGCATCATGGAGCGGCAACCGTGCCAGTTCGTACGTTCGAAGGAGTCCCTGTGAAGGTCGGAATCGTCGGCGCCACCGGTCAGGTCGGCACAGTCATGCGCGGGATCCTGGCCGAGCGGAAGTTCCCGGCCGACGAGCTGCGGCTGTTCGCCTCCGCGCGCTCCGCGGGCTCCACGATCGAGTGGCAGGGCCGGGAGATCACGGTCGAGGACGCCTCGTCGGCCGACTACTCCGGGCTGGACATCGTGCTGTTCTCGGCCGGTGGCGCGACGTCGAAGGCGCTCGCCGAGAAGGTCGCCGCGCAGGGCGCCGTCGTGATCGACAACTCCTCCGCCTGGCGCAAGGACCCCGAGGTCCCGCTGGTCGTCTCCGAGGTCAACGCGCACGCGATCGCGAACCGGCCCAAGGGCATCATCGCCAACCCGAACTGCACCACGATGGCCGCCATGCCCGTGCTGCGCCCGCTGCACGACGAGGCCGGTCTCCAGACGCTGACCGTCGCCACCTACCAGGCGGTGTCCGGCTCCGGGCTGGCCGGTGTCGCCGAGTTGCACGGCCAGGCGTCCAAGGTCGTCGCCGAGGCGGACAAGCTCACCCACGACGGCGGCGCCGTCGACTTCCCCGAGCCGGGCGTCTACAAGCGTCCGATCGCCTTCAACGTGCTCCCGCTGGCCGGCTCGATCGTCGACGACGGCTCCTTCGAGACCGACGAGGAGCAGAAGCTCCGCAACGAGTCCCGCAAGATCCTGGAGATCCCCGAGCTGAAGGTGTCCGGCACCTGTGTCCGGGTGCCGGTCTTCTCCGGCCACTCGTTGCAGGTCAACGCGCGTTTCGCCCGTCCGATCAGCGTCGAGCGCGCCTACGAGCTGCTGAAGGACGCCCCGGGCGTCGAGATCTCCGAGATCCCCAACCCGCTCCAGGCCGCCGGCAAGGACGCCTCCTTCGTCGGCCGGATCCGGGTCGACGAGACCGTGGAGAACGGCCTCGCACTCTTCGTCTCCAACGACAACCTGCGCAAGGGCGCGGCGCTGAACGCGGTCCAGATCGCCGAGCTGGTCGCGGCGGAGCTGAAGGGCTGACACCGCACGCGTGAAAGGCGGCCGCCGGTGCCCGGTGGCCGCCTTTTCGTGGCCCGGATCTGCTCGCGCCGGGCCTTCGAGTCCCTCGGCGGACGGCACTCGGCGCTGCCGCGGTGGTACACCCGAGCTCACGCCGCTCGGACATGCGGCGTGTGCCATGCGACGTGGAAGGATGACGGAAAACGTCGCATACCAAGGAGATGACCGCGTGCCTGCCACCAATCTGACCCGCGAAGAGGCACAGGAGCGGGCGCGCCTGCTGACCGTGGACGCGTACGAGATCGATCTCGACCTCTCCGGAGCGCAGGAGGGCGGCACCTACCGGTCCGTGACCACCGTGCGCTTCGACTCCGCCGAGGCCGGTGCGGAGACCTTCATCGACCTGGTCGCCCCGGCCGTGCACGAGGTCGAGCTGAACGGCCGGTCGCTGGACGTCGCGGCCGTGTTCCGTGATTCACGCATCGCGCTCCCGCACCTGGTCGCGGGCTCCAACGAGCTGAAGGTCGTCGCCGACTGCTCTTACACCAACACGGGCGAGGGCCTGCACCGCTTCGTCGACCCGGTCGACGAGCAGGCGTACCTCTACACCCAGTTCGAGGTGCCGGACGCGCGCCGCGTCTTCGCCAGCTTCGAGCAGCCCGACCTGAAGGCCACGTTCCGGTTCACCGTGAAGGCCCCGCCCGGCTGGACCGTGATCTCAAACTCGCCGACGCCCGAGCCGCAGGACGACGTCTGGTCCTTCGAGCCGACGCCGCGCATCTCGACGTACATCACGGCCCTGATCGTCGGCCCGTACCACGCGGTGCACAGCAGCTACGAGAAGGACGGTCAGTCCGTTCCGCTCGGCATCTACTGCCGCCCGTCGCTGGCCGAGTTCCTCGACGCGGACGCGATCTTCGACGTCACCCGGCAGGGCTTCGACTGGTTCCAGGAGAAGTTCGACTACGCGTACCCGTTCGCCAAGTACGACCAGCTGTTCGTCCCGGAGTTCAACGCGGGCGCGATGGAGAACGCGGGCGCGGTCACCATCCGCGACCAGTACGTGTTCCGTTCGAAGGTGACGGATGCGGCGTACGAGACGCGGGCCGAGACGATCCTGCACGAGCTGGCCCACATGTGGTTCGGCGACCTCGTCACCATGGAGTGGTGGAACGACCTGTGGCTGAACGAGTCGTTCGCCACGTACACGTCGATCGCCTGCCAGGCGTACGCGGAGGGCTCGAAGTGGCCGCACTCCTGGACGACGTTCGCCAACTCCATGAAGACCTGGGCGTACCGCCAGGACCAGCTGCCGTCGACGCACCCGATCATGGCGGACATCCGTGACCTGGACGATGTCCTGGTCAACTTCGACGGGATCACGTACGCCAAGGGCGCCTCGGTCCTGAAGCAGCTGGTGGCGTACGTCGGCATGGACGCGTTCTTCACGGGCGTCCAGTCGTACTTCAAGGCGCACGCGTTCGGCAACACCCAGCTGTCCGACCTGCTGGGCGCGCTGGAGGAGACCTCCGGCCGCGACTTGAAGACCTGGTCGAAGGCGTGGCTGGAGACGGCGGGCATCAACATCCTGCGTCCGGAGATCGTCACGGACGAGAACGGTCACGTCACGTCGTTCACCGTCCTCCAGGAGGCCCCGGCGCTGCCCGCCGGCGCGAAGGGCGAGCCGACGCTGCGGCCCCACCGCATCGCGATCGGCTGCTACGACCTCGACGGCGCCGGCAAGCTGGTCGTCACGAACCGGATCGAGCTGGACGTCGACGGCGCGCGCACGACCGTGCCGTTCCCGGCCGGCACCGCCCGCCCCGCCGTGATCCTGCTCAACGACGACGACCTGTCGTACGCGAAGGTCCGGCTCGACGAGGAGTCGCTGCGCGTCGTCACCGAGCACCTCGGCGACTTCACCGAGTCCCTTCCCCGCGCGCTGTGCTGGGCCTCCGCCTGGGACATGACCCGTGACGGCGAGCTGGCGACCCGGGACTACCTCGCCCTGGTGCTCTCCGGCATCGGCAAGGAGTCGGACATCGGCGTCGTCCAGTCGCTGCACCGTCAGGTGAAGCTGGCGCTGGACCTCTACGCGGCGCCGCAGTGGCGCGAGGCCGGACTGACGCAGTGGACCGAGGCCACGCTCGCACACCTGCGTGCGGCGGCGCCGGGCAGCGACCACCAGCTGGCCTGGGCCCGCGCCTTCGCGGCGACGGCCCGCACCCCGCAGCAGCTGGACCTGCTGCAGTCGCTGCTCGACGGCAAGGAGACGGTCGAGGGCCTGGCCGTCGACACGGAGCTGCGCTGGGCGTTCGTCGAGCGGCTCGCCGCGACCGGTGTGTTCGAGGAGGACGAGATCGCCGGCGAGTACGAGCGCGACAGGACGGCGGCGGGCGAGCGCCACGCGGCGACCGCGCGCGCGGCACGCCCCACCGAGGAGGCGAAGGCGGAGGCGTGGGCCTCGGTCGTCGAGTCCGACAAGCTGCCGAACGCCGTGCAGGAGGCGGTCATCGCCGGCTTCGTCCAGACCGACCAGCGTGAGCTGCTCGCCCCGTACACGGAGAAGTACTTCGCGGCGGTCAAGGGCGTCTGGGAGTCGCGCAGCCACGAGATGGCGCAGCAGATCGCCGTCGGCCTCTACCCGGCCGTCCAGGTCTCGCAGGCCACCCTGGACGCCACGGACGCCTGGCTGTCCTCGGCGGAGCCGTCCGCGGCCCTGCGCCGCCTGATGTCCGAGTCGCGCGCGGGCGTGGAACGCGCCCTGAAGGCCCAGGCGGCGGACGCGGCGGCGGCTGTCGCGTAGCGTCTGCCCGCGAGCAGAGGGGTGCCCCGGACCGTCCGCTCGGTCCGGGGCACCCCTGTTGGCCCGTCTCTCCCGCTCAGACGGTGATGACTTCCGCACCTTGCTCCAGGCCTTTGAAGTTGTCCGGGTTGCGCGCGCCCCATGGAGACCGCCCGGCGGTCGGGCGCACTTGAGCAGCCGTTCGCCGGGCGGGAGCAACAGAGGTGTTACGCGCCCGACTCCTCGTAGCGCCGGGCCAGTTCGGCCGCGCCGCTCTCCGTCAGGCTGCCGTGCAGGCGCATGCGGGCGACTCCGCCGTCCGGGAAGGCGTCGAGGCGGACATGGGTGACGACCGCCTGGGCGTGGAGGGGGAAGCGGTGGAGGGTGTCGGGCTGGAGCCTGGTGCGGGGGATGATCTCGAACCATTCGCCGCTCTCGCCGTTGCGGCCCTGGAGGGCGATCCAGCCGGCCGCGTTGCCCTTGAGGTAGGCCGTGTCGATCTCGACCGCGCGGACCGCGCCCTGGGCGGGGAGGCGGAAGCGGACCCAGTCGTTCGTGTCGCGGACCCGGCGGCGGCGGTTCTCCCAGCCGTCGTCCATCTTGCGGGAGGTGCCGGGCAGGATGATCTGGGTCGGCGAGGAGTAGAAGCGGTCGGAGGCGTCCTCGTAGCTTCCGCCGTTCAGGACCGAGAGCAGGTCGAACGTGCCGAGCGTCGCGAGCCAGGACGGGTCGGGGAGGACCTCGCCGTGGACGCGGAGGCGGGCGATGCCGCCGTCGGGGTGCTGGCAGAGGCGGATGTGGGTGTAGCGGCGGCCGCCGGTGATCTCGAAGCCGTTGGCGGCGTGGCCGCGCACGGGGGTCGGCGGGACGATCTCCTCCCACTTCACGTCGTCCGCGAGGAGTTCGGCGGGGCTCGGCGAGCCCTCGACCGCCGTCGCCTGGATCGAGACGCGCTGCGGGTAGTTGCCGCGGAAGTGGGCCGTGTCGACGACGATGCCGCGGATGATGCCGGGGGCGCCGAGGCGGATCAGGGCCCAGTCGTGCTCCTCGGGGGCCGGGAACGGGTGGGCCGCGTCCGCGCCGCGTCGGCGGCGGGTCTCCCAGCCGTCCATGATCTTGCCCTTGTGGCCGAAGTGCTCGGGGTCGAAGACCGCGCGCTCCCGGACCAGGAGGTTCTCGCGCTGGGCGAAGAACTCGTCGTTGGCGGCGATCACGCCCGCGCCGAGGCGGCGGTCGGCGAGGTCGACGAGTTCGGTGAAGGGGAGGTCTGTGGTGCGGTAGTCGGCGTACGGGTCACCACCGCTGTATGGGGCCGCGTCGTTGGCGTGGGGGTCCTCGTGCTGGTTCTCATTCTGATCGCAGGTCATGCGTCCACTGTCGCGGAGAACGATCCATCAGGTCCATCGAAAGTTTTTGCACTGTTTATTCAGCAGAAGTGAACGATGCCGCCGTTTCGGCGAGCGCCGCCAGGACCCGGGCCACCGCCGGCCCCTGCTCGGCCCCCTGCCGTACCGCCGCCACCACATGGCGGCGCGGCTGATCGGCTTCGAGTGCGCGCATCACCACGCCGCCCCGGCTGTGCCGTTCCGCCGACGCCATGCGCGGAATCAGCGCGACCCCCATACCCGCCTCGACCATGGCCAGGATCGCCGTCCAGCCGGAGGCGCTGTGCGCCTGCTCGGGCACGAATCCGGCGGCCTCGCACGCGGCCGTCGTGATCTCTGACCAGGGGCCCGAGCCACCGAAGATCCAGGGGTCGCCGGCGAGGTCCGCGAGACGGAGGGCGGGCGCCGCCGCGAGGTGGTGGTCCGCGGGCAGGGCCACGTCCAGGGGGTCGGCGAGCAGAGGCAGCACGACGAACCGGGGGTCGCGGGCCGTCGGGGCGTGCGCGGCGAGGGACAGAGCGAGGTCCACCTCACCGGCGACCAGGAGTTCGTAGGCCTGCGCGGCCTCCGCCTCCCGCACCCGTACGTCGGGGCCCGGGCGGCCCTCGGCGCGCAGCCGCTGGATCGCGGGGACGACGAGGGCCGGCACCGCCGTGGAGAACGCCGCGATCCGCACCTGTCCGGCCTCGCCGCGCAGATAGCCGGTCAGTTCGGCGTCGGCGCGCTCCAGTTCGGCGAAGACGGCCTCGGCGCGGCGCAGCACGAGGTGCGCGGCGTCGGTGAGGCGGACCCGTCGGCCCTGGGCCTCCAGCAGCGGTACGCCGAGCTGCCTGGACAGGTTGGACAGCTGTTGCGAGACCGCGGACGGGGTCATCCGCAGGGCCTCGGCGGTCGCGGTGACCGTGCCCCGGTCGCGCAGGGTGCGCAGGATGCGGAGCTTCTTGACGTCCCACTCGATCATGGCCGCAACCTACCCGCTGGCCCTCCCGATCCGGACATGCGTGTGCGCCGCACGGTACGGGGTACCTGCGGCGCACGCGCGACGAGCGTAGGTGCTAGGCCTGCTTCTTGGACTTGTCGAAGACCATGACCAGGGCGGCGATGACCGCGAACAGGGCGATGGGGGCCACCACGTACAGACCGATGGTCTCCATCGCGCTCAGGCCCTGACCGGGGTCGTCACCGTCGTCGCGGGTGAGCGCGAGCGCGGGGGACGACATGAGCAGCATCATCAGCGTCGTTCCGGCCGCGACGGCGCCGGCGCGCATAGCGTTCTTCTTGTCCACGGTGCAAACCTAGCGAACGCCCGGGACGGGCGCGCGCCCGGGGTGCCGTACGGGGTCACGGCTGGTCGCCGTACGGGGTCACGGCTGGTCGCCGTACGGGGTCACGGCTGGTCCTCGCGGGATCCGAAGATCTCCATCAGCCGGTGCAGGCGGGGGGGCGGCGGCCAGCTCCTCCAGGGTGACCGGATGGCCCTCCGCGTCGGCGACGGGCAGGCGCCAGTTGGGGTACTGGTCCCAGGTGCCGGGGAGGTTCTGCGGGCGGCGGTCGCCGAGCGTGTCGGGCAGCCAGACGCCGACCATGCGGGCGGGGGTGCGCAGCAGGAAGCGGTGCACGGCGCGGACGGCACCCTCCTCGTCGTCCTCGCCCTCCGGGAGCAGGCCGAGCCTGGAGAGGTACCCCAGCCACTCGGTGGTGTCGGCCGCGTCCGCGGTCAGCTCCTCCGCGAGGCTCCGGGTGAGCAGGCCGAGGCGGTGACGGAGCGTCACATGGCCGCCGGTCAGCCGGGCGGCGGTGGACGGCAGATCGTGCGTCGTGACGGTGGCCAGGCAGCCCTCGCGCCACTCCTCGGGGGCCAGTGGGCGGCCGGTGCCGGCCCAGTCCCGTTCGAACCAGAGCACGGAGGTGCCGAGCACGCCGCGCCGGGCCAGCGCCTCGCGGACCCCCGGTTCGACGGTGCCGAGGTCCTCCCCCATGACGGCCGCGCCCGCCCGGTGCGCCTCCAAAACGAGGACGGCGAGCATCGCCTCGGCGTCGTGGCTGACGTAGGTGCCCTCGGTGGGCGGGCGCCCCTCGGGCACCCACCAGAGCCGGAACAGGCCCATGACGTGGTCGATGCGCAGGGCGCCCGCGTGGGCGAGGAGCCCGCGCAGCAGCCCGAGGTACGGGGCGTAGCCGGACGCGGCGAGGGCGTCGGGGCGCCAGGGCGGCAGGCCCCAGTCCTGGCCGCGGGCGTTGAAGGCGTCCGGGGGCGCGCCGACGGACATGCCATGGGCGAAGGCGTCCTGCTGGGCCCAGGTGTCGGCGCCGCCGGGGTGCACGCCGACGGCGAGGTCGTGGACGATGCCGACCGCCATCCCGGCGTCCAGGGCGGCGCGCTGGGCGGCGGCGAGCTGGTTGTCGGTCAGCCAGGCGAGCCGGCAGTGGAAGTCGACCCGGTCCAGCAGGGCGCGGCGGGCGCGGGCAGTCTCCGGGGAGCGGGGGTCGCGGAGCGCGGGCGGCCAGTCGTGCCAGTCGGAGCCGTGCACCTCGGCGAGGGCGCACCACAGGGCGTGGTCCTCCAGAGCCTGTCCCTGCTCGGCCAGGAAGTCGCAGTAGGCGGCGCGGCGGCCGGGGGTGAGGGGGGCATCCCGGACGAGTTCGAGGGCCTGGCGCTTGAGTTCCCAGACGGCGTCCCGGTCGATCAGGGCGCCCTTGTTCAGGACGGTGTCGCTGAGCGCCGCCGCGTCCTGGCGCAGATCGTCGAGGGTGGCCCGGTCCGGCACGTGCCCGTACTCGGGGACGGACTCGATGTGCAGATGGACGGGGTCGGGGAAGCGCCGTGACGACGGGCGGTACGGGGACGGGTCGGTGGGGTCGCCGAGCACGGCGGCGTGCAGCGGGTTGACCTGGACGAATCCGGCGCCGAGGGTCCGCCCGGACCAGGCGGCAAGGTCGGCGAGGTCCCCGAGGTCGCCCATGCCCCAGGAGCGGGCGGAGAGCAGGGAGTAGAGCTGGACGAGGAAGCCGTGGCTGCGGGCGGGCGGCCGGGGCACATGGGGCGGGGCGACGACGAGTGTGCAGCTCGCGCTCCGGCCGCCCGGCGCGCGTACGGTCAGCCGGTGCACCCCGAGCGGCGGTTCGACCCACCAGGCGGCGGCGGGGGACACGGCCGTCTCGGTGTCACCCCCGGCGCCGGCCACCGCGCCCGCTGCTGCGCCCGTGCCCGCTCCCGCGTTCGCGTCCGCGTCGGCCGGCGCCCGTCCCGAAACGGCCGGATCAGGTCGGCCGGCCGGAACGCACACCCGCGGGAGGGGGCGCGCCCCGGGGTCTTCGAGCCCGATGTCCAGCGTGGTGCCGGGCGGCAGGGCGGTCAGGGCCGGGGGCAGCGGCTCCCCGGCCCACACCACCAGCGTCGGCGGGAGCAGCCGGGAGCGGGCCGAGGACTCGGCGGTGGCGAGCGATTCCCGTACCGCTTCGGGCGTGGCGGCGTCCACACCGAGCGCGGCGAGCACCGCGACGACCGTGTCGTCGGGGACGGGCACCGTGTCGTCGGCGGACGGGGAGTAGGAGGTGGCGACGCCGTGCAGCGCGGCGAGCCGGGACAAGCCCATTCAGACTCCTGGGGACTCCATGCCCCATGCGGTGCCGGAGGTGGCCGGCTCGCTGGTCAGCGGGGCGTTGACGGCGAGCGGGGGTTCGCTGGTGAGCGGCGTCGCGTCGGCGAGCGGCGGCTCACTGGTGAGAGGTATGGCATCGGCGAGCGGCGGCTCGCTCGTCAGCGGACCGGGGCCGGGCGCGGGGACCGGGAGCGCGTCGGGCAACGGGGCGGGGCCGGGTTCCTGTTTGGAGAGGGCGGAGAGCAGGAGTTGCACGGCAGCGGGCATGGTGGCCTCCTGGCCATGGCGGAACAGGACACAGCAGACCTACCCAGCGGGCTCGACCGCAGACGTAGGCGTTATCACAACGAGCTCAACGTGCCCTGGGTCACATTCCGTTCCCCAGAGGTCGGTTCCCCGTAATTCGTCCGCTGCTTTCGGCCATTCGGCGCCATCTTTGGCGTCCGGTGTCGATTGCCGATCCCTCCTCACCCCACCTGCCACATCGGGCATTTGCGGCACATCGACCACCCGCATTGACACCCTGCGTGCGCGGGTGGTGGGCTCGGAGCCCACTGGCGGAAGCGAGGGAGAACAGCGATGCGGCTCAGGCGCAGAAAGCAGGCAACGGCCGTCGCGGTCGCCGTGCTCGGCGGGCTGCTCTCCGCAGGTGCCCCGGCCGCCGTCGCGGCCCCGTCGGCGCCCGGCTCCCCCGCCGTCACCACCCCCGACCGCACGGACGACGGCGCGGTGCCGGCCGTGTGGCCGCGGCCCCAGTCCATCAAGGCGTCCGGGCCGTCCGTACCGCTCACCGCCTCCGCCTCGTCCGAGGTCACCCTCGTGGCAGACGCGCACGCGGATCCGTACGCCGTCGACGCGCTCCGGCAGATCCTGCGGGACGCGGGCGTGCGGACCGTCCACGAGGCGTTGCCGGGCCGCGGACCCGTCGTCCGGCTCGGCGGCGACGGCGCCCGGGACGACCTGCGTACGCTGCACGCCCCCGACCGCGGCGACCTGCCCTTTGGCGGCTACCAGATCGCGGTCGGCCGGGTCGCGGGCCGGGACACCGTCGCCGTGGACGGCGTCGGCGAGGACGGCCTCTTCCACGGCGTGCAGACGCTGCGTCAGCTGATCCGGAACGGCAGCGTCGCCGGCGTCACGGTCAGGGACTGGCCGGGAACCGCCGTACGCGGGATGACCGAGGGCTTCTACGGGCAGCCGTGGACCCGGGCGGAGCGGCTGGCGCAGATCGGCTTCATGGGGCGCACGAAGCAGAACAGGTATCTGTACGCGGCGGGCGACGACCCGTACCGGCAGGCCCGTTGGCGCGACCCGTACCCCGCCGACCGGCGCGCCGACTTCCGGGCGCTGGCCGAGCGGGCCCGCGCCGAGCACGTGACGCTCGGCTGGGCCGTCGCCCCGGGCCAGGCCATGTGCATGTCGTCAAAGAACGACGTGAAGGCACTGACGAGGAAGCTCGACGCCATGTGGGCGCTGGGCGTGCGGGTCTTCCAGCTCCAGTTCCAGGACGTCAGCTACAGCGAGTGGCACTGCGACAGCGACGTCGAGACCTTCGGCAGCGGCCCCGAGGCGGCGGCCAGGGCCCAGGCGCGGGTGGCGAGCAAGGTGGCCCGGCATCTCGCGGAACGTCATCCGGGGGCGGAGCCGCTGTCGGTGATGCCGACGGAGTTCTACCAGGACGGGGCGACGGACTACCGCACGGCGCTCGCCGAGGAACTGGACGACCGGGTCCAGATCGCCTGGACCGGGGTCGGTGTCGTACCGCGGACCATCACCGGCGGAGAACTGGCCGGTGCGCGTGCCGCGTTCCGGCATCCGCTGGTCACGATGGACAACTACCCGGTCAACGACTACGCGCAGGACCGCATCTTCCTCGGCCCGTACACCGGCCGGGACCCGGCGGTGGCGATCGGTTCCGCGGCGCTGCTCGCCAATGCGATGGAGCAGCCGTCCGCCTCGCGCATACCGCTGTTCACCGCCGCCGACTTCGCGTGGAACCCGAAGGGCTACCGGCCGCAGGAGTCCTGGCAGGCGGCGATCGACGATCTGGCGGGCGGCGACGCCCGCACCGGGGACGCGCTGCGCGCGCTGGCCGGGAACAGCGCGACGTCCGTGCTGGGCGGCGACGAGTCGGCGTATCTGCGGCCGCTGCTGGACGCGTTCTGGAAGTCCCGTACGACGACCGACGCCACGGCGCAGGCCGATGCGGCACGCAGGCTGCGGGCGGCGTTCACCGTGATGCGGGAGACCCCGCAGCGGCTGAAGGGCCTGGCCGACGGGCGCCTCGACGACGAAGTGCGGCCGTGGACCGAGCAGTTGTCCCGGTACGGCCGGGCGGGCGAGCTGGCCGTGGATCTGCTGCGCGCCCAGTCGCGCAGCGACGGCGCCGCCGCGTGGCAGGCGTCGCTGGCGCTGGAGCCGGTGCGCGAGGCCGCGAAGGCGAGCGGCGCGACGGTCGGCAAGGGCGTCCTCGGCCCGTTCCTGGACCGGGTGCGCCGGGAGGCGGACGCCTGGACGGGCGCGGACCGCGACGCCGGCACGGTGACGAAGGCTCCGGGCAGCCATACGGTCCGGCTGGACCGGCCCCGCCCGGTGGAGACCGTGACGGCGATGACCGTGCCCGGCGAGGGCCCGGTGGCCGGTGCGACGCTGGAGGCCCATGTGCCCGGCGAGGGCTGGCGCGGCCTCGGCCCGGTGTCGGCGACCGGCTGGACCCAGGCCCCGGCCGGGGGGCTGCGGGCCGACGCGATCCGGATCAGCTGGCCCACGGGCGGTCCGGCCACGCCGCCGGTGCTCACGGGCACGCTGCCGCCCATCGTTCCGCAGGGCCGGGCGGAGAACCGGCTGGGCGGTGGCACGGGAGCCGGTGCCTTTGCCGCCAGGAGCGCCCCTGAGGCGGCTTTGCGGGTGCGGGCGCTCGTGCCGTGGTTCGGCGACGAGCCCGCCGCCCGGCTCGATCTGGCGCGCGGCGTGACGGATGCCGAGATCGGCGGCGGGCCGCAGCGGGTCGAGGCACGGCTGGCCGCCCGGCGCCCCGCCGAGGTGCGGGGCACGCTCACCGCACGGGCTCCCCGGGGCATCGAGGTGCGCGTCCCGAAGCAGACGAGGGTGCCGCGCGGTTCGCGTACCGACGTCCCCGTCGAGATCATGGTCCCGGCGGGCACCCCGGCCGGTGAGTACGAGGTGCCGATCGGCTTCGGCGACGAGAGCAGCACGCTCACGGTCCGGGCCTACCCGCGCACCGCGGGCCCCGACCTGGTGCGTACCGCGACCGCCTCCTCGTCCGGCGACGAGACCCCGGACTTCCCGGCGGCGGCGGCCACCGACGGCGATCCGGAGACCCGCTGGTCCTCGCCGGCCGAGGACGGCGCCTGGTGGCAGGCGGAACTGCCGCAGTCGGCCCGGATCGGCCAGGTGGTGCTGCACTGGCAGGACGCGTACGCCTCCCGCTACCGCATCCAGGTCTCCGCCGACGGCCGCAGCTGGCGCACGGCGGCGACCGTGCGGGACGGCAGGGGCGGGCGCGAATCGGTCCGGATGGACGCGAAGGACACCCGCTTCCTCAGGGTTCAGGGCGATGCCCGGGGTACCGAGTTCGGTTACTCCCTCTGGTCGGTGGAGGCGTACGCCGTCGCGGAGTAGCCGCACACGGGCACAAACCCCCTGAAACACCGCTCGATCACCACTCCACAGCACTCCGGGGGCCGCCACCCATCGCCGAGTATTCACTCAGTACATATATCGAGTATATAGTCCTGTTCATGAGCACCCGCCATGTCCTTCTGGGACTGCTCGCCGGAGGTCCCAGCCACGGCTACGACCTCAAGCGGCGGTACGACGAACGCTTCCCGCAGGCTCGCCCGCTGGCCTACGGGCAGGTCTATACGACCCTGCAGCGCCTGGTGCGTGACGGTCTGGCCGCCGTCGAGGGCACCGATTCCGACGGCGGACCCGAGCGCACCCTCTACCGCTCCACGGATGAGGGATCGCGCGAACTCGCCACGTGGACCGCGGAGATCACCCCGCCGGCCCTTTTCGTGACGAACGAGATATTCGCCAAGGTCGTGGTCTCGATCCTCGTAGCTGCGGCCGTCGGCAGCGACCGTACCTCCGACGCGGCCGCGTATCTCCAAGCCCAGCGCACTGCCCATATGGCACGCATGCGCGAACTGACCGCACTGAAGACCGTGCCGGGCACCGATCTCAGCACGATGCTCTCCGCCGACTACGCCATCGCACATCTGGACGCCGACGTGCGGTGGATGACCACCACGGCGAGCCGACTCACCACCCTGACCGCGGAGGTCGACACAGCATGAGTACGCAAGCCGAGCAGCCCGCCCGGGCGACAGCGCCCCTACTCAGGGCCGTAGGCCTCAAGAAGTCGTACGGGAGGACCGAGGCGCTGCGCGGCGCGTCCGTCGATCTCCACGCAGGCGAGATCCTCGCCGTCACCGGCGCCAGCGGCAGCGGAAAGTCCACGCTGCTGCACTGCCTGGCGGGGATCGTCCGTCCCGACGAGGGTTCGGTCGAATACGCGCAGGAGCGGATCGACCGGTTGCCCGAGGCGCGGCTCAGCGAGCTGCGGCGCTCCGATTTCGGCGTGGTGTTCCAGTTCGGGCAGCTGATCCCAGAGCTCTCCGCACTCGACAACGTGGCACTGCCGCTGCTGCTCGCGGGGACGGCCCGCGCTGCGGCGCAAACGCGGGCGGACGAGTGGCTGGCGCGCTTCGGAGTGCGGAATCAGGCCGCTCTGCGCCCCGGCGAGTTGAGTGGCGGTCAGGGCCAACGGGTCGCGTTGGCACGGGCGTTGGTTACCCGACCGAAGGCCGTCTTCGCGGATGAGCCGACCGGCGCGCTCGACTCGCTCGCCGGGGAACAGGTGATGACCTCTCTGCTGCACGCCGCCCGTGAGTCCGGCACCGCGGTGCTGTTGATCACCCATGACGCACAGATCGCCGCGTACGCGGACCGGGAGGTGTGGCTGCATGACGGAGTCGTCCACTCCGGCACGGCCCAGGTCAACGCTCAGGACGCCGTTCAGGGCGCCGACCGGGTCACCGCCCGGCAGATCGCCCGGGAAGTCCCCCAGGAGGCCGCGCACCATGAAGGCTGACGTCCACATCGCCTGGATACTGACCCGTGGCTCGGACCGCCGCGAGTGGTGGCGGATCTCGCTCACCGCGTTGGGCGCCCTGCTCGCCACGGGCTTCGCACTCGCGGCGGTCACGGTCGCTGCTGTCTCGGGTCAGGTATCGATCCCGTACGGACACGGCCTGCTGAACCAGCCGGGCGAACGCGCCGGTGTGGTCCTCACGCTGCTGCTCCTGCTCGTCCCCGTGCTCGGCTTCCTCGGTCAGTGCGCCCGCATCGGCGCCGTGCACCGCGACCGGCGGATGGCCGGGCTGCGGCTCGCGGGGGCGTCGCCCGCGCAGGTGCGGCGCATCTCGGCGCTGGAGTCCGCGTTCGCGTGCCTGGCGGGATCGGCCGGCGCGCTGGCCGTCTTCGCCGCGGTCCTCGCCGGCGCCGGTCACATGCCGCCGCCGGCGGCATGGGTGGCCTTCATGCTGGTTGTCCTCGCCGTGCCGGTCGTGGCCGCGCTCGTGAGCGCACTCGCCCTGCGGCGGGTGGTCGCCTCGCCGCTCGGCTGGGTGCGCCGTGTCCGGCCGGACAGCGGACGCCGGACGTTGCTCGCGCTCCTGGTCCCGACGGCGCTGATCGCCGTGGCGCTCCTCGTCCTTGCCGACCGCAACAACCGTCCCGGCGGGGTGCCCGTCCCGTTCATGGTGTTCGCCGTGGTGCTTCTCACCGGAGCGGGTGCGGTCTGGCTGGCCGGAGCGACAGCTTCCTTCATGGGTCGGCGGCTGACCCTCCGCGCGAAGAGCCCCGCAGTGCTGATCGCCGCGGGCCGGCTCAAGGACGACCCGTGGGCCGCCGCGCGCACCCACGCCGCTCTGCTGCTGGTGACCGTCGTCGGGGTGGGTTTCGTTGGCGTGCGGCAGGTGCTGCTCGACGAGTTGCACCGGCGGAGCGGCTACACGGCGGAGGACCTCGACTTCTACACCACGGGGATCGACCTCGCCGGGACCGCAGTCCTGGTGGCTCTCGTCATCAGCCTCTTCGGCCTCGCGGTGGGCACCGCCGAATCCATCGCCACCCGGCGCCGGGGTCTCGCCGCCCAGACCGCGGCCGGGGTACCGCGCGTGGTGCTGGCAAGGACCCTCCTCCTGGAGACGGCACTCCCCATGGCCCCTGCGGTCCTGGTCGCGGGCATCGGTGGCATGGCGGTGCACATCGCGTACGCCACCCTCGTCGCGCCCGGATCCGTCCCTTCGATGCTCCCGCTGCTCGTACCCGTGCTGGTGTACGCCGCCTGCCTGCTGGCCGCGGCGACGTCGCTGCCGCTGCTGCGGCGCACGGCGCACCCCGCAGAGCTGCGGTTCGCGTAGCAGGCGGCACTCCGCCGAGCCGCACCTCCCCGAGAGATGCGGAAGCCCGGATCGTCACGCTGAGATGCCATCGATCCGGGCCATCGCGTCGTCCGCGCCGAACGGTTGCAAGTACGGCAGCCAGCGCGGGTCGCGGTGTCCCGTCCCGATGATGCGCCAGGCGAGGCCGGTCGGAGGGGCAGGCGTCTGGTGCAGCCGCCAGCCGAGCTCCGGCAGGTGCCGGTCCGCCTTGACGTGGTTGCAGCGGCGGCAGGCCGCCACGACGTTGTCCCAGGCGTGCTGTCCGCCGCGGCTGCGCGGAATGACGTGGTCGACGCTGGTCGCGGCGGCGCCGCAGTACATGCAGCGCCCCCCGTCCCGGGCGAACAGCGCCCTGCGGGTGAGCGGTACGGGCCCCCGGTAGGGGACCCGTACGAACCGCTTCAGGCGGACGACGCTGGGGGCCGGGACGGCCCGGGTGGCACTGTGCATGAAGGCGCCCGACTCCTCAAGACAGATGGCCTTGTTTTCGAGCACGAGGACGAGCGCGCGGCGGAGCGGTACGACGCCGAGCGGCTCGTACGACGCGTTGAGAACCAGGACATGCGGCACGGTGGATGCCTCCTTGTACGCCGGCGGCGCGTGGCTCGCGCCGGGACGATCCGATCTCAGTTTCTCCTTACGCCTGGTCGAAGCGCCACCACGTACGGGTAACGGGCCGGAAGGATTTTTCTTCGCCGCCGGCCGCCGGTACCGCCGCCACGGGCCGGAACAGGCGCTTGTGGGCCGCTGCCGCGGTGGCCGCGGCCCGATGTGCGATCGGCCACATGCCGCCCGTGCGGGCTCCGTCCCGTAACCTCCTCACTTCGCCCGAATCCCCTCGTGAGGCGCGTCTCTCCCCCGGTCGCGGCAGCAGGACACTTCCGATGCCCCGTTAGTGTGGTTGGTCCGCGTCGCCCACCTGGAGGTTCCACCGTGTTCCTGTCCACCCTGTTGGCCGCAGCTCCGTCGCCCGGACCGGGCGGCTCGCTGGACGAGGCCGCCGAACAGGCCGGCAACGCCGCCGGCTGGGTGCAGGAGAACTGGTCCACCTGGCTGAACACCGGTCTGCGCATCGTGCTCATCGCCGCCATCGCGATCGTGTTGCGCACCGCGATCCGCCGTGCTCTCACCAAGCTCATCGACCGGATGAACCGCAGCGCCCAGGCGGTGGAGGGCACCGCGCTGGGCGGACTGCTGGTCAATGCGGAACGCCGCCGTCAGCGCTCCGAGGCGATCGGTTCCGTACTCCGCTCGGTCGCTTCGTTCCTGATCCTCGGCACGGCCGCGCTGATGATCCTGGGCGCGTTCCAGATCAATCTGGCCCCGCTGCTGGCCTCCGCCGGTGTGGCCGGTGTGGCGCTCGGTTTCGGTGCGCGCAACCTGGTCACCGACTTCCTCTCCGGCGTCTTCATGATCCTGGAGGATCAGTACGGCGTGGGCGACACCATAGACGCGGGCGTCGCCTCCGGCGAGGTCATCGAGGTCGGTCTGCGGGTCACCAAGCTGCGCGGCGACAACGGCGAGATCTGGTACGTCCGCAACGGCGAGGTGAAGCGGATCGGCAACCTCAGCCAGGGCTGGTCCACGGCCGGCGTCGACGTGCCCGTGCGCCCCACGGAGGACCTGGACGAGGTCCGTACGGTGATCACCGAGGCCGCCACGGCGATGGCCAAGGAGGACCCGTGGAACGAGCGGCTGTGGGGTCCCGTGGAGATCCTGGGCCTGGACGCCGTGACGCTGGACTCGATGACGGTCCGGGTGACCGCGAAGACGATGCCGGGCAAGGCGCTGGGGGTGGAGCGCGAGCTGCGCTGGCGGATCAAGCGGGCCTTCGACGAGTCGGGCATCCGCATGGTCGGCGGCGTCCAGGCCCAGGCGGACGAGCCGACCGCCGCCGACCCGACGGCCTCCATGGCCGCCCCCTCGGCGTACGCGTCGGCGACATCACCGCAGTCCCTGGCCGCGACACCGATCACCCCGCCGCCGAACATGTCGAAATGACGTTCGGCCTCCCGGGGTACTGACCACGCATCAGGAGAACAGACGCACCGTCGTGCCAACGAGTGCCCAGACGCCCCCGGCGATCAGCACGACGCCGATCAGCCTCTGGTGTGCGTAGGAGGACGAGAAACCCCGGTCCTCACGCCCCCCGAAGCTCTCGTGCCATTTCTTCGGAATTCCACGAAAATTCGTCGCGACAAACGCACCGACGAGAAGCGTGAGAACACCGAGCGGAAACATCACCCAGGCGGGCGCGGGCGACCGCGCGGCCGATGCGGACATCATGCCGAAAAATTCCATTCGATGGCCCCCACCACGTCGATCACCGGGTGATCCCCCAGCCGCTGCCAAAGATATCAGCAGGCATCACGCATGCCGACGGCTTCCCCGCACCGGCCCATGAATTCGGTGCGGGGAAGCCGTCGGCCATCTGATGGAACGAAAGGGCGGAGCAGAACCCTTCCTTTCCGTTGGCTTTTCTATTAGGGGATCGGAATGGATATGTTCAAGCCGACAAACCATCCTATTCCTGGAGCCACGGAACCCCCGTACCAGTAATCACCCGTGCTGGATTGATCCGTGGACCACGTCGGCGCGTTCGGGTCCGACCGCGTCCCGATGGTTCCGCACGCGCCGGGCCCCAGGCTCGCACAGCCCTGGACGCTGAACCAGGACTGATCGCCGCTCTTGGCCGTCGCGGCCCCGCCGGAGACGGACCTGCCGCCGAATCCGACCGCACCGATGTTGAAATAGCGGTGCCCGTCGCCGGCCTGTGACACCCCGATGCAGATCACGAAGCAGTAGGCGACTCCGACGGATCCGTGCCCCACGGCCTTGCCCAGCCAGGGCGGTCCGATCTCCCCGGACAGATTGCCCTTGTCTGCGCAGCGTGTGGCCTGATGCCCGTAGGACGTGCAGGCGTTGAAGACGCCGTTCTCGTCCGTGAACATGTCCTCCCAGTTCTCATCCTCGAACGCGAGGTCGATGCACTGCTTCGTCCTCGGGTTCTTGTCGCACTGCGCTTCCAGCTCCTGCCGCGCCTTTGCCACCTTGAACATTTCGGCAAGCTTCTGGAAGACGGGGCCGAGGTCCGAATTCGTCGTGCATGCAGAGGTCTGGTAGCACGGCAGGGCGGTATCGGGTGCGGGGCCGAGCAGGAGCGGTGGGGTATTGCTGCCGGCAGGGGTCCCACCCAGCCGTGCGGTGCCACCCGATCCGCCCGAACGGCCGCTTCCGCTGCCCCTGTCGCTGTGCGTGCTGCCGGGGAGGGCGCCTCCTTGTCCATTGGGGTTGCAGCTGGCCGAGTGATTGCCGCCGTAGCAGTTGTCGCTTCCCGGGAGATCGCCGCCCTGCCCGTTCGGATTACAGCTTGCGGAGTGGTTTCCCCCGTAGCAGGCGAGTCCGGTGGGGTCGCTGTTGGTGGCAGGGCTCTGGTTGGCGTAGCTGTAGCCGTTGAGGGACTGGTGCTGGTCGACGCTCAGCACCGGGTCGACGCTGAGGAACTGGCCGATGCCCGGGTCGTACTCACGGGCGCCGATGTGCGTGAGTCCGGTCGTCGTGTCGGCCGGTTTGCCGAGGAATGCCTTGTCGTCCGGCCAGCTGGTGGGTTCGGTGCCGCGTGGATCGCCGAAGGGCGTGGTGTGCCGCTTGGTCACCGCTTGAGTGGTCGCGTCGACGGCCAAGCTGCTGGTGCCGTGGTGGTCCGCGGCGAGGTAACAGAGATTGCTGCCCGCCGCTCCGGCTCTGGCGGTGCGTACGGCGAGGGTCTGGCCCGCCGCGGCGTAGTAGCGCGTTCCGGCGAGGGACGTGGAAGCACCCTTGGTGGTGAGGCGCACCTCGGTGCTGCCGAGGTAGAGGACGGTGTCGCCGTCGCCGCTCGTGTTGCGGCGGATGAGGAGTTGCCCATCGGCGTCGTACAGGTAGCTGGTGGCGCGTGCCGGCTTGCCGTTTGCTGCCGGTTCGGTGGCCGTGGCCGGCTTGCCCTCGGTGTTCCAGGTCAGGGTCTGCCGGGCCTGGGTACCGGGGCGGCCCGTGGTGTTGCCGACCGAGTCGTACGTGTAGGTCTCGGTCTTGGGACCGGTGGTCTCGACGAGCGGATGGGGCTGGCCGGAGGCGGTGCCGTATTTGTAGTGGGTGGTGGCGTCACCGGCGGCGGAATGAGTGGTCAGGGTCTTGCGCTGACCGGCGTCCGTGTAGCTGTAGCTGGTCCAGTACGGGGCGGCGCCGTCGAGGTTGCCAACCGTTCGGCCGGTGGTGGCGCAGTCGGCCGTCCTGGGGGTCCATGCCTCGACCAGACGGCGGTGGCCGTCGTAGGCGAAGCACTGGTTGTCGGCCTCGCTGGTGCCGCCGAGGGTGGCGGCGTCGCTGATGGACAGGACGTTTCCGGCGTCGTCCTGGGTGTAGTTGAGGTCTTGCAGCATGTACGGGTGGGTCTGGTCCGTGACATGGCTGCGGGTGAGTCGGCCGGTCCCCTCCTCGTAGGTGTTGGTCACATACATGTTCTTTGCGTCCGGACCACCGGTGCCGAGGGTCAGCTGCTGGACCTGGCCGAGTGCGGAGTAGTCGGCACTGCGGAGGTAGCCCGTCGCGCCTTGGAGGGAGGTGACCTTGCCCACGCCGTTGTAGCCGTATTCCACGGTCTCCTTGGCCAGACCGCCGACTGCCGGCTCACTGCTGGTCTGAACGGTTCCGTCGATGCGGTAGTGACTGGAGAAGTCGAGAGTCGCGGGGACGCCCGCCCGGACGAGGGGATCGTCCGCCGGGAGGGTGATCCGGCCGGCGGTGGGGTGGTTCAGGCTGTCGTAGGCGGTGACTTCCTTGACGAACGCCTGCCCGTTCCCGCCGCCGACGTAGCGTGTGGAGGACGTGAGCTGCCCCTTAGCGACCGTGTCGTACTCGTAGCTGGTCAGGAGCTTTTCGTCGGTCTTCTCGCCGTCCCAGGTGTACTGGACGCGGCCGAGGTCGTCGTACTCGGTCAGGATGGTCTTCGGGCGTGAGTCGGTCACCTTGATCACCTGATCCAGGGCGTCGTACTCGCTCCGGGTCCGCCCCTTGTCGGGGTCGTCGGCGCTCACCTGGCGGCCGAAGAGATCGTAGGTGTAGGACCAACTGGCCGATTCCTGACCGGAGGTGATCGAACGCTGGAGGCCGTCAGGGGTGTAGGCGGTCTTGGTGAAGGTGTACGAGGCGCCGAGCGTGGCGCCGTAGGCGGGGTCGTCGGGACTCTCGGCGGCGTATTCGCGGGTCTCGACGGCCCGCCCGCGCGCGTCGGTGATGGTACGGGTCGCCGCACCGCCCTTCAGCGCCGTGGTGGCGGTCGAGTCACCGGTGTAATCGGTCCTGGTCGTCCACCTCTTGACACCGTAGACGTACAGACTGTTCGCGACGGCCCGTCCGGCGCCGTCGAAGACGGTCTCCTTCTGGGTGGGCGCCTCGCCGTACTCGGCCCGCGTGTAGTCGCCGTTCGGAGTGCTGGTGCTGTCGAAGATGTCGGCGTACGTCTCGTAGGCCAGACCCCGGCTGTCGTATCGGGTGTCGGTCAGCAGCCGGCCGCCGAGGGACGTCGGGGACTGGCTCTGCAACGGGCGCAGCAGCGCGTCGTAGACCGCGTAGGAGGTGTTGTACGTCTCGCCGTCGGCCTTGAGCGTCGAGGTGGCGACCGAGGACGCCTTGGTCCGGCTGAGGTGGTAGGCGAACCTGACGTTGGGGCTCTGACTGCCTCGAATACGGTTCGGTTTCCACACGTCGGTCATGCGCCCGAGTGCGTCGTACGCCGTCTCGGTCAGCTTCAGGTTGACGTCATAGGTGCGCTCGGGCAGTCCGCGGCGGGGGTCGAGGAAGGTGGCCGTGTTCTGGCCCTTGGCGTTGGTGACCACGGTCTTGGTGAGGGGACCCGCTTCTGCGGGGGTGTAGGTCGTGGTGTTGCCGGTCTTTCCCAGGGCGTTGGTGACGGTCTTCGCGCGGCCGAGCTTGTCGTAGGTGGTGGTCGTGATCTTCTGCCAGCTGGTGGGGTGACGCTCGTCGGCGGTGGCCGTCGCGGGGTAGGCGGCGGCGCGGCCGGTCCAAGTGGCGTCGCCCTTGGTGGGTTTCTGTCCGGTGGTCCACGCGGTGGCCGTGGCGTTGTCGTAGACCGTCGCCACGTCGGAGAGCACATCGCCGCGGGTGGCGCTGCCGGTCGGCAGGTCGAGGGAGGTCTCCTTGGTGGTGCAGGGTTTGGCGACGGTACGGGCGCGTGAGACCAGCGAGGTCAGGCCGGTGGCGTCGTTGCGGGCGTACCAGGTGCGGGTGCAGGTCTCGTCGCCGGAGACGGCCAGGTCACCGAAGTCCGTGGTGGTCACGGGCATCCCGTAGTCGTCGAAGGTGCTCGCGGAACGGGTGGAGCGCCAGGTCTTCGGCACGGTGAGGTAGGTGTAGTTCGTCGACGCCGCGGTACGGACGTAGCGTGCCACGTGATCGGCGGCGTCCGGGACGTCCTGACGGGCGGTCTCCTTCGACCACGGCTCATTCATGGTCGCCGAGATCGCCGTGGTGCCGTCGTAGGTGACGCTCTGTCGCAGCTGGCCGGCGTACTGGTCGCTGTCCTCGATGCCTCCGATGCCCAGTGCGGGCGAGGTCAGGGCTGGGACGGTCACCGAACGGGTGGTTCCGTCCTTCTGCTTGTCACCATTCATGCCCTGCATGTACAGCGACACGCTCTTGGAGCGGCCGGTGTTCTTCGCACCGCTGTAGACGGTCACCTGCCGGTACCCGCGCCAATCCGACCAGGTCCGCTCGTCCTTCGCGGTGAACGGATCGTCGCTGTAGTGCCAGGCTGCGCCGCTGTAGGCGTACTCGTTCTCCACCGTGTCGTTCTGACCGGCCGGATCAGAGATCGTCACCGCCAGCACCCGGTACTTGTGGAACCAGTCCACCGATGCCTTTTCGGCACCGTTGATGTTCCAGAACTGCGGGTAGCAGGAACGGGTGTTGGAGTCCTGCGCCGCGTCGATGACCTGGCTGCGCACGCACTCGGGGGCGGACAGGGTGACCGTGGTGATGGAGCCCGTCTCCGAGGTGATCGTCGACAGTCGGGGCCTGGTCAGCGGCAGAATGTCGTCGGTGGCGTCCACCCGGTTGGGGCGCATCTGGTAGGTGAACGAGACCGGGTCCAGAGCGATCGCGGTCCCGGTCCGACCGGTCCGTTTGATCGACTGGAGGGTGAGGACCTGGTCGGAGCTGTCCCCGATGTCCCCGCCGTCGAGGAACTTCTGCGTGAAGTCCCATGAGTCGACCGGTTCGTACTTCTTGCCCGAGGCCGACCAGGAGAAGGTGTTGATGCCGGTGAGGCGCTTTCGCGAGAAGAAGGCCGGTGACTCGGCCTTGCAGTCCGCGTCGTCCTTGGCGCAGATCGTGTCGAACGGAACGTCCGGCCAGTTCTTCGAGGTGTCCTTCGTCAGGTTGGAGCAGTCGGAGGCCGTGCACCGCTCAGCGTGGTCGAAGGTGACTTCGGCGTCCGCGTCATCGGTGAACAGAGCGCCTTCCCGCAGCCCGTACCTGATCTTCTTCAGGTACCCGCCGCGGGTGTACTCGGCACTGGACTTGGATGCCTTGTTCTTCTTGTAGTGGTTCGACTCCTTGGCGTACCAGTACGTCGCCGCGTTGCCGTGGGTGTCCACCACGTAGTCGAGGTTCCAGCGCCACGCCTGGGTGAGCGAACGGTCCGCGAACGCACTGCCCTCGGAGTACCCCGGCTCGCCGGGGTCGTCGCCGAAGACCGGCACCGTCCAGGTGGAGTCGGTGCGCTGGTCACCGGCGCCGTCGAGCTTGTTCAGGCCGAAGACGTATTTGGTGCCGTCGCCGGTGATCACGGTCCAGTACTCGCCGTCGTCATCGCCGTTGTCCGCGCCTGTGGACCGGCTGACCTTCGAGGCGTCGTCACCTTCCAGCCGCCAAACACCCGTCTTGTCCTTGACCAGGCGGGAGGCCTTGCCGTTCAGCACCAGCCGGGCGTTGTCGTACTTCCAGCACTGGTCGAAGACGTCATCGTGCCCGTCCTTGTCGCAACTTCCGTACGTCCGCTCGACGTAGGACTCGGTGAACGCGAAGCCCTCACCCACCGAGGAGCCCTGATTGTTCGTCGTCGCCGTCCGCCCGTCGACGTTCCCCGAGTCGTAGGAGAGGCCGAGCGGCGGAGTGTGGCCGGCCGCGGCCGGCGGCAGGGAGAAGTCGTAGGACCAGGCGAAGGAACCCGAACTCGCCCCGGCTTGCCACGAAGCGGACTCCGACAGCTCGGTAGCGGTGTAGTCGCCGGTGCCCTTGGCCGATTCTCCGGCGCCTGCCGCCGTCAGGGCCAGCACCACGGGGGCACCGAGGTCGGTCCCCGCCGCCGTTGTGCCGGCCGTTGATCCGAACGGGATCCGAGCGGTGACCGTCCGGTTCTTCACACTGTTGCTCGACCCGAGTGGAGTCCGCGTGCGGCAGTCCGCCTTCTGTGGCGTGAGCAGAGCGCAAGCAGGCAGCCGCACCAGTTCCAGCCGTGTCGCCCAGCCGCCGCCCACCGCGGAAGCGAAACGGCTGTAGTCGATCCCGATCTCGGCAAAGCCCCCGGCGTCCGACTGGGCACTCAGCACCACACCTGTGATGCCGAGCCGGTCTGCGCTCCGCTGGTCCAGGACCGTCACTCCGGCATCGGCGGGAGCGGCGTCACCGCCCGTCCCGGTTGGCCGGGTCACCGTCACCGGCAGCCCGCCGGGCGAGATCTTCGCTTTCTCCTGCGGCCCCGGAGTCACCTTCGCGGAACCCGCCGCCGGCCAGGCGGCACGCCGCTCGCTGCCCGCCTTCTCAGCCTGGGCCGCGTTGACCGCGCGGTCCTTCGCCACCCGCTCGCGGGCCCGTTCGGCACCGAGACCCGTGACCTTCCTGACCTTGCTGACCCGCTGCTCCGGCAGATCCGGTCGGCCCAGGCCACCCGTCTGTGCGGAGGCCACCGGTGCCATCCCCACGGGCACCGTCAACGCGGCGGCCAAAGCCATCACCAGTAACCGGCTCTCACGACGACGGCCCATGCCCCACGATCTGTTGCCACGTGAGCCGCCTATGCCCCATGCCATGTCTGTCCCCGCCCCGAAGCTGTCAGTTGGAAGAATTGCGGGCATCGCCCCGCTGCAACGACGGGGTCCAGGAGCCCCCGGCGTGACGGGGCGCGGGCGCCGGAAGGCGCCCCCGCCCCGCTGAGCGGTCAGTCGCTCACCAGGTCCTCGGCCTGTTCCTGGCTCGCTATCGCTCCGGCCCAGACCCGGACTTCGGCCAAGCGGGCGGGCAGGAAGTACTTCCACGCCCCGCCGTTGAATCCCTTGCCGATGGCGAACTCACCGGAGCCGGCCTTCGCCGTGAACAGCTTCGGCTCCGCGTTGAGTACGTAGCCCACCCGGAGCGAAACCGTCGCGTCCTGCGCGTCGAAGATGCCGGTCAGACGCACGGGTGAGTCGATCGCCGCTTCCTCGTCCGACACCACCGAGGAGGAAGTGCCGTCAGCGTTCAGCCGCCCGAAGCGCCAGAACCCGACCGGTACCTGCCTCTCCTCCAGCGTTTCCTCGTCCAGCACGGTCTTATGGCCCGTGACCTCGAACCACAGCCCCCACGCGGAACCGTCGGCCGTCCGCTGGCCGAGGACCTGTCCGACGTGGCCGACCGGTTTCGCGGCCAGCTTCGCCTCGTCCAGCGACACCAAGGTGGTCACCGTGAACGAGCCCGTGTCGTCCACCAACGGAGCGGTCGCCGTGGCCGCGTCGTCCACACCGTCCAGAACCAGTTCCTCGCCATCCAGCGATGCGCCACCGGTCAGCGTCAGACCACGTCCGTAACCGGAAGTGGTGTCACCGATGACCGAACCGCTGCCCCGCGACGGCAACCAGTCCGCGACCAGCTCGGTGGCCGCATAGCCCGGAGCCGTGAGCAGTCTCGCCTCGCCGACGATCTCGTCCGACGACAGGACTCGCTGCCACACCGCGACCTCGTCGATGCTGCCGGGGAAGTAGTACTGATACCTGTCGGCCCACTTGTACCGGCCGATCTGCAGAGCGCCCGCCGCCTCCCAGGTACCCGCGTTGATCCTCTTGCCCTGCAAAACACCATTGACGTAGAACACCACTTCCTGAGTGGCGGGGTCATAGCTGCCCGCCACATGTGTCCACGCGTTGAGCTGGGCCGGCTTGAGGCCGCAGATCCCCAAGTAGGCGTTGCCCGTGGCCTCGTCCTTGTCCTTGGTACCGAAACACCAGGTGTCAAGCTGCCTGTGGTACCAGATGATGAAGGGGCTGTAGTGCGCGCCGTCCTGCGACAGGACGATCGCGTCGGACGCCTTGCTGTCCAGCCGCACCCAGGTGGAGACCGTGTAGGCGGACCGGGTCTCCAGGGCGGGACCGCCGGTCGCCGCATACCCGGTGGTGCCGTTCAACGACAGCCCCTTGTCCGTGACCGGAGCCGGCAACAAATCACCCAGTGCGTCGTGCGTGATCAGCCCGCGGCGACCGCGATCGTCCCGCACCGCCCCTCCGGCAAGGGTGACGTCGTCGGCACCGTCAGCCGTGGCGGCGTCCTTGGCATCCCCGTCCGCCTCGTCGAAGTGCCACCGGCCGACCGGTCCCTCACCCGCCGCGACAAGGAAGTCCACCAGATTCTGCGCGCCCCACCGGCCGACCGTGTCCTTCGCCCGGACGTACAACCGAAACGTTCCCGGCTTCGACGGCGTGATCGTTTCCTTGACCGTCGCACCAGCACGCTCCGCCGACCACGCGGCGTCCTGCGAAAGCCGGTACTGATACGCCACATTGCTGTCACCCGCCGCAGCGGAAAACGTGAACGCATCCTTCACCCCCGGACCACCACCGGGCGCACACGCATTGGTGGTGCACTCCGTGTACGTGGTACCAAAGGTGATCTTCGGGGCCTTCGGAGCAGTCGGGTCGACCTTGAAGTAACACCAACCGGTCGTCGAGGCATTCGACGGACCCGGCAACTGACTCTTCCCCCCGTTGTAATACGAACGCGTCCACGACCGGTACCGGTACAAGGTGCCCTCCACGAGAGCCGGAGACGACGCCGAGAGCTTCACGTTGTCACCGACATAACCAGTCGTCGGACGCTCCATCTCAGTGATCGCGTTCGACCACGTACCGTCGGACGCCTTCTTGTCCACGTCCATCGCCACCCGCAACTGCGCGTCCTTCTCACCCCCGGACGCCGTCTGAGGAGTGGCGGTCAGCGTCGGCGTGGGGTCGGACACGATCGCGGGATCGGACTCCTTCGTCTCACACACCGTGCCCGAGCCGGTCACCAACCCGATACCGGTCGGCTTGGCCGGCAGCCCGACGAAATCCACCGCCAGCACCGCGTCGTTCCTGAACCGCTTCCAAGCCCCGGTGTCACCCTCGTCATGCGCCTTGAGCATCAGCGTCAGCCGGGAGAACTTCCCCGCGGCGAAATCACGGACCGTCGGCGTCAGATTCTCGTTTGTCTCGTCCGGGTTGTCCCTGAACTCGATCGGTGCGTCAGGCGCATCCGGATCACACAACGAACCCCGCCCGGCGGACACATGCCGGTCCACCATCAGGTCCAGATCCTTCGGCCTGGACGACCAGGTGGTGGAGGACGAGATGTTGTTCGTACGGACCAGATCCACCCACCGCGGGTCGCACTGGAACGCCCACGGCTCCGTCACCCGGAACGTCACATCCAGAACCTGCTTGCCCTTCAGGCTCGCCGGAGAGAACTCGAAATACAGCCGCTGCACATACCCCGGCCCGCAGTAATACCCGCTCCAGGTACCGCACTTACCGACACCCTTGCCCTGGCCGTCATCCCCGTTGCCCCACCCGTAGGACTCATACCCGTCCGAGCGCAGCAGCGTCCGCTCCGACTCCCCCCACGTCACCGTCGGATCGATGAACAGCGGAAACGCCTTCTCGTCCGTCTTCGCCAACATGTCGGCGTCCGGGACGACGGCGAGGGCGTCCTTCGCGACCTCCACATCGATACGGGC
The DNA here is from genome assembly GCF_045209435.1 of Streptomyces sp. NBC_01618. Taxonomy (NCBI): domain Bacteria; kingdom Bacillati; phylum Actinomycetota; class Actinomycetes; order Kitasatosporales; family Streptomycetaceae; genus Streptomyces; species Streptomyces sp. NBC_01618. The sequence goes on from NZ_CP109297.1 coordinate 2,611,751, forward strand.
AACGTTGTCCCCCTGGCCCGGCTCGATGCCCGTACCGGACGGCGCCGTCTCCGCGGCGTCACCGGGTACAGCCGGATCCTCGACCTCGGACTGCACAGCACTGCCCTTGAGTGACGCAGGCGGGCTCGTGGCCGCTGCACCCGCCGAGTCCCACATCCGGGCCGGCGGCGCACGAAAGACCGTCTGTCCGTTCCCATCCACCGCGGTGAGGTTCCCGGCGGCGCCCGTGCGGACCTCAAGCCCCTTCGCCTTCAGCCCGAACGACAGCTTCTTCAACTCCGCAGCAGCAGCCGCCTCGGGAGTCTTGACCACCAGCACCTGCTGGAAACTCTCGACGGTCGCCGTGACCATCAGATCCACATCCGGCAGCACATCGCCATAGACCGCGCTCGAACCATCGATCCGAGGTGCCGGAAGTTTCGTCGGCCAGTCCAGTTCGAGCGACCGCCCCCGCTTCGACAGCTTCACGAGCGCATCGTCACCACCACCGGAGAACACCATGTCCACCGCCGCCGCCTTCGGACCCACGGACCCGTCCGGCCGACGCTCCAGCGTGGCATCCGGCGCCTGCCAGTCCCCCTCGCCCTTGGCCACTCTCACGGGAACGACGGACTGCTCAAGAGTGAACGTGAAACCGTCAGGATTCGCGAACACCGTCGTCCGCTCCGAACGCTCCCCGACCACCTCCACGCGGCTGCCCGAGGCCTTCGCCTCCGCCAGAGCCCGCCCACCCTCGCTCAGCCCGGCGGAGTCCGACGCAGCGGTGACCGCGTGACTCTCCGGGACCGGCAACACAAGCAGCGACAGCGCGGCAGCCACTGCCACGCCGCCCAAACGCCGTCTTCGAGCAAACCGAAACCCCGTATCGAACTCCACAAGCCCCCACCCCAGAGTCACACGCCCGACACAAACGAAGCTGGAGTCAACGACAGGTCAACTCCCGCCGTCAAGGCCCGAGTTCGCAATCACAAACATCGAGCGCATCCCCCAGCGAAACAATCGGCCGACTTGCCGGAATTGATTCGCGTCACGAGTCGGCACGCTGCGTGAGCAAGGGCGGCCACCCGCACCCTCGAGACGAATGAAGCCGACCGTTCCGCCAGGACTTCACGGCTAATCGGAATGAGGCAATCCGGTACGGTCGCAAGCAGTCACCGCCGGGCGGCCCGCAGTCGATGTGATGCACATCACGCTTCGACCGGGGTGCGGCACACCTCCCACACCATCCCGCGACAGCACCCCGGCCACACCGCAGGCAGCCACTCAAGTAACGCTTTGATTGCCACCGCGATGCAGACCATTGACGCCCCGGAATCCGCGCCTTACCGTCCTTCCACCGAATAGGAAACCTTCCTAACAGAGGGCAGGTGCAACGGTCATGGCCGGAACCACACCGGGCACCCCCCGCGTTCTGCGGGCCATGAACGACCGGGCCGCCCTCTATCTGATGCTGGAGCACGGCCCCCTCTCGCGGACCCGGATCGGGAAGCTGACCGGGCTGTCCAAGCCGACCGCGTCGCAGCTGCTCGCGCGGCTGGAGGCGGCCGGGCTGGTCGTCGCCACCGGGACCGTGGCCGGGCGGCCGGGGCCCAACGCCCAGCTGTACGCGGTGAACGCGCGGGCCGCGCATGTCGCGGGGCTGGATGTGAACACCCACCGGATCGTCGCCGCCGTCGCCGATGTGACGGGTGAGACGGTCGGCGAGTTCGAGCTGCGCACCCCGGGGCGGCGCGCCGACTCCGTGGTGCGGCAGGTGGCGGAGGCGCTGGACGGGGCGGTCAAGGACGCCGGGCTCACCCGCGCCGATGTGCACCGGGTCGTCATCGGCACCCCGGGCGCCTTCGACCCCGAGACCGGGCGGCTGCGGTACGCCTCACATCTGCCCGGCTGGCACTCCCCCACCCTGCTGGACGAGCTGGCCGCGTTCCTGCCGATGCCGGTCGAGTACGAGAACGACGTGAACCTGGTCGCGGTGGCCGAGCAGCGGCTCGGTGCGGCGCGCGGGCACGACGACTTCGTCCTGCTGTGGAACGAGGAGGGGCTCGGTGCCGCTCTCGTCATCAACGGGCGGCTGCACCGGGGCTTCACCGGTGGTGCCGGCGAGGTCGGCTTCCTGCCGGTGCCGGGCGCCCCGCTGGTCCGCCAGGTCACCAAGGCGAACTCGGGCGGCTTCCAGGAGCTGGCGGGCGCGCAGGTGCTGGCCCGGCTGGCCCGGGAGCTCGGCATCGACGACGCGCCGGTCCGCGGCTCGGGCACCCATCACGAGGTCGCGGCCGGCCTGATCACCCGGGCCGCCGAGGCCGCGGAGGCGGGCGAGGACGGCCCGTACCCCCGGCTCCTCGATCTGTTCGCCACGGGCCTCGCGACCGGCCTCGCCTCGATGGTCGCCGTACTGGACCCGGAGGTCGTCGTGCTGTCCGGCGAGCTGATCACGGCCGGCGGGGAGCCGCTGCGCAGCCGGGTCGAGTCCGAGCTCGCCGAGCTGGCGGCCTCCCGGCCCCGGCTGATCGCCGGGGCCGTGACGCATCGCCCCGTCCTGCGCGGCGCGCTGGAGAGCGCACTCGCCACCACGCGTGACGAAGTCTTCGACACGTCACACTGACCGGAAACCGGAGTAAAGGGCTGACCTTTGACTTCCTCCCCCTCATGAACGAGGGGGATTCCTACGGCTCGCGCCGTGGGGGTTTCTGCTTCGGCGCCGACTGCCCGCCCGGAGAACTCCGTTGAGGTCTTACACCAGCTCCACAGACTGTTACCGCCAGCCCGGCGGCCAGAAGGTTCTTCGCTGCGTTCACGTCCCGGTCGTGGGTCGCTGCGCAGTCGCACGTCCAGGTACGGACGTTCAGCGGCATCTTCTCGGTGAGGGTGCCGCAGGCGGAGCACAGCTTGGACGAGGGGAACCATCGGTCGACGGCGATCACCTCGCGCCCGTACCAGGCGGCCTTGTACTCCAGCATGGAGCGGAACTCGCTCCAGCTCGCGTCCGAGATGGCTCGGGCGAGCGTGTGGTTCTTGACCATGTTGCGCACGGTCAGGTCCTCGATCACGAGCGTTTGGTTTTCACGCACGAGCCGAGTGGTCAGCTTGTGGAGCAGGTCACGGCGACGGTCGGCGATCCTCGCGTGGATCTCGGCGACCTTGCGCCGGGCCTTGGCCCGGTTGGCGCCGTCGCCCCTGGCCTTGCGGGACAGTTTCCGCTGAGCTTTGGCGAGTCGGGCGCGGTCCCGGCGTTCGTGCCGGGGGTTAGCAATCTTCTCCCCGGTGGAGAGGGTCAGCAGGTGGTCCAGGCCGACATCGATTCCGACCGCGCTGTCGGTGGCGGGGAGGGGCTGGACGGTCGGGTCGTCACACAGCAACGAGACGAACCAGCGTCCCGCCGCGTCCTGGGAAACGGTCACCGTGGACGGCCTCGCCCCCTCGGGGAGCGGCCGGGACCACACGATGTCCAGCGGTTCGGTCATCTTCGCCAGGGTCAGCGCCCCGTCACGGAAGCGGAACCCGCTGGTGGTGTACTCCGCCGACTTCCGCGACTTCTTCCGCGACTTGAAGCGCGGGTACTTCGCCCGCTTGCCGAAGAAATTGGTGAACGCGGTCTGCAGGTGCCGCAGCGTCTGCTGGAGCGGCACCGACGAGACCTGGTTGAGGAACGCCAGCTCCTCGGTCTTCTTCCACGCCGTCAGCATCGCCGACGTTGCGTTGTAGTTGACCCGCTCCTGCCGCACCCATGCCTCCGTGCGGGCGGCGAGCGCCAGATTGTAGACCTTCCGCACGCAACCGAACGTGCGCGACAGCTCGGCTGCCTGCGCATCAGTCGGACAGAAGCGGTACTTGAACGCCCGCTTCACACGGCTCGCGGTCACGCTCACAAACTAGCCATACTCCGAGTTAAGATCAAATCTGCGGGTCACAGCACGGCCTTTCGCCCCGGGAGCGAAACCCCGTTCCTTGCCCTGCTCCGCAGGAGTCCGTTTCCTCTCCGCCCTGAAGGGCGGAGTATCCACGGAGGAATCCGATGAAGCTCGCAGTAGTTGGTGGCGGGTCCACCTACACACCTGAACTGATCGACGGCTTCGCCCGGCTGCGGGACACGCTGCCCATCGAGGAGCTCGTGCTCGTCGACCCGGCGGCCGACCGTCTCGAACTCGTCGGCGGCCTCGCCCGGCGGATCTTTGCCAAGCAGGGCCACCCGGGACGGATCGTCACCACCGCGGACCTCGACGCGGGCGTCGCCGACGCCGACGCGGTCCTGCTCCAGCTGCGCGTCGGCGGCCAGGCCGCCCGCAACCAGGACGAGACGTGGCCGCTGGAGTGCGGCTGCATCGGCCAGGAGACCACCGGGGCCGGCGGCCTCGCCAAGGCGATGCGCACCGTCCCGGTCGTCCTGGACATCGCAGAGCGGGTCCGCCGCACCAACCCGAACGCCTGGATCATCGACTTCACCAACCCGGTCGGGATCGTGACCCGGGCGCTGCTCCAGGCCGGCCACAAGGCCGTCGGTCTGTGCAACGTAGCCATCGGCCTCCAACGTAAATTCGCCAGGCTGCTCGACGTCACCCCCGGTGAGGTGCACCTCGACCATGTCGGGCTCAACCACCTGACGTGGGAGCTCGGGGTGCGGCTCGGCGGCCCTGACGGCGAGAACGTCCTGCCGAGGCTGCTCGCCGAGCACGGCGCCGCGATCGCCGACGATCTGCGCATGCCCCGGGCGATCGTCGACCGGCTCGGCGTCGTCCCCTCGTACTACCTGCGGTACTTCTACGCGCACGACGAGGTCGTGCGGGAGCTCGGCACCAAGCCGTCCCGGGCGGCCGAGGTCGCCGCGATGGAGAAGGAACTCCTCGCCATGTACGGCGACCCGGCGCTGGACGAGAAGCCCGCGCTGCTCGCCAAGCGCGGCGGCGCCTTCTACTCGGAGGCGGCGGTGGACCTGGCGTCCTCGCTGCTGGGCTCGGGCGGCTCCCCGGTGCAGGTGGTCAACACGTACAACAGGGGGACGCTGCCGTTCCTGCCGGACGACGCGGTGATCGAGGTGCAGGCCCGGGTCGACGGCACGGGCGCGACGCCGCTCGCCGTTCCGGAGCTGGACCCGCTGTACGCGGGGCTGATCGCCAACGTGACGGCGTACGAAAACCTCGCCCTGGAAGCGGCGCTGCGCGGCGGCCGAGCCACCGGGCGGGCGGGCGGGAGAGACGCAGTGTTCAGGGCGCTGCTCGCCCACCCCCTGATCGGCCAGTTCGAGTACGCCGAGGCGCTCACCGACAAGCTGATCGCACACAACCGGGAGCACCTGGCGTGGGCGTGAGCGCTTCGGTCCTCGCGATCGACGCGGGGAACAGCAAGACCGATGTGGCGCTGATCGGTGAGGACGGAACAGTGCTGGCGACGGCCCGCGGCGGTGGCTTCCAGCCGCCGGTGGTCGGCGTGGAGGCGGCGTTGGACGTCCTGGCCCCGCTGCTCGGACAGGCCCTGGCCACGTCCGGGCGGAGCGTCGACGGCGTGGAGCACGTGTCGGCGTGCCTGGCCAACGTCGATCTCCCGGTGGAGGAGGCCGAGTTGACCGAGGGTCTGGTCCGCAGGGAGTGGGGCCGCACGGTCGAGGTGCGCAATGACACGTTCGCGATACTGCGCGCCGGGGTGGACGAGCCTCGGGGCGTGGCGGTGGTCTGCGGCGCGGGGATCAACTGTGTCGGCATGGTGCCGGACGGGCGGACCGCGCGCTTCCCCGCCATCGGCCGGATGTCCGGTGACTGGGGCGGCGGTTCGGGGCTGGCCGAGGAGGCCATGTGGTTCGCCTCGCGGGCCGAGGACGGCCGCGGTGGGCCGACCGAGCTGGCGCGCACGCTGCCCGCGCACTTCGGGCTCGACTCGATGTACGCGCTGATCGAGGCACTGCATCTGGGCCGGGTCGAGTCCGAGCGCCGGCACGAGCTGACTCCGGTGCTCTTCGCGACCGCGGCGGCCGGGGACCCGGTGGCGGGCGCGCTGGTGGACCGGCTGGCGGAGGAGGTCGTCGCGATGGCGTCGGTCGCGATGGGCAGGCTGGACCTGCTGGACGAGGAGGCGCCGGTGGTGCTGGGCGGCAGCGTACTGGCGGCCCGCCACCCGCGGTTGGACGCGAAGATCGCCGAACTCCTCGCGGTACGCGCCCCGAAGGCGGTGCTCCGGGTGGTGACGGAGCCGCCGGTGCTGGGGGCCGCGCTGCTCGGCCTGGACCACACGGGGGCGGCGGCCGGGGTGCACGAGAGGCTGCGTGCGCAGTACAGCTGATCCGGCCGGTCTCTTCCCGGGGGCGTCCCGCGGCGATGCGCGTCGCGGGACGCCCCTTGCGTACGGGAACCGATCAGTTGTCCCGAACGTGTTCATGGATAGGGAGATCGGTCCGCTTCGGGGATTGGTCCGCCGATCGGCTTGATCGGCGGCTCAGGCCTTGATCGAATGCGTGTGCTCGCATCCTCGTGCGTGTGATCGCATCCGTGGATCGATGCGGGATCCGGACGTTCGTGGTGTGGATGTCGGTCCCTGCGGCCATACTTCTGGCCGGGCACCATCCCCCGACCGGCCGGGGGCCGGGCCACCGTCAGTGACCGAGGGGGAGGTCGAGTGACATACCAGCCGAATGTACGCACCACGCCGGAACACACGCGGGCGCAGCCGCCCGCGCCCGCGACCGTACCCGTTCCGCCGCAGCGCGGTGCCTGGTCCGCGACGGCGGAACGGCTGCGGACCGCGGCGACGACCGAACCGGGCAGGCTCCGGATCGTCGGAGCCGTACTGGCCCTGCTCGTCGTCGCGTTCGGGGCCGTGACGGCCTTCGAGATCGCCGACCGGGCGTCCGCCGCCGACGACGTGGTGGGCCGCAGCCAGCCGCTGAGCGCCGACGCGGCGGCCATCTACCGCTCGCTGGCGGACGCCGACACCACTGCGGCGAGCGGCTTCCTGGCCGGGGCGCAGGAGCCGCTCGATGTCCACGACCGGTACGACAGGGACATCAAGGAAGCGTCCCGGCTGCTGGTGAAGGCCGCCGCCAACACGGACGCGTCGACGAAGTCCGGGCACGAGATCACCACGCTCAACGAGGAACTCCCCCGGTACACGGGCCTGATCGAGCGGGCCCGCGCCAACAACCGGCAGGGCCTGCCACTGGGCGGTGCCTATCTCCGGTACGCCAACCAGCAGATGACCAACGTCCTGCTGCCGGCCGCCGAACGGCTGTACGCGGCGGAGACCGGCCGGCTCGGCGAGGACAACGACGCGGCCAGGGCTTGGCCGTTCTTCTCGATCGGGCTCGGAGTCGTGGCACTGGCCGCGCTGTTCTGGGTCCAGCGGCGCAACTACCGCAGGACGAACCGGGTGTTCAACCACGGGCTGCTCGTCGCGACCGCGGCGTCCACCGTGGTGCTGCTGTGGCTGGCCGTGGGGCACACGGTGGCGCGGTCCGAGCTGCATGCCGCCGATGTGAACGGGCAGCAGTCCCTCGATGTGCTCAACCACGCGCGGATCGACTCGCTGAAGGCGCGCGCCAATGAGAACCTCACTCTGGTCGCCCGCGGCGCGGTGCTCACCCCGGACGGCAAGAACGACAAGTACGAGACCGACTACACCACGGATATGAAGGCCCTCGGTGAAGAGCTGAAGAGAGCCGGGAAGCTTGCCGACGACGACCAGGGGAGCGGGCCGGTGACGAAGGCCGTCGACGCCGTCTCCGAGTGGCAGGGCCGCCACCGGACCGCCCGCACGGCCGACGACAGCGGCGACTACGAGGGCGCGCGGGCGCAGATCATCGGGCCGAAGGACTCGACGGGTGAGTCCTTCGAGCGGGTGGACGACGCGCTGGAGCTGGCGCTCGCCCATGAGCAGGACGAGTTCACCCGGGCCGCGAAGGACGGGCGAGGGGCGCTGGGCGGGCTGCCGACCGGGGCCGCCGCGCTGGCCGCGCTGGCCGCCGTGGCCGCGATCGTCGGAATCAACCGCAGGCTCTCGGAGTACCGGTGAGAGGGGGAGCGATGACCAGGAAGCGCACGGGCCGGTGGTCCGCCCGCGGCGGGCTGCGCGGCTGGGGCGGGGTGACGGGCATGGCCGTGGCCTGCGCGGTGACGGCCTCGCTCACCCTGCTGCCGCTCTCCCACGGCGGCGCCGACGCCTTCGGCGGTGACGCCTCGGGGCCGGGTACGGCTCAGGCCGTGCAGACCAGGGCCGACGACTGCACGGACCCGGAGGCGAGCCTTCCGCCGAAGTCCGACAGCGGTCCGAACATCGAGAAGATCAGGCAGCGCGGAAAGCTGATCGCGGGCGTCGACCAGAACAGTTTCAGCTGGGGATACCGCAATCCGGCAGCCGACAAGGGCAAGGACAAGCTCGAAGGGTTCGACATCGATCTGGTGCGGGCCATCGCCGAGAACATCCTGGGCGACCGTGACGCGGTGATCTACCGGGCCATCCCCACCAACCAGCGGATCGCCGCCCTGGAGAACGACAAGGTCGATGTCGTCGTCCGGACGATGACGATCAACTGCAGCCGGCTGAAGCAGGTCTCGTTCTCCACGGCCTACTTCCAGGCCGGGCAGCAGGTCCTCGCGCCGAAGGACTCGACGATCACCGGGTTCGACAAGTCCCTGACCGGCAAGCGGGTCTGCACCGCCGAGGGCTCCACCGCGTACGAGGCGCTGGAGAAGCAGTCGTTCGGCGCGGTCTTCAAGGACCCGCACGACGGCACCGAGGCGGACGAGGACCGGCTCACCGTCCCCAACCAGCTGGACTGCCTGGTGCGGCTGCAACTGGGCGAGGTCGACGCGATCGTCACGGACAACGCTCTGGCGGCCGGCCAGGCCGCCCAGGACCCGGCGGTCGAGCTCAAGGACGACAAGCCGTTCACCACCGAGTACTACGGCGTGGCGACGAAGCGCGGAGCGAACGATCTGGTGGCCCGGGTCAATCAGGTCCTGGTCGACTACCGCAAGGGTGGTGCGAACAGCCGCTGGATGCAGTCGTACCGGAACTGGCTGGAGGATGGTCTGCCGGGGATATCGGCCCCGCCGGCCCCCAAGTACCGGAGCAACTAGTGCCGGGTCGGCCGGGTGTGCGCGACGGCGCGGACCCCGTCGGCGAGGCAGTGGACCTGATCCTGCCGGGCCCGTCCCGGCAGGAGGAGCGGAGAGGTGATCGATGGGCGTCGCGGGCCCCTTCCCCGGCCACGCGGGGAGCCCCCCCGGCCCGGTCATGGACCGGGACGAGGTGGACCGTGCGCTGGGCCGGCTGGGCGCGGAGCACGAGGCGATCGAGACCTCGCTCCTCGCCCTGCAGGACCACGCGGGCCGCCGGCTCCTGGAGGGCGCCGATCTGACCGGTGTCACCAAGGAACGCTGGGCCACCACCGAGCAGTCGATCACGCTGCTGTGGGGGTATTTCGACGCCTACGCGGGGGCGCTGGCCGAGGCCCGTTCGGTGCGGGCACGTCGGCGCTACCCCAACCGGGACGATCTGCTGGCCCTCACCGAACTGCTGCGCGGCCAGGGCATCACCGTGGCGCACGCGGCGGGCCGCCCCGATTCGTCGATCACCGGCCCGGCCAAGCTCTCCGAGCGGTTCACGCTGGAGGAGCTGGTCACCCGGATGAACGAGCTGTACGCCCGTTCGCTGGACATGGTCGTCGCGTCCGACGCCGTGTGGTCCGCGCTGCCCGCCCGGATAGACCTGCTCGCCGCCGAGCTGCACCGCACCCGGTCGCTGGCGCACTCCGTCGGCGTACGCCCGGGCGAGCACCCGTCGGGTGACGACCTGGCGGCGATCACCCATGAGCTGACCACGCTGCGGGCACAGGTGATCTCCGATCCGCTCGCCTTCTGGCTGTCGGGGCCCGGGAGTTCGGCGCCCGGCGGCGGCCGCCCGGACACGACGCGCTACGACCGGGCGGCCCGCGCCCTGGACGAGGTGCGCCGCGAGATCGAGGCCGTGCTCGCGGTCCGGCAGGACGCCGAGCAGCGGCTGGTCCACCTGCGGGACGTCCTCTCCCGCGCGGACCGCACCCTGACCGAGGCCCGGTCGGCGCGCGGCGAGGTGCTGGCGAAGATCGCCGCGTCCGAGGTGCCCGCGGTGAGCGGTCCGGCGACCGCGCTCCAGGAGCGGCTGGCTGCCGCTTCGGAGTACCGCAGGCACGCCCAGTGGCACCGGCTCTCCCCGCTCCTGGAGACGCTGGAGCGCGAGGCCGAGGAGGAATTGCTGCGGGCCCGTGAGTCGTTGACCGCGGTCACGGCCCCGCTGGCCGTCCGGGCGGAGCTGCGCGGCAGGCTCGACGCGTACAAGGCGAAGGTCGCCCGGCACGGTCTGGCCGAGGACCCGCTGCTGATCGAGCGGTACGACGCGGCGCGCCGGATGCTGTGGAGCGCGCCGTGCGATCTGCGGGTCGCCACACAGGCGGTGCTGCGCTACCAGGAGACGGCGGCCGAACTGCTGTCCCAGCGCCGGGCCGCGGGACCGGAGGACCGGCGGTGAGCACGTGCACGTACACGCCGGAAGGGCCACTGCTGCGGCGGGGCGAACAGGGGGAGGGACCATGAGTACGCAGTGCCAGCGCCCCGCGTGCGAGGGCAGTTACGAGGACGTGGGCGGCGGTGAGCTGTACTGCGACACCTGCGGTCTGGCTCCGGTCGTCTCACCGACGGGCCTGGTGAGCTCGCCGCCGACCGGGATCGCGGGCGGCGGCGGGGCGAGCAGTCGGGGCAGCGGGGGCAGCGCAGGCAGTCGGGGCAGCAACAGCAGTTCGCGGGCCTCGTCCCGGGCCTCTTCGCGTTCCTCGTCCCGCTCGTCCACCTCGCGGCGTTCCGTTTCGGGACGGCTCTCGCGCTCGCTGTCCGGTGGCACCACGTCCCGTTCGGTGTCGGTGCGTTCCTCCGGTTCGTCCACGGGCGCGTCCGGCCGGGGCAGGCTGGGCGCGGGCCTGGTGGAGGTACCGGACGTGCCGCGTCCGGACCCGCGCTCGGCGGTGATGGCGAACCCGGAGGTGCCGGAGCGCAAGCGCTTCTGTTCGCGCTCCGACTGCGGGGCGCCGGTGGGCCGGGCCCGGGGTGAACGGGCGGGCCGTACGGAGGGGTTCTGTACCAAGTGCGGTCACCCGTACTCCTTCGTGCCCAAGCTCGGCGAGGGCGACATCGTGCACGGCCAGTACGAGGTCGCGGGCTGTCTGGCGCACGGCGGGCTCGGCTGGGTCTATCTCGCGGTCGACCGCGCGGTCTCCGACCGCTGGGTGGTCCTCAAGGGCCTGCTCGACACCGGTGACCAGGACGCCATGGCGGCCGCCATCTCGGAGCGCCGCTTCCTCGCCGAGATCGAGCACTCCAACATCGTCCGGATCTACAACTTCGTCGAACATCTCGACCAGCGCACGGGTTCCCTCGACGGCTACATAGTGATGGAGTACGTCGGCGGCAAGGCGCTCAAGGAGATCGCGAACGAGCGCCGCACCCCGGCCGGGAAGCGTGATCCGCTGCCGGTCGAGCAGGCGTGCGCGTACGGCATCGAGGCGCTGGAGGCGCTCGGTCATCTGCACAGCCGCAACCTGCTGTACTGCGACTTCAAGGTCGACAACGCGATCCAGACCGAGGACCAGCTGAAGCTGATCGACATGGGCGCGGTCCGCAGGATGGACGACGACGAGTCGGCCATCTACGGCACGGTGGGGTATCAGGCGCCGGAGGTCGCGGAGGTCGGCCCGTCGGTCGCGTCCGATCTGTACACGGTCGCGCGGACGCTCGCGGTGCTCACCTTCGACTTCCAGGGCTACACCAACGTCTTCGTGGACTCGCTCCCGGACCCGGACAACATCGAGGTGTTCCGGACCTACGAGTCGTTCTACCGGCTGCTGGTACGGGCCACCGACCCGGATCCGGCGCGGCGGTTCGCCTCGGCGGCGGAGATGGCGGAGCAGCTGACGGGTGTGCTGCGCGAGGTGGTGTCGCTGCAGACGGGGCGGCCGCGCCCGGCGCTGTCGACGCTGTTCGGCACGGAAGTTCGGGTCACGGACACGCAGTTGTTCGCCGAGCTGACGGACAATGTGTCCCGGCTGGGGGCACGGGCTGCCGCGTCGGCACCGTCCGGGCACTTCGGGCGGCGGCGGAAGGGGTCGGGTGCCGCTGCCGTGGGTTCGGGGCCCGTCCCGCCCGCGGTGCCGCCCGTCGGACCGGGGCCGGGCGCGCTGCCCGCGGGTGCGCCGGCCGCGGCCGGTTATGCCGCGCCGGGTGCCGGTCCGCTGACCGCACAGCCCACGCACGTCCGGGCCGGCGGCGCCACGGGCCCGAGCGGCACGGCCCTCCAGAGCGGCGCGGCCTTCCAGAGCGGCGCGGCCTTCTCGTACACGCATACCCAGGCCGCGATTCCGGCCCCCCGGCTGCCGGTCGGCGAGCCCGCTGCGCCGTCGGGTCCGTACGCCGCCGAAGGCCCCCGGCTGGCCAGGCTCGACGTGCCGTCCACCGCACTCGCGCTGCCCGTGCCCCGGGTCGATGCGAGCGACCCCAACGCGGGCTTCCTCGCCGGGCTGATGACCACCGCGCCCGCCGAACTGATCAGCGCGCTGCGGGCCGCACCCGCGCCGTCGCTGGAGACCCGGCTGCGGGAGCTGCGCGCCCGCCTGGAGATGCGCGAACTCGACGCCGCGGGGCAGGCGCTGACGGAGCTGGAGGGCACGTACCCGGACGACTGGCGGGTCGTCTGGTACCGCGGCGTCACCTCGCTGGTGACCGGCGACAACGAGAACGCGGCGCTCTCCTTCGACGCGGTGTACGACGCGTTCCCCGGTGAGCCGGCGCCCAAGCTGGCGCTGGGGATCTGCGCGGAGGTCCTGGGCCAGCTGGACAACGCCGCCGAGTACTACCGGCTGGTGTGGACGACCGACCCGAGCTTCGTCAGCGCCGCGTTCGGCCTGGCCCGGGTGCGGATCGCCGCCGGGGACCGGGCCGGGGCCGTCAGGGCGCTGGAGTCCGTGCCGGAGGCGTCGATCCACTACACGGCGGCCCGGGTCGCCGCGGTGCGGGCCCGGCTGCGCGAACGGGCGCCGGACGAGCCGCTGATCGCCGATCTGATGGCCGCCTCGGCCCAGGTGTCGGGGCTGGTCGGCTTCGGTCTGGACGCGGTACGCCGGGAGCAGTTGTCCACAGAGGTGCTGGGGACGGCGCTCGACTGGGTACTCTCCGGTAGTCCCACGGCTTCGTCCTCGGTCCCACAGGCGTACGCGTCTGCCGGGGCGGACAGGCCGAAGACACTGCTCGGCAGTGAGTTGGACGAGCGTGGCCTGCGTTTCGGGCTGGAGCGTTCGTACCGGATGCTCGCCCGGCTTGCGGAGCCCGGCGACGAGAGGATCGAACTGGTGGAGCGGGCCAACCGTTTCCGCCCCCGGACGTGGGTGTGAAAATGTCGCAGAAGCCCCAGGAGACGGCCTTGTCGAAGTGCCCCGGCTGCGAGGAGCCGCTGGAGCCGGGGGACCTGTTCTGCGGTGCGTGCGGGTACGACCTGTCGGCCGTGCCCGAACCACCTCGGGACCGCCCGACGATCGCCATGGCCGTGCCCAAGGAGAGCGGCGCGGAGTCCACCGCCCGCACTCCGGCGGGACACCCGGCAGCGGTCCGGTTCGACGGACCGGGCGGGTCGGGTGGACCGGAGGGGTCGGCCGGGGCAGGTGGACCGGGCGGGTCGGGCGACTTCGAACTGGCCGCGCCGGGGGCCGTTCCCGGAACCTGGCCCGGAACCGCGCCCGGAGCCGCACAAGAGGCCGGGGCCGCGGCCGGGGCAGCGGTACCCACACCCGATCCCCGTACCCCCGCCGCCGAGCTGTCCGCCACCCCGCCGGCCGGCACCAAGCTGTGTGTGGCCTGCCGGGCCGGCCGGGTCGACACCGACGGCTACTGCGAGAACTGCGGTCACGCCCAGCCGCGCGAGCGCGACCACATGGAGCAGGAGCTCGAATCGGTGGCCGCCGTCAGCGACCGGGGCCTGCGCCACCACCGCAACGAGGACTCGTTCGCGGTGTCGACCACCGCCCTGCCCGACGGTTCGCCGGCCGTCGTCGCGATCGTCTGCGACGGTGTCTCGTCGGCGAGCCGCCCCGACGAGGCCTCGGCGGCCGCCGCGAGCGCCGCCAACGAGACGCTGCTGGAATCGCTGCCGCGCGGCACGCATCCGCAGCAGGCGATGCACGAGGCGATCGTCGCCGCCGCCGAGTCGGTCAACTCCCTGGCCCAGGAGCCCGGCAGGGCCATGGAGCACGATCCGCACCGTCACCAGAACGCCCCGGCGTGCACCCTGGTCGGCGCGGTCATGGCGGGTGGCCTGCTGGTCATCGGCTGGGTCGGCGACAGCCGCGTCTACTGGGTGCCCGACGACCGCAGCAACCCGCCCGCCCGGCTGACCGAGGACGACTCCTGGGCCGCGCAGATGGTGGCGGCGGGCCTGATGAACGAGGCCGAGGCGTATGCCGACGAGCGCGCCCACGCCATCACGGGGTGGCTCGGCGCGGATGCGTACGAACTGGAGCCGCACACCGCGTCCTTCAAACCGGACCGGCCCGGTCTCGTGGTGGTGTGCACGGACGGCCTGTGGAATTACGCGGAGTCGGCGGCCGAGATGGCCGCGGCAGTGCCGGCCGACGCGCACCTGCGGCCGCTGCACGGCGCCCAGGTGCTGGTGGGCCACGCGCTCGACGGTGGGGGCCACGACAACGTAACAGTGGCTCTCCTGCCGTTCGCGGTGCCGTCGCAGGGGGCAGGATCGGCGTGCGGTGACACATGAGTCCCGTTCCGTAACGCTTGATTCCGATTCCGCCCGCCCATTCGACGTAGCCCGCGCACTCCCCGGTCCGCCAACTCCGCACACTCCACCCAGCTGTCTTCATCCGACACCTGGAGTCTCAAGGAGCCGATCAGATGGCCAACTTCTCCAAGTCGAACGTGCCGCAGTTCTCCGTCGAGGTGTACCAGAACGAATATCTGCCGGAGGGCGGTCGCGAGGTCAACGCCATCGTCACGGTCACCTCGACCGGAGGAGGAACGACCGGCGGCGTCCCGCTGTCCGGTGCGGCTGCGGCGCCTTCGAGCGTGCCGGGGCAGGCGCCGGGGGCCGCCGTGGTGATCATGGTCGACTGCTCCGGTTCGATGGACTATCCGCCGACGAAGATGCGCAATGCCCGCGATGCGACGGCCGCCGCGATCGACACCCTGCGCGACGGCACCTCGTTCGCCGTGGTTGGCGGCACGCACGTCGCCAAGGAGGTCTACCCGGGCAACGGGCGGCTGGCCGTCGCCGACGCGCGGACGAAGGCCGCGGCGAAGGAGGCGCTGCGCGCGCTCAGCGCCGGCGGCGGTACGGCGATCGGCACCTGGCTGCGGCTGGCCGACCGGCTGCTCGGCGCCGCCGATGTGGAGATCCGGCACGGCATCCTGCTCACCGACGGCCGCAACGAGCACGAGACGCCGGAGGATCTGCGGGCCGCACTGGAATCCTGCGCGGGCCGCTTCACGTGTGACGCCCGCGGTGTCGGCACCGACTGGGAGGTGAAAGAGGTCACAGCCGTCGCCGCCGCGCTGCTCGGCACGGCCGACATCGTCGCCGACCCGGCCGGACTGGCCGCGGACTTCACGCAGATGATGGAGAACGCGATGGGCAAGGAGGTCGCGGATGTCGCGCTGCGACTCTGGACGCCCGTCGGGGTCGAGATCAAGTTCGTGAAACAGGTCGCACCGACCGTCGTCGATCTGACCGGCCGTCGCACCGCGGCGGGCCCCCGCGCCGGTGACTATCCCACGGGTTCCTGGGGCGACGAGTCCCGCGACTACCACGTGTGCGTACAGGTGCCGGAGGCCGGTATCGGGCAGGAGATGCTGGCGTCCCGGGTCTCGCTGATCCTTCCCGACCCGTCGGGCGGCGCGCCGCAGACCCTTTCGCAGGGCCTGGTGCGGGCGGTGTGGACGGAGGACATGGTGGCGTCCACCTCGATAAACCCGCAGGTCGCGCACTACACGGGGCAGGCGGAACTGGCACAAGTCATCCAGCAGGGGCTCGATGCCCGCAAGTCGGGAGACTTCGACGGCGCGACGGCGAAACTGGGCCGTGCGGTGCAGCTGGCATCGGCGTCCGGGAACGAGGAAACTGCGAAACTGCTTTCGAAGGTGGTGGACGTCGTCGACGCGGCGACCGGTACTGTGCGACTGAAAGCGAAGGTCGCGGAAGCGGACTCGATGACACTCGAAACCCGCTCCACCAAGACCGTGCGCGTCAAGAAATAACCACACAGAGTCGGGCCGTCCGGCCGGAGCGATCCGGTGCCGGGTGGCGAAGAGCAGCAGAGATTCACGGCCTTCCGGGGCCGGACGAGGAGAGGGGGAAGCGCCGACATGCCGACCTGCCCGAACGGACACCAGTCGGGTTCCGACGACTGGTGCGAGGTCTGCGGACATCGCATGACCGGGGCGGGCGCGCCTGCGGGTGCAGTCCCCCCGCCGCCTCCCCCGCCGCCCGCTCGCGGTTACGGCTACCCGCAGGGCGGCCCCGGCCCGGACGCGACCCAGCAGGCCGAGCTCTGCCCGCAGTGCCGCACGCCGCGTGAGGCGATGGCGCCATTCTGCGAGGAGTGCCGCTGGAACTTCCTCACGAACACCGCGACGTCGTACACGCCGCTGGCGCCGCACGGCGTTCCCGGCCCTCCGCCGGGTCTCAACCTGCCGCCTGGCTTCCAGGCGCAGCAGCAGCCGGGCCCCCAGCAGCAGCAGCGCGACCCGTTCGAGTACCAGAGCTCGCGCCCCTCGCAGGTGAACCGCCCGGCCGAGCCGCTCTCCCCCGACCAGGGCAGCCGCCCCGGGCCGCCCCCGCTCCCGGGGCCCCAGTCGCCGCAGCCGCCGCAGCCGTTTCAGCAGCAGGGGCCGCCGCCGTCCTTCCAGCAGCAGTCGGCACCGCCCCCGCCGTTCCAGCAGCAGTCGGCGCCGCCGCCCTTCCAGCAGCATTCGGCGCCGCCCTCGTTCGAGCGGCCCGGTCCGCCCGGTCCGCCCGGTCCGCCCGGTTCGCCCGCCCCGCCTGCGCCGCAGCAGTCGCGGCCGCCGCAGTCCGGCGATGACGACGACTGGATGCTTTCGCCGCCGTCCCGGACCCAGGCTCCGCAGCCGCCGGCCGCACAGCAGCAACCACCGCAGTTCCCGGGCCAGAACCAGCCGCCCGCGAGCTGGACCGCGGTCATCGCCCCGGACCGTGAGTACTTCCTGGCGATGATGCAGCGCAGCGGCCCCGAGGCGACCGGGCTCAACCTGCCCGCGTACTCCCCGGAGCAGCAGCTTCCGCTGGCGGGCAACCAGATCACCATCGGCCGCCGCAGGCAGAGCACCGGTGAGTCCCCGGACATCGATCTGTCCGTGCCGCCGGAGGACCCGGGTGTCTCGCACCAGCACGCGGTGCTGGTGCAGCAGCCGGACGGCAGCTGGGCCGTGGTCGACCAGAACTCCACCAACGGCACCACGCTCAACGGCGCCGAGGACCCGATCCAGCCGTACGTCCCCGTGCCGCTCCAGGACGGCGACCGGGTGCATGTCGGGGCGTGGACGACGATCACGATCCGCCGGGACTGACCGCGGACCGGCTGCGTACCGGCCGCGGACCGGTCCGCGCTACCCGTTGGGCAGTGGCCAGACGTACGGCCCCTCGGGGTCGTCCAGCCAGGCCCACTGCCGCCCGTCCTGGACCGTGATGCCGAACCTCTCCCGCTCGGGGCGGCGCTCGCGCTGCCACAGGGAGAGGGCTTCGCGCGGGTCGAGGGCGGCCCCGGTCAGCGTCAGCAGGAACTGGAAGAGCTGGTTCTCGCTGACGCGCCTGGGCAGGGCGCCGAGGTGTGGGCGCCGCACGGGCCGCGGCAGTGTGCCGCGCAGCGGTACGAAGTACGCGGGCGTGTGCAGGAACCGGCCCTCGGCGTACTTTCCGTGTTCCCCTTCGCTCACCCGGAGCGCGATCAGTCCGGTGGCGAACGGCGCCAGTATCCGTGCGCCCGTCACGCACTGGTCCAGCCAGGACTGCGGTACGCACGGCAGGGTGCAGGTCGCGATGATCCGGTGGTACGGACCGCGCGGGGGCCAGCCCCGTGTCCCGTCCCCGGTGATCACCGCGGGGCGGTATCCGGCCGCCGCCAGATGCCGGCGTGCCGATTCGGTGATCTCCGGGTCGAGGTCGACGGTGGTCACGGCGTCGTCGCCGAGCCGGTGCGAGAGCAGCGCCGCGTTGTAGCCGCTGCCCGCGCCGATCTCCAGGACCCGCTGCCCGTCCCGTACGTCCAGCTCTTCGAGCATCCGGGCCATCAGCGACGGCTGGCTGCACGAGGAGATCAGCTCACCGTCCCGGATCCGGGTGGCCAGGGCCCCGTCCGCGTACGCCCCGCGCAGCCACTGGGCCCGCCTGACCGGGTCGGGGTCCTCGCACCACAGGCGGTCCGCTCCGCCGCCGACGTAGTAGTACGGCACGAACAGATGCCGCGGCACCTCCTCGAACGCGGCCCGCAATGCCGGGTCGGTCAGGTCCCCGCCGGCCACGATCCCGCGCACCATCGCCCACCGCTCCTCGGCGGCGGCCGTGGCGAAGGGATCCGGGCGTGCGTCGTCCATACCTCCACCTTCCTGCGCGCGGGGCCCCGGGGCCAGGAACCGGGCCGGGTTCCGACTGCGCGGGTCCGGCGGCGGCGGGGGTCCAGCGGCTCGGGTCCGGCGGCGGGGTCCGGCGGCGGGGTCCGGCGGCGGGGTCCCATGGCTGGAGTCCGCGGTCCGGAGTCCTAGGACCAGGGACCTCGGCCGGTACGTCTGCGACCATGGACGGGTGACTGAGATTCCGCGCGACACGCTGCAGGAGCAGACCTTCTACGAGCAGGTCGGCGGCGAGGAGACCTTCCGGCGCCTGGTGCACCGCTTCTACCAGGGGGTTGCCGAGGACCCGCTGCTCCGGCCGATGTACCCGGAGGAGGATCTGGGCCCGGCCGAGGAGCGGTTCAGGCTGTTCCTGACGCAGTACTGGGGTGGGCACCGCACCTACAGCGAGCAGCGCGGACATCCGCGGCTGCGGATGCGGCACGTCCCGTTCCGGGTGGACCGGGCGGCGCACGACGCGTGGCTGGGCCACATGCGGGTCGCTCTCGACGAGCTCGGCCTGGCGCCGGAGCACGAACGGCAGTTGTGGGACTACCTCACGTACGCCGCCGCCTCGATGGTGAACACCGAGGGCTGAGGTCCGTTCCGGCCGCTCGTGGCACACGGTGCGGCGGGCGGCGGGCGGCGGACTGCCAGGGCTGATCACGGCGCCGGCGGGCCGGCGGTTCGGCCGGCCACTCAGCCCGCGCCCACCGACACGGCGAGCGTGCCGAGCCCGGTGCCCGGGCCGCGCAGGGCGATCGAGCCGAACGGGGTGCGCAGCCGCAGCCAGGATCCGGCCGCGAGCAGGGCGACCGGGAAGTCGGGCGACGGGCGGAGGAAGCCGAGGGACTGGGCGGCGTGGACGGCCCGCAACGGGAGTTCGGTGCGTCCGACCGCGCGTGACCAGATCTCGCGTCCGATCAGGTCCCGCTCCGCCCGGGTACGGCGCTCCTCGGGCAGCGCCTCGTCGCGGGAGCGGAACTCCGCCACGGCGGCGGTGACCGCCGTGCGCAGGGTGACGGGACCGGGCAGGCCCGGCAGTTCGCGCCAGCCGCCGCGGGGCGGGAGGACACCCGTCCACGGCGGCCCGGTGACGGGTGCGGGCAGGGCGCCCGAACCGGCTGTCGCCGCGCCCTCGACGTCGAGGGATTCGAGGAGTTCACCGGCGGACACCGTGACGTCGAACTCGTGCGATCCGGCCAGGTGCGCCGCCCGGATCGCCAGGACTTCGAACGACGGCGGCCTGCCGAACACTGCCAGCGCGCTGCCACCCGCCTGCATCCGCACCGCCGCGGCCCGGTCGTAGTGGAGCAGCCGACCGAGGAAGGCCGCGAGATCCGCGGCCTCCCTCGCGTCGGCGAACTCCAGCGACCGTACGGGCACCGTCATGCTGCGGCGGGCTCCTCGGCCAGGTACTGCTGGAGGAAGAGCTTCTCCTCTGCGGAGATCCGCCGGGGCCGCTCCTCGGCCAGGTCGTACGGCACGACGACGGTCGAGGCCCGGACGTACACCTGGTCCGGGTCCTTGATCTCGTACGCGATCGTCAGCGACGCGGCGCCGATCTTCGTGACCCACGACTCGACGGTCACCGGCTCGTGCCGGTGGACCAGCGGGCGCACGTAGTCGATCTCGTGCCGGGCCACGACGGACCCGCCCGAGAAGGACGGCGAACCGTCCCCCGGCGCCAGCCGGAACATGAAGTCGATGCGCGCCTCCTCCAGGTAGCGGAGGAAGACCACGTTGTTGACGTGGCCGAAGGCATCCATGTCCGACCAGCGCAGCGGGCAGTTGTAGATGTGGCGTGCCAAGACGATCAGCCTCGCGTGAGCTTCTTGTACGTGGCACGGTGCGGGCGGGCCGCGTCCGCGCCGAGGCGCTCGACCTTGTTCTTCTCGTACGACTCGAAGTTGCCCTCGAACCAGTACCACTTGGAGTCGCCCTCGTACGCCAGGATGTGCGTGGCGACGCGGTCCAGGAACCAGCGGTCGTGAGAGATGACCACAGCGGCGCCCGGGAACTCCAGGAGGGCGTTCTCCAGCGAGGACAGGGTCTCGACGTCGAGGTCGTTGGTGGGCTCGTCGAGGAGCAGCAGGTTGCCGCCCTCCTTGAGTGTCAGTGCCAGGTTGAGGCGGTTGCGCTCACCACCGGAGAGGACGCCGGCCGGCTTCTGCTGGTCCGGGCCCTTGAAGCCGAACGCGGAGACGTACGCCCGCGAGGGCATCTCGACCTGGCCGACGTTGATGTAGTCCAGCTCGTCCGAGACGACGGCCCAGAGGGTCTTCTTCGGGTCGATGTTGGCGCGGGACTGGTCGACGTAGGAGATCTTGACCGTGTCACCGATCTTGACGGAGCCGGTGTCCGGGGACTCCAGGCCCTGGATCATCTTGAACAGCGTGGTCTTGCCCGCGCCGTTCGGACCGATGACGCCGACGATGCCGTTGCGCGGCAGCGTGAACGACAGGTCGTCGATGAGGACCTTGTCGCCGAAGGCCTTCGAGAGGTTCTCGACCTCGACGACGATGGAACCGAGCCGCGGGCCCGGCGGAATCTGGATCTCCTCGAAGTCCAGCTTCCGCATCTTGTCCGCCTCGGCCGCCATCTCCTCGTAACGGGCGAGACGGGCCTTGGACTTGGTCTGCCGGCCCTTGGCGTTGGAGCGGACCCACTCCAGCTCTTCCTTGAGCCGCTTGGCGCGCTTCTCGTCCTTGCGGCCCTCGACCTTGAGGCGGGTGGCCTTCTTGTCGAGGTACGTGGAGTAGTTGCCCTCGTACGGGATGGCGCGGCCGCGGTCGAGCTCCAGGATCCACTCGGCGACGTTGTTGAGGAAGTACCGGTCGTGCGTGACGGCGACGACGGCGCCCGCGTACTTCGAGAGGTGCTGCTCCAGCCAGTTCACCGACTCGGCGTCGAGGTGGTTGGTGGGCTCGTCGAGGAGGAGCAGGTCCGGGGCCTCGATCAGCAGCTTGCAGAGCGCGACGCGGCGCTTCTCGCCACCGGAGAGGTTCACCACGGGCCAGTCGCCGGGCGGGCAGCCCAGCGCGTCCATGGCCTGCTCCAGCTGGGCGTCCAGGTCCCAGGCGTTGGCGTGGTCCAGGTCTTCCTGGAGCTTGCCCATCTCGTCCATGAGCGCGTCGGAGTAGTCGGTCGCCATGAGTTCGGCGACCTCGTTGAAGCGCTTGAGCTTGCCCATGATCTCGGCGGCGCCGTCCTGGACGTTCTCCAGGACCGTCTTCGTCTCGTCGAGGTGCGGCTCCTGCATGAGGATGCCGACACTGAAACCGGGCGACAGGAACGCGTCACCGTTGGACGGCTGCTCCAGGCCCGCCATGATCTTCAGCACCGTGGACTTACCGGCGCCGTTGGGGCCCACCACACCGATCTTCGCCCCGGGCAGGAAGCTCAGATTGACGTCATCGAGGATCACCTTGTCGCCGTGCGCTTTGCGCGTCTTGCGCATGGTGTAGATGTACTCAGCCAAGAGAAACCGTCCGGCAATCGATGTGTGGGCAGATACACCCCATCTTGCCTGACGTCCATCCCAGGATGGAAACCAGTCTCATCGGGGGCCCGTGACCTGCCCCTTCACTGTCCCCGTTCGTAGCTGATCTGTCACTGGTTGTCGCCGCCCGTCACTGCCGAGCACCCTCGCACGGCCCAGGGACGGCCCAGGAACGATCACTCGGCGGACGTCGCCCACTCATCGAGCCCGATCTTCACCTCGGGCTATCGCCCGGTGGGAATCTCGTAAACGATCTCGCACAGGGCGGCGGGAACGACGATATCCGCGGTCTCCACGGGTCGGCCTTGGTCGCTGTAGTACGTCCGCCTGATGTGGGTGACAAGAGCGGCCTTCTGGATACCGAGAAGCGATGCTTCCTCGGTCGTCGCCTGCCGCGGTTCCGGCTGCTCGACAGCGTGGCTGACCGTGATGCCGATCGCAGCCATACGGTTCACAACGCCTGCCCCGGCGTGCGGCCCTCCCTCGGGGAGAACGACGAGCGTGCCGGCGGTGAGGTCGTAGGGCTCCCAGCTCGCCGACAACTGCACCGGCTTCCCGTCGGCCAAGAACTCGTACACGGTCCGGACGCACAGATCGCCTTCGGCGACACCGAGCCGCGCCGCGATCTCCGCCGGTGCCGGGATCTTGGCCTCGGTCCGGCTCTCCCAGTCCCCGCGCTTGCCCACAGCCTGCATGTCCGCACGGAACGGGGAATCGTCACGCTGCTCGCGCGCCGAGGAACGCACCACCCGGACACGCCGTCGAGGTTCGGCGACATAGGTGCCGGAACCCGCACGGCCTTCCAGGACTCCCTGTGAGATCAGCAGCTCCTGCGCCCGACGGACCACGTTCTCGCCGACGCCGCACTCCTGGCCGATCTGAGCCCGTGGGGGCAGCCGGTCCCCCGGCGTCCACTCATGCTCCGCGATCCGTCGTCGGAGAACGTCCGCGATGCGGAGATAAGGCGGCTGCTCAGGCATATGGAAAATCTAGTCCACTAGCTCTAATCTAGTTAACTAGCTTCACGTACCGTGATCATTCGGCGACGGAGATACCTGTGCCCGCTTCCGAACTGAGCGCCGAGGACATCGCCGCCCGGTTGTCCGCCGCCGGACTCACCACACGCGTGGAACAGCACGCCCAACACACGTCGATCGAAGCGGAGATGCCGGACACCTTCCCCGCCGAGTCATGGCGGGAGGTCTTGGAAGTGGTGACAGAGGCCGATCGATTCGGGCTTATTGCCAGCAACGCGAACGGCCGCACTTTATGGGCCGCCATACACAAAGCGGCCCCCGCGACGGGCGACGTCCGGGGACCTGGCCATCAGCGATAGGAGCTGATCAGCGTGTTCAACCGTATCCGCCGTGCCGTCTCACGCACCAGTGAGCGGTACCTCCCGAAGGGCCGGCACCGCCGCCCCTCAACGCCTGCCCGATCCAGAGTCGTTCACCTCGGACACTCCGACTGGCCCACGCTGTTCATGGGGCAGCACCGAGGCCGCATGGACGTTCTCGCAGGCGAGGAGACCGCGCTCGTCCGCCCGTATGTGCTGGCCAGCGAGGAACGTACTAAACGACGCTCGACGGCCGTACCTCACGATCCCTTCGCGCACACCTGGTTCGCACCGGCGGAGGCTCTCTGATGCCTCCCCGTCAGCAGCCACGTGTGACGCACGCGAAAGCCGTTCCCTACAGGTCGAGTTCGTGCCTTATCGGCACGCACCATGAGTGCGCGCATTCCTCCCCCGCCGTGGCACCGATCGGCGTCCCCGTGGTCTACGAGGCATGCGACTGCCCCTGCCATCCGGCGGTCGTCCCCATCGCACCGAGGGAGGTGGCCCAGTGAGGAGATGGGCACCCAGCGGTGCGCTGGCCGCCAACGTCGAGATCACCTCGGCCAGCGTGCAGCGTGGCGACGTCATCCAGATCGGCGGTCAGCCGTGCCGCGTGGCCGACCTCTTCCAACTGCCTGGTGAGGCAAAGCGACTTCTTTTCGAGTCGGGCGAACTGCTGACCATGCATTCCCGGACCCGGCTCGTCGCCCTGCGGGTGCTGAGAAGGCGGTGATTCAATCCGTGGCTTCCCGCCGTCATGTCATCGCCGACGACCTTCGGAGGCAGATCTCGACCGGCCAAATCAAGGCCGGCGAACGTCTCCCTTCCGAAGCGCAACTCGCCTCCCACTACACGGTCAGCACGCCGACACTGCGGAACGCACTCGCAGTCCTCCAGGGCGAAGGGCTCGTCGAGAAGATTCACGGCAGGGGGAACTTCGTCCGTCACCCCCTCCGCAGAATCACGTACGTAGGCGGTGGTCGCATGCCCGACGCGCAGACCGCGGCCGATGCGGCGCTACGCGTCAGCGTCCGCACCACCAATCTCCGGGCGCGAGGGCATCTGACCACTCTGCTGAGAGTGTCGGCGCGCAGCCCACTGACCGAATTCCTCTGCCTCAGTCACGAGGGGAAGTCACCGCACAGCCTGGCTCGTATCTACGTCCCTCGCGACCTGGCGCCGGCCGACGTGCCCGGCAAGTCGCTTTGGTACGAGGGGGTGGAGGCGCGGCTGGCAGAGCTCCGCCCGCCACTGGCCGAGGTCTGGGAGAAAGTCAGCGCACGCTTCCCAACACCAGAGGAAACGGCCACTCTTCGGATCAGCTCAGCCCTAGCCGTTCTCGCGATCACCCGCGTGGCAACCGACACCACTGGACGCGTGGTCGAGGCGGCGCTCCTGGTGCTCCCCGGCGACCGCGCCGACGCAGTCTTCACCACCCACCACGTGACCAAGGAGAGGGGGACGGAAGGATGACGGCCCACAACGAGCTGCGACTCCTCCCGTGGTCGGGACCCGAGGGTAAGCGCTGCTTTCTGAGTGCCGACGACAGCAGCGGCCACCTGTCGCGCCTGGCTGACGACACCGAAGCGGTGCAGCTCGGCGTGGCGGCCGAGCTCCTGGAGCACGCGTCAGAACTCCTCGGCGACGAAGAGACGGAGCCGGAAGAGCTCCGTCTCCTGGCAGCGGACCTGACTGCGTCCCTGCGGGACGTACATCGCGTCGCGACGAGCCGCGGCCACCGCCTGCCGGCGCTGGCTCTCCCCGCTCGTGACAGTGACGACGAAGGCCCAAGGCTGCCAGCGGCGGCCTTCGGCTAGCAGTAGCGCACATCGAACGGCAAAGAAGCCCCAGACCGAGTCTGGGGCTTCTCTGCTTGGTCCGGCCAAGCCCGTCAAGGTCACCCATTGATTGCCTCCGCAACATATCGCTGCGGGGGCATCGGAGGTGGACGAGAGCGCTCGGTCCGCGGTGTTACGTGGTGGCTAAAGCTCGCAGCAGTCAAGCGCTTAGAAGGCGCCTGCCCAGCTTCATTCTTTGGCAGGGTTGACCTAGGCCCTCTCGCTCTCGCACTCACGGCATGCGGGAACTTTGTCAATCCCCTGATTTCGTAGAGACCTTGTTATGCAACTTGGCCCTGATGGTGGGTGTGGTTGCGTACTTCTTGGATGGTGTTCTCGAACGTGACGGGCGGCTGCCCGCCGGCGGCGCTGTGGCGCCTCCTCGTGTTGTAGAAGTCGGTGATCCAGGTCGCGGTCTTGATCCTGGCCTCGGCCCGGGTGTCGAAGCGGTGCCGGTGGACGTACTCGACCTTCAGCACAGAGTGGAACGACTCCGCGGCGGCGTTGTCCAGCGCCGACCCCACGCGCCCCATCGACTGCACCACGCCCCACCGGCCGCAGAGCTGCTGGAACGCCGCACTGGTGTATTCCGAGCCGCGGTCCGAATGAAAGATCACGCCGTCCACCTCGCCACCCCGGGTGGCGATCGCCATCTGCAGTGCGGCGCTGACCAGGGAGGTGTCGTGCCGGGAACCCATGGCGTAACCGAGTGCCCGGCGGGAGAACGCGTCGTGGACGGAGGCAAGGTAGAGCTTGCCCTCGCCGGTGTCGATCTCGGTCATGTCGCCCCACCACAGCACGTCCGGAGCGATGGCGTCGAACCCGCGTCGCACCAGGTCAGGAGAGGCTTTCCGTTTGCCCTGCCGCGTCAGCGACTTGCGTCGACGCGGCGGCCTGCGGCCCTGGAGGCCGAACTCGGCCATGATGTCGGCGACGGTGTTCCGCGACACCTGCCAGCCCTCCTCCCACAGATCCAGCGTGATCCTCGGCGAGCCGTACGTTCTGCCCGACCGGTCGAAGAAATACCGGATCCTCTCCGCCAGCTCGGCCCGTCTCACCTCGCGTTTCGTCGGCCGGTCAGGGCGCCGGTGCCACTTGTAGAACCACGCCTCCGACACCCCCAGAGCACGGCACGAGACGCGATACGGAATGCTGCACTCGGTCTTCTGGCCGCTGATCACCCCGACGACAGCCGTCGGGTCCGCCGCAGCTACTTCACCCAGATGACCACGACGCGTTTGAGGACATCACGCTCCATGACCAGCTCCTTGTTGTCCTTCCGCAGCTGGGCGTTCTCCCGCCGCAACCGGACCAGTTCCTCGCTCTCCACCGCCTGGCCGGCCCCGGCCCCGCCGACCCTGCGGGCCCGCGAGACCCAGCCCGCCAGCGTCGTCTCGTTGATCCCCAAATCCTTCGCGACCTGCCCGACCGGCTTCCCGGTCTCGGTCACGATCCGCACAGCCCCCTCACGGAACTCCGCGTCGAACTTCCGCCTCTTCTCCGCCATGACTCCCAACTTCCCCTGCAGTCACGGTCTCTACGCTACGAGGGAAGACTCAACTTCGACGTGCATTTGACAGGGGCGCATCGCCACGATTCCCGCCACTTGTCAG
This sequence comes from Streptomyces sp. NBC_01618, assembly GCF_045209435.1. Lineage (NCBI taxonomy): Bacteria > Bacillati > Actinomycetota > Actinomycetes > Kitasatosporales > Streptomycetaceae > Streptomyces > Streptomyces sp. NBC_01618. The sequence continues at coordinate 2,638,672 of NZ_CP109297.1, forward strand.
TGAGTTGGTGAGGCCCCAGCCCGTGAGGCGCGGTCAGGGCAACGACACCCTGCTCGGTGAGTGCTGGGTCGATGTAGGCGCACAACGTACTCACACTCGGCGGCCTCGTAGGCACCACCACCGTGCTCCTCACTGACGGCGTACGAGGCCAACACCGATGTACGGCGGCGAAAATGCGATCGTACGAGACTCCCTGGAGCCTCTGGAGGATGGCTTCGAACGCATACAAGACGCCCCCCATGGCTCCGATGAGGCTCTCGGGGACGAGAATGCCGGCGGCGAGCTCGCGTCGCTCTTCCTCGGTGCCCTCGCGCCAACTCGCTGTAGGCTTCTCAGCCATGGCGGGACCTTACAGAGGGCCACTGACAACGGCACGTGCCGACCACTCACGACTCCGACCCCTGCTGTAGCCGGTGTTGGCGCAGGTGGCAGCTGTCCGAGCCCTCGCGTTGAGGCTTCCAGTCCGCGAGTGGTCCACAACCGACGTCTTGGCCTCTTGGTGAATACGGTTGGTAAGGCTTGCGTGGTCGCCCTGCAACAGTGACCGGCGAGCCGAACTCAGCGATCGATCATGTTAACGAGTTCGCCCTCCAAGGTCCGGCCCCCCGTGCTAGTCATGCAGCATGACTAGCACCCGTGGTGACAGACAGCGTCCGGTCGACCTGCCTGCGGCGGCGTTCAAAGCCCTGGCGGAGTCGCTTTTTGACGAGGAAGGCAATCCTGTGCCCTTCACTCTGCGGGGCAAGGGAGAGACACAGGACGACCCCTTCGATGAGCACATTGCCGACATTCTGGAGAAAACTCTACCGTCAGAGCTACGCGTTCTGCGCGCTGGTAAACCACTCGTCAGTCCCGACATCGTGTTGGCGCGGCCGGAGGAGTACCAGTTGCTGGCTCGGGGGGGAGAGGATTTCGATACAAGGTCGATTGTCGCGATTGAAGTCAAGAAAGTTGCGCCGGACAAGAAGACCGGACGGCCAGCACGCTCGTCCGGCATGGACTACAACAGCACTCCTCCATGTGAAACTGTAAGAGTTTACTCCAGTCGGAATGAGGAGATCATAATACCGGCTTATTACCTATTCGCCCTCCTTGGGCAAATGGGTGAAGGGCAGGCGTATGTCGAAACCATGGCGCTGGTCACTGGTTCTGCCTTGAGTAAGGATACTGATCTATACGATCGAATCACGGGGAAACGTAAGAAGTCGATCCATCTGGGCACTTACGGAGACGGTGCTGATCGGCAGCGCCCGATGCTGGTCTTCGCTAATCCTCTGGGGTGGCCTTGGATGCAGGGGAAGGCAACGCTGATAAGTGATCGCGACGACCTGCACGTTGAGTCGGGCGAGCTAGCGAATGTACGTCAAATAACTCGCGCTTGGCAGTTTCCGAACGAGGGAAATTCGAGACTGGAGCGCTTTCATTGCTACCGCCTTGCCGTTCTTGATTCGAGGTATGAAGGCTCTGTTCACGAGCCTTTCCCGACGCCTAAGAATCGAAAAGAAGAAACCGCTCAACGTGGCAGATTCAAGATCGACTTGGCTTCTGACTCGATTTTCTAGAGCTGACTTCGAGTTCGGCCGCGACCCTAAGCACTTCCTTATCTGCCTCAGCGGTCAACTCTTCAACGCTCGCGCTATGTCCAGGAAGTGTATGCAGGGCGAGGATCGATCCTCTAACCACAGACTCAACATCTGCGTAGCCGACGCTGATGCCCGCTTGCTGGCATTCGCGTAGGGCAGTGACAGCCCGCTCGCGCACCGCTTCCGCGGTAGTGACATCCAGGGGGGATTGCCCGCGGAGACGACATACAACGATCGAGTCCAGGTTGGACGGGTCGGCCGCGCTGGACTTGGTTGTGCTGGTACTCATCTCAGCCTTGACCGGCTGCACCGCAGTGATCGCGAGGCCGGCGGCCTCCAGCGCCTTGACCAACTCCACCCATCCGGTGATACGAGCCTGGTGGAATGTGAAGGCGAGGAGGCCCTTCGGCTTCAGTAGGCGGGCGCATTCCTTCCAAACCGCTGCGATAGCTCGCCCAAATTCTGCCGGATCGGCCGACTGCACTTCCTCGGTGTGGCGGGTGGTAGAGGCGTGCGTCGGATATCCATCGAAGGGTTGGATCTTGCGGAGCCATGCATGGAAGAAGTCAGCGAGCTCGCTGTAGTGGACATTGTCCATGAAGGGAGGATCGGTGATGACCAGGTCCACCGATCCATCGGGAAGATCGAACGAGGCAGAAGATCCGGAGCAAACATAAGCGCTAGCTCCTTCCGTCACGATGTCTTCAGCGTCGCCGAGTGCAAGAGAAAGCGGCTGCGAAAGACCGAAGACTCGCTCGGGTTTGTCGCCCATAGGCACAAGGTCGTGCGGCCGCCGCTTGTACTCCCAAGCTCGGATGATGCGCGACTGGTACAGCGTGGAGAAGGAGCCGGAAGATGCAGGCGTGCCCCACGGGTGTGCCTCGAGTGGCGTGCGCTCAGGCTTTAGAACGTGGTTGGAGAACATGTGCCGAACAGCGCCAGTCCCTTCTCCCTTGAAGGAGCAGAAGAGATTGTTGAACTCCAACACACCTGAGAAAAGGGCGGCTAGCGCCTCGCGTTCCGGACTCGGATTAAGGTCGCGGATGGATGCCCCGAGTAGACCCAAGCTGTAGAGCTGGCGAGCGTTAAAGAATTGCTGCCACTCGCGATAATTCCAACGGATAGCCTGCCGAGTGTTGTTGCCGTCATCGAGAGCGCCGGTGGGTAGGACAAGATCCAGCCGTTGCTTCTCCAGCAAATTCTCGGCTTCTTCATAGAGCGCAAGATCGAAATCATCGATCGGCTCATATTGTCGAGAACCGTCTGTACCGATTACCTGTTTCGCGTACATACGGAGCTTCGGAGGCTGGTCGCCGAGGGCGTCAAGAACCTTTGTTGTATGTCCCTGGTGGCAGGTCATGCTTGCACGATTTACCGGACCGGCCAGATCTGAAGTATGCCCGCAGGAGCGGCAGGTGAGTTGCTCGTCCGTCACAACGTTAACGATTTCGATGGCATGACAGCGTGGGCACGTCGCCTTACTGGCCGGGTACTTTTTAGGATAGGCATGTTGTGCGAAGACGTACCGACTGAACAGCTCGACCGGGGGTGCGTCCGAGGGGCACTGTGGGCAGGGCGCAAGGGCGACCCAGAAGTAGTAGAGGACAGGCCTGCCGTGCTTGTCCCGGTGTAGCCGGTCGATTTCGGGACGGACTTGTGCCTCCACGTGCTTGAAGACGCTGTCCAGAGCTGCGCGATCCCATGAGGCCAGCGCCTGTCGCTGCACAAGCGTTGCTACTGGGTTGATGTCTCTGCCGATGACCTTTGCGCCCATCTTGGCTGCTTCAGCCAGCGTGGTTCCTGAGCCAGCGAACGGGTCACAGACAACAAGCCCATCAAGCCGCAATGCGTTGCTGTAGCAGTTGATCGCGTCCTGTTCGTCTTCAGAGACGGCGGCTGCCAGGATTCCGCGGAAAACTGAGCCGAGTCGTTGTGCCCACCACTTGTGGGTGTGCGTGGCTGGACGGTGCACTTCCTTGCGCCAGGACTCTCGCTCCGCTGCAGCCGACACCACTCCGGCAGGGAAGGCATGTTCCAGCGCCGTCTTTGCCGGGACCGCGCTCCGACTGATCTGCGCCGGCTCCTGCCCGACAGCGCCGAACATGCTCTCTTGCTCATAGCTCGTCACCATTTGCACCTCCAGGTTCTCTCTCAGTATCTCCGGTCGCTGCCGGGGCGCGGGCGTCGCCCCACATCCCCGCTAACGAGTCGAGACACCCTGATCTAGGTCGACCTAGCTCACAGAGTATCTGGGTGACTGCTCGTAGCCAAGCTTCGACAGTGGATTAGTCTCAGGGCATGGAGTTGAGTCCCGACGATCCGCGCCCGGCTTATCTGCAGATCGCTGCCGCCCTCCGAGCGGACATCGTTGCTGAGAGGCTTGGCCCCGGGAGTCGACTCCCATCCGGCCGGACACTCGCAAAGGAGTTCGGTGCTGCACTGATGACTGTGCAGCACGCCCTGCGGGTTCTGAGCGATGAAGGGCTGGTGGTGTCTCAACAGGGCCGCGGCGTCTTCGTTGCGGTCTCCGGCGACTCGCAGTCAGGTGCGATGGACACGCCAAACTCGCCTGACTCCTTGAGGCGACAACTTGAGGCCATCCAAGTCGAACTGCGCAAGGTAAACGAGCGGTTGGCGACAATCGAGACGCGTCTCAACGACCATGCGTGAGGGTGATTGCGGGCCAGAGGTTGAACCGAGGAAGCCTGTGTGGCGCACTCGCGGCCATGCTCGCAGCTGCTGCCGAACTACTTGCGTGGGTTGGCCGGTACGGCGAGTGATACTCCTGTCCGGCCGCTGTTGCTATTGCAGAACTTGAGAGGACGCCTGCTGACGCGGGGTGTCGGAACTGACCCTCAGAACGTCGCCGGCATGGAGAAGACCTCCGGTACCTGCGCGCCGATTCAACGCCTTCGGCCACAGCCTGAACGAACCCTGCGGGTATCACCAGCGACCGTCTGGCCGAACTACTGCAACTCGAGTTGGCTGCGGAACTCGCCTCAGCCGACGCGTGCGACCGGATTCTCCCCACCGGAAAGCCTCTGCTGCTTGACCGCCCTTGCGAAAAGCTGACCTAAGGTCTGAGCCCGCTCCCACGATCGGCCGACCCCTGGCCCCGTACGACGTCGTTCCCTTGGCGACTGATGTACGGGGCCTTCCCAGCCGCCCCCTCTGCCTGTCTGGGACCGGATCGGCAGAGCCGACCGAATACTGACTTCGCGGGCTCTGATGCGAACGGTTCGAGCAGTTCATCGAACTGTGCGGCTGCTATTGCCGACCTAGCGCAATAGTCGAAGGGTCAGTTCATTGATCTGAATGCATCGTCGTAAAGGATGTCCGCACAATCGGATGGAATGGTAGATATTTTTCCGCCGAATTTGACAACTGGGCTGACCGTTAGGCCAACAATTCCCTCTGCGTCGCGCATGGAATCTCGCAGGATCAAGTCGACTGCTGTTGAGTCGTCCTGCAGCGAAGTGATTCTGGCGGCCCGAAGGCGCTGAGTTCCCCTTTCCAGGCCGAAAAGGACATCTCCGACTGATAGCTCTGCTGACTGCAGCTTCACCAAGTGGGCTTGCGGTTCATCAAAATAGTGCTGTACATACCCCACATCCACAGATCGAATGGAGTTGAAAGTTGACTTCCGTAGCTCATCGGTTAGGGACGTCACCAACCATTTGAGAACCTCGGCCATAGCTGTCAGAACCTCGGGGCCAGCCAGATCTGCATAGTCGCCGTGCGAGATTTCATTTCTGCGGTTTACAAGGTCCAGCAGAAGGCTGTCCATGTCGCCGTATATTCCCTTGAGGGCGCCGTTCTCGAATTCGTCGAGACGCAGTGAATTAACGATGCCGTCCAGGAGCACGTTCACGCGACCGAACATTTCAGAAAGGACATGCATCTTCAAGTTATTGTCATGATAGCTGAGTGCCGTTCCGCTGAGCTGGTAACCTTCGCCACCATCCAGGCAGGATGCGAGACACCTCACCATCTGATCGGTGTCTTCCCGGCTGAGTCGCCCACCACCATCTCGGTTGAGAAGTTTGCGCGCCTGTTCGTCATGAGATTTGCGGAGAGCCTCGGGAACCAAGTCGTAATTCTTAAAAAATGTTCCGCAAAGACTTGCGTACTTCTCGATGGTGTCGTCAACGAACTGCTCCAGCGCTCCGTACATGTTAATAATTGCCCCGGAGTAGAGCAGTCTCCGCCATTCTGCGCTGCGTGCAGATGACCTCGTCTCTGGATTGGACCGCAATTGATCGTCGAATCGAAGAACTGAAGTAACTTCGTCGAATCTGGCGACTGCAGACTTTAGGATCATGTGCACGACTGCACCTCAAGCCAGGTGAGAATCGAGGAAGTTAAGATATAGACTATTGCGTTCCTCTAGATCCCTCGAGTTAACCTTTCGGCCGTCGATTCTGTCGCCGTGTTGCTTGTAGAAGTCTGGCAAGTCGGCTTGGATATCTTCCTTCCTATCGATCAGGGCGTCGGCTGATTCGAGGCGCTGGCTGAAAGCCAGCATAAGAGGCTCGTAAGCAACCACCGCAGGCTCCTCAATCCATTGCCAATCTCCGCGACGCAGGCGGTAGAGCCAGAAGGCTTGCTCGCCGAGTACTTTCTCGATGAGGTCGGAGGTTCCCGTAAACAGAACTCGAAGACTCTCGATCAGATCGGCGTCGTACTTGTTTGCTCCCTTCAAGTAGGAGTCCAAGAATCCTTTCAAGTTGCGACGTGGGCCGATTCCGCCGGCGAGCCGCTGACGATAAGCAAAGAAACGCAGAACCAATTCTACGTCGTACATCGAGCGATAGAATGGATGCGCTGACAGAATTTCCTCGTCACTTCCGACCCCCTCTGGCCCGGGTTCGATGTTCCATAGGCGCTGGAAACTTGGCGTTTCGGCCAATTCCAAACACAGCGTATTCATTGACCCCGACAGTAGGGCATTGCGGGATTCCTGAGGAGTCAGGTCCACCCCTCCGCTATTAATCCTTTCGAATACCAATTGTTTAAGGAGGTCTGCTTCTTCTGGGGTTTTTCCCGTCTCGTGGAGCAGGACGACAGCGCTTAGATACCGTCGACCGACGATACGGCGAGTAAGTTCGTCGATCTCGGAGAACGACTTGCCATTCAAGTCTGGAAAATACTCGAGCCCCTCGAGTGCGTAAGAATCTTTGTAGAACTCAGCAATGGCCGTCAGTCTCTGCAGGCCATCCATTACTTCGAATCTGCTCAGCTCCGCCTCGTACAGAAAAATTGGCGGGATCGGTACATTGAGCATGATTGACTCGATGAGTCGAGACCTCTTAGCCACGTCCCATCGATGGCGGCGCTGAAAATCGGGATTCAGGTTCCACTCCTCGCTACCTACTAGGTCGGGGATCTGGGCAACCTGGTAACGCGCCTGTTCGGTGACGATTCGGAAGTCGGTTTGACCTCGCCGAACGACGTTCTCTTTCTCTGAGTCGAGCGATCCGGGAGATTTTGAGGTACTGGAGAAGCTGATCTTCTCGCCGGGCAGCAGGTGGATGCTGGACCCACCCTGCGCCGGCCCTACCTCCTCAGTCGACGCCCAGTCGTTCGATGCCTGGTCTGGCCGTTGGAATGACGACATTCCCCTACCCTTTCGCTGGTTCCATTCAGGTGAGTATGAGGGCCTCACGGCGTGTTGAACATGACGAGGAGTCCCCCGTTGTTGGTCAGTTCCTTCAGCAGTGCCTCGTCGGGGTCGAGCCTTGTTGCACGCCCGAGTGGCTGTCAGTTGTCATCGTCGGCCGCTGCCGATCACCCTCGGACGGCCCAGGGAAAGCCCGGGCCCAACAGTTTTCACAACAGCCGTGATCGGACAAGCCTCGGCTGCGACTGCGAGGCAGACGAGCCTGGGGTTGATCCACGGGGCGACGAGGTCGTATGAGGCGTTGCACTTGTTGTGCAGGGGGAACAGGCGGGAGGGTTCCCGCCCGTGCTCTTCTCTGTATGCCTCGTCGTATGCCTGACCTCTGAGAAGCTCACAAGTCTCTCGCTTATCCTGTGGCCCTCCCGCTCAATGAGACTGAGGAGAGGCTGCAGACTGCCCCAGCCCACCAGCGGCCTCGGGGTTGCATCCCGTCTGCGTTCGGCCCACACGGAGTGGAGCAGGCGCGGTGCCGGGCGTCCAGGTGGAGCGCGCTACTGTACGAACGACCTGGACGCCCGGTGCCGTGTCTGCTCGGCTTGCCCTGGGCCGAATGCAGGCGGGATGCAACCCCTCCCAGCTCAGCCTCATTCGGCTTGCACCCGCCCGACGAGCCCCGTCCATCCCGGATGCAGGAGGGCCCCGCCGGAGGCAAAGGGCTTGGGGCCGCTGATGTTCCCTCGCTTCAGTGCCCGCTTGTACGTGCGCGCCGCCTGGCGCGGCCAGCCGGGGCGGAGACAGGAGGCAGGCGGCGCGCGCCCGCGCCGTGCGCGGGCCTTGATGAAGTAGGGAAAGTTCTACCGCGCTGGGATCAGGTGCTTGCCGTCGTGGCTTCGCACGTGGGGGCCGGCTCCGTCGAGGGCGTCCAGCAGGCGGATCGCGTAGACCTCGGACATGCGCTCGGTGATCTGCTCCTGGGTGAGCCATTCGACTGCCATGGATTCCGCGGATGTGCGCTCGGTGCCCCCAGAAGGCTTGCACCGGAAGACCAAGGCGACGATGCCCCGGGTCGTGTTCTTGTAGACCCCGGTGAGTTCGTCCACCTCGACGTGGATACCCGTCTCCTCCAAGACCTCGCGCACGACGCCCGCCTCCGGGGTCTCGTCGAGTTCGAGCACGCCACCGGGTAGCTCCCAAGTGCCGTTGTCGGCACGCCGGATCGCCAGGAGGAGCCCGTCTTCGCGCACCACTACCCCGGCTACAGATACGGAGTGCAGCGGCGTCGAGGTTGCCCCCTGTGATTGACTCATATACAGGAGCATAGGAGGCAGAGAGGGACTATGGGAACCGCGGTAGGAGGAGAGCGGTCTGTGCCTCGGTACGTACAGATCGCCGACGAGATCGTGCAGCAGATCCGGGCAGGGATCCTCGGTCCTGGGGACATGGTGCCCAGCGAGTCAGAGCTCGTCGAGCGGTACGGCGTCGCGGGCGGCACGATCCGTAAGGCGATGGTCGAGGTACGAGCGAGCGGGCTGGTCGAGACTCGGCACGGCAAGGGTTCGATCGTCAAGGATCGTCCGCCCGTGCGGCACCGGTCGTCGGACCGCTTCCGGCGCTCGCTTCGGCAGGGCGGCAAGGCCGCTTATCTCGCCGAGTCCGCGCAGTCCGGCGCTGCGGCCAAGGTGAGCGTCCTCTACATCGGGCCGATGGAAGCCCCGGAGGATGCCGCTCAGCGATTGGGGATCCCCGCCGGCACTCAGGTACTCGCCAGGCGACGCCTGTACTTCCGCAACGGCACGCCCGTCGAGACGGCGACGTCGTATCTCCCGTGGGACGTCGTGAAGGACATCCCTGAGCTGTTCGCCGAGAACCCCGGCGGTGGCGGCATCTATGCCCGACTCGAAGACCACGGGCATGAGTTCGCCGAGTTCGTCGAGACGCTCCAAGGGCGTCCGGCCTCCAAGGCGGAGTCCTCGGAGCTGGCCCTCAGTCCCGGCGCTCCGGTCATACACCTGATCCGTGAGGCTCGTACGACGGAGGGCCGCGTGGTCGAGGTCTGCGACACCCTCATGGCCGCTGACCAGTTCGTATTCGAGTATCGGATCCCTGCCGCCGACTGACGCCCTCTCAACTTCACTCAGCCCGTCGCGAGTTCTTCTCCGCGGCGGGTTGACTCATGTACAGGAGTCGGGCACTCTTCTTCATGTCACTCATGTACATGAGTGACGGAGTCCAGCCCCTATAGAGGAGTGATCGTTGTGCGTCAGATTCCCGTCGACACCACCAACGCGACCGTGATGGTCGCCAAGGCTCCCCAGCCCAAGGTCAAGGACCGTCGCACCGGTGAGATCGCCCTCGACAAGGACGGCGTCACGCTGATGACGGTGGAGGTCATGTTCTCCACGCCGGACGAGGTGGAGATCCTCAAGCTCACCGTTCCGCAGCCGGGTGTCTCCGAGGACCTGGCCATGGGTGCCCCGGTCGCGCTGACGGGCCTGGTCGCCTCGGCGTGGGAGAACGAGTTCAACGGCCAGAAGCGGCACGGGATCGCGTTCCGCGCGGTAGCCGTCACCTCGCTCGCCGGCGCCTCGCCGAAGGCAGCCTGATCATGACCGCGTTAACGGTCGCCCTGGTGCTGGTCGTCGCTGCCGCAGTGTTCCTGCGGTGGCGGCGTCCCGCCTGGTACTGGATGGCCTTCGGCGCCGCCTTCGCCACCCTGCGAGTCCTGGTCCGCTACGCCTCCGTGATGGATGCGTGCGGGCTGACCGTCCCGCCCTCCCGCTGGCGCCTGGCCTTCGCTCGGGTCGCCAACCGGCCCGTCCCTGAGTCCCGCGCTCCACGCATCCTGCGCGTCCGCCCCACTCGCACTGGCCTGATGCTCCGCCTCAAACTCCGCCCCGGCCAAGACGCCTTCGACGTCTCCGCCGCCGCAGACCGGCTGCGCCACTCCTTCGCAATGTACGGCGTCACTTCGCGGGAGCTCCGCTCGGGCGTGGTCGAGGTGCGGATGACCGGCTACGACGTGCTCAAGCGGGTCCACATGCCCGTAAAGACCGACCAGGCTCCGATGCGGGTTCCGGTCGCCTTGCGTGAGGACGGGGCGGTTCACTACCGCGACTACCGAGCCGTGCCGCATGGCCTCACCCTCGGCGCCACGGAGTCCGGAAAGTCTGTCTACCAGCGCAACCTGGTCGCCGGTCTCGCGCCCATGGATGTTGCACTGGTCGGCATCGATTGCAAGCAAGGAGTTGAGCTCTTCCCGCTGGCCCGCCGGTTCTCCGCGCTCGCCGACAACCCGGACACCGCCCTCGACCTCCTCGAAGCCCTCGTCTCCCACATGGCGGATGTCTACCAACTGATCCGCGCTGAGCAACGGATGACGGTCAACGTGCCGGACGCGGAGATCGCTGCCGACATCTGGGACCTGCCTGAACACCTGCGACCGGTGCCGATCGTCGTCCTCGTGGACGAGGTCGCCGAACTCGCCCTGTTCGCGTCCAAGGACGAGGAGAAGCGGCGCGACAGGATCATCACCGCCCTTGTGCGGCTGGCCCAGCTCGGCCGCGCTGCTGGCATCTACCTGGAGATCTGCGGGCAGCGCTTCGGCTCCGAACTCGGCAAGGGCATCACCATGCTCCGCGCCCAGCTCACCGGCCGTACTGCCCACCGCGTCAACGACGAATCCTCGGCGAACATGGCCTTCGGGGACATCTCCCCGGACGCGGTCCTGGCCGCGATCCAGATTCCGACCGAGACCCCCGGCATCGCCGTCACCGGCGAATCGTCTGGCGGCTGGGCCCGCATCCGCGCACCGCACACCTCGCTGCGCCAGGCCGTGAACCTCTGCAACAAGCACGCCGACCGCACCCCGGAACTGCCGGCCCTCACGCCCTTCCGGCCTGCCACCGCCGCGCTGCCCTCGGAACGTGTGCCGCTGTCCAAGACGGCCCCCGCGACCGTCTGACCCTTTCGCTCCCCGGTTGGCGCGACCGTCTCGTGCCAGGTCCCTACCCCCTCCATGCCTGCTGAAGGGAGAACCCGTCATGTGCCCCGACTGCGAGGACGTCGCCCGCACCGTGCTCATGCTGGGCCACCTCGCCCTCTACGCCGACGGACTCGACGCTGACCAAAGCTTCGTCGAGGCTGTGGGCCCGTCCCTCGCCGCGTCCCTGCCGGAGCCGCCGCCCGGTACGTTCCCGCCAGGCCACGACCCCGCCGACGACCCCGACTACCCCGGCGGCTCGTGATGGCCCGCCCCGCGTTCCGCGTGGACGCCGTCCTCGTCCAGGCCGTCATCGCCGGGGCTCTGTCCTTCGCCCACCTGCACGACCTCGCCGATGCCGTCGGACAGGACGGCTGGAAAGCCTGGGCCTACCCGATCTCGGTGGACCTGCTTCTGGTCGCTGCCTGGCGACGGCTGCGCAGTGAGGGGCCGTCCCGGCTGGCGTGGTGCTGGTTCCTGATCGCCCTGTTCGCCTCGCTCGGCGCCAACGTGGCCACCGCGGGATTCCTCGACCTCGCCCATCCCCCGGCCTGGCTGCGCTTCGGTATCGCGGGATGGCCTGCCCTCGCCTTCCTCGGCGGCACGCTCCTCGCCCACTCCCACGTCTCCGAGAACCAGGAACCGGTCCTACCGACGCCAGAAGCCGTGCCGGACATCGCTCCCGATCCGCAGCCCGTACCGGCTCCGCTGCCCGTGGCCGAGGAGACCCCGGCTGTCGCCTCCGCTGCCTCGGCGCCGACCGGTCCGTCGGTTCCGGCCGCGCTGGTCGACCATGCGCGAAAGCTCGCCGCCGACCACCAGGCCCGCACCGGAGCCCGGATCGACACCGACACCCTGCGTGCCCGCCTCGGCGTCCCGCCCCACCTGGCCGACGCCATCGCCGCCCAACTCGCCTGACCTGAAGGGAGAACCACCCTCATGCCTGCCCGCGACCACTTCCACTCCTTGATGCGGATCGGACCCGTGCAGATCGGCACCCACCGCGACCGCCACGGCCGCACCGAACACGCAGCCGTGTGCACCAAGGACGGCTGCGGCTGGTCCGCCGGCTACTCCAGCCAGACCGCCGCGCAGCTCGCCGCCCGCACCCACCGCTGCACCGCCCGATAGGAGAACCGTCCGTGGACGTCCCGCTCTGGCTCGCCCTGATCATCGTCGGCTGGCTCGGCGTCAAGCTCATCCGCCCGCCTTGGTGGCTCGTCGCCGTCCTCCTCCTCGGCGGCTACCTCCTCGCCGACAGCCTGCTCTCCCCCGCCATCGACACCGCCGTCAAGTAGCCACTGCCGAAGGGAGATCCACCATGCTCCGCCCCAAGGTCCCGACCATGCCCCAGCCCACCGGCCGCCTCGCCCCGCCCGCCGTGGTGGTCGAGCCGACCGCCGTCATCCACCACACCCCGGAAAACCTCGCCCCCACGACGGCTCCGGCCCGGCCGACCGTGCAGCTCACCCCAGGCGGCGTCATCGCGCTCGTCGGCGGTGGGACGGCCGTGGTCCTGGTCGTCGGTGCCGTCCTGGTCTCGATGCTTCTCGCGGTCGCCATCACCGGCGCATCCGTTGCCATCTGCGCCCTGGTCATCCGCTCGCTCATCAACACCGAGCACAAGCGCCGCTGACCGGCCCCGGGCGGCCTCAACCGCCAAGTCTCCGCCGCCCGGGAGCCGTCCCCTGCCCGATCTCGCAACCGGAAGGAATCCCCAGCATGACCCACCGCACCCGCCCGCCGTCCCGGAGCTGCCCGAACTGCGACGGCTTCGCCTCCGCCGCAGTCACTCTCGGCGGTCGCGACCGGCACGGCCACCTCCGCACCATCAGCGCGCACTGCCCGGCCTGCCACGGCACAGGCACCGCCCACCGCCTCGCTCGTCTGCAGGAGGACGCCCGTGCCTGACACGCTCCTCGACCCGACCACCCTCGGAGACCTGCTGAGGGTGGCTTCGGCCGACGACTTCGACCGCTGGCACGACCAAATCCGCCGCACCGGCGGCTGCGCCGATCCGATTCACCTGACCGGCTGGACCCTCGCCAAGGACAAGACAACCGGCGAGACCCTCCACCACTACTCGACCGAGAACGAGCCGGGCGGACGGCTCCGGGTCGCATGCGGCAACCGGCGGGCCTCCCGCTGCCCTTCCTGCGCCTGGACCTACGCCGGCGACACCTACCACCTCATCCGCGCGGGCCTGGCCGGAGACGACCGCCGCGACATCCCATCCACGGTCCGCGACCACCCCCGCGTCTTCGCCACCCTCACCGCCCCGTCCTTCGGCCCCGTCCACAACCGGCCCGAGCGCGGCATCTGCCGCTGCGGCGTTCGCCATGCCTCCGATGATCGAGCGCTTGGCACGGCGCTCGACCCGGCCACCTACGACTACACGGGCGCTGTCCTCTTCAACAACCACGCAAGCGACCTCTGGCAGCGCTTCAGCAACCGACTCCGCCGCGAGATCGCCGCCCGCGCCGGGCTCAGTCAGCGGGAACTGAAGGAGTCGGCCCGGCTTTCCTACGGCAAGGTCGCTGAGTTCCAGAAGCGCGGCGCCCTGCACTTCCATGCTGTGATCCGCCTCGACGGACCGGACGGGCCCGACACCCCGCCCCCGTCCTGGGCGAGTGTCGGCCTACTCGCGGACGCGATCCGCGCCGCAGCCTCGCACTCGTACACCTCGGTCTCCGTCCCGGCCGCCGCAGAGCAGCCCGCCCGCACCTTCCGCTGGGGCACACAGCTTGATGTCCGACCCGTGAAGGCGTTCGGCGACGGCTCCGACATCACAGAACAGGCAGTCGCCTCCTACGTCGCCAAGTACGCCACCAAGGCCGCCGAGAGCACCGGCACCATCGACCGACGGATCGGTGAACTCTCCGAACTCGACCGCCATCAGGTCCCCGACCACACCCGCCGCCTGATCGCGGCCTGCAAGCAGCTCGATCCGCTCTACCCCGAACGTCGTCTCTGGGCCTGGGCGCACATGCTCGGCTTCCGCGGCCACTTCTCCTCCAAGTCGCGTCGGTACTCGACCACCCTCGGCGTACTCCGCCAGGCCCGCGCCGATTTCCGCGCGGCACAGGAACGTGACGCCCTTGGCCTGGAGGAGCACGAACCGGACACCGTCCTCGTCCTCGCCGACTGGCAGTACGCCGGGCACGGCCACACGCCGGGTGAGTCCGCCCTCGCCGCCACCATCGCCCGCGACCTCCGGCTCAACCGAGAAACCGCACGCGAGGAACTTCGGTCAGCCTCTGACGAGAGGGAGTGGTGACCATGGCAACGCGGCTCCCGGCCCGCTACCTGACGCCTGAAGACCTGGTGGAGATGTTCGACCTCCCCAGCGTCGAAACGGTCTACCAATGGCGTCGCAAGCGGGTTGGTCCTCGCGGATTCCGTGTTGGCCGGCACCTGCGGTACGACCCGGATGACGTCCGCGCCTGGGTCGAGTGCCTCCAGGAAGGGGCTGCCGCCTGATGGCCGGACATATCCAAGACCGCTGGTACAAGGTCGAGATCGGCGCGGATGGCAAGACCCGCAAGGTGAAGAACGACCGATACGGCATGGGTCTCCGCTACCGCGCCCGCTACATCGGCCCGGACGGCACCGAGAAGTCCAAGAGCTTCCCGGACAAGCAGAAGCGCCTGGCCGACGTGTGGCTGACCAACATCGAAGCCGACATGGCGCGCGGCCAGTACATCGACCCGCGGGCGGCACGGACCACCTTCCGTGAGTACACCGAGCGCTGGATCGCGGCACTGACCACCGACCTCGCGAGCCGGGCCGCGGTGGAGGGGCGGCTACGCCTTCATGCCCTGCCTTATCTCGGAACGCGTCCGATCGGCTCATTCCAGCCGGAGCACATCCGCGACTGGAACCGTCAGCTCGAAGGTGCCGTGGCGTCAGCCTCCTACCGTCGTCTGATCTTCGATGCGGTCTCCTCCGTGCTCACCGCAGCCGTGGATGACCGTCTGCTGGCTTCAAATCCCTGCCGAGCCCGTTCGGTCAAGGCGCCTCGTCCCGCGCCCTCTCGCGTCCATCCGTGGTCGGCCTCGCAAGTCTTCGCCGTGCGGGCTGGACTCCCCGACCGCTACCAGGCCATGACGGACGTCGGTGGCGGCTGTGGTCTCCGCCAGGGCGAGATCTTCGGGCTCGCGGTCGACAACGTCGGAGACCTCGGCTGGCTCTACGTCCGGCAGCAAGTGAAGAAGGTCCGCGGCTCTCTCGTCTTCGCGCCGCCGAAGCGAGGCAAGCTCCGGGACGTTCCGCTGGACCCCGAAGTGTCAGTGGCCCTGACCGAGCATCTGAAGCGCTTCCCGCCGGTCGACGTGACCTTGCCCTGGGTGACGCCCACCGGGCCCAAGGTCACCCATCGGCTTGCCTTTACAAGCAGCGTCGGCACGGCCCTGTGGAGCAACGGCTTCAACGACGAGCGGTGGAAGCCCGCGCTCGCCGCCGCTGGCATCATCCCGGTGCCGGACAAGGGCCAGCGCTACGCGGCGGCCCGTGAGCACGGCATGCACGCCTTGCGGCACTTCTACGCCTCGGTCCTTCTGGACGCCGGCGAGAACATCAAGGCGCTGAGTCTCTACCTCGGGCACAGCGATCCGGGCTTCACGCTCCGGGTGTACACGCACCTGATGCCGAGCAGCGAGACGCGGACCCGGAAGGCCATCAGTGCGATGTACCGGGCCGCCGGTCGCGCCCATGACGGCCCAGAGACGGCCCAAGCCGCCTGACACGGCCCCTCATCGGCGGGAAAACTGCTGGTGAGGGGCTGTTTTGTGCCCTCGCTCGGTGAGAAACACCCCATCTTGCCTGACGTCCATCCCAGGACGGAAACCAGTCCGGTCCACGGTACGCCCCGTCCCGCCTCCCGGCCGCCGCGGCCCGCGTCCCCCTGCCGCCGCGGCCCGCGTCTTGCGGCACGCGACGGCCCCGGTACGCGGCATGCGACGGCCCCGGTACGCGGACGCGTACCGGGGCCGTCATCAGGCAGCCGTGACCGTCTGCCTGTCGTTCGTCACTCCACGATCACCGGCGTGATCCTGCCGCTCTCGCGACTACTGGGCGGAGGTCTGCGTCTGGCGCTTACGGAGGAGGAAGACCGCGCCGCCGCCGACGACGACGAGAGCGATCGCGACGCCCGCGATGACCGGGGTGGCGCTGGAGCCACCGGTCTCGGCGAGGTCACCCGAGCCACCGGTCGAGCTGCCGCCGGCGGTGGCCGGGGCGGGCTGGTCCTTGGTCTGGGTGTCGAGACCGCCGGTGGCGCTGCTGCTGGTCTTGCAGTCCAGGACGCCCTTGAACGTCTTCGTGAAACCGTTGGGGCCGGTGATGGTGAAGTCGTACGCCTGGTCCTCGGCGACCGGGACGGTCACCGTCTCGGACTTGCCCGCCTCGATGGTGTGCTTCACACCGGCCAGCTCGAAGGTGAACGCCTCGTCGCCCTTGTTGCTCGCGGTGACGTCGACACCGCCCTTGGCGCAGTTCTTCTTCGCCGAGACCGCCGGGATCGCGCCCTGCTTGGCCCAGGTGCCGGTGGCGGTCGCGGAGACCGTGGACTCGCTGGAGCCGGCCAGGATCATGGTCTGGCTCTTGGTCACCCCGGCGAAGGCCCGGCCGACCGGCACCGATGTGGTGGCCTGGACGGTCAGCGAGGCGGAGCCGTCGGCGGCGCCCTCCGGGACGTCGAAGTAGAGCTCGGCACCGTTGGCCGCGACCGTCACGGGCTTGCCGCTCTTGTCGGTGACCTTGACGCCGCTGGCGGCGTCGGCGGGCGGGGTCACGGAGACCTGGCCCGCGTTGGTGCGGACGTTGACCGGGCCGAGCCGCTCACCGGACTTGCCGGAGACCGCGGCCGGGTCCAGGGCGAGGGACGCCTTGGGCTCGGCCTGGTCGACGGCGTTGTGCTCCAGCCAGTCGGCGAGCTTCTCCGCCTGGCCGTCGGTCGCGTCGACATCGGCGTTGTCCGAGTAGCGCCAGATGGCGACCTGGGTGCCGGCCGCCGCGGTCTTCTCGGTGAGCGGCCCGGTGCCGGCCTGCTTGGCGAGCGCCGCAAGGTCGTCGATCTGCGGGTAGGAGTGCTCCAGGATCCAGCGGATCTTGCCCGCGTTCTTGTTGCTGCCGAGCGAGGTCTGGTTCCAGGGGGTCTCCAGGTACTTCGCCTGGTTCTGGGTGGGGTTGTGAATGTCTATGCAGTACGTCTTGAGCTTGCCGCCGCCGTCAACGGTCATCTCGAAGAGCCCGGCGGGCAGCGACTGATTCTTGCCGTCCGCGTGGAGTACGGCGCGGTCGTAGGTCTTCAGCCCGTCCAGGACCGCGGCCGCGCCACCTTGATGCTGCGGCGCCTCGTCGGCGACCGCACTGCCCGCGCCGACAAGGGCGCCTGCCATGACAAGACCGGATGCCACCACCGAAGCGGCCAGCCGGGCCGCGCCCCGCCGCCGTGGAGAATCGGTCGCCCTCGTGGACGACGAAACGGTCGCTGAAGAAGCAGAAAACACAGAATTCCCCTCCGGGCGGGACCCTCCGCGCCTGATGCGCGTGTGGGGATTGTCCCGCCAGTCGACTCAAGTGCCCCGTGAATACCGGGGAATCCTAAGGATGAAGCGATGAAGAGTCCCCCCTCATACCGTCGTACAAACCATTCCGACTCGGAATCGTTATCGCCGATACCGCATGCACATGCTTCAGCCGCCTCAGGACGCCTCCGGGCACCTTCCCGCCCCTTGTTCCGCTCCGGTCCGCCCGGTCCGCCCTGGCCCCACCCCGGCCTCGTCACGGCGCCGACACAAGCTCCTGGCCGCCCTTCTGACGACCCGTCGGCCGTTTACTCCGCTGCCGCCCGACCCGCTCCTGCTCTTCCCCCTGTTCACCCCGCCCGGCCGGTTCAGCCCGGTCAGTGCGCCCGTCTCGCCCGCCCGACCAGTCCGGCTCGCCCGAGCCCGGTGATGTGCCGCCCGCGTCAACACCCCGGTCCACGCTCCCCGCACGCGCCACCGACCTCGGATCGCCCTTCGTCACGCGCCGGAACGCGGCCGTCCCCCGGGCCAGATCGTGTCCCACCGCGACGGCCTCGATGTCCACGAACGTCCGGCGCAGGCCTTCCCGTTCCTCCTCGCGCACCTTCAACCTGCCGTGCACGACCAGCGGTTCTCCGATGGAGACGGAACCGGACAGATTCGACGCCAGGGCCCGCCAGGCCCACACGGTGTAGAAACTGGTGTTTCCGTCCGTCCAGAACTGTTTCTCGCGGTCCCATCGGCGCGGCGTCACCGCGAACCGGAATCGCGCCATTCCGCCGGTCGCGGTCTCCCTGAATTCCACGCCCGTCGCCGCGTTGCCCACCAGTGTCACCAAGGTGTCGTTCATGACTCCGCCTCCCCTTCGGCCTTCGGCTCCGGCGACCGCACCCACGCGGTCACTGATCCCAGGTTGAAGGAGAGGCGGAAATCCCGCTGACGCCTGTGGACTACCGAACAGTTGTGGAAAACTCCGTCACCGCCACGTACCGCTCCCGGACTTCGCGGTATCGCACGAGCTCCGCCGCCACCGGATCGAGCACCCGCGCCCGGCCGCAGGCCGCCGCCGCCTCGCGCAACTGCCGCTCGGCCTCGTGCCCGTACCGTCGCGCCGGTCCCCGCGCCGCGGCCGCACACGACCACTCCACGAGCGGCCCGCCGACGACCCCGGCCAGCATCACCAGGGTGGGCGTGAGGAATCCCGGTTCGAGTACGCCGACGATCTGGCCGACCAGCCAGAGTCCGCCGAAGATCTGCAGCAGCGTCATCGACGCCTGTGCCAGCACGGCGGCGGGCCACCACCTGGGCCGCGGTGGCTTCCCGCCGACGCGACCGCTGTGCGCCATGCCGCAGGCCCCGGCCACCCCCGTCGCCATGACCGTCGAACCCCCCGGACCGGCCCCGCCCTGCGCCGCGCCGCCGCCGGTACCGCCACCTGCAAAGGAGCTCGCCGGCCGCCCCCGTCCGTCGTCCCTGCCGGCCTTCTCCACCAGCTCGTCGAGCGCCTCCGGCAACCCGTCCGCACCGTTCACCGCGGCCTCCCGGACGGCCTGCGCCCAGGGACCGGGCAGCCCGTCGGCTGCCTCGTCCGCCACGGTCCGTACCGCCTGTTCGACGCGTTGCCGGGCGGTGATCTCCTCCTCGACGGGCACGGGCAACGCGGGGCACTCCAGGCTTCCCGGCCGCCGGGTGGACTCGTACCAGCGCCACAGCCGCAGCCATGGCGTGCCGCACGCCCGTCCGGCGTTCCTGCGCCACTCGCGCTCGGCGGCCTGGCCCGCCGCGGCCGCTCCGACCGCTTCCGCGAGCCGGTCGGCGAACTCCTCGCGGGCCCGCTCGCCGAGCCCGGGCCGCCCCTCGGCGACGTACACCGGACGGAGCCTGGCGGCGGCGGCGTCCACATCTGCGGAGAGCCGGCGCGCGGCCGCCGTGCGCTCCTGGACGAAGCGGCCGAGCACCTCGCGCAGTTCGCCCACGCCGTCGCCGGTGAGCGCGGACAGGGACATGACGGTGGCGCCCGGTTCGCCGTGCTCGCCGAGCGCCATGCCGTCCTCGTCGAGCAGCCGTCGCAGATCGTCGAGGACCTGGTCGGCGGCGTCGCCGGGCAGCCGGTCGACCTGGTTGAGGACGACGAAGGTGATCTCGGCATGCCCGGCGAGCGGCCGCAGGTAGCGCTCGTGCAGGGCCGCGTCCGCGTACTTCTCCGGGTCGACGACCCAGATCACCGCATCGACCAGCGCGAGCACCCGGTCGACCTGCTCGCGGTGTCCGGGCGCCGCCGAGTCGTGGTCGGGCAGGTCGACGAGGACGAGCCCCTGGAGCGCCTCGTCGGCGTCCGTGCCGCCCTGCTGCGGCCTGCGCCTGAGCCGTCCGGGAATGGCGAGCCGGTCCAGGAGCCCGGCGGCCCCGTCGGTCCAGGAGCAGGCGATGGGGGCGGCGGTCGTCGGCCTGCGCAGCCCGGTCTCGGAGATCTGGACGCCCGCGAGGGAGTTGAAGAGGGTCGACTTGCCGCTGCCGGTCGCTCCGGCGATGGCGACGACGGTGTGC
Source organism: Streptomyces sp. NBC_01618 (assembly GCF_045209435.1). Lineage (NCBI taxonomy): Bacteria > Bacillati > Actinomycetota > Actinomycetes > Kitasatosporales > Streptomycetaceae > Streptomyces > Streptomyces sp. NBC_01618. Next base: position 2,658,928 of record NZ_CP109297.1, read on the forward strand.
CGGGAGGAGAGCCGCCGACGGGCCGCAGCTTCGTCGAGTACGCGCCCCGCTTCGGCGAGGGTGGCCCCATCGAGCCTGGCCCTGGACAGCCCGACGAGTTCACGCAGTGCGTCGAGCCGCGGCCGGAGCGGTCCGCCGGACGGTACGTACGCCTCGACCTGGGGCGTACGTACGTCGTCGTCCCCGGTACCCGGCCCGGGGCCCGCCTCCTTGGCGGCGGCGCGCCGGGCGATGAGCCCGTCGTTCCAGCCCCCGCCCGCCTCCGGCACGCGCGCCGGCCCGTCGGGCGTCCGGCCCGGGTGGTCGCTGTCCTCGTGAGGTGCGGGACTCTCGCCCCGGCCGGTCCCTTCGTCAATGACGGCAGTCATCGCTGCCACCTCTCCTTCTGCAGTACGGACAGAGCGGCGATGAGATCGGCCTGCGGCTCCGGGGCGACATCGAGTGCGTCGAGCGGTGCGAGCCGCCGGTCCCGCTCGCCGTCCAGCACCCGGTCGAGGCAGTCGGTGAGCAGTTCGCCGCCCTTGTCGCGCAGCCGCAGCGCGCCCTGGGCGCCGATCCGTTCGGCGAGCTGTTCACCGGCGCCGCGGGTACGGCGGCCGCCGAGCAGTGCGGCGGCCAGCAGCGCCGCCACCGTCTCGGTGTCGGGCGCCGCGTTGCGTTCGAGCCGGCGCACCTCTTCCTCGGCCAGTTCCTCCAGCACCCGCCACCACCGCCGTACGGCCATGGTGATCCGGCCCCGGATGTCCTCGGCGGGTCCCCATCCGCCGGCCTCCCGGCCGACGTCCTCGAAGCCGAACACCCCGGCCGCGGGTTCTCGCTGCCAGGTCGTGCGGATCTGTTCGTCGGCGGCGGCCACGGCGCACCGCAGGAGTGCGGCGAGACTCTCCACCAGCGCTTCGAGGAGTTCCTCGGAGGTGCTGTACAGCGGGTATCCGCGCCACCGGGTCCGGGCGTCCCCGGCGAGCACGCCGCCGTTCCGCAGCCGCCGCCGGACCCGGGCACCCTCCGCGCGGTACGCGTCCTCGACGACACCGGTCAGCCGCACGGCCGCCGCGTACTGCGCGGCCACGGCCCCGGCCAGCGCGGGCATCCGGACGTTCAGCGAGTCGATGACCCCGGCCGCCGTACGCCCGACCGCCTGCTGGCGGGCCGCCGGGTCCTGGGCGCGGTGGCTGAGCCAGGCCCGCAACGGGGCGACCGCGGTGGTGGGCAGCAGCCCGCTGCCGCCGCCGGCCGATTCGGGCAGCTCGGGAATGGTGAAGCGCGGCACCTCGCCGAGGCCGGCCTTGGTGAGCAGCGCTCCGTACTGCCGCGACACCTCGGCGATCACCTGGTGCGGCACCCGGTCGAGGACGGTGACGAGCGAGGCGTCGTACTCCTTCGCGGTACGCAGCAGATGCCACGGCACCGCGTCGGCGTACCGGGACGCCGTGGTCACCATCACCCACACGTCCGCGGCGCAGATCAGCTCGGCGGCCAGTACCCGGTTCCGTACCACGAGCGAGTCGATGTCGGGCGCGTCGAGCAGCGCGAGCCCGCGCGGCAGACCGGTCGCGGTCTCGACGCGCAACGCGGTCCCGTCCTCCTCCTCGCTCCCGTCCAGCCCATCGAGCCCGTCGAGGTCGTCCAGGTCGTCGCACCGGCCGGGTTCCCCGGAGTCCTGGGGCGGCAGCCAGACCCTGGTGAGCTGCGGCAGTACGCGACCCCCCGCGAACCAGTGGTGATCATCGGGGTGGCAGACGAGTACGGGCGTCCGCGTGGTCGGCCGCAGCACTCCGGCCTCGCTGACCAGCCGCCCCACCAGCGAATTGACCAGCGTCGACTTCCCGGCCCCGGTGGACCCGCCGATCACCACGAGCAGCGGCGCTTCAGGATCCCTGAGCCGGGGAAGCAGATAGTCGTCGAGCTGGGCGAGCAGCTCGCTCCGGGTCTGCCGGGCCCGCGCGGCCCCCGGCAACGGAAGTGGAAGACGCACGGCAGCGACACGGTCGCGCAGGGCGGAAAGTGCGTCGATGAGCTGAGGCCGTACGTCCAAGGTCACCACATGCGAAGAATGCCCAATTTTGGCGCCTTTTTGAAGCGTATAGCCACCTCTGCGCGCCGGTTCTCCCCCCGGAAGGGAGTCGGGACAGAGGGGACGAGTGGGGCGCAGGCATAACGAGTGCACAACACCCGGGGCGCGAGGCGTCAAAAACGGTGCATGATCCCTACCCACCTGCGATTATCGGTTCGCTTCACCGAACCTCCACATCGTGCCACGCGGGTGAAGCAACCAGGACGAGGCGTTCGGAGCCCTATCCTTGTCCCGGCAGGTCGCCGACCGGCCAGGCCCCAGGGCTCCAGGCCGCCGAGGCCACCACCCGGCCCCCGTAGCTCAGTGGATAGAGCAGGCGCCTTCTAAGCGCTTGGCCGCAGGTTCGAGTCCTGCCGGGGGCGCACAGTCCGCACCACCATGAGGCCCTCCGACCAGGAGGGCCTTTTCGCTGGTCGGAGGCACGTCAGCGAGCGCGGCGTAGTGGCGGCACAGGCCCGAGGTGGCTGCGCTCATCCCGCGTACCGCCTGGAAGAACTGCGGCAGGAAGACGACCGCGCCCAGCAGCAGCACGCCCAGGACCAGGGAGGCGGGCACCGCGAAGCGGAAGGCGGGCGCACGGAAGAGGTGCGGCGGCAGCACCGGATTGGCGGCCCGGCGCTCCCACCAGATGAAGACGGCGGCCAGGACGATCGCCAGGACGAGGAGACCGCCGATCTCCGGTGAACTCCAGGCGTACTCGCGTCCGCCCCACACCGTGACAAGCATGACGCAGGTGACGGCGGCCACCGGCAGGGCCGCGCCCGGCAGGTCGATCACGCTGCGACGGGGGTGTGTTCAGCGCTGAAGTACCGCACGATCAGCAGCAGGCCGGTCAGACCGGTGGTGTTGATGTAGAAGACCCAGCGCCATGTCAGGTAGTCGGTGAAGGTCAGCGGTTGAACGACGAACCCAGTTGTGCGTCCGTTCCCACCGTCCCCAGCGTTCCGTGGCCGAAGGTGAACGAGCCCTTGGCCGTCACGCCGGAGGCCGTGCTCGGGAAGACCCACAGGGAGCCCGCGCCGGTGTTCTCGCCGGGTGCGCCGACGGCCAGTTCGGTGCGGCCGTCACGGTTGGCGTCGACCAGCCTGACGGCGGCGCCGAACCTGTCGTCCGCCTCGGCCACCCCGGGGACGTTCGCCGTGTCCTGGTTGAAGCCCACCGTGCCCGTCCCGGTCGGGCCGGAAGTGGTGCCGGGGAGGACCAGGACCGAGCCCGCGTTCTTCGTCGTGCCGATGTCCTCGTAGGGGACGCCGACGGCGATGTCGCCGTAGCCGTCACCGTTCATGTCACCGATCGACAGCGACGCGCCGAATCCGTCGTGCACTTCGGCGACACCGGGGACACCGGCGGTGTCCTGGTTGAAGACCTTGGCCCGGTCGCCCCGCGGGCCGGTGGCGCTGCCCGGTACGTAGGTGATCATGCCGCCCAGGGCGAGCGGGTAGTCCAGATCGCTGTCGTAGCCCTCGATCGTGCGGCCCACGACCAGGTCGGCGTACTTGTCACCGTTGATGTGGCCGGCCGCGACGCTCTCGCCGCCCTGGAGGCGGTAGCCGTCCGCCCGTTTGACGACGGTGTACTGCTCGCTGAGGCCGGTGGCACCGCCGTTACGGACGAGGATGCGCCGGGCGTCGAGCTCGTAGTCGTCGTGGACGACAGCGGCCAGGTCGTCGCGGCCGTCGCCGTTGAAGTCGCCTGCGGCGAGGTCCAGGTAGCGCAGATCGTCCATGTCGCGAATCACCCTGATCGCCGCCGCGCTGCCGTCGCGCTCGAACGGGCCGGACAGGATGTGCAGGCCGTTCATTCCGAGGGTGACGACGTCCATGGTTCCGTCGCCGTCGAAGTCGCCGACAGCGGTCTTGCGGCCGATCCCGTCGTACAGTTCGTCGCCCGTCAGGAGGGTCGCGCCATCCGACAGTCCGTGCGCGCCACCCCAGATGACGGTGAGCGAACCGGCCGACTTGAACGAGCCGATCGCCTCCTTCTCCGCGCCGACCACGAGGTCGCCGTACCCGTCCCGGTCCAGGTCGGCGGAGACCATCGAGCTGCCGAACGCGTCGCCCGCCTCGGCGGTGTCCGGAATTCCGGGCGAGTCCTGGGTGAAGACCTGCTTGGTGGGGGTCTGCAGACCGCTCTTGGAGCCGTGCACCACACCCACGTACCCGGCCTTGGCCTTGCCCCCGACGGTGGCACCGGGCGCGGTGAACGCCACGTCCGGGTAGCCGTCTCCGTTGAAGTCGTCGCGTCGCGGGGTCGGGGCGGGCACGGCCGCCGCAGGGGTCGCGGAGGCTGTCACGGGGGCGGGCGTCGAAGCCTGGGCCACGGCGGGGAAGGTGGTCACGGCGGCCGCCACGGCGATGGCGAGGGCCACGAATATTCCTGGAGCGCGGGTTGCCACGTGGGCTCCTTCGTTCGATGAACGATCAGGGGGTGGGTGCGGGGCTCGGTGAGTTTCCGGGATGTTCGGTCGGTTTCCGGGGTGTTCGGTCGGTCTCCGGGGTGTTCGGTCGGTTTCCGGGACGTACGGGAGTGCGGGGGCAAGTCACGTGCCGCACCGGCACTTTGCAGAATCAGACCAGTGGTCCCGCCCAAGGGTTGCGTTCCGCCGTGGACCGTCACTGCGGCTCATCGCCAAGAGGCAGGCCCTGGACGTGCCGGCCGAGCTGGATGCGCCCGCCGCGTGTCGCCGACATACGCTGCCGCGTCGGCGGGCGGGCCGCACAGCCGACTTTCGTAGGGTCGATCGGCCGGTGACGGAGGGTGGGCCGCGGGGCGGTGCGCCCCGCTGCCCGTCCCCCCTCAGCCCCGGTCAGTCGATCTCGCCCTCCGGCGCTCCCCCGGTCCCGTTGTCGTCCGCGCCGCCCTTGAGCCGGTCCGCCTGTCCGATCGCGGTCGCCAGCTTCCGTACCGAATCGTCCTCGGTCTGCGACGCCAACTTCTCTGCCCGCTTCTCGAGTTCGGCGAGTCCGGGCGCGCCCGGCAGGCTTCCGCCGCGCAGCGCTTCGGCGAAGTAGGCGGCGACCGCGGTCACTTGGAGGCGCTTGCTGTCGCCGCCCCACAATGGACCCTCGATCGCGTTCGTCGCGACCGACCCCGTCTGCTCGTGCGGCGCCCGGGTCTTCGGGTCCAGCCAGCGTACGGTCGCGGTCGCCACATGCCCGGCGGCGCCGCCCTTGAGGTGGACGGCGTAGAGCGCCGTCACCGTGTGGCCGGGGCCGACCTCGCCGCCGTCGACGCGGTCGTTGCGGAAGTCCTCGTCGGCGACCTTGCGGTCCTCGTATCCGATCAGCTTGAACTGCTTGACGGTCTCGGGGTCGAAGGCGACCTGGGCCTTGGCGTCGCGCGCGGTGAGTTCGAGGTGTGCGGGCAACTGGTCGACGAAGACCTTTCGGGCCTGGGTCTCGTCGGCGATGTACGTGGTGTGGCCGTCGCCCTTGTTGGTGAGCTGTTCCATCAGCGCGTCGCCGTAGTCGCTGCCGACGCCTACGCCGAAGAGGGTGATGCCGTACTCGCGGCGGGCGGAACCGATGCGTTCGAGGATGGTTTCGGCGTCGGTCGCGCCGGTGTTGGCGAGGGCGTCGGAGAGCAGCACGACCCGGTTGTTGGCGCCCTTGACGCGGCCGTCGACCGCCTCGTCGTAGCCGCGGCGGATGCCCGCTTCCAGGTTGGTGGAGTCGGTGGGCTCCATGGAGTCGACCCGGTCGCGGATCGTGCCGCGGTGGTCTTGCAGCCGGGTCATCGGCAGCAGCGTATTCGCCTTGTCGCTGAAGGTGACCAGGGAGACCGAGTCGTCGTCGCGGAGTTCGTCGGTGAGGATGCCCAGGGACTTCTTCACCAGGTCGAGGCGGCCCGTTTCGGCCATCGAGCCGGAGATGTCGACGACGAACGTGAGCGCGGCGGGCGGGCGTTCGTCACCGGCGGGGGCGGCCCGGGTGGCCAGACCGACCCGCACCAGCGACCAGCCGTCCGCCCCGGCGCGGGCCCCGTCGACGTTCACGGTGAAGCCGTTGCCGGCCGGGCGCCGGTAGCCCTGGCGGAAGCTGTTGACGAACTCCTCGGGCCGCACGGTGGACGGTTCCGGCAGGGTGCCGTAGTCGAGGGTGCGGCGCGCGTACCCGTACGAGGCGGTGTCGACGTCCAGCGCGAAGGTGGACAGATAGTCGGGCGGCGCGGTCTCCCGGAGCCCGTCCTGCTTCTTCGCGCCCTTCGCGCCGTCGCGGTCGCCGTCGACGACACCGCCCGCCGCGGGGGCCGGGCCGGGTGCACCCCCGCGGTCCATGGCGGATTTCTCGGTGGTCGTCGTGGCGGAGCAGCCGGTGAGCAGCACCCCGCCCGCCAGCAGCACCCCGAGCGCCGCGCGCCATGTCCGTGCGTACGTCGCTCCGTACTTTCGTGCGTACGTCGCTCCGTGCTTTCCTGTCCTGCGATCCATCCCCGGTCCCCAACGTCGTCGTGTCGGCACTTGTGAATGTGACGTGCGAGACGGCGCCGAGGAGCAGACGAAGATGTTGCGGATGGGTCTCGATGCGGCAACGACGGCCGGCGAACCGGTGGAACGTCGAGCTCAGGCTCAGGCTCAGGACACGATGTCCTTACGGCTGAACCCTCGGAAGGCGAAGGCGAAGAGGATCAGGGCATACGTCACCGAGATCGCCGCGCCCTTCACCATGCCGCCCCATTCCAGTTCGGGCTGGAGCGCGTCGGCCCAGGCGAACTGCCAGTGTGCGGGCAGGAATTCGCGCCAGGAACCGAGCGCGGTGACGGCGTCCAGCACATTGCCGACGATGGTCAACCCGACCGCCCCGCCGACCGCGCCGAGCGGGGCGTCGGTCTTCGTCGACAGCCAGAACGCCAGCCCGGCGGTGACCAGTTGGGAGACGAAGACGAACGCGACGACGAGCGCCAGCCGAGGCACGGTGTCCGAGGTCGCGAGCGCCCCGCCGGTGGGGAGTTCGAGCGGCCCCCAGCCGTACGCGGCGGCTCCCGCGGCCAGCGCGACGAGCGGCAGCAGCACCATCGCGGCCAGGCTGAAGCCGAGCGCCACGACGAGCTTGCTCCACAGCAGCCTGGCCCGTGGCACCGGCGCCGCCAGCAGATAGCGCAGCGAGGACCAACTGGCCTCGGAGGCGACGGTGTCCCCGCAGAACAGCGCCACCGGGACGACGAGCAGGAACCCGGCGGACACGAAGAGGCACGTCGCGGCGAAGTTCGCGGCGGACGCGGTCGCGGTGTCCATCAGGGTGAGCCGGTCGCCGCCGCCCCGCGAGGACGGTGTGCCGCCGATCGCGAACGCGGCGATCAGGATGAACGGCAGCGCGGCCAGCACCCCGCCCATGAGCAGCGTGCGGCGCCTGCGCAGCTGGCGTACCGCCTCGACGCGCAGCGGCAGGGTGTGCCGGGCGCGGTAGCCGGGGGCCCCGGCGGCTTCCGTGACATCGACTGCGGCACTCATGCGGAGCCTCCGGAGATCAGGGTGAGGAACGCGTCCTCCAAGCGGCGGTGCGGCCCGACGCCGGTCAACGGAACGTCCAGCCGGACGAGTTCGGTGATCAGCTCGGGCGAGGTGACGCCGTCGAGCCGGACGAGCAGGCCGCGGCCGTCGTCCGTACGGGCCGCCGAGCCGATCCCCGGCAGCGCGGCGATCTTCTCCACGAGGGGTTCGGTCAGTTCGCGCGCGCTGGTGACGAGCAGCATGTCGCCGGAGCCGGTGATCTCGGCGACCGGGCCGGCCTGGACGAGTCGGCCGCGGTCCATGACCACGAGGTGAGTGCAGGACTGTTCGACCTCGGACAGGAGGTGGCTGGAGACGATGACGGTCCGGCCGCCGGCCGCGTACCGGATCATCACGTCGCGCATCTCGCGGATCTGGGGCGGGTCGAGTCCGTTGGTCGGTTCGTCGAGGATGAGCAGGTCCGGCATGCCGAGCATGGCCTGGGCGATGGCGAGCCGTTGCCGCATGCCCTGCGAGTACGTGCGCACGGCGCGGGCCAGCGCCTCACCGAGTCCGGCGATCTCCAGGGCCTCCTCGATGTGGGCGTCCTCGGCTGGCCGTCCGGTGGCCTGCCAGTACAGCTCCAGGTTGGCGCGCCCGGAAAGGTGCGGCAGGAAGCCCGCCCCTTCGACGAACGAGCCGACGCGGGACAGCACGGGCGCGCCCGGCCGGACGGCCTGTCCGAAGACGCGGATCTCGCCGTCGTCGGGCGTGATGAGGCCCATCAGCATGCGCAGGGTCGTGGTCTTGCCCGCGCCGTTGGGGCCGAGGAGCCCGAGCACCTGCCCCTTCTCGACCCGGAAGGACAGTTCCCTGACGGCGTATCTGTCGGTGGACCTGGCGTACTTCTTCGACAGGCCGGTGATCTGGAGGGGCACCTCGGCGAGCGCCGGATCGGGTGCGGGGGTCGCGGTGCGGCGGGCGGTGAGCAGCAGCGCGGCGGCGATCAGTACGGCGGCGGCCGGGAGCCCCCAGGTCCACCAGGGCAGGGTGGCCGGTGCGGTCTTCAGGGCGGGTGCGGTGGGGACGGTCAGCGGGCCGGTGGGGGTCACGGTGTACGTGGTCGGCTCGGCCGGTGAGGCGTAGCCGAGGTCGGTGGCGGAGAGGACCAGGCGGAGTCGGTGTCCGGCGTCGAACCGGTGGTCGACGGCGGGGAGGGCCAGGGTCACGGCCTTGCCCTGCCGGGCCTGCGGGATCCGGAAGGGTGCGACGAGCTGGGAGGGCAGCACCTGCTGCTTGCCGTCCGGCGACACGTCGTACACCTTGCCGAACAGCACGGCGTCGCCCCGTTCCGCCGCCACCTCGACCCGTACGGTCGGCGAGCCGGTGACGCGCAGAGGCGTGTCCAGCGGCGCCGAGTCGAAGCGGGCGTACTGCCCGGGGAAGTCGAGCGAGAGGCCGACGCCGAGGGACGACAGTTGGGAGAGCCCGCCGCCGACGCCGGGGACGGCCGAGATGGCGGGCGGGTTGGCCCCGGCGGGGTTACGGAACGTCTGCGTCCGCCGCCCCAGGCCGATCGGCTCTCCCCCGCTGTCCAGCCCCGGGTACGTGGCGCTGCTCGCCCCGCGGGTGAGGGCGGCGCCGTCGGTGGAGTCGATGCCTCCGGTCCGGGTGACGCGGAACGCGGGTCCGGTGTCGGTGCCTTTGTCGCCCTTGAGATACCGGTCGAACCAGGCGCCGATGCGCCGGCGTACCCGGTCGGTCTCCAGGTCGCCGCCGTCGTGCCCGCCGGCGATCCAGTCGACGGCCACCGGTGCGCCGTTGCCGCTGATCGCCCCGGCCATGGCGTCGGCCTGGTCGAGCGGGAAGAGGGAGTCGGACTGGCCCTGCACGATGAGCGCGGGCACCTTGATGCGGTCGGCGACGGCGCTCGGGGAACGCTCGGTCAGCAGCGCACGCGCGGCGGCGTCCGGCTTTCCGCTGACGGCGACCCGTTCGTACATGTCGCAGAGCCGCTTCTCGAACTTCTGGCAGCCGCCGCCGGTGGTGACGAGGATTCCGGCCCAGAGCTTCTTGAAGACACCGTCGGGGAACAGGGCGTCGGCGAGGTTCCAGTAGGTGATCTGCGGTGCGATGGCGTCGACGCGCTTGTCGTACCCGGCGGCGAGGAGTGAGACGGCTCCGCCGTAGGAGGCTCCGGTGACCCCGACCCGGGGGTCGCCCTTGGCGTCGAGCTCCACCTCGGGCCGGTCGGCGAGCCAGTCGATCAGCCGGGACACGTCCTCGACCTCGCGGTCGGGGGCGTTGAGCGAGATCTCCCCGCCCGACTTCCCGAACCCGCGGGCGGACCAGGTCAGTACGGCGTATCCGGCGGCGGCCAACTGCTCTGCCTGCGCCCGCACATCGTTTTTGCTTCCGCCGAATCCGTGCCCGATCAGCACGGCCGGCCGGCGCTGCGTACCGCCGGTGGTGAAGTACGAGGTGTCGAGGGACACGCCGTCGATCCGCATCATCCGGTCCTGGCGGTGCACGGCGGGCCCGCCGTCGTCGGCCGCGGCGGTCCAGGTACCCGCACCGGCCAGCACGGCGAGCGCCGCGAGGCCCGCGACCCACCGGCCGCGGCTACGGGGCATACGGGGCATACGGGGCAGCAGCCGCCGCCACCGGGACGTACGCGCATCAGGGGTCTCCATGGTCCCCGACCCTAAGCGGACCACCGCGGCGTACGGGCAGCCGCCGGGGGGAACTCTCCGGCCTCCTTTCGGCGTACGGCACTCACCCGCCGTACTCCGTATGCGGTATGCCGAGGAGTCCGGGCCGGGCCCGCCGGGGTCCGCGCGGGTCACATGGTGTTGATGATGAGGCCGATGTGGGTGAAGTAGTTGAGCCCGCCGAAGAACAGGAACGCCAGTCCGGCCAGGCCCCAGACGACTCCGATGACCGGGCTCAGCCAGCTCCTGGGCCGGCGCAGGGCGAACGGGAACAGGAGCGCGCCGAGGCCCACGAGGACGTACAGCCCGGACATGAAGCTCGCTTCCAGAATCGGCCACTTCGCGAACTCGCCGGAGATGGGTTCCTCGGGCGGCGCCGCGAAGAGCGTGTACTTCCAGCCCGCGGCGGCGATCCCGAAGCAGGCGAGTCCGAGGCCGAAGACGAAGACGGAAATGGGTGCGGCGACGCGGGCCGTGTGAACGATGCGGTCGGCGCTGTTGAGTTCGGCACCGCGTTTCCAGAGGTAGCAGGATGCGGCAAGCAGGAAGACGCCGAAGGCCAGTGCCGGTTCGCCGAAGATGATGTTGTCGAACGGGAAGCCCTGTCCGGCGAGCGGCCAGGTCAGGGTCATGTGGAGACCGGTGGTGACGAGCGTGAAGCCGACGGCACCGAACGCCAGCACCCAGCCTTCGGCGGTGATGGTGCGGTCTGAGGCGAGGAGCAGTCGCCCCAGCGCCACCACGAGCAGCAGCCCGGCTCCGGCGGCCACCGCCATGATCGTGTTGTACGTCGGCATCTTGGCCCAGTCGATTTTCAGGCCGGACGCCGCCAGGAGGATGGCATGGTGAGTCATGCACGGAGCGTAATACCCTATATGCCCATTGTCGGGTAATTAACCCTTTTGCCCGAGTCGGGGCAGTGAGGGGCGGCCGGTTCGGGGCCGAGAGGTCGAGAGGCCGAGGGTGGCCGAGAGGCCGAAGGGACCGAGGGGGCCGAGAGGCCGAAGGGGCCGAAGGGGCCAGGGTCACGTTCCCACGGGATACGGCGTCTCCAGCGGCAGGAGTTCCGCAGCGTCGTCGAGCCGTCCGGCCGACACCAGTTCGTGGATCCGCCGGGCGAGCGGTGTGACGTCACGGATCGAGACCGCCCACTCGTCCGCGTACCGCCGCGCCGCCTCGCCGGAGAGGCCGAGTTGCAGGGAGCGGTAGGTGAGCCGGTTCAGACGGAGGTCACGCTCGGGGTCCCACTGGACGCGGGCCGGGCTCCGGCGCAGGCGCTGCTGCCAGGTGCCGCGGTCGGGGTGAACTCCCCGTACGTAGTGGGAGAGTTCGGAGTTGGCCAGCGCCCAGTCGAAGCCCTCGCGGGCGATCTCGACGGCCAGGACGGTCTCCTGCCCCTCCTTCGTGGCCCAGCCGCACAGGAAGCTCGGCTTGATCCATGTCAAGCATCGTTCGTAGTCCTTTTCTGCTCTGCCACATACCCGCAGGTCGGAGGCGTCGGCTGACGGCAGAGCGAGCGACGTCTTCGTAGATGGCCGATCATCCTGCCCCGGTCCCGTCTGTCTTCCCTGCCCGTGGGTACCGTCGCCTTGACGTCTGTTGCCAGCCGCCGTGTACCTCGCGGTCGGCAGTATTTAAGGGAGTGGGTACGGGCATGCCGTCTGGTGCTGCACGTCGCACGGGAGAGGGATTCACTTCGGCCGGCGCTATGAAGGTCTTGCGTGCGGCGTGCCGACAAGCAGGGCTCGACAGCGATGGGGCGTCTCTGATCCGACTTGGAGAGAACGCGTTGTTCCGGCTGGCGGCCCACCCGATGGTGGTGCGGATCGCACGCTCGACGGAGTATCTGCAGTCGGCACGAGATGAGGTTGAGGTATCACGGTGGCTGTCGCGTGAGCACTTCCCCGTGACGCGTGTGGTCGAGGACCTTGAACAACCCTTGGTCGTCGACGGCCATCCGGTGACGTTCTGGCATCTGATCCAGGAGAGCGATCGGAAGGCGACGTATGGAGAACTGGGCGCTGTCCTCCGCGACCTGCATTCGCTCAGCTTGCCGGACACGCTGTCCCTCCCCCCCTATCCGGTCCTCGATCGGACGGAACGACGGATCAAGGCCGCGGTCGACATACCGCAGGATGACCGCGCGTTCCTGCAGAAGCGGGCACACGAACTTCGGGACAGGATCAGAGACCTTCGGTTCGAGTCTGAGAAAGGGCCCGTGCACGGGGACGCACACGTGCAGAACCTCATGGTGGACCGGAACGGTCAGGTGATCCTGATCGACCTGGAGCGATTCAGCTTCGACTTTCCCGAGTGGGATCTGATGGTCACAGCCACGGAATATCACAGCCTGAGCTGGCAGACCAAGGAGGAGTACGGCGCCTTCGTCAGTGCCTACGGCAAGGACCTCTGCGCCTGGTCCGGCTTCCCCACATTGCGCGCTGTGCAGGAGTTCAACATGACGACCTGGCTGATGCAGAACGTGTCGGAGAGCACCGATACGGCAGCGGAGTACGCCCGTCGAATCTCCTCGCTCCGGAACGACGCCGCGCCCCGCGACTGGAATCCGGGCTGATCTCGGCTACTCGTCGTCCAGCCTGTTCATCGCGTCCTGCACCTGCCCGTTGAACTGCTGAACGACGGGGTTCGTGGCATGGGTGGAAACTTCGCGCTGGAAGTCGCCCACGTACCGCTGGAACCGCGCGGACTGGAGAGCGTCTCCCCCTTCGACGGCGAGTCCCGCCGTCGCCACGGCTTCTTCGACGTCTCCATTGAGTAGCTGGCTCTGGGCGAGGACCATGCGGCAGAACCCAAGCGTGCGGACGTACTTCGGGTCGGTGAGCGCGACGGCGCGTTCAGCGAAGCGGACGGCTTCGGGACCCTGCCCAAGATCGCGGAAGCAGTGGCAGAACTCTCCGATCAGCTCGGCTTCATCCATGTAGGAGAGCCATTCGGGATCGTCGGCGCTGTCAGCCCGCTCAAAGAACCGCTCCGCCTCGTTCATCGCGCAGGCGGCGCCCTTGTGGTCCCGAGCGGAGGAGAGAGCACGCGCTTCGTGCGCGGAGAACAGCGCCATCGCGCGGGGTGTGGAGTGGCCCTTGCCACCCTCGACCGACGCGCAGGCCAGCGTCATAGCCCTGGGCACCTGACCGAGGTAGTTCGCTTGATGGCTCATGTTGGTCAGAATGCGCGCACCCATCATGCGGTCGCCGACCACCTGAGTCAGGCGCAGTGTAGACATCAGATAGCGGCCGGCCAGAGCATGATTGCCACTGTCGTAGGCGCTCCAGGCAAGAAGCTGAGCCATCTCCGATGCCGCCGCGAAAAGAGCTTCCCCCACCTTGGCGGTGTAACTGGCTCCGAGCAGAGGCAGCACATCTTCGCGGAAATAGTGCCGGAAGGCCTTGTGTGCGTGTCCTCCGCCGAATTGGAAGTCGAGTTGCATGAAGAAACCGGCGGCGGTTCGGATCGCGGCCACGTCACGCATGCTGACTCGCCGGGTGACGGCGGCCTCGGTCGGAATACCGTCCGGGCGGGAGACAAGCCAGGCCAGCGCGGCGGCATGGACATCGGCGTCGGGTAACGGGGGTTCAGCCGTCGGGCCGTCTTCCGGACGCTGATGCGTCAGGCTGTCGAGGGTGCCCACTGTCTCGGCCAAAGATCCGGCGTACGACATACCAGTCATGGGAGCGGGGGCCAGCGCTGAACCGGAGAAGCCGAGATCCTTCGGCGTGACCCTCCGCCGTAACTTGTCGCTCAGCGCCTCTGCGACGAAAGCGGCGGTCTGCCGCTGGATTCCGCCGCCGTTCAGCCACCGCTGAACCGCGACGTGCGTCGTCCCCAGGGGTTCGCCGTGCCGTTCGGCAACCTCGCGAACCCGCTTGGCCAGTCCTTTGTTGGAGGCTCCGGCTTCCGCCATGACGGCGGCCAACTGGTGGTTCGGTTCCTTGCTCACGTTCTGCTGGCACCCCCGGCGTCACGTCAAGTACTCATCCTGTCACAGCAGTCTCACCCCCCAGGGGGTTCGCCGTGAACCCCCTCTCACCGGACGTGTGAACCCTCGTGTGTACGTGGACCCCTGGATGAACGCTGCCGCGCCGCCGAAGACGGTCGTTGACTGTCGAGACAAGACACCCCGGCGGTGCGTGACGGCACCCCGGGGCATGGCCCACCTGGTGAAAGCAGGTCGACATGCGGAACCATATCGGCAGGATTTTCGGGTTCCTGCTGAACTTCTTACTGCCCGCCCCCGGCCACCACCGCGCGGCCGAAAAGTGGTCGGTGCATGGCTGTGTGGACACACCAACGATGACCCTGCCGCGCGTACCTGATCCGTACGTCTGGAGCCCGATCCGCGGTGAGGACGTTCGCCTCGTCCGTCCATACATCATCGAGAACGAGCGGCGCATGCGGCCCGGCCCAGACTGTCGTTGCCGCGCGGACGTTGGCTGCACCACTCCCTCGCCGGCGGTGGCGCGGTGACAAGGAACCCTCGTCTTCTACCGTGGCTCGGCCCTGCCGGCCAGCGCTCGTTCCTGGTGACCGACGACGGCAGCCAAAGCCATCTGTCACGCCTCGCGGATCAGATGGAAGAGGTACAGCTCCGGGCTGGTGACATCCTTCTCGGCCACGCCGCCGACATGCTCAAGGACGACAACATCAAGCCCTGGGAACTCCGCTACTTGAGCGCCCGACTGTACGAAGCGCTGGGCGACGCGCTGCGTGTCGCCGAGAGCAGGGGGGACCGACTGACCAGTCCAACGGTCGATGACGACGACTCTGCCGCGCCAGACGATGGCCCGGCGCCAGGCGAGGGGGCATCTGCATGAGGGGGACGACACGCGACGGGCGGGAATGGGAGATCGGACCGGCGACGCGCAGGACCGTAGGCCGGGAACAGGACGGTCGGCTCACAGTGCCGCTCCAGATCACCCACCACGGCGCCCTGGTCACCACCGCCCCGCTACGGCTGACCGTCGCTGATGCGGAACACCTCCACGCCTCGCTCTGCCGCGCATTGGACAAAGAGCCCGCGCCCGCCGACGCACCGGACTGCCGCAAACCGATCCAGTACCCCGGCGGCCGACAACGCTTCTGACCGCTGCTCGGCCTGCGAGGTCACACACAACCGCTGAATGACACCGGACCACCCCTCAAACCCTGGCAGGCGCGGGGTGGTCCGGCTGGGGACCGATCACAAACGATCACGAACCCCGGTGCCGATGGTACCGGGGCCTTCGTCGTGTCCACATACGGCGCGGCCCAGCAACGTCAGTGTTCAGCCAGCCTGCAGGGAAAGGAACTTGAGGGAATGGATGGCAGCGGGGACGGCGCATTCGACTTCCACGAGCTGGACCCTGACGCAGCCTTATGGGTGCGCGGTGTCGACTACCTGGCCGGCTGGCGAGACGCCACCCAGGCAGCGGCAGAACTCGGCAACGCGCTGACAGCGGTCGGCATCGACACGACGGGGAGCAAGCTACGCGCCACGGCCAATACGGACGGCTCGGCGCTGGTTAAAATCGAACTCTCAGCAGCCATCGTGCGGGAGATCGCTACGATCACTCGGAGAGCTGGCGCCCAGGAGCGCAGGGCCGGCTGAGCGTGAGCAGACGCGAGCCACTTGCTCTGGGCGGGCGCTTAGAAGGCGCAGCGTTGGTTCGCCCCCGGTAGGCCTCTGACCTGTGCAGTCGTTCGGCCCGCCGGGTACTCACCGGATAGTCTCGACACGCATTCGACAGGCACCCAAGCCACGTCGGCGCCCTCAGGGCATACGAACGAACCGCGACCGTTCTGTCAGCGGCGCGTGCAACACTGTCTTCCCGATTCATCATTGGGGGATCGATGGACGAGATAAGACGAGTCGTCGCTGGTGCTGAGCATCTTGCACTCAAGCCGCGAGCCTCTCGATGGGCCCATACCGCCCTGTGTGTCCTCGACGCAGTCTTCTCTATCAACGCCCACTACGAGCGGCACACTGTCCCGACCTGCCACCGCTACGCGACCTGGGCAGGTCTCTCGACTCCGCTCTCAGAGGGTGTTAAGTCCCGTTCCTGATGATGTGGTGTCGCTCTTTCGTGGGTGATGGGTCGGTTCCGCCCTCGCTTCATGTCGTGTGCATGATGGGGTCGCGGGCATGGAACGGATGCCGTACGCAACCGACTTGTCCGACGAGCAGTGGGCGTTGATCGAGCCGCTGGTCACCGCGTGGAAGCAGGATCGGGTGTCGCGGTCGGCGACCGGGGACCCGGGCTCCTGCGACCTGCGCGAGGTCGTGAACGCGCTGCTCTACCAGAACCGGACGGGCTGTCAGTGGCGTCTCCTGCCGCACGACCTCCCGGCCTGGTCGGCGGTGTTCTACTACTTCAGCCTGTGGCGCGAGGACGGCCTTGACCAGCGGATCCAGGAGATCCTGCGCTGCCAGGTACGGGAGCGGTCCAGGCGATTAGAGGACCCGTCCCTGGTGATCATCGACACCCAGTCCGTCCGCGTGGCGGCCGGAGTGCCGAAGAAGACGACGGGACTGGACGCGAACAAGAAGACGCCCGGCAGGAAGCGGGGACTCGCCGTCGATGTACTGGGCCTGATCATCGGTGTGGTGATCCTCGCCGCGAGCGCGCACGACAACGAGGCCGGCATCGCCCTGCTGGACCAGGCGGCCGAACGATGCGGGATGCGCCTGGAAAAAGTCCTCGTCGACCAGGGCTTCAAAGACGCCGTGATCATCCACGGGGCGGTGAAGGACATCACCGTCGAGGTGGTCCGCCGCAACCCCGACGACAAGGGCAAAGGCTTCGTCCCGCAACCGAAACGATGGGTGGTCGAGCAGGTCAACGGCACCCTCATGCTGCACCGGCGCCTCGCCCGCGACTACGACCACCGGCCCGACAACGCGGCGTCCCGCGTCTACTGGGCCTCCACCGCCGGCATGCTCCGCCGCCTCACCACCCCTACCCCCACATGGCGTGACAACGTGGAGCTGGCCGCGTGAACGTCTGCGAACTCCTGCGGCTGCTGCAGACCGAACACGATGAGACCGCCGCACGAGCCGACAACCTGCGCGAGCAGATCGAGCGGCTCACCACCGCCCTCGCCGAGACCGAAGCCCGCCTGGCCGAGCTCACCGCCACCCGCAAGGTCATCGACGGCCTCACCCCACCCGACCACGAACCGGCCCCCGCGCAGACCACCACCGCCACCGTCTACCAGCGCATCGTGACCGCGTTCAACGAGCACCCCGGCAAGGTGTTCCGCGTCCACGATCTTCACGAGCACCTCGGCCTGCCCACCGACGAGCCCTCGATCAACGTCACCCGCTCCCGCCTGGGACGACTCGCCCGTCAGGGATTCCTCGAGCAACCCGGACGCGGCCGCTACCAGAAACGGACTTAACGCCCTCTCAGACAGCACACATCTCCCGGTCCTCGACGAGCAGCCGCTCCGGGACTTCGTGACGCACATTCAGACCCACGGCGAGGCGGACTTCTCCTCGCAGGTCTTGCAGAACAAGCAGCGCACACGGGCAAACCAAAGCGCCCCACTGAAAGTGGAGGCTGCCCGCCGGTACGCCGAGATCCTGGTGTCCCACGACATCGCAACCCTTGCCAACGCCAACGCGCTACTCGCCGACTTGGACAAGCTGAAGGTCGTAGAGCAAGCCCTGGCGAGCGTCGCAGGCCACGGCTCCGGTACGCGTCTCGCCTATCTGTGGATGCTCTTGGGAGACGACAGTCGAATCAAGCCGGACCGCATGGTTCGTCGGTGGCTGCAAGCTGTACTGGACAGGACGGTGACCGCGCCCGAAGCGATCCGGCTCGTCACTGAGGCTGCGGCACACATGGGTTGCACACCTTGGGAGCTGGATCACGCGATCTGGGAACACCAACGAAACTCCTGAATGCAGCGCATGCGTGCACGCCGTTGCGAGCTCCACTGGACGGCCATGCGTACGGCTCCGGGTGGCGTAGATCTATGACGCTCGGCTAACCATCTGAACTGCGAGAGGCCGGTATGTGAGTTGATAGGCCATTTGTCGCCACCTGAGCGTGGGGACTGCGGCATCCCAGCCGGTCGGCGGGCTCGGGCGTGCTGGGCTGGACATCGTGAGCGAGCGCAAGCCCTACACGGAGGTAGCAAGCTTCAAGAAGGAGCTCCGCAGGCAGATGTATCGCGGGCGCGCGCGGCGCGCGGGTTGGCGATGGTCGTGATCTGTGACATCGGATGGGCGTGAATCTCTACAACGGGGGCTGGATAGGTGGTCCCTGTTCATCAAGATCGGCGACTCGTGCGGTGTTACGTTCGTCGGGACCTGTGGTTCGTGGGGGCTCACGGCAGGTGCGTCGAAGGCCGAGCGCGCTGCCGAGAGCGAGGCCGCTCCTCCGAGCGCCGAGGAAGGAAGTCGAAGTGAGTTTCGTCGCGAAGTACGACAGCACCTGCGCCCGCTGTAGCGACCCGATCGAGGCTGGCCAAGAGATTCGGACCTACAGCCTCGGGCGGTACGAGCGGTACGAGCACGTTGTCTGCCCGAGGACGGCCGACGTGACATGCAGCATCTGTGGGCAGAAGTGGGTCGAATGCGACTGCCCCTGAAGGAGCAGTCATGAGCCCCCGCATACTGCCGAAGCGAGCTTCGTCGTCAGAATGACGCCTAAGCGTCGTCGGAATTCGCGCCCAGCGCCAGTGGGCGGAGGCGCTTACTGAGAGGGCGGTACGTGAGTTGATGTTCGTTTCGCCCTTTCGGGAGGGGCGAGCGGGCTGACCGCGGCTGGGTGAACAAGCCCTGCTCGGTCTCGACCAGGGGCCGCGGCGAACACCGCCATGATCTGCTGGTAGTCCGGATGGTCCGGCAGCTTCGGGGCCGGTGGCGCGGGCGGCTGCGGATCGGTCAGCTCCACCAGCGTCTTGCGGGTGATCCGGACCTCCTCGGCGGCCCGGCCGAGCTCATCCAGTCGTGCGGTCAGCTGCCCGATCTGCTCCCCCGTCGCCTCGGTCTGCGCGGCGATCTCCCGTTCCCGCTCCTCCAGCCGCGCTAGCACCGCCCCGAGGGTCAGCTCCCAGCTCCCCCGTCGCCGACATGACGCAGCCCGCGCCCACCCAGGGCCGTCACTCGAGCGGCTGGGGAGCGACCGGTATCTGCTCGCTGTAGAGCCAGGTGAAGGTGCGGTCAGGTTCGAGGTGGGCGTCTCCCCAGTGGATGGCGTGGATGCCACTTTCCGGGTCGGCCGTGAAGAACACACAGACGAGCTTCGTGGAGGCTCCAAGTGCCTCGAACGTCTCGTGCAGCTCCTCGTACTCCTCGGTCGTCAGGTCGTCGCCGAGGGGGAACAGTCCTTCTTGAGGCTGCGGACCGTGCCCCAGGAGCATCCGGCGGCGCGTAGGAGAAGCATTCGCAGCCAACCGAGCACGATAAAGCGGCCTCGGACAGTCGGCGTACTTAAAGGGGAAGAGCGCGTGGTCATTGATGACGGCGTACTCATACCCTCGCACGTCCCGCACGGCTTCCTCCAGCTCTCGTGCCGTATCCGCCAGGTTCTCGCGTACCGCCTCCGCCAGGGTGGCGCCGTAGGGACTGCGCTTCTTTAACCGGGCCGTCAGGTGCACGGCATGAGCTCGCGCGTGAGCCCTGGCCAGCTGCGACGGAACTGCGGCGGCGAGCCTGCCGGCGTGCTGCCCGAACCGCTCCATCGCCCAATCCGAAGGCACAACCCGATCGTCACCTAGCGCAGACATGCAGCGTCCCCCTCCCCGATCACCCCGCCTCTCAAATGTTTGACACGTACACGAAGTGCCCACAAGGGAGCGATCCGGCCACACGGGGCGAATGAGGCTCCCACGGGAGCTCTGCAGGACGAGTGACATCCGCCTTGTAAGTTCAACTGGCTGCTCTTTGTCGCTGCCACTTCCCCGTCGGCCCCCGCCACGAGGAGTCACGCACGACTGCTGTCGTCCGGCACCGTTGATGTCAACTTTGGATGTCAGCCTCCTGGTGAGGCCGCCGGCCGGGCACCCGTGTCCTCGCCGCTGTGCTCCAGGACCAGGTAGACGCCCCGCCCTACAGCCCGCTTCTGGCTTCGAGGACAGGTGGGCTATCCGTCAACGAAAAGACACACCTAAACAGGTTCGCCCCCGCGATCGCGGGCGCTGCGGTGCATCTTGCTATCGTCGCCTGTGCGCGGCTACCAGCTCAGCTGCCTGACGCACGCATGCACTCGCATCTGCGTTACTGACTTCGGCGTATTAGGGTCTGTCCGGTCTGTCGAGCGCGAGGCCCGTCCCGGCGAGGAATCCGCCGAGGATGCCGTGCCGGTACTGCAGCGCTTTGAGCCGCCTGCGGAGCAGAGTCTCCAGCTCGCTGAGGGTGCGGGCGGCCAGGTTGGCCAGGCTCCGCTTGATGTGCGCCCACAGGCCCTCGACCGGGTTGAGGTCGGGCGCATACCCGGGCAGCAGGACCACCGTCAGCCAGTCCCGCTCGGCAACGAGTGCCTTCATCGTCTTGGAGATGTGGGTGTTCAGCCGGTCCCACACCACGATCAGCGGGGCCTTGAGCAGTTGGTGGGCGCCATCCAACAGGCGTATGTAGTCCGCCTCGCCCAGCGAGCGACGCTCGCCCTTGCGGCCGGTATGCCGACGCAGCCGGTAGCACAGACGGGCGGGCAGGCCCGGCCGGTAGCACAGCAGACCGGCCACCGAGAGACGTCCCCGGCTACGGCCGGGCACCTTGACCCTCGGGGTGATGCCGCGCCGGCCCCAGGTGCGGCCCTTGGGCGGCCGACCGGTCACGCCCGCTTCGTCCTCGAAGCAGATGAACGCGCCGGTCGCCGCCCGGAGGGTTTACCTCCTGCCAGGTCGCCTCCCGCCATGCGGTGATCGCGTCCTCGTCGCGTTCGGCGGCGGGCCGGGCGGGCATCTGCACGCTGTAGCCCATGCGGTGCAGCAGCCGAGTGACCCCGGAGACGCTGTAGGAGAGGTGGAACTTCCGCCCGATCAGCGTGCGTACCCGCGCGGCGGTCCACACCTGGTCGTCCGCCCAGCCGTGCGCGGCCGGCCCTCATCAAGCCACATCGCGAGCTTGGTCTGCAGGTGTGGGCCGAGCCGACAGTCGTAGCCGCAGGGGCCTCTGGAACGCAGCGCCTCGCGTCCGCCCGTCCTCCAGGTGCGGCGCCACTGGTAGACCGACTTCTCACTCACCCGTAACTCCCGGGCGATGCACGGGACTTCCACGCCCTCATCGAAGAGGTCAACGGCCCGCATCCGTACCTCTTCCCGGCGCCTGCGCTGCTCGGCGGTCAGCCCGCCCCCGTCCGGATACCGCATACCTCCGGCGTACCAGCCCGGACGGACCCCGTCACCCCTCCCGACACAAATCCAGACCCCGAAACGCCGAAATCAGTAACCCAGGAGTCCGGAGAAACCGAAGAAGCCGGAAAAGCCGAAGAAGCCGATGAAGGGGAGCCGTGACGGCTCCCTTTCTTCGGCTTCTCTTCGGTCCCGGCCCGGGACGCCCCTGGCACGGTCATGCGACGTGGATACCCTGCCCCACTCAGTAGGCGGAGTTGACGTTGTCGATGGAACCGTAGCGGTGCGCGGCGTAGTTGGAGGCAGCGGCGATGTTGGCGACGGGGTCGTAGATGTTCTTGGAGGTACCGCTCACGTGGTACGCGTTGAAGGTGGGGTCGATGACCTGGAGCAGCCCCTTGGACGGGATGCCCTTGGCGGCGTTGGAGTCCCAGTTGTTGATGGCGTTCGGGTTGCCCGCGGACTCACGCATCAAGTTGCGGTGGATGCCGTCGTACGTGCCCGGGATGCCCTTGGCACGCATGACCTCCAGCGCCTGCTTGATCCAGACGTCCACGTTGCCGCCGCCAGCCTTGGTGGGGGTGGCTGCCGAAGCGCCCGGGGCGCCGGCGACGGTACCGGCCACGATCGCCGCACCGGCGGCGAGCATGCCCAGCGAAGCCTTCTTGGTGCGGGTCATGCGGGCGAACTTCTTGGGCATCGCGGTGATCTGCATTCGGAAATTCCTCTTCCGTCGGTGGGGTGATGCCAAGAATTGTTATGCAAAGAGGAAATCCAGGTCAATGGTGGCCTTTTACTAAAACGAATCGTATGTGGCGTCGGAAATGATCCAGGAATGCGCCACGACAGCTGGAACGACAGCACCCAACCGCTACTATTCCGCATCATAGTGACGCCCGTCACGTGGCCCACCACACACGGCAAACGCACCAAATCGCCACAAGAGTGGCGCGGGTCACGTGGTCTGCGCCACATAAAGGGCAGGCCATTAACTCACCGTAATGCGAAATAAGCACGCCGCATTTGCTGCGAGCGGTGAATCGCCTGCCCATCGCCGGCCCTGCGTCGGACTCCGTCCGGCGCGCTCGCCGGCCCGACCCTGGCGGCCATGACCTCAGAGGTAATTGAGCGGATGCCGGGCCCCTCCTTACCGTTCGCATGACCAGAACGACCGCATGACAACGACAGGAGGACCCAGTGATGTCGTCCCAGAACGCGAGTACGGTCCCGGCGACGGGCACCGCCCGCTCCGACGGCCTTCTCCGGGCGGCCCTCGTGGCAGATGTGATCCTCACCGGCGCGAACGGCGTCGGCTATCTCGCGCTCGCCACCGTCCTGGACTCGTTCCTCGGCGTGCCGCGCCCCGTCCAGTACGCGGTGGGCGTCTTCCTCACGGTGTACGCGCTATGGGTGCTGGCCGTCTCGCGGCAGGAGAACATCAGCCGCGGCGCGGTCACCGTCGTCATCGCCCTGAACGTGGCCTGGGCCGTGGCCGGTGTCGTGACCGTCGTCCTGGACGCGCTGACCGCCACGACGGTCGGTAACGGCTGGATCGTGTTCCAGGGCCTGGTCGTGGCGGCCATGGGCGCGCTCCAGTACGCGGGGCTGCGGCGCATGTGAGAGCGCACCGCCCCCGGACGGGCGACGGCCCGTACGACAGGGCAACGGCCCGTACGACACGGCAACGCCCCGCACGAACACGGCAACGGCCCGTACGACACGGCAACGCCCCGCACGAACACGGCAACGGCCCGTGCGGACGGGGGATGCGTCCGTACGGGCCGTCGGCCGGGATGAGGGATCAGTGGTTGCGGGGGAAGCCCAGGTCCACGCCCGCCGGGGCGTCGGCCGGGTCCGGCCAGCGGGTGGTGACGACCTTGCCGCGGGTGTAGAAGTGCACGCCGTCGTTGCCGTAGATGTGGTGGTCGCCGAAGAGGGAGTCCTTCCAGCCACCGAAGGAGTGGTAGCCGACCGGCACCGGGATCGGCACGTTGACGCCGACCATGCCGGCCTCGATCTCCAGCTGGAAGCGGCGGGCGGCGCCGCCGTCGCGGGTGAAGATCGCGGTGCCGTTGCCGAACGGCGAGGCGTTCATGAGGGCGACGCCCTCCTCGTACGTCTCGGTGCGCAGGACGCACAGGACCGGGCCGAAGATCTCGTCCTTGTACGCGTCCGAGTCGGTGGACACGTTGTCGAGGAGGGAAAGGCCGATCCAGTGGCCGTCCTCGAAGCCCTCGACGGTGAAGCCGGTGCCGTCCAGGACGACGTCCGCGCCCTGGGCGGCCGCGCCCGTGACGTAGGAGGCGACCTTGTCGCGGTGGGCGGCGGTGATCAGCGGGCCCATCTCGGACGTGGGGTCGTTGCCGGGGCCGATCTTGATCTTCTCGGCGCGCTCCTTGATCTTCGCGACGAGCTCGTCCGCGATGGAGCCGACCGCGATGACCGCGGAGATCGCCATGCAGCGCTCACCGGCGGAGCCGTACGCGGCGGAGACGGCGGCGTCGGCCGCGGCGTCGAGGTCCGCGTCCGGCAGCACCAGCATGTGGTTCTTCGCGCCGCCGAGCGCCTGGACGCGCTTGCCGTTGGCGGAGGCGGTGGCGTGGATGTACCGGGCGATCGGGGTGGAGCCCACGAAGGAGACGGCGGCCACGTCGGGGTGGTTCAGCAGCCCGTCGACGGCGACCTTGTCGCCGTGCAGGACGTTCAGCACGCCGTCCGGCAGACCGGCCTCGGAGGCCAGCTCGGCCAGCAGGATGGCGGCCGACGGGTCCTTCTCGCTGGGCTTGAGCACAAAGGTGTTTCCGCAGGCGATGGCCAGCGGGAACATCCACATCGGGACCATGGCCGGGAAGTTGAACGGGGTGATCCCGGCGACGACACCGAGCGACTGGCGGATCGAGGAGACGTCGACCCGGCTGGAGACCTGGGTGGACAGCTCGCCCTTCAGCTGGGTCGTGATGCCGCAGGCCAGCTCGACGATCTCCAGACCGCGGGCGACCTCGCCCAGCGCGTCCGAGTGCACCTTGCCGTGCTCGGCGGTGATCAGCGCGGCGATCTCGTCGCGGTGGGCGTCGAGCAGCGCGCGGTAGCGGAAGAGGACCGCGGTGCGGGCGGCCAGCGAGGACGTGCCCCAGGTCGCGTAGGCGTCCTTGGCGGCGGCCACCGCGGCGTCGACCTCTTCGAGGGAGGCGAGCGCGACCTGGGTGGTGACGGCGCCGGTGGCCGGGTCGGTGACCGGGCCGTAGTTGCCCGACGCGCCCTCGACGGTCTTGCCACCGATCCAGTGGTTGACGGTCTTCATGACAGAACTCCTTCAGTGGCGTCTTCAGAGGTGGCGGCGTCGGTCGGCGACGTGTCGGTCGTACTCTTCGCGGGCTTTCACGGCCGACGGCCGGGTGGCCGTTTCGGCTACGGGAACATCCCACCACGCCTGTGCCGGAGGCGGGCCCGACACTGTGTCTGCCGTTTCGGTCTCGACGTAGACACAAGTGGGACGGTCCGCGGCGCGCGCCTCGGCGAGGGCTTCGCGCAGGTCACGCACGGTCTTGGCGCGCAGTACCCGCATCCCGAGCGAACCGGCGTTGGCCGCGAGGTCGACGGGGAGCGGAGGGCCGGTGAACGTGCCGTCCGCGGCGCGGTGACGGTAGGCGGTGCCGAAGCGTTCGCCGCCGACCGTCTCGGAGAGAGAGCCGATGGACGCATAGCCGTGGTTCTGGAGGACGACCAGCTTCACGGGGAGTTCCTGCTGCACCGCGGTGACGATCTCGGTGGGATTCATCAGATACGTGCCGTCGCCGACGAGGGCCCAGACGGGGCGGCCGGGGGCGGCCAGCTGGACCCCGATCGCGGCCGGGATCTCGTAGCCCATGCAGGAGTACCCGTACTCGACGTGGTACTGGTGCGGGGAACGGGCCCGCCAGAGTTTGTGCAGGTCGCCGGGGAGCGACCCGGCCGCGTTGATCAGGATGTCGTCCTCGGTGACGAGTGCGTCGAGCAGGCCGAGGACCTGGGCCTGGGTGGGGCGGGCGTGCGGGTCGTCGGCGGTGAACGCGGCGGTGACACGCTGCTCCCATTTCTCCTTGGCCTCGGTGTACTCGGTCTCGTAGGCGGGGTCGACGCGGTGGTTGCGTGCGGCGAGCGCGGCGGTGAGGGCTTCGAGGGCGGTGCGGGCGTCGGCGACGAGCGGCAGCGCGCCGAGCTTGTGGGCGTCGAAGCCGGTGATGTTGACGTTGAGGAAGCGGACGGCCGGGTTCGAGAAGAGCGTGGCGGAGGCGGTGGTGAAGTCGGAGTAGCGGGTGCCGATGCCGATCACCAGGTCGGCGGTGCGGGCCAGTTCGTCGGCGGTCGCGGTGCCGGTGTGGCCGATGCCGCCGACGTCGGCGGGGTGGTCGTGGCGCAGGGAGCCCTTGCCGGCCTGGGTGGAGGCGACGGGGATACGGGTCGCGGCGGCGAACGCGGCGAGGGTCTCCTCCGCCGCGCTGTGGTGGACGCCGCCGCCCGCCACGATCAGCGGCCGGCGGGCGCCACGCACGGCCCGTACCGCTCGGTCGACCTCGTGCGGATCGGGGGCGGGGCGGCGTACGTACCAGACGCGCTCGGCGAAGAACTCCTGCGGCCAGTCGTACGCCTGGGCCTGTACGTCCTGCGGCAGCGCGAGGGTGACGGCGCCGGTCTCCGCCGGGTCGGTAAGGGTCCGCATCGCCTGGAGGGCTGCCGGGATCAGGGCCTCGGGGCGGGTGATCCGGTCGAAGTAGCGGGAGACGGGGCGCAGACAGTCGTTGACCGAGATGTCGCCCGCCGCCGGGACTTCGAGCTGCTGGAGCACGGGGTCGGCGGGCCGGGTCGCGAAGGTGTCCCCGGGCAGGAGGAGGACGGGGAGGCGGTTGATGGTGGCGAGGGCCGCGCCGGTGACGAGGTTGGTGGCGCCGGGGCCGATGGACGTGGTGACCGCGTGCGCGGAGAGCCGCCCGGACTGGCGGGCGTAGCCGACGGCCGCGTGCACCATGGCCTGTTCGTTGCGGCCCTGGAGGTAGGGCATGGCGCGGCCGGACTCGACGAGCGCCTGACCGACTCCGGCGACGTTGCCGTGGCCGAAGATGCCCCAGGTGGCGCCGATCAGCCGCTGCCGTCGGCCGTCGCGCTCGGTGTACTGGCGGGTCAGGAAGGACACCAGGGCCTGGGCGGTGGTCAGGCGGCGGGTACTCATGCGGGTGCCTCCGTCCCGTACAGCGGGAGTCTGGGGTCCACCGGCTGGGTGGGCCAGGTGTCGCGGATCCAGCTGTGGTCGGGGTGGTCGGTGATCAGCCACTCCCGCTGCTCCCCCGGGCCCGCCATCACGTTGAGGTAGTACAGGGTGCGGCCGGGGGCGGCGATGGACGGGCCGTGCCAGCCGTCGGGGACGAGGACCGCGTCGCCGTTGCGGACCTCGGCGAGGACGTCCGTACCGCCGGCCCGGGACGGCGACACCCGGTGGTAGCCGAGGCCGTCGTCCGCCACCTCGAAGTAGTAGATCTCCTCCAGCACGGATTCGACGCCGGGGCGGTGCTCGTCGTGTTTGTGCGGCGGGTAGGACGACCAGTTGCCGCCGGGGGTGAGGACCTCGACGGCGATCAGCCGGTCGCACTCGAAGGTGTCGGCGGCGGCGAAGTTGTTGACCTGGCGGGAGCAGTTCCCGGAGCCGCGCAGCTCGACGGGTACCTCCGGCGCGGGGCGGTAGCGAGCGGGGAGTCGTCGCTCGCACTTCGCTCCTGCCAGGGCGAAGCGGCCTCCTGCGCCGGAGGCGATCTGTGCATGGGCGTCACGCGGTACGTAGGCGAAGTCGGATACCCCGCTGAACACGCTTTCCCGGCCCAGCAGTTCAAAGATCTCACCTGAGGTGTGCACCGTACAGCCACCGGTCAACGGCAGAACGATCCACTCGCTCTCCCCGGTGACGAGCGTGTGAACTCCACCCGGCTCCAGCTCCAGCACGCGCAGGCCCGACCGGTCCCATCCGGCGCGCTCCGGACCGATGTCGAGGGCGTAGGGGCCGCGCGCCGTGGATCCCGCGCGGACGTGGTACCGCGGTTCTTCGTACGTCGTCATACCCATCCCCTACCCGATACCCGGTCCCCACCCGTTCCTCTCGGCTCCAGCAGCGAGACGGCCGTGTCGACGGCCGCTGCCACCTTCCCGTCGGCCGGGTAGAGCAGCGAACGCCCCACCACCAGGCCCTGGACCGTGGGCAGTCGCAGCGCCGTGCGCCACCTCTCGAACGCGCCGTCCAGGTCGTCGCCCACCTCGCCGCCCAGCAGCACGGCGGGCAGCGTCGAGGCCGCCATCACCCGGGCCATGTCGCCGGGGTTCTCGGTGACGGGCACCTTGAGCCAGGTGTACGCGGACGTCCCGGCCAGCCCCGAAGCGATGGCGATCGAGGTGGTGACCGCCTCCGCACCGAGGTCGTTGCGGACGTGGCCGTCCATGCGGCGGCAGAGGAACGGCTCGACAAAGACCGGCAGCCGGTACGCGGCCATGGCGTCGATGGCCCGGGCGGTGGCGTGCATGGTGTCGAGCGAGCCGGGGTCGTCGTAGTCGATGCGCAGGAGCAGCTTGCCCGCGTCGAAGCGGAGCCGGTCGAGGTCCTCGGGGCGGTGGCCGGTGAAGCGGTCGTCGAGTTCGAAGGCGGCGCCCGCGAGCCCGCCGCGGTTCATCGAGCCGATGACGACCTTGTTCTCCAACGCGCCGAGCAGCAGCAGGTCGTCGAGGATGTCGGCGGTGGCGAGGACGCCGTCGACGCCGGGGCGGGAGAGGGCGAGGCAGAGCCGTTCCAGGAGCTCGAAGCGGTTGGCCATGGCCAGTTCGCGGTCGCCGACGGCGAGGGAGCCGCGGGCCGGATGGTCCGCCGCGATGATCATCAGGCGTCCGCCGTCGCCGACGAGGGGTCGTCTGCGGCGGTGCGCGGCGGCCTCGGCGACGGCCTCGGGGTGGCGCATGCGCAGCTGGACGAGTTCGGAGACCGAGGAGGCCGGGGGCGTCATGGGGTGGCTCCGGTGGGGCGGGAGGTGACGGCGCCTGCGGTCAGGGCCGCTTCGACTTCGTACGGGAACGGCATGGCGGACGAGCAGGCGAGCCGGGAGGCGACGATCGCACCGGCGGCGTTGGCGTACCGCATGACGCGTTCGGTCTCCCAGCCGGCGAGGAGCCCGTGGCAGAGCGCCCCGCCGAAGGCGTCCCCGGCGCCGAGGCCGTTGACCACCTCGACCGGCAGCGGCGGCACATCGGCCACCGTGCCGTCGCGGTGGACGGCGAGGACGCCCTTGGGGCCCCGTTTGACGACGGCCAGTTCGACGCCCGCGGCGATCAGGGCGCGGGCGGCCGCGTACGGTTCGCGCTCGCCGGTCGCGATCTCGCACTCGTCGAGGTTTCCGACGGCGACGGTGGCGTGGGCGAGGGCCTCGCGGTAGCGGGCAGTCGGGGTGGCGGTGGTGGAGTCTGCGGTCGGGGAGCCGGAGGTGGTGAAGCCGGAGGTGGTGAAGCCGGCCGTCGCGGAGCCGGCCGTCGCGGAGCCGGCCGTCGTAGAGCCGGCCGTCGCGGAGCCGGCCGTCGCGGAGCCGGCCGTCGTAGAGCCGGCCGTCGCGGAGCCGGCCGTCGCGGAGCCGGCCGTCGTAGAGCCGGCCGTCGCGGAGCCGGCCGTCGCGGAGCCGGCCGTCGTAGAGCCGGCCGTCGCGGAGCCGGCCGTCGTGGAGCCGGCGGTGGTGGAGCCGGCGGTCGCGGTGGCGGCGGTCGGGTCGGTGGGGCCGGCGTCCCAGAACATCGGGCGCCAGTCGAGGTCGAAGACGGTGATGCCGTTCCGGTCGCGGGCGCGGAGTGCGGCGAGGGTCGACTCGCGGCTCGGTTCGGCGCACAGCCCGGTGCCCGTCATCCAGAAGACCCGGGCGGAGCGGACCGCGTCGAGGTCCAGCTCCCACACGTGGATCTCCAGGTCGGGAGCCTTGGGCAGGCGGTAGAAGTAGAGCGGGAAGTCGTCGGGCGGGAAGATCTCGCAGAAGGTGACCGGCGTCGGATACGCGTCGACGGGCGTCACCCAACGGTCGTCCACCCCGAACTCCCGCAACTGCTGGTGGAGATACTCGCCGAACGCGTCCCGGCCGGTACGGGTCACCACCGCGGTCCGCCGGCCAAGCCGGGCCGCCGCGACGGCGACATTGGTGGGCGAGCCGCCGAGGAACTTCCCGAAGGTGTCGACCCGGGCCAGAGGTCGACCGGTCTGCAGGGGGTAGAGATCCACACCGATCCGGCCCATGGTGATCACGTCGTACAGCTCAGGCATCTGCGTCCCTTCGACCGGCGACCGGGCGGCTGTCCCCAGGTCTAGCCCTCCCCCGCACCTCTGTCAACGCTTTGTCCGGACATACGGACGAATCATTGACACGATTCCTCGGGGCCGGAAGGCTGGGCGGCATGACCTCCTCCGCAGCGGCTCCGGCCCGTATCCGCATCGGTTCGGCACCCGATTCGTGGGGGGTGTGGTTCCCCGACGATCCGCGGCAAGTGCCCTGGCAGCGCTTCCTCGACGAGGTCTCCGCGGCGGGTTACGAGTGGATCGAGCTCGGTCCGTACGGTTACCTCCCGACCGACCCGGCCCGTCTCACCGACGAGACCCGCCGCCGCGGACTCACGGTCTCGGCCGGGACCGTCTTCACCGGATTGCACCACGGCCCCGGCGTCTGGGACCGGACCTGGGCGCATGTCGCCGATATCGCGGCACTCACCCGGGCGATGGGCGCCGGGCATCTGGTGGTCATCCCGTCGTTCTGGCGCGACGACAGGACCGGCGAGCTCCTGGAGGACCGGGAGCTGACCGCGGAGCAGTGGCGCGACCTCACCGCCCTGACGGAACGGCTGGGCCGCGAGGTGCAGGACCGGTTCGGGCTGCGCATCGTCGTCCATCCGCACGCCGACACCCATGTCGACAGCGAGGAGAACGTCGCCCGCTTCCTCGACGCCACCGATCCCGACCTGGTCTCGCTCTGCCTCGACACCGGCCACTACGCCTACTGCGGCGGCGACAGCGTCAAGCTGATCGAGACGTACGGGGAACGGATCGGCTATCTGCACCTCAAGCAGGTAGACCCGGAGATCCTGGCCCAAGTCGTGGCGGACGAGGTGCCGTTCGGGCCCGCCGTGGCGCGCGGCGTGATGTGCGAACCGCCGGGCGGGGTGCCCGCGCTGGAACCCGTGCTCGCCGCCGCCCGCGAGCTGGACGTCGATCTCTTCGCCATCGTCGAGCAGGACATGTACCCGTGCCCGCCCGACAAACCCCTCCCCATCGCCCGTCGCACCCGGGACTTCCTGCGCGGCTGCGGCGGCCCGCACCGGGCTCCGGACACGCCGAGGCGCGCCGGGCAGTGACGTAGCGGCGGTACGCGGTGTTGTCCTCGACGAGAAGCCGGTGCGCGGCCCCGGCCGCGCACCCCACCACGCCGCACGAGGAGCAACTCACCATGATCCGGAAGATGCTGCCGCCCCGCAGGACGGCCGGGGCCCCGGCCCTGGCCGCGGTCGCCCTGGCCGCCGCCCTCGCCGCCGGCCTGGGCGGCTCGACCGCCTCGGCCGACGGGGACAACCCGCCACCACCGCCCGGCTCCAGCCCGGTCTGCGCCTTCTACGACGGCAACGGTCCGACCCTCTACGGCGAGCAGGGCGAGCGGGTCTCCCAGGTGCAGTGCATGCTGGCCAACCGCCACTATCTGCCGTGGTCCGCGGTCGACGGAACGTTCGGACCGCAGACCCTTCTCGCCGTGCAGCGCTTCCAGGCGGACAACCCGCCGCTCAGGCCGAACGGCCTGGTCACCGCGGCGACCTGGTCGGCACTCTGGCACGCGGGGCCGAGCCGCGAGACCCCTCTCCCCTATCCGCCGACGTGATCACGGCGCACACCACCTCTCGCCCCTGTCCCCCGTAACCCGTTCGTCACACATGTCCGCGTTACGCGGCTCTTCTGTCACAGGCGTACGACAGCCCCTCCCCGGGACTCGCTCCCTCTCGTTGCACCGGACGCAGGCTGAGTGATCGTCAGCGTCCGCGCCGCGGCTCCTCCGACGGCCTTCCCGGCCGCCGTCGCGGCGCAGAGAGGTGACACTTGATGACGGACAGAAGGCTCTGGTCCTACAAGGACATTGCGGCGCACATCCGGGTGCGGCCGGACACCGTCCGCTCGTACCGAAAACACGGGCACCTCCCGACACCCGACCATGTGGAGAACGGCAAGCCCTACTGGTACGCGGACACCATCCGCGCCTGGGTCGCCTCAAGACCCGGCAATCGAGGACGCCGGGGCTGACACCCGTGTCCCCGTACGGCGAGCGCACCCAGGAATCCGCCCGCCGTGCGGGGCTTCTTCTTGCCCGGCTGCGCATGACCAGACCGGTGAGTGCACCGGCGCCGGACTGCACCTGTGGCGCCACCCGCGCGCACCGGCACCGTCCGACCGCACCGACACCCACCCGAACCACCGGGGCGCTCGTACCCCCTGGGGGTATAGTCTGAAGAGTGTCGAGGGACACCGGGTCTTCCGGGCCCCTGCCGTCACACCCTTCTGCGCTCATCGAAGAGGAGAACACCATGACCGCCGAGACCCAGCTCCCCCAGGCCACCGGCTCCTGCTGCTCGCCGAGCGGCTCCTGCCACGGCAGCACGGACAGCGGTGACGGGGCGGGCGCGGTGACCACCGTCTACCAGGTGTCCGGCATGACCTGCGGCCACTGCGAAGGTGCCGTCTCCGAGGAGATCTCCGGCATCGAGGGTGTCACCTCGGTGAAGGCCGTCGCCTCCACCGGCCAGGTGACGGTCGTCTCCCGGACCCCGCTGGCCGAGGACGCGGTGCGCGCCGCGGTGGACGAGGCCGGTTACGAGCTCGTCGGCCGGGCCTGAACACCATCGGGACCCACCCACCAAACCCGGAAACATCGAAGTACCCCGCACCACCCCCTTTTGCCGCCGGGCCGGACCGACCAGCAGATACTGGTGGGGTACGGCCCGGCAGGCGTTTCAGGAGTACGGACATGCACAGCGCGACAGAGGCCGAGAGCCCGGCGGCGGAAAGTTCACGGGCGGAACTCACGATCGGCGGGATGACCTGCGCCTCCTGCGCGGCCCGCGTCGAGAAGAAGCTCAACCGGATGGACGGCGTCACCGCCAGCGTCAACTACGCGACCGAGAAGGCCCGCGTCTCCTTCGGTCCGGGGACCGGCCTGGCGGATCTGATCGCCACGGTCGAGAAGACCGGTTACACGGCGCAGCCCGTACGCCGCCCCGATCCCGCACCGCCCGCCGGGGCGCGGACCGCGCCCGCCGCGCCCGTGGCCACCGTCGAAGACGCCCCCGAGAGCAGCGCCGAAACCGGAGCGGGCACCGGGAGAGAACCCGCCGAACCCCGGACCGACGACGGCAGCACCGAACCCGAGACCGAAGCCGGCGACCCCGCCGAGCGACGCGCCGCCGTCGCGCTCGCCTCGCTGCGTCAGCGCCTGATCGTCTCGGCCGTCCTCGCCGCACCCGTCGTCGTGCTCGCGATGGTCCCGGCGCTGCAGTTCGACAACTGGCAGTGGCTCTCCCTCACCCTCGCCGCGCCCGTCGTGGTCTGGGGCGGGCTGCCCATCCACCGCGCCACCTGGGCCAACCTCCGGCACGGCGCGGCCACCATGGACACCCTGGTCTCGGTCGGCACCCTCGCCGCCTTCGGCTGGTCCCTGTGGGCGCTTTTCTTCGGCGACGCGGGCATGACCGGAATGCGGCACGGCTTCGACTTCACCGTGTCCCGCGACGGGGCCTCCTCCACCATCTATCTGGAGGTCGCCGCCGGTGTCATCACCTTCATCCTGCTGGGCCGCTACCTGGAGGCGAAGTCCAAGCGGAAGGCCGGTTCCGCCCTGCGGGCGCTGATGCACCTGGGCGCGAAGGACGTCACCGTCCTCAGGGCCGGTACGGAGGTACGCGTCCCCGTCGGCCGGCTCACCGTCGGCGACCGCTTCGTCGTCCGCCCCGGCGAGAAGATCGCCACGGACGGCACGGTCGTGGCAGGCGCGTCGGCCGTGGACGCCTCCATGCTCACCGGTGAGTCCGTCCCCGTCGATGTGGGCGTCGGTGACTGGGTCACCGGGGCCACGCTCAACGCGGGCGGCCGGCTCGTCGTCGAGGCGACCCGGGTCGGCGCCGACACCCAGCTGGCCCGGATGGCGAAGCTCGTCGAGGACGCGCAGAACGGCAAGGCCGAGGTGCAGCGCCTCGCGGACCGGATCTCCGCGGTGTTCGTCCCCGTGGTGCTGGTGTTGGCGCTGGCCACGCTGGTCGGATGGCTGTTGGTCACGGACGACGTGACGGCCGCGTTCACCGCCGCCGTCGCCGTGCTGATCATCGCCTGCCCGTGCGCCCTGGGCCTCGCCACCCCGACCGCCCTGATGGTCGGCACGGGACGCGGCGCCCAGCTCGGCATCCTGATCAAGGGCCCCGAGGTCCTGGAGACCACCCGCCGCGTCGACACGATCGTCCTCGACAAGACCGGCACGGTCACCACCGGCCGGATGACCCTCCTGGACGTACACACGGCCGACGGCACCGACGAGAACGACGTACTGCGGCTCGCAGGCGCCCTGGAACACGCCTCCGAACACCCCATCGCACGGGCCGTCGCCACCGGAGCCGCCGAACGCACCGGCCACCCCCTCCCCACCCCCGAGGACTTCACCAACGTCGCGGGCCTCGGCGTCCAGGGGGTCGTCGAGGGCCACGCCGTCCTCGTCGGCCGTGAGCAGTTGCTCGCCGACGCGGGCATCGCCGTCCCCGAGGCCCTGTCCGAAGCCGTGGCGGACGCGGCGGCCCTGGGCCGTACGGCGATCGCGGTCGCCTGGGACGGCGAGGCGCGGGCGGTTCTCGCCGTCGCCGACGCGGTCAAGGAGTCCAGCGCGGACGCCGTCGCCGAACTGCGCGCGCTCGGCCTCCATCCCGTCCTGCTGACCGGCGACAACCGAGCCGTGGCGGAGGCCGTGGCCCACGCCGTCGGGATCGACGAGGTCCACGCCGAGGTCCTGCCCGAGGAGAAGGTCCACGTCATCGAGCGGCTCCGGGCCCGGGGGCGCTCCGTCGCCATGGTCGGTGACGGGGTCAACGACGCGGCCGCCCTGGCCACCGCCGATCTGGGCCTGGCGATGGGAACTGGTACGGATGCCGCGATCGAGGCCGGCGATCTCACCCTCGTTCGTGGAGATCTCAAGGTGGCGGTTGATGCGATCAGGCTCTCCCGGCGCACCCTGACCACCATCAAGGGCAACCTCTTCTGGGCATTCGGCTATAACGTTGCTGCCCTGCCCCTTGCGGCATTCGGCCTGCTCAACCCTATGATTGCCGGAGCGGCGATGGCGTTCTCATCGGTCTTCGTCGTGACGAACAGCCTGCGGTTGCGCACCTTCACGTAACTTCCACAAAGAGATTTAGATCACACCGGTTTCAGGGTAACCATTCGGTGGGTTCGCGAGTCTAAGAGTGCGATGCCAAGGATGTCTTGGGGGACGTCCGTCGAAGTGTCTTGGGGGATGCTTCGGGCAAGCGTTGGCCGGGGCACGTGCACCGGGGAGCTTTGAGCGGCCCTCCCGTGCGTACGTACCCCGGCAGACCGCACCGGAAGTACAAGTGAAGAGGGCGTAGCGCGCCCAGGAGCTTCGGCTCCCACAGACGCCCGGCCGGATCCCGTGGGGGGAATCCGCTCCGGGATATGGGAAGCGCCTCGCTGTCGACCCGTGGGGGGATCGATGGCGGGGCGCTTCTCGCTGCCCGTGCCCCTGGGGTCTTTCGTTTCATGCAAATCGCCCCGGACACCGCGCTCTGTGCGAAAGCGCGGTACACGGGGCGAAGACAACCGGCCGGGCGGCCGGGGTGGTGCGGGGTCGGTACGAGGCTCAGCGGCTCTCGACCGGGACGAAGTCGCGCAGGACCTCGCCGGTGTAGATCTGGCGCGGGCGGCCGATGCGGGAACCCGGCTCCTTGATCATCTCGTGCCACTGGGCGATCCAGCCGGGGAGCCGGCCGATCGCGAAGAGCACGGTGAACATCTCGGTCGGGAAGCCCATGGCCCGGTAGATCAGCCCCGTGTAGAAGTCCACGTTGGGGTAGAGGTTGCGGGAGACGAAGTACTCGTCGGAGAGCGCGTGCTCCTCCAGCTTCAGCGCGATGTCGAGCAGCTCGTCGGACTTGCCGAGCGCGGACAGCACGTCGTGCGCCGCGGCCTTGATGATCTTGGCGCGCGGGTCGAAGGACTTGTAGACGCGGTGGCCGAAGCCCATCAGCCGGACGCCGTCCTCCTTGTTCTTCACCTTGCGGATGAAGGAGTCGACATCGCCGCCGTTGGCCTGGATGCCTTCGAGCATCTCCAGCACCGACTGGTTGGCGCCACCGTGCAGCGGGCCCCACAGCGCCGAGATACCGGCGGAGATCGAGGCGAACATGTTCGCCTGCGAGGAGCCGACCAGACGCACGGTGGAGGTCGAACAGTTCTGCTCGTGGTCCGCGTGCAGGATGAGCAGCTTGTCGAGCGCGGAGACGACGACCGGGTCCAGGTCGTACTCCTGGGCGGGGACCGAGAAGGTCATGCGCAGGAAGTTCTCGACGTACCCGAGGTCGTTGCGCGGGTAGACGAACGGGTGGCCGATCGACTTCTTGTACGCGTACGCCGCGATCGTCGGCAGCTTGGCCAGCAGCCGGATCGTCGAGAGGTGGCGCTGCTCCTCGTCGAACGGGTTGTGGCTGTCCTGGTAGAACGTGGACAGCGCGCTGACGACCGAGGACAGCATGGCCATCGGGTGGGCGTCGCGCGGGAAGCCGTCGAAGAACCGCTTGACGTCCTCGTGCAGCAGCGTGTGCTGAGTGATCTCGTTCTTGAAGGCCGACAGCTCGTCGACCTTGGGAAGCTCGCCGTTGATGAGCGTGTACGCGACCTCGAGGAACGTCGAGCGCTCGGCGAGCTGCTCGATGGGGTAGCCGCGGTAGCGCAGAATGCCCTGCTCACCGTCGAGGTAGGTGATGGCGGATTTGTAGGCGGCGGTGTTGCCATATCCGCTGTCCAGCGTTACCAGACCCGTATTGGCCCGGAGCTTCCCGATGTCGAAGCCCTTGTCGCCGACGGTGCTGTCGATCACCGGGTAGGTGTACTCGCCGTCGCCGTACCGCAGTACTACAGAGTTGTCGCTCACGTCATCCCTCACCGACGTAGTGCCTCTTCTTCGAGGTTCCCTGACTGTCTCCACCCTCCCCCATTTGGCTCAGGAGAGTGCACTCGGGGTCGTCCATTGGACCTACTCGCGGCACTGAGTGCCGCGAGCTTACTCATCCTGCCCCCTCGGTTCCGGTTCCGGAAGGGCTCCGTGATGTTTCCCACCGTTTTGATCGATCATTTTTTCGGCGGATCCTCCGCCCGCACCCCCGGACAGCCGATAATCCAGCGCCGTACAGCGTCTGCCTGCGGAAACCGTGCGGACGGCCTGGCCGATCGCCTGCCGCGACCCGACCAGTACGACAAGCTTCTTGGCCCTGGTAACGGCGGTGTACAGGAGGTTCCGCTGAAGCATCATCCAGGCGCTCCTGGTGACGGGGATGACGACGGCGGGGTACTCGCTGCCCTGGGAGCGGTGGATCGTCATGGCGTACGCGTGGGCCAGCTCGTCCAGCTCGTCGAAGTCGTAACCGATCTCCTCGTCCTCGTCCGTGAGGACGGTCAGCCGCTGTTCGTCCAGGTCGAGGGCGGTGACGACGCCGACCGTGCCGTTGAAGACACCGTTCTCCCCCTTGTCGTAGTTGTTACGGATCTGGGTTACCTTGTCGCCGACCCGGAAGACCCGGCCGCCCACCCGCTTCTCCGGGAGGTCGGGGCGGCCCGGGGTGATGGCCTGCTGGAGCAGCCCGTTGAGCGCGCCCGCGCCGGCCGGGCCGCGGTGCATGGGGGCGAGGACCTGGACATCACGCCGGGGATCGAGGCCGAACTTGGCCGGGATACGACGGGCGGCGACGTCCACCGCGAGAACGCCCGCCTGCTCCGTCTCGTCCTCGACGAAGAGGAAGAAGTCGTCCAGGCCCTGGGTGAGCGGCGGCGTCCCGGTGTTGATGCGGTGGGCGTTGGTGACGACGCCGGACTTCTGGGCCTGCCGGAAGATCGTCGTCAGCCGGACCGCCGGAACGGGGCCGCCCTCGGCCAGCAGATCGCGCAGCACCTCCCCCGCGCCGACCGACGGCAGCTGGTCGACGTCCCCGACGAGCAGCAGATGGGCACCGGGGGCCACGGCCTTGAACAGCTTGTTGGCGAGCAGCAGATCGAGCATCGACGCCTCGTCGACGACGACCAGATCGGCGTCCAGCGGCCGGTCCCGGTCGTAGGCCGCGTCCCCGCCCGGCTTGAGTTCGAGCAGCCGGTGCACGGTGGACGCCTCGGCCCCGGTCAGCTCGGAGAGCCGCTTGGCCGCCCGCCCGGTGGGCGCGGCCAGCACGACCTTGGCGCGTTTGGCGCGGGCGAGTTCGACCACGGAGCGGACGGTGAACGACTTCCCGCAGCCGGGCCCACCGGTCAGCACGGCGACCTTACGGCTGAGCGCGAGCCGGACGGCGGCCTCCTGCTCGGGGGCCAGCGTCGCCCCCGTACGGCCCGCGAGCCAGGTCAGCGCCTTGGCCCAGTCGACGTCCTGGAAGGCCGGCATCCGGTCCTCGGGCGTCCGCAGCAGCCGCTGCACCTGCGCGGCGAGCGCGACCTCGGCGCGGTGGAACGGCACGAGATACACGGCGGTGACCGGCTCACCGCCCTCGGGCGACGGCACCTTCTCCCGTACAACACCCTCCGGATCCTCGGCCAGTTCGGCGAGGCACTCGATGACCAGCCCCGTATCGACCTGGAGGAGCTTCACGCCGTCGGCGATCAGCCGCTCCTCGGGGAGGAAGCAGTGCCCCTGGTCGGTGGATTGCGACAGTGCGTACTGCAGCCCGGCCTTGACCCGCTCCGGGCTGTCGTGCGGGATGCCGACCGCCTGGGCGATCTTGTCGGCGGTGAGGAAGCCGATGCCCCAGACGTCGGCGGCCAGCCGGTAGGGCTGGTTCTTCACGACGGAGATCGAGGCGTCCTCGTACTTCTTGTAGATACGGACGGCGATGGAGGTGGAGACCCCGACCCCCTGGAGGAAGACCATCACCTCCTTGATCGCCTTCTGTTCCTCCCAGGCGGCGGCGATCATCTTCGTCCGCTTCGGCCCGAGCCCCGGCACCTCGACCAGCCGCTTCGGCTGCTGCTCGATGATGTCGAGGGTGTCGACCCCGAAGTGGGTGGTGATCCGGTCCGCCATGACCGGGCCGATGCCCTTGATCAGCCCGGAGCCGAGATAGCGGCGGATGCCCTGGATGGTGGCGGGCAGCACGGTCGTGTAGTTCTCCACCGTGAACTGCTTGCCGTACTGGGAATGCGAACTCCAGCGCCCCTCCATCCGCAGCGACTCACCGACCTGCGCCCCCAGCAGCGAGCCGACCACCGTGAGCAGATCACCACCGCCCCGCCCGGTGTCGACGCGTGCGACGGTGTACCCGTTCTCCTCGTTGGCGTACGTGATGCGCTCAAGCACACCTTCGAGGACGGCCATGTTGGACATGTTCCGACGGTATCGGTTCCCAATGACAACGCGTTCCCGGCCTCGGAGGCCGCCCGTTTCCAGTGGTGACGGCGCCTGAGCAGCGGCGCTTCGGCCCAGCCGGCCATGGCCTCATCTGTCGGTGATCCCGGAGAGCCATGCCGTGTCCTCCGGGCCCGGCGCTCCGGGGCCGGGCGCGGGCAGTCGGCGGACCTCGCCCGTTCGCAGGGCGACCGTGGCCCGTGGCCGCATCGGCCCGTCGCCCCTGCGTGAGAGCAGGACGAGTTCCCAGACTGTCGCCGTCATGGTGTCGAGCCGGGTGGCACAGTCGGCGGTGACTCGCCGCGGATCCCGGGTCCGGCCCAGGGACAGATGTGGGGTGAAGTTCTTGGCGGGCCCGCTGCAGCGCGGGAACCGCTGCTGCAGCAGGCGGTGCAGGTGGGCCCACGGCGCCTGGCCGGCTGCCGTCGGGTCGAGCCACACGGTGAAGTACGCCCGGTGCCGGAAGGTGCGCACCCCGTCCAGCCGGGCGGTGAAGACCGGCGTCTCGGCCGTCGCTGCGGCGAGCAGCGGGGCGGCCCGCTCGAAGTCGGACTCCGGCACGAAGCCGAAGAGCACATTGACGTGCGGCGGCCACCGGTGGATCTGCGGATCGTAATCCCGGCGGATGTCCTGGATCGGCGGCCACAGCTCCGCAGGCGGGATCCAGGCCACCGCTGTGCGGGCCGTCGGGGGCACGTCGAGGACGTCAACGGGATCGCCCCTGCCGGAGCTCGTATCGAAGCTCAAATCCGCTTGCGGGTCCCGCACCCGGCCGGCGCCCGACGCGTCGATGCGGTCCACGCCCGTGGCCCGGTCCCAGACCACCTCGCCGTCCGCCTCGATGAACACCACCCGGTGCCACGGGATGTCGCCCCCGGGCACGAATGAAGACAGCGGGATGCGTTTGCAGGCATCCCCGCGCTGGCTGATCCCCAGCACGAACCGGGCCGGATCGAACCGCGGATCCCAGCGGACCCGGTGATAGATCTCGTCGCTGGTTCGCATCACGCCTCCTCGCCCACTCACGCCGCGACCGGCCGGACCGCCGCTTCAGTGCGGCTTCACCTACTCCACCTTCACCACATCCGGCACGTCGGGCAGCTTCTCCCGGCCGGTCAGGAGTGCCTCCGCCGACGTGTCGCCCATGAGGTACCGGCGGAAGAAGGCGACGGTGCAGCCCGTGGCGATCCGGCGCCGGGTGGCCTCGTCGAGCCCCTGGTACGTGATCCGCTCAAGCACCCCTTCGAGGACGGCCATGTCGGACATGGACCGACGCTCCCGGCTCGCACCGACAGTCCCGGCCCGGCCCCCTCCGCACGCGCGGCCCTCAGACCCCCGTCCGGCCGTCGATGCGCTCGCGGATGAGGTCGGCGTGCCCGCAGTGGCGGGCGTACTCACCGATCATGTGCGTGTAGATCCAACGCAGGGTGACCTGCCCGCCCATGAACGGGCTGGTGTCGTCGAGCGACCGGGCGGCGCAGTTCGCCCTGGCCCGCTCCACCTCGGACTGCCATATCGACAGCGCCGTGTCGTAGCCGGCCCCCTCGGCGAGATCGAACCCGCCGTCGGTGGCCGACGGGTCGGCGTCAGGGGTGAAGATCGGCGGCGCGTCCTCCTGGACCAGGACCCGGCGGAACCAATTCCGCTCGACCTCCGCCATGTGCTGGACGAGACCGAGCAGGCTGATCGGCGAGGGCTCCACGGATGCCTCACGCAACCGCTCGTCGTCGAGCCCCTCGCACTTCTGGGCAAGGGTGGTGCGGTAGAAGTCCAGCCAACTCGTCAGCGACATCCGCTCGTCGGCGTCCAGGGGCGGCATGGTGCGTTCGGTGGTGTTCATGGAGCAAAAGCCTGCCACGAGGATCTGACAACAACGGTGATCACCGGGGCTGCCGCCCTGCGGCCCGCGTCGTCGGACCACCCAGGGCCGCTTCGAGCGCACTCCCGACCACCCGCAGAAGCTACAACCGGCCGGTCTCCCGGGCACCTTGAAATAATTCATTCACGCACGCCGCCGGGCAGGTCCAATGATGTGCGCATGGCACTGAAGGAGACACTGGAGCGCGTGGACGCCGACCTCGCCGCAGGACGCGTACCCCTGGCGCGCCAACGGCTGCGCGGACTGGTCTCGTCCTACCCGCACCACCCCGGCCTGCGCCGATGCCTGGCCGACATCTACCGGCGGTACGGCGACCCGGCCGAGGCCGGCCGGTGGACGTACCTCGAAGAGGACAGGCTCCCGGAAGAGGTCGCCGCGTTTGAGAAGAGGTACAGCGACCCCGTACGGCGCATGCGCGCCCTGGCCTGGCAAGGCCAGGAATCGGCGGCCGACTCCCCCTTTGTCGAGCAGCAGTTGGCGGCCGTGCGGACCGCCGCCTCCAAGGCCCTCGGCCAGCCGGTCACCTGGGACACGCTCGCTGAGGTACGGGGTGACGCGCCGGAGGCGGGTTCGTTCCGTCAATCCTTGGCGGCCGTGGGCTGCGCGCTCCTGGCGATCGTGTTCGCTGCGATCTGGGTGAACGGGTTCCTCGACCTCTTCCGCTGACGGCGAGTGCCTCGACTTCGCCCGTGGCTACGCCACCCCTCTGTCCGCGACAGCAAGGCACCCCCGGACCCCGCGCGACACCGCCCCGTCGGCCGTCATCCAATCCCGTACGGTTCGACCCCGTTCACCGATCGTTCATTCATCGGCAGGGCTCCCGCACACCGAACCTCCTAGCGTAACGCTCACATCAAGGGTTCGTATAGGGAGAGCAAAGTGCCCAAGCTCCTGCCGCTGATCGGAACACCGTCCGGTTCGCATCCTGGCGGACGGTCCGCCCTGACCTGCCGCTACCGCTGCGGCGACGCATGTTTCCACGAGGTGCCCAACACCAGCTCGGGCGAGTACGTCGGCGACGTCATCGCGGGTGCCCTCAGCCGCCGTGCCGCCCTGCGCGGCGCCGCCGTCGTCACCGTGGCCGCCGCCACCGGCATGGCCGCCGTCACGGCCGCGGCCCCCGAGGCCCAGGCTGCCGCCCCGCAGGGGCAGGGCGCCGCCGGGGGTCGTGGCGACGCCGCCCGTGGCCTCGGCTTCACCGCCGTTGCCCCCAACACCGCCGACGTCGTCACCATCCCCGACGGTTACGACCAGAACGTCGTCATCCGTTGGGGCGACCCCATCCTCCGCGGCGCCCCCGACTTCGACCCCGAGAACCAGACCGCCGCTGCCCAGGCCGGCCAGTTCGGGTACAACAACGACTTCCTCGCCCTCCTGCCGATTCAGGGCGAGCAAGACCTCCAGCTCCTCGTCGCCAACCACGAGTACACCGACGAGGTGATCATGTTCCGGGGGTACGACCCCGAGAACCCCACCCGGCAGCAGGCCGAGGTCGCCTGGGCCGCTCACGGTCTGGCTGCTGTCGTAGTCCAGAACGACCGGAGCACCGGGCGCCTCACCGCCGTCCCCCGCCACCCCCTCAACCGCCGTGTGACCGCCACCAGCGAGTTCCATCTCACCGGACCGGCCGCCGGGTCCGACCTCCTGAAGACCTCTGTCGACCCGAGCGGCCGCAAGGTCCTCGGCACCCTCAACAACTGCTCCGGCGGCACCACCCCGTGGGGCACCACCCTCCACGGCGAGGAGAACTTCAACCAGTACTTCGCGAACGGCGGCCGGGCCACCGACAAGCGGTACGGCATCGGGACCGGTGCCACCGAGCGGAAGTGGGAACGGTTCGACAAGCGGTTCGACATCGCCCAGGAGCCCAACGAGGTCCACCGCTTCGGCTACGTCGTCGAGTTCGACCCGTACGACCCCACCTCCACGCCCCGCAAGCACACCGCCCTCGGCCGCTTCAAGCACGAGGCCGCGACGGTCCGGCTCACCGATGACGGGCGGCCCGTCGTCTACTCCGGCGACGACGAGCGGTTCGACTACTTCTACAAGTTCGTCGGCAGCAAGCGCATGCGGCAGGGGAACAGCCGCGCGGCGCGTGAGCACAACCTGTCGCTGCTCGAAGAGGGCACCCTCTACGTCGCCAAGCTCACCGGCGACTCGCCCGCCTCCGAGATCGACGGCAGCGGCAAGCTGCCCGCCGACGGCGAGTTCGACGGCTCCGGCACCTGGATTCCGCTGGCCACCGCCACCGCCGACGGCGCCGTCTCGCACGTCGAGGGTATGACCGCCGAAGAGGTGTTCGTGTTCACCCGGCTGGCGGGCGACAAGGTCGGCGCCACCAAGATGGACCGCCCCGAAGACATCGAGCCCTCCCCGCACACCGGCAAGGTCTACGTCGTCCTCACCAACAACACCAACCGCGGCAAGAGCGGCTACGCTCCCGCCGACGAGGCCAACCCCCGCAACGCCAACAAGCACGGGCACATCCTGGAACTGACCGAGGGCCGGAACCAGCCCGAGAGCACCACGTTCGCCTGGTCGGTCTTCCTCGTCGCCGGTGACCCCGCCGACCCGTCCACCTACTTCGCCGGGTTCCCCAAGGAGAAGGTCAGCCCCATTTCCTGCCCGGACAACGTGGCCTTCGACCCGCACGGCAACCTGTGGATCGCCACCGACGGAGCCCAACTCGGCTCCCACGACGGCCTCTTCGGTGTCGCCACGCGCGGTGACCGGCGGGGTGAGCTCAAGCAGTTCCTGACGGTGCCCAACGGAGCCGAGACCTGCGGGCCGATCCTCCAGGACCGGCGCGTGGTCGTGGCCGTGCAGCACCCGGGCGAGATCGA
The DNA here is from genome assembly GCF_045209435.1 of Streptomyces sp. NBC_01618. Lineage (NCBI taxonomy): Bacteria > Bacillati > Actinomycetota > Actinomycetes > Kitasatosporales > Streptomycetaceae > Streptomyces > Streptomyces sp. NBC_01618. The sequence goes on from NZ_CP109297.1 coordinate 2,702,830, forward strand.
CGGCGCGTCCGTGGAGAAGCCGGCCAGCACCTGGCCCGACGGGCCCGGCAAGATCGTCCGCCCGGCCGTGGTCGCGGTGTGGCGCGCTGACGGCCGCGACGTCGGCGCCTGAGGCCGTACGCCACCGGGGGCGCCGTTCGCGCGAACGGCGCCCCCGGTCGCTGCAGCCTCGGTCCTGCCGCCCCGTACGGCCGTCGATGCGCTCGCGGATGAGGTCGGCGCGCGAGTGCCTCGACGTCGCCCGTGGCTACGCCACCGTCCCTGTCCGCGACAGTAAAGCGCTCCGCGGCCCGGCGCTCGTCTTCTCCGCCGACGTACTCCGACGGCACCGGCCGGGTACGACATCCCCCACCGGACCTACGACATCCGGTAACACTCGGTGTTACCGTAATGGCATGGCAACCGAGCGCTTTTCGATCAGCATGCCGGCCGAGGTTCGGGACCGGATCAGAGAGCATGCCGCAGACGCCGGGCTCGACGTCTCCACGTTCCTCACGATCGCCGCACAAGCGCAGATGGACCAGCAGGACCGCGTCAGGAAGATCTTCAAGTCGTTCGAGGAGGCCCGCGCGGAGGCCGAGGAGCAGGCGGGCACCGGCACCTGGGCAGGCGACGAGATCGAGCTGACCAGCGAGGAAAGGGCGAAGGTCGACGCTATTCTCGGCCGCACCTCGCACGATGAGGCCGCCGCGTGAATGTCGTCGTGTACGACACGGGGATGCTGATGGCACTGGTGAGCCAGGACCGTCGGGCGCACATCCTGCACAAGGGCCTCATCGCGGCCGGTGGACACCAGCCGATCGTCCCTGGCCCGGCCCTCTCGCAGGCCTGGCGAACGAGCCCGAAAACCGCCTACGCCTGGAAGCGCCTTCTCGCCGACGTCGTCGTATATCCAGCAGCCGGGGCCCGCTACCCCGCCGACCTGGCGCCCCGCTGCCTCCCCTGTGCGGGGGGAATGGCCATCGAAGGCTGGAAAACGATCGGCGACATGATCGGCGCGGCCGCACTGCCCCCCAAGAAACGACCCGACCCGGTGGATGCCCTGGCCGTCCTCATCGCGGCTGTCCACGGAGGAGGCAGCGTGCTCACGTCCGATACCGACGATATCGAGGCGTACGCCGCCACACTGCCCGAAGCCGATATCTCGGCCGTAGCTGTCTGACTCGCGGGTCCGGTCAGGGACCGCCCGCCTCCGGTCCCTGACGGGGCGGTGGCGCGGACCTCCGCGCCGCGTCCGGTCCGCGCCGGGCTCAGGCGTCGAGCACGTGGGCCACAGCCAGGGCGATGCGGTCGATCCAGTTGATCGCATCCGTGAAGTCGGGCCCGGTGATGGGCCGTCACTGCTTGAGGTCTCCGTCCACCAGGTCCGCGTCGTGCGCAATCTTGTTGCGGCGGGTGGTGATGCTGACGAACTGAGCCTACATCGTCCTCGCCGTCGAAAAGGCTCTCGGCGACCGGGAGGGCAGCCTGGTGGAACCATCGCGGCCAGTACACCCGCCAACGGGCGGCTCCAGGCGATGCGGACCACGTCCCGCGCCTTCTCGTCCTGCCCCTGTGCGTGGCATTCCGCCACTGGGTGAGAAAGAGGCCCGCAGTCCGCGTAGGGTCTCGCGGCGCGTGTCGGATGGTGTTCCGCTGACCTGGGCTTCTCCCACAGTCTCACGATGTCTCGGACACTGGAGTCTCGACCACATGTCGGATTCTCAGCGACCCCCGTGAGCCGACGTCGGTAACGGCGGCCGAGCCGAGATCCGTGGAAACGTGGGTCTTGGGTCAGTGTTCCGCGGTCGGCCATGCGCGGTCGTCCACCGTCAGGAATGGCTCGCCCAGCACGGTCGCCGGGGTTATGCCGGTGAACGCCATGACGTCCCGATGCAGATGGGACTGGTCGCAGTAGCCGCCGTCCGCCGCGACTTGGGCTGCACTTTCACCCGCGACCAGACGGTGCACGGCATGGTCGAAGCGGACCAGCTGCGCGGCACTTTTCGGTGGAATGCCGATGTGCGAGTGGAACCGGGACCACAGACGCTTGCGGCTCCATCCGAGTTCGGCCGCCAGGTGGTCGATCCGGACGAGGCCCTTGCCGACGACGATCCGGTTCCAGGCCCATGCCACTGCCGGGTCCATCGGCGACCGCGACTCAAGTCGGCGGGCGAGCAACGTGTCCGTGAACGCGAAGCGGTCCTCCCATGAGGGGATTTCGCCCAGTTGCTCGCGAATCCGTGACGCCTCCTTGCCCCACAGGTCGTCGAGGGACACCAGGGAACCGGCCAGATCGGCCGGACAGGCGCCCAGAACCGTGCCTGCGACCAGTGGGGACAGGCGCACCTGCACGCACTCGACATGTTCGCCCCACGCCCGAACCCCGCCTCCGGAGCCGAACCCGGGCCCGGCGACGAGACTTCCCCGATGTCGCCGCCCAGCGTCATCCTCCACGGTGGACGGGCTCGCCCCGAACTCCAGAACCAGTATCACGGCCGAATGCGGAACCACCCGCAGGCCACCGACGGGCGGGCCGGGGACCCGGAACCCGGCCATATCGACACCAGCCACCCGGCTGGGCCGCTGCGGACGTGCGACGTCCCACACAGCGGAATCGTCACGTTCACTCGTGGTGGACCCCATCACCAAATGCTACGCGGGCCAAGGAGGAAACATTTATCCAAGCCGCCGGTGCGCACCGGCGGCGACAGTGGACTCATGACTCCTCCCGACAGGCACCCTCATAACAACGGCGACGCCGGCGCCACCGAGGATTCGATCCTCTACCTGGAGCACGGCGACATCTACGTTTGCCAGGACGGCCCTCGCGACGCCCCCGTGCTCCTGCTCATCCATGGATCCGCCGCCTCGAGCCGTTCGTGGGACGCGCTGGTTCCGCTGCTGACCACGCTCCATCGCGTCATCCGGATCGACCTGCCGGGGCACGGCCGCTCGGCCGAACCGGTCGACGGCGATTACGCGATCCCCGAGCAGGGACGCAGGATCGGCACGGCACTGGACCGGCTCGGAGTCGAGCACGCCATTGTCGCCGGCCACTCCAGCGGTGGCTATGCCGCCACCGCTCTCGCCGAGCAACGACCCGACCTGGTGACCGCGCTCGCGCTCATCAACTCCGGCCCCAGCATGGATGCCTTCATCGCACCGGGGCCCACCGCGATCGACCCCGCGCAGTGGCCACCGACCGACGAGCAGATCCGCCAGTTCGCGAGCACCGGATTCCGCGCGGGCTACCAGATCCCACAAGAACTCGTCGACGAACTGCGCGGCATGACCTACCGCGCGGTCACCGCAGCAATGCAGGCGTCCACCGCCTATCTGAACCAGCATGCGCTCCCGGATCGGCTGATGGCCCTCGGTAAGCCGCTGCAGGTGATTTTCGGCGACCAAGACCGCAGATGGCGACCCTCGTCCGCGGCCGACTACCGCGTCGTTCCGGGCGCGAAAGTCGAGTTGCTGCCCGGTGCCGGACACACACCCATTCTGGAGGATCCGCCGCGGACCGCCGCACTTCTCCTGTCCTTCGCCGAGATCCACACCGCTCCAGCGCCCAAGGCCACTTGACGATTTGGCCCAACACGGCAGGTCTGCGGATGATGGCCGCGACCTGTGTCCTGTCGCGGTGCGTCTGGCGGGCAGGGTGCTGCTGCACTGCTGGGTTGCCAAGTAGTTTGAGAACCCTGACCCTCGGCGTTCTCAAGCGACATGTCTTTGACAGAAGCGGGCTGACGGCAGGACAACCGACTCAGAGGTCGCAGATAGGCGGCTGCTGGGGACGGTGGACTGACAGGAGCGAAGGGTCGACCTTCGTCACATCGTTGCGGCGGCCGCTCCTTGTAGGGCAGCCGCCGCGCCGTGGGCGATGGGATCGCCGTGCCCGAAGACCGCCGTGTCGACCTCCAGCTTGGCCAGCCGGTGCAGCGACTCGATGGCCCGGGTGCGGTCGGTGTTGAAGACACCCAGCATGGTCCGGCCAACGTTGGCGACCGCGTCACCGGTGAACAGCACGCCCGGCCCGGGCAGGTGGAGTGCGATCGACCCATTCGTGTGCCCAGGCACCGCGACCACCACCGCCCCGCCGCCGAACTGCAGCACATCGCCGTCCTCCACTTCCCGGTCCACCCGGCACGGCGGAGCCGGCGGCAGGGGCGGAAGCGTCGCCCAGATCGGCACCTCGAACTCCTCCAGCACCGGCGGCGGCCCGGCCGCCTCCCCCCGGATCACCGGCGCCTCCAGCCGATGCGCCAGCACGTCCGCTCCGTGCCGGGCGGCCAGTTCGGCGGCCGAGCCCGAATGGTCCTCGTGCCAGTGCGTCAGCACGATCCGCCGCAGCTCGCCGTCGAGTGCTTCCTCGATCTTCGCCGCGCAGTCCGCCGTCCCGGTGTCGATCAGGGTCAGCTCGTCGCCGTCCCGCCACAGATAGGCCGCCCCCACCGGGAAGCGGAACATGCGCAGCCTCGGCAGTACCTCGATCACATCCATGCCCCCAGCCTGCGCGGTCGCCCTCGCGGCCATGCGGTAGTTCGCTGACAGCTCACCGCCACCCCCGACCCCACATGTCTGCCGAAACCGACCGTGACAGGACAGCGAGAACGCGATCAGAAAGACTCAAGAACGAAGCAAACGCTGCCGCTCAGCGTGTGACGCGATGAGAATTCCGACAGCTCGAATGAGAACCAGTGAGAATCCGACAGCTTCAATGCGACGGGACAACCTGCGAGTCTCAGCTCCATGTCGCATCCGATTCCGATCCGACATCAGCTCGGAGATTCCGACACGGAGTTTGAGAACCTACAGTCCGGTACGCGTCAAGACGCCCCTTGAGCAGTGAGCCTCGATTGAGCCCGAACACGTCGATGCCGGAAGTTCCTTGAGGGCTCAGCGCCTCGTACCTTCCCGCGCCCAGGATCAAGTGAAGGTGCTCCAGCGGGTCGCCGTCTCATCCAATCCAGCCGCCCAAGCGATACGGCAGAGCCGAAGCGCGGTAGCCGGCACAGCGGCAGGTTTGTGTCGCCATGATGACCGCTGGGCATGGCGACCTGACTGGTGCCGAGCCTCCAGTAGGGTCCGGTCATGGCCATGCAACATCCCAAGTCGTGGGCTGCCGACGCGATCCGACGGGTACAGTCGGACGGTCGGCGTCTGACACCTACGCCCCTGCGCCCGCTTCCGCTACCCGCGATCCGGGACGTCGAGATCTACGTCAAGGACGAGTCCGCGCATCCCACCGGCAGTATGAAGTATCGCCTGGTGCGGGCCATGTTCTGTGAGGCGATAGCCAGCGGCGCCATCAGGGCGGATACGCCGGTAATCGCGGCTACGAGCGGGGCAGTCGCCGTCGCCGGAGCCCACTTCGCGAGACTGCTGGGCCTGGTGTTCACCGCCGTCGTACCGGCGAAGACCTCTGTGGACGTCCTGGCCAGGATTGAAGGAGAGGGCGGCCGGTGGCAGGTGGGTGAGCAGCCGCCGGCCGCGGTGCAGGGGGAGGCGAGGGCATTGGCCGAACAGCTCGGTGGCCACTTCCTGGACCACTTCACTGACGCGGAGCGAGCGGTGGCCGGATGGGGTGAGCCGACGATCGCCGACGAGATCTTCGTTCAACTGAGCAGGGAGCCACACCCCATCCCGAAGTGGATCGTCACCGGTGCCGGAACGGGGGCGACCTCGGCAGCGGTCGGGCGTCACCTGCGGCGACACGGTCATCCGACTCGGCTGGCCGTGGTGGACCCGGAGAACTCCGCCTATTTCCCCGCGTGGGCGAGCGGGTGTGGCGACTACACCACGGGAATGCCCTCGCGGATACCTGGCATCGGTCGCCCACGCGTCGAACCCGGCTTCCTGCCGGCGTTGATCGATCTGATGATCCCGGTACCGGACGCGGCGTCCATTGCAGCCCTGCGGTGGCTTCGCACTACTGCCGGGATCGAAGCCGGACCGGCGACCGGCACCAACTTCTGGGGGACGTGCCACCTCGTGGCACGGATACGCGAGGCGGGGACGCAGGGCAGCATCGTCACCATCATCGGCGACACCGCTGATCCGTACCGGAACACCCACCTCAACGCGGCGTGGGTGCGCGCGCGAGGCCTCGACCCCACACCGTACGAGGCCGAGATCGAGCGGTTCGCCCGCACCGGGAAATGGCCGGCCGGATAGTCAGGCGGGGCGGCGCGCAGGGTGGCGATGTAGGCGCGGACCATGCCGTAGGTGACGGAGGCGTTCTTGTCGAGCAGTTCATGGACCAGGGCGTGGGCGGCCTTCTTGCGCTGATCCCGTCGGCCGGCAGGATCCGGGCCGGGAGGCCCCGAGTCGTCCTGCGACGGGTCAGCGTCCGCGCCGGAAATACGAAACGGGGCCCGGTCAAAACGACCGGACCCCCCTCGCTGTCCCCCTCCGTCAGGGCTTCCCGATTCCCCCCGGATCCCTCCCCGGAAGCGCCCGACGCCAGATATGACCCGGCAGGGTGCCGAACGGTTGCACGCCTTGACGATCTCTTTACCGTGGCGGAAAAACGCCTTCTCAGCAGGCGTGTTCGGCGTAGCGGGCCGCGACCTCCGCGAGGGCTTCGGCGCCGTCGCGGGCCCAGAGGGTCTCGTTGAAGATCTCCACCTCGACGGGGCCGTCGAAGCCGGTGGCCTCGACCTGGGAGCGGAACGCGCGGAAGTCCACCGCGCCGTCGCCGAGTTGGCCCCGGCCGAGCAGGACTCCGGCCGGAAGTGGGGTGATCCAGTCGGCGAGTTGGAAGGAGTGGATGCGGCCGGCCGCGCCCGCGCGGGCGATCTGGGCGGGTGCCTGGTCGTCCCACCAGATGTGGTACGTGTCGACGACCACCCCGACCTGGTCGGCGGGGAAGCGTTCGGCGATGTCCAGAGCCTGGGAGAGCGTGGAGACGACGCAGCGGTCCGAGGCGAACATCGGGTGCAGCGGTTCGATCGCGAGACGTACGCCGCGCTCCGCCGCGTACGGCGCGAGTTGCCCCAGGGCGTCCGCGATGCGTTCGCGGGCGCCGTGCAGGTCCTTGCTGCCCGCCGGCAGGCCGCCGGAGACGAGGACCAGGGTGTCGGTGGACAGGGCCGCCGCCTCGTCGATCGCGGCGCGGTTGTCGTCCAGGGCGCGGGCCCGTTCCGCCGGGTCGAGCGCGGTGAAGAAGCCGCCCCGGCAGAGGCTGGTAACGGACAGGCCGGAGTCGGACAGGAGTTGAGCGGTGCGCTCGATGCCGTACTCCTGGACGGGGGCCCGCCACAGGCCGACCTTGTCGACGCCCGCCTTGACGCAGCCCTCGGCCAGCTCGGGCAGCGACCACTGCTTGATGGTCTCCTGGTTGATGGAGAGACGGCCGTCGCTCATCGGGTGCCTCCGTTGACCGTGAGCAGGGCACGCATCCGGGATTCGGCCAGTTCCGGGTCGGGGAACAGGCCCAGCCGGTCCGCGAGTTCGTACGCCTTCGCCAGGTGCGGCAGCGAGCGGGCGGACTGGAGGCCGCCGACCATCGTGAAGTGGTCCTGGTGGCCGGCCAGCCAGGCGAGGAACACCACGCCCGTCTTGTAGAAGCGGGTGGGTGCCCGGAAGAGGTGGCGGGACAGCTCGACCGTAGGGTCGAGGAGGTCCCGGAAGCCCTGGACGTCCCCGGTGTCCAGGACCCGTACCGCGTGCGCGGCCAGCGGGCCGAGCGGGTCGAAGATGCCGAGCAGGGCGTGGCTGAAGCCCCGGTCGTCGCCCGCGATCAGCTCGGGGTAGTTGAAGTCGTCGCCGGTGTAGCAGCGGACCCCGCCGGGCAGCCGGCGGCGTACGTCGATCTCGCGCTCGGCGTCCAGGAGCGAGATCTTGATCCCGTCGACCTTGTCCGGGTGCTCGGCGATGACCTTGAGGAACGTGTCGGTGGCGGCGTCGAGGTCCGGGGAGCCCCAGTAGCCCTCCAGCGCGGGATCGAACATCGGACCGAGCCAGTGCAGGACGACCGGTTCGGTGGCCTGGCGCAGCAGGTGTGCGTACGTCTCCAGGTAGTCCTCGGGGCCGTTCGCGGCGGCGGCGAGGGCGCGGGAGGCCATCAGGATGGCCTGGGCGCCGCTCTCCTCGACGAGGGCGAGCTGCTCCTCGTACGCGGACCGTACCTCCGCGAGCGTGGCGGGCCCGGCGGGCAGTTGGTCGGTGCCGACGCCGCACGCGATCCGGCCGCCGACCGCCTTCGCCTCGGCGGCGGAGCGGCGGATCAGTTCGGCCGCGCCGGCCCAGTCGAGGCCCATACCGCGCTGGGCGGTGTCCATGGCCTCGGCGACACCGAGTCCGTGCGACCAGAGGTGGCGGCGGAAGGCGAGGGTGGCGTCCCAGTCGACGGCCGCGGGGTCGTCGGGGCTGATGTCGGCGTACGGGTCGGCGACCACGTGGGCGGCGGAGAAGACCGTACGGGAGGCGAGCGGTGCCCCGCCGGGGGCGGCGAGGTCGAGCGGGGTGGTGCGGGGCTCGTACGGGCCCTGCGGGAGGTGGATGGTCACAAGATCAGCTCCGATGCGCCATACGCGGGGTGGATCGTCACGGGATCAGCTCCGATGCGCCGTACGCGGGGTGGATCGTCACAGCGTCAGCTCCGGTACGTCGAAGCGGCGGCCCTCGGCGGAGGACTTCAGGCCCAGCTCGGCGAGCTGGACACCGCGGGCACCCGCCATCAGGTCCCAGGTGTACGGCTCGTCGAGCACGATGTGGCGCAGGAAGAGCTCCCACTGGGCCTTGAAACCGTTGTCGAAGACGGCGTTGTCCGGGACTTCCTGCCACTGGTCGCGGAACGGATCGGTGACCGGGAGGTCGGGGTTCCAGACCGGCTTGGGGGTGGCCGAGCGGTGCTGGACGCGGCAGGTGCGCAGGCCCGCGACGGCGGAGCCGTGGGTGCCGTCGACCTGGAATTCGACGAGCTCGTCGCGGTTGACGCGGACCGTCCAGGAGGAGTTGATCTGGGCGACGGCGCCACTCTCCAGCTGGAAGATGCCGTACGCGGCGTCGTCGGCGGTGGCGGCGTACGGCTTGCCCTGCTCGTCCCAGCGCTGCGGGATGTGCGTCTGGACGTGCGCCTGAACCGTGGCGATCCGGCCGAACAGCTCGTGGAGCACGTACTCCCAGTGCGGGAACATGTCGACGACGATGCCGCCGCCGTCCTCGGCGCGGTAGTTCCAGGACGGGCGCTGGGCCTCCTGCCAGTCCCCCTCGAAGACCCAGTAGCCGAACTCGCCGCGCACGGAGAGGATCTCGCCGAAGAAGCCGCCGTCGATGAGGCGCTTCAGCTTCAGCAGACCCGGCAGGAAGATCTTGTCCTGAACGACGCCGTGCTTGATCCCGGCGTCGCGGGCCAGCCGGGCCAGCTCCAGGGCGCCCTCGACGTCCGTGGCGGTGGGCTTCTCGGTGTAGATGTGCTTGCCCGCGGCGATCGCCCTCTTGATCGCCTCGACGCGGGCCGAGGTGACCTGGGCGTCGAAGTAGACGTCGATGGTCTCGTCCGCGAGGACCGCGTCGAGGTCGGTCGACCACTCGGTCAGGCCGTGCCGCGCGGCGAGCTCCTCCAGGGCGTGGACGCGGCGGCCGACGAGGACCGGCTCGGGCCACAGCACGTCGCCGTCGCCGAGATCGAGGCCGCCCTGCTCCCGGATCGCGAGGATCGAGCGCACCAGGTGCTGCCGGTACCCCATGCGACCCGTGACGCCGTTCATGGCGATGCGCACTGTCCTGCGTGTCACGAAATTCCCTCCATACAGCTTTAGCAAGCGCTTTCTATGCCGTATGACGCTAGCCTGCCGACAGCGGCCCGGACAAGAGGGGGCGCGCCGACAAACTCCTCTCACTCCTCATCACCCTCGGAGGAAAGCGATGACAGTCACCCTGGCGGACGTGGCGGCTCGCGCCCGGGTGTCCCCGGCCACCGTCTCCCGCGTGCTGAACGGCAACTACCCGGTGGCCGCGTCCACCCGGGAGCGGGTCCTGCGCGCGGTGGACGACCTCGACTACGTGCTCAACGGACCGGCCAGCTCGCTCGCGGCCGCCACGTCCGACCTGGTCGGCATCCTGGTCAACGACATCGCCGACCCGTTCTTCGGGATCATGGCGGGCGCGGCGCAGACGGAGATCGGCGGTCCGGGTGACGGCTCCGGGCGGGCCGGCGGCGAGAAGCTCGCCGTCATCTGCAACACCGGCGGCTCCCCCGAGCGCGAACTGACCTATCTCACCCTGCTCCAGCGCCAGCGGGCCGCCGCCGTCGTCCTCACCGGCGGCGCGGTGGAGGACCCGGCGCATCAGGCGGCGATCTCCGCCAAGCTGGCGAGGCTCGCGGACGCGGGCACCCGGGTGGTGCTGTGCGGGCGGCCCCCGCTGCCGGGCAGCGAGGCGGTCGTGGCCGCACTCGCCTTCGACGACCGGGGCGGCGGGCGTCGGCTCACCGAGCATCTGCTGTCGCTCGGCCACCGGCGGATCGGCTACGTCGCGGGCCCGCTGGAGCGGACGACGACCCGCCACCGGCTCGAAGGCCACCGCGACGCGATGCGGGCGGCGGGACTCGGCGACGGGGCGGGCGCCGAGGAGCAGGAACGCCTCACCGTCCACGGCCCCTACGACCGCCGCTCCGGCTACGACGCCACCCTCGAACTCCTGCGCCGCGAACCGGAGGTGACGGCGATCGTCGCCGCCAACGACACCGTGGCCCTGGGCGCGAGCGCGGCGATCCGGGACCGCGGTCTGCGCATCCCCGAGGACGTCTCGGTGGCGGGCTTCGACGATCTGCCGTTCGCCGTGGACGCGGTCCCGGCGCTGACGACCGTACGCCTGCCGCTCTTCGAGGCGGGGGCACGGGCGGGGCGGCTGGCGATGGGCAAGGAGGCCCCGCCGCCGGGGGGCATCGCGACGATCGCGGCGGAGCTGATGGTGCGGGGGTCGACGGCGCCGCCGCGGGCGTGACCCGCGCGCGAGGCACCCTTCGGGCTGGATCTCGCGCTTGTGCCTTCCGCCGTCCCCGGCCCCGGGGTTGCCGATCCGTCGCGTTCCGGGCCCATGATGTGCGGGCCGCTGTCCGGTGCGTACGGTGCCGTGGCACGTAACGACGGAAGGAACCACGCTCGTGAAGCTCGCTTTCTCGACCCTCGGAGTGCCGGGGATGCCGATGGCCGACGTCGTCCGGCTCGCCGCGGAGCACGGCTATCAGGGGGTGGAGCTGCGCGCCCACCCCGAGGAGCCGGTGCACCCGGGCATCTCGGCGCTCGAACGGGCCGCCGTCGTCGAGGAGTTCAGGAAGGGCGGCGTCGAGATCCTGACCGTCGCCGGGTACGTCCGGGCCGCGGGCGAGGGGGAGGACCGGCCGGCGCTGGACGAGCTCGCCGGGCTGGTGGAGCTGGCCCACGACCTGGGGGCCCGGAACGTGCGGGTCTTCCCGGGCGGCGGCGGCCAGGACCCCGCCGTGGCCGACGCGACCGCCGCCCGCCGGCTGGGCGCCGCCGCTCCGCACGCCGCGGACCTGGGCGTACGCATCCTGCTGGAGACCCACGACTCGCACCGGGCGGGGGCCGACGTGGCCCGGGTGGTGGGGGCGGTGGGGCACGGCAGCATCTGTGCGCTGTGGGACGTCATGCACACCTGGCTGGCGGGCGAGGAGCCGGCCGCGAGCCATGCGGTGCTGGCCCCGTACCTGGGGTACGTACAGGTGAAGGACATCGCATCCGCCGAGGACACCACTCCGCTGGCGCTGGGCGCGGGGGTGCTGCCGCTGCGGGAGTGCCTGAACACCCTGGACGCGGACAGCTGGGTCTGCTGGGAGTACGAGAAGCGCTGGTACCCGGGGGCCGCGGAGCTGCCGGGGCTGCTGGCCGCCGGGCGGGAGCATCTGCTGGGGGCGGGCGCGCCCAAGCAGTAGCGCGGACCCAAGCAGCAGGACGGGCCCAAGCAGTAGGGCGCGCCCAAGCAGTGAGGCGGGTGCGCGCAAGCCGCAGGGCGGCCGGGACCGTTCAGTGCGCCCGCGCCGACGGCACCTCCGGAGAGTCCGGGGCGTCCGGGGCGTCTGGGGCGTCCGGGGCGTCCGGGGCATCCAGAGCCGCGGGCCGGGGCCGGCGCGTCCCCGCCAGCGACGTGAGGGCCACCCCGCCGACCAGGAGAGCCGCCGCGCACCACCGCAGCGGGCTCACCGACTCGCCGAGGAACAGCGCGGCCGAGGACATCCCGAACACCGGGACGAGCAGGGTGAACGGGGCCACCGACGAGGCCGGGTGGTGGCGCAGCAGGAAGCCCCAGGCCCCGAAGCCGAAGACGGTGGTGATCCACGCGACGTAGACGATGATTCCGGCGCCGCTCCAGTCGAGCGCGGCCAGGGCGTCGGCGTCGCGGTCCCAGCCCTCGAAGAGGAGGGAGAGGCCGAGCAGCGGGAGCACGGGCACGGTCGATACCCACACCATGAAGTTGAGGGAGTCGGACGGGGCGGCCTTGCGGGTCAGCACGTTGGAGACACCCCAGCAGGCCGCCGCCGCGATCACCAGGACGAAGGCGAGCACGGGCCCGCCCGCGCCCTCGTCGACCGCCGCCACTCCGATGCCCGAGAGAGCCACCCCCATCCCCAACACCCGTATTCCGCCGGGACGTTCACCGAGGGCGAGCGCCGCGAAGAGAGCCGTGAAGACCGCCTGGACCTGGAGCACGAGGGAGGAGAGACCGGCGGGCATGCCGCGGTCCATGCCGATGAAGAGCAGCCCGAACTTCGCCACTCCGAGGACGAGTCCGACGCCGACGATCCACTTCCAGGCAACCTTGGGCCGACCGACGAAGAAGACCGCGGGCAGCGCGGCAACCAGGAAGCGCAGAGCGGAGAAGAGCAGCGGCGGGAAGTGCCCGAGGCCGACCTCGATGACGACGAAATTGACACCCCAGACGGCGGCCACCAGGGCGGCCAGGGCGATGTGGAGGGGACGCATGCACCGAGGATCACCCGCGCCGACCATGTAGCACCAGCGCGAATTTCTTCATGATGGAATTGAGCGTTGCTAACCAATCACCAACGGTCGGAGGTTCCGGTGCTCGATCTGTCCCGGCTGCGCGCGCTGCACGCCGTCTCCGTCCATGGCTCCGTGGCGGGCGCCGCCGCCGCGCTCGGCTACACCCCGTCGGCGGTCTCGCAGCAGATCACGAAGCTGGAGCGGGAGACCCGTACGACCCTTCTCGAACGGCGCGGGCGCGGCGTCGCACTGACCGAGGAGGCGCTCCATCTCGCCACCACCGCCCAGCAGTTGCTGGCGATCGTGGAGCGCGCGGAGACGACGCTGGAGGAGCGCAGGGGGCTGCCGACGGGGCGGCTGTCGATCGGTGCGTTCGCGTCCGCGGCGCGCGGGCTGCTGCCCGGCGTGCTGTCCGGGCTGGACCGGGACCATCCCGCGCTGGAGGTCCGGCTGACCGAGGTCGATCCGCATCTCTCGGTCGACCTGGTGGCCAAGGGCGTGATCGATCTGGCGGTCGCGCACGACTGGGACATCGCCCCGCTGCCCGCCCCTCAGGGCGTGGCGCAGGCGGTGATCGGTGACGACCCGTGCGATCTGCTGGTGCCGGCGGGCCATCGGCTCGCCGGGCGGGAGGCGGTGCGGCGCGAGGAGCTGGCGAAGGAGCGGTGGATCTGCCAGCCGCCCGGGACGGTCTGCCACGACTGGCTCGTACGGACGCTGCGCGCGGCGGGTTACGAGCCGGACATCCGGCACCAGGCGGAGGAGAACCACACGCAACTGGCCCTGCTCGCCGCCGGCCTCGGGGTCGCGTTGATCCCGCGCCTGGGGCGGGGGCCGCTGCCGCCGGGCGTGGTCGCGGTGCCGCTCGATCCCGTGCCGGTGCGTCGGCTGTACGCGTTGTGGCGTACGGAGGCGGCCCGGCGGCCCTCGATCACGGCGGCGGTGTCGGCGCTCCAGGCCCACGGGACCGCGGTGGGGCTGAGGACGTAACGGAACCCCGGCGCCGCGGCCCCCTGCCACCACGCCCTGCCACCACGCCCCGGCGCCGCACCCCGTGCGCCGCGCCCCCGGCACCGCACCCTCGGCGACGTGGCCGCGAGTACGGGACGGGCTCAAAACGGTCCGAGCCCTTGACCGGAAGTTATTTTCTGGATATCCGTGCTCCTTGGAAGTTACTTTCACCACCGTTTCTTTCACCATCTCTCGTCCCCGAGTACGGCCGAAGGAGCTCACGTGCACCACCGCACCTCCAGACGCACCCTCCTCACCGCCTCCGCCGCGACCGCCGCGGTCGCCGTCACGGGCGGCGTCGTCGCCCCCGGCGCCGTCGCCGCCCAGCGGTCCGCGAGCAGCGGGCAGAGCAGCGGGCAGCAGAATTCAGCCGCCGCCACCAAGCGCCTCAAGGAGCTCATCTCCCGGATGAGCCTGGAGGAGAAGGTCGGGCAGCTCTTCGTGATGCGGGTATACGGGCACTCCGCCACCGAGCCCGACCAGGCCGATATCAAGTCCAACCTCGCCGAGATCGGGGTCCGTACGGCCGCCGAGATGATCGCCAAGTACCACGTCGGCGGGATCATCTACTTCGCCTGGGCGCACAACACCCGCGACCCGCACCAGATCGCCGACCTGTCCAACGGCATCCAGCGCGCCGGTCTCGCAGGCCCCACTCCCCTGCCGCTCCTCATCTCCACCGACCAGGAGCACGGCATCGTCTGCCGTGTCGGCGAGCCCGCCACCCTGATGCCGGGCGCGATGGCGCTGGGCGCGGGCGGCTCGCGCTCCGACGCCCGCCGGGCCGGGCAGATCGCGGGCGCCGAACTGGCCGCGATCGGCATCAACCAGAACTACGCCCCGGACGCCGACGTCAACGTCAACCCGGCCAACCCGGTGATCGGCGTACGCTCCTTCGGCTCCGACCCGCAGTCCGTGGCCGGGATGGTCGCGGCGCAGGTGAAGGGGTATCAGAGCAGCGGGATCGCCTCGACGGCCAAGCACTTCCCGGGCCACGGCGACACCAGCACCGACAGCCACACCGGTCTGCCGGTCATCGGCCACACCCGGGAGCAGTGGGCGGAGCTGGACGAGCCGCCGTTCCGGGCCGCGATCGCCGCGGGCATCGACTCGATCATGACCGCGCACATCGTCGTCCCGGCGCTGGACCCGGCCGAGGACCCGGCGACGCTGTCCCGCCCGATCCTCACCGGCATCCTGCGCGAGGAACTCGGTTACGACGGTGTCGTGGTGACCGACTCGCTCGGCATGGAGGGCGTGCGGACGAAGTACGGCGACGAGCGCGTGCCGGTCCTCGCCCTCCAGGCCGGCGTCGACCAGCTGCTCAACCCGCCGCGCCTCGACGTCTCCTGGAACGCCGTCCTGGAGGCCGTGAAGAGCGGCGAGATCAGCGAGGCCCGGATCGACGAATCGATCCTGCGCATCCTGCGGCTGAAGACGAAGCTCGGGCTGTTCGACGACCCCTTCGTCAGCCACGCGGGGGTGGACCGTACCGTCGGGACGCCGGCCCATCTCGCCGCCGCCGACCGGATCGCCGAGCGCACCACCACGCTGCTCGCCAACGACGGCGCGGTGCTGCCGCTCTCCCGCCGTTCCCACAAGAACCTCCTCGTGGTCGGCGCCGATCCGGCCTCACCGTCCGGCACCACCGGACCGCCGACCACCACCCTGGCCACCGCCTTCGGTGAACTGGGCCACACGGCAACGGCGTTGTCCACCGGCACCGCCCCCACCAAGGCGAAGATCGACGAGGCGGTGGCGGCCGCACGGGGCAAGGACGCGGTGATCGTGGCCACGTACAACGTCTCGGCGACCAGCTCCCAGCGCACCCTGGTCAGCGCGCTGGCGGCGACCGGCGTCCCGGTCATCACGGTCGCGATCCGCAATCCGTACGACATCGCCCAGCTGGCCGGGACCGGGTTCGCGGCGAACCTGGCCACGTACTCCTGGACCGACGTCGAACTGCGGGCCGCCGCCCGGGTGATCGCGGGCCGCGCCGAACCGGAGGGCACCCTGCCGGTGCCGGTGCAGCGCGCGGACGACCCGGCGCGGGTGCTGTACCCGGTCGGGTACGGGCTGACGTACTAGAAACCCGGTGACCGGGAAGGGGCTGTGCATCCGCACAGCCCCTTCCTTGGTACGGCTTCGCGCAAGGACCGGTTACGGCCGCGGCCCGCGCTCGTTCATCACGTCCCGCTTGTCGAGCCGTGCGTCGAACTTCGCGAGCGGCTTCGCCTTCGCCGGGTCGTCCAGCACGGCGGCCGGGGCGACGCCCGCCCAGCGCAGGATGGCCGCGGTGGCCTTCGCCTTGTCGTCGGCGTCCAGCCCGGCGACGTTGGAACCGTGGTTGCCGCCCGCCACGGTCATGACATAGCTGTCCCGGGCGCCCGCACCGAGCCGGAAGGGCTCCGCGCCCCACGGGTCGTTCTCCCCGTACACGTACAGCATCTGGTTGGCGTGCTGCTTCACCCAGGTGTCGACGTCGCGCATCACCGACGGCTCGAACTTCATCGGGATGGAGCGCGGCACGAAGTTGCGCGGCGGCTGGTACCCGTACCGGCTGAGGTTGCCGAGCCACGGCTGCTCGATGTTCGGCGAACCGAGCTGGGTGCCCGCCTGGTAGTAGTACGGGGTGTAGCCCTTCAGGCCCTGGTCGGTGTAGAAGGAGAAGCCCGAGATCGAGTCGATCGAGTCCCAGATCGCCTGGTCGGAGGCGTTCTCGGCGTCGGCCGGGATGGTGTCGCAGCCGGACAGCAGCCTGTACTGCCAGTACGCCCAGACGTAGTCCATGACGACGGCCTCGTACGCCCGGTCGAGCGAGCCGGTGGTCTCGAAGGTGTAGCCGCGCGCGGCGGCGTACTCCTGGTACTTCTTCTCCAGCGGCTCACGGCGGACCAGTGCCTCGCGCTGCACACCGTTCAGCCTGTCGCGACACTCCTTGGTGCCGACGTTCTCGAAGAACCGGTCGTACGCCGAGTCCTCCTTGTTGACCACGTCGTTGGGCGCGACGTACGCGACGACGCCGTCCATGTCATCGGGGTAGAAGCGCTCGAAGTACGTGGCGGTCATGCCGCCCTTGGAGCCGCCGGTGGTCAGCCAGTTCTTGGAGTAGATCTGCTTCAGCGCGGTGAAGACGCGGTGCTGGTCGCTGGCCGCCTGCCAGATGTCGAGCTTGGACCAGTCGGCGGGCTCCGGGCGGGACGGGGTGAAGAACCGATACTCCAGAGAGACCTGGTTGCCGTCGACGATCCGGGTCGGCTCGGAACGGCCGGGGCTCGTGGAGACGCTGTAACCGCTGGTGTAGAAAACCGTCGGGCGGGACGTGTCCTTGTGCAGCAGCGTGATGCGCTGCTGGAAGGTGCCCTTGGACGGGTGCCGGTGGTCGATCGGCTGGGTGTAGTTGAGGACGAAGTAGCGGTAGCCCTCGTACGGCTTCTCTTCTATGAGGCTCATCCCCGGGATGGCCAGGATGCGGTCCTTGATGTCCGTGCTCGTGCCGCTGTCGAGGCCGGCCGTGCTCCGGAACGCGGCCGGTTCCGCGGCGGTGGCCGCCCCGGCCGAGGCACCCGTCGCGCTCACGGTACCGATGAGCACCGCGAGCGACAGGAATCCTCTGAGCGCCTTGCGCATACATCCTCCCCAATATTCACAACATTCGCCGTGAACCTATCGGGGCAACTCCTGCACCGCCAGACTCTGTCCACACCGCGGATCGACAGGCTCCGATCCGTCAGCAGAGAACCCAGCCCGTGGAGCCGGACTTTCCGGCGATGGTGGCCGAGGCCCGCACGCACCGGTTCAATGCGTGGACCGTCACCGGGCCGGCCCGCCGGGTGTAGCGGCCGCGGTCGACGACGGGGCCGCCGCCGCGCGGCTGGAGCGTCACGGACATCTCGCGGCGCGAGCCCGGCTTCTTGGCGACCGCGACGGCGCAGGCATAGGAGCGGCTCTTGAAGACGCGCAGCTCACCGGTCTTGAACGTGACCGTTTTCGCGGGGCGCCCGGCGCAGACCGTCGCGGCGGCGGCGCTGTTCGCCGCGGTACCGGTCAGCCCCAGACCGACGGCGGCCACCAGCGGCAGGACGAACAGCCACGCAAGCATCCGGCGTGGCCCGCCCCGTCCACCCCGTCCGTCCCGTCCACCCTGTCTGCCCCGTCCGTCCCGCCCGTCCCGTCCAGTCCGCCCGTCCCGTCCAGTCCGTCCGCACCTGCCGGCCTTTCCGGTCTCTCTGATCACCAGCAGTCCCATCGTCAGATCGAACACCTACGCCCGCGTTCGACACATGTGCGTACATGCGTACGACGCAGGGGGCCATTCGGAGGTTGCATCGGGCGCGCTCCGCCCACCAGAACAACCGAATCGCCACAGCACGGGTCCAACAGGGCAGATCCACATGAAAGGCAGGAATTGTCATGCTCCAACTCCCGGGCGCCCAGGCCCTCCGTAGCCGGCGCGTCATCGGCCGGACGCTGTTCGCCACCGCTCTCCTCACCGCCTCCGCCGCCGTCTCCGTGGTCCCCGCCGCCACGGCCGCCCCGCAGGCCCCGGCCGCCGCGGCGCCGGCCCGCAGTGACGCCGGCGCCCCTGCCTTCCAGCAGGTTGCCCACTTCTACGCCGCCTATATCGATGCCGTCACGGCTCAGGGCGGCGGCAAGCTCGCCACCGCCCTGCGGTCGTTCTATCTGACCCCCCAGCTGCGCACCCAACTGGCCACCTGGGAGCAGCGCAACCACGCGGACGGCGTGCTCCGCGCCCAGAACACCCCGCTCGCCTTCCGGGTCACCTCGGGCGACAGCGGCGCGGGTCACACCTGGTCGACGGTGCGGCTCACCTGGAGCAAGGGCAAGCACCCCAGGTACTCGTACCTGACCGTGCGGTCGGACCTGCGCACCTACAAGATCTCCGGCATCGGCGAGTGACACCGGGGGCGGGCCCGGCGTCGTCACACCCCGGCGGGCTCGTCCTCCCCGATGAAGGTGCGCCACAGCACGGCGTAGTGCCCTTCCCTGGCGAGGAGTTCGTCGTGCGTGCCGTCCTCGACGACCCGGCCGTGGTCCATCACCACGACCCGGTCGGCGCGGGCGGCCGTGGTCAGGCGGTGGGCGACGACCAGGGTGGTGCGACGGCCGGTGAGGCGGTCGGTCGCCTGGTTGACCAGGGCCTCGCTGGCCAGGTCCAGGGAGGCGGTCGCCTCGTCGAGCAACAGGACGTCCGGGTCGACGAGTTCGGCGCGGGCGAGCGCGATCAGCTGGCGCTGGCCGGCCGAGAGGTTGCGGCCCCGCTCGGCCACCTCGTGCAGGTAGCCGCCGTCCAGGGTGGCGATCATGTCGTGGGCGCCGACCGCCCGCGCCGCCGCCTCCACCTCGGCGTCGGTGGCCTCGGGCCGCCCGTACGCGATGGCGTCGCGGACCGTACCGGCGAAGAGGTACGCCTCCTGCGGCACGACCCCGAGCCGGTGCCGGTACGCGGTGAGGTCGAGACGGCGCAGATCCGTGCCGTCCGCCGTGACCCGGCCGCCCGTCGGATCGTAGAACCGGGCGACGAGCTTGACGAGGGTGGACTTCCCGGCACCCGTCTCACCCACGAACGCGACCGTCTGGCCGGCCGGGATCCGCAGGTCGACACCGCTGAGGGCCTCCTCGGTGTCGTCGCCGCTCCCGTACGCGAAGGACACGTCCTCGAAGGCGATCTCGCCGCGCAGCGACAGCACGTCCAGCGGTTCGTCCACGGCGTCGGTGGAGGTCGGCTCCCGCAGGAGCTCCTGGATGCGGCCGAGGGAGACGGTGGCCTGCTGGTAGCCGTCGAAGACCTGGGAGAGCTGCTGCACCGGGGCGAAGAACAGGTCGATGTACAGGAGGTAGGCGACCAGCGCACCGGTGGTGAGCGTGCCGTTGTCGACCCGGCCCGCGCCGACGATCAGGACGGCCGCCGCGGCCACCGAGGACAGCAGCTGCACGAACGGGAAGTAGACCGAGATCAGCCACTGGCCGCGGACCCTGGCCTCGCGGTAGTGGTCACTGCGCTGCGCGAACCGGTCCGCGCCGTCGCGCTCGCGGCGGAACGCCTGCACGATCCGCAGCCCGGAGACGGACTCCTGGAGGTCGGCGTTGACGACGCTGATGCGTTCGCGGGCCAGTTCGTACGCCTGGACGCTCTTGCGGCGGAAGAAGAACGTACCGATGACCAGCACCGGCAGCGTCGCGAAGACGACGAGGGCCAGCTGCACGTCCAGGACGAGCAGCGCGACCATGATGCCGAAGAAGGTGACGACGGAGACGAAGGCCGTGACCAGACCGGTCTGCAGGAACGTCGACAGCGCGTCCACGTCCGTCGTCATCCGGGTCATGATGCGGCCGGTCAGCTCGCGCTCGTAGTAGTCCAGGCCGAGGCGCTGGAGCTGCGCGAAGATCTTCAGCCGCAGTGAGTACAGCACCCGCTCGCCGGTGCGGCCCGTCATCCGGGTCTCGCCGATCTGGGCGGCCCACTGCACGAGTACGACCACCAGGGCCAGCGCGGACGCCGCCCAGACGGCGCCGAGGGCGAGCTGCGAGACCCCCTTGTCGATGCCGTGCCGGATCAGTACGGGCAGCAGGAGACCGGCGCCCGCGTCCACCGCCACCAGCGCCAGGCTCACCAGGAGCGGCAGCCCGAAGCCGCGCAGCAGCCTGCGCAGCCCGTAGGACTCCTCGGCGCCAACGGCCCGTGCCTCGTCGATGTCGGGTGTGTCGGTGGCCGGGGGCAGCGCCTCGACCTGGGCGAGCAGCTCGGGGGTGGCGGGCATGCCGGCCGCCCCGGTGTCGCCGGGCTTCTCCTCGCGGACCCACAGGCGGGGGCTGATGCCGCGCGCGGCGTCGAATTCGGCGTCCAGTTCCTCCTGGAGCGCGCGGTCGTCCTCGGGGGTGGTGTCGGCGGTGGTGGTCGGCGGCTGGTGTCCGGGCGAGGTGCCGCCCAGCTCGTCGGGGTCGGTGAGCAGCCGCCGGTAGAGCGCGGAGCGGCGCTCCAGCTCCTCGTGCGTACCGATGTCGGCGAGCCTGCCGTGTTCCAGGACGGCGATCCGGTCGGCGAGGCCGAGGGTGGAGCGGCGGTGGGCGATCAGGAGGGTCGTCCGCCCGGCCATCACCTGGCGCAGCGCCTCGTGGATCTCGTGCTCGACGCGGGCGTCGACGGCGGAGGTGGCGTCGTCGAGGAGGAGCAGCCGGGGGTCGGTGAGGATGGCGCGGGCGAGCGCGACGCGCTGGCGCTGGCCGCCGGAGAGGGTGAGTCCGTGCTCGCCGACCTTGGTGTCGTAGCCCTCGGGCAGGTCCGCGATGAACCGGTCGGCCTGGGCGGCGCGGGCGGCTTCCTCGATCTGTTCCTGGGTGGCGTCCGGGAATCCGTAGGCGATGTTGGCGCGGACGGTGTCGGAGAACAGGAAGCTGTCCTCCGGTACGAGGCCGATGGCGGCGCGCAGGGACCGCTGGGTCAGCTCGCGGACGTCGTGGCCGCCGACCAGGACGGCGCCGTGCGTCACGTCGTAGAAGCGGGGCAGCAGCAGCGACACCGTGGACTTGCCGCTGCCGGAAGCGCCGACGACGGCGACGGTCTCACCCGGCTCGATGGTCAGCGAGAACCCGTCGAGGACGGGGCGCTGCTCGTCGTAGCCGAACCGTACGTCGTCGAACTCGACGCTCGCGGGGGCGTCGGCCGGGAGCTCCTTGGTGCCGTCCTGCATGGTCGGCTCGGTGTCGATCAGCTCCAGTACGCGTTCGACGCCGGCCCGGGCCTGCTGTCCGACGGTGAGGACCATGGCGAGCATCCGGACCGGGCCGACGAGCTGGGCGAGGTAGGCGGAGAAGGCGACGAACGTGCCGAGGGTGATCTCGCCGCGGGTGGCGAGCCAGCCGCCGAGGGCCAGCATCGCGACCTGGCCGAGCGCCGGGACGGCCTGGAGGGCGGGGGTGTAGCGGGCGTTCAGCCGGATCGTCCGCAGCCGCCCGGCGAAGAGCCTGCGCCCGACCTCGCGCAGCTTGCCGGTCTCCTGCTCCTCCTGCCCGAACCCCTTGACGACCCGGACCCCGGAGACGGCCCCGTCGACGACTCCGGCGACGGCGGCGGCCTGCCCCTGGGCGTACCAGGTGGCGGGGAAGAGCCGGGAGCGGGAGCGGCGGGCGATGTACCAGAGGGCGGGGGCGACGGCGACCGCGACGAGGGTGAGCGGCAGCGAGAGCCACGCCATGATCACCAGGGAGATGAGGAAGAGCAGCACGTTCCCGATGGTCATCGGGAGCATGAACAGGAGCCCCTGGATCAGTTGGAGGTCGCTGGTGGCGCGCCCGACGACCTGCCCGGTGGACAGCTCGTCCTGCCGCTTGCCGTCGAGGCGGGTGATCGTCCCGTACATCTCGGTGCGGAGGTCGTGCTGTACGTCGAGGGCGAGGCGGCCGCCGTAGTAGCGGCGGATGTACGTGGCCGCGTACACCAGCCCGGCGGCGGCCATGAGGAGCCCGGTCCAGACGGCGAGGGACCGTGTGTGGTCGCCGACGACGTCGTCGATGATCACCTTGGTGATCAGCGGGACGAGGGCCATCACCGCCATGCCGGCGAGCGACGAGCCGAGCGCCAGCAGCACATTGCGCCGGTAGCGCCACGCATAGCCGCTCAGCCGCCGAGCCCAGCCCGGCGCCCGTCCCGCGCCCGCTGTGCCTCTTGCGTCCACAGCGTCTTCTGCGTCCGTCACCGATGCCTCCCCGTTCGATCTGGTCTACCGGTTGGCACCAACGCGGTGGGCAGCGGATTTCATCCCGCCGTTACGAAGACGGGTCTTGCGGGTGGCGTTCACGGCCCGTGCGGGTTCCGGGGCGGCGGCAGACGCCGGTTCCCAGGCGGCCGGCGGCTGACCCACGCCCGGGGCCCAGGCGGTCGGCGGCTGACCCACGCCCGGGGCCGAGGCCGGTCGGTGGCCGCAGCCCGCGACGACCTCGATCGCCGAACGGTCATGCCGCGTCCGGCGATCGAGCACGGCCTCGGCCGCGTCCGCTACGACCGCGGCGTCGCGGTGAGCATCCGTACCGCCGGTGCCTCCGGTACCGCGGGCACCGCTTCCTGCGGGGCGGCGGGCGGGGCGACGGTGGACTGGGTGGCGACGGTCGGGTTGAGGTCCTTGTGCACGGCGCGGGCGACGGCCTGAATGGTGTTGATGCCGTCGTTCATCGTCTTGTTGTCCTGGGTGAGCACGGTGATCGCGTAGTCGTGCCCCTTGCCCGTGAACGCGCCGATGCTGTGCACCCGCCAGCCGTGGGTGGCGCGCGGCAGCCAGCCGTTCTTGACCTGGACGGTCACCCCGGACGGCGCACCGGCGGGCGTGCCCCAGCGCTGGGAGGAGACGACCTTGCGCATCAAACCCAGTTCGTACGCCCGCGCGTTGTCGCTCAGCACGGAGTTCCTGGCGGTCAGCAGCGTCAGCAGCCGCAGCTCGTCCTGGGCGGTGATCTGTGTGAGACCCCAGTAGCCACGCGAGCCGGGCACGGTGTGCGACATCCCGGCCGCCTTCAGGAACGCCTTGACCTTCGTCACCCCGAGCTGCTTCCACAGGCTCGTGGTCGCGTTGTTGTCGGACTTCGTGATCATGGCGGTGGTGAGGTTTATCTCGCGCTGGGTGAGATAGCGGTTGTGCCTCTTTTTGTCCCAGAGCAACGTCGCCAGCACGGTTGCCTTCACGACGCTGGCGGAGTCGTACTTCGCCGTCGCCCGCAGGGAGCAGTTCGTCCTGGTGGTCCGGTCGTAGAGCGCCACGGCCGTCGTGGACTTCCGTCCCTTGAGCGCGGCGGCGATGTCCTTCGACAGCTTGGCGGCCAGCCCCGCCTTGCCGGACGTGCAGCTCACCGGCGGCGTCGCGGCGGCGGCGGGCGCGGCTCCGAATACCACGGGAGCGATTACGCCTGCGGCGAGCGCGACGGAGAGTGCGACCTGCGCGCGACTAGGCACGTGCACGCGACGGCCTATACGAGACTGAACTTTCATGCGGCTTCTCCCCCTGGGTCGATCCGTACGGCGCGCCCCGGCGCACCCGTCAGTATCGACTGCCGAACGGACGAAAAGTTGCGCATGCCGGGCTGAGGAGTTGCTCGCCGGTCGCGCCGGGTACCGACGGCCCCATGCGGTCCGGCGCGGTGACAGGGGTGAACATGACGGCTGGTCAACCTGCCCGGAAAACGAGTCCGTCCCGTGCCCCGGCGGTCGGGGCACGGGACGGACGTACGCCGCCCTACAGATGCGTCGGCTCGAACATCCTCAGCAGGGCCGGGGGTTCAGAGCGGCCGCGATCTGCTCGGGGGTGGGCTGCGGCCGCTCGTCGTGGTGGTCGTGGCTCACTTCGTACGGGCCTCTGCGATCTGGCGGGACATGACCGTCGTCAGCTCGTACGCCGTGTGGGAGGCGGCGACGGAGGTGATCTCGGCGTGGTCGTACGCGGGGGCGACCTCGACCAGGTCGGCGGAGACCAGGTTGCAGGAGGACAGCCCGCGGACGATCTCGAGCAGCTCGCGGGAGGTCAGTCCGCCGGCCTCGGGGGTGCCGGTGCCGGGCGCGTGTGCCGGGTCGAGGACGTCGATGTCGATGGAGATGTAGAGCGGCCGGTCGCCGATGCGCTGACGGAGCTGGTCGGCGACCTCGTCGACGCCGCGGCGCATGACGTCGGCGGAGGTGACGATGCCGAAGCCCATCTTCGCGTCGTCGTCCAGGTCCTGCTTGCCGTAGAGCGGGCCGCGGGTGCCGACGTGGGAGAGCGCGGAGGTGTCGAGGATGCCCTCCTCGACGGCGCGGCGGAACGGGGTGCCGTGGGTGTACTCGGCGCCGAAGTAGGTGTCCCAGGTGTCGAGGTGGGCGTCGAAGTGGAGCAGGGCGACCGGGCCGTGCTTCTTCGCGACGGAGCGCAGCAGCGGCAGCGCGATGGTGTGGTCGCCGCCGAGCGTCATCAGGCGGGCGCCGGTGGACAGGAGGTCGTCGGCGGCGGCCTCGATGGTCTCTACGGCCTCGTTGATGTTGAACGGGTTCGCGGCGATGTCCCCGGCGTCGGCGACCTGCGCGAGGGCGAACGGCGAGGCGTCCTGCGCCGGGTTGTACGGGCGCAGCAGGCGCGACGCCTCACGGATCGCGTTACCGCCGAAGCGGGCGCCGGGCCGGTAGGAGACACCCGTGTCGAAGGGCACGCCGACGACGGCGACATCGGCGGTGCCGACTTCGTCGAGGCGGGGCAGCCGGGCGAACGTCGCGGGTCCGGCGTACCGCGGGACGCGGGAGGAGTCGACGGGACCGCGCGGCGTTTCGTTGCTGCTCACGGGGGTGCCTTTCTTGTTGCGATGCGGGGTGACGCTTCTTGTTGCGATGCGGGGTGGCGCTGAGGCGGTGCTCGCTCTGTGTCACATGCGCGCACGTCGTACGTGGTGAAGACGGTAGGTGACCCACAGGCGGCACTGAAGTGTACGTTTCATCCATAATCGAAATCACCAATGGATGGATCGTCCATGCCGGACATCTTGGCCGAGCTCACCCCGCCCACTCCCCCCTCTCCTTCCGCTCCCCCCACTCCGCCGATCCCGCTCACCGAGCTGCTCGCCCGGGAGGAGCTCGGGCTGCACCGGATCGCGGGTCCGGCCGAGGCAGATGTGCTGTGGGTGCACACCTCGGAGATGGCCGACCCGTACCCGTATCTGCTCGGCGGTGAGCTGCTGCTGAGCGCCGGGCTGACGCTCAAGGACCCGGACGCCTATGTGGCGCGGCTGGTGGAGGCGGGGGCGGCGGCGCTCGGTTTCGGGGTGACGCCGGTGTTCGACACGGTGCCGCGGGCGCTGATCGAGGCGTGCGACCGGCACGGCCTGCCCCTGGTGGAGGTGCCGCCCGAGACCCCGTTCACGACGATCGCCCGGGCCGTGTGGCAGCTGATGGCCGAGGCCCGCCACCGTGAGCTGCGCCGGGTGACCCGGGCGCAACAGGCCCTGGCCACGGCGGCGGCCCGGCCGGACCCGGTGCCCGCGGTGCTGCACCAGCTGGCGGCCCAGTTGGGAGGCCGGGCGGTGCTGCTCTCCGCGGACGGCGAGGAGCTGCACGCGGCGGGCCGCCGCCCGGCCCCCGACGTCGGGGCGGCGCTGGCCCGGCTCACCAGGGTGGTCGGCGCCGGGCCGCGCCCCGCGCCGACGTCCGCCACCGACACGGTGCGGGGCGTGCACCTGTCCGCGTACGCGCTGGGCGGCGGCCAGGGTCTCGTCCTGGCGCTCGGGACGGACCGGCGCGAGGGGGGCGACCACACGATCGCCGGGGTGGCGGTCGTCCTGCTCTCCCTGCTGGCCGCCCCGCACCAGGGCGCGGACGCGGCGGGCCGGTCGGCGGCCCTCGTACGGCTGCTGCTGGGCGCGGACCCGCAGGACGTCGCCCCGCTGCTCGGCGGCGCCGAGGAGTGGACGGTGGTACACGCGCGCCGCAGCGGCGGCGCCGGGCCGGTCGACCCGCTGACCGCCGGCGCGCTGGGCGCGTCCCTGGGCTCGGCGCTGGTCGACGCGGGCCGGGGCCGCGACGCCGTCAGGGTGCTGGTCCCCGTCGGCGACCGGATCACCCCGCAGCCCGGCTGGACGCTCGGCGCCTCCGCCCCCGCGCCCATCACCGCGCTCGACCTCGCCGACGGTCAGGCGTCCCGCGCCCTGGGCCGCGCCGCGGCCACCCGCACCCCGCTGACCCACCACCACTCCGACGCCGGCCTCGGCCTGTCCGCCCTGATCCCCCCGGACCAGGCCGAGGCCCATGCCCGCGCCCTCCTCGCCCCGCTCACCGAGCCGCTGGCCGAGACCCTGCGCTGCTGGCTGAGCCTGCACGGCAGCTGGGACCGCACGGCCACCGCCCTCCAGGTCCACCGCAACACGGTCCGCCAGCGCATCGCCCGCTGTGCGGCGCTCCTGGACGCGGACCTGGACGACATGGACGTACGGACGGAACTGTGGTTCGCGCTGCGGCGGGGGTGAGGCGGGTGGCGGGGTGATCAGCGCCCCAGTAGGGCCCTGGATGGATCCTCCTGGGCGATCTCTCCCATCCACATGCGCCGGCCGAGTTCGTCGAGCTCGGCCCGACGCTCCTCGTACTCGGGCAGCGCCTGCGACAGCAGCCGCCAGAAGACCGTCGTACAGCTCAAGTGCGAACGACAGCTGCGTCGAAGTACCGGAGGCGGCCGACCGGCTCGCATCACGCGCCGGGGTACGCGGAAGTCTCGCGGGCCGGGAGAGACGCTTCGAGCGCCCCCTTTTCCGCCTGTCTGCGCAGGTCGCGGCCGTGCCACGCTGCTGTTGATCAGGGAACAGAGCCTTGATCACCGTCAGGAAGAGAGGTTTCCGTCATGAACCGCATCACCGCGCTCGCCGTCACCTCGATCGCCTTGGCCCTGGGGCTCGGCACCGGGCCCGCCGCGGCCGGAGCCGCCGAGAACGCCGGTAACGCCGTCGATACCGGGACGGCCGCCGTGGAGAGTGCCCGGGCTTCCTACAGCTGCAGCCCCGGATACTTCTGTATCTACAGCGACTGGAACGGGGGTGGAACCCGCTGCCAGTGGTCGGACAAGAAGCGGGCGAATACCGCCGACGACTGCTCCTTCATCCAGCGGGGCCAGAACGTGCGCTCCGTGTGGAACGCGACCGGGCACCGCGTTCAGTACTACACGCAGACCAACTACAACGCCCGGGTCGGATCCACCCCTGCCGGAAGCGGCGGCAACCTCCAGGGGAGCTACCAGATCCGCTCCTTCAAGCCCCAGTAGCCCCACCCTCAGTGAGCCGCATGCGCTGCGCCGGGCGGTGGGGGTGAGACCCACAGCAGGCACCCCACGGTCGGCCGTCCAGGGGGTACCTCCACGTCTTCCGTCAAGCCCGTGTTGCCGGATTTCGGGTTGTCGGGGGCTCCCTCGGACGGCCGACCGTCTACGATCCGGCTGCGCGGGGCAGCCGTCGAGCCCCACGGGTGTCGGCCTCAGCCCCGATGGCAGGTCCCTCTATGTCACCAACGGCAGTTCCAACACCGTCTCGGTGATCGACACCCGAACCAACCGGGTGGCCGCGACCATCCCGGTCGGTAAATCTCCGGTGAGCGTTGCGTTAAGTCGTAACGGTGGCAGGGCTTACGTGGCGAACGCCCTCACCGTCATCGACTCGACATCCCACGCTGAGCGTGCGCCGCACAAACGGAAGTTCGCGCAGTGGCACGGCTTCTACGACTCAAAGCCGGTCGAGTCAGTGATTTACGCACGGCACTGGGCGGTCATCGGAAATGCACACAGCTCACGCCGCAGGTTCTGCACACCCGTTGGCTCCCGCGTTCACTCCCATGGCCCACTTCTGTGACCCGGTCGGAGTACGTGGCCGTGCCCGCCGGTGCGGACGCGTGAACACTCGGTACGGCAGATCCCACGGAAGGCGAGGACGACATGGCAGCGCTTCAGGGCACCGGCTCACGGCGCCGAATACGCCGCGATCATGTCATGGCAGTCGGGTGCGCCATGGTCATGTGCACGGCCGTGCCGGCCTCTGCCGCCACGGCCGGCGGCAGGACCACGACCAAACCCACCATCGTGCTGGTGCACGGGGCGTTCGCGGACGCCTCCAGCTGGAACGGGGTCGTCGAACGCCTCGAACACCGCGGCTACACCGTCATCGCTCCCGCCAACCCGCTGCGCGGGCTGTACAACGACTCCACCTACATCGCTTCCGTCCTGGACAGCATCAAGGGGCCGATCGTGCTGGCGGGGCATTCGTACGGCGGCGCCGTGATCAGCTCGGCCGCCGCGGGCAACCCCCGGGTGAAGTCGCTGGTGTACGTGTCGGCGCTGATGCCCGACGTGGGCGAGAGCGGAATGTCCCTGGGCGCCAGGTTCCCCAGCGAACTCGGCACCGCCACAAGGTCCGTTCCCTACCGAGCCGGCGGCAAGGCCGTCGGGACCGACCTGTACCTCAAGCCCGACAGGCTCCATCAGGTCTTCGCCGCCGACCTGCCGGAGAGCACCGCGAGAGTCCTGGCGGCGACCCAACGGCCCGTGGCGACGACCGCGTTCTCGGAGAAGGCCAAGGTGGCCGCCTGGAAGCACATCCCCTCATGGTTCCTCGTCGCGAAGCAGGACAAGACCGTCAACCCCGACCAGGAACGCTTCGAGGCGAAGCGCGCGGGTTCGCACACGGTGGAGATCGACTCGTCCCACGTGGCGATGATCTCCCACCCCGAAGCGGTCACCGACCTCGTCCTCCGAGCCGCCACGGCGGCCGACTGACACCCGGCCTGCGTCGGCCGCCACCGCGTCCACCGAAGACGCCCGGGCCGGGGGTGGAAAAGGATCAAGAAACCCCAGCAGAAAGCCTGATGAGCCCTTCCCGGCCGGCGGCCGGGAAGGGCTCTTGCGCGTATCCGGCCGAGCCGTCCACGCGGGCGTGCTGAGCATCACCCTGGACAGCGCCGGTGACCGCCGGGTAACTTTTGACCAGAACTGAGCAAGCGCTTAGCCAGCCTGGCCGGAGCTCGCCCGATGCTCGCCCGAAGCCGATCGCAGCTGACCAAGGAGGCACCCCCGTGCGCCGTACGGTATTCAACGAGGACCACGAGGCGTTCCGGGAGACCATCCGCGCCTTCATCGAGGCCGAGGTCGCCCCCGTCTACGACGAATGGTTCGCGGCCGGCCAGGTGCCCCGCGACTTCTACTACAAGCTCGCCGAGCTGGGCGTATTCGGCATCGAGGTGCCCGAGGAGTTCGGCGGCGCCGGGGTCGAGTCGTTCAAGTTCGAGGCGATCATCGCCGAGGAGTGCGCCCGCGCGGCCGTCAACTTCGGCGGCTCCGGCGTGCACGTCCTGCTCTGCCTTCCGTACATCAAGGCGTACGCCACCGAGGAGCAGAAGAAGCGCTGGCTGCCGGACTTCGTCAGCGGCAGGACGATGTACGCCATAGCCATGACCGAGCCGGGCACCGGTTCCGACCTGGCCGGCATGAAGACCACCGCCAAGCTCTCCGAGGACGGCACGCACTACGTCCTCAACGGCGCCAAGACGTTCATCACCGGCGGCGTCCACGCCGACCGGGTCATCGTCTGCGCCCGCACGGACGCGCCCAAGGCGGACGACCGGCGGCACGGCATCTCCCTCCTCGTCGTCGACACCAAGGCCGAGGGCTACTCGGTCGGCCGCAAGCTCGACAAGCTGGGGCTGCGCACCTCCGACACCGCCGAGCTGGCGTTCGTCGACGTCAAGGTGCCGGTCGAGGACCTCCTCGGCGAGGAGAACAAGGGCTTCTCCTACCTCGGCCAGAACCTGCCGCAGGAGCGCCTCGGCATCGCCGTCGGCGCGTACGCCCAGGCCAAGGCCGCCGTCCGGTTCGCCCAGAACTATGTGCAGGACCGCACCGTTTTCGGCAAGGCCGTCGCGTCGTTCCAGAACACCAAGTTCGAACTGGCCGCCTGCCAGGCCGAGGTGGATGCCGCCGAGGCCGTCTGCGACCGTGCCATCGAGGCCCACGACGCCGGTGAGCTGACCGCCGCCGAGGCCGCCTCCGCGAAGCTGTTCTGCACCGAGGTGGCGCACCGCGTCATCGACCGCTGCCTCCAGCTGCACGGCGGCTACGGCTACATGAACGAGTACCCGATCGCCCGCCTGTACGCGGACAACCGGGTCAACCGCATCTACGGCGGCACCAGCGAGGTCATGAAGTCGATCATCGCCAAGTCCATGGGACTGTGAGAGCAGCTACGTTCTCCCCATGAGCTCAGCACTTGATTCCCTGCTCGATCTGCTCGACCTGGAGCAGATCGAGCAGGACATCTTCCGGGGTACGAGCCGTTCGGCGATCGTGCCCCGCGTCTTCGGCGGCCAGGTCGCGGCCCAGGCCCTGGTCGCCGCCGGCCGTACCGTCCCCGCCGCCCTTCCCCGAGCTCTCGGCTCCGCTCGGGCAGGGGAGACCCCATCCGCCCACTCCCTGCACTCCTACTTCCTGCGGATGGGCGACCCCGGCGCGCCGATCGTCTACAGCGTCGACCGCATCCGCGACGGCCGCTCCTTCACCACCCGCCGGGTCGTCGCCGTCCAGCACGGCCAGCCGATCTTCCACCTCTCGGCGTCGTTCCAGACGCACGAGGAGGGGCTGGAGCACCAGGCGGCCATGCCGCCCGCCCCGGACCCCGAGACGCTGCCCACCGCCGAGCAGATGCTGCCCCGGTACGCGGACCGCTTCAGCGACCCGGGCATCGTGGACCGGATGATCGAGGCACGGGCGGCGGTCGACCTGCGGTACGTCGACGAGCCGCCCTTCGGCACGGTCGGCGAACCGCGCGAGCCCCGCTCCCAGGTGTGGTTCCGCACCAACGGCAAGCTCGCGGACGACCCGCTGCTGCACGTCTGCATGGCGACGTACGTCTCCGACATGACGCTGCTCGACTCGGTGCTCCTCGCCCACGGGCGCGGCGGCTGGACGGTCGGCGACGTGGTCGGGGCGAGCCTGGACCACGCGATGTGGTTCCACCGGCCGTTCCGGGCCGACGAGTGGCTGCTGTACGACCAGGAGTCGCCGTCCGCTTCCGGCGGGCGGGGACTCGGCCAGGCCCGGATATACACGCAGGACGGACGGCTGGCGATCACCGTGATCCAGGAGGGCGTGGTCCGCGTTCCCCGGGCCTGACCCGTCGCCCCGTCCCGCCGCCCCCTCCGCACCCCGTCGGCGTCAGATCAGCCCCGCCGCGTCCAGCAGATAGTCCGTCAGCGGGTCGTAGAACCGCGGGTCCAGCACGTGGTCGTCCAGCGGTACGGCCACCTGGAGCGTCCCCTCCGCCTCGCCGAGGAACAGCGCCGGGTCGTTGCAGTCCGCGTACCCCACCGCGTCCAGCCCGCGCTGCGCCGCGCACCCCGCCCATCCGTGGTCGGCGACGACCAGGTCCGGCAACGGCCGGCCCTCCCGCTCCAGACCGTCCAGGATCGCGGCCATCGGGGCGGGCGAGTGCGTGTGCCAGAGCGTCGCGCCGCGTTCCTGCACCGCGACGTCCGCGAACTGGAACACCATGCCCTCGTCGGCCACCAGCCCCGAGGGGATCCGTACGATCTCGCACCCGGCGGCCCGCAGCGCCTGCGCGGTCTGCCGGTGCACGTCGAGGAGCCCGCCCGGGTGCCCGGTCGCGAACAGCACGCGCTGCGCGCCCGCCGCCGCCTTGCGCAGCCGCGCCGCCATCCGCTCCAGGGCGTCGACCGTCAGCTCCGGGTCGATGGTGTCCTGCCCGAACCGGTGCTCCGGGTCGTCGCTGACCCCGCACCGCTCGGCCATCACGGCCAGCACGTCCTGCTCGTCGCGCCACCGGTCCCCGAGCTCCAGACCCAGCCAGTAGTGGCGGTCGCCGTTGGCGAGCTTGCGGTAGTGGGAGAGGTTGTTGTCGCGGGGGGTGGCGACGTCTCCGGCGATACGCGTACGGACAAGGTGTTCGACGAGGGCGGCACGGCTGGGTATCGGCATGAACCCATTGTGCCGTCAGGTGTGCGCAGTGTGCCGGGTGTCTTGTACGACGGACGGCCGGGCGGCGCGGGCGGGCCGCGCCGCCCGGCCGGTCAGGGAAGCTTGGTCGAGTAGGTGATCTTCTTGAGGTGGTAGTACGTGGCGACGCACTGTCCCGGCCACAGCCTCTTGCCGTGGTCACCGAACGGCTCCCCCATCCCGCTGACCGACACCGGTGTGTACGGAAGCACCTGGGCGCCGCGCGCCGCCTGCTCCCTCAGCCACCGGTCCTGCCGGTCCCAGCGCTGGGCGCGCACGTCCATCTTCCGCTCCAGCTGGAGCAGCGGGACGGCGAGGCCGGCACAGACCACGGCGCAGACGGCACCGGCGGCCACCGCCGTCACCGCGCGGATCCCCCACCGGACGGTGCGCAGTGCCCGTCCCAGCAGGGCGCCGACGCCGACCAGGAGCAGCACGTACAGCAGGAGGAAGTCGCCCCAGATGCGCGACGCGTTCACCACGCTCGCCCCGAAGACGGGGTAGGCGACGACGATGCAGAGGTAGCCGGAGACCAGGAAGGCGAGGAACCCGACGACGACCGGAATGAAGGGCCTGCGGCGCAGGGACCCCACCGGCGCGTTCTTTCCCTGCGGCCCGCCGCCGCGCACGAGCAGGCCCAGCAGTACGCCGACGGCGACCGCTCCCACGTACTGCCAGGTCGTGAAGATCGTCCCGAGGATGTGCTCGAACGCCCGCAGCGCCGTGGTCAGTGCCTCCGGCCCGAACATGGAGGCGCCGTCGGCGCCGAACCGTTCACGCCGGGTGCGCGCGCCGGGCGACAGGTACAGGATGGCCGTTCCGACCGCGACCCCGGCGAAGGCGACGACGCACCAGATACGCGTGTGGGTCCGGCCGGGACCGGGAAGGGACCAGCAGCTGATCAGCAGGACGGCGGCGAGCAGGGTGAACGCGACGACCGCCGTCTCCTCCGACAGGGTGCCGATGAAGATCCCGGCCAGGTACGCGACGCCCAGCGCGAGGGCGCGTCCCCGCCCGGTCCGTGCGCGCAGCAGGGGGATCAGGGCGGCGCAGGCCAGTACCGGTGCGACGGTGTGCGAGACGGAGTTGGCGGGCCAGTAGAACGTCTTGTACGGGTTGGGCGTCGCGAGAAAGAAGATCACCGCCGTCATCGCGCCCACCAGCAGCGCGAGCCCGCGCGGCGCGGTCAGCCCGGCTCTCTTGAGCACGGAGGCGATGAGCGCCCAGAGGATGCCCAGCATGAGCACCCCGCTGACCAGGGCGAACCACTGGTGGCCCGCGACTCCGAAGGCCCCGTACGCGACGACGAGCACCGCGTTGGCGATGCGTCCGTTGTCGTGGAGGAAGAACTTCGCGATCATCCCGGAGGCGCCCTCGTCCCGTACGACCGGCAGGAAGCACCAGTCGTCCCCGCCCGGACGGACCAGGCGGCCGATCCAGAAGGCCGCGCCGAGCAGGGCGAGCGGCAGCAGGGTGAGGGCCGTCGTCCAGATCGACGCCCACCGCCGCGCGGGGGTCGGGCGGGCTTCCGGCCGGTGGGAGTCCGCACTCTGCGCCTGTGTGCCGGCGGCCTCCGGCGTATCGGCGGTATTCGGCGTGTCGGCGGATGCGGATTTCGAGGTGTCAGCGGTCATGTGCACTGGGTGTCCTTCGTACGGTGCTCGCGTCTTGCCCGCCGAGAGGTCCGGGCGATGGGTTTCACGGTGTGGTTTCACGGTGCGGTGTGTCCGGCACGGCTCTCGGCCGGGGCGGCGCCCTGCCGGGCCAGGACGGTGCCGGAGTCGATGGCCCAGCGGGCGAGGAGGAACGAGAAGGGGGTGGCGAGGACTCCCGCGGCCACGGCGGCGATGTTCTTGTCCATGCCCAGCCTGCTCACGCCGAGGTAGAGCAGAACGCCCGTGAGTACGAGATTGACGACGCTCGACAGCGGATACCGGACGAGGGCCTGCCAGGTCGGCTTCGTACGGCAGGTGATGTACGAGTTGAGCAGGAACGATCCCACGATGCTGACCACATATCCGATGACGTGCGCGGCCAGATAGGGAATCCAGGTATTCAGCGTGGCGTACACGGCCAGATATACCGCCGTATTGATTACTCCGATCAGCCCGAAATCGATGAACTGACGCACGGTGCGGAACCTGGACGCGCCGAGCGCGGTCGAACCGGTACGCCCCGCCCGTGGTCTCCTGCCCGCGGGGGCGGGCGGGCCCGAACGCACCTCCGCCGGAATATCGACCGGGAGGACACGCGGAGATTCATTCGTTTCGCGCACCACATAGTGCGGGCGGCGTTTCGCCTCGCAGTAGATGCGTCCCACGTATTCACCGATGACGCCGAGCGTGGCGAGCTGGATTCCGCCGAGCGCCACGATGGCGGTCAGCAGGGTGGTGTAGCCGGGTACGGCGACGCCGTGGAGCACGACGCCGGCGATGGTCCACAGGGCGTATCCCAGTGCCGCCAGTGCGAGAGCGAGGCCGCCGTGGATGGCCAGGCGCAGCGGGCGGCTGTTGAAGGAGATCAGCCCGTCGATCCCGTAGTTGAACAGGCGTCTGCCGCCCCACTTCGAACGTCCCGCCGCGCGCTGGATGTTGCGGTACGTGAAGCTGACGGTGTCGAAGCCGATCCAGGAGAAGATCCCCTTGGAGAACCGGTTGCTCTCGGGCAGCGCGAGCACGGCGTCCACGGCGGTGCGCGACAGCAGCCTGAAGTCGCCCTCGCCGTCGACGACCTCGACGTCCATGCACCGGCCCATGGCCCGGTAGTAGGCGGCGCTGAGAACGGTGCGCAGGGCGC
The DNA here is from genome assembly GCF_045209435.1 of Streptomyces sp. NBC_01618. Classification (NCBI taxonomy): domain Bacteria; kingdom Bacillati; phylum Actinomycetota; class Actinomycetes; order Kitasatosporales; family Streptomycetaceae; genus Streptomyces; species Streptomyces sp. NBC_01618. Next base: position 2,738,090 of record NZ_CP109297.1, read on the forward strand.
CCTCGCCGTCGCGGTCGCGCCGCGCGACGACCTGGTCGTAGCCGCGCTGCCGCAGTTCCAGCATGCGGGGCACCAGCTCGGGCGGGTGCTGGAGGTCGGCGTCCATGAGGACGACGGCGTCGCCGCGGGACATGCGCAGCCCCGCGAGCATGGCGGCCTCCTTGCCGAAATTGCGGCTGAAGGAGGTGTAGCGGACCCGCCGGTCCGCGGTGGCGAGTGAACCGATCCGGAGCCTGGTCCGGTCACTGCTGCCGTCGTCGACATAACAGATCTCGAAGGTCCGCCGAGTGGGTTCGAGGGCGGAGATCAGCGCACGGTGAAACGCCTCGATGACCTCGTCCTCATTGAAACACGGGACAACGATCGAAACCTGACATGTTTTCATTTAAATTCCCCATCAGGCGTGGGTGAGACAGCTCAAACCATATGCCTGGGGGCACCGCGAAACCCCGAGCGACGGAGCTCGTCGGGGAAAAAGAAAGAGAATCCGAGGAACTCCCTGGCCCCGCTCTCATCAATTCATATGTTCAAGGCCGCGTTGAATCGGGTGCCCTCCGCCGGGCACCGGCGCGCAGGCCTTACGGGCGGACCGCCGCCGCCTCGAACGCCCCGCGCGCCAGCCGGTGCAGCAGCGCCGCGGTGCCGGCGCGGTCGGGCTGCGCGCCGGGGCGGCCCAGGTGCGGGGTCGAGTTCAGCAGCCCGAAGACGGCGTGGACGGCGGCGCGGGCCTCGTGCTCGGGCAGGTCCGGATACACCTCGCGGACGACCTCCACCCACACCTCGACGTACTGCCGCTGGAGCTGGCGGACCCGCTTGCGGTCGGCGTCCCGGAGGCGGTCCAGCTCGCGGTCGTGGAGGGTGATCAGGGGGCGGTCGTCGAGGGCGAAGTCGATGTGGCCCTCGATGAGCGCGTCGAGCAGGGCCTGCGGCGAGCCGTCGCCACCGGCGGCGTCCTGCGACACCCGCAGCCGCCCGCCCGCCAGCAGCCGCTCACTGATGCCGACGAGCAGTTCGGCGAGCATCGCGTCCTTGCCGGGGAAGTGCCGGTAGAGACCGGGGCCGCTGATGCCGACCGCGGCACCTATCTCGTCGACGCCGACACCGTGGAAGCCGCGCTCGGCAAAGAGGCGGGCGGCCTCCTTGAGGATCTGCTCGCGGCGGGTGGGGGCGTCCGTCCTGATGGTCATGGATTCGATTCTAGACAGTCGGGTTAGCGGTCGTTAACCTGAAGGCATACGTTAACGCTCACTAACCACTGCGGTACGGGCAAGGGGGCTCGACAGGATGCAGCAGGCACCGGTTCTGGCGAGCGCGGCCGATCCCGCCTCCGAGGCCTGGCAGGCCAACGAGGCGGCGCATCACGCGCTCGCCGACGAGCTGCGCACGCGGCTCGCCACGGCCAGGCTCGGCGGGGGTGAGAAGGCGCGCGCCCGGCATGTGGCGCGCGGCAAGCTGCTGCCCCGGGACCGGGTGGACACCCTGCTCGATCCGGGTTCCCCGTTCCTGGAGCTGGCCCCGCTGGCGGCCGAGGGGCTGTACGGGGGCGCCGCCCCGGCGGCCGGGGTGATCGCCGGGATCGGCCGGGTCAGCGGCCGGGAGTGCGTGATCGTCGCCAACGACGCGACCGTCAAGGGCGGCACGTACTACCCGATGACCGTGAAGAAGCACCTGCGCGCCCAGGAGGTGGCGCTGGAGAACCGGCTCCCCTGCCTGTATCTCGTCGACTCGGGCGGCGCGTTCCTGCCGATGCAGGACGAGGTCTTCCCGGACCGGGAGCACTTCGGGCGGATCTTCTACAACCAGGCCCGGATGTCGGGGGCCGGCATCCCGCAGATCGCGGCCGTGCTGGGGTCGTGCACGGCGGGCGGGGCGTACGTCCCCGCGATGAGCGACGAGGCCGTGATCGTACGGAACCAGGGCACGATCTTCCTGGGCGGTCCGCCGCTGGTGAAGGCCGCGACCGGCGAGGTCGTGACGGCCGAGGAGCTCGGCGGCGGCGAGGTGCACTCCCGTACGTCGGGGGTCACCGACCATCTCGCCGAGGACGACGCGCACGCGCTGCGGATCGTGCGGAACATCGTCGCCACGCTGCCGGAGCGTGGCGCGCTCCCGTGGCCCGTGCACCCCGTCGACGAGCCGAAGGTCGATCCCGCGGGGCTGTACGGGGCCGTCCCGGTCGATTCCCGCACGCCGTACGACGTCCGGGAGGTGATCGCCCGGGTGGTGGACGGCTCACGGTTCGCCGAGTTCAAGGCCGAGTACGGGACGACGCTGATCACCGGCTTCGCCCGGATCCACGGCCACCCGGTCGGGATCGTCGCCAACAACGGCATCCTGTTCTCCGAGTCCGCCCAGAAGGGCGCCCATTTCATCGAGCTGTGCGACCAGCGCGGCATCCCGCTGGTCTTCCTGCAGAACATCTCGGGCTTCATGGTGGGGCGGGACTACGAGGCCGGCGGCATCGCCAAGCACGGCGCCAAGATGGTGACGGCGGTCGCCTGCACCCGCGTGCCGAAGCTGACGGTGGTCGTCGGCGGTTCGTACGGCGCGGGCAACTACTCCATGTGCGGCCGCGCCTACTCCCCCCGCTTCCTGTGGATGTGGCCCAACGCGAAGATCTCCGTCATGGGCGGCGAGCAGGCCGCGTCCGTCCTCGCGACGGTCAAGCGCGACCAGTTGGGCGACGACTGGAGCGCGGCGGACGAGGAGGCGTTCAAGGCCCCGATCCGCGAACAGTACGAGACCCAGGGCAACGCGTACTACGCCACGGCCCGGCTCTGGGACGACGGCGTGATCGACCCGCTGGAGACCCGGCAGGTACTGGGGCTCGCCCTGACCGCGTGTGCCAACGCCCCGCTGGGTGAGCCCGGCTTCGGCGTCTTCCGGATGTGAGGAACAGATGACGATGTTCGACACCGTTCTCGTCGCCAACCGAGGCGAGATCGCGGTACGTGTCATCCGTACGCTGCGCGAGCTCGGCGTCCGCTCGGTCGCCGTGTTCAGCGACGCGGACGCGGACGCCCGGCACGTACGGGAGGCCGACACGGCGGTACGGATCGGGCCCGCGCCCGCCGCCATGAGCTATCTGAGCGTGCCCGCGCTGCTGGACGCGGCCCGTCGCACCGGCGCGCAGGCCGTCCACCCGGGGTACGGATTCCTCGCCGAGAACGCGGGCTTCGCGCGGGCGTGCGCGGAGGCGGGGCTGACCTTCATCGGCCCGCCCGCCAACGCCATCTCCCTGATGGGCGACAAGATCCGGGCCAAGGAGACGGTCGCGGAGGCCGGGGTCCCGGTGGTGCCCGGCTCCTCGGGGAGCGGGCTCACCGACACCCAACTGGGCGACGCCGCCCGCGAGATCGGCACGCCGGTGCTGCTGAAGCCCTCGGCGGGCGGCGGCGGCAAGGGCATGCGGCTGGTGCGCGACGAGACGCTGCTCGCGGACGAGATCGCCGCCGCCCGGCGCGAGGCGCGCGCCTCGTTCGGCGACGACACGCTGCTGGTGGAGCGGTGGATCGACCGGCCCCGGCACATCGAAATCCAGATCCTGGCGGACACCCACGGCAACGTGGTCCACCTCGGCGAACGCGAATGCTCGCTGCAGCGCCGCCACCAGAAGATCATCGAGGAGGCGCCGTCCGTCCTGCTCGACGAGGAGACCCGGGCGGCGATGGGCGAGGCGGCCGTCCAGGCGGCCCGCTCCTGCGGATATGTCGGCGCGGGCACGGTGGAGTTCATCGTCCCCGGCAACGACCCCGCCTCGTACTACTTCATGGAGATGAACACCCGCCTCCAGGTCGAACACCCGGTCACCGAGCTGATCACCGGCCTGGACCTGGTGGAGTGGCAGCTCAGGATCGCGGCGGGCGAGCAACTCCCGTACGAGCAGCGGGACATCCGCCTCACCGGCCATGCGGTCGAGGCCCGGATCTGCGCCGAGGACCCGTCCCGCGGCTTCCTGCCGTCCGGCGGCACGGTCCTCGCACTGCACGAGCCGCAGGGCAACGGCGTACGGACGGACTCCGGGCTCGCCACGGGCGGCGAGGTCGGCAGCCTGTACGACCCGATGCTATCGAAGGTCATCGCGTACGGCCCCGACCGCACCGCCGCGCTGCGCGGACTGCGCGCGGCCCTCGCGGACACGGTGATCCTCGGCGTCCCGACGAACGCCGGCTTCCTGCGCCGGCTGCTCGCCCACCCGGCGGTGGTGGCGGGCGAGCTGGACACCGGCCTGGTGGAGCGCGAGGTGGCCGCACTGGTGCCGGAGGGCGTGCCGGAGGAGGTGTACGCGGCCGCGGCGCTGCTGCGGCAGTCCGCCGCACCGGCCGCCTCACCCGCGGACGCCGCAGGCTGGGTGGACCCGTTCTCGGTGGCGAGCGGCTGGCGGCTGGGCGGCACCCCCGCCCGCACCGTGCTCGACTTCCGGCTGCCGGGCCACGACCCGGTGCAGGTCTCGCTGCGCTCCTGCCCGGCGGGCACCGAGCTGACGTTCGGCCATGTCGGGGAGGGCGCACAGCCGCCGGAGCCCGCGACGGGCCCCTGCGGCCCGCTGGCCCCGCTGCCCGGCGGCAAGGAGACGGCGAACACGGTCGAGCTGTCCGCGCACCGCGTCGTCATCGAACTCGCCGGTGTCACCCACACGTTCACCCACGCCACGTCCCCGGACGGAACCTGGCTGGGCCGGGACGGCGACACCTGGCACGTACAGGATCACGACCCCGTGGCGGCGTCGCTGGCCGGCGCCGCCCACTTCGGGGCGGACACGCTCGCCGCGCCCATGCCCGGCACCGTCACCGTCGTGAAGGTGGCGGTCGGGGACGAGGTCGTGGCCGGTCAGAGCCTGCTCGTCGTCGAGGCGATGAAGATGGAACACGTCATCTCCGCCCCGCACGCCGGGACCGTGACCGAGCTGGACGTCACCGCCGGTGCCACGGTCGCCATGGACCAGATCCTGGCCGTGGTGGCCCCCGCCGAAGCCCCCGGGGAGCAGGCATGACGACACCCGGCACCCTGCCCATGACCGTACCGGCCCAGGACCTGCCCCCACGGGTGCGCATCCACGAGGTCGGCGCCCGCGACGGGCTGCAGAACGAGAAGGCCGTCGTACCGACCGAGGTGAAGGCGGAGTTCATCCACCGCCTCGCCGCGGCGGGCCTCACCACCATCGAGGCGACCAGCTTCGTGCACCCCAAGTGGGTGCCCCAACTGGCCGACGCGGAGGACCTGTTCCCCCGCCTCGCCGACATCGGGGGCGTGGCCCTGCCCGTCCTCGTACCGAACGAACGCGGCCTGGACCGGGCCCTGGCGCTCGGCGCCCGGCGGATCGCGGTGTTCGGCTCGGCGACCGAGACGTTCGCCGCCCGCAATCTCAACCGCACCGTCGACGAGTCGCTCGCCATGTTCGAGCCGGTCGTGGCCCGCGCCAAGGCCGACAACGTGCACGTCCGCGGCTATCTGTCGATGTGCTTCGGCGACCCGTGGGAGGGGCCCGTCCCCGTCCATCAGGTCGTCCGCGTGGCTAAGGCGCTGATGGACCTCGGCTGCGACGAGCTCTCCCTCGGCGACACCATCGGCGTCGCCACGCCCGGCCATGTGCAGGTGCTGCTCTCCGAGCTGAACGAGGAGGGCGTGCGCACCGACACCATCGGCGTGCACTTCCACGACACGTACGGCCAGGCCCTGTCCAACACCCTCGCCGCCCTCCAGCACGGTGTGGCCACCGTGGACGCGTCCGCGGGCGGCCTCGGCGGCTGCCCGTACGCGAAGAGCGCGACCGGAAACCTCGCCACCGAAGACCTCGTGTGGATGCTCCAGGGCCTCGGTATCGAAACCGGGGTCGACCTCGACGCGCTCACCGCCACCAGCGTGTGGCTCGCCGAACAGCTGGGCCGACCCAGCCCGTCCCCTACCGTCCGCGCGCTCTCGGTGCGATAACACCGTCCCACAAGGAGTGACACCTGCCATGTCCCTGGACCACCGGCTGACCGCCGAGCACGAGGAACTGCGTCGCACCGTCGAGGAGTTCGCGCACGATGTGATCGCCCCGAAGATCGGCGACTTCTACGAGCGCCATGAGTTCCCGTACGAGATCGTGCGGGAGATGGGGCGGATGGGCCTGTTCGGGCTGCCGTTCCCGGAGGAGTACGGCGGCATGGGCGGCGACTACCTCGCCCTCGGGATCGCCCTGGAGGAGCTGGCGCGGGTCGACTCGTCCGTGGCGATCACCCTGGAGGCCGGGGTCTCCCTCGGCGCGATGCCGGTCTTCCGCTTCGGCACTCAGGAGCAGAAGCGGCAGTGGCTGCCGAAGCTCTGCTCGGGCGAGGCGCTCGGCGCGTTCGGCCTGACCGAACCGGACGCCGGTTCGGACGCGGGCGGCACCCGCACCACGGCGGTGCGCGACGAGGCGGCGGGCGAGTGGGTGATCAACGGCTCCAAGTGCTTCATCACCAACTCCGGTACGGACATCACCGAACTGGTCACGGTCACGGCGGTGACCGGCCACAAGGCGAACGGCGCCCCGCTCATCTCCTGCATCATCGTGCCGTCCGGCACCCCCGGCTTCACGGTCGCCGCCCCGTACTCCAAGGTCGGCTGGAACGCCTCGGACACCCGCGAGCTGTCCTTCTGTGACGTCCGCGTCCCGCTGACGAACCTGCTGGGCGAGGAGGGCCGCGGCTACGCCCAGTTCCTGCGCATCCTGGACGAGGGCCGTATCGCCATCGCCGCCCTGTCCACGGGCCTGGCGCAGGGCTGCGTCGACGAGTCGGTGAAGTACGCCAAGGAGCGCCACGCCTTCGGCAAGCCCATCGGCGTCAACCAGGCGATCCAGTTCAAGATCGCGGACATGGAGACGCGCGCCCACATGGCCCGCGTCGGCTGGCGCGACGCGGCGTCGCGCCTGGTGATGGGCGAACCGTTCAAGAAGGAGGCGGCGATCGCGAAGCTGTACTCGTCGACGGTCGCGGTCGACAACGCCCGCGACGCGACGCAGATCCACGGCGGCTACGGCTTCATGAACGAGTACCCGGTGGCCAGGATGTGGCGCGACTCCAAGATCCTGGAGATCGGCGAGGGCACCAGCGAGGTGCAACGCATGCTGATCGCGAGGGAGCTGGGCCTGCCGGCCTGATCCACTCCCCCGGACCGGGACCGCCGGATGCCGCCGTACGCGCAGCGATGCGACGCACGGCGGCACCGTGCCGGGATCGCGCACGGTCCGGGCCAGGGAGCCCGCGCGTCCCGGAGGGTCACAGCACCACATCCGAGGCGTGCCGTCCGTACCCCGCTGTGGCCGGACCGCCCCCGCCGCTGTCACGGCACAAAGGGTCTGCCGGACATGAGAACCGTACAGTTGCCCTATGAATGCACGGTTGACTTTGCTCGCCACCGTGGACCGGGGCGTCACGGAGAGCCAGGTGTTCCGGCTGGCGCTCCAGCACGCGGTGGCCGAGCTGGGTGGCCTGGGTGGAGCAATACATCTGCGCGGCCCCATGTCCGCGTTGCGGCTGGTGTCGTCGACCGGGTTGCCGGCGGCCCTCACCCGACCCTGGGAGATCATCGACCAGGAAGGGCCGACGGCCCCGGCCCGCGCTGTGCGCCAGGGCAAGAGCGTGTGGGTGCCCACGGGGCCCACTGAGCACCGGCCCGGTACCGGCCTGGCGGCCGCCCCCGTGTCCGGCGAGGGCCGCACGGTCGGCGCGCTCACCGTAGTGATGGGTGACCGGGGTGAGCCGACCGGGGAGCAGTGGGACTTCCTGCGGGCCGTGGTCGACTGGGTCGAGGAGCGGATGAGGCAGGCGCCGCCGCGAACTGCCCCTGCTGCCCGCCTGCACGGCCGCTGCCCGCTACCTTCCCGCCGGGCGGGGCACGGAAGTCGGCGGCGACTGGTACGACATCATCCCGCTGTCCGCCGGCCGGGTCGCGCTCGTCATCGGCGACGGGATGGGGCACGGCCTGTCCGAGGCGGCCACCATGGGGCGGTTGCGCACCGCTGTCCACACCCTCGCCGACCTCGAACTGCCCCCCGACGAGATCATGAGCCACCTCAACGACATCGTCGGCGGCCTCGGCGAGGACTCGTACGCCACCTGCCTGTACGCGCTCTACGACCCCACCACCGGGCTCTGCTCCTTCGCCCGCGCCGGGCACCCGCCCCCGGCCGTGGTCTTCCCGGACGGCACCGTGCACTTCCCGGGACTGGACCCGGACCCACCCCTGGGCGCGGCGGAGCCGCCGTTCGAGACGGTCGAGCTGGTGGTACCCGGGGAGAGCCTTCTCGTGCTGTACACCGACGGCCTGATCGAGTCTGCGAAGCGCGACATCGACCAGGGCATGACCGAACTCACGCGGCTCCTGAGCACCGCCGAGAGCGAAGACGGCGGGGATCTGGACCGGCTCTGCGACACGCTCACGGCCGGGCTGCTCCCCCCGGAGCAGCACACCACCACCGATGACGACGCCGCCCTCCTCGTCGCCCGCGTGCACGCGCTGACCGCCGGCCGGATGGCCTCCTGGCCACTCCCCGAAAACCCGCAGGCGGCCGGCGAGGCCCGCAAGCACGTTCGGGAGCAGCTGTCCGTCTGGGGCCTGGACGACCTGGTACCGACCACGGAACTGCTGGCCAGCGAGCTGGTCGGAAACGTCGTACGCCATGCGAAGGGCCCGCTGCGGCTGCGGCTGCTGCACAGTGCCGAACTGATCTGCGAGGTCTCCGACGGCAGCCTGACCATGCCTCGGATCCGCCGTGCGACGGAGACGGACGAGGACGGGCGAGGGTTGCAGCTCATCACCGCGCTCTCCCAGCGGTGGGGCACCCGTTACACGACAACCGGGAAATGCATCTGGACCGAACAGGAACTGCCCGGCCCCAACGGCCTGCCAACCGACGCCGCAGACCTGGCGACCTTGGGCACCTGGGAGTTCGACGGAGACCTGGACGCGCTCCCCTTCGCGAAGGAGGACGAGCCGGGCGCGCGAGGCAGGCGGTAAGGCGGAGGCCTCAACGGGATCTGTCGGTTCGAACCATGCGGTGGTGCGTGTCGATCAGGCCCATCGGCCGCAGTTCTGCGACCGCTCCGCGCGCCGTTCGCTGCCTGACGCGCCGCTCGGTAGCCGTCAGCAACGCCGGATGGCGATCAGTCAGTTCGTGGCGCCCGGCCACTCCTCGCGCAGCATCCCGAACAGCACGGTGTCGTACCGCTCGCCCGCCACCGGCACGGTGCCCCGGCGTCGGCCCTCCTCGCGGAAGCCCGCCTTGGTGAAGGCGCGGACGGCCCGCTCGTTGCCGCTCCAGGTGTCGAGCTCGATCCGGTGCAGACCGAAGGCCCCGAACAGGTGCCCCACCAGCAGGCGCAGCGCATCGGAGCCGTGGCCACGGCCCCAACGGTCCCGCTCGCCGATCGTGATGCCGACGGTGACCAGCCCGGCGAACGGGTCCAGGTCCCGGTAGTCCGCCATTCCGATCACCGTGCCGTCGGTCAGGTCCTCGACCGTGAAGACGGCCGACTCCCTCGGGTTCAGCCGCAGCATCGTCTCGAAGCCGAGCCCGATGGCCTCCGCCGTGACCGGCCCGAAGCACGGGTCGCCGCCGGTGGCCCAGTGCACCACTTCCGGATCGTTGCGCCACCGGAGGTGGTGCTCCGCATCCTCCGCACGCAGTGCGCGGAGCCTTACCAACTTGCCTTCGAACATCCGAAGATCGTACTCCGCCCCGCCGGGCCGGTCACAGGAGATTCCGGCAGCCCGAGCCTTTTCCCGGCCCGGTCACCCGCCCCACCGAACCGACCGATGCCTACTGGCCGGCGAACACGAGCCGGTAACGCGGGATATCCCGATCAGCCGGATCAACCGGATCAACCGGATCAACCGGTGAACAGTGCGCTGTACGCGTTCAGCGCGGGCTGGCCGCCGAGGTGGGCGTAGAGCACGTTGGAGTCCTTGGGGATGTCGCCGCCCCGGACCAGATCGATCAGGCCCGCCATGGACTTGCCCTCGTAGACCGGGTCGAGGATGACGCCCTCGAGCTGGGCGGTGAGCCTCATCGCGTCGAGCGTGGACTGCACCGGAATGCCGTACAAGTCACCGGCCCATCCGGCGAGGACGGTGATCTCATCGTCCTTCAGGTCCCGGCCGAGGCCGATCAGTTCGGCCGTGTTGCGGGCGATGCGCTCGACCTGGTCGCGGGTCTCCTCGATCTTGGCCGAGGCGTCGATGCCGATGACTCGGCGCGGACGGTCCTGCCCGGCGAAGCCCGCGATCATGCCGGCGTGGGTCGAACCGGTCACCGAACACACCACGATGGTGTCGAAGAAGACGCCCAGCTCCTCCTCCTGCTGCTGCACCTCGTACGCCCAGTTGGCGAAGCCCAGTCCGCCCAGCTTGTGGTCCGAGGCCCCCGCGGGGATCCCGTAGGGGCGTCCACCGCGGCTGCGTACGTCCTCCAACGCCTGGTTCCAGCTGTCCTTGAAGCCGATGCCGAAGTCGGCCGGGTCCAGGCGGACCTCCGCTCCCATCAGCCGGGACAGCAGGATGTTCCCGACCCGGTCGTTGACGGTGTCCGGCCAGTCCACCCAGCGCTCCTGCACCAGCAGGGCCTTCAGTCCGAGCCTGGCCGCGAGCGCGGCGACCTGACGAGTGTGGTTGGACTGGTAGCCACCGATCGAGACGAGTGTGTCGGCACCCTCGGCCAGGATGTCGGGAACGATGTACTCCAGCTTGCGGGTCTTGTTGCCGCCGAACGCGAGACCGCTGTTGCAGTCTTCGCGCTTGGCCCAGAGCTTGGCACCACCCAGGTGCTCGCTCAGCCGCTCGAGCGGGTGTACCGGGCTGGGGCCGAACAGCAGCGGGTAGCGGGGGAAGTCCTGCACTGACATGACTGTTCTCCTCGGGCTTGAAAGGGTGGGAGAGGGCGGCTGCTCCGGCCGGGCCGGTTCAGGTTCAGGTTCAGCCGCACGTGAGTTCAGTCGGCGGGGTCGCTCAGCCTGCCGGTTCGGTCTGCTCCGTGCCGGACATCTCGACCAGTGGCTCCAGGGTCTGCCAGGTGTCGAAGGAGACGTCCGCAGCAGCCTCGACATCACCGGCCGCGCACAGGTCGATGAGCTTGCTGTGCAGAGCCACCGATCCGCGACCGGTGACCGACGAGAAGCGGAGTCGCTCGACCCGACGAAGCACCGGCGTGAACTGATCTAGCACGGTCTTGATCGCGTCGTTCCCCGCGGCCTCGACGGTCACCGCGTGGAGTTCGTCGTCGGCGGCGAGCGCAGCGTCGACGTCACCGCGCCGGAGCGCGGCGTCGAATCGCTCGTTGGCGCTTCGCATCCGCGCGAAGTCCTCCTCGGTCATCTGGCTCACGGCCTCGCGGACCGCGAGTCGATGCATGGCCGCGACCACCGACTGCGCGTTGCGGGTCGCGCGCACGTCCAGTGTGCTGACGGTGGTGGACCGGCCTGGTGCGGTGACAACCAGGCCGGCTTGACCCAGACGCAGCAGTGCCTCGCGCACGGGGGTGCGGCTGACGCCGAGCCAGCCGGCGAGCTCACCGTCGCGCAGCTGCTCGCCGGGCTCGAGCGTCCCGTCGACGATCGCATCGCGCAGCCGACGGAACACGTGGTCTCGCAGCAGGTCACGGGGCGGCGAGGTCTCACCTCGAGGGATCGGCATGCAATATATTGCGTACTACGTATTGGGGCTTGTCAATAGCCGCGCAGCACTGCGGCACACCGCATCGAGGCCGGGAACACCCCTCGCGGTGCGCTCAATTCGCGCTGTCCTGCCTGAACCGGCTGCAGCTGCGGAACAACGAGCAGATGGTCGATCTCACCGATCCGTCGGGGGCGCTGCAACCGGTCGGCAGGCCGAGGAACCCGATCGTCGGGCGGGCCTGAGCCCGGGGGCCGTCCCACGACCGGGAACACGACGGTCGCGGGACGGCCCCGGTTTCGGCTCCGGTTTCGGCTCCGATTTCAGCCCCGGTTTCGGCCCCGGTTTCGGCTTCGGTTTCGGCCCCGGTTTCGGCTTCGGTTTCGGCCCCGGTTTCGGCTCCGGTTTCGGCCCCGGTTTCGGCTCCGGTTTCGGCCCCGGTTTGGGCTCCGGTCAGCTCACTCCGCGGCCCAGGGAACCTGGGGCGCGCGGTAGTAGTTGATGCCGAGCGCGGAGAACCTCGGCCCCTGCTCGCCGAGCCGCACCTTGTACGCGTCCCAGTCGTGCGTGGCCGCGGGCGACCACCCGAGCTCCGCCACGCCCGGCAGCCGCGGGAACGCCATCTGCTCGATCTCGTCGCTGTTGGTCAGGGTCTCCGACCAGAGCGGCGCCTCGACGCCGAGGATGGAGCCCTCCGGGGCGCCGTCCAGGTACGCCGCCGGGTTCCAGTCGTAACTGCGCTGGACGGAGACGTAACCGGCCCAGGCCAGGCCCAGCTTGGTGTCCTTGTCGTACTTCATGTCGAGGTAGCTCCGGTCGGCCGGGGACAGCACCAGCTTCGTGCCGTTCACGGCGGCGTCCGCCACCTGCTTGCGCTCGGCCGCGCCCGTGCGGTCGTAACCCCAGTACTGGGCGACCGCGCCCTTGACCGGCGTGGCCCCGGTCAGCTGGTGCCAGCCGATCACGGTCTTGCCGTACTTGCCGACGATGGCCTGCGCCTTGTCCATGAAGGTCACATAGTCCGCATGACTGGTGGAGTGGGCCTCGTCGCCGCCGATGTGGAGGTACTTGCCGGGGGTGAGCGCGGCCAGTTCACGGACCACGTCGTCGACGAAGTCGTACGTGACGGCCTTCGGGGCGCAGAGCGAGCTGAAGCCGACGGCGGTGCCGGTGTAGAGGGGCGGCGCGACGCCGTCGCAGTTCAGCTCCGCGTACGAGGCGAGCGCCGCGTTGGTGTGGCCGGGCATGTCGATCTCCGGCACGACCTCCAGATAGCGGGAGGAGGCGTAGCGGACGATCTCCTTGTAGTCGCTCTTCGTGTAGTAGCCGCCGGCGCCGCCGCCGACCTCCGTCTGCCCGCCGTACGTGGCCAGGCGCGGCCAGGAGTCGATGGCGATGCGCCAGCCCTGGTCGTCGGAGAGATGCAGGTGGAGCTTGTTCATCTTGTAGAGGGCGAGCTGGTCGATGTAGCGCTTGACCTCGGCGACGGAGAAGAAGTGCCGGGACACGTCCAGCATGGCGCTGCGGTACGCGTAGCGGGGCGAGTCCTCGACCGTGCCGCCCGCGACCTTCCACGGGCCCTCCTGGCGGCTGTTCTTCTCCACATCCGCCGGGAGCAGCTGCCGGAGCGTCTGGACGCCGTGGAAGAGCCCTGCCGGGCCGCGCGCGGTGATGGTGACGGCGCCGGGGCTCGACTTCAGGGTGTAGCCCTCGGCGCCGGATCCGCTGTCGGGGTCGAGCCGGAGCCGGATGCCGTCGCCGCCGCGGCCGGTGACCGGCAGGGCGTAGCCGGTGGACGGGCGGAGCACGCCCGCCAGGTAGTCGCCGACCTCCCGGGCCTCGCGGGAGTCGTCCTCGACACGGATCCTGGTGTTCGCGGTGATGCTGTACGGGGCGCCGCCGGGCCTCGCCTCGGCGGGGGCGGGCAGTATCTGCCCGAGCGGGCGGGGCGAGGGGGCGGCGGACGGGCCGCGGCCCGCCGCGTTGCCGTCCGGCGCCGCGCCCATGGCGGCGATGCCGGCCGCCGTGACGAGCAGCAGCGAGCCGAGAAGACGGGGAAGGGCGGTGCGCTGTGTCCTGTGCAGTCTCACAAGCCGGGTCCCTTTCGACGGGTTCACACCTGTGGATCTCTGACCGAACCATCACCATGCGTATCGTCTGTCTCACACATGGTCAAGGTGTAGACCACTTCCCCTTATGCGGCTGAGGGAATCGTCCCGCTCCGGGCGCCGGCGGGCATCGCCTCCGAAAAGGACGCCTCGGACCCGTTCCAGCCGGCCGTGGAGAAGGACCGCAGTGGCGTAGGCCGAGGAGGTGCGCAGCGCGCCGCCGATCGAGCAGGTGCCCACCGGGCCCGTGGACGGCTTCCTCGAACGCCTGTGGGCACACCCGCACCGGCCGCCTCAACCGGACCCGACCGAGAGCCTCATCGCACCCATCCCTGCCCGATATCGGGCAGAATTCTTGCGTAAGCGCCCCATCCACAGCAATATCGACGAGTGCTCGAACGCCGCCCGTCACATGACGACCTCATCGATCACCTGGTGCGCAGCACCGCGCTCCAGCGCGGTGAAGCCGCCCGGGTGGTCCTCGACGTGCTGGCGTACTTCGACGAGACGACCGATGAATTCGTCCGCCGCCGCCACCGCGAACTGCAGTCCGGGGGCCTGGTGAACACGGAGATCTTCGAGCGGATCGCGGCCGAACTGCCGCACCGGGCGGTCGCGCCGCCGGAGCTTTCGCTCCGCCAGCTGCGCCGCATCGTCTACGGCTGAGCAACGGGCACCACAGGTACGTCGATGGAGGGGCAGAGACTTTATGTGCGGAATTGTCGGATATATCGGGAAGCGTGATGTGGCTCCGCTGCTGCTGGAAGGGCTGCAGCGGCTGGAGTACCGGGGTTACGACTCCGCGGGCATCGTCATCACCGGCAAGGCGTCGGCCGGGAAGCCCGCCGCCCTGAAGATGGTCAAGGCGAAGGGCCGGGTCCGCGAGCTGGAGGCCCGCGTTCCCAAGCGTTTCACCGGCACCACGGGTATCGCCCACACCCGCTGGGCCACCCACGGCGCCCCGAGCGACGAGAACGCGCACCCGCACCTGGACGCCGACAACAAGGTCGCCGTCGTCCACAACGGCATCATCGACAACGCCTCCGAGCTCCGTGCGAAGCTCGTCGCCGACGGTGTCGAGTTCCTCTCCGAGACCGACACCGAGGTGCTGGTCCACCTGATCGCCCGCGCCCAGGCCGAGACCCTGGAGGAGAAGGTCCGCGAGGCGCTGCGCTCGGTCGAGGGCACGTACGGCATCGCCGTCCTGCACGCCGACTTCAACGACCGCATCGTGGTCGCCCGCAACGGCTCCCCGGTCGTCCTCGGCATCGGCGAGAAGGAGATGTTCGTCGCCTCGGACGTCGCCGCGCTGGTCGCCCACACCCGCCAGGTCGTCACCCTCGACGACGGCGAGATGGCCACCCTCAAGGCCGACGACTTCCGTACGTACACGACGGAGGGCTCGTCCACGACGGCCACGCCGACCACCGTGGAGTGGGAGGCCGAGTCGTACGACATGGGCGGCCACGACACGTACATGCACAAGGAGATCTCCGAGCAGGCCGACGCCGTCGACCGGGTGCTGCGCGGCCGGATCGACGACCGGTTCGCCACCGTGCGCCTGGGCGGCCTCAACCTGGACGCCCGCGAGGCGCGCGGGGTGCGCCGGATCAAGATCCTGGGCTGCGGCACCTCGTACCACGCGGGCCAGATCGGCGCGCAGCTGATCGAGGAGCTGGCCCGTATCCCCGCGGACGCCGAGCCCGCCTCCGAGTTCCGCTACCGCAACCCGGTCGTCGACCCGGACACCCTGTACGTCGCGGTCTCCCAGTCCGGTGAGACGTACGACGTGCTGGCCGCCGTCCAGGAGCTCAAGCGCAAGGGCGCCCGGGTGCTCGGTGTGGTCAACGTGGTGGGTTCGGCGATCGCCCGGGAGGCCGACGGCGGTACGTACGTCCACGCCGGCCCCGAGGTGTGTGTCGTCTCCACCAAGTGCTTCACGAACACGGTCGTCGCGTTCGCGCTGCTCGCCCTGCACCTGGGCCGGATCCGGGACCTGTCGGTCGCCGACGGCAAGCGGATCATCGAGGGGCTGCGCAAGCTGCCCGCCCAGATCAGCGAGATCCTGGCGAACGAGGACGAGATCAAGAAGATGGCCGCGGAGTACGCGGACGCCAAGTCGATGATGTTCATCGGCCGGGTGCGCGGCTACCCCGTCGCCCGTGAGGCCTCGCTGAAGCTCAAGGAGGTCTCGTACATCCACGCGGAGGCGTACCCCGCCTCCGAGTTGAAGCACGGGCCGCTGGCGCTGATCGAGCCCGCGATGCCGACGGTCGCGATCGTGCCGGACGACGATCTGCTGGAGAAGAACCGTGCCGCGATGGAGGAGATCAAGGCCCGCAGCGGCCGCATCCTCGCCGTCGCCCACCAGGTGCAGGAGAAGGCCGACCACACCATCGTCGTGCCGAAGAACGAGAACGAGCTGGACCCGATCCTGATGGGCATCCCGCTCCAGCTCTTCGCGTACCACACGGCCCTGGCCATGGGCCGCGACATCGACAAGCCCCGCAACCTGGCGAAGTCCGTCACCGTCGAGTAGTCCCGGTCCGGCAGAGCGGCCCCGTACCCACCGCCACCGTGGGTACGGGGCCGCTCCCGTGCGGGCCGGTGACCGCCCCGGAGCACCGGCCCGGTCGCCGCCTCAGCCGGTGGCTGTCACGCCTCGGCCGGCAGCGCGGCCCGGCAGTGCCGTGGGCCAGTTGGCCAGGGCCGCCGTGGCCCCGTACCAGGCGGCGAGACCGGACGCGGCGGCGAACCAGCCGCCCGCCTTCGCCAGGCTCCCGCTGTCCGCGAACTGCCCGACGCCCAGGAGCAGGAGCGCCAGGAACAGCAGTCCGTACGTCCCCCGGCCGAGCAGACCGCCGCCGGTGGCGCCGAGGGTCAGGCTGAGCGCGAACAAGGCCCAGAGCAGCAGGAACAGCCCTGCCGCGTGGCTGGAGACGTGCGCGTCGGCGCCGGTGCCCCAGGTGAACCAGAAGGCGCCGAGGCCGACGAAGGCCGTGCCGGTGAAGCCGCTGCCCGCACGGAACTCCAGGAGTCCGGCGACGAACAGGGCGATACCGCCGACATAGAGCGCGAGCGAGACGGCGTCGGCCGCCGTCACACCGCCCACGACCCCGGTGTGACCGATACCGAACGCCAACAGGGTGAGTCCCAGGGCGAGATGGCCGAGGGTAGCGGTGCTGGTGCTTCCCGCAGAGACGTCATTGTCCACGGCGGGCTCCCTTCACATGCAGTGGTCCTGCTTCCCAGTGACCCTTATGTACCCTTCACAAGCGCACAATCCACCTCTGCACACCAATGGATTGCCGGTTTCCACAGTCGAGTTGACGCCACGTCGGCCACGAGGGCCCACTGCCGTGACAGGGGTGACGGCAGTGACCTCCGGGGCGGAGAACGCTCAGGGGATGACGACGACCGGGCGCTGCGCGCGGCGCGCGAGACGCCCCGCCACCGAGCCGAAGATGCGGCCGACGATGCCGTGCGTGGAGCCGACGACGATGGCGTCGGCCGAGTACTCCCGGCCGACCTCCTCCAGCTCGTGGCAGATGTCCCCGCCGCGCTCGACGAGCACCCAGGGCACCTCGGTCAGGTAGTCCGCGCAGGCGAGCTCCAGGCCGAGCACCTCGGTGCGGTGATCGGGCACATCGACGAAGACGGGCGGCTCGCAGCCTGCCCAGACGGTGGTCGGGAGCCGATTGGCGACGTGGACGATGATCAGGCCCGAACCCGATCTTCGGGCCATGCCGATGGCGTAGGCGAGGGCGCGCTCGCTGGAGGTCGAGCCGTCGAAGCCGACCACGACCCCATGCCGGAAGGCGGGATCGCAGGAATGACGTGTTTCTTCGGCCGCCCGCAGGTCCGACATGGGGTCGGCCACCTGCTTGCGGTCGGCGGGTTCGGGGATTTCGTGACCGGCCATCGGTGTCTCGGCGAAGAGAGTCCTCGTGAGGAGAGCGACGTGGGGAAGGTGCGTCAGCGGGCGGTGTTGCGGTGTCCGGGAATCATCTTCCCAACCCCTTACCCCCAAGGGTACGGCGCCACTCCTCCACCGCCCAGACCCGCGCAAAGCGCGTGCGACATTTCACGGAGCATGCCCGAGGCGGACCCGTATGGCAATGCCGGGTGCCCTGTACATCGACGCCGACGAGACGTGACGGCTCCGACGAGTGACCGGCCGGACCGTATCCGTAACCCCCTCCGCCCGGCCGGGAACCGCCGCACCCCCGGAGTGATCACCGCTCCGCCACCGATCGTCGGCCCGGCGATCCGCTCCCCGCGAGTAACGCCGCTTCCACCCCGGCCCGTCCGCCCCGTCCGGACCCTTCGCCGGCCGACGGACCGATACCGGCCCACAGGTCGGGATCCGACTGCCGCCGCGCCATTCCGCACGATCGGCCCTCCGACCTGCCCTCGGGGCGCAAAGAAGCGCCCGTTCATCGCGGTTGTGCGCCGGTCCAATGACCGAATCACGTATGCACAACCATCTATTTTCAGCCAACTTCATGCCCCTGTCGCTTCCTTGCCGAAATGGCCGATCAACCCCCTTGCCACCAGGCAGGAAGAGACCGCGCGGTACGCTTCCACCCGACGGGGACGGGCCATCAAGGCGCGGCGCACTTCCCTGCACGGCCGCCGAGTGAAACCCTTCGTGATCGAATGCTTCCCGCCAAGTTGCCTTGTCGACATAACGCCGGTTGGTGAACTTGTCACGTCGGCACCACGGGACGCAGTAGATTCGATCTTGGGTAGACGGGGGTCTCATGCAGGACCGAGGGGAAACGTGCACGAGCGACAGGCCCGTAAGGACCAGGGAGACGTGAACACCGAGGGGGGCTTAGCGTCATGAGCCAGGACTCCGCCGCCGCAACGGAGGCTGTACGGAAGCTCAGTGGCCGACGACGACGAGAAGTCGTCGCCGTGCTGCTGTTCAGCGGCGGCCCCATCTTCGAGAGCTCGATCCCGCTCTCCGTGTTCGGAATCGACCGCCAGGACGCGGGAGTTCCGCGCTACCGACTCCTCGTCTGCGGCGGGGAAGAGGGACCGCTGCGAACCACCGGGGGACTCGAACTCACCTCGCCCTACGGGCTGGAGGCGATCAGCAAGGCCGGCACCGTCGTGGTGCCCGCCTGGCGTTCGATCACCTCCCCGCCGCCCGCGGAGGCACTGGACGCGCTGCGCCGCGCCCATGAAGAGGGGGCCCGCATCGTCGGGCTGTGCACCGGGGCGTTCGTACTCGCCGCCGCCGGCCTGCTGGACGGCCGCCCGGCGACCACGCACTGGATGTACGCACCGACGCTGGCCAAGCGCTATCCGTCGGTCCACGTCGATCCGCGCGAGCTCTTCGTCGACGACGGCGATGTGCTCACCTCCGCCGGGACAGCGGCCGGGATCGACCTCTGTCTGCACATAGTCCGCACGGACCACGGCACGGAGGCCGCCGGGGCACTGGCCCGCCGGCTCGTCGTGCCGCCGCGGCGCAGTGGCGGTCAGGAGCGCTACCTCGACAGGTCTTTACCGGAAGAGATCGGCTCCGACCCGCTCGCCGAGGTCGTGGCCTGGGCGCTGGAGCATCTCCACGAGCAGTTCGACGTGGAGACGCTGGCGGCGCGCGCCTACATGAGCAGGCGGACCTTCGACCGCAGGTTCCGCTCGCTCACCGGCAGCGCACCGCTCCAGTGGCTGATCACCCAGCGTGTGCTGCAGGCGCAGCGGCTGCTGGAGACGTCCGATTACTCGGTCGACGAGGTCGCGGGCCGCTGCGGCTTCCGCTCGCCGGTCGCGCTGCGCGGGCACTTCCGGCGCCAGCTGGGCTCCTCCCCCGCCGCGTACCGGGCCGCCTACCGGGCCCGTCGCCCGCAGGGCGGCGGCACGGAGGTCCTCGCGCCGGCGATCGAGCCGCTCGTGCCCGCCCAGAGCACCTCGGCGGGCCGGCGGGCCACGTCCGCGGCCGCCCAGCCGGATCCGCACTCCGTCACGTCGGCGACGGTCGGGGCGGGGCAGC
This sequence comes from Streptomyces sp. NBC_01618, assembly GCF_045209435.1. Classification (NCBI taxonomy): domain Bacteria; kingdom Bacillati; phylum Actinomycetota; class Actinomycetes; order Kitasatosporales; family Streptomycetaceae; genus Streptomyces; species Streptomyces sp. NBC_01618. The sequence continues at coordinate 2,757,836 of NZ_CP109297.1, forward strand.
CGGAGCACGGGAAACCGGGCCCCGACGCGTACGCCGCCGGGCGCCCGACCCTGCCGGGTCAACGGAGTGCCCCGTAGGCTGGGGGCCATGAACGACCGCATGGTGTGGATCGACTGCGAGATGACCGGGCTCTCGTTGACGGAAGACGCACTCATCGAGGTGGCCGCACTGGTCACCGACTCGGAGTTGAACGTGCTCGGCGAAGGGGTGGACATCGTGATCCGCCCGCCGGACGCGGCCCTGGAGACGATGCCCGAGGTGGTGCGCCAGATGCACACCGCCTCGGGCCTCCTCGACGAGCTGGCCGGGGGCACCACCCTGGCCGACGCCGAGGCCCAGGTGCTGGCCTACGTCCGCGAGCACGTGAAGGAGCCCGGCAAGGCCCCGCTCTGCGGAAACTCGGTCTCCACCGACCGCGGCTTCCTGGCGCGGGACATGTCGGCCCTGGAGACCTACCTCCACTACCGGATCGTCGACGTGTCCTCGATCAAGGAGCTGGCGCGCCGCTGGTATCCGAAGGCGTACTTCAACAGTCCGGCCAAGAACGGCAACCACCGGGCGCTCGCGGACATCCGTGACTCCATCACGGAGCTGCGCTACTACCGCGAGGCGATCTTCGTGCCGCAGCCCGGGCCGGACTCGGAGCAGGCCAGGACGATCGCGGCACAGGTCGCGCCGCCCACGCCGTAGGGGTCTGTGAAGCCGCTGGTCATAGGCCTTTCGGGGGTTGGGATCAGCGGCTGAACAACCGGGGCGCGAGCACCCTCCCGGACCCTGTACACTTTTTCTCGGCCGGTCAGAAAAAAGACCGGACATGGTGGGTATAGCTCAGATGGTAGAGCACCTGGTTGTGGTCCAGGATGTCGCGGGTTCGAGTCCCGTTACTCACCCTGAAGGGAAGGGTCCCGGTCGATGACCGGGGCCCTTCCCGCATCTGAGCCTCCCTCAGCGGGCGGCCGTGTGACGGCCGTCACGAGGAGTCGCGGACGATCAGTTCCGTGGGGAGCACGATCTGCGGGCGCTCCTGGTTCTCGCGCGCGATCTCCTGGAGCAGTACGCGGGCCATCGTGCGGCCCATCTCCTCGATCGGCTGGCGCACGCTGGTCAGCGGCGGGTCCATGTGCCGGGCCACGGCCGAGTCGTCGAAGCCGATGAGGGCCACATCGTCCGGGACGCGCCGGCCCGCCTCACGGAGCACCTGGCGGGCGCCCGCGGCCATGACGTCGGAGGCGGCGAAGACCGCGTCGACGTCGGGGCGGCGGGCGAGCAGATCGCGCATGGCCTGCGCGCCGCCCTCCTCGGAGAAGTCGGCGGGGGCGATCAGCTGCTCGTCCGGTCCCGGGCCGGCCGCGGAGACCGCCTTGCGGTAGCCGTCGAGGCGGCGCCGCGCCCCGTAGACGTCGAGGCGTCCGGTGATCGTCGCGATGGAGCGGCGGCCCCGGGAGATCAGGTGCTCGACGGCGGCGCGGGCGCCCTCGAAGTTGTCGGAGTCGACCGAGGCGAGCGGTTCGTCGGCGGACCTGCGGCCGCTCATCACGGCCGGCATGCCGAGCTGCTCCAGCAGGTCGGGCAGCGGGTCGTCGGCATGGACGGAGACCAGCAGCACGCCGTCGACGCGGTGCGCGGTCAGATACTGCGCCAGCCGCCGGCGCTCGCGGTCGCTGCCGACGAGGGTCAGCAGCAGCTGCATGTCGGTGTCGGCGAGCGCCGCGCCGACACCGCGGACGATGTCGGAGAAGTACGGCTCGGCGAAGAAGCGGGTCTCCGGCTCGGGCACGACCAGGGCTATGGCGTCGGTACGGTTGCCGGCGAGCGCGCGGGCCGCGCGATTGGGCACGTATCCCAGTTCGGCGACGGCCGCCTCCACCGCCTCGCGGGTGTGCGCGCTGACCCGCGGGGATCCGTTGATGACCCGCGAGGCCGTGCCCCGCCCCACCCCCGCCCGTGCCGCGACCTCTTCGAGCGTGGGCCGCCCCCCGCTCCGTGCTCGCGCTGCCGTCATGGCTGCCTCCCGTTCGCGGTCAATTTCTCACAGTCGGATAACCGAACCAAGTCCCGGTGGGGGAATCCCTTGCCGCTCGGCCGGGACCGTCGGTCTCGGCACTTCCGCACTATGGGAGCGCTCCCATAGTACGCGGGCGCAGGACCGGGGTTTCATGGCCCCGGGGACGGGTGGAAACGACGGAGACCCGGCCGCCGGGCGGCCGCGTCTCAGGGGTCGCGCGGAGGCGGGTCTCAGGGGTCGTGCGGAGGCGGGGCCCGGGGGTCCTGCGAAGCGGGTGGGGCTGTACGGGGTCAGGCGAGGTCGGGGGCCGGGGGCAGTGCGTGGCGGCGGATGACGTCGGCGTACCAGTGGGCGCTCGCCTTGGGGATGCGGCGCTGGGTGGCATAGTCGACGTACACGGCGCCGAACCGCTTCGAGTACCCGTACGCCCACTCGAAGTTGTCCATCAGGGACCACAGGAAGTAGCCGCGGACGTCCGCGCCGTCGGCCACGGCCCGCTGTACGGCGTCGAGGTGGCCGCGCAGGTACTCGATCCGCTCGGGGTCCTCCACCAGGCCCTCGGGCGAGACGTAGTCGTCGAAGGCCGCGCCGTTCTCGGTGACCATCAGCGGCAGGCCCGGGTGGTCCCGGGAGACGTCGACGAGCAGGTCGTACAGCCCGTCGGGGTCGATCGCCCAGTTCATCGCGGTGCGCTTCCTGCCCTCGGCGAGGTGGAAGGCGACGTGCTCGGAGCCGGGCCACGGGGAGTGGTCGCTGTTGCCGTGGCCGTCGTCGCGCGAGTCGCCGGACCCGTCCGCGGGCGTGGAGACCAGCGTCGGCGTGTAGTAGTTGACGCCGAGGACATCGATCGGGCGGGAGATGGCGGCCAGATCGCCGTCCTGGACCAGCTTCGACCAGTCCACCAGGTGCGAGGTGTCGGCGATCAGGTCCTCGGGGTACGCGCCGCGCAGCATCGGGCCGGTGAAGACCCGGTTGCCCACCGCGTCGATCCGGCGGGCGGCGTCCGCGTCGGCCGCGCTGCCGGTCAGCGGGCGGACCTGGTGCAGATTGAGGGTGACCGAGGTCTGCGCGGCAGCGGGGAGTCGATTGCGCAGAACCTCGATCGCCCGGCCATGGGCGAGGTTGAGATGGTGGGCGGCCCGCAGCGCGGCGGCCGGCTCGGTGCGGCCGGGGGCGTGCACGCCGGAGCCGTAGCCGAGGAAGGCCGAGCACCACGGCTCGTTGAACGTCGTCCAGGTGCCGACCCGGTCGCCGAGGGCGTCGGCCATGATGGCCGCGTAGTCGGCGAAGCGCTCGGCGGTCACCCGCTGGGGCCAGCCGCCCGCGTCCTCCAGCTCCTGGGGCAGGTCCCAGTGGTAGAGAGTGGCGACGGGCGCGATGCCCGCTTCGAGGAGCTCGTCGACGAGCCTGCGGTAGAAGTCCAGTCCGCGTTCGACGGCGGGGCCGCGCCCGGTGGGCTGCACCCGGGACCAGGAGACGGAGAAGCGGTAGGCCCGCAGGCCGAGCTGCTTCATCAGCGCCACGTCGTCGCGGTAGCGGTGGTAGTGGTCGGCGGCGATGTCTCCGGTGTCACCGTTGCGGACCTTGCCCGGAGTGCGGCTGAAGGTGTCCCAGATGGAAGGGGTACGGCCGTCCTCGGCCGCGGCGCCCTCGACCTGGTAGGCGGCGGTGGCCGCCCCCCAGACGAAACCGGTCGGAAAGTCCGCCGCCTCGGGCGCCTGCTTCGGGGCGGTGTCGGGTCGTACAGCAGTCATGCGGGAGCGCTCCCAGGGGTGGACGAACAGGGGCAGGTAAGGGGGTGGGGCTCCGGGGCCCGTACGGCGCGCGATCAGGGAAACAGGCCGTACGCGTGTCCGGGGAACGGCGGGTGACGCGCGGTCACCCCTTGACGGCGCCGGACATGATCCCGCCGACGATCTGCTTGCCGAAGATCACGAAGACCACGAGCAGCGGCAGGGTGCTGATCAGCGCACCGGCCATCACGATGCTCTGGTCGGGGGTGTAGGAGGCGCTCAGCTGGCCGAGGGCCACCTGGAGCGTGGGGTTCTGCTGATTGAGGGCGAGGTAGGGCCAGAAGAAGTCGTTCCAGGCCTGTACGAAGGTCAGCATCCCCAGCACCATCATCGCGGGGCGGGCCACCGGAAGCACCACGCTCCGCACGATGCGGAAGTTGTTCGCGCCGTCGATCTTGGCGGCCTCGATGAGTTCGTAGGGCAGCGCCTCGGTGAGGTACTGCCGCATGAAGAACACTCCGAACGCGCTCACCAGGGTCGGGAAGATCACCGACTCCAGCTTTCCGCCCCAGCCGATGTCGGACATCATCATGAACAGCGGGACGACGCTGAGCTGCGGCGGGATCGTGAGCGTGGCGATGACTCCGGTCATCAGCACGCCGCGGCCGGTGAAGCGCATCTTGGCGAAGGCGTAGCCGGCCAGGGTGCAGAAGAAGAGCGTCGCCGCCGTGATGCAGGAGGAGCCGATGACACTGTTGACGATCGCCTTGCCGAGGTGTGCCTGGTTCCAGGCCGCGTCGAGGTTGTGCAGGAGCCGCCCGCCCGGCAGGAACGGAGGCGTGGTGGCGAGCACTTCGTCCTGGGTGTGGGACGCGGCCACGAGCGTCCAGTAGAGCGGCAGGAGCGAGCCGATGCCGACGACGGTCAGGGCGATGTAGGCGAACGGGCCGCCCTGCAACTGCTTGCCCGCGCCCGGCCTGAAGCGGGACGGGCGCCGCGCCGCCCGGTGGGGCGTGCTCGGGCGGCCGAGTTCCGGGGCTTTGATGGGGCTGGTCATGGTCATGAAATTCGCTCCCGGTCAGACCACGGATGTGCGTACGAAGCGGCCGATGAGCCAGTTGACCGCGGCGATGATCAGCAGAAGGGCGAGCATCGCCCAGGCCACTGCGGCGGCCGGACCGAGGTGCCCGAGATTCCAGCCGTAGTTGTAGAGGTAGACACTGAGCGTCTCGTACTGATTCTCGTTGCCGCCGGTGGCTCCGAGCCTGCCGCCCTCCAGCAACAGCGGCTCACCGAACAACTGCATGGAACCGATGGTCGAGATGACGATCGTGAAGAGGATCGTGGGCCGCAGCGAGGGGATGGTCACCTTGCGGAACTGCTGCCAGCGCGACGCGCCGTCCAGTGACGCGGCCTCGTACAGATCGGCCGGTACGGCCTGCATGGCGGCCAGGTAGATCAGGGTGTTGTAGCCCGTCCAGCGCCAGATCACGATGACGGAGATCGCGATCTTCGACGTCCAGTGGCCGTTGGCCCAGTTGGTGTCGCCGAGACCGATGAAGTGCAGCACCCAGTTCAGCAGGCCGCCGTCGGCCCGGAAGACCAGGGCGAAGACGAGGGCCGCGGAGGCCACGGAGGTGGCGTACGGGGTGAGGACGACCGTCCGCCAGAAGGTGCTGGCGCGGAGCCTGTAGTTCAACAGATGGGCCAGGCCGAGCGCGACGAGCAGCTGCGGGACCGTCGACATGACACCGATCAGGAAGGTGTTGCTGACGGCCGTCCAGAACTCCGCGTCGTGCAGGATCTTGTCGAAGTTGTCCCAGCCGACCCACTCCATCCGGTCCAGGCCGGTCATCTCCACGCGGTGCAGGGCGATCCATCCGGTGTACAGCAGCGGATAGAGCCCGAAGGCGCCGAAGACGAGGAAGAACGGGGCTATGTAGGCGTACGGCGATGCCTTGTCGTCGAACCGCCACAGCCGGCTCCGCCAGGTCTGCCGACGGGACCGGGCCTGTGTCTGCGGGGAACCGCCGGGTGGCGGGGCGTATGCGTCCCGGGTGGGATTCGAGGTGGCCACGGGCGGGAGTCCTTCCCTGAGTTGCTGAGTTGCCCTGTACGAGGGGGTGCGCGGGTACGGCGCCGAGGTGGTCGTCCGCGCACTGCCGGTGCGGGCGGCTCCTGGACACGCGTGCCGGTGCGGGCGGCTCCTGGACACGCGTGCCGGTGCGGGCGGCTCCTGGAGGCCGCCCACACCGGCGACGGTCAGCCGATCGCCTTGTCGATCGCGTCGGTCGCCGCCTTCCACGCGTCGTCAGGGCTCGTGCCACGCTGCTCCATGTTGGTGATCTGGGTGGAGATGGTGTCCTTGATGACGCCGTCCTTCTCACCGAGGACCGCCTCGGGGATGGACTTGGCCTCGTCGGCGTAGATCTGGCCGATCGGCGCGTCGTTGAAGTACGGGAGCTTGGCGTTCTTCACGTCCGGCAGGTCGTACGCGCCCTTGTTGGACGGGAAGACACCGATCGCCTTGAACACCGCGGCCTGCTGCTCGGGCGCGGTCAGCCACTTCACCAGCTTGCTGGCCTCCTCGACGTTCTTGCCCGACTTGGGCACGGCGAGGAAGGAGCCGCCCCAGTTGGCGGCGGTCGAACCGGGCGCGGTGGTGATGTCCCATTTACCCTTGTTGCCCTCACCGGCGTTGGTCGAGATCTGACCGGCCATCCACGCGGGGCAGGCAACGGTAGCGATGGTGCCCTTGCGCAGCGCGGGAACCCAGGTGTTGGTGTCGAACTGGGCGAGGCCCTGGGAGAGCTTCTTGGACGCGACCTCGGCTGCGAGGTTCCAGCCCTGCTGGACGCTGGGGCTCTCCTTGTAGATCGGCTTGCCGCTCTCGTCGTAGTACTGCTTGGCGTTCGAGCTCACGACGGCGTTGAACATGGCACTGGCGGAGTCCATGAAGTACGTGCCCTTCGGCGCGGTCTTCTTGTACTCCTCGCCGAGCTTGATGTAGTCCTCCCAGCCGCCCGCGATCTTCTTCGCGACTTCGGTGCGGTCGGTGGGCAGACCGGCCTTCTTGAAGAGGTCGGTGTTGTAGCAGAGGGACATCGGGCCGATGTCGGTGCCCGCGCCGATCACCTGGCCGCCGGACGTGGTGGCCTGCTTCTCCTTCCAGGACACCCACTCGTTGACGTCGATCACCTTGCTGAGGTCGGCGAACTGCTCCGCCTTGGTGTCGACGATCTCCTTGATCCGGCCGACCTCGATGCCCTGGATGTCGGCGAGGCCACTGCCCGAGTTCAGCTGCTGGAGCAGCTTGGGGTAGTAGATCTTCTCGTCGGCGGTGGTGTCTTCCTTGATCGTGATGTTCGGGTGCAGCTCGTGGTACTTGGCGAAGAGGCCGGCTTCCTTGTAGCCGAACTGCCCGAAGTCGGCAACGGTGAGCGTGATCTTCCCGTTCGCGTCGGAGCCCGTGCTGTCCGATGAGTCCGAGTCGCTGCTGCAGCCGGTCAGCAGCAGGGCCGAGGCCGTCAGGCCCGTGGTGGCCAGAACCACGGCTCTGCGGCTCCGGCCGGCGACGGTGCGGGTGATGCGCATTCCACTACTCCTTGTTCCGGGGTGGGACTGGGTTCCGGGGTGGGACTGGCGTTCTGACTGCGCGGCATACGCGCTGGTGAGTGCGGGTGCCGGGTGTTCAGGGAGGGGGAGGACACGGGCAGTGCCGTTCGAGCGGGAAGCCCCGCACGATATGGGAGCGCTCCCATGCGTCGATGCCGGAAGGTTCCTGCCTTTGAGGGTGGGTGTCAAGAGTTGAAGGCGCTTCCGTTGCCCGAGTGTGTCCCGCAAGTCACGAGACCGTGTCCCGCCGAAGTCTTGCCATAGCCCGCGGGCGTCGGCCGGGGAATCGGCCGCGGAGTCAGGCCATTTCGGGAACGCACGGGCCAGGGCAGTGTCGAACGAAGGCCGTCGGGGCAGACTTTCGGAACCGCTGCGGCGGGATCCGCATTTCCGCCCGCCTCCGGGCGCGGGCCGCGTGATCCCCGGTTCACGCCCGCCGGCCCGCCGGAAGGTGAACGGGATGCCCTGCGTTGGGGGTAGCCGGAGGCGTATCCGCGTTCTTTCCCCGAAGCCGGGGCCGGGGGGCAGCGGGTTGGCGGCAAGGAGGGCCGGACGGGGCGGTTCAGGCGACCCCCAGTGGCCGGGACCGGTCCCGTCGGCCAATCCGGACGAGCTGGACCACGTGAAGTTCGGCCACCACCATCTGCGGACGATCCCTGGCGGGCCGAAGCCCTACATCACGCCCAGACCGTGCTTGACCAGCCTTTGGAACTCCCGGGTGTACATATCCATGAGTTCCCGGGTCTCTTGATACAACTCACGTACAGCTGCATGCGCCTCGGGACGAGCACTTGGCCCAGAACGGACATGGCCACTGGCCGCCCCGCGCTGTGCGAAGTGCTCGACGACAGGTTCCGTACGGAGAAGTGCACCGTGGGGGATCTGCAACTGGAGACGCTCCACGTGGGTTCCCGCTGGGCGGAGGGGCCGCTGTACATACCGGCCTGGCGCCAGCTGATCTGGAGTGACATCCCGAACGACCGGATGCTGCGCTGGGACGAGTCGACCGGGGCGGTCAGCGTCTTCCGCTCGCCCGCGGGGCACTCCAACGGAAACACCTTGGACCGCGAGGGCCGTCTGATCACGTGTGAGCAGGGCAACCGCAGGGTCACCCGCACCGAGCACGACGGCTCGGTCACCGTGCTCGCCGACCGCTACCGGGGCAAGCGGCTCAACAGCCCGAACGACGCGGCCGTGAAGTCCGACGGCTCGATCTGGTTCTCGGACCCGGACTTCGGGATCACCAGCGACTACGAGGGCCACCGCGCCGAGAGCGAGATCGGCGCCAACAACGTCTACCGAATCGCCCCGGACACCGGCGAGGTGCAGCTAGCGGCCGATGGCTTCGGCGCCCCCAACGGCCTGGTCTTCTCAGCTGACGAGAGCGAGCTGTACGTCTCCGACACCCGGGCCAACCGGATCCGTGTCTTCGAGGTACGCGCGGACGGCACCCTCTCCGAAGGCAAAGTTTTCGCCGAAGGGACCGAGGAGGGCCGCTTCGACAACATCCGCTTTGACGACCGGGGCCACCTCTGGGCCGCGGCCATGGACGACGGAGTGCACTGCTACGCCCCGGACGGGACCCTACTCGGCCGCATCCTGGTGCCCAACACGGTCTCCAATATCCGCTTCGGCGGCCCGAAGAGGAACCGTCTCTTCATCACGGCGAACGACACGCTCTATTCGCTGGTCATGGGGGTCACGGCGGCACCGATGGCGGTTTGAACCCCAACCTCCAGGAGTGTCCTGTCCGAAGCGGTTCGAAGTTCGGGTGGGGGCTCGCCGGCTCCGTACCGGCGGTCAGCCGAAGGCCGACGGCGGTGGTGCCGGGGACGGTCTGGCTTCGGCGTCGCTCACCGGGGCCGCGCCGCCGGTGAAGTCGGCGAGGGCGCGCCCGTGTTCAACGCGTCCGGGGTGCGGGTCGGTCGCGACCCGGCGGGTCAGTTCCGCGAGCTTCGGCGGAAGATCCGAGGCGAGCAGCACCGCGTTGCCGAAGCGGCGGCCGCGCCACACGGCCGGGTCGGCGGCGAGGGCCAGTTCGGGGAAGACCGTGGCCGCGGTGGCGATCTGGCCGCGCAGGTGGGTCAGCGGCGGCCCGTCCGCGAGGTTGGCCACGTAACTCCCGCCGGGCTTCAGGACGCGGCGGACCTCGGCGAGGAACTCGGTGCTGGTGAGGTGTGCGGGGGTACGGGCCCCGCTGAAGACATCGGCGATGACGAGGTCCGCCCAGCCGTCCTGGATCTTGCCGAGCCCGGCGCGGGCGTCGGTGGCGCGGACCCGGATCCTGGCCTGCGGGTCCAACGGCAGTTCGCGGCGGACCAGTTGGACGAGCGCGGCGTCCACCTCGACGATCTGCTGGGTGGAGCGGGGCCGGGTCGCGGCGATGTAGCGGGCGAGGGTGAACGCGCCGCCGCCGAGGTGCACCACGTACAGGGGCTGCCCGGCGGGTGCGACGAGGTCGGCGATGTGGCCGATCCTGCGCTGGTACTCGAAGGACAGATACGTGGGGTCGTCGAGGTCCACATGGGACTGCGGGGCGCCGTCGAGCGTCAGCGTCCAGGCGTGCGGGCGTTCCCGGTCGGGCACCAGTTCGGCGAGGCCGCCGTCCACCGGTTCGGCGAGGGGCTCCGCCCGGCGCCCGGCTGCTCCGCGCCCGGCCGTGCGTTCGGCCCTTGCGTCGGTCTTGCGGTCGGACCGTTTACGGGCGCCCGCGCCCGACGCTCCTCGACGTGCCACTGCTGCTCGTGCCTGCTCACTGCTCATCGCTCCGGACCGGTAGGGAACCGGCCGCGCCGGGGAATCCCGGCCACCGGCCCATTATGAGCGCGCGGGCGAGGGGGCCGCGGTCAGCGGCAGTTGTCGGCCGCCTCGATCAGCCGGGCCGCCTGGTCGAGAGCGGCCCGCAGCACGGCCGGGTCGGTGACCTGGGCGTCGTCCTCGGGCGGCAGCAGCCAGCCGCTGCCGGAGACCGGCGGCTCGGCGGGGATGCGGAGCCCGCGGCCGTCGGTCTGCGTACAGGCGCTGCCCGGTACGTCCCAGGCCTCGGCGGTCCCCGGGGGCACCAGGAAGCCGAGGGTGTCGCAGGCGCCGTCGTGCAGGACCGGGCCGACGGCCTCCTGGTCGGCGCCGCGGCGCAGGATGTCCACGGCCTCCAGTCCCTGGCGGGCCGGGACGGTCACCAGGTCGCAGGGTTCGGCGCCGTGATCCGCCGGGGGCGCGGTGGGCGCCGGGGCGCCCGTCGCGGCCTGGGTCGTCGCAGTCGTCCGCGAGCCGGTCTCCGTGCCGAGATGCAACAAGGGACCTCTCCTCTCATCGCCGGGCGGAGCCGGATTCCGTCTCCGCATGGACCAACGCGCCGACTGCGTCAAGGGCTACGGTGCCACGCCGCCGCAAAGGATGGCAGTTCATGGCGGATCGTGGGCGAGATGCCCCCTTTTGCAGGGAAACGCTGCGTGCGCGGCCGGTCACAGCAGGTACCTTCTTGCTCCGCCGGGACACCGGAAGCAGGAGCCCCGGCTGCAGAAGTGAGGGCGAGGCCCTCTCTTTCGGATCAGGCCGGATCAGGGAGCGGGGTCTGGTGCGTGCAGCTGCAAGGCGGAGGAGGGAGGCAACGCGAAGGGGGTCCCCCCATGCCTTTAAGGCTATGGGGGAGTTGGTGACCGACGACAACGCCGCAGATGTGCGCACCAGACCCCGCGAGCCCGGCATGATCCGAAAGAGAGGGCCTATCCCATGGTGTCGACAGGGGCAGTTCCGAACCTCGCCTTCCGGCGGCTGCGCGGACCGCGCTCCGCCGGGGAGTTCGCCGCCGCGGTGCGCAGATCCGCCCGCGAGATCGGCGAGCAGGTCGCGTGCGACGCCCGGTACATCGGACGCGTGGAGTCCGGCGAGATCCGCTGCCCCAACTACGCGTACGAGCGGGTCTTCCTGCACATGTTCCCCGGAACGACCCTGGCGGACCTGGGCTTCTCGCCGCGCGAAACCGTACGCGGCCGGGCGGCGCGGGCCACTGCCGAAACTCCACCGCCCCCTGCGCTCCACAGCGACACCCACGAGGAGAGCGACGTGCTGCGTCGCGTATTCATGACGAGCGGCACCACCGCGATGGCCGCCGCGACCCTGGGGCTCGGCCTGGGCGGCACTTCCGCCGCTGCCGCCACCCTGCCCGGCCCACGCAGGGTCGGCGATGCCGAGGTGAGCGCCGTCGAGAAGGCGGTGCGGCAGATCCGGCTGCTCGACGACCGGCACGGCGGTGACGGCCTCTACCGGGGGGCGTCCCAGCCGCTGCGGGCGGCGTACGCGCTGCTCGACTCCGGGACCGCCACCAAGCGCTCCACCGCCGACCGGCTGCACGCCGGGGCCGGCGAACTGGCCATCTCGGTGGGCTGGCTGGCCCATGACTCGGGCCGGTTCGAGGACGCCCGCTCGCACTACGCGGAGGCGCTCGCCACGGCGCGCGTGGCCGGTGACGCGGGGCTGGAGGCGCACGCGTTCTGCAATACGTCGTTCCTGGCCAGGGACACGGGGCGGCCCCGTGAGTCCGTACGCGCGGCCGAGGCCGGGCAGCGGGCGGCGCAGCCGCTGGGTTCACCGCGGCTGCTGGCGCTGCTCGCGCTGCGGGAGGCGGGGGGCCGGGCGGGGCTCGGGGACCGTACGGGCTGCGAACGGGCGATCGGCCGGGCGCACACCGCGTTCGGGTGCGGGCCGTCCGACGCCGACCCGGAGTGGATGACGTTCTTCCGGGAGGCGGAGCTGGAGATGCTGGAGGCGCAGTGCTGGTCGACGCTGGGCGACTGGTCGCGGGCGGCCCGCCACGCGCTGCGGGCGACGCGGCTCCAGGATCCGCACTTCACCCGGAATCTGGCGCTGTACCGGGCCGAGCTGACCTGGGACCTCGCCCGGGCCGGCCGGGCCCCGGAGGCGGCGACGGCGGGCCACCAGGTCCTGGACCTGCTGGACCGGGTCCAGTCGTCCCGTATCCGGGCGATGCTGGCGGGCGCGGCGACGGTGCTGGCGCCGCAGCGGGGCGTGGCGGAGGTACGGGGGTTCCTGGAGCGGTACGGAGAGGTAGCGGGGGCGTAGCGGACACGGGGGGCTTCGGCGGGGGCGCGGCCGTCCGACCGGTCCCGTCCTCCGACGCCCGCCGAGCCCGCATTCGCTGCGCGGGCCGGGTCTACCGGTCCAGGTGGCCCGTGTCGTTCCAGCGTTCTATCGCGGGCGCCCCGTACGCCCACCCCAGCACCGACAGTGACGTCGGGTCGAGCCGGATGCGCGCCGCGAACGACACGTCCTCGCCGAGCCACCGCGCGCCCAGCGCCCGCAGGATGTGGCCGTGGGCGAAGACCAGGACGTCGCGGTCGGCCGAGCGGGCCCAGTCGACGATCGCGTCGGCGCGGGCGGACAGCTCGGCCAGGGTCTCTCCCTGAGGCACCCCGTCACGCCAGATGAACCAGTCGGGGCGGATCGCCTTGATCTGGGCCGGAGTCATCCCCTCGTACGCCCCGTAGTCCCATTCCAGCAGCGCGTCCCACGGCTCGGCCCGGTCCGCGAATCCCGCGATGTCGCAGGTCTCCTTGGCGCGCAGCAGCGGACTCGTACGGACTTCGAGGCCCGGCAGGTCCGCCCACGGCTTGCGGTGCAGCCGCTCACCGAGGAGCTTGGCGCCCGCTCGGCCGGTGTCGAGCAGCGGGATGTCCGTCCTGCCGGTGTGATTGCCCTTGACGGACCATTCCGTCTGCCCGTGCCGGGCGAGCAGGATACGCGGTGCCATGACGGCTCTCCCTGAACTGAGATCTGGGACCGGAGATCGAAAACAGGAAACAGGAAACAGGAAACAGATCGTCCGGTTTTCCCATCATCGCGCACGGGTCCGGGAGGCAACCTCCGGGGCCGGACCGGCGTCCCTCCCTGCGCGGAGAAATCCGTGTGCACACAGGGGATCCGACCGGGACCCCCGGGGAAATCACGGCCGACCTGCGCCGTACGGTTGAACGCCCGCCGTCGGTCGCATGAACACATAATGGAGAGCTTCCGGATGCAGCATGCCAGCACCGCGCCCATGGCACGCCCGCGGCCCCGTTGGTGGACCGAGCTGCCGCTGCTGGCGCTGGTGTACGCAGCCTACTCGGCGGGCCGACTGGTCGTGCGCGGCGATGTGTCCACGGCTGTCGACCACGGTCTGCGCATCCTGCACCTGGAGCAGACGCTCCACATCAACTTCGAGCACCCGCTCAACCGGCTGCTGACCGCCCACTCCTGGATAGGCATACCCGCCGACTTCGTGTACGCCACTCTGCACTACCTGGTCACCCCGGCCGTTCTGATCTGGCTCTTCCGCCATCGCCAGGCCCTGTACCGCGGTGCCCGCACCTGGCTGATGACCTCCACGCTGCTCGGCCTGATCGGCTTCACGCTGATGCCGACCTGCCCGCCCCGGCTGCTGGACGCCAGTCACGGCTTCGTCGACACGATGGCGCAGTACAGCTCGTACGGGTGGTGGGGCACCGAGGCGAGTGCCCCGCGCGGCATGGGCGGAATGACTAACCAGTACGCGGCGATGCCGAGCCTGCACGTCGGCTGGGCGCTCTGGTGCGGAATCCTGCTGTGGCGGCACGGGCGGCACCCGCTCGTCCGGGCCGCGGGCATCGCGTACCCCCTGGTCACCACGTTCGTGGTGATGGGCACGGCGAACCACTACTTCCTCGACGCGGTCGCGGGCGCCGCCGTGATGGGCGTCGGAGCCCTGCTCACCCGGCCGGTGCTGCGTCTCGCCGACCGGATCAGGGACGGGCTCAAAGCCCGCTCCCCGCGGTTCGCGGCAGGTGCGAAGTCCCCGGCTGTCAGTGCCGGATGCAAGACTTCGGCGGGTGAGCGAATCCCTGGCCAGCGGACCACCTCCGCAGATCCCACCGATGCCCCGGCACCGGCCGACGCAGACGCCCCGGCCGGCCGCGCACCCCGGGCCGACGCCGCTGCCCCCGCAGGCGCGGGAGGAGCGGGGGGCGACGCTCCGGCAGCGGCTCGCTGAGCTGCGCGGCCCGGCCGTTGCCCCGCGTCCGCTGGATGCCCGCGCGCTGGCCGCCCTCGCTGCCAACCCGGGCTGCCGGCGCCGCGCCCTGCTGGACGGCGCCGGGGTGGACAAGGCCGCGCTGGCCACGGCGCTCGGTTCGCCCGCCCCGTTCGGCCAGTCGCAGTTCGCTCTCGTCCGGGGCAACGCCTTCGAGGCCAAGGTCAAGGCCGACGGCGGTACGGAGCTGATGCGGCTGCTGTACGAGCACCTCGGCGGCGGCGCCGAGTCGCCGCGCGAGGTCCTGGTGCCCGATCTGATGGCGGCCGGTCCCGAGGGCCGCGCGGCGCGCACGGCGCTCGCGCTGCGGGAGGCGACCGAGGCGGGCGGCTGGGCGCTGCTGGACCACCCGATGCTGGCCCTGGAGGTGGCGGGCTCCCCCGCCTATCTGGAGCCGGACGCGGTGGTGGTGCACCCCGACGGCACGTGGACGGTCGTCGAGATCAAGTCCTTCCCCATGATCGACGGTTCGGCCGACGCGGCGAAGGTCGGTGCGGCGGCCCGGCAGTCCGCCGTCTACGTCCTGGCGCTGGAGCGGATCGCGGAGCTGACGGCGGGTGCGGAGGTCGGACACCGGGTGCTGCTGGTCTGCCCGAAGGACTTCTCCAATCTGCCCGCCGCCTCGGTCGTGGACGTGCGGAAGCAGCGTGCGGTCACCCGGCGCCAGCTGACCAGGCTGGCCCGGGTCGAGGACATCGCGGCGGCGCTGCCCGAGGGCACCACCTTCGATCCGGAGTGCCCCCGGGAGCAGCTCGACGCCGCGGTCGAGTCGGTCGGCGCGGCGTACGCCCCGGAGTGCCTGGCGGCGTGCGAGCTGGCCTTCCACTGCCGGGCGAAGGCCCGGGCGGCGGGCGCGGTGGAGGCGCTGGGGCGCAGTGTGCGCGGTGAGCTCGGCGGGCTGACGACCGTGGGGGCGGTGCTGGCCGCCGCCGCGGGCAAGGAGGGCGACCCGGCGGATCCGACGGTCGTGGCCCTGCGGCGGGCGGCCGCGCTGCGGGCCGAGGCGCTGGCGGGCGGTGCGGCATGTCGCTGATCAGCACCCTGGCCCGGCTGGAGGCCGTGGAGAGCGGCCGGGCGCAGCCGATGGCGACGGTCCTGCACCGCCATCTCACCGACCGGCCGCTCGTCCTCGTGCCGCTGACCACCGCCGGTGAGGCGGGCGCTCCGCTGGGCGCGCTCGTCGGGACGGACCGGGAGGCGCCCCGGCTGCTGACGGTGTCGCAGCCGCGCGACCGGGATCTGCGGTTCGCGTTCCTCGCGGAGCTGGCCGAGGCGGTGCTGCCGCACATCGAGGCGTACGAGGCTGTCGTCGAGCCCGCCGAGCGCAACGAGACCGATCCGGCGACCGGGAAGAAGGTCAAGGTCGAGGTCGAACTGTGCGCGGACGCACCGCAGTTGATCGTGCCGAGCCGGGCGGGCATCGAGTTCGTACGGCTGCTCGGCCGGTCCATGCGGTTCCGCCGCACCGCACAGGACGATCCCGACACCCCGTACCCCGCCCCGGCCCGCGTCCCGCTGCTGGGCCGCTGGCTGACGCACTACGGGGAGCGGGCCAGGGTGCCGGGCTCCTCGCTGCTGCTCGCCGCGACGGATCTGCTGAACCGGCACTGGGCGACCGGGCAGAGCAGCCTGGAGGATCAGCATCTGGGCGCGCTGCTGGCCTGGATCGACGCCCCGGCGGGCGCGTCCGGGGCGTCGGCGGCGCTCCGCGCGGAGCTGGACCGGGACGGGGCGGGCCAGTTGTTGTGCCCGCCGGCCGGTCCGGCGACCGACCCGGCGTTCGACAACCGGCTGCTGGCGCCCGCCATCGAGAAGTACGACCGGGCGCGCATCTCCCTCGCGGCGGCGCAGGACGGCCTGGCGGCCGATGCCCGGCTTGCCGAACTGACCGGCGCCGAGCGGGAGATCAGGGCGCTGCTGGCCGCCGTGACCCGGCCTACCTGGGACGCGGTGTGGCGGGGGCTCGATCTGCTGAGGGAGCTGCCCGAGGGGTCCCGGGCCGAGGACCGGTGGACCAGGGACCGCTGGTCGTTCACCGGCCACCGGGACCGGGTTCGCTCCGGTGAGCCGCCGCAGCCGCGCCGGGACGACGCGGTGACGGCGGCGCAGAAGCTGGCCGCGCGCGAGACGGCGCAGGCGCAGCTGGAGGCGCAGGAGGCGTTGGACGATCCGCTGGTGCTGGCCGGGCGGCGGCTGGCCGGTGAGGCGTTCGTCGGCGAGGTGACGGACGTGGTGATGGCGTACAGCGAGTCCAAGCGCCCGTCCCCCCGCCCGCTGGTCACCGTCCGCACGGACGAGCGCCCGCATCTCGGGGAACGCACCAAGGTGTACCGCTCGCTGGACGGCAGGCCGCAGACCGCCGAGTTCGTCCGGTACGCCGAGGAGCCGGCGGACGGCGGCGCGTCCGCGCTGGTGCTGCGGATCACCGACCGGATGGGCCGGAGCAAGGAGCCGGCCCCGGGTTCGGTGCCGGAGCCGGGCGACCGGATCGCCTGGACCCTGTTCGAGCACGACCAGCGCGGCGGTCCGAAGCTGCCGGACCCGGAGGAGACGCCATGGACCCATGGCGGACCGCCGGGCGCGGCCGGTGAACGCGCCGAGCATCCCGATCCGGTGACCGCGGAGGACCTTCTGTGACGGCCGTATTCGACCCGGGCGCCCAGGCCGCGCGGGCGACCGACGCGATCCTCGCCGACACGCTGAGCGGTACGTCGCGCGGCATCGTGGTGGACTCCCCGCCGGGCGCGGGCAAGTCGACGCTCGTGGTGCGCGCGGCGCTCGAACTCGCGGCGGCCGGGCACCCGTTGATGGTGGTCGCGCAGACCAACGCCCAGGTCGACGACCTGGTGGTGCGGCTGGCCGAGAAGGACCCGGGGCTGCCCGTCGGCCGCTTGCACAGCAATGACTCCGACCCGTACGACAAGGTGCTGGACGGCCTCGCCAACGTACGGAAGTCGGCCAAGGCGTCGGATCTCGCCGGACTCGACGTCGTCATCTCGACGGCCGCGAAGTGGGCGCACGTGAAGAACGTCGAGCCGTGGGGCCACGCGATCGTCGACGAGGCGTACCAGATGCGTTCGGACGCGCTGCTGGCCGTCGCGGGCCTCTTCGAGCGGGCGTTGTTCGTCGGCGATCCGGGCCAGTTGGACCCGTTCTCGATCGTCGGCGCCGACCAGTGGGCGGGGCTGTCGTACGACCCGTCCGCGAGCGCGGTCTCCACGCTGCTCGCGCACAATCCCGGGCTGCCACAGCACCGGCTTCCGGTGTCGTGGCGACTGCCCGCGTCGGCCGCGCCGCTCGTCTCGGACGCGTTCTATCCGTACACCCCGTTCCGTAGCGGTACGGACCACGGCGACCGGCGGCTGTCGTTCGGCACCCGGTCCGACGGCTCGGCGCCGGACCGGGTGCTGGACGAGGCCGCGGAGTCCGGCTGGGGCCTGCTGGAGCTCCCTGCCCGGCACACCCCGCGCACCGACCCGGAGGCGGTGCGGGCGGTGGCCCTGGTCGTCCGCCGGCTCCTCGACCGGGGCGGCGCGGCGACGAGCGAGCGCTCCCCCGATCCGGTCCCGGTGACGGCGGACCGGGTCGCGGTCGGCACCGCCCATCGCGACCAGGCGGCGGCGGTGCGGGCGGCGCTCGCGGAGCTGGGTGTGACGGGCGTGGCGGTGGACACGGCGAACCGGCTCCAGGGCCGCGAGTTCGATGTGACGGTGGTCCTGCACCCGCTGTCCGGCCGCCCGGACGCCACGGCGTTCCATCTGGAGACGGGCCGGCTGTGCGTCCTGGCCTCGCGCCACCGGCATGCGTGCATCGTGGTGTGCCGGGCGGGCGTCGCAGAGCTGCTGGACGAGCACCCGTCGACGGAGCCGGTACAGCTGGGGGTCACGGTGAAGTTCCCGGACGGCTGGGAGGCTAACCACGCACTGCTGGCGCATCTGGCCGAGCGCCGCGTGCGGTGGGGGGTTTGACGGCGCCCGCCGCAGGAACGCCGACAGCCCTCTTGCGCGGCGTTGGACAATGGAGGGTGGCCGTCGGGCCCACCGAAGGAGGAAACATCACATGGCACAACCCGAGCGGAACGAGCGGCAGCGGCTGCGCCCCGCGCCCCTGCTCTTCGAGCCGTCGGCGGCAGTCGCCGATCCCGAGCACTTCTTCGACCTGGAGTCGATGGAAGATCCGAAGGAGCTGCTGGCCCGCGGCACCGAGCTGACCCTGGCGTTCCGTGCCGCGACGGACCGCGCGGTCGAGTTCCAGGCCATCGCGGCCGCGCAGCTCGCCGATCCGCGCCGGTTCGACCGGCTGACGACCGCGGACATCGCGCAGCGTGCGGAGTGGACCGAGGACTACGCCAAGAAGATGGTCGAGTTCGGCCGGAGTCTGCTGGGCGGTTCCGCGCCCTGACGGCCGCACCGGCTTCCGCCGTAACCGCCGTAGGGTCCGTCGTCCCGCCTCCGGGTACCACCAGTGGCATATGCCCGAGCGCAAGATACTCCTCCCCACCCCGCCCTGTCCCGATTTCCGGCAACTCTCGGAATCCGCTTGATCACTCCCGGTAGACATGGGCGCATGAGCGCATGGCTGCCAGACGAAACGACCCTGCATCACGGCGACGACCCCCACCACGGCGCCGACCTCTTCGCTCTCCTGCGGGACCGGGCCGCGAACCAGTCGGCCCAGGTCACGGCGGCCGGTGCCGCCTGGCTCGCCCGCGCCACGGCCTATCCGCGCAGCACGCTGGCGCAGTGGCAGGCCCACCCCTCCTCGCCCGGGGTGCTGCCGTGCGGTTCGGCCTTCGACGTGGTGAACGTGCCCGCCCTCTTCGGCCGCCGGATACTGGAACACCTGTGGGTCGACGGCCCCGGCTCCGGCCCCGTCGCCACGCACCGCGGGCGGATGATGCTCTTCGCCTCCCCCGGCACCGCCCAGCGGCTGCCGTCGCTGCTCGACTGGGAGGAGTGGGGCGGCGGCCTCGAACCGCGGGCCGGCACGGACCCGCGAGGGCGGGACGGCGACGGCGCGAAGGTTCCGCCGCTGCTCTGCCACGGCACCGGGGACGCGGTGACCGTCCCCCCGCTGACCTGCACGTCCGCCTCCCCCGGGCCCCGCTGGGTGGTCGCGCCCGACACCCGTAGCCCCTGGCTGCCGGGCCCGGACGTACTGCTCTGGGCCTGTGTGCGGGTGACCAGGTCGGCGCCCTCGTCGGCGGCCCGGAATTCGATTTTTCCTCCCGCCGATCAGGGTGCTAATGTCTACGACGTCAGCAGGCGCCGCTAGCTCAGTTGGTTAGAGCAGCTGACTCTTAATCAGCGGGTCCGGGGTTCGAGTCCCTGGCGGCGCACAGACGGAAGAAGCCCTCTCGCGAAAGCGAGGGGGCTTTTTCGTGGTCGCGGAAGCCCGCGTTCTACGTTCCCGTCGTGATCCGGACCGTCCAGGCGCCCGACGGCGTCCGGTCGGCGACCTCGACCCTGGTGTGCGCGCCGGGGATGCTGAACGTCTCGCCGACCCGCATCGGGGCGTCCGCGAGCGGCGCGTACACGGACCGGTCCCAGCAGGCGTCGGTGCGGGGGTGGGTGTCGATGACCTCGACGGGGCCGCCGCCGGACGGGGTTCCATTGCGCACCCGGTAGAGCAGGACGCCCTCGGCGCAGGTCGTCCGGTCGTTGCCGGTGGCGCTGCGGGCCTCGATGGCCACGGCGCTGCCCTCGCCGGTCCTGATCACCGCGAGCCGGGTGCCGATGGACGCGCCGGGCACGGGCACGGCGGCCATCGACTCCAGAGTGATGTCCTGACTGCGCTGGACGCAGACCACCTGTCTGCGGTCCAGCCAGCCCAGCTTCCACTTGTGCCATCCGAAGAGTTCCGGCGCGAGGCCGAACTGGCTGCCCATCACGTCCCAGTCGCCGACGTAGGTGTCCCAGTCGCCCTTGCCGTCGGACGGCCGGTGGTAGAGGTCCGGCAGGTCGAAGACGTGTCCGGTCTCGTGGGCCAGCACGTTGTGGTCCGGCGGGTGCTGCTCGAAGACGGTGACGACGCGCCGGATGTCCGTACCGTCGGCGCGCACCGGCCGGTCGAAGTTGACGACCTTGGTGGCGTCGGAGTCGACCCCCGGGGCGTCCGGGTCGGCGACCAGGTAGACGATGCCGAACCGGGAGAAATCGACCTGCGGGTCGGCCGCGGTGATCGCGTCGCGGAGATAGGCACTGCGCCGCTCATTGTTCCAGTCCCGCTGTATTCCGTACCAGGCGGAGGCCTTGGGCATCTGGATCCACCGCCGCAGCGGGTGCGGTCGCAGGGTGAATTGTCCGTACGAGGCGCGCCGGAAGAACTGGGTGGTGGCGGGGAAGTAGTCGGCGGTGAGCTCCTTGGGGGTGGCGCCGGGGCGGTGGTCCGGGAAGGAAAGGAAGATCATGACCGCGTCGAGGGTGTGGACGGGGCGCGGGTAGGCGTCGTTCCACTCCTCCACTCCGAGCGAGTGGTGGACCTCGGTTCGGGGCAGCGCGCACGGACCCGCTTCGCCGGTGGCGGCCGCTGCGGGCCCGGCGACGAGGGAGGTGGCCGCGAGTGCCATCAGGGAGGTCGCCGCCGCGGCCACCCTGCGCAGGCTCGACCTCTCGGCTCCCCCGGCTCTGTGCAGACGCGGCACATCCACCTCCGGGTGCGAGCTGCGGTCACCCACTCACCCTGTGATGATTCGAGGCTTCCGTCCTGTTGAGCTGCCCCAGTCGAGTCAGCGACCCTCCGAGGCGCCCAGCCTCACGGACAGTCACAATCAATCACGTGAAGATCGCGAGAGAACGGAAGCACTCAGAAACGATCAGTCATGGGCAAAACGGATCGCCGGGGGACTGGCCCATGTGGGGCGAACGCGGGGCGTGGAGGGGGCGGGCGCTGGAACGGCCGACGCACCAGCCTCTATGCTTCACCAGGCTTTCCCGCGTGGATTCCGCCTCCCACAACGGCGCTCCACACGGCGGGCCAGTCCGGCCACACCTGTTCAGGACAGAACTGCACGGCGGGAGCGAACGGTGAGCGGAACCTCCGAAGGGCCGAGGCCCGCGGCGGTCACATCCCCCCACTCCGCAGGACCGTCGGCCACGGAGTGTAACCCTCCGTGGCCCGCTGCCGGGGCCCGGGGATCGGAGCCGTACGGCTATCGGGCCGCCTTCCGGGCCGCCACGCTCCCGATGGCCGTCGTCGACCACGAGGGACTGGTCCTCGCCGCCAACGATGCCCTCGGCGGGCTCCTCGGCTTCTCCGCCGCGGCACTGACCACGCAGTCGGCGGCCGATCTCCTCGACCTCGCGGCGGACGGCCGCACCTGGCACGCGTACCGCGAGGTGCTGCACGGCCGGCGCTCACGGTTCCGCTGCACCCGCAGGCTCAAGCACCCCGACGGGCGCGCGCTGTGGGCCGAGATCACCGTCGTGCCGATGCCCGAACCGGAGGCGGGCCGGGCCGACGCGCCGCGGCCCCGTTGCGGCCGGGTGCTGCTCTCCGTCGCGGACGTCAGCGACCGGCGTGAACTGCAGAAGCGGCTGCGCCACCTCCAGATGCACGATCCGGTGACCCGGCTGCCCAACCGGGCGCTGTTCTTCGAACGGCTCTCGGCCGTCCTGGAGACGCCGCCGTACCAGAACGGCGACGCCACCGGACAGGGCCGGATCGGGCTCTGCTATCTCGATCTCGACGGTTTCAAGGCCGTCAACGACACGATGGGCCACCGGATCGGCGACCGGCTGCTCGCCGCCGTCGCCGCACGGCTCACCGACTGCGCGGCCCAGGACCGCCCGCACCGTCCCGGCGCCCATCTCGTGGCGCGCCTGGGCGGCGACGAGTTCGCGATCCTGGTCGAGGACTCCACCGGTACGCAAGCGCTCACCGACCTCGCCCGCACGGTCCTCGCCGCGCTGCAGAAGCCCTTCGACCTGGACGGGCAACGGCTATCCGTCTCGGCCTCGATCGGGGTGGTGGAACGGGCCGTGGCCGACACCTCGGCGACCGGTCTGATGCAGGCCGCCGACACCACGCTGTACTGGGCGAAGGCGGACGGCAAGGCCCGCTGGACGGTCTTCGACCCGGAGCGCAACGCCCACCGGATGACCCGGCAGACGCTCTCCTCCCATCTGCGGCCCGCCGTCGAACGCGGCGAGTTCACCATCGAGTACCAGCCGCTGGTCGGCATGGCCGACGGAGTCGTACGCGGGGTGGAGGCCCTGGTCCGCTGGAACCACCCCCAGTTCGGCCTGCTCTCGCCGAATCGGTTCGTCGCGATCGCCGAGGAGGACGGCTCGATCGTCCAGCTCGGCCGGTGGGTGCTGCGCTCCGCGTGCCGCCAGGCCCGGCGCTGGCAGCTCGACCACCCGGCCGAGCCGCCGCTGTTCATCAGCGTCAATGTCGCCGTCCGGCAGGTCTGGGACTCCGACCTGGTCACCGATGTCGCGGAGATCCTCGCCGAGACCGGCCTCGACCCCGCTCTGCTGCAGCTGGAGCTGACCGAGTCGGCCGTGATGGGCTCGGCGGGCCGCCCGCTCAAGGCCCTCCAGTCGCTCAGCGACATGGGCGTCCGGATCGCCATCGACGACTTCGGGACCGGCTACTCGAACCTCGCCTACCTCAGCCGGCTGCCGGTCTCCGTACTGAAGCTGGACGGCTCGTTCGTACGCGGTTTCCGCTACGACGACGGCGACCGCCCGAGCCCCGCCGACGAGACGATCGTCGAGGCGATGGTGCACCTGGCGCACCGGCTGGGCCTGACCGTCACCGCGGAGTGCGTGGAGACGGCGGGCCAGGCCGAACGGCTGCGCAGGATCGGCTGCGACACCGGGCAGGGCTGGCTGTACTCGCGCGCGGTGGCCCCGGAGCGGATCGCCGAACTGATCGGCGGCCGGAAGCTGAACGCCTGACCCCGGGATTCCCGGCCCGGGGCCGGAAGGCCGGGGCCGGTGTCAGGCCGTCGGCAGCCCGTACGCGTCCGCGATCAGCTCGTAGCTGCGCAGCCTGGCCTCGCCGCCGTGGGCGTTGGCAGTGATCATCAGTTCGTCGGCGCCGGTGCGCTTGGCCAGGTCGTCGAGGCCCGTACGGACCTCGTCCGCCGTGCCGTGGACGATGTTGGCCAGCCAGCTGTCGACGAACTCGCGCTCCATGGGGCTGAAGGCGTATGCCTCCGCCTCCTCGGGTGTCGGGACGAGGCCGGGCCGGCCGGTGCGCAGGCGGACCATGGACAGGGCGCCGGAGAGCACCTGGCGGCGGGCCTCGCGCTCGTCGTCGGCGGCCAGGGCCGAGACGCCGATCAGGGCGTACGGGGCGTCGAGCACCGCGGACGGCCGGAACGACTCCCGGTACAGGTCGAGGGCCGGCACGGTGTTCTGGGCCGAGAAGTGGTGGGCGAAGGCGAACGGCAGGCCGAGTACGCCGGCCAGCCGGGCGCTGAAGCCGGAGGAGCCGAGCAGCCAGATCGGCGGGCGGGCCGCCGACTGGACGCCGCCCTCGGCGGTGGCCTGGACCGGGCCGGGGACCGCGTGGATACGGGCGTAGGGGTGACCGTCGGGGAAGTCGTCGTCCAGGAACCGGGTCAGCTCGGCGAGCTGCTGCGGGAAATCTTCGGCGCCTTCGCCCAGCCGGTCCGTGCGGCGCAGGGCGGCCGCCGTCGCGCCGTCGGTGCCTGGGGCGCGCCCGAGGCCGAGGTCGATGCGGCCGGGGGCCATGGCCTCAAGGGTGCCGAACTGTTCGGCGATGACGAGCGGCGCGTGGTTGGGCAGCATCACGCCGCCGGAGCCGAGCCGGATGCGTTCGGTGTGCGCGGCGAGGTGGGCCAGGATCACGGCCGGCGAGGAGGAGGCGACGCCCGGCATCGAGTGGTGTTCGGCGACCCAGTAGCGGTGGAATCCGCGGCGCTCGGCGAGCCGTGCGATGTCCACGCTCGTGCGCAGCGCCTGGGTGACGGTGCGGCCCTGGCCCACGGTCACCAGGTCCAGCACGGAGAGCGGAACGGTGGCCGTCCCCTCCGCCTTGCCTCGGATCTCGTCGGCTCGGATCTCGTCGCCTCGGATCTCGTCGGCTCGAATCTCGTCGGCTCGAATCTCGTCCACGTCCTGGCCCTCTCCGGTGATGCGCATGCGTGCGGCACGTACGTCCGGAACAGCTGAACAGGAGGTGGTCTCCGGTTATTCCCCCCAGCGGCCGGGGCGTCCCTTCTTTCCGCTCCGTGCCCACGCCCGGCCCTCGCCCCACTTGGCCACCGGGGCCGGGGGTGCCTCGCGCTCGGCGAAGATCTTGCCGAGCCTCGGGGACCAGGCCCGGCGGTCCGCCAGCCGCAGCCCTTCCCGGACCGTCACCTGGTTTCCGGTGAGGACGGGCTTGCCGAGGAGTGCCTCCAGTTCCGCCAGGTGCGTGACGGTGTGCAGGGCCGTGTCGGGCAGCAGCATCACCTCCGCCTCCGGGCGGTCCGCGGCCCGGACGAGTTCCCGCACCTTGTCCGGGCCCCAGGCGGCGGCCTCGGCGGCGGAGCCCAGGCGGGCGGCGTGGGTGGCGACGACCTCGATCCCCGCGGAGTGCAGGAAGGCCGCGAACAGCGCGGCGATGTCCTCGGGGTAGGTCGCGGCGACCGCGACGCGGGTGGCGCCCAGCTCCCGCAGCGCGTGGACGAAGCCGAACGAGGTGCTGGAGGCGGGCACTCCGGCCGCCCGGGCCAGGGCGGCGGTCTGTTCGTGGGCGCCCTTCCACCCGTACAGGAAGCTGCCGCTGCCGCTCGTCCAGACGACGGACTCGACACCGGCGCGCTGCAGCTCCGGCACCCCGGCGGCCAGCCGTTCGGGCACGCCGGTGCGCGTCAGCGCGTCGATCTCGTAGACGTCCTCGTCGATGCCGGTGTGGTTCACGACCAGCCTGACGGCGTCGAGCAGGATCTCCATCCGCGGGAAGTCGTCCTCCGCGAAGTGGCGGCCCGGGTAGAGAAAGCCGAGGGTCGTCATGTCCACCCTTCCTGTTCCGGCGGATGCGCTGTTCCTGCGGGTGCCCTGATCCTGCGTATGTCCTGATCCTGCGGGTGCACTGTTCCCGCGGGCGCCCGTTTCGCCCCGTCCCTCCCCAGTATTGCCCCATACGCCGCCGACTCCCCGGCGACCTGTTGACGAAGGCGGGCACGGGTGCGAGCGTGGTCGGGTCGCACATCCCAGACGCAGCGGAGCGCCCGTCTCTCATGTCAGAGCCCACCCTGCTCGTCCTGGACACCGACCCGTCGCCGCGCCTCGGCCGGCTGACCGGCCGGGCCACCGTCCGGTACACCGACGAGGCCGGGCTCGCCGCGCGGCTCCCCGAAGCCGACGTGCTACTGGTGTGGGACTTCACCTCCGACGCGGTACGGGCCGCCTGGCCCGGTGCCGGGCCGCGCCCGGCGTGGGTGCATACGGCGAGCGCGGGCGTGGACCGGCTGCTCTGCCCGGAGCTGGCGGCCTCCGACACGGTGCTGACCAACGCGCGGGGCATCTTCGAGCGGCCGATCGCCGAGTACGTGACGGGCCTGGTGCTGGCGTTCGCCAAGGATCTCCCCGGCACACTGGAGCTCCAGCACCGGCGGCTGTGGCGACACCGGGAGAGCACCCGGGTGGCGGGCAGTCGCGCGGTGGTCGTCGGCGCGGGCCCGATCGGGCGGGAGATCACCCGGCTGCTGATCGCCCTCGGTGTCGAAGTGGCGCTCGTGGGGCGCAGGGCGCGGCGCACGGTCCACGGCGTGGCGGATCTGGACCGGCTGGCCGCCATGGCGGACTGGGTGATCTGCGCGGCGCCGCTGACGGAGTCGACGCGCGCCATGTTCGACGCGCGGTTCTTCGGGCTGATGCAGCCGTCGGCCCGCTTCATCAATGTGGGGCGGGGCCCGCTGGTCGTCGAGGACGATCTGGTCGCCGCACTGCGCAAGCGCTGGATCGCGGGCGCGGCACTCGATGTCTTCGAGCAGGAGCCACTCGGGCCGCAGAGCCCGCTCTGGGACGTACCGGATCTGATCGTGTCACCGCACATGAGCGGCGACACGGTGGGCTGGCGGGACCGGCTGGGCGAGCAGTTCGTGGAGATGTTCGAACTCTGGGCGGCCGGGGCACCGTTGCCGAACGTGGTGGACAAACAGCGCGGCTACGCACCCGTCCGGGAGCCGGACGAGTGATCTCAACCGGGCGGGGGCGCCGGGGACTTCATCCCCCCGTACCGGACATCTCCTCCATATAACGGTCGGTCATGGGCCGCTCCGCGCCCGGGAATACGCGCTGCGCACCCGCCGTCGCACTCCGCCCACAATCGGACACGGGAAGGTCACCTTCCGGACACCGTTCGATCACAGGGGGCCGCTTCCTGCATAGACGTACGGGATCGGGCAGGCGCATCCCCTGTCCGGACTGTTCGACCCTTCCAGGAGATTGCGAACCATGGCTGACTTCCCGAACCTGTCCCGCCGGGGCTTTCTCAACCGATCGGCGGCCGTGGGCGGCCTGCTCGTCGTTCCCGGGCTGCTCTCCGCGTGCAGCAGGACCGACGCCGGTTCCGCGGACGGTGCGGGGGCGCTCGACAAGCTCCGCAAGCAGGGATTCGTCCGGGTCGCGTACGCCAACGAGGCCCCGTACGGCTATCTGGAGGGCAAGGAGCTCAAGGGCGAGGCGCCCACGCTGCACCGGGAGATCTTCAAGGCGCTCGGTGTCGACGAGCTGAAGCCCACGCTCTCCGAGTGGGACGGTCTGGTCCCCGGACTGCAGGCCGGGAAGTACGACGTGGTCAGCGCTGGTATGGCCATCACGCCGGAGCGCTGCGCGAACGCCGTCTTCTCCGAGCCCGAGTTCATCTCGCCCACCGCGCTGATGGTGAAGAAGGGCAACCCGAGGAAGGTCACCGACCTGGCGTCCGCGAAGGCCGCCGGGATCACCGTCGGCGTGATGTCGGGCGCCGTCGAGGGCAAGTACGCCGAGGGCGCGGGCATTTCCAAGGACAGGATCAAGACCCTGCAGAAGCCGCAGGACGGCGCCGACGCGGTCAAGGGCGGCCGGGTCGACGCGTTCCTGCTCACCGGTATCTCGCTGCGCTGGCTGGCGAAGACGAACCCCGACACCGAGGTCACCGAGGCCTTCCTGCCGGAGCTCGACGGCACGAAGCAGTACAGCCCCGGCGGCGCCGTCTTCCGCAAGGGCAACGAGGACCTGCGGGACGCCTTCAACCGCGAGCTGAAGAAGATCGTCTCGGACAAGTCGCGCTATGTGGGCCTGCTCCAGGAGTACGGCTTCGGGGCCACCGAGCTCCCGCCGGCCACCCTGAAGACGGCCGACCTGTGCAAGGGCTGACGGGGACGGAACGCACCGCATGAGTGATTTCTTCTCCGCCTTCTTCGACGATCTGCCGCAATTGCGCGCGGGGCTGTGGGTGACCCTCCAGGCCACCGTCCTCGGCGCGCTGCTCGCCCTGCTCCTGTCTTTCGCCCTCGGTCTGATGTCGGTCAGCCGGCTGCTGGTGGCGCGCGGTGTGTCGCGCGTGGTCGTGGAGTTCTTCCGCGGCACCTCGCTCTACATCCAGCTGTTCTGGCTCTACTACGCGATGCCGCCACTGACGGGGTACGAACTGACGCCGCTGCTCTGCGGTGTCGTCGCCTTCGGCCTCAACTACGGTGCGTACGGCGCCGAGGTGGTGCGCGGCGCGATCAACTCCGTACCGCGCGCGCAGTACGAGGCGGCCGTCGCGCTGAACATGACGCCGCTGCACCGGATGCGGAAGGTGATCCTTCCGCAGGCCTGGGTGCAGATGATCCCGTCCTTCACCAATCTGCTGATCCAGCTGCTGAAGTGCACCCCGCTGCTGTGGCTGATCTCCGCGGCCGACCTGATGACCGTGATCCAGCAGCTGCGCGACCGTACCGGTGAGACGCTCACCGCGTACGTGACCCTGCTGGTCCTCTACTTCGTCCTGGCCTACGCGCTGACCGTGCTGATGAATCTGCTGGAGCGCGGCGCCAAGCGGCGGCTCGGCCTGGCGACCGGTGCGGGCTCGCTGCTGCGCAGCCGCAGCGCCACGGAGGCCGTCGCTTCGGCGGCCGGAGGTGGTGTCCGGTGAACGGCTTCAACTGGAACGCCGCCGGGGACGTACTGCCCCTGGTGCTCAAGGGCTTCGAGGTCACGCTGCTCGCGACCGTGCTCGGCACGCTCGTCGCCGCGGTGCTCGGGCTCGCCATCGCGGTCGCCGGGCGGGCCCCGAGCAGGTTCGTGACGGTGCCGGTGCGGGCCGTGATGGAGTTCATCCGGTCCACCCCGCTGCTCGTCCAACTGGTCGGCGCAGCCGCCCTGTTCACCTCGGTGGAACCGCTGGTGATCGGCATCGTGGTGCTGGGCGTCCACTACGCCACGTACACCTCCGAGGTGTACCGCGCCGGGATCGACGGTGTGCCGAAGGGCCAGTGGGAGGCCTGCCGGGCGCTCTCGCTCACCCCGCGGCGGACCTGGCAGGCCGTGATCCTGCCGCAGGCGGTGCGCAATGTGCTGCCCGCCCTCGGCAACTACGCGATCTCGATGTTCAAGGAGACCCCGTTCCTCGCCGTGATCACGGTGCAGGAGATGGTCTTCGAGGCCCGGCAGTACGGCGCCGCCCACTTCGCGTACACCGAGGCATTCACGCTCGCCGGGCTGGTCTTCCTGGTCGCGAGCTACCCCACCTCGCTGCTGATGAGAAAGCTGGAGAAGCGTCTTGGCCACTGAACCCCTCCCCCTGCAGAAGACCGCGCCCACGGCCCCCGCGGACGCCGTGCCGGCCGCCGTCGCGGCGACCGGCCATCCGCTGGTCCGCTTCGACGACGTCGTGAAGCGGTACGGCGACCACGTCGTCCTCGACCGGCTGGGTTTCTCCGTACGGCGTGGCGAGCACGTCACCCTGATCGGGCCCAGCGGCTCGGGCAAGACCACCATCCTGCGGCTGCTGATGACCCTCGAAAGGATCAGCGACGGGGTCATCTGGGTGGACGGCGACCCGCTGTCCCACACCAGGGGTCCCGACGGCTCGCTGAGGCCGGCGACCGAGAAGCATCTGCGCGATGCCCGGAAGAAGATCGGCATGGTCTTCCAGCAGTTCAACCTCTTCCCCAACATGAAGGTGCTGCAGAACATCACCGAGGCCCCGGTCAACGTGCTGGGCATGGACCGCGACGAGGCGGAGAGCCGCGCCCGCGAGCTGCTCGACCTGGTCGGGCTCTCGGGGAAGACCGACGCGCACCCCTCCCAGCTCTCCGGCGGCCAGCAGCAACGGGTGGCGATCGCCCGGGCGCTGGCGATGCGGCCGGAGATCCTGCTGCTGGACGAGGTGACCTCGGCGCTCGACCCGGAGCTGGTGGCGGGCGTGCTGGAACTGCTGAGCGACATCGCCAGGAACACCGACATCACCATGCTCTGCGTGACCCACGAGATGAACTTCGCCCGCGACGTCTCGGAGACGGTACTGATGTTCGATGCTGGACGTGTGGTCGAGTCCGGTTCGCCGGAAAAAATCTTCTCCGATCCCGAGCACGAACGCACACGCGAATTCCTCACCGCGGTGCTGTGACCTCGGAACTCGCCGTAAGCCCATGACTGTGGCATATGCCAGACGGGTGCGCTCCAGATGACGGAGCCGGGGCGCACCGCTTTCTCTTCAACAGCCTCCCCGGGACGGTGTTTTGGCGGCTATCGTGAGGGCAGAGCTTGCGGTCACAACCTGGTGGGGGAAACCGTGGCATTGAAGCCCGAACCGACCGCACCGTTCCACTCGGTGCAGTACGCCCTTCGCGTTCTCGAAGCGGTCTCCGAACACGGCGACGGCGTGACGGAGGCCCAGATCTCCCGGAAGACGGGGCTGCCCGTCGAGCATCTCACCTCCCTGCTGCTGACGCTGCGCCGCGAGGGGTACGTCGAGCAGATCACCGACGGCGCGTATGTCATCGGCTCCTCGCTGCTGCTCCTCGGCTCCGGGACGGCCCGCAGGCAGGCCCTGGAGGTCAGGCTCCAGCAGTCGCTGGCGCAGCTGCGCGATTCGGTCGGCGCGGCCGTCTACATCAGCCGCTACGTCGACGGCGAGATCCGGGTCACGCAGTACGCCGACGGCCCCCGCACCCCCGCAGTCAACGAGTGGGTGGACTTCCGGTCCTCCGCGCACGCCTCGGCGGTCGGCAAGTGCCTGCTGGCCCAGCTCGACCGGAACGGCCGCCGCGACCACCTCTCGCGCCACAAGACGGCCCGGCTCACCTCGCGGACGATCACCAACGAGAAGGTGCTCTTCTCCAAGCTGGACAGCCAGCCGGCGACGGTCCCGGTGCTCGACATCCAGGAGTACGCGGTCGGCACGGTGTGCGCGGCGGTGCCGCTGACCGCCGGGTCGTCGGCGGGGTGCCTGGCGCTGTCCCTGCCGATCGAGGACGCACATCGCCTGCGCACGGCGGCGGACACGCTGAACCGGCGGGCGGCTCCCGTGCTCTTGTCGCTGGCGCTCTAGGTGTGGGGGTTCGGTGAGGCCCACTGGGGTGCACCCCGGGACGGCTTTGTCCTCAATCGCCGGACGGGCTTGAGATTGGCGGGCGGGGCTTGAGATTGGCGGATGCACCTGTCGGTGTCCGATGTATCCCGTTTGTTCGGCTGTCATCAGCACCCCTTTGAAGCGGGTATTATTTTCGAGTCAGCAGGCGCCGCTAGCTCAGTTGGTTAGAGCAGCTGACTCTTAATCAGCGGGTCCGGGGTTCGAGTCCCTGGCGGCGCACAGACAACGCACTGGGCGGTTCACGTACACACGTGAACCGCCCAGTGCGTTTTTTTGCTGCCCAAAGAGATGTACGAACGTTTTACACATCCGTACTAGACAGGCGTTTTATACGCTCGTACATTTTCAGTCATGACGAACGCTACGAGCACCACCGCCGAGCGCGGCCCCCTCGCCGGTCGCCGGGAATGGACCGCCTTCGTGGTCCTTCTGCTTCCCCTCCTCCTCGTCTCGATGGACGTCTCCGTCCTCTTCTTCGCGATCCCGGCCATCGACCGGGACCTCGCACCCAGCGCCACCCAGCAGCTCTGGATCTTCGACGTGTACGCCTTCGCCCTGGCCGGCCTGCTCATCACGATGGGTTCGCTCGGCGACCGGATCGGCCGCCGCAAGCTGCTGCTCCTCGGCGCGTTCGCGTTCAGTACCGCGTCCGTCGCCGCCGCGTACTCCACCAGCCCGGAGATGCTGATCGCGGCCCGCGCCCTGCTCGGGATCGGTGGTGCGACGCTGATGCCGTCGACGATGGGGCTCGTACGCAACATGTTCCGCGACGAGCGGCAGCGCGGCCGGGCCGTCGGCATCTGGTCGGGTGCCATGGCCGGCGGGATCGCGCTCGGCTCGGTGCTCAGCGGGGTCATGCTGGAGCACTTCTGGTGGGGCTCGGTCTTTCTGATCAATGTGCCGGCCATGGTGCTGCTGCTGGTCCTGGTGCCGGTGCTGGTACCGGAGTTCAAGGACCCGAACCCCGGCCGGTTCGACTTCCTGAGCGTGCCGCTGTCGATGGGGGCCGTGCTGCCCGTCGTCTACGGGGTCAAGGAGAGCGCCGCCCACGGGCTCGATGTTCGAAACGCGCTGATCATCGCCGCCGGGCTCGTCCTCGGCCGGTTCTTCGTCCGCCGCCAGCGCGGCCACGGCAACGCGATGATCAGCCGGGAGCTCTTCCGCAACAGCGGCTTCGCGGCCGGGATCGGGCTGAACGCGCTGGCCGCGTTCGCCATGATGGGGTCCTCGTTCTTCACCACGCAGTATCTGCAGTCGGTGCTCGGCATGGGCACGATGGAGGCCGCGCTGTGGAGCCTGGCCCCGTCACTGGCGGTGGGTGCCGCCGCCCCGACGGCCACGGCGATCGCCCAACGGACCGACCGTACGCGCGTCATCTCTGCCGGTTTCGTCATCGCCGCCGCCGGTTTCGCGGTCCTCGCCCTGACCGGTACGGACTCACTGTGGCTGCTGCTCGGCGGCTGCGCCGTGATGAGCTGCGGCATCGTCACCGTGATGGCGCTCGTCTCGGACCTGGCACTGTCCACCGCCTCGCCGGAGAAGGCGAGTTCGGCGGCCTCGTTGCTGGAGACCGGGCAGGAGTTCGGCGGTGCGACGGGGATGGCCCTGCTCGGTGCGTTGGCCACGGCCGTCTACACCGCCGACATGCCGGGCTCCGCGCCGGAGGACGCCCGTAAGACGCTGGCGGGCGCGGTGGCCACGGGGGACGGCTCGCTGATCTCGGTCGGGCGGGCGGCCTTCGTGCACAGCATGCAGTACGCCTCGGTGGCGGGGGCCGCGCTGTTGCTGGCGGGCGCGGTGCTGGCCGTGACGCTGCTGCGGCGGACCACTGCGGCGGACCGGGACGGGCTGACTCTGATGAGCTAGTGCCGTGACCGGCAATGTTTGCGACGGGGCAAAGCTTGCCGGTCAGGGGCACCAGCCGTTGAGCGAACTCCTGAGCCCGGCGGCGCGGTCGGTCCGTCCCCGATCGCGGTGGCGGCGTACCGCGTCGCGGTTGGCGCACCGCTGGAGCCGGTGCATGCCCGCCCCGCCAGGTGCGGCGCGGTACCGACGGAGATCGTGGGAGTTGGATTCCGCTTCGCCGCCACAGCACCCCCCTGCGGGCCGTCAGGCGCCCTCGCCGCCGCTGCGTCCGGTGTAGAAGGCCACCGTCAAGTCCTTGACCAGCGACTTCCGTTCGTAGTCGTCCAGCTCCACGATCCCCCTGGCGGTCAGCCGGTTCACGGTGTCGTCCACCGCGTCAACCACCGAAGTCAGGACACTGTCGCGGTGTTTGGCGTCGATGGCGGCGATCCGGCGGCGCTGCATGGCCGCGGCGACCTCCGGCGCGTACTCGATGCCGGTCGGCTGCGCCGAGTACACCTCGATACCGACGGGTGCGCAGTCCGCCTTCAGCATCCGGGTAAGCGCGTCACCGACAGCCTCCGCGTTGCGCAGGGTGTGCGCGTCCTCGTGGAAGGCGTCGGCGGGCAGTTGCGAGAGGACCCGCGCCATCGCCGCCTCGACCTGCTCGCGCAGATACGCCTCGTGGTCCGCGACCCCGAGCGTCGCCCGTACGGTGTCCTTGATCCGCCACACGACGAGGACGACGACGCGCAGCGCCGTACCGTTGGCGTCCACGGCGGGGAGCGGTTCGCTGCGCCAGTGCCGCAGACGTACGTCGACCCGGCGGCGGAGCAGCAGCGGGCTGATCCACATCAGCCCGGTGCGCCGCACACTGCCCCGGTACTCGCCGAAGAGGGTCAGCACCCAGGCGTACCCGACGCGTCCGCGGCTCAGGCCGCCGAGCGCGAGAAGCACCGCAGCCCCCAGCGCGGTGAGCGCCGCCCAGGCGCCGAGCCCGATCCCGTCGTACGGACGCGAGCCGATCCCGAGCCGGGCGAGCGGGGCGACGGGCAGCGCGCCGACCGACCAGAGGACGGCGCCACCGGCCGCGATCCCGGCCAGCCCGGCGAGCAGCGCCACCCAGCCGGGCAGCGCGGGCCCCGACCGCTCGGCAAGCCGTGGGTCACCGACGGGCGCCGGACGCGTCGAAGGCCGCACCTGCGGCCCCCTCGGCGCGGGCGGCCGCCGCAGCCCAGCGGCCGGCCGGTGCCCGTCGGCCGCCCCGCGCCGCAGCACACCGGCGGGGAGCGAAGCGGCGTCGGTGTGCTCGGGGTCCTCACGAAAGAGCAGGTGTACGGGGATGGACGCGGTCCGCTCAGTGGCGATCACCGCGTGCCGCCGCTCGGCGTCGCCGGACTGCTCGGCTCCGGGGGTGGTGCGGGTGGTGCGGGTGGTGCGCGGCACCGGGTCCGCGGCGGGTGCGGCGCCCGACAAAGCAAGGCCGACCAGGACCGGTACGGGGATGGCACTCGGCTCCGGGTCCCCGGCGGGCGCGGTGACCGACGCCATGGCCGGAACGGCGGCGGCGCCCATGGCAGGGACCGATACCGAGGCCGAGGTCGCGCCGAGGGCGGAAACCTCGTCTTCGCCGGGGACGAGGTCCAGCACGAGGTCGACCACGGAGTCCGGCCCGCCATCCGACCCGGCGCCATCCGCCGAAACCGGACCCGAGGCCGGAGCCGGAGCCGAAACCGGACCCGAGGCCGGAGCCGGACACGGACACGGACCGGGGGCCGAAACCGGACCCGAGGCCGAGGCCGGAGCCGGACCGGAGGCCAAGGCCTGAGCCGTCCTCCCGTCCAAGCCCCCTCCCCCTCCCCCTCCCCCTTCCCGTTCCCGCTCCCGTGCGCTCCCGTTGTCCGGTGTTCCGGAACTGTCCGACACCGTGGATCCCATTCCTGCCTCCGTCATGCATGTCCGTCTTGTCACGCGAAGAGTCGCCGCCAGGTCTCCGGACCGGGATAGCCGTCAGCCGCTCCGCCCCGCCAGCCCTGGGCCTGCTGGAAGGCCTCGACATTGCGCCGGTCCGCCTCGGTCCACCGGGGCCCCGGTCCCGACTGGTAGTACTTGCCGTATCCCTTCTTCACCAACTGCTTGCCGAGCTTGTCGACATGGCTGTTGGACTGACCGGGGCGGAAATAACCCCGGCCGGGGAACTTCGAGTCCGAGTTCGAATCACCCTGGCCGCCCCCGCTCCCGGAGTCGGGGATGTCGTGACCGGTCCCACCGGCCAGGAGCCGCCAGGTGTGGGGGCCGGGGATGCCGTCGGCCTCCTTGCCCGTCCAGCCCTGGGCCTTCTGGAACGCCTGGGTCGCGCGCCGGTCGGCGTCGCCCCAGCCCGGCCCGGGACCGACCTCGTAGAAGCTCTGGCCACCCCGCTCCACGAGCATGTGCCCGAGCTGGGTGACGTACGCGTTGCTGGCTCCGGGACCGAACTTCAAGGAGCCCGGGAACGTCGTCGACGAGCCGCTGCCGCCGCTTCCACCGCTTCCGCCGGAGAGGCCCTTGTAGCGGTACGCGACGTAGCTGCCGGAGTGGGTCCAGTACGCCATGGGCGTCGTCTGCCTGCGGGTGTGCGGCTTCGTCTGCTCGTACGCCGAGTAGTGGGTGTGCGTGTAGTCGGTCCAACCGCCGAAGATCGTGACGTGCGAGCCCTTCGAGGGGTTGGCCGGGTTGTGGAAGAGCAGGATGTCGCCGGGCTGCAGATCCTTCCGCGCGATCCGCTTCCCGAACTTGGCGAGGCTCCCGGTCCACTCGTTGCCGGGCAGGCCCCAGGCCATCGAGACATAGCCGGAGCAGTCCTGCCGGTAGCCGTCGGACCAGTACTTGCTCATGCTGTACGGGACCTTCGCGGACACCCACTTCTTCGCGCGGTTGATGATGGCGGCCCGGCTGGTCTTGCGCAGCGTGGCCGAGGTCCCGGACGAGGACGGACCCGAGGTCCCCGTGCCCCGCACCGGGCCCGGTTCGCCCTGCGGACTGTTCGAATCCACGTCGGTCCGGTCGAGCGGATCATCCTCGCCGTCGGGGTCCGGGCCCACTGGACCGGCCGCGTCCACCACACCGGCCACCTCCGCCACCCCTTCCGCCGTCGCCGACCCCGGCGGAGCCACCGGGGTCGGCGACGGCGCCGGCGGCGCGTCCACCCTGGCCGCTCCGGCCGCCTCCGCCGCCCGGTCGCCCGGCGCGCTCGCCGCCTCGGCCACACCGGTGCCCAGCACCACTCCGGCCGCGGTGGCCAGCACCAGCGCACGGCGCGCGCCGTGCGCGGCCGGATGTCCTCCGTACCGCAGGGGCAAGGCACTCGCGGCGGCTCGCCGTTGCTCGGCGCACCCGGCGCAGGTGCAGTCGATGGCGGGTACGTACTCCTCGAAGGCCGGCACAGTCATGCGATTCCCCTCCGCACTCGTCAAGATCTTTGGGCGCATGTGCACGGGCGTCAGTGTCTCGACTCTCTCCTGACATATCGCATTTTGACGGACAGAACAGAAAAAACGACCATCCGACAGGCCGTGATGGACGGGAAATGGTCAGGACCACCCCTCACATTCGGGTAGAGTTCTTCAGGTCAGCAGGCGCCGCTAGCTCAGTTGGTTAGAGCAGCTGACTCTTAATCAGCGGGTCCGGGGTTCGAGTCCCTGGCGGCGCACGCAGAGTCAAGACCCCCTCACCACACGTGAGGGGGTCTTGCTCGTTCTCCGAAGCCGATCCCCGCACCCATTTCCCGCACCCCCTCCCCGCGCCTCCGCTTTCACGCGCGCACAGCGAGGCACCCGGCGAACGCCGTGTCGCGCTACGAATACGAGTACTCCAGCCGGCTCGCGGGCCCACCGACCCGGTCCGGACACCTCGTACCGGGTGCGGCGGCGGTGCACTGCCGCATCCCCTTCATCCCGGCACAGGGCTTCTGTCCACTCGCCCGGAAGCTGAGAGTGACCAGTTCTGAACGGTACGTCAGAAACCCTCTGGGCCAAGGACGTTCGTCGCCCTAGAGTGACGGGCACGGTCCGCCCCCCTGACCTCCCGTGTCGGCGCCGGGCTACTCCCGCAGCCCCGCGCGCCGCGGTCGAGGACCGGCCCGGCCGGCACCCCGGGGAAAGGGTGCCGGCCGGGCCGGATACAGAGGGCGTCAGGCCCGGTCGCCGCTCCCGGACTTCTCGCCGGTCAGGTAGGCCGAGACGACCACGTTCGCGTCGTACGAGTGCGAGGCCCGGTCGTAGGTGCCGCCGCAGGTGATCAGGCGGAGTTCCGCGCGGCCGTTCTTGCGGGGCCCGTAGGCCTTGTCGGCGTTGAACCGTTCCCGGGTGAAGACCTGGACGTCGTCGACGGTGAATTCGGCGACCGTGCCGTCCGCGCGGGTCACCTCGACCTTGGCGCCGGGGCGGGCCGCGCTCAGTCCGTAGAAGACGGCCGGCTCGGTCTCGGTGTCGACGTGGCCGACGAAGAGCGCGGGGCCCTTCGCGCCGGGCTCGGTGCCGTTCCCGTACCAGCCGACGGTCTGGGGCGTGTCGAACGGCGGCGGTTCGATCGCCCCGTCCTTGTCCAGCCCGCGGGCGACCACCGGCGCCTTGATGCCGATCGACGGGATCTCGACCCGCTCCGGCGCCGCGCCCTCGATCGGGTCGTGCGGTGCGGGCAGCGGAACGCCGAGGGGGCGCCCGACCGCGGCGACGTCGCCGGTGGTCGGGGCGGAGCTGGCGCCGGAGCCGTCGGTGATGTCGCGGCCCCAGAGCCACAGGCCCATCAGCAGGACGGCCCAGGCCACTCCGGTGAGCAGTCGTCCGTGGCCCTCGGGGCGGTCGGCGGTGGGCATGTCAGTCCGCGGCCGAACGGCGGCGGCGGCGCGCGCTGCGGAACGCGACGGTGACGGCCGCGACGGCGGCCAGGACCAGACCGATCACCGCGTGCACGATGCCGGGGCCCTCCTGACGGGCTTCCCGCTCGTTGAGTGCGGCGGTGCCGCCGCCTCCCGCGCGGACCGGGGCGAGGGGCGAGGCCTGGCCGCGGTCGACGACCGTGACCGTGCCGGAAACCTTGGTGCCCTTGTCGTCCGTGCACACGACCTGGATCTCGTGGTCGCCCGGGGAGGCGTCCGTGCTGAGCCGGGCCTGCGCGATGAGGCCCCCGTCCGCGGCGGGCGAGAAGCGCGCCTCGGAGACGAACACGTCGGAGTTGCCCTTGGCCTCCTTGCCCCCGCAGCTGTCCAGCCGCAGATCCACCTCGCCGCCCGGGGCGAGGGAGGGCGGGGACACCGAGAGAGCGGTACGGGAGCCCGAGCCCGTCCCCCGGTCGGTCCCGGTATCGGAGTCGGCCAGTGCGACGGAAGCCGGCACCAGGGTCGCCGCGACGACCGCGGCGGCACAGAACGTGAGGGGTATGGAACGCATCGTGAACCTCCTTAGGGCAGGTTCACTCCTCCTCGGGCTTTTCGCATCCGCAGGAGCGCGGGGGACGGCCCGCGCCTCCACCTCGGACGGCGCACCCCGCCGGGCCGGGCCCACCGTGACGGGGCCGGCCGGAACGGCGAGGGAAGCGACGACGGTGGACGGCCGGAAGGGGGACCTTCAGGCGGGCGTCAGCATGGCGCGGCGCCCGGGGACGGTCCACGGGACGTCCGGGCTACGAGACGTTCGGGCCGTGGAAGTGGTGAGTGAATAGCATGGTCATCCCGTAAGTCCTCGTTCGGCAGGAGCCGCACCCATGACAGAGCAGAAGCCCATCGAATCGTGGCTCACCGACATGGACGGCGTACTGATGCATGAAGGGGTGCCGATCCCCGGTGCGGATGCCTTCATCAAGAAGCTGCGCGATTCGGGCAAGCCGTTCCTGGTGCTGACGAACAACTCGATCTACACCGCCCGGGACCTTCATGTGCGGCTCAACCGGATCGGTCTCGAAGTGCCGGTCGAGAACATCTGGACCTCGGCCCTGGCCACCGCCAAGTTCTTGGACAATCAGCACCCCGGTGGCACTGCCTACGTGATCGGTGAGGCGGGGCTGACCACCGCCCTGCACGATGCCGGATACGTTCTCACCGACCACGAGCCCGATTTCGTGATCCTGGGCGAGACCCGGACGTACTCGTTCGAGGCGCTGACGAAGGCCATCCGGCTGATCAACAACGGTGCCCGTTTCATTGCCACCAACCCCGACAACACCGGGCCCTCCCCCGAGGGCGCATTGCCGGCCACGGGTTCCGTCGCCGCGCTGATCACGAAGGCGACCGGCAAGGAGCCGTACTTCGTCGGCAAGCCCAACCCGCTGATGATGCGCAGTGCGCTGAACACCCTGGGTGCGCACTCCGAGACGTCCGCCATGATCGGCGACCGGATGGACACGGACGTGCTGGCCGGGCTGGAGGCCGGGATGGAAACGTTCCTGGTGCTCACCGGGCTGACGAGCAGGGGTGAGATCGAGCGCTACCCGTACCGGCCGACCAACGTCGTGAACTCGATCGCGGACCTCGTCGACCTCGTCTGACGGAGGGCCGCCCGGCCCTTGGACGGGCGGTTCAGTGGCCGGGCCCGGAGCGGGGGCGGCGCATGCGGCGGGACCGGATCACCAACGCCCCGCCGGCGATCAGGAACCCCGCGACGGTGATGCCCTGGTACGGAAGGGTGGCCGGGCCGGTGCGGGCCAGTTCGGGGAGGTCGCCCTGCGCCGGGGTCCGGCCAGGTGCGAACGGGCGGGGGGTGTCGCGAGGGGCAGGGGCGTCGCCGGTGGCAGGGGTTTCGCCGGTGGCAGGGGCGTCGCCGGTGGCAGGGGTTTCGCCGGTCCCACCGATGATTCCGGTCCCTTCGGTGTCTCCGGTCCCGTTGGTGTCTCCGGTCCCTTCGGTCTCTCCCGTATCGGCCGTCTCGTCGCTGCCTCTGTCGCTGTCGACGTCGCTGTCGCTGTCGCTGTCGCTGTCGACGTAGCTGTCGACGTAGCTGTCCTCGACGACGGTGAACGGGTAGTCGTCGGACTCACCGACCCAGGACCCGTCGTCCTTCCCCGCCCCGCCGCTCGCCGCGTGCTGGCGCTGGACGATCGCCGCGTTGGCGGTGATCCGGCCGGGGACGGCGTCGGAGGTGAACGCCATTCGGACCTCGACGGTGAGCGTACGGCCCGCGGGGACGGTGAAGCCGGCGAAGTCTTCGGCGCCGTCGCCGCCGAAGACGCCGATGTGTTCGTCCTGGTCGGTGGTCTCCCAGCTGACGCGGTACTCCACATCGGGGCGGGAGGGCTCGGCGAACTCCAGCTGGATCTGGTCGGCGGTCAGCTTCCGGTCCTCGTCGGTGAGGACCAGCACCGGGTGGATGGCCCGGCACGACTCGGTGGTGGTGTTGGTCAGGTCCAGGAACCAGGTTCCGTAGCCGCCGCCGGGCGCGTAGGTGTCGGGGCCGCCGCGGAGGCGGGTGCTGATCGGGAAGTCGCCCGACTCCGGATCACCGCAGCCGGGCTGCTGGTCGGCGGTGGTGGCGTCCGGCTTCGAGACCGGGGTGAGCGACGGCGCCGCGGAGGCGGGTGCGGCGGAGGCGCCGCCGAGGACCGCGGGAACCACGCTCGCCGCCGCCAGCCCGAGCGCGAGCCCGTGCCGCGTCCGGCCGGGAGCTGGGGACGAGGACGGGTGCGGCGAGGGAGGACGGGCGGGGGCGGCGGACACGGGGAGCGAGGCGGCGGCGGTCAGGGGGAGGGACGTGGGATCGGATGCGGGACTCGGCTTGGGGGTCGGCGCGGACGGCGTGGCCGGCGGGGGTGGTGTCGGGGACATGGGGGCACCCTTCGCTGCTCGCGGGAACGGTCGGCTGGGAGGGTGTTGAAGACCTTGGCCGGACCGGGGATCGGCGGCCGGCACGTACAGCCACAAGGCGCAAGGGATGCGCGCGCCGGCCGCCACGGGTCCGGCCAAGATCTTCAGCACCCGCCCAGCCCTGTGCGCCGGAGTTCAACGGTTCTGGGCCGCGACACTGTCACGCACGCGCGTGGCGCCCGGCACCGACATGCCGGAGAGCCACCCGGACGGCGGCCGGGAACCGCTCGACCGGCCCAGCCCCCGCGCCCCGGCCCGTCCGGGCTGGACGCTTCGGCAACAGCGTTGCTTAAGTTCACCCATGACCACGACTGGCAACACGACTCACGAGACGCACGGACTGTCCGAGGCCCCTCTGTCGTCCGGGACCCCTCGGCTGTCCGGGACTCCCCTGCGCGTCGGACTCGTCGGCTACGGCCTGGCGGGTTCCGTCTTCCACGCCCCGCTGATCGCCGCGACCGAGGGCCTCGTCCTCGACACGGTCGTCACGTCGAGCGAGGAGCGGCGGGCGCAGGCGCGCGCCGAGTTCCCCGACGTTCGGTTCGCCGGGTCGCCGCAGGAGCTGTGGGGGCGCGCGGACGAACTCGATCTGATCGTGATCGCCTCGCCGAACAGGACCCATGTCCCGATCGCGACCGCCGCGATCGAGGCCGGTCTGCCGGTCGTCGTGGACAAGCCGATCGCCGGTACGGCCGCCGAGGCGCGGGAGCTCGCGGCCCTCGCCGAGGAGCGCGGGCTGCTGCTCTCGGTGTTCCAGAACCGCCGCTGGGACAACGACTTCCGCACCCTCGCCCGCCTGGTCGCGGACGGCGAGCTGGGGACCGTACAGCGCTTCGAGTCCCGTTTCGAGCGGTGGCGCCCGCAGCCGAAGGGCGGCTGGCGCGAGTCGGGCGACCCGGGGGAGATCGGCGGGCTGCTGTACGACCTGGGCAGCCATGTCGTCGACCAGGCGCTCGTGCTGTTCGGACCGGCGGTGCGGGTGTACGCGGAATCCGACGTACGCCGCCCCGGCGCCGCCGCCGACGACGACACGTTTCTCGCGATCACCCATGCCGGCGGGGTCCGCTCGCATCTGTACGTCAGCGCCACCACGGCCCAGCTCGGGCCGCGCTTCCGGGTGCTCGGCTCGACCGCCGGCTACGTGAAGTACGGCCTCGATCCGCAGGAGGCCGATCTGCGCGCGGGCGCACGCCCGGCGGCGGGTCGGCCGTGGGGCGAGGAGCCCGAGGAGCTGTGGGGCCGGATCGGTTCGGGCGAGTCCCCGCTGACCGGCGGCGGCGCCCCGGTTCCTACGCTGCCGGGCGACTATCCCGCGTACTACGCGGCGGTCACCGACGCGCTGCGCGGAAAGGGCGACAATCCAGTGACCGCCTTCCAGGCCGCAGCGGCCCTGGACGTACTGGAGGCCGCCCGCCGCTCGGCCCGCGAGGGGGTCACCGTGACCCTGCCCGCCATATCCCCGTCCGCCTCCGCCGACACCGAGGAGGAGCCCGTATGAACCCCACCGCTCCGACCATCTCCGAGCTCATCGCCCAGGAGCGCCGACTGACGCTGCCGCATTTCAGCTACGACGACGCGTACGCGCTCGGCGGCCTGCTCGTCGCGATGGCCCGGGAGAGGCACGCCCCGATCGCGATCGACATCCGACGCGGCGCGCAACAGCTGTTCCATGCCGCACTGCCGGGATCGAGCGCGGACAACGACGCCTGGATCGACCGCAAGCGCAGGGTCGTGGAACGCTTCGGCGAGAGCTCGTACTTGGTCGGATCCCGATTCCGGGCGAAGGGCACGACGTTCGACGACGCCTCGCGCCTGGACCCGGACGCGTACGCCGCGCACGGCGGTTCGTTCCCGATCGCGGTCGAGGGCGCGGGGGTCATCGGCTCGGTGACGGTCTCGGGCCTGCCCCAGGCGGAGGACCACGCCTTGGTGGTCGAGGCGCTGGAACACTTCGCGACGACGATCGGCGCATGACGCGAAGGAGGGGTGGGGCGCTGCTCGCACAGCACCCCACCCCTCCGATCTTTACTCCCCATTCCGATGGGTCGCCCCAGGGCCTCACCCTCGGACCCGCACCAGCCGATCAAGCCCACGCCGGCCGATCAAGCCCACGCCGGCCAAATCCAGCCCGTCCGGCGATTGAGGACAGCTTTCAGCCCGTCCGGCGACTGAGGACGAAGCGGCCGCCCGGGCGCCCCCGGGCAACCGCCCCACCCCCACCCCCGCCGCTACGCGTCCTTCAGCTCCTGCCGCTGCCGCCCCAGCCCGACGACCTCCAGCTCCACGACGTCCCCGGCCCTCAGGTACGGCTTGGGCTCGGGCCGCCCCAGGGCGACCCCGGCCGGCGTCCCGGTGTTGATCACATCGCCCGGGTACAGCGTCATGAAGTGGCTGAGATACCGGACCACTTCGCCCACCGGGAAGATCTGATCGGCCGTCGTGCCGTCCTGCTTCAGCTCACCGTTGACCCAGAGCTTCAGCGGCAGCGCCTGCGGATCGGCGATCTCGTCCGCCGTCACCAGCCACGGCCCCAGCGGGTTGAACGTCTCGCAGTTCTTCCCCTTGTCCCAGGTGCCGCCGCGCTCGATCTGGAACTCGCGCTCGGAGACGTCGTGCGCCGTCGCGTACCCGGCGACGTGCGCGAGCCCCTCCTCGGCGGACTCCAGGTACCGGGCGGTGCGCCCGATGACGACCGCGAGCTCGACCTCCCAGTCGGTCTTGACGCTGCCGCGCGGCACCAGCACCGTGTCGTCGGGCCCGATGACGGTGTCGGGCGCCTTGAAGAACAGGATCGGCTCAGTGGGGATCTGCGCGCCGGTCTCGGCGGCATGGTCGTGGTAGTTCAGCCCGATGCACACCATCTTGCCGATCCGGGCGAGCGGCGGACCGACCCGCAGCCCTTCCGCGTCGAGCTCGGGCAGTTCGCCGGGCGCGGCCGCGGCGGCCCGCACCCGGGCGAGCGCGGACTCGTCGGAGAGCAGCGCGCCATCGATGTCGGTGACGATCCCCGACAGGTCA
Organism: Streptomyces sp. NBC_01618; assembly: GCF_045209435.1. NCBI lineage: Bacteria > Bacillati > Actinomycetota > Actinomycetes > Kitasatosporales > Streptomycetaceae > Streptomyces > Streptomyces sp. NBC_01618. Next base: position 2,801,476 of record NZ_CP109297.1, read on the forward strand.
CGCAGGGTTCCGTCCTCGTCCAGCAGCGCCGGTCGTTCCGCGCCGGCCGTACCCACACGAAGCAGCTTCAACGGTGTTTCTCCCCTAGGTCGAGATCGGGCCCGTCGGATGGGTGGCGGCCATCGCAGGCTCGCCCGATCGTCCAAGACATCCGATCATTCCGCAAGGCCCTGTTCACACAGTGGACCGGCGCACTCGCCGCCCCGCTTACGCCGCGGTGGCCATGGCGGTGCCCGCGGCCGGCACGTCGCGGCACGGTCGGTCCGACACGGCCATCAGCCCTGAGAGGCGGCGTACGGCTCCGGAGCGCCGATCTCGTCCCGCGCGAGCACCTCGCTGTCCGGCCGTTCGTCGCGCTCGCGCGGCCCCGCGTACGTCACGGCGAGCGCCACGACCAGGTTGGCGCCGAGCGCCACGATGCCCGCGTTCACGCCCCACACCGGATCGTTCTGGGTGAACACGAACCCGCACACCACGCCCACGCCGACGACCAGCCCGCTCAGCGCCCCGAACAGCGTCAGCCGCCGCCACATCAGCCCCAGCAGCACCATGGGGAGCAGCTGCGCCATCCCCTCGTACGAGATGAGGGAGAGCCGTACGAGGGTGTTCGGCGCGGTGTACGTGAGCACCAGCGCGATCACGCCCGCGGCCACCACGACGGTCTGCGCGGCGCCCTTCTGCCGCCGCTCCCACCGCGGTACGAGCGAGAGCACACTGCGCCCCCACATCGTGCCGATGACCAGCATGAAGACGGCCATCGGCACGATCGACGAGAGCGCCGCCGCGACGCCGATGACGCCGACCGCCCAGGCGGGCAGCGAGTCCACGACGAGCTTGAAGAGCGCCAGGTTGGACTCCGCGCCGACGAGCCCGGGCACGACGAAGAGCGCCGCCATGCCGAGCAGCATCGGCACGAAGAGCAGCACGTTGTAGGCGGGCAGCAACATCGCGTTGCGGCGCAGTACGTCGGCGCTCGATGCGCCGAGGTAGCCGGCGACGGTCGTCGGGAAGATCACCACGGTGAGGGAGTTGAGGAAGGACGTGGTGATGAACCACGCCTGCCCGAGCCCGCTGTCCCCGTGCCCGGGGAAGGTCAGCCAGTCGCTCTTCTCGGTGACGAGCCGGTCGAGGAAGGGCCCGTACCCGTCGAAGTAGTGCAGCGGTACGTAGAAGGCGAGGAACCCGAGTGTGGCGATGACGAGGACGTCCTTGAGGACGGACACCCACGCGCTGCCGCGCAGCCCGCTCACCACGACGAAACCGGTGGTGACGGCGAAGGCTATGAAGTAGGCCCAGTTCAGGCTGATGGCACCGTAGGAGATCGTCGAGACGACCACGCCCATGCCGGTGATCTGGAGCTGGATGTACGGCAGCAGGAAGACGGTCGCGAGGACGGCGACCAGCGCACCGAGCCAGGGCCGGCCGAAACGGTGCGCCACCATGTCGGTGATCCCGACGAGCCCGTGCTTGCGTGCGTACGCCCAGAGTGTCGGCCCGACGACGTAACCGAGGGCGTACCCGCAGGACATGTACGCCACCACGTACAGCACCGGCGCCCCGTAGTTGTAGCCCCATCCCGCGGCGCCCAGGTAGCTGAAGCTGGTGTAGCCCTCGCCGGCCATCAGCACCCAGATGAACACGGTCCCGAGACTGCGCCCGCCCACGGACCACTCGGCGAGCCCGCCGCCCGCTCCGTTCCCCTTTCGCCGCCCGCGCGTCGCGAGCAGCCCGAGGGCGACGGTGGCGACCATGAAGACCCCGAAGACAAAGGTCGCGACCGCGGCGTTCACCGGCGGTCCCCCCGCCGGGTCAGCCATACGGCGACGGGTGTCAGCAGGGTCGCCCCGAGCAGCCATACGAAGAGGAACGGCAGTCCGAGAACGACGGGACGGACCCGGTTCACGAACGGCAGCACGCCCAGGTACAGCACGTAGGGGACCAGCAACCACAACAACTGCGGACGTCGTTTGAGCACGTCAGGGAACCTTAGTGCGACACGGCTACCGCGCCCGGACATCCGTCAGCTTCCCCCAGACGACAAGCCGGTATCGGGAGGTGAATTCAGGTGTGCACGTAGTGAGCGTCACATAGGAACCGGGCGTTCCGTACCCCGCGTACGGCTTCACGTTGCTGCGCGGGACCGCCGCGATGACACCGCTGTCGCGGGCGCTGGTCTGCCCGAGCGTCCGGTCGACTGTGTACGTGTAGACGGCGTCCCGGGTCTCGACGTCGATCCGGTCGCCGCGCCGCAGCCGGTTGATGTACCGGAAGGGCTCGCCGTGCGTGTTGCGGTGCCCTGCGAGCGCGAAGTTGCCCGGCCGGCCGGGCTGCGCGGTGCCCGGGTAGTGCCCGACGTATCCCCTGTCCAGGACGCCGTGCTTGCTGATGCCCTGGGCGACGGGGGCGGTGAGCCCGAGCCGCGGGATGCGGATGACGGCGTACGCCTGATCCCAGCGCGGCGCGGCGGATGGCGCGGTACGGCCCGCGGACGAACGGCCGCCCGAGGCCCCGCTGTCCGCCGCACGCCCGCTCCCGGCCCGGTCTCCGCCTCCGCCTCCGTCTCCGTCGCCGTCTCCGCTTCCCCCGTCCTGGAGTCCTTGTGGCGCGCTCCACTCCCTCTCCAGGGCCTGAACCCGGTGTTCGGCGTCGGCGCGGGCCTGCCGGTTGGTCCACCACAGCTGATGAACAACGAGCAACAACAGGACGACCCCGAGGGTCACCACCACCTCCGCGCCCGTCCAGAGCCCGCGCGCGGCGATCCGCCGCCCCCGCGAGTTCCGCTGCACCACGACCGGTATCCGCTCCCGCACGGCCCGCACGATAAGGCCATGTCCCGTAACTCTCCAGGGCCGGAACAAGCCTCCGTCCAGATGCCGTACAGCAGTACGGTGTGGTTCATGCGCCCCGACACGCCTGCTGATCACACCACCGAAGCCGAGCGCCTGCTGCGCACCGCGGCGCAGTACCCCGAGGACCGTGAGCCGCTGCTCCTCCAGGCCGCGGCCCATCTGGAGCTCGCCGGTGACCGCGCCCGCGCCACCACCCTCTACGACGAGCTGCTCGGCTCCCCCGACCTCGACCACCCGCACCTGGTCAAGGCCCTGAACGCGGCCAACCTGTGGGAATACGGCCACGAGGCCGAGGCCCGCGCGATCATCGACGGCATCCGCGCCGCGGGCCCGCTCGACCCGGCGCCCTGGGAGATCGCGGCCGAGACCCTCGAATCGCACGACGAACTGGAAGCGGCGCACGACTGCTTCACGACCGCGCTGACGCTCCTCCTGACGCCGGGCGAGGAGGTCCCGTACGCCGTGCAGTCGCTGCTGATCGGCCGCCACCGTGTGCGCAGGCTGATGGGCGCCGACCACGACATCTGGGACGAGCTGGCGGACACCGTCCACACAGCCGCCGTCCCGCTGGACGAGCTGCACGACCCGAAACGCCTGTGGGCGCTGGGCTCCTCGGACCCCGGCGAGCTCCGGGCCGAGATCACCCGCCTCCGCGCCGAGCTGGGCACGTACCGCACCGCGCTGTCCCGCCCCTTCCCGGTGGCGGTGCTGCACTGGCCGGCCGCCGAGTTCGACGAACTCCTCACCGCGTACCCGAACCTGCGCAGCGAGTACCCCTCCCGCCCCGACCACCTGGCCCGCCTGGAGGCCGCCCTCCGGGACCTCCACCAGGCCGGCACCCCGAACCTGGGCATCGTGACCGGCACCGTCCCGTCGTACGAGGCCTTCGCCGCCTCGGAAGCCACGTCCCCCGCCGACCCGGACCTCCTCCCCCAGTACGCCACCACCCTCGCCGCCCGCGGCCGCGCCGCCCCCTGGCCCCCGGCCCGGACCGCCGCCTGCTGGTGCGGCTCGGGCCGGACGTACCAGGAGTGCCACGGCGCCGCGTGAACGCCGGTACGGAGACGCCCCCTCGCATTCACCCCGGCCCGGGCCGTCTCCGTACCGCAGGAAGTGACCGCACAGCCACGGCGGCGGGTGGGTGGGGGTGATTGCGAACGTGACACACCGGCCCGCGAGTGTCACGTTGTCGCGACGGGGTACCCCCGGCCCCGGAGGCGGCACCCTGCTCCCGGAATCCGTAGGGTTCTGCCATGCCCGAACTCCAACGCCTCCGCGCCGACCACGCCCCGGCCCTGCTCGCGTTCGAGCAGGAGAACCGGACCTTCTTCGCCGCCTCGGTACCGGACCGCGGCGACGACTACTTCGCCCATTTCGCCGCCCGCCACGCCGCGCTGCTCGCCGAACAGGCCGCGGGAACCTGCCACTTCCACGTCCTGGTGGACACGGATTCCGGCGGCGAGGGCGAAATCCTGGGCCGGTTCAACCTGGTCGACGTGGCGGACGGCTCCGCCGAACTGGGCTTCCGTATAGCCGAAAAGGCCACCCACCGGGGCCTGGCCACGGCCACCGTCCGCCAGATCTGCACCTTGGCCGCTACCGAGTACGGCCTGACCACACTGCGCGCAGGAGCCGCACTCGACAACACGGCCTCTCGCACAGTCCTGACCCGCACGGGGTTCGTCCCCACCGGAGAAGAACTCCTGCTGGGCGACCGCCCGGGACTCGGTTACGTACGGAGTACGACGGCCGAGGTCTGAGCGGGCGCCGAGATCTGCGGGCCTTACCTCGCGCCGCCGGACCGCCGGTCGTTCTGCCGTCGGGCCGCCCGGCGACGACGCGCTCCCGTTGCCTCCTGCCGGTGTAGCCGCCCCGGGTCCCGCCCCACCCCGGTCCGCACCGGCAGCGGCCGGGGCGGAGCGGGGCGGGGCCATGCCGCAGGTCAGAACTTCCAGGCGGGGTCGTTCGCGATCTTCAGCAGTGCGGTGGTGTCCAGCTGCGGCTGTGACCGCGCGTTGCGCGCCCCCTTCGCGTCCGGCCGGCCGGCCCACTGCTGAAGGGTCACCGTTCGGCCGTCCTTGCGCAGCACCCGGACGTACCAGGACGGCTGTCCGTCCTGGGGGAACCGCAGCGTCACGGCCTCTGCCCGTGCGCCGTCGGGGAGTTCGACCACCTGGCAGTCGCTCGTCGGGGCGGCGTCGCGCGGAGCCGGTGCGCCCGGCCGAGGTGCGACCTTCGGCATTTTGATGGTCGCGCAGAGCGGCACCTGCGGGGCCTTGGCCGTGTACTCCGCTCCGCCGACGAACTCCACCGGGCCGGTGCCGCTGTCCCACTGCACGCGGTAGGTCCGGCCGGGGAAGTCTCCCTCCCGGACGGTCGCCTCACCCGGCGGGAGCAGCCTGACCAGGGTGTCGGCGAGCTGCTGGCTGCTCCACCGGGTCGTGTGCTCGGTTCCCGACTCGAAGGCGTCGGGCCGCAGGGTCTGCGGCGCCGCGCTGTCGGCCGCGGCGGGCACCAGCGGGCCGACGAGCGGGTCGGCCGCGGCCGACGGGGTCGCGCCCGGGCCGGCGCCGGGCGTGACCAGTGCCAGGGTGGCCACCGCCGCCCCCGCGGTCAGGCCCACTCCGGCAAGTGCTCCGCGGCGGCGGACACGGCTGCGCCGTCCGGCCGCGACGGCCGTGTCAACGCTGGTCCGCAGGGGCGGCTCGTCATGGAGCCCGGCCTCCAGAAGGGTCTTGACATCGTGGTTGTTCATCGCAGTACGACCTTCTTTCGGGTGGAATCGGCTGGCGGGGCGAACGCCCCGAACGTGTCGGAGTCCGCGTCGTCCCCCAGGAGGGAACGCAGGCGGGCCAGTGCCCGCGCGGTGTGGCTTTTCACCGTGCCGGTGGAGCAGCCCATGGCCGCGGCGGTCGCGGCAATGTCCAGATCGGCCCAGTAGCGCAGCACCACCACCGCCCGCTGCCGCGGCGGCAGGACGGCCAGCGCGGCGCGTATCTGGAGTCCCAGTGCCGGGTCCGCGCAGGGCTCGGCGCGGTCGGGCAGTACGCAGGAGGGCTGTTCGCGACGCCAGCGCCGCCGCATGTGGTCGACGCAGGTCCGGGTCAGTACGCGGTGGGCGTACGCCTCCATGTTCCGTATCTGGCGCCGCCGCCCCCACACGGAGTACAGCTTCGCCAGCGCCGTCTGCGTGATGTCCTCGGCGTGGTGCCAGTCACCGCACATCAGGTAAGCGGTGCGGCGCAGGTGCACCAGCCGCTCCTGGGCGAAGCCGCGGAATTCCTCCAGGTCACCGGTACGCAATGTGTGCCTCCTTTCGTCTCTGCCCCCTTCGACGGAGCGGACCGGGCGCGGGGATGTCACGGGCCATGAGATCTCTCCGAATAATTTTTTTCTGACGCCCCGTGACCTCCCTGCACCCCGTCCGCTCCGTCGTTCCTTTCGAGACATGGGAGTGAGCGGCGCCCGCGTCCGGAGCTTCCGCCCCTGCGATGCGGGCGGGCGCTCCCGCGGGGCCGCGCGATCGAGAGGACACGTATGCGAGGCATACGTACGGCAGGTCCGCCGACCGCCGTCGTGCTGGGCGCACTGCTGATCGGTACGGCGGCCGTACCGCCCGCCGGGGCGGCCCCGCCCCGCGCGGCCACGGCGGCCGGGGCGGGGTCACTGCTGCAGATGACGCTCATCACGGGCGACAAGGTCACCGCCCGGGTCGGCGCCGACGGCACGGTGTCCGTGGTCACGGTACGGCCCGGCCCCGGGCGCGAGGACATCGCGTTCACCCAGCAGGGCTCCGGCGGTTCGGTGTCGCTGGTGCCGCAGGACGCGGTGGCGCCGCTGCGCGCCGGGCACCTGGACCCGCGGCTGTTCGACATCACGGGGCTCGTGGCCCAGGGGTACGACGACGCCCACAGCCCGCAGTTGCCGCTGATCGTCACCTACGACAAGGCAGCCGTCGGGAGAGCCGCTCCGCAGCCGCCGGCCGGGGCACCGGCCGTGCGTGCCCTGGCGAGCGTGCACGGCGCCGCGCTGCGGGCCGACAAGAAGCGGGTGTCCGAGGTCTGGAAGGAGTGGGGCCCCGCCGCATCGAAGCGGAAGTCGGCGGCCGCTCTGGCCCCGGGTGTGGCCAAGGTGTGGCTCGACGGCAAGGTCGGCGCCAGCCTGGACCGCAGCACGGCCCAGGTCGGTGCGCCGCAGGCATGGAAGTCCGGCTGGACCGGAAAGGGCGTGAAGGTCGCGGTGCTGGACACCGGCATCGACTCCACTCACCCCGACTTCTCCGGCTCGATCGGCGAGTCGGCGGACTTCACGCAGGACAACGGCGCCGTCGGCAGCACCGCCTCCGACGGCGACGGTCACGGCACGCACGTGGCCTCCACCGTCGCCGGGGACGGCACCGCGTCCGACGGCCGCTACCGGGGCATGGCCCCCGACGCCGAACTGCTGGTCGGCAAGGTGCTGGACGACAACGGCGGCGGGCAGGAGTCGTGGGTCCTCCAGGGCATGGAGTGGGCCGCGGCGCGGGCGCCCATCGTCAACCTCAGCCTGTCCGGTGGCGTCACCGACGGAACCGACCCCCTCTCGCAGGCCGTCGACAACCTCTCCGCGAGCCACGGCACACTGTTCGTCGCGGCGGCCGGCAACCTCGGAAGCCCCGGTACGGTCAGCACGCCCGGTACGGCCGATGCCGCACTGACCGTGGGCGCCGTCGAACGCGATGACGCGCTCGCCGACCTGTCGAGCCAGGGGCCGCGCCTGGGCGATCACGCGGTCAAGCCCGACCTGACGGCGCCGGGCATCGGCATCGTCGCGGCCCGCGCAGCCGGCACCGACGGCGACAACCCGGTCAACGACCGCTACACCGCCCTGTCGGGCACCTCGATGGCCACGCCGCACGTCGCCGGCGCCGCCGCCTTGCTCGCCCAGGCCCACCCGGACTGGAAGGGGCCGCAGCTCAAGGCCGCACTGACCTCCTCGGCGAAGCCGATCGCCGGGCAGGGGGCGTACGAGCAGGGCGCCGGACGCCTGGACGTGGCACGGGCCACCGCCCAGAGCGTGTTCGCCACCGCCGAGGACACCGGCGTGTACTTCACCGACCCGAAGGCCACCGAGCCGGTCACCCGCACCGTCACGTACCACAACACCGGCACGGCGAAGGTCTCCCTCACCGTGGCCGCCACCACCGGCCGGGCCGGCGAGCCAGGACCGAAGGGTCTGCTCACCGTGTCGCCGACCGGTCTGACCGTCCCCGCCGGGGGCACGGCCCGGGCCACGGTCACCATCGACCCGGGCGCCGCAGCGGCCGGCACCTCCTTCAGCGGACGTCTGACCTCGACCGCCGAGGACGGCACCGTTGTGACCGGCCCGGCCTTCGCGGTCACCAAGGAGGCCGTACACCGCCAGGTCACGGTCGAGGCCGTCGACCGCAACGGCGCACCCCTCGGCCCGGGCTCACGCGAACACGGCTTCTCCTCCGTACAGTTGAAGAACCTCGCCGACGGCCGGACGTTCGACCTCACCTTCGACGACGGCACGGCCACCGCCCGCGTGCCGGAGGGCCGCTACAACCTCGGCGGCACCCTGGTCACACCCGGAACCGACGACGCCGCACCGACGTCGACCATGTTCCTCCAGCCCGAGCTGGACGTCCGCCAGGACAGCAAACGCACGGTGGACGCCCGACAGGGCAAGCCGATCACCGTCGCCGTCCCGGACCCCGGGGCACAGCCCTACTCGCTGTCGGCCGGCTACTGCTACCGCCCGGCCGGCGACCAGACGTGCGCGGACGAGGGCGCCCTGCTCGGCAGGCCCGGACGGCTCTACGTGGTACCCGGCAAGCAGGTGTCCGACGGCACGCTCGGCTTCTACGTCCGCAGCATCCAGAACGGCGCGCAGGCACCGAAGGGACGCCTGCCCGACCACTACGACCTGCTGTTGCTCACCACCGGTTCCCTCCCCGACCCGGCCTTCCGCCTCGCCCGCAAGGACCTGGCCGCCGTCAAGAACGACTACTACGCGCAGGGGCCCGGTACCGCCGGCAGCACGTCCAGCTGGCCCACCGAGTCCGATCTGGGCGGGATGAGCTTCGCCGAACCGGACTTCGCGCTGCCCGCGGCACGCACCGAGTACCTGACCGTGCGCGGCCAGCAGCGCGAGATGTACTTCAGCCAGCAGGCCGGTGAGGGTGGCGAGTTCGTGCCGCTGCCCGTCACCCAGACCGGCATCGTCTCGTGCACGGCCGGCAGCACCTGCGCCGACCGATGGAACGCCTCCGTCATCGGCCCGGGCCTGGCGCCCGTCAAGAACGAAGCGCCGTCGTTTCGCCGCGCCAGTGACGGCACCATCAGCGCGGAACCGCAGCTGTTCAGCGACGCGGCCCCCGGGCACTACGGCGGCCCGATGCCCTACTGGCAGCAGGACACCGTGCACCTCACCCTGGCGAAGGATGGGCAGAAGCTCGGCTCCAGCGACTCCCCCAGTGCCACCTTCGCCGTCCCCGAGGACGCGGCCACCTACCGGCTGACCGCCCGGGCCACCCGCGAGGAGCCGTGGGCGTCGCTGTCGACGACAGTGGAAACGGCATGGACCTTCCGCTCCGCGGCGGTCGCACCCGGCCCCGACGGCGCGGTGCGCACCGACGCGCTGCCACTGGACGTCGTACGCTTCATCGCCCCCGTAGACACCACCAACCAGACCGCCCGGACCAAGCACACACTGACCGCACGGGTGGAACGGCAGGCCGGCGCCGCGGCATCCAAGACCAAGAGCCTCACCGTCCAGGTCTCCTTCGACGACGGCGCGACATGGCAGGACGCCCCGGTCACCTCGGACGTCAGCGCGAGCAACCGCGTCGCCATCACCCCGCCCGCAGGCTCCGGCTCCTTCGTCTCCCTGAAGGCCACGGCACGCAGCACCGACGGCGGCACCGTGGAACAAACCATCCTGCGCGCCTACCGTCTGGCTCCCTGACCGCGGCGAACCGCCCCGGGCAACACACCTTCCGCTCTCCGAGTCGCCCCGGCAGACTCTGAGGCTGTTGGCGAATCCAGATGTTGGGCCCGGTGCGAGCTTCAAGCTCGCACCGGGCCCTCCTGTCCAGGCAGGTGCTCGTGCGAGGATGCGTGAATGGTGACGGAGGCGGAGTGGGAGCGAGTTCAAGGTGAGCTGCGCTACGGTCAGGTCTTCACGGGCACAGTCGTCCGGGTGCCCAAGCCCGGGGTGATCGGTGTCTTCGTGGACATTGGCCTCAGTGTCGAAGGGTTCGTCGACGTCGTGCTTCTGCCTCGTGGGCGAAGCGAGGACTGGCCTGTCGAGGGGACTGTGACCGACTTCGAGGTCTGGTGCGTGCACAGTGATCACCAGCAGGTACGGCTGAAGCCGGCTGATCCGCGGTACCTGTGCGAGGACTTCGCCGATTTCGTTGCCCGATACAGGCCCGCTTGGCCATCCGAAATCGGCAAAGCTCTAAGGGGCCCGAAGCCATCAACTCCGTAGGAACTGCTCCGCCTTCGCTCCGCTGAAGAGCCGCAAAGTGTGAGACACGCGTGCGGTCAGCTCAAGGAACGCATGCCCCGCAAGCTGCGGACCGATCCCGGCAAGGCGGTTGCCCGTTACCGACCCACGCTCCTAGCTTTCGGATCCCTCGGCCGGACGGACCGCGACCGCGTCGATCTCGAAGAGCATCCCGGACAGCGCGAGCGAAGCGACCCCGCTGAGCGTCTGGGCGGGCAGCCGGTCGGCCCAGGCGCCGTGCAGCGCCTTCTGAAGACCCTCCACCCAACACTGGCAGGCGCATGCGAGGGCGGCTTCGTCAGTCCTGCTTGATAGAACTGCATGCATAGCTGACGAGATGAGGGGGACTCGGCGATGCCCAACGACTTTGCAGGCGACGCAGCTCCGGTTGCTGGGCTCTACGAGACGCTGATCACCCATCGTCTCGAAGAGCGTATGAAGCAACTCGACTCCACAGGCTGGCGCTCCATCGATGAAATAGTCGGCGCTGAATCTGCACCTCACGTGCTGTCACGCCACATCGGGAGCGTCGTGCGGCAGGTCCTCCAGGGCCTCTCACCCGCAGAGCAGGTGGTCGCCGCCAACCACATCCTGGATTCGCTCAACACCATCGAAGGTGCGACCGAGTGGGTCGATCTCGTCATCGAGGGCCCTCGGCAATTGCTCGCAGTCGCGGAACAAGAAGCTCCTGGCGTCTACGCCATTCGCCCAGCAACGCCCCTCTCCGAGACGGCACTGATCACCAACTCGCCTGATGATCCGAGCCTGGGCTTTGAACTACGCGCCGAGTTGGCCACGGCGGACCGTGTAGACCTCCTCTGCGCCTTTGTGAAGTGGCACGGACTGCGAGTCCTTGAGCAGTCGCTCTCCTCCGCACGCGATCGCGGCGTACCTATCCGCGTGTTGACAACGACCTACATCGGAGCCACGGAGCGTCGCGCGCTGGATCGTCTGGTCCGCGAGTTCGGTGCCGAGGTGAAGGTCAACTACGAGATCCGCTCAACACGCCTTCATGCCAAGGCCTGGCTCTTCCGTCGCAAGAGCGGCTTCGACACGGCGTACGTCGGCAGCTCGAACCTGTCCAAGGCCGCGCTTCTAGACGGGCTCGAATGGAACGTTCGGCTGTCGTCAGTCGCCACACCATCCGTCCTCCGCAAGTTCGAAGCAACATTCGACGCGTACTGGAGTGAGCGCTCCTTCGAGCCATACGACCCCGACAGCGACGCACAGCGACTGGACGATGCGCTGTCTCACGCTGGCGGGTCCAGCCAAAACAGCGGCACCACCATCACGCTCTCCGGACTTGAAGTCCGCCCTTATCCGCACCAGCGCGACATGCTGGAACGTCTCGAAGTGGAGCGCACCGTCCACGGTCGGCACCGCAACCTCCTCGTTGCGGCGACCGGCACCGGCAAGACCGTGATGGCAGCTCTTGACTTCAAGCGACTACGGCGGACGCTGGGCCGTGACCCGCGGCTGCTCTTCGTCGCCCATCGCAAGGAGATCCTGGAACAGTCTCTGCGCGTCTACCAGAACGTGCTGACTGACCCGAACTTCGGCGAGCTCTTCGTCGGTGGGGATATCCCTGACAACTGGACGCATGTGTTCGCCAGCGTCCAGTCGCTCAACTCCCGTGCAATGGACCGCTTTACTCCGGACCACTTTGACGTCATCGTGATCGACGAGTTCCATCACGGCACGTCCCCCACCTACCGCCGGATTCTGGATCACTTCGATCCAAAGGAACTGCTGGGACTCACCGCTACCCCGGAACGCATGGATGGGCTGAACATCCAGGACGAGTTCTTTGAGGGCCGGATCGCCGCAGAGATGCGTCTCTGGGAAGCCCTGGAAAACGACCTACTCAGTCCCTTTCACTACTTCGGCGTCACCGACAACACCGACATGAGCGCCATCTCCTGGAAGCGGGGGTCGTACGATGCCGCGGCCCTCAGTAATCTCTTCACTGGCAATGACGCACGAGCCAGGCTCGTCGTGCAGGCCGTGAAGGACAAGGTTGCCGACCCGGGCTCGATGCGTGCGTTGGGCTTCTGTGTGTCAGTTGCGCACGCAGTCTTCATGGCCGACTTCTTCCGTCGAGCCGGCCTCAACGCGATCGCGCTGTCCGGCGAGACCTCACGCCATGAGCGCAAGGAAGCCCTGGATCAACTCAAGGCAAGGGCGCTCCAAGTCATCTTCTCTGTCGACCTGTTCAATGAGGGACTCGACATCCCAGACGTCGACACGCTGCTCCTCTTGCGCCCTACTTCCAGCGCCACGGTGTTCCTCCAGCAGCTGGGACGAGGCCTGCGTCGAACCGAAGACAAGGCCGTCCTCACTGTCCTGGACTTCATCGGTCAACACCGCAAGGAGTTCCGCTTCGAGGAACAGTTCCGCGCACTGACCAACCTCACTCGCAATCGCCTGCTCGCCAACATCGAACACGACTTTCCGCAGCTGCCGTCTGGCTGCCAGATCATCCTTGAGTCGAAGGCCAAGGAGCTGATCATTGAGAACATCCGCAGCCAGATCAGCGTCAACGTCACTCAACTTGCCCGCGAGGTCGCCAAGTACGCCGAGCCGCAGCTCGCCGACTACCTCAAGGAGAGCGGTCGTGAGCTCAAGGAGCTCTACCGAGGCAACGGGAACTCATGGACGGGTCTACTCCGCCGAGCCAATCTCCTCCCTGAGACCGGGCCGGAGGGTGAAGCATCGCTGCTGAAGCGCGTATCGGCGTTCCTTCACGTCGATGACCCGCTCCGAGTCGCCGCGTACAGCAAGCTCCTCGGTGACGACGCCCCCACATACGATGACCTCAGCGAGCAGGAACAGGCGTACGCACGCATGTTCTTCTTCTCGCTGTGGCCGTTGGGCGGCGACTTCAACAGCTACCAGGCGGGCTTCAACACCCTTCGCCCTCAGCACGCCTTCCGCGACGAGCTCCGCCAGGTCCTCACCCACGTCCTAGACCAGGCCGACCACGTACCCGTCCCGCTGCTCGGCGGGCATGCAAGCCTGCCGCTGACAGTGCACTCCTCGTACAGCCGCGAAGAGATCCTCCCCGCCCTGGGGCAGTCCCACGTGGGCGGCTTCATGCCGGGACACTTCCGCGAAGGTGTGAAGTGGTGCGAAAATATCCAGACTGACGCGCTACTCATCACCCTCGAAAAGAACGAGAAGGACTTCTCGCCAGAGACCCGCTACAAGGACTACGCCCTGAACGAGTCCCTGTTCCACTGGGAATCGCAGAACCAGACCTCCGAGGCATCCCCCACCGGCGCCCGCTACCAGATCCACAAGGAGAAGGACACCCACGTCCTACTCTTCGTCCGCCGCTACAAGAAGACGGACATCGGCGGGCCCCAGCCGTGGATGCTTCTTGGCCCCGCCGAGTACGTCGAACACAAGGGCAGCAAGCCCATGGGCATTATCTGGAAGCTCCGTCACGAGATTCCTGCTGATGTATGGACCTACTCATCGATTGCTGCGGGTTAGCCTCGATCTTTCGTGATCGGTCATCAGCTTCGGCTGGCGACCGATTCATCGTTGTGGAGGGTGTGCGAGCGTGCAGGTGGCCCGATCGTCGTATCGGGTGGTCGCCGGGTTCCACGGTCCCGGTGGGTGGCTCTTCTGCTCGTCGGGGCGGGTCGTTGCTGGTCAGCCTGGGCTCGGGAGGGCGTCGAGCTGTCTGATCGCGTTGGTGATCACGTCGGTCCATGGCCAGTGGCAGGCGAATCGCAGGTGCCGTCGGCGAGCGGTGGTGATGAGTTGGGCTGCGGCGGACAACAGGCGCAGCCGCAGTCGGCGGGGCTCCCAGAGGCGGGGCTTGCCGGTCAGGGCGAGCATCGGCATCCAGGCGAGCAGGTCGAGGGCGAGTTGGACGATCTCCAGCCAGATCCGGTTCTGCGCGGTCTGGTGCAGGGGAAGGTTCCGCAGGCCGGTGGCCCGTGCGTTGCGAATGCGGTCCTCTGCCCTGGCCCGACGGCGGTGCCGCAGTTCCAGATCGGTGATCTTCGATCCTGTCGTGTTGGTGGCGAAGCAGGTGAGCCGCAGTCCGTCGGCGTCGGTGAACCGCAACTGGGCTCCGGGGTGGGGCCGTTCCTTGCGGACGATCAGCCGCATCCCTTTCGGCCAGCCCTTGAGAGCGTCGCCGTCCAGTTCGGCGGTCCAGGCGCCCTCGCGGATCTCACCGCCCGGCTCGACCGCCGGGGCCCAGGCGGAGGCCGGGACCTTCAGCACGGCCTGATGGATCTGCTCGGTGATGGTCATTCCGACCGAGTACGACAGCCACCTTCCTCGCTTCGTGAGCCAGGCGAGGAACTCGTGGGTGCCGCCCGCGGAGTCGGTACGGATCAGTGTGGACCGGCCGCGACGGTGGCGCTTGGGGAGCTGGGCCAGGGCGATCTGGGCGGCGGTGATGTGGTCGGCGGCGGTGTTGGATCCCGCATTTCCGGGCCGCAGCAGGGCTGCCACCGGCTCTCCGGTACCGCCGCTTCCGTGGTCGACGAAGCCCAGCAGGGGGTGATGTCCGAACGACTTCTTCCAGGTCGCGGCCGCGTCCTGCTTGTCGGAGTGGGCCAGCACCAGCACTCCGTCCAGGTCCACGATTACCTGACCTGCCGCATCCGGCGCTGCGTCCTTGGCTAACGTCCAGACGTGCTCGCGTACTTCGGCCCGGGCCGAGCGGATCGCGGTCAGGGCCTTGTCCCCCGCCGCGGCGAGGGTGTCGATCAACCGGGAGACCGTGGGGTCAGAGGCCACCGGCCCGAACACCGCAGGCTCGGCCCGCAACATCCCCACATCAGCCAGGCAGTCTCCGCCTAGCGCGACCGCGAGAGCCATGTCCAGCAGGATCTTGCCCGGATCATGCACAGCCCGAGGCCGCCGCCACGGCGTCAGTGCCGCCGATATCGCCCTGTCCAGGCCGGTCTTACGGGCGGTCTCGATCAGCAGTACTCCGCCGGCCTGCGAGACCACCCCGCTCCCGCAGCCCTCGATGCGGACATGCGGATAGGACCCGATACGCTTCTTCACCTGAGGAGTGCTTCTTTCATGCGACGACCCGGACCCTAGACAAGTCCCATCATTGCAGGTCAGGAGCACTCTTCGCGTTTCCGATCACGCATCGGACACCCAGCCACGCGAGAGCCCGAGGCTAGCCTCTCCACTGGTTGGCAAGAGCTACGATGTCGAAGAAGGTCATTCCGGCCAACCTTCGCTCCAGCGGTTGCCATGACACTCCGTCGTGTTCACTGAGATCTTCCATCGTTGCCACTCCAGGGTGAGGACGGCGGCGGCGATTGACGTCATTTGGTTCGGGCTGCATCGGGACCTGCGGAAGATCCACCACGACTTCAGTCGTGCGTCGCCGCGCTCGACCGGAGTCCGTGCGGTGGCCGGAGCTCGGTTGACGGTTTGCTGGGCCGGGGCGAGGTCGCGTCCCGGCCGGGTGCGCAGTCGGCGAGCAGGTCGACAACGGCCGTCGTGCAGGCGTGCGCCGTGTCGACGGAAATACGCAACGTGGCGGCGAGTCGGGCGAGCGTGTCGCGCCGGCGCAGGGACACCAGACCGACCAGTGTTCGCCGGTCAGGCGGAAGACAGCCCCAGAGGTCAGTGACAGAGGCGACGCGGTGTTGCCGAATTGCGTATGTGGTTTGGATACGCGGACGATAGGTGCCCGCTCGTAGCATCGAGAGTATGCGTGTGTTGATCGTCGAGGACGAGCCTTACATGGCGGAAGCCATCCGCGATGCCCTGCGCCTGGAGGCGATCGCGGCCGACCTCGCGGGCGACGGCGACATCGCCCTGGAAATGCTGAGTATCAACAGTTACGACATCGCCGTCCTCGACCGCGACATTCCCGGCCCTTCCGGTGACGAGATCGCCAAGCGGATCATCGCCTCGGGCAGCGGCATGCCGATCCTCATGCTGACCGCGGCCGACCGGCTCGACGACAAGGCATCCGGCTTCGAACTCGGCGCCGACGACTACCTCACGAAACCGTTCGATCTGCGGGAACTCGTCCTCAGGCTCCGGGCGCTCGACCGCAGGCGTGCCCACAGCCGGCCTCCGATCCGTGAGATCGCGGGGCTGCGGCTGGATCCGTTCCGACGCGAGGTCTACCGGGACGGCCTATACGTCGCGCTGACACGCAAGCAGTTCGCCGTACTCGAGGTCCTGATCGCCGCCGAGGGTGGCGTCGTCAGCGCCGAGGAACTTCTGGAGCGCGCCTGGGACGAGAACGCTGATCCGTTCACCAATGCTGTCCGAATCACCGTCTCGGCACTGCGCAAGCGTCTGGGTGAGCCGTGGATCATCGCCACGGTCTCCGGCGTCGGCTACCGAATCGATGCACAGCCGCAGGCCGGAGGCGGGGGAGAGAATCATGGATAGAGCGCCTGGAATGAGTGCCCGCCTCAAGCTCACCCTCAGCTACGCCGGCTTCCTCATGCTCGCCGGTGTTTTGCTGCTCGCCGCCGTAGGAGTGTTCCTCGTGCGACAAGGGTGGTTGCAGTCCAACGAAGAGGGGGCATGGAAAAGCAACCCGGTCATCGACTTCGTACAGGGTTTCGCGCCAACGGCAGCCGCGGTCATGGTGTTCCTCCTCGTGTTCGGCCCCCTGGGAGGATGGGTTCTCTCGGGCCGTATGCTCGCGCCCCTGGCTCGCATCACGAACGCCACCCGCACGGCCGCTACAGGATCGCTCTCGCACCGTATCCAGATGCCGGGCCGCCAGGACGAGTTCCGTGAACTCGCCGACGCCTTCGACGCGATGCTCGAACGGCTTGAAGCACACGTCGCCGCGCAGCAGAGGTTCGCGGCAAACGCCTCGCACGAACTACGCACCCCGCTGGCCATCTCGAAGTCACTGGTCGAGGTGGCCCGTTCCGATCCATCACACGACACCGGCAAGGTTCTCGACCGCCTCCAAGCTGTCAATGCCCGAGCGATCGACCTCACTGAAGCACTGCTTCTGCTCAGCCGGGCCGACCAGCGATCCTTCACCCGAGAACAGGTCGACCTGTCCCTCATGGCGGAAGAAGCCACCGAAACACTGCTTCCCCTCGCGGAAAGGAACGGCGTCACCATCGAGACCCGCGGCGACATCACGCCCACGAGCGGATCACCGGCACTCCTGCTGCAACTGACCACGAACCTCGTGCACAACGCGATTGTCCACAATCTGTCCGAACAGGGCAGGGTGTGGGTTACTACCAGCGCCCACCCCGGCACCGTGATACTCACGGTCGAAAACACCGGCGAGATGCTGGCTCCACACCTGGTCTCGACGCTCACCGAACCCTTCCAGAGAGGCGCCGAGCGCATCCACGCCGATCAGACGGGCGTCGGCCTCGGTTTGGCCATCGTCACCACCATCACTCGCGCACACGACGGCGCCCTCACCCTCACCCCGCGCGACACCGGCGGCCTGCGCATCACGGTGGAACTGCCCGCGCATACGTCCCCGCGGTTGTGATACCTGCCCCGCCGACCACGGCGGGTTCTATTGATCCCCGCAACACCCTGAAGTTCAGGGTGTTGCGGGGATCATGGATTTTGAGGGGTGAAGGCGAGGTTTTTCTCGACGCTGGATCGGGACGGCAGCATCACCGCTGCTGCTCTGGCAGTCGGTGTGAACCGCAATACGGCGTTCGGATGGGCCCGTCAGGCCGGTGTCCGCGGTCGCGGCAGGCCCCGCAAACTCGGTCAGCCGGGTCGGGCGGAGTATGAGCGGCTGCGTGCGTCGGGAGTTCGGCGCCGCGTTACCGCCGCGCAGGCCGGCGTCCACGAGCGCACGGCTGAGGACCGGGACCGTGGTATTCGGCAGATCGGCCACTCGCGCCTGCACCCCGACGGGCGCCGCATCGATTACAAGACCGGTGTGACCGCCGCCGCCGCCAGCTCTCCGGAGCCGTCCCTCGCCACGGTCGAGACCGGCCTGCACTCTCGCTTCCTCACGCTGACCGAGCGGGAGCTGATCGCTGATCTGCAACGCGAAGGCCCGGTCGCTGCGCGCGATCGGGCGGGCACTGGGAAGGCCGGCCTCCACTGTCAAACGTGAGATCGACGCCCGGTCGGTCAAGGGCACCTACCGGCCGCACCGCGCTCAGCGGGCGTGGGCGGGGAGCCGGTCGCGTCCCAAGGACTCCAAGCTCGCCCAGGCAGGTCCACTGCGCAGTTCGTCGCGGACGGGCTGCGCGAGAGGTGGTCGCCCAAGCAGATCTGCCACGCTCTGGTCATCGAATTCCCCGACGACGAGAGCATGCGGGTGAGCGTAGAGACGATCTACCAGGCGATTTACGTCCAGGCCCGTGGCGGGCTGTGACGCGAGGTCGCGGCCGCGCTGCGCACTGGGCGCCTCCCGCCGCAAGCCGCACCGCAGCCAGGACCGGCGCACGCGCCGGTTCGTCGACGAGATAGTGATGATCTCCGAGCGTCCTGCCGAGGTCGAGGACCGGGCGGTGCCCGGTCACTGGGAAGGCGATCTGATCGTCGGTCCCCGCAGCGAGAGCGCGATCGTGACCCTGGTCGAGCGCTCCACCCGCTACGTGATGCTCGGGCATCTGCCCGGCGGGCACACCGCCGAGGAGGTCCGCGACGTGCTGGTGCCGCTGATCCAGACCCTGACCGAGCACCTGCGCGGCTCGCTGACCTGGGACCAGGGCTGTGAGATGACCGCGCACAGCAGTTCACGGTGGCCACGGGAGTGCCGGTCTGCGACCCGCACTCACCCTGGCAGCGCGGATCGAACGAAAACACCAACGGCCTGTTGCAGCAGTGCTTCCCCAAGAGCACCAACCCGTCCGTGCACAGCGCCGAAGACCTCGAACACGTCGCCCAGCGACTCGACGGCCGACCACGCAAAACGCTCGACTGGAGAACCCCAGCCGAGCGCCTGCGTGATCTACTGACGACCGCATAGGCCATCAGGTGTTGCGAGGACCCCCGAGAATCCGCCCCACGCGGGCGGGGCGGCCATGTCGACGTACGCCAGGAGCCGCCGGATCTCCCACGCGTGCTGCACACCGGCGTCGAAGCGTCGCCCGCCGACAATGGCCGGGTGACCTGCATCGACACCTTCGCGAAGAGCTCGGCCTGGCCTCCTGGGGTGTCCTGCTGACGGATCGCGCCAGCTCCGCCATCTGCTCGCGCGGGCCGACAAAGCGGAACCGACAACGTATCGACAGCGTATCGAAAACTGCATACGCGCCGACAACACCATGTTTCCTTGAATGGAGACATGACCTACAGCGAACCGGTGGGAATCACCGCTTTCGGATGCGGGCGGGACGAAGCGGCACGGTTCCGTGAGCTGGCGCCTCGCTTCGGGGTGACGCCGACGATCACCAAATTCGCCGTGTCGGAGGACAACGTCCACCTAGCGTCCGGAAACCGGTGTATCAGCGTCGGGCACAAGACCCGGATCATGCCGGCGACAATTCGTGCGCTGAGCCGAGCCGGTGTGTCCTACATCTCCACTAGGAGCATCGGGTACGACCACATCGACGTCGATTATGCGGACCGTGTCGGTATTTCCGTCGGGAACGTCTCCTATTCCTCCGACGGCGTCGCTGATTACACGGTGATGATGCTGCTGATGGCGGTGCGCCACGCCAAGTCCACTGTCCGCCGCGCGGATGTGCATGACTACCGTCTGCACGACGTACGGGGGAAGGCACTGCGCGACCTGACCGTCGGCGTGGTCGGGACGGGGCGCATCGGCACGGCCGTCATGGAAAGGCTCCGCGCCTTCGGATGCCGGATATTGGCGCACCGAAATCGTGCCGGTGAATCCGGTGAATCCGGCGACGAGGTGTCGCTCGATGAATTGCTGAGGTCGAGCGACGTCGTAACGCTCCATGCGCCGCTCAACTCCGAAACGCACCACCTCCTCGACCGTGAGCGTATCCAGCGGATGAAACCCGGCGCGTTCGTGGTCAACACCGGGCGTGGCGCCCTCATCGACACGGTCGCGTTGGTCGAGGCGCTGGAGGACGGGCGTCTGGGCGGTGTCGCCCTTGACGTCGTCGAGGGCGAGGAAGGCGTGTTCTACGCCGACCGACGGAACGCGCCCATCGACAGCAAGCCGCTGCTGCGGCTGCAGGAAATGCCGAACGCGTTCATCAGTCCGCACACCGCGTACTACACGGACCGTGCCCTGAGCGACACGGTCGAGAACTCGATCACCAACTGCCTGGAATTCGAAAGCAGGAATCAGCATGCCTAAGTCCAAGCTTCGGGTCGGAATCCTCTTCGGAGGCTGCTCAGAGGAACACCCCATCTCCATCAAGTCCGCGCAGGAGGTCGTACGAAACCTTGACCCGGACACGTACGAGCCGTACTTCATCGGGATCACGCGCGACGGCGCCTGGAAGCTCTGCGAGGGCCCCGCCGCGGACTGGGAGAGCGGCGTTTGCCGGTCCGCCGTGCTGTCCCCGGACCGCGATGTGCGCGGACTGCTCGTCCTCGATGAGGGGAAGTACGAGACGGTCGGCCTGGATGTCGTGGTGCCCGTGCTGCACGGCAAACTCGGTGAGGACGGCGCGATCCAGGGCCTGCTCGAGCTGTCCGGAATCCCATACGTGGGCTGCGACGTGCAGAGTTCCGCGCTGGGCATGGACAAGTCCCTCGCTTACGTCGTTGCCGCTGGCGCCGGAATCGCCACGCCGAATTTCTGGACGGTCACGGTGGGCGAGGACATCGACGCCGACCGGCTCACCTATCCCGTCTTCGTGAAGCCGGCCCGCTCGGGATCTTCCTTCGGGGTCAGCAAGGTGGCGCATGCCGAAGAACTGCCGGCCGCGCTGGACGTCGCCCGGCGGTACGACACGAAAGTCCTGGTCGAGGAGGCGGTCGTCGGCAGCGAGGTAGGATGCGCCATCCTGGGCGGCGGAACGGACCTGACCGCGGGGGAAGTCGACCGCATCGCCCTGTCCCATGGGTTCTTCCGGATCCACCAGGAGGACGCACCCGAGACCGGCTCCGACAATTCGACGCCGATCGTCCCCGCCGATATTCCGGCTGAATCCCGGGCCCGCGTCCAGTACGTGGCGAAGGCCGTCTACCGCGCCCTGGGTTGCAGTGGACTCGCCCGCGTGGACCTGTTCCTCAAGGACGACGGACAGGTCGTCCTCAACGAAGTCAACACGTTCCCCGGAATGACCTCCTACAGCCGCTATCCGAGGATGATGGCCGCCGCCGGGATTCCGCTTTCCGAAGTGATCGACCGTCTGGTGACCGGGGCGCTCGCCCGGCCCCTGCCTTCGACGGAGCAGGCCGATGCGTAAAGACTTCGTCTTCATAGATGAGTTCATGCCCGGGATCCGCTGGGACGCCAAGTACGCCACCTGGGACAACTTCACCGGAAAACCGGTCGCCGGATACCTGGCCAATCGCGTCGTCGGCACCAGGGCCCTGTGCGCGGCATTGCAGAGCGCCCGAGAAGAGGCGGCCTCGCATGGATTCGGCCTGCTGCTCTGGGACGGATACCGCCCCCAACGTGCCGTGGACTCCTTCCTGCGCTGGTCCCAGCAGCCGGAGGACGGCTGCACCAAGCAGCGCCACTATCCCCATATCGACCGGCCCGAGATGTTCGAGAATGGATACGTGGCCGCCAGGTCGGGTCACAGCCGTGGCAGCACCGTCGACCTGACGCTGTATCACCTGGAAAGCGGCGACCTCGCCGACATGGGCGGCGACCACGACCTGATGGACTCGGTCTCGCACCACGAAGCGTTAGGAATCTCGCAGGTCGCGGCAGACAGCCGCAGGCGTCTTCGCTCCATCATGGAGACCAGCGGATTCAGCTCCTATGCCTGCGAATGGTGGCATTACACACTCACGGACGAGCCCTACCCGGACACCTACTTCGACTTTCCCATCACGCAGGTGAGTCTGGGATGAATACAGCGCGGCTCCGGCGGTCCAACCGGAGCCGCACCCCGTCCCCCGACGTCGAGCGGCAGGGGCGGCATCCCATCCGGACCCAACCACGTATTGCCGGCGTATCGAGAACCGCATACGCCCCGGCAACACCCGGCCGCCTTCACTGAAGTCATGACTCAGACCCAGCCACCCCTCGCCCCGCACCCACTCTCCCTCGCCGAGATCGCCACGCTCGTCGACGGCCGGGTCGCGGGGGATGCGACCGTCACAGTGAGTGCACCGGCCGTCCTCGACAGCCGGCACGGCGAACCGGGCGGTCTCTTCGTCGCCATGACCGGTGAGCGCGTCGACGGCCACGACTACGCCGGCCGCACCCGTGCGACCGCCGTACTCGGCTCGCGGCCGACACCGCTGCCCACCGTCGTCGTCGACGACGTACCGACCGCACTGCAGACACTCGCCGCCCACTCCGTGGCCCGGCTGCGCGAGCGGATGACCGTCGTCGCGGTGACCGGCTCGCAGGGCAAGACCAGCACCAAGGACCTGCTGTCCGCGGTCCTTCCGGGCGCCGGGCCGACCGTCGCCACACACGGTTCGTACAACAACGAACTCGGCGTGCCCCTGACCATGCTGTGCGCCGACGCGCACACCCGCTTCCTCGCCCTTGAAATGGGCGCCCGACACCTCGGCGACATCGCCCACCTCACCGGCCTGGTCGCGCCCGACATCGCGGTCGTCCTCAACGTCGGCCAGGCCCACATCGGGGAGTTCGGCTCGCGCGCGGCCATCGCACGGACCAAGGCCGAACTCGTCTGCGGCCTCGCCCCCGGCGGCACCGCCGTCCTCAACGCCGACGACCCCCGCGTCATCGCGATGTGCGCGCTGACCGACGGGCCGGTCCTGACCTTCGGCCGCGCCGAACACGCCGACGTGCGCATCCAGGACCTCGCCCTCGACCGCCTGGGCCGGGCGGCCTTCACGTTGCGCACCTCCGACGCCTGGGCCCGGGTCGCGCTGCCGATCGTGGGTGCCCACCAGGCACTCAACGCGGCGGCCGCCGCCACGGCGGGACTCGCGGCCGGCATCCCCCTGGTCACCTCGGCGGTGGCCCTCAGTACCGCCTCACTGTCCAAATGGCGCATGGAGCTGCGCACCCTCGCCTGCGGCGCGACCCTGCTCAACGACGCCTACAACGCCAACCCCGACTCCACCCGAGCCGCCCTGGACACGCTCGCCGCGATCTCGGGCCGGCGCCGCATCGCCGTACTCGGCGCGATGCTCGAGCTCGGCGCCGACAGCGAGGCCGAACACCGAGCGGTGGGCGAGTACGCGGCCGCACACGCCGACCTGGTGGCCGTCGTCGGCAAAACCGCCCGTCCCGTCGCCGACGCCGCGGGGGAGCGGGCGGTCACGTTCACCGACAACCAAGCGGCCGCAGCCTGGCTGCACGAGATCCTTACCGACGGCGACGTTGTCCTCGTCAAGGCGTCGCGCGGCGCCCGCCTCGACGAGGTGGCCGCCGCACTCGGGTGACCGTGCGGCGCGGGCTCAGCGCCCGCGCCGCCGCATGTACAGGTCGAAGGCGCGGTAGACGAACGGGCGCAGCGGCAGATCCCACTCCCCGACGTACCGCACCGCACGCCCCCCGGTGCCCACCTTGAACCGGATCAGGCCCACCTGCGGATCAGCGGCGTCGAGCGTCGGCGTGATGCCCCGCAGGTCGTACACGTCGCAGCCCGCCGCCAGTGAATCGCGGATCATCGCCCACTGGCACGCGTTGGAACCCCGCACCTCACGCTTGGCCGTCGAGGAGGCACCGTACACGTACCAGGAGTGTCCGCCGACCCGCGCCAGGATCGTCGCGGCCACCAACTCGCCCTCGTGGCACGCTAGATAGAGCGCGATCCGCCCGGGATCCTCGGCGCTCAACTCCGCGACCATCGTCTCGAAGTACGCCAGCGGGCGCGGCGTGAATCCGTCGCGTGCGGCGGTGTGCACGTAGAGCTCGTGGAACGCCGCGAGGTCCGACGCGCCACCGACCGTGACCTCGACCCCCGCCTTCGCGGCCTTCTTGATGTTGCGGCGCCACTGCTGGTTCATGCCCTTCAGGACATCGTCCTCGGACCGTCCCGCCAGCGGCACTTCGTACGTGAACTGCGGCTGCCCGGCCCCGAACCCGTCCTCAGGGCTCTGCGGCAGCCAGCCGGCCGCCCGCAGCCGTCGGCTCACCCCGGCACCGACCGGGGCGACATGCCCATCAGGGAGCTCGGCCAGCCGCCGCGCCCCCGGATCGGCCACACCGTCCTTGACCTGCGCCGCATCCCAGGTGTGCGTCCGCACCGGTGGGCACAGCCGGATCGCGAACGCGCCGCCGGCCTTGAGATGTGCCGCCAGTGGATCGAGCCACGCACCGATGTCCCCGGACCAGTCGATGTCAGGACCCCACGGCAGATATGCGAGCGTGAACCGAGGCAGTCCCGGCACCGGCCGGTGAAGGACAAGCCCCGCCCCCACCAGCCGCCCGCCGTCGAACCATCCGAGCGACTCACTGCGCCACTCCGTCTTCACCCGCCCCCACGCTGGGGTCTGCACAAAGTTCACCGACCGCCGCGCCCGCACGAAAGCCAGGTGCTCGGCGTCGCTGATCGGCGCGACGCTCAGCGTCGCAGGGAGGGCCATGGGTGCTGGTTCACGATAGGACATGACGCCATCCAAGTCTGCCCCGTGTTGCCGACGCATATCCGCTTTTCGATACACCGACAATATGCGCCGCTGAGGCCGCCCCAGACGATACTGCTCAGCGTCCCGGCGCCACAGCCGCGCGCCCTAACCTCGATCTTTCATGAGTCCTCGTCGGTTCGCTGGCGGGGACTCCGTGCTTGTGAGGTGCAGAGTTTCGTGGGCTGGGGCATGTTGGTGGCCCGGCTGTCGCGCCGGGTTCCACGGCTCCGGGATGTTGCTATGGCTTGTCGGGGCGGTCGGATTCGCTGGTCAGCCGGGGTTCGGCAGAGCTGCAAGTCGCTGGATCGCGCGGGTGATCACATCCGTCCAGGGCCATCGGGCGGTGAAGCGGAGCCAGCGGCGGCGGCCGGCGGTGACCGGTTGGGCGGCGGCGGAGAACAGCCGCAGGCGAAGCCGTTTGGGCTCCCAGCGGCGGGTTTCTGCAGTCAGGGCGAGCATCGGCATCCAGGCGAGGAGGTCGAGTGCGATCTGACTATCTCCAGCCAGATCCGGTTCTGGGCGGTTTCGTGCAGGGGCAGGTTGCGCAGGCCGGTGTCGCGGGGCGTTTCGGATGCGGTCCTCGCAACGGACCCGGCGGCGGTGACGTAGTTCCAGGTCGGCGAGCTGGCCGCCTTGGGTGTTGGTCGCGAAACAGGTAAGCCGTAGTCCGTCGAGGTCGGTGAAGCGCAACTGGGCACCGGGGTACGGCCGTTCCTTGCGGACGATCAGCCGCATGCCTTTGGGCCTGGTGCTCAGGTCGGGTATGTCGGTGATCTCCGCGACCCAGGCGCCGGGCCGCTCGGTGCCGTCGGCGTCGTAGGCCGGCGTCCATGCCTTCTTCGGGATCTTCAGCACGGCCTGGTGGATGGCGTCAGTGATGGTCATGCCGACGGAATACGACAGCCACCGGCCCGGCTTGGAGAGCCAGTCCAGGAAGGCGCGGGTGCCACCCGCGGAGGCGGTGCGAATCAGTGTCCGGCGTCCCCGTCGCAGGGGTCCGGGCAGTTGCGCCAGGCGAGTCGGGTGGTGGTGATGTGGTCGCTCGCGGTGTTGGAGCCTGCGTTGCCGGGCCGCAGCAGGGCGGCCACCGGCTCTCCGGACCCGGCCTGGCCGTGGTCGACGAACGCGACGAGCGGATGGTGGCCGAAGGTCTTCTTCCAGGTCGCGGTGGCGTCCTGCTTCTCGGAGTGCGCGAGGACCAGCACGCCGTCGATGTCCACGGTCACCTGGCCGTCGGCGGCCGGACCGTTCGTCCCGGCCAGTCCCCAGACCCGTGAGCGTATGTCGGCTCGGGCGGAGCGGATCGCAGCGAGGGCCTTCGGTCCGGCTGCGGCGAGGGTGGCGATGAGCCGGGAGACCGTGGGGTCGGATGCCACCGGGCCGAACACACCCGGCTCGGCCCGCAGCACGCCCACGTCCGCGAGACAGTCCCCGCCCAGTGCGACCGCCAGGGCCACATCCAGCAGGGTCTTGCCCGGGTCGTGCACCGCCCGCGGCTTGCGCCCAGACGCCAGCGCCACCGATATCGCGGTGTCCAGACCCGTCCTGCGGACGGTCTCAGCCAGCAGCACCGTCCCGGCCTGCCAGACCGTGCCGCTGCCACCGCCCTCGACACGGACACGCGGCTACAACCCGATACGCTTGCTCACCTGGAGAGTGCTTCTTCCCATGCAGCCGATAGGATCCTAGACAAGTCCCATCGTTGCAGGTCAGGAGCGCTCTCTGCTTATTTGATCAAGGCAGGGACGGGCGCGCTCATGAAAGCGCGAGGTTAGCGATTCAGATCACTTATACGCCAGAAGCGGCGGTGCGCTCGCAGGAATCGCTTCCCAATGCGATGCTGTTCCATCGTCCTCAACGGGATCGTTCGCGAGGTCGGGCCTTCTGCGTAGCGATCCACCACATGAAAATCATCGGTCAGATAAAGGGCACCACGGTCAAGTCGAACATGGCAGTTAGGGCACAGACACAACACATTCCCTTCGACATCGGGACCCCCTGCCGAGCCCCCAAGCGCTTGTATGTGCGCCCCCTCGGCATAGCTCTTACCCTCAGCCCCAACTGTCAGCGCTAGACCACAGATCTGACACGTGTACTCGTGCCACCGCTTAACCCGGCGGACAACAGCCGTGTCGCGGACGATGCGTTCGACCGTGGTCGTCCGTCGCTGGGTAGTCACCTCAGGCGCGTCAGCACTGTTCTCGTCAGCTGCATCTTGGTCTTGCCGGTCTAGGATGTCTCGGACCTGCTGCTCAACGGGCGTAAGTTCCTGCGTTTCAGCTGGGAGGCGACGCAGCCTAAACCGGCAGATCTGAAAGCCAGCCTTACCAACTTCGGTCCACTCTTCGACAATCTGGTAGAGGCCGTCATACCGGTATCCACTTACAGGTGAATAATCTCGCTCACCTTCACTACCTCGGATGACCCGTATGGGGTTGGCCAATATCCGACTTCTCCGGAGACCCGCGTTCCCACGGTTCTCCCAAGTCTGATCCTCTATCTGCCGACCAGTGTTGCGATCTCGACCACCAGCACCTGTATAAACGACCTCATCCCACATGTCGAGATCGTCTTCATAGCCCTGATTCAGCACGATCGCATCGGCAGCCCTCTCCCCGCTGGCATCAAGCCCCCACGAGATGCCTGCCTCGCGCTCTTTGTGAAGCTTGGCATCCTTGACGGCTTGCCGGGATTCGAAATGGACACCTGGAAGGCACTCATCCACATGCCCGAAGAAAGCTCTGTACGCAGCCATGCGAACATGCTTCCCGCCATTTGATCATTTTCGATCACTCATGACGCCTTGTGAGGCTAAGTGGCCTGATTTCTCCTACACTTGACCTGAAGGTGACCACTGGATGGGCCCGATCCGGCACCTCGTCGGGTCATGGCCGCGAACACAGCCGATGGGGAGGTCGGCGATCGGTTTGGCTACTCATCGGGACGACTCGCAGCGTTCCCATGAAAGGCCACGAGCAAATTCGAGCACTCTTCGCCGATCCTCGCCAACAGATGGCCAATCGCCGCCGTCCCGGTACCCGGAGCTGGAGGTTCGATTTCACGCCAGTGAATGGGGGCTGTGGCCAACACGATCGTCGGCGTCACCTCAACAGTGATGAGGAAGAAGTCGACCCGCCGACCGAGGGGCACGAGTTGGTGCACCGACACTCCGGGAAAGAAGCCACAATGCTGTGCAGCACACACGAGGCACCACAGGTTGTACGACTCCGCCCAGTCGCAGTCCCCCTCCAAGTCATCCAGCTCTTCGGCGATTTCGACAAGTTCCTCAGACGAAGGCTGCTTCACGCCGGATCAGCCACCTCGGCTTCGAAGTGCGTTTGCGCGCAGTCGAGGGCGTCGTCCGGGTCGCAGCCGTGAGCACGGAGCCAATGGAGGAGGTCAACGATGAGATCGATCGCCATCTCCTTCCCCAAGGTCAGGCTCAGCCGTTCACGACGGGAATTCGCTGGGAGGCCGCCGAGCCCGCAAAGCCCCAGCAGTGCTTCCGCCTTCGCGACTTGGGGACCATCGACGTGATCGGTTGATGACCGGAGGCCGGTGACCAGCTCGCACCAGGTGACTTTGGAGTCACCGCGCAGGATGACACCCCAGCGATCTGCGATACCGTCCACAAGCGCCATGCCCCGCCCCGCCTCACTCTCCCCCGCTGCCGTGATGAGCGTAGGGAGTGCTTGCAGATCGGGATCGCTTACCTCGATGCGAAGACGGTCTCCGTTCATGGATACGGCGAGACACGACGGGGTGCCGGGGCCTACATGCCTGACCACATTTGCGACTAGCTCCGTGACGCAGACCTGCGCCGCGTAGACGACTCCCGGCAACCCCCAGAGCTCCAGGTGTAACCGCATCACTCGCCGCAGGCCGGCGAGCTCCTCTGCTTCTGCCAGAAACGCCAGATCCCAAGCTTTTCTGTCCACGCCGAAACGACACTCATCCAAGCCGACCACTCCTCCACCAGACGGTCACCGTGTGTGCCCGTTGCCTCTCATACGGTGGCAGTGGAACTCTCAAAATGGAACTCTCATGTAGAAGCAATGGGAGCACACGAACTGACGCGCGCCCCCGGAGTGCGCTGTCTTGCTCGATGCACCCCGCACGATGCACGCTCTTGGGGATCAACGTGAAGGACCACAACCATGCCAGTCGGACCAACCACCCGCAGACGTCAACTCGGCGCAGATCTGCGCCGTTTCCGCGAGCGCAAGGGCCTCACACTGGAGGAGGCCGGGGCTCGGGTCGGCATCTCCAAGGCGACCTTGAGCCGCTACGAGACGAAAGAGGGCACGGTCAAGTGGCCAGCAGTCGACGCCCTCTGCCGTGAGTACGGCGCCTCGGATCAGGAACGCGCGTCGCTGGTCGAGTTGGCCAAGGGCGCACGGATCCAGGGATGGTGGCGGTCCCTCGCTGATCCAATCCCCGAGTCGATGAATCTCATGTTGACCCTGGAAGACGAAGTGGTCAGCGAGGACCACTACGCCTGTATGTACGTGCCTGGCCTGCTCCAGACGCGCGCGTACGCAGAAGCGGTTCATCGCGCCTCAGAGATGCGGTGTACGGACCAGGAAATCCACCACATGGTGGACATCCGCATGAAACGGCAGGAGCTCCTCGGTCGGGCCGAGCCTCCGCACATTTGGGCAGTGATTGACGAAGCGGTCGTCCGGCGCATCGTGGGTGGCCGCGCCGTCATGCGCGAGCAGTTGAAGCATCTCTGTACGCAGGCCACCCAGCCCCACATTACGGTTCAAATACTGCCGTTCGAAGCGGGCGCTCACGCCGCAGCGGTGGGCAGTTTCGTCGTCCTCGGCGGCCCCGCGCCCGAACTCGACGTCGTGTATGTGGACATCATCGGCGGCGGGCTCTTTATGGAGAAGCCGCAGGAGCTCGCGCGCTATAAATTGGCGTTCGAGTACCTGCGCGCGCAGGCGTTGGATATCGACCTGTCTGCCGCGTTTCTGAATCAAGTCTGTGGGGAGCTTTGATGGATCACGAACGCACGCGCTGGTTCAAGTCGTCGTACAGCGGCGGTAGCGGCACCGAGTGCATCGAGGTCGCCGACCTGATGACCGCCATCGGTGTACGCGACTCGAAGCGGCCGAACGGTCGCCACATCGCCGTACAGCGAGACGCATGGGCCGGGTTCATCGCGTCGGTTCGTCTGCAACAGCTCTGATCCGATCGGTGAGAGCGAAGGCCGCCATCACCGCGGCTTGGCCGCGCCGCCCGCCAGCGGAGCGAGCCGCGATTCCTTGAGCCCATAGCGGTCTGCCACGACCGGCAGGTCGATCTGTTCCAGCGTGGTGTATTTCGCCACCTGCTCATTCTCCTCTGATCGCGGCAGCCTCCCGGCGCCGGTCTTCGACGATCGCCACCCAGCGTGCCTGCACGGCAGCCTGCCCGTCCAGCCACTGCGCGCAGGGTAGATCGGCCGACGGCACCTCGTCGGCCATCAGGTAGGAGAGTTCCGCAAGATAGGCGAACTCTTCTCCCTTTACGCACTCTCGCAACCGCTCCCTCGCCTCATCCAGCAGGTCGAAGCTCCCGAGCACCAGGAAGTGGAGGCAGACCGCGAGGCGGATGTAGGCGATGGAGGAGGTGAGTCCCGCTTCCCGGGCGCGTGAGGCGGTGTCCTCGGCGCGCTGTGGGAGATCCGCGGCGACACCGGCGTCCCGTACGAGTGTGGCGATGGATGTCTGGATCTCCGCCCAACGGATCGAGACACCGCCGAGCATGTCCTCGGCGCGGGCGATCTGCTCAGCTGCGCGGGGACGGTCCTGGAAGGCCGCGGCGAAGGCCAGGCACGCCTGGGCGAGCGCTGCTTCGCCCGGCTGGTCGCGGTGGAGTGCTTCGTCTCGTCCAGCGGCGTAGGCGGAGCATGCGGGTCCGATGTTGCCCTGCGTCCACCAGAGGTCACCACGGGCCCGGTCGGCTCGGCCTTCCGGTCCCAGGGCCTCGACTGCCGTACGTACGCGCTCGAAGCGGCCGACCCGGCGGGCCAGGTGCACCAGACCTCGTGCCGCCGTGGGTGCGAGGCGGCCTCCGTCGTCGGCGACCTGACGCATCCCGTCCAGCGACGCGTCGAAGTTCCCCAGATCACGGTCGCATTCCGCGAGGAAGTATCGCGGCAGCTCCAGCAGCCGGTCGGGGAGCTGCCCGGAGTCGAGAACCGAGCGCAGGCGCTCCGCCGTGCGACCACGGTGTTCGCGCTGACGTTGGGCGATGGCCGACAGCGACACGGCCAGGGCCTCGGCCGGCGTACTGATCGCGTCGCCACCGCCGTCATCCTGTGCCGGCAGCTCGATGGGTTCCCAGACGAAGTCGTCCACGTAGCGGAAGGCCGCATCGGCCAGCCAGTCCAGGTCCAACTGGTAGTCGCGGGCCAGACGCAGCCCCTGGCGCAGGGCAGCCACGAGGCGAGCCCGGTCGTCATTCGCCGCTTCGCGGCCGAGGGCGGTGAACGTACGGCGGGCCGCTCGTTTCCAGTCCGCCTCGCTCCACCGGTCCTCACTCGTGTCGTCGGCCTCGCGGACTGCCTCCCGCACGAGATCGTGCAGCCGGTGCCGCCACGGCGCACCAGGGTCCATGTCGACGAAGGGGCGCTCGACGAGGTCGAGGGCAGGGGCGTCGCGATCGAGACCGGCAGCGGCGGTGGCCAGTTCGACCGAGAAGGAATCCAGCAGACTCACCGCGCGCAGCACACGGCGTACATCCGGAGTGAGGTCACGGAACGTACGTGCGACGAGGGCGGAGAAGTCGAGATTGAACTCACCGGGCACCGGGGCACGGTCGTTACGGCGGTAAAGATCCAGGAACCGCATCACCGCAAGGTCCAGATAGAGCGGCAGGCCGTGGGAGTTCGCCGTGATCATGTGGCGGGTCCGGTCGTCGATCAACGGTCGGCCGGCGACGGTCAGCCGCTCACGCAGGTAGATCTCACAGTCCTCCGCCGAGAGGTAGCCGACCGTGTGCTGACGCGGTTCCTCGGTGGCGCCGCCCACCAGCAGCGGCCAGCACTCCGGACCCGCCCAGTCGAGCTGACCTTCGAGCTTGAGGTCGTCCCACTGGAGGCGATTACGACCGGTGATGACGAACAGGACATTCGGCATGAGCCACACCATGCGCTGGATCAACCGTTCCAGATCGCGGTGGACTCGGTCGCCGACATCCTCGAAGGTGTCCAGCAGGACGACGAGCGTGGCCCGCTTTTTCTCCGGCACCCGGCTGAGGTCCCAGGCGAGCAAGTGTGAGTAGTAGCTCAGGGCCTCGAGGTCGGGGTCGGCCTCCAGCAGGTCGGCCAGGCGACGGCATTCCGCGAGTGCGCGTACCTGCTGCCGGTGTTCGCGCAGGGCCCGGACGACGGCTCCGACACTAAAGCCAACTCACCACCGAGCAGCACACGTTCAACAAGGTGATCCGCGGCATCCACGGTGTCGCCGAGCGCGCCAACGCTCTGCTCAGGTCACCTTCAAGGCCCTGCGCCGGGTCAGCCTCGACCCCGGCAGCATCACCCGGATCGCCCGAGCCGCCCTCGTCCTGCTCCAGCTGGAGCACGGCCGCACCACCTGACCGAAGATCACCAACCGTCACGAGACGTTACGGAGAAGGGTTCAGTCTTCTTCACAGGGACTCCTTTTCGAAGGTGCCCGCAAGGGTGACGGCGGGCGTCGCCCAGTGTGTAAGCCCAGTGGCCCAGTGGTGAATGCCTTCTGACTGACCGAAACCGGGTATGTCTGAAACCAGACAACCTGCGTGCGGCGATGGGCGCCGGACGTAGTGCTGAGCAGCTCGAGTGTGCGGAACCGGTCTGCAGGTAACTCCACGAGGTTCTGCGGTTGTTGGACGTCTTCACTGGCGAGCAGCTCGGCGAGGGTCGCAAGTCGCTGGCCTACGCGCTGCGCTTCCGTGCCCCGGACCGCACGCTGACCGTCGACGAGGCCAGTGCGGCCCGCGAGGCCGCGGTCGCCGAGGCGGTCGCCCGCACCGGCGCCGTCCTGCGCGGCGCCTGACGCACCGGCAGACGTCCCGGCTCGGCATGTCCGAGCTGGGCTTTTCCGTACACGCACACTACGTACGAACTATTGATCAACACCAGGTCTCTGCTTTAGCTTCATCTGTCATGCGCTCGGCCGCGGGCAACAGGCCCGCGGCCGTTTGCGCGTCGAAGTGGAGGCCACGCATGGATCTGCGCTCTGTCTTCTCACCCCGGCCCGCACACCCGCGGTACCGCCGAACGGCGTCTGCATTGCTCGGCCTCACCATGGCCGCAGCCCTCACCGCGCTACCAGCGACACCATCCCTCGCAGCCCCGCAGGCTGCCACCGGCCCGCTCCTAAGCTATTTCGTCAACACCTATCCCGGACATGCCGCCGCCCTCGTTGCCGAGCAGCAGATCGCGCAGGCCGGCGGCACCGTCGTGCACTCCTACGAGCAGATAGGCGTGGTGGTCGCGCACTCCGACAACCCCGCCTTCGCGGGGACGCTGCGCGCCACCCGCCTCTTCGACTCGGTCGGCGCCACCCGCACCGCCCCCCTCGCCCCGGCCCTGGAGAGCAACCCGGTCGGGCTGAGCGCCGAGGAGGCCGCCGCTGCCGACAGCGCGGCCGATGCCGGGCAGGAGCCGCTGGAGCCCCTGCAGTGGGACATCGGCGCCATCAAGGCCGATCAGGCGCACGCCGTCAGCCTCGGCAGCAGACGCGTCCTGGTGGGCGTGATCGACACCGGCGTGGACGACACCCACCCCGACCTGGCGCCCAACTTCGACGCCGCGGACTCCGTCAGCTGCGTCAGCGGCGCCCCCGACACCACTCCCGGAGCCTGGCGGCCCACCGCGGGAGCCCCGGGCTACTACCACGGCACCCATGTCGCCGGAACCATCGCCGCCGCCCGCAACGGCATCGGCGTCACCGGAGTGGCCCCAGGCGTCCGACTGGCCGCCATCAAGGTGTCCGAGCCGACCAAGAGCGCCTTCTACCCGGAGAGCGTGGTCTGCGGCTTCGTCTGGGCCGCCGAACACCACGTGGACATCACCAACAACAGCTACTACATCGACCCCTGGTACTTCAACTGCCTCGACGGCCTCGACCAGCAGGCCGCCAGGGAGGCGGTGCGCCGTGCTGCCGGCTACGCCACCGACCGCGGAACCCTCCATGTCGCCTCGGCCGGAAACAAGAACTGGGACCTGGCGGCCAGGTCCATCACCGACACCTACAGCCCCAACGACGGCACCCCCGTCAACCGGGAGGTCGACCCGCGCAAATGCCTGGCCGTGCCCTCCGGCCTGCCCGGTGTGGTGACCGTCGCGGCCACCGGCGCCCTGAACCTCAAGTCGTCGTACTCCAACTACGGTCAGACCGTCATCGACGTGGCCGCGCCCGGCGGTGACTGGACCTTCTACCAGCCGCCGCAGGCTCCGGCGGTCAGCGGAGGCATCCTGTCCACCATGCCGGACGGCGACTACGGCCACCTCAACGGCACCTCCATGGCGTCCCCGCACGTCGCCGGGGTGGCCGCGCTGCTGAAGAGCACTCACCCGGACGCCCCGCCGCACCAGATCGCGAAGATGCTGGAGCAGCAGGCGGACGCCCTCAGCTGCCCGGTGCCGTACGACATCGACGGTAACGCCGTCTGCCAGGGCGGCAGGCCCTACAACGGCTTCTACGGGCACGGCCTGGTCAACGCACTCCGGGCGGTCACCCGCTGAAGTACCCGCGGCCCGCGCGCCTCGGGGGAGTGATGCACACCGAGACCTCGCCCCCCTCACCGTCCGGCAGGGTGCGGAACGAGAGGCACGCCGTTGCGTCGTCTCCGGAATTCCAACTGCCTGGGCGGGGCCGTCGCACGTCCAAGTCACGCACCCGAAGCGCACGCCCCGTTATGTTTTTCGCGGTCCTGTAACGGGACCGCTGGCCTCCGGGCCCGGCATGACTGTTGCCCCCTGTCGAAGACATGACCTGGGGGGGTGGTGTCACCGGGCCCGGGAGGTGCCGTCGGAGACGCTGATGAGAGGTCCGGCCACCGCCCGGTCCGGCGCAATGCCGGACAGTTCGCGGGCGGCAGGTCTGCATAACGTGGATGCGCGCGTACGACACCCATGCCGAGGCCGGCACGTTCAACTCGCCTGGAGGGGCGCGATGTTCGATACCGAAGACGTGGGCGTGTTCCTCGGCCTGGACGTCGGCAAGAGCGCTCATCACGGCCACGCACCCCGGCCGGAAAGAAGGTCTTCGACAAACAGCTGCCCAACAGCGAACCGAAACTGCGGGCCGTGTTCGACAAGCTGACCGCGAAGTTCGGCACCGTCCTGGTGATCGTGGACCAGCCCGCCTCCATCGGCGCTCTCCCGCTGGCCGTGGCCCGGGACGCGGGCTGCCAGGTCGCCTACCTGCCCGGCCTGGCGATGCGCCGGAGATCCGGGGCGTGGTCGGAGAGCACGGTCAGCCCTTCGCGCAGGTAGCGGTAGGCGGTGGGG
The DNA here is from genome assembly GCF_045209435.1 of Streptomyces sp. NBC_01618. Lineage (NCBI taxonomy): Bacteria > Bacillati > Actinomycetota > Actinomycetes > Kitasatosporales > Streptomycetaceae > Streptomyces > Streptomyces sp. NBC_01618. Next base: position 2,836,933 of record NZ_CP109297.1, read on the forward strand.
ACCGAGATACCGTTGTCGCGGGCGAGTTGGGCCAGCCGTGTTCCGTCGACGAACCACCGCAGCACCAGCACCGCCTGCTTGAAGACGCCCAGGGCGCGGGTGTTCTGGTGGCGAGCGCTCGGCGGCCTGGCGCAGCATCTGCTCCGACAGGTCCATGCTGATCACGTGTGGGAACACGCTGCCGAGCAGCGGGGTGAACAGGCCGGTACCTGATCCGAGCTCCAAGCAGGGACCGTCGGGGAAGGGCCCGCCCCGGTGCAGGGCGTCGCGCAGCGGATCATCTCGGCCGGTGGCGCGTGGGGGTGGACAGGCAGCGCCCGCGCGGCCGTAGGCGCATGCCCGCTGGTGACCGGCCCGTCAGCTGAGGAAGCGGGAGAACGTCCGGTACATGAACGCGGTCCCCTGCCGCAGTGCCTCGACGTAGATCCGTTCGTCGTTGCCGTGCATCGTGATGAGCTGGTCGTTGTCGAGTACGTACGGGTAGACCCCGTATCCGGGGATGCCGCGCTCGCGCCACGGCGCCAGGCTGGTACCTGCTTCGAACAGAGCCGGCGCGAACACCGCGTTGGGGTAGGTCTCGCTCGCGGCTCCGGCGAGAGCGCGGAACAGCGGAGTGTCGATGTCGGCAGGCGCCGTCGCCCACCTCCCGTCGAGCTCGTCGAGGTACTGCGCCTCGGTCTTGCCCTCCGGGGCGGCAAGCGCCACCTGGATGCCGCGGCGGGCCGTCATCTCACGGACCTGGGCGAGGAACTCGCGAGGCTTCTGACCACCGGGGATGCCACGGCAGTTGAGCCGGACATGCGCCGAGGACGGGATCACGTTCTCCTTGTAGCCGGAGTCCTCGATGACGAACGCGTGCGTGGTCCGGAGCAGGGCACGGTGCAGCCACGGGTAGGAGGACTTCGACACAACGACGCGCGCGGCCCGTTCCCGTGCGTTCTGGCTGCGTGCGGAGAGCATGAGCTTGACGGCGCGGGCGAACTCCGCGTCGTCGGTTGCCTTCGCCAGCGCCGCGAAATACTCGCGCGTCACCTCGGTGAGGTGCACCGGCGCGAGCCAACTGCCGAGTTCGGCGACCGCCCGGGACAAAGTCACGATCGCGGAGTCGGGGTTGGGCTTGGAGGAGTGCGTGGCGGTGCCGCCGGCGGTCAGGTCCAGGTTGAAGTAGACCTTGTCCTGCCGGGTGGCGGTGATCAGCATCGGGGTGGTCCTGTCCTTCTGCGCCAGGAACCAGCCGCCCTCGGTGAGGACCATGCCGGCGTCCACCTTGCTCCAGTGGTTGGCCGCCAGCCAACCCGACCCGAACGATCCGGCCTCCTCGTCGCAGTCGGTGAGCACGATGATGTCGCGCTCGAACCGGGACCCCTCGGAGATGTGCCGCAGCAGAGCACTGATCGTCGCCGAGTTCGCGCCCTTCATATCGAGGGCGCCGCGGCCGTACACCTCCCCGTTGCGCACCGTGCCGGAGAACGGATCGGCGGACCATGCCTCCCGTTCGACCGGCACCACGTCGGAGTGGCCAAGCATCAGCAGCGGTGCAGCGGAACTGGTCCCGGGGATCCGCGCGATCAGGTGCACGTTGTTCGGCTGAGGAGTGTCGATGATCTCCGCGGGCACCCCGGCGTTCTCCCACACCGCCTTGAGCATCTCCGCGTGCGGGCGCGTGTTCGCGCCCTTGCCGTGGTTCTGTGTGTCGTAGGACAGCATCCGCTGGAGCAGGTTGAGCGGGTCCTTGTCCGCCTCCGGCACCGCGGTGGCAGCCGCCGCCGGACTCAGGGTGGCGCCGGTGAACAGGCTGATGCCCCCGAGACCGGCGGCGCCAAGGGCGGCGACGCCCACTCCGCCAAGGAAGGTGCGTCGGCCGAGCGGCACCCGGGGCACGGCGGTCACGTCACGTGAGTCGTCCATGTTCTCCTCCTTGTTGCGGGGGTGGCTGGTGTCAGAGGTTCGCGATCAACCTGGTTCAGGGGCAATGAGTGAGGGGCGTCGCAGTCGACGAGCGGTCTTTAATCTGCGACGAACGGCGTACGCCCTGCCTCCATGACGCAAATGCCAGGGAGCCCTCACGCGCGGGGGCGGCGTGACCGACCACCGCAAACGCCGCGGCAGGAAGGCGGCTTTCAGAGAGCGTGGGGTTCCGGGGTGCCCGGCCTCGCGCGGCCCGCAAGGATGTGGGGGCCCCGCGGCCGAGCAATCGCGTCCTGGCCCACTGATAACTCGGGGTCAGAACGTGCTGCATTGTCTCCGTCAGCTCGCTTCGAAGTGCGCCTGGGCGCGATCCAAAGCGTCGTCCGGGTCGTACCCATGGGCACGGAGCCAGTGGAGAAGTCGGCGACGAGGTCGATCACCGTGTCCTTGCCCACGGCCGGGCTCAGTCGCCCCTGACGTGAATGCGCGGAGATGGATGCCAAGCCGCGAAGCCCCAACAGTGCTTCTGCCTTGGCAACTTGGGGACCATCGACGTGATCTCCTACCAGCTCCTGCGCCGCACCATGGTCGAGGCGGCGGAGTCCAGACCGGGCACCGATCCCGACCGCTGCGGCTTCACCATCGCCCTCCAACCCGCTCGCGACCTGCTGGTATGTGCGGAAGGAGTCTTCGAGCAGGACATCGGAGAGATCGGCGCCGAGTCCTGTCGGCACTGTCGCCCGCACGGCGATCCCGCGTCAGCACCCGCAAGGTGAAGTCACCCATCTCTCGATACGCGGAAAGGAAACTGGACGGCCGCCCTGACGGCAGCCGGGGTGTGACCTCAACGACGATCACTCTCCTGCCGCCCCCATTGCCGCAGCCCGCACTGCCCGCGACGACCGTCCGGGAGAACACCGGCCCCGGCAAAACCGGCAGCCGCATGGTACGTGTCCTGGCCATCCTGCAGGCAGAGCCCGAACGGCTCTGGCGCGCACGGGAGATCGCCGAGCTGCTCGGCGACGTCACACTCGTCGCAACCTATCGACAACTCGCTCGCTGGACCGAGAGAGGAATGATCAAGAGAGTCCGCACGGGCCGCTACACGACTATCAGCCAGATGACGAATCCCTTGCGTGACCTGCGAAAACGCTAACTACCCGGCCTTGGGGGAACTTCAGATGGCGGTCTCAGCTAAGGCTGGGTGTTCTGCCTTGGCGCTTGGTGCCATGGGCATCGGGTGACACGGCTCCCTAATGTTGCCGATGTCACACCCGATGGGCTTGAGAGAGCGAGAAGGCGGGTCACGCCGCCGAGGCAGCCAGCGATGCCTCCCGAGCTTCGAAATAAGGCCACCCCCGGGCACTCGGACCCAAGGCCGTGTGCGTCTTGGTTGTCGTGCCGGCCCGACAGAGGAACCGAGGATCTGTGATGAAGGACAATCCCACGTCGGCTCAAGCCGAGCCGGCGGACAGAGCGACTCTGGCACTCGAACGCCATGGCATCGCCTATGTCGAACCGAGTCGCCGATACGGTCGCCCCAGCAACCAGTTCACCGTGCGGTTCGCACCCGTGATCTACCTGGCAGGCATCTTCGTCGGCTCCAGCGGCGGGGTGCTCGGGCTCGGCTTCTGGGGCAGCGTAACCGCCATCGTGATGGGAAACTTCCTGGGCTCGGTCGGTACCGGTCTGTGCGCTGCGATGGGCCCTCGCCTGGGCATGCCGCAACTCCCCATGGGACGTGCGGCGTTCGGCTATTTCGGCAACTTCCTTCCGGCACTGCTCTCCCTCCTGGTGTTCGTCGGGTACTACACCGTCGGGACCGTGCTCGGCGCGCAGTCTCTGGCCGACCTGTTCAAGACGCCGTACGAGCCGACGGTCGTCGTTGTCGCCGCGCTGAACATCGTGATCGGCATCTACGGCTACCGCATCCTGCACATTCTCGGCGACTGGATCACGAAGCTCAGCTTCGTTCTGCTGACAGTCGTCTCGATCGTGCTGATCGCGCACGGCGGCGGCCCGGGCGTAGAGCCGAGCGCCTCGGGCAGCGACTACTGGTTGGCGTGGCTCGTGATGTTCACGGTCGTGTTCGGCTACACCGCGAGCTGGGCACCGTACGCGTCGGACTACTCGCGCTACCTGCCCGAGGCCAGCAAGCCGTCGTCGGTCGTCAAGGCGGCGACCGCCGGACTGTTCGCGTCGACGACCTGGATGATGGTGCTGGGTGCCGGACTCATCACCCTCGCACCGAACGGGGATGTGCTCAGCGCCCTCGAGGTCGCCCTGCCCGACTGGCTGCGCTACGTGGTGCTGCTGACGCTCGGCATCTCGGCGATCCCGCACAACGCGGTGAACCTCTACAGCGGTGCGATGGCGACTCTGACCTGCGACCTGCGGCTCCCGCAGTGGGTGACGGTGACGATCGCCGGACTCTTCGGGCTCTTCCTCGCCCTGGTTTTCGGAGGTGCCGAGTTCCAGGCGAACTTCCGCCTGTTCCTGCACGTCGTGTCGTACTACATCACGCCGTGGCTGGCCGTCTTGTTGGTCGACTACTTCATCGTCCACCGCTCGGGGCGTGGCTATCCCGCGATCCGCAACTTCTATGAGCGTGACGGCGTGTTCGGGCGCTTCGGAGCCCCTGGACTCACCGCGCTGGTGGTCGGTATCGCCATCTCGGTTCCGTTCATGGGCACCGAGTTCTACACGGGCCCGATCGCCGAGGCGCTGCACGGGGCGGACTTCAGCTACTTCGTCTCGGCCATCGTCGCCGCGTTGATCTTCGGCGTGTGGCGTCCTCGAGTCGCCCCGCCGGCCGCGATCGACGTACGCCACGTGGAGCGCGACCGCGCCTGACCGCGCCGACCCGAAGGCTCAACGACAGGCCAGTGTCCTGCCCGGCTCCGGCCGGACAGGACACTCGCTGCGCCGAAGGCCGGGTCCGCGACTGCCTGTTCGCACGCGATGAGTCGCACCTCCACAGCCTGCCTGCTCCGGTGCGGGGCGTCGGGCGCCGAGATCGCCGGGCGCAGGCGGGACCGCCCAGTGGGGCAAGCGCGCCGGCCGCAGGGGCGGCGCCCCGGACTTCCTGCAGCCTGACCGCCCGATGAGCGCGATCGACGGCTGATCAGTCCTCTCGGTGGATCCGCCCGTCGACCGTCGCGAGCCGTCGGCCGCTGCCGCCCCAGCGGCGGGCGGTGATCTCGGCGGCGATGCTGATCGCGGTCTCCTCCGGCGTCCGCGCGCCGAGGTCGAGGCCGAGGGGGCTCGACAGCCGCTCGATCTCCGAGGGAGTCAGGCCGGCTTCCCGCAGACGACGGAGGCGGTCCTCATGAGTCCGCCGCGAACCCATCGCCCCGATGTAGGCGACCTCCGGGAGCCGCAGCGCGACCTCGAGCAGCGGGACGTCGAACTTGGGGTCGTGCGTCAGCACGCACATCACGGTGCGGTCGTCGATCTCCCCGATGTCGGCCTGCGCCTGGAGATAGCGGTGGGGCCAGTCGACGACGACCTCGTCGGCGTCGGGGAAGCGGGCATGCGTCGCGAACACGGGCCGGGCGTCGCAGACCGTCACCCGGTAGCCGAGAAAGGTCCCCACCCGGGCGACGGCAGCGGCGAAGTCGATGGCGCCGAACACCAGCATGCGCGGGCGCGGGGCGAAGCTGCGGATGAACACCCGCATCCCCTCGCCCCGGCGCTCACCCTCGGGTCCGTAGCCGAGCGTCTCGCTGGAGCCGGCCGCGAGCAGGCCCAGCGCGTCGTCGGCGACGGCGCCGTCCATCCGGTCGTTGCCGAGGCCTCCGGAAAACGCTGCGCCCGGCCGCACCAGGATCCGTCGGCCAAGGACGGCGGGATCGGGGTGGGCGACCACGGTCGCCACGGCCACCGGCCGCCCCGCCTCTACCTCACCCGCCAGGTCTTCAAGCTCCGGGAAGGTCGTTCGGTCGACCTTCTCGACGTACACGTCGAGGATCCCGCCGCAGGTCAGGCCGACGGCGAAGGCGTCGTCGTCCGACACGCCGTAGCGCTCCAACACCGGTACGCCGTCCTGGAGGACCTGCTGGCCCAACTCGACGACCCCGCCCTCGACGCAGCCGCCTGAGACCGAGCCCACGACGCTTCCGTCTGGGCAGACCAGCATCGATGCCCCCGGCGGCCGCGGCGCCGACCTGAAGGTCGCGACGACGGTCCCCATGGCGACCGACTCGCCGGCACGCCACGAGGCGAGCAGCTCGCCGAGGACCTCACGCATGGATCACGTCCTTGGCGTTCCAGACCTCGGTTTCAGGGAAGTCGTCGTTGATTTCGTCCATCTCCCGCGATCTCCTCATCGGTGGGGGCGCCGGCGCCCGACCCGCGTGGGATGCCGGTCAGCACCGCGCTCCTTCCTCCGCCGCAGCCAGGACGCGACCGCCGCGCAACGTCGCGTGGGTGTGCGGACCGAGGCCGGGCCCGGGCATCAGGTCCTCCTGGTGGTCGACGTCACGGCGCAGGCCTGACCGTGCCGGGAGGAGGACCTCCCGGGCGCCCGAGGCGCGGTGACGGGTGAGTGAGTCCAGGCCGAAAGCCGGGAGCAGTTGCGTTCCGGCGCGTGAGGTGAGCAGCGCGGTGCCGACGCCCTCGCGGTCCGCCACCACGGCGCGCGGGTGACGGGCGACGCGGCCGAGGGCGACCGTCAGCTCGTCGCTGCGCAGGTACGGCAGGTCCGCGGGCAGCGCCGCGAGGTGTCGACGGGCGTTGTCGGCCCGCACCACGGCGGCGCCGGCGCTGAGGGCGTCGTTGAGGCCGAGGCCGGGCCGCACCTCGACGCGCACGCCCGGGACCATCAGGTCAGGTACGTCGTCCGGCTGTTCGCAGACGAGGACGACGCCGTCGACGCAGACCGCTCCGGCGGCGGCGTGGAGTGTGTCGCGCGCCATGGCGACCGCGAGCGCCCGCCGCCGGCCCGGGTCGCCGCCGAGCCGCGACTTGGCATGGCGGATGTCCTTCATCGGAACGACGACCCACCACCGCAGTTGCTCGGTCATGACCCGTTCACGCCGTGGATGGCCAGACCGGAGCGGACCTTGTACCGCTTGTTGATGGAGATGAGCACGGCGGTCAGCGGCTCGAGCTGCCGCGCCAGCCGCAGCGCTCCGGCGTCGATGCCCGGCTTGCCGGTGATGGTCGCCGCGAGCTCCATGACCGTCTGCTTCGCCTCCGGGTCGTCCCCGCAGACCAGTACGTCCTCGTGGTCGAGCAGGTCGGCGTCCCCGTTCAGCGATACCGCCGAGAGGTGGTGGAAGGCGCCGACCACCACGCTGTCGGGCAGCAGGCCCTGCGCTGTCTCGGCGGCAGAGGTCCCACCCAGGTCGAGACCGTGGGGGCCGCGCTGGTCGAAGCCGAGCGGGTTGACGCAGCTGACGACGACTTTGCCGGCGAGCTCAGCAGCCAGGGACGCGACTAGGGCGTCGTGACCGGCGTACGGGACGGCGAGGAGGACGACTTCGGCCTTCGTCGCGGCCGCCGCGTTCCCCGCCCCGGCGACCGTGCCGCCGCGCCCGCCCAGGCGCGCGGCGAGCTCGTCGGCAGCCTGGGCGGCCCGCGCTTCGTCGCGTGACCCGAGTACGACGTCGTGTCCGCCGCGGGCGAAGCGATAGGCGAGCCCCTTCCCCTGTGGGCCGGTGCCTCCGATGACCGCGATCGTGCTCATCGTGCTACCTCCGGTGTCCCGACGACATGCCCTCGGCGACAGGCGTCGAGCCGTCACCGGTCCACGGAGCCTACGAGTCTCGTCACTCGCGGAGTATGGCTATTGCGACGAACATCTTGTGCACCTTTTGGCTCTTACTCCTAAAATACGGCGCATGACTGGGAGCGCGCCATCGGGCGACTTCGGACAGGGCCTCACCGTTGGTGAGCTGTTGGGCCACGAGGTGATGGAAGGCGCCGAGCTGGTCGCTGGCCGTCAGGGCCTGAGCCACAGCATCTGCGCACTGAACGTCATGACGGTGCCGGACATCGGGCCGTGGGTGAAGCCCGATGAGTTCTTGCTGGCCACCGGCTATCCCCTGCCCCGCGACGACGTCGGCCAGGCGGAGCTGCTGCGCGGCCTGCGCCGGCTCGGGCTCGCCGGCATCGGGGTCAAGATCGACCGATACCTGCCCGACCTCAGTACGACGGCCGTCGCCACCGCCGAGGAACTCGGACTGCCGTTGGTCCTGATTCCGGAGCACATCAGGTTCGACGACATCCTCAGTCACACCTTCTCGACGATCGTGAACCGGCAGGCCGCGGCGCTGGAGCGCGCGCACGAACTCCACCAGTCGTTCCTCGCGGTGACGCTCACCGGTGGCGGTCTGAACCAGCTCGCGCGCAAGCTCTCCCATCTGCTCGGTGACGCGGGGGTGTTCATCAGCGACCAGCACGGCATCGTTCGGACCCGAACCGGCGACGTCACCCGGGCCGACGAGCTGGACCTGGTCCACGACGGCCGCCTGATCATCCAGCGGCTCCGCGACGGCGCGGCCGGCGGGAACGAGGGCGAGCAGGGCCATCTGATCCGGCCGATCCGCGCCGGCTCCCTCCAGCACGGCTTCGTCGTCGCCATCGAGACCAGCCGCGCCTTCGGCGAGTTCGACCGGGTGGCCGTCGACCAGGCTGCCGTCATCGCCGCGCTCGAGTTCACCCGCGACCTCGCCGTGAGTGCGCGGGAGCGGCAGTTCTCCTCCAACGCGCTCTACGAGTTGATGACGGGCGCCGAGTCCGAGATCGCGGACTCGGCCGCGCGCGGCTTCGGGTTCGGCTGGGACCTCGATCGTGAGGTCGTCGTCCTGGTCAGCCGCAAGGACGGCGCCGACGACCATGGCAACGCCGCCCAGAAACGCCTCGCGAACGAGCGTGCCCTCGAGTTCTGGATCTCGGCCGTGCACGGCAAGGACCGTAAGGCGGCGGCCGCCGGCCTCGGCGCCGAACTCGTGGCTGTCGTCGGCGCCGAGCATGGAACTCCCGTAGCGGTTCGCTCGATTCAGGCCGAGGTCGCCCAGTTCGTCCGCGGCGAGTACGCGGTCGGCGTGAGCCGTGTGCACCGCGGACCGCTGGGTATTCCGGTCGCCTACCAGGAGGCGCGTTCCGCCCTGCGCGTCGGTCGGAAAATCGGCGGCCCGGACGCTGTCGCCGCGTACGACGATCTGGGGCTGTTCAAGCTACTCGCCCAGGTCGAGGAGGCCGAGTTGCAGACCTTCGTCGACGAGGTTCTGGGCCCCTTGACCAAGCTTCCTGAGCAGGAGCGGAACGAACTCCTCAAAACTCTTGAGACGCTGGTCGAGTTCAACATGAACATGGCCGAGACCGCGCGGCACCTGCACTACCACTACAACACCCTTCGTTATCGGCTGGCCAAACTCGAGCGCCTTCTCGGCCCGTTCAGCAGTAGTACGGCGACGGCGGTGAAGGTGTTCGTCGCCCTCCAGATCCGCCAGATGCCGACGATCGCATCCACGCATCAGAGTTAGCCGGAACCGCCCCGGCCATGGCCTCTGCCTTTCGGGGTAGGCCGAAGCCGGGTGGGGGCCGCTGCGGCAGCCGGCTGTGACCCCCGCCCGACGATCTGGGTCGCGTCCCTTATGGGCGCAGCTTCTCGCTCCAGCGCGCGAACATAGTGGCGAGTCGCTGACGAGCCACGCTCACGACCAGCTGTGTGAGCTTGATCTCGCTGGATAGCGAGGCCTGGCGGTCTGCCTGCCGCGCGACCGGCGCCGCGCTGCCCAGCGCGGGTCCGGGCCCCTGGGCGGTAGCCGTCGCGGTGGCGGCGTGGACCTGCCCGACGTCGGCCGTTCCCGTGGCGATGCGGTCCGCGAGGCGACGGGAGAAGTCGACGAACATCGTGTTGGAGACGTCCTGGACCCCGCGTCCGAGCGCGGCGATCCGTCCGGTCAGCTGCAGGTCGGTCACCGACTCCAGCCGGCTCGTCCCGTTCCCGGCGTTCGCGACCCCTACCCGTACGTCGGCCCGGACCGATCCTCCACCGCGGCGGTCGCGTCCCGACGCCGCGAACTCCAGCTCACGGGCCTGGGCATCGCGCCGGAGCACGTCGACCTGACCGTTGTAGTTCATCTTCAGTGGTCCGATGGCGATGTGGAGTGCACCGCCGTACCGGTCGTTCTCGAGCTCGTCGGTGAGCTCCGCGCCGGGCAGGCAGGCGACGACCGCGCGGGTGTCCTGGAGGAACTGCCAAACCTCTGCCGGGCTGGCCTGCACCGTCGTGGTGTGGTGGAGTTTCATCGTCCCAACGCCTCCTCAGCGTTCACAGTCGATCCCTCGGCGTGCTGGTCGTCAAGCAGCGCGAGGACGCGCTCGGGAGTGATCGGAAGAGTGGTCGGCCGGCGACCGATGGCGTTCTCGATCGCGCTCGCGATGGCCGCGGCAGGCGGCCCAATAGGCGGCTCGCCGATTCCCCGGGCGTTGAACGGCCCACGGCCCTCACCGCTCTCGACCAGATCGACCTGCACGTCCGGGACGTCCATCGAGCACGGGATCAGGTAGTTGGCGAACAGGGTCGAGAGCGGGTTGCCCTCGACGAGCACGCACTCCTCGGTGAGTGCGTACCCGATGCCCTGCATCGCGCCTCCTTGGATCTGCCCCGTCGCACGCACCGGATTGATGGCCCGTCCGACGTCGTGGCAGGCGGCGTACTTCGTGAGTCGCACCACGCCGGTCTCCAGGTCGACCTCCACCTCGGCCGCGTGGGTACCGAAGGTGTAGTCGGGGAAGGTTCCGCCCTGGCCGACCTCGGGGTCGAACCGACCCGAGGGCGCCCGCCAGGTGGAGAGAACGGAGGTGTCGACCGCGGCGTCCTGAGCGGCGCGGGCCACGTCGGCGAGAGTGACCTCGCTCGTGCCCGTGGCCGTGGTGACCTTGCCGTCCTTCCAGATCAACGTGTCCGGCTCCGCGCTGAGCAAAGTGGCCGCCACCGGCGCCAGTTGGTCACGCAAAGCGCCGCTGGCCCTCAGGATGGCGTTGCCCGACATGTACAGCTGCCGGGTCGCGAAGGTGCCGCCGGCCGGCGGGTTGAGCGCGGTGTCGCCGATGTAGACGCTGATGGCTTCCAGCGGCACGCCCAACACCTCGGCCGCGAGCTGGCACAGGCTCGCGGCCTGGCCGGCCCCCAGGTCGGTGACACCGCTGCGGATCAGCAGCGTGCCGTCCGCCTGGAGCGTCACCCACGCCGAGGCGTGGTCGCGGAACCAGATCGTGCGGCCGTAGGGCTGCATGCTGTTGCCGAAGCCCTGGCCCACGACCTTGCCGGGCCCGGACGAGGGGCTCGGCGGGCCGAGCCGGGCCAGCGCCTTCTCGCGGGTCTCGGTCACCGCCACCGCCGTGGTGATCGGCTCGCCGGAGGTGATCACGTCACCCTTCTCGACATAGTTCAGGTCCCGGATCGCCGTGCGGCTCGTGTCGACGGCGTCGGCCAGCTGGTCGAGCTGGGACTCGTAGCCGAGCACGACCTGCATCGCGCCGAAGCCACGGAAGGCGCTCGTCGGCACGTTGTTGGTGAACACGGCTCGGGAGCGCGTGCGCAGCGCCGGGACCTTGTAGGGGCCGGTGGACAGTGCCGCGCCGGCGAAGAGGATGCGCGCGCTCAGGCAGGGGTAGGCGCCGGCGTCGCCGACTATGTCGGCCTCCATCGCCAGGATGCGGCCCTCCCGCGTCGCCGCCGTGCGGTAGTGCATCGTGAACGGGTGCCGCTTCGTGCTGGCCATCAGTGACTCCTGACGGGTCCAGACCATGCGCACCGGCTTCCGCGTCTTCCAGACCAGGAGGCCGAGGTAGGGCTCGACGGTCATGTCCTCCTTGCCGCCGAACCCGCCGCCCATGTACGACGCGATGACCCGCACCTTGTGGTGCGGCACACCGATGATCTGGGCGATCTCGGCGGCGTGCTCGATGACCTGCGTGGACACCCGGAGCGTGACGACGTCGTTCTCGATCCACCCGACGCCCGCCTCGGTCTCGAGGTACGCGTGCTCGACGTGCTGGGTCTGGTAGGTGTTCTCGATGACGACGTCGGCCTCGGCGAAGGCCGCGTCGACGTCGCCGCGCTCCAGACGCCAGTTGACCAGGACGTTGCCGGCATCGTGCACCAGCGGTGCGTCGTCGTGCATCGCGTCGTGGGGCGAGAAAACCCCGGGGAGCGGCTCGTACTCGATGTGGACGAGGTCGGCCGCCTCGTCGGCCGTCTCCTGGTCGACCGCGGCGATGAGCACGACCGGCTCGCCGACGTAGCGCACCCGGTCGCTCGCCAGTACCGGCTGGACGATGATCAGCTCGCCGAGGCCGCCGCTGGCGTGCTCGACGATCTCGTTGTGCGGCACGTCGTCAGCGGTGAGCACCGCGACCACGCCGTCGAGTTTGCGCGCCGCGCTGACGTCGATCGAGGTGATCCGGGCCGAGGCCATCTCGGACCGTACGATCTTCCCGTGGAGCATCCCCGGGAGCTTCCAGTCAGCCGCGTAGTGCAGCGTCCCGCGCACCTTGTCCACGAAGTCGTGGTGACCCGGCGAGGTGCCGACGATGTTGAAGGAGGGCTCCTCGGCCGCCTTCTTCCCGCGGGTCGTGGTCTTGCGCCCGGTCGTCTCGGTCATTCCCGCTCCCCCGCGTCGCCGCAGTGTTCGCCGTGCATCCATGCCTCGACCGAGTCGACGATCGCTGTGTAACCGGTACAGCGGCACAGGTTCCCCACCAGCTCGTAGCGGATGTCGTCGCGGGAGGCGTCGGGTGTGCGCTCCTTCATCGCCGCCGCGGTCAGCAGCATCCCGGGTGTGCAGAAGCCGCATTGAGCGCCGCCCCGCTCCAGGAAGCACTTCTGCAGGGGGTGCAGCTCACGGGCGGGATCCGCCAGCCCGTGCAGCGTCGTGACCTCGTGCCCTTCGGCCTGCACGGCGAACATCAGGCAGGCGCTCGTGGGCTGACCGTCGATCAGCACCGTGCAGGTGCCGCAGACCCCTTCGTTGCAGCCGTAGCGCACGTCGGGCAGGCCGATGTCGTCGTGCAGGGCATTGAGCAGGGTGCGGTCACTGCGGATCCAGAGATCGTGCTCCTCGCCGTTGACGAGAAGCCGGACCTGTGTGCGCATCATGCGCCTACTCCCTTGTCCTGGGGCGCGAGCGCCGTGGTGAGGGCCCGGCGGACGAGGACGCGCACGAGCCGGCGACGGTAGTCCGCACTGGCGTGGACATCACTTTCGGGGTTCACGCTGTCGGCGACGGCGCCGGCCGTGCTGTCGAGCCCGGCCTCGTCGTGGACGTCGACGCCGCCGACGAGGTCGTCGGCGACCCGGAGCGGCCGGTCGGCTACGCCGCCCAGCACGACGGCCGGCCGGCCGGCCCTGGCCTGCACCGCGACCGCGACGGTCGCGAAGTCGGAGAACCGGCGCGTCACCTCGTCGAACGCCCACGGCTCTCCCGCGGAGCTCGGGATGCGGATCTCGGTGACCACCTCGTCGTCCTCGGCGGCCGTCGTCAGGTAGGTGCGGAAAAACTCCGTGATCGGGACGTCGCGCACGCCGCGCGGGCTCTGCATCCGCACGACGCCCCCGAGCGCCAGCGCGCTGCACGGGATCTCGCCGGTCGGGTCCGCGTGGGCCACGCTGCCGCCGAACGTGCCGCGGTTGCGGACCCGCACGTTGCCGACCAGGCGCACCGCGTGCCGCAGCAGGGGCGCGTGCACCGCGACGACCGGAGAGGTCAGGACCGTGGCGTGACGGGTCAGTGCGGGGATGACCAGCACCGGTGCCTCGGCCGAGCTCTCGATCCGTGGCCCCCCTTGGTCGCCGATGCCGTTGACGTCGATCAACGCGGCCGGCAGCGTCAGCCGCAGGTTCATCATCGGGACCAGGCTCTGGCCGCCGGCGATGATCTTCGCCTCGCCCTGCCAGATCTGCAGCAGTTCGACGGCCTCGTCCCAGGAGTCGGCGCGCTGGTACTCGAATGACGTGGGCTGCACACGGTCACCGTGAGCCTGTCGGAGACTGGGTTGTGTGGTCACCGGAGAGCTCCGTTCTTGGTGGACACGTCCGGCCGGGGGTCGGCGACCAGGTCGCCGGTGAGCCGGCGCAGCACGGAGAGCTCGCCCTCGGTGACCGGCTCGAGCGTGGTGACCTCGTCGGCGACGAGCAGCTCGAATCCGGTGGCCGCGCGAACCTGAGCCAGCGTCACCCCGGGCTGCAGGTGGCGCACCCGCATCCGACGGGTTTCCTCGTCGAAGTCCATGCAGGCGAGGTCCGTGACGACCCAGCTCGGCCCCCCGTGCCTCAGGCCGGCGGATCGCCTGCTGTCACCGCCGGTCAGGTACCCGGGACTGGTGACGAAGTCGACCTTCTCCACGAAGCGCCGGAGCTCGTGGTTGGTCACGATGACGGTCTGGTTGCACAGGGAAGCGATGTCGTTGCCACCGCCCGGGCCGGGCAGGCGGGTGGACGGTCGGTCGTGGTGGCCGATCACGGAGGTGTTGACGTTGCCGTACATGTCGACCTGGGCGGCACCCAGGAAGCCGTAGTCGAAGAATCCGCGCTGGGCCAGGAGGAAGATGTCGGTCGCGGAGGTGACCATCTCGGCGCCGACCGCGGCCCGCATCTCGTTGGTCGAGTCGGGCAGTTCGCCCGGCATGAGGTCAATACCGATCATGCCGCCCTCGAGGACGACGGTCAGGTTGGGTGCCTGACGACGACGGGCCAGTGCCGCGGCGACCAGCGGCTGCCCGATCCCCGCGAAGATCACTTTGTGGTCCTCGAGAATCCTGCTCGCCGCGACCGTCATCACTTCGGACGGTGAGGGCCGCAGCGGCTGCGCATCGTTCGCGACCTGGTCGTTCGCGGCTGTCATCGCGGCATCATTCCCTTCGCGCCCCGCACGAGGTTGTCGAGTCGCTCCGACGGCACCGAGCCGATGAAACCGTCGTGGTGGGGGTGCTTGACGAGGCTCGTGACGTACTCGCGTGCGCCCGCCGCACCCTGGGCGCGGATCCGTTCGGCGTATTCCCGGAACGCGTCCTCGTCGGCGAGATAGCGTCCGTAGCATTCGTGCGGGTAGGCGCCCATGGGCTGGTGCACCACGGCGTCGACGGCGAACGCGGGGATGACAGTGCGCGACGAGTCCCGCTGGATGACCTCCGTGCTGACGATCTCCTCGGTGGAGAGGACGACACGTCGTGCGGCGCGCGCGATGTCGGCGTCCATGAGCTCGTAGCCGTCGATCTGCGCGTTGCCGTGGACGTCGGAGCGCTGGACGTGGATCAGCGCGACGTCGGGGTTGAGGCTCGGTACCGCGTTGAGCGTTTGCCCCGTGCACGGACAGGTGACCTCTGCGACATCGAGCCGGTGTCCGATATCGGATCCCATCATCGAGTACGACGGCAGGAACGGGATGCCCATGCCGCCGGCCTTGTAGCGAAGGCCGAGGCCGAGGTGGCTCCACTCCTCGTAGACGACCCGGCCGGACTCGGCGTACTCCCTGAGCACCTTGGCCAGGCCCCAGCCGTGGCCGATGCCCACCCAGCTGGTGATCAGCCGGTCGGCCATCCCCGTGGCGATGAAGAGCTCCGCCTCGAAGCACGTCAGCGGCCGGGCGAGCGAGAGCCCGTGGCGCCCCTGGCGGAGCACCTCGATCAGCAGCGCCATCGGCGTACGGGCGTGATTGGTTCCTCCGACGGCGATTACGTCGCCGTCGGTGACGTACGCACCGATGGCATCCCGCGCCGAGACGACCTTGTCGACCCGGGGCCGGGTGCGCCGCTCGAGCTCCTCCCTGGCCCCGACCGTGTCCGGGACCGCGGCCGACCTCAGGGTCACGACTGTGCTCCTTGCGCTGCGGCCGCGACCACCGGCGCTCCCGCGCCCAGCAGCGGCCTGACCTCTGCGGCGAACCGCTCGACCTGCTCCTGCTCGTAGCCGTGCGGGACCAGGCAGATCTCCTGCACCCCGGCTTCGATGTGCCCCTGTAGCTGCTCGGCGCACTGCTCCGGAGTGCCGGCGATCGCGCTGTCGGGCGTGGCGTCGCTCCAGGCCGGCGTGTCGAAGTACGACGCCAGCCACGGCCCGGACCGCGCCAGCGCGGCCTCCTTGGACTCGCCGATGCACAGCGGCAGTTGGGAGACGTTGCGCAGCTCGTCGGGGTTGCGACCGGCCTCTTCGGCGTACTGACGGATTTTGGCCCAGGACGCCGCGAACGCCTCCGGCGTGTAGAAGTAGGTCAGCCACCCGTCGCCGAGGGTCGCCACCCGGCGCAGCACCCGGTCGACGTAGCCGCCGATGAGCAGACCGGGGCGAGGCTGCGGCTTCGGCAGCATGCGCACCCGGCGGAAGGACAGGTCGTCCCAGTCACCGGTGACCTCGTCCTCGGTCCACAGCTGCTTGCAGATCTCCAGCGTCCGCTCGAAGATCCGGCCGCGACCCTTGAACTGCGTGCCCGTCGCGTCGAACTCCCGCTCGTACCACCCGGCGGCGACGCCCAGGCAAAGCCGCCCGTGCGAGAAATCCTGGATGGTCGCGGCGGTTTTGGCCAGCAGCGCAGGGTCGCGGATGGGCAGCACCAGGATGCCCGTGCCGAGCGTCACGGTGGAGGTGTTCGCGGCGAGCACTGCGAGGGTGGTCAGTGCCTCGAGCTGCGGGAAGGGCTGCTTACTGCCCAGGAAGAGATGGTCCCAGGCCCACAGCGAGGTGTAGCCGAGCTCCTCGGCGCGTTTGCTGTACTCGACGAGGTGCTGGAGGTCGGGGGCCCTCTCCGCCGAGGTGAAGTTCTCGATCGCCAGTCCGAACCTGACGGACATGATGTGCTCCCTTGTCTCGAGCCGGTCATGAGCTGGGCGTGGTGCGGCTGGGAGCCCCGCTCGGGCGACACGCTATGTGGGAGAGATCACCAAGGACATGGCATCGACTGACATAGAGTCGCGCCCTTCCTTGTCACCCAATACGAACGCCGGGCGCCGGCCGGAACGTGCTTACGCAGGACGGCGAGCGAGCGGCCGTTCTCGTCGGCCTCGGCGTCCTCAACCACGCGCCAGGACTCACGGAACGCCGTCGGGTGCACGCTGAACCTGAGTTCCATCACGGCTCGGCTGTGGACCTCCCCCGGGTCGAGGCCTCGGTGATCCCCGCCGCCGCTCGTGCGCCTGCCGTAGCGGACGACGACGGCCACGGCGGTGCCGACGTCGGCCTCGCCCGCGGGGCTGGAGTCGGGCGCCGGCTCGGCCACATCGGTCAGGTCAGCACCTCCTCGTCAGCACGTCCTCATCCGCGTACGAACCGCACGCCCTGGCCGGGGCGCAACTGGGCGACGACGGACATCGCCCCCTCCCGGACGACGGCGATCACGGGGTAACCGCCGGTCACAGGGTGGTCGGGTCCGAAGAGAGTGAGCCGCCCACCGGGCGGCGCCTGAAGTGACCCCGCGACCACGCCCTCACTGGTGAGCTCGGAGTGGATCCGCCGCGGCAGGGCCGGCCCGGCGAGCTGGACGCCGACCCGGTCCGAATCCGGCGTGACCTCGAAGCGGCTCTTGAGCAGGGTCCCCACTGCCTCCGGCTCGAACCAGTCCGCCCGCGGCCCCAGCCGGACCGGCAGCCGGACGTCGTCGGCCGGGTCGGGAGGCGGTGGCGCGACCACGAGGTCGGCGACGGGCAGTCGGCCCTGGGCGGGCCCGATGCCGAGTGTGGCGCCGGCCCGCAACCTCTCGGGCCCCAGGCCCGAGAGGCGGTCGGTCGAGCACGACCCGAGGACCGGTGGCACGCGGATGCCCCCGCGGACGGCAACATAGCTGCGCAGGCCGTGACGTGGCCTGCCCAGCGCGACGACCTCGCCGGCGGCCACGGAGAGGACCTCGTGGGTCCACCGCCGCCGGGCGCCGGCCCTGACCGGCAACGGGGCACCGGTGACCGCCACGAAGGACGGGGTGTCGCAGGTGAAGGCCAGACCGCCATTGGTCACCTCGACAACGGGAGCCGACTCGTCGTTGCCGAGGACCCGGTTCGCCAGGATCATCGCCGGGAGGTCGGCGGCGCCGGCGCGCCCGACGCCGAGGTGGGCGTAGCCAGGGCGGCCGCGGTCCTGGACGAGCGACAGCATGCCGGGCTCGACCACCGTCAGCCGGCCGGGCGGCCGGAGCCGCGCGAGGCTGGTCATGGCGCGACCTCCCGGAAGACGACCTGGTCGCCGGGCAGCAGCAGTGACGGCTGTTCGGCGCTGGTGTCCCACATCGGGACGTCGGTGTGTCCCAGCAATTGCCATCCGCCCGGCGAGCGCCGGGGGTAGACGGATGAGAACTGTCCCGCCAGCGCGACCGCGCCGGCGGGTACGACCCGTGGCTCCGCCCGCCGCGGCACGTGCAGCCGCGGGTCACCGCCGACGAGGTAGGCGAACCCTGGCGCGAAGCCGCAGAAGCCGACCCGCCAGGGGGTCGAGGTGTGCGCCGCCACCACCTCGCGCTCCTCCATGCCGCAATGCTCGGCGACCCAGGCGAGGTCCTCGCCGTCGTACCGGACGGGCAACTCGAGCACGCGCTGGGACTCCTCGGCAACGTCGGGCACGTTGATCTCGCGCAGCCGGGCCTCGACGTCCGCCATCGAGCCCGACCGGGGGTCAATCAGGACGAGCAGGGTGTCGAGGGCCGGGACGATGTCGACGACGCCCGCGACCCGCGCCGCCCGCACGGCGGCGGCGTAGGCGTGCACCAGGCGGTTGTCCGGCAGCTCCAGCAGAAGCCCCGTGTCACCGCAGGGCCGCAGGGTGGGCGTCGTCCGCACTGCGACAGCCCGCATCAGCCGATGCGCACCAGATCGACATCTGCCGCCTCGAGGGCCTTGCGGGTCGCCCGGGCGATTTCGACGGAGCCGGCGGTGTCGCAGTGCACCAGGATCGCCTCGGCGCGGATCGGGATCCGGCTGCCGTCGATCGCGGTGATCTCGCCCTGCGTGACCATCTCGACCGCGCGGGCCGAGGCCTGGGCCGGGTCGGACAGCATGGCGTCGGGCTCGGTGCGCGGAACCAGCAGTCCCTGCGGGGTGTAGGCGCGGTCGACGAACGCCTCCGCGACCATGTTGAGCCCGGCCTCCTGCCCCAGGCGCCAGGTCTCGGTGCCGACCTGGGCGAGCAGTGGCAGGTCCGCGTTGTACTCGCGGGTGGCGTCGACGATGGCCTGCGCGTGCTCGGTCACGGTGGCGGCCGCGTTGTAGAGGGCACCGTGGGCGCGGATGTAGCTGATCTTGTCGCCGGCCGTGCGGGCGAAGACCTCAAGGGCGCCCATCTGGTACAGCAGGTCGTCGGTCAGCTCCTGCCGGCCGCAGGCGATGAAGCGGCGCCCGAAGCCGTGGAGGTCGCGGTAGCTGACCTGGGCCCCGATAGCGACGTCGTTGGCCACCGACAGCTTGCAGGTGCGGCGCATGATGCCGGGGTCGCCGCCGTGGAAGCCGCACGCGATGTTGGCGGCCGTGACGACGTCGAGCAGCGCCTCGTCATCGGCCAGCTCCCACCGGCCGTAGCCTTCGCCGATGTCGGTCGTGAGCGCTACCTGAGCCATGGACGATCTCCCATTTCGGTCCTGTGCTGCGGCCAACTGCACTGCTCTACGAGGCCGATTATGAACCGAGGGAAGCGTCCAGGAACAGCATCTGGGAGTGCACTCAATCCGGCAACGGAACTGCCGAATGCAGCGTCCGGAAGGCCGACCGCAGCTCCCCCCGGACGAGCCGTAGGGAAGGGCGCCGCTCGGTTCCGCGGCGGGTCAGAGTCAACAGGGTCCGCGCCGCGCCGGTCGGCAGCCACCGCAGGCCGTCGCGGGCACGGGCGGCGACGAGGGCCGGCAACATACCGGCGGCGAGCCCGCGTTGGATGAGCTCCAAGTGGACCAGAAGGTCGTTACTCTCGTAGCGCACGTCCGGCTCGAAACCCATCCGGCGGCAGGTGAGCTCCGCCCACTCCCGCGACGCGCTCCCCCGCGCCTCCATCACCCACGGGATCCGTCCCCCCTCGACGCTGAACGCGCGACCTTCGAGGAGCGATTCGGCCACGACGGCGGACAGGGAGTCGTGACCAAGCTCGTGCCGGTGGGTCTCGGCCGGGATCCACGGCTGCACGCCGGGATACTCCTCGGCCACGACGAGGTCGAAGTCACCGGCGAGCAGGGCGGGCACCGCTCGCTCCGGCTCTGCTTGGACGAGCTCGATCCGCAGCCCCGCGTGGGAGTCCTGGTTCGCCAGCACCTGAGGCAACAGGAGCAGGGCGGCGCTCTGGAAGGAGGCCAGCCGCAGCGTGCCGGCCACCTGGCCGGAGAGCTCGCGCAGGTCGGCTTCCGCCTGCTCCATCTCCGCGAGGAGGCGTCGGCCGTGCTCGGCCAGGCGGACGCCCGCCTCGGTCAGCCGCAGTCCACGGCCCACCTTGACGACCAGGGGCGTGCCGACCTCGCGCTCAAGCCGACTGACCTGCGCCGAGACTCCCGACGCGCTCATGTGCAACGCATCACCCACCGCGGCGAGGCTGCCCCGCCGCTCCAGCTCCACCAACAGGCGAACCCGCCGCATGTCCAGCATGCACCCACCCCAATCCCGATCCCAACCCCAATCCCCCATCCCAATCGGCATCAATCATGCCGGGTCGACTCCACAAGCCGATGCTTATCGTTTGGCTCCGGACTGCCTAACTTCGTTCCTGTGACCAATTCACGTGCTTCCCTTTCATCCGTGACCGGAGCGGTATCCGGCGCCGTGCCGTCAGCCCCGGCCCGGTGGACGCCGAACCGGCATCGCAGTGGCGGCGCTCCCTATCGGTCGGCCCCTGACGCGTCCGGGCCTGTCCGACTGTCGTTCCACCGGCACCTGCCGTCCTACGCCGTCACGCCGCTCCATGACCTGCCGTCGGTGGCCGCCGACCTCGGCGTCGCCCGGGTCGCGGTCAAGGACGAGTCGTCGCGGCTGGGTTTGCCCGCCTTCAAGATGCTCGGCGCGTCCTGGGCGGCCTACCGCGCGCTGGCGGCACGCTACGGCGAGCCCAAGGAGCCGACGGTCGAGGCGCTCCGCGCGCGGATCGAGGGCAACACGCCGGTAACACTGGTCACCGCCACCGACGGAAACCACGGTCGCGCGGTGGCGCGGATGGCGTCGCACCTGGGGCTCGACGCGATGGTGCTGATCCCTGACGTCGTCTCGGAGGCCGCGATCCAGGCCATCCGCGACGAGGACGCCGACGTGCGCGTGCTCGCCGACGACTACGACGCCACGGTGCGGGCGGCCGCCCGGCTGTGCGAGGACTCCGCCGGCCTTCTCCTGGTGCAGGACACGTCGTGGCCCGGCTACGAGACGGCGCCCCGGTGGATCGTCGACGGTTACGCGACGCTCTTCGAGGAGGCCGTGGAACAGCTCGGCGGCAGCCCGGCGCTGCTGGTGGTCCCGGCCGGGGTGGGCTCGCTCGCCCACGCGGCGGCGCTGCACTGTCAACGCAACCCCGGTTGGCGGGCAGTCACCGTCGAGCCGGAGGCGGCACCCTGCATCGCGGCCAGCCTCGCCGCCGGCCACTCGGTCACCACGCGGACGAGTACGACGACCATGGCCGGCCTCAACTGCGGCACCCCTTCGTCGCTCGCGTTCCCCGACCTGCTCGCCACCTTGGACGGCGGCATCTGGGTGACCGACGCCGAGGCGGCCGAGGCCGGCGCGCGCCTGGCCGACGCCGGCATCGACTCCGGCCCGTGCGGTGCGGCCTCGCTGGCCGCCTTGCAGTACCTGAAGGGCGCCGAGGCCACCGAGCACCTGCTCACCCCCGACAGCACCGTCGTCCTGCTCAACACCGAAGCCGCGCCCCGTAAGAGCGTTTTGCCCGAGTGAGTTGGGTCCCGTTGAAGGCAGCGAGGATGCGGGGGTAATCCGGGTCTCTGCGGGGTATCCGGTAGTCCGGTCCCTGCTGAACTTCACTCCGCCCCCAACTGGCGCTGAAGAACCTCGACGACTTTGCGAAGCTCCGCCGAGTATCAGCAGAGATGGCGCTCGAATTGGTCCCGAATGGGGGACTCGACTGATACATGGCTCGCCCGAGCGACTCCCAGGCAGTGCGGTCTACTGCGTGATCCCGGTGACGGCCGTGAAGACCCGGCTCAGGTGGTGCGGTGACGCGCCCACGGTCCGGCCCAGCTCCTCCAGCCCGATCGTCGGTTCGGCGGCCAGCACGGCGCGCGCGTCGTTGGTGAGACGCCGACGGGCGGCGGCGGAGGCGGGGCGGCCCGAAGCGGCGCGGGCCGGGGCGAGCCGCGCGAAGACCGCGGCCGACAACCGGGCCGTGTACTCGCCGAGTTCGAAGGAATCAGCGCCCTGGCGGGCGCTGGAGAGCAGCATCCGGTGGGCGAGGGCCAGCTCTGGCGTCACCATGACCAGGCCCTCCGGAACGGTGGGGTCGCCGCCCAGCAGGTCCGCGACCCGGGGCTCGGACAGGACGATCTCGGTGAACGTGTCGGGCCCCTGCGGATGCGCGAACTGCTGCTCGGTGCCGGGACGTTCGACGTACACGCTGGCGGCGTCCACCACGTGCTCGACGCCGTCGGCCCGGCCGCGCAGCACCCCGTCCCGCAGGAGTACCAGGCCGAACACCGGAGCGGGCCGCAGCAGCGACCAGCCGCGCGTCGTGCTGCCGCAGCGCACATCGGTGAGGTGGACGTCGTCCTCGCGCAGGTACACCCGTCGGTCCCCGGCCATTCGTCCATCGTAGGGCGCGGCCCCCTTGCCCAGGCCCCTGCGAACCGGACACGAATGTACAAGCTCCGGCGTGCCGGGCCCCCACACGATGGTGGACACCACCAAAAACCGACTGCGCAGGGGGAGCCCATGACCCACCGTCCCGTTCCGTCCAACGCGCCGACGACGGACAACTCCACGAGCCGCCGCAGAGTCCTGCTGGGCGCCGCCACCGTGGGCATCGGCGCACTCACCGCGTGGGCCGGCACGGGCGGCACCCACACGGCGGCCGCATCCCAGCGCCGCACCGGCACCGCGCACATCGTCTCCCGCCGCACAGGCCCCTACGAGGTACTGGCGCTGCTGGACGCCCACGGGACCTTCCCCGGCAAGCGGCAGGACTGGTTCCCCGACGCCGGCGACACGGACTGGGCGCGCGCGGAGCGGCTCGACCCCGCCGCCTTCGGCCCGGGCGACACGTGGGAACTCGACTTCCGCTGCTACGCCGTCCGCAGGCCCGGCGGCCGCGTCACCCTCGTCGACACCGGTATCGGTCCGGTCGGCAGCCCGGCATCGGGCTGGGCCCCGGTGCCGGGCCACCTGCCGGCGGTCCTCCGGCTCGCCGGCATCGAGCGGGACGATGTCGACACCGTCGTCCTGACCCACCTCCACGAGGACCACTACGGCTGGACGGTCGACACCACCGGTACTCCCTTGTTCCCCAACGCCCGACATGTGGTCCAGCGGGCGGAGATCGCGGCCCTTGCCGCCGACGACAGCGCCATGACCTACGTGGTCGAGCCCCTGCGCCAGGCCGGACTGCTGCACCGTATCGACGGGCGAGTCAGAGTGCAGGGCGGCCCGGGCCGCTCGTCACTGACCGCGGTGCCGACGCCCGGCCACACCGCCGGACACCAGTCCGTGCTCGTCGACGGCGGCCGGGGGCGCATCATGATCACCGGCGACGTCCTCGTACACGCTGTCCAGCTGGCCGACCCGAGCGTCGCGTACCGGCTGGAGAGCGACCAGGCCACGGCCCGCCGCACCCGGCAGAATCTCCTTGCCGACGCCCGCGATCGCGGCCACCTCCTGGCCACCGTCCACCTGAACCAACCGTTCCTCCGCCCCTGACGGGCGCCCCGGTCGAAGTGTCCTGAAGTTTCGCCGTTGCGCGGCGGCAGGTTGCCTGGTCGCTGACGCGGGCGGGAATTGCTTGATGATCTGCGGGTTTTTGTCGGTGGTGGTTCGGCATTGTGATGTCAGCGGGCAGGTGTCTGACTCTCTGCTGTTCAACGGGTGAGGCGGCCGGAACGGTAGCCGTCGGCGCCCGCGCCACGACGCGGGCGGCACAGCGAGCCGGGTTCGGCCGCTCACTGCGGCGGGGGGTGCTTGGCGTCGTCCGTGTCCCGCCCGGCGTTGAGTTCGCCTTCGGGCAGGCCGTGCCACGCGGGTCACGCCTCGGTCGGTAGGGGTGTTGGTGTGCCGTTGATTCGGGCGATGCGTTCGCGCCAGGTGAGGGGTTCGGTTTCGGGGTGGGCGGCGGCGTGGCGGCAGGAGGGGCATTCGGATTCGCCGTACAGGGGGCGGAAGACGTGTGGGTCGCCGGGGCCGGTGCATTCGGTAAGTTCGGGCAGGGGTGGGCGTTTGTAGGGCTGGTGCTGGACGGGGGGTTCGGGGAGTTTCTGGATGAGGCGGTAGCGCAGGAAGCCGACGGCTGAGCGGACGCCGTTGTCGGGGGGTTCGGCGAGCAGGGCGTGGCGCAGGTCGGATTCGCTCATGCCGCGCTCCAGCCATTTGACGGCTTCCACGGCGAGGGCACGGGCTTCGCGTAAACCCAGGTGGAGTTCGCGGCGGGAGTGGCGCAGGGAGAGCAGGACCCGTTCCGCCTTGGCGAGTTGAGCGGGGAGCGGTGTCGAGTCCGGTGGGGTCGGTTCGGGTGCCGGTTCGGGGGTGGGCTTGGGTGCTTGCTCGGGCTCGGGCTCGGGCTCGGGTTCGGGGGGTGGGTGGGGAGTGGTTTTATCACTGTGGTCTTCTGCGGGTTTATAGCCACCGGCCGTCCGAGGAGCCGGTTTTCCGACCGTCGGGAAGTGCGCACTCGGCGGCCCGATCGCGGGCGCGGGCGCGGGTGCGAGTACGGGTACGAGTGCGGGCGCGGGTGAGGTGCCTCGCAGGTGTCGTGCCTGCTCACTCGTCAGGGGGTTGTTCGCGACGAGTTGCTCGGTCAGCCAGCGGCCGCCGTCGCCCTGGCTGCGCCACTCGTGGACGTACCCGTGCTCGACGAGCTGTGACTTCGCCTTCTGGTACGCGCGTCCCTTGATGCCCAGCTTGCGGGCGAGTTCGCTCAACGGCTTGTACGTGGCATCGTCGGGCAGGCCCTGGACGTACAGGAGCAGGATCTTCGCGTCACTGCTCAGACGCGAGTGACGTACGACATCGTGCGATGCCTTCGTATAGCGCGCGGACGGCGCGATAGCATGACGCAACATTCCCGGTGGCTCTCTTCCACTGGTGGTGTAGGCCCTCGGATGGTGTTCCAGCACCGCCGGGGGCCGCCCTATGTGCACAGTGACGCACAGAGTGTGATGATTTCGTCACCGTACCGCATCACTCCCATCTCCCACCACGCGAACGGGACTTCGAGCCACTGCCGCAGCGGTCGATTCAGTCAGCTTGACTTGCCCCTACATATCGAGAAAGCTAGATGTGTTCCTATGAGCCGCACAGAGAGGTGAAGACCGGTGGATCCCCTGGCCGTACACAAGGCGCTCGCCAACCCCGCGCGCCTGCAGTTCATGCAGTGGCTGAGGGAGCCGGAGAAGTACTTCGACGAGGACTCCTACCGACAGCAGGGGCTCGGCTTCCACATCGGGGTGTGCGTCGGCGACATCCAGAAGCGTGCCGGGCTGGCGCAGTCGGTGGTGTCCGGTTACTTGCAGACCCTGAAGGACGCGGGGCTGCTCACCTCGGAACGCATCGGCAAGTGGACGTACTACCGGCGCAATGAGTCGGTGATCGCGGAGTTCGCCGCACACGTCCGCGACGAGCTGTAGACCCGCCCGGATCCCACGCCTGAGCCCTTCCACAGCTTCTCCCCAGTCGCATGTATCTACTTTTCCAGATTTGACGAAAGGTCGCCATGAGAAAGGCATCCCTCACCGTCCTGGTGCTCGCCCTGGGCGTGTTCGGGATCATCACTACCGAGATGGGCATGGTCGGCGTACTCCCCCAGGTCTCGGCCGAGCTCGGTGTCCAACCGTCCACCGCCGGCTGGCTCGTCGGAGTGTTTGCCCTGGTCATCGCCGTGTCCGGGCCGTTCACCACGCTGCTCGCCTCCGGCATCGACCGCAAGAAGATACTTGCTGCCGCGATCGCGGTGTTCGCCGTGTCCAACGCCGTCTACGCACTCACCACGCGGTACGAGGTGATGCTCGCCTTCCGCGTCGTTCCCGCCCTCTTCCATCCCGTGTTCTTCGCCGTCGCGCTCGCGACCGCCGCACGGCTGGTGCCCGCCGAGGACGCCACCCGGGCCACGACCACCGTGTTCGGCGGAGTCACCGTCGGCTTCGCCTTCGGGGTGCCGCTGACCTCGTACCTCGCCGAGCACGTGTCCCTGGCGTCGGCGTTCTGGTTCGGCGCGCTCGTCAACCTGATCGCGTTCCTCGGCGTCCTGCGGTTCGTCCCGCCGATGCCGGTCGGTCAACGGGTCTCCTATGGTGCCCAGTTGAGCGTTCTGAAGCGCTCCCGGTTGTGGCTGACCATCGCGTCGGTCGTCCTCGTCTTCGCAGCGATGTTCTCGGTCTACGGCTACTTCGCCGAGTACCTGGGCCAGGTCACGCACATGGACGGCACTTGGGTCAGCGCCATGCTGATGGCGTTCGGCATGGTGATGGTCCTCGGGAACTTCGCCTTCGGTGGGCTGTTGCGGCGCAACCTGATTCGCACGGTGGTCGGCTACCCGGTGCTGTGCCTGCTGGTGTACGTGCTCCTGTACGCCGTGGGCCCGCTGTTCGCACCGATGGTCGTGGCCGTGCTGGTCTGGGGGGCCGTGCACTCGGGCGGGCTCGTCGTGAGCCAGAGCTGGCTGGGGCGGGACACCGTCGACGCGCCCGAGTTCGGCAACAGCCTCTTCATCTCGTTCTCGAACCTCGGCATCACCGTCGGAACCGCGGTCGGGGGCTGGGTCCTTGCCGCGTACGGCGCCCGTCAACTCACCTGGGCGGGGACGGGATTCGCCGTTGCCGCACTGATCGTCACAGCTCTGCGGCTGGGCCTGGACGGTGTCGGAGGCCGACAGGCGGCGCTCACCGATCCGGACGTAGGGACACTCGGAGAGGTTCGAGTCCGAGACGGCCGGGCCACCGCCCCGGCCGGGGCGATCCAGCGCACGACGGTGCCCCCGCGCTCGTGACTGCTGAGCACGGGGGCACCGGTGTGTCAGTGCTGCTGAGCCTTGCGGCGGCGGATCACCAGGAAGCCGCCGGCCGCGACGAGCGCTGCGGCCACTGCGGACAGCAGGGCAACAGGCGCGCCGTTACCGGTCTCAGCGAGGTCGCCGCCGGTGTTGGCGGACGGCGACGACGAGGCGGCGGCCGAAGCCGCAGCCGACGGTGCCCCGGTGGTGCCCTCGGGGGCGGACGAGGCGCCCGCCTCGCCCGGCTCCGTCGGGGTGGACGGGGTGACGGACTCCGACGGGGTGACCTCACCGGGCTTGCCACCGCCCGGCTTCTCGCCGCCCGGCTCTTCACCGCCCGGCTCTTCACCGCCCGGCTTTTCACCGCCCGGCTCTTCACCGCCCGGCTCTTCACCGCCGGGCTTTTCACCGCCGGGCTTCTTGTCGTCGTTGCAGTCGACCCAGAAGACCTTGTGCTTGGCCTTGCCGTGCTCGCCGTCGAAGTTCCAGAACAGCTTGTAGTGGCCGTCGGGCAGGGACTGGTCCTCCGAACGGAGGTGACCCTTGCCGTCGAGCGTCAGCGAACCGGTCTTCACGATCTCGCCCTTGACGTGGGCGGTCGGGGCCCAGGCTTCGATGCGCCAGTTGGCGTTCTGGCCGGCATCGAAACCGAAGGCGTCGAGATAGAAGGTGCACACGTGAGGCTCGTTCTTACGAAGCTCCTCACCGGTCGCGGCATCGTGGATCTTCACGGTGCCGTTGTCGCCGGGTGCGGTGGCGTACGCCGTAGGGGCAAGCAGCAGGGCCGCGGTAACTGCGGCCGTGAGCGTGCCTGCGGAAGCAACTGTGCGCATGGGCAATCCAACGGTTGATTGAAAGGGCTGCCGTGGGGGGTTGATCGATCAGCTTCCTGCGACTGGGCGCGCCCCGTCAATGCACCTCTGACCACTTGTGTCACATGGTGCATCGCTTGTCCCATTAGTCCCGCATAACGATTGGGAACCGCACCCCGGCCGGCTGCGGCGCAAGGACGCCGGGCAGCCCCGGCCTTGGGGTCGTGGCAGCGGCAGAGGCGGAGGAACGCTCGGCGCCACCGTCGGAACACCGACATCGACCGACCTCAACAGACAGGGACCGAACCAGGGCTGATGCGCTCTCAAAGTCCTCTCCTGCCACCTGAGAGCAGCCCACGCGCTCCGGCGGCGGACCCGTGCGCGCGCCCAACTCGCCGCCTGGATCCGCGGCCACTGGAGATCGAAAATCTTCTCCACCACGTCCGGGACCGCACCTTCCCCAGCTATGAAAATCTTGGAAGACCCAAGAGATGCGCGTCACGCCCTCGCGCCGCGCGTCACATCCGCGCAGGGCCGGTCCCGCCCGGCCCTGCGCGGCACGCTCAGCCGTCGGTCGGGGCTGCGGCGTGCGGTCCGCCGACGAGCATGCGGTCTATGACCCGCGCTGTCGCGAGACCGTCCCCGGGCTCGCAGAAGTCCCTTATGAACTGAGCGTACTTCTCCCGGTACTCCGCTTCGACGGCATCGACGTCGCGCAGGGCCTTGACCAGGTCTTCGGAGGTCTCCAGCAGCGGGCCGGGCGCCCGGGTGGTGAGGTCGAAGTACAAGCCGCGCAGCGTGTCCCGGTAGTGCTCCAGGTCGTAGGTGAAGAGCAGCATCGGCTTACCCGAGTGCGCGAAGTCGAAGAACGCCGAGGAGTAGTCGGTGACCAGCACATCGGCGACGAGGTACAGATCGGCGATGTCCGGGTAGCGGGTGACATCCCACACGAAGCCCCGGCCGGCACCCGGTACGTTGCCATGGACCCTCGGGTGCTTGCGGAAGAGCAGCACATGGTCGTGACCGAGTTCGGCCTGGGCCGCGGCCAGGTCGATCCGCAGATCGAGTTTGTACAGCTTGCTCGCGTGCTTCTGGTCTTCCCGCCAGGTAGGAGCGTAGAGCACCACCTTCTTGCCCTCGGGCAGGCCGAGCCGCTCCCTGACCCGCACGGCCCGCGCGTCGCGGTCGGGGGCGTGGAAGACGTCGTTGCGCGGATAACCGCTCTCGAGCATTTCGCCTTCGATGGTGTACGCCCTGCGCATGATCTCTGTGGTGTACGCGTTCGGCGACACCACGAAGTCGAACTGCCGGTAGCTGTGCGGCAGGCTGGCGATATAGGCGGGATTCGACTTGGTAGCGCCTTGGAGGTCCTTGCCGATCTTCTTCAGCGGCGTGCCGTGCCAGGTCTGCACGACCTGCTGCCCGGGGCGGGTGACGAACCAATCGCCCACCGCCGAGTTGACGACGACGTAGCGGCTGCGCGCCAGTGCCTCGTACCACTCGCGGCTGCGCAGGCCCACCACACGCGCTCCCGGCGGCATCTCGGGCAGCCCCCCGTCCTGGGTCCAGATGTGCTCGACGTCGACCCCCCGGCGCACCAGCTCCTCGTAGACCGCCCGCGGCGAGTCCGAGAACTGCTTGCCGCTGAGGCTCATGTAGAGCACCGCGTCGCGCAAGGGGAGCTCGCGCTGCTCGTGGAAGTACACCTCGCGCAGCATGCGCTGCCGGTAGGCGCCGTGCTCACCGGGGCCGAGCAGCCGTTCCGGCTCGATGAAGATGCGGTCGAAGTGGCGGCGGTCCACGGTGTAAGCACGCTGCGGGCCACTGAAGCACATGGGCAGCTCCTGCACCTGCTCCGGACGCAAGGTCACCGGGACGTCCTCGGACTTGTCCCAGGCGTCCGCGTCGCGGAAGTACAGGTACCAGCGACCGGGGCACAGGGGCAACTCGGGACCGTACGCCTGCGGGGCCGCCTCGGGGTTGATCCGGATCGTGAACCGCCCGTCGGCAAGCTCGACCGGCAGTTCCTTCTCCTCGAAGCGGACCCCGTGCCGCAGGATGACCTTCTTCCCGACCGCTTCCTCACCGGGATACGTACCCTCGAGCACCAGCTCCCCCGACCCCGTCACGGTCATCGCGTCAACCACGGGTCGGACGGCTCGCGTTGCCAGCACCAGCCTGCCGGGCCCGTCGCGGTGGACGGCCAGCTCGCGGCCGGGGGCAAGCCGGTGCCTGCCGGTCGTGAAGCCCTCGGCGAGGAGGGCCGCCTGGCCCCGGCCGTCGGCTCCCCTCAAGGTCACCTTGAATTGCCGGGTCTTGGTTCCCGGCAGGTCGTTCGTGGCCAGCCGGGCAAGACTGAAGACCGACTGGTAGCGCCGGAACGCGTCAGGGGAACCGGACAGGGGAGTGAGCGGGCTGTCGAGTCCGGTGTCGCCTTCGACGACGCTCATGGCGGTGGGGGCCTTGGCGCCGCTCCGCGCCCTGGTGACCAGTCGCAGCTCGCCGTCCGCGACGGTGCAGGACTCGACCTCGACAGGGGGCTGCTGCACCGTGATGCTCACGGCATTCTTGGTGAAGCCGACCACGAGACGTGAGCCGTCCGCCAGATGACGAACCTGGTTGTGCCCGGCCGTGCCCGCGTCGTGCTGGCGCACCCGCGCGCCGTAGATCCCGCCCGGTCCCGCGATCCCGACCTGCAGAAACCACTGGCCGGCACCGTGTTTGGCGAGCTCGCGCAGCCGACGAGCAGAGACGACGACTTCGAAGCCCGTGTGGTCGTAGCAGTGCAGGGCCTGTCCGGAGGCGACGGTGGCCTGCTCGCTGCGGGTGCGGCGCATGCGCAGTCTGATGCGGCGGCCGGTCTCGCCGTCCTCCAGCACCGCGAATCGGCCGATGACGCGGCTCGATGGACGCGGCAGGTTCGCGACAAACGCGTACCCTTCCCATACCAGATCGTCGCCGCGCCAGCCGACCGAGGTGAGCTGCGCCGTCACCGGCAAGTCGCGATGCGCGAGCGCGGCTATCCGTTCAGGCAGCGTCAGGCCCCGCAGCCCCGGCAGCACCAGCCGGGGGCGCCGGGCGCCTGCCACGAGGAAGCCGCCCGGGTCCCTGCGCTGGTGCCGGACCACCTCGACAAGATCCTCGGCGCGCCCCTCGGCAGCGAGATACCATATGACGCGCTCGAGCGGAGGGAGGTTGGTGAGCACCCCCTCGCCGTGGATGTCGAGCAGTTCCCGCGCAGTGGCACGCAACTCCTCGCGCTCGTCCTGCGAGCTCTCGGGAAAGTATCGCAAGATCCTCCGCACTCCTGCCGACGTGAGATCGGCGAGAGACTGCGCCATGAGTAACGCCCTTCATTAACGTGCCAGTAAAATCTAAGCAATCGCACGTTAACCGAGTCACTCGTGTGCCGCACGCTTCGCGTGATAACAGTGCGGGCACATGCAGCTTGGATCCGCTGCCCCAGGCCAGGACGTGCCGCAGTAGCCGCAGGATGCTCCAATCGCTGTCGACGGAAGCAGCCATGGAGAACAGGTCGGCACGGCTGACGACGACCGAGCCAACGCAGGTCGGGCAGGAGGAACTGCTCGAAACCGCCGACGTGGTGTTCCTGTGTCTGCCGCTGACGCCGGAAAGCCACCATCTGCTGAACCGGCGGACGTTCGCCCTGATGAAGCCCACGACGTACGTCGTCAACATCTCCTCGGACGAACTCATCGATCCGCAGGCGCCGGCGGACGCTCTGCACAACGGCACCATCGCCGGAGCGGGCCTCGATGTCATCGGCTCGCCTGCTCCCTACACCGGGCTGCCCAACACCGTACTGACACCGGCCCACGGCTGGTACACCGCCGAGAGTGTGCACCGGCGAGCGGACACATGGATCGGCACGGTCGAAAGTGCGCTGGCGGGCCAACCGGCCCACCGGATCGTCTGACTGGGGGGTTGGAATGAGCGTTTCGCCTGCGGAACTACTGCGTCTGCACCGTGAGCTGGACGGCACCTCGCGTACGAACAAGTCCGGCCGGTTCCTGTCCGGCTGGCAGACCGCACACCCGTACGCGGGCCGGTATCGCCCGGCGGGGTGTTTCCGGAGACCGGTCGTCGGTGCGGAATGTGACTTCGAGTCGGTCGCGCCGACGCGTCGATTTCCGGCCACAACACAACACCCCTTACGCTGCAACATATCGGTCACCAACGGTCGGCCGGAAGAGAAGGGCGACAACATGACCTCCGAGACCAAGACACTCGACACCATCGAAGCCACAACTGCCGTACTGCAGGCGGAACTTCCGCGTCTGGAGCAGCACCAGCAGACCCTCGAAAAGGAACTCGCGACAGTCACCGAGCGCCTGGAGTCGGTGCGTACCGCGCTGACGGCTCTGCGTGTGCTGTCCACTGCTCCTGTTCCCTCCTCGAACACGGAGGCGGAGGACATCCGGGCCGAGGGCACCAAGGTTGCGGACGTCCCGGCGGGGGGCGTGACGGCAGAAGCCGAGGCCGGGGCGGAGAGCGTTGTCATTGCCCGGATTCCGCATCAGGCGCAGGAGTCCATCGACACCGCAGTCCGGGCAGAAGCCCCGCAGGAGCAGGCAGCGGCGGCGGCTCCGGCGCGCCGCACCGCCCGTAAGACGTCCGCACCCAAGGCCGGCAAGCAGGCTCCGGCCAAGCCGAAGAGCACGGGCGGCCAGGCCAAGAAGGCCGTCGCCGTCAAGGACACCAAGGACACCAAGGCCGCTGCCAAGCCCGCCGCCAAGCCCGCTGCGGCCGGCAAGACCACCAAGGCCGCCACCAAGCCCGCCAAGGCCAAGGCGCCGAAGAAGGCGGCGCCCGCCGCACCGGCCGTCGACGACAGCGGCAGCCTCACCGAGCTGGCCATGAAGGTACTGGCGAAGTTCGGCGACACGCCCGTCCGCGCCCGCGAAGTCACGAAGGCGCTGGGGCGTGAGCTCACCCCCAACAGCATCAACACGGTACGCAGCACCCTCGACCGGCTCGTCGCCACCTCCCGGGCCCACCGCGCCGGCCGTGGTCTCTACCAGGCACCCGCCAACTGACTCCTCCCGCAAGGGCATCAGAAGCAATCGTTCAAAACCGCCCCCGTCACGGCCCGCTGGCCGTCACGGGGGCGAAGGCCGTCACGGTCAGGGCTGCAACCCTGCGAACTGTAGTGCTGTGGCTGGAAATGATCAGTGGGGTGGTGGGCCGCGCCCGGTCACTCCACGTGGGCGGCGATGATCCGCGCACACTCCATGGACTCGCTCCGCGTCGTGTCCACCTCCAGGTCGTAGGTCACGCCCCGGTGGACCACGTCCGCCTGTGCGGCCGCCATGCCGGGGACCCGGTCACCTCGCGCGATCTCCCGGGCCGCCGCGACAGCGCTCTCGCACCGGACACCGACCCACAGCACCCGCAGCTCCCCGAGTGCCTTCTGCCATCGCTGCTGGGAGGCCGCGCCGCCGAGGAACACCTCGTCGACGATGACTCCGGCTCCCCTCCGCGCCATTGTGGCGACGCCCTCTATCCACGCCGTCTCCAACGTACGGAACTCGGGACCGACGATGACCTCCCCGTCGGGAGTGAACTCGATGCCCGCGTCCGAAGCGCGCATGGCCGCAGGCATCGCGTCGACCAGTGTGTCGACACCGAAGGTCAGCCACGAGTCCGGCAACACCGCCTGAAGGCACCGGGCGATCCCGGACTTCCCCGAGCTGGAGCCGCCGTTGAGCACAATCATCTGCGTCTTCATCGGGCCACACTAGGTGTATCTAGGGCTTGTGGTCCGGCACTGACTCGGGCAGTCCTGCGTACCAGCCCTGGACGGCCAGCCAGAATCCGGCCAGCACCACGGCGACGAGCGCGACGCGGCCTGCGTAGCCGGCAACGGACGGCCTGCTCATCCATCGCCGGGGCAGCAACCACACTGACAAAGCGGCTACCACTCCGACGAGAACGGTCAGCGGAAGCTCCGCGTACAGCACGCTCCAGTCCGGCCCTGCTTCGAATCCGGCGCGCGCCCGGGGTTCGGCATCCGCGGCCCATCCCAACAGCCCTACGAATCCACCGGCCAGGGCCACCCCGGTACCACTCAGCGCTTCAACGTTTTCCCTCACGATCACTAGAGACGTCGGCTACTGCGCGGGAGTTCCCGGAGAACCGCACGATTCTCCGTCGCGAGACAGGAAGGCATCCGGTCCGGTCAACCCCGAACATCTCCACTGCTCCAGCTGGAGCGCGGAGCGGAATGCCGTAGTACTTGGCCGCGTACTTCAGCGCGCCGAAGCCGCCCATCGACGGCCCCCGCCCCTCGGTGGTCAACTCCGCAGGTCGCACACATGACCCACATGGCCGTCGGCAGAACCGATTCGGCAGCTCCCGTCCGGGTGACAGCACCCCGCATTCGGCAGCAACCGCAGGTCAGCAGCTCACACTTGGGCCGTTTCCGCTTCCCCCCCGCACAAGGAGTGCCCCATGCGTCTTCGTTCCACCGTGGCTGCCGCCTTCGGCGCGCTCGCGCTCATCGTGGCCGTGCCGGCCTCGGCCGGTGCGGCCTCCGGTGACTTCGCGTACACGTACACCGGTCTCGACGGCTCGCCGCGGCTCGGCTTCCTCATCGACCCGCCGAGCCTGATGTGCATCGCCCTGCCCGAGGTCGCCGACCCCGCTTCGTCGAACCCGGCCCACAGCCCGTGGAACTTCACCGACTCCAGCGCGACGGTCTTCACCGGCGCCGACTGCCTGGGCGACTACTTCACCCTCCGGCCCGAAGGCGGCCACGCCTCCAGCCGGCTGAAGCTCCGCTCGGTCGTCTTCAGCTGATCCCCTCCCCCCCGACCCACCCACCCCGGTACGAGCCGCGCCGCGCTCGTGCCGGGGTGGTGTCGTCACGTCAGCGGTAGTCCTTCGGGTGGCCCTGCATCCAGGTGTTGATGCGGTCGCGGGTGCCGATCAGTTCGGAGCGGTGCTTCTCCAGGTTGTCCGTGGAGGTGTCACCGTTCAGCGTCCTGCGCAGGTCGCTGATCCGGGCCAGCGGCTCCTTGAAGTGGGCGGGGCCCTGACCGTCCGCCTTCATCGCCTTCTCCAGACGCACCAGTTCGTCGTGGACCCGGCCCAGGAAGTATGCGCAGTTCGACGATCCCGGGGTGCAGGTGTCGTTCAGCGTGGCCTGGAGGCCCGCGAAGGCGTCGCGTACGGCCTCCGGTCTGTTGGCAGCCTCCTCGAGCGCTGCGTTCGCCTCCGCGGCCGCGCTCGCCGCGTCCGAGGCGCTCCGCTCGGCGGCGCCGACCTCGGCCGCCTTGGCCATGGCCGACGCGTTCACGGACGGCGCGACGTACGGGACGTCGTCACCCGGCCCTTGCGACGTGGTCGCGCCGGTGCAGCCGGCCAGGGCCGCCCCGAGAACTGCTGCCGCGGCCATGGCCGTTGCGGTGGCGCGCACATTGGTGCGGATAGACATGAGGCCCCCCTCGTCCGGATGGCCCAGACCATACATGCCCGGTCCGGCGCCGCCGGTCCCTCACCCCGTGATCAGGGCCTGCACCGCGGGCGCGTACAGGTCCGCGATGTGTTCGGGAGTGGCGTCCGCTCCGGCGCCCTCGCGGTGGAGGCTGAGGGTGGCGCCGAGGCCGAGGAGGTGTCCGGCGATCAGTTCGGCGCGCAGGGCGGGTTCGGGGCCGGGGAGGCGGGCGGCCAGGGAGTCGGTGACCTGCTCGTGGAAACGGTCCCGCAGCAGGGAGCGTTCGTCGCGGTTGCCGAGCGAGAAGACGACCCGCAGCAGTGGGTCGGACTGCAGTTCGCGACGGCGGCGCACCAGCGTCACCACCATGTGGCGGCCCAGCATGTCGAGGGGGGCGTCGAAGAGTTCGGCGGCGGCGGCGGGGCCGAAGTCGGCGACGGTGTTGAAGAGTTCTTCCTTGCGGCCGAAATGCTTCACGACCAGGGACGGGCTCACTCCGGCGTCGGCCGCGATGCCCCTGATGGTCACGTCGGCGTACGGACGCTGCGTGAACGCCCGGCGCGCGGCGCGCAGGATCGCGTCCCGGCCCGTGCCCGCATCGGCGACGTCGGAGGTGGCCGTGGCGGTGGCCGCGCCGGTCGTGGTGGCCGTGGTGGCCGTAGCCGTGGCCGTGGCGGAATCGGTGGCCGAGGTACGCGCGGTCGCCGTGGTCGGCTCCGGTCCGGGGGCCGGGGCGGCGGCGATCGGTCCCGGCACCGGTCCTGGCGCCGGCGCCGGTCCGGGTACGGTGGCCTGGCCGCTGATCATGCGCCCTCCTGGGTCTCCCGGATCTCCTGGACCGGCATCGTCCGCACACCGTCCTTCCGGTCGCCCGCGACGTTGCGGCTGTTCCCTTCGACCGTACCCGCACCCATCGCCACGGGCTTACGGCCGCCCGGCAGACACAGCGTGACCAGCAGCGCCGCGAACGCCGCGCCCGCCGCGATCAGGAAGACCACCTGGTAGGCGTGGAGCGTCGGGGCTGTCCTGCCGCCCGCCACGAACGTGATGCCGGCGAGGACCGCGGCCACCGTCGCGCTGCAGAAGGCCTGCCCGATCGACCGCATCAAGGTGTTGAGGCCGTTGGCCGCGCCCGTCTCGCTGACCGGCACGCCGCGCATGACCAGCGCGGGCAGCGCCGAATACGCGATGGCCGTGCCCGAGGCGACGACCGTCGCACCCGCGATGATCAGCCAGAGGCTGTGGCTGGTGAAGTACCGCACCACGTATCCGGCCGCGATCACAGCCGCCGCCAGCGCCAGGCTGGCCTTCGGGCCGTACCTTCCGGAGATCCGCGCCGAGACCGGCGAGAGCGCCACCATCATCACGCCACCCGGCAGCAGACACAGCCCGCTGACGACGAGCGAGGCGCCGAGCCCGTACCCCGTCGCCTTCGGCTCCTGCACCATCTGCGCGGTGACCAGGGAGTTGGCGTAGAAGGCGAAGCCGATCAGCAGGGCGGCGACGTTGGTGAGCAGGACGGCCGGGCGGGCCGAGACCCGCAGGTCGACCATGGGCGTCGGCACGCGGAGCTCGTACGCTCCCCAGAGCAGCGCCACCACCACGGCGGCCGCCAGCAGACCCACCGTACGGGCCGACGTCCAGCCCCAGTCGGCGCCCTGGGTGAC
Organism: Streptomyces sp. NBC_01618; assembly: GCF_045209435.1. NCBI lineage: Bacteria > Bacillati > Actinomycetota > Actinomycetes > Kitasatosporales > Streptomycetaceae > Streptomyces > Streptomyces sp. NBC_01618. The sequence goes on from NZ_CP109297.1 coordinate 2,873,869, forward strand.
CGCGAGCAGCAGACAGACCAGGGCCCCGGACAGCCCCAGCGCGCCGATGGCGTCGAAGCGGCCACGGGTGCGGAGCGAGGATTCCGGTACGCACCACAGCACCAGCACGATGTCGATGACGCCGATCGCTCCCGAGACCCAGAACATCGTGTGCCAGTCGAAGTTCTCGACGACGAGCGCCGCGACCGGCAGCCCGACCGCCGCGCCGATGCCGAGCGTCGAGCTCATCAGCGCCACGGCGGACAGCACTCGCTCGGGCGGGAGTTCGTCGCGCAGGATGCTGATGCCCAGCGGGACGACGGCGAGCGCCGCACCCTGCAGGGCGCGGCCGGTGATCAGTACGCCGATGTGGGAGCTGACCGCGCACAGGACCGAACCCGCCACCAGCACCACGAGCGAGGCGATGAGGACGCGCCGCTTGCCGTACATGTCACCGACCCGGCCCAGGACGGGCGTGAACACGGCGCCGGTGAGCAGGGTGACGGTGACCAGCCAGCTGGCGGCGGCCGGGGTGGCGCCGGTCAGGGCCGGGATGTGCGGGAGCAGGGGTACGACGATCGTCTGCATCACCGCGACCACGACACCGCAGAAGGCCAGCACGCCGACAGCGAAGCGGGGGTGTGGGGCCTCGTGCGTGGCGGCGGTCGGGGCGGGTATGTCCGCGGGCATGGCTCTCCGTACGGTGCTCGGCGGCAAGGGTGTCGCGCGCGGGCGCCGGGCGCGAGGGCACGACGCAGGGGTGTACATGCGTTCACCCCCAGGGTAAACGCATGTACACCCCCTCGGCGAGCGTTTGTCCCGGCACCGCGTTAGCCTCGAAAACCCGGGCTCCGGGCCCGGACGACTCGGACAAGAAGGCGAAGGTGGCTGCGATGGCGAAGGTTCCGGCAGCGGCGGTGGCGGCAAGCGGACTGGTCGGCGGGTACGCCGTCGCACGATGGACCAAGAAGCGGCCGCTGGGCGGGGTCGCCCTCGCCGCCGCGGGCAGCGTCGCCGCGTACCAGTGGAACCGGCAGGCCGGACCGCGCGCGGCCGTCGGGCTGACCACCGCGTATGTCGCCGCGTTCGCCGGCTCGCACCCGCTGGCCAAGAAGGTCGGCGCCTGGCCCGCCGTGTTCACCGTCGCGGGAAGCGTGGCCGCCGCGTCGTGGGCGGTCACCCGCCGGGCCGCCTGAATCACGTACGGGAGTACGAACCGGGCCGCCTGAATCACGTACGGGGGTACGAAGCAGGGTACGAAGCAGGGGCGGGGGCTCCGAGAGCCCCCGCCCCTGCTGTCCGGGCTCCGCTACGCCCCCAGCGCCCGCGACACCGTATAGATCAGCAGCCCCGCCAGCGCACCCACCACCGTGCCGTTGATCCGGATGAACTGCAGGTCACGGCCGATGTGCGCCTCGATCTTCTTCGACGTCTGGGCGGCGTCCCAGCCCGCGACCGTGTCGCTGATCAGCGAGGTGATCTCCGCGCGGTACGTCGTGACGACATAGACCGCCGCGTCCTCCAGCCAGCCCTCCAGCTTGGCCTGCATCCGCCCGTCCGTCGCCAGGCGCGCGCCGAACGTCAGCAACGAGGCCCGGGCCCGCAGCCGCAGCTCGCTCTGCTCGTCGTCCGCCGCCGTGATGATCATCGTGCGTACGGACGACCAGGCCGAAGCGATGACCTCCTGGACCTCAGCGCGCCCCAGGATCTCCGACTTCAGCCGCTCCACCCGCGCCCGGGTGTCGTCATCCGTCTGGAGGTCGGCCGCGAAGTCCGTCAGGAACGTGTCGATCGCGGCGCGCGCCGGGTGCCCCGGCATGTCCCGCATCTCCGTGACGAAGCGCAGCAGTTCCTTGTAGACCCGCTCCCCCACCCGCTTGTCGACGAACCGCGGCGTCCAGCCCGGCGCCCCGCCCTGCACCGCGTTCATCACCGAATCGCCGTGCAGCACCAGCCAGTCGTGGGCGCGCACACAGATCAGGTCCACCACCCTGCGGTGGCCGCCGTCGGCGACGATCTTCTCCAGCATCTTGCCGAGGCCCGGAGCGATCTCCGCCGCGTTGGCCCGCCGGGTGATCGCCTCACCCACCACAGCCTGCACATCGGAGTCCCGCAGCACCGTCAGCGCGCCGCGCAGCGCGGTCGACAGCTCCGCGGTGACCCGGTCGGCGTGGGCCGGCTCGGCCAGCCAGGCCCCGACCCGGCCACCGATACCGAGAGCGTGTATGCGGCTGCGTACGACATCACCGGAGAGAAAATTCTCGCCGACGAAGGAACCCAGCGAGGCGCCGAGCTGGTCCTTCTTGGTGGGGATGATGGCGGTGTGCGGGATCGGCAGGCCGAGTGGACGCTTGAACAGCGCCGTGACGGCGAACCAGTCGGCCAGCGCACCCACCATCCCCGCCTCGGCGGCCGCGGCGACGAAACCCGGCCAGCCGCCCACACCCTCGTTCTTCGCCCAGGTGGCGAGGACGTACACCAGCGCGACCAGCAGGAGGAGGCCCGTGGCCGTGGTCTTCATCCGGCGTACGCCGCGCCGCTTCTCCTCGTCGGCCGCGGTGTACGCGAACGAGGCGAGGGAGGCCGGACGGCCACCACCGGGCACCGGACGGGCCGCACCCACCACCCGCTCCCGGGCACGCTCCTGCTGCCCCGCACCCTGTTCCCCGGGTCCGGTCCGATCGATCCGTTCCATCCGCTCCACCCGTCCGCGTACGCATCGCCCCCGGTGTCCCGTACGCATTGTCCCTACCTGTCCTACTCTCGGGCCGCACGTCGAGTTCCCGACGCCCTGCCTCATCATGGGATCAGCCCGACCGACCGCGAGGAGAACCACCGCCCATGCCCAGGCGCCAGGGGTACGCCCTGCTCATCACCCTCGTGGCGGGCACCGCCGCGCTCGCCGCCGGGGTGGCGTTCGCCGGATCCCTGCTCTTCTCCGGCTCCGGCGCCCGGTCGCAGCGGATCGCCGCACCCGACCCGCGGGGCGTCGCCCGTACGCCCGCCGCACCGGCCCACTCCACCGACCTCTGGCTCGGCACCTGGGCGGCGGCCCCCACCGCCGGGGTGATCGACACCTACCACGACAGCGACCTGAGCCGGCGCACCATCCGTAACGTCGTGCACACCAGCATCGGCGGCGACGCGGCCCGCATCACCCTCTCCAACCTCTTCGGTACGTACCCGCTGGTCATCGACCACGCCACGGTGAACACCCGCCCCGTGACGTTCCGGGGCGCGGGCGCCGTGACCGTCGCCGCGGGCGGACAGATCGTCAGCGACCCGGTCCTCGTCCCGGTCGCCGCCGACTCCGATCTCCTCGTCACCCTGCGCACCCCCACCGCCGAGGGCCCCGTCACCGTCCACCCGGGCAGCCACCAGACGTCGTACGTGGAGGACGGGCACGGCACCTGGCGCACCGCCGACTGGCGCTACCTCACCGCCGTCGACGTGCGCAACGGGTCCGCCGCCGGAACAATCGCCGTGATCGGCGACTCGCTCACCGCGGGCACCGGCTCCACCCTCGACGCGAACAGCCGCTGGCCCGACGTGCTCGCCGACCGGCTCGGCGGCCGGTACGGAGTGGTCAACGCGGGCATCGCGGGCAACCGCGTCCTGCGCGACGGCCGCGGCGTACGGGCGAGCGCCCGCTTCGACCGCGACGCACTCGACGTCGCCGGGGTGAAGACGGTCGTCATCGCACTCGGCATCAACGACGTGCAGCAGTTCCCGCAGGAAACCGACCCGCAGCGCATCGTGGACGCCCTGCACTCCCTGACCCGGCGCGCCCACGCACGAGGACTGCGGGTCGTCGGGGCGACGCTGACGCCGTACGAGGGGTTCCACACCTGGACCCCCGCGCGCAACGCCGTACGGGAACGGGTCAACGAGCTGATCCGGGCGGGCGGGGTCTTCGACTCGTTCATCGACTTCGACGAGGCGGCCCGCGACCCGTTCCACCCGACCCGGCTGCTGCCCGCGTACGACTCCGGCGACCACCTCCACCTGAACGACACGGGCTACCGGCGGCTGGGGTCACGGGTGGACCCGGCGGCCCTGCACCACGGCGGGCCCGCCTCGGACCAGTTCTGACGGCGGGTCGGGGGCCGGCCGCGAGAGCGTGGGCACGGGCCGCACGCGGGCACCTGTGCACGGAGCCGCAGAATCCGTACCCCGCCCGGCAGCGGCGGAATCCGCGTCATCCGGAGAGGAATGCTAGTAGCGGTCTCCCTCGCCCTTCTCCAGCCGGCCCCGCTCGCGCCCGCGCTCCCGCTCCGCGTCCTTCAGCCGTTGCTTCTCCGCCTTGCTCCGCTTACGTGTCACGCCGACACCCCCCATCAGCGCAAGCCCGGTGATCCGCACCCGCGGGGAGTCGGGCGAGGGCGTGCCGCCGTCATTCGAGCAGCGGTCCCCGAAGCCGCCCATGATGCCGATGCCCCGGACCTGGACATTCAGCTCCGGCGGGACCGTCACATGCATACCGCCCATGATCGTGATGCAGCGGATGACCACCTCGCGATCCTCGAAGTTGGCCTCGCGCAGGTCGATCTCGCCGCCGCCCCACATCGCGAACGCGGTGAACTTCCGGCCCACCGTCCAGTTTCCCCGACGGCCGAAACCGCCCCAGAACGCGAACGCACCACCCGACGTGGCGGGCTTGCCGATACGGTCCGCCCAGCGCACCGCCGAACCGGTCGCCGGGCCTGCCGGGGCCGACCCCAACGGGGCCACCGCCGCGCCCGGTACCGGGAGGTCACGGAGGAGCGGTTCCAACTCCCCGTGCGTACGCGCCTTGTAGGCCGCATCGAGCCGGTGCTCGAACTCGTCCATCTCCAGCCGGCCCTCGGCCACCGCCTCGCGCAAGGTCTCGGCGACTCGCTCGCGCTCGGCATCGGAAGCACGCATGTCCGGGAGGTCACTTGTCATACGCTCAGCCTATTGAACGCCCACGCTCCCGTCACCGATCCACCGATCCACCGATCCCCCGATCCATCAATCCGCCGATCCATCGCATCCGCATGCGCCTACCTGCCGCCTGCCGACTCGTACATCTTCGCGATCACGGCCTCGATGTCCGGCTCCCGCACCGACAGGTCGACCAGGGGATACTCCGCGGCGATCCGGGCGACCAGCGGCGCGGCCGACTCCGAGGCCGGGAAGGCCAGCCACTGACGCGGCCCCTCCACCTTCACCGTGCGCACCGAGGGCTCCGACTCCAGCCTGATCGGCGGCAGTTGGCGCTCCAGATCGACGACCAGCGTCCGTTCACTCTCGCCCACCTCGTGCAGCCCGGCGAGCGCCCCGTCGTACATGAGCCGCCCGTGGTCGATCACCATCACGCGCTTGCAGAGCTGCTCGATGTCCGTCAGATCGTGGGTGGTGAGCAGCACGGTCGTACCGCGGTCGGCATTCAAGTCCCGCAGGAATCCCCGGACTTTGGCCTTGGAGACGACATCCAGGCCGATCGTCGGCTCGTCCAGGTACAACACCTCGGGATCGTGCAGCAGCGCCGCCGCGATGTCCCCGCGCATCCGCTGCCCCAGCGACAGCTGCCGTACGGGCACGTCCAACAGCTCGTCCAGGTCGAGGAGTTCGACGCAACGTCCCAGATTCTCGCGGTAGCGGGCGTCGGGAATCCGGTACATCCGGTGCATCAGCCGGTACGAGTCGCGCAGCGGCAGGTCCCACCAGAGCGTGGTGCGCTGACCGAACACCACACCGATCCGGTGCGCCAGCCTCGTCCGCTCCCTGGACGGGTCGATGCCCGCCACCCGCAGCCGGCCGCCGCTCGGGGTGAGGATGCCGGTCAGCATCTTGATGGTGGTCGACTTCCCGGCGCCGTTCGGGCCGATGTAGCCGACCATCTCGCCGCGCGCGACGCGGAAGCTGATGGAGTCGACCGCCCGCACCTGGCGACGTTCACCCCGCATGAAGCCGGTCCTGCGACGCACGTCGAAGACCTTTTCGACGTTGTCGAGCTCGATGAAGTCGGTGCCGGTGCCAGTGCCGGTATCGCTGCCACTGTGGTGGTCGGTGCCGGATTCGCTGCCACTGTGGTGGTCGCTGCCGAAGCCGGTATCGCTGCCACTGTCGGTGTCGGTGTTCATGTCGTCCGGTGCCCCTGCCCCTGCCGTTGTGTTTGCTCTGCCCTGCTCTGCCCTGCTCCGGTGTTTCGTCAACTGCCCGTGCTGCGGTACGCGCGCAGCCCCACGCGCCAGGCCAGGCCCGCGAGCACCCAGCACAGGCCCGCCACCACCGGAGGCAGGAACGCCACCCAGTCCGGCAGGTCCAGCGGATAGTCCCGGCCCAGCACGTACAGCGCGGGCAGCCAGTTCACGAATGCCAGCGGCACCACGAACGTCACCCCGCGCACCAGGTCCTTCGCGAAGATCGACGGCGGGTACTGGAGCAGCGTGTTCCCTCCGTACGTGAACGAGTTCTGCACCTCCGAGGCGTCCTGGGCGAAGAACTGGAACGCCGCCCCGGCCACGAACACCGCCGCGAAGATCGCCGCCCCGCTCAGCAGCATCAGCGGGATCATCACCAACTTCAGCGGCGTCCACGCGATGTCCAGCGTCACCAGCGCGTACCCGAGCACCAGCCCGCCCTGGGTGATCCGCCCCAGCCTGCGCAGCGCGAACCGGTCCGCAGCGACCTGGGCGAGCACGGGCACCGGACGTACCAGCAGCGTGTCCAGCGTGCCGTCGCGCACCCGCCGCCCGAGCCGGTCCATCGACCCCAGCACCAGGTCGGCGAGGCCGAACGCGGTGCCCGCGGCCCCGTACAGCAACGCGACCTCCGGCAGCGTGTAACCGCCCAGCGCGTCCACGTGCGAGAACATCAGCAAGATCGCGACGAAGTCGAAGGCGGTCGCCACGAAGTTCCCGAACGCCGTCATGGCGAACGAGGCGCGGTACGCCATCGTCGAACGCAGCCACATCGCCGCGATCAGCCCGTACGCCCGGACTCCCTCGACCAGCCTCGACCGCTCGACGAACACCACCCCGGGCGCATCCGCCACCCCGGCCCCCGCCGCCTCCACCTCCACCGCACCGGCCGTCTCAGCCACCCTGGACCACCACCCTCCTCGTCGCCACCGACTGCACCAGCCGGCCCACCAGCAGCAGGGTCAGCGCCCAGCCGCCCTGGAAGGCGTACGCCTCCACCAGCCCCCAGCCCGTCCGCTTCCCGAGCAGCACATCGGCCGGCACCTGGAGCAGCGAGGACCACGGGAGCACCCGCGCCAGGTCGCCCAGCACCCCGGGGAACAGCGTCAGCGGGAGCAGCATCCCGGAGAAGAACAACCCGGCCAGCCACGACATCTGAGAGACCCCCGCCCCGTCCAGCAGCCAGAACGCGGAGAGCGCCACCAGGAAGCGGATCGCGAAACTGACCACGACACCGAGCGCCACCGAAACGAGGAAGGCCAGCCAGATCCCCGGCGAGGCGGGCAACGCCAGATCGAAAGCGAGCGAACCCAGCAGCATCGGCACGATGCCACGGGCCAGCAGATGGAACGCGGCGCGCCCCAAGTCGCCTGCCATCCACCACAGTTGGAGGTCCGCCGGACGGTAGAGATCGACCGCGACATCGCCGGTACGAATCCGCTCGATCAGCTCGTCCTCGAAACCGCCGCCCATCATGGCGCAGGTCATCAGCAGCGCCTGCCCCAGCCACACATAGGTGAGCGCCTCGGACATGTCATAACCGCCGAGCTGTGGACGCTCGTCCCACAGCGCCACATAGGCGTACGCCATGATGAACCCGAAGACGGTGTTGGTGAAGACTCCCGCCGCCGTCGCCATCCGGTATGTGGCATAGCGCCGGAACCCACCCGCCGCCACCACCGCGTACAGCCGCATCGCAATTCACCCCCTGCGCTCGGGCGCCCAACGGCGTTGGACACCAAAGCGCAGAACCCTAGTCCAGCGGACAGGCCGCCGCGACCGCTTTTGGCGGTCGATCCGGTGCTTATTCCCTAGAAAAGGGCACTATGGGGGAACTGACCGCGGCCGAGGAGTCTGCACGGACATGAGCGACGAGCCACAGCAGCCGGGCGGGGAGAACGAACCCCGGGGCTGGGTCCCCAGGGACCCGTCCGCCCACGGCGGCAACAGCGGCAACAGGGGAGAGCAAGGCGGTGAACCGGTCGGTCACCACGGCGGTGAACCGGTCGGTCGTCACGGCGGACACCAGGGCGGCACCGCGGCGCAGCCCGAACGACCCCGACGGCCCAGACGCACCGGCTGGCGCCGCGCCGTCCCCACCTGGCGGATGGTCCTCGGCGGCGTCCTCGCCGTCGCCCTGCTCCTGATCGGCGGCTTCATCGCCGGGTACGAACTCGTCGACATCCCGCCCGCCAACGCCACCGCCACCGCGCAGTCGAACGTCTACCTCTACAAGGACGGCAGCGTCCTCGCCCGCTCCGGCCAGATCAACCGCGAGAACGTCGAACTCGCCCAGGTGCCGCTCACCGTCCAGCACGCCGTACTCGCCGCAGAGGACCGCGACTTCTACTCCGAACGGGCGGTCGACGTCAAAGCCATGGTCCGAGCCGCCTGGAACACCCTCACCGGCAAGGGCACCCAGGGCGGCTCGACCATCACCCAGCAGTACGTCAAGAACTACTACCTCGGCCAGGAACAGACCATCACCCGCAAGATCAAGGAGTTCTTCATCGCGGTCAAACTCAACCGCGAGGAATCCAAGGACCAGATCTTCGAGGGCTACCTCAACACCAGCTACTTCGGCCGCAACGCCTACGGCATCCAGGCCGCCGCACAGGCCTACTACGGCAAGGACATCGGCAACATCACCACCGCCGAAGGCGCCTACCTCGCCTCCCTCCTCAACGCCCCCAGCGCCTACGACGTCGTCGTCCACCCCGGCAACAAGGCGGACGCCCTCGCACGCTGGAACTACGTAATCGACGGCATGGTCAAGGAGAAGTGGCTCGGCGCCCGCACCCGCGCCACCATGAAGTTCCCCGTACCCGGCAAGGTCAAGCCGCCCACCGGGCTCTCCGGACAACGCGGCTACATCATCCAGGCCGTCGAGGACTACCTCACCACCAACAAGGTCATCGACGAGAACACCCTGGCCACCGGCGGCTACCGGATCACCACCACACTGGAGAAGAAGAAACAGAACGCACTCGTCAAAGCCGTCGACGACAACGTCATGTCCCAGACGAGCAGCGACCGCGAGGCCGACCGCAACGTCCGCGTCGGCGGCGCCTCCATCGACCCCGGCACCGGCCGCGTCGTCGCCATGTACGGCGGCGTCGACTACACCAAGCAGTACGTGAACAACGCGACCCGCCGCGACTACCAGGTCGGCTCCACCTTCAAACCGTTCGTCTTCACCTCCGCCGTCGCGAACGGCTCCACCACCCAGGACGGCCGGCGCATCACCCCCAACACCGTGTACGACGGCACCAACAAACGCATGGTCGAGGGCCCGAACGGACCCACCGGATACGCCCCCGCCAACGAGGACGACATCAGCTACGGACCCATCACCGTCCGCGAAGCCACCGACAAGTCCGTCAACGCCGTCTACGCCCAAATGGCCGAAGACGTCGGCCCCGCAAGGGTCGAACAGACCGCCGTCGGCCTCGGCATCCCCCGCAACACCCCCGACCTCACCGCCACCCCGTCCATCGCACTCGGCGTCGCCACGGCCAGCGTCCTCGACATGACCGAGGCGTACGCCAGCCTCGCCGACCACGGCAGGCACGGCGCGTACGTCCTCGTCGACAAGGTCAGCAAGGGCGGCACGGACCTGGAACTCCCCGGCAGGAACACCGAGCAGGCCGTCAGCCGCGAAGCCGCCGACACCACCACCGCGATCCTCCGGAGCGTCGTCGAGAACGGCTCCGGCAGCGCCGCCCAGGCCGCCGGCCGCCCCGCCGCCGGCAAGACCGGCACCGCCGAGGACGACAAGGCAGCCTGGTTCGCCGGCTACACCCCCGACCTCACCACCGTCATCGCCGTCATGGGCCAGGACCCCGACACCGGCGTACAGAAGCCCCTCTACGGAGCGCTCGGACTGGCCCGCATCAACGGCGGCGGCGCCCCCGCCCAGGCCTGGGCCCAGTACACCGAAGCCGCGCTGCGCGGCACCACGGTCGAGGAGTTCGCCCTCAACCTCGAAAGCGGCGCCGAGGAAACCGCCCCGCCCACCGGGGAAAGCACCGTCCCCGGCGAAACCGGGGCGCCGTCAAATCTCCCCTCCGGCACGCCGCCGAGCAGCTCCGGAAGCACCGCACCCAGCAGCCCGCCGAGCCCCGGAAGCGGCGAAGCCACCACCGGCGGCGCAGACATGGGCAACCCGGTCGGCGGCGGACGGCAGGACGGCGGACAGCACAATGGCGGGCCGGACAACGGCGGGCCGGACAACGGCGGCGGCCCCCGCGGCGAGGACAACGGCGGCAGGGACCGCTACGACTTCCTCCCGGGCGCCCGAGGCACCCCGGCCCCCGCACCGCCTCCGCCACCCACGGCTCCCACGGCTCCCCCGGCCCCGGGTCAGTGACCCGAGGTCGCCTTCAGCCCGACGACAGCCACCAGCAACAGACAGATGAAGAAGATCCGGGCAGCGGTCGCCGGCTCGTTCAGCACCACCATGCCGAGCACCGCCGCCCCCGCCGCGCCGATACCGACCCACACCCCGTACGCCGTCCCGATCGGCAGCGTCTTCGCCGCCTGGGACAGCAACAACATGCTCGCCACGATCCCGGCACCCGTGAACACGCTCGGCCACAGCCGGGTGAACCCCTCGGTGTACTTCATCCCGATCGACCAGCCCACTTCCAGCAGACCGGCGACCAGCAGCAGAACCCACGCCATGACGGCACCTCCGACGAGACAGAACACGAACAACACGGTGCGTCGTCTTTGCATAACCCGGTACGGCGCATCTCGTCGGGGGGTCAGCCCACCGTAGCAAAGAACAAGCAAAGGGCCTGGTGACTCCGGTCACCAGGCCACACCGCCACTGCTGCTGTCGCTACCGCCGACTTCAGAGATACAGCCCGGTGGAATCCACCGACCCCTCGAACCGGTCCGCCGCCACCGCATGCAGATCCCGCTCGCGCATCAGCACATACGCCACACCGCGCACCTCGACCTCCGCACGGTCCTCGGGGTCGTACAGCACACGGTCACCCGGCTCCACCGTCCGCACGTTCTGGCCCACTGCGACCACCACGGCCCAGGCCAGCCGACGACCGACCGCAGCCGTCGCCGGAATCAGGATGCCGCCACCGGAACGCCGTTCGCCCTCAGGCGTATCGGACCGGACCAGCACACGGTCGTGCAACATGCGGATGGGCAGCTTGTCGTCGGTGTTCTCACTCACGCCCCGCAACCTACCTGTCCACCGCGACTCCACACGCCTCCGGGGTACACACCTGCGGAGCACACGGCCCGCACCATCACTTCTTCCGGCGCCGCTTCGACACCGTCAGCAGACCCACGACGCCCACCGCGAGCAACGCCGCCGGGACCACCCGCTCCAGACGCGGAGAACCGTCCTCGGACACGAACCGCGCCTTCACGTCCGACACCGCCCGGTTCACCGCGACAAAAGCCCGCCCGGCCGTCCGGTCCACGGCCTCGGCAGCCTTGGCCTTGGCATCACCCATGATCGTCTTCGGGTGCACCCGCACCCCGATCTCATCGAGCACCACCGCAAGCTGCTCACGCCTGCTGATGATGTCCGCCTCGATCTGCGCAGGGGTCCTGGCATCCGACACTGCGCCGCCTCCGTGGTCCTCGTCCGGTAAACCTTCATCGACAGTCTGTCAGCTCCACCGCCCACGCACCCGGCGGCACCCCTACTACGCTCGGTCCCATACACCCCACGTGTCCAACTGAGGAGAACCATGAGCGAGCGACTCCAGCCCGGCGACACCGCCCCCGCCTTCACCCTCCCCGACGCCGACGGCAACGACATCTCGCTCGCCGACCACAAGGGCCGCAAGGTCATCGTCTACTTCTACCCGGCCGCCCTCACCCCCGGCTGCACCAAGCAGGCCTGCGACTTCACCGACAACCTGGAGCTCCTCGCAGGCGCCGGATACGACGTCATCGGCGTCTCCCCCGACAAGCCCGAGAAGCTCGCCAAGTTCCGCGAAAAGGAAAACCTCAAGGTCACCCTGGTCGGCGACCCCTCCAAGGAGACCCTGGAGGCATACGGCGCCTTCGGCGAGAAGAAGCTCTACGGCAAAACGGTGACGGGCGTCATCCGCTCCACGATCGTCGTGGACGAGGACGGCAAGGTCGAGCGAGCCCTCTACAACGTCAAGGCCACCGGCCACGTAGCCAAAATCATCAAGGATCTCGGCATCTGAACCAGGCCCGTCGGCACTGCCCCGCACAACTGAACGCGAGCTGCCGGCTACGCGGACGTCATGCGTGCACTCGGACTTGAGGTGGCCGAGAACCTTCGCCGCCTCTGCCCCAACTGCCACACGCTCACTGACACATGGTGCCGGAACCGGCGCGCTGCTTCATCGGCCGCCAGATAGGTCTTCGGGTCTCCGACAGCCTTCCCTTGTAGACTGTCGGAGACGCGCGAGTGCTGGAATTGGTGAGACAGGCTGGTTTTAGGTACCAGTGCCCTAGCGGCGTGAGGGTTCGAGTCCCTCCTCGCGTACCCCGGTGACAGGCCCGGCTCGCTTCTGCAGCGAGCCGGGCCTGTCGCGTTCACCGAGAGGTTGTCACCCCATCAGCTCCCGCACCACCGGCACCAGCGCCCGGAACGCCTTGCCTCGGTGGCTGATCGCGTTCTTTTCCGCCGGGGTCAGTTCCGCGCAGGTGCGGGTGGAGCCGTCCGGCTGGAGGATCGGGTCGTAGCCGAAGCCGTTCGTGCCGGAGGGGGTGTGGCGCAGGGTGCCCGTCAGGCGGCCCTCGACCACGCGTTCCGTGCCGTCGGGGAGGGCGAGGGCGGCCGCGCAGGCGAAGTGGGCCCGGCGGTGGGCGTCATCGATGTCGGAGAGCTGGGCCAGGAGCAGGTCCAGGTTGGCCCGGTCGTCGCCGTGGGCGCCGGACCAGCGGGCGGAGAAGATGCCGGGGGCGCCGCCGAGCACGTCCACGCAGAGGCCGGAGTCGTCGGCGATGGCGGGGTGGCCGGTGGCCTTCGCGAGGGCGTGGGCCTTGAGCAGGGCGTTCTCCGCGAAGGTGACGCCGGTCTCCTTGACGTCGGGGATGTCCGGGTACGCGTCCGCGCCGACGAGTTCGTGGTCGATGCCTGCGTCGGCGAGGATCGCGTGGAGTTCGGTGATCTTCCCGGCGTTGCGGGTGGCGAGGATGAGGCGGGTCATGTCACCCAGTATCGGTGGTGGTCAGGGGCTGCAGACCTTGCCAATCTCCTTGGCGGCGTCGGTGACCGGGGTGATGTCGGGGGTGGCGTCGCCCTTGTCGATCGAGTCGCGGACGTTGCCGATACCGGTCCGGAGGTGGTCGATGGCCTTGCCGAGGTCGGCGTTGTCGGTCTCGTCGCCGAGGTTGCCGAGTTCCTTCTCGATGTCGTCGAGGGCTTCGGATGCCTGGGTGGGGTCGTTGGACGCGTTGGAGACGGCCTGTTGGAGGTTGTCGACGCTGGTGGCGATGGCGTCGGCGGTTCGCACGCAGTCGAGTGCCTTGTCGACCGCGCCGCAGCCGGCCGTCGCGGTGAGCGTGAGGGTGAGGGCGGTCAGGGTCAGCGCGACGGTGGTACGGCGGTGGCGGGCGGCCTTGGCCATGGTGCGGTTCCTCCCCGGGTGCGGATACGCGGACGGGCGCACGGTTCGACCCGTGCGCCCGTGCCCGTAACGACGCGTTGTGGTGCGTATTTGGTTGCTTCTTTACTCGCCCAGGGTGCGGGCGAGGGCCTCGTTCTGGAGGACCTTGAGGTCCGCGCAGCCCGCGGTGGCGAGGTCGAGGAGGGCGCCGAGTTCCTTGCGGTCGAAGGGGGCGGCCTCGGCGGTGCCCTGGACTTCGACGAAGCGGCCGTCGCCGGTGCAGACGACGTTCATGTCGGTCTCGGCGCGGACGTCCTCCTCGTAGCAGAGGTCGAGGAGGGGGGTGCCGTCGACGATGCCGACGCTGACCGCGGAGACGGTGTCGGTCAGCGGCTTGCGGCCGTGCTTGACGAGCTTCTTGTGCTGGGCCCAGGTGACGGCGTCGGCGAGGGCGACGTAGGCGCCGGTGATGGCGGCGGTGCGGGTGCCGCCGTCGGCCTGGAGGACGTCGCAGTCGAGGACGATGGTGTTCTCGCCGAGGGCCTTGTAGTCGATGACGGCGCGCAGGGACCGGCCGATGAGCCGGCTGATCTCGTGGGTGCGGCCGCCGATCTTGCCGCGTACGGATTCGCGGTCGCCGCGGGTGTTGGTGGCGCGGGGCAGCATGGAGTATTCGGCGGTGACCCAGCCTTCGCCGCTGCCCTTGCGCCAGCGGGGGACGCCTTCGGTGACGGAGGCGGTGCAGAAGACCTTGGTGTCGCCGAAGGAGATGAGTACGGAGCCTTCGGCGTGCTTGCTCCATCCGCGTTCGATGGTGACGGGGCGGAGCTGTTCGGGGGTGCGGCCGTCGATACGAGACATGCCATCGACCCTATCGGGTGCGGGGCGGCACCCGTTCGGGTGCGGGGCAGGCCCCGTCCGGGCGGGCGGACGGGGCCTGCGGGGTGCTGGTGCTAGTGGGGGGTGGGGGTGGTGTGGTGCCGCGTTGGTTCGTTCGGGCCCAGCGGGGTCCGGCGGGGGCGGCCGGGAGGTCAGCCGGTGATTCGGCGGCCGGTCACATCATGTCTTCGATGTCGGCGGCGATGGGGTCGGCGTCGGTGCCGATGACGACCTGGATCGCGGTGCCCATCTTGACGACGCCGTGGGCTCCGGCGGCCTTCAGCGCGGCTTCGTCGACCTTGCTGGGGTCGTGGACCTCGGTGCGCAGGCGCGTGATGCAGCCTTCGATCTCGTCGATGTTGTCGATACCGCCGAGCCCGGCGACGATCTTCTCAGCCTTGCTGGCCATGGCCTTCTCCCTGATTGTTCCCATGCATACGACGGCCCACCACGGGTCCGTTTCGTCAACGTAACGCACGTTTGGCCCAGCTTCGCGGGCGAGTGACTGGACCGTCCCCAATGATGACGATCATCGGTGACCTGTCTTCCAGGCGGGTTACGCACCGTACCCCAACTGGTCTACACCAGTCTGCAACGACCCCCGACCGCACTTTGTTCCGGGAGGACGCCGATGAGCTCGAGCAGTGCCGCAGTGCCACGGAGAACGTGGT
The DNA here is from genome assembly GCF_045209435.1 of Streptomyces sp. NBC_01618. Lineage (NCBI taxonomy): Bacteria > Bacillati > Actinomycetota > Actinomycetes > Kitasatosporales > Streptomycetaceae > Streptomyces > Streptomyces sp. NBC_01618. Next base: position 2,889,124 of record NZ_CP109297.1, read on the forward strand.
GGAACGGCCTCTTCCAGGGCCTCCAGAAGATGGGCCGCAGCCTCCAGCTCCCGATCGCCGTCCTGCCGGCGGCAGGCATTCTCAACCGGCTGGGCCAGCCGGACGTATTCGGCGACGAGGGGCTGCACTGGGGCGATGTCGCCAAGGTGTTCGCTGCGGCGGGCGGCGCGCTGCTCGACTCGGGGCTCGGTCTTCCGCTGCTGTTCTGCATCGGTGTGGCGATCGGCATGGCGAAGAAGTCGGACGGTTCGACGGCGCTCGCCGCGGTGACCGGTTTTCTCGTCTATTACGCGGTCCTGCACGCCTTCCCGGTGGGCTGCGCCCCTGGGGCCAGGTTCAGCGGCGCCGGTATGTGGTCGGGGGTCTGCGTACTGCCGGACACCACGGTCACGCAGGCCGGTTACCAGAACCCCGGGGTGTTCGGCGGCATCGTGATGGGTCTGCTGTCCGCCTGGTTCTGGCAGCGGTACCACCGGGTCAAGCTGGTGGACTGGCTGGGCTTCTTCAACGGCCGCCGGCTCGTCCCGATCATCATGGCGTTCGTCGGCCTGCTCTTCGCGGCGCTGTGCGCCTGGGTGTGGCAGCCGATCGGTGACGGTCTGACCAGCTTCTCCAAGTGGCTGGTGGACCTGGACTGGGCGGGCTCGGGCATCTTCGGTGTCGCCAACCGCGCGCTGCTGGTCATCGGTCTGCACCAGTTCCTGAACACGTTCGTCTGGTTCCAGTTCGGCGACTTCACCAAGCCGGACGGCACCGTCGTGCACGGTGACATCAACCGGTTCCTGGCGGGTGACCCGACGGCCGGCCAGTTCACCTCGGGCTTCTTCCCGATCATGATGTTCGCCCTCCCGGCCGCGGCGCTGGCGATCTACCACTGCGCCAAGCCGCATCGACGGAAGGCGGTCGGCGGCATGATGCTGTCGGTCGCCCTGACGTCGTTCGTGACGGGCATCACCGAGCCGATCGAGTACTCGTTCGTGTTCATCGCGCCGGTGCTGTACGCGATCCACGCGGTGCTCACCGGTGTCTCGATGGCGGTGACCTGGGCGCTCGGGGTCAAGGACGGCTTCAGTTTCTCCGCGGGCCTGATCGACTACGTCATCAACTGGGGTCTGGCGACGAAACCGTGGCTGATCATTCCGATCGGCCTGGTCTTCGCCGGCGTCTATTACGCGATCTTCCGGTTCGCAATCACCAGGTTCAATCTCCAGACTCCGGGCCGGGAGCCCGACGAGGTGGAGGACGAGATCGAGAGAAACCTCACTAAATAGCACATCGGCCGGGCTCGGACCTGGCGGAAGCAGACCCTCGGACCTTGTGGCCCGGGGGTCTTCGTTATGTCACCGAGCGTGGGTGATGGCTCATGCGAAGTAGTCGCAAATCGCAGGTTCCTTATCCATCCCACACCGTGCTACAACTGGTCTACACCACTGAGTGGTCCAGACCGCGTGCGTTCTGCCGCGTTTCTCGAGTCGTCGCCTCCCCCCGTCAATGACCTGGGCGGCGCCTTGCCCCATGGAGGAAGTTGATGTCCACGGCAGACACCGCATCCGCGGTCACCAAGAAGAAGGGCGCCGGCGTGATGGCGGTCATGCAGCGCATCGGCCGCAGCCTCATGCTGCCGGTCGCGGTGCTGCCCGCGGCCGCGCTGCTGGTCCGGCTCGGCAACGCGGACATGCTCGGCCGCGACTCGTTCCCGACGTTCATCACGAAGTTCGCCGGCTACATGGCCGCGGGCGGCGGTGCCATTCTCGACAACATGGCGCTGCTGTTCGCCGTGGGTATCGCGATCGGCTTCGCCAAGAAGTCGGACGGTTCGACGGCCCTCGCCGCGGTCACCGGCTACCTGGTCTTCCAGAAGGTGCTCGCCACCTTCACCGACAGCAGCCTGCCCCAGGTCGCGAGCGTCGTGGACGGCAAGATCGTCATGAACGACGCACCGGTCAACGCCGGTGTGCTCGGCGGCGTCGTGATAGGCATCGTCGTGGCCCTGATCTACCAGCGGTTCTACCGGACGAAGCTGCCCGACTGGGCGGGCTTCTTCAGCGGCCGTCGCCTCGTCCCGATCCTGTCGGCCTTCGCGGGCCTGATCATCGGCATCGTCTTCGGTCTGATCTGGCCGGTCCTCGGCACCGGTCTGCACAACTTCGGTGAGTGGCTGGTCGGTTCCGGCGCCGTAGGCGCGGGCATCTTCGGTGTCGCCAACCGTGCGCTGATCCCGGTCGGCATGCACCACCTGCTGAACTCGTTCCCGTGGTTCCAGGCGGGCGACTACAACGGCGCCCACGGAGACATCGCCCGGTTCCTGGCCGGTGACCCGCAGGCCGGACAGTTCATGACCGGCTTCTTCCCGATCATGATGTTCGCCCTTCCGGCGGCCTGCCTCGCGATCGTCCACTGTGCCCGTCCGGAGCGCCGCAAGGTCGTCGGCGGCATGATGTTCTCCCTCGCGCTCACCTCGTTCGTCACCGGTGTGACCGAGCCGATCGAGTTCACGTTCATGTTCATCGCCCCGGTGCTGTACGCGATCCACGCGGTCCTTACGGGCGTGTCCATGGCCCTGACCTGGGCGCTCGGCATCAAGGACGGCTTCGGCTTCTCGGCCGGCCTGGTCGACTTCGTCCTGAACCTCGGCATCGCGAGCAAGCCGTGGCTGCTGGTGCTGGTCGGCCTCTGCTTCGCGGTGGTCTACTACGTGGTCTTCCGCTTCGCGATCACCAGGTTCAACCTGCCGACTCCGGGCCGCGAGTCCGACGAGGAGCTTGCCGAGCTCCTCAAGGCCGAGGCGAAGTAGCCTCACCCCGGTCACGACGAAGCCCTCACCTTCCCTGCGGGAGGTGAGGGCTTCGTCGTGCCCCGGATGGGCGGGCCGTCAGATCTCGTACACCGCGCCCGGTGCCGCCACTTCCACCGGTCCGCAAAAGAGCATGCGGGCGTCGGCCAGGTTGCGGTCGGCGTCGGTCCACGGCGGGATGTGGGTGAGGACGAGCCGTCCCACTCCGGCGCGGGCGGCGATGTCGCCCGCTTCGCGGCCGTTGAGGTGGAGGTCCGGGATGTCCTCCTTGCCATGGGTGAACGATGCTTCGCAGAGGAACAGGTCGGCGCCCTCGGCGAGCTCGTCCAGGGCCTCGCACACACCGGTGTCGCCGGAGTACGTGAGCGTGCGGCCGCCGTGCTCGATCCGGATGGCGAAGGAGTCGACGGGGTGGCAGACCTTCTCCGTACGGACCGAGAAGGGGCCGATCTCGAACGAGCCGGGCTTGAGGGTGTGGAAGTCGAAGACCTCGCTCATCGCCCGCTCGGACGGGGTGTCGCCGTGGGCGGTGGTCAGCCGCTGTTCGGTGCCGTCGGGGCCATAGACAGGGATGGGGCTGGGACGGCCCCCGTCGTGCCGGTAGTAACGGACGACGAAGTACGCGCACATGTCGATGCAGTGATCGACATGGAGGTGGCTGAGGAAGATGGCGTCGAGGTCGTAGAGACCGACATGGCGCTGCAGCTCGCCGAGGGCGCCGTTGCCCATGTCGAGGAGCAGCCTGAAGCCGTCGGCCTCTACGAGGTAGCTCGAACATGCCGATCCCGCGGACGGGAACGAGCCGGAGCAGCCGACGACGGTGAGCTTCATGGAGCGTGAACCTCCGAGACGTGGGAACGGGGAGGGTTCGTGCGGTCTGTTGAGCGGTTTGTCGAGCGTAAGGCGCAAAACAGCCGGTCGCTCCTCCATGGCCGTCCGTTGTGGGGGAACTCACCTGCTCTGTCACCGGTTCGATGGAAGAGGCCGGGGCGCCGGTACGGTCGGGACATGAGCATGTCGTGGTGGTGGATCGCGTTTGCGGTTGTCGTGCTGTTCGCGCTCGTCGCGGTAGTTGCCGATGGGCGGGGGCGGGGCGGGCGGCGCTCGGACTGGCGTCCGGGCGGGCGTCCGGGCGGGCGTCCGGGCGGGCGTCCGGGCGGGCGGACGCGTCCGCCGGCGGGGCCGGGGCGTGCGCCGGAGCGGCGGCCGAGGCCGGGTGAGATCTGGTGGGCCGAGGTGCCGTACGAGGACGGGCCGGGGACGAAGGACCGGCCTTGTCTGGTGCTGTCGGTACGGGGTGACTCGGCGCTCGTCGCGAAGATCACCAGTCGGCATCACGAGGAGCGGCAGGGGGTGATCGCGCTGCCCGCGGGTGCGGTGGGGGATGCGCGGGGGCGGGCGAGCTTCCTGGAGACGGATGAGCTGCGGGAGGTCGCCCTGCTGGGGTTCCGGCGGCTGGTGGGGGTGGTGGACGCGGGGGTCTGGGAACGGGTGCGGAAGCTCGGGTGAGGCGGGGTGGGGCGAGGTGGGACGGGCCGGTGGTTCGGCTCGAACCCCGGACGGGCCGGTGGTTCGGCTCGTCCGGCGTTCGAGTGCCGGGGTTGTGCCCAGAGCTGGGGTAATGCCCAGAACTGGGGTAATGCCCAGAGCTGGGGTAATGCCCAGAGCTGGGGTAATGCCCAGAGCTGGGGTTATGCCCAGAGCTGGCCGTGCAGGGTTTCGATGGCCTCTTCCGTCGTGGGGGCGGTGTAGACGCCCGTCGACAGGTACTTCCAGCCGCCGTCCGCGACGACGAAGACGATGTCGGCCGACTCCCCCGCCTTGACGGCCTTGTTCCCGACGCCGATCGCGGCGTGGAGTGCGGCGCCGGTGGAGACGCCCGCGAAGATGCCCTCCTGCTGAAGGAGTTCGCGGGTGCGGGTGACGGCGTCCGCCGAGCCGACGGAGAAGCGGGTGGTGAGGACCGAGGCGTCGTAGAGCTCGGGAACGAAGCCCTCGTCGAGGTTGCGGAGCCCGTAGACCAGGTCGTCGTAGCGGGGTTCGGCGGCGACGATCTTGACGTCCGGCTTGTGCTCGCGCAGGTAGCGGCCGACACCCATGAGGGTGCCGGTGGTGCCGAGGCCGGCCACGAAGTGGGTGACGGACGGGAGGTCGCTGAGGATCTCCGGGCCGGTGGTGGCGTAGTGGGCGCCCGCATTGTCCGGGTTGCCGTACTGGTAGAGCATGACCCAGTCGGGGTGCTCGGCGGCCAGTTCCTTGGCCACGCGTACGGCGGTGTTGGAGCCGCCCGCCGCCGGGGAGGAGATGATCTCGGCGCCCCACATGGCGAGCAGGTCGCGCCGTTCCTGGGAGGTGTTCTCCGGCATGACGCACACGATGCGGTAGCCCTTGAGCTTGGCCGCCATGGCGAGCGAGATGCCGGTGTTGCCGCTGGTGGGTTCCAGGATGGTGCAGCCGGGGGTCAACCGGCCGTCCTTCTCGGCCTGTTCGACCATGTGGAGCGCGGGGCGGTCCTTGATCGAGCCGGTGGGGTTGCGGTCCTCCAGCTTGGCCCAGATGCGGACGTCGTCCGACGGTGACAGCCGCGGCAGGCGGACGAGCGGGGTGTTGCCCACCGCGGCGAGCGGGCTGTCGTAGCGCATCAGTTCATGCCGCCGGCGACGGCCGGGAGGATGGTGACGTTGTCGCCGTCGCTGAGCTTGGTCGAGATGCCGTCGAGGAAGCGGACGTCCTCGTCGTTGAGGTAGACGTTCACGAAGCGGCGGAGCTCGTCCCCGTCGACGATGCGCTCACGGATGCCCTTGTGCCGGCTGTCCAGGTCCGTGAAGAGGTCGGCGAGGGTGTCTCCGTTGCCCTCGACGGCCTTGGCGCCGTCGGTGTAGGTGCGGAGGATGGTCGGGATGCGGACCTCGATGGCCATGGCGTGGGCTCCTGTCGAAAGCGGATCGAAGCGGGGAGGTGGCGTGGGGCGCGCGGCTCTGCCCCCGCGCGGGGGTTGGTGCATGACGCATATGTGTTCGCGGTGCCGCGAGCCCTGCTCAGGCCTTGCGGCCGGCGGGCAGGCGGCACGTACAGATCGCGCTGGAGAGCCTGCACAGGTCGACGTGCAGCCGCGCGACGAGCAGTGTGCCCGGCGTCCTGTCGCTCACGTCATGGGGAACCATGCGGTCATCGTATCGATTCCCGGTCCGCAATCTGGAGTGTGATCTCACCTGGTGGATGGTGGGCGTTCGGTGGGTGGACCGGCCGTGGTGGACGGGACCTCGCTGGGGCCGGTCCCGTCCGGCCGGCGGTGTGCCGGGGCGGGCTGTGCGGCGAGGTCAGGCGGGTTCGTACGCCTCGACGACCTCGACGTCCTCCTCGGTGATCTCGCCGTCCACGATCCGGTAGGAGCGGAACTGGAAGGGGCCCGCGTCGTCGGTGTCCGCGGTGGAGACGAGGACGTAGTGGGCGCCGGGTTCGTTGGCGTAGGTGACGTCGGTGCGGGAGGGGTAGGCCTCGGTCGCGGTGTGGGAGTGGTAGATGATCACCGGCTCCTCGTCGCGGTCGTCCAGCTCGCGGTAGAGCTTGAGCAGGTCGGCCGAGTCGAACTCGTAGAACGTGGGCGAGCGGGCGGCGTTGAGCATGGGGATGAACCGTTCGGCCCGGCCGGTTCCGGCCGGGCCCGCGACCACGCCGCACGCCTCGTCGGGGTGGTCGGCGCGGCAGTGCGCGACGATCTGGTCGTAGAGCGACTGGGTGATGGTCAGCATGGCGCCAGGATAGGCATGCGGGCCACCGCGTACCGAGGAGTGGTACGGGGCGGCCCGCATGGTGGACACGGCTGTGGGGTGGCGGGTGCTCTCAGCTCTTCTCGAAGGCCTTGTTCGCGGGGTTGCGGGCCCCCCGCACCATGTACGAGACGCCGAGCAGGAGCGCCCAGAGCGGGGCGCAGTACAGCGAGATCCTGGTGTCCTCGTCGATGCCCATCATCACGACGACCAGGCCGATGAAGGCCAGCGCGAAGACGCTGGTGTACGGGGCGCCGGGGGCCCGGAACGTGGACCGCGGGAGCACGCCGCGGTCGGCGAGGCCGCGGTAGCGGAGCTGGCAGCAGAGGATCATGATCCAGGCCCACATGCCGGAGATGGTGGCGAAGGAGACGACGTAGGTGAAGGCGTCGCCGGGCCACTGGTAGTTGATCCAGACGCCGACGAGCATCAGGGCGGCGGAGAACGTGGTGCCGATGAGCGGGGTGCCGCTCCTGGTGAGCCGGGTGAAGAGCTGCGGGCCCTGGCCGCTCCGCGCGAGGTCGCGGAGCATGCGGCCGGTCGAGTACATGCCGGAGTTGCAGGAGGAGAGGGCCGCGGTCAGCACGACGAAGTTGACGATTCCGGCGCCGACGACGAGGCCCATTTCCTCGAACGCGGCGACGAACGGTGAGATGCCGGGCTTGAACGCGGTCCACGGGACCACGGAGAGGATCATGACGAGAGCGCCGACGTAGAAGACGGCAATGCGCCACGGCACGGTGTTGATGGCCTTGGGTAGGACGGCCTTCGGGTCCTTGGACTCTCCCGCGGTGACGCCGACGAGTTCCACGGCGAGGAAGGCGAACATCACGATCTGCAGGGTCATCAGGGTGCCCTTGATGCCGCGCGGGAAGAAGCCGCCGTCGGCCCAGAGGTGGGTGACGGACGCGGTGTCCCCGGCGTCGGAGAAGCCGAGGGTGAGAATCCCGGCGCAGATGAGGATCATGCCGACGATGGCGGTCACCTTGACCATCGAGAACCAGAATTCGAGTTCCCCGAAGAGCTTTACGGAGATCAGGTTCACCCCGTACAGAATGACCGTGAAGATCAGCGCCGAGACCCATTGCGGAATGGCGAACCAGAAGGTCATGTACTGGGCGGCCGCGGTGACTTCGGTGATTCCGGTGACGACCCAGAAAAGCCAGTAGGTCCAGCCGGTGACAAAGCCGGCGAAGGGGCCGATGAATTCGCGGGCGTACTCCGAGAAGGAGCCCGAAACCGGGCGGTACATGAGGAGTTCGCCCAGGGCGCGCATGATGAAGAAGATCACCAGACCCGCTACGGCATAGGCCAGGACGAGGCTGGGCCCGGCCTTCGAGATCGCCTTTCCCGCGCCGAGGAAGAGGCCGGTTCCGATGGCTCCGCCGATGGCGATCATCTGGATCTGCCGGGCGCCGAGGGCCCGCCGGTACCCTTCGCCCGCCGGGCCGGCGTCCGTGACCGCCGCGGCCGGTCGGCCGTCCTGTCCCTCGTCCACCTGCGCCGATGTCATGTGCCGCGCCTTTCTCCCCACCTTCCGCGCCCTGCCCTTGGGAACAGGGTGGGTGTCCGCGGGCAACCGTGAACACTTGTCGGAGGCAGACGGGTGACGCGCCGGACGTGGTCCGGTCTTACGCCCAGGGGAAAACGACCGGGAATTTCCGGTCGCCGTGAAGGTGGCCGTTCAGGTGACGCGTACGCCGATGGCGTGCACGAGCACCCGTAGCGCGACCTCGGGGATACCTGTGCGGATCCTGAAAATGCGGAACTACGGCACCACGGAAAACTGCGAAACTACGGCATAAGGGTTTCCACGAGGGTTTCCTGGAGCGCGCCGAGCCAGAGATAGGCCATGACCATCGGCTTGCGCGGATCACTGTCGGGCAGCCGGTAGAGGGAGTCGGCCTCGCCCTCGTCGTCGGTGACCTCCAGGCGGGTGCCGATGGTCAACCGGAGGTCGTTGAGGGCGCCGAGCCAGTTGCGGCATTCGTCGGCGGAGAGCGTGAGCACGGCGCCGCCGTCCCCCTCGGCCGCGAGGGCGTCCAGGGTGCGTACGACGGTGAGGGCGTCCTCGCGCTTGCGGGCGCGCATATCGTTCTCGGTGAAGCGGCGGAACTCGGCGGACGCGGCGCGCAATTCGGTGTCCTCGTTGCCGTACGCCTCGGGGAAGAGGCGGGCGAGGGCGGGGTCGGCGGGCGGTTCGCTGGGCCCCTCGACGAAGAGCGCGGCGAGCGGGTCCTCGCCCTCGGCGGGTTCGTCGCCGGGGCCGATCAGTTCCAGCAGCTGGACGGCGAGGGAGCGCAGGATCGCGATCTCCACCTCGTCCAGCGCGACGGCCGCGCCGCCGTCGGGGGTGGCCTTGAAGTGGCCGGCCATGGGTTCTCTCCGATGGTGGGTCGGGCGGGGCAGAGGAGGATCGGACCGGTCCGGCGCCCCTCGGGGCACGCCTGGCCGGTCACGGCACTAGTTGCGGTCCTGGGTGAGGGTGGCCCACAGTCCGTAGCCGTGCATGGCCTGGACGTCGCGTTCCATCTCCTCGCGGCTGCCGCTGGAGACGACGGCGCGGCCCTTGTGGTGGACGTCCAGCATCAGCTTGTGGGCCTTGTCCTTGGAGTAGCCGAAGTAGGCCTGGAAGACATAGGTCACATAGCTCATGAGGTTGACCGGGTCGTTGTGGACCAGCGTCACCCAGGGGACGTCGGGCTCGGGGACGACGCGGCTGTCCTCGGCCGATTCGGGACGCTCGATCTCTGTGGGGGCGACGCTCACCCACCCCATGCTGCCACTCGGGAGGGGTCATCGCACAAACGACCCGAGATCTCGTCACTCTGACGAAATAGAGGTAGCATCCGGACCATGAATTCTGCGGACCTTGGGCGACGGGTCGGTGTGCCGTCGACCGCGCTCTTCACCGACCAGTACGAGCTCACGATGGTGCAGGCCGCGCTGAAGGCCGGTACGGCCGAGCGGCACTCGGTCTTCGAGGCGTTCACCCGCCGGCTGCCGGAGGGGCGGCGCTACGGCGTCGTCGCGGGCATCGGACGGGTGCTGGACGCGGTGGAGAACTTCCACTTCGACGACGAGATACTCAACTTCCTGCGCGAACAGGACGTCGTCGACGGGCCCACGCTCGCCTGGCTGGCCGACTACCGCTTCAGCGGTGACATCTGGGGCTACCCGGAGGGCGAGGTGTACTTCCCCGGCTCGCCCATCCTGCGGGTCGAGGGCTCCTTCGCCGAGTGCGTGCTGCTGGAGACGGTGATCCTGTCGATCCTCAACCACGACTCGGCGATCGCCGCCGCGGCATCGCGGATGTCCGCCGCCGCGGGCGGCCGCGGGCTGATCGAGATGGGTGCACGGCGCACCCATGAGCTGTCGGCGGTGGCCTCGGCGCGTGCCGCGTACATCGGCGGCTTCGACACCACCTCCGACCTGGCCGCGGGCTTCCGCTACAACATCCCGACCGTCGGGACGAGCGCCCACGCCTTCACGCTGCTCCACGACACCGAGCGCGACGCGTTCCGGGCGCAGGTGGACTCGCTGGGCCGGGGCACGACGCTGCTGGTCGACACGTACGACGTCGCCGAGGCGGTCCGTACGGCGGTCGAGATCGCCGGGACGGAGCTGGGTGCGGTACGGATCGACTCCGGGGACCTGCTGCTGGTCGCGCACCGGGTGCGGCAGCAGCTGGACGAGCTGGGCGCCACCGAAACGAAGATCGTGGTGACGTCCGACCTGGACGAGTACGCGATCGCCTCGCTGGCCGCCGCCCCGGTCGACGCGTACGGGGTGGGCACGCAGCTGGTGACCGGCAGCGGGCAGCCGACCTGCTCGATGGTCTACAAGATGGTCGCCCGCGCCGTGTCCGCCGACCCCGCGGAGCCGCTGCGTCCGGTCGCCAAGAAGTCGCTCAGCTCGAAGTCGTCGGTGGGCGGTCGCAAGTGGGCGGCACGCCGGCTGGACGAGAACGGGGTGGCCGAGGCGGAGGTGATCGGCACCGGTCCCATACCGGCGGAGCTGGCCGAGCGGCAGCTGCTGGTCGAGCTGGTCAGGGGTGGTGAGGTGATCGCCCGCGAGCCGTTGGACGCGGCGCGCGAGCGGCACACGGCGGCGCGGGCGGGGCTGCCGATGTCCGCGATGCAGCTGTCCCGCGGGGAGCCCGTCATTCCCACGGAGTACATCTGACGGAGCCGGTATCGGGTCCGGTGAGCGGGAACGGGGCGGGTGAGGGGGCTGTGACCGGGGCCGTTGCGTGGCCGGTTCGTCCCTGATCGCCGCAATCACCAAAGACGCTTGATTACGTCCCCTCCCGAAGCCGCTCCCGAGTCTCTAGGCTCGAATATGCCCCCCAATGACCGACGACCGTCCCCCACCGAAGGACACCCGCCATGCACCGCGCCTTGATCGTCGTGGACGTTCAGAACGACTTCTGCGAGGGCGGCAGTCTCGCCGTGCCGGGGGGCTCCGATGTCGCCGCCGCCATCACCGACCTGATCGGCGAGGCCCCGGCCGGGTACCGCCACGTGGTGGCCACCCGTGACCACCACATCGACCCGGGCAGCCACTTCTCCGACCAGCCCGACTTCGAGCACTCCTGGCCGCCGCACTGCGTCGCCGGTACGGAGGGGGTGGGCTTCCACCCGAATTTCGCCCCCGCGGTCGCGTCGGGTGCGATCGACGCGGTGTTCGACAAGGGTGCCTACGCCGCGGCGTACAGCGGCTTCGAGGGCCTCGACGAGAACGGCGTCGGGCCGGCGGACTGGCTGCGGGACCGCGGGGTCACCGAGGTCGACGTGGTCGGCATCGCGACCGACCACTGCGTGCGGGCGACGGCGCTGGACGCGGTCCGGGCGGGCTTCACCACGCATGTGCTGCTCGATCTGACCGCGGGGGTCGCCGAGGCGACCACGGACCGGGCGCTGGAGGAGCTCCGCAGGGCGGGCGTGAAGCTCTCCGGCAAGCCGGTGGTGTAGAGCCCTCTCACGACCCGCACGACCCGCGCCGCAGCGCCGGCCCGCGCTCTCGCAGCGCCGCCCGCACCGCAGCGCCGCCTGCGCCACCGCCCACGCCGCGCCGCCGCCCGCGCCCCCGCGCCGCGCCGCCGCCCGCGCCCCCGCGCCGCGCCGCCGCCCGCGCCCTCGCAGCGCCGCCCGCGCCCCCGCGGCGCCTCAGGCCGGTCGGAGCAGGGCGCGGATCGGGTGCCAGAGCTCCTGGGCCCGCTCCGGTCTCGCTCGCCAGAGCACCCCGTCCGGGTGGTGCAGCACGGCGGTGATCTCGTCCGGGGTGGGCGGCTCGGCGTTGCCCCGCAGGTAGACGGCGCGCAGGCCCAGATTGCGCAGCCGGGTCAGCGCGCGGGCCCGGTTGGCCGCGTGCACCAGGACCCGGATCGGGGCGCCCGGACCCGCTCCGTCCGTCGGGCCGGTCAGGGTGATCGCGACGACCACACTGCCGTTCGGCAACTTGTCGAACCCTCCGCCTGCCATGTCCGCACTCCCCCGTGAGACGTCGCGTCAATAAGGATCTGAACAAGACGCACCTAAACACGATCGGCCGCCGCCCGCTAGAGGGCGACGGCCGATCAAGCTCTGACCTGCGGTGATGCTGGATTACTTGTGCGAGGCACCAACCTTGACGATCATCGTCGACCCGTCGCGCGGCTCGCTGACGATCGTGATCCGGGTGTTCGTGTCAGCGACCTGAACACTTCCGGTCTCGTTCTCCGCGTACCAGTAGGTTCCCTTGTGGTCGTCGAAGACCGGGATGCCGAGCTGCGACTTGATCTGCACCGGCACGTCGGCGTTGTGCAGCGTGAAGCCGTCGGTCCGGTACTTGCTGAAGGTTGCGTCGAAGGGCTGGATCTTGTTGCGGATGACCGTGCCGTCCGCCCACTTCAGTGGCTTGGCGTGCGCGTCGATCGGCAGGATCCGGCCCTTGCCCGGGTGGCTGGAGACGTTGTTGTCCTTCTGGGAGGTGTCCCAGAGCCAGATGAGCAGACCGTTCTGGTACGGGTAGTGCTCGACCCAGTCCGGACGGGTCTTGGAGAAGCCGAAGTTGTACGGGCCGACCTTGAGGGTCTGGTCGAAGCTGACGTACTGGCGGTTCTCCGCGATGTAGTACTGCGGGTAGTCCTTGGTGAACGACTCGCCGACGCGGGAGAAGCCCTTGCCGGTCCAGCCGTTGTCGTCGCCCTCGGCGTTGTCCGAGAAGATCACGGCGCCGTCGGCGCTGACCGAGATGGTGTCGGCCGCGAAGCCGATGCCGCCCGCGCCGCCGTCGGTGGAGTAACGGAAGCGGATGTCGATCTTCTTGCCCGCGTAGGCGTCCAGCGGGTAGGAGAGCTTCTGGTACTTGCCGGAGACGCCGGTCAGGGCCGGCTTGTCACTGGCGTCGCGCGGGATCGCCTTGCCGTCGGCCGTGCCGTCGATCGCGGTCCAGCTGGTGCCACCGTTGTCCGACACCTCGGTGTAGAGGTAGTCGTAGTCCTTCTCGATGTCCCAGAAGCCCGCGAGGTCCAGGGACGCCTTGGACTTGCCGGTCAGGTCGACCGAGCGGGAGAGGGTGTTGTTCAGGTTGTCGCCCATGTCGCTCCACCACTGCTTGGAGCCCTCGGCGGGCTTCGTGACAGGGGTGGTGACGGCCTTGTCGGGCAGCGTGACGACGAGCGCCTGCTTGTTCTTGGTGTTGTACTCGGACACGCCCAGCTCGTGGGTGGAGTCCGTCGCGGCCTTGGCCTCGGCATAGTCGAGCCAGCCCAGCTGGAGCTTGTCCCAGGCGGTCATGTCGCCGGGCAGGTCACCGATCTGGTTCTTGCCGGTGCCGAGCCAGGAGCCGGCCGACATCAGGGACCAGAAACCGACCGAGTTCTCGGCGCGGTTGGTGGTGTCGTACAGGTCGGGCAGGCCCAGGTCGTGGCCGTACTCGTGGGCGAAGACGCCCAGGCCGCCGTTCTCGGGCTGCGCGGTGTAGTCGCCGACCCAGAGACCGGTGTCACCGATCTGGGTGCCGCCCGCCTTGTTGCCGGCCGGGCCGGTCGCGCCGACGTCGGTGCCGTACGCGTACCAGCGGTGCGCCCAGATGGCGTTCTCGCCCTCGACGCCACCGCCCGCCGACTCGTCCTCACCGGCGTGCACGATCTGGAAGTGGTCGATGTAGCCGTCGGGCTCGTTGAAGTCGCCGTCGTTGTCGTAGTCGTAACGGTCCCACTGGTCGTACTGCGCGAGGTCCGCCTTGATCTGCTCGGGCGTACGGCCCTTGGCCTTCTGGTCGGCGGCCCAGGCGTTCACGCCGTCCTTGATCATGTCCCAGGCGTTGGCGCAGTTGGACGAGCCGCAGTAGTTGGACCCGTAACGGGCCTCGTTGTACGGCACCTTGACCCAGTCGGAGACCTCGCCGTCGACCGAGTAGCGCCCGGAGGACGTCTTCTCGTAGTACGTCTTCAGCGAGTTCTTGCCGGCGCCCGTACCGAAGTAGAGGTCCTGGAAGTGCGCCTGGTTGTAGTCGGCCTGCCAGGCGGTGCTGTTGTCCTTCTTGGGGTCCGGCTTGGCTATCTTGTTGTGCGCCGGGCCGGGCGTGCCGCCGTACTTCAAAACGGCCGGCTCGGGGCCGTCACCGTCCGGGTCGAACATGGTCGTGTTGTCGACCTTGTCGCCGAACTCGACCAGGACCGTGAAGATCTTGTCGGTCTTCTCGCGGCCGAGTTCGACGTACTTCTTGTCGTCGAGCTTGACGACCTTGGAGCCGTTCCGCGTCGACACCTTCTTGTCGCCCGCCATGACCTGCTCCAGGGCGGCCTGACGCTGGGCGTCCTGCTGCTTGCTGAAGGGGCCCTGCAGGTCGTGCGAGTTGCCCTTGGCCGAACCCGGATCGCGGCGCTCGACCGCGGATGCCTTCGCCCCCGACGTGTGGTCATCCGCCTGGGCTGTGGCGAAAGCTGACGCCGTAGCGGCAGTCGCGGCCATGGCCACGACAACCGCAGCGGCGCGAAGCGCCCGTCTGTTAGTGGTCACTTGATGCAGTCCTCCCCGGCGCCCGCGGCAGCGGCCTGGCGTGGTGTGGAGAGGCCGCGCGCGGATACGCGTCACAAGTGACGACATTTGACCGGAGTTACGAGAGAAAAGACAGACCTTGACTTGAAGAGAGCAAGTGCACTACGCAGGATCGCGTTTCCGATATCCGAACGCTCCCCGTACGGTCAACCGGAGCGTCATGGCCGAGGGTTGCAGCACGGAATGACTCCGTGCGCCCCCCGTGCACCGGTACCGTGGGTTAGGTGATGCTTACTACTGGTTCCGCTCGGGCATCCACCGTCGTAGAGTCGCTTGACAGTGCGAGCGTGTCGAGAGACTGCCCATCCGATGCCCCGAGGACGGATACCGCCATGCCGCGTATCACTGCCGCACAGCTCTCCTACGGTTCGGTCACCGTCGTCTTCTCGACCCTCGCCATGCTGCTGCTCTCCCGTACGGATTCGGGCCTCGGCGTCGCCGTCATCGGGACCGCGGCGCTCGCGCTCGGCCTGCTGGTGGCCGTGACCGTACCCCACCCCTCCCGGGCGAAAACAGCGAAGTCCGCGAAGGCCAGGGCCGCGGCGCGCACGAACCACGATCCGGTCTCCGCCGCCGTCGAGGCCGAGGGCCTCGCCCGCGACGGCGCCCGGGCCCCGATCCCGCAGGCCCGCACGGCCGGACAGCGCGCCGCGGCGCGCGTGGACGAGCTGCTGGGCGAGCATTCCCTGCGGAGCTGAGTACGGATACGGCCTCGGTCTCCGTACGGGCTCGATGACCGAGCCGGTACGGAGACCGAGGCAGCAGCTGGTACGAAGACCGAGGCAGCAGGGCTTGGCAGCGACTCAGTCGGTCTGGACGACCACCGTCTTCGCCGCCTTGTCGTGAAGGCCCTGCCGGTACGGCTTGTCCGTGAACATGAGCACGATGTTGATCAGCCACCACAGGCACGGGCAGCACAGCAGCGCCGGCAGCCACAGCACCACGCCCCGCAGGAACGCCGTCCCGGTGTCCGGCACCCGGCCGTCGTTGAGCATCGCGACCCGCAGCTTCAGCAGCCGCTTGCCGATGGTCCGGCCGTCCTTGTGCGTGAAGTACGTGTCGTACGCGACGTAGGCCACCAGACCGATCAGCGACCAGAGCAGTTGGTGCCCGCTGTACGTCTGGCTGAAGACATTGTTGACGCCGTTGTTGCTGCTGTTGTCGTTCATCTCGACCGCACCGCCCCATGGCAGCGAGATCAGATACAGCGGGATCAAGATGATCAGGAAGTCGATCAGCCGGGCCAGGATCCGCTTGCCGGGCTCGCCCAGCGGCGGCATGCCGGCCAGCGGATCCACGCCCCCGTACGGGCCACCGCCGCCGTAGGCACCGGGATCGTACGGCGGCGGCCCGGGCGGCGGAGGCGGCCCGGGCGGCCCAGGCGGCGGCCCGGGCGGAGGCGGCGGGGTGCCGCCGTAGGGCGAGCCCGACGACGGCCCCTGCGGCTCTTGCGGCCACTGAGGCCCCTGCGGCCCTTCCGCCCCCTGAGACCCATGAGGCCCCTGAGGCGCCTGAGGCTTCTTGAGGAACGGGTCGTCCTCGGGCGGCTGACCGGACGTCGGCTGATCGTTGCTCATGGGGGCAGTGCACCGCGGCCCGGGGGCGCCCGCAACGGCTCAGGTGCGTTCGGGGGAACGGGACGTCCTCCGCCGGGCCTCACCCGATGGGCCGTCAGCCGGAGGAGTGCCCTCCGCTGCCCGGGGCCCGCGCGGTCAGCCGGCCACGAAGGTGTGCGCCGCCTTGTCGTGCCAGCACTGGCGCCACGGCCGGTCGAACAGGCACCACAGCACGTTGAGCACCCCGAGCACCAGGACGCCCAGCAGGCCGTAGACCAGCCAGCGGCGCAGCGCGGCGGCGAAGGACGGGGTCTCGTGGGACTCGATGTCCCGTACGTCGAGTCCACAGAGCTTCTTGCCGAGCGTACGGCCCCACTTCGCGGTCGGCAGCGCCTCCAGCAGCACACCGAGCACGAGGAACGCGCCGAGCACCGCACCGAACAGGCCGGCCGTGGTGGAGTCCACCAGCCAGACGGTCACCGTCTCACCGGACAGCTTCGCCGCGTTGATCTTCTCGTCGATGTGGTCCATCGCCCGCGAGAGGAGCGGGAAGCCGATCGCGCCGGCGAGCGCGCCCAGCACGACCGTGTCGACGAGCCGCGCGGCGAACCGCTTGCCGAGCCCGGCGGGCCTGGCCGACGCCTGGGCCTGCGCGAGCCGCTGGAAGGGGTCGTCGACCGGCGGCTTCCAGGGCACGACGGGCTGATCCGGCTGCCCACCCTGCGCACCGAGCTGGGACTGGGGCGGGAGGTGGGGTTGCTGGGGCTGGTGAGTCCGGGGCTGGGGGCGGGCCATCTGGTCGGGCTGGGCGAGCTGGTGGACCTGCTGCGCCCAGGGGGTGGCACCGCCGGGGCCGGGAGCGGGGGCAGGAGCCGGGGCGGGGGCGGGGGCGGGGGCCGGGGCGGGGGTTTGCGCGGGGGGCTGGGCCGCCGTCTGCGGTGGTGTCTGCGCGGGGGTGCCGGGGCCGATCGCGCGGATCGCCATCGTCCCGTCCGCGGGCGCCTGTTGCGTCGACTCCGTCGACCGGGAAGCGGGTGCGCGGCCCGGGCGGTCGACCCGGATCGCGACGGTGTTCTCGGGGGTCCGGCCCCCGGCGTCGCGCATGGCGGGCAGCGCACCGCCCGCCGGGTCCGGGGAAGCCGGCCGACGCGGGTCCGCGGGGGCGCGGTCGGCGGGTGTCCGGAGCGCGGGGGCGCGGTCGGCGGGTGTCCGGAGCGCGGGGGCGCGGTCGGCGGGTGTCCGGAGCGCGGGGGCGCGGTCGGCGGGTGTCCGGAGCGCGGGGGCGCGGTCGGCGGGTGTCCGGAGCGCGGGGGCGCGGTCGGCCGGGACCGGGTCGGCCGGGGCACGGTCGGCGGGGGTGCGGTCCGCAGGCGTACGCGGATCCCGTCCGGACTCCGCCGCGGGGCCGGACTCCGGCACCGACGCCCCGCCCTGACCGCCCTGACCGCCCTGGTCGCCCTTCCGGCCCGGCTCGCTCCGGGCGGTACCGGGCTGACCGGTGCCGCCCCAGGAGACCCGTCGGTCGCGTTCCCCGCCGAAGCCGGTCTGCCGGGAGGCGTCGGCCTGCCAGGCGGTGGCTGGTTCCGGGTGGTTGTCCGCGCGCGGCTCCTCGTCGAGGTAGACCGGACCGGTCTCGTCCACCGGCGCGTCGGCCGGCGCGGACGCCGCGACCGACGGCTGCGGCTGCGGCTGTGGGCTCGGCTGCGGTTCGGCCGCCGCTCCGGCGGGCGAACCGGGCATCGACTCGCCCTGCTGCGGGGCGGGCCGGCTCGTGCCGGGAACCCACGAAGCGCCGTTCCAGTACCGGACGTATCCGGGAATGGACGGGTCGGGGTAATACCCCTCATGGGGGCTTTCG
The DNA here is from genome assembly GCF_045209435.1 of Streptomyces sp. NBC_01618. Lineage (NCBI taxonomy): Bacteria > Bacillati > Actinomycetota > Actinomycetes > Kitasatosporales > Streptomycetaceae > Streptomyces > Streptomyces sp. NBC_01618. The sequence goes on from NZ_CP109297.1 coordinate 2,907,147, forward strand.
TCACCGGGTGCCGGGGTTGGGGCGCTCATCACCGTGGTCCCGTATCTCTTCGAGGCCTCAATACAACGGGTCCACATCTATCAGACGCCCGCCCGCCCCTGGGCCGGTCCAGGGGTTTGGTCCACTTTTCGGTCACCCGGAAATTCTTTCCGGAAGTCGCGTCATAGTTGGCGTGGAGGGCGCTCTCTCCCTGTGCGGACCGGTCGCGGGACCGGCCCACAGGCACCGAAAGGACGCACTCATGCACACCGTCGTGGAGCGCGAGCTGGAGCTCAAGCTGGTTCTGGCGCCCGAGCGCAGCATCCCCGTCCCTGCCCGGCTGACGTACCGCACCGAGGATCCGTACGCCGTGCACGTCGCCTTTCACATCGGCTCCGACTTCCCCGTCCACTGGACGTTCGCCCGCGATCTGCTCGTCGAGGGCGTGTTCCGGCCGTGCGGTCACGGGGACGTGCGGATCTGGCCGACCGAGGTCGACCGGTGCGACGTCATCTTCGTGGCGCTGACTTCGCCCGACGGCGACGCCCTGCTGGAGGTGCCGTCCGCCGCCGTGGCCGCCTGGCTGGAGCAGACCCTGCGGCTGGTTCCGCCGGGCACGGAGACTGAGCGGCTCGGCATCGACGAAGGTCTCGCCGAGCTGCTCGCGCCGCTGCCGGCCGACGACCTGTGGCTCAATGACCTGTGGTGGCCGGACGAGTCGCAGGACGGCGACGCATGAGCAGGCGCGGGCGCGCTCCCCGCCGGCCGTCAGAACACCTTGCCCGGGTTGAGCAGCCCCAGCGGGTCGAAGGCCTGCTTGATGCCCCGGTGCAGTTCGACGCCCACCTCACCGAGCTCGCGCGCGAGCCACTCCTTCTTCAGTACGCCGACGCCGTGTTCACCCGTGATCGTGCCGCCGAGTTCCAGGCCGAGGCCCATGATCTCGTCGAAGGATTCGCGGGCCCGCCGGGACTCGTCGGCGTCGGTGTGGTCGAAGCAGACGACGGGGTGGGTGTTGCCGTCGCCCGCGTGCGCGCAGACGCCGATGGTGAGGCCGTACTTCTCGGCAATGGCGGCGGTGCCTTCGAGCATCGCGCCAAGCTTCGAGCGCGGTACGCAGACGTCGTCGATCATCGTGGCCGACTTGACGGTCTCCAGCGCGGTGAGCGACATCCGCCGGGCCTGGAGCAGCATTTCGGACTCGGCGGCATCCTGGGCCGGGACCACCTCGGTGGCGCCCGCCGCGGTGCACAGCTCGCCGACGGCGGCCAGGTCGGCCGACGGGTCCGGGGCGTCGAAGGCGGCGAGCAGGAGCGCCTCGGTGGTGTCGGGCAGGCCCATGTTGGCCATCTTGTTGACGGCGCGGATCGTCGTACGATCCATCAGTTCGAGGAGTGACGGAGTGTGACCGCGCTCCATGATCCGGCAGATCGCGTCGCACGCGGTCGCCGCGCTCGGGAACTCGGCAGCCAGCACCAGCTGCTGCGGCGGCCGGGGCTTCAGCGCGAGCACGGCCTTGACGACGATGCCGAGGCTGCCCTCCGAACCGACGAAGAGCCGGGTGAGGTCGTATCCCGCGACGCCCTTCGCGGTGCGACGCCCGGTGGTGAGCAGGCGCCCGTCGGCGAGGACGACCTCCAGGCCGAGTACGTACTCGGCGGTGACCCCGTACTTCACGCAGCACAGCCCGCCGGACGCGGTGCCGATGTTGCCGCCGATGGTGCACATCTCCCAGCTGGAGGGGTCCGGCGGGTAGTACAGACCCTGTTCGTCGACCGCCCGCGAAAGCACCGCGTTGACGACACCGGGCTCGACGACCGCGATCCGGTCGACCGGGTTGATCTCCAGGATCCGGTCCATCTTCACGAGGGACAGCACGATGCAGCCGTCGGAGGCGTTGGCCGCGCCCGACAGACCGGTACGGGCGCCCTGCGGGACGACCGGGACGCGCAGGGCCGTTGCCGTGCGCATGATGTGCTGGACCTGCTCGACCGTGCGCGGGAGCACGACGACGGCGGGCGTGCCCGCCTCGCAGAAGCTCGCCATGTCGTGGGCGTACGAGACAGTGACATCCGGATCGGTGATCAGGGCCTCGGCCGGAAGCCCCGCACGCAGTTGTTCGAGAAGACCATTCATGATCAAAGCGTGGCACCCGGGCCCATTGGTGTGAACCCGTCTGCGGCAGCCTTCACAAGACGCGGTGTGCTCATCGTACTGACGCAGAGTGATCGGCATGGATGTCATGCCGCAGGAGCCCCCGGAGTCCGTCGATTCGACGAAGCCTCCCCCTGACTCTCCCCCTGGCCCTCCCCCTGAGCTCGCAGGAACCGACCCCGTACCCATGGACCCCGCGCCGCTGGACCCGGCGCCTATGGACCCGGCGTCGTCGGCCGAGCTGCCGCCCGTCTCGCTGCGTACGACGCTGCGCAGGGCGGCCATGGGTGTGGTGGCGGGTGCGGTGCTGGTGACGGGCGCGGTGGTGGCCGTGCCGGAGGACGAGAAGAAGTCCGCGCCGCCGCCCGCGCCGGGTCCGGTTTCGCGTGCCCTGCAGGCGTCGGACATGGGCTATCCCGCCTCGCTCTCCGATCTGACGGCGCTGATCGGGGACCGGCAGCAGTGGGTGGGTACGCATCCTACCGACGCGAAGTCGTGGGCGCTGCTCGGCACGGCCTTCGTGGAGTGGGGGCAGCGGTCCGCGGACGAGGCGTACTTCGGCCGGGCCGAGGAGGCGCTGAAGCGCTCGCTGAACGTCGAGCCGGGTGAGAACGGGAACACGACGGCCTGGGTGGGGCTCGCGACGCTCGCCAATGCCCGGCGCGACTTCGCCCTGGCGAAGAAGTGGGGCGAGACGGTACGGGCGCGGCAGCCGAAGCAGTGGACGGTGTACCCGGCGCTGATCGACGCGTACAACGGCCTCGGCGACTACAAGGCCTCGCGCACGGCGGTGGAGCGGTTCGCGGCGCTCCGCCCCGGCGCCGCGGCGCTCCTGCGTTCGGCGCGGATGTACCGGGACCGCGGCTGGCGCGAGAACGCGCTGGCGGGCGCGCAGGACGCGGCGGACCGGGCCACCACTGCGGCCCAGAAGGCGCAGTGCCTGCATCTGCTGGGCGAACTGGCCTGGGAGCGGGGCGAGCCCCAGGAGGCGGTCACGCAGTACAGCGCGGCGCTGCGGACCGACCGCGACCACTACGCGTCGCTCGCGGGCCGGGCCGCAGCGCTGGCGGCGCTCGGCCGTACGGACGAGGCGGAACGCGACTACAAGGCGGCGCTGGCCGGTCTGCCCCGGCCCGAATACCTGCTGGACCTGGGCGAGTTGTACGAGTCGCTGGGCCGGGACGAGGATGCCCGAAGCCAGTACGCGCGGCTCCGCGAGGCTCTCGCGCGGGGCGACGGCCAGGGCGGTGTGGACAACGCGCTCCTGCGCGGCCGTTTCGAGGCCGCTCACGGGGATCCGGCGGTGGCGGTGGAGGTGCTGAAGGCGGAGTGGGACCGGCAGCACCGCAGCGCGGCGGTGGCGGACGCGCTGGGCTGGGCGCTGCACCTGTCCGGCGACTCGTCCGGTGCCCTGCCGTACGCGACGCATGCGGTCGCCACGGGGGGACGGATCGCCTCGTACGCGTCCCACCTGGGCGCGATCCAGCAGGCGTTGAAGGACTACGACCCGGCGCGCCGCAACCTGACGGAGGCCCTGCGCACCAACCCGCACTTCTCACCGCTGGAGGGCTCGGCGGCCAAGGAGGCCCTGGATCTGCTGGGCGGCCCTCCGGCGGGCGGCCCGCCGGGCATGGCGCCCGCGAAGCCGTAGCGCGCTTCAGCGGCGCCGAGTCGTCGCTGACGGCGGGCGACGGGTTCGGGCGACGCCGACAGTTGCCGGTGGGCCCGCGAGGCGCGGGCCCACCGGCGGCTTCCCTGACTGCCCGTCTCGACCGCCACCCGGCTCCTGGAACAGGGCGTCGACCTCGTCGTGATCAAAGAACTCCTCGGCCACGCCCACATCGGCGTCACCGCCACCGTCTACGCCGACGTCCGACTCCGCCTCCAACGCCAGGCCATCGACACCCTCAACGACGCGCTCAGCCCGACGGACGACGACCCTGACGACCCACCCGCCGCGGCAGTCGTCCGCTGACGTTGCCGTTAGCGTTGCCGTCAGACGGCATCTACTGCCGTGCGAGTCCAGCGGGGTCGATTGCGATGGAGAACGGGGCGTCCAGGTGCGTGGTCGCGCCGGAGAGTGCAGTCGTCCGCTCCACGTACCGGCCGCCCTGCAGCTCGTAGATGGCGAGCATGGGGGCGGGGTCGAACTCCAGGCGCCAGAAGTGCGGGATGGCGGCCTCGGCGTACAGCATGGGCTTGACCTTCCGGTCCATGGTGCTGTTGCCCGGGGAGACGAGTTCGACGACAAGCTGGACCGCTTCGATGTCGACGGTGACGGGGTCGTCGGCGGTCGCGCCGGCGTCGGCCACAACCAAGTCAGGAACGACCAGGCCCGACGGCAGGACGACATTGACGCCCTCCAGGATCTCCACCGGTGCGCCGACGGCCCGGGCGGCCGCGTCCAGGGCGACATGGAGGCGGAACGAAGCCCGCTGATGGCGAACTCCAGGCGCGGGGGACATTACGAGGGATTCCCCCAGCAGTTCGTAGCGCATGGTGCGGTCTTCGGGCAGGGCGAGGACGTCGGCGACGGTCCAGGGCCCTGTGTGGTCGATGGCAACGCTCATTCCCTTTCACCTCCTCGTCCGCCCGGCAGCCGCGGTGTGACCCCGACAGGCGGTACACGGCCAGCATACGGGCGCTCCCACCTCCCGACACCAGGTCTCGCTGGCACGAGCGAGACCCCGAACGCGCGTGCCATGAAGCCCTCCGCCGGAACGGCGTCGGCAAGGCTCGCCCATGGCTGACCTAGGCAGCCGAGTGCTGGCGCGTCCGGAGATCCTGCGGTCGACCGGCTGCTCTGGGTGCTGTTCTGCGCGGCCAGGGGTCCGGGTTCGGGTGAGCGGGGCGGCGCCGTAGTGGCCGGGCCCGCGTCCCGGCCGCGCGCGGGTCCGCGTCAGCGGGCCCGCCTTGAAACCGCATAGAAATTATCGACCGGGCGGCCCGCCGGGCATGGGACCCGCGAAGCCGTAGCGCGCTTCAGCGGCGCCGAGTCGCCGCTGACGGCGGGCGACGGGTTCAGTCGCCGGACGACCCGCGAGGCGCGGGCCCTCCGGCGACTTCCCTTCCATGCCGCCCGGACCGGCTCGCCGGGAGCGGTGGCGTAGCGGGGGCGGCTTCCAGGTCGGGGTGGGCTGCGCCACGTGCGAACGGTGCGGGCCCCTCGCGGGCCGGGCCGGGACGTTCCTCGACGACGCCCGGCCCGGCCACGAACCGGTTCAGCTTCGGTACACCCGGACCAGACGGTCGGCGGGTACGCGCAGTGAGCAGCCGGAGGTGAAGGTGAGCACCACGGCCGAGCCGCCGGAGGCGTAGCGGTCGAAACGGAGTGTCGCCACCTCATGCCATGTCCCGTGTACGCACACCAGGTCGCCGCGCCACACCCGCACCACACAGGCCGCTTTCCTTACGAAGGCCAAGCGGACGCGGTAGTGCATCGCTCCGGCCGGGCACCCAGGGCCGGAGTCTCGGGCGTACCGGAGGCCCCGGTCCGAGCGGTCGGTGGGCGTCCGCCACCGGACCGCTCCCCCTGCCGGCAGCCGACTGGCCGCCCGAGCTCCGAGGGATGTCCGAGACCCCCGGACAGCAGAAACGGGCTCCCCGGAGGGAGCCCGTTCCGCTGTCCCGGCCGGGGGGCTCAGAGGTTGCCGCGCCTCTCCTGCTCGCGCTCGATCGCCTCGAACAGGGCCTTGAAGTTGCCCTTGCCGAAGCCCATCGAGCCGTGGCGTTCGATCATCTCGAAGAAGACGGTCGGGCGGTCCTGGACCGGCTTGGTGAAGATCTGCAGCAGGTAGCCGTCCTCGTCGCGGTCGACGAGGATCTTGAGCTCGCGCAGGGTCTCCACGGGGACCCGGGTCTCGCCCGCCCACTCGCCGAGGGTGTCGTAGTACGAGTCGGGGGTGTCCAGGAACTGGACGCCGGCCGCCCGCATCGCGCGTACCGAGGCGACGATGTCGTTCGTGGCGAGCGCGATGTGCTGGACGCCCGCGCCGCCGTAGAACTCCAGGTACTCGTCGATCTGGGACTTCTTCTTGGCGACGGCCGGTTCGTTGATCGGGAACTTGACCTTGAGCGTGCCGTCGGCGACGACCTTGGACATCAGGGCGGAGTACTCGGTGGCGATGTCGTCGCCCACGAACTCCTTCATGTTGGTGAAGCCCATGACGCGGTTGTAGAAGCCGACCCACTCGTTCATCCGACCGAGCTCCACGTTGCCGACGCAGTGGTCGATGGCCTGGAAGTAACGCTTGGCCGGCGGCTCGACGATCGGGGCCGCGGCGACGAAACCGGGAAGGTACGGGCCGTCGTAGCCGGTGCGCTCGACGAGGGTGTGGCGGGTCCTGCCGTACGTGGCGATGGCGGCGAGGACGACCGTGCCGTGCTCGTCCTTGACCTCGTGCGGCTCGGCGAGACCGAGGGCGCCGTGCTCGACCGCGTACGCGTAGGCCGCGCGGGCGTCCGGGACCTCGATGGCCAGGTCGACGACGCCGTCGCCGTGCTCGGCCACGTGCTCGGCGAGGAAGCGGCCGTGGTCGGTGGACGCCTTGATGACGGAGGTGAGGACGAACCGGGCCGAGCCGTTGGTCAGGACGTAACTCGCCGTCTCACGGCTGCCGTTCTCCGGTCCGGAGTAGGCGACCAGCTTCATGCCGAAGGCCGTCGAGTAGTAGTGCGCGGCCTGCTTGGCGTTGCCGACGGCGAAGACGACCGCGTCCATTCCCTTCACCGGGAAGGGGTCGGCCTGCCGGGCAGTGTCGGGGGTGGTGTGCAGAGTCTCAGTCATGTCCGAAGGCTCTCGCCGCTTCGCAAGGTGCGCAACAGTTCGCGAATCCGCTGGGCAATCTGCATAGCGGATAGGGATGATGGCCGGGCTATCTGTACATGATGACCACCACAGTGACCCCCCGGAGGCGCACCATGGCGATCGATCATCTGGACGGCCGGCTCATCGTACTGCTGGCGCGCGAACCCCGCATCGGCGTCCTGGAGGCCTCGCGCCGGCTCGGTGTGGCGCGCGGAACGGTGCAGGCGCGCCTCGACCGCCTTCAGTCGAATGGAGTCATCCGCGGATTCGGCCCGACCGTCGATCCGGCGGCGCTCGGCTACCCGGTCACGGCGTTCGCCACGCTGGAGATCAAGCAGGGTCAAGGGGCCGATGTACGGGCGCACTTGGCCGGTGTTCCGGAGGTGCTGGAGCTGCACACCACCACCGGGCACGGCGACATGCTCTGCCGGCTCGTGGCGCGTTCCAACGCCGATCTTCAGCGGGTGATCGACCGGGTTGTCGGTTTTGATGGCATCGTCCGGGCCTCCACGGCCATCGTCATGGAGAACCCGGTCCCGCTGCGCGTCATCCCGCTCGTCGAGCAGGCCGCGGAGGACGACGACTGAGCCGAGGAGTGGCGTGTGAGCTTCTGGGAGTATCTGGGCAACCGGCACCAACAGCTGCTCACCGACGCGTTCCAGCACGTGAGCGCGGTATTCCAGTGCATGGTCATCGCCACCGCGCTGGGCATCCTGATCGGGGTCGTCACCTATCGCAGCGGATGGGCGGGGTCGCTGGCGATCACGTCGACGGCGACGATCCTCACCATTCCGTCCCTCGCCGCGATCGGTCTGCTCATCCCGCTGGTCGGGCTGGGGGTCCCGCCGACGGTGATCACTCTGACGCTGTACGGGCTGCTGCCGATCGTCCGCAACTCCATCGTAGGGCTGCGCGGGGTCGATCCGGCGCTCGTCGACGCGGCGAAGGGCATCGGGATGTCGCGGCCCGCCCGGCTGTTCCGGGTGGAGCTGCCGCTCGCCTGGCCGCCGATCCTCACCGGCATCCGGGTCTCCACCCAGATGCTGATGGGCATCGCCGCGATCGCCGCATACGCGTCCGGCCCGGGCCTGGGCAATGAGATCTTCCGCGGCATCGCCTCGCTGGGCAGCGCCAACGCGATCAATCAGGTGCTCGCGGGCACGCTCGGCATCGTCATCCTCGCCCTGCTGTTCGACGCCGCGTACGTCCTGCTCGGACGGCTCACCATTCCCAGGGGGATTCGTGCCTGAGACCGCCGACTCCAGGACGACCGGGTCAGGGGCGACCGGGTCCGGGTCCGCCGCAGCCACCGACACCGGTACCGCCCACGGTGCCGGGACGACGCACACCACCTCCGGCGCCACCATCCATCTGGACAATCTGACCAAGCGCTACCCGGGCAATCCGAACCCGGCGGTGGACAACGTCACGCTGGACATCAAGGCGGGCGAGACCGTGATCTTCGTCGGCCCGTCCGGCTGCGGGAAGTCCACCACCCTGAAGATGATCAACCGGCTGATCGAGCCGACGTCCGGGCGGATCAGGATCAACGACGAGGACGTCACCGACATCGATCCGGTGAGGCTGCGCCGCAAGATCGGTTACGCGATCCAGTCGTCCGGGCTCTTCCCCCACATGACGGTCGCCGAGAACATCGCCCTCGTACCGAAGATGGTCGGCTGGTCGAAGTCGAAGGTGAAGGACCGGGTCGAGGAGATGCTCGATCTCGTCGGTCTCGATCCCCGCGAGTTCCACGGGCGCTACCCGCGCGCTCTCTCCGGCGGACAGCAGCAGCGGGTGGGCGTGGCAAGGGCCCTGGCGGCCGATCCGCCGGTACTGCTGATGGACGAGCCGTTCGGCGCGGTCGACCCGATCACCCGTGACCACCTCCAGGACGAGCTGATCCGGCTCCAGCACGAGTTGCACAAGACGATCGTCTTCGTCACCCACGACTTCGACGAGGCGATCAAGCTGGGTGACCGGATCGCCGTACTGCGGGAGCGTTCGCACATCGCGCAGTTCGACACCCCGGAGGCGATCCTCACCAACCCGACGGACGACTTCGTCTCGGGTTTCGTCGGTGCCGGGGCGGCGCTGAAACGGCTCAACCTCACCCGCGTACGGGATGTGGAGATCGCCCAGTTCCCGACGGTGACGGTCGACGACCCGCTCCAGTCGATCTTCAACACGCTGCGCAGCAGCCTGCACAACGAGCTCCTGATGCTGGACCGCAGGAACCGCCCGTACAAGTGGCTGCGGCGCGGCGACCTGATGCGGGCCCGGGGTTCGCTGGCGCGGGCCGGGCAGCTGGTCCATGACACGGTGACGCGGGACGCGACGCTGCACGACGCGCTGGAGGCGGTGCTGATCGACAGCGGCGGGCGGGTCGCGGTGACCGGGCGGCGCGGCGAGTTCATCGGGGTCGTCGACATGCACACCCTGATGAACTCCGTCCACGAGCTGCTGGAGGCCGACCGGCTCACCGCCATCGAGCACCAGCACGACCTGGAGGAACTCCGCTCCCACCAGACCGAACAGGAGCTGGAGGGAGGTGCGGAGGCATGAATCCCAACTCCCCGCTCGATTCCGGTTCGGCGCGTATGGCGCGGTCCCGCCGGGCGCCCGGTTCCGACAAAGCCCGTCCGCCCGGCGAGCACGACGTCAAGGGCCATGCCTTCCGCGACGAGGAGGCGGAACCCCCGCCGCCACCGGCCCGGCCGCGGCGCCGGATCACCTGGCAGAAGCTGGTGCTGTTGCCGGCCGTGCTCGCGGTCGTCCTGGTCATCACCTATCTGTGGATCACCAACATCCACCTCGACTCGATCGCAAGGAATTCCCTCACCGGCGGCAATGTGCAGTTGCGCTGGTGGCAGCATGTGAGGCTGACCGCGATCTCGACGTTCTGGGTGCTGATCATCGCCATCCCGCTGGGGATCGCACTGACCCGGCGCAGGCTGCGCAGGGGCGCCCCACTGGTCACCGCGCTCGCCAACATCGGGCAGGCGACCCCGGCGATCGGTCTGCTGGCGCTGCTGGTGATCTGGCTGGGCATCGGCCCGTCGACGGCGATCATCGGCATGGTGCTCTACGCGGTGCTGCCGGTGTTCTCCAACACGGTGGCCGGTCTGAGAGCGATCGCACCGGACCTGGTCGAGGCCTCGCGCGGCATCGGCATGTCGGCGATGGGGACGCTCGCGAAGGTCGAGCTGCCGCTCGCCGTCCCGCTGATCCTGGCCGGTGTACGGACGGCGCTGGTGCTCAATGTCGGCACCGCGACCCTGGCCACCTTCGTCGGCGGCGGCGGTCTCGGGGACCTGATCACCTCGGGCATCCAGACCCAGCGGATGCCGGTGCTGGTGCTCGGTTCCGTACTGACGGTGGTGCTGGCGCTGCTGGTGGACTGGCTGGCGTCGCTGGTCGAGGTGGCGCTGACACCGCGCGGGCTGGAGGTGGGGTGATGGGCGCGGGGACGCAGCGGGGTGCTTCGGTCCGACGGAGGGTGCGTGCCGGGCTCGTGGGCGTGATGGTGCTGGCGCCGACGCTCGCCGGGTGCGGGCTGAAGAGCGGCTCGCCGATGGTGGACGACGTGGTGCCGGGCTCCGTCGGACAGGGCGATCCGTTGAAGGGTGCCTCGCTGACCGTCACCTCGAAGAACTTCAGCGAGAACATCGTCCTGGGCCAGATGATCGGCCTGGTCTTCAAGGCGGCCGGGGCGGAGGTCCTGGACCGGACGAACCTGCCCGGTTCGATCAGTGCGCGCGAGGCGATCGTCAAGGGCAGCGCGGACGCGATGTACGAGTACACGGGCACCGGCTGGATCACCTACCTGGGTCACGCGAAGCCGATCGCCGACCCGTTGAAGCAGTGGCAGGCGGTCCGGGACGAGGACCGGAAGAACGGGGTGACGTGGCTGCCGCAGTCCACCCTCGACAACACCTACGCGCTCGCCATCAGCCGGAAGAACAACGCGAAGTACCACCTGAAGACGCTCTCCGACGTCGCCGCGCTGTCGAAGAAGAACCCGTCGGCGGTGACGATCTGCGTGGAGAACGAGTTCGCCTCGCGCGACGACGGACTGCTGGGCATGGAGAAGGCGTATGGGATGTCCCTGCCGACCGCCAACATCAAGAAGATGGACGCCGGGATCATCTACACCCAGGTCTCGAAGTCCAACTCCTGCCTGCTGGGCGAGGTGTACACCACGGACGGCCGGATCAAGGCCATGGACCTCGACGTGCTCGTGGACGACAAGCACTTCTTCCCCAACTACAACGCGGCGCCCGTCATCCATACCAAGACCTTCGAGAAGTATCCGCAGATCGCGGGGCTGCTCGACCCGGTCAGCAAGAAGCTGACGACGGAGGTCGCGCAGGAACTCAACGCGAAGGTGGACGTCGAAGGGCAGGACCCGCACGAGGTGGCGAAGGACTGGCTGATCCGGGAGGGGTTCATCGAGAACAAGAAGAGGTGAGGGGGAGAGGGCGAGGGGGCGAGGGGGCGAGGGGGCGAGGGGGTGGGGAAACTCGGCACGGGTCCCAGAGTTACAAAGAAGCCGATGCAAAGAAGAGGTTGCAAAGCTGCCTTTGCAAGTCTACCGTTGAGGCATGGCAGCGACGAAAGCCGCCGGCAGCGACAACGCCGCCGACGATCAGAAGATCCTCAGCATCGATGCCCGCACCCTGCGCGGGCTCGCCCACCCTCTGCGCATCCGACTGCTCAGCACGCTCCGGGAGTTCGGTCCCGCCACCGCGTCCAAACTCGCCGACCGGCTCGGCGAGTCCAGCGGCGCCACCAGCTACCACCTGCGCCAACTGGCCACGTACGGCTTCGTGGAGGACGACCCCGAGCTCGGCAAGGGGCGCGAGCGGTGGTGGCGGGCGGCGCACTCCGGCAGCGCCTTCGACACCGCGATCATGAAGGACGCCGACCCCGAGGTCCGCGGCGCCATGAACGTCGTACTCCACGAGCTCGCCACGGCCCATGCCCAGGAGCTCAACACCTGGCTCGGCACGATGCACGAGTGGCCCGAGGAGTGGACCCAGAACTGGGACCTCAGCGACTTCAAGATCCGGCTCACCCCTGAGCTCACCAGCGAACTGGCCTACAAGATCCACGACCTGGTCAACAGCTATCGCGGACGCGTCCCCGAGGGCACCGAGGGCTCGGCCATGGTCCGTACGCATACGCACCTCTTCCCCCGCCCCAACGCCTGAACCGACCGAAGGGATCCATCGCCATGAACGCCGAGACGCACCTGCAGCTGCACGCCACCCGCTCCGCCGAACTGCGCCACCAGGCCGACACCTTCCGTCCCGCCCCGCGCGCCCCGCGCAAGGACCTGCGGACCCGACTGGGCTGGACCATGGTCGAGTTGGGGCTGCGGCTGATACCGAACCGGCCCACGCTGTCGGCTCGCTCGCCTCGTACGGCCTAGGGCCATGGACGGGGGGAAGAACACACACGCCGGCGCGCACGCCGAGAGCCGCGACCGAAGGCCGCTCGCTTTCGTTCTCGCGGCCAACTCGATCTCCACCATGGGGAGTTCACTCACGCTCATCGGGGTCCCGTGGTTCGTCCTGGAGACCACGGGCAGCGCGGGCCGGGCCGGTGTCGTCGCCTTCTGCGCGACGCTTCCGATCGTCGTCTCCGCGCTGATCGGCGGACCGGTCATCGACCGGATCGGACGGCGCCGGGTCTCCGTCACCTCCGACCTGGTGTGCGGCGTCGCGGTCGCCGCCATCCCGCTGCTGCACTACGCGGACGTACTCGCCTTCTGGATGCTGTGCGCGCTGATGGCGGTCAGCGGGCTCCTCCACACGCCCGGCAACACGGCCCGCTACGTCCTCGTACCGGATCTCGCCGAGTACGCCGGCACCACCCTCGCCCGTGCCGCCAGCCTCTTCGACGCCGTCTCACGCGGCGCCCGGATGGCCGGGGCGGCGCTGGCCGGCTTACTCATCGCGCTGGTCGGCGCCGAGACCGTCCTGCTCCTGGATGGTGCGACGTTCCTGACGTCCGCGCTGCTGATCGCCCTCGGGATACGGGGGCTGCGCGCGGCGGAGCCCCGCAAGGCCGCGAAGCCGGTCTCGCTGCGGGCGTACCGCACCGAACTGCGCGAGGGATACGCCTACTTGCTGAGCAACCGGCTGCTGCTCGCAATCGTGGTGATGGTCCTCTTCATGAACGGCACCGATCAGGGCTGGAACGCCGTCCTGCTGCCGGTGCACGCCTCCACCGAGCTGGGCGGGGCCAGGGACATCGGGCTGCTCACCGCGCTGTTCGGCGCAGGCGGGCTGACCGGGGCGCTGCTGTACGGGGCGTTCGGGCACCGCTACTCGCGGCGGGCCGTGTTCACGGTGTGCGTGGTCCTGTGCGGCGCGCCCAGGTACGCGGTCGCGGCACTGACCGGGACGACGCTGCCGCTCGCCGTGACCATGGCGTTGAGCGGGCTCGCGGGCGGGGTGCTGAACCCGGTCCTGACGACGGTGATCTACCAAAGCGTGCCCGATGAACTGCGCAGCCGGGTCTCCGGGGTCCTCACGGCGGGCGGCGAACTGGCCATGCCGGTGGGCGGTCTCGCGGCGGGCCTGCTGGTGGAGAGCGCGGGCGCGCGGGGTGCGCTGCTGGCGATGGGCGGGGTGTTCCTGCTGGCAACGCTGAGCCCGCTGGTGTTCCCGGCATGGCGCACGATGGACGCGGTGGACGCCGAGGCCGGGGACGCCGGGTCCGGGGACACGGCGGCGGAGGCTGCGGTACCGTCCACGGCCGTACAGGTCAGCAGCTCGGGACCTTGCGTCCGTGCTCCAGCGCCTGGAGCGAGGACACCGCGCCCTTCAGGGTCGTGACCGGGATCAGCCGGAGCCCCTTGGGCAGCTCCGCGCCCGCCTCCCTGCACTCGGCTTTCGGGACGAGGAAGACGGTCGCACCGTCACGGCGCGCGGCCTGCGTCTTCAGCGACACCCCGCCGACGGCCCCGACCTCGCCGTTCGCCTGGATCGTGCCGGTGCCCGCGATGGTGCGGCCACCGGTGAGGTCGCCGCCGGAGCCGTCGCCGTCGAGCTTGTCGACGATGCCGAGCGCGAAGAACAGGCCCGCGCTGGGGCCGCCCACATCGGCGAGGTGCAGGGTGATGTCGACCGAGCCCTTGGGCTTGCCGAGGTAGTTCAGGGCCGCGTCGACGGCGGAGTTCTGCGACTTCCGCATGTCTTCGAGGTTGTGCTTCTCGATCTCCTTCTCGGAGCCGCCGGTCGGGTAGACGGACTCGCGGGGCAGGACCGCCCGGTCCGTACGGAACCAGCCGTCGATCACCTCGCCGACACCGACATCGGCGTTCGGCCCGGTCGCGATGATCGTCGTCATCCGCAGCTCACCCTTGGTGGGGCGGGTGGGCGCGCCCTTGATGCTGATCACGGGGGTGCCGTGGTCCGCCCCGAGCACGTTCGCGGTCGTGCCGGGCTGCGCCAGCGTGAACGGCAGCGGCGCGAAGGCGGCCACGCCGAACAGGGCGAGGACGGGCAGGGCGCACAGGGCGAGGGTGCGGGGGCGCGAGTGACGAGTGAGCACCCGCCCAATCTAGCCGCCGGGGCGGGATGTGTGGGCCGGGTGGTGGGGCGCCCCGGTCCTGCCCGGACCGCCCGCGCTCCGTGAGCGGCCGGGGTCGTCCGGTCGGCCGCTTTGTCCTCAATCGCCGGACGGGCTTGATGTGGCCACCCCGCCGCAACACGCGACAGGCCGGGCACGCCCGACCAACCGTTTCGTCCTCAACCGCCGGACGGGCTTGATGTGGCCACCCCGCCGCAACACGCGACAGGCCGGGCACGCCCGACCAACCGTTTCGTCCTCAACCGCCGGACGGGCTTGATGTGGCCGCCCCGCCGCAACACGCGACAGGCCGGGTAGGCCGGTCGGCCACGGCACATGCAACCGCCCGGCCCCACCGTTTGCCCTACCGCAGTGCGTCCGCGACCTCGCGGGCCGCGTCCACGACGCGGGGGCCGACACGTTCGGGTACGGAGTCGGCGAGCATCACCACGCCGACGCTGCCCTCGACGCCCGTCACCCCGACCAGCGCGGCCGCCGCCCCGCTCGCCCCGGCTTCCAGTTCGCCGTGGGTGAGGGTGAAGGCGGTCTCGCCCACCGGCTTCTGGCGGGCGGCGAGGATCGCCCGGCCCGCGGCGCCCCGGTCCAGCGGGTGGCGGAAGCCGGCCCGGTAGGCCACGTGGTAGTCGGTCCAGGTCGGCTCGACGACCGCGACGGCCAGCGCGTCGCTGCCATCGACCAGCGTGAGGTGGGCGGTGGCCCCGATGTCCTCCGCGAGGGACCGCAGCGCGGGCAGCGCGGCTTCCCGTACGAGCGGATGGACCTGGCGGCCAAGGCGCAGCACGCCCAGGCCCACCCTGGCCCGGCCGCCCAGATCGCGGCGTATCAAGGCGTGTTGTTCCAGGGTGGCCAGCAGACGGTAGACCACGGTCCGGTTGACGCCGAGTTTGTTGGACAACTCGGTGACGGTCAGGCCGTGGTCGGTGTCGGCGAGCAGTTTGAGGACCCGTAGTCCCCGGTCGAGCGTCTGGGAGGTCTCCGCGGTCACGACGCCCTCTCCTCTGTGGTGAGCGGCGGCGGCTGGTCCCATGGAATGTGCGCCGCCGGTCCCAGCGGCAACGTACGGAGAAGCCGCCGGCCTGGCCAAGGCACCGGCTGCGCTCCGCGGCGGCATTGCCACGGGGCGTTCATTTTTTGGGACAGTAGCGAGCCAGTCCGCTCAGCGGAAGGCCTCGTCCAGAATCCGGGCGTCAGCGGAAGTGGAGTTGTGGTGAAGAAGCATAAGCGCCGGTCAGTGGCGCGCCGGCCGAAGCCTGAACGTCTACGCGCGTCCAGGTCGGCCGACGGCTCGGCAACACTCCGTACACCAGACGCGAACGGCCGTTAACCCACCGTGAACGACTGCTGCACAATTTTTCCGTTCACGAGCACCTCGCAGGCCCTGATCGCCCTCGTCGCGGGGTCGCGGACGGTGAAGTTCAGGGCGAAGGTGCCGTCGAGTCCGATGACCCGGGTGACGTACGGGTCCGTGGTCTGCTTCCCGTCGGCGGTGCGGCCGGTCACCGACACCGTGGCGACGGGGGCGAAGCCCCGGCCGGTCACCTGGACCACCGTGCCGACGGGCCCCTCGGGCGGTGACAGTGCGAAGGCCGGACCGGCGGGGGCGGTCCCGTCCTGGACGGTGAACGCCGCCGTCTCGGTGCGCGGGTTGACGAGGACCTCCCGGACGCGGATCGCGACGGTGTCGGCGGCGTTGACGGTGAAGGTCTGCGAGAACGCCCCGTCCACCCCGACCACCTTGGTCTTCACCGGGTCCGACGTCTGCGATCCGTCGGCCCGCAGCCCGACGATGGACACGGTGGCCACCTTCGCGAAGCCCTGGCCGAGGACGGTGACGGCGGTGCCCTTCGGGCCTGCGGACGGGGTGAGGACGACGAAGGTCGGGGCGACGGTCAGCGGGGTGAGGGCCTGCGCTCCCCCGGCGGTGACCTGGAGCGCGTACACGGCGCGCGGGGTGGATCCGGCGACGGTGACCGTACCGGCGAGCGTTCCGTCGGCGTTGATCCGGAGCGTGGAGCCGCTGATCCGGGCGCTGTCGCAGGCGCTGCCGTCGGCGGCGCAGAGCGCGGCGGAGGGGGTGGTGCCGATCGGCCAGTCACCGCCGGAAATGGTGATCGTGCCACCGGGTTTGACCTTGGCCGCGCCCGCGGAGAGCGTCGCGGAGGCATCGGTCACGGCGAACGGTGTGGTCAGTACGGTGGCCGGGTCGTTGCCCTCGTCGACCTGGATCGAGGCGATGGCCGGGTCGGAGACGGTGAAGTCGGCGCTGAACGTGCCGTCGGGGGTGCTCTTCACGTAGACGGCGGTGTCGTCGAGCGTCGCCCCGCTCGCGTCCAGGCCGACGGTGTTGATCCAGCGGTCCTGGAAGTAGTTGCTGCCGGTGACCTCGATGACGCTGCCCAGCGGGGCGCCGGAGCGCGAGAGCGCGATGGTCCGCGGGCCGCCAGGGACGTACGCCTTGACGGTCAGGGGTGCGGTCGCCTCCTTCGTACCGTCACCGACCTTCACCAGGTACGAGCCGTCGGGCACCGTGCCCGCGGCGGCCAGCACCGCGCTTCCGGTCAGTTCGCCCGAGCCGCTGATCGCGAGGGTGCCGGAGACGAACTTGCCGGTGTCGCAGCCCCCGCCGTCCGCCGCGCACAGGGACGGTACGGGGGTGGCGCCGGCGGTCCACAGGCTGCCGGACAGGGCGACCGCGGTGGACGGCCGGACGGCGGTGGCGGGCGCGGTCAGGGTGGCGGGCAGGCCCGCGGTGCCCTCGGCGTCCACGGTGCCGATGGAACCACCGCCGCCGACCACGTCGCACGGGGTCTCGTAGGTGGAGCCGAGCACCTTCGTACGCGTCAGATTGCGCACCGGGGTGAACGAGATCGGCCCCTTCGCGTTGGCGGGGATGATGAAGTCCCCTTCGTACGGCGGGATTTCGATGGGCTTCCCGGACGGGATGTCGAGGTTGATCTGGGGTCCGGTGACGGTGACCGTGCCGGTCGCGCCGCCCGACATGGCGAAGTCGATGCTGGGGGTGGTGGGCACGTCGCTCAGGCTGAGTCCGCTGGTGGCGGGCGACGGGCCGAGGGTGACCTTGGCGTGGACCTTGCCGCCCGGGTCGACGACGGCCGGCGAGAGGTCGACGCTCATCTGCTGCGGGCCGGTGGCTTCGCCCTGCCCGGCCGGCAGGGTGCAGTGGACGGTCGGGGTGACGGTGCCGGCCTGGGCGACGGGGGCGAGTGCGACGGCCCCGCCGGTCCAGACGAGCACGGCTCCGGCGGTGAGCGCGACGGCCCGGCGTAACACCGCACCCGGCCTTTGCGTTCTTCTCGATCTCGGCAGCAAGGACATGCGGCTCCTCCGTGATTGCGGGAAATCCCCCGCTACGGGCAGATCTCCGAATTCGACATGGGCGACGCCCGCCTGCTCCTTGCGAAACGGAGCGGGCGGGCGTCTCCGGGTACGTGCCTTCCTTCCTTTCCCTGGCGGCTCTCGGATCCCTGGCGGTTCTCAGAGAAGGGTGAGCGTCAGGGTGGCGCTGTAATCTCCGGGCCGGGTGGTTGTGGGCACCGTCAGTACGAGATCGGCGTCGGCGTCGAACCGGCCGCCGGTGAACGGGCGGGAGCCGTCCGGATTCGTCCGGCAGAGACTCGCCGCCTCGCTCCCGAGCGCGGCGGGCGATCCGGCCACCGGCACGCCCACGCTCCCGTTCTGCGCCGCGCACTTGGGCGTCCACCGGACGGCGCCCGCCGGGATGGTGTCCCCGCCGGCGCTGGTGAATCCGGTGAGGGTGGCGGTCAGGGACCAGCCGCTGTTGACGCCGCGGGCGTCCTCCACCTCGACCCGGTTGAGCCGGGAGCGCTGCACCCCGCTGCCGGTGCCCAGGACCGTCGTACCGAAGTCGACGGTGTCACCGTCCTGGACCATGGACAACGTCCCGGCCCGGACCGAGGTGTTCAGCTTCTGGTCGGCGCTGCCGCCGCCCCCTCCCCCGTCCGTGATGACCGTGAACGGGGTGGTCCGGACGGTGGCGGGGTCGTTGCCCTCGTCGGCCTGGACGGCGACGACGGCATCGGAGATCACGGTGAACTCGACGGCGAACGTGCCGTCCGAGGCGCTCTTGACGTACACCGCGCTGTCGTCGAGCCCGGTGCCCGTCGCGTCGAGGCCGATGACGTTGATCCAGCGGTCCGGGTTGTAGTTCTTTCCGCTGACCGTGATCACGCTGCCGACGGGTCCGCTGCTCCGCGAGAGCGAGATCTCGCGGTCGCCGGCCGCGACGGCCTTGACGGTGAGGGGGGCGGTGGCTTCCTTCGTGCCGTCGTTGACCTTCACCTCGTACGCGCCGTCCGGCACCGCCCCGGCCTCCGCGAGGGTGGCCGTGCCGTGCAGCGTTCCGTAGCTGTCGATGGTGAGGGTGTGGCTCCCGAACTTTAGCGGGTCGCAGCCGCCACCGCCCTTCGCGCAGAGCGAGGGTACGGGGCTACCGCCCGGCGTCCAGCCCGAACCACCCAGCGCGACAGGGGTGTTGGGGCGTACGGGGTCGGCGGGGGCGGTCAGGGTGGCGGGCTCGGAGCCGGCGCCCTCCGCCGTGACGGTGCCGATGGAGCCGCCTGCGTCGACCACGTCGCAGGGCGTCTCGAAGACCGAGCCGAGCACCTTGGTCTGCGTCAGCGTACGGACCGGGGCGAAGGAGATCTCCCCCGAGGCGCTCGCGGGGACCAGGAAGTCGCCCTCGTACGGCGGGAGTTCGATGGGCGTCCCGGACGGGATGTCCATCGTGAACTCGGCGCCCCGCACGGTGACGGTGCCGGTGGCCCCGCCCGACATCGCAAGGTCGAGGCTGGGGATGGTCGGCACGTCCTCCAGCGACAGACCGCTGGTGGCGGGGGACGGGCCCAGCGTGACCTTGGCGTGCACCTTGCCGCCCGGAGCGACGACCGCGGGCGACAGCTCGACGGTCATCTCCTGCGGGCCGGTCGCCTCGCCCTGCCCCGCGGGCAGCGTGCAGTGGACGGTCGGGGTGACCGTGGCAGCGGCCTGCCGCCCGGCCGGCCCGGCCGCCTGGGCGGTGGCCCCGACGCAGCTCAGGGACAGTACGAAGCAGGCAGCGAGCAGACCGGTCACGCCAGGTCTTCGTCGTCGAATCACCAGACACCCCTCCATGGCCCATTGATTTGCGCACATTGAGGAGGTCGCACGCAGAGAAGTCAAGAGAGAATTGACTGATCATTACCCAGGGACTGATCGTTATCCGAAATGGCCGAAAAGCATTTCCGCAAACACTTTCCACGCACCCGTTGACACCTCTTGACATCTCTTGACATCTCTGAAGATCACAGTTTCACTGCACCCGACATGCCGGGCCCGGCACGCAGTTCCGCAAGAAGATCGCACCCGGCGATTTCTTCGAATCCGCGGAATTCAACCGGAAGGAGTTCCTCCCGTCATGCCGATCACTTCCGTAAGGCCGTCGAAAGCGCACCGAAATCCAGGCGACCAAAGCGTCCGGGACCCCGTACAAATTCTCCTTGGAACTTGCGGTGGAGACCCTTCACGACAAGCCGACCGAGAAGAACGCCTGCCTTATCTACAAAGCCGATGGCAAAAACGACTTTCCGCTTCTCGACATCAGCTTTCAGGCGCGGCGGAGCCACCCCGACCTTGCCAAAGAGGCCAAGGCGAGCGACTCGGGCGAAATGTCCTTCCCCCTCAGCCTGTTCGCGTCCGCGCAGGGCGAGAACGGCACCTCGCTCTATTTCGCGTGCCCCACGGAGGGGTCCGACGGAAAGACGCCCTATGTGAGGGCGGAAATGTATTCCGCACGGGGCCAGGTGAACCCCGACGGAAAGGGACGCATGACCGTGCTCAATGCCGTGTCCCGTGCCGTGGCCGAGGCGCTGGGCTGTGCGGCGGAGGCCAAGCTGCCCGCCGAGGTACCGGACGCCCTGGCCGGATGACGGGCCCGGGAGACCGGGGCGGAGCGCAACCGCCCCGGTCTCCCAGTCGGTCCGACCGCCGCTCACGCACGTGGGGTGCTCCTCAGTCGTCGCGGGGCACCCCACGGTCGTGCCGGGGGCTCACCTCATCCGGGTAGCCCACTCCTGGACCTTCTGGATCCGCTGCTGGATCTGCCCGGCCGTCGCCTCCGCGCTCGGTGGCCCGCCGCACACCCGGCGCAGCTCGGTGTGGATCACCCCGTGCGGTTTGCCGCTCTGGTGCGTGTACGCCGACACCATCGTGTTGAGCTGCTTGCGCAGCCCCAGCAGCTGCTTGTGCGTAACAACCGGCCGCGCCTCGGCCGGTTTCTCCAGCAGGTCGGCCTCCCCGGCCGGCTTCTGGCGGCTGTGCGCGATCTGCCGGGTCTGCCGCTTCTGGAGCAGCAGCTGCACCTGGTCGGGTTCCAGCAGCCCCGGAATCCCCAGGTAGTCCTGCTCCTCCGCGCTCCCGGGGTGCGCCTGCATGCCGAATTCGGCACCGTCGTACAGCACCCGGTCGAAGACCGCGTCGGATTCGAGGGCCTCGAAGGGCAACTGGTCCTCGGTCTCCTCGTCCTCCAGGCGTTCCGCGTCGGCGAGGAGCTTGTCCTCCTCCGCGAACGGGTTCTCCTCGTCGCTGCCCTTCTTGGGCTTGTCGAGGACGTGGTCCCGTTCGACCTCCATCTCGTTGGCGAAGTCGAGCAGCATCGGGATGGTCGGTACGAAGACCGAGGCGGTCTCGCCGCGCCTGCGCGAGCGCACGAAACGTCCGACGGCCTGGGCGAAGAAGAGCGGCGTGGAGATGGTGGTGGCGTACACGCCCACGGCGAGGCGTGGCACGTCGACGCCTTCCGACACCATGCGGACGGCGACCATCCAGCGTGATTCGTCCTCGCTGAACTTGTCGATCCTCTTCGACGCGGCCTTCTCGTCGGAGAGGACCACAGTGGCCTTCTCGCCGGTGACCTTCTTCAGGATCTTCGCGTACTCGCGCGCCGATTCCTGGTCGGTGGCGATGACGAGCCCACCCGCGTCCGGGATGCCCTTGCGGACCTCGGTCAGCCGCTTGTCGGCGGCGCTGAGCACATTGGGGATCCAGTCCCCGGTGGGCGACAGGGCGGTGCGCCACGCCTGCCCGATGGCGTCCTTGGTCATCGGCTCGCCGAGCCGGGCCGCGATCTCGTCCCCGGCCTTGGTGCGCCAGCGCATGTTGCCGCTGTAGCTGAGGAAGATCACGGGCCGGACGACGCCGTCGGCGAGCGCGTTGCCGTACCCGTAGGTGTAGTCGGCCGAGGAGCGCCGGATGCCGTCGTTGCCCTCCTCGTACGCGACGAAGGGGATCGGGTTGGTGTCGGACCGGAACGGGGTACCGGTCAGCGCGAGCCGGCGCGTGGCCGGATCGAACGCCTCCTGGCAGGCCTCACCCCAGGACTTCGAGTCACCGGCGTGGTGGATCTCGTCGAGGATCACGAGGGTCTTGCGCTGCTCGCACCGGTTGCGGTGCAGCATCGGGCGGACACCGACACCGGCATACGTGACCGCGACCCCGTGGTACTCCTTGCTCACAGGTCCGGCGCTGTACTCGGGGTCGAGCTTGATCCCTATCCGGGCCGCGGCCTCGGCCCACTGCTTCTTCAGATGCTCGGTCGGCGCGACGACGGTGATCTGCTGCACGACGTGGTGATGCAGCAGCCATGACGCGAGGGTCAGCGCGAAGGTGGTCTTCCCCGCGCCGGGGGTGGCGACCGCGAGGAAGTCGCGCGGCTGCTCCTGGATGTACTTCTCCATGGCGCCCTGCTGCCAGGCTCGCAGCTTGCCGGCCGTGCCCCAGGGGGCGCGGCCGGGAAAGGCGGGTGAGAGGTGGTGGGAGGCGGTAGTAGTCACGGTCTCCGGTTCGGGTCTCTCGGGTACGTGGGGCGCTGTCCGTACGGGCCGGGACGGACTCGTACGCGATACGACAACCGGGCCACCTTACCGGGGGGCGAGGCGTGAACCGCCTCGAACTACGCCGCCCCACACGGAATTGCGATGGCTGTCACACGTCGTCGACGACCAGCTCGCGCAGCCCCTGAGAGATGACTTTCACCTCGTCCATTTCCCCAGTGGCCACCGCGATGACCAGGCGTTCCGCGGCATCGATGTCCGGGCGCAGATCGACCCCGTTCATCGCCAGGAAGGTCACGCAGGACAGCCAGGCCGTGCGTTTGTTGCCATCGAAGAACGGATGGTTGATCGCCAAGGACTGCAGGAGCGCGGCGGCCTTGTCGATCAGGTCCGGGTACGCCTCCTCGCCGAACATGGCTGCGGAGGGACGGTGTGCCGCCGATTCGAGGAGTCCGGCGTCGCGCACGACGACATGCATGTCCGCGCAGGCATGTTCGGCGACGACGAGGATGTCCTCGGACGTCAGGTAGACACAGGTCACTTGAGCCGGTCCATCAGCTCGCTCCACTTGGCCGCCTGCTCCTTGGCCGTCTTGCGGACGATGGCCTGCTGAGCTGTCCTGGCCAGGTAGTCGTCCACAGCCTGCAGCAGTATGGCGTGCATGCTGGTCCCCTCCTGCTCCGCTCGCTGCTTGAGGGCCTCGGTCTGATCGTCACGAAGACGCAGGTTCATAGCCATACCAAAACGGTACCATCGAGTGGGGCCAGAGTGGTACCACACGGTACCTAAGGCTTTGTCCGCACCCGCGCCGCCACCCACGCCCCCACCAGCGCCACCCCCGCCATCGGCAGGAAGACCACCGCGAACGCCCCCGGATGAGACCCCGAGGCCCCCGCCTCCGCCGCCTCGTGCACAGCCCCCACCACGCCTCCGCCGAGCGCCGCGAAGGCCGCCCCGCCCGCGGCCAGCAGCAGCACGTTCGACAGCCCGTCGGCGATCTGGAGCGCTGCGGAGTTGGCACCCGCCTCCTCCGGCGGCGACAGTTTCAGCAGCAGCACGCTCGTCGAAGCGAGCACCATGCCCATGCCGAAGCACCCGAAGGCCCAGGCCACGGCGACGGTCCAGACCGGCACCGAGTCGATCAGCACGGACGGCGCGGCCGCGATCGCCGCGGCGACCAGCACCATGCCGCCCACCATCAACCGCTCCCGGTACGGCTCAAGGCGCGGCCGGGCCTGTACGTACGAACCGAGCGCCCAGGTCCCGCCCCCGGCCGCGAGCGACAGCCCGGCCAGCGTGGGGCTCAGCCCGCGCTGGGTCACCAGCATCAGCGGTACGAACGACTCCGCGGCGATGAACGACCCGGCCGCGACCCCGCGCAGCAGCACCACCGAGGGCAGCCCTCGCGCCGCCCGGCCCGTGCCCGGGGGCAGCAGTCCGCGTACGGCGGGGACGAGCAGCCCGAACCCGACAACCGCCGGAAGCAGCGCGAACCAGTCCCGCTCCTGCCCGGCGTACTGGAGCAGCGCCGCCCCCAGCGAGATCCCGAGCGCAAGACGGATGCGGCGCCGGTCGTACGGCTCGACGGGTGCCGCGGGATCGGCCGGCCCCGAGGCCCGGCGCCGGATCTCGGGCAGCGCGAGCGCCAGCGGGAACACCACGAGGACGGGGATGCCGACGAAGACCCACCGCCATCCCAGGTGCTCGGTCACACTCCCTGCGGCGAGTGGTCCGACGACGGACGGGATCACCCAACTCGCGGCGAACGCGGCCATGATCGACGGCCGCAGATGCTCCGGATAGGCCCGGCTGATCACCACGTACAACGCCACGATCACCAGCCCGCCGCCGAGCCCCTGCACGGCCCGCCCGGCGATGAACATCCACATGCTGCCCGCCGTACCCGACAGCAGCAGCCCGGCCCCGAACGCGCTGATCCCGGCGGCCAGCGGACCCAGCGGCCCGCGCCGGTCCGCCCACTGCCCGGACAGGACCATGGCGAACAGGCTGGTGGTGAAGTACGCGGAGAACGCGAACGCGTAGAGCGGAATGCCGTGCAGCTCACGGGCGGCGACCGGCATCGCGGTCCCCACGGCCGTCGCCTCGAAGGCGATCAGGAACACGACGGAGACGATGCCGACACTGAGCACCCGGTAGTCCCGCCCGAGCACCCCGCCGGACGCGGCACCCGGGACGGGCAACGCCGCATCGGCATTGATCCCAGTATTGATCCCGGTGTCGGCGTCGGCGTCTCTAGGTTCCAGGGCACTCATGAGCCCAAGAGTAAGGGGCAAGATCTTGGATGAACCCTGTCGCGAGGCGGTCCGCCGCTCGTCCGTTGGTCGTAGGACCGCGGAGCCGATCGTGAACGGAACATGGCAGTCGCATTGCGGCCCGGCCCGCGCTCTTGAGCAGCGCGGACACCCGCCCCTACGGTCGAACCACGACGAGGAACACACGGCCGTGTGCCCGAGTGGTTCAGGGGCTCGACTGCAACTCGAGTTACACCGGTTCGAATCCGGTCACGGCCTCCACCCGGGAGCCCGCCCAGCACGCGCCATACGTCTGCACCGGGTCCCCCCATACGAAAGGCGACCACCCTGCGCGCGGCGCGGGCGGTCGCCTTCTCTCGTACGGTCCGGAGATCAGGAGGCGATCGTCGTCTCTTCCTTGAGCGCTTCCTTCACCATCTCCCGCAGGTGTGCCTCGTCCTCCTTGCTGAGCGAGGTCTGCACGAGCTGACCGCCGAACTTGACGATCTCGGGGACGACCCTGTCGCGGACGGACGTCTTGACGAGCACGAAGACGGCGGCGGCGCCAGGCCGGAGATTGGCGCTCAGCTCCTTCATGAACTTGTCGTTGACACCGGTGTCGACGGCGGACCCTCCGGCGGCGCCGGCCGCGGCGCCCACCGCGGCACCGAGGAACGGCACGAGGAAGAGCAGCCCGATGACGCTCCCCCACAGCGCGCCGCCCGCGGCACCGTTACCCACGTGGTTGACGGCCTGATGGAGCTTGATCTTGCCGTCCTTCTCGCGCCGTTCGACGACGACGACGTCCTCCAGCTCGACGAGGTGCTCGCGGTTCATGGACAGCAGCTTGTCCCGGACCTGGTCGGCGGTGGCGAGATCGTCGTAGGCGATGACGAACAGATTGCTCATGCGGCTGACTCCTCCGGTTGGTGCGTTACCGCACCAACCATAGAGGAACGGTTGTTAAATAAGACATTAGGTCCGAACGTATCGGCCCTCCAGCCGCTTCAGCTCTCCGCCGCTCCCACCACCCGCGCCCGGCCGAGCTCCGCGAGGACCGCGTCGACCGTCTGCTCCACGCTCTGCCCGGTCGTGTCCAGCCAGAGACCAATCCGCGGCGTCTCCTCCCGCAGCACCCGGTCCAAGGCCTCGACCGTCCACCCGGCCCCGTAACCGCTCTTGCCCCGCCCGGCCTCCCGCTCGGCAACGGCATGCGGCTTCGGGGCGAGCACGACGACGTACAGCGGCCGGGTCCGTACGAGTTCGACGTACGCGGCCAACTCCTCCCCCAGCACCACGTCCTGCACCACGACGGTCCAGCCATCGCCCGCGTACGCATCGGCCGTCATCGCGGACAGCCGGTACCGGAGCCGGAGTTGGGCGACAGCCTCCTCGTACGCTCCTGGCACCATCTCGGCTCGCCCGGACACCACCATCCGCCGGAAGACGTCCCCACGCACGTGAACGGCCTTCGGCAGCCGCTCGGCGAGGGCCTGGGCGACGGTGGACTTCCCGGACGCCATCACACCAGTGATGAGGACGACCGCGGGGCCGGGATCAGCAGCTCGCAACACGTTCGCGATCAGCCCGCGACGGCGCCGGCCAGGAAGGCGGCCCAGGCGGCGGGGGCGACGGCGAAGGTGGGGCCGTCGGTGACCTTGGAGTCGCGGACGTGGACGGTGTGGGGGCAGGCGGCGACCTCGACGCAGGCTCCCCCCTCGTTGTTGCTGTAGCTGGACTTGCGCCAGTCGTAGGCGACTTCGACGCAGGCTTCACCCTCGTTGTTGCTGTAGCTGGACTTGAACCAGGAGAGCTCGGGCCCGGTGGTCACAGTTGCCTCGCCTTCGTTTCGATGATCTCCGCCGACTTCCAGGGATTGAGCGCCTGGGCCCGCAGGATGCCGAAGAGGTCGAACATGTCACCCACCTGCTCCGGCCTGGCGATCAACCTATCGCCGCCCTGGCTCTCCGCGAACACCAGATTGCGCCCTTCCGCCGTACACATCAACTGCATCGGCCCGTTCAATCCCGCATGCGTGTGCTGATCCGACGGCATCACCTGCACGGTGAGATGGTTCATCCGCCGCATGCACTCCAGCAGATGCAACAGCTGCTCCTTCAACACCTCGGCGCCGCCGAGCGTCCGCTCCAGGATCGACTCCTCGATGACGAACCCGACGTACGGCGGCGGCGTGCGCATCAGCACCGCCTGCCGTTCCAGCCGCGCCTCGACGTGCCGGACGATCTCGTCCTCGGTGTACGCGGGTTTGCGCGCCCGGTACAGGGCGTACACGTACGCCTCCGTCTGGAGCAGCCCCGGAATCAGCATCGTCTCGTACGCGCTGATGACCCGCGCCTGCCGCTCCAGCCGCGCCCAGTCCAGGAACTTCGCCGGGTACTTCTCCTCGTCGATCAGCTCGACGCACGCCTTCAGCGCACCGCCCGCGACGAAGACCCGGTCCGCGTCGGCCAGCAGCTCCAGCGACGGAATGCGCTCCGCCCGCTCGACCGCCCCCATCAGCGACTCCGAGATCAACAGCTGGTCCGCCGCGTCCTTCTGCGTGAGCCCGGCCCGCACCCGATGGATACGAATCAGGTCTCCCACAAGCCTCCGCACCTGCGATCGCGCACTACTTGTCCCCACAGCCACCACCACCCTCTCCACATCCCGTCGATGTGGACCGCGTCCTCCTGGTCACGCTACGCAGCCATCGGAATGCTTGTGGTCATGAC
Organism: Streptomyces sp. NBC_01618; assembly: GCF_045209435.1. Taxonomy (NCBI): domain Bacteria; kingdom Bacillati; phylum Actinomycetota; class Actinomycetes; order Kitasatosporales; family Streptomycetaceae; genus Streptomyces; species Streptomyces sp. NBC_01618. The sequence continues at coordinate 2,934,520 of NZ_CP109297.1, forward strand.
GAGCAAGAAACGCCCCGAATGGGTACCCGCCGCCGGGCACCAACTCCACCTGACCGGCATCCACTTCGACGCCATCCGACTGCGGGGCGTACGGGGAGAGGCGGTGCTGCAGCACCTCGGAACGCTCACGGAAGGCGAACCGGGCCCGGTCGTACGGGAGGTCGCGGGCGGCCGGTGGACGTACTTCCTGGTCCCGCCCGGTTCGAGCAAGGAGTACGACTGGCCGCCGGGGGCCAGGTGCTTCGGGCCGGCTACCTGTGACCAGTACGTGGGAATCCCCGCACCGGACGGCAACACGTACCCGCTGAGCTGGCGGTGCGGGGCGCCGAAGGAAGGGGAGTTCGTGGACGTGGAGCTGCTGTACGGGCTGGTGATGGCGCAACTGGCCCCGGAGGAGGGGTGAGGCCGGAACGGGTAGGACCATCGACAGATCACACCCTCGTCTCGGTTGACTTCGACGCACACGGACCCGTCGAGGACCGCGTTCCGCCTGAGTGCAGATACTCAGACGCCCTGTGTCCCGTACGGATCGGTCATCTGCGCAAGAGGCAATATCGCTCTCCTCGATCAGCTCGACACCGGGCACCCGGCACCCGGCATCCAGAACATCGCGATCGCACATTTATTTCCGCTGAGTGGCATACGCATGAGAGACGGGGAGGGCCACGCATGGCGTGGGAGGAGTGGGAGCAGCTCAAGACCGCGGCGGTCGAACGGCAGAGCACGCACACGAGACTGAACCAGGTGCCTGTCGACCCCAGTGGCGGTGACACAGGCACGCTGGTGTCGAACAAGTCGGCCTGGTCCAGGGCCGGTCAGGGTGTCGGCTCGTTGCGCAACGACATCGGCAAGGGGGTGTCGCCTGTTCGCATCCGATGCAATTGGCGTCGGTAGGACCAACGGAACAGCCAGTATCGGTGAGATTGATCATGGTCTCCGAGCTGGCCCGGATAGGCTGGCCGACTCCTTCGCGCTTCCCTGTCCCGGTAGGCCCCCGGCGGCCTGGAGGGCGGCGAAGTCGGTGTGCGCCGCGGTCACGGCTTCGGGGTACGCGGCTCGCTTCTCGTGTTCGGCCAGGGCCCGGTAGACGCTGGACAGGCTCGGGTTCTGCCCCTTGCGCTTGCCGGTGGGGATGATGAGGTCGGGCTGGATCTGCTCGACGGTTTCGCCGCCCGTACGGCGGCGGAGCACGGTGTGCAGCATGTCGTTGTTGGTGATGACGGGGGGCCGGCCGCCGTGCTTGCCCTTGCGGGCCGCGGTGTCGAGCCCTTCCAGAGTCGATTCCCGAATGTTCTCGCGCTCGGTCTCCGCCATCGCGGCGAAGAACGCGAACAGGAGGCGGCCGTGTCCGGTGGGATCGTAGATCCCGGCGAGGGGACCGGCGAGCATCTCCAGGACCAGGCCGTGGGCTGCGAGGTGGTCGGCGAGCGCGGTCAGCTCGGCTGCGTCGCGGCCGAGCCGCTTCATCTCGAACGGTTACCTCGGCACCTTCGGGCCCGTCATGACCATGACGGAATTCGCGCAGGAGGGCAACGACATGACCGGATCAGGTCCGCACGAAGCACTGGCGGGAGCCTTCGAACAGCAGCGCGAGCGCCTGGTGGCGGTCGCCTACCGGATGCTCGGGTCGCGGGTGGACGCCGAGGACGCGGTGCAGGAGGCGTGGATCCGGCTGGCGCGACAGGACGCGGCCGCGATCGACAACCTGGCCGGCTGGCTGACCACCGTGGTCGGCCGGGTCTGCATCGACGTGCTGCGCTCGCGCAAGACCCGGGCCGAGCTGTCGTACGACGACCGGCTGCCCGAGCTGGTGGTGACCGTGGACGGCGGGGCGGCACCCGAGGACGACGCGATGCTCGCCGAATCGGTCGGGCTGGCACTGCTGGTGGTGCTCGACACCCTCACGCCCACCGAGCGGCTGGCGTTCGTACTGCATGACATGTTCGCGGTGCCCTTCGCCGAGATCGGCGAGATCATCGGGCGGTCCACCGACGCGACCAAGATGCTCGCCAGCCGGGCCCGCCGCAAGGTGCAGGGCACATCGCTGCCGGAGCAGGAGCCGCGGCAGCAGCGGGCAGTGGTCGACGCATTTCTTGCCGCGGCGCGGAACGGGGACTTCGAAGGGCTCGTACGACTGCTCGATCCGAAGGTGACCTGGCGCACGTACCACCCGCAGGGCGTGATGACCACGGTCGGGGCAGCCGAGGTGGCCGAACCGGTCCTGCGCGGTGCCCGGTCGATGACCTCGGTGCTCTCGGTCCTGGTCAACGGCAAGCCCGGGTTCGTGGCCTGGGGTGCGAACGGCAAGGTGCTCGGCGTGGTGGCGTGCACCGTGGTCGACGGCCGGATCGTCGAGCTCCTGACCGTGAGCGACCGCAAGCGCCTCGACACCATGGGGCTGCCCGAGCGACCCGAGTAGAACACGTCGAGCGCATGGGGTTGTTGGGGTTGTTACGTCTTGGCGGAGTGCTTCGTCGTAGTGGTGAAAGCAGCCGAAGACGAAGGAGACCGAGATGGAAACCCGGATCAACCCCATGCGCAACGAGGTCGGGTCGAAGTGGGCCAGGCACATCATCTCGTCGAACAAGGCCATCACCGACTCGGCGCTGCCGAAGGCGGTGCAGGAGCTGGTGAAGATCCGCGCCAGCCAGATCAACGGCTGCGGCGGCTGCCTCGACATGCACACCAAGGACGCCGCGGCCGCCGGCGAGAGCGCGGTGCGGATCAACTTGGTCGGGGCATGGCGGGAGACGACCGTCTACACCGAGGCGGAGCGGGCGGCGCTGGAACTCACCGAGCAGGGCACCCGCCTCGCCGACTCCAGCGGCGTCACCGATGAGGCGTGGGCGAACGCGGCGAAGCACTACGACGAGGACCAGCTCATGGCCCTGGTGGCCCTGATCTGCGTGATCAACGCCTTCAACCGGCTGAACGTGATCACCCGGACGCCCGGCGGCGAGTACCAGCCCGGTCAGTTCGGCTGACGCGGCCATTCCCCCTCAAGCTCTCAGGCGGACCCGGAACGACCCCGGGTCCGCCCGCGGCCGCCACCCCAGACATTGAACCGAGGACAGGACTCATGAACACCGCACTGTGGATCGTCACCGGACTACTGACCGCCGTCTACCTGTTCTCCGGCTTCGGGAAGCTGTTCGTCCCACGGGAGAAGATGGCCGCGATGGCCGACGCCGCGCGCTGGGTCCTCGACTTCAAGCCCGGCACCCTCAAGGCCATCGGAGCACTCGAGATCCTCGGTGCCGTGGGCCTGACCCTGCCCGCCCTGCTCGGCATCGCGCCGATACTCGTACCACTGGCGGCCAGTGGCCTGGCACTGATCATGACCGGCGCCATGATCCTGCGGATGCGCCGTGGCGAGCCCAAAGCCGCGCTGGGAGACGGGGTCTACCTTGCCCTGACCGCCTTCGTGGCGATCGGCCGCTTCGCCCTGGAACCCTTCACCGGCTGACCGGCCCGTCACCCGGGCGGGATGCGGGCCGCGATCCGCTCCTGCGCGTGGGCGCACTCACCGAAGGGCAGCGACAGGACAAGGCGTGCTCGAGCTCATCGACGAACGATCTCCACACGGCGTCCCACCAGCCGACAACAGCGACCGGGCGGCGTCCGGCCCTTCCCGCGCCTCGGTGCTGGCCATCGGGTCCAGCTTCTCCACCCGACGCGCCAGCGCGCCACGCGACGGCACCTGCAGAACCCTGGCCCGGCACACCCGGGCGATCTCCCGGTGCACGACCGCTAGCGAGCGCCGCTGCCTGGTCAGATATCGCCGGAGCCAGATCATCCAGACCAGCACAGAACCGTGCCACGTCCGCCTTCAGGAAACCGATCGTCGGGTCATCGCTCGCCCCCACACCCTGACGGCCCGAATCATGGCCTGTCAAAACTTCTGACAGCAACACCGGTTTCCTGGTCCGTTCCTACTCGGACCCCAACTTCGTGGACGTGGAGCTGCTGTACGGGCTGGTGATGGCGCAACTGGCCCCGGAGGAGGGGGGAGGCGGGCGCGGGTAGGAAAGGTGATCGTCAGCTGCCGGTCCTTCCGCGGAATGCGTCCATGGTCATGGTTCGGCGGCGCTCAGCACATTGGGGATCCGGTTCCCGGTGGGCGACAGGGCGGTGCGCCAGGCCTGCCCACGCGGTTCCAGGGCACTCATGACGACAGAGACCCTGTCGGCGGGGGTAGTCCGGACCGGCCCTTGGCCGTAGGACCGCCGGCCCCGAGGGGCGCGCGGTCACGGTTCGGCCCCGCGGCCGTTCTTGAACGCCGTACGGCGGTCGTGTTGCGGGCCGCGGGAGCCCCTTGAGAGCGGTCGTCGCGGGCCCGTACCTTCCGGCGCGAGGAAGAACACCTGACCGTGTGCCCGAGAGGCTCAGGGGCTCGACTGCAACTCGAGTTCCACCGGGTCGAGTCCGGTCACGGTCTCCAGCGGTTCCGGCCGGTCCCAGCGGTTCCGGCCGGTCGGGCGGAAGCCCGAAGCGGAAACGGCCGCCCCACCGTGCGGGGGCGGCCGTTTCGCTGTGCCGGGGGCCGGTTCACACCGGGTCCAGGGAAGGCTTCGCCTTCAACCCTCCGTCGTTCTCGCAGCCCAGTTCCTTCGCCATGGCCAGGGCGAAGGAGTGGGCGACGGTCGCATAGGCGTCCTTCAGTGCCTCGGGGTCGCCCTCGGGTTCCGTGGGCATGCCCCCACGCTCGACGCCGATGTCGATATGGGCCGGGCCGGAACCTGGCACCTTTCCGCTGCGGCAGGCGAACCGGAGGAACGCGCCGTCCGGCGCGGCCAGCGCCCGCTCCCCCATGTCCAGCACGCTGAACTTCGCCGCCGGATCATCCACGGGTGCGCTGCTGGACAGCTGCCAGGTGATACGGAGCTCGTCCCGAGCCGTGTACACGCGGCAGACCTCCCCGTCACCGGTGGCGGAGGACGTGAACCCCTCAGTCAGCTCCTTCGCGGCATGGGCGACCGTGGATGTCTCACCCGACGCCTCGAACCGCGAGGAACCGGTGATCGTCTTCAGCGCCTCGGCCGCGCCGGGGGACACGGCGGAACCACCGCAGAGAGCGCCGGCTGCCACCGTCACGTCCGGCTCCTTCACGGCCCCGTCGCCCCCTCCCGAGCAGCCTGCGGCCCCGAGGAGCAGGGAGCCGGTCAGGGTCGCCCCGAGGAGGCCCGTACGCCGGGTCCTACGACTGATCACCATCTGCCTCATTCTGTATTCATCGGCCCTCCCGGTCATCGGCCCTCCCACCGGGCTCAGCCGGTCTCCGGGGCGTTGCCCTGCTGGTTCTCGCGGTCGTTGCCCGTCGCGTAGCCGATCCTCGTGACTCCTCCACCCCGTGAACGGGGTGGCTTCTCGCTATGCCTGGTTGGCGTTGCGACGGACCAGCCTGGCCCGTAGAACGTTGAGTGCCCCAACCTTGTCGGCATGCGTTTGGTGGCCGCAGCTGACGCAGTGGAACTTCTCCTGTGTGGGCCGGCTCTCCTTCGCGGTGTGCCCGCATTCGGGGCAGGTCCGGGAGGTGTTGCGGGGGTCCACGGCGATCACTTCCCGTCCGGCGCTCTCAGCCTTGGCGTGCAGGATCGTCAGGAACACCCCCCATCCGGCATCGGCAATGCAACGGTTGAGCCCGGCCTTCGCCGCTGCCCCGTTGGCACCGAATTCGACCCACCCCGCCCGCTTGGCCACCGCCTTCTCGTAGTCCTCGTGGGTCTTGAGGTTCGTGACCTCGACCTGGTCGGCCCGGGACTGATCGAGCATGCCCTGCACCTCGGAACCCGTGTGCACGGTCGCCCTGGCCGCGCCGGTGTCGATCTTCCCGTCGGCGCCCACCTGGCCTTCCAGCACGCTGCGGGTGTAGACCTGCTCCGCCGCCGACACTGTCGCGTAGGCGTCCAGGTGCTGGCCCAGGGTGCTGAGGAAGCCCCGGACGACGCTCCGGCCGTTCTTGTCCTGGGTGTCCGCGAAGTCGAGGTGGCCGTCCGGGTTCTTGCCCGGCGCGAAGGGGCTGTTCGCGTCGTTCTTCTCCAGCGCCCAGTTGATGTCGTCGATGTAGCCGGCGCCCATGGTGCCCAGGCTGTCGGCCATCGCCTCGTGCTCCTTGAGCAGGCCGGCGTCCGCTCCGTACTTCTCCATGACCTGCTGCATGACCGCGGCGTTGTCCGCGTCCCGCACCACGCCCGCGTCCGGGTCCCCGGCCGGGTAGCCGAGGGTCGCGGCCTCCAGGGCGTGACCCAAGGCGTCGGGCATCTGGTCGGTCGATGCCTTGAGCTCGTTCTGGTCGAGGGAGTTGACGTCCGGGAAGGACTCCCACTTCTCGTTCCCGAAGAAGTCGAGGTAGTTGTCGATCCCCTTGCCGAGGTCGGCCTTGGCACCGTGGTTGACCGTGCCGTCCTCGTTGTACGCGGTCGGCTCGTCGGTGAAGAACTTCTTCGCCGCCTCCGGGCTGTTGCCGAGCGCCTCCAGCATGGCGGTGGCCGGGTCGTAGCCCGCCCCGTTCACACCGGATGGGTTGAACGGGTTCTTGAACGGGCTGTTCACCACCTTGTTGTCGGCGAACATGTACGGGTCCTTCTGGTGCAGCTGCGCCACGTGCTCGGCGATCGGGTTGAGGAACTTTGCGTCGTAGCTCCCGTACCGCATGATCCCGCCGAGCAGCTGGTAGCCGAACGGCCCGTTGTAGTCGTGCTTCGCGAGCGGGATGCGTTCCGTGCCCATCTTGCGCAGCTCGGGCCCCCACTTCTCGGTGAACTCCTTGTCGTGGGAGGACGCGCACCGCGCCGGTGGTCGAGGCTGCGACCTGTGCGATCGTGCCCTCTTCGGGGTGGCGGGCGACGACGGCGGGGGTGCCCTCACGCGTCGGCACGTGGCGCACGCTCCATCCCGCGCTCCGGAAGTACGTCTGCGCGCGTGCCAGGGTCCGTACCGTCTCGTCCTCCGGCAGGACCTCGGTCGACCAGGTGTGATGGACCGAGGTCCCGGACTCCTGTACCTATGCGCAGGGCGAGTTGGAGCCGGGAGGAGCGGTCGGAGGGGGTGCATAGGCCGGGTGCGTGGGCTGCTGGTGAGGCTGGGATTGCCGGTACGGGTCGGGGTGCGGAGGCTGGTGCGGGTATGCGGGCGGTGCGGCTGCGGCGGCGGATTTACGGCGGCGGGAGCGGATGGCCACAACGACCACTGCGGCGCCGATGAGCGCGGCTGTGCCGATGCCCAGGCCGGTCCAGAGGGCGGTATGGCCGCTGTCGTCGTCAGTGTCCGGGTCTGCGACAGCCGACTTGTCGCTCTCCTCGGAACTACCCGTGGTCTTGGTCGGCTCGGCGGACTCGGCGGCGGCAAGGTCGGGCAGCGGGTACACCTCGGCCGGGCCGGGGTCGCCTGGGGTTTTCAGGGCGATGCGGGGGCGGACAGCGCCGTAGCCGACGTAGTCATTGCGCTCGGCACCACTGGTTGGGCGACTGGCCGTGTTGAGTAGGACCCGCAGTACCTGGTTGTTGGTCCAATCAGGGTGCTTGGACCAGATCAAGGCTGCGGAGGCGGAGGCGAGAGCGGTGGCGTCGCTGGTCCCATGCGATTCACAAAACCCTGTTGCCTCACCACAGGCATGAATCATTTTCTCGCCAGGTGCAGTGAGATCCACCTGCGGTCCGAACTGAGATTCCTCTGTCTTTTGGAAGTCTTGACCAATGGCACTCACACCGACTACACCAGGTGTACCAGCCGGGTATTCGAGTAGGTTTGCACCGTCACCACTGTTCCCAGCGGCCGCAAAAATAAGCACCCCCTCATCGAGGGCATATTTGACGGCATCATTTAGCTGCTGCGAGCCCGTCGTCACTCCCAAGGAAATATTGACAACCTTGGCATCGTGATCAACTGCATACCTAATCGCCTTCGGGATGTTCTCATGGAATCGCCTTTCGGCGGCAGCCTGATTCGCGGCCTTGGTGGCCTTCGGCATCCGAATCGGAAGAATCTTCACTCCGGGCGCCAAGCCGAAAGCCCCATTCCCTCCTTTCGCTTTACCTGTTCCAGCGATGAGGCCAGCCATCCCCGTCCCGTGGCCGCTGTAATCCTCAAGCTCGTTTCCGGGAACATTGTGCTCCAGATTCAGTCCCCTGAGTACGCGCCCGCCAAGATCAGGGTTCGTTGCATCCACACCAGAGTCGATGACAGCGACGGTAACCCCTTCACCGGTACTCGTCCTCCACATCTCCTCGGCTTTCATCGCATCGAGATGCCACTGCTCGGAGCGGGCCGAGTCCGAATGCGCGGGCGTCGCATTTCCCCCAACCAGCAATAGTCCCAGTACGGCAGGGACCATGAATCGATGGGTGACTCCCATATTGCTACTGCTGGTACGCATCCGATTCCTTTGCCGTTTCCTTAAGTTCAATCGATGACAGGTGGCACGACCCGTCGGTGGCCCTGCCGCCAGGTTTCCTCATCCTCGACGAGGTAGTCCGGCCGCTCGCCCTCGTCGCGACGCAAATCTCCCGGTCTCTGAGGGGTGACAGCTCCCCCACGCCCTACCGGGCCGGCCCCACGAGCGCCTTCAGTCGATGTGGCGCCCTGGACCAAGCCGGTGCCCCCAGGCGTGAATGGACGATCGCTTGTGCGTCGTGACTGCTGCGGGCGACCACCCACCACCCCGCCGACCTCGCCCGCAAGACGGCGGCCCCCGACGATGCCGTTACGGCTGCCTCCGGCGCCTCCCATACCCGCACCGTGCCCCATCGGTGCACGACCGGCATGTGTCCCTTCGCCACCGACCACCGTGCCACGAGGAAGGCCGCCGGCCGCGCGGCCGGAAGTCTGTGCAACGGGCCGGCCTCCAACGATTCCGCCGTCACGGGGCGGTCGGTCAATACCTCCGGCACCCAGGTTTCCCCCGCTCGAAGTCGGCGCGGGCGGACGCGCAATGCCAGTCGCCCTACCGCCACCTGTCACCCGTGGGACCACAGGGCGGCCTCCGCCAATGCCGGGCGGAGAGACATTTACCGTCGGAGGAAGACCGCCTTCGCTCTTACTCCCGCCCACAACAGGTGGAATCGCTGAGGGATTCGACGGAGCATCTGGCAACGCAGTAGCTCCCGCGATCTCCATGCTGACTGGTCGCGGAACTGCGGAATTCCCAACAAGAGAAGGCGAGGAACCGCTACCCCCTGAAGGTACCGTCACGTGGTATGGAGTCTGGCCGCCGCCTGGCCCAGTTGTCGTCGCAAACGCCGGCGTGCCACGGGCCACGGCGGCAGTCCCGAACTCGCGTCCGGCGCTTCCGTACCGCGCCTCCTCCGGCGGGGGCACAATCGCCTGTGGCGGCGGTGGGAAGGCGGGCTTCTCAAGCGCGGCCATCTGCGACGAGGAGAACGCGTACGACTGCGCCAGCTTCCGCATCTCTGCCGCCGCCTCCTGGCGGTTCGCCTCTTTCGCAGCGATCAGCGTTTCCGCCGACCTCCGCGCTACCGCAGAGGCATCCGGGTCGTTCCGCGCCGCCAGCGCGGCATCCAGGTTCGCCTGCGCCCCCGCATGTGTGCGCGGGATGGCTACCTGTGCCAAGGCGATCGCGTCGGATGCCTGAGCCAGCCACTTCGACGCGCCCTCGCTGTAAGCCCCCAGCCGCAGCGTCGCGTTCGCCAGATCCGCGCTCCAGGTGCGGAACGCGTCCGCGCCCTCGCCCTTCCACTCGACCATCTGCGGGCGGACCTTGAGGTCCTCCGCGATCTTGCGGATCTCCGCCGACGCGCTCACCAGCCGGTCCGACGCACCCTGAATCGCCCCGCTGTTGGCCGCGTCCAACCACGCGAGCATGTTCTCGTGAGACATGCTGTCGAACGGAGTCCCCGGCCCGGCTTCCTTGTGATCCATCCCGCTGCCCCCGTCTATCCTCGTGCCACGCCAGTGATCGCCGTCATCAGAGTCCGCCGATACCGGCAGTGTCGCCAGTGTCCGGCTCTGTAGACTTCACAGCCGCCGGCCCATGCCCGCTCTGCTTCGCCGGAGCCTGCGCCGGGTCGTACTCGCCCCCGTAGTGCTCCTTCGCCTCGTCGCTGATCGCGAGCATGCGGCGGCGGATGTCCTCGTCCAAGTTCTCGTAGCCGTTGTGGGACGCGAGTACCGCGATGCTCATGCCCTCCATGGAGTCCGCGAGCAGCTTGGAGAGCGACTCCAGCTCCGTGATCACCGTCTGGTACGACATGAACAGCGAAGCCGCCTCGGCCCACTGATTGTCGCCGCCGCCGAGCTGCGAGCGGGACATGGGGTCTTCGCCCAGCTTCTTGGGTCCTGCCGGGGACGCCTTGAGGTCGCGCAGCAGCTCGTCGATGCGGTCGCGGAACTTGGTGAACGACGACAATTCGGTGACCAGTTCACCCACGGCGTTCTGGGACACCGCTCCGATCGCTCCGAGTCCACCCATGACAGCCAATGGATATGCCGAAGATTCCGTCCCCGGATCGCTCGGTCGCACAGCTTTCTCCCCCATTTGGCAACAGCCGACCACCGCTTCGGTGTTCACCATAGTCAGCGGCGGTGACATTGCGCTTCTCCGGGTTGCGGACCCAACCCGGATCACGCCATCCGTGCTGGGCTCAGGACTTGGGGGTCGCCACCGCCGCCTGGGGTCTGATGGGGAGGCGGTTGATCGGGCGGCCGGTGGCGGATCGTACGGCTGCGGCCACGGCGGCCGGGGAGGTGACCACGGGGATCGCCGAGGCGGGCTTGGCGCCGAAGGGGGCCACTACGTCGCGTTCTTCGACGAGTCTGACGATGCGAATGTCCGGGGCGTCCAGGGCGGTCGGGAGCGCGTAGCCGGTGAGGTCGGGGTGACGGATCAGGCCGCGGGCGCTGCGGAGGTTCTCGGTGAGGGCGGCGCCGATGCCCTGGGTGATGCCCGCCTCGATTCGGGTCGCGAGCTGGGACGGGTTGAGGACCCGGCCGACGTCCTGCGCGATCGCCATCTCGACGACCCGTACGGAGCCGAGTTCGACGTCGACGTCCACCACCGCGCGGATCGCGCAGAAGGCGAGGCCGACGAAGGCGTCGCCCTGGCCCGACTCGTCCAGGGGTTCGGTCGGGTGGGGGCGGCACTGGGCGGTGGCCCAGAGTTCCTTGCCGTCCATCGCTTCCGTGACCATCGTGGACAGCACCCCGTCGTACGAGGTGATCTTGCCGTCGGAGATCTGCAGCAGCTCCGTGGACATGCCGAACTTGTGGGCCAGGGGCTGGAGCAGCTGCGTACGGACCATCTTGGCCGCGCGTTCCACCGCTCCGGCCGAGACCCAGGTGTGGCGGCCGTGCGTCGCCGGGCCCGCCGGGGGCTGATCGGTGTCGACGGACGCCACGTGGACCTCTTCGATGCCCAGCGTCTCCTGCACGACCTGACGGGCGAGGGTCGAGAAGCCCTGGCCCGTTTCGACCGCGGCGCAGATGACCGTGGCGATGCCGTCGTGGACCCGGACCGTGGCCGTGGAGACCTCGTCGGCGCCCTCCGCGCCGAGCATGTGGACCATGCCGAGCGCGTAGCCGACGCCTCGGCGCACCGCGCCGGGTTCGCCCGCGCCCTCGGGGCCGCCGGGGAGCAGCCAGTCGTCCTCCGGGGTGTCCTTGGGGAGGGAGGGGAGCGGGAAGTCCCGTACGGAGGTGAGCAGTTCGGACACCGGTGCCGGGCAGGTCACCGTCTGGCCCGTGGGCAGGATGTCGCCGGTGGACAGGGCGTTGCGCAGGCGCAGCTCGGCCGGGTCGATGCCGAGCTTGGCGGCCAGCTTGTCCATCTGGCCCTCGTACGCCGCGCAGACCTGCATCGCGCCCTCGCCGCGCACATGGCCCGACGGCGGGTTGTTCGTACGGACCGCCCAGCCCTCGATGAAGGCGTGCGGGACGACGTACGGGCCGCAGGCGAACGCGACCGCCGCGGCCAGCGACTCGGACGAGGCGTCGGCGTACGCGCCCGCGTCGAGCAGGATCTGCGCCTCGACCTTCACCAGCCGGCCCTCGGCGTCCGCGTGGTGGCGGTAGCGCAGGAGCGTGGGGTGGCGGTGGGCATGGCCGAGGAAGGACTCCTCGCGGGTGGCGGCCAGTTTGACCGGGCAGCCGGTACGCAGCGCGAGAAGTCCCAGCGGCAGCTGGAAGCCGGGGTCCTCGCGGTCGCCGGTGGCGCCGGGGACGCCGGTGACGACGACCTTCACCCGGTCCGGTTCGAGGCCGAAGCAGGCGGCGGCGAGATCGCGGTCGGTGTGCGGGTCGGTGGAGGCGGTGTAGATCTCCACGCCGCCGTCGGGCCGGGGCACGGCGAGCCCGGCCTCGGCGCCGATCGGGGCCGGGTCCTGGCGACCGATGCGGTAGAGGCCCTCGACTACGACCTCGCCGGTGGCGTCCGGGTCGCCGTAACGCAGCGGGATGTGCCGGATCAGATTGCCGTCGGGGTGCAGGGGCTCGGCCTCGAACGCCTTCTCGGGGTCCGTGACCGGTTCGAGCACTTCGTACTCGACGGCGATGGCCGCGGCGGCGAGACGCGCCGTGTCGGGGTGGTCGGCGGCGACCGCGGCGATCGGCTCGCCGTGGTGGCGGACCAGGTCGGAGGCGAAGACCGGGCGGTCGACGACCTTGCGCCCGTACGCGCCCTCCCCGGGGACGTCCTCGTGCGTGACGACGGCCCGTACGCCCGGCATCTCGACGGCGCCCGAGGTGTCGATGGACAGGATGCGGGCGTGCGGGTGCGGGGAACGGAGTACGGCCGCCCACAGCAGACCCTCGGCCCAGAGGTCGGCGGCGTACGGGAAGGTGCCCTCGGTCTTCGCTCGCGCGTCGGCGGGCAGGAGGGAGACGCCCAGGCCGAGCGCGGTGGGCTCGGCGTCGGGTCCGGCCGCCGGGGTGGGGATCCGTGTGCTGGTCGCGTTGGCGGCGGTGGCCGCGGTGGCCGCGTCGTTGCTCACGCCATGCCTCCGTCCTGCGAGTGCGGCTGAACCCCGCCGGCGCCTGCGGCCGCCTGGTGGGGAATGCGGGCCTCGTCGGGCTCCGGGGACGAGGAGTCCGACGAGGCTGCCAGGTCGGCACTGGCCTCGCGGCCCGCGATGACCTCGTTCACGGCGTCGAGGACACCCCGGTAGCCGGAGCAGCGGCAGAGGTTGCCGCAGAGCGCCTGGCGCGTCTCCAGTTCGCTGGGGGCGTGGTTGCCCTCCAGCAGGTCGTGGACGGTCATCGCCATGCCGGGGATGCAGAAACCGCACTGGACGGCTCCGCACTTGGCGAGGGCGCGCTGGACGTCGGACGGTTCGCCGTCCACGGCCAGGCCCTCCACCGTACGGACCTCGCTGCCGGCGGCGGTCGCCGCCGGGACCAGACAGGAGGCGACCAGCCGGCCGTCCACCTGGACGTTGCAGGCACCGCACTCACCCTGCGAGCAGCCGTCCTTGGCACCGGCGAGGCCGAGGCGCTCGCGCAGCACGTAAAGGAGCGACTCGCCGATCCAGGCGTCGGTGACGGGGCGGTCGGCGCCGTTCACATGCAGGACGTAGGAGGCAGCCGGGTGCTCGCTGGGGACGGGCTGGGGCTCGGGGAGTTGCTCTTCGTCCGGCAGCGGTGTGTCGGGCGGCGACTGCTCGGCAGGGTGCTCGGCCGGGGCGTCGTCCGATACGGCGGTGTGGGGGGCCGGAGCCTGCGCGAGGTCCTCTTCGGGAACGGAGATGTCTCCCGTGTCTCCCGTGTCTCCCGTGCCTCCCGTGCCTCCGGCGTCTGCGGCGTCTGCGGCCGTCGGTACGGGGCCGTCCTCGGCGGCCGTTTCCGGTGCCGGTGCCGGTGCCTCGTACGCCACGGAGGACGGCTCGGAGGACGGCTCGGAGAGCTCGGCCGCAGGCTCCGCGGCCGGCGCGAAATCGGCTCCCGACGCGTGTTCCGGCTCGATGTCCGCTCCGGGCGCCGGCTCCACCGCGGGCTCGAACTCGGGGACGGGGGCGGGCTCGGGTTCCGCGACCGGCTGCTGTGTCGCCCACGGTGCGGGCGCACCACCCGGCAGCGTGGCCGGTGGAGTCCGGTCCGCGTACCACTGGGAGGCCAGCGCCGAGGCGGCGAACTCGCCGGACTCCTCCGGGAGGTCACCGTCGGCGACCGGAATCGTCCACTGACCGGTGTGGCCGGTGTGACTGCCATGGTCGGTGTGACCGCCGTGGTCCGTGTGACCGCCGTGGTCCGTGTGACCGCCATGGTCGACGTGCGCGGTGTGGTCGGGCTGCACGCCGTGGTCCGTGTGACCGCCATGGTCCGTGTGACCGCTGTGGTCGACGTGCGCGGTGTGGTCGGGCTGCACGCCGTGGTCCGTGTGACCGCCATGGTCCGTGTGACCGCTGTGGTGGACGTGCGCGGTGTGGTCGGGCTGCACGCCGTGGTCCGTGTGACCGCTGTGGTGGACGTGCGCGGTGTGGTCGGGCTGCACGCCGTGGTCCGTGTGACCGCTGTGGTCGACGTGCGCGGTGTGGTCGGCCTGCTGGGCGAACTCGGTGGGCTCCGTGAAGTTCCACTGGCCCGTCGCGGCCGGCGTCTCCCGGTACTGCTCCTGCTGCGGGTACTCGTACCCGTACTGCGTCTGCTGCTGGTTCGGGTCCGGCCAGTGCACCGCGCCGGGCGCCGGCTGCTCCGGTTCCGCGGCCCGCTCCTGCTGGCTCTGCGTCTGCACGACCCAGCTGCCCGTGGCCGCCGGGTCGAGACCGGCCGCGGGCGTCAGCGGCAGGATCATCGGCGGTACGTAGCCCTGGCCGGGCGCGGCCAACGGGATGTTCGCCAGGTCCTCCGGCGGCAGGTGGACGAAGGCGGTCGCCTCGGCGTCGTACTCGCCGCCCTGTGGCGTCGGCTGCCAGCCCCCGTGCTGCGGCTGCTCCCGCTGCCCGTGCTGTTCGTTGTGGTCCTCGTTGCTCACGACAGTGCCCTCCCCAGCGCGCGTCGGGCCAGCGCGGCGACGGTGCGCCGCAGATGCAGTACGGCGGGGGGCAGCGGTGGCGCCTCTCCCCCGTCGGCGGGCGGTGCCTGGTCCGGGATGCAGGCCGCGGCGACGTACTCGCCGAAGGCGGCCAGCGCGTCGGGGGCCAGGCCCCGTTCGCCGTCCCAGTCGATCAGTGAGGCGATCCAGCGTTCGGCCTCCAGCGGCCGCAGCGGCATCGGCGCGATGGCACCGACCGCGCAGCGCACCCCGCGCCGGGCCGGGTCGAGCACGATCGCGACGGACGCGGTGGCGCGGCCGGGGCCGGTGCGGCCGGTGGCCTTCAGGAAGACCTGGGGGGCGTGCAGCAGCGGTACGCGGACGAAGCCGATCAGTTCGGCGGGTTCGAGCATGTCGCGGCCGGCCAGCAGGTGCGAGACAGGGAACTCGCGGCGGGCGCCGCCCGGGCCCGCGATGACGAGCTCGGCCTCCAGGGCGGCGAGCACCGGCAGGGCGTCGCCGGTCGGGGCCGCGGTGGCGATGTTGCCGCCGAGCGTTCCGGCGTTACGGATCTGGGGCGGGCCCGCGGCGCGCGCGGACGCGGCCAGGGCGGGGATGAGGGCGGCGAAGTCGGGCCGCCCCATGCGTGCGTGGGTGAGTCCGGCGCCGAGCAGGGCGTGACCGTCCTGGTAGTGCCAGCCGCGCAGCTCGCTGATCCGGCCGAGGCCGACCAGTCCCGAGGGGCGCAGCAGCCCCTTGTTGACGGCCGACATCAGGTCCGTCCCACCCGCCACAGGAACGGCTGCAGGCATGGCGCCGAGTGCCGCCACGGCCTCGTCGAGCGAGGCCGGCAGCGTCACGGACTGCGTCGCCTGCGGTGCGTGCGTGGTCAACCCAGCTGCCCCTTCCCGGTGTCCCGGCTGTCCGGCTCGTTTCGCCGTACGGTACGTGCTCAAAGCCCGGACGTGGCAACTCTGGCACATCTTCCGATCGGACCGACGCGAGGGTCCGCGAAGGGCATATCCGTCCCCTACCAGGGGGATGATCCGGATTCGACCGACTTCGGCGCGGAGTGCGAATTGCCACTCTTCGGCGAGCCCTGGGTGGGTTGTTCCGTTCCGGCTGTGCGTTGACGGACGCCTGTTCCGGGCCATGACCGCCGGCCGGCCCGCTCCCGCGGAGCGGGCCGGCCGGACCCGGAGCGCGGACGGAATCACACGTTCGGGGGCGGCCCCTCGATGGGGCGTCCGAGGACGCCGGGGCGCTGCTGCCGGGGCAACGGACCGCCCGGTGGCCGGTAGTCGACGCCGAGGGCGTCACGTCGGGCGTAATGCGCGGTCATTCGCCGTTCGAAGTCCGCGAAGTCACGGTCGGCGGAGGCGGGCAGGGGCGACCAGGCGACCTCGGCGAACGCCGCGAGGCGCGGAAAGACCTGGTAGTCGACGCGGGACCGGTTCTGCATGACCTCGGTCCAGACGTTGGCCTGGGTGCCGAGGATGTGACGGGCCGCCTCCTCGGAGAGGCCCGGGGGCACGGGTTCAAAACGGTAGACGTCCTCCAGGGTGCGGATGAAACCGATGGGCATCGGTTCGTCGGGGCCGCCGTCCTGACGGTGGTCCAGGTAGACGTGCTGCTCCGGGCACATCACCACGTCGTGGCCGGCCTCGGCGGCGGCGATGCCTCCTCCGTAACCCCGCCAGGACGACACGGCGGCGCCCGCCGGGAGGCCGCCTTCGAGGATCTCGTCCCAGCCGATGAGCCGGCGGCCGCGAGCGGTGAGCCAGGTGTCGAAGTGCCGGATGACCCAGGACTGCAGCTCGTCCTCGTCGGCCAGGCCGAATTCGTCGATCCGGGCCTGGGCGGCCGGGGACTCCTTCCACTGGTCCTTGCGGCACTCGTCGCCGCCGATGTGGATGAACGGCGAGGTGGCGGCGGGGAAGAGTGCCAGGACCTCTTCGAGGACGCCCTCGAAGAAGCGAAGGGTGTTGTCAGTGGGGGCGAGTACGTTGGCGTTGATGCCCCAGGTGTCCCAGACGGAGAGGGTGGTGGTGTCGATGACGTCGGTGTTGCCCAGTTCGGGGTACGCGGCGATGGCGGCCTGCGAGTGGCCCGGGATGTCGATCTCGGGAACGACCCGGATATGCCGCTCGGTGGCGTACGCGACGATCTCGCGGATGTCGTCCTGCGTGTAGTAACCGCCGTGCGGGGTCTCGTCCCAGAGCTCGGAGGCCCGGTGGCCGTGCTTGGTACGGGACCGCCAGGAGCCGACCTCGGTGAGCCGCGGGTAGCGCTTGATCTCGATGCGCCAGCCCTGGTCGTCGGTGAGGTGGAAGTGGAAGACGTTCAGCTTGTGCGCGGCGAGGAGGTCGAGATAGCGCAGGACGTCGTCCTTGGGCAGGAAGTGCCGCGCCACGTCGAGCATCATGCCGCGCCAGGGGAAGCGGGGACTGTCCTCGATGGTCGCGAAGGGGATGACCCACTTCTTGTTGGAGTGGACAGGCGCGCGGCGGAAAGCGTCGGGGCCAAGGAGCTGACGCAGGGTCTGGGCGCCCCAGAAAACCCCCGCCGCACTGCCGCCGCGGATCTCAATGCCCTGGCTCCGGACCACACCAAGCCTGTACGCCTCGGGCTCCAGAGCGTCGTCGATGTGCAGCGCGACCGAATTCTTGGCCCTTTCATCTCCCGGCACCAGCTGCAGACCGAGGGCGGGACCAACCACGGAACGCAGCCAGCGCTCCGTGGTCTCTGTGCCTGGCGCCGCGTAAAGCGTGGTGCTCCGGTCCAACAGGAATCCATCGGGGGCCAGTCCTTCGACGGCGACGGGCGCGGGGATCAGATCCATGGGGTCAGCGTCTCAGATGAACTTTTGCCATCCCGGTGAGGCTGGTTGTTCGGGCGAGTGCGCGCAGCAGTCCCCGATCAGCGGTGAAGCACTTCTGGCGCAGGCGGCGGGAGGAGCCACCTTGAGCGAGCTGACCTGGCTGGTCGAACTCCCCGCGCAGGCCGGCCTACAGGTGCTGCGGCATCTGGACGCGACGTTCGACAACTTCTTCAACGAGCGTGCCCGGCTGCGTTGCTCGCAGCAGTACAAAGCCCGCACGCGTGACGAACATGACCGCCGGCGCCAAAGGCACCGCAAAGCAACCCGACCGCAACGTAAGGCAGAAAGCCGGACTCAACCGGTCCATCCTCGACAACTGCCCCGGTGAACGCAGGCGGCAGCTGAAATACAAATGCCGCCTGTACGGCTCCGAGCTGCGACCCGTGCCGCCGTTTCACACCTCGCAGACGTGCGCGGCCTGCGGCCGGACGGATCCGCAGTCCCGCAAGGGCTGCGGCCGACTGTTCGCGTGCGTGCGCTGCAGGCACGAGGACGACGCCGACCACAACGCCTCGGTCGAGATCGAGGTCCGAGCCCGCCAGGGGGGGGCACCTCCCATGCCCTTCGGGCTATGGGAAAGGGTGGCTCGGTCAACAACAGCACGCACAGGCGCCCTTTGGTGCCGAGTCCCGCCCTCCGGCGGAGGCGGACGCGTGAAACCCAACCGGCCACTTTCGGGTAGCCAAAGGGAATCTCCCGGCCTCAGAGCCGGGAGAGGATCGTCAATTCTTGTCCTTGCCGCCCTTGCCCTTGTCGCCGCCGGAGCCCATGGACTCGTAGATCTCCTTGCACATGGGACAGACCGGATACTTCTTCGGGTCGCGGCCCGGTACCCAGACCTTGCCGCACAGTGCGACCACGGGGGTGCCCTCCAGGGCGCTCGCCATGATCTTGTCCTTCTGGACGTAATGGGCGTAGCGCTCGTGGTCGCCGTCGCCGTTCGACACCTGTGGCGTCGGCTCTACGAGGGTGCCCGTACCTGCCCCGCGCTCGGGCTCAAGAGTGCTCATGGACCCCAAGGGTACTGAAGGCCGGGACCATCAGTTCAGCGAAGGGTCGTCCGGATAGGTGGCGATCATCGCCAGTTCGCTGCGCTGGCGGCGCAGAACCGCCCGCCAGAGGTGCTCCGGACGTGGGGAGGAGACGTCGCCGGGCTCGGACTCGACGACGTACCAGGCACCCTCGGCCAGTTCCTTCTCCAGCTGTCCGGGGCCCCAGCCGGCGTATCCGGCGAAGATCCGCAGCGAGCCGAGCGCCGCGGCCAGCAGCTCCGGCGGGGCCTCCAGGTCGACCAGGCCGATCGCCCCGTACACCCGGCGCCAGCCGAGGGGGCCCTCGTCGCCGGGGATGACGGCCACACCGAGCGCCGAGTCGAGCGAGACCGGGCCGCCCTGGAAGACGACGCCCGGTTCGCCGGTCAGACCGGCCCAGGACGTGAGGATGTCACCGACGCCGACGGGGGTCGGGCGGTTCAGGACCACACCGAGCGAGCCCTCCTCGTCGTGGTCGAGGAGCAGCACCACCGCGCGGTCGAAATTCGGGTCCGCGAGCGCGGGTGTGGCCACGAGCAGTCGCCCTGTGAGCGAGGACACCTCGGTCATGGCAGAAATGATCCCGCATCTTCGGTCTCCACGGGGACCAAGTGGGCCGCCCGGTCGCCGAAAGAGCCGGGCACGGCTCGGGGCGCAGCTCAGGGCGCTCGGACGCACGGGGAGCGCACCGCCCGGAAGGCTTTGCGGACGGTAACCCTCCGCAAGACCCGTGCAGCAGAGCGTGTTGTGGCGGATTCATGACGTTCGCGCACCCCCCGTCCTCTTACGAAAGGGGGGCGGTGGGCCATTACCCTTTCGGTTGGCCCCCTGCCCGACCACTCCGGAACGCGAGATTCATGACCGGCACAGACGATGTCCTGCTTGTCCACGGCGGAACCCCGCTGGAGGGCGAGATCCGCGTCAGAGGCGCCAAGAACCTGGTGCCGAAGGCAATGGTCGCCGCGCTGCTCGGCAGCGGGCCCAGTCGGCTGCGCAACGTGCCCGACATCCGCGACGTGCGGGTGGTGCGCGGGCTGTTGCAGCTGCACGGTGTGACGGTCCGGCCGGGTGACGAACCGGGCGAGCTGGTTCTGGACCCGACGCATGTCGAGAGCGCCAATGTCGCCGACATCGATGCCCACGCCGGCTCGTCGCGCATCCCGATCCTCTTCTGCGGCCCGCTGCTGCACCGGCTGGGCCACGCGTTCATTCCGGGGCTCGGTGGCTGTGACATCGGCGGTCGGCCGATCGACTTCCACTTCGACGTGCTGCGGCAGTTCGGCGCGACGATCGAGAAGCGGGCGGACGGCCAGTACCTGGAGGCCCCGCAGCGGCTGCGCGGCACGAAGATCCGACTGCCGTACCCGTCGGTGGGCTCCACCGAGCAGGTGCTGCTGACGGCGGTGCTCGCGGAGGGCGTCACCGAGCTGTCCAACGCGGCCGTGGAGCCGGAGATCGAGGACCTCATCTGCGTACTGCAGAAGATGGGCGCGATCATCTCGATGGACACCGACCGGACGATCCGGATCACCGGTGTCGACCGGCTCGACGGTTACACGCACCGGGCGATCCCGGACCGCCTGGAGGCGGCCTCCTGGGCGTCCGCGGCGCTGGCCACCGAGGGGAACATCTACGTACGGGGCGCACAGCAGCGTTCGATGATGACGTTCCTGAACACCTTCCGCCGGGTCGGCGGGGCGTTCGAGATCGACGACGAGGGCATCCGCTTCTGGCACCCGGGCGGCGCGCTGAACGCCATCGCCCTGGAGACGGACGTGCACCCCGGCTTCCAGACCGACTGGCAGCAGCCGCTGGTGGTGGCGCTGACGCAGGCCGCGGGCCTGTCCATCGTCCACGAGACGGTGTACGAGTCCCGGCTCGGCTTCACCTCCGCGCTGAACCAGATGGGCGCGCACATCCAGCTCTACCGCGAGTGCCTGGGCGGCTCCGACTGCCGCTTCGGCCAGCGGAACTTCCTGCACTCGGCGGTCGTGTCCGGGCCGACGAAGCTCCAGGGCGCGGATCTGGTCATCCCGGACCTGCGCGGCGGTTTCTCGTACCTGATCGCCGCGCTGGCGGCGCAGGGCACCTCGCGGGTGCACGGCATCGACCTGATCAACCGCGGCTACGAGAACTTCATGGAGAAGCTGGAGAAGCTCGGCGCGAAGGTGGAGCTGCCGGGCGGCGCGCTGGTCTGAGACGGGCGGTCCCGGGGCTGCTGACGGGGGTTCGGGACCGTTGTCCCGGGCCCCCGTTCGGCTTCCGCGCCGCCCCCGTTCGGCCGCCGCGCCGCCCACGGGTCGGCGCGGCGGCCGGAGGGGTCCGCCCGGCTAGGGCGGCAGAGGCCCGGAACGGGCCCTCTCGCGCCGGTACACGGAAGGGCGGTCACCCTTTGTCGGGTGACCGCCCTTCGTCGCGCCTGTGGGGCTTACTTGCCCTTGGCGGCTTCCTTGAGCTTGGAGCCCGCGGAGACCTTCACGCTGTAGCCGGCCGGGATGTTGATCGGGTCGCCGGTCTGCGGGTTACGAGCGGTGCGAGCGGCACGGTGGGTGCGCTCGAAGGTCAGAAAGCCGGGGATGGTGACCTTCTCGTCGCCCTTGGCGACGATCTCACCGACGGTCTCGGCGAGGGCGGCCAGCACGGCGTCGGCGTCCTTGCGGGTCACCTCGGCACGGTCGGCCAGGGCGGCCACCAGCTCACTGCGGTTCATGTTGTTACTCCCGTGTTCTTCTTGCCTGTGAGGCGTGAGATCGAAGCCGATGCTGCCAGGGCCCTCGGACAGTCCCCGGACCCGGGTCTGTCGTCAGACCCTCGCGCCCGATTACGCATCCTGCCCCCACCTGCGGCGGTAACGCCAATCCGGCACCCTACGGAGTCACACGAAAAGCACCCTCGCCTCCTCGTGGTGACGTTCCGTCGACTCCCCGAAAGCAGTCCGCAGCGGATGCGGGGCTCTGCGGGACGCGCCGCCCGCCCACCCTAAAGGGGCGTTTGGGGCGCCGCGACCCGCGACGCGCCGTAGCTCAGGCCAAGCCGGTGTCCGCCGCACCGCTGCCCGTGGTCTTCGCCGCGTCGCGGACCGCACCGGCGACCGCTCCCGCGACCCTGTCGTTGAAGACCGACGGGATGATGTAGTTCGCGTTCAGTTCGTCCTCGGCGACGGTCTCGGCGAGGGCACCCGCCGCGGCGAGCATCATCTCCGTGTTGACGCTGCGGGACTGGGCGTCCAGCAGACCGCGGAAGACACCCGGGAAGACCAGCACGTTGTTGATCTGGTTCGGGAAGTCGGAGCGGCCGGTGGCGACAACTGCCGCCGACTGGCGGGCGATTGCCGGATCCACCTCGGGGTCCGGGTTCGCGAGCGCGAACACGATCGCACCGTCCGCCATGGCGGCGACATCGGTGCCGTCCAGCACGTTCGGGGCGGAGACGCCGATGAAGACGTCGGCGCCCACCACGGCCTCCTTGAGGGTGCCGGTGATGGACTCGGGGTTGGTGTTGTCGGCGATCCAGCGCAGCGGCGAGTCGGCGTCGGCGGAGACGAGGTCCTCGCGGCCCGCGTGCACCACGCCGTGGATGTCGGCGACGACGGCGTGCTTGACGCCGGCGGCGATGAGGAGCTTCAGGATGGCCGTACCGGCCGCTCCGGCGCCGGACATGACGACCCGTACGTCCCCGATTCCCTTGCCCACCACGCGCAGTGCGTTGGTCAGCGCGGCCAGGACCACGATGGCGGTGCCGTGCTGGTCGTCGTGGAAGACGGGGATGTCGAGGGCCTCACGCAGCCGTGCCTCGATCTCGAAGCAGCGGGGGGCGGAGATGTCCTCCAGGTTGATGCCCGCGAAGCCGGGGGCGATCGCCTTGACGATCTCGACGATGGCGTCGGTGTCCTGGGTGTCCAGGCAGATCGGCCAGGCGTCGATGCCGGCGAACCGCTTGAAGAGGGCCGCCTTGCCCTCCATCACCGGCAGGGCGGCCATCGGGCCGATGTTGCCGAGGCCGAGCACCGCGGAGCCGTCTGTCACAACTGCGACGGAGTTGCGCTTGATGGTGAGGCGGCGGGCGTCCTCGGGGTTCTCGGCGATCGCCATGCAGACCCGGGCCACGCCCGGGGTGTAGATCATCGAGAGGTCGTCACGGTTGCGGATGGGGTGCTTGGACGCCATCTCGATCTTGCCGCCGAGGTGCATCAGGAACGTACGGTCGGAGACCTTGCCCAGCACGACACCCTCGATGCCGCGCAGGTTTTCGACGATCTCGTCCGCGTGCGCGGTGGAGGTGGCGGCGATGGTGACGTCGATCCGCAGCTTCTCGTGCCCGGAAGCGGTCACATCGAGGCCGGTGACCGAACCGCCGGAGGACTCCACGGCCGTGGTGAGCTGGGAGACCGCTGTGCCGCTCGCGGGCACCTCCAGCCTGACCGTCATCGAGTACGAGACGCTGGGCGCCGTTGCCATGGCCGAGTCCTTCGCTTTCCCTAGCTTCTTTGCCGCGCGGCCGGGGCGCTCACCTCGGTCACGCTTCCCGATCGTCGCACCTACTGGCCGGTAGCCGGTAATGAGCGCCGCGCTTCGGAAAGCAGTTTCCACCATACGAGAGATGGCCGCTTCAGCGGAACCCCCCACCCCATGGTCCGCGGCGGTAGTCCGTAAAGGCGGTAGTCCGTAAACAAGAACAGACCCGCACCACCGGAAGGTGACGCGGGTCTGTCTTCTTGGTCAAGCGGCACCGACCCGCCATGCTCGCCTCGCGGCAAGTGGTCGCTCTGAGCGACGAAGGTTGGGCCCGGGGGCTTGGATCGAGCCGGTGCCGACACCAGGCTAACAAAGACCCTTGGAATGCGATTCCCGCGGGACGGACGGATTCAGAAATCCGTCCGCCCGGCGACACCTCCGTCCCGTCCCGGCGTCAGTCCCGCAGCAGGTCAGGGATGCCGTCCTCGTCGGGCAGGTCCCGCTCCCCCGAGACCACCGTGAGCTGCTGCGTCGCCCGCGTCAGCGCCACGTACAGCACCCGCAGACCGGCCGGGGACTCGTCCGCGATCTCCGCGGGCGAGACGACCACCGTGGCGTCGTACTCCAGGCCCTTCGCCTCCAGACTGCCCAGCGCCACCACCCGCTCACCGAGATCGGCGAGCCACTCGCGGGCCTGCGCCCGGCGGTTCATCGCGACGACCACGCCCACCGTGCCGTCCACCTCGGCCAGCAGCCGACGCGCCTCCTCGCGTACCGAGGCGGCCAGATCGCCGTCCCGTACGGTCTCGAAGCGCGGCTTCACGCCCGTGGACCGGACCGCGGCCGGTGACTCCATCCCAGGCATCGCGAGCGCCAGGACCTTCGAGGCCAGCTCGGCGATCTCCGCCGGGTTGCGGTAGTTGACCGTGAGGGTGAAGCGGCGGCGAGGCCGGTTGCCGAGCGCCTCGTCGCGCGCCCGGGCGGCCTCGTCCGGATCGGACCAGGAGGACTGCGCCGGGTCTCCGACGATCGTCCAGGTGGCGTGCCGGCCGCGGCGGCCGACCATGCGCCACTGCATGGGCGTGAGGTCCTGTGCCTCGTCGACGATGACGTGCGCGTACTCCGTACGCTCCGCGGCCAGCCGCTCGGCCCGCTCGCGCTGGGTCTCCTCGCGCTGCGGCATGAGCTCCTCCAGACCGGAGAGCTGGTCCAGCGGGTCGAGTTCGCGCTTCTTCTTCGGCCGGTACGGGGTGCCGAGCAGCATCTGCAGCTCGTCGAGGATCGCCACGTCGTGCACGGAGAGCGGCCCGTTCCCCTTTCTGTCGAGCCGCTTCAGGGAGCGGGCGAGGCGGCGCACCTCGCCCTGATTGAGGACCCGGCGCGCCCAGCGGCCGAGCCGCTTCTCGTCGGCCATCGCGGCGAGCACCCCGCGGGGGGTGAGTTCGGGCCACCAGGCGTTCAGGAAGTCGATGAAGGGGGTCTCGGTGGAGACGTCCTCGTCGAAGGAGGAGCGCAGCTCGGCGACCAGTTCGGGGTCGGTGTAGCGGCCCCGGCCGGAGGACTTGTTCCACAGGGCGTCCAGGAGCATTCTGCGGGCGCGCGGGCGCAGCAGGTTGACCGGGGCGGTGCCGCCGAGGACGGACTGCCGGATGCGGTGCAGCTCGTCGGCGTTCAGCTCGACCCGGGCGCCGAAGGCGACGACCCGCAGTCGGGTGGGGGTGGCCGGGGGCTCACCGGCGCGGCCGGTCGCCCCGGAATCATCGGACGCATCGGACGCGCCGGTTACGCCGGTTTCTTCGGTTGCGCCGGTTTCTTCGGTTGCGTCGGTTTCTTCGGTTGCGTCGCCGAAGGACAGCTGGCCGTCCCGGTCCGCCGCCGCCCTGCGGGCCGTGCCGGGCTGTTCCAGTGCGCCGCGTGCCGCCTTGCGCAGGACCTGGAGCATCCGGGAGGAGCCCTTGATCCGGGCGACGGCGGGTTCGTCGTAAGTGGTGGCGCCCTCGACGCCGGCCGCCTCGTCGGAGAGCGAGCCGACCGCGCGGATCGCGACCTGCCCCTCCTCGCCCAGCGACGGCAGCACGCCTTCGGTGTACGCCACGAGGAGCGGGGTCGGCGAGACGACGAGGATGCCGCCCGCGTAACGCCTCCGGTCCTGGTAGAGGAGGTACGCGGCACGGTGCAGGGCGACGGCGGTCTTGCCGGTGCCGGGGCCGCCGGAGACCTCGGTGACGGATGCGGCGGGGGCCCTGATCACCAGGTCCTGTTCGGCCTGGATGGAGGAGACGATGTCCCGCATGGTGTGGCTGCGGGCCTGCCCGAGCGCCGCCATCAGGGCGCCGTCGCCGATGGCGGGGAGCTTCTCGCCGCCCAGGTACGCGGTCAGCTCCGGGCGCATCAGGTCGTCCTCGACGCCGAGGACCTTGCGGCCCTTGGAGCGGATGACCCGGCGGCGGACCACCCGGCCCGGCTCCTTCGGCGTCGACCGGTAGAACGGTGCGGCGGCCGGGGCGCGCCAGTCGATGACCAGGGGCGCGTAATCGGCGTCGAGAACTCCGATCCGGCCGATGTGCAGCGTCTCCGCGATGTCGGCGGAATTGTCGTCGCGTACGGCGTTGTCGGCCGGTTCGACGGAGGTGTACGCGCCGTCCGGACCGCGTTCGCCGTCCTTGCCGAGCAGCAGATCGATCCTTCCGAAGAGGAAGTCCTCGAACTCGCTGTTCAGCCGGTTGAGGTGGATCCCGGCCCGGAACACCTGGGCGTCGCGCTCGGCGAGCGCTCCCGGGGTGCCTACCTGGCCGCGCTTGACGGCATCGTTCATGAGAAATTCCGCCTCGTGGATCTTCTCTTCGAGGCGGTGATAAACACGGTCGAGATGTTCCTGCTCGACACCGATTTCCCGGTCCCGCAACGAATCGACAGCGGCATCCTGCGCGGCCACCGAGGCCCCCTTCTGACGTGCATTTGGGCAGCCGTCAACTTTATGCGAAAGGGTGGCCGTCGCGCACCTGCCATACGATCACGCCTTGATCTCCACCAGCCGCCTGCCGTCGAACGTACGCACCTCGAAATGGTCGATGTCGCCACGGTCCATGGCCGCGCCGCCGTGCACACGGAGCGGGTACGTCGCCGCCTGGTACGGGGATTTCTCGATGCCATACCCCCACTTCGGTACGGTCCAGGAGGTGACGGCCTCCTCCTCGCCGGTCTTCGACACCGCGATCAGCCGGCATTTCTCCGGACCCGTGACATTCCTGAGCTCCAGCACGGTGTCGGTGCCCCAGGTCTTCTTCTCCATGCCGATGGTGGCGTCGACCTTCGTGGTGGGGTCGGTGGCCCGCACCTTGTCGGTCATGCGGGAGAGGGCGGTGTCGTCGGCGGGGCCGGTGGGGTGCGGGTCGGCCGCCCGGGCGGAGGTGCCGTCGCCGCCGGTCGCCAGGACGGCGACGACCGGACCGCCGATGATCAGCGCCGCTGCCGCCGCCACCAGATACCTGGAGCGGCGCCTGCGCCCGGCCCGCTTGCGGGCCACCTCCTCGACCAGCCGGTCGAGCATCCGGGGCGCGGGCGGCTGCGCGACGTACGGGACAAGGCGGGCACCCGGCCCGGCGCCGGGGCCACCGGAGAGCGTCGCGAGCACGGGTTCCAGCCCGGCGAACTCGTCGAGACGGGCGCCGCACAGCTCGCAGCCGGCCAGGTGCGCCTCGAAGGCGGACGCCTCGGCGTCGTCCAGCACACCGAGGAGATACGCAGCGGCGGCGTCGTGTCCCGGCTCCTCGTTCCGGGGGCCGCGGGGGCTGGAGGGGCCGCCGGGGCTGGAGATGCCGCGGGGGCTGCGAGGGCTGGAGGGACCGGGGGTGGACCGGGGGCCGAACGGCTCCCACTCGTCGTCGCTCATGCCGTGATCCCCCTCTCCTCGAGTGCGAGCTTCATGGAGCGCAGTGCGTAGAAGACCCGCGAGCGCACCGTCCCGCTCGGAATGCCCAGCACATCGGCCGCCTCGTTGACCGTACGGCCCTTGAAGTACGTCTCGACCAGTGCTTCCCGGTGAGCGGGGGTCAAATCGTCGAGCGCGTCCGAGAGCGTCATCAGCCGCAGCGCCCTGTCCAGCTCGTCCTCGGCGGGAATGACCTCCAGCGGCGACGGATCGACCTCGCGCGGCCGGGCCTGCCTGCTGCGGTGGCCGTCGATGACGATGCGCCGGGCCACCGTCACCAGCCACGGGCGGACGGAGCCGGTGGCCCCGTCCAGCCGGCCGGCGTTCTCCCAGGCGCGGATGAGGGTCTCCTGCACCACGTCCTCGGCGCGCTGCCGGTCGCCGGCGACGAGGCGGAGCACGTACGCGAGCAGAGGTCCGGCGTGTTCGCGGTAGAGCGCCCGCATCAGCTCCTCGTCGGGGACGTCGGACGAGGACCGGGGCGGCCCACCGCGATGCCGGGCCCTGTGCGGACGGTCATCGGCCACGGCCGCATCCTTGCGCACCCGCACCTCCCGGTCGAGACCCTGTGGAGCTCTCTGGCCATCGAGTACGGAAGGGGACCGCGATCCATTCAAACCAACCGCAAGATTCTTTCCCAGCCCAAGATTCTTTACCGTCTCAAGACTCTGTGCGGTACGGCGCTCCCGCGCTCGCCCCCGCGACCGCTTCCACAGCCGCGTCCACAGCCGCCGCCCTGCGCCGGTGCCGGGCCACCCGCTCGCGGTTGCCGCACACCTCGCTGGAGCACCAGCGGCGTCGGCGGCCGCGCGAGGTGTCCAGGTAGAGGCGGTGGCAGTTGTCGGCCTCGCAGCGGCGCAGTCCGGCGCGTGCCCCGGGGTCGGTCAGGAGCTCGACGGCGTCGCGGGCGACGGCGGCCAGCAGCGCTCCGCATTCGGGATCGGCGCTCAGTGTCCGTACCAGCGTGCCACTCCTGCCGCGCACGGCCCGCAGTCCCGGGGGCGCGGCCGCGGCGAGCGCGTTGACCCGCTCCAGGGCGCTCTCGGCTCTGCGGCCGCCGAGTTCGGCGGCCAGCAGGCCCTCGACGCCGGCCCTCAGCTGCCGGAAGCGCACCACCCAGGTGTCGTCCACCGCGTCGAGGCGGGTGCCGCTCGGTACGAGTCCGGCGGCGACCAGCCACTCGGCGAGCCGCTCGGCACCGTCGAGCAGTTCGCAGGCGCCGGAGGTGCCGGCTCCCGTCGCCACCAGGTCCAGGCAGGGGCGGCCGGAGTCGAACCGCCAGTCGTACGAGCGCTTGCCCGCCGCCATGTGTGAGTCACCGCCTCGGGGTCTCCGGTCGGGGTCTCCCCCAGAGTGCCCCTCAGGTGCCCGGCCCGGAACCCCTGCCGCCGCGCGGTTCGGTACGGACCGGGTCGTACGGTGTCCCGATGACCGACGATCTCCGACGACATACCGGCCGTGGTCGCGGCGTACCGCGATCCCGCGATGCGCACCATGCTGCGCATGGTGGTCACGGACGAGGTGGAGGCGCGGCCGCCGTGGCCGCCGGCCGGACACCGTCATGAACGCGTGCGTACCGACGGCGTCCGACAGCCGTCCGGGCGGCCCCTACGCCGGCAGCGACGAACCGTCGTACAGGATCCGCTGGAACAGCCGGTGGTCGCGCCAGTCGCCGTTGATGTGCAGGTAGCGCGGGGCCACGCCGTACTGCTCGAAGCCGCACTTGGCGAGCACCCGCTGCGACGCGACGTTGTCCAGCACCGTCCCCGCCTCGACCCGGTGCAGGCGCAGCCCGTCCCTGGCCACCTCGCAGACCCGCTGCACGGCGGCCGTGGCCAGACCGCGGCCCGCGTGCTCGACATCGACCCAGTAGCCGAGAGTCGCGCTGCAAAACGGCCCGAGCACCATGCCGTTGAGGCTGAACCCACCCACCACGCGGTCCTGTTCATCGGCGAGGACCCACGCCATCAACCGCCCCGCGTCACGGTCCGCGAGCAGACCCGCCAGCCGTTCCCGCTGCCCCTGCTCGGTGTAAAAGGCGTCGGGCCGCACGGGCTCCCAGGGCTGCATGTACGCGCGGCTGCGGGTCAGCGACACGGCAAGGGAGGCGGCGTCGGCCAAGGCCGTGGGACGGAGCCGTATCTCCGCGCCGATCCGGTGGATGCCGTTCATCATCCCATCACGCTACCGGGGCCCGGTCGGGCCTCGTTCTCATCGACAGCGACAGCGACAGCAAGATCGCGCAAGGTCGCCGCCGGGCCAGGGGCTGGGCGACACGGGCACGGGCACGGTCGGCCCCGGTCCGGTCCGGTCCCCCGATCAGGCAGTCGTCAGCATGAGCGACGCATCGATCTCGGGGAGCCAGCTTCCGGCGGGCTGCTCCATCCACCCCTCCTCCGCACCCAGTTGAGCCGCGGCTTCGCGCAGGGCGTCGAGACCGGGGTGACGCAGCCCCTTGCGCCAGACCAGCAGGAGCGGGGAGAGCGGTACGGGCCGGACCAGCGGTCGCAACACGGTGCCGGGCATCGGAGGGAAGCCGATCACGCACAGGATCGGGTAGCGCGGCGACTTGGCCATGACCCGTTGGAACTCGGCCACGCCGATCGCGAGCGGGACGGGAGGCGCCAGCTCGATGCCCCATTCGGCGAAGAGCAGCCGGGCGAGGTCCGTCCACTCCGGGGTGCGGGGGTTCCCGGCGCCCGCGTAGACGGTCTCGCCCGCCAGGTCGTCCAGCGCGACGGTCTCGTGCGCGGCGAGGGGGTGGTCGGCGGGGAACAGCACGGCCATCGGCTCGTAGCGCACCGGCTGCACACCGAGCCGCGCCAGCACCGCCGGGTCGAGTCCGGCGGCCCGGCCGAACGAGACGTCGAGCCGCCCGGCGAGGATCTCCCCCGCGGCCCAGGTGAGTCCGCTCTCGAAGCGCGCCATCAGCTCGCACGCCGGGGCCAGTTCCCGGGCGCGGGCGAGGACCCGGGCGGCGGTCATGCCGTCGGTGTTGAGGTCGACGAAGAGCGGCCTGACCACCGGATCGGCGAAGGCGGCGGCGAGATCGTCGTGCGCCTCCAGCACCCGCCGCGCGTACGGGAGGAGCCGGTCACCGTCCGGAGTGAGGGAGACCTGCCGGGTGGTCCGTATGAACAGCTCGGCGCCCAGTTCGCGCTCCAGCCTGCGGATGTCCCGGCTCAGCGCCTGCTGGGCGATGTAGAGCCGGGCCGCGGCACGGGTGAAGTGCAGTTCCTCGGCGACGGCGACGAAGGCCCGGAGCAGTCGGGGGTCGGTATGGGTATGCGTCTGGGTGCCCGTATCGGCAGCGGAGGAGGCCACTCATGGAATTTACAACACAGATGCGTTAATCGCTACGGAGAAGGTGTTGGACCCCATGGGGCGTGCGCCCCGAGGGTGGATCCATGCCGTACGAGAGAACGCCGCCCACCGGCCCCCTGCTCAACGTCTCCGGGGACCTGCTGGTCATCGCCCCGCGCACCGCCGCCCCCGCCCGACCGACGCCCACCAACCCGTACCGCCGACTGCTCGCCACCCCGGGCGCCCGCGCCTTCACTGCGGGCAACCTCCTCGCCCGGCTCCCCATGGGCATGTTCAGC
Organism: Streptomyces sp. NBC_01618; assembly: GCF_045209435.1. Taxonomy (NCBI): domain Bacteria; kingdom Bacillati; phylum Actinomycetota; class Actinomycetes; order Kitasatosporales; family Streptomycetaceae; genus Streptomyces; species Streptomyces sp. NBC_01618. The sequence continues at coordinate 2,965,336 of NZ_CP109297.1, forward strand.
GTCAGCGCGGTGATCATGATCGCCGGGTCGCGCGGCTCGTACGCCCTGGCCGGTGCCGTCACCGCGACCGGCCTCGCCGCGACGGCGGTGGTCGCGCCCTGGACGGCCCGGCTCGTCGACCGGTACGGACAGGCCCGCATCGCCGTGCCCGCCACCGCGATCGCCGCGCTCGGGTCGCTCGCGCTGCTGCTCTGTGTGCACTACGGCGCCCCGGCCTGGACCCTCTTCGCCTCCTACGCCGCGACCGCCACCACCCCCAACACCGGCGGAATGTCCCGGGCCCGCTGGGCCCATCTGCACCGGGGCGATCCGGCCGCCCTGCACACCGCGAACTCCTTCGAACAGGCCGCCGACGAACTCTGCTTCATGCTCGGCCCGGCCCTCGCCGCCCTGCTGTGCGCGGCGCTCTTCCCGGAGGCCGGAACGCTCGTCGGGGCGATCCTGCTGATGACCGGCGTACTGATCTTCGCCGCCCAACGCGCCACCGAACCACCGGTGGCACCCCACACCACCCGCTCCGGCTCGCCGCTTCGCACCCCCGGCATGCCGGCCCTGCTCGCCGTCTTCCTCGCCACCGGGGCGGTCTTCGGCTCGATGGAGGTCGTCACGATCGCCCACGCCGGGGGCGCGATCCTGGCCCTCCAGGCGGCTGGATCGTGTGTGGCGGGACTGCTGTACGGATCACTGCGCCCGGTCGGCGACATCCGGCGTCGGCTGCTGGGCTGCCTGGCGGGAATGACGGCACTGATGTCCCTGCCGCTGCTCGCCACCGCCTCCGCCGATTCGCTCCTCGCCCTCGCGGGCGCGCTGCTGCTGGCGGGCGCGGCGACGGCCCCGACGATGGTCACCGGCATGACATTGGTGCAACGCCTCACCCCCGAGGGCCAGTTGAACGAGGGCATGACCCTGGCCGTGACGGCGCTGCTGGGCGGGATCGCCGCGGGTTCGGCGACCGGAGGCTGGCTGGTGGAGCACACGGCCCCGGTACCGGGCTATGCCGCACCGGTGTGCGCGGCGGGGCTGGCGCTGGCCGTCGCGGCGGTCGGGGTCCGGCGGCGGTAGGGCCTCTCGATCGGATCACGCCGGGCACGCTCCGGACGGCGGGAACAAAACCCGGACGGCGGGAACAAAACGAGGACCCCGTTGCCGGTGGGCAACGGGGTCCTCGTTCACATGGGAATTGTGGAGATGGCGGGAATCGAACCCGCGTCCAACGGTGCAGAATCAGGGCTTCTCCGAGCGCAGTTCGCTGCGATTTTCTCGGCCCCGGAGATCTCGCGAACAAGTCTCCGACGGGCTCAGTCACTGTTTGATTTCCCACCGACCCCCGTGACCGGGATCAGTGGTTTAGTCCCCTAGATTATGCCAGGGTCCGGGTCGGGAACACCCCCGGGCTGACACCCATTAAGGGTCCCTCACTCACTGCTTATTAGGCAGCGAGGGCGAAGGACTGGGAATCGCTCTTGGAATTGGCGATTATTGGTTGCGACATATGGTTTACGAGATCATTGCCGCTTCCTCGGCTCGCTTCCCCTGCTTCGACATCCGCTGTCGAAACCGATCATCCCCATGTTGTGTTTTCAATGTGTGCACCCGCTGTGGAGTGCAGTGCCATCGTACGCGACCAACGCACGACGATGCCAGCCTATTCCTGCGGGCCGCTGCCGGCCCGCCCGTATGCTCCAGGCTACGCGCTGCGCTGGCGCCGGCGCGCGGCCGAGATCGCGCGGTTCGTCTCCCGCAGGTCCTGCTTCTCGCGCAGGGTCTGCCGCTTGTCGTACTCCTTCTTGCCCTTGGCGAGCGCGATCTCGACCTTCACCCGGCCGTCCTTGAAGTACAGCGCGAGCGGCACGATCGTGTGACCCGTCTCGCCGGACTTCGACTCCAGCTTGTCGATCTCCGCCCGGTGCATCAGCAGCTTGCGCTTCCGCTTGGCCGAGTGGTTGGTCCAGGTCCCCTGCACGTACTCCGGGACGTGGATGTTGTGCAGCCATGCCTCGCCGCCGTCGATCTGGACGAAGCCGTCCACGAGCGAGGCCCGGCCCAGCCGCAGCGATTTGACCTCCGTACCCATGAGCACGAGACCGCACTCGTAGGTGTCGAGGATGTGGTAGTCGTGCCGCGCCTTCTTGTTCTGCGCGATGAGCTTGCGCCCGGTGTCCTTTTCCTTAGCCATAGTGCAGCCATTTTCGCACTACGACCCACCCCCGAGGCCACTCAATACTGTCTCGGCCCGCCGCTCGGCCCTGGACGTGACCGCGAGGTCCGGGGTTATGCCGTGTCCGTCGACGCCGCGGCCCGCCGGGGTGCGGTAGTGGCCGACGGTCAGTTCGGCCACCGAGCCGCCCGGAAGCTTGCTGGGCATCTGGACGGAACCCTTGCCGAAGGTGCGCGAGCCGACCGTGACGGCGCGGCCCCGGTCCTGGAGCGCGCCGGTGAGAAGCTCGGCGGCACTCATCGTGCCGCCGTCGATGAGGACGACGAGGGGGCGGACGGTGTCGCCGCCCGGCTGCGCGTAGAGGGCGCGCTGCTCTCCGTGCACGTCGTACGTGGCGACCAGGCCGCCGTCCAGGAACGCGGAGGCGGCGGTGACGGCCTCGGTGACCAGGCCGCCGGAATTGCCGCGGAGGTCGAGGAGCACCCCGGCACCCGCCGGTGCGCCCCGGACCGCGTCGCGGACCCGGTCGCCCGAGCCCCTGGTGAACGAGTCCACCTCGATCAGTACGGCCGGCGAGGGATCGGAACGGTCCGGTCCGATGCGCCGGACGGTGACGGCCTCGGTGCTGAGCGTGGCCCGGCGCAGCGTCTCGGTCCGGAGCGCCGCGCCCCGCTGCACGCCCAGTACGACGGTGCTGCCCGCGGCCGCCTCCGTACGGTCTCCGCGCAGCAGGGCGACGACCTCGGCGACGGGGCGTTCGTCGACCCGGTGGCCGTCGACCGTACGCAGCAGATCGCCCGGCTCGATACCCGCGCGGTCGGCGGGGCCGCCGGGCTGGACCCGGGCCACCTCGACCCGTCCCTCGGCGGAGCGCCTGGCGGCGATCCCCACGCCGGTGTACGAGCCGTCGAGGGCCTGCTCGAACTCCTCGTACTGCCGCTCGTCGTACACCGCGCCCCAGCGGTCGCCACTGCGGCTGACGGCCTCCTCGGCCGCCTCCTTGCCGGACTTGCCGTCGGCCACGGCCCGCGCGGCGGCGTCGGCCACCTCGTCGCCGTCGACGGTGGAGGCGACGTAACGGGTCGCGATGTCCGAGGACTTCGCGCCGCCGTGCGGCAACGATCCGGTGGCCGCCGCGGTGGCCAGCACGGTCGCGAAAACCAATGTCAGGGCCGCCCCGCGGCGCACGCCGCGGGGCCCGAAACACTGCGCGGGACCCGACATGGCGACGAGTGTAGGACAACGCCTTTGTTGCGCACGGCCGGTTGACCGCGCGCCACAAGGGCGCTTGTCACACCTTCAGGTACTTGCGCAACGCGAAGAGAGCGGCAACGGCGGGCATCAGCAGGCCAATCGCCAGGACCAGGGGCAGCTTGGTGAGGACCGCGTCCCAGCCGATGAAGTCGATCAGGTTCAGCTTGCTCTGCAGCGCCAGACCGCCGTCGATCAGGAAGTACCGGCCGGCCAGCAGCATCACGCAGGCGAGCACGCCACCGATGAGACCGGCGAAAGCGGCCTCCATGATGAACGGCATCTGGATGTAGAACCCGGAGGCGCCGACCAGCCGCATGATGCCCGTTTCGCGCCGCCGGCTGAACGCGGACACCCGGACGGTGTTCACGATCAGCATCAGCGCGATGACCAGCATCAGTGCCATCACGAACAGGGCAGCCACATTCATGCCGTTCATCAGCCCGAAGAGGTTGTCCAGGATGGATCTCTGGTCCTGGACGGACTGCACCCCGTCCCGGCCGGCGAAGGCGGTGGCGACGACCTTGTACTTCTTCGGGTCGTGGAGCTTGACCCGGAACGACTCCTGCATCTGGTCCGGCGTGATGTTGCTCGCCATGGGCGAATCGCCGAACTGCTCCTGGTAGTGCTTGTACGCCTGGTCGGCCGACTCGTAGGTGACCGTGTCGACGGCGTCCATCTTCTTGAGGTCGCGCTCGACCTCCTTCTTCTGATCGGCGGTGACAGCACCCTTGGCGCACTTGGGCGTCGAGGTCACATCACTCTTGCTGCACAGGAAGATCGAGACGTTGACCTTGTCGTACCAGTAGTCCTTCATCGTGCTGACCTGCTCGCGCATCAGCAGCGCGCCGCCGAACAGGGCGAGCGAGAGGGCGACGGAGACGACGACGGCGAAGGTCATCGTGAGGTTGCGACGGAGGCCGACGCCGATCTCCGACAGGACGAACTGGGCGCGCATGGCGTCCTTTCAGTGCTCGATGCTCAGTGCTGGTAGCCGTAGACGCCGCGGGCCTGGTCACGTACGAGACGGCCCTTCTCCAGCTCGATGACGCGCTTGCGCATCTGGTCGACGATGTTCTGGTCGTGGGTCGCCATGATCACGGTGGTGCCGGTCCGGTTGATCCGGTCCAGCAGCTTCATGATGCCGACGGAGGTCTGCGGGTCGAGGTTGCCGGTCGGCTCGTCCGCGATCAGCAGCATGGGCCGGTTCACGAACGCCCGCGCGATCGCCACGCGCTGCTGCTCACCACCGGAGAGCTCGCCGGGCATCCGGTCCTCCTTGCCGCCGAGGCCGACCAGGTCGAGCACCTGCGGCACCGCCTTGCGGATCTCGCCGCGCGGCCTGCCGATGACCTCCTGCGCGAACGCCACGTTCTCCGCAACGGTCTTGTTGGGGAGAAGTCTGAAGTCCTGGAAAACCGTGCCCAGCTGGCGGCGCATGTGCGGCACCTTCCAGTTGGACAGGCGCGCGAGGTCCTTGCCCAGGACGTGGACCATTCCCTGACTTGCGCGCTCTTCGCGGAGGATGAGTCGCATGAAGGTGGACTTGCCGGAGCCGGAGGAGCCCACCAGGAAGACGAACTCGCCCTTCTCGATATCGAGAGACACATCCCGTAGAGCGGGACGGCTCTGCTTCGGGTAGGTCTTGGAGACGTTGTCGAAACGGATCACGGATGCACCACGGTCGGCCGGGAGTAGGTGTGCGTGACCTTACGCGAACCGGCCTGACGCGTGCAGGCGCGCGTCCGAGGATGGGTGATTTATGGCAGAACGGCATGGGCCGGAAGCGGGGTCGAAGCGCTACGGAACGGGCGATGTCCGGCGGGCCGCGCCGAAATCCGCGCGAGCTGGCACAGTGGTAGGGGGAACGGTTGCGTCCCCATGAGCGTTGTGCGGAGACAAGGCGTATGCGGCTCCGCCGCGCGGGAGGAGGAAAGCGCATGACCTATGACCGATTGGTGTGCGCAAACTGCGCGGCGCCCGTGAACGAGGGCCGCTGCCCCGTGTGCCGGGCAAGCCGTGAGCGGCTGCAGCACGAACAGGGGCAGGGAATCTTCGCCGGGCTGAGCCCCGTGACGCTGGTGGCCCTGCTGGTGGTGCTGCTGGGCGCGCTGGCGCTGCTGGCGCACCAGACCGTGTAGCCGCGGGAGAGCCCGCCCGTCCGCCTGCGAGAGCGGTACGTGTACGCAGAAGGGCCCGGGATGCCTGTAGCAGGCGTCCCGGGCCCTTCTGTGCGTGCATGTGACCGCTGGTGGGCCCTTAGGCGACCGTACGGCCGTTCATGAGGCGCGGCATGATCCGGAAGCCGATGCCTCCGGCAATCATCGTCGCGGCGCCGACCAGCAGGAACGTGGTCTCGGCGGCACCGGTCTCAGCGAGCTCGTCCTTGCCCTTGCCCTGCTCGACCGGCTGGTTGCCGGCCGAGTCGGGGGTGGTGTTGTCCGCGCACTTGGCGCCGTCGAGGTCGACGGTGCAGTTGTCGGCGTCGCCGCCACCGGTCACGGCGCCTGCGGAGGCGTTACCCGTGGTACCACCGTTGCCGGAGGTGCCGGAGGAGCCGTTGCCACCGTTGCCGTTGCCGCCGTTGCCGTTGCCGCCGGACTGGTTGCCACCATTGCCGTTGCCGCCGGTCTCGTTACCGCCGGTCTCATTGCCGCCGGTCTCGTTACCGCCGGTCTCATTGCCACCGGTCTCGTTACCACCGGTCTCATTGCCACCGGTCTCGTTACCACCGGTCTCATTGCCACCGGTCTCGTTACCACCGGTCTCATTGCCACCGGTCTCATTGCCACCGGTCTCATTGCCACCGGTCTCGTTACCACCGGTCTCATTGCCACCGGTCTCGTTACCACCGGTCTCATTGCCACCGGTCTCGTTACCACCGGTCTCGTTACCACCGGTCTCATTGCCACCGGTCTCGTTACCACCGGTCTCGTTACCACCGGTCTCGTTGCCACCGGTCTCGTTACCACCGGTCTCGCATCGCGGGTCGGCCGGGCTGCACGGCTCGCCGTCGCCGTCCATCATCTGGACGCCGACCTGGACACCCGCGACGTTGACACCGATGCCGACGGCAGACGCCGCACCGGCGGCGGTCAGCGAGGCGCCCGCGGCGATCACCGCACCTGCGGCTATCCGCGCAACGCGGACTCGCGTCTTCTTCGTCATGTGCTGCTACCCCCAGTAGCTGTTCTCGTCAGTGGAGCAGCCATATGCGGGCCCCGGCTCTGCGGGGTTCGCTCCGAACGGCGCCACATGGAGCCGTGGTCATGCCGCCCGCCCCCGTTCACGCCCGTCCCGGACATACGCATGCTGCCCTAGCACCCTGTCCAGAGTTAAGGACTACGTCAAGGCCGTTCCGTGCTATCTGCACCAATTTGGCGGGAGTTGATCTCCATTCGGAATCACGACTGTGACGCACTCACCACGCGGCCTCCGCAACTCGCCCCCTCAACTCCCTTTCGCGCGCCGCCTCGTACGCCCCGCGACGAGAACGGCGGTGCCGGAACCCCGTGGGGATTCCGGCACCGCCGTTCAAAGAACAGGGAGTCGGGCCGCGTCGGCCCGCCTGCCTACTTCTCCCGCTGCTTGCGCCAGCGGATGCCCGCCTCCAGGAAGCCGTCGATCTCGCCGTTGAAGACCGCTTCCGGGTTGCCCATCTCGAACTCCGTACGCAGGTCCTTGACCATCTGGTACGGGTGCAGGACGTACGACCGCATCTGGTTGCCCCAGGAGTTGCCGCCGTCGCCCTTGAGGGCGTCCATCCTGGCCTGCTCCTCCTGGCGGCGGCGCTCAAGGAGCTTCGCCTGGAGGACGTTCATCGCGGACGCCTTGTTCTGGATCTGCGAGCGCTCGTTCTGGCAGGAGACGACGATGCCGGTCGGGAGGTGGGTCAGGCGCACCGCGGAGTCCGTGGTGTTGACGCCCTGGCCGCCGGGGCCCGACGAGCGGTACACGTCGACGCGCAGCTCGGACTCGTCGATCTCGATGTGGTCGGTCTGCTCGACCACGGGCAGCACCTCGACACCCGCGAAGGACGTCTGACGGCGGCCCTGGTTGTCGAAGGGCGAGATCCGGACGAGCCGGTGGGTGCCCTGCTCGACGGAGAGCGTGCCGTAGGCGTACGGCACCTGGACGGCGAAGGTCGTCGACTTGATGCCGGCCTCTTCCGCGTACGACGTCTCGTAGACCTCGGTCTTGTAGCCGTGCCGCTCGGCCCAGCGGATGTACATGCGCTGGAGCTTCTCGGCGAAGTCGGCGGCGTCCACGCCACCGGCCTCGGCGCGGATGTTGACCAGCGCCTCGCGGGAGTCGTACTCGCCGGAGAGGAGGGTGCGGACCTCCATCTCGTCCAGCGCCTTCCTGACCGACTCCAGCTCGGACTCGGCCTCGGCGAGGGCGTCGGCGTCGCCCTCGTCCTGGGCGAGCTCGAAGAGGATCTCGAGATCGTCGATCCGGCCGCGGAGCGCCTCGGTCTTGCGGACCTCGGCCTGGAGGTGCGAAAGCTTGCTGGTGATCTTCTGCGCCGCCTCCGGGTCGTCCCAGAGGGAAGGCGCTGCCGCCTGCTCCTCGAGCGCGGCGATGTCCGCCCTCAGCGCATCCAGGTCCAGGACGGCCTCGATCGACCCCATGGTCGAGGAGAGGGACTTCAGCTCTTCGGAAATATCGACGACTGCCACGGGTCCAGCGTAGCGGCTGTCGGCACGGACATTCCTCGGGCCGCATGATCACGACTCGGTGACCGGGTGTCCGGCCCCTCCCCGGACCGTGCGGCGACCGGGTGCGCCCCTGGGTTCCGCCGGGACCGCGAGCCGCCGGGGAACCGCCCCCGGGCCCCCGGCTCAGGGGGTTCCCGGCGCCGAGTTCTTCGTGTCCTGCGGGGGCACGTCCGCGCCGTCGCCGCCCAGCGCCAGCCGGCCGCCCACGCCGAGGGCCACCACCAGCACCAGCGCCGCGGCGCCCAGCGTCAGGCGCCGCTTGCGGACGGCCGCGGACTTGTTGCGGGCCGAGCCGGGGCGGGGCCGGCCCGGCGAGCGGGGGGCCCTGGCCGTACCCCGGGGGCCGCCGGACAACTCGTCGGGGGCCGGGACGCGCATGCTCGTGTGGGTGTCGCGGTTGGAGTCGGTGGACGAGCCGGGGACCAGGGGGACCGCGCCGCGGCGGCGGGGCTCCTCGGACGCGGGGGTGTACTGCTGCTCGTCGCACGTCTGCGGTTCCGGTTCAGTGTCCGGTTCGTCCACGTCCAGTGGCGGGATGCCGGCCAGCTGCGGGAGTTGCTCGCGCAGCCGGGCCGCGAGCTCGGAGGCGCGCAGCCGGGAGGCCGGAGCCTTGGCCAGGCACTGGACGAGGAGCTGCCAGAGCTCCTCGGGGATGCCCGGGAGCGGGACGACGGTCTCCGTGACGTGGCGGCGCAGGACCGCGCCGGGGTGTCCGCCGCCGAAGGGCGTGAAGCCGGCGAGGAGCTCGTACAGGACCGTGGCGAGGGCGTAGATGTCGACCGCGGCGCGGGGCGGGAGGCCCTCGACTATCTCGGGGGCGAGGTAGTCCGGCGTACCGATGATCTTGCTGGCCTTGGTGCGGCGCGGGGTGTCGATCAGCTTGGCCACGCCGAAGTCGGTGAGCAGCGCCGGGTGCGAGCCGCCGGGGCCGAGCGGGCCCTCCATGTCGAGCAGGATGTTCTCCGGCTTGACGTCGCGGTGGACCACTCCGGCGGCGTGCGCGGCGGCCAGGCCGTCGGCGACGTCCGCGATGATCGCGACGGCGGCCTCGGGCGCGAGCCGGCGTTCGCGGTCGAGGCGGGTACGCAGGTCCGTGCCGCGGACCAGGTTCATGACCAGCGCCAGGTCGTTGCCGTCGACCACGAGGTCGCGGACGGCGACCACACGCGGGTGGTCCAGGCCGAGCAGGGCGGTGCGCTCCTGGACGAAGCGGCCCACGAGCTCCTGGTCGGACGCGAGGTCCTCGCGGAGGAGCTTGATGGCCACCGGGCCCTCGGGCCCGTCGCCGAGCCACACCGTGCCGGCGCTGCCGCGCCCCAGGATCTGGTGGGCGGTGTACCGGCTGCCGATATTCCGTGCCAAGACTGCTCCCTCAGCGGCTGGCGATGGACCGTCGCTCATGACCCCCGGTCGACAAAGTTACGCGTCGATCGGGGTGTTGAGTGCCCGGGTCGGCGCCAACCTTCACTTCTGCGGGCGATATGCGTGGAAACTCGCCCGCAGAAGTCGATATAGCTACAGAGTTGATGGGGCGTCGGCCGCTCAGGGCCCGCTGCTTCCGCCCAGTTTCGAGACCCAGTCGGTCACTGTGGAGACGGTGTCGCTGATGGCCTGCCAGTAGCTCTTGCCCTGGCCGATCCAGTCCTGCAGCGGGGTCAGTTCCCAGATCAGCCAGCCCGCGACGAACAGCAGGATCAGGGTGAACAGACAGCCCTTGAGGCAGCCGAGGCCGGGAATCCTCATCGGGTTGGCGCTGCGCTGCCGCGGCTCGCGGGGCTGTCGCGGGACCGGCTGCTGGGGCGGCGGCTGCTGCGGCGGCGCGTACTGCTGGCGCTGGTACTGCTGTTGGGGCTGGTGCTGAGGTTGCGGCTGGTACTGCTGCTGCCGGGGCTGGGGGTACTGCTGGTGCTGCGGCGGCTGTTGGCGTCGCTGGGGCTGCTGCGGTTGCTGCTGGGGCTGGGGCCGCTGGGGACGGCGACGCAGCGGGTCCTGGCCGGGGTCGAGGTACTGGACCTGCGTCTGCTCGTTGCGGTCACGGGCCGCCTGGAGCTGGGACTGCCAGGGGTGCGGCCCGTCGGGCTGCGGCGGGCCGTCCGAGTGCGGCGGTACGGGCGGCATGACCGAGGTCGGGTCGGCGTGCCCGCCCGCGCCCTGGCCGGGGCCGGGGCCGTGCTGCATGACACTGGTCGCGGCATTCGGATCGTACGAGCCCACGTTGCTCGGCAGCACCTGCGTCGGGTCGGCCGCGCCGGGGGTCTGCGGCACGGCCGCGGGCGCCGGGTCGGGTGCGAGCAGGGCGCCCACGCCGTCGGCCGCCGCGATCTGGGCGGCATCGGCGTGCACGCCGATGCCGGCCGCGACGGTGCGCAGTCCGCGGGCCAGGTTCTCGGCACTGGGCCGCTGGTCCGGGTCCTTGCTCAGGCAGCGCTCTATCACCGTCCACAGCGGCGCCGGGACGGTGGTGGGGCGGCGGGGTTCCTCGCTGAGGTGCCGGTGCAGGACTTCGAGGGCGGTGCCGCCGGAGAACGGCGGGCGGCCGGTGACCAGTTCGTACAGCAGGATGCCCGCGCCGTAGATGTCGACGGCGGAGGTCTGCGGGCGGCCCTCGGCGGACTCTGGCGCCACGTAGGCGGGCGTGCCGACGAACTCGTGGGTCCGGGTGAGCCCCGGGGAGTCGGCCAGGCGCGCGATGCCGAAGTCGGTGAGCATCGGGTGCATCTGGCCGTCGCGCTCGTCGAGCAGGACGTTGGCGGGCTTCAGGTCGCGGTGGACGACGCCGTCGGCGTGACTGGCGGCGAGCGCGTCCGCGATCTGCGCGGTGAGCAGCGCGGCGGCGACCGGGGTGAGCGGGCCGTTCTCGCGGAGGTAGCGGTGCAGGTCGGGGCCGTCGATCAGGTCCATGACGAGGGCGAGGAGATCGCCCTCGACGACCAGGTCGCGGGTGCGCACGATGTTCTCGTGGGTGAGCCGGAGCAGCACCGAGCGCTCGCGCAGGAACCGCATCACGACGTCCGCGTCGTTGGCGAGCTCCTCCTTCAGGACCTTGATCGCCACGGTCTCGCCGGGCTGACCGGCGACGGCCGCCTCGGAGCCTGCGGTCTCCCGCTGGCGGGCACGCCAGACGGTGCCCGTGGCGCCGCGTCCCAGCGGCTCCTCGAGCAGGTACTTGCTGCCTACCGGCCGCACGTCATGCGCTCCCTGCGATCGTGGTGATTGCGGTGCTCCCGGATCCGCCCGGGAGTTCCGCCCACTCTAGTGGGGTGACCGGCGGGGTCGGGGCGCTCGTCCTCGTCGCCCTCGTCCGCCGTGGCCGGTGCCTTCCGGGGAGGTGACGGCCGATTGCGGAACAAGACGCTCACACCGGGCGGATGGTTGCCGCACGCGCGTGCGAACCATCATGCCGGACGCCCTCCCGGACAGGCAGGGAAGAACCTTCCAAGCAGGCACGTATGGGCGCACAGCCGACGTTTCAAGATCACTTAACGGTGGCCCGCGGGCGGGTTGTCAGTGGCAGGTGCGAGGATGCCCTCAGCACGGACTGTGGGGTAGGGAGCCCTGCGGTGCGTGACGAACCTGTACCGGACGACGCGTCCGTGTCGGGTGGGGGGAATCACAGGCCGTTTCCCCTGCCCGGCACCCCGCGCAGAAGGGACCGCTGACGGCGATGCAGATCCGGCTGACCGTCCTCGCGCCGCGCAGCGGCCAGACCCCGGCGCGCGCCTGCGACGTGCTGGTCACCGCTCCGCCGGGGACGGCGCTCGCCACCGTGGCGTCCCCGCTGGCCGCGGCCGTCTCCGGGCCCGACGGCTCGCTCGGCAGCGGTGCGGTGGTGCTGTTCGCCGGGCGTGAGCGGCTCGACGCGCAGCGGTGCGCGCTGGGTGAGCCCCCGCTGGTCGACGGAGCGGTGCTCTCGCTCCAGGTCCCGGGCGAGGACGAAGCGGCGGACGACGCCGTCCCGGCGCAGCTGCACGTGGTCGCGGGGCCCGACGCGGGCGGGGTCCACCTGCTGCACGGCGGGCGGGTCCGGATCGGCCGCTCCGCCGACGCGGACGTCCCGCTCGACGACCCCGATGTGTCCCGGCTGCACTGCGCGGTGACGGTCTCCGCGGACGGCCTGGTCTCGGTGGCGGACCTGGGCTCCACCAACGGCACCCTGCTCGATGGCGCCGAGGTCCGCGACCACCCGGTCCGCCTGCAGCCCGGTGCGCTGCTGCGGCTCGGCGAATCGACGCTCCGGCTGACCTCCGGCGCGCGTACGCCGACGCTGTCGACGGCCCCGGACGGCGAGGGGCATCTGCGGGTGTCCGGTACGGCGGGCGCCTCCGCCGCCGACGACGGCTTCGCCGAGGAGCACGGCTCCGGCCACGGCTACGCACCGGCTGTCGCCCCCGGCTCCGGCCCCGCCCCGCACGAGAGACCCGGCGACCCCGACCATCACGGCAGCGGCGACGACGGGCCCGCCGACACCCGCCGCCACCCCGCCGCCGGGCCCCCGGCCCCCTTCCCGGGCGAGGAGACACCCCGGCGCGGCGGGATAGGCGCCTGGGCGCGCAGACTCGCGGGCAACAAGGGCGAGCCGGTCCATGAGCCGACGTCCGACAGGACGGGCGCCGGCGGGCCGCCCTTTCCGGCCGCCGCCCCGGTGACGCCCGCGGAGAGCACCTGGCCCGACCCCGCGGCCGTGCTGCTGACCGCGCTCGGCCCCGGTCCCCGGCTCTGGGAGCGCGACGCCGCGCACCCGGAGGCGCTCGTGGTGCGCCTGGGGACGACGGACCGGGCCGAGCTGCCCGCCGTGCCGGTGACCGTGGGGCTGCGGGAGGCCGGTTCCCTCGGGCTCGCCGGGCCGCGGACCCGGCTGGCCGGGCTCGCCCGTTCGACGGTCGCGCAGCTCGCCGCGCTGCACTCCCCCGCCGATCTGGAGATCGTCCTGATCAGCACGGACCGCGCCCGCGGCGCGGACGAGCGCAGACGCGAGTGGGCCTGGCTCGGCTGGCTGCCGCACGTGCGCCCGATGCACGGCCAGGACTGCCGGCTGCTCCTCGCGTACGACCGTGAGCAGGCCCTCGCCCGTACGACGGAGCTGGTGCGCCGGCTGGACGAGGGGCCGCTCGGGCCCGGCTGGGCGAGCCTGGACCGGGACACGGTCGCCGAGGCCGCCGACCGGTACACGGGCCCGTACACCGTGCTGATCGTCGACGGCGACCCCGGCTCGGCGGTGCTGCGCGAGAACACCGCCCGGCTGGCCGCCGCGGGTGCCGCCGCCGGGATCCATCTGATCTGTCTGGCCGAGACCCCGGCCGCCACACCCACCTCACCCGTCGCAGCGACGTACGAGGCCGCCTGCCACGCCTCGATCGCGTTCCGGGAGTGCGGGGCGGTGGCGATGCTGAGCGGCGATGTGGCGACGGCCCTGCGACTGCTGCGCGCGGCGGACGGCCGGGCCGCGGGCCGGGGCACGGTCGCGACCGTGGACGCGGTGTCGGCGCACTGGGCCGAGCGGTTCGGCCGGGCGCTGGCCCCGCTGCGCACGGAAAGTTCGGTGACGGCCCACGGCCGGCCGGTGTCGGCGGCGCTCCCGACGTCGGCCCGGCTGCTGGACGAGCTGGGCCTGGCCCGTGCCACCCCCGCCTCGCTGATGGCCCGTTGGGCGTCCACGGCCGATGACCAACCCGGCGCCACCGTCCACGGTTCGGGCCGCTGGGCGGGCGGGCCGGGGGGCAGAACCGGCGGCGGTACGGACACGGCCTCCCGCGGTTCGGGCCGTACGGATTACCCGCGCGGTGCGGGCCCCCGCGTGGGTGCCCAGCGCTCGGGCGGCGGCCCGGGTGGATACGACCCGGGCCCGGGTCGCACCCTGTACTCCGGCAGTGACACCGCCACGCACGTCGGCACGGCGGGCTACGGCCTCGGGCGCGACGAGGACCGCGACACCCACGGCTCCGGGCGCACCCCTTGTCCCGGCACCGCCGCGCCCCGCGTCAGTGGCGGGCGCCACGACGCCTCGCCCGGGGAGACCCCGGGCTCCCGCACCGTTCCCGGGTCCGGTTCCTGGGGCGGCGGCGATGCCCAGGGCGCCGACAGTCTCCGTTCGGCCGGGTCGGGACGGACGTCGAACCGGGTGAGCGGGCCGCGCGGCACCGACACCCCCCAGATCGCGGCGGCAGCCGCCGTGGACCCGAACACAGCCACGGACACGAACACAGGCACAGGCACAGGCACAAGCACCGGCGCACCCGCACCCGCCCCGTCCGCCCCCGCCGAAGGAATCGCCGCCGTGGCCGCCGGGCGGCCCGTCGTGGTGCTCGGTGCCGGGCCCCGGGGCGCGGTCAGTGTGGACCTGTCGGCGGAGGGCCCCCATCTCCTCATCGAGGGTCCGGCCGGCAGCGGACGTACGGAGCTGCTGCGGGCCGTCGCCGCCTCGCTGGCCGCCGCCGCCCGGCCCGACCGGCTGGGCATCCTCCTGGTCGACGGCGCCGGTGGCGAGCGCGGCGAGAGCCTGCGCCCGTGCACCGAACTCCCGCACGCGTTCACGCACCTCGTGGCCTCCGATCCGGTACGGATGCGGGAGTTCGCGCAGGCGCTGGGCGGCGAGCTGAAGCGGCGCGCCGAGCTGCTCGGCCGGTACGACTTCGCCGAGTGGCACCACCGGCACGAGGTGGCGCAGCGGATGGTCGGCCAGCGCCCGCCGACCGCCGCGGAACAGCGCGGCGACGTGGACTCCCCGCTGAGCGGGACGCTCCGCCTGCGCCCCGCCGCGCGGTCCACGGATGCCGGCCCGTCCCCGCTGCCCCGACTCGTCGTCCTCGTCGACGACTTCGACGCGCTGGTCGCCCCGGCGCTCGGCAGCCCCGGCCGGCCCGCCGCCGGTTCGGTCGTACGGGCCCTGGAGGCCGTGGCCAGGGAGGGCGGCCGGCTCGGCGTCCACCTGGTCGCGACGTCAGCCCGCCCGGACCGTACGGAGGACACGGATCTGGCCCACGGCGCCCGGCTGCGCATCGTGCTCGACGCACCGGTCGTCCCGCCGTCGCCGGAGGATCCGGCGCCCGGACGCGGCAGGCTGGGGCATCCGGACGGGCGGGTGACCCCGTTCCAGGGCGGCCGGGTGACGGGGCGCATTCCGCGTACGGCGACGCTGCGCCCCACCGTCGTCCCGCTGGAGTGGGAGCGGATGGGCGATCCGCCGACCCGGCGCCCGGTCCGCGAACTGGGCAACGGCCCGACGGACCTGGCGCTGCTGGCCAGTGCGCTGGAGCGGGCGGCCCGTTCGGTGAACGCCGAACCGATAGCCCCGTTCGGCCCCGTCCACTCCTGAGGGGTGAACCGGAACTTCTACTGACCACACGTCACGAGCCCATCACGATCAAGGAGTTGACGTCGAAAGCGCTATTGCGGCACCCGTAAGCCCGGGTAGGACTGTGCGCACACGACGATGTGGAGAGACGGGGCAGCGATGCGAACAACCCTTCGGATCAGCAGGGCCGCCATGGTGTTCACCGCCATCGGCGCACTCGCCCTGACCGGTTGCAGCGACAGCGGCGGCGGAAAAGACAAGCCGGACAAGGGCTCCGGGGGCGACAAGGAGAGCTCGTCGAGCGTCGCACTGCCGAAACTGAACGGCGAGAAGCTCTCGGTCGCGGCGGTCTGGACCGGAGCCGAGCAGGCCAACTTCGTCAAGGTCCTCAAGGAGTTCGAGAGCCGCACGGGGGCGACGGTCACCTTCGTCCCGGCGCAGGACCCGATCGTCAACTTCCTCGGTACGAAGATCGCGGGCGGGCAGCCGCCGGACGTCGCGATGATCCCGCAGGTCGGCGCGATCCGGCAGGCCGCCGAGAAGAAGTGGGCCAAGCCGGTCGGCGCCGAGGCCAAGGCCCAGCTGGCCAAGAACTACGGGAAGGTCTGGCAGGACCTCGGCGCGGTCGACGGCACCCAGTACGGCGTCTACTTCAAGGCCGCCAACAAGTCCCTGATCTGGTACAACGCCAAGGCGTTCGAGAACGCGGGCGCGGCCGAGCCGAAGACCTGGAAGGACTTCCTGGCGACGGCCGAGACGGTGTCCGCCTCCGGCGTCACCCCGGTCTCGGTCGGCGGTGCGGACGGCTGGACGCTCACCGACTGGTTCGAGAACATCTACCTCTCCCAGGCGGGTCCGGAGAAGTACGACCAGCTGGCCCAGCACGAGATCAAGTGGACGGACCCGTCCGTCAAGGACGCGCTGACCACGCTCGCGCAGCTCTTCGGCAAGCCGTCGCTGATCGCGGGCGGCGCGGACGGCGCGCTGCAGACGGAGTTCCCGGCCTCGGTCACCCAGACCTTCACCGGCGGTGACCAGCCGAAGGCCGCGATGGTCTACGAGGGCGACTTCGTGGCCGTCAACATCGCGCAGACGAAGGCGAAGATCGGGACGGACGCCAAGGTGTTCCCGTTCCCGGCGGTCGGCGCCGAGTCCCCCGTCGTGACGGGTGGCGACGCGGCAGTGGCCCTGAAGGACGGCAAGGGCGCCCAGGCCCTGCTGACCTGGCTGGGCTCGACCGACGCGGCGAAGATCATGGCCGAACAGGGCGGGTTCATCTCGCCGAACAAGGCCCTGGACGTCGCCGCGTATCCGAACGAGGTGCAGCGCACGATGGCGAAGGCGCTGATCGCGGCGGGTGACGCCGTCCGGTTCGACATGTCCGACCAGGCCCCGCAGTCGTTCGGCGGGACGCCCGGGAAGGGCGAGTGGAAGACCCTCCAGGACTTCCTGAAGAACCCGAAGGACATCGCGGGGACTCAGGCGAAGCTGGAGTCCGACGCGGCCAAGGCATACAAGAGCTGACGCGATGACGACAGCCGCAGCGGGGGGCGCCGACGCGGTGCCCCCCGCCGACAAGCATCCGTCCGGCGGGCCGTCGGTACCCGCGCCCAGGAAGCCGTCCGACGGTCCGGCCGGCGGCCCGGGACGCGGCCGCCGGAGTGTGACCGGCACCCGCCGGGTCCTCGCGGCGCTCTTCCTGGCGCCCGCGCTGGTGCTGCTGGGCGCGCTCGTGGTCTATCCGATCGTGTACTCCGTCTACCGGTCGTTCTTCGACCAGGCGGGTACGGGCTTCGCCGGACTCGACAACTACAAGGCGCTGTTCACGGACGACACCATCCGTACGGCGATCAAGAACAACGCGATCTGGGTCGTGTTCGCGCCGACGGTCTCCACGGCCCTCGGGCTGATCTTCGCCGTGCTGACCGAGCGCATCCGCTGGGGTACGGCGTTCAAGCTGGTCGTCTTCATGCCGATGGCGATCTCCATGCTCGCCGCCGGCATCATCTTCCGGCTGGTGTACGACGCGAACCCGGAGCGCGGGGTCGCCAACGCCGTATGGGTGGGCGTGCACGACACGTTCGCGGAGTCGGCGGGCTACCCGAAGGCGCATCCGCTGCCCGTCCACCCGCTCAGGGCGGGCGGCGGCGGCTCGTTCGTCACCAAGGCGCCGGTACGGGCCGGGCAGCCGGTGCAGCTGCCGCTGGTCGGTGTGGCCCCGGCGAAGCTGCCGTCGAGCGCGAAGCCCGCGAAGGCCGCCGCCACGGAGCCCGGGAAGGTCACCGGCACGGCGTGGCTGGACTTCACCAAGGGCGGCGGCGGCAGCCCCAACGTCATCGACGCCAAGGAGCTGGGCCTCAAGGGCATCAAGGTCGAGGCGGTCAAGGGCGGCAAGGTGGTGGCCTCGGCGACCGCGGGCGCGGACGGCACGTTCACCCTGCCCGCCGCGGCCGACGGCGCCGAACTCCGGCTCCCCGCCTCGAACTTCAAGGAGCCGTACAACGGGGTCGAGTGGCTCGGCCCGACCCTCGTCACCCCGGGGATCATCGGCTCCTACGTCTGGATGTGGGCCGGGTTCGCGATGGTGCTGATCGCCGCCGGCCTGGCGGGCCTGCCGCGTGAACTCCTCGAAGCGGCCCGGGTGGACGGCGCGAACGAATGGCAGGTGTTCCGCCGGATCACGGTGCCGATGCTCGCACCCGTGCTCTCCGTGGTGCTGGTCACGTTGATGATCAACGTCCTGAAGGTCTTCGACCTGGTCTTCATCATCTCACCGGGGTCCTCGCTGGCCGACGCGAACGTGCTGGCGCTCCAGCTCTACCGCTCCTCGTTCGGCACGGACGCCGACCTCGGAATCGGCAGCGCCATCGCCGTACTCCTGCTGCTGCTGGTACTCCCGGTGATGTACGTCAACATCCGCCGGATCCGGAAGGAGGGGCGCCGATGACGACGTCGAACACGGCCGCGGCACCGGGCCCGGCCACGAGCACGACAGCCGGACCGGGAACCGGACGGGCGAAGGCCGAGCGGTCCCTCGGCGCACGCATCGCCGCGCGTACCGGCGGCGGGGTGATGCGGGTCTTCCTCATCCTGGTGGGCCTGTTCTGGCTGATGCCGACCATCGGGCTGCTGCTCTCCTCGCTGCGCAGCGCGGACAACATCGCGTCGAGCGGCTGGTGGAAGATCTTCACGGCCCCCTCGCAGCTCACCTTCGACAACTACGCGCGACTGCTGGACAATTCGACTATCACCCACTCCCTCCTCAGCACGGTGATGATCACCGTCCCGGCGACCGTTCTGGTCGTCGTGATCGGTTCACTGGCCGGATACGCCTTCGCCTGGATGGACTTCCCCGGCCGCGACTGGTGGTTCCTGGTGGTCGTGGGGCTGTTGGTGGTGCCGGTACAGGTCGCTCTCGTCCCGGTCTCCAAGCTCTTCGGCGCGGTCGGGATCTTCGAGACGACCTTCGGCGTGATCATCTTCCACACCGCGTTCGGCCTGCCCTTCGCGATCTTCCTGCTGCGGAACTTCTTCGCGGAGATCCCGCGGGAGCTGCTGGAGGCGGCCCGCCTCGACGGCGCGGGCGAGATCCGGCTCTTCACCCGGGTCGTGATGCCGCTGGGCGGACCGGCGATCGCCTCGCTCGGGATCTTCCAGTTCCTCTGGGTGTGGAACGACATGCTGGTCGCGCTGATCTTCGCGGACTCCGGCTCGCCGCCGATCACGGTGGCCCTGCAGCAGCAGGTCCGGCAGTTCGGCAACAACATCGACGTGCTGGCGCCCGGCGCGTTCGTATCGATGGTGATTCCGCTGGCGGTCTTCTTCGCCTTCCAGCGCCAGTTCGTCTCCGGCGTGATGGCGGGCGCGGTGAAGTAGTCCGCACGACCGTACGTCAATACGCACAGCAGTACGTCAAACACGGGGTGGTCCTGTTCACCGCAACAGGGCCACCCCACCTGCACTTTCACGGATTTGCCACACTTTGACGTAACTTCGTCACTCCATCGGCCGTTTGCGGACCGCCCACACGCGCTGCGAACGCCCCCTGGATGTGATGTGCCCCGGTTCAGTGTCATCGTGCCCGCGTACCGGGTCCAGGCGTATCTGCACGAGAGCCTGGACTCGGTGCTCACGCAGTCCTTCGAGGACTTCGAGCTGATCGTGGTCGACGACTGCTCCCCCGATGCCTGCGGCGCCGTCATCGACGAGTTCGCCGCCCGGGATCCCCGGGTGCGGGCCGTGCACCTGCCGGAGAACGTGGGCCTGGGCCGGGCCCGTAACGCCGGGATCGCCCGGGCCACCGGCGACTATCTGATCTTCTTGGACAGCGACGACACCCTCGCCCCCGGCGCCCTGCGGGCCGTCGCCGACCGGATCGGGGCGACCGGGGAACCGGACGTCCTGGTCTACGACTACGCCCGTACGTACTGGACGGGCGAGAGCGTACGCAACACCTTCGCCGAACACCTCGACGAGTCCGGCCCCGCCACCTTCACGCTCACCGGCCGGCCCGGACTGCTGAAGGTCCTGATGGTCGTCTGGAACAAGGCGTACCGCCGCGCGTTCGTCGAGGCCGAGGGGTTCGCCTTCCCGCCCGGCTACTACGAGGACACCCCGTGGACCTACCCGGTGCTGATGGCCGCCCGCTCGATCGCGGTCCTCGACCGGGTGTGCGTCGGCTACCGGCAGCGGCGCCGGGGCAACATCCTGGCCACCACCAGCCGCAAGCACTTCGACGTCTTCGAACAGTACGACCGGGTCTTCGCGTTCATCGACACCCGCCCCGAACTCGCGCCCTGGCGGCCGGTGATCCACCGCAGGATGCTCGACCACTTCTGCACGCTGTTCACCGCCCCGGGCCGGCTGCCGCGCGACAGCCGCGCCGAGTTCTTCCGCCGGGCCCGGGCCCACTGCGCCCGCTACCGCACGCCCGGCGCGCCCGTCCCGCGCCGCGCCCGGCTGCGCCACGGCCTGATCCGGCTGGGCGCGCACCGCACGTACCGTGCGCTGTGGAGCGCGCAGTCGCTGCTCGGCCGGCTGCGGAAGGCCGGTGGCGCCGTCCGCCGGGTGCTGCGGGCCGCCGCCCTCCAGGCGTACTACCGCGTCCAGTTGCGGCTGCCCGTCCAGACGGACCGGGCGGTGTTCGCCGCGTACTGGCACGGCGGGTACGCCTGCAACCCGGCGGCGATCGAGGCGAAGGCCCGCGAACTGGTCCCCGGCCTGCGGACCGCCTGGATCTGCCGCCCCGAGGACGCGCACACCGTGCCCACCGCGACCCGCCGGGTCGCCCCCGGGACGTACGGCTACTGGCGGGCGCTGGCCCGGTCCGGGTATCTGGTGAACAACGTCAACTTCGACCGGCGGCTGGTCAAGCGGCGCGGCCAGGTGCTGCTCCAGACCCACCACGGCACCCCGCTCAAGACCATGGGCCTCGACCTCCAGGACCGGCCGGCCGCGGCCCGCGGGATGGACTTCGGGCAGCTGCTCGCCAATGTCGACAAGTGGGACTACTCCCTCTCCGCGAACCGGCACTCCACCCTCGTCTGGGAGAAGGCCTATCCGTCGGCCTCCGCGAACTGCGCGACGCTGGAGTCCGGTTACCCGCGCAACGACATCTACCAGCGCGCCACCGCGGGCGACGTGGCGCGGCTGCGCGCGTCGCTCGGCATCCCCGAGGGCGCCCTGGCCCTGCTGTACGCGCCCACGCACCGCGACTACCGGCGCGACCGGCAGCCCCTGCTCGACCTGGCGCGTCTGCTGCGGGTCCTCGGCCCGCACTCCGTGATCCTGGACCGCGCGCACTACTCGTACGGGGCCGTGCCGGTCCACGAGCCGCACCCGCGGATCATCGACGTCGGCGGCCACCCCTGCGTCGAGAAGCTCGCGCTCGCCTCGGACGCGCTGCTCACGGACTACTCGTCGCTGATGTTCGACTACGCGAATCTGGACCGGCCCGTCGTCATCCACTGCGGCGACCGCGAGGCGTACGAAGCGGCCCGCGGCACCTACTTCGACCTGCGCACCTGCCCGCCCGGCGCGGTCGCGCACAGCGAGGACGAACTGTTGGACATCTTCGCGACCGGCCACTGGTGCGGCGTCCGCTCCGCCCGGCTGCGCGCGGCGTTCCGGGAGCGTTTTTGTCCGTACGACGACGGGCACGCGGCGGAGCGGGTGGTGCGCCGGGTCTTCCTGGGCGACACGGCCGCCGGGCCGCCCGCGATCCCGCCGGCCCGCCGGCAGCCGGTACCGGCGGCGGGCAGTCCGGCGCAGGCCCCGGCAGCGCTCCCCGCACCGGCCACCACCACGGTCCCCGCGGACCGGCAGCCGTCCGCGGGGCTCGGTCTCGCCGGCTCCCGGCCCGCCGACCGCCCCTGACGGCGCCCCTCCCCCGAACCCCCGAGAACCCCTGTCCGAGAAAGAGCCCGTATGCCCCGGCTGAGTGTCATCATCCCCGTCCGCCGCGCCCGAGGGCAGCTGCGCGAGTGCCTGGAGTCGGTGCTCAGCCAGTCGTTCACGGACATCGAGGTGATCGGGGTCGACGACGGCGCGCCGGATGGTTCGGGGCTGCTCCTCGACGAGTTCGCCGCCCGGGACAGCCGGGTCCAGGCCGTCCATCTGCCGCCGGGGGCGGGCGCGGACGGGCGACGCAACGCCGGGGCCGAGCGGGCCGTCGGCGACTATCTCCTCTTCCTGGAGGGCACCTTCGTCCACCTGCCGGGCTCCCTGCGGGCCGTCGCCGACCGGCTGGACGCCGCCGGTGACCCCGAACTGCTGCTGTTCGGCCACCACAGGCGCCCGTTCCGGGGCCGCCCCCGGCCGACCCGGTCGCTGGAGCTGCTCAACGAACTGCCCGCGGACCGGCTCACCCTCGCCGGGCACCCCGTCCTCCTGGACATCGCACCGGTCTCCTGGAACCGCGCCGTGCGCCGCACCCTCCACGAGGGCGAGAAAATGGCCTTCGGGCCGGGGCCGCACGGCGAGCGGATGTACGCGCTCCAGACCCTCGCCGCGGCGGAGTCCATCGCCGTACTCCCCACCGCCTGCGTCGAACACCGGGGCCGGCGCCGGCTGCCCGCTGTCGCCGACGCGGCGGAACCGGCGGACGGCGCGGCGCCGCACGAACTCGTCGACGCGTACGCCGCTCTGATGGAGTTCGTCCGGGACCGGCCGCCGCTGCACCCCGTGCGCCCCCTGCTCTTCGAGCGGGCCGTCCAGGAACTCCTCGCCGGATACCCGTCGGTGGCCCGGCGACGCAGGCGCTACGTACGGTCCGTGGCCGCGTTCGTCCGCGCGCACCGGCCCGAGGGACACCGCTTCCCGGGCGGCGCCAGGGGGCTGCGCCCGCGACTGTTGGGCGTCGGCCGGTACGCCGCGCTCGGCGCCCTCGACACGGCCCTGGCCATGCGCCGGGGCCTGCGGGCGGCGCCCGGCGCGGTCCGGGCGCGGGCCCGGCGCACCCTCGCCGCGCGCTACTACTGGTGGCAGCGCAGACTTCCGCTGGACCCCGGGCTCGCCGTCTACGCCGCGTACTGGAACCGCGGGGTGAGCTGCAATCCGGAGGCCGTCTTCCGCAAGGCCCAGGAACTGGCCCCGCAGGTACGGGGCGTGTGGGTGGTGTCGAAGAACCACCTGGGCGCGGTGGACCGGGGCATCGACCACGTGGTGCCGGGAACCCGCCGCTACTGGCGGCTGCTGGCCCGGGCCACGTACTTCTTCAACAACGTCAACTTCCCCGACCACCTGGTCAAACGCCCCGGCCAGATCCATGTGATGACCCACCACGGCACCCCGCTGAAGATCATGGGGCTCGACCAGCAGGACTACCCGGCGGCGGCCCAGGGGCTGAACTTCGACCGCCTGCTCCAGCGCGTCGACCGGTGGGACTGGAGCGTCGCCGCGAGCCCGCACTCCACCGAGGTGTGGGCCCGCGCCTATCCGGGCGCCGCCCGGTCCCTGGAATCGGGCTACCCCCGCAATGACGTCTTCGCGACGGCGACCGACGAGCGGATCGCACAGATCCGCGAGGGCCTCGGCATCCGGCCCGGCCGGCGCGCCATCCTGTACGCGCCGACGCACCGCGACTACGAGGCGGCGTTCACCAGCCGCCTCGATCTGGTCCGGTTCTGCGAGGCGCTCGGCCCGGACACCGTGGTGCTGGTCCGCGCCCACTACTTCTACGAGGGTGCCGGGCTGCCGGAACACCCCTCGCTGCTCGACGTCTGCGACCATCCCCGGATCGAGGAGCTGTGCCTGGCGGCGGACGCGCTGGTGACGGACTACTCGTCGGTGATGTTCGACTACGCCCATCTGGACCGCCCGATCGTGGTGCACGCTCCCGACTGGGAGACGTACCGCACGGTCCGCGGGGTCTGCTTCGACCTGCTGTCCCAGAAGCCCGGCGACACCCCCGGCGCGGTCTCCACCGACACCGACGAGCTGGCCCGGATCTTTCTCGACGGCAGCTGGGAGAGCCCGGCGAACGAGGCGCTGCGGGCCGCGTTCCGGGCCCGGTTCTGTCCGTACGACGACGGGCGGGCCGCGGAGCGGGTGGTGCGGACGGTGCTGCTGAGGGAGAGCGCGGTGCCGGGCCCGTCCGGTGGCATGTCCTGAATCGCCGGACGGGATCGCTGGACGGGATCGCTGGACGGGATCGCCGGACGGGATCGCCGGACGGGCGTGAATCTTCTCAGCGTTGCCGGCCGGCCATCACCGTGGCGAGGCCGATGACCACGAGCAGCGAGCCGCCCCAGGTCCACATCGAGGTCCGCTCGTGCAGCACGGTCGCCCCGGCCAGCACGATCAGCAGATACCCGAGGGCGTTGAACGGGTAGGCGATGGACAGCGGCACCGTGGCCAGGGTGGTCATCCAGGCGAGGGCGGACACCGCGAAGACCACCAGGCCGAGGACGACCCACGGGCTGGTCGCGGCGCGCAGGGCGACGGAACCGCCGCCGTGCGCGGCGGCGGCCGCGGCGCCCTTCATCCCGTGCTTGAGCATGATCTGCCCACCCGCCGACGAGAACACGGCGAACAGCAGCAGCATCAGACTGGGGAGGGTCACGGCCTTGCTCCTGACTGCGGCGACCGGTGTCTCGGACGCCGGGGCGGGGGTGGGACGGGGGACGGCGGCCTCAGACGCCGACCCGGACGGCAGGGGCGTACTGTCGGTTGAGGATGTCCTGTACATCGACGTGCTCTCCAGCGATGATCGTCTCGGCCGCGTGCGGGGTGAGCAGGGCGACGTGCTGATAGCCGAACAGCGTCGGCCGGATCCGGGTGAGCAGCTTCGACATCCCGCCGAGGACCGCGGGGAGCGGTCCACCGCCGAGGAGCGCCCAGAACGGGGCCCCGGTGGAGACGATGTTGAGGACGTCGTAGCCGGCGTTCCTGACCGTGCGGCGCAGGCTGGCCCGGGTGAAGAAGCGCAGATGCGTTTCGTCGAGGATGCCGCGCCGGTCGTAGTCGAAGACTCCGAGCGCGACCCGCAGCCTGGAGTACCAGTGGCTGAAGTTCGGTACGGAGAGCAGCACATGGCCGCCGGGCCGCAGCACGGTGGCGACCTCGGCGAGCACCCGCTCGGGGCGGGAGAGGTGCTCGATGACGTCGCCCGCGACCACGTAGTCGTAGTCGGCGCCGATCTCCGGGGGCAGCCCCTCCTCCAGGTCGGCGAGGCGGAATCGGGTGCATTTCTCGCGTACGCCGGGGACTTCGACGTAGTCCACGCCCGTCACCTCGTGGCCGAGGGCTTCGAGGCGCTGCGCGAACAGGCCGCCGGAGCAGCCGAGATCGAGGACCCGGCCGGGCGGCAGTCCGCGCATCTTCTCCAGGATGACGGCGTGCGAGGAACCGTCGCCCTCCTTGAACGCGTACTCGACGGGTTTGGGGATCCAGGCGCAGGTGCCGAACCCCTTGACGGCGAGCCGGTATTCGAGGACGTCCTTGACGACGTCCTTCGCGTACTTCATGCCGTTGACGTAGCAGATCTCGTCGCCGTAGTAGGTGGGGACGGGGATCTCCTTGATCCGCATTCCTTCGTTGAGCAGCTGGACGATGATCTGGGTGTCGAAGTCGAACGCGTCGGTGTTGCGGTGGATCGGCAGCTTCTTGAGCGCGGCGACGCTGTAGGCGCGGTACCCGGAGTGGAATTCGGTGAGCCGCGAGCCGAGAAGGGTGTTCTCCAGGCGGGTGAGAATGCGGTTGCCGAGCCATTTGTACATCGGCATGCCGCCCTTGAGGGCGGAGCCGGAATTCATCATCCGTGAGCCGAACACGGCCTCGCATTCGCCGCGTTCGATCGGTGCGACCATGTCGGGCAGGAATTCTGGGGCGTACTGCCCGTCGCCGTGCAGCAGCACGATGATGTCGAGTCCGTGTTCGGCGGCCAGCGCATATCCGGCCTTCTGGTTTCCGCCGTAGCCGAGGTTCTTGGTGTGCCGCATCACCACCGTCCGCGGCATTCCCTCCGTCTGCGACCAGCGGCAGCCCGCGGTGAAGGTCGCGTCGTGGCTCGCGTCGTCGAGAATGAGGACCTCGGCGACCTTGGACCGGAAGTCTTCCGGAATGCGGTCGAGGGTCCTCTCCAGTGTCGTCTCGGCGTTGTACGCGACCACCAGGATGCCGATCCTGGGGCTCGGGCTTTCCTTCACGGGGCCTTCTCCAGTTGCGCTCGGTGGGCAGTGCACGGTGCTCGGCGAATCGGGGCTCGGGAGGGGGCGGGCGGTCAGTTGACGGCGGAACCGGTGGGGTGCGGGGTGCGGGGCACCTCGGCCAGGGGCCGCTCGGCGCAGGATTGCGGGGGTACGGCCGCCGGCGCGGCAAGGATCTTGCGGATTCCGCTGAGGAGAGCGGCGGCGAGGACGAACCAGCCGGCCTCGCCGAAATGCAGCACCGTTTCGCTCCAGCGCACGGCCGAGCGCCCGTGATAGCCGAGGTAGGCCACCAGACCGAGCAGCAAGTTGTACGCGACCCCTTCCCAGACTCCGATGACGAACATCGCGGCGGCCGCCCAGGTCAGGTACTGCAGGGCGGACGCGGTGGAGAGCAGCAGCAGGAGGCTCAGCGTGACCGCGACGACGGCGACGCACTGTGCGGGCCGCAGCCACGCCAGCCAGACGCCCGCCGCCACACAGATCAACACGAAGAGAAAGTGGCCCTCTCCACGCATGAAGGCGATGAGGTAGTCCGGCAGGCCGAGCGCGTCGGCGAACCGGACGAGGCCCCAGAAGCCGTAGCTGCCGCCCGCGTACTCCAGAACGTTCTCCTTGAGGTTCTGCGGAACGGTCACCAGAACAGGGCCCCAGACGAGGGCGATCAGGGCGGTGAATCCGGCAGTGAAGCGGACCAGAACCGGCCGGCCGGCCCGCATGGCGACAACGAACAGGGCCGGAATCACCACGATCGGGACGAACTTGACACTGATTGACAGGGCGGCAACCACGCCGGCGACCAGTGGGGACTTCCGGTCGGCAAGCAAGTGGGCGGCGGCGAGCGCGAATGTGACGGCGACCGCATCGGTGTTGCCGTGATAGCCGGAGGTCGCGATCAGCAGGGGGCTGAACGCCACGCCGATTCCGCAGGCGACCGCTGCACGAACGGAGCTGCGCCGCCGGACGATCTCGAATACGACGAGCGCGCAGAAGAAGTCGGCGATCGAGGCAGGTGATCTGATCAACGTTCCGAACGAAATGCCCAGCTCGGAGAGCTCGTTCAGACCGAGGAGCATCCAGCCGGCCAGCGGCGGATGGTTGTACACGGGCAGTCCCGGCAGCGGCTGTTCGTAAATCCGAATGGGACCGTACCGGGCGATCGCCTTTGCGAAACCGTGAAAGATCCGCACATCAGCCGGTCCCGGCATGTTCGCCGCGATCACCATCCGGGTGATCAGACCGACCGCGGCAGCGACGAGCACCGCAAATCTTGCGCGTTGTACGTCCCGAGGCTCGCATCCCATTCGGATTCTCATGAAAACAGAACGTAGCAACCGCAAGACACAGAGTGATGTACCAATAAGCGTACTAATACGGCAAATCACTCGAATGGTTTAAGTGGGCATGGTGGCTCCGCGCCCTGCCCCGCCGCGACCAGGACTGGCCGGGCAGGGCCGTGCACATCGGCGTCCGTTCGCGGCCGGTCAGGGCCGGGCGAGATCCTTGAGCATCCGGTCGGCCACGCCCGCCGCCGCGTGTCCGTCGTCCAGGTCGCAGAAGTCCCGGCGAAATGCCTCGTACGCCTGCGCGTGCCCCCTGGTGGCCCGTTCCGGGTCGCGCAGCGCCTCGATCAGTCCGGCGGAGCCGGGGATCAGCGGGCCGGGGGCGCGGGCCTCGAAGTCGAAGCAGAAGCCGCGCAGCGTGTCGCGGTAGTGCGCCAGGTCGTGGGTGTGGAAGAGCATGGGCCGGCCGGTCTGGGCGAAGTCGAACATCAGGGAGGAGTAGTCGGTGACCAGCGCGTCGCTGATCAGCATCAGCTCGCCGACGTCCCCGTAGCGCGAGACGTCACGGACGAAGCCGCTGCCGCTGTCCGGCAGCCGATCGGTGACCAGGTAGTGACGGCGCACCAACAGGACGGTGTCGGCGCCGAGTTCGCGTTCGGCGGCGGCGAGGTCGAGTCGCAGGTCGAGGGCGTAGCGGCCG
Source organism: Streptomyces sp. NBC_01618 (assembly GCF_045209435.1). Classification (NCBI taxonomy): domain Bacteria; kingdom Bacillati; phylum Actinomycetota; class Actinomycetes; order Kitasatosporales; family Streptomycetaceae; genus Streptomyces; species Streptomyces sp. NBC_01618. Next base: position 2,993,383 of record NZ_CP109297.1, read on the forward strand.
CCGCCCTGCGGTCGGTCCTCGCGCCAGGTCGGCGCGTACAGCACGACCCGTTTGGTCCCGGGGATGCCGAGCCTTTCCCGGACCGACGCGGCGACCTTGGTCCGGTCGGAGGCGTGGAACAGGTCGTTGCGGGGATAGCCGCACTCCAGGACCTCGCCCCGGTAGCCGAACGAGCGCCGCAGGACGGGGGTGGAGAAGCGGTTCGGGGAGACGAGGACGCTCCACTGCCGGGCGCGCTGCTCGATGGTGGCGAGGTAGGCGGCATTGGCGCAGGCGGTGCCCGCGAGGTCGAGGCCGATGCGTTTGAGGGGGGTGCCGTGCCAGGTCTGGACGACGCACTGGCCCTCGCGCCGCTCGAACCACTCCGGCAGCTGGGTGTTGGTGACGACGTGGCGGCTGGTGGCCAGCGCCTCGTACCAGTCGGTGGAGCCGTGCTCGACGACCGTGGCACCCGCCGGGACACGGGCCTGCTGGTCGCTCACCACCCACAGGTGTTCCGACTCGACACCCCTGCGGACCAGTTCCTCGTGGACGGCGCGCGGGGAGTCGGAGTACTGGCGGCCGTCGAAGCTGCTGTACAGCACGGTGTCGCGCAGCGGCGCGGTGCGTCGTCGGCTCCGGTACGTCTCACGCAGCAGCCGCTTGCCGCGTGCGCCGCGTTCCGCGGGGGTGAGCACCGGGGCGCAGTTGATCAGCAGTTGGTCGTGGAAGCGCCGTTCGACGAGGTACTTCCGGCCGGTGAGGGTGCGGGCGGCCGGCAGGGTGCGGTGGGCGGCTGCCGGGATGCGCAGCGGGGCGTCGTAGGCATCGTCCTCGGCGCCCTTCTCGCGGAGGAAGAGGTACCAGTGGCCCTGGCCCAGCGGCAGTTTCCCGCCCGGTCCCTCGACGGCGTCCGGCCGGAGCGCGGCCCTGAACCGACACGTTCCGGCCGCACCCGAGAAGGCCAGCGGGAAGGCCGCCTCCTCGCCGTGTCCGCTGTGCCGGGCCACCAGTTCGACGGGGCGGTCCGGGTCGTGGGGGAAGGTGCCCTCCAGGAGGAGTTGTCCGTCCTCCGTCCAGGTCGCCAGGTCGACGGCGGGCTGCACGGTGCGGTCGCTGATCAGCAGATTGCCGCGCGAGCTCGCGGTGAGACCGAGTTCGCGCCGCCGGCCGCCGGCCCCGTCCAGCGGGTAGCGGCCCGGCAGTACGGGCCCCGGCACGTCGATCGGCGTCCTGCGCCCGTCCGGGCCGACGAGATGCAGGCTGTACGGAAGCTGCGCGGGCGTCGTCCCCTCCCCCGCGCCCGCGCGGGCGTCGGCGAAGGCGCCGAGCGGGACGACGGCGGTGAAGCGCCGCCATCCCGCCGCCGACGGCACGGTCCCCTCCTGGACGGTCACCGGGCAGTCGAAGGAGGTGCCGGAGGCCCGGTGGGTGAACGCGAGACGCAGCGGGCCCTTGCCGAGGCGGTCGCGGATCATGCCGTCGACGACCACGGTGCCCGCGCCGTCGCCCGTGCCGCCCGCGCGGTGCGTCTCGAAGCGGGCGTCGATCCGTTCGGCGTGCAGCACGAGCCGGCCGTCGTCGAAGGCGGGCACGATCCGGTGGTCGCCGTCGGGGCGGTGCACGGGCGGCGGTGCGGCCGCCTCGTCGGTCGAGAGGCCGGAGCGGCGCAGCATGCCGTGCCCGGCGATGCCGATCTCCAGGCGCCAGGTGAGCCGTTCGGGACCGCCGTCGGCGTCGATGCGGAGCCTGGCCGGGTCGATGACGGTCTCGAAGCCGGAGCGGTCGTAGTCGTGCAGGCTCTGCCGGGACCGGGCGGTGGCCTCGGGATCGGCGACCGTACGCAGCCGGAGCGGCACCACGTGCCGGCGCCCCGCCCGCAGCCACCCGGCCCGGAACTCGCTGCCGCGCGCGGTGGCGGGCAGGTTCCGGATGTAGGCGTACCCCTTGAGGTGCAGCCTGCCGCCCTGCCAGTGGGCGTCCCGCAGCCGGGCGGTGAGCGGCAGGTCCCGGTCGGTGACCCGCAGGACCGGGCGCGGCACGGGCCGGGTGAGGGCCGGGAAGGCGGCGCTGCGGCGCCGCAGGCCCCGTACCGCGAAGGCTCCCGGCTCGGCCCGGTCGAAGGCGAGCAGCGCCAGCAGTTCGTCGGCCCGCCGCTTGCGCACGAGGTGCCACATCAGCCGCAGCCGCAGCGGGAGCGCGTCCAGGACCGCGGGGTCGACCTGGTCGGTGAACTCATTGGCGTACGTGAGGAAGGCGCGCCGGTACTCCTCGTCGCCGTCGGGCAGCGCCTCCATGAAGTACCGCAGGTCATGGGCGAGTACGTGGGCCTCGTAGCGCCGTTTGTCGGTGGCGCCGCGGTGCTCGTCGAGGAACGTGGCTACGCCCAGCACGTGCGAGGCCCGGTCCTGGATGCCGCGGACGACGGCGCGGCGCGCGGTGATCGAGCCCGGACGGTCGCGCCAGTGGTAGACGGCGTCCTTCAGCACGTCGACGGAGCGGGCCAGGAAGTGGGCGGGCAGGACGACCGGGATGTCCTCGTAGAGGGCGCCGACCGGGAAGGCGAAGGCGTGCTCGTCCCAGAAGGACCGGCGGAAGACCTTGTTGCAGGCGATCCGGTCGGCGGCGAGGTCCCAGTCGCGGGAGATGTGGGTGCGCAGCCGGGTCGTCGCCATCGGCTTGCGGAAGTTGGGCGACTGCTGGAGCCTGCCGGAGGACCGCAGCCGCAGTACGTTGCCGGACGCGAGGTCCGAGCCCGTCTCGTCCAGGGCGCCGAGAAGGAGTTCGTACGCGCGGGGCGGGAGCACGTCGTCGCTGTCGACGAAGGCGAGATGGCGGGCGCCCGGGTCGCAGTGGCGGACCCCGGTGTTGCGGGCGTGCCCGAGTCCGCCGTTCTCCTGGCTCACCAGCCGGAACCGGCCGTCCTGCGCGGCGAACCCGGCGGCCAGGGCCGCACTGTTGTCGGTGGACCCGTCGTCGACCATGACCACCTCCAGGTCGGTCATGGTCTGCTCCGCGAGGGACTTCAGGCAGTCCGTCAGATAGAGCTCCACGTTGTGGACGGGTACGACGACACTGAGCCGTGGCGGCATGTTGAGCACGTCCGTTCATCCGGGGCCTGGTTGTCCGTATGGCTCAACCCCGTGACGGGCCGGGGGTCACCGGTTGCGGTCTCTCCCGAACGGGTGACATTGGCTGCGCCCCCATTTGCCGGTCGGTCCTACTCGCCGCCGTCGAGGAACAGCCGCCGCACCACGCGTTCGGCCGCGTGCCCGTCGTCGTACGGGCAGAAGCGCGCCCGGAACGCCGCCCGCAGCTCCGCCGTCCGCGCCGAGCGCCACTCGCCCGTCCTGAACAGTTCCAGCAGTTCGTCGTCGGTGGTGGCGACCGCGCCCGGGGTGTCGCCGGGGCGTCCGGAGAGCAGGTCGAAGTAGGCGCCGCGCGAGGCCCGGTAGGCGGCCCAGTCCGGGGCGTGGCTGATGATCGGGCGGTCCAGGCAGGCGTAGTCGAACATCAGTGACGAGTAGTCGGTGATCAACGCGTCGGAGACCAGGCAGAGTTCCTCGACGGACGGATGTCCCGTCACGTCCACCACCCGGCTGCTGTCCGGCGCCGCCGAGCGGCCGTAGAAGTAGTGCGCGCGGACCAGCACCACGTACCGCGGCCCGAGTTCGCGGGTCAGCCGGTCCAGGTCGAGGTCGGGGACGAAGCCCTTGCGGTAGTCGCGGTGGGTCGGCGCGTACAGCAGCACCGTCCGTTCCGGGTCGAGGTGGAGGCGCCGCCGGATCTCCGCGATCCGCTCGGGGGTGGCGGTGAAGAAGACGTCGTTGCGCGGGTAGCCGAGGTTCAGATGCTCGTACCCGGACGGGTAGACCCGGTCCCAGACCTCCGTGGTGTGCGGATTGGCGGAGAGCGAGAAGTCCCACTGGTCGGCGTGGGCGACGATCTTCTCGAAGCTGATGCCGTTGGTGAGGGCCGGGTAGGCGCGCTGGTCCAGGCCCATGGTCTTCAGCGGGGTGCCGTGGTGGGTCTGGAGATAGCGCTGGCCGGGGCGCTTGGTGAAGCCGCCGGGGAAGCTGGAGTTGTTGATCAGGTACGTGGCGGTGGCCATGATCCGCCAGTACGCGAGGGAGCCCTCGATGACGTACGGGACGCCGGGCGGCATGCGGTCGCGGTGCCGGGACGAGACCACCCAGACACCCTGGACGTGCGGGGCCAGTTCGAGGGCCTTGGCGTGGATCGCGGCCGGGTTGCAGGCGACGCCCCGGTTCCAGTAGGCGCCGTACACCGCGAGGTTCGGGTCCAGGGGGCGCAGCAGGTCGGCGCGGTAGGCGGCGCGCGTGAGGCCGGTCCGGAGCTTCTTCTTCCGGCGGCGCAGGGCTTCCCGGGTGCGGGCGCGGCCGGTGCGGACGGCCTCCTGGGCGCGGTGGACGGCGTAGCTGCCGGGGAGGTCCGCGGCGCGGTGGAAGGCGGCCCGGTCCTCGGGGACGATCCGGCCGGGGTCGTCGAGGACGGTCCGCAGATGGCGGGCGCGGGCGGCCCGGATCCGCAGGTCGGGGCCGGTCGCGGCGAGCAGCCGTTCGTACGCGTCGACGATCGCGAAGTGGTGGCGGCCCGGGGTGGTGGCGAAGGTGCCGGTGCGGCGGACGCGTTGACGGACGCAGATCCGGTCGAGGGTGTCGAGCGTGCCGGCGTCGGAGGCGAGGAGGGTGGCGCTCAGGACGGGGAGGACGTCCTCGTAGGGGCCGTCGGTGAAGCGGAGGCCGTGCGCGCTCCAGAAGGCGCGGCGGAAGAGGCGCGGGGTGACGGTCGAGAAGCCGTCGGGGCCGGTTTGCGGGGGCGTGACGGTGCCCCACCAGTCGATCCGGTCGTGTCCGAGGAGGAGCACGTCCGGTTCGCTCCCGGCCAGCCGGGCGGTGATCGCGTCCAGGGCGCCCGGTCGCAGCAGGTCGTCACCGTCGAGGAAGAGCAGGTACCGGCCGCGCGCCTCGGCGGCCCCGGCGTTGCGGGCCGGACCCGCGCCGCGGTGCTCGGGCAGGGTGAGCACCCCGGCCCTCGGGTCGCGCGCCGCGAACTCGGCGGCGATCTCGGCGCTGCCGTCCCGCGAGCCGTCGTCGACGACGAGGAGCTCCAGGTCGCCGGAGCCCCGGCCGAGCGCGGACTCCAGCGTCGCCCTGAGATATCCCTGAGCGCGGTGGACGGGCACGACAACACTGAGGAGCATGGCAGCCGAGCGTAATCGCGCACTCACCGCGCACCGAATCGCGTGTTCACCCGTTCGGGGCAGTGCCGGTGACCCGGGGCGTCCGCCCCGGTTGACCGGGCATGAAGCCGCGCCTCAGTGTCGTCGTCCCGGTCCACAACGTCGAGGACTATCTGGAGGACTGCCTGCGCTCGGTGGCCGAACAGTCGGTCGCCGACATCGAGGTGATCCTCGTCGACGACGGTTCGACGGACGGCAGTACGGCCATCGCCCGGGAGTTCGCCGCCCGCGACCGCCGCTTCCGCTATGTCCGCCGGCCCAACGGGGGGCTGAGCGCGGCCCGCAACACCGGCGTGCGGCACACCACACAGGGCGTGCCGTATCTGGCGTTCGTCGACAGCGACGACATCGTCGTCCACGACGCCTACGCGCGGATGCTGGCCTCCCTGGAGTCGACCGGCTCCGACCTCGCGACCGGCAACGTGTGGCGGCTGACCGAGCAGGGGCGGCAGCAGGCCTGGCAGTACCGCTGGCTGACCGCCACCCGGGCACGCACCCACATCAGCCGCGATCCGCGGCTGCTCGCCGACCGGGTCGCCTGGAACAAGGTGTTCCGGCGCTCCTTCTGGGACCGGCACGCCTTCGCCTTCCCGGAGGGGAAGCTGTACGAGGACACCCCGGTGATGATCCCGGCCCACTTCCTCGCCGGCTCGGTCGACGTACTGCACGAGCACGTCTACTACTGGCGGGTGCGCGAGGGGTCGATCACCCGGCGGCGTACGGATGTGCGGGGCGTACGCGACCGGATCGCGGCGTGCGAGCAGGTCAGCGCGTTCCTGGCGGGCCGGGGCGGGGTCGGACACGGCGGTGCGCGGCGCCGCTACGACCTCTCGTGCCTGCGCGACGACTTCGTGTACTTCCTGGAGGGGCTCGCCATGGGCGGGCCCGCGTACCGGGAGGCGTTCATGGCGGACGCGGGGGCGTTCCTGGACCGGATGGAACGGATGGACGGGGCGGTCAGGCCGGGCCGGTCCGTGGCGCACGAGCTGCCGGTGGAGCTGCGGATCAAGTGGCGGCTGGTGAAGGAGCGCAGGCTCGCGGAGCTGCTCGCCGTGCTCGCCTTCGAACGGGCCAACGGCACCGGAACGTTCCTGGTGGCCGGTGTGCCGGGGCGGCGGCAGGCCGGATTTCCCGGCATCCCGGACGCCCCCCGCCTCGCCCGTACCGATCTCCCGGCCGTGGCACGGCTGTTGGAGGCGCAGTGGGACGACGACGGAAGGCTGCGGCTGCGCGGTTACGCGTACATCCGCAATCTGCCGGCCGCGTCGCCGCGCCACTCGCTGAAGGTGGGCATGGTGCGCGCGACCCGTGGCCAGCAGTTGCGGACGGTGCCGGTACGAAACGTTCCCGCACCCGAGGCGACCGTCAACTCCGGTCAGCAGCTGCACAGTTACGACCACTCGGGGTTCGAGCTGACGCTCGACCCGCGTCGGCTGCGGCCCGGCGGCTGGCTGGTGGGCATGATGGTGGCCGCTCATGGCACGGTCCGCCGGGTGGCCGTGCGCGCCGTGGACGCGGGGGCGGTCCAGCGTCACGTCCGGGACCTGGGCGACGGGCGGCGGGCCGTGCTCGACTACCTGGGCGGCCGGCTCCGGCTGACCCTGACGCAGCTGCCGGCCCGCTGCGAGGACCGCCGCATCGGCGAGGAGCTGGTGCTGACCGGCGGACTGTACGGGGGTGCCCGGCCGAAGGCCCTGGTGCTGACCTGTGACGGGGTGGCGGACCAGGAGTTCGGCCACCCCGTCGAGTGCCGGGCGGACGGCCGTTTCGCGGTACGTGTTCCGCTCGCCGACCTCGCCGGGATGGCGGCCGCGCCCGCGGCCCCGCACCGGGCGCCGCGCGAGGTCGAGCCGGAGCCCGGCGGGCGGTGGCGGGCGCGGCTGGTGCTGGCGGACGGGTCGCGGGTACCGCTGGCGGCGGCCCCGGAGGTGGCGCCGCCGGTGGTGGCCGACGCGGCGGGCGAGCTGGTGCTGGACCTGAGCGGGCAGCCGTTCGCGGACGGGGCCGCGTGGACGCCGGACGGGGCGCTGCGGGTGGAGGGCGTTACCGGTGCCGGGACGGGCGTACGGCAGGACGAGGGGCCGGCCCACCTCGTGCTGCGGCACGAGACGCTGCGCGAGACCGTATCGGTCCCCGTCACCCACCACGAGGAACGGCGCGCGGGGGCGTACGAGGGGCGCCGTTTCACCGCGTTCCTCGCGCCCTCGGTGGCCGTCGGGCTGCCCGAGGGCCGCTGGGACGCGTATCTGGGCGGCCGGCCGGTCCGGGTACTGACCGCGCTCGCCGCCCGGCTGCCGCTCCGCCGCACGGGCGCGGACGCCAACACCCCTGCGGTCGGGCGGGAGTTCGCCCTGGACCGCCGGTTCGGCGACCGGCTGACCGTACGGTCCGGGCCGGTCCTCGCGGGCTGCGAACAGGGCGCGTACCGCCGGGCCGAACTGCGCCGCACGCACTACCCGGCCCGGCGCGCCCTGCCGCTGCGGGACACCGTCCTCTACACGGGCGGCGACTCACCCCGCGCCGTCCACGCCGAACTGGTGCGCCGGGGAGTGGAGTCGGAGCAGCTCTGGGTCACCGACGGGCTCCACGGCCACGTTCCGCCCACCGCCGTCCCGGTCGTCGAGTACAGCGCCGACTGGTACGAGGCGCTGGCGCGGTCCCGCTGGATCGTCACCGCCGACCAGCTGCCCGAGTGGTTCGAGCGGCGGCCCGGCCAGATCGTCGTGCAGACCTGGCACGGCACCCCGCTCGGCCGCTTCGGCACGGATCTGGACGGCACCCTGTACGCGGACCACCACGAACTCGCCTCGTTGCCGCGCCGGTCGGCCCAGTGGTCCGTCCTGGTCTCCCCCAGCCGCCACTCCACCCCGCTGCTGCGCCGCGCGCTCGGCTACGGGGGCGAGGTCCTGGAGGCGGGTTCCCCTGCCAACGACCTGCTCTTCTCGGCCGACCGGACCAAGACCGCCGAGCGGGTCCGGCGCCGGCTCGGCATCCCGGACGGCCGCCGGGTCGTGCTGTACGCGCCGACCTACCGCGACCAGCTGGCCCACCCGCCCGGCGCCGACGGCGAGCGGCCCCGCTACCGCTGGGACCCCGCGCTCGACCTGGCCGCCCTGGCCCGGTCTCTCGGCGACGGCCACACCCTCCTGGTGCGGCGCCATCCGAGGGTGACCGGAAGCGTGCCCGAGGGGCACGGCGTACGCGACGTGTCGGCCCACCCGGACACCGCTCAGCTCCTGCTCATCGCGGATGTGCTGGTGACGGACTACGCGGGGCTGATGTTCGACTACGCGCACACGGGCCGCCCGATGCTCTTCCACACCTACGACCTGGAGCACTACCGCGACACGGTGCGCGGTTTCTGCCTGGACTTCGAGACCCGGGCGCCGGGGCCGCTGCTCATCGGCACGGACGAGATCGCCGGGGCCCTGCGCGATGCCGGCGCCCTGACCGCGTCGGCGGCCCGGCACGCGGAGGCGTACGAGAGTTTCCGCCGGGACTTCTGCGACCTGGACGACGGCGGGGCGGCGGCCCGGGTCGCGGACCGGCTGCTGGCCGGGGAGTCCACCGGCTGACATCGGCCGACAGACGGCCGAGGCCACCTGATGGACAGCGTTCCAGTGACTCTCACTGTTCCCGCAGTTCACCGGCACCACGGGCGGTTGGCCCGTCGCCGCTCAGACGGGGCTGATCGGCACCCTCCACATGACGGCCTGCGCCGTCGTCCGCCTCGCCGTCGGCGTGCTCGCTCGCACCGTGCTGAGGACCCGGCCCTCGGCGGCCCGGGCGGTCACCCGGGTCTCCGGTGCCATGATGATCGCCATCGGCGGGTTCCTGCTGGCGGAACGCCTGGCCGGCTGACCCGCCCCACCTCGTACACGGACCATGACGCCCGTCGAAGGAGAGCACGTGGAAAACCGGACGCAGCAGGAACAGGCAAGCCCCGAGGTGCGCGAGCGCGTCCGGGCCAGCTTCGACCGCCAGGGGCTGATGAGCCACCTCGGCGCACGCATGACCCGCATCGCGCCGGGCCTCGTGCACATCGTGCTCCCGAGCCGGCCCGAAGTCACCCAGCAGCACGGCTACTTCCACGCCGGCGCCACCAGCGCCATCGCGGACAGCGCCGGCGGCTACGCCGCCTACACGCTCTTCCCCGAGAACACCGAGGTACTCACCGTCGAGTACAAGATCAACCTCCTCGCACCCGCCATCGGCGACCACATCGAGGCGGTCGGAACCGTCCTGAAGTCCGGACGCACCCTGACCGTCTGCCAACTGGAGGTGCACGGCGTCCAGGACGGCCGGCACAAACTCGTCGCCAACGGGCAGCAGACGCTGATCCGCGTGAACCGGCCCGAGTAATGAGCCGGCAGCCACCGCCGCCCCTGGTGACCTGGCGGCAGAGGCCGTTCCCCGACGCCGGCCCCCATGCGCACCGCGCAGGAACGGCAGTACCTACCCGGCCCGGTTCCTGAGCGCGGCGACGGCCGACGCGGCCAGGTCGTCGAGGTAGCCCTTGGGCAACGGGGCGCGGACGACGGCGAGCCGCCAGTAGAGCGGACCGACGATCAGGTCCAGCGCGCGGTCCGGGTCGCTGTCCTCGGGCAGCTCGCCGCGCGCCACGGCGTCCCGTACAACGACGGCGGCGATGCCCTGCTGCGGGTCCAGCAGGGCGGCCTTGATCGTGTCGGAGATCTCCGGACTGCGGGCCGCCTCGACCAGCAGGTCCGGGATGACCTGCGAGGCGACGGGGTGGCGCAGGGCGTAGGCGGCCAGTTCCAGTACGGCGCGGACATCCCCGTACAGCGAACCCGTGGCCGGGGCCGGCATGCCCTGGACGGCGACGGCCGAGACCAGGTCGAGGACCAGGGCCAGCTTGGACTTCCAGCGGCGGTACACGGCCGTCTTGCCGACGCCCGCCCGCCGGGCGATGCCCTCGATCGACATCCGGGCGAAGCCCACAGCGGCCAGTTCCTCGAAGACGGCGCTGCGAATCGCATCGGTGACGTCCTCGCGCAGCACAGCGGCTCCGGCGGGGGCACGGCGGCGGGTTCCCGGGGCGGTGGTCATGGCTGAATCATAGTCCGCCACGACGAAACGGTTGCGTTGCGGCGTGGAGCGCCCTACTCTCAGCGTTGCGACGATACGGTTCCGTCCCGTCCGTCGTCGTGTTCCCGCCCTCCCGTCGAAAGCGATCGTGGTGAGCCAGACAAAAACCCCAGCGGCCCCGGCCGACACCCCCGCCGGTACGCCCTGCCCGGTGTACGCGCCGGGCGAGCTGGCCGCGCTCGCCGCCCGCCACGGACTGACGGTGAGCGGGGCCCGGCCCTCGCTGGTCACGTACATCCGGCAGCTGTGGGGGCGGCGGCACTTCATCACGGCGTTCGCCACCGCCAAGCTGACCGCGCAGTACAGCCAGGCGAAGCTCGGCCAGATCTGGCAGATCATGACCCCGCTGCTGAACGCGACGGTCTACTACTTCATCTTCGGCGTCCTGATGGGCACGAAGCGCAACGTCGAGGACTTCGTTCCGTTCCTCGTCACCGGCGTGTTCATCTGGACCTTCACCGCCAGCTCGATCACCGCGGGCACCCGTGCGATCAGCGGCAACCTCGGCCTCGTGCGAGCGCTGCACTTCCCGCGCGCCTCGCTGCCGATCGCGCTGGCCCTGCAGCAGCTCCAGCAGCTGCTGTTCTCGCTGGGTGCGCTGGTGCTGATCCTGGTGGGGTTCGGGCAGTTCCCCAAGCCGTCCTGGCTGCTGGCGGTTCCGGCGCTGTTCCTCCAGGCCGTGTTCAACACCGGTGTCTCCATGGTGGTGGCGCGGCTCGCCGCCCGGACGCCGGACATCGCGCAGCTGATGCCGTTCATCCTGCGCACCTGGATGTACGCCTCGGGCGTCATGTGGAGCGTCGACACGATGCTCAAGGGGGACCGGGTCCCGCACTACGTGATGGTGATGCTGGAGTGCAATCCGGCCGCCGTCTTCATCGACCTGATGCGGTTCGCGCTCATCGACAGCTTCGGCGCGTCCCATCTGCCGCCGCATGTGTGGGCGATCGCCGCGGGCTGGGCGCTCGTGTGCGGGGTGGGCGGCTTCGTGTACTTCTGGCAGGCGGAGGAGCGGTACGGACGTGGCTGACAACCTGGTCGGCAATCCGGCCGACATCGAAGAGCGGGTGCCGACCGTCGTCGTGGACGACGTGCACATCACGTACAAGGTCAACGGCGCCCGTACCGGAAAGGGCAGCGCCACCTCGGCGCTGAGCCGGATCGTCTCGCGCCGGCAGACCCCCGGGGTGCGCGAGGTGCACGCCGTGAAGGGGGTGAGCTTCGCCGCGTACAAGGGCGAGGCCATCGGCCTGATCGGTTCCAACGGCTCGGGAAAGTCGACGCTGCTGAAGGCGATCGCCGGTCTGCTGCCCGCGACGAAGGGCCGGGTGCACACCCAGGGCCAGCCCTCCCTGCTCGGGGTGAACGCGGCGCTGATGAGCGATCTGACCGGCGAGCGCAACGTCGTCCTCGGCGGGCTCGCGATGGGGATGACGCGGGCCGAGATCCGCGAGCGCTACCAGGGGATCGTCGACTTCTCCGGCATCAACGAGAAGGGCGACTTCATCACCCTGCCGATGCGGACGTACTCCTCCGGCATGGGCGCCCGGCTGCGCTTCTCGATCGCGGCGGCCAAGAGCCATGACGTCCTCCTGATCGACGAGGCGCTGTCCACCGGTGACGCGAGGTTCCAGCGGCGCAGCATGGAACGGATCATCGAGCTGCGCAAGGAGGCCGGCACGGTCTTCCTGGTCAGCCACAGCAACAAGTCGATCACCGAGACCTGCGACCGGGCGATCTGGCTGGAGGCGGGGACCCTGCGGATGGACGGTCCGGCCGAGGAGGTCGTGGCCGCGTACGAGGAGTTCACCGGCAAGAAGTAGCGGCGTGGGCAGGGCGCCGGGCGAGGGCGGCATCGTCCACGTCCACGACACCAGCGCCTACGGCACCCAATGGCGCTCAACGGCCGGCAAGTCCGGCCCGGGCCCGCAAAAGAAGCTCGGCACGACCGAGCGGCAGTACTCCGGCGGGGACGAACTCCAGCTGGTCGAGGGCATGGTCCTGTCCCGCAGCGGCCGCCGCTTCCCCACCGGACTCACCCAGACATGGCAACGCCGCCAACCCCGTTACCTCACCCACGGCGGCGGCCGAAACCCGCACGTTCTGAAGCCACGCCGAAATCAAGCCCGCCCGGCATGAGGACGGGGCGGCCGCCGAGCACCCCCGGCGACCGCCCCGTCCCTCACTCGCTACACGTGCGTACGAAGCAACGTCCGCATCGTCCGCATGGCCACCGACAGGTTCGCCAGGTCGAACGAGTCCGACCCCCGGATCTCCTCAAGCGTGGAGCGCGACCGCGTGAGGATCGCCGCGTTCTTCTCCTCCCACGCCGTGAACCGCTCCTGCGGGGTCGAGGTCCCGTTGCCCACGGACAGCACATCCGCGGTGAGCGCGGCGTGCGCGGCGTACAGGTCCTCGCGGATGGACGCCCGGGCCATGGACTGCCAGCGGTCGGCCCGCGGCAGCTCGATGATCCGGTCCATCAGCTGGGTGATACCCAACCGGTCCGCGAGGTCGTAGTACACCTCGGCGACGGAGAGCGCTTCCTTGCCGGTGCGGTCCGCGATCGCCACGATGTCCAGCGCCGGGAAGGCGGAGGAGAACCCGGCGACCCGCTGTGCCAGTTCGCCCGGGACACCCGCCTCGGTGAGCTCGTCCAGGATCGACTGGTACCACTCCAGGTCGGCGCCCATCAGCATCTTGGGCAGCTCGGCCCAGACCTGCTCGACGCCCGCCTTGAAGAAGTCGATCGTCCCGGCGATCTCCAGCGGCTGCGGCCGGTTGCCGAGCAGCCAGCGCGCACCGCGCTCGACGAGCCGGCGCGAGTGCAGCCGGATCCGGGTCTGCACATCGGCTGCGACCTCGTTGTCGAGCGCCTCGACGGCGTCCCACACCTGGCCGAGGCCGAAGATCTCGCGGGCCGCGAACTGTGCCCGCACGACCTCCTCGATCGAAGCTCCGGTCTCTTCCCGCAGCCGGTGCAGGAAGGTCGAACCACCGCTGTTCACGGTGTCGTTGACCAGGACCGTGGTGATGATCTCGCGACGCAGCGCGTGCCCGTCGACCGCCTCGGGGAACTGCTCGCGCAGCTGCTGCGGGAAGTAGGCGTGCAGCAGCTTCTGCAGGTGCGGGTCGTCCGGCAGGCTGGTCCGGATCAGCTCCCGGGCCGCGGTGATCTTCGTGTACGCCATCAGCACGGCCAGTTCGGGCTGGCTGAGCCCCTTGCCGCCGCTGAGCAGTTCGCGGATCTGCCGGTCGGCGGGCAGGAACTCCAGCCCGCGGTCGAGATCCCCGTCGCGGCCAAGCCTGCGCATGAAGCGCTGGTGGGCGTGGAGCAGGGAGGGCGCTTGTGCGGTGGCGTTGGCGAGGGCCACGTTCTGCGCGTAGTTGTTGCGCAGCACCAGACGGCCGATCTCGTCGGTCATCGCGGCGAGCAGCTTGTTGCGCTGCTTGACGGTCATGTCGCCGTCCCGGACCAGACCGTTGAGCAGGATCTTGATGTTCACCTCGTGGTCGGAGGTGTCCACACCGGCGCTGTTGTCGATCGCGTCGGTGTTGATCCTGCCGCCGGTACGGGCGAACTCGATCCGGCCGAGCTGGGTGGCACCGAGGTTGCCGCCCTCGCCGACGACCTTGGCCCGCAGGTCCTGGCCGTTGACGCGGATCGCGTCGTTGGCCTTGTCGCCGACGTCCGCGTTCGACTCGGCGGAGGACTTGATGTACGTACCGATGCCGCCGTTCCACAGCAGGTCGACGCGGGCCTTGAGGACGGCCTGCATCAGCTCGGCGGGCGTCATCTTCGTGACCCGCGACTCGATGCCGAGCGCCTCGCGGATGTGCGCGTTGACCGGGATGGACTTGGCGCTGCGCGGGTGGACTCCGCCGCCCGCGGAGAGCAGTTCCTTGTTGTAGTCGGCCCAGGAGCTGCGCGGCAGGTCGAAGAGGCGGCGCCGCTCGGCGTACGAGGTGGCGGCGTCCGGGGTGGGGTCGATGAAGATGTGCCGGTGGTCGAAGGCGGCGACGAGCCGGATGTGCTCGGAGAGCAGCATGCCGTTGCCGAACACGTCACCCGACATGTCACCGACGCCGACGACGGTGAAGTCCTCGGTCTGGGTGTCGTGGCCGAGCTCGCGGAAGTGCCGCTTGACGGATTCCCAGGCGCCGCGGGCGGTGATGCCCATGCCCTTGTGGTCGTACCCGGCGGAGCCGCCGGAGGCGAACGCGTCGCCGAGCCAGAAGCCGTACGAGACGGCGACCTCGTTGGCGATGTCGGAGAACTTCGCGGTGCCCTTGTCTGCGGCGACGACCAGGTAGGTGTCGTCCTCGTCATGCCGGACGACGTCCTTGGGCGGCACGACCTCGCCGGCCACCATGTTGTCCGTGATGTCGAGCAGCGCCGAGATGAAGGTGCGGTAGGAGGCGACGCCCTCGGCCATCCAGGCGTCACGGTCGACGGCCGGGTCCGGGAGCTGCTTGGCGACGAAGCCGCCCTTGGCGCCGACCGGCACGATGACGGTGTTCTTCACCATCTGCGCCTTGACCAGGCCGAGGATCTCCGTACGGAAGTCCTCCCGCCGGTCCGACCAGCGCAGACCGCCTCGGGCGACCTTGCCGAAGCGCAGGTGCACGCCCTCCACGCGCGGCGAGTACACCCAGATCTCGAACGCCGGGCGGGGCGCCGGGAGATCCGGAATGGACTGCGGGTCGAACTTCATCGAGACGTAACCGTGCGGCTCGCCGCCGTCCGCGATCTGGAAGAAGTTCGTGCGCAGAGTGGCCTTGATGACGGTGAGGAAGGACCGCAGGATCCGGTCCTCGTCGAGCGAGGCGACCTGGTCCAGGGCCCCGTCCAGCTCTTCGAGGAGCCCGTCGGTCAGCTCGGTGCCGGCGCTCTGCCGGTCCGGGGACATCCGCGCCTCGAAGAGCGAGACCAGCAGCCGGGTGGTGTGGACGTTGTTGCGGAGAGTGCTCTCCATGTAGTCCTGGCTGAAGGTCGAACCGGCCTGCCGCAGGTACTTCGCGTAGGCGCGCAGCACCATCGCCTGCCGCCAGTTCAGACCGGCGCCCAGGACGAGGGAGTTGAAGCCGTCGTTCTCGGCGACACCGGTCCACACGGCCGCGAAGGCGTCCTGGAAGCGGTCGCGGGCGTCATCGGCGAGGTAGTTGCCGCTGCCGTTGATCTGCGGCAACCGCAGACCGAAGTCGTAGATCCAGGCGTGCGTACGGTCCGCGCAGCGCAGCTCGTACGGACGCTCGTCGACGACCTCGACACCGAGCCGCTGGAGCGCCGGAAGGACGGCCGAGAGGGAGACCTGCTCGCCGGTCCGGTAGATCTTGAAGCGACGCTCGCCGGGGCCGGCGCCGACCGGCTCGTACAGGCTGAGGGAGAAGTCCTTCTCGTCCTTCTTGAGCGCTTCGAGGTGGATCATGTCGGACACGGCGGAACGCGGCGTGTGGTCGGCCTTGTAGCCCTCGGGGAACGAGTGGCCGTACTGGCGCAGCATCTCGGCGGCCCGCTCCTCGCCGCACTCGGCGTTGAGCGCCTCCTGGAAGCCGTCGGCCCAGGAGCGGGCGGCCTCGACGAGCCGTGCCTCGATGCGGTCGGCCTCGGCGTCGGTGAGGTCGGGCAGCTCGGTGCCGGGGGCGACCCGGACGACGAAGTGCAGCCGGGAGAGGATCGACTCGGTGTTCCAGGCGGTGAAGTCGACGCTGGTGCCGCCCAGTTCCTCCTTGAGAATGTCGATCAGGCGCAGCCGTACACCGGTGGTGTAGCGGTCGCGCGGCAGGTAGACGATCGCGGAGTAGTAGCGCCCGTACTCGTCCTGGCGCAGGTAGAGCCGCAGCCGGCGGCGCTCCTGGAGGTACAGCACGGAGGTGACGACGGAGCGCAGCTGGTCGACGGGCGCCTGGAACAGCTCGTCGCGCGGGTACGTCTCCAGGATCTGCAGCAGGTCGCGGCCGTCGTGGCTGTTGGGCGTGAAGCCCGCGCCCTCCAGCACCTCGGCGACCTTGCGGCGGATGACGGGCACCCGGCGCACGGACTCGGTGTAGGCGGCGGACGAGAACAGTCCGAGGAAGCGGCGCTCACCGATGACGTTGCCGTCGGCATCGAACTTCTTCACGCCGACGTAGTCGAGGTAGCTGGGGCGGTGGACGGTCGCCCGGCTGTTGGCCTTGGTGAGGACGAGGAGCTTGCGCTCGCGGGCCTTGGCCCGGGCGTCGGCGGGCAGCCGGTCGAAGGACGGGCTGACAGGGTGCGCCTCGTCGACGCTGTGGTGCGGGTCGGAGCGCAGGATACCGAGGCCGGTGCCGGGTACGGCGGCCAGCGCGTCGGTGTCCTTGAGCTCGTACTCGCGGTAGCCGAGGAAGGTGAAGTGGTCGGCGGCGAGCCAGCGCAGCAGCTCCCTGGCCTCGTTCACCTCTTCGTCGGCGAGTTCGTCGAGCGGCTCGGCGGGCAGGTCGTCGGCGATGCGCAGCGCGGCGTCGCGCATCTTCTCCCAGTCCTCGACGGCCTCGCGTACGTCGGACAGCACGCGGAGCAGATCGGTGGCGATCTGCTGGAGGTCGGACCGGTCGGTCTCGCGGTCGATCTCGACGTGGATCCAGGACTCGACGAGCGCGTCGTGCGGCAGCTCGGTCGTGCCGCTCTTCTTGCCGCCCTTGGCGTTCTTGCGGACCTGCGGGCTCGCCGAGGCGCCGTTGCCTTCGGCGAAGACCTCGATGAGCTTGCCGGTGACGTCACGGCGTACGACGACCTGCGGGTGGATCACGACATGGATGCCGCGGCCCTGCCGGGACAGCTCATTGGTGACGGAGTCGACCAGGAACGGCATGTCGTCGGTGACGACCTCGACGACGGTGTGGCTGCACGTCCAGCCGTTCTCCTCGACGGTAGGGGTGTGCACCCGGACGTTCGCCTTGCCCTGCGGACGGACCTCCGCGAGCCGGTAGTGGGAGGAAGCGGCACCGAAGACGTCGACGGGGTCGCGGCCCGCGATGTCCTCGGGCGCGGTGTGCAGGTAGTAGCGCTGGAGATAGGCGAGGAGTACGTCCTGTCCGGGACGCTCCTGCGCGGCCCCGGCGCCGCCGGTGGCCGCGACACGTACCGGGGGGGTACCGCCCGGGCCGCCGACACCACCGCCCGGGCTGTTGTCAGCTACCTTGGCGGCCCGTGCGAGCAGCTCGGCCTTGGCTTCGTCCAGCTTGGTCTGCATGTCCTCTGGCTCCTGTCGCGCGCCGTTGCGTGACGTAGGTGAAAAAGACGACGTACCGCCACGACACGGGGTTTCCGGTCTGAGTCGACGCTATGCCGCTATGAGAGACGCCCGGGACCATATTGGCCATTTTTGGCAGTCGGTCCGGGCTGTGAGGATCAGTGATGGCCCGGGTGCTGTGGCACTCCGGGCGCAGGCCGGGGGCTCCGCTGCCCCCGAGGCGTATCGCGCTGATCACGGGGTCCAGGCTATCTCGCCCGCCGCCGTAACCGTCACGAGCCGTATGTGTACAAAAGATGGTCGGAAATTTGACACTCTGGACAGCGCGCCGGCCCGTCTTGCCGCACTCTGGTAGACGGAACAGGCCGACGAACCGTGGGAGCCCCGCCATGGCACCGAAAATCCTGATCGTCACCGGCGACGCCGCCGAGTCCCTGGAAGTCCTCTATCCGTACCAGCGGCTGCGCGAGGAGGGGTACGACGTCCATATCGCGGCCCCCGCCCGCAAGACGCTCCGCTTCGTGGTCCACGACTTCGAGCCCGGCTTCGACACGTACACCGAGAAGCCCGGCTACACCTGGCCCGCCGACCTGGCCTTCTCAGAGGTGGACGCCGGGGACTACGTGGCCCTGGTCGTCCCGGGCGGCCGGGCCCCCGAGTACCTGCGCAACGACGCCGAGCTGCGCAAGATCCTCAAGGCGTTCTTCGACTCGGACCGGCCGGTGGCCCAGATCTGCCACGGCCCGCTGATGACGGCGGCGGTCGGCGCACTGGCCGGGCGGCACGTCACCGCGTACCCGGCGCTGGAGCTCGACATGCAGGCGGCGGGCGCCACCTTCGAGGACCACGAGGCGGTGGTCGACGGCACACTGGTCTCGTCCCGCGCGTGGCCGGACCACTCGGCGTGGATGCGCGAATTCCTGAAGGTGCTCCGCACGAAGGCCCCGGTAACCACCTGACGACGACGCTCACGGAGCGGTCCTCTTCCCCCCTCCCACGCCAGCCATACCCCACCCAGCCATCTCAGCCGGCCATCTCATCCGGCCATACCCCATCCAGCCGTCTCAGCCGGCCATCTCATCCAGCCATGCGCCCGGCAAGGTCCGCGGCCTCGGCCAGGCTGTCCACCACCGGCACCCCGGCGGCCTCCAGGCTGGCTCTGCTGTGCGAGCCACCGGTGTAGAGCACGGCCTTCGCGCCGATGTGGGCGGCGGCCACGGCGTCGTCCACGGCATCACCGACGATCACGGTGTACTCCGGGGATATCCCGTCGAGCGCCGCGATGTGGCGCTCCATGTGCCGCGCCTTACTGCCGCCGGACGGCCCCGTTCGCCCGTCGATCCGCAGGAAGTGCCGTTCGATGCCGTACCCCCGCACCACGGGGACCAGCTGATCGTGGCCGTACATGCTCAGCAGGGACTGACTGCCGCCGTCCAGCTGCCACTGGGAGAGCAACTCCTCGGCCCCTTCGGTGAGCCCGCAGGCGGCCCGCTGCTCGGTGTAGTACCGGTGGAATATTTCATCCATCCGCTCCCACTCGGCCTCTGTGGGCAACCGGCCCATCAGCCGTTCGTAGAAGCGCGGGATGGGGACGCAGTACATCTCGCGGTACTGCTCCAGCGTGATCGGCGCCAGGCCGACCTCACCGAATGCGGCGTTCGTCGCGCCGACGACCGCGGCGTTGTCGTCGAGCAGTGTGCCGTTCCAGTCCCAGACCAGATGCGTGCGGTGCTTCCCATGCGTCCCCATGCACAAGAAAGTACCCGCCGGGTACGACAACGCGTCCGGCACCTGCAAGAAGGGCCACCTCAGCCGATCAGATTCGGAATCTCCTGGATGCCGAACCAGAGCAGCTCGTGGTCCTCGGCACCGTCCACGGTGAACTGCGCGTCGTCGTCACCGAGGTCCGCGGCGCCCAGAGCGGCCGCGGCGGCCGTGACGTCCTTCTCCGCGTCGTCGGCGTCGACGTGCACGGCGGCGGCCGCGGTCAGCGGTACGGGGGACGAGATCCGCACTTCGCCGAGCGACGACGAGTCGAGGCTGCGGTCCGGGTCGGCCACAGCAGCACCGTCCGGCACGTCGACGGCAACGACGATGCGCCGGCGGGCCGCGTCGGGGTTTCCGGCGATCAGGCGCAGCGAGGCGGAAGCGGCCCGGTTGAGCGCCGCGTACTCCAGCTCCTCGATGTCGTCGGAGACGTACCACTCGCGCAGTCCGGGAGTCACCGCATAGGCGGTCAGCGGACCGGGACCGATCTCGCCCGCCTGGTGCGCCGCTGCGAGACCGGGGAGCGTCAGGGGGACGTACACGCGCATGGCTGGCCGCTTTCGTAGTCGGAAACGCCCTCAGGATACGTGCGACGTCCCCCTTTGGGGTTACGTGCACCACGGTCGCCCCGTCCACCTGGCAACCGCCTCTTACCTCTCCGCGCCTGCCGCGTGCGCTGCGGAGCACCCGCCGCATCACCCGGATAGGTGATTCCTCCCGGCCGGTTCCGGCGCCCGTCCGGCACTTGCGACCGCCTCCGCCGTCGCCGTAGAAGATCCACAGCAGAAGTTACTGCCCGGTATTCGGCCGGGCCTCTGAAGCACGGGGGCGATGAGCGATGAGCACGAACAGAACCCGGCCCACCGGACGTCACGACGGACGCAGGCCCGAGGCCGTACCACCACAGCGCACCAGGACTCCCCGGAGGGTCCGCCCCCACCACTGGTTCGCCGAGCGCCTCCTGGCGGTCCTCAGCGGCCAACGCCCGGTGCACTGGATGCTCGGCCACACCATCGGCGACGCCTACGACCAACTGGCCGAACTGGCCCCCCGTACCCCCCTCAGGGCCCGCGGCGCCCGCCCCGTGATCCGCATGTGCCACGGCGCCCAGCCGGCCCCGGGAGTGGTGGAGGCCTGCGCGAGCATCGCGGCAGGCGAACAGGTGCGAGCCATGGCCTTCCGCCTGGAACAGGGCACAGACCTCCGCTGGCGCTGCGCAGCAGTAGAACTGGGCGACGAACGCCTCCAGACGGCGACCCCCCGATAAACCCCGGGGCCCCAGGCCAGAACCATCGAAACACCCGCACCGGGCACTGGGGGGACCGGGGCCCGGAACAGCCCCACCCAACCACCCCACAACAACACCCCCAGCCCCAACCGCGGCCACAATTCCTTCCACCCCACCCAGCGTCCGCCCCCGCCGCACTTCCACCCCACCCAGCATTCCGCCCCAGCCGCACTTCCACCCCACCCTGCATTCCGCCCCAGCCGCACTTCCACCCCACCCTGCATTCCGCCCCAGCCGCACTTCCACCCCACCCAGCCCTCCGCCCCCACGCCGACACCGACCCAGCTGTCCACCCCACCGAGCACCCTCACCCCACCAAACCTCCGCGCCCCTACTCACCCCGAGCCCCCCGGCCCCCCGTTATGTTCTTCGCGGTCCTGCAAGAGGGCCGCTGGCCTCCGGGTGCCCTGGCCCCACCCAACCCTTCACCCCATCGAGCCCTCTCGCCCCTCCACCTCGCCAACTCCCTCGCCCCCACCCACCCACTCCCCGCTCGCGACCCTGCCCCTGCACCCCGCCCAGTCCCATTCCCCGATCCCCGCTCCGCCCGGCTCTTCGGCCCCACTCCCCGCTTCCCATCCGACCCGACCCGCCAGCCCTACTCCCCGCTCCCCATCCACCTGCCCCTGCATCCCTCCCTGGCCCTCCGCCCCGATTCCAGCCTCTCCGGCGTTTAAGGAGCGGGGTCCGGGGCGGAGCTCCGGTTTCGGGAAGGGGCGGGTAGGGGAAAGCCCCGCGCAGCGGCCCACCCACCCACACCAAGCCCCACCACACCCCGACCGACCGCAACCCCAGGCCCAAGCCACCGCCCCACCACGCCCCACCGCGCCGGGACCGGCCCCGCCCGGCCCGGCCCGGCAGCAAAAACAAACCGGGCCCGAGCACCCCCAAAAGGTGCCCGACCCCGGCAAGCTCTCAACCACGCCAACGCCAACGTCAAGAACGCCGACGCCGGCAACGCCACCGCTACTTCTTGCGGCGCCGCCCACCTCCACCATTCTTTTGCGCCTTGCGCCGCTCCGCCCGAGTCAACCCGTCCGACTCCGACGCACCGCCACCGTCGCTGTTGGAGAAGTCACCCTCGACGACCCCGCCCTCCCCGTCCACCGTGGGAGCGGAGAAGTGCAGCCGGTCCGGACGCTGCGGAGCATCGAGCCCCTTGGCCCGGATCTCCGGACGCGCCGCCGGCACGAGGTCCTCCTTGGCGAGCGACGTCCGCTCGGCCTCGTCCTGCACCGGAACCTCCTCGACCTGCTGCTCGACCTGAACCTCCAGGTTGAACAGGTAGCCGACGGACTCCTCCTTGATGCCCTCCATCATGGCGTTGAACATGTCGAAGCCCTCCCGCTGGTACTCGACCAGCGGGTCCTTCTGCGCCATGGCACGGAGGCCGATGCCCTCCTGGAGGTAGTCCATCTCGTAGAGGTGCTCACGCCACTTGCGGTCCAGGACGGACAGCACCACACGCCGCTCCAGCTCACGCATGATGTCCGAGCCGAGCTGCTTCTCACGCTCGTCGTACTGCTCGTGAATGTCGTCCTTGATGGACTCACCGATGAATTCGGCGGTGATCCCCGCGCGGTCGCCGGCCGCCTCCTCCAGCTCCTCGACGGTGACCTTCACCGGGTAGAGCTGCTTGAACGCACCCCACAGCCGGTCCAGATCCCACTCCTCGGCGAAGCCCTCTGCGGTCTCCTGACGGATGTAGTCGTCGATCGTGTCGTCCATGAAGTGGCGGATCTGGTCCTGCAGATCCTCGCCCTCCAGAACCCGGCGGCGCTCGCCGTAGATGACCTCGCGCTGCCGGTTGAGCACCTCGTCGTACTTCAGGACGTTCTTACGCGTCTCGAAGTTCTGCTGCTCGACCTGCGACTGGGCCGACGCGATCGCCCGCGTCACCATCTTGTTCTCGATCGGCACATCGTCCGGCACGTTGGCCATCGACATGACGCGCTCGACCATCTGCGCCTTGAACAGACGCATCAGGTCGTCGCCGAGCGACAGATAGAAGCGGGACTCGCCAGGGTCGCCCTGACGGCCGGACCGACCGCGCAGCTGGTTGTCGATACGCCGCGACTCGTGACGCTCGGTGCCCAGGACGTAGAGCCCGCCGAGCTCCTTGACCTCTTCGAACTCCGCCTTCACGGCCTGCTCGGCCTTCTCCAGCGCGGCGGGCAGCGCTGCCGCCCACTCCTCGACGTGCGCGACGGGGTCGAGACCACGCTGACGCAGCTCCGCCTCGGCGAGATCGTCGGGGTTGCCGCCGAGCTTGATGTCGGTGCCTCGTCCGGCCATGTTCGTCGCGACCGTGACCGCACCCTTGCGGCCGGCCTGGGCGACGATCGTCGCCTCACGGTCGTGCTGCTTGGCGTTGAGGACCTCGTGCTGCACCCCACGCTTGGAAAGCTGCTGCGAGAGGTACTCGGACTTCTCGACCGAGGTGGTGCCGACCAGAATCGGCTGGCCCTTCTCGTGCTTCTCGGCGATGTCGTCGACGACCGCGGCGAACTTCGCGACCTCGGTGCGGTAGATCAGGTCCGACTGGTCGGCGCGGACCATCGGCCGGTTGGTCGGGATCGGCACCACACCGAGCTTGTAGATCTGGTGGAACTCGGCGGCCTCGGTCATCGCCGTACCGGTCATACCGGAAAGCTTGCCGTAGAGGCGGAAGAAGTTCTGCAGGGTGATCGTGGCGAGCGTCTGGTTCTCGTCCTTGATGTCCACCCCTTCCTTCGCCTCGATCGCCTGGTGCATGCCCTCGTTGTAGCGGCGGCCGGCGAGGATACGGCCGGTGTGCTCGTCGACGATCATGACTTCGCCGTCGATGACGACGTAGTCCTTGTCCTTCTTGAAGAGTTCCTTGGCCTTGATGGCGTTGTTGAGGTAGCCGACGAGGGGCGTGTTCACCGACTCGTAGAGGTTCTCGATGCCGAGCCAGTCCTCCACCTTCGAGACACCGGGCTCGTGGATGGCCACGGTCCGCTTCTTCTCGTCGACCTCGTAGTCGCCGGTCTCCTCGATGCCCTTGAGCGGGTTGCCCGCCTCGCCCTTGGTCAGGCGCGTGACCAGCTTGGCAAAGTCGCCGTACCACTTGGTGGCCTGGTCGGCCGGGCCGGAGATGATCAGCGGCGTACGGGCCTCGTCGACGAGGATCGAGTCGACCTCGTCGACCACGGCGAAGTTGTGGCCGCGCTGGACGAGCTCGTCCGCGGACCACGCCATGTTGTCGCGGAGGTAGTCGAAGCCGAACTCGTTGTTCGTGCCGTACGTGATGTCGCAGGCGTACTGCTCACGGCGCTGGGCCGGCGTCATGTTGGCGATGATGCAGCCGACGGTCAGGCCGAGGAACTTGTGAACCCGACCCATCAGCTCGGAGTCGCGCTCGGCCAGATAGTCATTGACCGTGATCAGGTGCACACCCTTGCCGGAGAGCGCGTTGAGATACGCCGGCAGGGTACCGACCAGGGTCTTGCCCTCGCCGGTCTTCATCTCGGCCACATAGCCGAGGTGCAGGGCTGCGCCGCCCATCATCTGGACGTCGTAGTGGCGCTGTCCGAGGACCCGCTTGGCGGCCTCACGGACGGTCGCGAATGCTTCGGGGAGCAGGTCGTCCAGGCTCTCGCCGTCCGCGTACCGTTCCTTGTACTCGTCGGTGAGCGCCCGCAGCTCGGCGTCGGAGAGGTTGACGAAGTCCTCTTCGATGGAGCTGACCTGGTCCGCGATGCGGTGCAGTTTGCGCAGGATCTTGCCTTCGCCTGCACGCATGAGCTTGTTGAAGACGGACACTGAGGCTGGTCTCCTTGCCGGTCGGGCCTGGCGCTGGGTCGTGTTAAGGACTCTGGCGCGGGCACGGCAGGTGGGCCCCACCGCAACGGCCATCGTAAGCGAGGACCCCGCCGCGCCGGGAGGGCTGCCGCCGCGTTGGCCCCGCTGTCCCTTCCCAATCAACGGCCGGGGAGCGCCGAAGGTGCCGGGAAGTCCGAAAAGTGTTCGCTTCACCGCCCGCGCGCCACCAGAATCCGTACATGGATCCGATCACTCTCACCACCGGACGCCTGCTGCTGCGCCCCTTCGCCGGCAGCGACGCGGACGAGGTCCACGCCGCCTGTCAGGACCCGGACATCCAGCGCTGGACGGTCGTGCCCTCCCCGTACAGCCGCGCCGACGCGGAATTCTTCGCGGGAAAGCTGTCCCCCGGCGGGTGGGCCGACGACTCCATGTACAACTTCGCGGTGGTTCTGCGCGA
This sequence comes from Streptomyces sp. NBC_01618, assembly GCF_045209435.1. Classification (NCBI taxonomy): domain Bacteria; kingdom Bacillati; phylum Actinomycetota; class Actinomycetes; order Kitasatosporales; family Streptomycetaceae; genus Streptomyces; species Streptomyces sp. NBC_01618. The sequence goes on from NZ_CP109297.1 coordinate 3,018,249, forward strand.
GAGCGGGGCCCTGGCGGGCGCGGTCGGCATCAATCGCCGCAATCTGCCGGGCACGTACGAGGTCGGCTTCTGGACTTCGGCCGAGCACCGGGGCCACGGCTACATGACGGAGGCGGTCCTTTCCGCCGCCCACTGGACCTTCGCGTCGCTCGGCGGTGACCGGCTGGAGTGGCGGGCCGAGGTCGGCAACATCCCTTCGCGTGCCGTGGCGCTGCGGGCCGGATTCCGGATGGAGGGCGAACAGCGGTCGGCCCTGCTCAACAAGGGGGTACGGCACGACGCGTGGATCGGCGCGCTGCTCCCGTCCGATCTCGGCCTGCCGGGCACCGACACCTATCTGCCCGCAGAGAACGGTCTGCCCGCGGCCACCTGACTCACCGGCCCCGCCGCCGGGCCCCCGCCGGCGAACCCCCCGAACCGGACCCGTCCCGTGGACTCCCCACCGGATGTCAGTGCCGCCCTCTAGGGTGCGGGGCATGACGTCTGTGCCGCCTCCCGCCGCCGAACTCTCCGCCGACCAGGCGCGCAGGATAGCCCTGCGCGCCCAGGGCTTCCTGGGCTCTCCGGACCGCCGGGCCGGCGTTCCGGGTGTTCTGCGGCATCTCGGTGCCGTGCAGCTCGACACGATCTCGGTGCTCGCGCGTTCGCACGAGCTGATTCCGTACGCACGCCTGGGCACGGTCGGTCGGCGCACGGTCGAGAAGGCGTACTGGTCGGGTGGCCGCACCTTCGAGTACTGGTCGCACGCGGCCTGCATCCTGCCGGTCGAGGAGTGGCCGCACTTCGCGTTCCGCCGCCGCGCCTACCGCTCGCGCCCCCACTGGCACCACGACCTGCCGGACGGCGCCTACGAGACGGTGATCAAGCAGCTGCGCACCGAGGGCCCGCTGACGGCGACGGAGCTGGGCGGCGCGAAGAACGGCGGGGAGTGGTGGGACTGGTCGGCGTCGAAGGTCGCCGTCGAGCGGGCCCTGATGTACGGCGAGGTGGTGTGCACGGAGCGGCGCAGCTGGAAGCGGGTGTACGACCTCGCCGAGCGGGCCCTGCCCGATGCCGTGCTGCACGACGATCTGGACGACGCGGAGTGCCTGCGTCGGCTGGTCGCGCTGGCGGGCCGGTCCCTGGGCGTCGGCACCCGCGCGGACATCGCGGACTACCACCGGCTCAAGGGCGAGCAGTTCGACGCGATCGTGACGGACTCCGGCCTGGTGCCGGTGACGGTGCAGGGCTGGTCGAAGCCGGCCTGGGCGGACCCGGCGGCGCTGGCCTCGGAGCCGCGCGGGCGGCACCGTACGACCCTGTTGTCACCGTTCGACTCGCTGGTCTGGGAGCGGGCACGCACCGAGCGGATCTTCGGTTTCGCCCACCGCTTGGAGGCATACGTCCCCAAGCCCAAGCGGATACACGGATACTTCGCGATGCCGCTGCTGGCGGGCGGAAGGCTACAGGGTCGTGTCGACCCGGCGCGCGAGGGCCGCACTCTGGTCGCCCGCCAGGTGTCCTTGGAGAGCAGGAAGGCCGTGGCGCCAATGGCCGAGGCCCTGGTGGAGGCCGCGTCCTGGGTCGGCTGTACGGATGTCCGGCTGGAGCGGGTCGACGCACCGGAACTGCGCGGGCCGCTCGCTCAGGAAATCGCCCGCGCACTGGCGTGAGCGCGCATTCCCGTCTCTCTGCCCGATGTCGCCCTGTTCGGCCGGTTCAGTCGGTTCAGTCGGTTCGGTCCGTCTGCGGACCGGTCACCTGATCTCCAGGATCTTCTCGCGCATGGCATAGACCACGGCTTCCATCCTGGAGTGCAGCTGCAACTTCTCCAGAATATTGCGGACGTGGTTCTTCACGGTGTTCTCGGAAATGAAAAGCTCTTTCGCGATATCGCGATTGTTCATGCCCGTTGCAACGAGTTTCAGGACTTCGAGCTCCCGGTCGGTGAGTCGCGGCGCGGGCACCAGCCTGCGTTCGTCGGTCCGCTGGATCATCGATTTGAACTCGGTGAGCAGTTTGGACGCCATGGAGGGGCTGATCTGGGACTGCCCGTCGGCGACCGCGCGGATCGCCGTGGCCACCTCGTCCGTGGAGATCTCCTTGAGGAGATAGCCGGTGGCGCCCGCCTTGATCGCGTCGTAGAGGTCGGCCTCCTCGTCGCTGATCGTCAGCATGATGATCTTCGCGCTGGGGGCCACCTCCTTGATGGCAGTGCAGGCCTCGATGCCGCCGCGCTTGGGCATCCGGACATCCATCAGCACGATGTCGGGCAGCAGATCGGCCGCCTTGTCGACCGCCTCCGCCCCGTCACCCGCCTCGCCGATGACCTGGATGTCCTCCTCCTGGGCGAGGACGATTTCCAGACCTCTGCGGAAGAGCGCGTGGTCGTCCACCACGAGGACCCGGATCGGCTCCTTGTCGGAACCACTGTCCACGTCCGCACCGGCGGTGTCGTCGGCATCATTCGCATCGCGCACGGGCCCGAAGGTGTCCGCCATCGTTCCTCCCCCTGAAGGCCATGGCCTGAAGTTCACAACTGTCCGCCAACGGCAGTTCGATGAACACCGGTTGGCTTGGGACGACATGATTTCATGCCTGGACGTCGGAGGGGTGATCCTGTGCCCCCACACGGGTGCCCCTGGGGGCGCACAGGCGCTCCAGGGGCACCACGGAAGGGTGGCATCAGCCGCCGAGCGCACCGCCCGCGCCGCCCGCCTCATCGGCGGCCAGCGGATCGGTCCTCAGGTGGATGACACCGTAGTCATAGGCATGCCGTCGGTAGACGACACTGGGTTCCTTCGTCTCGGAGTCGACGAACAGATAGAAGTCGTGCCCGACGAGCTCCATCTCGTAGAGCGCCTGATCAAGCGACATCGGTGCGGCGACGTGCGTCTTCTCGCGCATCACCAGCGGGCCCTCGCCCTGCACCTCCAGCGAGCCGATCCTGGTAGTGGGCACGGACTCGGACGTCTCGTTGCCGACCAGTTCACCCTCGCCGTTGAACGACGCCGCACCCGGCACCGTCTCGGCGACCTCGGCAGCGGGAATCCGGCCGTTCCCACGGCGGCTGTAGCGCTTGTCGTGCTGCTTGCGCAGCCGCGCCTCCAACTTGCCGGTGGCCAGGTCCAGCGCTGCATACGGGTCGCCGGCGGCCGCTTCCGCCCGGATGACCGGCCCACGCGAGCGGAGCGTGATCTCCACCCGGTCGGAACGGTCTGCCTGACGGGGGTTCGGCTCCTTGGACACCTCGACGTCGAGGCTGATCACCTTGCCGTCGAACTTCTGGATCTTGTCCAGCTTCAGCTTCTCGGCCACGTGCTTGCGGAACCGCTCAGGCACCTCGGTCTTGCGGCCCTTGACGACGATGTCCACGCAGAACTCCGTTCCCGGATCGCTCCGCTCAGCGGCGGAGCATCTCCCTTTTGCACCAGGCTCCGGTCGTAGCCGGAGCCGCGGACTCGGTGGCTTTCACCTCCTCCTCCCCCATCGGCAGGGTTTCCACCCCACCGAATTCTCTGCTTCTGGCTACCGGTGAGTCACCTGCCCGAAACCTGGTGGTGCATTCATCGAGGTCCGGCATTCACCATTCCTCACAACCGAACATAGCCTGCCTGGCCGGATGTCGGCACCCGCTACTCGCACGTACCTCCGTTCAGGTCTTTTTACCCACTCACTACCTGCAACGATGCAGGTTCACCGGCAGTTCCGGTTTATTTCGAAGGCGGATGGAGATACTGCGACAACGGCTGCCTGGCCACTGCCGTGGACGACACCGTCGCGCCCGCACGCAGCCCCGATCGCCCGAGCCGCCTCGGCCAGCGAGGAGCCGGTCGTCAGCAGGTCGTCCACCAGCACCACCCGTCCGGCCGCAAGCAACCGTTCACCCCCGGCGACCACCTCCAGCGCCCCCGCAAGATTCGCCTGCCGCTGCCGGGCTCCGAGCTCCGTCTGATCGGCCACCGGGCGCCGCTGCCGAAGCACCCCGGCCACCTCGGCCCCGATACCGCCGCGCCGCAGCTCACCGGCCGCGGCCAACGCGATCCGCCGCGTCGGATCATGACCCCGCGCCGCCACGGCCCGCCGCGCCGACGGCACAGGCACGAGCAGTTGCGGGCCGACGAAGCCCGCCTGCCCCGTCCCGGCCCGTACTGCCCCCGCCAGCGCCTTCCCGAGCGCCCCGGCCAGCCCCAGCGCACCGCGCTCCTTATGGGCCAGGAGCACCGCACGTACCGCGTTCTCGTACGCGGCGGCCGCGTGCACCACCGGCAGGCCCACCGGCTCCGGCACGGGCCTCACCCGGCGCGGCACCCCGCCGTACAACTCCGCACCGCATTCCGCGCACAACTCGGTACGCGGCCTGCCGCAGCCACCGCAGGACACCGGCAGGACCAGCCCGGAGATCTCCCGCCACCACCCCCGCATGACTCCACTGTGCACTCCCCGAAGGGCCCCGGCCACCCCTGTGGATAACCGGGGGCGGCCTCGTGAGATCACGGCCCGCCAGAGAAGTCTCAGCCCGGGTAGACCAGCGACCAGCCTTGCTTGACCACCGTCTGCCAGTTGTCACCCGGCGACAGTTTCACGATCCCGTCACTCGACGTGGCCGCCATCAGCGGCAGTTGCTCGTCGTCCGCCGCTGCGACCGAAGACACCTGGTTCACGCCGGGCAGAACGCCCGACGCCGGTGTCGAGCCGTCCGCCTGCACGTAGCGCACCTGCTGCACGCCACCCTGCTCCTTGCCGACCACCACGAGACGGCTCCGGCCCGACCACGACATCGCGGTCACATCCGTCAGCTGCGGTGCGGCCTGCCGCAACTCCACCACCGAGACCTGCTGTTCGGTCTCAGGCCCGTGCCGCTCGATCCGGCCGATCTTCAGTGTGGTGTGACCGTCCTTGGTCACCAGGAGCGCGATCCGTACCCCGTCCGCGGACATCCGCAGCGCCTCGATCCGGTCGCCGTCCAGGCTCGGCACGGTGACCTCCTGCGGCTTGCCGGCGCCACCGGCCAGCCGCAGCAGTCTGGGATTGCCGGGATCCCGGTCGGCCACCCAGAGGTCGCCCCGGCCGTCCCAGCTCGGCACCGACAGACGGTTGTTCGAGGCGTGGGCCTTGCTGGTCACCAAGGCTGCCGGAAGCTCACCGTCCGAGACGATGGACGAGACGTAGAGGGCCTTCCTCTCGCGCGAGACCGCCGCCGCCGACTGCTCGTCCCTGGCCACACCGACCGCTCCCATCTGCACCGGTCCGTTGCCGAGCGGACCGGGCACCACCTCCGGGGTGCCACTGCCCTTTGTGCTGCCGGGAATTCGCTGCACATGCCCCTTCCCATCGACGAAGTACTGGCTGTCCGGCCCACTCGACGAACCGTCAGGGGCGAACTCCTCCGCCTGGTCCGCGCCGATGACACACAGCGGGGAGCCGTCGGAGCGCTGGAGCTGGACCTGCTCGACCCGTGCGGACGTCAGGTCCCGCAGGGTGTAGAGGACCTGTGCCGCCATCATGCGGCAGGACCGCTGTCCGACACCGTCCGCCTTCTTGTTGAGCGGCACCTTCAGTACGCTGCGGTCGTCGGGGGACAGCGAGGTGACGCCCTTCTTCAGCGCCGTACCCGGGGGGAAGCGGGAGGCGACCACCGGCCGCAGCCAACTGGTCGGCCCCGCCAGGAGACTGCGGACCGCCTGCGTCACGGTGTCCATCCCGGTGACGGGGTCCGTCCGGCTACGGAGATAGACGGGGTCGGCGACCAGCATCGACTTCGCAGCCGTCCGCCCTGCGGCGAAGTAGTACTTGTCGACCGAGCGGTAGAGCCGCTTGAAGTCCGACTGCCCGAGAAGAAGTCCGTCCGGCACCAGGCCGATGCGCCATTCCTTGCCCTCCGGCCCGCTCTCCTTCACCAGGCGCAGGGTCTGGTTGTAGTCCGTGGGCGCGAGCGGCTGATAGACGCTCTGGGCGTCGACCGTTGCCACCTTCTCGCCGGTCAGGGTGTAGGTGATCTCCGTAAGGGCGCGGTCGCTGTCGCGGAACGGGCGGTCGTTACGGTTCGGCGCCTTGGTGAGCACCGTCGTGAACGCGCTCGGCTTCCACGTACTGGCCGCCTTCCTCGTCAAGTACTTACGAGTCGTCCTGAAGTCCGAGTCATCACTGGTCATGGACTCCAGGAAGCCGTCGACCACCTCGTTGGGGGTGGCGTTGTCACGCGGTGCCACGGCATACACCTGCACCTGGGAATCGCCGGGCTGCGAGGCGTCGACAGCCTTGACATCCCCGGTGACGGGCATCGAGCCGCACGCGGACAGGAGCACGACACCGCTTCCGAGCAGCGCGAACAGCCCCAGCACGCGCCCTTGGCCGTCCCTGCGACGGTCAGTGCCCACGATTCGATTCCCCCCGCTCCGGTTCCTTCACTGCAGAGTCGAATTCGCCGCCCGGCCGGTCCTCGGCCGGGCGCGCAACCACCCGCGCTCCGCTCCCCGGCAGGGCCGCCGGATGCACCGAGGCCGGTGCCGTGCGGGGGGCCGCGGGCGCGCGCGAGGGTACGGGCAGCGCGGCCCGGTCGTTGCCACCGGGCTGGTTCGGCACCGCCGTCAGCCGGTGCCCACTCCCGGTCACGGGAGCGCCCACGGCGCGCTCCCGGTTCTCCCGGTTGCGCCGGGAGTCCTCGGGCTCCAGCGGTATGGGCGATCCGCGCAGCGGTTCGTCCGCCGTACGCGGCAGAGTCAGCCGGAACTGCGAACCGCCACCGGGCTCGCCCCACGCCTGCAGCCAGCCGCCGTGCAGCCGGGCGTCCTCCACGGCGATGGACAGTCCGAGCCCGGTGCCGCCGGTCGTTCGTGCGCGGGCCGGGTCAGCCCGCCAGAAGCGGTTGAACACCCGCGTCGCCTCGCCGGGTTTGAGCCCCACCCCGTAGTCCCGGACCGCCACGGCGACCGCACCTCCGGCCACTCCCATCCGCACCACCACGTCCCGGCCCTCACCGTGCTCGACGGCGTTGACCACCAGATTGCGCAGGACCCGCTCGATCCGCCGGGCGTCGGCCTCCGCGATCACCGGCTGCTCGTCGCCGACCACCCGGATCCGGGTGCCCTTGCGCTCGGCCAGCGGCTCCGCCCCGCCGATCACCCGTCGGACGACCTGCCGCAGATCTATCGGCTCCGCCTCCAGCGCCGCGGCGCCCGCGTCGAACCGGCTGATCTCCAGCAGATCGGAGAGAAGCGACTCGAACCGGTCGAGCTGGTCCCCGAGCAGCTCCGCAGAGCGTGCCGTCACGGGGTCGAAGTCGCTACGGGCCTCATGAATGACATCGGCGGCCATCCGCACGGTCGTCAGCGGTGTCCGCAGCTCATGGGAGACATCGGAGACGAAGCGCCGCTGCATCCGGGACAGCTCCTCCAACTGCTGGATCTTGAGCTGCAGGTTCTGCGCCATCTTGTTGAAGGCCTCACCGAGCCGGGCGATGTCGTCCTCGCCGGTGACCTTCATCCGTTCCTGGAGCCGACCCGCGGAAAGCCGCTCAACGATGCCCGCCGCCATCCGTACCGGCGTGACGACCTGTCGCACCACGAACCAGGCAATGGCCCCGAGCAGCACGACCACGAACATTCCCGCGGTCGCCAACGTGCCCTTGACCAGCGTCAATGACTTCTCCTCCTGCGTCAGCGGGAAGAGGTAGTAGAGCTGGTACGGATTGTGGTCGATGTCGTAGAGGCGCTTGCCCACGACGAGTCCGGGCTGCGACTCCTGGCCATTCGCATACTGGATCAGGGAGTACGTCTGGAACGCTCCCGGGCCGCTGTTCACAGAGTCCCGCAGGCTCTGCGGGATGCTCGCCGCCTCCACACTGCCCGAACCGCGCGGCGCACGGGTTCCCTCGTCGGCGCTGAGCGCCACCACGTTGAAGGCGTTCTTGCCGCCGCTGGCGAGCTGGTCGACCAGCTCGGTCCGCCAGGAATTGTTGGCCGTGCTGCCGTCCACCGCGTCACTGCCCTGCCCACCGGGGGTGAGCGGGGCGTTCGCCTTCTCCTGAGCCGCCGCGAAACCGCCGGCTGCCTGGGTCTGGGCGGCTTTGCCCTTGGCGTCGAGCAGACCGTTGCGCACCTGCCCGATCACGACCAGCCCGAGGAGCAGCACCACACCGAGCGACATGAGCAGCGTGCCCGCGACGACGCGGAGCTGGAGGTTGCGTCGCCAGAGCCGCACGGCGGGCAGCAGCGGGCGCCGCACCCAGCGCATCAGCAGTCGCGGCACCGGGCCGCCGAGCGCCCGGTCGCGGAACAACCGGCCACCCTTCAAAAGGCGCACGACCCGGGACGCCCTCTGCCCCGGAGCAGCAGCCCGCTCCGCACGGGCTCCCGGCTCCCCGGGCTGCGGAGCAGCGCTGCTCGGGGGCATCTCAGCTCGGTCCGGCCTTGTAACCGACCCCACGGACGGTCACCACGATCTCGGGCCGCTCCGGGTCCTTCTCGACCTTGGAACGCAGTCGCTGAACGTGCACATTCACCAGCCGGGTGTCGGCGGCATGACGGTATCCCCACACCTGCTCCAGCAGTACCTCACGGGTGAAGACCTGCCACGGCTTGCGGGCGAGCGCGACCAGCAGGTCGAACTCCAGCGGGGTGAGGGCGATCGACTGCCCTTCCCGCTTCACCGAGTGACCGGCCACATCGATGACCAGGTCCCCGATGGCCAGCTGTTCCGGCGCCGGTTCCTCGGACCTCCGCAGACGTGCCCTGATCCGGGCAACCAACTCCTTAGGTTTGAACGGCTTGACGATGTAGTCGTCGGCCCCGGACTCCAGGCCCACCACCACGTCAACCGTGTCGCTCTTGGCAGTGAGCATGACGATCGGCACACCCGACTCGGCCCTGATCAATCTGCAAACCTCAATGCCGTCCCTTCCGGGCAGCATCAGATCCAGCAGGACCAGGTCCGGCTTGGCCTCACGAAATGCGGCAAGTGCCTTGTCGCCGTCCGCTACGAACGACGGCTCGAACCCTTCACCACGCAGCACAATCCCGAGCATCTCGGCCAGTGCGGTGTCGTCGTCGACGACAAGGACGCGTCCTTTCATAATCGACATCATCCCATTAGCTAATCGTTACCTGCGATGACCTGGCACACAGCTCTGCCAGTCCGACCCCCGTGACCGGGGAAACTACGCCCTCCTCCGTGACGATCGCCGTAACCAGCTCCGGCGGTGTGATATCGAATGCGGGGTTGTACGCGGGGGTTCCGACTGGCGCCACGAGCACCCCGCCGGCATCCCTACCTGCCACTCCCACCTGTGGCGATGTGAGCTCCGTCACTTCACTCCCGGGCCGCTGCTCGACGGTGATCGACGCCCCGTCCGCGGTGTCCAGATCCACGGTCGTGGTCGGCGCCACCACGATGAACGGTACGTGGTGGTACTTCGCGAGCACCGCCAGCGGATAGCTCCCCACCTTGTTCGCCACCGATCCGTCCGCGGCTATGCGGTCCGCCCCGATGAGTACGGCGTCCACCTCCCCCGCGGCAAACAGCGAACCTGCGGCATTGTCCGTGAGCAAGCTGTACGGCATGCCATTGCGCGCCGCCTCGTACGCGGTCAGCCGGGCTCCCTGCAGCAGTGGACGTGTCTCGTCCACCCACAGCCGGCGCAGCCTGCCCTCCCGGTGTGCCCCGAGCGCGACAGCGAAGGCAGTACCCTCACCTCCCGAGACGAGCGCCCCCGTATTGCAGTGCGTCAGCAGTTGATGCCCGCCGCCGGACAGCAGTTCATCCAGAAGGGCAAGCCCGTAGCGCGCCATACGCCCACTGGCCTCGGCGTCCTCCCGGTGCAGCGCCCTGGCCTCGGACAGCGCCGCCTCTGCTGCCCGCCCCGGATCGGCCCCCTTCCCGATGGCCGCCCCGTACACTCCGACAGCCCGCCGCACACCGTATCCAAGATTCACCGCGGTGGGCCGCGCCCGCTCCAGCAGTTCCGCGGCCTCGGCCACGTCGTCTCCCCGCGCGGCTGCGAGAGCCACTCCGTAAGCCCCTGCGATGCCCAGCAGCGGCGCCCCGCGCACTGCGAGCGTCCGAATCGCCCGCACCAGCGCGGGCACATCGGTGCACACGAGTTCGACCTCCTCGGCAGGCAGCCGCGTCTGATCGAGGAGCACCAGCGCGGGACCTTCCGGAAGCTCGTCCCAGCGAAGTACGGGAAGCGCGGGGGGCTCGATGCCCACCGGCGATTGCGCGTCCTGATCAGCCATCCGCACAGTCTGCCCGGTAAACCGCTCACAAATGAAGGTACGAAGGAGATGGAGCGCCAGGCCCGCGCCGGAGCAACGCGTGGCACGATGGCTGCCAACCTGCCGCCCCGATGAGCGGACAGGACCATGAAGGAGCGAGAATGAACGACACTCCGGGCTGGGCCTCGCCCGGATCTGCCCCCTCCGACAGCCAGAAGGCGGGCGTCCCCCGACCTTCCGAGCCCGTCGACGGCAGCGGCCCGGCAGGGAACTGGTCGCCCACGCAGCCGCCCGCAGGGCAGTGGTCCCCACCAAGCACCCCGGGAGCAGGCCCCGGCGGGCCTCCCCCCGTCCCGGGCTCGGGCGGGGGACCTCAGGGCCCCGGCTGGGGCGGCGGGCCGCACGGCGCCGGCTGGGGCCGGCCACCCGCTGCGGCCAAGCCCGGTGTCATCCCGCTCCGGCCACTCGGCGTCGGCGAGATCCTCGACGGCGCCGTCTCCACGATGCGCGCCCACTGGCGCACGGTCCTCGGCATCACGCTGACCGTCTCCGTGATCGCCCAGATCGCAATCATCCTCGTGCAGCGCTATCTGCTGCCGGAACCCGCGGCAATCAACCCGAAGGCCACCGGCTCGGAGGCGCTCAGGCAAAGTGCCGACTCGGCTCAGTCGGCACTGACCAACAGTGTGCCGTCCCTGCTCATCACCATGATCGCCACGCTGATCACGACATCCGTACTGACCGTGGTGATCAGCCGCTCGGTGCTCGGCCGCCCGGTGACGCTCTCGGACGCCTGGGCCGAGGCCCGACCCCGGCTCGCTCAGATGCTGGGTCTGACACTGCTGCTGGTCCTGATCAGTTCCGCCATCCTGACGGTCGGCCTGCTGCCGGGCATGCTGATCGGCTCCGCCGCAGGCGCCGCGCTCGTCGTCGTCGGCTTCGTCGCCACCGCCGTCATCGTCATCTGGCTGATGGTCCGCTTCTGTCTCGCTTCGCCGGCACTGATGCTGGAGCGGCAATCCATCACTACCTCCATGCGCCGCTCCGCGAAGCTGGTCAGGGGCGCCTGGTGGCGAACCTTCGGCATCCTGGCTCTCACCTGGCTGCTGACACTCATCGTGTCCGTGGTCATCGCGATCCCGTTCAGCATCATCGCGCTGTCTGTGGACGGTGGCGGTATCAACTCCCTCCTCACCGACGGCTCCCTGGACTTCGGCTGGCCGTTCCTGATCGTCTCCGGCATCGGCGAAGTGATCACTGCCACGATCACCTACCCGCTCTCCGCCGGTGTGATGGCCCTGCTCTACATCGATCAGCGCATCCGTCGGGAGGCACTCGACCTCGATCTCGCCCGGGCAGCGGGCCTGCCCGGCTACGATTCCAGGAGCTGATGCCGTGTCGGGGGCGGGGGGCACAACAGCAGCGCAGTTACTGATACGAGCGAGCGGCGACATACCCGTGGACACTCCACGTGTCCCGGCCCAGGAGGCCGCGGAGCACGAACTGTCCAAGCCGATGTACCACGAGAACGATCCCAACCTCCTCCAGCGCGGTCTCGACCGGCTATGGGACTGGATCGGCGATCTCCTGAACACTGCCTCCGGCGCCGCACCGGGCGGACCAGTCGGTCTTGTCGTGCTTGTGCTTGTCGTCATCGGCCTGGTTGCCGCGCTCTGGTGGCGGCTGGGCACCCCGCACCGCGCCGTGCGTTCCGCTGAGGCCCTCTTCGACGACGGCCCCCGCAGCGCGGCCGAACACCGGACGGCCGCCGAGGCCCATGCGGCCGCCCACCGCTGGAATGAGGCGGTCCAGGAGCGCATGCGCGCCATCGTCCGCTCTCTGGAAGAGCGCGCCCTGCTCGTGCCCCGCCCTGGGCGCACCGCAGACGAGGCCGCCGCCGAAGCGGGCCGTCCGCTGCCCGCACACGCCGCGCGACTCCACGCCGCCGCCAGAGAATTCGACGATGTCACATACGGCGGTCGCACCGCGGACCAGCAGGCGTACCTCACCGTACGAACTCTGGACCTCGACCTCCAGACCGCCAAACCCTTCCTGACAACCGCGGCCCAGGGAGCAGCCGAATGACCGCGGTCACCGCCGCCCCCACCACCTCGACATCCCTCACCCCACACCAGATCTGGACCCGAGTACGAGGTCTGCTGTTCGCCCTCCTGGTACTCGCCGCAGCCGGAATCGCACTGGCAACCGTGCGCTCCGGTGACCACCACGGCCGCCTCGATCCCCGCTCCGCCGACCGCTACGGCAGCCGGGCCGTCGCTGAACTCCTCAAGGAGCGTGGCGTCTCCGTGCAAGTGGTCACCACTCTCGACGAGGCCACGGCCCAGGCCGGCCCCGAGACCACGCTGCTCGTCACCTCCCCCGATTTGCTGACACCGCACCAACAGAACGAACTCCACGCCACGACAGCCGACTCGGCCGGCCGCACAGTCCTTCTCGCAGCAGGCCCTGATTCCGTGGGCACCCTGGTCCCCGGTGTCCGCGCAGAGCCCGCCGGACCGGTGGCCGCCCGAACCCCCCAGTGCTCCCTGTCCGCCGCCCGCAACGCCGGTACCGCCGAAACGGGAGGCTTCCAATACTCCTCGAACGTCCCCGATGCCGTCGCCTGCTTCCCTAACAATGGCCTCCCCACCTTGCTCCTGGTCGAACAGGGGACGAGCGACACCGTCCTCCTCGGTTCCCCCGACCTCCTCTACAACGACCGGCTCAGCAACCAGGGCAATGCCTCCCTGGCCCTTCAGCTTCTCGGCTCCCGCCCACATCTGGTCTGGTACCTCCCCTCACTCGCTGACACTTCCGCTGCCGCCGAGAACGGCGGAGACGGCGGAGCCGGTGCCCACAACGACCGCAGCTTCGCCGACCTGATTCCCCGAGGCTGGCTGTGGGGCACGCTGCAACTCGCACTTGCCGCTGCACTCGCCGCCATCTGGCGCGCCCGTCGTCTGGGCCCCCTGGTGACCGAACGGCTGCCCGTGGCCATCCGCGCCTCGGAATCCGCCGAAGGGCGAGCCCGCCTCTACCGCAAGGCAAACGCCCGCGACCGGGCCGCCGACGCACTGCGTTCCGCCACCCGCACCCGTATCGCCCCGCTCATCGGCGTCTCCCCACGCGATGCCCACTCCCGCATGACAGTCATCCCTGCCATTTCCGCCCGCCTCAACACCACTGGCACAGGTCTCCAAGCCCTGCTCTTCGGACCCGCCCCGTCCGACGATGCCGCTCTTGTACATCTGGCAGATCAACTCGACACCCTCGAAAGAGAGGTACGCACATCATGAGCGCCCCGCCCCCAGTGCCCGCCGGGACCACCGGGACCACCGAGACCCTCGGAAACGGCGACACAGCCCGCGCATCCCTGGAAGCGCTGCGCTCCGAGATCGCCAAGGCCGTGGTCGGCCAGGACCCGGCAGTCACGGGACTCGTCGTCGCCCTGCTCTGCCGAGGCCACGTCCTCCTCGAGGGCGTCCCCGGCGTGGCCAAGACCCTCTTGGTCCGGGCTCTCGCCGCCTCACTCGAACTCGACACCAAACGCGTCCAGTTCACCCCCGACCTGATGCCGAGCGATGTAACCGGCTCGCTGGTCTACGACGCCCGCACGGCAGAGTTCTCCTTTCAGCCAGGCCCCGTCTTCACCAACCTGCTGCTCGCCGACGAGATCAACCGCACCCCTCCCAAGACACAGTCCTCCCTCCTGGAAGCGATGGAAGAACGCCAGGTCACCGTCGACGGAACTCCTCGGCTCCTGCCCGACCCCTTCCTCGTGGCCGCGACGCAGAATCCCGTCGAATACGAGGGCACCTACCCGCTCCCCGAAGCCCAGCTGGACCGCTTCCTCCTCAAACTGACCGTGCCCCTGCCGTCCCGCGACGAGGAGATCAACGTCCTCACCCGTCATTCCGACGGCTTCAATCCGCGCGACCTCAGGTCAGCGGGCATACGCCCCGTTGCCGGCCCGGCCGATCTGGAAGCAGCCCGCAACGCGGTTTCACGGACCAAGGTCTCCTCTGAGATCGCCGGCTATGTCGTCGATATCTGTCGTGCCACGCGTGAGTCCCCTTCGCTCTCTCTCGGTGTCTCTCCCCGAGGCGCTACCGCACTGCTGTCGACCGCCCGTGCCTGGGCCTGGCTCACTGGCCGCGACTACGTCATTCCTGATGACGTGAAAGCCCTGGCTCTCCCCACGCTTCGCCATCGCATCCAACTACGGCCCGAAGCGGAGATGGAGGGAGTCACCCCCGACTCCGTCATCACGGCGATCCTCGCCCACGTCCCCGTACCCCGATGAGGCAGTGACCGTGGCCCTTACCGGACGTACCGCCTTGCTGGCCGCCCTGGGGTCACTCCCTGTTGGAATCCTTGCCCCAAGCTGGACAGGCATGCTCGCGGTCAACGCACCGCTTTCTCTAGCAATTCTGTGCGACTACGCCCTGGCCGCACCAGTGCGAACGCTTCAGCTCACCCGATCCGGTGACACAACCGTTCGCCTCGGGGAGTCCGCCGAAGTGCAACTCACCGTAACCAATCCTTCCCGTCGGCGCCTACGGGCACACCTCCGTGACGCCTGGCCGCCCAGCAGCTGGCCCACCGGCACGGAGCAGGCCTCAGCCCGTCACACACTGACGATCCCGGCGGGGGAACGCCGTCGGCTCACCACCATGCTGCGACCGACGCGGCGCGGAGACCGGCGAGCCGAACGTGTCACGGTCCGCTCCTTTGGACCTCTGGGACTCGCGGCCCGCCAGGGGAATCACCAAGTCCCGTGGACGGTACGTGTCCTGCCGCCGTTCACCAGCCGCAAACATCTGCCGTCCCGTCTCGCCAGACTCCGGGAGCTCGACGGCCGCAGCAGCGTCCTCACCCGCGGGGAAGGCACCGAGTTCGACAGCCTGCGTGAGTACGTTCCCGGCGACGACACGCGTTCCATCGACTGGCGGGCCACAGCACGTCAGTCCGCCGTCGCGGTGCGAACATGGCGACCTGAGCGGGATCGTCACATCCTTGTCGTCCTGGACACCGGCCGTACTTCGGCGGGCCGTGTCGGTGACGTGCCCCGTCTCGATGCCGCTCTGGACGCGGCCCTGCTCCTTACTGCACTGGCCTCTCGTGCGGGCGACCGTGTGGATCTGCTCGCCTACGACCGCCGAATCCAGGCCCAGGTGCAGGGCAGGTCCGCGGGAGACGTCCTGTCGGCCATGGTGAATGCGCTGGCGTCGGTCGAACCAGCACTCGTGGAAACGGATGCCCGAGGTCTCAGCGCTGCTGTACTGGCCTCCGCACCTCGTCGCTCCCTGATCGTGCTGCTCACCGGTCTGGACGCGGCCCCCATGGAAGAGGGCCTACTGCCTGTTCTCCGCCAACTGACTCAGCGCCACACGGTGCTGGTGGCGTCGGTAACCGATCCGCACATCGAACAGATGGTGAGAGCCAGGGGCACCGTGGAGGCGATCTACGAATCGGCAGCCGGCGCACAAGCCCGAGCGAGGCGACTCCACACTGCAGAGCAGCTCCAGCGCCGCGGCGCCGTCGTCGTCGATGCCACCCCGGACAACTTCGCTCCGGCTCTAGCCGACGCCTACCTGGCTCTCAAGAGTATGGGTCGCCTCTGACCCGCTCCCGCCCGTTACAAACCCGTCGAGGAAGGGGCATTTCCTCGACGGGTTCTAAACGCAGAAAAGCCCCGTGCCACAAGGGCACGGGGCTTTCCCGTAAAAGGAGTTCGGCGGCGTCCTACTCTCCCACAGGGTCCCCCCTGCAGTACCATCGGCGCTGAAAGGCTTAGCTTCCGGGTTCGGAATGTAACCGGGCGTTTCCCTAACGCAATGACCACCGAAACACTATGAAATTAACCAACACCGGAACAACACGGCCGTTCGTTATTTCAGAACAAACACAGTGGACGCGAGCAACTGAGGACAAGCCCTCGGCCTATTAGTACCAGTCAGCTCCACCCGTTACCGGGCTTCCACATCTGGCCTATCAACCCAGTCGTCTACTGGGAGCCTTAACCAATCAAGTTGGTGGGAATACTCATCTCGAAGCAGGCTTCCCGCTTAGATGCTTTCAGCGGTTATCCTTTCCGAACGTAGCCAACCAGCCATGCCCTTGGCAGAACAACTGGCACACCAGAGGTTCGTCCGTCCCGGTCCTCTCGTACTAGGGACAGCCCTTCTCAATATTCCTACGCGCACAGCGGATAGGGACCGAACTGTCTCACGACGTTCTAAACCCAGCTCGCGTACCGCTTTAATGGGCGAACAGCCCAACCCTTGGGACCGACTCCAGCCCCAGGATGCGACGAGCCGACATCGAGGTGCCAAACCATCCCGTCGATATGGACTCTTGGGGAAGATCAGCCTGTTATCCCCGGGGTACCTTTTATCCGTTGAGCGACAGCGCTTCCACAAGCCACTGCCGGATCACTAGTCCCGACTTTCGTCCCTGCTCGACCCGTCGGTCTCACAGTCAAGCTCCCTTGTGCACTTACACTCAACACCTGATTGCCAACCAGGCTGAGGGAACCTTTGGGCGCCTCCGTTACTCTTTAGGAGGCAACCGCCCCAGTTAAACTACCCATCAGACACTGTCCCTGATCCGGATCACGGACCCAGGTTAGACATCCAGCACGACCAGAGTGGTATTTCAACGACGACTCCACAACCACTGGCGTGGCCGCTTCAAAGTCTCCCACCTATCCTACACAAGCCGAACCGAACACCAATATCAAACTGTAGTAAAGGTCCCGGGGTCTTTCCGTCCTGCTGCGCGAAACGAGCATCTTTACTCGTAGTGCAATTTCACCGGGCCTATGGTTGAGACAGTCGAGAAGTCGTTACGCCATTCGTGCAGGTCGGAACTTACCCGACAAGGAATTTCGCTACCTTAGGATGGTTATAGTTACCACCGCCGTTTACTGGCGCTTAAGTTCTCAGCTTCGCCGACCCGAAAGTCGGCTAACCGGTCCCCTTAACGTTCCAGCACCGGGCAGGCGTCAGTCCGTATACATCGCCTTACGGCTTCGCACGGACCTGTGTTTTTAGTAAACAGTCGCTTCTCGCTGGTCTCTGCGGCCACCCCCAGCTCGGAGAGCAAGTCTCCTCACCAGTGATGGCCCCCCTTCTCCCGAAGTTACGGGGGCATTTTGCCGAGTTCCTTAACCATAGTTCACCCGAACGCCTCGGTATTCTCTACCTGACCACCTGAGTCGGTTTAGGGTACGGGCCGCCATGAAACTCGCTAGAGGCTTTTCTCGACAGCATAGGATCATCCACTTCACCACAATCGGCTCGGCATCAGGTCTCAGCCTTAACGTGTGACGGATTTACCTACCACACGGCCTACACCCTTACCCCGGGACAACCACCGCCCGGGCTGGACTACCTTCCTGCGTCACCCCATCGCTTACCTAGTACAAGTCTGGTTCGTCGGCTCCACCACTACCCTCAACTCCGAAGAGATCGGGCCGGCTTCACGGACTTAGCATCGCCTGATTCAGTATTGGGCGTTTCAAAGCGGGTACCGGAATATCAACCGGTTGTCCATCGACTACGCCTGTCGGCCTCGCCTTAGGTCCCGACTTACCCTGGGCAGATCAGCTTGACCCAGGAACCCTTAGTCAATCGGCGCACACGTTTCTCACGTGTGTATCGCTACTCATGCCTGCATTCTCACTCGTGAACCGTCCACAACTCGCTTCCGCGGCTGCTTCACCCGGCACACGACGCTCCCCTACCCATCCGTACTCCCGTTGGGGATACATGTACGAATGACACGACTTCGGCGGTACGCTTGAGCCCCGCTACATTGTCGGCGCGGAATCACTTGACCAGTGAGCTATTACGCACTCTTTCAAGGATGGCTGCTTCTAAGCCAACCTCCTGGTTGTCTCTGCGACTCCACATCCTTTCCCACTTAGCGTACGCTTAGGGGCCTTAGTCGATGCTCTGGGCTGTTTCCCTCTCGACCATGGAGCTTATCCCCCACAGTCTCACTGCCGCGCTCTCACTTACCGGCATTCGGAGTTTGGCTAAGGTCAGTAACCCGGTAGGGCCCATCGCCTATCCAGTGCTCTACCTCCGGTAAGAAACACACGACGCTGCACCTAAATGCATTTCGGGGAGAACCAGCTATCACGGAGTTTGATTGGCCTTTCACCCCTAACCACAGGTCATCCCCCAGGTTTTCAACCCTGGTGGGTTCGGTCCTCCACGAAGTCTTACCTCCGCTTCAACCTGCCCATGGCTAGATCACTCCGCTTCGGGTCTTGAGCGTGCTACTCAACCGCCCTATTCGGACTCGCTTTCGCTACGGCTTCCCCACACGGGTTAACCTCGCAACACACCGCAAACTCGCAGGCTCATTCTTCAAAAGGCACGCAGTCACGACTGTTGCTCCGAAGAACAACAGCGACGCTCCCACGGCTTGTAGGCACACGGTTTCAGGTACTATTTCACTCCGCTCCCGCGGTACTTTTCACCATTCCCTCACGGTACTATCCGCTATCGGTCACCAGGGAATATTTAGGCTTAGCGGGTGGTCCCGCCAGATTCACACGGGATTTCTCGGGCCCCGTGCTACTTGGGAAATTCTCAAACGAGCCGTTGATGTTTCAGCTACGGGGGTCTTACCCTCTACGCCGGACCTTTCGCATGTCCTTCGCCTACATCAACGGTTTCTGACTCGTCGACCAATCGGCAGATTGATCAAGAGAACTCCCGCAACCCCGCATGCGCAACCCCTGCCGGGTATCACACGCATACGGTTTGGCCTCATCCAGTTTCGCTCGCCACTACTCCCGGAATCACGGTTGTTTTCTCTTCCTGAGGGTACTGAGATGTTTCACTTCCCCTCGTTCCCTCCACACTGCCTATGTGTTCAGCAGCGGGTGACAGCCCATGACGACTGCCGGGTTTCCCCATTCGGACACCCCCGGATCAAAGCTTGGTTGACAGCTCCCCGGGGCCTATCGTGGCCTCCCACGTCCTTCATCGGTTCCTGGTGCCAAGGCATCCACCGTGCGCCCTTAAAAACTTGGCCACAGATGCTCGCGTCCACTGTGCAGTTCTCAAACAACGACCAGCCACCCGTCACGCACCACACAAGCGGTGCTTTACCGGGGCCGGCAACTGAAGGCGACCTCACGGCCGTACCCTCAGATACCCAACAACGTGCCCGACCCGACAAGCCATCACCCACGTTCCACGCCGAAGCAGTACTAGTGAACAACAACCCATCGTGCCGAATAGTCAACGTTCCACCCATGAGCAACCACCGTCGGACATTTGCCGACGTAGTGGCTCTGGATTCCTTACGGAATCTAGATGCTCCTTAGAAAGGAGGTGATCCAGCCGCACCTTCCGGTACGGCTACCTTGTTACGACTTCGTCCCAATCGCCAGTCCCACCTTCGACAGCTCCCTCCCACAAGGGGTTGGGCCACCGGCTTCGGGTGTTACCGACTTTCGTGACGTGACGGGCGGTGTGTACAAGGCCCGGGAACGTATTCACCGCAGCAATGCTGATCTGCGATTACTAGCAACTCCGACTTCATGGGGTCGAGTTGCAGACCCCAATCCGAACTGAGACCGGCTTTTTGAGATTCGCTCCGCCTCGCGGCATCGCAGCTCATTGTACCGGCCATTGTAGCACGTGTGCAGCCCAAGACATAAGGGGCATGATGACTTGACGTCGTCCCCACCTTCCTCCGAGTTGACCCCGGCAGTCTCCTGTGAGTCCCCATCACCCCGAAGGGCATGCTGGCAACACAGAACAAGGGTTGCGCTCGTTGCGGGACTTAACCCAACATCTCACGACACGAGCTGACGACAGCCATGCACCACCTGTACACCGACCACAAGGGGGGCACCATCTCTGATGCTTTCCGGTGTATGTCAAGCCTTGGTAAGGTTCTTCGCGTTGCGTCGAATTAAGCCACATGCTCCGCTGCTTGTGCGGGCCCCCGTCAATTCCTTTGAGTTTTAGCCTTGCGGCCGTACTCCCCAGGCGGGGAACTTAATGCGTTAGCTGCGGCACCGACGACGTGGAATGTCGCCAACACCTAGTTCCCAACGTTTACGGCGTGGACTACCAGGGTATCTAATCCTGTTCGCTCCCCACGCTTTCGCTCCTCAGCGTCAGTAATGGCCCAGAGATCCGCCTTCGCCACCGGTGTTCCTCCTGATATCTGCGCATTTCACCGCTACACCAGGAATTCCGATCTCCCCTACCACACTCTAGCCTGCCCGTATCGACTGCAGACCCGGGGTTAAGCCCCGGGCTTTCACAACCGACGCAACAAGCCGCCTACGAGCTCTTTACGCCCAATAATTCCGGACAACGCTTGCGCCCTACGTATTACCGCGGCTGCTGGCACGTAGTTAGCCGGCGCTTCTTCTGCAGGTACCGTCACTTTCGCTTCTTCCCTGCTGAAAGAGGTTTACAACCCGAAGGCCGTCATCCCTCACGCGGCGTCGCTGCATCAGGCTTTCGCCCATTGTGCAATATTCCCCACTGCTGCCTCCCGTAGGAGTCTGGGCCGTGTCTCAGTCCCAGTGTGGCCGGTCGCCCTCTCAGGCCGGCTACCCGTCGTCGCCTTGGTAGGCCATCACCCCACCAACAAGCTGATAGGCCGCGGGCTCATCCTTCACCGCCGGAGCTTTCAACCCCGTCCCATGCGGGACAGAGTGTTATCCGGTATTAGACCCCGTTTCCAGGGCTTGTCCCAGAGTGAAGGGCAGATTGCCCACGTGTTACTCACCCGTTCGCCACTAATCCACCCCGAAGGGCTTCATCGTTCGACTTGCATGTGTTAAGCACGCCGCCAGCGTTCGTCCTGAGCCAGGATCAAACTCTCCGTGAATGTTTTCCCGTAATCGGGACAACACAACACGAGAGCGGAACGATCAGCCGGAATAAGACCGATCGTCCACAGCGTCCTCGCTGTGTAAATTGCCCACCGGGTCAGTGACCCTGTAGGACTTTCAAAGGAACCACCAACCTGCCGAAGCAGGCCGGGGTATCAACATATCTGGCGTTGACTTTTGGCACGCTGTTGAGTTCTCAAGGAACGGACGCTTCCTTTGTACTCACCCGCAGAACATTCTCTCGGGCTTTCCTCCGGGCTTTTCCCTTCGGTCTTGCGTTTCCGACTCTATCAGACTCTTTCGTGTCCGATTCCCGGTCGAAGCGGGGTTGCTTTCCAGTTCTTCGCTTTCGCGTTTCCCTTTCCCGCGGCTCCAACCTTACCAGACTCATTTCGTTCCGTGTCCGGCTCGAATTTGAATTCTGGCGGCCTTTGGAATGGCCTTGCCTTTCGGCTGACTCGACTTTACCAGAACCATTCAGCCGAACCGATCGGCTGCATGACCCGGAATAAGAGAATCAATGGCTCTGCGGAGATTCCATCTCCGTTGAGAGCGAGGAAGACGTTAACCGCCGGGATCGGACCTTTCCAGTCCGACTCAACCGTTTAAATCTACCTCCCCCGAGCGACTGTGTCAACGGTCTCCCGGGGCGAAGAGGAGACTAGCAGGTCAGGGCGGGTGTACGCACATCAGGCTGCGGCGGGGAGTTCGGCACTGCGTTCCGTCGGGTCGATGTCGCCCCGATCGCCGGCGCGAGCTGCGCGGCCGCCCAGGAGGTAGATGTACGCAAGGAAGGCCAGCTCGGCCGTGATGCCGATGGTGATGCGCCCCCAGGTCGGGACACCGGAAGGGGTGACGAAGCCTTCGATGACGCCCGAGACGAACAGGACCACAGCGAGTCCGATGGCCATGCCGATCGCGGCTCGGCCCTGCTGCGCGAGCGCCGAGCGGCGGGTCTGGGGGCCCGGGTCGATGACCGTCCAGCCGAGCCGGAGGCCTGTACCCGCTGCGACAAAGACAGCGGTGAGTTCCAACAGACCGTGCGGGAGGATCAGTCCCAGAAAGGTGTCGAGGCGGCCGGCTGAGGACATCAGGCCGATGCCGACCCCGAGGTTGAGCACGTTGACGAGGAGGATCCAGATCACCGGGATGCCCAGGAACGCTCCCAGGACCAGGCACATGGCTGCGGCCTGGGCGTTGTTCGTCCATACCTGGGCGGCGAATGACGCGGCCGGGTGGCTGGAGTAGTAGGTCTCGTACTCCCCGCCCGGGCTGGTCAGTCGGCGGAGGTCGTCCGGGGCTGCGATGGCCGACTGGACTTCCGGATGCGTACCTATCCACCAGCCGATGACTGCGGCCAGCAAGGTGGAGAGGACGGCCGTGGGTATCCACCAGTGCCTGGATCGGTAGACCGCGGCGGGGAAGCCGGTGGTCAGGAAGCGCGTGGCGTCGCGCCAGGAGGCTCGGCGGGTTCCTGTCACCGTGGACCGGGCGCGGGCGACGAGTTGGGTGAGGCGCGCGGTGAGTATCGGGTCCGGGGTGCTGGACTGAAGCAGGGAGAGATGGGTGGCCGTGCGCTGGTAGAGCTCGACGAGCTCGTCGGCTTCCGCGCCGGTGAGACCGCGCCCACGGTGCAGGAGCTGGTCCAGGCGGTCCCACTCGGTGCGGTGGGTGGTCACGAAAACGTCGAGGTCCATGGGCGGCTGATGCTCCAGGCATGGGTGCGTACGGGGTTCGTACTACGGCGGCGCGTTGCGTGTCAGCTTGGCAGACTGAGGTCCCGAGGGGCAGGGAAGACCGGCGAAGGATGGGGCGGCGATGAATGAGCTCGTGACCGGGGACGCGGTCGTGCTGGGGTTGCGGCCTGCGAAGTTGCCGAGCCGGGCGCTGGCGCTGGCCATCGACCTTGCCGTGGTGGGGGCGGCGTTCGTCCTCGTGTCGATCGGCCTGGCCATGGCGACGGTGACGCTGGACGAAGCGGCGCTCGCGGCGGTGTCCGTGGCGTCCTTCCTGTTGGTGCTCGTGGGCGGGCCGATCGCGGTGGAGACCCTCAGCCATGGGCGTTCGCTCGGGAAGCTGGCGTGCGGTCTGCGCGTGGTACGGGACGACGGGGGGCCGATCCGTTTCCGGCATGCGCTGGTGCGCGGGGCCATGGGGGTCGTCGAGATTCTGATGACACTCGGGGTGGTCGCCTGTATCGCTTCGCTGGTGTCGGCGCGGGGTCGGCGGCTCGGGGACGTGTTCGCGGGAACGCTTGTCGTACGGGAGCGGGTGCCGACGGGGCGGGCGACCGCTGTGCCGCCTCCGCCGCCGTGGTTGGTCGGGCGGTTCGCGGGTCTGGATCTGTCGGCGGTGCCGGATGGCCTGTGGCTGGCGATACGGCAGTACCTGACGCGGATGCATCAGCTCGACGCGCAGGTGGGCCGGTCGATGGCGGAGCGGCTGGCCGCGGAACTGGCGACGCGGACCGGGGTTCCGGTGCCCGAGGGGGTGCCGGCCGGGGCGTATCTCGCGGCGGTGGTGAACGAGCGGCAGGCGCGGGATGCGCGGCGGGTGTTCGTCACTGCTCGGGACGGTGATCCGCAGTTCGGTGCCGCGCAGGTGGGGGGCGGGGTGCCGGAGGGTCGGGCTGCCATGTCCTCGCCGGTGGGGGCCGTGCCGTCCGTGGGAGGTACGGGGACAGGTGCTCCAGTCGTTCCGGTTACGGAGGAGGGCGGGGCGGCGGCGCCCGCAGCGACGGGGTTCGCGCCGCCTGCCTAGCGCGGTGAGGGCGGGGTTTCCAGGTCTTCGAGCTCGATCCCGGGTGCCGAGAGGACCACGTCGCCGGCGATGTGAACGGTGTGCTGTTCGCCGGTGTCCAGGGCACTGACCTGGTATTCGTCCACTGTCAGAGGGCCGTTGTCAGTGGCGTGCGCTTCACTGTTCACCAGGGCCCAGGACTGGTCGACGGTGCGGGGGGCGAGGACCGGGTCCGTGAAGGCGACCAGGCGGACGCGGGTCGCGGGGGAATCGGGGGTGAGGCGCAGAAGTCGTGAGGTCGCGATGAGGAATGCGGGGGAAGTGCCGGTGAAGGCGTGG
Organism: Streptomyces sp. NBC_01618; assembly: GCF_045209435.1. Lineage (NCBI taxonomy): Bacteria > Bacillati > Actinomycetota > Actinomycetes > Kitasatosporales > Streptomycetaceae > Streptomyces > Streptomyces sp. NBC_01618. Next base: position 3,042,396 of record NZ_CP109297.1, read on the forward strand.
GCGCGCACATTGCCTTCGGTGGCATGAGTGCCGGTCGGGTCGGTACGGACCCAGGTGACGCCTTCGAGGGCGGCGCCGCGGACCTGCCAGCTCGCGGCGTGGAGTTCGAGGCGGATGGGGCGGCCCAGTTCGTCGAGGGTCAGATCGACGGAACCGAGGTGGTCGCCGGAAGGGGCGGTGATCTGGGAGACGTAGCGCCAGCCGGAGGGGCCGGGGGCGCACTGGAAGTGTTCTTCGCCGAGGAGGGTGTGATCGTGAAGATCGTGGAGCGAATATCGGCCGCGGGGCATGGGGTCCTTCGAGGTTCCTCGGGCTGAGCGGGTGCGATACGAGCGCAGGCCCCCGACACGGGGGTGCGGGGGCCTGTGCTCGTAGCTGCTGCTGAGGTTATTCCGTCTGTCAGCGGCCGGTGGTCACTGGCCGGCGGTCCGGTGGTGACGTGTGCGGTCGCTGACGGGCGGGATCAGGAGCCGATCAGTAGCGGTAGTGGTCGGGCTTGTACGGGCCTTCGACCTCGACACCGATGTAGGCGGCCTGCTCGGGGCGGAGCGCCGTGAGCTTCACGCCGAGCGCGTCGAGGTGGAGACGGGCGACCTTCTCGTCCAGGTGCTTGGGCAGCACGTAGACGTCGGTCGGGTACTCCTCGGGCTTGGTGTACAGCTCGATCTGGGCCAGCGTCTGGTCCGCGAACGAGTTGGACATCACGAACGACGGGTGGCCGGTCGCGTTGCCCAGGTTCAGGAGGCGGCCCTCGGACAGCAGGATGAGGACCTTGCCGTCGGGGAACGTCCAGGTGTGGACCTGCGGCTTGACCTCGTCCTTGACAATGCCGTCGATCTTCGCCAGGCCGGCCATGTCGATCTCGTTGTCGAAGTGGCCGATGTTCCCGACGATGGCCTGGTGCTTCATCTTGGCCATGTCGGCGGCCATGATGATGTCCTTGTTGCCCGTCGTGGTGACGAAGATGTCGGCCTTGTCGACGACCTCGTCGAGGGTGGTCACCTGGTAGCCGTCCATCGCCGCCTGCAGCGCGCAGATCGGGTCGATCTCGGTGATGATCACGCGGGCGCCCTGGCCGCGCAGCGACTCCGCGCAGCCCTTGCCTACGTCGCCGTAGCCGCAGACGACCGCGGTCTTGCCGCCGATGAGCGTGTCGGTGGCGCGGTTGATGCCGTCGATCAGGGAGTGCCGGCAGCCGTACTTGTTGTCGAACTTGGACTTGGTGACGGCGTCGTTGACGTTGATCGCCGGGAAGAGGAGGGTGCCATCGCGGTGCATCTCGTACAGGCGGTGGACACCGGTGGTGGTCTCCTCGGTCACGCCGCGGATCTCGGAAGCGAGCTGGGTCCACTTCTGCGGGCTCTCACCGAGGGTGCGGTTGAGGAGCGTGAGGATGTGGGCGTACTCCTCGCTGTCCGCCGTCGACGGGTCCGGGGCCGCGCCGGCCTTCTCGAACTCGACGCCCTTGTGCACGAGGAGGGTGGCGTCACCGCCGTCGTCGAGGATCATGTTCGGGCCGCCGGTGGGGGTGTTCGGCCAGGTCAGGGCCTGCTCGGTGCACCACCAGTACTCTTCGAGCGTCTCGCCCTTCCAGGCGAAGACCGGGACGCCGGCGGGGGCGTCCGGGGTGCCGTTCGGGCCCACGGCGATGGCCGCGGCGGCGTGGTCCTGGGTGGAGAAGATGTTGCAGGAGGCCCAGCGGACCTCGGCGCCGAGGGCGACCAGGGTCTCGATCAGCACGGCGGTCTGCACGGTCATGTGCAGCGAACCGGTGATGCGGGCACCGGCCAGCGGCTGCGCGGCGGCGTACTCCTTGCGGATCGACATCAGGCCGGGCATCTCGTGCTCGGCGAGGGTGATCTCCTTGCGGCCGAAGGTCGCGAGGGAGAGGTCGGCGACCTTGAAGTCCTGTCGATTGGCGACCGTTGTCATAACGGGCTGCTCCTCGTGATGGGCGTCGGAGGTGGGCACGGCTGGCTCTGCGGCGGCGGGCACACGAATGCCCGGGCGCTCGCAGCACAGTCCGTCGGAGGCCCTCTCTCCCTCGGCCGGTCCACGCGTACGGACCGATCGACCGCCATCAGCAGCGACGTCTGACACTGCCATCGAATCTACACCGACCGGCCCGGCCGCTCCCAGCCCGCCCGGGAAGGAACGTGGCCGGGAGGGCGTACCGGGAGCGGGCGGGCGGGGATTGCCGGAGAGGACACGGACGGGAGGCGGTTGGGACGGGAGGTGCGCTTGGGGCCCTAGGGGTACGTGGGTGGGTCAGTGGTCGGAGGGCGTCGGGGAGTTCGGGGCTCCGCCCGGGGCCTTGCCGGGGTTCGTGCCGGCTGCGGCGGCCGCCTCGCTGTAGATGTCCGGTTCCAGATAGATGACCCGGGCGATCGGGACGGCTGCGCGGATTCGGGTCTCGGCGGCGTTGATGGCGTTGGCCACTTCGGTGGCGGTGTCGTCGTGCTGTACCGCGATCTTGGCGGCGACCAGCAGTTCTTCCGGGCCGAGGTGGAGTGTGCGCATGTGGATGACGCCGGTGACCGTGTCGCCGTCGACGAGTGCGGACTTGATCTTCTCGACCTGGTCGGCACCCGCGGCCTCGCCGAGCAGGAGGGACTTCGTCTCGGCCGCGAGGACGATCGCGATGATGATCAGCAGGATGCCGATGCAGAGGGTGCCGATGCCGTCCCAGACGCCGTTGCCGGTCCCGAGGGCCAGGCCGACGCCCGCGAGGGCGAGCACAAGACCGATCAGCGCGCCGAAGTCCTCCAGGAGGACGACCGGGAGTTCGGGGGCCTTGGCACGGCGGATGAACTCCTTCCAGGAGAGCGATCCGCGGGTCTCGTTGGACTCCTTGATGGCCATACGGAAGGAGAAGCCCTCGGCGATGATCGCGAAGATCAGCACTCCGACCGGCCAGTACCAGGCCTCGATCTCGTGCGGGTGCTTGATCTTCTCGTAGCCCTCGTACACCGCGAACATGCCACCGACGGAGAACAGCACGATGGAGACGAGGAAGGCGTAGATGTAGCGCTCGCGGCCGTAGCCGAAGGGGTGCTGGGGGGTTGCTTCGCGCCTGGCCTTCTTGCCGCCGAGCAGCAGCAGGCCCTGGTTGCCCGAGTCGGCAACCGAGTGGACGCTCTCCGCGAGCATCGACGACGAGCCACTGAACAGGAACGCCACGAATTTGGCCACTGCGATCGCGAGGTTGGCGCCGAGTGCCGCCACGATCGCCTTGGTTCCGCCTGACGCACTCATGGGTGCCTGGTGTCCCTTCTTCGGTGCTGCGGCCCTGGCGCCGCGGTACGGCCGGACATTGTTGCAGTCAGCTGGTGCGGACGGTGCCTCAGGCCACCACTGTGGCGCGGAACAGAGTTCCCGTACCGGATACTTCGACCCTCTCACCGGAGGGTACGAAGACCGAGGCGCCGGGTGTGAGACCGAGCGTGCCAGCCTTCGGGGCGCCCGCGGTGCAGAGCAGGATCTGCGGGGTGTCCCTGGTCAGGTCGACGGGGTCGGCGCCGGGCGACAGGTCGAAGCGCGAGAGCCGGAATTCGTCCACGGGCGTCTCGTACAGTTCCTCGCCGGACGGGGAGGCCTCGGGGCGCAGGACGCCGGGGTCGGTCGGCTCGAAACGGACGATGCGCAGGAGTTCGGGTACGTCGATGTGTTTGGGCGTGAGTCCGCAGCGCAGCACGTTGTCGGAGTTGGCCATGATCTCGACGCCGAGGCCGTCGAGGTAGGCGTGCGGGACGCCTGCGCCGAGGAACAGGGCTTCGCCGGGCTGGAGTTCCACGTAGTTCAGCAGCATGGCCGCGATGACACCGGGGTCGCCGGGGAAGTGGTGGGCGATGCGGGCGTACGGGGCGTGGGCGCCGCCGAGGCGTTCGGCGGCCGCGGCTGCCTGGTTCACCGTTTCGGCCGTCTGCGCCGGGTCGGCGGCGAGGATCGCGGTGAGGACCTCGCGCAGGGCCGCCTCTTCGGGGTGGGCGCCGAGGAGGTCGACGTACGGCTTGAGGGAATCGACGCCGAGCGCCGCCATCGTCTCGGCCGCCTCGGTGGGCCTACGGAAGCCGCACAGGCCGGCGAAGGGGGTGAGCGCGCAGATCAGCTCGGGTTTGTGGTGGGCGTCCTTGTACGTGCGGTGGGGTGCGTCGATCGGGACGGACCGGCGCTCCTCGTCCTCGTAACCCTGCTTCGCCTGTGCGAGATCGGGGTGGACCTGGAGGGAGAGCGGGGCTCCGGCGGCGAGCAGTTTGAGGAGGAAGGGCAGGCGGGGGCCGAACTTTTCGACCGTGGCCCGGCCCAGTTCACGCTCGGGGTCGGCGGCGATGACCTCGGTGAGGGGTTGCTCGGGGCCGGCCTCTTTGGTGCCGGTTGTACGGGTGAGGCGGGAGGGGGCTCCTGGGTGGGCGCCCATCCACATCTCTGCCTGGGGTTCGCCGGTGGGTGCGATGCCGAGCAGCTCGGGGATGGCGGTGGTGGAACCCCAGGCGTAAGGGCGCACGGTGTTGGAGAGCCGGTCCATGGGTTGTCCTTGTCAAGTGCGTGGATCGGGGGCGGCGTACTACCGGTGGGCGCCTGCGTCAGACGCGGGCTGCCGACGCGAGTGCCAGGTAGACGGCAGCGAAGTCGGTGACGGCGAGGAGTTCGGCGAGGGCTTCGAGTTCGGTGCCCTCCTCCGGTTCGAGTTCGCTGATCGCCGTGTCGTGGCCGAGGGCCAGTTCGCGGGCGGCGGGGCCGGCGCTCAGGCCGCCCGTGGGGCGGTCGCGGAGCAGTACGACGCGGGCGTGCAGGGGCTCCGCCTCGTCGACCCGGTCGCGGAAGAAGTCGTCGGGGTCGGCCCCGGCGGCGAATGTGCCCGCCAGCAGCGCGCCGTGGGCGGGCAGGGCCTCGGGGAGCTCTGCGGCGAGGGCCGGGCGGCCGGACAGCTCGGCCAGGACTGCCGCGAATCTCCGGCCGACCGGGGCCGCCGCGTCACCCTCCGTCCAGATGAGGGGCAGGCTGTCGGCGAGCTCGGCGGCGAGGGTCTTGGCCGGGTTGCTGTACGTGGCGATGGCCGGACCGCAGCGTTCCGCGGTGCGGTCCAGGCGGTCGGCGACGCTCTGCAGCGCCTCTGCGGGTGCGGTGACCAGGCCGACGCGGTCGAGCAGTGCGAGCAGCGGGGTGAACAGGGCCCAGAGCGTGCCGGGGCCCGCCGCCGACGTCTCGGCGTCGTACTCGCCGTGCGGTGCGGTGGCCATCGGTACGACGAGTCCGTGTACCCCGTCGGTCGCCTCGCGCAGCGGTGACCGGTGGGGGGCGACGGCGACGACGCTGCAGCCGCGGCGGTACGCCTGTTCGGCGAGTAGGGAGAGGCCCGGCTCGGAACCGTCGGCCGTGACGATCAGCAGCAGGTCGACGGAGCCGGCCCAGCCGGGCAGCGTCCAGCGCATCGCGCCCGCGGCCGGGGCGACCCCGGTGGGGCGGATGCGGGTGACGGGCGCGGAGGCGCCTGCCAGGGCGGTGATCAGGTCGGCGACGCCGGACGCGGCGGTGCCGGAGCCCGCGACGAGTACGGCGCGGGGGCGGCCTTCCGGGTTCAGTGCGGCGATCCCGGCCTCCGCCGCGTGCCGGGCGGCGGTGCGGACCCGGGCCCCGGCCTCGGCGGCGCCGCGGAGCAGCCCGCGGCGGTCGGCTCGGGCCAGGGATTCCGGGGCGTCGAGCAGCGACTCGTCGAGCATGGGAACGGTCCTCCGATCACGTGCTGATCACCGTGCGGGATGCGGATGCCGTTACGCGGGGCGGCGGGCCTCGTCGACGAGGAGGACGGGGATGCCGTCCCGTACCGGGTAGGCCAGGCCGCAGTCCTTGCCGGTGCAGACGAGTTCGGGGCTGTCGGTCGCCGACCGGTCGTCGAGCGGAGAGTGACAGGCCGGGCAGGCGAGGATCTCCAGAAGGCCGGCTTCGAGCGGCATGGGGTGAGTCCCTTCAAGCATTCGGACAAGCGGTTCGGGTTCACGCGGATCAGGCGACGTCAGCCTACCGCCGGGGGGTGGGGGGTGGAGCCGGGGCCGGGGCGCCTGCGGCGGGCCTGTCCCCTACCCGCCCCTTCCCGAAACCGGGGCGCCGCCCCGGACTCCGCGCCTCAGACGCCGGCGAGGCCGAAAATGTCCTACAAGGCCCGGACCAGTGCCAGTACCTCGTCCCGTACCGCCGTCATCGTCCGTTCGTCACGGGCTTCGACGTTCAGGCGGAGCAGGGGTTCGGTGTTGGAGGCGCGCAGGTTGAACCACCAGTCGGGGGCCGTGACGGTCAGGCCGTCGAGGTCGTCGGTCGTGACTCCGTCGCGGCTCGCGAAGGCGTCGCGTACCGCTGCCGTACGGCCCGCCTGGTCGGTGACCGTGGAGTTGATTTCGCCGGATCCGGTGTAGCGGTCGTACTGCGCGACCAGTTCCGACAGCGTGCCCGGCTGGCCTCCCAGCGCGGCCAGGACGTGGAGCGCGGCGAGCATGCCCGTATCGGCGTTCCAGAAGTCGCGGAAGTAGTAGTGCGCGGAGTGTTCACCGCCGAAGATCGCGCCGTGCCCGGCCATCTCCGCCTTGATGAAGGAGTGGCCCACGCGGGTACGGACCGGGATGCCACCGTTCTCGCGGACGACCTCGGAGACCGTGAGTGAGGTGATCAGGTTGTGGATAACGGTGCCCTTGCCGCCGTTGCGGGCGAGTTCCCGGGCCGCGACGAGGGCGGTGATCGCGGACGGGGAGACGCCCGCGCCGCGTTCGTCCACGACGAAGCAGCGGTCGGCGTCGCCGTCGAAGGCGAGGCCCAGGTCGGCGCCCTCGGCCACGACGCGGGCCTGGAGGTCGACGAGGTTCTTCGGGTCGAGCGGGTTGGCCTCGTGGTTGGGGAACGTGCCGTCCAGCTCGAAGTACATCGGTACGAGGTCGACGGGAAGGTTCGCGAAGACGGTCGGGACTGTGTGGCCGCCCATTCCGTTGCCCGCGTCGACGACGACCTTCAGCGGGCGGATCGACGCGAGGTCCACCAGCGACAGCAGGTGCGCGGCGTAGTCGGTGAGCGTTTCGCGCCGGGTGACGGTGCCGGGGGTGGCCGCCGGGGGCGGCGCGCCGGTCTCGGACCACTTCTCGACCAGGGCGCGGATCTCCGAGAGACCGGTGTCCTGGCCCACGGGTGCGGCGCCCGCCCGGCAGAGCTTGATGCCGTTGTACTGCGCCGGGTTGTGCGAGGCGGTGAACATCGCGCCGGGAAGCCCCAGGCTGCCGGAGGCGAAGTACAGCTGGTCGGTCGAGCAGAGGCCGATCAGTGTGACGTCCGCGCCGCGCGCCGCCGCGCCGCGCGCGAAGGCTCCCGAGAGGCCGGGCGACGAGGGCCGCATGTCATGGCCGATCACGATCGCGTCCGCGCCCGTGACCTCGACGAATGCCGCTCCGAACTGTTCGGCCAGCGGTTCGTCCCACTGGTCGGGGACCACCCCGCGTACGTCGTACGCCTTGACGATCTGCGACAGATCAGCAGCCACGGGCCGGTCCTCCTGAGATTTCTGCGGACCGCCCAAACTACCCGGCGGCGGTTCGGGCGGACCGCGGGGTCTCCAGGGGTGGTGCGATACCGCGGTGCGGCGGGATCGGGTGCCGTGCCGCCGGCGGTGACCAGGCCGGCCAGCAGACGGAGGCCACGTCGTCCAGCGGCACCCCGGTGACCTGGGCGAGCGTCACCACGGGGGTACCCATGGCGCCGAACGCGACGGGCGCGGTGTTGGCCACGAGCGAGACGACGGCCGCCTTCACCGGTTCGAAGCCGAGCGCCACCAGCATCACCGAGGAGATCGCGACGGGCGCACCGAAGCCGGCGAGGGCTTCGAGGAGCGCGCCGAAGCAGAAGGCGATGACGAGCGCCTGGATGCGGGGGTCGTCGGAGAGCCTGAGGGACCGCGGGCGGAGCGCCGCCCTCAGGAGTCCGGTGAGCGCAGCACCCGCAGATGGCCGCGGCGCGCGACCTCCATCGGATCGGCGGCCTGCGGACCGCCACCGCTCCTGCCGTCGCCGCGGTCGTGCGGACGCGCCGCTTCCCGTACCGCATTGGCGAGTGCTTCGAGATCGTCGCCGCTGGGGCGGGTGGGGGCGGAGGGGTCGGAGAGCCTGACGACTTCCCAGCCACGCGGCGCGGTCAGCCGCTCACTGTGCTCGGCACAGAGGTCGTAGCAGTGGGGCTCGGCGTAGGTGGCGAGCGGGCCGAGGACCGCAGTCGAGTCGGCATAGACGTACGTCAGTGTCGCGACGGCAGGGCGGCCGCACGCGGTGCGCGAACAGCGACGTACAGGGCTCACGATGTTGGACGGTACCGCACTCTTGAGCGGGCTGCGACGACTCTCCCTCAGGTCACCCCACCGTGTCGCCCCGTGACCTCCGGCCCGACCGCCTTTCGGGCAGCCCTCCTGACCTGCGGAGGAAGACAGCAGCACCGGTCGTACCGGCAACGATTCCGGTCACCACTCGGCACAAAAGCTGTCATTCACCAAGAGATCAACGGTCAGGAGCGGGACCTGAAACGGGCTCCGGCCTGGCCGGATTGTTCAGAATTGGACATTCCGACGCCCTGTCAGGGAGCGGCGATCCGCTCGCGCGGCGGAGAGTTACCCTGCGTCAGTGATGGACAGTCCCGTACCGCCCCACCCGTCCGAGCCGCGCCCGCGCCGTCGTGACCGCCATGGCCGTGGCATGCGCGGGCCCGTCGCCCCGCCCCAGGTGCCGCTCTCGGTCAGCAGGTCGGAGAGCTTCCGTGATCTCGTGCAGGACTCGGTGGAGCGGCTGGAGCGGCGTTGGCCGCAGCTGGCCGAGGTCGACTTCATGGTGCTCGATGTGCCGGCGACGCAGGAGGAGACCGTTCCGCTGGGGCGCGCGGTCTCCGCGAAGAAGGACCGGCCCGCGCAGATCGTCATCTACCGGCGGCCCGTCGAGATCCGTACCAAGAACCGTGACGAGCGTGCCCTGCTGGTGCACGAGGTCGTGGTGGAGCAGGTCGCGGACTTGCTCGGGCTGTCGCCGGAGTCGGTGGATCCGCGGTACGGGCAGGAGTAGGCCCGGCAGGGCGGCCGGCGCCCGCCCACCCGTACCGCCGGCTCAGTCGTCCAGGACCGAGAGGTCCTGTTCGGCCGCGGGCACCTCGACCGTTCCGCCGTCGTACGGCAGGGTCTGCACGGTGAACATCTCGATGCCGTTCTGCGGGAGGCTGAGCGTGCGTGCGGCGTGGACCGGGCCGCCCGACTCCGTCCGGACCGTCAGCGCGTAGCCGCCCTTGAGCCCGGACGGTACGGACGGGGTCACCGCGAGCGTCGTACCGCCCTTGACCGTGTACGTCTTGACGGTCTCTTCGCCGCCCTCGCTGCCCGCTGAGGCGATGACCTTCACGGTGGCGGTGGCGCCCGGCGCGGTGAGCGAGAGGGTCGATCCCTTGGCCCGGTTGTCGGCCGCGGTGGCCTGCGCGCCCACCGGACCGGTCGCCGGGATGTAGCCGACCTCCTGCCCGTCGCCCTTGCCGCGGATCACGCGCAGCGCGGCCACGACCGGGGTGCCCTTGCCGCCGTCGGCCGGGGTCAGCAGCAGGGAGCCGGCTTCGCCCCTGGTGATGTCCTTCAGGTCGACGCCCGCGGTCATCCTCGACTTGACGTGGAGGTCCTCGTGCCCGGCCGGGGAGATCGCGCCGTTCTTGCCGAGAAGTCTCACCTTCAGATCGGCGTCGTCGTCGCCGGGTGCGAAGGCCACCAGACGGACCGAGGTGGCGTCCGCCGGAATGCCTGGGAGCACCAGGGTGCCCGACGGGTCGGCCGAGGCGGCCAGCCAGTCGCTGCCCGTCTGCTCGTCCGCGGCCCGGACGACCGCGCCGACGCGTCCGGTACGGGTGGTGACGTGGACGGTCACGTCCTCGGCCGCCTCGCTGGTCAGCGTGGAGATCAGGACCGGGACACTGGACCGGGCGGGCACCGTGATGCCCTCACCGACGTCGGACTTGAGGGTGCCGTCCGGGCCGTACAGCTCGATGTCGGCGACGGCCGCGCTGTCGTCCGGGTTCGTGAGGTGGACGTAGTCCTCGCGGGACTTCGCGGTGCTCGCGGCCGGGAACCAGAAGTCCGTGTCGGGTCCGGTGCAGCTGACGCCGAGCAGGCCGCGGGCGCTGCCCGCCTCGACCGTGGTGGTCTGCTGGGCGGTCCAGCCGGGGGCCAGACGCCCGGTGGCGGTGCCGACGAGTGCGGGGGCGTCGGCGCCGGACGCGTCGGCGGTGGCCGGTTTGCCGGGCTCCTTGAGGGAGACGACCGGCTTTTCGGGATCCGCCTTCTTCTTGCCCTTCTCGTCCTTCTTGCCGTTCTCGTCGACGGTGGCGGACGTGGTCTGCTTCAGTTCGGCGGCCCCGGCCTCGCCGCCACTGCCGCTGCCGCCCGACGGGGTGAAGGACGTGTACGTCGTCTCCGCGAGGTCCGAGAGGCCGGGCGCCGGGCAGAGCAGGCTGGACCGTTCCACCGGCAGCCGGGCGGCGGCCTTCGCCTCCGTCGCACCCCCGCCGCCGGGCGCGGTGAGCGCGGCGAATCCGGTGACCGCGGCGAGGGCTGCGGCGCCCGCGATGAGGGACAGGCTGGTGGACTTCACTCGGACTCGCCTCGCGATGCGTTACCGGTCGGCCACGGGTACTGGCCGGGGGCGGGGTTCTCGTCGGGGTTCTGCGGGTCGTACGGGCCCTGCCCGCCGTAGCCGGCCTGAGGGTCGTAGGAGGCCTGCGGGTCGTACTGCGGGACCTGCGGGGCGTACGGGGCCTGCGCGTCGTACTGCTGTTGTTGCTGTTGCTGTTGCTGTTGCTGTTGCTGTTGCTGCTGGGCGTAGCCGTACGGGTCGTAGGCGTTCTGCTGGTACGGGTCCGCCGCGGCCTGGTGCTCGTGCTGCGCGCCGTACTGGCCGTCCTGGTACTGGTGCTCGCCGTGGTACTGCTGGTAGTCGGCGCCCTGGTGGTACTGCTGCGCGTCCCATTCGCCGTACTGCTGCTGCGGCACCGCCGCGTACTGACCGCTGTCGGCCTGCGGGGCGAAGACATCACTGTCGTCGCTCTGCTGCGGATCCGGCTGCGCCTGCTGAGGGGGCTGCGGCTCGGTGGTCTGCTGGGCGGGGATGTTCTGGCCCGCCGCGTCCGGTGCCTCCTCGGCGCTCCCGCTCCCGGCCTGCTCCGACTCCGCTTCCGCCTGGGCGGCCGCGCGGAGCCTGCGTGCCCGGCGCCCCTCGCCCGCGACCGGCTCCGCGGGCACCGTCATGGCCTCCTCGGGCAGGTCGTCGTCGATCTCCCGGCGGCGGCCCGGCAGGGCGAGGACCAGCAGGACCACGGCCAGCGCGCTCTGGGCCCAGATCCAGGCGGTGTGGCTGAGCGGGGTGTCGTACGTGAGGTCCAGCGTGCCGCCCTCGGCGGGGAGCTCGAAGCCCTGGGCCCAGCCGTCGACCGTCTTACGGGTCAGCGTCCGGCCGTTCAGCGTGGCCTGCCAGCCGGGGTCGGCGGCGTCCGCGATCCGCAGCACCCGGCCGGAACCGCCCGCCGGGATCTTGGTGTGCGCCTCGACGGGGAGGGCGCCCACGGGCAGCGGTTCGGCGCCGGCGTCGGACGGGACGATCATGACGCGGGCGACCTGCCGGTCGACCCGCCACAGCGCGCTGCCGTCCAGCTGGCTCAGCCTGCTGAGGCCCGGGGTCGCGTCGAGGACCCGGCTCATCTCCTTCGGAGCGCCGTCCCGTACCAGTACGTAACGGATCGCGAAGCCGCTGAGCTGGCTGCCCTGATCGGCGCCGGAGCCCGCGACCAGGTTGGCGACGACCTTGTCGAGGTGGCTGTTGTCGCCGCCCGCCTCGGCCAGTTCGGCGTCGCCGAGCCGCGCGCCGGAGCCGCGTACCAGGGTGTACGAGACGGTGGCGGGCGAGGTGCCGCCAAGGACCAGGGTGCGCGGCTGGTCGCGGGTGGCGCTCTCCTCCGCGACGAACGCCGGCACCTGCACCGGGTCGCGGCGCTCCAGCGGGCCCGCGGCGCCGCCGATCATCCAGCCGACGGCGGCCAGCGCCGGGGCGAGGCCCGCGGCGAGGGCGATCAGTGCGGCGACGGGCTGGCGCCAGCCGAAGCTGAGTTCGGCGACGCGTACCCGGGCGCCGTCCGCGCCCACCAGCGCGGCGGCGATCAGCGCGATGCCGTAGACGAGGGTGGCGGGGCCCGCCCAGCCCGAGCCGTTGGCGAGCGCGGCGAAGACCAGTGCCACGAGCGCGACGGCCCACGCGGTGCGCACCGCGAACTGCCGTTCCCCGCGCAGCAGCGCGGCCAGCGCGGCGAACACGATGCCGAGCAGCAGTACGCCGCCCGCGGCCTTGGGGCCGCCGGGGCTGATGCCGAGCAGGTCGAGTGCCGAGGCCGTGCCCGTACCGATGTCCAGGCCCGCCTCCTTCAGGAAGCCGGAGGGGCTGCCGAGGAGCGAGAGCGACCAGGGCGCGAGGACGAGCAGCGGCGTGCCGATCGCGGCGAGGAAGCGGAGCCCGTACGCGACGATGTCGTCGCGGCGCAGTGCCAGCACACCGATGCCGAGGACCACCGCGAGCGGCCAGACGATGGGCGTGAACGCCATCGCGAAGGTGAGGAGCAGCGTGTACGCCCAGGTGGCGCGCCAGCTTCCGCGGGCGTCGCCGTCGGCCCGCATGCCGTGCGCGGAGACGGCGGCGCGGGCGATCAGCGGGAGCACGACGGCCAGGACGGCGGTGCCGAGGCGGCCGGTCGCCAGTGCGCCGGTCGCGGCCGGCAGGAAGGCGTACGCGATGCTCGCCCAGGCCCGCAGCAGCCTCGATTCGAGCAGCGGCCGGGAGACGAAGTAGGCGGTAAGTCCGGCGAGCGGGACCGAGCAGACCAGCAGCAGCGTGAGCGCGAAGCCGGTCGAGCCGAGGAACAGCGCGGACAGCGCCGAGATGATGGCGAGATAGGGCGGCGCGGTCTGTGTGCCGCCGGTGCCGACCGGGTGCCAGCCGTCCGCGTACGCGCCCCACAGGCCGGAGACGTCGGCGGGCGCGGGCAGTAGCGCGCCGCCCGCGAGCGCTCCGCCGCCGAGCAGGCCGCGGCAGGCGACGAGCGAGACGAACAGCAGGACGGCGAAGAGCACCGGGCCCGGCTTGCGCCCGATCCGCTTCAGCCGCGCGAACTGCTCGATCTCCAGGAAGTCGGCGTCGTCACCGCCGGGACCGGACTCCACGGCGCCGTGCCGCGAGCCGCCCGAGTCGGCTTCGGAGCCGCTGCCGAAGTTTCCGGCGACCTGCTCGACGGTGGCACGGACGGTGGCACCGGGCGGCGGGAAGAGGCCGCGCAGTTCGGCCTGGTCGACGGCGCCCCTGCCGCGGCTGCGCCGGGCCGCGAGGATCCGTCCGGGGCGCAGCAGGGTGCCGAAGAGCCCGGCGACCTCGTCGAGGGCCTGGCCGGGCACCTTGCCGACGAGATAGGCGAGGGTACGCAGCAGCGTTCCGACGACGAGCCGGAGCATCACCCACGGCAGGGCCTTGGCGCGTGCGTTGACCAGCATCGTGTAGACGGCGCCGGCCTTGTCGACGCGGTGCGGGGAGGCGACGGAGCGTCCCGCGCAGTCGATGGGGCGGCGCTCGCGGGCGGACGCCTCGGCGTGTCTGAGGACGGCGTCGGGGGCGACGAGCACCCGGTGTCCCGCGGTGTGGGCGCGCCAGCACAGGTCGACGTCGTCACGCATCAGCGGGAGCCTGCGGTCGAACCCGCCGAGCTCCTCCCAGATGTCACGGCGGATCAGCATGCCCGCGGTGGATACGGAGAGCACGGTACGGACCTGGTCGTGCTGGCCCTGGTCCTGCTCGCGCCGGTCGAGTCCGGTCCAGCGGCGGCCGCTGTTGGCGATGGAGACGCCGACTTCGAGCAGCTGCCTGCGGTCGTACCAGCCGCGGAGTTTGGGGCCGACGATCGCGGCGTGCGGGTCGTTGTCGACGACGCGCAGCAGCTCGGCGAGCGCGTCGGGCTCGGGTGCGCAGTCGTCGTGGAGCAGCCAGAGCCATTGCACCGGTTCGCCGTGCGGCAGTTCGGGCAGGTCGTACGCGTCGTCGCGCCAGGTCCTGCTGGCGGGGTCCCAGCTGCTGGGGCGCTTCAGGTACGGCAGGTCTTCGGGGGTGAGGGCACCGGTCGTGCGGGTCGCCTCGTCGACGGCGGTGCCGAAGCTCGTACGGCGCGCAAGATGCAGGACGCGTTCGGCGCCGAGCGCCTCGGTGACCAGCCGCGCGGAGTCGTCGGCGCTGCCGGTGTCGGCGGCGACGACGTTCTGTACGGGGCGTTCCTGCCCGAGCAGCCCGGCGAGCGCGTCGGGCAGCCAGCGTGCGCCGTCATGGGAGACGAGCACGGCGGTGACGACGTGCCGGGGGAACTCTGGGGCGGCGGCGGCCGCGTACGGCGCCGTCGATTGGCTGTGCACGGACATCGAGGTACGGGCCCTCCGGCCGGGTCCGGGGGGACGTCCCCCCGGGGCTGCATCGGTGTACACGCGCGCGCCGTCGGGGCGTTGGCGCGTCTCGGACGGAGCCCCACACTAACGGTACGGATAACCCACGGTGGCGCCGAGCGGTTGAACGAGGGCCGAGACGGGGCGGAGGCGGGCCGGGCGGCGGAGCGACGGGGAGGAGGCGGGGCGAGCGCCGGAGCGACGGGGAGGGGCGGGCCGGGTGGTAGAGCGACGGGGAGGAGGCGGGGCGAGCGCCGGAGCGACGGGGAGGGGCGGGCCGGGTGGTAGAGCGACGGGGCAGGCGACGGACCGGCAGTAGAGCGACGGGGCAGGCGGCGGCGGACATGGCGATGGCCCGTCGCCTGTGGGCAGGATGCAGGCGACGGGCCATGGTCGGTCCCGGTCCGGAGCGCGGCCGGTGCTCGGGACGCACCCGGGTCGTGGTGATCCGGTGCGCGGTGTTCTGTTGTCGCGGCGCTCGGCGGCGCGCCCGTTGCCGCGGTGGTCCGGTGCCGCGGCGGTTCGCCGTCAGACAGCGGCCTTCTTCAGGCGGCGCCGTTCGCGTTCCGAGAGGCCGCCCCAGATTCCGAACCGTTCATCATTGGAAAGCGCGTACTCAAGGCATTCGGACCGGACTTCACAGGCGAGACAGACCTTCTTGGCCTCGCGGGTGGATCCGCCCTTCTCGGGGAAGAAGGACTCGGGATCGGTCTGCGCGCACAGTGCGCGCTCCTGCCAGCCGAGTTCCTCGTCCGCGTCCTCGACCAGCAGTTGCTGGAACAGCTCGGTCATGTGCGCCCCTCGTCTGTCTCTCGCGTCCCCGTGATGCAGCCGTTACTGATTGCGGCCGAACGACACGAGTGAAATTACAAGTGTGTAGCTCCGGGCCAGTCAAGCGAAGATCTGCTATTGGCCCCGGTATTCACTCTGCGGAACCAAGGGTATGCGGAAAGTGTGCAAATCTCCAAAAACCTGACATATGCCACCGGCTCCACCGCATCCCCTTCTCTCACTCAGTGAGACGACCGGTGCCACCGTCATGTTTCGATTCGATCACCGAAGCGATCAAGATCACAGTCGGGTCACAAGACCCCAACGACGTTTGCGGACACGGCTGATGCGCCACATCTCCGTCACAACGACCGCACAAACCTTTCTCCGTCGCCAGTAACCGGATGAGGTGAAATATTGCCTCCCAAATCGGGCATTGGGTTGACAGTGGCAGGTCGAGCCGGTCTCCTTGACTGCATGCCAGCGACCGCAGCGATGTACACCACCCACCTCCGTGGGTTCCGTACTGCTGTCCAGGCCCGCTGTTGCTGTTCGAGCTGTCGCAGCTGTTGACGCCGTAGGGCACCGGCTCCGATCCGGGCCGGTCCGGCTTCCAGCTCCTCTTGCGCAGAGCTTCCTCGCTGAGCGACTCCGTAGCGCCTTCTCTCCGCGTTTTTGTGGCTCTCAGGTCTCCGTGACACCCCGCACATGCACCTCCCATGCCGAGGAACCACCGCTTCCATGAACAGCGACAGCGACCTTCAGATCGCCGGCGACATCCTCGAGGTCCAGCACCTCCTCCAGCCGGCCCGCGAGCACCCTTCCACCGTGGCCGAGTTCGTCGGGCTCGCCCGCGCGATCGCCGCCGACCGCGCGCAGTGGGCGCCGCTCGTCCGGTACGACACCACCAGCCGCTGGTACCACCGGCTGCGCACCGTTCCCCAGGCTCCCGGCTCCGCCCAGGCAGGGCAGACCCCACTCGGTTACGAGGTGTGGCTGCTCAGCTGGGTCCCCGGCCAGGGCAGCGGGCACCACGACCACGGCCCGTCCTCCGGCGTACTGACCGTCCTGGACGGCCGGTTGACCGAGCACACCGAACGCGGCACGCGGACACTGGCCCCCGGCGCGCAGCGCGTCTTCGCACCCGGCTACGTGCACGAAGTGGTCAACGACTCCATCGAACCGGCCGTCAGTCTGCACATCTATTACCCGGGTCTGACCGAGATGCCGATGCACGCGGTGCAATGCGCCCCGGCGACCGTGGATGTCGTACCCGCCTGACAAACTGCTGTGCATGCGCATTGTGGTTCTGGCCGGCGGTATCGGTGGTGCTCGTTTTCTGCGTGGCCTCAAGCAGGCCGCGCCCGACGCGGACATCACGGTGATCGGCAATACCGGTGACGACATCCATCTGTTCGGGCTGAAGGTCTGCCCCGACCTCGACACCGTGATGTACACCCTCGGCGGTGGCATCAACGAGGAACAGGGCTGGGGGCGTACGGACGAGAGCTTCCACGTCAAGGAGGAACTCGCGGCGTACGGCGTGGGGCCCGAGTGGTTCGGGCTCGGCGACCGCGACTTCGCGACGCACATCGTCCGTACGCAGATGCTGGGCGCGGGCTATCCGCTGAGCGCCGTCACGGAGGCGCTCTGCGCGCGTTGGAAGCCGGGCGTCCGGCTGCTGCCGATGTCCGACGACCGGGTCGAGACGCATGTCGCGGTCGACCTGGACGGCGAGCGCAGAGCGATCCACTTCCAGGAGTACTGGGTGAAGCTGCGTGCCTCGGTCGAGGCGCAGGCGGTCGTGCCGGTCGGCGCCGAGCAGGCCAAGCCGGCGCCGGGCGTGCTGGAGGCCCTCGCCAAGGCCGATGTCATCCTCTTCCCGCCGTCCAACCCCGTCGTGTCGGTGGGGACGATCCTCGCCGTGCCCGGGATCCGGGAGGCGATCGCCGAGGCCGGGGTGCCGGTCGTCGGCCTCTCCCCCATCGTCGGGGACGCGCCCGTGCGCGGGATGGCGGACAAGGTGCTCGCCGCGGTGGGCGTCGAGTCGACGGCGTCGGCCGTGGCCCGGCACTACGGCTCCGGGCTGCTCGACGGATGGCTCGTCGACACGGTGGACGCCGGGGCGGTCGACGAGGTGGAGGCCTCGGGGATCCGGTGCCGTGCCGTGCCACTGATGATGACGGACGCCGACGCCACGGCTGAGATGGCGCGGCAGGCGTTGGCGCTGGCCGGGGAGGTACGGGCGTGAGCGCCGAGTCCTCCGGCGAGGCTCCCTCGTACCGGGTCTGGGCGCTGCCCGGGATGCCCGAGGTGCGGGCCGGGGACGATCTGGCGAAGCTGATCGCCGCCGCCGGGCCGGAGCTGGTCGACGGTGACGTCCTGCTGGTCACATCGAAGATCGTCTCCAAGGCGGAGGGCCGGATCGTCGAGGCCACCGACCGGGAAGCGGCGATCGACGCCGAGACGGTACGGGTGGTGGCGCGCCGCGGCGCGCTGCGGATCGTCGAGAACCGGCAGGGTCTCGTCATGGCCGCAGCCGGGGTCGACGCCTCGAACACCCCTGCCGGAACGGTGCTGTTGCTTCCCGAGGATCCGGATGCCTCGGCGCGCGCCATCCGGGACGGGCTGCGGGACACCCTCGGCGTCGAGGTCGGGGTCGTCGTCACGGACACCTTCGGGCGGCCGTGGCGCAACGGGCTGACCGATGTCGCGATCGGGGCTGCCGGGGTCCTGGTGCTGGACGATCTGCGGGGCGGCACGGACGCGTACGGCAATCCGCTGAGCGCGACCGTCGTCGCCACCGCCGATGAGCTGGCCGCGGCCGGTGATCTGGTCAAGGGCAAGGCTTCGGGGCTGCCGGTCGCGGTGGTGCGGGGGCTCGGTCATGTCGTGGACCCGACGGACTCCGCGGGCGGTGCCCGGGCGATGGTGCGGGTCGCTGCCGATGACATGTTCCGGCTCGGCACGTCCGAGGCGGTACGGGAGGCGGTGACCCTGCGGCGTACGGTGCGCGAGTTCACCGACGACCCGGTGGACCCGGGGGCGGTGCGGCGAGCCGTGGCCGCGGCGGTGACGGCACCGGCGCCGCATCACACGACGCCGTGGCGCTTCGTGCTCCTGGAGTCGGAGGGGGCGCGGACCCGGCTGCTCGACGCGATGCGGGATGCGTGGATCGCGGATCTGCGCCGGGACGGCCGCGGCGAGGAGTCGATCGCGAAGCGGGTACGGCGGGGCGATGTACTGCGCCGGGCGCCGTATCTGGTGGTGCCGTGCCTGGTGATGGACGGCTCCCACACGTACGGGGACGAGCGGCGGGACACGGCGGAGCGCGAGATGTTCGTGGTCGCCGCGGGGGCCGGCATCCAGAACTTCCTGGTGGCGCTGGCGGGCGAGCGGCTCGGCTCGGCGTGGGTGTCGTCGACGATGTTCTGCCGCGATGTGGTGCGGGAGGTGCTGGAACTGCCGGAGTCGTGGGACCCGTTGGGGGCGGTTGCGGTGGGGCGTCCGGCGGTGGCGCCCGCGGCGCGGGCGGTACGGGGTGCGGATGAGTTCGTCGCGGTGCGGTGAGGCGGGAGCGGGGGCGGCGGTGCCTCCCCGCTACAGGCGGGCGATGTCGCCTCGGGTCATGCGTGGGGCCCGGCGGGGTGGGGTGCGGCCCGAGAGCAGGATGAGGCGGGTCGCCCGGTGGCGCTGGCCCTCGTAGGGGGCGAGAAGGGCCAGCATTTCCTCGTCGTCGGCGTTTCTGTTCCCCGCCAGGGCGTGGCCGACGATGCCGGGGAGATGGAGATCGCCGACCGTGACCGCGTCCGCCGCGCCGTTCGAGCGCTGGAGGGTCTCGGCCGAGGTCCAGGGGCCGATGCCGGGGATCAGTTCCAGCCGGGCCATGGCCTGCGGGAGCTCCATGGCGGCCGCCTCCTCCAGCCGGCGGGCCACCCGTACCGCGCGCAGGATCGTGGCCGAGCGCTTGGCGTCGACGCCCGCGCGGTGCCATTCCCAGGACGGGATCAGTGACCAGGTGCGGGCGTCCGGCATGACGTGCAGGCCGAGGGCGGTGAACGCGGCATCGTCCGCGGGGCCGGGTGCCGGGGTGCCGTGGGTGCGGACCAGGTGGCGCCAGGCGCGGTAGGCCTCGTCCGTGGTGACCTTCTGTTCGAGGATCGACGGGATCAGGGACTCCATGACCAGGCCGGTGCGCAGCAGGCGCAGGCCGGGGCGGCTGTGCCGGGTCAGGGCGAGCAGCCGGTGGCGCGGGCGGAAAACGTCCGGGTCGTCCGTCGCGCCGAGCAGTGTCGGCAGCTGGTCCAGCAGCCAGGGCGCGCCCCGTCCCCAGGCCGCCGCCTCGATCCGGCCACCCCGGGCCGTGAGGCGGAGGGTGCCGGGGCCCGCGGGCGTGCGGCCGGCCCGCCAGACCGTGCCGTCCCGGGTCATCCGGAAGGTGGGGTCGGCGGGGCCGCGGCGCAGTGGGCCGAGGACCAGGCGCAGGTCGAGCGGGCCGGGCGGGGTCCAGTCGCGGGTCAGCGCGTCCGTCGCCGGAGCCGCCGCCTGGTGCGGGACGGCCGCGCGAGGGGCACTGCGGGGTGCGAATCGTCCTGCCACGGTGAGGTCCTCGGTCGTCGGGGGTGCCTGTCGAGGGTAAGCGCAGTGGCGGGTGCCCGGGGCCGGTTGTTCGTCCTACTCGCCTGTTCGCCCTACTCGCCTGTTCGTCCTACTCGCCTGTTCGTCCTACTCGTCGGACGAGAAGCGCACCGATGCGTCCGGCAGGACCGCCCCGCACCAGACGCGGACTCCGGCGCGCAGTTCGTTGTCGGCGCCGACCCGCGCCCCGTCCCCGATGACCGCTCCCTCGATCACCGTACGCCTGCCGATCCTGGCACCGGCTCCGACCAGCGAGTCCGTGATCACGGCTCCCGGTTCGACGACCGCGCCGGCCAGCACCGCGGAGCCGTCGATCCGGGCTCCCTCGCCGATCAGGGCGCCCTCGCCGATGACCGTACCGCCGCTGAGTTTGGCGTCGGCGGCCACCGAGGCCGTCGGCAGGACGAGCCGGTCGCCGCACCGGCCGGGCACGGCCGGGGACGGGGCGCGGCCCAGTACCAGGTCGGCGGAGCCGCGTACGAAGGCCTGCGGGGTGCCGAGGTCCAGCCAGTACGTGGAGTCGACCATGCCCTGGAGGTGTGCGCCGGAGGCAAGCAGTCCGGGGAACGTCTCGCGCTCGACGGAGACCGGGCGGCCGGCCGGGATGGTGTCGATGACCGACCGGCGGAAGATGTACGCCCCCGCGTTGATCTGGTCGGTGACGATCTCCTCGGGCGTCTCGGGTTTCTCCAGGAACGCGGTGACCCTGCCGGTGCCGTCCGTCGGTACGAGGCCGAAGGCGCGCGGGTCCTCGACCCGGGTGAGGTGGAGGGAGACGTCCGCTCCGGATGTGGTGTGCGAGGCGGCCAGCGCCCGTATATCGAGGCCGGTGAGGATGTCACCGTTGAAGACGAGCACCGGTTCGTCGGGACCCGCGGCGAGCCGGGACGCGACGTTGCGTATCGCGCCGCCGGTACCGAGGGGTTCGCGTTCGGTGACGTACTCGATGTGGAGACCGAGCGACGAACCGTCCCCGAAGTACGGTTCGAAGACCTCCGCCAGATACGACGTCGCGAGCACGATGTGCTCGACCCCGGCGGCCCGGGCACGCGCCAACTGGTGCGTGAGGAACGGGACGCCCGCTGCCGGGACCATGGGCTTCGGGGTGTGCACCGTGAGCGGGCGCAGTCTGGTTCCCTTGCCGCCGACCAGGAGGATCGCTTCTCTTGCCTCTGTCACAGCGCTGACTCTGCTTCCTGGTGGGGCCTGTCCTGGTTTCGGCTGGCCAGTGTATGCAGACCGGTACGGCCGTCCCCGGTCAGCGGCCCTGCAGCTGCGCCGAGGTGGTCCGGGCCGAGCCGAGCTTCTTGTAGAGACGCGCTCCGGGGCATTCGGTTGCGAAACCGTCCCGGTGGCCGGAGATGACGTTGAGTTTGGCCTTCGTCCCCTTCTTGAACTTGTTCCCGCCGCCGGAGACGAGCGTGACCTTGCCCCGCGGGTCGGCTCCGAACAGGCCGAGCTTCCAGGCGGTGAGTTCCGCGACGGCGTTCACCGCGGCGGCGGGCGGGTTCGAGCTGGTGAAGGTGCCGAGCACGGCGATGCCCATGCTGTTGGTGTTGAAGCCGAGCGTGTGGGCTCCCAGAACGGGCTTCGTCACGCCTCCCGCCCTCCCTTCGTAGATGTTTCCGCACTTGTCGACGGCGAAGTTGTAGCCGATGTCGCGCCAGCCGCTGCTCTTGACGTGGTAGCGGTAGACGCCGCGCAGGACCGCGGGCGCCTGGGAGCACGTGTAGTTGTTGCCCGTGGCGCTGTGGTGGATGAACGCGGCCTTGACGCTCTTGGTGTACACGAAGGCGCTCTCCCGGAGCTTCTCGTCGGCGCCCCAGCCCTTGCGGGTGATGATGCGCGGGCGGGGTCCGATGTACGGCTGGGCGCCGGGCGCGAGTCCGGCCTCCGCCTCGCCGAGGGCCTCGGTCTCCTGCTTGCTCAGGGCGGGGAGCACGCTCGGTTCGAGCGGTGTGGTGCGGCCGTCGGTGTCGGCGTCGGGGATGTCGGCGTCGGGGATGTCGGCGGTGCCCCAGGCGTCACTGGTGTCTCCGGTGTCTCCGGTGTCTCCGGTGTCTCCCCCGCCCCCGGCGTCGCCGGCGTTCCGCGCGTTCCCGGTGGTCCCGGTGTTCCCGGTGGTCCCGGCGTTCCCGGCGTCTGCCTCGGCGCCCGCTGCGGGGAGTTGCTGCGGGTCCTTTCCGGGGTCGACGAGTTCGAGGCGCAGGCCGGTGGGCAGCGGTACGGCGGGGGAGGTCCGGTCCTGCGGGTCGGACGCCTCCGGGTGTACCCGGACCGCGACACCGTCCGATTCACCGACCCAGAGCGGGGCGGTCGAGCCGCGGACGGTGCCGGACTCGCGCTCGGCGGTCCCGGGGTCGGCGGCATGCTCGGCGTTGTGCGTCTCCAGGTCCTGCCAGTCGGACCAGCGGGTGGTGCCGATGGCGCGGGTACGGACCTGGACGGTGCCGTGGAGTTCGGTGTCGACGTCGTTCCAGACGACGCCGACCAGGGAGAACGGGCGGACCTCGCGTTCGGGCAGCCCCTGTTCGGCGGCCTCGGCGGTCCGGGTGGGTTCGTCGGTGGCCCGGCCGGACGCATCCGGCAGGGGCGACATCGGCAGGGACTGCGTCGAGCCCGCCACGTCGGAGGGCTCGGCGGACTCGGCGGGGGCTGTGGAGGTGTCGGCGGGGGCAGTGGCGGTGTCGGCGCCCGCGGGCGCGGCCGACGGCAGTACGAGAGCCGCCGCGCAGGTGACACCGATCGAAGATGCAATGAAGGCACGCATACGAACGATCCTGGCCATATACCGGCAACTCCGGCTACCCGGGTATCTCCGCGCATTTGACGGGCCGTCTGTCCAACCGGTGTACCCCGCGCCCGTCCGCCCCACCCGGCCCGGCGCCGCCGCGTACCCTTGCGCGGATGAACGCCACCGACCGCACCCCCGCCGACCTGCTGCGTTCCGCGCTCGCCGCGGACCCGGCCCGCCCCTTGGTCACTTTCTACGACGACGCCACCGGAGAACGCGTCGAACTGTCGGTGGCCACCTTCGCCAATTGGGTGGCCAAGACCGCCAACCTCCTCCAGGGCGACCTCGCCGCGGAGCCCGGTGACCGGCTCGCCCTTCTGCTGCCCGCGCACTGGCAGTCCGCGGTGTGGCTGCTCGCCTGTTCCTCGGTCGGCGTGATCGCCGACGTGCAGGGCGACCCGGCCGGCGCCGACCTCGTCGTCAGCGGCCCGGACACGCTGGAGGCCGCGCGCGCCTGCCGCGGCGAGCGGGTCGCCCTGGCGCTGCGCCCGCTGGGCGGCAGGTTCCCGCGGACGCCCGAGGGTTTCGCGGACTACGCGGTCGAGGTGCCGGGCCAGGGCGACCGGTTCGCCCCGTTCGCCCCGGTGGACCCGGACGCTCCCGCGCTCGCGGTGGGCGGCGGCGAGCTGACCGCGGCGCAACTGGTGGCGCGGGCCCGCGAGGACGCGGCCGCCCTCGGCCTGACCGCCGGGTCGCGGCTGCTGACGGGACGTACGTACGACACCTGGGACGGCCTGAGCGCGGGGCTGTTCGCGCCGCTGGCCGCCGGGGCCTCCGTGGTCCTGTGCCGGCACCTGGGACAGCTGGACGAGGACGGTCTTGCCAAGCGCGTCGAGAGTGAACGGGTCACCAACAGCACGGTATGACAAGCGCCCTGCGGATCACTCGTCCGGCCCACAGCGGGCCGAGTCCTCGGGGCTGCGCGTCAACTCCGGTACATCATCGGCGGTACAGACCACTCGGGATACAACCAAGCGTGAGGTCCAGCCGTCTACTCCTGCGACCGGCGGCCCAACGCGCCGCCGAACGTGAAGGATGGACGCAGACGTGAGCGAAAGCGCCGGACCGCCGGACGACTCCGACGACTCGGCCGCGGGCCCGGGCACGTCGCAGGCCGGGGACGGCTCCGGCCCGGAACCCCTTGCCGGGCACAGGCACCACTGGCTTCGCTGGACCGCGCTCGGCGTCTCGCTCGTCGTCCTGGTCGCGGCGGGCGGCGGCTGGTGGCTGTACCGGAAACTCGACGGCAACATCAGGACCGACACCTCCGCGGCGGCCGAGCTCAAGGTGTACGAGCGGGAGCGGCCCGCCACCGTGGTGCACGACGCGGAGAACATCCTGCTCATCGGCTCCGACAGCCGGGCCGGTGACAACCGCGAGTACGGGCGGGACGACGGCGGCAGCCAACGCTCCGACACCACGATCCTGCTGCACCTCGCCGCGGACCGGAAGAGCGTCACCGCGATGTCCCTGCCGCGCGATCTGATGGTGCGGATCCCGGTCTGCCACACACCGGACGGCAAGGCCACGAAGAAACAATTCGCCCAGTTCAACTGGGCCTTCGAGTTCGGTGGTACCGCCTGCACGGTGCGTACGGTCGAGAAGCTGACCGGCGTCCGCATCGACCACCAGATGGTCGTCGACTTCAACGGCTTCAAGGACATGGTCGACGCGGTGAACGGTGTCGAGGTCTGCCTCACGAAGCCGGTCGACGACCCCGACGCCCATCTGAAGCTCCCCGCCGGACGCCAGAAGCTCGACGGCGAGCAGGCGCTTGGGTACGTACGGGCCCGCAAGTCCATCGGCAACGGCAGCGACACCGAACGGATGGACCGCCAGCAGCGGTTCCTGGGCGCGCTGGTCAACAAGGTGCAGAGCAATGGCGTACTGCTCAACCCGACCCGTCTCTATCCGGTGCTGGACGCGGCCACCAAGGCGCTGACCACGGATCCGGGCCTGGACACCCTCAAGGACCTGTACGAGCTGGTACGCGGCCTGCGCGACGTACCGACCGACAAGGTGCAGTTCCTGACCGTGCCCCGGCAGCCGTACGCCGCCGACCCGAACCGGGACGAACTCGTCCAGCCCGACGCGGACCGGCTCTTCAAGCGGCTGCGTGAGGACGCCCCGGTCGCCGTCGTTCCCGCGGACCGGCTCGACGGCAACAAGGACGGCGGGGATGACGCCGGGAAGAACAACGGGAAAAACAATGCCCCGGCCGATACACCGGGCGCCGCGGACCCGAGTCCCACACCGACCTATTCGGGCAACAACGCGGCGGCGGACCTGTGCAAGCAGTAAAGCAATTCCCAAGCAGAAGCCGATGATCGGCGTGTAATGAGCAGAATGACCAGTTGTAAGGACCGTGGAATTTGTCACGCTCGTCGCTCAACGCCGAACTGGGCCGATAGTGTGACGCGATCCGGTGCTTCCGGCCGTCAGGCCGCGCACTTCCGGAGCGAAAGATCGAGCGCCTGATCGGGGAGGCGCCTCGCGTGGCACCGACGGAGGACTCAAGCAACCGTGGATGCGCAAAGCCGTGGGCGGTCGAACAATATCGACCCCGCAGACCAGTGGGTTCTCAATCCGCACACCGGTGATTACGAACTGCGACTGAATAATTCCGGAGGGGATTCGGCCGGTGCTTCCCAGGCTCCGGGCCCGCGCATCCCGCGTCGCAGAGAGCCGGACCGTGAAGGCAGCGGCGGGCGCAGAAACACGTCCCGTGACGGCGATGGCGAGCGCCGGGGACAGTCCCGGCGTGACGGGCAGGAATCCGGTCCGCGCCGCGAGGTGCCGGGGCAGCGCGGGCGCCGCTCGGCCAATGGCCCGCGCGGCCAGGAGGGTTCCGGCCGCGGCGACACGGCGGGCCGCCGCAGCCGCAAGGCCCCCAAGGCGCGCCGCAAGAAGGCGCTGCTGTGGACGGGCGGCGTGATGGCCTTCGTACTCGTCGGCCTGTCGGTGGGCGTATACGCGCTCTACCAGCACTTCAACGGCAACCTGAGCACCGTCGACGTGGGCGGGGCCGGCAACAAGAACGTCTTCGACAACGACGCCCCGGTCAACATCCTGATCATCGGTACCGACAAGCGCACCGGCAAGGGCAACGAGGGATACGGCGACAAGGACAGCGTGGGCCACGCCGACACCAACATCCTCTTCCACGTCTCCAAGGACCGCACCAACGCGACGGCGCTCAGCATCCCCCGCGACATGATCACCAACATCCCGGACTGCGAGACCACGCAGCCGGACGGCACGAAGAAGGTCATTCCGGGGACGCAGAACGTCCGCTTCAACGAGAGCCTCGGCCAGGAGGACCGCGACCCGGGCTGCACCATGCGTACGGTCGAGGAGATCACCGGCCTGAAGCCCGACCACTTCATGATGGTCGACTTCAACGCGGTTAAGGAGCTGTCCACCGCGGTCGGCGGCGTCAAGATCTGTCTGGCCAAGCCGGTCAAGGACAAGGATTCGCATCTGGACCTGTCGGAGGGTGAGCACCGGATCCAGGGCGAGGACGCCCTGGCGTTCGTACGGACCCGGCACAGCTTCGGCAACGAGAGCGACCTGGACCGGATCAAGGTCCAGCAGCAGTTCATCGCCTCGATGATCCGGCAGATGCAGTCGGACGACACCCTGACCAGCCCGACCAAGCTGTTCAAGCTGGCGAACGCGGCAACCAGTGCGCTCACCGTGGACACCGGCATCGGGTCGCCGAAGAAGCTGGCCTCGCTGGCCCAGGAACTCGGCAAGGTCAACACCAAGAACATCACCTTCACGACGGTGCCGGTGATGGACAACCCGGCCGAGAAGGTCCGTGCCACCGTCGTGCTGGACACGGCCAAGGCCGACCCGCTGTTCGCCATGATGCGCGAGGACACCTCGCTCACCGAGGTGAAGGAGCAGAAGAAGGCCGCGAAGAGCAAGCAGGACGCGGTCCTCAAGGGCACCAAGGCCGCCGCGGCCGACGTACGGGTCGATGTGTACAACGGCGGCAAGGTCCCCGGTGCCGCGCAGACGACCGTCGTCTGGCTGCAGAACAACCAGGGCGTGCTCAAGTCCACGAACAAGGCCAACGCCCCGGCGAAGATCGACAAGACGACGCTGGAGTACGCACCGAACCAGGCGGACCAGGCCCGTGCGCTGGCCGCCATGATGGGCCTGCCCGGCTCGGCCCTGAAGCAGGGCACCACGGACGCCGAGGGGCTCCAGGCGATGGTGCTGACCCTGGGCGCCGACTTCAAGGGGGCGGGCATCCCCATCACGGGACCGGCAAAGGTGCCGGACGGCATTCAGCAGGCAAACGCCGACAAGGCAGAGTGCGCCAAGTGACACCGGGTCACTGCGCCGAACCACGAGTCTGAGCAGCAGGGGGGGTCCTGGTGGGACGGAGCGGTACGCCCGGGGAGGGGACGCGACCACGCGTCCGGCACGCCGGTCGACTCGGCCGGGACGACGGGCTCTACGCGGACGCCCCGGAGAAGGGCCCCGACATCGGCGCGGACGGCGGCCATCGCAAGGGCGGGGCGCGGCACGGCAAGAAGGGCAAACGCCGCGTACTGCGCTGGGTCGCCTCGGTCCTCTCCCTCGTCATAATCGGCGGCGCCGTCGCCGGATACCTCTACGTAGAGCACCTCAACGGGAACCTCAAGAAGGCGGACCTGACGCTCGGCGACAAGAAGATGGCCGACCACAAGGTCAACGCCGCCGGTCAGACCCCGCTGAACATCCTGCTCATAGGTTCGGACGCGCGGGACTCCAAGGAGAACCAGAAGCTCGGCGGGGCCAGGGACACCTTCGGGGCGTCGCCCCTGGCCGACGTACAGATGCTGCTCCATCTCTCCGCCGACCGCAGCAACATGTCGGTGATCAGCATGCCGCGCGACACACTGCTGAAGATCCCGAAGTGCACCGACCCGAAGACGAAGCACGTCTACCCCGCGACCACGGGCCTGGCGATGACCAACGAGACGCTCCGCCGCGGTGGTCCCGGGTGCACCGTGGCCACCTGGTACGAGCTCACCGGCATCACCATCGACCACTTCATGATGATCGACTTCTCCGGTGTGGTCTCGATGGCCGACGCGATCGGCGGCGTCCCGGTCTGCGTCAAGGGCAACGTCTACTCCCACACGCGCGACGGCAAGGGCTCCGGGCTGAAGCTGGAGGAGGGCACCACCAAGGTCAAGGGCAAGCAGGCCCTTCAGTGGCTGCGGACCCGCTACGGTTTCAAGGACGGCACCGACCTCAGCCGTACCCAGGCCCAGCACATGTACTTGAACTCGATGGTCCGTGAGCTGCGCAAGGGCACCAAGCTCACCGACCCGGGCAAGCTGATGAGACTCGCCGAGGCAGCGACCAACGCGCTGACGGTCGACAAGGGCGACAAGGGCCTCGGCAGCGTCACGAAGCTGTACAACCTCGCGGGCGAGCTCAAGAAGGTGCCCACCAAGCGCATCACGATGACGACGATGCCGAACGTCTACGGAACGGGCGTGGACAAGGGCCGGGTGCTCCCCAAGCCCGTCGACGCCGATCAGCTGTTCCGGATGGTCCGCGACGACGTCCCGCTCGACGGCAAGGCCTCCAAGCGCAAGGCCCCGGTCGCCAAGAAGCCCACGGCGCCCGTCGCCGAGATCCCGGTCAGCGTCCGCAACGGCACCCGCACCGACACCGAGTACCCGGTCAAGGGCCGCGCCATGGCGGTCAAGGAACTGCTGGCCGGGAAGGGCTTCACCCAGGCCACGATCGACTCGCAGAACACCGACGCGGCGGCACGGACCGGGGTGCTCTTCCCCAGCGTGGACATGGAGGGCAATGCCCAGGCCGTGGCCGAGGCGCTCGGCATTCCGCTGACGGCGGTGAAGAAGTCGACCGCGGTCTCCGGTATCACGCTGACCGTGGGCGCGGACTGGCGCGAGGACGGGGACTATGCCGCGCCCAGCGCCGAGGAGAAGACGCCGGAGAGCGCCCGCGCCCTGAACGGCGACGACGAGACGGCCTGCATGGACATCCAGCCGGGGTTCGGCTGGTAGCCGACACGGTTGGGGGCCCTCCGGTGCACCCGGAGGGCCCCCACCACGTCGGCGGTTACGCGGTTACGCGGTGACGGCCGGGCGCCGACTGGCGATGACCTTCTTCGCCAGCGAGCGCGGGCTGGTCAGGAAGCCGTACCCCCATGACATGTGCATCGTCGCGAGGGCCACCGGGATCCGGGCCCGCGCCTTCAGCGACAGGCCCTTGCCCGCCGGGAGGGACCCGGCGACGATCGCCGCGACATACCCGGCGGGGACGACGAACGCCCACGGGGTGACGGCCGCGCCGACCACGATGCCCGCCGCGATCGCGCAGACGGCGGTCGGCGGCGCCAGGTAGCGCAGGTTGATCGAGCCGGAGTGGTAGCGGGCGACGACGTGCCGCCAGCGGCCGTAGTCCTTGTACTGCTTGGCGAGCGCCCTGACCGAGGGCCGCGGCCGGTACTGCACCTTCAGCTCGGGCGAGAACCAGATCAGACCGCCCGCCTCGCGGATGCGGAAGTTCAGCTCCCAGTCCTGGGCGCGGATGAACTCCACGTTGTAGCCGTCCGCCTTCTCCAGGGCCTCACGGCGGAAGACACCGAGATACACGGTCTCCGCCGGGCCCGCCTGGCCGCCGGTGTGGAAGGCCGCGTTGCCGACGCCGATCCTCGACGTCATGGCCGCGGCCACGGCGTCCTCCCAGGCGTTCTCGCCCTCGGCGTGCATGATGCCGCCGACGTTCTGCGCGCCCGTCTCCTCCAGGAGGCGGACGGCCGTCGCGATGTAGTTCGGCGAGAGCATGCCGTGGCCGTCGACCCGCACGACTATGGGGTGGCGGGAGGCCTTGATCGCGGCGTTGAGCGCGGCGGGGGTGCGGCCGGTGGGGTTCGGAACGGTGTGCACCCGGGGGTCCTCGCGCACCAGCTCCGCGGCGATCTCGTCCGTACGGTCCGTGGAGGGGCCCAGCGCGATCACCACCTCCATCTCACCTGCGTACTCCTGCTCCAGGATGTGCCGGACGGAGTTCCTGAGATGGCGTTCCTCATTGAGCACCGGCATGATCACGGAGACGGCGGGGTGCTGCGCGGCAGACATGGTGGTCCTCGGGTGGTCCTCGGGGGCGCCAGGGGTTCACACCCCACCAGGCGTCGATATTCGGCCGCCACGTTACCGCGAATGGGGGACACGGGCGCGCGCCGCCGGGTCGCGTCCCGGACTGCAGATCGTATGGGCCTACTGTGCGAACGGTCCCCCTTGCACCGCGGAGGTTCCCCCGTGCCCAGGCCGCACCCCTCCCCCCGTTCGCCGCGCTCCCGCGCAGTTCCGCCGCAGCGCAGGTCCAGAAGGCAGGACGAGCGGCCCCGCTGGGGCATGCGGGTGGTGACCGGTATCTCCGTGCTGGTGCTCGGGGCCGGTGGGATCGGCCACGCGGTGGTGACCAGCCTGGAGACCGGGATCGACCGGGTCGACCCGTTCAAGGACATGAAGAACCGGCCGCGGGCCGGTCACGGCATGAATCTGCTGCTGGTGGGCACCGACGGCCGCGACCGGATCACCCCGGAAGAGAAGGCGAAGTACCGGCTGGGCGGTGCGCCGTGCAACTGCACCGACACGGTCATGATGGTGCATCTGTCGGCGGACAAGGAGCGCGCGAGCATCGTCTCGCTGCCCCGCGACAGCTACGCCGAGGTCCCCGAGTACAAGGACCGCAACACCGGCGCGACGCACGCCGGGCACGCGCTGAAGCTGAACGCCGCCTACACCGAGGGCGGGCCCGGTCTGACCGTGCGGACCGTCGAGCAGCTGACGGGCGTCAAGATCGACCACTATCTGGAGGTCGACTTCACCAGCTTCATGAAGACGGTCGACACCCTGGGCGGGGTGCAGATCTGCACGACCCGGCCGCTGAAGGACTCGTACACCGGTCTCGACCTCGCCGCGGGCACCCATGAGCTGAACGGCGGGCAGGCACTCCAGTACGTACGCTCCCGGCACATCGACGGGGCCGCCGACCTGGGCCGGATGCAGCGCCAGCAGAAATTCCTCGCCTCACTGATCAAGCAGGCGACCAGCAGCGGCGTGCTGCTGAACCCCGTGAAGTTCCGGGACGTCGCGTCGACGATGCTGAGCTCGGTCCGGGCCGACAAGGGATTCGGTACGGATCAGATGCTGGAGCTCGGCCAGGCGATGCGCGGTTTCTCCCCCGCCTCGTCCGAGTTCACCTCCGTCCCGCTGGGGAACGTCGCGTACCCGGTCAAGGGCATCGGCTCCACGGTCAAGTGGGACGAGGCGAAGTCGAAGAAGCTCTTCCAGGCGCTGCGCGACGACCGGCCGCTCTCCCCGGTCCGGCCCAGCGGGCCGAAGGCCGTGCAGGTCGATGTCGCCCCGCAGCAGATCCGGGTCCAGGTCTACAACGGGACCCCGAAGGACGGCCTCGGCAAGACGATCGACGACGGGCTGCACGCCACCGGTTTCAACACCACGCGCGCCCCGCTGAACGGGGAGCCGCGCAATCTCGCGCACACGCTGATCACGTACGACCCCCGCTGGGACCAGTCCGCGAAGTCCCTGGCGGGCGCGTTGCCCGGGGCCGAGCTGCGGCCGGTGCGGGGGCAGGGCCCCCTGATGAAGGTGACGGCCGGCGCGGACTTCGAGAAGGTACGCCGGGTACGGGGCGAGGATACGAACCGGGGCGAATTCGGCGCGGTCACGGGCGACCAGGTGGCCTGCCCGTGACCGCGGGTACGCCGGGGCTCGGGCGTACTGGTGCCCCGCCCGGCAAGCTTTGCCGGTCACGGCACTAGTCGTCGATGCCGTCCGCCGCGCGCTTCTCGCGCAGTTCCTTGATCGCGCGGCGTCGGGCGAGGCGGTGGGTGCGCCGGATCTGCGCCTCCTGGTAGCGCCGCTTGTCGCGCTCCGTCTCCGGGATCACCGGCGGTACGCGGCGCGGCTTGCCGTCCGCGTCGACGGCGGCGAACACCAGGTACGCGGTGCCGACCTGCTGGGCGGGTGCGGATTCGTTCCACCGCTCGGCCATGACGCGGACGCCGACCTCCATCGAGGACCGGCCCGTCCAGTTCACCTGGGCGCGGACGTGAACAAGGTCACCGACGCGGACCGGCTCCAGGAAGACCATCTCGTCCATCGAGGCCGTCACGGCGGGTCCGCCGGAGTGCCGGCCGGCCACGGCGCCCGCCGCGTCGTCGACCAGCTTCATGATCACGCCGCCGTGCACCGTACCCAGCAGATTGGTGTCGCTGCCGGTCATGATGTGACTGAGGGTGGTCCGGGAAGCAGCGGTCGACTTGCCCGGAATGTCGCCCTCCGGGCGCAGGGCCTGATCTGTCATACCGTCCACCTTATGCGGGGGCTTCCGGCCCGCCGCAATGCATCAGCTTCGCAACATCCCTGATGCGATTTCCCGTACACCCTGTAAGAGAGGTGCGCCCGGCCTGCACACTGGATCGCATGAACGATTGGCCCGAGGGCTGGACCGACGACAACCGCAGCGGCAACCGCTACGGGCAGGGCAGCGACAGCGACCGGCCCGAGGGCGCCCGCGTGATGCGGCACGTCCAACGGCGCCCCGCGCCGCCGCAGCAGCGCCCCGCACCGCCCCGGCAACGCCAACCGGAGCCGCCGCAGTATTCCGGCGGCTACGACGACGGCGCCGGGTACGACAGCGGTTACAACACGGGCCACGTCTACGGCGGCGGTGGCAACGGCGGCGGCCGGGGCAACGGTCACGGCAGCGGCCGGGGCGACGGCGGTTATGTCCAGGGGCGCCCCGCGCCCAACTGGGGCCGCCGAATAAAGATAGGCACGCTGTCCCTGGTCGTCGTGGTGCTCGCGGTCTCCATCGGCACGTACTTCTGGGCCGACTCCAAGCTCAAGCGCGAGGTGGACCTCTCCAAGGTCATCGAGCGGCCGAAGGGCGGCGACGGCACCAACTACCTGATCGTCGGTTCCGACAGCCGCGAGGGCATGACGGCCGAGGACAAGAAGAAGCTCCACACGGGCTCCGCCGCGGGCAAGCGGACCGACTCGATGATGATCCTGCACGACGGGTCGAACGGGCCGACGCTCGTCTCCCTGCCCCGTGACTCGAACGTCGAGATCCCGTCCTTCAAGGGCTCCGACTCCGGCAAGCTCTACCCGGGCCGCGGCCGCTTCACCAAGCTGAACGCCGCATACGCCATGGATGGTCCCGAACTCCTCGTCCGTACCGTCGAGTTCAACACCGGACTGCACATCGACCACTACGTCGAGATCGGCTTCGGCGGCTTCGCCAAAATCGTCGACGCGATCGGCGGGGTGGAGCTGGACATCCCCAAGGCGTTCAAGGACAAGAAGTCCGGCGCCGACTTCAAGGCGGGCAAACAGACCCTGAACGGCGAGCAGTCCCTCGCCTTCGTCCGCACCCGGTACGCGTTCGCGGGCAGCGACCTGGACCGTACGAAGAACCAGCAGAAGTTCCTCGCGGCGCTGGCCAGCCAGACAGCGACGCCGTCCACGATCCTCAACCCGTTCAAGCTGTACCCGACGATGGGCGCCGGCCTGGACACCCTGATCGTGGACAAGGACATGTCCCTCTGGTCCCTGGCGCAGATGTTCTTCGCCATGAAGGGCGTCACGGGTGGTGACGGCGTGTCGATGAACATGCCGATCTCGGGCTCCACCGGCGGCAATCTGGTCTGGGACAAGGCCAAGGTCAAGCAGTTGGTGGAACAGCTCAACAACGACGAGAAGGTCACCGTCACCGGTAACTGACGGCAGGCGGATGCGGGGCCCGGACGGTTCACTGTCCGGGCCCCGCTCCATGCCGGGCGCGGGCCGGGGGATCCGGCCCGTCCGCACCGTCACCCTCCCGGCCTGCTCCCCCGGGCCGGCAACGCCACATTCGGAAGTGCCAACCGGCCGTCGTCCGCCGCGAATTCGGTGCACAGCGCGTCGTACTCCCGCTTGGCCGCGGCCACCCCCGCCGGCCCCCGGCTGTTGACCAGCTGCCCGATCGCGGCCACACCGGCGGGCGGGCTCGAGATGAGCGAGCAGGCCAACGTAAAGGTAGCGGTGATCCCTTTCGAGAAGGCCGATTTACGGCAGGTTCCGCACCATCACGGTCCGCCGGACCTGGTCGGTGCCCCTCGAAGAACCCCCGGAGCCGACCCGGAGGTCTCGCACATCTGCGGCGGAGTGCCGCTTGCCGTTCCCGCACCCGAGTCCTCGCACAGGAAGAAGTACCACTGGTGATCTTTGCAGTGCCAGACCTTGTCCCGGATTCCTCAGGTCATGACGGTCGCCCGCCGAACTGCCAGTTGTGCACCTCGATGTCGGAGTACCGGTCCGGGGTCAGGACGGCGCGTGCCGTGTCCGGGTCCGGCGCCCGGAGCAGCACCGCCGTGCCCAGCCAGGCGGCGCCGTCGTCGGACAGCAGCGGCCCGTAGGCAATCAGCGCGTCCCGGTCGGGCGGCACCGCAAGGTCGGCGACATGCCCCGCGCCGAGGCCGAGCACCAGGTACCGGTCGCCCCCGGTCCGGCCGCCGGGGAAGTCCCACATGGTGCGCCCCAGCATGTTGCGCCACCGTCGCAGCAGCACGTCCCGGTACACGCCGACCTGGTAGTTCGGCTCGTCGAAGGCGAACGCGCGGGCGGCGATGGGATCGGGCAGGTCGACGATGTGCACGCTGCCGGTGGGTGTGTCGCCGTCGTCGGCGAGGGTCGGGCCCCGGGCGATCATCTCCTCCGCGTACTGGTCCATGTAGGACCAATGCTCTTCCAGCAGCTCGTCGCGCAGCGCTACGGAGCCGGGCCGGTCACGGTGGTAGCAGAGGAACTCCATGCCCATAGGGTCTCTTCAAGGAGGTAACCGTGTCGAGCCCCCGGCACGACGCCCATGACCGGCCAGGAACTGAGCCGAACGGACCCGAACGGACCCGAAGTCGATCGCGGCTCACACGTCACACCCAACAGCCGCTGACCTGCGAAAGTCGCCGATCGGCTCGCCGAACTGTGGGCGATGCCGAGGGCCTGGGGCGCGATCCTGATGCGGGTGCTCGCTACAAGTGAGGAGCAGGAAGCTGGGCTTCACGTGCCAGGGGCGAAGAAGAGGGCCGCCCCCAAGCGGACGCCGAAGCCGAAGATGGACCCCAAGCTGGAGGACGGCATCCAGGACGGGTTCTTCTGACAGCAACGCGCCCCCGGGCCGGCATCAACCAGGCTCGGGGCACGAGCGCGTGTGGGATCAATGCCTGGCGGCGTACGAGACGAAGCCCGCCCAAGCACCTGACGCGAAAGCGAGCCGGGCCCCCTGCAAGTTCTTGGAGTCGCGCACGAGCACCGCGCCTGGGGTGGTCGCGACCTCGACGCATTCATTGCTGTTGCTGCTGTCGCTGTAGCTGCTCTTGAACCACTCCAGCCGGGAAGCGTCTCCGGCAGAGGTCTCGCTGATCATGTCTCTCCCAGCACTTGCTCGATGAAGGCCAGCGACTCCCGAGGCGTGAGAGCCTGAGCCCGGATGATGCCACACCGCAGCTCAACGATCCGAAGATGCTTCGGGTCAGAGACCGGGCGACTGCCGAAGTCGCCCTCGGAGCGACCCACCGCCGAGCCGTCCCTGAACTTCAGCACCTGCATCTCCCCGCCCATTCCGGCGTGATCGTCGCGGCCGGTCGGCATCACCTGGATCTCGACGTTCCGCAACTGCCCCACCTCCAAAAGGCGTTCAAGCTGTCGGCGCAACACCATTCTGCCCCCAAGGTGGCGCCGCAGTGTCACCTCTTCCTGGACAAAGCTGAGCTCCGGGCCAGGCGAGCGGTCAAAGATGGACTGCCGGGCTACACGAGCAGCCACCAGCCTCTCCACCTCATCCTGCGAGAACGCGGGCCGCCGCATCCCGAACAGCGCCCGCGCATACTCCTCCGTCTGCAACAGACCGTGAAGGTTGTGGCTCCCGTACGCCGAGAGTTCGACCGCCTGCGCCTCCAGCTTCGCAAGCTCCCGAATCTTCTTCGGGTACCGGACCTCCGCCACATCCCGTTTCATCGCGGCCAGCTTCCCGCCCGCGCCCAGCACCTCGTCCGCCCTGTCCAGGAACTCGGGCCGAGGGATGCGCCGCCCGCCCTCCACCTTGTAGACCAGGTCCTCCCCGTACCCGATCGCAGCGCCGAACTCGCCGGCCCGCATGCCCGCCGACTCCCGCCACGCCTTGATCTGGCGGCCCACCGCAGCGACCACCGCAACCCCCGACTCATCATCGGGATCGACGTCCCAGCCGGGCTCGTCCGCTCCGCCGTCCCCGCGCTCCGTACCGGTCCCATCCACGCTCATCCGTGCCCCACTTCCGATGTGCATGCCGTTCTTGCTCAACCCTGCTCGTCCCCAGCACGTCACCCCGGACAGCCGGGACAGCACTGGACAAGCACGGGACAATCACCGTACGTAAGCGGCTCGTCGCTATTCACGGTACGCAGGCGCGGCCACGCTGAGTGACGTGACTCAAGAAATCACCCGAACCGAACACTCCGCTCCCACTCGGCAGTTCACGGTGCTGCTCTCCCCCACCCGCCGAGGTGCCAGGCTCGCCCGGCTGCTCACCACCGCGCATCTATGCGATTGGGGGCTCCCCACGGAGTCAGCCGCGCACATCGTGGCTGAGATGGCCGCAAACGCCGCCACCCATGGCCGCGTACCGGGCCGGGACTTCCGACTGAGCCTCACCGTCCACCGCGACACGCTCCTGCGGATCGAGGTGACCGATACCCGGGGCGAGCAACTACCTCCCACGCCCGGCACCACGTCCGTCCCCGCCGACGACGCGGAATCACGGCGCGGCCTCCTCATCGTCGAGGCACTCGCCGACCGCTGGGGCATCGACGTCGGGCCCGTCCCTCGCAAGACGATCTGGGCCGAACTCATCCTCGTACCGTGACCACTCCACCGGGTCGCGGAGACCCACGACCCGGTGAGCCACGTCGCCGCGCCCCACGACACATAAAGCTTTAAAGAACTTAGGGAAATCACCCTCCCCACCCAAACCCGAACCCACCCCGGCCCCGTCACTCGCCCGGGTGACATATCGCAACTGGGCTGGATTTCATACGGGTTGACTGGCATATGCTCGCCGCGACAACTACAGACATGCGACGGCCCCCGACGAGACGCCAATCTCGACCGAGGGCCTGACCACCGAGGAAGTTAGGCCCTTCCCGATGGATACCCAGCAGATTACCGCGCCCCCGTGCGCCCCGTCCCCCGTACCTGGGGACGCCACACCGTCATCCGGTGTCATCCACATCAACTTCCGGCACGCCGCAGGCTTCACCGTCATCGGCAACCACCTCGCCCAGCACCGCGGGCTTTCCCTCACCGCGATCGGGCTCGCCTTACACATCCAATCGCTCCCCGCCGGAGCCAAGATCGGCATCAAACGGCTCGCCGACCGTTTCCCGGAGAGCGAGACCCGGATCGCCGCCGCCCTGCGCGAGCTGGAAGCCGCCGGCTACCTCCACCGCAGCCGCGTACGCCTCCCCGACGGCCGCATCGTCACCCGCACCATCTCCTACAACCAGCCGGGCACCGGCGCGTCCACCACCGCAGCGCCACAACCGCGGACCAGGCGCACCGAACCGGGAGTCCCGCTGCCCCCACCACCGCCACGCGAACCCGCTCCCGAACCGGAGCCCACCCAGGCACCACAATCGCCCACACCTCAACCGGCAGCCGCACCACGGCCCGTACCCACGTCGCAGCCCGCGCCCGCACCGCAGCCGGCGCCCGCACCCGTCCTCGTCCCAGCCCCCACCGCACGCAAGGCACCACCCCCACCGCTCCCCCAGCCGCAGTCACCCACCCCGGAACTCCACCGCTCCGCAGCCGCACTCCTCGCCGACCTGCGCCGCCACACACCCCAACTCGCCCTCTCCGAGAACGACATCCACACCCTCACCCCCGGCGTCGCCACCTGGCTCGAACGCGACGCCTACCCCGACACCATCCGCCACACCCTCACCACCGACCTCCCGAACCCCCTGAAGCACCCAGCCAAGCTCCTGCGCCACCGGATCACAACACTCCTGCCACCCCCGCTGCCGGAAGCCCAGGACCTCGCACCCGCACGCCCTGGCGTCATCGCCGTCCCCCTCCAGAACTGCGACGGCTGCGACCGCGCCTTCCGCTCCCGCCACCCCGGCCACTGCCGCGACTGCCGCGACTGCCGCGACTGCCGCGACTGCCGCGACTGCCGCACCGAACTGCACACAGCCGCCTGACCGGAACACCACCCACAACCCGAACGGACCTCCATGGTCAGCTCGCCCCACGAAGCAATGCACCGCATCTTCCAGGAGTACCCCGGCCTCTTCTCCCGTGTCTCCGAAGTGCTCGGAGTCGACATCCCGCCACCCACCTCGGCCACCGCCCTGCCCACCGACCTCACCGAAACCCGGCCCCTCGAACGCCGGGTAGACACCCTCCTGCGCATCGACACGGAGCACGACGGGCCCTTCCTCCTCACCATCGAAGCCCAGGGCAAGAAGGACCCGCGCAAGACCACCAGCTGGCCGTACTACGTCGCCTACCTCCACAACAGATACGGACTGCCCGTCCTGTTACTGGTCGTCTGCCAGGACCACGCCACCGCCGAATGGGCCGCACGCCCCATCTCCATCGGCCTCCGCCAATGGCAGACACTCACCCTGAACCCCCTCGTCGCGGGCCCGCACAACATGCCCGTCATCACTGATGTGGCCGAGGCCCGCAAGGACCTCGCACTCGCCACCCTGGCCGCCATCACACACGCCGACAATCCGGACGTCGGTGCCATACTGAAAACCCTGTCCGCCGCACTGCGGGACACACCGGAAGCAATCGCCGACCCCATCGTCGAACTCACCGCACAAGGCCTGGGCAACCGCCCGGCCGCACAACAGTGGAGGAATCTGGTGGCCGTGGACCTCTCTTTCTACAAGTCCTTCATGTCGGAAGAAATCCGGGACGAAGGCCGAGCCGAAGGCCGAGCCGAAGGACTCCTGCTCA
Organism: Streptomyces sp. NBC_01618; assembly: GCF_045209435.1. Classification (NCBI taxonomy): domain Bacteria; kingdom Bacillati; phylum Actinomycetota; class Actinomycetes; order Kitasatosporales; family Streptomycetaceae; genus Streptomyces; species Streptomyces sp. NBC_01618. Next base: position 3,081,160 of record NZ_CP109297.1, read on the forward strand.
TCCTCGCCGTGCGCGGTCTCGCCATCACCGACGAGACCCGCGAGAAGATCACCGGCTGCGACGACCCGCAGCTCCTGCACCAGTGGCTCAACCGCGCCGCCACCGCCGCCACCGCCGAGGAAGTCTTCGTCGAGGAGTAGCCCCGCCCCGGTGGCTGCGCCCCTGCTGTCCGCAGGCCCGCATCCCGTTCACGGCTCCCCGCACGTCCGAGGGCCGGAGCTGGACGCGGTGCGTCGGGGCCGTCACCGGACCTACTGACCACCCTCGCGCATATAGCCGGGGCTGAGCGTGGCGCGCGGGCCGGCCCCGAGGGGCCGGCCCGCGCTGTTTCACCTCACGGGAACAGGGTCACGAGGCCTTCTTCAGCGTGAAGTTGCCGGTCGTCGTCTCCCCCTTCTTGAGCTTCACAGTGGTGGCCACCGGCTGGTAGCCGTCCTTGGCCACGACCACGTTGACCGGGTTGTTGCGGGTGTCGAACCACAGGGCGAAGGTGCCGTCCTTGGCGGTCCGCACGGTGTAGCTCGTCGTCGAGGCGCTGATCTGGATGGTCGCCCCGGCCAGTGGCGCGGTGCCGCCCTTGCCGTCGGCGCCGAGCACGGTGCCGGCGTACTTGCCCCAGTCCTTCGGCGGGCTGACGTGCATCTTCACGTCGACCGGGACACCGGCGTACGGGGTGTCGGTCTGGACGGTCAGCGCCGCGGTGTAGTCGCCGGGCTGGATGACCTCGGGGACCGTGGCGTCCAGGCCGACGGTGATCGTGGTGCTCTCCCCGGGCTGGAGTGTCACCTTGTCCTTGCTCGTGGACAGCCAGCTGACGTCCGAGGACTCGCCGCCCTGGTCGTAGCCGGGCAGCACCTCGACGGTGGACACCGGCGGCGTCGAGCTGCCGCCGGGGTTGCCGCCGACCTTGTAGAAGCCGGAGGCAGCACCCACACGGTAGAGGCTGGTGTTGGCGTTGGGCAGGGCGGTCCAGCTGCCGGTGCCCGGGTCGAAGGCGTAGCCCTGGTTGGTGATGGCGGCGCTGTTGTTGACGACACCGCTGGAGACCAGCAGCTTGCCGTTACCCACGCTGTACGCCGAACCCCACAGGTCTGCGGGCATGTCGGCGACGGACGACCAGCTGTCGGCGCCCGGGTCGTAGACGTAGGCGTGCTTGGTCGAACCGCTGCCGCTGTTGCCACCGGCGCAGTAGAGCTTGCCGTCGATGCCGCCGCAGGACTGCCAGGAGATCGGCTCCGGGTAGGAGGCGATCTGGGACCAGCTGTCCGACGACGGGTCGTAGACCGTGGCGTCCGTGGTGCCACAGCTGCTGGTGCAGCCGCCGACGACGTACAGCTTGCCGCCGAGCACCGCGCTGCCCGAACCGGCGTACGGCTTGGGCGAGGACGCCTTGGTGGACCAGCTGTTCGACGCCGGGTCGTAGACCTCCAGCTTGGCGTCGGGGTCGCCGTCGCCACCCCAGCCGCCGACCACGTACAGCTTGCCGCCGATGAAGCCGTGGGCCGGGTTGCCCTCGCGGGTGTCGGCCGCGGAGGCCAGCTTGGTCCAGGAGCCACTGTCGGGGTCGTAGGCGTACAGCTCGTTGGTGTCCGCGCTGCCTGTGTAGCCGAAGGCGGAGTAGACCTTGCCGTTGTAGACGGCGACCGCGTTGTCCTGCACAGTGGTCGGCAGGTTGGCCACGGGCTGCCAGGCGTCACCGGCCGCGTTGGCCGCCGGAGCCGCATCCGAGCTCTTGCCCTTGCTGAGGGCCAGCGGGGAGTAGTTGCCCTTCACCAGGTTGAGCGGCGCGCCGCCCTTGAGCTGCTGGGTGAAGCCGCCCGGCTGCTCGCCCAGGGTGAGGCTGGCAGGCGCACCGCCGGTGTTCGTCACCGTCAGGTCCTGGGTGGCCTTCTTGCCCCACTCGACCGTCTTGTCGATCGAGCCGGGGGTGAACGCCAGCTTGCCGGCCTTCAGGCTGAAGTTCGCCTTGTTGGTGCTGTCCGCCGCCACGTCCACCGACTTGTCCAGGTCGGCGTAGTGCGACTTGGAGGCGGTGAAGGTGTGGCTGCCGGTCTTGGAGGTGAACATCCAGTAGAAGCCGTCGCCGAGCGCCGGGTCGTCCGGGGTGGCCGCGGTGATGGCCTTGTCCTGCGGGGCGTCGGTGTTGACGACAGTGGCGCCGACGACGCTGTCGTCGGTGTTGGCGTCCTTCACGGTACCGGCCACCAGACCACCGTTGACAGGCTCGTAGGACCGCTTGCCCACGAACACGTTGTCGAGCTCCCACCAGTAGCCGTAGCTGCCCGTGAAGTGGAACCGCACCTGCACGCCGGGCTTCCCGGCGTAGTCGGTCAGCGGAAGCTCGACATGGGCAGGGCCGGTCAGGGTGGTGGTGCGGTTCCAGATGTTGGTCCAGGTCGCACCGCCGTCAGTGCTGACGTCGATGTTGCCGCTCTGGTTGCTGAAGCTCTTGTAGTCGGTGTCGAACTCCAGTTGCGGGCTGTCGTTGCCGGTCAGGTCGATGACCGGCGTGATCAGCGAGCTGTCCTGCTTCTTGCCGCTGCCGATCTTGTCACTGTCGACCATGGCGAAGGCGCCGGAACCACCGGTCTTGTTACCCCGCTTACCGAAGTCGTCGAAGGACCAGCCGCCGGTGGTGCCGTCGGCGTTGACCACGCTCCAGCCCTCGGGGGCGCCGGCGGTGGAGTCGAAGGGCTCGATCGGGCCGGACCGCTTGACCTGGTAACCGGGCGCCGTGGCCGCCTGGGCATCCACCGGGACCGCCGCGTTCACGGTCTGCGCCGCGTCATCCACGGTCACCTGCTTGGTGACCGCCTTGTAGCCGGGGTACACGGAGGTGAAGCGCAGGGTGTAGTCGGCGCCCTGCGGCAGGTCGATGCTGTACGCGCCGGTGTACGGGTCGGTGAAGACCGGGGCGACGGGCACGTCATCGATGGTGATCTTCGTGTAGAGCGGCCAGCCGTGGCCGGAGCCGTCGGTCACCTTACCGGTCACGGTCTGCCGGGCCACCGCGTCCAGCGCGAAGTCGGTCGTGACCGTACCATCGTCGACGACGACGCCGTGGGCCTTCTTGGGCTCGTACCCGTAGGCGTACGCGGCCATGTTGTAGGTGCCAGGCGGCACCGTCAGGTTGTAGTGCCCCTGGGCGTCGGTGGTCGCCCGGTAGATACCGGCTACGACGGAAGCGCCGGAAAGCGCCTTGCCGGAGCTGTCGGTGACGGCGCCGGAGATCTCGCCGTGCGAGCCGACGGCGAGACCGCCCCCGGGATGCGTCGCGGTGGCAACGGTGCCCGGAGCGGCCGCCTCGGCGCCGGTGGCAGCCTGGGCGACGGGTAAGCCCGCAGCCATGACTGCGACGGCCGCCGCGGTGAAGGCGGCCAGCCGCGCGGAGATCCTCCGCGGGGCCGGTCTGGAATACCTCGAAGTGCGCAATGTGTGACTCCCATGCGGCTGAGCTGGGGTCGACCCGTGCGCTGGTTCTCGGTCGACAGCAGATGGGTTCATCCGCCGGGACAACTAAACATGGTCGCCATGTTCTCGACAAGACCGCCATGACGGATACACGATCTACCATGAACCCACACATTTGTGATGATCCATCAGCTTCGGCCCGGCAGTCCTGGCTCGGACAACGGGAGCAAGTAACCCGCCGGTACGTTCTGGAGTTCACCGACGGCGGCGGACGGCCGGATCGTGCTCGGCGATGTGCCGGGCGACAGCGCCGCGTCATCCCATCCGCAACCGCTGCACCCAGCCACAGCCAGGTGCAGCAGTTGAGACGGTCAGACCCGCGGGGTCTTTGCACCAGGTGCGTGTGCTGCCGGTTCGACCTTCTGCGCCCGGAGTTCTCTGACCTCAGCCTGAAGCTCGGTGAGTTGCCGGTGAAGTGCCTGAATCGCCACGATGGCGACGCCGTTGGCATCGGTGCAGCAGATCGTCTTGTCGTCGGCTCCCAGGCCGAGGTGGGCCCGCCAGTCCTGTGCCATCGGCCCCAGGTGGCGCACTTCGTCGTCCTCCCACCGGTACCGCCATGTGCTTACCGGCAGACGGACCACTCGGGCAAGGACGTCGAACCCGTTCACGCCGTCACCCGCCTCGGCGACTGTTTCCCCGGAAGCTGTGGACGTCATTCCGGCGGGGCTGGGTGTGTCGGGGTGCAGGCGCGCCCGGTAGGCCCGAATGCCGGCGGTCCGGGCGCGGTGGAGGCGTTCGGTCAGCGATCCCATCGCACCGGGCTCACGCTGGTCTTTACGGCCCGGTCGGAGAACAGCAGACTGCCCAGCGGAACCCACTGAACCGAAACCCCGGGGTCGTCGCCGGCCGGGGCAGCGCTCTGCTCCACCACCCGCACCTGCGCGGGCTCCGCAGCCTCACTACTCGTTCGGCGTGAATGACCGGCTGGGGGGAAGCCGGGTCCCGCAGCCCGTCGTGTGGACGGTTCTGCCAGTTCGCTTTACCGACCGTGATTTGTGCTGTTCGTGATGTCCGTTCGAGCCTGTGGCGTGGACGTCATGGGCTCGTTCACCGACCGGGACCGGGACGTCTGTCATGTTCTGGAGTCGGGCCGGAGCCCCACCACCTCACCTCCCCACCGCGGGCCCCGAAGCGGGCAATTCATGGAGTCTTCGCCCGGATGTCGATCTTACGGGCCATTCCTCCCCCGGTCCCGCGGCTAGCTTGCAGACGATCACCTCCCGACGATCGTCCTCCGCGGAGACACTCATGTGCAGCCCCCTCCACCAGCCCGACGGACCACTCCTGCCCGACGCCGGGCGTCGTACGTTCCTGCGGGCCGCCGCGCTCACCGGTGCCGCCGCCGCGGCCACGGGGCTCGTGTCCGCCGCCCCCGCCGCGGCTCTCCCCCAGCAGAACGCCGGTGCCGCCACGGCCCGTTGGCGACCCGATCCAAAGAGCCCCCGGTTCACGCTCGTCGTCATGCCCGACACCCAGTACCTTTTCGACGGGGCGAGCATCAACAAGGCTCCGGTCGAGGCCTCGTTGCGTTACGTCCTCGATCACGGGCGCGACGAGAACATCGTCTTCCTGTCCCATCTGGGCGACCTCACCGAGAGCGGCCAGGCAGGCGAATTCGCGGCGATCGGCGAGGCGTTCGAGCTGCTCGACCGGCGGCAGGTCGGCTACAGCGTCGTCGCGGGCAACCACGACATCGAGTCGTCCACCGACGACCGGCGCGGCCGCACCCCGTACCTGGACACCTTCGGCCCGCAGCGGATGCGGCGCCTGCCGACGTTCGGCGGGGCGACCCCGGACGGCTACAACACGTACCACCTGTTCCGCGCCGCCGGCCGCGAGTGGCTGGTGCTGGCGCTCGACTGGCGGCCGTCGGCGGCCGGGCTCGCCTGGGCGAAGGACGTCATCGCCCAGCACCCGGACACGCCCGTCATCCTCACCACCCACGAGCTGGTGTACGCGAACGCGGACGGCGACGAGGCCGAACTCTCCGGCCACGGAAAGCATCTGTGGGACGAGCTGATAGCCGGGCACGACCAGATCTTCCTCACCCTCAACGGCCACTACTGGCCCGCCGGGCGCACCACCCGTAAGAACACCGCGGGCAACGACGTCCATCTGCACATCACCAACTACCAGAATCGCTACTACGGCGGCGGCGCCATGATCCGCCTCTACCGCTTCGACCTGGCCAGGAACACCATCGACGTGGAGACGATCTCCCCGTGGGTCCTCGGCCGCGCGGGCGAGAGGCTCAACGACCTGGAGCGCGGCGAGATCGAACTGACCGGTCCACAGGACCGCTTCGCCGTCCCCATCGACTTCGAGAAGCGCTTCGCGGGCTTCGCGCCCGCGCCCGTGCGCGGCCCCCGCCCGGCGAAACAGCTGCTGATACCGGGCACCGTCGCCTACTGGCGCTTCGACTCCCCTTCGCACCAGGACGGTTCTGCCGCCGACGCCGGCCTGCGCGTCCCCGACCTGTCCGGGTACCGCAACGACCTGGTGCGCGAAGCCGTCCCCGGCAGTGCACCCGACGCGCTGCGCTGGTCCACCGCCCACCACCCCGACCAGCCCGGTCACGGCAGCCTCTACTTCGACGGCTCGAAGCCGCCGCTGCGGGGCGCGTATCTGCGTACGGAGAACAACGCACCGCTCAACACCAAGACGTTCAGGTCCGGTTACACCATCGAGGCCTTCCTCCGCCTCCCCGCCGACTGGGACGCCCGACGCAACGCCTGGGGCGCCGTGCTCAGCCGCCGCGGCACGCTCGGGGCGGCCGGCAAGACCTCCGGCGACCCGGAGGAGCCCGTCGCCACCCTCTCCGTATCGGACGGCCCCGGGCTCCAGTGGGCGGCGGCGCCGCTGAACCAGCCGGGGGTCGTCACCAACTGGAGCCATGAGCTGCTGCGTGAGCGATGGTGGCATGTGGCGGTCGTCAACGACGAGAAGCACACGACGATGTACGTCGACGGCTGCACAGTCGCCCGCAACCCCGCCACCCGCACCACCGGTCTCGCCACCCTGGGCCTGCCCTGGCTGCTCGGCGCCTACGAGTACGGAGGCAGGCTCGACCAGTTGATGCACGGCTGGCTCGGCGACATCCGGATCGTCGAACGCCCCCTGGACGTGCGGGACTTCATGACGGCCCCGACTCCGCCGCCCCACTGACCGGGCGGTCAGTTGATGACAACCTGACCAGCGGTCATTATGTACGTGTAGCTCTTCACGCATCCCCCGTCGTGAAGGGCTGCACCCCTATTGCAGTGCATACTCCTTTTGCCCGCGCCGACTTCACGAACAGGGGACTCTCCTCGTGGTTCCCTGGATCTCGTGCCTGATGACCTGCGGGAGCGTGTGGCCCCGCTGTTGCCTGCTCGTCCGCCTCGGCGGCATCGGTATCCCGGGCGGTTGCAGGCGGGTGACCGGGCTGCGTTGCGTGGCATCGTTTACGTGCTGTGCAATGGCGTGAGCTGGCGGGACGTTCCCGCGGAACAGGTCGGCTGCAGTGGGGTGACGGCCTCTCGACGACCAACGCCCGACGCTGTAACTCCGCTCCGGGTTCGTGCCCGTCCAAAAGCCCCCGGGCCCATGTAAAGAGACCCGGCGCCCACTGATCGCTCAGCTCGTCAAAGTGCCCTGGTGGAAGTACATGCGCCAGCCCACTTCCGTCAGACGCCACACGGAGCTCCGCCATGCTCGGCGCCCTCTGTGGTCGGCGAAGTACGTCAGATGAACGATGCCGGGAGCGAGCACGGTCCCTGACATCTCGCTGACCTTGACCGGAGCTTCCGGGACCACCGAACCGTCACTTGTCACCGTGAGAATCGACGTCGCGTCCCAGCGCCGCCCCGACGCTCCGATCTCGAGGAACTCCGGGTCCAGGAGCTCCGAGACCAGGGCCGGCGAAGCACGCACGTCAGGGTCGAGAAGCCGCATCTCTGCCTCAATGGCCGCTTGAACGTCCCGCTCACTCTCGTCTGCCATGCACGAACCCTACGGATGATCCGGCTCCGGGGCGATCACATATCAGGTAAGGCGGGAGCTTCGGCGAAGGCGTCGATGATTGAGTGAGATCATGGACGGCTTCGAGATCGATGAGAACTTGGTGCGCTCCCTGGTGCGAGAGCAGCATCCTGACCTTGCAGAGTTGGACCTGCGTGAGGTGGTCGGCGGCTGGGACAACCAACTGTGGCGTCTCGGGGACGAGTTGGCCGTGCGCATGCCGCGCACGGAGCGCGCACCGTCCCTCCTGCGCAACGAGCACCGGTGGCTGCCCGCCCTGGCCCCGTGCCTTCCGCTACCGGTCCCGACCCCCCTGCGGATCGGTGAACCCTCCGCACGCTTCCCGCGGCCATGGACCATCGCGACATGGGTTCCCGGCGAACCAGCCGACCGCGCCCCGATCAGCCACGACCGCGCGGCCGACACTTTGGCGGGCTTCCTCGAGGCGCTCCATGTGAAGGCGCCCGCCGAGGCACCGGTCAGTCCAGATCGCGGCGTTCCCCTCAAAACGCTCACGGACGGCTTCGGAAAGATACTCGAGGACGTCGCCTCCGAAGCCGTTGCCGTCGATCTCCGGAATATCCAGGACGTCTGGGACGAGGCCCTTGCGGCTCCCGACTGGGAGGAGCTGCCGGTATGGCTGCACGGCGACCTTCACCCGGCAAATGTCGTCGTCCTGGACGGGACGCTCTCGGGCGTGATCGACTTCGGTGACATGTGCGCAGGCGATCCGGCGGTCGATCTCGCGGCTGCGTGGGTACTCCTTCCCGCGGGGGCGGCTGCACGGTTCTTCGACGCGTACGCGCACGCGGACGAGGCGACGATCCGGCGCGCACGAGGGTTGGCTGCCCTGAAGAGCCTTGTCCTCATCCTCATTGGCCGGGCCGGGGAACGGGGCCTGCCCGGCGGCAAGCCGACGTGGGGACCCGCGGGCCGGGCGGCGCTCGACCGTGTTCTGGCATCAGTCTAGGAAGCTACGCGGTCTCCTGGCCACATACACACGTCCGGCCCCCGACGCACACATCGGGGGCCGGACGCCAGGGCGACAACCGTCCTACGGCAGGTTCCTTGCCATCACGATGCGCTGGACCTGATTCGTGCCTTCATAAATCTGCGTGATCTTGGCGTCGCGCATCATCCGCTCCACCGGGTAGTCCCGTGTGTAGCCGTAGCCGCCGAGCAGCTGGACCGCGTCCGTGGTGATCTCCATCGCGACGTCGGAGGCGAAGCACTTGGCCGCGGCGCCGAAGAAGGTGAGGTCGCCGTCGAGGCGCTCGGACTTGGCGGCGGCGGAGTAGGTGAGCTGGCGGGCCGCCTCCAGCTTCATGGCCATGTCGGCGAGCATGAACTGGATGCCCTGGAAGTCGGCGATCGGCTTGCCGAACTGCTTGCGCTCCTGGACGTAGCCCTTGGCGTAGTCGAGGGCGCCCTGGGCGATGCCGAGGGCCTGGGCCGCGATGGTGATGCGGGTGTGGTCCAGGGTCTTCATCGCGGTGGCGAAGCCGGTGCCCTCCTCACCGATGATGCGGTCGGCGGGGATGCGGACGTTGTCGAAGTAGACCTCGCGGGTCGGGGAGCCCTTGATGCCGAGCTTCTTCTCCGGGGCGCCGAAGGAGACGCCCTCGTCCGACTTCTCGACGACGAAGGCCGAGATGCCCTTGGAGCGCTTGGTCGGGTCGGTGACGGCCATGACCGTGTAGTACTCGGAGACGCCCGCGTTGGTGATCCAGCGCTTCACGCCGTTGAGCACCCAGAAGTCTCCGTCGCGCACGGCCCTGGTCTTCATGCCGGCCGCGTCGGAACCCGCGTCGGGCTCGGAGAGGCAGTACGAGAACATGCCGTCGCCCTTGGCGAGCGGGCCCAGGTACTTCTTCTTCAGGTCCTCCGAGCCGGACAGGATGACCGGGAGCGAGCCGAGCTTGTTCACGGCCGGGATGAGCGAGGAGGAGGCGCAGACGCGGGCCACCTCCTCGATCACGATGACCGTGGCGAGGGCGTCGGCTCCCGCGCCGCCGTACTCCTCCGGTACGTGTACCGCGTGCAGGTCCGCGGCGGTCAGGGCGTCCAGCGCCTCCTGCGGGAAGCGCGCCTCCTCGTCGACCGCCGCCGCGTAAGGGGCGATCTTCGCCTCGGCGAGCGCACGCACCGTCTCCCGGAGCATCTCGTGCTCCTCGGCCGGACGGTACAGGTCGAAATCGGTCGAACCCGCCAAGACGCTCACTCCCCAAGATGCTAACTACCGTTAAGTAACCCAATTTTAGGGCCCGGCTCCGGAAATGGCCTATGCCATGCGTGCGTGAGCTTGGCGACAGGGGTGGGAGAAGCTGCTCAGGCAGCCGGAAACCGGGCCTTCGGGGGCACGACTATGCTCGTTCACCGCACGTCTGTCCGCATCTCTCAGGAGCACTACATGGCCCTCAGGATCACTGTGATCGGTACCGGCTACCTCGGCGCCACCCACGCCGCGGCCATGGCGGAACTGGGCTTCGAAGTGCTCGGCCTCGATGTCGTGCCCGAGAAGATCGAGATGCTGAGCAGTGGCAGGGTCCCGATGTACGAGCCGGGCCTGGAGGAGTTGCTGCGCAAGCACGTCGAGGGCATCGAGGGGTCCACGGGGCGGCTGCGGTTCACCACCTCCCCTGAGGAGGTGGCGGCCTTCGGCGACGTCCACTTCGTCTGCGTGAACACCCCGCAGAAGCACGGCGAGTACGCCTGCGACATGAGTTACGTCGACGCCGCCTTCGAGTCGCTGGCGCCGCATCTGACCCGGCCCGCCCTGGTCGTCGGGAAGTCGACCGTGCCGGTCGGTTCGGCGGCCCGGCTCGCGGCGCGGCTGGCGGAGCTGGCACCGGCGGGCGCGGACGCGGAGCTGGCCTGGAACCCGGAGTTCCTGCGCGAGGGCTTCGCCGTCAAGGACACCCTGCACCCGGACCGCATCGTCGTCGGGGTGGCGAGCGAGCGGGCCGAGAAGCTGCTGCGCGAGGTGTACGCGGTGCCGGTCGCCGAGGGGTCGCCGTTCGTGGTGACGGACTTCCCGACCGCCGAGCTGGTGAAGACCGCGGCCAATTCCTTCCTGGCCACGAAGATCTCGTTCATCAACGCCATGGCGGAGGTCTGCGAGGCCGCCGACGGCGATGTGAAGAAGCTGGCCGAGGCGATCGGGCACGACGAGCGGATCGGGTCCAAGTTCCTGCGGGCCGGAATCGGCTTCGGCGGCGGCTGTCTGCCCAAGGACATCCGGGCCTTCATGGCGCGCGCCGGTGAGCTGGGCGCGGACCAGGCGCTGACCTTCCTCCGCGAGGTCGACTCCATCAACATGCGGCGCCGCGGGCACATGGTGGAGCTGGCCCGGGAGGCCCTGGGCGGCGATTCGTTCCTCGGCAAGCGGGTGGCGGTCCTGGGCGCCACGTTCAAGCCGGACTCGGACGACGTACGGGACTCGCCCGCGCTGAACGTGGCCGGGCAGATCCATCTGCAGGGCGGCCAGGTCACCGTCTTCGACCCGAAGGGCATGGACAACGCCCGACGGCTCTTCCCCACCCTCGGCTACGCCGATTCGGCGCCGGCCGCGGTGCGCGGCGCGGACGTGGTGCTGCACCTGACGGAGTGGCGGGAGTTCCGCGAGCTGGACCCGGCGGCGCTCGGCGAGGTCGTCTCCCGCCGGATCATCCTGGACGGCCGCAACGCGCTCGACAGCGAGCTGTGGCGCGGGGCCGGCTGGACGTACCGGGCGATGGGGCGGCCGAAGGCCTGACAGCGCCCGGCCGTCCGCACCTTCAGCCGCGCTTCGCGCGGTAGATGCGCATCTTGGCGCGGGCCCCGCACACCGACATGGAGCACCAGCGGCGGCGCCCCGCCGGGCTGCGGTCGTAGTACGCCCATCGGCAGTCCTCGGCCTCGCACGCCTTGAGCCGGGCCCAGGTGCCGTCGGCCGCAGCCGCCGCGATGGCCGCCGCGACGCGGGCGGTCAGCCCGGCCGGTTCGGCGACGGGGCGCAGCGCGGCGACGCCCGCCGCGTCCACGGTGACGCGCAGGGGCGCTCCGGCGAGGAGCCGGTCGAGCGGGGGCGCCGGGGAGCCGTCCGGCGGGCGGTGGCCGGCGTGGGCGAGGCAGGCGGTACGGAGCGCCTCGCGCAGGACCCGGGCCTCGGGGACGTCCGGCTCCGCGAGACCGAAGGCGGCGCGCCCGTCCGCCGTGTCGAGGGTGTCCGCGCCGGTCTCGATGTCCAGCGTGTTGACCAGGGCCTCGATCAGGGCGAGTCCACCGGGCGCGGATTCCTTCCCATTCATGGTTGCGACGTTACCTCCAGTGCGGGAGCATGCAGTAACGGTTACCTGTTGAGCCCGCTTAGGGGTAACCGGCTGCATCCATCTGTCCAGAGGAGGAATTGTCATGCCTGTCGCCACCCTGGGTACCGTCGTTCTGGACTGCCCCGACCCGGCCGCGCTCGCCGGTTTCTACGCGGGGCTGCTCGGCGGAGAGATCGTGCCCGGCGGGGAGGACTGGCTGGAGCTGACCGGAGCCGGGGGCACGCTCCTCGCGTTCCAGGCCGCGCCCGGTTTCGTACCGCCTCGGTGGCCGAGTGCGGACGCATCGCAGCAGATCCATCTGGATCTGACCGTGCCGGATCTGGACGCGGCGGAGAAGGAGGCGCTCGCGCTGGGTGCGACCGTGCTGGACGCGGAGGACCGGGAGCGCACGTTCCGGGTGTACGCCGATCCGGCCGGGCATCCGTTCTGCCTGTGCGCGTGTTAGACCGACCGGCAAATGGGGGGCGGGAGAAGGAGCGGGGCTGGGTGCGTGCAGCTGCAAGGCGGAGGATTGAGGCAGATGGGGTCTCCCCTGCTCGAGCGAAGCCGAGAGCTTGGGGAAGGAGCGTTGGTGATTGACGACAACGCCGGAGGGGGTCCCCCCTGGCCCTTAAGGCCTTGGGGGAGCGCGTGCCCGGCCCCGCGACGCCGCCCCCCATTTGCCGGTCGGTCTTAGGTACCGGGTTCGTCCGGCGACCGCGCTGTCCTCGGTCGCCGGACGCTTGACTAGGCCCGGCCGTCCAGTTGCCCGATCGTGGCGTGCGACGGGGCGCGGCGGGTGCTCAGCTCGCGTGCGACGTCCTCGGCGTCGCGCAGCACCCGTACCGCGTTCTGCCAGGTGAGCTTGGCGAGGTCGGCGCCGGACCAGCCGCGGCCGAGCAGTTCCGCGATCAGGTTCGGGTAGCCCGCGACGTCCCCAAGGCCCTCCGGGAGGAAGGCGGTTCCGTCGTAGTCGCCGCCGATGCCGATGTGGTCGATGCCGGCGACCTCGCGCATGTGGTCGAGATGGTCGGCGATCGTCGCCACGGTGGCGATCGGGCGCGGGTTGGCCGCCTCGAAGGCGGCGTGGATCTTCATGGCCTGCGCGGTGGTGTCGAGGTGGTGCAGGCCGTGGGCGCGCATGTTCTCGTCCGCGGCCTGCGTCCAGGCGACGGCCGCCGGGAGGACGAACTTCGGCACGAACGTCGCCATGGCGATGCCGCCGTTGGCCGGGAGCCGGCCGAGGACGTCGTCGGGGATGTTGCGCGGGTGGTCGCAGATCGCGCGCGACGAGGAGTGCGAGAAGATCACCGGCGCCGTGGAGGTGTCGAGCGCGTCGCGCATCGTCGTGGCCGCCACGTGGGAGAGGTCGACCAGCATGCCGGTGCGGTTCATCTCCCGTACGACCTCGTGGCCGAAGGGCGACAGACCGCCGACGCCGGGCTCGTCCGTCGCCGAGTCGGCCCACGCGATGTTGTCGTTGTGGGTCAGCGTCATGTAGCGGACGCCGAGGGCGTGCAGGGCGCGCAGGGTGCCCAGCGAGTTGTTGATGGAGTGGCCGCCCTCGGCGCCCATCAGGGAGGCGATACGGCCCTCCGTGCGCGCCGCCTCCATGTCGTCGGCGGTCAGGGCGCGCCGCAGGTCGGCGGGGTAGCGGCCGATCAGCTCGGCGACCACGTCGATCTGTTCGAGGGTGGCGCTGACGGCGTCGTCGCCCGCCATGTCGGACCGTACGTAGACCGACCAGAACTGGGCGCCGACACCGCCCGCGCGCAGCCGCGGGATGTCGGTGTGCAGGTGGGCGGACTGGTCGGTGGCGATGTCGCGGGCGTCCAGGTCGTAGCCGACCTGTTCGCGCAGCGCCCACGGCAGGTCGTTGTGCCCGTCGACGACGGGGTACTCGGCGAGGAGCTCCGCGGCCCGCTCCAGCTGCTCCGCACTGTCCACCGGGGCCTACTTCCCGAAGCCGAAGGAGTCGGCGCCCTCGACCTTGGCGCGCAGTCGCTTGCCCTTCTCCGTCGCCTGGTCGTTCAGCTCCTGCAGGAACTCCTGCATCCGGGCCAGCAGTTCGCTGTCGTGCGCGGCGAGGATGCGGGCGGCGAGCAGGCCCGCGTTGCGTGCGCCGCCGACCGAGACGGTCGCGACGGGGACGCCGGCGGGCATCTGCACGATGGAGAGCAGGCTGTCCATGCCGTCCAGGTACTTCAGCGGGACCGGCACGCCGATGACCGGCAGCGGGGTGACGGAGGCGAGCATGCCGGGCAGATGGGCGGCGCCGCCCGCGCCCGCGACGATCACCTTGAGACCACGGTCCGCCGCCTGCTCGCCGTACGCGATCATCTCGCGCGGCATGCGGTGGGCGGAGACGACGTCGACCTCGTAGGGGATCTCGAACTCGTCGAGGGCCTTGGCCGCCGCTTCCATGACGGGCCAGTCGGAGTCCGAGCCCATGACGATGCCGACGAGGGGCGCGGCGGTGGCGGGGGAAGTCATTCGGTGATCGTTCCTCGCAGGTAGTCGGCCGCGTGCCGGGCGCGCTCGCGCACGTCCGCCAGGTCGTCGCCGTAGGTGTTGACGTGTCCGACCTTGCGGCCCGGCTTCACGTCCTTGCCGTACATGTGGATCTTGAGCTGCGGGTCGCGGGCCATGCAGTGCAGATACGCCTGGTACATGTCCGGGTAGTCGCCGCCGAGGACGTTGGACATGACCGTCCAGGTGGCGCGCGGGCGCGGGTCGCCGAGCGGCAGGTCGAGCACGGCCCGGACGTGGTTGGCGAACTGCGAGGTGATCGCGCCGTCCTGGGTCCAGTGCCCGGAGTTGTGCGGGCGCATGGCCAGCTCGTTGACCAGGATGCGTCCGTCGGGCGTCTCGAAGAGTTCGACGGCGAGGTGGCCGACGACACCGAGTTCGGCGGCGATACGCAGGGCGAGCTGCTGGGCCTCGCCCGCGAGCCGCTCGTCCAGCTCCGGCGCCGGGGCGATCACCGTGTCGCAGACGCCGTCGACCTGGATCGACTCGACGACCGGGTAGGCGACGGCCTGGCCGTGCGGTGAGCGGACGATGTTGGCCGCCAGCTCCCGTACGAAGTCGACCTTCTCCTCGGCGAGGACCGGGACACCGGCCCGGAAGGGGGCGGCCGCGTCCGCCTCGGAGCGGACCACCCAGACGCCCTTGCCGTCGTAACCGCCGCGGACCGTCTTGAGGACGACGGGGACGCCTCCCGACCCGTCGCCCGGCCACCGCCCCTCTTCGAGGCGCTGCGCGCCGCCCCCGCTGACTTCCGCCGCGAAGGCCGCGACGTCCGCCGGGTCCTGCACGATGCGGTGGCGGGGGCAGGGCGCGCCGATCTCGGTGAGCTTCGCGCGCATCACCCCCTTGTCCTGGGCGTGCACCAGCGCGTCGGGTCCCGGGCGCACGGGTATGCCGTCCGCCTCCAGGGCCCGCAGGTGTTCGGTCGGTACGTGTTCGTGATCGAAGGTGATCACGTCACAGCCGCCCGCGAAGGCGCGCAGGGTGTCCAGGTCGCGATAGTCGCCGATGACGACTTCGTTCACCACCTGGGCCGCCGAGTCCTGGGGGGTGTCACTGAGGAGCTTGAACTTGATGCCGAGGGGGATGCCCGCCTCGTGGGTCATACGGGCGAGCTGACCGCCACCGACCATGCCGACTACCGGGAACGTCACTCCTCCAGGGTATCGGGCGCCCCGGGGGTCGCCCGACGACGCCCTCCCGGCCGCCCCGCGGGCGGCCGCGTCACAGCATCGCCACACCTGTCGGCCGCTCACAGGCATCCCCCGGACGGGCTGGATAGCATGGCGGGTCCGATGTATCCGACAGACAGGCTGAGCGATCACTATGAGCGAACGGGGCGCACTGCGGACCCGGCTGGATCTGCTGGCCCGAGAGGTCGCCAAGTTCGGCACGGTCGGCGCACTCGGCCTGGTCGTGAACATCGCCGTGTCCAACCTCCTGTGGCGCACCACGGATCTCCAGGTGGTGCGGGCAGGTCTGCTGGCCACGTTCGTCGCCATCCTCTTCAACTACGTCGGCTTCCGCTACTGGACGTACCGGGACCGTGACAAGACCGGACGGACCCGGGAGCTGACGCTGTTCCTGCTGTTCAGCGCGGTGGGCGCGGTCATCGAGACTGGTGTGCTGTACGCGGCGACGTACGGGTTCGGGTGGAACAGCCCGGTCCAGAGCAATGTGTTCAAGATCCTCGGCATCGGCATCGCGACGCTGTTCCGTTTCTGGTCCTACCGGACCTGGGTGTTCAAGGCGCTGCCCGCGAAGGAGACCTTGCTGAGCGCGAAGGAGACCGTGCTGAGCACGAAGGGGTTCCTGAAGCAGGGGCGTACGGAGCAGGTGCCGCGGACCGAGGCGGACTCGGTGCGCCGGTAGCGGATCACCGAGGTGGATCCGGTGCGCCGGTAACCGCCCCCCGCACGGCGCCGTCCGCTCACCGCACCGGGCGTTCCGGTTCCTGTCGCCGCAGGGCTACCCGGCTGAGGAAGAGGGCGAAGACCGGCGGCTGCTGCTGGAGCAGTTCGAGACGGCCGCCGTCCGCCTCCGCGAGGTCCCTGGCCACCGCGAGGCCGATGCCGGTGGAGTTGCGGCCGCTGATCGTCCGCTCGAAGATCCGGGCGCCGAGGTCGGGGGGCACGCCCGGGCCCTCGTCCGTGACCTCGATGACCGCCTGGTTTCCGGTGACGCGGGTGCGCAGCGCGACCGTACCGCCGCCGTGCATGAGTGAGTTCTCGATCAGTGCGGCCAGCACCTGGGCGACCGCACCGGGTGTGCCGACGGCCCGCAGTCCCTGCTTTCCGGAGCGGACGATGGCGCGGCCCTCGCCCCGGTAGGCCGGACGCCACTCCTCGATCTGCTGCTTGACGACCTCGTCGAGGTCGAAGACGACGGCGGAGCCGGTACGCGGGTCGCGGGCGTTGGTCAGCAGCCGCTCCACCACGTCGGTGAGCCGCTCGACCTGGGTGAGGGCGATGTTCGCCTCCTCCTTGACCGTGTCCGGGTCGTCGGTGACCGAGATCTCCTCGATCCGCATGGAGAGCGCGGTCAGCGGCGTCCGGAGCTGGTGCGAGGCGTCGGCGGCCAGCCGGCGTTCCGCGGTCAGCATCCGGGCGATCCGTTCGGCGGAGGCGTCCAGGACGTCGGCGACCCGGTCCAGCTCCGGCACCCCGTACCGCTTGTGGCGCGGACGCGGGTCGCCGGAACCCAGGCGCTCGGCGGTCTCGGCCAGGTCCGTCAGCGGCGAGGTGAGCCTGTTGGCCTGGCGTACGGCGAGGAGCACAGCGGAGATGATGGCCAGCAGCGCCACCGCGCCGATGATCAGCAGGGTGCGGCCGACCTCACGGGTGACGGAGGAGCTGGACTCCTCGACGGTGACCCGCTCGCCCTGCTCCCCCTCGGCGGTGCTTCTGATCACGCTGCCGGTGGGGCGCTCGCCGATTTCGAGGGGGGCGCGTCCGGGGATCTTGACGATCGCGTAGCGCTTGCCGGAGATCTGTTCGGCCAGCAGCGTGGGGTTGATCCGCTCGTCCCCCAGGAGCCGGCTGTCGACGACGCTGATCAGCCGCAGCGCCTCGGAGTCGACGCTCTCCTGGGCGCTGTTGCTGATGGTGCGGCTCTCGACGATGGCGAGGGAGACGCCGAAGACGGCGATCACCACGAGCACCACGGCGAGCGTGGAGTTGATCAGTCTGCGGCGCATGAGTGTTTCTGTACGTCAGCTCTTCTCGAAGCGGAAGCCGACGCCCCGTACGGTCGCGATGTAGCGGGGGTTGGCCGCGTCGTCACCGAGCTTCTTGCGGAGCCAGGAGATGTGCATGTCGAGGGTCTTCGTGGAGGACCACCAGGTGGTGTCCCAGACCTCGCGCATCAGCTGGTCACGGGTGACGACCCGGCCCGCGTCGCGGACCAGGACCCGTAGCAGGTCGAATTCCTTGGCGGTGAGCTGCAGTTCCTCGTCGCCCATCCAGGCCCGGTGCGACTCGACGTCGATCCTGACGCCGTGGGTGGCGGGCTGCGGAGCGGGCTCGCTGGCGCCGCGGCGCAGCAGGGCCCGGACGCGGGCGAGCAGTTCGGCCAGGCGGAAGGGTTTGGTGACGTAGTCGTCGGCACCCGCGTCGAGGCCGACGACGGTGTCCACCTCGTCGGCACGGGCGGTCAGCACCAGGATCGGCACCGCGTGGCCGTCGGCACGGAGCCTGCGGGCGACTTCGAGGCCGTCCATCCCGGGCAGGCCCAGGTCGAGTACGACCAGGTCGACTCCGCCCTGGAGGCCGGCGTCGAGAGCGGTCGGACCGTCTTCGCGGACCTCGACCTCGTAACCCTCCCGACGCAGGGCGCGGGCCAGCGGCTCCGAGATGGATGCGTCGTCCTCTGCGAGCAGTACACGGGTCATGGAGTGATGGTAGTCCGCGCGGGGCGGATGAAGTGGGGTGATCCAAAAGCCCTGCGGCTCCGCAAGGAAAACAGAAGGAGACCTTCGAATATGGGTGTGCGGTTCCACGTTCACCTGTGATCCATGTCTCAAGTCCTTCCATGTCAGGCACTGTCATGTCGTATGGTTGCTCGACGCCTGTTGCACTACTCAAGGACCCTTGGGCAGCTTTTAGCGCCGAGGGTCTCTTTTGTTCTGCCGGCTGGTATCCGCCAGTCGTGAATCAAGTGAATGACCTGTGGCCGGGCCCGGAGCGCGAGATGCGCACCGGGCGTGGATCCCGATGCGGTCGCTCCCCGTCTCCTCGGCCGGCTCCTGAATGGGCCCGGCGGTCGGGACGAATCCCCTGTCAGGCGTGGGGGTGGGACGTGGCCGTGCCGGTGCCGGCCTCCCCCCACCGGGCGCGTCACGCTCACGAGGCGTCGCGTCCCGAGCGAGCAAGGATCGACCATGGCGTCCAGCCTGACGAAGGACCCGGCCAGTACTTCTGGATCCGAGAAGACCTTCTTCGGCCACCCCCGCGGCCTGGCCACTCTCTTCATGACCGAGATGTGGGAGCGCTTCAGCTACTACGGCATGAGGGCACTGCTCCCCCTCTACTTGATCGCCCCCAACGGGCTTCACATGAACCCGGCCACGGCCACGGCGATCTACTCGGTCTACGTGTCGCTGGTCTACCTGCTCGCCATGCCCGGCGGCTGGTTCGGCGACCGTGTCTGGGGTCCCCGCAAGACCGTCGCCATCGCCGGTACCGTCATCATGATCGGCCACCTGGCGCTGGCACTGCCCGCGCAGGGCACCTTCTTCGCCGGTCTCGGACTGGTGGCCATCGGCTCCGGAATGCTGAAGTCCAACATCTCGACGATGGTCGGCCACCTCTACGACGGCCCGGACGACCCGCGCCGCGACGGTGGCTTCACGGTCTTCTACATGGGCATCAACATGGGTGCCTTCGCGGCGCCGCTGGTCATCGGCACCGTCGGTGAGAGCGTCAACTGGCACCTGGGCTTCGCGCTCGCCGCGGTCGGCATGGGGCTGGGCCTCGCCCAGTTCCTGATGGGCACCCGCCACCTGAACGAGCGCAGCCTCGTCGTCCCGAAGCCGCTGTCCGCCGCCGAGCGGACGAGCACGCTGCGCAAGGGCCTGATCTGGCTGGCCGTCGCGGCCGTCTTCTACATCGTCACGGTCGCCACCGGCGTCTACACGCTCAACTGGCTCCTGGTCCCCATCACCATCGCGGGCCTGGTCATACCGGTCGTCGTCCTGACGCGCATCAAGCGCGACAAGGAACTCAGCGCCGTCGAGCAGTCGAAGATGTCCGGCTACATCTGGTTCTTCGTCGCCGCCGCCGTCTTCTGGATGATCTACGACCAGGGCGGTTCCACGGTCGCGATCTTCGCCGACTCCTCGGCCGACAACAGCGTCTTCGGCTGGAACTTCCCGGTCTCCTGGTACCAGTCGGTCAACCCGATCCTGATCATGGCGCTGGCCCCGCTCTTCGCCACCTTCTGGCTGGCGCTGAACCGCCGCGGCAAGGAGCCCAGCACCATCGTGAAGTTCAGCTCCGGCCTGGTGCTGGTCGGTGCGTCGTTCTTCCTCTTCCTGATGCCGCTGACGATCGCGACCGACGGCCACAAGGCCGCCGCGATGTGGCTGGTCGCGATCTACTTCGTCCAGACGATCGCCGAGCTGACGCTCTCCCCGGTGGGGCTCTCCGTCACCACGAAGATGGCTCCGGCCAAGTACGCCAGCCAGATGATGGGTGTCTGGTTCCTGGCCGTCACTGCCGGTGACTGCATCACGGGTCTGCTCTCCACCGCGGGTGTGGAGCTCAACGGCACCGGCGTGGTCACATTTGAGGCCATCCTCGCCGTCGCCGCGGGTATCGCGGTCTTCATGTACCGCGGCAAGGTCAAGCAGCTCATGGGCAGCGTGCGCTGACGCACCCGCCCCGGCTGCGCGAAGGGCCGCCGCACACCGACGCTTCGGTGTGCGGCGGCCCTTCGCGTACGTCGAGCACTTCGCGTACGTCGAGCACTTCGCGTACGTCGAGCCGTTCGCGTACGTCCGGCCCTTCGCGTGCGTCCGTACGGTGTTCAGCTCACCTGGTGTCGCGCAGCCTGCGCCACGGGGTGAAGGTGAACACGGCGCCGCCCAGCAGGATCGCCGTCCCCGCGACCAGGCCGAGCGCGCGCAGGGTGCCGGTGCCCTCGGCCCCGGTGGCGGCCAGTCCGCCGCCGGAGGCCGTGCCGCCGGCGGTGCCCGTGGAGCCCGAGGTCGTGGAGCCGGAGGCGCCGCCCTGCTGGGCGGTGGTGTCGAGTTCCAGCGACGGGGTCACCGAACCCTTGACCTTGCACGGGATATTGATCTTCGAGGCGCCCAGGGTGACATCGATCGTCAGGGTGCCGGGGCTGAGCGTGGACTTCCCGGACGCGCCCGGCTTGTACGTGCCGGTCATGTCGGAGAGGTCGACGGGCTTGCCCAGCTCCAGCGGTTCGGCGTTGGCCGGGCCGGTGACCTTCACCGAACCCCTGTCGGCGCCTGAGATGACGACGTCCATGGACGGCTTGAGCGCACCGGCGGGCAACGCGGCCGGGCTGTCCATCACGCCCTTGGCCGTCTTGACCGTGAGCGCGTAACTCCCGCCGCTCTTCTTGGCGTTGATCGTCACCTTGGACGATATGTCGGCCGGTCCGGGGGACGTACAGGCGAAGTGGACGGCGACTTCCTTCCCGGGGAAGTCGGTCTGGCCGCCGCCGGAGCCGGAGGTCGTGCCGCCCGCGGTCGTGGAACCGGAGGTGGTGGAGCCGGAGGTCGTACCACCGGCCGTGGAACCGGAGGTGGTGGAGCCGGAGGTCGTACCACCGGCCGTGGAACCGGAGGTCGTGCCGCCCGCGGTGGCGGAGCCGCTCGTGGAGCCGCTTGTCGTGCCACCCGCCGTGGAACCGGAGGTCGTACCGCCCCCGGTCGTGGCTCCGCCGCCGTCCGTGACCTTGATGGTCGCGCCGGCCTTCACCGTCTCCTTCGGACTGCACTTGGTGTCCGTGGAGATCGGCTTGGAGACGTTGATGTTGTACGCGTCCGGCGTCAGCGTGATCTCACCGGCCTTCTCCAGCTTCAGCGTGCCCTTCATGTCGGGCAGCACCATGGCGCTGTTCTTCGGGATCGGCGGGTTCTGCCGCGGCCCCTCCATCTGCAGGGTGCCCGTGGCCGCGCCGCCCACCTTGATGGTGCCGGTCGGCTTGACCGTGTCCTTGTCCAGATCGAGCATGTCGGGGTTCTTGGAAGCGGCCTCGACCGTCTTCCACACCACCTCGACGGTGTCCCCGACCTTGGCCTCGGCGGGCGCGGTCAACCGGACCACGGTGGTGCCCTCCACGGGCGGCAGTCCGGAGACGGCCGGGGGTATGCACTCCGTCTTGTACGAGGTGTCGGCGGCCTGGGCCGGACTCGCGACCAGCAGCATGCCCGCGCCGCCGAGCATCATCGCGACTCCCGCCGCGACCGTCCTCCGTTGCGTACTCACGAATGTCCCTTCGTCGTCGGTCTGTTCTCTGACGGTGCGGAATCCGGTGTGAACCACGGCAGCGCGGCCGTGGTGGTGGGCGGGGGCGCGGCCGCGGGGCCCCCGGCGGGCCCCGGTACGCGGCGCAGCTTCGGGAGCCGGGCCGTCGCCCCGGCCGGTTGCGGGTGGCGGTGGCGCCTGGTGCGTGCCGGGGTGCGCGAGGTGCGGGGCCGTACCTTGTCGACGATCGCCATGCCGATCCGGAACACGGCGGCCGGCACGACGACGCACAGCAGGATCCAGAAGAGGGTGACGCCCCAGGGGCGGCCGACCCCCCACGGCTGCTCGGCCAGCACCTTGCTGCCGTACTTCAGCGACACCTGGTAGTCGCCGTGGGCGCCCGCGGTCAGTTCGACCGGCAGCTTGATCTGCGCCTTGCGACCGGACTCGATGGTGCCGCGCCACTGCCGTTCCTCCCACTGCGGGGCGAGGACGCCGTGCGCGGTACCGACCTGGAAGACCGGGTCCTTGACGGGAGCGGACCCCAGGTTGCCCACGGTGAAGACCAGTTGGCGGGAGGGCGGGGCGCCGAACCAGGTGAGGATTGTGCTGTCGCCCTCCAGCCGGGTGGTGGCCAGTACCGCGAGCCTGCCGCCCTCGGTCTCCTTCGGCAGCGCGGCGACCGGGTGGCCCGCGACGACGAACACGGCGTCGGCGGTGGCCTGTTCTCCGGTGACGGTGGCGACGTGCACCACGCAGGGGCAGGGTGCGGGCGGCTCGGCGACCGGCATTTTCTTGCCGAAGTCGCCCTTGGCACCGGTCGTGACGGCACGGCCCTCGGCATTGGCGCAGGAGTTGGTGCCGCCGATCACCCCGCGGTCCGGGGTGGACTGTCCGCAGATCAGCATCATCAGGAGCGTGTTGGGCCGCCAGCCGCTGCCCTTGACGGTGATCTCGCCGCCCTTGCCCGCCTGCTGCTTGGAGAGGGTAACGACGGGCTTCGCGTCCACGGCTGTCGCCCCCGCCGCGTCGGCGCCGGTCGCCAAGAGCATCAGCAGGGCGGCCAGCAGTGCGCCGAGCAACGCGGCGAGCAGCGGCGCGGCGGCCCGTCGGTGGCTGCCGCCGCGGAGTGTTGCCGGTCCGGCCTGTCCAGTCACGATTCCGCTCCCGCCTTCACCAAGTGCCTGCTCTCGGAGTGCTGTTGATCTGCCGGGGACTGTCCGGGCGGGCTGCTGCCGCCGTCGCGGTCGTCCGGTGTCCGGACGCGGGCGCGGGCGCGGGCGCGCCGGTACGCGTACGCGATGACGGCCGCCAGGATCAGTAGCCCGCCGCCGGTCATCGGAACCCACGGGACGAAGACCGCGCGGGCCGTCGCCTCGCCGTGCGCGCCGCCGGCCGCCGTGACGCGCAGCCGTACGGTCACCGAGTCGAGCGCCGGGGCGTCCCGCCATGGTTCGCCGAGCCTGACGCGCTGTCCGGGCAGCAGCTCCACCGGCAGTGCGCGGGCCTCGCGCCGCAGCAGCCGCCGCCCGAACGCCCCGTCGGCGCCGACGGCGATCCGCGGGGCCAGGACCGTGTTGCCGCGGTTGACCAGCGTGTAGTGGATGGTCCGCCCGGACACGGTGACGTCCTCGACGGTGAGCGCGCCCAACGTCGGCCCGCCGACGCGTAGCTGGATGCGCACACCGACCGAGCGGTCGCCGCTTTGCACGACGATGGCGCCGGGGTGGTCGCCGGGCGTCGCACCCGTCGGCACCGTGACGGAGAACGGCACCTCGGCGCGGGTCCGGGCCGGCACGGTCACCTCGGCGGCGGCGGTCCGCAGCCAGGCACCGGTCCCGGTGGAGCCCTTGCCCTCGCGTACCGCGAAGCCGCCGTCCTCCGCGTTGTACGCGTCCGCCCCGCGCAGCCGTACGGTGACCGGGACCGTACCGGGGTTGGTGACGGAGAGCCGGTCCTGGAGGACGGTGCCGGGCGGGCCCTCCAGATAGAAGTACGGTCTGCCGCCGCCCGTACCAAAACCGCTCACCGCGGGCTGCGCCGTCCACGACGCGGTACTCGCGGGCGTCGGCGTCCGGGCCTCGGCACCGGCCGCCGGGGTCAGGGCGAAGGTGAACAGCAGTACGGCGAGGACGAGTCGCCCGACGATAGCGGGTCGGGCGGCGTGACCGGGCGGCGACGGCATGGGCGGCTCCCTGGAACGTGACGGCGGCCGGCTCGTGGACTGGGGGCGTCTTCCGGATCCGGCCGGTCCAAAAGACGCACCCTGACGCCCTACCGGCCCACGGCCCCCTGCCCGCGCCTGGTCAGCCAGAGCACCCCGGCCGCACCGGCCAGCAGCACCGTGCCGCCGAGCGTGCCGAGCGCCACCGCCGAATCGAGCGGACCGGTCTTCGGCAGCTGCCCGCCGTCGTCCGGGGTGCTCTGCGCGTTGCCCGCGGCCGTCACGTCGAGCTGGAGCGAGGGCCCCGGGTTGTTGGAGGGGGTGCAGGTCGTGGTCGTACCGAGCGCCTTGATGGTGAGCACACCGGCGGTGAAGTCGACCTTGCCGCTCTTCTTCGGGGTGTACGTACCCGACAGGTCACTGATCTTGATGGAGGTGTTGGCGGGTATGGCAGCGGAGTTCGGCGCGCCGGAGACCTGGACCTGGCCCTGGTCGGCGCCTCCCACCTTGATGATCGCGCCGGGTTTCATCGCACCCTTGCCGAGTTCGACGGGGCTGGACGAGACGCCCTTCTGGAAGGACATCGTGAGCTTGTAGCCACTGCCGCTCTTGACGCTCTTGATGTCGATGGGAGATACGGCGCTCTTGTCGCCGATCGGGGTCTTGCACTGGTAGTTGACGTCCACGACCGTGGCGTGGGCGGCGGGCGCGGCCATCAGCACCACCGCGCCCGCCAGCGCGGACGCCAGCGCGAGAGCTGTTCGCTTCTGGTAGGACACCTTGAGTTCCCCTCACCACTTAACTGACGACACATCAGATCGGGCGCTCAAGGTACGCCCGAGGCCTTGTGGAGGGAAGACAAAGAGCGCGCCGATCCGGCGCGCTCTTCAGTGGTGCATATACGGGGCCGCACGCCCCCGGGACCGGACACGGAACGACGCGACGCCCGGACGTGGGACTACGTGGAACCCGGACCCGGGACTACGCGATGCCCGGACCCGGGACTACGCGATGCCCGGATTCGGGACTACGCCGGGGCCGCCAGCTCCGCCCAGACGGTCTTGCCGGCCAGGCCCGTCACCCGCAGGACCCCCCAGTCCAGGCAGAGCCGCTGCACGATGAACATGCCGTGCCCGCCGGGCCGGCCGGCCCGGTGCGGAGTGCGCGGCGCGGGCTGCCCCGCACCCGAGTCGACGACCTCCACCCGCAGCACCTTCGCCGTGCAGGCGATACGCAGTTCCTCGGGGCCGTCCGCGTGCAGACAGGCGTTGGTGACCAGCTCGGAGACGACCAGCAGGACGTCCTCGGCGGCGGCCCGTCCGTCGGCGCTCGTCGCGGGGAGCCAGTCCCAGTCGTGAAGCGCCTGACGGGCGAAGTCACGGGCCGTCGGCACGATGCCGCCGACCCCCCGCAGCGACAACGTGCGCCACTGCCGCTCGACCGGCTCGGGGGAGGCCGCACCGGCGCCCGCGTCCGCGCCCGTGCCGGCGCCCTCCGGCTCGCGGCCGAGGTCGCCCGGCGGATGCTGCCGGGTGGTGCTCATCAGCGCTTCACCTCACCGATTCACCATGTCGCCATTGAACAGTTACAAGTACAGGTACACGTACAGATACGGAGTGCGGGGCTCTTTCATGGTTCCGCCCGGTGTCTTCTGCCCGGCCGAATCGCGACAACACCCACTTCGCCTACGTGGCTCGCGTGACACGGGCAACACATGAGGCCCCCGGAGTCGCGAAACGCGCCGCGATCAGGTATCCAGGGCCTCTTCGAGGGTGTCGTGGACGGTGAAGACCGCCTCGGCCCCGGTGATCTCGAAGACCCGCGCCACCACCGGCAGCATTCCGGCCAAATGGACCCCTCCCCCGGCCGCCTCCGCCTTGAGGCGGGCACCGAGCAGCACGTTCAGCCCGGTGGAATCACAGAATTCGAGTCGCGAGCAGTCGACCACCAGGCGCACTCGCCCTTGCTCGACCGCGCTCTCCAGGGGTTCTCGCAGCAGATCCGCCGTGTGGTGATCCAGCTCACCCACCGGCGTCACGACCTCGCTGCGCCCCTCGGTTCGGGTCTCGACATGAAGCCGACCCCGGTTCGCACTGCCGACCGTCCCGCGGTCCATGCCCGTCCCTCTTCGTCGTCACTGCTTGCATCACTGCCTGCGTCACTGCCTGCATCTCCGCGTGCGCAGATTCGTTGTAGCCGTCGCTGACGTTCTTGAAACAGTACGCGTTCCGTACGCCACGTGGTAGCCGAAGACCTCAACAAACCGGACATACAGCAACATTTATCGCTTGTAACTGCCTGTCCGGACCGGGTAAGGGTAGGGGGACACCCAAAACACGGCCGGCTTCGGAGGCGCCGCTTCACCGCAGGAACACGTATGGGCATCGGCAGCCATATGCCGAGAACGATGGAGGAGACCCATGTCACCCCGGCTCGACGAACCGCGTACCCACGACGCGACGTCAGCACGTCCTCAGGGACCGACCCACTCAGACTCCCCTGCCGCGAACGCCGGAAACGGCACGCGCACCAGCGACACCAGTGCTGGCACCACGACCAGCACCACCCCCACCAGCACGAACAGCAGCACCGCCGTCGGCACCGCCGTCGGCACCGCCGTCGGCACGGTCGACGGCCACGACGTCGCCCACGGTCTCGAAGAACTTCCCGAGATCCCGCCCTATGACGAAGTGGACGCCCTGGACGCCAGGGCACTGTCGAAGACGCTCTTCGAGCGGCTCGAATCCCTCGAAGAGGGCACCCACGAGTACTCGTACGTACGCAACACGCTCGTCGAACTGAACCTGGCCCTGGTCAAGTTCGCCGCCTCCCGGTTCCGCTCCCGCAGCGAGCCGATGGAGGACATCATCCAGGTCGGCACCATCGGCCTGATCAAGGCGATCGACCGCTTCGAGCTCAGCCGGGGCGTGGAGTTCCCGACGTTCGCGATGCCGACCATCGTCGGCGAGATCAAGCGCTTCTTCCGCGACACCAGTTGGTCCGTGCGCGTCCCGCGCCGACTGCAGGAGCTGCGGCTGGACCTGGCCAAGGCGGGCGACGAGCTCGCCCAGCAGCTGGATCGTTCACCCACTGTGAGCGAGCTCGCCGACCGCCTCGGCATCACCAACGACGAGGTCGTCGAGGGCATGGCCGCGAGCAACGCGTACACCGCGAGTTCGCTGGACGCCAAGCCCGAGGAGGACGACCACGAGGGCGCGCTGGCGAACCGGATCGGCTACGAGGACCACGGGCTCGAAGGCATCGAGTACGTCGAGTCCCTGAAGCCGCTGATCGCCTCGCTGCCGGGCCGGGACCGCACGATCCTCTCGCTCCGGTTCGTCGCCAATATGACGCAGTCGGAGATCGGTGAGGAGCTGGGCATCTCCCAGATGCATGTGTCGCGGCTGCTCTCCCGCACCCTGGTCAAGCTCCGGAAGGGCCTGACGCTGGAGGAGTGAACGGGCACCTCGCACACCCGCGGAGCACCCGCGCGTCGCGTCGCGCGCCCCTTGGGCGCGTCGCGCGCCCCTTGCGGAAGGACCTGCCCGGGCAACGGGCGGGTCCTTCCGCATGCGTGACGGCGTGCCACATGCCTCCGGCGCCGTACCGGTTCAGGCGACGCGTTCGCCGCGCCGCCAGACCGCGTGGACCAGCGGGACGCCCGGCCGGTAGGCGAGGTGGACATGGCTGGGCGCGTCGAGGAGGACCAGGTCTGCGCGGGCGCCGGGGGCGATGCGGCCGATGTCCGTGCGGCGCAGGGCCGCGGCGCCGCCCGCGGTGGCGGACCAGAGGGCCTCGTCCGGGGTCATGCCCATGTCGCGTACGGCGAGGGCGATGCAGAACGGCATGGAGGACGTGAACGACGAGCCCGGGTTGCAGTCGGTGGAGAGCGCGACGGTGGCGCCCGCGTCGAGGATGCGGCGGGCGTCGGGCCAGGTGGCGCGGGTGGAGAATTCGGCGCCGGGGAGCAGCGTGGCGACGGTGTTGCCCTGGGCCAGGGCGTCGATGTCCGCGTCGGTGAGGTGGGTGCAGTGGTCGGCGGAGGCGGCGCCGAGTTCCACGGCGAGCTGGACGCCGGGGCCGTGACCGAGCTGGTTGGCGTGGACGCGGGGGTGCAGGCCCTTCGCGATGCCCGCGGTCAGGATCGCGCGGGCCTGGTCGCCGTCGAAGGCGCCCTTCTCGCAGAAGACGTCGATCCAACGGGCGTACGGGGCACAGGCGTCGAGCATCGGCCCGGTGACCAGGTCGACGTAGCCGGCCGGGTCGTCGGCGTAGTCCGGGGAGACGATGTGGGCGCCGAGGTAGGTGACCTCTTCGGTGTGCTGGGCGGCGATGCGCAGGGCGCGGGCCTCGTCCTCGACGGTGAGGCCGTAGCCGGACTTGGTCTCGAAGGTGGTGGTGCCCTGGCGCAGGCCCTCGGCGAGGTATCGGGCGACGTTGGCGGAGAGTTCGTCGTCGGTGGCGGCGCGGGTGGCGGCGACCGTGGTGCGGATACCGCCCGCCGTGTAAGGGCGGCCGGACATCCGGGCGTTGAACTCCTCGGTGCGGTCGCCCGCGAACAGGAGGTGGGAGTGGGAGTCGACGAAGCCTGGGATCGCCGCCCGGCCGCCCGCGTCGACGGCGTTGTCAGTGGCGGGTGCTTTGCTTGACTCACCGGTCCAGACGACCCGATCGCCCTCGATGACGACGGCCGCGTCCCGGATCAGGCCCAGGGGGGAATCCGCGCGCAGGGAGGGGTCGTTGGTGACCAGGCTGGCGATGTTGGTAATGGCGGTCGTCGTCATCGGGAGACTGCTCTCCTTGTGTATCGGCTTGCGGGGCGGCGGGGCGGTCAGTGGTGGAGTGCGGCGATGGCCGAGGCCAGCGCTGCGGGGACGTCCCCGACCAGGGTGTGCTGCCCGTCGCGGACGATGTGCCGTCCTGCCACGACCGTGTGCCGCACATCGGCTGCGGAGGCGGCGAATACGGCTGTTTCGGCGGCGAGCCGGGGCACCGGTCCCGCTGTTCTGACGGAGTCCAGGGCGACGGTCGCCAGATCGGCGGGCGCGCCGGGTTCGAGGACGCCCGCCTCGGGCCGGCCGAGCGCGGCATGTCCGTCGGCCGTCGCGGCGCGCAGCAGGGCGGCCGCTGTCCAGTGACCGCGCGTCCGGGTGCGCAGGCGCTCGTTGAGTTCCATCGCCCGGGCCTCTTCGAAGAGGTCGATCACGGCGTGGCTGTCGCTGCCGAGGGAGAGCGGCGAGCCGGCGCGCTGGAGGGCGGGGGCGGGGCCGATTCCGTCGGCGAGGTCGCGTTCCGTGGTGGGGCACATGCAGGTGCCGGTCGCCGAGGAGCCGAGGAGCGTGATGTCCTCGTCGGTGAGGTGGGTGTTGTGGATGCCGATGGTGCGCGGGCCGAGGACCCCGTGGTCGGCGAGGAGCCGGGTGGGGGTGCGGCCGTGGGCGGCGAGGCAGGCGTCGTTCTCCGCGGTCTGTTCGGAGAGGTGGACATGGAGCGGTGCCTGCCGTTCCTCGGCCCACGCGGCCACGGTGGCGAGCTGCGCGGCGGGGACGGCGCGCACGGAGTGGATGGCCGCGCCGATCAGGGCGTGGTCGCTGCCCTTGAGGAGGGAGGCGCGTTCGGCCCAGGCGTCCGCGGTGGTGTCGGAGAAGCGCAGCTGGTGCTGGTCGGGCTGCTGGTACTGAGTGGGGCGCCGGCCGAATCCGGCGGAGAGGTAGGCGGTGTCCAGCAGCGTGATCCGGATGCCGGCCTCGCCCGCGGCCGCGATCAGCGCCTCGCCCATGGCGTTGGGGTTGTCGTACGGGGTGCCGCCCGGCGCATGGTGCAGATAGTGGAATTCGCCGACCGCGGTGATGCCGGCCAGGGCCATCTCGGCATACACGGCACGGGCGAGGTCGTAGTACGAGTCGGGGGTGAGCCGGGAGGCGACCTGGTACATGGTCTCGCGCCAGGTCCAGAAGGTGCCGGAGCCGACCTGGACGGTGGAGCGCAGGGCCCGGTGGAAGGCGTGCGAGTGGGTGTTGGCGAGCCCGGGAAGGGTGAGCCCGCGCAGCACGGTGGCGCCCGGCGGCGGTGTGGCGACGCCGGTGCGGACGCCCGCGATGATTCCGCCGGACACGTCCAGGGCGACGCCCGGCTCGACATGGGTGCCGAGCCAGGCGTGGGACAACCAGTACGTCACGGTGACGGGCCGGCCCGTCGACTCCGTTGTCAGCTGCACGCGAGACCTTCCAGTACGTCGGCGAGTGCGGTCACCCCGGCCACACAGTCGTCCTCGGCGGCGTGCTCGGCCGGCGAGTGCGAGATCCCGGTCGGGTTCCGTACGAACAGCATGGCGGTCGGGACCGAAGCGGACAAAATACCCGCATCGTGTCCGGCGCCGGTGCCGAGGACGGGTACGGCGCGGTCGGCGTCGCCCCGGCCCGTCAGGATCTTGCCGAGCTCGTCGCGCAGGGCGTGCTCGAACTCCACGACGGGCGTGAAGGACTCCCGTACGACATCGAGGTCGATCCCGGCCCGCTCGGCGTGTTCCCGGGCGGCCCGCTCGATGCCGCCGACCACGGCGTCGAGGCGGTCCTGGTCGGCGGCGCGGGAGTCGAGCCAGCCACGGACGAGGGAGGGGATGGCGTTGACCCCGTTCGGCTCGACGGCGATCTTGCCGAAGGTGGCGAGGGCGCCGACGAGCTCCGCCTCGCGGCGGGCGGCCAGCACGGTCTCGGCGTACGTGAGCATCGGGTCGCGCCGGTCGGCCAGCCGGGTGGTGCCGGCGTGGTTGGCCTCGCCCCGGAAGTCGAACCTCCAGCGCCCGTGCGGCCAGATCGCGGAGGCGATGCCGACCGGGTCGCCGGTGAGGTCGAGGGCGCGCCCCTGCTCGACGTGGAGTTCCACGAACGCGCCGATACGGGCGAGGCGTTCGGAGTCGGGGCCGATGGTGTCGGGGTCGTATCCGGCCGCTTCCATGGCCTGCGGCAGCGTGATGCCGTCGGCGTCGGTGAGCCGGTGTGCCGCCTCGACGGTCAGCTGCCCGGCGGCGAGCCGGGAGCCCACACAGGCGAGCCCGAAGCGGGCCCCCTCCTCGTCGCCGAAGTTGCTGATGGCCAGCGGCCGGGTGAACCGCACTTCCCTGCGCCGGAGTTCATCGAGGGCGGCGAAGGAGGAGACCACACCGAGCGGCCCGTCGAAGGCGCCACCGTCCGGTACGGAGTCGAGGTGCGATCCAGTGACGACGGCATCGCCGGCGAGGGGGTCGCCGAGCCAGGCCCACTGGTTGCCGTTCCGGTCGACCTCGTAGGTGAGCCCGCGCGTCTCGGCCTGCGCCCGGAACCAGGCACGGCAGTCGGCGTCCACCCCGGTCCAGGCGTAGCGGCGGTAACCGCCGCTGCCCTGGTGCCGGCCGATGGGCGCGAGCTCGCGCCACATGGCCTGGAACGACGGCGCACTGCCCCCGGCGTTGTCCGCGGCGCCGGGGGCAGCCCCGGCGGCCCCGGCGGCCCCAGCAGCCTCGGTCACAGGCCCAGCAGCCCCATCGGCCCCATCGGCCCCAGCCCTGTTCCGTTCCCCGGTCACTGCCCCTCCGCCATCGGCACGCGGACGCCCTTGTCCGCGGCGACCGACTCCGCGATGTCGTACCCGGCGTCGACGTGCCGGATGACGCCCATGCCCGGGTCGTTGGTGAGCACCCGGCGGATCTTCTCGCCCGCCAGCTTCGTACCGTCGGCGACGGTCACCTGCCCGGCGTGGATGGAGCGCCCCATGCCGACGCCGCCGCCGTGGTGGATGGAGACCCAGGAGGCGCCGGACGCCACATTGACCATGGCGTTCAACAGCGGCCAGTCGGCGATCGCGTCGGAGCCGTCGAGCATGGCCTCGGTCTCCCGGTACGGGGAGGCCACGGAGCCGCAGTCCAGGTGGTCGCGCCCGATGGCCAGCGGGGCGGCCAGCTCGCCGGAGGCCACCATGTCGTTGAACCGCTCGCCGGCCCGGTCGCGCTCGCCGTAACCGAGCCAGCAGATCCGGGCGGGGAGTCCCTGGAAGTGGACGCGTTCGCCGGCCATCTTGATCCAGCGGTGCAGCGACTCGTTCTCCGGGAAGAGTTCGAGCATCGCCTTGTCGGTCTTGTGGATGTCGGACGCCTCACCGGAGAGCGCCGCCCAGCGGAACGGCCCCTTGCCTTCGCAGAAGAGCGGCCGGATATACGCGGGCACGAACCCGGGGAAGTCGAACGCCCGGTCGTAGCCGACGAGTTGTGCCTCGCCGCGGATGGAGTTGCCGTAGTCGAAGACCTCGGCCCCGGCGTCCATGAAGCCGACCATCGCCTCGACGTGCTTGGCCATCGACTCGCGTGCGCGCCGCGTGAAGTCGGCGGGCTTCTCGGCGGCGTACGAGGCCATGTCGTCGAAGTCGATTCCGAGCGGAAGGTACGAGAGCGGGTCGTGCGCGCTGGTCTGGTCGGTGACGATGTCGATCGGCGCGCCCTCGGCGAGCATCCGCGGCAGCAGCTCCGCCGCGTTGCCCAGCAGACCGATGGAGAGCGGCTTGCGGGCGTCCCGGGCCTCGGTGGCGAGTTGGAGCGCGTGCTCCAGGGAGTCGGCGCGCACGTCCAGGTAGCGGTGCTCGATCCGGCGCTCGATGGCGCGCGGGTCGCAGTCGATACAGATCGCGACGCCGTCGTTCATCGTCACGGCGAGCGGCTGGGCGCCGCCCATGCCGCCGAGTCCGGCGGTCAGGGTGATCGTGCCGGCCAGCGTCCCGTTGAACTTCTTGGCCGCGACGGCAGCGAAGGTCTCGTAGGTGCCCTGCAGGATGCCCTGCGTGCCGATGTAGATCCACGATCCGGCGGTCATCTGGCCGTACATGGTGAGGCCGAGCGCCTCCAGGCGGCGGAACTCCTCCCAGTTCGCCCAGTCGCCCACCAGGTTGGAGTTGGCGATCAGGACGCGCGGCGCCCACTCGTGCGTCTGCATGACGCCGACCGGACGGCCGGACTGGACGAGCATCGTCTCGTCCTGCTTGAGCGTCCGCAGCGTACGCACCATGGCGTCGAACGAGCGCCAGTCGCGCGCCGCCTTTCCGGTGCCGCCGTAGACGACGAGCTTGTCGGGGTGTTCGGCGACCTCGGGATCGAGGTTGTTCTGCAGCATGCGCAGGGCGGCCTCCTGCTGCCATCCCAGGGCACTCAGTTCCGTACCGCGCGGTGCCCGTACGGGGCGGGGTCCTGACATGGCGATGCCTCCTCGCGTTTTGTAAATCTTCTATTCACATCTTGATGTTCTGAATACTCGTAGTCAACAGCCCTCGCGCCGTTGTCCGGAACGAAGGCGCCCGACCGCCCCGCACGCACCTCCCGCGCGCCCGCCGAAGATCCCTTGCGCATGTACCCATGGAAAATGCCAGAACCCCTGCCTGGGGCGAGCACGTTGCGTAGCCTCGGAGTCACAGCCGTACGCCACGTCGGGAGGGGAGTGCGCGTGCCCGGAATCGACGAGTGCCTGCTCGAAGTCATGAGGCTGCCCGGCGCCCGCGGCGCCGCGGTGGTCGACTGGACGAGCGGCCTCGCCCTCGGCACCATCGGTGAATCGCCCAACGGCGACCACGAGGCCACCGCCGCGGAGACGGCCGAGGTCGCGCGGATGGCGGCCGAGCAGCCCGCCTTCGCGCTGGAGGCCACCGGACCGTCCACCGGGTTACCCGACGGGGCGGTCGGGGGAGCGCCGCCCCCGGTCGAGGACGTCATCGTCACCACCAGGGCCGGGTACCACATCCTCCGTTTCGTCGAGACCGCCTTCGACAGCAGCGTCTTCGTCCATCTCTGGCTCGATCGCGCGGAGGGCAATCTGGCCCTCGCCCGGATACGGCTGGGCGAGATGGCCCAGCGGCTGGTCCTGGCATGAGAACCGCCCCCGCGCCGGTCGCGCCCCTCTCCCCCATGCTGCAGCGCCTCGCCGCCGAGCGTGCCACCGGCGCCCTGATGCGCGACCGCGGCACCCTGTACCTCGCCGAGGGCCAGGTGGTGCACGCCGAGAGCCCCGCGACACCCGGTATAGACGTCCTGCTCACCACGGGCGGCGCCCTGCACCGCGACGGCTGGTGGGAGGCGGTCGCCAGTGCCGGCGCCGGGCAGCGGGTCGGCCGCTATCTGGTGGACAGCGGGCAGGTGCCGGGCGGTGCGCTGGAGCTGTGCCACCTGGGCGCGCTGTACGACGCGGCGTTCTTCGCACTCGCCCCCACCCGCACCCCGGCCCGCTTCCGCTACGGGGTCTCCCACTGGATCGGCCCCGTCCGCCCCGTCCCCGTCGATGCCGTGCAGCGCGAGACGCTCCGGCGCCGGGAGCTGCTGGAGCGGATCTGGCCCGACGCGGCGGGCGACAGCGCACCGCTCGTGCGGACGGACCGCTCCGTCGACACACCCGTTCCGCCGGGCCGACGCCGCGTGCTCGATCTCGTGGACGGGGTGCGTACCGCATCGGACATCGCCCAGGAGCTGGGCAGGCCGGCGTTCCATGTCCTGGTCGATCTGCGCCGCCTGGCCGCGGCCGGACTGGTCGCAGCGGTACGGGAGTTGCCGGCTCCGGCCGGCTCCGGCCGGATCGCGCTTCCGGAGGTCACGGCCGACCCCGACGTCGCGCTGCTGCGCCGGCTCCGAGACGCATTGGAGGCCCTGTGATACGCGCGCTCAGACAGCGTGCCGGGAGGAGACAGCTGATGGTGCCCGAGGCCCAAGCCCAGGATGTGCTGGCCGAACTCCAGCGGTTACGGGCCCGGGTCCCGCTCCTCTCCGGCGCCCTGGCGGCCAGCACCGACGGTCTCGTCCTGGCCCATGACACCCCGGGCGTGGAGGCGGAGGGCGTCGCCGCACTGACCGCGGCCGCGCTCGGCGTCGCGATCCGGATGGCGGACGCGACCGGCCGAGGCGGCTTCCGCGAACTTCTCGTCCGCGGCGGGAGCGGCTACATCGCGACGTACGCCGCGGGCTCCTCGGCCGTCCTCACGCTGCTGGCCGAGGACCGGATCAACGTCGGCAGGCTGCATCTGGAGGGCCGCCGGGCAGGCACCCGCATCGGCGAACTGATCGACACCGCGATGGAACGCGCCGCACAACCGGCGCCCCCGGCCCGCGCCCCCGAGCGGCCCGCCCCGCAGCCCGGCCCGCTGCCGCACCGCACGTAACACCACACGCCCCGGAGAGAACCCAAGGATCCGGTCGACCCGGCCGGCCAGGAAAGGAAACGAGCTCGCATGTCGAACACCGAAGCGTCACTCAAGGAAGCGATGACGTCCATCGAGGGCACCCTCGGTATCGCCCTCGTCGACTACACCAGCGGCATGGCGCTGGGCACCCTCGGCGGCGGCAAGGACTTCAACCTGGAGGTCGCGGCCGCCGGCAACACCGATGTCGTACGCGCCAAGCTCCGCACGATGGAACACCTCGGCCTCCAGGACGAGATCGAGGACATCCTGATCACGCTGGGCACCCAGTACCACCTGATCCGGCTGCTCAAGGCCCGTGGCAGCAACGGCCTGTTCCTCTACCTCGTGCTGGACTCGGGCCGCGCCAATCTGGCGATGGCCCGCCACCAGCTGAAGCGGATCGAGGCCGAACTGGAGGTCTGACCCGGCGGGCCTCAGCGCCGGCGCCGCGCCCCACCGGGCGCGGCGTCGCCGGCCATCGGCCCGGTCGTCCGGTACCCCTTCACCTGCTTGCCCGTGGGCCGGCCGCGCTCCACCCAGTCGGTCCGCACCCAGTACAGGGCATCGTCCCGGTGCTCGCGCCGCCCGATCCGGACGGCCTTGATCCAGAGCCCGGCCCCCGCTCCCGCGAGCACCAGCCCGCCGGCCCCGGGCAGGACGAACGCGCTCGCCACGGCCACGAGGAACGCGCCGAGCAGCCACCACCGGTGCCCGCGCCGCCAGTTGCGTACGGTCACGGCCCGGTCCTGGAGGAAGTCGGACCGCCCTGCGCGGGTGGCGCCCCCGGCCAGTTCCGCGTACCGCCGGCCGCGTACGAGGGCCACCGCGGCCGCCGTGATCAAAAACAGCGCCGCCCCGGCCAGCAGCCCGATCCGGCGCCCGGTGAGTCCGGGCACCAGTGCGCCGATCGCCGCGGCGAGCAGCCCCGGCCACCACAGCGGTGCGGCTCCGGCCCGTACGATCACGGCCACCCTCGCCAACGACTGCGCTCCGCGCCCCACGTCCGTACCCCTCTCCACAGCTCCTTCTGACCCTTCTGGGCCGGGAGGTTAATAGCCGTAAATGAGCGGTGTCTGAGAATCGTCGAGGTTGGTGGGGCCGACCTCGGTGCCTGACCCGCATCGGGCAGCCGCCACCGCCGTCACTCGACGAACAGCCCTCGCGCCGCGGCCCTCGCGTCGAACTCCTCCAGCCGCGCCTGTGCGTCGGGCAGGTCGTCGCACATCGCCTCCAGCAGCACCCGCCCCAGCAGCATCGGCGCACACGCGGTGTCGAAGGCGAGCCCGGTGCCGACGGCGGCCGGGATCAGCAGGTCGCTGTGCCCGGCCACCGGAGCGAACGCCGAATCGGCGACCGCCACCACGGTCAGGCCCTGCTCCCGGGCGTACGCGAGGGCGTCCACGACCTCCTTCGGATGCCGGGGCAGCGCGAAGCAGATCAGCGCGGTGGCACCCGCCCGCCGCGCGGTGTCGATCCGGTCGTGCAGCATGCTGCCGCCCTCGTCGAGCACCCGGACATCGGGGTGGACCTTGGCCGCGAAGTACCCGAACCCGCGCGCCTGCGAGGAGGCGGCCCGCAGTCCGAGCACCAGCAGCGGCCGGGAGGCCGCCAGCAGCCTGCCCGCGCGTTCGACAGGCCCGGGGTCGGCGAGCAGCTCGACCAGATGCCGCAGGTTCTCGATCTCGCCGAGGACGGCCTGCTGGTACTCGTTGTACGCGTCCTCCCCGCCACCGCCCCCCGGTACGGACTCGGCGGGGGCGACCTCCCGCAGGTGTCTGCGGAGCGCCGGATAGCCGTCGAACCCGAGTGCCACGGCGAACCGGGTGACGGACGGCTGGCTGACCCCGGCGAGTTCGGCCAGCTCCACGCTCGACAGGAACGGCACGTCCCCGGCCCTGCGCACCATCGAGTGCGCGATGCGCCGTTGTGTCGGTGTCAGCCGGCGCCCCTCGAAGAGCTGCTGCAGTCGTGCGGCAGGGCTGCTCTCGCTCATACCGTCCTGCTCCAAAGTCCCGTGTCCTGGTCGAGCAGCTCCCCGGCCGCGACCTCTCCATCATCGGTGAGCGGCCGGTCCCGGCCCACGGGGCCGACGGAGCCGGGAGCCCCGAACGGGCCCGCGATCCCGGACGCGGGGTTCCCGAAGTCCCCGGAGTCCATCACGTGGGACGACATCATGCGCAAAACCCTCCTTTCCAGGCGCTTCATCTCATCCTTCGGGCCTCTGCAACCAGTATTTCGCTCCAAAGTATTGACAATCTATTCAGCAAAGAAGAACTCTGCATGACTATATGCAGCCGGGACAAGGGACGACCCCTGATCGGTTCGGCGCGGTGGACGAGCGCTTCCCGAACGGCACCACGGCAGTTCACGACCTCGGCCTCAGCCTCAAGAAGGGAGCCCGACCCATGGCAGGCCTGCTCGAACAGCGCTCCATCGATGTCGTGCCGGACGACGAACGTCACGGCACCGCGTTCAGCCAGTTCACGCTCTGGCTCGGCGCGAATCTCCAGATCACCGCCGTCGTCACCGGCGCGCTCGCGGTCGTCTTCGGCGGCGGCGCGTTCTGGTCGGTCATCGGCCTGGCGCTGGGCAATCTGCTCGGCGGAGCCGTGATGGCCCTGCACTCCGCGCAGGGCCCGCGCCTGGGGCTGCCGCAGATGATCCAGTCCCGCGCACAGTTCGGGGTCAAGGGCGCGGTGGTCCCGCTGGCCCTGGTGATCGTGATGTACGTCGGCTTCTTCGCCAGCGGCAGCGTGCTGGCCGGCCAGGCGGTCGGGGAGCTCACCCACCTCGGCGAGACGCCCGGCATCACCATCTTCGCGCTGGTCACCGCCCTGATGGCAGCGATCGGCTACCGCGTCATCCACATGCTGGGCCGGGTCGCCGGGGTGATCTGCGCGGTCGCCTTCGTCTATCTCGGCATCCGGCTGCTCGACCGCATCGATCTCGGAGCCGTCCTCGCCGACCGCGCCTTCGATCTGCCGATGTTCCTGCTCGCGGTCTCGCTCGCCGCGTCCTGGCAGCTGGCGTTCGGCCCGTACGTCGCCGACTACTCCCGCTATCTGCCGCGTACGACCAGCGCCCGCGCCACCTTCTGGTGGACACTCTCCGGCTCAACGCTCGGCTCCCAGTGGTCCATGGTCTTCGGCGTGCTCGTCGCGGCCACCGCCGGGGACGCCTTCCTGGCGGGCCAGGTCGGCTATGTCGTCGCCCTGGGCGGAACCGGCCTGATCGCCTCGTTCCTGTACTTCGTGATCGCGCTCGGCAAACTGACCATCAACGTCCTCAACACCTACGGCGGCTTCATGTCGCTGGTGACCAGCATCAGCGGCTTCCGCGGTCAGAAGACCCTCTCCCCGCGCGGCCGAGCCCTCTACATCACGGGCATCATGCTCGCCGGCACCGTCGTGGCCCTGCTCGGCAAGGACAGCTTCCTCGCCTCCTTCAAGGACTTCCTCCTCTTCCTGCTGACCTTCTTCACCCCGTGGTCGGCGATCAACCTGGTCGACTACTACCTGATCTCACGGGAGCGGTACGACATCCCCGCCCTCGCCGATCCGCACGGACGGTACGGCGCATGGCGCCGGGACGCGCTGGTGGTGTACGGGATCGGGCTCCTCGCCCAGCTGCCGTTCCTGGCGACGCACTTCTACACCGGCCCGCTGGTCGCTCCGCTGGGCGGCGCCGACATCTCGTGGGTGGTCGGCCTGGTCGTACCCGCACTGCTGTACTGGCTGCTCGCCCGCCGCGACACCACGCACATTCCGGAGCACACGATCCTCCCCGCCCAGGCGGCCTCGGGCGAGGACAGCGGGGCCGGAACCACTGGCACGGCGACCGCCCGCGCATAGCCGGAAGAGACGCGCAGCCGGAAAAGAGGGGGGTTAGCCCCACTGCCCCAAGCGCTCCCGATTCGTACCGTGAAGGACATGGATACCCGTGACCCTGAGCTCAAGAACGAGCTCGATGCCACCCTGCATGCCCGTAGCGAGCTGGGTGCGGATTACGAGTCCGCACTCGTCGAGTCCTTCCTGGAGAAGGTCGAGCAGCGCCTCGACACCGCGCTCGACCGCCGCGTCCGGCGTCATCTCGCCGAGCAGCAGGTGAGCGTCGCCAGGGCCGCGCGTACACCGCAGTCCATGGGAAACTTCGGCGAGCGCTACGGCTTCGGGATCATCTCGCTGGTCCTGGCCATCCCGCTGTCGGCGATCGGCGCCGCGGCCGCCCATACCGGGGGCCTGGTCGTCGTTTGGCTCGGCATCGTCGGTGTCAACACTGTCCACGCCGCCCGCAGTTGGCCCTGGTTCCAGCGCCGCTCCTCGCGCGCAGGGTCCGACTGGGAGGACTGAGAGCCGGGGGCCGGGTCCGAGGACACGGGGCGTCACGCCCGGCGGGTGGGCAGCACGATCAGCCGGCGCGGGTTGATGTGGCGCGCTCGGCTGGTCGCGCAGGCCACGAGGTCGGTCTCGTCGCCCGACAGCCCCCGAGCGCGGAACGCGTCGCGCTGCTGGGAGCTGGGCGGCCGCACCGGCCGGACGAGGCGCCGTGCGGGAGTGTGTCGCGGGGACCGCCGCACCCCCGGTTTCCCAGGGGGCGGGACGACGGCGGTCCCCGCGGGGGACACGGGTCCGGGTCAGGGCCGGTCACCATGTCCGGGCGACGGTGGAGGTCCGGGAGCCGCTCCGTAGTCCGTGTCGCCGTTCCGGGTGTCGGCGGGTTTCCCTGCCGACACCCCTCAATGTGCCGGACTCGTGTTAAGCCGGTGCTGCGGGTACGTGTCACGCTCGTACCGTTTCGGCGAAACATGGCGCCGCGTTTCGGCGAAGCCCGGCGCCACAGTCCGCTACGGCCTGCGGATCGTCACGGCTTGCCGGTCCCCGCGTCCTTCGCGAGGAACGCCAGCAGGTCCTGCCTGCTGACCACGCCCTTCGGCTTGCCCTCCACCAGCACGATCGCCGCGTCCGCCGCGTTCGTGCCGCCGAGCACCGCCATCAGGTCCGCGACCGGTTCACCGGAGCCGACCTGCGGCAGCGG
The DNA here is from genome assembly GCF_045209435.1 of Streptomyces sp. NBC_01618. Classification (NCBI taxonomy): domain Bacteria; kingdom Bacillati; phylum Actinomycetota; class Actinomycetes; order Kitasatosporales; family Streptomycetaceae; genus Streptomyces; species Streptomyces sp. NBC_01618. The sequence goes on from NZ_CP109297.1 coordinate 3,121,266, forward strand.
TGGCGACATGTGCTTCTCCAGCGGGTCGGCGAGCGAGGCGCGCTGGGCGAACAGCGCGTTCAGCAGCTCCCGCTCCACCACCGAGCCGATGACCTCGGCGGCCATCACGTCCGGGTGGCCCGCGCCCGGCTTCACGATCGGCATCTGCGAGACGCCGTACTCGCGCAGCACGTCGATCGCCTCGCCGACGGTCTCCTCGGGGTGCATGTGCACGAGCGTCGGGATCGGGCCGTCCTTGTGGTCGAGAACGTCCCCGACGCGTGCGGACGGGCCGGCGTCCTCAAGGAAGCCGTAGTCGGCCATCCACTCGTCGTTGAAGATCTTGCTCAGGTAGCCGCGGCCGCTGTCGGGCAGCAGGACGACGACCACATCGTCCGGACCCAGTCGCTTCGCGACCTCCAGTGCGGCAACGACCGCCATGCCGCAGGAGCCGCCGACCAGCAGGCCCTCCTCCTTGGCGAGGCGGCGGGTCATCTGGAAGGAGTCCTTGTCGGACACGGCGACGATCTCGTCCGTGACCGTACGGTCGTAGGCGCTCGGCCAGAAGTCCTCGCCGACACCCTCGACGAGGTACGGACGTCCGGAGCCGCCGGAGTAGACCGAACCCTCCGGGTCGGCACCGATCACCTGCACCGAGCCGCCGCTGAGCTCCTTCAGATAGCGACCGGTGCCGCTGATCGTGCCGCCCGTGCCGACGCCCGCGACGAAGTGCGTGATCTTCCCGTCCGTCTGCTCCCACAGCTCCGGACCGGTGGTCTCATAGTGGGAGCGCGGGTTGTTCGGGTTGGAGTACTGGTCGGGCTTCCAGGCTCCGGGGGTCTCGCGGACCAGCCGGTCCGAGACGTTGTAGTACGAGTCGGGGTGCTCGGGGTCAACGGCCGTCGGGCAGACGACGACCTCGGCACCGTAGGCGCGCAGCACATTGATCTTGTCCGTGGACACCTTGTCCGGGCAGACGAAGATGCACTTGTACCCCTTCTGCTGGGCGACGATCGCCAGGCCGACGCCCGTGTTGCCGCTGGTCGGCTCGACGATCGTGCCGCCGGGCTGCAGCTCGCCGCTCTGTTCGGCGGCCTCGATCATGCGCAGGGCGATGCGGTCCTTGACCGAACCGCCGGGGTTGAAGTACTCGACCTTGGCCAGGACCGTCGCCTGGATGCCGGCCGTGACACTGCGCAGCCTCACCAGCGGGGTATTGCCTACGAGACTGATCATCGAATCGTGATATCGCACCGTGTACTCCGGGGTCTCCGAGATGGTGCGGCAAGGGTATGCGTACGGACGCGGTATTGGGCGAAGCGATTGAGCGACCGTCACCGCGGGGCAGTTAGCTGTAGGTACGGCGGTACGGCAACGAGGAGGTGGACCGGACTGTGTCGAGGGCAAGGGTGGCACGGCGGATCGCGGCGGGTGCGGCCTACGGCGGCGGCAGCATCGGGCTGCTCGGCGCGGCGGCGGTGGGCGTACTGCTGGCGGAGGTCCAGCTGGCGAAACGGCACGTGGGCGGCGGTGTCGCACCGGTTCCGCCGAGCGCGGACGGGCGGTACGGGGTGGCGTTCGCCGGTCCCGCCGACCCGTTGCGGCTGGGACTGCTGGGTGACTCGACGGCGGCCGGGCAGGGGGTGCGCCGGGCCGGGCAGACACCGGGGGCGCTGCTCGCCTCGGGCCTGGCGGCGGTGTCCGAGCGGCCGGTGGACCTGCGCAATGTGGCGCAGCCGGGTGCCCGGTCGGACGACCTGGAAAGGCAGGTCTCACTGCTGCTCGCCGATCCGTCCCATACGCCCGACGTCTGCGTGATCATGATCGGGGCGAACGATGTCACGCACCGGATGCCCGCCACCCAGTCGGTGCGCTGTCTGACCACCGCGGTGCGCAGGCTGCGTACGGCGGGCGCGGAGGTGGTGGTCGGCACGTGCCCGGATCTCGGCACGATCGAGCCGGTCTACCAGCCGCTGCGCTGGCTGGCCCGGCGGGTGAGCCGGCAGCTGGCGGCGGCCCAGACGATCGGCTCGGTGGAACAGGGCGGGCGCACGGTGTCGCTGGGCGACCTGCTCGGGCCGGAGTTCGAGGCGAATCCGCGGGAACTGTTCGGGCCGGACAACTACCACCCGTCGGCGGAGGGGTACGCCACGGCGGCGATGGCTGTCCTGCCCACGCTCTGTGCGGTGCTGGGGCTGTGGCCGGAGTCCGACCGGCTGGACGGGGCGCGCCGCGAGGACATGCTGCCGGTGGCCAAGGCAGCCTCCCAGGCAGCCAGGGAGGCCGGTACGGAGGTCACGGGCGCCCGGGCGCCCTGGGCGCTCCTCAAGCACCGCAGGCGGCGGCGCCTGCCCACCACCACGGAGCCTCAGCCGCACCCGGAGACGGAGCCGACGACCTCCTCCGGACCGTACGAGGAGCCGATCACCGATCCGTGCCAGGGACCGTACGAGGAGCCGATCACGGATCCGCGCCAGGGACCACGCCCGGAGCCGTCCGGAGAGTCGCGCGGCGAGCCGCACGGGGAGTCGCGCAACCTCCCCGCCAATTGACCGGCTGAGCGGTCGCTTAGAAAAGAGGTCGGCGTCACATGCGCTGCCCGGTGACCCAGCAGCTACGTACAGGTAGCTTCCAAGTCAGCACCTGCCAGAACCCGCCTTCCAGCCTTCATGGAGCCGCGTGATGCCCGAAGCCGTGATCGTCTCTGCTGCCCGTTCCCCCATTGGCCGGGCCTTCAAGGGTTCGCTGAAGGATCTGCGCGCGGACGACCTGACCGCCATGATCATCCGGACCGCGCTGGCCAAGGTTCCCGAGCTGGACCCGAAGGACATCGACGACCTGATGCTCGGCTGCGGCCTCCCCGGCGGCGAGCAGGGCAACAACCTGGGCCGCATCATCGCCGTACAGATGGGAATGGACCACCTTCCCGGCTGTACGGTCACCCGCTACTGCTCGTCCTCCCTCCAGACCAGCCGGATGGCGCTGCACGCCATCAAGGCCGGCGAGGGCGATGTCTTCATCTCAGCGGGTGTCGAGATGGTGTCCCGTTTCGTGAAGGGCAACTCCGACAGCCTGCCGGACACGCACAACCCGCTGTTCGCCGACGCCGAGGCCCGTACCGCGGCCCGCGCCGAGCAAGAGAGCGCCGACTGGCACGACCCGCGCGAGGACGGTCTCGTCCCGGACGCGTACATCGCGATGGGGCAGACCGCGGAGAACCTGGCCCGGCTCAAGGGCGTCACCCGCCAGGACATGGACGAGTTCGGCGTCCGCTCGCAGAACCTCGCCGAGGAAGCCATCAAGAACGGTTTCTGGGAGCGCGAGATCACCCCGGTCACCACCCCGGACGGCACGGTCGTCTCGAAGGACGACGGCCCGCGCGCGGGCGTCACCCTGGAGGGCGTGCAGGGCCTGAAGCCGGTCTTCCGCCCGGACGGCCTGGTCACCGCGGGCAACTGCTGCCCGCTCAACGACGGCGCCGCCGCGCTCGTGATCATGTCCGACACCAAGGCGCGCGAGCTGGGCCTGACTCCGCTGGCCCGGATCGTCTCGACCGGCGTCTGCGGCCTCTCCCCCGAGATCATGGGATACGGGCCGGTGGAGGCCAGCAAGCAGGCGCTGAAGCGGGCCGGGCTGACCATCGACGACATCGACCTTGCCGAGATCAACGAGGCGTTCGCCGCCCAGGTGATCCCCTCCTACCGCGACCTCGGCCTGCCGCTGGAGAAGGTGAACGTCAACGGTGGCGCCATCGCCGTCGGCCACCCCTTCGGCATGACCGGCGCCCGGATCACCGGCACGCTGATCAACAGCCTGCAGTTCCACGACAAGCAGTTCGGCCTGGAGACCATGTGCGTGGGCGGCGGCCAGGGCATGGCGATGGTCATCGAGCGGCTGAGCTGAGCTGCAGCGGAGGGTTCACAACTGCTGGTCCGGCACCTAGAAAGCGGAGGACCAGTGCGCCCAAGACCGTTCGGGGCGTGCCGGTGAGTCGGTACTCACTCCAGCTCGCTGCCCAGGAACGGTCGCTTGAGGCCCTCAACGGTCGCTTGAGGCCCTCAGCGGAAGCGAAGCGACGGAACCGGCCGGTCCCGAGCCCCGACCGTGACCGAATCTCCCCCAGGATGTGACCTATGTCCTGGGGGAGAGCCATTCCCGCAGGTCACACCAGCACCGGGGTTAAACACCGGACCCAAAGACCTGTCCAATTCGTGACGTAATGCACTGACACCAGGCACAGGTAGAGGACAAGCTGAGGTAGGAAGTCGGGGGATCGATTGAAACCGGGAGTATGTCAGTGAGCGCCATGCCTCTTGCCCTGTTGCTGACCACCACCGCTGCCACGGCCGTGGGCGTCGCCGCTCTGCACGCTGCTCACGGGCTGCGCAAGCAGATCACGGCCCTTCGTACGGAGCTGGCATCGGCCCGCGTCCACGGCGCCGCCGTGCCCGCGCAGAGCCGCAACGAAGCCACCCCGGCCGACGAGATACGCGCCGCCGTCGCCGAAGCACTCGCCGAGGAACGGGAACGCGAGCTCGCCGAGGCCCGCGCCTTCTGGGCCACCCAGGAAGCGCGCGACGCCGCCGACGCCCCGTCCCTGCTGGGCGGCCTGACCGGGATCGGCGAGGAGGCACCGTTCTTCATGCCGCGCCAGGCCGACTTCGCGGGTCTGGAGGCGATGGACTTCGATGCCACCGAGGCGCTCGAAGAGCTGACGGAACTGGTCGAACTGGCGGACGTGACCGAGCTGCCCGAGACGGCGGAGTTCGCCGAGGACTCCCCCGAGCTGGCCGCGGCCCGTCGCCGCCACCCCTCGCACCCCGACTTCGTACCCGTACAGACCCCGGTCGTCACCGATCACGAGCGCACCGTGAACCGCCTCGAAGAGCTCGCCGACAGCCGCACGGAACTCGCCGACGTGCGCCCCGGCCCGCTCGGCACCCTCGATGTGTACGTCTTCGCCGACGGCACCACGCTCTGTATGACCCCAGGTCACCGCGAGACGGCCGAACGCCTGGCCGAGGCGCTGCTCGCGGGTGAGCACCCGGTGCTGCTGGGCGGTTCCGGTGTCTCCGGTGCGTACGCCCTGACCTTCTCCTGCGGCAAGGAGAACGTCTACATCCTCGCCGACCGCGTCATCGCCTCGTTCTAGTCCCGCGCTCCAGCCCCACGTTCCAGCCCCGCGTTCCGGCCTCAAGGGCAGCCGGGCGGAGCGGCTCTCGCCGGCCGCCGCCCCCGCGCCACCGCTGCTACGCGAACGCCCGCGCAGCCGCCTCCGTCACGAATTGCACGGCCTCGTCCAGCTCAGCCGACGGGGCCGTTTCCAGTGCCACCGCCAAGTCGCGGCCCGCTACGGCGAGTTGGTCGCCGATCGTGAAGATCCCGGCGTCCGGCATGATCCGCGGCTCCCGGTCCGGCGCCTCGATGCGCTGGGCCCGCAGCGCCAATTCCCTGGCCGTGGCCAGTCCTTCGGCTGCCGCTCCGCGCTGCAGACGGCTCTGCGGGGCGGCGCGCAGCCGGTCGGCGAATTGGTCCACGGCGGTGATCAGCGGGGTCGTATCGAGCACTCCGCGACCCTACGCGCCCTCCCCGGATGGTTGCCAACGGGCTGATGCTCGGGCACGGTGTCGGGAAGGACCAGCAACGCGCAATGCGTCGGAGGCGCCGATGTCCCAAGTCTTCTCCGAAGAGACCCATCGCAATCTGCTCTCCCGAATCCCCCGCTGCACCGGTCGCGAAGTCTCCGACTGGCTCCGCATCGTCGAGGATGGCCCCGCTCTCCGCTTCGAGGAGAAGGTCAGCTGGCTGCGGAGCGAACACGACCTCGCCTACGGACACGCGAAGGCACTCATTCACGAGTACGACCTCAGAAGGGCCGCGCGCAGGCTGCTCTAGGCACACGTGGGAAGGAAATGGGACGGCCCGCAGGCACGGGTGCCTGCGGGCCGTCCCATTTCCCGCGCCGTTCCCGGCGCGGGGCCGCGCGTCAGTCGTCGCCGCTGAGGATGGAGAGCAGACGCAGCATCTCCAGGTAGATCCAGACCAGGGTCATGGTCAGGCCGAAGGCCGCCAGCCAGGACTCCTCGCGGGGGGCGCCGTAGGCGACGCCGTCCTCGACCTGCTTGAAGTCCAGGGCCAGGAAGCACGCGCCGAGGATGATCCCGATGACGCCGAAGAGGATGCCGAGGCCGCCGCTGCGGAAGCCCAGGCCGTCGCCGCCGCCGAAGACGGCGAACAGCAGGTTGACCACCATCAGGAGCATGAAGCCCATGGCAGCGGCCATCACGAAGCCGTAGAAGCGGCGGGTGACGCGGATCCAGCGCATCTTGTACGCCAGAAGCACACCGGCGAAGACACACATGGTGCCCATCACCGCCTGCATCACGACGCCCGGCCCGATGTACGTACTGACCGCGCTGGAGATCACTCCGAGGAAGACACCCTCGAAGGCCGCGTACGACACGATCAGCGCCGGGGACGGCCTGCGCTTGAAGGACTGGACGAGCGACAGGACGAACGCCACCAGGGCGGCGCCGATCGCGATGCCGTAGGACTTGCCGAGGTTGGCCCCGTCGACCGGCAACAGGGCCCAGGCGAGCGCGGCGCCGAGCACCACGGTACCGAGCGTGATCGCGGTGCGCGTGACGACGTCGTCGATCGTCATCGCGCCGGAGCGCGCCGGTGCCTGCGGAACGCCGTACTGGGTGTCCTGCTGGGCGTAGGGATTGGTGGCGTACGGGTTGGCGGCGGTGCCCTGCGCGTACGGGTTGGTGCCCGCAACGGGGGCCCCGGCCTGCGGCGCCGCGTTGAAGCCCGCGTATCCGTTGTCGCGGCTGAAGCCCCGTCGCGAGAAGACCGGGTTGCTGCTCCTCATCTCACTCCTTCATGGCCGCCCTGCGCGGCCTTCCCACAAGAGTAATGGGTAGGCAAAAGAATCAGACTAGTGCCTGGGGAGGATCTTTGAGGAACCGGTGGACGAGCGGCCGCCCTCCTCGGTCGGCCGACAGGGCCCGCCGTACCGCACCGCGCCCACTCGGCCGCCGTGCGCGCGAAGTGGTGCCCGGAACCGGACTCGAACCGGTACGCCCCCGAGGGGCAGCGAGGTTTAAGCTCGCCGTGTCTGCATTCCACCATCCGGGCCTGGCGCGCGGCTCCGCGTTGGCACATGACCCTATCCGGGGACTTCGTCCGATCAGCGGATCAGTGGCGCGATGTTGTCTTATTTTATTGACCGTTTGAGGGGTCGTCAGCACTCGCCGAGGGGCATCGTCACATGCCTGGGCGGGGTAGCAGCCGCAGCGGCCGGCAATCCGGATTGACGTAAAGTCGCCGCACCCGGACGGAGTATTCGCCGGGCACATTCACCAGGCGCGCGCCGGTGCTCGCCATGGGCGGCGCCACCCGATCGGGCGAACGCCCTCAGGGTCGGTGTCATACCGAAGGAGGACGCAGGGGCCCTGCGGTGCGACTCAAGAGGGCCCCGGGAACGGGCACGGGGACTGACGAACCGCGGCGTTACGACGGTGACGATGGAGAGGTTCCCGAGCGGCCGGAACTCACCGGTCGCAGCCGCGACGCACCCGGGCGAAACTTCGACCGGAGCCCCGAATCAGGAGATTCCCGTGACCACCACTTCCACCGCACACCGCGTCACCACGGTGGCTGCCCGCGCCACGGATCTGTCGAAGGTCTACGGAGAGGGCGAGACCAGGGTCACGGCCCTGGACCGGGTCTCCGTGGACTTCCCGCAGGGCGAGTTCACCGCGATCATGGGCCCGTCCGGCTCCGGCAAGTCCACGCTGATGCACTGCGTGGCCGGCCTCGACAGCTTCAGCAGCGGCTCGGTGCGGATCGGTGAGACGGAGCTGGGCTCCCTCAAGGACAAGCAGCTCACCCAGCTCCGCCGGGACAAGATCGGGTTCATCTTCCAGGCGTTCAACCTGCTGCCGACCCTGACGGCGCTGGAGAACATCACGCTCCCCATGGACATCGCGGGCCGCAAGCCCGACGCCGAGTGGGTGCGCCGGGTCATCGACATGGTGGGCCTCTCCGACCGGCTGACGCACCGGCCGGCCGAGCTCTCCGGCGGCCAGCAGCAGCGCGTCGCGGTGGCCCGCGCCCTGGCCTCGCAGCCGGAGATCATCTTCGGTGACGAGCCGACCGGGAACCTGGACTCCCGCTCCGGCGCCGAGGTCCTCGGCTTCCTGCGCAACTCGGTGCGCGAGCTGGGGCAGACCGTGGTGATGGTGACCCACGACCCGGCGGCGGCCTCCTACGCGGACCGGGTCGTCTTCCTCGCGGACGGCCGGATCGTCGACCAGATGATGCGCCCCACGGCGGACGGGGTCCTCGACCGGATGAAGGCGTTCGAGGCCAGGGGCCGCACCAGCTGACGCCCGCCCTGCCCCGCGCCCTCCTCCGGCCTCCTCCCCATCCCAGGACTGACAGACATGTTCCGTACCGCCCTGCGCAATGTGCTCGCGCACAAGGCCAGGCTGCTGATGACCTTGCTCGCCGTGATGCTCGGCGTGGCCTTCGTGTCCGGCACCCTGGTCTTCACCGACACCCTCGGCAACGCCTTCCGCAACCAGTCGGCGAAGAGCTACGACAACGTCGCCGTCGCCGTCACCACCCGGGCCGACCAGCGCGACGGCAGGACGCCCGGAATCACCGCCGCCACCCTGAAGAAGATCCAGGGCCTGGCCGGAGTGGACACCGCCACCGGCCGGGTCTCCGGCTTCGCCGGCGTCGCCGACCCCGACGGCAAGCTGATCGGCAACGGCTGGTCGAACACCGGAGGGAACTACTCCCCCGGCAGGAACGGCAAGGACTCCGCGTACACCTTCGTCGACGGCAAGGGCCCGGACGCGGCCGACCGGATCGCGCTCGACCAGGAGACCGCGAAGAAGGGCGAGTACCACGTCGGTGACCGGGTCCGGGTCGCCACGAACGGGCCGGTGAAGGAGTACACCCTCGCCGGCGTCTTCACCACCGAGGACGGCGCGGTCAACGCGGGCGGCAGCCTGGTCCTCTTCGACACCCCGGTCGCCCAGCGGCTGTACCTCAGGCCCGGCGAGTTCAAGGACGTCAACGTCTCCGCCGCGGCCGGCGCCTCCGCCGAGAAGCTGCTGGCCGACGTGGAGCCGCTGCTGCCCAAGGACGCCGAGGCCAGGACCGGCAAGGCGCTCGCCGACGAGCAGGCCAAGCAGATCGAGAGCGGCCTGAGCAACCTCAACAGGATGCTGCTCGGCTTCGCGGGCGTCGCTCTCTTCGTCGGTGTCTTCCTGATCGCCAACACCTTCACCATGCTGGTCGCCCAGCGCACCAAGGAGCTGGCGCTGCTGCGCGCCGTCGGCGCCTCCCGCCGCCAGGTCAAGCGCTCGGTGCTCCTCGAAGCAGCGGTGGTCGGCGTGATCGCCTCGGTCGTCGGCTTCGCCCTCGGCCTCGGGCTCGCCTCCGGGCTGCGCTCCGCGATGGGCCTGTTCGGCGGGAAGATCCCGGCCGGGCCCCTGATCATCTCGCCCACCGCCGTCATCGCCGCGTTCGGCGTCGGCGTCCTGATCACCGTGCTGGCCGCCTGGCTGCCCGCCCGCCGGGCGGCGAAGATCCCGCCGGTCGCGGCGATGAGCAGCGTGCACGCGACGGCCACCGTCAAGTCCCTGGTACTGCGCAACTCGATCGGCGCGGTGCTCACCCTGCTGGGCGCGGCCGCGATCGTGGCGGGTGCGGCGCAGTCCGGATCGACCGGTCAGGCCGTCATCGCCGCCGGTGCCTTCCTCGCGCTGATCGGTGTCATCGTGCTGATCCCGCTGCTGTCGCGGCCGGTGATCGCGCTGGTGCGCCCGCTGCTGCGGCGACTGTTCGGGGTGTCCGGCAAGCTGGCCGCGCAGAACGCGGTCCGTAACCCGCGGCGTACCGGCGCCACCGCCTCCGCGCTGGCGATCGGCCTCACCCTGGTCACCGGCATCTCCGTGCTCGGCGTCACTCTCGGCCAGGCCGTCGACCGGATGACGACGGACAACATCAGAGCCGACTACATGGTGTCGATGGCGAGCCGCGACTCGCTCGACGAGACGGCACTCAGCGCCCTGGAGAAGGCCGACGGCGTCTCGGCGGTCTCGCCGCAGCAGGCCACGTCGGTGCGGGTCGGGGACAGGTTCCACGCCGCGTCCGCCGTCACCCCCGGCCAGGTGCAGAAGGTCTTCACGCTCACCACGGTCTCCGGTTCGATCGATTCGCTCGCCGGCGGCGACATCGCGGTGGCCGAGAAGACCGCGAAGTCGAACGGCTGGAAGACCGGCGACACCCTCCGGGTGAAGTTCGACGACGACAAGAAGGGCGAGCTGAGGGTGGGCGCGGTCTTCAAGGAGAACGAGTTCCTCTCGCCGGTCCTGATCTCGAAGAAGGTCGCCGACCAGCACGAGGCCCGGGCGCACATCTCCGAGGTCTGGCTGAAGATGGACGGCGGTGCGACCAAGGCCAACGAGAAGTCCCTGGTGAACGCGCTGGGTGACAACCCGGGCATGAGCGTGATGGACCGTCAGGACATCCGCGACATGTTCGGCGGCTCCGTCAACCTCGCGATGAACATCATGTACGGGCTGCTGGCGATGGCGCTGATCATCGCGGTGCTCGGGGTCGTCAACACCCTGGCGATGTCGGTCTTCGAACGCCAGCAGGAGATCGGCATGCTGCGGGCGATCGGTCTGGACCGGCGCAAGGTCAAGCGCATGATCCGCCTGGAGGCCGTGGTCATCTCGCTCTTCGGCGCGGTGGTCGGTGTCGTGCTCGGCATGTTCCTCGGCTGGGCGATCGGGCAGACCGTGGCATCGTCCATCCCGGACTACGCACTGGTCGTCCCGTGGGACCGGATCGCGGTCTTCCTGGTGCTGGCGGGCGCGGTGGGTGTGCTGGCCGCGCTGTGGCCCGCCCGCAGCGCCGCGAAGCTGAACATGCTGACGGCCATCAAGACCGAGTAGCGGGCTCCCGGCGAGCCGGGACGGTACGGACGGGGGCCGGTACGCGCAGTGCGGAACCGCGCGTACCGGCCCCCCGTCCATCCCCGTGTCAGCCGGTCGCCGACGCCCCCCAGACGCGGGCCCTCAGCGGCATGCGGGAGGCCCCGCCCTCCGCCGGGCGTACGACGAGGATCTGGTTGACGCCGATCTTGTTGTGCTCGAAGGACAGGGCGGAGGCGGCCATGTAGAGGCGCCAGACCCTGGCCCGTCCGGGCGAGGTCATCCGGACCGCCCGCTCCCAGTACTTCTCCAGGTTGGCGACCCAGGTGCGCAGGGTCAGTGCGTAGTGTTCGCGGATCGACTCGACGTCACGGACCTCGAAGCCGGCTTCTTCGAGGGTGGTCACGGTCCGTCCCACCGGGGCCAGTTCGCCGTCCGGGAAGACGTAGGCGTCGATGAACTCGTCCACGTGGTACGCGGACTCGTCCTTCTCGGGGCGGCGGGCGATCTGGTGGTTGAGCAGTCTGCCGCCGGGCTTGAGAAGTGCGTAGAGGTCGTCGGCGTACTCGCGGAAGCGGACGGAGCCGACGTGTTCCGCCATGCCGATGGACGAGATGGCGTCGTACGGGCCGTCCCTGACGTCCCGGTAGTCCTGGACCCGGATCTCGATCCGGTCGGTCAGGCCCTCTTCCGCGATGCGCTTCCTGGCGTAGGCGGCCTGTTCGACGGAGAGGGTCACTCCGGTGACCCGGGCGCCGTACTCGCGGGCCGCGTGGAGGGCCATGGAGCCCCAGCCGCAGCCGACGTCGAGGAGCCGGTCGCCCTCGTTCAGCGCGAGCTTGCGGCAGACCAGGTCGAGCTTGTCGCGCTGGGCGCCCTCGAGGATTCCGTCGTCCTCCCAGTAGGCGCAGGAGTAGACCATGGAGGGGCCGAGGACCAGTTCGTAGAAGTCATTGCCCACGTCGTAGTGGTGGCTGATGGCCTCCTTGTCGCGCCGCTTGGTGTGGAGGGTGCCGGTGCGGCGCCGTACCTCCTCGGGCGGCGGGGCGGGCGGGAGCCAGGGGCCGCCGAGCTGCAACAGCCCTTTGGCGAAGGCCCGCACCTTCGGGTCGCGGACCGGGTGGACGCTGTCCTTGGCCTCCGCGCCGCGGTCCCAGATCAGCGAGGCCATCAGGTCCAGGGCCTCGTACAGATCGCCTTCGATATCGAGTTCGCCCGCCACCCACGCGCGGGCCAGGCCCAGTTCACCCGGCTTCCAGAGCAGCCTGCGCAGCGCGCGGCGGTCCCGGATGACGAGGACGGGGGCATCGGGCGGTCCTGATTCGCTGCCGTCCCAGGCCCGGATACGGACCAGCAGCTTCTCTCCCAGCAACTCCTCGGCGAGAGCGGTCAGCCGCAATGCGGCGTCTGCCATGGCGCACACCTCCGTGATGGTGTTCCCAATGTGCCCAAATATGCCCAAACATGCCTGCAACCACGCCGAGCACCCACGACGCCACGGCGAGGTGCATCCCCGTCAACAGTCTGCGCAGCGCGCGCCATCCCGCTACAGCGCAACGGAAAGGCAAAATACCTGCACAGAGCACCTATCTGTGGGCGCACTGCGGTCCGGGTACGTGGATACGCCGAAGGGGCCGTCCGCACCACGGATGGCGGACGGCCCCTTCGGGCGTTGTGCACGTACTGCGCGGGCGAGTGGGCCCGCGGGCGGGCTAGGAGGCCTTGGCCTTCTCGCCCGCGGCCTTGGCGGCGGCCGGTGCCGGGGCCGGCTTGGCGGCCTCGTAGAACTCCTCGCGCGGCGTCTCCATGGCGCCGAGCGAGACAACCTCGCGCTTGAGGAACATCGCAAGGGTCCAGTCGGCGAAGATCCGGATCTTACGGTTCCAGGTCGGCATCGCCATGCCGTGGTAGCCACGGTGCATGTACCAGGCGAGACGGCCCTTGAGCTTGATCTTCATCTTGCCCATGACGATCATCGCGACGCCCTTGTGCAGCCCCAGACCGGCGACCGCACCCTTGTTGGCGTGGCTGTATTCCTTCTGCGGGAAGCCCCGCATCCCGGAGATGACGTTGTCGCCGAGGACCTTGGCCTGACGCAGCGCGTGCTGGGCGTTGGGCGGGCACCAGGCGTTCGGGTTGCCGGCCCGACGGCCGACCATGTCCGGGACCTGGGCGTTGTCGCCCGCGGCCCAGATGTAGTCGGTGCCCTGCACCTGGAGCTTCTCGGAGGTGTCCACGTGACCGCGCGGACCGAGCGGCAGGCCGAAACGGGCCAGCGCCGGGTTCGGCTTCACGCCGGCCGTCCACACGATCGTGTTGGAGTCGACCTCCAGGCCGTTCTTCAGCACGACGTGACCGTCGACGCAGGAGTCCATGGAGGTCGAGAGGAAGACCTCGACGCCACGGGACTCCAGGTGCTCCCGGCCCCAGGTGCCCAGCTTCGGGCCGACCTCGGGAAGGATCTTGTCGGCGGCGTCGACGAGGATGAAGCGCATTTCCTCGCGCTTCACGTTCGTGTAGTACTTCGCCGCGTCGCGGGCCATGTCCTCGACCTCGCCGATGGTCTCTGCGCCGGCGAATCCGCCGCCCACGAAGACGAACGTCAACGCCCTGCGGCGGACGTCCTCATCGGCCGTCGAGTCGGCCTTGTCCAGCTGTTCGAGGACGTGGTTGCGCAGGCCGATGGCCTCCTCGATGCCCTTCATGCCGATGCCCTGCTCGGCGAGGCCGGGGATCGGGAAGGTGCGGGAGATCGCGCCCATCGCGACGACCAGGTAGTCGAAGGGCAGCTCGTAGGCCTCGCCGACGAGCGGCGCGACCGTGGCGACCTTGCGGTCCTGATCGATGGTGGTGACGCGGCCGGTGAGAACCTCGGCCTTCGGCAGTACGCGTCGCAGCGGGACGACGACATGCCGAGGCGAGATGCTGCCGGCGGCGGCTTCGGGGAGGAAGGGCTGGTAGGTCATGTACGACCGGGGGTCGACGACCGTGACGGTCGCCTCGCCGTAGCGCATCTTCTTCAGAATGCGCCGAGCTGCGTACAGGCCTACGTACCCACCGCCTACTACGAGGATCCTGGGACGCTCCGTGGTGCTCATGCCATCGAGTATCCACCCCCCTCGGGTGGAGGGCTCGTGAGCCCCTTCACAAGTTATCCCCCACCCTCTGCTACACTCCGCCGCCCACGTGACCGAGGTCATGACCCCGGAGGGGAACCACGGCGTGGCGGCGAACGTTGCTCACCGCCTGTGAGCTGGCCCTTGAGCCGTCGGGCCGGGCGAACCACCGCCCCGATCCACGCGCCGACAACGCGCCCGGAACGGTCCCGTATCGACACGGGACGACCCCGCGAGCGGCCTTCGATGCCCGTACGGACGAGAACTGCCCTCCGCGGGGCCGAATTCCTTGTGAAGAAGTTCACGAAGTTTGTCGCGACGTGTGCCGCGGAGGGCCCCTCGGGTGGCCCACATCGGCTCAAAAGTGCAGGCCGGAGTGCGCATGAGCACCGTTTCGGCACCCTGCGGAAGGCCGGTGCGCAGTGCCGCTCACGGTCGCCGCGGGGGCGGGTCCTAGGCGATCGACCAGCCGATTCCGTCGAGGATGTCGTGCTCGCTGACGACGACCTCCCGGGCCCCGGTCCGCTTCATCACGGCGAGCAGGATCAGCGTCCCGGCGGTGATCACGTCGACCCGTCCCGGATGCATGGCGCCGATCGCGGCACGCTCGGCGTGGGTGGAGGCGAGGAGCCGTCCGGTGATCTCCTGGACCTGGTCGAGGGAGATCCGGGAGTGGTGGATCGCCTCGGAGTCGTACGCGTCGAGCTCCAGGGCGATCGCGGCGACCGTGGTGACCGTCCCGGCGAGGCCGACGAGGGTGGCGGTCCCGGTGAGCGGGACGCTCTTCTCGGCGAGATCGAGGGCCGCGTCGATGTCGGCGCGGATCGCGGTGATCTCGTCGGGGGTCGGCGGATCGCTCACGACGCCGTCGTGCACGAGGTGCCGCTCGGTCATCCGGACGCACCCTATGTCCACGGAGCGCGCGGCCCGCACGTGGTCGTCGCCGACGACGAATTCGGTGGAGCCGCCGCCGATGTCCACGACGAGATACGGCTTCTCGAAGTGGTCGCGGCCCGCGAGTTCCTTGGTGGCGCCGATGAAGGAGAACTCCGCCTCCTCGTCACCGCTGATCACCTCGGGCTCGACGCCCAGGATGTCCAGCACGCCGCGGACGAACTCGTCCCTGTTCTCCGCGTCGCGGGAGGCGGAGGTGGCGACGAAGCGGATCTTCCGGGCGCCGTGCTCCTTGATCACCTCCGCGTACTGGCGGCACGCGGCGAAGGTCCGTTCCAGGGCCTCGGGCGCGAGCCGGCCGGTGCGGTCGACGCCCTGCCCGAGGCGGACGATCTCCATCCGCCGGTCGAGCTCGACGAGCTCACCGGTGGACGGGTCCGCGTCGGCGACGAGCAGACGGATGGAGTTGGTACCGCAGTCGATGGCGGCCACGCGGGTCATGAAGTACTCCCAGATCAAGCCCCTCCGGCAGTCGAGGAGCAGTTCAAGCCCCTCCGGCGACTGAGGAGCAGAGGCCCGAGGCAGAGCCCCAAACCAAGCCCCTCCGGCGACTGAGGAGCAGAGGCCCGGGGCAGAGCCCCAAACCAAGCCCCTCCGGCGACTGAGGAGCAGAGGCCCGAGGCAGAGCCCCAAACCAAGCCCCTCCGGCGATTGAGGAGCAGGGGTCCGGGGGCGGAGCCCCCGGGGGGGGAACGCTCAGTCCTCGTCCGGCGCGCCGCACGGCGAAACGCACGGCCCCTTGCGCCACCACTCCGGCAGCATCGCGATCGCCTCGTCGCCCAGCGGGTTCACCCCGGGCCCCGCGGCCAGCGAGTGCCCGACCAGCACGTGCAGGCACTTCACCCGGTCCGGCATGCCCCCCGCGCTCGGGAAGCCCTCCAGCACCTCGATGGCGTCGCGCCGGGCGATGTAGTCCTCGTGCGCGGCCCGGTACGCGGCGGCCAGCTCGGGGTCCGTACCGAGGCGCTCGGTCATCTCCTTCATGACGCCGTTCGCCTCCAGCGTGCCGATCGCGGACGCGGCACGCGGGCACGTCAGGTAGTACGTCGTCGGGAACGGCGTACCGTCCTCCAGCCGGGGCTGCGTCTCGACCACGTCCGGGTTGCCGCACGGGCAGCGGTGCGCGATCGCGCGCAGCCCGCGCGGTGGGCGGCCCAGCTGCTGCTGGAACGCGGCGATGTCCGCCTCGGTGGGCGCGGTGGACTCGGTCTGCGGAGGGGGGGTTTCCATGCCTGCCTAGGTTCTGATCGGGCTGCTCGAACTGCGGTTCTGCAGAGGGATGAAGGAGGGACGAAGGGGGACGAGGAGAGTCAGTCGCGGTCGGCGCTGTCGACGCCGTCCCAGAGGTTGGAGTGCCACGGCCGGTCGGAATCGTCCGTCTCGCCGTTGCGCTCCCTGACCGCGTCGGGGTCGATCACCGTGTAACCGGTCTCCCCGGGAAGAAGGTAGTGCAGGTGCTTGCGGGCCAGCTGCCGGACGTACGCGTCGTCCTGGAGACGCGCCTTCTCGTCGCGGAGCTCCTCGGTGCGGGCACGGGCCTCCTGCGCCAGGCGCTCCTGGTCAGCGATCTCGTCCCGCTGCGAGACGTACTGCCGCATCGGGTACGCGAGCGCCACCACCAGGGAGCAGACGACGAGGGCGAGGAAGGCCGCCCGGCCGGTGAGCCGGGAGCGGCGGGCCTGACGGCGGCTCTGCGACCGGTAGACACGGGCGGCGGTCTGCTCGCCGAGCAGCCGCAGCCGGGTCGCGGTGGAGAACCGGTCCCGGTCCTTCGCGGCCATGTCTCCGCCTCCCCGTTACGCACGTCCGTCCCCGCACACGGTACGGGACCGAGTGCGGGGACGGACGCAAGCCGGGTGCTTCGGCCCACGACGGGCCGGTGCTCAGCCCTTGCTCTGCTTATTGGTTCGCAGAGCGCTGTGCTTATGGGTTCGCAGAGCGCTGTGCTTATTGGTTCGCAGAGCGCTGTGCTTATTGGTTCGCAGAGCGCTGTGCTTATTGGTTCGCAGAGCGAAACCGGGGGAACGCCGAGCGGCCCGCGTACACCGCGGCGTCGTCGAGGATCTCCTCGATGCGCAGCAGCTGGTTGTACTTGGCGACGCGGTCCGAGCGGGCCGGGGCGCCGGTCTTGATCTGGCCGCAGTTCACCGCGACGGCGAGGTCCGCGATGGTGACGTCCTCGGTCTCGCCGGAGCGGTGGGACATCATGCACTTGAAGCCGTTGCGCTGGGCGAGCTCGACGGCGTCCAGGGTCTCGGTCAGCGAACCGATCTGGTTGACCTTGACGAGCAGGGCGTTGGCGGAGCCCTCCTCGATGCCGCGGGCCAGGCGCTCCGGGTTGGTGACGAAGAGGTCGTCGCCGACGATCTGCACCTTGGCGCCGAGCCTGTCGGTGATGACCTTCCAGCCGGCCCAGTCGTCCTCGTACAGCGGGTCCTCGATGGAGACCAGCGGGTACGCGGAGACGAGCTCCTCGTAGTACTCGGTCATCTCGGCGGCCGAGCGGGACTTGCCCTCGAACTCGTACGTGCCGTCCTTGTAGAACTCGGACGCGGCGACGTCGAGCGCGAGCGCGATGTCCTTGCCCGGGACGTAGCCGGCTTCCTTGATGGCCTCGACGATGAGGTCGAGGGCGGCGCGGTTCGACTCCAGGTTCGGCGCGAAGCCGCCCTCGTCGCCGAGACCGGTCGAAAGTCCCTTGGTCTTCAGGACCTTCTTCAGCGTGTGGTACACCTCGGCACCCCAGCGCAGCGCCTCGGAGAAGGACTCCGCGCCGATCGGGGCGATCATGAACTCCTGGATGTCCACGTTGGAGTCGGCGTGCGACCCACCGTTGAGGATGTTCATCATCGGAACGGGCAGCAGGTGCGCGTTCGGGCCGCCGAGGTAGCGGAAGAGCGGCAGGTCCGAGGCCTCGGAGGCGGCGTGGGCGACGGCCAGCGAGACGCCGAGGATGGCGTTGGCGCCGAGCGAGCCCTTGTTCTCGGTGGCGTCCAGGTCGAACATCGCCTGGTCGATCAGCCGCTGCTCGGTCGCGTCGTATCCGACGAGCTCCGGGCCGATCTGCTCGATCACGGCGAGGACGGCCTTCTCCACGCCCTTGCCCTGGTAGCGGTTGGGGTCACCGTCGCGAAGCTCAATGGCCTCGAACGCACCGGTGGAGGCGCCGGACGGCACGGCAGCACGGCCCGTGCTGCCGTCGTCGAGGCCAACCTCGACCTCGACCGTGGGGTTCCCCCGGGAGTCGAGGATTTCCCGGGCTACGACGACGTCGATGGACGGCACGAGGCATCTCCTTCTGGGATATGACACTGGTTGTGCAGGGTCACTTTGGCCTTGCGACAAGAGCCTAACCGGCCCGGCCCGCTCAGCCGGACGACCGCCCGACCCCTGGGACGAAAAAGGACCCGAGGGCGAGCATTGCCAGACAAACCGTCAGAATTTTATTGGTCAGTAACTACAACAGTTGAACGATCACACAGAGCAGAGGCGTCACGCGGGGGTGGCGCGCGACACAGGAAACCCCGGCCCGGCGCATACGGGGGATGCGCGCCGGGCCGGGGTGCTCGGGGAGGAGAGGCCCTGGACTACTTGGTCAGGTGCAGCTGCTGACCCGGGTAGATCAGGTCCGCGTCCTTGACGATGTCCTTGTTCAGCTCGAACAGCCGCTGCCAGCCGCCCTTGACCTTGTGGTCGGCGGCGATCTTGCTCAGGGAGTCGCCGGAGGCGACCTTGTACTCGCCGTCACCCTTCCCGACCTTCTGGCCGGTCGGGGTGGTGACGGTCTTCTTCGACTCGGCCTGCGGGGCGGCGGAGCGGTCCGAGCGGTCGGCGGCGGGAGCCTCGGTGCGCTCGGCCTTCTTCGGCTGCGCCTGCTGCTTCGGCGCGGCCGGGGCGCTCTGCTGCTTGGTGGCGCCGGAGTTCGAGGAGGAGCCGGTGTCGACGCCCGGGTCGACACCGTCGTTGGTCAGGTTGCCGGCACCGGCACAGCCCCAGGCGCCCGGACCCTGCATGGCGAGGAGCTTCTCGGCGGTGGCGATCTGCTGGGCCTTGGTGGCCAGGTCGGCACGGGGGGCGTACTGCGTACCGGCGGCGGCGGCCCAGCTGGACTGCGAGAACTGCAGACCGCCGTAGTAGCCGTTACCGGTGTTGATGGACCAGTTGCCACCCGACTCGCACTGGGCGACGGCGTCCCAGGTGGCGACGGAGGCGGCGGAGGCGCCGGTCGCGCCCATCAGCGGAACGGCGACGGCGGCACCGGCGACACCGGCGAGCGTGGCGACACGGACGGCCTTGGACGGGCGGCGGTGCTTGCCCTTGCTGGAAAACAGCATGGAACTTCTCCTCACCGACGCCTACGAGGTGAGCTGTCGGGTTCGGGCCAAGTGAGTTGCCCGGTCGCACGTCCTAGCACGCGACTTCACCCCAAGCCGGTCCTGATGCGTCTTTCGACGATCGGGCCCGGCGCTTACCTGGGTCCCCCGCTCCTGCCTACGGCGCTTTACGCGTCTGTTCCCTTCGACCGACGGCAGGATTCGGCGTGACGGTCGACGGGGCCCGCGGTGCGAGCGGTTCCGACCGTAAACATAGGCAACCCCCACTTTCAAAGATGAACACATCGGACAATCAGCCCTTACTTGCATGTGAGGAACCATCGTTTTCGCAGGTGGGACGCGATACGACGGGAGCCCCTGGGCGCGACACGCCAATTGACGCAAAGAGACCCATGTCTCACTTACGCATAAGCGGACATAGGTCCCTGAACTACCCCGATTTTTGGGGCTCTTTTAGTCGATTTTCATACCGCCCTCACTCGGCCTCCACGCCGAGATCAAGACTCTGGCCAGGGAGGACGAGGTCCGGGTCGTTGCCGACGGCCCCCTTGTTGGCCTCATAGAGCGCAGGCCAGCCACCAGGAACCTTCTGTGCGTCAGCAATCGCCCAGAGATTGTCGCCGGGGTGGACGGTGTACATGCCGTCGGCGGCCGACGCGCCCGCGTCGCGTGCGCCACCGTCGCCCCGGGAGGCGTGGCGTCCCGACTCGCGGTCGAGGCCGCCGCCCGCACCTCGGCCCCCCTCGGGGGCCGGGGCGCCACGGTGCTTACCACCCGTACGGCCGGAGGAATCGGATGAATCACGCGTATCAGGCATTTCGGGCGCGTCGGAGGACGGGGCGGCCGACTCCGTGGCCGAAGGCTGCGCGGAGGGCTCGGCCTTCCCTGCCGACCCGTCGGCACCGCCCAAGCCCTTCGAGCCGCCCTTGCCGCCCTTGCCGCCCGTGGCGTCCGTGGCGTCCGTGACGCCGTCCGACGGCGTGGCGCCGTCGGCCGGGGACGCCGACGTGCCGTCAGCCGGCTCCGCGCTCTGCGTCGGCTCGAGCGAGGGCGCGACCCCCGGATCGACGCCCGGCAGCGTCCCGTCCTCCGCGAGGCCGGAAATGACCGCACAGCTGGGCCAGGCCTGCGGGCCCTGGTCCTCCAGCACCTTCTCGGCCACGGCTATCTGCTGCGCGCGGCTGGCGAGGTCGGCGCGCTCGGCGTACGAATCGCCGCCGTACGCCTTCCAGGTCTCCTGCGAGAACTGCAGGCCGCCGTAGAAGCCGTTGCCGAAGTCGGAGCTCCACATGCCGGCGCTCTCGCACTCGGCCACCCGGTCCCAGGTCGTCGCGTCGGCGGCGTGCGCGCCGGCCGCGCCGAGCAGCGGGATGGCGATGGCCGATCCGGTCACGCCCGCGGCGACGACGATGGCGGGTGCCTGACGAGGGCGACGGTGTCTGCCGTTCGCGGAGCCCATGGGGATACCTTCCGTGTGACTGACGAGTGACTGGTGAGTCGAACGGTGAACCTAGCCGGACTCGAACGCGCGTCACAAGTCGATGCAGCGCAGATCACGTGAAAGTCACAGACTTGACGGGATGTCACTTTGCGCGGGTGCAGACCCCGGCGTGAACTCCACGGGCAGCGTGCGCAGTCCACGCATGATGAGCCCGCCACGCCATCGCAAATCGGTAGGTTCCACCGCAAGTCGCAGGTCGGGAAGGCGCCTCAGGAGCGTGGCGAGCGCGGTCTGTCCCTCCAGCCGGGCGAGCGGTGCTCCCAGGCAGTAGTGGATGCCGTGCCCGTATCCGAGGTGCTGATTGTCACTCCGTGCGAGGTCGAGCGTGTCGGGGTCCTCGAAGCGTTCCGGGTCGCGGTCGGCGGCGGCGAGGACGACGAGCACGGGGTCGCCGGCCGCGATCTCCTGTCCGCCGAGCGTCAGCGGCTCGGTGGCGAACCGCCAGGTCGCCAGCTCCACCGGACCGTCGTACCGCAGCAGTTCCTCGATCCCGGTCTCCAGCAGCCGGCTCTCCCCCGCGTCGAGGGAGAGGTGCAGCCGCTCGCGCTGTGCGGGGTTGCGGAGCAGGGCGTACACACCGTTGCCGATGAGATTGACCGTTGTCTCGAATCCGGCGAACAGAAGAATGAAGGCCATGGCCGCGGCCTCGTTCTCGGTGAGGTGCTCGCCGTGGTCGCTGGCCCGGATCAGCCCCGAGATCAGATCGTCCCCCGGGTTCTCCCTCTTACGGTGGATCAGTTCGGCGAGATAGCCGCGCATCTTCTTCACCGACCTGGCCACCCCGCCGCGCGGGCCGCCGCCGTGCCGGATCATCATGCCCGCCCAGTCCCGGAAGTCGTCCTGGTCCTCGGGCGGGACCCCGAGCAGGTCGCAGATCGCGTAGATGGGGAGCGGGAACGCGAAGTCGTGGATGAGGTCCGCCGTCCCCTGCGCGATGAAGCGGTCGATGAGGCGGTCCGTCAGTTCCTGCACGCGCGGGGCGAACTCGGCGACCCGGCGCGGGGTGAACGCCTTGGAGACGAGGCGGCGCAGCCGGGTGTGGTCGGGCGGGTCGATGTTCAGCAGATGCGTCATCAGCTCCGCCTTGCGCTCGCCGGGGATGCCCGTCTTCCCCTTGGCGTGCGCCGGCTCGGCGTGGTGTGCCGGGTTCTTGGAGAGCCGGGTGTCGGCGAGGGCCTGCCGCGCGTCCGCGTACCGGGTCACGAGCCACGCCTCGACGCCGCTGGGCAGCGCGGTGCGGTGCACGGGACTGTGCTCGCGCAGCCAGGCGTAGGCCGGGTACGGGTCGGTGGCGAACTCCCACGTGAAGAGTTCGGGTGCGTCGGCGGGGCGGGCGGCGGGGCAGGCGGCGAGGTCGTCCGCCGGCTGATCGGCCGGACGGTCGTCGCGGCCGTCCGCGGGCTGACCGGCGGGGCGGGCGGCGGGGCTGTGGTTCACCCCCCGACGTTATCCGTTGCCCCCGGACGCCATCCGTCGCCCTCCGGCGCCATCCGTCGCCCTCCGGCGCCATCCGTCGCCCTCCGGCGCCATCCGTCGCCCTCCGGCGCTATCCGGCGCTATCCGTTGCCCTCCGCCGCCCGGATGGCGTCCCGGTAGGCGCGGCCCGCGGCCCGCAGTGCGGCCTCGGGGTCGATGCCGTCGCGTTCGGCGCGTACGGCGAGGGCGAGGAGCTCGTAACCGATGCCGTCGCCCGTGGGGAGCGGCACGTCGAGCTCCGCGGTACGGACCCGGCCCGCCAGTTTCGCCGCCAGGGCCAGCCCGGGCTGGCCGAGCGGCACGCCGTCGGTGACCGAGTCGCGCTGCTTCTCTACGGCCTTGGTCCGCAGCCAGTGCGCGTGGACGTCCTCCGGGGTCTCGGCGGTCTCGTCGCCGAAGACGTGCGGGTGGCGGTGGATCAGCTTCTCTACGAGGGTCGCGGCCACGTCGTCGACGGAGAACGGTTCCGCTCCATCCTCAGGGCGGCCGTCCTCCGCGATCCGCGCGTGGAAGACGACCTGGAGCAGTACGTCCCCGAGCTCCTCGCGCAGCTCGTCGCGGTCGCCGTCCTCGATCGCCTCGACGAGTTCGTACGCCTCCTCGATGGCGTACTTGGCGAGGCCCTTGTGGGTCTTCTGCGAGGTCCAGGGGCATTCGAGCCGGATCCGGTCCATGACCTGGACCAGATCGAGGAGCCTGGCACCCGGCAGATCGTACGAACCGGGCAGCAGCTCCAGGTCCGGCATCCGCACCCGTCCCGAGCCGGCCAGCCGGGCGAGCCCGTCGGTCAGCGGCTGGTTGCCTTCGCCGCCCGTGAGGACGACGACGCTCCGGCCGCCCGCGCAGGCGTCGACGAGTTCCTGCGCGGTGGGCGCGGACTGCTCGACGGCGACGCCCGCCTCGCGCAGATACGGCAGCTGCGGATTGTCCTGCTCGGCGCAGAGCACCCGGTCGGCGGCGTGCAGCGCCTGCCAGGCGGGCCAGGACAGGAGCCCGGGCGCGACGCGGTGACTGGCGGTGAGCAGGACGATACGGCCGGGATCTTCAGCGTTCACCGTTCGAATCTACTCCGGTCGGTCCGGTCGCCGTTTCCCCGGTCTTCTAGGCGCCGGCCCCGGCGGGCTTGGTGACCTGCTTGATCCAGGGGGCCTTGTAGTTGGCGAGCTGGGTCTGCTTGTCGTCCCAGGCGCCGTAGCGCGGGTTGACGTCGACCTTCAGTTCCTTGGACGCCTTGCTGAGCGCGTCGCCGACGGCCTTCTGCCCCGCCGGCTGCTGCAGGTCGGCGCCGAGCGCCTGGGCGAGCTTCGTCAGCTGGACCTGCTCGCGAAGCACGGCGTCGATCTGGTCGGGGGCGACCCAGCTCTGCTGGAGCATCGCCGTACGCAGCTGCGCCTCTCCCCCGGACTGGGCGGCCGCCGCCTTCCGCATCTGCTGGATCTCGTTGCGGCTGACGGTCACGCCCGCGTCCCGCGCGGCCCGGTCCAGGACCCGGTCGAAGATCATGCCGTGCAGCTTGGCCCGGCTGAGCTGCCCGGACTTGTCGATGAGCTGCGAGGCGTCCTTCGAGTCGCGCTGGGCCTCCCGTACCGCCGCCACCTGACCCTGCAGCGTGGCCACCTCGATCCGGTCCCCGCCGACGAGGGCCGCGGCACCCGGGTGGGCCTGGCTGCCGCAGGCGGTCAGGAGTGGGGCTCCGGCCAGCAGGACGGCGGAGACGGTGAGCGCGGTGCGACGGCGGCGGTGCAAAGGAACCTCCCGGGGAGAGTTTGTGCATCAGTGCACAAGACCTTGCGTTGATCGATGTTAGGCAGTGGATGTGGTTGAGGCCACTGGTTCGACCAACGATTCGGAAGGAGTTGGGGCTGTGGGAACCCGCACGGGGCTGCGCGGCGTTCAGGAGACGTGTTCGCAGACGCGTTCCGCAGACGCGGTCAGGGCGCGCTCGGCCGCCGGGCCCCTGCTCTCCGGGCGCAGCATGATCGTGCGCGAGAGACGCCGGGTCAGCCGCCGTGTACTTCCACCTGGCGGTCGAGTCGGCGGCGCAGCTCCACCGGCAGTGGGTGATGCGGTCCGTAGGCCCGCTCCGTTTCGTACAGCAGTCCCTGCAGCTGTACACGCGCCGCCACGTGGTCGCCGACCGCGAGCAGCAGGTGCCCGATGCGGTTGCGGATCTCGAAGGAGCGGGCCGGATCGTGGCCTGTGGCGTGGCGGTTCTCGTAGTACGGGAGAACGGCGCGGTACTCCGCGAGCGCGGCGGCCGGTTCGCCGAGCTGTTCCAGGCACTGGGCCGCGTCGTAGCGGAACTGGAGCGTCTGGGCGTCGGCCGGGCCGGCCTCCGCGGCGCGGTCGTCGGCGAGGCGGCGCAGTTCGGGCAGGGCGCGGCGGTACTGGCCGTCGTCCATCAGCGTCGCCGCGTACTGCTTGCGCAGGATGCGGACCACGGCGGAGTCCTCGCCGTGCTGTTCGGCCGCGACCGGGAGGATCGAGCCGAGGATGTCCACGGCCTGGGTGATGCGGCCCTCTCCGAGGAGCTCCTTGACGTCGTCGACGGCGGCTGCGACATCGGGCCGGGCGGCCGCCGGTGCGGGTGGGGCCGGGGGCGGGGGCGGTGTGGTGGCGCGGTCGGGCCAGGGGGCGTGCGGGCGCAGGAAAGGACGGGTCGGGTCGAGCGGCCCGGTGGGCAGCCCGTTGCCCCGGGAGGGGAGCAGCGGGGCGAGGTGTTCGTACACCTCCTGGGCGCCGGCTGGGCGGTGCTGCGGGTCCTTGGCCAGCAGCCGCAGCACCAGCGCTTCGAGCGGTTCGGGGATGTCGGGCCGGATCCGGCGGACCGGGAGCGGCGGCTCGTAGAGGTGGCGGTGCAGCACGCCGAGAGCGGTCGATCCCGCGAACGGCACGTCACCGCTGAGGAGTTCGTGGAGGAGTACGCCGAGTGCGTACAGATCGGTGTACGGGCCGACGGCACCGCCCATCGCCTGCTCGGGCGCCATGTAGGCCGGGGAGCCGATCGGCGAACCGGTGTGGGTGAGGCGGGTGGTGTCGGTGTCCAGGACGGAGGCGACGCCCAGGTCGAGGACGGTGACGGTGCCGTCCGGACGCACCATCACATTGCGGGGCTTGAGGTCGCGGTGGACGATCGGCACTGCGTGCACGGCGGAGAGGACGGCGCAGAGCTGGACGGCGACCGCGACGGACCACTGCCAGGGGTACGGGTCGTGCTCGGCGAGGTGATCGGCGAGGTCGGCTCCCTCGACGTACTGCATGACGAGGAACAGGTCGTCGCCGTCACTCCCCGCGTCGTGGACCGTGACCAGGCCGGGGTGGTCGACCTGGGCGGTGACCCGGCACTCGCGGACGAAGCGGCGGCGCAGCTCGTCCGCCGCCTCGCTGCCGACGGGGCCGGTGACCCGGTCGGGGCGGAGCAGCTTCACCGCGACCCGGCGGTCCAGGCGCTGGTCGTACGCCGTCCAGACCTGGCCCATGCCGCCCTGGCCCAGGACGGTCGCCAGCTGGTACCGCCCGCCGATGACACGTCCGTTCACCGGTTCCCCTCCTTACGGAGGTAGTCGCTCAACTCGTCGAGCTCGGCGCGGACCTGGTCGATGCGCTGGGGCCGAGGCTGCGGCTGCGGCTGGGGCTGGGGGTGGTGCTGGGGGTGGTGCTGGGGCTGGGGGTGGTGCTGGGGCTGCGGGTGGTGCTGGGGCTGCGGGTGGTGCGGCTGGGGCTGCGGGTACGGCTGTGGTGGTGCGGCGGGCGGTTGTCGTACGGGCGCGACGACCGGCATCGGGGTGGCGAGCGGCGCGACGGGTGCCGGCGCGGGCGCGGGCACACCCACGGGCAGCGGCATCGTGGCCGCGTATCCGTACCCCGGTGCCATGGGCGCGTACCCGCCCATGACGCTCCGCTTCGCGAGCTGTTCGTAGTGGCGGATGTCCCCGACCAGGTAGTACGCGGGGGCGGCCACCATCATCACCAGCAGCAGCGGTATGAGGACGTTGTCGATGCCGCTGGGGTCGTCGCTGCCGTCCCTGCCGATGATCGGCAGCAGCACGCAGACGAAGACGAAACCGGCCCCGGTCAGCCACCAGTCGGACGCCCTGCGGCGCACGATCGCGAGGCGGAGGAGCGGGCTCCACAGCAGCAGTCCGAGCGAGCACACCGGGAGCACGATGAACAGCACGCGCATCGAGACGATCCAGGCCCGGCCGGGAACCCGGCGTGGTGGCATCGGCGGATGACCCGGGGCGTACATGGCTGCTCCTGGAGACCTGGTCGTTGAACGTCCACGCACACGCTCGATGCACGCAGATCCGAGCGTAAAGGGCGACACCGACAACCCGCCCCGGGTTGCACGGAACCGATGTGGTTCAGCTCACTGTGGTGTGACCGTGCCGTCCGTCAGCCCGTCGTACATCCCCTGGACCAACTGCCCGCCGAGCCGCCCGGCCAGCCGGAGCGCGTCCTCGAACTCGGCGAGGGCGCGGAACCGTTCTCCGTACTTCCGCTGTTCCGCGAGCGGCAGCCGGGGCAGTTGGAGGCGGCGGGCGTCCAGCCGGGTGGCGGTGGAGGCGTAGCTGCTGGCCTGGCGGTTGTTGGCGGTGCCGCGCAGGAAGCCGGCGAGGAACCAGGGGTCGAGGGCGGCCGGATCGGGGCGCAGCAGCTGGAGGTTGCGGCCCAGCGCGGCGCCCGCGGTGGACTCGTCGATGACGCGGGTGACGGAGCCGCCGCCGAGCACGGGGACGACGACATCGCCCGGTTCGACGAGCACGGGCTCCTCGGGGGGCCCGTCGACGGGGAGGCTTCCCGAAGGGGCGGTGGAGCCGAGGACGTCGTGTTCCGTGAGGACGGGGGCCGGGCCGGTGCCGGAGCCGCCGGTGCGGAGCTGGAGCGCGCCGGCGCGGGCGAGTTCGCCGACGGTGGTGAGCGGCCAGCGGGCCGGCTCGGCGGGGGTCACGGCCGGTGGGGTGAGGGTGCCGGTCAGTCCGAGCGTCTCGGTGAGCCGTTCCCGTACGCGGATCAGCTCGGCCGGCCCGCCCGCGGCGGCCGGGGGCGGCAGATGGCGGGCGGGGGCCAGGTCCACGTCGTCGTCGAGGAGTTCGATGACGGGGACAGCGCTCGCGCCCACCCCCTTGGCCACACCCTCGCGCACGTCCTCGCGTTCGCCCTCGAACCATCGCCAGGCGTCGAGCACGGCGTTGCGCACCGCCTGCCAGTCGACCCGGTCGCGCCCACCGGACGGAACGGTGGCCGCCGGACCCGCCGAGGGGGATTCGACGGGTTCGGCGGTGTCGACGAGGAGCAGTTCGGGCGAGGGGTGCGGGCCACTGCCCGGCTTGCGCAGCACCCAGAGGTGGAGCGGGATGCCGTACGGGGGTGCGGCGCCGGCCGGAAGCGCGATGACGGCGCGCAGGGCGCCGCGGCGCAGCAGATCCGCACGGATCCGGCGACCGGAGCGGCGCGATGCGGCGGCCGGGGGCATCAGGAGTACGGCGGTGCCGCCCTCGCGCAGATGGGCCAGGGCGTGCTGGACCCAGGCGAGTTCGGACTCCGTACGGGCCGGGAACCCGTACTCCCAGCGGGGGTCGTAGGCGAGTTCGTCATGGCCCCAGTTGCGTTCGTTGAACGGCGGGTGGCAGAGCACGGCGTCGGCGGCGAGCTGCGGGAAGGCGTCGGCGCGCAGGGTGTCGCCGGCCCGCGCCGCGAGGGCGCAGCTGTTGTCGGGGTCGGTGTGCAGGGCGAGCCGCAGTGCGGTGAGCGCGGCGAGGTCGGGGTCGGCCTCCTGCGCGTACAGGGCGGTCGGGCGGCCGACGGCGCGCAGCAGGGCGCCGGTGCCTGCGGCGGGGTCGAGGACGGTGCGGGCGGGCTGCTTCCCGGTCTCCACCAGCGCGGCCATGAGCTCGGCGAGTCCGGGCGGCGTGAGGGTGTACTGGCGCGGGTTGGCGTCCAGTTGGCGGCCGAGCAGGAACTCGAAGGTCTCCCGGACCCCGGTCTCCGCGGCGAGCTCCGCGGCGCCCCGGAGCAGCGGAATGGACGGCAGCAGTTCGGCGCGGCCGGGAGTGTGAACAGCCCGTCCGGCTACCGCGGCGGGCCCGAAACGATCGGCGAGCAGGTCGTTGAGGGCGAGGGACAGCACACCGGCCATCGCCTCGTCCGACACAGCGGCAATCTCCCGCCAGGCGTTGGGGCTGTTCCGCCGGAGCAGCAGGGCGCAGCCCGTGTGGACCAGAGCGGGGACCGCGCCGGCCGGGTGTCCGGCGAGTTGCTGCCAGACCCGTTCACGGAGCGGGACCTCGGCGAGTTTCCCCTGGTCACGCAGCCACTGCTCGACCTCGGGCAGGGCGAAGGACGGGCTGGTCTCGGTACCGCCGACGGGCTTGGGGAAGTCGGCGTGGCGGCGACGCCAGTTGCTGACGGCGGCCCGCCCCACGCCCGCGAGCCGGGCGATCCCGGCCGCGGTCACCTCTGTCGAGTTCTCCGGCACTGACTGTCTCCCTGGTCCTGGCACTGACTGGGTCCTGGCACTGGCTGGTCCCGGCACGGCTGTCCTGGTAGTGGCTGTCCTGGCAGTGGCCTTCGTGCGGTGTTGGCGAGCATACCGATCCTGGTTTCGCACCGCCGATTCACAGCGTGCATCAACCCCTCCAGCGTGAACGATGTTGACTCGGTTCACAAGCTCTGCTGTTATTGACCCATCGCTTCAGGAGCGATGCACGGAACCGCTCACCACCCATCTCTGCATTCGCCGGAGGGCACAGCCATGTCCCAGTTCACGCAGCCGCCGCAGTCCCCGCAGCCCCAGCAGCCGCACGCTCCCGCCCAGATGCCGGGCGCGCGCCCGGCCCGTAACGGACTGGGCGTCTCCGCGCTCATCCTGGGTGTCATCGGCGCCGTGTCAGGGCTGATCCCGTTCTTCTTCTGGCTGGCGGGCATTCTCGGCGTCATCGCCCTGATCCTGGGTCTGGTGGGCCGGGGCCGGGCCAAGCGCGGCGAGGCCACCAACAAGGGCATGGCCACCTTCGGCGCCGTCCTCGGCCTGGTCTCGCTGATCCTCGCGGTGGTGGGCGCGGTGATCATCTTCAAGGCGGTGGACGACGCGGTGAACGACCTCAACAAGGCGGTGTCGGACACCACGGCCTCCGCGAAGCCGAAGCCCGGCGGCGACGGTTCCGCCAAGGACGGCGGATCCGACAAGAAGGGCGGCGCCGACAAGAAGGACACCGGAAAGGCGTTGGAGGCCGGCGACTCGGCCGTGTACGACGACGATCTGACGGTCACGGTCGGCGACGCCACCTCGTACACCCCGGACGCGTACGCCGCCGGGCACACCAAGGGCAAGAAGGCCTACCGGGTCGCCGTCGTCATCGAGAACGCGGGCAAGGAGAAGTTCGACTCCGCGCTCGTCAGCGTCTCGGCCCGGGCCGGCCAGGACGGCGTGGACGCCGAGCAGATCTTCGACAACAAGGTCGGCGCGGGCTTCTCCGGCACGGTCCTGCCGGGCAAGAAGATCACGGTCCAGTTCGCCTTCGACGCCCCCGCGGACGCCAAGAACCTGACGGTCGAGGTCAACCCCGGGTTTACGTACGACGCCACCCAGTGGGACCTGAAGCTCTGACTCTCCCTCCCGACCGGAGCCGACCACCATGCGCCCACTCGCCCGCACCGCGGCAGCCGCTCTCTGCACCATGACGGCCCTCGCCCTCACAGCGGCCTGCGGCACACTCTTCGACGACGAGCGGACCGCCGCTCCCTATGCACGGCTGACCGGCCCCGAGGTCGTCAACAAGGCCCTCGCGTCGACCCGGAGCGCCAAGTCGGTGCGCATGGCGGTGGAGACGACCTCCGCCGAGGGCCCGGTCAGTGCGTTCGTCGCCACGGACGTCAGGGGCGCGTGCACGGTCACGCTCTCCATGGGCACGGCAGGCACCCTGGAGCTGGTGCGGACGGAAGGCACGGTCTACACCCGGTCCGACGCCGCGATGCTGAAAGAGACCGCCGCTCAGGACGGCTCGCGCAAGACCACCGCCGCCGACGTCGAGAAGCTCACCGGCCGCTGGGTGAAGGCCCCCACGGGCGACCCGCACGCAAAGCTGGCCGAGCGCTACTGCGACCGGGAGACGTTCCTCGGCCTCGTCGCCCCGAAGAGCGGAACCGCCCGCAAGGGAAAAACGACGACACCCGGCCCCGACTCCAGCTCCGACGTCCCCACCCTGACCGTCAACGGCAGGACGGACGAGGGGACATGGACGGCAAGCATCGCCTCCGAGGGCAGGCCCTACCTGCAGAGAATGCGCCTGCCGGACGGCGCCGGCAGCCACGGCCGCCCCCTCACCGTCGAGTTCTCCGGGTTCAACCAGCCGTTCTCGGTGAAGAAACCGAAGATCTCACCTTCTTGACCGGCCCGGCACCACGGAACCCGCCCCCCCACCCGGGCGGGTTCCGTCAGCGCGTTCACAGCATCCGGAACACCGCGTCTGCCAGCTCGGGCCGTTGGGCGAGGGTGGTGATGGTCAGCTCCATCCCGCTCACGCCAGTCACCGAGCGCCCGGCCGGAGCTCACGCCCCGGGCACCCACGCGCTGCGGAGTTCATCCCCCGCACTGCTCCAGCATGGCCTGCTTGTCAGCGGCGGTGACCGGCTCGCCGCCCGAGCCGAGGACGAGGCCAACAAACGGCAGAAGAAGGGTAATAGTGCACGATCGGAATGAGCCTCCTTCGCCAGGACAGAATGTGACGTCAGCGTCCGGGTGGCCAGGCGGGGTGGCACGAGCCGTCGTACAGCAGGGCAACCCCCCTTTGACGAGTCACCGCCCCGCGTTCAAGCGGGAATATTCGTGCGCGCGCGTACGGCGCCCGGTGCTAGTTTTCGGGCATGGCAATTTTCAGCAATTTTCTCTGACGGGGTTCGTCAGCAGACGCGGTGCGCCATTGGCCCAGTGGCCCGACGCCGGTTGCGTCTGCGCATCGTCACGTCGCTTGTCCGCCGCATGCGGACGAGCCGCTGTGTCCTGAACTCCAAGCCGAGAAATGAACCGTGCTCGCCGATTGGTTTCGCGAACACTCCACCCCCCTGACCACGCTTGATCCACAGCAGCCCCTCGATGACCTCGAAGGGCTCCGGGAAATCGTCGGCGACGCCAGGGTTGTCGCGATCGGAGAGGGCGCCCACTTCGTCGAAGAGTTCTCGCTCGCACGCCAGCGGGTGCTGCGCTTTCTCGCTGAGCGCTGCGGGTTCACCGTCTTCGCGATGGAGTTCGGCTTCAGCGAAGCCTTCCCGCTCGACCAGTGGCTGCAGGGCAAGGGGGACGACGGCGACCTGGCGAAGGTGAGCCGGGCCGCCGCCGGGTGGGGCGCCGCAGCCCTCATGAACTGGCTGCGCCACCACAACCGCACCAGCGCCCACCCGTGCGCTTCGTCGGCATCGACGTCCCAGAAGCCGGCGGGGCACTACGGCCCGCCCTTGAGCCGGTGGCCGACTACCTACGCAACGTCGACCCCGACGCACTCCGCCTCGTCGATACGGTCCTGGAGGTCAGCGACCGGTTCCTCAAGGGCTGCGGATCCGGCGCTGCGGCCGGGCCTGCATGGGCCGGCCTTCAGTCCGCCGAGCAGAACGAACTGACCGCCACACTGGCGCGGCTGTTGCTGCGGCTGCGCGCCGCCGAACCGCTCTACGTCTCCCGCAGCAGCCAAAGCCGCTTCGACATCGCCCAGCGCAGGGTGGAAGCGGCCTGCCACACCGACTACATGTTCCAGGCGATGAACGCTCTGCTGTCCGGCCGGGGCCTGGCCGCGGACCTGTCGGTGCGCGAGATCTACATGGCCGAATCCGTACGCTGGCACCTGAACCACGCCGAACCGGGGACCCGGATCGCCCTCGCCGCACACAACAACCACATCCACAAGACAGCGTTCACTTTGGAGTTCGCCGGCGGACTCACCACACTCCCGATGGGCCAGCACCTTCAGCGGATGCTCGGCCAGGACTACCGCACCGTGGCCCTCGTCCACACCGCGGACCATGTGCCGGAGATGTACCCCGACCAGAGCGCCGCGGTCGGGTTCACCCTCGCCGACTCCCCCCTTCAGCCTGCCGAACCCGGCAGCGTCGAGGCCGCCCTCACCGACGCCGGACTCGCCGACCGGATCACCTTGACCGACCTGCGCCACACACCGCGCGACGCCCAGGGAGCACCACTGCTCAACGGGATCCGGTTCCAGAGCTCCCATCTGAGCACCCCGGTCCCCGAGGCGTTTGACGCCGTATTCGCCGTCCCAACGGTCACCCGGGACCACACCGTGCACTTCTGACCGTTCCGAACCCAGGCAGGCGGGGTCTCCGTCCGGGCAGCCCCGCCTGCCTGCGGCCGAGTGCGGCGGGCTCGGTGTCACCCATACCGGATGCGGATTCGCACTCGCGAGCGCTGGAACCGGCGGGCCGCCAGCCGGTCAACGCCACGGGGCTCAGCCAACGCGCCACCTCTGTCCTGCTTACTGAATAGTGCACGGGTGAAATAAGCCCCCTTCACCAGTAGTCAAACACATCAAGCGCGCCTGCATGGAGGCCAAGCGCGACGAGGGCGGCAACGCCTACCGCTGGCGAGTACACAGCCGAGCGTTCAAGGGCGAAGAGGACGCAGAAGGCGTCGAGGCGACATGGACCGTCTGCGAGCCCGTCGTTCGTGCAATCCGGGTGCTCGAACAGCTCCAGCCCGCTAGCCAGAACTACCTCATGGGTGCCCTCCTCCACGGACCGGGCCAGCCGAAGAGGGCCGGTGTTGATCGAGCCGTCGGCGTCGACGCCACCCTGCGCAACGAACGACTCCAAGAGGCGCTGGAGGAGGCGTCGAACGTCACGAGCATCAACAGCAGGGCCCCACGTCGTTGAACAAGAAGCCACAAGATCCTGTCTGGGAGGAGCAGGCCGAGCTGAACAGACTCACGAGCGCGTCTGCAGGGGGTTCAGGAACTCGGATGGTCGGCCCGGAGTCATGAGATGGGGAAAGTCGGATGCGTTCACCGGGGCCAAGGCGAGGAATCTGGTTGTGCGGTGGCACCGAGGATGCGGAGAAGGCTGATACGGAGGGCGTCTTGTGCGGCCAAGGCAGACAGGCGGTCGGCGTCCTGCTCCTCGCTCGCGGCATGGCCAAGCCTGATGGTGGCCGCGACCAGCCAGTCGACGGGGAGCCGGTCGTCGAACTCTCCGGTCTGCCGACCGCGTTGGATCACCCGCCTGATCCGGTCGGCGACGGGCGTGTGCCGGTCGTGGTCGGCCTCCGGGCTGACGGGGTGGGCGCTGATCAGCTGCAGCAGTACGGGGTAACGCCGAGTAACCTGTGCGCCGGCGTCGAGCAGGCACATCAGGGCGTCCGCGGCGGGGCCGGTGTCGAGGTCGGCGGCGTCCATGGCGGCGACGGCCTCCTCGGTGATCCGGTCGACCACGGCCAGCAGCAACTGCTCCCGTGAAGGGAAGTGGGCGTAGACGGTCGGGCGGGTCACACCCGCGGCGCCGGCGATCGCCTCCAGGCTGGCGCCGGGTTCGGCGTTGAGGACCTGGGTTGCGGCATCCAGGATGGCGGCTCTGCTGCGGCGGGCGTCAGCACGGCGGTTTCGGGCGGAGGAGGACATCATCTTTTACATGTTGCCAAATTTATCGGAGACTGCATATCTTACGGTGTGTAAAAGATCGTGCGTGAGCACCGGACCGGCGGGAGTGACATGCGTCTACTCGGCAACACCGACCCCAAGCAGTTCATCGCCGACTTCTTCACCTCTTTCACCGAGGACTTGCTGCAGACGGACGAGGATGCGGCGCTGATCGTCGATCGTTATCACACCCAGGACATCGTCGAAATCGCCGACGGACACCGGATGGACCGGGACAAGCTCATCGCGCACGCCCGCCCGGTCCGCAAGAACCGGCCCACCATTCGCATGGACGTGCACGAGGCGGTCGCCGACGGTGACCGCCTCGCCGCCCGCTACACCCTGCACTCCTCCCAGCGCGGCAAAGACCTCGCCATCGAGGTCTACTTCTTCGGCCGGTTCGCCCCCGATGGGCGTATGCGTCAGGCGCACATGACCACCCGCACTGTTCCAGTGGAAGGCAGCGACGAGCGGGAAGAGGCGGCGTCGTGACCGAGAGCACGTACACCGTCACGGGCATGGCCTGCGGGCACTGCGCGAAGTCGGTCACCGAGGAGCTTGAGCGCATCGCCGGTGTTACCACCGTGACAGTGGACGTCGACGGCGGCACGGTTGTGGTGACCAGCGACAGGGATTTGAAAACCGCCGACGTACGTGCCGCGGTCGAGGACGCAGGCTACGAGCTCACGACCGAGGGCACATGAATCCGCGCTGACGGCGCGGCTGTCCCCGCACTTCGGATGCCTGCGCGGCATGTCGCCCGCGGCACGCACTCCTATAACTCCGGATGGGTACCGAAGCGCGCGCGGTCGGCCAGGGTAAAAGCTGCGCCCGATTGGGCAGGTCAAGTCGATGCTGACCGATCGGGCTGCACCACCCCGGCAGCCGGACGAGGGCGGCGGAGAAGCCGTTCGACGGGCTTAGGTTGCCACCTTCGGCTGGGGCGACTCCGTCACCCCCTGACGAGGTTGGACAACGAGCTGGCGGACGATCTACTCCGCAGACTGCCGCCCTCGACCAGCGTGAGTACTCCAAACAGCGGCCATACCAGCCCTTTGACCTGCTACTTCAAGTTGGCGGAGGCTCAATGACTCTGGCGAGATGTGATAGGAAGCGGCCTCGCCGTCGGAGCCGCCTGATCGCCGAGATCGACCACGAGGACACCCGCCGATGACCGACTCCACGGACGAAACCCTCCGAGCCGTCCGCACCGCCTTCGCACGCCTGACCCGGGAGAACCCCGGCCTGACCGACATCGACCACAAGATCATGCGCGCCTTCGAGCAGCTCATGCTCGGCCGGCCCGAGATCACCGACGGCAGGACCTCGGCGGTGAACATCTGCGCCGAGGCCGGTATCTCCCGGGCCTCGTACTACCGCTCACCGGTCTCGGCGGCGATCAAGGAAGTCCTCGGCGCCCCACAGGCCAAGCGGCCCGAGGCCGACGAACTCAGGCAGGAGATCGCCCGGCTCAAGAAGACTGTGCAGGAGCTCCGCATCGAGAAGGCCGCCGAGATCCGGGAGCTGCGATCGACCGTCGCGGCGTACGCGAACCAGATCCAGATCCTCACGCTCAGGAACGCCGAGCTGGAAGCGGACGCCCACCGGCTGCAAGCCCAACTCGTCGAGGAACAGCACGGAGTGGTGAAGCAGCTCCGGAATTCCCCGACATCCGCCGGGTCGCGGTCGGTTCAGTCGTGATTCATCAGACCGTCCCGGCCGTGCCTTGCTGCCGCTGGAGGTAGAGCCTCAAGGCATCGACACCGTCCTCCACGAAGCTCCATCGCTGCCTCGCCTCCAGGAACTCTTGAGGAGTGAGCCATTCATGCCAGGCGATCTCCGATGGGTCGACAACGACCTCTCCCTCGATAACCACTTCATGGAGCCCCAGCCAATAGGGACTGATAGCCCCCCGGCACAGGTACTTGAAGACGAACTGCGGTGAGGCACTGACACCCAGCTCCTCGGTGAGCTCCCGCGCAGCCGCCTCCTCGTAGGACTCGCCGACGTCCACGGCCCCGCCCACGAGCCAGTTGTACTGGCCGGGGAACCGGGACACGGTCTGTGGCCGTCGATGCACCAGGATCCTGCCGTCGGGGCGGCGACAGACGGTCGTCGCAACGCGGTGCAGCCACCCACTCCGGATGGCCTCGCCACGCTCGACAACTCTCAGTATTCGATCCTGATCGTCGACCTGCTCCACCAGTTCACCCATGGCGCACACAGTTCCACACAGCTCTGACAGCGCCTGTATGCAGGCCTGCTGGACAGCCCGCCACTCAACCGCCGCACTGCTTGAGCATCGTGCTCTTGTCCGCCGCCGTAACGGAAAGCTCGTACTTCTCCGCTACCTGCGCGAAGCGAACCGCGTACGAGCAGCGGATCGCCTTGCTGGGCGGCAGCCAGGACGCCGGCCCCGAGTCCTGCTTGGCGGAGTTCGCAGGGCCCGAGACCGGCAGAAGATTCAGCACGTCGTTGGCCAGGCGCTGCCGCTTCTGCTTGTCCCAGCGGGCTGCGCCCATCTGCCAGGCGTACGACAGCGGCACCACGTGGTCTATCTGTACCTCGGTGGCCTTCGTTTTCTTCCAGGCGATGTCCTTGCCCGTATACGGGTCGTGCAGCGTCATCGACACGACCACGCACTCCGAGCCGGTGCGGAACTCGACTTCCTGGCCGTTGAGTTTCAGCAAGTCGTTCCGGGTATCGCAGCCGTTCCGGGCCAGCGGCACGCCGTCCGCCGTGTCCATCCAGGCATAGCCGAACTCATCACGGGCGTACCCGGTCTTCGGTCCCCGCCCCTTCGTCGCCACCTTCTCGATGATCTTCCGGCCGGCTGCCCGGTCCGCCTCGGCGGTGAGCGGTGCGAGCCCCGGCTTCGTACCGTCGGCGTTGTCCAGCGGGCTCGCCCCGAACCCGGTGACGGCAGCCTGTCCACCGCCCTGCTGCCCGGTCCCGGAGGCCGCCTGCTCGGGGTCGCAGCCGGCCAGGGCCAGCACAGCCGCCACGCTGAGGGCGGGCAGCATCACTCGGTACGTGCGGGGAGATATCACTCGAAGCCGTCCTGACGGGGAGAAAGTCGAACTCGGGAATCGTACGGATGTCTTCCCCGCTGACAGGCCTTCATGAGTGCGCTTCCGTCAGGATGCGGCCGGAATCACACCGCCCGGCCCGCCCGGCCGCTCACACCTTCCCGATACCCAGCGTCGTTTCGGACGGCAGCAGTCCGGAGCCGATCACCGCCACCCACAGCGGCCCCAGCAACTCGACCAGCCGCTCCCTCTCCTCCTCACCGAGCGCCCGCCACGGGGCGGCAGCCGCCTCATCCGTACGCCGCTCGACTTCGGTGCGCAACGCCCGCCCCGCCTCGGCCGCCGTACCGTCCTCCGTCAGCAGCCCGCGCTTCACGAGCCGCTGACGAGCCGCCTGCCACGGGTTCCCCCGCCGTCATGGCGCGCCACCCGGGCGCGAGTTCTGCGTCGGACTCCACCGGGGCGAGGAGCTGGTGCGGCTGGAGGTCCGTGACAGTGGACCCGGTCGGCCCACGGTCCAGCAGCCCGGCGACGACGCCTGCTCAGGGCGTGGGTTACGCCTCGTGAACGAGCTTGCCGATGACTTCGGCGTCGGCGATCACGTCGTGGGCAAGACCGTGTGGCTGAGCTTCAAGATCCCGGCCGCCTCCACGCTCCCGTCACGTGCTCGGGAGCGAACATGACACTTCGGCACCGACATGTCACGTCGGAAGGACATGTGACGGCGCGGACAGGTCCGGATCGCAAAAGGGGGAGAGGCTGACTCTGCGGTCTCTCCCCCGCCTTGCGTACGGTGCCTCAAGACCCCAGGATCGTCGTGAGGAACTCCCCCGTCCACGCCAGTAGTTCGCGGCCGACGACCGGCTTGCCGCCGATCCTGCCGGCAGTGGGGCGGGGGACCAGGATCTGGTGGACGGCCGGCTTGATGATCGTCTTCGGGTAGAGGCGCTTGAGGCGGAGCTCCTGCGATTCGCGCAGCTCGACCGGGGCGAACCGGATGTTCGAGCCCTGGAGCACGATCTCGCCGACGCCGCAGGCGCGGGCCAGCATGCGCAGGCCCGCGACGAGGAGCAGGTTCTCGACCGGCTCGGGAAGCTTGCCGTAGCGGTCGGTGAGTTCCTCGCGGACCGCCCTGATGTCGTCCTCCGTGTTGGCGGAGGCGATGGCGCGGTACGCCTGGAGGCGCAGCCGCTCGCCGGGGGCGTAGTCGTGGGGGACATGGGCGTCGACCGGGAGCTCGATCTTGACCTCCAGGGGCGGCTCCTCCTCCACACCGCCTTCGAGGGAGGCCCGGTAGTCGGCGACCGCCTCGCCCACCATGCGTACGTACAGGTCGAATCCGACGCCCGCGATGTGGCCGGACTGTTCGCCGCCCAGCAGGTTTCCCGCGCCGCGGATTTCGAGGTCCTTCATCGCCACGTACATGCCCGCGCCCATCTCGGTGTGCTGGGCGATCGTGGCCAGGCGCTCGTGGGCCGTCTCGGTGAGCGGCTTCTCCGGGGGGTAGAGGAAGTAGGCGTAGCCGCGCTCGCGGCCCCGGCCGACCCGGCCACGCAGCTGGTGGAGCTGGGAGAGGCCGAAGTTGTCGCCGCGCTCCACGATCAGGGTGTTGGCGTTGGAGATGTCGATGCCGGACTCGACGATCGTCGTGGAGACCAGGACGTCGAACTTCTTCTCCCAGAAGTCCACCACCACCTGCTCCAGGGCCTGTTCGGACATCTGGCCGTGGGCCGTCGCGATCCTCGCCTCGGGGACGATCTCGCGCAGCCGGGCTGCGGCCCGGTCGATCGACTCGACGCGGTTGTGGATGTAGAACGTCTGGCCCTCGCGGAGCAGTTCGCGGCGGATGGCAGCGCCGATCTGCTTCTCCTCGTACGGTCCGACGAAGGTGAGGACCGGGTGGCGCTCCTCGGGCGGCGTGGTGATCGTCGACATCTCGCGGATGCCGGTGACGGCCATTTCGAGCGTTCGGGGGATGGGCGTCGCGGACATGGTGAGGACGTCCACGTTTGCGCGGAGCTTCTTCAGCTGCTCCTTGTGCTCGACGCCGAAGCGCTGTTCCTCGTCGACGATGACCAGGCCCAGGTCCTTGAACTTCGTCTCGGAGGAGAAGAGGCGGTGGGTGCCGATGACCAGGTCGACGGAGCCCTCGCGGAGCCCTTCGAGGGTCGACTTGGACTCGGATTCGGACTGGAAGCGGCTCAGCGCCCGTACGTTGACCGGGAATTGGGAGTAGCGCTCGGTGAACGTGCCGTGGTGCTGCTGGACGAGGAGGGTCGTGGGGACGAGGACGGCGACCTGCTTGCCGTCCTGGACCGCCTTGAAGGCCGCCCGCACCGCGATCTCCGTCTTGCCGTAGCCGACGTCGCCGCAGATCAGCCGGTCCATCGGGACGGACTTCTCCATGTCCTCCTTGACCTCGGCGATGGTGGTGAGCTGGTCGGGCGTCTCCGCGTACGGGAAGGCGTCCTCCAGTTCGCGCTGCCAGGGGGTGTCGGGGCCGAAGACATGGCCGGGCGCCGCCATCCGCGCCGAGTACAGCTTGATCAGGTCGGCGGCGATCTCCTTGACGGCCTTCTTGGCGCGCGCCTTCGTCTTCGTCCAGTCGGCGCCGCCGAGCCGGTGCAGGGTGGGTGCCTCGCCGCCGACGTACTTGGTGACCTGTTCCAGCTGGTCGGTCGGAATGTAGAGGCGGTCGCCGGGCTGGCCGCGCTTGGCGGGGGCGTACTCGACGAGGAGGTACTCACGGGTGGCGCCCTGCACGGTGCGCTGCACCATCTCGATGTAGCGGCCAACCCCGTGCTGTTCGTGGACGATGTAGTCGCCGGTCTCCAGCGTCAGCGGGTCGATCGTCTTGCGGCGGCGGGCCGGCATCCGGCCCAGGTCCTTGGTGGCGGTGCGCTGGCCGGTGAGGTCCGTCTCGGTCAGCACGGCGAGCTTGAGCGCCGGGTCGACGAAGCCGTGGTCGATCGCGCCGCAGGAGACGTGGACCAGCGACGGGGAGATCTCGGCCAGGTCGGCATCCAGGCGGGCCGCGATGCCCTCGCCGCTCAGCACCTCGACGGTACGGGAGGCGAGCCCCTGGCCCTCGGTGACGTACACCGTGCGCCAGCCGTCGGCGATCCAGCCCTTGGTGTCGGCGAGCGCGCGGGCGGTGTCGCCCCGGTACGACTCCGGGGCGTGCATCGTGAGCTTGAGGGTGTCCTCATCGAGCTCCTCGTCCGCGGCGAACGGGGAGACCGACCACCACATCATCTCCAGCTCGCGGGCCCGGTCCCGGACGTCCGCGATGCCCCACAGCGATGCCGCGCCGACGTCGATCGGGGCCTGGCCTCCCACCCGTCGCCCACCACCGCCCTTGCCGGAGCGGACTTCGTCCGCGCTGGACATCGCGGTCGCCGCCCAGGACGCCTGGAGGAACTCCTGGCTGGTGGCGACCAGGTCGGCGGCCCTCGTACGCACCCGCTCCGGGTCGCAGACCAGCGCCATCGAGCCCTTCGGCAGCACGTCGAGCAGCAGCTCCATGTCGTCGACGAGGACCGGGGCGAGGGACTCCATGCCCTCCACCGCGATCCCCTCGGCGATCTTGCCGAGCAGCTCGCCCAGCTCCGGGTGCTGCTCGGCGAGGGCGGCGGCCCGCTCACGCACCTCGCCGGTCAGCAGCAGCTCCCGGCAGGGCGGCGCCCACAGCCCGTGCTCGGCGATCTCCAGCGACCGCTGGTCGGCGATCTTGAAGTAGCGGATCTCCTCGACGTCGTCGCCCCAGAATTCCACCCGAAGGGGGTGCTCCTCGGTCGGCGGGAAGACGTCCAGGATGCCGCCGCGCACGGCGAACTCGCCGCGCTTCTCCACCAGTTCGACCCGGGAGTACGCGGCTGCCGCGAGCGCGTCGACCGTCTTGCCGAGGTCGGCGCTCTGTCCGATGCGCAGCGCTACGGGTTCCAGGTCGCCGAGCCCCTTGACCTGCGGCTGGAGCACGGAGCGCACCGGTGCGACGACGACCTTGACCGGCCCGGTCTCCGGGTCGTCATTCCTCGGGTGCGCGAGGCGCCGCAGCACGGCGAGGCGGCGGCCCACGGTGTCTGAGCGGGGCGAGAGCCGCTCGTGCGGCAGGGTCTCCCAGGACGGGAACTCGGCGATCGTGTCCGGCGGCAGCAGGGTGCGCAGCGCGGCGGCCAGGTCCTCGGCCTCCCGGCCGGTCGCGGTGACGGCGAGCACGGTCCGGTCGGTCTCGCGGGCCAGCGCGGCCACCGCGAAGGGGCGGGCGGCGGGCGGACCGACGAGGTCGACATGCATCCGGTGGCCGTCGGCAGCGGCCTTCACCGCTTCGGAAAGTGCCGGGTCACGTACGACGACATCCAGCAGGCCGTGCAGGCTCATGAAGGGCTTCCGTCCGGGTAACGAGGGCGAGGTCTGACAGCCGGCTGCTGCCAGGGGGCGACGCGTAGGGGCAACACGAAGGACCCGACACGTCTCACGGGCCGGGGGTTCCAGCGTACGACTCCGCTGTGACAGCCGCGCCCGCAATCCGGCTCAGCGGGTCGGATTGCGGGCGCCACCGGCCCGTGGCCGGACCCGGACACCCCGGCCCGTGGCCGGACCCTGCCGTCGTCGGCCCACGGCCGGACCCGGACACCCCGGCCCACGGCCGGACCCGGACACCCCGGCCCACGGCCGGACCCGGACACCCCGGCCCACGGCCGGACCCGGACACCCCGGCCCACGGCCGGACCCGGACACCCCGGCCCACGGCCGGACCCGGACACCCCGGCCCGTTCCCCGGTCGCACGCGACCGGCCCCGGGGTGTTTGGAGGGACACCCCGGGGCCGGATCAGTCATCCTACGTCGGCGGTCTGGACCACCGACCCTCGCCGATCGGTCCCCGCTATTCCGTGGCGATCGCGTTCAGCACGTTCATCCTGCCCGCCCGGAACGCCGGGACCAGGGCCGCGAACAGGCCGACGAAGGCCGAGGCGACGAAGACCGTGAGGATCGTCGGCCACGGGATCTCCAGGACGCCGAGGCCCTCCAGGGCCAGCAGCTTCTGGGCCGCCGTGCCCCAGCCCATGCCGAGGCCGAGGCCGAGCAGGGCGCCGAAGACGGCGATGACCACCGACTCCAGGCGGATCATCCGGCGCAACTGGCGGCGGGAGAGGCCGATGGCGCGCATCAGGCCGATCTCACGGGTCCGCTCGACCACCGACAGGGCGAGGGTGTTCACCACACCGAGCACCGCGACGATGATCGCGAGCGCCAGCAGGCCGTAGACGATGTTCAGCAGCTGGCCGATCTGGTCCTTCAGCTGCTGCTTGAAGTCGGCCTGGTTCTTCACCTCGTACTGCGGATACTTGACGAGGGCGGCCTTCAGTGCGGCGTACGCCTCCTTCTCCTTGCCGTCCGCGGCCTTAGCGAACATCATCATGTTCTTCGGCAGGCTGTCGGCGGGAACGTACCGCGCGGCGGTCGCGACGTTCGTGTACATCGCGCCCTTGTCGATGTTCACGTCGTCCGAGGTGATCGCGGCAAGCCTCAGCTTCGCGGTCTCGCCGCCCTTGAACGCGACGGTGAGCCGGTCGCCGACCTTGAGGTGGTGCTTGGTGGCGTACGTGTCGCCGACGGACATGGCGTCCTTGCCGTACGCGTCGGCCAGCTTCCCGGCGACCGTCTCGCGCCGGACGTCCTCCTGGTACGTGGGATCGACGGCGGCCAGGGCCTTGTTCTCGGTGGTGCCGTCGGGAGCCGTGATCCTGGCGCCGACGACCTTGTAGCCGGTGAGGTGTTCTATGTCCGGCACGGACTCCAGGGACTTGACCGCCTGGTCCACCAGGAGCGTCGGGTTGCCGCCGGCCGGCTGGACGATGAAGTCGGCGCCGACCGACTTGTCGAGTTCCTCGGTGGCCGAGGCGACCATGGAGGAGCCGACGACCGAGAGGCAGGCGACCAGGGCGAGGCCGATCATCAGGGCGGCGCCGGTCGCTCCGGTGCGGCGCGGGTTACGCAGGGCGTTGCGCTCCGCGAGCCGTCCGACGGGGCCGAACATCCGCAGCATGACCGCGCTCAGCACCCGGACCACGAAGCCGGCCAGCAGCGGGCCGATCACGATGAAGCCGATCAGGGTGAGGACCACGCCCGCACCGAGGAGGAGCGAGCCCTCGCTCGACTTGTCGGCCCGCGTCGCGGCGTAGAGCGCGGTGCCGCCGCCGAGGATGAGGACCAGGCCGATCGCGGCCCTGACCCGGCCGGCCCGGGCGTCCGCCGGGGTTCCGGCGTCGCGCAGGGCGGCCATCGGGGAGATCTTCCCGGCGCGACGGGCCGGGATGTACGCGGCGACGACGGTCACGATGATGCCGAGCGCGAGGCCGACGACCGGGGTCGTCCAGGCGACCGTGAGGTCGTCGGTGGACAGTTCCATGCCCAGGGCGCCCATGAGCTTCATCAGGCCGACGGCGAGGCCGATGCCCGCGCCGACGCCGAGGACGGAGCCGAGGATGCCGAGGAACAGCGCCTCGATGAGCACGGAACGGTTGACCTGCTTGCGGCTGGAGCCGATGGCCCGCATCAGGCCGATCTCGCGGGTGCGCTGGGCGACCAGCATCGAGAAGGTGTTGACGATCAGGAAGATGCCGACGAGGAAGGCGATCCCGGCGAAGCCGAGCATCACGTACTTCATGACGTCGAGGAAGGAGCCCATCGAGTTCTTGTTGGCGTCCGCGGCCTCCTTCTGCGTCTGGAGCTTGTACGCGGAGGTGTCGCCGAGCGCCGTGGCGACGGACTGCTTCAGCTGCGTGTCGCTGACGCCCTGTTCGGCGGTGAC
Source organism: Streptomyces sp. NBC_01618 (assembly GCF_045209435.1). Taxonomy (NCBI): domain Bacteria; kingdom Bacillati; phylum Actinomycetota; class Actinomycetes; order Kitasatosporales; family Streptomycetaceae; genus Streptomyces; species Streptomyces sp. NBC_01618. Next base: position 3,165,067 of record NZ_CP109297.1, read on the forward strand.
GGAGATGAGGCTGAAGACGTCCGGCTTGCCGAGCAGCTTCGTCTGCGCGGTGACGGTGTCGAAGTAGACGACCGCCGCGCCGGGGTTGGTGACCTTGAAGGTGGCGATGCCGCTGATCTTCGCGTTGATGTCGCCGGTGGCGGCGATGGTGCGCAGCTCGTCGCCGATCTTCAGGTGGTGCTTGTCGGCGGTGTCGGCGTCGACCATCACCTCGGTCGGGCCGCGCGGTGCGTGGCCGGAGGTGATCTCCATCGAGCGCAGTTCGTTCTTCGTCCAGTTGCCCGCGATCGTCGGGGCGCCCGTCGTGGAGCCCATGTTCTTGTTGTCGCTGTCGACGACGGTGACGGACATGCTGAAGACCGCGCCCTCGGCGTCCTTCACGCCGGTGGCCCTGGCGACCTGCTGGACGGCGGAGGCGGGGAGCGTGACGGGCTTGCCGTTCTCCGGAAGCCGGTCGTCGTCCTCGGGGGTCTTCGGGCTGACGGTGACATCGGCCGACGTCGCGGCGAAGAGCTTGTCGAATGTGGTGTTCATGGTGTCGGTGAAGACGAGCGTGCCGCACACGAACGCCACCGACAGCAGGACCGCGACGGCGGAGAGCGCCATGCGTCCCTTGTGCGCGAAGAAGTTGCGCCTCGATGTCTTCCAGACGGTCATGACGTCCGCCCGCGCGAGTCGAAGTCCTTCATGCGGTCGAGGACCTGATCGGCCGTCGGGTTGTGCATCTCGTCGACGATGCGTCCGTCGGCGAGGTACAGCACCCGGTCCGCGTAGGAGGCGGCGACCGGGTCGTGGGTGACCATGACGATGGTCTGGCCCAGCTCGTCGACGGACCTGCGCAGGAAGCTCAGCACCTCGGCGCCGGCCCGCGAGTCCAGGTTTCCGGTGGGCTCGTCACCGAAGATGATCTCCGGCCGGGCGGCGAGCGCCCTGGCCACCGCGACGCGCTGCTGCTGGCCGCCGGAGAGTTCGGTGGGCCGGTGCTTCAGCCGCTCGGCGAGACCGACCGTCTCCACGACCTGCCGCAGCCAGGCCGCGTCGGGCCTGCGGCCCGCGATGTCCATCGGCAGCGTGATGTTCTCCAGCGCGTTGAGCGTGGGGAGCAGGTTGAACGCCTGGAAGATGAAGCCGATCCGGTCCCGGCGGAGCTGGGTGAGCTTCTTGTCCTTGAGCCCGGTGATCTCGGTCTCGTCGAGGAAGATCTGACCGGACGTCACGGTGTCCAGGCCGGCCAGGCAGTGCATCAGGGTCGACTTGCCGGAGCCGGACGGGCCCATGATCGCCGTGAACTGCCCGCGGGCGATGTCCACATCGACATGGTCGAGCGCGACGACCCGGGTCTCCCCCGCCCCGTACGCCTTGACGACCTGTCGCGCTCGCGCAGCGACGGCCGTACGCCCTCCAGTGCCCCCGTGCCTGGGAATGGTTACAGCCGTTGTCACGGTTTATCTCCTAAGTCGGTCATGCGGTTTTCGAGTGGTCGCGGCGTACGTCTGAAGTCTGGTGTTCGCAGGAGCCCGGCGCGCTGGTGCCCAGCGCAGTCTTCGGGTGGGGTTTTCCCCACCCCGCCCCCTGCGGTCTGTCGCATCCGCGGTGGGAATCAGCCGCATTTCGCGGTGTAGGAACACGTTAAGGAACGAGCCACCGCCGTCACGTCCTCCGCCGGGAGGAACCGCCCCTGGGCCGAACTGGGGAGCGCCCCCTAGGGGTCTCGGTCCCCGGGTGGAGAACCGTGTCAGGGGCTGTACCTGTGGGTGCACGAGCCAAGGTCGGCGGGGGACGCAGGACCGCCACCCGCCTCCTCCCTCAGCAGCGGCGCCTCCCCACCGCGGCCCACGGGTGAGACAGTGTCCGGAGAAAATACGTGCAGGGGGAACGAATCTTGGTGAGCGGCGCGGGCGGTAACGGGGACGGCAGTACCGAAGCGACATCGGGCTCCGGGGTCGCCCCGGGCCGCTCCCCCGCGACGCCACGCGGACGCGGTCCGGTGGTCGCCGCCCTGATGCTCGGGATGGCCCTGTCGGCCATCGACGGCACCATCGTCTCCACCGCCGTCCCGCAGATCGTCGACGATCTCGGCGGCTTCTCCGTCTTCTCGTGGCTGTTCTCCGGCTATCTGCTGGCCGTGACGGTCACTCTGCCGGTGTACGGGAAGCTCTCCGACACCTTCGGCCGCAAGCCGGTCCTGATCGCCGGCATAGCCCTCTTCCTGTTCGGTTCGGTGCTCTGCGCCGCCGCCTGGAACATGGCCGCGCTGATCGCCTTCCGGGTCGTCCAGGGCCTGGGCGGCGGAGCCCTGCAAGGCACCGTGCAGACCATCGCCGCGGACCTCTACCCGCTCAAGGAACGCCCGAAGATCCAGGCCAAGCTGTCGACCGTGTGGGCCACTTCGGCGGTCGCGGGGCCGGTGATCGGCGGGTTGTTCGCGGTGTACGCCGACTGGCGCTGGATCTTCCTGATCAATCTGCCGATCGGGGCGCTCGCGCTCTGGCTCGTCGTACGTCACCTCCACGAGCCGTCCGGTGCCCGCCGGGCGGCCGACGCGCCCCGCCCCCGGATCGACTGGGCGGGCGCCCTCCTCGTCTTCGCGACGGGCACCCTGCTGCTGACCGCGCTCGTCCAGGGCGGGGTGGCCTGGCCCTGGTTCTCCGCCCCGTCCCTCGGGCTGCTGGCCGGCAGCGCCGCGCTCGGCGCGCTGACCGTCGTCGTCGAGCGGCGGGCCGCCGAGCCGATCATTCCCGGCTGGGTCTGGCGGCGGCGGACCATCGCCTCGGTCAATCTGGGGCTGGGCGCGATGGGGCTGCTGATGGTCGCCCCCACGGTGTTCCTGCCGACGTACGCCCAGTCGGTGCTGGGCCTCGGCCCGATCGCCGCCGGATTCGTCCTGTCCGTGATGACCCTGAGCTGGCCGGTGTCGGCGGCGTTCTCCAACCGCGTCTACAACCGCATCGGCTTCCGCCGCACCGCGATCATCGGCATGAGCTGCGCCCTGCTGATACTGCTCGCGTTCCCGCTGCTGCCGTATCCGGGCGAGGCCTGGCAGCCCGCCCTGATCATGCTGCTGCTCGGTGCGGCGCTCGGCCTGTTCCAGCTGCCGCTGATCGTCGGCGTCCAGTCGACGGTCGGCTGGGCCGAGCGCGGTACGACGACCGCGTCCGTGCTCTTCTGCCGCCAGGTCGGCCAGAGCATCGGCGCCGCGCTCTTCGGGGCCGTCGCCAACGGCATCCTCGCGTCCCGGCTGGCCGCCGCCCCGGTGCCCGGACTGCCTGGCGACCTGGACGCGATCTCGCACGCCCTGGACACCCCGGGCAGGCTCTCGGCCGCTGCGACGGACTACCTGCGGCGGGCCGTCGACGCCGCCGTCGACCACGTCTACCTGGGCGCTGCCGGGGCCGCGGCACTCGCCCTCCTCGTGCTCGTCTTCGTGGCCCCGCGCCGCTTCCCCGTGCTCCCCGAGGAGCCCGCGAGCGACGCCCCGGCGCGGTAGCCCTTCAGTTCAGACGTCCGCACCGCGCCACGGCGCCGGGCCCGATCTCATGCAACTGAGCCATTACCTTGGGTAGTTCCGGCCAACGTCTCCCCAACTCCCCATACCGGCGAGTAATGTTCGCGCTTCCGACAGCACCACCGCACTCCTGCCTTGCCGTCCAGCCCAGGACCCGAGCCATGCAAGGAGCAGCACCCAGATGTCGTACGGAAGCCCGCCCCCGTCCCCGTACTCCTCCTGGCCCGAACGGCTGCCGACGGCACCCCGAGGGCATCGGCCGCCAACTCCGCAACGCCCCGATTACCTGCTGCCCTGGCAGAGTTCGGACCCCGTACCTCCCCCGGAGCTGCCGGAACCGCCCGCCACCCCCGTGGCCGGAGCCGCCCGCCACGGCGATCTGCGCCGGCTACGCACCGCGTACCGGCTGCTGCGCCGCATCACGACCCTGACCGCACTCGGCTACTTCGTCGCCTTCCTGCTGCTCTCGGTCTTCGCCAAGGACCTGCTGGAACGCCCCCTGTTCGGCGGCCTCAACATCGGCCTGGCGCTGGGGCTCTGCCAGCTGCCGGTGACGCTGCTCGCCATCGTCCTGTACGAACGGACCGCCCGGCACACCGTCGACCCGCTCGCCGCCCGGCTCCGAAGAGCGGGAGCGGCCCGGTGAACGGATTCGACGACTCCGCGCAGTCGATGTCCCTGGTGGCGTTTCTCGCGGTGGCCACCGTCGCCCTGCTGCTCTGTGTGATGACGGGTCCGGACCGCGACGACCTCGACGAGTTCTACGCCGGCTCCCGCTCGCTCTCGCCCCTGCAGAACGGCCTCGCCCTCGCGGGCGACTACCTCTCCGCCGCCACGATTCTCAGCACCACCGGCATCATCGCCCTCACCGGCTACGACGGGTTGATCCTCACCCTGAGCATCACCCTCTCGCTCGTCCTGCTGATGTTCCTGCTGGCCGAACCCCTGCGCAACGCGGGCGGGTTCACCGTGGGCGACCTGCTCGTGCGCCGCGCCCCCGGCCGCGCCGTCCGCATCACCGCCTGTGCGACCACCCTCGCCGCGCTCGTCCCGATGATGGTCGTCCAACTCGCCAGCAGCGGCGATCTGCTCGCGTTCATCCTGGGCTTCGACAGTTCGGGATTCCGCACCGGCGCCATCATCGGGCTCGGCATCCTGATGATCGGCTACGCGGCGATCGGCGGCATGAAGGGCACGTCACTGATCCAGATCGTGAAGACGGTGGTCCTCTTCGTCGCCGCGTTCACCATCTCCGTACTGATCATGAACCGTTTCGGCTGGGACACCGGCGCCCTGCTCTCGGCCGCCCGCAACAGCAGCGGCGCCGGGGCCGGGTATCTGCGCTCGGGACTCCAGTTCGAGGGCAGCGGGCTCGACATGGTCAGCTCCGAACTGACCGTGGTACTCGGTGCCGCCTGCCTGCCCCACGTGGCCATGCGGATGACGAGCGGCCGCTCCACCCAGGCCGTCCGCCGCTCGATGTCCTGGGCGGTCGCCGTGGTCGCCACGATCTGTCTCCTCGTCGTCGTGATCGGCTTCGGCGCGGGCGCACTCGTCGGCCACGACCGCATCACCGCCGCCGGAGCGTCCGGAAACAGTTCGATCCTCCAGGTCAGCGGCGCGGTCGCGGGCGGCGGCCAACTGGGCGCGCTGATCGTCACGACGATGACGACAGCGATCTTCCTGACGCTGCTCGCCTCCGTCGCCGGAATGATCCTCGCCTGCGCGAACTCCCTCGCACACGATCTCTTCGCCCACGGACTGCACGGGGTGCGCGACCCGGACAGAAAGCCACTGCCGGGCCTGTCCGAAATGCGTATGGCACAGGCCTCGGCGGTCGCCGTCGGACTGCTCTCCATCGCCCTCGCCGTCGTAGCCAGACACTGGAACGTGCAGGCACTGGCGACGCTCTCGTTCTGCGTCGGCGCGTCGGCGCTGGCCCCGGCCCTCGTCTACAGCATGTTCTGGCGGCGCTTCACGCGCACCGGACTGCTCTGCACCCTGATCGTCGGCACCGCCACCGCCATGGTGCTGATCACCGGCACCAATCTGGTCTCGGGCTCGCCCTCCTCGGTCTTCCCCGGGCACGACTTCAACTGGTTCCCGTTCACCACGACCGGCCTCGTCTCCATCCCCGCCGGATTCCTGGCGGGCTGGCTGGGCACGGTGCTCCCCCGTTACACGGCGGCCGAGGCCCGCCGCCGGTACGACGGGGAGGAGCCGCGGATCCTGGCGGGCATCCCACCGGCGCCCCGCCCCTGAACGCCGGAACCCGCACCCAACCCCCCGGCCGGCCCGGCAAGGGCCCGTGGGGTGCGCTCGAACTGGTACTGCTGGGCACCAAGGCCGGCCCTCGTCCTGCGCCGGTCCCGGACCGCGGCCGGTCTCTCAGTCCTCCGCCGGGCCCACCCGCCCGGTGAGCGCAGCGAGGGAGTTCCGTACGTGCGTCATGTGCGCCTGCACCTCCTCGCGGCCCTCCTCGTGCTCCCGCAGGATCCGCTCCGTCTCCCGGACCACCCGCTCCTCACGGACCCTGGCCGCCGCGATCAGCTCCGCGCCCTGCGCCTGCGCGTCCTCCTGACCGTGCCGCGCGGTCTCCTCCGTCTCGGCCAGCGCCCGTCGCGCCTCGGCCAGACGGGCCTCCGCCTGCTCGGTCAGCTCGTCGTGCCGCGCCGCCTGCGCCGCCTCGGCCTCCGCCACCTCACGTTCGGCCGCCTTCCAGCGCTCGGCGTGCTCCTGCTCCTGGTGGGCCAGGACGCTCGCGGTGCGACGACGTGTCTCGGCCATCGCGGACTCCGCCAACTCCCGCACCTCCGCGGCCTCCTCGCGGGTCTCGACGAGGGTCTGCTCGGCGGTGCCCCGGGCCGCGGACAACGTCTCGTCGGCATGCTTCTCAGCCGCCGCCCACATCGCCCCGGCATCCGCGCGCGCCGACTCGCGAAGAGCCCGGCCCGCCTCGTCCGCCGCGTCCCGCACCGCCTGTGCCTCCTCCTGGGCGGCGCCCAGGACGGCCCCCGCCTCGGCCTCGGCGAGCGCCAGGATCCGCTGGGCGCGCTCACCGAGCGACGCGTAATCCTGCGGGGCCAGTTGCGCGACGGCCTGGCCCAGCCGCACCGACTCGGCCGACGACTCCTCCACCAGCGCGGTCAGCCGGGCCACCTGCTCCCACGCCGCGTCCCGCTCCGCCGACAGCGCGCCCACGGCCCGGTCCACCTGCTCCGGACGGTAGCCACGTCCCCGTACGCCGACGAAGCCGTGCGCGGACACCGGTGCAGAACTCATCCCTGAAGCCTCTTTCCGACTCTCCGACCACCTGCAGTACGTCTAAGGATGCGGCAATTGCCACAGAAGTCGGAATCGATCAGCGACTTTCCGGACGGAAGCGACCGTCATCACAGACCCCGCACAACACGGCGCCCGGCCCCCCTCACGGGGAACCGGGCGCCGTACGCGGAAACGTGCCGGGTCAGATCAGTCCGTCCCACATCTGTTCGAGCAGTACGGACCACCAGCTCTCCGGCGACGCCAGCGCCGCCGCGTCCAGCGCCACCAACTGGGCCTGGAAGTCGACCGTCCAGCGGCCCGCCTGCTCCGGATTGAGCCCGAACCGCAGCCACCACATCCGGCCGAGCAGCGCCATCGAACGCTGGAACTCCGGCAGCCCTGTGTTCACGAACTGCGGCGGCACCGACTGCCCGCCAGGCCCTGCCTCGACCGGCACCGCCACGATGTTCGCGGTGCCGTACTGGACACAGATCGCCCGCCCGAAGTCGGACCCCATGACGAGATACGACCCCGCGTCCGGGGCGGCCTGCACCTGCCGCTGGGCGGCCAGCTCACCCAGCGTCGCCACGACCGGCTGGCCCGGCTGCGCCCAGAAGAACGGCCCGAAGTCGGCGGGCAGCCCCGCCCACACCAACGTCTGTGCCACGGTCTCGGGCACACCCTGCCGCGACACCGCGCGCTGATCGAAGCGGAGGATGCCCTGCGGCCCGAAGGCCTGCAGCAGCTCCTGCGCGACGGCCTCCGGCGGCACCGGCGGCGCGGGCTGCATCTGCGGCAGCGGCGCCCGCACCGGCGCCGGACGCGCCGGCCCGTCCGCGACCTGATGCAGCTCGCCCTGATGCGTGAGCAGATGCTGCATGCCCTGCTGACGGCTGGCGTGATCGGTGCCGTACGGGGCGACGCTGGTGATCCGCACCTGCGGCCAGGTCTCCCGGATCATCCGCGCGCAGTACCCACCGGGCAGCTCGCACGACTCCAGCTCGGTGTGCAGCTCGATGACCTGCTGCGGCGGCACGTTCATGGCCCGCAGCTCGTGCAGCATCTGCCACTCGGGGTGCGGGGTGCCGGGCGCCGAGCGGCGGATCAGCTGCTGCTCGCTGCCGTCGGGCGCGCGGTAGCGCAGCACGGCCTGGTAGCCGGGGCCGACGGTCGGCTGACCGACGGGTGCCTGCGGATACCCGTACGCCGGGGGCGGCGGCGTGGGGGCGCCGCCCTGCGGCATTCCGGGCGGACCGGGCGGGCCGGGAGGGCCAGGAGGCGCGGGCGGCTGCGGCGCACCCGGGCCGCCCATGCTCGGGTCCGCCAGCATCGTCGCCGCATGGTGCACCCCACCACCGGGCGGCGGAGGCGTCGAACCGGGCGGAGCCGGAGGACCGGGCATTCCGGGCGGGCCGGGAGGGCCAGGAGGCGCGGGCGGCTGCGGCGCACCCAGGCCACCCATGCTCGGGTCCGCCAGCATCGTCGCGGCATGATGCACCCCACCACCGGGCGGCGGAGGCATCGAACCCGGAGGCGCGGGGGGAGCCGGAGGACCAGGCGGCCCGGGCGGACCGGGCGGGCCCTGCTGGGAGACGAGCTGCGTCGGCAGGTACCCGCCCGCCGGAGCGCCGGGCGCACCCGGGCCCGAGGGCGGCGGCACAGGCGCACCCGGCCGCGCTCCCGGCGTACCGGGGGCACCCGGCGGCGGCGGAGTCGTCGGACCGCCCCCACGCGCACCACGCGGCGGCACGACGGCCTTACTGGTGGCCGCGTCCGCGATGTCACCGGCACCGGGGCCGGGATCGGAAGCCGGGCCGGAAGTACGCGGCGAAGGCGCACCGTTTCCCCGCGGCTCCATGCCGGGGGCGATCGCCGTCGGGGGCAGCTGACTGCCCCCCGACATCAGGGCGGTCGGCGCGTCGGCCGGCACGACCGGCGGCGGGGTCCCTTCGTCGTCGGCACCCGAGAGCGGCGGCGAGAACACCGTGGCCGGCAGCGGCACCGCACCGTCGTCGGAACCCGCGTTGGTGTCGGTCCCGGCCCACGGGGTGGCCCCGGCGGGCACGTTCGGCGGCGACGCGGCGACGGAGGACGCCGGAACGCCGTCGTTGGCCGTCGGCTCGTACGCGACCGGCCCACCGCGCGAACCGTCCGAGGAAGCCGGAGAAGCCGACGGGGCCGACGGGGCCGACGGGGCCGACGGGGCCGAGGGAACCGGCGGCGACGTAGGAACCGCGCCCCCGTCCCGCCCCGCCCGCTGATCCGGAATACCCAGCTTGTCGGCCGCTTCCTGGAGCCACTCCGGGGGGGTCAGCAGGAACGACGTCTGATTCAGGTCGATGCGCTGCGGCGGCTCCGGAGCAGCCGGAGCCACCTCGTGCGCCCCGTACTCCTCCTCGTACCGCCGGATCACCTCACCCACCGGCAACCCCGGCCACAGCGTGGCCTCACCGCTGTCCCGGGCTATCACCAGCCGCTGCCGGCCGCCGTCCGAGACCGGGCCCTCGGCACGGTCCTCGCCCCACACCACGAAGCCCAGCTCGAACTCCCGCACCCGCACCTCACGGTGCTGGTACGCGGGCACGTCGCCGTTGATCCACTCGTCCGCGCGCTCCTGCGCCTGCGCAAAGGTCACCATCGCGCTCACCCCTCCACCGGGACGGCCCGCGCGAAGCCGCCGTCCACCATCAGGTTCGCCACGGTCTCCAGCTCCGGCGGATTACCCGCCAGACGCTGCAGGAAGGAATCGAAATCGCCGCCGCACGGCAGCAGCAGCCGGTCCACCCGCTCCTGCACCGTCCAGCCGTCCCGATCCCGGGCGTCGTCGTACGCACAGAACCAGACCGAGCCGACCCCATGGCCCTTCACCTTCACCGCGAGAAGGCCCCCCTGGACGAAGCCGACGCCCAGGTAGTCCTTGGTGAGGTGGTCCCGCAGGCACTTGTTCACGTACACCAGGTCGTTCACGGCAGCCTCCTCGCGAACCGTGAAGAACGGCTGGTCGACCAGGACACCGAGCTCCGCGTCGAGCGCCGCCCCGACCGGAGCCGAACCGCCCGCCGCCTTCAGGAACGACCGGTACGCACCGGGCAACCGGTAACCGAGGTCCTCCTCCACGCCCAGGATCTGCTGCTCGCTCACCGCCACAGCGCCCTTGGGCAGCCGGAAGTGCGCTGGCCGGGTCTCCTGCAAGGGGCGCGTACCGCGCTTGTTCTGGTCGACCGCCGTGGCGGCGAGGCCGCCGTGGTGCCTGAGCAACGCCTTGACCTCGACCGGAATCAGCTCCATGCGCCGACCACCGGGGACGTGGTGCCAGGTCCAGCCGTGCGGGGTCGCGACCGCGGGAATCGTGTCCCACAGCTCATGGCCACTCGCCGCCAGCGCCGCGTTGGCCGAGACATAGTCGGTCAGCCGCAGCTCATCGACGCCGAAACCCGGCGGGGGCTCGGCGATCTCGGCGGCGGCGCGCGCGTACAACGCGAAGTCCGGGCTGCCGTGCTCGTCCATCCGCACGCCTCTGGGATGGCGGGACGCCCGGACCGGGTCCGGGAAATGCACGAGCTGCCCGGCGTAGGCCGCGTTCGGTGGCGCGGCTTGCTGCCCGAGCCGACCTGTCGTCATGGCGGTTGCCCCCTGCTGCGTCTGGCTGGTGAGGACCGACCTGCCCAAGGGGGGCGGTCCGCGGACAGCCTATGCGGTGGCACAAGAGCAGGTCTCGCCCGTACGCCACCCCCTTTCCCTTCCGTCACGAACCGTCACAACGGCGTGACGGACAAGCAACGCTCCTGCCACCCCGGGCGACACCAAGGCGCGTTTCCCCGCCCCAGCTTCCCGACGAGCCGCGACATTTGGCAGGCTGTCACCGCAACTCGGGGGCGTGCACATCGCGCAGCTACCGCTGCGGGCACGGGAGGGAAAGCACCAATGCACACCGCACGACCAGTCACGACCGGGGACCCACGCCTCAGCTGGAGCAACACCGGAACCAGCCCCATACCCCGCCTGCACCACCGCCGCGACGGCATCCTGCCCGCGGTGGCCGCGGCGCTGTCCGTACGCGGCGAGACGTTCACCTGCACCGCGGGCAAGGGCGACCAGCCCCCCGTACTGCACCCCCTCGTCCAGGACTTCCTCGACACCCTCACCAGCAGCCAGCGCGAACGCTTCACCGGCCGCTGCCCCGAAGCGATACTGCTGTCCCGGCAACTCACCGCCGCGGAAGCCGGCCGCTCCAAGCGGGCCCAGCGCAAACCACTGACCAACGGCGAAGCCCGCCGCGCCCTGAAGCACTCACGGCTCACCGCACGGCGCATCCGCGAGGACGGCGACCCGATGCACGGCAGTTACGCACCGCCGTGCCGTTCCTGCACGGAGATGCTCGCCCACTTCGGCGTACGTCCCGTCGACCTCACGACCGCCGCCGAGAAGGGCTGACCGGGCGCCGATGCACGACCGAACCGACCTACCCGAACAAGCGGCCCCCACGGGCCGGGACCCGCATGCCACGGCCCGCTTCCCCGCCGCCGTCGACGCCGCCCTGCGCGCCGCGGGCTGGCAGCCCGGCCGCTGGGACATCCGCCGGGCCGAGGAATGGGCCGACGCGCTGCGCTCGCACGCGTCACCCGGCGGTCATCAGCACGCGGTCTTCCCGGCCGCCGTCGAGGTGTGGGCGGAATTCGGCGGACTCCACATCACGGCGTCCGCGCCCGGCCGGCACATCGCACCGTCCCCCGTACGCATCGACCCGATGAGCGGCCTGCATCTCGCCCGCACGCTCGGCGACCTCGGCCGCGCGCTGGAGACCGAGGTCAGCCCTCTCGGCGAGGAGGGGGACGGGCAGGCCGTCCTCGCGATCGACTCCGAGGGCCGCGTGTACAGCATCGACCACACCGGGGACTGGTACCTCGGCCCGGACATCGACCAGGCACTCGCCACCCTCATCGGCGGCATCCAGCCGGAACGCCTGATCCCCGGCTGAGCAGCCCGGATCTTCCGGCCGACCCCGGCACGAACCGGCCCGTCCGGCGATGGAGGACGGGTCGGCACCCGGCCGTGCCCGGCCATGATTCCGTCCTGGCGACCCGCCGTCCCGGTTGTGTCCTCGAACGCCGGACGGGCCGGTAACCGCCCGCCGGTCGAGTCAGGCCGACCGCCCGGCAGGTCAGGCCTCCCCGCGGTGCGGCAGGACCGCCGACACCCGGAAACCTCCCGCGTCCGTCGGCCCGGAAACGAAGACGCCGCCGAGCCCCAGCACCCGCTCCCGCATGCCGACGAGCCCGTTGCCCCCGCTCGGCAGCCCGGCGTCCGCCGTGGCGGCGTCCGACGGGCCGTTCTCCACCTGCATCGCGACCTCCGAGCCCCGGTGCGCGAGCCGCACCCACGTCTTCGCGCCGGCCGCGTGCTTGTGCACGTTCGTCAGGGCCTCCTGCACCACCCGGTACGCGGTCTGCTCGACCTCGGGGGCGTACGGGCGGGCCTCACCGTCCACCGAGAGCTCCACCGTCATACCGGCCGCCCTGGACTCCCCGACCAGGGTCTCCACCTCGTGCAGCCGGGGCCCGTCCTCCGCCGCGGCAGCCGCCACCGCCGCGGCCGCCCGGCCGACCGACGCGAGCGGCACCTTCGTGGACCGCGCCGGCACGGGCTCCCCACTCCGCAGCACCCCGAGCATCTCGCGGAGCTCCGTCAGCGCCTGCCGCCCCATGTCACCGACCAGCGCGGCATTGCGTACCGCCTTCGCCGGATCCTTCGGCGCGACGGCCTGCAGCGCGGCAGCGTGCACAACCATCAGGCTGACCCGGTGGGCGACCACGTCATGCATCTCGCGGGCGATCCTGGTGCGCTCCTCCGTACGCGCCCACTCGGCCCGCTCCTCGGCCCGGTCGGCGAGCAGCGAGAGCTCCCGCTCCAGCGAGTCCGCCCGCTCCCGCAGGCTCTCCATCAACCGGCGCCGGGCCCCTATGTACAGGCCGAACAGCACGGGCGGCGCGGTGAGCCCGAGCGACATGAACAGCGAGAGCAGCGGTACGTACCAGTCGTCGCGCCCGAAATCGGCCTGCGCGGAGACGCTCTGCCGCAGCCGTACGTACGTGACTATGAACGTCCCCGAGAAGGACATCCCCATCAGCACCGCGGTGATTCTGCGCGGCACATCGGAAGCGGCCAGCGTGTAGAGGCCGACCAGCCCCATCAGGAAACCCATCTCGGCGGGCGTCGTCGCGATCGACACCAGCACCACGGCGATCGGCCAGCGCCGCCGCACCACCAGCACAGCCCCCGCGAGCAGCCCGAACACCACACCGACCGGCACCGGCAGCCCGGTGTCCCCGGCGAATTCCACCCCCTCCAGAGCGCATTCCAGCGCCGACAGGACCGCGAGCCCCACGTCCAGGGCGACGCCGCGCCGCCTTTCCCACCACCAATAGCCGCGGGTGGTCGGACCTGCGGCTTCCCGATATGCCCCCGTTGTGGTCATGCCGTCCAGACTACGGGCGGACGCACCTCGTTTTCGGGTGACCTGGACAGCACGTGCGTCCGCCGAACAGAGACGGAACAACCACTTATCGCTTGAAATGGTGAATCGATCAGGCATTCGCACCGGACGTCCGCATTCCGGACGACGCTTGTCGCATGACGGAAATCACGAGCAAGTACGCCGACTTCGAAGACCTGCGCGAGCAGGCGATCGCCCTGCGCCGGGAGGGCCTCAGCCGCCGCCAGATCCGCGACCGGCTGTTCGTGGATAACAACGACATCCTGAACCGCCTCCTGGAGGGCGAGCCCGCCCCGGAGTGGACGAAGCGCCCGAACGCCAAGGACGACCTTCGCGACAAGGCGCGGGAACTGCGACTCCAGGGCATGACGTACGACCAGATCCAGGTGGAGCTGGGCTGCTCGAAGAGCTCGATCTCGCTGTGGGTGCGGGATCTTCCGAAGCCGGAGCGCAACCGAACGCGAGAAGAGGCATCAGCCATCGCCCGGCGGGGTTGGGAGGCAACGCTTCGCAGGCGTGAGACGGAACGCCGGAAGACGAAGCAGGATGCGACGAACGAGATCGGCACGATGAGTGAACGCGAGCTCTTCCTGCTGGGCGTCGGCCTGTACTGGTCGGAGGGGTCGAAGTCCAAACCTCATCGCCTCGCAGAGAGAGTCACTTTCATCAACAGCGACCCTCGGATGATCGAGGTCTTCCTGGCGTGGCTCCAGCTCCTCGGAGTGAGTCCACAGCAGTTGCGCTTCCATGTGCACATCCACGAGACGGCAGACGCGACTGCAGCCGAGCAGTACTGGAGGGATCTGACCCGCGCCGGCAGCGCGTCGTTCGGCAAGACATCGATCAAGAAACACAACCCCAGGACGAACCGGAAGAACGTCGGCGAGGACTACCGGGGCTGCCTGGTCGTACGCGTTCTCAAAAGCGCCGACCTATACCGTCGCATCGAAGGCTGGTGGTGCGGCATAGTAGGGGCTGCGAAACGAGCCGATCATAAGAATCGGACATAAAAGGCGAACTATCCCGGGTCGTCTAATGGCAGGACAAATGGTTTTGGTCCATTGAATGAGGGTTCGATTCCTTCCCCGGGAGCCCATGAGTGCGGGCCCCGACCTCACCGGTCGGGGCCCGCGCCCGTGTCGGCCCACAGGCGCCCCGGTATCCTTCGGATGTCCACCACCCGAAGCCGAAGGGCATTTCCGTGAGCGTCATCCGCCCGGCAGCCGTCGTCGTCCTCGCAGCGGGTGAGGGCACCCGCATGAAGTCGAAGACTCCCAAGGTTCTGCACGAGATCTCCGGGCGCTCGCTCGTCGGACATGTCGTCGCCGCCTCCCGCGAACTCGACCCGGAGCATCTCGTCGTGGTCGTCGGTCACGAGAGCGAGCAGGTCAGCGCGCATCTCACCGCGGTCGACGACCGGCTGCGGACCGCCTACCAGGCCGAACAGCGGGGCACCGGCAACGCCGTGCGCGTCGGTCTCGACGAGCTCGGCGGGACCGTCGAGGGCACCGTGATCGTCGTCTGCGGCGACACCCCGCTGCTGTCCGGCGAGACGCTCGGCGCGCTCGCCGCCACCCACACGGCCGACGCCAACGCCGTCACCGTGCTGACCGCCGAGGTCCCGGACTCCACCGGCTACGGGCGGATCGTCCGCGACCCGGCCAGCGGTGCGGTCGTCGAGATCGTCGAGCACAAGGACGCCACCGAGGACCAGCGCGCCATCCGGGAGATCAACTCCGGGGTCTTCGCGTTCGACGGCCGGCTGCTCGCCGACGCCCTCGGCAAGGTCCGTACGGACAACAGCCAGGGCGAGGAGTACCTCACCGACGTGCTGTCCATCCTGCGCGAGGCCGGGCACCGGGTCGGCGCCTCCGTCGCGGGCGACCACCGCGAGATCCTCGGCATCAACAACCGGGTCCAGCTGGCCGAGGCCCGGCGGCTGCTGAACCAGCGGCTGCTGGAGCGGGCCATGCTGGCCGGGGTGACCGTCGTCGACCCGGCGTCCACGCTGATCGACGCCACGGTCACCTACGAGCGGGACACGATCGTGCACCCGGGCACCCAGCTTCTCGGCGCCACGCATCTCGCCGAGGACGCCGAGGTCGGCCCCAACTCCCGGCTCAGGGACACCGTCGTGGGCGCGGGCGCGCGGGTGGACAACACGGTCGCGGACGGGGCCGAGGTCGGTGCGGGCGCGACGGTCGGCCCGTACGCGTACCTGCGGCCGGGCACGAGGCTCGGGCGCAAGGCCAAGGCCGGTACGTACGTGGAGATGAAGAACGCCACGATCGGCGAGGGCACGAAGGTCCCGCACCTGAGTTACGTCGGTGACGCGACGATCGGCGATCACACCAACATCGGTGCGGCGAGCGTCTTCGTGAACTACGACGGCGTGGCCAAGCACCACACCACGATCGGCTCCCACTGCCGCACCGGCTCGGACAATATGTTTGTGGCGCCTGTCACGGTCGGGGACGGTGTCTACACCGCGGCCGGCTCGGTCATCACCAAGGACGTACCGCCCGGTTCGCTGGCCGTCGCGCGCGGTCAGCAAAGGAATATCGAGGGTTGGGTGGCCCGCAAGCGTCCGGGAAGTGCCGCCGCGCAGGCGGCTCAGGCCGCCGCTCCGGAGCACGACAGCGAAAGCTGACCGGAAACAGGTGCGCCGAGCACGGCGTACCGTGATAGATGTTCACCCCATTTCGGCTGGCTCGTTGCACATCGGGACACATCCGTGCAGCGCCAGGAACACGTCTGAGGAGACTGTGCTGTGACCGGGATCAAGACGACCGGCGAGAAGAAACTGATGCTCTTCTCCGGCCGCGCCCACCCCGAGCTGGCCGAGGAGGTTGCGCACCAATTGGGTGTCGGCCTCGTGCCGACTAAGGCCTTCGATTTCGCCAACGGTGAGATCTACGTACGTTTCCAGGAGTCCGCTCGCGGCGCCGACTGCTTCCTGATCCAGAGCCACACCGCTCCGATCAACAAGTGGATCATGGAGCAGCTGATCATGCTGGACGCGCTGAAGCGCGCCTCGGCCCGCTCCATCACGGTGATCGTGCCGTTCTACGGTTACGCGCGCCAGGACAAGAAGCACCGCGGTCGCGAGCCGATCTCGGCCCGTCTGATCGCCGACCTGATGAAGACGGCGGGTGCCGACCGCATCCTCACCGTCGACCTGCACACCGACCAGATCCAGGGCTTCTTCGACGGCCCGGTCGACCACCTCTTCGCGCTGCCGATACTGGCCGACTACGTCGGTGCCAAGGTCGACCGCTCGAAGCTGACGATCGTCTCCCCCGACGCCGGCCGCGTCCGGGTCGCCGACCGCTGGTGCGACCGTCTGGACGCCCCGCTCGCGATCGTCCACAAGCGCCGCGACAAGGACGTCGCCAACCAGGTGACGGTCCACGAGGTCGTCGGCAACGTGAAGGGCCGGGTCTGTGTCCTGGTCGACGACATGATCGACACGGGTGGCACGATCTGCGCCGCCGCCGAAGCGCTGTTCGCGCACGGCGCCGAGGACGTCATCGTGACGGCGACCCACGGTGTGCTGTCGGGTCCGGCCGCAGACCGTCTGAAGAATTCCAAGGTCAGCGAGTTCGTCTTCACGGACACCCTGCCGACGCCGGGTGAACAGGAGCTCGACAAGATCACGGTGCTCTCGATCGCGCCGATGATCGCCCGTGCGGTGCGCGAGGTCTTCGAGGACGGCTCGGTCACCAGCCTCTTCGAGGAGCAGTAGACGCGGGGCTCGGAAGATCCACTTTGGGTGCGGCCTCCCCGCCGGGTAGACTCAGCGAGTTGCTCGGCGAGGGAGGCCGTACCCATGTGTACGGCGGTCCGTTATCGACGCGCTCTTCGTAGCAGGCCTGTCGTGGGCCGGGTGACCGTCCAAGTTCTGTCACCTTACGAGGAGTGCGTTATGGCCGAGATCAAGCTCACCGCCGAGGTCCGTACCGAGTTCGGCAAGGGCGCCGCCCGTCGTACGCGTCGCGCCAACCTGGTTCCCGCGGTCGTCTACGGTCACGGTGCCGATCCGGTTCACATCACGCTGCCGGGCCACGCCCTGCTGCTGGCGCTCCGTACGGCCAACGTCCTGATCAACCTCGAGGTCGACGGCAAGAACGCCCTGGTCATCCCCAAGTCCGTGCAGCGCAACCCGCTCAAGGGCGACATCGAGCACGTCGACCTGCTGACCGTCAAGCACGGTGAGAAGGTCGACGTCGAGGTCCTGGTGCAGGTCGAGGGCGAGCTGGCCCCGGGCGGCAACCTCCTGGAGTACGTGCAGAACACCGTGCGTGTCGCGGCCGAGGCCACGAACATCCCCGAGTCCGTCACGGTCTCCATCGCCGGTCTCGAAGCGGGTGTCTCCATCTTCGCCAAGGACATTCCGCTGCCCAGCGGCTCCGTGCTGGCCGAGGACCCGGACGCCGTCGTGTTGTCGGTCGTCGCCGCACAGGTCGAGGCGGCTCCCGCGGGCGAGGAAGAGGGCGCCGAGGCCTGAGCCTCGCCCCACCTGGTTCAGTGACGGGGCGGCGGTTCCCTTTCGGGATCTGCTGCCCCGTTCGGCTCTGCCCGACCCGTTGCCGCCGTATGTGATGCGAGGAGACCCCGCGAGATGTCCGACGCCACCGAACCCTGGCTCATCGTGGGCCTCGGCAATCCCGGTCCCGAGTACGCGGCGAACCGGCACAATGTCGGCTTCATGGTCGTCGATCTCCTCGCGGAGCGGATCGGCGGGAAGTTCAAGCGGGCGCAGAAGGCCCAGGCGCAGGTCGTCGAGGGCCGGATGGGCCCGCCCGGACCGGAGAACCGCCGGGTGATCCTGGCCAAGCCGATGTCGTACATGAACCTCTCCGGCGGCCCCGTCACCGCGCTGCGCGACTTCTACAAGGTGCCGACCGACCACGTCGTGGCGATCCACGACGAGCTGGACATCGACTACGGGACGCTCCGGCTGAAGCTGGGCGGCGGCGACAACGGACACAACGGGCTCAAGTCGGTGACCAAGTCGATGGGCGCCGACTACCACCGGATCCGGTTCGGGATCGGCCGGCCGCCGGGCCGGATGCAGGTCGCGGACTTCGTGCTGAAGGACTTCTCGTCCACCGAGCGCAAGGAGCTCGGGTACCTGGTGGACCGGGCCGCCGACTCGGTGGAGTGCCTGCTGGCGGAGGGTCTGGAGCGCGCGCAGAGCGCGTACAACTCCTAGGCCCGGCCCGCGCGCACAACTCTGACATTCCCGCCGGTACCCCGGCGATTTTCAGCCATGAGTTGACCGGGCGCGTTGCTCTGCCCAAGGATCGCTCCCCATGAAGCGGAGCTCCTCCCACCGCGCCCTGGTCCATGCCCGCAACGCCGCCATGGGCGGTGTCGTCCTGCTGCTGCTCGTCGCGGGTGTGCGCTCCTCCTGGAGTTCGGCGCACCACATCGTTCTGCCCAAGGGCCGCGAGCACGGCACGATGACCGTCACGGGCTGTGGCGCCGATGTCTGCACCGGTCCGTTCGCACCGTCCGGGCAGGCTGCCGCGCGCGCCCGGGTGACGATCGAGAAGTCCGTGGCCGCGCGGCACGGGGAGCGGTTCCCGGTGGTCGTGAAGCCGGGTACGGACGATGTCGTGCGCACGGGGATCGCGGGTTTCCTGCATGCGTGGGTGCCGCTGGGCGGCGCGTTGGTGCTGGCGGCCCTGGTGATCGGCGGCGGCCTGCGGCTGCCCCGGGTCGCCTGGGGTACGGGGATCGCGGGTGCGGTCCTGCTGGTGGCGACGTTCATCGCCCTGTGAGCGGGACCGCACCCGCGCCCCTGCGGCTCAGCCGGTGTTGCGCAGGCCCGCGGCGACACCGTTGACGGTGAGCAGCAGGGCCCTGGCGAGCAGCGGGTCGGCCGCCTCGCCGCGTGCCGCCGCCTCGCGCTGGCGGGCGAGCAGGGTGACCTGGAGGTAGGAGATCGGGTCCAGGTAGGCGTCGCGGATGGCGAACGTCTGCTGGAGCACCGGGCTCGTGCCGAGCAGTTCGGATTCGCCGGTGACCTTGAGGACTTCCTCGACGGTGAGCGCGTGCTCGGCCTCGATGTCGGCGAAGACGTGCTTCAGCTCGTCGGGGACGAGCGTGTCGACGTAGTGGCGGGCGATCCGCAGATCGGTCTTGGCGAGCGTCATCTCCACGTTCGAGATGAAGTTCCGGAAGAAGTGCCACTGTCCGTGCATCTCGTCGAGGACGGTGTCGAGACCGGCCTCGCGCAGTGCCTTGAGGCCGGAGCCGACGCCGTACCAGCCGGGCACGATCTGCCGTGACTGGGTCCAGCCGAAGACCCACGGGATGGCCCGCAGCCCGTCCAGGCCCGCGCCGGAGTCCGGACGCCGCGACGGACGGGAACCCAGGTGCAGCTCGGCGAGCTGGTCGACCGGGGTGGACGCGAAGAAGTACGCGGGCAGGTCCGGGTCCTCGACCAGCTTGCGGTAGGCGTTGTGCGCGGCGTCGGAGACGGTGTCCATCGCGGCGTCCCAGCGGGCCAGGGCCTCGTCGGACTGCCGGGGCGCGGTGTGCAGCGCGGACGCCTGGAGGGTGGCCGCGACGGTCAGCTCCAGGTTCTCCCGGGCGAGCGCCGGGATGAGGTACTTGTCGGAGATGACCTCGCCCTGCTCGGTCACCTTGATCTCGCCCTCCAGGGTGCCCCACGGCTGCGCGAGGATCGCGTCGTGCGAGGGGCCGCCGCCGCGGCCGACGGTGCCGCCGCGGCCGTGGAAGAGCCGCAGCCGTACGCCGTAGCGGTGCGCGACGTCGCGCAGCCGGCGCTGTGCCCGGTGGATCTCCCACTGCGAGGTGGTGATGCCGCCGAACTTGGAGGAGTCGGAGTAGCCGAGCATGACCTCCTGCACGTCCCCGCGCAGGGAGACGAGACGGCGGTACGACGGGTCGGCGAGCATCTCGTCGAGGATGACGTCGGCGGCGCGCAGCTCGTCGGTGGTCTCCAGGAGCGGCACGATGCCGATCCTGGCCCAGCCGCCGTGCAGATCGAGCAGTCCGGCCTCGCGGGCCAGGACGGCGGCCGCGAAGACGTCGTCGGCGCCCTGGCACATCGAGATGATGTAGGACTCGATGACCTCGGGGCCGAACCGCTCGAAGGCTTCCTTGATGGTGTGGAAGACGCCGAGGGTCTTCTCCCCGGCGGCGTCCAGCGGGGCCGGGGTCGGGGCGAGCGGGCGGCGCGAGCGCAGCTCCTTGGCGAGCAGCTTCTGCCGGTAGTCGCGCGGCATGTCGGCGTAGCGCCAGGACTCCTCGCCGAGCCGGTCGAAGAGCTGGCCCAGCGCGTGGTGGTGGGCGTCGGCGTGTTCGCGTACGTCCATGGTGGCCAGCTGCAGGCCGAACGCGGCGAGGGTGCGGATGGTGCGGTCCATCCGGCCGTCGGCGAACAGGCCGCCGCGGTGCTCGCGCAGCGAGGTCTGGATCAGTTCGAGGTCGGCGATGAGCTCGGCGGTGCCGAGGTAGTCGCAGCCAGGACGGTGCGGGGTGCCGCCGGCGAGGCGCTCGCGGGTGTTGACGAGCTTCTGCCGGATGCAGGTGGCCTTGAGGCGGTACGGCTCCTCGGCGTTCAGCCGCTTGTAGCGGGGGCTGATCTCGGGGAGGCGTTCCAGGTCGGCCTGGAGCGAGGTCAGCAGTTCGTCGGTGGCGCCGGTGTAGCGGATGGAGTTGGAGAGCTGCGCGCGGAGGTGGTCGACGAGCTCCAGCGCGTCGGTGATGCCGTGCTCGTGCTGGAGGATCAGTACTTCGCGGGTGACGGCGGGCGTCACATTGGGGTTGCCGTCACGGTCGCCGCCGATCCACGTGCCGAAGGTGAGGGGGCGGGTGCCGGCGGGCAGTTCGATGCCGACGCGCTCCAACTCGGCCGCGAGGTCCTCGAGTACGTCCCCGACGGCATTGGCGTGCAGCTCGTCGAGGTAGTAGATGGCGTTGCGGGCCTCGTCGGCCGGCTCGGGGCGGACGACGCGGAGTTCGTCGGTCTGCCAGATGAGGTCGATGTTCTCGGCGAGGCGCAGGTCCTGGCGGCGCCGGTCGGCGTCGATGACCGGCGTATCCAGCAGTTCGGCGATGCGGCGGAGCTTGTTGAGCACGGAGCGCCGGGCGGCCTCGGTGGGGTGCGCGGTGAAGACGGGCCGTACGTTGAGGTTCTTGACGGCCTCGCGCAGGTGGGCCGGGTCCGCGTCCTTCAGCCGGTCGGCGGTGCGGGCGAGAAGCCCGCCCTCGGCGGCACGGCGGTCGCGCATCTCGTGGGCGCGGTGGACCTGTTCGGTGACGTTGGCGAGGTGGAAGTAGGTGGAGAAGGCGCGCACGAGCTGTGCGGCGGTCTCCAGGTCCGTGTCGCCGAGGAGTTCGGCGGCGGCCTCGCCGTCGGTACGGGTCAGGGCGCGGACGCGCTCGACGAGGTCGAGGAGTTCCTGGCCTTCCTGGCGTACCAGGGTCTCGCCCAGCAGGTCGCCGAGGCGGCGGATGTCGGCGCGCAGCTCGGGGCTGGCGGCGGGGGTCTGGTCGGCACTGCTCACAGTGTGCGGCTCCTTGCAGTGAATGAGGAGGTGTGTCGCGAAGCGACTCCCAACAAGGGTGGCGGTGGGAGACGGGCGGGCACGAGGTCTTCCGGGGCCGCGGTCGGCAGCGGTGCTGACGCCACCCCGGGAAAGCAGAGTGCGGACCGCGCTGTCCGACCCCCACAGGATAGGTGTCCACACTCTGGGCGCCGCTCCGCCCCGATCGGGTTTCCCTTCGTGGACGGCCCGTCGCGCTCTCGTGCGGTGGGCCTTTGCGCTGCCATACTTACGTAAGCGTAGGTTACGGATGCGTAGCCGCAGCAATCCGTCGCACTCCTCATCCCCGGGGGAACCCCCATGAACACCAGCCCTGCTGCGGTCGACGAGGCCCAGCCGCCGGCGGCCGATGACCAGGCCCTTGGCTCCGCCACACTCGGCGGGGACAGTAAACGGTCGGTCGAGCAGTTCGCTCTCCTGTTGTTCATCGTGGTGCCGTTCGTGGCGCTGGTCACGGCGGTGCCGCTGGCCTGGGGCCGGGGCGTGAGCTGGCTCGACGTGGGTCTGCTCGTGGCGATGTACTTCATCGGCTGCCACGGGATCACGATCGGTTTTCACCGCTATTTCACCCACGGTTCCTTCAAGGCGAAACGCCCGCTCCGTATCGCGCTGGCCGTCGCGGGTTCACTGGCCGTGGAGGGCCCGCTGGTGCGCTGGGTGGCGGATCACCGCAAGCACCACCGCTTCTCGGACGCGGAGGGCGACCCGCACTCGCCGTGGCGGTTCGGCGAGAGCCTCCCGGCCCTGCTGAAGGGGCTGTGGTGGGCGCATATCGGCTGGATGTTCGACGAGGAGCAGACGCCGCAGCAGAAGTACGCCCCCGATCTGATCAAGGATCCGGCGCTCCGCGGGATCTCGCGCCACTTCCTCACCTTCACGACCGTGTCGCTGCTGCTTCCGCCGCTGGTCGGCGGTCTGGTGACGATGTCGTGGTGGGGGGCGGCGACGGCCTTCTTCTGGGGCTCTCTCGTCCGGGTGGCGCTGCTGCACCATGTCACGTGGTCGATCAACTCCATCTGCCACGCGGTCGGCAAGCGCCCGTTCAAGTCCCGTGACCGGTCGGGGAACGTGTGGTGGCTGGCGGTGCTGTCGTGCGGCGAGTCCTGGCACAACCTGCACCACGCGGATCCGACGAGTGCGCGGCACGGTGTGATGAAGGGGCAGATCGATTCGAGTGCCCGGCTGATCCGCTGGTTCGAGAAACTGGGCTGGGCGTCCGACGTGCGCTGGCCCGACGCCGCCCGGATCGAGTCCCGCCGCATCGACTCCCGGCGCGACCGTGCGCATACCGAAGCGGCATGATTGACGACGTGGCGACCGACTCCAGCACCAGCAGCGAGAACAACCGTCCTTCTTCCGCCCGGCGCAGCCGCAGAGTGCGGATGACCGGCAAGGAACGTCGCGAGCAGTTGCTGGACATCGGCCGTACGCTCTTCGCCGACAAGGGCTTCGAGGGCACGTCGGTCGAGGAGATCGCGTCCCGGGCCGGTGTTTCCAAGCCGGTCGTCTACGAGCACTTCGGCGGCAAGGAGGGCCTGTACGCCGTCGTGGTGGACCGCGAGATGCGCCAGCTCCTCGACATGGTCACCGGCGCCCTGACCGCGGGCCACCCCCGCGAACTCCTGGAACAGGCCGCGTTCGCCCTGCTCGACTACATCGAGACGTACACGGACGGCTTCCGCATCCTGGTCCGCGACTCCCCCGTCGCCCAGTCGACCGGCACGTTCGCCTCCCTCATCAGTGACATCGCCACCCAGGTGGAGGACATCCTGGGCCTGGAGTTCAAGGCCCGCGGCTTCGACCCGAAGCTGGCCCCGCTGTACGCCCAGGCCCTGGTCGGCATGGTCGCCCTGACCGGCCAGTGGTGGGTCAACGCCCGCAAGCCGGAGAAGGCGGAGGTCGCGGCCCATCTGGTGAACCTGGCCTGGCACGGTCTGGAGAACCTGGAGTCGAAGCCACGGCTGATGGGGCACCGCAAGAGCTGAGGGGGCGCAAGGGCCGGCCCGAGCGGTCAGCCGGATCAGTTCGAACGGGGCAACCGGAGCTCAGTCTCAGCCTCAGTGGGACCTTCAAGGCCGAAGTGATCGCGGCCGCGAGGGCTCACGCAATGGCGGCGATGTCACCATTGTCGAAGTAGATCGCCTGATGCAGCTGCCCGCCGAGGGCTGCGGCGTACCGGGCGAGTACTTCCTGTCCGGAGATCTTGCCCTGTTCGATCTGGGAAACACGCCCCTTGGTGACCTCCATCCTCTCGGCGACCTGCTCCTGTGTGAGGCCACGCGCCCGTCGGATCTCAGCCAGCCGGTACCCGAGGACCTCGGCCAGAAGCTCCTGCTTCCCCTTCGCCACAGCAGCCTCACCGCCGGCACGCTCGACGTGCTCGGCGCGGATGTCCTTCCAACGTGCATAACCAGTCATGCCGTGTCCCCTTCCTCTTCCTCTGTCCGGGACTTCAAGTAGGTCGCGTAGCGCTGCTCAGCCAGCGGGATCGCTTCGTCGTACCACTCATTCCAACGACCGCGCTTGTCTCCCGCCACCAGCAGAATGCTGGATCTCCACGGATCGAAGGCGAACAAGATTCTCGCCGTGCCCGGGCGCAGCTCCTTGAGATTCTTCACCGTGGAATCGGTGATCGTGTCGACCAGCGGGCGCCCCAGGCCGGGGCCGCCCTCGGCCAGAGCGTCGATCGCTTGCACCACCCGGGTGTGCGCAGCGTCGTCGAGGCGATCGATCCACTCGCGCACCTCATCGACGATGTAGATCTCCCACTCGTCCTCCGTCATGCAGAAAGTATAGCGATAGATATACCCGGGTCGGGGTGCTGAAGGGGCGGACGGGGCGGGTGATCCCGGCAGGACGCTCCGCGCTGGGCCGTACGCCACCGACACCCCCCATCGACGACCGGGCCACCGCCCTGGCGCGACCCCATCCGGGTCTTCGACGGCGCAAAGCTCGCGGAGAGCAAAGAGGTCAACCTCGACATCGCGTTGATGGACGCCTCCGCGACGGAGGCGTCCGAGGCCAAATCCCCCGGCGCGCTGATCCCGAGGATCACGGTCGACCTGCACGAGACGCTCACGGAGAGCGACGCACCGGCCAAGCCTCCGGGCGTGGAGCTGCCTGACGGCTGCCCGCGAGTGAGGCCGGACAACGAAGCGGACCGCCCCGGCTAGGGCAGTCTGCTTCGTGTTGTTCCAGAGACGGTCGCGTCAGACGGTCCGGCCCAGTCCGCTGCCCTTGACTCCGCCGAGAAACGCGGCAAATGCGGCGCCAGTGACAGCGAGGACGGGACATTGCGTGACCTTCGAGTCGCGGATGCCGGTCACGCCGTCCGCGAACGCCACCTCGACACAGTTGTCTCCGCCTGAGCTGAAACTGCTCCTGGCCCAATGTGCTTCTCGCGAATCGGCCGACACTCTCACGTCAGCTCTCCGCCCTTCACGCCTCCGAGGAACGCGGCGAACGTATCGGCGGTGAGGATCAAGACGGCCCCTCCGGGGGCCTTCGAGTCACGGACGCCAATCAGCCTTCCCGGGACTTGGGTTACTTCCACGCAGGCACCGTTCTCGCTACTGGCCGACGCTTTGAACCAGGTCAACTCTCCAAGAGTGAATTCCGGCGTGGTGGAGCGGTTCATGATGAGTTCTCCTTTGCAGCGAGGTCGTCCAGGAGTGCCGCGGACTCCTCGGGGTCGAGCGCGCCCGCCCGAAGGCGGTCGAGAGTGTGGACGAGGGAGCGGACCTGCTTGTCCTTCTCCAGGAAAGCGTTCCCCGACGGGCTGTCCACGTAGCCGACTCGGGGGTCCGACGGCCCGAACTCCAAGAGGCTGAAAGATCCACGGAGTCCGGGATGAACTTCTTTGGTCTCCGGATATACCTGCACCGTGATGTTCTGCTGCCGAGTGGATGCAGCCAGGGCCTTGAGCTGTTCGCGCATCACCACAGCCCCGCCGCAGTGAGTCCTGTCGCGCTGTCCACGGTCCAGCCAACTCGGCAATGAGCGAACCAAGTCGATACCTCGGGATGCCCGTGCAGATCCGATGCGAGAGAGCCGTACGGGCCAAGAAAGAGGTCACAGTCTCTCCAACTCGAAGTAGAGGCGAGAAGCAGTCGAGCCGAGGCCCTTCACCACCGGAACTCACCGTCGTAGAGGCGCTGGTGCCACCATCCACTACCGCGCCAGAAACGCCGGTAGGCGTGCGGGTCGGGCAAGGTCCGGCGCCGGAACTCGGCGTCGAGGGACGACACCAGTCGCCCGAGTTCGGCGCGGGCGGGCAGGGGCAGCACCCGCAACGCTTCTTCCAAGAGGTCCCGAGCATTCGCCACGTTGACGAGCGAGGATTCAGGGTGGGGAGAAACCTCGAAGCACAGGTCCAGATAATGGCCGGGTTGCCGCAAGAACGCCCGGTAGTGCCTGAGCGCGGCTTCCACCGCCCCGTTCCACAGGCCGCCCACGGGGTCGTCGTGTTCGCGCTCCGTGCGCTGAATCTCGGCGCAGGTACGCTCGGACAAGCCGGGAATCCGATCGGTCCAGGGGCCCCAGACAGGCGCCACCGGATCTTCGGCGCGAAGCGCGCCGGGCCGTCTACGCGGCATGGGCCTTTCGGCAGGTCTTCATGCTCGTCATGGTGCCGGACGCTCGGGGTGTCCACAAGGTCCGGCGGCCATCACAGTCGCCTGGCGAAATCGCAGCAGACGACCTTCCCGGGGTTGGGCTGGTGGACACCCCCCAGGCTCTTGGCCCAGTGCGATTCGCGAAAGTCGACTGGCACTCTCACGTCAACTCCTCGCCCTTCACACCGTTCACGAACGCGGTGAACGCTTCCGCAGTCACAGGGAGTACGGGCCCCTGCGTTGCTTTCGAGTCCCGGACCCCGACCCACAACCTGGCGAATGCGACCTCCACACACTCGTTGTCGGCTGCGCTGTAGCTGCTCTTCGTCCAGTCCGTAGCAGCGAACTGAGCATTGGTTGGTGCGTTGTTCATCGGATCAGCTCCTGTCGTGCTGCGGCCAGCAGTTCGACGCTGTTCGACGTATCGGCCGCTTGGGATCGCAAGTAATCAAACATCAGCTTGTAGCTCTGCACTTCGGTGGGGGCGTCGAGATACAGGCCGCGCTTGTGCAGTTCGAGGTAGACCACGTTCATGCTGTTGAGCGGATTCTTCTCGTCGTCCCGTCCAAGGATCAGAAAGTGTCCGCCGGACCCTGCGGCGTGAGCCCCTGCGGCAAACTTGAGCACCTGGATGTCCACGTTGGGACGCTGGGCCATGGCGCTCAGGTGGTCGATCTGCGCGGACATCACGTCCGGACCCCCGACAGGGCGGCGGAGAACAGCGTCGTCGAGAACGACCCACAAGTGAAGGGCGGGCGAGCGCTCCAGGATCGCCTGACGCTTGATTCGTGCGTCGACCTTGTCTGCGATCGCGTCCGCCCGGACGTCCTGCGCCCGGTGGAGCGCAAGTGCGTAGTCAGGCGTCTGGAGCAGCCCGGGAACCAGGGCGTTGGCGTAGACGTGCTCGTACTCGGCCACGTCTTCGAAGGACATCAGCGGGTCCATGACTTCAGGCAAACCGGGGTGATCCATCCACCAGCCGTTCTGCTGGTTGCGGACGAGTTCGACCAACGCCTCGCGTTCTTGAGGTGAAGCACCGCAGGTTTCCGCGAGCGCGCTCACGGTGGGCACTCTGAGCTTGGCGCGGTCCTGCCAGGTCTCGTATCGGTTCACGGTTCCGACGGAGACACCGGCCCGTTTGGCCACCTCGGACTGAGTGAGGCCGGCTCGCATGCGAAGTGCCTTCAGCCCACGGGCGATCTGCATGCGCCCGGCCGGCCCTGCCGAGCCTCGTACGGTCACGGTGCTCCTCCAACGCAGCTGTCCTTGCCGCCAGCTTGTCCAGCGATGCAATCAACACGCCGAGCGTACGCGGCAGTCAGTGCTTCATCTCGGTCCACCGGCGTTCACCCCTCCGGAGGAATTCCATCCATGGAGCTATCACTGATTGAAATTCAATGACACGGTACTCAACAAGCACTCCACGTGTGCTCTTGATCGCTTTTAGCGATCTCAGAGGAGCGCTTTCTCGCGCCAGCCCAGAAAGAGGGGATGGGAGTCATGCCCGCGAAGAGTCCGGCTCCAACCGGCTCCGAAGACGTACGCGCCCAGGTCCACGACCTGGCCTCCCTCACCCCCGAGACTCGCCTCCGCCTTGCCGGACTCGCCTGCGCCCGTTGCGGCAGCACCGAAACCCTTTGGCCCGGCGGCCACGCGTACACCCACAGCCCCGATGGCGGACGTCTCGGCTGGGCCGTGAAGGTCTGCGCGAACTGCCCCGTCCACCTGCCTCAGGAAAGGGAGTTGAGGTCATGACCAGCCTCGCCACCCGCACCACCGCCCGGCTGCGAAGCCTCTTCGCCCCACGCGGCCGGCACCGTGCCCTGCACCCCTCCCCCACGCCCCCGCAGGCCGCCTCCCCCGCTCCCGCCCCGGGCCGTACGCCACCGACATCCCCATCGACGGCCGGGCCACCGCCCTGGTGCGGCCCTACCTGCTCACCCCCGAGCAGCGGCAGCGGCGCCGGGCGCTCTGGCTCGCGACGTACGGCATCGACGTCGGCCCGCGCCGCATCCACGGCGTGGAGGTGGCCCGGTGATCCGGCTGCTGCCCTGGACGGACGGGAAGCCCTGCTACCTCTCCACTGACGGCACCGGCCCGTTGTCCCGGCTCGCCGACCAGATCGAGTACGTACAGCTCGGCCTCGCGGGCAAGCTCCTCGACCACGTACGAGTCGTGCTCTCCGGCGCCACACCGGACACCTCGGAACTCAGGCTCCTGACCGCCCAGTTGGCCGACGCACTGCGCGACACCCTGCTCATTGCCGAGAGCCGCGGCGCCCGCCTCGCCACGGCGGACACCGATGAGGACCAGTGAAGGAGGTGCGGTCATGCCGCCGTTCGTCGAGATCGTCCACAACGCCCTCGTGCACTGCGCCACCTCTCCACAGGCCCTGGGCCTGGTCTCCTTACCCGGAGGAACACTCGCGTCAGCGAGCGCGGCCCGCTGTTACGTAACGACGACGGCCCGGTCCTGGGGACTGCCGCCGGATGCGGTGGACGCTCTGGAACTGATCACCGGGGAGCTCGCCGCCAACGCCCTGGAGCACAGCGCAAGCCGTTCGATCACCGTCGTGCTGTCCCGTACCGCCCGTACGGCCGCCGTCGGAGTGATCGACGAAGGGCAGGGCAGCGCAACCGCAGCGGGCGCGCCACCGCCGGACCAGGAGGACGGACGCGGGCTGCTGATCGTCGGCGCGCTGGCCACCGACTGGGGTCAGCGGCGCATATGCGGCGGTCTCCTCGTCTGGGCCGAGGTCGACACCGGCCCGGCGTCACACCATTTGATGACGCCGCTCGATTCCGGCCGACACCACGAGGTAACAGGTTCAGAATCCCATCCGTGGGAGAGGACATGACTACCGAGCAGGGCGGATACACGGTGGACGATCTGTTCACCTTGTCCGAACTTCCGCCGCACACCGAGCTGCTCGACGGGAGCCTCGTGTTCGCCAGTCCGCAGCAGATCTTCCACAGCACAATGGTCGATCTCCTGGTGACCGGCATACGGCGCACGACGCCCCCGAATCTGAAAGTCCGCCGTGACATGACCGTGGTCCTCGACCGGCACAACGGCCCGGAACCCGATATCTCGCTCATTCGTGCCGAGATCGAGCTGGGCCCGGACGAGACTCTCTACCGGGCCGCCGACGTCCTTCTCGCCGTCGAGGTCGCCTCCCCTGACTCCGAGGCCCGCGACCGCGGTACCAAGCCGCAGAAGTACGCCGCCGCCGGTATCCCGAATTTCTGGCTGGTCGAGAGGGACGGCACCGACCAGCATCCGGTGGTACGGGTCTACGCGCTGGACCCGGTGTCCAAGACGTATGCCCTGACCGGGATCCACCACGGTCGGCTAAAGACGGGAGTGCCGTTCCCGATCAGCATCGACATCACACTGGACGCGCTCAATCAGCTATGACCGCCGGACGCAGAGCCTCGCTCCCCTGCGGGCATTCGTCCGCGCCTGCGCCGTGTTCGTAGCGATCGAGCGGCATCCCAACCACGCCACCCGGCTGCGCGCACTGGAGCGGATCGTGGACGCGGGCGAGGAGGATCCGGCCGAAGCGATCGCCGAGATACGGCGTATCCGGGAGACAGCCGAGGCGGAGGCCGGACTGCGGTGACCGCCCTGCGGCTCACCCGTCCACCCGCTCCAGGAACTCCAGCCGGTTCCCCACCGGGTCGTGGCTGAAGAAGCGTCGGTGCCCCGGCAGGTCGCCGTCCCAGGTCACCTCCGCGCCGTGTTCCGCCAGTCGGGCCGCGAACGCCTCGATGTCCGTGACGCGCAGGCCGGGGTGGGCCTTCCTCGCCGGGTGGAAGTCGCGGTCGATGCCCACGTGGAGCTGGACCGGGCCCGCCTCGAACCAGCAGCCGCCGCGGGAGGCGAGTGCCGGGGGCTTGGGCAGCTCCGTCATGCCGAGGGTGTCGATGTAGTAGGTACGCAGGGCGGGCTCCGAGCCTTCCGGGGCGGCCAGTTGGACGTGGTCGAGGGCGGCGATCATCACTTCTCCTTACGGGCCACGGCGAAGATGCGGCGGAACGGGAAGACCGTGCCGTGCGGACCCCGGGAGTAGGCGGTGCGCAGCAGGTCGCGGTATTGGGCGAGGAACGCGTCGCGGGCCTCGGGGTCGTCGGCCAGGGCCGTCAGGACGGGGCGCAGGCCGGTGCCCTTGACCCAGTCGAGCACCGGGTCCTCGCCGGGCAGCAGGTGCAGGTACGTGGTCTCCCAGACGTCCGCCGTGATGCCGGGGGCCGTCAGCGCGTCGAGGTAGGCGGCGGGGCTGAGCACCGCGTCGGCGTGGCGCAGCTCGCCGGCCAGGCGGTCGCGCCAGCGTGGGGATCCGGCGAGTTCGCGCATCAGGACGTGGCTGGGCTGGTCGAAGTTGCCGGGGACCTGGAAGGCGAACGTTCCGCCGGGGGTGATGGCGTCCAGCCAGACCGGGAAGCGGGCCGTGTGGTCCGGGACCCACTGGAGGAGGGCGTTGGAGACGATCAGGTCGTACGGCTCCTCGGGGGTCCAGGTCACGGCGTCGGCCTCGGTGAAGTCCAGGAGGGGGCCGGCGTGGGTGCGTGCCTGTTCCAGCATCTGTGGGGAGTTGTCGTAGCCGGTGATGTGCGCCTTCGGCCAGCGGTCGGCCAGCAGCATCGTCACGTTGCCCGCGCCGCAGCCGAGGTCGGCGATACGGGGTGCGGGGGCGGCCGGAGGCTCGGCGATGCGGGACAGCAGGTCACGGAAGGGGCGGGTGCGATGGTCCGCGTGACGCAGGTACTGCTGCGGATCCCAGGTGGGTGCGGTCATGGGACCAGGATCACGGCAGACTATCTTGATGTCAAGACACTTGAATTCAAGAGACTTCATGTCGACAGACCCTCTACACTGATCCACATGGAGGACGAGGTCGACCGACTGGTCGCTGCATGGCGCCGCGAGCGCCCCGACCTCGACGTGGAACCACTCGAGGTGCTCAGTCGCGTCTCCCGCCTGGCCCGCCATCTGGACCGGGCCCGCCGGATCGCCTTCTCCGAGCACAACCTGGAGCCGTGGGAGTTCGACGTACTGACGTCCCTGCGCCGCGCCGGCGCCCCCTACCAGCTCTCCCCCGGCCAGCTGCTCACCCAGACCCTGGTCACCTCGGGCACGATGACCAACCGCATCGACCGGCTGACCAAGAAGAACCTCGTCGAGCGGCTCCCCGACCCCAGCGACCGCCGCGGCGTGCTGGTCCGGCTCACCGCCGAGGGGCGCGACAAGGCCGACCAGTCGCTGGCCGGCCTGCTCGCCCAGGAGCGCGCCATCCTGGGCGAGCTCTCCACGCAGCAGCGGAGCGAACTGGCCGGACTGCTACGCCGGTTGACTGCCCCGTTCGACAACATCCCCTAGGGACCCGGCCGGTTCCAGATCCACCGGTCCGACACCCGCCCGCCGGGCCAGTGCGACCGCGGCCAGCGTCGAGTGCACGCCCAGTTTTCCCAGCACGTTCTGCATGTGCGTACGCACCGTGTGCGGGGAGAGGTAGAGCCGCTCCGCCACCGCCTTGCGCCCCAGGCCCGCGACCATGCAGCGCAGCACCTCGCGCTCGCGCGGGGTCAGCGACTCGACGAGCTGTTCGCTCTCGGTGCGGTGCTTGCGTGCCGCCGTCAGCTCCCGGAGCACGCCGGTGAGCAGGGCGGGGGGCAGATGCGTCTCGTCGCGCAGCACCCCCCGGATGACCGTGAGCAGCCGTTGCAGCGAGCAGTCCTTGGCCACCCAGCCCGAGGCCCCGGCCTGCAGCGCAAGCGCGGCCCGGCGCGGGTCGTCCCTCTCGGCGAGCACCACCGTGTGCACGGAGGGCCGGCCCGAACGGACCCCGGCGACCAGCGAGATGCCGTCCACCGGGGCGGCCTCCCCGCTGCGGGGCGCCGGGACGGCTGCCCGGTGGCCCCGCGCACCGGCCGGGTTCCGCGCCCCGGCCAGGGCGCCCAGTTCGGCGTCGACCAGCATCACGTCGTAGCCGCGCCCCTCGGCGGCGGCCCGTTCCAGACACCGCAGCGCGGCGGGGCCGCTGCCCGCCGCCGCCACTTCGACGTCCGGCTCGGCCGCGAGCGCCGCCGCGAGCGACTCGGCGAAGATGCGGTGGTCGTCCACCACGAGAACCCGGATACGAACCACAGGCACCCCCATACTGCCTCTGTTGCCGGGCCACCCCCGGCCCGACGAAGGGACGGAACGGGCGCGGGTACGGCCGCCCGGATCGGGGAGATGGACCGCAGTCCCACGGCCGCCGCCGTGTGTCGACTGCTACCCGCCCCGGGTGCCGTACCCGACTGTTTCGTACCCCTGAATCAGCACCGGCCCCCACCGGTGCTGTGCATCAGCGTACGGCCGTACGGCCGATGGGGAAGCCGATTCGCAGAAGTGGCGGGTTCGGCTCCGTAGGGTGTGATACGTGTTCCGTCGCGAGGCAGAAGTGAACAGGCCTCAGGACAAGCATCAGGCCAGGCGCCGGGCGCCCGCCGAAGGAACCGCCGGGAAGACGCGCGGCGTCGCGTATCCCGCCGAAGCGAACGCCGCCAGCACGGACTTGGCGACCGTGTCCGCCTGCGCCTCCTCCACCAGGACGATCGCCGAGCCGCCGAAGCCGCCACCGGTCATCCGCGCGCCGAGCGCCCCGGCCTCGCCCGCCGCGGACACCACCAGGTCCAGCTCCGGGCAGGAGACGCGCAGATCGTCGCGGAGCGAGGCGTGTCCCGCGTCGAGGACCGGGCCCGCGCCCCGTACATCGCCCGCGTCGAGCAGCGCGATGACCTGCTTCACCCGCTCGTTGTCGCTGACCACATGGCGTACGTAGCGCACCACGGACTCGTCCACGCCGGCCCCGGCCAGGGTGTCCAGGGCCGCGCCGAGTCCGTCGTACGGCAACTCGCGCAGCGTACGTATGCCGAGTGCCGCCGCCCCCGCCTCGCAGCCGGCCCGCCGCTCGGCGTACGCGCCGTCGCCGAGCGCGTGCTTGACCTGGGTGTCGACGACCAGCAGCCGCAGTCCGTGGGCCGCCAGGTCGAAGGGGACCTGGCGCTGGGTGAGGTCGCGGGTGTCGAGGTACAGGGCGTGGCCCTCGGTGCAGCAGGCGGAGGCCATCTGGTCCATGACCCCGCACGGCACGCCGACGAACGCGTTCTCGGCGCGCTGGCCGATGACCGCCAGCTCCAAGGCGGAGAGCCCCAGTTCGAAGAGGTCGTTCAGAGCCAGCGCGGTGACGACTTCGAGCGCGGCGGAGGAGGACAGGCCCGCGCCGGTCGGGACGGTGGAGGTCAGCTGGATGTCCGCACCGGTGACCGGGTGACCGGCCTCGCGCAGCGCCCAGAGCACTCCGGCGGGGTACGCCGCCCAGCCGTGCCCCTGGTGGGGGGCCAGTTCGTCGAGCCGGAGCCGGACGACGCCGCCCGGTACGTCGGTCGAGTGCAGCCGCAGTTCGCCGTCGGTGCGGCGGGCCACGGCGGCGCGCGCGGTGTGCGGCAGCGCGAGCGGCATCACGAAGCCGTCGTTGAAGTCGGTGTATTCGCCGATCAGGTTGACCCGGCCGGGCGCCGCCCAGACTCCTTCGGGGGCGGTCCCGTACAGCTCGGTGAAAGCGGTGCGCAGCTCGGCATCGTCGGTCATGGGGCGGTGGGCTCCTCTCGGCGGGCGAACGTCCAGGCGTCGGAGACGATTCCGGTCAGGTCGGCGCGTGACGGCGTCCAGCCGAGCCGCTCCCTGGCGGTGGCGGCGGAGGCGACGAGCACGGCGGGGTCGCCGGCGCGGCGCGGGGCCGCGGTCTCGGGGACCGGGTGGCCGGTGACGGCGCGGACGGTCTCGATGACCTCGCGCACCGAGAAGCCGTTGCCGTTGCCGAGGTTGCAGATCAGGTGCTCGCCCGCGGTGGCCGCGTCCAGGGCGAGGAGGTGGGCCTCGGCGAGGTCGGCGACGTGGATGTAGTCGCGGACGCAGGTGCCGTCGGGGGTCGGGTAGTCGTCGCCGTAAACGGAGATCGACTCGCGCTGCCCGAGGGCGACCTGGAGGACGAGCGGGATGAGGTGCGATTCGGGGCTGTGCCGTTCCCCGTGGCTGCCGTACGCCCCGGCCACGTTGAAGTAGCGCAGCGAGACCGCGGCCAGTTGGTGGGCGGCGGCCTCGCCGGTGATCATGTGGTCGACGGCGAGTTTCGTGGCGCCGTAGGGGTTGGTGGGCGCCGTCGCGTCGGACTCGGTGATGGGGGTGGTGGCGGGTTCGCCGTAGGTCGCGGCGGTGGAGGAGAAGACCAGGGTGCGTACGCCGGCGTCCCGCATCGCGGCGAGCAGTGCGACGGAGCCGCCGACGTTGTTCACCCAGTACTTCTCCGGGTCCGCGACGGACTCGCCGACCTGGGAGTACGCGGCGAAGTGCAGCACCCCGTCGTACGAGGCGTCCAGCCACTTCGCCGCGTCCTGGACGCGGCCCTCGACGAACTCGGCGCCGGCCGGGACGCCCTCCCGGAACCCGGTCGAGAGGTCGTCGAGGACGGTGACGGCATGACCGGCCTCCAGCAGGTGCTGGGCGACCACGCTGCCGACATATCCCGCGCCACCTGTGACCAGATACTTCTTCTGGGGCTTGCTCACTCGCTCGCTACCTCTCGCAGTCGCTGGGCCGCGGCCTCCGGCGGCACATCGTTGATGAACACGTTCATGCCGGATTCGGAACCCGCGAGGAACTTCAGCTTGCCGGATGTGCGTCGGATGGTGAAAAGCTCCAGATGGAGCCCGAAGTCCTCCCGCCCCGGAGCCCCGAACGGGGCCTGGTGCCAGGCCGAGATGTACGGGGTCGGCGGCTCGCCGGGGCCGAAGATCCGGTCGAATCGCCTCAAGAGTTCCAGATAGACCTGTGGGAACTCCGTGCGCGCGGCCTCGTCGAGTTCCCTCAGATCGGGGACGCGGCGACGGGGATGGAGATGGACCTCGTACGGCCAGTGCGCCGCGTACGGCACGAAGGCGATCCAGTGCTCGGCGGCGATGACGATCCGCGAGCCGTCCTTCTCCTCGCGGGCCACGACGTCGTCGAAGAGGTTGCGGCCGGTCTCGGCGCGGTGGGCCTCCATCGAGCGGAGCATCAGCTCGGTGCGCGGGGTGACGAAGGGGTAGCCGTAGATCTGCCCGTGCGGATGGCCGAGCGTGACGCCGATCTCGGCGCCCCGGTTCTCGAAGCAGAACACCTGCTCGACCTGCGCAAGCCCGGCGAGTTCGGCGGTGCGGTCGGTCCATGCCGCGAGGACCAGGGCGGCCTGGTCCTCGGTGAGGTCGGCGAACGACGCGTCGTGGTCGGAGGTGAAGCAGACGACCTCGCAGCGGCCGGAGTCGCCGGCGAGCGAGGGGAAACGGTTCTCGAAGACGGCGACGTCGTAGTCCGCC
This sequence comes from Streptomyces sp. NBC_01618, assembly GCF_045209435.1. NCBI lineage: Bacteria > Bacillati > Actinomycetota > Actinomycetes > Kitasatosporales > Streptomycetaceae > Streptomyces > Streptomyces sp. NBC_01618. The sequence goes on from NZ_CP109297.1 coordinate 3,200,922, forward strand.
TCGGGGATCTCGCTCAGCCGGCCGTCCCGCGAGGGACAGAGCGGGCACTCGTCGGCCGGCGGGTGGTAGATGCGGCCCTGGCGGTGCGAGGCGATGGCGACGCTGTCGCCGAGGAACGGGTCACGGCGGATCTCGGACGAGGTCGAGACGGCGTCGAGGGGCCGCCGGTCGACGGCGTCGCGCACGACATCGTCGCAGCTGTCGTAGTAGAGCAGCTCCCGGCCGTCGGCGAGCGTCGTGACCGTCTTCTTCACCAGGTTCCTCCAAACATAAACAAACACAATGAATCACAAGCCAACAGGCGCGTCAATGGTGGAGCGGTGCGGGAGGTGCGCGTACACGGCTCCGCGATCCGGGTCCACCCGCGCGCGTGAGCTCAGGAGAAGTGTTCAGCTTTTGAACACAAGAGCTTTGATTCCTTCGGGCTCAGTTCGCACAACGAAGGAAGTGGGCCTCGATGAACCCGGCCGACGGCTGACACACCGCCTTCAGCGGGAGGCCCGGCCTTTCAGCAAGGGGCCGACGGCGTCACCCGATGCCGCCGGGCCCCTGCCCGTCCAGCGGCACCGCCCGGTCCAGCAGACCCGTGCGGTCCAGCAGCCCCGTGCGGGCCGCGAGGGCCGCGGCCTCCAGCCGGGAGCCGACGCCCAGCTTCATCAGCACCCGCTGCACATGCGTGCGCGCGGTGCTCGACGCGATCCGCATCCCGGCCGCGATCAGCCGGGTGTCCTGCCCCTCGGCGACCCGCACCAGGACCTCGATCTCACGCGGGGTCAGCAGCGCCAGCAGCCGCTGCCCCTCGTCGTCCGGCGCCGCGGCCGGGTTGAGCAGCTCGGCGAAGGCGCCCTGGAGCAGCTGCGGCGCCACCGCGGCCTCACCGGCGCGCGCCTTGACCATCGCCCGCTCGACGCCCTCCATGCATTCGTCGTGGCGGACGTATCCTGCGGCGCCCGCCGCGAACGCCGCCGCGATCCCGCGCGGGCTGGGCACCGGACCGAGCACCACCACGGCCACCTGCGGGCGCTCCCGCCGGATCCGTACGATCGGGTCGAAGGCACCGGGATCGGCGGGCGCCGCGGTGCCGAACAGGCAGACGTCCGGGGCCCTGCTGACCACCAGCTCCGCCGCCCCCGTGGTCGGCGCGGCCGCCGCGAGCACCCGGTGGCCCCGCAGTCTCAGCGCCGAGGCCAGCGCCTCGGCGAGCAGTCGGTGATCGTCGACCACCATGAGCCGCACGCCCATCGAGCACACCCCCATAGCACCGGCACCAGGCCCCCCGGCCCGCCCTGACCCGGCAAGTTACACGCTTGTTCGACGTTACGGGCGCCTTACCGGCCAAAAGGCCTGAATGGCCAACTCGGCGAGCATTCAAGATCAGTTGACAGCCCGACCTGCCCGACCGGGCGTCGTTTCGATCCGCCTGCCGACCGATACCGTTCGCCGACGGCGGCGTCCGGGCCGTGGACACGCGCGCGGGGGTGGCGCCGACGACCGGCGCCACCCCCGCGTATACGGCGGGCGGTTACTCCCTGATGAAGCCGACCGCCAGGCGGCGGCTCGTGTCCAGGGATCCGCTGGGCTTGCTCACCATGGTGCTGGCCAGGTACAAGTGCCCGTCGTTGTAGAGGAATTCGGAGTAGTCCGGCGTGAAGCTGGTCTCCACCTCGCGGACGGACCGGTCGCTCGGGTTCTCCATCAGCACCGTCTGCTTGAACGTGGCACCGTCGATGGAGACGACCTGGCCGCCCTTGTCGTACGGGGGCACCCGGTACGCGATGATGTTGCCGCCGTCCATGCGGATCGGGAACATCGTGTAGCGCTCGCCCGCGTCGGCCCGATCGCTGGTCGGCTTGCCGGTCGTGAGGTCGAAGGAGACGATCTCGTTGGTGTCGCCGTACTCGCCGGTGCCCTCGTGGTCCTCGGTCGGCACGTAGATGCGGTTGTTGCCGACGGCCACCTGGCTGCAGCTCTCGACCTCGGTGGAGTGGCACCGCGCGGCGTACTTCTCGCCGTCCGCCGCGATCTTGGTGAGCAGCTTGCCGGTGGAGGCGTCGATCGAGAAGAAGTCCGAGATGCCGCTGCCGTCACCGGCGGTGTCGCCGACGTCGGCCGCGACGACCAGCGGCTTGGTGGAGACGATGCTCGCGTAGTCGACACCGGGCGGCATCTTGTACGAGGAGATCGGGGCGCCGGTGGTCGGGTTCAGTGCCTGGATGACGAGCTGCGGGTCGTCGTACGTACCGCACTTGCGGACCACGGCGAGCGCGTCGCCGCCGCCGTAGCCGCTGTCGTAGCAGCCGTCGGTGGAGACCTTGGGCTTCCAGCGCTCGGCGCCGGTGTCGAGGTCGAACGCCGCGCCGCCCTCGGTGCCGGCCGCGGCGACCGTGGTGCCGCTGAGCGTTATCTCGTCGTACCTGACCGGCTCGTCACCGCTGGTGGCGGCGGTCACCGACTTGCTCCACATCAGCTTGCCGGTGTTCAGGTCGAGCGCGCCGACCTGGTTGCACGGCTGGTACTTCTTGGCCGCGGTCGGCTTGCCCGCCTCGAAGGCGATGGCTGTCTTGTAGTCCTTGGACATGTGCCGGGAGGCGGCGCAGACCTGGCCCGCCAGCGGGATGGACCACAGCTTGGTGCCCTTGGCCAGGTCGTAGCCGACGATCTCGTTCAGACCGCTCTTCACGTACGCCTTGTCGGTCAGCCAGGAACCGTCGACCTTGGTGACCTCGGTGACCTTCGGCAACGGCAGCTGGAAGGCGACCTTGGACTTGGGGTCCGCCGGTGCCTTCTCCTTGCCGCCGCCACCGACCGCGCCGCCCTGGCTGCCGCCCTTGCCATCGACGGTGCCGCCGGTCTGGGACGCCTCTTCCTTCTTATTGCCGTCGTCACCGCCGCTGGAGGAGTACCAGACGCCGGCGGCGACGATCAGCACGACGGCGACCGAGGCGGCGACGATGATCTGCATCTGGGTGCTGAACTTCTTGCCGCCGTTCCCGTTCTGCTGCGGCGGGTACTGCTGCTGCATCGGGGCGGTCGGGTAGCCGTAGCCCTGCTGGGGCGGCTGACCGGGCGGCAGGCCCTGCGGGAAGCCGTACCCCTGCTGCGGCTGGCCGGGCACGGGCGCCTGCGGGTAGCCGTAACCGGGCTGCGGCGGCTGGCCCTGCGGGTAGCCGTAACCGGGGCCCGGCTGCTGCGGCGGGCCCGCGGGCTGCGGGGTTTGCGGGGCGCCTGTCGGCGGCGGAGCCTGCGGGGCGCCGAATCCGCCCGCGGGCGGGGTGGCCGGCTGCTTGCCGAACGGGTCGGCGGGCGGCGGTGTCGGCGCGCCGAACCCACCCGGCGGGGGGTCCTGCGGGGCACCGAACCCGCCCTGGGACGGCTCGTTGGGCGGCTGGGGCGGCTGCGTCATGGCGTACGTACCTCAGGGGGAAGGGAGAGTCGGTGAGTCGGGGCGGGCAGCGGCAGCCGAAGGGGCTCGGGCCGCTGCCCACCGTGAGAGGTCTTCGTGAGCCGTCAGTTGCCGAAGGCCATCATGGTCTTCGTCTCCAGCTCTTCCTTGTCGTTTCTCCCACTGACGAATCCACTCGCGATGAACGAACGACCACCGGCGTAGACGATCTTCGTGTTGTAGAAGGTGCTCTCGATCTCGGACATCGACACGGGGTGCTTCAGCACCATCTGCACGGCGCCGCCGGTCGGTGCGAGGGTGGCGATCCCGCCGCCCTTGTTGTAACCGGCCTCCACGTAGAGCAGCACGTTGCCGCCCTCCATGCGCAGCACCTTCACCGTGCGCTCGGCCGGGGCCGCGGCCTTCCACTTGGGCTTGCCGGTGTTCAGGTCGAACGCCACGACCTTGTTCGTACGGGCGAGGCCGCTGGAGTCCGGCGAGGTCGACATGTAGAACGTGTTGGCGTCGGCGGCGACACCCGTGCAAACGTCCAGGGACTTGACGAAGGTGACGAAGGAGCTGCCGCAGTCCGGCGAGAACTTGTCGCCCTTGTCACTGACGAGCCCGGAGCGGAACGAGCCGTTCTCCCTGAGGGAGAGAAGGCTCCACTCCTTGTCCTTCTTCAGGGAGACCACCAGCGGGCTCACCGAGAAGACCCGGTCGATCTCCCAGCCGCGCTTGGGCCGGTACGTCCACTTGGGCTTCCCGGTCGTCGGGTCGAGCTCCTGGACCTGGTGCTGCGGATTTTCGACGTCGTCGGTGCGGCAGCTGGAGGCGGCGATCAGCTTCGGCCCGCCCGCGAAGGCGAACGGCTGGCAGTTGCCCGGCTGCTTGCCGAACAGCTCCTTGCCGTCGCTGACCTGGTACGCGTTGGAGTTGCCGGTGCGCCCGACCGTCACGGTGTTGCCGCTGATGGCGAGCGAGATGTCCGACATTATGTCCCAGACGCCGTTCTTCTTGATCGACTTCTTCCAGCCGGCCTTGCCGGTGTTGAGGTCGATCATCTGGAGGTCCGCGCAGACCGCCCTCTCGGTCGTGTCGTTCTTGACTCCGATGACGATCTTGCCGTCGGTGGTGGTCTGCGAGGGTGCCGCGCACAGGTCGGCGGGCAGCTTCAGCGTCCACTTCTGCTTGCCGTCGGCCACGGAGTAGCCGGAGATGCTGCGGTACATGCCCTTGACGACGATGTCGCCGACGACCCAGGGGCCGTACACGTACGAGCCGTTGCGCGGCAGGTCGATGTCGTTCTTCTGCAGCCAGAGGACCTTCGCCTCGCCCTCCTTGCGGCCCGCGTTGAGGTCGTCGTCGGTCTCGCGGCCGTCGCCGTCACCGTTGCCGTTGCCCTCGTCGACGGAGGGCGAGGTGCTCGGCTTGGCGTCGTCGCTCTTCTGCGCGACGGGCTTCTTGTCGTCGCCGCCCCCGCTCGTGGCGATGAGTACGCCGCCACCGATCACGAGGAGCGCGACGACCGCGGCGCCGATGATCAGCGCGGGCTTGCGCTTGAAGAGGCCGCCACCGCCGGGGCCGCCCGGGGCCGGTGCGCCGGGGTACTGCTGCTGCGGGTAGCCGTAACCGGGCTGTGCCTGCTGGCCGTACGGGCCGGGCTGCTGGTTGTACGGGCCCGGCTGCGCCTGACCGTACGGACCGGGCTGCTGGCTGTACGGGCCTGGCTGCGCCTGACCGTACGGACCGGGCTGCTGGTTGTAGGGGCCCGGCTGCTGCTGGTTGTACGGACCGGGCTGCTGGGGATAGCCGTAACCGGGGGCCTGGCCGGGCATCTGACCCGGCGCCTGGCCGGGTATCTGACCCGGCGCCTGACCGGGGGCCTGGCCCGGCGCCTGACCTGGCATCTGGCCCGGCGCCTGACCGGGGGCCTGAGGAAAGCCGTAACCGGGCTGGGCGGGCGGCGGGGACTGCGGAGCCGGCGGGGTCTGCGGCGGCTGCGCGGGCGGCGGGGTCTGCGGCGGGCCCTGGGGCGGCTGAGGACTTCCCTGCGGCGGCTCCTGCGGTGCGCCGAAGCCACCCTGCGGCGGTTGCTGGCTGGGCGGCTGGGTCATCAGCACGTCCCCCTTCGTGCGGTCCGGTGCCCGGTCCGGTCTCCCCCGCGATTCCGCGGAACTCGAAGGGGCCGACAAGGCCCCTGAACTCCACGAAAAGGAGCGAATCAGGCATGGATCCCGCAGTGTTACGACAGTCGAGCGGGGCTTCTTTGTACCACCCGCCCCACCACGGACACCGGGTCGGTCCACCCCCTGTTCCCAAGGGAGAACCGCCCCGTGATGCCCTCGTTACGCCTCGGCCCGTCAGCTACCGAAAGCCACCATCGACTTCATCCACTTCTCGTCCCCGTCCTCGATCCCGGTGATGCTCGTGCTCAAGAGGAAAGAACGCCCGTTCACGTAGGCGACCCGGGTGTCGAAGAGACCACGTTCGGCCTCTGCCGCCGCGGCCGGGTGCCGCAGCACCATCTGCGGTGTGCCACCGGTCGACGGGAGGAACGCGATGCCGCCGCCCCTGTTCTTCGCCGCCGACAGGTACATCAGCAACCTGCCGCCCTCCACCCGCATCGGCATCAGGGTCTGCCCGGCGGGGGCTGCGGCCTTCCACTTGGTCTGACCGCTGGCCAGATCGAAGGCGACGACCTTGTTGGTGGGGGCGGGGTCGGACTCGTCGGGCTTGGTCGCCAGGTAGACCGTCTTGTCGTCGGCCGCCGCCCCGAGGCAGTTGTCGAGGTTCTTGCCGTCGGAGACGACGTCGGTGTCGCACTGCGTCTTGTAGTTCTCGGTGCCGCCGACCAGTTGGGAGCGGTAGGTTCCGTCCGCGTTGAGCATGATGACGGCCCAGTCGCGCTCCTTCTTCAGGGAGACGACCAGCGGGCTGACCGAGTAGAACTGCGCGACCTCCCAGCCCTTCTTGACCCTGTACGTCCACTGGACCTTGCCGGTGGCGGGGTCGATCCGCTCCACCAGCTGTTCCTTGTGGTCGTCGGCGGCCGTCTGACAGCTGGCCGCGGCGATCGCCACGGGGCCGCTCGCGAAGCCGAACGGCTGGCAGTTGCCCGGCAGTTTCCCGAAGAGCACCTTGCCGTCGCTGACCCGGAAGGCGTCCGTCCTGGTCTTGCGCCCGACGGTCACGGTGTCGCCGTTGATCGCCATCGCGGGGTCGGAGAGCAGGTCCCAGGTGCCCTGCCGCTTGTACGTCTTGTGCCAGCCGGCCTTGCCGGTCGTGAGGTCGACCATCTGGAGCGCGTTGCAGAGCGCCTGGTCGCCGTGACCGCTCTCGATCCCGAGGACGATCTTGCCGTCGGCGGTGACCTTCGCCTCGCCCGGCTTGCGCTGGGCGTTGAGCGCGTCGGCCTCCGCGCGGAGGTCGTGCGCGCCCTGGTCCTTGCCCTGCCCCTGGCCCTTGCCGTCGCTCCCGTCGCCGGTGGAGCTCGGGCCGGGATCGGCGCTCGCCTCCGCCGTGGGCTTCGACCCGCCGTCGCCGCTCGTGGCGAACCAGACGCCGCCACCGGCCAGCAGCACCACGGCGAGCACGGCGCCCAGGACCGCCCCGCGCCTGCCCCGGAAGAAGCCGCCGCCCCCGGGCTGCGGCTGCTGCGGCGGCTGTGGCGGAGCGCCGTATCCGGGCTGCGGCTGAGCCTGGTAGCCATACGGACCGGGCTGCGTGGGCGCGTTGTACGGTCCCGGCTGCGTGGGCGCGTTGTACGGACCGGGCTGCGTGGGCGCGTTGTACGGACCGGGCTGCGTGGGCGCGTCGTACGGACCGGGCTGCGTGGGCGCGTTGTACGGTCCCGGCTGCGCGGGCGCGTTGTACGGACCGGGCTGCGTGGGCGCGTCGTACGGACCGGGCTGTACGGGCGGCGTCCCGTACGGCCCCGGCGGCGGATCGTACGGGGCGCCGAAGCCTCCCTGCGACGGTTGCCGGCCGGGCGGCTGGGTCATCGACACGTCCCCCTTCGTGCGGACCTGGTCCGGCACCTGCACCTGCGCCGGGCAAGGCTTCTTTCTACCACCCGCCCCTCAAGCTGCACGGGTCACACCCGCCACACCCGCCACACCGCGGGCGCCTCACGCACCGCGGGCGTCTCAGGCGCCTCATGCACCTCAGCGATCAGGCGTCCTCGGCCAGTTCCAGCCAGCGCATCTCCAACTCGTCGCGCTCCGCGACCAGTTCGCGCAGTTCCGCGTCCAGCTTGGCGACCTTCTCGAAGTCCGTGGCGTTGTCCGCGATTTGTGCGTGCAGCGCGGTCTCCCGCGTCGACACCTTGTCGAGCTGCCGCTCCACCTTCTGCAGTTCCTTCTTCGCCGCGCGTGCGGCCTGCGGGGAGACGGTCGCGGCCGGTGCGGCCTTCTCCTTGACCGCGGGCGCGGCGGAGGGGGTGGCCGCCTCCTCCATCCGCTGCCTGCGCTCCAGGTACTCGTCGATCCCGCGCGGCAGCATCCGCAGCGTGCGGTCGCCGAGCAGCGCCATCACGCGGTCCGTGGTGCGCTCGATGAAGAACCGGTCGTGGGAGATCACGATCATCGACCCGGGCCAGCCGTCGAGGAGGTCCTCCAGCTGGGTCAGGGTCTCGATGTCGAGGTCGTTGGTGGGCTCGTCGAGGAAGAGGACGTTCGGCTCGTCCATCAGCAGGCGCAGGATCTGGAGCCGGCGCCGCTCACCGCCGGAGAGGTCGCCGACCGGGGTCCACTGCTTCTCCTTCGAGAAGCCGAATTGCTCGCAGAGCTGGCCCGCGGTCATCTCCCGGCCCTTGCCGAGGTCGACCCGGTCCCGTACCTGCTGCACCGCTTCGAGCACCCGCAGGTCCGGGTTCAGCTCGTGGACCTCCTGGGAGAGGTAGGCGAGCCTGACGGTCTTGCCGACGACGACCTTCCCGGCGGCGGGCTGGGTGTCGCCCTGCGTACGGGCCGCCTCGGCGAGCGCCCGCAGCAGCGAGGTCTTGCCCGCGCCGTTGACCCCGACCAGGCCGATCCGGTCGCCGGGGCCGAGCTGCCAGGTGAGGTGGGTGAGCAGCGTCTTGGGGCCCGCCTGGACGGTCACGTCCTCCAGGTCGAAGACGGTCTTGCCGAGCCGCGCGTTGGCGAACTTCATCAGCTCGCTGGTGTCGCGCGGCGGCGGCACGTCGGCGATCAGTTCGTTGGCCGCCTCGATGCGGTAGCGCGGCTTGGAGGTACGGGCGGGGGCGCCGCGGCGCAGCCAGGCCAGCTCCTTGCGCATCAGGTTCTGCCGCTTGGACTCCTCGGTCGCGGCGATCCGCTCCCGTTCGGCCCGGGCGAAGACGTAGTCGCTGTAGCCGCCCTCGTACTCGTGGACCGTGCCGCGCTGGACGTCCCACATGCGCGTGCAGACCTGGTCGAGGAACCAGCGGTCGTGGGTGACGCAGACGAGCGCCGAACGGCGGGCCCGCAGATGGCCGGCCAGCCAGGAGATGCCCTCGACGTCGAGGTGGTTGGTCGGCTCGTCGAGGACGATCAGGTCCTGCTCGGCGATGAGCAGCTTGGCCAGCGCGATGCGGCGCCGCTCGCCGCCGGAGAGCGGCGCGATGACGGTGTCCAGGCCGTGCTCGAAGCCCGGCAGGGCGAGCCCGCCGAAGAGCCCGGTGAGCACATCGCGGATCTTGGCGCTGCCCGCCCACTCGTGGTCGGCGAGGTCGCCGATCACCTCGTGGCGGATGGTCGCCTCCGGGTCGAGCGAGTCGTGCTGCGTCAGGACGCCGAGGCGCAGCCCACCGCTGTGGGTGACGCGGCCGCTGTCCGCCTCCTCCAGCCTCGCGAGCATCCGGATGAGGGTCGTCTTGCCGTCGCCGTTGCGGCCCACGACACCGATCCGGTCCCCCTCGGACACCCCGAGGGACACGCCGTCGAGCAGGGCACGGGTGCCGTACACCTTGCTGACCTGCTCGACATTGACCAGATTGACGGCCATTTCACTCCTGCCCCGGGGGATCGATCGACTTCCCAGGGTACGGGGCGACGGCGGTGCGATGCCCGCTCGCCCTTGCCGCCCCTCCGGTGGTGGCAGGCGCTGTCAGACGACGGCCGCACCCGGCGCCGGGGAGACCGCGGCCCGGGCGTTGCGGCAGGTGCCCGAGGTGATCAGCGCCTCGGCCACCTTCCGGGCCGACTCCTCGTCCGCCACCAGGAACGCGGTGGTCGGCCCCGAGCCCGAGACCAGGGCGGCCAGGGCACCGGCCGCGGTGCCCGCGGCGAGGGTGTCGGCGAGCGAGGGGCGCAGGGAGAGCGCGGCGGGCTGGAGGTCGTTGCTCAGTGCGTCCGCGAGCGCGGTGGTGTCCCCGGCGCGCAGTGCGGCCAGGAGTGCCGGTGAGGCCTCCGGTGCCGGGACGTCCGTACCCGCCGTGAGCCGGTCGAACTCGCCGTAGACGGCCGGGGTGGAGAGCCCGCCGTCGGCGACCGCGAAGACCCAGTGGAAGGTTCCGCCGACCTCGATCGGGGTCAGCCGCTCGCCGCGGCCGACGCCGAGGGCCGCGCCGCCGACGAGGCTGAACGGGACGTCGCTGCCCAGCTCCGCGCAGATGGCGAGGAGCTCTTCCCGGGGGGCGCCGGTGGACCAGAGGGCGTCGCAGGCCAGCAGGGCGGCGGCACCGTCGGCGCTGCCGCCCGCCATGCCGCCCGCGACGGGGATGTCCTTGGCGATGTGGATGTGCACGTCGGGGGCGATGCCGTGCCGTTCGGCCAGTGCGATCGCGGCGCGGGCGGCGAGGTTCGTCGCGTCCAGCGGGACCTTTGCGGCGTCCGGGCCCGAGCAGGTGATGCGCAGCTCGTCGGCGGGGGTGACGGTGACCTCGTCGTACAGGCCGACGGCGAGGAAGACATTGGCCAGGTCGTGGAAGCCGTCGGGGCGCGGGGCGCCGACCGCGAGCTGGACGTTGACCTTGGCCGGTACGCGGACGGTGACGCTCACTCGCCCCTCCCGGAGGGCTCGTTCCCGACGGGCTTGTTCCCGGCCGGCTCGTTCCCGGCCGGCTCGTTCCCGGCCGGCTCGTTCCCGAGGGGCTCGTTCTCGGCGGGCTTGTTCCCGGCCGGCTCGTTCCCGACGGGCTCGTTCCCGACGGGCTCGTTCCCGGCCGGCTCGTTCCCGGCCGGCTCGTTCCCAAGGGGCTTGTTCCCGGCGGGCTTGTTCTCGGCGATGGCGGCGAACTCCTCGACCGTCAGCGCCTCGCCGCGGGCCTGCGGCGAGATCCCGGCCGCGACCAGCGCCGCTTCGGCGGCGGGCGCGGAGCCCGCCCAGCCGGCCAGGGCCGCCCGCAGCGTCTTGCGGCGCTGGGCGAAGGCCGCGTCGACGACCGCGAAGACCTCGGTCCGGCTCGCGCTCGTCGCGATCGGCTCGGTGCGCCGGACCAGCGACACCAGACCGGAGTCGACGTTCGGGGCGGGCCAGAAGACGTTGCGGCCGATGGACCCGGCCCGCTTGACGTCCGCGTACCAGTTGGCCTTCACCGACGGCACGCCGTACACCTTGTTGCCCGGCCGGGCGGCCAGCCGGTCGGCGACCTCGGCCTGGACCATGACCAGGGTCCGCTCGATCGACGGGAACCGTTGCAGCATCGTCAGCAGGACCGGCACGGCGACGTTGTACGGAAGGTTCGCGACCAGCGCGGTCGGCGCCGGGCCCGGCAGCTCCCGTACCAGCATCGCGTCGGAGTGCACCAACGCGAACCGGTCGGCGCGCCCCGGCATCCGAGCGGCGACCGTGGCCGGCAGGGCGCGCGCCAGCACGTCGTCGATCTCGACGGCGACGACCCGGTCCGCCGCCTCCAGCAGCGCCAGGGTCAACGAGCCGAGCCCGGGACCGACCTCGACGACGACGTCGTCCGGGCGGACTTCCGCCGTCCGCACGATCCGGCGGACCGTGTTGGCGTCGATGACGAAGTTCTGACCGCGCTGCTTGGTCGGGCGTACGCCCAGCTCGGCGGCCAGCTCGCGAATGTCTGCGGGGCCCAGGAGGGCGTCGGGCTCAGTGGTGCTCACCCGGTAAGCGTACGGCCGCGGCGTGGCCGGGGGCTCGCGCCCGTCGCACACCCGGCTTCTCCGGCCGGGCGCCGGGCTCCTACCGCCGCGGCCGGACCACGACCTCGTCGCCGTCGGCGAGTCCGCTGCCGAGAGCCGGGATGACGCTGTCGCGGGCGGCGAGCGTGACGCCCTCGTCGGCGAGGAGCTCGTCGACGTCGTCCGCGAAGGTGTGCAGGGTGCGGGGCCTGCCGTCGACGTCGAGCGTCACCGCCTTGTCGCAGGCCACGAACGCCGTCGTGCCACCGGCCAGGAACGCGACGACGAGGGCCTGCGGAACGAGGCGGCGCAGGCTCTCGGGCCGGACCGGGGCCCTGTGCCGCCGGGCGGCCCGGCGCGCTGCCGCCCGGCCGCCGGGAGCGTCGGGGGCGGCCGGCCGGCCGGGCGACGGCAGGTCGACGACGGTCGGGGCGTGGACCGCCCAGGCGGCGAGCGTCAGCCGCTCATGGAGCGGGACGGACGCGGGGGCGGCGGGCAGCGGGGCCGGCGGTCGCGGGGCGGGCGGTCGCGCCACCGCCGTACGTCCGCTGCCGCGTGCCGCGCGGTGACTGCCCTTCGAGTTGCTCACGATGCTCCAGAGGATCCGATCGGCCGGCTCGCCTGATGGCGCCCGGGATGATAGCGGAGCATCGGTGACTCTCCAAAACAGCCCGACTGCGTACCGTGACCGACGGCTGAATACGTACCGTCAGTAGTCGAATGCGCGAGCGGTGTTGTCGGCGATGGCCGACGCCAGGACGTCCTCGTCCACGCCCTTCACCTCCGCCATGGCACGCAGCGTAACGGGAATGAGATAAGGCGCGTTGGGCCGTCCGCGGTACGGGGCGGGGGTCAGGAACGGCGCATCCGTCTCGACCAGGACCAGTTCCATCGGCGCGACGGCCAGCGCGTCACGCAGCGGCTGGGCGTTCTTGAAGGTGACATTGCCCGCGAAGGACATGAAGTACCCGGCGTCCGCGCAGGTCCGGGCCATATCGGCGTCGCCGGAGTAGCAGTGGAAGACGGTCCGCTCGGGGGCGCCCGCGTCGGCGAGGACACGCAGCACGTCCGCGTGCGCCTCGCGATCGTGGATGACCAGCGCCTTGCCGTGCCGCTTGGCGATCTCGATGTGGGCGCGGAAGGACTCCTCCTGCGCGGCCATGCCCTCGGGGCCGGTACGGAAGTAGTCGAGCCCGGTCTCGCCGACACCGCGTACGTGGTCGAGCGCGGCCAGCGCGTCGATCTCCGCGAGCGCCTCGTGCAGCGCCGCTGTCCCGCCCCCTTCGCGCGCCCCCTGCCGCGACCCCCCATCGGGATCGCCGTGCACGATGCGCGGCGCCTCGTTGGGATGGAGTGCGACCGCCGCGTGCACGTTCGCGTGCGCGGCGGCCGTCTCGGCGGCCCAGCGTGAACCGGCCACGTCGCAGCCCACCTGGATCACGGTGGTCACGTTGACCGCCGCGGCCCTGGCCAGGCCCTCCTCGACGGTCGCGTCCTGCATGTCCAGGTGGGTGTGCGAATCGGCGACCGGCACCCGGAGGGGTTCGGGCAGCGGCGGGGCTTCGGTACGGCTCATGACGACGATCGTACGAGGACCGCGCCGGGCGCCTCGCCGGCGGTGGAAGCCGACCGGCCGCTACTTGCGGTGGAAGGGGTGCAGCAGGCCGGACAGGTGCCAGTGGTGCTGCGCGCCCGCGGGTGCGGTGGTGGGGGCGGCGGTCATGGCCTCGCCGGCCGGGGCGTCGACGCCCTCGACGGGCGGCCGCGGCGTCCGGGACGTGTGGAGCAGGTTCTGGACGGTCGAGACCCGGCCGGCCCGCATGAACCGGAGCACGTGCCCGCCGCAGTTCGCGCAGTTGGGCCGGGAGAGGGGCGAGGGGACCCGCTCCCCGTCCGCCTTGTATATGACGTAGTCGTTGTTGGAACCGTCGACGTGGTGCTCTATCTCGTAGGCCTGTTCCCAGCCGTATCCGCACTTCATGCAGGCGAAGGCATACGCCTCATGGACGGTGGTAGGTGTGATCTCGCTCATGCCTGCTCCTTTGGTCCGCCGGACGAGCACTCCGCAGAATGCGTCCTTGGTCCAGTGGACGCCCTTACCGGCGGGAGCGCATCGGACCGTGACGAGTGTTGGAGCGGTTTTGGCCATCTCGTGGCAGAAAGGCCCGATGCGCGACTCCCGCTTTGCTTACGAGATCGGTTCGTTGACCTAAGCGGGGCCGGTTCGCTCCGCATTCTTTGCCGCCACGACCGCGTCGAAGACCTCGCGCTTGGGCAGCCCCGCGTCAGCGGCCACAGCGGCGATGGCTTCCTTGCGTCGCTCCCCCGCCTCCTCGCGCACCCGCACCCTGCGTACCAGCTCCGCGGCGTCCAGCTCCCCGGGTCCGGAGTCGGCCGCGCCCTCGACGACGACGGTGATCTCGCCGCGCACCCCTTCGGCCGCCCACGCCGCCAGCTCGCCCAGCGGGCCGCGCTTCACTTCCTCGTACGTCTTGGTCAGCTCCCGGCACACGGCCGCCCGGCGGTCGGCGCCGAAGACCTCGGCCATCGCCGCGAGGGTGTCGTCGAGCCGGTGCGGGGCCTCGAAGAAGACCATGGTGCGGCGCTCGTCGGCGACCTCGCGCAGCCTGCCGAGCCGTTCGCCCGCCTTGCGCGGCAGGAAGCCCTCGAAGCAGAACCGGTCGACGGGCAGCGCGGACAGGGCGAGAGCGGTGAGCACCGCGGACGGGCCGGGGACCGCGGTGACCTTGATGCCCTTCTCCACCGCCGCGGCCACCAGCCGGTAGCCGGGGTCGGAGACGGACGGCATCCCGGCGTCCGTGACCAGCAGGACGCGGGCGCCGCCGGTCAGTGCCTCGACGAGTTCGGGCGTACGGGCCGACTCGTTGCCCTCGAAGTAGGAGACGACCCGCCCCGTGGTGTGGATGCCGAGCGCCTGGGTGAGGCGGCGCAGCCGCCGGGTGTCCTCGGCGGCGACGACATCGGCCGTCTCCAGTTCGGCGGCGAGGCGCGGCGGGGCGTCCGCCACATCGCCGATGGGGGTTCCTGCGAGTACCAGCGTTCCAGTCGTTCCAGTCACATGAGTCATCCTCCCAGCACGGGCGACAACGTTCGCACAGACGCGTTCCCTACGATGGCGCGGTGACGAGTACTGCGCCCGAGGCCCAGCAGGGTCAAGACGCCGGGGAACCGCACGGCGAAGAGCCCGCCTCCTGGCAACAGCGGCTGCGCCGCTTCGGCCATGCGCCGCGGCCCGGAATCGGGCTGCGTGAACGGCTGGTTCCGCCGTACACCCGGCCCGGCCTCCAGCTGTGGGCGGTACTCGGGATCTCCCCGCCGCTGGCCGGGCGCCTGGTGCGGTGGTCCGCCTGGGGCGGTCCGCTGCTGGTGGCGCTGGTCGCGGGGGTGCTGCGGTTCTGGCAGCTCGGCAGCCCGCACGCGCTGATATTCGACGAGACGTACTACGCCAAGGATTCCTGGGCGCTGATCAACCAGGGGTACGAGGGCGACTGGCCCAAGGACATCGACAAGCTCATCCTCGACGATCCGTCGAAGGTGCACGTTCCGGTGGACCCGGGCTATGTGGTGCATCCGCCGGTCGGCAAGTGGGTCATCGGGATCGGGGAGCACTTCTTCGGTTTCACGCCGTTCGGCTGGCGGTTCATGGTCGCGGTGCTCGGCACGCTGTCGGTGCTGATGCTGTGCCGGATCGGCCGGCGGCTGTTCCGCTCGACGTTCCTGGGGTGCCTGGCGGGCACACTGCTCGCCGTCGACGGTCTGCATTTCGTGATGAGCCGCACCGCGCTGCTCGACCTGGTGCTGATGTTCTTCGTGCTGGCCGCGTTCGGCGCGCTGCTGATCGACCGCGACTGGGCGCGGCGCAGGCTCGCCGCGGCGCTGCCGGTCGACGAGGAGGGTGTGCTGCGCCCCGACGCCGGGGTCGCGGAGAATCTGCGCCTCGGCCTGCGCCCGTGGCGACTGACGGCCGGTCTGATGCTGGGGCTGGCCTTCGCCACCAAGTGGAACGGCCTGTACATCCTGGCCGCCTTCGGCCTGATGACGGTGCTGTGGGACGTGGGCGCGCGCCGGACCGCGGGTGCGGTGCGGCCGTACCTGGCGGTGCTCAAGCGCGATCTGCTGCCCGCGTTCGTCTCCACGGTCCCGGTCGCGATCCTCACGTACCTCGTGTCCTGGACCGGCTGGATCGTCACCGACAAGGGCTACTACCGGAACTGGGCGCAGACCGACGGCAGGGGCGGCAACTGGACGTGGCTGCCGGACTGGCTGCGCAGCCTGTGGCACTACGAGTACCAGGTCTACGAATTCCATGTGAATCTGACCTCCGGCCACACCTACCAGTCCAATCCCTGGAGCTGGATCGTGCTCGGCCGGCCCGTCTCCTACTTCTGGCAGGAACAGCCGGGCTGCGCGGCGTCGGAGACCGGCAAATGCTCCCGCGAGGTGCTGGCCATCGGGACGCCGCTGCTGTGGTGGGCGGCGTGCTTCGCCCTGGTGTACGTGCTGTGGCGCTGGTTCTTCCGGCGCGACTGGCGGGCGGGTGCGATCGCCTGCGGTGTGGCGGCGGGCTGGCTGCCCTGGTTCTTCTACCAGGAGCGGACGATCTTCCTCTTCTACGCGGTCGTGTTCGTGCCGTTCCTGTGTCTGGCGGTCACGATGATGATCGGCGCGATGCTGGGCCCGGCGGCGGGTACCGGCCCCCGGCGGGAACTCGGCCTGGTGACCGGAGACGCGACGGGCGAACGGCGGCGGACGCTGGGGGCTGTCGCGGCGGGCGTGCTGGTCCTGCTGATCATCTGGAATTTCATTTATTTCTGGCCCATTTACACGGGAACGCCCATTCCCGACGGATCCTGGCGGAACCGAATGTGGCTCAATACCTGGATTTAGGAGGGTGCACCATGATTCGACCGTCGTATTCATGCCACACGTATCCCGTTCCGATAACGACCATCTCGACTGTCACCGCGGTCCCGTAGGGTGCCCAGCACCATCCCCTTGGACACGTTCAAGGGGAACTCCGGGGGAGGGGGACTGACGGATGCGCAGTGGAGCGAAGGTCGCGATGGTCGGCGGAGTGTTCGCGGTCGTGGTCGGCGGGGTGGGCTACGGCGCGTACAACGTCCTGGACGGGCTGAACGGCGGGGGCGGCGACGGTACGAACAGCAAGTCCGCTTCCGCCGAGGTGAAGACGGGGCCGGTCACCGCCGCGGAGATCGACGACACGGCGAAGAAGTTCCTCAAGGCCTGGGCGAGCGGTGACGCGGCCGTCGCGTCCCAGCTCACCAACAACGCGACCGAGGCCGAACCCGCCCTGAGCGGCTACCGCGAGAGCGCCCATGTCACGGACGCGGTGATCACTCCGGGCCCGGCAGTGGGTTCGAAGGTGCCCTTCGCGGTGAAGGCGACCGTGTCGTTCGAGGGGAAGTCCAAGCCCTGGTCGTACTCCTCCGATCTGACCGTGGTGCGCGGCCTGACCACCGGCCGGCCGCTGGTCGACTGGGCCCCCACCGTGATCCACCCGCAGTTGACGGCCGGTGCGTCGCTGAAGACGGGTGAGGCGTCGGCGCCGTCGATCGAGGCCATCGACCACAACGGCAAGGTGCTCACCAAGGAGAAGTACCCCTCCCTGGGACCGATCCTGGACGCGCTGCGCGACAAGTACGGGGAGAAGGCCGGCGGGACGGCCGGCATCGAGACCTGGATCGACAGCGCGAACGCGGACGGGCCGGGCAAGACCCTGCTGACCCTCACCAAGGGCAGGCCGGGCAAGCTGCAGACCACCCTGGACGCGAACGCCCAGGCGGCGGCCGAGACTGCCGTGAAGAAGTTCAGCCAGGCCTCGGTGGTCGCGATCAGGCCGTCCACGGGTGCGATCCGCGCGGTCGCCAACAATCCGGCCACCGGCTTCAACACGGCGATGCAGGGCAAGCAGGCACCCGGGTCGACGATGAAGATCGTGACGGCGGCGATGCTGATCGAGAAGGGCCTCGCCTCGGCCAACCAGAAGATCGAGTGCCCGCCGACCGCGACGTACTACAACAGCACCTTCAAGAACCTGGACGACTTCTCCATTCCCGACGGCACTCTGACGACCAGCTTCGCCCGGTCCTGCAACACGGCCTTCATCAAGCTGATCGACGACACGAAGGACGACGCGGCGCTCGCCAAGGAGGCCCGCGACGTCTTCGGAATCGGCCTGGACTGGAAGACCGGCATCCTGTCCTTCGACGGCAGCGTGCCCGAGGAGACCGAAGGCGAGGCAGCCGCGCAGTACATCGGTCAGGGCACGATCCAGATGAACGCGCTCAACATGGCGTCCATCACCGCCACCGCGAAGAACGGCACCTTCCGCCAGCCGATTCTCGTCGACCGGGACCTCGACGGCCGGCCGATCGCCACCGCCTCCCGGTCGCTTTCCCCGTCCGCCTCCCAGCAGGTCACCAACATGATGCGCCAGACCGCGAGTTGGGGCACCGGAAAGGCCGCGATGGCCTCGGTCGGCGGCGACAAGGGCGCCAAGACGGGCTCGGCGGAGGTCGACGGCCAGGACACGTCCAACAGCTGGTTCACCGGCTTCAGCAACGACCTGGCCGCCGCGGCGGTCGTCCAGTCCGGCGGCCACGGCGGCGACGCGGCGGGGCCGGTGGTGGCGGCGGTGCTGCGAGCGGGGTCGTGAGGCGTCGCCCCGCCAAGGCCGTGGGCACGTCCGGCCGCGGCCTGTCAGGGCCCCTCGGCTCGCGCATGTTCGTGCTCGGGGCATGCGCGTCCGTCGGCGGGATCGCCGGCGCGATCAGAGGCGCGGCGGACGGCGTGGGGCTCCTCAAGGTCCTTGGCCTACTTTCCCTAGGAGTGCTCGGGGTGACGCTGACCGTCGGCTGCGTCGTGTCGTACGCCGGGAAGAGGTGACGGCGATTCCGTCCCGACGGGTTCCGCACGCGTGAACCCCGTCGCGCGCCCTGTGCCGTGTTCGCTAGCGTGCAGGGCATGAGCACTCCCGACACCACCGCTGCCGCCGAAGCCCACCCCCGATTCGCCGAGGCCCTGCGGGAACTGGGCCTCGATGTCGAGGTCCGCCGGTTCCCGGAGGCCACCCGTACCGCCGCCGAGGCCGCCGCCGCGATCGGCTGCGAGCTCAGCGAGATCGTCAAGTCCCTGATCTTCGAGGCCGACGGCGTCCCGGTGCTGGTCCTGATGGACGGATCCTCGCGCGTCGACGTCGAGCTCGTGCGCGCAGAGCTGGGGGCCGCGAAGGTCAAGCGGGCCGGGGCCGATCTGGTCCGGGAGACGACCGGGTACGCGATCGGGGGCGTACCGCCCTTCGGGCACCGTACGACGACCCGGGTGCTGGCCGACCGCGGACTGCTGGACCACGACGTGGTGTGGGCGGCCGCGGGCACCCCGCACACCGTCTTCCCGCTCGACCCCAAGACCCTGATCGGGCACGCCGGCGGAACCGTGGTGGATGTGCGCGAGCAGTCCGCGTGACACCCCTGGTCGCCTTCGCCGTCCTGATCGCCGCTGTCACGCACGCCAGCGGGGGCGACGTACCCCGTTCCCGGCCTGCGACCGGCACGTCAGGGCGTTGCGGGCGGTGAGGGATCCGATGGGGTGAAAAGGGGCCGGTTCGCCCGGACTTGATCGTTTCGGCAGGGCTTCGGGCTGGCACACCCTCTGCCTGGACATCGCCCAGCCCAGCTCCGACCGGCTATGGCGCAGGACGTCCGACGACACCCCCGCGGCCAACGGCTGGTCCGAGCGGGGTGGGCGATGTGCCCCGTTCGCCGCCCACCCCTTCGCGGGAACGTGACACCCGAACCCCGATGTGTCACGTTTATTCTGCACCCCGCTCGTACCCCGGCGGCAGGGACGCGGGCTCCGTCACTCCGCCGAAGCCGCCTGGTGGAAGGCCGAGTTCACCGTGGTCAGACCGCCGTCCACCCGTAGCGTCGTGCCGGTGATCCAGGCCGCGTCGCGCGAGGCGAGGAAGGCGACGGCGGACGCGATGTCGTCGGGCTCGCCGATCCGGCCGAGCGGGTAGAGGCCACTCAAGCGGGACAGTTCCGCGTCCCGGCCCGCCCAGGCGTCCGTGCGGATCGTGCCGGGCGCGACCAGGTTGACGCGTACGCCGCGCGGTCCGGCATGGCCCGCGAGGGTGCGAGTCAGGCTGCCCAGGCCGGCCTTGGCGGCGCTGTAGGCGTGGTTGCCGAAGTCCTGTTCGCCGTTGACCGAGCCGATGTTGACAATCGCGCCCCGGCCGGAGGCCACCAGGTACGGAAGGGCGGCGCGGGCGCACCGGTACGGGCCGGTGAGCGTGATGTCCAGGTCGCGCTGCCAAGCCTCGTCGGGCTCGTCCTCGAAGAGCGGGGCATCGGGCGTGCAGGCGTACGCGTTGTTCACCAGCACGTCGAGGGAGCCGAAGGCGGCGACGGCGTGGGCGACCGCGGCCTCGACCGCGGCCCGGTCGGACACGTCGCACGGCAGCGCCTCGGCGGTCCCGCCCCTCTCGCGTATCGCCGCGGCGGTGCGTTCGGCGCGGTCGCCGTCCAGGTCGGTGACCAGGACGCGGGCGCCCTCCGAGGCCAGCCGGCCGGCCGTGGCCGCCCCGATGCCCCGGCCCGCTCCGGTGATGAGTACGCCATATCCGTCGAACCGTGAACCAGCAGAGGAAGGAGGAGTCATAGCGCCGACCGTACTGCCCTGACCAGGGCCTGGGCACGGGGATCGGCGGTGACTCCCTTCTGCAGACCGTTCGTCACATAGCCCAGCGCGATACCGGATTCGGGGTCGGCGAAACCGAGCGAGCCGCCCCGGCCGGGGTGGCCGAAGGAGCCGGGGGCGAGCAGCGGGGCCGCCGGACCGTGCAGCATGTAGCCGAGGCCGAAACGGGTGTTGACGACCAGGACCCGGTCCGGGCCCGCCGACTCCTCGGTGCGGGCGAGGGTGAGGGTGGCGGGGGCGAACAGGCGGTGGCCGTCGACCGGGCCGATCATCGCGGCGTAGCAGCGGGCCAGCGCGCGGGCGGTGGCGATGCCGTTGGAGGCGGGGAGTTCGGCCGCCCGGTAGTCGGGGGCGTTCTCGTCGGGGAAGGGGTCGATGGCCCCGAAGGCGCGGCGGGTGAGGGACTCCGGATCGCGGTACGCGTCGGCGACGGAACGTTTGGGGCGCATCCGCAGGGTGCCGCCGTTGCCCGCGACGGCCGGTGGTTCGACGGGGCCTATGCGGCCCACCCGGTGTGCCTCGTCGGCCGGGAGGCCGAACCAGAAGTCGAGGCCGAGCGGGCGGGCGATCTCCTCGGCGATCCAGCGGCCGACGGTGCGGCCGGTGACCCGGCGCACCAGTTCGCCGATGAGCCAGCTGTAGGTCTGGGCGTGGTAGCCGTGGTCGGTGCCGGGTTCCCACTGGGGGCGCTGGGCGGCGACGGCCTGCGGACCGGAGATCCCGTCGGCCGCCTCGGAGGGGGTCAGCGGGCAGTCGAGCGCGGGTATGCCGGCCCGGTGGGCGAGGAGGTGGCGGACGAGCACCCGCTCCTTGCCGGCCGCCTTGAACTCCGGCCAGTACGTGCCGACCGGGGCGTCGAGATCGACCTGGCCGCGCTGGTGCAGCAGCAGTGGTACGGCGGCGGCGATGCCCTTTCCGGCCGAGCGGACGATCTGCACGGTGTCGACGGCCCACGGTTCGGCCCCGTCGACGTCTCTCGTGCCGGCCCACAGGTCGACGACCTTGCGCCCGTCCCGGTAGACCGTGACGGCGGCGCCTCGTTCGCCGCGCTGCTCGAAGTTACGGACGAAGGCGTCCCGGACCGGTTCGAATCCGGCCGCCACCGTGCCCCGTACGTCCACACCTGTTCCTGCGCTCCCGCTCATCCCTCCATGGTGCATCCCGTCGCAGGTCGCAGGTGGGGCGGGTCACCTCGAATCCACGGTCACGGACCGCGGGTCGAAGCCGAACGGCAGCTCCAGGCGGTGGCTGCGCATCAGCTTCTCGTCGCAGAGCAGATCCTGGGTGCGGTCGTCGGCGGCGATGACGCCCTCGCTCAGGACGACCGCGCGGGGGCAGAGCTCCAGGGCGTACGGCAGATCGTGCGTGACCATGAGCACGGTGACGTCCAGGGACCGCAGAATGTCGGCGAGTTCGCGCCGGGAGGCCGGGTCCAGGTTGGAGGACGGCTCGTCCAGGACGAGGATCTCCGGCCGCATGGCGAGGACGGTGGCGACGGCGACGCGGCGGCGCTGGCC
This sequence comes from Streptomyces sp. NBC_01618, assembly GCF_045209435.1. Taxonomy (NCBI): domain Bacteria; kingdom Bacillati; phylum Actinomycetota; class Actinomycetes; order Kitasatosporales; family Streptomycetaceae; genus Streptomyces; species Streptomyces sp. NBC_01618. The sequence continues at coordinate 3,222,629 of NZ_CP109297.1, forward strand.
GAAGGAGAGGTGGTGCGGCGGCCGGTCCGCGTACTGCGCCATGCCGACCTGGGCGAGCGCTTCGGTGACGCGTTCCTCCAGTGCGGCGCCGCGCAGCCCGGACGCGGCGGGGCCGAAGGCGACGTCCTCGCGGACGGTGGGCATGAAGAGCTGGTCGTCGGGGTCCTGGAAGACGATGCCGACGCGGCGGCGGATCTCGGCGAGGTTGCGCTTGTCGACGGGGAGACCGGCGACCCGGACGGTGCCCGCGCCGGCGTCGAGGATGCCGTTGAGGTGGAGGACGAGGGTGGTCTTGCCGGCTCCGTTGGGGCCGAGCAGGGCGACGCGTTCGCCCCGGTCGACGGTCAGGTCCACGCCGAAGAGCGCCTGGTGGCCGTCGGGGTAGGCGTAGGCGAGGCCGCTGACCTCCAGGGACGGCGCGGGGGCGGTGTGCAGGCTCATAGGGTCCATCCCAGCAGACAGATCGTGAGGGCGAGGACGGGGAGGGCGGCGGCGTACGCCCACTGGGTCCGGGAGGCCGTCACCTCGTCGATGACGGGCATGGAACCGGCGTAGCCGCGGCTGACCATCGCGAGGTGGACGCGTTCGCCGCGCTCGTACGACCTGATGAAGAGCGCGCCCGCCGACTTGGCCAGGACGCCCCACTGCCGTATCCCGCGGGCCTCGAAGCCGCGGGAGCGGCGGGCGATCGACATCCGGCGCAGCTCGTCGGTGATCACATCGCCGTACCGGATCATGAAGGACGCGATCTGGACGAGCAGCGGCGGCAGCCTGAGCCGCTGGAGGCCGAGCAGCAGCGCGCGCAGTTCGGTGGTGGAGGCGAGGACTACGGAGGCGGCGACGCCGAGGGTGCCCTTGGCCAGGACGTTCCAGGCGCCCCAGAGGCCGGGGACGCTGACGGAGAGGCCGAGGACGTGGGTCTGCTCGCCGGGCACCACGAATGGCATGAGCAGCGCGAACGCGACGAACGGCACCTCGATGAGCAGCCGCCCCAGCAGGAAGCCCGCGGGGATGCGGGCCAGTGCGGTGACGGCGCCGATCAGTACCGCGTAGAGCGCGAACGCCCACACGGCCTCGCGCGGCGTCGAGACGACGACCACGACGAAGCAGAGGGTGGCGGCGAGCTTGCAGTGCGGCGGCAGGTCGTGGACGGGCGAGTGCCCGTGCCGGTAGAGCTTGTGCGCGTGTCCCGCGCCCATGTCAGACCAGTTCCCGGTCGTGCGTGGAGGCGGCGGGCGCGTCCGGCGTGCGGCGGCGGATCACGTAGAAGACGCCGCTGCCGACCACGATCGTGGCGCCGACACCGATCACCCCGGCGAGGCCGCCGGAGATGCGGGCGTCGGAGATGTCCTTGACGCCGTAGTCGGCGAGCGGGGAGTCCTTGGCGGCGTGCTCCTCGGTCTTCTTGTCGATGCCCTGGTCGGCGGCGACCTTCTCCAGGCCGTCGGGGCTCGCGGAGGCGTAGAAGGAGACGAAGCCCGCGAGGACGAGGGCGGTGACCAGGCCGGTGGCCCAGAGCCCGCGGGTGGAGCGGGCGGCGACCGGGGCGACGGGCTGCCGGACCGGGGCGTCGACGAGCGCCCCGTCGACCCGGAGCTTGAGCGGGGTGGTGAGTCCGCGGGCGCCGTGGACCAGGTCGGGGCGTACGGCGACGACGGCGCCGACGGTCAGCGCGGTGATCACGGCCTCGCCGATCCCGATGAGGCCGTGGACCCCGACCATGGCGGTGAAGACCTTGCCGATCGGGATGTCCGTGGTGCCGCCGATCCAGTAGATCAGTGTGAAGACGCAGGCCGAGGCCGGTACGGAGACCAGTGCGGCGACGAAGGACGCGACCGTCACGGAGCGGCGGGTCCGTGGGAGGACGCGGGCCAGCCCGCGGAAGAGGGCGTACGCGACGACGGTGGTGGTGATGCCCATGTCGAGCACGTTCACGCCGAGCGCGGTGAGACCGCCGTCGGCGAAGAGGATGCCCTGCATGAGGAGGACGACGGAGATGCAGAGCACCCCGGTGTACGGCCCGACCAGGATCGCGGCGAGCGCCCCGCCCAGCAGATGCCCGCTGGTGCCGGCGGCGACCGGGAAGTTCAGCATCTGCACGGCGAAGATGAACGCGGCGACGAGACCGGCGAGCGGCGCGGTGCGTTCTCCCCCACTCTCGGCTGCGCTCGAGCGGGAGTTGCCCCCCAGCTCGCGCCGGGCGCCCCGCAGGCTGACGGCGACGGCGCCCGCGGCGACGACTCCGGCGGCGGCGGAGACGGGGGCATCGATGAATCCGTCGGGTACATGCATGTGGGGGCTCCGCTTCCTGCGATCCTGCGTACCGCGAACGGTGTCGTGAACCGCTCAATGATAGGGCCTTGTTGCGAATGATTCGCAAGAGCAGGTCTGTCACAGCTGCCCACCCATCGCCTCCCCGGCTGGAATTCTCACCGCGCCTCCAGCAGGAAATATGGGACATTAGATGACGAATACGAACAGACTGGAGGAGTCGGCCATGCCCCCCGTGATTCATGAACAGGCCGAGGCCTGGCTCGTCAATGACACCCCAGACCTCCCGGCGGTACCGGTCGACCTGCTGTACGACGCCGACGTGGACCCGCGCACCGTCCATCTCGCCTTCCCCGGCGGCATCGACTGGTCCTTCAGCCGCGACCTGCTGGAGCGCGGACTGCGCGCCCCCGCCGAACTCGGCGGCATCCGGGTGTGGCCGTGCGGCCGGACCCAACTGGTCGTGGAGCTCCGCTCGAAGGAGGGCGTGGAGGTGGTGCAGATCGACAACGCGCCGCTGATCCGTTTTCTGCACCGCACCTACGGCGAGGACGCCCCCGCCCCCACGCCCATGACCCATATGGACGCATGACGTCCACGCGATGACGCGGACGGCGATGACGTACCCGGAATGGAGAAGGAACTGGAGGTGGCGGTGGACGCGGAAGCCGCGCCGAATCCGGCGAGTGCCGGCGGTGCCACCCGGATCAGGGCTACATAGCGGCGGCGCCGCCCAGCGAAACGAATGCGTTTCGCTTGTGTTCCGCACCACAAGTTGCCGGGGCCCCCGCACGCGGAAAGCATTGAAGAGTGAGTGACGACGTCGCGTATCTCCGATTCCCGCACCTCCACGACGATCTGCTCTGCTTCGCCGCCGAGGACGACCTCTGGGTCGCTCCCCTCGCGCCGGAGGGGCAGCGGCCGGGCCGCGCGTGGCGGGTGACCGTCGACCGGACCAGAGTCAGCCACCCGCGGTTCTCCCCCGACGGGAGCCGTATCGCCTACACGACCTGGCGCAGCCTCGACCCCGAGATCCATCTCGCACCGGTCGAGGGGGGCCCGGCGACGCGGCTCACCTACTGGGGATCGACGGACGCCCGGGTCTGCGGCTGGACCCCCGATCCGGGGGACGCCGCCCAGATCCTCGCCGTGTCCTCGCACAACCAGCCGTTCGCGCACATCTCCTGGGCCTACACCCTCCCCACGGACGGCAGCCCCGGCGGGAAGCTGCCCTGGGGTCCGGTCTCCGACATCGCGGTCGCCGACATCGACGGCGAGCGGCGCACCCTGCTGCTCACCGGCACACCGCCGCACGAACCGGCCTCCTGGAAGCGGTACCGGGGCGGCGCGATGGGGCGGCTGTGGCTGCACGGCAAGCGGCTGCTCCCGGACATCGGCGGGCATCTCGACTCGCCCATGTTCGTCGGCGGCCGGATCGCGTTCCTCTCCGACCACGAGGGCGTCGGCAATCTGTACTCCTGCCGGCCCGACGGCACCGATCTGCGCCGCCATACGGACCACGACGCCTTCTACGCCCGGCACGCCTCCAGCGACGGGCGCCGGGTCGTCTACCAGTGCGCGGGCGACGTGTGGCTGGTGGACGATCTGGCCTCGCCGGACGCGGTGCCGCGGAAGCTGGAGGTACGGCTCGGCGGGCCGCGCGTCGGACGGCGTACGCACCAGGTGCCGGCCGCCAGCAACGTCGACTCGCTGTCCGTGGACGAGACGGGCCGGGCCAGCGCCGTCACCGTACGCGGCAGCCTGTACTGGCTCACCCACCGCGACGGCCCCGCCCGGACGATCGCCGACACCCCGGGGGTCCGGGTCCGGCTGCCCGAGATGCTCGGCAGCGGCGGCCAGGTCGCCTATGTCACGGACGCCGACGGCGAGGACGCGATCGAGATCGCCTACCTGCCGCGCGCCAGCGGCGACCGCGCCCCGCGCCGGCTGGCCTCCGGACAGATCGGCAGGGTCCACGAACTGGTCGCCGACCCGGACGGCGAACGCCTGGCGATCGCGACGAACGACGGGCGGCTGCTGCTCCTGGACACGGACGAGGAGACGTCCACGGGGGAGCCCGTGGAACTCATCCGCTCCATCAACGGCCCGGTCCGCGACATGGCGTTCTCGCCGGACGGCGCCTGGCTGGCCTGGTCGCACCCCGGCATCGGCCGTTCGCTGCGCCAGATCAAACTGGCCCGCATCCTGGGCACCGGCTCGCCGGTGATCGTCGATGTCACCAACGGCCGCTTCGAGGACGAGAATCCCGTCTTCACGGGCGACGGACGCTACCTCGCCTTCCTCTCCTGGCGCGGTTTCGACCCGGTGTACGACGTCCACACCGGGGACCTCTCCTTCCCGCTGGGCTGCCGCCCGTACCTGGTGCCGCTCTCCTCGGCGACACCCTCCCCGTTCGCCCTGTCACCGGAGGGGCGCCCGGCGGCGGGCGGACTCGACCCGGCCGACGACGTACCCGACACGGGCACGGGAGAGGGGCCGTCGACGGTCACGGTCGAGTTCGAGGGGCTGGAGAACCGGGTGACGCCGTTCCCGGTCTCGGCGTCGAAGTACTCGGCCCTTCATCCGGTGAGCGGCGGCGGGCTGGTCTGGCTGCGCTGGCCGATCTCCGGCGCGCTCGGCGAGACGTTCGCGAACCCGGCGGACATGTCGGGCCGTCCCACACTCGAACACTTCAACATCTCCAAGGCCAGGAAGACCGAACTCGTCGGCCACCTGGACTGGTTCGCGGTCAGCGGCGACGCGACGCGGCTGGTCGTCATGGACCAGGGCGAGCTGCGCGCCGTCCCCGCCACCGAGATCGGCGACAGCGACTCGACGGTCTACCTCGACCTGCGCCGCATCCTGCACGAGGTCGACCCGGCGGCGGAGTGGCGCCAGGCGTACGGGGAGGGCGGCCGCATCATCCGCTCGTACTTCTGGGAACCGGACATGTGCGGCATCGACTGGGACGCCGTGCTCGACCAGTACCGCCCGCTCGTCGAACGGGTCGCCTCCCCCGACGAGTTCGCCGATCTGATGCGCGAGGTCCTGGGCGAACTGGGCACCTCGCACGCCTACGTCGCACCGGCCCGCCGCAACGAGGGCCCGCCGCACTACCAGCGGGCGATCGGCCTGCTCGGCGCGAACCTGGTGTGCCGGGACGGCGACTGGACGATCCGGCGCATCCTGCCTGGCGACTCCTCCGACTCCAAGGCCCGTTCCCCGCTGGCCGGTACGGGCATCCGGGAGGGCTCGGTCCTCACCCATATCGACGGCCGCCCCGTCGACCCGGTGGCGGGCCCGTACCCCCTTCTCTCCGCGGCGGGCGGCACCACGGTCGAACTGACCTTCCGCCCGCCCGAGGGGGAGGGCGCTCCCCGCCGCGTCGCGATCATCCCCCTGGTCGACGAACGCCCCCTGCGCTACCAGGACTGGGTGGCCAAACGCCGAGAGGTCGTAAGGGAGTTGAGCGGCGGCAAGTGCGGATACCTGCACATCCCCGACATGGGCGGCTCCGGCTGGGCACAGTTCAACCGGGACCTGCGCATGGAGGTCTCCCGCCCGGCGCTGATCGTCGACGTACGCGGCAACGCGGGCGGCCACATCAGCGAGCTGGTGGTCGAGAAGCTCACCCGCACGATCCTCGGCTGGGACCTGACCCGCAACGCCCAGCCGGTGTCGTACGCGTCCAACGCCCCCCGGGGTCCGGTGGTCGCCCTGGCCGACGAGGCGACGTCCTCCGACGGCGACATGATCACCGCCGTGTTCCGGCTGCTGAAGCTGGGCCCGGTGGTGGGCCAGCGGACGTGGGGCGGCGTGGTCGGCATGACCGGCCGGCACCGGCTGGGCGACGGCACGGTGATCACGGTGCCGATGAACGCGGCCTGGTTCGACACGTACGGCTGGTCGGTCGAGAACTACGGCGTCGAACCGGACCTGGAAGCCCTGCGCACCCCGCTCGACTGGGCCGAGGGCCGGTACGCGGTACTCGACGACGCGGTGCGGGTGGCCCTGGACCTGCTGGCCGCGCACCCGGCGGCGACCCCGCCGACGTACGGCTCGGTCCCGGACCGTCGGCGTCCCCCCCTGCCGCCGCGGTAGGCAGGCCACTGAGAAGGCGTCCGGGCGTTCCGTGTCGGGGTGGTGGGCGGTGCCGTCGATCGACATCGCGCGGCCGTCGGGGACGGTGCGGATGAGGCGTTCGGCCATACCGATGTGGTCGAGTGTGCGTCGAGGGCGCCGTTCGATCGTCGTGCCAAGTGGTCGGCTGTGGAAGTCCTTCGGGGGCTGACGTGAAGTCAGGCCGTATGCGGAGTGCGGATCGCAGGTTCTGTCCGGCAACGTAGAGGCCGCCGGTGCAGTCCGGGCACCTGAAAAAATAATCGGTTGCCTCTTGGCGATGATGGTGGATGCAATGTCCAGCATGATCACGCAGGTGCGCCCGCCACGGCGAGATGAGATGGACGCGTACCACCGGGTCATACCACTCGGCGATCCGGGCAACCTGCGACCGAATTGTCACGAGGGAGACGCCAACGCATGAATACGCCGCCATCGACATCTGAAACGGAGCGGACTGACGGATCATCAGTGCGGATCGGCGCTCTCGTTCCGCTCACCCGGCCTGGCTGGGTCGAGGCAGGCCAACACTTGCTCGCTGGACTCGAGCTGGCCGTATCCGAAGTCAATGACGCCGGCGGGATCGTCGGAAGACCACTCGAGCTGGTGGTCCGAGACACCGCGGCTGATCCACAGAGGGCCGCGGCGGCCGTAGACGAATTGGCTCGCCTGGGTGTGGCTGCCTTGGCAGGGGAGTATCACAGCGTCGTCGCTCGCGCCGCTGCCGCCAGGGCCGACGCCCTCGGCCTGCCGTTCCTCTGCTCGTCAGCGGTGCTCGACGCGCTCACCGAACAGCCAACGGAATGGGTCGCGCGCCTCGCCCCGCCGCAGTCCCGCGGCTGGCAGATCTACGCGGACTTCCTCCTCGGCGCGGGCCACAGCCGAATCGCCGTAGCAGCCCAGCCGAGTGTCTACTGGGCATCCGGGACCCGCATTCTGCGCGACTACCTCGCTCCACGCGGCGGCACCGTCATCGAACTCGACATGAGCGCGCTCACCCCTGCGGCCGTGTGCGACGAACTCGTCGACAATCGCGCGACCGCCCTCCTTCTTCTGGTCGGCCACCCGGAGCCGGCCGTGCCGATCGTCAAGTCGGTCCGTCGCGACCAGCGCCTCGCCGAGATCATGATTGGTGCTCCGGCCGGGCAACCGGAGTTCGCCGAATGGGCGACGTTGCTGGGCGACGACAGCGCCGCGATCCCGTTCTTGCGCTACCTGCCCGAGCGCCTCGGCCCACTCGGTGCACGAGTCGAGACGGCCCTGCGCGAGCAGCTGGCCGCAGCGCCCTCCTTCGTCGCCTTCGAGGGCTACGACACGGTCGCCGTCCTCGCCGATGTGCTGCGTTCTCACGGCGCGGACCGGGCGCGCACTGCCGAATCCTGGCCGCGCGTCGCAGTCGAAGGCACCCGCGGGCAGATCCAGTTCTCCCGCACGCCAGGCATCAGCGTTTGGCAATGGGCTCGGCCGCCAATCCAAGTCGTTGATCGAGATCCGGCGGAACCCGATCGCTTTCGGATCCTTCACGCCGGCTGAGAGAGCACTCACGACACCAGGGTGCAGACGGGCGACGATCGTCTGCGCGTTCTCCCCCACCCGTACCGTCCCCGCCCGACTCCTCGCCCGGTCGCGGCCTCTCTCGGCAGGAGCAACGACGTGCAGCAGCTCACCTACGACGACATCAAGGCGGCTACCGACCGGACCGCCGGGCACATCCGCCCGGTCACCGTCACACCCGTCGCACCTGTCGCGCCCGTCGCACCGGAAACGATCCGCACGGCGCGCCGCGGTCCGCTCGACGCCCCGTCCGAGGAGCCCTACGAGGTCTGGTTCGCGCTGGAGTTCATGCAGTACACCGGCTCCTTCAAGGCGCGCGGCGCGCAGAACTTCATCCAGGCCCACCGCGAGGCAGGCACCCTGCCGAGCGCGGGGGTGACCATCGCCTCCGGCGGCAATGCCGGGCTGGCCTGCGCGTGGGCCGCCCAGCAGCAGGGCGTGCGAGCCACGGTGTTCGTGCCGATCGTCGCCCCGGCGGTGAAGGTGGCCAGGCTCCGCGGCTTCGGGGCGGACGTACGGGTGGTCGGCGCGGAGTACGCCGAAGCTCTCGAAGCGTGCGAGGAGTTCGCCGTCTCGTCCGGCGCGCTCGCCGCGCACGCCTACGACCACCCGCTGATCGCCGCCGGGGCCGGCACCCTGCTGGAGGAGATCCACGCCCAGATCCCCGGTCTGGACACCGTGGTGGTCTCGGTCGGCGGCGGCGGCCTGTTCGCCGGCGTCGCCACCGCCGCCCGGCACCACAAAATCCGCACGGTCGCCGTCGAGCCGGAGAACTGCCGGGCGCTGAACGCAGCCATCGAGGCCGGTCGCCCGGTCGACGTCCCCGTCGACTCGGTCGCCGTCGACGCCCTCGGCGCCCGGCGCGCCACCGCGTTGGCCCTGCACGCCGCCGACCGGGACGACGTCCGCTCCGTCCTGGTGCCGGACGGCGAAATCGTCCGCGCCCGCAAGGCGTTGTGGGACCACCGCCGTGTCGCCGTCGAGCACGCTGCCGCCACCGCACTGGCCGCGCTCAGCGCTCCGGACCTGCCGAACGGGCCGAACGGGCCGAACGGGCCGACGGCGCCGGGCTACGGCTACCGGCCGCGCGACGGCGAGCGGGTCGCCGTGGTGCTGTGCGGGGCGAACACCGACCCGAGCGACCTGGTGCACCCGGCCGACCACTGATTCCCGGCGGCCGGCCCGGGCTTGCCGCCCCGGCCGGCGGCCCCGCCGTAAGCCCTGTCCACGCCACGCGCAAGGGGCGCACCCGGTCACCCGGGCACGCCCCTCACAGGCAACGCGCAGTGTCGCGAATCGCGTCAGCGGTCGAAGCGCTCGCGGGTGTCGTCCGTCGCGCCCTGGACCCTGTCACGGCCCTGCTGCGACGTCTTCGAGCCCGGCTTCGAGGCCCGCTGGGACGCGTCCTGCGCCCGCTCCCGGCCCTCGCCGCGGGCCTCGCGGCCCGTGCCCGTGCCCTTGCCCTCGTTCGCCTTCTTCTTCGCCTGGTCGGCGAGCTCCTGCGCCTTGTCCTTGAACTGGTCTGCGATACCCATGCTGTTTACTCCTAGTGGGTGCGTGGGGACGGCCCGTAAGGGCCTCGACCAGAGTTACACGCCTCGACACGCCGCGCATTTCGATCAATTACGCTGCGTACGCACCGCCCGCGCTTCCTGGTCCGCCGCGCCTCCCGCACCCATGAGCCCCTTGCTCACGCCCTCCAGCCGCGGCCCGAACCGTCGCATCTCCCGCTGCCCGACGACGCCGATCAGCGCGGGGAGGCAGCCCCGTACGGACTGCATCCCGCGCAGCCACCACTGCGCGTACACATGCGCGGAGCGCCGTTCGATACCGGCCACGATCCGGTCGACCGCCGGGCCCAGCGGATACGTACGGTTCGACGGCCAGGGCAGCCGCTGCCGCAGTTCCCGCATGACGTCGTCCTGGTCGGCGCCCCGCACCATGTCCGTGTCGGTCCAGGACAGATAGCCGACCCCGACCTTCACCCCGCGGTAGCCGACCTCGGCCCGCAGGCTGTGCGCGAACGCCTCGACCCCCGACTTGGACGCGCAGTACGCGGTCATCATCGGCGCCGGCGTGATCGCCGCGAGCGAGGCGATCTGCAGGAAGTAGCCGCGGCTCTCCATGAGTACGGGCAGGAACGCCCGGCCCGTCACCGCGCCGCCGATCAGATTGACCTCGATGACCCGGCGCCACGCCTCCGGGTCCGAGTCGACGAACGGTCCGCCGGACGCGACTCCGGCGTTGGCGACGACGACGTCGACCTTCCCGAACCGCTCCTTGACCTCCTCGGCGACGCGGGCCATCGCCTCGTGGTCGGTGACGTCCGCGAACCAGTGGTCGCTCTCCGAATACAGCCGCTCGGAGACCTTCTTCAGCTCGTCCGGCTCCAGGCCGACCAGCGCGAGCTTTGCGCCGCGCGCCGAGAGCTTGCGTGCCAGCAGTTCACCCACGCCACGCGCCGCGCCCGTGACGACGACGACCTGTCCTTCGAGACTCCGCCGGTCGCTCATGCGACATCCTCCTTCTCGGCCGTACCGTCCACACCGTCCGTACTGCCCGCGCCGCGCGCACTGCACGCGCCGCCCGCCGGGACGTACGCGGTGACGAGCTCCCGGATCTTCGCGGTGACCGCCTCGGGCGCCTCCACCGGTGTCATGTGCCCCATGCCCGCCAGTTCGGTGAGGCCCAGGCAGTCGGGGAGCGCCGCCGCGACGGCGCGGGCGTGCACGGGCGGCGTCAGCCGGTCCTGCGTACCCACGATCACCGCCGTGGGCACCCGCAACTCCCGTACCCCGGCGTCGAGATCGAGCTCCGCGAGGACGTGCCCCCAGGCGACCCTGGCCGCCCGCGGACACGCGTGCACGATCCGGGCGCAGGTGTCGACCCGTTCCGGGGCCGAGCCCGCTCCCATCGTGCCGTACTTGAGTATCCGCCTGGAGACCGGCGTGACCGGCCCGAGCGGGGCGCGTGCCCCGAGAATCGCGCGGGTCATCCGGGTCCGGACGGCCCCGGCCCGCAACGGCACCACCAGCGACTCGTCGATCAGCCGCGAACTGCCGGTGCTGCACAGCAGCACGGCCGCCGCGTGTGCCCGCAGTCCGGCGCGCCGCGCGGCGGCCATCATCGTCATGCCGCCCATGGAGTGCCCGGCGAGCACGGCCTTCTCGCCCGGTGCGAGGGTGGCGGCCAGTACCGCTTCGAGGTCGTCGGCGAGGGCGTCCGTGCTGTAGCCCTCGCGGCCAACGGCGGGCGAACGGCCGTGGCCCCGCTGGTCGTAGGCGACGACCCGGTGGTCCACCGCCAGGTCCCGGATCTGCGCGGCCCAGAAGTGGGTGTTGCAGGTCCAGCCGTGCGCGAGGACCACCGCGGGGGCGTTGTCCGGTCCGTGGACCTCGACGTGGATCCGGGCGCCGTCGGCACAGAGCGCGGTCAGTTCGCGCGCGGGGACCGGCGGAGCGTCGTCCCGCCGCAGCAGCCGGCTCATCCCACGACCTCCTCGGCGACGGCCCGCTCGGCGGCGGCCCGCTTCGGTAGCCGCACGATCTCGTACTCCGCGAGATCGACCGACCGCGTCGCCCTGCGGAATTCGGCGGTCGTGCCCGGCCACACCGTGGTGTTGCGGCCGTTGGCGTCCAGGTACCAGCTGGTGCAGCCACCGGTGTTCCACACGGTGCGCTTCATCCGGTCCTGGACGCGGCGGTTCCAGGCGCCGACCGCCGAGGGCCGCGCGTCGAGTGCGACCCGGCCGCCCAGTACGTTCAACTGGCGCAGGTAGTCGGCCATGTAGTTGAGCTGGGACTCGATCATCAGGATCATCGAGGAGTTCCCGAGCCCCGTGTTGGGGCCGATGATCGTCATCCAGTTGGGGAAGCCGGCCGCGCTCGCACCGCGCAGCGCCTGCATGCCGCCCTTCCAGGACTCGGCGAGCGTGCTGCCCGCCGCGCCCACCACCCGGTCGGCGATCGGCATGTCGGTCACGTGGAAGCCGGTGCCGAAGATGATCGCGTCGACCTCGGCCTCCGTACCGTCACAGGCGACGACCGTGGAGCCGCGCACCTCGGCCAGACCGGAGGCGACCACGTCCACGTTGGGCTGGGCGAGCGCCGGGTAATAGGCGCTGGAGAGCAGGATGCGCTTGCAGCCGATGCGGTACGAGGGGGTCAGCTTGGCCCGCAGCGCCGGGTCCTTGATGGACCGGGCCATGTTGGACTTGGCGATCTTCTCGACCAGGCCCAGTTCGTTCGGGTGCTTGGTGAAGGCGCTGACCTGCAACTCCCGTATGCCCCACAGCAGTCCGCGGCGTGCGGCGCCGGTGACGGGGAGCGTGCGGTGCAGCCAGCGCTCGGCGCCGCTGATCCTGCGGTCCATGCGGGGCATGACCCAGGGCGGGGTGCGCTGGAAGAGCGTGAGCCTGGTGGCCTTCGGCTGGATCGAGGGCACGATCTGGATGGCGGAGGCGCCGGTGCCGATCATCGCGACGCGCTTGCCGGTCAGGTCGTAGTCGTGGTCCCAGCGGGCCGAGTGGAAGACCTTGCCGGGGAAGCCGTCGAGCCCGGGGATGCCCGGCGTCTTCGGGTCGGAGAGCGGTCCGGTCGCCGAGACGACGACATCGGCCGTGAACGTGGCCCCGTTGCCGGTCCCGATGACCCAGTGGAGCTCGTCGCGGTCCCAACTCATCTTCATGACTTCATGGTTCAGCCTGATGTGCGGGCGCAGCCCGAAGGTGTCCGCGACGTGCTCCAGGTAGGCGCGGATGTGTTCCTGCCCGGAGAAGGTGCGCGGCCACTCGGGATTGGGCGCGAACGAGAACGAGTAGAGGTGGGACGGTACGTCGCAGGCGCAGCCCGGGTAGCTGTTGTCGCGCCAGGTGCCGCCGACGGAGTCGGCCCGTTCCAGGACGACGAAGTCCGTGATGCCTTCGCGGCGCAGCCGGACCGCGGCTCCAAGGCCCCCGAATCCGGATCCGATCACCGCCACTCGTACGTGCTCGTGCTGGGCCATGCTGCCGCCTCCCGCGGTACGTCACACGACTCCGCCAGCAATCACTGGCATTGTTGGGAGAGTAGAGCAGCTCCGTACCGATGGGTAGGGGTCCGGCAAGGGAAAGTTACCGGCGGTACAACATAGGGTGCGGGTGTGGCTGAGGGACGCGAGCACCGCGAATACCGGATGGAGGAGCTGGCCAAGGAGGCCGGCATCCCCGTACGGACCGTGCGCTTCTACCGGGAGCGCGGCCTGATCTCGCCGCCCCGCCGCGAGGGGCGCATCGCCTGGTACGACGATCACCACCTGGCCCGGCTGCGCACCATCGCGGGCCTGCTGGAGCGAGGGCACACCCTCACCGGCATCGCGGATCTCGCCCGCACCTTCGAGAGTGGCCGCGATGTCGCCGAGGTGCTGGGCCTGGGCGAACCGAGCGAGGAGACGCCGGTCCGCCTCACCCCCGAACAGCTCGCGGACCACTTCGAGGGCGAGGTCACCCCGGAGAACCTGGCCGCCGCCCTCGACCTGGGCTATCTGGCCACCGACGGTGACGAGATCGTCCACATCAGCCGCCGCCTGCTGGAGGTCTCGGCGCAGCTGGTACGGGAAGGGGTGCCGCTCGCCACGGTGCTGTCGGCCGGCCGCCGGGTCCGCGAACACGCGGACGCGCTCGCCGAACTCTTCGTGGGTGTCCTCGAAGCCCACAGCGACGAGGATGCCCGCGGCGACGCGCCCGAACCGCCCCAACTCCGCCCATTGGCCCGCGCGGTGGTGGACGCCGAGCTCTCCATGGCACTGGACCGGCGCGTGCGCCGCGAGGACACCGCGCGCCCGGCGCGCAAGCCCGCCCCGTGACGCAGCGGGCCCAAAACCGCGCATACCCGACGGGCCGATGACCGAGACCGCGACGACCGACACGGCGTAGAACCACGGGCCGAAGTCCTACAGCTCGAAGACCACCGTCACCGGCGCGTGGTCGCTCCACCGCTCGTCGTGCGTCGCAGCCCGCTCGACCCAGCCCTTCACCGCGCGGGCGGCCAGCCCCGGCGTCGCGACCTGGTAGTCGATCCGCCAGCCCGTGTCGTTGTCAAAAGCCCGCCCACGGTAGGACCACCACGAGTACGGCCCCTCCTCCTCCGGGTGCAGCGCCCGTACGACATCGACGTACTCGGCCTCGCCGAAGACCCGGGTCAGCCACTCCCGCTCCTCGGGGAGGAAGCCGGAGTTCTTCTTGTTGCCCTTCCAGTTCTTCAGGTCGGCCTCCTGGTGGGCGATGTTCCAGTCACCGCACACCACGACCTCACGGCCGTCGGCCGCGGCCCGCCCCCTGAGGCCCTTCAGGTACGGGAGGAACGCGACCATGAACCGTTCCTTCTCCTCCTGCTTCTCCGTGCCGACCTCGCCGGAGGGCAGATACAGGCTGGCGACCGTGACGCCGGGCAGGTCGACCTCGACATAGCGGCCGCTCGCGTCGAACTCCTCGCTCCCGGCGTCCCCGAAGCCGCCGAACCCTATCTGCACGCGCTCGGGCGCGCGCCGGGTGTAGAGGGAGACACCCGCCCGCCCCTTGGCGGCGGCCGGCGCGTGCACGGTGTGCCAGCCCTCGGGGTCACGCACCTCGTCGGGCAGCTGCTGCGGCTCGGCCCGCACCTCCTGCAGGCAGATCACATCGGCTTCGGTCCGGGCCAGCCACTCGACGAAGCCCTTCTTGGCGGCGGCGCGGAGCCCATTAACATTGACGGTCGTCACAGTGAGCATTCAGGCACGATACCGACAACAACGATCCGCATACCTGTACGATATTCCGCATGAATATCCAGCCCCGCCCCTTCGACCACCCGGACGCCGTCAGACTCAACGACCAGGTGCAGCTCGAATACGCGGCCCGGTACGACGACGAGGGCGATGTCACACCGCTCGACGCCTCGATGTTCGAGCCGCCGAACGGTCTGTATCTCCTCGCCTACGATGCGCAGGGCCGCCCCGTCGCCACCGGAGGCTGGCGTTCCCAGGAGCGGAACGAGGAGGGCTACTGCGACGGCGACGCCGAGATCAAGCGGATGTTCGTGATACCCGAGGGCCGGGGCAACGGGCTGGCACGCCGCATCCTGGCCGCCCTGGAGGCCGACGCCCGGGCGGCGGGCCGAATCCGGATGGTGCTGGAGACGGGGGACAAGCAGCCCGAGGCCATCGCGCTGTACACGTCCAGCGGTTACACCCCGTGCGAGAAGTTCGGCCACTACCGCACGTACGAAAGCAGCCTCTGCTTCGCGAAACCGCTGCGGTAGCGGCCCCGCCGCTCCCGAGGGCCTCAGACCATCAGGCCGCAGCCCCCGGCCTCGCCCCCGGTCAGCGCACCCGCGCGACGCCCACGTAGAAGCCACTGCGCTCCTGCGCCGGCGCAGGCTCCTCCTGGTACCACTCCGTGGCGAACACCAGGCCGGGCTCGACAAGGTCCAGCCCCTCGAAGAACGGCTCGACCTCGCTCCGGGTACGCATCCGCAGCGGAATCGCACCCTTCTTGTACGCGGTCTCGGTCTTCTGCTTCAGCTCCGGGTGCTGGTCGGCCGTGCCGTGCGAGAGGACCAGGAAGCTGCCCGCGGGCAGGGCGTCGACCAGGGTGCGGGTGATGCCGTACGGGTCCTGGTCGTCGGGCAGGAAGTGCATGAGCGCGATCAGGGACAGCGCGACGGGCCTGCTGAAGTCCAGCAGCTCACAGGCTCGTTCGAGGATCGCCCGCGGCTCCCCCACATCCGCGTGGAGGTAGTCGGTGGCGCCTTCCGGGCTGCTGATCAGCAGCCCTTCCGCGTGACGCAGGACGATCGGGTCGTTGTCCGCGTAGACGACCCGGGCGGTCGGCGTGATGGCCTGGACGACCTGGTGCAGATTGGGCTTCGTGGGGATACCGGTGCCGATGTCGAGGAACTGGTCGACGCCGTTCCTCGCCAACCAGGCGGAGGCCCGGTGCATGAACGCCCGGTTCCGCGCCGCATTGCCCCGCGCCTCCTCGGGCAGCGTCTCCCCCACCCGCTGGTCGGCCGGATAGTTGTCCTTGCCGCCCAGCAGCCAGTCGTAGACGCGCGCGGGGTGGGGCTTGCTGGTGTCGATCGGGAGCTGCGGCTGGGGCATTCCGGCCGTCACAGGACGCTCCTCCGTACGGGGAATTCATGAGCAGGCGAGCGCCTTCAGCGTAGGCGACGCACAGCTCGAACGTGATCTCCATGACCTGACGTGACGTCAATAGGACTAGGCCGACCGAAATTCGGCCCCGGAGATCCCGGCCCGCCCCCGCGTCGCACGCATCATTGATTGCTGGCGTCGGAGTGCACCTACCAACTCCTCGTGGCTGAACCGCATCGAGGCCCAGTTCACCGCCCTGCGCTACTTCACTCTCGACGGCACCGACCACGCCGGCCACAAGGAGCAGGGCAGCGTAATCCGCCGCTACATCGTCTGGCGGAACAAGCACACCGCCGATATTCGCTTGCACACAATCGTCACTCGAGTCAACGTCGCCTGACACCTTACGAAGGCAGGGACGATGACCACGCAGACCCACCACGTCGACCACGAACTCATCCAGGCCGCGTCCCAGGTCGCACGCACTCGCTGCCGGGGCGACAACCACACCATGGCGGCCGCGGCCCGTGCCCAGGACGGCCGGATCGTCACCGCAGTGAACGCGTACCACTTCACGGGAGGCCCCTGCGCCGAGCTGGTTCTCATCGGCGCGGCAGCCACCCTGGGTGCCTACGAACTGGACACGATCGTCGCCGTGGGCGACCGCGACCGGGGGGTCGTTCCCCCATGCGGACGGTGCCGCCAGGTCCTTGTCGACTACTTCCCGGCCCTGAAAGTCATCGTCGGGACAGGCGACCGCCTCCGGACCGTCGCCATCACCGACCTGCTTCCCAAAAGCTACATCTGGGCCGACCACCAGCTCGACACTGAGCAAACCGAGCCACTCAGCACGCGCTGACACCGCCGGACATTAACAGGGCGAACGTTGCCTGATGCGGCACTAGAATCGGCGGAGGCCCTGCAGGAGGGGCTGGAGGCGTACGAGGGAACGGTCCTGGCCGTCGCCCACGACCGCTGGTTCGCCAAGTCCTTCGACCGCTACCTGCTGTTCGGCTCGGACGGCGTCGTGCGCGAGACCAACGAGCCGGTGTGGGACGAGCGGCGGGTGAACCGGGCCCGGTGACCGCCGGGCGCAGAAGGGCATCCCGCTCGTGGCGGGGATGCCCTTCCGACCCCCGCGGGCCAGGTCCTGACCACCGAATCCCCGGTGGCCCGGCTCAGCCCCGCGGCGCCGTAGGCTCCGGCTGCGGCGTCGCAGGGTGCCTGGGAAGTCGGAGGCGCCGCCGCCCGGGTGTCTCGTATTGTCGGCCCGAACTGACGTCGAGCACCACCAAGGATTTTGTGAATCATTCCGATCTCCGGGCCAAGGCCCTTTCGCTCGCGGCCGGCATGGCCGCCGCCGATCACAGCCCGGATATCCAGCTGTCCCAGACTCGCCACCGGGCCGCGCTGGTGGCGAGCTGGCACATCACGCCCGGCTCTACCGTTCTCGAACTGGGCTGCGGACAGGGCGACATGACCGCCGTCCTGGCTGAGGCGGTCGGACCCAAGGGGCGCGTGGTGGCCGTCGACGTGGCCGAGCCCTCCTACGGGGCGCCGGTCACGCTCGGGGAATCGGCCGCCCGGCTCGCGGCGGGCTCCCTCGGGCCGCGCATCGACTTCCGATTCGGCACGAACGTCCTCGACCCATCGGTCGACTTCCCCGAAGGCGCCTTTGACCACGTGGTGCTCGCACACTGCTCCTGGTACTTCGCCTCGCTCGGGCAACTGCGAGACACACTGGCCCGGGTACGGCCGTGGGCGCGGCGACTATGGTTCACCGAGTGGGACTTGACGCCCACCTCTGGCGACCAGCTGGCACACCTCCTCGCCGTGCTGATCCAAGGGCAGATCGAGGCCGCAGGATCGCATGGCGAAGGCAACGTCCGCACACCCTTCTCCCGCGAGGGGCTGCTGCGGCTGCTGCCCGAGACCGGCTGGACGACCGACGGCAGCGAGTCAGTCGATACCGAAGCCCTCCAGGACGGCGACTGGGAAATCGCTGCCTGCCTCGACCTGGCCGGAACGGAGGAACGCCTGGCCGCGCTGCCCGAGCCGGTGCGACAGATCGTCCTGAGCCAGGCCGACGTTCTCCGGGCCATCGCCAAGCCGCGCGGTAACCGAGCGCTCGCCGCGTATTCAGTCACCGCACGCTGACACGCCCCAGCGGCCGGCCGGTCAAAGTTCCTGGGGCAGCCATGGTCGATGTTCCTCTCATGAGCCCCATCTGACCCGCCGTCACTTCTTTCCGCGTCTCGGGGGAACCTCACAGGTGGACATTGAGGACGGGGCGAGCCGCTACCTGGAGTGGCCAGTCACCAGGCCGCCGCGCATCGGATCACCGGCCCGCAGCCGGGGCACGTGGCGGCGCTGGGTCACTCCGGTCTCGTCGGCGATACGGAACCCGACGATCCCCAGCCGCGGCTCCGCCGTGTACAGCGCGGTGATCGTGGAGAAGACGTCGTCGGCCACCAGCAGGCCGTCGTCGTCCAGGTCCAGCACCAGGTCCATGTCCTCAAGATGCGCCAGGGCAGCGTTGCGGCCGCCGGTCACCCCCAGGTTCTCATCCAGTCGCACCGTCTCGACCCACGGCGGCAGATCGGGCATCGCGCATCCGTTGGCCACCACCACCGTCCGCGACGCCTCAGTCGTCTGCGAATGGACCGAGGCCAGCAGCTCCGCCAGCTCCTTGGGCCGGGTGCCCATCGTCAGGATCGCCAGGCCCAGCTTCACGCCTGCTCTGTACCCATCTGTGTGAAGGACGCCATGACCGATACCACTCCGCCCGGCCGCGCCCGCCTGCATGAACTCGCCTCCCAGCGCCGACTGCCGGCCCACCAGCCGATGGATCGGGTGACGCTCGGGTGGATTGCGGACAACCGTCCAGCGAATTTCGATGCCGCACCCAGCTTCCCAGGCCCGGGACTCATGCTCGTACCGGCCAGGTCGTGGTTCCGAGCGGGGGACACGGCGACCGTCGAAAGAGGTGGAATTCAAGGACCCGGGCACCGGCAAGACCTGGCGCCGGAAGCGTCAACGCAGCTTCAACTGCTCGCGAAGACGGTTCACATGAGCCTGGATGTCGCGTTCGATGGCGGGGGCCGCCTCCGGGGCAGGGTGGGCTGCAGGGTCCGGAGCGGGTTCGCGGCAGGGGCCGCACAGCCCGTCGCGGAACGCCTCGGACTTGCCAGGCGCGCCGCATTCGATGCACTCGACCATCAGACGGCGTACGGGAGCGCCCGGCGCAGCCGGTGCCGGGGTGACGGGCAGGCGGGGCGGGATCTTGTCGAGGAGGCGACGCCTGACGAAACCGACGGGCGAGTCGACAGCCGCGGGAAGTCCGGCGGTGAGGGCGTGCGTGAGGTAGTCGGCGTCGACACCGCGTGCGAACCACTCGGCGGCCGGCTGCTCCAGCGCTGTGCAGTCTGCGGCGGAGAGGGCCAAGCGGGTTTCGGTACGGCCGAGTTGGGCCAGGGTGAGGAAGGCGATCGAGGGGTGCCCCGAGGCACCCTTGTCGCACTTCGGCTCCGCAGTGCGCTGCTGCGGCACGGCCGGGACGGGTGGCGGTACCGCTACGGGTGGCGGTACCGCTACGGGTGCGGCCCCTTCGGCCGGAACATCTGCCCGGGGTGCGGCGGGATCGGCGGAGGCCCACGGCGGCGGGGTCGCGACGGCCACTGCGGCCTCCTGCGGTACGGGGCGGCTCTCCTCGGCGGCGAGGAAGGCGGTCCACCACTCATTGTCGCGGGCGGCGCGGGACCAGAAGGTGCGGGTGACCCAGCGGGCCTGGCCGCCTTCGCCGGTCAGGCACCGTACGTGACGCAGATGACCGGCCACACCCAGGGCCCGCAGCGCGCTGCCGACGGCCATCTGCCCGTATAGCGGCTGGCACTTGGCCAGCGACTTGATGTCCATCGCCGCGCCGTCGGGCAGCTTGTCGACGTAGCCCGCGATGTGCCGCTCGCGCTCGGGCAGAAACGCGAAGTCGTCCTCGCGGGGCGGGCGCTGGTCCGGTACGGATCGCTTCCCGTAGCCGGGCTTCGCCTTCGGGTACGGGCGCGAGGATGCGGGCGCGCACAGGGCAGGGCTAAGGTTCTGGGTAACCACGGGATCGTCCTGTCGATCTTGGGGTGAGACCCCGGCTCGGTGCTGCTAACACCGCGTCGGGGTCGTTACGTTGGGGGCACCGTAAGCAGCCGCGACTCCGCGCCGCAAGTCGGTCACGATTAGTCATACTTGCTGGCCGTGACGGGTCAGGGAGGGTGGGGAGGTTTTCCCAACCCCCTTCTTTTACCTACCGGTTGTAAGACACAGCTTGGGTCCCGAAGCCCGGACCCCGACGCCCGGAGCCCGAAGCTCCAGACTCGGGCCCAGCGCCGTCCCCGTACCCACGAAAGAGTGAACGGGCCCCTTCCGAGGCTCGAATCCCGAAGCTCGGGCCGCGGGG
Source organism: Streptomyces sp. NBC_01618 (assembly GCF_045209435.1). Classification (NCBI taxonomy): domain Bacteria; kingdom Bacillati; phylum Actinomycetota; class Actinomycetes; order Kitasatosporales; family Streptomycetaceae; genus Streptomyces; species Streptomyces sp. NBC_01618. The sequence goes on from NZ_CP109297.1 coordinate 3,243,126, forward strand.
AGTCCGCGCACACGTGATCACGAACCGTCCAATGCGGTACTCGCGGCCCACACCCAGCGGTTCCATCGCAAACGGCGGGCCTCTTCGGCCTCGGGTGCGGTTCGGGCGCGGTTCGGGTGCGTCAAGGTTTCACACCTTGACGATCTCTACCGCGGGGCCGCAGAGGAGCGTGAGGTCCTCCGGGTCGGAAGTAAGAACGGTGACCGGCCGGGGCGCGACGCCGGCGATAACGGCAAAGGCAGCGTCGATGGCGTACTTGTGGCCGTGGAGGTGGTGGGCGCGCAGGAGGGCGGCGGCCCGGCCGACGATCTCCTTGGTCACGTCGTGAACGTCGACGCGGGAGAGAACCCACGCCTGAAACGACAGAATCCCGGTCCGACGATGATCGTCGGACCGGGATTCTTTATGTGCGGTGGACCTGTGGGGATTTGAACCCCAGACCCCCTCGATGCGAACGAGGTGCGCTACCAGACTGCGCCACAGGCCCTTGCAACGAGTGAAACTCTAGCACCCCCTCGGGGGTGCTCGGAAATCCGTTCCGTGCTGGTCAGCCGAGTCGGTGTCGCAGCGGGGGCCCGGCGGTCTCACTCGTTGGCGGCACGGGGGCGTTCCCCGTCCTCGTACTGGTCGAAGAGCGGGGTCCGGCCGCGGTCGCGGGTGCGGCGGGACTGGTTGGTGCGCTGGCGCGGCGCCGGGTCGACGGGAGGTGCCGTGGCGTGCGAGGTGCCCGTCTGGATGGGTTCCGCGGTGCTGGAGCGGGCCGCGCTCCAGGTCTCCGGGTTGCCGACCTCGACGCCGCCCGTGGCGCGCGGGGCGACCGGGGCGGTGACGTACGTCGGCAGCGGGACCGGGACCGGCTCCCAGCTGTCGCCCTGGACCCGGCCGCGTTCGCGCTGCTGGTCGACCCATTCCGCGTGGTCCGTCTGCTCGACCAGGGCGCGCCGGCCGGCCTCCTGCGGGGAGAGGGCGGGTGCGGGCTCGGGCTCGGGGTGGCGCGCTTCGGGCTCCTCGTCGGCCTCTGCGGGGGCCGACGCGGCCGGCTGGTGCCTGCGGGGGCGGTTCTCGCGCAGATGCTGCGCCGCCACCTCGGCCCGCCGCCGGTCCATCGTGAAGGCGAACCGGCGCCGCTCCTGGGCGCGCAGATGCACGATGTACGTGCTCAGCAGCACCGCCGGAACCGCGGGCGCCCACAGGAAACCGAGGCCGCCGACCGCCGCGACGACCGCGCCGAGAGTGAAGGCGAGGAAGAGGACGACGGTGGTACGCCGACGGCGCGCGAGGACCTGCAGGCGCTGGGCGCGCCGGACGCGCTCGGCGTCCGCTGCGCCGGGGCGCGCGCGCCGTGCGGACGCGGGGCGCTCCCGGTCCGCGCGCTCGGGCGGGTGCGCCGGGTCGTGCAACCGGGCTTCGGTATGCGCCGGAGGCGCGGCGAAGGCCCGGACGTCCACGGATTCCATACGGTCCGTGTCGACGTCCGGGTCGGCGTCGGGCCCCGCCTCCTCGGCGGTGCGCTCCCGCAGCTCCTTGGCGTACCGGCGCTCCATTGCCGCCCGTCCGGACAGCAGCCGGATGGCGGTGCTGAAGCGTTCCGTCGGACGGGCTTCGTTGAGCTCGTCCTGCCTGCGGAGCCACATCGGCACCAAGTAGGCGGCCCAGGCCCCGACGATGACTGCGTAGATGAGGCCGCTGCTGCTCACGTCTCACACCGTAGAGGGGTTTGCACGGAGGGATCCGCCAATTGGCCCGGTGTGTCGCACGATCCGGCTGATTTCAAGGACTTTTTTTGTGATTGTTCAGATCGGCAGCGCATGTTTGCGCGTTCATTTGTGGTCATACGCCGATCGATATCGAACACTTATTTTATTTCCGTGACGTTCCGGGTCGTGCCTGGTGCCAGCGCCGGAGCAGTCCCTCGGGTACTTCCTCCGCGGTGAGCGCGTAGATCAGATGGTCCCGCCAGGCGCCGTCGATGTGGAGATAGCGCGGACGCAGACCTTCCTCGCGGAATCCCAGTTTCTCGACGACCCTTCTGCTGGGCCGGTTCTCCGGCCGAATGCACACCTCGATGCGGTGCAGTCCGACCCTTTGGAAGCAGTGGTCGACCGCGAGGGCGACGGCGGTCGGCATCACGCCGCGGCCCGCCACGTCCTGGTCGACCCAGTAGCCGACGTGGCCCGAGCACATCGAGCCCCAGGTGATGCCGGCGACCGTCAGCTGCCCGACCAGACGGCCCTCGTACTCGATGGCGAAGGGCAGCATCCGGCCCGCGTTGGCCTCGGAACGCAGATGACGGACCATCTGACGGTAGGTGGGGCGCTGGGTCACGGGGCCGCCCGGGGCGGGCGGCGGCACGGTCGCCTCCCAAGGGCGCAGCCAGTTACGGTTGCGCCGGTTGACCTCGCGCCACATGCGCTGATCGCGCAGTTTCACCGGGCGGAGGGTGACCGCTCCGTCCGTGAGGACCACCGGCCAGGTCGGGACGTTCAGCTCGGGCTCCCGGGTCGGGGGTGATCGCCGCCGCGAAGCTGGTCGACGGCGTGCGTCAGGAGACGTTCGAGGACGGCGAGGCCGTCGCGCACCCCGCCGGTGGAGCCCGGCAGGTTCACGATGAGCGTGTGGCCGGCGACGCCCGCGAGGCCGCGGGAGAGCGCGGCGGTGGGCACCTTGTCGCGGCCCTCGGCGCGGATCGCCTCGGGGATGCCGGGGATCTCGTGGTCGAGGACGCGGCGGGTGGCGTCGGGGGTGCGGTCGGTGGGCGAGATGCCCGTACCTCCGGTGGTGACGATGACGTCGTACCCGGTGGCCACCCCGGCGCGCAGTGCCTGTTCGACCGGGTCGCCGTCGGGCACGACCCGCGGTCCGTCGACGGCGAAGCCGAGCCGCGTGAGCGCCTCGGAGATCAGGGGGCCGCCCTTGTCCGCGTAGACCCCGGCGAAGGCCCGGTTGGATGCGGTGACGACGAGGGCGGCGTACGGGGCGGTCAGCGCGCCACCGAGCGGAGGCTCGGCCGGTCGGCCGTCACCGGACTGCCCGGTTCCGGACGCCGCGTTCTCGTCCGGCCCGCCGACGGCCACCCCGTCGGGCGCCGTCACGCGTCCGCTCCGTCCGGCGCGGTGCGCCGGTACTCGCCGGACTTGCCGCCCGACTTCGACTCGACCCGCACGTCCGTGATGACCGCCGCCTTGTCGACCGCCTTGACCATGTCGATCACGGTGAGCGCGGCGACCGAGACGGCCGTCAGGGCCTCCATCTCGACGCCGGTGCGATCCGTGGTCTTCACCGTGGCGAGGATCTCCACCGCGTCGTCGGCGACGCTCAGCTCGACCTTGACGCCCGAGACGGCGAGCGGGTGGCAGAGCGGGATCAGCTCGGGGGTGCGCTTGGCGCCCATGATCCCGGCGATCCGGGCGGTGGCGAGGGCGTCGCCCTTGGGCACTCCTTCGCCGCGGAGCAGTTCGATGACGCGCGGCGAGACGAGGACCCGGCCGCTGGCGCTGGCGGCCCGCGCGGTGACGTCCTTCTCCGAGACGTCGACCATGCGGGCCGCGCCCGCCTCGTCGATGTGCGTCAGCCTGTTCTGCGTACTCAACTCACTCCGCCTCGCGGTAGGGCGCCGGTTGTCCGACCGGCCCGCACCACTGGTGCGGGCCGAGGGGCCCGGGGGTGTCCCCGGGACGGCACAGCGGCAGATACCGTACCGCCACCGCCCGGGGATCAGCGGAGCAGGATCACCTCGGTGTCCGTGCCGGGTTCGGCGCAGGTGACGTCCTCGGGCAGCACGATCAGCGCGTCCGCCTGCGCGAGGGCGGCGATCAGATGCGATCCGGAGCCGCCGACGGGGGTGACGGTGCCGGCCTCCGCGTCGTACGTACCGCGCAGGAACTGGCGTCGGCCCGCCGGTGAGGAGAGCGCCTTGTCGGTGTTCAGCGTGGCCCGGGCGGTGGGGCGGTTCACGTCCTGAAGACCCATCAGGGCACGGATCACGGGCCGTACGAACAGCTCGAAGGAGACGTACGACGAGACGGGGTTGCCCGGGAGCGCCAGCAGCGGGGTGTGTTCGGGGCCGATCGAGCCGAAGCCCTGCGGCTTGCCGGGCTGCATGGCCAGCTTGCGGAAGTCGATGCCGCTGCCGGGCTCGTCCTCGTCGCCCACCGACGACAGGGCTTCCTTGACGACGTCGTACGCGCCGACGCTGACGCCGCCGGTGGTGACGACGATGTCGGCGCGGATCAGCTGGTCCTCGATCGTGGCGCGGAGGGTGTCGGCGTCGTCGGTGACGGCGCCGACCCGGTAGGCGATCGCTCCGGCGTCCCGGGCGGCGGCCGTGAGCGCGAAGCTGTTGGAGTCGTAGATCCGGCCGCCGGTCAGCTCCTCGCCGGGCTGCACCAGCTCGCTGCCGGTCGAGATGACGACGACGCGCGGCCGCGGCCGCACCTTCACCGTGGAACGGCCGATCGCGGCGAGCAGACCGATCTGCGGCGGGCCGATCACCGATCCGGCGCGCAGGGCCAGATCGCCCGGCTTGACGTCGCTGCCGCGGGCCCTGACATGGGCGCGGGCCTCGACGGGGCGGTGGACGCGGACCTCGCCGCCCGCGCCCTCCGGGGCGTCGCGGTGGGCGCGCATCGTGGCGGCCGGGCCACCGCCCGTGCCCCCGTCGGTCCACTCGACCGGGACCACGGCCTCGGCGCCGGCCGGCAGCGGGGCGCCGGTCATGATGCGGGCGGCCTCGCCGGGGCCGACGCGGCGGTCTCCGGGCAGCCCGTCGCTGCCGGCCGCGACGTCACCGATGACGGTGAGCACCGCGGGGAACTCCTCGTCGGCGCCCTCGAGATCGGCGACACGGACCGCGTACCCGTCCATCGAGCTGTTGTCGAAGGGCGGCAGGGCGATCTCCACGACGACATCCTCGACGAGGACGCAGCCCTGGGCATCGTGCAGTTGCAGCTCGATGGGTTCGAGCGGTCGCACCGCGCCGAGAATGTCTTCCAGGTGCTCGTCCACCGACCAGATCGTGCTGCTCAAAGTGCTACATCTCCTCGGTGACGTAACTGCGGAGCCAGGTCCTGAAGTCCGGGCCCAGGTCTTCACGTTCGCACGCGAGTCTGACAATGGCACGGAGATAGTCGCTCCGGTCACCGGTGTCATAGCGGCGCCCCTTGAAGACGACGCCGTGCACGGGGCCGCCGATCTTCTCGTCCTCGGCGAGGAGTTGCAGGGCGTCGGTGAGCTGGATCTCGCCACCGCGCCCGGGCTCGGTCCTGCGCAGTATGCCGAAGACCGCCGGGTCGAGGACGTAGCGGCCGATGACGGCTAGGCTGCTGGGCGCCGCTGCCCTGTCGGGCTTCTCGACGAGACCGGTGACACGCACCACATCGCCCTCGGCGGTGGGCTCCACGGCCGCGCAGCCGTACAAGTGGATCTGCTCCGGCGCGACCTCCATCAGCGCGACGACGCTGCCGCCCTCGCGCTCCTGGATCTCGACCATGCGGGCCAGCAGCGGGTCGCGCGGGTCGATCAGGTCGTCACCGAGGAGGACCGCGAACGGCTGGTCGCCGACGTGCGGCGCGGCGCACAGCACGGCGTGGCCGAGACCGCGCGGATCGCCCTGCCGGACGTAGTGCATGGTGGCCAGGTCGCTCGACTCCTGGACCTTCTGGAGCCGTTCGGCGTCTCCCTTGCGGGTGAGCGCCGACTCCAGTTCGTAGTTGCGGTCGAAATGGTCCTCGAGGGGACGCTTGTTGCGGCCGGTGATCATCAGGACGTCGGAGAGGCCGGCGGCCACCGCTTCTTCGACGACGTACTGGATCGCGGGCTTGTCGACGACCGGCAGCATCTCCTTGGGAGTGGCTTTGGTGGCCGGCAGAAAGCGGGTACCGAGTCCTGCCGCCGGAATGACAGCCTTGCTGATCCTGGTGTGCGACTGAGTCATGCGCAGAACCATAACCGGTGCGTACAGGCGGAAGATGATGCTCCGGTTAACTTTGTACACCTATGTGAACTTAAGAGAAATTCAGGTGCCCCTTGAATACCGACATGTCACAAAAGGCGCTTCTCCGACGTGAACTGCTGGCCGCGCGGCGCCTTCTGACCGGGGAAGACGTGGACAACGCCGCGGCGGTTCTGTCCCGGGGCGCATTGCGTCTTCCGGAGCTCTCCGGGGCCCGCACCGTCGCCGCGTACGTCTCGGTGGGGAGCGAGCCGGGCACCCGCCCCCTGCTGGACGCGCTGCGCGCGCGGGGCGTGCGGGTGCTGCTCCCGGTGCTCCTGGCGGACAACGATCTGGACTGGGCACCGTACGAGGGACCCGACCGTCTGGTCCGGGCCGGTCGCGGGCTGCTGGAGCCGGACGGGCCACGGCTCGGTCCCGACGCTGTTCTGGACGCAGAGGTGGTCCTGCTGCCGGGTCTCGCTGTGGACGCGCGCGGGATGCGGCTGGGCCGCGGCGGCGGCAGTTACGACCGGGTGCTGGCCCGGCTCGCCGCGGCGGGGGCGCATCCGGCGCTGATCGTCCTGCTGTACGACGACGAGGTGGTCGCGCAGGTCCCCGAGGAACCGCACGACCACCCCGTGGACGCGGTGGTGACTCCGGCCATGACCCGCCGGACGGGCCGCCCTACGGTTTGAGGGTCAGGGTGTCGGTCGTCGACCCGGCGACGGCGTTGGTCCCGAAGGACCAGTCGAGCAATTCGCCGTTGACCCACTTGTCGGTCTGATCGGTGTAGTGCGCCGCGAACGCGTGCCCGGAGGCGCCGGTGAGGTTGATCCAGCGGGACTTGTCCCAGTCCCCCACGTTGACCACCATCCGCATGGACGGCACCCAGACGACGTCGTAGCCGCCCGCCGCGTTCCAGCCGGTGGCGTTCACCGCGGCCTCGCCGCCGCCGAGATTCCACGGGCCGCGGTTGAGCACCCGCTGGAGCAGACCGGGGCCCTCGGTGCCGAGGGTCTGGTTCTTCAGGGTCAGCCGGTGCAGCCGGCCCCAGTTCCAGGTGGTGATGTCCTTGCCGAGCTTGGCGGTCAGCTCCCAGTGGGCGTCCGCCATGGCGCGGGCGAAGAGCTGGTCGCGGTTCTCGGTCGCCTCGTCCCGGCCGCGCTCCGGCGACTTCCACCAGTCGCTCTTCGGGTCCTCCATCACCCGCTCGACCACCTGGTACCAGCGGTCGCCGCCGTCCGGCTGTGCCGTGTCCCCGTCGCGCCGGCCGCACTCGCGCACCAGCTTGCCCTGCTCGTCGACCGGGCCCGAACTGTCGGCCCGCGGCACATACAGGCACTCGCCCTTGACCCGCAGCTCCTTGGGCAGCTTGTCGCCGAAGGCCAGCTTCAGGATGTTGCGCCAGACCGCGTTGAAGTACGCGGCGGCGGCCGAGTCGGGCTCCTGGGTGTAGTCCCAGCCCTCCAGGAGCTTCTGCGCCTCGCGGACGCTCTTGTCCGAGATGTTGATCTTCGTCAGCTCGGGCACCAGCAGCGCGGCGATCTCGCTGGTGTTGTCCATCTGCATCTTCTGCATGTCTTCGGTCGAGATCTTCCCGCCGCCCTTGATCTTCGACTCGATGAGGTCGTTGATCCGCTGGCTGCGGGAGCCGTAGCCCCAGTCCTGGGTGAGCAGGTGGGGGTACTTCTTCTCGTCGATGACGGCCTGGTTGGCGGTGACGATGTAGCCGCGCTTCGGGTTGTACTCGTAGGGCAGCTCGTCGAACGGGATCTCGGCCTCCTTCCAGCCGTACGCCGAGGACCAGCCGGGGCTGGGCATCGTGCCGTCGCCCTGGAGGCGGACCGGGATCTTTCCGGGGGCCTGGTAGCCGATGTTGCCCTTGGTGTCGGCGTAGATGAGGTTCTGCGAGGGCACCTCGAAGTGCTCGGCAGCCTTGCGGAAGGACGGGAAGTCCTTGGCGCGGTTGAGCTCGAAGACGGCGTCCATGGACTTGCCGGCCTCCAGCGCGGTCCACTTCAGGGCGACCGCGTAACCGTCGGCCCGGTCCGGAGCCGCGTTGACGACGGGGGCCTTCTGGCCGACCTTCTCCAGTTCGCCGCTCCGGTCGGAGAGCAGCGGACCGTTGTTGGTCTCGCGGACGGTGATCGTCCGGCTCTTGCCGCCCGCGACCTTGATGGTCTCGTCACGGACAGTGAAGGGCTTGACCTTGCCGTCGTACAGGTAGCCGTCGCCGGAGACCTTCTCCAGGAAGAGGTCGGTGACGTCCGCGCCGAGGTTGGTGAAGCCCCAGGCGATGTCCTGGTTGTGGCCGATTATCACGCCGGGCATACCGGAGAAGGTGTAGCCGGCGGTGTCGTACTGGCACTTCGCCGAGATCTGGCGGCAGTGCAGCCCCATCTGGTACCAGAGCGAGGGCAACTGCGGCGCCAGGTGCGGGTCGTTGGCGAGCAGCGGCTTGCCGGTCGTCGTGTAGTCGCCGGAAACCACCCAGGAGTTGGATCCGATGCCGGTGCCGTTCGGGCCGAGGAGCGCCGGGATCTGGTCGAGGGTGTCGGAGAGCGAGGAGAGCTGGGTGTTCAGACCCTCGGTGGCGCCCGCCACGGTGTTCGAGCCGAGGTTCGTCGACGGTGTCGCGTCCGGGTCGAACTTCCCGGTGACCGGAGAGATCGCACCCCCGCCGACGATCGGCTTGTGCTCGTACGGGTAGGCCGGGTACAGGTCCTCGATCTGCTTCGCGTCGAGCCTGCTGGTCATCAGCGAGCGGTCGATCTCGTCCTGCATGTTGCCGCGCAGGTCCCAGGCCATGGCCTTGAGCCAGGCGACGGAGTCGACCGGGGTCCACTCGGCCGGCTTGTAGTCGGTGGTGAAGCCGAGGGCGGCGTACTCGACGGAGATGTCCTTGCCGTCGCGCCCCTTCAGGTAGGCGTTGACGCCGTCCGCGTACGCCTGGAGGTTCTTCTTGGTATCCGCGGACAGGACCCTGTCGTACTCCTCCTGCGCGATCTTGCGCCAGCCGAGCGTGCGCAGGAAGGAGTCCGTCTCGACCTGGCCGGAACCGAACATCTCGGAGAGCCGGCCCGCCGTCATGTGGCGGCGGACGTCCATCTCCCAGAAGCGGTCCTGCGCCTGTACGAAGCCCTGGGCGCGGAAGAGATCGGTGTCGGAGTCCGCGTACAGCTGCGGGATTCCGTAGGAGTCGCGCTTGACGTCGACGTTGCCGTCGAGGCCGTCGAGCTTCAGCGACCCGGTCGTCTGCGGGTACGAGGCCCGCACGGTCGATACGGACCAGAACGCGCCGTACCCGATACCCGCGACAAGCGCCAGCACCAGAACGATCACGATCAGGCGGGCACGTCGCCCCTTCTTCCTGCCGGTCTCCCCACCGGCGGAACCGGTGGTGCCGGAAGAGGCGGTTGTGTTGGCGGGCATCGCTGTCCTTCGAGGGGCAGGTGGTCCTGGGAGTGCAGGAGCAACCATAGGCGCAGCACCGGGGCGGCTCTGACGCGGCATGGGAATGGTCTGAATTCCACAGCGATCGCACGAACGATCGAACGCGTCAAGAAAGCGTTAAAGATTAGGTAAGGTAACGAAGTGTCGGCGGGGAAGAGCCGATGCCGAGGGTCGATTCGGCAGGCGTACACAGGGAAGGAACGGCCACTGACTGTCCACGCGCTCAACGAACTCCTGCTCGCCTGCTCACTCGTCCTGCTCGTCGCGGTGGCGGCGGTGCGCGTCTCGTCCCGCAGCGGGCTCCCCAGCCTGCTCCTGTACCTGGGCATCGGGATCGCCATAGGGCAGGACGGCATCTTCGACGTCAAGTTCAACAACGCCGAACTGACCCAGGTGATCGGCTACGCCGCACTGGTCGTGATCCTCGCCGAGGGTGGCCTGGGCACGAAGTGGAAAGAGATCAAGCCCGCTCTGCCGGCCGCGGCGGTGCTCTCGACTCTCGGCGTCGCGGTGAGTGTCGGCGTCACCGCGGCCGGGGCCCATTACCTGGTCGGCCTGGACTGGCGGCAGTCACTGATCATCGGCGCGGTCGTCTCGTCGACGGACGCCGCCGCGGTCTTCTCCGTCCTGCGCAAAGTGCCGCTGCCCGCCCGCATCACGGGTGTTCTGGAGGCCGAGTCCGGCTTCAACGACGCCCCCGTGGTGATCCTGGTGGTGGCCTTCTCGGCCAAGGGACCGGTGGACAGCTGGTACGTACTGGTCGGCGAGATCGCCCTGGAGCTCGCGATCGGCGCGGCCGTCGGTCTCGCCGTCGGCTGGCTCGGCGCGTTCGGACTGCGCCATGTCGCCTTGCCGGCTTCCGGCCTGTACCCGATCGCCGTGATGGCGATCGCGGTGTCCGCGTACGCGGCGGGCGCCATGGCCCACGGCAGTGGCTTCCTCGCCGTCTACCTGGCCGCGATGATCCTCGGCAACGCCAAGCTGCCGCACTGGCCCGCCACCCGCGGCTTCGCCGACGGGCTCGGCTGGCTGGCCCAGATCGGCATGTTCGTGCTGCTCGGACTCCTGGTCACGCCGCACGATCTGTACGACGACTTCTGGCCCGCGGTCATCGTGGGACTGGTCCTGACCGTGGTGGCACGGCCGCTGGAGGTCTTCATCTCGCTGGCGCCGTTCCGGCTGCCCTGGCAGGAGAAGGCGCTCATGTCCTGGGCAGGGCTGCGCGGCGCCGTACCCATCATCCTGGCGACCATTCCGATGGTGTCCGGAATCGAGGGCTCCACCCGGGTCTTCAACATCGTCTTCGTGCTCGTCATCGTCTACACCGTCATCCAGGGACCGACCCTGCCCTGGCTGGCGAAGGCGCTGAAGATCGCCGAGGATCCGGCCGAGGCCTCCGACCTGGGCATCGAATCGGCGCCGCTGGAGCGGCTGCGCGGCCATCTGCTGTCGGTCGCGATCCCCGGGAAGTCGAAGATGCACGGCGTGGAGGTCGGGGAACTGCGGCTGCCCGCCGGAGCAGCGGTCACGCTGGTCGTACGGGACGGGAAGAGCTTCGTACCGGCGCCGTCGACCGCACTGCGGCGCGGCGACGAACTGCTGGTGGTCACCACCGACCCGGTGCGCGACGCGACGGAGGAGCGGCTGCGCGCGGTCGGCGAGGGCGGCAAGCTCGCGGGCTGGCTGGGGACGACCGGCAAGGGCGGCGAAAGCCTCGCCGGGAGCGATGTGGCACATGATGTGGCACACGCGCTGAAGGCCGTGACGAAGCGCGGGAAGGCCGACGGGCCCAAAGCGCACCACTGAGGCTCCTGCACCACCGGAGGGGTGAAGGTGGCCGCAGGTCAAGGCCCCAGGGCTGCGATCCGAGGCGGAGGCGGGGGCCTTCCGCACAATCAGAGGTGTGCGGGGGCATCCGCCTGTATCATGAAGGAGGCCCGTTCGGCCCTTACTTCCGGCCCCTGCCTACGGGGCCGGTCGGCCCGACGATCAACCCGAAAAACCACTCGAACGACCAACTCGAACGACCAACTCTGCCTGACGCAGAGCTGGCGCGACCGTATGGCGGTCGTGGCGTCCTCCGCCTCTGCTGAGCGCCCGGCATCTACCGCAGTCCCGCGCGAAGAGGACAGCTCTCGGCAGCACCCGCATGTGCCCGCACCCCAGTGCCGGCCGACCCCGGGAGCTCTGCCACCAGGCGGCAGAAAGGCATGGACCGTGGCGTCCACGGTCTCCGACCGCCCCGGTTACGGGCAGTTGCTGCGCACCCCCGGTGCGTGGACATTTCTCCTGCCGGGCTTCGCCGCACGGCAGCCCTTCGCAATGCTGACGATCGGCATCGTGCTCCTGGTTCAGAACACCACCGGCTCGTACGGCAGCGCGGGCTCCGTCGCCGCCGTGACCGGTGTCTCCATGGCCCTGTTCGCGCCGCAGACCGGCAAGCTCGCCGACCGTTTCGGCCAGCGCGCCGTGCTGCTGCCCGGTGTCCTGGTGCACGCGGCGTCCGTGTCGGCGTTGACGGCGCTCGCGCTGGCGGACGCGCCCCTGTGGGCCCTGTTCGCGGCAGCCGTGCCGACCGGTGCGTCGGTTCCGCAGATCGGGCCGATGGTCCGGGCCCGCTGGGCGGCCCTGCTGGGCGCGGCACCGGGCCGCGAGGCTTCGCCGTTGCTGTCCACCGCGGCCGCGTTCGAATCGGTGACGGACGAGTTCACCTTCGTCATCGGCCCGGTGCTCACCACCGCGCTGTGCACGGGGGTGCACCCGGCGGCAGGTCTGATCACGGAGGCCGGGCTGACCTTGGTCGGCGGGCTGCTCTTCGCCGCGCGGCGCCGCACCCAGCCCGCGGTGCGCAACGCCTCGCCCGGCACCTCCCGGCGGCATGCGTCGGCGCTGTCCGTACCGGGTGTCCGGGTGCTCGCGGTGGCCTTCCTGGGGATCGGCGCGGTCTTCGGCGGCATGCAGGTCTCGCTGACGGCGTTCGCCGAGGAGATCGGCCGGCCGGGGGCGAACGGCCTGCTGTACGGGGTCTTCGCGGCCGGCAACATGCTGGCCGGGATCGCCTGCGGCGCCATCGCCTGGAAGATCGGGCCGCGGCGGCGGCTGATCGTCGGGTACGCGGCGCTGACGCTGACCGCCTCCGGACTGTGGGCGGTGCACTCCGTGCCGCTGCTGGCCGGGCTCGGCCTGCTGGTCGGGCTGTCCATCGCCCCGGCCCTGATCAGCGGCTACACGCTGGTGGAGGCGCTGGTTCCGGACTCCGCCCGGACCGAGGCGTTCACCTGGCTGACGGGCTCGGTCGCCCTCGGCCAGGCGGCCGCGGTGACGGTCGCCGGACGGCTCGCGGACGCCCACGGCGCAAGCACCGGATTCGTCGTGCCGCTGGTCGGGACCATACTCGCGCTGGTCACCCTGGTCGCGCTGCGTTCGAGGCTGGCACCGGTCCAAGTGACCGTCACGGCCGCGCGTGGCGTGGTTCGCCGCGATGCTGTCACGGCCGGAGAATGACGATTCCTGCACTCGAAATCAGACGATTCCTGTACTCGAATTCATGGGAATCGCGGGAACGACCGGAACCACGGTGTGGCAGCCTCTCACCCGGGCCGACGGCCCTCAGGACGGGCGAGCACTGACCGCTGCCCATCGGGCAGGTGACAGACGTTACTGCAAACAGTGGCCTGCAGCAGTTACCATTGACGACTGTTAGCACTCATCGAGTGAGAGTGCCAGGAGGAAGACAAGTGCCGACCTACCAGTACCAGTGCACCGAATGCGGCGAGGGCCTCGAGGCGGTGCAGAAGTTCACCGATGATGCCCTGACCGTGTGCCCGAGCTGCGACGGACGCCTGAAGAAGGTGTTCTCGGCGGTCGGAATTGTCTTCAAGGGTTCCGGTTTCTACCGGAACGACAGCCGTGGCTCCTCGTCGAGCAGCACGCCGACGTCGTCCTCGGCGAAGGCGGCCGGTTCCGATTCGTCGTCGTCGACGGGGTCGGACGCGAAGTCGTCCGCTTCCTCCTCGGCCGCCGCGTCGTCGTCCTCTTCGACGTCCTCATCCTCTGCTTCGTCCTCTTCGTCTTCGACGAGTGGTACGTCGGCCGCCTGACCCGCACCGCACTTTTCCGGGGACCCCGCTGATCCGTTCAGCGGGGTCCCCGGCGTTTTTCCACGCCACTAGTGTGATCGCATGGCGAACGCAGAGATCGGTGTCATCGGTGGCTCGGGCTTGTACTCCTTCCTGGAGGACGTCACGGAGGTGCGTGTGGACACCCCGTACGGACAGCCGAGCGACTCCCTCTTCCTCGGCGAGGTCGGCGGCCGCCGGGTCGCCTTCCTTCCCCGCCACGGACGCGGCCACCATCTCCCCCCGCACCGCATCAACTACCGGGCCAACCTGTGGGCGCTGCGCTCCGTCGGCGTACGGCAGGTGCTCGGCCCGTGCGCGGTGGGCGGACTGCGTCCGGAGTACGGGCCGGGCACGCTGCTCGTGCCCGATCAGATGGTGGACCGCACCAAGGCTCGTACGCAGACGTTCTACGACGGGGAGATCCGAGCCGATGGCGCGGAGCCGAACGTCCTGCATCTGGGCTTCGCCGACCCGTACTGCCCCGAGGGGCGCAGGGCGGCGCTGGTGGCGGCTCGCGCGAAGCACTGGGAGCCGGTGGACGGCGGGACGCTGGTGGTCGTCGAGGGGCCGCGCTTCTCGACCCGGGCGGAGTCGCGCTGGCATGCGGCGATGGGCTGGTCGGTGGTCGGGATGACGGGGCACCCGGAGGCGATCCTGGCTCGTGAACTGGGCCTCTGCTACACGACGATGACGCTGGTGACGGACCTGGACGCCGGGGCGGAGGCCGGGGAGGGCGTCTCGCACGGGGATGTGCTGAAGGTGTTCGCGGCCAATGTGGACCGGCTGCGCGCAGTGCTCTTCGACGTGGTGGCCACGCTGCCCGTGGAGGCGGACCGCGACTGCCCTTGCTCGCGTGCGCTGGACGGGCTGGAGACGGGAATCGAGCTTCCTTAGCCGGGGCAGCCGGGGGTAGCCGGGGGTAGCCGGGGGGGTAGCCGGGGGCGGCCGGGTGACGAAGTTATCCACAACGCTGGGGCTGTCCACAGGCGTCGGCGGGAAACTCGCGGACGGTGGATCGTGAGGGGTGTTCGTCCGAAACTCCTCACGCCAGGTGGTGTTGACCATGTTCCCGTCGTCGCAGTCGTCCCCGTCGTCGCAGTCGTCCCCGTCGTCGCAGTCGTCCCCGTCGCGCTTCGGGCGATCCGCTGCGACGATGGCTCCAGGGCCGATGGCTCCAGGGCCTCCGGCGTCGGCTCCCCCGCCGTGCGGTGTGCCCGCGTTCGAACCGTTGCGGGTGCACGGAGGCGGTGCGCACCGGCTGCGGCGGGCCCTGTGGCGGCAACGCCGCCACACCATGGCCGCCGGACTGGCCCTGACCGCTGCCGCGCTGGCCGCGACGGGGCTGGGCGCGGGCGTCGGAAGCGGCGTGGGCGGCGATTCCGGGCCTGGTGCGGGTGCGGAGGCAGGGGGTGCGGCCGGGGCGGCGCCGGAGCGGGCGCGGGGGACGGCTCCGTTGGTGTCCGCACCGGTCAGGATCGCGGATGCGGGGACGGTGCGGCTGTTACGGCCGGGGGACCGCGTCGATGTCATCGCCGCGGAGAGAACCGGATCCGATGCCCGGGTGCTGGCGAAGGGCGCGCGGGTGGCAGACGTACCGCGGGCCCCGGCCGAAGGTTCCGCGGAGGACGGAGCGCTGATCGTGCTGTCCGTACCGCGGGGCACGGCCGCGTCGCTGGCCGGTGCGGGCATCTCCGCCAGGCTGGCGGTGACCCTGTGCTGATGCGTACTGATGGGCTGATGCGTACTGATGGACGGTCAGTAACCGGATCCTGTGCGGCTCGATGCGCGGGAGGACCGACAGCAGCGTCGTCGGACCACCACGGAGCGGGGGGCTCAGATGTGGTGGGGAGGCTTCTCGTCGAGGAAGCGTGCCAGATCTGCGGCGCTGCCACCGGCCGGGGCCCGCTCGCCCCACCCTCGGTCCGTATCGTCCGCGGACTGCTGGTCCAGCGGATCGTCGAAGATCAGAGCCGGTTTCGGTTTCGGCTGTTCCGGCTGGGACGGCTTCGAATCGCGCGGGCCGGGGGCGGGGGCGGTACTCATGAATCCAGGGTACGGCGACGGCCCGCGGAACGTCGGTGGTCAGCAGTCCATCGGGGCGAGCAGCCACAGCCCGAGGACGAGGAGGGGCCCGCGGCACCCGCCGGGTGACTCGGGCCCGCGGCACCCGTCGGGTGACTTGCTGCCCGCACGCGTGGTTTCTCCGAGGACCGTGCGCCCTCGTCCACCGGCGAAAGCTCCACGAAAACTTCCCGACCCGCGTCCGGGGCGCGTCCCCGGGCACCACCGAACCCGTCTGGGGATGCTGATGCCATGCCCGGAATCACGGTGGTGCAATGCGGCTGGATCGGCATGCTGTTGCTGACCGACAACACGGGCGGAGCGCGTGCCCCCGTCTTCGTCGTACCCGAGGCCCATGCCTCAACGACGGTGGCCGCCGCCGCGGTGACCGTGCCCTCCGCGCTCTTCCTGCTGACGGTGTGGGTGCTGCACGCCCGCCACTTCAAGCGCGATCTCGCGGAGCAACTGCCGCTCCCCGTGGCCGCGCTGGCGATCCTGGCCTGTACGTTCGCCGGGGAGTGGGCCGTGTTCGCAGTCGGCCTGGTGGCGGCGAACGTGGCCGTGGGGGTGCTGCTGTCCCGGCGGCCCGTGGTGGCGGGGTGAGCAACACGGATGTGGTGCGCTGCCCACGGCCGGCGAGTGGTGAGTTGCCCGTGGTGAATCCTGTGAGGAGCGCGTGATGACAGAAGAACCGCACGAGCCGACGGACCTCTCCGCCGTGCAGCACACATCACTCCCGTCCTGCGGGCCGCTCGACGCGCTCACCGATGTCGCCGGGCTGCGCGTCGGCCATGCGCAGGTGGCGGGTGCGGGCGCACTGAGCGGCACCACCGTCGTCCTCGCCCCCGAGGGCGGCGCGATCGCGGCCGTCGACGTACGCGGCGGCGGCCCGGGCACCCGGGAGACGGACGCGCTCGATCCGCGCAATCTGGTGCAGCGCATCGACGCCGTGGTCCTGACGGGCGGCAGCGCGTACGGCCTGGACGCGGCGTCCGGGGTGATGGCCTGGCTGGAAGAACAGGGGCGCGGGGTGCGAGTCGGGCCCGATCCGGCGCAGGTGGTGCCGGTCGTTCCGGCCGCGTGCGTCTTCGACCTGGGACGGGGCGGCGACTGGCGGGCCCGCCCGGACGCGTCGACCGGCCGCGCGGCGGTGGTCGACGCGGCGGGTAAGGAGACCGCGGCGCCGGTCGTCGAGGGGAGTGTCGGCGCCGGTACGGGTGCGGTCGCCGGGCAGCTCAAGGGTGGGGTCGGCACAGCGAGCGTGCGGCTGGCGTCCGGGATCACGGTGGCCGCGCTCGTCGTGGTGAACGCGGCGGGATCGGTGATCGATCCGCGTACCGGGGTGCTGTACGGCGAGTACGGCGCCGCCGAACCTCCGGTGCACCCCGCGCCCGAGGTCCACCGTGCGGCGCGGCAGCGCCTGGCCGAGGCCCGGGAGGCGAACGCGCGGCCTCCGCTCAACACCACGCTCGCGGTCGTCGCCACGGACGCGGATCTCACCCGGGCCCAGGCGCAGAAGCTCGCGGGTACGGCGCACGACGGACTGGCGCGCGCCGTCCGCCCCGTACATCTGCTGACCGATGGGGACACCGTTTTCGCGCTGGCCACCGGCGCCCGGTCGCTGGATCCGCAGAACCCGATCGCGCTGAACGACCTCCTGGCGGCCGGCGCGGACGCGCTGACCCGTGCCATCGTGAAGGCCGTCCGGGCAGCTCAGAGCGTCAACGGCCGCCCCGGCGGGGGCAGCTACCCCGCGTACAGTGATCTCTACGGCGCCGGCCGGTCCCCCTCGCGGCCGTCGCAGCGAAGCCGCCCGGACCCCGACTCGCCTGCCGGGTAAGAAAGTTCGGACGAACTGCCAGGAACCATCTGTGTGCGTCATACGTTTTTCTGAACCCCGGTCACGATGTCAGGCCCAGGGACTACGTTAAGCACGCACCAAGTAACACGCGGCGACGGCCTGGAGACAGCACCTTGAGCGATCCGTACGAGACAACCGAGCAGCACCTCGAGCGACTCCTGCGACGGGCACTCAACTCTTTCGATCTGCCCGACAGCACGGTCGAGAGACTCGGTACCGCACTCGCCCACAGCAGTTCCCTGCACTCCTCGCACCACAGTTCCGTACTCCACCGCGAGACCTACCGGCACACGTATCTGCTGTCCGACGGCACCCCCCTCATCCTGTGGGAGCTGGTGCACGGCGGTCCGCGGAGCTCGATGGACCCGCGCTCCCGGGCGGAGCCCGACCTCCGGCACCACGAGCTGTACGACGACGAGTCCGATGCCCATATCGCCGCCGCACGGCTGACCGCCGGCTTCGGTGACGTCCCGGCGTTCGGGGAGGACGGGCCGCAGGGCGACCTGGAGATACTCACGGTCCTGATGGCCGCTCCCCCGGTCCCGCTGCCCCGGATGTACGCCCCAGACAACTCCGCCGACCATGCCCGCCGCGTCCTGCGCCGCGCGGAGAACGGCAACTGCCCCGGCGAGGAGACCGCCCGGCTACTGCGCGCCGCGTTCGCCCACCACATCACCCAGGTCTTCGGACGGCAGTGCCAGGTGGACGGACGGGACGCCGGATTCACGCTGTACGAGCACGCCTTCCTGCTCCTCGACGGCAGCGAGACGAGCTTGTGGGAGGTCGAGCACACGGCCACTCCGGACGGCCGCCACATGTGTGAGGTGTACGGCGACGAGGACTCCGCGCGCGGAGCCATGGAGAGCCGCACACGCATCTGCTGACCCGAGGCGATCCGGGCGAGGAGCGAACGGCGACGGTGCCCGCATCCCCGAGGGGGTGCGGGCACCGTCGCCGTTCTCCACGTCGGAGCATCGTCCGGAGCATCAGGGAGTGAAGGCGGGCTCCTTGCCGAGTTCGGGCTTGTTCACGGCGTGCACGGACCCGGCGGGGGTGTCCGGGGTCGCGTCGTCCGGATTCCCGTGGTCCACGGCTTCGTCCGTGGTGTCCGCGCCCTCGCCGCCGCCCTCCGCATGCGGTCGCGGCCGGGCGGGCAGCGCGAACATCACCAGGAAGATCACCGCGAGTACCCCGGCCACCCACCACAGCGAGTGCTGGAACCCCTCCGCGAATGCCGGGCCCGCCTGCTGCGGCGCCGGCCGGTCCCCGATCGAGCTGAAGAAGACGACCGAGACCAGTCCGAGCCCGAGCGCGTTGCCCATCTGCTGCACGGTGTTGATCAGCCCGGAGGCCGAACCGGAGTGTTCCTTGGGCACCTCGGACAGCACCATGTCCGTCAGCGGGGCCACGATCAGGCCCATGCCGGCGCCCATGACCACCAGCGGCAGCGCCATCTGCCAGGACGTGATGCCCATGCCGTACCGGTCGGACTCCCAGATGTAGAGGAGCAGGCCGACGATCATCAGCAGCGCGCCCGTCTGGAGGACCTTGCGGCCGAAGCGGGGCACCAGCTTCTGCACGGAGATCCCGGCGGCGAACGAGACGGCGATCGAGAACGGGATACCGGTCGTACCGGCCCGCAGCGCGCTCCAGCCGAGCCCCTTCTGCATGTAGAGCGTCCAGACCAGGAAGAAGATGCCGAGGCCGACACCGAAGGCCAGCTGCACGGCGATGCCCGCCGCGAAGCTCTTGACGCGGAACAGCGACAGCTCCACGAGCGGCGAACCGTCGCCGCGCGCCTTCTCCCGCTCGAACACCACCAGGACCAGGAACACCAGCAGGCTGCCGATCATCGACGCGTAGCCCCACAGCGGCCAGCCCAGCTCGCGCCCACGGGTCAGCGGGTAGATCAGCATCAGCATCCCCAGCGTCACCAGAGCGACGCCGATCAAGTCGAGCCGCAGCGCCTTCGGGGCCTTGGACTCGGTGATGAACTTCTGGCCCAGGACGAGACCGATGAGGCCGACCGGCAGGTTGATCAGGAAGATCGGCCGCCATTCGAGACCAGCGATGTTCCACTCGGTGAGCAGCGCGCCCAGCAGCGGTCCCAGCACGGCGCCAAGGCCGACGATCGCGCCGAAGAGACCGAAGACCTTGCCGCGCTCGTGCGCCGGGAAGGTGGCGTGCACGATCGACAGCACCTGCGGAACCATCAGCGCGGCGGTGCCGCCCTGGAGAATGCGGGAGGCGACCAGCATCTCCGGATTCATCGCAAAACCGCAGAGCGCGGAGGCCAGCGTGAAGCCGCCTATGCCGATGAGGAACAGCCGCTTGCGGCCGTAGATGTCGCCCAGCCGGCCGCCGGTGATCAGCCCGGCCGCGAAGGCCAGGGCGTATCCGGCGGTGATCCACTGGATCGAGCTGAACGAGGCGCCGGTGTCCTCCTGGATGCTCGGGACGGCGATGTTGACGATCGTGACGTCCACCAGGTCCATGAAGGCCGCGGTCATCACGATGGCGAGCGCGAACCAGCGTCGCCGGTCCGACGGGTCCGAGGACACCGTCGGCCCGGATGCCGTGGACGGCAGAGATGCGGAAGAAGTCATGAGAAGAAGCTAACCAGTCATTAGGACAGTTCATGACCCAATGGATGGGCAGCCTGGTGAGACGACGGACGCCCCGAACCACCGACACCCGGACACGAGGATGAGCCCATGACGGACACCCCGGCACGACTGCTGAACCTGCTGTCGCTCCTCCAGACGCCTCGCGAGTGGCCGGGCAGCGAACTCGCCGAGCGGCTCGACGTGAGCCCGCGCACCATCCGTCGCGACATCGACCGGCTCCGCGAACTCGGCTATCCGGTCGAGGCCTCGCGTGGTTCGGTCGGTGGCTACCGCCTCGTCGCGGGCACCGCCATGCCGCCGCTGCTCCTCGACGACGAGGAGGCGGTGGCCATCGCGGTCGGTCTGCGGGCGGGTGCCGGGCATGCCATCGAGGGGGTCGACGAGGCGTCCGTACGGGCTCTGGCGAAGCTGGAGCAGGTGCTGCCGTCGCGGTTGCGGTACCGGGTCTCGACCCTGCAGAACGCGACGATGCCGCTGACCCGTGGCGACGGCTCGACGATCGATCCGCACACGCTGACGGTGATGGCGTCGGCGGTCACCGGCCGGGAGCGGCTGCGGTTCGCCTACCGCGCGGGGGACGGCGCGGAGACGAAGCGGGAGGCCGAGCCGTACCGGCTGGTGAGCACGGGGTGGCGCTGGTATCTCGTCGCGTACGACCTGGGGCGCGAGGACTGGCGTACGTTCCGGGTCGACCGGGTCAGCGAGCCGTTCGCGACCGGGGCCCGGTTCACACCGCGCGAGCTGCCCACGGGGGACGCGGCAAAGTTCCTGGCCGGCTCGATCGCCCGGCGGCAGCCGGAGCTGGCGGTGGATGTGGGCTTCGCGGCCCCGGCGGGCTTCGTGTCCGCGCGGCTGCCCGCCGCGTTCGGCCCGCTGGAACCGACCGGCGAGAACAGCTGCCGGCTGCGGGCGGTGCTGTCGGACTCGCTGGAGTGGGTCGCGCTCCGACTCGCGCTGGTGGACTGCGAGTTCACCGCCCACGAGCCGCCGCAGCTGGTGGAGTACCTGGGCGATCTGGGCGCCCGCCTGACGCGCGCGACGGCACGCTGACACATCGCCGACCAGCGCCGAAGGACCGACCAGCGCAAAAGACCTGCCGCCGCCGAAAGACGGGCGAGCGCCAAAAGAATGAGCCCCGGCGCCAGGGGGGGGTGGGCGCCGGGACTCAGCTCAGGGGGTCACACGAAGCGACCTATTTCGGAGGATACTGGACCGGGGCTCACGCCGCAGCGTCAAAACCCGTGTCATGGGCCATTCGCTTCAGTTCGAGCAGCGCGTGCTTCTCGATCTGCCGGATCCGCTCACGGGTCAGGCCGTGCTGCTTGCCCACCTCGGTGAGGGTCCGCTCGCGGCCGTCCTCGATGCCGTACCGCATACGGATGATCGACGCGGTGCGGTTGTCGAGCTTGCCGATCAGGTCCTCCAGCTCCTCACTGCGCAGCAGCGTCATCACCGACTGCTCGGGTGACACCGCGGAGGTGTCCTCCAGCAGATCGCCGAACTGCGTCTCGCCCTCGTCGTCCACGGACATGTTGAGGCTGACCGGGTCACGGGCCCAGTCCAGGACATCGCCCACGCGCTCCGGCGTGGAGTCCAGCTCGGTGGCTATCTCCGCGTGCTCCGGCTCGCGCCCGTGCTCACGGTTGAATTCGCGCTGCACCCGCCGTATCCGGCCGAGCTCCTCCACCAGGTGGACGGGGAGCCGGATCGTACGGGACTGGTCGGCTATGGAACGGGTGATGGCCTGACGGATCCACCACGTCGCATACGTGGAGAACTTGAAGCCCTTGGCGTAGTCGAACTTCTCGACCGCGCGCACCAAGCCCGCGTTGCCCTCCTGGATGAGGTCGAGCAGCGGCAGCCCGGCCCGCGGATAGCGGCGGGCGACGGCAACGACGAGTCGGAGGTTGGAACGGATGAATACGTCCTTGGCGCGCTCGCCCTCGGCGACCAGCGCCTCCAGCTCCGCGCGTGACGCTCCGCCGGCGTCGCTCTCCACCGCACCGTCGAGAATCTGCCGCGCGTACACACCCGCCTCGACGGTTTGCGACAGCTCGACCTCCTTCGCGGCATCCAACAGCGGCGTACGCGCGATCTCGTCCAGGTACATGCCGACCAGGTCGCGATCGGCGATCTCCCCGCCCGAGGCGCGAACACTGCTTGCCCGGCTGGTCCCACCGGTGGCGGACGAACGACGGGCGACGGCACGGGTTGCCATGCGTGCTCCCTTGCTGAGTAGGTCGCGACACCCTCTCGGGTGCCCTGCATCCGATGGAAACAACGACTGGAATCCGGACAGAATTCCCATGCCTGGCATTCATTTTCGCGATCATGCAGTACCCTGTGCCGCCGCGAGGGGAGAGCGAATGCCTAACACCCGGACAGAAGTGCTGGTCAGACCGGGCACCGAAGGTGATTTGGTGGCGCTCACGGACATCTACAACCATTACGTGCGTGAGACCGCGCTCACATTCGATACGGACCCCTTTACACCTGAACGGCGTCTGCCGTGGCTTCGTTCCCACCCTGAAGACGGCCCGCACCGTCTTCTGGTTGCTCAGGATGTCCGCATTGTCGGCCCGGCCTCGATCCTGGGCTACGCCACCAGCAGCCCCTTCCGCCCCAAGGCGGCGTACGCGACCTCGGTCGAGGTGAGCGTGTACTGCGCTCCGTCGGCCACCGGCCGCGGCATCGGCACGCTCCTCTACTCGTCCCTGTTCGAGGCGCTGGCCGGCGAGGACCTGCATCGCGCGTACGCGGGCATCACCCAGCCCAATGACGTCTCGGTCCGGCTGCACGAGCGCTTCGGCTTCCGCCACGTCGGTACGTACGCCGAGGTGGGGCGGAAGTTCGGCACGTACTGGGACGTGGCCTGGTACGAGAAACGACTGGGACCACAGCCTTAAGGGCCCGGCCCGGCCCGGCCGGCCCGCCCGTACGCGGACCGGACCCGCCACCCCCGTGACGGGCCGCCCGGCTCCGCTCGTCGGTCTCAGCCGAACTGCACCGACCGCTTCGCGAGCCCCATCCAGAACCCGTCGATGACGCTGCGGCCCCGGTCCAGCTCGTGCTCCGACGCGCCGAGCGTCACGAAGAGCGGCGCGAAGTGCTCGGTGCGCGGGTGGGCCAGCCGGCCGGCCGGGGACTTGTGCTCGAAGTCCAGCAGGGCGTCGATGTCCTGCGCCTGGAGCGCCCGGTTCCCCCAGTCGTCGAACTCCGCCGACCAGCCGGGGGTGCCGCCGCCCGCGTGCCGCAGGGCGGCCAGGTTGTGAGTGAAGAAGCCGCTGCCGACGATCAGGACGCCCTCGTCGCGCAGCGGCGCGAGCTTGCGCCCGATGTCCATCAGCCGCTGCGGGTCCAGCGTCGGCATGGAGATCTGGAGTACGGGGATGTCGGCGTCCGGGAACATCTCCACCAGCGGGACGTACGCCCCGTGGTCGAGGCCGCGGTCCGGGATGTCCTGGACCGGCGTACCGGCGCCGCGCAGCAGCTTGCGCACGTTCTCCGCCAGCGCCGGGGCGCCCGGGGCCGCGTACCGCACCTGGTAGTAGTGCTCGGGAAAGCCCCAGAAGTCGTACACGAGCGGGACCGTCTCCGTGGCACCGAGGGCGAGCGGGGCCTCCTCCCAGTGCGCGGAGACCATCAGGATCGCGCGGGGGCGGGGCAGCGAGGCGGACCAGGCCGCCAGTTCGCCGGGCCAGAGCGGGTCGTCGGCCAGCGGCGGTGCGCCGTGGGAGAGGTAGAGGGCGGGCATGCGCTCCGCGGTGACAGTCATGGCACTCCCCATCCGGTGCTGATCGAGGTAGGTCTTCTACAGGTGTCTTCGAGAAGGAAGGATTCTTTAAACTTCAAGTTCCTACTTCCCGAGACCTTAGCTCTATCTAGTTAAACTTTCAAGAAAAGGTCGTACAGTGGAGTACATGACCCCGGCATCCCCCGGCGAGCCCCGCTGGCTCTCCGACGAAGAGCAGCGCGTCTGGCAGGCGTATCTCCACGCCACGACGCTCCTGGAGGACCATCTCGACCGTCAGCTGCAGCGCGATGCCGGCATGCCGCACATCTATTACGGACTGCTCGTCCAGCTCTCCCAGGCGCCCCGCCGCCGGAAGCGGATGACCGAGCTGGCCAAGGACGCCAAGATCACCCGATCCCGGCTCTCGCACGCCGTCGCGCGGCTGGAGAAGAGCGGCTGGGTGCGCCGCGAGGACTGCCCGTCCGACAAGCGCGGCCAGAACGCGGTCCTCACCGACGAGGGCTACGAGATGCTGCGCCGGTCCGCGCCGGGTCATGTCAGCGCCGTGCGCCAGGCGATGTTCGACCGGCTCACTCCCGAGCAGATGCGCTCGCTGGGCGAGATCATGCAGGTCGTCGCCGGCGGACTGCAGCCGGAGGGTACGGACGCGGATCTGCCCTGGCTGCGCTGAGCCGCCCGCCGAAACGGCTCTGCCCCGGTCCCGTCGAACGGAACCGGGGCAGAGCCGCGTTCCTGCCGCTCCAGGTCTCACCAGCACGTCAGTGGGCGACGACCGGGACCTTGAACTCGTCCTCGACACCGTCGGCGTCGCCGGAACCGGAGGCTCCGCCCGTCGCGGCCATCGCGGGACGACCGGCGTTGATGAAGGTCAGCGCGATCGCGGAGGCCACCACCAGGATGCCGACGGCCCACCAGATGGCACCGGTGAAGCCGTGCACCATCGCCTGGAGCTTCAGCAGCTCCGGGTCGGTGGCACCGAGCGCGGCGTGCGAGGTGGCGTACGCGGTCGCGGCCGAGGCGGCGACTGTGTTCAGCAGCGCCGTACCGATCGCGCCGCCCACCTGCTGCGAGGTGTTGACCATCGCGGACGCGACACCCGAGTCCCTCGGCTCGACACCGTGCGTGGCCAGCGACATGGCCGGCATGAACGCCGTACCCATGCCCAGGCCCAGCAGCAGCTGCGCGGGCAGGATGAGCAGGGTGTAGGAGGAGCCGATCTCCAGCTGCGTCAGCAGCAGCATGCCGACGGCGGCGGCCAGGAAGCCGGGGCCCATGAGCCCCCGCGCCGGAACCCGGGTCATCAGCCGGGCACCGATCTGCGTCGAGCCGGTGATCATGCCCGCGATCATCGGGAGGAAGGCGAAGCCCGTCCTGATCGGCGAGTAGCCCCTCACGACCTGCAGGTAGTACGTCAGGAAGAGGAACAGCCCGAACATCGCGATGATGGCCAGACCCAGCGAGAGGTAGACGCCACCGCGGTTGCGGTCCAGCAGGACGCGCAGCGGCATCAGTGGCGACGAGACCCGGGACTCGGTCACGACGAACGCCAGGAGCAGCACACCGGACGCGATGAACGTGCCGATGGTCAGCGGGTCCGACCAGCCCGCGGACTCGGCGCGGGTGAATCCGTACACCAGGGAGACCAGCCCGAGCGCGGACAGGACGACACCGGGGATGTCGAGCGACGAGCGGTTGCGGCTGCCGGCCGGCTCACGGATCACGAAGTACGCGCCGAGGGCCGCGACGACCGCGAACGGGATGTTGACGAAGAACGTCCAGCGCCAGTTCAGCGCCTGGGTCAGGAAGCCGCCGAGGATCAGGCCGACGGCGCCGCCGCCACCGGCGATCGCACCGTAGATACCGAACGCCTTGGCGCGCTCCCTGGCATCGGTGAACATCACGGCGAGCAGGGACAGGGCCGCCGGGGCGAGCAGCGCGCCGAAGACACCCTGGAGCGCACGGGAGCCGAAGAGCATGCCCTGGTTCTGCGCCGCACCCCCGAGCGCGGAGGCC
This sequence comes from Streptomyces sp. NBC_01618, assembly GCF_045209435.1. Classification (NCBI taxonomy): domain Bacteria; kingdom Bacillati; phylum Actinomycetota; class Actinomycetes; order Kitasatosporales; family Streptomycetaceae; genus Streptomyces; species Streptomyces sp. NBC_01618. The sequence continues at coordinate 3,268,948 of NZ_CP109297.1, forward strand.
AGCGCGAAGCCGATCAGGCCGACGACGAAGGTCCGCTTGCGGCCCCAGAGGTCGGCGATCCGGCCTCCGAAGAGCAGCAGCCCGCCGAAGGCGAGGGCGTAGGCCGTGATGACCCACTGCTTGTTGGCATCGGAGATACCCAGTGCCGTCTGGGCGTGCGGCAGCGCGATGTTCACGATCGTGGCGTCGAGTACGACCATCAGCTGCGCGAGGGCGATGAACGCCAGCGCTTTCCAGCGGCTGGGGTCCGGGAGTCGGATGTCGGCTGTTTTTGGCATGGGGGTATCCACCTAAGGGCGCACGCGGGCGCGCGGAGTCATGAACCGAGAGGTCGGCGAACGGGCAGTCGGTCAGGGACGGTCGAAGACGGCGACCGTCGGCGAAAGGCGGGCGGTGAAAGGGAGGACGGCGAAAAGGGGAGGGACGGTGAAAAGGAGGACGCTGGTCGTGACAGGAGGGGTCGCAGGAGGACGACGAGGCGTGAAAGCCCTGGTCATGAAAGGAATGGCGTGGTCGAGGCGCACCGGCCGCCCGGTGGCGGGCCCGGTGCGGGCGTCATGACCGGCGCCGCAGATCCTCCAAGGTCGCCGCCGTTCCGGGCAGTCGGGACCGGGCCGGGGCCTCCAGTCCGTCCAGGAACAGCTGTAGATGACGGTGGGTGAACCGGTCGATGTCCGGGCATCCGATGCCGGGCAGCGGCCGGGTGAGCTGGGAGAGGGCGACCAGTACGTCACCGACTGCGATGTCGGTACGCAGGCGCCCCGCGGACATGGCGCGCGACACGAGCCCTTCGACGGCCTCTTCGAGACGTCGGCGCTCGGCGAGCAGTTCGGGATGGTCCTTGTCGAAGCCGCCGGACAGCATCGGGCACAGCGCCCCGATCCGTTCGTCGGCCGCCGCGTGCACGAAGCGGCTGAGTGCGGCGAAGGGATCGGCCTCCTCGGCCGTCGCCTCCTCCGCGCGTTCGGTGGTGCGGGAGGTGACCGCGAGCACGACCTCGTGCGTCAGCGCGGCCCGGTCGGGAAAGTTCCGGTAGAGCGTGGCGTTGCCGACGCCGGCGCGGCGGGCCACCTCGTCGAGCGGCACATCCGGCCCGAACTCGACGAACATCTCGCGCGCAGCCGTCACGATCCGCTCCCGGTTGCGCAGCGCGTCCGCCCGCGGACGGGTCGTCCGGGGCTGCGCCGCTCCGGTGGCGGTGCGGATGACGGTATCCACGACGGCTGTCCTTGCCTTCCGACTCTTGTTGCTCTTGTTGCTCTTGTTGGTCCTGCTGCTCTTCTGGGCCTTCTGGAGCCTCCGGGCCCGCTGACCCGTCCGGCTCTCGTCGCCACGCCCTTCGTCGCCGCGACGCTCTTCGTTCTTCATGGCGACCCCCTTCCGTAACCGGGGACCACCTCCCCGGTTCGCGGGGACTCACGTTCAAACGGGGAAAGGCTCCCCGGATATTTCCCCAGCACGGTGTGACCTGACCCACACCTCCGGAGCGGGAAAACCAACCGATCGGCGCACTCAACGAGCGATGCCGCACCACCCGCCACAGGCTGATCCGAGAGCGCAGTTTGGGCCGGCCGACTGCCGCGGACCCCGAGGCGCCTATATGCAGAAGCCCCGCCACCGGATACGCAAGCACCGCCACGCGATCGCGCTCGCCTCGGCAACAGCCCTGATCATCGCCACTCTGGCCTCGGCCAGCAGCACCCTTCCGATATCCAGCCGGGCCTCGGCCGGCCCGGTGGCCACCGCCCGGTCCGCGGGAATAGCCCCGTGCCGCATACCGGCGACCATGGGCGTACAGATGTCGGAGGGCATGCCGACACCGGAGGGCTACGCCCGCTCCACGGGCAGGATCCGCGCCCTCAACCTGATGATCGACTTCCCGGACGCACCGGGCCCCGAACCGGCGATGGACCGGTTCGCCGAATTCTTCCCGCAGACCATCAACTGGTTCCGGACCGCCTCGTACGGGCGACTCACCTACGTCCCCGACGCCCCCCTGAAGTCCTGGCTGCGGATGCCACTGCCGTTCTCGGAGTACGGGATCGAGCGCGGATCACCGTACGAGCCGGGCTACCACCACCTCGTCCAGGACATCGTCGCGGCCGCCGATCCGAAGGTCGACTTCAGCACGTACGACCTGGTCAACATCCTGGTCACCCCGAACGCCGGTCCCTCCGCCCTGGACACCGTCCTGTCCGTGACCTTCTCCGGCAACCAGGACGCACCGCACGCGGACGGCGCGCCCCTCGGCAACACGTCCTTCATCTACAGCCGCCAGGACGACGGCTCGGGGTCGTTCAAGCAGACCGGATTCCGCGTCCTGCCGCACGAGAACGGGCACATCTTCGGCCTTCCCGACCTCTACACCGTGGAGGGCGGCGGCGCGGTCGGGCACTGGGACATCATGTCCGAGGACTGGGGGGCCGACAACGACCTGCTCGGCTGGCACAAGTGGAAGCTCGGCTGGCTGGACAACAAGCAGATCAGCTGCGCCGCCAGGCCCGGCACCAGCGACCACGTCCTCGAACCGCTGGCCACCCGGGGCGGGACGAAGCTGGCGTTCGTCCCGCTGAGCGACGTGTCCGGCTACGCCGTGGAGGTACGGACGCAGGCGGGCAACGACCATGCGGTCTGCCGGCCCGGCGTGCTCATCTACAAGGTCAGCACCGACGTCGACACCGGTCAGGGCCCGGTGTCCGTCACGGACAGCACCAAGGACAGCGACGGCTGCACCCGACTGCCCAATGTGCATGCCGCGCTCTCCGACGCCACCTTCCAGCCCGGCCAGACCTTCACCGACCGGGCCCGCGGGATACGCATATCCGTGGTCGGCAAGGAGGACAAAGGGAACTACCGCGTCCGGATCACTCGCCCCTGACCGCATCCCTGGCCGCCCGCCGCACCTCCGCCTCGGCGGGCCCGCGCAGCTCCCGCTTGAGGATCTTCCCGGTCGGGTTCCGGGGCAGCGGTTCCTCGCGTACGAGCACATGGGCCGGGACCTTGAACGCGGCCAGGCTCCGCCCGACGTGCGCCCGCAACTCCTCGGCCGTGACGGTCGCACCGGCCCGCAGCCGGACGACGGCCGCGACCTCCTCGCCCAGGACCGGGTGCGCCACCCCCAGCACCGCGGCGTCCTCGACGTCCGGATGGTCGTGCAGGACCGCCTCGACCTCCACGCAGTACACGTTCTCGCCGCCGCGGATCACCATGTCCTTGATCCGGTCGACCACCTCGACCCGCCCCTCGTGCACCACCGCGAGATCACCGGTCCGGAACCAGCCGTCGATGAACGCCCGAGCGGTCGCCGCCTCGTCCCGCCAGTAGCCGCGGACCAGGGACTGGCCGCGCAGCCACAGCTCGCCGACCTCGCCCTCGGGCAGCGCCTCGCCCGCGGGACCGGCGATGCGCACCTCGGTGGTGGGCGTCGGCCGGCCGACACTGCCCGGGTGGAGCCGGTACTCGGCGCCGAAGTTCGCGAGGACACCCCCGCTGGTCTCGGTCAGCCCGTAGCCGTTGCGCGGCTCGATCCGGTCGCCGTGGCGGGCGGTCAGCCGCGCGACCAGATCGGGCGGGGCGGCGGCCCCGCCGGTGTTCAGCATCTGGAGGCTCTCCAGGCCGTCGCCCGTCCGCTCGGCCGCGGCGAGCAGTTGGAGCGCGGTCGTCGGGACACCCGCGTAGTGCGTGACGCCGTGCTCACGGATCAGCCGCAGCGCCTCCTCGGCGTCCCACTTCCGCATCAGGACGAGGGTGCCGCCCGCCGCCATCGCCGCGTAGAAGCCGGTGAACGCGGCGACGTGGAAGAAGGGGAACGTCAGCAGCGTCACGGGGGCGGGCCCCTGCCCCGGGATGATCCCGCGCCCGAGCGCGGAGGCGGCCGCGTGGTAGCGCGGGTTGAGTACGGCCCCCACCTGGGCGAGATGGGTGGCGACGGCACCCTTGGGCCGCCCGGTGGTGCCGGAGGTGTAGATGATCGTCGCGTCGTCCTCGGGCCGGATCTCGGCCTCGGGGGGCGCGGCGAGCGGATTGGGCGCGGGCAGGTCCTCGTACCGCTCGACGCCGTCCGGAACGGCCCCCTCCGCGTGGCAGACGACGACGCGCGCACCGTTCTTCGCCGCCCAGCCGGCGACCCGCGGCAGCCGCTCGCCGTCCACCAGGAGCACCCGCGGCCCGGAGTCGTCCAGCGCGTACGTGAACTCGTCCTCCGTCCACCAGGCATTGAGCGGCACGGCGACCAGACCGGCCAGCTGCGCGGCCCAGAAGGCGATCTGCCACTCCGGGTGGTTGCGCATCGCGACGACGGCCCGGTCGCCCCGGCGGAGCCCGTACGTCCTGGTCATCCGGCACGCCAGCGCGGACGCGGCGGCGAAGAACTCGGCGTACGAGTAGCGGCGCTCCTCCGCGATCAGGAACGACCGGTCCCCGAAGGCCCAGGTGGTCTCCACGAACTCACGGAGCGTCCTGGGCCCGTCCGCGTACACGAGCGACCCCGCGTGCGCCCCGTCCTGCACCCGCACCACGGCGAACGGTGCTCCCGGGCCGGTGAGCGCGGCTTCGATATCCGGCACGAAGGACCTCTCTAAGCGCTTGCTCAGTAGTCTTCGCGACGGTATGCCCGCGCCCACCCCCCGTCAAGGGAGCCGTCCGGCCCGCGCCGGCGGGCCACGGACCGGAGCCTGCCGGCGTTCGACCGGGCCGCGCAACGAGATAACGGACGGCGGACGCCAAACCCGCGACAAGGCGGCAAAAGGGCAGCACTGTCGGCCGGTCTGCCGGCCGCGGACTACGGTCGCCGCACCTCGAACTGGAAGCAGCCGTACTCCAGCGCCCGCACGTGTACCAGTACCACCTCCGGCTCGGCGAACGCTTCCTCGAAGGCCCGGTCGAACCCGGCCTCGGCGTTGTCGGGGATCTCGAAGAAACGGCCCCCGACGATGTGTCCTTCGGCGTTGTAGCGGCGGATGGTGCGCAGAGCCCCGGGACGGGCGAAGGGATAGCCCCGGACTCCTCGTGGGGCTCCGCATTCATCGGCGTGGATGAATACCGGCCCCGCTTCGTCGTAGGCTCCGGGCTCGGCTCCGGTCGCCACCGCCCAGCGGCGCAGAGGCGCGTAGGAGACGAGGGCGACGCGGTCGCCGGGCTCGATGGCCCGCAGGCAGCACCGCAGCGGACTGCCTACGCAGTCGAGGGGAACGCCGTCCTCGCGTGCGGTGTACGGCCGCAGTGGGTGTCCGGCGTCATCGACGTGGCGGAGTTCTTCGAGTGCGGCGGGCGGGATGGGGAGGGGTGTGTACGTGGTCATGGGTCCAGCGTCGGCGGCTCGCCCGTGGCCCGCTGGCGGAATTCGGACGCGATGGTCCACCCGGACACCTGCGACGTATCCGGCAGCTCACGAACGGAGCCGGAGCCGGATCGCGGTGACAGTGACGGGGCCGCTGGAAGACGCGGACGCGCTTGTCGTACCTCGTGGCCACGGCTCGACTCCGTTCCTGCGCCGACGGCCCAGCGGTGCCGGGCCGCCCCGGGGCGACGAGCAGGGCGAGCGGGAGGATCCCAGCGGACGCAGTCAGGGGGTGGGTGCGGGGCAGCCGTGCCGCTTGCCCGAGGCGGTGGCGTACGACTCCAGAATCCGCTTCAGCGCTGCGGGGTCACTCGCTCCATCCGTTCCGACGGCGCCGTCCGCCGCCTTGCCCTTGGGGAGCACGAGCTTGAAGTAGGCGGTCCCGATGGCGCCCCCGCATTCGAGGGTGCGGGTGTAGGCGCCCTTCACGGTGCCCGGGTACTTGTTGTCGAGATGCTTCTCCTCCTCCGCCGACGGCCCGTAGTAGCCGGTCATGCTGAACAGGTCCAACTCGCCCCGGCTCATCCCGCATTGTTCCGTCAGCGCACGTCCTGCGGGCTTCTCGGTGACGTCGGTGACGCGCAACCGAGCAGCTTCACGCCCGGTCATCACGCCGCCGCACGTGCCCGCCGCCCGGCCGACGGGCCGCGTCGCCCACTCCGCACGGTCGACACTCCCCGGACGTTCACCGAGCGCGCCCTCGCACCCGGCGCGGCCGGCTGCGCGACGCGCCGTCTCCGTTGCGACCCGTGCCACTTGGAGCACCTGCCGGGCGGAGAGATCCTCCGACTTCTCGCTCGTCTCGGCCGTGACGAGCAGACCGGCGCCCGCCATCGACTTGCAGTCGACCAGCACAGCGGCTCCCGGCGAATACCCGCTCACGAAGGACCCGGTCCAACCGTGACCGATCGGCGTCGCCGACTCGTCCGCGGCAGACCCGCTCGACCGGTAGGCCGCCCGCGGCCATACCCGGAGCTTGAGGACCGGCCCACCGTCATGCCCCTCGGCCCAGACCGAGCACCACTGGGCGTCGTACCCGCCCCAGTCAGCGGTATGACCGCGCGCCTTCAGCCTGGCACCGCCGAAGAACTGCCGCGCCTCCTCCACCGCGAGGGAGCCCTGGCACCGGTCTCCGAGGTCTTCACCGTCACCCCCCTTGGACGAGACGGTCCAGACCAGCCCACCGGCAACCAGCACGAGGAGCAGCCCCCCGACGCACAAGGACAGTCTCAGCCGCGTCATTCGTTCCCCCCGGATGCGGTTGCATCAGTGATACGCCCACAGCGGTCGTACGGGCCCTGCGCCCACCACGGCGCACCGGCCGTCGGCGCGCCTCGCAGGCGCGATTCCGCTTCGGATGATCTCCCCTGTACAGCCTACGAGTTATAGCCTATGAGTTCGAAAGGGTGACCACTCGATCACCGCGAAACGCGAGGTCTACGGCATCTCGCACACCGTCGGAGGCCAGGAGCGGCGACGCCGCGCCGACGTGCTCGGCTCGGACGGTTGCCCGGATCAGGCGTGGGGGACGACGGCGACAGGGCAGCGCGCGTGATGAATGGCGGCCTGGACCACGGCGCCCAGGTGTGGTGCCGGCGCGGGGCGGTGCTTGCGGCGGCCGACAACCAGCAGCGTGGCGTCATGGGCGGCCCGTACGACAGCCCTGGCGGGGCTTTCGAGAGCGATGGTGACACTCACCTCCACACGCGGGAACTTGTCACGCCAGGGGCGGAGGATCTGCTCGAGGTGCTTCCGTGCGTCCTGGGTGATTTCCTCCGTCACGTCGTGATCCACACCCCACGGCACATATGCGCTCAGCGGCAGACTCTGGCCATGGACGGCTCGAAGAGGCACCCCCCGCGCCGCGGCGGTGCCGAAGGCGAATGCGAGCAGGTCGTCGTAGGAGCCGTGCAGTTTCAGTGCCACCACGACGCCGCCTTCCCCCGCTGGAGCGGGTTGGGGCCCCCGTTCGCTCGTTTCGGCGCGCACCAGAACCACCGGCCCCTCGGCCCGCGCCACGACGGGCATGCTGATGTCTCCGAGAAAATAGCTCTCGACAGGCAGCAGCCCGCGCGAACCGAGCACGGTCATCTCGGATTCCGCTGCCGCCAGCAGCAGCGCGTTCTGGGCGTCGTCGGCGACCAGGTTGCCGACGACGGAAAGACCCGGGTGGCGCGCCTGGAGCTCGGCCCGCGCCTTGTGCACGATCCGCCTTGCCCAGTAGTTCTGGTCCATCTCCGCAGGAACGCGGGTCGGTTCCGGTACCAGCAGCGGCCATGCGTGCAGCAGACGCAGCGTGAGCTTGCGCCGCTCTGCTTCGTCAGCGGCCCACCGGGCAGCGGTAAGGCTCTCGGGTGAGCCGTCGAGGCCCACGGTGACGACTGGCTCCATGACGACCGTCTCCGTCTCGTAACCGGTGGAAGGACGGCGAGCGAGACCGCCTGTCCGGCCTGTCGTCCCTGCGCCGTGCGCCGTGCGCCGTGCGCCGTGCTTCCATGCCGCCGCGCCGAGCACGGCTTCCTCCTACTCGAGAAGTACCGCAGATCTCCCGGTACCGCATGCGGGCCCCGAGGTGGCGGGGCCACGCAAGTCTCACGTGCCGGTGCGGGAACTCGAGGTGTCGTCGGTCCGATAGGTGATGTGCTCGGCGACGGAGACCACACCGTCAACGCTCCGGCACAGCCGTTCGATGATGGGGATCAGGCTCTTGAACTCGACGGATCCGCCGAGGACGACCTGCCCCTGGCGTACCTCGACCGTCACCTCCGAGGGGGCCAGCCCCATCGTCCCCTGCAGTACTTCCCGGGTGATCTCCTCATGGACGGCATCGTCACGGCGCAGGAAGATCCGCAGCAGGTCGCTACGGCTGACGATGCCCAGCAACCTGTCCGTCTCGTCCACGACGGGCAGCCGTTTGACGTTCTGCACTTCCATGAGGCGGGCCGCCTCGACCACGGTCCACTCCGGACGCGCACACACCGCGGGAGCCGACATCAGTTCCTCCGCCCTGGCCCCTTCGGCCTTGGCCCGCTCCCACGCCTCCAGATACGGAATCGGCGTCAGGCCGGACGGATCGGCCTGGTCGGAGGACTTGCGCAGCAGGTCGGCCTCGGACACCACGCCCATGGGACGGTCCAGTTCGTCGACCACCGGTACCGCTGTGACATCGTTCTCCGCCAACAGCTTGACGATCTCTTTGAACGGCAGATCACGCCGCGCCCGGACGACATCCCGGGTCATGAGCTCTGCGACCGATCGGTGGTGCATGCGGCTTCTCCTTTCGGGATGTGACGGCTGGTAATGGTCAGGTGCCGAGAAGACGCGTGGCACGTCGGGTACAGCAACATGATGAGGAAGCGGCAGAGATCATGCGAGCTCACGTCGGCGATCAACTCGTTCCGGGCCCGCGGTGCTGGTTGCCGCCCCGGCTCCTGGCTGGCCCACGAGGCGCGGGAGGCCCACAGTGGGAGGGGAGACCGGGGCAGTGCGGCACGAACGCGCGGGGTCGGGCAGCAGTCCCGGAAGGGATGACACGACGGGGAGGAAAGCGCCGTCCATGTCCAGTGCCACGAGCACCGACCTCTACGAGGTCACGATGGCTCAGTCGTATCTGAGCGAGGGCATGACCCGTTCGGCGACGTTCAGCCTGTTCGTGCGCGATCTGCCGCCGGACCGGGGCTTTCTTGTCTGTGCCGGGCTGGATTCGGTCCTCGACCGCCGCTCCGCCCACCGCGTGGACGCGGATGACGTCGCCGTCTCGGCATGCTGGAGGGCGTCGTGAGCCGCAGCGACCTGCTGAAGGTGTTCCTGCGCCCGGACGAGGAGATCGACGAGGAGATCCGGTCCTCCGTCGTCGCGGAACTTCCTCCAGCCGAGCGTCCGGAGTTCTCCGTACTGGACGGTGTCGTCACCCTGAAGGGACCTCTCCGGAACCGTTCCCTGGTGCCACTGCTGGCTCGGGCCATCCGCGCGGTCGAAGGCGTCGTGGACGTACGCATTTCATGGTTCCCCCCAAGGGCGACTGAAGGATCAGCTCTCGCGCCGACACCGCGGGCCCCGGGTGGAGAGGGCCGCTCAGGGCCGCCCGGGGGCCCAATGGTCCCTGTTCGGGGGAACCTGCCGCGCCCGGGCGCCCGACCCTGGTCCGACCGGCCCCGGCCCCGGCCCGTTCGGCCCTCCTCGCCTCGGTGGGGCCCGGCGGATCGTGGTTGCTGAACCACCTGCGGCACCAGGCCCGTGCGAAGCGCTGTGAGATGGCAGGAGGTGCCTCCATGAAGCACATCAAAGTGGGAGACCTGATGACCGACGAGGTCGTGTCGGTCGTCCCGCTCACCTCCTTCAAAGAGGTCGCGAAGCTGCTCGCCCAGTACGACATCAGTGGACTGCCCGTGCTCGACGACGAGGACCGGGTGGTCGGCGTCGTCTCCGAGAGCGACCTGGTGGGCCGGCAGGCGGCCGGGTACCCGGTCACGGGCGACGCTGCCGACGCCGCCACCGGGACCACGGTCTCGAACGGAGCGGAATTCACCGCTGCCGAGGTCATGTCGACGCCGGCGGTGACGGTCCGCGCAGAGGAGAACGCGCCGGCGGCCGCCCGGCTGATGACACGCCGAGGCGTGGAAAGGCTCCCGGTCGTGGACGACGAGGACAGGCTCGTCGGCATCGTCACGCGCCGGGATCTGCTGCGCCTCTTTCTGCGGCCCGACGCCGAGATACGACGACGCGTCGTCCAGGACGTACTCACGGACACCATGGACCTCGGAGCCGACATGGTCACCGCCCATGTGGTGGACGGTGTCGTCACGCTGGAAGGCCGTCTGAGGAAGCGGACCCAGATCGCGATCCTGACCCGTCTTGCCGAACAGCTCGACGGGGTGGTCGCGGTCGTGAACCACGTCACCGCACACGAGGACGGCCCCGTAGCCGCTTCCCCACGTGCCGCGCGCGGACTGCCCGCGGAGCTATGAGAGCGCGCTGCGGCCGTCGTCGTCACGTGCGCCGGAATACGTCGCCCCGCACATGGCCACCAGGTGGACGGGCCCGGAACGAAAGGGAGATCCGACCATGACGCACCGCACTGTCGCCGAGGTCATGACCCGTGACGTGGCCACGGCCAGCCCCGAAGCGTCGCTCAAGACAGTCGCCTGGAGCCTCGCCTACAACAACGTCTCGGCCCTGCCCGTCGTGGACATCCGCCATCGCCCCATCGGCATCGTCTCCGAAGCCGACCTGCTCCGCAGACAGGCCGGTCTGCCGGACGCGGCGGGGCGCGACCAGTTGCGCGAGCCGACAGCTGTGGACCGCCGCGCCATGGACGCGCGTACCGCCGGTGATCTGATGTCCGCCCCCGTACTGACGGCCCGGCCCGAGTGGGGCATCGTCGAGACAGCCCGCTTCCTCGACGAGCGGGGCGTCAAACGCCTGCCGGTGATCGATGACACCGGCGTACTCGTAGGCATCGTCAGCCGCTCGGACCTGCTGCGTCCCATGCTCCGCAGGGACGACGCCATACACGACGAGATCGTCGACGAGGTACTGGGCCGAACCCTTCGGATGACGCCGGGAGGTGTGACAGTAACCGTTCAGGAAGGGGTGGTCTCCCTGAGTGGAGGGGTCGAGCGGCGCTCCGCCATCCCGGTGATCGAGCTCCTGTGCCTTTCCGTGGACGGCGTCGTCAGCGTCGACCAATCTCTCGCCTACGCCGTGGACGACCTGTCACCGGAACTCGATCCGGCACAGGGCAGCAGCGAACGATGAGCACGTACGCCGGGGAACTGCACGTACGCCGAGGGACGGAAAGAGCCTCATCCACTTCTCGCGGATCCCGATCGTGCGGTGCGCGGCCGTCGGTCGCTCCTCCGCATCCTCACAATGACTCTTCCCGTCATCCTCATGAAAGCACCGTCCGTGCCGGGCCGACAGGGCCGACCGGTCCCCGGTGGCCCCCGGCCGGTGCTGCCGCCGGGAACGACGACACCGAAGTGCCCGTCTGAAGGAGAGGGACAATGAGGCATCGCAGCGTCGCCGACCTCATGACACCCGCGGTCGTCAGCGTCCAGCGCGGCACCACCTTCAAGGAGATCGCCCGGGTCCTCGACGAGTTCGGCGTCACCGCCGTGCCCGTCGTCGACGAGAACGGGTGTCTCGTGGGCGTCGTTTCGGAAGCCGACCTGCTCCGCAGGCGCGGCTACGGGAGCGGCACGAACACCGCCGTCGAACTCATGAGCCACCCGGTGATCACCGCGTCGCCCGAGTGGAGCGTCGTCCGTGCCGCCCGCGTCATGGAGAAGCACAAGGTCAAGAGGCTCCCCGTCGTCGACAGCGAGGGCCGGCTGGTCGGAGTCCTGAGCCGCAGCGACCTCCTGCAGCTCTTCCTGCGCAGGGACCGCGCAATCCAGGAGGAGATCCTCGAAGACGTCCTGACGCACACGCTGCGGCTCAGTCCCTCGTCGTTGACCGTCGAGGTCGCGGACGGCGTCGTGACCCTCAGCGGCACCGTCAGCCGGCACAGCCTCGTCCCGGTCGTCCTGCGTCTGTGCCGGAGCGTCGACGGAGTCATCGACGTGACCGATCGGCTCGGCTACGAGCGGGACGACCTACCGGTCGACGACGCACGACCGGGCGCCCCACGCTAGGAGGGGAGCACGGCGCATCGGCACGCACACCCGTTCATGACCCGAGAGGCCGTCACCGTCCCGCGAGCGCCGCCCCCGGACGTACGGCGGAGACCGAACCAGCGCCCCCCCGAGCCGGAGCCCGTCCCAGGGAGACGATCGTGCCGGTGGTCGCCTGCGCCGTGCTGCTCAGTGTCTTCGCACACGGCATCACCTCCGCGCCTCTCACCCGACGCTGCAAAGCCGCGTCAGCCCTCACGGCCGCGCCCCAGGCCGGCCCGGCCGTGAACGAACTGCCCGTCCGGGGAATGACGGCAGGCATCGCCGACAGTCACCGGCGCGGCAGGCACGACGGGCCCGCATGACCGCCCCGGGAAGCTCGGCGCGCAGCGTGTCCCCGGGCGCGCCGGTCATCACTGGCAGTAGCCGAGATCCCTCCTCCGGAGCAGTCCGACACCGCACGGATCCGGCGTCTGCAGCAAGCTGATAACGCCTGCCGCGCGCAGGCGGCCCCAGGCCACCGCCGACCCGCCCGGAGTGGGCAGCGAGGCAGGCCCGACGCGCACTGGAGGAGAAGTTGGTCACGAGGCGGCGTGTCATACAGGCAGCGGTCGGCGGAGCGTTCGCCGTCCTGCCGGCGGCTACCGCGGCTCCGCGTCTCCTGGCGCCGGCCGGTAAAAGCCTTCTCGATCCCGGGAAAACAGACAAGTACGTCACGCCGCTCGTCGTCCCGTCCGCCATGCCGCGGACCGACGGCTCCGTCGGTGGCCCCATCGACCATTACGTGATCGGAGTACGGCAGTTCCAGCAGCAGGTGCTGCCCCCCGGCCTGCCGGTGACGACCGTGTGGGGGTACGGCTCCACACAGCATCCGCTCAGCTTCCACTACCCCGCGTTCACCATCGAGGCGCGCTCCGAAACGCCCGTGCGGGTGAGGTGGAAGAACCAACTGCACGACCGCACAGGGCGTTACCTGCCCCACCTGCTACCGGTCGACCCCACACTGCACTGGGCGAACCCTGCGGGCGGAATATCGGACCGGGACACACGCCCCGCATTCCGCACGACCCCCGGACCGTATACGGGCCCGGTACCGATCGTGACGCATCTGCACGGCGGGCGGAACACGGAGGAGAGTGATGGCTACACCGAAGCCTGGTACCTTCCCGGCGCACTCGACCTTCCCGCAGGATTCGCTCAAGTCGGCTCGTTCTACGATGAGTTCAGGGACAAGTTCGAGAACCGGTTCGACGATGCCTGGGGCCGGGGAGACGCCGTGTTCCAGTACGCCAACGAGGAGAGAGCCTCGACCTTCTGGTTCCACGATCACACCCTGGGTCTCACGCGGCTGAACGTCTACGCCGGACTGGCGGGTTTCTACCTCCTGCGGGGCGGCCCCGCAGACCTTCCGGACGGCGTACTGCCCGGCCCGGCGCCCCGGCCCGGCGATCCGCCCGGTCGGAAGTACTACGAGATCCCTCTGGTGGTACAGGACCGCTCGTTCCACACCGACGGCAGCCTTTCCTATCCGGCCGGACGCGCTGCCTTCGACGGATTCAAGGGCCCCTACGTTCCGGTCAGTGACATCTCGCCGATCTGGAACCCCGAGTTCTTCGGCAACACGATGGTCACCAACGGGCGGACCTGGCCGGTCCTTCGAGTCGAACCCCGCCGCTACCGGTTCAGGCTCCTCAACGGATGCAACTCGCGATATCTGATCCTGAAGATCGCGACCCGTGCACTCGCGCCCAGACCCGTGCGGGCGGCCCTCCCGTTCTGGCAGATCGGCAACGAGGGAGGGTTCCTGCCCGCGCCCGTACAGCGCGACGAGGTGCTCATCGCACCCGCCGAACGCGCCGACGTGATCGTCGACTTCACCGCGGTCCCGATCGGGAGCGAGCTGTATCTCGTCAACGAGGGCCCCGATAAGGCGTTCCAGGGCGGGAAGGCGGGTACGGACTTCTCCCCGGCGGACCCGGCCACCACCGGGCAGGTCATGAAGTTCGTGGTCGAAGCGCTCACCGCGCCTGACACGAGCGTGCCGCCCTCCCAGCTGTCGCTGCCGACGATCAAGCCATTGGGAAAGGCGAGCCGCATCCGACAACTTTCCCTCAGCGAGCAGAACTCCGCGACGCTGCCACACGTCGGCCCCCGGCAGATGATGGTCGGCACCCTGGATCGAGCCGGCAACGCCGTGCCCATGCACTGGGACGACCCCGTCACGGAGAATCCGGCCCTTGGAGCGACCGAGATCTGGGAGATTCACAATCTCACGGCGGACGCGCACCCGATCCATATCCACGAGGTTCAGTTCCAGATCCTCGACCGTCGACAGGCCGGCCGTGCCGCCCGGCCGCCGGAGCCGTGGGAGAGAGGGTTCAAGGACACCGCGGTCGCCTACCCCGGTGCTGTTACGAGACTGAAGGCGACGTTCGACCGGGCGGGCCGGTACGTCTGGCACTGTCACATGCTCGAACACGAAGACAACGAGATGATGCGGCCCTACCAGGTCGGATGACGGCGCGACCTCGGCCACGAGGGCTTCTCGTCCGGATTCGTGCCGGCCTCATCTGCCGGCAGCCCGGCGTCCCGGTCACGGGCACACCACTCGCGCCCGCCCGGCTCATCGCCGAACGGCGCGTCAAGCGCCTCCCGGTCGTCGACACCGATGGCCGCCTCAAGGGCATCGTCAGCCGCGCCGATCTCCTCAAGATCTTCCTGCGTTCCGACGACGACCTCGCCGCCGAAATACGCCACGAGGTCGTCGACCGGCTGTTCCCCGCCTCGCACCGAAACGTGAAGGTCGGCGTCACCCGCGGTGTGGCCACACTCACCGGTCGCGTCCACGACGCCACCGTCATTCCCGTCGCCGCCCGCCTCACCCAGTAGGTGGAAGGCATCGTCGGCGTGGACTGCCGGCTCGAAGGCCCGGCATCCGCCTAGCCGGCCAGGACCTGTCCGGCCGGACCCCGAAGGTCCGACATCCGTCCGACATCCGCCTCCAGGGGGACCGGATGTGCCCCTGCCGAGGAGCCGTCCGGGTCCGGGCAAGGGACGAACGGCCCATATGTACAGGGCGGCGCCCCGCCTCATGCTGAAGCCATCGACCATTCCCGAGTCCCCGGGAGACCTACGATGCTCACGAGAGCGCTCGACGACACCACACTGGCCGACCTCGTCGCCGATGCCACCGCCGCCCCGTCGATGCACAACGCCCAGCCCTGGCAGTTCCGCTACACACGCGCCGGCCGCACCCTCACGCTCCGGGCAGACTTCGAGCGCGCCATGCCGGAGGCCGACCCCGCCACCCGCGCACTGCACGTGGGCTGCGGCGCGGCCCTGCTGAACCTGCGGGTGTCCGCCGCCCACCACGGCCTGGAGGCGGTCACCGCGCTGCTGCCCGAACCTTCGGACCCGGCCCTGCTGGCCACCGTCCGGTTCGGCATCGCCGACGAGGCCCCGCGAAAGCCCGCGGACGTAGCGCTCGCCGCCCTCCACCCCGCGATCCCGGACCGGCACACCAGCCGCTACCCGTTCGACGAACGGGTGGTCCCCGAAGACGTCCGCGCAGACCTCGCCGACGCGGCCCGTACCGAGGGCGCGGACTTCACGTTCCTGACCCCGATCCATCTGGAGACCGTGCTCGAACTGATCCGGGACGCCGAGGGATACGACCGCGGGGACCCGGCACGGGAGGCGGAGCAGGAGCACTGGACCCGGGACACGAAGACCGAGGCACCCGTGGACGGAATCCCCGACTACGCCTTCGGCCCCCGCGACGCCTCCGAGCGAGCCACCACCCGCGACTTCGCGGGAACCCGGGTCATCCCGGGCCGAGCCCGTGTCCTGTTCGAGAACCGGCCGCAACTGGCTCTGCTGAGCACCCCCGGCGACCACGCCGCGGACTGGCTGCGCGCCGGCCAGGCCCTGGAGCGCGTCCTGCTCACCGCCACGCTCCACCAGGTGTCCACGTCGTTCGCGACCCAACCCCTCGAATGGCCGGACCTGCGGTGGATCCTGCGCGACCCGGTCTTCGGCACGGGACAGCCGCAGATGATCATCCGTCTGGGATATGGACCGAGCGGGCCACGTACACCGCGACGCCCGCTGAACCAGGTGCTGACCATCGAACCGTAGAACCCCGGACCGCACGCCCGGTGAACCATGCGGTGTTGCACTGTGCGCCCTGCCCCGTCGCCAAGGGGCGCCCTCGACCAAGGGTGGGGAATCTCGATCAAGGGTGGGGAATGAGGACGACCGGGCAGTGCGCGTGGTGCAGGACAGCATGAGTCACATGGCCGAGCGGAGAGCCGACGGGGTGGGACCGCCGACGGGATCCGATGAGGATCGCGTCCGCGTCGGCGGTCGCCGCCACCAGGACCTCGGAGACGGAACCGGCCCGAACGACGTGCTCGGTCACCTTGAGGTCCGGGAACTCCTGGCGTACTGGCTCGACGAGCCGGGCAAATTCCGTGGCCTGATCCGCGGCAAGCCGGCCCACACCATCGAACATCGTCACCATGCTGCCGACGTTCTCAAGGAGGACCCAGACGCTGAGCACCCGCAGCGGAACGCCCTTTGCGGCTGGCTGCGGGCAGCCGCCTCGTCCGCCGCCCACCGCACGGCCCGCATCGCGTGGTCGCAACCGTCGGTGCCGACCACGACCGGTCCCGTCATGGTCACGCTTGATCGAGTGCTGCCCATGGTCTCTCCTCGCAGTTCCGTGTGCGAGGCAGAACGAACGAGCACCGGCTTACCACCGGTCCCGGGATTGCCCGGAATCTCGGCTTCCACGGGGCACTTCCGCAGCCATGGTCCGGTCCTCATTGTCCTGCGCAACCGCCCGTCCCCCGCACGCGGTGCATCGCGCGGCGTGCGGGCAGGAACGCGTACCACCATCCTGTACGGCAGGGGCTGAGCGGGTCGCGGGACCGGGCCGGTCGGCCCAAGCGCCGTGCCCCCCGGTGGCACACGATGGAGTGGCGGAAGGGCACGCAGAACAGTGACTGGCCCGGCTGCCGGACCGGACCCGGCCCCGGACCCCATGAAGGATGTGTGGAGCATGGTGCACGGAGAAAGCCACTCATCGGACAGCAAGCCGGACGCATTCCAGCCGGGAGACCTGGGCCGCCGGGTGGCGATGCGCCGCGAGCAGCTGGGGCTCAGCCGTGAGGAGGTGGCCGAGCGGGCCGGATCGGCGCCCGGATACGTCCAGTACGTCGAGGAACGGCAGGCCACACCTGGCATCGGGTTTCTGTTGCGGCTGGCCCAGGCACTGGAAACCACCGTGGCCGAGCTGACCGGCAGCACGACGGAGCTGCCGCCGGGCATCGGCCGCGCCGGCTATCACGCCGAATTGCTCGAACTCGGCCCGCAGGAGTGCCGTCGGCTGTTGTCCACCCACGGAGTGGGCCGAATCGGTGTGACGACGGACGACGGGCCGGCCATCCTGCCGGTCAACTACGTCGTCGACGGTGACCGGATCTCCTATCGCTGCGCTCCCGACACACTGCCCGCCACCGCAGCGGACCACCCGGTGGCCTTCGAGGTGGATCACATCGACGAAGCGCTGAGCCAGGGGTGGAGCGTACTTCTCGCCGGTACGGCGGCGAGAGTCACCGATCCCGAAGCCTCGCGCAGGCTGGACGAACTCGCCTACACCACTCCGTGGGCGGGCGGCCCACGGAATGTATGGATGACCATCACCCCCACCCGCATGACCGGGCGCCGCATTCGTGTGCTCGACAGCCACGCCGCGCCGACCGGCGGTGGACCCCGAGATCCCTCGACGTGACGCAGCGACCGGTCCACGGCAGGGCTCAGGCGCACGATGTCGCGGGTTCCGGCCAACCAGCCCACCGCCCCACGGCGTACCGGCCCGGCATGCATTTGCGTACGGCACCACGGGGCACGACCGAGCGCCCCTCCAAAAGCGCGCATATCGTTCAGGGCAGGCGGTCGGGTTGCACACCGTCGGCCAGGGACGGAGGTTCCATGTCAACGGCCAGGAGTCTGTTCGACGTGATCCCGCCCGAGAGCCGGGCCCGTTTGTTCGACGAGGCGGCCCGCGAAGTGCCGCTGGTCCTCGACGCACGGCTCTTCGAGGAAGGCCGAAGGGCCGACCGCTTCTGGGTCATCCGCTCCGGACAGGTCGAGGTCGACCTCCATGTGCCCGGGCGCCGTGCGGCGGTCATCGAGACGCTGGGACAGGACGATCTGCTGGGCTGGTCCTGGCTGTTCCCCCCGCGCGTCTGGCACCTGGGTGCGCACGTGATCCAGGCGGGACAGGCCGTGGAATTCGATGCCGGGGCCGTCCGCTCGCTGTGCGAGGCCGATGCGGTGCTGGGCCGGGCGGTCTACAAGTACGTCGCCGAGACGGTGGCGGAGCGACTGTACGGAACACGGAAAAGGCTGCTGCAGCTGTACGGTCCCCGGGCCGAGGCTCCCGAAGACTGAACGGTCCCGGGCATGGGACCGTTCGGCCCTGGTGAGTTCCTCCTGCGCGAACCCACTATGAACGAGGCGGGACTGGGACTGCGCCACCCTTGACAGCGAGGAGGGCCACCATGAGCGACGAGACAGGGTTCTCGGCTCAGAATCCGATCCGCGTGTTCCTGCTGGACGACCACGAGGTCGTCAGGCGCGGCGTGCAGGACCTGCTCGACGCGGAACCCGACATCCAGGTCGTCGGCGACGCCGGCACAGCCGATCACGCACTGGCCCGCGGCCCGGCGCTCCGCCCCGACGTGGCGATCCTCGATGTGCGGCTGCCGGACGGCGACGGGATCACGGTCTGCCGTGAGCTGCGCTCGCGGATGCCTGAACTGGCCTGCCTCATGCTCACCTCGTTCGACGACGACGAGGCACTGCTCGACGCCATCATGGCCGGCGCGGCCGGATACGTACTCAAGGAGATCAAGGGTGCGGACCTCGTCACCGCCGTCCGCACCCTGGCATCCGGGCGCTCGACCCTCGACCCGTCGACCACGGCGCGGCTGATGAACAGTCTGCGCGAGGAGGAATCCGGTACCGGCTCCGAGGAGGACGACGCGCTGTCCGGGCTGTCCCCGCGGGAGAAGGACGTCCTCGCGCTGATCGGTGAAGGGCTGACCAACAGCCAGATCGGCAAACGCCTCTATCTGTCGGAGAAGACGGTCAAGAACCACATCTCCCGCCTGCTGGCCAAGCTCGGCGTCGAGCGCCGCATCCAGGCGGCCGTGATCGCCGCGCACGCCACGGAATCCTCCCCGCCCGGTGCCGGGCACCACCAGAGCTGACCGCACGGCCCCTCGAACCGTACGGCGCCCCTCGAAGCATCCCGCGCGACATCACACGACATCAGGAGGGCCGCAACGGCACCCGCCAGCTCAGCCGGGTGCCGCCCTGCGCGGACGCCCCCACATCCATCTCGCCGCCGAGTTTCTGGGCGCGCCGTGCGAGGTTGTCGAGCCCGCTTCGGGAACCGCGGTGTCTGGGTATGCCCACTCCGTTGTCGGACACGACCAGGTTCACCTCGCCCTTTCCCACCACCAGCGAGATGATCACCGCCGTCGCCCGTGCATGGCGGGCGACGTTGCTCAGCGCCTCGCCGAGGACCGCGATCACCTGCTCGGCGGTCTCGGCCGGCACATCGGTGTCGATCAGCCCTCCCATCCGCAGGGACGGCTGGAAGCCCAGGGTCCGGGCGGCCTGCTCGACCGTGGCCGTCGTCCGGGCGCGCAGCCCCTGGCCGGTACGGCCCGAGTCACGGGCACGGAGCCCGAAGATGGTGGACCGGATGATCTTGATGGTCTCGTCCAGATCGTCCACCGCGCGCAGCAACCGCTCGCTCGCCTGCGGCTGCTCCACGAGCCGCACCACGCTCTGCAGCGTCATCCCGGTGGCGAACAGCCGTTGAATGGCCAGGTCGTGCAGATCCCTGGCAATGCGGTCACGTTCCTCCAGCAGGGCGATCTGCTCGGCGGACTCACGCCGTTCGGTGAGTTCCATCGCCAGAGCCGCCTGCCCGGCGAACGCCAGCAGGGGCGCGGTCTCCGCATCCGTGAATGCGGGGCGCTCCCGTACCCGGGCCAGCAGCAGCACCCCACGGGTCCGCTCCCCCGTAACCATCGGAACCGCGACAGCGGGGCCGAGCCCCGTCCACCTCGGAGGGCCTTCGGTGATCCTCGGATCATGTGCGACATCGAGGCTGGTGATCGGCTCGCCCGCGTCCAGGGCGGCGCCGGCGAACGATCCCGCCCGTGGCAGGACCAGACCGCGATGCGTCTCGGCGTCCACCCCGGAGGCCCGAGCCACACGGAGGGACTTCCCTTCCGCGGGCAGTGCCAGCACACCGAGATCCGCGGCGAGAATGCGCGAGGAGTGGTCGACGATCATCTGCAGGACGCGTACCTCGTCCGCCCCGCTCAGCAGAGCCGCGACGATCTCGCTGTTGGCTTCCTGCCAGCGTTGACGGTCGTGTGTCTCCGCGTACAGACGGGCGTTCTCAATGGCCACTCCCGCCGCCACCGCGAGCGTCGACAGCACGACTTCGTCCTCGCTGTCGAACGCCCGGCCACGCCGCTTCTGTGTCAGGTACAGATTGCCGAACACCTTGTCGCGAACCCGGATGGGGACCCCCAGGAACGAGTGCATCGGGGGATGGTTCGGCGGAAACCCGTAGGACGACGGATGCTCGGAGATCTCCGTGAGGCGCAACGGCTCGGGGTGGCGGATCAGCTCACCGAGGATGCCGTGCCCTTCGGGCAGCGGGCCGATGGCCTCGCGCTGCTCTCCAGTGACGCCCACCGGCAGGAACTGCGTGAGCCGGGTCCCCTCACCGACAACTCCCAGGGCCCCGTACTCGGCATCGGCCACCACGACTGCGGCCTCGATGATCCGTTGCAGCACCTGGGGCAGATCGAGCCCTCTGCCCACCGACATGACGGCATCCAGCAACAGGGCCGCCTCGGCAGGCCCCCGCTTCACGGCGTCCAGCCGCTCCTGAAGATCGCCCGGCAGCGTGCCCAGCCACCGGTGCGCCTCTCCGCAGTGGTCAGATCCCTTGTCGCCCACGGTGCCTCCGTCGTGACCCGCGCGCAGCGCAGCGGACCACACCTTCACGGTAGTAGCCACACGCCGAGAAGCACCTGGTGGAACCGTGAGGTCCAGTCAGCACCTGAACGCACAAGCAGCAGGTCAGAGGCGCCCTGCAGCCGTTTCACGTCGCTATCGCGATATGGCAGCCCCTTCACCGGCACGGATCCGCTACGCTGTCCCTGGTCGGTCGTCGGTACGTCCCACTGTCTGCCCGAGCAAGATCGCAGAGAGCGCCGCACTCCGCCTGACCAGCGGGCTTGTAGGCCTGGCCGAAGATCCACTCGCTGGGTTTTCCCAAGATTCTCTACAGGCCCCCGCCTTCGTGGGATCTGTCGAAAACTCTCGAGACGCAGGTCACCGGCTCGGCTCCCTGGGAGTGAAAACGGCCTCCCCCTGATTCCAAAACGCCCCCAGCAGCTACCACCTCCCCGCGATGCCGGCCTGCCCGGGGAAGACAAGCTCCACGGCTGCACGCTGGCTCCGTGTTCACCCAGTCGGATCATTCCGACTCTGCACACGCACCCGTCGACTTACTATTTGAACGCAAGACCTGGCGGTGTGGTCATGGACGACGTCTACGTACCGTGGCCCCGGTTCGACCGGCGCGTGTTCCTCCTGCTCCTGGATGAGCAACAGCGGCTGCTGCTGTGCGGGGCATGCTGTCGCGGATGGACAGTCCCACAAGTACGGCTGGACTCGGGTGCCGGCTACCTCGGTCAGGCCACCCGATTCCTGCAAGATCGGTTCGGTCTCCGGGATCCACGATTCTCCGGCCTGTATGGGCGGCATCAGTCGCGGTCGGGTGCGGTGTGGGAGTCTGACCGTCCGACCGCCTCGCGGATCTACATCGTGCGCATCACTGATGAACAGGCCGAGAACGCAAGAAGCGCAGGCCATGAGCACGACCTCTGGTCTGTGCCCCAACTATGGCGACGGCGAAGGGAGGTCTTCCCTGAAGGAGTCGCGCTCCTGACCGCCGGCTACACCGGGGGGCTGGCTGCCCGATGGGCCGGTCGAACTCTCGTGAGCGGGCTCTCCGGCAGGTGCGGGTGAGTCAGCAGCAATTCTGTGAGCATCCTTCAACCGTTGGGCAACTCGTTCTCCGCCAAATTCTCTAGCCACAGTGCACAGGCGATCGATGATGAACTGCTTGGCATCTGGGGCCAACCCTCCGTACCACTCGTTCAGCAGGTGAGCGGTCTGCACCCACGCTGCACCCGGGGCATGGGCGCCTACGTGCGCAGCGATCTTGGGGATCATCGCGAGGGTCTGGTCGCTGACCGCCGCAGGTGAATCAAGGAGCAACTGCGCGAGAATCAGCGTGGGGTCCTCGCGTAGCTGATCGCGGTAGGCCACCGTCTGGACGACCCGCAGCTGCTTAAGCTCCCAGTCCGTGCGCGCCCGGGCACGAAGGCGTATGCGGCTCTGGGCCACATGCAGGTCCTCCGGGCTGACGTAAACCTGCGCAGTGGCCCAATCCACGCGCACTCGGTCGCCTGGTAGGTCCACACGCCGACCAAACCGGACGTTAGCGCGATGCTGCAATTCCACGGCCGTGACGATCGAGCAGGCGGCCGCCATCTTCGTGAACTCATCGATCACATGGGCTGCCGCGACCGCCTCAGGTGCGTGATGGAATCGGCGCCCCCTTCTACGCCATTGCCCCTCCACCTGGACGGCAAAGCGGAAGACCTCGTCGGCGCTCGCGGCGGTGAAGTCCACAGAGAACAAGCCGCGTCGCGCCGACCAGGGCCAGGTTCTATTCACCCGCTGGCTCGCCCTCGCTCTGTGAGCGGGCTCCATGCGGATCGGCGTCCCGGACACTTCGCATCAAGGTGGCGTGGAACCGGTGGCGGTCTTCCTTGTCGGGTGCGGCCTCTTCAGACACCCAGTGCTCAGCAAGCCGGACAAGGTTGAGGAAACGCAGGCCTCGCAGATGGTCACTGGGAGTCTCATGTACAGCCCGCACCATCGTGCTGGAGATCAGGTCAGCCGCGTCTGGATGCGCCACTGCCGAATCCAGCCAGGCAGCACAGGCTCGACGGGTCAGCGACGTGGGCTCCTCGGATTCCAGGGCGGTTCGCCACCCGCGGATCACCAGTCCGGAATGGAGTCCTCTGAACCGCTCAGGAGGACGGGCGAGCCCGTGTCATCCCGCTGCAGGGCCAGGTGCATGAAGGCGCTCGCCGCGGCCTGCTGCTGCCCCTTCTGATCACTGGCGAACCAGGTGTTCAGCGTCTTGCGTAGCAGCGGGCGAAGACCGTCGTCGCCCCAGAGGGCATCGATGGCTGCGCCGACTGCCTCCGCGACGCCGGCCTTTCGTTCGGCGTCGAACTGCACCCGCTGGTCGAGCGAGCCGGCCAGGTCGCCCAGGCGGCGAAGCATCTGCTCAGGGTGGGCTGGGGTGACGCTCTGGAAGACGTGGGCAAGGGTCTTCAGGAGAGGAGCGTCGTCCTTCTCGATCCAGCTGCTGGTGGCGTTCCGTGTGAGCTGGCCGATCTCCGGGTCCAGAGCCGCCGTGACCAGTAGCGCGTGTGCATGCCTGTCCAGGGTGCTGTCCGCAGACCAGTTCGTCGCCACGACGAGCAACGTGCGTGTGGAACGGGCGGCCTGCGCATGGTGCAGGATCCACGGAGCCAGGCGCTCGGCGAGCTTCTCAGCCTTGGACGCCGTCAGGCCCATGCACAACTGCGCTGCCCACCTGGTGAACTTGTCGATGAGTTCGGGTCGGTCCAGCAGGAAGTAGCGCACGACCGCTTCGGCAAAGCCAGGACCGGGGAAGCGCAGTGTGCCATCGGGCCGGAGTTCCGCGTCGATCTGGTAGGCGAGTTGGATCAGGCCTGGCCCCTGTTGCCCTGTCAGCCGCGTGGAGAGAGTCCGTCGCCTACGCGCTGTCCAAGGGCAAGCTGATCTTCGCGGGAGTGGGCAACACCGGCGATGCTCTCAACGAACTGGAATATCCGGCAGCGACTCCTGGCGTGGTGGGCGTCGGGGCAATCGACAGAAACGTCAAGGCGACGAAGGAATCTCAGCACGGCCCCCAAGTCGACCTGGTCGCGCCGGGCGAGGACATGTTCGCTGCCTGTCTCGGCGGCACGGAACTGTGCAAGACGCACGGCACCAGCGACGCCACCGCCCTCGCCTCCGCCTCCGCAGCGCTGATCTGGTCCAAGCACCCCGACTGGACGAACAACCAGGTACTCAGGGTCATGCTCAACACGGCAAGCAAGCCCAAGAGCAGCAAGGAGCGCACCGTGTACCTCGGCTACGGCGCCGTACGCCCCCGCATCGCTCTGCAGAACCCCGGCGCTCCGGGCCCCTCCAACGAGTACCCCCGCCCGGACCTCGCAGCCGCAGCGTCGCAGTCGCCGTCTCCCGACGCCTCTAGATCCAACGGCAACGATGCGTCGGCAAAGAATGACCACTCCGCCACGACGGCCTCCGCGCCCAAGGACGACGACAGCATCCTCTGGATCACTCTGGGTATCGGGACGGCAGTACTCCTCGGAGCGGCGATCACGGTTTCCGCAGCCATCCGCAAGCGTCGGGCCCCTGCAGCGTCATTCCAGGCGGCCACGATCTACCCGAGCCAATTCCCTTACACAGATACAGGGTTCACGCATGCTCCGCATTCGGCCCCGGAGCGCACCGGGCAGCGTCGATCCTTCCGACCGAGGCCCTGGTTCCGCATGAGTACAGATACTCAGGCGCGATGGTTACCGGCACAGATGGGGCACGTGATGAACGGGCGCTACGGTACTTCTCGATCACCAAAACGTTGCTGTCGCACGTTCATATCCGCTCGTCGGTGTACGACGAGGCACGGGGAGGGGGCCACGCATGGCGTGGGATGAGTGGGAGCAGCTCAAGACCGCGGCGGTCGAGCGGCACACCACGCAGATGCAGCTCAACCAACTGCCCGCCGACCCCGGAGGTTCCATTTCCGGTGGCAGCGGCGGCGGTGCCGGCAAGCTGAGGTCCGACAAGGCGGCATGGACCAAGGCAGGGGAAGGCGTCGGCTCGTTGCGGGGGGACCTTGACAAGGCGTGGGTGAAGGCGGAGTTGGGCCAGACGGGACTCGGGAAGGAGTCGGGGTGCCTGACCTCGGCAGCCCAGCAGGATGTCTACGATTCCTGGAGGCGCTACGTCAAGGATGTCGGCAAGGTATGCGACGGGCTTGCCAACGTGCTCGAGAACTCGGGAAATGACCAGCTACGGACCGACGAGGCCATCAAGGCCGAGATCGCCAAGCTGAAGACCGAGTACTACCAGGATTCGCCCGCCGGCGGCCAGCCCAAGGAGCGGTGACCCGCAAGAATGGACCACCTGACGCTCAAGGCCCTCAAACCGACCGAGTACGTGGAAGCGGCGGACGGGTACCGCGCGATCAGCGCCATGGCTGACTCGGCCAAGGACCGCATCGACAACCAGATCACCGCGGCCATGCGGAAGGCCAACGCGGGCGAGGCTGCGGACGCGGCGCTCGAGCAGTTGCGGAAGCTGTCGGAGAACTTCCACTACACCCAGGTCGAGTGCAGTCTGATCACCGGAGCTCTCGACGGCTTCTCGTCCGAAATCACCGCTCCAAAGCGGCGCCTGACTGAGGCACTGGACGATGCGGCCACGCTGGCATACTCCGTGAACGAAGACGGCACCGTCACGTATCCCGCCGGCGGTAAGAGCGAGCTCACCGGCGAGCCGATCGCTGGCGGCACAGTCCTGGGCAACACCTACCTGATCACGGGCAACAACACAAATTTCCAATCGCCGGGACTGCTACCGAGCGACACTCGGCTCAAGAACCCGAACCCACACCACGCCAAAGCCGTGGACATCGCCGACCGCATCGCCCACGCCGTACGGGAAGCCCAGGAGATCGACGATCGGTACAGCAAGGCGCTGGGCAAGCTCAAGGCCGCGCCGGGGCTGAACGTCGACACCAAGACGTGGGCAAATGTGGCAGACGATGTCGACGCTGTCAGTTCGGCCGCCAGCAAATACCTTCAGGATCAGATCCCGTTGGACAAGTCGCCGGCCGACCGCAAGGAGTGGTGGGACAGCCTCAGCAACGAGGAGCGCGAGGAGTACAGGACGGCCTTCCCGGAAGTCATCGGCAACTTGGACGGCATCCCGTCAGCGGTCCGGGACGAGGTGAACCGGGAGAACATCCACCTTCTCATCGCACAGTTGGAGGGCCGGCACGACGAGGCTTCCATAGACAAGCTCGGCGGACTGAAAGGTATCCAGAACAAGCTCAACTCGGGAAGCCAGCCGCCGATGTTCCTCCTGGGGATTGGTCTCGAAGGAAACGGGAGGGCGATCGTCGCCTTCGGAAACCCTGACACCTCAAAGAACGTCTCGGCTTATGTGCCCGGCTTGGGCACTAAATTCAACGCCGATTTTGCCGACGGCACAGTGAAACGCGCCTTCGAAACAGCAACGGGCGCCCAGGATATTGACCCCTCCTCATCCGCGATTGTATGGCTCGGTTACGATGCCCCCCAATCGATCGATGTGATGACTACGGTCGACGCCGAGCGCGGCGCTCCCGCGTACAACAGTTTCATGAGTGGAATTTCGGCAACCAATGAGAACGCCGATTCCCATATCACTGCCATTGGACATTCCTATGGCTCTCGACTGGTGGGGGCCGCCACACAGGAGCCAGGAGGGATTCCGGGGGCTGACGACATCATCCTCGTCGGAAGTCCCGGCGTTGGCGTCGACAGGGCGGAAGACCTGGGTGTAGGCAAGGAGCACGTCTGGGTGGGAGCGGCCGAGAACGACATCGTCACCAAACTCCCTTCGAAAATGGAAGCTTTGGCCGGAACCATGGGGCTCCTCGGAGGAGGGCCGCCTGGCGCGTACCTCATGGCAGAAATTGCCGACCAGGG
Organism: Streptomyces sp. NBC_01618; assembly: GCF_045209435.1. Classification (NCBI taxonomy): domain Bacteria; kingdom Bacillati; phylum Actinomycetota; class Actinomycetes; order Kitasatosporales; family Streptomycetaceae; genus Streptomyces; species Streptomyces sp. NBC_01618. Next base: position 3,295,872 of record NZ_CP109297.1, read on the forward strand.
TGACGACGACATCTGGTTCGGCAAGGATCCGGCAAGCAAGGCGTTCGGCGCCAACAGATTCGAGACCTTGCCCGGACCGGAGGTTGTTCAGCCTTCCTTCCCCAACGTGCTGGACTCGAAGTTGGATATCGAAGCCCATAGCAATTACTTCTCTCCAGAAGAAGGGAAGGATAGGGTCTCTGCGCGAAACATCGCTGCCATTGTCGCAGGGCAGCCAGGATACGTCACGAGGGAGACGCCGCGATGAGGAAAAGGGTTGCAGCAGCCGCAGTACTGACTCTGCTTCTTTCCGGATGCGGCGCGACAGGTACCGCGTCCTCAACCAAGGGAAGCCAATCGAAGATGAACATGCAAGAGGCGGCCGACAGGGCGGACACGATTCTGGACGAGACGTTTGCGTCCATCAAGCCTCCCGTTCAGTGGACACACAGGTACTCCATGCCGGGTGACTGCTACGTGGACCGCGAGCGTTCCGTCATGACGATCATCTCTGCTGAACGGCGTGGCGGCTTCCTCGGCGTGCTGGAACGCCACTGGAAAAGCAAGGGCTACAAGCTCGTCGCCACGAGTCCGAACGGGCTGGCGGCCAACTTCGAGACGCAGGACGGCTTCCAACTCGAAGCCCTGATCGGGACCACCGGCCAGGCCCACGTGAGCGTCACCACCCCGTGTGTGGAGAAGTCCGAGGTTGCTCCGCCGACCAGCAAGCCGAACGGTCCCGACTACTCGAAGCAGGAGTTGCCGGCGCCGAACGTGAAGTCGACGTTCTGGTCGAGCGACGCGCCCCTCTCGAGCTGACGCGGCAGATCTCAAGTTCCTCAGCCCACGACCGCGCGTGCTCCGGCCGGTGTCGGATCCACTTACCCTCGGCCGAGTCCTGCTCCAACTTGCCGGCCTGGGCGTACCAGTAGCTGATCTCCTGCTTCAGACGCTGATCGACCTGAGTGCGGGTGCGGTCGATGAACGGGAGGAGGCGTTCACGAGCCAAAGCGAGGTGTTCAGGTACAGCTTCCCGGATCGCCCAGTCCAGCGCTCGCGTGCTTCCGCCGTCACGCAGCCACTCCTTGTCCAGCAAGACCTTTATGGCCTTGGCCTCCAGTGCCGTAGGGGGCCGATAGCCAAGACAGGGGGCCGGACCCGCGTTGCGGGCCGCACCGTCCGGCAGCAGCTCGGTGAGCGCGAAGGTTCGGTCAACAGCTCGCCGGTGGCCATCCAGGGTGTCCTGCTCGAGGGCGACGAGGAGCTGCGGCTGGTCGCCCGAATCAGCGGCGTCGACCGAGATGGCGCCCTGCCCAGCAGGTGGCTGTGGCGTCGCAGCGTCTCATTCAATACGGCGTCGAAGACGGATGCCCCGGTGCGATGAGGTCGGCTCGGGGCTTACCCGGGACGGTGATGGATTCCCGCTCGAAGGCGACGCGCTCGTACTTGCGCTGAACCAAGCCCCCAAGCCCATCGCTCTCCGTCGCCGTCCGCCTCGCAAACACTCCGCACAGCCGCGTGTTCCTGGCCCTGGAGTCCATCTGTCACAAGTCAGAGGAAGAAGACCCGGAACGCGAGGCCGAGGGCGCCGCCCTCGTCGAGATGATCAGGCATCTCCTCAAGCATGCTCCCGGCCTGCGGGCCGTCACCTACGACAAGGCCCTCCGAGGTGTCCACCGGGCCCCGCTTATCGCCGAAGGCCTCCTCGTCTTCACCCCCCAGTACGCGGGACTCCCACCTCAATCCCTGGAGCGCTACCAGGACGGACCCTGCACCCACGACCTCTACGTCGCCGAGGCCCGGGTCTGCGAACGCCGCATCACCGTCGATGGACAGACCCACTACACCCCGCTCCCCGTCGAGGAACTCGAATACCGAAAGGGCAAGCGGGCCCGCTTGCGCTTGCCCGCGTTGTAGGCGCTGGTCCGCGTCTCCTGCTGGGATGCCTTCAAATCCGCGAGGCCGTTGTCCCGCAGCTCGCCGATCTCATCGGCGAACGCCCCCCCCGAAGTTCCCGATCCAGTTCGCTCACACGGCCGTCGAGGCCCGCGATCGACGTCTTCATCTCGTTCTTCGTGTCGATCAGGATCGTCACGATGTGTCCTGCGCACCGAAGCGCCCTCCACCCCTGAGAAACAGTAGTCAGGCAAGTGCCCTGAGTAGTGTCGCGAGGTGAGGGCGGCGTGTACGCCCATCCGTGAACATGGCCGAATCCCTGCACGGGCTGTCCGAAGACGCCGCCCCGCATCACGCGCCGCGGCCGCACCTGTCTACGCGCCAGATCGGACATCCTGCGCCGCCCGCAGGCGGCCGACACCTTGATCACACCGGCTCCAGCCCCCATACACCTCATCGGAACCTCCCAGGCCAGAAGGCATGGCATGAACCCATGGCGGCGCTTAGTGGCAACGGGGGCGACCTCCGTAACCCTTATCCGCTAGGCTGTCAGCGGTCAGTCGACCTTCAGTGCACCTGCCCGGGAAAGGGTCCCTCCGAACCCCTGTCCCGGCACCGCCGCAAGGGAGCTTGACCAGGGAGTTTGTCTCACTCCGCCCGGCATTCCCCACTGGGGTTTCCGGCAAGGTTTTCGACAAGCCCCCGCCTTCGTAGCTCAGGGGATAGAGCACCGCTCTCCTAAAGCGGGTGTCGCAGGTTCGAATCCTGCCGGGGGCACAACGCATTACGCCGCTGACCTGGGGTTTATCCGCCAGGGAAGCGCTCTATTCGGCCTCGGACTCCTCGTCCGGGGCCGTTTGCGTGAGCGGTGCGTGAGCGGATGGAGCCGATCGGCTGTGTCGGGGACCAGACCTATGCGCAGCGGTTTTGCGCCGAACACCGCCACCTACGCTGAGACCCACAACCACGGCTCCATGAAGCCGCAGTCATGCGCTGAGTTCGGTGGAGCCAGCGGCCTGCCTCGAGTTGCGTGGAGTTACTTTGGCGCGCCGCGCAGCCCGTCGTCGAGCGAGCTCGGCGCCCTGTAACAGAGGGAGGCCAACACGCCGAAGCCCCGGTCCGTCGGGAACCAGGGCGTCGGCGCCGACGTCTGTGGACCATGAACGCTGGGGGCAGAAAAGGAGGGATCATGCAGGTTCAGGTCAGTGTTGAAGGCGTGAACGACCGTGAGAAAGACGCCGAGTTGAGATCGCTGCACAGGTGGCTTCAATCGGACCGGCACACGAGGCGCCTCGCGGCCCCGCAGTTAGGGGCAGTGAACCCACCCGTACCAGGAGCACAGGGGTCGGTGATCGATGTCCTCTCACTTGTGCTCGGTTCAGCCTTCAACGCCGCGTCATTGGCTCTGAGCCTCATCAACTGGCGCGCCACACGACCGCAACAGCCCATCCTGACGGTTCGCCGAACCGACGGAACAACCGTCGAGATCAACACCGGCTCGCCAGAGGAGGCACGCGTCCTCCTCGAACGGCTCGGGCTCGAATAGGCGCGGCCGAGTTGTGGACGATCTTCCCTGCCCTGAACGTTCACGGGCCGTGCTCGTCGGCGCCAGCAGCTACTCCCACCTGGACGATCTGCCCGCCGTGCAGGCCAACGTGCCCGCGCTGAGGGCGTTGCTGTGCGGGCCCGACTCGCCGTTTCGAACGGAGAACTGCGCTGCCCTGGTCGACCCGGCCACCACCGTCGAGGTATCGAAGGCCGTGCAGAAGGCAGCACGCGAGGCGACCGACACACTTCTCATCTACTACGCGGGGCACGGTCTCCTCGACGACAAGGGTGACCTGCACCTGGCCGTCCCGCAAAGCGACAATGCTTCCGTCTACGACACGGCCGTCCCCTACGACTGGATCAGGCGCCCCATCGAGTCGACCGGAGCGGCCCGCCGCATCGTCATCCTGGACTGCTGCTACGGCGCAAGGGCGTTCGGCGTCCAGTCCGAGTCGGTCATCGACCTCGCGGAGGTGGACGGCACTTATGTCATGGCCGCGGCGAGAGAAACGGCCGTGGCTCTCTCCCCGCCCGGGGAGACCTTCACGGCCTTCACCGCCGAACTCATCGAGACCTTGAGCAAGGGCGTGCCGGGTGCGGGCGAGCTGCTCGACCTCAACGTCATCTTCCGCGATGTACGGGGACGCCTGAAGGCCCGGAGTCGGCCCACGCCGCTGGACCTGGACCGCAACAGCCTGGGCGCCACCCCCTTTATCCGCAACAGCGCCTATGTGCCTACCGAGCCCCCGACCGATGCACAACACGACGTGCTGCATGTCCTGGAGTCGACGCCGCGCACTGCGACAATCGCCCAGCTAGTGGCGTCGGTGAGCCTCCTGAGCGAGAAACGCACGGCCACCGCTGGCGACCTCGTCCGTACAGCTCTCCAGGTACGAGCGGTCGCTGAACTCGCCCCGTTTCTGGCTGCTCTCTTCGAGGCCGGCCTTCGTGCCCCAGCCGAGGCAGCGTTGCCGACCCTGTTCCTGACCCGGCCCGTGGAGGAAACCGCGCATCTAGTGGACCTGCTGCACGCGATGTCCGCGGACGAGTGTGTCGTCAGCCTGCTGCAGCTTTCCGTGCGGTTGCAGCCGACACAGCAGGCTGTCCAGTTTGCCGAGGCTCTGTGCCGGGCAGACCTCGCCGAACACGCGCGGGTGCTCCTCACAGGTTTCGCACTGACAAGGGACGTGGCAGAGACTCTCCAGCTGATGCAGGAGCTGGCCCATGGCGAGTTGACCGATCTACTCATCGAGGTCGCGCGATCCGTCTCCGAGCGCCGCGCGGCCTCCGACGTCACGGCGTTGTTCCTGCCGCTGTACGTGGACGACATGCGAGACACTGCAGCCCTCCTTTCCAAGATCGTCGCGGAGAGTCGCAGCGCCATCGATGCCGCCGAAATGATCTCCGTCCTCGTGCGGGAAGGGTACGAACACGAAGCACGGCAGATATTCGCGGTCGGTATGAGCCAACGCGGCCCCGACTACCTGGCGGAACTGGTCGCGGCCTTGCAGTCGAATCGGCTGGTCGACGCCGCTGCCACTGCCCGGTTCCTGGCAGTACAGCGCTGGTCCACAGAGGAGGTCTCTCAGTTCATCGCGCATCTGCTGGCGGTCGGCCAGCACCAGCACGCGCTGGAGGCAGCCGTGGACACAGCGCGGGAGCGGACGGTCGAGGAGTTCGCCTCCATCACCTCGCACCTCACCCAACTGATCGCCGACCAGGCAATGGGAGAGCTGCTGGACGACGCGGCCCGAGCGTGTTCGTCCAGTCAGGCCGCCTACCTGGTGACCAAGCTAGACGCCGCGGGGCAGGACGGACCGGCGGATCGTATCTTCTGGTTAAGCCTCCACCGCCCCGTGGGCCACGCCGCGGGAATGCTCCGCCACCTGGACCACGCGGGATCACGGTTCCTCAGCGACTCCGAGCTGTCCGATCTTTTGCAGACCCGCCCGCCCAGTGACTTTGCCCGGCTCGCCTTGGCGTTGGAGCGCTCTCTTCCACACAAGTCGGAACTGCTACTCAGCATTACCGGACGCCCCGTGCACCAGGTAGCCACGATGGTGGACAGCCTGGAGAAGGCAGAGGCCAACACCCTGTCCAACAAGGTACTCAAGGCGGTCGTCGCCGAGTGGAGCATGACGGCGCAGGCACAGCTCATCATCGGGCTGGAAGAGCGTTCGCAGATCGGTTGCGCCCGGTACCTGGAGCAACGGGCTTCCAGCGATAAGGACTTCGCAGCTGCCCTGCGCACCGCACGGAAGCAGACCAAGCCCGCGGAGCCCTGGTGGCCGTGGTGGCCACGGCAGCGCTTCGCCTACCAGCCATCAGCGCACACGCACGTGATGTATATCGTCAAACGCGATGAAACCGTCTCTGACATTGCGAAACGCTATGGCGTGCGCCAGGCGGGCATCCTCGACGAAAACGACCTCCGGGTCCCGTACACCATCCGCGAGGGGCAGGCCCTGAGCATCCCCCTCCAATCCGACCGCCGGCACTTCATGGTCCCGCCGTTCCCGCGGCGCCTTGCGCCCGGCCGCGTCCACGCGGACGTCGAACAGTTGCAGAGACTTTTGAAGCGGGCCGAATACCTTGACCAGCTCGTTGTCGAGAGCGATCATTACGGCCCCAAGACCTGCCAGGCGGTCGCCAGACTAAACCGGGAGCACCTTCTGGGCCGGCCCCCCACCCCCAACGAAGATCCACGCATCACGCACAAGGGCTGGGACATCCTGTACCGCCTCGCCAGAGGTGGATGAGGGAAGGAGCCTCCCGTTCTCCCCTGGCTCGGCGCTTCGGCTGAGCCGCGCCGTCCCCGCTCGATCTCCTCCATCGCCGGCCCCAGGAGCTTCAGCCAGAAGCGGAGGTAGGGATCCGCGACCCGATAGCGACGGTCCTTCGACGGCCGCATGGACACGGGAAGTTCCGCCGCGATCACCCGCTTGTCCGCAAGGATTCCCAGCGACCGCTGTAGCGGGGTCGCCCCGATACCCCGGCGGCGCGTGCAATGTTTGAGAACGTCCGCTCACCGCTGCCGATCGCCGAGAGGACGGTGCGGGCTTGCACCTGTTGGGGGAACTCCGCAGCGAGCGAGCGCTCCGCCGACACCAGCAAGGCCGAGATCTGCTGTCCGCGGCCCGCCCGGCAAGTTGGGATGCCGCCGCAGGTACTAACATCACAGTTAGTAACATGCGCGTTAGTGACAAGCGGGCTGGGAAGGGTGCCACTTCCCCCGGTACACCCACGGGAGAGAACCAGCCTTCGACGCCACAGCATGGTCCGCCGCTGGACACCCACGGCCGCCGGATGCGTGAGCGGTGCGTGAGCGGGCGGAGAGTTGATCTCCGAAATTTCTCCCAATGGATCAGCATCATCCGGCACGGACTCCGGGCCGGGATGCTCCGCGTCGTCGGGCTCGGCCTCCGCTTCGGGGGCGGTGTTTTCGGAGGTCGGCGCGGGCGCGCGGGACGAGCCGGGCTGCGGCCTCGGCGATCGCCAGGTCCGCTTCAGGGAGCAGGCTCGTGTGCGTGTCGGCCGTGACGGTGATCGAGGAGTGGCCGAGCATCTCCTGGATGTCCTTCAGGCCGGCCCCGGCCGCGTGGGCCGGCATTGCGGCACCGTAGCGCAAGTCGTGGAGGCGGACCGGCGGGAGACCGATCTCCTCGCACAGCTCGACGAACCGCCGTGTGACGCGTTGCGGGATGGAGCATCTCGCCGCTCCCTCCGGGCACTTCTTGCCACTGCTCCGGCTGGTCGAACGCATCGCCCCCGGAGCCGATGCAGGGCGGGGCGCCGCTGCAAGCTCGGAGTCGCCGACTGGATCGACGAACTGGGCCGGCGAACGTGGCGCGGACCTTTCCCCTGGCGGTGTCGGCTCCGTCGCGTTGCGCGCCGGCACCGGGCGTCACATCTGTTGCAGGCGATGCGCGCTGAGGGCCAGGACGACCAGGGCCGCGTCCTCGGGGCGTCTGGGGTCGCGGCCGGTTAGTTCGGCGAAGCGGTTGAGGCGTTGTTGGATCGTGTTGCGGTGGCAGTACAGGGCGGCGGCCGTGTCGGCCACCGATCCGCTGCCCGACAGATGGACCTGGACGGTTTCCAGCAGGCGTTCCGCCTCCGCCGCAGGAACCGCGGGAACTCCCGCGTACAGGCCGCCGAGCACGTCGGACGCCAGGTCCCGGCCGAGGTCGCCGGCGCGGTGGACCAGGACGTCGAGCCAGTTGTCCTCCAGCCGGTGCGGTTCTGTGGCGTCGGGCGGCAGCACGCGGGCCGTGGCGGTCGCGAGCGTCACCGCGCGGGGCACCTCGGTGAGTCCGGTCACCACGCGGGAAACGCCGCACGGCGTCCCGTGCAGCTGTGTCAGCACCACTTCCCGGGTGAGGCGTGGGCCCAGCTGGACCACCAGGACCATGTCCGAGGCGACCGCCTGCTGTTGCAGTGGGGCGTCGAGGTTGCGGAGGGCGTTTGCGACTCCCCGTAGCGACGCCTCGCCGCCTCCGGGCGCTACCGCGCACAGGAACTGCCCGGGCACCTGGAATCCGAGAGCCCGCGCCGTGTCCTGCACCACGGTGGGGTTGCGACCGTCGGTGTCCAGGAGCCGGCTGAACCACAGACGCCGATCGTCCTCCGTCCGCCGCCCCATCTCCAGGACGGTGCGCTGATAGGCGGTCATGATGCCGGTGACGTGGCGCTCGACCGCCTCCCACACGTAGTAGGCGGAGGTGACCAGCTGCGCCCTGCCCTCCTCACCCGCGCGCCGCACCAGGGCGGCCCAGACGACCCGGAAGTCCACGCGGGCGGCCTGCAGCAGCGCATCCAGCGGAACGCCCTGCCGGGCACGCTGTTCGCCGACCCGCTCGGAGACGCCGACGATGTGTTCCGGCACCGGCAACTGCGCGACGGTGCGCAGCAAGAGCTCGAACGCCTGCCAGGCGCTGTCGCGGAACTCGTGCCGGGAGACCAGGTCCGAGTAGGACGCGCGGACCGGCCCCACGTACTCGGCCCACTCGTCGACCAGGCTGTCGATCTCCTCCAGGCACTCGCGGGCCAGAGCGACGACATGCGGGTCCGGCGAGGGCAGGGCGGCCAGGTGCGGAGTCGGGGTGTGCATGTGCTCCATCGTGCCTCGTCCCCGCCGGGGTAGAAACGCCGAGTCAGCTCGCTCGGCCGCGTACGCGGATCACCTTCCGGTTCACGAACTCCGCCATTCCGTACACCCCCAGCTCCCGCCCCACGCCGGACAGCTTGACCCCGCCGAAGGGGAGGTCCTCCTGGGTCCGGGAGGAGCCGTTGATCGAGACCATGCCGACGTCGAGCGCGTCGGCGACCGCCTTCGCGGCGGCGAGGTCGCGGCCGAACACGACGCTGCCGAGGCCGTACGGGGTGTCGTTGGCGAGGCGGATCGCCGTCGCGGTGTCGGGGACACGGTGGACGACCGCGACCGGGCCGAAGATCTCCTCCTGGTACGCCCGCATGCCGGGGGTGACCCCGGTGAGGACGGTCGGTTCGACGAAGGCACCCTCGCGGGCCGGCCGCTTGCCCCCCGTCACCGCCGTCGCGCCCCGCTCCACCGCGTCGTTCACCTGCGCGATCACGGCCCGGGCGGCCTCCTCGGAGGAGAGGGGACCGAAGGAGACGCCGTCGTCGGTGGGGTCTCCAACGGTCAACGCCCGCACCGCGTCCGTGAAGGCGCCGAGGAAACGGTCGTAGAGAGGGTCTACGACTATGAACCGCTTCGAGGCGGTGCACGCCTGGCCCGCGTTGCCCATCCGGCCCTCGACGGCCGCGGCGACGGCGGCCTCCAGGTCGGCGTCGGGAAGGACAACGAAGGGGTCGGAGCCACCGAGTTCGAGGACGTACTTCTTGAGGTGGCGGCCCGCGACCTCGCCCACCGCTCGCCCGGCCCGCTCCGAGCCCGTGAGCGACACTCCCTGGACCCGAGGGTCCGCGATGACGCGGGCGACCTGCTCGTTGGTGGCGTACACGTTGATGTACGCGCCCGCCGGCAGTCCGGCCGCCCGCATGATGTCCTCGATGGCCTGCGCCGACTCGGGGCAGTTCGGGGCGTGCTTGAGGACGACGGTGTTGCCGAGGACGAGGTTGGGGGCCGCGAAGCGGGCGACCTGGTAGTACGGGTAGTTCCACGGCATCACGCCGAGCAGCACGCCCAGCGGCTCGGACCGTACGACCACGTCGTCGCCGCCGCGGATGTCGAGCCGCTGGTCGGCGGCGAAGTCGGGGCCGTGCTCCGCGTAGTACGCGAAGATCGCCGCCGACAGATCCACCTCACCCAGGGCTTCGCGGGTGGTCTTGCCCATCTCGCGGGTGATGATCGCGGCCAGTTCCTCCCGCCGGTTCTCGAACTCCCGGGACACGGCGAGTACGGCGTCGGCCCGCTCTTTGACCGGGCGTCGCCGCCAGGCCGTGAACTCCGCTGCCGCCGCCTCGACCGCGCGGTCGACCGTGGCGTCGTCCGACGTCGGGTACCGCCGCACGAGAACGTTCGTGGCCGGGTCGACGATCTTGTATTCCGTCACGCGTGCCTTCTTCCTTCGCATAGCCAAAGGTGGATCAGCCGAGGTGCAGGAGCGTCCGGAGGTCCTCGCCCGCGCGGATCCGCCGTAGGAGCTCCGGCTCCGCCGCGTCCGACAGTTCCGCCTTGTGCGCTACGGCGGCCAGCGCTGCCGGCGGCAGGGCGATCACGCCGTTGGCGTCGCCGAGGACGATGTCCCCCGGCGCGATGCGGACGCCGCCGATGTCCACGGGCACCTGGTGCCGCCCGCCCCGACCGTCAAGCCTCTTGGTGGTCAGGCAGCTGGTGCCCCGGGCGTGGACCGGCAGGCCGAAGGCCGGGTCCGTGAGCGCGTCCACATCCGTCACCACTCCGTCGACGAGGATGCCCGCAGCCCCGCGCGCTCGCGCCGCCGCTGCCGTGACGGCGCCGATCGGCGCGTGGGTGTGGTCGCCGCGCATGTCGACGACCAGCACCTCGCCGGGGCGCAGCGCGACGAGCGCGCGGTTCACCGCCACGGCGTCCGGGGCGTCGAGGGCGAGGGTGGCGGCCGTACCGGCCATCCGCCGTGGCCGGCCCAGTCGCCGGACGGCCGAGTCGACGAAGCCTTCTTCCAGGAAATGGCCGAGCGTCGGGAGGTCCACCCGCCGGAGGCGCTCCAGCAACTCCCCGTGTGCGAGTCCGGCCTGGTCGGGGGCGGCGGTGACCCTCACTCCCCCGCTCCTTCCTTGACCACCGCGATGCAGTCGATCTCCAGGGACACGCCCCACAGCCCCACGCAGACCGTCGTCCGCGCCGGCCGGCGGTCGGCGAAGAACGCCTCGTACGCCTGGTTGTAGGGCGCGAGCTGGTCCGGCGAGCTGAGATAGGTGTTGACCTTGACGATGTGGTCGAGATCCGAACCCGCCGCGTGGAGAACGGCTTCGAGGTTGCGCAGCGTCGCGTGCACGTCGTCCTCGAAGGTGCCGTTCGACTGCCCCGGGGCGGCGGGTATCTGACCGGTGGTGAAAACGAAGCCACCGGCGGACGTCGCCTGGACGTAGGGGCCCACGGCGGCCGGGACGCCCGGCGCCGAGTCGATCCGCGTGATCCCGCGTCCATTTGTCGCTGTTGCCGCCGTTGTCGCTGTGCTCATGCGACCGCCCCGATCGGGCGCGCGGCGGACCGGGACTCCACGCCCGGCTCGTCGATGTCCCCGAACCGGGTCTCCGCGAGCAGGAGCAGGGCCAGCAGGGACAAGGACGCCGCGCCGAGCACGTACCAGGCGATCGAGGAGCTGCTTCCGGTGGCCGACAGCAGCCAGGCGGTGACGGCCGGAGTCGCCGCGGAGCCCAGCAGGCCCGACAGCATGTAGGCGACCGAGAGGCCCGAGTACCGGACCCGGGTGCCGAAGAGCTCGGCGAGGAAGGTCGCGATGGGGCCGTAGTTGGCGGAGAACGCGAGCATCATGAGCGCGTAGGCAACGAAGACCCCGAGCGCCGATCCGGTGTCCAGCAGCCAGAAGAACGGGAAGGCGAGTACGGCCTCCGCCGCGATGCCCGCGTAGATAACGGGCTTGCGGCCCACCCGGTCGGACAGCCGGCCGAAGTACGGGATGGCCAGGAACGCCATGGCGCAGGACACCATGACCGCCCACAGCATCAGGTTCTTGGAGTGTCCGAGGTCGTTGGTCCCGTAGCTCACGCCGGAGGCCACCATCAGGGTGAAGGTCGACCCCGTGGACAGGGTCGCTACGCCGCCCAGCAGCACCTGGCGCCAGTACCGGCTCATCAGCGCGAAGAACGGGATTCTGGCCTTGACGCCCTCCTCCCGGACCGCCTGGAAGGACGGCGTCTCCTCGATGTGGAGCCGGATGTAGAAGCCGATCCCGACGAGGATCGCCGAAGCCAGGAAGGGGATCCGCCAGCCCCACGAGTACAGCGCGTCGGTGCTCGTGGTCGAGGCGACCAGCAGGAAAGCCCCGTTGGCGAGCAGCGTTCCGATCGGCACCCCGATCTGGACCATGGAGCCGAAGAATCCGCGTCGGTTCTCCGGTGCGTGCTCGACGGTCATCAGTACGGCTCCGCCCCACTCGCCGCCCAGCGCGAGACCCTGCACCACGCGGAGGCCGAGCAGCAGGAGGGGCGCGGCCACGCCGAGGGTGGCGTAACCGGGCACGAGACCGATGGCGAAGGTGGCCACGCCCATCGCCGTCAGGGAGATCAGCAGCATGGACTTGCGGCCGAGACGGTCTCCGAAGTGGCCGAAGAGCACGGCGCCCACCATGCGCGCCAGGTAGGCGGAGGCGAAGGTCAGAAACGAGAGGATCGTGCCTACGGCCCCGTCGAACTCGGGGAAGAACACCTTGCCGAAGACCAGCGCGGAGGCGGTGCCGAACAGGAACAGGTCGTACCACTCGACCGTGGTGCCGACCATGCTGGCGAGGGAGATCCTGCGCATCTTCGTCGCGTCGAGCCGGCTGCCGGTGGTCGGCGGGAAAGCGGGAGCGGTCATGGGGACTCCGGTCTGAGGTCTGAGCCGAGGAATCGTCTGGGGGACTGGGGGCTGAGCGGGCGCCGTCCGGTTGGCCAACGGTGCATCGACGACTTCGCCGACCACAAGGAGCAGAAGCACACCGCAGCGGGGCGGCGACTGTGCACATGACCAATGCGCCACGTCGCGCTCCGAATTCCGGATGAAAACTTCGTGTTACGGACCTGACCCCCTCGCCCACGCCTGTTCATCTGCACATCGCAGCGCCGCTATCCGGGGGCCTTTGCCCCGTGTCTCCGGCCGCCTCGAAAGCAACACTGGCCGGGCAACCGCGGCCTCAAGAGAAGGAACAGACCCCCGATGGCGAACGTCGCACCCGAACCCACCGACTCCCCCGAACGCCCCCTCTCCGCCGGCCATCTGATCGTCGCGCAGCTGGAGCGCGAGGGCGTCCGGCGGGTGTACGGGGTTCCCGGTGAGTCCTTCCTCGACGTTCTGGACGGCCTGCACGACTCGTCGATCTCGACGGTGGTGACCCGGCACGAGGGCGGTGCGGGCTTCATGGCACTGGCGGAGGGCAGGCTGACGGGCCTTCCCGGGGTGGCGATGGTGACCCGGGGGCCGGGCGCCGCCAACGCCTTCATCGCCGTCCACACCGCGTACCAGGACGCGACCCCGATGCTCCTCTTCGTCGGGCTGGTCCCGGTGCCCGACCGCGGCCGGGAGGCGTTCCAGGAGTTCGACCTCAGCGGGTGGTTCGGCAGCACGGCGAAGAAGGTCGTCATGCTGGACGACCCCACCGCCGCCGCCCGCGTTGTCGCGGAGAGCGTCCACGTGGCCCGCAGCGGCCGGCCCGGCCCGGTGGTGATCGGCCTGCCCGAGGACGTACTCACCCTCCCCGCGGGCCCCGCCCTCGGAGTTCGGCCGCTTGCGGTGCCGCGGCCCGGCGCCGCAGAAGCGGAGCTGAAGGAGCTGGTGCGCCGGTTCGAGCGCGCGCGGCGGCCCCTGGTCGTCGTAGGCGGAGAGGGCTGGACCGCGGAGAGCGGCCAGGAACTCATGCGCTGGGCGACACGGCACTCGATCCCCGTCCTCGCCGACTTCCGCGCCTACGACGCCGTCCCCCACGACCTCGAAGGCCTCGGCGCCTACGCCGGCTCGCTCGGCTACGGCCGTGGCGACCACGCGGCCCGCCTGCTGGACGAGGCCGACCTCACGGTCTTCCTCGGCGCACCGCGCGGTGACGTGCTCAGCGACGGATACACCCGCGGCCTCGACTCGGAGACGGTGCTCGTCCTCCCCGGCGACGCACAGGGCCACTGCGGCCGCATCGACCAGTTCGTCGCGGCCCATGCGCCCGCCTTCGTCCTCGACCTCGTCACCACGCCGGCGGCGCCGGACGCCGACGCCGCGTGGTTCGGGGCGGCCGTGGACACCCAGGCCCGCTTCGCCACTCCCCCCTCCGAGCCGACCGAGGACGACACCCACGACACCTACGTCGACCTCACCGCGGTCATGGGCGTGCTGCGGGAGGAGCTCACCCACGACGCCGTCATCACCTACGGCGCCGGAAACCACGCCCTCTGGCCGGCCCGCTACCTCCCGCACCGCGCCCCGGCCTCCCTCGTCGCCCCCCGCAACGGCGCCATGGGCATGGGCATACCGGCCGCCGTCGCGGCCTCGCTGGCCTTCCCCGGACGCGAGGTCGTGTCGGTCGCGGGTGACGGCTGCTTCCTGATGAACGGTCAGGAACTGGCCACCGCAGTGGGACACGGCGCCGCCTTCGTCGCCCTGGTGGTCGACAACGGCTGCTACGCGACGATCCGCGAGCACCAGGAGGGCGCCTACCCGGGCCGCCCGTCCGGCACCCAGCTGACCAACCCGGACTTCGCGGCATGGGCCCGCTCGTACGGTGCGTACGGCGAGACCGTGACCTCGCACCGCGACTTCCGCGAGGCGTTCCGGCGGGCCCGCGCGAGCGGCCTCCCGGCCGTGCTGCACCTGATCCAGGACCCGGCGGTCCGGGCTCCGGCGACCGCCGCCTGAGCCCCGAAGCCGCCCGCCCGATGAGCCGCGAGGCCACCCGCCCGATGACCCCCGCGCCGCCCCACGATCGCCGGCGCCCCACCCGCCTCCGCCAAGGTGACCCGCCTCCCTCCGTGGACGCGTTCCCGCACCCCACCCCGCAACCCGACAGGACGTGATCATGAGCAACCCCGCCACCTCTTCCACGGCTCCGACCGCACACGACGTCACCCTGCTGGAGGACTTCGCGACTCTCTCGGCGTTCGGTGCCACACCCGGCGGTGGGGTCGACCGACAGGCTGCCACCCCCGCCGACGCAGAACAGCGTGCCTGGCTCCACCGGTGGCTCACCGCCCGCGGCGCCGAAGTGCGCTACGACGGTGTCGGCAACCAGTTCGGTCTCTTCACCGTCACACCCGGAGCCCCGTACGTCCTCACCGGCTCACACCTGGACAGCCAGCCGCTCGGTGGCCGCTACGACGGTGCGTACGGCGTCCTGGCCTCGGCCCACGCCGCGCACCGGGCCGTGGAACGGTACGGCGTCGCGGACGCCGCACCGAAGTACAACGTGGCCGTGGTCAACTGGTTCAACGAGGAAGGCTCCCGGTTCAAGCCGAGCATGATGGGCAGCTCGGTGTTCACGGGGAAGCTGCCGGCCCGGACCGCCCTCACGACGACCGATCCTGCGGGCACCACGGTCGAAGCCGCTCTCCGCGAGATCGGAACGATCGGCGACTACGCCGGGCCGGACGTGGCAGCGTACGCCGAGATCCACATCGAGCAGGGCCGCGACCTGGAGAACAAGGGGATCACGATCGGCCTGGTGGATGCCACTTGGGCGGCACGCAAGTACCAGGTCGTGGTTCGCGGCGAGCAGTCGCATACCGGATCGACGATCATGGCGGACCGACGCGACGCCCTGTTCGGCGCCTCGCTCCTCGTCGTGGCGGTGCGCGAACTGGCCGAGCAGAGCACGGACATCCCGTTGCACACCTCGGTGAGCGAGATGATCATCGAACCCAATTCTCCCGTGGTGGTCGCGCGCGAGGTGCGCATGCACGTCGATCTGCGTTCGCCCGACGAAGCGCTTCTCGACTCGGCGGCCAAGAAGCTGGCCGAGTCGATCCCCGGCATCGAGGAGCGTGCGTCGGTCACCATCGAGCAGGTTCAGACACACGGTTGGGGCGTGGCGCAGTTCCCGGCGGCCGGGGTCGAGCTCGCAGCCCAAGCAGCCGACGAACTGGGGCTCAGCCACCAGACCATGATGACCATCGCGGGACACGACTCGGTGAACATGAAGGATGTCGCGCCCTCGATCATGCTGTTCGTGCCCAGCATCGAGGGAATCTCCCACAACGAGGGCGAGTTCACGAACGACCAGGACATCAGCGCGGGCACCGATCTGCTGACCGAGGTGGTCCGCCGGCTCATGTCGGGTGCTCTGGACGGCACACGGTGACCCGCGGGGCAGAAACTGATTACGCCTCTCCCGCGCGGTCCTTGTGGACGCGGTCCGGCTCCTCACAGCCGACACCGCACAACTTCCAGCGCAACGGATTCAGCACACATGAGGCCGGGAAGCCCCGTGAACACGTGAGAAGTGCAGAAGGGCGTTTTCCCGGGCCAGGCACCCTGCAACCACTGTTTCCGCAGGTCACAGCCCTCACCCGGGAAAACTCCTAAAGCGGGTGTCGCAGGTTCGAATCCTGCCGGGGGCACAGACAGAAGGGCCGGCTCAGGGGGGCCTCCCAGGTCGGCCCTTCGCTGTCCAGGCCGTGCCACACGTGTGTCACTACGTCCGCTCGGCGCCCTCTTCGGAGGAGCCCGAAGCCGCTCCCCCACCGCCCCGGATCATGGCCCCGAGCCGGTCGGCGATGGCTCGGTCACGGTCACTGGTCATGTGCTGATAGATCAGCGCGGCCGGCGAGCTGCTGTGCCCCATCCGCGTCATCAGCTCACGCGTACTGGCCCCGGCCGTGGAGGCCGGTGTGTTGCCCGTGTGCCGTAGAACGTGGAAGTGCGGCTCGCCAGCGACGCCCGCAGCCTTCCGGGCCTTGGCCCAGTCGTCCCGGAAGTTGCTGCGTCGTAACTGCCCGCCCTGGGGCCCCACGAAGACCTGACCGTCACGACCGGGAGCGGCGAACTGCTCCAGGTTGCGCATCACCTCGTCGAGCAGTTCGGCCGGGAAAGAGACGGAACGCACCCCGGCCGCGGACTTCGGCTCCTGTCGAAGAGCCGGCCGTCCTGCAGCTCGGCTTGCGCTCGGCGAACAGTGGCGGTCAGCCCGCCCCTCCGGATCGATGTCCCGGCGCCGCAGGGGTGTTCATAGGGGCGCGCAACAGCTGGTACGCCTTGACGGCCATCGGCCCGCCGGTGCCGGCCGTGAGCAGCTTGCCGCGCCGGCTCCGTACGCGAGCAGTCGTCACGTCAGCCTCAGTTCCCGCCCCGAAGGTGGGCAGGATGTGCAGCCGCATCACCGACTCGTTCCGCTCACGGGTGCGGTCGGTCGGCCGCGATCTGGACCCAGCTCGACCAGTTCGAGGCCGAAGCCCGAGCCCGCAAAGTCACCCACACGACGTTTCGCCGCATCATCGAGGCCCTGAACCTCAGCGGTTCGCAGCGGGGCCTTCTGGCTCGGTGTGGATTGCCACATCTGCACCGAGCCAGAAGGGCCCTCGTGCCGCACCGCTGACCGA
Source organism: Streptomyces sp. NBC_01618 (assembly GCF_045209435.1). NCBI lineage: Bacteria > Bacillati > Actinomycetota > Actinomycetes > Kitasatosporales > Streptomycetaceae > Streptomyces > Streptomyces sp. NBC_01618. The sequence goes on from NZ_CP109297.1 coordinate 3,312,993, forward strand.
AAACCGGGGCGCCGCCCCCTGTACGGCGCCCTGGCCGGCCGGGTGGCGCTACGGCAACCGCTTCTCGTAGTTCTTGTCCTTGTCGGAGTCGTAGACCAGCTTGCTGTCGGCGTCATAACCCTTGATGCGCGGGGCCACGGCGACCTGCTGGTTCAGGACACCAGAGGCGACGAACCAGCCGTGGTCCAGGGCGGCCTGGCTGGTGGCGCCGCCGTAGGAGACGGTCACCCGGGCCACTGACGGCTCGACGGTGCCGATGACACCCCACCTGAACGGCAGCTTCCAGTTGCCGCGGTCGAGGACCGACTGCTGGTAGAGCTTGCCGCCGTTGATGTCGGCCATCACGGGGCCGGCGCCCGGCACATCGTCGGAACCCACGCCGGCGTTGAGGCCGTTCGCCTTGCCGTCCTTCACGTTGCAGATCAGTCGGGTCTGCTTCGGTTGCTCCTTCACCGCGACGACGTACATGCCATCGCCGGGCGCGTTGGAGTCGCCGATGCTGTTCATCGCCAGGATGATCCGGTACTCCTCGGCCGCGCCCAAGTCCGTGCGGAAGCCGGCCGGGCCGCGTGTGTGCGACTGGTCGTATGCGAGGCACTTCTTCAGCCCGTCGACGGCCTGCCCGAAGGTGATCCCGTCGAGGAGCTGGTCCTCCGTGGCCGGCCGCGCGGGCCTCGCCGGCGACGCGGACGGCGTCGGTGTCGGCGTCGCCGACGTCCGCGGTGTGGCGCTGAGCGGCGGTGTCGATGCCACCGTGTTCCCACCCGCATCCCCGTCGGCCAGCGCGTACGCCCCCACGGGCATCGCCGCCAGCGTCACCAGGGCCGCCCCGGTCGCCGCCACCCGGCGTCGCCGCTCGACCGTGCCCCAGCGGCGGATCGCCGGATACGGCACCGGCGCGGGCCGGATCGTGTTCGCGTCCTCGGCGAGCAGCTCGCGCAGCTGCTCCTCGAAGTCCCCGCTGGTTCCCGTCCCCTGCTGCTTCTGTTCCTCGTTCACTTGCTGCCTTCCTGCCCGGACGACACTCGGCTGCGGACAGGTTCGTCCACGACCTGCGCGAGCCCCGGATACGTACGCAACTTCGCCAGCGCCTTGGACGCCTGGCTCTTGACCGTGCCGGGCGAGCAGCCGAGCACCTCGGCGACCTCGGCCTCGGACAGGTCCTCCCAGTAGCGCATGACGATCACCGCCCGCTGCTTCGGCGGCAGTCCGGCCAGCGCCGTGAGCAGGGCGCTGCGCTCGTCGGCCCACGAGACGGCCTCGTCGCGCCCGGCCACCTCCGGCGGCGCCGCGGTCAGAGCCTCCGTAACCCGCCGCTTGCGGAACCGGTCGTTGTTGCAGTTGACCAGTATCCGCCGGACGTACGCCTCCGGTCTGTCGCTGCGCGAGACGCGCCGCCATGAGCGGTACGCCTTGGCCAGCGCCGTCTGAGTCAGGTCTTCGGCGTAGTGCACATCGCCCGTGAGCAGATACGCGGTCCGTACGAGATGGGACCACCGCGCTCTGACGAATTCTTGGAACTCGGCCTCTTGTTTGGCCTGCATCAAGCACCCTCCCTCGCCCTCCAGACCACAGTTTCGGCGGATTCGGTTGCCCGGGATCCGGTGCCTCGTCGGTCAGGTGAGCGGGGCCACTGACAACCATCAGCTGGGACCGAAATGTCGAGGTCCCAGCAGGCGCGGATGAGGCGGCAGGTGCGGCCAGGCAGATCGGGCAGCTTGTCGAGTTCGGCGAGCACCCTCGCCTCCTGACGCCGGCCGTCGCACCGCTCGCCCCTCGTGCCGCATCCCATGGCAGCCTCGTCGCACAGGGCGGACAGTGGGATCAGGGGCATCAGGGGCATCAGGGAAGCGAGATGGTCATGGACCGTTACCCGCCCATTGCCGACCACGGCCTCGTCGGCGACCTACAGACCGCTGCTCTGGTGTCGTCCCAGGGGGTCGTCGACTGGTTCGCGGCTCCCCGGTTCGACTCGCCCAGTGTCTTCGCCGCCCTGCTCGACCACGACCGCGGCGGCTACTTCCTGTTCGCGCCGGACAGCCGGACCACCACCTGCAAGCAGCTCTACTACCCCGACACCGCAGTCCTGGTTACGCGGTTCATGTCGCCGGACGGGGTCGGCGAGGTATTCGACTGCATGCCACCGGATCGCACCGGCACCCCAACGGACAGGCACGTGCTGACGCGCGGAGTGCGGGCGGTGCGCGGAACGGTGCGCTTCACTTTGGAGTGCCGTCCGCGCTTCGACTACGGCCGGGCCACCCACCATCTCGACTTGCAGGACGGTACCGCCACGTTCCATGCACCGAACGTCACCGCCTTTCTGCAGAGCACCTTCCCCCTGCAGCAGGACGGCAGGGACGTGCGGGGTGCGGTGACCTTGAGGCCGGGTGAGGTGGCCGCAGCGGTGTTCACCGTCGGCGGACCCGATGGTGACCCTCCGCCGCCGGTCACCCCGGACTCGGCGATGGAGCAGTTCTGGGACGTGGTGGAATTCTGGCAGCACTGGGTGCACTCCTCCCGGTATCGCGGCCGGTGGCCGGGGGTGGTGCACCGCTCGGCCATCACGCTCAAGCTGCTCACCTACGCACCCACAGGTGCTCCCGTCGCCGCCGCCACCATGGGCCTGCCCGAGCAGATCGGGGGTGAACGCAACTGGGACTACCGCTACACCTGGGTCCGCGACGGCTCCCTGTCCGTGCGTGCCCTGCTCGATCTGGGGTTCGCCAAGGAGGCGGCCCAGTTCACGCACTGGATGAGCGACCGCCTCCAGGCCCGGGAGGGCGTCGGTGGCGAGCCGCTGCAGATCATGTACCGCGTCGACGGAGACCCCGAGGTGCCGGAAGAGGTTCTCTCGCACTTCGAGGGCTATCGGGGTTCGTATCCGGTGCGGCTGGGGAACGCGGCGGCCGATCAGCTGCAGCTGGACATCTACGGGGAGGCGCTCTACGCCTTGTCGGAGGGGCGTGAGGTCGCCATCGGAGGCAGCTACCACGGCTGGAAGAACCTCGCGCGGACGCTGGACTGGCTCGCCGATTCCTGGGACCGCCCCGACGAAGGCATCTGGGAGACCCGTGGCGGGCGCCAGGACTACACCTTCAGCCGGGTGATGACGTGGGTGGCCTTCGACCGGGGGCTGCGCCTGGCGAGAGAGCACAGCCGTCCGGCCGACGCTCCTCGGTGGACCGCGGCTCGCGACGCCATCCTCGAACAGGTGATGGAGCGGGGCTGGAACGAGAAGGAGCAGGCCCTCGTCCAGCACTACGGAAGCGATGTCCTCGACGCTTCGCTGCTGCTCATTCCGCGCGTCGGGTTCCTGGCGCCCAGGACGGTGAGCTGGCTGTCGACCTTGGACGCGATGGAACGCACGCTGGTGTCGGACAGCCTTGTCTACCGCTATGACCCTGCGGCCTCCCCGGACGGTCTGCGGGGCTCCGAAGGCACGTTCAGTCTCTGCACCTTCCTCTACGTGGACGCTCTCGCTCGCGCCGGGCGGATTCGTCCGGCGCGCTATGCCTTCGAGAAGATGCAGACCTATGCCAACCACGTCGGCCTGTTCGCTGAGGAGATCGGCCCCAGTGGCGAGCAGTTGGGCAACTTCCCGCAGGCTTTCACGCATCTGTCCCTGATCATGGCCGCCACCACCCTGGACAACGCCCTCGACCAGCAGCGCGACTGAGAACGAAGGTCGCGCCTGCCGCTCGAGGCCGCCGTAGCGGTTCAGCCGCCGGTGGCGAAGCCGGGGAAGAGGGTCATGCCGCCGTCCACGTAGAGAGTCGTACCCACCACGTAGTCCATGAGGTCCGAGGCAAGCCCGACGACCGCGCGGGCGATGTCCTCCGGATCACCGACGCGCCCGTAAGGAATCAGCTCCAATAGGTCCTTCTCGGCATCGGAAGTGTCCCAGGCGCTGCGATTGATGGGCGTCCTGATGGCTCCTGGAGCGATTGCGTTGACCCTGACCTTATGGGGCGCGAGCTCCTGGGCGAGCGTCTCCATCATCATCTGCACGCCGCCCTTGGAGGCCGCGTAGTTGACGTGGCCGGCCCAAGGGATGAGTTGGTGCACCGAGCTCATGCAGATGATCTTCCCGGCCGCGCGCGACACCTCGGGGACGACCCCCCTTCTCAAGAACTCCTTCGTCGCCTCCCGCGCGCAGAGGAACTGGCCGGTGAGGTTGACGTCCAGCACCTTCTGCCACTGGGCCGTCGTCATCTCGGTGAACGGAGCGTCGCGCTGCAGCCCGGCGTTGGCCACGAGGATGTCGATGGTCCCGAACTCCTGAACCATCCGATCGATCATCGCGACGACCTGGTCCTCCTGGGACACATCGGCCTCGTACGCCATCGCGCGCACCCCGAACCCGGAGATCTCCTCGACTACCTGCTCGGCCTCCTCGCGCCCGGCGACGTAGTTCACGACCACGTCGGCTCCGGCACGCCCCAGGCCGATGGCCGTCGCCTTACCGATGCCCGAGTTCGCGCCGGTGACGAGTGCCTTCTGGCCCTTCAGCAGATGCGAGGGAACGACGCCCTGCGGGGCTCCCTGAGTCACGCTCACGCCGGTTCTCCTCCTCGACTGGCTGACCTCACGACCGCATGTGAGTCAGGTCGGCTCCCGTAGACACCGAACCATCCGAAAGCCCAGGCCACACGCCGGGCACGGACAGATTGCGCCGATCGGTCGAACGCGACCGGGCCTCGGGGACATGGGACGCCGGAGCCGATCGGCAGCGCAGCCTTTCCCGGAGTGCGGGCAAAGTACGTGCGGGATACGCTGTTTGACAGGAAGGTGGAGGATTTCTGGGCGGTTCTGCCCGCCAGTCGCCTTGTACGCGATAACCAACCTTCTGCGGCGACCCGACGAGCGCGGTGCATCTCCTCGCGTCCGCGGAGCTGGGCAACGGCTACATGCCTTCTCTCGCGCCGTGTGCTCCTTGCGCTCCTTGCGCACCGAGTGGCGCCGGCTTCCGGGCCCGCAGCTTGTAGTCCCTGTGGAGGTCGGGATGAGAGTTGTCGTTGATCTTTCCCGATGTGAAGGGTACGCGCAGTGCGCCTTCCTGGCTCCGGACGCATTCCGGATGCACGGCGAGGAAGCGCTGATGTACGACCCGAACGCCGACGACGCCCAGCGCGACCAGGTGCTGCGCGCCGCGGCGGCCTGCCCCGTCCAAGCGATTCTGGTCGACCAACTGGAGGGACCGGACGCACCGGCGGAGGCGTCGCCGTCATGACCAGCGCCGACAATCTGCAAGCGTTCAAGCGCGATGGCCGCATCGTGGTTGTCGGGGCGTCGCTGGCGGGACTGCGGGCCGCGGAGGCGCTGCGCGACGAGGGTTTCACCGGATCGCTGACCATGATCGGCGACGAGCTGGGCGAGCCCTACGACCGGCCTCCCCTGTCCAAGCAGGTACTGACCGGGTGGGTGCCGGCCGAAAGCACCAAACTGCCGCGACGTCGTGACATCGATGCGCAGTGGCTGCTGGGTGTGCCTGCCGGCGGGCTGGACCTGAGGACCAACCACGTGCGTCTCGCCGACGGACGCGACGTCCCCTTCGACCGGGTGTTGATCTCCACCGGGGTCCGGGCCCGGCCTTGGTTCGTCGAGAGCGAGGCGGCTCTGGACGGGGTCTTTGTCGTGCGTACGCGCGAACACGCCGAGGGCCTGCAGCGAGCCCTCGCCGCCGGCCCCTCCCGCGTCCTGGTCATCGGTGCGGGATTCACCGGCTCCGAGATCGCCTCGATCTGCCGCGAACGGGACATCCCGGTGACCGTCGCCGAACTCGCACCGGCCCCGCTGGTCGGGGCCCTCGGCGCCATGATCGGTGAGGTTGCGGCGGACATGCAGCGCGCTCACGGTGTAGATCTGCGCTGCGGTGTCAAGGTGACCCGACTGGAGGGCGACGCGCAGGGGCGGCTTCGCCGCGCTCACTTCGACGACGGCACCACGATCGACGCCGACGTGGCGGTGGTGGCACTCGGGGGCATCCGCAACACCGAGTGGCTGCAAGGCTCAGGACTGGCGGCGGGTGTCTGGGGAATCGCCTGCGACACGGGCTGTCGCGCCCTCGACCTCAACGGCCTCGTCACCGACGATGTCTTCGTCGCCGGAGACGTGGCACGCTGCCCGAACCCGATCTACGAGTACCGGCTCATCTCGCTGGAGCACTGGGCCAACGCAGTGGAGCAGGCCGAGGTCGCGGCGCACAACATGGTCAGCTCCCAGGCGGACCGCTGGCCCCATCTGTCCATTCCGCTGTTCTGGTCGATCCAGTTCGGCGTCAACATCAAGTCCGTCGGCGTGCCGACCTTCGCCGACGAGGTGGTCGTCACCCAGGGGTCGGTGCCCGACCACCGCTTCGTCGCCGCATACGGCTACCGGGGCCGCGTCACCGCGGCAGTGAGTTTCAACAACGCGAAGTGGCTGGACCACTACCGGACGCTCATCGAGACGGCCGCACCCTTCCCGCCTCCCTGTCCCACGCCCGACCGGCCCGCCGACATGAAACCGGTGCCCGTCGACTTCCCCGGACCCGTCCTGCTCGCCCAGGGCGCCACCGTCGTCGTCACCGGCCACGATCCGGGCGAGCGACGCGTCACGGCCGCGAGCCAGCACCGGTAGGAGGGAAGCGAGATGACCACGACCAAGACGCCCGACCTGCTGCGCCGGGTCCTCGACCACTCCTCACGAGCCGACCCGTATCCGCTGTACGCCGAACTGCGCAAGACACCGGTGGCCCGGCAGGAGGACGGCAGCTACGTCATCAGTACCTATCGCGAGATCGCGGACATCCTGCACAACCCGCACCTGAGCTCGGACACTCGCAATCTCTCGCATCCGACGGCCGGAGCCGAGGAGCAGACCACGCCGGCGTTCATCAACCTCGACCCGCCCGAGCACGACCGCCTGCGGCGTATGGCGATGCGCCATTTCGGCCCCCCGCACACCCCGGGGCTGGTGACCGGCATGGAACCCGCCCTGACCGCCACCGTCAGCGGCCTGATCGACGCCTTTGCGGGCAAGGAGCAGATCGACGTCGTGGACGACTTCGCCTACCCGTTCCCCGTCACCGTGATCTGCCACCTGCTCGGCGTGCCACGCGAGGACGAACCGCGGTTCCATCTGTGGGTGAACGACATCATCAACTCGATCGACTACGACCCCAAGACCGATCCGAAGGAAAAACTGGACAACGGCGTGCAGGCCCGCAAGGACTTGCGCCAGTACCTCGGCGGGCTGCTGGAGCAACGCCACGGCCGGCCGGGCGACGACCTGTTGTCACGGCTGGCCAACGACGACGGGCCCGACGGGCGGATGACCGACGAGGAAATCGTCAGCACCGCCAACCTGCTGCTGATCGCCGGCCATGAGACCACCGTCAACCTCATCACCAACGGCATGCTGACGCTGCTGCGCCACCCGCAGGTGCTCCAGCGCCTGCGCGACGAACCGGGCCTCGTCATACCGCTGGTCGAGGAACTGCTGCGTTACGAGCCGCCCGTGCACATCATTCCCTGGCGGGCGGCGTACAGCGACATCGCTGTCGCCGACACAGTGATCGCCAAGGGCTCGCAGATCATGCTGATGCTGGCCTCGGGCAACCGCGATCCGGACCGCTTCCACGACCCCGACCGCTTCGACCCCGATCGGCGTGACAACCAGCACCTCGGCTTCGGCAGCGGCATTCACCTGTGCTTCGGCGGCCCGCTGGCCCGAAGGGAAACCCAAATCGCACTGACCGAGCTGGTACGCCGCCTCGACCGGCCCAGGCTGGTCGCCGACCCGCCACCGTACCGGCGCAGCCCCGTTCTGCGCGGGCCGATCCATCTGCACATCGAGCAGGGCGACGGTTAGCGCGACGATCTCACGTGGCGAGGATGCTGATGCCGTCGCCCAGGAGCTTGAGGCCGAGCACGAAGAACAGGACGGCCATGACGGCTCGCAGGCCGCGGGTGAACGCGCCGCAGCCTGCAAGGTCGGCGAGTGTGGCTCCTGCCCGTTCGAAGGCGGTCACCCATGCGCCGTGCGCGTGGAGTGGACCGTCCGGGCGGCAGAGACTGCGGGCATCGGTGGTCATGAGTTGCCGCGCGGCCGGGGCCAGTTCGGCGACTCGTTCGGGTGGCAGAGGACTGGTGACCGGCCGGAGTGCGGCGATCTTCGCCCAGACGTCGCCCTGCTCGAACCAGTCGCACAAGGCCCGTGTTCGTCTGTGTTCGGGGGCGCCACCATCACCGACCATGCCGAACCCGGACATCCGGACCGAACGCCGGGGCCCTGGTCCGGTTGCCGGCTCACTCGGCTTCGAGCCAGCCCAGCCGTGCCGCGTGGAAGCCCAACTGCATGCGATTCTGCACCTTCGCGACGTCCATCAGGTGCCGGATCCGGCGCTGCACCGTCCGCAGGGAGCTGTGCAGTTGGGCGGCGATCGCTTTGTCGGTGAGGCCGGTCAGCGACAGGCTGAGGATTTGTGCATCCAGATCATCGATGGCGGGCGCGTTCTGCAAAGCACCTGCAGAGGTGACAAACTGCGTCGCTTTCCCCCATTCGGACTCGAAGAGTGCTATCAGCGCGTCGAGCAGGCTGCTCGCGTGCACGATCAGGGCTTCCGCCATTGCGGCATCGGCCGAACCGAGGAGTGGAACAACGGCGAACTCGCGGTCCACGATGAAGAGTTTCAGTGGCACCGTCTCAGTGATTCGGACCTCCTCTCCTGCGGCCCGTGCCTGGACGATCTCGTCGAACGACGGGGCTCCCTCGTCGAGCATCGCGCGTTCGAGTATCACGCGGTAACGGACTCCGCGCGCGATGGCCGCGCCGTCGGTCATGTTGCCGACCGAAAAGACTGGCGCCTTGACGAGGTTCATGATTTCTTTCTGTGCGCCGAGTTGTATTTGTCCGAGGCGCTCGCGGATGGTCTCGGCGCCGTGGATCACGTCGATGACGTCTCCGACGCCGCGCCTAGCGGCGGCCGCACGGTAGATTTCGTCGAGGGAGTCGAGTTCGAGTTCCGCCAGCCTGAGGTCGTTCTGTCGCTGGACCAGGAGCGCCCGCAGCGCCGCCGCCGGTGGGGAGGCCACAAACCGGGTGGTGTCCCTGAGGCTGCGCGTGGCGAGTCCCCGGCCTTCGAGCATGCCGAGGATGCGCTCGACCTGGCGGGCATCGCGGCCGACGGACCCGGCGAGTTCGGCGGGAGTGGCGGACGCTACCGAGATGAGCGTGCCGTAGATCTCCGACTCTGCGGGGGCTAGTCCCAGCACGTCTGACAACATGGTGCTCCTCCGCCTGCTTGCCGGCCCTGCCTGTTCAGCTGGGTCTGATTCCCTGATGGCTGTTTAGCAAACCAGCGGCTGTCTGTGGCTGCCGACGGGAAGGGGCTGGTCGGGCACGCGGGGCCGTGCTGCTGAGGGCGTGTGCGGACCGGCTCGGGCTGACCGCCGTGCTCGGGCGGGTGCTGCCGGGCGGGAGCGGTGCCTGGCGCGACCGTGCCGAGTTCCTAGCGGGCGTGGCCTGCGCGATGGGGCTGGGGCGGCGAACCTGCTCGAGGCCGAGCAGCTGCAGCTCCACCAGGCCCCGGTGTTCGGTGCCCTGGCCTCCGGCTCCACAGCTCGGCGTGCCCTGGCGGCCCTGGACGAGCGGGCGCTGGGCCGGATCGCCGGAGTGCGGCGCGTGCCCACGATCTGGACTGCTGGGTTGCCGTCCCCGCGCGACAGGGCCGACTTCATCGGGTACAAGCGGGAGCGGGCCAACGGGTTGAACCGACGGGGCTGAACCGACGGAGCGGGGCAGTTACTGGCGAACGGTCTGCGATCGTTGGCCCTGCCCGCATGCGGCGAGGGCTTCGCCGAGTACACGAGAAACGGCCGGGGCGAAACTCACGTCTCGCCCCGGCCGTGACCCCCTCCGGGTTGGTTCACCGCTTCAGCGGTTCACCTCAGCGCAGTTGGTACGCCTTGGGAATCGTCTGCTTGACGGTGTCCCCCGCACTGTCGGTCGCGGTGATCCGCAGTCCGACTCCTCCGGGAGCCTCGTCACGCTTCGGGTGCTTGATTTGCGCGGTGAACGTGTTCTGCCCGTCGGCCTTGGTCATTGCCGGCTGCCAGGTCTTGCCGCCGTCGACGCTGGCCTCGACCCGCAGCTTGGTCACGGTCGGTGGCTTGCTGAGCCGATCCTGGTAGTAGCCGGTGACGGTGATGGGGTGCATGCCGCCGGCCTTGGCGGTGTTGTCCAGTTCCAGGCCCAGGTCGTACCGCAGGAAGATCAACGGCTCCGGACGGCACGCACCTGGATCCTTGACGATGGCGTCCGCGATGCACGGCTGCGACGTCGGCGCGTCAGGCTTGGTCGGCCGGTCGGACGTGTACTCCCACACGGTCTTGACCCCGTTGGTTTCCGCCTCGTACGAGTAGCGGGCTGATTGCGCAGGCAGGTCATACACGATGACGTCAGCACTACCGCAACCCGCCACCGCAAGCACCGCTACGGCTGTCAGCGCCGCCAGATTCACTGTCCGGCGCCACCTCGATGGCGCGGTCGCGTTCATCGGACCGGTCTCCTTCCTCACTTCGGTCATCACCGCTTGCTCCCCGACACCAGGTCCGGCGCGTTGCCGGGCTCGCCGAGCTGGAAGGCGAACTCGAGCGGGACGAGCCGTTGCTCGAGTTCGTCGCCGGCCTGGTTGGAGAGGCTGACGTCGCAGGTGGTACAGGTTTGCATCCCATAGAGGAGCGGGAACAATGGCGTTTCGTTGGCCATGCCGATCACGGCCTGGCGAGCGCCTCCGCTGCCGGTCAGGTACATGGTCGGCCAGAATCGGTCGGCCTCCCGGCAGCCGGCGCACGGCAGGCCGGCGCTGCTGGTGAAGCCCGACTTGGTGCGGACCTGGGGCACCGCACCGGGCAGGGACGGACCCGTGCTCCAGTCGATCGTGTTCTTCCTGTCGAGCGCCAGGTCCTGAGTTTCGCCTGCGCCCGTTCCACTCAGCACGGACGGCGCGATGTAATGCCTGGTGGCCAGCTCAAATGTGTCGACCGCGTTGTCGTCCCGCGTGACCCACGTGGTGAGCTGCCGTTGGCTGGCCGGCTTGGGCAGGTCCATCTCCGCTACAACCGGGCCGGCGTCGGTGGTCCGGCTCCAGCCGAAGTAGGTAGTCACCCCGGGCCGGTCAGCGTGGATACGGTGGTCGACACGGTCGAGCTCCTCGGGCAGGACCTGGTGCGGCAGGCTGGCGGGGATCCGACCGCTGGTGCTGAACGCCAGCGCGTAGCTCTTCGACACCTCGCTGTTGCCGCCGAGTTCGACCTGGACGCCGGGCTTCGCCCCGTCCCCGATCCGCTGGATCAGCGTGGCGGCCCCGGCCGGGGGTACGGTCACGATCGGCAACGCTGCGTACGGCTCGACCGGCGGGCAGCTGTCCGGACCGTTCCCGCACTGGTAGTTCCGAGTCCCGTACGACTCCAGGGTGACCCGATCGGTCCCGCCGGCCACCAGCACCCCGACCGCACCCGCCGCGGCAGCCGCCGCCACTCGCTCACGGAGTGCGGTGAAGTTGCAGGTCGTCTTGCAGATGTCGGTCGGCCGCAACAGCACCAGCGCACCCTTCGCGTCGACCTTGGCGAGCTCCTCGGCCGAGCCGGTGCCCGCGTAGACCACGGGCTTCTGCCCGTTGGTGGGCAGTCGGGGGATCGTCAACCGCACGGAGCGGACCTGGTTCTTCCCGTCTTCCTTCCATCCCTGGGTCCCGCCGTGGATGGAGGTGTCCGGCGTCGCGTAGCGGGCGTCCAGGTCGAAGGAGTCACCGTGTCCCGTGACCTTCATCGTTACTGACGGCGGTACCAGGACATGGCGGCTGTTGAAGGTGAGCGTGCCGAGGCTCACCTCGCTGGTCGGCAGTACCCACCAGTTCGGTTCATCGGGACCGTATTCGGTGCCCAGCGCTCCGGCAAGCCCCCAATTGCTGTCCACAGAGGTCCGCTGGTATTTGAAGGCCGCGCGGTATGTCTCCGTCGGCTCCGTGGCGTTCACCCTGACCGGCTTGGCCTTCCGCAAGTCCAGCTCCACCGTGGTCGCCCCGGTGATCTGCACCTGCGGTGCCATCGGTGCGGCCCGGTGCAGCTCACCGGCCGCGTCCCGCCACGACATCGCGAGGCCCGCCGCGACCGTGCCGGCGAAGACCCTGGCCTTGGTCGTCTCGCCACCCGGTGCCACCATCGCGTCCTCGTAAAGGCCCAGCTTGTCCTCGTTCATCGGGACGATCAGCGCGTTGCCGTACCGGATGTCGGTGGCGCCGGCCGGAGGAATGACCTTGATGGTCAGGTCGTGACGGATCGGCTCCAAGAACGCCGAGAGCCGCGACGTTCCCAGCGTCGTCCCCGTGCTGTCCTTGGCGGTCAGGGCGCCTGTGTATCCGCCGTACTGCCCGGCACCTTCCGCCACCTTGCCGTCCAGGGTCACCGTCACGTCGGCCGACCCCTTGGCGGGCACGGTCACCTGGTCGGCGCTGAGCGTGAGCAGCCCCGTCGGCGCGGGCTTGCCCGAGGAGGAGGCCGAGGCGGAAAGCGTGAGCGTGATCGGCTCGTCGGTCCAGTTGGTGTAGGTGACCGTCTTGGACGCCGACGAGTGCGGGTATTCGAATCGGCCGAAGTTCAGGTTCCCGTCCGGGATGATCTTCGGATCGATCGCACGGGCCACGTCCACCCGGCCGGCGCCCTGCGAGTACAGGTCGTGCCCGAGGTCCTTGGCGGTGGCCATCAGCAGCGCCTTGATCTGCCGCCCGGTGAAGTCCGGGTGCTGCTGGGCGATGATCGCCGCGGCGCCGGCCATATGGGGGGTGGCCATGGAAGTGCCGCTGGCGGTCGTGTAGTAGTCGTCCACGGTCTTACCCATCGCGGTGCCCTTGGCGCGGGCGGCGGTGATGGCGACGCCCGGAGCCGCGATGTCCGGCTTGGCCCCGCCGTCCCCGATCCGAGGTCCGCGGCTGGAGAAGGGGGCCATCTGGTCGCTCTTGTCCACGGCCGCGACCGTCAGCGCCTCGTCGGCGGAACCTGGCGACCCGACCGTCTTGGCGGTCGGGCCGTTGTTGCCCGCGGCGATGACGAACAGGGTGCCGTAGTCCTTGCTGAGCTTGTTGACCGACTGGCTCAGCGCGTCCGTTCCGTCGGAGGGCGGGCCACCGAGGCTCATGTTCACCACATCGGCACCGGACTTGGCGGCCCACTCCATGCCGGCGATGATCCCGTCGCTAGGGCACGAGCCGTCCGGACCGCAGACTCTGCCGATGAGCAGATTCGCACCAGGCGCCACACCTCGACGCAGCCCGTCGGAGGCCTGTCCGGTGCCGGCGATCGTGGACGCCACATGGGTACCGTGTCCGTGTTCGTCCACCGGACCCTTCGGGCTGTTGGTGAAGTCAACCGCCTCGGCGATCCGGTCGGCGAGATCGGGGTGGGTGGCATCGATGCCGCTGTCCAGCACCGCGACCTTCACGTTCGAACCGTCATAGCCGCGGCTCCAGGCGGCGGGCGCGCCGATCTGCGGTACGGACTTGTCGAGCTGAATCTTCGCCAGCTCGTTCAGCCACACCTTTTGCACTCCGGCCAGCGGACCGGCGGCCCGAGCGGCGGAGGCGGACTTGCCGGCGCTCTTCTCCCGTACCTCTCGCCACCACTGGCCGTTGCCCTTGATGGTCATCGAGCGGGCGTTGATGCTCGGCAGGACGGTTTTGGCTGTGATACCGGCGACGGTCGCCGCCGTCCGGGCGTTGGTCTTCTCGGTGTACTCGGCGATCACCGGGACCTCACCGGTCCTACCCTCGGCCGCCCAATCGGCCAGCTTGGCGAGGTTGAAGAGCTCCCAGTCCAGCAGGTCGGCACGGAGCAGCGGCAACGCGTCGTCCGGTATGACGTAGGCCTGGCCGTTCCTGGTGATGGTCTGGAAGAGAACCGACTCGTGCCCGGGCCGCGCTGCCGGCTCGATCTCGTGGACAACCGGCTTCCCGTCCGCGGTGACACCGATCTGCACCTTGTCGCCGGTCACCAGCGTCAGTGACACCTTTGCCCGAGTGCCGGCGGCAGCGCGGAGAAGGTTGCCGTCGACCGAATCGGGCTGGGTCTGGTCGAAGGCTGCAGGGGTAGATGGGGCGGGGTTCGAGCCGGTGGCACTCGCCGGGGTGGTCGACATGACCACCCCGAGGATGGTGATGCCGGTGACCGCAGTGGCCAACCGCTGTCCCAAACGCCTCATCGCCAGGCCTCCTGAGCTGCCGTTCTTTCGCTTTCGCCGTGAACATGGCGTGGCGGATGCACGAGCGCCTCCTACTCGTCGCAACAAAGAATTTCCTTGCCGCATCAGACAGATGCTCAGGCCTCCCAGGTACCAGGGCAACTGATGGACAGTGGCGGATGTCGTCCATGCCACAAACCCGCCACGATGGCGTCCCGCGGAGTGGTGCAGCCGATCTTGGCCGGGCTGACGGCACTGCAACTGGCCCGCGCCTACTGCGTCGGTGCGGTCTTCGCCCGGGCCGAGGCGGACGTCGTACGGGCCGCCCAGCTACGGGACCTGCTGAATCTGCCCGGGCAGCGGACTGCGAGCGCGCTCGCGTTCCGCCCATCTGAACGGCGGCCCGGTGGAGGTCCCCGCCTACCGGCTCCTCGACTCGGCCTACACCGCTGTGGAGTTCGTCGCGCAGCACGGCTATCCGGTGGTGATCAAGCCGGTGTCGGAGTCCGGCTCCCTGGGAGCGGACGTCGTGGTGCACTCGGCGACGAAGTATCTGACCGGGCACGCCGACAGCATCCTCGGCGCCATCGTGTGCACCGAGGACACCTTCGCGCCGGTCCGCGGCACAGCGATCAGACTCGGGCAGTGCGCGAGCGCGGACGACACCTACCTGGGGCTTCGGGGACTACGCACGCTGGGCATCCGGCTGCGACAACACCAACGCCAGGCGCTGGAGCTTGTCTACTGGCTGCAGGAGCAGGCCGGGGTCGCCGGCGTGGTCTACCCGGCACTGCCCGCCGACCCGGGTCACGGGCTGTGGTGCAGGGACTTCACGGGTGCGGCGGGCCTGTTCGGTCTGGAGCTTGAGCCTGGATTCGGCAAACCCGCCGTGGACGCGATGCTGGGACGGCTGCGGTTGTTCGGGCTGGGCCACAGCTACGGCGGCTACGAGAGTCTGATCGTGCCGGCCGACCCGGTCGGCCACCGGCTGCCGGGGACCTGGGCGGGCCGGGGCCCACTGCTGCGGGTCCACGTCGGCTTCGAGGACCTCGACGATCTGAAGGGCGATCTCGCCGCAGCATTCCGGGTGCTGTCCGCACAACAGGCGCCGGGGCCGGGCACTGGCTGAAGAAAGCCGGGCCCGCCGGCGCGACCCGCATCCGCGCCAAGATGGCCCGCGCGGTCGAGTTCGCCGCCGTCCTGGGCAGCGACAAGGCCGGCCAGGCCCTCGGGCCGGCGGCGGCAGCCGGACGGTTCGGCGACGAGGACCTGTCCTCGCTCCTGGGCCATCTGGCGGCGTGCAAGCCTGCCCGCGACCTCGTCCTGATGAATTCTGTTACCCAGTTGCGCAATTTTTGAAGTATTGGGTTGGGGGTTCCACATCGGTATGGCGCCCGGTATTGGCGCTGCGTTCATGTCCCGCTCCTACCGTTGCCTCGCCCGGCCTGCCCCGGTGCCTCGTCCAACGTCCGAAAAGAGCACTCCGCGCATGCGCAGCAGATCAAGCAAAATCCTGGCGGTTCTCGCCGTGACCGGTGCACTTGCCGCCAGTACCGCGGCGACCGCCAGCTCCGCGCCCCAGCAGGGCGGCGATGGCAAGAAGCAGGAGATCCGTAACGTCATCTACCTGCTCGGCGACGGCATGGGCCGTACCCATGTCACCGCCGGGCGCGAGCGCTACTACGGCGCCGAGGGCAAGCTGAACATGGAGCGGCTGCCGAGCTACGGCGCGGTGGCGACGTCCGCCGTCGAGAAGGGCAGTGACCAGCCGGCGCTGGTCACCGACTCCGCCAGCGCGGCCACCGCGTGGTCCTCCGGTGTGAAGACGTACAACGCGGCCATCGGCGTCGACTCGTACGAGAAGAAGCTGCCCACGCTGATGGAGCAGGCCAAGAAGTCGGGCTTCGCGACCGGCAACGTGTCCACTGCCGAGATCACCGACGCCACCCCGGCCGCCCAGATGAGCCACGCTCTGCTGCGCGGCTGCCAGGGCCCGGTGTACTCCGACGCGGCGTGCCTGCCGAAGAAGGACGACGGGTCGTACGAGGACAAGCCCGCCGACAAGACCCTGATCACGCCGATCGCCCAGCAGATCGCCCGTAACGGCACCGCCGACGTGATCTTCGGCGGCGGCCTCGCACGCTTCGCGCCGGACGACCAGAAGGCGCTGGGGTCGCAGGGCTACCAGGTGCTCGGCAACTTCGGCGACCCGGCGCTGCCCGCCCAGACCGCCGAGAGCCAGAAGGTCGCGACCAAGGCCGATCTCGACAAGGTCAAGAGCGGCAAGGTCGTCGGACTGTTCAACCGCGGGAACCTGACGGTCGAGACGTCCAAGGCCGCACTGCCCGCCGGCGCCCCGGAGAAGAAGGAGCCGACGCTCGCCGAGCTGACCAAGAAGTCGATCTCGCTGCTCGACGGCCGGTCCAAGAAGGGCTTCCTGCTCCAGGTCGAAGGCGCGCTGATCGACAAGCGCTCGCACGCCAACGACGCGTCGCAGGCCCTGGGCGAGATCAAGGCGTTCGACGACGCGGTCAAGGCCGCCACGGACTTCGCGAAGAAGGACGGCCACACCCTCGTCGTCGTGACGGCGGACCACGAGTGCGCCGGCTTCAACATCATCGAGAAGGGCAGCTTCACCAACGCCGAGGCGGCGGCCCCGCCGGCCAACAACGACTCGGGCAACACGGCCAACAACTCCGTGCCCGCGCGCTCGTCCTCGGCCAACGTCAAGGACCCGGCCCGCTCCTCCGGCATCGTCAACGGCTCGGGTGCCGGCGACGCCAAGAACTTCGGCCCGGCCACCTTCCGTACCCCCGACGACCCGGCGGGTGTGAAGGACGGCAGCGAGGACGCCAGCCTCTGGCTGACCTACCTGTCCGGTAACCACACCGGCGCCGATGTGCCGATCTACGCGTACGGACCGGGTAACAGCTCCTTCGCCGCCAGCCAGGACAACACCGAGCTCTACGGCAAGATGTACCGCTCGCTGTTCGGCACCGCACCGCAGGGCCACTGACCCTCACTCAGCCACGCGACCCGGGGCCGGGAGGGGGCGCCCCTCCCGGCCCCGGGTCGTTCGTATCCCAGGAGCATGTCCGATGAGACACCCGATCCGCATCACGACAGCCGCCGCGCTGGGCGCTATCGCGCTGACCGCTCTCACTGGCTGCGGCACCTCCGCGGGGACCGACCCGGGCAAGGGCGAGCCGCTCGCGGCCACCACCCCGGCCACCGCCCTGCCCCTGCCCCCTCCCCGTTCCGCGCCGTCCCCGGCCGCGACGCTCCCGGCGCCGCCCGAGCGGGGCGAGGTACGTGTCGAGGAAGGGCCGTTCACCGACCGCGTCCGCCTCACGCGGCTCACGCTCACCGGCGGGCCCGCCGTCAGCGGGCATCTGGCAATTACCTCCGACGTCAGCGATGTGCTCGCGCTTGAGCTGAGCGCCGCCTATTACGATTCCAAGGGTCGTTTCATCGGCACCGGCAGCTTCCAGTACCAGGAAGAGGGGCAGGACGCAGAAGGCGGCCATCACCACGACGGGCCGCGCGCGGCGGGCGAGGGCATCGACTTCAAGGTGCCCGCCACCAAGCTCACCGGCACCGCGGCGGCCGCCGTCGTCTCCATCCCCGTCCTGGTCAACGAGTAGCCGGGCGTCCGGTACGCCGTCCTGCCGTACGCGCGGGCCGCGCTTGCCGCAGTCGAAGCGGTACGGCAGACCGTGGACGAGTTCACCGGACTGCTCCGAAGGCCATGTCGACGTCGGCCTCGTCTCGGGCACCGCGGGAAACTCGACATCGCCTTCGAGGCGGCCGCCCCGCTGTTCCTTGCCCGGCTCGCCGTCCGCGGTCTCGGCGTGGCGGTGATTCCGGCCCTTCGGACCGACGCGGCGACGGGCTTCGGACTGCGGACGCTGGAGATCACCGGGCCACGGCTACGCGCCCGCATCGCTCTGGCCTGGCGGACAGATGGCCCCTCCGGCCCCGCCACCGCGGCCTTCGGGGACCTGCTGCGTGCAAGCCTCACCGTGCCTGACGGGCGGGACTCATCGGCGAGCGAGCTTGCTCCCTGCCTGTCATGCCCCCGGGAAATGCCGACAAGCAGGCAGATCAGCCGCGATCGTTCATCAGCCCGACAGACCCTCGGGCGTGCGGCACCCGCTGCCGGGGGCTCAGGACGACCCGTCCGCGCTCAGCGCAGTTCCTCCGGGCACGGCGTGCCGGGAGGCAGTTGGTAAGGGGCGGCGAGCCGGTACACGCCCGGCCGCGGCGCGAGCAGTTCCGTCCACTCGTCGCCGTCCTCGTCCTCGTCGACCTTGATCAGGCAGCCGTTGGTGTTGAGATACGTCCGCGGGCTGCTCTGATCCTCGCGCCGCGTGGACTCCTCGGTCTCCTGCGGCCGTTCGACGCTCTTGCCCTGGTCGTCGACCACGGCGAGCCAGCGCGAGTACGGGATGCGGATCAGGATCCGGCCGGCCCGCTTCACATGGATGGTCAGCTCGCCCGCACCGGCCCGGTCCACCGTGGCGGGCGGATCGGCCAGCGGTACGGGGCTGTCGACCTCGAAGAGCCGCCAGTTGGCGTCGGACCAGACCAGCTTCAGATACGGCAGCCCGCCGTCGACGAGCTCCGCCTCCTGCACCGCGCCGGTGGAGTCCGGTGTCCCCCGGGGCAGCACCACGTAGTGCACCGCCCAGCGGTCGAGCCACTCGCGGTAACTGGCACTGTTCAAGGTGTCGTCGTAGAAGAGCGGGTTGCGCTCCATGTCCGCCTGCCGGTTCCAGCCACGCGCCAGATTGACGTACGGCGCGAGCGCGGACGCCTCCCGGTGGCTGCTCGCGGGCACGACCTCGACCCGTCCGCGCTCGGCCCCGACCTCCTGGAGTTGGTTGACCAGCGGGGCCAGTTCACGCGTCCAGGACGCGGCGGGGGCGGTACGGACGATGTCGTCGACGCCCTTGAAGCCGATCCAGAAGTTCAGCCCGGCGAAGGCGAGAACCAGCGCGTACCAGCGCCGGGAGCGCGGCCGCGCGTACGGCAGCGCGGCGAGCAGCACCACCCCGGCGAACAGCATCGCCATCCGCGTGACGTTCGAGCCGATCTGCGAGTCGATCACATAGGTCAGCAGCGTCCCGACGCCGTACACGGCGGCCGCGGTACGGACCGTCTTCCAGTCGCGCGGTACGAGGACGAAGACGAGGACCGCGAAGAGGAACGGCAGCGACAGGGTCGCGATCGACATCGGCTGCGTACCGGAGAACGGGAACAGCCACGCGGACAGCGCCACGACCGCCACCGGGGCCAGGCCCAGCGCGTACGCGCCGGGGCGCCGCTTGTTCAGGAAGAGCGCGGCGGCGACCACACCCAGGAACAGCCCGGCGACGGGGCTGCTCGCCGTCGCGAGTCCGGCGAGCGGCGCGGCGACTGCCGCCTTCGCCCACCGTCTACGGGGGGCGCAGCGACAGCTGCTCCGGTGGAGCCGGTGCTCGCACCGGAGGTGCGGCCAGCAGAACACCGCGGCCACCGCCCCCACCGCGAACATCATGCCGAGCCCGAATGTCACCCGCCCGGACAGCGCGTTGCACAGGTACGCGAAGGCCCCGGCGAGCGAGCAGGCGAGCGGATTGCGGACGGCCCGCACCCGGACCAGGATCAACGCGGTCAGCGCCGCCGACACGGTCCCGGCGACCATCATCGTCGTCCGCACGCCGAGCACCGACATCACATACGGCGACACGACGCTGTACGAGACGGGGTGCATGCCCCCGTACCAGGCGAGGTTGTACGCGGTGCCCGGATGCCGGCCGACGAACTCCGCCCAGGCGTCCTGGGCCGCGAGGTCGCCGCCGCTGTTCGCGAAGAAGAAGAACCAGAGCACGTGGGTGACGGCGGCGGCCGCCGTCGCGATCGTCACCGGGTGCCGCAGCAGCCGCTCGGCGCGGGTCCGCCGCGACGGGGTGGTGCACGGCCCAAGGCTGTCCGGGGCGGGCGCGGCCGTCCGCGTGCTGACGCCGCTGCTGCCGCTGCTGCCCCTCATGCCGCCGCTGTCGGCCGCCTCACGGCCGGGCTTCGGCTCCGCGGTGGTCACTACGGCTCTCCCCGTCTCCCCGTATCCGCCGGCCCCGTGCCCCGTACCCCGTACGCCTATGAGGACGCCTCCGCGGCATCCTTGAGTTGCTCCGGGACGCTAACACGTACGCAGTCGGGAAGAGGGGGCCGGGACCGGCACCCTCTTCCCGACTGCCGCACCGTTCCGGCAATCGGCCGGTCAGCCGAGCCGGGTCAGCTTGTCCCCGGCCGTCGGCTCCGCCAGATCGCTCTGCAGCGCGACGGGCACCTTCACCTGGCTGGTGCCCTCGCCCACGGTGAGCGTGCCGACGTGGGTGCCGGCCGCCGCCGAGTGCGGGATCGTCCTTCCGTCGTCGGTCAGTTCGATCCTGACCGTGAGACCGGGCCAGCCGACCGCCGTCACGTCCTTGGCCGCGACCACCGGGGTGCTGCCGCCCAGCCCGTCAAAGACGGCGCCGACGACATCGCCCTTCTTCACCACCTTGGCGCTCGTCAGCAGATCCTGGGTGGCGACCATGGCTTCCTTGCTCACCGCGTTGACGGTGTCGATGATGGAGGGCTTGTGCTGGCCCAGCACGGCGCCGACGATCAGTTGGTCGGTGTCGCCGACCATCTTGTGGGCGGCGAAGAGCAGGTTGCCGCCGGCCTTGGTGGTGGAGCCGGTCTTGATGCCGAGCGCGTCGTTGTACGGAACGAGAGTGTTGTAGTTCCGATGGAACTTGCCCGACGGGTCGGTCCACGACGGCAGCTTGGTGATGTCCATCAGCGCCGGGATCTCCACCAGCTTCTGGCCGAGCTTCACCTGGTCCTCGGCAGAGCTCACCGTGGTCGCGTCGAGGCCGGACGGATCGGTGTAGGTGGTGTTCGTCATGCCGAGCGACTTGGCGGTGTCGTTCATCTTCTTGACGAACGCCTCTTCGGAACCCGCGTCCCAGCGCGCCAGCAGCCTCGCGATGTTGTTCGCGGAGGGGATCATGATCGCGGAGAGTGCCTCCTGCTCCGTGAGCTTGTCACCGGCCTTGACGGTGTTGAGCGTCGACTCACCCTCCGAGTCCAGCTGACCGTCCGACTCCGCCTTGGCGTCGATCTTGATGGAAGGGCCCTTCTCGCCCCTCTTCAACGGGTGGTCCTTGAGCACGATGTACGCGGTCATCGCCTTGGCCACGCTGCCGATCGGCACGGCCTTCTGCTCGCCGAACGAGTCCACTGTGCCGAGGCCGGTGGCCGCCATGTAGCCCTGGCCCTCGCTCGGCCACGGCAGCGACGGCTTGCTCCCCTTGAAGGTGTACGTCGGCTTCGCCGACATCTGGAGTTCGGGGTCCGGGAGCGGCCGCACCATCTGCACGATCGCAAAGATGATCAGCAGGAGCAGGACCAGCGGGGTCCAGATCTTGACCCGGCGGACGGCGGTGCGGACCGGCGTCTCGGGCGGCGGGGGCGTGTTCGTCAGCTCGGCCAGCAGGTCGAGCGGCGGCTTCGGCGGCATCGGCTGCTGCGTGGTCCGCTCGGCGCCGAAGAGCGAGGGCGCGGGGGGCCGCGTAGCGGCCGCCGCCGCGGGGGCGGCGGCCGGGGCCGGTCGTACGTCGTCCCGGCGCAGGGGCACGAACGTGCTGGTCCGCTCGTTGGCGGACTCGGGCTTCGAGTCCGGCTTCGGCGGGGTCTTCGACGCGGGCGGCGTGATCTTCAGCGTGGTCGTCGGCTGGTCGACCTTGGCCGCCGCGGGCGCCCTGAAGACGGCGGTCGGCTGATCGACTCCGCGCTTGCCCTCGGCGGTGTCGCGCTTGTCTGCGTCATCGGCCTTGCCTGCGCCGTCAGCCTTGTCCGAGTCATCGGCCTTGCCTGCGCCGTCAGCCTTGTCCGAGTCGTCGGCCTTGCCTGCGCCGTCCGCGTCTGCGCGGTCCTTGGCGTCGGGTTCGGCGGTTTTCGCGTCCTCGGCGGCCTCGCCGGAGGCATCGTCGTCGGCGGCGTCGGACGGCTCATCCGCATCGTCACGCTCCGCCGCGGCGTCGGTGTCCGTGCCGTCCGCACCATCCGCGCTGCCCGTGCCGGACGCGTCGGACACGTCGGACACGTCGACCTTCGGGCTCTCGCCGCTCTCGCCGCTCTCGCCGCTCTCGCCGCTCTCGCCGCTCTCGTCGCTCTCGTCGCTCTCGTCGCTCTCGGCGGGCTCGGCGGGCTCGTCGCTCTCGGCGTCGCCCTTCGACACCCATGCCGCGACCGCCGCACGCAGCCGCGCGTCGCCCTCCTCCGGCGCTTCGGGCGTCTCGGGCGCGTCGGCATCGGCGTGCCCGGCGCCATCCGCGTCCTCGGAGCTCTCGGAGCCCTCGGACTTCCCGGCGGACTCGACCGGCTCTTCGGACAACTCCTCAGTGGACTCTTCGACCGGCTCCTCGACCGGCTCCTCGCCGGCCCCAGAGGCCTCAGGCGCCTCCTCCAGGCCCTCGGCAGCCTTCTCGGCCCCCTCGGAGTCCTCGGAGCTCTCGACCGCCGAGGAGCCCTCCCGGGCCCCGGAGTCGCCGACGTGCGAGGAGTCGTCGCCCCGCCCGCCGTCGTCGCCGGACGCTTCCGCGCCCGACCCCGACCTCGAACCCGTCCCCGCCTCCGGCCCCGTGCGGAGAACGGCCGTCGCCGTGTCCGTGCCCCCGCCGGCCCCGGCGGACGGTTCGAGGAGGACGGCAAGCCGCGGATCACTCTCGCTCCGAGCCGTCCCCGACGACTTCTGCTGCTTCGACTTGTCGGGGGACTCGCCCGCCACCGATGCCTCCTCCATGCGGCGCGGGGACATCCCCGCGCTGTCCGAACCATCTACCAGTGTCCCGTGTGAACCACCGACCCGGCTGCTAGACGAGAACGACATACCTACTGGTTCCCGCACATAGCGCCCAGGCACCCTCGACAGACCAATGTGAGAGGGGTCACCCTGTCATTCATCCACGCGGGGAGGCATGGATGGGCAGGAGCCGCAGAACAATTCCGGAGGAGCTTCTGCTGCTCGCTCTGGACCCGGCCACGGGTACCACAGCGCAGCCGCAGTCGCTCGACCTCGGCCTCGCCGGAGCTCAGCTAGTGGAGCTGGCTCTGGCAGGACGGATAGCCCCTGACGGGGATCGTATCGCCGTGGTGATGCCACGGCCGACAGGAGATCCGACTCTGGACTCCGCACTGGAACTGCTGCGCCGACGCGGCAGCCCGGTTCGGGCGGTCCACTGGATCGGCGGACCCCGGCTGGGGCTGCGCCAGATCTATCTCGCTCATCTGGAGCGGTGCGGCATGGTGCATGCCGTGGCGGGCCAGATGTGCGGAGTGCTGCCGACGACTCGCTACCAGGCGACGGAGACGGCCATCAGCCGGGACATCAAAGCCAGGCTGGACAGTGCGATCCGCACCGGCGTACCGCCGGACCCGCGGACCGCGGCGCTCGCCGCGCTGGCCCACGCGGTCGGACTCGGCAAGCACCTGTATCCCGGGAACGAGGGGCGTTCATCACGCTCCAGGCTCCGGGACCTGATCAGGCACGACCCGATGGGCGGACTCGTGGCGCATGCCGTGATGGACGTCCAGAACGGGGCGGTCGCACAGCCGCGCCGTAACCAGGCGGCCGGAATGCCGTTGCAACCGCAAGTCCAGTCGCAGTCACGCCGCGGCAGCATGGCGCACACCGCGGCCCGCTAGGGCCTGGCGCCGCACGCACCGCTGCACCAACCGAATACCGCCGCACCGTCGTCCCCGAGACCCGGTTCGGGAGCCGCACCAAGCGCGGGGCAGCCGGAATCACGGCTGCCCCGCGCGCTTGCGTGTGACCATTTCCCAGCGCGGCCGGGGTCGCAGGTGGCAATCTGCTCAGCAGTAGATACGCACAGCTACATAGCCGGAGGTGCCGTTTCCGTGCCGTCCAACGTCAATCCCACCGTCAGGCGACGCCGGTTGGGCCAGGAATTGCGCCGACTGCGCGAACTCAAGGGCATGACGGCCGAGGAGGTCGCGGAGCGACTGCTGGTCTCGCAGTCGAAGATCAGCCGTCTCGAAAACGGCCGCCGCTCCATCAGCCAGCGCGATGTACGCGACCTCTGCGGGGTGTACGAGGTCGAGGATCACCGGATCGTCGACTCCCTCATGCAGATGGCCAAGGATTCGCGCCAGCAGGGCTGGTGGCACGCCTTCGGCGACATCCCGTACAGCGTCTACATCGGCCTGGAGACCGACGCCGCTTCGCTCCGCGTGTACGAGTCGCTGATCGTTCCCGGCCTGCTGCAGACACAGGAGTACGCACAAGCAGTCATCGAGGGGATGTGGCCCGAGGCCACACCCAGCGAGATCAACAAGCGCATCCAGATCCGGCTCAAGCGCCAGGATCGCCTTACCGATCCGGTCAACCCACTCCGCTTCTGGGCTGTGATCGATGAGGCGCTGCTGCGTCGCGTCGTCGGAAATCCGCAGATCATGACCGACCAGCTGTCACACCTAGCAGAGTTGAGTGAACTTCCGCACGTGACACTGCAGGTTTTGCCGTATGCCGTCGGAGCACATCCAGGCATGTATGGGAAGTTCGCCATCCTTGAGTTTCAGGAAGCCATGGACGCAAGTGTCGTTTACCTTGAGGGCGTCACGAGCGACCTGTACTTGGAGAAGGCGAACGACGTTCAGAGCTACACCGTGATGTACGAGCACTTGCGGGCCAAGGCACTGAGCGCCGAGCAATCTCGCGAGTTCATCCTCAGAGCAGCGGAAAGTTGCGACACATGAGCGATCCACCTCGGCGCGGAGGGCGGATAATACACCTAAGTGACCCAAGCCGGGAAGACTTTAAGGAGATGCGCCATCCGTATGGGTGAACGCTACTCACTTCCGGCGATGCTGCGGCGTAGCGTCGGTCGTAGAGTTGCTGAGCGCAGCGACTGGGCATACCAGGCCCAACAACTGGCACAACCATCGGAGTCAATATGCTGATTCGGCATGACGCACTGACGGAATGGACCAAGTCCTCATACTCCGCCGTAAACGGGGACTGCGTAGAAGTTAAGGCAACGGGGCACCACGCCGTGGCAGTTCGCGATTCGAAGGATCCGCGCAGCGGAATCCTCGACTTCACCGCGCAGACGTGGTCGATGTTCGTCTTGGGCGTCAGCCGGACCACTCAGCACGGAAGCTGAACGGAACAACCGACCGATCACGTGAGCCGCAGCCTGAGTCAAGCCCTCTCGACTGGCCCACCGTCCTGGCCGAGAGGGCTTGCTTGCCCGCCTACTGGTCAACCAACAGGCTGCGGGTCTTCACCGTGACAGGACTCTCCGTCCCCAGCACACGCTCGCACAGCGGCAGATTGAGCCGCGCAAGCTCCTGCGCCTCGGCCAGCTGACCGAAGGCTGCGAGAGAAACAGCCAGTCCCGCTCGATTCGAGAGCAGATAAGGGTGCTCGGGCCCGAGAGCCCGCTCCTGTCCGGCCACTGCAAGACGCCCGAATGAGATGGACTCCGCCAGCGATCCCCGCTCAGCAAGGATCCAGCTCAGGAGGACCGTGGCTGAGAGAGTCAGTGGGTGACCGGCGCCCTGTACACGTTCACGATCCGACAAAGCCCTTCGGGCAATCGGCTCAGCCTGCTCATGCCTACCGAAATGGTAGAGGCCGTAGGCGAGATTGTGGCGGCCGGTCACGGTGGCCAGGGAGTCATATCCGAGAACCTCCTCACAGACGGCCACAGTTGCCGGGCCGACTCTGTCGAATTCTTCGACGTTATCGACAACAGCCAAGTATTCGATGAGAAGCGCTCGAACATAGAGCGTCTCCGGATGAGTGTCACCAAGAACTCGACTTCGAATTCCCTCCGTCTCTCGCAGAACCGCAATACATTTTTCCACTCTTCCCATCTGGCCGAGCGGCTCATGGATGTCTTGGCGGCTCTCCATGGTTTCTGCGTGCTCCTCCCCGAGCACCCCTTTCCGCCCGTCAAGAACTCTTCGGTGCAAGATCTCGGACTCCTCGAAGCGGCCGAGCCTGAACAGGGCCAAGGCCGCTCGATGCTCCGCACGGAATGTCAGTGGATGATCCGACCCCAGATGCACCTGCGCCGCCTCTGCGGCAGCCTGAGCCAAAAAGAGGGCAGCTTGGTAGTCTCCGCTCTCAAAAACGTGCTTAGCCACCAGAGTTGCGACCCCGACCACGTTTCCCCCGGTGGCAGCATCCTCCAAGCGCCGAAGCAGGTTCGCCGCATGCGGGACGAGTCGGCGAACACGACCTACCGCCTGTGCTCCGCACACCTCGGAAGGGATCTCGCCACCGAGCAGACGCGCTGCCGCTTCAACCAGGAGCGGCCTCTGGTCGTTCGGCACCGCAGCCGCAACGCTGTCGAGAACAACGCCATGCACCTTGATACACCGCACCACCTCACCGCTCTCCTCCGAGTCGACGAGCGAAACCATCGAGTGATCCAGTAGACCGCGGAGCGCGATCTCGACCCGGTGCCCAGGCAGTGGCGGATCGAAGCTACTCAGACCTGCGGCATCAATAGACGATGGAAGAAGCAGCGAAAGCGGAACCGGGTCGGAGTTCCAACAGGACAGCAGCCGCAGCAACGAAACGCACTCGGGGATTCCTTCTTCAGCGAGGGCCCTCAGCGAGATCTCCCATGTCCGGCCAACGAGTTGCCGCGCATTCTTCTCCGAACTCCCTGGGGCTACTCCTCGGTCGATCAGCTCGGTTGGCTTGGCATCCAAGTGCCGTCGGTAGTCGCTCATGGACCAACTCTCCAGAAGTTGACGAGACAGGAAGGATCCGGCCAAGGTCAGCGCAAGAGGGAGGCAGTCAAGTCTTCGAGCAACGGTTTCGGCCTCTTCCGGAGTGCCGGCCCCAGGAGCCAGGTCACACAGCACCAGCGCAGCATCTTCCACAGGCAGTACGCCCACACGGTGCAGCTCCGCTCCATTCCATACGTGCGAGCCGGCCTGCCGGGTGGTCACGATGACGGTGCCCTGCGAACTCGACCTCAGCCACGTGCCTTCCTCAAGGGCCGCAGGGTCATCCGCATTGTCCAAAACCAGAACCCACGGCTGCGACGAGTAGTGCAGGTAGTGCCAGACAAGGTCGGCCGACGCGCGCTGTCCGTCGTAGGCAGCAGCAAGCTCGAATGACTCGGCGCCACGATCGGCGGCCACTGCAAGCATTCCCGCTCGGAGCGTGGCTCGCTCGGAGGCGTTGACCCACAAGCCTACCCGGCCGCCCTGGCGCGTGACTGCGTTGAAGACCCCCTGGGCCACAGCCGTCTTGCCGCAGCCGCCCAGCCCGTGAAGGACGTGAATTCCTCCACTCTCATTCTGAACGGCGTCCATCAGTCTGCTCACGAGGTCCGTTCGGTCCCGAAGAACCAGAGGAGTCCGACCGACGAGCGGAGTGCGCACGGAATCCGGGGCAGGCCAGTCGAACCGATGACTGGTCTGTGCCCGCACCACAGTTCGCTGCATGGACGGGCCGAAGAGGGACGCGCCCTGGTCCGGAGGGTGATGGTAGTGGTGTTCAGTTACGTACTGGTCGCCGGTCGTCTGGAACACACGGCCCTGACCCGATGCTCGCCCCTGCACCAGGTGCTCTGCGCCCTGTTCGTACCCGCTCACCGTTCGGTGATGTTCTGGTCGCGCCCTGCCTGGTAGACGCGGCCACTACCAAACGCTGCGGCGCGCATCTGCACGGTGCGCGGCGCACCGTCCCGCAGTTCGGGATCAAGTTCCGACAGAATCTGGCGCAAGTCCGAGGCCACCTCGGGCCTTTCGCTGAGAAGGCGTCGGACACGGCCCGTCCATGCCTCGCGAAGCTCCTGCTCCGTCAGTTCGTCGCCGGATTCCCTGGCCGTGAGCAGATCATTCCGAGCTGCATCCAGTTCGTTCAGGACTCCCTCGGCACGCGCCGGGCTGGCCCGTCGCCACAGAGCAACGACCCCCTCCCGCGTCCTCTCCCACGCATCGGTGGCCATGAGCGTGACCACAGCAGTCCCTGCAGCCCGTGCCAGCTCGATCAACTGCGCTTCCATCTACGCCCCCACTCCGCCGGCACCCTTCAGCACCTGGATCGAACGTCCACAATATGTGTGGTGGTTTGCGGTGTCAGGTGGAAGTACCGACAAGCATGGTCCGGCATGACAGAGCCAAACGCATTCTCGAAGTCAGCGCAGCTGATCGGCGTGGAGATCGGTGCCGGGCACGGTCGGGATGAACGGCGTCACCAGCTCCACACGCCCCAGGCCGAATTCCGCGACCACCGCTTCGAGCCCGGTGCAGCGCTCGGCCCAGCAGTCCCGCGGGGCCTCCTGCCCCTGGAAGGCTGTGAAGACATGGGTGCGGCCCTGGGTAGGCCCAGCCGTCCTTGTCATCCGGTCGTTGATCCCGACGGTCCACTTCATGTGATCGTCTTGGCCTCCTCCCCCGCACGAGTCTGGGGGATTCTCTCTCTGGTGTCCGTGCGAACGGATCGCCTTGAGGTGGGTTCCTGGTTCTTTCCCACCCGTGGGGTGGGGACTGTGCACTGTGCCGGGACAAGTCCTGGTCTTACCTGTGCTCCACAGGCGTGTACTCACGTCGTTACCGGTGTGAGGCCCCCGGCCCGGGGGTAGATGGTTCAGCTTGTTGTTGCGGCGCGGATGCGCCGCCCTTCGTCCCTGATGTTCTGGCCCGCGTTGTGGTCCCGGTCATGCCGGGCACCACATGCGGAACACGTCCAGGCACGGACGTGCAACGCCTTTGGGCCGTCGCGGTGTCCGCAGGCCGAGCAGATCTGCGAGGACGGGAACGATCGGTCGACCTTGGTCAGGGTGCGCCCGTACCGGGACGCCTTGTACTCCAGCATGGTCACAAACGCCGACCAGCCCGCGTCCTGCACGGACTTCGCCAGCTGCGTGCGGGCCAGGGCCTTCACACTCAGGCTCTCCACACTGACCGCTTGGTTCTCACGGATCAGCTTCGTGGACAGCTTGTGGTGAAAGTCCCGGCGCGCGTCGACCACCTTGGCGTGAGCCCGCGCAACCTTGACCCGCTGCTTGTTCCGGTTCTTCGACCCCTTCTCCTTCCGCGACAGGCTCCGCTGCTCGCGTTTGAGCTTCTTCTCCGCCCGGCGCAGGAACCGGGGTGACCGCACCCGGGAGCCGTCCGCCATGACGGCAAAGTGCGTTAGCCCCAGGTCAATGCCCTGGTCACAGTCGAGCGGGGGCAGGACCTCGTCCGCCGGGTTGGTCTCCACGACGAAGCTGGCCCAGTACCGGCCGGCCGCGTCCTTGACTACCGTCACCGTCGACGGAACCGACGGCAGGGTGCGGGACCAGCGGACCCGTACCGGGCCGATCTTCGGCAGGTTCAGCTTCCCGTCCGCCGTGATCGACCACCGCGCATTCGCAGTGAACCGCACGGACTGACGGCTGTCACGTTTCGACTTGAACCGCGGCTCGCCGGTCCTCGGCCCCCTCCGGGCGCCCTTGATGCTCGCGAAAAAGCTCCGATACGCCGTATCCAGGTCCCGCAACGACTGCTGAAGCACCACCGACGACACTTGCTTGAGCCAGGACCGCTCCGGGGTCTTCTTCGCCTCCGTGATGTACCGCTTCGACAGCTCCGACGACGTCGGAAACGGTGCGCCGTGCTCATGGGCCTGCCTCCGGGCCCGCAGACAGTCGTTGAACACCACACGCGCACAGCCGAACGCCTTGCCCAACGCCTTGCGTTGACCAGGGCTCGGCTCGATTCGAAACGAATAGCGAAGCTGCACATGCACGACCGTACGACTGGGACTCGACGACCCGTGCGAAAAGATCGGAACTGGTAGACATCGCCGCCTCATGAATCGAGCCGCGCTTCACCGTGACCATAAAACGTCACAACCTGCTCACCCGTGCGCTTCAGGCGGGCCCCCAAGGAGGGCATGCATGAGCTGATGCGCCAGCACGCTGTCGGCACGAGCAGCCCTCCTCCTTCCCGGCCGCGCGGGACCCGCATCCCGTGCGGTCTTTCTGCGCTTCTCGATGCTTCCGACTCGTCTGTACAGCCTGACGAAGTGCCCGCTCATCGTGTGGCCGCCGTCACGTTCGCGACAACGCCCACGTGAGTCAAGAACAAGCAAATTCGTTCGCCTTGCTGATCGGTGTTCACATTTCTGATCGCGAAAAACCTTGACACAACTCGCCGACGTTCAGGGACATCATCTCCGTCGTCATCTTGTGGGTCGCCGGTCTGATGGGCCCGATCGCGGTTCCGTTCGTGCTGGGTCTGCTGCGCAGGTTCCACAGGTAGGGACCGACGGCGGCGCTCACCAGCTGGGCGGCGGGGCTGCTGGCGTTCTACTTCACCAACTACAACTTCGACGGTTCGGTAAAGAAGGATGTCGCGCGGCAGTACCAGGTGGCGCTGCCGCCGGCGATCTCGCTGGTCCTCTACATCGTGATCGGCTTCGTCAAGCCGGAGGACACCCCGGAGCGCGACGCGATCACCGAGAAGATCAACTCGGACGGTAACGGCGCGGCGGCCGGGGCGACGGTGGCGGCGCAGGCCGGTCCGGGGGACGCGGCGGTCACGGAGGGCGTGAAGGACTGACGCTCGCCGCTGCACGGGGTTGGGGTGGGGTCGGAGAAGAACGTGACAGGGAACCGTTTCACTGTCACGTTCTTTTCCGCACCCCTGCCCTCGACCGTGCTCCAGGCGCCGACCGCACGGGCAGCGCGTGTCAGCCGCGCGGGTAGCGGGTCAGCCAGCCCGGCGCGGCGGCCGACGGGCTGTGCAGGGCCGGGCCCTGGGTCATCTCCATAGCGAAGTCGTCCGCGAGTTCGAGGAGGGTTGCGCGCCCCTCCAGCTCCGCGAGCCAGGCGGGCGGCAGCGCGGTCTCGCCATGCAGCGCACCGAGCAGCGCCCCGCACAGGGCCCCGGTGGCCGCGGACGGGCCGCCGTGGTTGACGGCCAGCCGCAGACCGTGCCGTATGTCCTCGCCGACCAGTGCGCAGTACACGGCGACGGCGAGGACGTCCTCGGCCGATTCCGTCGCGCCGAGCGACTCGATCAGGGCCGGTCCCGGGATGCCCTGGCGCACCGTCCCGAGGGCCCGCTTCAGCGCTTCGGAGACCGGTTCGTGCCCGGGCCGCTCGGCGAGCAGCGCCAGGGCGTGCTGTACGGAACCGTCCAGGGTCTCGGCGCGGGCCAGCCCGTGCACGACGACGGCGAGGGCGCCCGCGGAGAGCAGGGCGGTGGGATGGCCGTGGGTCTGCGCGGCGCATTCGACGGCCAGTTGGAGGACGAGGTGCGGCTCCCAGCCGACGAGCAGCCCGAACGGCGCGGACCGGGTGAGGGCCGCCGAGTTCCGTGCGGTGGGGTTCTTCGGCTGCTCGAGGGTGCCCATGGTGGCGTCCCCCAGCCCGGTGAGGCATTCCCGGGTGGGGGCGCGGCGGGCGTAGAGCCACTCCTGCTGGGCGAGCCAGCCGTTGTCCTTGCGGCGCTCGTCGGGCCCCCAGTCGTACTGGGTCGCAGCCCAGCGCAGGTGCGCCCGGTGCACATCGGTGGGCGGGTGCCAGGCGCCGGTGTCGCGCCGGACTTGGGCGCGGATCAGCCCGTCGACGGTGAACAGGCTGAGCTGGGTGATGGCGGTGACGGTGCCGCGCCCGCCGTGCGCGGGCACGAAGTCGGTGACGGCGTCGGCGCCGTGGGCCGCCCGGATCTCTTCGAGCGTGAGCCCGTCGACCCCCGCCCCGAGCGCGTCGCCGATGGCCCCGCCCAGCAGAGCGCCCCGTACCCGGCTACGGAAGTCCTGCTGCTCGGCACGGCCCCAGACAGCTGTGGTCCCTGTGCTCACCGTGCCCCTTCCGTTCGTTCACCGGCTTGCGACTGCGCAAGCACTGTAATCGAACGGGAAGTGCCGATTCAGGGGTGGAACGTTATGTACGGAGTCGCACTTCGGAGCACTTTTGAACGGCATTCCTCACGGTTTTCCTGGATGAGTTTCCTGGGCGGATTTCCGGTGCGGGATTCCGGAGGAGGTTTCGGGAAGGATTCGGGGAGACGTTTCCGCGGACGGGATTCCCGAAGGTGATTCCGGGACGGATTGCGCGGTCAGTGATCGCCGCAGCAGGGTGCGGCGGGACTGCTGCTCGGGGGTCAGGGCCTCGTCGGGCACGGAGGTGTCGAACGCGGCGGGCAGCTCCGGACCGCCCTCGTGACTGTGGTCGTGATGGTGGTGATGCCCGTGTCCGTGTCCCATGCCGGTCTCCTCGGTCCCGCGTCGCCACTGCGACCGCGTGAGGAGGATCGACGTGAAACATGGACGTTGAACAACCGGAGGTTGATCACGAGGCATCCCGGACTTGACGAATCGGACCGGTTTTTTTGTCGCCCCAACTACCTTTCCAACGTTCCCGGTTGGCGCCGCCCCCAGTCGGACTTCCGTCCGTCCCGCATGCGCTTCGGCCGGAACCGTACCCCCCGAGAGGTCTCGCTGGGGTACGGCCCCGTCCTGAGCGCCTGCCGCGAGAGCCTCAGCTCGGCAGCACCGGCAGCAGCTCCGGCAGGTGGCCGTCCGACGCCGCCGCGGCCGTGACGCGCTCCTGCGGCACTTCGCCGTACAGCGTCGTACGCGGCTTCGCCGGGCGGCCCGCGAGTTCCGCGATCGCGATCAGGTCCTGGATGGAGCGGTACGAGCCGTAACTGGAGCCAGCCATACGGGAGATGGTCTCCTCCATCAGCGTGCCGCCCAGGTCGTTGGCGCCCGAGCGAAGCATCTCGGCCGCACCCTCCGTGCCGAGCTTCACCCAGCTGGTCTGGATGTTGGTGATGTGCGGGTGGAGCAGCAGCCGGGCCATGGCGGTGACGGCCCGGTTGTCGCGGTCGGTCGGGCCGGGGCGGGCAATGCCGGCCAGGTAGACCGGGGCGTTGGTGTGGATGAACGGGAGGGTGACGAACTCCGTGAACCCGCCGGTCTCCTGCTGGAGCCGGGCCAGGGTCCGCAGGTGGCCGAGCCAGTGGCGGGGCTGGTCGACATGGCCGTACATCATCGTGGAGGAGGAGCGCAGGCCCACCTCGTGGGCGGTCCTGATGACCTCCAGCCAGGTCGCCGTCGGCAGCTTGCCCTTGGTGAGGACCCAGCGGACCTCGTCGTCCAGGATCTCGGCCGCCGTGCCGGGGATCGACCCGAGCCCGGCCTCCTTCGCCGCGATCAGCCAGTCGCGGATCGACATGCCGGTGCGGGTCGCCCCGTTGACGACCTCCATCGGCGAGAAGGCGTGCACGTGCATGCCGGGGACGCGTTCCTTCACCGCCCGCGCGATGTCGAAGTACGCGGTGCCGGGCAGGTCCGGGTGGATGCCGCCCTGCATGCAGACCTCGACCGCGCCGACGTCCCACGCCTGCGCGGCCCGGTCCGCGACCTGGTCCAGGGAGAGGGTGTACGCGTCGGCGTCGGTGCGCCGCTGGGCGAAGGCGCAGAAACGGCAGCCGGTGTAGCAGACGTTGGTGAAGTTGATGTTCCTGGTGACGATGTACGTGACGTCGTCGCCGACCACGTCACGGCGCAGGGCGTCCGCGATCCGGCAGAGTTCGTCGAGCGCCGGGCCGTCCGCGTGGAGCAGGGCGAGGGCCTGCTCGTCGGTGAGCTTCGTCGGGTCGTCGGCGGCCTGGCCGAGTGCCTGGCGCACGTCGGCGTCGATGCGGGACGGGACCATGCCGGGGGCGGCGGCCTCGCGCAGCGCCTCCCAGTCCCCGTACACCTCGTCGAAGTCCTCCCGGCGGTCGCCGGTGCGGCCCTCGGTGTCGATGGTGCGGTGCAGGTCGGTGCGGCCGGTGGCGCCGAACTCCTCGTCGGGTTCCTGCCAGGGCAGGCCGGCGGGGATCGCTCCTTCACGGGCCAGCCCCGTCTCCGGGTCGGCGAGGGCGCGGAGGTGCGGGAGGACGCGGGGGTCGAGCCAGGGCTCGCCGCGCTGGATGAACTCCGGGTAGATGGTGAGGCGTTCGCGGAGCGTGAAGCCCGATTCGGCGGTCTTCGCGGCCAGTTCGTCGATGTGGGGCCAGGGGCGTTCGGGGTTCACGTGGTCGGGGGTGAGCGGGGAGACGCCGCCCCAGTCGTCAATGCCCGCGCCGATGAGCAGCGCGTACTCGGAGTCGACGAGGTTCGGCGGGGCCTGGATGCGCGCGGACGGGCCGAGGATGTGCCGGGCGACGGCGATGGTCGCGGCCAGTTCCTCCAGCTCGGCGTCCGGCATGCCGCGCATCGCCGTGTCCGGCTTGGCGCGGAAGTTCTGGACGATGACTTCCTGGATGCCGTGGTAGGCGCGGGCCGTCTTGCGCAGCGCGAAGAGGGAGTCGGCGCGCTCCTCGTACGATTCGCCGATCCCGACCAGGATGCCGGTGGTGAACGGGACGTTGGAGCGGCCCGCGTCTTCGAGGACGCGCAGGCGTACGGCCGGTTCCTTGTCCGGGGAGCCGTGGTGCGGGCCGCCCGGTTCGGACCACAGACGGGTGGCGGTCGTCTCCAGCATCATGCCCATGGACGGGGCGACGGGCTTGAGCCGCTGGAGGTCGGTCCAGGTCAGCACGCCCGGGTTGAGGTGCGGGAGGAGGCCGGTCTCCTCCAGGACCCGGATCGCCATGGCGCGTACGTACGCGAGAGTGTCGTCGTACCCCTCGGCCTCCAGCCACTCCCGTGCCTCGGGCCAGCGGTCCTCGGGCCGGTCGCCGAGCGTGAACAGCGCTTCCTTGCAGCCCATGCCGGCGCCTTCGCGGGCGATTGCCAGCACCTCGTCGGGCGACAGGAACATTCCGTGCCCGGCGCGCCGGAGCTTGCCGGGGACGGTGACGAAGGTGCAGTAGTGGCACTTGTCGCGGCAGAGCCGGGTCAGCGGGATGAAGACCTTGCGGGAGTACGTGATGACACCCGGCCGGCCCGCGGCTTCGAGCCCGGCGTCGCGCACCCGGGCGGCCGAGGCGGCGAGATCCGTCAACTCGTCGCCGCGCGCCTGGAGCAGAACGGCGGCCTCGGCCACATCGAGGGCAACACCGTCGCGGGCCCGCTTGAGGGCCCGCCGCATGGAGTTGGTGGTCGGGCGTCCGCGCTGAGGATCGGTCATGGACCGAGCATACGAGCGAGGCGCACGGCCCGGACCGGGGCCTCCGGTGGGCGGGACTGTCCGCGCCTCCGGCAGCCCGTCCGGCGTTCGAGGAGCGCCGTCGTGGTGCCGGAACGGTAGTCGGGGCCGGGCCGCGCGGGTACGGCCGGTGTCATGGGGGTGTCGCCCGGGGCCGGCTCTCCGGGGTTGGGCAGCGCGGGGATCGACGTGGGGCGGAGGTTCACGACGGAGGTGCTGCGGTCCCACAGACCGTAGAAGGCCCAGTTGCCCCAGCCGCCGTCGCCCATGTTGGCGAAGGTGCCGCCACCCGAGAAGATCCAGACCCGGTAGGTCTGGTCCTCGCGCGAGGTCTGGTCGTTGTAGGTGACGTCCGTCTGGAACGCCACTTCCTGCAAGTTCTCCCGGTAGTCGTGGACGAACCACGGATCTCCGAAGGCGTTCTTGCCCGCGACGTCGAAGATCATGATGTTGTAGTAGCCGCCGGTGTGATTGATCAGCATGTCGAGCAGGCCCTTGACGAAGCCTTCGCGCGCCAGCTTCTTGGTTTCGCCGGACTGCTTGGCCGCGATGATGCACCAGGTCAGGCTGCCGGTGCCGTAGGAGCCCGGAGTCACGGCGGTCGCGGCGTTGCAGTTATCCGTGGCCGGGTCGTACGAGCCGTCCGCCGCAGCGGGTTGGGCCAGGGCCCCGACCGCCAGGGCGCTCACGCACAGGGTGGCCAGGACCGACAGCTTGTTTCTCGAACGCACGGATCTTCCTTCGATGGTGGTGGACGGAGGGCTGGGTACGCCGAGAGCCGGAGAAGGCCCGGCTTGCTACGGAGCCTTCCCAGGCGCACGGTCAGCTCGGAGAGCAGAGGGCCACCGACGGAACGCGGGCATGAAGTTCCATACGGAACGACCGAAGAGGATCGGGCCCGACGGCTGAACCGCCCCTTGCCCCGCTGACATCACCCACTCTCCTGCTCAGCGCTGATGCATCGCTTGCGTCTCACTGACGTGCGTCTTACGGGATTCGGTGTCCCGTCGAGGCAGGTCGGCGGGCCCGGAGGAGGGTCGGCGGGCTGAACGAGTGGGATCTCCACCTGATGGTGATCACCGCTGCGCTGCGCCGCATAGCCGCCCACCCGCCCGGCCGGTCCCGCCGTGTGGCAGGCCGCCCGTATCCGGGTCGGGCCGGCCGCTCGCGGAGCCGCGCGGCCCGCCCGTATCCGGTTCGGGCCGGCCGCTCGCGGAGCCGCGCGGCTCGGGCACGGTCGAGAAAAAACGTGACATGTAGGGGGTGTGGTGTCACGTTGTTCGGATGGGGTGGGGTTGTCTGCGGCGCTCGGGAGAGCACGGGCTGAACAGGCATCGCGGCGACTTGCACCTTCGCAGGGGACGACAACGCCCTCGCCCATGCACGACCGTGATCCCCGCGTGATCACCACCTCGTAACCTCCCACCGGCCAGGCGATTGGCGGGGTACGCGATCAAGGCGGGGGCAGGACATGACATACCGGCGCGCAGCGATACCGGCACTGGCCGGAGGACTGCTGCTCACGGCGCTTCTGTGGTGGGCGGGGGCGAGCGTGAACGCACTGCACCTGCCGGGCACCGCCGACGTGATCGGCGGCCGGGCAGCCGCCGATCTCGAATACTGGCTCATCCCCTGGTCGTACGATCCCCCGGACTCGGTACGGCTCGGCGCCGAGGTGTCCGGCGGGATCGGGGACACAGCCGTGACCGACGGCAGCCGCTACCTCACGCTGTACGCGACCGGGATGCAGATCAGGTTCGTCGCGGTCTTCGCCTTCTTCATACCCGGGGCGCTGCTCCTGGTACGCAGGCTGCCGCCGGTACGCGGCCGGATGGTGGCCGCACTGCTCGCGGTGTGGGCCTGGGGCCTGGTGGCCGGGACCCTGGCGGTGACCGTCTCCGCGCCGTGGCTGATCGCCTCGCAGGGGCGCGGCAGTTACCGCTTCCTGCCCCAGTTGGCGGGGGCGATCTCCTCCGGGCGGCAGATCCTGACGGTGATCGCGCTCGTCGCGGCGGCGGCCACCGTGCTCGCGGCGTGGGTCACCGCCAAGGGTGCCGATGTGCTGCCACGGCAGAACGTTCCGGCACGCGCCGCCCGCCTGGCCGCCACCTCCGGGACCTTCGTCGTCGCGCTGTCCTTGGTGGTCCTCTCGTACCAGCCGGTCGCCGCGATCCTCCAGAGCGTCCCCCTGTCCGGCCGGCTGCTCTCCGAACCGGGCGATCTCCTGCGCCAGTGGCTGCTGCTCGGCGCCTGGGCGGGCCCGGCGGGTGCGCCGATCGGCGACTGGCTCCTGTACCGCGCCGCCGATGTACTGCTGCTCGCCGTGGTGTGGTGGTCGCTGCGGTGGCTGCCCGCGCTGTTGACCCGGGCCACGGTTCCGGCGATGGCGGTCGGCACGGTCTGTGCGACCGTTATCGGGCTGCTGTCGAGCCAGTTGCTGCAGATCGCGACGAGCGCGTCGGACTCTGGCATGCGCTGGGGGCTCGTACACCTGTCAGCCGCCATCGGTGGCGGCGTCCCGGCCGCCCTGACCTGCGGTCTGGTGGCGGGCGTCGCGGCTGTCGTGACACTGCGGTTGACCGCAGGCCGCACGGAATCCACCGACGCCACGGCCCCCGCCCCGCCTGCCGCACTGCCGGACCAGCCCGCGTGATCACGTCACCTGGTCCGCCTTCGTGGCCGGCGTACGCGCAGCAGGGCTGAGCCCCCACCGGCACTGCACCGGATCGCGGCACCCCCGACTCGGTGCAGTAAGACGCGGCCACCCACCGCACGCGTCACTCGCACGGGTGAGGTCCCTATCCTGTCCGGATGACCACTTCCCCAGAACTCGTCATATTCGACTGCGACGGCGTACTCGTCGACAGTGAACGAATCGCCGTGCGCATCCAGGTCGAAGTGGGTGCCGAGCTGGGGTGGCCGCTGACGGCGGACGAGGTGATCGAGAAGTTCGTGGGCCGGTCGGCCGCGTCCGTCGGCGAGCTGATCGCCGCCCGGCTGGGGACGAGCGCGGCCGCCACCTGGCAGCAACGCTTCGAGGACCTCCACCGCGACGCCGTGGACGCCGAACTCGTCGCGGTCGACGGCATCCACGAGGCGCTGGCCGCCCTCACGCTCCCCACCTGCGTGGCGTCGAGCGGCAGCCACGAGAAGATGCGCCACACCCTCGGCCGCACCGGTCTCCGCGTACACTTCGAGGGCCGGATCTTCAGCGCGACCGAGGTCGCACACGGCAAGCCCGCCCCCGACCTCTTCCTCCACGCGGCCCGGCAGATGGGGGTGGCCCCCACGGCCTGCGTCGTCGTCGAGGACAGCAAGTACGGGGTCCAGGCCGCCCGTTCGGCCGGCATGCGGTCGCTGGGCTACGCGGGCGGGCTGACTCCGGCGCACTGGCTGGAGGGCCCGGACACGGTGGTCTTCGACGACATGCGCAAACTACCGACGCTCTTGTCGGAGATCTGACGGCCGCCCGGTCGCTACCCTGTTCCTCCCGTTGCCACTGGGCGCGGCGGGCTGGAGAACGGCCCGCCGACAGCCGGGCACCCCACTCCCAGTGAGGGGCCCGGCCCTTTTGATCACACTGCCGATGTCAGCGGGCGACCGTCTTCGTCGCCTTGCTGGTGGCGGAACCGCTGGCGTGGCCGGTGCGGCGGGCGGTCACCTTCACGGTGATCTTCTTGCCGCGCTGGGCGGACTTGAGCGTCAGCGAGGACTTGGTCGCGCCGGAGATCGCCTTGCCGTTCGCGTACCACTGGTAGCCGTACGAGGTCGGGGCGGGCGTCCAGGTGCCATGGGCGGCCTTGAGGGTGCGGCCCACCTTCGCGGTGCCGGAGATCGTGGGCTGCTTGGTGGCCTTGGGCGCGCTGCCCTTGGCGACCTTCACCGAGGCGGGCGTCGCAAAACCGTCGGCGTGACCGGTGCGGTGGGCCGTGACGGTGATGGTGATGTACTTGCCGAGCAGCGACGCCGGGACGGTGTACGTCGACGCCGTCGCGCCCTTGATCGCCTTGCCGTCGGCCTTCCACTGGTAGCCGTAGGAGGTGGCGGACGGCATCCAACTGCCGTTCGTGGTGGTCAGCTTGGCGCCGACCTTCACGGTGCCGGTGATGTTCGGAGTGGTCGTCACCCTGGGCGCCGCGCCCTTGGTGACCGTGAGCGCCGCCGAGGTGGCCGGGACGTCCGCCGTGCCGGTGCGGCGGGCCGTGACGGTGACGCCGATCTTCTTGCCGAGCAGCGAGACCGGGACGGTGTACGCGGCGGCGGTCGCGCCGGTGATCGGCTGCCCGTCGGCCTTCCACTGGTAGGCGTACGACGTCGGGGCGGGGGCCCAGGTGCCGGTGGACGCGGTGAGGCGGTCGCCGACGCGGGCGGTGGAGCCGATCGTCGGGGGTGCGCTGTTGCGGAGCGGGGCCGAGGTGACGGTGAAGTTGCCCCGTGGGTACTCCCCGCCGCTGGGGGTGATGATGCTCGCGCTCCAGGCGCCCTCTGCCGCGCCGGTCAGGTCGACCTCGGCGGTCAGGGTGCGGCGGTCGGGCGAGACCGAGACGGTGGTCGCCGTGATCTCCCGGCCGGAGTTCCGCAGCACGAGGCGGTGGTCCTTGTGCAGGGCCGAGCCGGTGACCGTGACCGTCGTCCTCGTACCGGCGGCCCCGGTGGCCGGGGTCAGCTTCGTGACGGTCACCCGCTCCATGCCGCACAGACCCGAGCAGACCGCCTCGGCCTTGTAGGAGGTCTGCGAGGCCTTCTCCGGCAGCGAGAGGACCAGGATGCTCGGGGTGAGCTCCCTGGAGATGCTCTCGATCACCCGGCACGCGTAGCCGCCGGAGGTGGAGTACGTGCAGCCGTTGTCGAGGCTCGGGTCGTACAGGGCGGGTACCGCCGTATCCGTGGCGCCCGTCGTGTCGCTGATCTCCATCTTGAAGCGGTCGCTGTACACGGTGGGCAGCGCGGCGCAGACGGCGGTGTGCTGCTCGTCGAGGGTGCCGGTGACCGGGCCGTACCCGTAGGCGATGCTCGCGACCTTCTCGCACTCGGCGGCCGGACCCTCGGGGCCCGCGATGCGCAGGGCGTCGAAACGGTACGAGTCGGCGGCCTTCAGCGTCGGCGGGACGGTGACCACGACCTGGTAGTGCGTGGAGCCGGTGACGGCGCACGCCTGGTTCTTCTCGCAGAGGGGGGCGCCGCCGTCACCGTTCACCACGACATTCGCGGTGCCCAGCGGGTCGCGGACGTTGATGTGCAGGGTGTCCTTGGCGTCGGTGGTGGTGACCTGGCGGCAGCGCAGCTCGCCGGGGGCGCCCATGGTGCCGCCGGTGGACGGGCCGCCGGGCTTCGTCGCCGGGTTCGCGGTACAGCCCTTGGCGGTCGCGGTGACGTCGCGGCGGGTCAGCACGTACTCGCCGGGGGTGTCGCGGCCGGTGACGAGGACGGTGTGGGCGACACCGGGGGTCAGGGCGCAGCTCGTCCAGCTGGAGACGGCGGGGAGGGTCGAGCAGATCTGCTTGCCCTGGACGTCCATGACGGTGAACTGGGCGAGGGCCGCGGTGGCGGAGGTGGCCTGGAGCTGGATGATCTCCTGGGCGCTGTGGTCGCCGGCCGGGATGCTCAGGCAGTTCGAGAAGACGCCGTTGCCGGTGACGGCGCGGGCGGAGCGGGTGGCCGAGGTGAAGTCGCCCGCCGGAACCGCCGGGCAGTCGCCCGCCACGTCGGTGCGGTGCAGGGCGAGTGTGTACGGGCCGGTCGGCTTCGACTCGCTGTCGTTGGTGACCAGGGCCCGGAACGGGGCCTTGCCGGTGAGTCCGCAGGTACCGTTCGCGGGCCGGGAGGGCTCGCAGATCTGGACGCCGTCGGCGTCGACGACGGTGACGGCCGGGTGCGGCGCGCCGTTGTAGAGGGGCTCCAGCGCGGCCATCCGGGAGCCTGCGGGCAGCGGCAGGGGCAGGCAGTCGATCTCGCCGCCGACGGTGAACTCGGAGTGGTGCACGCCGAGTTCGACCGGCTCGCAGCCGGTGGTGGCGGTGTGGTCGATGATCAGCGTGGCGGCACCGGTGTAGACGGTGTAGTCACCGGCGGCGGGGAGGGTGCAGACGTCCCAGGTCTCGCAGGCGGTCCGGCCGGTCCGGTCGTAGACGGGGAGCGCGGAGCGGATGCCGTCGTGGACGGCGTATGCGTCGAAGCGTCCGGCAGCCGGGGCGGTGAAGGTCCGGCAGCCGCGGGACGGATCGGCGGCCGTGGGGCCGGAGTTGTACCCGTTCAGCGCCGGGTGCGTGCAGCCGGCCGGGTCGGAGATGCGGCGGACGGTGAGGGTGTACTCGGCGGGGAAGCCGTGCTCGGCCTCGCTGACCTGCGAGAGCACGCGGTAGGGGCCGTCGCCGGGCAGGACGCAGCCCTTGCCGTTGTCCGTATTGGAGTGCGCGCAGATCAGGCCGCCGGTCTCGTCGGTGATCCACGACAGGCTCCGGCCGTACGCGGTCGTCCTGATGGTGTCGGTGACGCGCTCGCCCGGCACGGCCTTGATCGGCTGGCACTGGATGGCGGTCGGCCCGGCCGCCGAGCCCACGATGGGTGCGGTGTCCCAGGACGTGCCGGTCTCGGGCGCGCAGCCCTCGGTGGTGCCGAGGGGGACGACGGCGACGGTGGGGCTGCTCGGCTCGGACCAGTCGTTGTACAGCCGGAGCGTGAAGTCGCCCGAGCGGGGCAGGCGGCACCAGCCGGCGCCCCCCTGGGGGTCGTAGCAGTCGATCTCCGTCCCGCCGTCGTAGACATGCGTGTACGTGCTGGCGTTGGCGCCGCCGACGAGCACGACCCTGTGCAGCCCCGCGGCCCCGGCCGTGAACGTGAAGCAGGCCGTGCCGTCGCCCGGGATCGTCGGCTTGCCCTCCGCCGGGGCGGCCTCGCCGAAGCC
This sequence comes from Streptomyces sp. NBC_01618, assembly GCF_045209435.1. Taxonomy (NCBI): domain Bacteria; kingdom Bacillati; phylum Actinomycetota; class Actinomycetes; order Kitasatosporales; family Streptomycetaceae; genus Streptomyces; species Streptomyces sp. NBC_01618. Next base: position 3,355,266 of record NZ_CP109297.1, read on the forward strand.
GGAGAGCGGCAGGGCGGCACAGTCCTCGTCGGCCGTGGCATCGGCCGTGGCATCGGCCGTGGCATCGGCCGCGGTGTCGGCCGCCGCCGTGGGGGCGTACGCCTGCGCGGCGCTCGCGGGTATCAGCAGCGAGAACAGGACCGACAGCGCGAGCAACAGCGCGGCGTACGCCGCCGATCCCGCCGATCTCTCGGATCTCGCCGCCGTGCGTGGGTAGCTGGGCATTCCGTTCCCCCCGGACTGGTGAAGTGTGCGCTTGTGCCGGGGGCTTCACGAACGACGCGCGAACGCGGGGCGGCCCGTGACACAAGCGAGAGGTGCGCGACTCGTAAAGACGCAACTCGTAAAGAAGAGTGCACACGATGATCGCACACGTGTCCCAGGAAGCTACTTGCCCAATACCGCCTTCATCACGCTCTTCGCGATCGGCGCACCCAGCCGGCCACCGGAGATGTCCGATCGGGAGATGTCCATGTCCGTCGGGTCGATGAACACCGCGACCGCCACCGACCGGCCGTCGGACTTCTTGCCGTACGAGACGAACCAGCCGTACGGCACCTCGTCCTTCACGTTGACACCGCGCTGCGCCGTGCCCGTCTTGCCGCCGACCGTGACGCCGTCGATCAAGGCCCGCTGAGCGCTGCCCTCCTTGGCCGTGAACTCCATCATTTCCTGGACCTTCTTCGCCGTCCCCTCGGACACGGCCTGGCTCTTGAGCTTCGGCTCGTGCTTCTCCAGGACCGACAGGTCGGGTCGCGCAGCTCCTCGACGATGTACGGCTGCATCAGCTTGGTTGCGACGAGCGGTTACAGGAACTCCGCGTACGCGTCCAGCGCCCGAAGCACCTGCGCCTCTCCGGCCGGGGGCAGCTGGAGGACGACCTCCTCGATGCCGAGGTCCGCGTAGTGCGCCAGCTTCCCCGGGCTCGGGAGTACCGCGTAGGGGACCACCTGGAGGTGCTTCGGGTCGCGGCCGGCCGATTCCCAGAGCTCGCGGAGCTTCGGTACGGACTCCGTCAGGCCCCGGCCGCCGATCGGGAGCCAGCCGTCCGCGTACTGCGCGATGTGCGTGAACAGCTTCGGGCCCGCCGCCCCGCCGATCAGGGTGCGGGGACCGTTCACCGGGCCGCGGGGTTCCTGGACCGGCTTCGGGTACGCGTGGCTGGCGCGGACCGAGCCGAAATCGCCCTCGTACGCAGTCGGTTCGTACGCCCACAGGGCCCGCATCAGGGCCATGCGATCGCCGACGAGTTCGCGGCGCGTCGACCAGTTCACTCCGTGGTCCGCGGCTTCCTCGACGTTCCAGCCGTAGCCGAGCCCGAGCGTGAACCGGCCGCCGGAGAGGTGGTCGAGGGTGGCGATCTGCTTCGCCAGGTCGATCGGGTCGTGCTGGGCGACGAGGGTGATGCCGGTGCCGAGGGTGAGGCGCTCGGTGACCGCGGCGGCCTGGGCGAGGGCGACGAAGGGGTCGAGGGTGCGGCCGTACTCCGGCGGGAGTTCGCCGCCCGCCGGGTACGGGGTTTCCCTGCTGACGGGGATGTGGGTGTGCTCGGGCAGATAGAGCCCGGCGAACCCGCGCTGTTCGAGCTCGCGGGCGAGCCGCAGCGGCGTGATCGTCTCGTCGGTGAGGAAGATCGTGGTGGCGATCCGCATACGAGGGCTCCTCCGTCGTGGTCCGGTGACGGCCCCAACGTATGCCGCGCGGTACGCAAAGCCGAGCGTCCGGGAGTCCGGGGTCCGGAAATTCGGGAGTTTCCGGAGTTCCGGAGTTCCGGAGTTCCGGAGTTCCGGAGTTCGGGAGTTCCGGTCCCGGTCATTCCTCCCGCCGTTTCCCGGGAGTTCACGGCGCGCGGCCAGGGTCGGGGACGTCATGCCTCGCCCCTCACGACATTCCGGGGAGCCACTCGTATGTCCGCAACGCGATCCGCCCACGGCCGTCCGACGGCCAGGCGCGGCCTTCTCGTCGGGACGGCGGCCACCGCTCTGACGTTGGGCGGTGTGAGCTTCGCCGACGCCGCGACCGGGGACGACGCCCCGGACCGGACCAGGACCGTACGCGGCACTCTGCCGACCGGGTCGCCCGACTATGTGTACCTGCCGGTCGAGGTACCACGCGGGGTACGGGAGATCGCCGTTTCGTACACGTACGAGAAGACGCCCGTCCCGGCCGGGACCCAGGGCAACGCCCTCGACATCGGCATCTTCGACGAACGCGGCACGGAGCTGGGCGGGCCCGGGTTCCGGGGGTGGTCCGGCGGGGCGCGCAGCAGCTTCTTCATCCGGGCGGACGAGGCGACGCCCGGCTACATCGCGGGTCCGGTTCGGGCCGGGACGTGGCACATCGCCCTCGGCCCGTACACCGTCGCCCCGGCAGGGCTGCCGTACGAGGTGACGGTCACCCTGCGCTTCGGGCCCGCTGGGTCCACGCCGGAGCCCGTGTACCCGCCGGAGCGCGCGAAGGGGCGCGGGCGCGCCTGGTACCGCGGGGACTGCCATCTCCACTCCGTCCACTCGGACGGCAGGCGCACCCCGGCGGAGGTCGCCGCCGCCGCGCGCGCGGCCGGGCTCGACTTCATCAACAGCAGCGAGCACAACACGTACTCCGCGCACGGCGCGTGGGGCGGGCTGTGGGGCGACGACCTGCTCGTCCTCACGGGCGAGGAGGTCACTACCCGTAACGGGCATGTGCTCGCGCTCGCCACCGACCCGGGCACGTGGATCGACTGGCGCTACCGGGCCCGCGACAACCGGTTCGGGCACTGCGCGAAGGCTGTGCGCCGGGCCGGTGGTCTGGTCGTGCCCGCTCATCCGCACGCCACCTGCATCGGCTGCCACTGGAAGTTCGGCTTCGGTGAGGCGGACGCGGTGGAGGTGTGGAACGGGGCGTACACCCCGGAGGACGGGATCGCCCTCGCGGAGTGGGACAACTCCCTTGTCGCCGCCGTCCGTTCGTCGAAGCCGTGGGTTCCGGCGATGGGCAACAGCGACGCGCACCGGGAGCCGGACAAGGTGGGGCTGCCGCAGACCGTGGTCCTGGCCGACGAGTTGTCGCGCGAGGCGATCGTGGCCGGCCTCCGTGCGGGGCGCTCGTACATCGCCGAGTCGTCCGCCGTCACCCTGTCCTTCGGCGTCTCGGGCGGGCGCGGCGGGCACGCCGGGATCGGTGAGCGGCTGCGGGTGGACGGCGACGACACCCCGGTCACCGTGCGGCTGGAGGTGACCGGGGCACCCGGCTGCACCGCGCACTTCGTCACCGACCAGGGCACCCTGTTCACGGCCACGCTGCCGGAGTCGGGGACGGGCGTGGTGGAGTGGCGTACGACGCCGGTGTACGCCGCCTATGTGCGGGCCGAGGTCCGGCACCCGGCGACGGTGCCGGGGCTGCCGGGGGCACTGGCGGCGCTCACCAATCCGGTGTTCCTGGAGGGGTAGGGAGGTCGGCGGGGCCGGTCCTCGTCGAAGAGGGCGGGGCGAGAAGCCCCGCCCGGCGCCGGTTGCCCCCTCGGTAGAGTGACGGCCATGCGGATAAAGATCGTTACAGCCGTCATGGTCGGTGCGGTGGGCCTGTTGGTCACGGGGTGCGCGGGCGGAGGTTCCGGCTCGGACGACGCCGGTGCCAAGTCGGCGTCGGCCTTTCCCGTGCTCCCGCAGAAGGTGCCCAAGCCGCCGGCGATGCCGGAGGGGGAGCTGCAACCGTCTCCGGCCGCCGGCGCCTCGTTCAGCAAGAATTTGGCGTACGAGCTGCGCCGCAAGACTCTCGACATGGCCAAGGCCGAAGGGAAGACCGTCGGCGAGTGCCCGAACGACGTGGCCTCGAAGGCCGGTACGCAGGTGACCTGCACGATCACCTACGAGGGCCTCGAGGTGGTGTGGGATGTGACCATCGGCGAGAACTCCGGCTGGTCGGACAACGTGGTGCAATACCAAGCGGTCCCGCGCAAGGGCGTCCTTACCCGGGACGGCGCCGCCCGCCTGCTCTACGGCAACTACGACCCCGAACTTGTGCGCTGCAACAACATTCCCAAGGCCGTGCTGGTGCCGCTGGACGTGAAGACCAAGTACACCTGCCAGACCGTGGACAAGGGCAAGCCCGGCCTGGTCGAAGCAGCAAGGGTCACCGACGCCGGACCGCGGTTCCACTGACCACGACGCGCCGCTGCGCCGGCGGCCTGAAGACTGGGCGCCCGAACCGGGCGGACCGGCTTCACCGACAGTCTCCATGTCGAGATACTTGACGTCGGCATACTTGCCGTCCGCGCCGGTGTCGGCGTCCCTGTGCACGTCACGCCCGGGAGCGTCACAGTGGAAGGGGGGAAGGGGGGCACTGGCGGGGCTGCCGGAGGAGGTATCCCGATGGATGTGACCGGCGGGAGCGACGACCGGCTCCGGGACTACCGAGGCAAACGGCACTTCGACGCGACCGCGGAGCCGCGCGGAGACGGCGGGCGGACGGGTCCGGCGCCCTGTTTCGTCGTCCAGATCCACCAGGCGCGGCGCATGCACTTCGACTTCCGGCTGGAGGTCGGCGGCGTACTGAAGTCCTGGGCGGTGCCGCGCGGCCCGTCCGAGAACCCGCGCGAGAGGCGGCTGGCCGTCCCCACGGAGGACCACCCGCTGGAGTACCGCACGTTCGAGGGGGTCATCGCGAAGGGCGAGTACGGCGGCGGCACGGTGATCGTCTGGGACCAGGGCACCTACCGGCCGCTCAGCCACGACCGCTGGGGCGCGCCCGTGCCGTTCGAGCAGTCCCTGGAGGACGGGCACGCCACCTTCTGGCTCGACGGGACCAAGCTGCACGGCGAGTTCGCCCTCACCCGCTTCAAGGGCGGCAGCGGAAACGACGCCCCGGGCGAGGAGGTGTGGCTGCTGATCAAGGCGAAGGACGGCCAGGCCACCCATGACGGGCCGGACACGCCCGACCCGTACCGCGCACGCTCGGCCCGTACGGGGCGCACGCTGCAGCAGGTCGCCGCCGAGGAAGGGGGCGGGGCCCCGTGACCGCGCGCAGGACCGTGGAGGTGCTCCTCGACCGCTACGGAACCACCTATGCCGCCGAGGCCGGCATCCGGCTGCGGAACGCACCGCAGCCCCTGTACCAACTCCTCGTACTCAGCGATCTGTTGAGTGCGCGCATCCGGGCGTCCGTGGCGGTGGCGGCGGCCCGCGCGCTCTTCGCCCACGGCCTGCGGTCCCCGGACAGGATGATCGGAGCGACCTGGCAGGAGCGCGTTGACGCCCTGGGCGAGGGCGGCTACCGGCGCTACGACGAACGGACCGCCACCCAGCTCGGTGACGGGGCGGAACTGCTGCTCGTCGAGTACGGGGGCGATCTGCGGCGGCTGCGCAAGGAGGCCGACGGCGACCTGGACATCCTGCGGTCCGGGCTGCGCAGGACCCCGGGCATGGGCCCGGCCGGTGCGGACATCTTCGTCCGCGAGGTGCAGGCCGTGTGGCCGGAGGCGGCACCGTTCCTGGACGGGAAGGCGCTTCAGGGCGCCGAGAAACTGGGGCTGCCCGCCTCGCCGGCGAATCTCGTACGGCTGGCAGAACAGGTCGATCAAGCCGAGCAGGCCGAGCGAGCCGGGCAGACCGACGACCGCGGGCCCGCCGTGCTCGCGGCGGCCCTGGTGCGTGCCGCTCTGGACAAGCACGTCGTGGACGACGTCGCAGCGCACGCGTGAGGCCCAAGGCCCCGAGGACACCCCTGCCGCCCGGCGGGCCTGCCCCCGCACGGCGCCCTACTCCTGCGGTCGCCGGTCCTGCTGCCGACCCCGACGACGGACTGAATCAGCGGGCGTACCGGAATCTCACGAACTCGCCGGAACGAATCGGCGATCCGGCTCCTCTGTGGGGTGACGCATGCCGTCACCACAACCGGCCAACGGCCACCGGCCATCCGCCTCCGCAGAGGAGCACCCCCATGAACCCCACCCGGCGCACACCCGTCGCGGCCGCCGCCGTCGCCACCGTCCTCACCGCCGACGGGCTGCTGCACGTGCTCTGGTCCACCGGCATCACCTGGCCCGCGCACGACGCCACGTCCCTCTCGTACGCCGTACTCGGCATCAACGCACCCTTCACCCCGCCCGTGGTCCTCCCCCTCGCCGCCCTGCTGTTCACCGGCGCCGCCCTGGTCACCGCCCGCGCCCGCCTGGGCCGCACCCACCGCCTGGGCAGGCTGCTCCAGGCCGGCACCGTGGCCGTCGCCTGCGGCACCGCGCTGCGCGGCCTCGCCGGGACCGCCTGGGCGTTCGGGCTGCGCACCGGGCTGGACGACGGGGCGGGCGACACGTTCCACTGGCTCAACCTGGCGCTCTACACCCCCGTCTGCCTGCTGCTCGCGGCCGCCGCACTCCGGGTGGCGGCCGGGGAGGAAGCCCCGGCCCGTGACCGATGACCACGACCGCACCATCCGGCTGGTACGCGCGGCCCAACGCGGCGACACGATCGCCATGAACGAACTCCTCGACGCCCTCACCCCGTACGCGGACCGCATCTGCACGCCCATCGCCCTGGCCGACGGGCCGGACGCCGTCCAGGAGACCCTCGTCGCCGTCTTCCGCGGCCTGCGCTCCCTCAAGGAACCAGCCGCGCTGTACGGATGGATGCGCGCCATCGCCTGCCGCGAGGCGGTCCGTGTCGCCCGCCGCACCGCACGCTCCGTCCCGGCGGACCTCACCACCGTCCCTCAGCGCGGCGACCCGCAACTGGCCACCGACATAGGCGACGTCCTCGCCCGCCTCTCCCCCGAACACCGCGCCGTCCTCGTCCTGCGCGACGTCGAGGGCCTCGACGAACAATCCGCCGCCGCACTCCTCGGCCTGCGGGTGGGCACCGTCAAGTCACGGCTGCACCGGGCCCGGGACTCCTTCCGGAAGGCATGGACGTCATGACCGAACTCCCCCGCCCCCAGTGGCCCACCGCTCCCGGCCTCGACCCGGTCCGCCGCCTGCACGCCCTCGCGGCGGGCGTCCGCGGCGCCCGCGTCACCACCCGCGAGATCCCCGTCCCCTACGCCACCGTCCACCCGCTCCTGGCGGACATCGACGGCGAACTGTCCCGCCTGGTCCCCGACATGCGCCGCCTGAAACTCACCCACACGGATGGCGACCGCATCGAGGCCGTGGCCCACAGCCGCTTCGGCATGCACGCCCGCTTCCACGGCGTGCGCCGCCCCGGCTGGCTCTGGCTGCAGAGCCGCTTCCTCCTGATCGGCCTGGCGGCCACCCCGTCCCCCACTGTCCCCGGCCGCACCCTGGTCGCCTTCACGGGCGGCGTGCGTGTCCCGGGCCGCGCGGCCCTGATCCCCATCGGCGTGGGCCGAGCAGGCCGCCGGGTCCTGGACCGTCTGGACGCCCGCCTGGGGGGAACCGGGCCGCACCAGGGCGGACACGGTCACTGAGGCGATCCGGCCCTCAGTCCTCGACGACCAGCGCCGGAGTCTCCTTCGTCAGCACTTCCCCGCGGAAGAACGAAGGGCTCCTGCGCTGCATCGCGACCATCAGCACCACGCCGAGCAGCAGCAGACCGACACCGATCACGAACACCGAGCCGACCCCGAAGACCGACGAACCGGAGCCGTACGCGGGGTTCCACATGTCGTAGAGCGTCTTGCCGAAGACCGAGGTGAGCAGGATGCCGCCGACGACCGGGAAGAGGCCCTTGAAGATCAGGTCGCGGACGGAGCGCTTCAGGTCGGCGCGGAAGTACCAGGCGCAGGCGAAGGCCGTCAGCGCGTAGTAGAAGCAGATCATGAGGCCGAGCGCGTAGATCGTGTCGACCAGGACGTGTTCGCTGACCAGGGTCATGACCGTGTAGAAGACACCGGTCGCCACGCCCGCCGTGACCGTGGCCTTCCCCGGGGTCCGGAACCGCGGGTGGACGCGGGCGTACGAGGCGGGCAGGGCCTCGTACGTGGACATCGCCAGGACCGTGCGGGCCACCGGGATGAAGGTGGTCTGCAGGCTCGCGGCGGCGGAGGCGAGCACGGCGACGAAGAGCAGGACGCCGAGGCCGGGGCCCATGACGGGGCCGGCGAGTGCGGCGAAGACGTTGTCGGAGGTGTCCGGGTTGGCGAGGCCGAGACCGGAGCCGCCGGAGCCGACCGCCATCTGGGCGGCGACGCCGGTCGCCAGGTAGGAGCCGACGAGCACGACCATCGCGATGAGAGCGGCGCGCCCCGGGGTCTTCTCGCTGCCGATGGTCTCCTCGTTCGCGGTCAGACAGGTGTCCCAGCCCCAGAACATGAAGATCGACAACGAGAGCCCCGCCGTGAACGCCGCGAACGACTGCACCGCGAACGGGTTCAGCCAGGACCAGGAGAAGTTCAGCGACGAGGCGAACTCCCCGCTGTGCGCCTTCTGCACGGCCATCACCACGAACAGCGCGAGGACGACGAGTTGAAGGCCCACCAGGGCGTACTGGATCCCCTTGGTGGCCGTCATGCCCCGGTAGCTGATCACCGTGGCGATCGCGATCAGAATCAGACACGTGAGGATGTGGACGGGCTTGCTGTCGTCCAGGGCGGCGATCGAACCGCTGCCCGTGATCTCGCCCGCGAGGAGCCAGAAGTACGAGGTGGCGACGCCCGCCAGGTTCGACAGGACGATGATCGTCGCGATGACCAGGCCCCAGCCGCACATCCACCCGACGCGCGGGCCGAAGGCCTTCACCGTCCAGGTGAAGGAGGTGCCGCAGTCCGGCATGGCCTTGTTGAGTTCGCGGTACGCGAAGGCGACGAGCAGCATCGGCAGGAAGCCGGCCAGGAAGACCGCGGGCATCTGCACGCCGACCTCGCCCGCCGTGGAGCCGAGCGTCGAGGTGAGGCAGTAGACGGGAGCGACGGTGGAGATGCCGATGACGGCACTGCCCATCAGGCCGACGGAGTTCCCGCCGAGACCCTTGCCGCGTACTTGGCCGTCGGCCGGGGCGTCGCCCCGTACCGTCTCTCCGGCCTCCGGCCGAGCATCCAGCTGTGTCATGAAAAGGACGTTAGGCGCTGCGATATCCACATCCGGAGCCTGAGACTCCGTCCCCTCGCCCTTGAATTTCAGGCGCCAGGAGGCCCAAGTTGGGGTTAATTGAAGGCAATCAGCAACAACGGCCTCGCAATAATAGGCCGACACCCGATCGCAGCACCGTACGGGAATCGCAGCACTGTCCGTTTTATGGGGGTTCGAAATTTTCCCGTGGGTGTCCGCTCAGCGGACGCCCACGGACACCCGTACACCGTTCCCCGGTTCAGCCCGGCCAGACGATCGCCTGGAGTTCGCTGTACGCGTGCAGGGCGTACGAGCCGACGTCGCGTCCGACACCGCTCTTCTTGAACCCGCCGAACGGGGCCTCCATGTTCCGCCCGATGGTGTTCACCCCGACCCCGCCGGCTCGCAGCCGCCGGGCCACTCGGAAGGCGCGTGCCACGTCCGAGGACCAGACGTAGTCGATCAGCCCGTAGTCGCTGTCGTTGGCCAGGGCGATGCCCTCCTCCTCGTCGTCGAAGGGGACGACCACGACGACCGGGCCGAAGATCTCCTCCCGGACGACACGCATGTCGTTGGTGCAGTCGGCGAGGAGGGTGGGCGCGACGTAGAAGCCCCGGTCGGGTCCGGCCGGGCGTTCGCCGCCCGTGACGATCCTGGCCCCCTCCTTCCGCCCCAGCTCGATGTACGACTCGACGCGGTCGCGGTGGGCGGCGGAGATGACCGGCCCGACGACCGTGCCCCTGACCGTCGGATCGCCCACCGTCAGATGGCCCGCGTACGCGGTGAGCCGCTCGATCAGGGCGTCGTGGGCCGCGCGCTGGACGAGGACGCGGGTCGGAGCCGTACAGATCTGACCGCTGTAGAAGGAGAACGTGGTGCCGATGCCCGCCACCGCGGAGTCGAGGTCCGCGTCGTCGAGGACGACTGCGGCGCCCTTCCCGCCCAGCTCCATCAGCTGCCGCTTCATGGAGCGCCCGCACACCTCGGCGATGCGCTGCCCGACGGCGGTGGAGCCGGTGAAGCTGACCATGTCGACGTCCGGTGAGTCGACGGCCGCCTCCCCCGCGTCCGGGCCCGACCCGGTGACGACGTTGACGACGCCCGCCGGGACGCCCGCCTCTGCGAGCGCCTCGGCCATCCGGTAGACGGAGAGCGGGTCCTGCGGTGCGGGTTTCACGACGACCGTGTTACCCATGGCGAGTGCGGGGGCGATCTTCCCGGCCGGGTTGGCCCAGGGGTTGTTGTACGAGGTGATGCAGGTGACGACGCCGACCGGCTGGCGTACGGCCAGCGCCCCGAAGACTCCGGCCCGGCCCATCGGACCGGCCTCGTTGATCTGCGGTGCGACGGCTTCCTCGACCGGCTCCAGGGCGCCCTTCGCGTACCGGCGGAAGCGGGCGGCGCCGACGGCGACCTGCATGCCCCTGGCCGTTGCCGTGGTGGCGCCGCTCTCCGCCTGGGCGAGCGCGGCGTTGCCGGTGAGGTCGCGCTGCATCAGGTCGGCGGCCCGGTCGAGGATCGCGGCCCGCTCCTCGGGGCGGGTGCGGGACCAGCCGACGAACGCCTCGCGGGCCGCGGATGCCGCCGCGTACACCTGCGCGCGGCTCGCCTCGGGGGCGAGGCCGACGACGTCCTCCGTCGCCGGGTTGATCACCTCGTAATGGCCGTGGTCCGGTTCGGTCCACTCGCCGCCGATGAAGAGGCGCTGAGGTGTGGTCACAGTGTGCTCACCGTCCGGGTGTCGCGGCCCGAGCGGAGCACCGTACCGGGGACCGCGCCCGTCACCTTGTCGTCGCGCAGGGTCTCCACGCCGTTGACGCGGACGGACACGATGCCGATGGCCTTGGCGTCGAGGCGGGGGCTGTCGCCGGGCAGATCGTGTACGAGGGTGGCGGGCCCGGCGTCGATGCGTTCGGGGTCGAAGAGGACGAGGTCGGCGTGGAAGCCCTCCTCGATCCTGCCGCGGCCTCGAAGCCCGAAGAGGCGGGCCGGGTCGTCGGTGAGCATCTTGACGGCCTGTTCCAGGGGGAGGAGCTTGCGTCGGCGCAGGCAGTCGCCGAGGAAGCGGGTGGTGTACGGGGCGCCGCACATCCGGTCCAGGTGCGCGCCCGCGTCGGAGCCGCCGAGCATGACGTCCTCGTGTTCCCAGGTCTGCCGTCGCAGCGCCCAGGAGTCGGGGTCGTTGTCGGTGGGCATGGGCCACAGCACCGTACGCAGCTCGTCGGCGGCGCAGATCTCGACGAGGCAGTGGAAGGGGTCCTGGCCGCGTTCGGCGGCGATGTCGCGGACGACGCGTCCGCTCAACCCCTCGTTGGCCGCGCTGTACGTGTCCCCGATGACGTACCGGCCGAAGTCGGCGAGCCGGCGGAAGACGCCGGCCTCCTTGCTGTCGGCGCGGCGCAGCATCTCGGCGCGGGTGGCGGCATCACGGAGCCGTTCGATGCGTTCGGGAACGGGGAGGGCGAGGATGTCGCCCCAGCCGGGTATGAGGTTGAGGGCGCAGAAGGTGCCGAGCGACATGTTCATGGGCGTGAGGATCGGCATGGTGAGGGCCACGATCCGGCCGCCGGCGCGCCGGGCGCGTTCGCTGGGGACGAGCTGGCGGGGTACGCGTTCGGGGACGGCGGCGTCGATGGTGAGGACGTTCCAGTTCAGTGGGCGTCCGGCGGTGGCGGTCATGTCGACGAGGAGGTCGATCTCCTCGTCGGAGAACTGGTCGAGGCAGCCCGCGACGATCGCTTCGAGCTGGGTGCCCTCGTGTTCGCCGACGGCGCGGGAGAGGGCGAGGAGTTCCTCGGGCAGCGCGTGCCGGGAGGCGACCGGTTGTCCGTCGCCGTCGGAGTGGGTGGCGGACTGGGTGGTGGAAAGGCCCCAGGCCCCGGCGTCCATGGCGTCGTGGAGGAGCGCCAGCATGGCGGCCAGCTGCCCGGGTGTGGGCTGTCCGCCGATCGCGTCGGCGCCCATGACGTGCCGGCGCAGGGCGCAGTGGCCGACCATGAACCCGGCGTTGATGGCGATCCGTCCTTCGAGGGCGTCGAGGTATTCGCGGAAGCTGGACCAGGTCCAGTCGACGCCCTCCTCCAGGGCCTTGAGGGCCATGCCCTCGACCCGCGCCATCATGCGGCGGGTGTAGTCGGCGTCCTCGGGGCGTTCGGGGTGGAGCGGGGCGAGGGTGAATCCGCAGTTGCCCCCGGCGACGGTGGTGACGCCGTGGTTCATGGACGGGGTGGCGTACGGGTCCCAGAAGAGCTGGGCGTCGTAGTGGGTGTGCGGGTCGACGAAGCCGGGGGCGAGAACAAGTCCGGTGGCGTCCTCGGTGGTGACGGCCTCCTCGGTGAGCGTGCCCGGTTCGGCGATGACGGCGATGCGCCCGTCGCGAAGGCCGATGTCGGCGGGGTACGAGGGTCCGCCGGTGCCGTCCACGACGGTCGCTCCGCGGATGAGGTGGTCGAGCATGACGGGGTTCCCTTCCGTGGTGTGTGCGGGGCCGGGGTGCGCACGGCCGCGTCGCGCACCCCGGCCCCACGGAGCGGCGGTCCGGGAAGACGCCGCTGGTCGGGGGAGTCAAGCCCCTCCGGCGAGGCTGAAAACCAAGCCCGACCGGGCAAAATCAAGCCCCTCTGGCGGTTGAGGAGCAGGGGTCCAGGGGCAGCGCCCCGAAACCCGCAAAATCAAGCCCCTCCGGCGATTGAGGAGCGGGGGTCCAGGGGCAGCGCCCCGAAACCCGCAAAATCAAGCCCCTCCGGCGATTGAGGAGCGGGGGTCCGGGGGCAGCGCCCCCGAAACCTCCCTACGCCGCCCCGCGGAACCGCGAGGTCCGATGCACCGGGTCCGTATCGATCTCCGGAATCACGTGCTCCCCGATCAGCCTGATCGAGTTCAGCGTGTCCTCACGACTCATCCCCACCGGCAGCCCGAAGCTCAGCTGGTCCGCCCCCGCCTGCTCCCACCGCTTGCACTGGCGCAGCACCTCGTCGGGATCGCCGCAGATCATCAGCTCCTCGGCGATCAGGAGCTCGATGATCTCCTCGGAGTACTCCGGCAGCAGCTCGGGCCACTCCGGAATGCCCTCGGGCCGGGGGAACGTGTCGTGGTAGCGGAACAGCAGCGACTGCAGGTAGTTCAGCCCGCCGCCCACCGCGATCTCAACGGCCTTCGCGTGCGTCTCGGCACAGATGGCCGTGGAGGTGACCATGACGTTGTCGTTGACGAAGTCCCCGACGGGTTCGGCGTCCTTGACCGCCGTCTTGTAGGACTCGACGACCCACTCCATGTCGGAGACCTTCTGCACGCTGAAGCCCAGCACGCCGAGCCCCTTCTTCCCCGCCATCGCGTACGAGGACGGCGACCCGGCCGCGTACCACATCGCCGGGTGCGACTTCCCGTACGGCTTGGGCAGGATCTTGCGCGGCGGCAGCGACCAGTGCTTGCCCTGGAAACCGACGTACTCGTCCTGGAGCCACATCTTGGGGAACTCGGCGATGGTCTCTTCCCAGAGTTCCTTGGTGTGGTTCATGTCGGTGATGCCCGGCATGAAGCCCAGGATCTCGTGGCTGCCGGCCCCGCGCCCGGAGCCGAATTCGAAGCGGCCCTCGGAGAGGTGGTCGAGCATGGCGACCTTCTCGGCCACCTTCACGGGGTGGTTGACGGGGGCGAGCGGGTTGAAGATCCCGGATCCGAGGTGGATGCGGTCGGTGGCGTGCGCGAGGTAGCCCAGGTACACATCGTTGGCCGAGAGATGCGAGTACTCCTCCAGGAAGTGGTGCTCGGAGGCCCAGGCGTACTTGAAGCCGGACTTGTCCGCCTGGATGACGTACTCGGTCTCCTCGATCAGCGCCTTGTGCTCTGCCTCGGGGTCGGTCCTGGCCCGCGCGGCGGGCACGTACCCCTGTACAAAGAGCCCGAATTCCAAGGGGGTTCACCGTCCTCAATCGTTTCTGACGCATCGTCAGTTCGTGATGCGTCCGACTGTTCCACCGGCACCCGCACCCGTCAATACCTGACGCATCGTCAGACACGCCGGAGGGGATTCCCCGGAACCGCTGGAGGGGATTGCCCGGAACAGCCGGAGGCGACCGCTCAGAACAGGCTGACGCCCGCCAGCCAGCCCCCGTCGATGACGAACGGCTGCCCGGTGATGTACGAGGAGTCGTCCGAGGTCAAAAAGAGCGCCAGCGCCGCCACCTCCTCCGGCCGCCCGATCCGCCCCAGCGGCACGAGCTTTTGGTACAGCTCGGCCACCGCCGCCCTGGACTCCTCCGGGTCCGCGGTCGGGTCCAGCGCCGCCGGGTTGGTCATCGCGGTGTCCACGGCCCCCGGGCACAGCGCGTTGACCCGTATCTTCTTTGCCGCCAGCTCCACCGCCGCCACCTTGGTCAGCCCGAGCACCGCGTGCTTGGTAGCGGCGTACGCGCCCACGAACGCCATGCCCGTGAGCCCCGTGTACGAGGCCGTGTTGACGATGGTTCCGCCGCCCGCGGCCTCGATCTCGGGCGCGACGTTCTTGATCCCGAGGAACGCGCCCACCTGGTTGACCTGCACCACCTGCTGGAACTCCGCCAGCGGCGTGGCCACCAACTCGTTGAACCGGAGGATCCCCGCGTTGTTGACCAGCCCGTCGATCCGCCCGAAGGCATCCTTCGCCGCGGCGACGGCGGCCTGCCAGTCCTCCTCCCGGCTCACATCCAGATGGACGAACCGGGCGGCGTCCTCCCCCAGCTCCTCCCTCAACTCCTTGGCCAGCGCCTCACCCTGCTCGTCGAGCACATCGGCGATCACCACCCGCGCGCCCTGCGCCGCGAAGAGCCGCGCCTCCTGCTCGCCCTGCCCGCGCGCCGCACCACTGATCAGCACGGTGCGCCCGTCCAGCTTGCCCATGACCTGACTCCTACCTGTCGAGATGGGGTGCGACCTCGGCGGCGAACGCCGCCATCTGGTCGGTCAGTTCGCTACGGCTCCGGCTGCGGAACCGCACCTGGATCTGGTGCACGCCCATCGCCCCGTACGCGCGCAGCGACTCGGCGAGCACCTCCGGCTTCCCGGCGAGGGTGCGCCGCCCCACGGACCACTCCGGCTCGCCGACGTACAGCGGCTCGGTGATCGCGCCGATGACGATCGGGTCCTCGATCCCGGCCGCCTCGCGCAGCGCCTTCAGCCGGGCGATCTGCGCGGGCAGCTTCTCCCGCGGATCGCCCTGCGGCAGCCAGCCGTCGCCCCGCACCGCGGCCCGGCGCACGGCGGCGGGCGAGGAGCCGCCCACCCAGAGGGGCACCCGTTCCTGGGCCGGCCGCGGCAGCTGCCCGAGCCCGGCGAAGGAGAACCGTTCCCCCACGAACTCGGGGTACTCCTCGGGGCCCAGCGCCGCCTTCAGCGCGTCGATGGTCTCGTCGAGGACCCCGCCCCGCCCGTCGAAGTCCGCCCCGAGCGCCTGAAACTCCTCCGGGACGTGCCCGGCCCCGACACCGAGGATCAGCCGGCCGCCGCAGAGGTGGTCGAGGGTGGCGTACTGCTTGGCGGTGGCCAGCGGGTGCCGCAGGCCGACGACGGCGACATGGCTCATCAGCAGGACGCGCCCGGTGATCCCGGCGAGAAACGAGAGCGTGGCGACCGGGTCGTACCAGACGGTACCCATGACCCCGGCGAGCCGCCGCGGGATCGCGACGTGGTCACAGCTCGCCAGGTAGGCGAAGCCGGTACGGTCCGCGGTGCGGGCGATCTCGGCGAGATCGGCGGGGGTGGCCGCGGCCTCCCACCCCTCGGCATAGATGGTGCTCTGCGACTGGACCGGGAGCTGCATCCCGTACGGCAGCGGCCCGGTGAGCGGTATCGGCACCGAACGGCCTCCTTCCCGCTGAATCTGACGCATCGTCACTTGACGGGTGCGGGGGCCATCGTCGTACCTGACGTCGCATCAGACAAGGGGTGGGAGCGGTCGACCCGGGTGCGCCGCGGCAGGGACAACCGCCACCGCCCCTTCCTTCCCCTCTCCCTCCTCCTCGCCGTCCTCGTGTTCGTTCGGAGCGGCCTGGACGCCGACGCCCTGGGAACCCGACACGTGCTGTTCGATCGAGCCCCCGCCGCCGTCGTGGTCGCTGCCCGCCGTGCCCTTGCTGAAGGGACCCAGCACATTGAGGGTGCGGTCCACTTCCAGCCAACCGTGGCGTCCGTGCGGGCGACGACCACCGGATCGCGTAGGCCGGCCGGTCAGCAGCCCGGGATCACGGTTCCGTTGTTGTCCCGGGCCTCGTCGTTGCCCCAACGGGACAGGTAGTACGCCGAGACGTACGCGCCGCGCCCGTTCTTGCCCGCGTACACCGTGTCGAGGTCCGTCTTCAGCCACCAGTGGTTGTAGCTGGAGCCCGAGCCGACCTGGGCACCCCACACCTTGCAGTAGACGTAGTTCGTGCCGGCGTTCAGCACGCCCTGGGCGTCGGCCGTGTTGGGTGCCGCGTAGCCCGTGGCGTTGGCGAAGGTGTCGACCCAGTACTTACCGCCTCCACCGCCACCGCAGCCGTTGTCGCTGGTCAGGTACTTGCTGTAGTACGAGCCGGGGTACGGGGCCAGCGACTGCCCGTTGATCGCGATGGTCTGGCCCACGCCGTTGTACAGCTGCTCGTAGTGGATGTGGGCGCCGCTGCTGTTGCCGGTGGAGCCGGTGACACCGATCTGCCGGCCCTGGGAGACGGAGGCGCCGTCGGCGACGGAGTACGAGGCGAGGTGGAAGTAGTACGTCTGCCAGCCGCCGCCGTGGTCGATGGCGATGTAGTTGCCCGCACCGCTGGGCTGGGAGTAACGGTGTGCGATCCCACCGGACGAGGCGAGGACCGGGGTGCCGGCCGTGGCGCCACCGTCGGTGCGGACGAAGTCGAGGGCCGATCTGACCTCCGCCGAGTGATGGCTGTAGGTCCAGGTCTGGCCGCAGGGGAACGGCGCCTTGAAATTCGGGGCCGCGGCGGCGGGGGTCGCGGTGAGCAGCCCTGCGACGAGGGCCACCAGGCCAAGCAGGGCGATACGTATCGAGCGCATGCGCATGCGGTCATCCTCCGAGTCGATTCCGTGTGGAACACCGAGGTACGGGGGGAGAGCCTTTCGGGTTGAACGGACCCAAGAGTGCCGGAAGTTCGGTTGCCCCGTAAGACCTGTGGCGCTCGGCGGAAACGACATGCCGCTGCCGCAGCAGAAGACCCTTCATCTGCTGCGGCAGCGGCCACGGGAACTGTCCCGAACCCTAAGCGGGTTCCTGACCATTCCCCTTCGAACTAGTCACGTCACGGGCTGGCGGGAAGACAGACCGCGTAGGACTGGACGGTCTGCGGGCTGCCACCGGCGTTGTACGCGGAGACCACCCACATGTTGAGGCCGGTGTCCGGGTAGCTCGCGGTCCAGTGGATCTCATCGTTCTGGTTCTGGTTCAGGGCACCTCCACCGGTCACTACGGTCCCGGCGGGGCAGATGGCGTTGATGTTCTCGACGCTACCGCCGGGGGGAATGGGAATGGCGTTGCTGGTCGCGGTCTGAGACGGGCCGACAGGTCCCGTCGCACCGGTGGCACCCGTGGCACCCGTGGCACCCGTGGCACCGGTTGCGCCGGTTGCGCCCGTCGCGCCGGTTGCGCCGGTCGGACCAGCAGGTCCGGTAGCACCGTCGATCCCGTTGGTACCGTCCACACCGGCTGCACCCGTCGCACCCGTCGCACCGGTGGCACCCGTCGGACCCGCAGGCCCGGTAGCACCGTCGATCCCGTTCGTACCGTCCACACCAGCTGCACCCGTAGCACCCGTCGCGCCGGTTGCTCCCGTCGGACCAGCCGGACCGGTAGCACCGTCGATCCCGTTGGTACCGTCCACACCAGCTGCACCCGTGGCGCCGGTTGCGCCGGTCGGACCAGCAGGTCCGGTAGCACCGTCGATCCCGTTCGTACCGTCCACACCAGCTGCACCCGTAGCACCCGTGGCACCCGTGGCACCCGTCGCACCGGTGGCACCCGTCGCACCCGCAGGCCCGGTAGCGCCATCGATCCCGTTCGTACCGTCCACACCAGCTGCACCCGTGGCACCCGTGGCGCCGGTTGCGCCGGTCGGACCAGCAGGTCCGGTAGCACCGTCGATCCCGTTCGTACCGTCCACACCAGCTGCACCCGTAGCACCCGTGGCACCCGTGGCACCCGTCGCACCGGTGGCACCCGTCGCACCCGCAGGCCCGGTAGCACCGTCGATCCCGTTGGTACCGTCCACACCAGCTGCACCCGTGGCACCCGTGGCACCCGTCGCACCGGTTGCGCCGGTTGCTCCCGTGGCGCCGGTTGCGCCGGTCGGACCAGCAGGTCCGGTAGCACCGTCGATCCCGTTCGTACCGTCCACACCAGCTGCACCCGTAGCACCCGTGGCACCCGTGGCACCCGTCGCACCGGTGGCACCCGTCGCACCCGCAGGCCCGGTAGCGCCATCGATCCCGTTCGTACCGTCCACACCAGCTGCACCCGTGGCACCCGTGGCGCCGGTTGCGCCGGTCGGACCAGCAGGTCCGGTAGCACCGTCGATCCCGTTCGTACCGTCCACACCAGCTGCACCCGTAGCACCCGTGGCACCCGTGGCACCCGTCGCACCGGTGGCACCCGTCGCACCCGCAGGCCCGGTAGCACCGTCGATCCCGTTGGTACCGTCCACACCAGCTGCACCCGTGGCACCCGTGGCACCCGTCGCACCGGTCGCACCCGTCGCGCCGGTCACACCCTGCAGACCCGTCGCACCCGTCGGACCAGCCGGACCGGTCACACCATCGGCACCCGTCGCACCGGTCGCACCCGTCGCGCCGGTCACACCCTGCAGACCCGTCGCACCCGTCGGACCAGCCGGACCGGTCACACCATCGGCACCCGTCGCACCGGTCGCACCCGTCGCGCCGGTCACACCCTGCAGACCCGTCGCACCCGTCGGACCAGCCGGACCGGTCACACCATCGGCACCCGTCGCACCGGTCGCACCCGTCGCACCGGTCACACCCTGCAGACCCGTCGCACCCGTCGGACCAGCCGGACCGGTCACACCATCGGCACCCGTCGCACCGGTCGCACCCGTCGCACCGGTCACACCCTGCAGACCCGTCGCACCCGTCGGACCAGCCGGACCAGTCACACCGTCAGCACCCGTCGCACCGGTCGCACCCGTCGCACCGGTCACACCCTGCAGACCCGTCGCACCCGTCGGACCAGCCGGACCAGTCACACCATCGGCACCCGTCGCACCGGTCGCACCCGTCGCACCGGTCACACCCTGCAGACCCGTCGCACCCGTCGGACCAGCCGGACCAGTCACACCATCGGCACCCGTCGCACCGGTCGCACCCGTCGCACCCGTCGCGCCGGTCACACCCTGCAGACCCGTCGCACCCGTCGCACCCGTCGCACCGGTCGCGCCAGTCACACCCTGCAGACCCGTCGCACCCGTCGCACCCGTCGCACCCGTCGCACCGGTCGCACCGGTCGCGCCAGTCACACCCTGCAGACCCGTCGCACCCGTCGCACCGGTCGCACCGGTCACACCCTGCAGACCCGTCGCACCCGTCGCACCCGTCGCACCGGTCGCACCGGTCACACCCTGCAGACCCGTCGCACCCGTCGCACCGGTCGCACCGGTCGCACCGGTCACACCCTGCAGACCCGTCGCACCCGTCGCACCCGTCGCACCGGTCGCACCGGTCGCACCGTGGGCACCCGTCGCACCCGTCGGACCGGTCGCACCGTGGGCACCCGTCGCACCGGTCGCGCCGGTCACACCCTGCAGACCCGTCGCACCCGTCGGACCGGTCGTGCCGTGGGCACCCGTCGGGCCCGTCGGACCCGTCGGACCCGTGGGTCCCGTCGGACCGGTGGCACCGCTACCCGGGAAACTGCTGCAGAACGGCACGCTGGTCTGCGTCGCGATGTAGCGGGCGCTCATCCAGCCGCTGCCGTTGGACAGCAGATACCACAGCGGGTTCCCGCCCACGCTCTCGCCGTTCACCTGGCAGGCGATGGACACCGTGCCGCCGGACGGCACGCTGCCCACGATCGCCGACTGAGTGGTGGGACCGCTGCGGATGTTCTGAGAGGTCTGGGCGATGACTGTCCCGGACACGCTGGCCGCCACCCGTTCCGCCATCGCTCGGTTGACCGCCTGCGAACCCACGGGGTTCGGCGTTCCGTGAGCGATGTCCATGGGACACAGCGCCAGGGTCATACCCAGCGACATGGCGCCCAGGATTGAACGGGACAGGGCGTCCCGGCTTCTCGATTTGTGCATCTCGGATTCCTTACCGGCTCTGCGTGGATCGGAGCCTGGACTGTGGCAGCCGCGGCGACTCAATGGCATATGCGCCACGCCGGTGATCTACCGTCTGGATGCAGACCGCTCCCCATGTGAGTGAGCAGGGCTTCGGCCATCTGCCCCTATTTGCAGACTGGTTAAGCCCGTTGC
The DNA here is from genome assembly GCF_045209435.1 of Streptomyces sp. NBC_01618. Taxonomy (NCBI): domain Bacteria; kingdom Bacillati; phylum Actinomycetota; class Actinomycetes; order Kitasatosporales; family Streptomycetaceae; genus Streptomyces; species Streptomyces sp. NBC_01618. The sequence goes on from NZ_CP109297.1 coordinate 3,375,699, forward strand.
TCACTTCGGCCCGGCGTCCGGACCGGCCGCAATGCATCCACCTTGCCAATTGACCTTGAGGAATTGCCCCATTGGGTCGGATTGAAAGACGTATATGACAAATCCGGAATCCGGGAAAGACCCGGAAACCGTCCCGCCCGATGACGACGGCCGCGGCCTGTGCGGTCAGTTCCGGTAAAGCGCCTCGATCTCCTTCTCGAAGTCCCGCCCGATCGCGGCGCGCTTCAGTTTCAGCGAGGGGGTCAGGTGGCCGCTCTCCTCGGTGAAGTCCGCGGGCAGCACGGTGAATTTACGGATCGATTCGGCGCGGGAGACGAGCCGGTTGGCCACGTCGACCGCGCGTTGCAGGGCCGCCCGGAACTCGTCGTCGACGACGAGGTTCCGTATCGGCACGTCCTGTTTCTTCTTCATCTGCAGTCAGTGGGCGAGCCCGTCCGGTTCCAAGGTGATCAGGGCGGTGATGAACGGCCGGTCGTCGCCGACGACCACGCACTGGCTGACCAGCGGGTGAACGCGCAGCCAGTCTTCCAGGGGAGCCGGGGCGACGTTCTTGCCGCCGGAGGTGAAGACGATGTCCTTCTTGCGGCCGGTGATGGCGAGGCAGCCGTCCTCGTCGAGCGCGCCGAGGTCGCCGGTGGCGAACCAGCCGACCTGCACGTACGGGCCGTCGGAGCGCGCGAACGGGGTGCGGCTGCCGCCGATCACCGCGACCCTGCGGGATCGAGCTGACCGCCGACGCGCCCGGCCACGTCGCCGGCCCGGCGGCACCGCTCGCCGGGCGCACCGCGCTGGTCACCGGCGCGGCGCGCGGCATCGGCGCCTCGGTCGCCTCGGTGCCGGCCCGGGACGGCGCCCGGGTCGTCTGCCTCGACATCCCGTCGGCGCAGGACGAGTTGGCCCGGACCGCCGACCGGCTCGGCGCCACCGCACTGCCGCTGGACATCACCACCGCGGACGCGGCGGAACGGATCGCCGCCGCGGTTCCTCGCGGCCTCGACGTCCTCGTCCACAACGCGGGCATCACCCGCGACCGCCGGCTCGCCAACATGCCGGCCGACCGCTGGGCCTGTGCCGTCGACGTCAATCTCGACAGCGTGCTGCGCACCACGGACGCGCTGCTCAAGGCGGGCACCGTCAACCGCGGCGGCCGAATCGTCGCCACGGCCTCCATCGCCGGTATCGCGGGCAACACCGGCCAGACGAACTACGCGGCGAGCAAGGCGGGCATCATCGGCCTGGTCCGCTCGCTGGCTCCGCGTGCCGCCGCCGCCGACCACGGTGTCACGGTCAACGCGGTGGCCCCCGGCTTCATCGAGACGAAGATGACCGCGGCCGTTCCCCTCTTCATCCGGGAGGCGGGCCGCCGGACGAACTCCCTTGTGCGGGGCGGTCTGCCGGATGAACTCCCTTGCGCAGGGCGGCCTGCCGGTCGATGTCGCCGAGACCGTCGCCTGGTTCGCCCAGCCCTCGTCGACGGCCGTCAACGGCCAGATCGTGCGGGTCTGCGGCCAGAGCCTGCTGGGTGCGTGGCCCATGCCGAATCTGAACGTGACACTCGTACGGGCAGCTGTCACGTCCCCGTTCAAGAGGGCAGGCCGCCCGGGCGCCACCGTACCCACGGGCCGGGCGGTCCTCCCGGCCGCGCCGATCGCACCGGCCCCCCTCGCCGCGTACCGCCGGGTCTGCGGCTTCTCCGGGTCGGGCGCGCTGCCGCTCACGTACCCGCATGTGCTGGGCTTCCCGCTCGCCATGCGGCTGATGACGGCCAGGGAGTTCCCCTGCCGGTCGTCGGGCTCGTCCACACCTGGACAGAGATCACCCGCCACCGCGCCCCGCACCCGAGCGATCGGCTCGAACTCACGGTGTACGCCTATGGGTTGGCCCCGCACCGGCGCGGCACCGAGGTCACGATGGTCACCGAGGCGCGGCTGGCGGGCGAGTGGTCTGGGAGTCCCGCAGCGGCTACCTCTCCCGGCACGCGACGCGCGCGACCGTCACCACGGGAGACCCGACCCCGGCCCCGCCCCCGACCCCTGCCCCGGACCCGACCCCGGTCCCCGAGCCGCCCGCCGTCGCCGAGTGGCGGCTCCCCGGTGATCTGGGGCGCCGTTACGGTGCCGCGTCGGGCGACCGCAACCCGATCCACCTGTATCCGCTCACCGCCCGGCTCTTCGGCTTCCCCCGGGCCGTCGCCCACGGCATGTGGACCGTCGCCCGCTGCCTGGCCGAGGCGCCGCGACCCGATGAAGTCCGGTGGGTACGGGCCGACTTCCGGGCCCCCGTCCCGCTGCCCGCCACCGTCATCTACGCGGCGGACCCCACCGGCTTCCAGCTGCGCGGCGCGGACCGCGTCCACCTCACCGGGACGACCCTCAGGTCGCCCGGTCCCCCGCCCGGTTCGGCGGCTGCCACGGACGGCCGTTCATCGGATTCCTCCGCGGATACTCCGCCCTTCAGGGCGGAGAGGAAACGGACTCCTGCGGAGCAGGGCAAGGAACGGGGTTTCGCTCCCGGGGCGAAAGGCCGTGCTGTGACCCGCAGATTTGATCTTAACTCGCAGCACCGCTAGTTTGTGAGCGTGACCACGAGCTGTGTGAAGCGGGCGTTCAAGTACCGCTTCTGTCCGACCGATGCGCAGGCAGCCGAGCTGTCGCGCACGTTCGGTTGCGTGCGGAAGGTCTACAACCTGGCGCTCGCCGCCCGCACGGAGGCATGGGTGCGGCAGGAGCGGGTCAACTACAACGCAACGTCGGCGATGCTGACGGCGTGGAAGAAGACCGAGGAGCTGGCGTTCCTCAACCAGGTCTCGTCGGTGCCGCTCCAGCAGACGCTGCGGCACCTGCAGACCGCGTTCACCAATTTCTTCGGCAAGCGGGCGAAGTACCCGCGCTTCAAGTCGCGGAAGAAGTCGCGGAAGTCGGCGGAGTACACCACCAGCGGGTTCCGCTTCCGTGACGGGGAGCTGACCCTGGCGAAGATGACCGAACCGCTGGACATCGTGTGGTCCCGGCCGCTCCCCCAGGGGGCGAGGCCGTCCACGGTGACCGTTTCCCAGGACGCGGCGGGACGCTGGTTCGTCTCGTTGCTGTGTGACGACCCGTCCATCCAGCCCCTCCCCGCCACCGACAGCGCGCTCGGAATCGATGCCGGCCTGGACCACCTGCTGACCCTCTCCACCGGGGAGAAGATCGCCAACCCCCGGCACGAACGCCAAGACCGCGCCCGACTCGCCAAAGCTCAGCGGAAACTGTCCCGCAAGGCCAGGGGCGACGGCGCCAACCGGGCCAAGGCCCGGCGCAAGGTCGCCGAGATCCACGCGAGGATCGCCGACCGTCGCCGTGACCTGCTCCACAAGCTGACCACTCGTCTCGTGCGTGAAAACCAAACGCTCGTGATCGAGGACCTGACCGTGCGCAACATGGTCAAGAACCACACGCTCGCCCGAGCCATCTCGGACGCGAGCTGGAGCGAGTTCCGCTCCATGCTGGAGTACAAGGCCGCCTGGTACGGGCGCGAGGTGATCGCCGTCGACCGATGGTTCCCTCGTCCAAGCTGTGCTCCGCCTGCGGCACCCTCGCCGAGAAGATGCCGCTGAACGTCCGTACCTGGACGTGCGACTGCGGAACGACCCACGACCGGGACGTGAACGCGGCGAAGAACCTTCTGGCCGCCGGGCTGGCGGTAACAGTCTGTGGAGCTGGTGTAAGACCTCAACGGAGTTCTCCGGGCGGGCAGTCGGCTACGAAGCAGAAACCCCCACGGCGCGAGCCGTAGGAATCCCCCTCGTTCACGAGGGGGAGGAAGTCAAAAGGTTCTCCAGCCCCGCCCAGGAGAAGTTCATCAGGGTGGCCGCGGCCTCCTTCGCCGAGACGCCCGGGGTCTCGTTCGCCCACCCGGCGAGCGATTCCGCGGCCCCCACGAGCGCCTGCGCCAGCCCCGACACATCGCGGTCGGGGAGCGCCGGATCGTGGTGCGCCTCGCGCGCCGCGGCCCCGATCAGACCCGTCACGAACGCCACGATCTCGTCCCGCATCGCCGTGACCTCGGCGGCGAAGGGCTCCCCGTGCGTACGCGCCTGGCGGTGCAGCACCGACCAGCCGTCCGGGTGCTCCGCCGTGTGCGTGAAGAACGCGCGGAGCCCGGACCACAGTTGCCGGTCGGCCGGAAGTCCCGGCTCCGCCCCCGCCCGTACGGCGTCGACCAGTGCTTTCGCCTCGCGCCGGATGCAGGCGGTGAAGAGCTCTTCCTTGGAGTTGAGGTACAGATACACCAGCGGCTTGGACACCCCGGCCAGCTCGGCGATCTCATCCATCGACGCGGCACGGTATCCACGCTGCCCGAAGGTCCGCACGGCGGCGTCCATCATCTGCTGCTCACGCACGGCACGCGGCATCCGTCTGCTCTTCACAGCACCCACGTCGACTTCCTCCCGCCCCGCTGTGCCACTCCCCGGTAAGAGTACGGCGCGGGTTTCCTCGGCGTCGTACGGAGCGGTGGCGGCCCGGTTCAGATGGCCGATTTGCGGACGGGGCCGAATGCGCACTGTGCCCGCCGGAACCCGGCGGGCACAGCACACACAATCACTTCCCTCGTTCGGTCAGCTCGGCTGCAACACCACCAGCGTCCAGGGCTCGATCCAGATGAAGTTGTTGTCGTTGGTGACCCCGTGCGTCTCCCAGACCTGACCGGTGGTGGTCAGCACCTTCACGTAGGAGTCGTTCCCGTGGTCCACGATGGAGATGGAACAGGCGTTGGTGGGGTAGTTGTCATTGTTCGAGAGGTTCACCCACGAGTAGTTCCCCTGCGGGGGCATGGGGTTGGTGTTCCGGCGTCCGACGAACGCGTTGCCGCCGCTGAGTACGGCGCTGAACTCCTCCGCGTCGTTCGGGTCGAGGGAATCGATGTCGGCACACGGACCGGTGGGGCCGGTAGGGCCTGTGTTACCCCTCGGACCCCTGGGCCCCGTGGGGCCGGTGGGACCGGTGGGACCGGTGGGACCGGTCTCACCGTTGCCACCCGTGGGGCCGGTGGGACCGGTCTCACCGTTGGCACCCGTGGGACCCGTGTCACCCGTCGGACCCGTGGGTCCCGTGTCACCCTTCGGACCCGTGGGCCCCGTCGGCCCGGTGGGGCCCACCTTGCACTTGTCGCCGCCGCCGAGCGCGAGCGACGCCTGCTCCGCGTCCGTGAGCGACCTGTGCTTCTTCGGCTTCTTCTTCTTGGGCTTCTCAACCTTGCAATTGTCGCCGCCCGACGGCATGACGACGCTGCTGCTGTCGGCAGCCGGACGCGCCTGCTGTGCCGCGGCGACCGCGGGGCTCGCGAACCCCGTGACGATGAGGGCGATCGAGGCAATCGTGGTACCCGTCAGCCACGCACGCCGCCGCGGAATCGGGCCGAGAGAGGACCGGGTCCTGTTCTCAGGACTCATTCACTGCTCCTTCCAGAGCTGAATCAAGTGAAGCCACAACGAAGCGTGTTCACGCTTCGGTCGGTTCATCGGATCGCAGGAGGAGTCGCTTTACAGCCGAGCGGGTCTGTTTAACGCATTGGCCTAGCGACCACGTCCGGTCGGGTGCCCGCACCGTGGTACATCCGGGCTGTTCCGGCGTGCCGCAGTCGCACCGCCCCGCCCCGTACGTAAGGTCACGCGCACCTGTCCGCCGGGAATTGGTGTTGCCATGAAACCTTCTATTTGCCTGTGCATGATCGTCAAGAACGAGGCCGCGGTCATCGAACGCTGCCTCGCCTCCGTCCGCGGCCTGATCGACACCTGGGTGATCTCCGACACCGGCTCGACCGACGGAACCCAGCAACTGATCCGTGGCGCACTCGACGGCCTCCCCGGCGAGCTCCACGAGGAGCCCTGGGTGAACTTCGGCCACAACCGCACGCTGAACATCAAGCACGCCCACGGCAAGGCCGACTTTCTGCTGCTCCTCGACGCGGACCTGGTGATCCGCCAGGAGGGCCCACTGCCCCCGCTGACCGCCGACTCGTACATGCTCCGGCACGAGGGCGCCACCGAGTACCGGATCAAGCGGCTGGTCCGCGGCAACCTGCCCTGGCGGTACGTCGGCGTCACCCATGAGTACCTCACCACCGACCGGCACGACGACCAGCGGAATCTCGACGCCCTCGTCATCGAGGACTACGCCGACGGCGGCTCGCGGCACGACAAGTTCGAACGCGACGCCCGGCTGCTCGGCGCCGAGATGAAGCGCGACCCCTCCAACACCCGTACGGTCTTCTACCTGGCACAGACCATGCGCGACATGGGCGACATCGCCAAGGCGGCCGCCCTGTACGAACGCCGCGCGCAGATGGGCGGCTGGGAGGAGGAGGTGTACTACGCGCTGCTGCAGGCCGGAATCCTCAAGGCCGAGGCCGACGACTGGCCGGCCGCCATGGATGCCCTCTCCCGCGCCTGGGAATCACGCCCGCAGCGGCTCGAAGCCTGCTACGAACTCTCCTCCCGGCTGCGCCGCCTCGGCCGCTACCGCACCGCGCACGCCTTCGTCTGCGCGGCGCTCGACCGGAAAGCGCCGAAGGACGACCTGCTGTTCGTCCAGCCGTGGGTGTACCGCTGGGGCCTGCTCTTCGAGTTCTCGATCACCGCCTACTGGGTCGGCGACTACGCGGGCTCGCTCCGGGCCTGCGACCGCCTGCTGGCGATGCCGGACCTGCCCGACGCCTATCGCGAGCAGACGCGCGCCAACCGGGACTTCGCCGAGCAGCGGCTGGCCGCCCGGAAGCCGTCGTCGGTCTTCCGCCCGGCCAGGTCGACGGTCTCGCCTGCCGGGGCGGCCCGGTAGACACGCGCCCTGACCAGTACGCAGGGGCGCCCCCGGTCCGTGAGCACGGACCGGGGCGCCCCTGCGTACGTCGGATGAGCGCTACGCGGCGACCGGCACGCGCTGTGGCTCGTCGTCACGCACCTCGACGTCGTCGTCGACCGGGGAGGACGAGGCCGAGTTGTACGCGTCGTGGTCGAGGATCTTCTCGCGGGCCGAGACGATCACCGGGACCAGCGCCTGGCCCGCCACGTTGGTGGCCGTGCGCATCATGTCCAGGATCGGGTCGATGGCCATGAGCAGACCGACACCCTCCAGCGGGAGGCCCAGCGTCGACAGCGTGAGGGTCAGCATGACCGTGGCGCCGGTGAGGCCGGCGGTGGCCGCGGAGCCGATCACCGAGACGAACGCGATCAGGACGTAGTCGCCGACACCCAGCTGGACGTCGAAGATCTGCGCGATGAAGATCGCGGCCAGCGCCGGGTAGATCGCGGCGCAGCCGTCCATCTTGGTGGTGGCACCGAACGGGACCGAGAAGGAGGCGTACTCCTTCGGGACGCCGAGGCGCTCGGTGACCTTCTGGGTGACCGGCATCGTGCCGACCGAGGAGCGGGAGACGAACGCCAGCTGGATCGCCGGCCAGGCACCCTTGAAGAACTGCAGCGGGCTGAGCTTGGCGACGGTCGCGAGCAGCAGCGGGTACACCCCGAACAGCACCAGGGCGCAGCCGATGTAGACGTCGGCGGTGAACGTCGCGTACTTGCCGATCAGGTCCCAGCCGTAGTCGGCGATCGCGTAGCCGATGAGGCCGATGGTGCCGATGGGGGCGAGGCGGATGACCCACCACAGGGCCTTCTGGAGGAGCTCCAGGACGGACTCGCTGAGGGTGAGGATCGGCTGGGCCTTGTCGCCGAGCTTGAGCGCGGCGATGCCGGCGACGGCGGCCATGAAGACGATCTGGAGCACGTTCAGCTCGGTGAACGGGGTGATCACGTTGTCCGGGATGATGCCGGTGAGGAAGTCGAGCCAGGAGCCCGCGTGTTCCGGCAGCTTGCCGTCCTTCGGCGTGAGGCCGGTTCCGGCACCCGGGTTGGTGATCAGGCCGATCGTGAGGCCGATGGCGACCGCGATCAGCGAGGTGATCATGAACCAGAGCAGGGTACGGGTGGCCAGCCGGGCGGCGTTGTTGACCTTGCGCAGGTTGGTGATCGACACCAGGATCGCGAAGAAGACGAGCGGCGCGACGGCCAGCTTCAGCAGCTGGACGAAGATGTGGCCGACCTTGTCGAGCGTGCTGTAGAGCCAGTTGATGTCGTACGTACGGGCAAGCCACCCGAGGACGACACCGAGGACGAGACCGGCGACTATCTGGGCCCAGAACGGGACCTTGGGTATACGGGAACCGGAGCCGGACGGGCTGTCGGTCGCGGCGGCGGACGCGGAATTCGCGGACACGGACACACTCCTGGGGTGGCGCACCGGGGCGCACGGGAACGTTGTGCGGGGGACGGGGGTGCGGCGCCCGCGTCAGGGGCGGCGCCGCTGCATGGTGCCGGTTCAGACGTTGCGGCAACAGACCGCGGACATACAGCGGCAGAGATCGACATGCAGGCGCTCCACGAGCGGGACGCTCGCGGCGTATCGGTGGCGCACTGCTGTCTTCATGGCGAACACGTTAACACTTGAACTTTGAGAACCTCAAAGGTCTTCTTTGGCCCCGCTCGGCCGGCGACGCGGGCGCCGGAGCGCCCAACACCCCTGCGGGAACGGCAAAACCCCAGTACGGGAGCAATCGCTCCGGCGCTGGGGTTTCGTAGAGAAACGGTGCGGGTGTGAGAAAACTTACGCAGCCCTTACGAGGCCGTGTGCAGCCGCCCGCGTCATCCTCGGCCGGTCGTCACGGGGCGACGCGGTCCTCGCGGGTCCGGTTCGCTTCGAGCCGTGCCTTGGTGCGGCCGACCGTGGACACGATCTGCTCGGACATCTCGTCACGCTGCTTGCGCAGCAGCACATAGCTGAGCGGCGCGGACAGGACCAGGGCGAGGAGGATCACCCAGATGAAATTGGAGCCGCCCACCCCGGAGGGCAGCAGGCCGAAGTGGACGGCCACGGCCGCGACGGCGAAGCAGCCTACGAAGATACCGAGGCGCATCGCGGTGTACCGAATTGTCGCGCTCGGGCTGGCAGCGGACACAGTTGGCCTCTTTCTCTACGTACGACAGTCCTGCGATCCTGCCCGACCAGTGAAGCATGCCCCGGAATCGATCACTTCGGAGGGTTGCGTCTGAAGGGTTCCGCCGCGGCTTCTCGGCCGAGCGGCAGCAGCATGATGATGTCTTCGCGGTCGTCCCCCTCGGCCACCCGGATCGCGTCGGGCACCCGCCCCACCTCCTTGTATCCGCACGAGGCATAGAACCGGTCGACACCGATACCTCCGCGGCAGGTCGGCCGGACGGCCTCGATCCCCGCGATCCCCGGCCGGTGGCCGGGGCTCAACTCGTACGGGGCTGCTGACGGCGGGACGTCAGACGCGCATCGGCTGCGGCGACTCGCGCCGCTCGGCGTCCGGGCCCGGGTACTCGCGGATGATCTCGTACCGGGTGTTGCGCTCGACGGGCCGGAAGCCCGCGTCACGGATCAGGTCGAGCAGATCCTCGCGGCCGAGCTTGTTCGGCGTGCCGTAGTTGTCCGCGTCGTGCGTGATCTTGTACTCGACGACCGAGCCGTCCATGTCGTCCGCGCCGTGCTGGAGCGCGAGCTGGGCGGTCTGCACGCCGTGCATCACCCAGAAGACCTTGACGTGCGGGACGTTGTCGAAGAGGAGCCGCGAGACGGCGAAGGTCTTCAGCGCCTCGGCGCCGGTCGCCATCGTCGTCCGGGCCTGGAGCTTGTTGCGGACCTTGCCGTCCTTCATGTCCACGAAGTCGTGCTGGTAGCGCAGCGGGATGAAGACCTGGAAGCCACCGGTCTCGTCCTGCAGCTCGCGCAGCCGCAGCACATGGTCGACGCGGTGACGCGGCTCCTCGATGTGGCCGTACAGCATCGTCGCCGGGGTCTTCAGACCCTTCTCGTGCGCGAGGCGGTGGATGCGCGACCAGTCTTCCCAGTGAGTGTTGTGGTCCACGATGTGCTGGCGGACCTCCCAGTCGAAGATCTCCGCGCCGCCACCGGTCAGCGACTCCAGACCGGCCTCGATCAGCTCGTCGAGGATCTCGGAGGCGGAGAGCCCGGAGATGGTCTCGAAGTGGTGGATCTCGGTTGCGGTGAACGCCTTGAGGGAGACCTGCGGCAGGGCCTCCTTCAGCGCGCTGAGGGAGCGCGGGTAGTAGCGCCACGGGAGGGTGGGGTGCAGCCCGTTGACGATGTGCAGCTCGGTGAGGTTCTCGCCCTCCATCGCCTTCGCGAGCCGGACGGCCTCCTCGATGCGCATGGTGTACGCGTCCTTCTCGCCCGGCTTGCGCTGGAACGAGCAGTACGCGCACGACGCGGTGCACACGTTGGTCATGTTGAGGTGCCGGTTGACGTTGAAGTGCACGACGTCGCCGTTCTTGCGCATCCGCACCTCATGGGCGAGGCCACCGAGCCAGGCCAGGTCGTCCGACTCGTAGAGGGCGATGCCGTCCTCACGGGTCAGCCGCTCCCCTGCGCGGACCTTCTCCTCCAGCTCGCGCTTGAGCCCGACGTCCATGCGGCTGCCTCCCAGTTGTCGACGTGCTGTGCGTTTCCCGGTGACAGGTGATACCGGGCGAAACCCCCGGTCCCCCGGGGGCCCCACCACGTTACGCCTACACCTCTTCGGGAAGTTCCCCGACCCGGTTCTCCCACTTGGTGGAGAGCACGATCGTGGTACGCGTACGCGAGACGCCCCTCGTACCGCTGAGCCGGCGAATGGTCCGCTCCAGACCGTCCACGTCACCGACGCGCACCTTGAGCATGTACGAGTCGTCGCCCGCGATGAACCAGGCGTCCTCGATCTCCGCGAGGTCCTTCAGCCGGCGCGCCACGTCCTCGTGATCGGCCGCGTCGGAGAGCGAGATGCCGATCAGTGCCGTGACGCCGAGCCCCAGGGCCGCGGCGTCGACGGTGGCGCGGTAGCCGGTGATGACACCGGCGGTTTCCAGCCGGTTGATGCGGTCGGTGACGCTGGGCCCGGAGAGTCCGACGAGCCGTCCCAGCTCGGCGTACGAGGCCCTGCCGTTCTCCCTGAGGGCCTGGATGAGCTGCCTGTCCACCGCGTCCATATGACTGAAACCTTCCATTGTTCAGCAGTATCGCGATTCTACGTGTAGAATCTAAGGCACGCAGGCTTCATTGCCTGCAAAACTTCTCGAACATCCAAAAAATGCTTTCGAATCCTCAGGAGTGAGAACACCGTGTACACGATCGAGATGGCCTACGCCCGGATGCGCGAGCTGCAGGACCTGGCCAACCGCTCGCGTGCCCACCAGCCCGCCGCCGCGCACCGGATCGACAAGCCCCGCAGCCCGCGCGCCACGAAGAAGCGCTGACCACCACCGGCTCAGCCATCCCGGCGAGAGCCGCCACCGAGCTCTCCCTCCCACCGGCGGTACAGGCCGTGCGGCACCCCCGCCGCGTCCAGCACCCGCCCCGCGACGAAGTCCACCAGATCCTGGATGTGCGTCGCCCCCGCGTAGAACGCCGGAGAGGCGGGCAGCACCACGGCGCCCGCCTCGTCCAGGCTCACCAGATGCTTCAGCGTCTGCCCGTTCAGCGGGGTCTCCCGCACCGCGACGACCAGCTTCCGCCGCTCCTTGAGCGTCACGCTCGCGGCCCGCTGGAGCAGATCCTTCGAGAGTCCGAGCGCCACCCCGGCCACACACGCCGTCGAAGCCGGGACGATCAGCATCCCCTTCGCCGGGTACGACCCCGAGGACGGCCCGGCGGCAAGATCACCGGCCGGCCAGTGCCGTACGCCCTCGATGTCCGCGTCACCCACGTCGAAGGTGTGCGGCTTGCCGTCCGCCCCGCGCGCCAGCCAGCTGCGCAGATCCTCCCGCCAGTGCGCGTCGCGGAACGCGATCCCGGTCTCGTCCAGCAGCGTCAGCCTCGACGCCCGGCTCACCACCAGATCGACGCTCTCCCCCGCGGCCAGCAGACCACGCAGCACGGAGGCGGCGAATGGGGTGCCCGAAGCACCGGAAACCCCGACAATCCAAGGCTGACGCTGGTGCTGACTCACTGAAATCCCGGAATCCACACACCCGAGCCTATCCGGCGCGCAAGGCGGCCCACGCGTCAGGAGTTCGGGGCCGCCGGACAGGTCCTACACCGTCAGCCCGCGCACCAGCAGGTCGAGCAGCGCGCACGCGAACAGCGCCATCCCGATGAACCCGTTGACCGAGAAGAACGCCCGGTTCAGCCGGGACAGATCGTGCGGGCGCACCACCCGGTGCTCGTACACGAAGGCGACGGCGACGATCACCATGCCGATCCAGTAGAGCAGTCCGGCCTCCGTGGCCAGCCCGAACCAGACGAGCAGCCCGGTCGTCACCACATGGCAGACCCGCGCACCCCACAGGGCGGCCGGAATCCCGAACCGAGCGGGCACCGACAGCACCCCGTGCGCCCGGTCCGCCTGGACGTCCTGGCAGCCGAAGATCAGGTCGAAGCCGCCGATCCAGATCCCGACCGCGAGACCGAGGATCACCGCGTCCCACGACCAGCTGCCGGTCACCGCCAGCCAGGCGCCGATCGGCCCTATCGCCTGCGCGACACCGAGGATGGCGTGCGGGTAGTGGGTGAACCGCTTCCCGTACGGATAGACCACCATCGGTACGACGGCGGCCGGCGCGAGCGCCAGACAGAGCGGGTTCAGCAGCGCGGCCGCCCCGAGGAAGAGGACGACGGCGATGATCGCCCCCGTCCACGCCGACTTCACGGACACCGCGCCGGTGACCAGTTCCCGGCTCGCGGTGCGCGGGTTACGGGCGTCGATCTCCCGGTCGATGATCCGGTTGCAGGCCATCGCGAACGTCCGCAGCCCCACCATCGCGATGGTGACGAGCAGCAGCGTGACCCAGTGGATGGCCTTGTCCGCCTGGAACATCGCGGTCAGGGCGGCGATGTACGCGAAGGGCAGCGCGAAGACCGAGTGCTCGATCATCACGAGTCGCAGGAACGCCTTGACCCTGCTGTTCGGCTGTACGGGCCCTGAGCCCAGTGCTGCTTCGGCGGCGCTCACAGTCCGTATTCCTTCCACCGGCGGTCGACCTTCGCCGCCGTCTGAGGGTCGGACTCGACCATGTTCGGCCAGCCCCCGTCCCGGGTGTAACCCTCCTCGGGCCACTTCCTCGTCGCGTCGATGCCCGCCTTGCCGCCCCAGAACTGCTGGTAGGAGGCGTGATCGAGATGGTCGACGGGCCCCTCGGTGACGGTCAGGTCCCGCGCGTAGTCCGTGTTCCCGAGCGCCCGCCAGGCCACCTCGTGCAGATCGTGGACGTCGCAGTCGGAGTCCACGACCACGATCAGCTTGGTCAGCGACATCATGTGCGCGCCCCAGATGGCGCTCATCACCTTCTGGGCGTGCTTCGGGTACTTCTTGTCGATCGAGACGATCGCACAGTTGTGGAAGCCGCCCGCCTCCGGCAGGTGGTAGTCCACGATGTCCGGCACGATGATCTTGAGGAGCGGCAGGAAGAACCGCTCGGTGGCCCGCCCCAGCGGCCCGTCCTCGGTCGGCGGCCGGCCCACCACGATCGACTGGAGCAGCGGACGCTTCCGCATGGTCACGCAGTCGATGGTCAGCGCGGGGAATGGTTCCTGCGGCGTGTAGAAGCCGGTGTGGTCGCCGAACGGCCCCTCGGGAAGCATCTTCCCGGGCTCCAGCCACCCCTCGATGACGACCTCCGCCTGCGCCGGGACCTGGAGCGGCACGGTCTTGCAGTCGACCATCTCGATCCGCTTGCCCTGGATGAACCCGGCGAAGAGGTACTCGTCGATGTCCCCCGGCAGCGGGGCGGTGGAGGCGTACGTCACCGCGGGCGGCGCCCCGAACGCGATCGCGACCGGCAGCCGCTCCCCGCGCTTGGCGGCGACCTGGTAGTGGTTGCGGCTGTCCTTGTGGATCTGCCAGTGCATCCCGATGGTGCGCCGGTCGTGGCGCTGGAGCCGGTAGAGGCCCAGGTTCCGTACGCCGGTCTCCGGGTGCTTGGTGTGCGTGAGCCCCAGGTTGAAGAAGGAGCCACCGTCCTCGGGCCAGGTGAAGAGCGCGGGCAGCAGGTCCAGGTCCACGTCGTCGCCGGTGAGGACGACCTCCTGCACGGGGGCGCTGTCCGACTTCACCTTCTTCGGCGGCACGTGCACCATCGACCCGAGCTTCCCGAACGCCTCCCGCACGCCGACGAAGCCGTGCGGCAGTTCCGGCTTGAGCAGCCCGCCGATCTTGTCGCTGATATCGGTGTACGACTTCAGCCCGAGCGCCTTGAGCAGCCGCTTGTCGGTCCCGAAGACGTTCATGGCCAGGGGCATCGACGACCCCTTGACGTTCTCGAAGAGCAACGCGGGTCCGCCCGCCTTGTTCACCCGGTCGACGATCTCGCCGACCTCCAGATACGGGTCGACCTCGACCTTGATGCGCTTGAGCTCGCCCTCGCGCTCCAGGGCCCGGAGGAGGGAACGAAGATCGTCGTAAGCCATGCCGCCCAGTTTGTCATCACCGTTGGCGATCACCGGGGGTGCCCCACCTCGGTGGCCCTCGGACGGAACAGGGACGCGCCCGCGCCACGGGGGCGCTGAGGCGTCCGGACGACCGGCTTCGCCAGGGCTACGGCCGCTGGAACTCGCCGTCCACCACGCCGCCCTCGAAAGCGGCCCACTCACCCCTGGTGAAGACGAGCACGGGTCCGTCGCCCCGGTCCTTGCTGTCTCGGGTGGCCACCCGCCCGTCGCCGAGGAAGGCGACCTCGACGCAGTTCGCGTCACCGTTGCTGCGGCTGCTCTTGCGCCAGACCGCGCCTGTCAGATCCGCACTGTTCACTTTCTTAGCTCCCTCGCTGCTCGCTTGAGAAGGCTCGTGCTGCCTGCTTCGTCAAGCGCCGAGCCCCAAATCGACTTGAACGCCCCGTCGTAGCGCTCGATCTCGTGGGGCTTATCGAGGTAGAGCGCGCCGGTGAAGCCCTCCACATAGACGGTAGGGGGCTCCGTGTCCCGACCGTCGGCCGTGGTCGGGAAGCGCATCGTGACCGCGGCCCGCATGGCGGAGCCGTACCCCGACCTGCTCGCCGCCAGTTCCCACCTGCTCGCCGTGGGACGTCATTGACACCGGCTACTCTGGGCGCGTCACCGGGGCGGGCCGAGCCCCGCCATCTCTCCTCAGGGGGACCTTTCCATCATGCTCCGGGCCCTGACCTTTCTCCTGCCTCTGGCGCTGACGATCTACGCGTTCATCGACTGCCTGAACACCCCCGAGGACGAGGCCAAGCACCTGCCGAAGATCGCCTGGGTCTTCATCATCCTGCTGTTCTGGATCGTCGGCCCGATCGTCTGGCTGGCCGCGGGCAAGATGCGCGAGGTGCCCGCCGGGGGCCGTACGCCCTCCGAATGGCACCGCAATCACCGCTCGCAGTGGGTGGCGCCGGACGACAATCCGGAGTTCCTGAACGCGCTGAAGGAAGAGAACAAGAAGGACGAGTCGCTCCTCAAGGACTGGGAGGCGGATCTGCGCCGCCGCGAGGAGGAACTCAAGCGCCGCGAGAGCGGGGAGAGCTCAAGCCCCTCCGGCGATTGAGGAGCGGCGGTGCGGGGGCAGCGCCCCCGGCAACGGCTACCAGGAGCACGCACGCGTGAACGACAGGGCCATGCTCGCCACCGCCCTCGCCGAGGCCCGGACCGGGCTCGCCGAGGGCGGCATCCCCATCGGTGCCGCGCTGTACGGGCCGGACGGTACGCTCCTCGGGCGCGGGCACAACCGCCGGGTGCAGGACGGCGATCCGTCGCTGCACGCAGAGACGGCCGCCTTCCGCGCGGCCGGGCGGCAGCGTTCGTACCGGGGCACGACGATGGTGACGACGCTCTCCCCGTGCTGGTACTGCTCCGGCCTGGTACGGCAGTTCGGGATCTCGCGGGTGGTGATCGGCGAGGCGCAGACGTTCCACGGCGGGCACGACTGGCTGGCCCGGCACGGGGTCGGGATCGTGGTGCTCGACGATGCCGAATGCATCGCGCTCATGCGGGACTTCGTACGGGATCGGCCCGGCCTGTGGAACGAGGACATCGGCGCCGGCTGATACACCCGGCCCGTCCCGCGTCCCGGGGCCGGCGCCCGAGGACGCCCGTCAGCGGTTCGTCGCGATCGCCTGGCCCAAGGGAGCGCCGCCCGGCCCGAGGTGCCTGCCGCCGTCGTAGGGCCTTTCGTTCGGCTCAAGTCGCGTCACCGCACGGTGGCCGCGTACTCCTCGCGCAGTTCCGCCCACCGGACCGGGGTCCATCGCGTCCAGTCGGCGGGGTAGCCGTCGAGCGCGTCCACGAGGTAGCGGAAGTGGTCGTGCCACTCGGCGAGGCGGTCCAGGCGCATCGCGTCGTCGCCCCGGAACTCGTGCGTGAAGCGCAGCAGCACATGGTCGCCGCGCGGTGGCTCCAGGTGGAAGCGGATCCGGCCGTGGGCCCCTACGAGGGTGTATTCGGCGACCCGCTCGATGTCCCAGGCGGTGACCGTGCCGGAGGCGGCCGAGGCGTGCCCGTCCCGGTCGGTGGTCAGCCGGCGCAGCGTGATCGCGCCGCCGATGTGCGGTTCGAACGGGTCGGCGGCACCGAGCCAGCCGGCCAGCCCCTCGGAACTGGCTACGGCTGCCCACACCCGTGGAACGGGGTGGGGCAGCCGTAGCAGGAACCGCACAATGTGCAGGTCACCGTGGGTTTCACTGGTGCCACGCTCGATGACGGGGGTCGCATCGGTCATGGTTCCAGCGTGGCCCGGTGGGCCACGATCCGCACCCTTACGGGGCGGGCGCGGGTCAGACCCCGGCGTAGGAGTGCTTGCCGGTGACGAAGATGTTCACGCCGTAGTAGTTGAAGAGCCAGCAGCCGAAGGCGATGAGGGCCAGGTAGGCGGCCTTGCGGCCCTTCCAGCCGGCGGTGGCGCGGGCGTGCAGGTAGCAGGCGTACGCGACCCAGGTGATGAAGGACCAGACCTCCTTGGGGTCCCAGCCCCAGTAGCGGCCCCACGCGTCGCCGGCCCAGATGGCGCCCGCGATGATCGTGAACGTCCACAGCGGAAAGACGGCGGCGTTGATGCGGTACGAGAACTTGTCGAGCGTCGCGGCGGCGGGCAGCCGGGAGAGCACGGACTGGGCGAACGAACCGGGCTGCACGCCGCCCGCGAGCTTGCTCTCGTAGCTGTCGCGGAAGAGGTAGAGCAGGGTGGCGACCGCGCCGATGTAGAAGACGGCACCGCAGATGATGGCGGTGGAGACGTGGATCCACAGCCAGTACGAGTCCAGTGCGGGCACCAGCTGGCCGCTGGAGGTGTAGAGCACCGTGGTCGCGAGGCCGAGGTCCAGCAGGACGGTGGTGACCAGGAGCAGGCCCATCCAGCGGACGTTCTTCTTCAGCGCGAGCAGGACCAGGTACGCACTGACCGCCACCGTGGAGAAGGTGATGGAGAACTCGTACATGTTGCCCCAGGGCGCACGCTGCACGGACAGCGCACGGGCGATGACTCCGCCGGCCTGCACGAGGCACGCGAGCACGGTCATGGAGATCGCCATGCGTCCGTACAGGTCGCCCTTGAACGTGCCACCGGCCGCGCCGGGCCCGTCCGGGACGTCGCGGGAACCGGCCGCGGAGCGCGTGATGATCTTCGGGCGGTCCAGTACGGCGGTGCCGCCGCCCTGCTGCGCGACCTGCACCTTCACCGAGGCTCCGGCGCCCTGGGCCCCGGCGCCGGTCAGGGCGGCGGCGGTGCGGCCGACCTTGCTGCGGCTGCCGAACACCCATTCCGCGATGTGCGCGAAGAAGGCCAGGGTGTACACGGCCATCGACGAATAGATCAGCACATTGCTGGTGTGCGCCAGGTTCTCGTTGGTTGCGGCGGCGAGATTCACTTCTCAGCCCCTTCGGCAAGTTCTACGGGGGATTCTTCGACGGTGCCGGAATCGGATCCGGGGTCGGCGCCGGGCGCGGTGGGCGCGACGGCGTGGAGCGTGACCGCGAGATCGGCCAGCTCCTCGGGAAGCTTCGCGGACTCGCTGCGGCCGAGACCCGCCATTTCGACGACGGTGACGCCGTCCGCACCGCGCACGGCCCGCACCCAGATGCGGCGGCGCTGGATGAACAGCGAGCCCGCGAGTCCGGCGATCGCGGCGATGGACCCGGTGAGCGCCCAGCCGCTGGCGGGCTGCTCGGAGATCTGGAAGCTGGCCCACTCCTCGACGCCCTCGAAGGTGATCGAGCCGGCGCCGTCGGGCAGCTTCATCGTGTCGCCGACCGCCAGGCGCTGCTTGAGCTGCTTGCCCTTGCTGTCCTTGAACTCCTTCATATCGGACTTGTCCAGCTGGTACACGTTCTGCGGCAGTCCGGAGTCGACGCCGAGGCCGCCGTAGTAGCCGTTGAGGGCGAGCCGCGGATTGTCGGCGGCGGGGAACTGGGAGAACATCGTGCCCTGGTTGTCGCCCGCGAAGGTCGGCACGAAGAAGGCCTGGAAGCCCAGCTGGGTCTTCTTGCCGTTCTTGTCGCGGTAGCCGTCCATCACCTTGATCGCCCCGGTCGAGGTGACGTTGTTGTCGATGGGCAGCAGCGGCACGGCGTTGCGGTAGACCACCTTGCCGCTCGCGTCCTTGACGGAGACGACGGGCGCGTAGCCGTGCGCGTTCAGATAGACCTTGGTGCCGTCGATGACGAGGGGTTCGTTGACCTTGATGACGGTCTTCTGCGGTTTGCCGTACGCGCCCTTCTCGTACGTCACATGGGTCTCGAAGGTCCGGGGCGTACCGACCTGGGGGCCGCTGCGCTCGTACGTACCGATGAACTTGTCGAGCTTGAAGCTGAACGGGACGAGCGAGTCGGTGTCGAACAGCGAACCGGACTTGAAGTCGTCGTACTGGGTCAGCGTGTTGGAGAAGCCGTCGCCCTCGACGATCAGTTTGGCGCCCTCGGACTTGAAGAGCTGCCCGAAGGCGAACGCCACCAGCATCACGATCAGGGCGACGTGGAAGATCAGGTTCCCGGCCTCGCGCAGGTACCCCTTCTCGGCGGCGACCGCGTCCCCCGCGGTGTGCGCGCGGTAGCGGCGACTGCGCATCATGGCGAGCGCGGCCTCGCGGACCTGCTCGGGCTCGGCCTCGGTGCGCCAGGTGGTGTAAGCGGGCAGCCGGGTCAGGCGCCTCGGGGCGCCCGGCGGACGACTGCGCAGCTGGCCGATGAACTGGCCGGTGCGCGGCACGATGCAGCCGATGAGCGAGATGAACAGCAGGATGTAGATCGCGGAGAACCACACCGAGCTGTAGACGTCGAAGAGCTGGAGCTTCTCGTAGATCGGCGTGACGGTGGTGTGGGCCTCCTTGAAGGTCTGCACCTTCAGTTCGTCCACGCTGTTCTGCGGGATCAGCGAGCCGGGGATGGCGCCGAGCGACAGCAGGAAGAGCAGGATCAGCGCGACCCGCATCGAGGTGAGCTGCCGCCAGAACCAGCGGGCCCAGCCGATGACGCCCATGGCCGGCAGGGCGGCCGCGGTCTCCTCGCGCGGGGCGGTGGAGAGCTGGGAGCCGGCCGCGCCCAGTTCGCGGGCGTTCTCCCGGTCCTGCTCGTCCCGGATCTCCCGCTCGTCCCGGCGCTCGCGCTCCGGGGCCGGGTTGGACTTGGTGTCGCTCATGGAACTCAGATCCCCACAGTGAAGCCGTTGGACCAGCCCTGCAATTCCTGCATCATGCTGCCCCAGACACCGGTCAGCAGGAGCAGCCCGGTCGCGATCATCATGACGCCGCCTATCCGCATGACCCATGCGTAGTGGCGCTTGACCCAGCCGAAGGCGCCGAGCGCCTTGCGGAAGGCGACCGCCGCGAGCACGAAGGGCAGACCGAGCCCGAGACAGTACGCGACGGTCAGTATCGCCCCGCGTACGGCGGTGCCCTGATCCAGCGCGAGGAAGCTCACCGAGCTGAGCGTCGGACCGAGGCACGGCGTCCAGCCGATCCCGAAGAGGGCACCCAGCAGCGGTGCACCCACCAGCCCGGTCACCGGCCTCTTGTGGATACGGAATTCACGCTGCGTCATCCAGGGCATCAGGCCCATGAAGAAGATCCCCATCAGGATCATCAGCACGCCGAGGACCTTGGAGAGCGTCGCGCTGTGCGCCTGGAGGGTCTGGCCGAAGAAGCCGAAGAGCGCGCCGCCGGAGACGAACACGGCGGTGAAGCCGAGCACGAAGAGCGAGGCGCCCGCGACCATCCGCCCTCGCCTGGCCTGCGCCAGGTCGGTGCCGCTGACGCCGGTGACGTAGGAAAGGTAGCCGGGCACGAGCGGCAGGACGCACGGCGAGAAGAACGAGACGAGCCCGGCGAGCAGGGCAATGGGCAGGGCGACGAACAGCGCCCCGTTCATCACGGTCTCGTTCTGGCCCGCAACGGCGGCGAGGGTGAGCACGGAATCACTTCTCCGCGATCAGCGGGTCGATCATCTTGTGCAGCTTGGTGTCGTCGAGCGCGGCCAGGGAACGGGCGGCGATCTTCCCGTCCCGGTCCAGGACGACGGTCGACGGAATGGTCTGCGGGTTCAGCGTGCCCTTGGGGAAGCGGAGCATGAGCTTGCCGGTCGGGTCGAAGATGCTCGGGTAGGGGACCCCGTAGTCCTTCTCGAAGCTCAGCGCGGGGCCCTTCTGGGCGTCGCGCGTGTTGATCCCGACGAACTGGACGCCCTTGTCCTTCGTCTCCTTCGCCACCTTCGCGAAGTACTGGGCCTCCAGGCGGCAGGGCCCGCACCACGAGCCCCACATGTTCAGCACGACGACCTTGCCCTTGTAGTCGGCGACGTCGAGCTGCTTGCCTTCGAGGGTCTCACCGTCGAGCTTCGGGGCGGCCTTGCGGTCGCCCTTGGCCACGGTGGAGATTCCGCCACTGCCCGTGACGAAGTTCGTGTTGCCACCGCCACCGACCTTGTTGTCGTCCCCGCCGCACGCCGTCAGCGTGAGTGCGAGCGCGACGACCGCTGCGGGGGCGGCGAGCAGGGTGAAGCGGCGTCGAGGTGCCCGGCCATAGCTCATGTGAAAAGTTTCGCATGGCGGTTCCGGCGATCTCGGGCACCCCCCTCGGTGCCCGTAAAGCCCGTTGTCAGGCCTGTTTAAAGAAGGCGTTCCAGCCGCCTTCGGGCGCCTGTCCGACACCCAGCGTACGGAGCTTGTCGAGCACGGCCGGGGTCTGCACGTCGAGCCAGTCGACGAACTGCTTGAAGGAGACGAGCCGCACATCCGGCTTCCCCGCGATTTTCTTGAGCGCTTCCTCGACCGCATCCATATATATGCCGCCGTTCCACTCCTCGAAGTGGTTTCCGATATAGAAGGGCGCGCGGTTCGTCGTGTAGGCGCGGTCGAAACCGGCGAGATACGACTTGGCGGCCTGCTCGCGCCAGCCCGGATAACGCGAGGGCATGCCCTTGGTCGAATTCAGCGACTGGTTGGCGAGGATGTTGTAGTCCATCGAAAGGACCTCGAAGGAGTGCCCGGGGAACGGCATGCCCTGCAGCGGCAGGTCCCAGACGCCCTCGCGCTTCTGTGGCCACACCTGGATGCCGCCGGGCGAACTGGCGTCGTAGCGCCAGCCCAGTCTGCTCGCCGTGGGCAGCAGATTGTCCTGGCCGAGCAGACAGGGGGTGCGGCCGCCTATCAGTTCCTTGCGGTAGTCGAAAGGCAGCGGATCGAGGTCACTCCAGCCGGTGTTGGTGCGCCATTCGGTGACGAAGGAGACCGCCTGATCGATTTCGCTCCGCCAATCGGAGGGCGACCAGTTCGCGACCGATCCGGAACCGCCGCAGAAATGCCCGTTGAAGTGGGTGCCGATCTCATGCCCGTCGAGCCATGCCTGCCGGACGTACTTCAGCGTCTGTTTGACGTGATCATCGGTGAGATATCCGATGTCGGAAGCGCCGACCGGGTTGTTGGGCGGCCGGTACATGGACTTCTTCGACTCGGGCAGCAGATAGAGGCCGGAGAGGAAGAAGGTCATCGCCACGTCGTGTTCCTTGGCGAGTTCCAGAAAGCGCGGGAAGAGCCCGTTGCCGACCTCGCCCGCCCCGTCCCAGGAAAAGATCACGAACTGCGGCGGCGTCTGCCCGGGTTCGAGCGGAACCGGCGCGGCGGGCTGGTGCGGCTGCTTCCCGGTGTCCACGGTGGAACCGTCGCCGATCTCCCGGACGTCCTTCTTGGCAGGCCCGGTCCCCCGGGTGTGCCCGTCGGCACCCTTCTCGTCGGTGGTCCCCGTGTCCGCCCCCGATGAACCCGTGCCGGAGGAACTGCACCCCGCGAGACCGATCGCGGCCGCGGCCCCGAGCCCGGCTCCGAGCAAACCCCTTCGGCTGATCTCGCGCATGAGTTCCCCACCTGCGGTCGTTTTGCCCCAAATCCATACAAACTGCCAAAGGCTTAGATGATGGAAACAGCACGGGGGTTCCGCTATTTAGCATATTTTTCTTTGCGTGACCAGACCCGGTACGTGACCGAACACATGACCTATCACATGGTCGATCACCTGCTGATCGCTCAGCTGATCGTCCGTCCGAACTCTCGGTTCATGGCATGACTGACGGCATGACTCACGGCAGGACTGGCGGCATGGCTGACGGCATGGCTGATGGCATGACAGTTCGCCGGACGGGCGGCGAGATCAAGCCCGTCCGGCGATCGAGGACAGAACGGCAACCGGGCGGCCGGCTACGCGCCGAACGCCTTCGACTTCCCCTTCACCGGCTTCGCCCCGGCCCGCAGATGAGCCGGCACCAGATCCCGCGCCGGCTCCGCGTACCCGACCGACACGATCTTGTCGCCCTGGTACGTGAAGCTGGTCAACGACGCGAGAGT
This sequence comes from Streptomyces sp. NBC_01618, assembly GCF_045209435.1. NCBI lineage: Bacteria > Bacillati > Actinomycetota > Actinomycetes > Kitasatosporales > Streptomycetaceae > Streptomyces > Streptomyces sp. NBC_01618. The sequence goes on from NZ_CP109297.1 coordinate 3,398,514, forward strand.
GCACTGCCGCTTGCGCGGGTCGTGCCACAGCCGCCGCCGCTCCACGAAGCTCCGCACGATCCAGATCGGCAGCTGGTGGCTGACGCACACCGCCTCGTGACCGCGCGCCGCGTCACGCGCGGCGTCCAGAGCGCCCATCATCCGTACGACCTGCTCGATGTACGGCTCGCCCCACGACGGCCGGAACGGATTCGTGAGGTGCTTCCAGTTGTCCGGCTTGCGCAGCGCCCCGTCGCCGACGCCGAAGGTCTTGCCCTCGAAGACGTTGGCGGCCTCGATGAGCCGGTCGTCGGTGGCCAGGTCGAGGCCGTGCGTCTTGGCGATCGGCGTGGCGGTCTCCTGGGCACGCTCCAGCGGGGAGGCGACGACATGGGTGATGTCGCGGTCCTTCAGGTGCTCGGCGACCCGGTCCGCCATCTGCCGGCCCAGCTCGGAGAGGTGGTAGCCGGGGCGGCGCCCGTACAGCACGCCCTCCGGGTTGTGCACCTCTCCGTGCCGCATCAGATGGACGACGGTGACGTCCTCGCGGCTTCCGTTCCCGCTCATGCGGTGGCCTCCGATGCGGCGCGGGCAGCGGCGGGCAGGGCGGCGGCGATGCGCTCGACGGCCTGCGTGTCGTGGGCTGTCGAGACGAACCAGGACTCGAAGGCGGACGGCGGCAGGTAGACGCCCTGCGACAGCAGCGAGTGGAAGAAGGCGGTGAAGCGGAAAGCTTCCTGCTGCTTCGCGTCCTCGTAGTTCCGCACCGGCCGGTCGGTGAAGAAGACGGAGAACATGTTGCTCGCCGTCTGCACGGTGTGCGCCACGCCTTCCTTGGCGAGCGCCTCGCTGACCAGGCCGCGGATCTCCGCGGAGACCGCGTCCACCTTGGCGTACGCCGCGTCGTCGAGCAGCCGCAGCTGCGCGAGACCGGCGGCGGTGGCGACCGGGTTCCCGGAGAGGGTGCCCGCCTGGTAGACGGGGCCGACCGGGGCGAGGTGCGCCATCACGTCCGCGCGCCCGCCGAAGGCCGCGGCCGGGAAGCCGCCGCCCATGACCTTGCCGAAGGTCATCAGGTCGGGGCGCACCCCGTCGACGCCGAACCAGCCGGCCTTCGAGGTACGGAATCCGGTCATGACCTCGTCGGAGATGTAGAGCGCGCCGCCCGCGGCGCAGATCTCCTTGAGTCCGGCGTTGAAACCGTCCAGCGGCGGTACGACGCCCATGTTGCCCGGCGACGCTTCGGTGATGACGCAGGCGATCTCGCCGGGCCGCGCGGCGAACGCCTCCCGCACGGCGTCCAGGTCGTTGTACGGCAGCACGATCGTGTCGCCGGCCTGGGCGCCGGTGACGCCGGGGGTGTCCGGAAGGCCGAAGGTCGCGACCCCGGACCCGGCGGCGGCCAGCAGCGCGTCGACGTGGCCGTGGTAGCAGCCGGCGAACTTCACCACCTTGGCCCGGCCGGTGAACCCGCGGGCGAGACGGATCGCGGACATGGTCGCCTCGGTGCCGGACGACACCAGCCGCACCTGCTCCACGGGCTCGACCCGGGCCACGATCTCCTCGGCGAGCGCGACCTCGCCCTCCCCGGGCGTACCGAACGAGGTGCCGCGGGCGACCGCCTCCTGGACCGCGGCGATGACCTCGGGGTGGGAGTGCCCGAGGATCATCGGCCCCCATGAGCACACGAGGTCGACGTACTCGCGGCCGTCGGCGTCGGTGAGGTACGGACCGGTACCGGACACCATGAAGCGGGGCGTACCGCCCACGGCCCGGAAGGCACGGACGGGAGAGTTGACGCCGCCGGGCGTCACGAGGGACGCGCGGTCGAACAGCGCCTGCGAGACTGGGGCTTCATATTGATAAGGCAGTTCGGTCATGACCTGCGACTTCTCCGACTCCGGGGGGCTAGTGACCTCCCCAGGGTAGGACAGCGCCCGTACGCGGCCGGGCGCGGAAGATTCCGGCCACCGAATGCCCGGCGGGCACATCCGTCGCGCGACGACCGGGCTTCGGCCCCCTCACGTCTGCGAAACTGGGCCGACATAGGGAAAGCTCACACAAGCCATGGTGTCCGAGCCACGGACGGTCTCGCGGCCAGGTGTTTCACCGCGCGCCCGTGGGGGAGGTCACTGACACGATGATCAGGTTGCGCGGCGGGGGCCGGGTCTCCTAAGTAGTAGTCGGGTGGATGAGATATGCATCGCGGTGGCGGAGTGGGCGAAGGGACCGACGACCTGGGGCCCGAGCCTTCCCGGCGGGGTCGGCACCGGCGTGGGGCAGAGCGCAGGCAAGGCATACAGGCCGGTGGCGCGCAGGGTGGCGGAGCCGGAAGCAGGAGTGGTGGCCGGATGGGGGTGACCTACAAGTACTTCGGTGCCCCCGACGGGGCGACTGCGGCACGCGTGCCCATTTCGATGCGCCCCGAGGAGCTCGGGGGCGACGAACTGGGCATGGGCGGCATGTTCACCAAGATCAAGCCGGAGACGGTGGCGGCGATGGTCCTCACCGGCATCCAGGGCATACCCCTGCACAAGGTTCCCCCGCTGGAACTGGTCGTACTCCACCCCGATTACGCGGTGGTCAAGCTTCCGATGACGGTCGTCGACCCACTGCGCAGCGTCGGCGAGGAGTCGGTGGGCGCGGCGGCCTTCATCTGGTCCACGGTCCCGGACCGGGGCGGCCCGCGCGACGCGTTCAACGTCTACCAACTGCTGCACGAGTGGCAGGACTTCAGCTACCGCCTGCACGACGCGGGGCACCAGGCGTACTGCTTGGTGTGGCCCTGAATCCTGAATCAGGAGTTCCTCGCGGGGCGCATCGGGCCTGACGGGGTGGCCGAGGGTGTCGGGCTCGCCCGCGCTTGCGCGGTACGGCTTCGTGCGGCGGCGGCGCGGCATCCTCGGCGGGCCGCCGCCGCACGTGGCGTGGGTCAGGCAGCGGCGGGCGCGGCCTGCTCGGTGACCTGGCGGATGACCTCGGTGAGCGCGGTGACGACCTCGGCGTCATCGGCGGGGTGGGTCTCTGCGAAGCGTGTCACGGAGCCGGGGATGGACAGCTTGACGTCCTCCAGGACCACACCGCCCGCGATCCTGGCGGACTTGCGGGCATCGTCCTGCGCCCACACGCCGCCGTACTGGCCGAAGGCGGTGCCGACCGCGGCGACCGGCTTGCCGGAGATGGCGCCGGCGCCGAACGGGCGGGACAGCCAGTCGATGGCGTTCTTCAGGACGGCCGGCATGGTGCCGTTGTACTCCGGCGAGAACAGCAGGAAGGCGTCGGCCCGGCCGGCCACCTCGCGCAGCTGGACGGCAGCGGCCGGGACGCCTCCCTCGACGTCGGTGTCCTCGTTGTAGAAGGGCACGTCGGCCAGGCCCTCGTACAGCTCGATGTCGACGCCCTCGGGGGCGTGCTTGGCAGCGGCTTCGGCGAGCTGACGGTTGTGCGAGCCGGCGCGGAGGCTGCCGACGAGCGCGAGGATGCGTACAGACATGAGGAACTCCCAAGAGGGCGGAGACTTCGGAACGGCTTCAAGCGGACCAGGGTCCGTTGAAATTTGTACCACTTAACCGGACCGCGGTCCACTTGTCCTCTCCGGACGCTACCCTGAGTCCATGACCAGTCCCGAAACCCCGCCGCTCAGACCGTCCGGCCCCGGCGAGGCACGGACGACTCTCCCCCTCGCCCCGACCGATGAACCGCCGCAGCTACGGGCGGACGCCGCACGCAATCGCACCCGCCTGCTGGACGCGGCCTCCCGGCTGATGACCCAGTGCGGGGCGGCGAACCTGACCATGGAGTCGGTGGCTGCCGCCGCGGGAGTCGGCAAAGGCACCGTCTTCCGGCGCTTCGGCGACCGCGCGGGGCTCCTGATCGCGCTCCTGGACCACCGGGAGGTGCAGTTGCAGGCCGCCTTCCTCTCGGGGCCGCCGCCCCTGGGCCCCGGCGCCCCCGCGGCGGAGCGGCTGCACGCCTTCGGGCCCGCCGTCCTGCGCCACGAACGCGAGCACCATCCCCTGATCCTGGCCGGCCGGACCGACCCGCTGCGCGCCTACAGCGTCCCGGCGAGCCGTCTGCGGCTCAGCCACATCACGATGCTGCTGCGAGGGGCGCAGGTGGCGGGCGACCCGGCACTGCTCGCGCACACCCTCCTCGCGTCCATCGACACCGCTCTCGTCCACCACCTCACGCAGGAGCGCGGCATACCGCTGGAGCGCCTGGAGGAAGGCTGGCACCACCTGGTCACACAGCTCGGCGCGACCCGGCCGTCGGACCGGGCGGACTGTACGGACTCGCGTGACCAGGCGGCTACGGGCTCGGCGGTGGAGGGTTCGGCGGTGAAGGGCCCGGCGGCGGAGGGTGCAGGGGCTACGGGCTCGGCGGTGGAGGGTTCGGCGGTGGAGGGCATGAGCACGTCGGCCTGCTTGGACGCCTGGTAGCGGTTGACCGTGTCGCCCTCCGCCTCCAGGATCCGGTCCAGCCGCCGGATGTCCCCGTACCGCCTCCGGTACCCCTCCCAGTCGAACTCCTCCAGCTCCCCGTAACCGGCGAACTGGCTGATGACGCCCCGGTGATACGGCACATGCAGCCGGTGGGAGATGTCCTCCCAGCGTTCCGGTTCGGTGGAATCAAGATGCATCCGGTCGCACAGCCGCCGACGCCGCGTCTCCGGCAGGGCCCGGTACAGCTCCGTCGAACGTGACAGAACCCAGGCCGCTGTCACGTTCGTGTACGTGTTGTCGTCGAGGCCAGCCGCCGCCGTTCCCGGATAGGCGTCGTGGTACTCGTCCGGCCCGACGACACCGCGGATGCGATACCGGGCCAGGGATTCGTCCCATGTGGCACTGTCCGCCCAGAACCTGGCGATCTGCAGCAGCATCTGCGCACCCCTGGAGTACAGGTACTCCGTGTCCCCGGTGGCCTGGCAGTACTGCCACACGTTGTACGCGACGGCCGAGCCGACATGGTGCTGCAGCCGGGAGTGGTCGGGCAGCCAGCCCCCCGAGTGCGAGTTGAGATGGAGTTCCTGGGTCTCCTCGCGTCCGCTGGCGGCGCTCTGCCAGGGATACATCGCCCCCGCCCGGGCGGCCTCGCGCGCCGCCCGGCAGGCCGCGGGCAGCCGCCGGTAGCGGTAGTCGAGAAGGCCCCGGGAGACCTCCGGGAGATGCAGATTCAGGAACGGCAGCACGAACAGCTCGTCCCAGAAGACATGGCCGCGGTACGCCTCGCCGTGCAGCCCTCTGGCCGGTACGCCGACGTCGAGTTCGGCGGTGTGCGGGGAGAGCGTCTGCAGTACGTGGAAGAGGTGCAGCCGCAGCACGCGCCCCGCTTCGCCCGGGACGTCCAGCCGGACCTGCCGCCACAGGTCGGCCCAGGCCTGCCGGTGCGAGGACAGCAGCTGCGCGAAGTCCGGGGCCCTTCGCACCGCGGCCACGGCTGCCCGCAGCGGGCTGCCGATCGCGAGGTCGCGGGTGGTGTGGAGGGCCACCGTCTTGTCGACGGGCGACGGTGGCGGTGATGTCGGAGTCCGGGTTCAGCGGCAGCACCAGCCGTTGGAAGACCGCCTTCTCCGCCTGCCGGGGATGGGGACGGGGATGGGGATGGGGGTGCGCATCGGGTCCCGGGGCGGCGTCGGGGCCGGGTTCACCGTCGTACACCGCCAGCGTGCGGGCCGCCAGTACGACAACGATGTCCGACTCCACCGTGCGGCACTTCAGCGACACCACACCGTCCTCGTCCACGCCGGTCACCCAGCCGGTGAGGTGCTGGACGACAGATCCCGGTACCGCGCGACGCCGGAATTGCGGACGCCGCCGTCGATCCCCGCCTCCACCTCGATCACGCCCGCCCACCCCTCCGCCCGGAACACCGTGCGCAGGGCGGCGAGATGCGGATCGCCCATGTGCACCAGACGGCACTGCTCCACGTGCAACCGTCGGCCCGCCTCGTCCTCGTAGACGGATCGGCGGGTCAGCGTGCCGCCGCGCAGATCGAGTGACTGGCGGTGCTCCACGAGGTGTGAGTGATCCGGGGTGAGCCACGGCCCCGGGGCGGTTCCGGCAGGGTGGATGCGGTAGTGCAGCGGCAGCCAGTTCGGGAGGTTGACCAGGTCCTCGTTCTCGACCCGGCGGCCCCGGACCGTGGAGGTCTGCCGGTTGTAGCAGCCCGCCACGTAGGTGCCGGGGTAGTGCCGCCACGCCTCGGCCGACGTCTCAGGTGGCACAGGTGGCACAGGCGTCATAGGGGTCACAGGTGTCTCGGACGCAGCCCCGCGGGTGGCGAAGTACCCGTTGCCGAGCGTGCACAGCGCCTCCCGCAGCCGTTCCTCCCGCGGGTCGTACCCCTCGTACGACCAGGTCCACGCCTGCACCATCAGTCGTCACCGGCCGTCAGCAGATCCCCCGGATCGGACACCACGAGGTCGGCGCCGTGGCCGCGCAGTTCGGCGGCGCTGGTGGGGCCACCCGTACGGTCCACGCCGACCACGAGTCCGAAGCCGCCTCGGCGCCCGGCCTCGACCCCGGCCAGCGCGTCCTCCACCACGGCCGTGTCCCGGACCGGGACCCGCAGGCGCCTCGCCGCTTCGACGAAGAGCGCGGGGTCCGGCTTCCCCGGCAGCCGCAGCCGATGCGCCTCGTTCCCGTCGACCACGGCGTCGAACCGGTCGATGAGGCCGGCCCGCGACAGCAGTTCCGTGGCGTGCCGGGACGCGGATACGGCGGCGCACGGCTTCCGTTCGCCGCGCAGCACGTCGAGGAGGCGGACCGTACCGGGCCAGACGTCGACCGGGTCGGTACGCAGGCTCTGCGTGAACAGCTCGTCCTTGCGGGCCGCGACCGCCCACACGGTCGCGGTTCCGGGCGGGTCGTCGGGGCTGCCTTCAGGGAGGTCCAGCCCCCCTCGATGCCAGGAACGCCGCCGCACCGTCCCTCCGCGAGCGGCCGTCGACGTGCCGCAGGTACTCGTCGACGGCATCGAAGGGACGCTGCCCCTCGACGGTCGACAGGCAGGCGTCGAACGCCTTCTTCCAGGCTGCGGCGTGACTCCGGGCGGAGTCGGTGATCACTCCGTCCGTGTCGAAGACCACGGCCCGCACGGAGCGCAGGCACGGTGCCGGGACCAGTGCGGCTGCCACGATCGAGGGTCCCTTCGTCAGGGGCTCCTTTTCATGGCATCACGGTTCCGGCGCAGGGGCGCGGCGTGGCTCCGTACGACGTCCCGGCGTCACGACGCCCCAGTGGTGCAGGCATTCGCGTGGCGCGAGGGCCGTCCGGGGCCCGGGGCGGGATGAACGGCCCATCCCACCGGGACGAGATCTGTTCCATGCTGGAGAGACATCGACCGTTCCCGATCTCCCGGGAGTCCCGATGCTCAACCAGTCAGTCGACGACGCGACGCTGACCGGCCTCGTCGCCGATGCCACCGCCGCCCCGTCGATGCACAACGCCCAGCCCTGGCAGTTCCGCTACACACGCGCCGGCCGCACCCTCACGCTCCGGGCAGACTTCGAGCGCGCCATGCCGGAGGCCGACCCCGCCACCCGCGCACTGCACGTGGGCTGCGGCGCGGCCCTGCTGAACCTGCGGGTGTCCGCCGCCCACCACGGCCTGGAGGCGGTCACCACGCTGCTGCCCGAACCTTCGGACCCGGCCCTGCTGGCCACCGTCCGGTTCGGCATCGCCGACGAGGCCCCGCGAAAGCCCGCGGACGTAGCGCTCGCCGCCCTCCACCCCGCGATCCCGGACCGGCACACCAGCCGCTACCCGTTCGACGAGCAGCCGATCCCCGAGGACGTCCGCGCGCGGTTGGCCGAAGCGGCCCGCGCCGAGGGCGCGGACTTCACGTTCCTGGCCTCGCCGCATCTGGAGACCGTCCTCGAGCTGATCCGGGACGCCGAGGGATACGACCGCGGGGACCCGGCACGGGAGGCGGAGCAGGAGCACTGGACCCGGGACACGCAGACCGAGGCACCCGTCGACGGAATCCCCGACTACGCCTTCGGCCCCCGCGACGCCTCCGAACGAGCCACCACCCGCGACTTCGCGGGAACCCGGGTCATCCCGGGCCGGCCGCGCGTCCCGTTCGAGAACCGGCCGCAACTGGCCCTGCTGACCACCCCGGGCGACCACGCCGCGGACTGGCTGCGCGCCGGCCAGGCCCTGGAGCGCGTCCTGCTCACCGCCACGCTCCACCAGGTGTCCACCTCGTTCTCGACCCAGCCCGTCGAATGGCCGGACCTGCGATGGCTGCTGCGCGACCCGGTCTTCGGCACGGGACAGGCCCAGATGATCCTCCGCCTGGGATACGGGCCCGGAGGACCACGCTCGCCGCGTCGGCCCCTGGACCAGATACTGACCATCGAACCGTAGGAACAGCGCCGTAGAAACAGCACCAGAAACAGCACCAGAGACAGAACCAGAGACAGAACCCTAGAACCGGAAAACCGTAGAGACATCCGTACGGAAGGCGGTGGGAGCGATGCGGCTCCCCGTAGTCGTCGGAGTGGACGGATCGGACGGCAGTCTCCGCGCCCTGGACTGGGCGACGACGGAAGCGGCCCGCTCGCAGCACCCGCTGCGCGTCGTCCACGCCTCGCTGTGGGAACGCTACGAGGGCATGCACCCCGCCTCCGACAGCGAGCGTCCCACCGAAACGGCCCTCGCCGAGCATCTCGTCGCCACCGCCCGTGAACGCGCCCAGAGGCTCGGGCCCGAGGTGGCCGTGACGGCTTCCGTGGAACCCGAGGACCCGGTGGCCGCACTCGTCAGGGAGAGCCACGAGGCGGCCATGGTCGTCCTCGGCTCCCGCGGCCGCGGCCGGATCGCCGGGATGCTCCTGGGGTCCGTCAGCCTCGCGCTCGCCGGCCGGTCCCACTGCCCGGTCGTGGTGATCCCGGCGAGGCCACCGGACACCCCGCCGCAGTCCGGCCGCGTCGTCGTCGGGATCAGCGACGCCGCAAAACCGACGGCGGCCACCGTCTTCGCCCTCGCCCAGGCCGCCGCGCGCCACGGCGAACTGGTCGTCGTACGGGCCTGGCGCCGCCCCGCCCACCACGCGGTGGTCCATCCGCTCATCTCGGGTTCCCCGGCCTCCGCGCACCACCGGCAGGCCGAGGAGCACCTCGAAGAGGTACTCGCGGGGCTGGACCGGACCGGCGCCCCGGACGTCACCATCCACAGGTCGGTGGTGCAGGGGCCGGTCCACCAGGAATTGATCGAAGCCGCCAAGGGTGCGGAACTGCTGGTCGTCGGAGCACGGCGGCCCGGCGGATGGCACGGCACCCACCTGGGCCAGGTGAACCACGCGATGCTGCACTACGCGCCCTGCCCGGTCGCAGTCGTCCCCGACGCCTACCACCGCCCCGAGCCCGGGCCCGATACGGACTGAGCCGAAGGTCCAGCAGCAGCCGGGCGCGCCGCCCCCATCGCTCTCGCCACCCAAGTCCACCGCCACCACCACTACTGATTCCACCGCTCGACGCACGACAGGAGAGACCCCCGATGCCCGACGAGCCCTCCGTGCTGTTCGTCTGCGTCCACAACGCCGGCCGCTCCCAGATGGCCGCCGCCTGGCTGACCCACCTGGCCGGGGACCGCGTCGAGTCCGCTCGGCGGGATCGGCTCCCGGCGACGCCGTGAACCCGGCCGCCGTCGAGGCGATGCGCGAGGCCGGCATCGACATCTCCGCCGAGATCCCGAAGATCGTCACGGTCGACGCGGTCCGCGAGTCGGACGTCTGCATCACCATGGGCTGCGGCGACACCTGCCCGGCCTTCCCCGGCAAGCGCTACCTGGACTGGCAGCTCGAAGACCCGGCAGGCCAGGGCGTCGAGGCCGTCCGCCCGATCCGCGACGAGATCAGGGCCCTGGTCGAGAGCCTGATCGAAGAGATCACCCCGGCGGCATCGAAGTAACGCCCGCGAACCCGCTCCACCGCCGCACCGCTTCACGACCGCACCGCTTTACGGCCCCGACGGGTCCTCCGGACTCGACTCCCCCGCGCTCGGCTCCCCCGCGCCCGGCGTGGAGTAGACATCAGGGACATACGTCGTATCCGGTCAAAGATCCTTGTACGCCGGCTCGGTGCTCCACGGCGTGGGTTCGGGAGGTGCGAAGGGGCCGATGCGCTCGACAGCGAAACCACCATTCCCCGCCACCCCGAGGCCGATCCCGACGACCGGGACGCCGACGAGACGTTCTGGGACTACGAGTGCGGTTTCCTGGACGAGGAGACCGTCGTCGCCGGTACGTCGGAGAGCGACGAGGACTACGGCGAGCAGCGCCACTGGCTGGTGAGCACGGACGCGGTACGGATGCGGGTGGCCGCGCGGATCACGTACCCGTTCCCGATATCCGGCGGGGTCACGACCCTCGGCGACGGCACCTGGTACACGGTGTCGGAGGCCGGCGACACACTGCATGTCTGGAGCCGCTGAAGCGGCGCCTCGGGGTCACCACTGCCGTCCACCGATCGCCCGCATTCGGCCATTCATTGACCGAGGAGTGATCTTCAGCCGACCTGCAGAATCTGCCGATACAGAGACACCTTCATTGCGCGCGATGCCGGCGGACGCCGAGGACATTGTCGACAGTGCGTACACGAGGCTGGGCAGCCTCTACGACAACGGCCCGGACGCGTTCAACACGGACTCGTCCGGTACGAACTCCTGGTCGGTGAAGAAACGCGACGTCGCTCCCACGGCGTTCCCTGCCCACCGTAGGATCGCGGCCATGCCAGGTCCGCGACGCGACACCCGGGGCATCGTCGACGCTCCCGAACTCGGATACAGCGACCAGGCCCACCTGGTCAGGGACTTCACGGCAACGGTCGGCGTCTGACCGACGGCGTTCGCCCCACGCTGACCCTGTCCCACTGTCAGTGCCCCGTCTGTCAGTGCCCCGTTCTACAGTTTTGACATGGAACGCACCGCTTCGTCATCCGTACGGATCGAGCCCTGGTCGGAGGCCGACCTGGAGCTGCTCCGCCGTGCCAACGCACCGGAGTTGATGGACCATCTGGGCGGTCCCGAGTCGGAGGCACGGCTCATAGCGCGCCACGAGCGCTATGTGGAGATGAGTGCGGACCGCACGGGCCGGGGCAGGATGTTCCGCATCGCCCTGTCCGGCGGGGACGAGGCCGTGGGCACGATCGGCTTCTGGGAGCGGACGTGGCAGGGCCGGAATGTGTACGAGACGGGCTGGGCCGTCCTCCCCGGACACCAGGGCCTGGGCATCGCGACGGCCGCCACGGCAGCCGTGGCCGAACAGGCCCGCGCCGAGCACAGGCACCGCTATCTGCACGCCTATCCGTCGGTCGACAACGGCGCGTCGAACGCGGTGTGCCGCAAGGCGGGCTTCACCCTGATCGGCACGTGCGACTTCGAGTACCCGCCCGGCCACGCGCTGCTGACGAACGACTGGCGGCTGGACCTCACCCCGGACGAGGCGGGCCGACTCAGTCCAGATCGAGGGCCTTGTCGAAATTGAACGCGCCGATGCTCAGCCGCTCCCGCATATAGAAGCGGTGGGCGTCGGTGCGCTGCGTGCCAGAGTCCAGATTGAGGTGCAGGCAGCCCGCCGCACTGGCCCGCCCTTCGATGTGCCTGAGGAGCCGACGGCCGACACCGGTGGAGCGGGACCCTTCGGCGGTCACCAGATCGTCGACGTACAGCATCCGGATCCGGCTGGTGTTGTGGACGACGCGCCAGCCGGCCGCGCCCACGCAGGCTCCCTCGTCGTCATAGGCGGCGCTGAACCGCAGCCCCTGCGGGTGCCCCTTCTCGCACACCTCCCGGAAGAGGTCCTCGGTGAGATGCGGGCGGAGTTCCCGCAGCACGGGAAGCAGGTCGGCGGCCAGTCGGGCATCACCGGGTTCGAGATCGAGGATCTTCATGCGGGAACTGTAGGCACGCGAGGAGAAAGCCCTCGCCGACACACCCCACCCGATGACATCCTGACGGGGTGAACGGACCGGAGATCCACCTCGAAGTCGCCCCCGAGCTGCGGCTCTTCGTCGCGCATGAACGCCGCCGGGGACGCTCGACCGTGACCACCGACGGCGCGTCCACCCTCGGTCACGTCGTGGAGTCGCTCGGCATCCCGCTCACCGAGGCCGGGCAGCTCCTGGTCGACGGCCGGCCCGTACCCGCCTCCCACATCCCCGGGGCGGGCGAACTGGTCGAGGTGCGCGCCGTGGAACGCCCCCAGCGCGTCCCGGGCGCACCCCTGCGGTTCCTGCTCGACGTCCACCTCGGCACGCTCGCCCGGCGGCTTCGGCTGCTGGGCGTCGACGCGGCGTACGAGAGCGAGGACATCGGCGATGCCGCACTGGCCGCCCGGTCCGCGGACGAGCGCCGCGTGCTGCTCTCCCGGGACCGCGGGCTGCTGCACCGGCGGGAGATCTGGGCCGGGGCGTATGTCTACAGCGACCGGCCGGAGGACCAACTGCGGGACGTGCTGGAACGGTTCACCCCGCATCTGGCCCCCTGGACCAGATGCACCGCGTGCAACGGCCCGCTGAAGGCTGCCGACAAGGAGTCCGTCAGCGGCCGGCTGGAACACGGGACCCGGCGCTCGTACGACGTCTTCGCACAGTGCACGGAGTGCGGCCGGGTCTACTGGCGGGGCGCCCACCACACCCACCTGGACGCGATCGTCACACAGGCGCTCCACGACTTCGCGCCCACTCCCCCGAAGCCCTGAGACCCCGAGGAACCCCGAGGAATCAGAGAATCCAAGGAACCCCGCAAGCGGCGCGGCTCGGCGGTCAGCTCGGCCATCAGCGCACCGCGGTGCCCCCGGAATTTCTGCGGCATGCAGAAAGTGTTCGAAGCAGTCACTGCCGGCCGACACGTTGTTCTACGGCCGCTCGGCGGTCAGATAGCGCTGAACGGTGGGCGCGAGCCAGGCGATCACCTCCTCGCGCGGCATCGAGACGGCGGGGTCGATCCGCAGGACATAGCGCGCGAGCGCCATCCCCAGGATCTGCGAGGCGACGAGAGCCGCACGGCGCGGGGCGGCGGCCGGGTCGGGGCAGACCCCGGCTGCTATCGGGCCGAGCTGTTCGGCGAAGACGGCCCTCATCCGCTCGGCTCCGGCGCCATTGGTGACACCAACTCTGAGCAGGCCCGTGAGCACGTCGTCGCCCTCCCAGCGGTCCAGGAAGTGCGCGACGAGGGCGGCGCCGATGTGTTTGCCCGGTATCGCGCCCAGCTCGGTAATCCGCAGGTCGATCACGGACGCGGCGGCGAACAGCCCCTCCTTGTTGCCGTAGTAGCGCATGACCATCGACGGGTCGATGTTCGCGTCACGGGCGATGGCCCTGATGGTGGCGCGCTCGTAGCCGTCGGCAGCGAACCGCTCGCGCGCGGCTCCGAGAATCGCGGCCTTGGTGGCATCCGAGCGGCGGTTGGCGGTAGCGGGCTTCGTCTCCATGCCAACAACTGTAGGCCAACAAGTGTTGACACGCCAGACCCGGCGGAGTTACCGTTGCCAACAAGCGTTGACCAACAGTTGTTGGTGCGAATCGCGCGAAGTTGCCGGCTGACGAGCGGGCGCAGGAGGCAGACATGACCACCACCCCGAGCACCGCACCCGACACCGTCGACGTCCTCGTCGTGGGCGCGGGGCCCACCGGACTGCTGCTCGCGGGCGACCTGGCCGCCCAGGGCCTCTCGGTCGCACTCGCGGAGCGCCGCCCGCACGAGACCAGCAACACGACCCGCGCCTTCGCCGTACACGCCCGCACGCTCGAACTGCTCGACACCCGCGGCGTGGCCGACGAGCTCGTCAAGACAGGCACCCCCCTCTCCGCCTTCCGCTTCTTCGGCAAGCTCTCGCTCGACCTCTCCCGGCTGCACACCCGCTTCCCCTTCGTGCTGATCACCCCGCAGTACGAGGTGGAGCGCCTGCTGGAGCGCCGCGCCCGCACCTCGGGCGTCCATTTCCGTTACGGCACGGAGCTGATCGCGCTCCATCAGGACGCCTCATCGGACACCGTCACAGCCGAACTGCGCGAGGCGAACGACAGCGTGACGACGCTCAGGGCCCGCTACCTCGTCGGTACCGACGGCGTGCACAGCCGAGTGCGTCAGGCGCTCGGCCTCCCCTTCCCCGGCCAGTCCGTGATCCGGTCGATCGTCCTCGCCGACGTCCGGCTCGCCGAGGAGCCCCCGGACCTCCTGACGGTCAACGGCGTGGGGGACGCCTTCGCCTTCATCGTCCCCTTCGGCGACGGCTGGTACCGCGTGATGGGCTGGAACCGCGCCCACCAGGCCGCCGACAGCGACCCCGTCGACTTCGACGAACTCCGCGAGACCACCCGCCGCGTCCTCGGCACCGACTACGGCATGCACGACGCGCGCTGGATCTCCCGCTTCCACAGCGACGAACGCCAGGTGCCCGCCTACCGCACCGGCCGGGTCTTCCTCGCCGGGGACGCCGCGCATGTCCACTCCCCCGCAGGCGGCCAAGGCATGAACACCGGTCTCCAGGACGCCGCCAACCTCTCCTGGAAGCTCTCCGCTGTACTGCGCGGACAGACGGCCGCCCCGGAGGCGCTGCTCGACAGCTATCACGCCGAGCGGCACCCGGTCGGCACAATGGTGCTCCGCTCCAGCGGCGCACTCGTCCGCCTCGCCATGGCGCGCACGCCGCTCCAGCGGACGGTCCGAGCCCTCGCCGCCACAGTGCTGTACACGATCCGGCCCGCCGCCGACAAGGCCATCGGCCAGGTCTCGGGCATCTCGATCGCCTACGCGGCCCCGCGCGGCGCCCACCCCCTCACCGCGAAGCGAGCCCCGGACCTGAGCCTGCAGGAGGGCCGCCTCCACCAGCTCCTGCGCGACGGCACGTTCGTGCTCGTCACCCCCGTCGACACCACCACTCCGGCATCACCCATCCCCTTGGTGCACGCCCACTGGAAGAGCGACCGCACCACCTCGCTGCTCATCCGCCCCGACGGCTACATCGCCTGGGCGGGCGACCACGCCGACCCTGCCGCCCTGCAGACGGCGGTCACGCTATGAGCACGCACCCGCCCCCACAGCGCCCGTCGTGCCGGCATCGCCGGGCGCCGACGGTCAGAACACATACTCGTCCCCAGTGGCCAGGGCCAGCACCTCGTGGTCGTTGTTCTGCGGGTTCCGGTCGGTCGCCCCGCCGTTCCACAGCGTGTCGACCCGCACGACGACCTCGTCCGGCCACCCCGCAAGCTGCAGTTCGAGGGCGAGCTGCCGCCCCTCCGCCTCGTCCGTGCGCAGCGCACCCGTACGACACAGCACGGTCAGCCGGTCCGCCTGCAGGCAGCCTTCCGGAAGCTCCTGCCGCCTGGAGAGCGACACCGACGTACGCACCCGTACCGTCACATCGGCCAGGTTCGACGGACCGTAGTTCACGCTCTGCACCCAGACACCGAGCCCCGATCCCCACAGCGAGACATG
Source organism: Streptomyces sp. NBC_01618 (assembly GCF_045209435.1). Taxonomy (NCBI): domain Bacteria; kingdom Bacillati; phylum Actinomycetota; class Actinomycetes; order Kitasatosporales; family Streptomycetaceae; genus Streptomyces; species Streptomyces sp. NBC_01618. The sequence goes on from NZ_CP109297.1 coordinate 3,413,932, forward strand.
CCCGTGGTGCGACACATCCGCCTCGGGCGCGATGCCCCCGGCCGCCCCCGCCACGGCCCCGTTCCCAGGTGCAGCCGCAGCCGCGCCACCCATCCCCAGCACCACAGCCATAGCCATAGCCATGGCCATAGCTGCCGCCGCTGCGGTCTCGGCCGCGGCGGACTCCACAGGCGCACCTCTACGTGTCACTACCATGCCCCGAAGATACAGATAGCCCCGAATCATCCACATTTACCCACCAGTTCGGCGCGCCTTCCCCCTCGTCCTCCCCTGCCTCCCCCGACCGCCCCGGGGCCTCGCCCCCCTGACCCGGCTCCCTCCCCTCCCATGAAACGCTGAGTTCATGCTCGTCGCCCGCTCTGTAGTCCTGTTCCTCGTCGCCGCGCTTTTCGAGATCGGCGGCGCCTGGCTCGTCTGGCAGGGCGTACGTGAACACCGGGGCTGGATCTGGATCGGCGCGGGCGTCATCGCGCTCGGCGTCTACGGTCTTGTCGCCACGTTCCAGCCGGACGGCGAGTTCGGCCGCATCCTCGCCGCGTACGGCGGTGTCTTCGTGGCGGGCTCGATCGCCTGGGGCGTCGTCGCGGACGGGTACCGCCCCGACCGCTGGGACGTGATCGGCGCGCTGATCTGCCTGGCCGGCATGGCCGTCATCATGTACGCCCCCCGCAACCACTGACCGCGCGCCTGCCTATCCTGAGCCCGTACCGATCAGCCGCCCGAGGAGTCCGCCATGGCCGCCACCCCGATCGCCGTCATCACCGGAGCGAGCAGCGGCATCGGCGCCGCAACCGCCCGGCAGCTGGCGGCCGCCGGCTATCGCGTGGTCCTCACTGCCCGCCGCAAGGACCGCATCGAGGCGCTCGCCGCCGAGATCAACGAGGCGGGTCACCAGGCAACGGCCTACGCCCTGGACGTCACCGACCGCAACGCGGTGGACGAGTTCGCCACGGCGTTCCGTGCCCTCGCCGTCCTCGTCAACAACGCGGGCGGCGCGCTCGGCGCCGACCCCGTCGCCACCGGCGACCCCGCCGACTGGCGCCAGATGTACGAGACGAACGTCATCGGCACGCTCAACGTCACCCAGGCCCTGCTCCCCGCGCTCACCGAGGGCGGCGACGGCACGATCGTGATCCTCTCCTCCACCGCGGGCCTCTCCACGTACGAGGGCGGCGGCGGCTACGTGGCCGCCAAGCACGGCGAACACGTCCTGGCCGAGACGCTCCGACTGGAGATCGTCGGCACCCCGGTCCGCGTCATCGAGGTGGCCCCCGGCATAGTCAAGACGGAGGAGTTCGCCATCACCCGCTTCCGCGGCGACACCGAGAAGGCGGCAAAGGTCTACGCGGGCGTCGAGGCCCCCCTCACCGCCGACGACGTGGCCGACACCATCACCTGGGCCGTCACCCGCCCCAGCCACGTCAACGTCGACCTCCTGGTGGTCCGCCCCCGCGCCCAGGCCTCCAACACCAAGGTCCACCGCACCGCCTGAGCCCTCCGGAGCCCCGGACGGAACTGTCGGACGGCCCCGGTCGCACGCGAACCCCGGACGCGCAATCCGCGTCCGGGGCCCTCGTTTCGCACACGTAACTCGCACACGTAACTCGCGTACGTAATACGTAACTCGCGTACGTAAGGGGCCTCAGCCCTTCACGCACACCACCTGCTTGAGCTTGGCGACGACCTCCACCAGGTCCCGCTGCTGCTCGATGACCTGCTCGATCGGCTTGTACGCGGCCGGAATCTCATCCACGACGCCGGAGTCCTTACGGCACTCCACGCCCCGCGTCTGATCCTCCAGGTCCCGCGCGGTGAAGCGCCGCTTCGCGGCGTTCCGGCTCATCTTCCGGCCAGCCCCGTGCGAGGCCGAGTTGAAGGACTTCTCGTTCCCGAGGCCCTTCACGATGTACGAGCCGGTACCCATCGAGCCCGGGATGATTCCGTACTCACCGGACCCGGCACGGATCGCCCCCTTCCGAGTGACCAGCAGGTCCATGCCCTCGTAGCGCTCTTCACTGACGTAGTTGTGGTGACAACTGATCTCCGGCTCGAAGGTGACCTTGGCCTTCCGGAATTCCTTGCGGACGACTTCCTTCAGGAGCCCCATCATGATCGCGCGGTTGCGCTTCGCGTACTCCTGCGCCCAGAACAGGTCGTTCCGGTAGTCCGCCATCGGCGGGGTGTCGGCGATGAACACGGCCAGGTCACGGTCGACCAGGTTCTGGTTGTGCGGCAGCTTCTGCGCCTGCCCGATGTGGAAGTCGGCCAGTTCCTTACCGATGTTCCGCGATCCGGAGTGCAGCATCAGCCAGACGGAACCCGACTCGTCGAGGCAGAACTCGATGAAGTGGTTTCCCGATCCGAGTGTTCCCATCTGCTTCGTGGCTCGTTCCCGACGGAATTTGACCGCGTCGGCCACCCCGTCGAACTCTCCCCAGAAGTCGTCCCACCCCTTCGCCGAGAGGCCGTACACCCGGTCCGGGTCCACGGCGTCGTCATGCATGCCGCGACCCACCGGAATGGCCTGCTCGATCTTCGACCGCAGCCGGGACAGGTCGCCCGGCAGGTCGTTGGCCGTCAGGGACGTCTTCACCGCGGACATTCCGCAGCCGATGTCCACGCCGACCGCCGCCGGACACACCGCACCGTGCATCGCGATCACCGAACCGACCGTCGCGCCCTTGCCGAAGTGGACGTCCGGCATGACGGCGAGCCCCTTGATCCAGGGCAGGGTGGCCACGTTGTGCAGCTGCCGCATCGCAACGTCCTCGACCGAAGCCGGGTCGGCCCACATGCGGATCGGAACCTTCGCGCCCGGCACCTCTACATACGACATAATTCCTCGATTCCCCCGAAAAGCCTGAAAGCGCAAAACCGGTGCCAAGGTCGACAAATAAGTCGGTCGACCGGCAATCACAGCGGCGCGTGCGATACACATTGTGTTCACCGGTCGCCACCGAGCGGCAACCGTTTTTCGCACGAAGGGAGCCCAGGACCGTGCGACGAATGGCGTACGTACCCGGCACCGCGCTATTGGCAGCGCTTGTCGTCGGCTGCAGTGCCAGCACCGGAACGGGTGGCTCCGCCCCCGACAGCAAGCCCGGCGAGGCAACCGCCGCGGCTGCCGCCCCGGGCAAGTACCGCACCCTCCTCGACGCCTGCCGCACCGTTCCGTCGTCCAGCCTGAAGGACCTGCTCCCGGGCGCAGCCGATCTTCCCGAGGACCAGCAGAAGAAGGTGTACGGCGGCACGGCCACCGTCACCTACGACACCGACCGCCGCGTCGGCTGCCGCTGGAAGTCCGAGGCCTCCGACTCCTCGCGCACCCTCTTCGTCGACTTCGAGCGGGTCGTGTCCTACGACCCCTCGGTAAGCGACGACGACCGGGCACGCGAGGTGTACGCGCAGAAGGAGGCCGCCGCCGGCCTGCCCGCGGACGCGAACACCGATGCCGCCACGCCCGGCAGCACGAAGGAGCAGACGTCCCCCTCCTCGGACTCCGCATCGGCCTCCGAGGACAAGAACGCGGACGATCCCGAAAGCAACAACGCCGACAGCAACAACAGCGGAACCACCGACGGCGGTACGGCTGACAGTGCCGACACCTCCGGCAGCTCCGGAAGTTCCGACCAGAGCCTCGCTCCGCGCACCCTCGACGGCCTCGGAGACAGTGCATTTCTGGACGATCTGCCCACCCGGGCAGGTTCCACGACACAGAACCGAACGGTGAGCGTGGTATTCCGCACATCGAACGTCATCGTGACCATCCAGTACGCCCAGCACCCGACCGTCTCCACAGTGGTCCCCGACAGCAAGGAACTGCAGGAGAAGGCCCAGTCGCTGGCCCGGAAGCTGGTCGAGAAGTTCAGCGAATAGCCCCGTCCGGGACGCCCCGGACCGGCACCGTTCCCGCCCGCCGACCACCCGACCGAGGCGGCATCCGATCGCCGTACGTCGTACCGTGGCCCTCCGGAACACCAGCCGAAACACCAACCGGGACCCCAACCGGGACCCATCCGGGACACAGCAGGGACACCAGCAGGGACCCGACCGGGAATCCCCCGGCCCCTCCCGGAACGTCCGCCGACCGCCTGGCAGCCCGACCGCCGCGCCACCCGAGTGAAGGAACCATGCACCGTTCAGCCCCGCGACTCTCCCGCATACTCGCCTGCGCCGCCGTTCCGGTGATGCTCGTCGTCGCCGGCTGCTCGTCGGACTCCGGCGGCAAGGAAACGAAGGACTCGTCGGGTTCGTCCTCGTCGTCCGCGGCGCCGAGCGCGAAGAAGTCGGAACCGAGCGTCGCGCCCGCCAAGTTCGCCACGCTGCCCGACCCGTGCAAGTCGATCGCCAAGAAGACGATCACCTCCCTGGTCCCCGATGCGAAGTCCAAGAGCGGCACGCCTGCCAACTCCAGCGACGTCTCGTACCGCGCCGGCTGCTCCTGGAACGGCCTCACCGACAAGGGCGTGAACGGTTCCCAGTACCGCTGGCTCGACATCGGCTTCACCCGCTTCGACTCGGACCAGACCCTGGGCAGCGGCGCCGAGCGGGCGCAGCAGGACTACGCGAAGCAGGTCGCCAAGGCGAAGGCGGCCGAGGGCGCGAAGAAGGTCGCCGAGGGGCCCGCCAGCGGCATCGGCGAACAGGCCACCAAGATCACGTACGACCTCACCAAGACGAGTGAGGACTTCAAGTACGCGACGATCGTGGCCCGTACGGAGAACGTCGTCGTCACCCTCACCTACAACGGCGCGGGTTACGCGGGCGCGAAGACCCCGTCCGCCGACGACATCCTGAAGGGCGCCGAGAAGGTGGCCAAGGAGGCGGTCGCCTCGGTCGCCGCCCTCGCCGCCGACACGAAGCCGGACGCACCGAGCAGCTCCGCCGAGCCCAGCAAGTCCGCCAAGGCGAACTAGCCAACGCGGCGGCCTCCTCGGGAAGCACCTCAACGCCCCCGCCCAGAAGCAGTTTTACGAAACCCATCACGACGCCCGCCACGACGCCCGTCACGAAGCCCGATATGGAGCCGTTACGGAGCCCGTTACGGAGCTCTTCACGAAGCCCGGTTCTCCCCCGAGTACCGGGCTTCGCCCCTCCCCGCGCAACACACCGCCCCCTCATGTGCCAGGCTGTGCCCGCCGGAAGTCGAAGCAGGACGTCGAAGCAGAGCATCAGCGCAGGGCGTCGGATGCGGGAAACGGGGAGGGAACGCGGGTGGCCGCGATGCAGCTGACACGCACTCACCGAATACTCATCGGGCTCGTGGTCGCCGGTGCGGTGCTCATCGCCGCGATCGGTTTCGCGGGCTCGTACGCGGCGGTGCGCGAGCTCGCGCTGCAGAAGGGCTTCGGGAACTTCTCGCTGGTCTTCCCGATCGGCATCGACGCGGGCATCTGTGTCCTGCTCGCCCTGGACCTGCTGCTGACCTGGATGCGCATCCCGTTCCCGCTGCTGCGCCAGACGGCCTGGCTGCTGACCGCCGCGACGATCGCCTTCAACGGCGCCGCTGCCTGGCCCGACCCGCTCGGCGTCGGCATGCACGCGGTCATCCCGGTGCTGTTCGTGGTCTCCGTCGAGGCCGCCCGGCACGCCGTCGGCCGGATCGCCGACATCACCGCCGACAAGCACATGGAGGGCGTGCGGCTCACCCGCTGGCTGCTCTCGCCCGTACCGACGTTCAAGCTGTGGCGTCGGATGAAGCTCTGGGAACTCCGGTCGTACGAGCAGGTCATCAAGCTCGAACAGGACCGGCTGATCTACCAGGCCCGCCTCCAGGCCCGCTTCGGCCGCAACTGGCGCCGCAAGGCTCCCGTCGAGTCCCTGATGCCGCTGCGCCTGGCGAAGTACGGCGTCCCGCTGGCCGAAACCGGTCCGTCCGGCCTCGCCGCCGCGGGCATCGAACCGGCCCTGCTGCCCCCCGCCCCCGCCCCGGCGCCCGTCCTGGCCTCGTCCGGACCGGACGAGTTCCCGGAGTTGCCGTACGCAGAGCCCCACCCGGAGCAGCAAGCCCAGCAGCACCTGCAACAACAGCAACAGCAACAACACTCGCAACAGCAACAACACGCCCACCCCTCCGAGCCGGCCCCCGCCTCCGAGGAGTGGCCCCAGGAAGGCCCCGGCTCGCACGAGAGCCCCTGGTTCGCGAAGCCCCACGTCCCGGAGGGCACGTACGAGGGTGCGTACAACCCGAAGTACGTCGAGGGCCTGGAGCCCACCCCGGTCATGGTCCCGTCGGGCCCGGGCGGCCGCACCCGCCCGCTGGGCAACGTGGGCACGATCGGCGCGGTCCCCCACCCCCGTAGCGAAGAGCCCCTGCCGGAGTCACCGGAGCAACCCCAGCAGCCCGAGCAGTCCGAGCAGCCCGTGGCGGACCCGGTCGAGTGGGCACAGGAGGACGCGGAGTTCGGCGAAATCGCGTACGAGGTGTTCAGCGCGTACACGCACCAGCACAACGACTACCCGAGCGTCGAGGTCCTCGACATACATCTCTCGGACGGCCACAACGTCAGGCACCCGCGCAGCGCGGCTCTGCTCCGCCGTCTGCTGCCGGGTTTCAAGCAGCGCTTCGACAACGAGATGGCCGAGAACCACATCGCGTGAGCGATCCGGGCCCGTCACCGCTCGAAGACGGACCGGAACCGGCAACGACGAAAGGGCCGTCACCCGAATCACCGGGTGACGGCCCTTTCGTATGAAACCCCCTACGCGCCCAGCAGCCTCCGCACCCGGTCCGCCCCCACGGCCAGCAGCAGCGTCGGCAGCCGCGGCCCCGTGTCCCGGCCGACCAGCAGCCGGTAGAGCAGCGCGAAGAACGACCGCTGCGCGACCTTCAGCTCGGGCGTCGGCTTGGCGTCCGGCTCCAGGCCCGACAGGATCTTCGGCACGCCGTAGACGAGCGTGGTGAGCCCGTCCAGCGACCAGTGCGTGTCCAGCCCTTCCAGGAGCAGCCGCAGCGACTCCCGGCCCTGCTCGTCCAGCGAGCCGAGCAGTTCCTTGTCCGGCTCGTCGCGGACGATGGTGCGGGCCTCGGCCGGGACCTGGCTGGTGATCCAGTTCTCGGCGCGGTCGAGGCGGGGCCGGGCCTCGTCGAGCGAGGTCAGCGGGTTCTCCGGGTCCAGCTCGCTCAGGATGCGCAGCGTCTGCTCGTCGTGCCCGCCCGTGATGTCGACGACCGACGCGAGCGTGCGGTACGGCAGCGGGCGCGGTGTCCGCGGCAGCTCGCCGGCGGCCGTGCCGATGGCCCGCGTGTACGCGGCGGCGTCGGCGGGCAGCACCGAGCCGTCGGCGACCTTGCGCGCCAGCGAGTCCCACTCGTCGTAGAGCCGCTGGATCTCCTGGTCGAAGGCGATCTTGAAGGACTGGTTGGGCTTGCGGCGCGCGTACAGCCAGCGCAGCAGCGGCGCCTCCATGATCTTCAGCGCGTCGGCCGGGGTCGGCACGCCGCCCTTGCTGGAGGACATCTTCGCCATGCCGGAGATGCCGACGAACGCGTACATCGGGCCGATCGGCTGCACGCCGTCGAAGACCTCACGGACGATCTGGCCGCCGACGACGAACGAGGAGCCGGGCGAGGAGTGGTCCACACCGCTCGGCTCGAAGATCACGCCTTCGTACGCCCAGCGCATCGGCCAGTCGACCTTCCAGACCAGCTTGCCGCGGTTGAACTCGCTCAGCCGGACGGTCTCGGCGAAGCCGCAGGCGGTGCAGGTGTAGTTCAGCTCGGTGCTGTCGTCGTCGTACGACGTGACGGTCGTGAGGTCCTTCTCGCAGTTGCCGCAGTAGGGCTTGTACGGGAAGTAGCCGGCCGAGCCGCCGCTGCCGTCGTCCTCGCTGGCCGCGCCGGAACCCGCCTCGGCCTCCAGCTCGGCCTCGTCGACCTTCTTCTGCTGCTGCGGCTTCTTGCCGCCCTTGGCGCCCGCCGCACCCGCCGCGCCCGGGTCCTTCTTCGTCCGGTACCGGTCGAGGACGGCGTCGATGTCGGCACGGTGCTTCATCGCGTGCAGGATCTGCTCGCGGTAGGCGCCCGCCGTGTACTGCTCGGTCTGGCTGATGCTGTCGTACTCGACGCCCAGCTCGTCCAGCGCGGCGGTCATGGCGGCCTTGAAGTGCTCCGCCCAGTTCGGATACGCGGACCCGGCCGGGGCGGGCACCGAGGTCAGCGGCTTGCCGATGTGCTCGGCCCAGGACTCGTCGATCCCCGGGACCCCATTGGGAACCTTGCGGTACCGGTCGTAGTCGTCCCAGGAGATCAGGTGCCGGACGGTGTACCCGCGGCGGCGGATCTCGTCGGCGACGAGGTGCGGGGTCATGACCTCGCGGAGGTTGCCCAGGTGGATCGGGCCCGACGGGGAGAGGCCGGACGCGACGACGACCGGTTTGCCAGGCGCACGACGCTCCGATTCGGCGATGACATCGTCCGCGAAGCGGGAGACCCAGTCGGTCTCGGTGCTGCTCTGACTCTGAGCCACGGTCTGCACGTCCTTCTCTCTTGTGGGGCTCGCAGGGACAAAACCCCTGGCAGGGGCAGAACCCCTGGCAGGGACAAACCCTGGCAAGGGACAACCCCTGGGAGGGACAAACCCCTGCGGGACTCGTAGGGCATTGCCCATTGTCCCAGGTCCCACCGACAGCGCGAAAACGGCTTTACTCGCCGTGGAATACTGGGTGTGATCCCTTGTACTCCTACGGAAACGGCAGCCAGCCCATGGCCTCGGTCAATTCCCTCGCTTCCACGCTCCAGCAGCAGCTGGCGGACGCCCTGACGGCAGCTCTGCCGGATGTCGGCACCGCGGACCCGCTGCTGCGACGAAGCGACCGGGCCGATTTCCAGGCCAACGGCATCCTGGCCCTCGCCAAGAAGCTCAAGGGCAACCCGCGCGAGCTGGCGTCCCAGGTCACGGCCGCGATCCCGGCGGGCGATCTGATCAAGGAGATCGAGGTCTCCGGCCCCGGCTTCCTGAATGTGACGCTCACCGACCGGGCGATCATCGAAACCCTCGCCGCGCGTGACGCGGACGACGAGGGCCGCCTCGGTGTCCCGTACAACAGCGCCGCGGGCACCACCGTCATCGACTACGCGCAGCCGAACGTGGCCAAGGAGATGCACGTCGGTCACCTCCGTTCCGCGGTGATCGGTGACGCGATGGCGCAGATCCTGGAGTTCACGGGCGAGACCGTGGTCCGGCGCCACCACATCGGCGACTGGGGCACCCAGTTCGGCATGCTCATCCAGTACCTGATCGAGCACCCGGGCGAGCTGAACCACGAGGCCGACGGCGGCGCGGCGGACGGCGAGGCCGCCATGTCCTCCCTGAACCGGCTCTACAAGGCCTCGCGGGTGCTGTTCGACTCCGACGAGGAGTTCAAGGCTCGCTCCCGGGACCGGGTCGTGGCGCTCCAGGCCGGTGACGAGGAGACCCTCGCCATGTGGCAGCGCTTCGTCGACGAGTCGAAGATCTACTTCTACTCGGTCTTCAACAAGCTCGACATGGAGATCCGCGACGCCGACATCGTCGGCGAGTCCGGCTACAACGACATGCTGGCGGAGACCTGCCGCCTGCTGGAGGAGTCGGGCGTCGCCGTCCGCTCCGAAGGCGCGCTCTGCGTGTTCTTCGACGATGTGAAGGGCACGGACGGCGAGCCGGTGCCGCTGATCGTGCAGAAGTCCAACGGCGGTTTCGGCTACGCGGCCACCGACCTCTCCGCGATCCGCGACCGGGTCCAGAACCTCAAGGCGTCCACCCTGCTGTACGTGGTGGACGCACGGCAGGCCCTGCACTTCAAGATGGTCTTCGAGACGGCCCGCCGGGCCGGCTGGCTGAACGAGGACGTCAAGGCCGTGCATCTCGCCTTCGGCACCGTGCTCGGCAAGGACGGCAAGCCGTTCAAGACCCGTGCGGGCGAGACGATCCGGCTGGCGGACCTGCTGGACGAGGCGATCGACCGGGCGTCTGCGGTCGTGCGCGAGAAGGCACAGGACCTCACCGACGAGGAGATCACCGAGCGGGCCACGCAGGTCGGCATCGGCGCGGTGAAGTACGCGGACCTGTCGACGTCGGCCGCCCGCGACTACAAGTTCGACCTGGACCAGATGGTGTCGCTGACCGGCGACACGAGCGTGTACATCCAGTACGCGCATGCCCGTTCCCGCTCTATCAAGCGCAAGGCGGGCGAGCGGAAGCCCCAGCCGCACCCCGAGCTGGAGCTGGCCCCGGCCGAGCGGGCGCTGGGCCTGCACCTGGACCAGTTCGGCGAGATCGTGGCCGAGGTCGCCGCCGCGTACGAGCCGCACAAGCTGGCCTCGTACCTCTACCAGCTGTCGTCGCTGTTCACGACGTTCTACGACCAGTGCCCGGTGCTGAAGTCCGACGTCCCGGCCGATGTGGCCGAGAACCGTCTCTTCCTCTCGGACCTCACCGCCCGCACCCTGCGCCAGGGCATGGAGCTGCTCGGCATCAGGACGCCCGAGCGCCTCTGACCGGGACGTCAGTCAGCCCGTACGCACCGGCCCGGTGGCCGTGACCACTAGTCCCACTCCTTGGTCACCCACTGGGCCGTGTCGTACCGGTACATGTACTTCGGCCGCGCCTCGATGCTGCTGGTACGGAACGGCTTCCCGCCGTCGTCGATGCGCAGCGTCCCCTTCCGGCCGCCGCTGCTCCACTCCAGCTCCAGGTACCAGCTGACGTCGTGCCCTTCGACATGGGCCTTGAGGTCGAACACCTCCACATCGGTGGAGGACACCTGGAACGGAAAGTTCTTCGGCGGCACCCGCACGTCCCCCTGCTGCCCCGCCACCGGGGTGAGGGTCGGCCGGTTGTCGTCGAGGTCGATGTCGAAGGACTGCGGGGTGATGCCGCTCCCGCAGCCCTCGCCCATCGAGTACGCCGACCACGCCAGCGGCGCCTTCCGGGACAGTGTCCGCACATGCAGTCCCTTCAGCACGACGGCCTGCCCCGACTTCCCCTGCACGGTGAGTTCGAGCAGCATGCTGCCACCGTCCACCCCGCCGAGCGCCCTGGCCCAGCCGCGGGTGTCCTGCGGTGCGGGCGGCGGAGGCACGTCGTCCGGCTTCTGGTCCAGCACGTAGTGCTGACCGCAGGGCTCTTCCCAGTTGTACGAGCTGATGGTGGCGCTCAGCGGCACACCCCCGCTCTGCTGCCCACCCGACCCGGCTCGCGTGCCGTGCCCCTCGGACGTGGCGGTTCCATGGCCGGGCGCCGGGGACGAGGCACTCGCCGTACCGGACGGGGCCGGCGTACCCGACTTCTTCCCCCCACCGGGCGGAGCCGTGAGGCTCGCGTCGAGGCGGGGCCGGGTGGACACGGGCCCGTCCGGGTCCACCCCGTCCACGGCGGGGGCGTTGCTGAGATCGTCCATGTCCGTACCCGACAGATTGCTGACGACGATCGAGGTGGGCACGGTCAGCGCGACGACGGCAACGGCCGCGAGCAGCACGCGCGCCCGTGCGGAGGCCAGGAACCGCCGGGGCTGGCTCGCCCCACCGGCCACGATCGCGGGTTCGGGTTCGGGTTCGGGCGTGAGCTCGGACGCGTCGCGACCAGCCTCGGCCCCGGAGCCACGAACCGCCTCCGGACCCGAGTCGGAAACCATGTCCGAGACCGCATCCCGACCCGGCTCCGAACCCGCGTCCCGTACCGGTCCCGCAGCCGCGTCCCGCACCGGCTCAGCAGCCGCAGGAGCAGCCGCGGCCGGCCGCCGCCGGGCCGCATCCGCCACGATCCATCGCCGGTGCAGCTCCACCAGCTCCTCCGGGCTCGCCGCACACAACCGCGCCAGCCGTTCCACCGGGGCGTACTCGTTCGGCACCGCATCACCGTTGCAGTACCGGTGAAGCGTCGACGTGCTGACGTGCAGTCTCCCCGCGAGAACCCCGTAGCTGCGCCCCGAACGGTCCTTCAGTTCCTTCAGCAGAGCCGCGAATTCCCCGGCCTCCGGCGTCGCCACTTCGGCGTTCCCCCTCCTGGTCCGTCCCGGAACACCGTTCCAGGGACGTGGAATCTGCCCAGGTCACAGTACGCGCAGGCATTCCAGCTTCCCGAATGGGCTGTTCGGCGTTGCGGACGGATTCCGCCGCCCCGCAATCTGTGAACACACCGCAGCGACCACCGGGACAACGCAGTGCGAATCCACTCCCGCATCGAGCTCGTCGATGCCGTGGCCATCGGAGTGGTGATCGTGTCCACCGCGATCGTCATGGTCTTGATCTGCCACAACTGACCGAACGACATCACCAGCCCACACACGGGGAGTACCACCATGCGCAGCAACCACATCCGCACCACCACCCTCGCCGCGACCGCCTTGCTGGCCGCCCTCTCGCTCACCGCCTGCGGCGGCAACGACAACGGGAACGACGGCAAGGCAGGCGCGGTGGCTCCGGCGGCGAGCACCACCGCCACCACCCCCGACACGGGCAAGGACGCCCAGGAGACCGACAGCGGCACGGCCGATGCCCCCGCCGAGAACGTCTCCGACGCATCCAAGGGCTCCACCGGCGGTCAGAAGAGCAACGCCGTCGCCACCGGCGGCCAGAAGAGCAACGCCGGCACCACCGGCGGTCAGAAGAGCAACGCCGGCACCACCGGAAGCGGCAGCAAGTCACCCGTCACCTGCACCGGCGCGAACACCAAGGTCACCGTCAGCAAGGTGAGCCGTCCCATCAACCACCTGCTGCTCACGGCGACCAACACCGGTTCCAGCCCCTGCTACGCGTACCACGCGCCGAAGCTCCGGTTCGACGACGCCCAGGCCGTCTTCCCGATCCTCCGCGACAGCATCCCGCAGGCCGTGGTCACCCTTGCGCCGGGCCAGTCCGCCTACGCCTCGATCGGGCTGTCCGGTGAGCCGGACGGACAGGAGCTGTACAAGGGCACCCACCTCACGGTGTACTTCTCCGGCAAGAGCGACCAGGGCTCCACGGGCGCCCCCGCCGAGCTGACGCTCCCCGCCGGCACCTCCTGGGGCAGCAACGGCTTCGTCACCTACTGGCAGAGCGACATGGCCGACGCCCTCACGTACTGAGTCTCCAATTGACGGCGCGGAGGCTCTGGTCAACCGCCCCAGAGCCTCCGCATCAGTTCGTCACTCCCGGCAGTTCGTCACTCCCGGCAGCCCTCAGTCCCGGTAGTCCGGAGCCACCCGGTCCAGCAGCCGCAGCATGGCCGCCCATGCCAGGTCGTAGGCGACATCGTCCTGAAGGTCGCTGTCCGCGTCCGCGTCGCCCGCGAGCTGCCGGGCGGTGTACTCGCAGGTCGCGGCCGGGGGAATGGTCAGCGGTCCGCCGCCCGCCTGGGCGGTGACCTGGATCTCGCAGGCCTTCTCCAGGTAGTACATGCGCAGGAAGGCCTGGGCCGCGCTCTCACCCACCGTCAGCAGACCGTGGTTGCGCAGGATCAGCGCCGGATGGTTGCCGATGTCCTCGACCAGGCGCTTCTGCTCGTCGAGGTTGAGGGCCACGCCCTCGTAGTCGTGGTAGCCGACACGGTTGTAGAACTCCATCGACATCTGGTTCAGCGGCAGCAGCCCGTCGCGCTGGGCGGCGACCGCGCAGCCGGCCCGGGTGTGGGTGTGCAGGACACACTGCGCGTCCTCGCGCGCGGCATGGATCGCGCTGTGGATGACGAAGCCCGCGGGGTTGACGGGGTGGGGCGTGGGCTCGACCGGATTGCCCGACAGATCGATCTTGACCAGGTTCGACGCGGTGATCTCCTCGAAGAGGAGGCCGTAGGGGTTGATCAGGAAGTGGTGATCGGGCCCCGGCAGCCGCAGCGAGATGTGGGTGAAGATCAGGTCGGTCATCCGGAAGTGCGCCACGAGCCGGTAGACGGCGGCGAGTTCACGACGCAGCCGGGTCTCCTCGGCAAGGTCCGCGCCGCTCCCGCTCCCCTCGGCGAGATCCGTGTCGTGGACGGTCGGCAGTTCGGTCACGAGGGGGCTCCTTCGAGCGTCGGGTCGACCACGGGGGTCAGCGGGCGCCCGGTGCGGTGCCAGGCGATGACGTTCTCGGCGGGCACGCACACGTACGCCCGCTGCGAGGTGTCGGACAGATAGGCGCTGTGCGGGGAGAGCTGGATGCGCGGGTGGACGCGCAACGGGTCGTCCGGCGCCGGGGGTTCGACCGGGAACACGTCCAGGGCCGCGCCCCGGAGCCGTCCGCCGTCCAGCGCGGCCAGCAGCGCGGCGGTGTCGACGAGTTCACCGCGGGCGACGTTCACCAGGTAGCCGCCCGGCCGCATACGGGCGAGCAGTTCCGCGTCGACCATGCCGCGGGTCTGCTCGGTCAGCGGCGTGTGCAGCGAGAGCACGTCGCAGCCGGCGACCAGCTCGTTGCGGCCGAGCCGCTCGACATCGGACGGCCACCCGGCCGCGTCGGCGCGCGGATCGTACGCGGCGACGCGCCCGAAGACCGGCCCCGCGATCCTGGCCAGCTCTCGCGCGATGCGCCCGAACCCCAGGAGGCCGAGCGTCAGCTCACCGGCCCGGCGCGGCAGTTCGGCGAACTCGGCGCTCCAGCCCCCACCGCGCACGGTGGCGTCGGCCTGGGGCAGCGCGCGTACGAGACAGAGCGCGGAGGCGAGCGCGTGCACGGCGACGTCCTCGGTCGCGGCATGCGGCAGGTTGCTCACCCACACGCCGCGCCGGAGCGCCTGCGCGGTGTCGATCATGTCGTACCCGGCGGACATGGCGGCCACCATCCGCACACCGGGGAGGCGGTCGAGCAGCGCGGCGTCCACCGGCGCGTAGCCGACGATCAGCGCCACGGCGTCGCGTGCGGCCGCCACGATCGCGTCCGGGTCCCGGCTGCCCACGACCCGGGTGTCGAAGCCCGCCTCGGCCAGCAGCCGCATCGCCGGACCGACATCGAGTTCCTCGGGGTCCGTGAACACCGCCAGGGGCCGACTCATCCCATCCTCCTCAAGCTGCACAAGCTCCTTCGGGCCTTCAGCCACAGCCGACCTTCAGCCAGAACCGACCTTCAGCCACAGCTGACCTCCAGCCGCCGCAGCCCTTCAGCCACAGCAAAATACTGATTCGTTCGTCTCATCCGCACTGAACCTACGTTTCATCCGGCAAAATTGTCCAGATGCAGCAAATGCGTACGCCGGTGATGCGTATCACCCGGCCCACACCCCGTAGCCCCTGCGCCCCGGTGGTCAAGAATGGGGCCCGCCCCGGGCGCACCCGCCCCCGGGCAACCGAACCGAGGGGAAGCGCCCAGGTGGATCTGGACCGGACCGATCTGGCCGTAGTCCGCGAACTGCGGACGGACGGCCGCCTGACGTACGAGACCCTGGCGCAGCGCGTCGGACTCTCCCGCCCCGCCACCCGCGCCCGCGTGCAGCGGCTGCTGGCGGGCGGCGGCGTACGCGTGGTGGCCGTCGTGCATCCCGCCGTACGGGAGCTGACCGCGTCGGCGCATCTGTCGATCGGCGTGAGCGGACCGGCCGAGCCGGTGGCGCGCGCGATCGCCGCCATGCCGCAGGCGCCGTTCGTCACCCTCACCGCGGGCAGCCGCGCGATCATGGCGGAGCTGCGCACCAAGGGGCTGGCGGAGCTGGACCTGGCCATCGAGTCGATCCGCTCGCTGGACGGCGTCGACGTCGTGGACCCGCTGATCTCCCTCCAGCACCTCAAGGACCCCTACCTGCTGGCGGGCCGGCCCGATGTGCCGGAACTGGACGCGACGGACCGGCTGATCCTGGACGAGCTGGAGCGCGACGGGCGCCTCCCCTTCGCCGAACTCGCCGAGCGCGTCGGGCTTTCGCCCGGCGCCGCCCGCGCCCGCACCCTGCGCCTCCTCGATGACGGCGTGGCCAAGGTGCTCGCGCTGGTCCGCCCCGATCTGCTGGGGCTCGGCGTCCTGTGCGGATTCGCCGTACGGCTGGACGGTGAGCGGGACACCATCGCGCAGCACATCGGCGGATGGGACCGGGTCTCGTTCCTCTCCGCATGCATGGGGCGCGCGGAACTCGTCGGGACGATCAGCGCCGAGTCGCTCACCGCGGTGCGCGACACGCTGGAGGACATGCGAGCGTGCGCGGGCGTGCGCGCCGTGGAGAGCTGGGTCCATCTGGAGCTGGTCAAGGAGCGGTACGACCTCACCACCACCGGCTCCTGAGCTGGATGCCAGACGATACGTAAGTCAGAACCCGCATCACATTACGAAAAATTTGTGAGCCGGGGGTCTAGGCAAGACATCGTCTGCTGCATATCGTCCATGCGAACGAATCAGCCGTCGCGGAGTCTCCGTGCGTACGGCCTCCCTCATGGACGCCCCAGGTCGAAAGCAGGCCCCCTCATGCACCACCCCCTCGACGACGCCGACCGCACGCTCCTGGTGACCGGCGCCGCCGTCGCCGCCCCCGGTACCGCCGAACGCGCCGAGGCACTGGCCGTCCGCGGCGGCCGGGTCGTCCACATCGGCACCACCGACGACGCCCGCGCCGCACTCGGCGGCCGGGCCGACGACGTCCTCGAACTCGACGGCGGCCTCGTCCACCCCGGCTTCGTCGACGCCCACTGCCACCCCGTGATGTACGGGCAGGCACTCGCCTGGGTCGACTGCCGCCCCGAACGCGTACCGGACATCGAGACGCTCGTCGCCGTCCTGACCGAAGCGGCCCGCGAACTGCCCGTCGGCGTCCCGGTGCGCGGCTTCGGCTACGAACACCGCCGCCTCGCCGAGCGCCGCCACCCCACCTGCCACGACCTCGACCGCGTCGCCACCGACCGCGAGGTGTACGTGATGAACGCCTCCGGCCACGGCGGCGTCGTCAACTCCCACACCCTGCGCACCTGCGGTGTCACCGCGGGCACCCCCGACCCCGAGGGCGGCAGCATCGGCCGGTCCGCCTCCGGCGAACCCGACGGACAGCTCTGGGACGCCGCCTGCGACCTGCTCACCGGCCCCGGCGGCGTGAAGATCGGCAACCACGGCCCGAACTTCCACCTCTCCGAGCCCGACGCCATCATGGCCGACCACCTCCAGCGCGCCCAGGAGGTCTTCCTCGCCGCCGGAGTCACCACCGTCGGCGACGCCCAGGCATCCCGGCGCGAGATGGAGACGTACCTGCGCGCCCGCGCGGACGGCTCACTGCGCCTGCGCGTCTCCGCGTACCTCACCTCCGCGCTCCTGGACACCGCGCTCGAACTGGGCGTCGTGAACGGCTTCGGCGACGACCTGTTCCGCGTCCAGGGCGTCAAGTTCTACGCCGACGGCACCCTCGGCGGCTGGACCGCGTACTTCCCCGAGGGCTACGCCGCCGACTGCTGCCACCACGGACAGCTCTACCACTCCACCGAGGAGTACGCCGAACTCATCGGCCGCGCCCACCGCGCCGGGCTCCAGACCGCGACCCACGCCCAGTCCCCGTACGCCATCGGCATGGTCCTCGACGCCGTCGAGAAGGCGCAGGCGGACCGGGAGCGCCCCGGCATCCGCCACCGCATCGAGCACTCCGGCCTGCCCACCGACGAACAGATCGCCCGCATGGGCCGGCTGGGCGTCGTCCCGGTCATGCAGCCCCAGCACCACCTGCGCACCGGCGACGGCACGCTGACCGCCGTCGGCGACCTCGGCCACCGCTACAACCCGGCAGGCACCTGCCTGGCCGCCGGGGTGCCCGTCGTGTTCAGCTCGGACGCGCCCGTCGCCCCGCCCGCCCCGCTGGAGGCCGTCTCCGCCGCCGCGACCCGGCGCACCGTGCTCGGCACCGTCCTCGGCGACGCCTCGCTGCGGATGCCCGTCGCCGACGGACTGCACGCGCACACCGCCGCGGCTGCCCGCGCCCTGCACCGCGAACACGCCGTCGGCGCCCTGGCCCCCGGCATGCTCGCCGACTTCGTCGTCCTGGCCGACGACCCGCTCACCACCGACCCGACGGAACTCGCCTCCATCGGCGTACGCGAGACCTGGATCGGCGGCACCCGCGCCTGGGCAGCCCCCGGCCGCTGACCCGTCACTCCCCGCTCCCTCGCCTGACCCACCGCTCCCCCGCTCACGCACCTTCCGCCGCCCCTCCCGCCCCCGGAGGCACCATGTCCCCGTCCCCATCCGCGTCCACGCGGTCCGCCACCAAGCAGAGCCCGTACAGACCCGCCATCGCGGCACTGGCAGGCACGTCCATCGAGTGGTACGACTTCTACGCGTTCGCCACCGCCGCGGCGATCGTCTTCAACGACGTGTTCTTCCCGCCGGACATGTCGCCGTACCTCAGGACCCTGTCCGCCTTCGCGACGTTCGCCATCGGCTTCCTGCTGCGCCCGCTCGGCGGCATCGTCTTCGGGCACATCGGCGACCGCGTAGGACGCAAGAAGACTCTGGTCATCACGTTGGTGATGATGGGCGTCGCGTCCTTCGCCATCGGCCTGCTGCCCACGTACGCCCAGGTCGGCGCACTCGCGCCGATCCTGCTTATCGTGCTGCGGCTGGTCCAGGGCATCGCGATCGGCGGCGAGTGGGGCGGCGCGGTGCTGATCGCCGTGGAGAACGCCCCGCGCGGCAAGGCCGCCTTCTTCGGCTCGTTCGCCCAACTCGGCTCCTCGGTCGGAGCGTTGCTGTCGACCGGCGCCTTCAGCCTGATGAACCTCTTCGGGCACGACGCGTTCATGAGCTGGGGCTGGCGCGTACCGTTCCTGGCCTCCGCCGTGCTGGTGATCGTGGGCCTGGTCGTCCGGGCCAAGCTGGAGGAGTCCCCGGTCATGGAGGAGGTGCGCAAGGAACAGCAGACGAAGCAGGCGAAGGATGGGAAGGAAGAGACCAAACTCCCGGTGGTCGAGGTCTTCCAGACGGCCTGGCGGACCGTCCTCGTCGGCGTCTTCGCCCTGGCCACCGCGACCGGCGGCTACTACGTCGTGACCAGCTTCCTGCTCTCGTACGGCACCGGCGACCTCCACCTGTCGGAGTCGATGCTGCTCAACGGCCTCACCCTGGCGGCGTTCCTGGAACTCCTCGTCACCCCCTGGCTGTCGTGGCTCGCCGACCGGGTGGGATCGCACAAGGTCGTCATCGCCGGACTGGCGGGCGTCATCGTCCTGGCCCTGCCGCAGTTCATGGTGCTGGGCACCGGGAGCGTCTTCCTCATCTGGCTGATGATGCTGGCCATGCGCCTGGTGATGTCCGCACTGTACGGGCCGATCGCGTCGATCCTCGTCGAGGGCTTCGCGCCGCACGTCCGCTACACCGGCATCTCCCTCTCCTACCAGATCTGCAACATGATCTTCGGCGGCCTCGCCCCCCTCGCGGCGGTCTCCCTCGCGGCGGCCGCGGGCGGTCACTACTGGCCGCCGGCCGTGATGCTGATGGTCATCTCGGCGATCGGCATCGCGTGCACGGCGCGCCTCCACCACCTCGGCAGGGCACAGGCCCGGTCTCAGGGGCGGACACCGGCCCCGGCGGCACACGAGGCGGTACCGACCGCCTCGTAACGCAACGGCTGCGGCTGCGGCTGCGGCTCCCACGACGTGTTCCCCTGCCCGCCTCGCGGACAGGGGAACACGTACGTTCAGGCGTGCACGGGCCGGGACATGGCCTGACCAGGGCCTCTCGTTCGGATCACGCTGGGCTCGCGTGCCCTGGCACGCACTACCTCAAGGACGCCAGCGGCCAGGGACCCCATCGGCATTGCCGTCGGTCCCGCCCTGTGCCACGGGGCGCCAGGAAGCCTCGGCCTCGCGGGGTGAAACATTTTCCGGCAGTCACTGCATCTAAAAGGGTGTAGGTGAGAGGGGGGGTGGCGGATGAGGCAGTCCACGGAGGGCGCCTTCCGTGAATTCGCGGAAGCCCGCATGGGTCATCTCTTCCGTTCGGCGTGCCTGCTGACCGGCGGAGACACGCATCTTGCCGAGGATCTCGTACAGGAGACGCTCGGCCGGATGTACACGGTATGGGGGCGCACATCGCGTGTCGGAAACCCGGCGGCGTACGCGCAAACCGTGCTTGTGCGGTGTTATCTCGGGCACCAGCGGCGCAAATCGGCGGGGGAACGAGCGAGCGGCGAACTACCGGACCGGGCAGGAGAGTCGCCGGGGGACGCGTCCTTGAGGATGACGCTCCTCGACGCGCTGCGCGGGCTGCCGCCCAAGGACCGGGCGGTGATCGTGCTGCGTTACTGGGAGGACCGGTCGGTCACGGAGACCGCGGACGCGTTGCACGTCAGCTCGGCGGCGGTACGCACCCGCAGCACCCGTGCGCTCGCCCGGCTGCGTGAGCAACTCGGCGGCAGCATCGTCGAGCTGGCCGCCCACTGAATTCTCTTCGTTCTTCTTTCCTTTTTCTCTTTCCACAGGTGTGGGGACGGTGGCGGACGACATGCACGGAAACGGTACTCAGAAGGACCGGGATGCCTTCGAGGGCGGGCTCGGCGAGGCAATGAAGCAGGCGGGGGAGGGGTTCTCCGTCGCAGGACGACCGCTCGTGGACGGCGGGGTCGCGCGCGGCCGGCGCCGGATGGTGTTGCGCCGCAGCGCCGCGGTGACCGGGAGCGTGGCGGCGCTGGCCGTGATCGGGCTTGGCGGGTCGTTCGTCACCGGGGGCATCGGCGCTTCGCAGGACGATGGCAACGGGGCGGCGGTGGGCGCGCAGTCGACCCAGAACGCGTCGGGGCGACGCCTCTACTCCGAGCAGCAAGTGATCAAGACACTCGAAGGGCTGCTGCCGGACGGGAAGTTCAGCGAGCAGACGGGCCGCGGCACCAACGGTACGGGTGACCAGAAGCGCTTGCACGCGCCGTATGCCTCCGTCGTGTACGACGACGGCCACGGGAAGGCCGCCGTGTCGGTGGGCCTGAGCCGGCAGAACCCCGACCAGAAGCTGAACGAAGGCGAGCTCTCCTGCCCGGACAAGAACCTGAACGTGTTCGAGGCCTGCTCCGCCACGACGCTGAAGGACGGCTCGCGCCTCGTGCTGTTCAAGGGCTGGGAGTATCCGGACCGGCGCGAGGAGACCAAGTGGTGGTACGCGGACCTGCTGACGCCCGAGGGCTACCGGATCTCGGTGTCCGAATGGAACGCGCCCGCGGAGAAGGACGCTCCGGTCAGCCGTCCTGCCCCGCCGCTGTCGCTGGACCGGATGAAGGTACTGGCCCAGGCCAAGGAGTGGCGCCCGATCATCGAGTCCCTGCCCGAACCCGCGGAGCCGGCACTGGAACAGCCGGCCCCGCAGGGTCAGAGCGGTGACGTGATCCTGGGCAAGCTGACCGAGCAGCTCCCCGACCGCCTGACGGTGAAGGCGTCCGGGAAGCAGCAGACGGAGTACGCGTACGTCGTGGTCGACGATGGCCAGGGCAAGAGCTTCGTGCAGATCAACGTCCAGCCGAACATGTCCGACGTCGAGGGCGAGCTCTTCGGCTCCGACGCGAAGGTCCTGGCGGATGGTACGAAGGTCACCACACATCAGGGGCCGGGCGAGAAGGGCGGTGAGGGCGTGAAGACGAGGCAGGTCGACACGATCCGCCCCGACGGCCTCCGGGTGGTGATCTCCGCCTTCAATGCGGCGAACCAGAACGAGGCCGCCACCCGGGAGGCCCCCGCCCTGACCCTCGCCGAGCTGCAGAAGATCGCCACGAGCAAGTTGTGGCAGAGCTAACTACGCTGCCGGTCATGAATACGGACACGACCAGCGGCGTCACCACTGAACCCACCATCCTTGACGCCGTGGAGCTGTATTCCGATCCGGAGCTGAAGGCACGCTTCGCGGAGTCGGCCCACCGGATCCTGGCGGACCTGGTCGGTGGCGGTGCCGCGCTCGGCTGGCTCGAACCACCCTCGCGGG
This sequence comes from Streptomyces sp. NBC_01618, assembly GCF_045209435.1. NCBI lineage: Bacteria > Bacillati > Actinomycetota > Actinomycetes > Kitasatosporales > Streptomycetaceae > Streptomyces > Streptomyces sp. NBC_01618. Next base: position 3,435,725 of record NZ_CP109297.1, read on the forward strand.
GCGAGGTGGCGGAACTTCTCGGCCACCTCGTCTCCGCGGTGCGGTCCGGGGATGCGGCCCTGCGTGCCGCCTACCTCGACCGCCGGCTTGTCGGTCTGGGCTACTGGCTCCGCTACACCCGGCCGACCCATCGGCCCCACGCCGATCTGGAGAAGCTCGCGGTGGACGCCACTGCCCATGGCCACGGCATCGGCCGGGCGCTGACCACCGCCCTGATCTCCGACGCCCGGGAGGCAGGAATCGAGGTCCTCACCCTGGACGCGCGTGGCGACAACAACAACGCCCTGCATCTCTACCGGTCGCTGGGCTTCACCGAATACGGCCGCCTCCCCGAGTTCGTGGCCGTCGGCGAACGCCGCTACGACAAGGTCTTCTACATGCTGGACTTGCGCCGACAAGGCTGACCGCGCCCTACCCGAACTCGCACCACACCACCTTGCCCGGGTCCCGCTCCCCCACCCCCCACAGATCCGCCAGCGCCGCCACGATCACCAGCCCACGCCCCGACTCCCCGTCCGGCTCCCGCACCCCCGGCCGCCCGCCCCCGCTGTCGTGGACCTCCACCCGCAGCAGCTTCCCTTCCTCACACAGCAGCAGCCGCACCAGATACCCCCGCCCCGGCGGCACCCCGTGCACCAGCGCGTTGGTGGACAGCTCGCTCACACACAGCAGTACGTCGTCCAGCCGCGCCCCGAACCCCCAGTCGGTGACCGCTCCCCGTACGAACTCCCTTGCCGCAGGCACCGATCGGCGCTCACGCCGGTAGAACCGCTCACGCAGCAGCGAGAGTTGCATCGTCTCGTTCATGGGACGAGAGTCACACTCCGTGACTAGGCTGTCGCAGTATGCGCACCCGTACACATTTCTTGTACGGGTCGTGCTCGCGTGAAGTACGCACGTAGGTGGGAGTTCGAACCGTATGCACCCCAGGAAGCGGCAGCGCAAGAACGCGTCGGCAATGAAACTCGTGGGCAAACTGGTCGCCGTATTCCGCGTCGCGGCCAACCTCACCCAGGCCCAACTCGCGGACCGGGTGGGCCACCAGGTGGAGACGATCGCCTCCATCGAACAGGGCAGACGCGCGCTGCTGCCGGAACTGGCCCGTCGATTGGACGAGTTGCTGGAGACCAAGGAGGCACTGGAAACGGCAGTGGGAAACATGCCAGAGGTGGACCTGATCCCGGCGTGGGCGGAGCAGTACATGGATCTGGAACGGGACGCACTGGCTCTGTGTTTCTTCGCAAACCAGGTTCTGCCCGGTCTGCTTCAGACCGAGACCTATGCCCGAGCAGTCTTCGACAGCCGCGTCCCCACGTTCAGCCAGGAAGAGATCGACGCCCATGTCGGCAAGCGACTGGCGCGTCAGGAGATCCTGCGCCGCAAGGTGCCCCCAACCACCAGCTTCGTCATCTCCGAGGCCGTTCTCCGAGACCGCCTCGGAGGCAACGAGGTGTACCAGGAGACCTTGCGCCACCTTCGCACCTGCGCCGATCTGCCGGGCATCACCCTCCAGGTCATCCCACTTGGCAGGCGGACTCACGCGGCACTCGACGGGCCGTTCATCCTGCTGGAAACACCGGACTACCAGCACATCGCCTACACCGAAACCCAACGCGGCAGCCAACTCATCTCGGACCCCGACGAGATCAGCATCCTCGCGCAGAGGTATGCGATGCTGCGAACGCAGGCCCTCAACACCGAGGAATCGAGGGACCTGCTGGACCAGCTGCTAGGAGAGCTATGAGCACCGAACATGAGTGGTTCAAGTCCAGCTACAGCGGCAGCGACGGCGGCGAGTGCCTCGAAGTCGCCTACGACTGGCAGAAGTCGAGCTACAGCGGTGACGAAGGCGGGGCCTGCGTCGAGATCGCCGCACACCGCACCGCCGTCCACGTCCGCGACTCCAAGAACCCCGACGGCCCCACCCTCACCGTCGCGCCCACCACCTGGACGGCCTTCGCCGGCTTCGCCGCCGACCGGCGTCTCGTCTGAGCCCACGGGAGGGATACCACCACCATGGCTGTCATCCACAACACCACCACCCTGACGCCCACCAAACTGGAACTCCTCGCCACCTGGCTGCCCACGCAGCCCTGGTACCGCGGCAAGGCGGGGCAGCAGCCCGAGCTGGCCAGGACCGGCGGATTCCGGCTGGACGACCCGGAGGGCGAGGTGGGGATCGAATTCATGGTGGCCACCGACACGTCGGGGGACCAACCCGTCTCGTACCAGATCCCGTTCAGCTACCGAGGCGCACCGATCCCGGGTGCAGACGAGGCCCTCATCGGCACGACCGAGCACGGGGTGCTGGGGAAGCGGTGGGTGTACGACGGGACGCGTGACCCGGTCCTCGTCGCCCAGCTGTTCGCGCTGATCGTCGGCGAGGCCGAGCCGCAGATGCAAAGCACGAGCAACACCCCCGACCCGTCCGTCACGGGTTGGTTCGCGGAGACCGGCGCCAAGGCCTCGATCGCCTCCACGACAGTGACCGACAACCCGGCCGGTACGGACATCCACGTGGAGACAGCACCCGACGGACGCCGGCTGACCATCCACATCAACCGCGTTCTCCAGCCCGGCCGGGACACCGAGGAGCAGGCACTCGGCCACGTCACCGCAGACGTGCCGCTGCCCGACGGCACCACCGCGCGCACCGCGTTCGCCATCGTCCACGCACACCCGTAGCCCCGGTCGTATCCCGGCGTTGTCAGTGGCCGCGTCTAAAGTCGCGGTCATGGCGACGCTCCCGAACCCGCTCCCGTCCCTGGCCACGTCAGGGCTTCAACTCCCGCCCGGCTCACTGGTGAACGCCACGGTCGACGGCGTGTGGCACGAGCCGCTGCTCTGGTACGGGGACGAGCCCGCGTCGCCGGGGACGTGGGCCGGGCTGCGTGAGGCGGGACGGCCGGTCGGGCTCCTTCCCGTACTGATCGACGGCGGGATACGCGACCAGTGGCCCGACACCTGGGACCTGGCCCCGGACAGGACGTCGTACCCAGGTGATCACGACGCCGAGGAGGTGCTCGGCGAGTACTGGGCGGACTGCGCACCCGACGAACTCGACGCCGCCGAGGACGAATGGCCGGGCCTGGCGCCCACCCCGTCCGTCGACGGACAGTCCGGCCCGGACGACCTGGCGGCCGAGATCGCGGACGAGTGCGTCGGCCCGGACGGCTGGTTCCCCGGTACGCGGGCGGCGCTCGTCCCGGCCCGGCGCAGCGCGGACATCCCGGCGGCGATCGGCTGGTCGGGACCGGTCAACCACGAGGACGACGTGGCCCGGCTCTGCGCCGTGCTCCGCTCCTGGGAGGACCGCTTCGGCATACGGGTCGTGGTGCTCGGCTTCGACACCCTGACCGTGTCCGTCGGACGGCCGCCCACCACCCTCGCCGAGGCACGGGCGCTCGCCGCCGAACACTTCGCTTTCTGCCCGGACAACATCAACCAGAACCCGCCGTACGACCTGGATGTGTACGCCGAGAAGATGGTGCTGAACCAGGAGACCTGGTCGTTCTGGTGGGACTAGCGGACCACGGCCTTGACGGTGGCCCGCGCCTCCTGGGGTGCGGGCCACCGGTCTCGCACCCGGTCTCAGTTGCAGAACTCGGCCTGGGCTTTCAACGCTGCCACTGGCGCCTTGCCCTTGCCATACTTGGTGGCGCAGACTACGACCCCGATTTCGGCTTCAGACCAGGTAAAGAGTTTCCCTTGAACCCTGGTGCCATCAAGGCATTTCAGAGACAAGGGAACCGAAACCTTTTCCACCGCGGCGTATCCGACGTATTCCTTCTTTTCCTTGACGCCGGACAGGAAACGGTCCATCTCCGAGAGAGTGTCACTGGTTCCGGATGCGATGAGCTCCGACTCATCCTCGATGGCCGCCAGAACGGCGGTTTCATCCACGCGGTCGGATTCCCATTCGACCTTGGCAGTGACAGGCTTATCGACCAGGACGACGTTCTTTTCGTCTCCCCATGCAGGATCCACCTTCCGGATCGCCGTGAACGTCCAGTTGCGCGGAATCTTTTTCACCGGGGGAGCACTGAAGGCAGTGCTCCCGCAGCTCGTTCCCGCCGCGGAGCTCGTGGCGATCGCATGCCCGGACGTCTTGGGGGTGCCGCTCGCCGTGCAGCCGATTGCCGACGTGGCAACGACGGTGACGACGGCGACAGCAACCCATGCCGGACGTGGCCTCATCAGCAGTAGCTGCTCTTGGCGAGGGCCGCCATACTTCCGGACGGCTGGGCGATGTCGCACTGGGCCGCCCCCACTTCCTGCACGTGGTGGGATTTGCCGGTGCCCTTGGCCGCGACTACCAGAGTGCCGGTGCCGCTGGAGCAGGAGTTCTTCTGCCAGTTGCCCGTGACCTGGACACGTCCCGCATAAGTGACCACGTACTTCTGCGGCTTGACCGTCGCGGTGACGGAGACAGACGTAGAGGACGTCGCCGAGCCGGAGGCGGCGAGTGAAAGGCTCGTGCTGGCCGACAGCTTGCCGATTACCGCGCTGGCCTCGGCCGAAGCGCCGCTCGTGTAGGTGATTCCGGCGGTAAGCGTCTGCTGATGTCCGGTGGTGAAGTTGGACGACATGTTGGACGAGGTGCCGTTGTAGTGTCGCGTCGCGTGGGTGATCTTCTTCGGCTTCGCCACGTTGGACACGGAGTACCAGGTCCCCGTGTAGCCGTCACACGGAACGCCCATCACCCCGATTTCCCCGTCGGCGCTCTCGACCGTGGGCGGCTGCGGCTCGGCAGCGGAAGCCGTCGAACTGGCGCCGGCCACGACACCGAGGGCGAGAAGAGCTGCTGCCACAGGACGGTGGACCATACCGAAAGAGCGATTCACTTGCTTCCCCTGTCTTGTATGTATGCGAGTTTCGAAAATGCGTGGGTACAGTTTCAGCACGACTACGCATTTTGGGCATCCGACGGCACCCTGGAGCGCATGAAGGGTTTGGCTGACTCGCGGGGCCGAAGTCGGTTGAGCGAAAAATGCTTGAGATACAGCGAGAATGTTCGCTCGTGGCTTTCATCCCCTGCTCTCACCGCTTCCATGTCACCGGCGCAGACGCACGTTAACACCAGAAGATCTCTGAGAAATAGAGATCGGCGGGAATCTCGCAGCAGTAAAAGACGGGTAATCTCCCTCAATCCACGCAATGCGGCTTCGGGCGGGCGGCGCATTTGAGGGTTGCTTGAGCTTCTCCGGAGAGACCAGGACTTCGGCGTAGCTGCTCGACGCGACATGCGAACCGGCGACTGTGCGGCGTCGCCGAGCCGCATTGGCCCGAATGCAGGCGTCGCACATCGTTTTGGCCTGACGCGGCCCAGCGAGACGGCCACGGGTCGGGGGCTCACCGGCCGCCGGACGGCCTGTGCGGGCCGCGCTGCAGCCGCCACCGAAGAGACGCGTGCTGTCGGGGACACGTGGCGCAGGACGGGTCACCGTACGAAGCGTCACGCCCCCATACCCGGCAGATGAGTACGCCGACTCATGTGCCGTATTCGACGACCCGATTGAATCGCACGCATGCCCGACGACGTCACTGCTACCCGCCCCTCCTCCCGCGTCTGGATCGCGTCACTGGTCTCCACGGTCGTGACGCTCCCGCTCGCGTTCTTCGCCCTGGTCTTCGGCGGGCTCTCGCCGATGGCCTGCGACTCCTGCTCGGAGGCCGACTCCGACCGGTTCGACACCAGCTTCGATCCCGCCTGGACCGTTCTCTGCTGCGGCCTGGTTCTGGCGTTGATCGCACTCGTCGCGAGCTGGGCGTTCAGCAGGCGCAGGCCGCCGACGGGCCTCGCGCTCGCCGTGCTCGCACCCAGCACGGTGTTCATCGCGTGGGTAGCGTTCATGGCACTGGTCGACTGGCCCTGAGCCTCCAGAGTCTTATAACCTCACCCGCGACAGAGAATGGATCAGCGAGCGGCGTCAAGCGGCTTCGAATCCAAGGCGGAGGAGGGAAGCTTCATCAGCGAGCCATGAAAAGGGGCCGCAGGCGTTCTCGCCCACGGCCCGTCTCCCCGCACACAAAGCAAACAGCCCAGGTCAGCGCCCCAGCCGCTGCGCGACCTCCGTCGCCCAGTACGTCAGGATCATCTGCGCCCCGGCCCGCCGGATCCCGGTCAGGCTCTCCAGAATGGCCGCGTCCCGGTCGATCCAGCCGCGCTCCGCCGCCGCCTCGATCATCGCGTACTCGCCACTGATCTGGTACGCGGCGACCGGCACGTCCACCGAGTCGGCGAACTTCGCGAGGATGTCGAGGTACGGACCGGCCGGCTTGACCATGACCATGTCGGCGCCCTCTTCGAGGTCGAGCGCCAGCTCGCGCAGGGACTCACGGGTGTTCGCCGGGTCCTGCTGGTACGTCTTGCGGTCACCCTTCAACGACGACCCGATGGCCTCGCGGAACGGCCCGTAGAACGCCGACGAGTACTTCGCCGTGTACGCGAGGATCGAGACGTCCTCGTGGCCCGTCTGGTCCAGCGCGTCACGGATCACGCCGACCTGGCCGTCCATCATGCCGCTGGGGCCGACCACATGGGCGCCCGCGTCGGCCTGGACCTGCGCCATCTCGGCGTACCGCTCCAGCGTCGCATCGTTGTCGACGCGGCCGTCGGCGGTCAGGACACCGCAGTGGCCGTGGTCGGTGTACTCGTCCAGGCACAGGTCCGACATGATCACGAGCTCGTCACCGACCTCCTCACGCACCGCGCGCAGAGCGACCTGGAGGATCCCGTCCGGGTCCGTGCCCGCCGAGCCCCGGCCGTCCTTCTTCTCGTCCGCGGGAACGCCGAACAGCATGATCCCGCAGACCCCGGCCGACACCGCCTCGACGGCGGCCTTCCGCAGGGTGTCCAGGGTGTGCTGCTCGACGCCGGGCATGGCCGAGATGGCGACGGGCGCGTCGATGCCCTCGCGCACGAACGCGGGCAGGATCAGGTTCGCCGGGTCGAGCCGTGTCTCGGCGACCATGCGCCGCATCACCGGGGTCGTCCGCAGCCGCCGGGGGCGGGAGCCGGGGAAGTTTCCGTACACAGTCATGCTTCGAGACTAGACCCGTACACATCACCGATTTACCGACACCGGCGCCGGAAAAACGTCACAACGGCGACGGGCGGCCCGGCCGCCGAAGCAGCCGGACCGCCCGGTCCTCACACACCCACAGGTCACACGGGTCAGGTCGTCGAACGACGCCGCCGCGCCCCCGGACGCCGCTCGCTCGGCCGCGTCACCGGGTCACCGGCCTCCTTCGCCGCCTCCCGGCGCCGCGCACCGAACTCGGCGAGGGCCTCGGCCAGCCTGTGCACCGAAGGCTCCGGCGACAGGACGTCGACGCGCAGCCCGTGCTCCTCGGCGGTCTTCGCCGTCGCCGGGCCGATACACGCGATGACCGTCACGTTGTGCGGCTTGCCCGCGATGCCGACGAGGTTCCGTACGGTCGACGACGAGGTGAAGAGCACCGCGTCGAACCCGCCGCCCTTAATGGCCTCACGCGTGTCGGCGGGCGGCGGCGAGGCGCGGACCGTGCGGTACGCGGTGACGTCGTCGACCTCCCAGCCCAGCTCGATGAGCCCGGCCACCAGCGTCTCGGTGGCGATGTCGGCACGTGGCAGGAAGACACGGTCGATCGGGTCGAAGACCGGGTCGTACGGCGGCCAGTCCTCCAGCAGACCGGCGGCCGACTGCTCACCGGACGGCACCAGGTCCGGCTTCACACCGAAGTCGACGAGCGCGGCGGCGGTCTGCTCACCGACGGCCGCGACCTTGATCCCGGCGAAGGCACGGGCGTCGAGCCCGTACTCCTCGAACTTCTCCCGGACGGCCTTCACCGCGTTGACGCTGGTGAAGGCGATCCACTCGTAACGGCCCGTGACCAGGCCCTTGACCGCGCGCTCCATCTGCTGGGGCGTACGAGGCGGCTCGACGGCGATCGTCGGGACCTCGTACGGCACGGAACCGTACGAACGAAGCTGGTCGGAGAGCGACGCCGCCTGCTCCCTGGTACGCGGGACGAGCACCTTCCAGCCGAAGAGGGGCTTGGACTCGAACCACGCGAGCCGGTCGCGCTGGGCGGCGGAGCTGCGCTCACCGACCACGGCTATGACGGGCTGGTGCCCGTCCGGCGACGGAAGGACCTTCGCCTGCTTCAGGACCTGGGCGATCGTCCCGAGGGTCGCCGTCCAGGTGCGCTGGCGGGTGGTCGTACCGGCCACCGTCACGGTCAGCGGGGTGTCCGGCTTGCGGCCCGCCGCGACCAGCTCACCGGCGGCCGCGGCCACCGAGTCGAGCGTCGTCGAGACGACAGCCGTCGCATCGCTCGCGCCGACCTCGGTCCAGCAGCGGTCCGAGGCGGTACGCGCGTCGACGAACCGGACGTCCGCGCCCTGCGCGTCGCGCAGCGGCACACCGGCGTACGCGGGCACGCCCACCGCGTTCGCGACTCCCGGCACGACCTCGAAGGGGATGCCGGCGGTGGCGCAGGCGAGCATCTCCGCGCCGGCGTTCCCGTCCAGTCCTGGGTCACCGGAGACGGCACGAACGACCCGCCTGCCGCCCTTCGCTGCCTCCATGACAAGATTGACCGCATCCCTGAGAACGGGAACACCGGCGGCTGTTGACTGCGCGTCAACAACCGTCAGCTCAGGCGTGCTTACGCCTGCCCGCGCATGGCAGCGAACAACGCCGAGAACGTCCGGCTCGGCGACAAGGACGTCCGCGCTCGCGAGCGCCTCGACGGCGCGCAGAGTCAGCAGTCCCGGGTCGCCGGGACCGGCGCCGAGGAAGGTGACGTGCCCTTGTGCGGACAGGGCCGGAAAGTCGGATGCGGCGGGGCCGGTGGGGCTCAAAGTGCTCGCTCCCCCATAAGACCGGCCGCACCCTTGGCGAGCATCTCGGCCGCGAGTTCGCGACCGATGGCCGCCGCGTCGTCGTGCGACGTGGGGACGGGACCGGTGGTGGACATCTGTACCAGCGAGGAACCGTCGGTGGAACCGACGACACCGCGCAGGCGCAGTTCATTGACAGCCTGCCCGTCGGCCAGGAGGTCGGCCAGCGCACCCACAGGTGCGGAGCAACCGGCCCCCAGAGCGCCGAGCAGGGCACGCTCGGCGGTCACGGCGGCCCGGGTGACCGGGTCGTCGAGCTCGGCGAGCGCGGCGGCGAGGTCCGCGCTGGTCTCAGCGCATTCGATCGCCAGTGCTCCCTGGCCGGGAGCGGGCAGAATGGTGTCGACCGACAGGAAGTCGGTCGCCTCACCGGTCCGGCCGAGGCGGCTGAGCCCGGCCGCGGCGAGTACCACCGCGTCCAGCTCCCCGCTTCGGACAAATCCGATACGCGTATCGACGTTCCCCCGGATCGGCACGGTCTCGATGTCGAGGCCGTGGTTACGGGCGTACGCGTTGAGCTGCGCCATGCGGCGCGGCGAGCCGGTGCCGATGCGGGCACCGGACGGCAGCTGCTCCAGGGTCAGCCCGTCCCGCGCCACCAGTACGTCGCGCGGGTCCTCGCGCACCGGCACGGCGGCCAGCACGAGGCCCTCGGGCTGGGCGGTCGGCAGGTCCTTGAGCGAGTGGACGGCGAAGTCCACCTCGCCGCGCAGCAGCGCCTCGCGCAGCGCCGCCACGAACACACCGGTGCCGCCGATCTGCGCGAGGTGCTCCCGGGAGATGTCGCCGTACGTGGTGACCTCGACGAGCTCGACGGCGCGCCCGGTCACCTCGCTGACCGCGTCGGCGACGAGGCCGGACTGCGCCATGGCGAGCTTGCTGCGCCGGGTGCCCAGCCGGAGCGGTGCGTCTGCGTCGGTCCGCGCGCGCTGGGGGGAGTTGTCGGTCATGACCGCCCTCGATTCGGGTCGTTCAGGTCTGCCCGGGAGACGGCGGCAACCGTCTGCGGGTCGAGGTCGAAGAGTTCCCGCAGCGCATCGGCGTACCCGGCGCCGCCGGGCTCGCTGGCGAGCTGCTTGACCCGCACGGTGGGCGCGTGCAGGAGCTTGTCGACGACGCGGCGCACGGTCTGCGAGATCTCGGCGCGCTGCTTCTCGTCCAGGTCGGGGAGGCGTCCGTCGAGCCGCGCGATCTCGCCCGCGACCACTCCGGCGGCCATCGTGCGCAGGGCGACGACGGTCGGGGTGATGTGGGCGGCGCGCTGGGCGGCACCGAAGGCGGCGACCTCGGCGGCGACGATGGTGCGCACCTGGTCCACATCGGCGGCCATCGGGGCGTCCGCCGACGCCTCGGCGAGCGACTCGATGTCGACGAGACGAACGCCGTCGAGGCGGGCGGTGGCGCCGTCGATGTCCCGCGGCATGGCGAGGTCGAGCAGGGCGAGGCGGACGGGGCCGGCGCCCTGGGCGGGCACGGTGGCCCGGCGGACGGCCTGGCGCGCCGTACCGGCGGTGCCGTTCTCCACCCAGGCGGCATGCCGGTCGGGGGCGGCGGGCGGCATGGGGACGGAGGCGGCGGGCGCCTCGTGCGCGGGGTCGAAGGCCAGGCCGAGCGCTCCGGCGACGGCCTCGGCGGTCAGCACGAGACCAGTCGCGCCGGTGCACGAGACGACGACGTCGGCACGTGTCAGTTCGTCGGCGACGGCGGCCATCTCCACGGCGTGGGCGGCCACTCCGGTACCGCCGGGCTGGCCCAGGATCTCAACGAGCCGGTCGGCGCGGGCCCTGGTCCGGTTGGCGACGACGATCTCGGCGACACCGGCACGGGCCAGCGTCGCGGCGGCCAGCGAGGACATCGAGCCGGCGCCGATCACCAGCGCGCGCTTGCCCCGGGCCCAGTCGGTGACGTCCGCACCGGACGCGAGCTGTTCGAGACCGAAGGTGACGAGCGACTGCCCGGCCCGGTCGATCCCGGTCTCGCTGTGGGCACGCTTACCGACCCGCAGGGCCTGCTGGAACAGATCGTTCAGCAGCCGGCCGGCGGTGTGGAGCTCCTGCCCCAGCGCCAGCGCGTCCTTGATCTGGCCGAGGATCTGGCCCTCGCCGACGACCATCGAGTCCAGCCCGCACGCCACCGAGAAGAGGTGGTGGACGGCCCGGTCCTCGTAGTGCACATAGAGATACGGAGTGAGCTCGTCCAGACCGACGCCGCTGTGCTGGGCGAGGAGCGTGGACAGCTCGGCAACGCCCGCGTGGAACTTGTCCACGTCGGCGTACAGCTCGATGCGGTTGCAGGTGGCCAGCACGGCGGCCTCGGCCGCGGGCTCCACGGCGAGGGTGTCCTGGAGCAGCTTGGCCTGCGTCTCGGCGGCCAGCGAGGCCCGTTCCAGTACGGAGACGGGGGCGCTTCGGTGGCTCAGCCCGACTACGAGAAGACTCATGCCGGCATCACGGCGGGCATGTCCCCGTCGGGTCCCTTCCGGCTGCCGGTGGCGGCGCGCGCGGGCGGCGTGGCCGCGTCCGGGCTGCTCTCGGTGATGTCCTCGCCGGACTTGCGCTGCTCGTGGAAGGCGAGGATCTGGAGTTCGATGGAGAGGTCGACCTTGCGGACGTCGACGCCGTCGGGCACGGAGAGCACCGTCGGCGCGAAGTTCAGGATGGAGGTGACGCCCGCGGCGACGAGCCGGTCGCAGACCTGCTGCGCGGCACCGGCCGGGGTCGAGATGACGCCGATCGACACGCCGTTCTCGCTGACGATCTCCTCCAGCTCGTCGGCGTGCTGAACGGGGATCCCGGCGACGGGCGTTCCGGCCATCGCGGGATCGGCGTCGATCAGCGCGGCGACCCGGAAACCGCGGGAGGCGAAACCGCCGTAGTTGGCGAGCGCGGCGCCGAGGTTACCGATACCGACGATCACGACCGGCCAGTCCTGGGTGAGCCCGAGTTCGCGGGAGATCTGGTAGACGAGATACTCGACGTCGTACCCGACACCACGCGTCCCGTAGGACCCGAGGTAGCTGAAGTCCTTGCGCAACTTGGCAGAGTTGACCCCCGCCGCCGCCGCGAGCTCCTCGGACGAGACCGTGGGGACCGAGCGCTCGGAGAGCGCGGTCAGTGCGCGCAGATACAGCGGAAGTCGGGCGACGGTGGCCTCGGGAATTCCTCGGCTACGGGTCGCCGGTCGGTGAGTTCGGCCAGTTGCCACGGTGCTCCTGCGGGATGAGCGGGGCTGCAGGCGGCCGTATGCAGCAGGACCGCCCCGTCGAATGCAGGCTATGTCTTTGTGAACACGTGCACAAAGATAGTGTCCGTTTTGTCCGGTCAAAGTGACCGGGGTCACGCACATTCGTCGCGCGATCCCGGAACCACGGATCGCATCAGCCCGTTGCAGGCCCGAAGGGGGCAAAGCGGCACACACTCCTCACAACCACTCCCCCGAGATCACTCAAAACGCCCACGATGGTAACCGGGTTTCACTCACGAAAGCAGCGCGCTGCGCAGCCTCACCGGGTCCACCCGCCAGAACGTGTGCTGTTCGTTATCAATCAGGACGACCGGAATCTGCTCCCAGTACTCCCGGTGCAGTTGCTCGTCCTGGGTGATGTCCTTCTCCTCCCAGGACGCACCGACCTCCTCGCACACCCCCCTCACCACCACCCTCGCGTCGTCACAGAGGTGACATCCGGGCTTCCCCACCAGGGTCACCACCCGGTCCGCGGGCTTCTTCCTCTTACGTCGCAACAGGGCACTCATGCCTTCATTCTGCGCCGAACGGGACCGCCGCCCGAACGGAAGGAGCGCCGGCCCGACCCTTGATCCGTTACGCCCCGAATCACCCGATTAACAATTCGGCAGCCGAGAGTTCACGGCACGGCATCACGGCAGGTCCGGAACGGCCGAATCAACTGGCTATGCTCACGACATGGCCGCTCTTGGATGGCTCACACCCCGTAGGCGCCCCGCGACAGCACGGAGCGTGCTGGCAGGCGAGGCTGCAGCTGAGGCAGCGCGGAAGTCCGCCCTCCGCGACGGACTCCCCGACGACCAGCTCTCCGCCACCGATCAGGGCAGCTCCGCCCCCGCCGAGGCCGAGGAGCCGGTCTTCCCCGTCGTCGGCGACGACCGGGCCGCCGCCTTCTTCGACCTGGACAACACCGTGATGCAGGGCGCGGCGATCTTCCACTTCGGCCGCGGCCTGTACAAGCGGAAGTTCTTCCAGCGCCGCGAGCTGACCCGGTTCGCCTGGCAGCAGGCGTGGTTCAGGCTGGCCGGCGTCGAGGACCCGGAGCACATGCAGGACGCCCGCGACAGCGCCCTGTCCATCGTCAAGGGCCACCGCGTCTCCGAGCTGATGTCCATCGGCGAGGAGATCTACGACGAGTACATGGCCGACCGCATCTGGCCCGGCACCCGCGCCCTCGCCCAGGCCCACCTGGACGCCGGGCAGCGGGTCTGGCTGGTCACCGCCGCCCCGGTGGAGACCGCCACGATCATCGCCCGCCGCCTGGGCCTGACCGGCGCGCTCGGCACCGTCGCCGAATCCGTCGACGGCGTCTACACCGGCCGCCTGGTCGGCGAACCGCTGCACGGCCCCGCGAAGGCCGAGGCGGTCCGCGCCCTGGCCGCCGCCGAGGACCTGGACCTCGACCGCTGCGCGGCGTACAGCGATTCGCACAACGACATCCCGATGCTGTCCCTGGTCGGCCACCCGTACGCGATCAACCCGGACGCCAAGCTCCGCAAGCACGCCCGCGCCCTCGACTGGCGGCTGCGGGACTACCGGACGGGCCGCAAGGCCGCCAAGGTCGGCATCCCGGCCGCGGCCGGCGTCGGCGCCCTCGCGGGCGGCACCGCGGCCGCCGTCGCCCTGCACCGCCGCCGCCGCTGACGCACACCCGTTCGCTCCCCGCCGGGGGCCGCCGAGCCACGCCCGGACACCCGCCGCGGATCGGGATCCCTTGCCCACCGGCCGCCCCCGCCAGTCGGATTGCTCGCACCCGACCACAACCCGTCGCACCCGCAGGCAGATCCCGGACTAATCCGATCAATAACCGGTCACGATGTGCTACTTGATGCATCGATTAGTCGCTACAGAAGCGACGTAATCGATGATTTGAGCAACTGGGTGTAGCACTGCCTGTACGAAGCGTTATTCTCCTCAGACGCATTCCGGAACCCACCACTCACTACGACGAGTGACGGTTTCGCACTGCACGTGATGGAAGCTCTGCCTCTGGGAGTCCCGTGTACCCACACGTCGGGGTTGACGCCTCGGGCCTGGCTACGCTCCGCGCAACGGTCGCCGACCGCTTGCGCGGTTTCGTCCCCACCGCGTACGCCGTACCCGCATTTGCCACCCCTGCACCTGTCGGCCCTTGCTACGCCCTGGCCGAACGCGGTGCGGCGGTCGGAAGACGCAGCAACCGCGGCGCAACTACTACGTCCACCGTCCGCCGGCCCACCGCCGACAGCGACAGCGCGCGCATGATGGATCTCGTCGAGCGCGCACAGGCCGGCGAGGCCGACGCCTTCGGCCGTCTCTACGACCAGTACAGCGACACCGTCTACCGCTACATCTACTACCGCGTGGGTGGCAAGGCGACGGCGGAGGACCTCACCAGTGAGACCTTCCTGCGCGCCCTGCGCCGCATCTCCACCTTCACCTGGCAGGGCCGCGACTTCGGCGCCTGGCTGGTCACGATCGCCCGCAACCTGGTCGCCGACCACTTCAAATCCAGCCGCTTCCGGCTGGAGGTGACCACCGGCGAAATGCTCGACGCCAACGAGGTCGAGCGCAGCCCCGAGGACTCCGTCCTGGAGTCCCTCTCCAATGCCGCACTGCTGCAAGCCGTGCGCCGACTCAACCCCCAGCAGCAGGAATGCGTGACCCTGCGCTTTCTGCAGGGCCTCTCGGTCGCCGAGACCGCCCGGGTCATGGGCAAGAACGAGGGCGCGATCAAGACCCTGCAGTACCGCGCCGTCCGCACCCTGGCCCGGCTCCTCCCGGACGACGCCCGCTGACTCCAACCCGGCCGAATCACTCTCGGCGATATGCTCATCACGCACTGGTCCGATCATCTTTCTTGCGTAACCCATGTGCCGCGCCCCTCGTTGTGTCGGTTGCAGGCCCCCTGTCGTCACCCCATGTCCGCCGACACTCACTCATTCGTGTGGAAGCGCTCAAGGTGTGCAACCTTCCGGACCCTCAGGGGAGTCGACCGTCATGACGAGAGGAGGTGCCGCCAGTGATCGCAAACGTTTCGGCACACCGGCGGGCGAACGCCTTCGCCCAGGCCCTGGAGGAGCAGTCGCTCCGCGGTGCGGCGGCCGTACAGCCCGAGGAACCGGCCGAACCGGCCGACCACGGACCGCTGTTGGCCCTGGCGAACGGCCTCGGCGAGCTACCGCGGCCCGAATTGGATCCCGAAGTCAAAGTGGTGCAGCGAGCCCAGCTCGTCGCCGCCATGGAGGCCATGTTCGCCGAGGGCGGTGAATCCACGGGCCCTACGCTGCCCGAACAAAGGACCAAGGGGGCCCACCGGGCCTCCCCGCTCCGGAAATTGCGCCCGCGCTCACGCTGGGCGAAGGGCCTCGCGGCCGGCGGGCTCACCGTCGGAGTGGCGGCGGGGGCCTTCGGCGGAGTGGCCGCTGCCAGTTCCGACGCCCTGCCGGGTGATTCGCTGTACGGGCTCAAGCGCGGCATGGAGGACATCCACCTCACCATGGCCAGCGGCGACGCCGACCGTGGCGAGGTCTACCTCGACCAGGCATCGACCCGGCTCAGCGAGGCCCGCCGGCTGATGGAACGCGCCCGCTCCGGCGATCTCGACCACGAACAGCTCGGCGAGGTCAGGCGCACCCTCAACGGCATGACGCACGACGCCACCGAGGGCCACCGCCTGCTCCACGCGGCCTACCAGCGGGACGGCGCCATCGGCCCGATCCAGACCCTGGAGTCCTTCTCCCGCTCGCACCGCGACAGCTGGAGCAGCCTGCGCGACCGGCTGCCCGTCCAGCTGACCGATGTGGGTGACCAGGTCAGCTCGGTCTTCGACGCCATGGACGAAGAGGTCGAACCACTGCAGTCGCTGCTGCCCCGCACCCCGGACAGAAGCAGCGATTCACAGCAGTCGGACGCCACGGAACAGGCCACGGGATCGTCCGGTACGGCCCCCTCCGCGCCCTCGTCGCCGGAGGCCTCGCACAGCCGTACGGACCCCAGCGCCGCGCCCCACCCCTCGGCGTCCGGCAGTGCCCCGTCCGACGGTCTGATCGGCGGCGCGGACGGCCTCCTCGGCACCCCGCCTACGGGCACCCTCCCGTCCGCCGACGGCCGGATCAGCCCCCCGCCCACGCCGGACGTAACCCTGCCCCCGCTCCTCCCCGGCCTGCTACCGGGCCTGGGAATCAACAGCGAGGACCTGAACGACTGACACCACGGCGGTCACCGGACGGGCACGACAGGACAAGCCCGTCCGGTGAGCCGGTGATCACCGGCTCAGAAGAACACCGACCGCCGCTGCACCAACAACTTGTACAGCGTGTGCTGGATCTGCTCCCGCACCTGATCCGTCAGATTGAACATCAGCATCGGATCCTCCGCCGCCTCCACCGGATACCCACTCGTGGAGATCGGCTCGCCGAACTGGATCGTCCACTTCGTCGGCAACGGCACCGCCCCGAGCGGCCCCAGCCAGGGAAACGTCGGCGTGATCGGGAAGTACGGAAAGCCCAGCAGCCGTGCCAGCGTCTTCGAGTTGCCGATCATCGGGTAGATCTCCTCCGCGCCCACGATCGAGCACGGAACGATCGGCACCCCGGCCCGCAGCGCCGTGGAGACGAAACCGCCCCGCCCGAAGCGCTGCAGCTTGTACCGCTCACCGAACGGCTTGCCGATGCCCTTGAAGCCCTCCGGCATCACCCCGACGAGCTCGCCGCGCCGCAGCAGCCGCTCCGCGTCCTCCGCGCAGGCCAGCGTGTGCCCGGCCTTGCGGGCGAGCTCGTTGACCACCGGCAGCATGAAGACGAGATCGGCGGCGAGCAGCCGCAGGTGCCGCCCGGCCGGATGGTTGTCGTGCACGGCGACCTGGAGCATCAGCCCGTCGAGCGGCAGCGTCCCCGAGTGGTTGGACACGATGAGCGCCCCGCCGTCGGACGGGATGTTCTCGATGCCCTTCACCTCGACCCGGAAGTACTTCTCGTACACCGGACGCAGCATCGACATCAGGACCTGATCGGTCAGTTCCTTGTCGTACCCGAACTCGTCGACGTCGTACTCACCGGTGACCCGCCGGCGCAGGAACGCGAGCCCGCCGGCGATCCGCCGGTCCCAGTCGCCCCGCTCCGCCCCTTCCAGGGGCTGCCCGGCCCACTGGGGCTCCCCCTGCGGCAGCGAGGCGTCCTGCTGCCCGGGAAGGGCGCTGACGGCCGCCGTCCCGACCACCGGCGCCGCGGAGGGCCCCCGCCCGCCGCCCCCCGCGGACCGGCGCCGCGCGGAGCGCGACGCGCCGCCCGACCGCGAACGGTCGTCGTCGAACGGAATGACCTTGGCGTCCGCCATCGTCGATGCGCTCCTCTACCTGCCGCTGGGGGTCGGGTACGTGTCGCCCGCCCCGGTGATCCCCGGACCATCGCCGGCCGCCCCGGCGAACGGCATGGCGGCCACTCTGTCGACCGCCCTTCCCACCGCCTCGGGCGGCAGCAGCCCCGGCCCCTGACTGCGCGCGAACTCCGCGAACGTCTCCGCGGTGGTGAACTCCGGGTGGAAGCCCAGCGTCTCGCGCATCTGGACGGTGGAGACCACCCGGCCGTGGGTGAGCAGCCTGATCTGCTCCGGCGAGAAGTCCGTCATGCCGACCGTACGCAGCGCCTGACCCACCCACGTGACCGCGGGCAGCAGCAACGGCATCGTCGGCCGCCCCAGCCGCCGCGAGCACTGCGAGAGCAGCAGCACGCCGTCCCCGGCGATGTTGAAGGTGCCGCTGTTCAGCGTCCCGCGCCTCGGCTCGCGCGAGGCGATCCCCAGTACGTCGACGACATCGTCCTCGTGCACGAACTGGAGCCTCGGGTCGTAACCGAACACCGTGGGCATTACGGGCAGCGACAGATAGTCGGCGAGCGGCGAATCCGCCTCCGGCCCCAGGATGTTCGCGAACCTGAGCACGCAGACGGCGACGTCCGGCCGGCGGCGCGCGAAGCCCCGTACGTACCCCTCGACCTCCACCACGTCCTTGGCGAAGCCCCCGCTCGGCAGGGACTTGGGCGGAGTGGTCTCCGTGAAGACCGCTGGATCGCGGGGCGCGGAGCCGTACACGTTCGTACTGGACTTGACGACCAACCGCCGCACGCTCGGCGCCTTCTGACAGGCCCCGAGCAGCTGCATGGTGCCGATGACGTTGGTCTCCTTGACCGTCGTCCGACCACCCGTGCCGACCACCTTCGCGGAGACGTCCAGATGGACGACCGTGTCGACAGAGTACTCGGCGAGGACTCTGGCGATCGCGGGCTGGCGGATGTCCGCGGTCACGAAGTCGGCGTCGCCCAGCCGGTGTCCGGGCATGACCGCGTCGACGGCGATCACCCGGTCCACTTCCGGATCACGCTGGATGCGCCGCACGAAGCGGCCGCCCAGCTGCCGGGCCGCTCCCGTGACCAGCACGACCTTCCCCAAGATCAGCGCCTTCCGTCGAAAGGTTTCCCCTGGCCGTCACCGTAGCGGGTGGATGTTGCCCTGTGATGACCGCACGGCGGCCTTGTGCCAAGACTTTGGCCCGAATGCGGGTACCTCCCCACAACGCGCCGCAGCCCTCCCGCCACAAGGACGGAAGGGCTGCGGATTCACGAACTGCGTTCGCCTACTTCTTGTTGCGACGCTGAACGCGCGTGCGCTTGAGCAGCTTGCGGTGCTTCTTCTTGGCCATCCGCTTGCGCCGCTTCTTGATAACAGAGCCCACGACTACCCTCGCTCACTTCTCTTCACTGGTGCGGGGCGTCTGGGCCCACACGACCTACGTCGGCCTAGCCTACCCGCCACCGCGTGAGGGGCGTAATCCGAGGTGAACCTCAGGCGGACTCCACCCCCACAAAGGACTCGCGGAGATACTCGTGAACCGCTTGCTCCGGAACCCGGAATGACCTGCCCACCCGGATCGCCGGCAGATGACCGCTGTGCACCAAGCGGTACACGGTCATCTTCGACACCCTCATGACCGAGGCGACTTCCGCCACAGTCAGAAACTTGACCTCGTTGAGAGGCCTCTCGCTGCCAGCAGCCATGACCCACCTGTACCTTCCGCACGAGACGCGCACCGGCTTCCCCTCCGGTGACTCTTCGTCGTTGTGCGCTCACTCCCCAGACTAGGGGCGGGTGATGCGAGTGGGGAAGAGGAGAGACGATCGGCCGCCTACTGTGACAGACACGCCCGATTGAGCACATAGCGCGTGAGCGGCCGGTAGTGGGCGGACCGTACGGCGTCATCGAGCGGAACGGCGACCGACACCCGCCCCTCCGCCTCGCCGACGAACAGTGCGGGATCGTCCGTATCCGCCAGGCCGATCGCCTCGATGCCCAGCTGACCTGCCCCGCAGACCCATCCGTGGTCCCCGACGACCAACTCCGGCAGCCGCCCGCACCCCTTTGCCGCCGACTCCAGAACGATCCGGACCGGCAGCGGTGAATGGGTATGCGCGCCGGTGTCATCACCGGGAGCCCGCGCGCCCGGTTCGCGCACCATCGCGACCCCTCGTACGTAATCCAGGTTGTGCGTGCGTACGCCGAACCGGGTCGTTATGTCGATACATCGGCCCTGCGCGGGGGTGAGTACGGGGCACCCGGCCGCCGACAGGGCGTCTGCCAGCTCTGCGTAGAAACCGAGCAGCCGATGCGGATGACCGGTCCCGAACAGCACCGGCGCCCGCCGGGCCACCGCATGCGACAGCCGCTCCGCGAAGGAATCCAGAGCCGCCAGGGTCCGCTCCGGATCGATCACATCAGAACCCGAAACATGAGCGGGATCGTCCGAAACACCACACTTATCGGCCATCAGACGAAGAAGATCGGACTCTTCCCAGCGCCATTCGGGATCGAGGCCGAGCGTCACCCGAGGGTCGCGGGCCGCGAAGAGCCGATAGCTCCGCAGGCTCACTTCCCTCGATGTGGCCACGGGCCCGGCCAGCCGGGCCGCCAGCAGATGCGCACGCAGCGCTCCGGTGCTCAACACCCCACCGATGCTGCCGCAACCACCCGGACGGGGGGCCGGAAACCCGGTTACGCCCCACAGTTGGCGTAACCCTTCCTCACCACCGCACGAAAACGGCCGCACCGCGACCGCCCCCGCCCACCTCAGGCCAGCAGCCCCCGCAACGGGAACGCCGCCCGCCTGGTCGCCCGCACCGCCTGGTCCACCCGGTCCGCGGGGTCGTACCCCTCCTCCCACGACTTCCAGGAAGGAGTACGCCCGTCCGTCATCCGGGCCGGTCCCGGCTGCCGGGTCCGCGCGTACACCTCGTCCCGCCACGAGGCCGGAATCACCGACTCGGGATCCACCGGCGCGTGCGCGGCGATCCCCACCAGATGCGTCCAGGACCGCGGCACCACGTCGACCACCGCGTAACCGCCGCCGCCGAGCGCCACCCAGCGCCCGCCCTCCACGTACTCGTGGGCGAGATCGTGACAGGCAGCCATCACCGACCGCTGCGCGTCCAGCGACACCGCCAGGTGGGCGAGCGGGTCCTCGAAGTGTGTATCGGCCCCGTGCTGACTCACCAGCACCTGCGGCCGGAAGTCCGCCAGCAGCTCCGGCACCACCGCATGGAACGCCCGCAGCCAGCCCGCGTCCCCCGTACCGGCCGGCAACGCCACGTTCACCGCACTGCCCTCACCGGCCCCGGCGCCGGTCTCCTCCGGCCAGCCGGTCTGCGGGAACAACGTGCGCGGGTGCTCGTGCAGCGACACGGTCAGAACCCGCGGGTCCTCCCAGAAGGCCGCCTGCACACCGTCCCCGTGGTGCACGTCCACATCGATGTACGCGACCCGCTCGGCACCCAGCTCCAGCAGCCGCGCGATGGCGAGCGCCGGATCGTTGTAGATGCAGAACCCTGCCGCACCGGCCGGCATGGCATGGTGCAGCCCGCCCGTGAAGTTCACGGCATGCGCGGTGTCCCCACGCCACACCGCCTCGGCCGCAGCCACCGACTGCCCGGCGATCAGCGCCGACACCTCGTGCATCCCCGCGAACGCGGGATCGTCGACCGTCCCGAGCCCGTAGTTCTGATCGGCGTGCTTCGGATCCGCCGACGCGGCACGCACGGCGGCGACATAGTCCTCACGGTGCACCAGCCGCAGCGTGGACTCGCCGGCGGGCTTGGCCGCCACCACATCCACCGCGCGGTCGAGCCCGAACGCCCGCACCAGCCCCATCGTCAGAGCCAGTCTCACGGGGTCCATCGGATGACTTTCGCCGAAGTCGTATCCCGTTACTGCGTCATCCCACATCAACTGTGCGCGGCCGCTCATGCCCGCCACCGTATCGGGCGGGTTCCGCGCCGAACGACTTGGCGTACACGAGCGTCGCCAGGACCAGCACCATCGGGACGAGCATCGCCCCCCGGTAGCTCCAGGCGTCCCCGAGCGCCCCCACGAGCGGCGACCCCACCAGGAATCCCACGTAGTTGAAGACATTCAGCCGCGCGATGGCCGTATCACTCGCCCCGGGGAACATCCGCCCGGCAGCGGCGAACGTCTGCGGCACGATCACACACAGCCCGAGACCCAGCAGGGTGAACCCGAGCATCCCGACCCACGCCCCACCGGCCAGCGCCACCACAGCGAACCCGGCCGCGGCCAGCACACTCCCGCACCGCACCACCGCAACCGCCCCGAACCGCCGCACCCCGAAGTCCCCGACAGTCCGCCCCAGCAGCGTCGTCACCATGTAGACGTTGTACGGAACCGTCGACAGCTGCTCCGAACTCCCCAGCACGTCCTGCAGATACTTGGCGCTCCAGTTGGAGACCGTCGAGTCCCCGATGTACGCGAAGCTCATCACCAGACAGAGCGGCATCAGCAACTTGAAGGAAACCGACGCGGCCCCCTTCCCCTGCCCCTCCACCGGGCCCGCCTCGGCGGACGCACCCTCGGCGTACCACCGGCTCCCGATGAACGCGACGGGCAGCAGCACGACGACCGCCGGCAGGTACGAAGCCAACAGCGACAGGTCCCAGTGCGCCCCGGCCCACGCCATGGACGCCCCGGCGATCCCGCCCAGGCTGTACGAGGCATGGAACCCCAGCATGATGGAACGCCCGTACGCCCGCTGAAGGCTGACCCCCATCATGTTCATGGAGGCATCGAGCGCCCCGACGGCAAGCCCGAACACCCCGAGCGCCAGAACCGCTTCCCACAACGCGCTCCCGGCCCCGGCACCAAGCAGCGCAAGCATCACAACAGGCTGCGCCCACCGCAGTACGACCCCGGGCCGCACCCGCGCGACCACCTTCTCGGTGACAACGCTGCCCACCCCGGCCAGGATCGGCACCGCGGCCAGAAACACCGGCAACAGCCCGTCGGATATCCCGTACCGGTCCTGGATGGCGGGAATCCGCGTCACGAGCAGAGCAAAGGTGACTCCCTGCACGAAGAAGCTCAACGCGAGGGAGGCCCTGCCGTGCCGCAACCGAGCATGTGTCATGGCCGCGAGCGTAAGGCCAGTATCTACCCATGGGTAGATGGATCAGGCGAGCAATTCCCGCAGTTGGCTCATGTCGGAGAAGAGCCCGGTCACCCCGGCGAGCCGGTCCGAGGGCATCATCGACGTAAACCCGTACACGTCCATCCCCGCGGCCCGGGCCGCCTCCACTCCGAGCGGGCTGTCCTCGATGACGACGCACCGCTCGGGAGGAACACCCATCCGCTCGGCGGCAAGCAGGAACAGATCGGGCGCCGGCTTTCCGCGCGCCACGTCGTCCGCGCTGAAGATCCAGTCCTCCTCGAACCACTGATCGATCCCGGTCTTGCGGTGCCCGACCCGGATCCGCTCATGGCTCCCCGAGGACGCGACGCAATAGGCGACCCCGTCGGCAACAAGCTTCCCCAGCACGTCGTCGATGCCCGCCACCGGTTCCAGCTCCTGCTGGAAGGCCGCGAAAATCCGTGAGTGGAGCGTTTCGTCGAAGTCCGCGGGCAGCTTCTCCCCGGTCCTTTCCTCGACGAGGTCGTGCACTCGGTGCACGGCAGCCCCCATGTAGTCGCGAAGGCACTCCTGGTACGAGGTGGGGTGTCCGAGTTCCGTGAGGTACTCGGACAGGATGGTGTTGGAGATCGGCTCGCTGTCCACGAGCACACCGTCGTTGTCGAAGATGACCAGTTCGTAGCGCATGGATCGAGCCTAGACGCTCCGAACGCAGAAAAGCCCCGTGCCACAAGGGCACGGGGCTTTCCCGTAAAAGGAGTTCGGCGGCGTCCTACTCTCCCACAGGGTCCCCCCTGCAGTACCATCGGCGCTGAAAGGCTTAGCTTCCGGGTTCGGAATGTAACCGGGCGTTTCCCTAACGCAATGACCACCGAAACACTATGAAATTAACCAACACCGGAACAACACGGCCGTTCGTTATTTCAGAACAAACACAGTGGACGCGAGCAACTGAGGACAAGCCCTCGGCCTATTAGTACCAGTCAGCTCCACCCGTTACCGGGCTTCCACATCTGGCCTATCAACCCAGTCGTCTACTGGGAGCCTTAACCAATCAAGTTGGTGGGAATACTCATCTCGAAGCAGGCTTCCCGCTTAGATGCTTTCAGCGGTTATCCTTTCCGAACGTAGCCAACCAGCCATGCCCTTGGCAGAACAACTGGCACACCAGAGGTTCGTCCGTCCCGGTCCTCTCGTACTAGGGACAGCCCTTCTCAATATTCCTACGCGCACAGCGGATAGGGACCGAACTGTCTCACGACGTTCTAAACCCAGCTCGCGTACCGCTTTAATGGGCGAACAGCCCAACCCTTGGGACCGACTCCAGCCCCAGGATGCGACGAGCCGACATCGAGGTGCCAAACCATCCCGTCGATATGGACTCTTGGGGAAGATCAGCCTGTTATCCCCGGGGTACCTTTTATCCGTTGAGCGACAGCGCTTCCACAAGCCACTGCCGGATCACTAGTCCCGACTTTCGTCCCTGCTCGACCCGTCGGTCTCACAGTCAAGCTCCCTTGTGCACTTACACTCAACACCTGATTGCCAACCAGGCTGAGGGAACCTTTGGGCGCCTCCGTTACTCTTTAGGAGGCAACCGCCCCAGTTAAACTACCCATCAGACACTGTCCCTGATCCGGATCACGGACCCAGGTTAGACATCCAGCACGACCAGAGTGGTATTTCAACGACGACTCCACAACCACTGGCGTGGCCGCTTCAAAGTCTCCCACCTATCCTACACAAGCCGAACCGAACACCAATATCAAACTGTAGTAAAGGTCCCGGGGTCTTTCCGTCCTGCTGCGCGAAACGAGCATCTTTACTCGTAGTGCAATTTCACCGGGCCTATGGTTGAGACAGTCGAGAAGTCGTTACGCCATTCGTGCAGGTCGGAACTTACCCGACAAGGAATTTCGCTACCTTAGGATGGTTATAGTTACCACCGCCGTTTACTGGCGCTTAAGTTCTCAGCTTCGCCGACCCGAAAGTCGGCTAACCGGTCCCCTTAACGTTCCAGCACCGGGCAGGCGTCAGTCCGTATACATCGCCTTACGGCTTCGCACGGACCTGTGTTTTTAGTAAACAGTCGCTTCTCGCTGGTCTCTGCGGCCACCCCCAGCTCGGAGAGCAAGTCTCCTCACCAGTGATGGCCCCCCTTCTCCCGAAGTTACGGGGGCATTTTGCCGAGTTCCTTAACCATAGTTCACCCGAACGCCTCGGTATTCTCTACCTGACCACCTGAGTCGGTTTAGGGTACGGGCCGCCATGAAACTCGCTAGAGGCTTTTCTCGACAGCATAGGATCATCCACTTCACCACAATCGGCTCGGCATCAGGTCTCAGCCTTAATGTGTGACGGATTTACCTACCACACGGCCTACACCCTTACCCCGGGACAACCACCGCCCGGGCTGGACTACCTTCCTGCGTCACCCCATCGCTTACCTAATACAAGTCTGGTTCGTCGGCTCCACCACTACCCTCAACTCCGAAGAGATCGGGCCGGCTTCACGGACTTAGCATCGCCTGATTCAGTATTGGGCGTTTCAAAGCGGGTACCGGAATATCAACCGGTTGTCCATCGACTACGCCTGTCGGCCTCGCCTTAGGTCCCGACTTACCCTGGGCAGATCAGCTTGACCCAGGAACCCTTAGTCAATCGGCGCACACGTTTCTCACGTGTGTATCGCTACTCATGCCTGCATTCTCACTCGTGAACCGTCCACAACTCGCTTCCGCGGCTGCTTCACCCGGCACACGACGCTCCCCTACCCATCCCAGCAGGCGTTGGCCCTATATGCTGGAATGACACGACTTCGGCGGTACGCTTGAGCCCC
This sequence comes from Streptomyces sp. NBC_01618, assembly GCF_045209435.1. Lineage (NCBI taxonomy): Bacteria > Bacillati > Actinomycetota > Actinomycetes > Kitasatosporales > Streptomycetaceae > Streptomyces > Streptomyces sp. NBC_01618. The sequence continues at coordinate 3,461,138 of NZ_CP109297.1, forward strand.
GCTACATTGTCGGCGCGGAATCACTTGACCAGTGAGCTATTACGCACTCTTTCAAGGATGGCTGCTTCTAAGCCAACCTCCTGGTTGTCTCTGCGACTCCACATCCTTTCCCACTTAGCGTACGCTTAGGGGCCTTAGTCGATGCTCTGGGCTGTTTCCCTCTCGACCATGGAGCTTATCCCCCACAGTCTCACTGCCGCGCTCTCACTTACCGGCATTCGGAGTTTGGCTAAGGTCAGTAACCCGGTAGGGCCCATCGCCTATCCAGTGCTCTACCTCCGGTAAGAAACACACGACGCTGCACCTAAATGCATTTCGGGGAGAACCAGCTATCACGGAGTTTGATTGGCCTTTCACCCCTAACCACAGGTCATCCCCCAGGTTTTCAACCCTGGTGGGTTCGGTCCTCCACGAAGTCTTACCTCCGCTTCAACCTGCCCATGGCTAGATCACTCCGCTTCGGGTCTTGAGCGTGCTACTCAACCGCCCTATTCGGACTCGCTTTCGCTACGGCTTCCCCACACGGGTTAACCTCGCAACACACCGCAAACTCGCAGGCTCATTCTTCAAAAGGCACGCAGTCACGACTGTTGCTCCGAAGAACAACAGCGACGCTCCCACGGCTTGTAGGCACACGGTTTCAGGTACTATTTCACTCCGCTCCCGCGGTACTTTTCACCATTCCCTCACGGTACTATCCGCTATCGGTCACCAGGGAATATTTAGGCTTAGCGGGTGGTCCCGCCAGATTCACACGGGATTTCTCGGGCCCCGTGCTACTTGGGAAATTCTCAAACGAGCCGTTGATGTTTCAGCTACGGGGGTCTTACCCTCTACGCCGGACCTTTCGCATGTCCTTCGCCTACATCAACGGTTTCTGACTCGTCGACCAATCGGCAGATTGATCAAGAGAACTCCCGCAACCCCGCATGCGCAACCCCTGCCGGGTATCACACGCATACGGTTTGGCCTCATCCAGTTTCGCTCGCCACTACTCCCGGAATCACGGTTGTTTTCTCTTCCTGAGGGTACTGAGATGTTTCACTTCCCCTCGTTCCCTCCACACTGCCTATGTGTTCAGCAGCGGGTGACAGCCCATGACGACTGCCGGGTTTCCCCATTCGGACACCCCCGGATCAAAGCTTGGTTGACAGCTCCCCGGGGCCTATCGTGGCCTCCCACGTCCTTCATCGGTTCCTGGTGCCAAGGCATCCACCGTGCGCCCTTAAAAACTTGGCCACAGATGCTCGCGTCCACTGTGCAGTTCTCAAACAACGACCAGCCACCCGTCACACACCACACAAGCGGTGCTTTACCGGGGCCGGCAACTGAAGGCGACCTCACGGCCGTACCCTCAGATACCCAACAACGTGCCCGACCCGACAAGCCATCACCCACGTTCCACGCCGAAGCAGTACTAGTGAACAACAACCCATCGTGCCGAATAGTCAACGTTCCACCCATGAGCAACCACCGTCGGACATTTGCCGACGTAGTGGCCTCTGACCAGGCAAAGCCCGGTAAGAAGTGCTCCTTAGAAAGGAGGTGATCCAGCCGCACCTTCCGGTACGGCTACCTTGTTACGACTTCGTCCCAATCGCCAGTCCCACCTTCGACAGCTCCCTCCCACAAGGGGTTGGGCCACCGGCTTCGGGTGTTACCGACTTTCGTGACGTGACGGGCGGTGTGTACAAGGCCCGGGAACGTATTCACCGCAGCAATGCTGATCTGCGATTACTAGCAACTCCGACTTCATGGGGTCGAGTTGCAGACCCCAATCCGAACTGAGACCGGCTTTTTGAGATTCGCTCCGCCTCGCGGCATCGCAGCTCATTGTACCGGCCATTGTAGCACGTGTGCAGCCCAAGACATAAGGGGCATGATGACTTGACGTCGTCCCCACCTTCCTCCGAGTTGACCCCGGCAGTCTCCTGTGAGTCCCCATCACCCCGAAGGGCATGCTGGCAACACAGAACAAGGGTTGCGCTCGTTGCGGGACTTAACCCAACATCTCACGACACGAGCTGACGACAGCCATGCACCACCTGTACACCGACCACAAGGGGGGCACCATCTCTGATGCTTTCCGGTGTATGTCAAGCCTTGGTAAGGTTCTTCGCGTTGCGTCGAATTAAGCCACATGCTCCGCTGCTTGTGCGGGCCCCCGTCAATTCCTTTGAGTTTTAGCCTTGCGGCCGTACTCCCCAGGCGGGGAACTTAATGCGTTAGCTGCGGCACCGACGACGTGGAATGTCGCCAACACCTAGTTCCCAACGTTTACGGCGTGGACTACCAGGGTATCTAATCCTGTTCGCTCCCCACGCTTTCGCTCCTCAGCGTCAGTAATGGCCCAGAGATCCGCCTTCGCCACCGGTGTTCCTCCTGATATCTGCGCATTTCACCGCTACACCAGGAATTCCGATCTCCCCTACCACACTCTAGCCTGCCCGTATCGACTGCAGACCCGGGGTTAAGCCCCGGGCTTTCACAACCGACGCAACAAGCCGCCTACGAGCTCTTTACGCCCAATAATTCCGGACAACGCTTGCGCCCTACGTATTACCGCGGCTGCTGGCACGTAGTTAGCCGGCGCTTCTTCTGCAGGTACCGTCACTTTCGCTTCTTCCCTGCTGAAAGAGGTTTACAACCCGAAGGCCGTCATCCCTCACGCGGCGTCGCTGCATCAGGCTTTCGCCCATTGTGCAATATTCCCCACTGCTGCCTCCCGTAGGAGTCTGGGCCGTGTCTCAGTCCCAGTGTGGCCGGTCGCCCTCTCAGGCCGGCTACCCGTCGTCGCCTTGGTAGGCCATCACCCCACCAACAAGCTGATAGGCCGCGGGCTCATCCTTCACCGCCGGAGCTTTCAACCCCGTCCCATGCGGGACAGAGTGTTATCCGGTATTAGACCCCGTTTCCAGGGCTTGTCCCAGAGTGAAGGGCAGATTGCCCACGTGTTACTCACCCGTTCGCCACTAATCCACCCCGAAGGGCTTCATCGTTCGACTTGCATGTGTTAAGCACGCCGCCAGCGTTCGTCCTGAGCCAGGATCAAACTCTCCGTGAATGTTTTCCCGTAATCGGGACAACACAACACGAGAGCGGAACGATCAGCCGGAATAAGACCGATCGTCCACAGCGTCCTCGCTGTGTAAACTGCCCACCGGGTCTTTGACCCCGTGGGACTTTCAAAGGAACCACCAACCTGCCGAAGCAGGCCGGGGTATCAACATATCTGGCGTTGACTTTTGGCACGCTGTTGAGTTCTCAAGGAACGGACGCTTCCTTTGTACTCACCCGCAGAACATTCTCTCGGGCTTTCCTCCGGGCTTTTCCCTTCGGTCTTGCGTTTCCGACTTTATCAGACTCTTTCGTGTCCGATTCCCGGTCGAAACGGGATCGCTTTCCAGTTCTTCGCTTTCGCGTTTCCCTTTCCGGCGAGTCCGACTCTATCAGATCCTTTCGGGCCTGATTCCCAGTCAGCGGGGTTTGTCTTCCCGGCCGTTGGGCCGTTCCGACGAGTGAGACTTTAGCGAATCCTGGGCCTCGACGCTAATCGGGGTCCTGTTCCTTCGAACGCGGATTCCTCATTTCGCAAATGCGCACAGAAAGTCAGGCGACAGATGTCGCTGACCGATGTGGTTACTGCGGAATGGCTGTCCGGGGACCGACCAGGGTCGGCGCTCACATCGGACAACTCGGAGCACATTACGTACGTGGGCGTGTCGTGTCAACCCAGGGCCTGGCCGGTGGCTCGGGCGTGGGCGCGAACCCACCGCCGTGTCGTTGCCCGGCAGTGGGTTCGCGAAGGTGGTGCGACGCAGGTGGAGGGGGTGTGCGTGGGGCCTGCCGGCCGTCAGCCGTTGCCGGAGGCGAGTTCGCGGCTGCGGTCGCGCGCGGCTTCGAGGGCGGCGATGAGGGCGGCGCGTACGCCGTGGTTCTCCAGTTCGCGGATGGCGCTGATGGTGGTGCCGGCCGGGCTCGTGACGGCCTCGCGGAGCTTGACCGGGTGTTCGCCGCTGTCGCGGAGCATGACGGCGGCGCCGATGGCGGCCTGGACGATCAGCTCGTGTGCCTGGGCGCGGGGCAGGCCGAGCAGGATGCCCGCGTCCGTCATCGCCTCGACGAGGAAGTAGAAGTACGCGGGGCCCGAGCCGGAGAGGGCGGTTGCCGCGTCCTGCTGGGACTCGGGCACGCGCAGGGTCTTGCCGACGCCGCCGAAGATCGTCTCGGCGGCGGCGAGGTGTTCGGTGGTGGCGTGGCTGCCCGCGGAGATGACGGACATGCCCTCGTCGACGAGGACGGGGGTGTTCGGCATGACGCGTACGACCGGGGTGTTCGCGGCGAGGCGGTCCTCGATGAAAGCGGTCGTGATGCCCGCGGCGGCGCTGATGACCAGGCGGTCGGCGGATACGTGCCCGGCGAGTTCGTCGAGGAGCCGGCCCATGTCCTGGGGCTTGACCGCGAGGATGAGGATGTCGGCGCGCTTGGCGGCCTCGGCGTTGGTGACGGAGTCGACGCCGTAGCGGCTGTGGAGTTCCTCGGCGCGCTCGGAGCGGCGGGTGGTGACCAGCAGGTTCGCCGGGCGCCAGCCCGCCCGGATCATGCCGCTGAGCAGGGCCTCGCCGATCTTGCCGGTGCCGAGGACTGCGACTGTCTGGGTCATGTGGTTCACCCTCCGGGCGGTGCTGACGGTTCTCGGTGCTCGGTACTCGTTTCCGCCATCCTCGCACCGGCCCGTCAGGCGGTGCGGCGGCGGAGGGTGGCTGCGCCAAGGGCGAGGACGAGCAGGGCGCAGCCCGCCACGATCAGGACGTCACGGACGAAGTCGCCGGTGACGTCGGTGTGGTGGAGGACCTCGTTCATGCCGTCGACCGCGTACGACATGGGCAGGACGTTCGAGATCGCTTCGAGGGCGGGTGCCATCCGGTCGCGCGCGATGAACAGTCCGCAGAGCAGGAGCTGCGGGAAGATCACCGCCGGCATGAACTGGACGGCCTGGAACTCGGATGCGGCGAAGGCCGAGACGAAGAGGCCGAGTGCCGTGCCGAGCAGCGCGTCGAGCAGGGCGACGAGGAGCAGGAGCCACGGGGAGCCGGTGACGTCCAGGCCGAGTGCCCAGACCGAGAGTGCGGTGGCCAGGAGGGACTGGACGATGGCGACGGCGCCGAAGGCGAGGGCGTAGCCGCCGATGAGGTCGCCCTTGCCGAGCGGCATGGCGAGGAGGCGTTCGAGGGTGCCCGAGGTGCGTTCGCGCAGGGTGGCGATCGAGGTCACCAGGAACATCGTGATCAGCGGGAAGATGCCGAGGAGCGAGGCACCGATGGCGTCGAAGGTGCGGGGGCTGCCGTCGAACACGTACCGGAGCAGCGTGATCATCACGACCGGGATCAGGAGGAGCAGCGCGACGGTGCGCGGGTCGTGGGTGAGTTGACGCAGGACGCGGGCGGCGGTGGCGAGGGTGCGGGCCGGACTCAGGGGTGGTGCGGCCGGGCGGGGGTGAGGGCCGGGGTTCGGGTGCGTGCTCATCGGGCGGCCTCCTGACGGATGGCGGCCTTGTCGACCAGGTGGAGGAATGCCTCTTCGACGGTGGCGGCGCCGGCAGCGGTGCGCAGTGCCTCGGGGGTGTCGTCGGCGACGATCTCGCCCTCGCGCATGAGGAGGAGCCGGTGGCAGCGCTCTGCCTCGTCCATGACGTGGGAGGAGACGAGGAGTGTGGTGCCGCGGTCGGCGGCGAGGGCGTGGAAGAGGTTCCACAGGTCGCGGCGGAGCACCGGGTCGAGGCCGACGGTCGGTTCGTCGAGGACCAGGAGTTCGGGGGTGCCGAGCAGGGCCACGGCGAGGGAGACGCGGGTGAGCTGGCCGCCGGAGAGGGTGTCGGCGAGGGCATCGGCGTGGCCGGTCAGGTCGACCTCGGCGATCGCGCGGGTGACGGCGGTCCGGCGTGCGTCGCGGTGCCTGCGGCCGGGCTGGAGGATCGCCGCGAAGTAGTCGAGGTTCTGTCGGACCGTCAGGTCGGTGTAGACGGACGGGGCCTGGGTGACGTACCCGATGCGCGGGCGGAGAGTGGGGTCGCCCGCGGGGCTGCCGAGCACGTCGAGGGTGCCGGTGACCTTGGCCTGGGTGCCCACGACGGCACGCATCAGGGTGGATTTGCCGCAGCCGGAGGGGCCCAGGAGGCCGGTGATCCTGCCGGTTTCGACGGTGAAGTCGAGGCCGCGCAGGACGGTGCGGTTGCCTCGTACGACGGTGAGGCCACGGGCCTCGATGGCGAGGGCGCGGGGTGGGGCCGGGGTGGGATCGGAGGGCGACATGGGGCCATCGTGACCGACGCGCAGCGTGGGCGCCGAGACATGTGGGGACCGCCGGTGCGCGTGGGGTGCTACTTGCGCTTGGGGCGCTTGCCCTTGGTGGTTTTGCGGGCGGCCGGGTTGCCGGTGCGGGCCGAGCGGCGCTTCGCGTAGCGGGCGAGGGCCGCCTCGTACTCCGTGCGGCGCAGTTGTTCGCCCGGTGCCTCCTTGAACGTACGGAGGAAGTACGCGAGCAGCGAGCCGACGAAGCCGATCGTCTTGAGACCGCGCAGACTCGCCTCGCGCGCCGGATCGGCCGGGCGGCGGCTGAATCCTTCCCAGGTCTTGCGGAAGGCGACGGCGCTGCAGATGGCGAACATCAGGACCACCAGGGTGCCGGCGAGGCTGCCGACGTCGGCGATCTCCAGCCCCTGGAAGGCGAAGCGCAGGACGAAACAGGCTGCGGCCGCGGCGGCGAGGGAGCCGACCGCGGTCCCGACGCGTCGCAGCCCGTAGCCCCCGTCGTGGTCGACCCAGGTCGTACCGAAGAAGAGCAGGGGCTCGGGCTGCGGGCCGGGCGTGGTGGAGCCGGGGGCTTCGCTGTTCTCGCTCACGAGGTCGATTATCCCCGGGCGGGCCGCGGTCCCGGCTGCGGTCCCCCGGTCGCGGCCCGCGCCGTTCCGGTCAGTCGCAGCGCGGGGCGATGTAGCCGTCGCTGCCCGTGTGGACGTAGGCGTCCGACACGAACTGGCCGTTGGCGATGTTGTCCCAGATGTTCGAGGTGCCGTACGGGCCGGTGACCCGCTCCCCCGGCTTCTGGCAGTAGACCGGGACCTTCACTCCGTACGGCAGTGTCCTGACGATGCCGTACTGGGTGCCCGGTCCCGTGCGGACGTTGACGCGGTAGCCGGGCGCGATGGGGTACCGGGTGACGTCGTCGGTACCGGCGAGCGTGGTCACGCCCTCGGCCGCGTCGGCGGTGCTGTCGGTGTGCTCTTCCAAGGCCATGAGGCCCTCCCCCGTTGAGAGACGGTGTGTACGACGCGCAGGCTACAAGCCCCGCCCGTATCGCACACACCATCGACTAGGCTCCGTGCGTCGCGCTTGCGGACGAACACACGGGGGTGGGCGATGCCGCCGCTGCGAGGTACCGGAGCCAATCCGGAAGCGGAGCATCCGGAATACGCCGGTCAATACCGCCTGCAGGCATGTCTCGGCGCGGGTGGCATGGGTGTCGTACACCTGGCTCGCTCGGCCTCGGGGCTGCAACTGGCGGTCAAGGTGGTGCACCGGCACTACTCCCAGGACCCCGAGTTCAGGGCCCGTTTCCGGCAGGAGGTCGGGGCCGCGAGGCGGGTCAGCGGGGCCTTCACGGCGCCGGTCGTCGACGCCGACCCCGATGCCGCACGGCCGTGGATGGCCACCCTGTACGTGCCCGGCCCCACGCTCTCCGACCAGGTGAAGCGGAACGGGCCGCTGGCTCCCGCGGAACTCCGCAGGCTGACGGCCGGACTGGCCGAGGCGCTGCGCGACATCCATCGGGCCGGGGTCATCCACCGCGACCTCAAGCCGAGCAACGTGCTGCTCACCGACTCCGGGCCCAAGGTCATCGACTTCGGGATCTCCCGCCCGTACGACAGCGATCTGCGCACCGAGACGGGCAAGCTGATCGGCTCGCCGCCGTACATGGCGCCCGAGCAGTTCCAGCGGCCGCGCGAGGTCGGGCCCGCCGCGGATGTGTTCGCCCTGGGCTCCGTGCTCGTCCACGCGGCGACCGGCCGGGGGCCCTTCGATTCGGACAGCCCGTACATCGTGGCCTACCAGGTGGTGCACGACGAGGCGGACCTGACGGGCGTGCCCACGGAGCTGGCGCCGCTGATCGGGCAGTGCCTGGCGAAGGACCCTGCGGAGCGGCCCACGCCGGACGACATCATGGCGGCGCTGCGCCCTCCTTCGTACGACGCCGCAGCGTTCATACCGTCGCAGCGCAGACCGGGCGCCGTCGAGGCCGGGCCCGGAGCCACGGCGGACTCGGGCCCCGGGATCGTGGCGCGGGCGGACGCGGACACGCACGCGGGCGCGGGCGCGGCTGCGCGGGGCAAAAGGGCGACCGCCAACCGTGGCGGCAAGCGGCGGTGGCTGGCGGCCGGTGCCGCGCTGCTCGTCATCGGTGCCGGTGGGGTGTGGGCGGCCGGTGTGGTGGGCGACGGGGGTGGCTCGGGTACGTCGGGTGGCTCCGGTGGGCCGGGGGAGTCGGGTGGGGCGAAGGGTTCGGCGGAAGCGGTCGCGCCGTGGCATACGCCGCTGCCGACCTCGGGCAACTCGACGCCGGTCTGCTCCGCGGCGAGCAGCGGCGGCGACGGCGCCGCCCTCGATGACGGCAAGGACGGCGACGGCAAGGCGGCTGCCGGGCGTTCCACGGCGCTGTACTGCGCCGCTGCCGGTATCGGCGCCGTTCGGCTGGATCCCGCGGACGGCCGGGTGCTGTGGTCCCATGGCGCCGCCGCGAACGCCCCGTCGGCCGGTGTCGTGTCGGTCTCCGGCGATCTGGTGCACACGGCGGTGCCGGGCGGGAAGCTCCGGGCGTACGACCCCGCCGAGGGCGAGCAGGTCTGGCAGGCGGATCTCTCCCCGTACCTCGGTACCCCCTTCGCCGCGGGTGACACGCTGCTGCTGGTCGCCGAGGACGGCACGACCGAGGCCCTCGACTCGGCGACCGGCGTGTCCCGCTGGCGGCATCCGCTCGCCGGGCACCGGCGCCCGGACTTCGCGCTGTACGACGACGCGTCGGGGCTGGCCTACGCGTTCGAGCACTCCGCCTACGGGTCCACCACGCTGGTCACGGCCGTCGACGCGCGGGCCGGGCGCGTGACCTGGCAGCGGCGGCTGGACGGCATGCTCACCCCGGTGGGGACCTCGGACGGCGCACTCGTCCTGACGTCCATGAACGGGGACACCCAGACCGTCGGGCTCGTCCGCTACGACCCGGAGCGGGGGCGCGTCGCCCGGGTGGCGCTGCCGTTCCGGATGAACGAACCGGAGGTCGTGGTGGGCGGGGACACCGCCTATCTGCTGGCGCACGGCGGGACCCTGGTGGCCGTCGACACGCGTCCGGCAGGCGGCGAGGCCGTTCTCTGGCAGCTGGAGACCGCTGCCGGGCGGACCTCGGCGCCCGTCCTCGCCGGTGGACACCGGCTGTACTTCTCGGCGGCGGACGGGCGGCTGCTCGCCGTGGACACGGAACGCGGAACGCTGCTGGGGCAGACGGGGCCCCGGCTCCGGGACGGGAAGCTCACGTACGCCTCGACGCTGCCCGCCCCCGTAGCCGCCGGCCGGGCCGTCTTCGGGACCGCGCCCGACGGGTCCGTGTTCGCCGTGGACGGGCAGGACCCCGCTCGCTGGTGAGAGCGGGGTCCTGCTTCGTTATTGCGTATCAGGCCCGGTTCAGTCGAGATTGCGTTATCAGGCCCGGTTCAGCCGAGCTTGGACACGTCCCGCACCGCGCCCCGGTCCGCGCTCGTCGCCATCGCCGCGTACGCGCGCAGCGCGGCCGAGACCTTGCGCTCGCGGCCCTTCGGCGCGTAGACGCCGTTCAGCGCCTCGCGGCGGGTGGTCAGCTCGGCCTCGGGGACGAGAAGCTCGATCGAACGGTTCGGGATGTCGATCCGGATCCGGTCGCCGTCCTCGACGAGCGCGATCGTGCCGCCCGACGCGGCCTCCGGCGACGCATGGCCGATGGACAGTCCCGACGTACCGCCGGAGAAGCGGCCGTCGGTCACCAGGGCACAGCTCTTGCCGAGGCCGCGGCCCTTGAGGAAGGACGTGGGGTAGAGCATCTCCTGCATCCCGGGGCCGCCGCGCGGGCCCTCGTAACGGATGACGACGACATCGCCCTCCTTGATCTCCTTGCGGAGGATCTTGTCGACGGCGTCCTCCTGCGACTCGCAGACGACCGCCGGGCCCTCGAAGGTCCAGATCGACTCGTCGACACCCGCCGTCTTCACGACGCAGCCGTCCACGGCGATGTTCCCCTTGAGGACCGCGAGGCCGCCGTCCTTGGAGTACGCGTGCGCCAGGTCGCGGATGCAGCCGCCGGCCGCGTCCACGTCGAGGGTCTCCCAGCGCTCGGACTGCGAGAAGGCAGTCGCGGAACGGACGCAGCCGGGGGCCGCGTGCCACAGCTCGACGGCTTCGGGGGACGGGGAGCCGCCGCGGACGTCCCAGTTCTTCAGCCACTCGGCGAGGGAGCCGGAGTGGACCGCGTGCACGTCCTCGTTGAGCAGGCCGGCGCGGTGCAGCTCACCGAGGATGGCGGGGATGCCGCCGGCCCGGTGCACGTCCTCCATGTAGTACGTGCCGCCAGGGGCCACGTTGGGCGCGACCTTCGACAGGCACGGGACGCGGCGCGAGACCTCGTCGATGTCGTCGAGGTCGTAGGAGAGCTCGGCCTCCTGCGCCGCGGCGAGCAGGTGCAGGATCGTGTTGGTCGAGCCGCCCATGGCGATGTCGAGCGCCATGGCGTTGTCGAACGCGGCGCGGGTACCGATGGAGCGGGGCAGGACCGTCTCGTCGTCCTGCTCGTAGTAGCGCCTGGTGATCTCGACGACCGTGCGGCCGGCCTCCTCGTACAGCGCCTTGCGGGCGGTGTGCGTGGCGAGGACCGTGCCGTTGCCGGGGAGGGAGAGGCCGAGCGCCTCGGTCAGGCAGTTCATCGAGTTGGCGGTGAACATGCCGGAACAGCTGCCGCAGGTGGGACAGGCGTTCTCCTCGATGCGGAGGATGTCCTCGTCGGAGATGTTCTCGTTGACCGCGTCGCTGATCGCGTTGACCAGGTCGAGCTTGCGGACCGTGCCGTCGACGAGGGTGGCCTTGCCGGCCTCCATCGGGCCGCCGGAGACGAAGACGGTCGGGATGTTGAGGCGCATCGCGGCCATCAGCATGCCGGGGGTGATCTTGTCGCAGTTGGAGATGCAGATCAGCGCGTCCGCGCAGTGCGCCTCGGCCATGTACTCGACGGAGTCGGCGATCAGGTCGCGGGAGGGGAGGCTGTAGAGCATCCCGCCGTGGCCCATCGCGATGCCGTCGTCGACGGCGATGGTGTTGAACTCGCGCGGCACGGCACCCGCGGCCTTGATCGCGTCGGAGACGATCCGGCCGACCGGGGCCAGGTGGGTGTGGCCGGGGACGAACTCTGTGAAGGAGTTGGCGACGGCGATGATCGGCTTGCCGATGTCCTCGCTCGCTACGCCCGACGCCCGCATAAGGGCGCGGGCGCCCGCCATGTTGCGGCCGTGGGTGACAGTGCGGGACCTCAGCTGGGGCATCGTCTCTCGCTCCTTCGACATGAAAAGACTGCCTTCGAGCCTACGCCTCCGGCTCCAAGATCTGGACACCGTGTCCGGTATACGAGATGGGGTGCTCGGTGGATGGGCGGGGCGGGGCCTTTTTGGTACGGGACGTGCGGGAGGGACGGCCGCGGCGCTCGGGGGCGGGGTGCGCGGGGCCCTCGTCGTCGGTGTGGCCGCCGGTCACCGGCGCGGCGCCTCGGCCGAGGACGACGCCAGGTGGAGTCGGGTGAAGGCCAGCGCCTCCGCCAGGTCGGCCTCGCGTTCGGCGGTGGACATGGCGCGGCGGGTGTTGACCTCGATGACGACATGGCCGTCGAAGCCGGTACGGGCCAGGTGCTCCAGGAGTTCGGCGCAGGGCTGGTCGCCGCGGCCGGGCACCAGGTGTTCGTCCTTGTTGGAGCCCTTGCCGTCGGCGAGGTGGACGTGGGCGAGCCGGTCGCCCATCCGGTCCACCATCGCCATGCCGTCGGTGCGGGCCGTCGCGGTGTGCGAGAGGTCCACGGTGAAGTGCCGGTAGTCGTCGTTGGTGACGTCCCAGTCGGGGGCGTACGCGAGCATCTCGCGGTCCCGGTAGCGCCACGGGTACATGTTCTCGACGGCGAACCGCACATCGGTCTCGTCGGCCATGCGCCAGATCCCGGTGACGAAGTCGCGCGCGTAGTTGCGCTGCCAACGGAACGGCGGGTGGACGACCACGGTCGTCGCCCCGAGCTTCTCCGCGGCTGCACGGGCCCGCTGGAGCTTCACCCACGGATCGGTGGACCAGACGCGCTGGGTGATCAGCAGACAGGGCGCGTGGACGGCGAGGATCGGCACCTGGTGGTAGTCCGAAAGCCGTCGAAGGGCCTCGATGTCCTGGCTGACGGGGTCGGTCCACACCATGATCTCGACACCGTCGTAACCAAGACGCGCGGCGATCTCGAAGGCCGTCGACGTCGACTCCGGGTAGACGGAAGCCGTCGACAGGGCGACCTTCGCATCCGGGATGCGCACCACTGGTTCTGCCACTGGGACAGCGTACGGGCAGTGGTACGCCCCGCCGAGGGACCCGGGCGGAAAGTGACAAGGGCCATGGCCGGCTTCCGGCCACCTGTGCCGGGCGGCGGGGCGACCTGCGTGGGGTGGCGTGGCCCCCTGCGCGCGGCGCTTCAGCGCAGCGCGGCCCGCTCCGTCGGTTCTGTGGGCTCCGTCGGCAGGTGGTCCAGGCGGCGCAGGATGACGCCCTCGCGCAGCGCCCAGGGGCAGATCTCCAGCTCCTCGACCCCGAACAGGTCCATGGCCCCCTCGGCGACCAGCGCCCCGGCCAGCAGCTGCGCGGCCCGGCCCTCGGAGACCCCGGGCAGAGCGCCCCGCTGCTCGGTCGTCATCGCCGCCAGCTTCGGCACCCACTCCTCCAGCGCCTTGCGGGTGAGGGCGCGCTGCACGTACAGGCCGTCGGTGGAGCGTGCGGCGCCCGCGATCCTGGCGAGCTGCTTGAACGTCTTGGAGGTGCCGACGACGTGGTCCGGGCGCCCGAGGCGGGTGAACTCCCCGACGCTCCGGGCGATCCGGGCCCGGACATGACGGCGCAGCGCCCGCACGTCCGCCGGGTCCGGCGGATCGCCCGGCAGCCACCCGGCGGTCAGCCGACCGGCCCCGAGCGGCAGCGACACCGCGGCGTCCGGCTCCTCGTCCATGCCGTACGCGATCTCCAGCGAACCGCCCCCGATGTCCAGGACCAGCAGCCGCCCCGCCGACCAGCCGAACCAGCGGCGGGCGGCGAGGAAGGTGAGCCGGGCCTCCTCCGCGCCGCTGAGGACGGCGAGGTCGATGCCCGTCTCGTCCCGCACCCGGGCCAGCACCTGGTCGGCGTTGCTCGCCTCCCGTACCGCGGACGTGGCGAAGGGCAGCACGTCCTCGCACCCCTTGTCCTCGGCGGCCTGGAGCGCGTCCGTGAGCGTTGCCACGAGCCGGTCGACACCGTGGGGGCCGATCGCCCCGTCGTCGTCGAGGAGTTCGGCCAGGCGCAGCTCCGCCTTGTGCGAGTGCGCGGGCAGCGGACGGGCGCCGGGGTGCGCGTCCACCACCAGCAGATGCACCGTGTTCGAACCCACGTCGAGGACTCCGAGTCTCATACCAGGAACGCTACCGGGACGACGGACTTACTCTTGGCGCGTGCCAAAGACGAAAAAGGCGAAGCCGGGCAAAAACACGAAGACGCAGAGAACGAAGCAGGAGATGCAGCAACAGGAAGCGAACGGACCGAGCCGGTCCGAAGACGAAACGGGTATCGACTTCGCCCGCGCCTGGGTCGAGTTCCCCGACCCCGCGGACGACGAGCAGATCTTCCGCTGCGACCTGACCTGGCTGACCTCCAGGTGGACCTGCATCTTCGGCAGCGGCTGCCAGGGCATCCAGGCGGGCCGCGCGGACGACGGATGCTGCACGCTGGGCGCACATTTCTCGGACGAGGACGACGAGAAGCGGGTGGCCGGCCACGTCGAGCGGCTGACCCCCGAGCTGTGGCAGTTCCACGACGTCGGTACGGAGACCGGCTGGGTCGAGGTCGACGAGGACGGGGAACGCCAGACGCGGCGCTGGAAGGGTTCGTGCATCTTCCAGAACCGTCCCGGGTTCGCGGCGGGCGCGGGCTGTTCGCTGCACATCCTGGCGCTGCGGGAGGGCAAGGAGCCCCTGGAGACCAAGCCGGACGTCTGCTGGCAGCTGCCGATCCGGCGTACGTACGACTGGATCGACCGGCCCGACGACACGCGCGTGCTCCAGGTCTCGATCGGCGAGTACGACCGCAGGGGCTGGGGTCCGGGCGGTCACGATCTGCACTGGTGGTGCACATCGGCGACGTCCGCGCACGGCGCCGGGGAGCCGGTGTACGTCTCGTACCGGCCGGAGCTCATCGAACTGATGGGCAAGGAGGGCTACGACCGGCTGGTCGAGCTGTGCGAGGAACGCCTGTCCTCGCTGCTGCCGATGGCACCGCACCCGGCGGATCCGGCGTGACCGCCGGGGTGTGACAGCGGCGGACCGCGCCGGACGGGGCGAGGCGTGACCGCCGGGGCGCCCTCCCGCGGGCCGGTCGGTCGCGTCGCGCGGGGCCGGTGTGTTTCAGCCTGCCGGGGTCGTGGTGCCCGTGCCCGTCCCCGGGTCGGAGGGGGTCGACGGTCCGGACGGGTCCGGGGACGGTGTCGGATCGGTCGGGGACGGTGTGGGGTCCGGGGAGCCCGTCGGGTCGGGGGTCGGGTCGGTGGGGTGTGTGGGGTCCGGCGAGGACGGCGGCGGATCCGACGGTACGGACGGTCCCGAGGAGTCGGAGGGTGCGGGCGTCCCCGAATGTCCCGGGCCACCGGGCGACGGTGTCGTCGCGTCGTGTCCCCGTCCCCGGATCGCCACGACCGAACCCGACGGGGCGAGGGCGATGCGCGCGCTCCAGGGGCCGGCGGGTTCCCGCAGGTGGTCCACATGGACGCGGATCGTGACGCTCTCGCCCGCGGCGAGCGTCCCCGAGGAGCTGCTGAGGCGCAGCCAGGACGCGTCCGCGCGGGCCGACCACGCGACCGGGGCGCCGCCCGAGGCGGTCAGCCGGATCAGTGTCGTCCCGCCGGACGAGCGGGCCTCGACGGTGAGACCGCCGATGCCGCCCCGCACCGGACCCGAGCTGATCACCTCGGCCGAGACGTCCGGACCGCGGCCGTCCTCGAAGGGACCGTCGGGGCGGGGACGGGCGTTGCCCGCGTTCTCGTAGTGGCCGTCCGGGGTGCCGTCGAGGTCTTGGCGGGCGTCCGCCTCGGTCGCGGTGACCGAGGCGCCGTCGTGGCCCTCGCCGGTCTGCGGCGCGCCGCGATAGGCGGTCCACAGCGCGATCACCGGGGCCGCGACGACCGTCGCCACCACCGTCGTCGTCACGACCCTGGCCCGCAGCCGGTCCCGGCGCGCGGCGCGGTCCTTCGGGTCCATGGGGAAGCCCGCCCGGTCGAAGCGCGGGCCGCCGGACCGGTTCCGCTGGGCGTGCACCATCGCGACGTACGCGGACGGCCGCGGCGCCTCGACGACCGGCAGCGTGGCGGCCGGGGTGACGGCCGCGCCCGGCCAGGGACCCTCGGCACCGGCCCGCTCGGCGGCCCGGCGGCAGCGGGGGCAGTCGTCGACATGGCGGACGAGTTCGCGGCGCAGGGTGGCGGAGAGCAGGACGCGGTGGTCGCCGGTGAGGCGGGCGATGGTGGGGCAGTTGCCGGTCTCGACGACGGCCAGGGCGGCGC
Organism: Streptomyces sp. NBC_01618; assembly: GCF_045209435.1. NCBI lineage: Bacteria > Bacillati > Actinomycetota > Actinomycetes > Kitasatosporales > Streptomycetaceae > Streptomyces > Streptomyces sp. NBC_01618. The sequence continues at coordinate 3,477,026 of NZ_CP109297.1, forward strand.
GGGTGCGTTCCACCTCGCAGGCCGCGGCGGCCAGGAGCTCCCGGGCGGTCGCTGGTTCGAGGCCCAGGACGGAGGCGACGGCGCGCGGGGCGAGGCGGTGGCGCACGGCGAGTTCGAGCGCTTCGCGCTGTTCGGGGGTGGTGCCCGCGGCCTCCGGCCAGGCCAGCTGGGCGAGTTCGCGGCGGTGCGCCTCAACGGCGGCTTCGGACTGCGGGGCGGAGGCGTGGCCCGCCGGGGCGCCGCCGGACGGGAAGGGGGCGGCAGCGGCCTTCGCCGCGGCGGTGGGGGGCATACGGCGTCCCGCGCGCGCCGCCTGGGCGGCCGCCCCGCTCGGCTGCTTGCCCGGGGGCCCGCCGGCCGCCCGGTTCGCCTCCCGCCTCGGCTCCGGCTCGGGCTGCGGTCTTCCCGAGGGCTTCCCGGCCTTGTGACGGTGTGCCCGACGGCCCTGTTTCTGCTCGGCGAGCCTGCGCAGACACATCCATCGGGCCAGCGCGTACAGCCAGGATTTACGTTCCTCCTCACCCGCCGGGCACCGGCCGTGCTGCCGTTCCGCGATCGCCAGCACACCGCCGAGCGCCTCGGTGGCGGCATCGTGGTCGCAAAGCACGGAGAGGCAGTAGGTGAACAGGCCGTCGAGATGCGGCTCGTAACGTGCGGGAGGCCGCCGCGGCGAAGGGTGCGTCGAGGAGTGGGGCGCAAGTCGCCGCGCCCGGTGTGCGCCGGTGGTGTGCGTGGGGGGCTCCAGTCTGCTGCTCGTCACCTGGCGACCGTAGGCAGCACAGAGCATGCCTTTAGCGCCCCTTCAGCACATTTAATCCTTACGGGTGAACGTATCGCTCGAAAGAGGACAGGAATCCCGGATTCAGGGAGCCGAGATCCTTGGAACTCTGGGAGCCGAGATCCTCGAAACCGACGGAAGCTACCCGCCGCTGCCGTGCCGGACGCCGCCCACGGACCGTGCCCGGCGGCGTTGTCCGACCCCACCTATACGGTTGCGCCATGGCTGCCCGTACGAAATCCGCGAAGGACCGGCCGTCCTACCGCTGCACAGAATGCGGCTGGACGACCGCCAAGTGGCTCGGCCGCTGCCCCGAATGCCAGGCGTGGGGGACGGTCGAGGAGTTCGGCGGCGCCCCCGCCGTGCGGACCACCGCGGCCGGCCGGGTCAGCACCGCCGCGCTCCCCATCGGCCAGGTCGACAGCCGGCAGGCCACCGCCCGGTCCACCGGCGTCGGTGAGCTGGACCGGGTGCTCGGCGGCGGGCTCGTCCCCGGTGCCGTCGTGCTGCTCGCGGGCGAACCGGGCGTCGGGAAGTCGACGCTGCTGCTGGATGTCGCCGCCAAGGCGGCGAGCGACGACCACCGCACCCTCTACGTCACCGCCGAGGAGTCCGCGAGCCAGGTGCGCCTGCGCGCCGACCGGATCCGGGCGATCAACGACCATCTGTATCTCGCCGCCGAGACGGACCTGTCCGCGGTCCTCGGTCATCTGGACGCCGTCAAGCCGTCGCTCCTCATCCTCGACTCCGTACAGACCGTCGCCTCGCCCGAGATCGACGGGGCCCCCGGCGGCATGGCACAGGTCCGGGAGGTCGCCGGCGCCCTCATCCGGGCCTCCAAGGAGCGCGGCATGTCGACGCTCCTGGTCGGCCACGTCACGAAGGACGGGGCGATCGCCGGGCCGCGGCTGCTGGAGCATCTCGTCGATGTGGTGCTGTCCTTCGAAGGCGACCGCCATGCCCGTCTGCGGCTCGTACGCGGCGTCAAGAACAGGTACGGCGCGACCGACGAGGTCGGCTGTTTCGAGCTGCACGACGAGGGCATCACCGGCCTCGCCGACCCGTCCGGGCTGTTCCTCACCCGGCGCGACGAACCGGTGCCCGGCACCTGCCTGACCGTCACCCTGGAGGGCAAGCGGCCGCTCGTCGCCGAGGTGCAGGCGTTGACGGTCGACTCCCAGATCCCTTCCCCCCGGCGCACCACCTCGGGGCTGGAGACGTCCCGGGTGTCGATGATGCTGGCCGTTCTGGAACAGCGCGGCCGGATCAGTTCGCTCGGCAAGCGGGACATCTACAGCGCGACGGTCGGCGGAGTGAAGCTCTCCGAGCCCGCCGCGGACCTCGCGGTCGCGCTGGCGCTGGCCAGCGCCGCCAGTGACACGCCTCTTCCCAAGAACCTGGTGGCGATCGGCGAAGTGGGCCTCGCGGGCGAGGTCAGACGGGTTACGGGGGTCCAGCGCAGGCTGGCCGAGGCGTACCGTCTGGGCTTCACGCACGCGCTGGTTCCGACCGACCCGGGAAAGGTCCCGGCCGGTATGAAGGTCACAGAAGTCGCCAACATGGGCGATGCTCTGAGCGTGCTCCCGCGCCGGTCTCGCGCACAGGCCCCACGGGAGGAGAGCGCACGCCGGTAGACTTTGCCCTGGTCTCGCCCGTCCGTACGAACGGTATGAGTGACGTAAGGGCACCGCAAACCTGTGACCGGAGGAGTGCAGTGGCAGCCAGCGACCGGGCAGCATCGCCCGGAAAGTCCGGCCAAGGCACCGGTAACGAGGCGCTGATGCGCGCCTCATTGAGCGCCGTCGCGCCCGGAATGGCGCTGCGGGACGGCCTGGAGCGCATCCTCCGCGGCAACACCGGCGGGCTGATCGTGCTCGGCATGGACAAGACCGTCGAGTCGATGTGCACCGGCGGATTCGTGCTGGACGTGGAGTTCACCGCGACGCGACTGCGTGAGCTGGCGAAGCTCGACGGGGCACTGATCCTCGACAAGGACATGACCAAGATCCTGCGGGCCGGCGTGCAACTGGTCCCGGATGCCTCCATCCCCACCGAGGAGACCGGCACCCGCCACCGCACGGCGGACCGGGTCTCCAAGCAGTGCAACTTCCCGGTCGTCTCCGTCTCGCAGTCGATGCGTCTGATCGCGCTGTACGTGGACGGGGAGCGCCGGGTCCTGGAGGAGTCCGCCGCGATCCTCTCCCGCGCCAATCAGGCACTCGCCACCCTGGAGCGGTACAAGCTCCGGCTCGACGAGGTCGCGGGCACGCTCTCGGCGCTGGAGATCGAGGATCTGGTGACGGTCCGGGACGTGACGGCCGTCGCGCAACGTCTGGAGATGGTCCGCCGGATCGCGACCGAGATCGCGGAGTACGTGGTGGAGTTGGGCACCGACGGCCGGCTTCTCTCGCTCCAGCTCGACGAGTTGATCGCAGGCGTCGAGCCGGAGCGCGAGCTGGTCGTGCGCGACTACGTGCCGGAGCCGACCGCGAAGCGGTCCCGTACGGTCACCGAGGCGCTGACCGAACTCGACGCGCTCTCCCACACCGAACTGCTCGAACTCCCGGTCGTGGCAAGGGCGCTGGGGTACAGCGGCTCGCCGGAGACGCTGGATTCGGCGGTCTCGCCGCGCGGCTTCCGGCTGCTGGCGAAGGTGCCGCGGCTGCCCGGGGCGATCATCGACCGGCTGGTGGAGCACTTCGGCGGCCTGCAGAAGCTCCTCGCCGCCAGCGTGGACGACCTCCAGACGGTCGACGGGGTCGGCGAGGCGCGGGCGCGGAGCGTGCGCGAGGGGCTGTCGCGGCTGGCCGAGTCGTCGATCCTCGAACGGTACGTGTAGCGGCGCGCGCAGCAGTGCGCGGCATGAGACACAGTGCGGGGCCCGGAAGACCGGGCCCCGCAGTGTTTTCCGGGGCCCCAGCCCCTGAGTCCTTCTCGGCCGTTCTCGGCCCTTCGCCGCTCTCGGCCCTTCGCCACTCTCGGCCCTTCGCCGTTCTCGGCCCTGCTCAGTCCTTCGCGAGGACGAAGGAGGCGCGCTGCACCGGCTCGCCCGGCGCCTTCGCCTCGACCAGATACGTACCGGGCCCCGCGGCCCCCGACGGCGGCGTGGCGCACTGCGGGACGCTCTTCCTGCGGTCCCACTCCACAGTGTGCACGACGGTAGCGCCCGCCGGGATCTTCAGCAGCAGGCTGCCCGCGTTGCGCGGGCAGTCCTTGGAGGACCACACCTGGCTGTCGTCGCCACCGGCCTCGGTGATGGTGAGCACCGCGCTCTTCGGCCCGAAGTCGGCCTTGCAGTCGGCGGACGAGGTGTTCCTGGCGACCAGGCGGAACTTCGGCTTCTGGCCGGGGCTGTAGCTGAGTTCGGTGCTCAGGCTCAACTGGAGTGCGCCTGCGGTGCAGTTGGGGATCGGGGAGTTCGCCGGGACCTGCTGACCAGTCGTCTCGACGCCGTCGCCCGCGCCACCGGCTCCGGTGCCCGACCCGCCGCCGGCGTCCGTACCGCCGTCGGTGCCCGTGCCCGTACCGCTGCTGTCCCCGCCACCGCCACCCGTGTCGTCCGACTCGTCGCGCCCGCCCGGCTGTTGGCTGATGGCCGGGCCCGACGGGGTGGGGCCGGGAGTGATCTCGTGCACGGGACCCGATCCACCGGGCCGGGAATCGTCCGTGGTCTTCTTGCCGCCGCCGGAGGTGACGGCCCATACAATCAGCGCCACGAGCAGCGCAACCAGCGTCGCCGCTACCGCCCTCCGCCGCCAGTAGATGGTGGAGGGAAGCGGCCCGATCGGATTACGCAAAGATCCCACGGCGCAAACTGTACGAGAGATCCGCGCCGACTCCCGCCCCACCCGCCGCCCCGCCCCGAAGTTTTGCGGATCATCATCCCGGGACGGCCTGTTCGGGCCCCGCACTTCCGCCCGTTCGGGCCCCGCACTGCCGCCTGTTCGGCCCCTGGCATCGCCGAAGGTGACCACTCGATTTCGTTGACTACCCTCTGTCACATGGATAGTTCAGTTACTGCCCCGCTCTACCGGGACATCACCGACTTCGCTCATGACATGCCGTCATGGGTGCAACATCTGGCCGAAATATGGACGGAGCTCGGACTCCTCGTCTTCGGCGTCCTGTTCGTCACCGGGTGGTGGCGGGCCCGCCGGGCGGACGAGCGCGCCCTGGCCCTGGCCGTGCTCGCGCCCCTCGCGACGGCCTTCGGCTACGTGGTCAGCGAGGTGCTCAAGTCGGTGGTCGACGAGGAACGGCCGTGCCGGACGGTCGTCGGGGCGGCGGCCTCCCTGGTGCCCTGTCCGCCGACGGGCGACTGGTCGTTCCCCAGCAACCACTCCGCGATCGCCGGCGCGGCAGCCGTCGCCCTGGCGATCGCCCGGCCCCGGCTGGCCTGGCTCACCGTGCCGCTGGCCCTGCTGATGGCCTTCTCCCGGGTCTTCGTCGGGGTGCACTATCCGCACGACGTGGCGGTCGGGCTGCTGCTGGGTGCGGCTGTGTCGGCCGCGGTGGTCGCCGTGCTGTACCGCCCGGCACGGTCGCTCGCCCGGACGGTACGGGACAGCGGGGCGCCGGTGGCGGCCCTCGTGTCGGGGCCGGGCACGGCGCCGGGGCAGGGGCAGGGTACGGCGCCGGCGGGCCGGTCCCGGCGGCGGCACGGAGGGTCCCGGCGGCGGCGCTGACGGCATCGACGGCCCGGGGGAGACCCCTTGGGCCGGTTGCCGGATTCCGGGGGGACAGACGGGTGGCATTATCACCCCAAGGGCCCTCAGGAGGAGCGACACCACCGTGCGCCGAGTGTTCGTCCGCCCCTCCGTGCCAGGATCGTGGGTGCGATGACTGCCATGACTGCGACACAGACGCCCCCCGCCTCCCTCCACACTCCCGTCATCGGGTGGTTCGAACAGCACGCCCGCGATCTGCCCTGGCGCCGTCCCGAAGCGGACGCCTGGGGTGTGATGGTGAGCGAGTTCATGCTGCAGCAGACCCCCGTCAGCCGGGTCCTTCCGGTGTACGAACAGTGGCTGGCCCGCTGGCCGCGCCCGGCCGACCTGGCCGCCGAGCCGCCCGGTGAGGCGGTCCGCGCCTGGGGCCGGCTCGGCTACCCGCGCCGCGCGCTCCGCCTGCACGGGGCCGCGCTGGCAATAACTGAACGACACGGCGGCGACGTACCGAGCGAGCACGGTCAGCTGCTCGCCCTGCCCGGGATCGGCGAGTACACCGCGGCGGCCGTGGCCTCGTTCGCGTACGGGCAGCGGCATGCCGTACTGGACACGAACGTCCGCCGGGTGTTCGCCCGGGCCGCGACCGGCATCCAGTACCCGCCGAACGCGACCACCGCCGCCGAACGCAAGCTCGCCCGCGCCCTGCTCCCCGAGGAGGACGAACGGGCCGCCCGCTGGGCCGCCGCGACGATGGAGCTCGGCGCCCTCGTCTGCACCGCCAAGAACGAGGACTGCACGCGGTGCCCGATCGCTGGGCAGTGCGCCTGGCGGCTGGCCGGCAAGCCCGCCCACCAGGGGCCCGCCCGACGGGGCCAGTCCTACGCCGGTACGGACCGGCAGGTGCGCGGGCGGCTGCTCGCCGTACTGCGCGAGGCCGTGGCACCGGTGCCGCAGTCGGCCCTGGACGCGGTGTGGGACGAGCCGGTGCAACGCGCCCGCGCACTGGACGGCCTGGTCGCGGACGGCCTCGTCGAACCGCTGCCCGGCGGCCAGTACCGGCTGCCGATGAGCTGATCCACAGCTCTCCTCCCCCTCGCTGTTACACAACCGATGGACAGCCGTGCGTCGGCGTATGGCTGCTCCGCACAGCCCCGTGACAACAGCTCCGTAGCGTCGACGACGTCCGCCCAACCGATCCGATGGCTGGCGGCGGTGTACGGGGTTCTACGGGGACGGAGGCGGTTGGAATGGCGCAGGGCGAGGTGCTCGAATTCGAGGAATACGTACGCACCCGGCAGGAGGCACTGCTACGCAGTGCGCGCCGACTGGTCCCCGACCCGGTGGACGCGCAGGACCTGCTGCAGACCGCCCTGGTCCGTACGTACGGCCGCTGGGACGGCATCGCCGACAAGTCCCTCGCCGACGCCTATCTGCGCCGCGTCATGATCAACACCCGGACCGAGTGGTGGCGGTCCCGCAAGCTGGACGAAGTCCCCACCGAGCAGCTGCCCGACGCGAGCGTCGAGGACGGCACCGAGCAGCGCGCGAACCGTGCCCTGCTGGTGGACGTGCTGGGCGTACTGGCTCCCAAGCAGCGCAGCGTCGTCGTGCTGCGACACTGGGAGCAGATGAGTACGGAGGAGACGGCGGCGGCCCTCGGCATGTCGACCGGTACGGTGAAGAGCACGCTGCACCGCGCGCTGGCACGACTGCGCCAGGAGCTGGAGAGCCGCGAGGCGGCGAGCACGGAGGCCCGGCTCCGGGAGGAGCAGGGACGTGCCGCGGCCGGCCGCGCTCCGGCCGCCGGTGCTCCGGTGCGTGCGCGGGCAACGGCGCGGATACGGGAGCAGGCGGGTGGGCGGATGGACGAACGGGGGCGGGAGCGGTGCGCGGCCTGACAGCCAGCGGTGACAGCGGCAGCGGCGACGACGACCGTTGCGGCGCAAGAGACGACGGTGGCCCCGTGGCCACCGTCCGACGTGGCCGGTTCCTGACCGGCTGGGCGGCGGGCACCACGACCCTGGTCGGGCTCGCCGCCTTCGGGCTGTTCGCCGTCGGCTGCTCCACCGGCGGCACGGGCACCCGGGACGAGGGCCCGGCGGGCACCCAGCCGGTCGCCCAGGTCACGCCGAGCGCCCATTCGCCGTCCACGGCGAAGCCCACGCCCCGGGTCGATCCGGTGGCGCTGCTCAAGAAGGACCCCAAGGTCGGCGAGCGGGTCAGGACGGACCTGAAGCCGTGCAGCAGTTCCGAGTACCCGGTGGACACCTCTTACGGCACCCTGACCGGCAGTTCCTCGGCCGACGTCGTGGTCAACGTGATGACCTGCGGCGACTCGGTGGGCGTCGGCACGTACGTGTACCGCCCGCGGGGCAACGGCACGTACGAGAACGTGTTCGCCATCGAGCAGCCCGCGGTGTACGGCACCATCGACCGCGGTGATCTGGTGGTCACGGCCCAGGTGTACGGGAAGAAGGACACGGTCGCGTACCCCTCCGGCGAGGAAGTGATCACCTACCACTGGGCGAACAACCGGTTCAGCGAGCACGACCGGGTGCACAACGACTTCAACCGAGCCGTCGGTGACGGAGCGGCCGGACTTCCGGAATCCGCTGAACCGGCGAGGAACTGAGAGCAGTCCGATGGCCGAGACCCACGTCCTGTTCGTCGAGGACGACGACGTCATCCGAGAGGCCACCCAGCTGGCGCTGGAGCGCGACGGCTTCACGGTCACCGCGATGCCCGACGGGCTGTCGGGCCTGGAGGCGTTCCGGGCCGACCGTCCCGACATCGCGCTGCTCGACGTGATGGTGCCGGGCCTCGACGGAGTCAGCCTCTGCCGTCGTATCCGCGACGAGTCGACCGTCCCCGTGATCATGCTGTCGGCCCGGGCCGACTCGATCGACGTGGTGCTCGGCCTGGAGGCCGGCGCCGACGACTACGTCACCAAACCCTTCGACGGGGCGGTCCTGGTCGCCCGGATCCGTGCCGTGCTGCGCCGCTTCGGCCATGCGTCGGGCGGCGGCCGGCCGGGCAACGGGGAGCCGGACCAGCAGCCCGTCGGCGGGGTGCTGGTCTTCGGCGACCTGGAGATCGACACCGAGGGCATGGAGGTCCACCGGGCCGGCGAGCACGTGGCGCTGACCCCGACCGAGATGCGGCTGCTGCTGGAGTTCTCCGCCGCGCCCGGCACTGTGCTCTCCCGCGACAAGCTCCTGGAGCGGGTCTGGGACTACGGATGGGGCGGTGACACCCGGGTCGTGGATGTCCATGTGCAGCGGCTGCGCACCAAGATCGGCCAGGACCGGATCGAGACGGTCCGCGGCTTCGGCTACAAACTCCGGCCATGAAGCGGCTCGCCCTGCGGACGGGGGTCCGCTGGAAGATAAGCATCGCCATCGCGGCGGTCGGCGCGCTGACCGCGGTCGCGCTCAGCTTCGTCGTCCACAACGCCGCGCGGGTCTCGATGCTGGAGAACGCGCGCGAGGTCCAGCTTGAGCGGCTGACATACGCGCAGCTGCTGTACGAGGCCAAGAAGACGCAGAAGGCCGACCCACGGTTCGGCGCCAAGCTCAACGATCCGACGATGCCGCACAGCCTGCGCGCGGAGATCAGCAGGAACCGGCGCGCCACGCATGTCGAGGAGCTCAGGAACGGGGTGCCCGATGTGTGGGCGGCCGTGCCGGTCGGCAACGGCGACGTCCTCTCGCTGCACACGCCTTTCGCCGATCGCAGCGCCACGATCATGAGTGACCTGGACCGGGCGCTGATCATCGGCTCGGTCTCCGTGGTGTTCGGCGGCTGCGCGCTGGGCGTGCTGATCGGCGGGCAGCTGTCGCGCCGGCTGCGCAAGGCGGCGGCCGCGGCGGGCCTGGTCGCGGAGGGCAACACGGATGTACGGGTCCGGGAGGCCGTCGGCGGTGTCGTCCAGGACGAGACCGATGAGCTGGCCCGGGCGGTGGACGCGCTGACGGACGCGCTGAACGAACGGATCGAGGCGGAGCGCCGGGTCACCGCGGACATCGCGCACGAGCTGCGTACGCCGGTGACGGGTCTGCTGACGGCGGCCGAGCTGCTGCCGCCGGGCCGTCCCACGGAGCTGGTACGGGACCGGGCGCAGGCGATGCGTACGCTCGTCGAGGACGTGCTGGAGGTGGCCCGGCTGGACAGTGCGTCGGAGCGGGCCGAGCTGCAGGAAATCGCGCTGGGCGAGTTCGTCAGCAGGCGGATCGCGCTGCTGGACCCGGATGTGCGGGTGCAGGTCGTCCACGAGTCCTGGGTCAGCACCGATCCGCGCCGACTGGAACGGATCCTCGGCAATCTGCTGGGCAACGCCGCGAAGCACGGTGCCACGCCGGTGGAGGTCACGGTCGAGGGCCGGGTGGTGCGGATCCGCGATCACGGTGCCGGGTTCCCGGCGGCGCTGCTGCGTGAGGGGCCGAGCCGGTTCCGTACCGGAAGCAGCGACCGGGCCGGGCACGGGCACGGTCTCGGGCTGACGATCGCGGTCGGCCAGGCGCGGGTCCTCGGGGCCCGGCTGACCTTCCGCAACGCGGGGCCGGAGGGGGCGGCGAAGGGCGCGGGCGGGGCGATCGCCGTGCTGTGGCTGCCCGAGCACGCGCCGACGAACACCGGCAGCTTCCCGGTCCTGCGCGTGTCCGAGCAGCGCACACCGGGCAGCGGCGACGGGGAGAGGGCGGAGTCCGTCCGCAGACGGAACGGCGGCTGAAGCGGATACGGGAGAGGCTCCCGGGGCGCGCCCCGGGAGCCTCTCCGTACGCGGGCTCGTACGCGCACGTCGTGCGGTGAGCCGCTGGTACGCCGCGCACACGCTGCTCGTACGCCGCTCGTACACCGCGAAAGGGTCAGACGGCCTCGGCCTGCTTGGCAGCGGCGGCCGCGTCCCGTGGCTACGTGTCGTCCGACGACGTGGTCTCCGGTCCCGCTCCCCGCAGCGGGACCTCCTTGACGAACACCGACGCGAGCAGCGCGACGACGCCGACCGAGGCGCCGACCAGGAACGCGATGTGCGTGCCGGACGACACCGCGTACTGGTACGCCTCACGCGCCTGCTCCGGCAGCTTCGCCAGGCTCGCCGCGTCCAGCTGGGCGGACTTCGCGGTGGCTGCCCCGCCGCCGCGGGCCACCATCTCGTCCTGCACCCGTCCGGTGAAGAGCGCGCCCATGATCGCGACGCCGAAGGAGCTGCCGAGCGTACGGAAGAGGGTGGTCGCGGAGGAGGCGACGCCCATGTCCTTCATCTCCACGCTGTTCTGCGCGACGAGCATCGTGATCTGCATCAGGAAGCCCATGCCCGCGCCGAGCACCGCCATGTAGATGCCCGAGGTCAATCGCGTGGTGGCGGTGTCCATCTGGGAGAGCAGGAACAGACCGGTCACCATCAGGGCGGAGCCCACGATGGGGAAGATCTTGTACTTGCCGGTGCTGGTGGTGACCCGTCCCGCGATCAGCGAGACCACCATCATCGCCAGCAGCATCGGCAGGAGCAGCAGGCCCGAGTTGGTCGCGGAGGCGCCCTGGACGGACTGCTGGTACAGGGGCAGGAAGAGCACGGCGCCGAACATCACGAAGCCCACCATGAAGCCGACGACGGACATCAGGGTGAAGTTGCGGCTGCGGAATATGTGCAGCGGAATGATCGGTTCTGCGGCCTTGGTCTCGACGAAGAGGAAGCCGACGAGCGAGGCGACACCGATCGCGATGAGCTCCATGATCACAGCGGAGTTCCAGTCGTACTCCGAACCGCCCCAGGTGGTGACGAGCACGATCGCGGTGATGCCGAGGGTCAGCAGCCCGGCGCCCAGGTAGTCGGCCTTCGCCGCGGCGCGCTCGCGCTTCGGCAGATGCAGCACGGCGGTGACCATGGCGAGGGCGACCGCGCCCAGCGGCAGGTTGATGTAGAAGCTCCAGCGCCAGCCGAGGTGATCGGTGATGGTGCCGCCGACCAGCGGTCCGCCGATCATGGCGATGGCCATGACGCCGGCCATCATGCCCTGGTACTTGCCGCGTTCGCGGGGCGGTACGAGGTCGCCGATGATCGCCATGACGCCGACGATCAGACCGCCCGCGCCGAGCCCCTGGACCGCCCGGAAGCCGATCAGCTGGCCCATGTCCTGGGCCATTCCGCTCAGCACCGAGCCGACCAGGAAGATCACGATGGACGTGAGGAAGATGCCCTTGCGCCCGTACATGTCGCCGAGCTTGCCCCAGATGGGGGTGGAAGCGGCGGTGACCAGGGTGTACGCGGTGACGACCCAGGACAGATGCTCCAGACCGCCCAGGTCACCGACGATCGTCGGCATGGCCGTGCCGACGATCAGGTTGTCCAGCATGGCGAGCAGCATCGCGATCATGAGGGCGAGCATCACCACCCGGACACTGCGCTGCTGCTTCCCCGGTTTTCCGGCAGGCAGGTCGGCACCGGCCGCCTTTCCGCCAGCCGCCTTCTTCAGATCGGACATTGGTCCCCACTCCCCTGATCCCCTGTGCGGGCCAGACACTTACTTGCCGCCCGGCTAGTTGACTACACTGGGGAAAGTAGACCCGTAACTAGCCGGGCGTCAAGTAAGTTTTTTGAAGGAGAGCCTCATGGGCCACACGCCGCAGCAGCGCCGTGGCAACACCCGCCAGCGCATTCAGGACGTCGCCCTGGAGCTCTTCGCCGAACAGGGCTACGAGAAGACCTCGCTCCGCGAGATCTCCGAGCGGCTGGATGTCACCAAGGCCGCGCTGTACTACCACTTCAAGACCAAGGAAGACATCCTGGCCAGCATCTTCGAGGACCTCAACCGTCCGGTCGAGGAGCTGCTCGCCTGGGGCAAGGAGCAGCCGCGCACCCTGGAGACGAAGAAGGAGATCCTCAGCCGCTACAGCGAGGCCCTGATCGGCGCCGCGCCGCTGTTCCGTTTCATGCAGGAGAACCAGGCGGCCGTACGGGACCTCAGCATCGGGGTGACCATCAAGGAACGCGTCGTCGCCCTGGTCGACCTGCTCCAGGAGCCCGGCGCGTCACTGACCGACCAGGTGCGCTGCTTCACCGCGCTCTTCGCGACGCACGCGGGCATGTTCGCCCTCAAGGACCTCGAAGGCGACCCCGAGGAGAAGCGCAAGGCCATCCAAGAAGTCGCCTTCGAACTCATCACCCGGGCACAGAGCCCGGAGTCCGCCGAGTAGCGGGGTCCGTCCCGGTCGGATCAGACCGAGACGCCCTCCTTGTGCAGGAAGCTGACCGGGTTGACCGCGGAACCGTAGTTGGCGGTGTGGCGGATCTCGAAGTGCAGGTGCGGGCCGCTGGAGTTGCCGGTGTTGCCGGAGAGGGCGATCTTCTCGCCCGTCTTCACGGTCTCGCCGATGCGCACATCGATCCGCGACAGGTGGGCGTACTGCGAGTACGTGCCGTTGGCGTGCTTGATCACGACGGCGTTGCCGTACGCGGGACCGTCGCCGCCGCCGTTCGGGCCGGCCTTCACGACGGTGCCGCCGTGCACGGCCTCGACCTTGGTGCCGATCGGCACGGCGAAGTCCTGGCCGGAGTGCTTGTGGGCCCAGCGGCTGCCGTCGTTGCCGAAGCTCGCGCTCAGCACGTAGCGGCCCACCGGGGTCTGCCAGCCGGCAGCCTTCTTCGCGGCCGCCTCCTTGGCCGCCGCCTTCTTGGCGGCGTCGGCCGCCTTGGCAGCCTCGGCCGTCTTGGCAGCCTTGCCCTGGACGGCCGCCTGCTGGGCGACCGACTCGGCCAAGGAGTCGCTGATCAGGCTAGCGGCGCCGGGAGAGCCCGCCGTGGCGGCCGCGAACGCAGCGCCCGCACCGAGAACCATCGACGTCCCCAGGCCGGCTGCCACCACGGCGCCACGGACACGGGACAGGGACGGGCGGCGGGAGTGCTGGAACGAAACGCGCTTCGACATAAGCGGAGATCCTCCGGAGATGACTGGACCCGGCGCTTAGGCCGGGCTGGCCATTCCTTGGTAACCCGCAACCCCGCCTATGCTCAAACACCCCATCTACGAACAAAAGCCGTAGCAGCGCCCTCGGGAATTCGCTGCCACCGGTTCCGCACGCCCGCCACCAGGACGCACCGAAACTCCTTTTTCGGACAGGTTTAACCCCAGCCCCAAACCGGTCCAAACGGACTAAACATGGCGATTCAGGTTCTTTCCCCTCGGGGCTCGAAGGCCCCTCCCCGCACCGGGTCAAAGGTCCCTGCCGCGACCGCGGCGCTCTCCCCTATCGCCGCTAGTAGGCCCCGAAAGGGCTGTGTGCCTTGTCACCGCCGGTGGGACCGAAGCCCGTCCGATCCGGGACCTTCGGCCGACGGGCGAAGCCGTTCCGGTTCACCGTTCCGAGGCGCTCGACGCCGGGCGCGACACGGACGGGTACGGGGTGGCACGGACGGGCACGGGCACGGCACGGGCGGGTACGGGGGCACGGACGGGCACGGGCACGGGTACGGGCGGGTACGGGGGCACGGACGGGCACGGGCACGGGTACGGGCGGGTACGGGGGCATGGACGGGCACGGGCACGGCACGGGCGGGTACGGGGGCACGGACGGGCACGGGCACGGCACGGGCGGGTACGGGGGCATGGACGGGCACGGGCACGGGTACGGCACAGGCACAGCAAAAGGGGCTGCCCCGGACCGTTTCTCACGGTTCCGGGGCAGCCCCTTCAGGCGCTCAGGCACTCAAGCGCTCACACGCTTCGGCGCGTCCTCACACGTCCTTCGACATGTTCGGCCCCGCGCCGCCCGCCGCCTGCTCGATCGGGGGGACGTCGGGCAGCGCCGACTTCTCCTCGCCGCGGAAGGTGAACTTCTTCTCCTCACCCTCGCCCTCGATGCCGACGACCACGATGTGACCGGGGCGCAGCTCACCGAAGAGGATCTTCTCGGAGAGGATGTCCTCGATCTCGCGCTGGATCGTCCGGCGCAGCGGCCGGGCGCCCATCACGGGGTCGTAGCCCTTCTTCGCCAGGAGCGACTTGGCTTCCGAGCTCAGCTCGATGCCCATGTCGCGGTCCTTCAGGCGCTCGTCCACCTTGGCGAGCATGAGGTCGACGATCTGGATGATGTCTTCCTCGGTGAGCTGGTGGAAGACGACCGTGTCGTCGACACGGTTGAGGAACTCGGGGCGGAAGTGCTGCTTGAGCTCTTCGTTGACCTTGACCTTCATCCGCTCGTAGTTCGTCTTGACGTCGCCCTGGGCGGCGAAGCCCAGGTTGAAGCCCTTGGAGATGTCCCGGGTCCCGAGGTTGGTCGTCATGATGATGACCGTGTTCTTGAAGTCCACGACCCGGCCCTGGGAGTCGGTCAGCCGACCGTCTTCCAGAATCTGGAGCAGGGAATTGAAGATATCGGGGTGGGCCTTCTCGACCTCGTCGAAGAGGACGACGGAGAAGGGCTTGCGACGCACCTTCTCGGTGAGCTGGCCGCCCTCTTCGTAACCCACGTAACCGGGGGGAGAACCGAAGAGGCGGGAAACCGTGTGCTTCTCGCTGAACTCCGACATGTCGAGGGCGATCAGCGCGTCCTCGTCACCGAAGAGGAATTCGGCGAGCGTCTTGGACAGCTCCGTCTTACCGACACCGGACGGGCCGGCGAAGATGAACGAACCACCGGGGCGCTTCGGGTCCTTCAGACCGGCTCGCGTACGGCGGATCGCCTGCGAGAGGGCCTTGATGGCGTCCTTCTGGCCAATGACGCGCTTGTGGAGCTCGTCCTCCATGCGCAGCAGCCGGGAGGACTCCTCCTCCGTCAGCTTGAAGACCGGGATGCCGGTCGCGGTGGCCAGGACCTCGGCGATCAGCTCGCCGTCGACCTCGGCCACGACGTCCATGTCGCCGGCCTTCCACTCCTTCTCGCGCTTGGTCTTCGCGGCGAGGAGCTGCTTCTCCTTGTCACGCAGGGACGCGGCCTTCTCGAAGTCCTGCGAGTCGATCGCGGACTCCTTGTCGCGGCGCACGCCAGCGATCTTCTCGTCGAACTCGCGGAGGTCCGGCGGCGCGGTCATCCGGCGGATGCGCATCCGGGAACCGGCCTCGTCGATCAGGTCGATCGCCTTGTCCGGCAGGAAGCGGTCCGAGATGTACCGGTCGGCCAGCGTCGCGGCCTGGACCAGCGCCTCGTCCGTGATGGAGACGCGGTGGTGGGCCTCGTAGCGGTCGCGCAGGCCCTTGAGGATCTCGATGGTGTGCGGCAGCGACGGCTCCGCGACCTGGATGGGCTGGAAGCGGCGCTCCAGCGCGGCGTCCTTCTCCAGGTGCTTGCGGTACTCGTCGAGCGTCGTCGCACCGATGGTCTGCAGCTCGCCGCGGGCCAGCATCGGCTTCAGGATGCTGGCGGCGTCGATCGCGCCCTCGGCGGCGCCCGCACCCACCAGGGTGTGGAGCTCGTCGATGAACAGGATGATGTCGCCGCGGGTGCGGATCTCCTTGAGGACCTTCTTCAGGCGCTCCTCGAAGTCACCGCGGTAGCGGGAGCCGGCGACCAGCGCACCGAGGTCGAGGGTGTAGAGGTGCTTGTCCTTGAGGGTCTCGGGCACCTCGCCCTTGACGATGGCCTGCGCCAGTCCCTCGACGACCGCCGTCTTGCCGACGCCGGGCTCGCCGATGAGAACCGGGTTGTTCTTGGTACGACGGGACAGCACCTGCATGACCCGCTCGATCTCCTTCTCGCGCCCGATGACCGGGTCGAGCTTGGATTCACGAGCGGCCTGGGTGAGATTCCGGCCGAACTGGTCGAGCACCAGGGACGTGGAGGGCGTGCCTTCCGCGGGGCCGCCCGCGGTTGCCGCCTCCTTGCCGCCCGAGTACCCGGAGAGCAGCTGGATGACCTGCTGCCTCACCCGGTTCAGGTCGGCGCCCAGCTTCACGAGGACCTGGGCGGCGACGCCCTCACCCTCGCGGATCAGGCCGAGCAGGATGTGCTCGGTGCCGATGTAGTTGTGGCCGAGCTGGAGGGCCTCACGGAGCGACAGCTCCAGGACCTTCTTGGCCCGGGGGGTGAAGGGGATGTGCCCGGACGGGGCCTGCTGGCCCTGGCCGATGATCTCCTCCACCTGCTGGCGGACCGCCTCGAGCGAAATCCCGAGGCTCTCCAGGGCCTTAGCGGCGACACCCTCACCCTCGTGGATAAGGCCCAGGAGGATGTGCTCGGTGCCGATGTAGTTGTGGTTGAGCATCCGGGCTTCTTCCTGAGCCAGGACGACAACCCGCCGCGCGCGGTCGGTGAACCTCTCGAACATCGTTAATCGCTCCTCAGAGCGGTCAGGCAGTAAGGGGTCGGTCCCCTCCCTGTCCTTCCGCAGCTTAGTCCCGCAAGCGGGGACCGCTCATTCCAACTGCCGACACCGTCCTTGGCCTCCTGCCCCGAACGCCGACATCTGCTCCAACCCGATGGTGCGAGACGATGTTCCCGCAGGCCAGACAGATACGCCTTTCGTCAGTACGCCGATGGCGAACGTGAGATGCCCGGGCCTGCGTGTCGCCCCTCCCCACTAGGGATGTCTTACCCGCTATTACAGACAGTCCATGCGGCGCACGCCGGTTCCCTCCGCTATGGGCGAACATATTTACGCTCCCGAATACGCCTCTACGCCCCCATCTCGGACACACTGCGCACCCGGTTGCGGACTCCGCGTAACCGTTGATGCTGCCCGGGCGTTCTTCCGGCATGGCCATCACCGTCCCGCCTCCCCCGCCGTCGTTCGCCGACGGGCGGAAGGGCCTCGACGCCTGCGCGCGGTGGGCACAGTGGTACGAACGCGAACTCGGCTGGGCAACGGAGGGCATCACACCGGTGCGGTTGCTGACAGGGCTGCGGTTCGACGTCCTGGAGGTGCCCGCGGCCGTCGGCCGTGCGGCGCTGCGCCGGGTCGGCCGCAGCGGGCCGGTGGCACTGGCAGGCACGCGAATGAGCCTGCTGGTCGCGGCGGGAAGCGCCGACGAGTTGCCCGGGCTGCTCGACTGGCTGGAGTGGGGCGGGGTCGCCCTCTCGCTGACCGCCATCGGTGCGGGCGGCCGGATCATCGCGCCGGTGCCGCCCGGCGGGGTGCCGAGCCGGCCGGGGGCCGCCGTATGGCTGCGGCCCCCCGGGCTGCGGCACGAGGAAGAGCCGGAGCTACCGGCCCTGGGCGGCCTCGGGAGCAGGGGTGGGGGTGCTCCCGATCTCGTACGGCTCGTGGACGCGGTGGCGACGGAATGCCACCGGGTCCAGTTGATGCGCGCCCGAACGGGGCGGTCGACCGATGAGTCGACAGCTCAGCCGTTGGCCTTCTCGTAAGCCTCACGGATGTCCGCGGGAACACGACCACGGTCATTCACATTGTGACCGTTCTCGCGCGCCCACTTACGGATCTCCGCGGTGTCCTTGTTGCCACCCGTAACAGCGCGACCCTTGCCGCGACCGGCCGCCGCGCGGCCACCCGTACGCCGGCCACCCTTGGTGTACGGCTCAAGAAGACCACGGAGCTTGTCCGCGTTGCTCGTGGTGAGGTCGATCTCGTACGTCTTGCCATCCAGAGCGAACGTGACGGTCTCGTCCGCCTCGCCGCCGTCGAGGTCATCGACAAGAAGGACCTGAACCTTCTGCGCCACCGGATTTCCTTTCATCGAAAATGCAGTACGCGGAAAGGAAACCGCTTTTCTCCGAAAAACACAAACCCTCGGGAGAGGTTCCCGATCGCAAGAAGACGGGAAACGTGCGCGATTCGGACATAGAGCTACGGCTTCTTGTGGCGGTCACAGGTGCAGAAGCATCCGGCTGTTGCCCAAGGTGTTCGGCTTCACTCGTTCGAGACCCAGGAACTCTGCTACACCCTCGTCATAGGAACGCAGCAGCTCGCTGTAGACATCTCCGTCGACCGGCGTCTCTCCGATCTCCACGAAGCCGTGCTTCGCGAAGAAGTCGACTTCGAAGGTGAGACAGAAAACCCGGCGTACGCCCAGCCAGCGGGCGGTCTGTAGCAACTTGTCCAGTACTTGATGTCCGACTCCGGCACCCCGGATGCTGTGGTCGACCGCGAGAGTGCGCACTTCGGCCAGGTCTTCCCACATCACGTGCAGTGCACCGCAGCCGATGACCCGGGCGTCCTCGTCGCGTTCCGCGATCCAGAACTCCTGGATGTCCTCGTAAAGGGTCACCGTCGCTTTGTCCAGGAGGATGCCTTCACGTACGTACCCGTCGAGGAGACGGCGGACCGATGTCACATCGCTGGTCCTGGCACGGCGGACGGTGATGGCCACGTTTATAACCGACGGTTCGGTACGCAAATCGGTATGTGGAAGCTCTGAGGACATACCCCGACGCTATCGCCCGGACTCCGGACCCGCTCCATCGGCCGGATCTCCAGCCGGATCTCCGGCCTGTTCATCGGTCGGTTCGTCCGCGGCTTCGTGCGCGGGTTCACGCTCGCCTTCATCGACTGGTTCGCGCTCGCCTTCATCGACTGGTTCGCGCTCGCCTTCATCGGCGGCTTCATGTTTGCCTTCGTCCGCGGTTTCATCGGCCGCTTCCCGCGTCGAGGACTCGGAGGCCCCGGGCAAGTCGGGGCGGACGATCCGCATGGCGTCCCGGAGCGCCTCGCGCTGTTCGGCGGACATCATGCCGAAGAAGGCGACGAGAGCAGCGGCGGGGTTGTCGCTGCGCGACCAGGCCTCGTTCATCAGTGCGGCCGAGTATGCGGCGCGGGTGGAGACCGCCGTATATCGATATGCGCGGCCGTCGACTTCCCTGCGCACCCAGCCCTTCTGATGGAGATTGTCCATTACCGTCATGACGGTGGTGTAGGCGATGGAGCGTTCCTGCTGAAGGTCCTCGAGGACTTCCCGCACGGTGACCGGACGGTTCCATTGCCAGACCCGCGTCATCACGGCGTCTTCCAGATCTCCCAATTGGCGGGGCACAATGTCACTTTAGTGCCAGATGCCGGGAATGCTCGGTTATTTACGCAGCGAAAGAGCGCACGACTCCTGACGAGTCGTGCGCCCTTTGCGTGCTGCGAGAAGTGGAGTATCAGACTCCGTCGGCCCGTGGGGCCTGCTGGACGGACTCGGCGCGGCCGAGCAACGAGTCCACCGCCGCATCCTCCTTGGCCTTGTTGGGACCGCCCTGGCTCTTGACGATCGTCACGACGAGGCCGATGAAGAAGGCGGCCATCACCACGGGGGGCACGAGCGCAGATACGTAGTCCATGGCATCCAGAGTAGCGAGGCCGGTACGGACTTCCGCGCGCCCCTCCGGGTCCGGCGCGGCTATCCCGCGGCGCGCTGCTGCGGCGGCGGGACCGGGCGGCGGGGCGGGAAGACCTCGGAGGGCTTGGGTGCCGGGCGTCCGGGGGACGGGGCGGGCCGGGCAGGCCGGGCCGGGGCCGCCGGGGCCTTCGGCCGTTCGGGTTCGGCTTCGTCGGCCCGGCCGCCGGGCAGGGCGAGGAGCCGACTGCGGGGCGCGGGGGCCACCGCCGGCACGGCGCGGCCGGCGAGGCGGGCCCGTACCGAGCGCTCCGCGAGCACCTGACAGCGCTCCAGGAGGGCCGCGGCCACCGGTCTGTGGCGCAGGGCGCGCAGCGCGGCAAGGTCGTCGGGACGGGGGTCGTATCCGCCCGCCAGAGCGTCCTGGAGCAGCTCCAGGTAGCCGCTGACGGAGCCGGGGAGGGCGTTGCGGTAGCGGACGAGGTCGGCGAGCAGGAACGTGCGCAGCCGTCCCGCCTCGCCGACCGCCTCGTCCACGGCACCCGCCAGCCGCAGGCAGTCCTGGACGTCCTCGTCGGGCAGGGGCGTGGGGTGAAGGGCGGTGGAGAGGGCGCGTCGGAGCACACGCAGCTCGTCCGCGCTGAACGCCATACCGCCGCGTGATCCGTAAGGCGTGGGCATGACGCGACAATACGTGCTAAATGGACAAAATCCGCTTAACGGGTCGTCGGCGGCGCGGCGGCGCCCCCGATCCGCCGCCGCGCCGTTCCCGCAGGTACGCCCCTTATCAGCTACATCCGGGCGATGTTCCGCTCGTACACCAGGCGCAGACCGATGAGGGTGAGCCAGGGCTCGTGCTCGTCGATGACGGAGGACTCGCCCAACACCATCGGCGCAAGGCCGCCCGTCGCGATGACGGTGACGTCGTCGGGGTCGGCGGCCAGCTCCTTCTTCATCCGTGTGACGACACCGTCGACCTGGCCGGCGAAGCCGTAGATGATGCCCGCCTGCATCGCCTCGACCGTGTTCTTGCCGATCACGCTGCGCGGCCGGGCCAGCTCGATCTTGCGGAGCTGGGCGCCCTTGACGCCGAGCGCTTCGACCGAGATCTCTATGCCCGGCGCGATGACACCGCCGGTGTACTCGCCGCGGGCGGAGACCGCGTCGAAGGTGGTGGCCGTGCCGAAGTCGACGACGATCGCCGGACCGCCGTACAGGTCGACGGCGGCGACCGCGTTGATGATGCGGTCCGCGCCGACCTCCTTCGGGTTGTCCATCAGGATCGGCACCCCGGTCTTGATGCCCGGCTCGACGAGGACCGCGGGGACGTCGCCGTAGTAGCGGCGGGTCACCTCGCGCAGCTCGTGCAGGACGGCCGGGACCGTGGAGCAGATCGCGATGCCCTCGATGCCGTCGCCCAGCTCCATGCCCAGCAGCGGATGCATGCCCATCAGGCCCTGGAGCAGCACCGCGAGCTCGTCCGCGGTACGGCGGGCATCGGTGGAGATCCGCCAGTGCTCGACGATCTCCTCACCGTCGAACAGGCCGAGGACGGTGTGGGTGTTGCCGACGTCGATGGTGAGCAGCATCAGGCGCCGACCCCGTCGGTGTCGCGGAAGTCCAGGCCGATGTCGAGGATCGGCGAGGAGTGGGTGAGCGCGCCGACGGCCAAGTAGTCGACGCCCGCCTCCGCGTAGGCGCGTGCGGTGTCCAGGGAGAGCCGGCCGGAGGACTCCAGGACCGCGCGGCCGCCGACCAGGGCGACCGCCTCGGCGGTCTGCAGCGGGGTGAAGTTGTCCAGCAGGATCAGGTCGGCGCCCGCGTCGAGGACCTCACGGACCTGCTGCAGGGTGTCGACCTCGACCTCGATCGGTACGTCCGGGAACTCGTCCCGTACCCGCTTGAAGGCCTCGGCCACGCCGCCGGCCGCGATCACGTGGTTGTCCTTGACCAGCGCCGCGTCCGACAGCGACATGCGGTGGTTGACGCCGCCGCCGCAGCGCACCGCGTACTTCTCCATGGCGCGCAGGCCCGGGGTGGTCTTGCGGGTGTCGCGGACCTTCGCCTTCGTCCCTTCGAGGACGTCGGCCCAGGCGCGGGTGGCGGTCGCGATGCCGGAGAGCCTGCAGAGCAGGTTGAGCGCGCTGCGCTCGCCGGTGAGCAGGTCGCGGGTGCGAGTGGTGACGGTCAGCAGCTTCTGGCCGGGGACGACGCGGTCGCCGTCCTCGACATGGCGCTCGACCGCGAACTCGTCCGTGCAGACGATGGACAGGACGGCCTCGGCGACGCGCAGACCGGCCACGACGCCCGCCTCACGGGCGGTGAAGTCGCCGGTGGCCACGGCGTCCTCGGCGACGGTCGCGACGGTGGTGACGTCGACACCGCCGTCGAGGTCCTCCTCGATGGCGACGTGCGCGACGTCCTCGACCTGGACCGGGTCCAGGCCCGCGTCGGCCAGGAGCTGGGCGAGGTCGGGGTCGAGGCCGCACTCCAGGGGGTTGATCTGGTAGTACTCGTCCTCACCGCAGCCGCAGCCGTCCCCGCAGCCGCCCTGGGACGGTGCGGGCGCGCCGATCTGGATCAGCGGTACGTCCACGGGTGTGGGGCGCGGATTCTCTTCGGGCGTGCTCACGGTTACGGCTCCTCGGTGAGGTCTACGGGGTGAATCAGGGGTGCTGCTGCTGGGCAGTCTGGTGCCTGCGCCGGGCGTACGGGCCCAAATGCCTCGGTCTCCGTCCGACGGAGGACGAGTTGACGCTCCGGGGTGAGCCGGACGACGAGGTGGCGGCGCCAGTTCTCGTCGTCGCGCTCGGGCCGGTCCTCGCGCCAGTGGCAGCCGCGGGTCTCCTCGCGCCGACGGGCGGCGGCGACCAGGACGCGCGAGACGAGCAGCAGATTGGTGGTCTCCCAGGACTCGACGCCGGGCACCGCGACCTTGGGCTCGGCCTCGCCGGCGGCACTGTCGTGCAGGGCCTCCAGCTCCTCGGTGGCGGTGGCCAGGCTCTCGGCGGAGCGCAGGACTCCGGCGCCCCGGGTCATGATCCGCTGGATCGTGCCGCGCGCCTCGGGGGCGAGCAGCGGCAACGGGGCCGGGAGGGGGAGTCGGCCGGCGGTCGCGGCGCCCGCGCGGGGCCGGTCCTCGACGATGCCCGCCGCGATGCGCTCGGCGAAGACGAGGCCCTCCAGGAGGGAGTTGGACGCCAGCCGGTTCGCGCCGTGCACGCCGGTGCACGCGACCTCGCCGCAGGCGTACAGACCGGGCACGGTCGTACGCCCCCGCAGGTCGGTGCGGATGCCGCCGGAGGCGTAGTGCGCGGCGGGCGCGACGGGGATGGGTTCGGTGATCGGGTCGATGCCGTGGGCGCGGCAGGCCGCCAGGATGGTGGGGAAGCGCTGTTCCCACATCTCGGCGCCGAAGTGACGGGCGTCGAGATACATGTGCTCGGTGCCGTGCAGCTGCATCCGGCGGGTGATGGCCTTGGCGACGATGTCGCGCGGGGCCAGCTCCGCCAGTTCGTGCTGCCCGGTCATGAAGCGCGTACCGGACGCGTCGACGAGATGGGCGCCCTCGCCCCGTACCGCTTCCGACACGAGGGGCTGCTGGCCCTCGGAGCCGGCGCCGAGGAAGAGGACCGTCGGGTGGAACTGGACGAATTCGAGGTCGGAGACCTCCGCGCCGGCCCGCAGCGCCAGGGCCACGCCGTCGCCGGTGGAGACCGCCGGGTTGGTGGTGGCGGAGAAGACCTGGCCCATGCCGCCGGTGGCGAGGACCACGGCGGGGGCGCGGACCGCGCCGACGCCGTCGTGCTGGCCCTCGCCCATGACGTGCAGGGTGACGCCCGCGGTACGGCCCTCGTCGTCGGTGAGGAGGTCGAGGACGAGGGCGTTCTCGACGGTGTGCAGGGCGGCTTCGCGGACCGCCTCGACCAGGGCGCGGGAGATCTCGACGCCGGTCGCGTCACCGCCCGCGTGGGCGATGCGGCGGCGGTGGTGGCCGCCCTCGCGGGTCAGCGCGATGTCGCCGTTGTCCGTGGTGTCGAAGTGGGCGCCGGTCCCGATCAGCCGGCGCACGGCGTCGGGGCCCTCGGTGACCAGGGTCCGTACCGCGGCCTCGTCGCACAGGCCCGCGCCCGCGACCAGGGTGTCGTCCAGGTGCTGCTGGGGCGTGTCGCCCTCGCCGAGGGCCGCGGCGATGCCGCCCTGCGCCCAGCGGGTGGAGCCGTCGTCGAGGCGGGCCTTGGTGACGACGACGGTGGCGAGACCCGCGGCGGCGCAGCGCAACGCGGTGGTGAGACCGGCCACGCCGGATCCGACGACCACGACATCGGCGTCGATGGACCAGCCGGGGGCGGGGGCGGTCAGCCGTATTCCGGTCACGTGGTGGCTCCGAAGGTCAACGGGATGTTGTCGATGAGGCGGGTCTTGCCGACCTTCGCCGCGACGGCGAGGATCGCCTCGCCGGTGGTTCGGTCGTCGGGGATCTCGGTGAAGTCGGCCGGGTCCACGAGTGCCAGGTAGTCCAGGGCGAGCGGCGGCTGTTCGGCGGACGCGTCGTCGAGGATCAGTCGCGCGGCGGCGCGCACCGCGGCGGGTCCGTCCACGGGACGCGCCAGGGCCACCGCCTGGGTGTCGGCGGCCGCCCGGGTCTCGCCGAGCGCGGTGAGCGCGGCGGCCCGGCCGGTGGTCGCCGCGGTGGTCTGCGCGCGGGCGTGCAGCGCCTGCTGGGCGGCGAGCCGGTCCCGCGCCGCGAACAGGGCCCGGGACAGGGCGAGGGCGGTGTGCCGCTCCTCGGCGTCCAGGAAGCGGTTGCGGCTGGAGAGCGCGAGGCCGTCCGGCTCGCGGACCGTCTCCACGCCGACGATCTCCACGGGGAAGTTCAGATCGCGCACCATGCGGCGGATCAGCGCCAGCTGCTGGGCGTCCTTCTGCCCGAAGAACGCGGCATCGGGGCGGGTGAGGTGCAGCATCTTGGCGACGACGGTGAGCATCCCGTCGAAGTGCCCCGGCCGGGACGCGCCTTCGAGCCGCTCGCCCATCGGGCCCGCCGAGATCCGGACCTGCGGTTCGCCGCCGGGGTACACCTCGTCGACGGACGGCGCGAAGACCGCGTCCGCCCCGGCGGCGCCGGCCACGGCGAGATCGGCTTCGAGGGTCCGGGGGTAGCGCTCCAGGTCGGCGGCCTCGCCGAACTGGAGCGGGTTGACGAATACGGTGACGACGACCTGGCCGTTCGGGCCCGCGGCCGCGCGTGCGGTACGGATCAGGGTGGCGTGGCCCTCGTGGAGGGCGCCCATGGTCATGACGACGGCCCGCACCCCCTTGAGCGGCGCGAACCCGGCGAGCTCGGCAGCCGTACGGAGAAGGGTGGCCGCGGGGGCGGAGCCGGGGGCCTGTGACGGGGCGGCGGTGTGGGGCATGCGGGGGGTGTGGGTCATGGCGGGCCTGGGGGGCTGAGCGGGCCGGGGAGGTGGGGTGGGCTTGTGCGGCTGGGCTGTCGGAGGCGTGGTGTCCCGCGTGTGCGGTGCGTCGGGCCCACCGGTCATGTGGGTCATCGGGGCTCCTGTGATCCCGTGCCGCCCGCGTTGTCGGCGCCGTCGGCCAGCACGCCGAGCAGTGCCTCGGCCGGCTCGGGCTTGAGCATGCCGTGGGCGAGCGCGCGGTCGGCCGTGGCGCGGGCCATCGCGAGGTAGCCGGCCACGGCCTGCGGAGCGTGTCGGCGCAGCTCGCGCATGTGCGCGGCGACCGTACCGGCGTCGCCTCGGGCCACCGGGCCGGTCAGGGCGGCGTCGCCGGAGCGCAGGGCGTTGTCGAGGGCGGCGCCGAGAAGGGGGCCGAGCATCCGGTCGGGGGCGGCGACCCCGGCCGTACGCAACAGCTCCATCGACTGGGCGACCAGCGTGACCAGGTGGTTCGCGCCGAGGGCGAGCGCCGCGTGGTAGAGCGGGCGGGACTCCTCCGCGATCCATTCGGGCTCGCCGCCCATCTCGATGACCAGCGCCTCGGCGGCGAGCCGCAGCTCCTCGGGGGCGGTCACGCCGAAGGAGCAGCCGGCCAGCCGCTGGACGTCGACGGAGGTGCCGGTGAACGTCATCACCGGGTGCAGGGCGAGCGGCAGGGCACCGGCCCGCCTGGCCGGGTCGAGCACCTGTGTCCCGTACCGCCCCGACGTGTGGACGAGCAGCTGTCCCGGCCGCACCGCGCCCGTCTCGGCGAGGCCCTCGACCAGGCCGGGCAGGGCGTCGTCCGGAACGGTCAGCAGCACCAGCTCGGCGCGCGCGAGCACCTCGGCGGGCGGCACCAGCGGTACGTCGGGGAGCAGGGTGGCCGCCCGGCGCACCGACGCGTCGGAGACGCCCGACACAGCGACCGGTCGGTGCCCGGCGAGCTGCAGGGACGCGGCGAGAGCGGGGCCGACACGGCCCGCGCCCACGACGCCGACGGTGAGTCGGGCGGGGCGGTCCCTCGCGTCGAGGGGCTCCTTGGGGATTGATGCATTCACGCGGCGGTGGCCTTCCGTTCCAGTCCGCGGGGGGTACCGGACGATTTCTCTGCATGCTACGCCAGCGTTTCGTCCGGGCTCCTGGCTGTCCACAGCCTGTGGGAAAAGTCCCGGCGGGTGCGCGGTCCGGGGTCCCTGTGAGCCCGAAAACCGTGCGGGCTCCGGCTGCGTCCTGCATGATGATCGTCCCATGACAGACATGGCAGACATGGCGAGCACGGAAGAGCAGGCACGACACTCGGCGGGGGGTGCGCAGGAACAGGCGCAGGCGCAGGGGCAGACGCAGGAACAGGAACGGGAACAGCCGCAGGACGACGCGGAGCGGCTGCGCAGGTTCAAGGCCCGGCGGGCGGCCGAGCGGGTCCTGATCAGGCCGCCCATGCACCTCCCGCTCGGTGAACGGCTGGCCGCGCTGGCGGCGGGGGCCTCAGCGGTCACCGATCTCGGCCGTCCTGCGGACATATACGGCGACGGCGTCGTCGCCGAGCTGGAGCGGCGGATCGCGGACCTGCTGGGCATGGAGGCCGCCGCGTTCTTCCCGACCGGGACGATGGCGCAGCAGGTCGCGCTGCGGTGCTGGGCCGGGCGGACCGGAAATTCCACCGTGGCGCTGCATCCCCTGGCCCACCCCGAGGTGCACGAGCGCGGCGCGCTGGGAGCGGTGAGCGGGCTGCGTACCGTCCATCCGACGTCCGAGCCCCGGCCGCCCACGGCACAGGAGATCCGCGACTTCGCCGAGCCGTTCGGCACGCTGATGCTGGAGCTGCCGTTGCGCGAAGCCGGTTTCGTCCTGCCGACGTGGGAGGAGCTGGAGGCCGTGGTGGTGGCCGCCCGGGAACGCGATGCGGTGGTGCATGTCGACGGCGCGCGGCTGTGGGAGTGCGCCCCCCACTTCGGGCGGGAGCTGCCGGAGATCGCGGCGCTCGCGGACAGCGTGTACGTCTCGTTCTACAAGACCCTCGGCGGCATCTCCGGGGCCGCGCTCGCCGGTCCCGAGTCCCTGATCGAGGAGGCCCGCACCTGGCGCCACCGGTACGGCGGGCAGCTCTTCCAGCAGTTCCCGGCGGCGCTCGCCGCGCTGATCGGCCTGGACCAGGAGCTGCCGCTGCTGCCGTCGTACGTGACACAGGCGAAGGTGGTGGCCGGGGCGCTGGCCGAGGGCTTCGCGGCGGCCGGCGCCGGGTGGTTCCGGGTGCATCCGGAACCCCCGCACACGCACCAGTTCCAGGTGTGGCTGCCGTACGGGGCGGACGTCCTGACGGAGGCGGCGGTGCGGCAGGCGGAGGAGACCGGCGTGGTGCTCTTCCAGAACTGGCGCCCCGCGGCCGCCGGACCGCCCGCAGTGGCGTTCACCGAGGTCACGGTGGGCCGGGAAGGGCTGGAGTGGACGGCGGAAGACGTACGGGGGGCGGTGGCGGAGTTCATGAACCGGGTGGAGGCTCAGCTCCGTTCGTCCCACTGACGTCCGTCGGGCCGTGCGGACCGGGTGCGGCGGCGGTAGCGGTCGCAGTGGTCCCGGACGGCCCGCACAGTACGGACCGGTCGTGCCGGCCCGGCGGTGGCGGCGGCGGTTCGCCGTGCCGGGCCGCGCGGTAGCTGTCGATCATGTGCTGTTGAAGGGCGTTCATGGCCTCGGCGTGGGCCGGTCCCGGCCCACGCCGCTCGTCGATTGACGAGCAGCGTCAAGTGGCGCGTGGCCTTCCATGCTCACCCCGCACTATGGAGGGGTTGTGAGCTGCTGTCGGTTTGCTGAGCTGAAGTGAGTTGTAGTGAGCAGGAGTGGGTCCTGTCGGCGGCTTCATGGGGTGGGAACGGGAGTTCTGGGGCCGAATGGGTGACCTTGGCGGCTGGTGCTCGTTGAACTGGGTAGCAGGTGTCCGGTCTCGTGGGGGGTGTTGTGGTGGGTGGTGTACGGGAGCTGGCCGCGCCCTTCGTGGCGTGACGGAACCCGCCCACCCGCAACGGACCACGCCCCCGGAGGCGTGCCGCCGAACGGGACGCGAAAGCGGGGACCGAGTGCATCCAACACCGTTCGGGATGCGCCCAGTACACATCAGTGGGTCCAGGACTCACTCATGCACACTGGCTAGGAACGGTGAGCGTGCACATCGACATCGTGGGGCCGGCGCCCGAGAGCATCGTCTTCGAGACCTCTCCCCTTGCCGAGCTGGGACTGGCCCTGCATGCCCTCTCCGAGCCCGGACACCACCCGGGCTGCACGGCCGGGCGACGGCGCCCGACGTGCTCGGGGTCGCAGACCACGCTGCCGGGCAGTCGCCGGTTCAGCTCGTACGCCGTGTGCGTCTTGCCGCCGCCGAACGGCCCGTTGATCCAGAGCAGCGCGCCCACGGTTCAGCCCATCCCGCCGGCACCGCCGCCCGCCCTGACCAGCCCCGTCTCGTACGCGAGGACGACGACCTGCACCCGGTCGCGCAGGCTCAGCTTGGTGAGGATGCGGCCCACGTGCGTCTTCACAGTCGCCTCGGAAAGCACCAGGCGTGCCGCGATCTCGCCGTTCGACAGCCCCTGCGCGACCAGCAGCATCACTTCGCGTTCACGTTCGGTGAGCCTGGCGATGCCCTTGTGCTGCGGTTCGCCGGTGCCGCTCGGCAGCATCGGTGAGAAGCGGTCGAGGAGCCGACGGGTGGTGGACGGGGCGACGACGGCGTCGCCGCTGTGCACGGAGCGGATGGCGGCGAGCAGTTCGGCGGGCGGCACGTCCTTGAGCATGAAGCCGCTGGCCCCGGCCTTCAGCCCGGAGAAGGCGTACTCGTCGAGGTCGAACGTGGTCAGGATGAGCACCTTGGGCGCATCCGGCTGCGCGCAGATCCGCCGGGTGGCCTCGACACCGTCCAGCCTCGGCATCCGGACGTCCATCAGCACCACGTCGACGGCGGTGGCGCGCAGGATCCCGATCGCCTCCGCGCCGTCGCCGGCCTCGGCCACGACCTCCATGTCCGGCTGGGCGGCGAGCACCATCCGGAAGCCGGTGCGCAGCAGCACCTGGTCGTCGACGAGCATCACGCGGATCGCCATGAGGGGTCCTGTCTCCTGTCTGTCCTGCGCCTGTTTACGGCGTTTGTCTGTCGCGCCTGTACTGCGTTTCTGTCCTACGCCTGTACTGCGCCTGTACTGCGTCTCCGTACCGCGCCCGTTCCGGGCCCGGAAAATGCCGGAGGTCTAGTGGGCCGCCTTGAGCGGCAACAAGGCGCTGATCCGGAACCCGCCGCCGGGCCGTGGCCCGGCGTCCAGCGTGCCGCCGACCATGCCGACCCGTTCGCGCATGCCGATCATTCCGTGGCCCGCGCCGTCGGCGCCGCCGTCCACGTACAGCTCGTGCGCCGCGCCCCGCCCGTCGTCCTCGACCAGCAGCCCGAGCCCGTCGTCGAAGTAGACCAGCCGCACACTGGCCCCGGCGTCCGGACCGCCGTGCTTGCGGGTGTTGGTCAGGGCCTCCTGCACGATGCGGTACGCGGTCAGCTCGACCCCGCTGGGCAGCGGCCGCGGGGTGCCCTCGATCTTGAAGTCGACGGCCAGCCCCGTCTTCCTGACCTGCTCGACGAGGTCCTCGATCTGCTCGACGTCCGGCTGCGGGACGTACTCCCCGCTCTCCTGCGCGTCCCCGGTCCGCAGCACCCCGAGCAGCCGCCGCATCTCCGCGAGGGCCTGCCTGCCGGTGCTGGAGATGGTCTCCAGGGCCTGCCGGGCCTGGTCGGGGGCCGCGTCCATGACATACGCCGCGCCGTCGGCCTGCACCACCATCACCGAGACGTTGTGCGCGACGACGTCGTGGAGTTCGCGGGCGATACGGGCCCGCTCGGCGGCCACCGCGACCTTCGACTGCGCCTCGCGCTCCCTCTCCAGCCGGGCCGCGCGCTCCTCCAGCTGGCTGAAGTAGGCGCGCCGGGTCCGCATCGAGTCACCGAGCACCCAGGCGAGCACGAACGGCACCGTCATCACGATGACGACGAAGACCTGCTGGGGCCAGCTGGTGTGCGGTACGTCCTGCGGCCAACGCATCTGGGAGAGGCCGGCCGCGCACAGGGCGCAGACCAGCGCGAGCCGGGACGCCCAGCGCTCCCCGAGGGTGGCCACGGTGAAGACGATCACCAGCATCGCGAAGTTCGCCACGCCCGGTCCGACCCCGAACACCAGCTGCGCGACACCCATCACGATAGTGAGCAGCAGCATCTTCTCCGGCGCACGCCGGCGCAACGCGACGACGGTGCAGAGCCCGATGCTGATCAGCAGGGCAGCGAACCGCCCACCCGCGCGATCCACAGGCGCCACCATGGACAGGCCGGAGAGCCCGAGGAGGCAGACAGCCCAGAAGCTGTCGACGCCCGTCGGGTGTCTGCGGATGAAGTCGTAGAGGCGCTGCACGTAACCCAGCGTAGGGACAGGCGACAGGTGCACGGGTCAGCCGGAGGGCCGATCCGGCTCCAGGGACCGTACTCCCCAAGGTGGAGACTTGGAAACGTGACGGATGAGTGGCGTGGGTGGCAGGAGGCGGCAGAGACCGCTTTGTACGGAGACGGGGGGTTCTACCGGAGCCCGGAAGGGCCGGCGGGCCACTTCCGTACCTCCGTCCACGCGTCCCCGCTGTTCGCCTCGGCCGTCGCCCGGCTGCTGGTCAGGACGGCGCAGGAGCTCGGCACCGACTCGGTCGACCTGGTGGACCTGGGGGCGGGGCGGGGCGAACTGCTGACGGGGGTGCTGGCGGCCCTGTCGGCCGTGGGCGCCGACGGTCTGGCCGTACGGGCGTACGCCGTGGAGCTCGCCGCCCGCCCCGCCGGTCTGGACCCCCGGATCGAGTGGTGCGCCGAGCCGCCGCCGGGGACGCGCGGTCTGCTGTTCGCCAACGAGTGGCTGGACAACGTCCCGACCGAGGTCGCCGAGACCGACGCGGACGGCGTCGACCGGTATGTCCTCGTCCGGACGGCGGACGGTGCGGAACGGCTGGGCGGGCCGGTGTCCGGGGCCGACGCCGCGTGGCTGCGCCGCTGGTGGCCGTCGGCCGGACCGGGCAGCCGGGCCGAGATCGGCCGCCCGCGCGACGAGGCCTGGGCGCGGGCGGTGTCCACGCTGGCCGAGGGGCTCGCGGTGGCGGTGGACTACGCCCACGTACGGGAGGCGCGGCCCCCCTTCGGCACGCTGACCGGCTTCCGGTCCGGCCGCGAGGTGCGACCGGTGCCGGACTGCAGCTGCGATCTCACCTCGCACGTGGCCCTGGACGCGTGCGCGGCGGCGGCCGGGGGCGGGACGGTGCTCCCCCAGCGCGAGGCGCTGCACGGCCTGGGCATCAGCGGCGGGCGTCCACCCCTGGCCCTGGCCTCGACCGATCCGGCCGGCTACGTACGGGCCCTCGCCTCGGCGGGCGAGGCGGCGGAGCTGACGGCCCGGGGCGGCCTGGGCGACTTCGGCTGGCTGATGCACCGAAGGCCGGTCGGCCTTTAGGCCCGGGGTCCGGGGCCCCGCCCCGGACGGTCAGGGAATACTGGCCGTATGACGGAGACGACAGTCGGCATCGGCGGCGCAGCGGAGAGCACCGACATGGTGCTCAACATCGGCCCCCAGCACCCCTCCACCCACGGCGTGCTCCGTCTGCGCATCGTCCTCGACGGCGAACGCATCCAGCACGCCGAACCGGTCATCGGCTACATGCACCGCGGCGCGGAGAAGCTGTTCGAGGCCCGCGACTACCGGCAGATCGTGATGCTCGCCAACCGCCACGACTGGCTGTCGGCGTTCTCCAACGAGCTGGGCGTCGTGATGGCCGTCGAGCGCATGCTCGGCATGGAGGTCCCGGAGCGCGCGGTCTGGACGCGGACCCTGCTCGCCGAGCTGAACCGGGTCCTGAACCATCTGATGTTCCTCGGCTCGTACCCGCTCGAACTCGGCGGGATCACCCCGGTGTTCTACGCCTTCCGCGAGCGCGAGGAGCTCCAGGCCGTGATGGAGGAGGTCTCCGGCGGCCGGATGCACTACATGTTCAACCGGGTCGGTGGCCTGAAGGAGGACCTCCCCGCGGGCTGGCTCGGCCGCGCCCGGGACGCCGTCGCCTCGGTCCGGTCCCGGATGGACGTGTACGACGACCTGGTGCTCGGCAACGAGATCTTCCGGGGCCGCACCCGTGGCGTGGGTGTGCTGTCCGCCGAGACCGTGCACGCGTACGGGGTGTCCGGGCCGATCGCCCGCGCCTCGGGCGTCGACTTCGATCTGCGGCGCGACGAGCCGTACCTCGCGTACGGGGAACTCCAGGACACCCTCGAGGTCGTCACCCGCGCCGAGGGCGACTGCCTGGCCCGCTTCGAATGCCTGCTGGAGCAGACGCACAACGCCCTGGATCTGGCGGACGCCTGCCTGGACCGGATGGCCGGCCTGGCGCCCGGTCCGATCAACCAGCGGCTGCCCAAGGTGCTGAAGGCCCCCGAGGGCCACACCTACGCCTGGACCGAGAACCCGCTCGGCATCAACGGCTACTACCTGGTGTCCAAGGGCGAGAAGACTCCGTACCGGCTGAAGCTCCGCTCCGCTTCGTACAACAACATCCAGGCGCTCACCGAGCTGCTGCCGGGCACGCTGGTCGCCGACATGGTGGCGATCCTGGGCTCGCTCTTCTTCGTCGTCGGCGACATCGACAAGTAGGCCGGACCGGACCGGCCCCGGGCGCGCGGCGCCTACGAGATTGCGCTGCGCAGCCCCACCACGTCCAACTGCCCGGTCTCGTCGTGCGCGGTCAGGTCGATGACCTTGCCGACGACCCGGTTCCTGGTCTCGTCCGTGCGGTGCGCGGCCAGTGCCTCCTCGCCCACCACGTCCGCGAGGTCCTCGTTCTGCACGGACTCGATCGCGGCGCGCGCCTTCTGCGTACCGAAGAAGTCGAAGCTGCCCTGCGGCACCGGATGGCGGCGGGGCGCCGCGTGCGGAGCGACCGGGCTGGCGGCCGGCATGGCACGCGCCGCGGGCAGCGCGGCGGACGGCCGGGGTGCCGGAAGGTCGGTCGTCGGACGGAGGTGCTGCGCCCCGGAGGCGTCCGGAGCCGCCGCGTGCTTCCCCTGCCGCTCCTCCGCCTCCCGGGCCCGCTCCGCGAGATCCCGCTTTCTGGCCTGCTCGGCGGTACGGCGCGCCTCCTGGAGGGCCCCGTTGCGCGAGAGGTCCTCCAGCGCCTGGGCGGCGCGCAGATACGCGGCCGGTGTCGGTGTGCTGCGCGCCGCGGGCAGTTCCCGCGGAGCCGCGGCTTCGAGCGCGAGTTGCCTGCGGCCCTCCAGCGCGCTGGCCCGCTCGGTCTCGGCGTTGGCGTACCGCCGCAGCAGCGCGGCGTGCTCCCCGCGCAGGTTGGCGAGCTCCACGCGCTTGCGGCGCAGCTTCGTCTCCAGCCGGGCACGCAGCTCCCGCGACTCCTCGAGGTCGGCCTCCAGCTCGGCCATGCGCTCCTCGGCCCGCCATTCGTCACCGGCTCGGGCGCGCGTCAGCTCCGCGATACGGCGGCCCGCGTCCCGGTCCCAGCTGCGCATCAGATACGCGCCGGTCACGGCCGCGGCCGCCGCGGCGGCCACCAGACCGCGCAGGATCAGGGGCTCGGCGAGCAGCCAGGCGCCCCCGGCACAGAGAACCGACACTGCGACAACAGCCGAGGGCGGAAGGATTCTGTGCAGAGGTGGCGAATGGCGATGACGTCCACGTGGCATGGCCTGAAATTTACCGTGTGTAGGTGGCACTTGGGGAGCCGCCGGCCAATCTGTTCCCACCCGGTTACCTGACGGTCCCCAATCCCCGATCTCTAGTTCTTGATGAGGCCCTTCGAGCGCAGATAGTCCTTGGCCGCGTCGGCGGGCTTTGCGCGCTCGGCGTCCACCTTGCGGTTCAGTTCCGCGAGATCCTCGGTGGTGAGGGCCTTGGTGAGCTTGCCGAGTGCGTCGGCAATGTCCTGGGAACCCGCGTCCTTGGCATTGACGACCGGCAGAACGTTGTCCGCGTTCTGGAGCTTCTTGTCGTCCTCCAGGAGCACCAGGCCGTAGCTGTCGAGCACCGCGTCCGTGGTGGTGGTGAGGACCAGCTGGTCCTTGCCGTCCTTGACGGCCTGCTTGGACTGCGGCGTACCGACTCCCTTGGGGTCGATACCGGTGACATTGATGCCGTACGTCTCCTTCAGGCCAGGCGCGCAGAACGGCCGCACCTCGCACTCGTCACCTGCCGCGATCTTCACTTCGGCCTTCGACCTGCCGAGATCCGAAAGGGTCTCGAGCTTGTTCTTCGCGGCGAATTCCTTGGTCACCGCGAAGGCGTTCTGGTCGACGGCTCCGCCGACCGGGAGGACCTTCAGTCCGCGCGGAGTGGCGAGCTTCTCCAGCGCCGCGACCGTGGCGGCCGCGTCACCGGAGGCGACCGGCTTCTTCTCGGCCGCCTTCGCCCCGTTCACCTTGGCATTGAGGAATTCGGCGATCGTCGCGGCGTATTCGGGGACGACATCGATCTCGCCCTTCTCCAAGGACGGTTCGTACAGTTCCCGGTTGGCCACCGTGGTGACCGAGGTGCTGTATCCGGCTTCGCCCAGGATCTGCGCGTACAGCTCCGCGAGGACCTTGGACTCGGTGAAGGACGCCGCGCCGACGACGAGCGAACCCTTCTTGCCGGAGCCGGAGCCGCCGCCGGAGGACGCCGAGCCCGCCTTGTCCTTCTCCAGGCTGTCGCCGCCGCAGGCGGCGAGCGAGCCGGCCAGCGCGACCATGCCGATGGCCGCGCCCGCTATTCGCGAGGTCTTGCTCATGAGGTGTTCTCCGTCCACAGCAACAGGGCTATTTGAGATGAGATCCAGGGATCGGGGGATCGGGGGGCGTCATGCCGTCCTGCGGCGGCGCAGCGGTGACAGCAGCCGGTCCAGACCCACCAGCACCGCCTCCACCAGCAGGGCGAGTACGGCGACCAGCAACGCCCCCGCGACCACCTGCGGCGTGTTGTACGTGTTGAATCCGGCGGTGATGATCCGGCCGAGGCCGCCCTGGCCGACCATCGCGGCGATCGTCGCCGTGGCGACCACCTGGACCGCGGCCGAACGCAACCCGGTCATGATCATCGGGTAGGCCAGCGGCAGCTCGACCCGTACGAAGAGCTGGCCGCCGGACATTCCCATGCCCCGCGCCGCCTCGGCCACCGACCGGTCGACCTCCGTCATCCCGACGTAGGCGTTGGTGAGCAGCGGCGGTACGGCGAACAGCACCAGCGCGGTGATCGTCGGAACGTATCCGGCATTGCGCAGCGGCGAGACCATGAAGAGTGCCAGCACCGCGAAGACCGGGACCGCCCGCCCCACGTTGGAGATGTTGACGGCAAGCGCGCCCCCCTTCCCGATGTGCCCGAGGTACAGAGCGACCGGCAGTGCGACCGCGCAGGCCAGGGCGAGCGCGACGCCGCTGACGTACAGATGCTCGGCGAGCCGGTGGGCCGCCCCGCTCTCCCCCGTCCAATTGGCGCCGGTCGTGAGCCAGGTCCAGGCCTCGCCGAGAACTCCCATCGTTCAGACCGCCTTTGCCGTGGCATCCGCGACCGCGGTCTCGGCCGCGTGCGTGATGCGTATTCGGGTCCAGGGCGTCAACAACCGCTGGAGGCCCAGCAGCAGCAGATCGGCAACGACCGCGAGCAGTACGCACAGGACCGAGGCGGTGAGCACCTGGGCCTTGAAGAAGCTCGGCAGGGCGTCCCCTATGAGGTTGCCCAGGCCGCCCCTGCCGATGATCGATCCGACCGTCGTCAGCGCGATCGTCGAGACCGTGGCGATCCGCACACCGGCCATCAACGCGGGCATGGCAAGGGGGAGTTCGACCTCCCACAGCAACCGGACCGACCCGTAGCCCATCCCCTTCGCGGCTTCCTTCGCCTCCTGCGGAACCGCTTCGAGGCCCGCCAGGATGTTCCGTACGAGAATGGTCAGCGAATACAGCACCAGGCCGGTGACGACCAGCGCCGCGGAGAGCCCGAACAGCGGCAGCAGCAACGAGAACATCGCGAGGGACGGCACGGTGTACAGCACCGTCGTCAGCCCCAGCACCGGTCCGGCGAAGCGGCGGCTGCGGCGGGCGAGCAGCGCCAGCGGAAAGGCCACCGCGAGCCCGATCAGCACCGAGACCACGGTGATCCAGATGTGCTGGACCGTCGCATCGGTCAACTCCTGGCTGCGGGAACGGAGATACTCCCCGCAGATCCAGTCGTTCGTGACCACGCAGTTCTGTGCAGCGGTCATCCGCCCCCCACCTCCCGATTACCGCTCGTACCGAAGTGCCGAAGCACCGGCGTACCGAAGTACCGATGTCCGGCGACCCTATCCCCGACCACTGACAATCGCCGAGGCCGTTGTATTCCAGCAACATGTCCTTCACAGAACACGCGCGACAATGGGGAACCATGATCCGTTTCGAGCACGTCACCAAGCGGTACGCGGACGGCACCACCGCCGTCGACGACCTTTCCTTCGAGGTCGCCGAGGGTGAACTGGTCACGCTCGTCGGGCCGTCGGGCTGCGGCAAGACAACCACCATGAAGATGGTGAACCGGCTGATCGAACCGACCGGGGGCCGGATATTCCTCGACGGGGACGACATATCCGCCATCGACCCCGTCCAACTGCGCCGCCGCATCGGCTATGTGATCCAGCAGGTGGGCCTCTTCCCGCACCGTACGGTCCTGGAAAACACCGCGACCGTTCCCCATCTCCTCGGCTGGAAACGGGGAAAGGGCCGCGAGCGCGCGGCAGAACTCCTCGACCTGGTCGGACTCGACCCTTCCGTTTATGGCGACCGCTATCCGGAACAGCTCTCCGGCGGTCAGCGCCAACGCGTGGGCGTGGCAAGGGCGCTGGCCGCCGACCCGCCCGTACTGCTGATGGACGAGCCTTTCGGCGCGGTCGACCCCGTCGTACGGGAACGACTCCAGAACGAATTCCTGAATCTCCAGGAACAGGTCCGCAAAACCGTGTTGTTCGTCACGCACGACATCGAGGAAGCGGTCCGGCTCGGAGACCGTATCGCCGTCTACGGACAGGGCTCGATCGAGCAGTTCGACTCCCCGGCGACCGTGCTCGGCGCACCCGCCACCCCCTATGTGGCGGACTTCGTGGGCGCCGACCGCGGCCTCAAACGCCTCTCCGTGACCCCCATCGAGGAGGGCGATCTCGACCAGCCGCCGGTCGTCCACCTCGACGACTCCCTGGCGAGGGCGACCGAACGGCTGCGGGCCGAAGGCGCGCGCTGGGCCGTCGTACTGGACGGCGAGGACAATCTGCACGGCTGGATCCCGGCCGACGGCTCCGCCGCCACCACCGCGACCAAGGACACGGTGCGCGCCCACGCCCGCAGGATGGAGGCGTGGCTGCCCGTCGGCGCCCCGCTCAAACAGGCGTTCGCCACCATGCTCCAGCACGACGCCGGCTGGATCGCCGTCATCGACAAGGACAGCACCGGCCGCTTCCTCGGCGTACTCACCCCGGCCCGGCTCCATGAGGCCCTGCGCCGCTCGATCGACGCGGACGCGCAGGACGTCCCGCGGGCCGAGGTGGCCGTCGAAACGGTGGAGAGCATCGCCAAGACCGCCTCGCGCTGAGCCGCGGGCCGGGGAATGGCGAGCCCGCCCCCGGCTCAGTTCTCGCTCAGCCGGCTGCTCATCCAGTCCAGCGCCGAAGGAATCTCCCGCCGCCAGGTGTTGAAGTTGTGCCCGCCGCTGTCGAGCACGATCGACGATGCCTGGGCGGGCGGCTTCACCTTGCTGAGGAACCGCATCGTGGAGTGGTAGTTCCCCTCGCCGTGCCTGGAGGTCGTGACCAGGAACGACGAGTCGGGCTGCGGCAGGTTGTCCAGGCTCCACATCAGATCGGCGCGGTCACGCGCGCCCTGGTCGCCGTGGAAGAGGTCGCCGGTCGTCGGGTCCTCGGCCGCCTTGTAGTACGCGGAGAGCCCGGCGCTCGCGGCGAACCGGTCCGGGTAGTGGAGGCCGATCTTCAGCGCACAGTAGCCGCCGGTCGAATTGCCCATGATGCCCCAGTTGCGGGGCTGCTTTCCGACCCGGTACGCATTCGAGACCACCCGCGGCAGATCCTCGGCGAAGAACGTCTCGGTCTGCGGCCCGCCCTTCACGTTCACGCACTCGGTGTCCCGCGGCGGCGCCACCGTCGGCCGCAACATCACCAGGATCATCGGCTGCGACCGGCCGGCCTCCACCCGGTCGTGTGCCGTCCGCGGATAATCGAGGCCCTTCAGAAGGTTCTCCGCGACACCCGGGTAGCCGGTGAGGACCACCACCGCGGGGAACTTCCGGCGGGCGAACGCCGGCTGGAAGTACTCCGGCGGCAGATACACGTACGCCGAACTCTCGATCTTCGACTTCCGCCCCGAGATCACGACCTTGTCGATCCGGCCGCTCACCGCGGGCTGCGAACTGCCCAGCCCGTCCGGCCGCTGCACCCCGACCCGGACGATGTTCTTGGCCGCCAGCGTTCCGGCCGCGTGGTCCGTGACCACGCCCAGATCCTGCTTCTGCCCGAACAGATCGGCCCAGGAACCGTAGAAGAGGAAGGAGTTGTTGGCCACCAGCCCGACGGTGACGAAGAGCGTCACCTGAGTCGCCAGCAGCAGGCCGACCCTGCCGAACACCGCGGACACGCTGCGCCGGGCCAGTCGCGGCCAGAGCCAGACCGTGGCACCGAAGAACACCATGGCCAGCACGATGGCCAGCGCCAAGAACGTCTTGCTGGTAAGACCCATGGAGGTGAGCTCTCTTGTCTGGAATTTTCCGGCCAACGGGTGAACCCCCGCCGCGGAAGCCTCGTCCTACAGGTCGCACATCGTCCGGAAGGCCCTCGGCCGAAGGACTCAGGAATCTCTCGCGGAACCACGGGAAGCGATGTCTGTCACGCTAGATGGGGATAAATCGGGATCGGTTCCGAGTCCTGTACGTAAGTTCGTACGGGGCCCGCGCCCCGAATCCGTACCGGCACTGGTCGGTACCGCCTGCGCCGTCGTCGGCCTGGTCGATGTCGCCGCGGGTGTCTTCCCGCGCTTCCGGAACAGCCGGATGCATACCCTCGCCGAGGTGCTCCCAGGCGCCCTCGGACCGTTCACCGCCGCTCTCTCCCTGAGCGCGGGCGTCCTGCTGCTGCTCCTCGCCCACGGCCTGAAGCGGCGCAAGCGGCGGGCCTGGCGGGCGGCCGTCGTGCTGCTGCCGGCCGGTGCGCTGGCGCAGTTCGTCTACCGGCATTCGCTGATCGGCACGCTCGTCTCGCTCGCGCTCTGCCTGCTGGTGGTCCGCCATCGCGGTGAATTCGCCGCGCTCCCCGACCCCAGGAGCCGCTGGCGGGCCCTGGCAAACTTCGTGCTCCTCGGCGCGGGTTCGCTCGGGCTGGGCCTGATCATCGTCAGCGTCCACCCCGGCCGCGTCGTGGGGAGCCCCAGCGTCGCCGACCGTCTCCAGCACGTGCTGTACGGGCTGTTCGGCTTCGAGGGGCCCGTCGAGTACGCCGGAGTCACCACCTGGACCGTGGCGTACTCGCTCGGCGCCCTCGGTCTGCTGACCGCCGTCACCACCATCTACCTGGCCTTCCGCCCCGAGCATCCGGCCGCCCGCCTCACCGAGGACGACGAGGCCCGGCTGCGCGCCCTGCTGGAGAAGCACGGCGGCCGCGACTCGCTCGGCCACTTCGCGCTCCGCCGCGACAAGGGCGTCGTGTTCTCCCCCAGCGGCAAGGCCGCCGTCTGCTACCGCGTCGTGTCGGGGGTGATGCTGGCGAGCGGCGACCCGATCGGTGACGTGGAGGCCTGGCCCGGCGCCATCGAGCGCTTCATGGACGAGGCCAAGGCCCACTCCTGGACCCCTGCCGTGATGGGCTGCAGCGAGACCGGCGGCGAGGTCTGGACCCGCGAGACCGGACTCGACGCCCTGGAGCTGGGCGACGAGGCGGTGGTGGATGTCGCGGATTTCTCGCTCGCCGGGCGCGCGATGCGCAACGTACGCCAGATGGTGAAGCGCATTGAACGACTTGGCTACGAGACCCGGGTCCGGCGCGTCCGCGACATCGGCGAGGCCGAACTGGACCGCATCCGGCTGGCCGCCGCCGACTGGCGCGGCACGGACAACGAGCGCGGCTTCTCCATGGCTCTCGGCCGGATCGGCGACCCGGCCGACGGGGACTGCGTCATCGCCACCGCCCACAAGGCCGACGAACACACCACCGACTCCCCGTACGGCGACCTGAAGGCCGTGCTCCACTTCGTCCCGTGGGGCCTCGACGGCATGTCACTCGACCTGATGCGCCGCGACCGCTCCGCCGACCCCGGCATGAACGAGCTGCTGATCGTCGCCGCCCTGGAGGCGTCCTCCCGGCTCTCCGTCGAACACGTCTCGCTGAACTTCGCGATGTTCCGCTCGGCGCTCGCCCGCGGCGAGAAGCTGGGCGCGGGACCGGTGCTGCGGACCTGGCGGGGACTGCTGATCTTTCTGTCGCGCTGGTTCCAGATCGAGTCGCTGTACAAGTTCAACGCCAAGTTCCGGCCCCGCTGGGAGCCCCGCTTCGTGGTGTACAGCGCCGCCCGCGACCTGCCCCGCATCTCCCTCGCCGCCATGCAGGCGGAGGGCTTCGTGAACCTCGCGCTGCCCCGTCCCTTCGCCCGCCGGTTCCCGCGCCGCCGGCCCCGCCCCTGCGCCCACACCCCGGCGCCGGGCCAGGAGCACCACGCCCGCGCGGCGTGACTGCACGCCGTGCGGGCCTACGCTGGTCGCATGAGTACGTTGCGTGGACGAGGCACGGTCCGAGGCCTGCCGGAGTGGGACCGCTGCGCGGTCATGGGTGTCGTCAATGTGACCCCGGACTCCTTCTCCGACGGGGGCCGCTGGTTCGACACCACGGCCGCGATCAAACACGGCCTCGACCTGGTCGCCGAGGGCGCCGACCTGATCGATGTCGGCGGCGAGTCGACCCGCCCCGGCGCCAGCCGGGTGGACGCCTCGGAGGAGCTGCGGCGCGTGGTCCCGGTGGTCCGGGGCCTGGCGTCCGAAGGGGTCACGGTCTCCGTCGACACCATGCGGGCCCGGGTCGCCGAGGAGTCGGTCGCGGCGGGAGCCGCCCTGGTCAACGACGTGAGCGGCGGTCTCGCCGACCCGGACATGATCGATGTCGTCGCGGCGGCCGGCGCGCCGTTCGTGGTGATGCACTGGCGCGGCTTCAGCGAGTCCATGAACAGCCGGGCGGTGTACGAGGACGTCGTCGCCGAAGTCGTCACGGAACTGCGGGAGCGGATGGACGCCGTGATCGCGGGCGGTGTCGACCCGGAACGGATCGTGATCGACCCCGGTCTCGGCTTCGCCAAGGACGCCGGCCACGACCTCGCCCTCGTCGCCCACCTCGACGAGCTGCGCGCCCTGGGCCGCCCGCTGCTGGTCGCCGCCTCCCGCAAGCGCTTCCTCGGCCATGTACTGGCCGGCGAGGGCGCCGCCCCGCCCCCCGCCCGCGAACGCGACGCCGCCACCGCGGCGATCTCCGCGCTCTCCGCCCACGCCGGCGCCTGGGCCGTCCGGGTCCACGAGGTCCGGGCCACGGCCGATGCCGTACGGGTCGCCCGCGCCGTCGAGGGAGCCGCGTGAGCGGGCGCGACGAGCACGCGGAGGCGGCCGCCGACATCGCGGCCGTCGAGCAGGCCAACACCGCCTTCTACGAAGCGATGGAACGCGGCGACTTCGAGGAGCTCTCCGGGCTCTGGCTGCCCGGCGAGGACCTCACCGTCTCCTGTGTCCACCCCGGCTGGCCGGTGCTCACCGGGCGCGGCGAGGTACTGCGCAGTTACGCCCTGATCATGGCGAACACCGAGTACATCCAGTTCTTCCTGACCGATGTCGGGGTCTCGATGACCGGCGACACGGCCCTGGTGACCTGCACCGAGAACATCCTCAGCGGCGGCCCCGCGGAGGACGGCAACGCGCTCGGACCGCTGGTCGGCCAACTCGTCGTGGCCACCAATGTGTTCCGGCGCACGCCGGACGGCTGGAAGCTCTGGTCCCACCATGGCTCGCCCGTACTCACCGAATCCGATGACGAGGACGAGGAAGAAAGCCCGTCCTGACCGGAACATCCACGCGACGGGGGGTTGGAAGCGGGCGATGGGGGTAGTAGCGGATACCAGTCCCACGGGGCCGTGTCCATAGCCCCCGCAGGCGGGCACTGTCGGTGCTCGCAGGTAGATTCGAGAGTGAGAACAAGGCCGTCCGCACGCGGCCCCGTGTCTCTACGCCCAACGACAGCAGGAGTGATTCGCGTGGATCGTGTCGCGCTGCGCGGCCTCAAGGCCCGTGGACACCATGGCGTCTTCCCCCGGGAACGGGAAGAGGGCCAGACGTTCATCGTGGACCTGGTACTCGGCCTCGACACCCGCCCCGCGGCAGCCGCCGACGACCTGACGAAGACCGTGCACTACGGCATCGTCGCCGAGGAAGTCGTCGACGTGGTGCAGGGGGAACCGGTCGACCTGATCGAAACGCTCGCGGAACGCATCGCCCAGAAGTGCCTCAAGCACGAAGGAGTCGAGGAGGTGGAGGTCGTGGTGCACAAGCCGGACGCGCCGATCACCGTCCCCTTCGACGATGTGACCATCACCATCACCCGGAGCCGAGTATGAGTGCATTTTCCACCGAAGGGCAGAGCGACCCGACCGTACAGCCGGTGCCCGCCTCCGTGGTCGAGCAGGTGGACGCCGCGGACATCACCCTCTCCAACCCCAAAA
The DNA here is from genome assembly GCF_045209435.1 of Streptomyces sp. NBC_01618. Classification (NCBI taxonomy): domain Bacteria; kingdom Bacillati; phylum Actinomycetota; class Actinomycetes; order Kitasatosporales; family Streptomycetaceae; genus Streptomyces; species Streptomyces sp. NBC_01618. The sequence continues at coordinate 3,519,931 of NZ_CP109297.1, forward strand.
GCGCCGTGATCTCCCTGGGCTCCAATCTCGGCAACCGCCTGGAGACCCTCCAAGGCGCGATAGACGCCCTGGAGGACACCCCCGGCCTGCGGGTCAAAGCGGTCTCCCCGGTCTACGAGACCGAGCCCTGGGGCGTCGATCCCGGCTCCCAGCCCTCGTACTTCAACGCGGTGATCGTGGTGAAGACGACGCTCCCCCCGTCCTCGCTCCTGGAACGCGGCCAGGCCGTCGAAGAGGCCTTCGAACGGGTCCGCGAGGAGCGCTGGGGCCCGCGCACCATCGACGTCGACATCGTCGCGTACGCGGACGTCGTCTCCGACGACCCGTCGCTCACCCTCCCCCACCCCCGGGCCCATGAGCGGGCCTTCGTCCTCGCCCCGTGGCACGACGTCGACCCCGAGGCCCAACTGCCCGGCGCCGGCCCCGTCGCGGAACTGCTGGCCGGTCTCGGCCGTGAGGGCGTACTGCCCCGGACCGATCTGGAACTCCGGCTGCCCGAGTAGTCGCTAGGCTCAACGGATACGGACCGGTGGCGACACGCACCACGGACGACCGACCGGCCACTGACCACTGACGGCACAGACCTATCGACGGCGAAGGGCGGATCACTCGGTGAAGCAACTACGGCTCGGGATACTGGCCGGCCTCTTCGCCGCGGCCGGGGTGCTCTCCTGGGGCGGCGCCCGCCTCTGGGACTCCCTGGGCAGCCTGCCGAGCGTTCCCCTCGCCGCGCCGATCGTGCTCGCGGTGATCGCCGCCATCCTGCTCGCGACGGCACTCTCCATCCGTTCCCGACTGCGCGCGCAGCGCGAGCGCCGGCCGGGGGCCAAGGGCGTCGAGCCCCTGATGGTGGCCCGGGCAGTCGTCTTCGGCCAGGCCAGCGCCCTGGTCGTCTCCCTGGTCTCCGGCATGTACGGCGGCACGGGCGTCTTCCTGCTCGGCTCCCTCGACATCCCGGCCCGCCGCGACCAGGCGATCTACGCGGGCTTCGCGGTCCTCGCCGGCATCGCGGTGGTGGCCGCGGCCCTTTGGCTCGAACGCATCTGCAAGCTCCCGGACGACGAGGACAAGGACAAGAGCTCGGCGCCCGCGTAACAGCTGCTCCGCAGTCGGTAGAAACCCGGCGGTGACTTCTGGTGGCCGGTGAACACCGTGGCCCACGCCACGTACAAGTACAAGTGGTCCGGAAAGCACTTCCCCGGACCCGAGGGCCGGCAGATCTCAGGATCTGCCGGCCCTCGTCCGTGGTCCCGGTGAGGCGCGGCCGACACCGGAAGGGCCTCGGCGGAAGGGCCTCAGCGCGCCATGATCAGGCTCATGGCCTCGGCGCGCGTCGCGGGGTCGCGGAGCTGCCCGCGGACCGCCGAGGTCAGCGTCTTGGCGCCGGGCTTGCGGATACCGCGCATCGACATGCACATGTGCTCGCACTCGACGACGACGACGACGCCGCGCGGCTCCAGGATCTCCATGAGCGAATCGGCGATCTGCGTGGTGAGCCGCTCCTGGACCTGCGGACGCCGGGCGAACACGTCGACGAGGCGGGCCAGCTTCGAAAGACCGGTGATCTTGCCGCTGGTCGCCGGGATGTACCCGACGTGCGCGACGCCCCGGAACGGCACCAGGTGGTGTTCACAGGTGCTGAAGACTTCGATGTCCTTGACCAGCACCATCTCGTCGTGGCCCAGGTCGAACGTGGTCGTCAGGACGTCCTCGGGCTCCTGGTAGAGGCCCGCGAATATCTCCTTGTACGCCCTTGCCACCCGGCCCGGTGTCTCGCGCAGTCCCTCACGGTCCGGATCCTCGCCCACCGCGAAAAGGAGTTCACGTACGGCGGCCTCGGCCCGCTTCTCGTCGAACTCGCCGATCGGACCCTGGCCGTCCAACGTCACCGGGTCGGTCATCTGTGCCTCGTTCCCTTGAGCTGTCACCCGCACACGCGTCCGCACGGACATACGAAAAAACCACGCCCCCACAGGCTAGAACCTGTGGGGGCGCGGCATCCATTCCGGACCCGGTGCGGACCCCGTGACAGGGGCCACACCGGGGCTTCTATGCCTCGGGCTGGTCCTCCGGGATCACCTCTGTGGCCGGGACGGTGTCCGTGGGGACGACCGAGCCGTTCGCCGCGGCGGCGCCGTTGGTGAGGGCGAGCTCCTTCGGCGAGAGCACCGGCGGCCGCGTCGACGGGGTACGCCGGGCGGAGCCGGTCCATGCCGGACGGGACGGGCGCTTCACGATCGGGGCGAAGATCTCGGCGATCTCCTCCTTGCCGAGCGTCTCCTTCTCCAGGAGCTGGAGAACGAGGGCGTCCAGCACGTCGCGGTTCTCGACGAGGATCTCCCACGCGTCGTTGTGCGCGGTCTCGATGAGCTTCTTGACCTCTTCGTCGACGAGGGCCGCGACCTCTTCCGAGTAGTCGCGCTGGTGGCCCATCTCCCGGCCCACGAAGGGCTCGGTGTTGTCGCCGCCGAACTTGATCGCGCCGAGCCGCTCCGTCATGCCGTACTGCGTGACCATCGCGCGGGCCGTTGCGGTGGCCTTCTCGATGTCGTTCGCAGCGCCGGTGGTCGGGTCGTGGAAGACCAACTCCTCGGCCGCGCGCCCGCCCAGCATGTAGGCAAGCTGGTCGAGCATCTCGTTGCGCGTCGTGGAGTACTTGTCCTCCTCCGGGAGCACCATCGTGTAACCGAGGGCGCGGCCGCGGGAGAGGATCGTGATCTTGTGGACCGGGTCCGACTGGGGGGAAGCCGCCGCGACCAGGGCGTGTCCGCCCTCGTGGTACGCGGTGATCTTCTTCTCCTTCTCGGACATGATCCGGGTCCGCTTCTGCGGGCCCGCCACGACGCGGTCGATGGCCTCGTCGAGCATCTTGTTGTCGATCAGCTTCAGGTTGCTGCGCGCCGTGAGGAGCGCCGCTTCGTTCAGCACGTTCGACAGGTCGGCACCGGTGAAACCGGGCGTACGACGGGCGACGGCGCCGAGGTCGACGTCCTTCGCTACCGGCTTGCCCTTCTGATGCACCTTGAGGATTTCGAGACGGCCCTGCATGTCCGGCCGGTCGACCGCGATCTGCCGGTCGAAGCGGCCCGGGCGCAGCAGCGCCGGGTCGAGGATGTCCGGCCGGTTCGTGGCGGCGATCAGGATGACGCCGCCCTTCACGTCGAAGCCGTCCATCTCGACGAGCAGCTGGTTCAGCGTCTGCTCGCGCTCGTCGTGACCGCCGCCCATGCCGGCGCCGCGGTGGCGTCCCACGGCGTCGATCTCGTCGACGAAGACGATCGCCGGGGCGTTCGCCTTGGCCTGCTCGAAGAGGTCACGGACCCGGCTGGCACCGACACCGACGAACATCTCGACGAAGTCGGAACCGGAGATCGAGTAGAACGGGACGCCCGCCTCGCCCGCGACGGCGCGTGCGAGCAGCGTCTTGCCGGTACCGGGAGGCCCGTACAGCAGGACACCCTTGGGGATCTTGGCGCCGACGGCCTGGAACTTCGCCGGCTCCTGGAGGAACTCCTTGATCTCCTGGAGCTCCTCGACGGCCTCGTCCGACCCCGCCACATCGGCGAACGTCGTCTTCGGCGTGTCCTTGGTGATCAGCTTGGCCTTGGACTTCCCGAACTGCATGACTCGGGAGCCGCCGCCCTGCATCTGGTTCATCAGGAACAGGAAGACGACCACGATCAGGACGAAGGGCAGCAGCGAGAGGAGGATCGAGATGAACGGAGACTGCTTCGACGGCGAGACGGTGTAGCCCTTGTCGATCTTGCCGCTCTCGAACTTCTGCTGCAGCGTGTCGGCGAGCTGGACACCCTGGTCGCCGATGTAGCTCGCCTGGAACTTGCTGCCGGACTCGCCCGAAAGCTTCTGGTCCTTCTTCAACTCGATCTTGATGATCTGTTCGTCACCGGTGGTCAGCTTGGCCTGCGCCACCTGGTCCTTGCTGATCGCCTGGATCACCTTGCCGGTGTCCACCGATTCGTAGCCGCCCGACGAGCCGACGACCTGCATCAACACGACCACGGCGAGGACGGCCAGCACGATCCACATGACCGGCCCACGGAAGTATCGCTTCACGTCCATCCATACGGGGCGATGACGCCCCGTCCCTCCTGCCCGTAGGTAAATGCTGCTGTGAGAAAAGACTGTTCTTCGGACGGTACCCCAGCATTGTCACCCGCGACTGCCGGGGACGTCTGTCAAAACCTGCCTTCGAAGGCTCAACGGCGGGAATCCCGTGAAAGGTTCCCGGCGCCCCGTCCCGGTCGGGCCGGCCCCCCGGGACCGGGAGGCGGTCAGCCGCCGTAGACGTGCGGGGCAAGCGTGCCGACGAAGGGGAGGTTGCGGTACTTCTCCGCGTAGTCCAGCCCGTATCCGACGACGAACTCGTTGGGAATGTCGAATCCGACCCACTTGCAGTCGAGTGCGACCTTGGCCGCGTCCGGCTTGCGCAGCAGGGTGCAGATCTCCAGGGACGCGGGCTCGCGCGAACCGAGGTTCGACATCAGCCAGGACAAGGTCAGGCCCGAGTCGATGATGTCCTCGACGATCAGGACGTGCTTGCCCTTGATGTCGGTGTCCAGGTCCTTGAGGATCCGGACGACTCCGGAGGACTGGGTGCCCGCGCCGTACGACGAGACGGCCATCCAGTCCATCGTGACGGGGGTGGACAGCGCGCGCGCCAGGTCCGCCATCACCATCACCGCGCCCTTGAGGACGCCGACGATGAGCAGGTCCCTGCCCGCGTACTCCGCGTCGATCTTCGCGGCCAGCTCGACGAGCTTCGCGTCGATTTCTTCCTTGGTGATGAGCACCGACTGAAGGTCGGTGCCCATGTCCTTCTCGTTCACCCGCGTCTCTTTCTCTGCCTGCCCGGTCCGGGGTGATACCCCGTACCTGCGCGGCCGCTCGCCTGCATTGTCAGCCGCTCATGCTTCAGCTCTGCCGAATCACCAGTCTGCCACCCTGCCGCCTGGCTTCCACCCGGCCGGGCAGGTTGATGGCCCGCTGGCCGCGCCAGCCGGTGATCAGACGGTCGACTTCCTCGATGTGCCGGGCGAAGAGGGAACCGGCCGGGGAACCCGCCTCCATGGCGGCCCGGCGCAGCACCCTGCGGCGGACGGCGGACGGCAGTGCGTACAGCTTGGCGCACTCCAGCCGGCCCACGTCGTCCCGAACGGCGAGGTCGGCCTCGGCGGCCCAGGTGTCCAGGGCGTCGGCGTCGTCGCGGGAGAGCTGCGCCGTACGGGCCAGAGCCTCGACGACGCCCTTGCCCAGCGCCTTCTCCAGGGCGGGCAGGCCCTCGTGACGCAGTCGGGAGCGAGTGTAGGCGGGGTCGATGTTGTGCGGGTCGTCCCAGACGGGCAGCGACTGGACGAGGCAGGCCTTGCGGGCGGTCTGCCGGTCGACCTGGAGGAAGGGGCGGCGGTAGCGGCCCGCCGGTCCCGACGCGGCGGCCATGCCGGAGAGCGAGCGGATGCCCGAGCCGCGGGCGAGGCCCAGCAGCACCGTCTCCGCCTGGTCGTCACGGGTGTGGCCGAGCAGGACGGCGGCGGCGCCGTACCGCTCGGCGGCCGCGTCGAGGGCGGCGTAGCGGGCGTCGCGGGCCGCGGCCTCCGGTCCGCCCTCCTGGCCGACCCGCACGGCGACGGACTCGACCGGGTCGAGACGCATGTCGGTGAGGCGGTCGACGACCTCGGCGGCCCGGGTGTCGGAGCCGTCCTGGAGGCCGTGGTCGACGGTGATGCCGCCGGCCCGGACGTCGAGTTTGCGGGCTTCGAAGGCGAGGGCCGAGGCGAGTGCCATGGAATCGGCGCCGCCGGAGCATGCCACCAGCACCAGGGGGGTATCGGGGCGTTCGGGGAGTGCGGCGCGCTGCCTGCCCGCGCCGGCTTCGGCGAGCTCGGGGTGCGGGGTGCGCCGGGTGTGTTCGGCGCACCGGGTGTGTTCGGTGAGTACGTCGTGGAGTACGCGGCGGACCGCCAGGCGTATCGCCGCGACCGCAGGATGGGGACCCATGTCCGGTGCCCTTCGTGAAGTTTCGGGAGGTGCCTCGGAGTGCCGGAACGGGAAGTGTGCCATCACTCAGAGTGCGTCGATGGTGACAGAGGCAAGCCGTTCATCGAGCATTGCACGCCTTCCCATGCCCCTACGGTCCCTCGGATGGGTGATTACCGGCGCGTTCTTGTCCTGTCGTACGCCCTCCGGCCCGTCGTGATCAGGACTCTGCCTTACGGTGCACCCTCGCGATCCAGTCCGCCGGCTTCGCGATCTCCGCCTTGGTGGGGAGGGTGTTCGGCGAGGTCCAGACCCGGTTGAAGCCGTCCATGCCGACCTCTTCGACCGCGGCGCGGACGAACCGTTCGCCGTCCCGGTACTGGCGCAGTTTGGCGTCGAGACCGAGGAGCTTGCGCAGCGCCTGGTCGAGCCGGCTCGCGCCGCGCGCCCTGCGCTGCTGGAACTTCTCCCGGATCTCGCCGACGGAGGAGACGACCTCCGGGCCGACGCCGTCCATCACGTAGTCGGCGTGTCCTTCGAGCAGGGACATCACGGCGGTGAGCCGGCCGAGGATCTCGCGCTGGGCGGGTGTCTGGACGAGTTCGACGAGGCTCCGGCCGCCGTCCTCGCCCTCCTCGCCCTCGGGGCGGCCCCCGGCCAGGGACTGGGCCGCCTCGCGGAGCCGCTCCAGCACCGTCACCGGGTCGACGTCGGTCTGCTCCAGGAATGACTGGATCTCACCCTGAAGGTGGTCCCGCAGCCAGGGCACCCCGGTGAACTGAGTGCGGTGGGTCTCCTCGTGGAGGGCGACCCAGAGCCGGAAGTCGTGCGGGTCGACGTCCAGTTCGCGCTCGACGTGGACGATGTTCGGGGCGACGAGCAGCAGCCTGCCGCCGCCATCGGCCGAGGCCGGGAGTTCGCGGGTGACCGGGGCGAACGTCTCGTACTGGCCGAGGACCCGGGAGGCGAGGAACGACAGCAGCATCCCCACCTCGACGCCGGTCACCTTTCCGCCGACCGCGCCGAGCACGGCGCCGCCGGGGCCGCCGCCGCGCCGCTCCTGCATCTTTCCCAGCAGGGGGCGGAGCAGTTCGCGGAAGCCCGCGACGTTGGCCTTGATCCAGCCGGCCCGGTCCACGATCAGGACCGGGGTGTCCTCCGGCTCGGTCCCCTCGGGGATCATCCGGGTGAAGGAACGGACGTGCTCCTCCGAGGCCTTGGCATGCCGGCGGAGCTCCGCGACGACTTCGCGGGCCTCCTCCCGGCTGATCTCGGGCCCCGGCCGCACGAGTCGGGTCGCGGTCGCCACCGCGAGATTCCAGTCGACCATCTCGGCACCACCGATGCTCGTCATGCGTCAACGGTACGTGCTCGGGTCCGTCCGCGGTGTGGTGTCGACAGGCTCACCGGGTTCGGGTGGCAAGGCTGGTGGCGAGGGCGTCGAGGGAGGACTGAGCCGCGGAGGGGGATGTCGTACCGGATGCCAGGAAGGCGAAGGCGAGCAGCCGCCCCTGCCGGTCGACGACCGTACCGGCGAGGGAATTCACTCCGGTGAGGGTGCCGGTCTTGGCGCGGATCAGGCCGGTGCCCGCGGACTTCTCGGTGTAACGGCCGCTGAGGGTGCCGCTGAACCCTGCCACGGGAAGGCCGGTGAGGACGGGGCGCAGTTCGGGGTGGTGCGGGTCGGCGGCGCGGGCGAGGAGACCGGCCAGCAGTCCGGCGGTGACCTTGTCCTTGCGGTTGAGCCCGCTGCCGTCGGCGAAGTCCGCGCCGGTCAGCGGCAGGTGGAGCTTCTTGAGCTGGGCGGTGACGGCCCGTCGCCCACCCGCGAAGTCGGCCGGTTCGCCCGCGGCCAGGGCGGTCTGCCGGGCGAGTGCCTCGGCGATGTCGTTGTCGCTGTTGGTCAGGGCCCGTTCGACCAGGGCAAAGAGCGGGGCGGAGAGGTGTTCGGCGACCGGCCGGGACCCGTCGGCCGGGCGGCCGGGCGCCGGGCCGGACCCGGTGGAGATCCCGGCGTCGTGGAGCAGCCCGGCGAAGGTCCGGGCGGTGTCACGGGCCGGGTCGTCGCTGCGCGGGGCGGGTCCGCTGTCGGTGTCGTCGAGCCTGCCCTCGCGGGTCATCAGGGCGGTGACGGGCGCGATGTTCTCGTTGGGGCCGATCGGGTGCCGCGCGGGTCCGGAGTAGCGGGACGTGTCGTACGCGAGGCGGACCGTCTTCACGCCCCGGTCCTTCAGGGCGCGGGCGGTGTCGGCGGCCAGCTTGCGCAGGGCGGCCTTGTCGAGGGTGGGGTCGCCGCCGCCGACGAGGGTGAGGCCGCGGGAGTCGGGGGATGCCCGGACCGTCGTGGCGATGCGGTGGCCGGGGCCGAGCGCGCTCAGGGCGGCGACCGAGGTGGCGATCTTGACGGTGGAGGCGGGCGTCATGGGCGTGTCGGCGCCCTGGCCGTAGAGCCGCTCGCCGGTGGCGGTGTCGATGACGACGGCGGTACGCACGGTGCCCAGGGCGGGGGTCTTCAGCAGGGGGCCGAGGGTGGCGCGGAGGGCGGCCGCCGCGCCGTCCTGGGTGCCGCGGGCGTCCGGGGCGGCGTTGTCGACCGCGGCGGAGAGCGGGGCGAGGACGGCCGGGGCGCTGGGTGCGGGTGCGGGTCCGGACGGCGTACGGGGTTCGTGATCTGCGCCACCTGTACGGTTGCGGGCGGCGGCCCAGTCCTGCTCGGCCTTACGCTGACCCGAGTCCCAGGGGCCGGCGGCAAGGACGACGCCGGCCGCGAGGATCAGGCCCAGCCCGGCGGAGACAGCCGCGAACTGCCGATCGCTCAGCCCCCGCAATCCGATCACGCCGCCCGGCCGGGCGAGCCTGCTCAGCTTGTCCAGCGGGTTGACCGATGGTCTTTTCGCCGGCTCGTCCACCGTTGACCAGCCCCTTTCGCGAGCACACATCTGCGTGGGGGACACTTAATCACCAGTCGTATGTGTTGATCATGGAGGAGCCACCCGTGGAGTTCGACGTCACCATCGAGATCCCGAAGGGTTCGCGGAACAAGTACGAGGTGGACCACGAGACCGGTCGGATCCGCCTGGACCGTCGACTCTTCACCTCGACCAGCTACCCGGCGGACTACGGTTTCGTCGAGAACACCCTCGGCGAGGACGGCGACCCGCTGGACGCGCTGGTCATCCTGGACGAGCCGACCTTCCCCGGCTGCCTCATCAAGTGCCGCGCCATCGGCATGTTCCGGATGACGGACGAGGCCGGCGGCGACGACAAGCTGCTGTGCGTGCCGGCCTCCGACCCCCGGGTGGAGCACCTGCGCGACATCCACCACGTGTCGGAGTTCGACCGCCTGGAGATCCAGCACTTCTTCGAGGTCTACAAGGACCTGGAGCCCGGCAAGTCCGTCGAGGGCGCCGACTGGGTCGGCCGCGCCGAGGCGGAGGCCGAGATCGAGGCCTCCTACAAGCGCCTCGAGGCGCAGGGCGGCGCGCACTGACGATCTGCGGGTCGCGGCCGGATTCCGGCTGAGGTTACGTCGCACGGCTCCGTTTACGGTTCCGTGCCGGAAGTGGGCGGCACTCCCTCGGAGGGAGTGCCGCCCACTTCGCGTCTGCCCCCTTGTCCGTGGCCATACTGGGCACAAGCGCAACCGAAGACGCGCAGCCGATGAGGAGCGAGGTCGAGTGGTGGCGGAACCGGGCGGTCCGGAGGACCAGAAGCCCCAGTCCGACGAGGCGCGCAGCGCCTTCGTCCCGCCGGCCGGGGTGGGGCGGCGGACGTCTGCGTCCGAGGACGACCACCCGACCTCGGAATTCGCCATCCCGACCGGTCTGACGACCGAGCCCCAAGGACCGGGCCCGGCTTCCGCTTCGGGCTCCGGTTCCGGTACCACCTCCGGCTCGGACACGATCGGCTCCGCCTTCGTCCCCCCGAGCACGTACAGCGCCCAGCACGCGCCGCCCGCCTTCACCCCTGCGCACGGCAGCCCGATGATCCGGCTGGCCAAGGAGGCCCCTTGGCAGGACCGAATGCGCACCATGCTGCGGATGCCGGTCGCCGAGCGCCCCGCGCCCGAGCTGGTGCAGAAGCCCGACGAGGCGGGGCCCTCGGTGCCGCGGGTGCTCGACCTCACGCTGCGTATCGGGGAGCTGCTGCTCGCGGGCGGTGAGGGCGCCGAGGACGTCGAGGCGGCGATGTTCGCGGTGACCCGCAGCTACGGCCTCGACCGCTCCGAGCCCACCGTCACCTTCACCCTGCTGTCGATCTCGCACCAGCCGTCGCTGGTCGACGACCCGGTGACGGCGAGCCGCACCGTACGCCGTCGGGGCACCGACTACACCCGGCTGGCCGCCGTCTTCCGGCTCATCGACGACATCACCACCGAGGATGTCGACGTCTCGCTGGAGGAGGCCTACCGGCGCCTGGCGGAGATCCGGCGCAACCGGCACCCGTACTCCGGCTGGGTGCTGACGCTGGCCGGCGGCGGTCTCGCGGGGGCGGCATCGGTACTGGTCGGCGGTGGCGCGCTGGTCTTCGTGGCGGCCGCGATCGGCGCGATGCTCGGCGACCGGCTCGCCTGGCTCTGCGCCGGGCGGGGGCTGCCGGAGTTCTACCAGTTCGTGGCGGCGGCCATGCCGCCCGCCGCGATGGGCGTGGCGCTGACCCTCACCCACTGGTCGGACGTACGGCCGTCCGCGGTGATCACCGGTGGGCTGTTCGCGCTGCTGCCGGGGCGGGCCCTGGTGGCGGGCGTGCAGGACGGGCTGACCGGCTTCTACATCACGGCCGCCGCGCGCCTGCTCGAAGTCATGTACCTCTTCATCGGCATCGTCGTCGGTGTGCTGCTCGTGCTGTACATGGGGCTTCAGCTGGGCGCCCAGCTGAACCCCGAGACCAGGTTCGTCGCCCATGACCGGCCTGTAGTGCAGATCCTGGCTTCGATGGCGCTCTGTCTCGCCTTCGCGATCCTGCTCCAGCAGGACCGGTCCACGGTGCTCGCGGTGACGCTCAACGGCGGTGTGGCCTGGGTGATCTACGGGGCGATGGCCAGGACCGGCAACATCTCGCCGGTGCTGGCGACAGCGACGGCGGCCGGTCTGGTGGGCCTGTTCGGGCAACTGTTCTCGCGCTACCGGTACACCTCGTCGCTGCCGTTCATCACGGCGGCGATCGGTCCGCTGCTGCCCGGTTCGGCCACGTACTTCGGTCTGCTGGGGGTGGCCCAGGGCAATGTGAACGCCGGGCTCGCCTCGTTGTCGACCGCGGTGGCGACGGCGCTGGCGATCGCGATCGGGGTGAACCTGGGAAGTGAGATCTCCCGGCTGTTCATGCGGGTGCCGGGAGCGGTCGGCGGAGCGAACCGCCGCGCGGCCAAGCGGACGCGCGGCTTCTGACACCGCCGACGGTGCGGCCCGCGGTCAGCGCTTGGCGTGACGGCCGCGCTGCGCCGTGGAGGGGCCGGAGCCCTCCCCGTCGCCGGACGCCATTTCCTTCTTCGACTTGGAGCGGGCGCGCAGGAACTCGATCGCGATCGGCACCACCGAGATGAGCACGATCAGGATGAGTATCGCCTCGATGTTCTGGTGCACGAACTCGATCTTGCCGAGCGCGGCCCCGAGCAGCGTGACGCCGACGCCCCAGAGGACGCCGCCGATGATGTTGAACGTGATGAACGAGCGGTAGTTCATCCGGCTCACACCGGCGATGATCGGCGTGAACGTACGCACGACGGGCACGAAGCGGGCCAGGACCAGCGACTTCGGCCCGTACTTCTCGAAGAACTCGTGGGCCTTCTCGACGTTCTCCTGCTTGAAGAGGCGGGAGTCCGGGCGCTTGAAGAGCGACGGGCCGACCTTGCGGCCGAAGAGATACCCGACCTGGTCGCCGATGATCGCCGCGAGAGCGACCAGGAGACAGACCACCCACAACGGGGTCTTCAGCTGGCCCGTGGTCACCAGCAGGCCCGTGGTGAACAGCAGTGAGTCACCGGGCAGGAAGAAGCCGATCAGCAGTCCGGACTCGGCGAAGACGATGAGGAGGACGCCGGGGAGTCCGAACGTGTTGATCAGATGGTCCGGGTCCAGCCAGCTCGGTCCGAGCGCAAGCGTATTCAAGGGTCCGGGCTCCTGGATCGATCGATGACGGCTGCGTGGCCGCCCAAAGCTATCAACGCAGAATGACGGCCCCGGGTTCCAGTGGCCCGCGCGAACATGCGCACCGGGCCAACCGGGACAAAGCTCTCTCCAGGAGGTGCCACACGATGAGTATCGAGGATTTCGGCGGCGGGCAGGCGGACCAGTCGGACGTCCTGGTCGTCACCACGAACGACGTACCGGGCTACCAGGTGACCCGGGTGATCGGTGAGGTGTTCGGCCTGACGGTACGGTCCCGCCACCTCGGCAGCCAGATCGGCGCCGGGCTGAAGTCCATGATCGGCGGCGAGCTGAAGGGGCTGACCAAGACGCTCGTCCAGACCCGGAACCAGGCGATGGAGCGGCTCGTCGAGCAGGCACGGGCCCGGGGCGCCAACGCCGTGCTGATGATGCGTTTCGACGTGACCGAGGCGGCCGACGCGGGCACCGAGGTTTGCGCGTACGGTACGGCGGCCGTGATCAGCAAGATCTGAGCGACGGCCGGTACGGGGCAGGGACACCCTCTCCCGTACCGGCCGTGCGGCACGAGTTACGAGAGGCGCTCAGCGTTGGCGTCGATCGCGGCCCTCAGGTGTTCGGCCAGGCCCGTCCGCATCGACTCGTAGTACGCGCGAAACCGCGGGTCGGACACGTACATCTCGCCGAGCCCCCGGTGCATCTCGGGTGTGCACTCGTAGAACCACTTGGTGATGTGGAGCCGGTGCGCCTCGGCCAGCTCCGTCGCGCGCTCGCCGGTGGCGGGTTCGCCGGCCTCCATCAGCGCGTCGTAGGCGGCGCCCCAGTCGGCGACCTCCGCCTGCATCCGCTTCCAGTCCTCCTTGGTGTAGCGGGCGGCCCGGCGCTGCGACTCGGCGTAGGCGGCGGTGCCGCCCCAGCGGCGTTCGGCCTCCTCGGCGTGCTCCTGTGGGTCCTTGCCCCCGAACACCTCGAACTTCTCCTCGGGCGTGAGGTTGATGCCCATCTTCCGTGCCTCCATGGCTGTCTCGACGGCGGCTGCCATCTTCCGGAGCTCGGCGATCCGGCCGGTCAGCAGCCGGTGCTGGCGGCGCAGGTGCTCCTGCGGGTCCGCGGCCGGGTCGTCGAGCAGTACCGCGATCTCGTCGAGCGGGAAGCCGAGCTCCCGGTAGAACAGGATCTGCTGCAGCCGGTCGAGGTCGGCCTCGTCGTAGCGGCGGTGGCCCGCGTGGCTGCGCCCGCCGGGCGACAGCAGCCCGATGCCGTCATAGTGGTGCAGAGTGCGCACCGTCACCCCGGCGAATCCCGCGACCTGTCCCACGGAGTAGTCCACGACTCCCCGCTCCCTTCTCCGTTCCCGGTACGTACCGAGCCTGAGTCCTGACGCGACGTGAGGTGCAAGCCCGAAACGCCACGCATTCCGGCGCCATTCGAGGGGTTATGCGGCTTTTGCGTCTATAGGGTGAGCCGATGGCCACAGATTCTCCGGCCCCGACCGGAACCGCTCCCGAGCCCACCCCCGCGCAACGGCTGCTGCCCGTCATCGTGCCCGCCCTGGTCGTCGGCATCGCATCGGCCCTCATCCTGCTGGGCATCAGCCTGCTCGCGGAGAAGCTGCAGGACGTCCTCTGGGAAACGCTCCCCGACGCGCTCTCCGTCGGCCGCTACTCCAGCCTCTGGATGATCGTGATGCTCACCGCGAGCGGGCTGGTGATCGGGCTGCTCATCCGGGTGGTGCCCGGCCGTGCCGGTCCCGATCCGGCGACCACCGGACTGGTCGACCCGCCGCTCGCGCCGGGCGTGGTTCCCGGGCTGCTGCTCGTCACGGCCCTCACCCTGGCGAGCGGGGTCAGCCTCGGTCCGGAGAATCCGATCACGGCCGCCAACATCGCGCTGGCGTACTGGCTCGGCCGCCGGTTCACGCCGGGCACAACGGCGAAACTGTGGGTCTCCCTAGCGGCGGCCGGCACCATCGGCGCACTGTTCGGCACCCCGGTCGCCGCCGCGCTGATCCTCTCCGAGACCCTCGCCTCCCGCGCCGGACCGGGCGCGCTCTGGGACCGGCTCTTCGGCCCGCTCGCGGCGGGCACCGCCGGTGCGCTCACCATGACGCTGCTGGCCCAGCCCAGCTTCGACCTGTCGCTGCCCGCCTACACCCACCCGCACTGGGGCGACCTGCTCTCCTCGGTCGTCATCGCCCTGGCGGGCGCGGTGCTGGGCCTGGTGGCGGTGTACGCCTTCCCGTGCGTGCACCGGTTCTTCCGGGCCCTGAGGCATCCGGTCCTGGCACTGACCCTCGGCGGGCTGCTGCTGGGTCTGCTGGGCGCGCTGGGCGGTCACCTCACCCTGTTCAAGGGGCTCGACGAGGTGAAGGAGCTCGCCGCCGATCCGAGCGGCTGGTCGGCCGGGCAGTTCGCGGTCATGGCCGTGGTGAAGACGGCCGCGCTGCTGATCGCGGCGACCTGCGGCTTCCGGGGCGGCCGGATCTTCCCCGCCGTCTTCGTGGGGGTCGCGCTGGGGCTCTGCGCCCACGCCCTGGTCCCGTCAGTGCCGGTGGCGCTCGCGGTGACCTGTGCGGTGCTGGGAATTCTGCTGGCCATCACCCGGCAGGGCTGGCTGAGCCTGTTCACCGCGGCGGTGCTGGTCGGTGACGCGGCCGTGCTCCCGGTCCTGTGCGTCGCCTCGCTGCCGGCCTGGCTGCTGGTGACCGGGCGGCCGCAGATGCAACTGCGCGAGGACGGTACGCCGCTGAGGTGAGCCCGTCCCGGAGTCATGGCCCGGAGCAGTGTCCCGAAGCCGTGGCCCGGACAGCGTCCCGGAGCCGTGCCCCGGACAGTGTCCCGAGCCGTCACCCTGCGCCGCCGCTCGACGCGCCGGACGCCCCCTTCTTCCGTATCGTCACATCCGTATGGATACGCATGGATACATCCCGTAAGGCGCTGCCGGAGGTTTCCGCCATGCCCACGCCCGTCAACGTAGCCGTCATCTACTACTCGTCGACCGGCACCGTCGCCGCGATGGCCAGGGCCATCGCGCAGGATGCCGAGAAGGCCGGTGCGGAGGTACGGCTGCGCAAGGCCCGCGAGCTCGCCCCGCAGGCGGCCATCGACTCCAACCCTGCCTGGGCCGCCAACGCGAAGGCGACCACGGACATCGCCGAGGCGTCGCCCGACGACATGATCTGGGCGGACGCCGTGATCTTCGGTACGCCGACCCGGTTCGGCAATGTCACCTCCCAGCTCAAGCAGTTCATCGACACCCTCGGCGGCCTCTGGCAGGCGGGCCGTCTGGCCGACAAGGTCTACAGCGGCTTCACCTCCACCAGCACCGCGCACGGCGGCCAGGAGTCCACGCTGCTCGCGCTCTACCACACGGTCCACCACTTCGGCGGCATCCTGGTCGCCCCCGGTTACACAGACCCGTCGAAGTTCGTCGACGGCAATCCGTACGGCACCTCGCACGTGGCCGGTCAGGGCGACATCCCGGTCGGTGTGCAGACCCTGACCGCTGCCCGGGTCCAGGCCGAACGCGTCGTCAGGTTCGCCCGGGCCATCAAGGACGGCCTCGCCGCCGAGAGCTGAACGCACCGCACGTCCACAGGACCGTGACGGTTCACCAAAGACCGCCGAGAACCGAGAAAGGCTGTTCACCGATGCCTCTCCACAAGGGTTCGCCGCACGGCACGGAGCCGTCCGAGAAGCGCCGCAGGCTCGCCCTCAACCCGTTCTACGGAGAGGCCGACCCGATCGCCGGAATGGAGTCGGCGCCGCCCCGGCACCGACTTCCCGACGGACCGATGCCGCCCTCGATCGCCTACGGCCTGGTCCATGACGAGCTGATGCTCGACGGCAACGCACGGCTCAACCTGGCCACCTTCGTCACCACCTGGATGGAGCCCCAGGCCGGGGTGCTGATGGGCGAGTGCCGCGACAAGAACATGATCGACAAGGACGAGTACCCACGCACCGCCGAGCTGGAACGGCGGTGCGTGGCGATGCTCGCCGATCTGTGGAACGCCCCCGACCCCTCGACCGTCGTGGGCTGTTCGACGACCGGTTCCAGCGAGGCCTGCATGCTCGCCGGACTGGCGCTGAAACGCCGTTGGTCGGCCAGGAACGCCGACCGCTACCCGGCGACCGCCCGGCCGAACCTGGTCATGGGCATCAACGTGCAGGTCTGCTGGGACAAGTTCTGCAACTTCTGGGAGGTCGAGCCGCGGCTGGTCCCGATGGAGGGAGACCGCTTCCATCTCGATCCGCAGGCCGCGGCCGCTCTCTGCGACGAGAACACCATCGGCGTCGTCGGCATCCTGGGCTCCACCTTCGACGGTTCCTACGAGCCGATCGCGGAGCTCTGCGCGGCCCTGGACGCCCTTCAGGAACGCACCGGCCTGGACATCCCCGTCCATGTGGACGGGGCGTCCGGTGCGATGGTGGCGCCGTTCCTGGACGAGGACCTGGTGTGGGACTTCCGGCTGCCCCGGGTCTCCTCGATCAACACCTCCGGGCACAAGTACGGCCTGGTCTACCCGGGCGTCGGCTGGGCGCTGTGGCGCTCGACCGCGGAGCTGCCCGAGGAGCTGGTCTTCCGGGTCAACTACCTGGGCGGCGACATGCCGACCTTCGCGCTGAACTTCTCCCGGCCCGGCGCACAGGTGGTGGCGCAGTACTACACCTTCCTGCGGCTGGGCCGGAACGGCTACCGGGCCGTTCAGCAGG
The DNA here is from genome assembly GCF_045209435.1 of Streptomyces sp. NBC_01618. Lineage (NCBI taxonomy): Bacteria > Bacillati > Actinomycetota > Actinomycetes > Kitasatosporales > Streptomycetaceae > Streptomyces > Streptomyces sp. NBC_01618. Next base: position 3,536,744 of record NZ_CP109297.1, read on the forward strand.
CCTCTCGGGACGTCGCGACCGGACTGGCGCAGCAGATCGGGAAGCTCGGCGACTTCCAGCTCCTCACCCAAGGCGACCAGTTGCCCGTCTTCGCGCTCACGACCGCGCCGGACGTGGAGGCGTACGACGTCTTCGACGTGTCCCGCCGGCTGCGCGAGCAGGGCTGGCTGGTGCCCGCGTACACCTTCCCCGCCAACCGGCAGGACCTGTCGGTGCTGCGGGTGGTGTGCCGCAACGGCTTCTCGTCGGACCTCGCCGAGCTGCTGCTGGAGGACCTCCGGCTGATCCTGCCCGACCTGCGCCGCCAGCCGCACCCGTTGAGCCACGACAAACAGGCGGCGACGTCCTTCCACCACTGAGGGCCGGGGAAGACCTCAGCGGCCGATCCGGGCGAACCTCCGTACCGCCAGCGGGAAGAACACCGCGAGCAGCACCAACGGCCAGACCACCGCGAGCAGTTCGGCATGGCCGGACGCCCAGGTGCCGCCGGCCGCGCCGGGGTTGCCGAACAGGCCGCGTACCGCCGTGGCCGTGGCCGACATCGGGTTCCATTCGACGACCGCACCCAGCCACCCCGGCATCGACTCGGGGGTGGCGAAGACGTTGGAGAGGAAGCCGACCGGCCAGACCAGGATCTGCACCGCCTGCACCAGCTCCGGCTTCCCGGCCACCAGCGCCAGGTGGATGCCGATCCACAGCATCGCGAACCGCAACAGCAGCAGAAGCCCCACCGCCCCCAGCGCCGCGGCCGGCCCATGGTGCCAGCGCCAGCCGACCGCGTAGCCGACGCCGGTCAGCACGGCGAGTGCGGCCGCCGACTGGAGCATGTCCGCGGCACTCCGGCCGACCAGCACCGAACCGGAGACCATCGGCATGGCGCGGAACCGGTCGATGACGCCCTTGTCGAGGTCCTGGGTGACCGCGAGCATGGTCGACTCCAGGCCGAAGGCCATGGTGAGCGCGAGCATGCCGGGCACCAGGAACTCGGTGTTGTCGCCGTCGACGCCCTGTCCGCCGCCGACCAGGTAGTTGAACATCAGCAGCAGCATCACGGGGAAGACCAGGCCGACGACGATCCGCACCGGCTGCCGCGCCCAGTGCGCCAGTTCGCGCCGGGTCATCGTCCAGGAGTCGGAAACCGCCCAGCTCATCGCGCTCATGCCGGCACCTCCGCGGGCTCGGGCTTCCGGTCGGTCAGCGCGAGGAAGACCTCGTCCAGCGTCGGGCGCCGCACCGCGATGTCCTCCGCCTCGATGCCCGCCTCCTCCAGCGCCCGTACGGTCCGGGTCAGGGCCGCCATCCGGTCCGGGGCCGGTGCCCCGATCAGCCGCCGGTCCGTGTCGACCACCACGTCGTCGCCCAGCAGCCGTGCCGCCGCCGCCAGTCGGGCCCCGTCCCGGACGACGACATCGATGCGGTCCCCGGCCACCATCGCCTTCAGCGCGTCGGGCGTCCCCTCGGCGGCCACCCGTCCCGCGTCGATCACCGAGATCCGGTCCGCGAGCTGATCGGCCTCCTCCAGATACTGCGTGGTCAGCAGGACGGTCGTGCCGCCGCCCACCAGTGACCGCACCGCCGCCCACACCTCGGCCCGGCCGCGCGGGTCGAGTCCGGTGGTGGGCTCGTCCAGGAAGAGCACCTCCGGGTCGGTGATCAGCGAGGCGGCCAGGTCGAGCCGTCGCCGCATGCCGCCGCTGTACTGCTTGACCGGTTTCCGGCCGGTGTCCGCGAGCCCGAAGCGGGCCAGCAGTTCGTCCGCCCGGACACCCGCCCGGCGTGCGCCCAGGTGGTACAGCCGGCCGAACATCTCCAGGTTCTGCCGGCCGCCGAGCTCCTCGTCGACCGCCGCGTGCTGCCCGAGCAGCCCGATGCGGCGCCGGACCTCGCCGGCCCGGTCCCGTACGTCGAAACCCGCCACCTCGGCTCGTCCCTCGTCGTGCCGCAGCAGCGTCGACAGGATGCGTACGGCCGTGGTCTTGCCCGCACCGTTCGGGCCGAGCACGGCATGGACGGTGGCGCGGGCGACCCTGAGGTCCAGACCGTCCAGGGCGCGCTTCTCCCCGTACCGCTTGTGCACACCTTCGACAACGATCGCGTCGGTCAAAATCGCCACACCCTCCCGTAGTCAAACTTGACTAGCAGGCTCGAAGGTAACCCCACCGTCCCTATTCGTCAAACTTGATTACTCGTCGTCGCCGGGATCCGGGACACCCGTCGCGTACGGGTTCTCCTGCCCCTCGGCGAGCACGCCGACGAAGGGTTCACCCTCCCCCGCGAAGGTGTACGCCCCGCCCTCGATGCGGGCGATCAGCCCGCGCGTCCAATCCGCCCCGGCGTCCGCCGAATGGACCCACATGTTCATGATCTCGCCGATGTGGCCGAGCGATTCGGGCCCGGCCTCCGGCGTGTAGTAGCCGGTGACCGAGGCCCGCCAGGCCGCCAGACCGGCCACCCGCTCCTTGAGCAGCGCGATCACCTCGGCCCGCTCCAGGTCGACGATGCCGCCGAGGCCCGCGGACAGCACGTCCAGCTTCTGGTCGTACGAGGTCAGCGCCGCGCGCAGCAGCGCGAGGTACTCCTCGTTGCCGCGCGCGGTGATCTCGTACTCGGTACGGGGCGGGCCGCCCGCCGCGCTCGGAGCGGTCTCGTGGGCGACCAGCAGCCCCTGCTTCGCCATCTGTTTCAGCGCGTGATAGATCGACCCGGGCTTGGCATTGGACCACTCGTGGGCGCCCCAGTACTCCAGGTCGTTGCGGACCTGATAGCCGTGCGCCCGGCCGTGCTGGCGCACGGCGCAGAGGACCAGCAGCCGGATCGCGGACATGTCACGCACCCTTTCTATTCAACTTTGATCAGCGTAGCGGGCCGCGTCGGCGATCAGCTCGAACGCGGTGCGGCCGTCCAGGGACTCCCGGATGATGTCGGCGTGCCCGGCGTGCCGCGCGATCTCCTCGACGAGGTGGACCAGCAGCCACCGCATCGAGCACCGCTCGCCCTTCGGGAACCAGGGCGCTTCCGGCAGCGGGAAGGTGTCGTCCATGCTGGGCACCGAGCGGATGAACTTCTCGACCTCGACCGCGATGCCGTCCCAGAACTCCAGCATCTGCTCCACGGTCTCGTCGCCGACGAGCCGGAAGCTCTCCGCCCAGGTCTCCTCGGTGCGGGCGGCTTCGTTCGGCCGCTGCTGGGCCATCCGCAGCCAGTTCAGCTCGGTCTCGGCGACATGCTTGAGCAGTCCGGAGAGGGAGAGTTCGCTGGCGCTGGGCCGGCTCGCCGCCTGCTCCTCGGTCAGTCCGATCAGTGAGCGCCGGATCGCGCCGCGCTGCGCCTCGACGAAGGAGAGGAGCGCGCCGCGCTCGTCGCCGGTGGCTTCCGCGGGAACGTGAGTGACCATGGTGTCCGCCCTTGTGGCTGTGCCGGTTTCTTCCTGACACCGACCAAGCTACGGACCCTTGCGGTCAGCTTCTGTCCTCGATTCCGGAGGACCAGCAGCAGAGAAGACCCGGCAGCAGAGCTGTCAGAAGGGGAACGCGCTCCGGCCGTGCTGGATGGAGATCCACTTCTGGGTGGTGAAGGCGTCCACGGTCGCCTCGCCGTTCAGCCGGCCGATCCCGGAGGACTTCTCGCCGCCGAAGGCCACCAGCGGATCGTCCTGGACGGTGGAGTCGTTGACGTGGAACATCCCGCTGACGACGCGCCGCGCGAACCGCACCCCGCGTTCGGCGCCTCGGGTGTGCACGGCGCCGCTCAGCCCGTACGGAGTGTCGTTGGCGATCCGTACGGCTTCGTCCTCGCCGTCGAACGGCACCAGCAGCGCCACCGGGCCGAATATCTCCTGGGACAGCAGCGGGGAGTCCTCGGGGAGCCCGGTGAGCACGGTCGGCTCCACGAGGTTGCCGCGGGTCCGGCCCCGTACGAGCGCGGTGGCCCCCTCGGCGAGCGCCTGGTCGACCAGGGCGGTCAGGGCGTCGGCCTGGAAGGTGTTGATGACCGGGCCGATCTGGGTCTCCGGGTCGCGCGGGTCGCCGGTCCTCAGCGCGGCCACCCTGGCGGTGAACTTCTCGGTGAACTCCCGTTCCACCCGGCGGTCCACCAGGATGCGGTTGGCGGCCATGCCGACCTGCCCCTGGTACACGAAGCGGCTGAAGACGGCCGAGTCGACCGCGTAGTCGATGTCCGCGTCCTCCAGCACCACCAGGGCGCTGTTGCCACTGAGTTCGAGGACCGTCCGCTTGAAGTGCCCGGCCGCCGTCGCACCGACGTGGCGGCCGACCCGGTCCGTGCCCGCGAAGGAGATCACCTTGGGTACGGGGTGTTCGATGAACGCGTCCCCTATTTCGGCGACGTCGGTGATCACGATGTTGAGGAGTCCCGCGGGCAGCCCGGCGTCCTCGAAGATCTTGGCGATCAGCCCGCCGCCGACGACCGGGGCGTTCTGATTGGGCTTGATGACGACCGCGTTGCCGAGCGCGAGGGCCGGCGCGACGGACTTCATCGTCACCAGGAAGGGGAAGTTGAAGGGGCTGATCACCCCTATGACGCCGACGGGCTGCCGGTAGACACGGTTCTCCTTGCCGTCCACCGCGGAGGGCAGGACGCGGCCCGCGGGGCGCAGCGCCCAATTGATCGCGTCGCGCAGGAACTCCTTGGCGACCCGGACCTCGTACTCCGCCTTGAGGCGGGTGCCACCCAGTTCGTCGACGATCGCCTCGACGATGCCGTCGTGCAGTTCCTCGATGATGCGCAGGGCACGTTCCAGAACGCCGCGGCGTTCGTACGGGCCGGTGGCAGCCCAGGATTGCTGGGCGCGTTCCGCGGCGTGGTAGGCGAGGTCGACCTCCTGCGCGGTCGCGATGGTGATCGCGGCGAGTTTCTCTCCGTTGTAGGGATTGAAATCGATGATGTCCCACGAGCCGGTTCCGGTCCGCCACTCACCGTCGATGTACTGGTCGGCCAGCTCGTAGAAGAAGGACATGCGATCCCTTAACTCAGGTGCAGACTCCCGTCGAACCGTCATCGTACTGATAAATCACGTCAGTTGGAGCAGACCGCGGAGCAGATCGCGACTCTCCTCCGGACCAGGACTGTCCTCGTGAAGTCGCCTCATGGCCTTTTCGTACTGAGCGACTTCTTCGGCCTTGTCCAGATAGAGCGCACTTGTCAGCTGTTCCAAATAGACAATGTCCGACAGATCGGATTCCGGGAATCGGAGCATCGTAAAAGAACCGCTCTCACCGGCATGCCCGCCGAAACTGAAGGGCATCACTTGAAGAGTGATGTTGGGCTGCTCGGACATCTCGATCAGGTGCCGCAGTTGCCCGCGCATGACGTCACGGTCGCCGTACGGCCGGCGCAGCGCCGCCTCGTCCAGTACGGCGTGGAATTGGGGTGCGCGTTCGGAGACGAGGGCCTTCTGCCGCTCCAGCCGCAGCGCCACGCGGCGGTCGATCTCGGCGGCGGGCGCGTCGCCCATGCCCCGGGTGACGACCGCGTGCGCGTAGGACTCGGTCTGCAACAGGCCGTGTACGAACTGGACTTCATATACACGGATGAGTGACGCCGCACCCTCCAGACCGATGTACGTCTGGAACCAGCCGGGCAGTACGTCTCCGTAACTGTGCCACCAGCCCGCCACATTGGCCTCGCGGGCGAGGCCGAGCAGGGCGTCGCGCTCCGCTTCGTCCGTGACACCGTAGAGCGTGAGCAGGTCCTCGACGTCCCTGGCCTTGAAGCTCACCCGTCCCAACTCCATGCGGCTGATCTTCGATTCGGAAGCCCGGATGGAGTAGCCGGCCGCCTCACGGGTGATGCCACGTGAGTCGCGCAGCCGCCTGAGCTGCGAGCCCAGCAGGATGCGCCGCACCACAGATCCACTCGACTCGCCTGCCGCCACTGGTCCGGTCCTCCCCATCGCTTCCTGGACACCGGGGCTCCCCCTGAACCCCAAGTGCCGGATTCTGCCATCAAAACGCTTCAGCCCGTACTCATTCGATTACGGAAATGAGAAGACTCCCGTAAAGCTACAAAAATACCCGCAGGAAGAAATGACCAAGAACCGGCACGGGTTCGGACAGGTCCGGCGCGTGCACGTGCATCTGCCCTTGCATCTGCCCTGCGCATTCGGAACCATGGTCCTCGCGCACCTGCGTGCTCGTTCGTGTTGTGCCGCTGTACCCGTAGTGCCGATACAGCCGCGAATCCCGGGAGTGCCTCGCATGGGGACGAATGGATCGACGATGCTCGAGCCGTTACGGCAGGGGCTTCCCCCCATCGATCCCTCGGCCGTCTCCGGATCGGCGACCTGCACGCTGCCCGCCCAGTACGAAGCCGTTGGCGGGGCAAGGCGGTTCACCAGGACGACGCTGAACGGCTGGGGTCTGGACGAGCGTTTCGACGATGTCGCGCTCGTCGTCTCCGAACTCGTCACCAACGCCCTGCGGCACGCGCTGCCTTCCGACATGGCGCCGGATCCTCAGATACCGCCCGTACGGCTGCACTTGATGCGCTGGAGCTCGCGCCTGGTGTGCGCCGTGCGCGACCCCAGCCGGAGGAGCCCCATCGCCTCCGAGGCTCCCGACTCCGCGGAGTCGGGCCGCGGCCTCTTCCTGGTGGAGTCCTTCAGCGACTCCTGGGGCTGGCATCCCACCCCCGCCATGGGGGCGGAGAGCCCGGACGGCGTGGCGGCACCGCGCGGCAAAGTGGTCTGGGCGCTGTTCCGGCTGTCCGACTACGCGTGACCCGCGCGGCCCGACGGTGAGCGGCGGGCGGAGAGGGATGGGCCGGCCGGTCGCCGACCCGTGGGTTGTGATCAGCCGCCTGCTATGAGGTGGTCGAACTCCCCGTCCTTCACCCCGAGCAACAACGCCTCTATCTCGGCCGGCGTATAGACCAGGGCCGGCCCGTCGGGGTGGCGCGAATTCCGCATCGCCACATCCCCGCCGGGCAGTTTCGCGAACTCCACGCAGGAACCTTGGGAGTTGCTGTGTCTGCTCTTCTGCCAGACGACTCCGCGAAGCTCTGTGGCCGCCATGCCGTTGTACACGTGGTGCACAGGACGCTCCCCGAGTTGCAAGGTGCAAGTGTCAACTGTCTCGGATCATAGCTCTGTTCAAATATCCCTGCATGAGCAGATGCATGCGCTGATGCACGTGCACGCGGGGTGTTCCCGTGGTTACAGCTGTGCGATTACAGCTTTGGACGCAGAGATGGACGTACGGGTTGTCCGTTCGGCTCCATCGGGCTGCGTCCACCCCGAGTCGGGCCCTCCATCCCGGGACCGCGCGCTGGTAACTTGGCGCGGTCTTTCATCGACAAGGGGGAATTCCACATGCGCAAAGTCCTACGTGCCGGCGTCGTGGCCGTCGCCGGACTCGTCACCGCCGTCGCACTGACCGGCTGCAGCAGTGACAGCGAGAAGAGTGACTCGGGCAAGGGTGCCGATGCCTCGAAGTCCAGCCAGGCTCCCGGCGACAGCGGCAGCAGTGGTGGGGGCGGCGATTCCGGGGCCGGCACCGCGGCGCTGGAAGGCGGTTGGGCCGGGAAGACCGACGGCAAGGCGGTGATCCTTTCCGTCGCATCCGGGAAGGCCGTGCTCGTCACCGAGCAGCAGGCCTGCACCGGCACGGTGCAGGACACCGGCAAGGTGATGCTGACGCTGAAGTGCGCCGACGGTGACACCCGGCGCACGACGGGGGCCATCGAGTCCAACGACGGCAAGACCGTCGTCGTGTCCTGGGACAGCGGGACGAAGGACACCCTGGCCAAGACCGCCCCGGGAGCACTCCCGTCAGGGCTCCCGGACCTGCCGACCCGCTGACGGCACGGCTGCGCCGCCTTCTTCCGCTCGAACCTCGAGCACTCGCACCTCGAGCCGCTCGCACCTCGAGCCGCTCGCACCTCGAGCCGCTCGTTCCTCAAGCCGCTCGGCCCGAGGGCGGGTTCGGCTTCCGTTTCGGTTTTGGTTTCGGCGTGCCGTCCAGCCCGCGGGAGAACTCGTCCAGGGCTTCGAGGAGGAGGCCGGCCCCGTTCCGTACGAACGGGGCCGCCTCCCCCGCGTCCGTCCGCTGCCGCGCGTCCCACTGCGCCAGCACCTCGCGCACCTCCGCCCAGTCCGGTACGCGCCGCTGCCGCACCTCCTTCGCGCCCTGTTCGGTGGCCCGGCGCAGCGCCTCGGCCAGGCGCGCGGCGGCCGGTACGGGGGTGGCACCGCCGCACGGGAGGTGGGCCTCCAGCAGCATCGCGGCCCGGCCGAACTGCGCGAGGGCGTGCTGGGTGTCGGCGGCCGCGGTCCGGGAGAGGCCGCGGTTGCGCACCGGTTCGTACTGGGCGGTGGCCAGCGCCTCCTGCCAGGCGACGCGAGCCTCGCGGGTGTAGAGCAGGGCGGCACGGACGTCGTCGCGGCCGCGCTCGGCCGGGTCGGCGTACTGATCGACGACCGTGGCGGCGTACCGCCCGTCCGCCTTCAGCCAGTCGCCGAGCCTGCCGGGAAGCCTCGGGGTCTCCCAGGCCGGGTAGGCGGCGTACGAGATCATCGCGAGGAGGCCGCCTACGAGGGTGAGGACGACGCGTTCGAGCACGGTCTGCGACCAGTTGTCGCCCGCCATGCCGAGCAGGAAGACGACGTACGCGGAGACGCACGCCTGGCCGACCACGTACCCGGTGCGCATCAGCAGAAACATCAGCAGGGCGCAGAGCACGGAGATCATCGCGGACGAGGTCACGCCGGGGTGGGCGGTCTGGACGATCGCGGTGGCGAGCGAGACGCCGACGATCGTGCCGCCGAAGCGGGCCACGGAACGCGCGTACGTCTTGGAGAACTCCGGCCGCATCACCATCACCGCCGCCATCGGCGCCCAGTAGCCGTGGCCGAACGGCAGCGCGGTGCCGATGAGATAGCCGACGGCGGCGACGGCGGAGACCCGGACGGCGTGCCGCAGGATCGGTGAACCGGGGCGCAGTTCGGCGCGCATCGCCTTCATGACGACGGGGATCATCCGCGGGAGGGTGGGCCTTCGGCGGTGCGGGGCGGCGGGCGGCTCCTCCCCGGTGGTCTTGATGGCCTCCGCCGCCTCGGCCTTGGCCTGTTCCTCCTTCGTCCCCTCGCCCTCGGCCGTCTCGATGACGTCGCAGAGCAGCGCGCCGAGCCGGTCGGCGGCGCGGCGCGGCGGGCCGGTGAGGAGGGTGCCGGTGTCGGGGGTCCGCAGCACGGCGACGGCGGCCGGGGAGAGCTTCACCGGATCGCCGTTGCGGATCGCGCGGGCCGCCGAGTCGAGCACGGACCCGGCGGCCGCGAGCAGCTCGCGGACCCGGTCCCGCTCCGGCCCTTCGGACAAAACACCCATCGCCGGGTCCGCGAGCGAGGCGAGCACCGGCCTGATCCGCTCGGCGACACCGCGCGAGCCACGCAGTTCGGGCGGCCGGCGCCGGGCCTGACGCGGGGTGACCGCTGCCGCGCTGCGGGCCGTCATCAGCGGCACCGGGTCGAAGGCGGCGAGCGGGTCGTGGCGCAGCCGCCGGGCGTAGTCCGCCTCCGCGGCCAGAGCGTCGGCGAGGGCGTCGCGCTGGGCGCCCCATCTCCGTACCGGGAACAGCACGATCAGCACCGCCTGCACCACACCGCCGAACAGGATCATCGCGGCGTGCACGGCCGAGTTCGCGACGGAGGTGGGCAGCGTGACCGTCACCAGCATGATCGCCACGTTGGACGACGCGATGATGCCGCCCGTCGGCCCCGCCGCCCAGGCGAGGCCCGCGAGGAACGTCCAGATCACCAGCAGGGCCAGGAACAGCGGCAGGCGGGAGCCGGTCAGATAGCCGAGGAACGTCGATACGGCGAGACTCGCCCCGGAGACCAGGGCGAGGACGGGCCGGGGGCGCCAACTGCGCTGGAACGTGGCGATGGCCGCCTGGAACGCGCCGAACGCGGAACTCGCGGCGACGACGGGCCCGAAGAACGCGAGGCCGATCCCGATGACGAGGGCGAGCCCGGCCGCACCGCGGATGGCGATGAGCGGTTCGAGACGCCGTCGCTCGATCCTCAGCCCCGAGCGGGCCGTCTCCTTCAGCGCCCGGAGCCAGCTCATGCCCAGAGCCTAGCCGGAATCACCGATAAGCCCGAGTTGCGGGAGTTTCAGGGCTTTCGACGTTTCTACCGTTGCCCGCGCCTGCCGGGGATCCCCGGCCCCAGGCCACCCGTCCTCGCCCGGTCCGCGGCGGCCGTTCCATGGGTCCAGCCGTCGAGGTCGGTGGCGCCCCGGACGCGTGTGGTCGCGGTCTCGGGGAACATCCGTTCGGCGGCGTCCGTGACGGCCAGGTCGCGGGCGGCGAGGACCGGGAGCAGATGCGGGATGGCGGATCCCCCGGATTCGGCGCCGGATTCGATCCCGGATTCGATCCCGGCCACGGATTCCGTCCCCGCTTCGGCGGCGGCGGTGACACGGGCGGTGTCGGCGGCGAGCCGGCTGCCCAGGCGCTGGGCGTACGCCATCAGGAAGGACTGCCGGAACGTCTTGGTCCGCTTGCGTCCGCCGGCGCGCTGGCCCGCCTCCGCCTTCGTCATCGCCGCCGTGCCCTGGATCAGCAGGGAGGTGTACAGCAGCTCCGCGGCCTCCAGGTCCGGCTCGAAGCCGACCACCGTGGAGAAGCCGAGGTCGCTGTTCCACACCGCACGGCAGCGGTTCGCGGCGGCGACCGCATCGAGCAGGATCGCCTTCGCCGTCTCGTACGGGGCATCGACCCCGATCCGGCACGCGCCCGGCGCCTCCTTGCTGTGGGTACGGGCGGCGAGCAGGGCCTCGTCGATGGAGTGCCGGGCCATCAGCTCCTGCGCCTTGGTGGTGAGGGCCTCCGCCTCTTCCGGGAAACCGGTCGCCTCCGCCTTGGCGAGCAGGGCGCGGATCCTGGTGAGCATGCGGGGTTCGTCGTGCGCGGGCGCCAGGTGGAGTCCGTGCGGGGAGGTGCCGGGCGGCGGACCGACCGGTTCGATGGCGGGGAGCCGGAGCAGCAGCCGGTACAGGCCGAGGAGGGCGGAGGCATAGGAGAAGCGGTCCGGCCGGTTCCGGGGCGGCGCGGCGGGGAGCCCGTCGAGCTGAGACCGCCAGCGGGGCGGCAGCGACGCGTACCGCCCGGTCTCCGAGGCGATCAGCCCGGCGACGAGGCCGGCCGCGGTCTCGTCGAGGTCGCGGCGGACGATGCGTACGACATCGGCGGGCTGCCAGCCGCGCGCCCAGGCCCGGCGGACGAACTCCTCGCCGCGCCGGACGAGTTCCGCGTCGGCCGTCGGGTCGGCGGCCAGGAGGGAGGCTCCGGCGTCGAGACCGGCGTCGCCGTCCGAGTAGAGGGCTGCCGCGAATGCCTGGTCGATCACCGGTTCCATGAGGTCAGGGTAGGCAGGACGGTGTGCCGGGGTAGGGCTGGCCCCACCCCGAGTACGGGGCCGGGTGGTCGTGAGCGTGGGGCGCGAAAACGGTTCGATCGAAGACATGACTTTCGAGGACATGACTTCCCCGCACGCGTCTGCCGCCTCTGCCGCGTGCGCCCCCTCTGCCGCGTCCGGCGCTTCGGCCGCGTCGGTCGTGTTCTCCGAGCCCGCTGGGGCCGCGAGCGCCGCCGACGCCGTACGGCTTCGCTCCGTACGCCGCGCCTGACCGTCGCCCTGGCCGCCCTGCGCACCCGCTGGACCACCCTCATCGGCACGTTCGTCGCGCTCGCGCTCGGCGTGGGGCTGATCGCGGTCATGGGGCTCGGCCTCGCCTCGACCCTCGGCGCTCCGGAGCGGGCACCGCAGCGGTTCGCCGGGGCGCCGGTGGTGGTGATGGGCGAGGACTCGCTGACCGTGGAGGTGCGGCGCGGGCCGTCCACGGACCGGGTCGGCCGCAGACTCGCCCATCCACACCCTGTGGATATCGAACTCCTGCGCGACCTCCGGGCGCTCGGCCCGGTGACGCGGGACGACGGGAACAGCGCGCGGGGCGGCCCGGACGCCGTGGGTGTGGACGCGCCCGCCGACGAGGTGCGCCGCGTCGTCGGCGACCGCGCCCTGGTCCTCACCGGTAACGACCGCCGCCGCGCCGACCCGGCGGCGGCGCGGGACACCGAGGGGCTGGTCACCGTGAACGCCCTGCTGGGCACGGCGGGGGCGGCACTACTGCCGGGAGCGGCGCGGTGCCGCTCGACGCCGGTGCGCTGAACCCCGGCGTCGAGTGGCGAGCGAGAGGCCCGGCCGGGCCGTACGGAACCGGTCCGACACGTGATTGGTCCATCCAGACCTACCCGCTGACGGTGTATCCGCTTTCATCCTTTTATCCAGGTTTCACATGGTTTTATCTCGCCATGGAGGCGATCAAATGATGACTGGAGACCGGCAGCAGGACACACACGCACCGGCGATCACATCGCGGCGGCGCGTACTGGCGGCGGCCGCACTCGCACCGGCACTGACGGCCGCGGGACCGACCACCGCGGCCGCCCGGACCGCCGGAATGCCCGGACCGGGGCACCGCAGGCGGATCAAGCCGGTGCCGACCGGCCTGGCGGACTGGGCGGCCGTGGCGCAGGAGCTGGGCCGCACCGGCAACATGCTGCGCGGAACGACGTACCACACGGGCTTCCCCCGGCGGGACCTCCACGTGGTGTCCGACGGCGTCCTCGTCACACCGGGGCTCGCGCTGGGCACGCACGTGGCCTTCGTCCGTTACGCCGACGGCAGCACGATGCTGATGGGCGACGTGGTGGTCACCGAACGCGAGTTGCAGCAGGTGACCGACGCCTGGCAGGCGCACGGAATCGAGCAGACCGCGCTGCACAAGCACCTGCTCGGCCAGATCCCCGACATCTGGTGGACCCACGTCCACGCCCACGGCCACGACGCGGTGGCCCTGGCCCGCGGCCTGCGCGCCGGATTCGACCGCACCGGGACCCCGCCCGCCCGGCCACCAGGCCCGCCGGTCCCGGTCGACCTGGACATCCCCGGAATGGAGGCGGCGCTCGGCGCGAAGGGCTCCACCGAGGACGGGCTGTACAAGGTCATCTTCGTCCGCCGCGAGACCATCGCGGACGGGCATCTGATCCTGCCCCCCGGCCTGGGATCGACCAGCGCGTTCAACTTCCAGCCGCTGGGCGGCGGCCGGGCCGCGCTCAGCGGTGACTGCGCCATGCTCGCCGGTGAGATCCAGAACGTACTGAAGGCATTGCGGCGCGGCGGGATCAAGCTCGTCGAGCTGCACAACCACCACCTCGCGGAGGACCCCCGACTGTTCTTCACCCACTTCTGGGCCGTGGGCGACGGCGTCGAGCTCGCCCGCGCGCTGCGTCCCGCGGTGGACGCCACCGACGTCGTACCGTCCGGCTGAGACCGGCCGCTCACACCGACCACCGACCTCACGCCGAACGCGCCGAACCCGCCGTACGGGGTCGCCGGACCGATTTGCGCCGGTCCAGCGACCCCGGCCGCCGATTCCGTTCTGCATATGGACCAATCAGCCCGAAGTGGCGCGTGCCCGTGCGGATGACCGGGCACCCATGTCCCGTCCAGCCCGCACCTTCCTCGAACCGCCCGTCAGATCCCCCTCTGGAGCTCCGTATGGAACCGGTCGCCGCCGCACGGCATTGCCCGTTCGACTATGCCGAGGCCCTCGAATTCGACCCGGTGCTCAGGCACTTGATGACCGAAGAACCCGTCTCCCGCATCCGGCTGCCGCACGGCGACGGCGAGGCGTGGCTCGTCACCGGCTACGACGACGTGCGCACGGTGACCACCGACCGCCGCTTCAGCCGGAGCGCCGTCATCGGCCGGAACTTCCCGCGCATGACCCCTGAGCCGATCGTTCAGGACGAAGCGATCAACGTGATGGACCCGCCGGGCAGCAGCCGGCTGCGCAGCCTGATCTCCAAGGGGTTCGCGCCCCGTCACATGGAGCGCATGAAGGTGCGTACCCAGCATGTCGTGGACGAGCTGCTGGACCGCATGGAGGAGCACGGCGCCCCCGCCGACCTCTTCGAGCACCTGGCGGCACCGCTGCCCCTGACCACCATCTGCGAGGTCCTCGACATTCCCGAGGCCGACCGCGCACAACTGCGCGCCCACGCCCGGACCATGATGAACACCACCGTCGAGAACAAGGACGCCGCGGTACGCGCCAAGGCCGATCTCCGCGCCTACTTCCAGAAGTTGACGGCCGAGCGGCGCGCGAACCCGGGCGACGACCTGATCAGCGCACTGGCCACGGCGCGCGACGGGGACGAGATCCTGGGCGACCAGGAACTGACCGTGATGGCCATGGTCCTGCTCATCACCGGCCAGGACACCACCACCTACGAGATCGGCAACATCGCCTACACGCTGCTCACCAGGCCGGACGAGCTCGCCATGCTGCGCGACCGCCCCGACAAGCTCCCGCAGGCCATGGAGGAGCTGCTGCGCTTCATCCCGTTCCGCAAGGGTGTCGGCATCCCCCGGGTCGCCCTGGAGGACGTGGAGCTGAGCGGGGTGCTGATCCGGAAAGGGGACATCGTGCACGTCTCCTATCTGACGGCCAACCGTGACGGCCGGAAGTTCGACCGGCCCGACGAGCTGGATCTGGAGCGCGAGGGACCGTCCCACATGACCTTCGGCTGGGGCGGCCACCACTGTCTCGGCGCCCCGCTCGCCGCCACGGAGCTCCAGGTCGCCATCGGAACCCTGCTGAAGCGCTTCCCCGCCCTGAAGCTGGCGACGCCGGCCGAGAAAGTGCGGTGGAACAAGACGTCGATCTGGCGCTATCCCCTCGAACTGCCCGTCACCTGGTGACAGGACGCACCGATGGTCCGCGCGGGACCGTACGGTCCGTACGGTCCGTCGCCATCATCGATGATGCGTCGCAGCAGGGCGCCCGGCAACCCGGATCCGTTCCGGGCGCCGGGCGCCCTTTTGCGCTCCTTTTGTGATCCTTTTACACTCCTCTTGCGCCCCTGTTGCACCTCTGTTGCCCCCTTCTTGCACCCCTCTTGTACGTCGTCGCGCCGGCTCGGCGTGCGCGACGATTCGCCCGCCGTACAGCCCCGATCCGCCCGCCGTACGGCCCTGATCCGCCCGCCGTACGGCCCTGATCCGCCCGCCGTACGGCCCTGATCCGCCCGCCGTGCGGCCCTGATCCGCTCGACGTGCGGCCCTGATTCTTCTGCCGTAGCGTGATCCCCGACGGCCACCCAGCCGTGGCGGATCAGCATCCGCCCACGAACGGCTAGAACTCAGTCTTCGACGGTCGGCCCGTCCGCGCCCGTGCCAGGGGTATCGAACCCGGCGCTGGAATCCACCAGAGCTCTGTCTCGCGCGGCACCGCGCGTGACGGAACAGTGGTGGCCACTCCCGCGTCGGTTCACACCCCGTGACCGTTCCGGGCCCGGCCGTGTGGACCAAGTCCGCTAGGAGGAGTTCCATGGCGGTTCTCTGCAAGCCGGCAATCGAGGTTCCCGAGTACGTCATCACCAACGAGGAAACTCTCGAGCTGGCTCAAAGGTTGCATGGCGACCATCCGCAGATCGACCTGGTCCTTCGCTTGATCGAACACACCGGGGTGCAGAAACGGCACCTCATCCAGCCTATCGACAAGGTGCTGCAGCACCCGGGCTTCGACGCCCGCAGCATCACGTACGAGAAACACACCAAAGCCCGCGTGCCGGCGGTGGTACGCCGGGCGCTCGACCAGGCCGAACTGGAGCCGCGGCAGATCGACTTGATCGTCTACGTCTCCTGCACAGGCTTCATGATGCCGCCGCCGACCGCGTGGCTCATCGGCGCGATGGGCTTCCGCCCTGAGACACGACAGCTGCCGATCGCCCAACTCGGCTGTGCCGCGGGCGGCGCGGCCGTCAACCGGGCCCATGACTTCTGCATGGCGTACCCCGACGCGAACGTGCTGGTCGTCGCCTGCGAGTTCTGCTCGCTCTGTTACCAGCCCACCGATCTGGGCGTCGGATCCCTGCTGTCCAACGGCCTGTTCGGCGACGGCATAGCCGCCGTCGTGCTCCGGGGCAGCGGTGGCACCGGAGTCCGCCTGGAGCGCAACGGCTCGTTCGTCATCCCGGCCACCGAGGACTGGATCTCCTACGCGGTCCGGTCCACCGGATTCCACTTCCAGCTCGACAAGCGAGTGCCCGGAACGATGGAGCCTCTCGCACCAGCACTGGAGGCGGTCGCCGAGGAGAACCAGTGGAACGCCAGCAAGCTGGACTTCTACATCATCCACGCGGGCGGCCCGCGCATCCTGGACGACCTGAGCCTCTTCCTCGACGTGCCGCCCGAAGCGTTCCGCTTCAGCCGGGCCACGCTCACCGAGTACGGCAACATCGCCAGTGCGGTGGTGCTCGACGCCCTCGGCCGCATGTTCGACGAGGCATCGGCCCTGGACGGCCACCGCGGCCTGATGGCCGGCTTCGGTCCCGGCATCACCGCCGAGATCTCCCTGGGCACCTGGACGACGGACTCCAAGTCCTGACGTCCCGCCTCCGGCCCGCCCGGCTTGCCCGGCTTGCCCGGCGTGCCCGGCGTGCCCGGCGTGCCCGGCCCTCCCGGTGTGCCCGGCCTTCCGGCCCTCCCGGGTGCGGGGTGGGGTGAACCCCTGCAGCGGCCCACCCCACCCCGCGCTCGCCTCCCGGGCGCTGTCAGTGCCGGGTGCCAGACTCGACGACATGACCGAACGTTGGGCTCTGGCCACCACAGAGACCGGCGGCGCCCTCCTCGCCCCGCTGGACTCCACCGGCCTGCCCACCGCCCCGGTCCTGACCGAACCCGACCTCGTGGAGGCCGTCCGCTCCCGCCCGGACGTCACACGCTGGGTCTGGCGGTCCACCGCCGAGATCTACCCGCGCCTGCTCGCCGTCGGTGTCCCCGTGGCCCGCTGTTACGACATCGAGGTCGCCGAATCCCTCCTCCTCGCCCACGAGGGCCGGCTCGGCGAACCCCGCTCCGCAGCCGCCGCCCACGCCCGACTGCGCAACGCCCCCGTACCCCCCGATCCCCCGCCCCGCTCCGCCGAGCCCGGCTCGCAGTCCTCCCTCTTCGAGCCGCCGTCCGGCACGGGCCTGCCCTTCGACGACCTGCTCCAGGTGTACGCCGCGCAGCTCCGCCGCCACGACGCCACCGCGCACCCGGGCCGGATGCGCCTGCTGACGGCCGCCGAATCGGCCGGCATGCTGGTCGCCGCCGAGATGAACCGCTCCGGCCTCCCCTGGCGGGCGGACGTGCACCGGAAGGTGCTCCAGGAACTGCTCGGCGATCGCTACGCGGGCGGCGGCGAACCCCGCAGGCTGGCCGAGTTGGCCGACGAGGTGTCGGCCGCCTTCGGCAGACGGGTCCGCCCCGACCTCCCCGCCGACGTGGTGAAGGCCTTCGCGCAGGCCGGCATCAAGGTGAAGTCCACCCGGCGCTGGGAGCTGGAGGGGCTGGACCACCCGGCGGTGGAACCCCTCATCCAGTACAAGAAGCTGTACCGGATCTGGACGGCGCACGGCTGGAGCTGGCTCCAGGACTGGGTGCGCGACGGCCGCTTCCGCCCCGAGTACCAGCCGGGCGGCACCGTCAGCGGCCGCTGGACGACCAACGGCGGAGGGGCGCTGCAGATCCCCAAGGTGATACGGCGGGCGGTCGTCGCCGACGAGGGCTGGCGCCTCGTCGTCGCGGACGCCGACCAGATGGAGCCCAGGGTCCTGGCCGCGATCTCCCGCGACCGCGGCCTGATGGAGGTGGCCGGCCATGACGGCGATCTCTACACAGCGCTGTCGGACCAGGCGTTCCAGGGCGACCGGGAGCACGCCAAGCTCGCCCTGCTGGGCGCGGTCTACGGCCAGACCTCGGGCGACGGCCTGAAAAACCTGGCCGCCCTGCGCCGAAGATTTCCTCTGGCCGTGGCCTATGTCGACGACGCGGCGAAGGCGGGCGAGGAGGGGCGTCTCGTACGGACGTGGCTGGGGCGGACCAGTCCGCCCGCCGCCGGGAGCGGGGATGACGACGAGGCCGGCATCCCGCAGGAGAGCGCGGAACAACCCGCCGCCGACGGCGAGTTCACCCCTGGTTACGCCTCGTCGAACGCCCGCGCACGGGGCCGCTTCACCCGTAACTTCGTGGTGCAGGGCAGCGCTGCGGACTGGGCGTTGCTGCTTCTTGCCGCTCTGCGCCGGGCGATCGGCTCCGCCGGTCTCCGGGCCGAGCTGGTCTTCTTCCAGCATGACGAGGTGATCGTGCACTGCCCGCGGGAGGAGACCGAGGCGGTCGTGGAGGCGATCCGGGCGGCCGGTGAGCTGGCCGGGCGGACCGCCTTCGGTGAGACGCCGGTGCGGTTTCCGTTCACGACGGCGGTGGTGGAACGCTACTCGGACGCAAAGTGATCACGCTCCGGAACCCGAACCCGAACCGGAACCCGAACCGGAGCCCGAACCCGAACCGGAACCCGAGCCGGGACCGGAACCGGAGCCCTATCCGGAACCCGAACCGGAACCGGAACCAAAACCCTAACCGGAACCCGAGCCGGGACCCGGGTCGGAGCCTGCCCCGGAACCAGTTCCACCGCCTTGCCGTTGTTCACCCGCGCCGGGCTCCGGAGCGAACCTGGAAGCGCGTCCCGACGCAGGTTCGTCCCCGAACGCGGCCAGCCCGTGTTCGTAGTGCGCCGGACGCAGATGCTGATGCCGATGGCGGGCATTGAGCCGATGTATGACGAACGCAGCGATCGCGATCATCGCGAGGACGACCACGACAGTGACCAGGGTGTCCATACGGTACCGGCCCCCTTCGATGCGCAGGCCGACAGAACCGGCTCACCGGGAGCCGTACACATCCAGGCTACTCCGCGCCCCGTCGGCCGCCCCTCGGGCAGCGGACGGTTCGCGTTCCGGCATCACGAAACGGAGGTGCCCGGACCGGATGCGCTCCGGCCCGGGCACCTCCGCGCGGCGGTGTGCGCCTGCGCCGTACGTGACGCGATCTCCCGCGTTGTAGAACGTTCCGGCCGCCCAGCTGCCGCCCGGTGGATCCGTCGGGTCGGTGGGCGGATCGGTCGGGGTGCCGCTGGTGACCAGGGTGGCGGCCACGTCCTTGCGGGACCCGTTACGCCCCGAAGGCGGCGGGACCGGCAAGCGCGGACTCAGGCGCACCAACCGTAGCGGCGCTCGGGTCTGCCGGCGGCTCCGTACCGCAAGGACACCTCGGCGCGGCCGGTGTCGTTGAAGTACTCGAGGTAACGGCGGGCGCTGACCCGGGAGATGCCGGTCCGGGCCGCACACTCGGCGGCGGACAGCGTTCCGTCGGTACCGCACAGCGTGCGTTCGATCAGCGCCGCGGTCTCCACGCTCATGCCCTTCGGCAACGGGACACTCGATGCCGGCAAGCCGGCCCCGGTCAGTACCCGGTCCACGTCGGCCTGGCCTCTGACGACTGTGGTGAGCAGGCTGTTGCGCTGGGCGGCGTACCGCTCGAGGCGGGGACGCAGGTCTTCGAAGTCGAACGGCTTCAGCAAGTAGTCGACCACGCCCTGGCGGACGGAGCGGCGGACCGCGTCGGCCTCGCGCGAGGCGCTGATCACCATGACGTCACAGTCGTGCCCGGCGGTCCGCAGGCGTGGAATGACGTCCAGACCGAACATGTCCGGAAGATAGAGGTCGAGCAGGACCAGGTCGGGGCGCAGCTCGCCGACCGCCGTGATCGCCTGCTCGCCGGTGTTCGCCGTGCCGACGACCCGGAAGGGCTCGACGCGGTCGACGAAGGTCCGGTGGACACTTGCCACCATGAAGTCGTCGTCGACGACCAGTACATCGATCATCGGGAGGCTCCTTCCGGTACCGCGCCGGCCAGGTTGCCGACGGACATCCTCGCGGTGAACATGGCGCCGTCGGGCGTGTTGGCCACCGCGACCTCGCCGCCGCGGCGCTCGCAGACGAGCCGGGTGAGCGCCAGCCCGATGCCGCGCTCCCCCTCTTGGGCAGCCTTCGTGGTGAAGCCGTGCGAGAAGACCTCCTGCGCGAGCTCGGGCGCCACGCCGGGGCCCGAGTCGCGCACCACGATCTCCACGCTGGAGGCGTCCTGCCACAATTCGACCTCCACCCAGGCGTCGTGGCCGTCACCGCCCGCCGCCGCGGCGTCGACGGCGTTGTCGACGAGGTTGCCGATCACCGTCGCCACGTCCACGGAGTCCTCCGGCGCCAGTCGGCCGAGCGCCGTGTGCTCCGAGACGCGCAGCACGACCTTCCGTTCGGCCGCGAGCGAGGACTTCGCCATCAGCAGAGCTCCGACGGCCATGTCGCGGACCCGTCCGGTCAGGGTCGTGTCCAGCGACTGACGGTGTCGGCTCAGCGCTCGGACGTACTGCACCACCTCGTCGTGCTTACCGATCTGGATCAGCCCGGAAATCGTGTGCAGCTGATTGGCGAACTCGTGGGCCTGCGCGCGCAGCAGCTCGGCGGAGCTGCGGAAGGATCCGATCTCGCGTTCCAGCTGCGCCAGTTCGGTACGGTCCCGCAAGGTCGTGACCGAGCCGAGCCGGCGGCCGTCCTTGGTGACGGTCATCCGGTTCATCACCAGCACCCGGCTCCGGCGTATGACGACTTCGTCGCGCCGCTCGGCCGTGTCACTGGAGGATCCGGCGAGTACGTCGTGCAGCCGGCCCTCGATCCGGAGGTCGGCCAGGCTCATCCCCACGCAGTGCTCGGGCAGATCGAGCAACCGCCTGCCGACCTCGTTCACCAGGGTGAGCCGCAACTGCGGGTCGAGGGCGATCACGCCTTCCGCGATCCCGTACAGCATTGCCTCGCGGTGTTCGGCGAGCCCCGCGATCTCGCGTGGCTCCAAACCGAGGGTCTGGCGTTTGATCCGCCGGGCCAGCAACCACGATCCGATCAGACCGAGCCCGCTCGCAATACCGAGGTAGGCGAGCAGATACGACGAAGCGCCGCTCAGCCGCTGCCAGATCGTCGGTGACGCCTCACCGATCATCACCGTGCCGAGATGCCGGCCGAGGTCCGGTTGAGCCGCTTTGAGCACCGGCACCTGGGCCACCAACTCCTGGGCACCGTCCAGGACCAGATCCCCTGACCAGCCGCGGGCCTCGGCGACGCCGGGCCCGAACGGCAGCCTTGTTCCGATCACTGTGGGATTCGTGGAGCTGACGATCCTGCCGCTGCTGTCGGCGACCGTCACGGAGGTGACACCCGACTGGGTCAGCGTGGTCTGGACGAGCGGCGCGAGCGTCTCACCCGGCGCCGGCCGGCCGAGCTGACTGGACACCAAGGGGTTGCCAGCCAGCTGCTCGGCCAGCGCGGTGACCCGGCGTCCTTCGACCCGGTTGAAGGTCGCTTCCGACTGGGCCAGCGAGACAGCGGCGACCGCCAGCAACACCACCACGACGATGGCGAGCTGGAGCACCAACAGCTCGCCCGCGAGGGTATGGCGGCGAAATGTTACGACCACAATGAACTCAATCTTCAATGCTGACACAACACAGACGTGGTGTCTGCCGAGTCGCACAATCATGGCGTCCGACTGCCGGAAGCGAAAGAGACGAGCCATGAGAACTCGCAGAGCTGCTGTCGTCAGCACCCTGGCCGCCATATCCATGCTCGCGGTGGGCGCCTGCGGCGCTACCGCGGAGAAAGAGGAAACGGGCAAGAGCGACGAGCCCGTCACCGGCCTGCGGATCATGGTCCCCAACACCCCGGGCGGCGGGTACGACACCACGGCGCGGACGGCTGCCAAGGTGATGGAGGACACCAGGATCGCGTCCGGTATTCAGGTGTTCAACCTTCCGGGCGCCGGCGGCACGGTCGGTCTGCAGCGCACCGTGAACGAAAAGGGCAACGGCAAGCTCGCCATGCAGATGGGGCTGGGAGTCGTCGGTGCTGCGTACGCCTCGAAGTCGAAGGCGACGCTCTCGCAGACCACGCCGATCGCCAAGCTGATGGAGGAGGCGGGCGCGATCGTCGTGCCCAAGAACTCTCCGTACAAGACGATCGACGATCTCGTCACCGCCTGGAAGAAGAACCCCAAGGCCATCGCTGTCGGGGGCGGCTCGTCGCTCGGCGGACCGGACCACCTGCTTCCGATGCAGCTCGCCAAGACGGTCGGCATCGACCCGAAGAAGGTCAACTACATCGGCTACGACGGCGGTGGTGAGCTGCTCCCGGCGATCCTCGGCAACAAGATCGCCTTTGGTGCCAGCGGTTTCGGTGAGTTCCTCGACCAGATCGAGGCGGGTCAGGTGCGGGTGCTCGCGGTGACCAGCGAGAAGCCGATCGAAGCCCTCAAGGATGCCCCGACGCTGAAGTCCTCGGGTATCGACATGGTCTTCACCAACTGGCGCGGAATCGTCGCCCCGCCCGGCATCAGCGACGCCGACAAGAAGGTCTGGATCGACTCGCTGACCGCGATGCACGGCTCCGAGGAGTGGAAGGCCGAGCTGACCAAGCACGGCTGGACCGACGCGTTCATGGCAGGCGACGGGTTCGCCACCTACCTGACGGAACAGGACAAGGCCGTTGCCGACATCCTCACGGAACTCGGCCTGGCATGAGCCCGGACGTCGATGAGCCCACCGACTCGGGCTCCCGCCGGTCCCCGGGCGCGGACCGCGCACAGTACGGTGTGTGCGCGTTCCTCGCCCTGCTGGGCGTACTGGTGATCGTCGACGCCACCGGGATCGCGCACGCGCCGAGCAGCACCGACCCGGTCGGGCCGCGCACGGTACCGGTGCTCCTCGGCGTACTGCTCCTTCTGATCGCCCTCGTGTACGTCGTCGACGTCGCGCGGGGCGGCCGCGCCGAACCGGAGGCCGGCGAGGACGTCGACCTGGCGAATCCGATCGACTGGCGCACCGTGCTGCTGCTCATCGGCGCGTTCGTCGTCAACGCGGTGTTGATCGAACCCCTGGGCTGGGTGATCAGCGGGGCCCTCCTGTTCTGGGGAACGGCCTTCGCCCTGGGCAACCGGCACTACCTGCGCAACCTGGCGATCGCGGTGGCGCTTTCGCTGATCACCTTCTACGCCTTCGCGATCGGGCTCGGCGTCAACCTCCCGGCCGGCGTGCTGCAAGGAATCCTGTAATGGACAACCTGAATCATCTGCTCGACGGGTTCGCGCACGTCGTCACCCCGATGAACCTTCTGCTGGCGTTGATCGGCGTCACGATCGGCACGGCGGTCGGGGTCCTGCCCGGCATCGGCCCGGCCATGACCGTGGCTCTGCTCCTGCCGGTGACGTACGGAATGGAGCCGACCCGGGCATTCATCATGTTCGCCGGCATCTTCTACGGAGGCATGTACGGCGGTTCCACCACCTCGATCCTGCTGAATACGCCCGGCGAATCGTCCTCGGTCGTCACCGCCATCGAGGGCAACAAGATGGCCAAGGCCGGCCGGGCGGCGCAGGCACTCGCCACCGCGGCGATCGGATCCTTCGTCGCCGGAACGATCGGCACGTTGCTCCTGGTACTCGTCGCCCCGATCGTGGTGGAGTTCGCGGTCGGCCTCGGCGCACCGGACTACTTCGCGATCATGCTGCTGTCCTTCATCGCGGTCACCGCCGTCCTCGGCTCGTCGCGCATCCGCGGGTTCGCCTCGCTGCTCGTCGGCCTGGTGATCGGCATTGTCGGAATCGACTCGGTCTCCGGACAGCAGCGGCTCACCTTCGGTGTCCCCCAACTCGCCGACGGCATTGATGTGGTGGTGGTCGCCGTCGGCATCTTCGCCGTCGGCGAGACCCTCTGGGTGGCGGCGCATCTGCGGCGCAAGCCCGCGGGGGTGATCCCCGTCGGCGTGCCGTGGATGGGCCGCCAGGACTGGAAACGGTCCTGGAAACCCTGGCTGCGCGGCACCGCCTACGGCTTTCCCTTCGGGGCCATGCCGGCCGGTGGCGCGGAGATCCCGACGTTCCTGTCGTACGCCACGGAGAGGAAGCTGACCAAGCACCCCGAGCAGTTCGGCAAGGGGGCGATCGAGGGAGTTGCCGGCCCGGAAGCGGCGAACAATGCGTCCGCGGCAGGCACCCTGGTGCCGATGCTCGCCATCGGGCTGCCGACGAACGCGACCGCCGCGGTGATGCTCGCGGCATTCCAGTCGTACGGAATCCAGCCAGGCCCGCTGCTGTTCGAGCGCGAGTCGGCGCTTGTCTGGACGCTGATCGCCAGCCTGTTCATCGGCAATCTGCTGCTGCTCCTGCTGAATCTGCCGCTTGCGCCGGCCTGGGCCAGGCTGCTGCGGATACCGCGCCCCTATCTGTACGCGGGGATTGTGTTCTTCGCTTCGATGGGTGCCTACGCGGTCAACGCCCAACCCTTGGACCTGTTCCTCCTCCTGACGCTGGGACTGATCGGCTTCGGGATGCGGAGATTCGGGCTGCCGGTACTGCCGCTGATTGTCGGTGTCATCCTCGGCCCCCGCGCGGAACTGCAGGGCCGTCGGTCACTTCAGCTGTCGGGCGGCGAACTGTCCGGTCTGCTGGGCGGACCGGTGTCCTACGTGATCTACACGGTGATCGTGCTCGTACTGGCCTGGCCGCTGGTCCGCCGGTTCGTCGTGCGTCCGCTCGTCGAGCGACGGGCCTGAAAGGGGCGGTCATGACCGTACTGGTTGGATATGTGCCCTCGCCGGAAGGAGAGGCGGCCCTGCGCGCGGGAGTCGACGAGGCCCGCACCCGGGGCGAGGCCCTGCTGGTGATGAACACCTCGCGAGGCGACGCGTACGTCGACCGCGGTTTCGCACAGCGCGAAGACCTCGACCAGGTCCGACGGGACCTGACCGAACTGGGCGTCGACTTCGACATACGCCAGGTGATCGGCGGGCGCGATGCCGCCGAGGAGATCGTCGAGCTGGCGGGGTCCGCCGAGGTGTCCCTGGTGGTGATCGGGCTGCGGCACCGCAGCGCGGTCGGCAAGCTCCTCCTGGGGTCCTCGGCGCAGCGGATCCTCCTGGATTCGCCGTGTCCGGTTCTCGCGGTGAAAGCAGAATCCTGACACACCGTCGCCTCGGGGTGCGCCGCGGCCGACGATGCGCGAGTTCGTCGGCGCCCCCCTTCCTACACCGATTGGGTACCAGTGGTTCTGAAAACCTTCGGCTGGTCGTTCGCTGTCACTGCTCTCGGCCTGGTCGCAGCGGTGCTCTACGGCGGGTGGACGGCGTTCGGGGTCGTCTTGATCCTGTCAATTCTCGAGGTCTCGCTCTCCTTCGACAACGCCGTGGTCAACGCCGGAATCCTGAAGAAGATGAGCGCCTTCTGGCAGAAGATCTTCCTCACGGTCGGTGTGCTCATCGCCGTGTTCGGCATGCGGCTGGTCTTCCCCGTCGTGATCGTCGCCGTCAGCGCGAAGATGGGGCCCGTCGAGGCGGTCGACCTGGCATGGAACGATGCCGAGCGCTACGAGCAGTTGGTCACCGACGCACACCCGTCGATCGCCGCCTTCGGCGGGATGTTCCTGTTCATGATCTTCCTCGACTTCATCTTCGAGGATCGCGACATCAGGTGGCTGGCCCGGCTGGAACGGCCGCTGGCCAAACTCGGCAGGATAGACATGCTGTCGGTCTGCATCGCCCTGATCGTGCTGCTCATCAGCTCGATGACCTTCGCGGTCAACGCCCACCAGCACGCCGGACACGCGGACAAGGCTCAGACCGTGCTGATCTCCGGTATCGCCGGTCTGATCACGTACCTGGTCGTCGGAGGGCTCTCCGGCTTCTTCGAGAACAGGCTGGAGGAGGAAGAGGAGCGAGAGCACGAGGCCGAGGAAGAGGCGAAGAAGGCGGGCAAGCCCGTCTCGGCCGTGGCGATGGCGGGCAAGGCCGCGTTCTTCATGTTCCTCTACCTCGAAGTCCTCGACGCGTCCTTCTCCTTCGACGGCGTGATCGGCGCCTTCGCCATCACCAACGACATCGTGCTGATGGCGCTCGGTCTCGGCATCGGCGCCATGTACGTCCGCTCTCTCACGGTCTACCTCGTCCGCCAGGGCACCCTGGACGACTACGTCTACCTGGAGCACGGCGCCCACTACGCGATCGGCGCGCTCGCCGTGATCCTGCTCGTCACCATCCAGTACCAGATCAACGAGATCATCACCGGGCTGGTCGGCGTGGTGCTGATCGGCTGGTCGTTCTGGTCCTCGGTGCGGCGCAACAAGACTCTCGCCGCAGAGGAGTAACCAGCCACACGAGGCTCTCACCGAGGTCTGCCCCGGCGGGGATCGACGAGCACCGATCACAGTCGGACCGGCCGGGCCCGGAGACGCGATACCGGCCATGCGACCGGTCCGTTTCCCCGGGCCGGTCAGGCACTGCAACACCCGGTCACGGCCTCAAAAAGCAAAAGCCCCAGGTCACGGCGAGTGAGTCCTGAGGCTTCCACAGAGCCGCCTTCGGGATTCGAACCCGAGACCTACGCATTACGAGACCGTGAGCGTTCCTGTTGCGTAGTGCTTCGTCGTGCCGCCACGTGACGTCGTGCCTGATCAGAGCATGTGCTCGTGGTTGGTCGGTGCCCCCTCGTGATGTGCTGTCCAGAGGCGTCCGGCCACCGACGGGCCACCGAGACGAGCGTCGGAGGTGACAAGGAGCCGAAACATCGGAGTTATCGGCCTCCCACAGTGCGGATTCAGGTGTCCACCAGTCACTGCCCACCGGCGTCCAAGACGTCACCACGTCGTCGGGCGCGTTCGGTGGATGTGTGTGTGGTCGCGACCCAGCCGCGGAGCAGGTCGAGGGCGTCAGCAGAGGCGGTACCGGCGTCGGTGAGGTAGGTGACGATCCGGACGTCGGGGGTCGAGTCGAGGGCTCCCAGCGCCGGCGGCGACTGCATACGGGGATTGCGTACGGGGGATAACGGCAGTGACTCCCACTCGTGCCGGACGCGTGCCTACCGTCGAGGCATGCCCAAGAACACGATCACCCTGAACAACGGCGTGGAGATGCCGGTCCTCGGCTTCGGCGTCTTCCAGATCCTGCCGGAGCAGACCGAGCAGGCCGTCACCGACGCCCTCGCCGTCGGCTACCGGCTGCTCGACACCGCGGCCGCAGCTCATGTCACCAGCGACCAGGAAGGAGGTGCTGGAGGAGGACTCCCTGCCCCTGATCACCGGGTCCAGCAGATCGACGGCGACGACGCCGGCGAGCTCGGGCACCGCCACGTCGGCCAGGTCCTGCGCGGTCTGTCGACCGGTACGGCAGGGTGAGCATCTGGTGTGACCGCTTCGACGTGTCTTTCGGCGCCGCCGCGCTCAACCGGGTCTGAGCAGCGCAGAGTTTCCCTTCCGGACGAGAATGGCCCACGCTCGCCTTCTTCGCATCAACGACTGATTCGCGACGGCGACCTGGAGCCCGGACGGCGGACCGGCCGTCCGGGCTCCTGCCCGCCCCCGTCTCCCCGTGCGGTCCGATGAGCATTAGTGTTACCCACGGGCGGAGGCCCCAGAGGCCCCAAGGGCCCCACAGTCCCCGCAGACCCCTGACCCGTCCACTGATACGCGGTGTGTGAGCGATGGCACGACCCGGCAACAGGTGTCGAAGACCCGGCCCGGAACCTTCACGCCAGGCTTGTCCCTCAATCAATCGGGGCCGGGGTGGCGGCGTGGACGACCAGGTGGCATGGTCCGGGGCTCGCGTGACCTAGCGCCGTGACCGGCAATGTCTGCCCGTAAGCGAGCGTGCATGCTGGGCGGCGCGCGGCAGGACAAAGCTTGCCGGGAGGGGGCACTGGCACGCCGTTCCTGCTGATGACCGCTCGTCATCCGTCCGCGTCATGACACCCGGCCGCGGGAACGGGTATCGCATGAAGACGGCTCCGTCGGAACTGTTCGGCCGCGACAGGGAGATCGCCGAGATCGAGGCGATGCTGGCCGGTGCGGCTGAGCACGCCGGCCGCGTGGTGGTGGTCAACGCCGGTGCGGGGACGGGCAAGACGGCCGTACTCGAGGCCGCGGTTCACCGGGCCCGGCGCAGCGGGTTCACCGTGCTGACGGCCCGGGGCAGTGCACCCGAACGGGCCCTGCCCTACGGCCTGGTGAGCCGATTGTTCGCGCCCGTGGTGCCGGAGATCGCGGAGCTGCCGTTCGCCGGGCCGGCCGACGAGCCGTCGCTGGCCGAGCTGTGCGCTGTGCACCGGGCGCTGTCGCAGCTGGCATCCCAGGCCCCGGTGCTGGTGGCGGTGGACGATCTGCAGTGGCTGGACCGGCAGTCGCTGCGCTGGCTGAGTACCCTTCCGCAGCGCGTCGATCAGGCACGGATCGCGGTGCTGCTGACCATCTGCCCCGGTGAGCCGTGCGCCGATCCCGACGTCCTCGACGAGCTGCTGGCCGTCAGCGCGGTCGAGCTCCGCCCGGCCGAGCTGAGCGTCCCGGCCACCTCAGCGCTGATCGAACGCACCCTCGCCGCCACCCCGGACCGGTCCTTCGTCGCCGCGGTCATGCGGGAAGCGGGAGGCAACCCGCTGTACGTGACCGAGCTGGCCTCGGTGTTGAGGGACCAGGCGGTCACGCCCACCGCAGACTCGGCGGCAGTGCCCGGCAACACCGCCGTGTCCAGGCTCGCTTCCGGGGTGCACGCCCGCCTGCGCCGGATATCGCCGTACGCCCTCGATGTCGCCAGAGCCGTCGCCGTGCTGGGCGCCGACGCGGACCTGCCCCGCGTCACCGGAGTCTGCGGTGCCGAGCCGCCGGTGGTCATGGAGGTGACGACGGCGCTCAGCCGGGCCGGACTGCTGCGCGTGTCGGATCAGTCCGTGGCCCTGGCACAGCCGATGCTGCGCAACATGGTGATCCAGCAGGTGCCGTACGCCGACCTGCAGACGCTGCGCACCAAGGCGGTCCGGACCCTGCGGGCCACCGGAGCTCCCGAGTGCCGGGTGGCCGAACAGCTCGTCGCCACCCCGCCGCTGGCCGAACCCTGGGTGGTCGCCCGCCTGCTCGACGCGGCCGCAGCCGCCATCGGCCGAGGCGATCCCGACACAGCCATCGCCTACCTGGGCAGGGCTCTGCACGAGCCCATGCCGGACGCCCTCCGGACGCGGCTCCTGACGGAGCTGGGCCGGGCCGAGGGGTACGTGGACCTCGGCGCGGCGATCCGCCGGCTGACCACGGTCTCGGAGCGGCAGGCCGGCGTCGTACGGGAACTGGCAGAGCACCTCGCCGTGGCCGGGCGCCACCAGGCCGCCGTTGAGCAGCTGGACGCCGACGACCAGGCGCTGTGCTCGGCGGAGCTGCAGTTCGACAGCGAGGCGACCGCGGGAGCCGCGGCGGCGCTGCTGACCCGCCTGCCCGAGCCGGTGAAGGGCAGGGGGGACGAAGGGCGCCACCTGAGCCTGCTCGCCATGCGCACCGCATGGGCCGGCCGTTGCCGGAGCCGGGCCGTGGCCCTGGCCAAGGAGGCGCTGGCGGTGCTCCCGGTCAACCCCGACGCGATGCGGCCCACCCTGCGCGCTGTGCTGGTGCTGGCCCAGGCCGGGCGGACCGAGGAAGCCCACGAACGCTGCGACGCCCTGGTGGGCCATGCGCTGCGCTGGGGCCACCGGCCGTCCCTGGCCGCGGCCCGGTCGCTGCGCGGAGTCGTCGCCCACCGGCTGGGCCGGATGCCGGCCGCGGCCGAGGACGCCCGGAGCGCGCTGGAGCTGCTCATCGGCTGCGGGGCGCCCCGGCAGCGGGGCGCGGCGGTGGAGTTCCTGGCCCGGCTGGTGGAGGTCCTGGTCGACCTGAGCGACCACGACGAGGCGGCGGGCCTGCTCGAACGGTCGGAACTGTGCGGCGATGTGCCTCGGACCTGGGCCGGCACGGCCCTGCTGCTCGCCCGGGGCCGCCTGCGGGTCGCCGCCGGAGCGCCGGCCGAAGGGCTCCGGGATCTGCTCGGCGTAGGCGATCGGCTTCCGTCGTGGAAGGTGGAGAATCCCGCGGTCGCCCCGTGGCGGTCCGAGACCGCGACGGCTCTGCTGGCGCTCGGTGAGACGGCCGACGCCCGCCGCCAGGCCGCGGAGGCGGTGGAGCAGGCGCGCCGGTGGGAGGCGTCCGGCCCGTTGGGTGCCGCGCTGCGGACGCAGGGCGTGGTGACCGGTGGCGCCCAGGGACTGACCACGCTGGAGCAGTCGGTCTCCGTTCTGGAACGGTCGGCCGCCAAGCTCGACCTGGCACGCTCCCTGAGCGAGTACGGTACGGCGCTGAGCCGGGCCAAACGCTCGGTTCCGGCTCGCCGGGCGCTGCGCGGTGCGGTCGAACTCGCCGAGGAGTGCGGCTGCGCGGATCTGGCGCGACGTTCGCGTATCGAGCTGTCCGCGTCGGGTGGCCGAGCGCCGAAGTCCGCCGGCGCGGAGGGAGTCGCCGTACTGACCGCCGCCGAGCTGCGCACCGCGATGCTTGCCGCCGAGGGCCGGACCAACCGGGAACTGGCCGACATCCTGCGGGTCGGGCTGCGCACCGTCGAGGTCCATCTCACCAACGCGTACCGAAAGCTCGGTATCGAAGGACGCGACCAACTTGCGGCCATCCTGAACGGCCATGTGCCGGCCCGCACCGGGTCGCGATGAGCAATCCCGCACATGGTGCACACACAAGGTGCACACGAAGCTGACCGGATCGCGGTCGGCCGGATACCCAAAAGCCTTTACCGCAGGTATGTCCCAATCGGCGTCGGCGACGGAACGTTCCGCTGAAAAACAGCCGTTAAATTATGTGAAGAAGTGGCCATCGTTCACTGGGTAATGCTGCACAGCAGCGTCTTGCGGTACCGAAATGTTGACCGAAAGAAACTGGGGCCGAGGTGGCCTGTCGACCCGTTGGTGTACTAGCGTCTTGCCCGAACCGAAGTTATGAAAATGTGTTCGGTTTATTTTCGAAAGACACTTTTCAAAAACCCCCAAGCCATTGAAGAGGAGCGCAATTCATGCGTAACTTCATCGAGACCCGCGAGATCGCCGACAACGACCTGGACAACATCTCCGGTGGCGTCAGCGCTGCAGGCGGTGTCTCCGCCGGCCCGATCGACGTCTCCGGCGGTGTCGCTGTCGACGGCGTCGAGGGCCTCATCGGTTCCACCGCCTCCCTGGTGCCCGTCCCGTCGGTCATCGCCGGCCTCTGACGGTCTCATTTGCCGCGAGGCGTAAAATCCATGGGCCCTGGAACATTTGTTCCCGGGCCCATGGATGCTGTGGGTCGACGGCCGTCGGCTGTCGCCGCGATGAATGCAGTTGAAGGAATACCTCCGTGCAGTTCCGGCAAAAGGCGCTTTCCAAGCTGCAATCGCCTGAAGAACTCGACATACCGGTGCGCTTCGCCCGGCCGCAGGGCTGGCTCGTGCTCGCGGTAACGGCCGTCGTCATGGCCGGCGCGTGCTTCTGGGCCGTGACCGGCTCCGTGTCGTCCAAGCTGACCGCGGCCGGGATCCTGACCCATGCAAAGGGCAGTTACATAGTGCAGAGCCCGGTCGCGGGTCAGGTCACCGCTGTCTACGCCGATGAGGGCGACATGCTGTCGGCCGGCGCCCGGCTGCTGAGCATCCGCACGGACCAGAAGGTCAAGACCGTACACGCGGTGGCCGCGGGCCGGGTGAACGCCCTGCTGGCCAAGATCGGTGCGGTGGTGGCCACCGGGGCGGATCTGGCGACCGTGGAACGTATCGACGCCACCGACGACCCGTTGGTGGCGGTGTTGTACGCGCAGGACAGCAGCGCATCGACGATCCCCATGGGTTCATCGGTGGACCTCACCGTCCAGTCCGTGCCCGCGCAGCAGTACGGGGTGTTGCGGGGCCGGGTCCTCGGGGTCGGCCGGACTCCCCAGACGCGGCAGCAGATCACCAGCTTCCTCGGGGACAGCCAGTTGGGCGAGCAGTTCTCGCAGGGCGGCCAGCCGCTGGCGGTCGTGGTCCAGCTGGACCGGTCGGCGGGCACGAAGTCCGGGTACGCGTGGTCGTCGGCAGACGGCCCGCCCTACACGATCGACTCCACGACGCTGGTCAGCGGCGCCATCCACCTCGCGGCGCAGCGCCCGGTCGAATGGGTCCTCCCGTGACCGCGCAGCACG
Organism: Streptomyces sp. NBC_01618; assembly: GCF_045209435.1. NCBI lineage: Bacteria > Bacillati > Actinomycetota > Actinomycetes > Kitasatosporales > Streptomycetaceae > Streptomyces > Streptomyces sp. NBC_01618. Next base: position 3,568,747 of record NZ_CP109297.1, read on the forward strand.
ATCCCGCCGGGCGCGGGAGACACCGCCCCAACCACCCCAACCACCCCAACCGCCCGGCCCAGCAGCCCGATCGCCGACGGCGCAGGCACGAGCCGAAGCGGAAGAAGCAGAGGACCGTCCGCAGCCCCACCGTGCTCCAGATGGAAGCCGTGGAGTGCGGCGCCGCCTCGCTGGCGATGGTGCTCGGCCACTACGGCCGCCATGTGCCCCTCGAGGAACTCCGGATCGCCTGCGGGGTGTCCCGCGACGGCTCCAGGGCCAGCAATGTGCTCAAAGCGGCACGCGGCTACCGCCTGAACGCCAAGGGCATGCAGATGGAAACGGCCGCCCTGGCCGAGGTACCCGCGCCGGCCATCCTGTTCTGGGAGTTCAACCACTACGTCGTCTACGACGGGATGGGGCGCCGCTTCGGCCGGCGCGGCGTGCACATCAACGACCCGGCCAGGGGCCGCCGGTTCGTCCCGACGGAGGACTTCGACACCAGTTTCACCGGCGTCGTGCTGACCTTCGAGCCCGGCGAGCGATTCCGCCCGGGTGGCCGCCGGCCGGGGATCATGGGCGCCCTGCCGGCGCGACTGCGCGGCACCGCGGGCACGATGCTGGCCGCGGTGATCGCCAGCTTCCTGCTGGTCGTGGTGGGCGTGGCGGCGCCGGCTCTGAGCCGCGCCTACATCGACATGTTCATGTTCGGCAACGAAACGTCCCTGCTGCCGCTGATCTTCTCGTCGATGGCCGCCACGGTGGTGCTGACCGCCGTGCTGGTCGCGATCCAGCAGGCGAACCTGCTGCGCGGGCGGATCATCTCCTCCACGCTGAGCAGCGCCCGCTTCCTGCGGCATCTGCTCAGGCTGCCGGTCACCTTCTTCGCCCAGCGCAACCCCGCCGACCTCGTCCAGCGGCTGCAGTCCAACGACTCGGTCGCCGAGACCCTGGCGCGGGACCTCGCTGCCGCCGGTGTGGACGCCGTGGTCGTGATCCTCTACGCGGTCCTGCTGTGGAGCTACGACCCGCAGCTGACCGTCATCGGGGTACTGATCGCGCTGCTCAACGTGGCGGCGCTGCGGATGGTGACCCGGATCCGGGGCACCGGCGTCCAGAAGCTGCGGGCGGACAGCGCCCGGCTGACCAACACCTCGTACAGCGGCCTCCAGCTGATCGAGACGATGAAGGCCACCGGAGGCGCAAACGGGTACTTCCGCCGCTGGGCCGGGCAGCACGCGACCACGCTGGACGGGCAGCAGCGGCTCGGCGTGCCGAGCGCGGCGCTGGCCGTCGTCGCGCCCACGCTCGCGGCACTCAACAGCGCGCTGATCCTCCTGATCGGCGGGGTGCGGGCGGTGGAGGGCCACATCTCGATCGGTCTGCTCGTGGCCTTCCAGTCGCTGGTGACCAGCTTCACCGCGCCGGTCGCCCGGCTGAGCGGGGTGGCCGGCCGGATCCAGGACTTCGCGGCCGACGTGGCCCGGCTCAAGGACGTCGAGAGCTTCCCGGTGGACCCGCTGTACTCGCAGGACCGGCCGGCCGCGAGCACCCGCAGGCTCAGCGGGCACGTGACGCTGGAGGGCATCACCTTCGGGTACAGCCCGCTCGACAAACCGCTGCTCACCGACTTCTCGCTGTCGGTCGGACCAGGCCGGCAGGTCGCCCTCGTCGGCGGCTCCGGCAGCGGCAAGTCCACGGTGTCCCGGCTGATCTCGGGCCTGTACAAGCCGTGGGAGGGCGAGATCCGCATCGACGGGCAGCGGCTGGACGAGATCTCCCGCAGCTCGCTGTCCGCCTCGGTCTCCTTCGTCGACCAGGATGTCTTCCTCTTCGAGGGCACCGTCCGCGACAACGTGGCGCTGTGGGATCCCTCGATACCCGACGAAGCCGTGATCGCCGCCCTCAAGGACGCCGTCGTCCATGACGCCGTCGCCCGGCGGCCCGGCGGCATCCACAGCCGGGTGGAGCAGGACGGCCGCAACTTCTCCGGTGGTCAGCGGCAGCGCCTGGAGATCGCCCGGGCGCTGGTCCGCCGGCCCAGCGTGCTGGTCCTGGACGAGGTGACCAGCGCCCTGGACGCCGAGACCGAGCAGCTGATCATCGACAACCTGCGGCGGCGCGGCTGCGCCTGCGTCGTGATCGCGCACCGGCTGAGCACGGTGCGCGACAGCGACGAGATCGTCGTCCTCGACCACGGAACGGTCGTGGAGCGCGGCCGGCACGAGGACCTGGTCGCCGCCGGGGGCCCGTACGCCGAGCTGGTCAGGGAGCACTGACGTGACGTCATCCGTACACGACACCGTCGACGTGGTGGTCGGCGCCATGGGCGGCCTGGGCCTGCCGGTCGACTCCACGAGCACCCGCAGCCTGTCGCTGGACGGGCCGCACGTCCTGTGGCTGGTGGTGGACGGCGCGATGGACCTGTTCGCGGTCGACGCCGTTAGCCAGGGCCGCTGGCACTTCCTCGGCCGGCTCGAAACCGGCACCCTGCTGCTCGGCCCGGTCGAGGGCCCGCAGCACACACTGGTCGGCAGGCCCCTGGAGGGGTGCCAGGTGCGCCGAATACAGCTCCGGGAGCTGTACCGGCCCGAATACGGATACGAGCACGGATACGAGCACGGCTACGGCTACGGCGACCAGCAGGTCAGCCTCAGCCCGCTGGAGGACGCCTTCGCCCGCGGGGTCGGCCGCAGCCTGCGCGTACTGTTCGAAGGCCCCCTCGACGGGCAGCTGGACGGCCAACTGGACGGCCAGGCCGAGCCGTACGAATCGGGTGACGACAACATCCTGTGGATGCCGGTGGCCCCCGGCAGCGTGCAGTACGGCGCCGCGTTCAGCATGGAGGCGGCCGCCGACCTGCTCATCGACGGCGCGATGTGGCAGCAGATGGTCAACCAGCAGTCCCGGCTGCTGTTCGCGCTGGATCGCTGGATAGAGCGGCTGGAGCGCGCTCACGAGGACCGGACGGCGGCCGGGATCAAGGCCGGCGAGGCCGTACGCGAACAGGCCGATCAAGCGCTGCTGGCCTCCATCAACAGGCCCTCCGCCAACCGGCCGGGGAAGACCGCGGCCGTTCCGGCTGACGGGATCGACGACGCCACCCTCGCCGTCTGCCGGCTGGTCGCCGACGCCGCCGGGGTCACCGTCTCGGCGCCCCTGCAGGGCGGCGACCTGACCGACCGGATGAGTCCGGTGGAGCGCATCGCGGTGCACTCACGGCTGCGTACCCGGGTGGTCAGGCTCACCGGGCGCTGGTGGCGGGAGAACTCCGGTCCCCTGGTGGGCCACCGGGGAAAGACCGGAGCGCCGGTCGCGCTGCTGTGGCGCCGTGGCGGGTATGAGGCGGTGAACCCCATCACCGGCGCACGGATGAGGATCAGCAGGGCCAACTTCGACGAACTCCAGCCCCGCGCCATCATGTTCTACCGCCCGTTGCCCGAACAACCGGTGTCCGCCTGGCACTTGCTCCGCTTCAGCGTGCGCGGCACCGGGATGGACATGCGCAACCTGGTCCTGGGCGGGCTGGTCGCGGTCGGCCTCGGGACGCTGGTGCCGATCGCCACCGGACAGGTCCTCGGTGTCTACGTACCGAACGCCGAGAACAGCCTCATCGTCTCGACCTCCCTGGCGCTCGTGGCCACCACCGTCGTCTCGACCGCCTTCATGCTGCTGCAGAACATCTCCATCCTGCGCATCGAAGGACGTGCCGAAGCCACCCTGCAGCCGGCCGTCTGGGACCGGCTGCTGCGGCTGCCGACGAAATTCTTCGCCGAGCGCTCCACCGGAGAGCTCGCGAGCGCGGCGATGGGCATCAGCGCCATCCGCCGCGTACTGTCCGGCATCAGCTCGGTCACGCTGCAGGCCGGCATGGTCGGCGCGGTGAACCTCGTCCTGCTGCTCTGGTACAGCGTCCCGCTGACGCTGATGGCGCTGGCCATGCTGGTGGTCGTCGCCGCGGTGTTCCTCGGGCTCGGCCTGTCGCAGCTGCGGTGGCAGCGCCGGCTGATCGTGCTCAACAACAAGCTCAACAACCAGGCCTTCCAGACGCTGCGCGGCCTGCCCAAACTGCGCGTCGCCGCTGCGGAGAGCTTCGCCTACGCCGCCTGGGCGCGGGAGTTCGCGCACAGCCGCGAGCTGCAACAGCGGGTGGGCCGGCGCAAAAACCTGATCACCGTCTTCAACGCGGTCTACCTGCCGTTCTGCACCCTGGTGATGTTCATGCTGCTCGCCGGGCCGGCCCGCGGCACCCTGTCGGCGAGCGGCTTCCTCACCTTCAACACCGCCGTGACGATGATGCTGACCTCGGTCACCCAGCTCACCGGCGCCCTCATCTCGGCCGCCTCCGTCCTGCCGCTCTTCGAGCAGGTCAAGCCGATCCTCGACGAGGTCCCCGAGGTACGCGGGGGCAGCACGGCCCCCGGCACGCTGTCCGGCGCGATCGAGGCCAAGGGCCTGTCCTTCCGGTACGCCGAGGACGGGCCGCTGGTGCTCGACAACGTGTCGTTCCAGGTGCGGCCGGGCGAGTTCGTCGCGATCGTCGGAGCCAGCGGCTGCGGCAAGTCGACCCTGCTCCGGCTGCTCATCGGCTTCGACCGGCCGGCCTCCGGCAGTGTGCTCTACGACGGTCAGGACCTGGCCGCCCTCGACCAGGCCGCCGTACGCCGTCAGTGCGGAGTCGTCCTGCAGAACGCCCAGCCCTTCTCCGGCTCGATCCTGGACTGCATCTGCGGCGCCGAGCTGTTCAGCCTGGAAGAGGCCTGGGCGGCCGCCGCGATGGCAGGCCTGGCCGAGGACATCAAGCGGATGCCGATGGGCATGCACACCGTGCTCTCCGACGGCGGCGGCGCCGTCTCCGGCGGGCAGCGGCAACGCCTGATGATCGCCCAGGCCCTGATCCGCCACCCGCGCATCCTCTTCTTCGACGAAGCCACCAGCGCGCTGGACAACGAGACCCAGCGCGTCGTGATCGAGAGCACCCGCGCGCTGCGCGCCACCCGCATCGTGATCGCCCACCGGCTCTCCACTGTCATGGACGCCGACCGGGTCATCGTCATGTCGGACGGCCAGGTGATCCAGCAGGGACCGCCCGCCGAACTGCTCGCCGACACCAGCGGCCTCTTCCACGAGCTGGTCCGCCGGCAGATACGCTGACCCGCTTTTGCCGCTCCTTAGTATGGGAATCACCGATCATCCCCATAGCCGAGAAGGATTCGCGGTCCCCGCGATGGACGAACCTCCCAGTACCTGCCGTGTCAGCCCGCATGAGATCCCCGAGCACCTGGGGAGCGGGACGGGGGTAACACGGTGATCGAAGTACTCCTTCTGCTGCTGGCCCTGTTGCTGACGCTGACCTGCGCGGTGTTCGTCGCGGCGGAGTTCTCGCTGACCACGGTCGAGCGCAGCGAGCTCGAACGTGCCGCCGCCGGCGAGCGGGGCGCCGAGGGCGCGCTGAAGGCCGTACGGGAATCCGCCTCGTCGCGTTGGATGGCGAGTCCATCCAGTACGCGCGGGAGCACAAGCGCCAGCAGGACAAGGACCGGCGGGAGGCGGGTGACAGTTGGAAGCTGACGGGTCGGATCTTTACCCAGGAGGACGGCTCCTGGCTCCACCCCGGCAAGGTATCCGACCTCTTCGAGCGCCTGGTGGCCGCCGCCGGCCTGCCGCCCGTCCGCCTTCACGACCTCCGCCACGGCGCCGCGACGCCGATGCTCGCGGCCGGGATCGACATCAAGGTCGTCTCCGACACAGCTTTCCAGACCTACTCGCCTCTGTAGGTCTTTTTTCGACATCGGAAGAGACATCCGAAAAGGCCGAAGAGACCCCAGAAGCAGATCATCCGCCGCTCGCTCACGCATCGCTCACGCAAGCCCCTCCACGGCGTCCCGACCGTGCGCTCCGACGCGCCCCAATCCGCCCCGGAAAAAGCAAAAGCCCCAGGTCACGGCGAGTGAGTCCTGAGGCTTCTACAGAGCCGCCTTCGGGATTCGAACCCGAGACCTACGCATTACGAGTGCGTTGCTCTGGCCAACTGAGCTAAGGCGGCACGCCCTGTCGCACCATGGTGCGATCAGCAGCGTCGCCAAGTCTACACAGTTTCCGGGGGTGCTCCGCACCAACCCGGCTCCGGACCGTTTTCGCAGGTCAGTGGCGGATCAGTGGCAGATCTGCGGTGGGCCGGGCGGGATCAGGAGCACTGCTTGCCCTCGCTCGGCGGGGTGCCGTCCAGGAGGTAGGTGTTGATCGCCGTGTCGATGCAGTCGCTGCCGCGGCCGTAGGCCGTGTGGCCGTCGCCGCGATAGGTGAGGAGGGTGCCGGAGGAGAGCTGGCCGGCCAGGGACTCGGCCCACTTGTACGGGGTGGCCGGGTCGCGGGTGGTGCCGACCACGACGATCGGGGCCGCACCCTTCGCCTCGATGCGGTGAGGGGTGCCGGTGGGCCGGACCGGCCAGTGGGCGCAGTTCAGGGCGGCCCAGGTGAAGGTCCTGCCGAGGACCGGGGACGCCTTCTCGAAGCTCGGCAGCGCCCGGGCGGCGGCATCGGCGTCGGCGAAGGCGGGCGGCATGTCCACGCAGTTCACGGCGGCGTTGGCGGACATCAGGTTCGTGTACGTGCCGTTCGGTTCGCGTTCGTAGTAGCTGTCCGACAGGGAGAGCAGGCCGGAGCCGTCACCCTTCTCGGCGCCGGTGAGGGCCTCGCGGAGCCGGGGCCAGGCCGACTCGTCGTACATCGCGGCGATGACTCCCGTCGTGGCGAGGGATTCCGTGAGCGCGCGGGAGTCGCCGGTGGGGATCGGCCGGGCGTCGAGTTGGGCGAAGAGCTGCTTCAGGCGGGTGGCCGCGTCGGCGGTGGAGGTGGTGCCGAGCGGGCAGTCCGCCTTCTTGAGGCAGTCGGCGGCGAAGGACTGGAACGCCGCCTCGAAGCCCGCGGTCTGGTCACGGTTCACTTCGACGGCGGGGAGCGACGGGTCCATCGCCCCGTCCAGGACCAGGCGGCCGACCCGGGCGGGGAAGAGCTCGGCGTACGTCGCGCCGAGGTAGGTGCCGTACGAGGCCCCGACGTAGTGCAGTTTCTCGTCGCCGAGCAGGGCGCGCAGCATGTCCATGTCCCGTGCCGTCTCGACGGTGGAGACATGCGGCAGGATCTCGCCGGAGTGCTGCTCGCAGCCGCTTGCGAACTGCTTGTAGGCGCCGCTCAGCCTGGCGACCTCGCCCGCGTCGTCAGGTGTCTGGTCGACCTGGGTGTAGGCGTCCATCTGCGGACCGGTGAGGCATTCGACGGGCTCACTGCGGTCCACACCGCGCGGGTCGATGGCGACCATGTCGTAGCGGGCCCGGACCTGGGCGGGGTAACCGACGGCCGCGTAGCTCTGGAGATAGCCGATGGCCGAACCGCCGGGGCCGCCCGGATTCACCAGGAGGGAGCCGATCCGATTGCCGGGTCCGGTGGCCTTGGCACGGGAGACGGCCAGCTTGATGTCGTCGCCGCCCGGCTGCGCGTAGTCCAGGGGCGCCTTCATCGTCGCGCACTGGAACCCTTCGACACCGCAGTCCCGCCAGTTCAACTGCTGCGCGTAGTACGGCTGGAGCGCGGCAGGGACGGGCACGACGGACGGGACGGACGGCGAGCTCGTGGAACTGCCGCTGCTGCAGCCGGAGATGAGGAGGCCGGCAGTGCCGAGCGCGGTGGCGAGGATGCGGAGCGAGCGCCTGGTGTCCATCCCCGGAGCGTAGTCGCCGCGCGACGACTCACCCGATTCCCCGCTCATACGGGTGAAAAATATGACAGAAAGTGACACATGGCGATACCTGGTGACGCGCGTTGACGGGCGGTGGCGGTGCCTGGCCTCAGCCCGCGCGCAGCGCCATCGTCATCGCCTCCACCGCGAGCAGCGGGGCCACATTGCGGTCCAGCGCCCGGCGGCAGGCGATCACCGCCTCTATCCGGCGCAGGGTGCGCTCGGGTGTGGAGGAGCGGGCGATGCGGTCGAGGGCGTCCTGTGCGTCCGCGTTGGCGATGGCGATGCGCGAGCCCAGCTGGATCGCCAGTACGTCGCGGTAGAAGCCGGTCAGGTCGGTGAGCGCGAGATCGAGGCTGTCGCGCTGGGTACGGGTCTTGCGGCGCTTCTGCCTGTCCTCCAGCTCCTTCATCACCCCGGCCGTACCGCGCGGCATCCGCCCGCCCGCGGCGGCACCGAGCGCCGCCTTCATCTCCTCCGTCTCCTTGGCATCGACCTCCTCCGAGACCTGCTTGGCGTCGTCGGTGGCGGTGTCGATCAGCTCCTGCGCGGCCTTGAGGCAGCCACCGATGTCCTCGACGCGCAGCGGCAGTTTGAGCACGGCGGCACGACGGGAACGTGCCGCCTCGTCGGTGGCGAGGCGACGGGCCCTGCCGATGTGGCCCTGGGTGGCACGGGCGGCGGACGCGGCCCGCTCCGGATCGATACCGTCGCGCCGGATCAGGACGTCGGCCACCGCGTCCACCGGCGGCGTGCGCAGGGTGAGGTGACGGCAGCGGGAGCGGATGGTGGGCAGCACGTCTTCGAGGGAGGGCGCGCAGAGCAGCCACACCGTGCGCGGCGCGGGCTCCTCGACCGCCTTCAGCAGGACGTTCCCCGCGCCTTCGGTGAGCCGGTCGGCGTCCTCCAGGACGAGGACCTGCCAGCGGCCGACTGCCGGGGAGAGCTGGGCGCGGCGGACCAGCTCGCGGGTCTCCTTCACACCGATTGAGAGCAGATCGGTACGGACCACCTCGACGTCGGCGTGGGTACCGATGAGGCTGGTGTGGCAGCCGTCGCAGAAACCGCAGCCCGGTGCGCCGCCCAGGGCCCGGTCGGGGCTGGTGCACTGGAGGGCGGCGGCGAAGGCACGGGCCGCGGTGGAGCGGCCGGAGCCCGGCGGGCCGGTGAACAGCCAGGCATGGGTCATCCTCGACCCCGGGGGCACCGGCTCGCCCGTCGAGTTGGCGGTGACCAGCGCATCGGCGTCCCGGGCGGCGGCACCGAGCTGCTCCTGCACTCGGTCCTGGCCGACCAGGTCGTCCCATACGGTCATGGGTCACCGCCCTTCCGGTGGTGTGCGCCGCGCGGCTGTCGTGCGATGCGGTCGCGCGGCTGTGATGTCGCTGCTTGTCGATCCGGCTTCCCATTGTGAGGGACGGGTCTGACAATCCCGGCAGCACGGCGGAACAGCAGCACGGAAGCACCGCGGAACGGCAGAACGGCAGCGGCGGAACGGCGGAGCGGAAGCACCGCGGGAGGGCGAAAGCTCGGCGCGGCTGCCGGGCGGGCCGGCCCGGCAGCCGTCGCGGATCAGTGGGATCAGCGGCGCGGTCGGCGTCCCCGGCCCGAGGAGCCCGAGTCCTCGTCGTCCCGGTGGTCGCCCAGCAGCTCGTCCGCCAGCGTCGGCAGATCGTCCAGCGGAGTCTCCTCGGCCCAGTCCGGACGAGGACGCCGGCCCCGGTGGTCCTGAACCGGCCGCGGAGCCGCCGCGTGCGGGTCGCCGATCTGCGGAAGCTCGCGGGTGCGCTCGTTCTCGTTCTCCTGAGCGGGTTCTGCCGGGCGCTCGTCGCGGAAGATGCCCCGCGGAACCCGGTCCGCCGGATTCGTCTCGCGGGCTTCGTGCACGTCCCGTACCGGAGGAAGAACCGCCGTCTCGTCCGCACCAGGGTGCTCGGTACGGCCCGAACGGTCGTGGATCTTCGGAATCATCGCCGTCTCGGCCTCGTCGGACGGCGTGGACCCGGGCGAGGACGGGGGGAGCGGCGACGGCACCGGCTGCGTCACATCGTTGGGGTTGACGATCGGGGTCGGCACCGTGATCTCGTTGTCCGGCACGGACGCCGACGCGGCTTCCTCCGCCCGGGCCGACTCCGCCGCGGCAGCCACCTCGGCCTCGGCCCGCCGACGCGCCTCCTCGGCCCGCAACAGCGCCTCTTCGGCCTTGCGCTGCTTCTCCAGCCGCCGCGCCTCGGCCTCCTTGCGCAGCCGGGCCTCCTCCTCGGCCTGCCTGCGCAGCCGGGCCTGCTCGGCCTCGTGGGCCGCTTCCTCGGCCTCCCGCCTGACCCGCTCCTCCTCGGCCAGACGGCGGGCTTCCTCGGCGCGCTGCCGGGCCTCCTCCGCCTGCCGCTCGGCCTCGCGCCGGCGTGCTTCCTCCAGCTCGCGGCGCTTGCGCTCCTCCTCCTCGGCGCGGAGCTTGGCGAGCTGTGCCTGCCGCTCGCGCTCCAGCCGCTCCTCCTCGGCCTTGCGGGCAGCCTCTTCCTCGGCCTTGCGCCTGGCCTCCTCCTCGGCGGCCTTGCGCGCTTCTTCCTGGGCCTTGATCTCGGCCTCGGAGAGCGGAAGGAGCTGGTCGAGCCGGTGGCGTACGACCGTGGTGATCGATTCCGGATCCTGGCCCGCGTCCACCACCAGGTAGCGGGTCGGGTCGGCCGCGGCCAGCGTCAGGAAGCCGGACCGCACCCGGGCGTGGAACTCGGGCGGCTCGGACTCCAGCCGGTCGGGCGCCTCGGTGAACCGTTCCCGCGCGGTCTCCGGGGCGACGTCCAGCAGCACTGTCAGATGCGGTACGAGTCCGCTCGTCGCCCACCGCGAGATCCGGGCAATCTCGGTCGGGGAGAGATCGCGGCCCGCGCCCTGGTAGGCCACGGACGAGTCGATGTAGCGGTCGGAGATGACGACGGCGCCGCGTTCCAGCGCCGGACGGACGACCGAGTCGACGTGCTCGGCGCGGTCGGCCGCGTACAGCAGTGCCTCGGCCCGGTTGGAGAGCCCGGCCGACGACACGTCGAGCAGGATCGAGCGCAGCCGCTTGCCGACCGGGGTGGCGCCCGGCTCGCGGGTCACGACGACCTCGTGGCCCTTGGCGCGGATCCACTCGGCGAGCGCCTCGACCTGGGTGGACTTGCCCGCGCCGTCGCCGCCCTCCAGGGCGAGGAAGAAACCGGTCGCGGCGGGGGCGACGGCCGGGTCGCCGCCGCGCAGCGCCTCACGCAGATCGCGGCGCAGCGGCACGCCGGAGCGGTCGTCCGTCTTCGCGAGGACGATCACGGCGACGGGCAGCAGCAGCGCGCCGATCAGCATCAGGGCGAAGGCTGCCCCGCCGTGGGCGAAGACGAAGTCGCCGGAGGTCAGCCGGTGGGTGCCGATCGCGGCGGCCAGCAGCGGGCCCGCGAGCGCGCCGAGCGCGATGAGCACCCGTACGACGGCCTGGAGGTGTTCCGTGGTCCTGGCCCGGCGGAACTCCTCGGTCTCCTGGTCGACCAGGACATGACCGGTGCCGGCGGCGACACCCGCCGCGTATCCGGCGAGCACCGCGATCACGAGCACGGTCGCCGTGTCCGGCACGAGGCCCATGGCGAGGAGCCCGATGCCGGTGACGGCGATGGCCAGCGGCAGCAGCCGGCGCCGCGACAGCGCGGGCAGCACCTTCCCCGCGGTACGGATGCCGACACCCGTGGCGCCGGTCAGGCCGAGGATCAGCAGGGCGAAGGTGGCGGGCCCGCCACCCAGCTCGGCGGCGTGCAGTACGGCGACGGCGGCAGCGGCGGCGATGGCTCCGGCGACGGTGGCCGACGCGCCGACGATCAGCGGTACGGATCCGGTGCGGCCCTTGTCGGGTCCGCTGCCGGCCGACGGCCGGCGCAGGCCCTCCAGCGGCGAGCGCGGGCGGGGCGTCTGCGTACCGGGCAGTTCCAGGAAGTACAGGGTGGAGATCGAGGCCGAGAAGAGCCCGGCCGCGACGTACGAACCGAGGGCCGCCTGGTGGAGCGAGAACCACTCCAGGCCCGAGCCCAGCAGAGCGCCGACGAGCGTGGCGATCAGCAGGACGGCCGCGGCGACCGGGATGGCGGCGAAGTCGGTACGGACGGAGAGCCGGCGCAGTGCGTCGAGGCGGTCGGGCAGCGGGCGTACCGCGGCGCCCTCGGGGGGCGGGGCGGGCAGCAGCGCGGGGGCTGCGCCGTCCTTGGCGACCGTCCACAGTCGTTCGGCGGCGCCGATGACGAAGACGGTGATGAGGATCATCATGAGCGCCTTGTCGGGCATCCAGTCGATCCACAGCGGTGCGACGACCAGCAGCGCGAGCCGCAGGCCGTCCGTCCCGATCATCAGCCACCGCCGGTCCAGCGGTCCTCCGGGCGCGGTGAGCGTCGTCAGCGGCCCCAGGAGTACGGCTCCGAAGAGCAGGGTGGCAAGGATCCGGGCACCGAACACCGCGGCAACGGCAAACGCCGCCCCTCGGTATCCAGTTCCGAATGAGCCCTCAAGGACCGCCGCTTGCAGCGACATCAGCACCAGCACGAGAAGGGCGAGTGCATCGCCGATACTCCCGACGAGCTGGGCGCTCCACAACCGCTTCAGCGGGGGAACACGCAACAGGGCTCGTACGGCGCGCTCGCGTGAGTCTGCGGCAAGTGTGTCGGAGGTGGGGCTCACGACCGTTGGCTGCTCGGCTCGCGTCATCCGCCCAGCCTATCCGGAGCGGAGGGGTCCCCGGAGGCCCCGTCCGAACATATGGGCGCCCGGACGGTACACATGGACGCCCGGACGGTGCCGGTGCTTCCGGCCCCGGACGGTGCCGGTGCTTCCGGCCCCGCCCGGCGCCCCCGGCATTTCCAGCCCCTCCGGCGCTCGAGGAGCGGGGTCCGGGGCGGAGTGCCGGTTACGGGAAGGGTCGGGTAGGAGCACAGGCCCGCAGCAGGCGACACCCACCCGCCACACCCGTCCGACCCAGCAACCCGCTCTCCGCCGGAACCCACGCAAACGCCGGAGGGGGCTGGAACACTCAGCCCCCTCCGGCGTACTCGACGCGTACCGCTCAGTCCTCCACGGACGACGTCGCAGCCGTCTTCTTCGCCGCGGTCGCCTTCTTGGCGGTCGTCTTCTTCGCGGTGGTCGTCTTCGCCGCGGTCTTCTTGGCGGCGGTCGTCTTCTTGGCGGCGGTCGTCTTCTTGGTCGCCGTCTTCTTCGCGGTCGCCTTCTTGGCCGGAGCCTTCTTCGCCGTCTTCTTGGCGGGCCCCTTGGCGCGCTTCTCGGCGAGCAGCTCGTAGCCACGCTCCGGCGTGATGGTCTCGACGCTGTCGCCGGTCCGCAGCGTCGCGTTGGTCTCGCCGTCGGTGACGTACGCGCCGAAGCGCCCGTCCTTGACCACGACCGGAGCCCCGCTCACCGGGTCCGTGCCCAGTTCCTTCAGCGGCGGCTTCGCGGCGGCGCGGCCGCGCTGCTTGGGCTGGGCGTAGATCGCGAGGGCTTCTTCGATGGTGATGTCGAAGAGCTGATCCTCGGAGGTCAGCGAACGCGAGTCCGTGCCCTTCTTCAGGTACGGACCGTAGCGGCCGTTCTGCGCGGTGATCTCGACGCCCTCGGCGTCCTCGCCGACGACACGCGGCAGCGACATCAGCCTGAGCGCGTCGGCCAGCGTCACCGTGTCCAGCGACATGGACTTGAAGAGCGAGGCCGTCCGCGGCTTCACCGCGTTCTTGCCGGTCTTCGGGGTGCCCTCGGGCAGCACCTCGGTGACGTACGGGCCGTACCGCCCGTCCTTGGCGATGATCTGGTGCCCGGTGATCGGGTCCGCACCGAGCTCGAAGTCGCCGCTCGGCTTGGCCAGCAGCTCCTCCGCGTACTCGACGGACAGCTCGTCGGGCGCCAGGTCCTCCGGCACGTCCGCGCGCTGGTGGCTCTCGGAGTCCTTCTCGCCGCGCTCGATGTACGGGCCGTACCGGCCGACGCGGAGCTTGATGTCGTTGCCGACGGGGAACGAGGAGATCTCCCGCGCGTCGATCGCGCCGAGGTCGGTGACGAGCTCCTTCAGACCGCCGAGGTGGTCGCCGTCGCCGTTGCCCGCGTCGGAGGCCGCGCCCGCTCCGGCCGTGTCGTCGGTGCCCGCGCCGAAGTAGAAACGCTTCAGCCACGGCACGGCCTGGGCCTCGCCCCGCGCGATGCGGTCGAGATCGTCCTCCATCTTCGCGGTGAAGTCGTAGTCGACGAGCCGGCCGAAGTGCTTCTCCAGCAGGTTGACCACGGCGAAGGAGAGGAAGGACGGCACCAGGGCCGTGCCCTTCTTGAAGACGTAGCCGCGGTCCAGGATCGTGCCGATGATCGAAGCGTACGTCGACGGGCGGCCGATCTCGCGCTCTTCGAGCTCCTTGACCAGCGAGGCCTCGGTGTAGCGGGCCGGCGGCTTGGTCGCGTGGCCGTCGACCGAGATCTCCTCGGCGGACAGCGCGTCGCCCTCGGCGACCTGCGGGAGGCGCCGCTCGCGGTCGTCGAGCTCGGCGTTCGGGTCGTCGGCGCCTTCGACGTACGCCTTCATGAAGCCGTGGAAGGTGATCGTCTTTCCGGACGCGGAGAACTCGGCGTCCCGGCCGTCGCTCGCCCGGCCGCCGATCTTGACGGTGACGGAGTTGCCGACCGCGTCCTTCATCTGGGAGGCGACGGTCCGCTTCCAGATCAGCTCGTAGAGCCGGAACTGGTCGCCGGTGAGGCCGGTCTCGGCAGGGGTGCGGAAGCGGTCGCCGGAGGGGCGGATCGCCTCGTGCGCCTCCTGCGCGTTCTTGACCTTCCCCGCGTACGTGCGCGGCTTGTCCGGCAGGTAGTCGGCGCCGTACAACTGCGTGACCTGCGCGCGGGCCGCGGAGACCGCGGTGTCCGAGAGGGTCGTGGAGTCGGTACGCATATAGGTGATGAAGCCGTTCTCGTACAGCTTCTGCGCGACCTGCATGGTGGCCTTGGCCCCGAAGCCCAGCTTCCGGCTCGCCTCCTGCTGGAGGGTCGTCGTGCGGAACGGGGCGTACGGGGAGCGGCGGTACGGCTTCGACTCGACGGACCGTACGGCGAACGTGGCGTCGGCGAGCGCGGCAGCCAGGGCCCGGGCGTTCGTCTCGTCCAGGTGCAGCGTCTGGCCGGAGCCGGACTTCAGCTGCCCGTCCGGACCGAAGTCGCGGCCCTGGGCGATCCGGCGACCGTCGACCGCGCTGAGGCGGGCGGTCAGCGTCGACGGGTCGGAGGCGTCACCGGTACGGCCGGTGGCGAAGGTGCCGGTCAGGTCCCAGTACTCGGCGGAACGGAAGGCGATGCGCTCGCGCTCCCGCTCGACGACGAGACGGGTCGCCACGGACTGGACCCGGCCGGCCGACAGGCGCGGCATGACCTTCTTCCACAGGACCGGCGAGACCTCGTAGCCGTAGAGGCGGTCGAGGATGCGGCGGGTCTCCTGGGCGTCGACCATGCGCTGGTTGAGCTCGCGCGGGTTGGCGACGGCGGCCCGGATCGCGTCCTTGGTGATCTCGTGGAAGACCATCCGGTGGACCGGGACCTTGGGCTTCAGAACTTCCTGCAGGTGCCACGCGATGGCTTCGCCCTCGCGGTCCTCATCGGTGGCGAGGAAGAGTTCATCGGACTCGGCCAGCAGCTGCTTGAGCTTCCTGACCTGTGCCTTCTTGTCCGCGTTGACGACATAGATGGGCTGGAAGTCGTGCTCGACATCGACGCCGAGCCGACGGACCTCGCCGGTGTACTCGTCGGGGACCTCTGCGGCGCCGTTCGGCAGGTCGCGGATGTGCCCGACGCTCGCCTCGACGACGTATCCGGGGCCGAGGTAGCCCTTGATCGTCTTCGCCTTGGCAGGCGACTCGACGATGACGAGTCGGCGGCCGCCCTGTGCGGTCTCGCTGGTCGGGGACAACTTCGCTCTTCTCTCCGGTCGACACTCAGTGGGCATCCGGGCAGCGCGATGACGCTGCCGACGGTGCTGTCGCTGCGGAGTGTGACGGTACAACCCGCCCCCGTGTCAAACGGCAAAAGCCCGCAACGGCCACTCGAACGGTAACCCGACTTCCGCCATTCCTGCCGCCCGGACCGCCCGCTCCCCTGTGGGCGCGGTCGCCGCCTGCGGGTTTCCGAGTGCCGCGGCGGCACTGCGGAGCGGGACTTCCGGCGTCGGGCGCCCGGGCGCCCCGGGCCTGTTCTCCGGCCCGCCGCCATGGCTGCCGAGCCCCTCGGGGACCGGATCCGGCGGGAAGTGGATCAGATGCGGGTGAAGCACCACACACCGAGGACGAGAAAAAGTACGCCGAACACAGTGGCGAGAGCGACGGAAGCGATGGGGCTCACTCCGTGCGCCACCGGCGCACGGTGCAGCACGCGCGCCCCCGTCCACAGCAGCAGCGCGGCGCCGAACAGCGCGAATGCCGTTCCGGCGAAGACTGCAGGTCCGCTCTCCATGTCCGTACGCCTCCCTTTCCCTGCCCGGCCAGGGCCATGCCGGTCCGGTCCGGTCCGGTCCGGGGGAGGCTGTCACCCCAGGGCGTCGTGGACGCGAACCCCGGGTGAATGGCCGGATTCACACACCCCGCGAGCCCGGGGCCCGGGGCCGCGGGGGTGCCCCTATCTGTTTCGTCAACCCTGTCAGGGTCGGTTCGTGGGAGTTGGTGCTGGTTTTTGGGAACGTCCCGCGAAGCGGGACGTTCCCGGCGGATCGGGTGCCTGATGGGCAGCCCGGTGGCCGGCACGGCGGGGGTGGCCGTGCCGGTGCGCGCGTGATGGGGTCAGGAAGGTAGGGACGGTGGTGCTGTCAGGCCGCGAGGCCGATGTCGCCGGGGGTTCGTGGTTCGTAGAGGGCCCCGGTGCGGATCATCGCGTGGATGACGTTCACACGTTGGCGGGCCAGGCGGAGGATCGCTTGGGTGTGGGTCTTGCCGCGTGCGCGTTGACGGTCGTAGTAGGTGCGGGAGGAGCGGTCGGATTTGCAGCCGATCGCGGCGAACGCGGCCTGGAAGAGGGCGCGTTTGAGGAGCCGGTTGCCGCGGTGGGGTGCGTGCTCGCCACGGATGGAGGTGCCCGAGGACTTGGTGGCGGGGGCGAGTCCGGCGTAGGAGGCGAGGTGTCCTGCGGTGGGGAAGGTGGTGCCGTCGCCGATGGCGACGATCACGGCGGCGGTGGTCCTGACGCCCATGCCGGGCATGGAGGTCAGGAGGTGGAAAAGAGGGAGGGCCTCCAGCAGGGCGGCGATCTCCTGCTCGGCCTGGCGGCGCTGGGTGTGGGCGGCGGCGAGCTGGGCGGCAAGTCCGGGCACGATCAGCGCGCTGGCCTCGGTGCCGGGCACGATGACGGTCTGCTCGGCAAGCGCGTCGAAGATCTCCGCGGTGAGGTGGCGGGCCTTGCGCGAGCCGTGCGCCTTGAGCAGGGCCTCGCAGCGGGTGCGGCCCAGTTTCTTCAGCCTGGCCGGGGAGCCGTGCCGTTCAAGGAGGGCCAGGATGTAGGGGTAGCCCAGCCGGGGGCCGACCACCCGCTCCAGGGTGGGATGGATCTGGGAGAGCAGGCCGCGCAGCCGGTTGGAGGTGCGGTTGACCTCGCCGGCCAGGTCGTTGTCGTAGCCGGTGAGCATGGTCAGCTCGGCCAGCTTCTCGTCGTCGCGGTCCACCACGCGCAGGGTGTGCGGCATGGTCCGGGCGGTGTCGGCGATGACGAAGGCGTCGCGGGCGTCGGTCTTGGCTTCGCCCGGGTAGAGGTCGGCGGCCCGGCGCATCGAGAGTCCCGGCAGGTAAGCGACCCGGCAGCCGGTCGCGCGGGCCACGGTCAGTGGCAGCGCGCCGATGTTGGCGACCTGGTCCACGATCACCAGGACGGTGCCGAACTTGGCCCTGAGCTTGTCGAACAACTCCCGCAGGCGGGCCTCGGTGTTGGGCAGCTTCTTGTCGTGGACGGTCTTGCCCTGCCCGGTCAGGCCGCGGGCGTGGTGGAACTCCTTGCCCAGGTCCAGGCCGAGGAACAGACCTATGCCGGAGATATCGATGACGGTGTCGGCCATGCGCGATGCCCCTCTTCGGTCGTGCCTTTCGCATCCGTCCCGGCCGTCCCTGCGGCACCACACGCCGGCAACCACGTTACGCAGACATCCCGCCCGTGAAGCGGTCCGGCGTTGCACCGGACCAGGCAGTCGTCAGGCCCCTCATCAGCGGTCAAGCGGTGCCCCGAAGCCCGGCGGCAACACCCCCCAGGTCATCGACTTCGACAGGGGGCACACAGCCATACCGGACCCGGGGGCCAGGCGCCCCATTTCGGGGCCACAGAAAAGGTAACGGGGTGCCCCTATCTGTTTCGTCAACCCTGTCAGGGTCGGTTCGTGGGAGTTGGTGCTGGTTTTTGGGAACGTCCCGCGAAGCGGGACGTTCCCGGCGGATCGGGTGCCTGATGGGCAGCCCGGTGGCCGGCACGGCGGGGGTGGCCGTGCCGGTGCGCGCGTGATGGGGTCAGGAAGGTAGGGACGGTGGTGCTGTCAGGCCGCGAGGCCGATGTCGCCGGGGGTTCGTGGTTCGTAGAGGGCCCCGGTGCGGATCATCGCGTGGATGACGTTCACACGTTGGCGGGCCAGGCGGAGGATCGCTTGGGTGTGGGTCTTGCCGCGTGCGCGTTGACGGTCGTAGTAGGTGCGGGAGGAGCGGTCGGATTTGCAGCCGATCGCGGCGAACGCGGCCTGGAAGAGGGCGCGTTTGAGGAGCCGGTTGCCGCGGTGGGGTGCGTGCTCGCCACGGATGGAGGTGCCCGAGGACTTGGTGGCGGGGGCGAGTCCGGCGTAGGAGGCGAGGTGTCCTGCGGTGGGGAAGGTGGTGCCGTCGCCGATGGCGACGATCACGGCGGCGGTGGTCCTGACGCCCATGCCGGGCATGGAGGTCAGGAGGTGGAAAAGAGGGAGGGCCTCCAGCAGGGCGGCGATCTCCTGCTCGGCCTGGCGGCGCTGGGTGTGGGCGGCGGCGAGCTGGGCGGCAAGTCCGGGCACGATCAGCGCGCTGGCCTCGGTGCCGGGCACGATGACGGTCTGCTCGGCAAGCGCGTCGAAGATCTCCGCGGTGAGGTGGCGGGCCTTGCGCGAGCCGTGCGCCTTGAGCAGGGCCTCGCAGCGGGTGCGGCCCAGTTTCTTCAGCCTGGCCGGGGAGCCGTGCCGTTCAAGGAGGGCCAGGATGTAGGGGTAGCCCAGCCGGGGGCCGACCACCCGCTCCAGGGTGGGATGGATCTGGGAGAGCAGGCCGCGCAGCCGGTTGGAGGTGCGGTTGACCTCGCCGGCCAGGTCGTTGTCGTAGCCGGTGAGCATGGTCAGCTCGGCCAGCTTCTCGTCGTCGCGGTCCACCACGCGCAGGGTGTGCGGCATGGTCCGGGCGGTGTCGGCGATGACGAAGGCGTCGCGGGCGTCGGTCTTGGCTTCGCCCGGGTAGAGGTCGGCGGCCCGGCGCATCGAGAGTCCCGGCAGGTAAGCGACCCGGCAGCCGGTCGCGCGGGCCACGGTCAGTGGCAGCGCGCCGATGTTGGCGACCTGGTCCACGATCACCAGGACGGTGCCGAACTTGGCCCTGAGCTTGTCGAACAACTCCCGCAGGCGGGCCTCGGTGTTGGGCAGCTTCTTGTCGTGGACGGTCTTGCCCTGCCCGGTCAGGCCGCGGGCGTGGTGGAACTCCTTGCCCAGGTCCAGGCCGAGGAACAGACCTATGCCGGAGATATCGATGACGGTGTCGGCCATGCGCGATGCCCCTCTTCGGTCGTGCCTTTCGCATCCGTCCCGGCCGTCCCTGCGGCACCACACGCCGGCAACCACGTTACGCAGACATCCCGCCCGTGAAGCGGTCCGGCGTTGCACCGGACCAGGCAGTCGTCAGGCCCCTCATCAGCGGTCAAGCGGTGCCCCGAAGCCCGGCGGCAACACCCCCCAGGTCATCGACTTCGACAGGGGGCACACAGCCATACCGGACCCGGGGGCCAGGCGCCCCATTTCGGGGCCACAGAAAAGGTAACGGGGCACCGGCCCGGTGAGCCAACCGGAATCCGCAGGCTCCGCGACGGAACGGCGACGGTGAACGCGAAAGGCGCTGATGGCGAGCCCTTTCATTACATACGGCGGTACGCGCCCGAACCGGAACGGAGTCCGTCGACGAAGTCCGCCCAAGGCTGCGGCAGCAGGGGAGGCAACCACCCGGCCCGGGATCACGGCGACGTGATCGGCTCGGTCGACTCGAGCCATGCGATCAACTCGTCGACGGCACCGGCTCCAGGAAGCCCTCCTCCACCAGTAGCCGGATCGCCTGCGGAGTGCGGTCGCGCAGCAGCACCGGGTCCTCGTTCATCAACTGGGCGATCGCGTCCAGGATCCGGCCCGCGGGCAGCGTCCCGTCACACACGCCCGCGAAGCCGGCGCCGACGGCGTCGACCTTCGTCGCACGCCGCATGCCACGGTTCTGACGGAGCACCACATGCTCGGGGTCCTCCGCGCCCGGAAGCCCGACCTGTTCCTGCACGACCTCGGCGGCGAGGATGAAATGCCCGGCCAGGAGCGCCGCGTCATCCTGTTCGCGGAGGTAGTCCTGACGGGCGAAGTGGGCCTGGACGGCGGGTCCGAGCGGCTGCTCCACCGCGTGCGGCCACTCCTCGATCACGACGGACGGATTCCCGGCGGCAGCCGCGGCGGACTTCCGCAGGGTGATCCAGCCGAAGCCCACACCCTTCGTCTTGCGGGCCTCGAACTCGTCCAGCCAGGCGTCGTACCGCGCAGCGTACTCGGCGGGGTCCGTGCGGTGGTCGCCGCTGTCGCGCAGCCACAGCTCCGCGTACTGCGTGACGTCCTGGACCTCGCGCTGCACGATCCAGGCATCGCAGCCCTGCGGCACCCAGGAACTCAGCCGGGTCTGCCACTCCTCGCCCTCGGTGTGCTGCCAGTTGGCGAGAAAGTGGGCGTATCCGCCTTCGTTCAATCGGTCGCCCGCCTGCTGCACCAGGGTCCGGCACAGGTCGTCGCCGCCCATGCCGCCGTCGCGGTAGGTGAGGCGGGCACCGGGCGAGATGACGAACGGCGGGTTGGAGACGATCAGGTCGTACGTCTCGGTGCCGACCGGCTCGTACAGGGAGCCCTGACGCAGATCGGCCGCGGCGACGCCGGAGAGGGCGAGCGTCAGCCGGGTGAAGTCCAGCGCTCGCGGGTTGAGGTCGGTGGCGGTGACCCGGGTGGCGTGCTGCGAGGCGTGCAGCGCCTGTATGCCGGAGCCCGTACCGACATCGAGCGCGGAGGCGACTGGTGTACGGACGGTGATGCCCGTGAGTGTGGTGGACGCCCCGCCGACACCGAGGACCACGCCCTCCTCGCGTGAGCCGATGCCGCCCGCGCCGCCGACCGCGCACCCCAGGTCGGAGACGATGTACCAATCCTGCCCTTCGGGCCCGCCGTACGGCCGCACGTCGACCGTGGCCCGTACTTCGCCGGCGGTGTGGGTCACCCAGCCGTCCTCGACGCACTCGGCCAGGGGGAGCGCGGCCCGGGCCCGCTCGTACGGGACCGGGTGCTGGAGCAGGAAGAGCCGCACCAGTGTGTCGAGCGGGGAGTCGCCCCGGGTGGCCCGCAGTGCCGGGACCGTCTCGCTGCGGGCGAGCGCGGCGTAGGCGGGGGCACCGAGCAGGTCGAGGAGCCCGTCCGCGGTGAAGGCGGCGGCGAGCAGGGCTTCACGAAGCCGGGGCGAATGGTCGGGCACGGGGAGACTGGTCGTACTCACCCCCTCATTGTGGCCGCTCCCACTGACAACGGCAGCGGCCCGGCGCCCACCGGGGCCGCCGGGCCGTACGCACAACGGCCGCAATCGCTACAACCGCCGCACTGCACCTGCCCACACCTGACGCACCTGACGCACCTGACGCATCAGCTACGACTGCCGCGGCCGTTCGGTTACGACTTCTTGCTGGGCGAGGCGGACGGCGACGGGGAGCCCGGCTTCGGGGAGGCGGTGTTCGGCGCCACCGAGGCCGTCGGCTTCTGGCAGCCCTTCTGCTTCGCCATCGCGCTTCCGACCTCGCCGGACTGGAGCTTCTTCAGGGCCTCGTCACCACTGGTGCTGATCTTGTTCAGCTCGTCCGCGATGCCCTTGAGGCCATCGGCGAACTTCGCCTGGTCCTTCGTGTCGAGGGCGTCGACCTTCTTCTCCAGGTTCACGTACGCCGCGGAGGAGGCGTTCAGCTCCTTCACGGCTTCCTTCTGCGTGGTCTCGCCACCGTCGACCGGCGGCGCGCCCGCCGAAGCGACGGCCGCGCCCAGAGCCTTGTACGCCTGCGAGATCTGCTGGAAGGCGGCCGAGTCGGTCTTCTGGACGTCGGCGGGCTTGCTGTTGTCAGCGGTCTGCTGCTGGATGGCGGCGTTGGCGTTCGCGATCTTCTGGAGCTGGGGCTGGACCTTGTCGCAGACCGTCTTGGCCCAGTCGTTCACCTTGTCGCTGTTGTCGTCGCTGCTGCAGCCCGACAACGTAAGTACCAGTACCGCACCGCCGGACAGCGCGGCCGCAAGCTTCTTGTTCACCGGATCGGTCCCTTCCAAGGCTCTCGGCCCCGGAACTTACACGTCGGGCGCCGTCCATCCGGGTGCCGGGCATCCGATGAGAGGCCATTTGTAGCCATTTGCACCAAGGGAAATGAGGGAGATACCACTCACCCACGCGGCTCTCCACAGCCCTCCGGACGGGTGAACACCTGCACGAGCAAGCACCCGGAGACGGGGCTGTCGACGGGGCCACCGACCGGCATCCCGGCCGACGTCTTCGCCGCCCGGCAACCGAAGGGACAGCGGGCGGACGACACATCAGAGTGCGCCGCCCGCCCGGTCATTGACCGAGGGCGGCTACGTACCACCGCCCCCGCCGCCCTCTTCCCGTCACCGCTTCACGAAACCGCCGCCTCTCCGGGCGACTCGGCGGGCCTGCCTCCGCCACCGGCCCCGTCACCGTCACCGGGGCCCTCCTCCTCCCCCACGGCGACGCCGCGCCGTTTGGAGACGTAGACGGCGCCGATGATCACGACGATGGCCAGCACCGCGACCGCCGCCCGCACACCGGCGCTCGCGTCCTGCCCGTAGCTGAACTGCACCACCGCCGGGGCAATGAGCAGCGCGACCAGGTTCATCACCTTGAGCAGGGGGTTGATCGCCGGTCCTGCCGTGTCCTTGAACGGGTCGCCGACCGTGTCACCGATGACGGTCGCGGCATGGGCCTCACTGCCCTTGCCGCCGTAATGGCCGTCCTCGACGAGCTTCTTGGCGTTGTCCCACGCACCACCGGAGTTGGCGAGGAAGACCGCCATCAGCGTGCCGGTGCCGATGGCGCCCGCGAGATACGAACCGAGCGCCCCGACACCGAGCGTGAACCCGACGGCGATCGGCGCCAGAACCGCGAGCAGGCCGGGCGTGGCGAGCTCGCGCAGGGCGTCCTTGGTGCAGATGTCGACGACGCGTCCGTACTCCGGCTTCTCGCTGTAGTCCATGATCCCGGGGTGCTCGCTGAACTGCCGTCGCACCTCGTAGACCACGGATCCGGCGGACCGGGACACCGCGTTGATCGCCAGCCCGGAGAAGAGGAAGACGACCGCGGCACCGAGGATCAGGCCCACCAGGTTGTTGGGCTGCGAGATGTCCAGGCTGAGGGTCATCTCCCCGGCCTTGGCCCCCACGTCGTCAACGGCGGTGGCGATCGCGTCGCGGTACGAGCCGAAGAGCGCCGAGGCCGCCAGTACGGCCGTGGCGATGGCGATGCCCTTGGTGATGGCCTTGGTGGTGTTGCCGACGGCGTCCAGGTCGGTGAGGACCTGCGCGCCGGCGCCGGTGACGTCGCCGGACATCTCCGCGATGCCCTGCGCGTTGTCGGAGACCGGGCCGAAGGTGTCCATGGCAACGATGACACCGACGGTGGTGAGCAGCCCGGTCCCTGCCAGGGCCACCGCGAAGAGCGCCAGCATGATCGACGTACCGCCGAGCAGGAACGCCCCGTAGACGCCCAGGCCGATCAGGAGAGCCGTGTAGACGGCGGACTCCAGACCGATGGAGATACCGGCGAGAACGACGGTGGCCGGACCGGTCAGCGACGACTTGCCGATGTCCCTGACGGGGCGCCGGCCGGTCTCGGTGAAGTAGCCAGTCAACTGTTGGATCAGGGCGGCCAGCACGATGCCGATGGCGACGGCGACCAGAGCGAAGACCCGCGGGTCACCACCGTGCGAGGTGATGGCGCTGTCGGTGACACCGTGCAGATCCGCGTACGAGGACGGCAGATAGACGAAGACGCCCACGCCGACCAACACGAGCGAGATCACCGCGGAGATGAAGAATCCGCGGTTGATGGCGGTCATTCCGCTGCGGTCGGCGCGCCGCGGGGCGACCGCGAAGATCCCGATCATCGCGGTGACCACGCCGATCGCCGGAACGATGAGCGGAAAGGCCAGTCCGGCGTCACCGAAGGCGGCCTTGCCGAGGATGAGCGCGGCGACGAGCGTCACGGCGTACGACTCGAAGAGGTCGGCGGCCATGCCCGCGCAGTCGCCGACGTTGTCGCCCACGTTGTCGGCGATGGTGGCGGCGTTGCGCGGGTCGTCCTCCGGGATGCCCTGCTCCACCTTGCCGACGAGGTCGGCGCCGACGTCTGCGGCCTTGGTGAAGATGCCGCCGCCGACCCTCATGAACATGGCGATCAGCGCAGCACCGAGGCCGAAGCCCTCCAGCACCTTCGGAGCGTCGGCGGCATAGGCAAGGACGACACAGGAAGCCCCGAGCAGACCGAGGCCCACGGTGATCATGCCGACCACGCCACCCGTGCGAAAAGCGATCTTCATCGCCTTGTGCGAAACGGCGGTGAGATCTTTTTCGGGTTCGCCCTCCGCGGGAGTCGCCTCCCGCGCGGCAGCGGCCACTCGGACATTGCTGCGTACGGCGAGCCGCATACCGATGTATCCGGTGGTCGCCGAGAAAAGCGCACCCACCAGGAAGAACAACGAACGGCCCGCGCGCTGCGACCAGTTGTCGGCCGGAAGCAGCAGAAGCAGGAAGAAGACCACGACGGCAAAGATGCCGACGGTGCGCAGCTGCCGGGCCAGATAGGCATTCGCGCCTTCCTGGACGGCTGCCGCGATCTCCTTCATACGGTCGGTACCCTCACCGGCCGCCAGCACCTGACGTACCAGCAGTCGGGCGACGACCAGCGCGGCTACGGCAACGACCGCGACGACGACCACGATGACGCGATTGTCATCGGTGAGCACCGCGGCCGCGAGAGACCCGGGCCGGCCGGAAGCGGTGGAAAGTGCGGAATCTTGCGTCAGTCCTGCCAGTGGGGTGTTGAAGAACTCCGCCATACGTCCTCCTTGACGCTCAGCGCTCAAGACGTGGACGGATTGTAAGGAGCGGAAGCCGATCAAAACAGTGCGCGGTAAATGTAATTGACCTTCACGGACGGCTCGGCAAATGAGCGCACCCACGGACCGACCCGAATGCAGTAATGGGGCAGGCGCATTTTCCGTAGATCAATGATCACACAGAAATGAAAAAAGGCCCTGCTCAGCAGGGCCTCAAAAGGCGGATCAAGAAATGCGTCGGGGATGGTTCGGCGAGGGATCCGACGGGATCGGGACCGGCGGACCGCCCGTGACGGCTGCAGAGCCTCAGGGAAGCACCGTCACCGGCGTCTTCGGCCAGCTCATGCGGATCACTCCGCCGTTGGCCCCCGATCTGACCTCCACATCGTCGACGAGGCCGCTGATGACCGCGAGACCCATCTCGTCCTCGCCGTCGGCGTCGGAATCCGGACCATCGAGCCCCACGCCGGGCGTGGCGCCGCGTGTCGCGGGGGCCTCGGCGGATCCGCCGGGCTCGGGCTCGGCGCCCGGCCCGGGCACCTCGTCGCCGACCTCGATCGAGAAGGACTTCTCCTCCTCAATCAGGACGACCGAGACGGGAGCGGCGATGCCGTGACTGCGGTGCAGCCCGACTGCGCGGCTGCAGGCTTCACCGACGGCGAGTCTGACCTCGTCGAGCACGGCTTCATCGACTCCCGCCCGGCGCGCCACGGCGGCTGCCACGAGGCGAGCCGTCCTGACGTGTTCGGGCTGGGCGCTGAAGCGGAGTTCAACGGTGGCCATGGGATCCCCCTCAGACGTACGGGTGTGCATCCCGGCGGCCCGGGCACACTGCCCGGATACCCCGGCTCTTCTTCGGATCTTCTTCCGTTTCCGCGTTCATTCGGACTGCTTCCGGATTTCTTCCGAACTTCTTCCGGAACCGACGAACCCGACGGCCGACCGATCTGGTCGGCGGCCGCACGGGACAGCCGGCCCACTGACGTCCGTCTGCCGACCGGCGGACGGGCTCCGACCGGCGGACGGACCACTCCCGATGACCGCACAGCCGACGGCCGACCGACAAGCAACTGCCCGCCGGACGAGCGGTCGGCAGGCAACCGGCTACCCACCGGTCGGCCGACCGACAACCGACCGGACAACCAGCGACCAGCTGACCAGCAACCGGAGTACTGGCTGCCCGGTCTCCCGGCCGCCAGCACCGGCTGCCCGGCCGACTGCCTGACTGCGGCAACCGGCCGTTCAGGCCACCTGCGCGGCACCGGCCGCCGGTCACGGCTGCCGGTACACCAACCGCCGACCGGACCGCGGACCGGCCGTCAGTCGGTGGCCGCAACGGCCTCGTCGACCGTGGTGTGAATCGGGAACACCTTGGTCAGACCAGTGATCCGGAAGATCTTGAGAATGCGCTCCTGGTTGCACACCAGGCGCAGCGAGCCCTCATGGGCCCGGACACGCTTCAGGCCGCCCACGAGCACGCCGAGGCCGGTGGAGTCGAGGAAGTCGACGCCTTCCATGTCGACAACCAGGTGGTAGCTGCCGTCATTCACCAACTCGACCAACTGCTCGCGCAGCTTGGGCGCGGTATACACATCAATCTCGCCACCGACCTCGACGACCGTACGGTCGCCACCAGGGCCGGACACATTGCGAGTCGACAAGGACAGGTCCACGGATCCTCCAGCACCTTGCTATCGAGCGGTCGCCCCTCGGTCTCCCCGGCGGAGCCAGGGGACGGATCGCCAGCCGCGATGGCATTCAATCACTTACCAGCAGCCATGCACGACGCCTTGGGACCATTGTCCGTCACGCCAGTGACACACTCGATGCCGATGGCCAAGAATCACCGCCCCAGTCGACCGGCCGAGAACAGGGACTCCCGCCCCTCTCCGGCCATGGTTCTCGACCGGCTCGCCGCAGTGGCGGGCCGGTCCGCGCGCATCACTCATACGGAGCACTTGCCCCCGCGCATGGGAACCCATGCCATCTGGCCCGATCGCATCCGGCCAGAAGTGATCGCCGCGATCCAGAAAGCCGGAATCGACCATCCGTGGGCGCACCAGGCGGCCGCCGCCGAGCACGCCCTGGACGGCGAGTCCGTGATCATCGCCACGGGCACGGCCTCGGGCAAGTCGCTCGCGTACCTCGCCCCGGTACTCACCGCCCTGCTCGACGGCTCCGAGGCCCCGAACGGCCGTGGCGCGACCGCCCTGTATCTCGCCCCCACCAAGGCCCTGGCCGCCGATCAGAGGCGTGCTGTGAAGGAACTCGCGGCACCGCTCGGCAACGCCATCAGGCCTGCGGTCTACGACGGCGACACCCCCGTCGAGGAACGCGAATGGGTGCGCCAGTACGCCAACTACGTCCTGACCAATCCCGACATGCTGCACCGCGGGATTCTCCCGTCCCACCCTCGCTGGTCCTCCTTTCTGCGCGCCCTGCGCTTTGTCGTCATCGACGAGTGCCACACCTACCGCGGCGTCTTCGGCTCCCACGTCGCCCAGGTGATACGCAGGCTGCGCCGCCTGTGCGCCCGCTACGGAGCGGATCCGGTCTTCCTCCTCGCCTCGGCCACCGCGGCGGAGCCCTCCGTCGCGGCGGGCCGCCTCACCGGTCTCCCGGTCAAGGAGGTCGCCGACGACGCCTCGCCGCGCGGCGAGCTGGTCTTCGCCCTGTGGGAGCCGCCCCTGACCGAACTGCACGGTGAGAGGGGGGCGCCCGTCCGCCGTACCGCCACCGCCGAGACCGCTGACCTCCTCACCGATCTGACCGTTCAGGGCGTCCGCTCGGTCGCTTTCGTACGCTCCCGGCGCGGCGCCGAGCTGATCTCCGTCATCGCCAAGGAACGTCTCGCCGAGGTCGACCGCTCCCTGCCCGCCCGGGTCGCCGCCTACCGCGGGGGCTATCTCCCCGAGGAGCGCCGCGCCCTGGAGCGCGCCCTGCACTCCGGCCGACTGCTCGGCCTTGCCGCCACCACCGCCCTCGAACTCGGCGTCGACGTGTCCGGCCTGGACGCCGTCGTCATCGCCGGCTACCCGGGCACCAGGGCGTCGTTGTGGCAGCAGGCGGGCCGCGCCGGGCGCTCCGGCCAGGGCGCCCTGGCCGTCCTGGTCGCCCGCGACGACCCGCTGGACACCTTCCTCGTCCACCATCCCGAGGCGCTGTTCCAGCAGCCCGTGGAGTCGACCGTCCTCGACCCGGACAACCCGTACGTCCTCGCCCCGCACCTGTGCGCCGCCGCTGCGGAGCTCCCGCTCACCGAAGCCGATCTGGAGCTCTTCGGCCCGGCCGTGGCCGAACTGCTGCCGCAGCTGGAAACCGCGAAGCTGCTGCGCAGACGGGCGTCGGGCTGGCACTGGACCCGCCGCGAGCGCGCCGCCGATCTCACCGACATCCGGGGCGAGGGCGGCCGCCCCGTCCAGATCGTCGAGGAGGGCACCGGCCGGCTGCTGGGCACGGTCGACGAGGCTGCCTCGCACACCGCCGTCCATGAAGGCGCCGTCCATCTCCACCAGGGCCGCACCTACCTGGTCCGGAAGCTGGATCTGGAGGATTCGGTGGCCCTGGTCGAAGAGGCCAATCCTCCGTACTCGACGACCGCCCGCGACACCACCGCCATCGCCGTCCTGGAGACCGACACCGAGATCCCATGGGGTGACGGGCGGCTCTGCTACGGCTCCGTGGAGGTCACCAACCAGGTCGTCTCCTTCCTGCGTCGCAAACTGATCACCGGCGAGGTCCTCGGCGAGACCAAGCTGGATCTGCCGCCCCGCACTCTGCGTACGCGCGCAGTGTGGTGGACCGTCACGCAGGATCAGCTCGACGCCGCCCGCATCAACCCGGAGATCCTCGGCGGCGCCCTGCATGCCGCGGAGCACGCTTCGATCGGGATGCTGCCGCTCTTCGCCACCTGCGACCGATGGGACATCGGTGGCGTCTCCGTACCGTTGCACCCGGACACCCTCCTGCCCACGGTCTTCGTGTACGACGGGCATCCGGGCGGTGCCGGATTCGCCGAGCGGGCCTTCCACACCGCCCGCGCATGGCTGACCGCGACCCGCCAGGCCATCGCGTCCTGCGAATGCGAGGCCGGCTGCCCGTCCTGCATCCAGTCCCCCAAGTGCGGCAACGGCAACGATCCACTGCACAAACGCGGCGCCGTGCGTCTCCTCAGCGAACTCCTGCGGTGTGCTCCGCCGGAGCCCGGGGAGCCGAGCCGTCCGGAATCGTCGGAGGCGACAGCTCCGGAAGGTCGGGAACAGCCGCCGGAGGCCCTGCCCGGGACCTGACCACCGGTTCGTACGGCCCGAAACGCACCCGGGCGGTCACATCGGCGATCTCTCCTAGCACCGCGCACCGGACCACCACGGCCCCCTGTGCCGCGGCAACCTTCTCGGCCGCCCCGCATGCCTCCTCGGACCCTTGCAGGGCCCGGTCGGCCGCGGCCAGAGCGGCCAGGTCCGCCGCGCCGCCGGCCCGGTGCCGAACAGCCACCACCTGCCCGAGCGCCAGCACGACAGCGAACACCGCACACAAGGTTGCCGTGGTCATCGCCACCCATACCGTCGCCAGCCCCCTGTCCCGGTCCGCCGGGCCCTGGTCCGGCTCGCGGCCCCGGGCCCGGCTCCGGCCCCGTCCGCGCCCGGGGCCACAGGACCCACATACGTGGAGCCACCTGGTCACAGCCCTCGCTGCACCCCGTCCCAGCCCGGTCATGGCGTCACCCCCACCGTGTCCTCGGCCAGTGCCGCCGCCTCCGCATGAAGCGTCAGGGCCAGCGGGCCGATTCCGGGTGCGGGCGCTGCCACCCGCACCCGCCACATATCCCCGGCCCGCTCCATCGCGATTTCGGCCCCGCCGGGTGCCGCCGAACGGGCGGCTTCCAGCACCTGTGGCTCCGGTTCCGAACGGGCTGCCGCCCTCGCCCCCGCCCTGGCCGCGTCCACGCACCGGATCTGGGCGGAAGCGGCCATCAGGGCCCAGACCAAGGCCAGGGCGAACGCCACCAGTACCGGAATCGCCATGGCCGCTTCCGCCGTCACCGCGCCCCGGTCCCCACCCGTGCCCGCAGTCCCCGAACGGCTCCCAGCACACGCCCCGGAACCATTCCTAGAACTTCGCATCGAGTGCGTCCTTCAGCAGTGACTGCAGCGCGGCCATGACCGGCTGGCTGGTCACCACCTTGTAGAGCACCGCCGCGAACGCACAGGCCGCGATCGTCCCCACCGCGTATTCGGACGTCGTCATTCCGTTGTCCGACCGGACTCGGCGCGCCATGCTCCGCACCCAGCTCCTGAATCGCTGCACCATTTCAACCCCCGCGAAATACGTAATTAATGCCGAATTGGTAATTATTAGTTTTTTTCAGCCGGCGTGAAGCAGGCCGGTGGCCAGCCCGATCACCACCGGCGCCACCCCGACCGCCAGGAACGCAGGCAGAAAACAGAGTCCGACCGGTGCGGTGATCAGCACGCCTGCCCGCTGGGCGCGCGCCACGGCCGCACTCGCCCGCTCCGCCCGCATCGCCTCGGCCAGCCGCGCCACCGGCTCCGCCGCCGGAGCTCCGGTCGATCCCGCCCGGTCCAGGCAACGGGACAGCGCACCGGCGCCCGGTATCTCCCCGAACCGCCCCCAGGCCACAGCCGGTTCACCACCGAGCCGGATCTCCGCCGCCGTCCGCGCCAGACGCACACCGACCGGTCCGCCCAGCGACTCCCCCACCGCTTCCGCCGCCTCCCGGGGCCCGGCACCGGCCGAAATGCAGGCAGCCAAGAGGTCTGCTGCCAACGGGAGTTGACGTACAACCTCGACTGTCTCCGCAGCGCCGGACCCCTGTTCGCCACTGCGCCGGGCCCGCTGCCACCGCCGGGCGCCGTACGCCCCCGCCAGCCCGGCCACGCACCCCAACAGGCCGCCGACCAGAACCACGCCCGTCGCCACAGCCCCCAGCGGCGCGATCCACTCCTTGGTTGCCCGGGCGCCGGAAACCGCGCGTCCGGGCCGACGCTTCTCCGCGCCGATCGCCATCAGCACCGCACCCCGACGGCGTACCACCCCCCTCCGCCGCCGCCCCGACAGGGCGAGAGCCAGATACAGGACCACGCCCAGAACCGCCCACACCGCCGCCACCAGGTGGGCGGCATCGCCGATGCCCCCGCTCATGCCGCCTCCCCCGCCCGTACGATCCGTCCGGCCCAGCAGAGCCCGGCAGCCTCCAGCAACCCGCCCGCCACCAGACAGACCAGCCCGGCAGGCGTGTGCAGCAGCACCTCCAGCGGATCCGCTCCGAGCGCCGCCCCCAGTCCCAGCCCAAGCACCGGCAGCAGCGCGAGCACGGCCACCGTCGACCAGGCACCAGCCAGTTGGGCCCGTAACTCCTCGCGTCTGCGTCGCTCGGACCGCAGTGCGCCTTCCAGACGGTCCAGCCCCGCCGCGAGCCCGGCCCCGCCGTCCGCCGCCACCCGCCAGCAGGCCGCAACCCCGGCAAGCCCGTCCAGACCCGGCTCCCGCGCCGCCTGCCCGAGCGCCCCGGGTACATCGCCACCGAACCGTGCCGCGGCGGACACACCGGCCTCCGCCGCTCCCATCACCCCGGTCCCGCGGACAGCGACGAGCAGCGCCTGCCCCGGCTCGTGTCCGGCCCGCAACTCACCCACGACGGCACCGCACAGCGCCACCACCCCATCCGCCCGGCGTTCCCGCTCCCGTGCCAGGGCCTGTCTCCGCAGCCACCGCCGCACCAGCGGCACCGCGACCGCCCCGGCCAGCACCGGAAGCACGGACTCCCCCAGCACAGCCATGGCCAGCGCCACCGGCAAACAGAGCCATTCCCGCCGCTCCCGCAACCACGCCTGGAACCACGCCCGAACCTGCTCCCAGCGCGCACGCAGGGGCGACTCCACCACTCCGTCGATGAACAGCACCCGGGCTCTCCGCCGCGCCTGGTCCTGCGTCACCACCAACCAAGCAGCCACCGCGACGCACAAGACCGCCGCGCAGCCCGCACCCGCCGACAGCCCCGGCGCCGCACCGCCGCTCACAGCGCACCTCCGATCAGCGACCGCAGCCGCTCCCAGCCCCGGTCCCGCACGAATCCGCCGGCACCCCAGCGCAGCGCCGGCACGGTCACCACCAGCCCGGCCGCGTCCCGCTCCAGGACCTGCACCTCGGCGATCCGCCGCTGTCCGGCCCGGTCCCGTACGAGATGGACCACCACCGACAGCGCCGCCGCCAACTGGCTGTGAAGTGCCGTCCGGTCCAGCCCCGCCGCCGTCCCAAGCGCCTCAAGGCGGGCTGGGACGTGCTCGGCGGCATTGGCGTGAACCGTCCCGCAGCCGCCCTCGTGCCCGGTATTCAGCGCGGCCAGCAGTTCGGTGACCTCAGCACCCCGCACCTCCCCGACGACCAGCCGGTCGGGCCGCATCCGCAGCGCCTGTCGCACCAGGTCCCGAAGGGTCACCCGGCCTGCCCCCTCCTGATTGGCGGGGCGCGACTCCAGACGCACCACATGCGGATGGTCCGGCCGCAGCTCCGCCGAATCCTCGGCGAGCACGATTCGCTCGCGCTCCCCGACCGCACCCAGCAGGCTCGACAGGAGGGTCGTCTTTCCGGCTCCCGTCCCCCCGCTGATCAGATACGAGACCCGGGCGTCCACCAAAGCCCGCAGCACCCGGTCGCCGCCCGGTGGCACCGTCCCCGCCGCGACCAGTTCCGTCAGCGAGAAGGCCCTGGGGCGTACCACCCGCAGCGACAGACACGTCGAGCCGACGGACACCGGCGGCAGCACGGCGTGCATACGGGTGCCGTCCGGCAGCCGTGCGTCCACCCACGGCCGGGCGTCGTCGAGACGCCGCCCCGCCACGGCCGCCAGCCGCTGCGCCAGCCTGCGCACCGCGGCAGCGTCCGGGAATGTCACCCCGGTGAGTTCGAGTCCGCCACCCCGGTCCACCCACACCCGGTCCGGAGCGCAGACCAGCACATCCGTCACCGCCGGGTCGGCGAGCAGCGGTTCCAGCACGCCGGTCCCGACCAGCTCGCCGCGCAACTCATCGGCCGCACCGAGCACTTCGGCATCGCCGAGCAGCCGCCCCTGGGCACGCAGCGCGGCCGCGACCCCGGCCGGGGTCGGCGCCGCGCCGCTCTGCGCCAGCCGCTGCCGTACGGCGTCGAGCAGCGTCTCGGTCATGACGCACCCCCAGCGGTACGGCTCCCGACGCCCTCCGGGGCGAGCGCCCGCTCCCAGAAGGCTGCGCAGAACCTGGCCAGTGGACCGCGCGCACTGCCGCCGGGCGGTGCCCCGCCGTCCTGGGCCGCCAGCAGCCCGGCTTCGAGCGGGAGTTCGCCAACCAGCGGTAGCCCAAGCGCTTGCGCTACCCAGCCCTCGTCGAGGCCCGCCGCGTACGGACCGCGCGCCACCACTCGCAGGTCGTCCAGGACCATTCCGGCCATCGACGCCACCCGCTTCGCCGCCGCGACCGCCCGAAGCTCCCCGGGGACCACCAACAGCCCGAGGTCCAGCTGCGCGAGCGCCTCGGCAACCGCCTCGTCGACCCGGCGCGGCAGATCGACGACGACCACTCCGCCGAGCCTGCGCGCTGCGGCCAGCACGGCCTGTATGGCCTGCGGCGGGATCACCACCCAGTCGTCGCGGCCCCAGCTGAGCACCCGCAGACCGTGCAGTGCGGGCAGCGACTCCTCCAGCGCGCCTCCGCCGACCCGCCCTTTGGAATGAGCGAAATCCGGCCACCTCATTCCCTCGGCCCGCTCACCTCCGAGCAGCACATCGATGCCCCCGCCGAGCGGGTCACCGTCGATCAGCATCGTGCGCCGCCCGGCCCTGGCCGCCGTCACTGCGAGGGCGCAGGCCAGCGTGGACGCGCCGGAGCCGCCCCGCCCGCCGATCACTCCGACGGTGAGTGCAGGCCGGCCCACGCCTTCCGCCGCATTGGCGATCTGGTCGACGAGCCACCCCTCGGAGTCGGGCAGTCTCAGCACATATTCGGCCCCGATCTCCACGGCGCGGCGCCAGACGTCCGGGACATCCTGGTCCCGGCCGACGAGCATCACGCCGCGTCTGCGCGCCGCCCCTCGGCACCGCTGCGCGGCGTCGTCCCCCACGAGAACCATCGGGGCCTGCTCCCAGCTGCCTCTGCGTTCGGGCAGCGAGTGATGGACTTCCGGTTCCGCTCCGGCGGCAGCGCACAGCCGCAGCAGATCGTCGAGAAGTTCCACATCCTCGGTCACGATCAGCGGTCCACCCCGCCGCACTTCGGCGCTCGGCAGACGATCTCGCGCGTAGGATTCAGCCACGATCTCCACCCCCTTCTCACTGCACCTTCATCGCAGTTCGCGCTGATCTCGGAGCGTTCCGGGATCAGCGATTCCACAACCCGCGGACTTCGCGGCTGGAATCACCGTGCGGCACTTCGGGAAATCGTGTGGATCTTGCTCAAAAACTGTGGACAACTCCACCGCTGTGAATAACTCGGTCACTCATACCGGCGACTTCCAGAGAGCAGCACTTCCGCTACACACTGTGACGGGGTGCGATGGTGAGAGACGAGGCAAGAATCGCGCCGTCGTAGCCGAAACGAGGGCGGAATGCTTGATTCCGAACCGCAGAAGTGGGTCCGGACATGCGACGACCCCCGCCGGGGGGGAGAGCGGGGGTCGTCCCCACGGCCGACTCGGGGGGGAGGAGCCGGACCGGGTTAGCACGGTCGCGAACGATCCGTGACTTCCATGGTGTACCCGAGAGCCTTCTCAGGCAAACCCACACGCCAGAGTTTACGCCGAATGGTGGGCCCCTATGCTCTGCCTTGTGGAAAACCGCTTCTTGCCGCGCACGGCAGCCTTCTTCGACCTGGACAAGACGGTCATTGCGAAGTCTTCGACACTGACCTTCAGCAAGTCCTTCTACCAAGGCGGACTGATCAACCGCCGCGCTGTACTGCGCACTGCGTACGCACAGTTCGTGTTCCTCGCCGGGGGTGCAGATCACGACCAGATGGAGCGGATGCGGGAATATCTCTCCGCGCTCTGCAAGGGTTGGAACGTACGGCAAGTGAAGGAAATCGTTGCCGAGACCCTGCACGATCTGATCGACCCGATCATCTATGACGAAGCGGCGACGCTCATCGAGGAGCACCACACTGCCGGGCGCGATGTGGTGATCGTCTCAACCTCGGGCGCCGAGGTCGTCGAACCGATCGGCGAGCTGCTCGGCGCCGACCGCGTGGTCGCCACCCGAATGGTCGTCGGCGACGACGGCTGCTTCACCGGCGAAGTGGAGTACTACGCGTACGGACCGACGAAGGCCGAGGCGATCAAGGCGCTCGCAGTGTCGGAGGGGTACGACCTCTCGCGCTGCTACGCCTACAGCGATTCGGCGACCGACGTACCGATGCTGGAATCGGTCGGACACCCACACGCGGTGAATCCGGACCGCGCTCTGCGGCGCGAGGCGACCCTGCGCGAGTGGCCGGTTCTCGTCTTCGACCGACCGGTCCGGCTCAAGCAGCGACTGCCTACCTTCACGATGCCGCCGCGTCCCGCGCTGGTCGCGGCAGCGGCAGTGGGCGCAGCCGCGGTCACAGCGGGGCTGGTCTGGTACACCTCCCGCCGGTGCTCCTCCGCTCCCTCCGCCTGACCCACGAACCGGGCGGCACCCCGACGCCCTGATCCCGTCACCCGACCCCGCCAATGGGGCCGGACGGGGCGACGGTCTCGGCCCAATTCACCGACTGAACCGAGTTGTCCGACTCACCCGTAATTGAACCCAAAAGTAAAGAAGTACGGCCAGCACTACCGCTCACACCGGCCCTGGAGTACAAAGGACTCAACGGCCCGCGAGACCAAGGACGTCCGAGAGGATTACCTGTAACGCAGAGAAGGCCCCACGGACCGAGCATGAAAACCGAGCACCCACGCGACGTCGACCCGTCGATTACGGGCCAGCCGCACCAGGGAACGGGCAAAGCCCCCGACCTGATGGGCACATATCGAGGACGCATGGTAACTGGGTAGACGTGCCAGCGGCGGTACCGAGGACGGTACCGCCGCAACCCTTATATCGGGCCGTGAAGTTGCCCCGCCGAAGTCGCTGCGAAGTCGCCCTGGCCCGGTGAAATCACCGCCCTGGAGTTACGACCCTGAGGTTATGCGGTGAAGTGCTGCGGCTGCCGATTCAGCCCGTCGCACCCGACGCCGCGAAGCCGCCACGTCGCTACGCGGCGCCGCGCTGCAGCGCCTCGCATACGGCCGTCGATTCCCTGACTCCCAGTTCCACGGCGCGCCCACAGTGCGCGATCCAGGTCGCCATCCCGTCCGACGTCCCCGAAAGATAGCCATCGAACGCCGCGATGTACGCCGCCCGGCCCTGCTCGGCGTGCCCCACCTCGGCGGGGCAGATCGATTTGGGGTCGAGCCCGCTCCCGATCAACACGATCCGCTCGGCGGTCCGCGCGACGAGGCCGTTGTACGAACCGAAGGGGCGCAGGGCCAGCAGTTCACCGTGCACAACCGCCGCCGTCACCAACGCGGGCGCCGAAGTGCCCGAAAGGATCAGCCCGGAGAGTCCTTCCAGTCGTCCGGCCACCTCGCCGGCGTCCGGCAGCGGCGCTTCGATCAGCGGTTCGTCCACGGGTTCACCCGCCAGCCGCGGCCGACCGACAGCATCCTCGGGTTCGGCACCACCGGCCGCAACCAGATGCAGCCGCGCCAGAACGCGCAAGGGCGACTGCCGCCAGATGGAGAGCAGTTGGCCCGCTTCGGCGGTCAGCCTCAGGGCCGCTCCGATCACATGCGCCTCACCGTCTCCGCTGAAGTCGGTGCGTCGGCGCACCTCCTCCAGATTCCAGTCAGCCCCGGACAGCGCGGCCGAACCACGGGCGCCACGCAGTGCCGCTTCGGCGGTGACTTCATTGCTCCGGCGCCGCATGACACGGTGACCGTAGACGCGGTCGACGGCCTTGCGTACGGAGTCCACCGCATCGGCTACTCCCGGCAGGGCGCCCAGGGCGGCGAGCGGATCAGAGGCAGGCGTACTCATAGGTAGTGAGGCTACGCGCCCACTACTCCATTACCACCCGGGAGTGGCCTTCTTCACGAAGTGTGACAGCAGAACGCGATCGCCCCGCTACCCTAGGTGAACATGAAGATCGCTTTCGTAGGGAAGGGCGGCAGCGGCAAGACCACGCTGTCCTCGCTCTTCATCCGCCACCTTGCCGCCAATGAAGCCCATGTCGTCGCGGTGGACGCCGACATCAACCAGCACCTCGGGGTCGCGCTCGGCCTCGATGACCAGGAAGCCGCAGCGCTCCCCGCCATGGGAGCCCAGTTGCCTCTGATCAAGGAGTACCTGCGCGGCAGTAATCCCCGTATCGCCTCCATCGAGACGATGATCAAGACGACACCGCCCGGCGAGGGCTCGCGACTCCTGCGGGTCCGCGAGGGCAACCCGATCTACGACGCGTGCGCCCGTACGGTCCGGCTCGACGACGGGGAGATCCGGCTGATGGCCACCGGCCCGTTCACCGAGTCGGATCTGGGCGTGGCGTGCTACCACTCCAAGGTCGGTGCGGTCGAGCTCTGTCTCAACCACCTGGTCGACGGCCCCGACGACTATGTCGTCGTCGACATGACAGCCGGATCGGACTCCTTCGCTTCCGGGATGTTCACCCGTTTCGACATGACATTCCTGGTCGCCGAGCCGACCCGCAAGGGGGTCTCCGTATACCGCCAGTACAAGGAGTACGCGCGGAACTTCGGGGTGGCGCTGAGGGTCATCGGCAACAAGGTGCAGGGCGAGGACGATCTGGATTTCCTGCGTGCCGAGGTGGGCGACGACCTGCTGGTCACCGTCGGGCACTCCGACTGGGTACGGGCTATGGAGAAGGGTCGGCCCGCCCGCTTCGAGCTGCTGGAGGCGGACAACCGGATGGCTCTGCAGGCACTCCAGAACGCCGCGGAGGATTCGTACGAGCAGCGGGACTGGGAGCGATACACGCGGCAGATGGTGCACTTCCATCTGAAGAACGCGGAGAGCTGGGGCAATGAGAAGACGGGCGCCGACCTGGCCGCCCAGGTCGACCCCGCCTTCGTACTCGACGAGCGGCACGTGCAGGACGGCGCCGCCCAGCCGGCCTGACGGGCGGGTCAGCCAACCCCGTCAGACGGCCCAGCCGATCTGGTCGGTCGGCGCCCCGGCCGGGAGAATGCGTTCGCTCCGCCGGGGCGTCGTGGACGTTCTTTCCACCAAGGTGTCGTTGACGTTCTTTCCGTCGGAGTGCCCTTGCCCATCGAGGGCCGTTCACAGCAGCACCGGTCCGCAGCCGAAGGACGCTCAGCTCGGTGGCCGTGCGCGGCCACCGAGCACCGTCACCGGGAGCTGTCGCCGAGCCGACGACCGGACCGGCCTGCGCCCGGTCCGGCGTGATCCGTGCCGGTCCCCGATGTCCGGCCCGCTTCTGCCGCCGGGCCTCCGACCCCACGGAGTTCTTCGCTCCGGCGCCCCGGTTCGCGGCGCCTGGCCCGGCGGCTCCGGTCCTGGATTCCGAACCGGAGGAGCAGCCGGCCACCGCGACCAGCGCAATAGCCTCGGCGCCCAGGGCGACCCGTCCGGCGGCGGTCCTCTTCGCGGCAGCCAGCATCCGCCCACCCTCTTCCTTGCGGACAATTCGCGTCGACGTGCCGACACGGCGCGGCCAAGTTCGCATGGAGCTTCGCCGGAATCAGCACGATAGGCCGCATGAAAAGCTGCCTATTCACTTGAATGGGTGATTGACTCGGCCATTTGACCTTAAGCATGGACACAAATCTTTACTCTCCATTACGATCTGTTTACTGAGAGTTGAGAAATCCCGCAACTGCAAACCGTGACCCACGGCCGCGTCCCCCACATTCCGCGACCACACCGTCTCGGAGAAGAAGGGAATATGTCCACCTTTGTGACCACTCGTCGTGACCGCCCACCCCGCAGTTCGCGCCCACCCCGCGCCTGGGGGATCAAACGACCACACAGCCCGCCACCTCCGCGTCACGGCGGACGATTCCGCATCGCGGGCGCCGACCTGTCCGCTTCGATCACGGTCTTCCTGCTCGCCGTCCCCATGTCGCTCGGCCTCGCCGTCGCCATGGACGCCCCGCTGGAGGCCGGCCTCATCTCCGCCGCCATCGGTGGCATCGTCGCCGGGCTACTCGGCGGCACGCCCCTCCAGGTCAGCGGCCCGTCCGCCGGACTGACCGTGGTCACAGCCGAGTTGATCCAGACCTACGGCTGGCGTACCACCTGCGCGATCACCATCGGCGCCGGACTGTTGCAGGTCCTGCTGGGCTCACTGCGGGCAGCGCGCAGCGCTCTCGCCGTCAGCCCCGCCATCGTGCACGGCACCCTCGCAGGAATCGGCGTGGCCATCGCGCTCGCCCAGCTGCACATCGTGCTCGGCGGCTCGCCCCAGAGTTCAGCGGTCGCCAACACTCTCGCCCTTCCCGGCCAGTTGGGGCGGGTGAGCCCGGCCGCACCCCTGATCGGCGTGCTGACCATCGCCGTCCTGGTCCTGTGGCCGCGGACTCCAGGGCGGATCGGCCGGGTGGTACGGCGAATTCCGGCCGCCCTCGCCGCAGTGGTGACCGCTACGGCGGTGGCCGCGCTCGCCGTGCCCGGGATCGCCCGGGTCGACCTGCCGTCCTGGCGCTCCCACGCACTGCCGGAGATACCGCAAGGTCCCGTACTCGCCCTGGCCACAGCTGTGTTCACGGTGATGCTGGTGGCCAGTCTGGAGTCGCTGCTCGCCGCGGTGGCCGTGGACAAGCTGACGGCCGACCGCGCCGGCGAGCGAACGGCCGCCCGGTCACAGGCCGCCCCGCCTTCGGCGTCCGTATCGGTATCGACACCGGCGTCGGCGCCGCCCGTGTCGGCCCATCCGTCCCCGGCCCCGCCCCTGTCGGCCCCGCCGTCCCCGTCCCCGCCGGCCCCGCTGGCCCTGCCCGTCAGACGTTCCGATCTCGACCGTGAGCTGCGCGCCCAAGGCATCGCCAACACCCTGTCCGGGCTGGTGGGCGGGCTCGCGGTGTCCGGCGGCGCGGTGCGCAGCTCGGCAAATGTGCGGGCAGGGGCAACGGGCCGCGCCTCCACCGTGCTGCACGGCGTCTGGATGCTTCTCGCCACCGGGTTGCTGGTCACCGTGCTGGAGTGGATCCCGCTGTCCGCCCTCGCCGCGCTGGTCATGATGGTCGGCATCAAGATGGTGAGCTTCGCCCACATCCGCAATGTCCATAAGCACCGGGAATTCCTGGTATACGGGGCGACGATCTCCGGCGTGGTCCTCTTCGGTGTGCTCAAGGGTGTGGTGATCGGCATCGCGGCGGCAGTGGCCGTGGCACTGCACCGGCTGGCCCGGACCAGGATCACCGTCACCGATCAGGGTGAACAGCATCTGATCGTCGTACGGGGCCAGTTGACGTTTCTCGCGGTGCCTCGGCTCAGTCGGACGCTCGGGCAGTTGCCGCAGGGCGGTGATGTCGTCGTCGAGCTGGACGGCTTCTTCATGGACCATGCGGCGTACGAGACGATCCAGGACTGGAGCCTTGCCCAGAAGGCCCACGGCGGCAGGGTCGTCTTCACCGGCAGCGCAGGCGGCCGAATCGCCGAGCCCGCCTCGTCGGCGCACTCCTGTTGCCGCCCCTGGACGCCCTGGCGGAACCATCACTGCCACGACCGGCCCGTCGAGCAGACGCTCGAGACCCGCCAGGCTCCCGGCACCCCCTTCAGTGGCACCCGCACCGGCCTGGACCCCACCCCGGGCGCCGACACGAGCCCATCTCCCAGCACCGTCGACGCCCACGGCTCCGCCTCCGACTCAGCCCCTGGTGCCGGTCGCACCTCCAACTCCACCCCTGGCACTGGTCCCACCTCCAGCCCCGGCGCCCACAACACTCACGCCCCGGCCGACCCGCCCGCCCCCGCCCCACGTCGCACCAGCGGCAACCGCCTGGCCAGCGGCCTGAGTTCGTTCCAGCGCAACACCGCCCCGCTGGTGCGCGAGGAGTTGGCCCGGCTGGCCCGCGAGGGTCAGCGCCCCTCCCAGCTCTTCATCACCTGCGCGGACTCCCGCCTGGTCACCAGCATGATCACGGCGAGTGGCCCGGGCGACCTGTTCACCGTGCGGAACATCGGCAATCTGGTGCCCCCGCCGGATACCGATTCGGGTGACGACTCGGTGGGTGCCGCGATCGAGTACGCGGTGGATGTGCTGAAGGTGGAGTCCATCACCGTGTGCGGGCACTCCGGCTGCGGTGCGATGCAAGCGCTGCTAGACGCCGAGCCCGCCTCGGAAACTCCGCAGACGTCCCTGTGGCGCTGGCTGAGACACGGGCTGCCGAGCCTGGAACGGATGGCATCCCGGCATTACGCCTGGGCGCGGATCTCCGGTCGGCTGCCGACCGATGCGGTGGAGCAGCTCTGCCTCACCAACGTGGTCCAGCAGTTGGACCATCTGCGAGCCCACGAATCGGTGGCCCGGCGACTCTCCGAGGCGACGATCCAACTGCACGGGATGTATTTCCATGTGGGCGAAGCGCAGGCCTATCTGCTGACCGAGGGTGCAAGCGCCGGACTTGCGCTCGACGAGGTCTTCGACCGCGTGGACCCGGGCGACGCCCCGGAAGGCCTCTCCGCCCCGGGTGATCCTTCGGGTCCGAGCGAGTTGGAACGTTCTGGCGTCTGAACCGCATTCGCCCCCGGTCCGTGAGACCTTGTGGCCCCGCCTTCGCAACACACCGTGTCGCTCCGCAACGCACCGTGCCGCTCGGCCTTCGTTGGTCGGTACGGCGCTGGTCGGTACGGCCTCGCATCGCGTCAGCCATACGGGAGGCGGGACTGTGTCTCCATGCACGCCCATACACGAGACACAGGTCTAAACCAATTTCGGGCAGACACTTGTCACCCGGCCTTTGGCCTGATGAGCTGTGCCCCGGGACACAACGGACACCCTGGGAATGGGAGATGTCGTGAGCAATGAAAGCTTGGCCAATCTGCTTCGTGAGGAGCGGCGGTTCGCACCGCCTGCCGATCTGGCCGCGAACGCCAACGTCAAAGCGGAGGCGTACGAGCAGGCCGAGGCGGACCGGCTGGGCTTCTGGGCCGAGCAGGCCCGTCGCCTGACCTGGGCCACGGAGCCGACCGAAACGCTCGACTGGAGCAACCCGCCCTTCGCGAAGTGGTTCGCGGACGGCAAGCTGAACGTCGCGTACAACTGCGTGGACCGCCACGTCGAGGCCGGCCACGGCGACCGGGTCGCCATCCACTTCGAGGGCGAGCCCGGCGACAGCCGCGCGATCACATACGCCGACCTCAAGGACGAGGTCTCCCGGGCCGCGAACGCGCTCATCGAGCTCGGTGTCGGCAAGGGCGACCGGGTCGCCGTCTATCTGCCGATGATCCCCGAGGCCGCCATCGCGATGCTGGCCTGCGCCCGCATCGGCGCCGCGCACTCGGTGGTCTTCGGCGGCTTCTCGGCCGACGCCATCGCCGCCCGTATCCAGGATGCGGACGCCAAGGTCGTGATCACCAGCGACGGTGGTTACCGCCGGGGCAATCCGTCCGCACTCAAGCCCGCCGTGGACGACGCCGTCTCCCGTATCGACAGCGTCGAGCATGTCCTGGTGGTGCGGCGCACCGGCCAGGACACCGCGTGGACCGAGGGCCGCGACGTCTGGTGGCACGAGATCACCGGCCGGCAGTCCGCCGAGCACACCCCCGAGGCGTTCGAGGCGGAGCAGCCGCTCTTCGTCCTGTACACCTCCGGCACCACGGGCAAGCCGAAGGGCATCCTGCACACCTCCGGTGGCTACCTCACGCAGGTCGCGTACACCCACCACGCGGTCTTCGACCTCAAGCCGGAGACCGA
Source organism: Streptomyces sp. NBC_01618 (assembly GCF_045209435.1). Classification (NCBI taxonomy): domain Bacteria; kingdom Bacillati; phylum Actinomycetota; class Actinomycetes; order Kitasatosporales; family Streptomycetaceae; genus Streptomyces; species Streptomyces sp. NBC_01618. The sequence goes on from NZ_CP109297.1 coordinate 3,611,767, forward strand.
CGTCTTCTGGTGCACCGCCGACATCGGCTGGGTGACCGGCCACTCGTACATCGTCTATGGCCCGCTCGCCAACGGCGCGACGCAGGTCATGTACGAGGGCACGCCCGACACCCCGCACCAGGGGCGCTTCTGGGAGATCGTGCAGAAGTACGGCGTCACGATCCTCTACACCGCGCCGACCGCGATCCGTACGTTCATGAAGTGGGGTGACGACATCCCCGCCAAGTTCGACCTGAGCAGCCTTCGGGTCCTCGGTTCGGTCGGTGAGCCGATCAACCCTGAGGCGTGGATGTGGTACCGCAAGCACATCGGCGCCGACAAGTGCCCGATCGTGGACACCTGGTGGCAGACCGAGACCGGCGCGATGATGATCGCGCCGCTGCCGGGCGTCACGGAGACCAAGCCGGGAAGCGCCCAGCGCGCCCTGCCCGGCATTTCCGCCACGGTCGTCGACGACGAGGCCAACGAGGTTCCGAACGGCGGGGGCGGCTATCTCGTCCTCACCGAACCGTGGCCGTCGATGCTCCGCACCATCTGGGGCGACGACCAGCGTTTCATCGACACCTACTGGTCGCGCTTCGAAGGCAAGTACTTCGCGGGCGACGGCGCCAAGAAGGACGAGGACGGCGACATCTGGCTGCTCGGCCGGGTCGACGACGTGATGCTCGTGTCCGGGCACAACATCTCGACCACCGAAGTCGAGTCGGCGCTCGTGTCGCATCCGTCGGTCGCCGAGGCCGCCGTGGTCGGCGCCGCCGACGAGACGACCGGCCAGGCCATCGTGGCGTTCGTGATACTGCGCGGTACGGCCTCGGCCTCCGACGAGCTCGTCGCGGAGCTGCGCAACCACGTAGGCGCCACGCTCGGCCCGATTGCCAAGCCGAAGCGGATCCTGCCGGTTGCCGAGCTGCCGAAGACCCGCTCGGGCAAGATCATGCGTCGTCTGCTGCGTGACGTCGCCGAGAACCGCGAGCTGGGCGACGTCACGACGCTCACCGACTCCTCGGTGATGGACCTCATCCAGACCCAGCTGCCGTCCTCCTCCTCCGAGGACTGAGCCCAGGTTCCGCTCCTCGGAGAACTCGGCCCAGGCTCAGTCTTCCGAGGACCGGGCGCAGGTTCCGCTTCCTGCCCGCCCGCAAGGGAGCGACCCGCAGTGAGTACGTCCCCGAGGGGTATCCGGCAACGCGCCGGGTGCCCCTCGGACATTTAAGGTGAAGATCACCGGATACAGCTCCGCACACCCCAGGTACAGTGGCAGCCGCATTAACAAAGCAATAAGAAATCTCCACAGGGTGTGCCGGGAAGTCTGGTCGGCAAGTGCATCAGCCATGCCATCGCTGCCGTACCGACCCGGAGGTCCCCACTCGTGGCCGCGCCCACCCCCGCACCCCCTTCCTCTTCGTCCCGCCGCACCTTTCTCGGACGTCTGTCACTCCCTGAGCGGAACTACCTCGCGGATGCCCTGCGCACCGAGACCGTCGGCGGCGTCATCCTGCTGGTCGCCGCGGTAGCGGCCCTGGTGTGGGCGAACACTTTCGGTTCCGGGTATGCGGCCGTGAGCGAGTTCCACATCGGTCCCGGTTCGCTGGGCCTCAACCTCTCCGTGGAGCACTGGGCGGCCGACGGGCTGCTCGCGGTCTTCTTCTTCGTCGCAGGCGTCGAACTGAAGCGGGAACTGGTCGCGGGCGAGTTGCGCGACCCCAAGGCGGCCGCCCTCCCCGTCGTCGCCGCGCTGTGCGGAATGGCGGTTCCGGCCGTCGTCTACACGCTCGTGGCCGTGGCCGGCGGAGGTTCCACGGGCGGCTGGGCCGTCCCCACCGCCACCGACATCGCCTTCGCCCTCGCCGTCCTCGCGGTCATCGGGACCTCGCTGCCGAACGCGCTGCGCGCCTTCCTGCTGACCCTCGCCGTCGTCGACGACCTCTTCGCGATCCTGATCATCGCGGTCTTCTTCACCGAGAAGATCAACTTCATGGCGCTCATCGGCGCCTTCATCGGCCTCGCCGTCTTCTATCTGCTGCTGCGCAGGAATGTGCGCGGCTGGTACATCTACGTACCGCTCGCCCTGGTCATCTGGGGCCTGATGTACAACAGCGGCATCCACGCCACCATCGCCGGTGTCGCCATGGGCCTGATGCTCCGCTGCACGCGGCGGGACGGCGAGACCCACTCCCCCGGCGAGCACATCGAGCACCTGATCCGCCCGCTGTCGGCCGGTGTCGCCGTACCCCTGTTCGCCCTCTTCGCTGCCGGGGTCTCCCTCTCCGGCGGCGCGCTGGCGGGCGTCTTCACCCGTCCCGAGACGCTCGGTGTCGTCCTGGGCCTGGTCGTCGGCAAGACGATAGGCATCTTCGGCGGTACGTGGCTGGCCACCCGCTTCACCAAGGCGGAGCTGAACAAGGACCTGGCCTGGGCGGATGTCTTCGCGGTCGCCTCGCTCGCCGGGATCGGCTTCACCGTCTCCCTGCTCATCGGCGAGCTGGCCTTCGTCGGCGACGAGGACATGATCAACGAGATCAAGGCCGCCGTGCTGCTCGGCTCCCTGACGGCCGCCGTACTCTCCGGTGTACTGCTCAAACTCCGGGTACGCAGATACCGGACGCTTCATGAGGAAGAGGAGCGCGACGAGGACGAGGACGGCGTGCCCGACGTCTACGAGCAGGACGACCCGGAGTACCACCTGCGGATGGCCGCGATCTACGAGAAGAAGGCGGCCGAGCACCGCCGCCTTGCCCAACTGGCGGGGGCAGCGAGCGTCAAGCCGGACAGTCCGGCATGATCTGACACCAGATGTGTTGAGCAGGAGAGTGGAAGAGGGAGTCAGGAATGAGCGACCCCGGCAGCAACGCAGGCAGCACCGACCGCAGTCTCGGGCAGCTGGTCGCCGCGGCGACGGCCGAGATGTCCGCACTGGTGCACGACGAGATCGCCCTGGCCAAGGCCGAAGTGCGGCAGGACGTCAAGCGCGGCGTCATCGGCAGTACGGCATTCGTCATCGCGGGCGTGCTGCTCCTTTTCGCGATCCCGGTGCTGAGCTTCGCGGCGGCGTACGGAATCCACAACCTGGGACTCGGCCTCGCGTGGTCGTTCCTGATCGTGGGCGCGGCCTTCATCGTGCTCGGGGTGTTGCTCGCGCTGTTCGCCATCGCCAAGTTCAAGAAGGTGAAGCCGCCGGAGAAGTCCATCGCTTCGGCCAAGCAGACAGCGGCCGTGCTGCAGGGCGTCAAGCCGCACCCGCGGCCCGCCGTCACGGCGGGGACGAGCCGTCCGGCGGTCGTGGGCAGCACACTGGCGGACAAGGCTCTGGAGAAGTCTCCGGTCCAGGACAAGTCGTCCGCTATGGCACGCTCGTCCACATGACGGTCCCCGATTCCAGCGCATCCGACCCAGAAGGCCCGGAAGGTTCAGTTGGCCCGGAAGATCAGGTAAGCCAAGTAAGTCAGATGAATCAGGCAAGCCAGGTGGACCAGGTGAGCCATGGAGGCCCGGACGACTTCAGGGCGCCCCGGTCGCAGAGTTCGCCCGACCCGGCAGGCGTGGCGAGCCAGACGGGCGCGGCCGGTCCGCTGGGCCCGATGGGCGCGGCCGGTGCCGGTGGGCCGGTGCGGATCGACGGGCCGTGGACCCACCGGGACGTGGCGGCCAACGGCGCCCGCTTCCACATCGCCGAGCTCGGCGAGGGGCCACTGGTGCTGCTGCTGCACGGCTTTCCGCAGTTCTGGTGGACCTGGCGCCATCAGCTCACCGCACTCGCCGACGCCGGTTTCCGCGCCGTGGCGATGGACCTGCGCGGCGTCGGCGGCAGCGACCGTACGCCCCGGGGCTACGACCCCGCCAACCTGGCACTCGACATCACCGGCGTCGTCCGCTCGCTCGGCGAACCGGACGCAGCGCTGGTCGGCCATGACATGGGCGGCTACCTGGCCTGGACGGCCGCTGTGATGCGGCCGAAGCTGGTACGCCGCCTCGTGGTCTCCTCGATGCCGCATCCCCGCCGCTGGCGCTCGTCGATGCTCTCCGACTTCGCGCAGTCCCGGGCGGGCTCGTACGTCTGGGGTTTCCAGCGTCCGTGGGTGCCGGAGCGTCAGCTCGTCGCGGACGACGCGGCGTTGGTGGGCAGGCTGATCCGCGACTGGTCGGGCCCCCGGACGCCGGAATTCCCCGACGACGCGGCGATCGACGTCTACCGCCGCGCGATGTGCATTCCGTCGACGGCGCACTGCTCGATCGAGCCGTACCGCTGGATGGTCCGCTCCCTGGCCCGTCCGGACGGAATCCAGTTCAACCGGCGGATGAAGAGGCCGGTGCGGGTGCCCACACTGCACCTGCACGGTTCACTCGATCCGGCGATCCGCACGCGGAGCGCGGCGGGGTCCGGCGAGTACGTCGAAGCGCCGTACCGTTGGCGACTTTTCGACGGCCTGGGACACTTCCCGCACGAGGAGGATCCGGCCGGCTTCTCGGCCGAACTCATCAACTGGCTCAAGGATCCTGAGCCCGACCGGTAGCCGTGCGGCACAGTTGTCCGACGAACAGCCAATTGCCCGGCGCATAAGCCAATTGGCTGGCGGATGGGCGGTTACCGACCATGAGGCACGGGCAGACGTCGGGGTATGGGCTGGACGCACGACTTCGGTGACGCAGCACGCAACCGTCGCTCGACCGCCACGGCGGGTCCGAGCACTCATGAGGGGGGCGGCCCCCAGGGCCGGGTGCAAGGTATGCATGTTCTGCATGATCCCCAACTCGGTATCCCGCGCATTCTGCGCCGGCGGGCCCGCTGGGTCTCGGCGCGACTGCGCCATCCACGCGGATGAGATCCGCCCCGGCCGACCGGTGAACATTCACCGGCCGGGCGGGGCTTCCACCGCTCTTCGCCGACTGCCACGGGTCAGTACGCGTGGATCGTCGGCGCACGCTCCGTACGCCTGAAGCGACTCACCGAGGACGTGGGGCCGCTCGGTGCGACCCCCACATGTTCGCCGGGGCCGCTCGGTGCGCCCGCGCGCCTAGAGCGCGCACGCCTGGCTGTCGACCTGCTGGTTGGCGGTGCGGCCGTGGGCGATGTCCTGACGGATCTCGTCGGCCGTCAGCGCGTAACCGGTGTCCTGGTCGTCGCGCGACTTCGCGAAGACGACCCCGTACACCTTGCCGTCGGGGGTCAGCAACGGTCCGCCCGAGTTGCCCTGACGGACCGTCGCGTAGAGCGAGTACACATCGCGGCGGACGGTGCCCCGGTGGTAGATGTCCGGGCCGTCGGCATCGATGCGACCCCGGACACGCGCGGCGCGTACGTCGTACGAGCCGTTCTCCGGGAAGCCCGCGACGATGGCGCTGTTCCCGGTCCGGGCGTCGTGATCGGTGTCGGTGAACTGCAGCGGCTTCGCGTCGAGGTCCGGGACGTCGAGTACGGCGATGTCCCGCTGCCAGTCGTAGAGGACGACCTTCGCGTCGTACAGCCGTCCCTGACCGCCGATCTGGACGGTCGGCTCGTCGACGCCGCCGACGACATGGGCGTTGGTCATCACCCGGCGGTCGGAGAAGACGAAGCCGGTGCCTTCGAGGACCTTGCCGCAACTCGGGGCCGTACCGACGACCTTGACGATGGACTCCTTGGCGCGGGCCGCGACGGGGCTGCCGACCAGCGCCGGGTCCGGGGGCCTGACCTCGGTGATCGGCTCGTCGGCGAAGGGGCTGAAGACCTGCGGGAAGCCGTTCTGCGCGAGGACCGAAGAGAAGTCCGTGAACCAGGTGGAGGCATGGGTGGGCATCACGCGGGAGATGCCGAGCAGGACCGAGGAGCTGCGGACCTCCTTGCCCAGCGTCGGCAGCGAGGTACCGGCCAGTGCCGAGCCGATCAGCCAGGCGACCAGCAGCATCGCGACCACGTTGACCAGGGCGCCGCCGGTGGCATCGAGGGCGCGCGCGGGCGACCACGTGATGTACCTGCGGAGCTTGTTTCCCAGGTGGGTGGTGAATGCCTGCCCCACCGAGGCGCAGACGATCACGATGATGACGGCGACGACGGCTGCCGTCGATGAGACCTCGGAACCGTTCGTCAACTGGTCCCACAGGACCGGCAGCAGATAGACGGCGACGAGACCGCCGCCCAGGAACCCGATCACCGACAGGATGCCGACGACGAACCCCTGGCGATAGCCGATGACCGCGAACCACACGGCGCCGGCCAGCAGCAGGATGTCCAGCACGTTCACCGTCTATAGCCTCGCAGATTCGTCACCGGGCCCGGGCCTTCGGCTGGGTCCGGGCACGGCCGGACAACACAGCGCTGGGAGTCAGCCTGTCATGCGCGCCAGTCGAGCGGCACCTGCTTGGCGGTGTCCCACGGGCGCTCCCAGCCCGCGAAGTGCAGAATCCGGTCGATCACTCCGGCCGTGAAACCCCAGACCAGGGCGGATTCGACCAGAAATGCCGGGCCTTGGTGGCCGCTCGGATGGACCGTGGTCGCGCGGTTGGCCGGATCCGTGAGATCCGCCACGGGAACGGTGAAGACCCGGGCGGTCTCACCCGGATCGACGACGCCGACCGGGCTCGGCGACCGCCACCAGCCGAGAACCGGTGTCACGACGAAGCCGCTCACCGGGATGTAGAGCCGGGGCAGTACGGCGAAGAGCTGGACCCCGCGCGGATCGAGGCCGGTCTCCTCCTGGGCTTCCCTCAGTGCGGCCCTGAGCGGCCCTGTGGTCGCCTGGTCGCCGTCCTCCGGGTCCAGGGCGCCGCCGGGGAAGGACGGCTGCCCAGCGTGGGAACGCAGGCTTCCGGATCGCTCCATGAGGAGCAGTTCGGGGCCGCGCTCGCCCTCCCCGAACAGTACGAGTACGGCGGACTGCCGCCCGGCGCCGCTCTCGGGCGGCAGAAAGCGGCTGAGCTGGTCCGGCTCGATGGTCTGCGCGGCACGGGCCACGGGCGTGAGCCAGGCGGGCAGGCCGTCGGCCGTGACGGTGATGGCACCGCCGTGACCGGCACCTGCCGGGGCGGCGGCGGCCGATGCTGCTGCGACCGCAGCCGCGGGGCTGACCGACGCGGGGCCCGCCGACGCGCGGTGTACCGCTACGGGATGCGCCGTCGCGGATGCGGGTGCATCTGCCGCTTCCGCGATCTGCTCGCCCACGATCTGCTCATCCGCAACCTGCCCGTGTGCGGTCTGCCCGTATGCGGCCTGTTCGTGCGTGCTCTGTTCGTGCGTCTTCATAGGCACCCCTCGTCTCACAACGCCTGTCGTCACGCATTTCGTTCCGGAGCGAACGCCCGTGCGTCAGTCGGCTCCCAGGGCCGGCGCGGACTTGCCCGGGTAGTCCGGCGGCGGACTCAGCCGCTGACCGGGCTGACCGCCCATCTCGTACTTCAGCAGCTTCCTGGCCTTCTCCGGGTCGGTCTCGCCCTCCCCGTACGCGGGGCAGAGCGGGGCGATCGGGCAGGCCCCGCAGGCGGGCTTGCGGGCGTGGCAGATGCGGCGGCCGTGAAAGATCACACGGTGGGAGAGCATCGTCCACTCGCTCTTGGGGAAGATCGCGCCGATCTCGGCCTCGATCTTCTCCGGGGCCTCCTGTTCCGTCCACTTCCAGCGGCGGACCAGGCGCGCGAAATGGGTGTCGACGGTGATGCCCGGTACACCGAAGGCATTCCCGAGCACCACGTTGGCGGTCTTGCGGCCGACCCCCGGCAGGGTGACTAGATCGGTGAGGCGGCCCGGTACCTCGCCCCCGAAATTGTCCCTGATCGCCACGGAGAGACCTATCAGCGACTTCGTCTTGGCCCGGAAGAAGCCGGTCGGCCGGATGAGCTCTTCCAACTCCTCGGGAACGGCCGCCGCCATGTCCTCGGGGGTGGGGTAGGCGGCGAAAAGTGCGGGAGTGGTCTGATTGACCCTCAGGTCGGTGGTCTGGGCGGAGAGGACCGTGGCGACGAGAAGCTCGAAGGGGTTCCTGAAGTCCAGCTCGGGGTGGGCGTACGGGTACAGCTCGGCGAGCTCACGGTTGATCCTGCGGGCGCGACGGACCATCGCCAGATGCGATTCCGGCTTCGCACCGGTCTTCGCACCGGTCTTCGCGCCGGCTTTCACTCCGGTCTTCGCACCGGTCTTCGCTCCGGCCTTCACTCCGGCCTTTGGAGCCTGCCCGACCGGAGGGCGTTTTGCCGCTTTTTTCGGGCGACTCGCACCCTGTTCGCCCACAGCGGAATCACGGCCTTCCGACACCCCATCAGCCCCCTTGGCCTGCACTCTCACCGGCGATTTGGACACCCGGCCAGCCTAGAGCCACGCGCTGACATCCGCCCCAGTCACCGCGTATCCGCCCCCGATCGGCCCCCTGCCGCACTATTCGGCACGCCCGTGCGTCAAACTGGTTTGTGATTGATCGCACTGTTTTACCGTCCGGCATGATGGGGACCACGGTTCCCTGAACAGGCCGACAAGGAGAGAACTCGTGGACGACGTTCTGCGGCGCGCCCCGCTTTTCGCGGCGCTCGATGATGAGCAGGCCGCGGAGCTCCGCGCCTCGATGAGTGAGGTGACCCTCGCACGCGGCGACGCGCTCTTCCACGAGGGCGACCCGGGCGACCGCCTCTATGTGGTCACCGAGGGCAAGGTGAAGCTCCACCGCACCTCGCCGGACGGGCGCGAGAACATGCTTGCGGTCCTCGGCCCCGGCGAGCTGATCGGTGAGCTGTCGCTCTTCGACCCGGGCCCGCGCACCGCGACCGCGACCGCGCTGACCGAGGTCAAGCTCCTCGGTCTCGGTCACGGCGACCTCCAGCCCTGGCTGAACGCCCGTCCCGAGGTGGCGACGGCCCTGCTGCGCGCCGTCGCCCGCCGACTGCGCAAGACCAACGACCAGATGTCCGACCTGGTCTTCTCGGACGTACCGGGCCGTGTCGCCCGCGCCCTCCTCGACCTGTCGCGCCGCTTCGGCGTCCAGTCGGAGGAAGGTATCCATGTCGTCCACGACCTGACCCAGGAAGAGCTGGCCCAGCTGGTCGGCGCCTCCCGCGAGACGGTCAACAAGGCGCTCGCCGACTTCGCCGGACGCGGCTGGCTGCGCCTGGAGGCGCGCGCCGTGATCCTGCTGGACGTGGAGCGCCTGGCGAAGCGGTCCCGCTAGCCGGCCGCCCCGTCCCGTCGGCCGCCCGATCGGCCGACGGGACGGGGCGCCGAACCGGGCGCCGCATCCGTCCTGCCTAGATCAGCCCGTGTTCGCCCAGGTACTCCAGCTGCGCCAGCACCGAGAGCTCCGCCGCGGGCCACAGGGACCGGTCCACGTCCGCGTACACCTGCGCCACCACCTCCGAGGCCGTCCGGTGCCCCGCCTCGACCGCCGTCTCCACCTGGGCCAGCCGGTGCGCGCGGTGGGCGAGGTAGAACTCGACCGCGCCCTGCGCGTCGTCCAGCACCGGGCCGTGTCCCGGCAGCACCGTGTGCACGCCGTCGTCGACGGTCAGCGAGCGCAGCCTGCGCAGCGAGTCCAGGTAATCGCCGAGCCGCCCGTCCGGATGCGCGACGACCGTCGTGCCGCGTCCGAGGATCGTGTCTCCCGTCAGCACCGCCCGGTCGGCCGGCAGGTGGAAGGAGAGCGAGTCCGCGGTGTGCCCCGGGGTCGGCACGACGCGCAGCTCCAGCCCCCCGGTGGTGATCACATCGCCCGTGGTCAAGCCCTCGTCGCCGAGGCGCAGCGCCGGATCCAGGGCGCGCACCTTCGTCCGGGTCAGCTCGCCGAGGCGTGCCGCGCCCTCCGCGTGGTCGGGGTGCCCGTGGGTGAGCAGGGTGAGCGCGATCCGGCGGCCCGCTCGCTCGGCGGTGTCGATGACGGCCCGCAGATGTATGTCGTCCAGCGGCCCCGGATCGATGACGACCGCGAGGTCGGAGTCGGGCTCGGCGACGATCCAGGTGTTGGTGCCGTCCAGCGTCATCGGCGAGGCGTTGGGGGCCAGGACGTTGACCGTACGGGTGGTGGCGGGCCCGGACAGGACTCCGCCGCGTGGCTGTCCTGGCAGCGCGTGCGCGTCACTCATCCCGCTTCGCCTCCCGCACCACCGGCACCGGCAGGGCCGCTCGGGATGTGCTTGGTGAACTCGTCGTGTCCCGGCCAGCTCAGCACCAACTCGTCACCCTCCAGCCGCGCCTGTGCGAGTACGGGGGTGAGGTCCTGGGAATCCGCCGCCTTCAGGGCCTCGGCGGCTGTCCCGTACGGCCTGAGCGCCCGCAGCGTCGACACGGTCGGCGGCATCATCAGCAGCTCGCCCCGGTCGTAGCCGTCGGCCGCCTCGCCGGGCCCGATCCACACCGTGCGGTCGGCCTCCGTGGAGGCGTTGCGGGTGCGCTGTCCCTCGGGGAGCGCGGCGACGAAGAACCACGTGTCGTAGCGGCGCGGCTCGAACTCGGGGGTGATCCAGCGCGCCCAGGCGCCAAGCAGATCGGAGCGCAGCAGCAGACCTCGCCGGTCCAGGAACTCCGCGAAGGACAGCTCGCGCGCGACCAGTGCCTCGCGATCGGCTTCCCAGTCGGCGCCGGTGGTGTCGCTGACGACCGTGTCGGCGGTCGGGCCGGCGAGGAGGACGCCCGCCTCCTCGTACGTCTCACGGACCGCCGCGCAGACGATGGCCTGGGCCTCGGCCGACGTATCGACGCCGAGCCGCGCGGCCCAGCTCTCCAGCGCGGGTCCGGCCCAGCCGACGAGCCGGTCGTCGTCACGCGGGTCGACTCCGCCACCCGGATAGGCGTATGCGCCGCCGGCAAAGGCCATGGAGGCGCGGCGGCGCAGCATGTGGACCGCGGGGCCGCTCCCGGTGCCCGTGGCAGGGTCCCGGAGCAGCATCACGGTGGCGGCCCGCCTCGGGGGCGCGGCCGTCAGCTCGCCCGCGGCGAGTGCCCGGATCCGGTCGGGCCATTCCGGTGGGTACCACTGACCATTGGACATGGCCGGAGGCTATCCGGAACCGCGCCGATGTTCGAGAGGCATGTTGATCCGTACATGCCCCGTACACACATGATCCCGCCCGGTCACCACGACCGGACGGGATCAGAGAATCGGACGACGGACGGCAAACACACGCGACGACACGGCCCTTGCCGGACGGGGCGGCGGCACCGCGGCCGCGGCAAGCTCCTGGCCCGCGAACCGACCGGCGGCGGAGGTACGGCTCAAGCCCGCACCGGACCGGAGGCGCACGTACCGCTCAAGCCTCACCGCCCCCGGCAGGCCCGCACCTCAAGCCCCGCCGCCCCCAGCAGACGACCTACCGCTCAGGCCTCGACCAGCTCGACCTGGACCTCGACCTCCACCGGCGCGTCCAGCGGCAGCACCGCGACGCCGACCGCGCTGCGCGCGTGCACGCCCTTGTCACCGAGGACCGCGCCCAGCAGCTCGCTGGCGCCGTTGATCACGGCGGGCTGCCCGGTGAAGTCGGAGGCCGAGGCGACGAAGCCCACGACCTTCACGACCCGTGCGATCCGGTCCAGATCGCCCGCGACGGACTTCACCGCGGCCAGCGCGTTGAGCGCGCAGGTCTTCGCCAGTTCCTTGGCCTCCTCGGCCGTGACCTCCGCACCGACCTTGCCGGTGACCGCGAGCTTGCCGTCCACCATCGGCAGCTGGCCGGAGGTGTACACGTACACCCCCGACCGCACGGCCGGCTGGTACGAGGCCAGCGGCGGTACGACGTCCGGCAGCGTCAGCCCGAGCTCGGCGAGCTTCGCCTCGACGACGCCCGCCACTACGCCTTCTCCCGCTTCAGGTAGGCCACGAGCTGCTCGGGGTTGTTCGGGCCGGGAACGACCTGGACCAGCTCCCAGCCGTCCTCGCCCCAGGTGTCCAGAATCTGCTTGGTCGCGTGCACGAGAAGGGGCACGGTCGCGTATTCCCACTTGGTCATGGCCCGACTGTAACGCCTGGCACACACGGCCTCGTGCGTAGCCCATGGCCCGACTGGTTAGGCTCGAATACGTGAGCAGGTTCCAGGTCGTCAGCGGCAAGGGTGGTACCGGTAAGACCACGGTCGCCGCCGCCCTCGCGCTCGCCCTCGCGACCGAGGGCAGGCGCACCCTCCTCGTGGAGGTCGAGGGCAGGCAGGGCATCGCCCAGCTCTTCGAGACGGAGTCCCTTCCGTACGAGGAGCGCAAGATCGCCGTCGCACCGGGCGGCGGCGAGGTGTACGCCCTCGCGATCGACGCCGAACGCGCCCTTCTCGACTACCTCCAGATGTTCTACAAGCTCGGCAGCGCGGGCCGCGCCCTCAAGAAGCTCGGCGCGATCGACTTCGCCACCACGATCGCGCCCGGTGTACGGGACGTGCTGCTGACCGGCAAGGCCTGCGAAGCCGTACGCCGCAAGGACAAGCAGAACCGGTACGTCTACGACTACGTGATCATGGACGCCCCTCCCACCGGACGCATCACCCGCTTCCTCAATGTGAACGACGAGGTGGCGGGGCTGGCCCGGATCGGCCCGATACACAATCAGGCGCAGGCCGTGATGCGGGTGCTCAAGTCCCCCGAGACCGCGGTCCATCTGGTGACGCTGCTGGAGGAGATGCCGGTCCAGGAGACCGCGGACGGCATCGCGGAGCTGCGGGCGGCCGAACTGCCGGTCGGCCGGGTCATCGTGAACATGGTGCGCCCGCATCTGCTGGACGAGGACGCGCTGCGCACCGCTGCCGGCGGCCGCCGCAAGGAGATCGCCAAGGCGCTGACGCGGGCGGGCGTGACCGGTTCCGCGGGGCTCGTGCGTCCCCTGGTCGAGCAGGCCGCCGAGCACGCCCAGCGGGTCGAGCTGGAGCGCGAACAGCGTGCGGTGCTCGCGGACCTGGAGCTGCCGGGGTACGAACTCCCGCTGATCGGCGAGGGCATGGACCCGGCCGGGCTGTACGACCTGGCGACCGAACTCCGCAAGCAAGGCGTGGGCGACGAGGAGGGACAAGGGGTGGACACATGAGACAGGACGCGGACACGGCCGAAGCCACCGCCACGGACACGCGCAAGGCCGCCACCGCAGCCGACCCCTCACCCGCACCCGCACCCGCGTTGGACACCGACGCGCTGCTCGACGACCCCGGCATCCGGATCATCGTGTGCTGCGGTTCGGGCGGAGTCGGCAAGACCACGACCGCCGCGGCGCTGGGCGTACGGGCGGCCGAGCGCGGTCGCAAGGTCGTCGTCCTGACCATCGACCCGGCCCGCAGGCTCGCCCAGTCCATGGGCATCGACTCGCTGGACAACATCCCGCGCCAGGTACCGGGCATCACGGGCGACGGCGCCGGGGAACTGCACGCGATGATGCTCGACATGAAGCGGACCTTCGACGAGATCGTCGAGGCACACGCGGACGGCGAGCGAGCCCGCGCGATCCTGGAGAACCCCTTCTACCAGTCCCTGTCGGCCGGTTTCGCGGGCACGCAGGAGTACATGGCGATGGAGAAGCTCGGCCAGCTGCGCGCGCGCAACGAGTGGGACCTGATCATCGTGGACACCCCACCCTCGCGCTCCGCGCTGGACTTCTTGGACGCACCGAAGCGGCTCGGTTCGTTCCTCGACGGAAAGTTCATCAAACTGTTGATGGCCCCGGCGAAGATGGGCGGCCGGGCGGGGATGAAGTTCCTCAACGTGGGCATGTCGATGATGACCGGCACCCTCGGCAAGCTGCTCGGCGGTCAGTTCCTGCGCGACGTACAGACCTTCGTGGCGGCGATGGACACCATGTTCGGCGGCTTCCGTTCCCGGGCCGACGCCACGTACAAACTGCTGCAGGCACCTGGTACGGCGTTCCTCGTCGTCGCGACACCGGAGCGGGACGCGCTGCGCGAGGCGGCGTACTTCGTGGAACGGCTGGCCGCGGAGAAGATGCCGCTGGCCGGTCTGGTGCTCAACCGCGTCCATGACAGCGGCGCCGCCCGGCTCTCCGCCGAGCGCGCCCTGGCAGCCGCAGAAAATCTTGACGGGGTCGGCATTGTGGATCAGCCGTCAGGGAAGGCTGGACTTGGTGACCCGGCCGACTGGTCGGTCGCGCCTCCCGAAACCGTTGGCACCCCGAATACCGCCCCAGCAGCCCTTCCTTACCGTTCCGCGCACGAGGCCGAGCACAAGGACACCGAAGACCGCGAACCAAACCCGAATGCAAACCTGAATACAGGTCCGGGTACAGGCCTGGATTCAGACCCGGGTACAGACCTGGATACAGATCCGGACACAGACCGGGGATCGAGCCCAGCAGAAGACCCGGAAAGAGGTCCTGAGGCCGCTTCCGTCGAGGAGCTGACCGCAGGCCTGTTGCGGCTGCACGCGGAACGAATGCAGGTGGTCGCGCGCGAACAGCGCACACGCGACAGCTTCACCGCGCTGCACCCCGAGGTGGCCGTGACCGCAGTGGCCGCGCTGCCCGGTGACGTACACGACCTCGCGGGGCTCCGAGCCATCGGGGACCGGCTCGCGACCGGTTCTTCCCCGGCCGGAGCTGCATAGCCGTCCGTCCGCCGCTATCCCACCGCGGCGTACCTCTCGTGCAGTTCGTCGTCGCCCAGCCCGATCGCCACGGGCAGGATGCCCGCGGACTGCTCGTACTCGCTGCGCGCGGTCTCCAGCAGCCGGCGCCACGACGTGACGGTGGGCCGCCTGCGCAGCAGTGCGCGGCGCTCCCGCTCCGTCATTCCGCCCCACACGCCGAATTCGACGCGATTGTCCAGCGCATCGGCCAGGCACTCGGTCCGCACCGGACATCCGGTGCACACCGCCTTGGCCCTGTTCTGCGCTGCCCCTTGTACGAACAGTTCATCCGGATCGGTAGTGCGGCAGGCTGCCTGCGCACTCCAGTCGGTTACCCAGCCCATCACGGCGCCGTCCTCTCCCGAATCGAGGCTCCCCCACGGCGGTAGCGGCATATTCACCGCTGCCAGTTGAGGACGTTACGGAAGGCGGCGACAGCACAACACCCCCTTCGGGCCCAATCTTGAATGGCCCGAACGGACTATGCGTATGCGGCAGATCACCCAGGGGAGTGAGGCGAGGACATACGGGACTATCCCCGCAGAATCGGGACAGTTTTCCCGGATCACAACGGACGTTCACTGACACAGGAGGCGAATTCGGGAGCGCCTGAACTCGTGGCCGGATCGCGCACGGGGGTTGATACGGAACGGGACTGCTGTGACAGTTGAGAGCAGCTTAGGCCAAGGCATATACGTGTGTCCGGCGAATGAGAACGTAGGCTGCCCCCATGCCAAAGAAGCGCTCGGGCGGGGGTCTCACGACGACCCAGCAGGCCGCCAAGTTCCTCGGTGTCGCCGCACTTTCCGGAGTTGTGCTCGCGGGCATCGCACTGCCGGCCGCCGGTGCACTGGGTCTTGCCACCAAGGGGACGGTCGAGGGATTCGACGAGATCCCGGCCAATCTCCAGACTCCGCCGCTGAGCCAGCGCACCACGATCCTGGACAGCAAAGGCGGAATGATCGCCTCGGTGTATTCGCGCGACCGCACGGTGGTCGAGCTGAAGGACATCTCGCCGTACATGCAGAAGGCGATCGTCGCGATCGAGGACGCCCGCTTCTACAAGCACGGGGCCGTCGACCTCAAGGGCATCCTGCGCGCGCTGAACCGCAATGTGCAGTCGGGCGGGACCGCGCAGGGCGCGTCGACGCTCACGCAGCAGTACGTGAAGAACGTCTTCGTCGAGGAGGCCGGTGACGACCCGGACAAGGTCGCCCAGGCCACCCAGCAGACCCTGGGCCGCAAGATCCAGGAGCTGAAGTACGCGATCCAGGTCGAGGAGAAGCTCGGCAAGAAGCGGATCCTGACGAATTACCTGAACATCACCTTCTTCGGACAGCAGGCGTACGGTGTCGAGGCCGCATCCCAGCGCTACTTCTCCAAGTCGGCGAAGGACCTGACACTGGAGGAGGCGGCGCTACTGGCCGGCATCGTGCAGTCGCCGAGCCGCTACGACCCGGTCAACGACCCGGCGGAGGCGACCAAGCGCCGCAACACCGTGCTCCAGCGGATGGCCGACGTCGGCGACGTCACGCAGGCCGAGGCCGACAAGGCGAAGGCGACCCCGATCAAGCTGAGGGTGAAGAAGCCGAAGAACGGCTGCATCACCGCCGTCAGCGGCGCGGGTTTCTTCTGTGACTACGTACACAACGTCTTCCTCACCGACCCGGCCTTCGGCAAGACCAAGGAGGACCGGGCCAAGATCTGGAACCGGGGCGGTCTGACGATACGGACGACGCTCGACCCGCAGTCCCAGCAGTCGGTCCAGGCCTCGATCAAGAGCCACGTCTACAAGTCGGACAAGGTCGCGACGGCCGTGACGCTGGTCCAGCCGGGCACCGGCAAGATCATGGGCATGGGCCAGTCCAAGCCGTACGGCTTCGGGCCCAACGAGACCCAGTACAACTACTCGGTCGACAAGGACATGGGCGGCTCGAACTTCGGCTTCCCGACCGGTTCCACGTTCAAGCCGTTCGTGGCGGCCGCCGCCATAGCGCAGGGGAAGCCCGCGACCCAGGTCTACTCGTCACCGTACGAGATGCCCTATCCGTCGGTGCAGACCTGCGACAAGCCGTACGTGAACCTGGACGGTGCGCGGGTGCCGAACGAGGACAAGTCGGAGCACGGTCCTTACGCGCTGAAGGAGGCGATGGCCAAGTCGGTCAACACCTACTTCATCCAGATGGTGGAGGACATCGGCCTCTGCCCCGTTACGCAGTTGACCGACAAGCTCGGCGTGGTGCAGGGCAACGGTGAAAAGCTCCCCCAGTCCCCCGCCATCGCACTCGGCTCGAAGGGGCTCTCTCCGCTGACGATGGCCAGTGCGTACGCCGCTTTCGCCAACCGCGGCACGTACTGCACGCCGGTCGCCATCGAGTCGGTCAGGACCGCGGACGGCGCCTCGCTCCCCGTACCCAAGACCAGCTGCTCACAGGCGATGACGGAGACGACGGCCGACACCATCAACACCCTGCTGCGCGGCGTGGTCGACTCCGGTACCGGTCAGGAGGCGGGGCTCACCAGCCGCGACAACGCGGGCAAGACCGGTACGACCGACGCCCGTCTGAACGCCTGGTTCGTCGGCTATACCCCGAACATGTCCGGCGCGGTCTGGGTCGGCAGCCCGACCCAGAGCGTCAAGATGGTGAACATCACCATCGGCGGCGTCTACCAGGCCAAGGTGTACGGCGGACAGGTCCCCGGACCGATCTGGCGGGACGCGATGACGGGCGCCCTCAATGGAGTGGCCGCCCCCGTTTTCAACACCGTGAACATCCCCGATCCGCCGAGGGACGAAGAGGAAGACAGGGGCAGGCCGGGCGCCGGCGGCGCCAAGCCCGGCAAGCCCGGCAAGAAGCCCGGCGACAAGAACCCGTTCCCCGGCGTCAGCGTCCCGCCGAACATGATCGGCGGGAACACGGGCGGCCACCGCGGCCAGACCAATGGCGGCACGCAGGGCCCCTGACCCACGTACGGCTCACGCACATGAAGGTGGGGCGCCCGGACCGAGATCATTCCCGGTCCAGGCGCCCCACCTTCGTACATCCGCCTCTGTACGCCCTCTTCTGTACGCCCTCTTCCGTACGTCGCCTTCCGTACGTCGTCTTCTGTACGCCCTCTTCCGTACGTCCCCTTTGTGCGTCGCCGGGCTCAGCCCGCCAGGAGCTTCTTCACCGCGGCGGCCACCCGGCCGCCGTCCGCGCGTCCCGCGACCTTCGGGTTCACGATCTTCATGACGGCGCCCATCGCCCGCGGCCCCTCGGCTCCCGCGGCCTTGGCCTCCTCGACGGCGGACGTCACGATCGCGCCCAGCTCGTCATCGCTCAGCTGCTTCGGCAGATACGCGTCGAGAATTTCGCCCTCCGCCTTCTCACGCTCGGCCTGCTCGGTCCGGCCGCCCTGAGCGAAGGCCTCGGCGGCCTCGCGGCGCTTCTTCGCCTCCTTCGCGATCACCTTCTGCACCTCGTCGTCGGAGAGCTCGCGCGCCGTCTTGCCGCTGACCTCCTCCTTCGTGATGGCGGTGAGGGTCAGTCGGAGCGTGGACGAGGTCAGCTCGTCACGTGCCTTCATGGCCGTGGTGAGGTCTTCCTTGAGCTTGGACTTGAGCGTGGTCATGTGCTGATTGTGGCAGGTACGGGGCGCCCGCCGCCCGCCGGTTTTCTTCCCGCCGCACGGTGTCTGCGACGATGGGCGCATGCGCGCACGCTACGGAGTACCCCTGAAAGTCACGGCAGTCGGCGCAGCGGTCGGCGCAGCCGGCCTCGCCTACGCCGCCGGATTCGAGGCCCGCTCGTTCCGCCTGCGACGGGTGGCCATCCCCGTACTCCCGCACGGGGCACGCCCGTTGCGCGTACTCCAGGTATCCGACATCCACATGGTGCGCGGCCAGCGCAAGAAGCGCGCCTGGCTGCAGTCGCTGGCCGGTCTGCGTCCGGACTTCGTCGTGAACACCGGCGACAACCTCTCCGACCCCGAGGCCGTACCCGAGCTGCTCGACGCACTCGGTCCGCTGATGGAGTTCCCGGGCGTGTACGTCTTCGGCTCGAACGACTACTACGGCCCCAAGCTCCGCAACCCCGCCCGCTACCTCTTCGAGAAGGCCCAGGGCAAGCACGGCCTCAACGGGAACGCCCCCGCGGTCGGCGTCGCCCACAACCCGTGGGAACCGATGCGGGACGCCTTCGACGAGGCGGGCTGGCTGGACCTGTCCAACACCCGCGGCCGCCTCAAGATCGACGGCTTGGAGATCGCCTTCACCGGCCTGGACGACCCGCACATCAAGCGCGACCGCTACGCGGAGGTGTCGGGCGGCCCCGAGACGGGCGCCGACCTCTCCATCGGCGTGGTCCACGCCCCCTACCTACGCTCCCTCGACGCCTTCACGATGGACGGCTACCCCCTGATCCTGGCCGGTCACACCCACGGCGGCCAGCTCTGCATCCCCTTCTACGGAGCCCTGGTCACCAACTGCGACCTGGACACGGACCGGGTCAAGGGCCTCTCCACCCACTCGGTCGACGATCACCGCGCCTACCTCCACGTCTCCGCAGGCTGCGGCACCAACCGCTACACCCCGGTCCGCTTCGCCTGCCCGCCCGAGGCGACCCTGCTGACCCTGACACCCCGGGCCTGAGCACCCACGGCCCCTTCGCCCTCAGCTGCACATAAACCGGATTTCGTCTGCGGGCGCGGGTGGGCTAAAGTAATCGATGTCGCCGGGAGACCGACGACGATCGGGGTGTAGCGCAGCTTGGCAGCGCGCTTCGTTCGGGACGAAGAGGTCGTGGGTTCAAATCCCGCCACCCCGACGCCGTAGTACCAGGTCAGGGGCCTGATCCGCGAGAGCGGGTCGGGCCCCTGACTCGTTTCCAGGGTCTCCTGGGAGCCGTTTGGGAGCCAACTTCGGAATCCGGCTCCCGGGCTGCCCCTCCGCTCCCGCGGAGACAGCACGCGACACATCGGGGAAGCCGTCGAGCACAGGAGCCGGGGTGAGGTCCGCCAAGCGGATGCTTGGCGGTGATCTGGCGGGCCTAGGCGGCAGGTGCATCTAGCGAGCCTGTCAATCCCCTGATTTCGTAGAGACCTTGTTATGCAACTTGGCCCTGATGGTGGGTGTGGTTGCGTGCTTCTTGGATGGTGTTCTCGAACGTGACGGGCGGCTGCCCGCCGGCGGCGCTGTGGCGCCTCCTCGTGTTGTAGAAGTCGGTGATCCAGGTCGCGGTCTTGATCCTGGCCTCGGCCCGGGTGTCGAAGCGGTGCCGGTGGACGTACTCGACCTTCAGCACAGAGTGGAACGACTCCGCGGCGGCGTTGTCCAGCGCCGACCCCACGCGCCCCATCGACTGCACCACGCCCCACCGGCCGCAGAGCTGCTGGAACGCCGCACTGGTGTATTCCGAGCCGCGGTCCGAATGAAAGATCACGCCGTCCACCTCGCCACCCCGGGTGGCGATCGCCATCTGCAGTGCGGCGCTGACCAGGGAGGTGTCGTGCCGGGAACCCATGGCGTAACCGAGTGCCCGGCGGGAGAACGCGTCGTGGACGGAGGCAAGGTAGAGCTTGCCCTCGCCGGTGTCGATCTCGGTCATGTCGCCCCACCACAGCACGTCCGGAGCGATGGCGTCGAACCCGCGTCGCACCAGGTCAGGAGAGGCTTTCCGTTTGCCCTGCCGCGTCAGCGACTTGCGTCGACGCGGCGGCCTGCGGCCCTGGAGGCCGAACTCGGCCATGATGTCGGCGACGGTGTTCCGCGACACCTGCCAGCCCTCCTCCCACAGATCCAGCGTGATCCTCGGCGAGCCGTACGTTCTGCCCGACCGGTCGAAGAAATACCGGATCCTCTCCGCCAGCTCGGCCCGTCTCACCTCGCGTTTCGTCGGCCGGTCAGGGCGCCGGTGCCACTTGTAGAACCACGCCTCCGACACCCCCAGAGCACGGCACGAGACGCGATACGGAATGTTGCACTCGGTCTTCTGGTCGCTGATCACCCCGACGACAGCCGTCGGGTCCGCCGCAGCTACTTCACCCAGATGACCATGCAGCGTTTGAGGACATCACGCTCCATGACCAGCTCCTTGTTGTCCTTCCGCAGCTGGGCGTTCTCCCGCCGCAACCGGACCAGTTCCTCGCTCTCCACCGCCTGGCCGGCCCCGGCCCCGCCGACCCTGCGGGCTCGCGAGACCCAGCTCGCCAGCCTCGTCTCGTTGATCCCCAAATCCTTCGCGACCTGCCCGACCGGCTTCCCGGTCTCGGTCACGATCCGCACAGCCCCCTCACGGAACTCCGCGTCGAACTTCCGCCTCTTCTCCGCCATGACTCCCAACTTCCCCTGCAGTCACGGTCTCTACGCTACGAGGGAAGACTCAGTCCGCCATCCCCAGGGCCAGCCTGCTCACGAATTGAAAGCTCGCGGGGTGTATCACCACGGCGTCGGGCCACTGCGCGAGTTCGACGTGCAGGGCCTTCGGACGCGGCTCGTCAGGCCATGCATCCACCAGGATCTCGCTGCCGCTGAAAACGGTGAGTGCCGTGCGCGTGACGAACTGCTCCGCCGAACGCGTAATGACCGTGCGCACCTCCAGATGCGGATAGCTTGTGCGCAGCCACTGCGACCACATCGGCATGAACATCACACCCAGGGATCCGGTCCCGACGTAGAGCAGTTGGCGGGCACCGAAGGCGGGCGCGGGCGCAGTACTGACGGGTGACTCAGCCATGAAGCCGATCCAACGCGGCGAAGATCTCTTCGAGATCCGTCATAGCGGCGCCGAGCCCCTCACTCTGGATCACTCCCGCCGGGTTGAGCGCGATCTCGTCCACTCCGGAACGACGGTAAGCGTCCAGGTCCCGCGCGATGTCGTCTGCCGAGCCGGAGACGAAGACCCCCGACTTCGCCAGTGCGTCAGCTCCGGCAGCCGGATCGTCCGGCCATGCGTCGACTCCGGCTCTGCGCAGCATGTCGGTGTAGTGGGCAGCCCCCAGGTGAGCACCGGCACCGGCGAGGGCTGTGCGCCGGATGTCACGACCCGGTCTGGCCACGGCGACGTGCACCATCGTGGCCACTCGCGGCCGGGGCCTGTCCGCGGCGGTGGCGCCCTCGGCCAGGGCGGGCACCAACGTGTCGGCCACGTAGTGAGCCGGCGTCATCCATGTGACGGCGACATCGGCGACGGCTCCTGCCAGTCGCGCCATCCGGGGCCGCAGTACGCCGAGCCCCAGCTCCACACCGGAGTGCTACTGAGGCACCAGCCGGCCCCGCACGTGATAGTGATCGCCTGCGAAGTCGACGTGCTCGTCGGCGAGTAGCCGCCGCATGATCGAGACGTACTCCCGCATGGCGGCGAGAGGCGCGGCGTACGGGTCCTTGCGGAGCGACCTCTGGAATTCCGGCGCGGCAGGGCCTATGCCCGCCACATAGGGCATGCCGCTCAACGCTGCCACGGACCGTGCCTGCATCGCGGCGTCGTAGGGGTGGCGCAGCGGCGCCAACGCGACTCCGCTGCCCATGGGGATGCGTACGCCCATACCCGTCAAGGCGGCGAACACCTGATGCGTCTCCACCCGCAGGGACTGGCCGAGCCAGAGCCTGCCCGTGCCACCGCGCTGTTGCAGCAGGCGGGCCATCGGCAGCACCTGGCCGATGTCGGCCACCATCAGCGGGCAGACGATGCCGGTGCTGTGTTCCATTGACGTCATCGTGTCCTCTGTCGGTCAGGAGCGATGGGTGGCGAACTCGCGGCGGGCGCTCAGCCTGCTGCCCGACTGCTGGCGAGCAGCCCGCCTCAGCAGGCTCGGGGCAACCAGCAGTGCGGCCAGCAGCCAGGCCGTCAGCGCACCAGCCGTCTGGAGGTGCTGCCAGCTGTGACCGGTTTCCGCGGCGAGTGCGCTGTCGGGGAGGAGCGCTGAACGCACTCCTCTTGCCATCCATGCGAGGGGGAAGACTTCCCCCGCTGTCTGAAGCCACCGAGGCATCTGATTCATCGGATAGAAGACACCCGAGATGAAGATGAGCCCGAAGACCGGAAGGGACAGCAGCGCGACCGCTTCGCGTGAACTGGGAAGCACTGCTCCGAGGGCGGCTCCGAGCGGGGCAAGCGCGGCGAGCCCGAGGAGCAGCACCCACAGCAGAGTCATCCAGCGGGTGACATCGGTGGGCAACGTGGCGTCGGTCAGCAGAGTGCCGCTGATGAGCAGGATCGCGACGGTACTGAGCGCCGTACCGGTGAGCGCCACGACCTTGGACAGCAGATATGCGGGTATACCTCCCGGCGTGCCGCGGAGCCGCAGAAGGGTTCCGTCCTCTCTGTCGTTGGCCAGTTGCTGAGGCAGCCAGGTCATAGCCGCCAAGAAGATGACGGAGGCGATGCCGCCGCCGATAACCTGGTTGGCGGCAGGTACGTGGCTACCGGGGATGTCGCCGTCACGCCCCGACGCCACGAGTAGGAACATGAGCGGGTTCACAAGGAGCCCCACCTGAGCGCGGCGGTCGCGGCGGATGTGGCGCAGTTCCATCATCCCGCGGTGCAGCCCTGCCGCGATGTGACGTCGGTTCATGACACTTGCTCCTGACGCAGCAGCCGCAGGTAGGTGTCTTCCAGAGTGGGCCGGCGGATCTCCAGCCCGTCGATGGGGCCGTCGATCCGGCAGTGCAGCTCCCAAACCAGCCTTGACGGATCGGACGTGAACTGGCGCTGGACGGCGCCTTCTTCCACCCAGCGCACTTCGGCCTTGGCTCCCACCTCGCGGACCAGCTGGTCCGCCGGCCCGCACGTGATGAGGCGTCCGTTGATGAGCACGGCGATGGAATCGGACAGGCGCTCGGCCTCCACCAGGTGGTGTGTGGTCAGTAGGATGGTCGTGTTGTCAGTGGCACGAAGTCGCTCGATGAGCTCGTGGAAGGCGAATCGTGACTCGGGATCGAACCCAGTGGTCGGTTCGTCCAGGAAGAGAAGCTCAGGCCGGCCGATGATGCCCAGGGCGACGTCGAGGCGACGCCGTTGCCCGCCGGACAGCCTGTGACACTCCTGCGTGGCCTGGTCCGTCAGGCCGACGGCCGTCAGCAGTTCGTCGGTGGTCCGCGCGTTGCGGTAGTAGCGGGCGAAGTGGTCCAGCAACTCCCATACGCGCCATCGTGCATGGTCCCGCCATGACTGCATGACGATCCCGACCCGTGCCCGCCAGTCGTCTCCGGCATACTGGGGGTCGTGCCCGAGCACGCGGACCTCGCCATCGGAGCGACGCCGGAACCCTTCCAGGATCTCGATGGTCGTGCTCTTGCCCGCACCGTTCGGACCGAGCAGCGCCAGTACCTCACCACGCCGGATGTCGAGGTCGACCCCGCGCAGGACGTCTCTGTCGCCGTACCGCATACGCAGCCCGCGCACGCTGACGGCAAGCGGGTCGGGCGCAGGGGACGACCTAACCTCCGAGGCGTCGGCCGGTGTGGGAGCAACCATGCAGCCGAGCCTAGGCGCGGGACTTGCCAGAGCCCTACTTCCAGCGGAATCTGGCTCACCAGGTGCACACGCTCGGTTTGGCGGCCTCCCGCTGCTGCCAACGTGCGCGCTTGTGATCCTCAACTTACCGTGTTGCTTCGTAGCTTGGCGGCCCGGCTGCTGCTGCAGGCGTCAGCGCAGCAGCAGCCGAAGGAGTCAGGCGTTCAGCCGCCGAGCGGTCCGGCGGGCCCATAGGAGGCACGCGACGCCAGCCAGGAGCAACCACGCCGCGCCCAGCGGCCCGCAGGATCCGTCCGCGGCCGCGGCGACCACTACGGGAGCGGTGAGCGCCATCAGTGCCAATAGCCCACGCAAATACCAGACGGCCGTCTGGATCGGCGCGGTGTTGCCCATCGCCGTCTCGGTGCCCACCAGCAGGTGAAACGGGACCGGACCCCGGTAGACGCCGACGAGTGCCGCTCCCACGCTCGCCGGCACCGCCGCCAGCACCGCCGCCAGCGCGGGTGTCCACCAACCACCGACAACGCACACCGCAAGGCCGAGCCCCGTGGCAGCGGCCAGCAACAGTCCGGGCACGACCGCGTGCCACAGCGCCAGGGTCCCCGCACGGTAGGGCAGCAGGGTGCTGCGGCGCATGTCGTCGCTCTCCAGCCGGGCCGGCTCGACGAACTGCGCGGCCGCGAGGTAGAGGAACCACACGGCCGCGCAGGACGACAGCGTGGCGGTCGTTCCGGTCCGGGCGGACGCGAAGGCGAGGGCGGCGATGGACAGAGCGGACCATGCGCAGCCCCAGCCGAGTCGGCCGGGCTCTCTCACGAGGCAGAGCGCGTCACGCCAGGGAAGCACCAGCCACGGCAGGCGCGGCGGCCGGACCCACGACGCGGGACGTGCCCCTCGCCGCTGCCGCACGCGCATCGCGGAGCGCGCCCGACGCAGGTCCAAGGAGAACAGCGAGGCACCCATCCGGTCGGCGACTGTGGCGCGCAGCCGCAGGGCCTCTCCGGGAATGTCCGGTACGGCCCGCACTGCCAGCAGAGCCGGCACGACGATGCCGCACGCCCACATCAGCATGGCCAGTGGCCAGCCCGGTGCTGTGCCCAGCGCGGCCGCCGTGAGGGGCTGAGCCGCCCAGCCCCAAGGCAGCAGCCACAGGACGGTGGTGCCAGCCCACGTGGGCAGCCCACGGGTCAGGGCGATGACGGACAGCAGGCCCAGCAGGGCAACCCCGCACCAGCCGGCCTGGAAGATCCTGCGCTGCTGCCGTTCCCATCGCACTTCGTGGCGCACGATCAGAACGCTGAGCCCGGTGCCAACGAGCGCGGTACCCAGCCCGGCCCAAACGCCCGCAGCAGTGACCGAAAACCAGGCGGCCCCCGACACATTGCCGATGAGGAAGCCGAGCACGCCACCGCTCGACATACCCAGCAACGCACTGACGGTGGCCGACGACGCCAGCCGCGGCAGCAGGAGTGGTCCGCGTGCGATGGGCTGCGGCAGCAGCCAGGACACCGTCGCGCTGTCCGCAACGACAGGACCCCGCCACACCGCGCTGCGCACGACGAGCAGCGACGCCAGGGCAAGGACGGCGAGCAGCCACAGAGGCAGAGCCTGCAAGAGCGGTTCCGAGCGGTCGAGTCGACTCGACTCTCCCAGCCGCGCCACAGCCAGCAGAGCAGGCACGCCCCACACCCCGCCGAACAGCACCAGC
Organism: Streptomyces sp. NBC_01618; assembly: GCF_045209435.1. Classification (NCBI taxonomy): domain Bacteria; kingdom Bacillati; phylum Actinomycetota; class Actinomycetes; order Kitasatosporales; family Streptomycetaceae; genus Streptomyces; species Streptomyces sp. NBC_01618. Next base: position 3,637,424 of record NZ_CP109297.1, read on the forward strand.
AGATATGCCACGAAGACAGCGCTCTTGCGCCGCTCCGTCCGGTACTCGCTGCGCGCGGCCCGCAGGAATTGCAGGACCTCGGCAGTGCTGTCGGGCCGCGAGACAGACGACCGCACGTCAGGAGGCTCTACCTTTTTGACTGGGTTGGTCCTCCCACTCGTAAGGTGAGGGCACCCAGGGGAGCCGGGTGTGGCTATCAGAGGGCTGTCGACTCGTGGCTGGAAACGCTTCGCCGCCCGGCTTCCCACGACGACTCGGCCGCCGATTAGGAAGTGCGAACAAGTCGCTGCGTAGAGCAATGCCGGCGAGGTCGTCCGTGGCACGAACAGCACGAACAGCACGAACACGCACGTCAGGAGCATGATGAGCCGGATATGGGCGGGGATCGACAGCGGGAAGGGTCACCATCACGGTCTCGCACTGGATGCCGACGGCAAGACGCTGCTGTCGCGGCGTGTCGCCAACGATGAGCCCGAGCTGCTGAAGCTGATCGGTGACGTCCTCGACCTCGCCGACGGCCACGAGGTCACCTGGGCGATCGACATGACCGGCGGGGAACCCGCGCTGCTGCTGGCCCTGCTGGTCAACCACGGCCAGGAGGTCCTCTACATCCCTGGCCGCCTGGTGAACCGGGCGTCCGACGGTTACCGCGGCGAGGGCAAGACCGATGCCCGCGACGCCTACGTGATCGCCGACCAGGCCAGGATGCGCCGAGACCTGCGGCCCATCCGCCCCGGAGACGAGGCCGCCCTTGAACTGCGGCTGCTGACCGGCCGCCGCGCAGACCTGGTCGAGGACCGCACCCGCGTGGTGAACCGCCTGCGCGGCACCCTGTTGAGCATGTTCCCGGCCCTGGAACGGGCTCTGGACGTGACCAACACCGGCCCGCTCAAACTGCTGACGGGCTACCAGACTGCGGCCGCGATCCGCCGCGCCGGGGCCGCGCGGCTGACCAGGTGGCTGGCCAACCGCAAGGTCCGAAACGCAAGCTCCCTTGCTGAAACGGCAGTTGAGGCCGCCGAGCGCCAGCACACAGCTGTCCCCGGGGAGAAGACCATCGCGAAGCTGGTCCACACCCTGGCAGAGGAGGTGATGGCCCTCAACGAGCAGATCTCCGAGATGGACAAGCTCATCGAGGGCCGGTTTCGCGAGCACGAACTCGCCGACATCGTCCTGAGCGTCCCGGGCATCGGCGCTGTGCTCGGTGCAGAGTTCGTCGCCGCCGTCGGCGGCAGCCTGGACGACTTCGGCTCCCCGGACGCCCTGGCGGCCTTCGCCGGTGTCGCCCCCGCACCCCGCGACTCGGGCAAGGTCAGCGGCAACCTCCACCGACCGCTCACCTACCACCGACGTCTCCAGCGCGTCTTCTACACCTCCGCACTCGTCAGCGTCCGCTGCGACCCCAACTCCCGGAAGTTCTACGACCGCAAACGCGCCGAGGGGAAGAAACACGTCCAAGCCGTGCTCGCCCTCGCCCGCCGACGCGTCAACGTCATGTGGGCCTTGATCCGTGACCGACGGTGCTACGAGATCACACCCCCAGTGACCACGATCGCTTGACAACAACATTAGGAAGCGTTTCCGTGCTCACGTCCGTCTCCCGCCGATTCGGTGTGCTGCCCGGTCGCCAGCCTCATCACACGGTCCGCGACCGCCTCGACGAGCTGGTCGTTGTGGGTGGCCATGAGGATGGCCACCCCCTGTGCCTTGTGCCGGGCCAGCCGGTCCGCGAGTTCCCGCCGCGCAGTGGCGTCCAGCCGCTGTTCGGGCTCGTCGACGATGAGTAGATCGTGCGGGCGAACGAAGGCCGCGGCCAGCAGCATCTGCTGCCTCAACCCTGAAGACAGCGCGGACGGCACCAGATCCGCATGGTCCGCCAGGTGGTGACCGGTCAGAACCTCGGCCACGGCGTCACGCGCCGTCGCACCCAGGCCATGCGCGAGCGCCACGAGCATGAGGTGTTCACGGACTGTCAGATCGGGATAGAAGGCGTCGACATCCATCACGGTGGCAACCGCCGCCCGCACGGCCGGCTCATCGCCGTCCATCGAAGCGCCGTCGAAGAGGACGGTGCCGGAGGTGGGCCGCTCGCGCCCCGCCGCCAGACGGAGAAGGGTTGATTTGCCCGATCCGTTGCTGCCTGTGAGAGCGACACACTGCCCCGGTGCCACAGTCAGATTCACCCCGTGCAACACCCGGGACCCACCGTAGGAATGCGCCACCTCCTGCAATTCCAGCAGGGCTCTCATTTCCTCGTGTTCAACTGCCGCTTGATCCTTGGTCCTTAACATCGTCGACAGCATAGACAGAGATGTGACGGTCACTCTTCTCGTCATAGGGCTCTTCACGCCATCCTGCGGTCCGTCTCACCAGGCGCAGTCCAGCGATACGCGCCATGAGATCGATCTCGGAGGGCCAGGCGTAGCGGAGGATCTCCTGTGTGGGCCGGGGCACCGTGCCGTCCAGAACAGTGTGGATGACCAACACCAACTGCTGGGTCCGCACGACGTGGCTGCTGTCCAGCATGACCGAGGTGGGGGACAGGTACCGGGTGCTGGTGTGTTCCCCCTGCTGCTGGTGGTACGGCATCGGGTCGAACGCTTCGATGACCACCCGGCCGCCGGGTGCCAGGTGCTCCCGCATCCGGGTCACGCACTCGACTTGCTGCGCCGCCGTATGCAGTGCGAACAACGTATTGAGGGCGATGAAGACGACATCGTAGGTCTCACCGGTGCTCACCTTGGTGAAGTCGGCCGCGAAGGCGCGCACGCGTGCGTCCGTGTCCCGCTCGGCGAGTTTGTCGAGCATCCGCTGGGACCCGTCGACACCGTGCACTTCGAAGCCCCGCTGAGCGAGGGGCACCGCGAGCCGTCCGCTGCCTACCCCGAACTCCAGAACCTTTCCCCCTTCTGGGCACATCCGGGCAAGGAAGTCGACAGCGTCCTTGATGTCCGGTGAGGACGCCGGGTACATCAGATCGTAGACATCGGCCAGGCTGTCATAGGTTTGCGTCGAGTCCATAGGGTTCACTCCCGCAGGGCAAGCAGCGATCATTTTCATCTGTCTCCCGTCTGAGCCACCTGCGTGCAATGCCTCAGGGGAGCCTCAGTTGACCACGAAGTCACCCAGGGGCCCGACACCCAACTTATGCGTAAGTGCAGACGAGCAGACCACTCACCTGCTCTTACTGATCCTTGATCAAAGTTTACGGAGAAGACTCAGCACCCGCCCGCGCAAGCGGTTCGCGCGGCCTGGCGCACCTGAGCCGATTGTCCGGAGACTTCCCTGCGGCGGTGGAAGCCGCGGGGAGGCTGGGCTGGGAGGGTCGGCACCACCGGGTGCTGGGAGACGTGTGGTGGGTGCAGGGCGACATGGAGCGGGCGGAAGCCGCCTACCTGGCAGCCCGGAGCGAAGCCGAAGAACACGGTGTGGTCGGCGAGACCGCCATGGTCCAGGCGCATCTCGCCTTCGCCGTCTCCTTCGCCGACCCGCTTCGGGCCGATGACGAACTCGACCTGGCGGACCGGCTGCTGTCGCGCCTCAGCCTGCGCTCCAGCGAGATGACCGCTCGCATCGCCGCACTCGTACGCGACGCCGGGGTCGCCGCAGACCTTCCCGACCGGGCAGCCGTGCTGCTCGCCGAAATCGGTGTCTCCGGCATTTCCTACGCCGCGGCGAAACTGCAACTGGCCCTGTGCTTCCACCACGCCGTCCTCGACGCCCAGGACGACCTTGCCACCACGATCACCCTCCTGCGCGAACTCACGCAGAGCGGCGACTACGCCTACTACATCGAAATCGCGCACTTCATGGCGGACCTCCCGCTCCCCGAGCACACCGCGCGAGCACGGTGGATCGACGGAGAACGGCAGACCCGCGACCGATGGCGCCACCTGGTTACGGCACGTCGCAGTCGCCTCGGCACGGCTCGTTAGGTCGCATCGGGCAACGTCGGCACGGAGCCGGCGGCCCCAGGCTGATGCCGCAGGGTGTCTGGGCGCTGTCTGGGAGTCGACTCGCTTCCCAAGCCCCTTCGAAACCACCGCACCCCAACGCCACTACGATCGCCGGTCATGGACTGGCTGGAGCGCACCGCGAAGCTGAGGCAGTGGAGCAGAAGCGGGACCCGTGCTCCGCACAAGCCACTGCTGTTCCTGTACGCGCTCGGCCGGTTCCAGCAGGATGCCGACGGTGAACTGCGGTACAGCGCGGTGGAGGACGACCTCAGACGGCTGCTGGCCGAGTACGGCCCACCCAACAGAACGACGCCCGCCTACCCGTTCCACCATCTGGTGAGCGACGGCGTGTGGGAGGTGCGCACCGATGGCGGACCGGGCAGCCCCGGCAGTGGCGTGCGGGAGCTGCGGGCCGTCGGAGCCGCAGGGCGGCTGACGCCGGAACTACGGGCGGCGCTGCGGCGCGAGCCGTCGCTGCTCGGCCGGATGGCACGGGTCCTGCTCGATCTGAACTTCCCGCCCTCGCTCCACGGCGATCTGTGCGAAGCCGTCGGCCTGGAGCTGGAGCCGACGGAGACCGAACAGTTCTCGGCCGTGCGCAGGCGGCGGGATCCCCGGATGCGGGAGCAGGTCCTGACGGCATACGAGTACCAGTGCGCCTTTTGCGGCTACGACGGCAGGATCGGCGCGGTGCCGGTCGGGCTGGAGGCCGCGCATGTGCGCTGGTGGGCGTTCGACGGCCCGGACGACGTCGAAAACGGACTGTGCTTGTGCTCGCTCCATCACAAGCTCTTCGACAAGGGCGTCCTCGGCATCGGATGGGGGTCTCCCCGCTCGAGCGAAGCCGAGAGTGGGGGAGGTCACCGCATCCTGGTCTCGCAGCGCTTCGTCGGCCAGAGTCCTGCCGCCCGGGAGCACGTCATAGCGCTCGCCGGCCGCCCGCTCATCGGTCCCCAACCGGGTGCCCACCCCGTTGCGGCGGTCCACTGCTCCTGGCACACCAGCCAGGTCTTCCACGGCAGCCCACGCCCCGCCACGGCCGTCTGACCGCCGAGCGTCGATCACGTGACCCGCTGGTAAGGAGTGTGATACCAGGAGTATGGTCTCTTGTATGGCGACGAAGAAGGTAACCGTGACGATTCCCGAGGATCTCCTGGACGAGATCCGCGCGGACGCGGCCGAGCGGGGCCTGTCGGCGTATGTCGCCGAGGCGCTGCGCTTCAAGCGTGACCGGGACCGGCTCCGGGAACTGGTCGACTGGCTGCAGGAAGAACACGGCCCCGTCACCGAGGACGAGCAGGCGGCAGCGCTCGACGAGCTGGAGGAACTCGACGCCGAACACGAGCGGCGCCGAACCACCGGAAAGCACAACGCCGGAGAGGCTGCGTGAAGAAGCGAGCCGGTGAGCGCGGACAGCGGCCGCTCCGTGTCTTCGTGCTCGACTGTGAAGCCCTGTCCCTTGCGGTGCGCGGCGACCGGAAGATGATCGCCTGGCTCGACCTCGCGGCACGCGGGGAAGCCGAGGTGGTGACGTCCCCGATGACACTGGTCGAGGCGTACGACGGCAGAACGACCGAACAGCGCTGGGACTGGGTACTGTCCCGGCTCCAGGTCGTCGACATCGGGAAGGACGAGGCCCGCCAGGCACGCCGACTCCTGGCCGACGCCAAGTTGCACGGCCACAAATACGCGATCGACGCCGTGCTCGCCGTCATCGCGCGACAGCAGAAGGGACAGGTCACCGTCTTCACCTCGGACGTCGACGACCTGGAGAAACTGGTCCCGGACACGATCGTCGTCAAGAAGGTGTGACCCGACCCGCGCCCCTCCAGCGCCCGCACCCACGCTGGTGAGCACCCGCGATCCTTGGGAGCCATCTGGGAGCCGACCCGCTCCCGAAGCCCCCTCCACGCCACCCGAGACCAACCGGGACCACCCACCTGACCTGCACAAACACAATCCAGGCAGGAAAGATCATTAACCGATCCTCATTCGGGACGAAGAGGTCGTGGGTTCAAATCCCGCCACCCCGACAGCTGAAATACCAGGCCAGGGGCCTGATCCACTAAGTGGATCAGGCCCCTGAGTGGTTTCCGGAGCCACCTTGGGATCCGTTTGGGGGTCGAGTGCGGGAGGCGGCTCCCTGAGGGGTCGTGCTGGAGGCCAACCGTGGAGCGGGGCTCCCCCAGGCCGTACATGTCCTTCGCGCGGCGCGCTCGGCTTATGCCTCGGTGGGTTGACGTCGCCGAAGGCCAAGTGAAGCGGCGCAGGTCTCGCCTGGTTCCACGTTTCGTGCTGAAGCGTTGGCGATCGGGGGACAGGGTCGTCACCTCCGCATGCACGGGGAGCATTTCGAGCTATGTCCCAACGGCAGTCGAATGCTCCACGTAGCCTCGCAGACATGGAGGCACCCGCACCCGGCGCACCGCCGGAACCCGGCGACGACGAGACGCGCAGGCGGCTGGACGCGTACGCGTACCTGAGCGCGCCAGAGCGGCTGGAGCACATCGCGATCATGCGGGTCTTCTGCGCGACGCTCCTGGCGGACCTGGCCGTCCCTGACGTCATGGCGAAGCTGCGCGAGTCCGGCGGACCAGGTGCGGGGCTCGACGCCGACACCCTCACGGCCCGGCTCGAACAGCTGGAGCGGTGGGGCAACCTGCTGCGCGGCAGCCACACGGTGAAGGCGTCCAGCATCACCGAGTACCAGCGTTCACGTGCGCGCTACCAGCTGTCGAGGCTCGGCGAACGCATCCAGCGGGACGCCGACGGGGTGCTGGCCGAGGCCGACGCCGCCCGTGAAGTGAGCAACGAGCTGCTGGCCCTGGTCGAGCGCGGGCTCCGGGAGCTCGCCGAGCTGATGACCGAGCCGGGCGGCATCGCCCCGCAGGACGGGCTGGAGCGGGTCAGCACGCTGTTCGTGCAGTTCGCCGAGTTCGCTGACTCCATCCGGGACTTCTACGCCTACCTCGGCCAGGTGCTCGCCCGGTACGACCTGGACAGCGCCGAGTACCAGGGCTTCAAGGAACTGCTCCTGGACTATGTCGAGGCGATCACGGAGGACGTGGCCTTCCGCGCGCCCCGGATCTCGGCGGCACTGGACACGCTGTGGCCACACCTTCCGGCCCTGCTGGAACGACTGGACGCCCATGCCCAGGGCCTCGCCGGGCTTTCTCCGCAGGGCGAAGGCCGCTCGGAGACCCGGGTACAGCGCAGCCGGGGCCGCGAGCTCGCGGACTGGGAGGGGCTGCGCGGCTGGTTCAGCGACACCGACGGTCAGGGCAGCCAGGTCGATCAACTGCGGGACGCCACCCTGCGGGCGCTCCAGTCGCTGCTGGCCAACGCGAAGCGGATGCTGCGCTCGGCCACCGGGGAGATGTCGCGGCGCCGGGACCTGCTGCGGCTGGCCCGGTGGTTCGACGACGCCGCACCGCAGGATGCGCACGACATCGCCGTCGCCGCCTTCGGGCTGTACGGTGCCCGCCACCTGGGGATACCGCCCTCCACCGATCAGGTGGTGCCTGCCTACACCAGCTGGTGGACCGGTCCGGTGGTCGAGGTCCCGGTCGCGCTGCGCGAGAGGGGCAGCCGCGCGCAGCGGGGCCGGACGGCATCGGTGGAGGACCACTCCGCGCAGAAGCACCGGCTCCGGGAGGACGCGCGTGAGCGGGCGGCGGCCAGGAAAGCGGCGGCGGACGAGCTGCGCAGCGCGTCGGGCCGTTTCGACGACGTGCGGCTCACTTCGGCGGCGCTGAGCCTGCTCCTGGAGCTGCTGGCCACGGCGCTCGGGAACGCCCAGCTGAAGCGGCGCGCCGGTGCCGCCGGGGAGCAGGCACCGGGGTTCGGCCTGGACGCGGCGTGGAGCGAGGACGCGGAGCTGGGCATCCGGCTCACCGTGCACCGTACGGCGGGCACCCGGACGCTCCTCCACTCGGCCGACGGGGACCTGCTCCTGGACGACCTGGAGCTGGTCATCGGCCGGACCTCCGCCACGGCCGACGGTGAGGCGGAGGTGAGCGTGTCATGACGCTCCCCTCCGCCCACGATGTGGCCCTGGCAGCCGAACGCCGTACCGCCGCCCGGCTGTTGCTCACCCATCCGCTGGTCACCTCGGGAGGCCCGCATGCCGACCTCTTCCCGTTGGTCCGCAGGCATGCCGACTGGCTGGGCAAGCGGTTCCAGCAGGTGCTCGGCTATCGCCTTCTGGTCGACAGCTCCTACGCCCGGCTGTTCAAGGCCGGGCTGGGAGCGCGGACGGGACATCGGCTTGTGCGGTCCACCGGCACTCCCTTCACCCCGCACACGTACTCCTGCCTCGCACTGGCTCTGTCCGTGCTGGTGACCGCGCCCGAGCAGATGCTGCTGTCGCAGCTGGTCGCCGATATCCGGGCCGCAGCGGCCGATGCGGGCGTCGAGCTGGAGGAGACGGGCCGGGCAGCCGGGAAACGGACCCTGGTCGCGGCTCTGCGCCAGCTGGTCGAGTGGGGCGTACTCATCGAGACGGAGGGCCACGTGGCTGCCATCACCCAGGAAGCCGGCGGGGAGGCTTTGATCACGGTGGACCGCGAGCTCGCACGCGTCGTCGTGGCCGGACCGCTCGCCCAGTCCCGGGACGGCGCCGACCTGGTCCGGCGAGCAGCGGACCCGGGCTTCGGAGGACCTCGCACCTACGTGCGCCGGATGCTCGTCGAAACACCCGTCGTCCACCTCGACGAACTGACCGACGCCGAACGCGACTGGCTTCGCACCCGCCAGCGCCGGGAAGCCCAGGCGTTCCTCGAACTACTCGGCCTGGAGACGGAGATCCGCGCCGAGGGAGTGGCGCTGGTCGACCCCGAGGAAGAGTTGACCGATCTCCACCTTCCCGGCACGGGTACCGTCGCCCAGGCCGCACTGCTGCTGGTGGAACGGCTCGTTGAACGGCTTCGTCCGCCCGATCCCGGACATCCTGCGACCGGCGGCGTCCTCGTCGTCGGGGTGGCCGTTCCGGACGGCCTGGTGAATGAGCTGCTGGCCGAGCTGGTCGCCGAGTACGGAGGCCGCAGCAACTGGCAGCGCGGCTACCTGGAAGATCTCCACGCTCTGCGGGAAGCCGTGCTGGACCTGCTGTCCCGCATGCGGCTGCTGGCCCCTGCCGGTCCGCTGCGGGCCGAGGGGGACGGGCTGCCGGAAGGGTACGCGGAAGAGCTGCCGGAAGGCCGCCAGGTGACCGACGTCCGCGGAGCCCGGCCCGGCGGCGAGGGCTGGGTACTGCTCGCCGCGGCGGCCCGCTATGCCACCCGCGTCACCGTGCGTACGGCCGACTCGATCCGCAAAGATACCGACGCACAGCAGGATTTGCCGCTATGACCACCGACGCACGTGGCCTCATCCCGCTGCCGCGATCCGGCCTGTCGAAGACGACAACAGGTACCCGCTTCCGGCTGCACCGCGCAGGCATCCAGAACGTCTGGCAGTACGACGAGCAGGAATTCGCCTTCGGTGACGGGCGGCTTCTGCTGCGCGGCAAGAACGGCGCGGGGAAGTCCAAGGCCCTTGAAATGCTGCTCCCTTACCTGCTGGACGGCGACTCCCGAGCGCTGGACGCGACCGGCACCGGGCGGACGACGCTCGCCTGGCTGATGCTGGACGGGTTCGAGCAGACCAACCGCCTCGGCTACCTTTGGGTGGAGTTCCGGGGTATGGCCGAGGGCGGCGACCACCGCTATCTGACGCTCGGCGCCGCCGTCCGCGCCTCGAAGTCGACGCAGAAGGCGGTGCCGACCTTCTTCGTCACCCCGCTGCGGGTCGGTGAGGACCTGCGCCTGGTCGAAGCGGGCAAGCCGCTGCCCGTCGACCGGCTCAAGGAGATCGTCGGTTCCGACAACGCAACCGAGCGCGCGGTCGGCCACCGTGCCCGCGTGGCGCGGGACCTCTTCGGGATCGCCGATGCAACGCGCTACCGCAACCTCACCCAGCTCCTCCACCGGCTGCGACGTCCCACGGTCGGGGACCGCATCGAGCACGGGGGCCTGGCCGTCCTGCTGAGCGAGACCCTGCCGGGTCTCGACGAGGAAGTGGTCGAGAAGGTGGCACGCAACCTTCACGACCTGGACGCCGTACGGGACGAACTCGGCCGCCTGGAACGTACCGACACGGCGCTGCGCACGTTCCTCGCCGACTACCGCCGCTACCTCGCCGGAGTCCTGCGCACATCGGCCCGGAACGTGAGCAGGGAACTGGACGTCCTCTCCCAACGACGCCGAACCGCCGGGGACGCAGCGCAGCGAACGGGCGACCTGAAGAGGCGGGAGGAGGAGTCTGAAGCCGGGCTGAAAAATCTCCACGAGGAGGAACAGACCGCCCGGACAGAGCTTGCTGCTCTGCACGCCAGTCACGCCTACCGCAGCCTGCGCGAACTGTCCGAACGCCGCAGCACGGTGGAGGCCCTGCACACCACGGCTATGACCGCCTTCACCGCCCTGCGCAACGCGCACGAGGCGGAAGAGGGCTCGGCCGAACGACTGGCCGAGGGTGTCGAAGACTTGGGGAGTCGGCTCACCGAGCTGGGGACCGAACACCGGGAGCTGCTGTGCCAGGCGGAGAAGGCAGGGCTCCCCGCCGGCCATCTCGGCGATGCGGTGGCTCTGCCGCGCACGGTCCGCTCCCAGGCGACGCAGACGGAGCTGACCAGCCCGGACGGGGAACCACAGACCGTACGGCACCGGCTGGTGGTTCGCGTGGACACGGCCACGACAGAGGCCGGGCTGGGGTCCTGGCAGGGGCAACTGGAGGATGCCGAAGCGGTCGTACGGAACCGGACACGGATGGTCCAGGAGGTGACCCGTCTCTCCTCGCAGGCCGACGAGGCCCGGACCAGGGCAGCTCAGGCCGACACGGAGCGGGAACGGCTGGAGGGCGAGGCGGAGGGGGCCGCCGGCCGTCTCGAAGAGAGCCGTGAGGAGGTCGCCGGGGAGAGCCGTGGGTACGCCGACGAGGTCGCCGCGTGGGTGGAGAGCACTCGGACCGCAGCGGGGCCCGGCTGCCCGCCCCTGGATGCCGTCCTCGCTGAAGTAGCCAGTGAGACCTCCTCCGACGCGCCGTTCGCGGAGCGCACGCTGCCGCCCGACATCGACACCCGCGCGCGGCAGACGGCTCATGCGGCCTTGGAGCCGTACGCCGATGACCTCACCCGGCACCGCGATGCGTTGGCGCTCGGCGTCGGCCGGCTCGGCGAGGAGATCGACCGCCTGACGAAGGAGGAGCAGGACTGGGAACGGCGTACCGACCCCGAGCCTCCGGCCCCGTATCACCGGACCGCCGAGCGGAATCCCGCTGGTGGAGCGCCCTTCTACCGGCTGGTGGACTTCGCGGAGCACGTGCCCTGCGCCGACCGGGCCGGCCTGGAGGCGGCGCTGGAAGCGAGCGGAATTCTCGACGCCTGGGTCAGCGCGGACGGGGCCCTTCTCGACCCTCTCACCCGGGACACCCTTCTCCAGCCCAGCCCTGTGCCGCCGGGAGTAAGGACCCTCGCCTCAGCCCTGCGCCCGGCTCCACAGCCGGAGTGCGGCATCACGTCCGAGCATGTGGAGCGCTTGCTGGCCGCCATCGCGCTCGTACCGGCCTCAAAGACCACCGCTGCCAGCGCGGTCCACTTCGACGGAAGCTGGCAGCTGGGGGCCCTGCGCGGCCGACACCACAAGAGCGTCGCCGAGTACGTGGGGGCCGCTGTACGTGCCGAGACCCGGCGGCGCGTCCTCGCCGAGCTGACGGACCGGCTCACGCAGACGGAACAGCGGCTGACAGACGCCCGTGCCGGACTCACCGCAGCCGATTCCATGCGGCGGGCCCTCTCGCTCGCGGAACGGGACTTTCCCCGGGCCCGGCAGCTCTCCGACGCCTGGAGCAGGACCACGGCGGCCGAAAGAGCGCTGCGGGACCTGACCGCCAAGGCGACCCGTGCGGCACGGGTCGCCGAGGAGGCCCGCGCTCTCGCCGTCTCGGCGCGCACCGAGGCAGACGCCACCGCGACTGCCCATGACCTGCCCACCGACGCCACCACCCTGGACCGCGTACGCACCGCGCTGGCGACCCTGCTCAGCGGTATCGGTCACCTGCGCAGAGCGGTCAGCGCTACGGTCGGTCGACTCGGCGGAAGCCAGGCGGACGACGGGCGGTACGAGCGTGCCCGAGAGGGGCGTCTTGAGGCGGAAGTCGACTACCGGCTTCGCCTCCACCAACTGCGCACTGCACAAAAGGATCTGCGGACCCGCGAGGCGGCCGTCGGATCATCCGAGGAGGAGATCCTCACCCGCGAACAGAACGCCAAGCAACGCATCGCGAACGCCGCCGGCGCCATCCCAGCAGCAGAGCGCACCCACAGCGAACTCCGCGATCTGCGCGTGCGTGCGGAAGAAGAGGAGAAACGCCTGCGCGAAGAGCTGGCGGACCAGGAGACGACAGTCATCGACACCGGCCGCGCCCTCCGTGACGCTCTCGACCGTCCGGAAGTCGTCAACGGGGCAGGTCTGGACCGGTCCTCTCTGCCCGACCAGGTCTCGGACAACCCCGGTTCGGACGTTCGCGACCGTCTGCGCGCGCTGCGCTCACTGGCCGACGCTGTGGAGCAGGCCCTCAGCCGTTCGAGGGGAGAGGTGTCGGACAGCACCCTGCTCAACCGGCACACGGAGCTGCGCGACCAACTGGCGGGCGGATACGACGCACAGCTTGAGGAACGCGACGGCATCAAGGTGTGCCGTCTGCTCGACGACCACGGTTCGCACGATGTCGCGGTCGTGGGCGAGCGGATCGCCGTACAGTCCGCGGAGGCGAGGGGGCGGCTCACCGAGCGCGAGAGCGAGGTGTTCCAGCGGTTCCTGACCGGCGAGCTCGGCGATCACCTCTCCGCGCAGGTCATCACCGCGGCCAATCTGGTCGCGGCTCTCAACGACACCCTGAAGACCGTACGGACCTCGCACGGTCTCGGTGTGGAGCTGCTGTGGAAGCTCGACGAGGACGTGGACGCGGACGTGCGGGCAGCCGTCGAGCTGCTGCGCAGCCCGTCGAGCCTCCGGACGCGCGAGCAGACCGAGCAGTTGCGCGAAGTGCTGCAACGCCGCATCGAAGACGCCCGTCGTGCCGACCCTTCGGCCGGCTACACGGCCCATCTGCGGACCGCGCTGGACTACCGCGCATGGTTCCGTTTCCACACCTTCGTGGTCGAGGACGCGGCCCCCGGGCGCAGGAGGAAACTGACCGGCCGCACCGGACTGAGTCAGGGAGAGCAGCGCGTGCTCTCCTACCTTGTGCTCTTCGCAGCCGCTGCCGCGCACTTCACCGGTCTCGCCGAGTCGGCCCCGCACGCGCCTCGGCTGATCCTCCTGGACGATGCCTTCGCCAAGGTCGACGAACCCACCCACGGGCGGCTGGGCCGCATCCTCGTCGACCTCGATCTCGACTTCGTCCTCACGAGCGAGCGGTTGATGGGCAACTGGGCTGAGGTGCCGTCCCTGCACATCTACGAGTGCCTGCGCGACCCCCATGTGCGCGGGGTGGCCACGTTGCACTACACCTGGAACGGTCGGCACCGGCGTCTGGCGTCGGTATGAGCGGGCTCCCGGCCGCCACACGGGACTGGCTGGCTGGGCCAGGTCTCGCCCGGCTCTGGGGCGCGGTACGCAAACGTCTGGAAGGCAACGGCGTGCAGTCCACCGGTTCCCTCCGGCTGACCGCGGTGAGTGCCCAGGAACGTAACGACCTGTCACTCCTGTTGGGCAAGCCCCTCACAGGTACGGCAGTGACCGTGCGGCTCGACGCACTCGACGCACGTCTGCGCGCCTCGGCTGCGGGACTCGGGCTCGGGAGCGTTCTGGAGGAACTCGGCCCCCCGCTCACCGACCGCCGCGCGGCCCGCGAGGACGATGCGGCACAGCGCCAACACGTGTGGTCCTCGCTCGCCTCGTCTGTCGACGCGTCTTTGCTGGCCGGGCAGGACTGGACCCGGCAGTGGTCCGACGGGCTGCGCCGCACCGGCATTCCGAGAGGGGTGACACCCGAAGCTGCAGTGCGGACGCTTCAGCAGGCGGTCCAGGTACTCGCCGTGCTGCTCGATCCGGAGCGCACCGGCACGCGGGGCCGAGGAGAGCTCGCCGCGACGGCGACCGGTTCGGCGCACGGTCTGGACGACGGCGCCTGGCTCGCCCGCCTTGTCCAACGCGGCGTTGCCCTGGCCCATGACACTGACATCCCCAGCAACGCGGCCGGCCGGCGCGCATTGTGGCGGCTGGTCTCCGTCACACCGGACGAGGTGTCCGGCACAGTGCTGACCTACGGTCTGCGGCCCACCGGCGAGGGCTGGCGAGAGCGGTCATTGCGCGAGCGGTCCGCCCATCACGCCGAGACCCACCTGACACCGCGCGATCTGCTCGGCCTGCGGCTCCAGCTGCCCGCCAGAACCACCATCCACATCTGCGAGAACCCGCGTGTGGTGGAAGCCGCGGCCGACGCGGCCTGCGCCAAGCCCCTGGTCTGCACGTCCGGCAGCGCCGCCACGGTGGTTCTCACACTCCTCGACGCCCTCGCCGCCACCGGCTGCCGCTTCACCTACCACGGCGACTTCGACTGGCCGGGCATCGCACTGGCCAACCGGATCACCCGCCGCTACGAAGCCCTGCCGTGGCGCATGGGCGCCGAGGACTACGAACACCTCGCCGCTGCCAGCCAGGCGGAGGGTGTCCCTCAACTACCCCTTGACGGCCGACCGGTCGAGGCGGACTGGGACCCGGGCCTCGCCCCCGCCATGACCGCGCTCGGCGTCGCGCTCCATGAGGAGGCCACACTCGATCTTCTGGTGGACGACCTGTCCGGCCAGGGGTAGAAAACGATGGCATACGGACCGGCCCTCCCCGAACCGGGACCGGGATTTTGGGACCAAGCAGTCCATCGGCAAAGGTCCTCAACCGTCAGCAGGACGGACTGCCGGATCCGCCAGGATCAGGTCGGCCACCATCTCCTCAACAACGGCCGTGCCGGGGTCTGTACAGCGCACCGGCGTCCAGCTGGCGCACATTGCATGCATTCGCGCCTCTGTGCGCCTTACATGCCCCCTCCAAGCGCCCCGCACTCCCCTCTTACTGTCATGGAACAGCGAGGGCCGGAAGGAAGTCCGACCCCGACGCGAGCAAAGTGCGGCAGGTGACCGCACCGACCTGACGTCGGCCGGCTCTGCCCGCCTTGGGGGATGGGGGCGGTATGGGTGCGCGTCGCAGGACCCGTGACAGCTTCGCCGCTCATGGGCCAGGCGCTGGACGTTCTCGCCGGGGATTCGGCCGCCGGCCTGTCCACCACGCTCAACACGCTCCTCCGTGTCATCGGCGCCGTCAGATGGGACGTGCTGGACGACGGCACCAGGGACGCGTACTTCCTGCTGTACGAACACTTCCTCCAGATCTACGATCCGGACCTGCGAATACGTACAGGACGGCCTGGCTCACCACCACCTGATCGCCCCTTCACCGCCAGCCGGACAGACCGGACAGACCGGACAGAAGGGAGCGTGTTCGGCGGTCAGCAGGATGCCGAGCGGATCTACGACGACCTTCTCCGGGCCTCAGGCTCGCCCACCACACTGTGGCTCATTCCGGTCGAGGGGGATCGGTTGATCTTGATCAGCGGAGGGGGCAGTAACCCCTGCCTACATCGTAAAGGCACGGCAAAACGTGCTCGTCAAGCGCGTATCGCGACCGGTTGAGCAACGCATTTCGGACGTTCCGGCCGCCGGGCCCCAGATGCACTGGACGGCGCCACAACGCCCCCTATGCTTCTACAGACCTGTAGAACGCGGAGTGCTCGCGGCCGGTGTTTCGGTCCGCACCCGCGGCCTTCCCCTGCCTCAACGCACGTACGTAAACAAGGGAGTGGACGCCACGATGGTGTTCAAACGGCTGCTCGGCTCGCTCGGTGTGGGCGGCCCCATGGTGGATACGGTCCTCGTGCCGGGCGCGGTGCTGCCCGGCGGCAGGCTTTCGGGCGAGGTCCGACTGGCGGGCGGCGGCGCGGACTTCGACATTGAGCACATCACCCTGGAACTGGTCGCCAGGGTGGAGGCCGAGCACGAGGACGGCGAGAGCCACGGCACCGTCGCCTTCGACCGCTACGTCGTCGGCGGCGGCTTCCGCCTCGCGCAGGGTGAACACCGCAGCGTCCCCTTCACGGTGAACCTGCCGTGGGAGACGCCGATCACCGAACTGTACGGACAGCAGCTGGGCATCGTCCTGGGCGTGCACACCGAGCTGTCGGTGGCCGGCGCCAGGGACCAGGGCGATCTGGATACGCTCACCGTCGGCCCGCTGCCCGCTCAGGAAGCGATCCTCGAAGCGTTCGGACAGCTCGGCTTCGGCTTCAAGTCCGCCGACCTCGAATACGGCCGCATCGGCGGCACCGGCCAGCGACTCCCCTTCTACCAGGAGATCGAGCTGACTCCGGCGGCCCAGTACGCCCACGCGGTCAACGAGATCGAGGTGACCTTCCTCGCCACGCCCGGCGGCATGGAGGTGGTCCTGGAGGCCGACAAGCGCGGCGGTCTCCTCTCCTGCGGCCATGACGCACTCACCCGCTTCACCGTCTCCCACGACGACGTCCCGCACCACAACTGGAACGACCTGGTCGACGGCTGGGTCCGCGAACTGATCGAGCACCGCTCGTCGTACGGCTCCAACTCGTCGTACGGACACGTTGGTTACGGCCACCACAGCAACGCTCACCAGGGCGACCACGGCCATCACCAAGAGCACCACCACGACGGTCACCGGTCCGGCCCCAGCCTGGGAACCGCCGTCGCGGTGGGCGCGGCCGGACTCGCCGTCGGCGTCGTCGGCGGCATGGTCGCCGCTGAAGTCGTGGACGAGGTGGGGGACTTCTTCGAGGGGGACGACGAGGACGAGGGCGGCGAGGACTGACCATGTTCGGCATCAGCGAGATCGCGGTCATCCTCATCGTCGTCATACTCGTCGTCGGCGCGAAGAAGCTGCCCGAACTCGCCCGCAGCGCGGGCAAGTCGGCCCGCATCCTCAAAGCCGAAGCACGGGCCATGAAGAACAAGGACGCGGACACCACCACGGCCCCGGCACCCCGCGTCATTCCCGGCGAGACGGTCCCGCCGCGGGGCCCGGAGCAGGACACGCGCCCTCAGTGACGCGTGTCCTACGGGCGGGGTGTGCGGCTGCGTCCCCAGCCGCATGCCCCGCCCCTCCCGCTCGCAAAGAGACCGGTGCGTCGGTGCGCGGGTCGGCTTCTCCGCGGAAATACGGGGTGTGTGTCCGTCGGCGCTCAGCCCGCGGTGACCTTGGCCACGAAGGCATCCAGGTTGTCCGACATGCGCGCGAGGCGTTCGTCCAGGGTCAGGGACTCCTCGTACCGCCCGTGCCGCAGCTTCGGCTGCCGCTTGCCGCGCAGATACAGGGGGCAGGCGAGGTCCCCGCAGATGTAGATGCCGACCGTGTTGCCCTCTCGGCCCCGGGCGCCCGCCAAAGGGGCGGCGAGCAGGGAGACCCCGGAGGAGGCATGGCCCGTCAGGCAGATCTGGCACATGCTGGACTTCACGGCGCTGGTGCGCCTCACGGAGGGTATCCGCAGAGAGATCCCCAGCGGGCCCTGCGCCCGGGGCAGCACGAGATGTGCCCTCAGCGGCGCTCCCGGATCCACCCACCCCAGGAAGTCCAGGTCCTCCCAGGGCAGTTCTGCGAAGTCGAGCGGCGGCCGAAGCCGCGCCGCATCGCCTTTCGTGCAGTTCACGAAGGATGAGCGGATCTGTTTCTCACTGAGCGGTTCCACGGGCGCCGACCCTACGTCCGCCCCGACCTGTACGCATCTCAATATCCGGCCCGGCCTGCACGCACCCCGGTGTCCGCCTGCCCCCGCCTGCCCCCCACCTGGAGCGTCGTCACGCTCGGCACAAACCGCGTCACAGTCCGAGAGCAGCCGTGGCCACCTGGTGGAGTACGCGGGAGCGGGGCACGGCTTCTTCAAACACCGACACGAAGAACCTGCCCGACATGCACCTTTCATACCCACATGCGAATCTGGAACTGCCCGTCGTCCCAGAACCGCTACAGGAGGCACGATCGTGGGCAAGAAGCAGAGTCGGCAGAACCGCGGTGCCCGCACTGGCGGCCATGAACGCAGCGCTGCTCCGGAGACGAAGGAACAGACGCAGCGACCGGCTACCCAGGACACGGTGCACGCGATCTCGGAACAGGTCTCCCACCGGAAGCAGCGGAGGTTCGGCCACAACTGATCCTCGGAGATCTACGACAACCGCCCTCTGCGGTGGCGCCCACGCCGGGTGCCACCACAGAGGGCGGTTGCGTCGGTCCGGCGGTTTGCCGTCCGCCTGCCGCCAGTGCGTTCTCGGAAGGGTTCTTGATGGCTTCTTCATAAGTCCTTCATGGGTGCGGTCCTACATTCGTCGCCGTCCGTCCGGCCGGAGCGGGAGCCGGACAACGGCCAATGTGCGAGGAGCCCATGAGCATGAGTACGCGTCGGTGGTACGGGGGCCGGTTGCTGATCGGGGCGGCATCAGTGGTGGCGCTGACCGTGACCGGCTGCGGTGGCGGCGGGAACAGCGGGGACGACTTCGCTTCCGCGTCGAACGGCAAGACCGACGCCACCACCTCCAAGGGGAGTTCGAGCGAGCTGGCCGACTACGTCGAGGGGCAGCGGAAGTGGGTCAAATGCCTGCGCGACGAGGGGTTCGACACCTCCGATCCCGACTCCAAGGGCCGGGTCGACCTCGGCGACAAGTCCGCCTGGAAACGCGACCCGAAGGCTCTCAAGGCTCAGGAGAAGTGCGCGAGTCTCAGCCTGCCCATCCCCGAGAGCCTCCTGAAGGAGCAGCTGCCCGAGCTCTCCAAGGACGAGATCGGAAAGAACCGGCGGTACGCAAGGTGCATGCAGGAGCACGGGGCGCCCGACTTCCCCGACACCGGTGCCGACGGCCACTTCCAGGAATCCGCGTGGGACGCGACATCGGCGGGTGCCAAACGGGCCGCGCGTGTGTGCGCCCCGATCATCGGCATCCCGGACGACGCGCCCACGCCCAAGGGCTGAGGAACCGGGAGCCGTGGACGTCGTGGAGTACGCGGGAAAACAGCCGGCGGCGGGAGTGGGTGTGGCGGCGGGCGGTGCGGACCGCCAGGGGGTCGGACGGCGCAGGCGCGGGCCCCTCATCGTGGGGGCCGGGATTCTGCTGGTTGCCGCGATCAGCGTGGTCGGAACCCTGGGGCTGGGCGGCGGCGCGGGGGCCGGCCAGGCGGGCGGCCGGGGGACCGGCGGCCAGGCGGTAGAGGTCACTCGGGACACGCTGACCGACCGGACCGAGATCGACGGCCGACTCGGGCACGGGCCCGAGGTTCCGTTCCAGATCAAGGCGAGCGGAACGGTGACCTGGCTGCCCGAATCGGGCAGGATCGTGCGGCGCGGTGAGACAGTGCTACGGGTCGACGACCGCCCGGTGGTGCTGCTCTACGGCAGCCTGCCCATGTATCGCGGTCTGGGCATGACGGAATCCGGAGGTGCTGCCACCGGGGGTGGCGACCGTGGTGACAGCGACGCGGACAGCGGGACCGGCAAGAGCGGTGGCGCAGGCGACAGCGGGGGCTCCGCCACCAGCACCAGCACCAGGCAGAGTTCCCAGGGTGCCGGTGGTGCCGGTGCTGTCGGAGCCGGGCGGGCAGCCGGTGCTCAGCAGCCACCCGAACCTCTGCACGGCATGGACGTCAAACAGTTCGAGACCAACCTCAGCGCCCTCGGCTACTCGGGCTTCACCGTGGACGATTCGTACTCCTCGCTGACCGCCGCCGCGGTCAAGCGCTGGCAGAAGGACCTCGGCCTGTCGCAGACCGGCAGAGTCGGCGCCGGCGACGTCGTCTACGCCCCCGGGCCGGTCCGTATCGCGAGCACCGGTGTGCAGGTGGGGGCCAACGCCGTCGGCAACCCATTGAGTTACACCAGCACCTCGCGCATGGTCGACGTGGACGCCCCCGCCTCCGACACGAACTGGGCACGACGGGGCAGGGGGGTCACGGTGGAGCTCCCGGACGGGCGATCGGTCAAGGGCAAGGTCGCCCGCGTGGGCAAGGATGCGTCCGGGTCCGGCGGCTCGGGCACGGACGGTACGGACGGGGGCGGGGGCGGTGGCGGCGAGTCCAAAACCAGGACGGCCACCGTGTCCGTGGTGATCACCTTTGACGACCAGAGCTCTCTGGGCAGGCTGGAGAGCGGCCCGGTCACCGTCCGCCATGTGGTCGCCCAGCGCAAGGACATACTCACAGTCCCGGTCGCCGCCCTGGTGGCGCTGGCCGAGGGCGGCCACGGACTGGAACTCGCCGAAAACAACGGAGGCGGCGGCACCGGCCACTTCGTACCGGTCATCACCGGCCTGTTCGCCGACGGCCGGGTCGAGGTGAACGGTCCCCAGGTCCACGAGGGCATGAAGGTGAAGATCCCCAAGTGACCCCGACGAGAACGACCTCGACGAGCCCGGCCGACCCGTCGGCCCCGCCGTCCGGCACACCGGTGGCCGAGTTCGCGGCCGTGTCGAAGACCTACCCCGGCCACGTCACCGCGGTCAACGAGGTCGACCTTGTCATTCGGTACGGAGAACTCGTCGCCGTCGTCGGCCACTCCGGTTCGGGGAAGTCGACCGTGCTCCATCTGATGGGCACGCTCGACCGGCCGTCGAGCGGCCGGGTGACCGTGGACGGTCACAACATCGCCGAGCTGTCCGACGGTGAGGTCTCCGCACTCCGGGCGCAGCGGATCGGCTTCGTGTTCCAGCAGTTCCACCTGGCCGTGGGGGTGCCCGTGCTGGACACCGTCGCCGACGGTCTGCTGTACGCGGGCGTGCCCCTGCGGGAGCGTCGACGCCGGGCGGCCGACGCGCTCGCCCGCGTGGGGCTCGGCCACCGGATCGGTCACCTCCCCCACCAGCTCTCCGGTGGCGAACGGCAGCGGGCCGCGGCCGCCCGGGCCGTGATCGGCGAGCCGGCCCTGCTGCTCGCCGACGAACCGACCGGCAACCTCGACTCCGCCTCCGGCGCGGCGGTGCTGGAGTCGCTGCGTGAACTGCACGCGGCCGGCACCACGGTGGTGGTCATCACACACGACCGGGAGATGGCCGCGGCGTTCGACCGGCGGGTGGAGATGCGCGACGGTCGGACGTACGAGCAGTGTCCAAGTGGCCGCGGCCGGGCCGCGGCTCCTGCCCGCGATCGGCGGACGCGTCGCCACGGGCCGATGGCTGGGGTCGGCGACCGAGGACTACCCGACCGTGGTCCTCGGTTCCCAGGCGGCCCGGCGGCTGGACGCGTACACGCCGGGGATGCGGCTGTGGCTCGGCGGGAAGTGGTTCTCCCTGGTAGGTGTGCTCGACCCGGTGCCGCTGGCGCCGGAGATCGACAGCTCGGCGCTGGTCGGCTGGCGAGCCGCGCAGACGTACCTGCACTTCGACGGCCACCCGTCGAACCTCTACATACGCACCGAGAACAGCCGGGTGACGGCCGTACGCGATGTGCTCGCGGCGACGGCGAATCCGGCCGGGCCGAACGAGGTGCTGGTCTCCCGGCCCTCCGATGCGCTGGCCGCACGGGAGGCCACCGAGTCCGCACTGACCGGACTGCTGCTGGGCCTCGGCGGGGTCGCGCTGCTGGTGGGCGGGGTCGGCGTGGGCAACACCGTGATCATTTCGGTGTTGGAGCGGCGGCCGGAGATCGGTCTGCGCAGGGCGCTGGGCGCCACCAGCGGCCAGATCCGGGGCCAGTTCGTCACCGAGTCGCTGCTGCTGTCCGCGCTGGGCGGGCTCGGCGGCCTGGTGCTGGGTACCTCGATCACCGCCGGGTACGCGTACACGCGGGACTGGCCGACCGAGGTACCGGTGTGGTCCGCGGCGGCGGGCATCGCCGTCACGCTGGTGATCGGCGGTCTTGCGGGCCTCTACCCGGCGGTCCGGGCCGGACGGCTCACCCCCACCGAAGCGCTCACGGGCGGGTGACGGGCGCCCCCACCAAGACGCTCCAAGACGCTCATGGGGCACGGGCGGGTGACGGGCTTCGGCCGGTCACCCGCCCCGCGGCCGGCCCCGTCGGCCGACGGGTCGGCCGGTGCCGTCGGCCGCCCCCGTTCCCGCCCCCTCCACCTTTCACCCGGCACCGCCCGGTCCCGTGCGGAGCACGACGCTGAACGTCGTACCTACACCCACCGTGCTCTCCACTTCGATCGTCCCCCGGTGATCGGTCACGATCTGGCGGGCGATGGAAAGCCCCAGGCCACTACCGCCGGTGGCACGGCCCCGTGCCGCGTCCGCGCGCCAGAACCGGTCGAAGAGATGCGGCAGTTCCTCGGGAGGTATCCCCTTCCCCGTGTCCCGCACCTGAATGATCGCCAGATCGCCACGCCGGACCAGCTCCAGGGTCACGGTGCCGCCCGGAGCCGTGACCCGTACCGCGTTCACGACCAGGTTGCCGACGACCTGGCGCAGCCGCTCGGCGTCGGCGAACACACGCGCCGGCCGCGCCGCGTCGAGCTCCAGTACGACGCCGACGGTCTCGGCCCGGGCGCGGTGGGCGGTCCGGCAGGTCTCCAGCATGTCGGCCAGATCGACATCGCCGCGGTGGTAGGTGAGCGCACCGGCCTCGGCCAGGGCCAGATCCTGCAGGTCGTCCACGATCCGCTGCTGGAGCATCGCTTCCTCGTGGAGGGACTCCAGCAGCTCGGGGGTCGGCTCGACATAGCCGTCCTGCAACGCCTCCAGGTAGCCGCGCAGATTGGCCAGCGGCGTGCGCAGCTCATGCGCGATGTCGCCGGTGAGGCGGCGCTGGCGGTCCTCGCCCGCCTGGATGGAGTCGGCCATCCGGTTGAAGGCGCCTCCGAGCTCGGCGATCTCGTCCCGGCCGGAGATGACGACCCGCCGCCCCAGGTCTCCCTCTCCCAGACCTCGCGCCGCGAGGGTCAGGGCACGGATCGGGCCCAGTACGGCCCTGGTCAGGAGCAGGGCACCGAGGACGGCCGCGAGAAACACGCCCGCCGCGGCGGCGATCGTGGGCGCGGCGGCCAGGGTGGGCGGTGACTCGTCCTTGGCCCCGAGGCGGACCTGGAGCCGCGGGGGCGCCACGGAACCGATCCGTTCGTTGAAGGCTCGCTGAAGACAGGCGGTGGGACGCGGGTCGGACTCGCAAGGCTGCACCGCTTCGTAGTCCTGGGTGAACCGCGGATCCGTGCCGGATGACGGCTCCTTGCACTGCGAAGGCCGGTGCGCCGTGCTGATCCGGGGAATGCCGACGCTGTTGGGACGGGCCGTCACCACAGCTCCCGCTCGTGTCAGGCATGCGGCGTACGTCGCGGCAGCCCGGTACTCGCCGATCGCCGTCACGGTGAGCTTGACCGAGGCCCGCGGCACTTTCTCCGCGGGCAGCCGCAGGATGGGGCGCGGATCGACCAGGACCGGGGACCGGCTGCTCACCGAGCGGGGCTCGTGCCCCGCCAGGGCGTCCGAGTCGACGAGCAGCACATCGGCCTCCGTCGCTACGCGAATACGCTGGCCGGTGTCCTTCGCCAGCTCGCCCACCGTCGGCGAGACCCCGTCCCACGTACCGTGTCCGAAGCCGTACGCGTAGAGCTCGCCGGTGATCCGGGAGACCTCCTGCTGTCCGGTGACGACGGAATCGCGGACCTGGCGATTGGCCTGCCGCAGAGTCAGCCAGGCGGTTGCCGCCGTGGCGGTCATGGCGACAAGCATCAGCAGGCCGAGCACCCGCAGCTTGAAGCTCACCGCCCCGCACCGGGCCCGTTCGCCAGCCGGTATCCACGGCCGTAGACGGTCTCCACATACCGCCGGTCCGGTCGCCCACGCTCCAGCTTTCGCCGCAGGTTCATCACGTGGGCGTCAACGGTGCGTTCCAGGACGTTCTGGTCGAATCCGAAGACCTGGTCGATGATCCGAGCCCGGGTGAAGACGCGTCCGGGCTCCCCCGCCAACACGGTCAGGATGGCGAACTCCTTGCCGGTCAACACCACCGGCTCCCCGGCCACCCGCACCTCGTAGCGGGCGACGTCGATCTCCAGGTCGTCGACGGTGAGCAACTCGGGATCGGTGCGCCCGGCGGCCTTCGCCCGACGCAGCAGCGCCCTGACCCGAGCGGTCAGCTCCCTGGGGCTGTACGGCTTGGCCACGTAGTCGTCGGCCCCCAGGTCCAGCCCGAGGAGCATGTCCTCCTCCGTGGTGCGTGCGGTGAGCAGCAGGATGGGGACCTGGGATTCGGCGCGCAGGATCCGGCATACGTCGAGACCGTCGACGTTCGGCATCATCACGTCGAGCACGATGAGGTCGGGCCGGGAGGACCTGGCGCGGTCGATGGCCGAGCGCCCGTCGGCGACGATCTGGACCTCGTTGCCCTCGCGCTCCAGATAGATGCGTATCAGTCGCGCCTGCTTCACGTCGTCCTCGGCAACCAGTATGCGTGCGCTCAACGAGACTCCTCGGCCGGGCTCCGTCGTAACCGGTGTACCAGTATCCGCACGAGCCGCCGACGCGGAACCGGACACCGGATCGGGCACGAAATCGCATGCGTCAACTGATGGTCCGCGCGTCCATGTGCACGACGGAGACGGCGGCTCGACCCTCCGAGCGGCCGCAGCCTTCCCGGCCCGGCGTCCCGATCCCGTCGGCAACCAAGAAGACGCGCAGGTGACCGCTGGTGGCTCACCTCGCCACCGACGACCACCGGGTCTTGCCGGCGTGGCAAAATTCAGCCACATCGGTTCTGACCGCGGTCGCCGGGCATCGACGCGTGACATCCCCGACACCCGATCTTCCGTTCACGGAAACGAAATTCGTCCTGGAATCAACGCTTTCTTCGATTCACCCGAATCAGCATCTCACTGACATCACCGAAAGCCCGGGTGAGGCGGCGCCCACTTTTTGCAATTCCGCCCGGGTAAGGGATCAACGCAAACCGAATCGACAACGATGGGGGATTCAATGAAGCGTTGAGCAACGGCAGTTCCGCCCGTGATCGCGGCCGTCGCCGCGTGCATCCCGACGACCCTCGCCTCCCCGGCCACGGCGGCCGCCGCCTGCGGCAAGGGGGCCTCCGACAAGGACGGGAGCTCCTGGAACGCCACCGCGGACGGCGCCAACGAGCGCAGCGGCTCCAGCACCAACTGCGTGATCAGGGGCATCGCCCACTCCTCCCACAAGCTCGACCACCACTGCTACACCGTGCCCGGCAACGGCTGAATACACGGGGCGACACCTGCAACGACTTCGGCACACACCACTGTTCACCTCGTAACGGAGCTGCACAACCGCCCGGATGCGATCACTCCTGACGGCCTCGGAGCACGCGCGGAGAGCCTCGTCCACCGTTCACGGTCCCGCACACCAAGCGCCTTTGCACATCAAAGGGCTCGGGCGTGCAGGGCCGAACCCTCTCGCATTGCTACGGAATTCCCTCCGCCGACGCAGAGGAACCCCCGGCGCGGACCCCCGGCCGTTCGAGGCGCGACGACAACCAGCCCCGGGCCGACGCCCGACAGCAGCACAGGCGGGCCGCACTCCCCGGGCCCCCGAACACGCCGCACTCCCCAGACACACTGCACTCCCCGGAACACGCCGGGCGGCCCTTCCCGGATGGCGCGATGGCCGCGAGAGCACGAGTCTCCGGCGAGATCGCACGAGCCGCCGCTCACACCATTCCAGGTGCGTCCGGAGGTTCATCTACGCGCGGAGCTCGGATGCCCGAACGACCATTCAGGCAAATCAGACCAGTTCTTCCCCAGCTATTACCGGCGGGTACCAAGAGCTGCTAGAAACGTGGCGCTCCATCAACCCCCCACCCACCCCCCACACTTCGGAGGGCTGACAGCCATGTCAGTACGGAGATTCTGGGCGTCCGCATCCACTCTGGTCCTCGCCGCCGTGGCCGCTCTGGGCATCGCCCAGCCGGCCTCGGCAACCTCCTCGGCCACCGCCGGCGGGTACGTCGCTCTCGGCGACTCGTACTCGTCCGGCGTCGGCGCGGGGAGCTATCTGTCCGACAGCGGCGACTGCCGCCGCAGCACCAACGCCTACCCCTACCTCTGGGCAGCTGCGAACTCACCTTCGTCCTTTGCCTTCGTCGCCTGTTCGGGCGCCACGACGAGCTCGGTGGCCGGCAGCCAGCTGGGTGCGCTGAACTCGTCCACCGGCCTGGTCAGCGTCACCGCCGGTGGCAACGACGTCGGCTTCGCCAGTGTCATGCAGGACTGTGTGCTGTCCAGCGAGGCCACCTGCCTGAGCAGTGTCCGCTCAGCCGTCTCGCAGATGCAGAACTCGCTGCCGTCCGGCTTGGGTTCGCTCTACGGTGCCATCCGGTCGCGGGCTCCGCAGGCGCATGTCGTGGTGCTGGGCTACCCGCGCTTCTACCAGTTGAGCGGGACCTGCATCGCCGGGCTCTCGGAGAACGAGCGGGCGGCCATAAACAATGCGTCCGATGTCCTGAACGGCGTCATCGCCAAGCAGGCGGCCAACGCCGGGTTCACGTTCTCCAGCGTGGTGGACGAGTTCACCGGGCACGAGCTGTGCTCCGGTACCGCATGGCTCCACAGTGTGTCGATCCCCGTCTACAACTCGTACCACCCGAAGGCCGCCGGACAGTCGGGCGGCTACCTTCCGGCCTTCCGCTCGGCCGCGTAGGACGCGGACGAGGGAGGTACGACCTGCGGCACGGACGTACCGAGTTGCAGAGGTACGGAGGTGCAGCCGGCGATGCAGAGGTGCGGCGGGCTGCCGGAAGCGGGTGCTTCCGGCAGCCCGCCGCAGGTCTGTTGCGGTTTGGGTTCAGGTGCAGAGTTCAGATGCAGGTACAGACACAGGTACAGACACAGGTACAGATACAGGTACAGATACAGGTGCAGCGAGTCGCTTCAGGCACGGGCGGTGGTGTCCGAGCGGTGCCGAGCCGGGCCGCGCGGGGCGGCGTGGCGGTCGCGAAGGTCCGGTTACCCGGTATCGGCCGGCCGCGACGCCTTGATCGAGTACATCAGCGGAATGCGCGGACGATCGGCGGGGAAACGGTAGGAGCCGTCGCCCTGCCGCTCCAGCGAAGAGAAACGGGCGAAGAGCGAGAAGTCGTGCTCGTGCAGGAACTCGATGCGCAGCCCGGCGGCGGCCAGCGCCGACACCACGTCGCCGATCGGGTGCTGCCATTCGACGCTGCGGTTGTGGACGGTCGGTGCGTCGAAGTCGGCGTACGTGCCCGGCGTCTCGTCCACCCATGCTTCGCGGCTGAAGTAGTCGTGCACGACCTTCGTACCGGTCGAGTCGTCGAGGCAGTCCGTGATCGGGTGGAACTCCGCGAGGTAGAGGAACCCCCCGGGCGCCACGAGCGAAGCTGCCGTCTCGGCCCAGCGCCGGGTGTCGGGCAGCCAGTTCAGCGCGCCGACGCCGGTGTAGACGATGTCGTACGACGAGTCCGGGACGGCCTGCGCCGCGTCATGGACATCGGCAGCGACGAACGCCGCCCGGTCCTGGGTGAACCCGAGCTCGCGGGCCAGGCCGCGCGCTGTCTCGACGGCCGGTTCGGAGAAGTCCAGGCCGACGACGTGTGCCGCGCCGTGCCGGGCCCAGGAGAGGGTGTCGACCCCGATGTGGCACTGCAGGTGCAGGAGCGACTTGCCGGTGACGTCCCCGACCTCGGCGCGTTCGAAGTCGCGCAGGGCGTCCTTGCCGGCGCGGAAGGCGTCGAGGTCGTAGAAGTCGCTCACGGCATGGATGGCGACCCGCTCGTCCCAGCGGGCACGGTTGGCCCGGAGCCAGTTGTCTGGAGTCGATGCGTGCATGCCCGGGAGGTTATCCACAGGCTGAGGGCGATGCGAACGGATTGTCGGCGGTCCGGCGCAGAATGGGGGACATGACTGAGATCACTGGCTCGACGGCCCCGTCCGCGCAGGCGACCGTTTCCATGTCCGCGACCGCCTCCGTGCCGGAGGGCGCGACCGCCTCCGTGCCGGAGTGGGAGCAGCGTTTCCGGGCGCCGCGGGTGTCGTTGCCCGACTGGGCCGAAGATGCGCCGCACCGCGCGCTGTTCGTCTCCAACGCCACGGGCACGTACGAGCTGTACGCATGGGACCGCGCCACCGGCGAACAGCGCCAGGTGACCGACCGGCCGAACGGGACGACGGACGGTGTGCTGACACCGGACGGCGAGTCGATCTGGTGGTTCAGCGACACCGACGGGGACGAGTTCGGGGTGTGGATGCGTCAGCCGTTCCACGGCGGAGGAGGCGAGGAGGCGGTGGACGAACCGGCGGCACCAGGCCTCGGTGCCTCGTACCCGGCCGGGCTCGCGATCGGGCGCGACGGTACGGCGGTGATCGGCCGTTCGACGGACGAGGACGGGACGACGATCCATGTCGTACGGCCCGGGGCCGCACCCGTCGAGATCTACCGGCACCGGGAGTCGGCGGGCGTCGGTGACCTCTCGTACGACGGGACGCTGATCACCCTGGAGCACACCGAGCACGGCGATGCGATGCACTCCGCGCTGCGGGTGGTGCGGCCGGACGGGTCGACGGTCGCCGAACTGGACGACACCGAGGGCGGTACGAGAGAGCTGGGCCTGTCCGTGCTGGGCTTCGCCCCCGTCGCCGGGGACACGAGGCTGCTGGTCGGGCATCAGCGCCGGGGGCGCTGGGAGCCGATGATCTGGGATCCGCTGACGGGTGTGGAGACGGACCTCGCGATCGATCTGCCCGGTGATGTGAGCGCCGAGTGGTATCCGGACGCTTCCGCGCTGCTCATCGTGCACGGCTTCGAGGCCCGCAGTGACCTGTGGCGGTTCGAGCCGGGGTCCGGCGGTGCTCCCGTCCGGGTGGAGACTCCCACCGGTTCGGTGTCGGGCGCCACGGCCCGGCCGGACGGCACGGTGGAGTACCTGTGGTCGTCGGCCGCGCAGCCGCCGATCATCCGGTCCACCTCGGGCGCGGTGGTGCTCGATCCGCCCGGCTTGAAGGCCCCGGCGTCCGTGCCGGTGGAGGACGTGTGGGTGGACGGGCCCGGTGGCCGGGTCCACGCGCTCGTACAGCGGCCCGCAGCCCCGGCAGAGGGGCCGTTTCCCACCGTCTTCGAGATCCACGGCGGCCCGACCTGGCACGACAGCGACGCCTTCGCCTCCGGTCCCGCCGCCTGGGTGGACCACGGCTACGCGGTCGTCCGGGTCAACTACCGCGGCTCCACCGGATACGGCCGCGCCTGGACGGACGCGCTCAAACACCGGGTCGGCCTGATCGAGCTGGAGGACATCGCCGCGGTGCGGGAGTGGGCGGTGAAGTCCGGGCTCGCGGACCCGGCGAAGCTGGTCCTGGCCGGTGGCTCCTGGGGCGGTTATCTGACCCTGCTCGGCCTCGGTACGCAGCCGGACGACTGGGCCCTGGGCCTGGCGGCGGTCCCGGTCGCCGACTACGTCACGGCGTATCACGACGAGATGGAGGACCTGAAGGCGATGGACCGCACGCTGCTGGGCGGCACGCCACAGGAGGTTCCCGAGCGCTTCGAGGCCTCGTCCCCGCTGACGTACGTCGACGCCGTCCGGGCGCCGGTCTACATCTCGGCGGGCGTCAACGACCCGCGCTGCCCGATCCGCCAGGTCGAGAACTACGTGGACCGGCTGAAGGGCCGTGACGCGGTGCACGAGGTCTACCGGTACGACGCGGGGCATGGTTCGCTCGTCGTGGAGGAGCGGATCAAGCAGGTCCGCCTGGAACTCGACTTCGCCCGGCGCCACCTGGCCCCGCAGTCCGGCCCGTCCGGCCCGTCCGGCCCGTCCGGCGAGTAGGGGCGTCCGTTCCGTCCTGGGTTTCTGTTCCGTCCTGGGCTGCCGTTCCGGCCGGCTTCTGTTCCGTCCCTGGCGTCCGTTCTGTGCGGTGCGGGCCACCGGCATCGGGCATCGCTCGGTACCCCGCGCCAGGCGACCGGAGCGGGGACCGTACCGTGGAGGTGTGTACCGGTTCCTGCTGACCCCGCGATGGTGGGGGATCAACCTCTTCGTCGTGCTGGCCATCCCGTTCTGCGTCTTCATGGGCACCTGGCAGCTCGGCCGCTTCGAGGACCGCGTGCAGACGCACGACGCCGCCGAGAAGCAGCCTGCCCCGGGCACGAGGGCCGCCAAGCCGATCGACGACCTCCTGCCCGTCGACACGGTGACGTCCGGCCGTCCCGCGACCGCGACCGGCCGGTACGCCGACCAGTTCCTGGTGCCCGGCCGGGAGTTGGACGACAAGAGCGGCTTCTACGTCCTGAACCTGCTCCGTACGGACAGCGGCAAGGCCCTGCCCGTGGTGCGCGGCTGGCTGCCCGGCGAGCCCGGCCACACCGCCGTGCCCGCCGCACCGACCGGCAAGGTCACGGTCACCGGCGACCTCCAGGCATCCGAGAACGCCGGCACGGCGGGCGTCGACGCGGCGGGCGGGCTCCCGCGCGGGCAGGTCGGCATGATCAGCGCCGCGTCCCTGGTCAACCTCGTCCCGTACGACGTCTACGACGCCTGGGTGACGCTCCAGGACACCGGCGCGGCCGGCGGGCTGCGCCCCGTACCGGCCGCCGTGCCGCAGGGCACCGGACTCGACCTGAAGGCCTTCCAGAACCTCGGCTACACCGGGGAGTGGTTCGTCTTCGCCGGGTTCGTGCTCTTCATGTGGTTCCGGCTGGTCCGCCGCGAGACCGAAGCGGCACGCGACCTGAAGCTGGGCATCGTCGCGGCCACGGATGCGGACGCGGGTGTGGGGGCGGATACGGGCGCGGACGCGAACGCGGGCCCGGCTGCGGGCGCGGCTGCGGCTGCGGGCGCGGCTGCGGCTGCGGGCGCTGCTGCGGCTGTGGGCCCGGGTACCGCGGTGGGCCCGGGTACCGCGGTGGGCGCGGGCTCCCGCCCGGTGGATCCCGCCGACCCCGACGTGAGCGTCGGCACCGTCTGAGGACGTACACACGTGAGGGGGGCCGCCCGCCGAATCGGCCGGTGATCCCCCTCACGCATGCGTCATACGCCGTACGCCGCAAACCGCGCCGTGCCCTCGCCCCGCGTCACGCGGTGGGGGCCAGCACCCCGGTCCGGTAGATCGTGCCCGCGCAGGCATTGCTGATCTTCGTCTCCGCGACCGGTGCACCCGCCTCCGGCGTGTGTGTGACGGCGACACTGCCGTCCAGCGACCCGCCACCGTCCTCGCTGCCGAACTGCGGATTCATGTCGGCGGACCCGTCCCCGCTGCCCGTACCGGGACCGGTGGCGGTGGCGCCGCCCGTGCTGTCGGTGCCGCCCGTCGGGGTCGGGCTCGGTGAGCCTCCGGCGGTCGGGCAGGTGTCCTTCGGCACCCAGGCGAACTTCACCTCGTACGCCATGGACGGCTTCAGCAGCACCGTCCCCTGCTCCTGCGAGGGGTCGGGCAGCCCGGACGCCGCGTCACCCGCCGTGTGCTGGACAACCGTGATCTCGGCCGGGTCGGCCGCGCCCATCGCCTGAAAGCCCACGCTTCCGCTGCTGCTCACCGAACAGTCCGTGCCGGAGACGTTGGCGATCCGGAACCTGCCGTACACCGTGCCGTCGGCACCGGCCGCGTCCGTCTCGGCCGAGTCGACCGAGAGCTGCCCGGGATCGCAGTTCGGCCCGGCCGCCGCCTCGGACGCGGACGGGTCGGCAACCCCGCCGACCAGCCCGCCGTCGGCGCCCTGGCCGCGGCTGTCGGACGGGCTGCTCGGGCTCGCGGGACGGTTCGGGCCGCCGTCGGCCTGCCCGTCGCTGCCACCGCCGTCGCTCTTCCCGTCGGTCCCCGAATCCCTCTCGGTGCCGTTGCCGCCCTGCGCCTGCTCGCCGTGCCCGGCTATCGCGGGATTGGCGGCGTTCGAACCTTCGGAGTTCGCCACATGGACGAAGGCGGGGACGGCCGTGCCGATGAGCAGCGCCGCCGCCGCCATCCCGACGGCGGCCTGCCGTCGCCTGGCGCGCCGGGCGGGCACCGCGCGCTGCAGGAGGTCGAGAGTGCCGTCGCCGGGCTCGATGTGCTCGACGGCCCCGCGCAGCATGCGGCGCAGCGCGACCTCATCGATGTCCGCATCGATGCCCGCACCCACGCCCGCGTCCGCACCCGAGTTCACCCGCGAGGCGCTCTCCGACCCGCGCTTCTCCGACCTACGCTCCTCAGGCCCGCGCTTCTCCGACCCGTCGCGCTCCGACCCGTCGTTCACCATTCCGTTTCCCGTCGGGTCATTCCAAGGCTCACGCTCGTGGCCGTGCTCGGGGCCGTTCTCGGGGCTGTTCTCAGGGCCGTTCTCACGGCTGTTCTCACGGCTGTTCTCGGGGCCGTTCTCGTTCGTGTGGTCGCGCCTGCTCATACCTGCGCCTCCATCACGACGCGCAGCGCCGCGATCCCGCGCGAGCCGTAGGCCTTGACCGAGCCCAGGGATATGCCGAGCGTCTCGGCCACCTGGGCCTCCGTCATGTCCGCGAAGTAACGCAGCACCAGAACCTCCCGCTGGCGCCGTTGCAGCCCCCGCATCGCCTTGATCAGCGCGTCCCGCTCCAGTTGGTCGTACGCGCCCTCCTCCGCGCTCGCCATGTCCGGCATGGGCTTGGAGAGCAGCTTCAGCCCGAGGATGCGTCGACGCAGCGCCGAACGCGACAGGTTGACGACGGTCTGGCGCAGATACGCGAGTGTCTTCTCGGGGTCCCGTACCCGGTTCCGCGCCGAGTGCACGCGGATGAACGCCTCCTGCACCACGTCCTCACATGAGGCGGTGTCGTCCAGGAGCAGAGCCGCGAGGCCCAGCAGCGAACGGTAGTGGGCGCGATAGGTCTCGGTGAGATGGTCGACCGTCGTTCCGGCAGCCACGCTCTCCTCAGCACCCTCGCGCTGCGACGGCAGCCGCGCGGGACGCGCAGCGGGCATGGGCGCGATCACCGGCATACCGCCGGGCGCGCGGGGCCGTCTGAGCGGCCGCACCGAAGCGCCGCGCAGGGGGCCCACCACTGTGATATCGAGAACCTCTGCCACGCCAGTTGGACACGTTTCCCCCCGTCAGGGTTGTACGCCCGCAGCACCGCGTTCGACACGGTGCGACATGCCCTCATACGTACCTGCTCTTCCCCGAATGCCCCGACTGTGCGCCCCGCCGCGCAAGAGGTGACCGCATAGACGCGCGACGTCCGGCCGGCGGTTGCAACAGGCCGAAAGGTCATCGTCGGACACCCTGACACCCCAGCTCAAGAGGTTCAGTCCTTCAACTTACTCACAGGGTGTTCACAGAATGCGTATAAACAGGTCCGATCAGGACCGAGGGAATTCGGCGGCCACCGATTCGGCGATCTGCGCCACGTTCAGCGCCGCGCCCTTGCGGAGGTTGTCGCCGCAGACGAACAGTTCCAGCCCCCGGGGATCGTCCAGCGACCTGCGCACCCGCCCGACCCAGGTCGGATCGGTGCCCACGACGTCGGACGGTGTCGGGAAGTCCCCCGCCTCCGGGCTGTCGTACAGCACCACGCCCGGGGCCGTCGCAAGGATCTCGTGGGCCCGGTCGACCGCGATCTCGTTCTCGAACCGTGCGTGCACGGACATCGAGTGCGTCGCGATCACGGGTACGTAGACACACGTCGCCGCCACCCGCAGGCTCGGCAAATCCAGGATCTTGCGGCATTCCTGACGGATCGCCAGTTCCTCCGATGACCAGCCGTCGCCGGCCGCGGTCCCGGCCCAGGGCACCACGTTGAGGGCCACCGGTGCGGCAAAGGGGCTGCCTTCCGCGTCGCCCACGGCCCGTCGTACGTCTCCGGGCTTCGTGCCCAACTCCGTACCGGCCACCATCGACAGCTGTTCGCGCAGCGCCGCCACGCCGTCGCGGCCCGCCCCGCTCACCGCCTGGTACGAGGAGACGACCAGTTCCCGCACGCCGAATTCGGCGTGCAGCGCACCGACCGCGACGATCAGCGAGAGCGTCGTGCAGTTCGGGCTCGCGACGATGCCGCGCGGCCTGATCCGTACGGCATGCGGATTGATCTCGGGCACGACCAGCGGAACGTCCGCGTCCAGCCGGAACGCGGCGGAGTCGTCGATGACGACCGTGCCCTTGGCGGCGGCGATCGGCGCCCACTGCGCGGAGACGTCGTCGGGCACCAGGAACAGCGCCACGTCGACACCGTCGAAGACGTCCTCGGTGAGTTCGAGGACCTCGCTCTCCTCGCCGCGTACGACCAGCTTGCGGCCGGCCGAACGCGGCGAGGCGATCAGCTTCACCTCGCCCCAGACATCCGCGTGCTGCGAAAGGATCTGGAGCATGACGCCGCCGATCGCCCCGGTCGCTCCGACGACCGCGAGCGAAGGACGGCGGGCGGTCATCGGCCGGTGCCCCCGTAGACGACGGCCTCGTCGGAATCGCTGTCGAGGCCGAAGGCGGTGTGCACGGCGCGCACGGCCTCGATGACGTCGTCGGCGCGGGTGACGACCGAGATGCGGATCTCGGATGTCGAGATCAGCTCGATGTTCACCCCGGCGTCCGAGAGCGCCTCGAAGAAGGCCGCCGTGACGCCCGGGTTGGTCTTCATGCCCGCGCCGACCAGGGAGATCTTCGCGATCTGGTCGTCGTAGCGCAGCGACTCGAAGCCGATGGTGCCGCGGTTGCGCTCCAGGGCGTCGATGGCCTTGCGGCCCTCGGCCTTCGGCAGCGTGAACGAGATGTCGGTCAGACCGGTCGACGCGGCGGAGACGTTCTGCACCACCATGTCGATGTTGACCTCCGCGTTCGCGATGGTGCGGAAGATCGCGGCGGCCTCGCCCGGCTTGTCGGGCACGCCGACGACGGTGATCTTGGCCTCGGAGACGTCATGGGCGACTCCGGAGATGATCGCGTGCTCCACCTTCTGGTCCCCTTGCGGCTCGTTGCTGACCCAGGTTCCGCGCAGTCCGGAGAAGGACGAGCGGACGTGGATCGGGATGTTGTAACGGCGTGCGTACTCCACGCACCGGTGCAGCAGCACCTTGGAGCCGGACGCGGCCAGCTCCAGCATGTCCTCGAAGGAGATCCAGTCGATCTTCCGGGCCTTCGTCACGACCCGCGGGTCGGCGGTGAAGACACCGTCCACATCGGTGTAGATCTCACAGACCTCGGCATCCAGCGCCGCCGCGAGCGCGACAGCGGTGGTGTCGGACCCCCCGCGGCCGAGCGTGGTGATGTCCTTCTTGTCCTGGGACACACCCTGGAACCCCGCGACGATCGCGATGTTCCCCTCGTCCAGCGCCGTACGGATACGGCCCGGCGTCACGTCGATGATGCGCGCTTTGTTGTGGACCGAGTCGGTGATGACGCCTGCCTGGCTGCCCGTGAACGACTGGGCCTCGTGGCCCAGGTTTTTGATCGCCATCGCCAGCAGGGCCATGGAGATCCGCTCTCCGGCGGTCAGCAGCATGTCGAACTCGCGCCCGGCAGGTATCGGGGATACCTGCCCGGCGAGATCGATCAACTCGTCCGTCGTGTCGCCCATCGCTGACACCACGACAACCACCTGGTTGCCGTTCTTCTTGGCATCGACGATTCGCTTGGCGACGCGCTTGATGCCTTCGGCATCGGATACGGAGGAGCCTCCGTACTTCTGCACGACAAGGCCCACGTGCGCTCCTCGCTCGGTCCATTACTGCGGTCGGCTCAGTTTAACGAGCAGTCCGAAAACACCCCGTCGCTACCACATGGTGAGATGTCCCGCTCAGTACGTGATCATCGGCGTGTCGCTCCGAACCGCTCGTACGGGGCTGCTGCCCGCCGATCGGGCCCGCACTCCCGTATGTGGTCCAGCCCACACGCGCGGTGCGCCGGGTCCACGATGTACGAGCTGTCCACCTCCAGCGTGGACCGGAACCCCACGGTCCGCTCTTCGGGGGCCTCCACCATGCGTACGCCGCTCCGCGCGCTCCCCCTGCTCCTCACCCTCGCCGCGGCCCCTCTCGCGGCGTCTCCCGCCCACGCGGGCGCGACGCGGGGGTGAGGGACGGCGGCCGGTCCGCGCCCCGCTACTGCACCGGCCGTAGCCCCAGCGGTCCGGCGATCTCCTCGGCCATCACCCGGCCCGCTTCCTCGGCCAGCTCGTCGTCGGCGGTCTCCGAGTCCGTGTCCAGCCCGTCCAGTTCCTGGAGGGGCTGGTTGAGGCGGATGTGGGCGATCAGGGACTGGAGGGCGCGCAGGGTGGCGGACGCGGTGGAGCCCCAGTTGGAGAAGTAGGAGAACTGCCACCACCACAGGGCCTCGGTCGTGCGGTCCTCTTCGTAGTGGGCCAGGCCGTGGCGCAGGTCGGTGACCAGGTCGGCCAGGCCGTCGGAGATACGGGCCGGGACCGGGGCCTTGCGGGGCTCGTACGGGTCGAAGACCTCGGAGTAGACGTCGATCGGCTCCAGCAGGTCGGCGAACCGCTCGCGCAGGCCGTCTGCGTCCGGCTCCGCGCCCAGGTCGGGCTCGTAGCGCTCGTCGGGGACGATGTCCTCGTACGCGCCGAGCCTGCCGCCCGCCAGCAGCAGCTGGGAGATCTGGAGCAGCAGGACGGGTACGGCCTCCTCGGGCTCCGCGACCTTGGACACCTCGGTGACCGCGACGATGAACGTCTTGATCTGGTCGGCGATCTGGACAGCGAAATCGTCGGGGTCCTGCGTGACGGAGTTCAGCGTGGCGTCAGACATCGAGGGGACCTCCCGTGGGCACGGTCGCGAACGGTGAGTAGAACATAGCGTCGCTGAACGTAAAGCCGTCGTGAGTCGCAAAGACAGTCGCCACGAGAACTTCGGACGACGAAAAAGACGAAAGAGACGACGAAGAGGGCGAAGGGGGCAAAGAATCAGAAACGGAAGCAGACGCGGAAGCGGAAGCGGACGCGGACGCGGAGACGAACGCGGACGTGGAAACGAACGCGGACGTGGAAACGAACGCGGACGTGGAAACGAACGCGGACGCGGACGCGCGCGTGGAAGCGTCAGACATCGAGCAGGCGCCTCCCCTCGAAGGCGCGGCCCAGGGTGACCTCGTCCGCGTACTCCAGGTCGCCGCCCACCGGCAGACCGCTGGCCAGTCTGGTGACCCGCAGACCCATCGGCTTGATCATTCGAGCCAGGTACGTCGCGGTGGCCTCGCCCTCCAGGTTGGGGTCGGTGGCCAGGATCAGTTCCGTGATCGACCCGTCGGCGAGACGGGCGAGCAGCTCGCGGATGCGCAGGTCGTCGGGCCCGACGCCCTCGATCGGGCTGATCGCGCCGCCGAGCACGTGGTAGCGGCCCCGGAACTCACGGGTCCGCTCGATCGCGACGACGTCCTTCGGCTCCTCGACCACACAGATGACCGTCTGGTCGCGGCGCGCGTCCCGGCAGATGTTGCACTGCTCCTGCTGGGCGACGTTGCCGCAGACCGAACAGAACCGGACCTTGTCCTTGACCTCCAGGAGGGCATGGGCGAGGCGGCGCACATCGGTCGGCTCGGCCTGCAGGATGTGGAAAGCGATCCGCTGCGCGCTCTTGGGACCGACGCCGGGCAGCCTGCCCAACTCGTCGATGAGGTCCTGAACCACGCCTTCGTACAACGGGATCGCCTTCCTGGTCCTGAGCTATGAATACAACGTACGAGTTCTGGCCGCAGGTCAGAAGGGGAGACCGGGCATGCCGCCCAGACCCTGGGCCAGCGGGCCGAGCTTCTGCTGCTGAAGCTGCTGCGCGTTCTCGTTCGCCGCCTGTACCGCGGCGACGACGAGGTCCGCGAGCGTCTCGGTGTCCTCCGGGTCGACGGCCTTCGGGTCGATCACCAGGGCCCGGAGCTCGCCGGAGCCGGTCACGGTCGCCTTCACCAGACCGCCACCCGCCTGACCCTCGACCTCGGTCCTGGCCAGCTCCTCCTGGGCCGCGGCGAGGTCCTGCTGCATCTTCTGGGCCTGCTGCAGCAGCTGCTGCATATTGGGCTGACCACCACCGGGAATCACGGTCACTCCTGGCAATTCGACGACAGAATGTTTCGGTACGCCGAGCCTACGTGGTCACCGCGCAGCGCGCCCCACCCACTGGCATGCAACTCTTTCGAGTGAGTTTCAGGCAACGTCGGCGAGACTCCTATACCTGATCACAGGCCCCGTGCACCCGGGAATACTGCGATTTTGACCCCACGGCCCACCATTCGGCGGTAGGAAGGGCATGCGCATCAGACACACAGGCGCACCACTCGTCACGCAAGGTTACGTACGCGGGAGAGTCAGCCACGCCGGAGAGCAGTGATCAGCCCACCGTCGAACACACCGCCACACATCAGGCGTCGCTACGCAGAATGCAGAGGAGTACCCCGGTGAGTCAGCCGGAGATGCAGCCCGAAGGGCCGCCCCGCAACGAGCCCGGTTCGGCCGGCTCGGCCGGTTCCTCCGGTTCGCGCTCCGGCGCACGCGGCCGGGGCCGGGATCTGACCGGCACACCATTCCCGCTCGGCGACTGGGGCGAGCCCGCCGAACGCCTCGACGAGCTCTACCGCTGGGTCGAGGCCGATGCGCTGCGCACCGCCGACTGGTATCTGAACGACCGGGTGTGGAAGCGGCGCGGCGCCAGGGCCCTGCGGATCGGTACGGCGGCCGGGGCGGTCGCGGGCGCCGCGCTGCCGTTGCTCGATCTCACCGGGGCGCTGAGCGGGGCGGCAGGATGGGGCTATCTGTCGCTGCTGCTGGGCGCCGCGTGCATGGCCTGCGACCGGTTCTTCGGCCTGACCTCGGGCTGGATAAGAAACCTCGCCACCGCCCAGGCCGTGCAGCGGCGGCTCCAAGTGCTGCAGTTCGACTGGGCGTCGGAGTGCGTACGGGAGGTGCTCGGCCCGACCGAGGGCACGGCCAGCGAGGCCGCCGAGCGGTGCCTCGGGGTGCTGCGGCGGTTCTCGGAGGACATCACGGAACTCGTGCGGACCGAGACCGCGGACTGGATGGTGGAGTTCCGGGCCGGGCCCGCGCCGATGGGGATGCAGGCGCTGTCGTCGGGCAGCGGGGGCGCGGG
Organism: Streptomyces sp. NBC_01618; assembly: GCF_045209435.1. NCBI lineage: Bacteria > Bacillati > Actinomycetota > Actinomycetes > Kitasatosporales > Streptomycetaceae > Streptomyces > Streptomyces sp. NBC_01618. Next base: position 3,676,423 of record NZ_CP109297.1, read on the forward strand.
GCGCACGGATCAGGGGGCGGTGCCGGGCCGGTTCCCGATGCAGACGATGGCCCGGCCGAACATGCCGCGGCAGCGGCCTCCGGAGTCCCCGCGGTGATTCCGCCGCGGTGACGCCGGGGCGGAATCACCGCGGGGACTCCGCCGCGGTGACGCCGGGGCGCGTGGCCGTCGCTGCGCCGGGTCCCGGTATCCGGTCAGCTGAAGATGATCATGGAGCCTTGGGCGAGGCTGCGTGTGGCCGCCGCGTGCAGGCCCAGCCAGACGTGCCGCTCGCGGGCGAACGGACTGTCGTCGTACGGAATCGGGCCCGCCGGTTCCTCCAGGGACGTCGGTGCGGCGGGTGGCAGCGGGGCGGCCGGCGGGTTCGTCGGGTCGATGCCGACGGACGGGGCGACGAACTCCAGCTCCCGCAGCAGCCCGTGCGCGGAACCGAGCGGGCCGCCGCCCGCCAGCAGGTCGTCGCTGGAGAGCGGAGCGGCGAAGTCCAGCGGGACGTACGCCCCCGCGTGGTCGTAGTGCCAGACCAGGTGGGACTGCTGGGCCGTCGCCTCGAACATCTCCAGCAACTGCTCGTAGTCCCCGCCCAGTTCGTCGACGGGCGTGACGGCGAGGCCGCTGACCTGGAGCAGATAGGCGCGGCGCAGGAAGTGCAGGGCGTCGTAGTCGAAGCCCGCGACCGGAGCGACGTCGCCGGTCAGGCCCGGCATGTAGGCGTACACGGGGACGGGCGGCAGCCCGGCCTCGCTCAGCGCCTTGTCGTAGACGGCTATCTCTTCGGCGAACGGGTTGTCGGGGCTGTGGCACAGCACATCGACGAGGGGGACCAGCCACAGGTCACAGGCCACGAAGTCTCGCTCTCCCACGGGTGCGCATCGAAGTCATCGGGTATCGGATCAGGTTCATCGGGTTGTTCACGATGGTCGGGACAGCGTAATGCGGTGAGCTCATTGCGCACAGTGGCCGACGGCCGCGGATGGGCGCCGACGGTATCCCGCAGCCGCCGACCCACGGTTGCCGACCCACAGTCACCGGCCCACAGTTGCCGACCCGCAGCCGCCGACCCGCAGTCACCGTCCCGCAGTTGCCGACCCGCAGCCGCCGACCCGCAGTCACCGTCCCGCAGTTGCCGACCCGCAGCCGCCGACCCGCAGTCACCGGCCCACAGTTGCCGGGTCAGAGAGTCGGAGGCTGAGGCTCCGGCTGCGGCCCCTCGGCGGCCGGCGCCTGTTCGGCCGGCTCCGGATCGTGGCCCGGATGCGCCGGGTCTCCGGCCGCGAGCCGCTCCGCCCAGTTCAGCGCGTGCGTGTTGTAGTCGTCCATCACCGCGCACACCGCGTCGCGGTCGCCGAGGGTGATCGCCGCGACGAGCTCCGGATGGCCGTGCCACAGCCAGTCCCGGGCGCCCGCGTCGTGGCGCAGGTATGGAACCGCGAACACCCATGCCTGGACGCGCAGCCGGTGCAGGAAGTCGGTGATGTAAGTGTTGTCGACAAGCGCGCCCAGCTCACGCCAGAACCGCAGGTCGTACCCGATGAGGATGTCGAGGTCGCCGCCCCGGGCCGCCCGCGCGGCCTCCTGGGCCCTGCGGCGTACGGAGACCAGATGGTCCCGGTACGCCACCTTCTGCGCGACCGACAGCACCGGCCCGCAGATGAGGCCGCGGATGACTGCGTCGATGACCAGGGTCCGGGCCTCGACCATCGACCGGTAGTCGGCGACGGTGAACTCCCGCACCCGGAAGCCGCGGTGCTGATCCGATTCGAGCAGGCCCTGCGCGGAGAGATCGAAGAGCGCCTCGCGCACCGGAGTCGCGGAGACGCCGTACTGCTCGGCGATCTGCTTGACGGTGAATTCCCGCCCCGGCCGCAAACGCCCGGCAAGCACTTCGTCACGCAGCGCGTCCGCGATCTGCTGCCGCAGCGTACTGCGGGTCACAGCTCCGCTCGCGCACATGGCGCCCCTCCCCTTTTTCGGCTTTCGGTCACCTTAAGCCAGGGTCGCCGTGCCCGGATCCGGGCAGGGCGAGGGAGGGGAGGGGCGTGGCGGGTGCGGCCGCGTGGGCCGCGCCGCTACACCGTGTACTCGTCCGCGACCGACAGCGCCGCGTCGAGAGCCGCGAGGCCCTCCTCGGCCTCGGCCTCGGTGATGTTGCAGGCCGGAACGGCGTGGGTGCGGTTCATGTTGATGAAGGGCCACAGGCCGTTCTTCTTCGCCGCCGCGCCGAAGGCCGCCATCGGCGCGTTGGCCTCGCCCGTCGCGTTGTACGGGACCAGCGGCTCGCGGGTCTCCTTGTCGCGGACCAGGTCCAGCGCCCAGAACGCGCCGAGGCCGCGGACCTCGCCGACCGACGGGTGGCGCTCGGCGAGTTCGCGCAGGCCGGGGCCGAGGACCGTCTCGCCGATGTGGGCGGCGCTCTCGATGACCTTCTCGTCCTCCATCACGTGAATGGTGGCGACCGCGGCCGCGCAGGCCAGCGGGTGGCCGGAGTAGGTCAGTCCGCCCGGGTAGGCGCGGGTCTCGAAGGTGGCGGCGATCTCGGCGGAGATGGCGACGCCGCCGAGCGGTACGTAACCGGAGTTGACGCCCTTGGCGAAGGTCATCAGGTCCGGCACCACGTCGAAGTGGTCGGCGGCGAACCACTTGCCGGTGCGCCCGAATCCGGCCATCACCTCGTCGAGGATGAAGACGATCCCGTACCGGTCGCAGATCTCGCGCACGCCCGCGAGGTAGCCGGGCGGCGGCGTCATGATGCCAGCCGTGCCGGGGATCGTCTCCAGGATGATCGCGGCGATGGTGGCGGCGCCCTCGAAGGCGAGGGTGTCCTCCAGGTGCTGGAGCGCGCGGGCGCATTCCTCGGCCTCGGTCTCGGCGTGGAACGGCGAACGGTAGAGGAACGGGGCCCAGAAGCGGACGACGCCCGCAGAGCCGTTGTCGGACGGCCAGCGGCGCGGGTCGCCGGTCAGGTTGATCGCGGTGGAGGTGGCGCCGTGGTACGAGCGGTAGGCGGAGAGCACCTTCGTACGGCCGGTGTGCAGCCGGGCCATCCGGACGGCGTTCTCCACGGCCTCCGCGCCGCCGTTGGTGAAGAAGATCTTGTCCAGGTCGCCGGGGGTGCGCTCGGCGATGAGGCGTGCGGCCTCGGAGCGCGCCTCGATCGCGAACGCAGGGGCGAAGGTGGCGAGTTTGCCCGCCTGCTCCTGGATCGCGGCGACGACGGCGGGGTGCTGGTAGCCGATGTTGGTGTAGACGAGGCCGCTGGTGAAGTCCAGGTAGCGATTGCCGTCGTAGTCCCAGAAGTACGCCCCCTCGGCGCCGGCGACGGCGAGCGGGTCGATCAGGCCCTGGGCGGACCAGGAGTGGAACACGTGCGCGCGGTCGGCGGCCTTCACGGCCGCACCGGCAGCGGGGTCGACATGCGGGGCATGCGAGGCATGAGGGGTCATGCCGTGAGCGTAGGCGGCGCCGGGAGCGGATCGATATGGCCACCTTGTATGGCGTGCGGCTCTCTGGTGGGCAGGGTGTCGCGTCGGCCCCACACAGTATGTTTGACAGCAAGCTGTCATGCTGACAACGTGTTGCCATCGCCGCCCCGGCGGCTCCCCGAATCCAGGAGGCGTCATGCCCCGCAGGACCCTGGTACATCTGGCCGTGTACGACGCCTACGCCGACTGGGAGACCGGGCACACCACGGCCCATCTCGCCCAAGCCGGATTCACGGTGCGTACGGTCGGGCCCACCACCGATTCCGTCACCACCATGGGCGGGCTGCGCGTCCAGCCCGATCTCGCGCTCGCGGAGCTGCGCCCCGAGGACAGCGCGCTCCTGATCCTCACCGGCGCCGGTCTCTGGGACTCCGGCGACGAGCTCGCCCCCTTCGCCCGGACGGCCCGCGCCTTCCTGGACGCCGGGGTGCCGGTCGCCGCGATCTGCGGTGCGACGGCGGGGCTGGCCCGCGAGGGTCTGCTCGACGACCGCGCCCACACGAGCGCGGTCTCCTTCTATCTCGCGGCCACGGGGTACGGGGGTGGTGAGCGGTACGTCGACGCGGACGCGGTGACGGACGGCGACCTCATCACGGCCGGGCCGACCGAACCGGTCGCGTTCGCCCGTGAGGTCTTCGCACGGCTCGGGGTGTACGAGGGTGCGAAGCTCGACGCCTGGTACCGGCTCTTCCACGACTCGGACGCGAGCGCGTACGAGGTGTTGCAGGGGTGAGTCGCGCACAGCAGGACGCGCTCAGCCGGACCGCGCTCGGCGTCTTCCGCCTGAACGGCCAATTCCTGGCGGTGTCGGAGAAGTTGGCCAGGCCGGCCGGGCTGACCGCGGCGTGGTGGCAGGTCCTCGGCGCGGTGCTGGCCGAGCCGTTGCCCGTGTCCGGGATCGCCCGCGCCATGGGGATCACGCGGCAGAGCGTGCAGCGGATCGCTGATCTGCTGGTGGGGAAGGGGCTTGCGGAGTACGTACCGAATCCGGCCCACCGGCGCGCGAAGCTGCTCCGCCCCACGGAGACGGGCCGGGCAGCCGTGTCCCGGATCGGCCCCGGCCACGCGGAGTTCGCGGCGCGGCTGGCGGAGGAGCTGGGGGAGGCGGAGCTCGCGGAGACGGTACGGGTACTGGAGCGGTTGTCCGCGGCGGTGGAGGCGGTGGAGGCAGCAGGCACGCCCGGCCCGCCCGAGGCCTGAGGACGGAACCACCCCCGGCCCGCCCGAGGCCTGAGAACGGAACCACCCCCGGCCCGCCCGGCGTCTGACGACGAAACCGAGGGAGGATTCACCGGACACCCCGCGAGCGGACGTGAAATACCGGACCCACCGGGGCACACCCCGCGCCGCTATTCTCAACGCGTTCCGGCGTATCGCCGCACGGGGGAGGACGCACACCATGGAAAAGCTCGGGCCCGCCGACCCACAACGCATCGGCGCCTACCGCCTGCTGGGCCGGCTCGGCGCAGGCGGCATGGGCCAGGTCTATTTGGCCCGCTCCGACCGCGGCCGCACCGTCGCGATCAAGCTGGTACGCGGCGACCTCGCCGAGCAGGGGGAGTTCCGCGACCGCTTCCGCCAGGAAGTGCGGGCCGCCCGCCAGGTCGGCTCCGTCTGGACCGCCCCCGTGCTCGACGCCGACACCGAGGCCGCCGTGCCCTGGGTCGCGACCGGATACGTCGCCGGCCCCTCCCTCCAGGCCACCGTCTCCGGTCGCGCGGGCGCTCGCGCCGGGGCGGCTTCCGATACGTACGGTCCCCTGCCCGAGCGTTCGGTGCACATCCTGGGTGCCGGTCTCGCCCACGCCCTCCAGGCCATCCACGCCGCCGGACTCATCCACCGCGACCTCAAGCCCTCCAACATCCTGCTGACGATCGACGGACCGCGCGTCATCGACTTCGGCATAGCCCGGGCACTCGACACCGTGGCCGACGGCGGCCTCACCCGCACCGGGGCCCTGGTCGGTTCGCCCGGTTTCATGGCACCCGAGCAGGTGCGCGGCGAGCGTGTGACCCCGGCGTGCGACGTGTTCTGCCTGGGCTCGGTACTGGCGTACGCGTCCACCGGCCGGCTTCCGTTCGGTTCGTCCGACAGCGGCGTGCACGCGCAGATGTTCCGGATCGCCCAGGAGGACCCGGACCTGACCGGCGTCCCCGTGGACCTCGTCGAACTGATCAGGGACTGCCTGAGCAAGGACCCGGACGCCCGCCCGACGACGGACGCGATCCTGGAACGCCTGGCCGACGACGACACGACGGAACCCTGGCTTCCGGGCGCGCTCATCGCCCAACTCGGGCGTCATGCGGTCGAGTTGCTCGACTCCGAGGACCCGGAGGAGGCGACGGAGGGGGCGGCGGCCGCGGAGGCGGCAGCAGCGGCCGAGGAGGCTCCCCTGCCGGAGATGGCACCCCCGACACCCCCGGCCCCCACGGACCGCCCCGTCCACACACTTCCCACGATCACCGGCCCCCCGCCTCCGCCCTCCGGACCCCCCTCTCCCGCGTACGGCTATCCACCGCTGCCCACCCAGCCGCACCCCGGCCAGGGCTTCGGCCCTCAGCAGAACCACCCCGGGTACGGGTATCCGCAGCAGCACCCGCCTCAGAACCACCCACAGCAACCGCAACAACCGCAGCCCGGCTTCGGCGCCACACCGCCGTACGGCCCCCTCTACCCCGGCGCCCCGCAGCCCGTCCCCGAGCCCGCCCGTCGCGGCAGGGCGTCGACCATCGCGCTCATAGCCATCGCCGTGCTCGTGGCCATAGGCGCGGGCGGGTCCGTCTACGCGCTCATGAACGACAAGGGCCCGGGGCCCGCCCCTTCCCCCACCGCCTCCCCGTCCGCGTCGGACTCGCCCGGCGTCGACGACCCTTCGCCCGTGAACCCGGATCCCGATCCGGACCCGGACCCGTCCTCCTCCGACGACCAGAAGAACAGCGACGGCCCCGTCCCGGCCGGCTACCTCGGCACCTGGTCGGGCTCCATCGACAACGCCGCGGGCCACTCCACCCGGAACCTCGTCATCCAGCAGGCCACGGTCGGCCAGACCGTCCTCACGCTCACCGCGGACGGCCCGCTCGACACCGGCGGCACCTACCACTGCGTCTTCCAGGCGGCCCTGGCCGCGGAGCCGTCCCCCAGCGGACCCGTCGAGGTCGGCCCGTCCACGGTCACGGTCGGCGAGCCCATGTCGTCCTGCACCGCGGGCAAGGCCACCACGCTCACCCTGCTCCCGGACGGTTCCCTGCGGCGCGAGAACACCGACAGCGGCGAACAGCTCACGTACACGAGGGCCGACTGATCAGAGCAGGCTGCGCACCGTGAGCCCGATGCCCACGGCGAGCACGGCCACCGCGGTCAGGACGCTCCCGTACGGGGTGTACCGCCGCAGGGCAGGCAACCGCCGCTCGCCCAGCAGCATCGTCAGCAGGACGGCGAGCAGCCCCACCGGAACGGTCAGGTCCCGGCCCGAGGTCAGCGCGGTGAGCCGGTTCTCCAGCGCCGGGACGAGGATCGCGCCCCGGTCCACGACAGGCGCGGCTCCGACCGCCTGTGGCCCGGCGGCCCCCACCGCACCCCCCCATCCGGCTCCGTACGGAGGTCCGCGCCGACCACGTCCAGCGCCTGTCCGGCACCACCACCGGTCGGGTACCTGCGCAGCACATCGCTCCAACTGTGCTCGGGAACGGAGGAGCTGACGAGCCGCAGCCCGTTCCCGGCCGCGGTGATCTCCTTCCAGCCGGTCCTGCCGCGTCCACGCCCGAGACGAAGGTCACGTCGGCCGGCCGCGAGAGATCGGCGTCGGCCCGCAACGCGCAGGTCAGCCGGGCGATGGACAGGCCCGCCGCCCCCTTCCCGTACGTCAGCGCGCTGCGTCCGACGTGCCAGGTCAGCTGCTTGCCGTCCACCGAGGCCCGGGTCCGCCCGGCCAGTTCCGCGCACCGCTCCCCGGCCCGCGCAGCGGCCTCCGGTGCCGAGATCGTCCCGTCCCGGTTCCTGTCGGTGGCGGCCTCGTCCTGGGCGGTGGGGATCTCCGCGCCGTCGAGGACGGCCGTGTCCTCGATCCTGTCCGGACGGCCGGGGCTTCTCCATGCCGATCGGTTCGACGGCAGGTGACGGTCTCGACTCCCGCGGCCGCATCTTCTACCCCGGTGGTCTCAACTTCCACCACGCCGCCTCGAACAGGACCATCACGCTGAAGCCGACCTACATCCGCGTGATGCCGACCCCCGGCTATTCGGCGGGTGTAGCGGTGAACGGTGTGCCGATCAGCGACGAGCTGGTGATCGCGGACACGACTCTCGTCGAGGTCCTGCTCGGCGCTCGCCCCAGCCCCACGGGCTTCCGGCTGGAAAAGGTGCCGTTCCGCATCACGGCCGAGGCTTCCAGGATGTTCACCGAGGTGACCGGCAGGCCGGGTCCGCGCGTCGGCAGCCGGCTCGGCACGCTCACCCCGAACTTCGACTACATCCCGGGCCGCACCTCGCCCATCGGCTTCCCGGGCTTCTGCCCCTTCCCGGCGCCCGAACGTCCCTGGCGCCCCGCCTTCCCGTTTCGGCCGATGCCCAGCCGGTCCCTTCACGGACCGGCCGGGTGTCGGCCGTTTCGTGCTGCCCGCGGCCGTTCAGCCCAGCAGTGCCCACGCCGCGTTGAGCAGCAGCAGGGCATGGACGAACCGGTCCGGCGCGGTGGGCGGAAAGTGCCACGCCAGTGGTCAGGTACGGCCCGACAGCACGGGGATCGGTACGTAACTGAGCCGGCCCCCCGTCGCGTTCAGCGGAGTCGCCCCGTTCGGCCAGGACTTGCGTACGGTGCTGCCGGCCGGGACCAGGAAGTACACCGCCCGCCGCCCGTTCGCCTCGGTGACGACGGGACCGGGTTCGCCGCCCGTAATCGCTTCCATTAGTTCGGCCAGCCGACGCCCTTCGTCGCCGTCCACGCGCACGGCGTCGAATTGCACGCCCACTTTGCGCAGTTGAAATCCGGAGTACGGAATCCAGTTCAGTTCACTTTTCGGCGCATTCACAGGACCAGCCTGACCCTCGTTGGTTACCGTTTTACGTGACTGACGAGGGGCGTCGCACACCCGTTGACCTGCGCAAACTTCCCTGCAATCCAGTTGAGTTCGGCGGGGCCGAGTAGTGACCGGTTGAGACCGGTTGAGCCGGAAAGGGATCGCAATGGCGCGAGCGGAAAACAAGGAAATGGCGAGTCCGACGGCGAAGTTGGTGGCCGATGTGGCCAAGAAATCCCGTGTTCGGAAGAAGTTGACTCAGGACCAGCTCGGCAAGGGCATTGGATTCTCGGCGGCGGCCGTGAGCGCGATGGAGACCTGCGCGCAACCGGCCAGCGACGAGATGCTGGCCGGCTTGGAGCGGGCACTCGGGGACGGTATGGGCTTGTTCGAGCAGGCGAGGATCTACATGCGGATGGAGGCATACCTACCGCAGTTCAAGCCCCATGCACCTCTTGAGCAGGCGGCATTGAGCCTTCATCTGTACTCGATGCAGGTTGTGTATGGCCTGTTCCAGACGGAGGACTACGCACGGGCTCTGATCGGCGGCGGATATCCTCCGCTGTCGGAGCAGCGGGTGGAGCAACTGGTTGAGGCTCGCATGGTCCGCAAGATGCTGTTCGACCGGGAGCCGTCGCCCATGATCGAGCTAATCCTTGAAGAGTCAGTGCTCACGCGGTTCATCGGCAACGCGTCCATCATGCGAGCGCAGATGCGGTACCCCGCTGAGTGCGCCCGCCGTCGTAACGTCACATTCAACGTCCTGGCGCTGGACTGCGGGAAGTTCGGAGAGTACACAGGTGCTCGTGGCGAAATTACGCTGTTGGAGACTCCGCTACACGAGCACCTCGTCTACCTGGAGCCCCAGGACGAGAGTCTGCTGATCAGCGACCCGGCAAAGGTGAGCACATACGCCCAGCGCTATGCGAAGATCCGATCACAGGCCATGGGTCCTCGTGAATCGCTGGCCCTCATCGAGCAGTTGGCAGGAGCAGAGGAATGAGCAACACCCTGCGCTGGTTCAAGTCCAGCGACAGCGGCGGCCAGTGCATCGAAGTGGCCTTCGACTGGCGCAAATCCTCGTACAGCAGCAACAGCGGCGGCGAATGCATCGAGGTCGCCGCCTGCCCCGACGCCGTCCACGTCCGGGACTCCAAGGTGCCCGAAGGGCCCACCTTCGCCGTCGCCCCCGGCGCCTGGTCGGCGTTTCTCACCTGGGCGAACTGACAGTTGGCGGGTCGGCACCGGCGTTGACCGGTGCGCTCGCCCCGTCCTTCCGTCGGCCCGCCCGCAGCAGTACCCCTTCTGCAGAACGTGACACTTCGCCCTCCACGTGTCACGTTCACGCGGACCCTATAGCCGGACCCCACCCTTCACCGCACCCGCTGCCCCTCCGTACAACGTGACACTCACCCCCACGCCTGTCACGTTGTGTAACAACCCCTATGGGTGGGAGCGGGGCGAAGCCGCCCGGGCAGGCCGGTTTCTGCGCCAGGCTCGCCCCATGCGTCCACGTTCCTCGTACAAGGCACCGCCGTCACAGACCCTGATCTACTCCGCCGTGGTGCAGAGCATGGCCGAACACGGGCCCCGCAAAATGAACATGGCCCTCGCGGCACGAATCGCCGAAACCGATCGCCAACTCCTCTACCGCAACTGGCCCGATCGCCAGGTGCTCGTCCGCGAGGCCGCAGAGAGCGAGTTGCAGCGCGTCCTGTTCGTTGCGAGTGATCTGCTCTCCGAGCAGGAGGGCGTGTGCCAGGTGGCCGAAATGATCGTGCGTGCTGCACGAATGGTGCGCGAGCACCCCGTGACCCGGACGACCGCACGCACCGACCCGGACCTGCTGCGGAACGCCCTGCTCGATATGGACACCCGGTTGCACGGGCGGGCCAGGTACTGGCTGGAAGGCCTGTTTCCGGAACCGCTGGCCAGGACTCTTCCGCCCATGTACTGGCTGCGGGACGTTCTGCTCACCATCGCGGCTCCCTTCGCGCTCACACCGCCGGAGGAGCCTCACACGGACTCCGGACCCGCGGACTCCTCACATGCGGACTACTCACGCCCGGACACCTCACGCCCGGACACCTCACGCACGAACACCTCACGCACGAACACCTCACGCGCGGCCCTCGACCGGCGGCTCCGCGTCACGCTGCACGTGTGTCTCGGCGCCGCCCCGGACTGCCCCTGCACCTCGGCCTCACCATGAACGGGCCCTCGCCGACCTCATCCATGTCCGACAGCGCGGGCCGGGCGGGTGTCCAGCCCCGTACCCGGTCAGTCAGGAGCGGCGGTTGTGGGCGCCGGGTGTCGGCCGATCTGTATGTGCCGTTCTCCCTGCGCGTCACCCTTGGCCAGGACTACCTACCTCGGCGTGTGGGCACCGCAGGGGGCATCACTCTGGGCCTGGCCGTCAGCATCGGCGGTATCGCCGGACCGGTCATCGGCGCCGTCGCCGTCGCCACATCCTTGCAGACCGCCCTCGCCCCGCTGATCGTCCTGCCCGCGGTCGGCTGGGTTCTCCTGCGTACCCTGAACGAGGCCGAGTTGCTCGATACGGCCACCGGCCGCCCGTCGGCCACGACACAAGAAAAGGACTCGAAACCGTGACCGACACCATGAGCGTCCCGCCCCATGACCGGCAGCTGCCGGAGACCTCACGCACCCGCCACCGCCGTCTCCGCGAGCAGGGGAGTCTCGACCGCGACGTACTCGACGCGATTCTCGGGGCCGGCTTCGTCTGCCATCTCGGTGTCACCGTCGATGGAAACCTTCTGGTGGTCCCCACCGTCTACGGCGCCGACGGCACCACCCTCTACTTCCACGGCTCCGTCGCCAGCCGCAGCCTGATCGCCTCCCCCGAAGCGACGGTCTGTGTCACCGTCACCCATGTCGACGGCCTCGTCCTGGCGCGTTCGGTCTTCGAGCACGGCGTCAACTACCGCAGTGCCATGGTCTTCGGCACCCCCCGCCTGATCACGGACCCGGACGAGAAGCTCGCGGGCCTACGCTGCCTGACCGAGCAGGCGACGCCCGGCCAGTGGGACTACGCCCGCCGCCCCAGCCGCAAGGAACTCGCCGCGACGGCTCTACTCGCTCTGCCGCTGGACGAGGCATCGGTGAAGATACGTACCGGGGCCCCGGACGACGGCGACAGCGAGGACGCACAACTCGGCCTGTGGGCGGGCGTGCTGCCCCTGCACACGACCTGGGGCGAGCTGCAACCGGACCCCCTGCTGCCCCCGGGCATCGAGGCCCCGGCCCATCTGGCCCAACGCGCCCGCACAGCGATGAACTGAACCGAGCTGGGCGCTCACGGGGGCATCCGGAAAATTCCGGGCCGCGCTAGACCAACGGCCTGGCCGACATCAACAGATGCTGGTGGACCGGGCGCGCCGCCTCGTCCGCCGCGTCCTCATGGGACGCCCATCCCGTGACCATCGCCCGCTGGCCGGGGCCCAGCAGCTCGAACCGGACCACAGGTACGTCGAACGAGGCCAGGGCGTCCATCAGATACGACGGGTTGAAGGCGACCGTCAGCTCGTCGGTACCCCCGAGCACGGCGGGCAGACGCTGGGAGGCGACATCGTCCTCGTAACCCGCCTGCAGCAGCACCGAGTCGCCGGAGAACGTCAGGTGGAGCGGGCTGCCGCCCTCCGCGACCACGGCGACCCGCTTGACGGCCTCGACGAGGGGCGCCCGGTCCAGGACCGGGCGGACGGGGTCCACCATCGCGAACAGCTTGTCGTGGCGCGGCAGTCTGCCGTCCAGCAGACGCACCGTGGTCCGCATCCCGGCCAGTTCGAAACCGACCGAGCCGCCGTCCAGCGCGAGTTGGACCATTCCGGCCCGGCTGAAGGAGCGGGCGATCTCGGTCAGCCTGCGGGCGGAGATCACGACATCGGCCGAGACGCCGTCCTGCCCGGGCTTCCACGAAAGCGTGCGTACGGCAAACCGGTAGCGGTCCGTCGCGGCGAGGGTCATCGTGTCGCCGTCGAGCGCCAGCCGGATACCGGTCAGGGTCGGCAGCGTGTCGTCCCGGCCGGCCGCCACCGCGACATGGGCGACGGCCGCGGCGAACTCCTCCGCGTCCACCGCACCGAGCACCTCCGGCAGCGGCGGAAGCGCCGGATAGTCGTCGAACGGCAGCACCGAGAGCCCGAACCGGGCGCTGCCACCGGCCAGCGAGAACCGTGAGCCCTCGACCGCGCACTCCACCGCACCCTCGGGCAGCACCCGGCAGACATCGAGCAGCCGACGGCCCATGACCAGCACCTTCCCGGCCCGTATGGTCTCCGCCTCCACCTCGATGCGTGCGGACGCCTCGTAATCGAGACCCGAGATGCGCAGTCGCCCGTCGGCCGCCTCCAGCAGCAGCCCGCCCAGCACGGGAACGGGCGAGCGCGTGGGCAGCACACGGGCCGCCCAGGCAACGGCGTCGGTCAGTGCGCTGCGCTCCATACGAAACTCCATGGCGGCGGCCTCTCCCGGTTGTCTCGGATCGTGATCGTGAACGTGGTCCTGATCGTGATCCGAGCCTAGGGGCCGCCACTGACAACGCGAGAAGAAGCGAGCCGGTTGCGGCCGACGACAGCGGCCACCCCCGTGAGCCGCGGCCGCCGTCCCCGTGCCCCTCCCCCGAGGGCCTCGGTGCCCCTCCCCCGAAGGGGGCCGCAACCGTGTTCGGACTCTAGGACGTCGGGTAGGCGACAGAAAGATTCAGTTCGCACTGCGTGGGCCATCAGGGGTATCAGTTCGCACAGTCAAACCGGTACGATGCACTCCGGTTTTTTGGGCGGAGCGCAGGGCACGGGAGCGCGGAAGCGGAGGGTGCGTGCGCGCGCGGGAACGGGCCGACGACGTACTGCGGATGTACCGGCTGGCCCGATCCGGCGGAACGCAGGAGCTGTTGCGCTGGGTGTCCGGCCGGGCGGTGGGCTGGGCCGGACTGCTCGACGGGGATGGCACCGTCCTGCACGGTGTGTCGAGAACCCCGGACCGTACGGGCGTCGACGCAGCCGCGCTGGCCACCGAGGGCGCCAAAGAACTGGCCTTGCTCGGCGCACGGTCCTTCTCGTTCGACAGCGGTCCGTACACCGCGCTGCTGTTCCCGCTGGACGGCCCGCCCGGCGCCTCTCCCCCGGTCCTGGCCGTCGTCGCCCCGCGCCCGCTGCCGCACGGCTTGCTCGCACTGCTCGCCGACGTCGCGATGCCGCTCGCATGGTGCTGGACGGCGGAGGCCGTGGAACGCAAGCGGTGCCGCGTCGACCTGGCGGAGTCGCGCAGCCGCGAAGCGGTGCTGCATCTGCTCATGACCGGTCAGCTGCCCATCGCTCATCAGGTGGCGGGTGCACTGAAACCCACGCTGCCCGACCCCGTCCGGGTGTGCGTCGTGGAGTGCTCGGGCGGTCGCCGCGACGCGGTCGCGCGGATCTGCGCGAAGCTGTCCGGCGGCCGGTCCTGGATCGTGCGGTGCCCGGTGTACGCACGCCATCTGATCCTCATCGTGCCGACCGACCCGAACGCGGCGGAACGACCGCTCGGCCGCCGGGTCGCCGATGCGGTGGACGATTGCGTGGTGGGGGCGAGCGAGGACGTACCGCTGTCCGACACAGCGACCGGTTACCGGCAGGCGTTCCACGCCCTGGCCGTGGCCCGCGGGCTGCCCACCCGGCACGCCCGCTTCGGCTCGGCGCCGGAGGCCGCCCTGGTCGTAGGTGCGGCCGGTGCGCGGTGGGCGGACGCGCTGCTGCACCCCTTGCTCTCGTATCTGCCGCGGCGCAGCCACGACCCAGGCAGCCAGGAACTCGCGGCGACCCTCACCTCCTGGCTCGCGTTCTCCTCGCATGCGACCCAGCACCTGAAGATCCACCGGAACACCCTGACCGCACGGCTCCGGCTGATCGGCGAGCTGCTCGGCCTCGACCTGAACCGGGTCGCCGACCAGGCCGCGCTCGACCTGGCCCTGCGCATCCGCGCCACGCCCACCGTGTCCCGGACGGTCCGCCCGGACGAGGTGCCGCCGGAGCCGTCCCACCGGCTGGACGACATCCTGCGCGGCCCGGCCGTCCAGGAGTGGGCGGCCCAGCAGCTGCGCCCGCTCGCCGCGCCGGGTACCTCCGGGAACACGGCCGATCCGCGGACGACACTGCGCACCTGGCTGGACTGCGAGGCCCAACTGGGATCGACAGCGACCGCGTTGGGCATTTCGGTGCCGGGGGTCCGTAAGCGTCTCACGCGCCTCGAATCGACTCTCCGGCGCTCGCTGCTCCAGGCGCCGAGTGCGCGTTACGACCTGTGGCTGGCCTTCCGGACGCTGGATGTCGCGGGGGCCGACGCCGCCCGGTGAACCGGAACGGGGGCGCGTCCGGCGGGCATCTGCCGTGCGCGACGCCGAAGGGGCTGCGGATCTGCGGCAAGGACTGAACAGAACCGGGGACTCGACAGAACGAGACAGAACCGAGGGCTGAACAGAACGTGGTGAGGGCCGGGACGGTGCCGTCCCGGCCCTCACCACGTGTTCACGCTCCCGCGGGGCTCCTTACAGGAAGGAGTTGATCTCGATGGTCTCGGTGCGGCCGGGGCCGACGCCGATCGCGGAGATCGGGGCGCCGGACATCTCCTCCAGCGCCTTCACGTACGCCTGCGCGTTCTTCGGCAGATCGTCGAAGGTCTTGGCCTTCGTGATGTCCTCGGACCAGCCCGGCAGCATCTCGTAGACCGGCTTCGCGTGGTGGAAGTCGGTCTGGCTGTACGGGAGTTCCTCAACGCGCTTGCCGTCGATCTCGTACGCGACGCACACCGGGATCTGCTCCCAGCCGGTCAGCACGTCCAGCTTGGTGAGGAAGAAGTCGGTGAGACCGTTGACCCGGGTCGCGTACCGCGCGATGACCGCGTCGAACCAGCCGCAGCGACGGTCGCGGCCGGTGGTGACACCGCGCTCACCGCCGATCCGGCGCAGCGCCTCGCCGTCCTCGTCGAGCAGTTCCGTCGGGAACGGGCCCGCGCCGACGCGGGTGGTGTACGCCTTGAGGATGCCGATGACCCGGCTGATCTTCGTCGGGCCCACGCCGGCACCGGTGCAGGCACCGCCCGCGGTCGGGTTCGACGAGGTGACGAAGGGGTACGTGCCGTGGTCGACGTCGAGCAGCGTGCCCTGGCCGCCCTCGAAGAGGACGACCTTGCCCGCGTCGATGGCGTTGTTCAGGACCAGCGTCGTGTCGGCGACGTACGGCTTGATCTGCTCCGCGTACTGGAGCATCTCCTCGACAATCTTGCCGGGCTCGATCGCGCGCCGGTTGAAGACCTTGGCGAGGAGCTGGTTCTTCTGCTCCAGGGCGGCCTCGACCTTCTGCTCCAGGATCGACTCGTCGTAGAGGTCCTGGACGCGGATACCCACACGGTTGATCTTGTCGGCGTACGTCGGACCGATACCGCGGCCCGTCGTACCGATCTTGCGCTTCCCGAGGAACCGTTCCGTCACCTTGTCGACCGTGACGTTGTACGGGGTGATCAAATGGGCATTGCCGCTGATCAGCAGCTTGGACGTGTCCACGCCGCGGTCGTTCAGCCCACTCAGCTCGGAGAGCAGGACGGCCGGGTCGACGACGACACCGTTTCCGATGACCGGGGTACACCCCGGCGAAAGGATTCCGGAGGGGAGGAGATGAAGTGCGTACTTCTGGTCACCGACGACCACCGTGTGGCCGGCATTGTTGCCGCCTTGGTAGCGCACCACATAGTCCACGGATCCACCGAGGAGGTCGGTGGCCTTTCCCTTGCCCTCGTCACCCCACTGAGCACCGAGCAGCACAAGTGCGGGCACAGGCGTACACCCCTTCCGGGCGGGGCATGTCCAAGGTCAGGGGGCGTACGTAAACGTCGTACATGCCGTACGACGTTGTACGACAAGGCCTGAACCGTCGAACCGGGTGCCCCGGAATAGACGAAGCCCCTGGCGCAATAGCGCAAGGGGCTCTTGCACCAAGATGCTACCCGAGGAAGGACCCAGGTGTCGGCTGCCCAGCCCCCCGGCGACGGTGCGCACCAGCTGCTGGTGGTCATCGACCCGGTAGCCCGCCGGACCGACGGCGAGTCCGTCCGCATCGCGAAGGACGTGCTCAGTGCCGGTTCGCACGCCAAGATCTGCCTGCCCGACGGGCCCGAGGAGTTCGCGCGGGCCTTGTCCCGCCGGGGAAGTCGGCGGCCGGTGGTGGTCGGTGACGACCGGGCGCTGAGGCGGGCGGTGGCCCTGCTGCACCAAGAGCGGGAGCCGGCCGGGAACGCGCTCGCGCTGATCCCGGTCGGCGCCGCGGCCGCGCTGGAACTCGCGCATTCGCTCGGCGTGCCCCGGGGTGCGGTGGCGGCGGCGCGCACCGCGCTGGACGGTGCCGTCCGCAAGCTCGACCTGCTGGTCGACGACAGCGACGGCGTCGTCCTGGGCGCGGTGCGCATCCCTGCCCTGAGCGCGCTGCCCGGCGCGGTGGCCGACCGTACGGGGGTCACAGCGGTCTGGGACTCCTGCCGCTCCCTGGTCCGCACCCTGGTGCGCCCCACCCCGCCGCCGCCGTCCCCCGCACCGCCGCGCACGCACCGGCTGCGGGTCGAGGCGGACGGCGTCCTGCTGAACGACCTGGACCGCCCGGTCGAGTCGGTGACGGTCACCTCGCAGGGCGGCGACGGCGGCCTCGCGGAGGTGGTGATCCGCCCTCCCTCGGCCGACCCGGTCACGGCGGAGGCGAAGGCCGTCACGGTCTCAGGCGCGGACTTCCGCTACCGCGCGGACATACAGGTCGGCGGCCCGGTCCGGACGCGGACGTGGACGGTGCGGGCGGGCGCCTGGGGGCTGATGCTGCCGGTGGTGGTCGAGGGGTAGTCTCCGGCGCGGGGCAGCTCGGACGGGCCGAGTGGGGCCGGGCTGGGCTGGGAGAAGGGTGGGGCTGCGGATGTCGGACGGTGCGGGCGAGGCGGACAGACCGGGGACGGGCACGGGGGCGGTGCGGTCGCGCCCGGTCGCGCTGGATCTGCCGGGGACGGCGAAGGCGCTGGAGCGGTACCGGACCTCGGCCTGGCGCTGGCTCGGTGGCGGCGCGGTGGGGCTGTGGTCGGCGGTGTCCCTCGCGGTGTGCCTGGACGGGTGGCCCGGGTCTCCGACGCTCGGCGGTTTCAGCGGGGCGTTGCTGGTGGGCGGGGCCGTGGTGAGGCACCGGGCCCGGCGGATGCGGCGGGTGCTCGGCGCCCGGCCATGGGTGGCCCACTCCTCGGTCGCCCTGCAGCGCGGCAACAGTGGGGCTGCCGTGGTGCTGAGCGGGCCCGGAACGGGTGAGCTGCTTCCGCTGGTCCCGTCGACGCCGCAATGGCGCCTCGCGCTGCTGAACGGCCCCGGCGGGATGCTGTGGTGGTGCGGCGATCCCCGCAAGGGAGGTGTGCTGGCGCCACCCGGCGGTACGGAGCTGATCTGGGCGAAGCCCGTGCGGGGCCGCCGGGCGCGTTCGATCGTGGCCGGCCCGCAGGTCAGCGACCTCCGCACGCGCCCGGCCCCGCCCCAGCCGCAGATCACTGCGGGCGCTATGGGCGCTATGGGCCATGCGGGTGTGGTCGGGGCGGCGGAGGCTGTCACGGAGGCGGAGGCGGAGGCCGCGGTGTCGGCGCCGGTGGTGGAGGCGCGGAGGCGGCGACCCTGGTGGCGGGGGATCTTCCGCTGGGTGTTCGTCCTCGGCTGCCTCCTCATGGCGCTCGCCACCTGGTGGTCGGTGACGTCCGATGACGACCCGTACGTCGATCTGACGGTGATCGGTGAGCGCGGTGACGGCCGCTGTGTCGTGCGGTGGACCGATCCGTTCGACGGGCAGGAACGCACGGGGCCGTTCCGCTGTGCCCGGTACCGGGCCTCGGTCGAGGGCTACGAGAGCGGCTTCGTCGTGTCGTACCCGCCGTTCAAAGGCGACCTGTACGACTCGGAGCTGCGCGGCACATCGGCCTTCATGGTGACGGACGCCGTCGGGTTCAGCGGGCTGGCGCTGACCGCGTTCGTGGCCGTCGGCGGGGTGGTCCGGCTGGCCGTACGGGGGCCGTTGCGAAGCCGGAGACTGCCGCCGCACGCGCTGCCCGACCGCCCGTGGGTGCGTAGCGGACCCGACGCCGGGCCGGGCGCCGGTCGGGGCGCGCGCCCCGACGTCGGATCGGACACGCGACCGGGCGCCGGACCGGACGCGCGACCGGATGCCCCGCCCGACGTGGAACCCGGCCCCGCGCCCGCGCCGCCGCGCTGAACGGGGTCCTGGGGCTCTGCACCGCCCGGCGGACGTTCGGCTTCGGGCGTGCGCGCCCCGGGACCTACCCCTGCTTACGCTCCCCTGCCGTCGGGAGATCCAGCGTCTTGCGGTGCTCGCGCCAGCGGTCCATCATCCCGCCCAGCTCCACGTGCACGAACTTGAAGAACGCCGCCGTCTCGGCGAGCCGGGCACCGGCCGGGGTGTGCTCGCCCAGGGTGCGGGCGCCTTCCTTGAGCGTGCTCTCCCAGCGGGTGAGCACCCGGTCGCGGCTGGCGAAGGTGGTGTACCAGACCTCGTCGTGCAGGCGGTAGCGGTCGCGGCGCGAGCCCGGGTCGCGTTCGCGGCCGACCATGCTGACCTGGGTGAGGTAATTGACCGCGCCGGACACGGCCGCCGGGCTGATCTGCAACGCAATGGCGAGCTCGGCGGAGGTCATCGACCCGTCGTCGTCCGCGAGGAGCGCGGCGAAGACACGGGACGCCATCCGCTGCATCCCCGCCTCGGTCATCTCGGACGCGAACCGCTCCACGAACCGCGACACGGCCTCCGCGTCGCGCTCGTCGCGCGTGTTCTGTTTGGTTTCGCTGGTCATCGACCGATCGTCTCCCCTGATTCCCGGCCCCCGCCGTGCCCCCAACTTTATACGGTTCCTTAACTTCACAAATTTGTGAAAGTAGCGTACCTTCAGAAACATGACGAAGGCGATCACGGTGGCCGGGCTACACAAATCCTTCGGCCGGACACACGCACTGGACGGCCTCGACCTCACGGTCGAGACCGGCGAGGTCCACGGCTTCCTCGGGCCCAACGGGTCCGGGAAGTCCACCACCATCCGGGTGCTGCTGGGTCTGCTGCGGGCCGAATCCGGCGCCGCCCAGCTGCTCGGCCGCGACCCCTGGATCGACGCGGTGGAGCTCCACAGACGCGTGGCGTACGTCCCGGGTGACGTCACGCTGTGGCGCAACCTCTCCGGCGGCGAGGTGATCGACCTGTACGGGCGGCTGCGCGGCGGCCTCGACCCGGCCCGGCGCGCCGACCTCGTCGAGCGGTTCGAGCTCGATCCGACGAAGAAGGGGCGTACGTACTCCAAGGGCAACCGGCAGAAGGTCGCCCTCGTCGCCGCGTTCGCCTCCGATGTGGATCTGCTGATCCTCGACGAGCCGACGAGCGGGCTCGATCCGCTGATGGAGGAGGTCTTCCAAAGCTGCGTCGCCGAGGAGCGGGCGCGCGGGCGGACGATCCTGCTGTCCAGCCACATCCTCAGCGAGGTCGAATCACTCTGCGACCGGGTCAGCATCATCCGCCAGGGGCGGACGGTGGAGACGGGTTCGCTGGCGGACATGCGCCATCTGACGCGTACGAACATCAGCGCCGAGCTGGCCGGTGCGCCCAACGGGCTCGCGCGGCTGCCCGGCGTCCATGACCTCGACATCCAGGGCCTGCGGGTCACGCTCCAGGTCGACACGGACAAGCTGGACGCCGTCCTCAAGTCGCTCTCCGCATCGGGTGTACGGACGCTGACCAGCACCCCGCCCACCCTGGAGGAGCTCTTCCTGCGTCACTACGCGGCCGGCGCGACGGACGGCGGCGAGGGTGCGGAGGTGGCGGCGCGATGACTGCCGTGACCACGACCGCGCCGACCGGTGCAGAGCGCCGGACCGGCGCCGGGCCCAGGGCCGGGGCAGGACAGCTCGCCGGTACCTGGACCCTGCTGAGGCTCGCGTTGCGGCGCGACCGGATCATGATGCCGATCTGGGTGATCGTGCTCGGCGGCTCCTTCTCGTCCGTCGGCAGGTCCTTCGCCTCGCTGTACGACACCGCCGCCGGGCGCGCCGAACTCGCCGCGTCGATGAACGCCAACAGCTCGCTCCGTGCGCTGTACGGGCCGGTCTTCAACGACTCCGTCGGCGGGCTCGTCAGCTGGCGGATGGTCGGCTTCGGTGGAGCGATGGCGGCCGTGATGAGCCTGATCGTCGTCATCCGGCACACCCGGGAGGAAGAGGAGACCGGCCGTCAGGAGATGCTCTCCTCCGCCATGGTGGGGCGCCGCGCCCCGTTGACCTCCGCGCTCCTCGCCGCGCTGGTCGCCAACGCCGCGCTGGCGCTGGTGATCGCGGCCGGTATGGCCGGGTCCGGCGCGGGCGGCGCCGGAGCGGTGGCGCTCGCCCTGGCGGTCGCCGGGATCGGTGTGCTGTTCGCCTGCACCGCCGCGATCACCGCGCAGTTCACCGAGAGCGCCCAGCTCGCGAAGGGGCTCACGGCGGCGGTGATCGGAGCCGCGTTCTTCCTGAAGGCGGCGGGCGACTCGGCGGCGGACGACGGCTCGTCCGTGCTGACCTGGCTCTCCCCCATCGGCTGGGCGGAGAACGTGCGCGCGTACGCGGACGAACGCTGGTGGGTGCTGCTCGTCATCGTCGCCGCCGTCGCCGTCCAGGCCGCCCTCGCCTACTCCCTGACCGGGCGGCGCGATGTCGGCATGAGCTTCCTGGCGACCCGGCCCGGCCCGGCGCAGGGGCGGATCTCCACGGCGTTCGGTCTGGCGCTGCGGCTCCAGCGCGGTGCGCTGATCGGCTGGACGCTGTCCTTCGCCGCGGTCGGTGTCGCCTTCGGCGGGCTGACCGGCGGGGCGGCGGACCTCGTCGGCGACAACGCGAAGACGAAGGAGATCTTCGAGCGGATGGGCGGGCAGGCAGGCCTGACCGACGCGTTCCTCGCGGCGATGGTCTCCATGCTCGGGATGATCGCGGCGCTGTACATCGTCGCGTCGGTGCTGCGGCTGCACGGCGAGGAGACCGCCGGGCGAGCCGAACCGGTCCTGGCGGGCGCAGTCGGCCGGATCGGGTGGGCGGCCGGTCATCTGGTCATCGCGTTCGGCGGCGCGGCCCTGATCATGGCGGTGGGCGGCCTCGGCCTGGCCGCCGGTTACGGACATGAACTCCCGGCCGTGCTGGGTGCGTCGCTGGTGCAGCTGCCCGCGGTCTGGCTGCTGGGCGGGATGGCGGTCCTGCTGTACGGGGCGCTCCCGAAGGCGGCGGTGGCGTCCTGGGGCGTGGCGGGGATATGCCTGGCGCTGGGGTGGATCGGGCCGGCGATCGATCTGCCGCAGCCGGTGATGGACGTGTCCCCGTTCACGCATCTGCCGAAGCTGCCGGGGGGCACGGGGATGGAATGGGGGCCGGTGCTGGCACTCACCGCGGCTGCGGTGGTGCTGGTGGGGGCGGGGGTGACGGCGCTGCGGAGACGCGATGTCCTCACGTGACGGGGCGGGAGGGTTGCCTCGGGATGAGGGCGGGGCTCCCTCGGAGGTGCAACCTTCCCGTGGTGCGCCCGCGTCCCCCAGATCATGGATAACCGACACGAAGCCGTCCGGGGAGTCGCCGGATGCATGGTCGTCGCCGCCGGTGGGACCGCAGGGATGCTGGCCTGGGCTCCCTACGGCGGGCGCGGCATCTTCGACGGCTTCGAGGGCGAGTCGGAGTGGGATGTGCTCTGGCTCGGGCTGCCGGTCATGACTCTGGGCGGCATCGCTGCCGGAATCGCCCTCTTCGCCCTCGTCCGGGGAAAGTGGCGGCATGCGCTCGGGGCGGGGGTGTTCCTCACGGCCCTCGTCGGCTTCGGGGTCGCGTTCGACGTACTGGCGGGCCCGCCGCTGAACTGCGGTCCGGGACCGGCGTGCTGAGTCCCGGCCCCCGCCCCTCCCCCTGTTCCTTCGCTCCCTTCGCTCCCTTCGCTCCCTTCGCTCCCTCCGCTCCCTCCGCTCCCTCCGTCACAGCTCGACGCGCAGTTCCTTCAGGCCCCTGATCACATAGCCCGGGTTCCACTCGGGCTCGGCCGTCAGGCACAGGTTCGGGGCGCGGCGCAGCAACTCACCGAAGGAGGCGGCAAGTTCGACCCGGGCCAGCGGGGCGCCCAGGCAGAAGTGGATGCCCGCGCCGAAGCTGACGTGCGGGTTCTCCCGGCGGGTCAGGTCCAGGGTTTCGGGGGCCGGGAAGCGGGCCGGGTCGCGGTTCGCGGAGCCGAAGAGGAGGGCGACCTCGGAGCCGCGCGGAATGACCGTGCCGTCGATCTCGATCTCGTCGAGGACCCAGCGCTCGAAGAGCTGGAGCGGGGTGTCGTACCGCATCAGCTCCTCGATCGCCGTCGGCAGCAGCCCGTGGTCGGCGCGCAGGGCGGCCAGCTGCTCGGGGTGGCGCAGCAGGGCCCACCAGCCGTTCACCGTGGTGTTGACGGTCGCCTCGTGGCCCGCGTTGAGCAGCAGCACGCAGGTGGAGATCATCTCCTGTTCGCTCAGCCGCTCCCCCTCGTCGTGGGCGGCGATGAGTGCGGAGATCAGATCCGTACCCGGATTCCTGCGCCGCTCCTTGATCAGCTCGCGCAGATACGCGGAGAAGTCGAGCGAGGCGCGGACAGCGGCGCGGGCGGTGTCGTCGGACGGGTTGAGTTCGTACATGCCGCAGATCGCCGCCGACCAGGGCCGCAGCGGGGCGCGGTCGGACTCCGGGATGCCGAGCATCTCGGCAATGACGGCGACGGGCAGCGGCTCGGCGACCGCCGTGAGTAGATCGCCGCCGCCCGCCTCGACGAACGAGTCGACCAGCCCGGCGGCGAGCCGTCGCACGGTCGGGACGAGCTGCTCGACCGTACGCGGGGTGAACGCCTTGGAGACCAGGCGGCGGATCCGGGTGTGGTCGGGGGCCTCCAGGTCGAGGAGCCCCTGCCCGTTGAGAGTGTGGAAGGGCTCGTGCTCGGCGGGCGGTGGCGTACGGCCGAACTCCTCGTGGGTGAAGCGGTGCAGGTACGTACGGCCCAGGCGGCGGTCGCGCAGCAGGGCGGACACGTCGGAGTGGTGCGGTACGAGCCACTGGTCGGTGGGCTCGAAGTAATGCACCCGGCCGGTGGCACGCAGCCCGGCGTAGGCGGGGTACGGGTCGGCGACGAACGCCGACGACCAGGGGTCGAAGGGGCGGAAGGGATCGAAGGAGCCATCGGCCGCGGAACTGGAAGACGGGTACATGTACGGACGCTAACCGGACGGGACGGCCGCCGACCACCCTCCCCGGACGCCCCACCGCCGACCGCCTCGGCCCGGCGCGGCGCGGCTCGGCCCACCTCGGCCCGGCCCACCTCGGCCCGGCGCGGCTCGGCCCACCTCGGCGCGGCGCGATTCGGCGCGACTCGGCCCGGCCCGGCGCGGCTCAGGAAGGTGTGACCAGCCGGGCCTCGTACGCGAAGACGGCCGCCTGCGTGCGGTCGCGCAGCCCCAACTTCACCAGGATGCGGCTCACATGCGTCTTGATGGTGGACTCGGCGACCACGAGATGGGAGGCAATCTCCGCGTTGGACCGGCCCTGGGCGATGAGCACGAGCACCTCCGTCTCGCGCTCCGTGAGGTCGCCGACCCGGGCGAAGGCGGGCGGTCGCGGGACCTCGGCGAGCTTGGAGAACTCGTTGATCAGCCGCTTGGTGACCGCCGGGGCGAGCAGCGCCTCACCGGCGGCCACCACCCTTACTCCGTCGGCGAGTTGACGGGCGGAGGCATCCTTGAGCAGGAAGCCGGACGCCCCCGCCCGCAACGCCTGGTACACGTACTCGTCCAGGTCGAAGGTGGTCAGCACCAGCACCTTGGCGTCCGCGTCGGCGGCGACGATCTCACGGGTGGCCTCGATGCCGTTGAGTTCCGGCATCCGGATGTCCATCAGCACCACGTCGGGGCGCAGCGCCGCGACCTGCGCGATGGCCTGCCGGCCGTCGACGGCCTCACCGACGACCTCGATCCCCGGCATGGCGTTGAGCAGCACCGAGAACCCCTCGCGGACCATCATCTGGTCGTCGACGATCAGCACCCGGATGGACGGAGCGGCGGAGTTGGAGGCGGAGGAGGGGGAGAGAGAAGAGGAGAAGAGAGAAGAGGTCATGCCTGCTCCACCTGCTCCACCAGCGCCTCGTGCGACTCATGCGCCTTGTGCGACTCGTGCGGCTCGTCCGGATCGCGGGCGAGCTGGACGGGGATGAACACGGTGATCTCGTAACCGCCCTCCGCCGTCTGCTCGGCCGTCATGTCGCCGTCCAGCATCGCGACCCGCTCCCGCATCCCCGTGATCCCGTGGCCGGCCCCCGGCGAGGGCCTCACCGGACCGGTCGGCGGCCCGTTGACGACCCGCAGACCGAGTCCGCCCAGCACATAGCCGATCTCGACCTTCGCGGTGGCGCCCGGTGCGTGGCGCAGCGTGTTGCTGAGGGCTTCCTGAATGATCCGGTACGCCGACAGCTCGACGCCCTGCGGCAGTTCACGCACCGCGCCCGTGATCGTCTTCTCCGTCTCCAGACCCGCCTCGCGCACATTGGCGAGGAGCCCGTCGAGCTGGGCGAGGGTGGGCTGCGGGGCGTCCGGCGCCTGGTAGTCCTCGGCCCGTACGACGCCGAGGACCCGGCGCAGTTCGGTGAGGGCGGCGACCGCGTTCTCCCGGATCGTGACGAAGGCCTGCTCCAGCTCGGGCGGCGGATTCTCCACCCGGTACGGGGCGGCCTCGGCCTGGATCGCGACGACCGACATGTGGTGGGCGACCACGTCGTGCAGCTCGCGGGCGATGGTGGTGCGCTCCTCCAGGAGCGTGCGCCGGTCGCGTTCGACGGCGGTCACGGTGCGCTGCACGGTCACCTCGCGCTCCGCCTCGCGACGGATCTGCACCACGGCCACCACCAGCAGCGCGAACGCGGAGCTCACGGCCATGCCCGCGGTGGTGGTCCCGGGCCGCCAGACGGCGTTCTCCATGACCGTGCCGAGCAGCACGGTGAAGCCCCACATCCAGCCGGCGGTACGCCGCCCGGTCCTGGCCGCGACGACGACCAGCACGACCAGGTGCGCGAAGAACGAGCTCGCCCCCCACGGCCACCCGCTGCCGACGACCACCGCGGTCACCGGGGTCAGCAGCAACGACATCCAGAACGCCCCGACCGGCCTGACCAGCGTCATCACGACACAGACGGCCGGGAACACCGCGATCACCTTGGCGAGGGGAAAGTCCAGCCCGGCGATCCCCGTCAGGAAGGCAATAAGCGCCGCCGCCACCACCAGCCCGTGCGGCGCCCATGCGGCACGCGCCCGTATCCGCTTCGGCAGCAGACGGATCAGCGGCCCGTCGGTCCGCAGCGGCGACATCGGGCGGTAGGCGAACGCATCGTGGATGAGCGCCTTCCGGAGGCCGCCCAACGCCCCCGTGGCCATCCGGTACTCCGGACTTCTGCTCTTGGTCTCGGTCACGTTTCCAAGGTAGGGGCCGGACCGGCGCGGGTCGTCAGCAGTGATACGGATCCTGCGCCGTCCGTCGCAAGTACTACGGGGCCCGCACCTCCGTCGGACCCCGGCTCACCAGGCGAGCTGGGCGAGCTCCTCCGCCACCACCGCGCACGCGTCGCTCGCCGGATCGATCAGCGGGTAGTGGCCGACGTCGGGGAGCAGGGTCAGGCCCACCGTCTCGCCCGCCTTGGCCGCCGCGTCGACGAACGCCTCCGCGACGGCCTGCGGCACATCGATGTCGGTGGTGCCCTGCACGACGGTGGTCGCGATGCCGGTGGGCAGCAGCACGGCCGGGTCGGCGTGCGCGGCCCGCTCCTCGAAGTCCTCCTCGCGGCCGAGGAACTGGCCGACCGCCCCCGAGCACACATTCAGTTCGACGGCCGTGGTGAAGTCGGCGATCGGCGCGAGCGCGACGACGCCCCGCAGCGGCGGCGGTGCGGGCAGCCGCCACGGCGAGCCTTCGGGCAGTACGTGCCGGGCGGCGGCCCACAGGGCGAGCTGCCCGCCGGCGGAGTGCCCGGTGACGACGATCCGCCGGGCGTCGGCCTCCGGGAGCTCCCGGGCCAGCAGCGCCGGCAGCGCGTCCATCGCCGCGGCGACATCGTCGAAGGTCTCCGGCCAACGGCCCGCGACCGGACCGGAACCCCGCTGCTGCGGGATCTCGCTGCCCCGCCGGTACTCGACACTGGCCACGGCGAAACCGCGCCGGGCCAGGAAGTCCGCGAACGGCGACGCATGCCGGCGGTCGTACGGCGCCCGCCACGCCCCGCCGTGCAGGACGACCACGACCGGCGCACCGGCCCGGCCATCGCGCGGGGCGTAGAAGTCGATCAGCTGGTCGGGGTGGTTGCCGTAGACGGCGGACGCGTCGGGGGCGACCGGTGGATGCGAGAGGGCCGACTCTGTCTCGGCTGCGTCACGATCACGCGCGGCAGAATCCGACATGCTGCTCCAACCGTCCTGTTGCTGTGCCCAACTGGCCTGACCTGCGGGGACGGTACCAGTACGGAAGGCTCCCGTCCCCGCCGAGGATCACGGCAGGAGCTCAGCTCCCCCAGCGGCGTCCGCCTACCCCTCCGGCTACCCCTCTGCCTGCCTCTCCGCCAGCACCTCGCCCAGCACCCGCGCCGCCCGCTCCGCGTCCGCGAAACCCACGTACAGCGGGGTGAACCCGAACCGCAGCACGTCCGGCCGTCGCAGATCCCCGACGACGCCCCGTGCGATGAGCGCGCTCATCACCGGCTCCGCGTCCTCGCACCGCAGCGCGACCTGGCTGCCGCGTTCCGCGTGCGCGGCCGGGGTGAGGGAGGTGACCCGGCCCTCGGGCACGTACGCGGCGACGCACTCCAGGAAGAAGTCCGTCAGCGCCAGGGACTTGGCCCGTACCGCCTCGACCGACACCCCGTTCCACACGTCGAGCGACGCTTCGAGCGCCAGCATGGACAGGATGTCGGGGGTGCCGACCCGGCCCCGTACGGCACCGTCCGCCGGGGCGTACCCGGGTGTCATGCCGAACGGGTCGGCGTGCGACGTCCACCCCGGCAGGGGCGAGTCGAAGGCCGCCTGGTGGCGCTCGGCGACGTAGAGGTAGGCGGGCGAACCGGGGCCGCCGTTCAGGTACTTGTACGTGCAGCCGACCGCGAGGTCCACACCGTGCGCGTCGAGCCCGACGGGCAGGGCGCCCGCGCTGTGGCACAGGTCCCAGACGGCGAGGCCGCCCGCCGCGTGCACGGCGGCGGTGAGTCCGGGCAGGTCGTGGAGCCTGCCGATGCGGTAGTCGACATGGTTGAGCAGGACGGCGGCGGTACGCGGACCGAGGGCGTCCGGTACGTCGGCGGG
The DNA here is from genome assembly GCF_045209435.1 of Streptomyces sp. NBC_01618. Lineage (NCBI taxonomy): Bacteria > Bacillati > Actinomycetota > Actinomycetes > Kitasatosporales > Streptomycetaceae > Streptomyces > Streptomyces sp. NBC_01618. The sequence continues at coordinate 3,704,332 of NZ_CP109297.1, forward strand.
AGCGACCGGGACGAGCCGGTGGCCGGTCATCCGGGCCGCGGACGCGGCGATGTACCCGTCCGTGGGGAACGTCGTCGCGTCGACGAGGATCTCGTCGCGTCCCTCGGGCGCCAGCCGGGTCGCGGCGACGACGGCCTTGAAGACGTTCACGCTGGTGGAGTCACCGACGACGATCTGCCCGGCGGCGGCCCCGACGAGTGGGGCCACCCGGTCGCCGATCCGCTCGGGCGCGGTCCACCAGCCGCTCTCGTCCCAGGACCGGATGCGCAGCTCGCCCCACTCGCGGGTGAGGACCTCCTGCACCCGGGCGGGTACGTGGGCGGGCAGGGCGCCCAGCGAGTTGCCGTCGAGGTAGACGGTGTCGTCGAGGGCGAACAGCTTGCGCAGATCGGCGAGCCGGTCGGCGGCGTCGAGTGCCGCGGCCCGCGCGGCGAAGGTCTCAGACATGGCTGCGCGCCGTCCACAGCTCGGGGAAGACGTTCTTCGTGGCCCGCTTCTCCAGCCACGCGACCCCGGCGGAACCGCCGGTACCGGTCTTCGAGCCCATCGCGCGCCGGGTGGCGACGAGATGGTCGTTGCGCCAGCGCCACACCAGTTCGCCGACGTCGGTCAGCGCCTCGCCGAGCCTGACCAGTTCGTCGTGCTGGTCGGGGTTGGCGTAGATCGCCGCCCAAACGGCCTCGACCTCGGGGGACGATTCGTACTTCTGCGTGAGGTCCCGGCCGAGCACGGCCTGCGGTATGGGGTGGCCGCGCCGGGCGAGCAGGGCGAGCGTCTCGTCGTACAGGCTCGGTTCGGCGAGCGCCTTCTCCAGCTCGGCGTGGACGCGGGGCGCGCCCCGGTGCGGCACGAGCATGGACGTGGACTTGTCGCCCAGCAGGAACTCCATCCGCCGGTACATCGCCGACTGGAAGCCGGAGCCCTCGCCGAGGGCGGCGCGGTAGGAGTTGAACTGGGCGGGGGTGAGCTGGGCGAGCGGCGTCCAGGAGGCGTTGAGCGCCTCCAGTTCCCGCACCGACCGCTTGAGCGCGTCGCGTGCGACGGTCAGCCGGTCCTCGCGCAGGGCGTGCGCGGCGGTCTCCCACTCGTGGACGATGACGGTGAACCACAGCTCCATGACCTGGGTGGTGACCAGGAAGACCATTTCGCCCGGGTCGTCGGAGCGAAGGTGCTGGAGATGGGTCAGGACATCCGCCTGGACATAGTCCTCGTACGGAGTCGTTCCCGCGAAGTCGAGGTGCGGGGTCTGCGCACCGGTGGCTTCGGGGTCGGGGTGGATCGTCGACATTGCTGTCTCCTCGACACGAGCTTCCGGGTAGCGGTCCGCCCCTTCCGTGAGGTGGTGGAGCTCCGGTCCCCTGTCGGCATACTAGACGGGGCCCGCGGGAGTGCGCAGACCCCGCAGACGTGGGGCTCTGTCTGCGGGGTCCGGTATGGATGCGACCGGCCGGATACGACCGGTCGCGTACGTCCGCCGGTGAACGTTCAGCCGTGAACGTCCGGCCGAGGGGTCTCCGCGTCTAGCCGAGGGTCTCCGCGGCGGTCGGCGAGGAGTCGCGGAGGAAGGTCGAGCAGCGCTCGTACTCCTCCTGCTCACCGATCGCCTGGGCGGCCCGCGCCAGGGCGTGCAGGGCGCGCAGGAAGCCGCGGTTCGGCTCGTGCTCGAACGGTACGGGGCCGTGGCCCTTCCAGCCGGCCCTGCGCAGCGCGTCGAGGCCGCGGTGGTAGCCGGTACGGGCGTACGCGTACGACTCGATGACGCGGCCGCCCTCGAACGCCTCGTCGGCGAGCTGTGCCCAGGCCAGGGAGGAGGTCGGGTACTTCGCGGCGACATCGGCGGGGGCCGTGCCGTTCGCGAGCAGTTCGCGCGGCTCCGGGTCGTCGGGCAGGTGGGTCGGGGGAGGTCCCCCGAGCAGGTTCTCGTGGATCGACATGAGTTCAAGTGTGCCTGTCACCTGCGCGCCGGGGTACCCGGGCGCCGTACGGAGGGCTGGTTCACGCCGGGGTACCCAGGCGCCGTACGGAAGGCTGGTTCACGCCGGGGCGCCCGTAGCGGGTCAGTTCGCGCCCTGATCGCCCGTCTCCTCCCGCACGGGCTCCAGGGGCGGGGCGGCGACGCCGCAGTGCACCGTGCACTCGGGCCGCGGCTTCTCCTCCTCGTCCGCCGTGCCGGCGGGCTTCCGTACGGTCGCCCAGGCGATCAGCGAGCCCAGTACGAGCAGCCCGGCGCACATCGGCATGGCCCGCCGGAACGTCGCGGCGAACTCGCCGGCGTTCCGGTACGCCTCCGGGCCCATTCCGGCGAGCAGCGGCAGCGCGGCCACCGCGATCAGCCCGGCGGCGCGGGCGGCCGCGTTGTTGATCCCGCTGGCGAGGCCGGCGCGTGCGGTGTCCACGGAGGCCAGCACGGTCGCGGTGAGCGGGGCCACCACGGTGACGAGTCCGACGCCGAGCAACCCGACCGCGGGGAGCACATCGGTGAAGTAGCCGGAGACGGAGTTCGCTCCCGGCCCGACCCGCAGCATCAGCAGCATTCCGGCCGCGGCGACCAGCGGGCCGACGGTGAGCGGGATGCGGGGCCCGATGCGCTGCCCCAGCTCGCCCGAGGACGCCGAGAACAGCAGCATCAGCACGGTCGTGGGCAGCAGGGCCGTGCCCGCGCCGAGGGCCGAGTACCCGGCCACGACCTGGAGCTGGATCGCCGAGAGGAAGAAGTAGCCGCCGAGCGCCGCGTACACGCAGAGGGTGATGATGTTGACGACGGTGAACTGCCGGGACGCGAACACCGACGGCGGCAGCATCGGGTCCGGCCGCCGCCGCTCCACCCGCACGAACGCCGCCCCGAGCACGATCCCGCCGACGGCCGCCCCGATCACCGCACCGGACGCCCCCTGTCCCGGCGCCTCGATCAGCGCGTACGTCACCAGGGCGAGGGCGAGCGCGCCGAGCACGGCGCCCAGCACGTCGAAGCGCCCGCGTGCGTGCGGGTCACGCGACTCCGGTACGTGGCGCAGCGCCACCGGCAGACAGACCGCGGCGAGCGGCACGTTGAGCAGGAACACCCACCGCCAGCCGGGTCCGTCGACGAGCCATCCGCCGACGAACGGCCCGACGGCGGCGCCGACCCCGCTGAGCCCCGACCACAGCCCGACGGCGCGGGCCCGGTCGTCCGGATGGAAGCTCGCCTGGATCAGCGCCAGCGAACCGGGGGTGAGGAGCGCCCCGCCGATGCCCTGGAGGGCGCGGGCGGCGATCAGGACGGCGGCGTTCGGCGCGATGCCGCACAGCACGGACGCGGTGGCGAACCAGACGACGCCGACGACGAAGACCCGCCGCCGCCCGTACCGGTCACCGAGGGCACCCCCGAGGAGGATCAGCCCGGCGAGCGTCAGCATGTAGGCGTTGACGGTCCACTGGAGGGCGGCCAGGTCGGTGCCGAGGTCCTTGCCGATGCGGGGCAGGGCGACGTTGATGACGGTGGAGTCCAGCATGGCCATGCTGGAGCCGAGGACGGTGGTGAGGACGACCCAGCGTCCGAGTGCGGAGGCGACACGAATCTCACCGGCGGGTGTTTCGCCCATGCGAGCAGCATCGCCGCTACGGGGCACTCCGGCCAGTCCGGGTCCGGCCGCTCTGCTCGTCACCCGCGCTCGCAGTGCGTGAGCGCTGAGTAATGTGTCGCGAGCGCTGAGTAATGTGTGCGGAAATGTCCCGGTTCCGGAGATGGATTCCATGGATGACGACGAGACCCGCTCCGCAGACGCGGGTGCGGGCACGGGCTCCGGCCCCCACCGCAGACGCAGCGCCGCCATCGGCCAGGTGGTGCCGAGGACCGCCGTGATCGCCGGCGGCGGTGCGCTGGCGATCTGGGAGCCCGCCTTCACGCTCGGCGCCTACAACGTCGTCTTCTACTACCAACTGCTCACCCTCTGGGCCGTGTCGACCGCCGTGATGCTGACCGCCCTGCTGATGCGCGAACGCGGGCCGCGGCACGGCTGGGTGTACTGGGCCTGTCTGGCCCTGCCCAGCGTGTGGATCGTCATCGCCGCCGTCGTGCCCCGCCACAACGGCTGGCCGGACAAGACGCTTTTCCTGGTGGGCGGCATCCTCAGCATCGTCGGCACCCCGCTGCTGGTCTGGGTGCTCCTGCACCTCCTGCTGTTCGGGGAGTCGGAGCTCTCCGCGCGCCAGCGAAGGACGGTCATCGGCGTCGTCGTGGTCGTCGGCGTGCTCGCCTACGGGCTCGGCCAGTTGAACCACGTCTTTCTCACCTGCGGGGACTTCGACATCAGCGGAAACAGCGTCCCTTCCGGATGCCGGCCGGGACACGCCTCCCCGCTCGGCTGACGCACTGCGCCCGGCGCCCGGCAGGAAACGCGCTCGGCCTTCGCCGCCGGTCGGGCAGCCGTCCGCTGTCCCACGGCCTCCAGCGCCCGCCCTGAACCGGTCCGCGACCCCGTCCCACTGGACGCACCAGGTGCCCCGGCGGTCGACGACGGTGTCGAAGTCAAGCGCGCACTGGAACTCACGGCGGCCCCTCATATCTTTCTCGAACATGCCGTGGGCCCGGCACCCCCAGGGGTACCGGGCCCACGGCCACACGTCGTACCGGCCGCTACTTCAGCTTGGTACCGGTGGAACGCAGGTTGGCGCAGGCCTCCGTGACGCGCTTGGCCATGCCCGCCTCGGCGGACTTGCCCCAGCTGCGCGGGTCGTAGACCTTCTTGTTGCCGACCTCGCCGTCGACCTTCAGCACACCGTCGTAGTTGCGGAACACGTGGTCCACGATCGGGCGGGTGAAGGCGTACTGGGTGTCGGTGTCGAGGTTCATCTTCACGACGCCGTTCTCCAGCGCGGTGGCGATCTCCTGCTCGGTGGAGCCGGAGCCGCCGTGGAAGACGAAGTCGAACGGGGACGCCTGGCCGTACTTGGCGGCGACGCCCTCCTGGAGGTCCTTCAGCAGCTCGGGACGGAGCACGACGTTGCCCGGCTTGTAGACGCCGTGGACGTTGCCGAAGGAGGCGGCCAGCAGGTAGCGGCCCTTCTCGCCCAGGCCGAGCGCCTCGGCGGTACGCAGCGCGTCGTCGACGGTCGTGTACAGCTCGTCGTTGATCTCGTGCGTGACGCCGTCCTCCTCGCCACCGGTCGGGGTGATCTCGACCTCAAGAATGATCTTGGCGGCGGCGGCCTTGGCGAGCAGCTCCTGGCCGATGGCCAGGTTGTCGGCGAGGGTCTCGGCCGAACCGTCCCACATGTGCGACTGGAACAGCGGGTTCTGGCCCTGGGCGACGCGCTCGGCGGAGATGTCGAGCAGCGGACGTACGTAACCGTCCAGCTTGTCCTTGGGGCAGTGGTCGGTGTGCAGCGCGACCGTGACGTCGTACTTGGCGGCGACGATGTGCGCGAACTCGGCGAGGGCGACGGCGCCCGTGACCATGTCCTTGTTGTGCTGGCCGCCCAGGAACTCCGCCCCACCGGTGGAGATCTGGACGATGCCGTCGCTCTCCGCCTCCGCGAAGCCGCGCAGTGCAGCGTGCAGGGTCTGGGTCGACGTCACATTGATGGCCGGGTAGGCGAACTTGCCTGCCTTCGCCCGGTCGAGCATCTCGGCGTAGACCTCGGGGGTTGCGATGGGCATCTGTCCGCTCCTTGGGATGTGCGGGTGTGCGTTGCTGGTTCCCTGACCTGGGGGCGACGTCATCGTCGCCCCCATCTTCCCAGACTCTCGCTCCGGCTCCACCCGGCCTACTGCCCCCGTGCCCGGGCAGACGATTCACGGGCATGCGGCAAGGGTGGGCTGTTTCACGTGAAACAGCCCACCCTTGAAGAAAGCCGCAGGTCAAACCATGCGTCAGGCGAGATCGAGGTCCGCCACCGTGTAGGCGTGGACATACGGGAGACCGGCCTCGGCAATGGCCGGAGCCGCGCCCCGCTCCACGATCGTGGCGACGGCGACGACCTCGCCACCGGCCTCGCGCACCGCCTCGACGGCCGTCAGCGGCGAACCACCGGTCGTCGAGGTGTCCTCGACGACCAGACAGCGGCGGCCCTTCACGTCCGTGCCCTCGATGCGGCGCTGCATCCCGTGCGCCTTCTGCGCCTTGCGGACGACGAACGCGTCCAGCTCCAGCCCGCGCGCGGCGGAGGCGTGCAGCATCGAGGTGGCCACCGGGTCGGCGCCCAGCGTCAGCCCGCCCACGCAGTCGTAGTCCAGCTCGGCGGTGGCGTCGAGCATGACCTGACCGACCATCGGAGCGGCCTTGCCGTCCAGCGTGATGCGGCGCAGGTCGATGTACCAGTCGGCCTCAAGACCCGAGGAGAGGGTCACTTTGCCGTGTACCACGGCCTTGTCCTTGATCTGCTGGAGCAGCTCAGCACGTACGTCAGTCATGGCTACGAGCTTAAGGCGCCCGCTTCACGGCCCGCGCCGACCGGTCTCACGGCTCCCGCCGGAGCGCCCGGCCCGCGCCCACACCCGGACCAGAGCCCGCGCCCCGGATCAGAGCCTGCGCCAGCTCCAGGTTGTCGCGATCTCCAGCGGTTCGATCGGGGTGACGTACTGGGGGGCGGTGTTCAGGCCGTTCGGCGGACCGGACTGCGGCTCCACGCAGACCGCCTCGGCCTGCTCGTCGTAGATCACGACCCACTCGGCCCTGCTCTTCACGGTCAGCTCCAGCTGCCCCGGCCAGGTGAGCGTCACATCGACGCCGTCCGGCATCCCGAAGCAGTCGTCCCACGGGCCGGGACTCGGCGGAATGCGGCGGCCGGTCGGCAGATGGTTCTCGCCCCGCTCCTCCTGCCAGGCCGCGGCGAAGGCCAGCTGCACGTCCTTGCCACCGCCGCCCAGATCGCGCAGGAACCAGGGGTGCCAGCCGGCCTGCGCCGGGAACGAGTCCCCGTACGTCTCGATGCCGAAGGCGAGCGTGAGCGAGTTTTCGGCCAGCTCGACCGTCTGGGTCACCCGGCCCGGATAGGGCCAGGGGTCGGCGAGGTCGTAATAGAAGGCGGCCTCCCGCTCGCCCACCCTGGCGGTGCTCCAGGACGTGTCCCTGCCGGTGCCGTGGATGGCGTGCGGCGGGGCGTTCAGCGGCAACCGGTGCTGGACGCCGCCGTTGTGGAAGAGCCCGTTCTCGGTGCGCCCGCACCACGGCACCATCGGGAAGCAGCCGTACCGCTCCCCCTGCCGCAGCAGCTCGGTGCCACCGATCCTCAGGCTGCTGATGCGGCAGCCGTTGTCGGGGCTCACGGTCAACTCTGCGTCGCCGACGGACAGCCGGACGTCCTTCTCGCTGCTACTCACCCGACCGACATTACTGGCGTGGCTACCTCCGCCGCCTCAGCGCCCGGCTCACCACGACCGCCGACGCGAGCGCGAGCGCAGCGGCGGGGACGACCCAGCGGAGTGTGGCGCCCGCGGTGGTCGAATCGGGTGACGGTACGGGCGCGTACCGGCCGCGCGGCGGCGCGTGGTCGACCTCCTCGGCGCTGCGGCCGATCATGGTTCGCCTGGCGTGCGCGGCCTCGGCCGGGGGGCCGTCGGGGACGGTGAACTCCACCTCCGCCTCGGGATCGAGCGACGGCGGGGGAACGGGGGCGTCGAAGACGGAGCCCGTGCCCGGGGGCTTCTCGCCGGAGGGCGCCCCGTCCGCGCCGGTGACATCGGCATCGTCCTCCGCGCCGGCGACATCGTCACCGTCAGCGGCGCCGGTGACATCGGTGGCGGCGGCGTCGGCGATGTCCGCGCCGGAGTCGGCGGCTTCCGGAGCAGCGCCGCGGGCGTGGGCCGCGCCGGTCGTGTCGGCCTCTTCGGCCGCCTCCTCGATGGCCTGCTCCACCGCTTCCCCGACGGACCGCTCGGCCTCGTCGAGCACCTCGCCCACCGCCGCGCCGCCCGCGGGGCCGTCCGCACCGCCCTCCGCGAGCGTCTCCGTCACCAGCTGCTGCGCAAAGCGGTCCAGCAGGCGGCAGGCCGCCGCGAGGGCCGCCGCCGGGTCCAGGTCCAGGATGCGGCCGTCGCCGCTCGCCGTACCCGTGAACCCGATCGCCGTACCGCCGTCCTTCCGCGTCAGGGCGATCGTCAGGGCCAGCTTCGCCGAGCCGGTCCCCCGGGCCTCGACGCCCTCGCCCGTCACCAGGATCCCGGCCCCGCCCGGACCGTCCTGCGGGGAGGCGGTGAACCGCAGCGCACCGCGGTACGTGATCGTGTGGCCGTCGACCCGGACCTTGAGCCGACCGGACAGCGGGCCCGCGGACGCGTCGGCGTCCTGCTGGAGCCCTGGTACGCAGCGCGCGACGCGGGCGGGATCGCCCAGCGTCCGCCGAAGGGCCGGGACCGGAACCGGAACGAACACCTCATGCTCCATGGAAACCGAGCCTACTCAGCCCCGGCCATCCCGTCAGCGATTCCGCGTCGCGGAGCCACCGGGCTTACGGCGTACGAGGCCGGCCCACCGCCCCTTCCCACACCGCGCCCGGCCCGACACCCCTCCCCACACAGTGCCCGGTTCACCCCTCCTCCCAGTACCGCGGATGCACCAGCGTCGACGGCGGCAGCGGTCCGCGCGGCCGGGCGCTCTCCGCGTCCCGCCCCGCGCGCACCAGCGAGGGCTGTGTCAGCGACCGCAGCTTCGGCACCTCCGGGCCGAGCCGGAGCGCGGGCGACTTGCCCCGGCCGGCGAGGACGAAGCCCCAGCCGTCCTCGGCCTGCGCCCGGTGCGTGGCGCGGTCGGGGCCGGCCGCGAAATCGGAGAGCCGGCCGCTGATCCGGTACGGGCGGGTGTGCAGGCCCGCCGCCCTCATCGACGCCTCCACCGTCCAGTACGTGCGCGGCCGGGTGACCGGCGGCCCCCCGTGCACCACCAGCCGGCCGCCCGGGGCGAGGGTCTCGGCGATCAGGCCGTAGAACTCCGCCGAGTACAGCTTCGTGCTGTCGGAGATCCCGGGGTCGGGCAGATCGGAGATCACTACGTCGTACCTGCCGTGCGCCCCCCGCAGCCAGTTGAAGGCGTCCGCATCGACGGCCGTCAGCCGCGGATCACGGAACGCGTGGGCGTTCAGCGCCGAGAGAGCGCGGTCGGTACGGGCCAACCGGGTGAGACCGGAATCGAGCTCGACGAGGGTGACGGCGCGTACGTCCGGGTAGCGCAGCACCTCCCGGGCGGCGAGGCCGTCGCCGCCGCCCAGGATCAGAACGCGGGCGCGCGGCCCGTTCATCGCCGGGTGCACCAGCGCCTCGTGGTAGCGGTACTCGTCGCGCGCGCTGACCCGCAGCCGCCCGTCCAGATACAGGTCGAGGGAGCTGCGGCCCGCCCCCGTCAGCACGACCTCCTGGACCCCGGTCTGCACCGCGACCCGCACCCCGTCCCCGTACACGGCACGCCGCGCCGCCCGCTCGAAGTCGTCGACCAGCGCGGTCGCGGTGGCGAGCGCGGCAATCACGGCGACGTTGACGAGGATCAGCAGCCACCGGGAGCGCGGAGTGAGGTCCCGCCGGAACACCCACAGCACCAGCGCCCCGCCCGCCACCGCGTTGACCGCGCCGGTGAACAGCGCCCCGGTGAGCTGGCCGAGCACCGGCAGCAGCAGAAAGGGGAACGCCAGCCCGCCGACCAGCGCGCCCACGTAGTCGGCGGCGAACAGATCCGCGACGGTCCCGCCCGCGTCCTGCCGGTCGACCCGCTGGATCAGCGTCATCAGCAACGGGATCTCCGCACCGATCAGGACGCCGATCGTGAGCGAGAAACCGACCAGGGCGAACTGCGACTCCCCGATCCAGGCGAACGACGCGTACAGCACGACCGCGGAGGAACCGCCGACAAGTGCGAGCGCCGCCTCGATCAGCCCGAAACCCACTGCGGCACGGCCGCGTAAACGTTTCGCGAGGAGCGAGCCGACGCCCATCGCGAACACCATCACGGAGAGCACGACGGACGCCTGGGTGACCGAATCACCGATCAAGTAGGACGCGAGCGCCACCAGTTCGAGCTCGTACACCAGACCGCAGGCGGCACAGACGAAGACAGCGGCCAGCACGAGACACCGACCGGTCCTCGGCCGTACGGGAAGACGCGCCGCGCCCCCTCGCAGCGACACCTGCTGGTTGATCATGATGCGAACGCTACGTCACAAGATGGTGGCCGCCTGTCACCCACACGGGTGTAAGTGGCGCGCCCACAAGGGAGTTGGGTCCGTGTCAGAGCGCTGCCGCCGGCATCCGCACCCCCACTCGGGTACGTGTCACCACCAACTGCCCCTCCTGCGGGTACGCATGCCAGGTGCGCCACCGCACCTGGCCCTCGGTCCGCTGGGCGAGCATGGCGGTGAAGGCGTGCGGGCTGCCGGGGAACGTCCCGGCGAGACCTTGGGGATGGTCGGTCACGAGCGCGAGGAGCTCCTGCGCGCGCCCGGCGAAGGAGCCCGCCGAGAGCGTCTCGACGCGTGCCGCGAACTCGTACTCCCATTCGCCGAGCCGCTTGGCGACCCCGAGCGGCAGCGGTGTGCTGCTGCCGGGGATGCACGCGACGGTTTCGGAACAGGTGCCCCGGTCCTCCTCGAGGAGTACCTGGTGGGAGGCGCCCAGCAGGCGCATCTGGAGCCGGGCACCCGCGAGATCGAGGTCGAGCACGGCCAAGGCGGGGAGCGGTTCGCGCCCCAGCGCCCAGGCCAGGTCAGCAGCACGGGTGTCGGAATAGGCCGTCTGGAGGGTCGTGAGCATGGGTCGGCTCCGCAAACAAGCGTGGACACATGGACAGGGGACGCCTCCGACGTGATTGCACGCGGGAGGGGGGAAGCGCCCGATCAGGTCCAACTGGGGTCCGAGGGCTGGATGTTCTCTCCATCGAGGGAATCACGAATAAGCCGCATCCACAGCGTTTTTACCCAACTTGCCGTGGTTTCCATCCCCTCGGGTGCCTCTCGGATCACCTGTTCACCGGCCTCTCGCGGAATGCCCAACAAAAAGGTGCCCGGCGGGAGTTCACCCGCCGGGCACCTGTCGGGCACCGGGCACGGTGGCACTGCCCGGCCGCGGACCGACTGCCCCGTGTCAGTCGCCTCCGCCCCCGCCGCAGGACGAGCCGCCACCGCACGAGGAATGACCTCCACCGCACGAATGACCACCGAAATGTCCGCCCGAGTGACCACCCGAGTGGCTGCCGCCGCCGCAGGACGAGCCACCGCCACCGCTGTCACCGCCACCGCTGTCACCGCCCGCCCACCAGCTGCCGTCCCCGGCGCTGCCATCGCCCGCACCCCGGCGCACGCTCCGGCCGCGCGACTTCTTCCTGCCCCCGGCCCCCTTCACGAGCGAGACGATCAGTCCGATCACCGCCGCCGCGATCACCACTCCGACAAAAGTCCCCACCACCGACCTCACGTCCTTCCGTTCCCCCGAAGCGAGGTCCCCCGCTTCCGTCTGCTCCGTCCGCTTCTTGCGTGAGTGGGGGATGCCCTTGTCCCCGTACGGCCAAAGCAGACTTGAGCAACTCCAGAGCTTCCGCGCAGGATGGCGGACATGACACAGGGACGACCGCTGCTCAACCGCCGCCTCGCAGAGTTCGGCACGACGATCTTCGCGGAGATGTCGGCGCTCGCCGTACGGACCGGCTCCATCAACCTCGGCCAGGGCTTCCCCGACACCGACGGCCCCGACGAGATCCGCGAGGCCGCGATCCGTGCCCTGCGCGCCGGGCACGGCAATCAGTACCCGCCGGGCCCCGGCGTCCCCGAACTGCGCACCGCGATCGCCGACCACCAGCAACGGCGCTACGGGCTCGCCCACGACCCCGACTCCGAGGTCCTGGTCACCGCGGGCGCCACCGAGGCCATCGCCGCGGCCCTGCTGGCCCTGCTGGAGCCCGGCGACGAGGTCATCGCCCTGGAGCCCTACTACGACTCGTACGCCGCCTGCATCGCCATGGCGGGCGGCAGCCGCGTCCCCGTCACCCTCCACCCCGACGCGGCCACCGGCACCTACCGCCTCGACCTCGACGAACTGCGCGCCGCCGTCACCCCCCGCACCTGGCTGATCCTGCTGAACACCCCGCACAACCCCACCGGCACCGTCCTCACCCGTGAGGAACTCGGCGCGATCGCCGAACTGGCCTGCGAGCGCGACCTTCTGGTCGTCACCGACGAGGTCTACGAACACCTGGTCTTCGAGGGCGAACACCTCCCGCTCGCCGGCTTCCCCGGGATGCGTGAACGCACCGTCACCATCGGCTCGGCCGGCAAGACGTACTCCTTCACGGGCTGGAAGGTCGGCTGGGTCACTGCGAGCCCGGAACTGGTGACCGCCGTCCGCTCGGCGAAGCAGTTCCTGACGTACGTGTCCGCGGGCCCGTTCCAGTACGCGGTCGCCGAGGCGCTGCGGCTGCCCGACAGCTACTACGACGGGCTGCGCGCCGAGCTGCGGGCCAAGCGGGATCTGCTGAGCGACGGGCTCACCGAGGCCGGTTTCGAGGTCTACCGCCCGGCCGGCACGTACTTCGTCACCACCGACATCCGTCCCCTCGGCGAGAGCGACGGCTTCGCGTTCTGCCGGTCCCTGCCCGAGCGGTGCGGCGTCGTCGCCATCCCGAACGCGGTCTTCTACGACCACCGGGAGCAGGGTGCGCCGTTCGTACGGTTCGCCTTCTGCAAGCGTGACGACGTACTGGCCGAGGCGGCGTCCAGGCTGAAACGGCTGTAGCGGCTCCAGCGGCCGAAGCGGCTGAAGCGGCTGAAGCGAAACGCGGTCCGGCCCGGGGCGGCGGTCATGAGCACCGCCGCCCCGGGCCGGACTGTCACTGCTGTGCGGGACTCAGGCGCCCGGAGGGGTCGGGTCCCCGCCGTCCGTCTTCTCCTCGGCCGGCGTCAGGCCCAGACGCTCCTGCAGCCACTTGTCGAACTCGATCGAGGCGCGCACCCAGCTGACCGTCGACGAGACGAAGTGCTCCAGGCTGACGCCCGTACCGATGAGCATCTGCGCCTCACCGATCAGACGGACCGAGACCTCGGTGTCCTCGGAGCCCTCCTCGGGCTCGTGGGTGTGCGTGTAGACCTTGGGCCACAGGGTGCGGCGGTTCCAGTCGTCGATCGCGTCGAGAAGGACCGGACGCTGGTCCGCGGCGTGCGGGCGGTCGTAGAACGTACGGACCGAGAAGACCTGCTGCTCGTCCTCGCCGCGGAACATGAAGTACGTGCGGAAGTCCTCCCACGGCGCCGCGAGGTCGCCCTCGTCGTCGACGACGTACTTCAGCTCCATCTGTTCCAGGAGCTGCTTGACGAGGTCCTGGTCAGGGACGACGGGGCCCTCCGGTCCTGCGGCCTGCGGTTCGGGCTGGCCCCCGAAATTAGGAATCGAGGACGGATCGATGCTCACCGTGTTTTTCCCTTCGTGCGGTTGGCGCCATCCTCTCCCATGGCGGGCGGGGGATGGCAAGCCCGGAGGGGCCCGATCCGCCACGAGCTGACACGCAGCCGGTGCGGACCGGGCCCGCCGGGACCGTACAAGGTGACTGCCACGGGGCCACCACGGGGGGCCGGGGCGGCTACGAAGCGGGGCCGACGAGCAGGCCGTCCCCGACCCGGTCCACCCGGACGGTGTCCCCGTCCCTGACCTCGCCGGCGAGGATCTCCTTCGCGAGCCGGTCGCCGATCGCCGTCTGGATGAGGCGGCGCAGCGGCCGTGCTCCGTAGGCCGGGTCGTTACCCTCCTCGGCCAGCCACGCCAGGGCGTCCGGCGTGACGTCCAGGGTGAGCCTGCGCTCGGCCAGCCGCCCCGCGAGCCGGTCGATCTGGAGCTTCGCGATGTGCGAGAGCTCGTCGCCGGACAGGGCGGAGAAGACGACCAGGTCGTCGAGCCGGTTGAGGAACTCCGGCTTGAACGAGGCCCGTACGACCTCCAGGACCTGTTCCTTCTTCACCTCGGGCTGTGTCAGCGGGTCCATCAGGAACTGGCTGCCGAGGTTGGAGGTCAGGATCAGGATGGTGTTACGGAAGTCCACCGTCCGGCCCTGTCCGTCGGTGAGCCGGCCGTCGTCGAGGACCTGGAGCAGGATGTCGAAGACCTCGGGGTGGGCCTTCTCGACCTCGTCCAGCAGGACGACGCTGTACGGGCGGCGGCGGACCGCCTCCGTGAGCTGCCCGCCCTCCTCGTAGCCGACGTAGCCGGGCGGGGCGCCGACAAGCCGCGCCACGCTGTGCTTCTCGCCGTACTCGCTCATGTCGATGCGGACCATGGCCCGCTCGTCGTCGAACAGGAAGTCGGCGAGGGCCTTCGCCAGCTCCGTCTTGCCGACGCCGGTCGGGCCGAGGAAGAGGAACGAGCCGGTGGGCCGGTCGGGGTCGGCGATTCCGGCGCGGGTACGGCGTACCGCGTCCGACACCGCCCGTACGGCCTCGGTCTGCCCGATGAGGCGCTTGCCGAGCTCGTCCTCCATGCGGAGCAGCTTCTGGGTCTCGCCCTCCAGCAGCCGGCCGGCCGGGATGCCGGTCCAGGCGCCGACGACATCGGCGATGTCGTCCGGGCCGACCTCCTCCTTCACCATCGTGTCCTTGGCGGCCTCCTGCTCGGCCTCGTCGGCCTCCGCGAGCTCCCGCTCAAGGCCGGGGATCTCCCCGTACAGCAGCTTGGAGGCGGTGTCGAAGTCGCCGTCGCGCTGGGCGCGCTCGGCCTGTCCGCGCAGGTCGTCGAGGCGCTCCTTCAGCTCACCGACACGGTTGAGGCTCTGCTTCTCCTTCTCCCAGCGGGCGGTGAGACCACGCAGCTCCTCCTCCTTGTCGGCGAGGTCGCGGCGGAGCTTCTCCAGACGCTGGACGGAAGCGGCGTCGGTCTCGTTCTTCAGCGCCAGCTCCTCCATCCGGAGGCGGTCGACGGCACGCTGCAGTTCGTCGATCTCGACGGGCGAGGAGTCGATCTCCATGCGCAGCCGGGACGCCGACTCGTCGACCAGGTCGATCGCCTTGTCGGGGAGGAAGCGGGAGGTGATGTAGCGGTCGGACAGGGTCGCGGCGGCGACCAGCGCGGAGTCCGCGATCTGCACCTTGTGGTGCGCCTCGTAACGGCCCTTGAGGCCGCGGAGGATCGCGATGGTGTCCTCCACGGACGGCTCGGCGACCAGGACCTGCTGGAAGCGGCGCTCCAGGGCGGGGTCCTTCTCGATCCGCTCGCGGTACTCGTCGAGCGTCGTCGCACCGACCATGCGGAGCTCGCCGCGGGCCAGCATCGGCTTGAGCATGTTGCCCGCGTCCATGGCGGAGTCCCCGCCGGCGCCCGCGCCCACGACGGTGTGGAGCTCGTCGATGAACGTGATGATCTGGCCGTCGCTCTCCTTGATCTCGGAGAGGACGGTCTTCAGCCGTTCCTCGAACTCGCCGCGGTACTTGGCGCCCGCGACCATCGCGCCGAGGTCGAGCGAGACGAGCCGCTTGTTCCGCAGGGACTCGGGGACGTCACCCTTGACGATGCGCTGGGCGAGCCCCTCGACGACGGCGGTCTTGCCGACTCCGGGCTCGCCGATGAGTACGGGGTTGTTCTTCGTACGCCGCGACAGGACCTGGACGACACGCCGGATCTCCTGGTCTCGTCCGATGACCGGGTCGAGCTTGCCTTCCCTGGCGGCGGCCGTGAAGTCCGTACCGAACTTCTCCAGGGCCTTGTACTGACCCTCCGGGTCGGGTGTGGTCACCCGGCGCCCTCCCCTGCTCTTCTCGAACGCGTCCAGCAGCCTCTTCGCACTGGCTCCCTGAGCGCTCAGGATCTCACCGGCGCGGCCGCCCTCGGCGGCGATCCCGATCAGCAGGTGCTCGGTGGAGATGTAGTCGTCGCCGAGCTCCTTCGCGCGCTGCGCGGCGTCCGCGATGACGGCGAGCAGCTCGCGGTTGGGCTGCGGCGGGGCGACGGTCGACCCGGTGACGCTGGGCTCCGCGCCCAGGAGCCGCTCCGTCTCGGTGCGTACGACGATCTGGTCGGCCTCGACGGCGGCGAGAAGGTCGATGATGTTCTCGTTGTCCTCGCCCGCGAGCAGCGCGAGCAGCAAATGCCCGGGGGTCAGATCGGGGTGTCCGTCCTTCACGGCCCTGCTGGTGGCCGCGTTGATGGCGTCCCGGCTCTTGTTGGTCAGCTCGGCGTCCACGTGCGCTCTCTCCTCCTTGCGGTGACTGGTCTCTCCACAACACTGACTGAGTCAACGTGCACAAAGTTGAGTCTATTCCACTCAACCCGGCATCGCGCCTCTTCCGAGTGCAATTTCGAGTCCGAGTCCGAGTCCGAGTCAACCGGCCGGAGAGGACCTCCGCCACCGCAGGGGCGGGCCACGGATGCGCACTCCCTACCCTGTTTCCCATGGCAGTCGACGTGACGAATCCGAGCCCCGAGTACCTCGCGTTCTGGCGCGAGTACCACCTGTGCACCCTGACCACACCCCGCCCCGACGGCACGCCGCACGTGGTGCCGGTGGGGGTGACATACGACCCCGAGGCCGGGCTCGCCCGCGTCATCACCAACAAGGGCAGCCGGAAGGTCGCCAACATCCTGGCCGCGGGCCCGTCCGGCGCCCGGGTCGCGGCCTGCCAGGTCGACCGCGGCCGCTGGGCGACCCTGGAGGGCCGTGCGACGGTACGCACGGAACCGGACGTGGTCGCCGACGCGGTACGCCGCTACGCGGAACGCTACGAACGCACCCCGGCACCCAACCCGGACCGCGTCGTCATCGAGATCACCCTGGACCGGGCGCTCGGCAGGGCGTGAGCAGGACTGCGGACTTCCGGGGCTCCCCCGGGGCTTGCGACCCAGGGCCCGGACAGCACAACGGCGCCATCGTGTTCAGGTCACGATGACGCCGTTGTGTGGGGGAGTGCCGAGCGACGTGTAACGACGGGGGATCGCTCAGGCACTGCGGGAGGTGGCGGAAATGGTCTCTGGCTCGAACAGCTGGTGGTCCCGACGGTCGAGGTTGACGAAAATCATGTCGTACCGAATCGCGCAGCGAACGGGCTGCGGGGCTCCACGCGGCTTGCGGAGGCAACGGTAGGCACGCACTTCGTCGTCTTCCTCGCGTGCGACAACGATGGGGTCGCCGAACAGAGTGACCATCAGCGAGTCGCCACAGCGGGGGATGGCAGTGACGAGATCGATGAAATGCCAGCCTGATCGGTAGGCCGTGGCCATTTCCCGCCGGAAGGTCCGGTCGTCCGGCGGGATGGTCACGCGCTTGCCGACTTCCCTGGAGCTATGTCCCAGGCAAGGTCGGATGTCCGCGCGCCCGTGACGTCGGCGGGGAGCGCGTCCCAGGCGAGGTCGGGGGGCGCCACGGCCTGAACCTGCGCCCCTGCCGGCGCACTGTCCCAAGCAAGGTCCAGGGTGCCGATCGCACCGAATGTCAGCCCGGCGGAGAAGGCCGCAGCAAGCACCGAGCGAAGCATCTTGTTACTCATAGTGGGCTTCGTCCTCACTTCCAAGGTTTCCTCTCCCCCGCATGACAAGACGATTGCTCATTGAGGCACGTCAATGCCACAGAAGCGATGCATCATGTTCCTGCAGATGCATGTTCCTGGGGGGTGGGCAAATGGTCACAAATGAAGCAAACGCGACACATCCCCACTCCGTCAGCGCTCTGTGCGACGAGGGAGCGCGGCTGTACGCCAGCGCGCTGAGCGTAGGCAAGATAGCGCGCACCGAGGTGGCGCCGGCCCCCTGCCTGCTGGAGTTCGCGCTGCTGCACCCCGACCCCGACGACGACACCTGGCTCCGGCCGGCGCCGCCGTCCGCCGCACTGACTCAACTGCTGCACCCGATAGAGCGTGAGATCCAGGACCGTCGACGCCTCACGGTCGAACTGACGGATGCGTTCGAACCCTTCATGGCCATCAGCGCCCAGGCGCCGCCGACCACTCATGCGATCACGGTGCTCGAAGGCATTGACCGGATCAATGCGTCCATCGAACTCGCCCTGACCGAGTGCAAGTCGGAAGTCCTCACCATCCAGCCCGGTGGCGGGCGCAGCGAGGACGCGCTCAACATCGCGATAGAACGCGGAAACATTCTCACGCAACGCGGCGTCGGCATGCGCACCCTCTATCAGCACACCGCCCGGCACAGCCACGGAACCCTCACGTACGCGGCACGCATGGCAGAGGGGAAGGTGGAGATCCGCACTCTCGAAGAGCTCATAGAACGGCTCATGATTTTCGATCACACCGTCGCTTTCATCCCCGCCACGGACGATCGGAGAGTGGCGCTGGAACTGAGACACCCAGGCATTGTGGAGTACCTCGTCAGCGTCTTCGAGCAGTTCTGGCAGCGTGCGGTCCCACTGCAGGAGCAGATCCCGTACGACCCGACGCTCGAAGGCATCTCCGGGGTGCGGCACTCCATCGCGAAACTCCTCGTCGAAGGTCACGTCGACGAGGCCATCGCCCGCCGCCTCGGCATGAACGTACGAACGTGCCGCGCACATATCGCCAAACTCAGCGCCGCTCTCGGCAGCAACAGCCGGGCACAGCTCGGTTACCTGATAGCCCGGTCAGGAATCCTGGAACAGGGACCGGACTGAGCCGGACCAAGGGGGACCGCAACCGCAATACGGGGGAGAGCGACCGCGGCCCCCGACGCCGGAGAGGTTCATCACCGGGTACGACGAGCCTCTCCCGCCACCTACGCTTTCACCACCGTCATCTTGTTGCATTGCCGGAAGTGGGGGGTCACAGATGGGCAGAGACGAGGACGAAATCGCACACTCCCACAGAGACGGCGCATTGTGCGAGGCGGCCCTCCGGCTCTACGCCGAGGCACTGAGAACCGGACGGATCGCGCGGGCCGCACTGGAACCCGCCCCCTGCCTCACCGAGATGGCACTGCTTCACCCCGATCCACAGGACAGCGCCTGGATGCGTCCCGTACCGCCCTCGTCCGGCCTGGCCCATTTGCTGCAGCCCATCACCCGGGAGATCCACGAGCGGGTACGAATGGCCGCCTCGCTCACCGAGGCACTGGCGCCACTGGCCTCCATCGCGAGCGAGGATCCCAACCTTGCCATCACCGTGCTCGAAGGCATGCCTCTGATCGAGTCGGCCATTGTCGACACCACGCGTGAGGCCAGGCAGGAAATCCTCACACTGCAACCCGGCAGCACCCGGCCGCCCGAGCAGCTTCAACTCGCCCTGACGAACGCCAGGTCGACGCTGGACCGCGGCATCCCTCTCCGCCACATCTACCAGCACTCGGCGCGCTACAGCCCGGAACTCAGGTCCTACGTGGACCAGATACCCGCAGGAATTCTGCAGGTGCGTACCCTGGAGCAGACCGTCGAGCGCCTCCTCGTCTTCGACCGCGCCGTGGCCTTCATCCCCGCCACCCCCGAACGCGACGTGGCCCTGAAGATCCGCCACCCCGCACTGGTCCGCTACTTCGTCCAGGTCTACGAAGTCCTGTGGGCGCAGGCCACCCCGCTCACCGAGAACCTGCCGGCAACGGCTCCCGGCGCCTCCGTCACCGCCGTCCAGCTCAGCATCGCCCGCCTCCTCGTCGAGGGCCACGTCGACGAGATCGTGGCCCGCAAACTGGGCATCAGCGTCCGCACCTGCCGCGCACACATCTCCCGGCTCATGCGGACGCTCAACGCCTCCAGCCGGACTCAACTCGGGGCACGCCTCGTCCAGTCGGGGATGGTCGACGCAGAGTCTCGCTGACGTCCGAACTCGCGGGTGTGGCCGAGGCCGGCCGGCCATCGACCTGCGCACCGGCCGCGATCCACCCCACAGCCCCGCTCAGTCGCACGGTCCACACCAGTACAGAACGCAACCCCCGCCCCTTCCTCCCGCCCGCCAGCCTCGAGCCCCTGTCGGCGCTCAGCGCTCAGCACGCCGGAGCCTCCCACAACTCCACGGCGACGCACGGGGATTGGACCCGGCGCGAGATCGACCCGTCGCCCCAAAGGGCTCGATGGACCGGATGGTCTCGATGAACAAAGGACAAAGGCCCGTCACCCGTGAAACACACGGGTGACGGGCCTCGTCCGTCGTGCGGGTACGCCGGTCCCGCTCAGTCCTTCGGCCGTTTCGGCCGCCAGACCACCAACGCGCTGGTCTGCTGCACGTCCTGGTACGGCACCAGATCGCGCCGGTACGACGCATGCACCTGGGCCTCACGCTGCTGCATCGCCGCCGCCGCACCGTCCACGGCCGCCGAGAGTTCAGCGACACGCTGCTGGAGGGCCGCGACCTGGTTCTCCAGCTCGATGATGCGCTTGATACCGGCGAGATTGATCCCCTCGTCCTGCGACAACTGCTGTACGGTACGCAGCAGTTCGATGTCACGGGCCGAGTAACGCCTGCCACGCCCGGCCGTCCGGTCGGGCGAGACCAGGCCGAGACGGTCGTACTGGCGCAGCGTCTGCGGATGCAGGCCCGAGAGCTGGGCCGCGATCGAGATCACGTACACCGGTGTTTCATCGGTCAGTTCGTACGGATTACGTCGTCGGCCGTCCACCTCAAGCTCCCTTCGCTGCCTGGAAGATCTCTGCCCGCGGGTCACGGCCCGCAGTCGCCTTCCGGTAGGCCTCCAGCGCTTCCCTGGCCTCGGCGCTCAGCTCCCCGGGCACCGACACCTCGACGGTCACCAGCAGGTCGCCCCGGGTGCCGTCCTTGCGTACCGCGCCCTTGCCCCGGGCGCGCATCGTGCGCCCGTTGGGGGTACCGGCCGGCAGCTTCAGGGTGACCGGCGGGCCGCCGAGCGTGGGCACCTTCACCTCGCCGCCGAGCGCCGCCTCCGTGAAGTCGACGGGCACGGTGACCGTGAGGTTGTCGCCCTTGCGGCCGAAGACCGGGTGGGCGTCGACATGGACCACGACGTACAGATCGCCGGCCGGTCCGCCACGCTCGCCCGGACCGCCCTTGCCGCGCAGCCGGATCCGCTGACCGTCAAAGACGCCCGCCGGGATCCTGACCTGCATGGTCCGGGAGGACTTCGCCCGTCCACTGCCCTTGCAGACATCGCAGGGGTCCTGGGCGATGAGGCCCCGGCCCTTGCAGTCCACGCAGGGATCGGTGAGCGAGAAGCCGCCGCCGGTGCCGCGCGACACCTGGCCGGTACCGAGACAGGTCGGGCAGACCCTGGGGGTGCCGTTCTTGTCACCGGTGCCGGAACACGCCTTGCACGGCGCCTGGCTGGACATCCGCAGCGGGACCGTGGCCCCTTCGACCGCCTCGGTGAAGCTGAGCGTCACCTCGGACTCGATGTCCTGGCCGCGGCGCGGCTGCACCCGCGTCCCCGTGCCGCCCCGGTTGAACAGACCGCCGAAGACATCGCCCAGACCGCCGCCGCCGAAACCGCCGGCTCCGCCGCCCTGGCCCCCGCCCTGGGCCCCTCCGAAGAGGTCGCCCAGGTCGAAGTTGAAGTTGCCTCCCGCGCCCGGGGGGCCGGCCCGGAAGCCGCCGTTGCCGAAGAGGGCGCGCGCCTCGTCGTACTCCTTGCGCTTCTTGCTGTCGCCGAGGATGTCGTTCGCCTCGGAGATCTCCTTGAAGCGCTCCTCCGCCTTGTCGTCGCCCTTGTTGGCGTCCGGGTGGAACTCGCGGGCGAGCTTCCGGTACGCCTTCTTGATCTCGGCATCGGTGGCGTCCTTGGGGACGCCGAGGACCTTGTAGTAGTCCTTCTCGACGAAGTCCTTCGTGCTCATCGACGTCCCTCCTTCCGGACGATCGGCCATACGACCGGCCCGTTGGCCGGTCGCATGGCCGGGCGGTGGGCAGCGAGGTGGTCAGACAGGATGTCAGACCTCCTCGGTGCCACCGCTCTCCTCGTCGGTTGCCTTCTCTTCCTTGGCAGCCGGTGTCGCACCCGGCTGGGGTTCGGCCACCGCCACCCGCGCGGGGCGGATGGTGCGCTCGCCGATCCGATACCCCGGCTGCAGGATCGCCACGCAGGTCGTCTCGGTGACGTCCGGCGCGTACGAGTGCATCAGGGCTTCGTGGATCGTCGGGTCGAAGGGCTCGCCCTCCTTGCCGAACTGCTGCAGGCCCAGCTTGGCGACGACCGTCTCCACCGATTCGGCCACCGACTTGAACCCGCCCACGAGCTCGTTGTGATCCCGGGCCCGGCCGATGTCGTCGAGCACGGGCAGGAGCTCGGACAGGAGACCCGCTACTGCGATCTCCTTGACCGTGGCCCGGTCCCGCTCGACGCGACGGCGGTAGTTCTGGTACTCGGCCTGGAGCCGCTGGAGGTCGGCCGTGCGCTCGTTGAGCGCCGTGCGGACCTGGTCCAGCTGGGCCGTCAGACCGACTGTCTGTACTCCGTCCCCGGCCGCCGGCGCCTCCTCCTCCGGAGAGGAGGGGGCATCCTTCGGCTCAGCTCCGTCGGAGGCAGCGCCGGAGGGGACGTCGGACTTCTCCTCGAAGCCCGGAGTCTCCTCGGTCACACCGCACCGCCCTTCGCGTCCTTCTCGTCGTCCACGATCTCGGCGTCGACGACGTCGTCGTCGGCCTTGGCCTGCTGAGCGCCCGGCTGCGGGTCGCCGTCGGCCTGGGCGTTGGCGTACATCGCCTGGCCCAGCTTCTGGGAGATGGCCGCGACCTTCTCGGTGGCGGTACGGATCTCGGCGGTGTCCTCGCCCTTGAGCTTCTCCTTCAGCTCGGTGAGCGCGGTCTCCACCTCCGTCTTCACGTCACCGGGGACCTTGTCCTCGTTGTCCTTGAGGAACTTCTCCGTCTGGTAGACGAGCTGCTCGCCCTGGTTGCGGGACTCGGCGGCCTCGCGGCGGCGGTGGTCCTCCTCCGCGTACTGCTCGGCCTCCTCACGCATCCGGTTGACCTCGTCCTTCGGCAGCGAGGAGCCGCCGGTGACGGTCATCTTCTGCTCCTTGCCGGTGCCGAGGTCCTTGGCGGCGACGTGCATGATGCCGTTCGCGTCGATGTCGAACGCGACCTCGATCTGCGGGACGCCGCGCGGGGCCGGCGGCAGGCCGGTCAGCTCGAACATGCCGAGCTTCTTGTTGTACGCCGCGATCTCGCGCTCGCCCTGGTAGACCTGGATCTGGACGGACGGCTGGTTGTCCTCGGCCGTCGTGAAGATCTCGGAACGCTTGGTCGGGATCGTGGTGTTGCGCTCGATGAGCTTCGTCATGATGCCGCCCTTGGTCTCGATACCGAGGGACAGCGGGGTGACGTCGAGCAGCAGGACGTCCTTGACCTCGCCCTTGAGGACACCGGCCTGGAGCGAGGCACCGATCGCGACGACCTCGTCCGGGTTCACACCCTTGTTGGCCTCCTGGCCACCGGTCATCTCCTTGACGAGCTCGGCGACGGCCGGCATACGGGTCGAGCCACCGACGAGAACGACGTGGTCGATCTCGGTGAGCTGGATGCCCGCGTCCTTGATGACGTTGTGGAACGGCGTCTTGCAGCGGTCCAGAAGGTCGGCGGTGAGCTGCTGGAACTGCGAGCGCGTGAGCTTCTCGTCCAGGTGCAGCGGGCCCTCGGCGGACGCCGTGATGTAGGGCAGGTTGATCGACGTCTCGGTCGAGGACGAGAGCTCGATCTTCGCCTTCTCGGCGGCCTCGCGCAGACGCTGGATCGCCATCTTGTCCTTGGACAGGTCGACGCCGTGCCCGTTGGCGAACTGCTTCACCAGGTAGTCGACGACGCGCTGGTCCCAGTCGTCACCACCGAGGTGGTTGTCACCGTTGGTGGCCTTCACCTCGACGACTCCGTCGCCGATCTCCAGCAGCGATACGTCGAACGTGCCACCACCGAGGTCGAAGACGAGGATCGTCTGGTCGTCCTTGTCGAGCCCGTACGCCAGCGCGGCGGCCGTCGGCTCGTTGACGATACGCAGGACGTTCAGGCCCGCGATCTCGCCGGCCTCCTTCGTCGCCTGACGCTCGGAGTCGTTGAAGTACGCGGGAACGGTGATGACCGCGTCGGTCACCTTCTCGCCCAGGTACGACTCGGCGTCCCGCTTCAGCTTCTGCAGCACGAAGGCGCTCATCTGCTGCGGGTTGAAGCTCTTGCCGTCCAGGTCGATCTTCCAGTCAGTGCCCATGTGGCGCTTGACGGAGCGGATGGTCCTGTCGACGTTGGTCACTGCCTGACGCTTGGCGACCTCACCGACCAGCACCTCGCCGTTCTTCGCAAAGGCGACGACGGACGGCGTGGTCCTGGCGCCCTCTGCGTTGGTGATGACGGTGGGCTCGCCGCCTTCGAGAACGCTGACGACGGAGTTAGTCGTGCCCAGGTCGATGCCGACCGCACGTGCCATTTCAGTTCCTCCAACTTGACTACTTGAGTGCAACTGACTCAAGAATGCACGACAGCCGCCCCAGTGTCAACAGAGTTGAGTCGAGTGGACTCAACTATCGTGCACGCACCTCGCGCGCACCGAGAGATCACCAACGACACCCACCCGCTCCGCGGGCCGGGCAACCCCGCCCATCATCGCGCCATGGGATCGTTCTGTCACAAAATGTCGCGAGTCAGGCAAAACCGGCAATCGATGCGCTCGATCCGCCCGACCCCCAGGCAGGTGCGAACGATGCAGAGACAGAGACAACTGAGGCAGGGGCGGGGGCAGGGGCGGAGGCAGGGGCGGAGGCAGGGGCGGAGGCAGGGGCAGAGGCAGACAGAGCGGGTACGGCGGTGGCTGCGGGCGCGGACGCAGGCACGACGATGGGCACCGGTACGGCGATGGGCGTCGGCACGCCGATGGGAGCGCCCGTCGGCCAAGCGCGTACTGGATCTGACCCTCGGCTCGATCCTGCTGGCACTGGCCGCCCCTCTGCTCGCCGCGGGCGCCCTCGCCCTCGCGGCACGGCGAGCCCCCGGCGGGGTGCTGACCCGGTCGCCCCGGATCGGCCTGAACGGCCACCTCTTCGTACTGCGCTCGCTGCGCACCCGGCGACTGCGGCTGGATCTGCTCTCCCGGCTGCCGCACGTCGTACGGGGAGACCTCTCCCTGGTCGGGCCGGAACCCCTGACGCCGGACGACGAACGGGCCGCCGAAACTGTCGGCCCGAGCACAGCCGACACCCCCGCACCCGCCACCGCATCCGCCACCGCCACCGCCCCCACTGCGAGACACTGGCGGCAGGAACTGAAACCGGGCCTCACCGGCCTGGCGCAGGTACGTTCCCGTTCCGGAATGCCGTGGGACGAACCCGCCCTGCTCGACCAGCACTATGCCGAGCACCACTGGGTGGGACTCGACCTGGCCATCCTGGCGAGAGCCGTGCAATCTCCCCTGTACCGGGCGGTCCACGGACTCACCCGGCGTGGCAAGGCGCACCTGAGCGACACAGATCACCGCCGGTGTGGCTACAGCGCGGCGGAATAAGTGGATAGTGTCAGCACAGACTGATTAAGTTACTGCTTAGTAATCGCCAGTATTCCCTTGTAGACGCTGGATCCCACCCTCGCAGGCCCGAGGAGCCCCCAAATGCAACTCGCCGCGATCATCGTGTCGCTGGTGCTGACTGTGGTCGGCGTTGCGCTCATCGCCCGAGCCGTCGCGCAGATCTACCGGTTCGTCACGCTCGGACAGCCGGTCCCGGCGGGCAGCCGCACCGACAATCCGAAGCAGCGCACGATCACCCTGGTCAAGGAGTTCCTCGGCCACACCCGGATGAACCGGTGGGGGATCGTCGGCTTCGCGCACTGGTTCGTCGCCATCGGCTTCCTGACCCTGCCGCCGACGCTGCTCCAGGCGTACGGACAGCTCTTCAAGGCCGACTGGGTCCTGCCGATCATCGGCGACTGGCCGCCGTTCGAGATGTACACCGAGTTCATCGGTCTGATGACGACGGTCGGCATCCTCGTGCTGATCGCGATCCGGCTGCTGAACCTGCCCTCGCGGGCCGGTCGCAAGTCCCGCTTCGCGGGCTCCAAGGCCTGGCAGGCGTACTTCGTCGAGTACGTCATCCTCGTCATCGGCCTGGCGATCCTGACCCTGCGCGGGCTTGAGGGCGCGATCCACCACGTGGACGGCTACGAGGCGTCGTACTTCATCTCGTACCCCCTGGTCCTCGCGTTCAAGGGCCTCGCGCTCGGCACGCTGCAGAACCTCATCTACTTCACCGCGATGATCAAGATCGGCACCTCGCTGATCTGGATGATCACGGTCTCGCTCAACACCAATATGGGTGTCGCCTGGCACCGTTTCCTCGGCTTCCCGAACATCTGGTTCAAGCGGAACGCGGACGGCGCGGTCGCGCTCGGCGCGCTCCAGCCGATGACGTCCGGCGGCAAGGAGATCGACTGGGAGGACCCGGCCGAGGACGCGGTCTTCGGTGTCTCCCAGGTCGAGCAGTTCTCCTGGAAGGGCATCCTCGACTTCTCCACGTGTACGGAGTGCGGTCGCTGCCAGTCGCAGTGCCCGGCCTGGAACACGGGCAAGCCGCTCTCCCCGAAGCTCCTGATCATGTCCCTGCGCGACCACGCGCACGCCAAGGCCCCGTATCTGCTGGCCGGCGGCGGCAAGGACATGGAGGGCAACGAGAAGGCGTCCGAGGAGCAGCTGAAGGACGTCCCGGCCGCGGCTCTCGCCGAGGCCGAGCGGCCGCTGATCGGCACGGTCGAGGAGAACGGTGTCATCGACCCGGACGTGCTGTGGTCCTGCACCACCTGCGGTGCGTGCGTGGAGCAGTGCCCGGTCGACATCGAGCACATCGACCACATCGTCGACATGCGCCGCTACCAGGTGATGATCGAGTCCGCGTTCCCGTCCGAGGCGGGCACGATGCTCAAGAACCTGGAGAAGAAGGGCAACCCCTGGGGGCTCGCGAAGAAGCAGCGCGTCGAGTGGACCAAGGAGGTCGACTTCGAGGTCCCGATCGTCGGCAAGGACGTCGAGGACCTGTCCGAGATCGACTACCTGTACTGGGTCGGCTGCGCGGGCGCTCTGGAGGACCGGGCCAAGAAGACCACGAAGGCTTTCGCGGAGCTCCTCCACATCGCGGGCGTCAAGTTCGCGATCATGGGCGGCGACGAGAAGTGCACCGGTGACTCGGCCCGCCGCCTGGGCAACGAGCCGCTGTTCCAGCAGCTCGGCCAGGAGAACGTCGCGATGCTGAACATGGCGTTCGGCGAGGATGACGACGACCCGGAGACGAAGAAGCCGAAGTCGTCGAAGAAGATCGTCGCGACCTGCCCGCACTGCTTCAACACCATCGCGAACGAGTACCCGCAGCTCGGTGGCGAGTACGAGGTCATCCACCACACCCAGCTGCTCCAGCACCTCATCGACGAGGGCAAGCTGATCCCGGTGACGCCGGTCGAGGGCCTGATCACGTACCACGACCCGTGCTACCTGGGCCGTCACAACAAGATCTACACCCCGCCGCGCGAGATCATCGCGAAGGTCCCGGGCCTCAGGAACGAGGAGATGCACCGCCACAAGGAGCGCGGTTTCTGCTGCGGCGCCGGTGGTGCCCGGATGTGGATGGAGGAGCGGATCGGCAAGCGCATCAACAATGAGCGAGTCGACGAAGCTCTCTCACTCAACCCCGACATCGTCTCCACCGCCTGCCCGTTCTGCCTGGTCATGCTGACCGACTCGGTCAACGGCAAGAAGAACGACGGCAAGGCGAAGGAGTCGATCCAGGTGGTCGACGTATCGCAGCTGCTGCTGGACTCCGTGAAGACCCCGGCCGACCCAGCCGGGGAGACGGAGACGGCGGACGCACCTGAGCCGGAGCCGGTGAAGTAGCTCGGGCTGTCGTGCGACAGAAGCGGCCGGACCTGCCTCGGGGGCAGGACCGGCCGCTTCTGCTTCCACCCCCTGGACATCCCTCTGCGCATCCCCCTGGGCATCCCCTAAGGGATGTCACAGCTCGGCCGCAATGGCGGGCGAGATTCCCCGGCCCTCTCACCGCACCCGCGCGGACCAGGTACGTTCGATGACGTGGCTGGATTCAGGATCGGACGCGGCCGGGACAACCGCACCCCGCAGCAAGCGCAGCAGCAACCGCGGCAACAGCCGTACGGCACACAGGCACCACCGCCGTACGCGCAGCAGCCATGGCCGCCGACGGGAGGCAACGGCGCCCCGCCCCCGTACAACAACGGCGGCTACGGCAACGGCAACGGCGGCGGCCACGGGGAACCGGAGTACTTCGGCGACCCGTACCAGCAGCCCCACCACCCCCACGGATCACCCCAGCAGGGCGACCCGTACGCCAACTCCCCCGGCCACACCCAGGCGTTCAGCATCGGCGAGGACCCGTACGGCGACGGCAACACCTACCGCGCCGGCCAGGCCCCCGCCCAGCCCGCCGGCCCGCGGCTGCCGTGGAAGGACCTGCTCGCCGGCATCGTGCTGCGCCCGGGACCGACGTTCTGGCAGATGCGCGACTACCCGGTCTGGGGCCCGGCGCTCGTCGTCACGTTCCTGTACGGTCTGCTCGCCCTCTTCGGCTTCGACCAGGCCCGGGACGACGCGATCCACGCGACGATCTCCACGGCGGTCCCCTACGTCGTCGTCACCGGCATCTGCTTCGTCATCGGCGGCCTGGTTCTGGGCGCGGTCACGCATACCCTCGCCCGCCAGCTCGGGGGCGACGGCTCCTGGCAGCCGACCGTGGGCCTCTCCATGCTGATCATGTCGATCACGGACGCCCCGCGCCTGATATTCGCGCTCTTCCTCGGCGGCGAGAACTCCCTGGTCCAGGTCCTCGGCTGGATCACCTGGATGGCCTCGGCCGCGCTCTTCACCTCGATGGTGAGCAAGTCGCACGACCTGCCGTGGCCGAAGGCCCTGGGCGCGTCCGCGATCCAGCTGATCGCGCTGTTGTCGATCATCAAGCTGGGCACGATCTGACGCCCCCACCCGCAAAGATATGGAGGAACCCCTGGTCTCGAGACCAGGGGTTCCTCCATATCTTCATCTTCAGAAGCCAGAAGCACGCACACACGCGACGCGTCACACGTCACACGCCACGCGTCACACGTCACACGTCACATGTCACGCGTCGAGAACCTGCCCGCTGCGCACCTCGGCGACGTGATCGATACAGAAATCGCGCACCAGCTTCAGCGTCTTCCCGGTGTCGGCGACGTCGTCGGCGATCAGAACCTTCTTGTCCGAGAAGTCGATGACATTCGGAACGGGAGCCAGCATCACCGGCATTTCCAGGGTGGTACCCACCCCGGTACAGAACTCCACATCAAAACCGGAAACACCTCCCACCTGCGAAAACGCAAGCGAGAGGCCCTGAAACTCAGCAGAAACTCAGCACAAGTTCCCATCCGCGACCAATGATGAGGCTCATCAAAAACGGCCAGGGCTGCTCGCGTTTCCCCGGACCGTTGCGCGTTCAACGGAGGCGGTAGCGTCTACACCATGCCGGACGCTCTTGACGTGTCTGTGGCGCTGCGAGGCGGAGTGGATGGCCGCTCCTGCGCCTGGGATTTCGTGCGACGCTTCGCCGACGAATGGATGGGCCGCCCATTGCAGTCCGAGGACGGCTGCACCACGGCCGAACTGGACGCTGCGGAGGCCGAGCTGGGATTCGAACTCCCCACCACGTTGCGGGAGGGATACACGCTCTTCGGTCGTCGGAACGACTTGACCAGACAGCAGGATCCCTTGGTCACGCCGGTAGGGCTCTACGTCGACGAGGGCCTCGGCGGCGTCTTGGTCTTCCATCGCGAGAACCAGGACTGCGCGTCATGGGGGATCCCCTTGGACGAAATCGAGCAGGAGGATCCACCTGTGGTCGTGGAGTCGCACGAAGGCTGGCTCCCCTTCCTCGACCGCATGTCCGTGGCCTGGGTGGAGCTGGTACTGAGCGAGTCGCTGTTCGGGCCGGGAAGGCTCTACGACGCCTGTGAGCTGCCGAACAAGCTCCTGCCGAGCCTGCAAGCGCACTACACACGAGTCGACCTGCCTGACCATCCGATGTGGGCCAGCGCGGACGACTCACCCCTGCACTGGTACGCAGCCCCCGGCCGACTGCTGCGCCGTGACGGCCTGCTCGACCAGTGCTGGATCCACGCGCGCGGAAGGACGGCTGCTGACCTTGAGATGATCCGCGCCGACCTGCCAGGCCCGTGGGTCGGCTGATTGGTGGTTCGCCGCCAGACTGAGGAATCACGGCGAGCAGGTCTGGGGAACGAGCGAGCGGCACCTGGCCAGATTCAGAGAGCGCCACCACCAAGGCGCTGGCACGAGTCGGCTCAGGCACGGCGGGCACCCTTGCGGGTGGACTGCCGCAAGCACCGCGTGAAGCCCCCTGGATATCCCGGTAAGGACGGACGGAGTCGCTGCCCCACAGATACGGGATTGACGCTTGAGAGCTACCGGTTCGTAGCGTGACGCCGCTTCTGCGGGGCCACAGTGGTTGCCACACTCAGTAGAAACTCAGCAGAGCGCCCGATTAAGCCTATTCGAACAAATATGAGCAAGTTGGGCATAAGCGAGCCCGCCTGCGACGAACACCCCGCCCCGCGCGATGCTCAGCACGACGTCGGGCTCGAACCCGTCGTCGGCAACGGTCTGCGCCAGCTCACGCACGGCATGGCCGAAACCCTCGTACGTCAGGTTCTCCCGCATCTCGCCGCTCATCCGGCATCACACCTGCGTCCGGTGGAAATTCATGAACGAGCGCGACGCGGTCGGCCCGCGCTGGCCCTGGTACCGCGATCCGTACCGCTCGGAGCCGTACGGGAACTCCGAGGGTGAACTGAGCCGGAACATGCACAGCTGGCCGATCTTCATCCCCGGCCACAGCTTTATCGGCAGCGTCGCGAGATTCGACAGTTCCAGGGTCACGTGCCCGGAGAAACCGGGGTCGATGAACCCGGCGGTCGAATGCGTCACAAGGCCGAGCCGCCCCAGCGAACTCTTGCCCTCCAGCCGCGACGCAAGATCGTCGGGCAGCGAGATGACCTCGTACGTCGAAGCGAGCACGAACTCACCGGGGTGCAGGATGAACGCCTCGTCCCCGTCCGGCTCGACCATGCGCGTCAGATCGGCCTGCTCGACGGCTGGATCAATATGCGGATAGCGGTGGTTCTCGAACACCCGGAAGTAGCGGTCGAGCCGCACATCGATGCTCGACGGCTGCACCATCGACGCATCGAATGGATCAATGCGTACACGTCCGGCGTCGATCTCGGCCCGGATGTCCTTGTCTGAGAGAAGCACGCCCCGAGGATACGCAGAACGCGCGGGCCCACCCCAATCCGGGACCGCCCCGCGCGCCTGACACCGCTCCTACCGCTGCTCGAACACCACAGGCACGGCATGCCGAAGCCGCGCACAACGAGGACAGCGAATGAGCCGCCCGGGACCGATCCGCCCGGACCCGAGCTGCTGCATCGGGAACGAAGCGGTAGCGAAAACGTGCCCTTCGGCACAGCGGACGACGGTGCGCTCCATGGAGTCCATCAAGTCCCTTCCCCAACAAACCGTGGACGAGAACGCCACATTAGGGGATGAACAGGACGCCACTCCAGGCGGCACTCCGACCCCCACGCTACGCCCCCAACTCCCGCCCCCGGCACCCGCATCCACCCTCCCGCACAACAAAAAGGCCCCACGGCTCAAACGCCGGGGACCTGGCATGGGGTAGAGTGTGCAACGCTGCGCGACGGATCAGCGGTGCGCTTTGCGGGTGTAGTTTAATGGTAGAACATGAGCTTCCCAAGCTCAGAGCGCGAGTTCGATTCTCGTCACCCGCTCCATGAAAAAGCCCCAGGCCATCGGCCGGGGGCTTCTTTGTTGTCTGGACCTGTCCGACCTCGCCATGCCCTCCGCGTGCCCCAACTCCGAGAAATGCGCAGGTTAAGCGGCCGCCGCCGCACCACATCGGTGGCGCGGCGGCGGCGAGCCTCGCATATTGAGATCCGTTTCGTGTGGCCTCCGTCACTCCATTGTGGGGAAGCGTTTCGTTTCGTCCGCAAAGTGCTGGGCCATCAAACCACCGACAACTGCGGTCGATGCGCGGCATCAGAGCGGATGCCGCTGCGTCCACCATCCTGCGCGGCGACCCCCAGGCCGAAGATGAGGCCGCTGAGATCAGCGGGTCTCAACTGGAGGTCACGGGCGACATCGGCCAGCGATGTGCCCTCGGCCCGTATGGCTTTATTCGCGAGTGAGTCCTACGCGCCGGGGCGGCCGTGTCACCACAGCGGGCCCGACGCCGCTCGGTGTCGGGCCCGCTGGGCGGTCAGCGCGTGGGCCGGGGTGCCTGGTCGGCACCCCGCCTCATGCGTCAGGCGTGGGAGCCGGCCTTGCGACGGCGTGCGACGAACACCGCGCCCGCGCCGATCGCCAGGGCCGCGCCGCTCGCGAGGGCGAGCTGCGACGTCGCGGAGGACGAGCCCGTGGCGGCGAGGCTGCCGTTCACGGGACCGGCCGACGCGCCGCTCTGCGGCTTGAGGTCCGAGGTGTTCGGCTTGGTCGTGCTGGGCTTGGCGTCGTCGACCTTGCCGGGCTTGCTTCCCGCGGCGGCGATCAGGAACTCGTAGCCCTCGAGGTCCGGGTTCCCGCCGCAGGTGCCGTTGTCGTTGAAGTAGTCACCGGCGACGAAGGTGACGCCGTTGCCCGCGGGGGCCGAGGCGTCGACCGTGAGGCGCATCTTGATGTCGGCGTGGGCACCCGCCTTCAGCGGGCTGATGGCGTCCATGTAGTGCTTGTTGTCGACGGTCTTCCACTTCGCGGACGAGGCGGAGGACCACTGCAGGTGCACCAGGTCGTCGATGGTGTTGAGCCCGCTCCGGTCGGTCGCGTGGACGTAGGCGAACGGAAGCACCTCGTCCATGGTCTTGTCGGTGCCGTTGGTCACCCGGAGCTTGAAGTCGACCTTCGTGCCGGCGACGACGGTGGACGGCAGACCCGTGACGACCGTGGTGAGCCTGGCCTCCGGGACGCAGTCCTCACCGTCCTCACCGTCCTCACCGTCCTCACCGTCCTCACCGTCCTCACCGTCCTCACCGTCCTCACCGTCCTCACCGTCCTCACCGTCCTCACCGTCCTCACCGTCCTCACCGTCCTCACCGTCCTCGCCACCCTCCTCCTTCGCCTTGGCCAGAGCCTCGTCGGCGGCGGTCTTGTCAGCGAGGGCCGCCTTGGTGGCCTTCTGCGCCTGGTCCAGCTTCCGGGCCGCGGCGACCCGCTCGTCGTCCCGCGCGTCCAGGGCTTCCACGACCGCGGCATCGGCGGCGGCCTTGGCATCGGCAGCGGCTGCGGCGGCGGCTTCCGCCTCGGTGAGAGTCGTCGCCGCCGCGGTCTTCTCCTCCTCGGTGGCCGTCTCCGGGAGGGCGTCGACCGCCGCCTTGGCGTCGACGACCGCCTGGTCGGCATTGGTCTTCGCGGTGGCGGCGTCGGCCGCCGCGGCCTGGGCGGCCTTGGCCGCCACGGCCAGCGGAGAGGTGTCGGACAGAAGCGCTTCCAGAGCCGCGTAGGCGGCACTCTCGGCCGCTACGGCGTCGTCGTACGCCGCCTTCGCTGCGGCGGCGGCCTTTTCCAACTCCGCGATGGACGGCTTCTCCTGCGTCTGCGCTACCGGCTTGTCGTCGGCGAACGCGGGGGTAACCGACAGCAGGAGGGCAGGCGTGGTCACTGCGGCGGCAACAGCTGTGGCAAGAATCCGGCGAATCTTCACAAGAGCCCTTCGGGGTCCGAAAAAGAGAAGAAGGGGTCGCAGCGGAATGGGACACGCAGATGCGACTTGAGGTGATCGTATGGCCGGGGCAACGGTCGACCCGTCACGAGTTTTTCACCTGTTCCGGCCAACACCACAACACCGGGACAGACAGAAAAGACGAAAGGGTGCAGTTGCTTTCACTGCCTGCGCTTTCGCTGTGAGGAATGCCACATGACCCTGGACGCGTCGTTCTACGCCTCTCCGGCGCCGCCCCACCCGGCCTTATTTGTTGTTGGCCGGCCGGCGGTCACTCGGCAACGATTGACGGACAAGACCGTACGCGGCTGACAGCGGTGTTACAGGCCCCCGGGGTGCTGCGAGAGCCAATCCGGGTGGCACGCGCAGTGCATCCCGTTCGGCAGCGGTCGCGGTGATGACGTCGACCCCGCCGTCGTATGGGCGGAAAAGCCGTCCGAGACCCCTCGGCGCGGCTCCGCGCTCCCCAACGAACAGCAGCCCGGCCGGCGACACCGCGCCGCCGCGTTTTCTCAGGTGATGGTGACGACACGCGCCCAGGGCGGCGGGGTGTCCGGGACGTAGTCGGGGTTCTCTTCTTCCGCAACGCGGACGGGACGGGGGAAGAGACCGACAACGGTGCGGCAGGGCGGCTGCCCGGCGGGCCACGGTGTCTGATTGTCCGTCAGGGCAACGATCACGTCCGGGCGGGGCCGGGAGCGGAGAGCCCGGGCGAAGCCGGAGCGCAGATCCGTTCCCCCACCGCCGACCAGTTCGATGTTCTCGGCGCGGCAGAGCGGGACGGCGACCCCGGCCGCCGCGTCGCACGAGATCACCGAGACCAGGTCACGCCGCCCGCCCACCGCCCGCGAGATCGCCGCCACCTCCAGCAGCGCGCTGCCCAGCTCGGCATCGCTCACCGACCCGGAAGTGTCGATCACAACACAGACCCGGGGCGGCGTATGGCGCAGGCTCGGCAGCAGCACTCCGGGGACACTGGCCGAGCGCCGGGACGGACGCCGGTAGCTATGGTCCTCGCCCACCCCCGGGGCGCTTGCCGCGGAGCGGATCGCCGCCCCCAGCAACCGCCGCCACGGCTGCGGTGGATGGAACGCCTCGTCGGCCCACCGGCGCCAACCCTCCGAAGCGTCGCCCGGCCGGCCCCTGATCCCCTCGGCGACCCGGAAGCGGACCGCGTCCCGCTGCTGCTTGCTCAGCCCGTGTGCCCCGTCGGGCCCCAGCTCCCACGGTCGGCCCTGCCCGTCGGCACCACTGCCGCAGTCCAGCCAGGCCAGGTCCCCAGTGAGCCCTGACATCGACGCCGTCCGCAGGTACTCCTCCATCAACAGCCCGTCGGGCAGCCGCAGCAGAGAGGGCAGCACCGCCCCAGCAGGCAGGGGCAGACCGTCACCGTAGATGTCGTCGTTGATCTCGAAGTCGGCGGCGATGTTCCGCCGCAGCCGCGCGCCCGGCCCGTACTCCTCGTGCTCCCGCGCATACCGCTCGCCCCGCCCGTGGTGGTCCCGGAGCAGATGGGAGACCTCGTGCACCCAGACGCCCGCCAGTTCCTCCACCGGGGTGCGCGCCACGAAGCCGGGGGAGACGTAGCAGCGCCAGTGTGCGTCCACCGCCATCGTCGGCACCGACCGGTCCTCCACCACGTGCAGCGCGAAGAGTGCGCTTGCCAGGTAAGGACGGACCTTTACCGCGTGCAGCCGGGCGGCCAGCAGTTTCTCCATGTCCAGCGGTAGTCCGGGCGGGCCGTACGGCGTGCCGGAGCCGGCCGGTGGCGTCAGCACGGTGGCCCGCACCGGGCGCGGCGGCGCGGGCCGGGCCATCGGGCGCGGCAGAGGGTGCTTCGCGCCCCCCGTCATCGGCGTACCCTCGTCGCACGCCGGGCCTCGGCCGCCGCTGCGACCCGCCCCACCGACCGGTCCGCCTGTCGGGCGAGACCGATCACCCCGGCCAGCCGCTCCACCGCCTCCGGCACCTCCCAGTCGTCGCGCCGCAGTGCGGCCAGCGCCGTCGCGGGGGCGACCAGCAGGTCCGGGGCGCCGGTCTCCAGCGCCCGGACCAGCACCGCCCAGCCCGCCTCCCACCGCGCCCGCTCGGGCCGCGCCCCGACGGCGGCCACCACCGCCTCCAGCGCAGCCTGACGCAGATCGCCCCGCACCGGCAGCTCTGCGGAGGCCGGATCGGCGAGCAGCGACTCCGGGTCCGGCAGGTCCATCCGGTCCAGATGGGCGAGGAGTTCGAGCCCCGGCCCGTCCCCCACGGTGCCCCGCACCAGCAGCGCCAGCACCTCCCGGGAGACGGAGGCCGCCGTGCCGAAGGCGAGCAGGGCCAACGCGGCCTCCCAACTCCGGGGCGAGGGCCAGGCACCGCCGCGCCGTGCCTCCGTACTCGGCAGCCGGTGGATCAGCGTCGGCCGGGCTTCCAGGAATCCGCAGACTGCGCGCCGGGCGAAAGCCACCGCCTCCGGCAACCGCTCCGGCACCAGCCGGGGCAGCTCCGCCCGGGGCCAGACCCCGCCCAGCCCGCGCACCACCACCTCCCGGTCGTGCACCCAGTACAGATGCACGAACCGGTTGGCCAGCGGCGGGCTCAGCTCCCACCCGTCCGCCGCCGACGCGCTCGGATTGGCCGCGGCCACGATCCGTACCTCCGGCGGCAGTTGCAGTGCACCGACCCTCCGCTCCAGGACGACCCGGAGCAGCGCGGCCTGGACGGCTGGTGTGGCGGTGGAGAGTTCGTCCAGGAAGAGCAGCCCCTGCCCGGCCCGCACCAGTTCCACGGCCCACTGCGGCGGCGCCATCGGCACCCCCTGCACCGCCGGGTCGTCGCCGACGATGGGCAGCCCTGAGAAGTCGGTCGGCTCGTGGACGCTGGCGATCACGGTCGTCAGCGGCAAGTTGAGGGACGCGGCGAGCTGCGTCAGGGCCGCGGTCTTACCGATGCCCGGCTCACCCCAGAGCAGCACGGGCAGGTCGGCCGCGACGGCCAGGGTGAGGGCTTCGAGCTGCTCGTCGGGGCGCGGCTCGGTAGTGGTCGTGCGCAGGAGGGCCAGGAGATCGTCGGCGACGGCGAGTTGGGTGCCGGTTCCGGATGCGCCGGCGGGGGTGGGCGCGGGCACACCGACAGGGGCAGGGGCGGGCACACCGACGGCCTGGACCGAGGCGGGCAGGAGGGTACTGGAGGTCATGGGCATCACCTTGGGTGGGATAAGGGAACGGGACGACCCGTCCCGGATGTCGTGGGCGTGCCGCGCGCAATGCGCAGTGCGAGCACGGGACTCAGGTAAAGCAGCCGGTCAGCTGGTACTCAGGTTCAAACCGGTACGGGGCCGGGCCCGGCTGCTCTGCTTGAGGCGCATTGCGGGAGGCGTACGGCGGTCGAGTCGGGGGCGGTGGCCCGCCTCCGCGTGCCTCAGGTCCGATGCCTTTCCGCCCGCTACCGAACCGGCACCGGGGTGCACGGCGACCAACCCCGAGCGGAAGAGCCCGTGGTCGATGCGGCGGGCCGCAGCCGACTCCAGCTCCTCCCGCAGCGGCCCATCGCGCAGGACCGCACCGGGACCGAGCAGCCTCTCGACCACGGCCAGGGCCCCAGCGATGTCGCCATGGCCCAGCCGCTCCCGGACCGCAGGCAGTGCCTCCGGGTCACGGTGCACCTCGTCGATGGCACGCAGGCAGGGCAGCGCGGGCCCGCCGAGCGCCACCAGCAGCTCCTCCCGGCGCAGTTGTGCCGGGTCGTGATCGATCGCCGTAAGTGTCCCGTCCCGCAGCGCTATCCGGTGGACCTCACCCCGGCACTCCACCCGG
The DNA here is from genome assembly GCF_045209435.1 of Streptomyces sp. NBC_01618. Classification (NCBI taxonomy): domain Bacteria; kingdom Bacillati; phylum Actinomycetota; class Actinomycetes; order Kitasatosporales; family Streptomycetaceae; genus Streptomyces; species Streptomyces sp. NBC_01618. The sequence continues at coordinate 3,741,722 of NZ_CP109297.1, forward strand.
TGTGGATCACCGGGCCGGGGGACGGGGCCGGTCGCCGGTCCCGAGCTGGACGACGCCGCTGAGCCGAACGCCGCCAGTGCTGTGGCGACGAGCGGATGCAGCCGATCGGTCGCGACCAGCCCGGCCCGCAGCAGCTCCAGATCCGGAAGGACCCGGGCCGCCACCTCCGGCAGCACCGGAAGCGCCGCAACCTCCTGCGGCGGCAGCACCTCCCGCAGCGGCCGGAACGTCGGGGCATGGCTGTCGTCGGGGGCGACGAGTTCGAGCACGGCTCGGCTCCGCGTACCGAGCCGCACGGTGAAGGCTCCGCGAGGGCAACCCTCGGCCTGCAACAGCAACTCCGCCTCGGCAGCCCAACTTGCCCACTCCCACGAGGAATCGTGGACGGCGGGCCGATCCGGCAAGTCCGGCACGTCTGGCCGAGCGGGTGCTTGGGGCCGGTCGGGCGGCACCAGGGATGGTGCCCCGCCCGCACCGCTCCGCACCGCCAGTTCGCCGCTCCGCTCGGAGTCCCAGAGATGCCGGTGCAGGTCGAGCCGGAAACGCGGGTTGGGATGCGGATGCGGATGCGGAAGGCACCCTGGGCCGTTCCCGGACTCCTCCCACAGGGCCAGGGATATCCTCTGTCCGGCGTCCGCCCAGGCCGGCGGTGTCCGCACCACCAGCTGCAGCGGCGTGGCGCCGGAACTCCGGTAACGGGCCAGGGAGATGGTGAGGCCGGCGCGGAGCCGCCCGTCGGGGGCGATCCGGGGCATGTGCCAGCGGAGCAGATCCGGAGCCAGGCGGCGCAAATCTGCACGAAGGTGGGTGACAAGATCGGTGCCGTGGCGGTCACGCACGGCGCGCAGATCGATATCGATGTCGACCCGGGCGGCGGCGCATGCCCCGGCCCAGTCGCCAACCGCACGCCGTGCGGTCGCAGTCTCGATCATGGACGGTGGCACGGCGTACTCACGCACGCGATGCCACATCAACAGGTGGGCCGGAATCCGATTCGCGAAGTGATGTGCCATCAGCACTCACCTTGCGCGAACGATTCCCCCGATCCGTACGAGGAGTAGTTCTTCATCCCCGGCATCATAAGCACCACGATGAGGATCTGTCAGTCCCGCTCGACCGCCCGTCGACCTTCCTCGACGCATGCCGCAACTCCCGCAGTCGCGTGGCGAGTACCGCCCTCGCCGCCCGTTACGGACAGCGCGGACCGGCATGGAAGGAAAGAGCAGCGGCCGAGCCCGAGCCCTGCACAGTGGCGGACCGGACGCGCACAACGCACATTTGCCCGGCCCCGTGGTGCGGGCCATTTGTCGTCCGCGGCAAACAACCCGACCGTGCCATGACGTGCCAGTCGGAGCGGTAAACAGCGGTCACCAGCAGCACCTACAAGGCAACCCAAACTACTCTTGGATCGACTGTTTCAGCAGCTCAGAGGCCTTACGGCAGCCGAGTGCCGGTTGATTCCCGAGCTCAGAGCGCGAGTTCGATTCTCGTCACCCGCTCCACGATGAAGGCCCTGGTCAGAGACCAGGGCCTTGTTGTCTAGACCACTTTCACGGCGCGTGCCATTCGCGTGCCATAAGGGCCCTTCCGACCTGCATCAATGGCGTACACGGCGCCCCTGATGGCGAGAGCCCCGCCGTTCAGTCCCATATCTCGAGATCCATTTCAAGTGGCCTGCGTCACGTAAGCGGTGCGGGCAATCTGCTCCCCTGCGCGATCAACGCCGCGCAGCCCGTGGGGCGGGTGATCCGGCCGGGCGCGGCATCAGCGGGTGAACGGTCGCGCCACCCCTTCCCGAGGCTGCGGACGACTGCTGGCGGCGTACATCGAGATCGATGTCGGCGGCGAGCCTGCGCTGGTGCTCCTTGGTGGAGTGCTGGTAGATCAGTTGCGCGCGCTCGGACGACTGGCCGGCTCGGACCATGAGGTCCTTGAGCTTGGCGCCGGTGTCAGCCGCGAGCGTGTTGCCCGTGTGCCGCAGGTCGTAGAAGCGGAAGCCCTCGGGCAGCCCGACCTTGTCCCGGGCCCTGCGCCACTTGCGGCCGAAGGTGGTACCGCGCAGCACCGCTCCCCTCTCACCGACGAAGACGAGTCCGTCCGGCCCCGGCTGGGCGAACCACTCCAGGTGCCGGCGCACGTCCTCGTGGAGGAATGACGGCAGCACGATCTCTCGTCGGCCCGCCCGGGACTTGGGAGCGCCGACCACGCGGTACCCCGTGTTGAGTTCCGGTGCAGCACGGCGAACCCAGAGCGTGCCGGCGTCGAGGTCCACGTCCCGCCGGCGGAGCTCGGCGAGTTCCTCGGGCCGCATCGAGGCGAAGGCGCCGAGCAAAAACCATGAGGTGCCAGCGCAGACCGATCACCTCCGCCGCGAAGACCTGCTCGACCGTCGCCACCGGCCACTCGTCGGCGTCCTCACGGCCCGCCCCGCGAATCCGGCACGGGTTCTTGCGAATCATGTCGTCCTCGACCGCGGTCTCCATCACGGCCTTGAGCAGCCGGTACGACTTGGCCACCGTGGTCGCGCCGGTGACCGACAACCGCTCCGCTCGCCAAGCCCTGACACGAGCAGGACTGATCACGTTGACGTGCAGGTTCCCGAACGTCGGCTCCAGGTGGAGCCGGAACAGACGGCGGTACAGCTCGGCCGTGGTCGGGGCGACGCCTCGTTCCACGATCCAGCGCGTGGCGTACTCGGCGAACAGGACCTCGCCGGCGGTCGGGTCGAGCCAGTCGCCCCGCATCTGTTCCGCTTGGACCTGGACGAGGAACGCCTCCGCGTCCCGCTTGGTCTCGAAGGTGTCCGGGGCAGGCCGCAGGGTGTCGTCCGTGCCCGGGTACCGGGCCTGGTAACGCCCCGAAGGCAGTTGTCGTATCGCGCCGAATGTGCGGCGCGGCGCCTTCCGGCGCGAGATCGTACTGCCGGGACAGCGCACCGCTGTCGATGACCTGATCGACGAGCTCGCGGCCCTGCGCACGCAGGTCGCCAGGATCGGCACGAACGTGAACCAGATCGCACACCGCCTCAACGCCGGCGGCGATCCACACCCTGGGGACACGGCCGTGCTCGCCGAGGCCGGAGGATCGTGGCCTTGGTCAAGCAGGCGGCTGCCGCCATCGACACCTTCGCCGATGAGGCCGCCACAAACCGTCGGGCGGCCAGATTGATCGCGAACATCGTCAAGCCCGGCCACAAAACGAGGGGCGTACTGAACTACCTGTACGGGCCCGGCCGGACCAACGAACACACCGACCCCCACCTCGTCGCATCGTGGGACAGCTTCGCCCCCTACCCCGGCCGCGACCCCGACGCCACCCTCGCCCAGCTCACCGCCGTCCTCGACCTGCGCGTCAAGCAGGCTGGCGACAAGGCGCCGAAGGACCACGTGTGGCACTGCTCGATCCGGGCCGCGCCCGAAGACCGCCCCCTGTCCGACGACAAGTGGGCCACCATCGCCCGCCGGGTCCTGAACGCCACCGGCGTCGCCCCGGCTGACGACCCCGATGCCTGCCGCTGGGTCGCCGTCCGCCACGCAGACGACCACATCCACATCGTCGCCACCAAGGTCCGAGGCGACCTCCGCCCACCCCGAAACTGGAACGACTACCTACGCGCCGACAAGGAACTCGCCGCCATCGAGAAGGAATACGGCCTGCGCCAAGTCCTGCGCGGTGACCGAACCGCCGCCAAGCGGCCCACCCGTGCCGAACAGGAGAAAGCCCACCGCACCGACCACCAGACGACGGCGCGCGAACGTCTGCGCGTCACAGTCCGTACCGCGGTCTCGGTCGCCACCAGCCCCGAGGAGTTCCTCGGTATCCTCTCCGGCACCGTCGGCGTACTGATCGAGATCCAGCGCTTCCCCTCCGGCGACATACGCGGCTACAAGATCGCCGCCGCAGGCGATACCAACGCCGCTGGCGAACCCGTCTGGTTCTCCAGCTCCAAGCTCGCCCCCGACTTGTCCTTCCCCCAGATCCGCGAGCGGCTGACCGCCACCGAACCGCAGCCGAGCGGTCACAGCAGGCCCAACCCGTGGCACCAGGCCGCACCCACCCACGCCCAGCAGATCCTCGACGACCCGGCCTGGGGTGCCCTGACCGCCGCACTCATCGACGCCGCCACCGCCGGCCACCAGCCGGAACGGATCCTCCAACAAGCCCTCGCCCAGAGGCACCTGGACGACGCCCGATCGTCCGCCCAGATCCTCACGTGGCGCGTGATCCGCCTCGGACAGAGGCCGGCCCCCAGCGCCCGAGCCCTGGCCGCCCAGGCCCGCAGCAATATGTCCGCCACACAGCGGCATGGTCACCCAACAGCTGAGCCCTGTCGCCCTCAGGGCCCCACTGGCTCCTCTGCGACACGCATCCGCTGATCGGGGAGGTCTCCCTGCTCCCGTGTGGCCCCGGCTTATGGCACACCGGGGACTCGTCGGCGTAGGTTCGAGGTGCGGCGGCTGATGGCGCCACGGCAGCCCAGCTCGGACGGAAGTGATCGCATGGAAAGCGGTCCTGACAACATCCCCATCTTCTGAAGTGCTGAGGGCCGGACGGCAGCGATCGTTCGCTGCCATCTTGGACACGTGGCCGCACGAGAGACCTTCGAGGATGTTGGTGGCTGCCCCTACTGCACGTACACGCCATGTGAGCGCATGGCCGCGGTACGGGCGAAGCATGCTGCGGAGCGAGGAAGGAGAAGCCTGCCGGGGGACTCCGGCCACAGAGAATCCGGCGGGAGTGGGCGATCTGCACCGGTATGAATCCTCACGCCTGTGGGCCACCGCCGAGCAGCGCGGCGCCCACAGGGCTTGGCACCCGCCCTGGTCAGGGACCTGCTCATCCCCACCGGCCGCCGCAAGGGCCAGAGCCCCGGCCTCTCCAGCATCTACCGGGCGCTGGCCGAGCACGAGAAGACCCAGGCGTGCCCGAAGGCCGTCGAGACGGCGCACGCCGACTTCGCCGCCCTCCAGCAGCGCGACCGCAGCCCCAAGTAGTTACTCAGCGCTCCACACCACCTGGCGGTAGCTATACGAGAACGGGGCTGTGGTGGCGGTCGGCGGCGGCCCGGCCACCGCCGATCTGGCAGGTCGATCGATCTGGAGGTCATGGGATGGCGGCTCGCCACGCGGGATGCAATGCGGGATAGAAGCTGACCAGGAGATAACCAGCCGCGATCACGAGCAAAGCCGTGGTGAGGCTGGTCATGGCGACCAGCAGGCCAGCGCCGAAAATGCCCACCGGCACCGCGGCCACAACCGCGGCCATGATCGCTCCGGACACGCGTCCCCGGAGCTCCGAGGGAATACGGCCGAACTGGACGGCGGCCAACAGCGGGTTCACTGGTCCAGCAGCGATGCCGGCGAGAGCCATGGTGACGACAAGCGTGGGAGTTCCGGGCATCGCAGCGATGACGAAGAACTTCGGGGCCCCGGAAATCAGCAACGCGCCGGTCAGAATTACGTGCCGCGGGAACCGATGCCCAACTGCACCAAACAGGACCGCGCCCGCCAGGGCGCCGGCGCCGAAGGCAGCGACCGAAAGCCCCAGGGCGAGCGGGTTGTCGAGCACCTGCTCGGCCAAGGTGGGCAGCAGCACGGTGAACAGGGCGTTGTCGGCCATGTTGGCGAACATGAACACCACGAGGATCCGGGGCAGCAACGTGTCCTCGCGGATGAACCGCAGCCCTTCCCTGAGCTCCGCGAAGTACCGTGACGTGCCTTTCGACAGGTGCGGAGCCTTGCGAAGCGACGCTCGGGGCACAGTAAGTCCCACGAGCAGGGCCGATACCAGGAAGCTGGCCGCATCCATGTACAGCACAAGGATTGGCCCGAGAGCTGCGACGAGCACGCCGCCGAGTAGTCCGCCGGTGAGCTGGGCGACACGCATCACTGTCTCGTGCGCGCTCATCGCCCGTTCCAGCCGCATACCGCCGGCTTCGGCCAGGTCGGGCACGAGGGAGCGGCGGGCTGTTGTGCCTGGAACGTCGAGCATCGAGCCGGCGAACGTGAGGACCAGCAACAGCCAGAACGGCAGGTGGCCCAGCATGTACAGGACCGGGATCGCGGCCACCGTCATGCCGCTGGCCAGGTCGGCTTGGACACTGCTGCGGATGAACCCCATGCGGTCCACCAGGGGGCCGCCGAAGAGCCCGGCCAGCACCACGGGAACGAAGTAGGCGACCCCGCTCAGCCCAGCCCGTGCGGGATCACCGGTGGTCTCCAGCACGAACCAGGGAATCGCGATCAGGGCGATCCGGTTTCCCGCGACCGACACCGCCTCGGCTGCCAAGACAGCACCAAGCGCTCGCCGTGCCTCACCCGTTGACGTGCCTGAAGAAGTCACCTGGTTGCCTGCTCCCGGCCCATGATGGTGGCCTGGCCAGTCGGAAAGTACCAGTCCATGGGATCGGGCTGCCTAGGAGGCGTCCTCAGGTGTGGCCATGCCGGTTATTTTTTAACCGTGAAATGCACGTGATCAATGACTTGGGCGCGCGAGTCTGCCCCAGCCCAAGTCGGGCCGGGGCAGAGCCCGGAAGCATCACCCGATGGAGTGTGACGGCAGCCCAGGCGGACGAGACGGTGCGTCGGCGAGGCCCCTCGACCAGGACACGCCACGGCGAGTCTGCGAGCGTCCGCGGCCGTCGCCGTGCCGGGTTCCCGAATGGAGGACCTCGCCCGTTGAGACAGTCCATTCCCCGCTTCTGTCCGCCTAGTTCGGGATGACCCTCGCCTCGGCAAAGAACCCGTCATCGACGGCGTCCCGCAGGATGTGTGCGATCTCTTCGGGCTTGAGGTTGATGCTGCCGATCCCGGCCGCGGTCAGCGGGATCTCCTCCAGGGCGTATTCGCCCCGGCCTTCGGCGCTGAACTCGGGTCCGGTTCGGTCATCGAAGGACCATGCCTCGATGCGGGCGAGGTAGAAGAGCTGTCGCTCTTCGTCGGTCTCCAGCGTGTGCAGGAGGCGGACGATGTCGGCCTTGCCGGCGATCTCCTCGTGGATCTCCCGGTGGAGGGCGGCTTCCCGGGACTCGTCGGTGACCTCGACGCCGCCTCCGGGCAGGACCCAGTAGACGGGGATGCCGGGCCGGGTACGGCGGATGACCAGCATCGTGTCGTTCGGAGCGATCTGGCCCACGCTGGACGACGGCGAGCGCCGCAAGGCCATCGCCCAGCTGGCCGACGTACTGCGGGCACTGCACGCCTGGCAGCCGCCGGAGCGGGTCCGGAGCCTGCTGCTGGGGCATCTGCGCGCCCAGCCGACCGCCCCGGAGGCCATCGTGGGCGCCGACCTGTGTCCGCTGCCGGTGGAACGCGCCCAGGCACTGGTCGCCCATGCCGAGTCGCCCGGCCTCGACCTGGTCGAATCCAGACTCGGCGAGCTGGCCGGCCTGGACCCGTACAGGGAAGAGCCGCGGAGCATCGTGCACGGCGACCTGCACTTCGCGAACCTGCTCTGGGACAAGGGGCGGATCACCGCGGTCCTCGACTTCGAATGGGTCCGGATCGGACCGCCCGATCTCGACCTGTTGCCCCTTCTCCGCTCGGTCGACTGGGCCGGTTCCGGCGATGCCGAACTCGTACCGTCTCGGGAGATGACGCGGATCTTCGGCCGGCTGGCCGTCAGATTACCCGCAGCTCTTCGCCCATCCCGATCTGATCCATCGCCTGTGGCTCTACCAGCTCGCCCACACCGTCCGCGAGCTGTACACATGGCCCCCGGCCGTGCCGGAAGAGGCAGCGGCCGATCACCCAGTGAACAACCTGCCCCGGTTCGGCCTGGGCACCGACCACCTGCGCGGCCTGTTCCCCCTGTCCCATGACGGCTGACGTCCCCGGTGACGTGCTCAGGATGTGGAGAACGCGAATCGCCGGGCAGCCTCCGTAGGGGTAACCCCCTGCCCTCGCCCGGGGACGTCGTAGACGAACGCAGCGCCTTCCGCCCGCAGCTGGGCACCATGCGCGCCTCGCGTCATAGTGGCGGCGTAGGCCCTGACATCCGCAGCGGAGACGTCGCCCCTCCCCCGCTCCTCGTTCTGCCTGAGTAGGTCCGCCTCGTCCTGGGGGAAGCGCAGCACAGTCACCGGCGCACCGAATCGTGCTGCAATGGCCGCGAGGCGTGCACGTGCTTGCGATGTGACGTTCGTCGACTCGGCGACCGCGATCCGGCCCCCAGCGAGTCTGACGGTGATCCGGCGGTCGCGCTCGTCGAAGACCCGCGCATCGGCCCTGTCGGAGGCGACATCCGCCGCCTCGACCCCGAAGAACTCCGCACGGATTTCGTCACTGGAGACGACGGCTTCCGGGGCGAGCTTCCCCTGCGCGACCAACTCACGAACGAAGGCGGTCTTGCCCGAGGCCGGCGGTCCGACGAGTACGACAAGTCCTGTGGGGATCACCATCGGCTCGAAGCTCCTGGCACTTGGCCTGACGGGGAAGACAGGCTTGCGCGGGCCGCGGTCATAAAAGCGGTCTTGTGCTCCTCCAAGTGCTCGTTGACCTCGGTGTCGCCGATCTCACGCCACACCGCCTGATTGAGCGCGCGACCATAGGCGTGGACAGGGGCGTGCAGGTCCGGATCACAAAGCAGCACGAGGTGTCGCTCAGCGACCCAGAGCATGGTCATGGTGGCGGCAGCAGGTCCGCTCCAGCCGTCATCACCGCTCCATGATTCAGGGCGGCTGTAGGCCGCTCGTTCGGCTTCCTGGGCGCATGCGATGAATTCCTTGATCGCCTGGAGCTGTTCGGCCCGGCGCGCCTCGTCGGTGGCCGCCCTCCGCCGTTGTTCCTCCGACCGTTCAGCGGATCGCTGGGTGGCGCGCTGGGAGAACGCCGTCAGACCACCGCCGAGCGCGACACCCGTGAGCGAGAGGACCGAAGTCCACACCTCCGAGGGCCATGACCGTCCTCCTTACGACAAGTCCTTGTGCATCAGGGTGCACATGGTTTCGTACCGGCGGAGCGAGCCGTCCGGCGCCTCCACGTCCCAGGCATCCGGCCGACGGCCGTAGGCCACGTACCCCAGCCGCTCGTACAGTGCCCGGGCCCGTGGATTGCTCTCCTTCCACCCCGAGCTCCGCACGCCGCAGGCCGCGTGACCTGATGCGGTCCTCCGCGGCCCGGATGAGGAAGGTGCCCAGACCGCACGATTGCAAGGCCGGGAACACCACGAGCCCAGGACCTCGATGTCGCGAACGAAAACCCGATCGCGTGGAGGGGTCCCTGAGCGGCGGCATACCGAGCTCACACCCGCGGGGGTGAACTTTCCAGAGCCGCACCACCGCCGGGCATCGCGATCTCCAGCTATCACCACCACTTCGCGCATACTCCAGTATGCTTGCCGTATGTCCTCAACGACTCGCATCACCGTTACGCTGCCCAGCGACCAGGTGGAGGAGCTCCGCAAGCTCACGGACAACGTTTCCGGCTACGTGGCGGAAGCGGTCGCCCGCCAGATCCGACACCAGCTGCTGGGTGAAGACCTGCGACGCCATGAAGAAGAACACGGGGAATTCAGCGACGCGGAACTGGCGGAGGCCCAGTCGAAGATCTTCGGTGCCGCCGACCCCTCCAAGGACGCGGACGCAGCATGAGTGAGCGCATCGAAACCGTTGTCCTGGACTCGGAAGGGCTTTCGGCCTGGGTCTCGCAGGACCGCAAGTTCCTCGCGATGGTGAAGGTGTTCCACGATATGGGTGCCGACCTTGTCATCGGGGCGAACACCATCGTGGAGGTCAGCCACTCCCGCACCAACCTTCCGCGCCTCAACTGGGCGCTGTCACGGATCAAGGTGGAATCGGTCACCGAGCAGGCGGCGAAGGCAGCCGCGGAGCTCCTCAAAGGAGCCGGACTGCACGGTCACAAGTACGCCATCGACGCCACCGTAGCCGAGGTGGCACTGCGCCAGCCAAAGCCGGTCGCGCTCCTGACGTCCGACAGCGACGACATGACCAAGCTCTGCGGCAAACAGGTCCGGATCATCCCCGTCTGACTCACCAACCTCCTTCACGAGCAGGTGCGCCACGGCGCCTCTCTGCCGGGACGGACCATGCGTGCAGCCTGGAAGGAAGCCACCGCACCGCCGCTGCCCGTGCCCCAACCGTGCCCAGCCGAACGGTCAAGAGCGGTGAACAGGGGCGCTGAGAGACCGCGGCGGGAGTTCGCCCAAAGTAGCGTCTTACCAGGTCAGAGGGCATTCAACCTTTGTAGGAACCGTTGATTCCCAAGCTCAGAGCGCGAGTTCGATTCTCGTCACCCGCTCCATGAAAAAGCCCCAGGCCAGGTGCCCGGGGCTTCTTTGTTGTCTAGACCAGTTCAGGTGTCCCGCACCAGATCCGCACCAGAAGGCTTCTCCACGGCCTTCTCACGGGCGGACCGCACGAGGTCATCCAGCCCGCTCGCGACCGCCTGCTGTCGCTCAAGGTCGGAGTGCTGACAGATCAGCGCGGCCTTCTCCGACGACTGCCCGGCGCGGACCTCACGCCCCACCCGACGCAGCAGCCGCAGCTGCTCCTTGTCGAGCCCCGGCAGGACGGCCGACGTGCTCAGCGCGCCCCACCGACCCTCACCACCATCGCTCTGCATATACGTCGCATAGCGCAGTGTCCCCTATGGGTGCCTCTCCCAGCTGCACCTTCGCGGCAACCCCCATCCCTCTCACCGAAGGAGCGCCGAAGCCTCGACGGCTTCCTCATTGCTCACCGCGTTCGCGGCCCGTCCTCGGTTCCTCCGCGGGAACCGGGTGTGCGCGACGGGTGCCGGTATCGATGAGGATCTGCTCGGCCTGCGTGACGTTGCCGGCCTGGACGGCCCTGCCCATCGCGGCGCGGGCTGCTTCAGGTGTCGCGTGCGGTGGGACCACCAGCAGGGTGAAGTGGTCCTGGTCGCCTCGGGTGATCAGGATGGTGTCGTCGCCGACCGGGAAGGAGTCGATGTGGACGACCCGGTCGTCGATGACCAGACGGGTCGGCAGTTCTTCCCAGGCACCGGCGTCGAGGCCGACGCGCAGGATGGGGCCGAGGTGCTCGGTCAGCGCGGCGAGCAGACCGGGGAGCTCAGCGCCGATGTCGCGAGAACGCGGCCACCACGCGCCGTCGAGAACCTGCTCGCGGGTGTGCGTGGTCACCAGCCTCAAGAGGGCCGTCCCGGGTCTGACGGCCTGGTGGGCCGCGTCCGGCAGAAGGTGCGGGACGCGGGGAGCGTCGAATTCGGCCATGTGTTCGCCCGCCTTCCGGGGCGGTGCGTCCGCCCGGCGAGGTCACCTCGTCACTTCACCGTACTCCGCGTGCCGGGGCGGGGGCGGGCGCGCCGCGCGGCGGCGGAGCCGAACCCGCGTTCGCCCAGAAGGTTCCTGGTCACGCGCGCCTTTACGGACCGTCGGCCGGAGTAAAGTGAAGAGACCGGGAGTACTTCGCACTGGCTCTCTACCGGTGTCGTTCTCGGCGAGCAACAAAACCGGGACGTCGAAGAGGAGCCCCGGGGACAGGTCCGCGTCATGACCGCGACCCTCGACCGGATGATCATCAGCGAGCGCGTACCTTCGTCACAGGCCCGCCTTTCCTTCAGTGCGGCAGGATCGCCTCCGGGTCTCCTGAACGGAGCCTGGTGGCCTCGGTCTCGCGATCTTTCCCGCGAACTCCCCGCGCTGACGGACGCGCTGGACGCGCACTGGGGCCGGATCACTCATGTCACGGTGAACCCGACCTACTGGCCCGTGGTGCCGCGAAGGGTGCCGGTGACCGGGCACACGGTGCACGTGGGCTGGTTCGCCGAAGAGCAGAACCCGAACAAACTGATCCTCTTCTCCTACACCGCGGGACGCTGGGACCTGCTGGTGATCCCGCCGGAGACCGACGCTGGTGCCGCCGCCCGGCTGATGTCCGCCGCGGCCACTCCCGGCGGCCTCCTGACCGCCGGCGCTCTCATGGCGAGCGAGGACGCCACCCGTGACGCGCGGGAGACGCTGTGGCCCGAAGTCGCCCGTCAGGTCGCAGAAGCTCTCCGTCATTGCTTCGGCGCGACCGAACAGCGCAGCTACCCCGCCGGCCACGATGGCGGGACCCGGCTCCACATCACTGTGGACACCACGCACACGCCCGAGCCCAATGCGACGGCCGCGCCGTGGCTGGTGACCAGCAAGTCAGCCGCGCGTGACCGCCCGCATCCGGACGAGGTCCGAGGAAGCCGGGCCTCAGATAAGCAACTGCGACAGAACCGGCTCCTCGCCGGGCATCCCGGCACCCCTCCGCCGCGATAAGCACGGCGCCTTTTCCCCCAGAGGTGGCAGTCATGGCATCACTAGCCGACCGGAAGGCGTACCGCGAGAAGATCATGCAGGCTCTGTACGAGGCCACTGAAGGCAACCGCCTTCTGGGGATCACCGGGGCGAAGCTGCTCCAGGAACTCGCGATCCCGCAAGAGGATCTGGCGGCCGCCTGCACCTATCTGGTCGGCGAGGGCCTGATCACGGTCGACTGGGCCGCGGGCAATACGCCGCTCATGATCACGCTGACGCACCAAGGCATTCGACGTATGGAGTCTGAAGAGGAAGAGCACGGTTGACGCGGAGCCCGGGCGACGTCCGAGCTCCCCGGACTACGCGGTGCCAGATACTCCAGGTGCCGTTGGCCGGGGGCTGGACGCAAAGGGATGCGTCTGGGGCCGGGCAGGCGAGGAAGTCGCGGTCCAGGTCTCGCTTGCGGGACTCGGATGAGACGGCATGAGGACCTGTCCAGGTACGGGAGCGCGTGCCCTTACCGGCGGAGTCCCGGAGGAACAACCCATCCGGCCGTCAGTGCTCGGGCTCCGCAATGGGTATCGGTGAACCATGGCTGGCACCTTCACCACCCGCACGATCAACATCACAACCGGCTCCACGGAGACCCTGCACGACCTCACGAACGCATGCTCCGCGTTCCTCCGAGAGGCCGCTCACGGGCGAAACGGACTGCTGAACATCTTCACCCTCCACGCGACGTCCGGCCTGGCCATCATCGAGACCGGCGCGGGCAGTGACGATGACCTGTTGGCGGCCCTCCGCGACATTCTTCCCGCGGACGACCGCTGGCAAGAACGCCACGGCAGTCCTGGCCGCGGCAGGGCCCACATGCTCCCGGCTCTGGTCCCACCACACGCCACATTGCCCGTAGTCGACGGTGAGCTGGAGCTGGGGACCTCGCAGTCCGTCGTACTGGTGAACACCGACCGGGACAGCCCCGAACGCCAAGTCCGACTGTCTTTCCTCAGCTGACCACACGACCCGCGCGGCCCTGCGGCTGACAATCCCCTGCCGGCAGCCGGTGCCGTACGAGACCGTCCAGTTGGCATGACGATGCGTGGTCGGCCCGGTCCGTACGCAACGAAGCTCCGGTTGATGCCGGTGACCGATCAAGTCGCCTGCACCGCCCGGAGCTTCGATGTGCCGTCAGTCTGCCGGCATCTGCCTGATCAAGTCGCCGACCCGTCAGCACCGGGCGATCGGGCCGCTGACGGAACGGCTGCAGACGCCGGCCGATCCGCGGCACCGGCGCGGGAAGCGTCACTCGTTCGTGAGCGCGCTACTGGTGGCCTGTTCGGCGGTGCTGACCGGGGCCCGTTCCTTCGCCGCGATCGGCCAGTGGGCCAAAAACGCCCCGCAGGACACGCTCGCCCGGCTCAGCGCCCGCACCGCGACGGTCTTTAACGTGCGCATCGCGCCGAGTGCGGCAACCATTCACCGGGTCCTGAACGCCGCCTGCCCCGGCGGGCTTGCCGACCTGCTCGGCCACGACCCGGCCGGGGCAGACACCCTCGCGGTAGACGGCAAGAGCGCCCGCGGCTCGCGCCACGGCGAAATCCCCGCCGCCCATCTGCTGGCCGCGATCACCGGCGCCGGCCTGACCGTCACCCAGCTGCGGGTACCAGGCAAGACGAACGAAATCACCTGCTTCGACGCCTTGCTGGCGCCCTACGACCTGACCGGCATCACGGTCACCGCGGATGCCCTGCACCGCCAGCGCGATCACGCACGGTTCCTTGTCGAGGTGAAGAAGGCGCACTACGCCTTCACCGTGAAACGCAACCAGAAGAACCTGCACCGCCAACTCGCCGCTCTGCCCTGGGAGAAAGCGAGTGCGAAGTTCTATGACCACACCAACGCACACGGACGCCTGGAGACCCGCGTCGTGAAGGCCCTGACCATCGGTGAGCTGGGCGTCGACTTCCCCCACGCGGTCCAGGTCGCGAAGATCGTCCGGCACCGCATCCAGCGCAAGACCGGCAAGCGCAGCCGCGAGACGGTCTACGTCATCACGGACCTGACCAGCCGAGAAGCCTCCCCCGAGCGCATCGCGAAGATCGCCCGTTCGCAGTGGATCATTGAGAACCGTCTCCGACCGCTTCATGCGTCCTCGGCCTCAGGCTTTCGCGCCTGCTGGAGCAGTGGGCGCGCAGGTCGCCAAGCTCAGAAACGGGGGCGGAACCGTCTACCTGCCATGCGAGGTCACAACACGTCGCGGCTGGGGCGGTCGGCTACACAGAGCTCACTATCCGCTGCTGCGTCATGTCCGATACAGGGTCCGGTCACGCAGCGGTATGAAGTCCCAGCCCAGCCTCTGCTCGTCGTCCACTACGGGCATGTTGTCGTTGAGGGGCTGGTTGGTCTCGAGAGACGTAGCGACCGCCTCCATGAGCACCGGCAGGGATGTCCACATCTCGTGTGATCCGCGCATAACGCCTTGCGTGGCCTCGGCGTCGTGGACCCGCCCCCGGTCGATCTCGGGACGGTGGTCCAGTACGAGGTAACCCCCGCCGAGGTTCCGCGCGATGGGGATCAACTGCGGATGTCCGTACAGGACGTTGCTGAATCCGATCTTCATGAAGTCATAGTCCACCTCGTCTCCTTTCTCATCCGCCGTGCGCTTGTCGTAGAAGTCGGTGAAGAGTTGCCAATCAGCCGCTATCTGACTTGCGCTCATCGGTCTGTAGATCCCAGGTAGCAGCGAGCTCTGCTGGTCGAGGAGACCGTCGTGCCGCAGCAGTGACATCACCAAGGGCTTGAGGAGCGGCCGGCCGATGACGCGTTCGGTCGCGGCGATTTCCGCCGGATCCGCGGGCGGCGCCAGCGCAGCGTAGGTCGCCGACGCATGCTCGGCCAGCCAGTTCTCGATTCGCGTCCACGACTCACTGATCGATGCTGTCATGGCACGGCATCCTGTCACCTGATGCTGACAACCTCCGGGCATAACCAGACGGTGGCCGTGACCCCGATACAGCCGGCTGGGGCCGCCTCTGCGACAAGCGTCGCGCGCCGCCCATCCGCCAGTGTCATGCCCCATCCGTGCCCTTCGGAGCGGACAACAGCGGTCAAGCACGGCTCCCAGAGACCACGCCAACCTCGCACTCCCCGACCAAACATGCAGGCCAGAGCCACTCTGGCTGTCCAAGAACCGTTGATTCCCAAGCTCGGAGCGCGAGTTCGATTCTCGTCACCCGCTCCATGATGAAGGCCCTGGTCAGAGACCAGGGCCTTGTTTGTTGTCTAGACCATTTTCCTGGCGCGTGCCATTCGCGTGCCATAAGGGCCTTTCCGACCTGCACCAATGGCATACATGGCGCCCCTGAGGGCGAGAGCCCCGCCGTTCAGTCCCATATCTCGAGATCCACTTCAAATGGTCTGCGTCACATACGCGGTGCGGGCAATCTGCGCCCGGGTGGGCCGGCAGAACGGGCGGCGCGGCGCCCAGTCGCGCTTCACCGACGCCGACGGCCAGCGGCCTGCCCACACGCCCCGGCAAACGAAGAAGAGCCCGTCAGCAAGCTGACGGGCTCCCGCGAAAGACCGAGGCTAACCTGCCATCAGGTCAGATCGTCGGTGTGTCATCGACGACCTCCTTGTGTGGTTCGACAATGAACCTCCAGCCATCGCTGGGCTCCAGGAATCGCACTCGGGTCGGGTAGATGTCCAAGGCGCGGCGGTCACGGTTCTGGCTGCTCGCGTTCTTCCGCCCCCGGGCCGGCTCCTCGAACAGGTCGACCTTGACATCCGGCACCGCGACGACTTCCTCGCTCCAGCGCTGAACGATCCCCGCGCCGAAGGCGTCCCGGGCGGCGGAGTAGAGCGACTCCAGAGATTCCTTGCTCCCGTTGGGTACGAAGAGGGCGAGATTCAGGAGGACGCCAGCACTCTGAAGAACCTCGATTTCCTCCCCAGCCTTGTCGGAAATCCAGATCCCACTTTCTTCAGCATTATCCGGGAGGACACGAATTTCCTCACCGAAGGTCGTCCTCGCAATGAAGGACCCTCCTTCAAATTTCTTACCCGGCTCCGTAAGGAAAGCCGGGGCGTAGCAGTCGAGAGGAAGGCCATCCATCTCTGCCGAGACGAAGATTCCGTCCTGGAGACCCAACTCCGAAACCTCTTCGGCCGTAAGACGTCGAGCCGTAACCTTCTCGGTATTCACGCCATTCCCCTTTTTTCGTGGCGTCCTGTGAATTCACTGAAACTCTACCACGAAAACGATCACTCAGTTCCCGTTTATTTTCTCCCGGGAGAACAGTGGAAGAATCCGCCCATGTCACCTGCGAAACGCGGCAAGCTTAGAGAAATGCTGCGAGATTCAAGAGGTTACCTACTCGCTTCAACGATCTTTTCGGCAATCAAGTCAGTCCTGATGTGGAATGCGAGCAAAGTTAGCCGAATGGAAACAAGCAGACAGATGGCGCCAACACCACAACACCGGGACAGAAAGAAAAGACGAAATGGTGCAGTTGCTTTCACTGCCCGCGCTTTCGCTATGACGAATGCCACATGACCCTGGGTTGCGCGAATGCCCTGGCCGGAGCCCCTGCGGCGCACCATATGAACCACGTGGGGGACAGACGGTTCGGATCGCGAGACACGTTTCCATGACGTGGATCACTCGGACTCCTCCCATGTGTGCGCATTCGCGGTCCGAAGGCACACATGCCCGGAGTGGACCGTCCTGGCGAACTGCCCACAGCAGTTGGTACGAGGAGGACGGCGGCCGCGCGGCACCACTTCGACATGCCCGGCCGGCACGGCGTCCCGACTTCCCGAGTCGGGACGAAGTAGCTCCGGCCGCTGCGCGCGCCGGACGCTACCCAGGGGCGTGGCGCTCGCGGCGCCGGTCAGCGGACCAGCTCGGCCGGGTGCTAGGGGGCGCCGGGCCGGGTGGGGCGCGCGTCCTCGGCGGACAATCTCCGGCTCGTTTGCCGCGACTCGGCCCGTACGGCCGCTCCGCGGACGTCGCTCAGGGCGCAGGCGGCCGAGGAGTCGACGAGGACGACGATCCATGGGGTATGGGGCTCGCGAGGGCGGCGGGTTCGCCGGTGTCCAGTGCCTGCCGGGCAAACCGGAGGACGTACGGCAGCGCGGCCCGGGTGAGCGGGCCGGCGCCGACAGCGATGGCTGTGGCTGCAACCACGGGCTCTGCGTACGAGACGGCGCGCAGAAGGACGGCAGGGGGCCACAGTCGGCTCGCGTGCCGCAGGGCGGGCAGGTCCGGGAGCGCGAGGGTCAGGGTCCGGTCGTCTGTGTCGGGGCGTGGCCAGGTGAGCTCGATGCGCATGAAGCGGCCTCCACAGGAAGTAGGACTTGACGGCTGCGGTCCGCACGGCGTCACCTCCTCACGGCCGGGACACGCGCGGGGTGTCGGTAAGCGGTCCGCAGTGTCCTCTGCTGGGACCGCGAGCCGAACCGGGACGTTGATCTCCCCCGACTTGTCTCGGCGGGAGAGATTCAGCGCGCAAAGGACGTCACCGCCGACTACATCATTCGGCGGCAATGGACATATCCAGACTTGCCGAAGTTGCCGGATCTGGTCAAGGTTGTCGGAAAGGTGAGATGCGTCACGACCTCTCTTGCATGCCTCACCTGCCCTACAGAGGGAGAGCGACCATGACTGGCAGTTCCCATGCGCATGGCTCAGGGGACACAAAGGTGCGGCATCCCGTCCAGGAGACGCTGGCGCACCCCGTGCAGATGGTGACGACGGCAGTGGAGAAGGTCCCTGGCGCCGAGAGGGCCAAGGTGATCTTCGACGGTGTTCTGGACTCCGTCGGGATCGTCTCGCCGCACGCACGGCGTGTCGCGGCGTACACCGGTGCCGGGCTGCTCGGCGTGGCCGGTGTGGTCGAGTGGCCAGTGGCCGCGGCGGGCGCCGCCGTGGTGTGGCTCACGCAGCCGCGTCCCAAGGATGCCGCGGCGGCGCAGGCAGCCGACGAGGCTCGCACCGAAGGGTCGCAGGCGAAGCGCGCCGGCAAGTCGGCCAAGGCGTCGACCGCCACCGGGAAGGCGAAGACCCGTCCGGGCAAGGCCACGTCGGGGACGGCGAAAACCCGCGCGCCCAAGTCGACGAGCCCCTCGGGCACGGCGAAGGCCCGCTCGTCCAAACGCGCCGCCACGAGCACCTCGCGCACCAAGGCAGGCGGGCGGAAGAAGCCTTGACGCCGGCCTTCCACCCGCTCTGACGACCGTTTTGTCCCCAGCCCGTGCGGCAAGCCCGCGAAGGTGAGACATGCTGCTCCGCTTGCTGACCGGGCTGCCCGCCGTGGTCCTCCAGAACGCCTTGGCTGCCCCCGTCGAGGCCACACGTCGGATCGTCCCGCCGACCACCGACACGGCGCGGATGGTCGCTGAGCTTGTGAGCGCCGGTGCGCGTGGCGTTGCAAGCGGCGCGTCGGCGGTGTCGGCGACCGCACTGCGGGTCGGCAGGGTCGCTCGCAACGCCGTGACCCCTCAGGTCGGTTACTGGCGTGCCGGGTCCCGCATGCACCTCGCACTGCGGCAGCATCCGGACGCGCAGGAATCCACCATGGAGCGGCTCAAAGCCGCCTCCGAGAAGGTGGCCGTCGAGCTGGCCGAGCACCCTGATGTGCTGATCGCCTACTGGGACGACGGCCTGGGGCGTCTGGTCATGCAGACCACCGAGGCTGCGGTCGAAGAGCAGTTGGTGGACCGGGTGTCCGAACTTGCCGCCGAACACGGGCTGGTGCACGTCGCCGACCAGACACTGGAACACACGCACCCGGGCGCAGCCGGGGGCGTGCGCGCCAATGCCGTCGCCGTGGCGTGCGACGCGGCGGGCATCGCCACTGCCCTCGCGGCAAGGACGGCCTTTCTGAAGCCCGTGCCGGAGGTGGTCGTGGCCGCGGTCGTCGTGATGCGCGAGGACTCCCGGGTACGGAGAGTGCTGAGCCGCGCGCTGGGCTCGGACCAGGCCGATCTGGTGCTCGCCGTGGCCCATGCGGCTGTCTGTGGGATCGGGCAGTCGCCGAGTCCGCTCCTGCTCGACGCGGCATTGCGGAGCGCCCAGTTGGTGGAGTCGGTTGCCCAGCTCGCGACGTTCGACGCCCTGCACGACACGCTGTGCGTCCCGGACAGGCTGACCGTGGCCGGAGACGATGTCGTACGTCCGCCGCTGCGTTCGTGCCCCGGCGAGGAGTATGCCGACGCCGCGATCAACGGGATGCTGGGCGGCGCCATCACCACGCTCCTGTTCACCCGCAACCTCGATGGGGCGGCCGAGACCGTATTGGCCGGTTCACCCAAAGCTGCGCGCTACGGTCCAGCAGCCTTCACTGCGGCGCTCGGCAGTGCCCTGGCTCGCGAGGACGTGCTGGTCCGCAGCCCGGAGCGGCTGCGGAGACTGGAGCTTGTGGACACCGTGGTCCTGCATCCTGAAGCGCTGCGCAGCACTCGGCGCACCGTGCTCGAGGTCCATCCCAGCATGACCGGCTGGGATCACCGCCGACTGTGGCGGGAGTCCACCGCAGCCCTGAGTGCGCCCGGGGACTGGGCAATGCCGTCCGGGGAGCCGAGACTCGGCCTGCGACCGGTGCCCGACGAGATGGCGTCGAGCACAGGACTTTCGGACACGGGACTGCCGGACACGGGACTGATGATCGCGTCGGTACGCGGCACGGATGTCGGCACCGTCCTCGTCGGCCGGGAGGTAGACCCGATGGCCGAGGCCGTGTTGGACGCGGCGCGCCGGGCCAGCCTGCACGTTGTTGTACTGGACGACCACTCGCTCGGCGAGTTCGGGACCCTGGCCGACCAACTCGCACCTGTCGAGCTCTCGTTGGCCGAGGTGGTGGCCGGTCTGCAGAGCGACGGGCGGACGGTCCTCACGGTGGCGCGCGTGCCGGCCGACCGAGCGGCAGCGGAAAGGTCGTTGCCCGCTGCCGCCCGCGACGTACTCAAAGGGCTGCTCCGCAGTGACATCGCCGTCGCCGTCGCCGACGAGCGCAGCGCTGTCGTCTGGGATGCGGACATTCTGCCCCTGCGCGGGCTGGAGGGTACGTGGCGGTTGCTGTCCGCCGTGCCCGCAGCACGGGCGGTGAGCCGACGAGCCAAGTTCCTCGCCGAGGCGGGCGCCACGCTCTCCGAGCTCCTGGTGCTCACCCGCGGGACCCGGACGCAACGGGTCCCCTTCCCCCTCGAACTACGGATCAGCCCGGTCAACATTGCCACCGCCGCGGCTCTGGTGTCGGGCTGGTGCGCCGCGCTGGGTGCTGCCGCCGGTACGCCCCCGCACCCCAGGCCGCGGGTGCCTTGGCACGCCCTGCATCCGCAGGAGGTCATGGCCCGGCTGGCGACGGCGCCGCGAGCCGCGCCCACCGCATGGGCGGCGGTGCGGACCCGGGCCGACCACGTCGTGGGCGCCGCAGTTACTCACCCGGCCTTCGCGCCGGCTCGGCTCGGCGCACGTCTGGCAGGCGCCACGTGGGCCGAACTCGACGATCCGTTCACCCCCATCCTGCTGATCGGTGCCACCGCGTCCGCACTGCTGGGATCCGCCGTGGACGCGTTCCTCGTCGTCGGCGCCGTCGCGGGGAACGCCGTGGTCGGCGGAGTACAGCGGCTGCGCGCGGAGCAGGCGCTGTCCGAGCTCGTCACAGGGCAACGGCGAACAGCCCGACGCCTGCCCGACGTGTCAGCAGATGAGGCGTCCGTCGTCGAGGCCGAACGACTGACGCCCGGCGAGGTGATCGAGCTGCGCACCAACGACGTCGTGCCGGCCGACGTGCGCCTGCTGGAGGTCAACGGCTTCGAGGTCGACGAGTCCTCGTTGACCGGCGAGTCACTGCCCGCCCGCAAACAAGTGGCCGCCGTACCGGAGGCGTCCGTCGCCGACCGCAGTTCCATGGCGTTCGAGGGCACCACTGTGGTGGCCGGTCGCGCCCGTGCCGTGGTGGTGGGCACCGGCGACCAGACCGAAGCCGGCCGCGCGGCGTCTCTCGCCACCCGGGTCCCCACCTCGGCAGGGGTCCAGGCACGACTGCACCAGCTGACCCGCCGGGTCCTGCCCCTCACCCTCGCCGGCGGCGCCGCGGTGGCCGGGCTCTCCCTGCTGCGCGGCCGCCCGGTGCGCACCGCGCTCCAGGGCGGGCTGGCAGTCGCGGTGGCCGCCGTCCCCGAAGGCATGCCCTTGGTGGCGACGGTGGCGCAGATGGCCGCGGCACGGCGGCTCAGCAGGCTGGGTGTCCTGGTCCGCACGCCGCGCAGCCTGGAGGCCCTGGGACGCGTGGACACCATGTGCTTCGACAAGACCGGGACCCTCACCGAGAACCGGCTGCGGGTCGTCCGCCTGGTCACTGCCGCCGGCGCCGAGCACCCGGCGTCCGGCCCCGAAGCGGAACAGATCCTTCGCGTCGCCGCCCGAGCCTGCCCCCGCGTCGCCGAGCAGCCGGGCGTCCACGCCCACGCCACCGACGAGGCCGTCCTGGTAGCCGCCCCGCGCGAGACCGGGTGGATTACCGTGCGGACCCAGCCCTTCGAGGCGAGCCGGGGCTACGCGGCAGCCATCGGACGGGACGCCGACGGCGAGGACATGATGGTCGTCAAGGGGGCGCCTGAAGTCATGCTGCCGTGCTGCCTCGATGCGGATCCGGCAACCGTCGACACGGCACATGCTCTTGCCGCCCAGGGCCTGCGGCTGCTGGCCGTCGCCCAGCGCCGCCTTGCGGCGGACGAGGCGGCGGAGGCCCTGGACAAGCCCCTTGAACTGCTGGAGCTCATCGGGTTCGTGGCACTTGCCGACAGCCCTCGCGCCAGTTCGGCCCCGCTCGTGGCCGGTCTCGGCGAGATCGGCGTACGACCCGTCATGCTCACCGGCGACCACCCTCAGACCGCCCGTTCCGTCGCGGTGGCTCTGGGCTGGCCATCGGATGTCACGGTCGTCACGGGCGACGAGCTGGCCGCACTCGACCGGGCGGGACGGGCATGCCTGCTCCGGGACTGCGGTGTCGTGGCTCGCGTCGCACCCGAGCAGAAGCTGCAGGTGGTCGAGGCGCTCCGGGAGGCGGGACGCGTCGTGGGCATGGTCGGGGACGGCGCCAACGACGCCGCCGCCATCCGCGCCGCCGATGTCGGGATCGGCATCGCGGCACGCGGATCGGCCGCCGCGCGCAACGCGGCGGACCTCGTGATCACCAACGACGAACTGTCGGTTCTTATCGACGCCATCGGCGAGGGCCGTGCCCTGTGGCGCAGCGTGGCCGACGCGATCAGCATTCTGCTCGGAGGGAACGCCGGCGAGGTCGGCTTCTCCGTACTGGGCACCTTGCTGTCCGGTACCTCGCCACTGTCGACGCGTCAGCTGCTGCTGGTCAACCTGCTCACCGACATGTTCCCGGCGATGGCGGTCGCGGTCACCCCCCACGATCCGGAACCCACCGGTGAGCCCACCGCAGCCGACGGCGCACCCGTGGGCCTCGCCGTCCTCGGCACGCCACTGAACCGCCAGATCCGTCATCGTGGCCTGATCACCGGAATCGGCGCGGCCATCGCATGGCTGCTCGGCAGACTCACTCCGGGCTCGGCGCGGCGTACCAGCACGATGGCCCTGTGCGGTGTGGTCGGCGCCCAGCTCACCCAGACCGTCGTCGGACGCCGCCACAGCCCACTGGTCCTGGCCACCGTCCTCGGCACCGCCGCCGTGCTCATCACCCTCGTCCAGACGCCGGTCATCAGCCATTTCTTCGGGTGCACGCCGCTGGGCCCACTGGCGTGGGCCGGCGTGGCCGTCGCCGTCGGTGCCGCCGCCCTCGGGCCCCGCGTACTGCCGCAGGCCGACCGGCTGCTGGCCGACCTCGCCTCGCGAGTGCGTCCCGTGGTGCGGCTCGTCCACTGAGTACCTGAAGGTGATTCAGCGCCGTGACGAGCGTCAGCAGCATGGTTACCAGGAAGCCGTGCCGCCAGGAGAGTTCGGGCATGTCGGTGAAGTTCATGCCCTGGAAAGTGGCGATCAGCATCGGCGGCAGGAAGACTGCCGCTTCGGGCCGGGTGCACATCGCCGTCGACGCTGTGGGCCCCGGGCTCAGTCGGGCCCTCGGCCCCCCAGTGTGTGCCGCTGGATCAGCCGTGAAATGTCCTTGGCGGTGACGATCCCCACCAGATGGTTCCCGTCCACGACGAGAATGCGCATGCCGGCACCCGGGCGGAGCTTGTCGAGAGCCTCACTCAGAAGATCACTCGGGGCGGCAACCGCGCACTGTGACAGCGGGATCGCCACCTCGCGCACGCGCAGCGCCTCCCGGCGCGCTCCCGGTATCCGGGCAAGCTTGCGTATCGATACGATCCCGCTGGGACGGCCTTCGAAATCGAGCAGCGGGACGACGGAATGGCGGGAGTTCACTGCCACCTCGTCGATGAAATGCCGGATGGTGAGCCAGTCGGCGCCGGTGGTCACCGGGCTGGACATGGCATCGGCGACCTTGACGCCCCGCAGTGATGTGTGGATCACGGCGCGCTGCCGTTCGGCGCCGGCGACGACCGTGATGAAGAGGCCGACGAAGACGAGCCACAGCCCGCCCGGAGCCCCGCGCAGGAAGGAGATCCAGCCGAAGGCCATCAGCAGCCCGCCCACGACCTGCCCACTTCGGGAGGCCGCCCGATCCGCACGTTCCCGGTCTCCGGTACGCCACCACAACAGCGCCTGCACCACCCTTCCGCCGTCGAGCGGCGCAGCGGGAAGGAGGTTGAACGCGCCCAGGAACAGGTTCGCCCAGCCGAGCCACACCAGAACGGCGGCGGGCACCGCCCAGCCGGACATCGCGTGCAGCCCGATTCCCGCTCCGAGCGCGGCGCCTCCGATGGCCAGGCTGGTGAGCGGCCCGCTGACGGCCACTGCGAAAGCCACCGCGGCCGTCGGCGGTCGCCCCATCCGGGTCATCCCGCCCAGCGCCCACAGCGTCACATCCTGTACCGCGATCTTCTTCCTGCGGGCAGTCGCAGCGTGTGCCGTCTCGTGGAGCAGGAGGCTGCCCATGAGCAGTACGGCTCCCACGGCACTGGCGAAGGTGTAAACCGCATCCGAGCGCCCTGGAGTCCATGCGGGGAGGGTCTGGCGGCCAAGACCGTACGCGAACAGGACCACCAGCAGCGGCACGCTCCAGTGCATCCGCAGTGGTACCCCGACAACTTGTCCGACACGGACCGAGCCGTTCATCGTCGTCTCCCGCCGGGCTCGGCACCCGGTCCACCGGGCAGGACCTCGCGACCCGACTGAATGAACCGACCAGCACGGCACCCACTCATAATTGTCGCTCTCGGAATCTCCCGCGGTCGGCCAGGGCCCAGGACGCGTTCCCTCCTCAGTTCCGTGGACTCCGTTCAGCGCGTCGCTGCGCAGATTCGGCGGGTGGAGGGCGCCGGATCCGGGCTGGATCTACCGGCAGCACGCTGCGCACCCGGCGGCGGCTGCTGGGTGCGCTCGGCTGACGGTCGGCTGACGGTCGGCCGGTTCGGAGCCGGTCGGTTGGTGACCGGGGAGGGATGGGCACACCGGTGCGGCAGTTGCATACGAGTGAGCGGGGGGAACCGGTGAGCAACTGGGCGTGGCAGCACCGTAGGTGGCCGTGGGCTTCGGCGTTGTCCAGATCTGGGCGGGTTCGTCTTGTGCCGGTCCGGGGCGGGTGGCCGAACCGGTCAGGAATCGAGAAGCATCGGTCACCGGACCGCAACTAGCGTGATGGTCATGGACCTCACCATTCACACGACCATCCTCCCGCACGACGACCCGGACGCCGCCGTGGCCTTCTACCGCGACACCCTCGGCTTCGAGATCCGCACCGACGTCGGGCAGGGCAGGATGCGCTGGATCACGGTCGGCCCCGTCGGCCAGCCCGGCACCTCCATCCTCCTGGCGCCACCGGCCGCCGACCCCGGGGTCACCGAGGACGAGCGGCGCACCATCGTCGAGATGATGGCCAAGGGCACCTACGGCTGGATCCTGCTGGCCACCCGGGACCTCGACGGCACGTTCGAGAAGGTGCAGGCCGGCGACGCCGAGGTCGTCCAGGAGCCGACCGAGCAGCCGTACGGCGTCCGCGACTGCGCCTTCCGCGATCCCGCGGGCAACCTGGTCCGTATCCAAGAGGTTCGCTGAGGCGTTCGGCCGTCGTCGTCGGTCCGGCCTCCCGAGGCAGGCGCCACGACCACCGCGCCGCCTGCCTCGGGGGGCAACCCACGTGCTCACGAACATCGGTGAAGGGAGTTCCCTCGTGTGTCATCCTGCCTGGATGAGCGCACTTACCGCGGCGCAGCGCCTGAGCGACCTCGCGCGGCTGCGCCGGGTGCGCGATCGGATCGACCGGGAGTACGAGCAGCCGTTGGACGTCGAGGCGCTCGCCCGCGGCGCGAACATGTCGGCCGGACACCTCAGTCGCCAGTTCCGGCTGGCGTACGGCGAGTCGCCGTACGCCTACCTGATGACGCGGCGCATCGAGCGCGCGATGGCGCTCCTGCGCCGTGGCGACCTCAGCGTCACCGAGGTCTGTTTCGCGGTCGGCTGCTCGTCGCTGGGCACCTTCAGCAGCCGCTTCACCGAGCTGGTCGGTGTGTCTCCGAGCGTCTACCGGCGCCGGGAGGCGGGCGGTGCGGCGGGGATGCCGTCGTGTGTGGCGAAACAGGTGACCAGACCGGTCAGGAATCGAGAAGCGCCGGCGACCAGCCGTAACTAGCGTGATCGTCATGACCTCCTTCGAGTCCGTCACCCTTGAGGTGGCCGATCCCACGGCCGCCGACCGCTTCTACACCGCCTTCGGTTCGGGGGCCCAGGTGCGCCTGCGAGCCTCGCAGGCGCCGACGACCGGGTTCCGTGGGTTCGCGCTGTCGCTCACGGTGTCCCGGCCGGCCGACGTCCGCGGCTTCATCGATGCCGCCCTCGACGCCGGTGCCACGCCGCTGAAGCCCGTCTCGAAGTCGTTCTGGGGCTACGGCGGTGTCGTACAGGCTCCGGACGGGACGATCTGGAAAGTCGCGACCTCCGCGAAGAAGGACACCGGCCCGGCCACCGGGCAGATCGAGCAGACCGTGCTTCTGCTGGGGGCCACGGACGTGGCCGCCAGCAAGCAGTTCTACGTCGAACGCGGCCTCACCGTGGCGAAGAGCTTCGGCCGCAAGTACGTCGAGTTCGCCTCGCCGGCGAGTTCCGTCAAGCTGGCGCTGTACGGGCGCCGCGCCCTGGCCAAGGACCTCGGCGTCCCCATCGACGGCAGCGGCTCGCACCGGCTCGTGCTGGGCAACGATGCCGGGTCCTTCACCGACCCGGACGGGTTTGCCTGGGAAGCCGCGTCGGTGGCGCCCATACCCTGATCCGGCGTTGTTGTCCGCCCAGGTCGGCCCAGGTCGGCAGCCCAACAGGCCCCTGTGCACAGCGGGGTCTGGTCCTGTGCCTCGACCGCAGAACGCTCGGCCGGGAAACCCCGGCCGAGCGCTTGTCCGGATCCTGGATCCTCGTCGTGCGTACGTGCTTAGGCCGGCTTCTCCTCCAGGCGGGGGAACAGCACCGCGCCCTTCGTCACCGTCGCGCCCACCGGGAGCCGGCCCCAGGTGCCCGCGTCCTGTACGCGCTGGTCGGACAGCGCGCCCAGGGACGCCTCGGCGCCGAGGGAGTCCCAGAGCTTCTGCGAGGTCTCCGGCATCACGGCGTTCAGCAGGACCGCGACGCCGCGCAGCGACTCGGCGGCCGTGTACAGGATCGTCGCGAGGCGGGCCTGGCCCTCCGGGGACGTGTCCTTGGCGACCTTCCAGGGCTCCTGCTCCGTGATGTAGCCGTTGACCTGCTTCACGAAGTCGAAGATCGCCAGGATGCCGGCCTGGAAGTCCAGCTCCTCGCCGATCTTCTCGTCGGCCGTCGCGACGGCCTTCGCCAGCCCCTCCTGGACCGCCTTCTCGGCGTCACCCGCGGCCGTGGCTTCGGGGAGTGCCCCGCCGAAGTACTTGCCGACCATGGCGGCGACGCGCGAGGCGAGGTTGCCGTAGTCGTTGGCGAGCTCGGAGGTGTAACGGGCGGAGAAGTCCTCCCAGGAGAACGAGCCGTCGCTGCCGAACGCGATGGCGCGCAGGAAGTACCAGCGGTACGCGTCCACGCCGAAGTGCGAGGTCAGGTCCTGCGGCTTGATGCCGGTCAGGTTCGACTTCGACATCTTCTCGCCGCCGACCATCAGCCAGCCGTTGGCCGCGACCCGGCCCGGCAGCGGCAGACCCTGCGCCATCAGCATCGCCGGCCAGATCACCGCGTGGAAGCGCAGGATGTCCTTGCCGACCAGGTGCACGTCGGCCGGGAACGTTCCGTCGAACTTCTCCTGGTTGGCGCCGTAGCCGACCGCCGTGGCGTAGTTCAGCAGGGCGTCGACCCACACGTAGATGACGTGCTTCTCGTCCCACGGCACCGGGACGCCCCAGTCGAAGGTCGAGCGGGAGATGGAGAGGTCCTGCAGGCCCTGCTTGACGAAGTTCACGACCTCGTTGCGGGCGGACTCGGGCTGGATGAAGCCGGGGTTGTTCGCGTAGAACTCCATCAGCTTCGGGCCGTAGGCGCTCAGCTTGAAGAAGTAGTTCTCCTCCTTGAGGATCTCCACCGGCTTCTTGTGGATCGGGCACAGCTTGACGCCGTTCTCGTCCTCGATGAGGTCGCCGGGGAGCTTGTACTCCTCGCAGCCCACGCAGTACGGGCCCTCGTAGCCGCCCTTGTAGATCTCGCCCTTGTCGTACAGGTCCTGCACGAACTCCTGCACCCGGTCGGTGTGCCGCTTCTCCGTCGTACGGATGAAGTCGTCGTGTCTGATGTTCAGGTGCTCCCAGAGGGGCTTCCAGGCCTCCTCCACGAGCTTGTCGCACCACTCCTGCGGGGTGACGTTGTTCGCCTCGGCAGTGCGCATGATCTTCTGACCGTGCTCGTCCGTGCCGGTGAGGTACCACACCTTCTCGCCGCGCTGGCGATGCCAGCGCGTGAGCACGTCGCCTGCGACGGTCGTGTAGGCGTGGCCCAGGTGAGGAGCGTCGTTGACGTAGTAAATGGGGGTCGAGACGTAGTACGCCGTCGCCCCCTGCTTCTCGGATCCAGTGGCCGCCATGGTCGAAATCCTAACGGCCTGCGGAAGATCCACTCACACCGATTACGGTCGGCCGCCCTCAGACCCGGGGCCGAAGGGGTCCTCGGCGTAGGCGGAGAAGGCGGGCATGTCCAGCAACTCCGCCGGGGCAGGCACGACCGGGAGGTCGGGGCTGTCGCCATGACCCGAGCGGCAGTTCCTGAACGGGCCGGTCACCGGATGCAGCAGCACGGTCATGTGCGGGTCCAGATGGTGCAGCCACCAGTGCGACAGGCCGAGCCCCGTGTCGTGCCGCAGATATTCGAAGGCGCGCCACATCGCCCCGAACCTGGCGATGACCTCCGGATGCGTCCACCAGTTCGGGCACCAGGCGCCCACCCCGGTGACGTCACGGTCCCGGAGCAGCGGTGCGAGGTACTGGGTGACGAAGGCGTCGAGGGTCGGGAAGACCAGGTTGCGCTGCTGTTCCTGACGGGTGACCTCGTCGGCCTCGAAGGAGTCGTACGGGTTCTCGGTGGTCATGGGCGCTCCTCGTCGGACACTTCTCGTCGGACACTTCTCGGCGGACACTTCTCGGCGGGCGTTTTTCGGCGGGCGTTTTTCGGGTGGCTCATGCGGCGTGGCGGTGCCGGACGGCTTCGGACTCGGCGACGCGGCCCAGTCGCAGCAGAATTCCGGCGACGACGGTGACCGCCTCCCGCTGCGCCGTGGTGTACCCGGCGGGGTCGCTGCGGGCCAGGTACCGGTGGAGCGCGAGCGACTCGCGAGCCGGTACGAGAGCCGCGGCCGTGGCGTGCCAGTTACCCCCGAAGTCGCCGCGGTCCAGGATCTGGGCCTGTTCCAGGAGGTGCCAGGCCAGATCGCCGAGGCCGCAGGCACCCTCCGCGAGGGCGGCCCGGCAGAGGGCGACCGCGCGTCGGGAATGGGCCCGCGCCTCGGTGTACGCCCCCGTCCGTGCGTAGGCCGAGGCGAGACGGGTGTGGTCCGTGGCACGGTAGGCGGCCGGCCGGGCCTCCGCCCGTGCGGCCGTCTCCAGCAGACGCAGCCCCGTGCGCACCGCCGCCCGGTGGCGGCCCGCGGTGCTCTGGGCGTTGCGAAGACGGGCGAGCGCGGCGAGGAGTCCGTCACGCGCAGCCTCGCCGCCCCCGGCGCCGAGCATGTCGGCGTACAGGTCGACGGCCTCTTCGAGGAGCGGGATCACCTGACGGACGTCCGTCGGATCCTCGCCGAGCAGGCTCAGGCACCGGGCGAGCGATTCGGCCCAGTTGTCGGGGTCCGCCCGGTGTCTGCGGCGCAGCAG
The DNA here is from genome assembly GCF_045209435.1 of Streptomyces sp. NBC_01618. Lineage (NCBI taxonomy): Bacteria > Bacillati > Actinomycetota > Actinomycetes > Kitasatosporales > Streptomycetaceae > Streptomyces > Streptomyces sp. NBC_01618. The sequence continues at coordinate 3,771,359 of NZ_CP109297.1, forward strand.
GACCAACGCCTCCCGCAGCAGGATGCGCTCGGCCGCGGTCCGGTCGTCCCGGCTGTAGGCGTGGGCGAGTTCGGCGAGGGCGTAGATCAGCCCCCCTTCGCGTTCGTCGTGCTTCCTGGGAACACCGACGGCTTCCTGGACGAGCACACGCTGCAGAGCGACGCATTCGCGCAGGGCCGTGATCGCCTCCGGGTACCTGCCGACCCGCGAAAGGGTCCAGCCCAGATCGGACAGGGTGTCCGCGGTACGGGCCCGTTCCTGACCGAGCGGGTTCGGGACGAGGCGTCGCAGCTCCAGGGCGCGCGACGTGAAGTCCAGGGCCTCGTCCCATCGCTCCTCGGTCCGGAGCAGGTACGCGATGCGGACGAAGGAGCCGGCCAGCGCGGTGCGTCGGCGCCGCCGCGGTGACGCGGCGAGCAGTTCCTCGCGCAGCGAGGCGGCTCTGCGTACGGTCTCCAGCGCCGCAACCCCGTCGCCCAGATCCTCCTGCACGAAGCTGAGGTTGTGCAGGACCTCCGCGAACGCCGCCTTGTGGACGGCGGGGCGCTCGGCCGCCAGCGGCTCGAGGATGCCCAGGACCTCGTCCGCCACGGCCATGGCCTCCGCCAGCCGGCCCGCCGTGTTGTAGGTGACGAAGAGGGACTGCAGCGAGTGCGCCAGGCGGGTCGCGAAGCCGTCACGGTTGGTCGCGGTCAGCCGCCGTAGCAGGGCCACCGACTGTTCGTCGGCGGCGATGGCCTGGTCGTACTCCTCGTCGTGCCAGTGCCCGACGCTCAGATCCCGCAGGCTGTAGGCCAGCAGGTCCTGATGCCGTCCCGGCTGCTCCTCGTTCAGCCGTTCGCTCTCCTCCCCCGCCCTCCGGGTGTGCTCGTCCGACTCCTCCCGCCGGTCCATCCGCCACAGGACGGAGGCCACCTGGCGTTCCGACTGGATGAGGTCTCGCCGGTGCGGCGCCGGGTCCTGGGCGGCGAGCCGCAGCCGCAGCCGCAGCGCGTGATGGGCGGCTCGGAACTGGCCCTCCAGGTCGTCGTCGGAGAGGGTCATCGCGTACAGGTACAGCGCGTGGGCCAGATCGGCCTCGTGGTCGCCCGGTTCGTCCTCGACCGGGCCGAGGCAGAGCTCCACGGCCTTGCTGCCGGCCGCCAGGGCGGTCGGCTCGTCCGCCATGTCGAGGCTGCGTGTGGCCAGATTGCGGTACGCCCACGCCAGCACCGTCGCGGGCGTGCCGGGCTCGGTGGCGTACCGGTCCAGGAGCATCCGCGCGATCCGCAGGGCCAGCGGGCCCAGCACATGGGAGCTGTCGGGCAGCGCGGCGGCGCACGCCCGGAACACGGGCGCGGCGACCCGTACCTCGTCGAGGGTGCCGTTCAGCTGGGACAGGAGCTGCTCCGCCATGGTGGAGCGGCCCGCGTTGGCATGGCCGACCACCGCCCGGGTGAGCACGTCCAGCGTACGGATCTGCTGTTCCGGCGAGCCGTCCCGGAACAGCGCGGTCAGCAGGCCGTCCGTTTCGATGAGGGTGCGGCTCGCGTGGTACTCCGCGATCCGGTCAGGGTGCAGCTGGCCCCAGTAGAGGGTGCTCTGCGGTGACGGGTACAGGGCCCGCAGCCAGTCGGCGACGCGGCTGCGCAGACCGGACGGGATGCCCGGGATGCGGCCGGCCGTGGCCACCGCCTCCGCCGGGCCGGACGCGCCGCACAGGGTCGCGGCAGTGACGGCCCGGGACAGGTCGGCCTCTCCAAGCGGGATGCCCACGGCGGCGGCGGACCGTACCCAGTAACGCTTCTCGTGTCTCAGGAGCGCCATCGGCAGCGGCTCGGTAGCGGGGGCGGACTGTGCCCGGTCGTGCCGGAGCAGGGCGAGCAGGGCGCCCATCTGAATGGTGAGCGCCGCCTCGAACACGGGCCGGTCCGCCGTGGGCGGCGGAGCCACCGAGCGGGCCACCGCCGGCCAGTCCACGCCGTGGTGGTCCGGCACCTGCCCCAGTAGTTCCGCCAGGTCCTTCGCCGCCTGGACGAAGGCGGAGTCCCGGTCGACGACCGAGTCGTCGAGGGCGGGCAGCAGGGTGAACGGGGCAAGGTCCAGGAGTTCGTGCACTGCGGCGGGGGCGTCCCTCGCCTCCGTCTTCCACGTGCCGATCGAGCGGGACAGCAGCAGGACCCGGACGGGGTGGGCGCACTCCAGCGACTGGCGGATCAGCTCCCGTATGAGGTTCGGCCGGGACTCGGCGTAGTCGACGACGAACAGGGCGGGGTGCTGGATCCGGGCGAACCCGCCGATGTGCGGGAGCAGCGCCGCGGCGGTGTCCGGCAGCTCGCTCCGGATGAATCCGGCGGCCCAGCCGAGCGAGCGCATCGTGGTCACCAGCCACCTGGCGAGCCGGGTCTTGCCCTGCCCGCCGGGCGCCACCAGGACCTGCACGGCGAGCTGCCGGGCCGGCGCCTCGCACCAGGCGCGGAGCTCCTCGCGCTGGTCCGTCCGGCCGCGGAACGACACCGCCTCGACATCTGCCCGCAGCAGCGTCGCGGGGGAGACGAGGGCGCGCTGCGGGGGCGCGGGCGAGAGCAGGGCGGCCAGGTCGGCGGCCTCGGCCTCGGGGCGCAGACCGGTGTGGGCGGTGAGCGTGCGGACGAAGGCGTCGTCCCGCAGCAGCTCATGGCTGCGGGTGGCGGAGAGCCGGGCGCCGGTGCGGGCTCCCCTGTCGTGCCGGACAACGCCGAGCAGCAGGGGGCCGCTGAACACCGCGGCGCCCGACATCCCGGACCACGGGGACACGCCGTCGTGCGGCGTGTCGCCGCCGGGGCCGCCGAACGTGGAGGCCGTCCCCAGCAGCTCGTAGCGGCCCTTGGCCCTGCCGGTCAGCGGGTTGACGGTGGCCGACAGCTGCTCGACGCCGTTGCCGGAGGCGTCGCGCTGCATGCGGGGGTGGCCGACGCAGGAGACGGTGTGCCCGGTGGTGTCGGTGACCAGCCGTCCCCAGCGCTGGATGCGGAAGTCCCCGGACCCGTGCGAGCAGGGGGGCGGGCGCCAGGCGGCCGCGGTGATGTGCAGCAGCGCCGCGTCGACCGTGTCGTCGAGCCGGGACCATACGGGCGGGGCCGGCCACTCGGTGCAGGCCGGCGTGGCGGTGAAGGCCGGAGCGTCAGTGGCGGACGGCGCGGCGGGGATCGGGGGTGCGGCGGGGCCCGGGGCCGTGGGGGCGTCCGGCTGCGCGGAGAGGTCCGAGGGGACGGCGACCATCGGCTCGGCGCCCTCGGCCAGCAGGTGTGCGGCGGTCAGCACCAGCCGGGGTGCGACCAGATAGCCCGAGCCGGTGCGGGTACGTCCGTCACGGTGGCGGACATGGATGCGGACCACACGGTGTTCGTCCACGGCACCCCACCCCCGTACGTCTCGTCCGCCGTGCCCGGCGCGTCCTGCCCGGAATCCGGGTCACCTACTCCCAGTCGCCTACTCCCAGTCGCCGATCTGTACGTCCCCACCGCCCGGCCGCTCCGGTTTCAGCGTCAGGCTCACCCGCTGCACCGACCTCCGGCCGCTCTCCTGGCGGGCCTTCGCGTCGGCGACGCCGAAGCGGAGACCGCCGCCGCCCTCCCGGGTCCGCATCAGCTCCAGCTCGAAGTCGACGGTGATCTGCTCCACGCCGAAACGGACCTCGGCGTGCTGGGCCCTGCGCTGCGACTCGGCCACCTGGGAGCGCAGCAGATCGAGGGCGTCCGCCAGGTCGAGCCAGTCGTCGCCGTCCGTGGAACCGGTCACCGCACGCCTCCGTTCATATAAGGGTCCAACACCTTGAACATGTAACGCTCTTGAGGCCGGAGTTGGTTCCGGGAACCCGGTGACGGGCTGTGCGCAGACCTACGAAACGCCCTTTCCCACAACAAGGACGCACCCTGGGAGAGAGTGGACGCGTAGACACGAGGAAGGGGACATCACGATGCGGGTACTGGTCGCCGAGGACGAGGAGATGCTGGCGGAGCTGGTCGCCACCGGGCTGCGGCGTGCCGGGTTCGCCGTCGACACGGTGTACAGCGGCGACGCCGCCCTCGCCTACCTGGGGCTGCACGACTACGACGTCGTCGTCCTCGACCGCGATCTGCCGCGGGTGCACGGTGACGACGTGGCGCGCGGACTGGTCGCCTCCGGCTCCCGGACCAGGATCCTGATGCTCACCGCCGCCGGTTCCATGGAGGACCGGGTCGCCGGGCTCGATCTCGGCGCCGACGACTATCTGGGCAAGCCGTTCGAGTTCCCCGAGCTGGTGTCGCGGGTACGGGCGCTGCGGCGGCGCAGCGCCCGCCCCGTACCGCCGCAGCTGGAGCGGCACGGCATCCGGCTCGACACCGTGCGGCGCACCGCTTCCCGTGAGGGGCGGGAGCTCGACCTCTCGCCGAAGGAGTTCTCGGTGCTCCAGCTGCTGCTGGAGGCGGACGGCGGGACCGTCAGCGCGGAGGAGCTGCTGGAGCGGGCCTGGGACGCCAACGCCGATCCTTCCCCGAGTTCTCAACTCCGTTCGAGCAGGGAGACACCCCACTCCGGCGCCGTACGCGTCTGCGTGAGCAAGCTGCGGGGGAAACTCGGGGAACCGGCCCTGATCCGTACCGTGCAGGACGTGGGGTACGCCCTGTGAAGCGCCCGTCACGCCTTCCGGTCATTCTGCGCGCCGCTCGTGTCCCGCACGTCCAGCACTCCACGATCCGGACGCGGATCGCGCTCGTGTACGGCGGGGTGTTCCTGGTGCTCGGGACGGCGCTGCTCGCCACCGTCAACCTCGCCTCCCGCGCCGGTACGGACTCCCAGGCGCGCGACATCGCCCGCACCGCCGCGGTCGTCCAGCCCGGCTACGCGGTGAACGGCCCCCTCGTCACCCGGCGGACTCTCGGCCCGCCCACCGTCTACGACCTCACCGACCACGTCAGCGACGCGGCCGGCCATCAGCTGCTCGTGTGGTCCGTGGCCGCGCTGCTCGTCATGACGGCCTGCGCGGTCGCGGTGGGGTGGTGGACCGCGGGGCGGGTCCTGCGGCCCGTCCACGCCATGACCGCGAAGGCACGCCGGCTCTCCGAGCACACCCTGCACGAACGGATCGCGTCCAGTGGCCCCGACGACGAACTGAAGGAGCTCGGCGACACGCTCGACGCGCTGCTGGCCCGGCTGGAGAAGGCGTTCGACAGCCAGCGCCGGTTCATCGCCAACGCCTCGCACGAACTGCGCACCCCCCTCGCCACCCAGCGGGCCGCGATCCAGATCGGTCTGGACGACCCGTCCCAGGAGGATCTCGTACGGACCCGGCAGACACTCCTGGACAACAACCGGCGCAGCGAGCGGCTCATCGAGGGACTGCTGGTCCTGGCACGCAGCGAACGCGGGCTCGCGGCGAACGAGCGGGACGCGGTGGACCTCGCGCAGGTGGTGGCGGAGGAGGCGGCCCGGCACCCGGGCGTGAACGTCGACGCCAGGCCGTGCACGGTACGGGGGAACCGGCTGCTGCTCGCCCAGCTGGTGGCGAATCTGCTGGCCAACGGCGTCACGTACAACGTGCCCGACGGGACGGTGGACGTGTCCCTGGTGACGGCCGACGGCGGGGCGCTGCTGAAGGTGCGCAACACCGGGCCCGTGGTCGACGCGGCGGACATCCCCGGGCTGTTCGAGCCGTTCCGGCGGGGCGAGGGCAAGGACCGGATGGGGCGGGGCTCGGGACTCGGCCTCTCGATCGTGCGTTCTATTGCGGTGGCGCACGGCGGTACGGTCACGGCGGTGCCGGGCCCCGTGGGCGGGCTCGCCGTGACCGTACGCCTGCCGGAGGATCAGCCTTCGGCGGCCGCTTCGGTCGCCGCTTCGCGCGCGGCGGCCCAGGCGGGGAGGGCGGCGAGGATCTCGCGGTAGAGCGTGGCGTCCGCGACCTCGCGGGGGGCGGGGCCCGCGTGGAAGAACCCGGCGTTCGGGACGTCCAGCTTCCGCAGGAAGTCGAAGCCCTTCGCGTCCTCGTCGCCGAACGCGACGAACTGGAAGAACAGCGGCAGCCGCGCCGCTTCGGCCAGCGCCTGCTTCGCGGGCTGCTTGGCGTCCGGCGGGCCGTCCGTCTGGAAGATCACCAGCGCGGGGCCGGTCTCCCCCGACTTCTCGTAGTGCGCGACGACCTCTTCGACGGCGCGGTGGTAGTTCGTACGGCCGAGGCGGCCCAGGCCCGCGTTCAGTTCGTCGATCCGGCCCTCGTGGGCGGCGAGGTCGACCGTGCCGGTGCCGTCGATGTCGGTCGAGAAGAAGACGACGGGGACGGTGCCGCTCTCGTCCAGATGCGCGGCGAGGGCCACGGTGCGGTCGCCCAGGTGCTGGGCGCTGCCGTCCTTGTAGAACGGCCGCATGGAGCCGGAGCGGTCGAAGACCAGGTAGACGGTGGCACGCAGCCCGGTCAGCCCGTGCGCCTCCAGCGCGGCCTGGGCGGCCTCGTACGGCTCGACGAGCCCGGGCGCGCTGGACTTGACCCGGGCGAGGGCGAGCGCGGGCTCGGGCGCGTCGGGGGCGGGGGTTGCTTCGGGGGCCGGGGCGGGGGCCGACATGGCCTCCGGCTCGGGTGCGGGGGCGGATGCGGCCTTCGGCTCGGGGGCGGGGGCCGCGGCGCTGACCGGCTCAGGCTTCGGCTCGGTCTCGGGGGCGGGTGCGGCCTCCGGCTCGGGGGCGGGGGCGGCGGCGGTGACCGGCTCGGGCTTCGGCTCGGTCTCGGTCTCGGTCTCGGGGGCAGGTGCGGTCTCCGGCTCGGCGGGGATCTCCGCCGTGGCGGGTTCGGGCTCGGCGGCGGGCTCCGCCGTCGGCTCGGCGACGGGAGCGACGGGCTCGGGCTCGGGCTCGGGCTCGGGCTCGACAGCGGCCGTCGGCTCGGCGACGACTGCGACGGGCTCGGCCTCAGCGGTGGCCTCAGTGGTGGCCTCAGCGGTGGCGGGCTCCGGCTCGGCGGGGGCCGCCTCCGTGGCCTCGGCCTTGACGGGCTCGGCGGCGGGCTCCGCCGTCGGCTCGGCGACGGGCTCGGGCTCGGCCTCGGGGGCGGCAGCGGCCTCCGGCTCGGCGGGGGCCGCCTCCGTGGCCTCGGCCTTGACGGGCTCGACCTCGGTCTCGACCTCGGCGGGAACGTCGGCCTCGGCGACGGTCGTCGCCTCCTCCTCCGCAGCCACCGGCTCGGGCTCCGACTCGGTCTCGGGGGCCTCCGCGGCCACCGGCTCCGGCTTCGGCTCGGTCTCGATCTCTGTGACGGATGCGGCCTCCGGCTCCGTGGCCTCGGCCTCGGCCTCCGCCGGCTTCGGCTTCGGGGCCGAGCCCTGGGAGGGGACCGTGGGCAGGGACGGCTTGTCGAAGGCCGCCGCCACCAGGTCCGATGCCAGACCGCTGTCACCGGTGGCGGACCGGGGCGAGGCGGGGGCCGGTACCGAGGCCTTGGTGGCCGGGGCGGTTTCGCGCACCGGCGCGGATTTCTTGGCGGGCTCGTCCACCGTCGTCGTGACCGGCTCCGACTCCGCGGGCGCGGTGCGTTCGGTCTGGGGCGGGACCGTGGCCGTCGGCGCCGGCGCCGACGCGTCCTGCTCCGCGCGGTCGCGGCCGAACACCTTGCGCAGCAAGCTCCGAATGCCCATGGGCGAGGCCTTTCGCGTGAGTTGGGTGCGATGAATGTCCGACCTGCGGGATTCATCCCTGGCCAGGGCGGATACGTAAGGTTAGCGGCCGGATCCGGCCGTTCGGCGGTGCGGCACCGCCCATGGGGCAACTGAGCCGCAACCGAGCTCCGACCGAGCTCTGTGCGCATGCCGTGCGGACCTGATGTGCGTCGTTCAAATGTGCCCACCTGGTCCCGAGTTGCCTTGCTGGCGTGAGCGGACGGTGTGCCTGACAGACAGTCAGACACACCGTTGTCCGTTTTATCCGCATGTGCTGTCAAGAAGGGCTCCCGCGTGGGAAAACGATCTCGCAGAACACGATTCGCGGCCTGCGCCTTGGTGGCAGGGGCGATGCTTTCCGGCCTCGTTCCGGCAGCCGACGCAGCCGCCGCCCAGGTGGCCGCCCCGCCCTCCGCAGCGTCGGCCATGGACGACCCCGTACCGGGCACCGAGGGCATGCCGGACGACGGTTTCGACAACGAACCGGACGGTGAGCAGGACGACTTCGCCGGAACGGGAGCGAAACGGCCGCGGTCGAGGGGGCGACCGGGACGGTCGACGGAACCGGCCAACTCGTCGGCAACGCGAAGACCCTGGAGTCGGCGTTCGGACCCGACTCCGGCTGATCCGGTCAGCAACCGGCCCGGCCCGGTCAGGTCCTCGCCCGCCGGTCCTGACCCGGGGCCCGCGCCGCACTAGAGTCGGCTGCATGGTTTCCGGTGAGGCGCCGCAGGCGGAGGGCAGCGTTCGGGTCGACGTCTGGATCTGGTCGGTCCGGCTGACGAAGACCCGTTCGCAGGCCGCTGCCGCCTGCCGCGCGGGTCATGTGAAGGTCGCCGGCGAGCGCGCCAAGCCCGCCCAGGCGTTGCACGTCGGCGACGAGGTACGGCTCCGGCACGCGGGCCGGGACCGGATCGTCGTCGTGTCGAAGCTGGTCAAGAAGAGGGTCGGCCCTCCGGTGGCGGCGGAGTGCTTCGTCGACAACAGCCCGCCCCCGCCGCCGCGCGAGACGGCGATCCAGGTTCCGGTACGGGACCGGGGCGCGGGGCGTCCCACGAAGCGGGACCGGCGGGAGATGGAGCGCCTGCGGGGGGCCGGGCCCACCCCCTGACGTTCCTGGCCAGTGCACATCAGTGAGTCCTGGACCCACTGATGTGCACTGGGCGCGTCACGCCGGGCCGGCGCCCACCGATCATGCGTAGCCTTCGTGATCGCACCCGCGATCCGCGACGAGGACACCCCGGTCAAGTCCCGCTTACGCGCCGCCCGAACGAGACGTCATGGACGACCGGGCTCAGAGCGATGACGGTCTTGCCGCGTGCGCCACCCGTCCGGTTCCGGTCGAGGGCCTGCGGGGCCTTCTCCAGCGGGAGTTCGATGTCGATGGGCACGCGCAGTACGCCTTCGGCGGCGCCCGCGGCCAGGACGTCGAGCAGGACCGGGCTGGGTTCGAGCCGGAAGTCGATGCCGGTCACGTCCGCGGGGAGCGCGGCCCCGGCGGCGACGCCCCGCGTGCTGAGGGCGATCCCGCCGGTGCGTACCAGCGCGGCACGGGCGGCGAAGGCGTCGGGGGTGGCGGAGACCAGGTCGACCAGTGCGTCGACGCCGTCCGGGCAGCTCTCCCGTACCGCCGCTTCGAGGGGGCGTTCCGTGGTGTCGATCGTGACGGTGGCGCCCAGGGCCGCCATCCGCCGGTGTTCCTCGCCGCGCACCGCCGCGATCACGCGTACGTCGCGGGCCGCGGCGAGCTGGGTCAGACAGCTGCCGACGCCGCCCGCCGCCCCGATGACCAGCAGGCTCTCGTGGCCCCGGAGCACCGCGATCTCCAGGATCTGGGCGGCCGTCATCCCGGCGGACGGCAGGGCGGCCGCGGTACGGAGGAGGAGGCCGGCCGGGACGAAGGTGATCGCGGAGTCCTGCGGCACGGACACGTAGTCGCAGTAGGTACCGGCGCGGGCCGTCGGCCCTCCGGCCCGCGCGGCGACCCGGTCGCCGGCCCGGCCGGAGTCCTGGGCGTCGCCGATCCGGCCGAAGACCTGGTCGCCGACCCGGAAGCGGTTCGCGCCGCGGCCGATCATGTCCACCCGGCCCGCGAAGTCCACGCCGACGACCAGCGGGAACCCGCGCGGGGCGGGTCCGGCGTCCGGTGGGCCCTGGGCGGCCTGCCAGTCGCACGGGTTGAGTGCGGCGTACTCGATCCTGACCCGTACCTCCCCGGCCTCCGGCTCGGGCTTGGGCAGCTCGACCAGTGCGGGGTCTGCCCCGAACGTGCTGACGGCTATCGCTCGCATACGGAAGACCTCTCAGTCGCCCCCGATCCGGCAGTCACGAGAACCACTCTTCCCCGGCCCGCCCGCCGCCGCACGTCGAACCGGGCCCGCTACGCGACCGTCCCCCGCCGGGTCACCCACCACCTCCCGAGCAGCGCGCACACCGCCACCGCCAGCCCCGTCCCGAACACGATCCACGCCGTCGTGCGCAGGGAGCCCGTGAGCGCGTCGTACACCGCCGCCGCGGCGCCCGTCTCGCTGTCCGGCACCTCGGCGAGCACCCGGTCGCGGGCGACCGCGATCACCGCACGCAGCACGAGCGCCCCCAGCGCGAAACCGGCCCCGGCCACCGCCGTCGCCGAGAGCGCGGCGCGCCCGCGCCCCGGTCCGCCGCGCGCCCAGGCCACGAGCACCGTCAGGGCGGCGAACACGACCGTGCCCACGGCGGGCCGGACACTGGCGGCGCGCAGCCCACGGAAGGTCTGGCGCAGCTGGTCGGCACGGTCGGCGGAGATGAGCGTGATGTCGGTGTGCTGGACCGGAATCCGGTCGGCGAACGGCACCCCGTTCCCCTCCAGATTCTGTTTCACCTGTTGGGTGATGGGTGCCAGGTCGATGGTCACGGCCTCGCCGGTGTTGCCGTTCAGCGCGGCGGTGACGGCCTCGTGGGCGGTGCGGTTGGCGGCGTTCCACGCGGCCTGGAAGGCGTCCGTGGTGGTGAAGGACATGACCGCCTGGTGCAGGAAGTCGCGCACGGTGCTCTGGAGCGGACCGGCGTCGACCTGCTGCATCGTCGCGTCGGTGATCAGGTCGCTGACAGTGCTCTGCACGTCCGGGTCGGCGGCGAGCGGGGCGACCGCGGCAACGTAACGGTCCGTGTTGTCGATCTCCAGATCCACCCAGGCGGAGAGCGCGCTCAGCGGGACGAGCACGGCGAGCAGCACCAGCACCACCGCCCCCGTGACCGCCGAGAGATACGTCCGCATCCCTCCAGGGAATCGCGTACGGAAGCGGCGCGCCCCGGGCCGTACGCCATCCGAGTTGCCGGGTGGCGCGGCCGGGTGTGCTCTGGAGGGACGAAGAGGGCGACGGAAGGAGTTCTCCGCCATGGCCACTCATGCAGCGATGCCGACACGCGGTCGGGCCCGGAGACGGTCACGTACACGTCAGCACACGGCGTACGCCTGGGCCGTTCCCGCCACGCTGGGTGCGGCGTACGGCCTCTACGCGTCGTTCATCCTCCGCAACAACGGCGCGACCGGCCTCCGGCAGTTCTGGTACGGCCTGATCACCGCGGTGGTGCTCGCCGTCCTGTGCTTCGCGCTGGGCCGGATCCAGCACACTTTGATGCCCCTGGTGCGGGGGGCGGCGTACGGCGCGCTGACGGCCGCGGCGATCGGCCTGCTGGTCGGACTGACCGGTTCGAGCGTGCTGCGGTCCTCGGCGCTGGGACTGGCGGTCGGCCTCGGAATGTTCATCACGACGTTCTACATCTTCTACACGCACGAACGGACGTGAGCGCGCCTCCCGGCGCCATCGGGACATGAGGACGGGCCCGCGCCGAGCACGGGCCCGTCCTCCATTTCCATGTCTTTCTGCTGCGCTCAGTCGCGTACGACCGTCACCGGGCACGGTGCGTGCTGGGTGACATGGAGGCTCACCGAGCCGAGCAGCGTCGCCTTGAAGCCGCTGTAGCCGCGCGCCCCGACGACCAGCAGGTTCGCGCCCTTGGCGCGTTCCAGCAGGGACTGGGCCGGGTTGCCGATGACCACGATCTTGCTGACCTCGGCCGCGCCCTCGGCGCCCAGGGCCTCCTCCAGTGCCTCGGTGAGGGACACGGTCGCCAGGGCCTGCGGGTCGAAGTCCTCCGGCATGCCCGGCATCATGGACGCCCAGCTGGTCGCGGGGTACTCCCAGCTGTTGACGGCCTCCACCTTGTCGCCGGTCAGTTCCGCCTGGCGTACGGCCCAGTGCAGTGCCTTGATCGACGACTCGGAGCCGTCAACGCCCACCACGATCCTGCCCATCTCTGCCTCCAGCTCGGTTCGGCTCAGTGCGCAGAGGCGTCGTGCGAGAAAACCCCGTACGACGCATCTTTCGTTCCGACTCTAACCAAACCGGACAGGGTTTCGAGCGGCGGGGCCACTCGGGCGGGCCCACTCGGGCGGCCCCACCCGGACGTGGCCGCTCAGCAACGACCACTTGGCCGTGCCCACTCGGCCGTGACCACTCAGTCCAGTCGCAGATCGGCGAGCTGCTGCTCGAACGGCACGACCTCGTCGTCGAGTCCGAGCGCCCTCGGCGCACCGGAGACCGCCCGGCCGCCCGCGATCATGGCGGCGAGCTCGCCGCCCGCGCGCCGGATGCGGGACGGCAGGCCGTCGGTGTACTCGTCGCCGGACGAGCCCCAGTCCTCCGACGCCGCGTACACGGAGGTCGGCACGACGGTGGCCCGCAGGTAGGCGAAGAGCGGGCGCATCGCGTGTTCCAGGACGAGCGAGTGGCGGGCGGTGCCGCCCGTCGCCGCGATGACGACGGGCTTGCCGGTCAGCGCCGTGTTGTCGATCAGGTCGAAGAACGACTTGAACAGTCCGCTGTACGAGGCGGTGAAGACGGGCGAGACGGCGATCAGTCCGTCCGCCTCCGCCACCTCCTTGATCGCCTTCTCCAGGGCGCCCGGCGGGAATCCGGTCACCAGGTGGTTGGCGATGTCGACGGCCAGGTCGCGCAGCTCGATCACGTGGACCTCGACCGTGCGGTCCTGCTCGGTCAGCAGGCGCTCGCGGGCGGCGCCGGCCAGCCGTTCGGCCAGCAGCCGGGTCGAGGAGGGGCTGCTGAGGCCGGCCGATACGGCGACGATCCGCAGGGGTTCGGTGTTGAACACGGTGGACGTGGTGGACACGGCGGTCAGACCTCCTTCGTGGCCGTGCGGGTCGCGGCGACGGCCGGGTGCACGGGGGCGGAGTCCGGGACTCCGGCCGGCCGCAGGTTGGCGAACTCCTTGCGCAGCACCGGGACGACCTCCTCGCCGAGGATGTCGAGCTGCTCCAGGACCGTCTTCAGCGGCAGTCCCGCGTGGTCCATCAGGAACAGCTGGCGCTGGTAGTCGCCGACGGCGTCCCGGAAGGACAGGGTCCGCTCGATGACCTCCTGCGGGGAGCCGACGGTCAGCGGGGTCTGCTGCGTGAAGTCCTCCATCGAGGGCCCGTGCCCGTAGACCGGTGCGTTGTCGAAGTACGGGCGGAATTCCCGTACCGCGTCCTGCGAGTTCTTCCGCATGAACACCTGGCCGCCGAGGCCGACGATGGCCTGCTCGGCGGTGCCGTGCCCATAGTGCGCGTACCGCTGCCGGTAGAGGTTGACCATCTTCTTGGTGTGCTCGATGGGCCAGAAGATGTTGTTGTGGAAGAAGCCGTCGCCGTAGTACGCGGCCTGCTCGGCGATCTCCGGGGAGCGGATCGAGCCGTGCCAGACGAACGGCGGTACGCCGTCCAGAGGGCGGGGGGTCGCGGTGAAGGACTGGAGCGGCGTACGGAACTTGCCCTCCCAGTCCACGACCTCCTCGCGCCACAGCTTGTGCAGCAGGGCGTAGTTCTCGATGGCGAGCGGGATGCCCTGGCGGATGTCCTTGCCGAACCACGGGTAGACCGGGCCGGTGTTGCCGCGCCCCATCATCAGGTCGACGCGGCCGTCCGCGAGGTGCTGGAGCGTCGCGTAGTCCTCGGCGATCTTCACCGGGTCGTTGGTGGTGATCAGCGTCGTGGAGGTGGACAGGGTGATGTGGTCGGTGCGGGCGGCGATGTAGCCGAGCGTGGTCGTCGGGGAGGACGGGACGAACGGCGGGTTGTGATGCTCGCCGGTCGCGAAGACGTCCAGGCCGACCTCCTCCGCCTTCTGCGCGATGGCGATCGTGGCCTTGATCCGCTCGTGCTCGCTCGGTGTTTTGCCGTTCGTCGGGTCGGTGGTGACGTCCCCGACGGTGAAGATCCCGAACTCCATGGCGCCCGCCTCCAGATTGGTTGAACTTTTAACTATCTTCGCATCCTACAACGGGACACCCCCCTGACCTATTCCGCCGCGGCGGGGTGAGCGGGGCCGGTGCGTACCGTGGACCGGATTTCGGAGGCGACGCGGAGAGCCGCACGGCGACCACGCCTGCCCCTGCCGGACGGAGGGCAGGGTTTGTGAGCGGGAGCAGCGGCGGCAGCGAGAGCGAGCGCTGGAAGGAGCGCGGCGTGGCGCTGCGCGTCTTCGTGTACGTCTTCGCCACGCACCTCTTCGCGGGCTTCGTCTGGATCCTCTTCTACATGGGCGAGCACGCCAAGAAGTGAGCCGGGCGGGGCGGCGGTCGTCCCGGCCGGGCTTCGGCGCGAGCACTCCGGGGGTCGTTGTTCAACGTGACACTCGGGGGTGTGTTCGTCACGTTGAAAAGACACCACATCAACCACCCGGGGACCCGGGGAGTGGTTCGGGACGAGCCGGGGGCGGGCGGGGCCGGGCAGCGGACTGGTGGAGTGGACTGGTGGACTGGTGGACTGGCTCAACGAGGGCGACCTCGACAGTCATGTCCTGATCCGCGCAGCGATGGCCCGTCTGAACCTGGTGAAGATCCATCCCTGGTCGGACGGCAACGGCCGCATGTCCCGCTCACTCCAGATGCTTCTGATCGCACGGGGCGTAGTTCTCCCGCCGACAGCGCGCCGCTTCATCTGGATCCTCTTCTACGTGGGGGACCACGCGAACAAATGAGCGTCCGGGCGCGGGGTGCCCGGACGCTCAAGGGATGTGACGACGGCCGGCCTACTTGGTGAAGATGAAGTACTTCCAGGCGCCGTGCGTGGTCGAGTTCACGCTGTCTCCGGACGAGCCGTTCACGTATGACGAGCGCATCCGCATGCGGTAACCGGTGTCGTGGGTGCCGGTCAGCGTCACCGCGGACTTGCCGCTGGTGCCGAGCTTGAAGTACTGCGAGCCCAGGTCGTACCACCTGCCTTGGTAGTAGAACTGCAGGGTCATCAGATGGGAGCGGCCCTTGTAGTAGCTCATCGTCGTGGTGAAGACGGGGTTGGTCTTCTTGTGGAAGTACGCGTACGACGTGGAGCCGATCTTGGCCGTCTTGTACTGCTTCGAGACGGCTGTCGAGACCTTCACCTTGGCGTACGCCGTCGACTTCACGCTCTTCGGCGTGTAGCGGGCGTCACCGGCGAACACGGCGGTGACGGTGGTGTCCCGGGTCATGTCCACGGTAACGGACAGATTGCCCTTGGAGTTGACCTTGCCCTTTTTGACCAGCTTCTTCGGCTTGTCGGTGCCGAAGGGGTCGGACCAGAGCTCGACGGTCCGGTTCTTGTACGTGGAGCCGAGGTGGGCCGTGAAGGAGACGTCGGTGCCGTAGGCGTAGAGGCCGCCATTGCGGTTCAGCGTCAGGGACGGAGTGGCCCGCGAGACATTGACCGAGGCGGATGCGGCCGACGCGATGTGCGTGGCATCCCCCGCGTACGACACCTTGTACGTCACCTTGCCACCGGCTGGCGGGGTGTCGGTGAAGGAAAACACGCCGTTCGCGCCGAGCCCCTTCGTGCCCAGCGATTTGCCGCCCGGCGACTCCATGTCGGTACGGGTGACGGTCAGCGGCGTTCCGGCCGGGAGCGGCAGGGTGGCCTTGAGCGTGCCCTTGACGGTGAGCGATTTGGCGCGGGGGGCCGAGGCGGGGGCGGTGACCGTCATCGCCGGAGCCGACTTGGTGGGGTCGGTCAGCACGCGGAGGGCGCGGTCCCCCTTGCTGTTGCTGGTCACCGCGAACAGGCGGCTTCCGCCCGGTTCCCAGACCAGACCGCCGGGGACGACCTCGTCGCCGCCACTGATGTGTTCGTCCGTGTCGGGCAGGTCGTACTGCCGGACCGCTGTCTTCGACCCGGGTCCGAAGATGTAGATGTCCGGGTCGTACGGGGACGAAGTGCCTGCCGCGACCGTGCCGTCGTCGGCGATCGCCACCGCGTCGGGGTGATAGGCGGACGGGTAGGACCCCGCATCGGTGAGGTCCGATGTACGCCACAGCCGGTGGTGGTTGCCCGGATTGGCGGTGACGAGCCCGCTGCCGTCCGGCGTGAGGGCGAGGTCGGAGGTGATCCCGAGCCAGTCCGTGCCGGGGCCGTTCCCATACTGGGCGGTGCGGTTCGCCGTACCGCCGGACACGTCGTACACGCCGAGCCTGGAGCCGTTGTAGTCCGGGGAGCCGGCGGCCAGCAGATCCGGGGCGCCGGGTGTGGCGGCCAGTTTCGGAGCGACGCGGAAGCCGGTGGCGGTGTCCTGGCCCAGGGCCACCACGGGCTCGGTGCCGGACAGGTCCAGCGAACCGATGTCGCCATGGTCCTGGGTGCCGTACCCGAACCAGACCTTGCCACCCGCCAGGGCGAGGTGTTCCGGGCCGGTGCCGTCGCCGATCGCGTACCGGGCGGTCTGCGTGACGGTCTGCGTCTCGAAGGACACGATGGAGTCGGCGCCGGGGACGGCCGCGTACAGCTGTCCGGAGTCGGCGGAGAGCGCGAGGCCGTCCACGCCCGGCAGCCCGGCCAGGGTCGCCAGGACCGTGCCGGTGTAGTCGGTGGCGACGAGCGTTCCGCCGTAGGGATCGCTGATGAAGATCTTCTGGTGGACGCCGTCCACCACAATGTCACCGGCGGACTTCACCGGCAGCACCTTGCTGGAGTCGGCCGACGCCGACCCCGCCGTACCGGCCACCAGCGCGACCGAGCTGAAGAGGACCGCGAGAGCTGTCGCGGACGTGAGAGTGCGTCTGGGCACGAGTGGTATCCCCCCACTGTGAAACCGGCCCCGTGCGCCGGGACTCGGTGATCGCAGATTAGGGCATGCGCACGACACCCCGTCGCCGGTCCCACCCCCGATGCGGGGCTACTTCCGGCCTGCGCGAGATCAGACGCACGGCAGAGCCGGTTTGCGCGAGGTCCGGCGCGACGGGACACACACCGAAAGGTCTTCGTCCGACATGACACGCAGGGCATGTCCGTCACGTTCGGAGAGGTGATGGGGAGTCTGTAGGAGCGGCGGCGGTCCCTGGGCACTGCGAGAGGGCCTTCGTTCGACGTGACACTCAGGGGCATGTTCGACACGCTCAGGAACGACCGCATCGGTGCCCCGCAGCATGCTTGGGATGGCGGAAGGGCGCTGGGTGATTGCGCGGGATTGCCCGTGTCTGGCTGTCCTGCGCCGTTGTTGCGTGCAACCGGCAGCTGTTCGCGACAAGCGAGATCCGGTGGGGCAGGAAGTCGGTCGTCACATGGGCGAAGGCACCCGTGACTTGAACTCCTCGTACGCGAAGGCGTAGTGCCAAGCGGCATCCCGGGCTTGGCAAGCCCGGACGACGGCCTGGGGCTCCGTCGTGAGTTCAAGGCGACGAGATGCGTCCGCCCAGTTGAAGCGCGCGAGCACTCGGGAGTCGAACAGCCAGAAGTCGAACCGGCAGTCCGTGCCGTACCGCATCGGCACGGGGCATGAAACGGATGTCCTCGCCTGCGGCCAGGTTTTCGGGCGTGGTGGCCGGCAGGTACCTCTGGTTGTCCGTGGCGGGTTCATCCACCAAGCGGACACGCTCGATGCGCTTGCCGTGGGCCGTCTGCCTTCGGGCATTGGCGAACCAAGGCCCGTCCACATCACCTGGTGGGTTCACGCCCTGCAGAAACTGTCGGTACAGGCCCTGTCACCGCCTCGGCAAGCATTGCCCCAGCGGCGAGGCTTCTATGGGATGTAGCGGCGGAAACCCTCTGCCAGGGCTTTGAAACCGCACGCTTCGTAGAAGGTGTGGACATACTCGTCATCCGCTGCCAGCAGCTGGATTTTGTAGCAGCCGGCCGACTCACCCAGCTGAACGGCAGCGTCCATCAGCTGACGGCCGACGCCACGCCGCTGGAAGGAGCTGGCCACCACGACGTTCTCCACGAACAGGATGGCCCGGCCGCCGCGAGTGAGGTTCGGCATGACGATGCAATCGGTCGTTCCGGCCACGGTGCCGCCAGCGTCAGCCACCAGGATGGTCCGTCCCTGCTGCCTTGATATGGCTGCCCAAATGGCACCTGCGGACGCCTGAGACAACTGCGTATCGTCCGGGTTCAACTCGCTGTAGAGAGTCAGCAACGCTGACAGGTCCGCCTCAGCCGCTGACCGCACAGTAATCTTCATGCGCTGAGCCTAGAACGAGCACAGCCGCTCACATCGCAGCAGTTGTTCGCCAAGCAAAAGCAACTGCGTCGGGGCCGAAAGCCCCCGGCAACCACCCAGCGGGCAGCCATCGAGGGCGGGTTCAGAAGTGGCGCGGCCAGCAGTCGAGTGTGAACAGGTCGAGCTGTCGGGGGAGGGGAGCGGAGGGGCCGCTCCGGCTTCGAGCCGGTACAGGGACGATGGCGCTGGACGACAGCCCCGGCCGGGATTTGAGCTCGGGCTGTGTTCTGCGTAGGTGTTGAGCGTCAGGCGTCGGCAGAGAAGGTGTCGGCCTTCACCGCGGTCAGGAACATCGACCAACTACCGGTACGGAAAACGAGCAAGGGTCCTGGAGCGTTCTTGCTGTCCCGTACGGGTGTGACGTCCTGGACACCGTGCCCGACCTCAAGACACTGTCCGTTGCCGCTGCTGTAACTGCTCTTTCGCCACGTGAGCTGCGTGGGGTCGTACTGCACTCTCAACACCTGCTCTCAGTCTCTCGCTTCTGCCACTCTAGTCAGCAGATCAGCACTGTCGTTCGGCCCGAGGGCCACCGCCTGAAGGTGTTCGAACATCGACTTGTAGCGTCGCATTTCCGCTTCGGACTCCAAGAAGAGATCGCCGGCCGGTGTGTCCACGTAGACCAGTTCCGAGTCTGCGGGATCCGGGAAGTCCATGTGGACGAAGTTGCCTGTCATGCCCGCATGAGCGCCCTTCTCGAACGGGATGACTTGGATCGTGACGTTGGGCTCTTCCGACAGCTGGAGTAGGTGCCTGACCTGTGTTCGCATCACTTCGCGTCCACCTACGAGGCGTCGCACAGCGGCTTCGTCCACGATGGCCCAGAGCTGAAGCGGGTCTTTCTTGGTGAGCAATGCCTGCCGTTCGACGCGAGCTTGGACGCGTTGCTCCACTTCTTTCCTGCTGGCGGTGGGCAGCACGCCTTTGACCACTGCACGGGCGTAGCACTCCGTCTGGGCAAGCCCTGGAATGAAGAGGGATTCGTAGTTGCGGACGGTGCGTGCTTCGCTCTCGAAGCCGATGTAGGCGGTGTACTCCTCGGGCAACTCCGAGTGGTACGGGCGCAGCCAGCCCTGGTCGTTGGAGCCGTTCTGGACGGCCAGGAGATCGGCACGCTGCACCTCGCTCGCCGCGTAGAGATCCAGAAGAGCGATCAGAGTCCGCTTCTGCGGCCGGGCGCGTGCCTTCTCAACACGGTAGAGGGTTGCCTCGTTGATGCCTGTGGCCTTGGCCACGTCTTCGCGCGTCAGGTCTGCTGCAGCTCGGAGTCGGCGTAGTTCGGCGGCCAGGCGGCGGAGTCTGGCGGGAGATCGAGACCCGGTTCCGGCCGATGGCCGACGGGGTGCGGATCGAGGTTCACGATGCCTCGGACGTACCGCCGGATGTACGCGAGCCGGAGCCCGGCGCGTGCCGCGGGCGGGGGCTGGTGCTGGTGGGCGCGCTGGCGGACCGGTGGGGGTACGGGGCGCGGTGCGGGCCAGGAAAGGTCGTGTGGGCGGAGTTCTGGTCCGTTAAGCTCGGTCCATGACCTCCGTACCGTGCCGAAACTGGTGGCGCTCCTTCTAGGAGCGGCCGCCTCATCTGCACGGAACCAGGGCCGTTCGAAATGGACGGCCCTTTTTCTCTGCCCTCGCACGGGTACGGAAGCCGATCCCGGCGGGCCGTCCTCCACGCACAGCACACGCGAGGAGAGCCCCCGATGACTACTACAGCCACAGCCGCCACCGCGGACACCGTCGATGTCGCCGCGTCCGCCCGGCGTCGCAGTGTCGAGCTGGAGCAGCAGATTCAGCAAAACCCCGGCCGGTTCCGGGTGATGACCGGGGACCGGCCCACCGGGCCGCTGCACCTCGGGCACTACTTCGGCACCCTCCACAACCGCGTCCGGCTCCAGGATCTCGGGATGGACGTCTTCGTGATCATCGCCGACTACCAGGTCCTCACCGACCGGGACGTCGCCGACCGGCTCATCGAGCACATGGAGGGGATGCTGCTGGACTACCTGGCCATCGGGATCGACCCGGCACGCTCGACGGTCTTCAATCACAGCGCCGTGCCCGCGCTCAATCAGTTGATGCTGCCGTTCTTGAGCCTGGTCTCCGTCGCCGAGCTGAACCGCAACCCCACCGTCAAGGACGAAATCGCGCACTCCCGGCAGTCGGCCGTGAGCGGGCTGATGTTCACGTACCCCGTGCACCAGGCCGCCGACATCCTGTTCTGCAAGGGGAACCTGGTGCCCGTCGGGCAGGACCAGCTGCCGCATCTCGAAGTGACCCGGACCGTCGCGCGGCGGTTCAACGAGCGGTACGGGGCGGTCTTCCCGGAACCGGACGCGCTGCTCTCCGCCGCGCCGCTCCTGCTCGGCACCGACGGCACCAAGATGAGCAAGAGCCGGGGCAACTCCATCGCGCTCGGCGCCACCGCCGACGAGACGGCGCGGCTGATCAAGGGCGCGAAGACGGATGCTGAGCGGTACATCACGTACGACCCCGAGAACCGGCCCGGGGTGTCCTCTCTGGTGCTGCTGGCGGCGCTCTGTATGGACCGGGACCCGCACGCCGTGGCCGAGGAGATCGGCGGGGGCGGTGCGACCGCGCTCAAGCGGACCGTGACCGAGGCCGTCAACAGCCGGATGGCGCCGATCCGGGCCCGACGGGCTGAGTACGCGCGGGACATGGGGTACGTACGGTCGGTGCTCCGGGCCGGGAACGAGCGCGCCAACGAGATCGCGGCGGCGACGCTGGACGAGGTGCGGGGGGTGATGGGCGGCGGAATCTAGGGCCCGTCCGTCAGGCGGTGGGTTCCGGCCAGGCGCCCCGGGCCGCCACTTCCAGGATCAGTGCCGCGATGTTCCAGGCGTCGTCCGCGCCGCTGTGGTGGCGGCCCTCCAGGGGGAGGCCCGCCACCTTCAGGGCCTGGGCCATGCCGGGGCGCTTGCGCAGGCCGTAGGCGGAGGTGAAGGGGAGCTTGGCGTTGGTGTGGCGGTGGCCGAAGGGGGACGGGGTGCCGGTCGCCCGGCACTGGCGGGTGAACTGGTTGCGGTCGTAGTCGCCCCAGCTGGCCCAGGGGCGTATGCCCGACCCGTGCTCGGACGCCAGCAGGCGGCAGGCCTCGGCGAAGGACACGCCCGTGTCCACCTCGGCCTGGGTGAGGCCCGTCAGCTCGGTGCAGAAGGCGCTGACCGTGGACCGGGCGGGCCGGACCAGGATCCGGTGGCGAGCGACCCGCTCGGCCGCGTCCAGGTCGACGACCGTCAGCCCGATCTCGGTGATCTCGCTGACCGCACCGAGGGGCGGCTGCCCGTCCCAGCACGTCGCCTCGATGTCGATCACGTTCAGGAGATCGGGGGCCTTGCCGGTTCGTCACCTGGGGGACACGGTCGAGTGAACGCCTACCGGACCCGTGGTGTGCCACAGCACCACAGGCGGGTTACCGGCATAGCGTGCGGGCTCCGCCGAGACCCGGAGATCCCGCATGCGCGTTGCCACCCTTCAAGCCAGTGCCTGCCTCGCGGCCGGCAGCGTCCTGGCCGTTGCCTCCTCTGCACAGGGTGTCGGCGCCGACCCCGGAGGAGAGCCACATCGCACCGTCATCCTGTCGAATGAGGAATTCGAGCACTGGTACGGCCCTGCGGCATCGAAGGGCGAGGACGGTGCCATCATGTCCCAGGAACAATTCGACCGGGCGGCCGACCGTCAACGCGTCGCATATTCCAATGCTTTGGCGACAGAGCCGACCGGGCAGGCGCAGGCCCTGCGGGCCTCCGACTGGAGCACCGTCAAGTTCAAAGCCAAGGACCTGAACGGCAAAACCATCCCCACGAGGGTCGGAAACAGTGCACTGGGCTGGCGGCACTTCTCCAAGACACACAACATCACCAACGCGAACGTCATCAAGCTGATCACCGAAGGCAGCCACACTCCCAAGGCAGATCCGGGACGGCCCCACCGTCTGGTCTACGACGGTGTCCTCTCGACGACCTCTGGTCCCCTCGATGGGCCGCCGAAGGTCTTGGCCCGCATTCGCATCATCGCCCAATATCACTGGCAGACTGAGAAGGCGGACTACGTGCTGAAGAACAAGCACGACAAGATCGGCGTCATCACCGCCTACTGCCGCAACGTCGCCAAGAACCGCTGCCCCGACAAGGTCAACAAGTAGTGGACTCCTCCGGACCCGAATCCCCGTGTTCCCGCAGTGGCTGGAGCGAGGAGCAGCTGACGGATCTGCACCGGACACTCATGGGGCAGCTTCTGCGTCTGGTGCCCGTGCCGCTGTCCAGGGCGCCCGCGCTCGTGGTCAGGGGGGTTCTCCAGCCGCCGCGAGACCCTGCGACGACGCGTGTCGTGGTGTGGGACGGCCGCAACGCGGCCACCTCGATGGCATACGACCTGCCCCTGACGGACGGCTGTGACGACAGCATCCCCTGGTGCAGCCTCATCGCGGCCCTGCGGCACCTGGTCGGCGGGGCGAGAGACCGGGACGCCCAAGAAGCGGATACCCCCGTCGTCGATGCGCGCGCCGAGGTCCTGAGGTTGCTGCAAGCGCCGTCCTACGACGTGACCGATGCCCTCTACTCGGCGGTGTCCATGCTGGAACCAGGCCGGCGAGCGAGGGAGGAGAGCATGCGTCTCAGCGGGTTTCTGCTCCTGAACGAGCGCACTGCTCGGCTGTACATCGACGCCCCGCTCCTGCCCGACAGGATCGGCCTGGATGTCGCGCTGCGTGACGAGAACGGAAACCCCACCGTCGACCACACCGCGCTGGCCTACGCGCTGCCCTCTCTCGTGCCGGACGAGTTGGAGTGGAACACCTCCAAAGCCCGAGACCCGTACTGCTCGGCGGTCTACGACTTCACCCACTGGTGAGTTTGTACGCGCGAGCCCCGATGTGGTGCCACGGCCGGGAAACGATCACACGAACGCCGGGGAAAGCGGGGGCGGTGTTCAGCCCGCACCCGCCCCGCCCGCACCCGCCCCGTCACGTCTTCGGGGCCACCGAGCGGCTCAGCGGTGCGTCAACGAGCCGCGTCTGCGGAGCAGTTCGGCCAGGCCCCGGCGGGTCGCGGCGATCACCACGCGGTCCTCGGGGCGCAGTACGTACCCGGGGTGCAGGTCCCAGACCAGGCCCGACGGGCGGTCCGGGGGCGTGGGGGCGGGCATGGCCAGGTCCGGGCGGCGGTCCTCGGGCGGGGTGGCGTCCAGGGCGAGGACCCGCCAGGAGCCCGCCCGGAACGCCTGCTCCACCGTGCGGCCCTCCAACTGCGGGTGCCCCGCGACCTCGACCGCCGCGAACAGCATCACCTTCCGCTCGACCGGGATCGCGCCCAGGATCTGCCGGCCCATCATGGCGACGGCGAAGGACGGGGCCGCCAGGTGGGAGACGGAACGGGAGCGGGTCAGGGCCTGCGGGTGGGCGGTGCGCAGGGTGCGGTAGACGGCGGTGGCGAACTCGTCGTCGAACAGGCGCAGGGTGACGCGCAGATCCGGCTTGACCGAGCGGGCGTACAGCGCGGCCTCCAGGTTGGTGGTGTCGACGCTGGTCAGGGCGAGGAGTGCGCGGGCGCGCTGGATCTTCGCCGCTTCCAGGACGCCCTCCTGCGTGACGTCGCCGAGGACCACCGGCACGTGCAGCCGCCGGGCCACGGGGATGCCGCGCGCGTCCGGATCGTCCTCCACGCACACCACGGGAATGCCGAGCTCACGCAGCCGGACGAGCACCCGCGTACCGATCTTGCCGAGTCCCAGCAGCACCACATGGCCGGAGAGCCCGCGTGGCGGGCGGCGCAGGGACGACGCGGTACGGAGCGAGCCGAAGGCCTCCAGCACGCCCGCGACGAGCAGCGGCAGCAGCATCATCCCGGCTACGCCCGAAAGGAGTTGGATCACCTGGCGGGCCGTGGGGTCGCCGATCGCCGGGTCGCCCATCGCGAACAGGTCCAGCAGCGTCAGATACGCGGCGTGCAACGGATCGTCGCCGGTGGTGAGCGTGGACGCGACGGCGAGGCCCAGCACGGCCAGCCCGACCCCCAGCGCCGACCAGCGCAGCCGCCGCGAGAAGACCTGGCTGAGCGGTGCTCCCCTGCCGCCCATCCGGGGCGGCGGACCGGCCGGGCCCGCCTGGCTGACCGCTTCCAGGACGATCGTGCCACGGCCCGTCGCCGCGGCCACCTGCCGTTCGTCGGGCAGGAGTTGGGGACCTTCGTCGCCGCTGCTGTCGGAGCCCTCCGCGCCCGCCGGGTCGTGGGTGGTGGAGGAGAGCAGCGCGAGGGTGCACAGGCCGGGGTCGGGGGTCCGGCCGCCCTGGGGCGGGGTGCGTTCGGCGGCGCGCAGCAGCAGGCCCTCCGCCTGGATGACCTTGCTGGAGCCGGTGAGCGCGGTCGCGGCGAGGGCGGGCGCGGCGGTGTCGGCATCGGACAGGACCGTGGTCGAGGTGTCCAGCGCGGCCCGGTCGAGACCGGGTGCGGCGGCGACGGCGGCGGCCTGGTCGAGGAGGGTTTCCAGATACTGGCCCAGCTTGCGGTTGTAGAGCCGGATGACCAGCCGGAGGCGGGGGTTGAGGCGGCGGGCGGCCAGTGCCGCGCGGATGTTGCGCTCGTCGTCGTCGTAGACCAGGGCCAGCGCGGCGGCCGATGCGACGCCCGCCTCCTCGAACACCTCGTCGGTGGGCTCCGCCGCCTCCAGGATGCGCACCGCTTCCACTCCGGCGTTGGTGTCGCCGCTCCCCGGAGCGGCCGGCCAGCCGGTCCCACCGTTGCGGTTCACCGCCTGCGACATCCGGGCGAACAGCGCCGCCGCCCGGCCCCGCCCGGTCAGTGGCAGCTCCGGCCGGTGCTCGTCGCGTCCGGGCGGCAGGACGAGGGTGACCCGTTCTCCGTACACATAGCGCAGCTCGCCGGCGAGCCGCTGGGCCAGTGCGTCGTCGCCGCAGACGACCAGGTGTCCGCCGAACGGGGAGCGTTGGGGCTGATGAGACTGTTGGGGAAGTGGAGGCACGGGACCCAGCATGCCTTGCTCCTCTCCGTCGTACCCGCCCGGTCAGTGATCTTCCTCGGCGGCGTCGAGCGGCCGCGCCGCGTGCCGGGCCTGCGGGTTGGTGAGCAGATGGCGCGGGTCCGCGACCCGGACGATCGCCGACTCGACCGCCGCGATCCGGTCCGCGAGCAGTCCCAGCGCCGCGACCGCTCGCGTCATGGGGTCGCCGTCCGGGCCGCCGAGCGTCTGCGTACGGACGTAGGAGGCGGTGATCGCGGACCATCGCGCGGACTGTCCGGGGGTGAGACGGCCGCGCAGCGCGGCGAGTTTCAGCAGGTTGGACTCCGCGCCGGTGGTCAGTGTCTGGGCCTCGCCCGCGTAGTGGTCGTCGATGACGTCGGACAGCTCCGCCTCGTTCATCACCGGCACGATCCGTTCGGCGATCTTGTTCATGTTGCGGTACGAGCCCTGGAGCCGGAACGGCGGCTCGGTGCGCGTCGCGTCCGTCTGCGCGGCGGAGGCGATGTACGCGGCGTTCACGGCGAGGACCGTGTCCCGGGCCCTCAGCAGATGGCGCAGGACGGCGACGATCCGGTCCACCTCGGCGGGTGTGTACGGGTGGTCCAGCCGGTCCGCGCCGAGCGCCGGGGCGGTGCCGGAGGCGAGGCGTACGAACCGGGTGAGGTCGTCGCGCGAACGCCCGGCGAGCGGCGCCAGCACCGGGTTGGCGGTCAGCGCGTTCTCGATGAAGCTCAGCGCGAAGACGTCCTCGCGGCCGCTCAGCACCTCGCCGAGGTTCCAGACGTCGGCCCGGTTGGCGAGCATGTCGGGGACACGGAACACCGCCCCGGACTCGGTGTACGGATTGCCCGCCATGCACACCGCGAACCGCTTGCCCCGCAGGTCGTAGCTGCGCGGTTCGCCGTCCCGGACGCCCTCGATCCGGCGGGTGGCGTCGCAGAGCGGGATGAACTTCTGCAGCAGTTCGGGCGAGGTGTGCTGGATGTCATCGAGGTAGAGGAGCGTGTTGTTGCCCGCCTCCAGGGCGAAGTTGATCTTCTCGATCTCCTGGCGGGCGGTCGCGGTGCGCGCCTGCGCCGGGTCGAGGGAGGTCACGTCGTGGCCGAGGTTCGGACCGCTGATCTTGACGAGGACCAGGCCGAGCCGGTCGGCGACGTACTCCATGAGCGTCGTCTTGCCGTAGCCGGGCGGTGACACGAGCAGCAGCAGGCCCTGCGAGTCGGTGCGCCGGTCGGCGTCGGCCGTGCCGATCTGCTTGGCGAGGCTGTCGCCGATCAGTGGCAGATACACCTCGTCCAGCAGCCGGTTGCGGACGAACGCCGACATGACGCGCGGCCGGTGGTCGTCGAGCCGCAGCCGGGTCCGCTCGGTGGTGACCAGTGCGGTGCGCAGGCGCTGGTAGGCGCGGAAGCCGGGGACGGCGGTGGTACGGAACTCGGCGGTGCGGGCGAGGAGTTCGTCGAGGCGGACGGCGAGCCGGCCCCGATCGATGCGCGGGTGGGTGCCGAGCAGGCCGTCCACGGTGGCGGTGAGCGGTGCCTCGCACTCGTACCGCGCGAGCACCGGCTCCGGGCAGAGCTCCACGGCGACGGCCTCCGCCAGATCGCCCGCGTCGGTCTCCGTGCCGCTCGCGGCGGCGTACGAGGCGAGCCAGCCCTCGACCAGCTGGCGCCGGGCGGGGAGATCGTCGCAGAGGGCGGCGAGGTCCTCGTCGTACGCCGAAGAGCCCGTCGCACGGCGGAACTTGTCGAGGAACTCCACGACGGTGGCGCTCGTGACGAATCCGGCGGGGCCGCTCGTCAGCTCCTCGAAGAGGTACGCGGCGACAGCCCGGGAGTCGCCGGGGCGGGGGGCGTCGGTCCGGATGGCGTCCGCCCACTCCTCCTGAAGGGTCGCGATGGCCGGGGCGAGGCCGAACGTCTCGCGGGCGCGGGCCAGTGAGAGGGCCCGCCGGGTCCAGGAGGTGCGCCGGGCCTCGTCCGTCCCGTACGCCCAGAAGAGCTGCGCCGCCGCTCGGACAGTGGGCGGGCAGCGCAGCAGGCCGGCCCCGGCGTGCAGTGCGAGCAGGGTGGTGAGGATCGCGGCGGCGTCCGCGTCGTGGACCCCGCGCTGGTAGCCCTCGTCGTACGCGGATGCCGCCGACTCCCTTGCCAATGCGGCCAGTTCGTCGGCGTCCAGGGCGGCGAGCGGGTCGGCGCCGTGCTCGTCCAGGAGCCGGGCGGCCAGGTGCTCGGCGCGGTAGACCTGCGGGGACTCGGAGGGCAGCGTCCGGTCCCAGTACGGGCGGGTCGCCTCGAACTCCGGGTCGGCGACCGGCGCCCGGTAGTCCGTGCCGGTGAGGGCGAACGCCAGCCGGTCCCCGTGCGGGACGAGTGTCAGGTCGAACGGCTGGGTGTTCACGGCGAACCGGTGCCGGCCGAGGCGGATCGTGGCGCCGCCGTCCGCGTACAGCTCGCTGCGGTCACGGAGTGCCCGCCCGGCCTCCTGCCGAGCGGCCAGCAGCTGCCCGTCCAGCTCCTCGGCGCGCACCGGGTCACCGAGTTCGCGCAGCTCCTGGGCGGTGCGGCGGACCTTGGCGACCATCGGGTCGGAGGCGAAGTACGTGTGGACGGCGTCCAGGTCGGGCAGGGCGGCCAGCCGCCGGGAGACCGTCTCCAGGACCCGGGCCGCCGAATCCGCCAGCCGCTCCGCCCGCCGGGCGCGGGCGTCCTGCAAGGTCTGCTTGCGGGCCGAGAACGCCTCGTACACCTCCGTGCGCCGCTCGGCCAGCTCGGCGAGGAAGTCGTCGAACTCCGCGAACCGCGACTCCAGGTTCTCCAACTGGAGGAGCAGCCGGGCGAGTTGCTCGTCACAGGCGTCCGGGGTGTCCGCCGCGGCCAGCGCTCCCGTGACGGCTTGGCCGAGCAGCGCGAACTCGGCCGCGAACTCGGCGCGGCCCTCGTGGTCCAGGAGTTCGCGGCGGCGCGCGTCGAGCGTGGCGCGGGCCCGGTTGACCCCGCCGAGCACCTCGGCGATCCGCTCCAGGATCGACGTGCGGACCGTCGCGTCACCGATGTCGAGCCCGGCGACGACGTCCGTGACGGTGCCGAGGCCCTCCGTCATCTCCGTCAGCCGGTCGCCGAGCGCCGTCGCGTCCACGACGGCGGTGAGCGCGGATGCCTCGGCGGTGAGGCGGGCGATGTCCTCGTGGTAGCCGGCGAACGCGTCGTCGCGGCCCAGGAACGCGACGGCGCGCCGGGCGGCCGTTTCGATGTCCTCGGCCGTGGCGGCGGTGAGTTCGGCGATCCGCTCGGTGTCCGCGTACCGCATCTCGGCCAGCGTCGCCAGATGGCCGTGCGCGCGGCGCAGTTCGGTGAGCCGGTCGACCCAGGCGGCGGCCGAGGTCGGTGCCTCGCCCCGGATGCGGCGGACGAGCGTGGTGAGCCGGTCGGCCGTCTCGGTGAGTGCGTCGGCGGCCTGCCGGGTCAGCTCCCGAACCGTCTCGAACTCGCCGAGGACCTGCTGCGCGGTGTCCCGCAGCTCCGCCAACGGTTCGGCGAGCGCGCCGAGTTCGGGATCGTTCAGCCAGTGGTAACGGTCGCGCGCGCGGGTGCAGTCCGCGACGAGCCGGGCGTACACGGCGGCGGTCGGGGTCGTCTCGGCGGCGCTGTGCGCGAGCGCGAGGCAGTCGGAGATGCCGCGCACCAGGTCGGCGTTGCCGACCCGGGCGAGGGGGCCGCCCCCGGCCGGGCGGGAGGCGGCGTAGGTGTCGGAGACGTACGGGGTCTGCCAGCGCTGCAACGGGTGGACCCGGGCCGGTTCGTCGCCCGTGGCGCCTGCTCGCAGGAGGACGAGTGCGCCGGTGTCCAGCAGGGCGTGGCCGCGGCCCTGGAGGGGGGTGGCGACCTCCTGCCGGATCAGGTTGTAGGGCAGGAGCAGGCTGCGGCCGTCGTCGGGGGAGCGGAAGACGTAGAGGACGTCCTCGCCGTTCGGGGAGCGGACCGCGCCCTCGAAGACCGGGTCGGTGAGCGGTTCGGCGATGTCGAAGGTCTTGGCGGTGCCGGTGGTGAGGTAGTAGCCGCCGGGGAAGATGATCCCCTGGTCCTCCGGGAGCCGGTGGCAGGCGGGCCCGATGAGGTCCAGGCGCAGGACCGTGCCGAGCAGCGAGTTGAAGACCAGGTACCGCCAGGACTCCTCGTTGTACGGGCGGACCCGGAGCAGGACCAGCGGGCCGATCACGGCATGCTCGACGTCCGCGTCGGCGAGGGACTGGAGGGGTTCGGCGACCGGCTCCTCGTAGATCCCGTCGGGGGTGTCGGTGTCGTTGACCGTCTTGACGGTGAGGGTGCCGCCCAGTGTGTCGACGTAGAGGACGGCGCCCGTGCCGTCGCCGTCGCCGCCCACCGCGATGTGCGGGTGCCGGCCGAGGATGTGGGAATCGCGGCCCGCGACGGTCCAGCTGAAGTCGTGCGACGGCGGGAAGACGTGGTCGCGGTCGCCGCGCGCGTCGAGAAAGGCGCCGGGCGAACCGTCCGGGCCGAGCGCCCAGCGCAGCACCCGGATGCCGTCGGCGCTCTCCCCGGTACGGAAGACGGCGAGCAGTCTGCCGTCCACCCGGCGCAGCCGCAGGAGGCGGGCGTCGCGGTAGTAGCGGTGCAGGGCGGTGAATTCGCGTACGAATCCCTCGTCGTCGAGCAGACCGCCCCCGCCTGCGGGCACCTCTTCCAACTCCGGGCCGTACAGAGCGAGTACGTCACTCACCTTGGCCGGGTCGGCCGCCCCCGGGCCCCGTTCGAACCCGAACAGCAGCCGGCCGCCGACGGCCACCAGGTCCCGGGGTACGGATGCCTGCTCGGTACGGATCTGCTCGGTGCCGGTCAGCCGGAGCTCGGTCGAGCCGAACTCCTCGGTGCGCCGCGCGTTGAGCGCCTCGGCGCGGCTGGCGAGTTCGGCCGCCCGGTCGTTCAGCCGGCGCCGCAGCACGTCGTACGTCCCCGCGTCCACGGGGCCGCCGGCGGCCGGTGCGGTTGTGGTGTCGGGTTCCATCCGTGCGGCTCTCCCTACGAGGTGTTACGAGGCGTGTGGTGCGGGCCACTTCGGCCCGTCCGGCGATTGAGGACGGACGGTTCGCCGGAGCAGGCCTGGCTCACGGAACGGTCCGGCGAGATCAAGCCCGTCCGGCGATTGAGGACAAAGCGGCCACCGGACGGGCTCGGGTCGCCCTTACGCGACCGGCGACCCGTTCCGCGAGGCGGGCACCTCGGAAACGTCCGCAGCCCCCGTCATCGCGGACACCGGCACGTCCGCCAGCCCCAACTCCCGTGCCACAGCCAGCAGCTGCTGCACCTGGGCCGGCGCGACCCCGGCCCCCGGCGCCCGCATCATCCGCATCAGCAGCGCCGACACCGTCAGGTTCTGCACGTCCCCCGTCGACACCGACCCCAGCACCCGCGTCAGATCGTCCGTGAACGACGACGTGCCGTTCAGCCACGGCCCCGCGAGCGCCTTCGCCGTGTCCGAGTTCTCGACGAACCCGTCGAAGCTCTTGCCCATCGAGATGGACGAGACGAGCCGGTCGAAGAAGACCGACTCCCCGCCGACGATGTCGATGTCGGCGTTCTCCAGCCCCGTGGCCAGCACCGTCGCCTGCGACTCGGCGACCTGCCGCTGCACATCGAGCCCGGCCAGCCGGATCTCCTTCTCCGCGGCGAGCCGCAGCCGGTACTCCTCGTGCCCGCGCGAGGCGTCGTCCAGCGCCGCCATCGCGGCGGCCTTCTCGGTGAGCCCCGCCGCCTCGGCCTTCAGCTTCTCGCCGATCATCGCCGCGTCGGCCGTCGCCTGGGCCTGCGTACCCTCCGCTGCCGCGAGCGCCTTGAGCCTGGACCCCTCCGCCTCGGCCTTGAGACGGGCGGACGTTGCCTCGGCCTCGGCGAGACCGGCCTTCTCGATGACGTCGGCCTCCGCTTCACGTACCTGAATCTCGGCGAGTCCGGGCGCCGCGGACTCCGCCTGGATGCCCTCGGCCAGCCGCAGCTTCGCCTGGGCGTCCAGGTCCGCGGTCTTCAGCCGGGCCTCGGCGAGCGTCAGCTGCTCGGCGGCCAGGTGGGTGGCCGCGGCCTCCGCGGCCTCCGCGGCCTTGATGTCCTTGACCAGCTTCTCCTGGGCCTCTGCCTCGGCGGCGATGATGACCGACCTCCGGGTGCGCTCCGACTCCTCGACGGCCCGCAGCGTCTTGATGGACTCCTCCTGCTCGGCGACCGTACGGTCCACGGCGATCCGCTCCCGGATCACATCGGCGACCTCGCGGCGCTCGGCCTCGACCTCCTTCGTCGCGGCGATCCGGTTGAGTTCGGTCTGCCGCTCGCGCCCGATGACCTCGATCAGCCGGTCCTTCTCGATGCGCTCGTTCTCCACGGCGATGACCCGCTCACGGTTCTTCTGCGCGACGGCGATCTCCCGGGCCTGGTTCTCGCGCTGGATGCCGAGCTGCTCCTCGGTACGGATGAACGCGGCCTGCGCGCCGAGCCGTTCCTCCTCCTGGACCCGGGCGGTCGCGGCCTCCTCACGGGCCCGCAGCGTCTCGACCTCGCGGCGCTGCTTGATCTCGGCCTCGGCCTGCCGGCGCTCCAGCTCCAGAATGGTCTCCCGGGCGTCGACGTTCTGCCGGGTGATCTCCTTCTGCTCGGTGCGCTGGTACTCGTTGGTGCGCACGTGCTCGATCGCGGTCAGCTCGGTGATCTTGCGAATGCCCTGTGCGTCGAGGATGTTGGCGCCGTCGAGCTGCGTCATGGGCGTCTGCTCAAGGAAGTCGATCGCCGCGTCGTCGAGGTGGTAGCCGTTCAGGTCCGTGCCGATGACCCGGATGATCCGGTCCCGGAACTCCTCGCGCTTGGTGTACAGATCGACGAAGTCCAGCTGCTTGCCGACGGTCTTGAGCGCCTCGGCGAACTTCGCGGCGAAGAACTCCTGGATCGCCACCTTGTCGCTGGCCCGCTCCGTACCGATGGACTGGGCGACCTTGATGACGTCCTCGACGGTCTTGTTGACCCGGACGAAGAAGGTGATGTGGATGTCGGCGCGGATGTTGTCCTGGCAGATCAGCCCCTCGCGGCCGGTGCGGCGGATCTCGATGGTCTTCACCGAGATGTCCATGTACTCGGCCTTGTGCAGCACCGGCAGGACGACGGCCCCGGTGAAGGTGACATCGACCTTCTTGGTCTTGGAGATGATCAGTGCCTTGCCCTGTTCCACCTTGCGGAAGAGCCGGCTGATGACGAGGAGCAGAGCGACGGCGATGAGCAGAACGACGGCTACGAGCACACCGAAGCCCAGGGTGATGGCATCCATGGCAGTCCTTGGCAGCTGATGAAAGGAAGGTGAAGAGGCAGGTGGGTCCGCCCGGACGGTTGCGGCGCGGTGACAGGCGGGCAGGCGGGCAGGTCAGCCGGAGCGAGGTGGCTCCGGATCCAGCGCCCTGTCGTACGGCGAGACCCAGAAGAACTCGCCCTCGTCGTCGTACGCGTACAGAAGCCCGGCACTGCCCGAGGTGAGCGCGGCAAGTTCCGTTCCGTCCACGCCGCCCACGCCGCCCACGCCGCCCACGCCGTCCACGGCATTCGCCGGGCCGAGCAGCCTGACCTGGACGATCGCGGTGGAACCGTCGACCGCCGCCACCTCGGCCTGGCCGAAGTCGGAGCTGACGGAGCCGGTACGGACCGTGCAGATCCGGCCGAGAAAGTCCTGCCGCGACGGAGGTGGCTCCTCCGGGAAGCGCCGGCGCACCAGACGCACCAGCACGCGCATCACGGCCCAGGCGATCAGCAGTGCCCCGGCGAGCACGGCGCAGGCGAGGCCGGCGCGGGTGAGGCCGGTGACACCGCTGCGGTGCAGCAGGACCGTACCGGTCAGGCTCGTGAACCAGCCGACGACGACCATCACGGACACGGTGACGGTGACCGGCACTCCGCCGACCCCGGCCATGCCGGTGCCGAGGTCCCCGTCGAAGGAATGGTGGTCGGCCGCACCGACCAGTACGAGGAGCCAGAAGCAGACGACCACGGCCAGCGCGGCGCCGAACAGGACGGCCGGAAAGGCGGTTCCCGCGTTCAGGAACTCCTGCATCGGTCCACCCCCTGTCTGTTCATGCGGGCGATCTTCGTGCGGGGTCCGTTCGTGGGGGCGATCCGGTGGCGGGTGGCTCCGGTGTTGCGGCACCGCGCGTCGCGGTGCCGCAACAGCCGGTCTCCCCCGTACCCCCGTATCTCCCGATTTCCCCCGTGTGGTGCTGACGAAATGATGTCACTCGACGCCGCGCATCGCACTGCCGGAATCCGGCAATCTTCGTGGGCTCTTGATGCCGGGCACCGGCACCTGCTCATATGCGTTGAGCGGGTGTCAATGTCGCGTCAGGACTTGAGGAGTGCGCGTGCCGGAACCGGAAGTTCCCGACGAGTATCTGGAGGGCTATGCCCGCATCCTGGCCGATGTCGCCGCCACCGGCCGCCGGTTGACCCGGGACGAGCTGGACGCGCGCCGGCTGCTGGGCCGGGGGGCCGCCGAGGCGGGATTCCAGTTGCGCGCCCTGGTCGGCCTCCATCTCACGGCGACCCGTACCGCCTGGCCGAGCACCGCCTCCGCCGATGCCACGTCCACCGACCGCGTGCTGGCCGCGGTCGAGCAGGCCGTCGACGCCTTCGCCGAGGGCTTCGAGCGGGCCCAGCGGCTCACCGTGCGGCGCGAGGAGGCGGCGCGGCGGGAGTTCATCGACGATCTGCTGTACGGGCGCAGCGACCTGGGCCGGCTCGCCGAGCGGGCCACCCGGTTCGGGCTGCGGCTCTCGCGCGCCCACGCGGTCGCGGTGGCGACGGGCCCGGAGGCGTACACGGAGACGGACTCCGTGCCGCGCACGGTCGAGGCGGCGCTGCTCGCGCGATTCGGTGGCCGGAAGATCCTGATCACGACGAAGGACGGGCGGCTGGTCTGCATCGCCCCCGGCAGCCAGCCCGATGTCCTGCGGTATTTCGCCAAGCAGTCGCACGCGGCGACGGACGGCGGCCGGGTCGCGGTCGGCCGCCCTCACCATGGCCCCGGGGGCGTGGTCCACTCCTACGACGAGGCACTCGAAGCGCTCGATTTCGGGGAACGGATGGATCTGGACGAGC
The DNA here is from genome assembly GCF_045209435.1 of Streptomyces sp. NBC_01618. Lineage (NCBI taxonomy): Bacteria > Bacillati > Actinomycetota > Actinomycetes > Kitasatosporales > Streptomycetaceae > Streptomyces > Streptomyces sp. NBC_01618. Next base: position 3,805,645 of record NZ_CP109297.1, read on the forward strand.
CGGTGCTGTACGCCGCCGACCTGCTGGTCTATCCGGTACTGACCCGGGACCGGCAGGCGATGGCCGATCTGGTGCGCAGTCAGCTCGGCCCGCTCCAGCGGGCCCGCGGCGGTGCCGGTCCGCTCCTGGAAACGCTCACGGTCTACTTCGACGCGGGCTGTGTGGCCGCGGAGACGGCGCGCCGGCTTTCGCTGAGCGTGCGGGCGCTGACCTACCGGCTGGAGCGGATCCATCAGCTGACCGGCGCCGATCCGTCCGACCCGATGCACCGCTACACACTGCAGACGGCGGTCATCGGCGCCCGGCTGCTGGACTGGCCGGCCAAGGAGGTGTGACCCGGCAGGCGGGATTCAGAAGAGCGGGGAGCCCGGAAGAAAGTGGCCGGAGGTGCGCATCGGGGGAGTAGCGCACCTCCGGCCTGCCGGGCGCGGACCGGTGGTCAGTCGGTCCGGGGTCGTCCGGCGGTATGGGGGCGGGACGGGACGGACAGGGATCGGCCGACCCGCCCGGCAGGGGAAAGACCTACAGGTCGAACTCGTGCGGCGGGAGGTCGAGCGCGAAGCACGCCTCCCGCACGACGGCCTGCTCCGACTTGTCGAAGTCGCCGTCGGCGCCGCCGATCACGATGCCGATCTGGATGACGGCACGAGCCTCGGCGGGCTTCTTCTTCGCCTTGCCGATCTCCTGGAGCACGCTGACCTTGCCGAAGGCGAAGTCGGCGGTGAGCTTGTTCACGTAGTCGTTGAAGCGGCGCTGCAGATCGTCCGCCGGGAAGTTCTGCAGGACCTCGTTGGAGGCGATCAGCGAGGCGACGCGCTGGCGTTCGGACGGGTCGATGGAACCGTCGGCGGCGGCGACCAGGGCGCACATGGCCATGCTCGCGTCGCGGAACGCCCCGCTCTTGAGGTCGTTCTTCTTCGCTTCCAGCTGCGACTGCATCGACGAAGCGGATTCCTTGATCCGATCCCACAGTGCCATGTCGTCGTCTCCATACGTTGCGTTGCGTTGTGTTGCCGGAATGAGAACCAACTCTACAGACGTGTAGAAGTTAGCAGGACGGGTGCCCGCTGTGTCCCGGAACAGCGGTAAGTAGGATGCTGCGACGCCGCGGCTGACGCGGCATCGCAGAAGGGCGGATCAGATGGACTCGGCCAGGCCCGGCCACCCACCGGACAACGAGCCGCCCCACGAAGAAGTGCCCGACCCGGCACACACCGACCCGGCACACACCGACCCGGCACGCACCGACCGCGTGGCCGCGGACACCCGGCGGCTCCGCAGGCGCGGGCAGGGCGAACTGGAGGCCCAGGTCCTCGCCGTACTGCACTCGGCGAACGGCCCCGCGACCGCCGGCTGGGTGCAGGAACACCTCGACGGCGACCTCGCGTACACCACCGTCATCACGATCCTCTCCCGCCTCTACGCGAAGAACGCCGTGACCCGGTCCCGCGAGGGCCGCTCCTACACCTGGACGTCCGCCTCCGACGAGGCCGGTCTCGCGGCCCTGCGGATGCGGCGCGTACTGGACGGCGAACGGGACCGGGACGCCGTGCTCGCCCACTTCATCTCGGCCCTCTCCCCCGGCGACGAGGAACGGCTGCGCGCGCTCCTGGCGCGGGCGGCGGCACCGGACGACCCCGGTGGACCGACCGGCCCGGGCGGCCTGCGCGATCCGTCCGATCCGGGCAACTCCCCCGACCCGGAAGGCCGATAGCGGTCCGATGGGTGTCTTCGTCTGTCTGCCGCTCGTGCTCCCGCTGACCGCGCTGCCGGTCGCGCGCCTCGCCGAACAGCATCTGCACCCGCGCAGCGCGACCCTGCTGCTCACCGTCGTCGGCACGCTCCTCGCCCTGTGCAGCACGCTGTGCCTGGCCCTGCTGATGGTGGTCGGCACGGCCCAGCTCCCGGGCAATCCGCTGCCGGACAGCTGGTCGGACCCGGAGGTACGGGAAGCGGTGCCGTACGAGGTGAAGGCGGGCATCGTCGCGATCGGGGCGCTGGCGGCGGTGCTCGGGGCGTGCGGGTGGACGGTGTACCGCCATGTGCGACTGCGCGTCCGGGCCGGCCGCGCCCTGTCCGCCGCCCCCTCCGTCGCCGCGGGCGACGTCGCCGTGCTCCCGGACCCGGAGCCGTACGCCTACGCGCTGCCCGGAAATCCGGGCCGGGTCGTCGTCTCGACCGCGATGACCGAGTGTCTGGACGCCCGTGAGCGCGGGGCCCTGATCGCCCACGAGCGGGCCCATCTGGCCGCCCGTCACCACCGCTACCTGCTGGCCGTCCAACTCGCGGCGCGCGCCAACCCGTTCCTTCTGCCGTTGCGTACCGCGGTGGCGTTCAGCACCGAACGGTGGGCGGACGAGGAGGCCGCGCGGGCGGTCGGCGACCGGCGGGTGGTGGCCGTCGCGGTCGGCAAGGCGGCGCTCTTCTCGCACCGGGCGCCGGACGCCTCGGTCGGCTTCGCGGCCTTCGCCGCCTCCGCTCCTGCCCCGGTGTCCGCTTCCGCTTCGGCGGCGGGCCCCGTACCGCGCCGGGTGGCGGCGCTGCTCGCCCCCGTTCCGCCGGCGCGGCTGTGGCCCCCGTCGTCCGCGCACGCCGCCCTGGCGGCACTCGTCGCGACGGCGGGCACGACGGGCTCGGCGCTGTCGTCGCTCAACGCGACGGTGACGCTGGTGCAGATCCTGCACGCGGCGACCCCGCTGTGAGCCGTACGAAACAGCCGGGCGCCGCCGCGGTTCGGCTCAGTCGGCCGAGGAGGCGAACTCCTCCTGCGCGGCGTGCACTGGACGGCCCGCGGGAACGCTGTCGCCCTCCGTACCGCTGTCTCCCTTACCGCCGCCTCCCGCACCGCTGCCGCCGTTTTGGCCCCGCCACGCCTGGATCCTGGCCGCGACCGGCTGGGTCCAGCGGGCGGTGAGCGGTCCGACGATGACGAGGATGAGGACGTACGCGGTGGCGATGGGCCCGATCCGCGGCTCGGTCGCCACGGCCAGACCGGCGATGACGATGGAGAACTCACCGCGGGCGACGAGCGTTCCACCGGCCCGCCACCGCCCGCGCGAACCGATCCCGGCCCGCCGGGCCGCGTACCATCCGGTGCCGATCTTGGTGAGGACGGTGACGACGGCCAGCAGCGCCGCCGGGAGCAGCACCGGCGGAATCGCGGACGGATCGGTGGAGAGTCCGAAGAACACGAAGAAGACGGCGGCGAACAGATCCCGCAGCGGCGTCAGCAGCTTGCGCGCCCCCTCGGCGACCTCGCCCGAGAGCGCGATCCCGACCAGGAACGCCCCGACGGCCGCCGAGACCTGCAACTCCTGTGCCACACCGGCCACCAGCACGGTCAGCCCGAGCACCACCAGGAGCAGCATCTCCGGATTGTCGGAGGACACGGCCCGGCTGATCAGCCGCCCGTGCCGCAGTGCCAGATAGAGCACGAACCCGACGGTGCCGAGCGCGACCAACAGCGCGACGCTGCCCCCGGCGAATCCCACGCCCGCGAGCATCGCGGTGAGCAACGGCAGGTACACGGCCATCGACAGGTCCTCGATGACCAGCACACCGAGGATGACGGGCGTCTCCCGGTTTCCCAGCCGCCCCAGGTCGGTGAGCACCTTCGCGATGACCCCGGACGACGAGACCCAGGTGACCCCGGCCAGAGCGACGGCTCCCACGGGCCCCCACCCGAGCAGCAGCGCGGCCACCGCCCCCGGAGTCGCGTTGAGCACGAAGTCCACGGCGCCGGAGGGGTACTGGGTCTTGAGACTGGTCACCAGCTCCGATGCGCTGTACTCCAGACCGAGCAGGAGCAGCAGCAGAATGACGCCGATCTCGGCGCCCACGGCGGTGAATTCCTCACTGGCGCCGAGCGGCAGGAGCCCGCCGTCCCCGAAGGCGAGCCCCGCCAGCAGATAGAGCGGAATCGGCGAAAGACCTATCCGCCCGGCGAACCGCCCGATGATGCCCAGTCCCAGAATGACGGAGCCGAGCTCCACCAGCAGTGCGGTCGTGTCGTGCACGGTCAGCCCTCCGCAATGATCTCGGAGAGCGCGTCGACGCCCTCCCTCGTACCGACGACGACGAGCGTGTCCCCGATGGCCAGCCGGAAGTCCGGCCCGGGTGACGGATGCGCGCTGTGAGTCCGCAGCACGGCCACGATCGAGGCCCCCGTCCGCGTCCGCGCCTTCGTGTCACCGAGCAGCCGCCCGCCGTACGGGGAGCGCGTCCCGAGCGGTACGTGCTCGGTGACGAGATCGATGCCCTCGGTCCGTACGGCGTCGATGGGCGCCGCGTCGATGAGGTGTGCGAGGCCGGTGGCTTCCTGTGGTGTCAGCGGTACCGACAGGCAGCACGAATCGGGATCGTCCTGGTCGTAGAAGCCGATGAAGCGCCGCCCGTCGTGGTGGACGACGACGGAGATGCGCTGTCCCGACTCGGTCGTGTAGTCGTACTGCACACCGACGCCGGGCAGTATGGTGCGGTGGGTTCCCATGGCTTCCTCCCGAGTGTTGCGGCGACGCGGCGACGCACTTGGTGATCTCTTTAGCTACGCATTACTTTATCCGGAGGGTTCCACCGGTCCCGGTGCACAGGCGTGGAGCGGGGCCCACGACTACACTCGCCCGGGCCGGACACCGGTCGGGGCCGGTGTCCGGGCGACCGCAGCAACCGGCGGAAGGGCCGAGAATGTCGCGCAGCCGAGAGTTCAAGTTCCGGGCGGTCACGGCGTTCCAGCGCCATGTCGCCAACCCGCTCACCAGACGGCTGCCTTCCCAGACCCTCCTGGAGACGACGGGCCGCACGTCGGGCCTGCCGCGCCGCACCCCGGTCGGTGGCCGGCGCGTGGGCCGGGCGTTCTGGCTGGTCTCGGAGTACGGCGAGAAGTCGCAATACGTCCGCAACATCCTGGCCGACCCCCGGGTCCGGGTCAGGATCAAGGGCCGGTGGCACCGGGGCACCGCCCACCTGCTCCCCGAGGACGACGCGCACGCCCGGCTCAAGGTGCTCCCGCGTTACAACAGCGCGGCGGTGCGGGCCCTGGGAACGAACCTGCTGACGGTACGGGTGGATCTGGCGGAGTGACGCCGGGGCGGCGACCGCCACGGAGCGGCGACCGCCACGAGCCGGGACATACACGTGCCCCGGACATGCGCGTGGCCGTGACGTACGCGTACCCGGACATGCGCGTACCCGGGACTTGCCCGGACATGCGCGTGCCCGGCCGGTGCGGTGCCGGCCGGGCACGAGCGGGGTGTCGGCCGGATCAGTCGGTGATCTCGATCTTCCCGTCGGGAGACGCGGCGGGAGACGCGGCCGCACCGTTCGCCGTGTCCCTGGCCTGAGCGGGCAGACCGGCCGACGTCGCGGCCGCGGCACCACCCTTGAGGTTCTTCAGCAGGGCCGCCAGGTCGACTCCCGTGGTGGAGCTGAGGAGTTCCATGCCCTGGGCGACGTTGTCCGTGACCGTACGCGCCACCTGGCTCGCGCCGTCCGTGGAGATGACGGTCATCTTGTCGATGGCGCTCAGCGGCTCGGCCGCCTTGGCGACGACCTGCGGCAGCACCTCGACCAGCATCTGGAGCACGGCCGCGTCGCCGTACTGCGCGAACGCGTCCGCCTTCTTCTGCATGGCCTCGGCCTCGGCCGCACCCTTGGCCGCGATGGCCGCGGCCTCCGCCTCGCCCTCGATGCGCACGGCGTCGGCGAGCGCCGAACGGTGCAGCTTCTCGCCCTGACCGGTCAGCCGGGAGCGCTCGGCGTCCGCCTCGGCCTCCTTGACCTGGGCGATCCGGCGGGCCTCGGCCTCCTGCTCGGCCTGGTAGCGGGCGGCGTCGGCGGGCTTGCGGACCTTGGTGTCGAGTTCGCGGTCGGTCAGCGCGGCCTGGCGCTGGGCGACCTTCTCCTGCTCCTCCAGGACTTCCTGCTGGCGGGCCGCCTCGGCGAGCGGGCCCGCCGCGTTGGCCTTGGCCGCGGCGGCTTCCGTCTCGGCCTTGATCTCGGCCTGCTTGAGGTAGAAGGTCCGCTCGGCGATGGCGATCTCCTCGGCCGCCTTGAGCCGGGCCTGCTCGGAGGCGCGCTTGGCGATCGCCTCGGCGATGTCCGCCTCCTGCTTGGCGCGGGCGGCCTCGGGGCGGCCGAGGTCTTCGAGGTAGGAGCCCTCGGTGGTGATGTCCTGGATCTGGAAGGCGTCCAGGATCAGGCCCTGCCCGGAGAGGCTGGCCTCCGCCTCCTCCGCGACCTGCCCGGCGAACGCGGCACGGTCACGGATGATGTCCTCGACCGACATCCGGCCGACGATGGCGCGCAGCGCGCCGGAGAGCACTTCCTGGGTGAAGCCGACGATGCCGTCCTGCTGCTGGAGGAAGCGCTGGGCGGCGGCCCGGATCGCTTCCTCGTTGCCGCCGACCTTGACGATCGCGACGCCTTCGAGGTGGGACTTCACCCCACGCAGGGTGACGGCTCCGCGGACGGCCACCGGGATGTGCCGGCTGGACAGGTCGAGGGTGAACTTCTGCTGGACGAACGGGACGACGAAGACTCCGCCGCCGACGACGACCTTCTGGCCGCTGTTGTCGATGCTGGTGCGGCCCGTCACCGGGTCGGTCGACTTCTTGCCGCGGCGTCCCGTGATGATGAACGCCTCGCTGGGCCCGGCGACCTTGTAGCGGGTGATGACGACGAGGGCGAGCAGTACCAGGAGTACGACGACTCCGACGACTGCGGTCACGACTGGGCTCATAAGGGTGTCCCCCCTGCCTCCCTGTGGGGACGGCAGCTTGTTTTCGGGCGGTGTATCGGCCGGCGGTGATCAGCGCTCGACGGGGCGGACCGCGACCGAGGTGGTCGACAGCGTGGCCTCCACCCAGATCTCGGTGCCGCGTTCGACCGGCACCGGGCTCTTCGCCGCCAGCTTCACGGTCTGGCCCGCGAGACGCAGCAGGACCTCTCCGTAGCCGTCGGCCGGGATCGCGGTGACGACCGACCCGGACGTGCCGACGAGATCGTCGCCGCGCGGGGTGGTGCTGGTCTGGTCCCGCATCAGGGCCCGGCTGAACTTCCAGGTCAGCCAGGCCGCGACGATCCCGGCGAGCACTCCGGCGGCCGTAGCGGCGACCGTACCGACGCCGGTGGTGCCGAGCACGATCGCGCCGCCGAAGCCGAGCATCGAGAGGAATCCCGCGATGACGGGAAGAGAGAGGAGGCCGTCGAAGAGGCCGTCCAGTACGCCTCCGAAGAGACCTTCGAGGATGCCGTCGAAGATCAGGGACAGGACGAGCAGGACGATTCCCGCAATGCCGAGACCGAGAAACAAGGTCACGCGATCACCCTCCCCGATCCACGAATTCCGTCGAACTGGCTGGATGATCCCATATACACCCGGCAACGGATACTGCTGGGTTACGGCAATCTTTTACGCGCTCTTGGTGCCGAGATGACCACCCGGACCCACCTGTCCACAACCTGTTGTCCACAACCTGTGGACAAATTCCCCAGCCCGACCCTCGGAGCGGGTGCCGTTCGTGGTGCAGGGGCCGGAGAACGGGAGCACCCTGGTAGGGAGGTGATCGTCATGATGCACACAACAGTCGGGTGGCATGTGGAGTTGGAATTCAAGGAGGACACTCAGCGCACCCGTGCGGCCGCACTGGTACGGCTTCCGGACGGGGCCGAGGTGCGCGCCCACGGATATGCGAGCCGTCACCCTTCCGACAAGCAGCAGGCGAGGGTCGGCGAGGAGATCGCGGGAGCCAGAGCACTCAATGAGCTGGCGATGAAGATGCTGACGAAGGCGCACGACGAGATCGACGAGGCGTCCGGCCGGACGTCGCGCCCGCTTACCTGAGCCGGAATCGCGGAGCCCTCGGCGTTCACCCGCCCGGGCCCTGTGGCAGCGCACGGGCCGGGGGCGCGCCAGGGAGGCGGCCCCGGACCCGGCCTGCGGATGAGGACGTGGCGGGAGGGGTGGCTGCGGAGGCGTGGCCGGGGTGGGCGGCCGACGATGGAAGGCCGGGCGGCGGGAGGTCCGCGCCCCCGCCCCAGGAGGTTGATGTGCCGGCCGATGCGTACGCCCACGGCGTCGTGCCGTTCGACGCCGCGACCCTGGCGGCCCTGGTCGGTGACTCCATGGCCGGGGTGGGCGTGCTCGACACGGAGCTGCGCTATGTGTACGTCAACCCGGCCCTCGAACGGATCAACGGCGTCCCGGCGGCCGCACACCTCGGCCGCACCGTCGCCGAGGTCCATCCCGGGATCGACGCGCGCGAGGAGATGATGCGGGCCGTGCTCGCCGACGGGAAGCCCCGCGAGATCACGTCCAGCGGGTACTCCGCCACTGCGGGGGACAAGGTTCGGCGGTACTGGCACGGGGCGTTCCACCGGCTGGAGGTCGACGGGCGGATCGTGGGCCTGGCCGGGATCGTGCTGGAGGTCATGACCTCGGACCAGGGGCGGCGCGAACTGGAACAGGCCCGGCGGCACATGACCATGCTCGAAGTCTCGGCCGCCCGGATCGGCACCACGCTCGACATGGACACCACCTGTGCCGAACTCGTCGGCCTCGTCGTGCCCGGGCTGGCCGACCTCGCCACGATCGAGGTGTTCCCGCCCGACGTCGCGGCCCCGGTGCGCCCCGCACCGCCGGGCGTGCTGCGGCTGCGCAGGGCGGCGCTGACGGCGGTGGCCCGGCTGCACGCCCAGCTGCCGGGGTTCGGGTTGACCGGTGAGTACGTCGACTACCAGGAGGGCGCGGCCGTGGCACGCTGCCTGGCGACCAATCAGCCGGTCGTGGAGAACCACACGAGCGACGAGGATCTCAGGCGCTCCGCCCCGGCCCCCGAACGGGTCGCCGCCTACCGTGCCCTGGGGATGCATTCGGCGGTCATCGTGCCCGTCGCCGTACGCGGCCGTCCGCTCGGCGTCCTCGGCCTGATCCGGGCGGGGGACTCGCCGCCCTTCACGGACGAGGACGTGGTGGTCGCCCGCGAGCTCGCGAGCCGGGCCGCCGTCGATCTCGACCACGCCCGCCGCTACGGCCACGAGCACACCATCGCCCTGGAGCTGCAGCGCTCCCTGCTGTCCGAGCCGCGCCCGCCGCACCCGCACATCGAGATCGCCACCCGCTATCTGCCGGCCGACCGGAGCGTGATGGTCGGCGGCGACTGGTTCGACGTCATCCCGCTGCGGGACGGGCGGCATCTGAAGGCGATGGGCGACGTGATGGGCCACGGGGTGGAGGCGGCGGTCGCCATGAGCCACTACCGCTCGCTGCTGCGGATGTTCGCCGACGACGACCTGCCCCCGCACCGCATCCTGGAACAGCTGGACCGGATGGTCGAGAAGTCCGGCCTCGACCGGGCGGCGACCTGCCTGCTGGTCGTCGTCGACCGGTTCGGCGGGGCCTGCGAGGTGGCGAGCGCCGGACATCTGCCGCCGGTACTCATCGCCCCGGGGACGGTGGGAACCAGGGTGTGCACCGAGGTACCGGTGGGCCCGCCGCTCGGCACCGGGGTCGGCGGGTACCGGACGGTGCGGCTGAGGTTCGGGCCGGGCACGGTGCTGTTCCTGTACACCGACGGCCTGGTGGAGCGGCGCGGCGAGGACATCGACGTCTCGGTCGGCCGGCTCAGGGAACTGACCCTGCCCGTGAGCGGCAGCCTGGAGGACCTGCTCGACGAGGTCCTCGAACGGTTCGGACCGGGTGCGGAGGACGACATAGCGGTACTCGCCTCACGCACCCGGCCCCGTACCACCGGCACCACCGGCTGATCCGGGCCGCCGCCGGAGGGGCGACGCGTCAGCGCCGGGACCGGACGCCCGTGCCCGGATCACACGAGGAGGAACGCGCCCGCCGTCGCGGCCCCCAGCGACGCACCGGCGACCGTCTGCGCCACCGAGTGGTACCCGAGCGCGACCCGCGACCAGCACACGGCGGCCGTCATCGCGTACGCGAGCAGCCACCACGGCGAGTGGACCGCGGCGGACAGCGCGACGACGGCGGAGGCGACCGCGGCGTCCACCGAGATCTTCCAGACCGTGTTGACGGCCAGCAGGATCACGGTCATCGCCCACAGGGCGAGCATCGCCACGAGGATGCCGACGGGGGCGTTACCCAGGACCATCACCAGCGAACCGGCGCCGATGGAACCGAGGATGACGAAGAAGATCGGGGCCCGCTTGGTGCGGTCGACGACATGCCGGTCGCCCCAGGTGCCGCGCCCGCGCTCCCATTCGATGTACCCGGCGGGGACGAGCCCGGCACACAGGGCGCCGAGGAAGCCCCAGAGGAGACCGGTCCAGTGGCCGGCGGCGGCCAGGCCGATGCCGACCATGCCGACCAGCAGGACGTTGCGGGGCTGGAACATGTCGGTGACGGTGCGCGCGGCGCCGCTGCGCGGCGACACGGGGGCGTCGGCGCTCTCGGCGGTGCAGGCGGTGTCAGTGGTGCAGGCGCTCTCGGCGGTGCGGGCGGTGTCGGCGGTGGTCATGCGGTCTCCTCCAGGGAGGGCGTGGGGGTCGTCCCGGTGGCGTCGGCGGACCCCGCGTGGTCCAGCACGCACCGCGCCCGGTCCTCCGTGACCGTCCGGTACGCGGCGGCCACCCGTACCAGCCAGGCCACCTCGCCGTCCTGGTCGGTGGCGTGCTGGGTGCCGACCCTGGCGGCGGTCGTGGCGGGCGCTCCGGCGTTCCGGGCCAGCAGCGCCGCCTTGATCCAGTACGCGTCGGCGAGCGGTCCGGCCTTCTCACGGTCGGGGGTGCCCTGCGCGGCGGCGGCCTCGGCGGCCGGGAGCAGCGTGTCGGGGACGTAGTGGCGCAGCTTCTCGACGGCGTCGGCGATGTCCGCGGCCCAGCGGTCGACGCGCAGGTCCGCGGGGGTGTCGAAGCGGGTCAGTTCGCGGGCCAGCGAGGCCGGGGGGTCGAAGGGCTGGTCGGGGAAGGCCGTCATCAGCTCGTACCAGAGGCCGTGCAGTTTGACCTGGGCCCGCCACAGCTTCGCCCGGCGCTGCCCCTTGCTGAGGGCGGGGATGGAGGCACCCACCGCGAAGAAGGCGAACAGCACCACCTGCGCGGCCTCGGTGATCTCGTCGAACCGGAGGGCGAAGGACTCGCTCGGGGTGTCGGCGACGCCGACCCACAGGAACAGGGTCCGGCTGACGGTGTATCCGACCCCGATGAACATGGCGAAGGTCATCATCCCGAGGCCCACGCGCAGATGACGCGTCCCGGCACCGGCGGTGGCCAGCGCCCACTGGTACGCGCAGACGGCCGACGCGGCGCCCAGGTAGAGATAGAACACGCTCATGTACAGCGTGGCGCCCCACTGTCCCGCGTGGTCGGCGAGGAAGCGGTCCGAGGGCACGGACCGGTCGACGACGGTGAAGAACAGCACCGTCAGCAGGATCAGCGTGGCGATCGACGCCTTGGCCGCGACCTGCTGGACGGCGCGTGCGAACCGTACGTGCCGCGGGACGGTTCCGGCGTCGGGGTACTGGCCGTAGATCGCGACGATGTAGCTGAGGATCGCCAGGATCGCGATCGTCGCCGTGTAGTGCTTGATCAGGACGGCGAGGTCGGTGACGGCGCTGTCGTTGAGCGTGATGCGCACGGCCCGGGTCTTGGTCCACAGGGCGGCGGCGAAGCCCGCGTAGCAGCCCCACAGGGCCCGGCGGCGCTTGTCTTCTTCGTCGCCCCACAGAGCGGCCGGCATGCGCCAGAGAGCGACGGCCGTCATCAGGGCCGCTATGAGATAGCCGGCGAGGTCGAGCGGAGTCACGGCGGAATCCTCGGGGTGCGAGTGAGGGGGAGGTGCGGTGTCAGGTACGGCGGAACAGGCCGCGGCGGCGGGTGGCGACGGGGCGGGAGAGGGAGTTGGCCAGCCGCCCCACCATGTCGTCGCTCGTGACGTCCCTGGCCATCCGGGGAATGAGCGACGCGCCGAACTCCGCCATGCGTTCGTCGTGGGTGTCGTACTGCGCGCGGGCCTGTACGGTGCTGTCCCCCGCCACGATCGCGTCGGCGATCGAGGCGGCCTCCGGCGGCGGGCCGGTGCCGGTGGGCCGCGGCGGGGGGTCGGCTCCGAGGACCCGGCTGATCAGCGAGGTGTCGAAGACCGGCAGCAGCCGCCGGAGCTGTTCCGGGTCGAGCGAGGTGCCGTGGTCGAACCATTCGTGGCACAGCTCGTGCAGGATGACGTGCTGGGTCTGGTACGCGGTCGGCCGGCGCCGGTAGAGCACGAAGCTGGTCCCGCCGGTCTTCAGCCGCAGACCGCAGGCGGCGTTGACGCGCGCCAGCCGGTCGGGCATCTCGTGCAGCACGATGGTGCGGCCACGGGCCGCCTCCATGTTCACCACCAGTGCGTCGATGGAGAAGGGTGCGGGGATGGGCAGGTCGGCCAGCCCGGCCTCGCACTCCTTCCGTAGTTCGCGCAGGGACATGGAGACCTACTTCTCCGGCTCGCCATGCGCGGTGTCGCCGCCCGCGCCCTGCCGGCCTCTGGCATCCTCCAGCAGGGAGAGCGCCAACTGCAGCAGCTCCGGCGGGATTCCGTCCTCGTCGAGGCCGCGCCCGGCCACTCCGCTGATCTCCCCCGTACGCCGCATGGCGAGGAACTGCAGACCGGCGACGACGTCGTCGACGACCTCGGACTCCTCCTTGAAGAACCGCCAGTCGACGCCGAAGCCCAGACCGAGTGCCTTGAGGATGTCCTCGGACGGCTGGGTGACCTTTCCGGCCAGGATGTTGGAGAAGTAGCTGTGCGAGAGGGAACCGCCGCGCTCCTTGACCAGATCGGCGAAGAACCGCCCCGAGATCTTCTGACCGGGGAACGTCTCCTCCACCATGTACTCGACCTTCTGCTGCAACGTCCGCAGCTCCGGCGTGCGTTCCTCGCCGCTGCCCATCCGGCCCCCCACGTATCCGTCCCTGTCCGGCCGGTGCCGCACGGTCTCCGATTCCGTCAACGGGGTCGTACTGTAACGAACGCCGCCGCGGTGTTACCGGCGCGGGAGGCGGAATCGGGGGCGCATCAGGAGGCGGCGCGAGAGGCCGTACGAGAGTGGGCTTGCGTAAACACTCTACGTCACTGTTAACTCGAAAAAACATGGACAGGGGACCACGAGGGGAGTCCCCTGCCCGCGAAGTGGGCCTGAATAAAAGGGACATGCTTCATATATGGGTGTAGCCCTTCACGACGGGGGATGCGTGAAGGGCTACTCGCTCATTATGACCGCTGGTCAGGTCGGCATCAACTGACCGCGCGGTCAGCGTGGAACGACGGGCTGAAGAAATCCGGAAGTTCCGGGCGTGCGCAGCGCGTTCGGCGATCCGCACGGCCCCGGGCCGCCGACCGTGCGCCCCCGGTTCGGCTCAGCCCTCTCTCCCTCTCTCCCTCTCTCCCTTTCTTCCTCTCCCCTTCCCTATTCTCCCCTCCCTCTCTTCCGCTACCGGCCGCCCGCGGCCCGCAGCACCGCCCCCGTCACGTAGGACGCCTCGCTCGACAGCAGCCACGCGATGGCGGCCGCGATCTCCGGGGCCGCTCCCGCGCGGCGGAGCGGGATGCCGGACGCGGCGGCGGTCGCGCGGCCGGGGTCGCCCGCGGTGGCGTGCATGTCGGTGTCGATCATTCCGGGGGCGACCGCGTTGACCCGGATGCCGTCGGGCCCCAACTCCTTGGAGAGCCCGATCGTCAGGGCGTCCACCGCCGCCTTCGTGGCGGCGTAGTGGACGAAGTCCCCCGGGCTGCCGAGGGTGGCGGCGGCCGAGGAGACATTGACGATCGCGCCGGAGCCGGTGGCCGTCATGTCCTGCGCGGCCCGGCGGCAGCACAGCAGACAGCCGAGGAGATTCACGTCGAGGACCCGGCGCAGCGTCTCGGTGGACGTGTCGACGAGCCGGCCGAGCGGGCCCGTCACCCCCGCGTTGTTGACCAGCCCGGTCACGGGGCCGAGCTGTGCGGCCGCGGTGTCGAAGAGCCGTTCCACATCGGCCTCCACGGCGGTGTCCACCCGCACCGTGACGCAGCGCGCCCCCGCGGCCCGCACCGCCGCCGCGGTCCGCTCGGCCGCCTCGGCGTCGTGCACGAAGCCCAGGGCGAGGTCATGCCCTTCGGACGCCAGCCGGACACAGGTGGCGGCACCGATGCCGCGACTGCCGCCGGTGACGACCGTGACGGGACGCGATGACGCGGGAACGGCGTTGCCGACTGCCATGGGAGGAACCTCTCGCTCTCGGGGCGGGTGTGCACGTCGCATCGTACGGAGAACGCCTGCCGTTGGAGTGGCGCCCGGCGGGCCGGCGGCGCGGTGTGCGACAGGGCGGCGCCCCGCTGCCTAGGGTCGGCGGCTGACGGACCGATGCCGGCGTGGAACGGGTTGAATCGCCCGGGACCGGTGGCGGTTCCTCCCCAACGGCGTTCCCCTGCCACCGCCTCGCATCGCGGTGGCAGGGGACGCCGACCGACTTCCCCGCAGGGTCTGTCACCCGGACGGCCCACGCGGCGCGCCGTCCCCCGGCGCGGTCGACCGGGTCCGTGCGTGGACATGTCGGGAGGTGGCCGTGCCGGCCGGGGTGAACGGGCGGAAACATCGCACCATCGGCGGGCCGGAGGCGTGGCTCGTCCGGGGGCTGTGCACGGCGTTCGTGGTGTGGCTGTTCGCCGGCGGTGTCGGACCCGGGCCCGGACGGGCCCGGTTCGAGGCGCCCCCTGCCGCGCCCTCACCGCACTGACGGATACAGGAGGAAAAGTGTGACGAGAGGGCCGGGCGGCGGATGCTAGGCTCGCGCGATCCTGCGCGGAGAGCGACGCAAAAGCACCTCAAGCGGACATGGGGGATGGCCGTGGAGAAGACCTCACCGAAGACCGTGGTGGTCGTGCCCACATACAACGAGCGGACCAACCTGCCCGTTCTCGTGGACCTCCTGATGGATCTCGGCCTGCCCGGCCTGCACATTCTCGTGGTGGACGACAACTCGCCGGACGGTACGGGCGAGGTCGCGGACGAGCTCGCGGCCCGCACCGCCGGGGTGGTCGGCGTGCTGCACCGCAAGGAGAAGGACGGGCTGGGGCGCGCGTACGTGGCGGGGATGACGCGTGCGCTCGCCGAGGGCGCGGACGTGGTGGTCCAGATGGACGCCGACCTCTCCCACCCGGCGTCCAGGCTCCCGGTCATGATCGAGACGCTGTTCGCCGAGGACGCCGCCGTGGTGATCGGTTCCCGCTACGTCGCGGGCGGCTCCCTCGCCACGGAGTGGCCCTGGCACCGCAAGGCACTCTCCGCCTGGGCCAATTTCTATGTGAACGCGATCCTGCGGCTGGGAGTGAAGGACGCCACCGCGGGTTTCAATGCCTGGCGGGCGTCGACACTGAAGGCGATCGATGTGTCCTCGGTCCGCAGCAACGGCTATTCCTTCCAGGTGGAGATGAACTACCGCACGGTCGGACGTCACTTGAGGATCGTCGAGGTGCCGATCCGGTTCGAGGAGCGGGTCGAGGGCGAGTCGAAGCTCGGCCTGGGCGTGCAGATCGAGTCCGCCATCGCCCCGTGGAAGCTGCTCTTCGGCAGGAACAGCCACTGATTCAAGGGGAGTTGCCCCGGGGGCTAAGCGCACCGGGTACCGGCATGCCTCCCGGATGGGCCGCGGCGTCGGCTCAACAAGGCTTGCGGCATGACGACTTACCGTAGATCTGTCACGTTCCTCGCCCTGTCCGTCACCACTGCCGCCACCGCCCTCACCGGGGCCGTGACCCCGCCGGCCCACGCCGCCGAGGGGGTGGCCGGGGGGCGCAGCCCGAGCGGACTGTCCCCGCGCCCCTGCCCCCCTGCCCCCTACTTCCCGCCCCCGGCAGGGGCCCGCAGTGCTGCCGCGACGAGGCCACCCCGGAAACCCGAGCGCCACGGGACCCGGGACGGCCGTCGCTGATGCCGCCCGGTGCCGCTCGTCCCCGTCCCCGTTCCTCAGTCGGTGCCGGGCGTCACATGCCCGCGCTGCCTGGCCTGTGCCAGCAGGGAGATGACCTCCGCGTCGGAGGTCTGCCCGAAGTCCCGGTACCACTCGCCGACGGCGTAGAACAGGCGCGGCATCGACAGACACACCACGTCGTCCGCGCAGCCCCGCAGCCGGACGACCGCGTCCGGCGGCGCCACCGGTACGGCCGCCACGACGCGTGCCGGGTGCTGTGCCCGTACCACCCGGCAGGCGGCCTCGGCCGTGGCACCGGTCGCGATGCCGTCGTCCACGACGATCACGGTCCGGCCCTCGACCGGTGTGCGCGGCCTGCCCGCGCGGTACGCCTGCGCGCGCCGTGCGAGTTCCGCCGCCTCGACGCGTTCGATCGCCGCGAGATCCTGCTTCCCGACCCGGATATGGCTGACGACGTCCTCGTTGAGGACGCGTACGCCGCCCTCGCCGATGGCCCCGAAGGCCACCTCCTCGTGGTGCGGCACACCGAGCTTGCGGACCACGATCACATCGAGTTCGGCACCGAGTGCCTGCGCCACCTGGAAGGCCACCGGGACTCCGCCGCGGGGCAGGCCCAGCACGACGGGCCTCTCCCGCTCCAGCTCCCGGAGCGCCTCGGCCAGCTGCTGTCCCGCGTCCGTACGGTCGGCGAACAGCACGGCGGTTCACCCCCAACCAAGGGAGAAAGGGACGGCACGGGTACGTGCACGGGTGCGTGGACGTCCCATTCGCTTCCCTTCTTCGAAACAACCCCAAGTGCGGCGGGCGCGCAACTCGGGCAGGGTCGGTTGCATGAAAGGAATCGGAGCGGTCCTGATCGACATCGACGGTGTCCTCACGGTGTCCTGGAAGCCGCTGCCCGGCACCGTGGCGGCCATGGAGCGGCTGCGCGAGGCGGGGCTGCCGCTGGCACTGGTCACCAACACCACCTCCCGCACCCGCGCCTCGATCGCCGGGAAACTGGCCGGCGGGGGGTTCCCCGTCACGGCCGACGACATCCTCACCGCCCCCGCCGTCACCGCCGCCCACCTGCGGGAGCACCACCCCGGCGCCCGCTGCCTGCTGATCAACACGGGCGACATCCGGGACGACCTGACGGGCGTGGCACTCGTCGACGAGGACGAATCCGGTCCGGCTCCCGGCCCCGAGCCGGACGTCGTCGTCCTCGGCGGGGCCGGGGACGCCTTCACCTACGCGGCGCTCAACCGCGCCTTCCACCATGTCCGGCGCGGCGCCCGGCTCGTCGCCATGCACCGCAACATGTACTGGCGCACGGCCACCGGCCTCGACCTCGACACCGGGGCCTTCCTCCTGGGACTGGAGCGGGCCGCCCGCGTCGAGGCGGAGATCACCGGCAAACCCGCCGGGTCGTTCTTCGCCGCGGCCCTGGCCCACCTCGGCACCACCCCGGCCCGGACCCTGATGATCGGCGACGACATCGAGTCCGACGTCCTGGCGGCCCAGCGCGCCGGGCTCACCGGCGTACTCGTCAGGACCGGCAAGTACCTCCCCGAGACGCACCGGGCGGCCACCGGCACCCCGGACCACGTGATCGACTCCTTCGCCGATCTGCCGGCCCTGCTGAAGCCGCTGGGGGCGTGACGGCCGGGGCGGCGCCCGCCCCCTCAGGCGCCCCGCACCCCACCCGTCACGCGTCCCGCAGCCGGAACACCGCCACCCCCGCCAGCAGCGCCGCTCCCGCCCAGGCCGTGAGGACGCCGAGGCCCGGCCAGGGGGCGATCGGCAGGGTGTCCAGGTTCCGGGTGGCCTGGACCGCCAGGCCCGCTGACGAGGGGGCGAGCTCCTGCAGGCGCTCCCGCCAGGTCTCGTCGGCGACCATCAGCGCCACCACGGGAAAGGCGTACAGCAGGCCGAGCACGGCCGTGATCGCGCCGGCCGTGTCCCGTACAACTGTCGCCGCCCCCAGGGAGAGCAGGGCGATCAGGCCCAGGTAGAGCACCGAGCCCGCGGCGGCACGCAGGGTCGGGAGCTCGGTGAGGGAGAGTGCGGCCGTGCCGAAGCCGTTGCCGGGGAGAAGGAGACGGCCGACCAGCAGTGAGCCGAGGACCGCGAGCGTGCCCGCCGCCACGGCGGCCCCGGTGACGACGGTCGCTTTCGCGGCGAGAACCCGGACGCGGCCGGGCACCGCCGCCAGCGTGACGCGGATGGTGCCCGTGCCGTACTCACTGCTCATCGCCAGCACCGCGAGAACGGCTACCGCCGCCTGGCCGAGCCAGACACCGGTCAGGCATAGCTTGACGGTGTCCTCGTGGCACTCGGCCGGGGACGGGCACTGGCCGGTCGAGACGGAGCCGGTGGCCGCAGCGCCGAGCGCCACCGTGAGTGCGGCGACGGCGAACAGCAGCCACCACGTGCTGGGCACGGTACGGAGCTTCGTCCACTCCGCGTGCAGGGCGCCCCTCATACGTCCCGCCCGCGCAGCCGCCACATGGCGAGGCCCAGGGCGACAGCCGCGTACGCGCACAGCACCGCGAGTCCGGTCCACGGGCCCTGCGGGTAGCAACTGTTCTCGGGCAGGCAGACGGTGCTCACGAAGTCGTATCGCGGTGTCGTCTGCTGCACGGCGAACCCGGCGAGCGGCGTCACCTTCATCACCCAGTGCGCCGTGTCGACGGGCAGCCCGGCGAGCAGGACCATCGGCAGTACGAACACCACCACGATCAGTGTCACCGCGGCGGCCGTGTTCCGCAGCAAGGCGCCCACGGCCAGCGCCAGCACGGCGACGGCGGCCAGCAGCAGGGCGGTGCCGAGGACGGCACGCAGCACCGGGCCGTCGGTGAGCGCCGCTTCGGGGTACGCCCCGGGGTTGGGTCTGTTGTTACGCAGCGCCGGTTCGGCGAGCAGGAAGGAGACCACGGCGGCGAGCAGCCCGGTCAGGAAGGCGATTCCGGCGAGTACGAGGGCCTTGGCGGCGAGCATCCGGGCCCGGCGAGGACTCGCCGTCAGCGTCGTACGGATCATGCCGCGCCGGTATTCGGCGGTGATGAACAGCACCCCCAGCGCGGCCAGCGGGATCAGCCCGGTCTGGGCCCCGCTCAGGGACCGTTGGGTGAGGTCGGTGTCCGGGGTGAGGGGGCCGATCTCGCCGGAGCCGGTCAGGGTCCAGGTGCCGGATGTCTGCTCCGAGCGGTCCGGACTCCCGGCGGCCCTGGTGGGATCGGCACCGACCCGGTCCTGGCGCCAGGTGCCGGTTCCTCGGTTGCCGTCGTCGGGCGTACCGCGGCCACCGTCGACCGTGATCCGGTCGAAGGAAGCGGTGACCTCGGACGGGCCGCCGCCGACGGAAGTGGAGCCGAAGTGCCGCTGCACGGTGACGAGTTCGGGGGTAGCGACGAAGAGGCCCGCCTGGACGGTCTTCGGCAGCCCGGCCGGGGTGGCCCTGCCGACCTCGGTCCACTTCTTGCCGTCGGCCGACTCGGACGCGGTGAGTACGTTGCCGGAGCGGGTGAGCCGCAGCCAGCGCGGTTCGGTGCCGGAGGCGCTACTGCCTGCCGTGTCGTGGGTGAAGTCCGACTGGAGCCGGACGCCGTGCGCCGGTGTGCGCATGACGGCCGCGTACGGAGATCCCGGCTCGGTACTCGCCTTGAGGATGACCCCGGCCTTGGCCCAGGGCGCGATGCGCCCTTCGCGGCCGGTGAGCGGTGACACCCTGGCCGTGATGCTGCCGTCGCCGGTCAGCCGCTGGTGGACGAAGGTGAAACTGTCGGTGACGGGGGTGCCGTCCGGGCCCTTCGGCGGTGGCGGCGGACTGCCGTTGACATCGAAGCTGCCGCTGAGGGCGGAGAGCAACGAGACGAAGACGGTGATCACGACGGCGGCGAGCAGCGTGAAGCTCCACCGGCGCACGCTGCGGGCCTTGGTCCACTCGGAGCGCAGAAGCTGCGGGAATCCGTCGTGTGCGGGCGGTAGTTGGGAGCGGTAAGGGGTGACGGTGGGGGCGGTCATGGGGTCAACTCCTCGCCGTCGCGACTGGTCGCGGCCGGGAACTCATCCGTGGCCCGAAACCCTTCCGTAGCCCAGAACCCCGCCATGGCCCGGAACTCCGCAGCGTCGCGGGTCAGTTCCATGTACGCCTCCTCCAGCGTCGCCCGGTCGGAGCCGACTTCGGAGAACGGCACCCCGGCCGCGCCGAGCAGCGCGGTGATCCGTTCCGCGGGCAGGCCGGTGACGGTCAGCGAGTCGGGTCCGTTGGCGGAGACGGTCCCGCCCTCCCGGGCCAGGAGCGCCATGGCGTCCGTACGCGCGGAGGTGCGCAGCGCGACCCGGTCGCCGGAGGCGGCTGCGAGGAGTCCGGCCACGGAGGTGTCAGCGATGAGCCGACCGCGGCCGATGACCAGCAGATGGTCGGCGGAGTCCTGGAGCTCGCTCATCAGATGGCTGGAGACCAGCACCGCACGGCCCTCGCGGGCCAGCGCCCGCAGCAAGCCGCGGATCCACCGGATGCCCTCCGGGTCGAGCCCGTTGACCGGTTCGTCGAGCAGCAGCACCGGCGGGTCGCCGAGCAGCGCCGCCGCGATCCCCAGCCGCTGCCGCATGCCCAGCGAGTAGGTGCCCGCCCGCCGCCGCGCCGCCGACGCGAGACCGACCTGTTCCAGCACCTCGTCCACCCGCCGGCCCGGCAGTCCGTGCGTGTGCGCCAGCCACAGCAGATGGTCGCGGCCGCGTCGGCTCGGGTGCACGGCCGCCGCGTCGAGCAGGGCCCCGACCTCGGTGAGCGGCCGACGCAGCGACGCGTAGGGCCGCCCGCCGATCAGGGCGTTGCCCGCGTCGGGCGCGTCCAGGCCGAGGAGCATGCGCATGGTGGTGGACTTGCCCGCGCCGTTGGGGCCGACGAAACCGGTGACCTGGCCGGGGCGCACGGTGAAGGACAGGTCGTCGACGGCGACGGTCTGCCCGAACTGTTTGCGCAGTCCCCGGACTTCGATGGTTGCTGCCACGGTTGTTCCCATGGTGCAGAAGGCTAGGGAGACGGCGGGCCCGCGGTCGTCACGCGACGGAGCGCTCTTCGGCACCCCTTGCGCGGGGGACGGCGGCTGCCGACATCCCTCGCGCAGGGGATGCGGAGACGCCTGAGGAGGGGGACGCCAATGGTCGCCGACGCCGTGACAATGGCGTGCATGAGCGAAAGGGCGTGCATGAGCGAAGGAATCATGCGGAAGGCACGGAGGATCGCCGTCTCGCCCGACGGCCCGGCGGTGGCCGCGGTGGCACTGGGGCTGCTCGCGGCCGTGGAGAGCGCCGTCCGCGCAGCGGCCGGACAGCCGGATCTTCCGCTCACGCTGCCGCTCGCCCTGCTGCTCGGCCTGTGCACCACGGTGCCGCTGGCGCTCCTGCGCGTCCACCCGGCCGCCGCGGCCACCGCCGTCACCGCGGCGAGTCTCCTGGCACTCGCGGGTTACCGGGACCTGACCCTCGCCGGGCTCGTCGCCCAGCTGCTCACCCTGCACCACCTCGGCAACCGCGGCTCCCGCCGCCTGGCCGTGCTCCTCGTGGTGCCGTACGTCGCGGTGGCGCTCACCGCCCCCGACGACACGGTCCTGCGCGTGTACGCGGTGACGGCCGCCGTACTCGCGGCGGCGGCCGTCGCGGACGGCATCGGCCGCCGCACCCGGGCCGAGGCGGTGGCCCGCGACGCCACCGAACGGGCCATCGCGGACACGCTCCTCGAACACGTGGCGCGCGGCGAACGGGCCCGCATCGCCCGCGAGCTCCACGATGTCGTCGCCCACCACATCTCGGTGATCTCCGTCCAGGCGGAGACGGCCCGCCTCACCACCCCGGGCATGCCGGAGGCCGGGGCGAAACGACTGCGGGACATCGGCGACACGGCACGCACCGCACTGACGGAGATGCGACGACTGCTCGGCGTACTGCGCGAAGACGCGGGCGCGCCACCGGTCACCCGGAAGCCCCAACCCGGCCTCACCCAGCTCAACGAGCTGCTGGACGAGGCCCGTGAGGTCGGCGGCGCGGGCACCCGGCTGATCGTCAGCGGACCCGTGAGTCCGCTCGACCCGGGCATCGAGCTCACCACGTACCGGATCGTCCAGGAAGCCCTCACCAACGCCCGCAGACATGCGCCCGGCGCGGCCGTGGACGTCGAGCTGCGCTACGCCTCGCAGGCCCTGGACCTGCGTATCAGGGACAACGGCCCGGGACCGGACCGCTCCGGCTCCCGCGCCCTGGGCCATGGCCTGCTCGGTATGCGCGAGCGCGTCGCGGCGGTCGGCGGCGAACTGCGCGCGGGCCCGGCGCCGGGCGGCGGCTTCGTCGTCGAAGCACGGCTCCCCGTAGACACGAAGGAGGCCCTGCGATGACCGCGACGACCACACGGATCGTCGTCGTGGACGACCACGAGGTGGTGCGGGACGGATTCGCCGGACTCCTGGACACCCAGCCGGACTTCATGGTGGTCGGGACGGCATCCGACGGGGCGGAGGCGGTACGCGTCTGCGCAGAACAGCGCCCCGACGTCGTGCTGATGGACGTCCGGATGCCGGGCACGGACGGCATCGAGGCCACCGCGCGGATCCGGGCCGCCGCCCCGGACGGCGGCGGGCCGCGCATCCTCATCCTCACCACGTTCGACCTGGACGAGCATGTCTACGACGCGCTGGCCGCCGGGGCGGGCGGCTTCCTGCTGAAGGACGTCACCGCGGAGCGTCTGTTCGACGCGGTGCGCGTGGTCGCCGCGGGCGAGGCCCTGCTCGCGCCCACCGTCACCCGTCGCCTCATCGGCGAATTTGCCCGCATGCGCCGCAAGGCCCCGGCCGCGCCGGCCGCCCCGCTCACCGCGCTCACCCCGCGTGAGACGGAGGTACTGCGCCTGATCGCCGAAGGCCTGTCCAATCCGGAGATCGCAGCCCGGCTGAGCGTCAGCGAGGAGACGGTCAAGACCCATGTCAGCCGCATCCTGAACAAACTCGGTCTGCGGGACCGCACCCAGGCGGTGGTCGCGGCGTACGAATCCGGTCTGGTGGTGCCGCGCGCCGGGGGGTGAGCCGGGGCGCGGACGCGTGGCCCGGGACCACGTCAGGACACCGGTGACGTCTTGGGCGCCTCGCCCTCGGTCGTGTTGACGTCGATCACGGAGAACGCCGCGCCCTGCGGGTCCGTCAGCGCGGCGAAGCGGCCGAACGGAATGGTCATCGGGCCGAACCGCAGGGTCGCGCCGCGCTCGGTGGCCTTCGCGACGGCCGCGTCGCAGTCCGGGACGGTGAAGTACACATTCATGTACGGCGGCACCTCGGGCGGGAATTCGTCGCCCATCTTCATCCGCCCCATGACCGTATTTTCGCCGAGGTTGAACATCCTGAAGTCGACGTGCTCGTCCTCCATCTTCACCACGCTGTACGGGAAGACGGCGGGGAAGAACGCATCGGACTTCTCGGGCTCCCGGGTGAACACCTCGGCCCAGCAGAACGCACCGGGCACGCCCTGGGCCTCGAAGCCCTCATGGGCGCCCGCCTGCCACACGCCGAAGGTGACACCGCTGGGGTCGCGGGCCAGCAGCATCGTGCCGAACTCCCCGACCTCCATGGGGTCCATCAGCGTCTCGCCGCCGTTCTCACGGATCTTCGCGGCGGTGGCCGCGGCATCCGGTGAGGCGAGGTACAGACACCAGGCCGACGGGCCCTCCTGGCCGGGCATCGGGGGCACGACGGCGGCGACCGCCTTGCCGTCGGCGTACGCCTGCGTGTAGTCGCCGAACTCCGACGAGGACTCGCCGAACGTCCAGCCCAGCACCTCACCGTAGAAACGCTTCGCGCCGTCGAGATCGGGGAACATCGCGTCGGCCCAGCACGGGGTGCCCTCCGGTTGTGCAGCCATGACGTCGACTCCTTCGTCTTCTTCGTGCTCGCGTGTACTCGTGCCTCGGTGGGTGGTACGCCCTTTCACGCTAGCCAGCCCACCGGTTTCCCGCGCGCCGGACGCGGGCCGCCACACCGACGGCGTAGCGGTACGGATGCGAACGGATGGAGCCGGGTAAGGCCGCTCGTGGCCCACCGCGACCGGCCCGCCTCGGCGCCCGGTGCGAGGCCCGTGACGACGCCCTTTAAGATCCACTTCTGTTGGCGAGTGGCAACGAGCGGCAACCGGCCTGCGGGGACCGTACTTCTGCGAGGAAACGAATCACACCATGTCCGAACAGGTCGCCGCTCACTTACGGCGTGAGATCGCCGTACGCAGCCGTCGCGTCGTGGACTCCCCGGCCTTCGGCGGGACCGTGTTCTGCCTCATCGTGACCAACGCGGCGCTGCTGGGAGTCGAGACGTACAGCGGCGTCGTGCAGCAGTGGCACGACGTCCTCAAGGTCGCGGAGCACGCCTTCCTCGCCGCGTTCACCGCGGAGATCCTGCTCCGCGCCGCCGCTCACGCCGACCGGCCCCGGGACTTTTTCCGCGACCCCTGGAACGTGTTCGACGTACTCGTCGTCGCGCTGGCCTTCCTGCCGTTCGCCCGCGAGAACGCGACGGTGCTCCGGCTCCTGCGGCTGGCCCGGGTGCTGCGCGCCGCGAGGTTTCTGCCCCAGCTGCGCATCGTGATCGTCGCGGTGGGCAAGAGCCTCCCCGGCACGTTGAGCTTTCTGCTCGTCGGGGCGCTCCTGCTCTACGTGTACGCCATGGTCGGCTGGGTCTTCTTCGCCGACGACAATCCCGAGCGCTTCGGCTCGCTCGGCCGCGCCGCGCTCACCCTCTTCCTCCTCATCACTCTCGACGGCCTCGGGGACGTGGTCCGCGCGGCCCTGGAGATCTCCCGCTGGACGATCCTCTACTTCGCGTCGTTCGTCCTGCTCGGCTCCTTCCTGCTCGTCAACTTGCTCATCGGCGTCGTCATCAACTCCCTCGAAGAGGCACGCGAGCTGGAGAAGGAGCGCGAGCTGGAGGAGAGCGCGCGGGACGCGACGCCCCCGGGACCCCGGCTGCCTCCCGCCGACACCGCCGAGGCGCTCCGGGCGCAGATCGACGCCGCTCGCCGGGCCCTGGACTCCATCGAGGCGGACCTCGCGGAGACCCGGCACTCGTGCGGCTGCCGAGGCTCGGGTGAGGGAGAAGGGGAACTCGTGGCGGTCGGGGAGCCCGGTACGTAGGCCGGTCCTCGCCCCTCGCGTCGCCGTCCGACGGCGCGAAGTCCCGTTCGCGTGGCTCCCCGGGTTCGGAAGGCAGGACCGTAGGCACTCTTCCGGTGCGCGCTCACGCGTAGCCGTGGCCTCACCCGGCTGTGGCCGAGCGGGGTGTTCGCCGGGCCGCTCCGAAGTCCTGCGTCCAGTAGTTGCCGGGTTGGGCGACGCCCACGCCGATCTCCTTGAACGAACAGTCGAGGATGTTGCGCCTGTGACCGGGGCTGTTCATCCAGCCCGCCACGACGTCCTCGGGGGTGGTGTAGCCGTGGGCGACGTTCTCGCCGTACGCCCACCAGTCGTAACCGGCGCCCGCGATGCGGTCGCCCGCGGCCGATCCGTCGGAGCTCGTGTGGGACATGTTGCGGCGGGACGCCATGTCCGCGCTGTGGGCCCGGGCCGCCTTCGCCAGCTTCGCGCTCTTGGTCAGCGGCGAGCACCCGGCCTCGGCGCGTGCGCGGTTGACAAGCGTCAGTACGCGGGCGGCGGCATGGGACGCCGGAGCCGCGGGCTTCGCAACGCTCACGGGCGCAGCGGGCTTCGGGACGCTCCCCTGTGCGGTGCGGGGCCACCCCGCCCCCAAAGCCGGCTTGTCCTGGGGGGTGTAGGAGGCCATGGCGGCGGAGGGCACACCCACGGCCCCCACGGCGACGACGGCGACGACGGCGACGACGGCGACGACGGCGACGGTGATCTTCCGGTAGGACGTCTTCCTGCGGTGCTTCCTCATGCGTGACCTCGCTCGATAGTCGCGGAGCGGCCCCGTACAGCGTCGTTCCCGGAACGGCTTCCGGAATGGGCAGCAAGCGGAAGTACTGCCCGGGTCCGTACAACCGACGGAGGGCGGGAGTGCCTGGCGGGGCGCATGCCGAGGAACGTAGCGCGCGCATACCTGCGCCGAGGCGGACAGACATCACCATGCCGTCCAAGTGGCGGCTACTCATCAGTGTTTTGAGTGGCAAAAAGGTCTGCGGTCGATGCCCAGTACCACTCGGGCACGGACCACCACCCCGGCACCCGCCACGTCCTCGACCGCCTCTACCCCTTCGGCCCACGTCCTCCACCGGCTCGTCGGCCTCGCCGAGAGCTAACGCACCGGTACGGCCCCCGTGCCCGTCCCCCCGGCGTCGCGGGTCCGGCGGGTCGCGGCCGCGACGGTGGCCATCAGCTCCGCGTCCAGGACGGACGGGTCGGCCAGCCGCGTCGCGGCGGCGTACGAGTTGAGCAGGGCCTTCGTGACGCGCAGGGCCGCCTCGGGCCGGCGCACGATGGGCTTGGCCCACGCGTCGACCGCCGCGTCGAGTTCGTCCTCGGGCACGACGCGCTGGAGGACCGACAGTTCGTACGCCTCCGCCGCCTTGAAGGGGCGCCCGGTCAGAATCAGTTCGCGCACCCGGGCGGCGCCGACCTCGTGGAGCAGGCGCGGCAGCATTCCGCCCCAGGCGGTGGGCAGGCCGAGTGCCAGTTCCGGCAGCCGGAATCCGGCGGTGTCGGCGCCGACGCGCAGATCACAGGCGAGAGCCAGTGCCATGCCCGCGCCGATCGCCTTGCCCTGGACCCGGGCGATGGTGACCGCCTGGCTGGTCGTGAGCGCCTCGCAGACACGGCGGCCCTTCTCGGCCGCGATGCGGATGCCCCGCCCGGTGGGGTCCTCGTCGAGCCAGTCGACGAACTCGTTGCGGTCGCCGCCCAGCGAGAAGTGCTCGCCGGCCCCGCTGAGCACCACCACCCGGACATCGGGGTCCGGCAGGGTCAGGATCGCCAGCAGATCGTCCAGCATCGCTTCGGTGACCGCGTTGCCGGTGTCGGGGCTGTTCAGCTCCACGCGCAGGATGCCGCCCTCCCGCGCGGTGCGTATTGGGCTCGGTGCCGCCCGGTACGGCGACAGGTACTCGGTAAGGGAAAACCTCATCTGATTCCTTTCGTGGATACCCGTGGATACCCCCGGCTTCAGCCAGGGGGAGGAAGCGAAACCCCTGCGGAGCAGGGCGACGAGCTGCGATTCACCGCCAAGGCGGACCGCGGTGCTCTGACCCGCAGGTTTGATTCTTACCCGCTATCGCACTAGTTTGTGAACCACCACTGACGTGAAGCGGGCATTCAAGTACCGCTTCCACCCGACGGATACGCAGGCAGCGGAGCTGTCGCGTACCTTCGGATGCGTCCGGAAGGTCTACAACCTCGCCGTCCGCACGGAAGCGTGGGTGCGGGGGGAGCGGGTCAACTACAACGCCACCTCGGCGATGCTCACGGCATGGAAGAAGACCGACGAGCTGGCCTACCTCTGCGACGTTTCCTCCGTCCCGCTCCAGCAGACGCTCCGCCACTTGCAGAGCGCGTTCGCGAATTTCTTCGGGAAGCGGGCCAAGTACCCCCGCTTCAAGTCGAAGAAGAGGTCCCGGGCCTCTGCCGAGTACACGACCAGCGGCTTCCGGTACCGCGACGGCGAACTCACCCTCGCGAAGATGAAGGAGCCGCTGGACATCCGATGGTCCCGGCCGCTCCCGGAGGGTGCGGTGCCGTCCACGGTGACCGTGACGCAGGACGCGGCCGGACGCTGGTACGTGTCCATGCTGTGCGACGATCCCAGGGTCAGGCCCCTCCCCGCCGTGGATACGGCGGTCGGAATCGATGTGGGCCTCACCTCCCTGCTGACACTGTCCACCGGGGAGAAGATCACCAACCCCCGTCACGAACGCAAGGACCGGGCACGTCTCGCGAAGGCCCAGCGGGTCCTCGCGAAGAAGACCAAGGGTTCCGCGAACCGGGTCAAGGCCCGGATCAAGGTTGCGAAGATCCATGCCCGGATCGCGGACCGGCGCCGGGATCACCTCCACAAGCTGACCACTCGTCTCGTGCGTGAGAACCAAACGCTCGTGATCGAGGATCTGACCGTGCGCAACATGGTCAAGAACCGGAGCCTGGCACGCGCCATCAGCGACGCGAGCTGGGCCGAGTTCCGGAGCATGCTGGAGTACAAGGCCGCCTGGTATGGGCGGGAAGTCATCACCGTCGACCGCTTCTTCCCCTCTTCCAAACTGTGCTCCCACTGCGGTGCGCTCGCCGCAAGCATGCCGCTACACGTCCGTACCTGGACATGTGACAGCTGCGGCGTCACGCACGACCGCGACGGGAACGCGGCACACAACGTTCTGGCCGCCGGGCTGGCGGTATCGGTCTGTGGAGCCGGTGTAAGACCTCAACGGAGAACTCCGGGCGGGCAGTCGGCGACGAAGCAGAAAATCCCACGGCGCGAGCCGTAGGGATCCCCCTCCTTCAGGAGGGGGAGGAAGTCAAATCGCGACATTCATCGAGGTCACACGCCTGAAGACCAGACGGGACGCGTAGCTGGGCGCCGTCACGGCACGCAGGGTGGGGAAACGTTTCACGAGCTGCGTCAGCAGCGTACGTGCTTCGAGACGGGCCAGGGCCGCGCCCAGGCAGTAGTGCACACCGCCCCCGAAGGTGAGGTTGGTGCCGGTGCGCGTGATGTCGAAGGCGTCCGGGTTCTCGTTGCGCCGAGGGTCGTGATTGGCGGCGCCGAACACGACGTGGACCATGGTGTCCTTCGCGATCGGCACGCCCGCCAGGACCGTGTCGTCGGCTGCGACCCGCGTGTTGATCTGGATCGGCGGGTCGTACCGCAGCGCCTCGTCGACGGCGGCGTCGATGTATCCGGGGTTCTCCCCGAGCCACGCCCACCGGCCGGGCTCCCGCAGCAGCAGGCCCACCATGCTCGACAGCAGCGTCGCGGTGGTCTCCAGCGAGGCGATGGTGATGAACATGGTGAGACGGTACAGAGTCTCGTCCGCCGCCTCGCGGTCGGGCGCCATCGCGTCCCAGGTGTGTATCCAGCCGGTCACGACATCGTTGCCGGGATTCGCGCGGCGCTGCTTCACCATCTCGGTGAAGTACGCGCGTAGATGCAGGGTCGCTTCTTCGGATACGGCGAGTTCGCTCTTGGTGGGCAGCAGCTCCTGGGCGTGCACCTGGTTGTGAGTGATCTCCAGGATGTGGGCGTAGTCCTCGGGCGGGATGCCCAGCCAGGTGCCGATGGTGCTGATCGGGAGCTGCTCGCTGACCGTACTGACGAAGTCGGCCTCGCCCCAGCTCAGTTTCTCGGCGAACTCGTCGAGAAGGCGGGTGACGTGCTCCTCGATCTGCGGGGTCAGCCGCTGGATGGTGGAGCGGTCGAAGAGGTTGCCGAGGCTGCGGCGCTGGCAGGTGTGCTCCGGCGCGTTGAGGCGCGCGAGCGTCTTGGTCATCTCCTGCGTGGCGATGGCGCCCCACTGTCTGACGTCCTCCTGGCGCTCCTGCCAGGCGAAGTCCGGCGCCAGCCAGTTGCGACCGCGAAGCACCTCACTGCACGTGTCGAAACCGGTGACGAAGTACGCGCCCCAAGGAGCGCGTACAACGTCTCCCATGGATCTCAGCTCCCCCAGAAGGGGGTAGGGATCAGCCTGTCCCTCCGGCGATTTGAGACGTCTCAAGAGGGCGATGAGGGCACGACGGTCGACGACGGGCCGGTCGGTGCCACATATAGCACTCACACAGAGTTCCTTGCCTTGGGCTCATGGTTACGGCCAGAACCTACCCCTCCGCATATATCTGCCAAGCGTCGATCTCTGTTGCCCGCATCACAGGAAAATGTGTCGCTGACCCCTTGTCATATGTCGATTGGCCGTCAACTCGCTTGCCTTCCAGGCGAGTTATGCGTACATGCCGTCCGAATTCCGGTCACCGGACGGCGTCACACGCGGAACACGTCCAGGAAGGAGCTCCACCAGCCCTTCGTCTTCTTCTGCGGCTCCGCCTGGTCGTACCGCGCGGAAGGAACCTCCTCAAGGGCGGCGGTACGGGACGAAACGGGCGCCTGGGGCGCCGTGTTCGCGGCCTTCGACGCGTGGCGGGCCGGGCTCGGGCTGAAGCGGACCGGCAGCGACACCAGGGCCCGGTGGAACGGTCCCGGCCGCCATTCGACCCCGGTGGCCGGCACGGCGAGGGTGAGGTCCGGCACGGAGTTGAGGATCTTCTCGATCGCGGTGAGCGCGATGAGCTGCGCGGGGGACTTCGCCGGACAGACGTGCGGACCCGCGCCCCAGGCCAGATGGGCGCCCTTGCTCAGCGTCTGGCGGGCATCGGTGACCGCGGGATCGCTGTTCGCGGCGGCGAAACTGATCAGTACGGGGGTGTCCGCCTTCAGCGTCACGCCGCCGAGGTCGACGTCCTGGACCGGATAGTGCGTCGCGTAGTTGGCGATCGGCGGGTTGTTCCACAGCACGTCGTCGAGGGCGTCCTCGACGAGCAGCCCGGTGCCCCGCCGCTGCGAATTCCCGGTGTCCTCGGACAGCAGGAGGAGCAGCGCGTTGGCTATGAGGTTGCGTTCCGGCTCGATGCCCGCGCCCATCAGCATGACGAGCTGGTCCTTGAGCTCCTCGTCCCGCAGGCCCGCCGGGTGCTGGATGAGCCAGGAGGTGATGTCCTCGCCGGGCTGGCGCCGCTTGAGCGCGACGAGTTCCATCAGGCACTCGGTCAGCTCGGCGTTGGCCCGCAGCACGTCCTCGCCGTCGAAGATCGCGGACATGCCGCGCGTCAGCCGGTCGCCGATATCGCCGGGGCAGCCGAAGAGCTGATTGAACAGCAGCAGCGGCAGCAGTTTGGCGTAGTCGCCCAGCAGGTCGGCGGAGCCGCGTTCGATGAACTGGTCGATGAGGTAGTCGGCGATGCGCTCGACGTCCCGGCTGAGCCGGGTGGTGTTCAGCTGGCCGAGGCTCTCGGTGACCGCCTTGCGCAGCCGCAGGTGCTCGGTGCCGTCCGTGAACAGGCAGTTGGGCCGGTACGCCATCATGGGCACCACCGGACTGTCGAGCGGTACGCGCCCCTCCCGCAGTGCCGCCCACCGCCGCGAGTCCCGGGCGAAGTAGGAGGGGTTCTGCAGAACCCGGAGCGCGGCCTCGTGCTGCACGATGAGGGTGGCCTCCACGCCGGGGGCCAGCTCGATCGGAGCGGCGAGCCCGTGCGCCCGGAACTCGTCGTACACACGCTGCGGATCGGACGCGAACTCCGGCCCGTAGAGCGACGTCTGACGCTCACCGTGCATCGGGCACCCGGAGGGGGCGCTGTACGGGGTGGCTCCCGGCTGAGAGTCCATGTGTATTCCTCGGTGTGATCGCGGGCCTCGCGGGACCCGGACGGCGGACGGAGAAAGGAGAACGGGGATCGGGCCGCCCTCCCCGTTCGTACCGCGGACGGGGAACGGGGATCAGGCGGCCCTTTGCGTGCGTACCGGCGGCCGGGGAACGGGGGTCGGGCCACCCGTACCGGAAGACGGCGGGCGGAGCAGCGGTCAGGCCACCCGGGCGAGCAGGTGCTGGACCAGGGTGATCAGGGCCTGCGCGGACGACTTCTCGTCCCGGGCGTCGCAGTACACGACCGGGGTGTCCGGCAGCAGGTCGAGCGCCTCGCGCAACTCCTCCTCGGCATGCCGGGAGTACGGGTCGAAGCTGTTGACCGCGACCGCGTACTCCAGCCCGTACGTCTCGACCAGGTCGATCACCGGGAAGGTGTCGGCGAGACGGGCCGGGTCGACGAGGAGCAGCGCGCCGAGCGAACCGCGCGCCATGTCCTCCCACAGCTCGACGAAGCGCTGCTGGCCCGGCGTGCCGAACAGGTACAGCACCAGCTCGTCGCTCAGGGTCAGACGGCCGAAGTCCAGCGCGACCGTCGTGGTCACCTTGTCGGGCGCGCCGCGCAGATCGTCGATGTGCGCGCCGGCCTGCGTCATCCGCTCCTCGGTGCGCAGCGGAGTGATCTCGGAGAGGGTGCCGATGAGCGTCGTCTTGCCCACGGCGAAGTGTCCGACGACGAGGATCTTCGCCGCACGCTGTACCGCGTCCGGCACATAGATGCTCTCAGCCGAACCGGACGTGGAGTCCATGCAACACCTCTTCGAGGATCTTCCTGTCAACGAGCTGGGCCGGCGGTGGCGCCTTGCGGCGTATCAGATGTCCTTGTTCCGCTAAATCGTTCAGCAGCAGCCGAGCCACTCCGACGGGCAGCTCCAGATGGCCCGCGACCTCGGCCACCGACAGATAGCCGCCGGAACACAGGTCCCAGATCGCCCGGACCTCGGGGCTCGGGTTCGGGGGCGGCTGCCGGTCGGGGGCGATCATGACCAGAGTGACGAGGGAGAGACCCTCCGCGTCGGGCAGGCCGCGACCGCCGGTGATGACGTAGGACCGGACGAACCCGCTGCTGACCGACTGCTCCTCGCCCGGCGTCGTCATGCTTCGCTTCCGGCGTCCTGGCGGGGCGGCGTGGTCATCGCCTTGCCCAGCGCGGTGACCTGCTGCTGCATACGGAAGGACATGGCTTCCATGTCCACGTCGGCCGCGGCGGCCGCCGCCAGGTAGGCACCGGTGCCCGCGGCGATCAGGAAGATCCAGCCGTGCTCGTACTCGAGGAGGGTCTGCCGCCAGCGACCGGGGGTCTGGGACCCGATGAAGGGGGCGACGGCCCGGCTCAGCGACTGCATGGAGCTCATCGCCGCTGCCACGGTCTCCGCGTCGTCCCGGCCGATCTGGCTGGAGTTGGCCAGTAGCAGGCCGTCGGCGGAGACGAGGATCGCGTGCCGCGCGCCGGGTACCTGGAGCACATCATTGAGCACCCAGGACAGATCGGGGTTCACTGGATCTCGGGTCCTTCCATCGTCGTCGTGTCACGTCCGGACCGGGTTCCGCGCTGGAACGCGCCCAGGCGGGAGGCGGTCTCCTCGTTGCTGCGCACCGGCCCGGGTTCGGCCGACGGCACCACGGACACCGGACTCTTACGACGACGCTTGGGCAGGCCGCCGGCGGTGGTGAAGGGCGCCGCGGGCTGCGAAGCGGGGGCCGGCTGCGCGGCCGGGGGGAACAGCGGGGTCGGAGCGGGCGCGGGCGCCTGGCGGTACGGAAGCGCCGCCACGTCCGCGTCGCGGCCACCGGCGGCCGCGGGGGCCGCGACGGCGGCCGGGGGCGCGGGGGCATCGCCGGTGAGAAGCTCGTCGGGCAGGAGAACCACCGCGCGTACGCCTCCATAAGGGGATACGGAGTCCACCGAGACCTTGAACCCGTAGCGGGCGGCCAGCATGCCGGAGACGGCGAATCCGAACTGTGGGGGAATACCCAGGCTGGAGACGCTGATCGCGGCCCGGGGTGCGAGGAGAGCCGCGGCGCGGTCCTTCTCCTCCTGGCCCATGCCGAGGCCGGCGTCGTCGATGATGAGGCAGACGCCCTTCGGGACGGCCTGGATGTTGATCTCCACCGGAGTGCCGGGGGCGGAGTAGTTGGTGGCGTTGGCGAGCAGCTCGGCGAGAACCACCGCGACGGGTTCCACGGCCTTGCTGACGACGGAGAAGTTGACCTGTCCGTTGACCCGGACCCGGTCGAACTGCCGGATACGGCCCTGGGCGCTGCGGGCCACGTCGAAGACGGACGCGACGGTCTCCCGGCGTCCGAGCCAGCCGCCGCACAGCACCGCGATGCCCTGCGCCCGGCGGCCGAACTGGCTGTTGGCGTGGTCGATGGCCATCAGGTCGGCGAGCATGCCGGGGTCGTCGCCGTACTTCTTCTGGGCGTTCTCGACGACCACCTGCTGCTCGTCCGCGAGACCCTGAAGGGTACGCACGGCCGCCTTGAGAACGGCCTTGGTCTCCTCTTCGGCGTCCTTTCGGACCTCGGCCATTTCAGCGGCCTGCCGGTGCCGCAGACCGGCGTGGGCTACGTGGAGCTCGTCCCGCTGCCGTTGCAGCGCGTCCCGCTCCTCCTGTAGTCGGGAGGCCTGTCTGCGAAGCCCGATATTGGTCTTGCGAGCCCGCAGGACGGCACCGACGGCTACCAGTGCTACGACAACCAGCGCCCAGAGGAGCAGGCCCTGTGCAAATGTCATGAGACTCACTTCAAGTGCCATGGCTGGGAAACGGCTTGACGCTTCCTCATGTGCCGTGCAAGCCGGGCTCATTGAGCCACGGCATGGGTCACGCAGGGAAGGCCCCTCCGAAAGCGGGGCCGAGGAATTCATCCCTTCCGGAATGCCCCCATACGCCATCAGCCCACTGGAAGTAAGATGATCTTAGCATCGGCCCGTCGGGTAAATGTCAAGACCAACACGCCAGCTGCACTCTTGACGCGGAATGTTCACATCCGCCACGCCTCCCGCCACGCCTGACGGCCCGTCGGGAGGCACCACCTGCGGTGTGCGCAATCAGCCGACGCACAGGACGAGCAGGCACACCTGCTTCTTCGGCGCTGTCTGCTCGGCCGTCGACGTTTCCGGCAAGGGCTTCGCGGCCGAAGTGTCCGTGCCGGGCCGGTCGGCGGAAGCGGGCGCGGCCGTCTCGGGGACCGGGGCCGGGGCGGGGGCGGCGTCCGTGGCAGCGGCGTTGTCGACGTGCGGCACCTTGGGCGACGAGGCGGCGGTGTACCGCGTCGTGCTCGTGGTCGCGGGCGGTTCGGCCGCAGCGGCGGCCTCCGGCTGCCGGTCCGTCCGCACGGTGGCGGGCGTGGCGACGGCGATCTTCCGGTGCCGGCCCGTCGGCGTGGACGGATGAGAGCCGTGATCCCCCGAAACCCTGGTGTCCGGCTGCTCCGACGCCGAGTCGGGGGTCACCGTACGAGGCACCGCGGAAACCGGGTCCGGCGGTGAGGCCGCCTGCGTGTGGCCGGCGGAAGGCCTGGTGGTCGGCATCGCGGCGACGGTCAGGCCGCCACCGACGAGGGCAACGGCCGTAGCGGCCAAGGCCCGACGCCGGTGCTTCTTCCAGCGCGCCAGTTGCCGGCGCCGGGCCGCCCGGCCCTGACCGGTTCCGGCGGGGACGGTGCCTTCGAAGCCGCCGAGCGATTCAGCGCCCGCTTCGGAACCCACCTCAATACCCGCTTCAGTGCGTGACGCGGCGTCCGGCGCAGTGTCCGACACAGTGTCCGACGCACCCGACATCGTGTCTTCGAATGCGCGGCTGCCCGTCATCGGCGCCGCATCGAAGCGATGAATGCCGGTGTAGGACACCGAAGCGGGGACCTCCTCCGCACGCCACGCCTCCCCCGTCGTCGCGATGGTGGCGACCGTGCCGTGGCGGCGTTGGGCGGGTGGAGCGATGTCCGGAGCGTATGCGCCGCACCCTGGACACACGAGCGCCCCATTGAGATTCCGGCGGCACGTGGAGCAGTAGTCCATCTGCGATCCTTCTGTGCTGACTACGCCGCCGGGGACCGGCGACCTGTTTCACGTTCGCACGCGAGGTCGAGCGGCCAGTAACGCTAACGGCACCATCCGAACGTGGTGCGCAGCCCTTGTGGTGCTCCTGCGAAGATTCGTCGACGGTGGTTTGCCCTGTTCCCGGACATGTCGTCACGAGTCCCGGAAGGAGACTTCGGACATACGAACATACGGACATAAGGGGATACGGGGATAGGGCTGCTCGTTGTCAGTGAGCGCTGCCATGATGCCCGACATCATCGACAGCACGGGAGCAGAGCATGGTGGAGCAGGCGGTACGGCCCATAGTCGAGGCGCTCGTCGCGAACGCACCGACCGGCTGGACGGAGGCAGTACTGCACGGCCGGGCAGGTCGGGGCGGCAGCTCGGTGACCGGCCACTACATCCCGCGGGGGGACTCCTGGGGCGCCCGCGTGCCCAGCCCCCACGCGGAACTCATGGCACTGGCAAAGACGCTGCGCAAGGAGCACGACTGGGAACCGATCAGCCTGGAGATCCGTTGCCGGCCGTCCGGGGAGTACCGGCTCGTCGCCTTCCATGACGCCCTCACCCGGGTGACGGGGCTGAACTACGGCTTCCAAGTGGTCCTGGACGCCGACTACCGGTTGCCTCAGCCCGGTCTGCACCAGGAGCCCGGTACCGCGGCACCGGCAGGCGACGCGGAGCTGGCCGTCGCCCGGTTCCGCGCCTACCTCGAAAAGCGCGCCGCGATCCTGGGGCACCCCGAAGAACTGCCCCCGCCCTCCACCGCCGCCGCCATCGACGAGGCCGAACGCCGCCTCGGCCGCAGCCTGCCCGCCGACCTGCGGGCGCTCTACCTGATCGCCGACGGCGACGGCATCGACTACGAGCACCGCTACCTGTTCCAGGGCAACGCCTGGCTGTCGCTGAAGAGCCTCGTCGCCGAGACCACCGACTGGGGTTCGGGCGAACGCCCTTGGTACGGCTGGGACTCGGAATGGGACGCGGTCGTCCTCGACACCATCCCCGCCGATACCGTACGCCGCTGCGGCAGCCACCCCGGCTGGCTGCGCTTCGCCACCAGCGAGGACGGCAACTACCTGGCCGTCGACACGGCCCCGGCCCGGTACGGCCGCCCCGGCCAGCTCATCCGCACCGGCCGCGACTACGACGACGGCCCCGCCCACGTCGCCGACTCGGTCACCTCACTCCTCGGCCACTACCTGGAACTGCTGGACCAAGGCGCGTACGAGAAGCACGGCGACCACATCTCCCTGCTCGAACCCGACCGCGAGCCCGCCCCCCAGCAGCTCATCGGCGACATCCCCGACGAGGTCCCGCCCACCCTCCAGGCCATCCACATCAACGACGCCACCGGCCCGGTCGACCTCGCCCCGCTCACCGCCGCCCCCGGCCTGTGCCGACTGCACCTCAACCGTTCCACCACCAGCGACCTGCGGCCGGTGCGCGAACTGCCGGTCGAGTCCCTGCGCATCACCCTCGACGGCGGAGATCTGACCCCGCTCGAAGGCCACCCCCACCTCGCCTCCCTCGACCTGACCACCACCGTCCCGGTCGACCTCGCCCCGCTGCGCACCGTCC
This sequence comes from Streptomyces sp. NBC_01618, assembly GCF_045209435.1. Classification (NCBI taxonomy): domain Bacteria; kingdom Bacillati; phylum Actinomycetota; class Actinomycetes; order Kitasatosporales; family Streptomycetaceae; genus Streptomyces; species Streptomyces sp. NBC_01618. Next base: position 3,842,552 of record NZ_CP109297.1, read on the forward strand.
CCCACCTGCGCGGCCTGAACCTCTCCGGAACCGACGTCGCCGACCCGGCCGTCCTGGCCGACCTGACGGGCCTGCGCTACCTCTCCCTCACCGGACGCCAGTGGACCACCCTGCTGACCGAGGGCGAAGTACCGCCCACCCTCACCGCCGCCCACCTGGCCGACCCGGACGCCACCTTCGACAAAGCCCTCGCCTGGGCAGCCCGCCTCGGCCTCACCACCGAGAACGCTCTCCGCGTCAGCGGCACGCTTTTCTGATGCTGCTGACGCAGCGGGGTCCCCGGAGGGCCGGGCCCGCCTCGCGACGGGCGCGCTGTCCGACCAGCGCGTACAGGACGTGGGCACCTGGGGCCGCATCCCGGTGGGCGCGACGGTGACGAAGGGCGCGGTGCTGTTCCCCCGTCTGGAGGAGAAGCCGGCGTAACGCACAGGAAAGGCCGGGACGACACGAGCGGTCCCGGCCTTTTCCACTGCTCCGCCGCCTTCGGGTCAGCGGACCCAGTTCTTCAGCGGCTCCGTGTCCAGTTCGATGCCCACGGGGTCGGGCAGTTCGACAGTCTTCCCGTACGGAACCGTCACCGCCTGCTCGTACCGCACGCCGTCGGGCTGCGAGTGCACCTTGACCTCGCAGGTGTCACGGTCGATCAGCAGGTAGACGGGAATGCCGGTCTCGGCATACGCACTACGGGCCCGCCACCCGGCCCGTGCCCGGTTCACCGTTCCAGCGCCTCCGCGTCCCCTATCACGACGACCGGCTTCTTCTCCGGGTCGAGGATGCGGAGCAGTTCCCTCATCCGGTTCTCGGGGAGCGAGATGCAGCCCTGGGTCGGACCGCCGTGGTCCACATGGATCCAGATGCCGCCACCGCGTTCCTTGCCGAGCGGGCGCTCCGGGTCCAGCGGGGAGGCGCCGGGGACCCGGTTGTAGTCGACGGCGACGACATAGTCGAAGGAACCCTCCAGAGTCTCCCCGTGGAACCCTTCACCGCTCACCGCGAACTCCGGACGCTGCTCGTACGGGAACGCGGTCTCCGGGGGTTCGAAGCGACCGCCCGCCGCCGTCAGCCCGTAGACCCCCACCGGGGTGCGGAGGTCGTCCTCCCAGTGCTCGTCGGTCCAGCCGTTCAGGGCATTGTGGGCCGGCCAGCGGTCCGTGACCGCGCGCCAGCCCGCGGCGGGATCGTCACGGGTATAGAGGACAGCGGTGGACAGGCTGGAGTTGTAGGAATCGCCCGTGACGACGAGCGCCTGCCGGGCGTCCGCCGGGATCCCGCCCCTGGTGCGCGACCCCAGCGCGGGGATCTCACGGGGCAGGACGCGTGGCGCGTACGGCCCCGGGGCGGCCCGCCCCGCGTACGGACCGAGGGCGGCCCGCCCCCGTTCCCCCGCGGCCTGTGGACCCGCGACACCGGCGGAAGCCGTGGCCGCCGCCCGGACCTCGTGGGCGCCGGCGGCGGTCTCTGAGGTATTGCCGCAGGCGGTGAGCAGCAGAATCGTTCCTGCGCAGATGACGTACGGGGGGCGCCGGGCGGCCGATGGACGGTTCGCGGACACGGGCACTCCTCAGCAGTCGTGGGTGAAGACGGCACAAGCGGGGCTCCCCGTCACGCTTCGTCCCGCCGAACCCAGTTAACGCCGCGTCGCCGATGCGCGAATCCGCACGTGGGCCATACGGCTGTATCACCCGCCGGACACGCACATGAAAGAGGCCCAAAACCATGTCGGTCGTGTAGGTTCCGGGCCCTTCCCGCCCGTGCCGGGAACGGAGGCCTGAGGTCAGGTCAGAGATCCGTGCCGTCGTGCGTCTCGTCCGGGTCCACACCCATCGTGATCGAGCCGACGACACCCCGCGCCATGTGGCGCTTGCGGTACGCGAGCTCCATCAGCCCGCCCGTGACCCCGCTCCGGTCGTAGACCCCCAGCGCGTCGCAGTGCCAGATGTCGACGGCCGCGTGCGCGACCGGCTTGCAGGTTTCGGAGTCGATCACGTTGACCCAGAGGGTGAGGGGGATGCCCTCCTTGTCCTCGGTGATGCCCTTCCGGAACTTGTCGGCGTCGACGTAGTACGGCCCCTCGGCGGTCTCCGAGGTGAGCCGGTAACACTCTTCGCCCTGTCCGCCTCCGGACTTCTTCGCACCGGCCGTGTCCTCGTCGGCGGAAGCGGTGGCGACGACGCCGGCCCCGATCCCGGCGGCCACGATCACCGCACCTCCGGCGAGCACCACCCGACGGCGGGACATGTCCTTCTTGTGCGCGGGCCCTTGAGTCTCCGTCTTGAACGGCGAGGCCAGGCACGGAAGCTGGGAGGGGCCTGTGTGCGGGCTGTGCGTTGCTGTGAGGCCGCGGTGGTCACGCCCGGCCGAGCCGCCCGTCCTTCACATCCCGGACGAGCCCGGCGAACGCCACGGACGTGACCACCAGCTCCGTACCGGGGTCATCGCCCTCACGGAGCCGTATCCGGTCCCCCGCGGCGGCGAGCTCGACGCAGTCGTTCCCGTCACCACCACCGGAGAAGGACGACTTCTGCCAGTACGTCCGTATGGCCATACCGTTCCTCACACATCCTTCGAGAGTCGGTGGATGAAGTCCCGCGATTGCTGTGGATGGGCGGTCATCCCCGCGCGGGCGAGAACACGACAGCGGTCGGTGTCAATACGGCCACTGGAACCAGCCAGCACCAGCACCCCCACCGCGCTGCCTCCCTCGGGCTCCACCAGAACGCCCTCGCAAGGCTCACTGAGCGTGCGCTCGGTGATTTCCATCATCCCCGCTGATGTGGTCGCGTCTCGCGATCATCTCAGCAGGCACCGAGTCGACCTCAACAGGTCGAGGGTGGCTGATACGGCACTGGCTCAGAACGCGGTGCGCCTTCGCCCGTAACAAGAGCACACGTACCTCAGGAGCTACGAACAGCCGCTTCGTCTTGCCCCGCGACTTGAGTTCCGTGACCTGTATCAGTCCGGGTAGGCACCACCCGCTGGAGACTGACGCACTCCGCACGTGATTCGGAGCCGCCCCCGAAACGGGGTGACGTGGCGACCGCGCGCCGCTCCCACGTCTGCCGGAAACGGCGAACATCCCCCGGCCGACCCGGCCGGGGGATGTTTCACGTGGAACGAGGAGAAGAGCCTCCAGGAGGAGGAAACGGGTGGCTGTTACTTCTCCGTCTTGTCCTTCGCCGATGCCGACGGCTTGCGAAGCTGGATGTTCAGTTCGCGCAGGCGGGACTCGTCCAGCTCCGTCGGGGCGCCCATCATCAGGTCCTGGGCGTTGCCGTTGAGCGGGAAGGCGATCGTTTCGCGGATGTTGGGCTCGTCGGCCAGGAGCATCACGATGCGGTCGATGCCCGGGGCGATGCCGCCGTGCGGCGGGGCGCCGAGGCGGAAGGCGCGGAGCATGCCCGCGAACTCGTGCTCGACGGTCTCGCGCTCGTAACCGGCGATCTCGAAGGCCTTGAGCATCACGTCGGGCTCGTGGTTACGGATGGCGCCGGAGGACAGCTCGATGCCGTTGCAGACGATGTCGTACTGCCAGGCGAGGATGTCGAGGGGGTCCTTCTCCTCCAGGTCCTTCATGCCGCCCTGGGGCATCGAGAAGGGGTTGTGGGAGAAGTCGATCTTCCCGGTGTCCTCGTCCTTCTCGTACATCGGGAAGTCGACGACCCAGCAGAACCGGAAGACGCCCTCCTCGAAGTGCCCGGCGCGCCTGGCGGCCTCGACGCGGACGGCGGACATGATCTTCGAGACCTCGTCGAACTCGCCCGCGCCGAAGAAGACCGCGTGGCCGGGGACGAGGGACAGACGCTCGGTGAGGGTCTTGATGTCGGTCTCGGTGAGGAACTTGGCGATCGGGCCGGTGAGGCCGCCGTCCTCGCCGACGCGGACCCAGGCCAGGCCCTTGGCGCCGTGCTGGACGGCGTAGTCGCCGAGGCCGTCGAAGAACTTCCGGGACTGACCGGCGGTGTCCGGGACCGGGAGGGCGCGGACGTGCTTGCCGGCGAACGCCTTGAACTCCGAGTCGGCGAAGATGTCGGAGATGTCGACCAGTTCCAGCTTGGCGCGCAGGTCCGGCTTGTCGTTGCCGTACTTCAGCATCGCCTCGCGGAACGGGATGCGCGGGAACGGCGAGGTGACGTGGCGGCCGTTGCCGAACTCCTCGAAGAGCTCGGTCATAACCGTCTCGATCGGCCGGAAGATGTCCTCCTGCTCGACGAACGACAGCTCGACGTCGAGCTGGTAGAACTCGCCGGGCGAACGGTCGGCGCGGGCGTCCTCGTCGCGGAAGCACGGTGCGATCTGGAAGTAGCGGTCGAAGCCGGAGATCATCAGCAGCTGCTTGAACTGCTGCGGGGCCTGGGGCAGGGCGTAGAACTTGCCCGGGTTCAGGCGGGACGGGACGACGAAGTCGCGGGCGCCCTCGGGGGAGGTCGCGGTGAGGATCGGGGTCGCCAGCTCGTTGAAGCCGAGAGCCACCATCTTGGAGCGGATGGAGGCGATGACGGCCGAGCGCAGCATGATGTTGCGGTGCATGCGCTCGCGACGCAGGTCGAGGAAGCGGTACTCCAGGCGCCGCTCCTCGTTGACCCCGTCCTCGGCGTTGATCGTGAAGGGCAGCGGGGCGGCCTCGCCCAGCACCTCGACCTCGGTGACCTCGATCTCGATCTCGCCGGTCGGGAGCTCCGGGTTCACGTTGTCGGCGCCGCGCGCGGAGACCTTGCCGTCGATCCGTACGACGGTCTCCTTGGTGAGCTTCGCCAGGGCCTCGTTGCCGGGGGTGCCGGGACGGGCGACGAGCTGCACCAGACCGTAGTGGTCGCGCAGATCGATGAAGAGGATGCCGCCCAGGTCTCGGCGATTGTGCAGCCAGCCGCTCAGCCGGACGTCGGTGCCGACGTCAGAGGCGCGGAGCTCGCCGCAGGTGTGGGACCTGTACCGATGCATTCTCGTTCATCCAGTCTTCGCGGTTCGGGGTGGATTCAGCCTCCCCAGGCTACCGCCCACGCCCGCACCAAATCATTGACATTGACATTTCAAGATCATCCGGCACCGGGCGGAGGGGCGGCGGGCCCCGTCCGGAGGGGGCTGGACCGCCGTCGGACGGACCGGGAAGGACCGGCCCCCCCTCAAACGCCGGACGGGCCGGAAGGCCGAGCACCGGGCGGACCGGGACGCTCTCCGCGCAGTTCGCCGAGGATGCCGAAGGCCGCCGCGCAGGCCGGCACCGCGAGCAGCATGCCCAGCAGGCCCGCCACACTGGCGCCCGCGGTGATCGCGATCATGATGGTGGCCGGGTGCATCTGGACCGTACGGCTCTGGATCATCGGCTGCAGGACATGCCCCTCCAGCACCTGTACGGCGAGCACGACCCCCAGCGCCCAGAGTGCGATCACGAACCCGCGGTCGGCGAGCGCGACGAGCACCGCGACCGCGCCGGAGATGAACGCCCCGAGGTAGGGGATGTAGGCGCCGACGAAGACCAGCGCACCGAGCCCCACTGCGCCCGGCACCCGCAGGATCAGCAGACCGGCCGTGATGCAGACGGCGTCGATCAGCGCGATGAACGTGGTGCCGCGCATGAAGCCCTGCACGGCCTCGAAAGCCCGCCGCCCCATGGCCTCGACCAGGTCCCCGGTACCGCGCGGGGCGATCGAGTGGGCGAGGCCCGCGGCCTTGTCGGAATCACGCAGGAAGAAGAAGGTCAGCAGGAGGGCGAGGACGCTGGTCGCGATCAGCGAGCCGATCAGGCTGATCCCGGAGAGGAGCCCGCCCGCCGCGCTCGCGCCGAACTTCTGGACGAGTTTCTGGGCGTTGGCGACGAGGTCGTTCACATTGGCCTGCTTGCTGATGCCGAAGTGGTCGACGACCCACTGCCCGGCGTCCTTCAGCGAGCGGACGATCTGGTCGCCGGTGTCGACGAGCGCGGTGACGACGATGTAGCCGGCGCCGCCGACCACCGCGACGAGCAGTGCGCAGGTGAGCCCCGCGGCCAGCGAACGGTTCATTCCGCGGGCGGTCAGCCGACGGTGGACCGGTCCGAGCAGCGCCGTACCGAGCAGCGCGAGCAGTACGGGCGTGACCGCGGTCTTGAAGATGACGCACAGCCAGACGGCAACCGCAGCAACCCCGGTGACGAGGAGAACGACACCGCACCAGGCGGCTGTGCGCCGCGCACCGTCGGGCAGGAGGGGCTTGGGGGTCTGCACCCTCCCACCCGATCACGGTGCGGGTGGGATGTCCACTCCGTCCACGGGTGTCACATTCCGTGGACCGCGGGCACCGTGCCGAGGCGGCCGGCCTGGAAGTCCTCGAAGGCCTGCTTCAGTTCGGCCTGGCTGTTCATCACGAACGGTCCGTAGTGCGCCATCGGCTCGCGGATCGGGCGGCCGCCGAGCAGGACGACCTCCAGATCCGGGGTGTGGCCGTCCTGCTTCTCGTCCGCGCGGACGGTCAGCGAGGAACCGGCGCCGAAGACCGCGGTCTGCCCCATGTGGACGGGGCGGTGCTCCGCGCCGACGGTGCCGCGACCGGCGAGGACGTACGCGAGTCCGTTGAACTCCTCGCGCCAGGGCAGGGTCACCTCGGCGCCGGGACGGACGGTGGCGTGGATCATCGTGATCGGGGTGTGCGTGATGCCGGGGCCCTCGTGCCCGTCGAGCTCACCGGCGATGATGCGGAGCAGCGCGCCGCCGTCCGGGGAGGCGAGGAGCTGGACCTGGCCGCCGCGGATGTCCTGGTAGCGGGGGGCCATCATCTTGTCGGCCTTGGGCAGGTTCACCCAGAGCTGGAGGCCGTGGAAGAGGCCGCCCGACATCACGAGGGACTCCGGCGGCGCCTCGATGTGCAGGAGGCCGGATCCGGCGGTCATCCACTGGGTGTCGCCGTTGCGGATGGTGCCGCCGCCGCCGTTGGAGTCCTGGTGGACGAAGGTTCCGTCGATCAGGTACGTGACGGTCTCGAAGCCGCGATGCGGGTGCCAGGGGGTGCCCTTCGGCTCTCCGGCCGCGTACTCCACCTCACCCATCTGGTCCATCATGATGAACGGGTCGAGGTACTTGTAGTTGATCCCGGCGAACGCGCGGCGAACCGGGAAGCCCTCGCCCTCGAATCCGCTCGGCGCCGTGGTGACGGCGAGCACGGGACGGGCCGTGGCGTCGCCCGAGGCGGCGACCTTGGGCAGGGTCAGCGGGTTTTCGACGGTCACTGCGGGCATGGGAGCCACCTCCGGGATTGTCCTGAGTTCAATTTAGTTGAATGGTGAACATCCCGCAAGGCGGCATCCATTCCCGCACCCCGGCCACCACGACGAGCAGCACCCGGCCACCACGACGAGCAGGGGCCCGTACCTGGCGGTACGGGCCCCTGCTCGAACGAAGACCGGAGGTCAGCCGTACATACGGCGCATCGCGAAGTCGACCATCTGCTCCACGGCCTTCGCGTCGAAGACCATGCGGTGCTCGCCCTCCATGTCGAGGACGAAGCCGTAGCCGGTCGGCAGCAGGTCGATCACCTCGGCACCGGTGATCACGAAGTACTTGGACTCCTTGCCCGCGTACAGCCGCAGTTCCTTGAGCGTGGTGAACATCGGGATCACCGGCTGCTGGGTGTTGTGCAGCGCGAGGAATCCGGGGTTGTCGCCGCGCGGGCAGTAGACCTTCGACGTCGCGAAGATCTGCTGGAAGTCCTCGGCAGACAGCGAGCCGGTCGTGAAGGCCCGTACCGCGTCCCCCAGGGACGGCGGCGAGGGCTCGGGATACAGCGGCTGCTCGCCGTAGCCGCCACCCATCTGCTGCTGTGCGCCGGGGTTCTGGTCGTAGCCGTACATGCCGCAAAGAGTAATCGGACACATCAAGCCCTTGAGGGGTTGCGTCTTATTACTGGCGGGTAGCATCATCGTAGAGGTCAGCTGATATGCGCACCGCCAGCTCGTCGCCCGCCCGGCCCACGCCCCTTCCGGGGTGCCGCACGCCACCGCTATTGATTACGGAGCCTTCCCATGGGGCACTACAAGTCGAATCTCCGCGACATCGAGTTCAACCTCTTCGAGGTCCTCGGGCGCGACAAGACGTACGGCACCGGCCCGTTCGCCGAGATGGACGTCGAGACGGCGAAGAGCATCCTCGACGAGGTCGCCCGTCTCGCGGAGAACGAGCTGGCCGACTCCTTCGCCGACGCCGACCGCAACCCGCCGGTCTTCGACCCGGAGACCAACACCGCACCGGTCCCGGAGAGCTTCAAGAAGTCGTACCAGGCGTTCATGGACTCCGAGTACTGGCGTCTGGGCCTGCCCGAGGAGATCGGCGGCACCACCTCCCCGCGCTCCCTGATCTGGGGCTACGCGGAGCTGCTGCTCGGCTCGAACCCGGCCGTCTGGATGTACTCCTCCGGCCCGGCGTTCGCCGGCATCCTCTTCGACGAGGGCAACGAGGCGCAGAAGAAGATCGCCGAGATCGCCGTCGAGAAGCAGTGGGGCTCGACGATGGTGCTGACCGAGCCGGACGCCGGTTCGGACGTCGGCGCGGGCCGTACGAAGGCCGTCGAGCAGGAGGACGGCTCCTGGCACATCGAGGGTGTGAAGCGTTTCATCACCTCGGGCGAGCACGACATGTCCGAGAACATCATCCACTACGTGCTGGCCCGCCCCGAAGGTGCCGGCCCCGGCACCAAGGGCCTCTCGCTCTTCATGGTCCCGAAGTTCCACTTCGACTGGACCACCGGCGAGCTGGGCGAGCGCAACGGCGTGTACGCGACGAACGTCGAGCACAAGATGGGCCTCAAGGCGTCCAACACCTGCGAGATGACGTTCGGCGACCAGCACCCCGCCAAGGGCTGGCTGATCGGCGACAAGCACGACGGCATCCGCCAGATGTTCCGCATCATCGAGTTCGCCCGCATGATGGTCGGCACGAAGGCCATCGCGACCCTCTCGACCGGCTACCTCAACGCGCTTGAGTACGCCAAGGAGCGCGTCCAGGGCACCGACCTGTCGCAGTTCATGGACAAGACCGCCCCCAAGGTCACCATCACGCATCACCCCGACGTGCGCCGCTCCCTCATGACGCAGAAGGCGTACGCGGAGGGCATGCGCTCCCTCGTGCTGTACACCGCCTCCGTCCAGGACGCGATCCAGGAGAAGGAGGCCGCGGGCGAGGACGCCAAGGCGCTGCACGGCCTCAACGACCTGCTGCTCCCGATCGTGAAGGGCTACGGCTCCGAGAAGTCGTACGAGCAGCTGGCGCAGTCGCTCCAGACGTTCGGCGGCTCCGGGTACCTCCAGGAGTACCCGATCGAGCAGTACATCCGTGACGCCAAGATCGACACGCTGTACGAGGGCACGACGGCGATCCAGGGCCAGGACTTCTTCTTCCGGAAGATCGTCCGCGACCAGGGCGCCTCGCTCAACGCACTCTCCGAGGAGATCAAGAAGTTCCTCGCGGGTGCCCAGGGCAACGAGGAGCTGTCCGGTGCGCTGGACTCGCTCGCCAAGGCGGCCGTGGACCTGGAGGCGATCGTCGGCACGATGATCACCGACCTGACCGCGACCGGTGAGGACGTCAAGAACATCTACAAGGTGGGCCTCAACACCACCCGCCTGCTGATGGCCTCCGGCGATGTCGTCGTCGGCTACCTGCTGCTCAAGGGCGCGGCCGTCGCGGCCGAGAAGCTGCCGGCCGCCGCCGCCAAGGATGTCGCCTTCTACCGGGGCAAGATCGCCGCCGCGAAGTTCTTCGCCGCGAACGTCCTGCCGGGCGTCTCCACCGAGCGGGCGCTCGCCGAGTCCGTCGACAACTCGCTGATGGAGCTGGACGAGGCGGCGTTCTAACCACGCCGCTCCGTACGGAATCGTCAACACGCGCCGCCACCCGAAATTTTTTCGGGTGGCGGCGCTGTCGTATCAGCTGGGTACGCTGAGTGCACGGCCGAGAATCCCGTCCATGGGAGGAACCATGACCGCCGAGGCACTGCCCGAAGCGTCGCAGCTGCGGCGCGACGATTCCAAGTGGCCGGTCCCGCCACCGGACGGCTACACCGTGGAAGATTTGTTCACGCTTCACGACCTCCCGCCGCACACAGAGCTGATCGACGGGAGCCTGGTTTTCGTGAGTCCGCAGCGGAAGTTCCACACGCTGGCGATGTATTTGCTGGAGCAGGGGCTGCGCAGCCACGTTCCTGAAGGCCTGCGCGTCCGCCGCGAAATGGCCGTCGTGCTCGGCAAGCGCAACGCCCCGGAACCCGACCTCGTCGTGGTGACGGCCGAAGCGGACGGGGACCAGTGCCAGACTCGCTACCAGGCCGCCGACGTCCTGCTCGCCGTCGAGGTCGTCTCGCCCGATTCCGAGGCCAGGGACCGCGACACCAAGCCGCACAAGTACGCAGGGGCGGGCATCCCGAATTTCTGGCTCGTCGAGATGACCGAGAACGGCCGACCCGTGGTCTGGACCTACGCACTCGACCCGGTCAACAAGGCATACGTCTCCACCGGCGTCCACCACGACCGGCTGAAGCTCTCCGATCCGTATGACATCGACATCGACCTGACCGCCATCGACCAGCTGTAGGCCAGGCCTCCCCGCGCGTGCCCCGGCCTCGCGGGCACCCCGCGGTACCGCCCGCGGACGACGGTGAAACCTGCCCGTCCGGCCTCGTTACAGTGAAGAACATGAGTTCCTCCCTCCGCTTCGACCGCGGTCACACCGACGACCTGATGGCCTTCCTGATGGCCTCCCCCTCCCCGTACCACGCCGTGGCCGCCGCGGCCGAGCGGCTGGAGAAGGCCGGATTCCGCCAGGTCGAGGAGACCGCGGCCTGGGACGGCACCAGCGGCGGGAAGTACGTGCTGCGCGGCGGCGCGATCGTCGCCTGGTACGTGCCGGAGGGCACCGCGGCGCACACCCCGTACCGGATCGTCGGAGCACACACCGACTCGCCGAACCTGCGCGTCAAGCCGCTGCCCGACACCGGGGCGTACGGCTGGCGGCAGGTCGCCGTGGAGATCTACGGCGGGACGCTCCTCAACACCTGGCTCGACCGTGACCTCGGCCTCGCCGGCCGCATCTCGCTGCGCGACGGCACGCACCGGCTGGTGAACATCGACCGGCCGCTCCTGCGCGTACCGCAGCTGGCCGTGCATCTGGACCGGTCGGCCAACCCCGACGGGCTGAAGCTCGACCGGCAGAAACACATGCAGCCGATCTGGGGACTCGGGGACGTCGAGGAGGGCGACCTGATCCGGTTCGTCGCCGAGGAGGCGGGCGTCGACGCCGCGGACGTGACCGGCTGGGATCTGATGCCGCACCCCGTCGAGCCGCCCGCCTACCTGGGCCGCGACCGCGAGCTGCTGGCCGGGCCCCGGATGGACAACCTGCTCTCCGTGCACGCGGCGGCCGCCGCGCTCGCCGCCGTCGCCGGGCAGCCGGACTCCGAGCTTCCGTACATCCCGGTCATGGCCGCCTTCGACCATGAGGAGAACGGCTCCCAGTCCGACACCGGCGCCGACGGACCGCTGCTCGGCACGGTCCTGGAGCGTTCCGTCTTCGCCCGCGGCGGTGCGTACGAGGACCGCGCCCGGGCCTTCGCCGGGACCGTCTGTCTCTCCTCCGACACCGGCCACGCGATCCACCCCAACTACGCCGAGCGCCACGACCCGACCCACCACCCGGTGGTCAACGGCGGACCGATCCTCAAGGTCAACGTCAACATGCGGTACGCGACCGACGGCAGCGGCCGGGCCGTGTTCGCGGCGGCGTGCCGGAAGGCGGACGTGCCGTGGCAGACGTTCGTCTCCAACAACTCGATGCCGTGCGGCACCACCATCGGCCCGATCACAGCCGCCCGGCACGGCATTCAGACCGTGGACATCGGCGTCGCGATCCTCTCGATGCACAGCGCCCGTGAACTCTGCGGCGCGGACGACCCGTACCTGCTGGCCAACGCCCTGGCGGCGTTCCTGGCGGGCTGAGCGCTCCGGCCGCGGTCGGCCGTGTCCGCGGCCACCCCGGCCGCGGCGGGCACGGCCGGCGATCCAATTCCTGGAAGGCGGCAAGCAGAACCTGCCGACGGTCGCCAAGAGCCGAGGTCGTGCCCCGGCTCCCCCTCGTCAGGCCTGCTCGTCCATCCCTGCCAGCACCAGCGGCAGCCGGGGCGTTCCCTCCGCGGTCACGCGGACGGGGACGCCCCAGTCCTGTTGGTGGACATGGCAGGCCGGGTACTCGTTCGCCGGGTCGTCGTCGCAGGACGCCGCCATCGCGGACACGTGCAGGACCCCCTCGGTGACGCCGTCGGCCAGGACCAGGTCGCGGAAGAGATCGGTGCCCGGACCGGAGCCCTCCGCCAGCAGCTCGGGCGGGGTCGACGAGATCAGCAGGCGGGTCGAGGGACCGTACCGGGTGTCCAGCTTCTGCCCGGCGGGGGCCTGGAAGACCACATCGAGCCGGAGCGTACCCGGGGCGATCTCGGTGGCCGCGCGCCGTGTGTGGTGTGCCTGGCCGGCGACGCGCACGGCCTCCTCCGGGAGCCGCAGCCGGGTCAGCCGGTGCCGGGCGGACTCGACGACGACGAGATCGCCGTCGGCCAGGACGGCGTCGCTGGGCTCGCGCAGATCCGTGGCCAGGGTGGTGACCTCGCCGCTCACCGGGTCGTAACGCCGCAGCGCGTGGTTGTACGTGTCGCAGACGGCGACGGACCCGTCGGGCAGCGCGGTCACGCCCAGCGGGTGCTGGAACAGCGCCTGCTCCGCCGCGCCGTCGCGGTGTCCGAAGTCGAAGAGGCCGGTGCCGACGGCCGTACGGACGACGAAGCCGGTGCCGTCCCGCTCGACGTACCGCAGGGCGGACGTCTCCGAGTCGGCAACCCACAGCCGCTCCCCGTCGGCCGACGTGGCGAGGCCGGACGGCTGGGCGAACCAGGCCTCGTCGGCCGGCCCGTCGACCAGGCCCTCGTTGGTCGTGCCCGCGGCGACCCGCACGGTCCCCGTCGCGGGGTCGTACGTCCACAGCTGGTGCACCCCCGCCATGGCGATCCACAGCCGGTCCGCGAACCACGCGACGTCCCAGGGGGAGGACAGGTCGACCTCGCGGGCCGGGCCCGTCGTCGGTGAGCCCTGCCACCACTGACGGCCGGTGCCGGCGAGGGTCGTCGTCGCCCCGGTGGTGAGGTCGAGGGCGCGAATCGCGTGGTTGACGGTGTCGGCGACCGCGATCCGGCCGTCGGGCAGCACGGCGAGGCCCTGCGGCTCGGAGAACCGGACCTCGTCGGGCCCACCGTCGGTGAACCCCCTGTCCCCTGTTCCGACGTGACGGCGAACCGTTTCACCGTCACGTTCGATCTCGACCAGGCCGTGCCGGGTGGTGTCGGAGACGAGGAAGCCGCCGTCCGGCAGGAGCAGGGCCTTGCCGGGAAACCGCAGATGCGTGGCGACCGGCTCGGGCGCGACGTACGGGCCGTCGCCGCGGCGCAGCGTGCCCTTCGCCCCGTGCTCGGCCTCCAGCTCCTCGACCAGCTTCTCGATGGCGTGCGCATGGCCCTCGCCCGCGTGCTGGGCGACGACATAGCCCTCGGGGTCGATGACGACGAGCGTGGGCCAGGCGCGTACGGCGTACTGCTTCCAGGTCGCCAGCTCCGGGTCGTCGAGGACCGGGTGGTGGACCTCGTACCGCTCGACGGCGTCGACGACTGCCTGGTGCTCGGCCTCGTGGACGAACTTCGGCGAGTGCACACCGATGATCACGACGGTGTCGCGGTGCTTCTCCTCCAGTTCGCGCAGCTCATCGAGAACATGCAGACAGTTCACACAGCAGAAGGTCCAGAAATCAACAACAACGCACTTACCTCGCAGGTCGGCGAGGGTGAGCTCTTTGCCTCCGGTATTGAGCCAGCCACCCTTGCCGATCAGCTCGGGGGCCCGGACGCGCGCACGTGTAGCCATGCGAACAGTCAACAGCACCATGGCCCGCACGCATTCCGGAGGGTCCACGTATTCCGGACGGTCCTGGGGGAACCTGTGAGCCATGAGATTCCTGGTGCGTGAACGGCTCTTCGCTGTAGGCGACGACTACTGGATCGAGGACGCGGACGGCCGCAAGGTCTTCCTCGTCGACGGCAAGGCCATGCGGGTGCGTGAGACCTTCGAGCTGAAGGACGCGCAGGGCCGGATCCTGGTCGAGATCCGGCAGAAGCTGCTCAGCCTGCGCGACACGATGCTCATCGAGCGGGACGGCGAGCAGCTCGCCGAGGTCAAGCGCAAGCGACTGTCGCTGCTGCGCAACCATTACCGGGTCACGCTGGTGGACGGTACCGAGCTCGATGTCAGCGGCAAGATCCTGGACCGCGAGTTCGCCATCGACTACGACGGGGAACTGCTGGCCCAGATCTCGCGGCGGTGGCTGACCGTCCGGGACACGTACGGCATCGACGTCGTACGGGAGGACGCCGACGCGGCGCTGCTCATCGCCGTATCGGTGTGCGTCATCGTGCTCGCCGACAAGGAGCACGAGGGCTGACGAGCTCGACAATCGAGCCCGTCCGGCGATGACATCGAACCCGGTTTCACGTGAAACGTGACTACTCGCCCGTCTCGGGCGGGGCCAGCCCCAGCCGCCGGTCCTTGAGCGCCGGGAACTGCTCGCGCGTGGCAGCGACCTTCGACGGGTCGAACTCCACGCTCAGCACCTCCTCGTCGGCGCCCGCCTCCGCGAGCACCTCGCCCCACGGGTCGATGACGATGCTGTGTCCGGCCTGCTGGATTCCGCCGTGGGTGCCCGCGGTGCCGACGGCCAGGACGTACGACTGGTTCTCGACGGCGCGGGCCCGGGCCAGCAGCGTCCAGTGGGCGCGGCGGCGCTCGGGCCAGCCCGCCGCGACGATCAGCGTCTCGGCGCCCGCGTCGACCAGGCCGCGGAACATTTCCGGGAAGCGCAGGTCGTAACAGGTGGCGAGGCCCAGGGTGGTCTCCGGCAGGGCGACCGTGACGAGCTCCTCGCCGGCACCCATCATGACCGCCTCGCCCTTGTCGAAGCCGAAGCGGTGGACCTTGCGGTACGCGGCGGCGCGCTCGCCCTCGGGCGTGAAGACGAGTGCGGTGTTGTAGAGGGTGCCGTCGGCGGCGCGCTCGACGAAGGAGCCCGCGTGCAGCCAGACCCCGGCCTCGGCCGCGGCCTTGGCCATGATGTCGTGGGTGGGCCCCTGGAGCGGTTCGGCCTCCTCGGCGAAGGAGGTGTACGCGAAGGCGCCGACCGGCCAGAGCTCTGGTAGAACCACCAGATCCGCGCCGCGCTGGTCCGCGATCAGCGAAGCCGCGCGCTGCCTACGAGAATTGACCGATTCGTCCGGGTTTACTGCGATCTGGATGAGGGAGGCGCGCACACTACCACCGTCCTGGCATTCGAGCCGTCAACACGGGCCTACGATCGTCACACGAAAGCACTGCCGGGGTGCCTGCTCGCAGCGTAACTTAGCGACCGAACCTCCCACGCAGTCCGCCGCCCGCGCCCAGCACTCCAGCCCATGCACCGCAGAACCGCACGAGGGGTCCCGTGACCGTCCATCCCAGCCTCCAGACCTACGCCGATGCCTGGACCCACTCCATCGAGTCGATAGCCGAGCTGGTGAAGCCGCTCGCCGAAGGAGAATGGAACAGCCGTACACCGTGCCCCAACTGGTCGGTGCGTGACATCGTCTCGCACATCATCGGCATGGAGAGCGAGCAGCTCGGTGACCCGCGTCCGATCCACACGCTGCCGCGCGATCTCTTCCACGTGCAGAGCGACTTCGCCCGGTACATGGAGATGCAGGTCGATGTGCGGCGCCACCACACCGCGCCGGAGATGACCTCCGAGCTGGAGTACACGATCATCCGCCGCGCACGTCAGCTGCGCAACGAGAGCCGTGCCCCCGAGACCATGGTCCGGGCGCCGCTGGGCGCCGAGCAGACCCTCGAACTCGCGCTGCGGATGCGGGCCTTCGACGTCTGGGTGCACGAGCAGGACCTGCGGACGACGCTGGGGCGGCCCGGCAATCTGGACTCCCCCGGCGCGTTCGTCGTCCGGGACACCCTGCTCGCCGCACTGCCGAAGGTGGTCGCCAAGGACGCGGGCGCACCGCCCAATTCGGCGGTCGTGCTCGATGTGAACGGGGCGCTGGAATTCCTGCGCACGGTCAGGGTCGACGCGGAGGGCCACGGCTCGGTGGACGGTTCGCCGTCGCTCGGGCCCGCGGTGACGCTGGCGATGGACTGGGAGACGTACTACCGCCTCGCCTGCGGGCGGGTGCGCGCGGCCGCGGTCGCGGACCGGATCAAGATCGAGGGCGACCCGGACCTGGCGGCGGCGATCCTGCAGAACTTCGCCGTGACGCCGTAGCGTCCCCACGCCGCGCCCCGGCGATCGGCGGCGCCCGTCGTGCGAGGACGGGCGCGCCGCCGATCCGGCGCGACAGGCGCGTCACGCGGGCACGTGCACGGCCTCCACGCGGCTGACCACATGGTGGTCCCGCTCGCGGTGCTTGGCCCGGGAGTGCAGCCGCAGAATCTGTACGACGCCGAGCGCCTCCAGCACGAAGACCGAGGCGAAAGCGATCCGGTAGTTGTCCCCGGTCGCGTCCAGCAGCACGCCGACGGCGAACAGCGTGGTCATCGAGGCGATGAAACCGCCCATGTTGACGATGCCCGACGCGGTGCCCTGGCGCTCCGGCGGGTTGGCCGGCCGTGCGAAGTCGAAGCCGATCATCGAGGCGGGACCGCACGCGCCGAGCACCACGCACAGGACGATCAGCAGCCACATCGGGGCGTGGTCGCCCGGGTGGAAGATGGTCGACGCCCAGAGCAGCGCCGTCACCGTGACCGTCCCGAGGGCCAGCGGCGCGCGGGCCGCGTGGTGGCGGGCGATGATCTGCCCGTAGACCAGCCCGAACGCCATGTTGGAGAGCACCACCAGGGTGAGCAGCTCACCGGCGATGGACCGGCTCAGCCCCTGCGCCTCCACCAGGAACGGCAGCCCCCACAGCAGCAGGAACACCATGGCCGGGAACTGCGTGGTGAAGTGCACCCACATACCGAGCCGAGTGCCGGGCTCCCGCCAGGCGGCGGCGATCTGCCGGCGTACATAGGCGGCGCCCGCGTGCTCGGCGGGCGGCGGCTCGTGGCCCTCGGGGTGGTCCTTCAGGAACAGCAGAAGGAGTACGAGGACGAGAACCCCGGCGACGGAGCTGCCGACGAAGGTGGTGGTCCAGCCGAATCCGTGCAGGGCCCGCGCGATGACGAGCGTCGAGACGAGGTTGCCCGCCATGCCGAAGAGCGCGGCGACCTGCCCGATCAGCGGACCGCGCCGCGCCGGGAACCAGCGGGCGCCGAGCCGCAGCACGCTGATGAACGTCATCGCGTCGCCGCAGCCGAGCAGCGCCCTGGACGCCAGCGCCATGCCGTACGAGGGGGAGAGCGCGAAGCCCAGCTGCCCCAGGGTGAACAGGACGGCCCCGAGGGTGAGGACCTTCTTGGTGCCGAGTCGGTCGACCATCAGGCCGACGGGTATCTGCATGCCCGCGTAGACGAGCAGCTGAAGGATGGAGAACGTGGAGAGCGCGGAGGCGTTGACGTGGAACCGGTCGGCGGCGTCGAGTCCGGCGACACCCAGGCTGGTGCGGAAGATGATGGCGACGAAGTAGACGGCGACCCCGATGCCCCAGACCCACACGGCACGCCGGCCGCCGGGCGGATCACCGGGCAGGGACAGGGCGGGCGCGGCGGCGGAACTCATCGGTCCTCACCCCTGACGAGCACCTTGACCCGGCTGACATGGCGCCGCACGACCTGCGCGGCACCGTCCGCGTCGCCGGACCTGATGGCCTCCAGCAGCTCACCGTGCTCGGTGATGTTCGCGGCGATCCTCCCCGGGTGCGCCTCCATCACGGCGACGCCCATCCTCAGCTGACGGTCGCGCAGCTGGTCGTAGAGGCGCGAGAGGATGTCGTTGCCCGCGTTGCGCACGATCTCGGCGTGGAAGCAGCGGTCCTTCACGGACACCGCGGCCAGATCCCCGGCCTCCGCAAGCTGCCGCTGCTCGTCGAGAAGTTCTTCGAGCCGCCCGATCAACTGCGCGGAGGCGGGCACGGCCTTGCGGGCCGCGAACTCCTCGACCAGCAACCGGGTCTCCACCACATCCGCGATCTCCTGGGCGGAGACGGCGAGCACGAGAGCCCCCTTCTTCGGATACAGCTTGATCAGCCCCTCGACCTCCAGCCGCAGCAACGCCTCACGCACGGGCGTACGGGAGACTCCGACGGCCTCCGCGAGATCACCTTCGGTAAGGAGGGTGCCGCCCTCGTAGCGACGGTCCAGGACGGCTTCCTTGATATGGGCGTAGACGCGCTCGGCGGCGGGAGGCTGTTTGACGGAAGACTTCGCGGCCGACTTCGCGCGGGGCTTCACGGCTGGGGGTGCGGCAGGCATGTACACAGCATAGATACAAGATGCGTGCATGATGACACCCGTCCGGAATCCGGACGGCGAAACCTCGGCCGACCGCACCGGAACCGGCCGATGGAGCAGGGCGGACACCCGCACGGCGTGACGCGATCGACATCAACACCTTCACGTACAGGGGCGACGGGGGCCCGGATCCGGCGGCGCCGCACCGGACGGCGCGCCGATCCTTGTCCTGAACCGCCCGCAGCTCCGAAATCGCCCCAGGAATCAGCACATCCTTCCCCGGCCCTCATGAGTCTCATCACCGAGCGGCACCCTCATGTGGCCGCATTCCAGGGGCATTTGGAGCGTTCAAGTTGAAAATCGGCATCAAGGGCATAAACCGCGTTTCGGCCGCTGCCACCGTGGCCCTCACCGCGGGTGCTGTCATCGCGGGCAGCGCGTTCGCCTCCACGGCGCAGGCCGCTACACTGCCCACCCCCACGATCACCGCCAAGGGCGGTTACGTGATGAACAACGGCACCGCGAAGACCCTGTACTCCAAGGCCGCGGACACCCGTCGCTCCACCGGTTCCACCACCAAGATCATGACCGCCAAGGTCGTCCTGGCACAGAAGAACCTCAACCTGGATTCCAAGGTCACGATCCAGAAGGCGTACAGCGACTACATCGTCTCCAAGGGCGCCTCGTCGGCCCGCCTGATCGTGGGCGACAAGGTCACCGTCCGCCAGCTGCTGTACGGCCTGATGCTGCCGTCCGGCTGCGACGCCGCGTACGCGCTGGCCGACAAGTTCGGCTCCGGCACCACCCGCGCGGCCCGCGTGAAGTCGTTCATCGGCAAGATGAACGCCCAGGCCAAGTCGCTCGGAATGACGAACACCCACTTCGACTCGTTCGACGGCATAGGGAACGGCTCGAACTACTCGACGCCGCGCGATCTGACGAAGCTCGCGAGCAGCGCGATGAAGAGTTCCACGTTCCGCACGGTCGTGAAGACCAAGTCGACCAAGCAGAAGGTCACCACTAAGAGTGGTGGCTACCGCTACATGTCGTGGTCCAACACCAACGCGATGCTCAGCAGCTACAGCGGCGCGATCGGCGTGAAGACCGGTTCCGGCCCGACGGCCAAGTACTGCCTCGTCTTCGCCGCGACCCGCAACGGCAAGACGCTCATCGGCACGGTGCTCACCTCCACCAGCGCGACCACCCGCACCGCCGACATGAAGAAGATCATGGACTACGGCTTCAAGAAGTAGCCCACCCGATCACGGCGACACTTCACAGAGGGGCCCCGCGTAGTGCGGGGCCCCTCTCGCCGTACCGGAGGGTGCTCAGTCGAGACAGAACTCGTTGCCCTCGACGTCCTGCATCGCGATGCACGACTCGTTTTCCTCATCGGCGTACAGCACGTACGTGCACACCGCGCCGAGCGCGACCAGCCGATCGCGCTCGGCCTCCAGCACGGCCAGCCGCTCCGCACCCACGAGTCCGGTGCCGGCCCGCACATCGACGTGCACCCGGTTCTTGGCGACCTTGCCTTCGGGAACGCGCTGGAAGTACATGCGCGGGCCCTCACCCGTGGGATCGGAGCACGCGAACCACGCCCCCCGCTTCTCGGGCGGCAGCGAGTCGTTGTAGGCGTCCCAGGAGTCAAACCCCTCCGGCGGCAGCGGTGCGACGTATCCCAGCACCTCGCACCAGAAACGGGCGACGCGCTCGGGATCCGCGCAGTCGAAAGTGATCTGGATCTTCTTGACCGATGCCATCGGGTCACCCTAGCAGCGGACATCCGCAGCTCAATTCCCGGCGAATATCGGGACGTTGACCAGCGGAATTCCTTTGCGAACCGCTGCCGTGCCGTGCGGTCCCAGGGGGCGAGCCGATGTCGATTCCTCCGCTCCGAGGAGTTGCTCGCCGATCCGGGTCAGTCCGACCCGACCAGCCCCACCCGGAAGGCGTCCCAGGCGGCGGGGCCGAGGACGATGACGGGGCCGTCGGGCCGCTTGGAGTCGCGGTTGCCCGGTCTGCGCGAGGCCGGGGACGACGAGTGTTACGGGCGAGGGCTCCTGATCGTCGCGCGGATCGCGGACCGCTGGGGCGTCGAGCCGCGCACCGTCGGCAAGACCGTGTTCGCCGAACTCGCCCTGCGGCAGGGGCCGGACATGCCGATGGGCCCGCGCGAACTTCGCGCGGGCCCATCTCGCACAGCTACGCCCAGGTGATCAGCCGCTTCGGCTGCTCCAGGATCGCGGCGACATCCGCCAGGAACTTGGAGCCGAGTTCGCCGTCGATCAGACGGTGGTCGAACGACAGGGCCAGCGTGGTGACCTGACGGGGCTTCACCTTCCCCTTGTGGACCCAGGGCTGGAGCTTGATCGCGCCGACCGCGAGGATCGCGGACTCGCCCGGGTTCAGGATCGGCGTACCCGTGTCGACGCCGAAGACACCGACGTTGGTGATCGTCACCGTGCCGCCCGCCATGGCCGCGGGAGACGTCCTGCCCTCACGCGCCGTGGAGACCAGCTCGCCCAGCGCCGCGGCGAGTTCCGGCAGGGTCATGTCGTGCGCGTCCTTGATGTTCGGCACGATCAGACCGCGCGGGGTGGCGGCGGCGATGCCCAGGTTGACGTAGTGCTTGCGCACGATCTCCTGGTTCGCCTCGTCCCAGGCGGAGTTGACCTCCGGGTTGCGCCTGATCGCGACGAGGAGCGCCTTGGCGATGATCAGGAGCGGGTTGACCCGGACCCCCGCCATGTCCTTGTCTTCCTTGAGCTCCGCCACGAGCTTCATCGTGCGCGTCACGTCGATGGTCACGAACTCCGTGACGTGCGGCGCGGTGAAGGCGCTGTCGACCATCGCCTGGGCGATGGCCTTCCGTACGCCCTTGACCGGGATACGGGTCTCCCGCACACCGGCAGCGACAAAAGCCGGTGCCTCGGCGGCGGGGACCGGCACGGCCTCCACCGCTACGGGGGCCTGCGCCTGGGCCCGTACGGGCGTGGCCGCCGCGTGCACGTCGTCGCGGGTGATGATCCCGCCCTCGCCGGTCGGGACGACCGTCGCCAGGTCGATGCCAAGGTCCTTGGCCAGCTTGCGCACCGGCGGCTTGGCGAGCGGCCTGCTCTCCCGGACAGTCATGGCGCCGTGGCCGTTCAACTCGCCCTGGATCACAGCTGCCGCGGCGGGCGCCGGCACCTCGGCGCCCTTGCGGGCGCGCCGCTTCGTGGAGGTCTCGGCGACGCCGTACCCCACGAGGACGGGCTGACGGCCCTTGGGAGCCTCGGGCTCCGGTTCCGGCTGCGCGGCCGGCTCGGGCGCCGGGACCGTGTCACCGCTGCCCGGGGCCACGTCCACCGCGATGATCACCTGGCCGACGTCGACGGTCGTGCCCTCGGGGAAGCGCAGCTCGTGCACCACCCCGTCGTACGGAATCGGCAGCTCCACGGCCGCCTTCGCCGTCTCGACCTCGCACACGACCTGGCCGTCGGTGACGGTGTCGCCGGGCTGGACGTACCACTTGAGGATCTCGGCCTCGGTCAGTCCCTCGCCCACGTCGGGCATCTTGAACTCACGGAAGCGAGCAGCGTTGGAAGTGTCGGTCATCGTTGTCACGCCCCAGTCCTCAGTACGCCAGCGAACGGTCGACGGCGTCGAGCACCCGGTCGAGACCCGGCAGGTACTCGTCCTCCAGCCGCGCCGGCGGGTACGGGGCGTGGTAGCCGCCGACCCTCAGCACCGGTGCCTCCAGGTGGTAGAAGCAGCGCTCGGTGATCCGGGCGGCGATCTCCGCCCCGGAGCCGTAGAACACCGGTGCCTCGTGGACCACCACGAGCCGGCCGGTCTTCTCCACCGAGGTCTGGATGGCATCGAAGTCGATCGGGGACATCGAGCGCAGGTCCAGGACCTCGATCGACTTGCCCTCCTCCTGGGCGGCCGCGGCCGCTTCCAGGCAGACCTTCACCATCGGCCCGTACGCGACGAGCGTCAGGTCGGAGCCCGTACGCGCGACCGCGGCCCGGTGCAGCGGACCGGGGATGGAGTCGGTCTCGACCTCGCCCTTGTCCCAGTAGCGGCGCTTCGGCTCGAAGAAGATGATCGGGTCGTCGCTCTGGACGGCCTGCTGCAACATCCAGTAGGCGTCGCTCGCGTTCGAGGGCGAGACCACCTTCAGGCCCGCGACGTGCGCGAACAGGGCCTCGGGGGACTCGCTGTGGTGCTCGACGGCGCCGATGCCGCCGCCGTACGGAATCCGGATGACGACCGGCAGCTTGATCTTGCCGAGCGCGCGGGCGTGCATCTTCGCGAGCTGCGTGACGATCTGGTCGTACGCGGGGAAGACGAAGCCGTCGAACTGGATCTCCACGATGGGCCGGTAGCCGCGCAGGGCCAGGCCGATCGCCGTACCGACGATGCCGGACTCGGCGAGCGGGGTGTCGATCACCCGGTCCTCGCCGAAGTCCTTCTGGAGTCCGTCGGTGATCCGGAAGACACCGCCCAGCTTGCCGACGTCCTCACCCATGATGAGGACCTTGGGGTCGGTGTCGAGAGCCTTGCGCAGCGACTCGTTGAGAGCCTTCGCAATGGACATCTTTTCCATGGCCATGGCTACTTGCCCTCCTCGGCGGAGTCGGAGTCCGCGAACGATGCCTGGTAGGCGGCGAACTGGGCGCGCTCCTCGTCGACGAGTGGGCTCCCGTCGGCGTAGACGTGGTCGAAGATCGCCATCGGGTCGGGATCGGGCATCGCCCGTACCGCCTCACGTACGCGCTTGCCGAGGGCCTCGCTCTCCTCCTCCAGGGCGGTGAAGAACGCCTCGTCGGCGGTGCCCTGCTTCTCCAGGTAGGTGCGCAGCCGCAGGATCGGATCCTTGGCCTCCCAGGAGGCGCGCTCCTCGTCCGCCCGGTACTTCGTCGGGTCGTCGGAGGTGGTGTGCGCGCCCATCCGGTAGGTGAACGCCTCGACGAGCGTGGGCCCTTCCCCCCGGCGGGCCCGCTCCAGCGCCGACCTGGTGACGGCCAGGCAGGCGAGTACGTCGTTGCCGTCGACCCGGACCCCGGGGAAGCCGAAGCCCTGCGCGCGCTGGTAGAGCGGGACGCGGGTCTGCTTCTCGGTCGGCTCGGAGATCGCCCACTGGTTGTTCTGGCAGAAGAAGACGACCGGGGCGTTGTAGACCGCGGAGAAGGTGAAGGATTCGGCGACGTCTCCCTGGCTGGAGGCGCCGTCGCCGAAGTACGCGATCACGGCCGAGTCCGCGCCGTCCTTGGCGACGCCCATGGCGTAGCCGGTGGCGTGCAGGGTCTGGGAGCCGATGACGATCGTGTACAGGTGGAAGTTGTTGGTGTTCGGGTCCCAGCCGCCGTGGTTCACACCGCGGAACATCCCGAGCAGATTGGTCGGGTCGACGCCCCGGCACCAGGCGACGCCGTGTTCGCGGTACGTCGGGAAGACGTAGTCGTCGTCGCGCAGGGCCCGGCCGGAGCCGATCTGGGCGGCCTCCTGGCCGAGCAGCGAGGCCCACAGGCCCAGCTCGCCCTGGCGCTGCAACGCGGTCGCCTCGGCGTCGAAGCGGCGGGTCAGGACCATGTCCCGGTACAGGCCGCGCAGCTCTTCGGCGGTCAGGTCGATCCCGTAGTCCGGGTGCTCCACCCGCTCGCCCTCGGGCGTCAGCAGCTGTACGAGCTCGGGCTCGGACCCCTGCGGCGTCTTCGCGGATGTCTTGGCGGGCGTCTTGGCGGACGTCCTAGCGGGCGTTTTCACGGCGCTGGTCCGCTTACTGCTGCGTCGCGGTTTGCTCGCGGCAGTGCTCTCCACGGTCACGTGCGTGCTCCTCCGTCGGTCCGGCCCCCGGGGTCTGCCGGGAAGCCAGTGCGGCTCGCCTGCGTCCGTACCCGTGCACGGGGTGGGTGCCGCTCGGTCCGGGAACAGGCGTGACAGGTGCCCCGGCGAGCACCCTGCCAAAAGCACGTTACCCAGTACGCCGCATAACTGCGAAACCCTATCTGACCTGCGATTTTGCTTGGATTTCCAAGTAAATCGAAAAAGTCGGGAACTCTCGCTGGTCACAGCACTGGGAACAGCCTTGCAGGCCGCCGGAACAACGGCACGTTATCCCGCCGTTCGGCGGCAGGGAAGAGGCGAGTGTGTGAGACTGCGTTTTGTGCGCGAACAAGGAAAAATCACCGTTTTTCTGCTGGACGACCATGAAGTCGTCCGACGCGGAGTCCATGAATTGCTCTCGGTCGAGGACGACATCGAGGTCGTCGGCGAGGCCGGCACGGCGGCGGACGCGCTGGTCCGCATTCCCGCGACCCGGCCCGACGTGGCGGTGCTCGACGTACGGCTGCCGGACGGGAGCGGGGTGGAGGTCTGCCGGGAGATCCGTTCCCAGGACGAGAGCATCAAATGCCTGATGCTGACCTCGTACGCCGATGACGAGGCGCTGTTCGACGCGATCATGGCGGGCGCCTCGGGGTATGTGCTGAAGGCGATCCGCGGCAACGAACTGCTGAGCGCGGTACGGGATGTGGCGGCCGGAAAGTCGCTGCTGGACCCGGTCGCGACCGCCCGCGTGCTGGAGCGGCTGCGCGACGGGAAGAAGAGCCGGGGCGACGACAAGCTCGACAGCCTCACCGATCAGGAGCGCAAGATCCTCGATCTGATCGGCGAGGGGCTGACGAACCGGGTGATCGGCGAGCGGCTGCACCTCGCCGAGAAGACGATCAAGAATTATGTCTCCAGCCTGCTCTCCAAACTGGGCATGGAACGGCGCTCGCAGGCCGCCGCGTACGTGGCCAGACTGCAGGCCGAGAAGGGCTGAACGGCGGGACGCGGTGGGGCGGCCGGACGACGGGACGCGCACGGAGCGGCCGTGGTCCTCGGTGATCTTCGGGACTTTGGTCCCGGACCGCCTGGGGCCGCGGCCTCTTTTTATGGCCTCCCCGGTGACGGAGAGTGGAGGCCATGTCCTCTGAGGAACTCCACGCGATCGATCTGCTCGGCCGCGTCCCGTACGGCCGGCTGGCGACGAGCATGCGAGCCCTCCCGATACTGGCGATCGCCCGCCACATCGTCGTCGACGGCCGCGTCGTCCTGCGGATGCACAGCGGCCTCGGCTACCACGAGGCCTGCGACGGCACCGTCGTGGCGTACGGGGCGGACAACTTCAACACCACGCCCTCCGGGGACGACGGCGAGCTGTGGTCCGTGCAGTTCACCGGCCGTGCCGAGATCGTGCACCCGACCCCCGAGCAGCGGGAGCGCTTCGGCGCCGCCCCCACCCGGATGAACGGGGAGCCCTTCGCCCCGGCCTACCTGGGGGTCGACCCGCACTTCGTCTCCGTGCACACTCTGGGCCTCCCACGCAAGCCGGCCGAGCCGCAACGCAGCGTGATCTAACATCTGGCGAGTGCCGCGCTCATCTGTAACCCTTCCGTCTGCTCCGCCGGTCGGCGAGGTGCTGTGCTCCTCCGCGCCCCGTTCCGCGGTGCCCCGTCCGCCCGTTCCCCCGGTGGTCGAGGTGCTGCGCCACTACCCGGACGCCGGTGAGCCCCTGACCTGCAAACCCGTCACCCAGGGCCTCCTCAACCACGGCTACCGCGTCTCCACCACCCGCGGCCACTACTTCCTCAAGCACCACCTCGACGACACCACCGGCGACCGCGCCACGATCGTCCGCCAGCACCGCGCCACCCAGCGGCTCCAGTCACTCGGCGTGCCCGTCGCCCCGCCCGTGGAGGACACCGAGGGTGACACGGTGACGGAGATCGGCGGTCGGTGCTACGCCCTGCACCCCTGGGTCGACGGGCTGCACCGGGCCGGCGCCCAGCTCACCGCCGCCCAGTCGCAGCGGCTCGGGGCACTGCTCGGGGCCGTGCACACCGGGCTCGAACAGGTCATGGAGGCGGGCGCGGGGCTCGCGGGGCGGTCCGGCAGGTACCGGAGCCCCGACCCCGCCGACACGTTCGCGCTGATCGACGAGCTGCTGGCGGCCGCGCGCGGGCGCCGCCCCCGGGACTCCTTCGACGAGCTGGCCGAACACCGGCTCCTGGAGCGGCGGGCCCTGCTGGAACAGCACGCCGACCGCAGGCCGCCCACCCCCGACATTCCGGCCACCGGGTGGGTGCACGGCGATTTCCACCCGCTGAACGTCCTCTACCGGGGCACGGACCCGGTCGCGATCCTCGACTGGGACCGGCTGGGGGTCCAGCCCCGCGCGGAGGAGGCGGTGCGGGCCGCGGCGATCTTCTTCGTGCAGCCGGCCGGGAAGCTGGAGCTGGAGAAGGTACGGGCGTACGCGGGGGCCTACCGGCGGGCGGCCGGGGCGGGGGCGGCGGAACTGGCCGCGGCGGTGCACCGCGTGTGGTGGGAGCGGCTCAACGACTTCTGGATACTGCGCTGGCGGTACTGCCTGCACGACCGAAGGGCCGACCCGCAGTTCCCTGCGGTGTCGGCCCTGGCGGTGTGGTGGACGCGCGAGTACGAGGCGGTGTGCGAGGCGTTCACGGGGTGAGACCTCGCGCGTTCACGGAGTGGGATCTGGCCGTGAACGCTGCGGGGTCACGAGCTGGTGCCGCCCGTGACGGGACTGCCGCCGGATGCGCCGAGGGGTCCCCCGGTCGCATCGCTGCCCGTACCACCCGTACTCGTATCGGTGCCGCCGCTGTCGCCCGTACCCGAGCTGCCGCTGTCGCCACTCGTACCTGAGCTGTCGCCGCTCGTACCGGTGCTGCCGTCGCCCGTACCTCCGGCGCCACCGTCGGCCGCACCCGTACCGCCGTCGCCCGTGCCACCCGTATTCGGCGTGGACGGTTCCGTCGACGGAGGCTCGGACGACTGGCTCGGGGTGACCGGCGGGGTGTAGGACTTCCGCGGCGGACGCGAGTCCTGCTGATTGCCGGTGGAGTTCTCCGGCAGTCGGCTCTGCTCGCTCTGCTGATCGCTCGGCTCGGGCGAACTCTCCGGCGAGGACGGCGAACTGGAGGTCGTCGCGGGCGTCCTCTCCTGCTTCGTGCCGCTGCTGTTCTCGGCGTTGACGGCGATGGCGACACCGGCCCCGATCGCGATCAGCGCGAGCACCACGAACAGCCACAGCTTGCCGCGGCCGCCCCCGCCCCTGTTTCCGCCTTCGTAGCCCCCGTCGTCGGGGTTCATCGGCGGCAGGATCGGACCCTGCGAGGTGTTTCCGTGCTGCGGGTGGCCCATCGCCATCGTGCCGCCGGTGACACCCATCGCCGGGGTGTGTCCGCCCTCGTGCATCGCGACCGCGCCGGTGTTCCACGTACCCGTGTGGCCGCCCTGCACCTGAAGCATCTGCAGGCCGTACTGGATGAGGCCGCGCATCTCCTCGGCGCTCTGGAACCGGTCGTCCGGGTCCTTCGCGAGCGAGCGCATGACCAGCCCGTCCAGCTCCGGCGGCACCGCGTCCAGCACCTCGGACGGCGGGACCGGAATGTCCTGCACATGCTGATATACGACGGAGAGCGGCGTCTCGCCCGTGAACGGGGGCCGCAGCGCCAGGAGTTCGTACAGCAGGCAGCCGGTGGCGTAGAGGTCGGAGCGGTGGTCGACGGCCTTGCCCAGCGCCTGCTCGGGGGAGAGGTACTGCGGCGTGCCCATGACCATGCCGGTCTGCGTCATCGTCGACTGCGCGCCGTGCAGCGCACGGGCGATGCCGAAGTCCATCACCTTGACCGCGCCCGAGTTCGTGATGATCACGTTGGCGGGCTTGATGTCACGGTGCACGATGCCGTGCTGGTGCGAGTACGCGAGGGCCTCCAGCACGCCCGAGACGATGATCAGGGCCTGCTCGGGCGGCGGCGCCTCGGCGTTGAGGAGCAGATCGCGGATGGTGCGGCCCTCGACGAGCTCCATCACGATGTAGGGGACGGTCTGGCCGCCCACCACATCCTCGCCGGAGTCGTACACGGCGACGATGGCGTGGTGGTTGAGGCCCGCGACCGACTGCGCCTCGCGCGTGAACCGGGCCTTGGAGACCGGGTCCTCCGCGAGATCGGAACGCAGGAGCTTCACCGCGACCGTACGTCCCAGCCTGACGTCCTCGGCCGCGAAGACCTCCGCCATGCCGCCCCGGCCGAGCCGGTGGGTCATCCGGTAGCGTCCGTCACCGACGACACCGCCGATGCCCCAGGAGTCGGTGCCATCCGAAACTCCGCCGCCGTTTGCTTCGGAATCGGGTGCCATCAGTCCTCGCCGTCGTATCTGTCCGCGCGTCCGCGGGTTCTCACGGTGTCCAGGGCCTCTCGTTCGGGCCATGCCGGGCTCGCGTGCCCCGGCACCGCACTTCGCCGCGTTGTCGTCAGTCGCCAGGGCTCCGCCATGGCTCCTTCCCCCGCCTTGCGACGCACGGCACCGGACCGTGCTCCCCGATCCGGCCTGATCCAAACGAAAGAATGTAGCTGCATTGCCACGTCACGCTACAGCCTCTGCCGGACACTCCGTTTCCGAGAGGGACCGGTCATCCAACCGCCCGGCGCGCCGCCCGGGCAAATTCGATGCGGATCCTGTAACGCTTCCGAGACGCTTCTTGTGCGTAGGGTCACGGAACGGGCACCCGGCTTGACGTGTCGTACCCCTCGGGCAGACTTGGCGCGTAAATAGGGATCATCGCGTCAGTTGCGCGCCGAGGGGGAAGCAAGTCATGAGCCAGGACGGCGCTCAGGGGCGCTACGCGGGCGGTTCGGTCGCCGGCGGCCGATACCAGCTTCGCGACCTGCTCGGCGAGGGCGGGATGGCGTCCGTATATCTGGCGTACGACTCCGCTCTGGACCGCCAGGTCGCGATCAAGACGCTCCACACGGAGCTGGGCCGCGAGCAGTCGTTCCGCGAGCGGTTCCGGCGCGAGGCACAGGCTGTTGCCAAACTGCAGCACACCAACATCGTCTCGGTCTTCGACACCGGCGAGGACGAGCTCGGCGGCGCGCTGATGCCGTACATCGTCATGGAGTACGTGGAGGGGCAGCCGCTCGGCTCCGCACTCCAGGCGGACATCCAGAACTACGGGGCGATGCCGGCCGACAAGGCGCTCAAGGTGACGGCCGATGTGCTGGCCGCGCTGGACACCAGCCACGAGATGGGCCTGGTCCACCGCGACATCAAGCCTGGCAATGTGATGGTGACCAAGCGCGGTGTCGTGAAGGTCATGGACTTCGGCATCGCCCGCGCCATGCAGTCGGGCGTCACGTCGATGACGCAGACCGGCATGGTCGTCGGCACCCCTCAGTACCTCTCCCCCGAGCAGGCCCTGGGCCGCGGGGTGGACGCGCGCTCCGACCTGTACTCGGTCGGCATCATGCTGTTCCAGCTGCTGACCGGACGCATCCCGTTCGACGCGGACTCGCCGCTCGCCATCGCGTACGCGCATGTCCAGGAGGAGCCGGTCGCGCCGTCCACCATCAACCGGTCGATCACCCCGGCGATGGACGCGCTCGTCGCCCGCGCGCTGAAGAAGAACCCGAACGAGCGCTTCCCCAGCGCCGCGGCGATGCAGGACGAGATCGCGCGGGTGCTGAGCGCGAGCGGGCAGACGGGCGCCCCGGTGATCGTCGCGGGCGGCGGCGCTCCGGCGAACAGCGGTTCGGGCGTCGGCTCGGCGGTCTTCCCGCCGGTCGACCGGGCCACTCCGGCGCCGCAGAACGTCCGGACGCCGTACCAGCCGGGCCCGTACCAGTCGGGGCCGTACGGTGCGCCGACCCCGGCGCCCGCCCCGGCCCCGTCGTACGGCTATCCGCAGTCGGCTCCGGCGTACCAGAACCAGGCGCCGCTGTCCCCCATGTCCCCGATGCAGCAGCAGACCCCGCCGCCGTACACGATCGCGCCGCAGACGCAGGCACAGGGCGGCTCCGGCAGGGGCGGCGCCAGGCGGAACATGCCGGTGACAGTCGGCTCGATCGTCGTCGCGCTGATCGCGATAGGCGGGCTGATCACGGTGCTCTCGCTGAAGGACGACCCGGGTACGAAGGGTGCCTCCCCCAGCGAGTCGTCGGCGTCGAGCGAGCACAAGGATCCGGAACGGAACCGGACGATGAAGATCGAGGACTGCAAGAACCCGATGGAGGCCAGCGACGATCCGGAGAAGGTGGACGCTCCGAAGTTCTTGTACAAGGACTTCCTTTCGGCGAAAGCCTGTGCGGATGCGGCCGGCTGGACCATCAAAAAGATCAAGGTTCCTGGAAACGCCTACGCGGAGGATCAGGTCATCGACCAGTTCCCGACCGCCGGAACCGCCGTGCCCGAGACGGGCGCCCACTTCGAACTGCGCGTCGCGACGGGCGACCCGGCCTGAGCGGAGGGCAGCGGAGGGCAATTGCCCGCGTGCGCGGGTACAGCGGTTGCCCGCGTGCGCGGGTACGCGGGTACGCAGGTACGCGGCAGTGGAGGGGCAGTGACGGCGCCCCGAGGAAGCCTCATATCCGAAATGCCGGACTTGGCGTCACATGTGACGCTGACCGCATGGCTCAAGGACTTCTCCCATCGCGGTCCACGAGATGCGTGGTCTGCCTCATATTCTCGGCGGGCGCGGCACTGGGGGCCGCGACGGGCCAGGCGCACGCGGACCGGCGTGCCCCGGGCCGGGCGCCGGGGACGGTCAGCGGCTCGGTGACGCCTCTCGCGAGGAGCTCCGCCGCGCCTTCCGCCACTCCTTCCACCGGCCCCGGCGTCCCGAGCGTCCAACCGTCGGGCAAGGATTCGGCCACTCCTTCGGCCGAACCCTCGGCCGTACCGACGACCACCCCCGCGGATGGCGGTTCGGCCGCCCCCGCGCCCCCGGCGCCTGCGCCGCCCTCCTCCCCGGCGTCCGGCTCCGCTTCGGCCTCCCCTTCCGGCCCGCCGTCCTCCGCCGCGGTCACGGAGTCGCCGCCCCGCGAAGCGCAGTCCCCGCTCGCCGGGCGCGAGGCCGGGGAGGGGCGACCGCGGCCCGGACGGCCGCTCGCGCCCGCGGAAGGCTCTTCCGCCGAAGCCGACGAGCCCGACGAATCCGCGCAGTCCGCCGAGCTCGCCCAGCCCGACGCACCCGACACGTCCGAAACGGCGACCGATCCGGGGCCGGTCCCCGCCGCGATACCGGAGGCGAGCACGTCCCCCGAGCCCGGCCGACTCGCGCCGCAGGCTCTCGACAGGCCGGCCGTGCAGCGCGTGCAGCGAGTGTCCCTGGGCGCGGGAATCGCGCTGATAGGGCTGGGGCTGGGCTTCCTCGCGTTCCGTATGCGCCGCTCGGTCTGAGACGGCCCCACGGGCCCGCAACCAGCGCGCAGGCACGCCGGACGGGACTTGCACCGAGCAACATACCGGGTATACATACTCAGTATGTCGATCCGTCATGGGCTACTGGCTCTGCTGGAGCGGGGGCCCAGGTACGGCTCCCAGCTCCGCACCGAATTCGAGTCGCGCACCGGCTCCACCTGGCCACTCAACGTCGGCCAGGTGTACACGACGCTGAGCCGCCTGGAGCGCGACGGCCTGGTCGTCCAGGACGACGAGGACGACCAGGGGCACGCCCTCTACGCCATCACCGACGACGGCCGCACCGAACTGCGCAGCTGGTTCGAGACACCCGTCGACCGCAGTAGTCCGCCCCGCGACGAGCTGGCGATCAAGCTCGCCATGGCGGTCGGCGCGCCCGATGTGGACATCCGGGCCGTCATCCAGTCCCAGCGCCACCACACCCTGAAGGCGATGCAGGACTACACCCGCCTCAAGGCACAGGCCCTGGCCGATGTCCCGGCCAACCGCGACAAGGTCGCCTGGCTGCTCGTAGTGGAACAGCTGATCTTCCAGGCGGAGGCGGAGGCCCGCTGGCTGGACCACTGCGAGTCCCGGCTGGTCCGCCTCGCCGAGGCCGCCGCCACGGAGCCGGAACCCGAGGTACGTACCACCGGCCGCACCCCGGCAGGCCGTACCCCTGCCCGTATCGCCCGTCCACGCGGCCGGCGCTGACCACGAACCAGCCGCGTACACCCGGCACGTACCCGGACCATGCGGTACGCGGCATCCGGCGCCCGGCCCGGCACAAGCTCCGGACCACCCAGCGCCCGACTCCCGACTTCCGGCTTCCGGCTTCCGACTCCCGACTCCCGACTCCCGACTCCCGACTCCCAGCTTCCGGCTTCCGGCTTCCGGTACAAGCTCCCGACCGCCCGCGTACGCATCCTGTGCCGGCCACGGACCGCTTCCGGGTCCGCCGCCGGGCCCATAGACCTGTTCCAAGGGGGAACCACCCACCATGTCCTCACGCGCCCCGTCCCGGTCCGCGTCCTCGTCCGGCGCACGGCTGTCGGTCGACGCACCGGTGCTCGAACTCCGAGCGCTCACCCGCACCCACGGAACCGGCGTCGCCGAGGTGCACGCCCTGCGCGGCGTCGACCTCGCCGTGCACACCGGTGAACTCGTCGCCGTCATGGGCCCCTCCGGCTCCGGCAAGTCGACCTTG
Organism: Streptomyces sp. NBC_01618; assembly: GCF_045209435.1. Classification (NCBI taxonomy): domain Bacteria; kingdom Bacillati; phylum Actinomycetota; class Actinomycetes; order Kitasatosporales; family Streptomycetaceae; genus Streptomyces; species Streptomyces sp. NBC_01618. The sequence continues at coordinate 3,875,407 of NZ_CP109297.1, forward strand.
CTGACCATCGCCGGCGGTCTCGACACCGCGACCAGCGGCCAAGTCGTCATCGAGGGCCAGGACATCTCCGGCCTCGGCCGCAAGGGCATCGCAGCCCTGCGCCGCCGCAGCGTCGGCTATGTCTTCCAGGACTACAACCTGATCCCGGCGCTGACCGCCGCCGAGAACATCGCCCTGCCGCGCGAGCTCGACGGGGTCTCCGTGCGCAAGGCACGCAAGGAGGCGCGGGCGGCGCTGGAGGAGATGAAGCTCCTGGAGATCGCCGACCGGTTCCCGGACGAGATGTCGGGCGGCCAGCAGCAGCGCGTCGCGATCGCCCGCGCACTGGTGGGGAACCGGCGCCTCGTGCTCGCCGACGAACCGACCGGGGCCCTCGACTCCGAGACCGGCGAGGCCGTGCTCGCACTGCTGCGCAACCGCTGCGACCAGGGCGCGGCCGGTGTGATGGTGACGCACGAGCCGCGGTACGCCGCCTGGGCGGACCGGGTCGTGTTCCTCCGGGACGGTTCGATCGTCGACCAGACGCTCACCGCCGACGCCGACTCGCTGCTGGCCACCGAGGCCGCCGAGTGAGCGTCTTCACGGGGTGGCGCGCCGCCCTCCGCATAGCCCGGCGCGACGCGACGCGGGCCAAGGGCCGAAGCGCGATGGTGGTCGCGATGATCGCGATACCGGTGCTCGGCGTCACGGCACTCGACGTGACGTACCGCAACCTGACGCCGACCCTCGCCGAGCAGCTGACCAGCAAAATGGGCTCCGCCGACGCGCTGTTCAGCGACAAGATGATGGGGCCCATCGAGCAACTCCCCGATGGAGCGGTGAGCAACATCTACGTGGGCGTGGACGACACGCCGCCCGTGGAGAACGGCGACCCGCTCGACATCAGGACGACGTTCCCCAAGGGTTCGCGGGCGATCAGCATCCAGTCCGTCCCTGCGAGTGTCACCACCCGGTACGGCATCACGAACACCGACATCGTCGAGATCCGGACGTCGGACACGATGGCCCGCGGCAAGATCGACCTCGTGCGCGGCGCCTACCCGCACGGCAAGGGCGAGATGGCCGCCACGGAGCCGTTCCTGAAGGCGACCGGGCTGCACGTCGGCTCGACCACCACCGTGCGCAACTCCGGCCGGACGTACACCATCACCGGTGTGATCGAGCTGCCGAGCGAGCTGAAGACCGAGGCGCTCTACGCCGACCCCGGTGCGGTCATCGCCCCGTGGAAGGCCAAGGCCGACCACGACAAGAAGGTGCTTCCGCCGAACGCCGGATCCACGGACTGGCTGGTCAAAGGCCCCGCAGGGGTCGGCGTGACCTGGCCGCACGTCATGGCGGCCAATAAGTCGGGCGTGCTCGTCACGTCCCGGCAGGTCGCCCTCGACCCGCCGCCGGACTCCGAGGTCCCGCTGACCGCCAGAGACCCCGGCAGCCTCGACAGCAGCTCCGAGAGATTCAGCACGGCACTCGTCACCGTGATCGCCATGGCGGTCCTGGAGATCGTGCTGCTCGCCGGACCGGCCTTCGCGGTCGGTGCGCGCCGTTCCCGCCGTCAGCTCGGCCTCCTCGGCACCTGCGGCGGAGACAGGCGCCATGTCAGGGCCGTGGTGCTCGGTGGCGGTCTGGTGCTCGGTGGCATCGGAGCGGTGACGGGTGTCGTCGTCGGCCTCGGGCTCACCGCGGCTCTCCAGCCCGTGATCGAGAACTGGGCCGGACACCGGTTCGGCTCTCTGACGATGCCGCCGCTGGAATTGCTGGTCATCGCCGCGATCGGCCTGATCACCGGCTTGTTGGCGGCGTTCGCCCCGGCGATCGTGGCGAGCCGGCAGTCCGTACTGGAGTCGCTGACCGGCCGGCGCGGCGTCCGCCGCTCCTCCCGGGTGCTGCCCGTCCTGGGCACCTGCGTGCTGGCGCTCGGTGGCGCGATCGCCCTCTTCGGCGGCACCATCGGAAGTTCGGCACTGGTCGCCGGCGGATCCATCGTCGCCGAACTCGGTCTGCTCGCCTGCATCCCGGTGATCGTCGGCTTCCTCGGGCGGCTCGGCAGGAGACTGCCCCTCTCGCCCCGGATGGCGCTGCGCGACGCCGCCCGCAACCGTGGTCGTACCGCTCCCGCCGTCGCCGCGGTCATGGCGGCCGTCGCGGGTTCGGTGGGCATCGCCACCTACATGTCCAGCTACTCAGCCGAGTACGAGTACAACTACGTCCCCTCGCTCACCGAGGGAACCATCGTCGTCTCGTCCTTCGACGAGGAGTCGGCCGAGCGGCTACCGCTGGCTCGGACGGCCGTGGAGCAAAACATGGCCGTCACCGGCGGACACGCGGACTTCCGACGGGTCTGGGCGGGCAGCGACTGCCGCCTCTACGAGGAGAACCACTGCGGCACGCTGAAACTGGTCAAGCCCGACGGCAAAGCACACAGTTGTCCGCTCACCCGCAAGGGGGCCAAGGAACTCGCCGCGCGACTCTCCGCCGACGAGCACAAGAAGCTGATGCGTTCCCCCGCCTGCCTGACCGACCTGATGGCATCGGGTCTCTTCAACACGGACGAGAGCGGCATCGTCGTCGCGGACGCGGCCCTGCTCGACACGTATGTGAAGCTCGACAACCCCGCGGCCGCCGAGGCGCTGGCCGCGGGCACACCGGTACTCCTCAACCCGGTGTACGCGGAGAACGGCGAGGTGACCATCAAGTCGGTCCACCAGTACAGCGAGAAGGACAAGAAGAACTGGAAGCAGCACCCGGGCAAGGCGCGGACCACCGTCGACAAGCTGAAGGTGTACGTGGCCCCCGCCAAGTACGCCGCCACCCCCGGAATCCGCATGATCCTTCCGGAGCGGACCGCGGAGCGGCTCGGCCTGCACACCAGGGCGGCCGGAAGCGTGTATGCCGTCGCCCACGCCCCGACGAACGCCGAGGACCAGCGGGTTTCCGGTGCCATCGCGCAGGCCGGCGGCGGAATGTGGGTGCGGTCCGATCACGGCCCCGGCCGGCAGGACAACATCGCACTGCTGATCCTGACCCTGTTCGCCGGGGTGGTGACCCTGGGTGCGGCCGCGATCACGACGGGCCTCGCCAAGGCGGACGCGGAGGCCGACCTCAACACTCTCAGCGCGGTGGGCGCGCCACCGGGCGTGCGGCGGAGGCTGTCCGGCTTCCAGTGCCTGGTGGTGGCCCTCACGGGCGTGGTGCTCGGCACCCTGGCGGGTCTGGTGCCCGCGGTGGCGCTGCGCCTCGTCGACCTGCGGGAAGCACTGAAGCAGATGCGGCTGGACCCCACACAGTCGGCGTACACGCCGATCGTGCTTCCCTGGACGACCATCGGTCTGCTCGTCGTCTGCGTTCCGCTGCTGGCCGGGCTCCTCGCGGCGGCGTTGACCCGCTCGCGCCTGGCCCTGGCACGACGGGCCGGGTGAGGTTGCGAGCGGGGCGGTCGGCGGTGTGACCGGCTACGGCCGGACCGGCTGCCGTGGGCCGACCGGCCGATTCGGTGCCCCCGAAAACGGTGGATCAACCGTTTGCGGGGGCACCACCGTGTAGTGCGGTAGGTGTGCGAGACAATGGCGCCATGGAGATGCCGAGGAATGAACGGTCGCAGGAGCACCCCCAAGTCCTCGTGGTGGGGCAGGACGGCATGGCGATCGGCGGCGGTGGCACTGACGACGAGTCGCGTGAGGTCCCGGTGACGGAGATGGTCGAACAGCCCGCGAAAGTCATGCGCATCGGCAGCATGATCAAGCAGCTCCTGGAGGAGGTCAGGGCTGCTCCTCTCGACGAGGCGAGCCGGGTCAGGCTCAAGGAGATCCACGCGAGCTCCGTGAAGGAGCTGGAGGACGGCCTCGCGCCGGAGCTGGTGGAGGAGCTGGAGCGTCTCTCCCTGCCGTTCACCGAGGAGTCGGTGCCTTCCGAGGCGGAACTCCGGATCGCTCAGGCCCAGTTGGTCGGCTGGCTGGAGGGCCTCTTCCACGGCATCCAGACGGCGCTGTTCGCCCAGCAGATGGCGGCGCGGGCCCAGTTGGAGCAGATGCGCCGCGCCCTTCCGCCGGGGAGCGGACACGAGGACGAGGACGGGAGCGGGGACCACCACGGGGCCATCCGGTCGGGGCCGTACCTGTAGTCGGTACGCCGCTCTGGTCGGTACCTTCCGATTACGCAGCAACGCCAAGGCCCGGCACACATGGTCGACGACCTGTGTGCCGGGCCCCGTTGCGTGCAGTACGTGCGGTACGTGCGGTACGTGCAGTACGTGCGGTACGTGCGGTACGTGCGGTACGTACAGAGAGTGCGGTACGTGCGATACGCGCAGTGCGTGCCCGATGGCGAGGGCAGCGGCGGAGGTCAGCGCGCGGGTGTCCGCAGAAGCACCTTCCCGATGTGCGCGCTGGACTCCAGCACCCGGTGCGCCTCGGCGGCGTCGGGCATCGGCAGCGTGCGGTCCACGACCGGCCGTACGACAGCGTCGGCGATCAGCGGCCAGACATGCTCGCGCACGGCGGCGACGATGGCGGCCTTCTCGGCGAGCGGACGGCCGCGCAGTGAGGTCGCGGTGATGGCGGCCCGCTTGTTCAGCAGGGCGTTCAGATTCAGCTCACCCTTGACGCCGCCCTGGAGGCCGATGATGGCCAGTCGGCCGTTGACGGCAAGAGCCTTCACGTTCCGGTCCAGGTACTTCGCGCCGACGATGTCGAGGATGACGTCCGCACCGGCGCCGTCCGTCGCCTTGCGCAGCTCCTCGACGAAGTCCTGCTCCCGGTAGTCGATCAGGATGTCGGCACCCAGCTCCGCGCAGCGCGCCAGCTTCTCCGGTCCGCCCGCGGTCACCGCGACCCGTGCGCCCACGGCCTTGGCGAGCTGGATCGCCATCGTGCCGATGCCGCTGGATCCTCCGTGCACCAACAGCGTCTCGCCGGGGCGCAGATGGGCCACCATGAACACGTTCGACCAGACCGTGGCTGTCACCTCGGGCAGTGCCGCCGACAGCGTCAGGTCGACTCCGTCCGGTACGGGCAGCAGCTGCCCGGCGGGTACGGCGACCTTCTCCGCGTAACCGCCGCCGGCGAGCAGCGCACACACCTCGTCGCCGACCGACCAGCCGCTGACGCCGGGCCCGATCGCCGAGACGCGGCCCGCGCACTCCAGGCCGGGGTACGGGGAAGCACCGGGCGGCGGGTTGTAGAACCCCTGCCGCTGCAGCACATCGGCGCGATTGACCGCGCTGGACACGACATCGACGAGGACCTCGCCCTCGCCGGCTACCGGATCGGGCACTTCGGCCCATACGAGCGCCTCGGGGCCACCGGGTTCGGGGATCGTGATCGCATACATGGCGGCGAGGCTACTCCGTGGCGCGGAACGGACGGAGCCGTGGCACGGGACGGGCAACCACGCGGCGCCGGGAAGCAACTCCATGACGCGACTGGAGGCGGCTCCATGACACGACGGGCCGCACTGGCCCGAGGGCGACGCCCGATGACAAGCGCAATGCCCGCGCGATACCTGGCTACGGGCGCGGCGCGCCTCGCGCGGGGTGGCTCAGCGGTGGTTCGTTCGAGGCACGCACGATGGTGATCAAACGGTCCGTCAGCTGCAGCGGGCTGGCCGCCGGATCGTCGTATCCGAGCAGCCGGTGCCCCCGCAAGACGCTGACGACGAGATCCTCGGTCTCCCGGACGTTCTTGCCCACCTCGGCCTTTATCACCGGCCGTTCGACGAGGTCGAGACCGCTGCCCTGCTGGATCAGGTCCTCCATCACCGTGCCCGCGCTGGGACTGAGGACGGAGAGACCGAGCAGCCGGCCCGCCGCGCTGGCACTGGTGATCACCGCGTCGGCGCCGGACTGCCGGAGCAGCGGGGCGTTCTCCTCCTCGCGCACCGCCGCGACGATCTTCGCGCCGCGGTTGAGCTGCCGCGCCGTCAACGCCACCAGCACCGCCGTGTCGTCGCGCTGGGTGGCGATGATGATCTGACGCGCCTTCTGGAGCTCGGCACGCAGCAGGACTTCGCTGCGCGTCGCATCGCCGACCACGCCCACGAACCCTTCGGCGTTGGCGATCTCGATCACCTTGCTCGCCGGATCGACAATGACGATCTGTTCTTTGCTCAGGCCGGTGGCGTGCAGGGTCTGGATGGCCGAACGGCCCTTCGTGCCGAACCCGACGACGACGGTGTGGTCACGCAAGTTGGCTCTCCAACGCTTCAGCCGAAAGTCCTCCCGGGTCCGTTCCGTAAGGACCTCGAGAGTGGTACCGACCAGGATGATCAGGAACAGCACCCGCAACGGTGTAACGAGCACCACATTCGTGAGCCGGGCGCTGTCCCCGTACGGGGTGATGTCTCCGTATCCGGTGGTGGAGAGGGTGACCGTCGCGTAGTACACCGCGTCCAGCAGGTCGACGTTGTCATCGGCGGCATCGTGATACCCCCCGCGGTCGAGCCAGACGATCAGCACCGTGGCGGCAAGCACCAGCAACGCCATCATCAGCCGCTTTGCGACCTGCCGCGCCGGCCTTTCGGTGACCCTGCGCGGGAGCAGCACCCGCGTGGGCGCGACATGCTCGTCAGCCCGCCTGGCCATCGCATCGTGGCCGGGAAGTTTCACGTGAAACACCCTTCCGTCCACGGCGTCGCCGAGGCCCACGGTAGGTCGAGGATCTCCACCTCGGTGCCGGACCGTACCCCGCCCGGAGGTATGACGGCCAGTCCGTCGCCCGCGGCAATTCCTCGGAGCATCGCCGGACCGTTGTAACGCAGCGGTACGACGTACTCAGCACCGCTGCCGGTTCCCGCGCTGCCGAGAGCACGGGCGCTGTCGTCGGGGCCGTCCGCGCGGTGGACGACGGGTACCAGACGGGTGTCGTGCGGGTGCCCGTGCACCTCGTCGCGCACCACGGCCCGGTACGGCGTCTCCGGCGCATGGCCGGCCAGCCCGCGGAGCAACGGCTCGGCGAGCGTGAGAAGCCCGGAGACGGCGGCCAGCGGATTGCCCGGCAGCCCGACGAGATACGGGCCCGTATCCGGCCCCTCCGCCCCGAGCCTGGCCAGCAGCATCGGGTGGCCGGGGCGGACGGCGACGCCGTCGACCAGCAACTCGGCCCCGATCTCGGCAAGGACAGGGTGGACGTGGTCGACAGGACCCGAGGCCGTACCGCCGGTGGTGATGATCAGATCCGCGTCTGAGGCGGTGAGGGTGCGCCGGAGGGCTGCCGCGTCGTCGCCGAGGCGCTGCGGAGCGGAGACCTCGGCACCCAGGGCGCGTAGCCAGGGGCCGATCATCGGGCCGAGCGCATCACGGATCAGGCCGTCGTGCGGCAGCCCACTGGTCAGGAGTTCGTCACCGAGTACGAGGACATCGACGCGGGGGCGGGGGACGGCGCCCAGTTCGTCATACCCTGCGGCGGCGGCCAGGCCGAGAACCGCGGGCGTCACCAGGGCCCCGGCGGGCAGGAGTTGATCGCCGGAACGGCATTCCTGGCCTCGGGGCCTGATGTCCTGTCCTGGATGTACCTGGTGCAGTGCGTGGAGCAGCCCCTTGGACTCGTCCACGCGAGCGTGCTCGCTGCGGATCACCGCGTTGGCGTCCGCCGGAATGCGCGCGCCGGTGGCGATCCGTACGGCATCACCGTCGGGGAGCGCGGCGGGGGCGCGGTGCCCGGCGAGGATGCCCAGATCTTGGCTCGGGTGTGGGACGGGGTACGCGCTCGGGCGTGGGCTTGCGTCGCCCGCCTCGCTTTCGCTTCCTTCGACCTCACGAATGGTCCATGGACCCGGTCCGGTGACGACCCAGCCGTCCATGGCGGAGGTGTCGAAGGACGGCAGATCGGTGAGCGCGACGAGCGGTTCGGCGAGTACGTGTCCGAGTGCCTGGTCGAGCGGGAGCCGCCGGGTACGGACGGGAACGTCACGGCCCGCCCGCGCGGCGAGCGCGCGCGCCTCCCACCAGGGGTACGCCCGGCCGGCCGGGGACTGCGACGGGGACGGGGAAGCGGACGCGCGCTCTTCCGTGGGGCGGGGCCGGTCCGTGGGGCTCGACGACTCCGAGGAACTGGAGTCCATGGCCGTGGTCCGACCCGCAGACTGAGGCCGGTCCACGGACCAAGGCCATTCCTCGGAGTGGGGCCGATCCACAGAACCGACCCGGTCCACCGACTGGGGCAGGTCCGCGAAACCGACCCGGTCCACCGGCTGAGGCAGGTCCGCGAAACCGACCCGATCCACCGACTGAGGCTGATCCACAGAGTGAGGCCAACGTGACGGTTGGGGCTCATCCGACGACCGGCGCCCAACCAGCGCGAGGGCCTGCTGAACGGCCCGGTCCTCCTCGGCGGCCCGCAGTTCCTCCTGGGTCGGCCCCCGCTCGCCCGACACCGGACTGTCACGCGCCGAGGCCCCGCCGCCCTCCGAGGGCTCCACGGCGGCCGAGGGCTCCACGCCCACCGCGGACCCGGCGTCCACCGAGGACCCGGCGTCCACCGGCGCAACACCCTTCGACGCGGCGTCGGCCGTCAGGAGCGGGTCGGACCTGTCGTCGCGAGCCGTCATGGGGTCTCGTTCTCGTCCGCCCACCGGAGGGCCAGCGCGGCGGCCTTGCGGGCGGCCTCGGCCACCACTGCCGGGCCGTCGCCGTCGCTGCTCGCCTTCGCCGCCGCGTACCCGACAAGGAACGTCGTCAGGGGCGCGGCGGGACGGGCGACGCCGTGGGCGGCATCACGGGCGAGATCGAGCAGGACGTCGGTGTCGACGTCGAGTTCGATGCCCAGTTCGTTCTTGACTGCGTTGATCCATTCATCCAGCACAGTCCCATGCTCTCTGATACGGGCCCGGGCCGACGCAATGTCCTCCCAGGTGTCGCAGTCGAAGGAGGCGAGGGGGCCGGCCTCCACCCGGGCAAGGTCGAGCTCGTTCGTCAGCAACCGCAAGGGAAGCCCGGACAGACCGCCGTGCTCGGTGGCGATCAGGGCGAGCTCGCGACGCAGCGGTTCGCCACGGTAGACGGCGACGAGAGGCTGATCACGACCGTCCTGGTCCGTGCACAGGGCCCCGTCCCGCTGACCGTCACGAGCGGCGGCCAGCAACGCTGTGACCGTGCTCTCCCCGAGAAACGGCAGATCGGCGGAGAGCACGAGAACCCATTCCGCGCCGGTACACCGGACGCCGGCGTCGAGCGCGGCCAACGGCCCGCCGCCCTGCGGTTCTTCACGCGTCCAGGTCACTGCGCGCATGGTGGGCCGCCGCCAGCCCACCACTACGGTGGTCGAGGCGCCGGCGCAGGCCGCGAGCACCCGGTCGAGCAGCGCACGGCCACCGACCCGGATGCCGGGCTTGTCGGCGCCGCCGAGCCGCTTGGCGGCCCCTCCGGCAAGGACGATGGCGTCATACGCGGTCATGCTCCGAGTATGCGGGCCACGGCCCCCGTTGATCCTCCCCGGTCCGCGATCCGGCAGATCCGCGAGGGAAGAAACGGGGAACCGCAGCCGAATCCGCCTACAACGTGCGCAGGAGCACCGCCGGTTGTTCCACACAGTCGGCCACGTAGCGCAGGAATCCTCCCGCCGTACCGCCGTCGCAGACCCGGTGGTCGAAGGTCAGCGAGAGCTGGACGACCTGGCGTACGGCCAGCTCGCCTTCGTGCACCCATGGCTTGGGCACGATCCGGCCGACGCCCAGCATCGCCGCCTCCGGGTGGTTGATGATCGGGGTCGAACCGTCGACCCCGAACACCCCGTAGTTGTTCAGCGTGAACGTGCCGCCGGTCAGCTCTGCCGGAGTCAGCCTCCCCGTCCGCGCCGCCTCGGTCAGCCGGGCGATCTCGGCCCCGATCGACTCCGCGTTCCGGGCCTGCGCATCCCGCACTACGGGGACGACGAGGCCCCGATCGGTCTGCGCCGCGAACCCGAGATGGACCTCCGGCAGCCGCACTATCTCCCGCGCTTGCGGATCCACCGTGGCGTTGAGCTCGGGGAACCGGGCCAGCGCGGCAGTGCAGATACGCGCCAGCAGAGCGAGCACCGACACCTTGGGCCCGGCGGCCGTACCACCGGCGCTGTTCATCGCGGATCTGGCTGCCATCAGCTCGGTGGCATCGGCGTCGACCCAGCACGTCGCATCGGGGATCTCCCGCCGACTGCGCGCCAGCTTGTCGGCGACCGCGCCCCGTACACCGCGCAACGGAATACGCTCCACGGCCCGACCCGTGGCCCTCGACGACACCGACGGCCCCACCGGAGGCAGCGACGTCGATACCAGAAGACTCTCCTGCCCCGGCTCGGACACCGAAGCCGACTCCGCCACCAGCCCCGATCCCGACACCGGCACCGGCACCGGCTCCGACACGGGCACCGAGACCGCGTCCGGCGAAGGAGCCGCCGTCCTCTCTGCCAGTGCCCTGATCGCGGACTCGACATCGGCGCGCATGATCAACCCGTCCGGCCCGGAGCCCACCAGCTGACGCAGATCGAGGTCATGCTGCCGCGCCAGCTTCCGTACGAGCGGGGAGACAACGGCCACCGGACCCTGCGCCGCGTCCGGAACAGAAGCAGATGCCGCAACCGCAGCCGTCATGTGTGCGGCAGCATGCGCCGCCACCGCCTCGGGCCGGACCCGTCGACGGCGTGCCGCCGGCGCACCCGTCCCGTACCCGACCAACACATTGCCGGACGACTCCACCTCACGAGACCGGTCCCCGGACCTGGTCCCGACCGGGTCTCCGGCCCCGGAACCCGCCCCGGACCCCCCGGCCGACACCACGGCCCCAGCCCCTGCCCCGGCCCCTGCCCCTGCCCCTGCCCCTGCCCCCGAGCCCACCAATCCCGCAGCCCCCACGGCCCCCGGAGACCCCAAGCCCCCCTCGGACCCCACAGCCACCGTCAACAACGGTGCCCCAACCGGAAGTTCCGTGCCCTCCTCGCCGAACCGCGCGGTCACCACGCCCCCGTAAGGGCACGGCACCTCCACCATCGCCTTGGCCGTCTCGACCTCGACGACCGGCTGGTCGATGGCGACGACATCTCCGACCTCGACCAGCCAGCGCACGATCTCCGCCTCGGTGAGCCCCTCGCCGAGGTCCGGCAGTTTGAATTCGAGTACCTGTGGCATCAGCTCTCCGCCTCCCACTGCAAGCGGGCGACCGCGTCGAGCACCCGGTCCACGCCCGGCAGATGGTGCCGCTCCTGCATCGGCGGCGGATACGGAATGTCGAACCCGGCGACCCTCAGCACCGGCGCCTCCAGGTGGTGGAAGCAGCGCTCGGTGACCCGGGCCGCTATCTCACCGCCCGGACCGCCGAAACCGGAGGACTCATGGACGACGACCGCGCGCCCCGTACGCCGCACGGAAGCGGCGACGGTCTCGTCGTCGAACGGGACCAATGAGCGCAGATCGACGACCTCGAGATCCCAGCCCTCTGCCACGGCCGCCTCCGCGGCCTCCATACAGACCGGCAATGACGGCCCGTACGTGATCAGCGTCGCGCTGCGCCCGGTCCGGCGGACGACTGCCCGTCCGATCGGTTCCACGGCCACCGGCGCCTCGGGCGACCAGTCCGCCTTCGACCAGTAGAGCCGCTTGGGTTCCAGGAAGACCACCGGGTCGTCGGAGGCGATCGAGGCCCTCAGCAGCCCGTACGCGTCCTCGACCGTGGCGGGCGTGACGACGTGGAGGCCGGGCGTCGCCATGTAGTACGCCTCCGAGGAGTCGCTGTGGTGCTCGACCCCGCCGATCCCGCCGCCGTACGGCACCCGGACCGTGATCGGCAACGGCATGGCGCCGGCCGTCCGGTTCCGCATCTTGGCGACATGGCTGATGAGCTGCTCGAACGCCGGATAGGCAAAGGCGTCGAACTGCATCTCCACCACGGGCCGCAGCCCGTACATCGCCATACCGACGGCAGTGCCGAGGATGCCCGCCTCGGCCAGCGGGGTGTCCGTGCAACGGTCCTCGCCGAATTCCTTCGCCAGGCCGTCGGTGATCCGGAAGACCCCACCGAGCGTGCCGACATCCTCGCCGAGGACGTGCACCGTCGGATCCTCGGCCATCGAGTCGCGCAGCGCTCGCCCGAGCGCCTGCGCCATGGTGGCCGGCTTGGCCTTCGCCGTCCGCTCTCCGGACGGCGCCGCTGCGGTGGTCATCGCCCGCCCTCCGAGTCGTTGTGGTCGTGCTCGGCCTCCAGCTCGACACGCAAGCGGGCTGCCTGCTCCCGCAGTTGGGTGGTCTGTTCCGCGAAGACATGGGCGAAGAGATCCATCGGTTCGAGCACCGGATCGGCGTTCATCCGCTCCCGCAGAGCTGCCGCCATCCGCTCCGCGTCCGCGCGCGCGTCCTCGATCCCGTCGTCACCGAGCAGCCCCCGTCCGGTCAGCTCCCGCTCCAGGAGCTGGATCGGATCGTGCGCACGCCACGCCTCCACTTCGCTGTCAACGCGGTAGCGCGTGGCGTCGTCGGCGTTCGTATGGGCGTCCATGCGGTACGTCACCGCTTCGACGAGCGTCGGCCCGCCACCGCTCCGGGCCCGTGCCACCGCCTCACCGAGGACCTGGTACACGGCGGCCGCGTCATTGCCGTCCACCAGCCGGCCCGGCATCCCGTATCCCACGGCCTTGTGCGCCAGGGACGGAGCCGCGGTCTGCTTCGCCAGCGGCACGGAGATCGCGAAGCCGTTGTTCTGCACGAGGAAGACGACCGGGGCCCGCCAGACGGCCGCGAAATTCAGCGCCTCGTGGAAATCGCCCTCGCTGGTACCGCCGTCACCGACCATGGCCAGTGCCACCACGTCGTCGCCCTTGAGCCGCGCCGCGTGTGCGAGGCCCACGGCGTGCGGCAGCTGAGTGGCGAGGGGCGTGCAGAGCGGGGCGATACGGTGTTCGCGCGGGTCGTAACCGGTGTGCCGGTCGCCGCGCAGCAGCGTCAGCGCCTCGACCGGGTCCAGGCCGCGCGCCACGGCCGCCAGCGTGTCGCGGTAGCTGGGAAACAGCCAGTCCCGCTCCTCCAGCACCAGTGCGGCCGCTATCTCGCAGGCCTCCTGTCCTGTGCTCGACGGGTAGACAGCGAGCCGTCCCTGCTTGGTGAGAGCGGTGGCCTGTGCGTTGTACCGTCGGCCGCGCACCAGCTCCGCGTAGAGCCGCAGCAACAACGCGGGGTCGGCATCGGCCACGGCGTCCGTACCGAGCACGCGATACGGCTCGGGGTCCGGGAGCAGCGGCGCGGGATCGGTGAGCGGCTTCCAGGCCGGGGGCGGCGTGGGCCGGTAAGCGGCCGCGCCGGGCAGCTCTTGGACCGTCATGACAAGCACCTCCTGGCATCGAGGGGTTTCGAGCGGCGTCTGTCGGCATCGGGGGATCGACCGATGCCGAGGGGTGTCGAAATACATCGAAATATCGAGCGCTGTCCGAGGCCCGGATGTGCCGTGCCTCACCTACCGATTGTTCGGTCGCGAGCGCATTTTGGCTACAGGCGCCTTCAGCCTGTGGACAAACGGTTCTCCACAGCCTGGGATAGGGGCAGGTCGTCCAGGACAGGGAGGCGCGGGCACATGTCAGCTAAACAAATGGCCGACGGGGGCGAGGAACCCGGCCAGATTCCGCCCGCGCGCCCGCTGGACGCCGTCGACCGCGACATCCTGCGATTGCTCCAGACGGACGGCCGCGCCTCGATACGGTCGGTGGCCGATCGCGTCCATGTCTCCCGCGCCAACGCGTACGCCCGGATCAACCGGCTCATCGACGACGGCGTGATCCGCGGTTTCAGCGCGCGCGTGAATCATGAGCGGGCGGGGCAGGGTGCCTCCGCGTACGTCACGCTCAAGATCGTCCAAAATTCCTGGCGCACCGTGCGCGAGCAGCTCCAGGCGCTGCCCGGGGCCACTCACATCGCGCTCGTCAGCGGCGACTTCGATGTTCTGCTGCTGGTGCACACCCCGGACAACCGGTCGCTGCGCGAACTGGTCCTGACCAGGATCCAGGCCATCCCGGAGGTGCTCTCCACCCGCACACTCCTGGTGTTCGAGGAGACAGACCTGGCCACGGGCCCGGCCAGACCCCCCGAGCTCACGTAACGGGATGAAGCGGACGGAATACGGACTCCGAGCCGGAGACGGAGCTCCCCACCCCCTTCACACCGCCCGAGGCAGCGGTCACGCCGAAGGCGCAGTGGCCCAGGCCCGGTCCACTCGTCAACATTTCAGCTCAGCGGGGATCCGCTCAACGGCTGGACCGCATCCCCTCGAAGGCCACCAGGACGAGCGTGTCCGCCAGCCGCTCCCCGTCGACGCCGCCGTCCGGCTGCGGCCGGTACCACTCCACCAGCGAGTTGACCATCCCGAAGAGCAGCCGCGTCACCAGCCGTATGTCCACGTCGGAGCGGAGATCGCCGTCCGCGACCGCTGCCCTGAGGAGATCGGTCACCCGGTGGTCGAACTCGCGCCGTCGTTCCATGGCCCAGCGCTCGGTCTTCGTGTTGCCCCGCACGCGGAGCAGCAGCGTGACGTAGGGCAGTTCGGCTATCAGCACATCGACGGTGCGACGGGTGACGTACTCGACCCGCGCGATCGCACGCCCCTGCGTCGCCCCCGGCTCGTCGAGAATGCCGAAGAGTCCGTCCAGCGCCCGGCTCACCGCACGGCGGAGCAGCTCCTCCTTGCCCGCGACATGGTGGTAGATGGACGACTTGGAGATGCCCGCAGCCCGGGAGAGATGCTCCATGGACGTGCCGTCGTAGCCGCGCTCGTTGAAAACACGGACAGCGACGGTGAGCAGAGTCTCCGGAGTGTACGTATCCCGCTTGGCCGTGGTCATGTCCGAGATCCTCCCCTACGAGTTGTCCACAGGTTTGACGGGCCCCCTTGTCCCGACCGATCGTTCGGTTACTCTAACTCTGTCCACCCGTCCCTGCCCAGCTCGTTGAGGAGTTGGTCCGTCATGGCCGCCGAGCTCTCCCCGCACCTGTTGTCCGAGAAGCACCGCCCCGCGCTCGACCAAGCCCTCGACGCGATCCGTACGCGCGCCTACTGGTCTCCGCATCCTGAGCATCCGAAGGCATACGGCGAGGGCGGCGCCCCCGGCAGCCTGAGCGCCGCCGAGGGCAAGGCCGCGTTCGACGCCGTGCTGCACACCCGGCTCGACCTCGGCCAGCCGGGCACCGACGGCTGGACGGGCGGAGAGATCTCTCCGTACGGGCCGGAGCTCGGCGTCGAATATCCGCACGCCGACCTGGATGTCCTGCTGCCGGCGATGCGTGCAGGCATGGCCGCCTGGCGTGCGGCGGGCCCCGAGACCAGGGCCCTGGTCTGTCTGGAGATCCTCGCGCGGATCAGCGCCAGGACCCATGAGTTCGGCCACGCGGTGATGCACACCAGCGGCCAGGCCTTCATGATGGCGTTCCAGGCGGGCGGCCCGCACGCCCAGGACCGCGGCCTGGAAGCCGTGGCGTACGCGTACGCGGAGCAGATCCGTACCCCGCAGAGCGCCGACTGGTCCAAGCCGCAGGGCAAGCGCGACCCGCTCCAGCTGCACAAGTCGTTCACCGCGGCGCCCCGCGGTATCTCGCTCCTGATCGGCTGCAACACGTTTCCCACGTGGAACGGCTATCCGGGCCTCTTCGCCTCCTTGGCCACCGGCAATCCCGTACTGGTCAAGCCGCACCCGCGCGCCGTGCTTCCGCTCGCGCTCACGGTGCAGCTGGCGCGCGACGTGCTCGTCGAGGCGGGCTTCGACGCCAACCTGATCGCCCTGGCCGTCGAGCGACCGGGCGAGGGCATCGCGAAGTCTCTCGCGGTGCGCCCGGAGATCAAGATCATCGACTACACCGGATCCACCGCCTTCGGCGACTGGCTGGAGACCAACGCCCGCCAGGCCCAGGTGTACACGGAGAAGGCCGGAGTCAACAGCATCATCCTCGATTCCACGGACAATTACCGAGGGATGCTTGCCAACCTGGCATTCTCCCTCTCTCTGTACAGCGGCCAGATGTGCACCACTCCGCAGAACCTGCTGATCCCCCGCGACGGCATCACGACCGACGACGGCAACAAGTCGTACGACGAAGTCGTCGACGACATCGCCGCTGCGGTGAACGGACTGCTGGGCGACGACGCCCGGGCGAACGCACTGCTCGGTGCCCTGGTCAACCCCGATGTGAAGGCCCGTCTGGAGGCGGCAGCGGAGCTGGGTGAAGTCGCCCTGCCCTCGCGCGAGGTGGCCAACCCGGAATTCCCCGACGCCGTGGTCCGCACCCCCGTCGTCGTCAAACTGGACGGCACCAAGCCGGACGACGCGGACCACTTCCTGTCGGAGTGCTTCGGGCCGGTCTCCTTCGCCGTAGCGGTCGACTCGACGGCCGACGCCGTGGAGCTGCTCCGCCGCACGATCCGCGACAAGGGCACGATGACGGTCGGCGCGTACACCACCTCACCGGAGGTGGAGCGTGCGGTGGAGGATGTCTGTCTGGAGGAGTCGGCCCAGCTCTCGCTGAACCTGACCGGCGGGGTATACGTCAACCAGACCGCGGCGTTCTCCGACTTCCACGGCTCGGGCGGCAACCCGGCAGCGAACGCGGCCCTGTGCGACGGAGCGTTCGTGGCAAACCGCTTCCGCACAGTGGAAGTCCGCCGCCAGGCATAACCCCCGCCTCGCTCTCCCGTTCCCCGCTCCTCACGGACCCGTCCGCCCGTACCCCCGCCCCTCTCGGGATTCCTGCCGGCTCTCCCGCGTTTGAGGAGCGGGGGTACGGGGGCGGAGCCCCGGGGCACGGCCCCCGCCGGCGGCCGCGTCTACCGCGCTGCCCCCGGAATGTCCGCATACCGCTGCACCCACGCGTGCATGGCAATCGCAGCCGCGGCCCCCGCGTTGATCGACCGCGTCGACCCGAACTGCGCGATGGAGCACACCATCGCCGCGTGCTTGCGAGCCTCTTCCGTCAGCCCGGGCCCCTCCTGCCCGAAGAGCAGCACACACCGCCGCGGCAGCTCCGTCCGCTCCAGAGGCACCGCGCCCGGCAGATTGTCGATCCCGATGATCGGCAGGCCCTCCGCCGCCGCCCACGCGGTCAGCGACTCCGTGTCGGGGTGGTGCCGCACATGCTGGTACCGGTCGGTGACCATCGCACCGCGCCGGTTCCAGCGCCGCCGCCCCACGATGTGGATCTCCTTGGCGAGGAAGGCGTTCGCGGTACGCACCACGGAGCCGATATTGAAGTCGTGGCCCCAGTTCTCAACCGCCACGTGGAAGTCGTGCCGCCGCAGATCAAGATCGGCGACGATAGCTTCCCGCGTCCAGTACCGGTAGGCGTCACCCACGTTGCGCCGGTCGCCATGAGCGAGCAGCTCGGGGTCGTACCGCTCGTCCACGGGCCAGGGCAGCGGATGCGGCCCCACGCCGATCTCCGTGCCGAACCCGTCGTCGTACTGCATTGGTTCCTCGGCCGGACCGGGTTCTGCCGCCGGTACGGAAGCGACGGACGGTTCAAGTCCCGGGGACCCCTCGATCGGCAATTTGCCGCCGGTACTGCCGGTGCCACCAATGCCGCCGATGCTGCTGCCGCTCTCACTACTCACCCGACGAGCGTATGGCCCCCGTCGTCACTGCGCTGCGGGGCCTCCTCGTCGTCTGCGGCACGCCGCGGCCCCGGCACCTTGCCCCTGCGCGAGAACAGCAGCTCCCGCCCGAGGGTCACACGGCCGCCGAGCCACACCAGGAACACAGTCGGCAGGAAGACGGAGTCGGCGGCGATCATCGCCATCGAGAAGAAGGGCAGTCCAAGCAGCAACGCGATGCCGACGTGCTCGCACATCATGGCGATGAGCAGGACATTCTTGACCCGCCGGTTGAACAGGGTGAAGGGGAAGGCGACCTGAACGATGACCGTGCCGTATGTCAGCAGCATCACCATCACACCGCTGGACGCGAGGATGTCCGACAGTCCTGGCCACGGCGTGAAGTAATCGAGCTTGAGCGGGTAGTACAGCGCCGTGCCGTCCTGCCACCGCGATCCCTGAATCTTGTACCACCCTGCCGTCGCGTAGATCACACAGACCTCGGCCGCGATCACGACGAGGGTCGCGTTGTGGGCAAGGTTGGCGATGACATCGAGCAGGGTGCGCGCTTCACTCTCCGGCGCGCGACGATTCACGACCCACCAGGCACCGTGGCCGACCCAGAGAAACCAGAAGAGAACCGGCAGCCACGAGGTGCCGCCGAGACCGTCTGTCACGGTGGCCACCATCAGAACCAGGCCGAGCACCACCCAGAGAACCGGACCGACCACATCCCCCCGCGCCGAACGCCGAGGACCGTCGACGTCCGCTTCCACATCCACATCCACATCGGCATCAGCCTGCAGGACCGGGGTGCAGCCCACACGGCCCGCCTGCCCCGGACGGCCCGCACGAGCAGCACGCCGGGCATCCAACGACCAAACCTGCCCGCAACGCGTCAGCACGAGATAGATCGCCATCAGGTGGATGACGTTGTCGCCGCCGTCACCCATGAAGATGCTGCGGTTCTGCAGGGAGAGCACACCGACCATGAAGAGGACCGACGTGGCGCGGGTGTGCCAGCCGACCATGAGCAGCACGGCGGAGAGCAGGGCCACCGCGTACACGACCTCGAACCAGACCGTGCTGTCCGACCACATGAGCATGCTGAAGGCTCGATTGCCGGATATGAGTTGCTGCGCCATGTCCCAGCGCCATGGGGCGTCGGGACCGTACATCTCGTGGCGGTGTGGCAGTTCGCGCAGCAGGAACAGCAGGTAGGTGGTGGCGAAACCGATCCGGATGACGGCGCTCTGGTACGGGCCGAGCGCCGAGGAGGTGATGCGCTGGATGCCGCGGGCGAGCTTGCGATCGACAGTGGACGTACTCACTTGTCCACCCCCTTGGCGCCGTCGGGAAGATCGGCGGGGGTTACGGTCCACCACGGCAGCACCCGGTAGGACGGCTTCGTGCTGATCCTTTCCTCGCTCCAGCCGGGGGCCGCGACGGACCGCACCTCGGATCGGATCTGGATGCGCTCGATGGTGCCGCCGTAGTCGTGCTCACCGAGGCGCAGCATCGCGATGCGGCGGATGTAGCGCTCGGAGAGCTGACCGCGCAGGCCGTTCGCCCGGTTCTCGTTGTCGTGGGAACTGACGTAGAAGTCCCAGCTGCGGCGCAGCTCGTTCTGATGGATGTGGCTGGGGAAAAGATTGCCGCGTATCGCCTTGCCGTCCTCACCGGAAAGACTCATCCAGGGGGTGGTGCGGCGGCCGTCGGCGCCGGCTATCTCGGCGCGTACGTGAACGGCCACGTTCTGCTGGAGCGGGTTCGGAGCGAAGAGCTTCCAGTTCTGTTCGAACTCCGGATAGATCCAGTCGTCGACCGCCTGGCCGTGCTGCTTGGTCAGCGTGTTGGAGGGCGCGACATGCAGAAACACCATGGCCAGCTGGCCGCATGCGACCAGCCCGATGACGGACAGTGCGATCGCGGCAACGATCTGGTAGGGAAGGGACAGGGCGACTATGCCGCCACAGGGACCTGAACCCGGCTCCCGGCCGCCGCCGGACGGCGTGTCCTCGCCCTGCCCCGGCCCTGGCCCGGCGCTCCCGTTCCCGCCTCCGACTCCCCTGTCGTCGTACGAATCCATCCCGCCCCGTCCCCGTCGATCCCCGGTCAGTTATCCACAGGGTTGACACCCTACGGGCCACCGACTCACCATTGAAGGCAATGAACCGAACGATCGGTCGGTAGGGAGTCCGGGATGACGGCAGTGACTGCGGACCAAGCGGCGCGGGCGGGAACAGGCGGGCCCGAAGGGGCAGACGAAGCACTGGCGTCGGCCTTCGACGCCGCGGTGGCGGCGGACGAGCGCATCGAGCCGCGCGACTGGATGCCGGATGCGTACCGCGCCTCGCTGGTCAGGCAAATGGCCCAGCACGCCCACTCCGAAATCATCGGCATGCAACCGGAGGCCAACTGGATCTCGCGAGCGCCCTCGCTGCGCCGCAAGGCGATCCTGATGGCCAAGGTCAGGACGAGGCCGGGCACGGGCTCTATCTGTACAGCGCTGCGGAGACCCTCGGCACCGGCCGTGAGGAATTACTCGACAAACTCCACGCGGGCCGCCAGAGATATTCATCGATCTTCAATTACCCGACGCTGACCTGGGCGGACGTCGGCGCGATCGGCTGGCTCGTGGACGGCGCCGCGATCACCAACCAGGTGCCGCTCTGCCGCTGCTCCTACGGCCCGTACGCCCGGGCGATGGTCCGCATCTGCAAGGAGGAGTCCTTCCACCAGCGTCAGGGGTACGAGCTGCTGCTCACCCTCAGCCGCGGCACCCCGGCGCAGCACGAGATGGCTCAGGACGCGGTGAACCGCTGGTGGTGGCCGTCCCTGATGATGTTCGGCCCGCCGGACGACGCATCGGCCCACTCGGCGAAGTCGATGGCCTGGAAGATCAAGCGGCACTCCAACGACGAGCTGCGGCAGCGCTTCGTGGACATCTGCGTCCCCCAGGCCGAAGCACTGGGACTCACCCTTCCGGACCCGGATCTCCGGTGGAACGAGGAGCGTGGACATCACGACTTCGGGGAGATCGACTGGAAGGAGTTCCAGGAAGTCCTCAAGGGCAACGGCCCGTGCAACGAGCAGCGCCTCACCCAGCGCCGGCGGGCGCACGAGGAGGGCTCCTGGGTCCGGGACGCGGCAGTCGCGTACGCGGAGAAGCACACAGAAGTACGGAACGCGATACGGAACGAGGAGGCGACAGCATGAGCAGCTCGACCGAATGGCCGCTGTGGGAGGTGTTCGTGCGTTCGCGCCGCGGGCTGTCCCACACCCACGCGGGCAGCCTGCACGCCCCGGACGCGGAAATGGCCCTGCGCAACGCGCGCGATCTGTACACACGCCGCTCCGAGGGCGTCTCCATCTGGGTGGTCCCGTCCACACAGGTCACGGCCTCCTCGCCGGACGAGAAGGACTCCTTCTTCGAGCCGGCCGGTGACAAGCCGTATCGGCACCCGACGTTCTACGAGATCCCGGAGGGAGTGAAGCACCTGTGAACGCGGCCCTCGCCCTGGGCGACGACGCGCTGGTGCTCTCGCACCGGCTGGGGGAGTGGGCCGGCCACGCCCCCGTACTGGAAGAGGAAGTGGCCCTGGCCAACATCGCGCTGGACCTGCTGGGACAGGCCCGGGTGCTGCTCTCCCTCGCCGGGGACGAGGACGAGCTGGCGTACCTGCGCGAGGAACGCGCATTCCGCAACGTCCAGCTGGTCGAGCAGCCGAACGGCGACTTCGCCCACACCATCGCCCGCCAGCTCTACTTCTCCGCCTACCAGCGCCCCCTGTACGAACAGCTGGCGGCCGGTGAGAGCCGGTTCGCCGGGCTGGCGGCGAAGGCGGTCAAGGAGGTCGCTTACCACCAGGACCACGCGGAGCACTGGACGCTGCGACTCGGCGACGGCACGGACGAGAGCCATGAGCGGATGCAGCGCGCGGTGGACGCCCTGTGGCGGTTCACCGGAGAGCTGTTCCAGCCCGTCGAGGGTGTGGAGATCGACTGGCAGTCGCTGCACAACGGCTGGCTGGAGACCGTCACCGCGGTGCTGGAGAAGTCCACGCTGACCGTTCCGACCGGTCCGCAGTCCGGAGCGTGGACGGCGGGCGCGGGCCGCCAGGGCATCCACACCGAACCCTTCGGCCGGATGATCGCGGAGATGCAGCATCTGCATCGCAGCCACCCGGGGGCGTCATGGTGACCGAGACCCTCCTGAAGGAGGAGCTGTACCGGCTCGCAGGCTCTGTGCCCGATCCCGAACTGCCCGTGCTGACCCTGGACGAGCTGGGAGTGCTCCGGGGTGTGGACGTACTCGCGCCCGGCAAGGTCACCGTGCGCCTCACCCCGACCTACACCGGCTGCCCGGCGATCGAGGCCATGTGCTCCGACATCGAGCGGGTCCTGCATGACCACGGCATACCGGAGGTTTCCGTGGTCACCGTGCTCTCGCCGGCCTGGTCGACGGACGACATCAGTGCGGAAGGACGGCGCAAGCTGGCCGAGTTCGGCATCGCACCCCCGCGCCCGCACGATGCCACGGCCCCCGCAGGCGGCCCGGTGCCGCTCACGCTCTCGGTGCGCTGCCCGCACTGCGGCTCGACCGATACGGAACTGCTGAGCAGGTTCTCCTCCACCGCCTGCAAGGCGCTGCGCCGGTGTGTGACATGTCGCGAACCGTTCGACCACTTCAAGGAGTTGTAGATGTTCCATCCGCTCCGGGTCCGCGCGATCGAACGGCTCACGGACGATTCGGTGGCCGTCACCCTCACCGTCCCGCCCGAGTTGCGCGAGACCTTCCGCCATGAACCCGGTCAGCACCTCAACGTGCGCTACACCGTCGATGGCGAAGAGATCCGCCGCTCGTACTCGATCTGCTCCCCGGCCACCGCGGAACCGGCCGATCCGGTGCTGCGCGTGGGCATTCGGCTCGTCGACGGCGGCGCGTTCTCCACGTACGCACTGAAGGAACTCGCCGTCGGTGACCTGGTCGAGGCGATGCCCCCGATGGGCCGCTTCGTACTCACGCCCCGCGCGGGACGTTTCGCGGCGGTCGTCGGGGGTAGCGGGATCACCCCTGTGCTGTCGATCGCGGCGACACTGCTGGCGCGCGAGCCCGACGCCAGTTTCTGTCTGATCCGCAGCGACCGGACGGCGGTCTCGACGATGTTCCTGGACGAGGTCGCCGACCTCAAGGACCGCTACCCGGACCGGTTTCAACTGGTCACGGCGCTCTCCCGGGAGGAGCAGCAGGCGGGCCTTCCGTCCGGCCGGCTGGACCAGGAGCGGCTCACCGACCTGCTGCCCGCGCTGCTTCCGGTCGCAAAGGTGGACGGCTGGTATCTGTGCGGGCCGTTCGGACTGGTGCAGGCAGCCGAAGGCGCGCTGCATGGCCTGGGCGTCGACCGCACCCGTATCCACCAGGAGATCTTCCACGTCGACGACGGCCCGAACGCACCTGCCCGCCCCTGGGCCGAAACGCCTGCTCACAGCAGACTCACCGCGACCCTCGACGGCCGCTCCGGCACCTGGCCGGTAGATGATGGCGAATCGCTGCTGGAGACCGTGCTGCGCAGCCGCTCCGACGCACCGTACGCCTGCAAGGGCGGCGTGTGCGGGACCTGTCGGGCGTTCCTGGTCTCGGGCGAAGTGCGAATGGACCGCAACTTCGCACTGGAACCCGAAGAGACGGGCGCGGGCTATGTGCTGGCGTGCCAGTCGCATCCGGTCACTCCGGAAGTGGAACTCGACTTCGACCGTTGACCGCCGACCGACGTCACCGACCTCGCCGACCTCGCCGACCTCGCCGACCTCACCCCATCTCCCCGCCTCCCAGCCTCCACACCTCATCCTGGCCTCGTCCCGGCCTCCTCCTGTTCCCTTCTCATAGAACCTGTTCTATCTTGACGCTCCGTCAGATCTGGTTATGGGAGCAGCAGTTCGCGGGAGGCCAGGGCAGTGGACTTCACCTTCACCGAGGAACAGCAGGCAGCCACCGAGGCGGCGAGAGCGGCCTTCTCGGGCGTAGCACCCGACGGGGTTCCCAGCCCGGCTCTCGTGCCGGGCGCGGTGGCCGAGGACATCGACCGGCCCCTGTGGGCCGGGCTCGCCGCAGGCGACCTGCTGGGCCTGACGCTGTCCCCGGAGCACGGCGGGGCGGGGCTCGATCTCGTCGCGCTCTGTCTGGTGCTGCGCGAGTCCGCCAAGGTGCTTGCGCGGGTGCCGTTGCTGGAGACGTGCGCGGTCGCGATGGCGCTCCAGCGCTACGGCGACCCGGGGCTGGCGGCCGAGTTGCTTCCCCTCGTCGGCCGCGGCGAGCTGGTCCTCACCGTCGGGGCCAACGGCCGCTCCGGCCACGACCCGGCCGAGCTCGCCGTCACTGCGCACCGCGAAGTCCCCATGAGGAGCGACCGGCCCGGTGCGGCATCCCGCAGAGGCCCTGACGAGGTTCCTGACGAAACTCTTGGCGATGCGACCGGCGATGCGGCCGGCGATGCCGATGGTGGCGCGGCGGGCTGGGTACTCGACGGGGTGCAGTCGGGGGTGCCCTGGGCGCAGGCCGCGGACTGGATCGCGATTCCCGCCCACACGGGGGAGGGCCGGGCCGTTCTCGCCCTGATCCGGCCCGCCCACGAAGGCGTCACCCTGGCCGAGCAGGTCTCCACCAGCGGTGAGCGGTTCGCCGAGGTCCGGCTGGATTCGGTAAGGATCGACGGCCGCGCGTTGATCGACACCGCCGGGGCCTGGGAGTGGCTGCGCGCCCTGCTCACCACCGGGACGTGCGCGCTCGCGCTCGGCCTGGGCGAGGCCGTGCTCGCCATGACGAGCGAATACACCGGGAAACGCGAACAGTTCGGCTTTCCGGTCGCGACCTTCCAGTCCGTCGCCGTGCAGGCCGCGGACCGCTACATCGACCTGCGGGCCATGGAAGTGACGCTCTGGCAAGCGGCCTGGCGGATCTCCACCGGAGCCGACTGCGCACTGCCCCCCGAGGGCGACATCGCCGTGGCAAAGATCTGGGCGTCGGACGGTGTCCGTCGGGTCGTGCAGACCGCACAACATCTGCACGGCGGCTTCGGCGCGGACACCGACTACCCGCTGCACCGCTTCCACGCCTGGGCGAAGCAGATAGAGCTGTCCCTCGGCCCGGCCGCGGCGCACGAGGAGGCACTGGGCGATCTCCTGGCTGCCCACCTCCTCGGCTGACCCCCGGCCCGATCCTCAACCGACGCCGTCCGAACCACCGAGCAGCCGAGCAACCCGAAGGCCCCAGCAAGCGGGCAATCGAGCTGTCACCCGGCTCAGAGCACGAAAGCCGGGGCGCCGTTGTCGGTGACCATCGGACGCCCGGCACCGTCCCAGGCAAGCATCCCGCCGTCGATGTTCACCGCGTCGATGCCCTGCTGCACCAGGTACTGGGTAACCTGGGCGGACCGGCCACCGACCCGGCACATCACATGCACGCGCTGCCCACCCTCAGCCGCCTCGGTCAGCTCACCGAAGCGACCCACGAAGTCACTCATCGGAATGTGCAGGGCGCCTTCGACATGCCCAGCCACCCATTCGTCGTTCTCCCGGACATCCAGCACAAAGCCGTCCGACGGAACCGCCGCGACATCCACCGAGGGCAGCGGGGCGAAATTCATGGGTCATGCCTTCTCTCGTACGTACGCTCCAGAGTCACCAGGAACGCTACTGCACCAGCCCCGCCAGCTCCGCCTCACGCTGAGCGACCTCGCCCAGCAGCTGATCGGCGATCTCGTCGAGCAGCCGGTCCGGATCGTCGGGCGCCATCCGCAGCATGGCCCCGATCGCGCTCTCCTCGAGCTCCTGAGCGAGCACCGTCAGGAGTTCCTTGCGCTGGGTCAGCCAGTTCAGCCGGGCGTAGAGCTCCTCGCTCTCGCTGAGCTCCGCCTCCGGCGCCACCGGCCCCGCCGCCCACTCCTGCGCCAGCTCGATCAGCAGTGCCTCGTCACCACGCCCGTAAGCGGCGTTGACGCGGGTGATGAACTCGTCGCGGCGTGTCCGCTCCGTCTCGTCCTGCGCCAGGTCCGGGTGGGCCTTGCGTGCCAGCTCACGGTAGAGCTTGCGCGCCTCCTCGGTCGGCCGCACCCGCCTGGGCGGCCGGACCGGCTGCTCGGTCAGCATCGCCGCCGCCTCGGGGGACAGCCCGTCGGAGTCGATCCAGTCGTGGAACAGTTCGTCGACACCCGGCATCGGCATCACGATCGCCCGGGCCTCCTGAGCCTTGCGGAGGTCTTCGGGATCGCCGGTCCTGGCAGCCCGGGCCTCCGCGATCTGCGCGTCGAGCTCATCGAGGCGGGCGTACATCGGGCCGAGCTTCTGGTGGTGCAGCCTGGAGAAGTTCTCGACCTCGACCCGGAAGGTCTCCACCGCGATCTCGAACTCGATCAGCGCCTGCTCCGCCGCCCGTACGGCCTTGGCGAGCCGAGCCTCGGGCCGGACCCCCTCCGCATGCCCACCGACGGCCCCGCCGGTCCCCTCAGCAGCACCGGCACCCTCACCAGCACCGACACCGGCTGACCGGCCCCCCGGCGCATCCGGCGCATCCGGCGCATCCGGCGCATCCGGCGCATCCGGCGCATCCGGCGCATCCGGCGCATCCGGCGCATGCTGATCGTGCTGCCGGTCGTTGTCCTGCCGGTCATCGTCGTTCCGGGTGGTCGGCACCCCGGCGGCTTCGTGGGTCACCCGTCCAGCGTATGGCCACCTCCCACGCCTCGATGACACGCGGTCGGCTCCATGCCCCTCACACACCCAGTTCGGCGGCTATTCGCCCCGCCCCGATGGCCCGTACCAGCTCCGCGTGGTCCGCCTCCGTACGGTCCGCGTACTGCACCGCGAACGCCGCCACCGCCTCGTCCAGCTCTTCGTTCTTGCCGCAGTAACCCGCGACCAGTCGCGGGTCGGCGCTGTGCGCATGGGCCCGCGCCAGCAGCGCCCCGGTCATCCGGCCGTAGTCGTCGACCTGGTCGGCTGCCAGGGCCGCCGGGTCCACGCTGCCCTTGCGGTTCCGGAACTGCCGCACCTGGAAGGGACGCCCCTCCACGGTGGCCCACCCCAGCAGGATGTCGCTGACGACCTGCATCCGCTTCTGCCCGAGCACCACCCGGCGCCCCTCGTGCGCCACCTCCGGCACATCGAACCCGACAGCCGGCAGATACGGCGCCAGCACGGAGGGCCGCGCCTCCTTCACCTGCAGCACCAAGGGCTCACCACGGTGATCGAGCAGGAGCACCACGTACGACCGGGTGCCGACGCTCCCCGTGCCGACCACCCGGAACGCCACGTCGTGGATCGCGTACCTGGCGAGGAGCGGGCCCCGGTCCTCCGAGATCGTGCCCAGATAGTCGCCAAGTCCCGCCGCCACCGCCGCGGCCTCGTCGTCCGGCACCCGCCGCAGCACCGGCGGCGCGTCGATGAAGCGACGTCCGCCGTCCCCCGAATCCTCGGTGGACTTGGCCGCGAAACGGGCGCTGGTGTTGTTGCGGGCCTTTTCCGAGACCCGCTCCAGGGTGCCGAGCAGATCCCGCGCATCGGTGTGCGAGACCAATTCCTCATCCGCGATGGCATTCCAGGCATCGAGCGCGGGCATCTTGGCCAGCAGCCGCATCGTCCGCCGGTAGGCGCCCACCGTGTCGTATGCACCCTGGCGGCAGGTGTCCTCGTCCGCCCCGGCCTCCCGCCCGGCGAGCACCAGCGAGGTGGCGAGGCGCTTGAGGTCCCATTCCCAGGGGCCGAAAACGGTCTCGTCGAAATCGTTCAGATCGATGGCCAGGCTGCCGCGCGCATCGCCGTACAGCCCGAAATTGGCGGCGTGCGCATCACCGCAGAGCTGGGCGCCCACCCCGCTGACAGGCGTGCCCGCCAGGTCATGGGCCATCAGCCCGGCCGAGCCCCGCAGAAAGGCGAACGGTGTGGCCGCCATCCGCCCCACCCGGATCGGGGTGAGCCCGGGCACCCTGCCGCGGCTCGATTCCTCGACCGCCTGCACGGCATCGGGCCGCCCGGCCGGGAGGTCCAGAGAGGAGTGAGAGGCCCTGGACACCCTCTCCCGCAGGGCCTTGCCCACATTCCTGGGCGACCGCGGCGCGCTCCTGCCCGCTGCGGCCGCCCCATCCGCCCGGCGAGCGAATCCGGGCACGACCGGAATGCGCGGATTCCCTTGCACAGCCCGCTGAACCGGAACTGTCGCTTCGATTTCGCCCATGGCGCGCGGCCTCCCCCACCTCGCCCTGCGCTCCTGGCCCGACGCCCGGTCGCAGATCAATCGCGACGAAGGTACCGCTGTCCGCCGAAAGCCGTCCGCCCCTGTGGAAAACTCACGTTCCAACCTGTGGACAACACCGCGTGGGCAACGCTCTGCCCTGGTCAGACGCCGACGGCCTCTTCCAGCTCTTCCTCGTGGTCCACCCCGGCCTGCACATGCCGTCCCCGTGCCTGTGCAGCCCCGGCCTCGGCCGTCCCCTCGGCCGCCCCTGCCGGAGCGGTCTCCACCGCGGCCTTCCGCCGCCTCGCCTCGGCCAGCCCTGCCGCACCCATCACTGCCAGACCCACCACGAACCAGAGCGCGAGCACCAGCACATTCCGGCCGAGCGCATGCCCGCCGAAGTACACATGGCTGCGGACGCCCTCGACGAAGCCCGCACCGTTCCAGAAGGAGTGCAGCGCACCGAAGAAGCCGGGCTGCAGTTCCGGCCGGAAGATGCCGCCGGAGCTGGTGAAGTTGAGCATCACGAAGAGCACCATCACGCCGAGCGTCGTCCACCGCTTGAGGAAGGTGTGCAGCCCGACGCCGATCAGCAGAATGCCCGCCGAGTAGAGCCAGGCCATCGCCCAGAGACCGCCGAGGCCGTGGTCCACGAGACCGAACAGCGGACCGGCGAAGACCGCTCCGATCAAGCTCACCACCAGGGACGCGGCAGCCGTCAGGGCGGCCCTGATCCGCAGCGAAAGTACCGCGCCCGCGCCGCCGATCACCGCGACCGAGGCGTAGGAACCGATACTCACCGCGACCAGCAGGAAGAAGATGCCCTGGCCGGTCGGATCGCCGTCCGCGGTCGGTGCCGTGTCCGTCACCTTCAGCGGATGACCGTGCTCGGCGGCGACCTTGGTGAAGACCTTCTCGACCACCGTCGCGCTGGTGTCGGACGCCGCACCGGCCACCAGCAGCTCGGGATGCTTCCCCGGCAGGTAGGCGCCGTAACTCGCCTGGGTCCTCAGGTGGTTCACCGCCGCTGCGCGATCGGGGACCGTGTGCACACTCAGCGCCCCGTCGCCCTTGTCCTGCAGCGTCTGCGCGAGCAGCTGCGCGCTCGGCCCCGACCCGACCACGTCCACCCTCAGGTCGTGCGGCTCAGGGGCATGGAACGCCCCTAGGTAGGCGAGCCCCATGCCGATGCACATCAGCAGCGGCGTAACGAGATGGCTCAGGACATGACGCAGAGCGGCTGCGGTGGAGCCGGCGGCGGCACTCGGGCCTGAGGACATTCGAAGCACTCCAATAGTTGGCTTTTACAACTTACAACCCGTTGTACTATACAACTGAATCCCGAGGGAGACGAGACGGAAGGCGAACCAGTGCCAGGCGACCCCGGAGAACGCGAAGAATCGCTGAATGTCATCCAGCGCGAACTGACCGCCTTCGCGCGTCGCGCGCGGGCCGCGGCAGCCCGCCTCCATCCGGAGCTGCCCCTGGTCTCGTACACGCTGCTGGCCCACATCGACGACCAGCACGGCTGCCGCGCAACGGATCTTGCCGCGCACTACATGCTGGACAAATCGACGGTCAGCCGACAGGTCGGCACTCTGGAAAAGTTGGGCCTCGTCGAACGCCACCCGGACCCGGACGACCATCGCATCCAGGTGCTGCACCCCACCGAGGCAGGAACCCGGGCACTCGCCTCGACCCAGGCCAGCCGCCACGCCGCGTACCAGCAGCGACTCGCCGACTGGACAGCGACCGACCTCGCCCAGTTCGCGGAGTACCTACTGCGCTACAACTCGGCAGGCGACACGGGCGCAACCACCCCGCAGATCCCCTGACCTGCACCCCGCAGCCCCCTCAGGTCTGCCAGAACAGCCGCCGGACCACTACAACCAGACGACGCCCGGGGTCGGCTGTCTCGCCGGCCCCGCCCCCCTTCTCGTACACATGAGAACACCCTCAATCGGGTGTTTCACGTGAAACACAGCCCAACCACCCCGGCCTCACAGCCCGGCCAGGCGGCTGTCCTACGAAAGTCGCCACAACAGGCACGTGAGCACCCCCGAGCACCAGTGGGAACCGACGAGCGCCAGCGGGAACCGACGTGCACCGGCAGGAACGAAGAAGCCCCACAGACCGTTTGGCCTGTGGGGCTTCTCTCTTGTGCGCGAGGGGGGATTTGAACCCCCACGTCCATAAGGACACTGGCACCTGAAGCCAGCGCGTCTGCCGTTCCGCCACTCGCGCAAGAGTGGTGTTTCCAGACTCTCTCACCGTTTGGTGCGAGCGCCTGGCGACATCCGGAAGATTAGCACGCTGGACAGGGTGGATTCACATCCGTTGTTTCACCGAACGCCTGGCGGGAAACGGGAACGCCCAGCGGCCGCCCCCACTCCTCCTCAGTGCACCCCTCGTGCGGGACACTGTGAGGAGGCCGCCTCTACGATCGGTGTGAGAGGTGACACTCATCCACAGGGCAGACAAGGGGAACCAGCCGATTTCCCGACGCGTGGATACGATCAGTAAGCAGTACAGGGACGACTACAACGGAGGAGGTGCCCCATGGGAGTCATGAAGCGTTTCGAGCAGCGTCTCGAAGGTCTGGTCAATGGCACCTTCGCCAAGGTCTTCAAGTCCGAGGTCCAGCCGGTCGAGATCGCGGGAGCCCTCCAGCGCGAGTGCGACAACAACGCAACGATCTGGAACCGTGAGCGGACCGTCGTCCCCAACGACTTCATCGTCGAGCTCAGCACCCCCGACTACGAGCGACTCAGCCCGTACTCGGGACAGTTGGGCGACGAACTCTCCGGCCTGGTCCGCGACTACGCCAAGCAGCAGCGGTACACCTTCATGGGCCCCATCAAGGTCCATCTGGAGAAGGCCGACGACCTGGACACCGGGCTCTACCGGGTGCGCAGCCGCACCCTGGCGTCGAGTTCGTCACAGCAGCAGGACCCCCAGGTCCGGCCGGGACAGCACGGCCAGCCCCCCTACCCGGGCCCGGGGCGTCCCGCGCAGCCCACCGGCGGTTACGGCTATCCGCCCAGCTCCGCCCCGCCCATGCCCGCGGCGCCGCCGCCGGGCGCAGGCAGGCCGGCAGCGCCCAGTACCGACCGGCACCCGCCGGCCGGACCCAGCCCCCTGCCTAACGCGCAGGTGCGGCGCTGGATCGAGATCAACGGCACCCGCCATCAGATCTCCCGCCCGACGCTGGTGCTGGGACGCAGCACCGACGCCGACGTGCGGATCGACGACCCCGGCGTATCGCGTCGGCACTGTGAGATCCGGACCGGAACGCCCTCGACGATCCAGGATCTCGGGTCCACCAACGGCATCGTGGTGGACGGGCAGCACACAACCCGCGCTACGCTCCGCGACGGCTCGCGGATCGTCGTGGGCAGCACCACCATCGTTTACCGGCAAGCCGAAGGGTGAAGCGGGGGCAATGTCAGAGCTGACCCTGACGGTCATGCGGCTAGGATTCCTGGCTGTTCTGTGGCTGTTCGTAATCGTGGCCGTCCAGGTCATCCGTAGTGACCTGTTCGGAACGCGCGTCACGCAGCGCGGCTCACGCCGCACCGCGAACGACGCACGACCGACACAGGCACGCCAGAATGCCGCGGCACCACCGCAGCAACGCCAACAGCCCGGCCGCCAGCGCCGGGGGGCACCCACAAAGCTGGTCGTCTCCGAGGGCACCCTCACCGGCACCACGGTGGCGCTCCAGGGGCAGACCATCACGCTGGGCCGGGCCCACGACTCAACGATCGTGCTGGACGACGACTACGCGTCCAGCAGGCATGCCAGGATCTACCCCGACCGTGACGGCCAGTGGATCGTCGAGGATCTCGGGTCCACCAACGGCACATATCTCGACCGGACCCGGCTCACCACCCCGACGCCTGTTCCGCTGGGCGCGCCGATCCGGATCGGCAAGACCGTCATCGAGCTGCGGAAGTAGTACGACAATGAGCGAGCGGAGCGAGCGAGCCGCGACGGCCCGGGCAACGGACCCGGCCCGGCTCCCGACCGGAGGGTGGGCAGTGTGGCTCGAGACCGGCTGTACCCCGAGCCGACGGGCGAGGTGCGCATGAGTCTTTCCCTGCGCTTCGCCGCCGGATCGCACAAGGGCATGATCCGGGAGGGCAACGAGGACTCCGGCTACGCCGGTCCGCGCCTTCTCGCCATCGCCGACGGCATGGGCGGCCAGGCGGCCGGTGAGGTCGCCAGCTCCGAGGTGATCTCCACGCTCGTCCAGCTCGACGACGACGTCCCGGGCTCGGACATCCTCACTTCGCTCGGTACGGCGGTCCAGCGGGCCAATGACCAGCTGCGCATGATGGTCGAGGAGGACCCCCAGCTGGAGGGCATGGGCACCACGCTCACCGCCCTGCTCTGGACCGGCCGGCGCCTCGGCCTCGTCCACGTCGGCGACTCCCGTGCGTACCTGCTGCGCGACGGCGTACTCACCCAGATCACCCAGGACCACACCTGGGTACAGCGGCTGGTCGACGAGGGCCGGATCACCGAGGAAGAGGCCACCACCCACCCGCAGCGCGCTCTTTTGATGCGTGCGCTGGGCAGTGGCGACCACGTCGAACCCGATCTCTCCATCCGTGAGGTCCGGGCCGGCGACCGCTATATGATCTGCTCCGACGGGCTCTCCGGCGTCGTCTCCCACCAGACGATGGAAGAGACCCTCGCCAGTTACCAGGGCCCCCAGGAGACCATCCAGGAGCTGATCCAGCTCGCCCTGCGCGGCGGCGGTCCGGACAACATCACCTGCATCGTCGCCGACGTCCTCGACGTCGACAGCAACGACACCCTGGCCGGGCAGCTCAACGACACCCCGGTCATCGTCGGCGCGGTCGCCGAGAACCAGGCCGCCCATCAGAACGACGGCGGCGCCATGCAGACCCCCGCCGGACGAGCGGCCGGCCTCGGCCGCCCCGTCCAGCCGCCCGCGGGCGGCTTCGGCCCGCCCGGCAGCGGTGACGACGTCGGCTACGGCGGAATGCCGGACGGCTCCTTCGACGCGTACACCGACGACGACTTCGTCAAGCCCCGCGGCGGCCGCAAGTGGCTCAAGCGGTCCTTCTACATCGTGCTCGCGCTCGCCATCATCGGCGGTGGTCTCTACGGCGGCTACCGCTGGACCCAGAACCAGTTCTATGTCGGCGCGAAGAACGAACACGTCGCACTGTTCCGCGGCATCAGCCAGGACCTGGCGTGGATCTCGCTCTCAAAGGTCGAGAAGGACCACCCCGAGATCGAACTCGAGTACCTCCCGCCCTACCAGCGCAAGCAGGTCGAGGCGACCATCGCCGAGGGCAACCTCACCGCCGCGCGCAAGAAAATCGGCGAACTCTCCGTCCAGGCATCCGCCTGCAAGAAGGACGCTCAGCGACGCGCGGCCGCGAAGGCCGGCTCCGACGAGGGCCAAGCCAGTGGCACGGACTCCGACGCCGCCAAGACGTCCGGCACCTCCGACGCCACCAAGACCAAGCCGACCGCAGCGACTCCCACTCCTGGTCCCAGCCTCTCGGAGGAAGAGAAGAAGCTGGTCCCGCAGTGCGGTAAGCAGTAAAGCCGTAGGGAGCCTTCAGCACCATGAGCGTTGTCACCAACACGACCACGATCGGCGCGATCGACGCACCGAGTCGTCGCAACACCGAACTGGTTCTGCTTCTCTTCGCCGTCTTCATCTCGGCGTTCGCGTACGCCAACGTGGGCCTTGCCCTCAACGGTGAACTGCCCTCCGGCATGCTCGGATACGGACTCGGGCTCGCCCTGCTCGCGGGCGTCGCACATCTCGCGGTCCGCAGATTCGCACCCTACGCGGACCCGCTTCTGCTGCCGCTGGCCACCTTGCTCAACGGCTTGGGACTGGCAATCATCTGGCGCCTGGACCAGTCGGAAAGGTTCCAGGCACTGAAGACCTTCGCACCCGCTGCGTCCAAGCAGCTGATGTTCTCCGCTGTCGGCGTCGGGCTGCTCGTCGTCGTACTGGTGGCTCTCAAGGATCACCGCATTCTGCAGCGCTACACCTACATCTCCATGCTGGTGGCGCTGTTCCTCCTGATCCTTCCCATGTTCTTCCCCGCCGTGAACGGCGCCAAGATCTGGATCAACATCCCCGGCGTCGGCACGATCCAGCCAGGGGAGTTCGCCAAGATCAT
Source organism: Streptomyces sp. NBC_01618 (assembly GCF_045209435.1). Taxonomy (NCBI): domain Bacteria; kingdom Bacillati; phylum Actinomycetota; class Actinomycetes; order Kitasatosporales; family Streptomycetaceae; genus Streptomyces; species Streptomyces sp. NBC_01618. The sequence goes on from NZ_CP109297.1 coordinate 3,909,332, forward strand.
CATTTCGGTGTTCTTCGCCGGCTATCTCATGGTCAAGCGCGACGCGCTGGCCCTGGCCAGCCGCCGCTTCATGGGCCTGTATCTGCCGCGGGGCAGGGACCTCGGGCCGATCCTCATGGTCTGGGCCTTCTCGATCCTCATCCTGGTCTTCGAGACCGACCTCGGCTCGTCCCTGCTGTTCTTCGGCATGTTCGTCGTCATGCTGTACGTCGCCACCGAGCGCACCAGCTGGATCGTCTTCGGCCTGCTGATGTCCGCAGCCGGCGCCGTGGGTGTGGCCGCATTCGAACCGCACGTCCAGCAGCGTGTCACCGCCTGGCTCGACCCGTTCGCCGGATGGGGCAAGCTGGAAGCCAGCGAGCAGGTGGCCAAGTCCCTGATGGCGTTCGGCTCCGGGGGCACGCTCGGCACCGGCCTCGGCCAGGGCAATTCCGACCTGATCGGCTTCGCCGCCAACTCCGACTTCATCCTCGCCACCTTCGGCGAGGAGCTCGGCCTCGCCGGGATGATGGCCATCCTCCTCATCTACGGTCTGATCGTCGAGCGCGGTGTCCGCACCGCGCTCGCTGCCCGCGATCCCTTCGGCAAGCTTCTCGCGATCGGGCTCTCCGGCTCCTTCGCCATTCAGGTCTTCGTCGTCGCCGGCGGTGTCATGGGACTCATTCCGCTGACCGGTATGACCATGCCGTTCCTCGCGCAAGGCGGATCGTCAGTGATCGCCAACTGGGCCCTGATCGGAATCCTGCTCCGTATCAGCGACACCGCGCGGCGCCCCGCTCCGGCCCCAGCCCCATCACCCGACGCCGAGATGACCCAGGTGGTCCGACCGTGAACAAGCCCCTTCGCAGGATCGCGATCTTCTGCGGGCTGCTCGTCCTCGCTCTCCTGGTCCGTGTCAACTGGCTCCAGTACGTGCGTGCCGACGAACTGAACGCGAACGAGCACAACCGCCGCATCCAGATCGAGCGGTACGCACACGAGCGCGGCAACATCATCGTCGACGGAAACCCCGTCACCGGGTCCGTCGAGACCAAGGGCAGCGACTTCAAGTACAAGCGGGTCTGGAAGAACGGCCCCATGTGGGCACCCGTGACCGGCTACTCCTCACAGGCGTTCGACGCGTCGCAGTTGGAGAGCATCGAGGACGGAATCCTCACCGGCAACAGCGACCAGCTGTTCTTCGACCGCACGCTGTCCCTCTTCACCGGTGAGAAGAAGACCGGCGGCCACATCGTCACCACCCTCAACGCCGCCGCCCAGAAGGCCGCCTTCAAGGGGCTCGGCGACAAGAAGGGCGCCGTAGCCGCGATCGACCCGCAGACCGGCGCCATCCTGGCCCTCGTCAGCACCCCCTCGTACGACCCCTCGGTCTTCGCGGGCAATTCCCTCAAGGACGCGGAAGCCCGGCAGAAGCTGCTGGACGACAAGGACAAGCCGATGCTCAACCGGGCATTGCGCGAGACCTACCCGCCGGGCTCGACCTTCAAGGTCGTCACCGCCGCGGCCGCGCTGGAGAACGGGCTGTACACCAGCATCGACGAGCACACCAAGTCACCGCTGCCCTACCGGCTCCCGCAGACCACCGGCAACCTGGAGAACGAGGGCAACATCCCGTGTGAGAACGCCTCGCTCCGGGAGGCGCTGCGGTGGTCCTGCAACACCGTCTTCGGCAAGATCAGCGATGACCTCGGCAACCAGAAGATGATCGACCAGGCCAACAAGTTCGGCTTCAACAAGGAAATCTTCACCCCGGTCCGCGCCGATGCCAGCGTCTACCCCAAGGACAACCGGCCGCAGAACGCCATGGCCGGGATCGGCCAGGCGTCCAACCGCGCCACCCCGCTACAGATGGCGATGGTCGCCGCCGCGGTCGCCAACGACGGCAAGCTGATGCAGCCGTACATGGTCGCCGAGCGCCAGGCCCCCGGCCTGGATCCGATCTACACCCACGAGAAGGAGCAGCTCAGCCAGCCCCTCTCGGGTGAGAACGCCCAGAAGCTCCAGCAGATGATGGAGACCGTCGTCGAGAGCGGCACGGGGCAGAACGCCAAGATCCCGGGCGTCACCGTCGGCGGCAAGACGGGTACGGCCCAGCACGGTCTGAACAACAGCGAGAAGCCGTACGCCTGGTTCATCTCGTACGCCAAGACCGACAGCGGCTCCCCGGTCGCCGTCGCAGTGGTCGTCGAGGACGGCCAGGCCAACCGTGACGACATCTCCGGTGGTGGTCTGGCCGCCCCGATCGCGCAGGCTGTAATGAAGGCGGTCATCGACAGCAGGAGGTGACACCCATCACATCGGGTGCCATATCTGCACATTGGGATACCGGTCAGATATCAGGTCCGGACTCCGGGCCGATCAGGTAGTGCGCGGCCGGTAGCGTATGCGCGAGCAGCACACCGCCGGACCACACACCGGTGCGGTCGGGACTGACGGAGAGGGCTGGAACAGTTATGGAAGAGCCGCGTCGCCTCGGCGGCCGGTACGAGCTGGGCTCGGTGCTCGGCCGTGGTGGCATGGCCGAGGTCTACCTCGCACACGACACCCGGCTCGGCCGCACCGTAGCTGTGAAGACGCTGCGGGCCGATCTGGCCCGCGACCCGTCCTTCCAGGCCCGGTTCCGCCGTGAGGCCCAGTCCGCCGCGTCACTCAACCACCCGGCGATCGTCGCGGTCTACGACACCGGTGAGGACTACGTCGACGGGGTCTCCATCCCGTACATCGTCATGGAGTACGTCGACGGATCGACGCTCAGGGAACTTCTGCACTCCGGCCGCAAGCTGCTGCCCGAGCGCACCCTCGAGATGACCGTCGGCATCCTCCAGGCACTGGAGTACTCGCACCGCGCGGGCATCGTCCACCGCGACATCAAGCCGGCGAACGTCATGCTGACGCGCACCGGCCAGGTCAAGGTCATGGACTTCGGCATCGCCCGCGCCATGGGCGACTCCGGCATGACGATGACCCAGACCTCGGCCGTCATCGGCACCGCCCAGTACCTCTCCCCGGAGCAGGCCAAGGGCGAGCAGGTCGACGCGCGTTCCGACCTGTACTCGACCGGCTGCCTGCTCTACGAGCTGCTGACGGTCCGGCCGCCGTTCATCGGGGACTCACCCGTCGCGGTCGCCTACCAGCACGTACGGGAAGAGCCGCAGCCGCCGAGCAACTTCGACCCCGAGATCACGCCCGCCATGGACGCGATCGTGTTGAAGGCCCTGACCAAGGACCCCGACTACCGCTACCAGTCGGCCGACGAGATGCGCGCCGACATCGAGGCCTGCCTCGACGGCCAGCCGGTCGCCGCCACCGCGGCGATGGGCGCGCCCGGTTACGGCGGCTACGACGGATACGTCAACGACCAGCCGACCACCGCACTGCGTGCTGCGGACCAGAACGGCGCACCCACGTCCATGCTGCCCCCGGTCAACCCGGACGACGGCGGCTACGGCTACGACGACCGGCCGGACCGCAGGCGCCAGAAGAAGAGCAACACCTCGACGATCCTGCTGATCGCCGCGGGCGTCCTGGTGCTGATCGGCGCGATCCTGATCGGCCGGTCGGTGTTCGGCGACACCAACAACAACAGCGACAAGGTCCCTGTGCCGAACATGGTCGGCTCGACCGTGCAACAGGCAGAGAAACTTGCGGAGAACGCTGACGTCGTCCTCAAGGTCGGCTCGAACGAACCCTGCGAGGACCAGCCCAAGGGCAAGATCTGCAGCCAGACCCCGACCACCGCGGACGACAAGATGGCGAAGAAGGGCACCGTCACGGTCGTCGTCTCCACCGGCGCGCCGAAGGTCGAGGTCCCGGACGTCACGGAGAAGTCCGAGGAGAACGCCCGCAAGTACCTTGAGGAGAAGGGCTTCACGGTGAACGTCACCACCGTCGAGTCCGACAAGACCGCGGGTACGGTCATCAAGCAGGACCCCGAGGGCAACACGAAGGCCGAGAAGAACTCCGAGGTCACAATCACGGTCGCCAAGCAGGCCCTCCTGGAACTCCCTTCCGTGACCGGCAGGACGTACACGGATGCGGAGGACCAACTCAAGCGCATCGGGTTCACCAACATCGTGCGTACCGACGTCGACGCGCCCGAGGCCGCCGTGGACGTAGTGGTCGGGCAGACCCCAGATCCCGGCAAGCAGGCCAAGGATGTCCAAATCGTCCTAAAGGTCTCCAAGGGTCCGCCGCAGCCGGAGCAGACCACGGTTCCCGACCTGCAGGGCAAGACCCTCGCCGAGGCGAATGCCCTGCTGGCCCAGGCGGGCCTGCAGCTCGGCCAAGTGCAGGGACCGGATGACGACAAGGCCAAGGTCGTCTTCTCCCAGCCCGAAGCGGGTCAGCAGGTCGACAAGAACGGCGCGGTCAACGTCCAGACCATGCCGGGCAAGGGAGACGGCAACATCTTCGGCGGCCCGTCCGGCTCACGCCAGCACTGACCCCGAATCGCCCCAACTGCCAAAGGGCCCCGGCACCGCAACGGTGACCGGGGCTCTTTGCTGTGTCCTGCCACGACGCCTCCGGCCCGGCATACCGCACATGCAGCCGTAAACCGATCGTGTCTTCATATGTGCTGACTCGTTGGACGGATGGGGTGACGTGGGGATCAAGCCCCGCCCCCCAGCTCGTACCAACATCCGAGACGAGCCGACAGGGCATGAACGTGATCAACAATGCAGTACTGCTGGAGTCGAGGTCTCTGCGCAATGACGTCGCCGGCCGGACAGAGGCGCTCGACAAGGTCAAGGCGCTCTCGCTGCTGCCGGACGGCATGCACGTGACCACGGCGATGGTCGCGGCGTACTTCGAGGTGACCGTGAAGACCCTTGAGTCCGTTATGGAGGACCACAGGGAGGAGCTGGACTCCAATGGCCTCCAGGTTCTGACAGGCACGCGACTGGCCCTCTTCAAGGGGGCCTGTGGAATTCAGTCACGTTCACGGGCGATCGCGGTCTTCTCCCGACGGACGGTACTCAACGTCGCCATGCTTCTCCGGGACAGCGAAATCGCACGTCAGGTGCGTACATACCTGCTTGACATGGAGTACGTGGCGCGGACTCAGCCTGTGGACAACTCTGTCCACAGGGAAACCGGGGCCCTCGACGAGCACATCGACCACCGCATCACCCACATCCTCGGCAAGACCGTCGTCCCCATGTCCAACGCCCTCATCGAGGCTTCCGGTGACCACCGCAAGGAGCTGATCTCGCTCCGGGACGACGTCGAGAAAGTCGAGCAGAAGCTCTGCAATCACCATCACCGGCTGAGGCACCTTGAACACGCCCAGGGCCCGCGCCCGTACACCGGAATCATGGCGTCCATCGACGCCATGAACTGGCGGGAGTTCGAGCACCATGTCGCCGTACTGCTCCGCCGCGACGGCTGTACGGACGTCGTGGTGCACGGCGGTCCCGGCGACCGAGGTGTGGATGTCACAGCGGTGACCGCAGACGGCCGCAGCATCGTCGTGCAGTGCAAGAGCTTCGCGCCCTACCGTCCGGTGTGGAGCGGAGAGCTGCAGAAGTTCCTCGGCGCCTCTTTCGTCCAGCATGGGGCCGATGTGGCTCTCTTCGTCGCCACGACCTCCTTCACACCCGACGCACGCGCCATCGCCGAGACTTACGGCATCACCCTCGTCGACCGCGCTCATCTCGAAAAGTGGAGCGCCGGAGTACCGCTGCCGATCCTGAGGTAGCCGTAGCCAGACTGAGAAAGGACCCGAAGTCGCAAAGGGTGGTTGCGACTTCGGGCCTTCGCCATCCTAGAACGACCAGGCTCCTCGAAGGAGCTCAGTCACGGCTAACGCAGCTCCGCCGGCTTCGTGCGGTCCTTGTCCACCTTCTCCGTACGCACCAGCTCGCCCCACACGATGTAGCGGTACTTCGACGTGTAGACCGGTGTGCAGGTCGTCAGCGTGATGTAGCGGCCGGGCTTCTGCGCGCCCGATCCCTTCGGCACCGCCTGCAGTACATCGACGTTGTACTTGGACGTCTCGGGAAGCTCCTTGAAGACCTTGTAGATGTACCAGGTGTCCCTGGTCTCGAAGACGACCGCGTCACCCGTCTTCACCTTGTCGATGTTGTGGAACTTGGCACCGTGCCCGTCGCGGTGCGCCGCCAGGGTGAAGTTGCCCTTCTTATCCCAGGGGAGGGCCGACTTCACCGGTTCCGTGTAGTAGCCCGCGATGCCGTTGTTGAGGTTCTCGGTGTCGGTGCCCTTCTTGACGAGCACCTCGCCGTTCTTCATCGACGGAACGTGCAGGAAGCCGATGCCGTCCTTGGTGTCCAGGGCGCCCGGTCCGCCCGCCCAGCGGTCGCGGACGGTATGGCCCTGCTTGGCGGCCTCGCGGTCGGCGAGGACGTTCGTCCACCAGAGGGAGTAGACGACGAACAGTCCCAGCACCAGGCCCGCGGTGATCAGCAGTTCGCCGAAGAAACTGACCGCCGTCGCGACGGGATGGCGTTCTCTGCGCCGCGGCGGGGGCGCGAACTCCCCGATTCGCTCTTCGTGCTCGGTCCTCGCTGTCACCGCACCCGTCCCTGTCGTGATGATGTTTCAGCCGACGAGCGCGTCGGGCTTGCCCTTGCTGCGCGGTCGTTCGTCGACCATCTTGCCCCAGACGATCAAACGGTACGTACTCGTGAATTCCGGCGTACAGGTCGTCAGAGTGATGTACCGGCCCGGCCCGGTGAACCCCGAACCGGGCGGAACCGGGCCGATCACCGAGACGTTGGACGGCGAAGTCTGCGGAAGGGTCCTCGTCGCCTCGTACGTGTAGTACGTGTCCTGCGTCTCGACCACGATCAGGTCACCGGAGCGCAGCCTGTTGATGTAGCGGAACGGTTCGCCGTGCGTGTTGCGGTGGCCCGCCAGCGCGAAGTTGCCCTTCTTCGCGGACGGCATCGCGGTGCGCAGCGTGCCCTCGCTGTAGTGGCCGACCATGCCCCGGTCGAGGACCTTCTCCTTGCTGATGCCCTCGGCGATCGGCGCGACCACGTCCAGTTTGGGGATATGGATGATGGCGAACCCCTGCCCGGCCTCGAACGCACCCGGGTTGCGGTCGCCCTTCGCCCAGTCGTCCTGGATCTTGTGCGTCTCCTTGCCGGCGTACTGGTCGGCACGCACATTCGTCCACCACAGCTGGTACGTGACGAACAGCAGCATCAGCACACCGAGCGAGATGAACAGCTCACCGACGACCCGGCTGGCGACAACGGCCGGGCTGTCCTTGGCCGCGCGCGCCGCGCGCCGCGCCTCGACGCGCGACATCGGCTTGGCGGCCGATGCCGATGCCGTGGCCGACACCGTGCTTTCCGACCGCGGTTCGGCCCGTCGGCGGCCGCGCCCCTTCGCGGCGCGTCGGCGCTCGGCACGGCCTCCGGTACGCGGTTCCGGATCAGCCCTCTCGCGGTCTGTATCCGGCTCCGCGTCCAGGCCCGGCACCGGCTCCGGCACGAAAACCGGCTGCCGGACCGTCAACGCCTGATCGGCCAGGTGGCGCGGGTCCGCAGTCCGCAGTCCGACCGTCTCGTCGTCCGGCGGGAGGGGAACGGGTGCGGGGGCGGGGGCGGTCTGCACCCGGGGCACCGGCGCGGGCGCCTGCTGCCCGTACCAGTCCCGTTCGAACCCCTCGGGGTCGTACCACTCCCGCGGGGTCTGCTCGGGCGTCTGCGCCCCGTGTGGCGCCTGTGGCTGTGACTGTCCTTGCGCCTGCGCCGGGATTGGCTGATCCGGCGCCCGGTACAGTCCCCGCCCCTGCTCCTGCGGCGGGATGCCGCCGGACCGGGACCACGGTGAGGCGTGCTGCCCGGGCAGCGGATCGTTCAGCGGATCCGCCAGTTGGTCGACCGCCGCCTCGAACGCGCCCGCGGCCTCGTACGCTCCTTGCTCGTACGGGCCGTCCTGTCCGGCGTCGTGTTCGGGACGGAGTGCGGTCACGCGGCGGCCTTGCCCACCACCGGCGCGAGCCCCGCCGACCTCGCGACGGCTCCTGTGTCGCCGCACTGTGCCAGCCAGTTGGCCAGCATCAGATGGCCGTGCTCGGTCAGCACCGACTCCGGGTGGAACTGCACGCCCTCCACCGCCAGTTCCCGGTGGCGCAGCCCCATGATGATGCCGTCGGCGGTGCGCGCCGTCACCTCCAGCTCCGCCGGGACCGTGTCGGGTTCGGCGGCGAGCGAGTGGTAGCGGGTCGCGGTGAAGGGGGACGGCAGGCCGGTGAAGACCCCGGTGCCCTCGTGGGTCACCAGCGAGGTCTTGCCGTGCAGCAGCTCCGGGGCGCGGTCCACCACACCCCCGTACGCCACCGCCATCGACTGCATCCCGAGGCAGACCCCGAAGACCGGGACGCCCGTGGCCGCGCAGTGGCGGACCATCTCGATGCAGACCCCCGCCTGCTCCGGGGTGCCGGGGCCGGGCGACAGCAGGACCCCGTCGAAGCCGTCCTGGGCGTGTGCCGTGGTCACCTCGTCGTTGCGCAGCACTTCGCACTCGGCGCCGAGCTGGTAGAGGTACTGGACGAGGTTGAAGACGAAGCTGTCGTAGTTGTCCACGACGAGGATGCGGGCGCTCACTGGCCGCCCCCCGTTCCCGTCGAGCCGTCCACCGTCACGTCGCCGAACGGAAGCAGCGGCTCCGCCCACGGGAAGACGTACTGGAAAAGCGCGTAGACGACAGCCAGCGCCAGCACGAGCGAGATGAGCGCACGCACCCATGCGTTGCCCGGCAGATGCCGCCAGATCCAGCCGTACATGCTGTCCCCTCCATTCGGTACGGGACCAGACTAAAGGGCCGGGGCACGAGCGTGGGTCAGCTGTGGAAAGCTGCCGGCCTGCCGTCGCTCACCGGCTGGGTCGCGTCGAGGTGCGCCCAGGCGATCAGCCGGTGGCTGCTGCCCCATTCGGGGTCGCAGGTGGTCAGCGTCAGATAGCGGCCGGGCCCGTGGAAACCGGACCTGCGGGGTACGGGGTCGATGACCGCGATGTCGCTCGGCACCGTCCGGTAGGGCTTCTTGTCGATGCGGTACGTGAACCACGTCGTCCCGTCCGTCAGCAGCACCGCGTCGTCCGGGCGCAGCTTCGGGAAGTCCTTGAACGGGTCCCCGTACGTGCGACGGTGTCCGGCCACCGCGAAGTTGCCCGTCGCGCCGAGGCGGGCGGTCCCGCTGTAGTGGCCGAGCCCCTTCTGCAAGGTCCTGACCTCGGTGTTCTCCAGGACGGGCCACTCCCAGCCCTTGCCGAAGCGGGGGATGTACAGCATCGCGAACGGCTTGCCGTCCCGGTACGCCGCGGGGGCGGGCGGCGCCGACGGTATCGGGGAAGCGCCCGGCGCGGGGGACGTGCCCGGCGCCGGGGCGGACACCGTGCCCCGCGCCCACTGGTTCTGCAGGGTGTCGATCTGTCCCTCGGTCGCGTCGGCGGCCTTCACTCCGGTCCAGAACAGCACGTACACCACAAAGAGCACGATCAGGGCACCGACGGTGACGCAGAGTTCGCTGAACGTCCGCACGATCAGTCGCACCGACACCGTGTCGGCCTCCCCACAGCTGCTCGCTACTTCACCGGCTCCGCGTAGTGGAGATCCACTGTGCCCGAGTAGCCGGGAAGAGTCACCGCCTTGTGCTCGTCGACTTTCCAGCCGAGCCCGTACGCCTTCACATACAGCAGGTAGTTGCTGATCGCCGGGGAGTCGTCGAGTGCCCGCTTGAGCGCGGCCGGGTCACCCACTGCGGTGATCTTGTACGGCGGGGAGTAGACGCGGCCCTGGAGGATCAGGGTGTTGCCGACGCAGCGGACCGCGCTGGTGGAGATGAGCCGCTGGTCCATGACCTGGATGCCCTGGGCGCCGCCCTGCCAGAGGGCGTTGACGACCGCCTGCAGGTCCTGCTGGTGAATGACCAGGTCGTTGGGTTGCGGGTCGGGATAGCCGGGGTTCGCGGTGGCGCCCAGCGGTGCATCATTGAGCGTGACGGACACGGACCGGCCGGAGAGCTTCGTGGTACCCGCGGCCCGCGCCAGCTCCTTGAGCCGGGCGTCCTCCGCCTCGGTGCTGCCGCGGTCGCGCCGCACGAGGGCGTCGATGTCCCCGCGCGCGGTGGCATTGGTCTCGTCCAAGTGGGCGTTCTTGCCGCTGCGCTGCTGGATGAGGTCGGAGAGCTTCAGCAGCGAGGAGTCGGTGCGAATGTTGGTGCCCTTGGCCGTGTTGGCGCTGGTGACGAAGATCAGCCCGGCGAGGGCGAAGACAGCGGCGGTGAGCACCCGGGCCGGGTGCCGGAAGGTGCGCCGGACCGGTCCTCGGGAGGAGTCGGCAGAATTGCTCAACGTACCCTTATCTCCTTCGGCGCCACGGAAGCACTACGCTAACGGACGCCCGAGGGAGGAAGCATTCCCCCTCGCGCCCCGCCCCGGCGCCAGCCACAGTTCTCTGCGCGGTCACGCAGCGCATCGACAGGAGAGTTCCTCGTGCCGAAGTCACGTATCCGCAAGAAGGCCGACTTCACGCCCCCTCCGGCGAAGCAGGCAACCAACATAAAGCTGACCAGCCGCAGCTGGGTGGCGCCGGTGATGCTGGCGCTCTTCCTGATCGGTCTGGCCTGGATCGTCGTTTTCTATGTGACCGACGGCGATCTGCCGATCAAGTCGCTGGGGAACTGGAACATCGTCGTCGGCTTCGGCTTCATCGCCGGCGGCTTCGGCGTCTCCACGCAGTGGAAGTAGTGCCGCAGGGCGCCTGATCCCACAGCGGGGACCGGTTCCGCAACCCTTGCCCCGAGTTACCCACAGAGTTATCCACAGGCAGGGGAAAAGGTCAGACGATCTGTGGATAACTCCCTGGCTGTTGACGCCGATGTGACTGCAGCCTCCCTCACCGAGGGATGGCACGCCCCTTGTCCCTGCTGGAAAAACCCAGCTCAGCGACAAGGGGCACAGTTGTTCCCACAGAATGCACAAGATCCGGCACGCGCTGTGGACAAGTCACGCTGTGGACAGCCGGCCGATCGTAGATCTCCGGGAACCGGGCCGGGTCCGGGGCGGCGTCGGCTCAGGTGAGCGCGGCTGTTCTGGCTAGGACGATGGCGACCACGGCCACCAGGACCAGGGCACAGGTGCCGTACTGCACCAGGGCGCGCCGCTCACGGGGGGCGTGCACCATGGCGATCGCGATCAGCGTGCCCGCGATCAGACCGCCGACATGCGCCTGCCAGGCGATCCCGCCCCAGGGGTTGAAGGTGATGACCAGGTTCACCGCGAGCAGCGCGAGGACCGGGCGCATGTCGTAGTTGAGCCGGCGCATGAGCACGGCGGTGGCGCCCAGAAGGCCGAAGATCGCTCCGGAGGCGCCGAGCGAGGGCTGATTCGGTGCGGCGAGCCAGTAGGTGAGAGCGCTGCCCGCCAGGCCGGAGAGCAGATAGAGCGCGAGGTAGCGGGCGCGGCCGAGCGCCGCCTCCAAGGGGCCGCCGAGCCACCACAGTCCCAGCATGTTGAACGCGATGTGCCACACCTCCTGGTGCAGGAACATCGACGTCACCAGCCGGTACCACTGGCCCTCCGCAACACCCTCCGGCGGGCCGCCGTAGTAGAGGTTGGCCCGGCCGAAGAGCGTCAGGTCCTGGAGCAGCGACCCCTTCACGTGCACCACGATGAACACGGCGACATTGAGAGCGAGCAGGATCTTGGTGATGAGCCGGGGGTCGGCCGTGATGGGGGCACCGGCGACCGTGCGCGGCCGGGCGGCGCCCGGGCCGTGTCCCGTACCGGCTCCCTGGCGGGCGCAGTCCGGGCACTGGAAGCCGACCGAGGCGTTGACCATGCACTCGGGGCAGATCGGGCGGTCGCAGCGGGTGCAGCGGATGTGCGTACCGCGACCGGGGTGGCGGTAGCAGCTGAGCGAGCCGTCCGTGGCGGCGGACCGGTCCTGGTCTCCCGGCGGCTGCTGGTCCATCGGTCCCATCACTTCCCGGTCCCCTCGGTGCTTGTCGTGGCGGCAGCACTCACAACGCAGCCCTGCTCGTCCGCTATGTAACAAGTACGGACGAGCAGGGCGGTTGGTTCCCGAAAGGACAATCAGAGCGTGACCATTTGATGACTACCGGCGATCATCGGTTCTCGATGACGACCGACTCGATCACGACGTCCTGCAGCGGACGGTCGGTGCGGGAGTTGGTCTTGGTGGCCGCGATGGCGTCCACGACCTTCTGGCTGGCGGGGTCGACGACCTCGCCGAAGATGGTGTGCTTGCCGGTCAGCCAGGCTGTCGGCGAGACGGTCACGAAGAACTGCGAGCCGTTGGTGCCCGGGCCGGCGTTGGCCATGGCCAGCAGGTACGGCTTGTTGAAGCTGAGGTCGGGGTGGAACTCGTCACCGAACTCGTACCCCGGGCCACCGGTGCCGTTGCCCAGCGGGTCGCCGCCCTGGATCATGAAGCCGCTGATGACGCGGTGGAAGACGGTGCCGTCGTACAGCCGGTCCGTGGACTTCTTGCCGGTCTCGGGATGCGTCCACTCACGCTCGCCCTGGGCGAGCTCGACGAAGTTCTTGACCGTCTTGGGCGCGTGGTTCGGCAGAAGCCGGATCTCGATGTCGCCCTGATTGGTCTTCAAGGTGGCGTAAAGCTGCTCGGCCACGATCTGCCTTCCGTGAGTCTTCGGTGAGTCTTCGGTGACGTCGGGTCCGCGAGGGGTGACGTCGGGTCCGCGGTGACGTTCCACCGATCCTCGCACGGTCCTTCCGCTCCGGCGCCCGGCCGCCACCCCGAACGCACTCCGCTCACCTTGTTGCCCGATCGAGCGCCCGTCCTGCCCATGGAACCCGTCCTGCCCTGTCGGGTGCCCGTCGCGCCGAGGCCGTGTCCGCACCCCTTCCTTCGCCCACCCCTTCGCCTGCGGGTTCCCCGAAGTCTCTCGTGTGCCGCTCCCCGCAGGAACAAATGCGGCCAAGTGCGTGACCAACCGGCGCGGGCTGAACCGAACCGTGGCATTGTCGTCGGCAAGCTCCCCCTTGCACCGCATTGCCCGAAGATGTCAGTCATGACCGGGATGACCCGTATGCCTGCCCCGCATGCCGTACAGGCCTTCAGCAGGCATGATCTCGAAATGGGTGGAAAGGCGGAGTACCTACCCGCCACCAAGGAGGAGGATCCCGTGACCCGCATCGACAGCGTGCGCGCCGCAACCGACTCGGCCAAGGACAGCGTGCAGCACGCCGCGGAAGTGGTGGCGCCCTACGCCGACTCGGCCAAGGACCAGGCCGCACATCTCGCGTACGAGGCCCGCACACGGCTCGCGCCGAAGGTGTCGAAGGCAGCCCAGCAGGCCCGCGTCCAATACGACGCGCATCTCGCGCCGCGTATCGGACTGGCCCGTGCCCATGTGCCCCCCAAGGTCGACGAGGTGGCCCAGCGCGCGGCGCTCCGCACACGGCAGGTCGCGCGCAGCGCCGCGGACTACACCGTTCCGCGCGTCGAGCACGCGATGGCCGTCGCCCAGCCCGTGGCGGAGGAGGCCTCGCTCCGCAGCGCCGCAGCGCTGGCGGCGTTGCGCGGACAGGTCACCGCGAAGGAGATCAGGCAGCTCGCCAGGAAGCACGAGCGGCGGGCGAAGGCCGGCCGGTTCTTCAAGTGTTTCGCCGTGGCCGGCATCGTGGCGGGTGCCGCGTACGCCGCCTGGCGGTGGTGGGACAAGCAGGCCAACCCGGACTGGCTGGTCGAGCCGCCCGCCCCCACGGAGGTCTCCGACCGCGCACCGCTGACCTCGGTCGACGGCAGCGGACCGTCTTCGCTCGCCCCGGAGGCCCAGGCCGAGCAGGGCGATGCGGAGAACACGAAGAGCAAGGGGACGGACGGTCCGGAGGGTGTGGACGGCACCGATCGCGACGACCGCCGCTGAGCAGTCCCCGCACGGCGGAGCGGGCGTCGGAAGACTTTGAGGTCTTCCGACGCCCGCTTCGCCGTCCGCGGAGTCGGGGGATGCGGAAGCGGGTAGCTCGCGAGGCCGAGTCGCATGGCGTCAGCGGGGTGGTTTCGGGACGCCGCCCACGCGGCGGGTCAGTTCGCGGGCGGTCTGCGCGACGTGCCCCGCGATCTCCTGGCGTTCGGCGGCACTCCCCGGCCGGCTCGGGAACGTGACGCACACGCCGGCGATCGGATGGGCGTGGTGATCGAACACGGCGGCGGCGATGGAGGACAGGCCGACGGTGATTTCGCCCTCCTCGGTGGCGTACTGCCGACGGCGCACCTCGGCCAGCAGGGCACGCAGCGCGGTCAACGAGGTGGGCCCCGCGTCGTTGCGCTGGACGAAGGACGACCGGTCCGGGAAGAGCGCCCGTACCTGCGCGGCCGGCAGATGGGCCAGTACCGCGCGGCCGCTGGCGGTCAGCTGGGCCGGCAGCCGCACACCCACCTCGCTGACCAGGGGGGCGCGGCCGGGGGCCCGTTCCTCGATGACGTAGATGACCTCGCGGCCGTGCAGCACCGCGAGGTTGGCGTTGTGCCCGGTGCGGTCCACAAGCTTGGCCAGCGGCACCCGGGCCAGCCGCTGGAAGGGCTCCTGGCGCGCGTACCCGGAGGCGAGTTCGAAGGCGCTGACGCCGAGACCGTAGCGCCGCTCCTCGGGCAGGTGGGAGACGAAGCCGTCGGCGGCAAGGGTGTCCAGCAGGTGGTAGGTCGTCGAGCGGGGCAGTCCGACGTCGCGGCTGATGGCCGCCGCGGGCACCGGGGCGGCCTGGGTCGCCAGATAGCGCAGCACGGCCAGGACCTGCGCGGCAGCCGGGACGATGCTCATGCTCCGACGATAGACCCGCCGTCGCGTGGACCATTTGTCTGGGATCCCAGACACAACCTTCGGGCAGCCCGTCGCGGTGCGGCCCCCGTAACCGGCTTCATGAAGACATGACTGTTGATGTTGGTGTCGGCCCGCTCTCTGCCGACGATGTTGTGTCCGTTGCCCGCCTGGGAACTCCGGTGGCCCTGTCGCCGGAGGCATTGAAGGAGATCGCCCGCAGCCGTGAGGTGATCCGGGGCCTGGCCGACGAGGTGGTGCCGCACTACGGCGTCTCCACCGGTTTCGGGGCGCTGGCCACCCGCCACATCCCCGGCGAACTGCGCGCGCAGCTGCAGCGCAGCCTGGTGCGCTCGCATGCCGCGGGTTCCGGCCCCGAGGTCGAGCGCGAGGTCGTCCGTGCGCTGATGCTGCTGCGTCTGTCGACGCTGGCGACGGGCCGTACCGGCGTGCGTACGGAGACCGCCGAGGCCTACGCCGCGCTGCTCAACGCCGGCATCACCCCCGTCGTGCACGAGTACGGCTCGCTCGGCTGCTCCGGCGACCTGGCCCCGCTCGCCCACTGTGCGCTCGCCGTCATGGGCGAGGGCACGGTCCGCGACGCCGACGGCACGCATCTGCCGGCCGCCGAGGCGCTCGCCGCCGCCGGGATCACTCCGGTCGTGCTGGAGGAGAAGGAGGGCCTCGCGCTGATCAACGGCACCGACGGCATGCTCGGCATGCTGGTGCTGGCCGCCCACGATCTGCGCCGGCTGCTGCGCACCGCCGACATCGCCGCCGCCATGAGCGTCGAGGGCCAGCTCGGTACGGACGCCGTGTTCGCGGCCGACCTCCAGGCGCTCCGCCCCCACCCGGGCCAGGCCGACAGCGCCGCGAACCTGCGGGCCCTGCTCGCCGACTCGGGCATCGTCGCCAGCCACCGCACGCCGGAGTGCACGCGGGTGCAGGACGCGTACTCGCTGCGCTGCTCGCCGCAGGTGCACGGCGCGGTCCGCGACACCCTCGCGCACGCCGAGCTGGTGGCCGCCCGCGAGCTGGCGAGCGCCGTCGACAACCCGGTGGTCACGCTGGACGGCCGGGTGGAGAGCAACGGCAACTTCCACGGTGCGCCGGTCGCCTGTGTGCTGGACTTCCTCGCCATTTCCGTCGCCGACCTGGCCTCGGTCTCCGAGCGCCGTACGGACCGGTTCCTGGACCCGGCCCGTAACCACGGTCTGAACGCCTTCCTGGCGGACGACCCGGGCGTCGACTCCGGCCACATGATCGCCCAGTACACGCAGGCCGCGATCGTCTCCGAACTGAAGCGGCTGGCCACCCCCGCCTCCGTCGACTCCATCCCCTCCAGTGCCATGCAGGAGGACCACGTCTCCATGGGCTGGTCCGCGGCCCGCAAGCTGCGCCGCGCGCTGGACGGCCTCGGCCGCGTCCTCGCGGTGGAGATCTACACCGCGGCCCGCGCGCTGGACATGCGCGCCCCGCTGACGCCGTCGCCCGCCACGGCGGCGGTACGCGACGGCCTGCGCGAGACGGTCGAGGGCCCCGGCCCCGACCGCTGGCTCGCTCCCGAGATCGAGGCCACCGTGCAGTACGTCGCCTCGGGCGACGCGATCGCTGCCGCGGAGTCCGTCACCGGCCCGCTGGCCTGAACCGCCTGCGCGCTGCCCGGCGAGTGACTCGCCGGGCAGCGCGCACGACCACCGCGGGGGCGTGCACAAGGCCCCCGCGGGCGGTCACACCGTGCCAGGCGCCGTGCTCCGCGAGGTCACCATGCGGTGGATCAGGCGCGCGCCGGCGCGCGCCGTGCGCCGGCCGACATCGAGGTCCGGGTTCAGCTCGGCGATGTCGCACACGGCGAGCTTGCCGCTCGCGGCCTCCTTGGCGCAGACGCGCTCGATGACGTCCATCTGCACGCTGTAGGCGGCGGGGGCGCTGACGCCCGGTGCGACGGCGGCGGGGAGCACGTCGAGGTCGATGCTCAGATGCACGACCTCACAGCTCGCGAGGAAGTCGTCGACGAACTTCTCGGTACGGGGCAGGTCGAGCAGCCCGCACCCGGTGTCCGGAAGGTAGCGCACCATCGGGGATGTCCGCACGGGGCCGGCCACGGCCTGCCGGCCGTCGCGCCCGGTCGTGCGGGGCCGGTCGTGCGGGGCCGGTCGTCGGCGTGTCGTCGGCGTCGGTCGTCGGCGTCGGTCGTCGGCGTCGGTGTGGTCAGCGGGCGGGTGCGGGCAGGGTGAGGCGTCCGTCGTGGACTTCGGCGATCTGGTCGACGGCGGTGAGGTGGGCGCGGTCGTGGGTGACGAGGACGGTGGCGGTGGCCCTTTGGTGGGTGAGCCGGGTGATCAGGTCGATGACGGCGGCGCCGCGTTCGTGGTCCAGGGCGCTGGTGGGTTCGTCGACCAGGAGGACGGTGGGGTCGTTCATCAGGGCGCGGGCGATGTTGATGCGCTGGCGCTGGCCGCCGGAGAGCTGGTGGGGGCGTCGGCCCGCCTGGTCGGCCAGGCCGACGGCGTCCAGCAGCTCCATCGCGCGCGGGCGGGCCGCGGACGGGGAACGGCCGTCGATCCGGGCCATGACCTGGAGCTGTTCGGCCGCGGTGAGGGAGGGCAGCAGGTTGGGCTGCTGGAAGACGATGCCGATCTTGTGACGGCGTAGCGCGGTCAGTTCGCCGCGGGTCATGCCGGTGGTGCTGGTGCCGTCGATGGTGACGGTGCCGGCCTCGGGGGTAATGAGGGTGGCGGCGACGGCGAGGAGGCTGGACTTGCCGGAGCCGGAGGGGCCGACGACGGCGGTGAGGCTGCCCTTGGGGACGTCGAGGCAGACCCGGTCCAGGGCAGTGAGGCGGCTCTCGCCGTCGGGGTAGGTCAGGGTGATGTCGGTCAGGTTCAGGCTCATCGTGCGCTCCCCAGGGCGGTCAGCGGGTCGACGGAAGTGATGCGGCGGATGGACAGGGCGGCCCCTAGCGCGCCGAGCAGGATCATCACGGCGGCCGGGACGAGGACGGTTGCCGGGGTGAGGAGGAAGGGCACGGACGAACCGGAAACGGCAGCACCGACAGCGGCGGCGAGTCCGGTGCCGATCAGGGTGCCGCCCGCCAGGAGGACGACGGCCTGGCCGAGGGCGTCCTTCAACAGGCTGGCAGTGGACGCGCCCAGGGCCTTGAGGACGGCGACATCGCCGCTGCGCTGAATGGTCCACACCGTGAAGAACGCGCCGATGACCAGCGCGGAGATGGCGAACAGGAAGCCGCGCATCAGCTGCAGGGAGCCGTTCTCGGAGGTGTAGGAGCCGATCGCGGACAGCGAGTCGTCCTTGGACACCGTCTTCGTGCCCACGGCCTTGTCGGTCGCGTCCACCTCGGCGTCCGATGACGTCGTGAGTGCGATGACGGTCGCCTCGGGACCGTCGGAGCCGCCGGTGGGCGGGGCGGTCTTCTGCCAGGTGGTGAGGCTGGTCCAGACGACGGGGGTGTGGCTGAAGGACGCGTCCCCGCTCGTGGCGGCGACGGTCAGACTCCGGCCGGCGACGGTGACCGTGTCGCCCGGCTTCACACCGAGGCCGTCGGCGGCGGCGGCGGACAGCACCACCGAACGGTCGTCGATCTTCCCGCTGTCGGGGGCCAGGCCGGAGCCGGGCCGGACTCCGAAGACGGACACGCCCTCGCTCCGGTCGCCGGCGGTGGCCTTGGTGGTGGAGATGCCCAGCGGCTCGGCGCCGCTCACCCCGGGTGCCTCGGCCCACCGCTTCCACTGCTCGCGGGTGACCGTGGAATTGGAGTACGACACGTCCTGCCCGCTGCTCGGAGCGGCGAAGGCGATCCTGTCGGCGGGCAGGCCCGTGATCGCGGAGATGTTCTGCCGGCCGAGTCCGGCGGTCAGCCCGGACAGCAGCCCGACCAGCAGCGTGATCAGCACGATGACGGTTCCCATCAAGGCAAAGCGCCCCTTGGCGAACCGGAGATCTCTCCAGGCGACGAACATGTTCCGGCCTGTCCTTTCACGGGGTGGAATCGGTACGTGGTCACTCGTGGAATCGGTACGTCTTCACGTGCGGATTCAATGCGTATTCACGTGCGGAAGCAGCACGCCTTCACGTGTGGAAGCGGTATGTCCCCACCCTCGTCGCCGCCCCCATGCCGAGGCATCGCGCCCAGGAACGGACTTTTGGAATCAAAGGGCGGCGCCTGCCCTCCACCTTTTGATTGATGCCCGGTATGGCCCGTTTCCGTAGACTGGGTGTCTCATGAGCACCCTCACTCCCACCACCAGGGCCCTGGCCTGGTGCCTGCACCTGCTGGTCATCGGCCTGCTCGCCCTGACCGTGGTCCGAGCCCTGGGCACGGGGGAATCCCGGGCGGGCCTCATCGTCGCCGTCTGTACGGCGCTGGGGGTGGCGTACGCCGTGGGCCCGCTGCTGCCCCGTATCAGCCGCTCCCGCCGGGCCGCCGCGCTGTGGCTGGGCATGGTGGGCGCCGTCTGGCTGGTTCTGCTGGCCCTGACCGCCGACGCGGTGTGGCTGGCGTTCCCGCTGTATTTCCTCCAGCTCCATCTGCTGCCCCGCCGCGGCGGCCTGGTCTCGGTCGTCGCCACCGCCGTCGCTGCGATCACGGCCTTCTCCGCCCACCAGGGCACCTTCGCCGCAGCCACCGCGATCGGCCCGGCGCTGGGCGCGGCCGTCGCCGTGGCCGTGGTGTGGGGCTACCAGGCCCTGTACCGGGAGAGCGAACAGCGCCGACGCCTGATCGAGGAACTCACCACCACCCGCGCCGACCTCGCCGCCGCCCAGCACACCGCCGGTGTCCTGGCCGAACGCGAACGCCTCGCCCGCGAGATCCACGACACCCTCGCCCAGGGCCTGTCCAGCATCCAGTTGCTCCTGCGCGCCGCCGAACGCGCCCTGCCCGCCCGGCCCGAGGCCGCCGGCCGCTACATCGACCAGGCCCGCCAGACGTCCGTGGACAACCTCGCCGAAGCCCGCCGGTTCGTCGCGGCCCTCACCCCGCCCGCCCTGGAAGGCACCACCCTGGCCGGAGCCCTGGAACGGCTGTGCGCCACGACCAGCACCCAGCACCCCCTCACCGCCCGCTTCCATCTCACCGGCGAGCCCGTGCCCCTGCCGACCGCCCACGAAGTCGCCCTGCTGCGCATCGCGCAGTCCGCGCTGTCCAACACCGTCCGCCACGCACGCGCCACCACCGCAGAGGTGACTCTCAGCTACCTCGACGACGCGGTGGCCCTCGACGTCGTCGACGACGGCACCGGCTTCGACCCCACCCGCCTGCCCGCTCCCGATCCGGCCACCGGCGGTTTCGGGCTGGCCGCCATGCGCGCCCGCACCCATGCTCTTGGCGGCACCCTCAGCATCGAATCCGCGCCCGGCCGAGGCAGCGCCCTCGCAGCGCAGCTCCCCGCCCACCCGGCACCCCGACCCGACGACGAGGCCCAGCCGTGACCAACACCCCCATCCGTCTGCTGCTCGCCGACGACCATCCGGTCGTACGGGCCGGACTGCGCGCCGTACTGGAGACCGAACCGGACTTCACCATCGTGGCCGAGGCCGCCACGGCCGAGGAAGCGGTCACCCTGGCCGGCGAACTCGACATCGACGTCGTTCTGATGGACCTCCAGTTCGGCCGGGGCATGAACGGCTCCCAGGCCACCGCCGCCATCACCGCCCGCCCCGGCGCACCCAGGGTCCTGGTCGTCACCACCTACGACACCGACGCCGACACGCTGCCCGCCATCGAAGCGGGCGCCACCGGCTACCTCCTCAAGGACGCCCCGCCCGAGGAACTGGCCGCCGCCGTACGGACCGCCGCCGCCGGGCGCACCACCCTCGCCCCCACCGTCGCCGACCGGCTCATGAACCGCCTGCGCACCCCCCGTGCCGCCCTGACCCGCCGCGAGACGGAAATCCTCGGTCTGGTCGCCGACGGCCTGTCCAACCAGCGCATCAGCGACCGGCTCAGCCTCACCCAGGCCACCGTCAAGTCCCACCTGGCCCACATCTACGCCAAGCTCGGCGTCGACTCCCGCACCGCCGCCGTCGCCACCGCCACCGACCTCGGCCTCATCCGCCGCTGACGGCCGGCACATTGGCAGCCGCTGAACAGGGCCCATGGCACCAGGCACTCTGTTCAGCTGTGCAGAGCGAGGGGGGTAGGGCGCGAGGGCGACCAGCAGGGGGACGGTGAGCATCGGCCAGCCGTCGTGCCCGCTCCGCGCGAGGCCGCGACGGGACCCGGTCGGCAGGAACCGTGCCACCGGACGGGCCCGGCGGCACGGGCTGTCCGCTGTCCTCCGGTGTGGCCTTCGCGGTGCGATCCATGCCGTCCACGCTATCGAGCACGTATTGCGCCAGAGTTACCGCCACCCTGCTTGACCTGCGAAAACGCATGACCTGCGGTTCTCATGCCGTCGCCGGGCACTCCGCCATCGACGGCCCGTCACCCGAGACGTCATCAACACAAAAAGGTGCCCCGATCCACGCAAAAAGATCCCCCGGCCGCGTTTCCGCGGTCCGGGGGACCCTTCTACCGATGTGGAGCCTAGGAGATTCGAACTCCTGACATCTGCCTTGCAAAGGCAGCGCTCTACCAACTGAGCTAAGGCCCCGAAAAGCGGACAGCACCGGACGCTCCAGCGTCTCGGCGACCGCCGCAGACCAGAGTACCGGGTACCCCCCGGAATCCTGCAAAAAGATAGGGACTCCCGGTCCGCGACCACGCTCCGTAAGATGCTCGACGAGGTTCGCGGCAGCGAAGCCGCAGCGAAGGGGAGACGCGCCATGGATGCAGCTCAGCAAGAGGCAACAGCAAGAGCCCGGGAACTTCAGCGCAGTTGGTACGGAGAGTCTCTCGGGGCGCTCTTCCGCCGGCTGATCGATGATCTCGGCCTGAACCAGGCCCGGCTCGCCGCGGTCCTCGGGCTGTCCGCCCCCATGCTCTCCCAGCTGATGAGCGGCCAGCGGGCGAAGATCGGCAACCCCGCGGTCGTCCAGCGCGTCCAGGCTCTCCAGGAACTGGCCGGTCAGGTCGCCGACGGCAGCGTCAGCGCGGGAGAGGCCACCGACCGCATGGAAGAGATCAAGAAGTCCCAGGGCGGCTCCGTCCTCACCGCCACCGGCCAGACCTCCCACACCGGCGGCGCTCCGACCGTCCGGCGCGTGGTCCGCGAGATCCAGTCGTTGCTGCGGTCCGTCGCGGCCGCCGGTGACATCATCGATGCCGCCGACTCCCTCGCCCCGACCCACCCGGAGCTGGCAGAGTTCCTCAAGGTGTACGGCGCGGGACGCACCGCGGACGCGGTGGCGCACTACGAGGGACACCAGAGCTAGGGCCTGTCCGACAGACCCTGGGGCACTACCCCCGAGAACCGGGCACGAGCCGGAACAGGAACTGGGAGCAGGCGCAGCGCAATGGGTGAGGTCTTCGCCGGTCGGTACGAACTGATCGATCCGATCGGACGTGGTGGGGTCGGCGCCGTCTGGCGCGCCTGGGACCACCGGCGCCGCCGCTATGTGGCGGCCAAGGTCCTCCAGCAGAGCGACGCGCACACGCTGCTGCGCTTCGTCCGCGAGCAGGCGCTGCGGATCGAGCATCCGCATGTCCTCGCCCCGGCCAGCTGGGCCGCGGACGACGACAAGGTCCTGTTCACCATGGATCTGGTGAGCGGCGGTTCGCTGGCCCATGTCATCGGCGACTACGGGCCGTTGCCCCCTCGTTTCGTCTGCACGCTGCTCGACCAGCTGCTGTCCGGGCTGTCGACGGTGCATGCGGAGGGCGTCGTGCACCGGGACATCAAACCCGCCAACATCCTGATGGAGGCCACCGGCACCGGGCGGCCGCATCTGCGGCTGTCCGACTTCGGCATCTCCATGCGCAAGGGCGAGCCGCGCCTCACCGAGACCAACTACGTGGTGGGAACACCGGGTTACTTCGCGCCCGAGCAGATGATGGGCGCGGAGCCCGACTTCCCCGCGGACCTGTTCGCGGTCGGCCTGGTGGCGCTGTATCTGCTGCAGGGCAAGAAGCCGGACGCGCAGGCCATCGTCGAGCACTTCGCCGCGTACGGAACTCCCGGCGCCCCGGAGGGGATTCCCGAGCCGCTGTGGCAGGTCCTGGCGGGGCTGCTGCAGCCGGATCCCCAGGCCAGGTTCCGTACGGCCACGGGCGCGCGCAAGGCACTGACGGCCGCGGTCGACATGCTGCCCGAGCCCGGCACCGACGACGAGCCGGTGGAGGTCTTCGACCAACTCGGGCCGCTGCCCGCCGGCTTCGGACCCGACGGACCGGTCACGGCCCCCAGAACGGCCGTGCAGGACGCGCACCCCATACCGCCCGTGCCCCCCGGCCCCGCGGCTCAGCACCCCGTGCAGCAGCCCTACACCCCGCCTCCGGTCCCGATGTCGGAGACGGGCAGCTTCCACCTTCCGCCGCCTCCGCAGCAGCCCACACCGCTGCCCCAGCAGGCCACACCTTCCACTCCGCTCCCGGCGCACGCGGCCGCACCGTTCGCCACGCACGCGCCCGATCCCTCGCAGGCCCCCACCGCCCCGGTGCACCACGAGCCGGCTCTCACCCGGGCGTACACCGCCGGGCAGCCGCAGGTGCCCGCTCCGGGATCAGGATTTGCCGCGCAGGTGCCGCGGAAGCGGCCGGGACCGCCCCCGAAGGTGGCGGTCCCGGTCCTGCTGGTGGCGCTGATCTGTTTCGCCGTGGGTGTCTGGGCGCTGACCCAGAGCTGAGTGCGCCGTCGGCCGGAACCCAGCCCGCCGTATGCGGCAGCGGTTCCGGCCCCGGCTACCAGGCCTGCGGCGGTCCTCCGTAAGGCGGCTGTCCGCCCCCGCCCGGTCCACCCGCTGCCGGACCGTTCGAACCGGGCACAACCGTCGGCCCCATCGCAGCCGCCATGGCCTGCGGCCCCGCCACGGCCGCCGGACCCATCGGGGCGGCCACCGCGCGGCGCCGTGCCAGCAGCGTCCACACGCCGAGCCCGAGCACCAGCACGGCACCCGCGCTGATCCCGGCCACACCGACCGCCCTCATCGTGTTGCTCCTGGCCGCCTCGGGACCGCTCCGGCCGCTCTTGGCCATGTCCCTGTCGTCCTGCGTGACCGAGAAGATCCCCGCGCCGCCCGCGTACGGCGACGTCTGCGCCTTCCCCTCCACCTTGATCTTGAGGATCAGCGGAATCGCCTGGTCACCGTACGAGTTCGCGATCTTCGGGCTGAGCGTCACCGACAGGTAGTACCAGCCGGCGAACCGCATGGCGCTGACGCTGCTGGTGGAGTCGTAACGGTTCTCGTACGCCACCGGAGGCAGCGGATCCAGCGATACGGACGCGGGCTTGCCGGAGTACGACAGCGGGCTCACGTCGTCGACGTGGCCGTGGGCCGGATTGTCCAGGGACATCGCGAGAGCGTTGCCGATGTACTCGTTGGAAGCGTTGTTGTTGCTCAGGTCGGCGGTGACGAAGATCTGCTGGCCCCAGTCCACCGGCACCTGGTAGAAGCGGGTCTGCCCCGGCGCGATGTCGTCGTGCCACTCGCCCGTGTCCAGGCTGATCGCGTTGTTGTAGCTGGTGCCGCCCGACCGCTTCTGCGGGGTGGCGGTGGGCGGCTCCGGGGAGGCCGACGGCCAGTTCTCCGGTGCCTCGGTCGGCATCGAACCGGCCGATTTCAGCCGCGGTTCCGACTCGTAGCGCAGCTCCAGGTCCCACTCGCCGGGCGACGAGGTCGCCTTGCTCTCCCGCTCGATCAGGACGTTGTACGTGCCCGCTTCCTGACAGGTGCTGCTGCCCTTCTTCACGTTCCGGTAGGCGTACGCCGCGATTGGACGCGGGAACTCCGCCGACTCGAACCGGGCGTCCTGCGAACTGCACTGCAGGTCCGTGCTGTCCCTGATGCTGACCTTGATGCCGTCACCGTAGGCGACCTGGCCGCCGTCCCTGGGCACGGCCACCACCGAGACGTACGCGTCCGTCTTCGCGTCGAGGTTCAGGCGGTAGTAGAGCTTCTCGCCGCGCTCGATCGAGCTCTTGTAGACCGATCCGGGCGTGAGCGCCGACGCCTCGGCGCTGACCTCCGCGCCGCTGACCGTCTTCGCCCCGGGATTGAAGGTGTACGCGGTGTCCTCCCCGGCCGCGTACGCCTGCCCCGGCAGCGCCGCCACCGCGCACATCGCCGCGACGGCGGCCAGCGCCGCCCGGCCCCTGTTGCGCTGCCTCATCACGCGCTTCCCCTCGTCGTCTGTGCGGCGCGCCCGCGACGCCCGCGCACGAACACGAGCCCCGCGATCACCACCACCACGGCGCCCGCCCCGGCAACGGCCGCAATGCCGGTCCATCCTGCCCCGCCCGTACCACTGCTGTCTCCGACGCCGCTCGAATTGCCCCTCTTGTCCGCCTTCTTGGTCGCGGCAGCGGCATGGTGCTCGGGGCCGGCCACCTCGTCACCGAGCACCGACACCCGCAGCACCACCCCGATCCGCGCGTTCTCCGCGATCTCGGCGGCCCCCGCCCCCAGCGTCACCGAGATTCGGATACCTGTCGGGGAGGTTGTCGACGACGGCGCCGACGGCCGTACGGGCACTCTCCATCCGGGTGCGCCCCGTACCGTCGTCGTCCGCCATGGAGCCGGACGAGTCGAGCACCATGACCAGGCTGCCGCCCTGACCGGCGCCCGTCTCCCGCGAAGCGCCGGGTAGGCCGCCGCGGCCGGCATCGTCCCCGCCACCAGGGCGAGCAGCGCCCCGCCGATCCCTGCGCCCGCAACCGCAGCGCGGCGGCAGTGATCCCGTGTCCTCACGCGTGCCCCCCGACCGAAAAAGCCGACACTTTTGCTCCCGCAACTCATTGATTTGCGCAAGCGAACTCAAGAGCACGGGTGTCACGGTCCCGCAACAGCACGAAGCCCCGGCCGCTCAGCGACCGGGGCCCGCAATCAGGCTGTTCTGTCTCACACACCCGAACCTGCGGGCACGGAGTCGGTCGCCTCCGTCCACAGATCCTGCTCGGCGCGATCCGCCTGGATCTGGCGGTACACGAGGAGCCCGCCGATGGCGGCCAGTGCGACCAGGAGAAGCTTCTTCACCGCGCGACCTCGTCTTTCCTTGGCGTAGGGGACTTCTGCCGCCCGACTATACACACCGGCCGATATCGATCGGTGACCTGCCTGCGGCCCAATTGGCGCCCAGGGAAAAGCGATCACCCGGGAATCGCTCCCGGCGTAGACCACGCCCGCGCCGGCCGCCTCTCGCAAGTCCGTCGAGTCCGGTTGCACCAGACGAGTGGTGTTCATCTGAAGATCGGCGGATCCGCGGCGTCGGTCCGCGAAATCCAGGGCCACATCCACATCATCGGAAAGGTAAGCAAACCGGACCACCCGAAAGCGAGGGGCCATGAGCACCTTCAAGGCCAAGAACATCTGGACCGCCTTCATCACCGCCTTCTTCGCCCTCCTCGCCGCACTGGGGCTCATGAGCACCCCGGCGGCGGCCACGGAGCAGAACGCCCCGGAGCCGACCACCACGAACCAGGAGCACACGGGTGCGACCGCGGCAACCGCGACCACTCCGTCGGTCCGCTGGACCCTTCCGCGTGACAGGGCGCTGCCACCCACGATGAAGCAGCGCATCCGCGCCGAGGCACACGGCTCCTCACCCGCCGCCAGCCAACTGTCCACGGACACGACGGACGCCACGGAATCCAGGAACACCGCCCACGCCACCCACGGAGCCCCGGCGAAGGACGCGTCCCTATTCCCCCCATGAGAGCCGCACAACTGACGTACAGAGCCCCCGGCACCGGTTCACACCGGCCGGGGGCTCCTTCGTACGCCCCACGCCCCGCCCGACCCCGGCGCACCCCACACCCCACGCACCCGAACCCCGCACCAGCACCAGCACCAGCACCAGCACCAGGCGCGCACCGTACCCACCACACGCAGAAGGCCCGGTGTCTCCGAGGAGATACCGGGCCTTCTGTTGTCACTGTGGGGCTAACAGGATTTGAACCTGTGGCCTCATCCTTATCAGGGATGCGCTCTAACCAACTGAGCTATAGCCCCGCCGCGCTGCGCGCTGACTTCTGAAGATTAGCGCACGTCGGGGCCAGTCCCAAAATCGATACTCCGCGCCCTACTCGTCCTCGGCCAGCGTGAGCTCGACGCCGCCCACGAAGCCCGCCGACAGGTTGTAGATGAAGGAGCCCAGCGTCGCCAGCGCGGTCGCCAGCACCACGTCGATCACCGCGATGACCGAGGTGAAGATGAGGACCCGCGGAAGCGACAGGAACGACTGAAGATCGAAGCCGCCGCTGTCGTTCGAACCGGTGGCCTCGCTGATCGTGCCGCCCACGGTCTCGAAGACGCCCATCGCGTCCATCACCATCCACAGCACCGCCGCCGCCACCACCGTGCAGATGCCGAGCGCGATGGAGAGCAGGAAGCTCACCTTCATCACCGACCACGGGTCGGCCTTGGCCACCCGCAGACGCGCCTTGCGGGTACGCGGAGTCGTCCGCGCCCCCGTCCGCGGCCGCCGGGCCGCCTGCGCGGCGCCGACGCCCTGCGCAGGGCCCTGCGTGCCCTGGGTCCCGCCCGCGGGCGAGGGGTACGCCTGCGGCGGGTGGTACGGCCCGCTCGCCTGCCCCGCTGCGGGCTCGCGCTCACCGGGCAACGGCCCGGTCGCGTAGCCCTCGTACTGGGGCTGAGGCCCCCGGGTGTCCGTCACAGTGCCCCCTTGGGAGTCCGTGGCAGGGCCACGGGCACCGTTCGCTCCAGCTCCGGAAGCGGCCGAACCGGCGCCCGTGGCTCCACTCACGCTCTACTCCTCGTGCTCCCCGGCCGAAGGCGAGGTGCCTTCGACATTGCCCTCGACCGTGCTCTCGGCAGCACCCGCCGCCGTGGCCTCGGCGTCCTCGGACCCCTCGACCTCTTCGGCCTCACGACCGGCTTCGGCGTTGCGGGCGATACCTACGACGGCATCGCGCTTGCCCAGATTGATCAGTTGGACGCCCATGGTGTCACGGCCCGTCTCCCTGACTTCATTGACTCGCGTACGAATCACACCACCGCCGAGCGTGATGGCGAGGATCTCATCCGTCTCCTCGACCACCAGCGCACCGACCAGCGAGCCCCGGTCCTCCACGATCTTGGCGGCCTTGATGCCCAGGCCACCACGACCCTGAACCCGGTACTCGTCGACGGGAGTCCGCTTCGCGTACCCGCCGTCGGTGGCAGTGAACACGAACGTACCCGGCCGGACAACATTCATCGAGAGCAGTTCGTCGCCTTCGCGGAAACTCATGCCCTTGACACCCGACGTGGCACGGCCCATGGGGCGCAGCGCATCGTCCGTCGCAGTGAACCTGATCGACTGGGCCTTCTTGCTGATGAGCAGCAGATCGTCCTCGGCCGACACCAACTCCGCACCGATCAACTCGTCGTCGGAGCCGTCCGCCGTCTCCCGCAGGTTGATCGCGATGACACCGCCGGAACGCGGTGAGTCGTAGTCCTTCAGCGCGGTCTTCTTCACGAGGCCGCCCTGCGTGGCCAGGATCAGATACGGCGCGGCCTCGTAGTCACGGATCGCCAGGATCTGGGCGATCCGCTCGTCCGGCTGGAAGGCCAGCAGGTTGGCGACGTGCTGACCACGGGCGTCACGGCCGGCGTCCGGGAGCTCGTACGCCTTCGCCCGGTACACCCGGCCCTTGTTCGTGAAGAACAACAGCCAGTGGTGCGTCGTCGACACGAAGAAGTGGTCGACGATGTCGTCTTCCTTGAGCTTCGTACCGCGCACGCCCTTGCCGCCGCGCTTCTGCGAGCGGTAGTCGTCCGTCTTCGTACGCTTCACATAGCCGCCGCGCGAGATCGTGACGACGATGTCCTCCTCGGCGATCAGGTCCTCGATGGACATGTCGCCCTCGAAGGGCACCAGCTTGGAACGCCGGTCGTCGCCGAACTTCTCGACGATCGCCGCCAGTTCCTCGCTGACGATCTGCCGCTGCCGCTCCGGCGACACCAGGATCGCGTTGTACTCGTTGATCTTCGCCTGGAGCTCGTCGTGCTCGGCCGTGATCTTCTGGTGCTCCAGCGCGGCCAGCCGGCGCAGCTGCATCTCCAGGATCGCGTTCGCCTGGATCTCGTCGATCTCCAGCAGGCCCATCAGGCCCTCGCGCGCCACATCGACCGTCTGGCTGCGCCGGATGAGGGCGATGACCTCGTCGATCGCGTCCAGCGCCTTGAGCAGACCACGCAGAATGTGCGCCCGCTCCTCCGCCTTGCGCAGACGGAACTTCGTACGCCGGACGATGACCTCGATCTGGTGCGTCACCCAGTGCCGGATGAACGCGTCGATCGACAGGGTCCGCGGCACACCGTCGACCAGCGCCAGCATGTTGGCGCCGAAGTTGGTCTGCAGATCGGTGTGCTTGTACAGGTTGTTCAGCACGACCTTGGCGACCGCGTCCCGCTTCAGCACGACCACCAGGCGCTGGCCCGTACGCGACGAGGTCTCGTCACGGACGTCCGCGATCCCGCCGATCTTGCCGTCCTTCACCAGGTCGGCGATCTTCTGCGCCAGGTTGTCCGGGTTGGTCTGGTACGGAAGCTCCGTCACGACCAGGCACTGCCGGTTCTGGATCTCCTCGACCGCGACGACCGCACGCATCGTGATCGAGCCGCGGCCGGTGCGGTACGCCTCCTCGATGCCCTTGCGGCCCACGACGAGCGCGCCCGTCGGGAAGTCCGGACCCTTGATCCGCTCGATCAGCGCGTCCAGGAGCTCCTCGTGCGAGGCCTCCGGGTGCTCCAGATACCACTGCGCACCCTCCGCGACCTCACGCAGGTTGTGCGGCGGAATGTTGGTCGCCATACCGACCGCGATCCCGGCGGAACCGTTGACCAGCAGGTTCGGGAAACGCGCCGGCAGGACCGTCGGCTCCTGGTTGCGGCCGTCGTAGTTGTCCTGGAAATCGACGGTCCCCTCGTCGATGTCCCGGACCATCTCCATGGACAGCGGCATCATCTTGCACTCGGTGTACCGCATGGCGGCGGCAGGGTCGTTGCCCGGAGAACCGAAGTTGCCGTTGGAGTCCACCAGCGGCATCCGCATCGACCACGGCTGCGCCAGTCGCACCAGTGCGTCGTAGATCGACGAGTCGCCGTGCGGGTGGTACGTACCCATGACGTCACCGACGACACGGGCACACTTGTAGAAGCCCTTCTCGGGCCGGTAACCGCCGTCGTACATCGCGTACAGCACCCGGCGGTGGACGGGCTTGAGACCGTCCCGCACGTCCGGCAGCGCACGCGAGACGATCACGGACATCGCGTAGTCGAGGTAGGAGCGCTGCATCTCCGTCTCGAGCCCCACGGGCTCGACGCGCATGCCCACGCCGGCGGCGGGCTCCTCTTCAGGTGTCACAGGGGTGTTCTCGTCGGCCATTGCTGGTCAAAGTCCTTTCGAGCGGCGGCTTGCTGGTACGGCCGACTCAGATGTCGAGGAAGCGGACGTCCTTGGCGTTGCGCTGGATGAACGAGCGCCGCGCCTCGACGTCCTCGCCCATCAGCACCGAGAAGAGGTCGTCGGCCTGCGCCGCGTCGTCCAGCGTGACCTGGCCGAGGACCCGGTGGTCGACGTCCATCGTGGTGACGCGCAGTTCCTCGGCGTTCATCTCGCCGAGACCCTTGAAGCGCTGGATCGAGTCTTCCCTGATCCGCTTGCCGTTCTGCTTGCCCAGCTCCACCAGGGCGTCGCGCTCCCGGTCCGAGTACGCGTACTCGAAGTCGTCCCGGCCCCACTTGATCTTGTACAGCGGGGGGCGGGAGAGGTACACGTGCCCGGCCTCGACCAGCGGACGCATGAAGCGGAAGAGGAACGTCAGCAGCAGGGTGTTGATGTGCTGACCGTCGACGTCGGCGTCCGCCATCAGAATGATCTTGTGATAGCGGAGCTTCTCGATGTCGAAGTCCTCGTGGACACCGGTACCGAAGGCCGAGATCAGCGCCTGGACCTCGGTGTTCTGCAGGATCTTGTCGACCCGGGCCTTCTCGACGTTCAGGATCTTGCCGCGGATCGGCAGGATCGCCTGGTACATCGGATTACGGCCGGACTTCGCCGAACCACCGGCGGAGTCACCCTCGACGATGAAGATCTCGCACTTCGTCGGGTCGTTGGACTGGCAGTCGCTCAGCTTGCCCGGCAGCGAGGCGCTCTCCAGCAGCCCCTTACGACGGGTCAGATCACGCGCCTTGCGGGCCGCGACACGGGCCGTGGCCGCCGCGATGCCCTTGCGGATGATGTCGGCCGCCTCGTTCGGATTGCGGTCGAACCAGTCCGTGAGGTGCTCGTGGACCACCTTCTGGACGAAGGTCTTCGCCTCCGTGTTGCCCAGCTTGGTCTTCGTCTGACCCTCGAACTGCGGCTCACCCAGCTTCACCGAGATGATCGCCGTCAGACCCTCACGGATGTCGTCACCGGTGAGGTTGTCGTCCTTCTCGCGCAGCAGCTTCTTGTCCCGCGCGTACTTGTTGACCAGCGTCGTCAGCGCCGCACGGAAACCCTCCTCGTGCGTACCGCCCTCATGCGTGTGGATCGTATTGGCGAAGGAGTACACACCCTCGCTGTACTGCGTGTTCCACTGCATGGCGATCTCGGCCGAGAGGAGGCGCTCCTTGTCCTCGGCCTCGATGTCGATCACCGACTGGTGAATGA
Organism: Streptomyces sp. NBC_01618; assembly: GCF_045209435.1. Lineage (NCBI taxonomy): Bacteria > Bacillati > Actinomycetota > Actinomycetes > Kitasatosporales > Streptomycetaceae > Streptomyces > Streptomyces sp. NBC_01618. Next base: position 3,940,822 of record NZ_CP109297.1, read on the forward strand.
CATCGCCCTTGCGGGAGTTCAGGTACTTCACGAAGTCGACGATGCCGCCCTCGTAGTGGTACGTGACCGTGCGGGCCTGCTCCGCCTCGGCGACCTCGGCCACCTCGGCGACCTCCGCGCCCAGCGTCGCCTTCGCCGACTCGCGCTCGTCGGTGAGCTTGATCGTCAGACCCTTGTTGAGGAACGCCATCTCCTGGAAGCGGCGCGACAGGGTCTCGAAGGAGTACTCGGTCGTCTCGAAGATGTCCCCGTCGGCCCAGAAGGTGACGGACGTCCCCGTCTCGTCGGTGGCCTCGTTGCGGGCCAGCGGAGCGGTGGGCACACCGAGCTTGTAGTCCTGGGTCCAGCGGTATCCGTCCGTCCGGACCTCGACGGAGAGACGCGACGACAGCGCGTTCACCACGGAGACACCGACACCGTGCAGACCACCGGAGACGGCATAACCGCCACCGCCGAACTTACCGCCGGCGTGCAGGACCGTCAGCACGACCTCGACCGCCGGCTTCTTCTCCGACGGCACGATGCCGACCGGGATGCCTCGGCCGTTGTCGATCACGCGGACCCCGCCGTCGGCGAGGATCGTGACGTCGATCGTGTCCGCGTGCCCGGCCATCGCCTCGTCGACCGAGTTGTCGACAACCTCTTGTACGAGGTGGTGGAGGCCTCGCTCACCGGTCGAGCCGATGTACATGCCAGGCCGCTTGCGGACCGCGTCCAAGCCCTCGAGGACGGTGATCGCACTCGCGTCGTACGAGGAGCTGACCTCGCCGGACGCGGGTGCCTCGCCCGAGGCTGTGACCTCGCCGCTCTCACCGGGTGTGGACGGAATGTTCTCGTTGGGGTTGCCGGAATCGGCCACGAAGCGCCCTTTCTGGCACAGCACAGGCCGTTCTCCGGGCAAGCGGGAGCGGCTGCGTCGTTCGGCTTGTATCGACGACTCCCGCAAGTTGCGGGATTGTGCACCAGTCTACCGGTAGCGCCGACACGAATGGGGGTTTGCCGGTACCTGAGTACGCATGTGCCGCCCTGGATGAGCGCCTGACGACTCCCCATATTCAGGAAGGGCTCCCAAGAGCCCCACGCGGGCATTGAGCGCTTCGGCCTGTCAACCTTTCGCTACCGTGAGGGACGCCCCACTCCCCCCGTACGGCTTCAACCACCGCATACCCGTACAACCCGGGCGCGACGGACAGCGCCACTGAGAAGACGGCACAGCACCCCGGCCGCCTCCCGAACACACCCCCACATCCCTCAGGGACGCGAAAAACCCCAGCTCAGACACCCTCAGCCATACGTATCGCCAGGACCGGTGCTCCCCGGCGCCCGGAGCGGACCGAACCTGCGCTGCGGACCCCCGGGCCCCAACACCTTGATCAACCGCACCGTGCCGTGCCCCAGATCCGCATTCAGCCGGGCCACCAGCTGCGGCGCCAGCAACCGCAGCTGCGTCGCCCACGCCGTCGAATCGCACTGCACCGTCAGCACCCGCTCGTCCGGATCCTCGTCGTACCGCAACGGCACACAGTGATTCGCCAGATCTTCACCCACGATCTGCGGCCAACGCCCCATCACCCCGCCCACCGCCGCCGGCGTCTCCCAGCCACGCTCAGTGATCAGACGATTGATCGCGGCACCCAACGGCAACGGATCCCGCCCATCCGCCCGCGCCCCCGAACGCAGCCCACCACCCCGCCTGGCCTGCTTCTTCTGCTGCGCCGCGGCACCACGCGCCCGCGCCTGCTCCTTCGCCGCACGCAACGCCACCCGCGCCAGATCCACCCCCGACGGCTCCGGCTGCTTCCCCTGCAACGGCTCCCCAGGAGCCCCGGCGGGCCCGGACACCTCACCACGACCGCTCACAGCCGCTCCACCTCACCCGCGGACACCGCGTAACGCGCCCCCGCCAGAACCCCCGGAACGTCGTCGTCCACCGCAGCCGTCACCAGCACCTGCTCACCCGAAGCCACCAACTCCGCCAACCGCTCACGACGACGTGCATCCAGCTCCGCGAAGACATCGTCCAGCACCAGCACCGGCTCATTGCCCTCGCTGCGCAGCAGATCGTACGAAGCCAGCCGCAGCGCCAACGCGTACGACCAGGACTCACCATGGCTCGCGTACCCCTTGGCCGGCATGCCCCGCAGCCCCAGCAGCAGATCATCACGGTGCGGACCGACCAACGTCACACCCCGCTCGATCTCCTGCTTACGCACCTCCGCCAGGGCCGCGATCAGCTGCTCGTACAACTCCTCACGCGTACGCGCCGAATCCACCCCCGCACCGACCGAACTCCGGTACTCCAACGCCACCGGACCACCCCCCGGCGCCACATCCCCGTACGCCTTGTCGGCCAACGGCTGCAACGCGGCAATCAGGTCCAGCCGCTGCGCCAGCAGCTCCGCGCCCACCCGGCCCAGATGCTGGTCCCACACATCGAGCGTGGACAGATCCATCGAGCGGCCACCGTGCCTGCGCGCCATCGCCGCCGACTTCAGCAAGGTGTTGCGCTGCTTCAGCACCCGCTCGTAGTCCGAACGCACCCCCGCCATCCGCGGCGAACGCGCCGTGATCAGCTCGTCGAGAAAACGCCGACGCTCCCCGGGGTCCCCCTTGACCAGCGCCAGATCCTCCGGCGCGAACAGCACCGTACGTACGATCCCCAGCACATCACGCGGCCTGACCTGCGACGATCTATTGATCCGGGCCCGATTGGCCTTCCCCGGATTGAGCTCCAGCTCTATCAGCTGCGAACGCTCGCCCTGTGTGACAGCGGCCCGGACGACAGCCCGGTCCGCCCCCATCCGCACCAGCGGCGCGTCGGAGGAGACCCGATGGCTGCCGAGCGTCGCGAGGTAGCCGACAGCCTCCACCAGATTCGTCTTGCCCTGCCCGTTGGCCCCCACGAAAGCGGTGACGCCCGGATCGAGAGGTACCTCGACCCGGGCGTACGAGCGGAAGTCGGCCAGCGAGAGATGCGTGACATGCATGGTGTACGCCGACCTTCCCGGCTTCCTGCTCCGTGCTCCGTGGTGCGGGTCGGACCTGACGGCCCGGCCCGCACCCCGTTGCGGTTACTTCGTGTTCCGCTTCTTGTCGATCAACTTCTTGCTCTTGTTGACCTGCTTCTTGCTTCTCTACTTCTTGTTCTCGACCGCGTGGCCACCGAACTGGTTGCGCAGCGCGGCGATCATCTTCATCTGCGGGGAGTCGTCCTGACGCGAAGCGAAACGCGCGAAGAGCGACGCCGTGATCGCGGGCAGCGGCACCGCGTTGTCGATCGCGGCCTCCACCGTCCAGCGGCCCTCACCCGAGTCGGCGGCGAAACCACGGAGCTTGTCGAGGTGCTCGTCGTCGTCCAGCGCGTTGACCGCCAGGTCGAGCAGCCAGGAACGGATGACCGTGCCCTCCTGCCACGAGCGGAAGACCTCGCGCACATCGGTGACGGAGTCGACCTTCTCCAGCAGTTCCCAGCCCTCGGCGTAGGCCTGCATCATGGCGTACTCGATGCCGTTGTGGACCATCTTCGCGAAGTGGCCGGCGCCGACCTTGCCCGCGTGGACGGAACCGAAATCGCCCTCGGGCTTCAGCGCGTCGAAGACCGGCTGGACCTTCGCCACGTTCTCGGCGGCGCCGCCGTACATCAGCGCGTAGCCGTTCTCCAGGCCCCAGACACCGCCGGAGACACCGCAGTCCACGAAGCCGATGCCCTTGATGCCCAGCTCGACCGCGTGCTTCTCGTCGTCCGTCCAGCGGGAATTCCCGCCGTCCACGACGATGTCGCCGGGCGAGAGGAGACCGGCCAGCTCGTCGATGGTGGCCTGGGTCGGGGCGCCGGCCGGCACCATCACCCAGACGACCCGGGGGCCCTTCAGCTTGCCCACGAGCTCTTCGAGGCTGTGGACATCGGAGACGTCCGGGTTGCGGTCGTAACCGATGACGGTGTGGCCTGCGCGGCGGATGCGCTCGCGCATGTTGCCGCCCATCTTGCCGAGGCCGACGAGACCGAGCTCCATCAGAGATTCCTTAAGCGTTGTGCCGATTCGTACCCAAGGCCGAGCCTACGCCCGGCCGGGGACAGATCGACGGGCATGCTCGGCGCCGAGCGTGCCCGTCGGAAGCTGTCGATGCGGGACCGATGGCCGGATCAGCCGGAAAGGCGGACCGGCATGATCAGGTACTTGTACGCCTCGTCCGCCTCGGCGTCCACGGCCGGGCGGCCGCTGAGCAGCGCGGGCTTGGTGGACGTCGTAAAGGAAAGCTGGGCGACCGGGGAGTCGATCGCGCTCAGCCCGTCCAGCAGGAAGGTCGGGTTGAACGCGATCGAGATGTCGTCGCCCTCCAGCACCGCGTCGACCCGCTCCACAGCCTGTGCGTCGTCGCTGGAACCCGCCTCCAGGATCAGCACACCCTGCTCGAAGCTGAGCCGCACCGGAGTGTTCCGCTCGGCAACGAGAGCCACACGCTTGACGGCCTCGACGAACGGAGCGGTCTCGATGACCGCGACCGAGTTGAACTCGGTGGGAAACAGGGTGCGGTACTTCGGCAGATCGCCTTCGAGCAGCCGCGTGGTCGTACGCCGACCCGCTCCCTCGAAACCGATCAGGCCCTCACCGGCACCCGAGCCGGACAGCGCCAGCGTCACCGTGTCACCGCTGGTCAAAGCCTTGGCGGTGTCCAGCAGGGTCTTGGCGGGCACCAGGGCGACAGCCGACGCGTCCGGGTTCTCCGGCTTCCAGAGGAACTCGCGGACCGCGAAGCGGTAGCGGTCGGTGGAGGCCAGGGTGACGGTCCCGCCCTCGATCTCGATCCGCACACCGGTCAGGACCGGCAGCGTGTCGTCACGGCCTGCGGCGATGGCGACCTGGGCGGCGGCCGAGGCGAAGACCTCACCGGGGACCGTGCCGGTCGCGGTCGGCATCTCGGGCAGCGCCGGGTACTCCTCCACAGGAAGGGTGTGGAGTGTGAACCGGGAGGAGCCGCAGACCACGGTCGCCCGTACACCGTCTGTGGAAATCTCCACCGGGCGATTGGGAAGGGCGCGACAGATGTCGGCGAGCAGCCGGCCGGAGACGAGCACCGTGCCGTCCTCCTCGACCTCCGCGTCCACCGAGACCCGGGCCGAGACCTCGTAGTCGAAGCTGGAGAAGCTGAGGGCGCCGTCCTCAGCCTTCAGCAGAAGGCCCGCAAGAACGGGCGCCGGCGGACGGGCCGGGAGGCTACGGGCCACCCAGGCCACAGCCTCCGCGAGTACATCGCGCTCCACCCGGATCTTCACCGGAACCGCCTCCTGCTGTTGCTCGCTCGCCCTGCTGGCCTTCGTCGTCCGATCGCGTTTCCCGCCGATGAAGCGGGGGACGCCGGGGACCAGTCTGACGTACGGCACCGACACTCGGTGCTGCTCGGGGTCAAGTCGCGACAAGAGGCTCGGAGCGCCCCGGCCTCGAGTTGTGCACAGGCCCCACTTCGAAGCGGATTCCGGGCTAACTATAGGTGGCAGTAGTAGTAGGGCCTGTGGAAACGGTGGATAACGTCGTTTTCGCAGGTCAGGCCCAGTTTTTTGTCCACCGACCCTGTGGGTGGCACCGGTGGACAACCCGGTGCTTCTGTGGACGGACGAAAGTTCTGCACACCCGGTACACAGGGCAGGGGGGTTTCTCCCCAGGGCTGTCCCCAGCTTTACCCACGTTCCCCACAGCCCAACCGACCCTTTCGGTGTGACGCCTTTCACTCGGCACAGTGAAAGGCGTCGTCGCGTTGCCGAACAGTGGACAGGGATGTGGAGAAGCCCGATCAAGCTGGGGACAACACGGCTCGCGCTGTGGGCCGCCGGTGGACAACATCATCGACTTCCTGTGGACGAAGATTTTGTCCACAGGCTGTGGATCACCGTTGACCACAAATCCCCAGGCCCTTGACCTGGCCTGATGGAGTATCGGCAGTCGCCCCTGTGGAAGCAATATGGAACAACTTCTGGGTCCCCAGGCTGTGGAGGGGAAAATCTCCCCAGATCTGTGGAGAACGGACGCCCGGCGGCATGTATTCGAACACCGCGACCACACCGGAGCCGCGGAGTCCGGCTCCGAAGGGGCTGCCGAGGGGCTATCGAGGGTCTGCCGAGCGGGTTTCGCGCGGTTCCGGAGGGGGCCGGAAGGAGGGGGCCGGAAGGGTTCCGGCGCGGGACTCCTGACAATGGAGAAGGGCGCCTGCGGAACCCGGTGAAGGTTCCACAGGCGCCCTTCAGGCGCGTACGGGGCGTATACGTGTCGGCGGCCCGTCAGCCGTTCTTGATGCGGTTGGTGAGCTCGGTGACCTGGTTGTAGATGGAGCGTCGCTCCGCCATCAGCGCGCGGATCTTCCGGTCCGCGTGCATCACCGTCGTATGGTCGCGGCCGCCGAACTGCGCCCCGATCTTGGGCAGCGAGAGATCGGTCAGCTCCCGGCAGAGGTACATCGCGATCTGGCGGGCTGTCACCAGCACGCGGCTGCGCGAGGTTCCGCAGAGATCGTCCACCGTCAGACCGAAGTAGTCCGCGGTCGCCGCCATGATCGCCGTCGCCGTGATCTCAGGAGCCGAGTCCTCGCCCCCCGGGATCAGATCCTTCAGCACGTGCTCGGTCAGCCCGAGATCGACCGGCTGGCGATTGAGGCTGGCGAAGGCCGTGACCCGGATCAGCGCCCCCTCCAACTCCCTGATGTTCCGGGAGATACGGGAGGCGATGAACTCCAGTACCTCCGGCGGGGCGTTGAGCTGCTCCTGTACCGCCTTCTTACGGAGGATCGCGATCCGCGTCTCCAGCTCCGGCGGCTGGACATCGGTGGTCAGACCCCACTCGAAACGGTTCCGCAGCCGGTCCTCCAGGGTCACCAACTGCTTGGGCGGCCGGTCCGAGGACAGCACGATCTGCTTGTTGGCGTTGTGGAGCGTATTGAAGGTGTGGAAGAACTCCTCCTGCGTCGACTCCTTGCTCGCCAGGAACTGGATGTCGTCGACCAGCAGGATGTCCACATCGCGGTAGCGCTTGCGGAAGGTGTCGCCCTTGCCGTCGCGGATCGAGTTGATGAACTCGTTGGTGAACTCCTCGGAGCTCACGTACCGCACCCGGGTCCCCGGGTAGAGGCTGCGCGCGTAGTGCCCGATGGCGTGCAGCAGATGGGTCTTGCCGAGTCCGGACTCCCCATAGATGAAGAGCGGGTTGTACGCCTTGGCCGGTGCTTCGGCGACCGCGACCGCCGCGGCGTGCGCGAACCGGTTGGACGCACCGATGACGAACGTGTCGAAGAGGTACTTCGGATTCAGCCGGGCCGCCGGCTCACCTGCGCCGGGCGTGGGGGCGGGCTGTGAGCCCATTGGCCCGGTGGCGCCGCCGGGCCGTCCGGTACCGGAGACGCCCTGCCGGTGCTGGGCCTGGGGGTCCTGCATGTCGTGGCGCTCGGGGCGCTGCTGCTCGTAACCCTGACGCTCGGGCGGCTGCGACCGGTAGTCGTGCTGCGGCTGCTGGGGACGGCCGCCGGAGTACGGCTCCCGCCACTGCTCCGCCGAGGTGTCGCGGTCCTGGAATCCGCCGAGCCGGGGCTGCTGCCAGGAGAGGTCCTCCTGGGTGCGCGGCCACGCACCGGGGTCGCGGCGCTGCTGCTGGTAGTCGGGGTAGGCGGGCCGGGCGGTCGGCATGCCGTCGTCCGAGGGCCGGTGGCCGTATCCGTCGTACGCGTCATTGTGCTGGCGCTCGTCGTGCTGCGGTCCCTGGTAGCGGTGCTGCTGGGGCTGCGGGGACTGGTGCATCGGGGTCGCGGGCGGGTTCGGAGGTTCGCCCGCGGAGTCGTCGACGGTGATCGCGATGCGGATCGGGCGGCCGCATTCGTGGCTCAGTGTCTCGCTGATGAGCGGCGCGAGCCGGCCTTCCAGTACGCGCTTGCCCCATTCATTGGGGACGGCGAGCAGCGCCGTGTCGGCGACCAGTGCGAGCGGCTGGCAGCGCTCGATCCACTGCTTGTCCTTCGGCTCGATGCCCTGCTGGCCCTCCCCGAGGAGTTGCTCCAGCACTCGTGGCCACACTGCGGCAAGATCGGCAGGTACGTCAGCCACAAGGCACGCTCTCTCGCTGGTCCCACGAATGTGTGGTTCTCGGGACGGGATGGTTCGGGATGGGTGAGGACCGGCAGGCAGGAAGAAAAAGAACCGGGGTTCAACCACGGTAGTCAGGCCGACCCGCGTGGTTCAAGTTGTTGTCCACAGCCTGTGCATAGCGCGGGGTGCGGTAGAGCCGGTTTGACCCGGTGGTGTGGCCGCGCGTACCGTGGCCAGGTCGAGTTGTCGATGGCTGCTGCCGCCTGCCTCCGATGGGCAAAGATCACGATCTGTGATCGTGAAGCGGTGCACTAGAGCGTTTACGCGAGTCTCTCGTGGGCGCACGGTGACAGCCAGGCGATGTCCCGCCAACACACGAGTCATTTCTGGAGCCCCCGAGTGAGCAAGCGCACCTTCCAGCCGAACAACCGTCGTCGCGCGAAGACCCACGGCTTCCGGCTGCGGATGCGCACCCGTGCCGGCCGCGCGATTCTCGCGTCCCGCCGTGGCAAGGGTCGCGCCAACCTGTCCGCCTGATCGCTTACAGGTCATGACGTGCTGCCTACCGAGAATCGGCTGAGGCGGCGCGAGGACTTCGCGACCGCAGTACGTCGAGGACGCCGGGCCGGCCGCCCGCTACTCGTCGTTCATCTACGCAGCGGTGCAACGGACCCGCACGTGACTGGGGAGAGTGCTCCCCCGCCGCGTGCGGGTTTCGTTGTCAGCAAAGCTGTGGGTGGAGCGGTTGTACGCACAGCGGTGAAGCGCAGGCTTCGCCACCTGGTCCGCGAACGGCTGGCCCTGCTGCCCCCCGGTAGCCTGGTTGTCGTACGAGCGTTGCCCGGAGCGGGTGACGCCGACCATGAACAGCTGGCCCGAGACCTGGATGCCGCTCTTCAGCGGCTGCTGGGAGGGGGCGCGCGATGAAGTACCCGCTGCTGGCTCTCATCAAGTTGTACCAGTGGACGATCAGCCCACTTCTCGGGCCTGTCTGCCGTTACTACCCGTCGTGTTCCCACTATGGATATACGGCGATCGACCGGCACGGAGCGATCAAGGGAACTGCGCTGACGGCTTGGCGCATCCTGCGGTGCAATCCGTGGTCACCCGGTGGCGTGGACCACGTTCCACCACGCAAACGTCCGCGTTGGCACGAACTGCTGCGTACTGCCATACGCGGTGGCAAGGGCGCGGACTCCGCCGCTGATGCGCCTCCCGGGGGGTCGGTCTCCGAACCCCCGAGCCCGGCCGCAGAGACTTCGCCCAATGCTCAAGGAGCTTGATTAGTGGACACGATTGCCAGTCTGTTCAGCTTTATCACCTGGCCCGTCTCATGGGTCATCGTCCAGTTCCACACGTTGTACGGAGCGATCTTCGGCGATGACACGGGCTGGGCCTGGGGCCTGTCCATCGTGTCCCTGGTGGTCCTGATCCGGATCTGTCTGATCCCGCTTTTCGTCAAGCAGATCAAGTCGACCCGGAACATGCAGGTGCTCCAGCCGAAGATGAAGGCGATCCAGGAGCGCTACAAGAGCGACAAGCAGCGTCAGTCCGAAGAGATGATGAAGCTGTACAAGGAGACGGGCACCAACCCGCTCTCCTCGTGCCTTCCCATCCTGGCGCAGTCGCCGTTCTTCTTCGCCCTGTATCACGTGCTCTCGGCCATCGCCTCGGGCAAGACGATCGGTGTCATCGACCAGCCGCTGCTCGACAGCGCCCGTAAGGCACACATCTTCGGTGCTCCGCTCGCTGCCAAGTTCATGGACAGTGCGTCGGACGTCAGCGCTCTCGGCGCCTCTCTGGCCGACGTCCGGGTCGTCACCGCGGTCATGATCGTGATGATGTCGGCGTCGCAGTTCTTCACCCAGCGCCAGCTGATGACGAAGAACGTCGACCTGACGGTCAAGACGCCGTACATGCAGCAGCAGAAGATGCTGATGTACATCTTCCCGCTGATTTTCGCCGTCATGGGCATCAACTTCCCTGTCGGTGTCCTCGTCTACTGGCTGACCACCAACGTCTGGACCATGGGTCAGCAGATGTACGTGATCAACCAGAACCCGACCCCGGGCAGCAAGGCGCAGGACCAGTACCTGGGACGTCTGCTGAAGAGCGTCACCGCTCACGGTGAGGTGCGTGGCAGGACGAAGCGCAATACGGTCAAGCGGATCGTGTCCAAGGGGCCGGACCGCAACGACATCGAGCGGAAGTTCATCACGGGACTGTCCAAGCTGGGCCTCGCCGCCCAGGAGGACGGCACGGTGATCAAGAGCGAGACGGCCGTTGCCGAGGCCGAGGGCGGAGCCGCGCAGCGGCGTCAGCAGCCCAAGCGCCAGACCAAGGCCCAGCGCCAGACCGCCGCCCAGCAGGCCAAGGAGACCGGTTCTGCCGAGCCGGAGTCCAAGACCTCCCTGGACAAGCGGGACGAATCGCAGGACGACGAGCCCAAGCCGGCGGGCAAGCCCGCGTCCGGCTCCTCACGCCAAGCCAAGTCCGGACAGCGCAAGGGTCCGCAGCGGCCCAAGCACCCGTCCAAGAAGTAAGAAGGAGTCCATCCGTGACGGAAGGCACCACCTCCACGGCCGCTGAGGGCAGCGACACCTTGACCCGCCTCGAGCAGGAGGGCGAGATCGCAGCGGACTACCTCGAGGGCCTGCTCGACATCGCCGATCTCGACGGTGACATCGACATGGACGTCGAGGCAGACCGGGCCGCGGTCTCGATCATCAGTGACTCGGCGCGTGATCTGCAGAAGCTCGTGGGTCGCGACGGTGAGGTGCTGGAGGCGCTCCAGGAGCTGACGCGGCTTGCTGTGCACCGGGAGACCGGTGACCGCAGTCGTCTGATGCTGGACATCGCGGGGTTCCGGGCCAAGAAGCGGGCCGAGCTTGCCGAGCTGGGCGCCAAGGCGGCGGACGAGGTCAAGAGCACCGGTGAGCCGGTGAAGCTGGACCCGATGACGCCGTTCGAACGCAAGGTTGTGCACGATGCGGTTGCGGCCGCCGGTCTGCGCAGCGAGTCCGAGGGCGAGGAGCCGCAGCGCTTCGTCGTCGTTCTCCCGGCCTGACCGGACCCTTGTTCTGTCGGCCCCGTCTGTTCGCAGGCGGGGCCGATCTTTGTCAGCCTTGATAGTCAGCCACCCACAGTGCGGTAGTGCGGTATGGAAGGACGGTTCCCGTGACGGCGGAAGTAGAGCTTCCCCAGGCGCCTGAAGGCGCGCGGGCGGTTTTCGGCGAGTTCTTCCCGGAGGCTGTCCGGTACGCGGAACTGCTGGCGGATGCCGGGGTGAAACGGGGGCTGATCGGTCCGCGTGAGGTGCCGCGGTTGTGGGAGCGGCATCTGCTGAACTGTGCCGTGCTCTCCGAGGTCGTGCCAAAGGGCGTCACGGTTTGCGATGTGGGCTCCGGCGCGGGCCTTCCGGGTATTCCGCTCGCACTGGTGCGTCCGGACCTCAAGATCACCTTGCTGGAGCCCTTGCTTCGGCGGACGAATTTCCTTCAGGAAGTCGTCGAACTGCTGGGGCTGAGCCATGTGACGGTTGTGCGCGGTCGGGCCGAGGAGGTTCTGGGGACCCTTCAACCGGTTCACGTCGTTACGGCTCGGGCTGTGGCGCCGCTCGACCGGCTTGCGGGCTGGGGCGTTCCGCTGCTGCGTCCGTACGGAGAGATGCTGGCGCTCAAGGGGGACACCGCCGAGGAGGAGATCGTCGGCGCGCGGGCGGCCTTGAGCAAGCTCGGTGTGGTGGAGACCGAGGTGCTGCATGTCGGCGAGGGCATCGTCGATCCGATGTCCACGGTGGTGCGTGTGGTGGTCGGGGAGAGTCCGGGCGGTGTGAGGTTCGCCGCAAAGAGGGCCAAGGCCGCGAGGACGAGCCGTACGAGGCGCCGTCGCTGACACGGTCCGGTCACGTTGCGGAATCGGCCGTTACATACGGTTTGTTCCGCCCGTCGGTGATGCTCCCGGTAAGCAGACGTACGTGCCCCACGCGGAGTGTCGTGCCCCTGTAGCTACGCTGCGGGGGCATCGTGTTTCACGTGAAACGTCGCTCTCTGCTGCATGGGATCATCAGCCGCGGTCGTGCGGCTGCCGCGCCGCGGCATCGCAAGCCCGTTAGGGCTATGGAGTTGTCCACAGAAGTGGATTCATCCACAGAAGAGCGGGCCTCGCTGGTTCACGACCCCGAAAGCATGGCAGGCTCTGTGCATTGTGAGCCTGAAGTCGAGGAGAGTGAATCCTTGCGGTCCGACGCCAACATCGCGGGACCGATGACCGACCCGGTCCCCGGTCCCCGAACCGAATCGGCGGGGGAGGGTGTTTCACGTGAAACACCGCCGCCGATGGATGACACACCCATCGGTCGCGCGGCCCAGCTGGCGGTCGAGGCCCTAGGTCGCGCCGGCGAGGGCCTGCCCCGTCCTGACCGGACGCGCGTCATGGTGGTGGCCAATCAGAAGGGTGGGGTGGGCAAGACGACCACGACGGTCAATCTTGCCGCTTCGCTCGCGCTTCACGGCGCACGTGTTCTGGTGGTGGACCTCGATCCGCAGGGGAATGCCTCTACGGCTCTGGGTATCGATCACCATGCCGAAGTTCCCTCCATCTATGACGTCCTGGTGGAGAGCAGGCCGCTCTCCGAGGTGGTTCAGCCTGTCCCGGACGTCGAAGGTCTCTTCTGCGCCCCTGCCACGATCGATCTCGCCGGTGCGGAGATCGAGCTGGTGTCGCTGGTGGCGCGGGAGAGCCGACTGCAGCGGGCGATCCAGGCGTATGAGCAGCCGCTGGACTACATTCTGATCGACTGCCCGCCTTCGCTCGGTCTGCTGACGGTCAATGCCCTGGTCGCCGGCGCCGAGGTGTTGATCCCCATTCAGTGCGAGTACTACGCGCTGGAGGGGCTGGGGCAGCTGCTGCGGAACGTGGACCTGGTGCGGGGGCATCTCAACCCCGACCTTCATGTGTCGACGATTCTGCTCACCATGTATGACGGCAGGACCAGGCTCGCTTCGCAGGTCGCGGAGGAGGTGCGCAGTCACTTCGGCAAGGAGGTGCTGCGGACGAACATTCCGCGGTCGGTGCGTATTTCGGAGGCACCGAGCTACGGGCAGACCGTGCTGACCTATGACCCGGGCTCGAGCGGGTCGCTTTCGTACCTCGAAGCGGCGCGTGAGATCGCGTTGCGGGGTGTCGGGGTGCAGTACGAGGCCCAGCATGCCCACACGGGCAGTGGGAACAGCCAGCAGAGCATTTCGGAGGGGATCCAGTGAGTGAGCGTCGAAGAGGGTTGGGGCGTGGGCTAGGTGCCCTGATCCCCGCCGCTCCGCAGGAGAAGCAGGTGCCGTCCACGGGGGTGGGATCGGCCTCTCCCGGGACGGGTCCGGTGATGACGACAGAGCGGGGGGTGGCCGCTGCGAAGGTAGCCACTCTTGCGTCCGCTCCGGCTGTGCCGGAGCCGAGTGCGCCGGTTTCGGAGCCCGAGGCGGCCGCAGCATCGGTGGGAGCCACCGGGGCTTACTTTGCCGAGGTTCCTCTCGGCTCCATCACCCCTAATCCGCGTCAGCCCCGTGAGGTGTTCGACGAGGATGCCCTTGCCGAATTGGTCACCTCCATCAAGGAGGTGGGCCTTCTCCAGCCCGTTGTCGTGCGGAAGACGGGTCCGGAGCGCTATGAGCTCATCATGGGTGAGCGGCGCTGGAGGGCCTGCCGTGAGGCGGGTCTGGATCGGATCCCGGCCATCGTCCGGGCCACGGACGACGAGAAGCTGCTCCTGGACGCGCTTCTGGAGAACCTTCACCGGGCCCAGCTGAATCCGTTGGAGGAGGCGGCCGCCTATGACCAGTTGCTCAAGGACTTCAAGTGCACGCATGACCAGTTGGCCCTGCGGATCGGGCGTTCCCGTCCGCAGGTGTCCAACACACTGCGTCTGCTGAGGCTTTCGCCTCCGGTGCAGCGCAGGGTCGCGGCCGGGGTGTTGTCGGCGGGGCATGCGCGGGCGCTGTTGTCCGTGGACGACTCGGACGAGCAGGACAGGCTGGCGCATCGCATTGTGGCCGAGGGGCTGTCGGTGCGGGCGGTCGAAGAGATCGTGACCCTCATGGAGTCCAGGCCGACGAGTCCTGCCAAGGCCAAGGGGCCGCGGGCCGGTGGACGGGTGTCGCCGGCGCTGTCCGATCTCGCTTCCCGGCTCTCGGACCGCTTCGAGACCAGGGTGAAGGTCGACCTCGGGCACAAGAAGGGGAAGATCGTCGTCGAGTTCGCGTCGATGGAGGATCTGGACCGTATTCTCGGCAGTCTGGCACCAGGCGAGGGGCGGGTGCTGGACCGGGAACCGTCGGAGGACCCTGCCGGGGACGACGAGGGCTGACCTCTGCCGGATGAGCGTTAGGGCAGGCTGTGTTCCGATGGATACCGGAACACAGCCTGCCCTTTACTTTCTCTCGGTGTCGGCTGCATCCCTGGGTGGATACGATGCGTTCTGGTATGGCACATCCGTTCTGAGCCACCTCGGTGGAGGGAGGGCCATGCGATCAGTGAGTCATTGCCGACTGGTGGCAGTGGGGCTGGGCCTGGGGGCCGCTGTCGGAGGGTTCGTCGGCAGTCTGCTCCTGGAACGGAGTGCACTGACTGCCGCACGCGATGCGGCGGGCGAAGGAAGCGAGGAACAGCCTTCATGGGGCGCCGGCTCGTACCGCTCACACTGGACAATCTTTCCGATCTCCCGAAGCGCTGCCGCTCGTGTGTCTTCTGGGAGCTTGATCCGGTCAGCGGCGAAGCTGCAGTAAAGGCGGGAACGCCCGAGCTGGAGAAAGAGGCATGGATCTCGGCCGTTCTGCTGGAGTGGGGTTCGTGCGGCCGCGTTGTCCATGTCGACGATGTTCCGGTGGGCTTCGTTCTCTACGCACCACCGGCCTATGTACCGCGTTCGATGGCCTTTCCTACGAGCCCTGTCTCCCCCGATGCCGTGCAGTTGATGACTGCCTGGATCATGCCGGGCTACCAGGGGCAGGGACTGGGCCGAGTCATGGTGCAGACCGTCGCGAAGGATCTGCTGCGTCGGGGATTCAAGGCGATCGAGGCTTTCGGCGATGCCCGGTGGAAGGAACCTGCCTGTGTGCTTCCCGCGGATCATCTCCTCGCGGTCGGCTTCAAGACCGTACGGCCGCATCCTGTCCATCCGCGGCTGAGACTGGAACTGCGGACGACGCTCTCCTGGAAGGAAGACGTCGAGCTGGCACTGGATCGATTGCTGGGTGCCGTCCAGAAGGAACCGGCGCTGCGGCCGCTGTGATCCGAACGAACACGACCATGAGAAACGGGTCCACCCCCTTGGGGATGGACCCGTTTCACGTGAAACATCGAGCCACGGCTACTAGCTGATGAAGCCTTCGAGGTCGCGGAGGAGAGCGGCCTTCGGCTTGGCTCCGACGATGGTCTTGGCGACCTCGCCGTCCTTGTAGACGTTCAGGGTCGGGATGGACATGACGCCGTACTTGGCGGCCGTGGCCGGGTTCTCGTCGATGTTGAGCTTGACGATCTCGATCTCGTCGCCGTGCTCGGCAGCGATGGCTTCCAGGGAGGGCGCGATCTGGCGGCACGGACCGCACCAGGCGGCCCAGAAGTCCACCAGTACCGGCTTCTCGCTCTTCAGGACGACCTCGTCGAAGGAGTCGTCGGTCACGTTCTTCAGGTCGCCGGCCACGGCGGCCTCCTTAACTTCTTAGGGGTGTGTGGAGTGAGAGGCGTTTGTCAGACGGCGGCCGTGGCGGCCGTCTCGTCGTCGGCGAGCGCAGCGAGGAAGCGCTCGGCGTCGAGAGCGGCCGAGCAGCCGGTGCCAGCAGCGGTGATGGCCTGTCGGTAGGTGTGGTCGACGACATCACCGGCGCCGAAGACACCGTTCACGTTGGTGCGCGTCGAGGGGGCGTCGACCTTGAGGTAGCCCTCGTCGTCGAGTTCGAGCTGCCCCTTGAAGAGCTCGGTGCGCGGGTCGTGGCCCACTGCGATGAACAGGCCGGTCACGGCGAGCTCGGACGTTGCACCGGTCTTGGTGTTCCGAAGGGTCAGGCCGGACAGCTTCTGCTCGCCGTGGACTCCTGCGACCTCGCTGTCCCAGGCGAACTTGATCTTCGGGTCGGCGAAGGCGCGGTCCTGCATGGCCTTGGAGGCACGCAGCGAGTCACGGCGGTGGACGATGGTGACGGACTTGGCGAAGCGGGAGAGGAAGGTTGCTTCCTCCATCGCGGTGTCGCCGCCGCCGACCACTGCGATGTCCTGATCCTTGAAGAAGAACCCGTCACAGGTCGCGCACCAGGAGACGCCGCGGCCGGAGAGGGCGTCCTCGTTGGGCAGGCCCAGCTTGCGGTGCTGGGAGCCGGTCGTCACGATGACGGCCTTGGCGCGGTGCACCGTGCCGGCGGTGTCGGTGACCGTCTTGATGTCGCCGGTGAGGTCCACGGAGACGGCATCATCGGGTACGAGCTCGGCGCCGAAGCGCTCGGCCTGGGCGCGCATGTTGTCCATGAGCTCGGGGCCCATGATCCCGTCCTGGAAGCCCGGGAAGTTCTCCACGTCGGTGGTGTTCATCAGAGCACCGCCGGCGGTGACGGCGCCCTCGAACACCAGCGGCTTCAGCGAGGCGCGTGCGGTGTAAAGGGCGGCCGTGTAGCCCGCGGGGCCGGAGCCGATGATGATCACATTACGGACGTCGCTCACGGGTTTCTTCCTCGTCTCTGCAGACTGCCTACTGTCCACGCCTGATGGGGTCGGTTCAACGACTCTCACCCCACCCAACGGATCCTACGGGGGATGCATTCCCGACGTGCCGGGGCGGCGTTCCGGCACGATTTTCAGGGGCGCGCGTAGGCGTGGGTCAGTAGTAGCTCCGCCTTGGCGGCGGACTTTTCCCGGACGCAGGCCGCATCGACGACATACGCCTGGACGCGGGTCGCGTCGGAGGGGTGCGGCAGGACGACGAGGAAGGCATCCGTGCCCTCGTAGGTGCCTTCTTCCATGGCGAGGGCCGCGGTCTTCCGCCCGATGCCCTGCTCTACACAGAGTGGGACGGATACGGCGGGTGCACGCAACGGCGCTTGAGGCGACTCGGACCCGGGAGAGTCGCTCTTGGGCGTCGATTGGATATCGACGGACGGCGGTGCCTGTTTTTCGGCGTCGGTACCGTCCGGACTCGATGATTTTGCGTTGGCACTCAGAAGGAGTGTTTGGACCCGGCCTTCGAGGGTGGACGCCGTGAAGGTTCCTGTGCCCTTTGGCGCAGAGCTGGAGCCGTGGTCCGCCGCCTTGAGGCTGGCATCCTCCTGGGACGACGACTGGACGTTCTGCAGCATGAAGACGCTCACGCCGACCACGGCTGCACCGAGTGCGGTGCCGAGCACGGCGGTGCGGCGGCGGCGCCGGGCCGATCGGCGGCCGGGGCCAGTGGTCGCCCGGGGATGCCCGGCAGGGCGGTCCGAGAGGCTGGGCTCCGCGTCCGGCTTCTGTGCGACGGGAGGTTCTGTTTCACGTGAAACATGCGGCACTGCGCCGACCGACGCCGTGGTACTGAGAGCCTCGGCGGCGAGCGCGGCGTCGAGGCGGTCCACGACATCGTCGGGCATGTGTTGGGGCGCGGGCACGGTGCCGAGCAGATCGCGGATCTCCGCGAGTGAGGCATGGACATCGCCGCAGAGCGCGCAGCCGTCCACATGGCCGCGTACCTCTGCCGCACGTGACGGCGGGAGCAGCCCCTCCGTGAGATCGGAGATCTCCGAGACATCCGGGTGCTGGGTCGTTTCGGTCGTTGATGTCATGCGCGCCCACCTCCACCCTTCACTGCAGCAGGATCGCTTGTCTCCGCGTCCCTCGGCCCCGATGCGGGTGGGACGGATGCGCGCGGCGTCCGGTTCCTTCCCATGGCGGCTTCCTCGGCTCCTGTGCCCTCACCGCGTAGGTGGGTGAGCAGAGGAGCCAGCCGGGCTCTGCCCCGCGCGCAGCGGCTCTTCACGGTGCCTGTCGGTACGTCGAGGATGCGTGCCGCCTCGGCCACGGGGTAGCCCTGCATGTCCACGAGGACCAGGGCGGCGCGCTGCTCTGCGGGGAGAGTGGCGAGTGCGGCCAGGAGTTCGCGGTGCAGGTCCCGGCGCTCCGCCGGGGCCTCGGCGGACTCGTGCGGTTCGAGGAGCTGGTCGAACCGTTCGGTGTCATCGACCGGCGAGGTCTTGCGGGTGGCCGCCTTACGGATCCGGTCGAGGCAGGCATTGACGGTGATGCGGTGCAGCCAGGTGGTGACGGCGGACTGGCCGCGGAAGGTGTGGGCGGCCCGGAAAGCGGAGACCAGCGCGTCCTGGACGGCGTCGGCGGCTTCCTCGCGGTCGCCCAGGGTCCGCAGTGCCACGGCCCACAGCCGGTCGCGGTGGCGTCGTACGAGCTCGCCGAAGGCGTCGGGTTCACCGGCCACATGGCGAGCGAGGAGGTCTGAGTCGCTGAGTGGTTCCGACGGCTCGGCGGCCACCTCCCCCTCCCTCCCTCTCTGCGTCAAGGTGCGTCTGTCTATCACGATTCGAGTGAGCAGGGGCAGGGGGCGGAAGACGAACGGTATGAGATCGAGCGGCCGGCCCTGACGGTGCGCGGAAGGCCGGTGGGAGCCCGCTCCCACCGGCCTTCCGTATCAGCCCAGTACCGAGATCTCCGAGATTCCGCCACGGAAGCCGTCGGACGTCCCGTCCGACGGGAGCTCCGTGATGTGGATCAGCACGAAGCGGGTCCGTACGGGCTTGGCGAGGGACTCCTTCAGATCGCTCCCCACCGTCGCGAGCTTGGTGAGGCGCTGAGGGAAGTCCGAGAGGGACGACGGGGCTGAGGCGTTCGCATCGGCCGCGAGCACTTCGGCCTTCTGCCCGCTGCGGAACATCTCGACCTTGATGCCGTTGACGTCCTGGACACTGCCCAGATCGACGACTATGCCGCTGCCATCCCTACGGGGCGCGAGATTGCCGAAATTTGCGTAGCCCTGGTAGCGGGGGGTGACCCAGGCGGTAGTCGCACTGCCGTCGATGGCGTTCGGCACGTCCTTCTGCTTTATCCCTGAGCCACTGGGCATGAACTCCGTCGCACCGGCGATCCGCAGCGGCTTGAGCGGGGCCGGAGGCTTGTTGTCGTCGTTCTCCGGGGTCGTCTGCGTGGTGTCGTCGTTCCCCGAGTCGTTGCTGCGTTCGAGAAGCGTCTCGGCGAGCTGCCAGCTGCCGAGACCCAGTGCGGCGATGAGCAGCGCGGACACCGCCCACTTGAGGACCTTGCCGGTGCGGCTCTGGAGCGGGGCCGGGGGCACGGCGATCACGGGTTGCGTGGTGACGCCGGGGCCGGTGGCCGGGCGCCCGTAGGTGCCCTGCTGGTAGGTCGTGCGCTGGTACTCCGGAGGCGCTGTGAAGGTGGGCTCCGGGGGGCGGATACGGGGCATCGCGGCGACGGCCTTGGCCAGTTCGTCCGGGGTGGTGCACGGCTGCTCCTGCCGGGAGGCAGTGGCGCCGTCATTGGCGAGTGCGCGCATGGCGATCTCGGACAGGCCGCGATGGACACCGGCCCGTACCTGGTCCGGGGCGATCAGCCCCACTCCCTTGGGCAGGCCGGACAGACCGTAGGCATCGGTTTCGTACGGCCAGCGCTGGGTCAGTGCGGCATAGAGCAGGGCGCCGATCGCCTCGGTGTCCGCGCGCTGCGGGCCGTCGGCGGTGATACCCCGCAGTGCGGCGTTCACCGCGAGGCCGCGGATCCGGTACTGCCCGGTCGAGCTGCGCAGCACCGCGCCCGGGGTCAGCCTCAGATGCGCGAGGCCCTCTCGGTGCGCGGCTGCCATGGCCTGGGAGATCTGGCTGACGAGCTGGTACGCGTCGTGCGCGTCCATCGGTCCCGCGGCCAGCAGCGAGGTGAGCTCGGTGGCGTCGGGGAGCCATTCGTGGACCACGTAGACGAGGTCGTTCTCCTCGACCGCGTCGAGGACCTGCACGAAGCGCGGGTCGCCGAGCAGCGCGGAGGAGCGGGCTGCGGCCAGCACCGACCGGGCTCGGGGGTGGTCGGCGGGCAGCAGATGGACGCCGACCGCGCGGCGCAGTTTCTCATCGACAGCGCGCCAGCTGCTGAACCCGTCCAGTCGGGTGACGCACTCTTCGAGCCGGTAGCGTCTGGCCAGTTTGTGCCCGCTGTGCAGATCAGGGGTCGGCAGAGTGGCCTCGGAGCCGATGCGCTCACCGTCCGTGTCCTGAGGCTCGTTGCCCGTTGTGTCCTGAGCTTTCGCCGTCCCGTCGGTCGTGGCCTCGTCCGCCTTGGCGGCCAGCGGTTCATCACCGCTGTTGTCGGCCACGTCGACGGCAGCCGTGCTACGTTCCGCCACCGTCGTTCCTGCCTCCCCATCCGTTGCGCGATGCCAGCCAGCCCTGCACAGTCACGCCAATTGTGCCCACACTCCGGCGCTATGCACGACACGCAAAGGGCGGTGATGGTTGTGCGGCTGCGATCTTCAGCGCCCGAGCCGTCCTCGGACCATGCCGACCATGCCGTTGATCTCTTCGATCCGCATCCGCTTGGCGGCGACGAAGAAGACGCCCAGCAGAACGGCCCCACCGCAGATCAGCGCGACGAGTGAACCGAAGGCGCTTTCGCCGAGGCCCATGAGAACAGCGAAGCCGACGCCGCCGCCGAGCGCCGCTGCCGGGATGGCGGCCAGGCACAGGCGGGCGTAGGTGCGGACGATGTGGGCGCCGTCCAGATCGCCGCCCAGCCGGTTGCGCAGCCGTCGCCAGGCGATGCCCACGCCGACGGCGTAGGCGAGTCCGTACGAGGCAGCCATGCCGACCACGGCCCACTGGGCCGGCAGGATCACGTAGCAGAGGGCCGAGGCGGCCGCGTTGACCGCGGCGACGATGACCGTGTTGTAGAAGGGCGTCCGGGTGTCCTCGTAGGCGTAGAAGCCTCGCAGCACCACGTACTGCACGGAGTACGGGATCAGGCCGAGACCGAATGCCATGAGGATGAAGCCCATGGACCGGGCCGCTTCGGGGCCCGCGGAGGCATACAGCAGGGTGCACATCGGCAGGCCGAGGGCGAGGAACATGAAGGCCACCGGCACGATCGCCACGGCCGAGTTCCGCAGTCCCTGAGAGATGTCGTCGCGGACGGCGCCCGGGTCGTCGTCGTGGGCGGCGCGGGAGATGCGGGGCAGCAGGGCCGCCATGACCGACACGGTGATGATGGCCTGCGGCATGCCCCAGATGAGCTGGGCGTTGGAGTACGCGAGGATGCCGGTGCCGTCCTTGTCGGACAGTTTGCCCGCCGACGTCGCGAGCTGGGTGACGACGATCACGCCCGCCTGGTTGGCGAGCACGAACAGTACGGTCCACTTCGCCAGCTTGACCGTCTTGCCGAGCCCGTGTCCCTTCCAGTCGAAGCGCGGCCGGAAGCGGAAGCCGGCCTCGCGGAGATACGGGACCATGGCCAGGGCCTGGACGACCAGGCCGAGCAGCGTTCCGATGCCCAGGAGCCGGATGCCCTCCGGCGGGATCGTCTGGACCCCCATCCGGGATTCGGCGGAGGTGCCGTAGACCCAGATGAACATGCCGAACGTGAAGATCATGACGATGTTGTTGAGGACCGGGGTCCACATCATCGCGCCGAACCGGCCACGGGCGTTGAGGATCTGGCCCATCACGACGTGTACGCCCATGAAGAAGATGGTCGGCAGGCAGTACCGGGCGAACGTCACGGCGACGCTGTTGGCGGCCGCGTCCCCGGCGATCGTCGGCGACATCATGTGGATCAGCCACGGAGCGGCGAAGACCGCGATCGCGACGATCACACCGAGCGCGACCATCACCAGGGTCAGCAGCCGGTTGGCGTAGGCCTCGCCGCCGTCCTCGTCGTCCTTCATGGAACGGACGAGCTGGGGAACGAAGACCGAGTTCAGCCCGCCGCCGACGGTGAGGATGTAGATCATCGTCGGCAGGGTGTAGGCGATGGTGAAGCTGTCGCCGAGGAGTGCCGCACCGAGCGCGGCGGTGATCACGAGGCTGCGGACGAACCCGGTGAGCCGGGACACGAGTGTGCCGGCCGCCATGACCGCGCTGGATTTCAGCAGGCTGGAGGCGCGGCCACCGGACTTGGGCGGTGCGGGCGCCGGGGCGGGCTCGGGCTCGGCCGGGGCGGGGGAGGGTCCTGCCGGTCCTGCCGGGCCCTCCTGGTCCCGGAACAGGTGGGCGAAGGCGTCCGGCTGTTCACGGTCGTGGGACGCCTGGCTGACGAGATCGTCGACCCCGACGAACCGGGTGGTCGCCGGGTTGTCGCCGTACGGCAGGTGCCGCGACGGTCCGTCGGGCTCGGGGGGCGGCGTCTGTGCCCAGATGCGCGGGTCGGGTGGGTACTGCGCCGCGGGCGGCTGCTGGTAGAGCGGATGGGGCTGCTGGTAGGTGCCAGGTGGTGGCGGAGGGTGCGAGGCGCGGTCGTACAGCGCCTCGGTCACCGGATCCTGGACGGACAGGTCCTGGGCCCGGTAGGGGTCGTAGTCGTACGCGGACTGCAGGTACGGATCGGGCGTCGGCGGAACCTGGTCCGGTGCGGGAGGGACCGGGGGCCCACCGGAAGACCCGGCTCCACCCGCACCCCGACCGCGGTCACCGTCGTACGGCGCGTTCATCGAAACCCCACCTCATCGTCCCCGGCCGACCGGCCACGACAGACATCGCTCAACGTTCCACTTTCTCACCCGGGCCCGACGGTGCCCCGCTTTCCGGACCGGTGTCCGGCGTCGGGTCACTCGGCTGCTCGGGATCGCTGCCGTCGTCGCCGGCCGCACCGCCGGCGTTGGCCCGCTTGCGCTGGGTGTACATCCTGATGCCTGCGAGGACCAGAAGCAGCAGCCCGCCGGCGATCACCAGCAGCACGGTCGGGGTGAGCTCGGAGACCTTCACGGTGAAGGTCATCTCTCCGCCGTACGGCGTGCCGTCCTCGGTGTAGAGCTGTGCGGTCATCTGCACCTGGCCGTTGATGTTGGCCGCGGCGTCGAACTTCACGGACTGACTGTGGCCGCCGGCGATCCGGATCGGCTGCTCCGCCACGGCTCCGCCGTCGTTCAGCCTGAGCCGGGTCGCGTTCTCCGACTTCAGCCGGAGGACCAGGTGGTCCACGCCCTGCAACAGCCTGTTCTGCACGGTCACCGGGATCGTGGCACTGCGGCCGGACAGAGTGACGTCCGACTTCGAGATGAGCTGGACCTCGTTGATCAGGCCCTGCAGATAGGTGCGTACCGAGTCCCGGTACTGCTGGGCCTCCAGCGGCCTGCCGCGCCACGACGTCGACATGGACCGGTTGACCGCGTTACCGAAGGGGGTCACCACCCGCTCCGGCCGGGCGAGGATGACCTGGAAGTTGTTGAGCGAGGCCTGGGTGGACTTGATGTCCTGGAACGCCTGGGTGGGCAGCTCCTGGCTGCGGAGCCGCTTCGGGTACTGGGAGGAGCCGGGGACGCTGGTCGTCGCGTCCGCGTCGGGCTTCGCCTCGGCCGCGTCGACGAGCCCGAGGGACTGGGTCCAGCGTTCGTCGTCGAGGGAGTGCAGGGCGGTGGCCATGGACTGGGCCTGGGCGACCGTCGGCATCCGCTGCGGCGCGACGACGATGCTCCGTTCCTCGCCCGTGTCCTGCTCGGTCAGGGCGAGGGTCTGCGCGAGGAACTTCTGCACAGCGAGGGTGGACTTCCCCGCCTTCGACATATCGCCCTGGAAGGCCGTGGAGAGCTGGGCGTCCGCGACGACGGCGGTGGTGCCGCCGCCGATGGGACGGGCCGACGTCGGCGTGTACGACAGACCGCGGGTCTCCTGGAGGCTGTCGCTGCGGGCGATAATGTTGTGCGCGCCGGCCGAGGTGGCGACGTCGATGATCGACGGGTCCACCGCCCCGTCGACGGGCCAGGCGAAGTCGGTCGACGGCTTCACATGCAGGATGGTCTGCACCGTTGTCCCGGCCACATCCGTGGCGGTCTGCAGGTGGCTGAGGGTGCCCGACACGTTCTTGCCGCGGTGTGCGAGAGAAGCCAGATCGGGGTCGGCGAACGGCAGCGCGACGACCGTGCCGTCCGACACCGCGGCTTGCAGAGAGGTGAGCCACTTCTTCGCCACGGCCTGGTTCTTCCCGGCGACGGTGGTGTCGCCGGACTTCACGCGGTAGTTCCGTGCCATCGCGTCGACGGCGGCCAGCAGATCCGGGTCGATGACCCACGTCACAGGCAGCTGGCTGCCCAGCGAGACCAGCTGTTCGAGGCGCCCGCCCGGCGCGAGTTCGGCGGCCAGGTCGTCATCCGCGAACACGGGGGTCTGCTGATCGTCGGAGCCGGTTTCGGCGGTGACGTGGGGCGACGCGATGAGCGGCCAGAGATAGGTGACCTCCGTCCTGGAGTCACGCTGCTCCTGCTGCCAGGGCAGGAAGGTGCGCTGGATCCCCAGCACGTGGTCGTACCGGGCCTGGGAGGTCTGCCCCGACAGCGAGACACCGAGCTGGTAGACGCCGTCGTCGCCGAGCCCGAGCTTGTCGACCGGGACGGACAGCGTGAAGTCCTGGCTGATTCCGGAAGAGAGCTTGGCAAGCTTCACCGTGTACTTGCCGCCGAGCGGGGCGGGGTCGCTGCCGGGGACGTAACCGGTGCGCTTGGCCGCGGCGTCGATCGACATCCTGCCGTAGAGCCTCGGCCCCACTCGCAGGTCGACCTCCGCCTGCGTGATCGCCTCCTTGCCCCTGTTGGTCACAGTGCCGGAGACGGTGAGCTTATCCCCCTTCACCGGTGCGCTCGGAGCGAGAGTGTTCAGTGACACATCGACCGTCTCGGAGCCGGTGGGGGCCTTTGCGGTCCCGCCGGTCTGTGCGGCGGACGCAGTCGGTCCGGCCAGCAGCACGGCGACGATCGGCGCCCCGATGATCGTGGCGGCTGTGCGCCGCAGCCACCGGCGGGCAGGAGAGGGACCGATCCCCTGAATGTCTGCCGCCTCGGCCACGCGCTTACCCGTCCCTCGTCGTCGTCAGCTGGTGTCGATGGTTGTCGGTTGCTGCGTCCCCGCATGGTAACGATGTGCGCGGGTGCCAAGTGCTGGGGAGTCCGCTACATGATCGGAAGAGTCTCGCAGGGCGGGACGAAACCAGGACGACCGGGCCGGTCCGGGCACGTACCCTTTTCTGTTGTGTCGAACGCCAATGAAGACAGCTCCCGTGCCCTGACCCAGGTGCAGCACCGCGCAGTCAGCGAACTGCTGCGGGTGTCACCGGTCGCCGACGATCTCGCCCGCCGTTTCCAGGATGCCGGATTCAGTCTCGCTCTGGTCGGCGGCTCGGTCCGGGACGCGCTTCTCGGCAGGCTCGGGAACGACCTGGACTTCACGACGGATGCCCGCCCCGAGGCCGTACTGAAGATCGTCCGGCCGTGGGCCGACTCGGTGTGGGAGGTCGGGATCGCCTTCGGCACCGTGGGTGTCCAGAAGGACGGCTACCAGATCGAAGTCACCACATACAGGTCGGAGGCGTACGACAGGACCTCACGGAAGCCCGAGGTGTCCTACGGCGACTCCATCGAGGAAGACCTCGTCCGCCGTGACTTCACGGTCAATGCCATGGCCGTCGCGCTTCCGCAGAAGGAATTTGTCGACCCTCATGGCGGTCTTGAGGACCTGGCCCACCGCACGCTGCGCACCCCCGGAACGCCCGAGGAATCCTTCTCCGACGATCCGCTGCGCATGCTGCGTGCTGCTCGCTTCGCCGCGCAGCTGGACTTCGACGTCGCCCCCGACGTGGTCACGGCGATGACGGAAATGGCCGGCCGTCTCGAGATCGTCTCCGCCGAGCGGGTCCGGGAGGAGCTCAACAAACTGCTGCTCTCCGCCAACCCTCGCAAGGGACTGGCGCTCCTCGTCGACACGGGACTGGCACAGCAGGTGCTGCCGGAGCTCCCCGCCCTGCGTCTGGAAAGTGACGAGCATCACCGGCACAAGGATGTCTACGAGCACTCGCTGACTGTCCTGGAGCAGGCGATCGACCTGGAGGAGGACGGGCCCGATCTGGTTCTGCGCCTTGCCGCTCTGCTCCATGACATCGGCAAGCCGAGGACACGGCGCTTCGAGAAGGACGGGCGCGTCTCGTTCCATCACCACGAGGTGGTGGGCGCCAAGATGACCAAGAAGCGGCTGGCCGCGCTCAAGTACTCCAACGACACGGTCAAGGACGTCTCGAAGCTCGTGGAGCTTCACCTGCGCTTCCACGGTTACGGCGACGGAGAGTGGACCGACTCCGCGGTGCGCCGCTATGTACGTGATGCGGGCCCGCTCCTGGAGCGGCTGCACAAGCTGACCCGCTCGGACTGCACCACGCGGAACAAGCGTAAGGCCGCCGCCCTCTCGCGGACCTATGACGGGCTCGAGGAGCGCATTGCGCAGCTGCGGGAGCAGGAGG
This sequence comes from Streptomyces sp. NBC_01618, assembly GCF_045209435.1. Classification (NCBI taxonomy): domain Bacteria; kingdom Bacillati; phylum Actinomycetota; class Actinomycetes; order Kitasatosporales; family Streptomycetaceae; genus Streptomyces; species Streptomyces sp. NBC_01618. Next base: position 3,967,349 of record NZ_CP109297.1, read on the forward strand.
AGCTGGATGCTGTCCGGCCCGACCTGGACGGCAACGAGATCATGAAGACGCTGGGTGTCGGTCCCGGGCCGGTGATCGGCAAGGCCTACGCGTTCCTACTGGAGCTGCGACTGGAGCACGGACCGTTGGGTCATGACGTGGCGATCGAGAAGCTCAGGAAGTGGTGGGCCGCGCAGAGCTGATGCCGCTGAAGGGCTGATCGGCAGGAGAACGGAAACGGGTGCGGTCATGTTTCACGTGAAACATGACCGCACCCGTTTCCGTGAGCGGCGCTGTTTCACGTGAAACAACGCCGCTCGCCACAGCGCTCCCCGCCGCAGTGCCTCTCACGCACGCCCGAGCGCCCTCTCGGCGCGGCTCCACCGGAACAGTGGCACGGCGACGACCGCATAGAGCACGGCCACTCCGATCACCACGACGAACGACTGCCCGTCAGGAGGCAGTATCCGGGCGGAGACCCCGGCAGCGCCCACGAACGCTACGTTGAACAGCACGTCGTAGAGGGAGAAGACCCGGCCGCGGAAGGCGTCGTCCACCGAGGTCTGCACCACGGTGTCCGTTGCGATCTTCGCGCCCTGGGTGACGAGTCCGAGGATGAATGCCGCGACGAGTGTCGGCGCGGGGACGAACCACAGCCCCAGTGCGGGTTCGAGGACGGCGGCCGCCGCCGCGCACACCGCCATCCAGCGGAACCGCCCGAGCCACCCCACCGCCCACGGCGTCACCACCGCCGCCGCGAAGAACCCCGCGCCGGATATCCCCACAGCCAGCCCGAGGAGGGCCAGGCCTTCGGATTCGCTGTCGGACCAGGCGTACCGGCACAGCATCAGCACCATCACGGTCAGCGCCCCGTAACAGAAGCGGATCACGGTCATGGCGGCCAGCGCACGGGTGGCCTGCTTCCGTTCCGCCAGATGGCGCAGCCCGTCGGCGAGCCCCCGAGCCGTGATGCCCAGAGCTTTCCGTAGCCGGATGTGGCGCCCGTCCTGATCCGGTCCGAGGAGTCCGGTGGCCAGCCTCAGGGAGGCCAGTGCCGCAGTGAGGTAGAGCGCCGCACCCAGCAGCACCACTGCCGCGTCGGAGTCGGCGAGCAGCAGCCGCACGACGAAGGCGAGGCCGCCGCCGGCCGTGGCGGCGAGCGTGCCCGCGGTCGGTGAGAGCGAGTTGGCCAGCACCAGCCGGTCTCTGTCGACGACACGCGGCAGCGCGGCCGAGAGCCCGGCCAGCACGAAGCGGTTGACCGCGGTGACGCACAGCGCCGAGACGTAGAAGAGCCAGTCGGGTGCGGCGCCGAGGATCAGGAACGCGGTGCAGCAGGCGAGTGCGGCGCGCAGCAGGTTGCCGTACAGAAAGACCTGCCGGCGTGGCCAGCGGTCCAGCAGGACGCCGGCGAAGGGGCCGATGAGCGAGTACGGCAGGAGCAGCACGGCCATGGCGGAGGCGATGGCCGCCGCCGATGCCTGCTTCTCCGGGGAGAAGACGACGTGCGCCGCCAGTGCGACCTGATAGACGCCGTCCGCCGACTGGGAGAGAAGCCGTACGGCGAGCAGACGACGGAAGTTCCGAAGGCGCAGGAGTACGCGCAGATCACCTACGACGGGCATGTGATCAAGGGTCACATACGTTGAGGGTCCCCGGGTGGATGACCCGGGGACCCTCAACGGTGCGGAAAGGAAGGAGCGTTGCCGCTCGTCACCGAGGAGCGTTGCCGCTCATCACTGAGCCGCGTTGCCGCTCGTCACCGATCCGCTTCGACGCGCCGTATCCGGTCGCGTCAGTTGGCGGCCTCGCCCTTGATGAACTTCTCGACGTTCTCGCGGGCCTCGTCGTCGAAGTACTGGACCGGCGGGGACTTCATGAAGTACGAGGACGCGGAGAGGATCGGGCCACCGATGCCGCGGTCCTTCGCGATCTTCGCGGCACGGACGGCGTCGATGATGACACCGGCGGAGTTCGGGGAGTCCCACACCTCGAGCTTGTACTCCAGGTTCAGCGGAACGTCACCGAAGGCACGGCCCTCGAGGCGCACGTAGGCCCACTTGCGGTCGTCCAGCCAGGCCACGTAGTCCGACGGACCGATGTGGACGTTGTCCGCACCGAGCTCGCGGTCACGGATCTGGGAGGTGACGGCCTGCGTCTTGGAGATCTTCTTGGACTCCAGGCGCTCACGCTCGAGCATGTTCTTGAAGTCCATGTTGCCGCCGACGTTCAGCTGCATCGTGCGGTCCAGGATGACGCCCCGGTCCTCGAAGAGCTTTGCCATCACGCGGTGCGTGATGGTGGCGCCGACCTGCGACTTGATGTCGTCGCCGACGATCGGGACACCGGCCTCGGTGAACTTGTCCGCCCACTCCTTGGTGCCGGCGATGAAGACCGGGAGAGCGTTGACGAACGCGACCTTGGCGTCGATGGCGCACTGCGCGTAGAACTTCGCGGCGACCTCGGACCCGACGGGCAGGTAGCAGACGAGGACGTCGACCTTGCGGTCCTTCAGGACCTGGACGATGTCGACCGGGGCCTCGGCCGACTCCTCGATGGTCTCGCGGTAGTACTTGCCCAGGCCGTCGTGGGTGTGGCCGCGCTGGACCGTCACGCCGGTGCTGGGAACGTCGGCGATCTTGATGGTGTTGTTCTCGCTCGCACCGATGGCGTCCGCGAGGTCGAGACCGACCTTCTTCGCGTCGACGTCGAAGGCGGCGACGAACTCGACGTCCCGCACGTGGTAGTCGCCGAACTGGACGTGCATCAGGCCGGGCACCTTGCCGGCCGGATCGGCGTCCTTGTAGTACTCGACGCCCTGGACCAGCGAGGCGGCGCAGTTGCCCACGCCGACGATGGCTACGCGAACCGAACCCATTCCGGTTGCTCCCTGTGTGTAATGGATGTTCCCGATGAAGTCCCGCGGATCTGCGGGGACCTCACTTTGAGGTGTCGTCGGACGGATCCGGCAGGGTGTCACCCCGGTGCCGGGGCAGGCCGTCCGTCTCTCCTGCTGTGTTCTGCTGAGCTTCGCCCCCGGGCGAGGATCGTCGCTGATCCCGTCCCGACCGCTCGCTCTCGATGAGCTCGTTCAGCCAGCGCACTTCGCGCTCCACGGACTCCATGCCGTGTCGCTGCAGCTCAAGTGTGTAGTCGTCGAGGCGCTCGCGGGTGCGGGCCAGAGAGGCCCGCATCTTCTCCAGGCGCTCCTCCAGCCGGCTGCGCCGGCCTTCCAGCACCCGCATCCGCACCTCGTGCTCCGTCTGCCCGAAGAAGGCGAAACGGGCTGCGAAGTGCTCGTCCTCCCAGGAGTCGGGGCCGGTGTGCGAAAGCAGCTCCTCGAAGTGCTCCTTACCTTCCGCCGTCAGCCGGTAGACGATCTTGGCGCGGCGCCCGGACAGTGAGGAGGCGGGGGCGACCGCACGGCCGGCGGCGGGCGGAAGGACGGCCGGGGCCGTTCCCGGCTCCTCGATCAACCAGCCGTTGGCGACCAGCGTCTTGAGGCAGGGGTAGAGGGTGCCGTAGCTGAAGGCGCGGAAGATCCCCAGCGACGTGTTGAGGCGTTTGCGCAACTCGTACCCGTGCATCGGGGACTCGCGGAGCAGACCGAGAACGGCGAATTCGAGGATGCCGGAGCGTCTGCTCAACTTCGCCTCCTCCTTCTCCGTGTGCTCTCGCGGAGCCCTGTGCCGAGCTGATGTAGCGAGCTGATGTATCGACTCGATACATCATGACGATAGATCGGTCGTCGCCCTGGGACAAGAGGGGGCATCGTGAACGGCGTCACATCGAGAATTCATAGGCACCGACTTGCGCTGTTTGGGGTGAAGTTCGGCCCTAGGAGGGTTTTGACCGTGCGTAGTCTGTGCGGCATGCAGACCACCGGGAACCGCGAGACGGCCGCGCGCGTCAGTCTTCGCGGACCAGTCGGAGGTACTGCGGATGAGCCTGTCGCAGGGCTGGTCCGTCATTCGGGGGGACCGGATCTCAGCCGCCGCTTCCAGGCGTTCTTGCCTGCCCGAGGAGTAGTCGTTCCATGAGCGAGCACCGTCGCAAAACGCCCCAACCGCAAGGTGGAGGGCGGGCAGCGGCCAGACGAGCCGCCCAGCAGTCCTCCGGACGCCGAGCCGCTCCGTCACGCGGAGTAAGTTCAGAGTCACCTTCCGAGTCGCCTTCCGGTTCTCGGGGCGGGGACAGCCCGTACGGCGGGCGCGCGGCGGCCAGACGGGCCGCCCAGCGCGGCGGCCGTGGCGGCGGCAGCGGTGGTGGTGGTCGTCGTCGCGGTGGTGGCGGCGACGGCGGACACGAGGGTCCGGGACGGGGGCGTGGCCGCGGTGGCCAGCGTCCCGTCAAGAAGCGCTTCATCGACTACCCGCGCGCCGGGAAGTACGGCGCGCGGCGCTGGGTGCCGTCCTGGAAGCTCGTCTCCAGCCTCTGTGTCGGTTTCCTCGGCCTCCTCATGGGTCTGGCCGGCATCGCGTACGCGATGGTCTCCACGCCCAAGGTGAACGCAACCGCGAAAGCGCAGAACAACGTCTATTACTGGGACGACGGCAAGCAGATGGTCGCCACGGGTGGTGAGGTCAACCGTCAGATCATCGGTTACGAGCAGATCCCCGAAGCCATGCGGAACGCGGTCATCTCGGCCGAGAACAAGTCCTTCGAGACCGACCGGGGCATCGACCCCATGGGCATCGCCCGTGCTCTGTACAACATGGCGACCGGCGGCCAGACCCAGGGTGGATCGACGATCACCCAGCAGTACGTGAAGAACTCGTACTTGTCCCAGGAACAGACCCTGAGCCGGAAGTTCCAGGAAATCTTCATCACGCTCAAGGTCACCAACAAGATGGACAAGGACAAGATCATCACCGACTACCTCAACATCTCGTACTACGGGCGAGGTGCGTCGGGGATCCAGGCGGCGGCCCGTACGTACTACGGCAAGGACGCCACGGAGCTGAACCCGAGCGAGTGTGCGTTCCTGGCCACGCTGCTCAAGGGCGCCAGCTACTACGACCCGGCGGGTGCCCCCGAGGTCGATGCAGTGCGGGCCACCGCGGCGAAGAACACCGAACGGGCCGAAACGCGGTGGAAGTGGATCCTCGACGAAGAGGTCAAGGACAAGCGCCTCTCGCAGGCGGAGCGCGACAAGTACACCAAGTTCCCGATGCCCGAGCCGCCGAGGAAGGACGCCCAGCTGGGCGGCCAGACCGGATACCTGGTCGACCTCGCCAAGAAGTACTTCCTCAACAACAACACCGAGCACGTGACGGCGGAGAAGCTCGCCCTGGGCGGCTACGAGATCCACACCACCTTCAACAAGGACAAGGTCGAGGAACTCAACGCCGCGGTCAAGAAGGTCTACGACAACAAGATCGATCCGAAGAAGCGTCCCGAGAAGGACACCCACGTCCAGTTCGGCGGCGGGTCGGTGGATCCCAGGACCGGTGCCATCGTGGCGATCTACGGCGGCGAGGACGCGACCAAGCACTACACCAACAACGCCGACCCCACGGGTGCGCAGGTCGGTTCGACCTTCAAGCCGTTCGTGCTGGCGGCGGCGATGGAGTACGGCAAGCGCGACCCCTTGCTCGGCCCGGACCAGGACGCGTCGCAGCGTGACAAGGTCTCGCCGCTGAGCATCTACAACGCCAACGACAAGCTGAAGATCAAGAAATACAACGGCGAGGTCTGGACCAACGAGAAGGGCAAGGAGTGGCTGCAGACCAACGACGGCCATGAGTCGATGGGCAACATCACCCTTCGAGAGGCGATGCAGCACTCCGCCAACTCCCCGTACGTCCAGCTGGGCATGGACGTCGGCACCGACAAGGTGAAGGAGATGGCCATCGCCGCGGGGCTCAAGGACGACAACAACATGGCCAATTCGAATGTGCCGTCGTTCTCCATCGGTACGTCCTCGCCCAGCGTGATCCGTATGGCCGGTGCGTATGCGACCTTCGCCGCCAGCGGCATGCAGCGCGAGCCCTATTCGGTCAAGGAAGTGAAGTACGAGGGCAATGTCATCTACCAGCACAAGGACGTCCCAAAGCGCGCCTTCGGCACCGACATCGCCGACAACGTCACCGATGTTCTGAAGAACGTCGTCGAGAAGGGGACCGGAACTCCCGCGCAGCTCCCCGGCCGCGACGTGGCGGGCAAGACGGGTACGACGGACGGCAACCGGTCCGCCTGGTTCGTCGGCTACACCCCGCAGCTGTCGACGGCCATCAGCATGTACCGGCTGGACGACAACGAGAAGAACACCCATCGCGAGTTCCAGAAGATGTTCGGTACGGGTGGCGAGGACAAGATCCACGGTGCCTCGTTCCCGGCTCAGATCTGGCATGACTACATGGCGGATGCGCTGAAGGGCGAGAAGGCCCTGAGCTTCCCGACGCCGACGCCGATCGGTGAGAAGGTCTACGGCGGCGGTGCCCAGAGCCCCAAGCCGTCGCCCACCGCCGTGGAGTCGCCCTCGCCGTCCCCCTCGCCGTCCGAGTCGCCCTCGATGACTCCGTCCCCGCCGGCTCCCGGCCCCAGCGAAACCTGTAGCGCATGGGACTGGAACTGCCAGAACAACAACGGCGGGACCAATAACGGCGGGACCAATAACGGCGGTGCGAACGGCGGGGACGCCGGCGATCCCAGCACCAGCCCGTCGCCATCCTCCTCTCCACCGGGCAACGGCAACGGCAACGGCAACGGCAACGGAAACGGTGGGATCTTCGGGGGTCCGGCCGGCTGACGCCCGTCCGGCAGCACGGACCGGCGACCCGGCCTGGCCATGAGGGCCGCCGCACCACACGGTGCGGCGGCCCTCGTCGTTCCCATAGTCCCGTACGGCAGGATGAGCGGCATGCCAAGCGCAGAAGAGACGAGTGTGCACCAGGAACGGCCCGTCGTACGGCCCACGCACCAGGACGAGATCGCCGAGGCCGGCAGCGAGCTGATCGGCGGGCGGTCGGGGCGCTGGACACGGCTCGGCAGCACGGCACTCACTCCCGCGGGCGTCGTCGCGCTGGCGGCCATCGGGATGTTCGCGCTGGGCATGGTGCAGAAGCTGCCCTGCTACAACTGGGCGTGGTTCAGGGGCGCCGGCTCGCAGTACACGCATGCCTGCTACTCGGACATTCCGCATCTCTATGTGGCACGTGGCTTCTCCGAGGGCCTCGTACCGTACTTCGACCGGCTGCCCGGCGACATGCAGTACCTGGAGTACCCCGTTCTGACGGGCGTGTTCATGCAGATCGCGTCCTGGCTGACGCCGGGCGGATCCATTCAGCACCGTGAGCAGATGTACTGGATGGTCAACGCGGGCATGCTGATGATCTGCGCCGTGATCATCGCCGTCTGTGTTGCCCGTACGCACCGGCGCCGCCCCTGGGACGGGCTGCTCGTCGCCCTCGCGCCGGCCTTCGCGCTCACCGCGACGATCAACTGGGACCTGCTGGCCGTCGCGCTGACGGCCGCGGCGATGCTCATGTGGGCCCGTGGACGGGCAGTGGCGTTCGGCATCCTCATCGGGCTTGCCACGGCCGCCAAGCTCTATCCCGTGCTGCTGCTGGGGCCGGTTTTCGTGCTGTGCTGGCGGGCGGGCAAATGGCGGGAGCTCGGCTTGGCGGCGCTCGGGACAGCGGCGTCCTGGCTGGTAGTGAACCTGCCGGTGATGGCGTTCGCGCCCGAGGGATGGAACAAGTTCTACGCGTTCAGTGAGAAACGGGGCATCGACTTCGGTTCCTTCTGGCTGGTCATCACCCAGCGCACCGGCATCACGATCGAGGTCCCGACCGTCAATGACCTTTCGATCCTGCTGATGTTCGTGCTGTGCGCGGCCATCTGCGCGCTGACGCTGATGGCGCCGCGCAGGCCGCGTTTCGCGCAGCTCGCCTTTCTCGTCGTCGCCGCGTTCATCCTCGTCAACAAGGTCTACTCGCCGCAGTACGTGCTGTGGCTGATCCCCCTCGCCGCCCTCGCCAGGCCACGCTGGCGCGACTTCCTGATCTGGCAGGCGTGCGAGGTCATGTACTTCCTGGGCATCTGGATGTACCTCGCGTACACGACGAGCGGGGACAAGCACCAGGGGCTCCCCACGGAGGGGTACCAGCTGGCGATCATCCTGCATCTGCTGGGCACGCTGTACCTCTGCGCCGTCGTCGTACGCGACATCCTCATGCCGGAGCGGGACGTCGTACGACGCGACGGGTCGGACGATCCGTCCGGCGGGGTGCTCGACGGCGCCCAGGACCGCTTCGTACTGCGCAGGGCGGCGCATCCGCCGCGCCATGCCGTGCCTGCCGTGGAAGGGCCGCAGGTGGAATGGGGCGCGGCGCACGGTCCGGCCGCGGACTGAGATGGGGCGCTCTCCGGATTCCCGGACAGCGCCCCGACGTTTTCCCGCCCCCTGTTTCCCGCCTTCTGCTTCCCGCCTCCTAGCGGTCGACGAGGCGGTCGAACTGGGTGGTCGTGTGGCGCAGGTGGGCCACCAGCTCGTCGCCCACCTTAGGTTCCTGCGCGTCCGAGGGGACGAACAGGATCGACACCTGCATGTGCGGCGGTTCGGCGAACCAGCGCTGCTTGCCCGCCCAGACGAACGGGGACAGGTTGCGGTTGACGGTGGCCAGGCCCGCGCGGGCGACGCCCTTGGCGCGCGGCATCACGCCGTGCAGGGCCTTCGGGGCCTCCAGGCCCACACCGTGCGACGTCCCGCCCGCGACGACCACCAACCAGCCGTCCGAGGCCGCCTTCTGCTGGCGGTAGCCGAAACGGTCGCCCTTGACGACGCGTGTGACGTCCAGAACAGCGCCGCGGTACTCCGTCGCCTCGTGGTCGCCGAGCCACAGGCGGGTACCGATGCGGGCGCGGAACCGGGTCTGCGGGAACTGCTGCTGGAGCCGGCCCAGCTCCTCGGCGCGCAGATGGCTGACAAACATGGTGTGCAGCGGCAGCCGGGCCGCGCGCAGCCGGTCCATCCAGCCGATGACCTCCTCGACCGCGTCCGAGCCGTCCGTACGGTCCAGCGGCAGATGCAGGGCGAAACCTTCGAGGCGTACGTCCTCGATGGCGGCGTGCAGCTGACCCAGCTCCTCCTCCTTGACCCCGTGGCGCTTCATCGAGCTCATGCACTCGATGACGACCCGCGCGCCCACCAGGGCGTGCACGCCGTCCACGGAGGAGACGGACCGGATGACCCGGTCGGGCAGCGGCACCGGCTCCTCGCCCCGGCGGAACGGGGTGAGGACCAGCAGATCGCCGCTGAACCAGTCCTTGATGCGGGCCGCCTCATAGGTGGTGCCGACGGCGAGCATGTCGGAGCCGAAGCGGATGGCCTCGTCGGCGAGGCGCTCGTGACCGAAGCCGTATCCGTTGCCCTTGCAGACCGGGACGAGGCCGGGGAACTGGTCGAGGACGGATTTCTGGTGCGCCCGCCAGCGCGCGGTGTCGACGTAGAGGGAGAGCGCCATGGCCGGTCCGGAACCCTTCTGGTGGCTGCGGTGTGTGGGAGGTGTACGGAGTCGAAGTCCCCATTGAAACCAATGAAGCAGGTTTCGTCAGTGGGACGACGCGTATCAGCGGCGCGACATGTAGATGTCGAGGGCCTTGTGCAGCAGCTTGTTGAGCGGGAAGTCCCACTCGCCGAGGTACTCGGCGGCCTGCCCGCCGGTGCCGACCTTGAACTGGATCAGGCCGAAAAGGTGGTCGGTCTCGTCGAGTGAGTCGGAGATGCCGCGCAGGTCGTAGACGGTGGCCCCCATGGCGTACGCGTCGCGCAGCATCCGCCACTGCATCGCGTTCGAGGGCCGGACCTCGCGCTTGTGGTTGGCGGACGCGCCGTACGAGTACCAGACGTGCCCGCCGACGATCAGCATGGTCGCGGCCGCGACGTTCTCGCCCTCGTGCCGGGCGAAGTACAGCCGCATCCGGTTGGGGTCCTCGTTGTTGAGGGCCGTCCACATGCGCTGGAAGTAGCCCAGCGGACGCGGCCGGAAGTGGTCGCGTTCCGCCGTGATCTCGTACAGCCGCTGCCACTCGGCGAGCTCCGCGTAGCTGCCCTGGACGACCTCGACGCCGGCCTTCTCGGCCTTCTTGATGTTGCGTCGCCACAGCTGGTTGAAGCCCTTGTGGACGTCTTCGAGCGACCGGTTCGCCAGCGGCACCTGGAAGACGTAGCGGGGCTGTACGTCACCGAAACCGGCACCGCCGTCCTCGCCCTGCTGCCAGCCCATCTTCCGCAGCCGGTCCGCGACTTCGAAGGCACGCGGCTCGATGTGGGTGGCCTCGACGTCGCGCAGCCGCTTCACGTCCGGGTCCTGGATGCCCGACTTGATGGCGGCCGCGTCCCAGCGGCGGATGACGACCGGTGGGCCCATCTTCACGGAGAAGGCGCCCTGCTGCTTGAGATGCGCCAGCATCGGCTGCAGCCAGTCGCTCAGGTTCGGGGCGTACCAGTTGATGACCGGGCCCTCGGGCAGGTAGGCCAGATAGCGCTTGATCTTGGGGAGCTGCCGGTAGAGCACCAGGCCGGCGCCGACCAACTGCCCGTTCTTGTCGAACCAGCCCAGGCTCTCCGAGCGCCACTCGGCCTTCACGTCCGCCCATGCCGGGACCTGCATGTGACTCGCCGCCGGCAGATTCTGGATGTATGCCAGATGCTGCTCTCGGCTGATGGTCCTCAGGGTCAGGCTCATGCGGGGCGCTCCTCGGCAGGTGTGTCCCCATCGGTCAGGGGCTCCGGCTCTCGCGCCGAAGCCTACTGCGGCCGGGGAGCGCCCCGTCTGGCCCTATGGAGCCTTGCCGGTCCGGCCCGGACAGGAAAGGACGGACCGGCAAGGCCCCGTCCCTTCCGGGCGCCGGTCCTCGCGTTACCGGCTGTATGCGGTTGTGTCCGTCTCGGATCAGCCCACCACGCCGCCGAAGAGGCCGCCGTGGGCCATGCCCAGGAAGAACCCGATGGCGGACGCGCCCATGCCGATGATCAGAGGGAACCGCTCCCGCGTGGTCACCGAGATGTACTGCCCGTACGCACCCGTCAGGATTCCGACGAGTCCGGCCCACGAACTGACCAGATGCAGGTTGTGGAACATCGCCGTCACGAAGGCGAGCGCCCCGAGGACGAGCGTCACCGCCACCAGGGTTGCCTGGAGCGGATGGGGCCTGCCGTCCGTGGCGAGAAGAGAAACCCGGGGACGGGGACGGGATCGTGTGACCTGTGCCATGGAGACCTCCTGGGCCGGAAGGTGGCGCGTTGTGGCGCCACTCACACCCGATGTGTCCAGATTGCGTCTCTTGGGCACCGGATTTCAACCGGAAGCCGGTGTGCGGGTACTCTGTACGGTCTGCACCGGTGTCTGCCCAGGCCAGCATGTCAGCCCCTCTCGATGGAGGGCGTTGTCAGTGGCGGCTGTTTTACTCGGAGACATCGATGCTTACGCATCACGACCCTCCTGCCACGGAACGACCGTGGCCGCTGAGTCCAAAGGAGGTGGGTTCCACATGCGTCACTACGAGGTGATGGTCATCCTCGACCCCGATCTCGAGGAGCGCGCTGTCTCCCCGCTGATCGAGAACTTCCTCTCCGTCGTCCGTGAGGGCAACGGAAAGGTAGAGAAGGTCGACACCTGGGGCCGTCGTCGTCTCGCTTACGAGATCAAGAAGAAGCCCGAGGGCATCTACTCGGTCATCGACCTGCAGGCCGAGCCTGCGGTCGTCAAGGAGCTCGACCGCCAGATGAACCTGAACGAGTCGGTCCTCCGGACCAAGGTCCTCCGTCCCGAGATCCACTGAGCATCTAGCTCAGCGGTCATCGGGTTCGAGTAGCAGCAAGCAGCCAGAAGCAATCCCCGCCGAGAGGTTCACCCATGGCAGGCGAGACCGTCATCACGGTCGTCGGCAATCTCGTCGACGACCCCGAGCTGCGCTTCACCCCGTCCGGTGCGGCGGTCGCGAAGTTCCGTGTCGCGTCCACTCCCCGCATCTTCGACCGGCAGACCAATGAGTGGAAGGACGGCGAAGGCCTGTTCCTCACCTGCTCGGTCTGGCGGCAGGCGGCGGAGAACGTCGCCGAGTCGCTCCAGCGAGGCATGCGCGTTGTCGTGCAGGGCCGGCTGAAGCAGCGGTCGTACGAGGACCGCGAGGGCGTCAAGCGCACGGTCTACGAGCTGGATGTCGAGGAAGTCGGCCCCAGCCTCAAGAACGCCACGGCCAAGGTCACCAAGACCACCGGTCGCGGTGGTCAGGGCGGCCAGGGTGGATACGGCGGTGGCCAGCAGGGCGGCGGCAACTGGGGCGGCGGTCCCGGTGGCGGTGGCCAGCAGGGTGGCGGCGGCGCTCCCGCCGACGACCCGTGGGCCACGAGCGCGCCGTCCGGCGGTCAGCAGGGCGGGGGCCAGCAAGGCGGAGGCGGTTGGGGCGGAAGCTCCGGCGGCTCCGGCGGCGGCTACTCGGACGAGCCTCCCTTCTAGGGCAGCTCGTACCCCCACTTCTTGATCACACAGGAGAAACACCATGGCGAAGCCGCCTGTGCGCAAGCCTAAGAAGAAGGTCTGCGCGTTCTGCAAGGACAAGACCCAGTACGTGGACTACAAGGACACGAACATGCTGCGGAAGTTCATTTCCGACCGCGGCAAGATCCGTGCCCGCCGCGTGACCGGCAACTGCACGCAGCACCAGCGTGACGTCGCCACGGCAGTCAAGAACAGCCGTGAGATGGCGCTGCTGCCCTACACGTCCACCGCGCGATAAGGGAAGGGTGACCGAATCATGAAGATCATCCTCACCCACGAGGTCTCCGGCCTCGGTGCTGCGGGCGACGTCGTCGACGTCAAGGACGGGTACGCCCGTAACTACCTGGTTCCGCGGGGCTTTGCCATCCGCTGGACCAAGGGCGGCGAGAAGGACGTGGCGCAGATCCGCCGCGCCCGCAAGATCCACGAGATCGCCACGATCGAGCAGGCCAACGAGATCAAGACCAAGCTCGAGGCCGTGAAGGTCCGTCTGGCCGTTCGCTCCGGCGACGCCGGCCGTCTCTTCGGCTCCGTTACCCCGGCCGACATCGCCTCGGCGATCAAGGCTGCCGGTGGTCCCGACGTCGACAAGCGTCGCGTCGAGCTCGGCTCGCCGATCAAGACGCTCGGCGGACACCAGGTGTCCGTGCGTCTGCACCCCGAGGTCGCTGCTCAGCTCGGCATCGAGGTCGTTGCTGCCTAAGGGCACAGCTCACCAGAGCAGGTGAAGGGCCGTACCCCGCGGGGTACGGCCCTTCGCTGTTTCACGTGAAACGGGGCGTCGCCCGGTGGCTCAGCGGGTGGCGCCGGTGACGATCCACCGGCCCGACCGGGTGCGCAGCCAGAGCGTGGCCATGCGGACGGTCATCATCAGGGCCATCGCCCACCACAGCGCGGTCAGGCCGCCACCGAATACCGGCACCAGTAGAGCGACCGGAGCGAAGACCGCCAGCGTGACGAGCATGGCCCAGGCCAGATACCGCCCGTCTCCGGCACCCATCAGGACTCCGTCCAGGACGAAGACCACGCCCGCGACCGGCTGGGACAGCGCCACCACCAGCAATGCCGGAAGCAGCGTGTCCTGCACGGACCGGTCGTCGGTGAACAGGGGGACGAACAGTGGCCGGGCAAGGACGATCAGCGCCCCGAACACCACTCCGGAAGCGATGCCCCACTGCACCATGCGGCGGCATGCCTCGCGTGCACCCTTGGCGTCATCGGCTCCCAGATAGCGGCCGATGATGGCCTGCCCCGCGATGGCGATGGCGTCGAGCGCGAAGGCCATCAGGCTCCAGAGCGAGAGAATGATCTGGTGCGCGGCGATCTCCGTGTCGCCGAGTCGGGCGGCGACGGCTGTGGCGATCATCAGGACGGCGCGGAGCGACAGCGTACGGACCAGCAGCGGAACTCCCGCCTGGGCGCTGGCCCTGATGCCTGCGGCGTCGGGACGCAGCGAGGCGCCGTGCCGGCGCGCCCCTCGTACCACCACGATCAGGTAGGCGGCGGCCATGGAGACCTGTGCGATCACGGTGCCCCAGGCCGACCCGGCGATGCCGAGGCCGGCGCCGTAGACGAGTCCCGCGTTGAGGGCTCCGTTGGCCGCGAAGCCTCCGACGGCGACGTAGAGCGGGGTTCTGGTGTCCTGCAGTCCGCGGAGTACGCCGGTGGCGGCCATCACGATGAGCATGGCCGGTATGCCGAGGCTGGAGATCCTGAGGTACGTGGTGGCGTAGGGGGCGGCGGTGTCGGAGGCGCCGAAGATGTCCACGAGCCAGGGGGCTGCGGGGAGCGCGAGGGCGATGACGACGATGCCGAGCAGGAGGGCGAGCCAGATGCCGTCGATGCCCTGGCGGATCGCGGAGGCCAGATCGCCCGCACCGACCCGCCGCGCCACTGCTGCGGTGGTGGCGTACGCGAGAAAGACGAAGACGCTGACGGCGGTGGTCAGCAGGGCGGCGGCGACGGCCAGACCGGCCAGCTGCGGGGTGCCGAGATGGCCGACGATGGCACTGTCGACCATCACGAAGAGCGGCTCGGCGACGAGTGCGCCGAAGGCAGGGACGGCAAGCGAGATGATCTCGCGGTCGTGCCGTCTACGGCTGGGCGGAGAGGTTGCCGGGGCCTGGATCACGGGGGTCAATCCAATCTTCCACAGGTAATGGATGCAATGGCTATGCAGCCCTTACATTTACTCACGGTCGGCGTTCTCTCGTGCGCTGTTTGTCGTGATCTTGTGCCGACTCGGAAAGTTTTTCTCCCCCACAGCCCGTGGATGGAGAAAGTCCAGGTCAGGGCACTGTTCGTGAGGGGGCTATGAGTTTTTCCACAGTGCTGTCCCCCGCTCCGTGCACAGGTTCTGCGGAGTTCTCCACAGCATCTGGTCGGTCGTCCACATGCCCTGTGGATAACCAGATTGGCTGACGGTGCTGAGCGGCCTACCGTGGTCCGGCGCCCGCACCCCGTTCCGGCCTTGGAACCCCGCAGAACCCGACGCGCCAGAACCGGAGTCGGGCGTCTTGTTTGTCGGTGCTGTGCCGTAAGAAAGAGTGGCACGGCTAGGTCCGCGGAGCGGACGGGAGGAGGCGGCCCGGTGAGCATTCCCGAGCCTTTGGACGACCCCTGGGCCGACACCGGTCCCAGCGACCGTCTGCCCGTCACCCGCCAGCGCCGCGGCGAACGCAGGGACCGCGCCGAGCAGCACGAACGCGGCAGGGAGAGCGGCGGATGGGAGGGCGGCTCCCCCGGTTTCGAGCGGGTCCCGCCCCAGGACCTCGATGCCGAACAGTCGGTCCTCGGCGGCATGCTCCTGTCCAAGGACGCCATCGCCGATGTCGTGGAGATCATCAAGGGGCACGACTTCTACCGCCCCGCCCACGAGACCGTCTACCAGGCGATCCTCGACCTCTACGCCAAGGGCGAGCCGGCCGACCCGATCACGGTGGCCGCCGAGCTGGTCAAGCGCGGTGAGATCACCAAGGTGGGCGGGGCTCCGTATCTGCACACCCTCGTCCAGTCGGTGCCGACCGCGGCCAACGCCTCGTACTACGCGGAGATCGTCCACGAACGCGCCGTCCTGAGGCGGCTCGTCGAAGCCGGGACGAAGATCACGCAGATGGGATACGCGGCCGACGGTGATGTCGACGACATCGTGAACTCCGCGCAGGCCGAGATCTACGCCGTCACCGAACAGCGCACCAGCGAGGACTACCTGCCGCTCGGCGACATCATGGAGGGCGCTCTCGACGAGATCGAGGCGATCGGTTCGCGCAGCGGCGAGATGACCGGGGTGCCGACCGGCTTCACCGACCTCGACGCCCTGACGAACGGCCTGCACCCGGGCCAGATGGTCGTCATCGCGGCCCGCCCGGCCATGGGTAAGTCCACGCTGGCGCTGGACTTCGCACGGGCCTGTTCCATCAAGAGCAACCTGCCCAGCGTGATCTTCTCCCTCGAAATGGGGCGCAACGAGATCGCGATGCGACTGCTCTCGGCCGAGGCACGGGTGGCGCTGCACCACATGCGTTCCGGCACCATGACCGACGAGGACTGGACGCGGCTGGCCCGCCGGATGCCGGATGTCTCGGCCGCCCCCCTCTACATCGACGACTCCCCGAACCTCTCCATGATGGAGATCCGGGCGAAGTGCCGTCGCCTCAAGCAGCGCAACGACCTCAAGCTCGTGGTCATCGACTATCTGCAGCTGATGCAGTCGGGCGGCTCGAAGCGCGCCGAGAGCCGGCAGCAGGAGGTCTCGGACATGTCCCGAAACCTCAAGCTGCTCGCGAAGGAGCTGCAGCTCCCGGTCATCGCGCTCTCCCAGCTGAACCGTGGCCCCGAGCAGCGCACGGACAAGAAGCCCATGGTCTCCGACCTGCGTGAATCCGGATCCATCGAGCAGGATGCCGACATGGTGATCCTGCTGCACCGCGAGGACGCCTACGAGAAGGAGTCCCCCCGCGCCGGCGAGGCCGATCTGATCGTGGCCAAGCACCGTAACGGCCCGACGGCGACGATCACCGTGGCCTTCCAGGGCCACTACTCGCGCTTCGTGGACATGGCACAGACCTGAGCGCGGCCTCCCCGCCGAGGAGCACCTGGAACAGGGGCCGATGGGCCCGTACCCACAAGATCCGCCTTCGCCCGTGAGCCTTTCCGGTTCCGGGCGACTTGGTCCGGGCGCGCTCAGGACGGTGGGATGACGCGCGTGACCACCAGCTCCACCAACCGGTTCACCGTGGCTTCGGTCCGGGAACCGTTCTCGGGGCCGGTGAGAACGGCGGGCAGGGTGAAGTGCTCCAGCAGCAGGCCCGTCATCGCCAGATACAGGACCAGGAAGGCGTCCGCGTCGCCCGGCAGGCACGCCGCCCGGTGGAACTGGGCGCTCTCGTCGACGTTGGCGCGGACGGTCTGCGTCAGACGGTCGCGGAGCGCCGGCCGGCGGGTGGCCTCCAAGCGGAGCTCCAGCATGGCGAGGTAGCCCGTGCGGTCGTCCTCCATGCGCTGCACCAGCCACCGCATCAGGTCGGCGACCAGCGCACGCGAGGGCGCCGGGCGCATGGCCCGCTCGACCTTGGCCGGATCGGGCGTCATCCGGACGGTGATTCGGGCGGCCGCCTGCATGAACAGGTCGTCGCGGTTGGTGAAGTAGTTGGACGAGGTGCCCACCGGGACGCCGGCGCGTGCATCGACGGCGCGGAACGAGGAGTTCCTCGAGTTCCTGAAAGCGCAGTACCCGGAGACCGTATCGACCGAAGGCCGCAAGGCTCTCGGCTTCAACAACGCCGCGAACCAGCGGTTCGACACGGTGATCCAGGGGCGGGCCAGCTACCAACTGGCACTGGACGTCAACATCACCAGCCCGTACGCCCAGCTCCGTGAACTGGTGGCTTCGCGGACCCTCAAGGAGTCACCCGACCCGAACGTCGAGCTCGTCTCCGACGATGTGGTCGCAAGGGTCCGGGAACTCAAGGCGGAGGACAGTGAGCTCGGGATCTGGCTCTGTGGCGGCTCCCAGCTCGCCGGAGAGCTGATCGACGAGATCGACGAGCTGGTGATCAAGACATACCCGATCGTCCACGGTTCGGGCATGCCGATGTTCGGCTCGGACTTCGCGCCCACCGTGTTCGCGCTGGACTCGGTTCGCGTCTTCGGCAACGGCACTCTGGTGAGGGTCTACAGCCGGACGCGCTGAGGCAGTGGTTGGGCTGTGACGGCGGCCGTAGCGGGGCGTGGCTCAGGTGCTGTGAAATCCGTTCGTCACAGCACGGGTTCTGCGGGTAGTTATTGAACATGACCTTCCCATCTGAACAGTTGCTCCCCGGCACGCAGCGCGCTCTGCTGCACCGCATCGCCACCGCGCAGTCGGAAGGTCGCGCGCCCTCGCTCGTCGCCGCGGTGCAGAGGCAGGGGCAGACCGTCTGGCGTGGCTCCCGCAGCTGCGTGGACGGCCACGCCCCCGACGCCGACACACAGTTCAGGATCGGCTCGATCACCAAGACGTTCACCGCGGTGTTGGTCCTGCGGCTGCGCGACGAGGGACTTCTGGACCTGGACGACCCGCTGGAGAAGCATCTGCCCGGCACGGGCGTCGGTGGAGTCACTGTTCACCAACTCCTGGGCCACAGTGCGGGACTGGGCGCCGAGTCGCCCGCCCCCTGGTGGGAACGGACCCCAGGTGCGCTGCGGCCCGAGCTCGCCGACGTACTCGGTGAGCAGACGAGGATGCACGCCCCGGGCCGCCGTCACCATTACTCGAACCCTGGTTACACCCTGCTGGGCGCGCTGGTCGAGAAGGTGCGTGGGGCGAGCTGGGCGGACGTGCTGCGAAGCGAGATCCTGGAACCGCTCGGCATGCACCGCACGAGCCCCCTGCCGCAGGCACCGCACGCAGGCGGTTGGGCCGTGCATCCCTGGGCCGATGTCATACTGCCCGAACCGACCGAGGATCTCGGGCTGATGGCCCCGGCCGGTCAGCTCTGGTCCACCACCGGCGACCTTCTCCGCTTCGCGGCCTTTCTTGCCGAAGGAGACGACCGGGTGCTCCGTGCCGCCTCCGTGGAGCAGATGCGTGAACCGTCCACGCCGATCGAGTCCGGCGACTGGGAGTCGCACTACGGCCTGGGTCTTCAGCTCGTACGGAGGGACGGCCGCACGCTCTTCGGGCACACGGGCTCGCTGCCCGGCTTCCTGGCCGCGTTGTGGTTCAGCGTCGAGGACGATGCGACGGCCGTCGTTCTCACCAACACCACGTCCGGGCCGATGATCGGGGACGTTGCCGCAGACCTCGTGAAGATCGTCGCCGAGGCCGAGCCCCGCATTCCGGAGCCCTGGCGGCCCCTGCCCGGCGCGGACGCGGAGCTTCTCGCGCTGACCGGTCCCTGGTACTGGGGCACGCGCGCGAACGTCCTGCGACTGACCTCGGACGGTGGGCTGGAGATTCAGCCCCTGCGAGGCAACGGCCGAGGCGCCCGTTTCACCGCACGGACCGACGGCACCTGGGTCGGTCTCAACGGCTATTACGCGGGGGAGACGCTGCGCGTCGTCCGGAACGGCGACGGCAGCGTGAACCATCTCGATCTGGGTTCGTTCGTCTTCACGCGGGAGCCGTACGATCCCGCGGCGGCCATTCCCGGTGGTGTGGACGAAGGCGGCTGGCGAGGCCTCGAAGCCTGAGCGCCACGCCACTGGGGAACGCCGCGTTGTCCAAGCGCCACGCGCCTTGAGGACGCCGCGCTACTTGGACACCACACCACTTGAGGACGCCGAGTTGCCTGGACACCTTGCGCCCGGCCCCTGCCGTTTCACGTGAAACGGCAGGGGCCGGGCGGTTCACGCCGTCAACTCCCGTTCCAATGGGGTGCGGAAGCGTGGAGTGATCCGTGCTCGGCCCACCCACTGCGACAGGCTGGACGCTTCCGCCTCGATCGCGGCGGTGGCCTCCCGGCCGATGTCGGAAAGCAGTCGCCAGACCGGCTCGCCATCGGCCCGCTGCGCCCAGCCGCCGACGATCTCGCCGTCCCACCACACGGTCGGGCCGATATTGCCGGACCGGTCGAACAGTGCCTTTCGATGCCCGGCAGGGAGGTGGAATCCTCGATCCGCCCAGCCCATCGCGCTGGGGT
The DNA here is from genome assembly GCF_045209435.1 of Streptomyces sp. NBC_01618. Classification (NCBI taxonomy): domain Bacteria; kingdom Bacillati; phylum Actinomycetota; class Actinomycetes; order Kitasatosporales; family Streptomycetaceae; genus Streptomyces; species Streptomyces sp. NBC_01618. The sequence continues at coordinate 3,986,955 of NZ_CP109297.1, forward strand.
CGAGCGCCGGAAGCAGCGCGGCCCAGGGTTCCATGGCCGGTTCCGGTTCCAGGTCGTCCGGCAGGACCCATCCCGGGGCGCCGTGGTCGAGCCGGACTTCCTCGGCTCCGACGGCGGCCAGTGCCGTGCGGACCTGGCCCAGCCCCCACCCCGTCCACCACTTCAGATCGGCCTCGGTGGCCGGGCCGTAGGAATGGAGCCAGCGCCGGGCCAGTTCCGCCTGCGCCGGTGCGGGGTCCTCGAACGGCCAGGGTTCGGACGTGGTCCAGCGGAACTGGCTGGAGGTCCAGGAACCACGCGGCCGGTCCCGGCGGATGCGGCCCTCGGCTGCCAGGATCCGGAGGACACGGGAGGCAACGCCCTGCACTGCCTCGTACTTCTTGCCGGGAAACACGGTGATCTCGGTGCGCAGGGCAGCCACACTGGCGGAGAGCTCGCTGCCGGTGACGGGACCGCCGGCGGCAAGGGCGGCAAGGGTCTGCTGTTCGGCGTCGGCGAGCCAGTGCTCGTCCAGCCCGTTGCCGTCGGCCGCCAGGTGCTTGAGGAAGGTGCGGCGTTCCTTGGCGGCCACGGCCCGGGCGTTCGACGCGTAGACGTAGGGGGCGAGTTCCTGCGACACGACGAAGAGGGTGTTGCGCATGGAGAGCTGCCGGACCAGCGAGACGTCCTCGTAGAGAGCCCGCTCCACTGTGGCGACGCCTGCCTCGGACAACCGGGCGCAGGTGGAAAGGAAGACGCTGGCGGCGTCGGTGGCGTGCAGAGCGACGACCGCGTCCGCCACGGACACGGGGGACGCGGTCCGAGCGGACGGGGCCAGGCGATGCCGTCGCCCCAGCCTGATCCTGCGCTGTTCGTCACTGATGCGGTGCATGGACACCCTCCCGGATTCCAGCCGAGGTCAGAGCGCGAGCTTGAAGCCCACGTGGCTGGCGGTGAAACCGAGCCGCTCGTAGAAGCGATGGGCATCGGTCCGGGTCGCATCGGATGTCAACTGGACCAACTGGCAGTGCCGGCGCCGCGATTCGTCCACGGCCCATTCGATCAGCCGGGTGCCGAGACCGCTGCCGCGTTCGTCGGCATGGACGCGGACGCCTTCGATGACCGAGCGGGTCGAGCCGCGCCGGGAGAGTCCGGGGATCACGGTCAGCTGCAGGGTTCCGACGACGCGGTCCCCGCGCACGGCGACGACCAGATGCTGGTTCGGGTCGTCCGCCAACTGCTGGAACGCGGCACGGTACGGGGCGAGGTCGTTTGGTGACTCACGCTGTCCACCGAGTGGATCGTCGGCGAGCATGGCCACGATCGCGGGGATGTCGGTGAGGGCTGCGGGGCGTATTTCCAGATCGCTCATGATCGGTACCCTACGCAGCCCATGAGCATGGCGGATGACTTTCCCGGCCCGTGCGGGGACCGGTCACGGTTGCGCGGCGGCTCATGCGATCGGTACGGGGGCCTTGAGCTCTTCGACCGCCCGGACGAGCGGGGCCAGTTCGGGGTTCCTGGCAGCTTCGTCGAGTGCGGCGCGCAGCGCGGTGTCATTGGTCGACCGGGCCTCTGCGAGCAGGGCGAGACCGGCCTCGGTGACATCGGTGTAGATGCCGCGGCGATCGGTGTCGCAGAGATACCGGGTCAGCAGTCCGCGGTCCTCGAGCCGGGTGACCAGGCGGGTGGTGGCGCTCTGGCTGAGGACGACGGCGTCCGCGACCTGCTTCATCTGGAGATGGCCGCCGGGGCCGCTGTGCTGCCTGCTCAGGACGTCGAGCAGGGAGTACTCCCGCACGCTGAGCCCGTGCCCGGCCTGCAGAGCCCGCTCGATACGGGCCTCGAGCTTCCCGTGGAGCAAGGAGAGCGCGCACCAGCCCTGGGACAGGGCGGTCAGTGCGGGGTCTGTCGCTGTCATGGGATGTCTCCTCCGTCTCGGAGCCGGTTGTGTCCAGGATAGGCGACCCCCCGCAATAGCCCGCGCTTGCAATTAACGGTGCCTGCAATTATTGTGAACGCCTGTAACGTGCAGACGCAATTTTGAGGGAAGGTGACACCCATGCCGCTCGCGCTCCTCGCCCTCGCCATCGGGGCTTTCGGTATCGGAACCACCGAGTTCGTGATCATGGGGCTGCTCCCCGAGGTTGCCGCGGACTTCCAGGTCTCGATCCCGACCGCAGGATTCCTCGTCACGGGATACGCCCTCGGGGTCGTCCTCGGCGCCCCGCTGATGACGGTTCTCGGCACGCGCGTCACCCGCAAGCGCATGCTCATGCTGTTGATGGGGCTGTTCATCGCGGGCAATGCCGTCTCCGCCGTCGCCCCGGCCTTCGGCGTGATGCTCGCCGGGCGCGTGATCGCCTCGCTGGCCCACGGTGCCTTCTTCGGCATCGGATCGGTCGTGGCCGCCGATCTGGTCGCCCCGCAGAAGAAGGCCGGCGCGATCGCCATGATGTTCACCGGCCTCACCGTCGCCAATGTCGTCGGCGTACCGCTGGGCACCTACATCGGACAGAGCGTCGGCTGGCGGACCACGTTCTTCGCTGTCGCCGCGCTCGGAGTCGTGGGTCTTCTCGGTGTGGCCGCGCTCGTCCCCGATCAGCCCCGGCCCGAAGACGTACGGCTCCGCCACGAGTTGGCCGCGTTCCGCAATGTGCAGGTTCTGCTCGCCATGGCGATGACCGTGCTGGGCTTCGGCGGAGTCTTCGCCGCGATCACCTACATCACCCCGATGATGACCGGGATCGCCGGATACTCGGCGTCCTCCGTCACCTGGCTGCTGGTCCTCTTCGGGCTGGGCATGGTGGGCGGCAACCTGCTCGGCGGCAAGTACGCCGACCGCCATCCGATGGCGATCCTGTACGTGTCGCTGGGTACCCTCGCCGTGGCCCTCGCCCTCTTCACCCTCACCGCCCACAACAAGATCGCGGCGGCTGTCACGATCCTGCTGATCGGTGGTCTGGGCTTCGCCACGGTGCCGCCGCTGCAGAAGCGGGTGCTCGACCAGGCCGCCGGTGCTCCGACCCTCGCATCCGCCGTCAACATCGGTGCCTTCAACCTGGGCAACGCGCTGTCGGCCTGGCTCGGCGGTCTCGTCATCGCCGCGGGCCTCGGCTACACCGCGCCCAACTGGGTCGGCGCCGCGCTGGCCACTTCCGCCCTGGTCCTCGCGGTCGTCTCCGGCGTTCTGGAACGTCGCACGGTCGCCAGGAGCCGACTCGTCGTCCGGCACGCCCCGGAACCGCTCGTGGTCCCCGCGGCCCACCACTGACCGCTCGCAGCGTCGCCGATGCGCCGAGCCGGGTGCGTCAGCCCGTCGCCACGGTCAGCGGAGCGCAGCGACGGGTCCAGTCGCCCGGGAGGTCCGAAGTCCCGTACGTCACCACCGTGGTTTCGGAGCCCGCCCGCAGACCGCACTCCTTGAGCCAGTGAGCAGGTCCGCATGGCGCGTGTCGATGTCCGCGCGCAACGGTAGATCCGTCGCCTCGGTGAGCGAGGTGACGAGGGCCTGAGCCGTGGCGGTGTCGGGCGCGACCAGCGGGCCGACACAACCTGATCGAGGAGCAGCGGCCCACCAGCCCCACCTCCACGAGCGGCAGCCGGTCAGCCCAGGTCAGGGGCGTGCATCGCTCGTACGCCCTCGATATTGCCGTCCAGGTAGTGCCGCAGCGACAGCGGTACGAGATGAACCGCGGCGATCCCCATCCGGCTGAACGGCACCCGTACGACGTCGTACTCCCCGCAGGGGTCGTCGATCTCCGGGCCGTGGCGCCGGGACAGGTCCATGGACTCCAGCCGGCAGACGAAGAAGTGCTGGACCTTCACGCCCTTCACCCCGCCGCCCTCGATGTGCTCCACAGTGTCGACGAAGCAGGGAACCACATCGGTGATCTTGGCGCCGAGCTCCTCGTCCAGTTCGCGGTGCAGGGCGTCGACGACGGTCGCGTCCTCGGGCTCGACCCCGCCGCCCGGTGTGAGCCAGTACGGATCCACCCCGGGCTTGGTGCGCTTGATGAGAATGAGGTCGTTGCCGTCGAGCAGGATGGCGCGTGCGGTGCGCTTGACCACGGGACGTTCGGTCATGGCAAGAGAGTGGCCCACGGAACCGGTTCTGAAACACCGGACCCGTGCCGGACCGCCCTGCGGCTACCAGTCGGCTGCGGCGCGCAGCAGCCACTCGTGCGCCCGCGCGATGTGCGGCAGTGCGAGCGTGCCGGTCCGCACGGCCAGGAAGTAGGTGCGCAGCGGAGGCACGGGAGGATCGAGGAGCGCGACCACCTCGCCCCGTTCCAGCGCCCCCTCGCACAGATAGCGCGGCAGTACGGCGAGCCCTGCACCCGCCGTCGTGCATTCGAGGACCGCCCGGAGATCCGGTGCGATGACGGTTCCCGCGGCGGCGGGCCGGCTGTCGAACACGGCGGCCCAGTAACGGGAGACGAGCGGCAGGCTCTCGTGCACCTCCACGACCGGCAGTTGGTCCAGCACCACGGGCCCCTTGTGCCGCAGGGTCCCGGGTCCCAGGCGCCCGGCCCAGCGCGGCGCGGCGATCAGTACATGCTCCTCGTCGCAGAGCGGCGTCGCGGTGAGCAGCTCACCGCGCGGACGGGCCGTGGCAATGGCCAGGTCGTGGTGCCCGGCGGCCAGCCCCTCCAGCGTCTCCACGGCGTCGGTGAAGAACGAACTGCGTAATGCCAGGCCCTGGGCGATGAGCGGGGTGAGTGCCGGCAGGGCGCGCGCCGACGTGAACTCGGGCGGTCCGGCCAGATGCAGGGTCCGTACGCCCGACTCCTCGTCGAGCTCGGTCTCGGCGATCTCGATCAGCGCGTCCAGATGGGGCGCCGCCCGGTGCGCGAGTTCGTCGCCGATGGTCGTCGGGGTCACGCCGCGGGCCCGGCGCAGGAAGAGCGGGCGGCCCAGCTGCCGTTCCAGGGTGCGGATCTGCGAGGTGACCGCGGGCTGGGAGAGGCCGAGCAGGGCGGCGGCCCTGGTGAAGGAGCCGGCGCGGTGCACCGTGACGAATGTGCGCAGCAGGGCCAGGTCCATGTCCTGTCCCCTCCCGCCCGCGCGGCGCTTCGGTCCCGTACAACTATAAATATGTCGATAGGTCGCTGTCGCTACCGTGATTGGACTCTGACGGAGAGTCAATTAGCCTTGTTCGGGTGGTTCTTCACCTGGGGAACCAGGACGGTCCGAGCCACGAGGGGGGAGGCTCGGACCGTCCGTACATACCGCCGGTGCCGGCTCAGCTCTCGCCGAGCGCCGCGTCCAGTGCCCGCTCCACGTCGGCCACCAGGTCGTCCGGGTTCTCGGCGCCGACCGAGAAGCGGATGAAGCCCTCCGGTACGGCGTCACCGCCCCAGCGCGCCCGCCGTTCCGCGGTGGAGCGCACGCCGCCAAAGCTCGTCGCGTCGTCGACCAGGCGCAGCTCGGTCAGGAAGCGCTCGGCCCGTTCGCGGTCGGGCAGCACGAACGACACCACGGAGCCGAAGCGCCGCATCTGCCGTACGGCGTTCGGATACGAAGGGTCGGTGGGCAGCCCGGGATACCGCAGCCCGGTCACCCCCTGGCGCTCGCCCAGTGCCTCCGCCAGGGTCAGGGCGGTGGCGCACTGCCGGTCGATCCGCAGCTCCAGCGTGGCCAGCGAACGGTGTGCGAGCCAGGCCTCCATCGGACCCGGGATCGCGCCGACGACCTTGCGCCAGCGCCGTACCCCCGCTGCCAGCTCGGGATCGCGGCAGGTCACATGGCCGAGCAGGATGTCGCCGTGCCCGGTCATGCCCTTGGTGTCACTGGCCACGGAGAAGTCGGCGCCCAGTTCCAGCGGGCGCTGGCCGAGCGGTGTCGCGAGGGTGTTGTCGACGGCCACCAGCGCGCCGACCGCGTGCGCGGCCCCGACGAGCCGGCGTACGTCGCAGACATCGAGCCCCGGATTGGACGGGGTCTCGATCCATAGCAGCTTGGCGCCGTCGAGGACCGCCAGCTGGGCGTCGCCGCCGGTGGGTGCGGTCCGCACCTCGACGCCGTACGCCTCCAGCTGCTCACGCACCAGCGGCAGCGCCTGATATCCGTCGTCGGGCAGCACGACCACGTCGCCGGTGCGTGCCTGGGACAGCAGCACGGCCGAGACCGCCGCCATTCCGGAGGCGAAGACGGTCGTCGCGACCGGCTCGCCCGGCGCCTCCAGCTCACCGATGGCGCGCTCCAGGTGGGTCCACGTCGGATTGGTGTCCCGGCCGTAGGTGTACGGACCGACCGGTTCACCGGAGAGATGGAAGTGTGCGGCGAAGGCCGGCCCGGGCAGCGTCGGCTCGAACTGCTGCGGTTCGGGCAGCCCGGCCCGTACCGCCCGGGTTCCGTCACCCATGGTGCTCATACCGTTCCTCACTTCTCTCCCCGGTGCGCCACCGGTCCGGACCGCACTGTCTCAAGAGGTGTCCGGTCAGTCCTCGTCGGGCAGGACCATGTTCAGCGCCCACGACACGATCGAGATGATCAGGCCGCCGAGTACGGCGGTCCAGAAGCCGTCGACGTGGAAGCTCAGGTTGAACTGCCCGGCCAGCCAGGACGTCAGCAGCAGCATGAGCGCGTTGACCACCAGGGTGATCAGACCCAGCGTGAGGATGAAGAGCGGCAGGGTGAGCAGTTTCACGATCGGCTTGACCACGAAGTTCACCAGGCCGAAGAGCAGGGCGACCACGATCAGCGTGAGTATCTTGCGCCCGGTGCTGCCGCCGCTCAGCGTGATGTCCTGGAGCAGCCAGATGGCCACGGCCAGCGCACCCGCGTTGGCGATCGTCTTGACTACGAAATTCTTCATGTGTCTGATCGTGGCAGACAGGATCGGTGGCGGACACCGGCGGGACAGAGGCAAGGGGCGGACAGGCCATGAAGGCATTCAGACTGGACGAGCTGGAGGCGGAACGGGCCGCGAACGACGGCGCGTATCTGCAGTTCGTGAAGGAACGGAACATGTCCGTCGGCCTGTACGCACTGGACGCCGGCGAGCTCGACCCGCAGCAGCCGCACAAGGAGGACGAGGTCTACTTCATCGTCAGCGGCCGCGCCTCGATCACGGTCGGCATGGAAACCACGCAGGTGGGCAGGGGGAGCGTGGTGTACGTCCCCGCCGGAGTGGCCCACAAGTTCCACCACATCACCGAGGACCTGCGGGTCATGGTGATCTTCTCTCCGCCGGAGAGCTGAGCCGCGCTCCCGGAGGACCGGGCTCCGGTATCAGGGATCCCTAGGGGGTCGATCAGGGGACTCCAAGGGCTGCGGGCCCCCGCAGCCCCCCTCCGCGCGTCTAGCATCGAAGTATCGGAGCAGCGGAACAGGAACTCACAGAGACGAGGCAAGGACGATGGCCGTGCGGGAGATATTCGCGGGGATGCCCTGGTGGGTGAAGTGGATCGCGGTGCCGGTCATCGCGATCGTCGTGTTCGGCGGCCTGATCGCCAGCGTGGTCGGGTTCGTCATCGGTCTGCTCTTCAAGGTTCTCGTCTTCGTGATCCTGGTCGGCGGACTCGTCTTCGTCGTACGCAAGTTCATGTCGTCGTCCTCCTCGCGCGGCGACTGGTAGGACGATCGGAAGGCCGCCGGGGCGATTAGCCCAGCTGAGCTAAGCAGCAGACGAAACGACCTCCCTCGCGGATGCGGCCGATATGGTGGCAGTCCGCCGCCACCACCTGGGAATTAACTGTCCGTCACCACCCTGACCAGTGGTTTGTACGGCGTTCGGTCTCCGAACCCCAGTCATGCGGCGGTCTGTGGGGGCGGCCCCCGCAGGCGGGCTGACCGCCCGTCACCATGCCTGGGGGTGACCGTTGACCACGGCATCGAGCACCGCTGTCCCGACGTTGATCGGTTCGGTTCAGCGAGCGCTGAGGCTGCTGGAAGCTGTGGGTGCCCATCGGGACGGGGCGCCCGCGAAGCAGTTGGCAAGGGAAGCGGGCCTTCCCCTTCCCACTGCCTACCATCTGCTGCGCACCCTGGCCCACGAGGGCTATCTGCGCAGGGAGAACGGCGTCTTCCTCTTCGGAACCGCCGCCGAGCGCCTGGTCGGTGAGGGTTCGCTGCAGATTCGTCGCAGCAGAATGACGGAGTCGCTGAGCCGCTGGCGCGACACCATCGGCGCACCGGTGTACTGCGCCGTCTACCGCGAGGGCGAGATCGAACTCGTCGCCGTCACCGACACCCCGGCCACCCCCGCGGTGGGCGAGTGGGCGTCCTTCCGGGAGACCGGGCATGCCCATGCGATCGGGCAGTGTCTGCTGAGCCAACTCGACGAGAAGGCCCGCGAGGACCATCTGGACCGGCATCCGGTACGGCCGCTGACCCGCTACTCGGTGAAGGACCGCGTGACGTTCCTTGAGCGGTTGCGGTCGCTGGAGCGAATGGAACCTGTCATCGAACGACAGGAGTACGCCCTGGGGACGGTCTGTGCGGCCATCCCGATCGCTGCCGGATTCACCGCCGCCGCGATGGCCATTTCGGTACCCCTGGAGCAAGAAGACCGGTTGCTCCCCGCAGTCGAACAACTACGTGGCGAAGTGGCCAACCTCTTGCGTTCGTTCGTGTTCTCTATCAGTATCTGAAAAATCACTCCTTGTGATCTGCTATCGCGTGCACCACGATGGCGTCAATAGGGCCATGGGGGATCATTCCTGGCCAGATTCATCTACTGCGGGGTTGGACGATGCGCGAGTCGGTTCAAGCTGAGGTCATGATGAGCTTCCTCGTTTCCGAGGAGCTCTCTTTCCGGATCCCGGTGGAGCTCCGGTACGAAGTGTGTGATCCGTATGCGATCCGGATGACCTTCCATCTGCCCGGCGACGCCCCCGTCACCTGGGCATTCGGCCGTGAGCTGCTGCTCGACGGCCTCAACAGCCCCAGTGGCGACGGCGATGTGCACATCGGACCCACGGAGCCCGAGGGGCTTTCCGATGTGCACATCCGGCTTCAGGTGGGCGAGGACCGCGCCCTCTTCCGGGCCGGTACCGCCCCACTTGTGGCTTTTCTCGATCGGACGGACAAACTCGTGCCGCTCGGGCAGGAGTGCACGCTGGGTGACTTCGAGGGCAATCTGGAAGAGGCACTGGGCCGGATCCTCGCCAAGGAACAGAACGCCGGCTGAAGAGCACGGGGTCGCAGACAGGCCCGTCGGTCGAACGCGACACCTGCCGAATGGGTGAATCGCTCTCTGTGGTGGGGGCGTTCAAGGCTTCGCCCTGCGACGGCGGCCTCTCCCGGTCCGTACGGGTGCTGAAGCTCCGGCTTCCGCGCCGGGCCCTGTGCGGTCCGCGGAGACGACCAGCGCCGCGAGCACCGTCGTCACCGGCACCGAGGCGACCAGTCCGATCGAGCCGACCAGCGTTCGTACGATCTCTTCCGCCACCAGCTCGCTGTTGGCCACCGTCCCCACACTGCTCCGGGCGATCGAGAACAGCAGCAGCAGCGGCAGCGCCGCGCCCGCGTAGGCGAGCACCAGCGTATTGACGACCGAGGCGATGTGGTCGCGCCCGATTCTGATCCCTGCCCTGTAGAGCCCCCGCACACCCATCGTCGGGTTCGCCTGGTGCAACTCCCAGACCGCCGACGTCTGGGTGACCGTCACGTCGTCGAGGACGCCGAGCGACCCGATGATGACACCGGCCAGCAGCAGGCCGCTCATGTCGATGTGCGGGTACAGGCCGTGGATGAGACCGGTGATGTCGTCGGTGTTGCCGGTCAGGCTCGCCCAGCCGATGAAGAGCGATCCGAGCAGCCCGATCAGCAGGAGCGAGAGCAGTGTGCCGATCACCGCGACCGAGGTGCGGGCCGTCAGGCCGTGGCACATGTAGAGCGCGATCAGCATGATCGCACTGGCCCCGATCACCGCGACGAGCAGGGGATTCGAGCCCTGGAGGATGGCCGGGAGGATGAACAGGGTCAGTACCGCGAACGACACGGCGAGCGCGACCAGTGCCATCACCCCGCGCATCCTGCCCACCGCGACCACGACCAGCGCGAAGATCCCGGCCAGCAGAGCCATCGGGAACTTCCGGTTCACATCCGTCACCGAGTACTGCAGATCGTGGGGCGCGTCAGGGGCGTACGCCACGACCACGCCCTGACCCTGGCGCAACTGGCGCGGTGCGTCGGGCTGGACGACCTCGACGAAGGTCCGGCCCTTGTCGTGACCGGTCGTCACCTCGACGGTGGCCTTCTCGCACAGCCCCGGCCCGCTTCCCGACGACGGGGCGGTCTCGCCGCTGGTGGGCATCTGGGCGGCGTTCACGTCCTTGCAGTCCACCTTGTCGACCTTCACCACCTTCGCCTGCTGGGTCTGCCGGTCGAACCCGACACCGGTCCGCTCGTGCGGGGGTGCACCCCCAGGCCAGAGCACCGCCAGGCCGACGACGACCGCGGTGGCGAACGGGATGAGCACGGCCGCGATGACCTTGCGCAGATGCTTGGAGACGGGCGCGGCGGGGCCATGGCTGTGCGAGTGGCCGTGCTGATGGCCTCGCGGTTCGGAGTCGAATTGGGGGGACGTCACCGGCCGATCATCGCAAGAAGAGAGGGGCCCTCTGTTCATTACGCCGGACGGGGCACTAGCGTGGAGGAACCTTTGCACACGCGGGAGCTCGGAGCACCGGGCTGAGAGGGCGCTGATATCCGTACATCCGTACGGGACAGGCTGCGCCGACCGCCGAACCTGTTACCGGGTAATGCCGGCGTAGGGAGTAGGTCTCATGACCACAGCGGACGCACGCACGCCTGCCTCGAACCAGAGCGACGAGGCCGGGAAGTCCATCGGTTGGCACAAGGGATACGTCCAGGGCTCACGCCCGGACCTCCGGGTGCCGGTCCGGCAGGTGCACCTCACCAACGGCAAGGACGTGACGCTGTACGACACGTCGGGGCCGTACACCGATCCCACCACCGAGACCGATGTCCGTCGCGGGCTCGCACCGCTTCGGGAAAGCTGGATCATCGCGCGCGGCGACACCGAGGAGTACCCGGGCCGCCCCGCGCGCCCCGAGGACGACGGGCTCAAGCACACCTCGCCGCGAATGGGGTCTCCCCTGCTCGAGCGAAGTCGAGAGCTTGGGGAAGGGCTGCGCAACCTCGACGCGGTCTTCCCCGGCCGGCCCCGGCTGCCCCGCCGCAGCCGGGACGGGCAGCCGGTGACCCAGCTCGCGTATGCCCGCCGGGGTGAGATCACCCCGGAGATGGAGTACGTGGCGATCCGGGAGAACGTCGAGCCGGAGGTGGTGCGCGAGGAGATCGCCGCCGGCCGGGCCGTACTGCCGGCCAACGTCAACCACCCCGAGATCGAACCGATGATCATCGGGAAGCGGTTCCTGGTGAAGGTCAATGCCAACATCGGCAACTCCGCGGTGACGTCCTCCATCGAGGAGGAGGTGGAGAAGATGACGTGGGCGACGCGCTGGGGCGCCGACACCGTCATGGATCTGTCCACCGGCCGCAACATTCACACCACCCGTGAGTGGGTACTGCGCAACTCCCCCGTGCCGATCGGCACCGTTCCCCTCTACCAGGCGCTCGAAAAGGTCGACGGCCGGGCCGAGGAGCTGACCTGGGAGATCTACAAGGACACCGTCATCGAGCAGGCCGAGCAGGGCGTCGACTACATGACGGTCCACGCCGGCGTGCGCCTGCCGTACGTCCCGCTGACCGCCCGACGCAAGACCGGCATCGTCTCCCGCGGCGGTTCGATCATGGCGGCGTGGTGCCTCGCGCACCACAAGGAGTCGTTCCTGTACGAGCACTTCGAGGAGCTCTGCGAGATCCTCGCCACGTACGACGTGACGTACTCGCTGGGCGACGGTCTGCGCCCCGGCTCGATCGCCGACGCCAACGACGAGGCCCAGTTCGCCGAACTGCGCACACTCGGCGAACTGAACACGATCGCCAAGCGGCACGGCGTCCAGACCATGATCGAGGGCCCGGGCCATGTCCCGATGCACAAGATCAAGGAGAACATCGACCTCCAGCAGGAGATCTGCGAGGAGGCACCCTTCTACACGCTCGGCCCGCTGACCACCGATGTCGCTCCGGCGTACGACCACATCACCTCGGGCATCGGCGCGGCGATGATCGCGTGGTGGGGCACGGCGATGCTCTGTTACGTCACGCCCAAGGAGCACCTCGGCCTGCCCAACCGAGACGATGTGAAGACCGGCGTCATCACGTACAAGATCGCGGCCCATGCGGCGGATCTCGCGAAGGGGCACCCGGGGGCGCAGGACTGGGACGACGCGCTCTCCGACGCCCGTTTCGAATTCCGCTGGGAGGACCAGTTCAATCTGGCTCTCGACCCGGTCACTGCGCGGGAGTTCCACGACGAGACGCTGCCCGCCGAACCGGCGAAGACCGCGCACTTCTGCTCGATGTGCGGGCCGAAATTCTGTTCGATGAAGATCTCCCAGGACATCCGTCGTGAACACGGCGGTTCGCAGGCGGAGATCGAGGCGGGCATGGCGGAGAAGTCCAAGGAGTTCGCGGCGGCCGGCAATCGGGTCTATCTGCCGATCGCGGACTGATCCGTCCGACGCGTGGCGAGTGGCGAGGACCGCGTCAGGTCTTCGCCACTGTTCCTGGCGGGGTACGTGCCCCCCGGACCCGGTCAGTCCGGTTCATGCTCCGGGCCACCGAAGTCGGGGCTGGTGAAGTCCGGGCTGGTGAAGGTCGGGCGGGGGCCCGCCGCCGGGCCGTCGTCGGGGCTGGTGAAGTCCGGCCGGCTGTAGCCGATCTTCGGGATGCGGTGCTCCGAGCGGTGCGGGGTGCGTGCGGCGAGGCCGGCCTCGGGGTCGGCGAGCGCGTCCCTGAGGAACGGCAGGATGCCGCGCTCCAGCAGGGCGTGGCGCCATGCCTCCCTGGCGCGCGCCACATCCTCCGGAAGTTCGCTCCCGGGATCCTCGGCGGGCTGCGACGTCGACCCGTTGCGCAGTGCGGTGACGAGCAGCCCGACGGCGGCGGCCAGGATCGCGGCGGCCATGACCGCCGCGAAGAACCAGCCCGCGGCGACCATGGTGGAGGCGAAGGACGGCGGCGGGCTGAGCAGTTTCAGCAGATAACCGGCCAGCAGGAATATGAACGCGGCGGTGCCGGCGAGCACGGGCGCCAGAACCGTGACGACGGCTCCTATGCCGGCGCCCGACTCGCTCCGACGGTTCGTGCCGGACCCGGGACCGGTGTCCTCGTCCGTTCCTTCGTCCGGTCCGCGCAGCTCTTCGCGGGCCTTCACATAGTGCTCGTACTCGGTGGCGGCCGTCGCGGTGATCAGCGCCGTGGCGTCCAGCGCCATGGTGCGCAGCTGCACGGCGTTGAGCCGCTCGCCGACCGCGGCCAGATCCGGTCGTTCATGGGCGTGGCGCAGTGCGTCGTCGAGGATCCGCTCGTACTCGGGGCGGTCCTCGGCCAGCAGGTGCGGAGCGCTGTTCATGTGCATCCCCCGATGCTCCGTTGGGCCTGAATGCCCGCTCGGACCGGGCAGTTGGGCGGAAACGGAGGAGAGCCTGCTACTGATACGCCGATGGTAGAGCGCCCACGGCACGGGGTGACAGGGGGTTTCCGTAAATAGGCCCGGTGGTCGGCGTGGTCAGGTCGTGGAGCGTCTTCCCGGATGGACGTCAGTCATGCAGGGGCAGTTGGACGACCAGTAGCTTTCCGGCCATGGTCACTCCGCCGTCCATGGCGATGGCGAGTCCGTCCGCGTACACGTGCGGGCCGTCGACCACGGGACCGGAACCGTCCTCTCCGTCCTCCGAGCCGACCTCGCCGAGGAGATACGGAATGGGGCTGTGACCATGGACGATGCGCTGTCCGCCGTAGGCCGACAGCAGCTCCCGTACGGCCTGCGGCCCCGACTCGTCGCGGAAGGCGAACCGCTTCGTGAGCTTCCGGAAGAGGTCCCAGCACTCGTCGGCGTCGTTACGCGTGAGAATGGCGTGCACGGTGTCGTTGACGTCCTCGATGGTGCTGCCGTAGTCGAGGTAGGCCGTCGTGTCGGAGTGCGTCAGCAGGTGCCCGTCCTCCTCGACGATCGCGTCGAGCCGGGACATCCACTGGAGGTGGACGTCCTGGAGCCGCTCCATGTCGTTCTTCTGGCCGCCGTTGAGCAGCCAGGCGGCCTGGAAGGTGGCGGTGCCGGCGCCGGAGTTGACGGGGGTGTCGCCGAACCGCTTGGCGCCGATGAGCAGCAGTTCGTGATTGCCCATCAGGGCCTTGCAGTAGCCGCCCGCGGCCGCGGCCTCGGCGGACAGGCGCATCACCAGGTCGATGACGCCGATGCCGTCGGGTCCCCGGTCGGTGAAGTCGCCCAGGAACCAGAGCCGGGCATTGCCCGCGGACCAGTTGCCTCCGGCGTCGATGAGGCCCTGCTCGGCGAGCGCGGCGTGGAGCTCGTCCAGATAGCCGTGGACGTCGCCGACGACGTACAGCGGTCCGAGCCCCGGCTCCGGGGCGGGCCGTGGGTCGGGGACGGCCCGCACCTGGACGGTGTCACCGCGGTTGATCAACGGAAGGTCGCGTGCGGTGGGGGTGTACCCCTCCGGCAGCTCGTCTCCCGGAACGGCGTTGCCCGGGTGCGGCGGTGAAGGCGGCACCGGAGTCTGCGCATAGGGCGGTACGCGGAAGTCACGCAACGTCGCAGTCCGCACCACGGGTTCCTGACCGGCCCCCTGTGTCATCGACCCCTCCACCACCGTCGCGCCGCCGTACACCTGACGGGCCCTGCTGGTCGGGGTGGTCCGCGGTGTCGTGCGCCCATCATAGGAATGCGATTCGTGCTCTGTGACGCACCAGGGGTGGTGAATCCGGGCGCACGTCAGGTTCACCGGCCGATTGGTCCGAAATCGCCTGATCAATCCCTGGCGGGGGAGCGGGGCGCGCTGACCGTGGTGCGGGGTGGACGGCGTTGCGAGGACGTCCGGACGATGAGCTCCGTCGGTATGACCTGCTCCACCGGTCCGTCGTGTGCCACGCCTTCGATGGCGTCGATCAGGAGCTGGACGACCGCTGTGCCGATTCTGCGCGGCTTGAGCGAGAGGGTGGTGATGGGGGGCTCGGTCGTCGCGTACACGGTGGACTCGCTGCAGCAGACCAGCAGCAGGTCCTCGGGGACGCGCAGACCGTATCGGCGGGCGGCGGCCAGCAGATCGGTGCCGTTGGGGTCGAAGAGTCCGTAGACGGCGTCGGGCCGGTCCGGGCGGGCGAGCAGCCGGTCGGCGGCGACCGCGCCCGCGCACGGGTCGTGGGCAGGGTAGGACTCGTACACCGGGTCCTGGCCCACGCGCTCGCACCAGTGGAGGTACGCGGTGGTGGAGAGGCGGGTGTACGTGTCGGTGGTGGTGCCGGTGAGCAGGCCGATGCGGCGGGCTCCGGCGGCGGCGAGATGGTCGAGGAGGTCGAGCACGGCGGCGCGATGATCGTTGTCGACCCAGGCGGTGACCGGGAGGGTGCCGGCCGGCCGGCCGTCCGAGACGACGGGCAGCCCCTGGCGTACGAGTTCCGTGACGACCGGGTCCTGGTCGGAGGGGTCGATCACGACGGTGCCGTCGAGAGCGACGTTCGACCAGACGTCGTGGCGTGAGGTGGCGGGCAGGATGACGAGGGCGTAGCCGCGGGCGAGCGCGGCGGAGGTGGCCGCTCTGGCCATCTCGGCGAAGTAGGCGAACTCGGTGAAGGTGAAGGGTTCGTCCCCGTAGGTCGTCACGGTCAGGCCGATGAGGCCGGACTTGCCGGTACGGAGGGTTCGGGCCGCGGCGGAAGGGCGGTAGCCCAGGCGCTCTGCGACCTCGCGGACATGGCGGCGGGTGGCGTCCGGGAGCCTGCCCTTGCCGTTGAGCGCGTCGGAGACGGTCGTGATGGAGACCCCGGCGGCGGCGGCCACATCCCGGATTCCCGCTCGTCCTTGCCGGCCGCCGCGCCGGGGTGTCTCCGTCCGGCTCACCTGGTGCTTCCCTGCTGCTGTCATGGCGAGCCGATAGTAGGGCTCGGAGGGGAGGTTGGCCCGGCCGCATATTCACTCGTTGACAGGCACGTTTCTGCATGATCATAGAACGTCAAATGCCTTGAAAAACAAGGGCGTTTGCAGCGTTTACCGTGGTGTGTCATGCATCGAACCCGATGGGCCTACTAAATGGTCGATGTCTCGAAGAGGTCTCATCTCACCTCTTCGGGGGACGCGCGCCACGGAGTGAGCCACCGGCGCGCGTCAGGGAGGGGAGCGCTCCCCCGTCCCCGGCCGGGCAGGGCAAGAGGAAGCTCCGGTCCCGGCCGCGCTCAGCGTTCGGGACGCTCCGGCCATTCGCAGCGGAGCCCAATCCTCATAAGGTGAGCAGTATTGATGTGTACAGACGGTCTAGGAGGACCTGCGGTGAGCGAGACGAGCCCCAAGCTGCGCGCCGAGCTGGACGGCGTCCCCGCCTATGTGCCGGGCAAGCCGGCTGCTGCCGGTGGAACGGTCGCGTTCAAGCTGTCCTCCAACGAGAACCCCTATCCCCCGCTGCCCGGGGTGATGGAGACCGCCCTGGCCGCGGCCGCGAACTTCAACCGCTACCCGGACATGGCCTGCACCGGTCTGATGAACGAGCTGGCCGACCGTTTCGGTGTGCCCCTCTCGCACCTCGCCACCGGAACCGGCTCGGTCGGTGTGGCGCAGCAGCTGCTCCAGGCCACCTCGGGTCCGGGGGACGAGGTCATCTACGCCTGGCGTTCCTTCGAGGCGTACCCGATCATCACGCAGGTCAGCGGTGCGACCTCGGTGAAGGTCCCGCTGACCGAGGGTGATGTGCACGACCTCGACGCGATGGCGGACGCGATCACGGACCGCACCCGGATGATCTTCGTCTGCAATCCCAACAACCCGACCGGCACCGTGGTGCGCCGGGCCGAGCTGGAGCGGTTCCTGGACCGGGTGCCGGGCGATGTCCTGGTGGTGCTCGACGAGGCGTACCGCGAGTTCATCCGCGACGCCGAGGTGCCGGACGGCATCGAGATCTACCGGGACCGGCCCAACGTGGCGGTGCTGCGGACGTTCTCCAAGGCGTACGGCCTGGCGGGGCTGCGGGTCGGTTTCGCCGTGGCCCACGAGCCCGTGGCGGCCGCGCTGCGCAAGACGGCGGTGCCCTTCGGGGTCAGCCAGCTCGCCCAGGACGCGGCGGTCGCCTCGCTGCGTGCCGAGGACGAACTCCTGGGGCGGGTCGGCTCCTTGGTGTGCGAGCGGGACCGGGTGCAGCGGGCGCTGGCGGACCAGGGGTGGACCGTTCCCCGGTCCCAGGCGAACTTCGTCTGGCTACGGCTCGGGGACCGTACCGCCGACTTCGCCGCCGTGTGCGAGCGGGCCGGTGTGATGGTCAGGCCGTTCGCGGGCGAGGGGGTGCGGGTCTCGATCGGGGAGGACGAGGCGAACGACCTGTTCCTGAAGGCCGCGGAGTCGTACCGCAGGGAGCTGTAGAGCGGCGCAGGCCGCCTGCGCGCACCGGAAGGCCCAGGGCCCCGTACCTCGTTCGGCGAGGTACGGGGCCTTCGCGTTCGGGGCCGGGAGGTGCCCGGACCGGGGTTTTCCGGGGGGTGTCTGCTTCGGGGTGATTGATCGGAACGTCCCAAGAGGGGCACCCCGCCCGAACGTCCCGAAAGTCCGTGCGTCATAATTGTTTGTGAATGTGAACGCGTTCACAAGCGTGTCCTGTTCTTCCCGTGATTAGTCGGATTTAAAGGGCAAACTGCCGGTGCGACTACGGCGACGTAAGGAGAAGACGACGTGGAGCTAGCTCTGGCGCCAGAAACCCTGGCGCGATGGCAGTTCGGTATCACCACCGTCTACCACTTCCTGTTCGTCCCCCTGACGATCTCTCTCGCCGCGCTCACCGCCGGCTTGCAGACCGCCTGGGTGCGGACGAACAACGAGAAGTACCTCAGAGCCACGAAGTTCTGGGGAAAGCTCTTCCTCATCAACATCGCCATGGGTGTCGTCACCGGCATCGTCCAGGAGTTCCAGTTCGGTATGAACTGGTCCGACTACTCGCGGTTCG
This sequence comes from Streptomyces sp. NBC_01618, assembly GCF_045209435.1. Taxonomy (NCBI): domain Bacteria; kingdom Bacillati; phylum Actinomycetota; class Actinomycetes; order Kitasatosporales; family Streptomycetaceae; genus Streptomyces; species Streptomyces sp. NBC_01618. Next base: position 4,004,978 of record NZ_CP109297.1, read on the forward strand.
TCGGCGACATCTTCGGTGCCCCGCTCGCGTTCGAGGCGCTGATCGCCTTCTTCTTCGAGTCCACGTTCATCGGGCTGTGGATCTTCGGCTGGGACAAGCTGCCGAAGAAGATCCATCTCGCCTGCATCTGGATGGTCTCCATCGGGACTGTCCTGTCCGCCTACTTCATCCTGGCGGCCAACTCCTGGATGCAGCACCCGGTCGGCTACCGGATCAACAAGGAGCGTGGCCGGGCCGAGCTCACCGACTTCTGGCACGTGCTCACCCAGAACACCGCGCTCGCCCAGTTCTTCCACACCATCACCGCCGCCTTCCTGGTCGGAGGCGCCTTCATGGTCGGCATCGCCGCCTTCCATCTGGCGCGCAAGAAGCACATCCCGGTGATGCGGACCTCGCTGCGGCTCGGACTGGTTACCGTCGTGATCGCCGGACTTCTCACCGCCATCAGCGGTGACCAGCTCGGCAAGGTCATGTTCAAGCAGCAGCCGATGAAGATGGCCGCCGCCGAGGCGCTCTGGGAGGGCCAGGACGCGGCACCCTTCTCGATCTTCGCGGTCGGCGATGTGGCCAAGGGCCACAACACCGTGGAGATCTCCATCCCGGGAATACTGTCCTTCCTCGCGGACGGCAGCTTCACCTCGTACGTCCCCGGCATCAACGACATCAACAAGGCAGAGCAGGAGAAGTTCGGCCCCGGCGACTACCGGCCCAACATCCCGGTCGCCTTCTGGAGCTTCCGCTGGATGATCGGTTTCGGGATGGCGTCCTTCGCACTCGGCATCCTCGGACTGTGGCTGACACGACGGAAGTTCATGCTGCCGCCGGCGATGCGGACCGGTGAGGACGAGGTTCCCCATCTGGTCCTCTTCAAGAACAAGGCGCTCAGCCCGAAGCTCGCCAAGTGCTACTGGATCCTCGCGCTCTGGACGCTGCTCTTCCCGCTGATCGCCAACTCCTGGGGCTGGATCTTCACCGAGATGGGCCGCCAGCCCTGGGTCGTCTACGGCGTGCTCCAGACCCGCCACGCGGTCTCCCCCAACACCTCCCAGGGCGAGGTGCTCACCTCGATGATCGGCTTCACCCTGCTCTACGCCGCCCTGGCGGTGGTCGAGGTCAAGCTGCTCGTGAAGTACATCAAGGCCGGACCGCCGGAGCTCACGGAGGCCGACCTCAACCCGCCCACCAGGATCGGCGGCGACCACGACGACGCCGGCCGGCCGATGGCCTTCTCCTACTGAGAGCAGAGGAGCTGAGAGATGGAACTCCACGACGTCTGGTTCGTGCTCATCGCCGTCCTCTGGACCGGCTACTTCTTCCTGGAGGGATTCGACTTCGGGATCGGTGTCCTCACCAAGCTGCTGGCCCGGGACCGCAAGGAGCGGCGGGTTCTGATCAATACGATCGGGCCCGTCTGGGACGGAAACGAGGTGTGGCTGCTCAGCGCGGGCGGCGCGACCTTCGCCGCCTTCCCAGAGTGGTACGCCACCCTGTTCTCCGGCTTCTACCTGCCGCTGCTGATCATTCTGGTCTGCCTGATCGTGCGGGGTGTCGCCTTCGAGTACCGCGCGAAGCGGCCCGAGGAGAGGTGGCAGGCCAACTGGGAGCACGCGATCTTCTGGACCTCGCTGATCCCGGCGCTGCTCTGGGGCGTGGCCTTCGGGAACATCGTGCGCGGCGTCAAGATCGGTGCCGACATGGAGTACGTGGGTAACTTCTGGGACCTGCTCAACCCGTACGCCATCCTCGGCGGACTGGTCACGCTCACCCTCTTCACCTTCCACGGTGCCGTGTTCGCGGGGCTCAAGACCGTCGGGGACATCCGGGAGCGGGCGCGCAAGCTGGCGCTGAAGCTGGGACCGGTCACCGCGGTGCTCGCGCTCGGCTTCCTGATCTGGACCCAGATCGACAACGGCGACGGCTGGAGCCTGATGGCGCTGGTCATCGCCGCCGTGGCCCTGATCGCCGCGATCGGCGCGGCCGCGGCGGGACGCGAGGGCTGGGCGTTCGCGCTCTCCGGCGTGACCGTCGCGGCCGCGGTCGCCATGCTCTTTCTGGCGCTCTTCCCGAACGTCATGCCGTCCTCGCTGAACGACGCCTGGAGCCTCACGGTCACCAACGCCTCGTCCACTCCGTACACGCTGAAGATCATGACCTGGTGTGCGGGGATCGCCACCCCCGTCGTCCTGCTCTACCAGGGCTGGACGTACTGGGTGTTCCGCAAGCGCATCGGCACGCAGCACATCGCCGAAGCGCGCTGAACTGCCGGGCACGCATCCGGGGCCTGTCCGGCGCTGAACTGCCGGGCACGCATCCGGGGCCTGTCCGGCCTTGAACCGCCGGGCACAGCACCCGGGGCCGGACCTCCCGGCACGTATCCGGGGCCTGTCGGGACCCGGGCCGGCGGACAGGCCCCGGCCCATCGACCGAGTTCGCTAGGGGCTGTTTCACGTGAAACCGATCGACCCGCGCCTGCTTCGCTACGCGCGCGCCACCCGCCTCTTCCTGGCAGCCGTGGTGGCGCTCGGGGTCGTCGGGGCGGCGCTGGTCATCGCCCAGGCCATGCTCGTCGCCGAAGTGGTGGTGGGCGGGTTCGAGGACGGGCTGACCGTCTCCGGGCTGCGGACCCCGCTTATCCTGCTCGCGGCGGTGGCTCTCGGCCGGGCACTGGTCTCCTGGCTGACCGAACTGGCCGCGTACCGGGCCAGCGCGGCGGTCAAGTCCGAACTCCGCGGCCGGCTGCTGGAGCGGGCCGCGGAGCTCGGGCCCGGCCTGCTGAGCGACCGGCGCACCGGCTCCCTGGTGACGCTCGCCACCCGGGGTGTCGACGCGCTCGACGACTACTTCGCACGCTATCTGCCACAGCTCGGTCTCGCGGTGGTCGTGCCCGTGGCCGTCCTTGCCAGGATCGTCACCGAGGACTGGGTCTCGGCAGCGATCATCGTCGTCACGCTGCCGCTCATCCCGCTCTTCATGATCCTCATCGGCTGGGCCACCCAGTCACGGATGGACCGACAGTGGCGGCTGCTGTCCCGGCTCTCCGGGCACTTCCTCGACGTGGTCGCCGGACTGCCGACGCTGAAGGTGTTCGGCCGGGCCAAGGCGCAGGCCGAATCCATTCGCGCCATCACCTCGCAGTACCGGCGGGCCACGCTGCGGACCCTGCGGATTGCGTTCCTGTCGTCCTTCGCCCTGGAGCTCCTGGCGACCCTGTCGGTGGCCCTCGTCGCCGTCACCATCGGCATGAGGCTCGTGCACGGCGAACTCGACCTCTACACCGGTCTGGTGGTGCTGATCCTGGCCCCCGAGGCCTATCTGCCGATCCGCCAGGTCGGAGCGCAGTACCACGCTGCCGCCGAGGGGCTTTCGGCCGCTGAGGAGATCTTCTCGGTCCTGGAGACCGAGCCCCGGCGGGGCGGCACGGCGGACGTCCCGCAGTCGCTGCGGCTGGAGCTGGAGGGCGTGACCGTACGGCACGAGGGCCGCGGCGAGCCTTCGTTGGACCATGCCTCGCTGGTGGTGGACGAGGGGGAGACCGTTGCCCTGGTCGGCCCGAGCGGCGTCGGGAAGTCCACCCTTCTCGACGTGGTGCTGGGCTTCACGGCGCCGGACGAGGGGCGGGTACGGGTCGGCGGCGTCGATCTGGCGACCCTGGCCCCGGAACGCTGGCGGGAACGGATCGCCTGGGTCCCGCAGCGCCCGCACCTCTTCGCGGGCACCATCGCGGAGAACGTAAGGCTGGCCCGGCCGGACGCGGACGACGGCGCGGTGACGGCGGCGTTGCGGGACGCCGGGGCCTACGACTTCGTGGCGGAACTGCCGGACGGTGCGCAGACGCTCCTCGGCGAGGACGGTGCGGGCCTCTCCGCCGGTCAGCGCCAGCGACTCGCCCTCGCGCGCGCCTTCCTCGCCGACCGCCCGCTGCTGCTGCTCGACGAGCCGACCGCGAGCCTGGACGGCGAGACGGAAGCGGGGATCGTCGAGGCGGTACGGAGACTGGCGCAGGGGCGGACCGTGCTGCTGGTCGTGCACCGCCCGGCGCTGCTTCCGCTGGCCGACCGGGTGGTGGGACTGGAGCCTGGAGTGACACTCCGGCCGGAGAAGCCCGAGGAGTCCGTCGCGGTGCCACGTCCCACGGACGCACCCGCCGCAGGAAGTCCCGCGCCGCCGGAGCCCGAGGCGTTGCAGGACACGGCGGCCCGCCCCGGGCGGGTCCTCGCCCGGGTCCGGGAGTCCGCCGGGGCGCAACGCGGACAGCTGGCACTCGCGCTGCTGCTGGGAAGCCTCGCCCTGGGCTCGGCCGTCGGGCTCATGGCCGTCTCCGGCTGGCTCATCTCCCGCGCCTTTGAGCAGCCGCCGGTGCTCTATCTGATGGTCGCCGTGACCGCGACCCGCGCCTTCGGCCTCGGACGGGCCGTCTTCCGCTACGCCGAGCGCCTGGTGTCGCACGACGCGGTGCTCAAGATGCTCGCCGAGCTGCGCGTCGCGGTCTACCGCGGGCTGGAGCGCATCGCGCCGGCCGGTCTGCGCCGGACCCGGCGCGGGGACCTGCTCTCCCGGCTCGTGGCCGATGTCGACGCCCTGCAGGACTACTGGCTGCGCTGGCTGCTGCCCGCCGGGACCGCCGTCGTCGTGGGAGCGGCGGCCGCCGGGTTCATCGGCTGGCTGCTGCCGGCGGCGGGCGTCGTGCTGGCTGCCGGACTGCTGCTCGCCGGAGCGGGGGTGCCGCTGGTCATCGGCGCCTGCTCACGCCACGCGGAACGCCAACTGGCCCCCGCACGTGCCGATCTGGCCACCCGGATCACCGATCTGCTCGGCGGGACCGCCGAACTGACCGTCGCGGGCGCCCTGCCCGCCCGCCAGGCGCGGACCCGGGAGGCCGACGGCGTTCTCACCCGCATCGCCGCCCGCGCGGCGACCGTCACCGCGCTCGGTGGCGGCCTCATCGCCCTGATCGGCGGACTCACCGTCGTCGCCACCGCACTCGTCGCCCTCCCCGCCGTGCACGAGGGGCGGCTCGCGGGCGTGGAGCTCGCGGTGGTGGTGCTCACGCCGCTGGCCGCCTTCGAGGCCGTGACCGGTCTGCCGCTCGCCGTGCAGTACCGGCAGCGGGTCAAGCGCAGCGCGGAGCGGGTGTACGAGGTGCTGGACGCCCCGCTGCCCGTGCGCGAACCGGACAGCCCGGCCGGGACGCCCGGATCGCCCTTCCCGCTGGAGGTACGGGGGCTGTCCGCCCGGTACGCGGGAGCGGAACGGGATGCCCTGGACTCCGTCGACCTGCGCCTGACGGCCGGTCGCCGGATCGCGGTGGTCGGGCCTTCCGGCTCCGGCAAGACGACTCTCGCGCAGGTCCTGCTCCGCTTCCTGGACGCACGGAGGGGGACGTACCGGATCGGCGGCGTCGATGCCCACGCGCTGGAGGGGGACACGGTGCGGGGGTTCGTCGGGCTGTGTGCCCAGGACGCCCACATCTTCGACAGTTCCATCCGGGAGAACCTGCGGCTGGCCCGTACCGGCGCGACGGACGAGGAACTTCGGGCCGCCCTCGACAGGGCACGGCTGCTCGACTGGGCCGAGGCGCTGCCCGACGGGCTCGACACCCTCGTCGGCGAACACGGCGCACGCCTCTCCGGCGGCCAGCGCCAGCGCCTCGCCCTGGCCCGGGCGATCCTCGCCGACTTCCCCGTACTCGTCCTGGACGAGCCCGCGGAACACCTCGACCTGGCGACCGCGGACGCCCTGACCGCGGACCTGCTGGCCGCCACCCGGGGGCGTACGACGGTGCTCATCACCCACCGACTGCAAGGACTCGAAGCCGTCGACGAGGTGGTGGTGCTGGAGGCCGGCCGGGTCGTGCAGCGGGGCCCGTACGCCGATCTCGCCGCCGAGGAAGGCCCGTTGCGCCGGATGCTGGAGCGCGAGCGGGAGACCGGAGCGGTGGCTGAGGAGGCGATGGGCGTACGGGTGTGAGCGGGATCGCGCAGGGGTTTTGAGGGAGCCGTCGGCGTGCGGGTGCGAGCGGGGCGGCACGAAAGCTAATTTTCCTCACTAGTGGGGACTAACTAGTCTCGGGGTATGCCAGAGCCGGACCCGAAGGACTCACTCGAAGCCGCGACCCGGGCGACCCGCAGCCTGCAGGGACTGTCCACCGAACTCACCGCCCGGGTCCCACAGCTGCTGGAAGCCATGCGTTCCGTCGGCACGGGCCTCGAACTGCACTCCACCCTCGACCGGATCTGCGAGACGGCGGCCGAACTCGCCCACTCCCGCTACGCCGCCATCGGCGTCGTCGACGAGGAGGGCGAGGGGCTCTCCGATTTCGTCACCTACGGAGTGCCGGACGAGGTGGCTGACGAGATCGGCCACCGTCCCGACGGGCACCGCGGACTGCTCGGCGCGCTGATCCACGACCCTGCCCCGGTGCGGCTCGCCGATCTGACGGCCGATCCCCGATTCGCCGGATTCCCGCCCGGCCATCCCCCGATGCACACCTTCCTGGGCGTCCCGATCCGCGTTCAGGGGGAGATCTTCGGAAACCTCTATCTGGCGGAGAAGGACGACGGGGGCGAGTTCAACGACTACGACCTGCACATGCTGCGGGTGCTCGCCACGGAGGCCGGGATCGCCATCGGCAACGCCCGGCTGTACGAGGCGGCACGTCAGCGTGAGCGGTGGATCGACGGGTCGGTGGCGGTGACCACCGCCCTGCTCTCCGGCGGTGACGCCGATGACGCACTCTCCGTCGTCGCCGAGCAGGCCCGCAATCTCGCCGCGTCCGCCGCCGGGATCGTGCTGCTGCCGGCCGAGGGGGGCGGCCTGGAGATCGTCGCCGTCTCCGCGGACGACGCCGGTGTCCCGCTGGGGGTGATCATCGGGCCGGAGAGCCCGGTGGTGGCGAGGCTGTTGAGCGGCGAGGCGGTCTTCATCGACGACTCGGCCACCGATCGCGGCATGATCACCAGGCTGGCCCAGCACTTCGGCCCGAGCATGCTGCTGCCCCTGCACAGCGGTGGACGAGTGCTGGGCGCGCTCGCCATCCCGCGCGCCCGGGGCGACCGGCCGTTCACGGAGACGGAACGGACCCTCGCCACCCAGTTCGCCTCGCAGGCCGCGCTCGCGTTGATGATGGCCGAGGCACAGCGGGACCGGGAGCGGCTCGCGGTGTACGAGGACCGCGACCGGATCGCCCGTGATCTGCACGATCTGGTCATCCAGCGGCTGTTCGCCACCGGAATGATGCTGGAGAGCGCCCAGCGCCGGTCGGTCGTCCCCGAGGTGCGGACGGGGGTCGGCCGGGCGGTCGACGAACTGGACGTGACCATTCAGGAGATCCGTACCGCGATCTTCGCGCTGCAGCAGGAACCGGCCGAGGCGCCGTCCGGGCTACGCACCCGCGTGTTGCGCGAGATCAACATGGCGGCGGTCCCGCTGGGGTTCAAACCCTCGCACCGCTTTCTCGGCCCGGTCGACTCGCTCGTCGGCGAGCTGACCGGCAAGAACCTGATCGCGGCGCTGCGGGAGGCGCTGTCCAATGCCTTCCGGCACGCGGAGGCCTCGTCGATCGATGTGGTCGTCGACGCGACCGTCGCACTGCCCGACGGGAGGGACGCGGTGCGGCTGTCGGTCGCCGACGACGGGGTGGGCATCCCGGAGGGCGGCCGGCGCAGCGGCCTGCGGAATCTGGCGCGCCGGGCGGAATCGCTCGGTGGCGCGAGCTGGTTCGGGCCCGGCATCGGGGAGGACGGGGGCGGCACGACGGTGGTGTGGGAGGCGCCGATCTGAGGCCGCCAGCAGCTCGGGGCCCGGCCCCGCAGCGCGTCGGGGCGTGGGTCTCGGCGGTGCGCGCCGGCGTGGGGCGTCGGGAGCAGTGTGCCTCAGTGCGGGGCGTCGGGCGTCCGGCGCTCGGCGAGGATGCGCTCGATGACGACCGCGACGCCGTCGTCGCCGTTGGTGGCGGTCCGGCCGGACGCGGCGGCGAGCGCGGCCGGGTGGGCGTTGCCCATGGCGTACGACGTGCCCGCCCAGCTGAGCATCTCCACGTCGTTGGGCATGTCACCGAAGGCGACGACCTCGGCGGGCGAGATGCCGCGCTCGGCGCAGCAGAGCGCCAGGGTGCTGGCCTTGGAGACCCCCGGGCCGCTGACTTCCAGCAGGGCCGTGGGGCTGGACCGGGTGAACGAGGCCCGGTCGCCGGCTGCCGTACGGGCCAGGGCGAGGAAGTCGTCCGGGGCCAGTTCGGCGTGGTGGGCGAGGAGCTTCAGCACGGGGGCGCCGGCGCCCGGCGTCTCCTCGTGGAGCAGCTTCTCGGCGACGGCGACGGTGGCACCCGGGTCCAGGTGGAAGGGCGGGTAGGTCGGCTCGTAGTGGATGCCGGTGGTCAGCTCGACGGCGAAGGAAGTGCCGGGGGCAGCGGTGCGCAGGGTGTGCACGACGTCGAGGGCGATGGGGCGTGCCAGCGGGCGGACCTTGACCAGCTTGCCGCCCGCGTGCAGATCGGCGACCGCGGCGCCGTTCGCGCAGATCGCCAGGCCGTGGCCGTGGACGTGGTCGCTGACGACATTCATCCAGCGCGCCGGGCGTCCGGTGACGAAGAAGACCTCGATCCCGGCCTCCTCGGCGGCGGCGAGCGCGGCGACCGTACGGTCCGAGACGGTCTTGTCGTCGCGCAGCAGGGTGCCGTCCAGGTCGGTGGCGATCAGCCGGGGAGCGGCAGGCGAAGGCGAGTCGGTAGCTGAGGTCACAGGCACATTCTCGCGTACGACGGTGCACGGGCGTGCAGAGGGGCGCGCATATGAGGATGCGCGCCCCTGACCGGGGAACATGCCTGACGCATATGCCAGCGGGTTGGCCCGGCCGAGGGGGTCCGGACCGAGCCGCCCGGGCCCGGACCGAGCCGCCCGGGCCCGGCCCGAGCCGCCCGGGCCCGGCCCGAGCCGCCCGGGTCCGGACCGAGCCGCCCGGGCCCGGCCCGAGTTGGCCCGATTCGGCCCGAGTCGGTCCGTGCTGGGTACGCGGGCTGGTCCGGCCCGGCCGCCCGAGTCCGGTCAGCGGCCGAGCTGGGACAGGCCCTCGGTGGCGATGCGCTCGAAGATCTTCTCGTCCGCTGCGAAGTCGGAGTCGGGGACCGGCCAGTGAATGACGATCTCCGTGAAGCCCAGCGCGAAGTGGGTGCCCGCGAAATCCACGAAGGCGTCGAAGGACCGCAGCGGGCGGTCCGGCGTGAAACCGGTGAGAAGGATCTTGTCCAGCTCGGCGACATCCCGGCCGCTGGACTCGCAGGCCGCGCCCAGCTTGGTGAGCTGCCCGCGCATGGCCTCCACGGACTGCTCGGGGGTGCCCTCTTCGTAGAGCTTCGGGTCGCCCGTGGTGACCCAGGCCTGGCCGTACCGCGCAGCGAGCTTCATCCCGCGCGGCCCCGTGGCGGCCACCGCGAAGGGCAGCCGCGGCCGCTGCACACAGCCGGGGATGTTCCGGGCCTCGTACGCCGCGTAGAACCGGCCTTCGTGCGTCACCGAGGGCTCGCGCAGCAGCTGGTCGAGCAGCGGTACGAACTCGTCGAAGTGATCGGCCCGTTCGCGCGGCGTCCATGCCTCCTCGTCGCTCCGGCGCAGCGTCGTGGCGTCGAATCCATTGCCGCCGGCGCCGATGCCGAGGGTGACGCGTCCGCGGGAGACGTCGTCCAGCGTGATGAGGTCCTTGGCCAGCGTGACGGGGTGCCGGAAGTTGGGGGACGTCACGAGCGTTCCCAAACGGATACGCTCGGTTGATGCGGCGGCAGCGGTAAGGGTGGGTACGGCGCCGAACCAGGGCTGGTCGCGGAAGCTCCGCCACGACAGGTGGTCATAGGTGTAGGCGGCGTGGAAGTCGAGTTCCTCGGCTCGCTGCCACACTTTCTTCCCCTTGGTCCAGGGGTAGATCGGAAGGATCACGGTGCTCAGACGCATGGGCAGAGCCTACGCGGCGGCCGAAGGTCGCCATCCTCACGTCCGACGTCGACGACTTGTCCCGGTTGTGCGGCAGCAAGGTCCGGCTCATCGGCCTCTGACCGCAGCACTGTCCCGAAGTCGGTCACCGGAGTCCGCAAGAGCAGGGTGCCGGTCGGTTTCGCAGGTCAGCGCATGATGCATCAACGAGGCGCGAGTGACGTGGACTTGTGCCCCACCGCCCACGGGCCTGTCGTTCGTGTCACGCCTCGGTCTGCTGCCAGACCGCGGTGAGCGCTGTGATCGGGTCGGTATCGGCCGGTGCCGCGGGCCACCATTCGCCGTCGTCACCCCGGAGGTAGGGATACCAGCAGGTGTCGGGGCCCAGGCGCAGCTGGATGCCGTGGTCGGTGAGGGTGAGGCGGTTGCGCCAGGTCCGGAGAGGGCCGGGTGTGGTGGTCATCTCGGTGAGGGCTGTGGTCAGAGTGGCGCGGGCGGCCGACATCGTCGCCGGGGCTGGGGTGTGGGGTTGTTCGGCGACGGTGAGGCCCGTCGTGCCGCCGTGGCGCCAGGCGCGGGTGAGGCGGGCGAATTCGGTCGGTCTGGTGCCGGTGTTCTCGATCAGGTGGTGGAACCACTCGGGGCCGGGGCTGCACGCGGCGATCCGTACCGTGTCCTGGTGCTGGGTCAGGTGCAGGTCGGCGGTGTCACCCGCGAGGAGCCGTACGGCGCGTGAGGCGGTGTCGGCTACGAGGTGCTCCAGGTCCGTGGAGGTTAGGCCGCTGCCGGGTGGTGGGGCTACGGGCAGGGTCGTGGTGTGGGCGGCCGGTGCGGGGAGTTCTGGCAGCCCGGGGGCGTGTTCGGCCCAGTCGGTGTACGCGGCGGAGGCCGGGACGCCGGTCGGGGCCGGCGGGCTCGCTGCCTGCCGGGGCACCGTACGGCGTGTGCGCAGCTGGGCGAGGACCTCCTCGCGGCCTCGGCCGCGCAGCGCGAAGAGCACGAACGGGTCGGCGTCGATGGCGGCGGCGATGGCGTAGCAGAGCGCGGCGGCGTGTTTGCAGGGGTATCCCCAGTCGGGGCAGGAGCAGTCCGGGTCGAGTTCGGTGGGCTGAGGGAGAAGGGGGACGCCCGCCTGGCGGGCGTCGTCGACGAGTTCGGCGGGCATCTCGCCGTCGAGGAGCGCCGCCAGATGCCCGGCACGGGCCGCGACGGTGTCGAGCAGGGTGTCCCACTGGGCGTCGGTGAGGACGGGCAGACGGACCGAGGAGCGGTACGGGCTCGGCCGGCTGCCCTGGACGGCGGCCTTGACCCGGCCCGGGGCGACATCGGCTGGGCCGACCTTGCCCTGACGGGCGTAGGTACGTCCGCGGGACAGGCGTCCGGCGTCCAGGGTGGAGTCCTCCAGGGCCGTCACCCACGCCTGGCCCCACCAGGTCGTGGCGAAGGCGCGCTTGCCGCGGGCGGGTGCGCGGCGCTGGCCGGGGAGTGCGCGGGTCATGACTGCCTTCCCAGGGCGACGAGTTCGGCGAGTTCGGCGTCGGACAGCTCGGTCAGGGCGGCCTCGCCGGAGCCGACGACGGCGTCGGCGAGCGTGCGCTTGGACTCCAGCAGCTGCGCCACCTTGTCCTCTACGGTGCCCTCCGCGATGAGCTTGTGCACCTGGACGGGCCTGTCCTGGCCGATGCGGTAGGCGCGGTCGGTGGCCTGGTCCTCGACCGCAGGGTTCCACCAGCGGTCGTAGTGCACGACGTGGGTGGCGCGGGTGAGGTTGAGTCCCGTGCCCGCCGCCTTCAGCGACAGCAGGAACACCGGTACCTCACCGCGCTGGAAGCGCTCCACCATCTCCTCGCGCCGCGCGACGGGGGTGCCGCCGTGCAGGAAGAGGGTGGGGGTGCCGCGTTCGGCGAGATGTTTCTCCAGGAGGGTCGCCATCTGCTTGTACTGGGTGAAGACCAGCACCGACTCGCCCTCGGCGGTGATGGTGCCGAGCAGCTCGTCGAGCAGGTCGAGCTTGCCGGAGCGGCCGCCGAGCGGCGTGGACTGGCGCAGGTACTGGGCGGGGTGGTTACAGATCTGTTTCAGCCCAGTCAGTAGTTTGAGCACCAGACCGCGGCGGGCGATGCCCTCGGATTCCTCGATCTTCGCCATGGTCTCGCGGACCACTGCCTCGTAGAGGCCCGCCTGTTCGGCCGTCAGCGCCACGACCCGCTCGGTCTCGGTCTTGGCCGGCAGCTCGGGCGCGATTCCCGGGTCGGACTTCCTTCGGCGCAGCAGGAAAGGGCGCACGAGACGGGACAGGCGTTCGGCGGCCTCGGGGGCCTCGCCCGACTCGATGGCGCGGGCGTGCCGGTCTCGGAAGGCCGCGAGGGGGCCGAGGAGCCCCGGAGTGGTCCAGTCGAGGAGCGCCCACAGCTCGGAGAGGTTGTTCTCCACGGGCGTGCCGGTGAGGGCGACGCGGGCGCGGGCGGGCAGGGCGCGCAGCTCGCGGGCGGTGACGGCGTAGGGGTTCTTGACGTGCTGCGCCTCGTCCGCGGCGATCAGCGACCAGTCGGTCCCGGCGAGGGCTTCGCGGTCGCGGCGCAGCACCCCGTAGGTGACCAGGACGATCTCGTCGCCGGCCAGGTCGTCGAGGTGGCGCTCGCCGCCGTGGTAGCGGCGCACGGGAGTGGACGGCGCGAACCGGGCCGCCTCGCGCTCCCAGTTGCCGAGCAGGGAGGCTGGGCAGACGACGAGGGTGGGGCCGGCGGTCGCGGGGTCGGTCTGGCGGTGCAGATGCAGGGCGAGAAGGGTGATGGTCTTGCCCAGGCCCATGTCGTCGGCGAGGCAGCCGCCGAGGCCGAGCTCGCACATCTCGGCCAGCCAGGCGAGGCCCCGCCTCTGGTAGTCGCGCAACATGGCTTTGAGCGCGGCGGGCTGCGGGGCGGGAGTACGTGACTCGGGATCGCGGATACGGGCGACGAGGTCGCCGAGCGCGCCGACCGCCTCACAGGGGATCTGCTCGCCGTCCCTTTCCACCTCGCCGGTCAGCGTGGCGCTCAGCGCCTCCATGGGCGTGAGCGGTTCCATCCGGCGGCGCCTGACGCGGGCCACCAGCTTCGGGTCGGCGACCACCCACTGGTCACGCAGCCGGACCAGAGGGCGGCGCGTCTCGGCGAGGGCGTCCATCTCGGCCTCGGTGAGCGGCTCGCCGCCGAGCGAGATCTGCCAGCGGAAGTCGAGGATTGCGTCGGCGCCGAGGAGTCCGCCCGCACTGGAGCCGGGGGCGGTGCGCTGCCCGATCTCCGCGGTCGCGGTGAGTGCCTTGACCAGCTCACGCGGCCAGTGCACGTCGATGCCGACCGAACGCAGTGTGTCGGTGGCGTCGCCCAGCAGGTCGAGGGCCTCGTCGTCGGACAGGCGGAGTTCGTCGGGAGCGGCGTCCCTCAGCAGCCGCTGAAGCGGAGGCCAGGCGCGGGCTCCGCGGCGCAGCGCCAGCAGCGTCTCGGTCTCGGCGCGCGGGCCGAGCAGCCGTTCCACCTCGTCCGGCTCGCTCCACAGCCGGGCGGCCTCGACGACGAGCCCCGGATCCGCCGCGGTGTGCAGCTGCGGCACGGCCCGGAACACTCGGCGCCGTCCCTCCGGGGGGTCGACGCGCAAGGAGACGCCGACATCGGCGGTGAACGCGGCGGCGGTCTCCTCGGCCCACTCGCGCAGGGCGGGTACGGCACGCGTCTCGCGCCAGGCGTACGGCAGCGCCCCCATGGCGAGCGGCGCGGCCGGGGTGCGGACCAGGTCGTCGGCGACCGCGTCGCAGAACTGGCGTACCAGCGCGGCGGGTTCGGCGATCCGCACCGGAGGGGGGCCGGGCTCGGGCAGACAGTGGGCGTGGGGCGGGAACGCGGCGGCGAGGGCGTCCAGGGTCTGACGCTGGGCGGCGGTGTAAGGCCCCGCCTGCCAGGTGTCGTAGCCGGCGGGGGTGAGGGCGGGGTGGAGGCGGCCGTCGGCGAGCAGCCGGAGCGCGAGGCGGGCGGCGGCCTGCCAGGCGGCGGCGGACGGATTCGGTGGCTGTGCCCCGGTCAGGGCGGCGACGGCGAGGGCGGCGGGCAGCGCGTGGCCCGTCACCTTGCGCCGCCTGACCGAACGGCCGTGCGGCAGCACCAGTTCCGCCGTGTCGGTCTCGACGCCGGTGGGTGCCGTGTCCTCGGCGGCGGCCGCCCCGGCGGGCTGCCACAGCAGCAGTCGGCCGAGGCGGGCGGGCTCCCCGGGCAGGAACACCGCCGCCCAGCCGTTGTCGAGCAGGCCCCGCGCCCAGGAGGCCGACTCAGGTGCCGCCAGCGGCAGCACACTCCTGCGGCCCGTGCTCGGCTCCCGTGCGACGACTCGTGCCACCTTCCTCAACTCCATCCTTCTGTGAGCGAGACGCACCGTGCCTCGCTCATCACCACGTACCGGTCGTCCTCCGGTGAGTTCCGCCGCCCCGCCGTCACCGGCGGGAGCGCGCCTTGTTCGCCGCGGTGCGGATGCGTTTGGCCAGCCGCTTGTCGATGTCGCGCAGGCTCTCGCCCAGCTCGGCAAGCACCTGGGCGGTGGCCGGGTGCTCCACTCGCCAAAGGTCGTCCACCCGCTGTTCGAGCACCTCTGGTGCCACGTTCGGGTTCTCCTGGAAGCCCAGGAGCAGCTCCTCGTCCTCCTGGGCACCGACGAAGAGCGAGAGACCGTCGATGAACAGCCACAACCGGGCCTGCTCCGCGCGCGCCGCATCCGCGTACGCGTCCGCCTCAGGGCGTGCGCCCAGGGCCGCGGCGGCCACCTGGCGGCATCCCTCGACGTCGGAGTCCGCCGCCTTGCGCAGCACGCGCAGTGCTCGCGAGTCGTCGAGTACGGCCAGCACCGGCTGGACCACGGCGCGTCTGGCCGCGATGTCGGGGCCGTCGCCCGCACAGGCGTCGAGCAGTCCCACCGCGGCGTCGGCCCCGGAACGGTGCTTCAGCCACCCTTCGACCTCTTGGCGCGTCTCCTCGGGGGAGTAGCCCAGAAGGCCCTGGAGGAGGGTGTCTGCGTCGGATTCGGCGTACTCGCCGAGCAGCGGTGCGAGCGCACCGCATTCCATCAGGTAGGCGCGCAGCCCGTGGCGGCCGAGCGGGGTGAGCCGCATGCGGTCCCCGTTCTCGTGGTCCCACGGCCGGCCCGACGCGTCCGACCAGGCATCCGAACCGGCGAGCCCGCGCCCGCTGACGGCGTTCAGGGGCGTGGCCAGGAGATCCTCGGCCGCGACGACATCATGGTCACCGGGCACGAACTCCACCGCGCCCAGGTGGGCGAGCTCTTCCGCCAGGCCCCGGAAGGTCGTCGCGAACAAGGCCAGGAGGAAATCGAGCTCGGGCCCTTCAGCACCCGCCTCTCGGGCTTTCGCCCGCAGGTCGTCGATCTCCACCCAGGCGCCGTCCAGGGCGTCGTACAGCTGCCCGATCAGCGCGTCGGCGATCTCGGCCGACAGCTCGCCCAACTCGCCGAGCGGTTCGTCCAGTACCCCCGTCTCGTCGATCTCCTCCAGCAGGTCGCCCAGGGTGACGGACCAGAGCTCCAGAAGATTCTCGTCGGCGAAGTCGGCCGTCTCGCCGCCCCAGGCGCGGCCCCCGCTGATCGTGATCAGCCCGCGGTTCACGGCGAAACTCCACGGCTCGTCGAGAACGTCCACGTCCTTGGCGCTGCGCAGCGCCTTCAACGCACGGGCCCGGGCGGCGGCCTCGGCGTACGGCGAGGCCTCGTCGGCGAACTCCCATAGCCGGAGATCCTCGACGGCCTCACGGGCGAGCGCGGGCCGCAGCACCCGGCTCGCGGTGACCTGCCGTCCCTCGCGACACCAGGTGGTGAGCCGCAGCGCCGAATCGAAGAGCGGGACATCCCGCACAGCCGCCGCGAGGTCCTCCCGCGGAGCCAGGGTGACCGGGCGCAGCACGGGCATACTCGCGACCGGCCCGTCGACTCCGGGGTCGACCGGGCCGCCCGACCCTCGGCAGCGCCCGCAGGCGCACGATGCCGTGTCCTCGGCAGCCGGCTGTCCCCCACCGCCGCGCCCGGCCCGGGTACCGGCCGACGGCTTCGCCGTACCGGGCGCCGTGTCCGGCGTCAAACGGGCCAGCCGCTCAGCGATCCCGTCCCGGGGGAAGGCTGCCGGGTCGTAGCCGGCCGACCGCAGCTCGGCGACCAGCTCGTCGTACGGGCCGTCTCCCGCCCTGTCGGGTACTTCGAGGCGTGCCAGTACCTCGCCCAGGCCCCACACCCCGCCGATGTCCTCAGCCGGTACGTCGGCACGACGGCCGCCGACGCAGCGCACCGCTCGCTCCGCGCCGACCGGTCGCGGCATTGTCTTCTCCAGCGTGATCCGGTGCTCCCAGTCATCGCCGAAGTCGTAGACATAGCGCAGCCGCGCCCCGTCCTCGGGCAGAACATCACCGAGCGCGGTGGCGTGCTGGTCGCTGCTGCCGGGGCCGAAGCCGAGATCGATGTCGGTGAGCCGGGCCGCGTCGCCGTACACCCGGCCGGACTCGTCGGTGAAGAGGTGCAGATGGCCACCCTGCCAGCCGAAGGCGGCCTGGACGGCGTCGTGCAGGGTGCGAAGAGAGGTGTCGGACGGCAGTACGAGGCGCCGCCACAGAGGTGGCTGGGTGCCGTGCAGCGCGATCTTCAGCTGGAGATCGGACGGTGCCGCCCCCGTGTCTCGTCGCATCCTTTGTCTCCCACCCGTCCGAGGCCGCTCGAATGGCCCCAGCATGACGGTCGCGTGTGACCCAGCCCAAACCGGATCACTTCGGCGGAGGCCACTTCGGTCGTGGGGGCCCCGGTATCGCTCGCAGCGGATACCCTGCGTCCGCGCACCGACCTCGCGGCCCCGCCATTCGCGGAGGCAGGTCGCCGAACTGAGGAAGCTCACGGACAACGATTCCGGTTATGTCGCCGAGGCGGTGGCGCGGCAGTTGCGGCACCAGCTTCTGGGGGCGGACCTGCTGCGCCACCAGGAGGAACACGGGGCCTTCACCGAGGAGGAGCTGGCGGAGGCCCGTTCCAGGATCTCCGGGACGGCGAGCGCCGACGGGTCGGCGAGCGCGGCGTGAACGATCATGCCGAGACCGTGGTCCCGGACTCCCAAGGACTCTTCGCCTGGATCGCGCAGGACCGCAAGATCCTTGCCGTGTTCCAGGTGCTCCACGCCATGGTGCCGATTTCGTCATCGACGCCAACACCATTGTGGAAGTCAGCCATGCACGCGTGAACATGCCTCGGCTGCGGTGGGCGCTGCCCCGGGTCAAAGTAGAGCCGGTGACCGAGGGCGCGGCGAAAGCGTCCGCGGAACTGCTCAAGGCCGCGGGCCTGCACGGCCACAAGTACGCGATCGACGCGACAGTCGCCGAGGTGGCACTGCGCCAGTCGGGGGCCGGTGGTCGTATTGACGTCCGACATCGACAACATGACGCGGCTGTGTGGGGGCCGCGTCCGGCTCATCGGCATCTGAGCGGACGGGCGCAGGTGCCCGTGCGCCGGCCCCGGAGGGAATCCGTCCTGGTCACACCGTGATGGGTGAAAAAGGCTTGACTGAGGTGACGAGGGTGCCCAAACGCATACGCTGTGTCACGGCTGCTGCGGCTGTGAGTGTGGGGATCGCGCCGAACCACGGCCCGTCCCGGAAGGTCCGCCAGGAGAGGTGGTCGTACGTGTACGCGGCATGGAACCCGAGGTCTTCGGCCCGCTGCCAGATCTTCTGTCCTTCGACCCACCGGTGGATGGGGAGGATAACCGTGCTCAGACGCATGACCCCGACGATACGCGCGCTTCCCGCCGCCACGGATATGCCGACGGAGCAGATTCGGGAAGCCACGCCGACGTCGCGACGGGGGCCGCTACCGTGGCGTCATGGGCACGCTGGGTGGAGCCGAAATCGAGGCCATGATCGAAGAGGCGACTGTCGACGCCTATAACGAGGACGAGCAGCTGACCGGTCTGTTCACCATGCTTGAGGAGTGCCTCGACCTGCCTTTCACCACTGCGGTTCTCGGCGTCGAGGTAACTGCGCACGGCGTCGACCTCACGCCCGACGGCAGGATCGTCGCCCTGTGCTCTCGTGGCCGCGTCCGGCAGTCGATCGACATCCTGGAGCTGCCGTTGCCCAGCCCGGCGCCCGAGGGGGCAGAGTGGATCGAGGCGTACCGCCACTGGGCCGGTTGAGGCCGGGCACCTCTCACTTCACGCGGAACTGGCTCGTACGAAAGGGCTGAACGTGGCTGAGGCCGTACAAGGCGCGCATCAGGGTGCCGGTGAACCGTCGCTGGCCGATCTCATCGAGCACAGCGCCGAGTTGAAAGGGAAACTGGTCACCTTCGCTCAGAGCGCCCGCTTCGACCGGTGGTTGACGCCCCTTCTGCTGGATGCCGCTGGGCCTGCAAGGCAGCTGGACGAGGGCGAGGCGATCCGGATCACCGACCACTTCATCCTGCGGTATCGGCTGCCGGACGGTTCGACCGTGGTGGAGCGGTTCGTCGCCATACGGAAGGACTTGACCGCGGCCGACCGGGAGATGCTGCTCGGCTGGCGTGACCCGGTCGAGGGCATCTTCGAGATTCAGCGCAAGGACGGGGATGCCGTCGTCCTGCTGAACCTTGTCGACGACCTGGAGTACCGCACGTACTCGAATGTCGGACCGGCGGCGTTCCGTGGAGTGTCCAAGGGGGGATTTCTCCACACCTGCCTGGTACCCGTCCACTCGGGCGACGGGGCGTGGCTGGTTTCCGGGGCGATGTCGTACTACCCCAGGTCCAGTGCCACCGACATCGCAAATGCGGCGCTCGAACTGGCCACCAGCCAACCCGAGCTGGTCTTCCGTAACCCCGAAAAAATCGATCAGGGGTGGCAGCGGATGCGGGAGGACCGGGCCGCGTTCGTAGATTTCTGCGGCAGCGACGAGCTGGTCCTTTCGCCTGCCGAAGCCGAGGACCTCCTCAACGCCTACTACCGCCACCGTCAGGAGGCCGCCGTCGCCGCACAGCCCGGCCGTGCCCGGCGCAGGCGGCTCCCTTGCCTGGACCTGCCCTTCTTCGAACTTCCGCCGGAACTGGCGGACTCGGACACCATCGGTGTCATCTACGACCAGATCGACGGGCTCAACTTCTACGCCGACTACGGGATGCTGCGGGACCTCTTTGCGGACCCCGCCCTCACGGGCCGCAGGCCACACCAGGATCTGCTGCGCACGTATCTGCGTGAGGAGTCGATCGCGCCATTGCCGATCCGCCGTCTGGCCGCCGCTCACCCGGAGACCGCTGACGAGGTGTTCCGGAAGCTCCTGCGGAAACCCGGCTTCACCTGGAGCGAGCATGGTGAGACGCTGCTGCGCCGACGCAAGCCCTGGTACTACGAGAACGAGCCCCGTCCGGGCGTTTCCGTCATCGGCGACCGCCTCAGCAGGCTCGCCGCCGGCAGCCGGTAGGCATCGTGAAGAGCCAGCGAGTTAATAGGTCATGTACTACACTCCCCTTATGGACACGTCCCGCCCCGGCAAGACCCGAGTCACCAGCGTCTCCCTACGCGCCGAGACCCTGGAGGCAATCCGCGCACGCGCCGGCAAACAAGGCGTCTCCTCCTATATCGAGGAGGCTGTACAGCGGCAGCTCCAGCGCGAGGCCATCGACGAGTACATCGCCACCGCTGAAGCGGAGCACGGCCCTGTCGACCCTGCTGAGGTGGCGGACAAGGCCGAGCGCATCCGCGCCCACCACGCTGCCCACCACGGTGAGGCCGCTCCAGCGGACGCCGCATGAGCGGGACTCTCGTTCTCGACAGCGAGGCCCTCTCAAAGCTCTCCCGTCGGCACCGTGACATGGCCGTATGGCTGGACGTCGCCCGCAGACTGGACCTGCTCGTCGTGACGAGCGCCGCCACGCTGGTAGAGGCACGCGACCCGAAGGTGCCGCAGGCTGCGTTCGACCATGCCGTTTCCCTGGCCAAGGTGCGCCCCGTCACGGAGGAAATCGCACGTGCGGCAAGCAGCCTGCTCGCCGCAGAAAGCCTGCACGGTCACAAGTACGCCATCGCTGCGATGCTCGCGGCCACGGCTCACGTGGAACACAGCGACGTCACTGTCATCACGAGCGACACGGATGACCTGCGCCGACTGTGCCACCCTCGCATCGCCGTCGAGCCGATCTAAGTGCCCACGTCGGCCCTTCCTGCACCCTTGCCATGTTTCCGCAGGTCAGCGCGTGATGGGTGAACAAGGCTTGACTGAGGTGACGAGGGTGCCCAGGCGAAGCCGCTGGGTGGCGGCGGCCGCGGCGGTGAGGGTCGGCACCGCACCGAACCACGGCCCGTCGCGGAAGGTCCACCAGGCCAGGTGGTCGTAGGTGTAGGCGGAGCGGAACCCCAGCTCCTCGGCACGCTGCCAGAGCTTTTGGCCCTCGCTCCAGCGGTGGATCGGCAGAATGACAGCGCTCCGACGCATGGCTACGACCATACGGGTCCGGAAACGGGCGGGTCGGCCTCCGCGGGCGAGCACCGGCCCCCGGTGTACAGGTCGTCGGATCAGTCGCGGGAGCTCAGGAACGCGGGCGGCACGGCAGTGGTGAGCCAGACTCCGTTGGCGCTGACGTAGAAGGTGTGACCCGCGCGGTGCAGGGCGCCCGCGTCCACGGACAGGGCCACGGGGCGGCCGCGCCGGGCCCCGACCCTGGTCGCGGTCTCACGGTCGGGCGAGAGGTGGACGTGCGTACGGTTCATGGGCCGCAGGCCCTCCCTTCGGATCGCGCCCAGCGCACTGTTCACCGTGCCGTGGTAGAGGTACGCGGGCGGCTCGGCCGGCGGGAGAGCGAGGTCCACCGGGACGGTGTGGCCCTGGCTGGCGCGTATACGGCCGTTCTCGACGGCGAAGCGCTGTTTGTCGTTGACGGCGACTACATGGTCGAGCTCGCTCCGGGTGATCGGGAAGTTGTTGCGGGCCGTGGCGCGCAGCAGCTCGCCGATCGGCACCCAGCCGTTGGCGTCGAGCGTGATGCCGATCCGCTCCGGCTGGTGCCGCAGGTGTTTCGAGAGGTACTTGGACACCTTGATGGTGCGTCTTTCGTCCATTCCGCCAGGGTGCCCGCGGCGGTCGCTCACGCGCATTCGGATTTCACCTCGATTCACTACAGTAATTTTATTCGCTGTAGCAATTTTCGTCCACAGGTTTGATCCACAGCCAACTCAAGTTATCCACAGGCTGATTGGGGATTCTGTGGACAAGTGACGGAAGAATCAACCGTTTTGGGTAATTCCCTTCACTTCATTGGTGGATGAGGCAAGTGCATCCAATGTCCTTGATTGCACCTCGCGTTCTGCCGCAGCCGCGACGAAGGCGGACACGTTCTCCGGCCCAACCAGGTGTTGCACGGCACGAATTGTCTCCGGCGGCAGATCCACCTGGCACGTCACGGACGGCGTGGTCGCCGATGTGAGCGGCCTGTCCGCGCCGAGGTGGTGCTGCAGATGCCGGGTGGCGAACATCCTCATCGCGCGGGCCAGTTCGGCGTCCACTGTCTGCTGGGCGAGTGGGCGCAGCTTGCGCACCATCGTGGCCGCTTCCGCCGCGTCCGATTCCGTCGGCGGGCGATGGCCGAGATACCGCGCGAAGATGTGCTCGGTGGTGAACTCCAGGAAACGTGAGGCGATGTGCTCGACCTGGCCGCGAAGTTCCCTAAGGTGGCCGGAGATTGCGCCGAGCGGAACGCCGGCGGCATACAACTCGACCTCTACGGCCAGCTCTTGCGGGCTTGGCACCAGGAACTCGTCGTCCCGCCCCGGTATGCGTTCGAGCACGCCGAGGTCCACCGCCTCGGCGATCGCCTCGTCGTCCGGATTGCCGCCGAACCTGGTGTTCAGCGCGGCCCGGGTGATCCGGTCGGCCTGCTCGTCCGTCCAGGGGCCGTGCACCTCGGCGACGAGCCCGAGCACCCCGCCCAGGCCGCGGCCCGTGTGCCAGGCCTCCAGGAGTTCCTTGATGCTGGCCAGGGTGTAGCCGCGGTCCAGCAGATCGGCGATCTGCCGGAGCCGGGAGAGGTGGGTGTCGCGGTACACGTTGGCCCGGCCGCGTCGTTCCGGCGTCGGCAGTAGGCCGCGGTCCTGATAGGCGCGGATCGTCCGGACCGTGGCGCCGCTCGCATGCGCCAGGTCCTCGATCCGGTACTCGGCGGCGGACCGGCCGGCCGCCGCCGACGACTGCCCGCGGCCGCTCACAGCGGCGGCTCCAGCCGGGCGATCCCGCGCAGCGCACCGGGGCTGAAACGCGACAGGAACCGGGCACCGCGGGCCTCCGGCGTCACGGGCACGACGGCCTGGTTGCGCACCACTGCCTTGAGGATCGCGTCGGCGACCCTCTCCGGCGGATAGTTCCGGAGCCCGTACAAGCGGCTGGCCCGCTTCCGTAGCCGCTTCTCCTCCTCCGCGTCGACACCGGCGAAGTGTGTCGTCGCGGTGATGTTCGTGTTGACGATGCCGGGGCAGATCGCGCTGACCCCGATCGACCGGTCGGCGAGCTCGGCTCGCAGGCACTCGCTGAGCATCAGCACGGCTGCCTTGGAGGTGCTGTAGGCGGGCAGCGCCCGGGAGGGCTGATAGGCGGCGGAAGCCGTGTTGACGATATGGCCGCCCTGACCGCGCTCGGCCATCTGCCTGCCGAAGATCCGGCAGCCGTGGATGACCCCCCACAGATTGACGTCGAGGACGTTCTTCCAGTCCTCGCTCGTCGTCTCCAGGAAGGAGCCGGACAGGCCGATCCCGGCGTTGTTGACCAGGACGTCGACGATGCCGTACTCGCCGGCGACCTTCTCGGCGAGCTTCTCCATCGCCTGTTCGTCGCTGACGTCGACCGCTTCGCCCCAGGCGGCCGGGGAGCCGATCAACCGGGCCATCTCCGCAGTCCTGGCCGCCCCCTCCGCGTCCCGGTCCACGGCCACCACCCGGGCGCCCGCCTCGGCGAAGGCGAAAGCGGTGGCCCGGCCGATGCCCCCGGCCGCGCCCGTCACGAGGACCAGTTGTCCGCCGAACCGGTCCGCGTACGCCCCGGTCGGCGCGGTGTCCTGCACCGGTCGGCCCTCGGCCCGCGCCGACTCGTTGGCGGTGACGAACTCGCTGATCCAGGAGGCGAGCCGGTCCGGCCTGGTGCGCGGAACCCAGTGCTTGCCCGGTAGGGAGCGGCGTACCAACTGCGGGGCCCACAACTCCAGTTGGTCGTACAGCTTCTCCGACAGGAAGATGTCGCCGGTCGGTGTGATCAGCTGGACCGGTACATGCGCATAGGCGTCGGTACGGGGTCGGCGCAGCCGGGCCCCGACGTTGTCGCGGTAGAGCCAGGCGCCGTGCGCCGCATCGTTGGGCAGGGAGGACGTCGGATAGTCGCCCGCGGGCACCTTCTCCAGCCGCTGCAGGATCCGCGGCCACTGCCTGCCGAGCGGGCCACGCCAGGCGAGCTCCGGCAGGACAGGAGTATGCAGCATGTAGACGTACCAGGACTTGGCGCCCTGTCCCAGCAACTGGCCGACGCGGCGCGGGGTGGGCCGGGTCATCCGCTGCTTGATCCAGTGGCCGAAGTGGTCCAAGGAAGGCCCGGACATCGAGGTGAACGAGGCGATCCGGCCCTCGGTCCGCTTGACCGTGGCGAACTCCCAGGACTGGACCGACCCCCAGTCGTGCCCGACCAGATGCACCGGCCGGTCCGGGCTCACCGCGTCGACGACGGCCAGGAAGTCATCGGTGGGCTTCTCCAGGGTGAAGCCGCCGCGCAGCGGCGTCGGTGCCGTGGACCGGCCGTGCCCGCGTACGTCGTAAAGCACGACGTGCCACTGATCGGCCAGCTGCCTTGCCACCTCCGTCCAGACTTCCTTGCTGTCCGGGTGGCCGTGGACGAGGACGATCGTCGGCCGCGACTCGTCGCCCACCTCGGCGACGCACAGCTCGATTCCGCCCGTACGAACCCGGCGCTCGCGCGCCCCCGGCAGACTCTGCGGACTCATGCCGCCACCCTCTCCTCGGCCCAGCGCCGCACATGCGGCAGATCGTCGTCCAGCCAGAAGGCGCTCTGTTCGGGGTCCTTGGAGTCGGTGACCGCCAGGATCTCCTCGAACTTGGCGCCCGTACCCCGGAATCCGAGGTGGGGTTCGACCGCCCACAGCCCGGGCTGCGGCGGATGGTCGGAGAAGCGGTACGGACTCCACAGCGGCGACCAGCCCTCCCGGTGTCCGTGCAGTGCGTCGCTCACAAGTCCCTTGAGCGACTGGGTGCCGAACCCGAACACATGCGGGGACCAGCGGCGCTCGGTGACGCGGTCGACCTTGTGCGCAATGACGCCGAAGGGATACGCGCGATGTCTGTTGGCGTACCCCTGCTTGATCATCAGGTGTTCGACGTCCTCGTAGATCTCACGCAGCGGACGCCGCTCCCGCACCTCGCGCAGAATCAGCTCGCGGTGGACTTCCAGATCGGCCATGAGCTTGTCGTGCAGTGGGTTGAGCCCGAGGCAGCCGGAGTAGCCGATGTCCGCCGTGAAGCCCTTGTACACCGGGGCCATGTCGAGGATGAACGGCATCCCCGGCTCCAGCTTCCGGTGGGTCGGGAAGAACTGCAGGGGCACCTTGAAGCCGGCGAAGGCCGTACGGTCCCCGAACCAGGCGAAGGGGAGGTGGAACCAGTCCCGCACCCCGCGCTCCCGCAGCCAGTCGCGCTGCATCCGGGCCGCCTCGCGCTCGGTCACCCCCGGCCGGAGCCGGGCGGCGACCGCCTCCGCACATTCGTACGCGAGACGCTGCACCTCTCTGAATCCCCGCAGCTCCGGGGCCTGTTCGTCCTTCACTGCCGAGGCCATGCCACCGTCCGTTCCCTGCCGTGTGCGGTACGTGTCCGTAACGTGACACTGATGAATGTGACAATGTCCGGCGACTACGTCAAGGGGCGTGCGGAGACCTGTGGACAACTTCGGCTCCCGGCCCCGGCCCCGACTCCGGCCCCCGTCCCCGACTCCGGCCCCCGTCCCCGACTCCGGCCCCCGTCCCCGACTCCGGCCTCTGCCCGCGACTCCAGCCCCCGGGCCCCGACTCCGGGACTTCCTCCCTCGTGGTGGCCCCCTACGGGTCCGTACGCCTGGAGTCTGATGCGGATCCAGCCGCCTGGGCTGACGTCCGCTGTGGCCCGCGCCACTATCTTCGAAGACGTGACTGTGATCGCGACCGAAAGCCTGAGCAAGCGGTTCCCCCGGGTGACCGCGCTTGACCGGCTCTCCTTGGACATCGGACCCGGTGTGACCGGCCTGGTGGGTTCCAACGGGGCCGGCAAGTCCACATTGATCAAGATCCTGCTGGGTCTGTCCCCCGCCACCGAAGGTCGGGCCGCGGTGCTTGGGCTCGACGTCACCACCAGTGGCGCCGCCATCCGGGAACGGGTCGGTTACATGCCCGAGCACGACTGCCTGCCACCGGACGTCTCGGCCACCGAGTTCGTCGTCCACATGGCGCGGATGTCCGGACTGCCACCGACAGCCGCGCGCGAGCGCACCGCCGACACCCTGCGCCACGTCGGTCTGTACGAAGAGCGCTACCGCCCCATCGGCGGCTACTCGACCGGCATGAAGCAGCGCGTGAAACTGGCCCAGGCACTGGTCCACGACCCGCAGCTGGTTCTGCTCGACGAGCCGACCAACGGCCTGGACCCGGTCGGCCGCGACGAGATGCTGGGGCTGATCCGCCGCGTATACACGGACTTCGGCATCTCGGTCCTGGTCACCTCGCACCTCCTGGGCGAGCTGGAACGCACCTGTGACCACGTCGTCGTCATCGACGGCGGCACACTGCTGCGCTCCAGCTCCACCAGCGACTTCACCCAGACCACCACGACCCTCGCGGTCGAGGTCACCGACAGCGACACCCACCCGGACGGCACCGACGCGCTGCGCCAGGTCCTCACCGGCGCCGGCGTCAAGCTCGTGGGCCACGACGGTCTCGACGGGCAGGGGCTGCCCGGTGCAGGCCACATCCTGCTGATCGAGGCAACCGGCGAGGAGACGTACGACATCGTGCGCGACAGCGTCGCCGGGCTCGGACTCGGTCTCGTACGGATGGAGCAGCGGCGCCACCACATCGCCGAGGTCTTCCGTGCCGAAGGGGAACCGCAGGCCGCAGCCGTGGCGCAGAACGCGCCCGCGGTCGTCGGGGCCGTACAGCAGAAGGGGAGCGGTCGGTGATGAGCACTGAGACCGGGGCCGTGAGCGGGAGCGAGACCTCCCGGATCCACAACATCGGGTACCGCTCCTACGACGGCGCGCGGCTGGGCCGCGGTTATGCGCGGCGCTCGCTCTACTCGCAGTCCCTGCGAGGTTCATTCGGACTGGGGCGGTCCGCCAAGTCCAAGGTGCTTCCGATGCTGCTCTTCGGTGTGATGTGCGTGATCGCGGCGATCATCGTCGCGGTGGCCATCGCCACCCCGGGGAGCACGGCCCTGCCGATCAAGTACACGGCGTACGCGATCTATCTGCAGGCCGTCATCGGCCTCTTCCTCGCCGCGCAGGCACCCCAGTCGGTCTCCCGGGACCTGCGTTTCAAGAGCGTGCCGCTATATTTCTCACGGCCGATCGAGCGGGTCGACTATGTCGTCGCGAAGCTGGCGGCCATGGCGTCCGCGCTCTTCATCCTCACCGGGGCGCCGCTCGTCATCCTCTACGTGGGGGCGCTGCTCGGGAAGTTCGACTTCGTCGACCAGACCAAGGGGTTCGGACAGGGGATGGTGTCGGTGGCGCTGCTCTCCGTACTCTTCGCCGGCCTGGGGCTGGTGATGGCCGCGCTGACGCCGCGTCGCGGGTTCGGTGTCGCCGCGGTCATCGCCGTGCTGACCATTTCCTACGGCGCGGTCTCCACGGTCCAGGCCATTGCCTGGCAGACGGACTCCGCCGGGGCCATCGAGTGGCTGGGGCTCTTCTCCCCCATCACGCTGATCGACGGTGTGCAGACCGCGTTCCTCGGAGCCAAATCGGCCTTCCCCGGAGGGGAAGGCCCGGGAGCCGGGGCCGGCGTGGTCTATCTGATCGTTGTTCTCGCGCTCGTCGCCGGCTCGTACGCCGTACTGATGCGCCGCTACCGGAGGGTCGGGCTGTGACCACCATCGAGATCGACCACACCTCGCGCTGGTTCGGCAATGTGGTCGCCGTCAACGACGTGAGCATGAAGGTGGGCCCGGGCGTCACCGGGCTGCTCGGCCCCAACGGCGCGGGGAAGTCCACGCTGATCAACATGATGGCCGGCTTCCTCGCCCCTTCGACGGGCACCGTCACACTCGACGGCCGGACGATCTGGCGCAACGAAGCGGTGTACAAGGAGATCGGGATCGTGCCCGAGCGGGAAGGGATGTACGACTTCCTGACCGGCCGCGAATTCGTCGTCGCCAATGCCGAATTGCAGGGGCTGGGTGACGCGGAGGCGCAGAAGGCGCTGGCCACGGTCGAGATGGAGTACGCGCAGGACCGCAAGATCTCGACGTACAGCAAGGGCATGCGCCAGCGCGTGAAGATGGCGTCCGCCCTGGTCCACGAACCGTCGGTACTGCTGCTCGACGAGCCGTTCAACGGGATGGACCCGCGCCAGCGGATGCAGCTGATGGAGCTGCTGCGGCGGATGGGGACCGAGGGCCGTACGGTGCTCTTCTCCTCCCACATCCTCGAAGAGGTCGAACAACTCGCCTCGCACATCGAGGTGATCGTGGCGGGACGGCACGCGGCGTCCGGTGACTTCCGGAAGATCCGCCGGCTGATGACGGACCGCCCGCACCGCTATCTCGTACGTTCCAGCGACGACCGCGCGCTCGCCGCCGCGCTCATCGCCGACCCGTCGACGGCCGGTATCGAGGTGGACCTGGGCGAACAGGCCCTGCGTATCCAGGCGGTCGACTTCGGACGCTTCACCGAGCTGCTGCCGAAGGTCGCACGTGAACACGGGATTCGCCTTCTGACCGTTTCGCCGTCCGACGAGTCCCTCGAATCGGTCTTTTCCTATCTCGTAGCGGCCTGAGTAGTGGCCTGAAAGGAGCTGTGAAGCGTCATGTACGACCCCACAGTCGCCCGGCTCACCTACCGGGCCCTGCTCGGCCGGCGCCGGGCCGCCATCCTCTTCGTCCTGCCGGCCCTGCTGGTGATCATCGCCGTCGCGGTACGGACGTTCGCGGGAGCCGATGACCAGGTCGCCTCCGATGTGCTGGGCGGCTTCGCCATCGCCACGATGGTGCCGCTGATCGGCGTGATCGCCGGAACCGGAGCCATCGGTCCCGAGATCGACGACGGATCGATCGTCTATCTGCTGGCCAAGCCGGTGAAGCGGCCGACGATCATCTTCACCAAGCTGATCGTGGCCATCGCCGTCACGATGGTCTTCTCCGCGCTGCCCACGCTGATCGCGGGACTGATCCTCAACGGCAACGGCCAGCAGATCGCGGTGGCGTACACCATTGCCGCGCTGGTCGCCTCGATTGCGTACAGCTCGCTGTTCCTGCTGCTGGGCACCGTCAGCAGGCACGCGGTCGTCTTCGGCCTCGTCTACGCCCTGGTGTGGGAGGCCCTGTTCGGCACCCTGGTGCCCGGGGCGCGCACGCTCAGCGTGCAGCAGTGGTCCCTCGCGGTCGCCGAGAAGGTCGGCGGCGCAGGCACGATCACGTCCGATGTCGGACTGCCGGTCGCGACCGTCCTGCTGGCGGCGGTCACGGTCGTGGCGACCTGGTACGCGGGGCAGAAGCTGCGCGCGCTGAAGCTGGCCGGGGAAGAGTGACCGGGGAAGAGTGACCAGGGGGCACCCTCCGGACATTTCCCTCCGGACACCTCGCCCTGTGTGCTGTTTCTGATCCCTGCCGCACTCGTCGGTCATCAACCCTCGCCTTCTGGGCGGGGGTTGATTCATTTCGGACAGTAGTACGCGTAACTGTACGGTTATCGGTTCGTTGGGCAGGGCGAGTGGAGGCAACTGGAATCCGTGGCGTCGTAGCTTTCGTGAAACAGGGATTGCCGATGGCGGCGAGGGAGTACCCCGTCGGGTCGGTCATTGAGTGAGTGGCAACCGTGAGCGTCCTTTGTCCCTCAGGCCCGGGACAGGGCTGTCCAGCATCGGTTTCACGATCGGAAGGCATGTCCATGCCCACGGAAGCAGCCCTGCTCGAATCGCGTTCGCTGCGCGTCGAACAGATGGGGCGCGTCGATGTCCTCGACAAGTCAAGAGCCTTGTCATGCTCCCGGATGGAATTCACCTTCGCACAGAGGACGTGGCTCGTTACTTCGAAGTATCCACAGAGGTCATCAAAAAGGTGACCCAGCGGCATCGAGTCGAGGTCGCAGAGAATGGGCTCACCCTTCTGCGCGGCTCTGAGCTGCGGGAATTCCATAGGGACATGTTGTCCCTATGGGGCGGAGGGGAGGACGAAAGTTATCCACAGGCTGCCACGCAGCTCACCCTCTACACCCGCCGGACCGTGCTCAACGTCGCGATGCTTCTTCGCGACAGCGACATCGCCCGATGCGTCCGTACATATCTGCTCGACGCCGAGCAGGACCTGCGCGCGGGCTACGCCTCGCTCGAACACCGCGTCACCCGGGTCGAGAGCTGCCTCGCCGGAGTGGGCAGCGCGCTTCAGGAGCTCGGGCCCGTCCTCAACCGGATGTCGCTCCGGCTCGACAGCCTCGATCGGAGGCTGGACGTCACACATCAGGTCGTCGGCGCCATGAGCGTGCGGCTGGGGCACGTGTCCGAGGACCTCGTCCGTATCGACGGCAGGATCGATGATCTCGCCCGTCACCTGAAGGATCTGAGCCACCGCAGCAACAAGCAGCGCTGATCCGACGGGTGTGCGCGGTCCTTCGGTGCTGCCCGGAAAATGGGTGGCACCGAAAGGCCGTGCCGGGCACAGTAGTTGGTGCAGCACCTGCCGAAGTCGGTGCAGAACGCCCCGACAGGATCGTCCACAAGCCGACATGCACTCCACAGGCCGGGAGAGGAGCGCGACGATGACCGAGAGTCCGAGTCCGTCGAGTTCCCAGCAGGGCGGGCCCGAGCCGGCACCGGAGTAGTCACCGACGACTCCGCCGTGCCGATCGGAGCAGGACGCCCGGGGCGGTTTCTCTGCGCATCGCGCGGCCGCCCTCCCGGAGGATTGGCCGAGTGGTAAGGCAGCGGCTTGCTAAGCCGTCGTCGGGGCGGTGAACCCCGCGCGCGTTCGATCCGCGCATCCTCCGCAGCAGCAGCGCCGTCGAGTACGACCACAGGTACGGCAACGGGTACGGGTACGGGCTCAGCGGACCTGTACGGCTACAGCAGCTGCTCCAGCACCACAGCGATGCCGTCGTCCTCGTTGGAAGCGGTGATCTCCTGGGCCACGGCCTTCAGATCCGCATGCGCGTTGGCCATCGCGACACCCCGCTGCGCCCAGCCGAACATCGGGATGTCGTTCGGCATGTCGCCGAAGGCCAGCGTGTCCGCGGCCGTCACGCCCAGCCGGCGCGCGGCCAGCGAGAGTCCGGTCGCCTTGCTCAGCCCCAGCGGCAGGATCTCCACCACGCCCGGACCGGCCATGACCACGTCCACCAGGTTCCCGACTGCCGCTCGCGCGGCCTTCGCCAGTGCGTCGTCGTCGAGATCGGGATGCTGGATGTACATCTTGTTCAGGGGAGCCGACCACATCTCGGCCGGGTCCTCGGTGAAGACGGCCGGAAGGGGGCCTTCCTGTACGCGGTAGCCGGGGCCGACCAGCACATCGCCGTCGAGCCCGTCGCGGCTCGCCGCCAGTGCCAACGGGCCGACCTCGGCCTCGACCTTGGACAGCGCGAGACCGGCGAGCTGCCGGTCCAGCGTCAGCGAGGTCAGCAGCTTGTGTTCGCCCGCGTGGTAGACCTGCGCGCCCTGGCCGCAGACGGCGAGCCCCTCGTAGCCGAGGTCGTCCAGGATGTGCCGGGTCCACGGGACCGCGCGGCCGGTGACGATGATGTGTGCGGCACCGGCCGCGGTCACCGCGGCCAGTGCTTCACGGGTGCGCTCGGAGACCGTGTCGTCGTTACGCAGCAGCGTGCCGTCGAGGTCGGTCGCGACGAGCTTGTACGGAAAGGTCACTTGGCGACCGGTTCCAGAACCTCGCGCCCGCCCAGGTACGGCCGGAGCACCTCCGGCACCCGCACCGATCCGTCGGCCAGCTGGTGGTTCTCCAGGATCGCCACGATCGTGCGCGGTACGGCGCAGAGCGTGCCGTTCAGCGTGGCCAGCGGCTGGAGAACCTTCTTGCCGTCGCGGGTTTCGCGCATCCGGACGGACAGGCGGCGCGCCTGGAAGCTGTCGCAGTTCGACGCGGACGTCAGCTCGCGGTACTTGCCCTGCGTCGGGATCCACGCCTCGCAGTCGAACTTCCGGGAGGCCGAGGCCCCCAGATCGCCGGTGGCGACATCGATCACCTGGAAGGGCAGCTCAAGAGCGGTGAGCCACTGCTTCTCCCAGTCCAGGAGCCTGCGGTGCTCGGCCTCGGCGTCCGCCGGGTCGACGTACGAGAACATCTCGACCTTGTCGAACTGGTGGACGCGGAAGATGCCTCGGGTGTCCTTGCCGTACGTACCGGCCTCACGGCGGTAGCACGGGGAGAAGCCCGCGTACCGCAGCGGCAGCTTGTCGGCCTCGATGATCTCGTCCATGTGGTACGCGGCGAGCGGGACCTCGGAGGTGCCGACCAGGTAGTAGTCGTCCTTCTCCAGGTGGTACACGTTCTCCGCGGCCTGGCCGAGGAAGCCGGTGCCTTCCATGGCGCGGGGGCGGACCAGCGCCGGCGTCAGCATCGGGACGAATCCGGCCTCGGTGGCCTGCGCGATCGCCGCGTTGACGAGGGCGAGCTCCAGCAGCGCGCCGACACCCGTCAGGTAGTAGAAGCGCGAACCGGAGACCTTGGCGCCACGTTCCATGTCGATGGCGCCGAGCATCTCGCCGAGCTCCAGGTGGTCCTTGGGCTCGAAGCCCTCGGCCCCGAAGTCACGGATCGTGCCGTGTGTCTCCAGGACGACGAAGTCCTCCTCGCCGCCGACCGGCACGTCCTCGTGGACGATGTTGCCGAGCTGGAGCATCAGACGCTTGGTCTCCGCGTCGGCCTCGTCCTGTGCCGCGTCGGCCGCCTTGACGTCGGCCTTCAGCTGCTCGGCCTTCTTCAGGAGCTCGGCGCGCTCCTCGGGCGAAGCCTTGGGGATCAGCTTGCCGAGCGCCTTCTGCTCGGAGCGGAGTTCGTCGAAGCGGACACCGGACGACCTGCGCCGCTCGTCGGCGGAGAGAAGGGCGTCGACGAGCGCGACGTCCTCTCCACGGGCGCGCTGGGAGGCGCGAACACGGTCGGGGTCCTCACGGAGCAGGCGAAGGTCAATCACCCCTCCAGGCTACCGGTGTGTGCTTCTCCAGCTCGAACCGATATTGCCAAGCGTGTCATTTTGCCCGAATTGCCTGAATTGATAATGCTGGCCGGTATTGCATTGGCTGGACTCGATCCCGGTCGAGCGTGGCCGATCCCGACCGCTCTCGGCTGTCAATAAAAAAAGAGCTTATTCCCCTAAATGGGGCGGAAGGCGTCAGCTGTCTTGACGCATCTTCCTTGCGTGAAAGGGCAGTTGAAGCTTACTTGTCCACAGGTGTGGGCGCTCCTCGAAGTTATCCACAGGCTGTGAGGAAGAGCTGTGGATACCGGAGGAGATCGTTCCGAAAGTCGCTTCAGGGCTCACGGATTACCCGTTCAAACCCGCTTCAGACGCTCGTTCGGGTGGGAATTCTCCACCTTGAAGGGTTGATCAACGGAATTGGGGTGACACGGGGCGCCCCACGCGCTCTATCGGCCTGTGGATGTATCTGGGGTGGCTTGAGCGATATGTCGACCATGTCGCATTAGGGTAGTGGCGAGTGTCGACTTGTCCCCAGGTCGAGAACCGCCCCTGTGGATAACTTTGTGGATGCCGAGAATCGGCAGAACAGATCGGCGGATTCTCGGACCGGCGGATAGTTACTGGTGGCTGTCCGGGCGCGGCGCGCCGGCCCTGCCCTTCCCCGCTCGCGACCGACGATCTGTGACTGCCGACCCATGACCACCCGCCGGAAACCGTCAGCCCCGGCCCGCCCGGGACCGCCGGCCCGTGAACGCGGGGCCCATGACCGCCCGCCCGGGACCGTCAGCCCCGGCCGTCCAGATTGCGTGCCAGCCAGTCGGAGGCCTCGGTGAACTCCGCGTCCGACGTACCAGCCCGCAGCGGCCGTACGTCCTCCCGCGTCACCCCGGCCCGTGGGTACGACCCGAGGAACCGCACCTTCGGGCAGATCCGCTTCAGCCCCATCAGCGCCTCGCCGACCCGGCGGTCCGCGATGTGTCCCTCGGCGTCCACCGCGAAGCAGTAGTTCCCGATTCCGGCCCCCGTCGGCCGCGACTGGATCAGCATCAGGTTCACCCCGCGCACCGTGAACTCCTGGAGCAGTTCGAGCAACGCGCCGGGGTGGTCTTCGCCCAGCCAGATGACCACCGACGTCTTGTCCGCACCCGTCGGCGCCGCCGGCCGGGCCGGCCGGCCCACCAGGACGAACCGGGTCTGCGCGTTCACCGCGTCATGGATCTCGGTCACCAGCGGTTCGAGACTGTAGGTCGCCGCCGCGAACTCACCGGCGAAGGCGGCGTCGTACCGCCCCTCCTGCACGAGCCGGGCGCCATCGGCGTTGGAGGCCGCGGACTCCCACACGGCGTCCGGGAGGTGGGCGGCCATCCAATTGCGCACCTGCGGCTGCGCGGCCGGGTGCGCGGTGACCGACTTGATGTCCGACAGCTTCGTACCGGGCCGCACCAGCAGCGCGAAGCTGATGGAGAGCAGCACCTCGCGGTAGATCATCAGCGGTGCGCCGGTGGTCAGCTCGTCGAGCGTCGCGGTGATGCCGCCTTCCACCGAGTTCTCGATCGGTACGAGTGCTGCCGCGGCCTCGCCGTTGCGCACCGCGTCCAGAGCCACCGGTACGGAGACCATCGGGACGAGTTCGCGGGTGGCGGCTTCCGGGAGCGTACGGAGGGCGACCTCGGTGAAGGTGCCTTCGGGGCCGAGATATGCGTAGCGCGTGGCGGACATACCGTCACCCTAATGCGCCCCGGGCGCTCAGGACTCCAGAAGTCGCTGCCCCACGTATTCGCCGTCCGCCGCACCGCCCGGCACCGCGAACAGGCCGCTGGCCTCGTGCCGGATGAACGGCGACAGGGCATCGCCCCGGTCCAGCTTGCGCTGCACCGGAACGAATCCCCGCAGCGGATCCGCCTGCCAGCAGATGAACAGCAGCCCCGCGTCCGGCGTGCCGTCCGCCGCGATGCCGTCGTGGTACGAGAAGGGGCGCCGCAGCATGGCCGCGCCGCTGTTCTTCTCGGGGGAGGAGATCCGGGCGTGGGCGTTGTCCGGGATCAGGAGCTTGCCGTCGGGGCCCGCCTTGTCGAGGTCCATCGCGGTGGTCTCGGTGCCGCCGCTCAGCGGAGCACCGTCCTTCTTGCGGCGCCCTATGACCTGTTCCTGCCGTTCCACCGGGAGCTTCTCCCAGTCGTCGAGCAGCATCCTGATCCGGCGTACGACGGCGTACGAGCCGTCGGCCAGCCAGTCGTACTTCTTGTCCGTCCCGTCCGGGACGAAGATGCGCCCGTCGAAGTCGCTCTCGGCGGGCTCGGGGTTGTTGGTGCCGTCGATCTGGCCCATCAGATTGCGGGCGGTCATCGGCCGCGCGGTGGCGCCGGGGCTGCGGTTGAAGCCGTTCATCTGCCAGCGGACCCTGGCGGCGGGGGCGGCCTCCTTCTGCACGGCGCGCAGCGCGTGGAAGGCGACGAACGCGTCGTCGGCGCCGATCTGTACCCAGAGGTCACCGTCGGAGCGCTTGGCGTCGATGTGGTCGGAGGAGAAGGGCGGCAGCGGGTCGAGCCCTGGTGGCCGGTGGCCGACCAGGCCCGTGCGTTCGAAGAAGGTGCGGCCGAATCCGAAGGTGACGGTCAGCGAGGACGGTCCGGCGTCCAGCGCGATCCCGGTGTCATGGGCCGCGCCGTCCGCGGCACCGCTGTCGGCGGGTTCACCGGCCATCAGCCGCCCGGCGACGGCCGACCATCGGCGCATCAGGGCCGCCGCTTCCTTCCGTCCCGCGCCGGGCGCCAGGTCGAAGGCGACGAGATGGCCGCGTGCTTGAAGCGGAGTGGTGATCCCCGGTTGATGTTTCCCGTGAAACATCACTTGGGTGGAGCCGACCGAGGCCAGCGCGGTCGGCTGGTCGGGCCGGGTCGCGGCATAGCCGGTCGCGCCGCCCGCCACGCCCAGGACCAGCCCGGTCGCACCGGCCGCGCCGGCGCTGCCGAGCAGCCGCCGCCGGGAGATGGCACCGCTGCCGGGGGCTCCGCCGTCCCTGTCGCCTGCGGAGGTCTTGCCCTTGCCGGTGGAGGCCCTGCGGCTGTTCGCGCCCGCTCCGCCCACTCCGCCGGTTCCGCTGATTGCGCTGTTTCCACTCACGATGCTGCTCAGCCGATCTTCACGTTCTTGTCGATGGTCGTCTGATCGATGTCCGACGTGCGTACGGTCACCGCGACCTTCCAGTTGCCCGCCATCGGGATCTGGACGCCGCTCGCGGTCCAGTGGCCCTCGGTGAGCCGGACCGGGGTGACGGGAAGCGGGCCGATGTCCTTGGATTCCAGAGTGAAGGCGAGCTTCAGTTCGGGGACGTCCATGGCCTTGCCGTCGGTGCTGTCGACCCAGATGTGGATCTCATTGACGCCGGTACGGGCGGGCTCGATGTCCATCCGTATCGATCCCTTGCCGTTCTGGCCGCCCGTGTCGAACGGCAGCGTCAGATTGACCGGGCCCTCGGCTGCCGGGGCGGATGCCGCCGTCGAACTGCGGGCCGCTTCCTCCTCGGTACGTCCCGGCTCGGTCGCGGTCAGTACGGTCGTCACGGCCAACAGCGCCACGGCGACCCCGACTTCCGCCAGCACCGAGCGGCGCAGCCCGGACCGGTCGGGGTCGGCATCGCGGACCCTCTTCTTCTCGGCGGTGGCCACGGCGACCCTCTGCCGGGCGAGCTGCGCCGCCCGCGCGGGGTCCTCGTCGGCGGGCGAGAGCGCGGCCGGGGTTCGGGACTCCTCGACAGTGGACGACGGCGCGGCCGCGGTCGGGAGTTCCTCGACCGCGACTTCGGCCCCGTCCTCCGTTCCCACCGCGTCGGCTCCGTTCGTGACCAGTCGTGCGGTCCAGCGGCGCGAAATCCAGGCGATGCCGATCAGGACGGCGACGAGTCCCACCTTCACGAGCAGCAGTTGCCCGTAGCCGGTGCCGGTCAGCGCGGACCAGGTGCCGACCTGGCGCCAGGACTGGTAGATCCCGGTGGCGGCGAGCACGAGCACGCTGCCGAACGCGACACGGGAGAAGCGCCGTACGGCCGCCGCTCCGATGTCCGGCGTCCGGTACAGCGCGACCAGCAGGGCGGTCAGCCCGCCCAGCCAGGCGGCGACGGCCAGCAGGTGGAGCACGTCGACCGGCATGGCGATGCCGGGCTGGATCCCGGTCGAGGCGTGTTCGGCGAGCGCCCAGGTCCCGGCGATCCCGGCGGCGATCACGGTGCCGCCGATGGCCAGTCCGAGGGTGAGGTCCTTCTTCTCGCGCTCGTCCTCGCGCTTCGCGTACGTCCCGAACAGCACGGCGATGAAGAGCGCGGAAGCGCCGAGCAGCAGCAGCCGGGATACCAGCGCTGCCCCAGGCTTGGTCTCGAGCACGGCCTTCAGGCCGTCGAGGTCGAAGGCGTCCGCCAGTTTCCCGGAGCCGGTGTACGGGTTGCGCAGGAGCAGCATGGCCAGGGTGGCCACGGTGAGGGTCATCCAGCCGCGTACGACCAGTCGTTGCAGCGGGCGTGCGCCGGCCCCGCGCTGCCAGCAGGTCAGCACGAAGGCCGCGCCCCCGGCCAGCAGGATGAAACCTGCGTACGCGGCGTAGCGCGCGATGCCGTAGAGGGTGCCGACGAGGCCGCCCCCGGCCTCGTCCGTGGGGAGGGCGACGGTGGTTTTGGAGGGGGCTCCGATGGAGAAGGTGAAGGCGCCCGAGATGGGGTGGCTGTCCGCGGAGACGGCCTGCCAGGCGACGGTGTACGTGCCGTCGGGCAGTCCGCTGTGCAGTGAAACCCCGTACTTCACGGTGGAGCCGCTCTGCAGATCACGTGGTGCGGCGCCGGTGTCGGCGCGTTTGCCGTCGGGGTCCAGGACCCTGACGGAACTGTCGCTCATGGCGACCTGTTCGGAGAAGGTGAGCGTGACCTGCTTGGGCGCGGTGTCGACCACCGCCCCGTCCTGCGGATCGCTCCCGGTGAGTGCGGCATGCGCGGACGCGGGGCCCGCGCCGCCCAGCAGCAGGCCGAACACCATGCCGACGAGGGCGGCGAGGAGTGCGGCCGCGGCGAGCGGTCGGCGCGGTGCGGGAGCGGCGGGGGGTGGTCCGAAGGGCGGGGCGGTGGCGGCTGTCATGGCGAGTCAGTCCCTCACTGCTTCTTCGGGTTGTAGGTGGTCTCCTTCACGGGAAGGTCGACCTTTATCGAGTCGGCCTTCTCGAAGTGCAGCTCCACGGGCACGCTCTCGCCCCGTTTGGGCTGCTGCTTGAGCTTCGTGAACATGATGTGGTTTCCACCGCGTTCCAGATCCAGCTCGCCGCCCGCGGGCACGTCGAAGGACGTCACCATGCGCATCGTCTGGTTCTTCGTCTCGTGGATCGTGATGTCGTCCGAGAGGGAGCTGGTGACCGAGGTGAGCCGGTCGGAGGCGCCGCCGCTGTTTTGTACGACGAGGAAACCGGCCGCCATGTCGCTGACGGGCTGCGGCATGAACGCGCCGGTCACCCTCAGTTCGGGCTTGCTGTCCGAGGACGAGCACCCCACCAGCGTCAGCCCGGTGGCGAGGGCGACGACGCCGGCGAGGGTGGTGCGGCGGTTCACGGGTTCTCCCCCTTGACGATCTTGGGGAGGTCCTTCGTGTAGTCGTCGGGCGAGGTGTCCTCGCTGTACACGAGGTAGCCCTTGTCGGTCTTCGGGGAGAACGCGATGACCTGGGACCCGTGCATCGAGACGATGGTGCCGTCCTTCTCCTTCTTCGGCGCGTCGATGCCGATGCCGATCTGGCGTGCGCCCGCCTGGATGGTCGGGAAGTCGCCGGTGAGGCCGATGAAGGAGGCGTCCTGGGACTTGAGCCAGCTGCCGAGCGAGGACGGGGTGTCCCGTTCGGGGTCGGTGGTCACGAAGACGACCTGGAGCTTTTCCTGGTCGGCCTTGGGGAGCGCCTTCTTGGCGATGGCGATGTTGCTCATGATGAGCGGGCAGACGTCGGGGCAGTTGGTGTAGCCGAAGTAGATCAGCGTCGGCTTGCCCTTGGTCTGCTCGCGCAGGTCGTACTTCTTGCCGTGGGTGTCGGTGAGGACGAGGTCGGGCTTGGTGAACGGCTGGTCGAGTACC
Organism: Streptomyces sp. NBC_01618; assembly: GCF_045209435.1. Classification (NCBI taxonomy): domain Bacteria; kingdom Bacillati; phylum Actinomycetota; class Actinomycetes; order Kitasatosporales; family Streptomycetaceae; genus Streptomyces; species Streptomyces sp. NBC_01618. The sequence continues at coordinate 4,043,409 of NZ_CP109297.1, forward strand.
GTCGCGGCCTTGGTCTTGGGCTGGACGGACACATCGGCGATGGGCTTCTTCGCGCCGCTGTTGTCGCTGCTGCCGCAGGCGGACAGGGTGAGTGCGGCCGCGGCGACGAACGCCGCGGCCAGCACAGATTTCTTACGCATGGAGCACTGATTCCTGATGGGTCGGTGGGTCGGTGGGGCTGTGGGGCTGAGTGGGACTGGTGGAACTTTGCGTGCCGTGGTGCTGCGTGGGACTTGGGGCTTTGGTCAGGCGGCGCGGCGTCGGCCTGCGAGGAAGCCGAAGGCGACACCCGCGGCGCCGATGACGATGCCGACGATGCCGAGGACGCGGGCCGTGGTGTCGCTGGAGGACGCGGCCGCCGCGGCCGTCGTCTGCTTGTCCGCGGTCTGCGCGGTGGCGTCGGCACCGCTCTTGTCGTCGGCGCTCGCGCCGTGCTCGTCGGTGGTTGCCGCGGTCAGCTTGAGGACCGGTGCCGGGCTCTCGGGCTCCTCGGCCCCGTCCTTCTGCTCCTCGATCCAGCGGACGACTTCCTTGTTGTCGTACGTCTGGATGGCCTTGAACACCAATTGGTCGGCTTCCTCGGGGAGCTGGCCGATGGAGAGCGGGAACTGCTGGAAGTCGCCCGGGCGGATGCCGCGGTCGTTCTTGTCGCCCGTGGCGGTCCAGGTGACCTTGGAGACGGCCTCGTTGATCTTCTGGCCATGCATGTCCAGCGGCTTGGCCAGCTTGCTCTTGGTGACCTGGATGTCCCAGCCGGGCACGGCCTGCGGCATGACGGAAGCCAGCGGGTGGTCGGTCGGGAAGTTGACCTCGACCTTGGTCGTCGAGGCGTCGTCGCGCTCGTTGGGGACCTTGAAGTTGACGGTGGCGTAACCGCCCTTGGCGGCCTCGCCCTGCGGCTGCACGCTGACGTGCGCGGAGGCCGTACCGGCGAGGATCAGGACGGTGGACGCGGCGACGCCGCCGGCGAGGGCGATGCGGGAAACGTTCATGACAGGGATCACTCCACAGAAGCACGAAGAAAAGGTGGTCCGGCGCGCGGCTGCGCGACGGCATCGCGACACCTCTTCCCCACATGCGGCGTACGTGCACGACATGTGCGGCACCGACTTGCACGACACCGGCTCAAACGCGCCGGGTGGTCCGTGCGTCGAGTGGTGCGTGCATTGGGCGGAGGGTGTCGCGTCAGGCTGCGAGTGCGTATGCGGGTGGCGGCCCGCGCCTGATCACCATGTGCTGCAAGGGGTCCCCGGTGGCGGGGGCCGGGGCGTCGGCCGCGGTACGGAGGGTACGCGGCCCGGTCGTCGGGCCCCCGGGAAGCCCGGCGCGCAGGGCGTTCACGAGCGCGAGCGCGGCGCGCAGCGCACGCAGCCGGGCCCCGGCCGCGATCTGTTGGGCGCCGTGTGCGGACAGCCGGGCCAGCCGGAACAGGGCGATCTCGCCACGCCGCAGCAGCCAGCCGCTGGCCACGGCGGCCAGCAGGTGGCCGAGCAGCATGGGCAGGCTGGGCAGCAGACCGGCGAGGCCGGCCGGGTCCGAGACGGCTGCGGAGGCCATGTGCTGGTCTCCCCGGGCCGCCACCGACGCCGGGTCGATGCCCGCGGTGGTGACGATGCGGTGCGCTTCGGCGGCGTTCAACTGCGCCGGTCCCATGCCGCACACGAGGCTGGCCGCGAACCGGATCAGCGGGTCGTCGGCCGCCGCGGTGTCCGTCGGGGCGGGGTGCGTCCCCATGCCGAAGAGGGTGTGCAGGGCGACCTGTCCGCCGGCCAGCGCGGCGACGATGGACGGCAGCGAGCGCTCGCGTCCGGCGAGCGGTGCCACCACCGCGAAGACCCCGAGGAATCCGGCGAGCAGGGTCCACCAGGGGACGGCGGCGCAGGAGGCCAGGGAGTGACCTGTCGCGGACAGCGCGATGCAGACCGCGGTGAACACCGCGGCCCTCAGGAGCCGCAGACCGGCTCCGGCGCGTGCGACAGGCATAGACATGGCGGGGCCATCATCGCACCGCGCCCCGGGCCTCCGTACGGCAGGTCCGGAAGGTCACCTTCCAGCCGATTGGATGCGGCTGGGGCTGCTGTGGCCGGGTTCGGGCACCGGGTGGGGAGATCGGCCGGGTTCGGCATACACGGGTGTGCGGAGTGCTGGTATCCGCCGAATGAGCGGTCTCACATCAGGTCTGTGCTTACGAACGCGCCTGCGCGGCAATAGGTATCGGTATGTCGAGCCGCAGCCAGGAGGCTGGAGCATGAGCATCTGGTGGTCCCTCCATTTGCGGCGCGAGGCTGCGAGCGTTCCGCTCGCCCGTCGTTTCCTGCTGGGCACGATGGAGACCGCGGGCGTGGACCCGGAGATCTCCTTCGACCTGTCGGTCGCGCTCACCGAGGCCTGTGCGAACGCTGTTGAGCACGGAGGCGACCACAGGGTCCAGTGCGAGCAGAGCGACGACCGGGATCCGTGGGACGTATGGGACGAGCTGCCCGGGACGGCCTCCGGGCAGTACCAGGTCACCGCCTATCTGGACGGCGAGAAGTGCCGTATCGAAGTCGCCGATTCGGGGCCGGGTTTCCCCGCCAGGCGCACGCTGCGCAGGTCCGCGCAGCAGCGCGATTCCCTGCAGTACCCGTCGCTCGGCGCGGAGGACGGCCGGGGGCTCTGTCTGATCGAGCAGCTCGCCGACCATGTGCACTTCGGCAACCGTCCCGGCTGCGGAGCCGTGGTGAGCTTCGACAAGGTCCTGAAATGGCGGAAGGACGCCCTGCTCATGGTGTCCTGAGCGGGGCGTCCTTCGACGCGTGGAACCCGTGACCGGGCCTGCCGGGCAGGCCGGGCCGTTCGGATCAGCTCTTGAGCTGTGCCATCCACGCCTCGACCTCGTCGGCCCGGCGCGGCAGCTTGTCGGAGAGGTTCCGGTTGCCGTCCTCGGTGACGAGGATGTCGTCCTCGATCCGGACGCCGATGCCCCGGTACTCCTCGGGCACGGTCAGGTCGTCGGCCTGGAAGTACAGACCGGGCTCGACCGTGAGGCAGACGCCGGGCTCCAGCGTGCCGTTGACGTACGTCTCGGTGCGCGCGGCGGCGCAGTCGTGGACGTCCATGCCGAGCATGTGGCCGGTGCCGTGGAGCGTCCAGCGGCGCTGGAGGCCGAGCTCCAGGACCTTGTCCACGGACAGGTCGCCGAGCAGGCCCCACTCGACGAGCTTCTCGGCGAGTACGCGCTGTGCCGCGTCGTGGAAGTCGCGGTAGTCGGCGCCGGGCTTGACGGCCGCGATGCCGGCCTCCTGGGCCTCGTACACGGCGTCGTAGATCTTCCGCTGCAGCGGCGTGAACGTGCCGTTGATCGGAAGGGTGCGCGTCACATCGGCGGTGTAGAGGTCGTTGGTCTCCACACCGGCGTCGAGCAGCAGCAGCTCGCCGGAGCGCACCGGGCCGTCGTTGCGCACCCAGTGCAGGGTGGTGGCGTGCGGGCCAGCCGCGCAGATCGAGCCGTAGCCGATGTCGTTGCCCTCGATGCGGGCGCGCAGGAAGAACGTGCCCTCGATGTAGCGCTCGCTGGTGGCCTCGGCCTTGTCGAGGACCTTCACGACGTCCTCGAAGCCGCGCGCGGTGGCGTCGCAGGCCTTCTGCAGCTCGGCGATCTCGAAGGCGTCCTTGACCAGTCGGGCCTCGGAGAGGAAGACGCGCAGTTCCTCGTCGCGCTCGGCGGTGACCTTGTCGGTCAGCGCGGCCTCGATGCCGGCGTCGTGGCCGCGGACGTTACGGACGGGGCCGGTGGCCTCGGTCAGCGCGGCCGGCAGCTCGCGCACGTCATTCGCCGGGATGCCCAGCAGCTGCTCGGCCTCGGCGAGGGAGTGACGGCGGCCCACCCAGAGCTCGCCCTGGCCGTCGAGCCAGAACTCGCCGTTCTCGCGGTTGGAGCGCGGCAGCAGGTGGATGGTCGCCTCGTGCCCGTCCGCGGTCGGCTCCAGGACGAGGACGCCGTCCTGGGTCTGGTCGCCGGTGAGGTACGCGTACTCGGTGGAGGCACGGAAGGCGTACTCGGTGTCATTGGAGCGGGTCTTCAGGTTGCCCGCGGGAATGACCAGGCGCTCACCGGGGAAGCGCGCGGACAGCGCGGCGCGGCGGGCGGCGGTGTGCTCGGCCTGGGCGATCGGTTCGAGGCCGTGGAGTTCCGTATCGGCCCAACCGGACTTCATGTTCGCGGCGAGTTCATCGGAGACGACCGGGTACAGGCCGTTCTTCCGCTGCTTGACCGTCTCTTCTTCGGTCTCCGGGGTCTCCGGGGTGAGCTCCTCAGCCACGACTTGTCTCTCCTTGATACGACACTGGACCCCGTCCATCGTACGGGCGTGCGGAAGGGGGCACAGGGCCGGAAGACCTGTTACACCGAGCCCGGCCCGGGGCGGGCCGTAGGGGGCGGCCGGGGCGGGCCGTAAAGATCTCAGTCGAAGCGCGCGGCCAGAACGACCACGTCCTCCGCGCTGTCGTCCTGGTCGAGTTCGTCGGGCAGGACGGTCCGCAGTACGTGGTCGGCGACGGATCCGGCGTCGTCACGCAGCGCCCTCGGTACGCGCGCCGCCGCCGAGTGGAGCCGTGCGAACGCCCGGTCCATCGAGTCGCCGGTGCGGCGCAGCAGCCCGTCGGTGTAGAGGAGTACGGTCTCGCCGGGCGCCGGGGTGATCTCCACGCTGGGCGCCTCCCAGCAGGCGAGCATGCCCAGCGGCGCGGAGACCGAGGTCTCGATGAACTCGGTGCGCCGGTCGCCGATCACGAGCGGCGGGGTGTGGCCGGCGCCGGCCAGCAGTATCGTGCGGCGGGCGGGTTCGCAGTAGGCGAACAGGGCGGTCGCGGAACGGGCGGGTTCGGTCAGCCGCAGCAGCAGCTCCAGATCGGAGAGCACGGCGACCGGATCCTCGCCCTCCATTACGGCGTACGCCCGCAGGCCGGCGCGGAGCCGGCCCATGGCGGCCAGGGCGCTCGGCCCGGAGCCGTTCACGGAGCCCACGGCGAGACCGAGTGCGCCTTCCGGCAGTGCCAGCGCGTCGTACCAGTCGCCGCCGCCCTGCGGTGCCGTGCGATGGCGGGCGGCCAGCTGTACGCCGGGGACCCGGGGCAGCCGGGTGGGCAGCAGCTCCTCCGTGACGGTGGCGACATCGGCCCTGGCCCGTTCCAGCTCCAGCAGCCTGGCCAGGTGCTCGCCCGCGTGTCCGGCGTACAGGTCGAGGAGATGGCGTTGGCGTTCCAGCGGTTCGGCGGGTTCGTCGTACAACCAGACGGCGGCACCGAGTCTGCCGGTCGCTTCGGCAGTGAGCGGCAGGGCGTGGCTGGCGGCGTATCCGAGCCGGGCGGCGACCTCGCGGCGGCGGGGGTCGAGGCTGCTGTCGCCGAGTAGATCGGGGGTGGTCAGGGCGCCTTCGGTGTTTGGGAGCCCTTCCAGGATGCGGCCGTAGGAGGTGGCGCTGCGCGGCACCGTCTCGATGTGTCCGAGCTCGGCATGGGCGAGTCCGAGGCCGATGGTGCTGACGGGGCCGCGGCGGTCGGACGGTTCGAACACGACCAGTCCGCGACGGGCGCCGACCAGGGCGGCTCCGGCGTCCAGCAGTTCGTGCAGGGCATCGTCGAGTGTGCTGGTTCTGGCCAGTCGCTCGGTGAGTTCGTGGAGCGTGGTGAGGTCGGAGATCCAGGCGGCCAGTCGGTCCTGGATGAAGGCTCCGGTGGCGGCCGGTACTCCGGACAGAGAACCGGCAGTGTGCGCTGAAACAGGAACCATGGGATCGATTCCAGCCACTTTTGGCAAGTGCGGGGCGCTCATGGCAGTCGGCTTTCCCGCCGGTGCGATTCGTTGAATAGCATCGCAAACCCCCATGTCATTCTGCGCCGCTATCAGTGCATCCACGTGTACACGTAGCATCCACATGTACACGCACAAGTGAGGCGATGTCCAGCATTGTCCCTGCGGGATTTGTGGTGTCCGAGCTACTGCCAAGTTGGCTGAAAAATGCACCCTGTGGCGGCTATTTGCGGTCGACTGGGTGTGCTCGACAAGGGGTGTTCTCGGGGCTGAGTCCCGGAGGGAGCGTTGTTTCGGGCATGCTGGGTACGTAATCCGATGAAGGCCAGGGGCAGTTCTGATCGCCCCGGAACCCGGCAGCGGGCCCGGACGTCCTCTCTTGTGGCGGCCGCGCCCCACCCCCGAGTGGCGGGGTCTGCACCGTGGGACGACAGGCGTGATGCGTGCGCCGCTCCTCGCCATGATCGTGTCCGGACCCGTCTCGCCCCTGCTCGACCAGGCTCGGCCCATGCTCGGTACCGACGACCCACCCGTACCGCAGATTTGAAGAGCATGTACGCACAGTGAAGTGATCAACGCGTGTGGTGACGTACGCGTGGTGTGATGTGGACCCTCGGCGTTCAACGGAAAGGAACGAGCGCTCATGCGCGAGATCCTCGGTAGGCGACGCAGGCTCCGGCGCAGGGGAAGGCCCGCCCAGCTCGACGCGGTCCTGACCTGTGTCACCGCATGGCAGTGGCCCGTGCTTCCCGGAGTGGGACCGGAGGCGGCCGGTGGCCGCGGTGACCGCGGCCGTGGCTGCGCCTGTCCCGATCCCGAGTGCGTCGTACCCGGCGCACACCCCTTCGATCCCGGTCTCCTCGCGGCGACCACCGACGAGCGCATGGTGCGCTGGTGGTGGACGAACCGCCCGACCGCTCCGATCGTGCTGGCCACCGGTGGCCGTGCCCCGTGCGCGCTGAGCCTGCCGGCCGTGGCCGCCGCCCGGGCGCTGGCCGAGCTGGACCGGATGGGCACGCGGCTCGGCCCCGTGGTGGCGACGCCGACCCGGTGGTCGCTGCTGGTCGCCCCGTACACCCTCGAACGGCTCGGTGAGCTGCTGCACGCCCAGGACTGGGTGCCCAGCTCGCTGCGGTTCCATGGCGAGGGCGGCTATCTCGTTCTTCCGCCGTCCGAGGTGGGGGCGGGGCAGGTGCGCTGGGAGCGGGCTCCCGCGGCGGGCCCCCGGCCGCGCTCGAACCGGGGAGCCTCCACCCCCGTCCCCGGGCCTGCCGCGCCGTGGCTGCCGGATGTGGGCACGGTGCTCGACGCGCTGGTCGAGGCGAGCAACGGAGCGCCGGACGGCGGCAGCCGGCTCGCCTACTGACGGGCGGTCGGCTCACCCGCTCGGGCGTGAGCCGATTCGGAGCACCGCAACAAAAGGGGCGTTCGGGGTCGAGGAGTTCATATTCCATCGATATCCCCGTCGGGCCGTCAGGAATTCGGATGTAGCCAATAGCTGTAGACAGTGGCGACAGGTATCCATGGGGTCTATGGGGTCTATGGGTGTCTGTGGATGAGGTCGTGCGACTTTTTCGGATCTTCTCTCCGCCCCGGTTCTCTCCACCCTCGTTTTCTTGTCGGTCCAAGCAAAGTCTGCCGCTGCAAAGTGGGGCGGCGCAGGGCTTTCTGATGGGTCTTCCGAATCCCCTCGAAGGATTCTTCGAAAGCCTATTCGAATAACTCTGTGGAACGCTATTCGCGAAGCTTTCCGGGTGTGCGGCCGCTGTGGAGACGGACGTGCCGTCAATCCGGGCTCTGGCGTGCCGGGTTGACGGCGGCGCGCAGGTACGGGGAAGCCGGGGCCGGTCGCGGGGGGAGGGGATCAGTGGCTTGGGGGCGTACCGGCGAGGGGGTTGTGCGCGGGCTCGTGCGCCGCGCCGTGCGCCGTATCCGGAAATGAGGATGCCCGATCGCTGGTGACGGGGGATGCACCAGCGACCGGGCTTCTAGAACGGTAACAAGAGATCTGCCGTTCGCAAATTCGATCTCACGTATTCGGGCAGTGATTTACCTGCGAGTGCGGGGAGTTGTGACGCGTATCACCGTACGACCCCGGGAATCGTCACTGTCAGCTGAGCGTCACTTGGCGGTTGGTGAGCCCGCCGCGGGCCCGCCGCTCCTCGGCGGTGAGCGGAGCGTCCGAAGCGAGCGCCGCGGTCAGCCGCTCGGCGAGCTCGGCCGCGGGCTTCTCGCACTCCGCGGCTCCCATCGCACTCGGCAGGTCCCAGACCGGGACCATCAGCCCGTGCGCCCGGAAGGAGCCGACCAGCCGCGTCCCCTCGCCCAGCGACGAGGTACCGGCGGCGTGCAGCCGGGCGAGCGCGTCGAGGAGCTGCTCCTCGGGGTGCGGCATGACCCAGCGCAGGTGGTTCTTCTCCGGGGTCTCGCACCAGTACGCGGCGTCCACACCGGAGAGCCGCGACGTCGGGATCGCCGCCTCGTTCGCCCGCGCCAGGGACGCGGACACCTCGGGCGTGGCGTTCTCCGCGTCCGGAACCCAGAACTCGAAGCCGGAGTGGACCACGGGCTCGAACGCGGCGCCCGGGTCGAGCAGGTCCTGCAGCCGCGGACCTTTTGCCGGCGCGCGCCGGGCGGCCACGGGCGAACCGGGCTCGGCGGCCAGCGCCCGCTGCAGCGTGTCCGCGAGGTCACGGCTGAGGTCACCGGACGGGGTGTCGTTCTGCAGCGCGAGCAGCACCGAACCGTCGTCGCGGCGGAGCGCCGGCCATGCCATCGGAAGGACGGTCGCGAGCGTCACCGAGGGCACGCCCTCGGGCAGCCCGCCCTTCAGCGCGAGCTCGACCGTGGCGGCGGGCACCAGCTCGCGCAGAGCGACCCAGTCGCACTCACCGACCAGCCCCTCGAAGGGCCGGTGGACGAGCTCGGTCACGGCCTGGGCGGCGGCGCGGCCGTGGCACGCCTTGTAGCGGCGGCCCGAACCGCACGGGCAGGGCTCGCGAGCTCCCACCACCGGGATCTCGCCATCCTTGAGCTGCTGCTTCCCGGCCTTGGTCTGAGGGCGCTTCTTGGCCATGGTGGGCTTTCTCCCGATTGCGACAGTGCGGTCTGGGCCGCGAGCCTAGCGGCCCGTGTCGCGTCCGGGGCACATGCGCCCGCGCGCCCGGCGGTTGCGGGGGTACGGAACGCCCGCGCGTAACGCCCGCCGGCCCGGCCGCGTGTACGTCCGTCCACCGATTCGTGTGCCGGTGCGGGTGCGCGTGCCGCAGTCGTCGCACACTCCTGTACCCGTGGCTGTGCGCGTACCCGTACCCGTACCCATGCCGATGCGGGAGACGTCAGCCCACGTCGTCGAAGGCGTCCGCGAAGTCCAGCCCGTCGAGCCCGGGCACCCCCGGCACTCCGGATGCCCGCCCGTGCCCCTCGCTGACGAGGACCCACACGGTGACTTCACCGGAAACGCTGTCGCGTACGCCCCACTCCTCGGCGAGCGCGCTGATGATGTTGAGCCCGCGGCCGCCGCGCGCCGTCACCGACGGTGTGGCCGGAATCGGTCGGGTCGGACCGCCTCCGTCCGTCACCTCGACGGTCAGCCCGCCCGTTCCGTCCACGCGCCATGCGGCGCGGATGTCGCCGTCACCCACATCTGTGTGTCGTCCCAGTGGCCTGCCGTGCCGGCAGGCATTGCTGAGTAGTTCGGAAAGGATCAATACAGCATCGTCGACGACCGAATCCGGCACTCCGTAGCTGCGCAACTGCTCACGCATCCGGTGCCGCGCCTGACCCACGCCCGCAGGGCCATGGGGTACGGCCATGCTCGACGACGTGGGCACTTCCTGTGCCACCACCAACGCCACCCCCGAGACCTCCTTTGCCCCACGCCACGGAGTGGATGCCCCCCTGGACTGGACCGGAAACCGGCCAATCGCCTGCCAGTGACGCATTCGTAACGATCGAGTACGGTTCGAATGCGCCGGTGTACTCCCTGTAACTGACGTTAAGAGCGTCCCAGTTGTGACAGAACCTGTTTCGGGCGGTTCGTGATGATTGCCTCGACTCCGAGGTCGATGCAGAGCTCCACGTCCTCCGGTTCGTTGACCGTCCAGACATGTGCGCGATGGCCCGCCCGGTGCAGACGCTCGATGTAGCCGGGGTGACTGCGTACGATCCGCATCCCCGGACCGGCGATCCGCGCCCCCGCAGGCAGCCGCCCGTCACGTAGGCGTGGCGAGACGAACTGCATCAGATAGACGGTGGGCAGGGTGGGCGACGCGACCTGGATGCGGTGCAGGGAGCGTGCCGAGAAGCTCATGATCCGCACCGGGGACGGGCCGTCGGCCGGCGGCGCGTCGAGCTCGAAGCGCTTCAGCAGGTGCAGCAGCCGCTCCTCGACCTGGCCCGCCCAGCGGGTGGGGTGCTTGGTCTCGATGGCCAGCTGGAGCGGGCGCCCGGCGGCCCGCGTCACGGCGACCAGTTCGAGCAGCCGTTCCAGGGTGAGCACGGAGGTGAGTTCCCCCGGCACCGGATCCCAGTCCGGGGACTCCGACTCCTCGCGGTCCTTCCAGGAACCGAAGTCGAGGGCGGCGAGCTCGGAGAGTTCCAGCGCGGAGACGGCGCCGCGGCCGTTGGAGGTGCGGTTCACCCGGCGGTCGTGTACGCAGACGAGGTGACCGTCGGCCGTGAGCCGTACATCGCACTCCAGGGCGTCGGCGCCGTCCTCGATCGCCTTCCGGTATGCGGCCAGGGTGTGCTCGGGGGCGTCGTCGGACGCGCCCCGGTGGGCGATGACCTGGATGGGAGGTTGCGTGGATTGCTGCCGTGCGTGGGTCACTGCGTCATGGTGTCACCGAGGAGGGGGCACTGGGTACAGCTCGCGCCGCGACCCCGCGCGCTTCGCGCCGCGACCCCGCGCACCTCACGCCGCGGGTCCGTTTTGCCGGATGTAAAGATTGGCGCGCGGATGCACAGGTCCTGCTTACAGTGGCCTGACGTGTCGTGGGAAAAGCTGTCCCGGGACACGTACGCAGCGGATCTCTTGCCGAAAATGATGTGGAACCGAGGAGTAAAGAGCTGTGAGCACAGAGAACGAGGGCAACGAGGGCACTGCGGGCGAGGCCGTTCCGTCCGTTCCGTCCGCACCTCCAGTGCCGGCCGCCGCTCCTCAGGGGCCGTCCGGGAGCACGCCCGCGTCCCCACCCGGAGCCACGCACGCCCCGGCGCACCCGGAGGCGCCGGACGCGGCGACCGCGCGGCAGCCGTTCGCCCCGATGGGCGAACCGGCCGACGCGACCGCGCACACCGCTCCCCTTCCGGCCACGCCTCCCCCCGGGTTCCAGTCGGCCGCCGAAGCCAACTGGCCTCCGCCCCCTCCCGCCGTCCCCGCGTACGTGCACCACGGCGCGGACGGCGGCGGTCCGGTCTGGGGTGCCCCGGCTCAGCTCCACTCCCCCGAAGGCCCGCGCAAGCGGGGCACGGGCAGCGCCCTGGTGGCCGCGGTGGCGGCGGCGGCGCTGGTCGCCGGTGGTATCGGCGGCGCCCTCGGCTACTGGGCGGCTGACCGGAACGGCGGCAACGGCTCGACCACGGTCTCGGCGTCGGCCGATCCGCAGGACCTCAAGCGCGATCCCGGCACGGTCGCGGGCGTGGCCGCCAAGGCGCTGCCCAGTGTGGTCACCATCGATGCGCAGGGCGGTGACGGCGAGGGCGGTACGGGCACCGGCTTCGTGTACGACAAGGAAGGTCACATTCTCACGAACAACCACGTGGTGGCCTCCGCGGCGGACAGCGGCCAGCTCACGGCGACGTTCTCCAACGGCAAGAAGTACGACGCCGAGGTGGTCGGCCGGGCGCAGGGCTACGACGTCGCCGTTCTGAAGCTGAAGAACCCGCCGTCGGGGCTCGCCCCGCTGTCCCTCGGCAATTCGGACCGGGTCGCGGTCGGCGATTCGACGATCGCGATCGGCGCCCCGTTCGGTCTGTCCAACACGGTGACCACGGGCATCATCAGCGCCAAGAGCCGGCCGGTCGCCTCCGGTGACGGTTCCGGTGGCAGCAACTCGTACATGAGTGCCCTGCAGACCGACGCGTCGATCAACCCGGGCAACTCCGGCGGCCCGCTGCTCGATTCGCGCGGCGCGGTCATCGGCATCAACTCCGCCATCCAGTCGGCCGGCAGCAGCGTCGGTCAGACCCAGGCGGGCTCCATCGGCCTCGGCTTCGCGATCCCGATCAACCAGGCGACGAACGTCGCCCAGCAGCTGATCAAGACCGGCCAGCCGGTCTACCCGGTGATCGGTGCCACGGTCATGATGGACGGCAAGACCGGTGGCGCGGTCATCTCCGACCAGGGCGCGGGCGGTACGGCAGCCGTGTCGAAGGACGGCCCCGCGGCCAGGGCCGGCCTCCGGGCGGGCGATGTCATCATGAAGTTCAACGACACCGTGATCGACAGCGGCCCGACCCTGATCGGCGAGATCTGGACCCACAAGCCCGGCGACCGGGTGACCGTGACCTACAAGCGCGACGGCAGGACGGCGACGACCGAAGTCACCCTGGGGGAGCGCAAGGGCGACAGCTGACCGGCTAGGCTGTCCTCGCGTCATCGGTCCATGGACCGATGACGCGAGGTGGGTTGCCCGAGCGGCCTAAGGGAACGGTCTTGAAAACCGTCGTGGCAGCGATGTCACCGTGGGTTCAAATCCCACACCCACCGCAGCAGGTCGGCGAGCGCGCCGGCCGGAAGGGGTGCACCTCGTCAGGGGCGCCCCCTTTTTCGTGGGGTCAGTCTCGTTGACAGCCCGTGGTGAGGCGGGCCGCCGAGGCGATGGTGGCGCGGGCTTCGCGTTCGGTGAGGCCGGTGTGGACGGCGGCGTGGGTGAGGGCGTCCGCAAGGGCGTCGCCGAAGCCGTGTTCGTAGGCGCGGCAGGCTGCCCAGAAGAGCCGTGTGTTGCGCTGGCCCTCGTGTGCCGCGCGGACGAACCGGACCAGTCCGCGGCCCTGTTCGGGCCCGGCCGTGGGGTGGTGAGGGCGTGCGGGGGGCCTGAGCAGGCGCAGGAGTGCGCGGGGGCAGGGGGCCGGCGGGAGGTCGGCGGTGCCCGGGGCGATCCGGTAGGTGCCATGGGCGGTGACCGAGCCGGGGCCCACCAGGTAGCCGCCGGTGCCCCGGACGTCGATGCCGGGGGCGAGGCGGCTCGCGGAGTTCGGTACGCAGACGCCGGGCGGGCCCGTCAGCCAGATGTGGCGGCCGCCGCTGGGCGTGAGCACGGTGACGGTCGGCGGGATGGTGAACAGGTGGTGCAGGGCGAGCTGCTGGAGGGATGCGGCGGAGTCGTTTCTGCCGGTGGTGTCGATATCCAGGTCGATGCCTATGAGGTGGTGCGGGGGCCGGCCGCACGCGATGCCGTAGCCGGTGGCCCAGGGGGCGGCGGCGAAGAGGGCGCGGACGGCGGCGGGGTTCGTGGTGGCGTCGTGGACGCCGTGTCCGGGAAGGCCGCAGGCGCCCCGGCAGGTGACCGGCCGGTCCTCGTTGCGGTGCGGAGAGGGCAGGGCGGGGAGCTTTCCGGCGGAGAGCGGGATGACGGGGAGCCCGCGCTCGGCGGCGGAGAGCGCGTGGGCCAGGGCCAGGGTGGCGGTCCGCCGGTCAATGGTGGCCATGGCTTCATTTTCGTACAGACGTTCGAAGAAGGGAAGGGGGCGGGGAAGTCGGTGGGGTGTCGGACGGCTGGGGTGCCGGAACGCTTCTTCTCTTGCGGGGTACGGGGTCGGGCGGGGGTGGAGGCTGTGAGAGGGGGCGCGGAAGGGCTTGAGCTGGGGCTTTGGCGGCGCGAGTGGGTTTATTGGATGTTCCTCACGCTTGCGGGGGAATCGGATCGCTTGGGTGGTTCGCCGGGGATCCGGTGGGCAACTCTGCTGTCGCGACGTCGTGACCAAGCCGGGACGGTCGGCCAACTGCCCCGGAACAAGCCGTACTTTCGGTTCCTGGAGGAATTGACATGGCAAGCATCCGTACCGCTCGTGCCCTCGCCGCTGTTGCAGCTCTGCCTCTCGCCGCCGCACTCTTCAGTGGCGTGGCCCAGGCCGACAGCGGCTCGTTCGCGAACGACGGATCGAACGCGGCTGTTGCCACGATCGTCGGCAGCGGCGTCGGCGGTAACAACTCCGGCAATTCGTCCACGTCGCAGCAGCAGGCCGTCGGTGCCGGCGCGTCGAACCGGAGCAACTCCGCGCAGGTGAACGGCTCGGCGTTCACTGTGGTCGACCAGCACAACGAGAATCTCGTGGTGAACTTCACCAACCTCTGGTGAGCCGGGTCCCGGCCATGAGTCGGTCGGGGGGGCCGGGTCACGGCTGGTTGAACGGCGGCCTGCGCGAGGGCACTTGGGTGCGCTCACGCAGGCCGCTTCGTGTTGTGCCGGAGGTCGGGTCGGGGCGTCGTCGACCTTGACAGGGCAGGCGAATCTGACGGACAGTCAGAAACCTTGAGTGCGTGCCCGAATCCGTACGTCCGTATCCGTACGCCTGTGTCCGGGAGGCAGCTGTCGTGCACCTCGCCCAGACGGAGCGTCAGCAACAGCTGCGCGCCGAACTCCGTACGTACTTCAGCAAGGTGATGCCCAGGAGGGACGCGCGGACGGCGCCCGGGGCCGAGGATCCGGCCGCGCAGCGCCGGCTGCTGCGCCGGATCGGCGCGGACGGGATGCTCGGGCTCGGCTGGCCCGTCGAGTACGGCGGCCAGGGCCGCGGACCCGACGAGCAGTTCGTCTTCTTCGACGAGGCATACCGGGCGGGGGCGCCCGTCTCGATGGTCACCGTCAACACCGTCGGACCGACGCTGATGAAATACGGGACCGACGAGCAGAAGGCGTACTTCCTGCCCAGGATCCTCCGCGGCGATCTCGTCTTCGCCATCGGCTACAGCGAGCCGGAGGCCGGTACGGACCTCGCGGCGCTGCGCACCAGGGCGGTGCGGGACGGTGACTCCTGGGTGATCGACGGGCAGAAGATCTTCACCAGCAACGCGCAGAACGCGGACTGGATCTGGCTCGCCTGCCGTACGGACCCGGATGCGCAGAAGCACCGGGGCATCTCGATCATTCTGGTTCCCACGGACGCCCCCGGGTTCTCCTGGACGCCGATCGAGACCGTGGGCGGGCTGACCACGACGTCCACCTACTACGACGGGATACGGGTGCCCGCCACCCGTCTGGTCGGCGCGGAGAACGAGGGCTGGGGGCTGATCACCAACCAGCTGAACCATGAACGGGTGGCTCTCGCCGCCATCGGAATGCAGGCCGAGGACTTCTACGAGGCGGCGCTCGCCTTCGCCCGCACCCCCGACCCGGTCACGGGCCGGCGTCCGGCCGACGAGCCTTGGGTGCGGACCCGGCTGGCCGAGGCGTACGCCCGGCTGGCGGCGACGCGCCTGCTCAACTGGCGCCTGGTGGGGGATGTCGGCGCGGATTCCCTGGCCCCCGGCGACGCGAGCGGCGTGAAGTTCGCGGGAACCGAGAGCGCGGTCGAGGTGTACCGGATCTGCCAGGAGATCACGGGCGAGGCCGGGACGATCCGGGGCGGTTCGCCCGGCGCATTCGGGGACGGGGAGCTGGAGCGGATGAACAGGGCGGCGCAGATCAACACCTTTGGGGGCGGAGTGAGCGAGGTGCAGCGGGAGATCGTCGCGACCATGCGGCTCGGCATGAAGAGGGGCAAGCGGTGACGGACGCGCGGGAACGACGGGAGGAACGGGGCGGGCCGGACCGGCTGTACGAACGGCTCAAGGAGTTCGTGGGGCGGCCTGCCGCGACCGCGGGCGTCGGCAAGGACCCGGTCAACGAGCCGATGATCAGGCACTGGTGCGAGGCGATGGGGGACACCGGCCCCGCCTACGCGGGACCGGACGCGATCGCCCCGCCGACGATGCTGCAGGCGTGGACGATGGGCGGTCTGTCGGGGCACACCGACCGCTCCGAAGCGTACGAGGAGCTGTTCGGGCTGCTCGACGGTGCGGGCTGCACCTCGGTCGTCGCGACCGACTGCGAGCAGGAGTATCTGCGGCCGTTGCGGCCCGGCGACCGCATCACGTTCGACGCGGTGATCGAGTCCGTCTCGGAGCGCAAGACGACCAAGCTGGGGACGGGGTACTTCGTGACGACGCGGATGGACGTCCGCGCGGAGGGGCAACTCGCCGGGACGCACCGCTTCCGGATCCTCAAGTACGCGCCGGCCGCGGCGAAGCGGACGGCACGTCCGGGCGGCCGGAGCCCGCGCCCGAGGCCGGTGATCAACCGGGACAACGCCGGGTTCTGGCAGGGCGTCGCCGAGCACAGGCTGCTGATCCAGCGGTGCGGCGAGTGCGCCACGCTGCGCTTTCCCTGGCTGCCCGGCTGCAACGCGTGCGGCTGCCAGGAATGGGACGCGGTCGAGGCGAGTGGCGACGGCACCGTTTTCAGCCATGTCGTGATGCACCACCCGCCGTTCCCCGCCTTCAGCGCCTCGGACGAAGGCGGGCCGTACGCGGTGGCGCTGATTGAGCTGGCGGAGGGGGTACGGATGATCAGCAATGTGATCGGGGTGCCGTACGACAAGGTGCGGACGGGAATGCCGGTGCGGCTGGAATTCCTCCGCGCAGACCCTGAGTTGGAGCTTCCGGTCTTCCGGGGAGGCGAGGGCTGACATGGACTTCGTACCCACCGAGGAACAGACCGCGGCGCAGGGGCTGGCGGCGCGGATCTTCGGGGATCTGTCGACGCACGAACGCCTGGCCGGGGCCGGCACGGGGACGGACGCCGAGCTGTGGAAGGAGCTCTGCGCGGCCGGACTGACCGCGGCGGTCGAGGAGATCGGGCTGCTCGGCCTGGTGCTGCTGCTGGAGGAGCAGGGCCGGACGACGGCGCAGGTGCCGTTCGCGGCGAGCTGTGTGTACGGGCTGCTCGCCGTCGCCTCGCACGGCACCGACGAACAACGGGACCGGCTGCTGCCCTCGCTGCGGGACGGCACGGCCGTCGCCACCGGGGCGTTCCCGGCACGCGGCGGGACGCGGGCGGACGGGGATGGGCGGCTGAGCGGCAGCGTGCCGTACGTGCCGTGGCTGCGCGACGCGTCGCTCGTCCTCGTCGCGGACTCGGACCGGGAGCTGTGGATCGTACGGACCGATGATCCGGGGGTGGCGACGGAGCCCGTCGAGACCACGGCACCGTGGTCGGCCGCGCGACTCGTCCTGGACCGGGCGCGCGGGGAGCGGCTCGCTGGTGACCGGGCGCGCGGGGAAGGGCCCGGTGGTGAAGGGGTGACCGAGGAGCGGCTCAGGGGGCCCGGGGCGTACGAACAAGTGCTGGCTGCAAGCCGGATCGCGTTCGCCGGGCTGCAGGCCGGGGTGTGCGCCGGTTCGCTGGCCCGGGCCGTCGCCCACACCAATACCCGGGAGCAGTTCGGGCGCCCGCTCTCCACCAAGCAGGCGGTACTGCTGCGCGCCGCCGACGCCCATATGGACACCGAGGCGATCCGGGTCACCGCGTACGAGGCGGCATGGCGCCATGACACGGGGCTTCCGTACGGGCCGCAGGCGCTGACCGCCGCCTGGTGGGCGTCGGAGGCGGGGAAACGGGTCGTGCACGCCGGACAGCATCTGCACGGCGGAACGGGCGCGGACCTCGACCACCCCGTACACCGTCACTTCCTCTGGGGCCGTCAGCTCGACGCCTATCTGGGATGCGGCAGCGAAGTACTTCAGGAACTCGGCCAGTTGCTGGTGAAGGAGGGACCGGAGTGAAAGCCGGCGAGAAGCTGGCGCCGCTGGAGATCGCGGTGACCCGCACCCTGATCGTGGCGGGCGCCCTCGCCTCCCGCGACTACCAGGACGTGCACCATGACGCGGAACTGGCCCGGGAGAAGGGCTCCCCGGACATCTTCATGAACATCCTGACGACCAACGGCCTGGTCGGCCGGTACGTCACCGACCGCTTCGGCCCGTCGGCCGTGCTCCGCAAGGTCGCCATCAGGCTGGGCGCGCCCAACTACCCGGGGGACACCATGGTCCTGAGCGGCACGGTCACCGCCATCGGGGCCGACGGGACGGCCGAGGTGTCGATCGTCGGAACCAACGGTCTCGGCAGGCACGTCACGGGCACGGTGACGGTGACCCTGCCTGTGCCCACTGTGCCCGTGGGTGTGGCCGACAGCGCTCCTCAGGGGGCGGCATGAGCCTGCGCAGAGCCGACTCGCTCGGCGGCAAGGCGGCGGTGGTGGGGATCGGGGCGACCGAGTTCTCCAAGGACTCCGGTCGCAGCGAACTCAAACTGGCCGTCGAAGCGGTGCGGGCCGCCCTCGACGATGCCGGGCTGACCCCCGCCGATGTCGACGGTCTGGTCACCTTCACCATGGACACCAGCCCCGAGATCACCGTCGCCCAGGCGGCCGGCATCGGTGAGCTGTCGTTCTTCTCCCGCATCCACTACGGCGGCGGGGCGGCCTGCGCCACCGTCCAGCAGGCAGCGATGGCCGTGGCGAGCGGAGTGGCCGACGTCGTGGTCTGCTACCGCGCGTTCAACGAACGCTCCGGGCGCAGATTCGGCTCCGGCGTACAGCAGCGGGAGCCCACCGCGGAGGGCACGGCGCTCGGCTGGAACCTCCCCTTCGGGCTGCTCACGCCCGCCTCCTGGGTCGCCATGGCAGCCCAGCGCTATCTCCACACGTACAACCTGACGCCGGAGGCCTTCGGCCATGTCGCGGTCACCGACCGGCGCCATGCCGCCCGCAACCCCGCGGCGTACTTCTACGGGAAGCCGATCACCCTGGCCGACCATGCCGCGTCGCGGTGGATCGTCGAACCCCTGCGGCTGCTCGACTGCTGTCAGGAGACCGACGGCGGGCAGGCGATCGTCGTCACCAGCGCGGAACGGGCCCGGGACCTCCCGCAGCCGCCCGCCGTGATCGTCGCCGCCGCCCAGGGGGCCGGGCGGGCGCAGGAACAGATGACCAGCTTCTACCGCGACGGTCTGACCGGGCTGCCCGAGACGAGGGTGGTCGCCCGGCAGCTGTGGCAGAGCTCCGGCCTCTCCCCCGCCGACATCGATGTGGGCATCCTCTACGACCACTTCACACCGTTCGTCCTGATGCAGCTGGAGGAGTTCGGCTTCTGCGCCCCGGGCGAGGCGGCCGACTTCGTCGCGGCCGACGCGCTGCCCCTGAACACGCACGGCGGCCAACTGGGGGAGGCGTACCTGCACGGGATGAACGGCATCGCGGAGGCCGTCCGGCAGATCCGGGGCTCGTCGGTGAACCAGCTGACCGGGGCGGCCCGCACCCTGGTCACGGCAGGCACCGGCGTACCCACCTCCGCGCTGATACTGGGCGCGGACGAATGACTGGGAGGTCGACCCTGAGCCCTGAAGACGACGGCTCCACCTACAGGAGGTCGGGCAGGCCCCACCCCTACACCCTGAGGGGGACGCCGTTTCGGGACCTGGGGCCGATCCCCGGGGCGGCGCCCGCTCCTAGCGTGGAGCCATGACCACGCCAGTCTGCACGGGCACCTCCGGGGGAGCTGCCATGACCGGACACATCCCGCACGGCTCGTACACGACGCACGGAGCGCACACCGCGCACGCCGCGCACACGACACACACCACGCACACCGCGTCGCCTGCGGCGCACACCGCGCACGCCGCGTCTGCGACACACGCCGCGCACGCGCCGTTCGCCTCGCGTGCTTCGTCGTACGCCTCACGGGCTCCGTACGCCCCCTATCCGTCGTTCTCCTCGTTCGTACGGGCCCGGGGGCCCGTACTGCTGCGCGCCGCCCGCTCGCTCACCGCGAACCCGAGCGATGCCGAGGACCTGCTGCAGACCGCTCTCACCAAGACGTATGTCGCCTGGGAGCGGATCGAGGACCACCGGGCGCTCGACGGCTATGTCCGCCGGGCACTGCTGAACACCCGGACCTCGCAGTGGCGCAAGCGCAGGGTCGACGAGTACGCCTGCGACGAACTGCCCGAGCAGGAGACCCCCGGGGCTCCCGACCCGGCCGAGCACCAGACGCTGCACGACGCGATGTGGCGTGCCGTGCTGAAGCTCCCGGACCGGCAACGCGCGATGGTCGTCCTGCGGTACTACGAGGATCTGAGCGAGGCTCAGACGGCGGAGGTGCTCGGGGTGTCCGTCGGCACGGTGAAGAGCGCGGTGTCGCGGGCGCTCGGCAAGCTCAGGGAGGACCCGGAGCTGGCTCCGGTCCGCTGACCTCGGGCGACGACGGCGCGCGCGGGCGGGCCCGATTCCGCCGGACGACACCGATTCGTACTCCCGGGACTAGTGACATACCGCGTGGTATGTGAGCAGAATCAGCGGAACCCAACTGCCGCGTAGCGCCCACCGGGAGGACGCCGTGCTGAGCACCATGCAGGACGTACCGCTGACTGTCACCCGCATCCTCCGACACGGGATGACCATTCATGGGAAGTCGCAGGTCACGACCTGGACCGGCGAGCCCGAGCCGCAGCGGCGCAGCTTCGCCGAGATCGGCCGACGCGCCACCCAGCTGGCGAACGCGCTGCGCGACGAGATCGGTATCGACGGCGACCAGCGCATAAGCACCCTCATGTGGAACAACGCGGAACACCTCGAGGCGTACCTCGCGATCCCCTCGATGGGTGCCGTCCTGCACACCCTCAACCTCCGGCTCCCCGCCGAGCAGCTGATCTGGATCGTCGAGCACGCCGACGACAAGGTCGTCATCGTCAACGGCTCCCTGTTGCCGCTGCTCGCGCCGCTCCTTCCCCATCTGACGTCGATCGAGCACTTGATCGTCACGGGGCCGGGCGACCGATCCGTCCTGGACGGCGCTGCGCCCCGGGTGCACGAGTACGAGGAGCTGATCGCCGGCCGCCCGACCAGCTACGACTGGCCCGAGCTCGACGAACGCCAGGCCGCAGCCATGTGCTACACCTCCGGCACCACCGGCGACCCCAAGGGCGTCGTCTACTCCCACCGCTCCATCTACCTGCACTCCATGCAGGTCAACATGGCGGAGTCGATGGGGCTGACCGACAAGGACACCACGCTGGTGGTCGTCCCCCAGTTCCATGTGAACGCCTGGGGGCTGCCGCACGCGACGTTCATGTCCGGCATCAACATGCTCATGCCGGACCGGTTCCTGCAGCCCGCCCCGCTCGCCGACATGATCGAGCGCGAGAGGCCGACCCACGCCGCGGCCGTCCCCACCATCTGGCAGGGGCTGCTCGCCGAGGTCACCGCCAACCCGCGCGACCTCACCTCCATGGCCCGCGTGACCATCGGCGGCGCCGCCTGCCCGCCGTCCCTCATGGAGGCGTACGACAAGCTCGGCGTCCGCCTCTGCCACGCCTGGGGCATGACGGAGACGTCACCGCTCGGCACCATGGCCCACCCGCCCGCCGGGCTCACCGAGGAGGAGCAGTGGCCCTACCGCATCACCCAGGGCCGCTTCCCGGCCGGCGTCGAGGCGCGCCTGGTCGGCCCCGGCGGCGAGCTGCTGCCGTGGGACAACGAGTCGGCCGGTGAGCTGGAGGTACGCGGCCACTGGATCGCCCGGGCCTACTACGGGGGCGCGGACGGCGAGGACCTGCGCCCCGAGGACAAGTTCAGCGAGGACGGCTGGCTGAAGACCGGTGACGTCGGCGTGATCAGCGACGACGGCTTCCTCACCCTGACCGACCGGGCCAAGGACGTCATCAAGTCCGGTGGCGAATGGATCTCCAGTGTCGAGCTGGAGAACGCGCTCATGGCGCACCCGGACGTGGCCGAGGCGGCGGTCGTCGCCGTCCCGGACGAGAAGTGGGGCGAGCGCCCGCTCGCCACGGTCGTGCTCAAGGACGGCGCCGCCGCCGACTTCGAGGTGCTGAAGAGGTTCCTCACCGATTCCGGCATCGCCAAGTGGCAGCTGCCGGAGCGCTGGACGGTCATTCCGGCGGTGCCGAAGACGAGCGTCGGAAAGTTCGACAAGAAGGTTATTCGCGAAGCATACAGGTTGGGGCAGTTGGAAGTGACTCGAGTCGACTGATCCTGGCTGAGCCCACGCGGCACCCTGACGCGCCCCCGCTGGCCTGCGCTGGCGGGGGCGTTGCGCTGTTCACCTGTCTCGCCCCGGGCAACGGTCGGCCGTCGCACGGTTGTCTAGCGCCGTACAGGGGATGCGCTGAGCGGCCCACCGGGTCACCGGTTTATGCGACAACGCGCATAGTCGCGAGTATGCATAGACGGCCGGGCATGGTCCTCGTACCGTCATCCTCGACGGCCCCAACGGGGGTCGCAGACAGGGGGTTTCGCATGTCTGAGCGTGCCGGACTTACCCGCCTTACGGGCAACGGGAACGGGGAGTGCGGGCAGGGCGATTGCCCGAACGTGTACCGCACGGAGAAGGGGGCGTTTGTCGTGCAGGGCGATGTGTTCGACGGCTTCAGGCCCCCGCAGGGGGAGGGTCTTGTAGAGATCCCGGAAAGCGTGCTGCGGGAGGCCGTTCGTGTTCTTGGCTGGTGACGAGTGGCAGGCCAAGTTCCGTGACTTTCAGACGGAAGCTTGGCGACTGGAAACGCGCCCGGAAGGGGAACGCTTTTCCGGACCGTACGAGGACAAGTGGACCGCTCGTAGGCCATGTTTTGGAAGTGGCTGCAGTGCCTCACTCCGCATTGTGATGATCTCGGCGAAAGAACTCGCGTTGGCGGCTGGATGAACTACGGGCCGGCCGGAGCATCTTTGGAAGCCGTCGGGACGATCGCTTGTGCTCCGCCCTCGATGGTCCAGCCGGCAGCGAGCGGCATGAGGTCCTTGATCCGGACACTCCTCAGGCCCTCGGGCGTGGGGAGGATGACCCGGATGTCCGGGTGGTAGTCGAAGAGCACCTGGCGGTCCCGGCCGCACGGGTCGAAGACGCCTCGTTCGCAGTTTCCCACCGCGACAATCGTCGTGAGTTCCCTGGCGCCGGACGCACGGGCGTGTCCCAGCGCGACGAGCTCCGCGCACGGGCCGCCGGTGAAGTGGTAGACGTTGATTCCGCCGTATATCTTGCCGTTGGCCCCTCTGACGGCAGCCCCCATGGTGTGTGCGCCTTCCTCTCCATCGGTGTTCGCATCGACAAGTTGCTTGGCAAAGTCGATGAGTTCAAGGTCTTCGGGCGTCAACTCGCGACACGGGATGTCCATGCGGCGCATGCTACGGCGTAGATCCCGTACATGCCTTGCCTTATAAATTGCGGTCCGTACATCCCCGCGACCGGCGACGACGTGTCCAAGGCCGCCCACTTGTCATCCCAGAGATGCCCCCGCTCCTAAAACACGGCCTGGGCGGTCCAGACCACTTCGAGTAGGTCCGGGTTGAACTTCCGCGCGCCACGGCCCGCAGGATGCACTATGACGGTCTTGATGTGCTTCAGGATGACCGCGCGCTGTCGTTCGATCGGCAGTCGCTCAAAATCCTCGGCAAGGTTCAGAGTGTCAGCGGCCTGAGCGGCCGCGACAGCATGCCGGGCGCGGTCGTGCCGTAGTTCGTCCCGCTCGGCCTCCAGCGGCTCGACCACCGCAATCCAGGAAGCGGCACTGATCTTCTTCTCCCGCTTCGCCGTGATCAGTTCCGCGAGTTCCTGCTCGACCTCCGCCAGCCGAGCAGCCCCAGACCACTCGGCAGCCTCACTCTTGGGCGCCTTCAAACGGGCCTCGGCATCATGAATCAGCGACAAGATGTGCGAGTCAATAGGTTCGCCCGCACGGGACACCTTGCCGCACCCGTTGTCGGTCGACGGCGGGCAACGGTAAGCGAATCGGCTCCCGTTGCTTCCCTCAGTCCAAGAGCTCCGAAGGTTCGGCGCCAGACGCGCACCGCACTGAGCGCAACGCAGAATCCCGCTGAGCAGATACTTGTAAGCGTTGGTCCCCTTCTGGCCGTTGTCCCTGTGCTGCGACCTGACGCCGTCCAGGACGACCGTCACGGCCTCCAGCCTCTCCGGCGTACAGATCGGTTCCCACACGCCCATCACAGGCTTACCGCCCGGGCCAATGTGGATTTCACCCTTCACGGCACGGAACCCCGCCAAGCGAGGGTTACTGAGAATGCTCCTCACCGCCACACGCGTGATGGGCTTACCCGTGTTCCGCGACGTCTGGACATCTTTGGCCTGCCACTCCCGAACGATCGTCGACATACGAGTACCCGCCAACAGATCGTCGTGCGCCTTGGTGATGAGAGCAGCCTGCGCAGGATCAACTGTCAGCCGGTCATCCTTCCAACCGAACGGAGGGAACCCACCACCGTTCTTCCCAGCGTCCGCAAGTTCCTTGTGCTTACGGGCTACCCGCCGCCCCGTGTCCGCCGACGCCTTATTGGCAAACGCCACCATCACTCGGGCCATGGTTCGACCGTCAGAAGTCGACAGGTCCAGGTCGTTGGTCACGGTGCAGAACACAAGGTTCGGCCGCGCTTCAAAGACGTCTAGGAGCCGTTCGAGGTCGCGCGGCTGGCGCGCCAAACGGTCAACGTCGTAAGCAATGACGCCGTCAATGACCCCGGATTCGAGATCCGTGAGCAGTGCCTCGAACTGGGGACGAATCACGTTGCGCTTGAACGCGCTCACGTCGTTGTCGACGTAGTCTCGGGCCACCTCCCAGCCGGGCCGCACCCCTGCCACCTGCCGGTAGTCCCTGCGCTGGCGCTCCACGCCGAGCTCTTCGCCGTCCTTGTCCAGACTGATGCGGGCGTATCCGCCGAGCCGCACAACCACCGTGACCCCTCCCCGCGCCCTCTCGGGCGCCCTGACCTGCCAACATGGCAGAGGAGCAGCATACGCCGAACTACCGTTTTTGAGTCAGGTTCTTGAAGAAGGTGATCCGCAAGCGGTACGCGGAGGGTGAGCTGGACATCACCCGGCTCTGACCCGACCCGGTCGGGGAGCACGACGAGGGCGGTACGGGATCTCTCGTACCGCCCTCGTCGTCATCTCCCAGCGTCCGCCCGGCCGTTCGCGCCCGTGTCCGTATTGCGTGTTCGTGCGCGTCAGTTCGTGCCGATCTTCGCGAGCAGGTCGACGATGCGCGACTGCACCTCGTCGCTCGTGGAACGTTCGGCCAGGAAGAGCACGGTCTCGCCCGAGCTGAGCTTCGGCAGCTCGGACCCGGTCATGTCGGCGGAGGTGTAGACGACCAGCGGCGTGCGGTTCAACTGGCCGTTGGCGCGCAGCCAGTCGACGATCCCGGCCCGGCGGCGGCGTACCTGCATCAGGTCCATCACCACCAGGTTGGGCCGCATCCGGGTGGCGAGCGTCACCGCCTCGTTGTCGGTGGAGGCGTGCGCGACCTGCATGCCGCGCCGCTCCAACGTGTCCGTCAGCGCCAGCGCGATCTCCTCGTGCTCCTCGATCAACAGCACCCGCGGCGGATGCTGTTCGCTGTCGCGCGGGGCGAGCGCCTTGAGGAGTACGGCCGGGTCGGCACCGTACGCGGCCTCCCGCGATGCCTGCCCCAGACCGGCCGTCACCAGGACCGGGACCTCGGCCGCCACGGCGGCCTGACGCAGTGACTGCAGCGCCTTGCGGGTTATGGGACCGGTGAGCGGGTCGACGAAGAGCGCGGCGGGGAACGCCGCGATCTGGGCGTCGACCTCCTCGCGCGAATGCACGATCACCGGCCGGTAGCCGCGGTCGCTCAGCGCCTGCTGGGTGGAGACATCGGGCGCGGGCCAGACGAGCAGCCGGCGCGGGTTGTCCAGCGGCTCCGGGGGCAGCTCGTCGTCGACCGGCTGCGGCGACGGACGGTTGGCGACCTCGATCGCGCCACCCGGACCGTCCAGCGGCTCCGGCCCCTCGGCGCCCTCGTCGGGTGCGCCTATGGCGTACGCGCGCCCTTCGGCCTCCGGAGGAGCCGACAGCAGCTGCCCCGAACCCGGGTTCGGGGCCTGTGCGGCGCCGGACGGAGCGGCCGGGGACGGCGCGGTCTGCGGCGCGGCGGCCGGGGACGGCGCGGTCTGCGGCAGTGCGGCCTGCGGGGTGCGCTCGTCCTCCGGCGGGGCGGCGAGCTTACGGCGCCGTCCGGCACCGCCGAGCGTCTGGTTCTGCTGGTGCGCGATGTGCTGGGCGAAGGGCACGCCTTGCCCGAGCGTCCGCACGCTGAACGCGCGCCCCTGCGTCGAGTCCGACGAGCCGCCGGGCATCGGAGCCTCGGCGGGCAGCGGCTGCCTGCGCGCGTCGGGTACGGGCGCGATGTTCCGGGGACGGCTCTCCGCGACGGGCGTGGTGCCGGTGGTGTGCGCGGTGTGGCCGGCCACGGGCCACTCCGGATCGCCGCCGGGGCGGCTGTCGGGCCGGTCGTCGGTCTGCGGGGCTTGCTGGGCTTGTGGGGCCTGCTGGGCCTGTGGGGGTGCGTCGGAGTGACGCGCCCGGCGGCGCCCGGTCGGTACGGGGCGCGCCTGGGGCGGGGTGTGCTCCTCGTCCGGCGCGATGGGTACGGCGTCGTGACGTCCGGGCAGCGAGGCGTCCGCGTCGACGGCCGCGGACGGGGTCCGGTCGGCATCCGCGGGCGGCAGAGCGAACGCGGTACGGGGTCCGGTCGGCTCGGCCTGGGCGGAGCGCTCCTGCGCGGCCGCCAGCGCCCGCCGCGCACGCCGCCCGGTCGGCTGGGACGCCGGTGTGGGCACAGCCCCGTCCCCGAGCTGCGAAAGGCCTTCGCCCTGTGAGAGGCCTTCGGGAGCAGAAACGGAAGCAGAAACGGAAGCAGAAACGGAAGCGGATGCCGGCAGAGCCAACTGGTTCTCGCCGCCCTGGTGCGCCCGGTGTCCACCCGCCGGCATCGGCATCGGCCCCTCGGCGGGAACCGGAACACCCTGCGGCGGCACGGTCCGGCCACGCTGCGGACGGCCACCGCCACCCTGCGCGCCCTCGGCCGCCGTCACCACCGCCCCTTCGGACGGCGCGGAGGCGGCCGGAGACAGCGCCAACGCCTGCCCCGTCCCCGCCCCCTGCTGCTCGTCAGCAGGCTCTCCGGGCCGCCGGCCCTGCTCGGGCAGCTGAGCCGGAAGCGCGTGCTGAGTACCGGTCTCGGCCGGGCTCGGCCGCCCCCGCCTGCGCCCCGACCCCTCGCCCTGCTGGACGGGAATCATGTCGTGCGCGCCCTGCGTCTCCTGCGCCGCGGGTTCACGACGCGCCCGGCGCCGCCCTGTCGGCTCGGCTGCCGCCGTATCACCGGAACCGGAACCGGAACCGGAACCGGAACCGGACTCGCCCCCCGCCCCGGAACCACCCACAGGGCTCTCCAGGAACGCGTCCGTGGACGCCCGCCGCGCCCGCCGCCGTCCACCGCCCGCCGCACCCTGACCGGCCATCGACTCGGACCCCGGCTCGGCCCCCGGCTCGGAGCCCGGATTCGACCCCGGCCCGGGCGCGGAACCCGCCTCCGGCTCGGGCGCCGGTGGCATCACCGTTCCCGAGCCCTTGCCCAGCGGCACTTCGAGTACGTACGCGCTGCCGCTCATCCCCGGCACCTCGTGCGTCTGGAGCACGCCGCCGTGCGCCCGTACGATCCCGCGCACGATCGGCTCGTGCACCGGGTCTCCCCCGGCGAACGGTCCGCGCACCTCGATCCGTACGACCTCACCGCGCTGCGCCGCCGCGACGACGACCGTCGAGTCGACGTAACCACCGCCCGGCATCACGCGGGCCTTGCCGGTCGAGTCGACCCCGGCGACATCCGCGACCAGATGGGCGAGCGCGGTCACCAGCCGGGCCGCGTCCACCTCGGCCTCGATCGGCGGCGCGTGCACCGCGAACTGGGCCCGCCCGGGACCGATCAGCTCGACCGACGCGTCAATACCGGCCGTCACGACCGAGTCGAGCAGCACGTTCGCCTTGACCAGGCCCTCCGCGCCGGCGTCCAGGCGCTGGTAGCCGAGCACGTTGTCGACGAGCGTGGTCATCCGGGCGTAGCCCGCGGCCAGGTGGTGCAGGATCTGGTTGGCCTCCGGCCACAGCTGGCCGGCCGGGTCGGCGGCGAGCGTGGAGAGTTCGCCGCGCAGCTCCTCCAGCGGCCCGCGCAGCGACTCGCCGAGCACGGCGGTGAGCTGGGTGTGCCGGGCGGTCAGCGCGGCCAGCTGTTCGGCCTGCGTTTCCAGTTCGGAGGTGTACCGCTCGGCCCGGTCGGCCTGTTCCGCGCTGTGTCGTTCCGTCAGCGCGGTGACCTCGGCGGTGTGGCTCGTGGTCAGTTCGTCGATCTCGGCCCGGTGCTGCTCGGCGAGCTCCTCGTACGGCCGTCGGTCGGTGAACGTCATGACCGCACCGACCAGCTGGTCCCCGTCCCGGACCGGCGCCGTGGTCAGGTCGACCGGCACCTGCGCACCGCTCTTGGACCACAGCACCTGCCCGCGCACCCGGTGCTTGCGACCGGACCTGAGGGTGTCGGCGAGCGGCGACTCCTCGTACGGGAACGGCTCGCCCTCCGCCCGCGAGTGCAGGATCAGCGGATGCAGCTCCTGGCCGCCCAGGTCGCTGGCGCGGAAGCCGAGGATCTGCGCGGCGGCGGGGTTGACCAGGACGACCCGGCCGTCCGTGTCCGTACCGACGACGCCCTCGGCCGCGGCCCGCAGGATCATCTCGGTCTGCCGCTGCGAACGGGCCAGTTCGGCCTCGGTGTCGACGGTGCCCGACAGATCCCGTACGACGAGCATCAGCAGCTCGTCACCCGTGTAGCTGCCGCTGTACGTGCTCTGGAAGTCGTTGTACGCGGCCTGCCCGTCCTCCAGGCTGGCGCTGGTGACCTCGACCGGGTACTCGGTGCCGTCGGTCCGCCGTGCGGTCATCCGCGTCGGCTTCGTACGGCCCCGGTCGTCGGCGGACTCGGGGCGGCGCATCGACCCCGGGATCAGCGTGGAGTCGAACTCCGGCAGCAGATCGAGGAGCCCGCGCCCGACGAGTGCCGTGCCCGGCGTCTCGAACATTTCCAGCGCGATGGTGTTGGCGTTGACGACCGTGCCGTTGCAGTTGACGAGCAGCAGCCCGTCGGGGAGTGCATCGAGTATGGCTGCGAGGCGAGCAGCGCCTCGGGATGGCCTGCTGCTCACGATGACGCTTCCTCCCTGGTTACCGCACCTTGCCGACAGCGGGCCCCATCTTGCCCCTCGGGCCGCAGGCTGTCACGGAAGGAGTCTAAAGGCAGGGAAGGGGCGCAGCTCGGCGGATGAGGGGGAGCTCTCACCAAGGTTGTGTGCACGGGGTACTGCGGAAAGGCGTACAGACCGCCGCTCATCGGACGCTGGGGAGTACGGGCCGCAGATTGTTCCAGCGCGAGATCTCGCAGCCGTTGCCCCGCGTCAAGACGGTGTCGATGCTCCGCCCGCGCCAGGTCCCGGTGACCCGGGCGGTGGCCGGTCCCCCGAATTGCTGCGTGCACATCGCGTCCCGGGGCACCGGTGCGAACGGGGCCGCGCCCTCGTCCGCCAGCTCGTCCAGCCGGTTGCAGGCCTGCTGCGCCGCCGGGTGGCTGCCACCCGCCGGTCCGCACTCCAGCTCGAAGACGCCGTCGGCCGCGGGGTCCCCCGAATCCGAGACCGTCACCGTCAGCCGGGTACGGGCATCGTCCCCGTGCAGCAGCGGGAGCGGGAGCGGGAGCGCGAGCGGCAGGGGCAGGGGCAGGGGCCCGGTGGCCGCGGTCGCGGCCGGCACGGCGGCGGACAGCGCGGCGAGGGACGCGACGGCGGTGAGGGTGAGACGGCGCAACATGCGGACTCCTGTACTCGTGCACTTTGACGGGGGCGAACGGCCTCCACCCTCACTAACGCTCCGCACGCCACGGCGTTGCGCAACCGCAGGCGCTTTGCCCTCGTGCCCGACTGCCTAGTACCGTAGGCAGCGGTTGGTGACACGGCGCTCAGCTGTGTCATTATCTGCACGCACCACTCGCGCTCGCGCGGGGTGTGCTGGAGGCGTCGCCTAGTCCGGTCTATGGCGCCGCACTGCTAATGCGGTTTGGGTCTTAAAGCCCATCGAGGGTTCAAATCCCTCCGCCTCCGCTCCATCACCGAAGCCCCGTGCCACTGGCACGGGGCTTCGGTCGTATCCGGACCCGGGCGGCGTACGGCGCGGGCCGCACGGCACCACCAAACAGGGTGTTTTCGCAGGTCAGAGGTGGTGTGGCTTAAGGATTTCGCGCTACGGCGCAGGTCATGTAATGTTGTTCCCGCAACGCCGACCAGGCAGAAAAGCCCGGAACGCACAAGCACTCGTAGCTTAACGGATAGAGCATCTGACTACGGATCAGAAGGTTGCAGGTTCGAATCCTGCCGAGTGCACAGCAAGCCAGGGGCCTCAGGAGAAATCCTGAGGCCCCTGGCTTTGGCTTTGACGGCGGTCTTGACGGGCCGTGGAGCAGAAGCGGGTCGAGGCCGGGCGGCCAGGGCGAGCGCCGAGTTCGACTCGGCGAGCCGGAATCCGCGGTGACCCCTCGCGAGTGCCTGAGGCCCCGTTGCCGGGGCGGCCGACCTGCGCGGCTTCACCCACCTGTTCGGGCCGGGGCCCGAGTTGTCGTCCATGGCACGCGGACGCCCGGCCGGGTCAGGCCGACGCCTTGACGGCCGAGCCCGCCCGGGCCCGCTCCTGCACGACGCGGCGGCGCCGGGTCGGCATCCCGAGCGTCGGGTTGGCGACGCCCCAGGCCGCGCCTTTGCAGACCAGCTCCTTGTAGACGGCGGCGAGCCGTCCGGTCAGGGCCGCCCGGACGGCGCGGTCGTCGGCGGTGACGTACTGGATCACGCCTTCCTTGCGGCCCAGTGAGATGCACTGGTTGAAGTAGCGCAGCGGCGCGTTCGGGAGCTTCCCGCCGGTCAGGCGCGCCGCGATGGCGTCGGCGGCCTGCCACGCGGTGGGGGTGCCCGAGGCGCACGACATCCGCAGCGGCTTGTCGCCTGGGCCCATGGCCATGGCCGCGTCGCCGATGGCGTACACGTCCGGGTGCGAGACAGAGCGCATGGTCCCGTCGACCACGATCTGGCCTGTGCCGGTGACCTCCAGAGCGGTGGCCTTCGCGATCGGGTGGACCGCGAAGCCGGTGGTCCACACGGTGACCGCGGCCGGGACGGACCTGCCGTCGGCGGTGGCGACGCGGTCGGCCTCCACGCCGGTGACGGCGGTGTGCTCGTGCACGGTGATGCCGAGCCCGTCGAAGACCTTCCGCAGGTGCCGGCGGCCCTTGGGCGAGAGCCAGTCGCCGAGCCCGCCCCGGGCCGCGAGGGCGACGTCGAGGTCCGGGCGGGACTCGGCGATCTCGGTCGCGGCCTCCAGGCCGGTGAGGCCGCCGCCGACGACGACCACGGGCTGTCCGGCGCCCAGGCCGGCCAGGCGCTCCCGCAGCCGGAGCGCTCCGGGGCGGCCGGCGATCTCGTGGGAGTGCTCGGCGGTGCCGGGCACTCCTTGGGTGTGCCAGCCGCTGCCGAGGGCGTACACGAGGCTGTCGTAATCCAGTTCCTCGGCGCCGTTCGCGTCGATGACGGCGACGGTCTTGCGGTCCACGTCGATGCCGGTGACCTCTCCGAGCTTCAGTTCGACGCCGGTGCCTGCGAACATCTCGCTGAAGGGCCGGGGCTCGAGGTCCTGGCCGGCCGCCAGCTGGTGCATCCGGACGCGCTCGACGAAGTCGGGCTCGGTGTTGACGAGGGTGATGGCGACGTCCTCGCGGCGCAGCCGCTTGGCGAGGCGCCCGGCGGCGGTGGCTCCGGTGTATCCGGCTCCGATGACGATGATGCGGTGCTGCATTCCCTGGCTCCTGTCTCGCGCGGGTTCGCCCCTTGAACCGGGCAGCCCGCCGTTTCCTGACAGGAACGGGATGTGAAGCACCTCACATCGACGTCAGAAGGCGTGGAACAGAGGTTCCCCGTGGTCGGTGGCCGCCCACCGCCGGGTCGCCCGTTCGAGCTTGTCGGGGTTGACCTGGTTGCGGAACGCGGCGATGCCCTCGGCGGTGACCTCCAGGCACATGATGCCGATGACCCGGCCGTCGAGGACCGCCACGACGGCGGGGGCGCCGTTGGCGGTCGTGGCGTAGACCTCGGGGGAGCCGCCGGCGATGGTGCGCTTGGCCTTGCCGGGTTTGAACAGGCCTCGCATGAACTTCGCGACCGCGAGGGCGCCCTCGAACGCCTTGGCACGGGCCGGGACCTTCCCGCCGCCGTCGCCGATCGAGATGGCGTCCTCGGTGAGCAGTCGCACGAGCGGCTCGGTCCGGCCGCTGGTGGCGGCCGCGAGGAACTCCTCGACGATCCGCCGGGCGGCGGCCTCGTCGATCTCGGTACGGGCCCTGCCGTCCACGACGTGCTTTTTGGCGCGGTGGAAGATCTGCTGGCTGGCGGCCTCGGTGATGTCGAGGATCTCCGCGATCTTCCGGTGCGGGTAGTCGAAGGCCTCCCGCAGCACGTACACCACCCGCTCGTTGGGGGAGAGGCGCTCCATGAGGGCGAGGACCGCGTACGAGACCGATTCGCGCTGCTCGGCGGTGTCGGCCGGGCCGAGCATCGGGTCCCCGGCGAGCAGCGGCTCGGGCAGCCACTGGCCCACATAGGTCTCGCGCCGGGCGCGGGCCGAGGTGAGCTGGTCGAGACACAGGTTGGTGAGGACCTTCGTCAGCCAGGCCTCGGGGACCTTGATGCGGTCGACGTCGGCGGCCTGCCAGCGCAGAAACGTGTCCTGCACGGCGTCCTCGGCATCGCTCGCGGAGCCGAGGAGGCGGTAGGCGATGGCCTTCAGGCGGGGCATGGAGGCCTCGAACCGGTCCATGTGGTTCATGGTCAGAGCCATGGCCCGGATCCTAGCCTTCACGGCGCGCGACGGACCTTGGGCTGCGGCCCTGCGGCCCTGAGGCCCTGCGCCACAAGACCGGTGCTGTTCGACTTGCCGGACGCAGTGGATCGCGGTGACCGGATCGAACGCTTCATCCGTCCGCTACCGTCTCTCCGGGGCCTTGCAACGGCCTTGATGGCCGTACGGATCAGATGGTCGCAGCCTCGAATCCTGCCGAGTGCACAGTGGCAAGAGGCCCCTCGAATTCGCCATCCGCCGTTGTCCGGGGGCCTTTTGGCCTTCCTCCGCAGGTATCGGAATCCGGGAGTTCACGCATGGGGTGCATGGGGTGGCAGTGCACCGGACTACGGTGGCCGGACGCGCAGGGCGTGCCCGTGCTGGGGTGGCGGCGAGGTGAGGGCGTACGGGTGAGTGCGCCGGCGTACGGGACGGAGCTCGGGTTCCGGGCCGTGGGGCGGCGGCACTGTGTCGGGGCGCGCGGGAACGTGTGTCCGGTGGGGGCTGTGGTGGCGGGGCGGAGCACGGGGGCGCGGTGTCCGGAGTGTGCGCGGCTGGACCGGGCGCATTCGGTGGCCGCCGACACGATCGCCGACGACCCCCGGACGTACCGCGTGTATCTCGCCTGGTTCGGGCCGGGGATGGTGAAGGTCGGGATTACCGCAGAGGAGCGGGAGGCGGCGCGGCTGCGGGAGCAGGGGGCCGTGGTGTTCAGCTGGCTGGGGCGGGGGCCGTTGATGGCGGCGCGGCGGACCGAGGAACTGCTGCGGTCGGCGCTCGGGGTGCCGGACCGGATTCCGTACGCCAGGAAGCGGGCCGTGCGCGCGGCGCTGCCGGGGGCGGGGGAGCGGCGTGCGGAGGTGGCGGAGCTCTACGCGCGGGCTGTGGCGTTGGAGGGGGCCGGGTGGCCGGAGTCGTTGGAGCGGTTGCCGTTCGAGGCGGTCGATCACGCCGGGGTGTTCGGGCTGGACGGTGCGGTCGAGGTGGCTTGGGCGGTCACCGAGTTGGTGGACGGGGGTGTGGTCGCGGGGCGGCTGGTGGCGGCGGCCGGGCCCGATCTGCATCTGGAGACGGTGACGCATGGGGTCGTGGTGCTGGACACCCGGCTGATGACCGGATGGGAACTGGCGGGCGCCGACGCGCGGGGCGGGGTGGGTGTGCCGGTGGCAGACATCGGGGGCGGCGGCGTGCAGGACGGGCTGTTCTGAGATCGTCGGGGCCGGATGGTCGGATCGGAATCGTCGGGGCGGACGTCGGAATCGTCGCGGCCGGGCGGTGAAAGGGGCACGTGATGAGTGGTGACGCGGACGACGTCGTGCGGTTCCGGGAGCGGCTGGGGCTGCCCGGGATCATCGATGTCCATACGCACTTCATGCCGGATCGGGTGCTGCGCAAGGTCTGGGCGTACTTCGACTCCGCGGGGCCGCTGACCGGGATGGAGTGGCCGATCGAGTACCGGCACGACGAGGACGAACGCCTCGCGCTGCTGCGCTCGTTCGGTGTGCTCCGGTTCACCTCGATGCTCTACCCGCACAAGGCCGGGATGGCGGCCTGGCTGAACGGCTGGGCGGCCGACTTCGCGCGCCGGGTGCCGGACTGTCTGCACACCGCGACCTTCTTCCCGGAGGAGGGCGTGGAGCGCTACGTGCGCGAGGCCGTGGAGGCGGGGGCGCGGGTCTTCAAGTCACACCTCCAGGTCGGCGCGTACGACGCCAACGACCCGCTGCTGGAGCCGGTGTGGGGGCTGCTCGCGGAGGCCGGGGTGCCGGTGGTGATGCACTGCGGTTCGGGGCCGGCGCCCGGCAAGCACACGGGGCCCGAACCGGTCGGGCGGCTCCTCGCCCGGCATCCGCGGCTGCGGCTGATCGTGGCGCACATGGGGATGCCGGAGTACACGGAGTTCCTGGCGCTGGCGGAGACGTACCCGGCGGTGCGGCTCGATACGACGATGGCGTTCACTGACTTCACGGACGACTTCATGCCGTTCCCGGTGGCCGAGCGGGGGCGGCTCGCGGCGCTCGGGGACCGGATTCTGCTGGGCACGGACTTTCCGAACATCCCGTATCCGTACGCGCATCAGCTGCACGCCCTGGAGCGGCTGGAGTTGGGGGACGACTGGCTGCGGGCGGTCTGCCACGGCAACGCGAGCGCGTTGTTCGACGTGTGCTGAAGGGCGCCGGAGGGGCCGGCGGGCGGCGGAGGGGCGTTTTCTCAGGGAATTCACAGAATCGGGAAAGAGCCCTCTCAGAGGAGTCTCACAGGGTGGGGCCATGACGACGACGACCTCGCCCCAGGGGCGTACCGAACTGCTGAGGGCGGACCGCACCCCCGTCCGCGTGCTCGTGGTGGACGACGAGGCTCCGCTCGCCGAGCTGCTCTCCATGGCGCTGCGTTACGAGGGCTGGGAGGTGCGCAGCGCCGGGGACGGGGCCGGTGCCGTACGGATGGCGCGCGACTTCCGGCCCGACGTGGTGATCCTCGATGTGATGCTGCGCGACACGGACGGGTTCGCCGTGCTCGGCAGGCTGCGGCGGGAGCTCGCCGACGTCCCCGTGCTGTTCCTGACCGCGCGCGACGCGGTGGAGGACCGGATCACGGGGCTCACGGCGGGCGGCGACGACTACGTCACCAAGCCGTTCAGCCTGGAGGAGGTCGTGGCACGGCTGCGCGGGCTGATCCGGCGCTCCGGTACGGCGGTCGTACGCAGCGAGTCGACGCTCGTCGTCGGCGATCTGGCGCTGGACGAGGACAGCCACGAGGTCAGCCGGGGCGGTACGTCCATCCACCTCACCGCGACCGAGTTCGAGCTGCTGCGCTTCCTGATGCGTAATCCGCGGCGGGTGCTGAGCAAGGCGCAGATCCTCGACCGGGTGTGGAACTACGACTTCGGCGGACAGGCGAACGTCGTCGAGCTGTACATCTCGTACCTGCGCAAGAAGATCGACGCCGGACGGTCGCCGATGATCCACACCCGGCGAGGGGCGGGGTATCTCATCAAGCCCGGTGAATAGGCCGGTGGGCAGGCCGGTGAACAGCCCCGTGAGCAGGCCGGTGGGCAGGCGCTCGGAGGTGCGCGGGACTACACCTGGGCCGCCGCAGCCATCGGTTCGCAGAACGCCGCGAGCTACCAACTCGCCACCGGAGACCCGGTGATGGAGATCGGCGGCTTCAACGGCAGCGACCCGTCCCCGACGCTCGCCCAGTTCAAGCAGTACGTCGAGGACGGCAGGATCCACTACTTCATCGGCAGCGGAACAGGCCCAATGGGCGCAATGGGCGGCGCCGACAGCGGCACCTCCTCGCAGTTCTCCTCCTGGGCGGAGGAGAACTGCGAGGAGGCCACGGCCGGCAGCGCCACCTTCTACGACCTGACCCGGCCGAAGAGCAGCTGAGGCTCAGCGCCGCAGCAGCAGATCCGCGACAACCGGGCGGTGGTCCGAGGCGAGCGTCTCGACCACCGCCGCGTCGCGTACCCGTACCGAATCCTTCGACACCGCCACGTAGTCGATCCGCCGCACCGGATCCTGCGCCGGGTACGTCGGCCCGCCGGGCTCGACGTCCGTCAGTTCCTTCCACAGCGGGGCGAGTTCGGGGGCGGCCGGTGCCGCGTTGAAGTCGCCGAGCAGGATCTGCCGCACCTTCTGCCGCCCCGCCCCGGCCCCCGGTGCCTCGTCCTTCGCCATGATCCGGCGGGTGTCGGCGACCTGGGCGGCCCGTACGGACGGATCGGCGCGGTAGTCGAGATGCGTCACGTACACATGCACGGGCAGCCCCTTCACCCGCAGGACCACCTCGCCGAAGCCGGGCGCCGGGGCCGGTACCGGGTTCGGGTCCTGGGTGGAGAGCCGGGTGATCTCGTGGTTCTCGGCGCTCACGATGCGGTGCCTGGACAGCACCGCGACCCCGAATTCGCGCCGGGGCGCGCCGGGTGCCGCCGGATCGAGGCTGTAGATCGGGGCGAACGAGACGTACATGTGCAGCCGCTCGGCCAGCTCACTCGCCAGATCGCGCCACTCGCTGCGGGTGCCCCAGTGGACGTCGACCTCCTGGAGCCCGATCACATCGGCGTCCAGCGCACGCAGTTCGGCTGTCTGCCGGTCGAGATCGAAGACGTTGTCCATGCCGGCGCCCGCATGGATGTTGTACGTGGCCACGCGCAGCGGCACCGCGGGTCCTTGCCCGTCGGCCGATGCGGGAGGCGCGAGGGCGGCCCCCGAGAGGCCCGCTGCGATGAGAACGACCACCGTACGACGACGCAGTGACATACCACTCCAGCCCTTGTCGGATCAGCTGTCGGATCAGCGGCGAGCACGGTATCGCGCGGAAATGAGTTGTACACCGTACGAGGTGAGCTATACGGTGTACGTCTTTCGCCTGTACGTCGTATAAGAAACCAAAATCAGGAGACCGTATGACGGCGACCGCCGCCGAGCAGCGCCACCTCTCGCCGCCGAGCCACCCGCAACGCTGGCTGATTCTCGGCGTCATCTGCCTGGCCCAGCTCACCGTGCTGCTCGACAACACCGTGCTCAACGTGGCGATCCCCTCCCTCACCCGGGAGCTGGACGCCTCCACCGCCGACGTGCAATGGATGATCAACGCCTATTCGCTGGTCCAGTCGGGTCTGCTGCTCACGGCCGGCAGTTCCGCCGACCGCTACGGCCGCAAGAAGATGCTCATCGCGGGGCTCGCCCTGTTCGGCATCGGTTCGCTGGTGGCCGGACTCGCCCAGTCGTCCGCGCAGCTGATCGCCGCCCGCGCGGGCATGGGCATCGGCGGTGCGCTGCTGATGACGACGACCCTGGCCGTCGTCGTGCAGATCTTCGACGACTCCGAGCGGGTCAAGGCGATCGGCATCTGGTCGACCGTCAGCTCGCTCGGCTTCGCCGTCGGGCCGCTGATCGGCGGCGTGATGCTCGAACACTTCTGGTGGGGCGCGATCTTCCTGATCAACATCCCCGTCGCCGTCATCGGCCTGGTCGCCGTCATCCGGCTCGTACCCGAGTCCAAGAACCCCAGCAGTGAGCGTCCCGACCTGCTCGGCGCACTGCTCTCCACCATCGGCATGGCGTCCGTCGTGTACGCGATCATCTCCGGTCCGGAGCACGGCTGGGCGTCGGGCCAAGTGCTGCTGACCGCCTTCGTCGGGGTCGCCGTACTGGCCGGGTTCGTGCTGTGGGAGCTGCACATCCCGTACCCGATGCTGGACATGCACTTCTTCCGGAACCAGAAGTTCATCGGCGCGGTCGCGGGCGCGATCCTGGTCGCCTTCGGGATGGGCGGCTCGCTGTTCCTGCTCACCCAGCAGCTCCAGTTCGTCCTCGGCTACGGGGCGCTGGAGGCCGGTCTGCGTACGGCTCCGCTGGCACTGAGCGTCGTCGCCCTGAACCTCACCGGGCTGGGCGCCAGGCTGGTGCCCAAGCTGGGCACGCCGGTCACCATCGCGGTCGGCATGAGCCTGCTGGCCTCCGGACTCGCCGCGATCGCGCTGCTCGGCGGCAACGGCTACGGCGGCATGCTGCTCGGCCTGGTCGTGATGGGGGCGGGCATCGCGCTCGCCATGCCCGCCATGGCCAACGCGATCATGAGCGCCATTCCGCCGGAGAAGGCGGGCGTGGGCGCGGGGGTCAACGGCACGCTCGCCGAGTTCGGCAACGGGCTCGGGGTCGCGGTGCTCGGCGCGGTGCTCAACTCCCGGTTCGGGGCGCTGGTGCCGGCGGCCGTCGGGGCCGCCTCGCTGCCCACCGCACTGGCCTCGGCCACCGATGCCGGCGAGCGGGCGCGGATCACGGACGCCTTCGCCTCGGGACTGGAGACCAGCCAGCTCGTCGGGGCGGTGGCGGTGCTGGCCGGCGGCCTGCTGGCCGCGGTGCTCCTGCGCCGTGCGGAGCGGGCGGAGTCCGCCCGGGCGGACTCGGCCGGGGCCGCGACGGCGGCATAGCATCGAGGCGGGGCGTATCGGGCCGTACGAATCCGCGTCGGGTGCGCAGATACGCAACCGGGCCGTGCGGGCAGGTACACAGCCGGTCCGTGCACGCGAAGGATGCGCGAAAGAGACGTATCCGATCCGCCCCGCCGGCAAGACGAGGAGAGTGCGACATGGCGTCCGCGGCCGACCGTGTGAAGAACCCTGCCAGGACCAGCGTGTGGCTGGAAAAGCGGACACCGTCGCGCGCCCGCAAATCGGACCAGCCGGCCGGCCTCGACCGGGAGAAGATCACCGCGGCATCGGTCCGGCTGCTGGATGCCGAGGGCCTCGCCAAGTTCTCCATGCGCCGGCTCGCCGCCGAGCTGGACGTCACCGCGATGTCCCTCTACTGGTACGTGGACACCAAGGACGATCTGCTGGAGCTGGCCCTCGACTCGGTCTACCGCGAGATCGCGCCCCCTCGTGAGGACGCGCACTGGCACGACCGGCTGCGCGAACTCGCCGTCTCCTACCGGGAGCTGCTGGTCCGCCATGTCTGGGCGTCACCGCTCGCCGGTCACTTCCTCAACATGGGCCCGTACTCGATGCTGTTCTCGCACGCCATCCAGGACGTGATCCGGGCGACCGGTCTGCCGCTGCACCAGCAGACCGGCGCGCTCTCCGCGGTCTTCCAGTTCGTCTACGGATTCGGCACCATCGAGGCCCACTTCGTGCAGCGCAGCGCGGAGACGGGGATCGGCCAGGACGAGTTCTTCCAGCAGGCGTTGGGCGCCATCCGGAGCCAGCCGCAGCTCAGCCAGATTGTCGAGGCCTCGCAGGACCTGATGGACGCCCGCGGCGGCGACACGGTCGAGGAGATGCGCGACCGGGACTTCACCTTCGCCCTGGACCTGCTGATCGCGGGCATCGAGGCGATGCGGGACCGCGAGAGCCGCTGAGACCCAGAGCCGCTGAGACCGAGAGCCGCTGAGATCGAGAGGCCCTGGCTCGTCCCTCAGTACCCCCGCCCCACGTCCACGGCCGCGGGGAAGCCGCCGGTGGCGACGGGGCCCCAGCGCTCCGGAGTGATCCG
Organism: Streptomyces sp. NBC_01618; assembly: GCF_045209435.1. Taxonomy (NCBI): domain Bacteria; kingdom Bacillati; phylum Actinomycetota; class Actinomycetes; order Kitasatosporales; family Streptomycetaceae; genus Streptomyces; species Streptomyces sp. NBC_01618. Next base: position 4,082,986 of record NZ_CP109297.1, read on the forward strand.
GATGATCGACTTCCCCTGCTTGACCATCGCCGCCCGGTACTCGTCCCAGTCCGGGTGCTCACCCGAGATGTTCCGGAAGTACTCGACGAGCGGCTCGACCGAGACCGGTGAGTCGATCACCTCGGCCGAGCCGTCGACCTGCACCCACGGCCCGTTCCAGTCGTCGGACAGGATGATCACGCTGACCCGTGGGTCCCGTTTCGCGTTGCGTGTCTTGGCCCGTTCGGGATAGGTCGAGACGACGATCCGGCCCGCGTCGTCGACGCCGCAGGTCAGCGGCGAGCCCTGGGGGCGGCCGTCGGACCGGGTGGTCAGCAGGATCGCCCGGTGCCTGGGCCGTACGAAAGCCAGCAACGCGTCGAGTTCCACGGCGGTGTTCGTAGCGATGTGGGGTGCCATGTCCGCAGACTACGACGGCAGGGACTCACCCTGCACGGCCTGGATGTCGAGCTCCACCCGCAGCGTCGTACCGATCGCGGAGATGCCCGCCTGCACCACCTGGTTGTAGTTCATGGCGAAGTCCTCGCGGCGCAGCTCCGCCGTCGCGTTGAACGCCGCGCGCACCCCGCCCCACGGGTCCGGGCCCGTCCCGAGGTAGCTCAGGTCCAGGTCGACCGGGCGCATGATGCCGTGCATCGTCAGCTCGCCGTGGACCAGCCAGCGGTCGGGGCCCGCCGGGGTCAGCCCGTTCGAGCGGTACGTGATCTCCGGGAACCGGTCCGCGTCCAGGAAGTCCGGCGAGCGCAGGTGCTTGTCGCGCATGCCGTTGCCCGTGTCGATGCTGGCCGCGCTGATGACGGCGTCGACCCGCGACTGCTGTACGTCCTCCGCGATCTCGATCCGGCCGCCGAACTCGGTGAACCGGCCGCGCACGCTGGAGATCCCCAGGTGCTGCGCGACCGCGCCCACCGAGCAGTGCGCCGGATCCAGCGACCAGGCGCCCGGCGGCGGCAGCTCCACGCCGCCCTGGCGGGCCAGCACCACCGTGCCGGCCTCGACCCGCCCGCTTGCCGTGACGAGGGCGGTGGAGGCGGCGGGGGCGTACCCGACCGCCGTGACGATCACCGTGTACGCGCCGGCCTGCAGCGGGGTGTCGGTCCGCACCGCCCCGTCCTCGTCGGCGGTGGCCCGCAACACCTGCGCGCCGGTCATGTCGGTGACTGTCACGACCGCGTGCTGGACCGCCCAGCCGTCCCGCGTACGTACCTGTGCGCGAAGTCCCATCCCGTTTTCTCTCCTTGCTCAATGACTCAATGAGTCGGGCCCCGGGGCGGGGACGGCCGGCCGTCCCCTGCCTGCCGTCCCCACCACCGGGGCCCATTTCCACCGGCCGGTACAGCGTCTCCGCTCGAAACGCCGACCCGCCAGGGGTCTGTGGTCACGACCTCGCCCGCGATTGTCAGCGGCGTCGCGGTGTCCGGGACCTCCGCCTCCGGCGTTGTCGTCAGTCGCCGATGCTCCTTCCCCAAGCTCTCAGCTGCGTTCGAGCAGGGGAGACCCCATCCGACTCCCTCCTCCGCCTTGGATTCGAAGGCCCCGGACACCGCTCCTTCTCCCACTGCCAAATCGTGGGCGAGGTCGTTACTCGCCGGGGTGGGCGAGCTCGATGTCGTGGCCGTCGACCCCGCGACCGGCCACGGTCAGTGCGCCGGCCACCGGCGGGTAGCCGGTCGCGATGACCGAGTACTCGCCCGAGTCCAGGTCGGCGAAGGCGTACGCCCCGTCCTCCCCGGTCGTCGAGGTGGCGACCACGTTGCCCGCCGCGTCGACCAGCGTGACCCGGGCGTCCGGCAGCGGCCGCCGGCCGGCACCGGCCCGCACGACACCCTGTACGAGCGCACCGGACTGCAGCGCGGCCTCGATCCGGGTGACGCCCTGGCCGCCGATCTCCACCGGCAGCGCCAGCGGACGGAACCCGGCGGCGTTCACCGCGACGGTCACCGAACCGGGGACCAGCTCACCGAAGGTGAACTCGCCCGCCTCGCCGGACTTGCCGGTGGCCAGCACATCGCCGCGCACATCGGTCACGATGACCATGGCACCCCCGACGGGCGCGGCGGTCTCGGCGGTCCGCACGATGCCGGCCAGGCCGCTCGTACCGGAGAGCAGGATGTCGTACGTGAGCGGCTCGTCACCCACGACCACCGTGGACGCCTGCGGCTGGAAGCCGTCGGCGGACGCGATCAGGACGTAGGAGCCGGAGCCCGGCGCGTCCAGACCGTAGCTGCCGTCGGCCTGGGAGACGGAGCGCCCCAGCTGCCGGCCGGCCAGCGAGATCAGCGTGACGGCGGCCCGGGTGACGGGCGCGCCCTCGGCGCCGCGCACCACACCGTGCACGGCCGTGCCCTGCAGGGTGGCGACGGGGGCTTCCAGGGTGGTGACCGATGCGGCCGGGGAAGCCACCGGGGAGGACGGGACGGTGGCCGGAGCCTCGACCGCCTCCGCGACGGGGGCCTCGGCCGTGGCCGGGGCGTCGTTGACGGCGTTCGTCTTCAGCGCGACCTCCTTGATGAAGATGGTGATCAGGAAGGCGATCAGCGCGGCCGGAGCGGCGTACAGGAAGACATCGCCGACACCATGCCCGTAGGCGCCCTCCACGACCGTACGGAACGGCTCGGGCAGCGCGTGCATGTCGGGGATGCCCCCGCCGCCGGTGCCACCGTGGCCCATGGCCTCGCCCTTGGGGCCGAGCTCCGCGAGACCGTCCTTGACGTAGTGGGTGACGCGGTTCGCCATGACGGCGCCCAGCGCCGACACCCCGATCGCACCACCGAGGGAACGGAAGAAGGTGACGACGGAGCTGGCCGAGCCGAGGTCGGACGGAGCGACCTGGTTCTGCGTGGCGAGCACCAGGTTCTGCATCATCATGCCGATGCCGAGACCCATGACGGCCATGAAGACCGCGATGTGCCAGTACGTGGTGTCGTACCGGATGGTGCCCAGCAGTCCGAGCCCGGCGGTGACCAGGAAGCCACCGCTGACCAGCCAGACCTTCCAGCGGCCCGTCTTGGTGATGATCTGGCCCGAGACCGTCGAGGAGACGAACAGACCCGCGATCATCGGGATCGTCATGACACCGGACATCGTCGGCGACTTGCCGCGCGCCAGCTGGAAGTACTGGCTGAAGAAGACGGTGCCCGCGAACATGGCGATACCGACGAACAGCGAGGCCAGCGAGGCCAGCGTGATGGTGCGGTTACGGAAGAGGCGCAGCGGGATGATCGGCTCGCTGGCCCTGGACTCGACGGCGATGAAGAGCAGTGCCAGCACGGCGGAACCTGCGAGCATCACGCCGGACTGCCAGGACAGCCAGTCGTACTTGTCGCCCGCGAAGGTGACCCAGAGGAGCAGCAGCGACACGGCGGCGCTGATGAAGAACGCGCCCGTCCAGTCGACCTTGACCTCACGCTTCACGACCGGGAGCTTCAGGGTCTTCTGGAGCACGATCAGCGCGATGACGGCGAACGGCACACCGACGTAGAAGCACCAGCGCCAGCCCATCCAGCTGGTGTCGGTGATGACACCGCCGAGCAGCGGACCACCGACGGTGGCGACGGCGAACACCGCACCGATGTATCCGCTGTAGCGGCCGCGCTCGCGCGGGGCGATCATCGCGGCCATCACGATCTGCGCGAGGGCGGAGAGACCGCCGACGCCGATGCCCTGGACGACACGGCAGGCGATCAGCATGCCGCTGCTGGTCGAGAGACCGGCGACGACCGAGCCCGCGACGTAGATGACGAGCGCTATCTGGACCAGCAGCTTCTTGCTGAACAGGTCGGAGAGCTTGCCCCACAGGGGAGTGGTGGCGGTCATGGCCAGCAGCGAGGCCGTGACGACCCAGGTGTAGGCGCTCTGGCCGCCGCCGAGATCGGAGATGATCTCCGGAAGGGCGTTGGAGACGACCGTCGACGACAGGATCGCGACAAACATACCGAGCATCAGCCCGGCCAGCGCTTCCATGATCTGACGGTGTGTCATCGGCGCGCCCGACGGGGTGTCGGACGGTCCCCCGTGCTTGGCGTGGCCGCCCCGCACACCGGCTGGTGTGGTCGTAGCCATTGAGTTCCTTGTCTTTGCTTCTGTTACACGGGTGTACGGGTGTGCAGGTCGTTGTCGCTGTCGGCGGGCCGCGGGCGGCAGTCGCCGATGTGCTTTCCGGGGGCGCACCCCACGGGGCCGCGGCAGGCGAAACTGGTGCGCAGCCGGGCGAGCAGCGTATTGAGCTGTCCGACTTCGTCGTCGGACCAGTCGGAGAGGTTGTGGACGAACAGTTCCGTGACCCGCTGGGTCAGATCGATGAGCAGGTCGTGTCCGGCGGGGGTCAGCCGCAGGATGCGGGACCGCTTGTCCGCCGGGTCCGAGGACCGCTCGATCCAGCCGCGCTCTGCCACATGGGCGACATGACGACTGGTCACGGACATGTCGACGGCCATCAGCTCGGCCAGCCTGCTGATCCGCATTTCGCCGTGCTCACGGAGGAGAGCCAGAACGGCGGCGGAGCCGGCGGGGCATTCGGGGGGCAACATGCGGGCGAGACCCCGCTTGACGGCTCCGACGGCGCTGAGTTGCCGGGCCAGTTCTTCGTACTTACCTCGTGCGGCCACGGGCCCCCCAGACATCTCATCGTTCATCTTGTTGCTTAGGGCAACGATAGAAGCCGTTGGTTGCTGAAGGCAAACGAAAGAGGGCTTGCAGAAGTAAAGGAAAGCAAAAGGCTGCGTAGGGCTCGGGTCAAGCGCCCAGCGTGTGGGGGACGGGCCGGGGCGGGTGTGTCTCCTGCCACACCGGAGGTGTGGATGGTGGCCCCGAAACGGCAGTAGGCCCCGAGTGCCACTCGGGGCTCGGCCGTCGCCCCGTAGGGGCATAAAGGGCCGCCGGACCGCTAGGGTCCTGACCCATGGCACACAACCGTTCCTTGGCGCCCGGCGTGAGGTGCTGTGCGCCTGGCGGGCCATCCCGAACGGTCTTGGATGACCTGGTTCTCCGCTTTCGCGCCCCGGTGGCGGCACGCGTCATGCGCGTGATCGAGTCCGTGGCGGGCAGAGTTCCTGGTGCGAGAGGGGTCGAGCGTTGGCCGCAGGACCCTCTCGCGCGTGACGACGTTACAGTTCCACAGGCTTCATATCGCAGTATCCGACGAGCATTTCACCCGATTGAGTGGGAACGTATCCATGCGTAATCAGCCGCCGGTAAATGGCAACCCCCAGGGCCCCGAGGGCAATTACGACCCTGCGGGCAGCACTCAGATGTTCCGCGCCTTCGTCGACGAGGGCGAGCCGCAGGGCCGGCAGCAGCCGGCCGCTTCGTCCGGACCGAGGACCGGAGTGATCGCCGCCGTCGTCGCGGTGATCGTCGTCCTCGGGGCGGTCGCCTGGCTCGCGCTCGGCTGACCGGCGCACCGGTTTCCCCGAAGCGCTTCCGCTTCCACCCGTCACTTCAATACGGCGGTGACGTCCCGGGTCTCGACATGCATCCCCAGGGGCACCCGCCAGGCGTCCACGCAGACGGTGTACGTCTTCGTCCGTGCGGCTCCCGCGCCGATCGGCGCGGGCAGCGGCGCGGACGACTCGACGGTCGCCCAGTCGATCCCCAGCCCGCCGATGACGTGCGTGGCGAAGGTGACCGTCCCCGCCCGCGCCGGTGATCCTCCGGTGTTACGGAACTCCACGGTCACCTTCTCGCACCAGCGCTCGTCCGCGGCCGCCCGCTCCGGGGCACCCACCACCAGCACGGCAGGCCCCGCGGGCGGGGTGGAGCCGGGTGTGGGTGCGGGTACGGACGGGGGTGCGGGGTCCGTGGAGCCGCCTCCTGTACCGCCGGAGCCGCCGGAGCCACCGGAGCCGCCGGAGCCGCCGGAGCCACCGGAGCCGCCGGTACTGCCGCTTCCGCTTCCGCTACCGCCGCTCGTACTGCCCGCACCGGCCGTACCGCCCGTACCGGGAGCCCCCGGCGTCCCGCCGGTCCTGCCGCCGGTAGCGCCCGTACCCCCGTCGGCGGAGGCGTCGGCGGAGGCGTCCGGCGACGGCCCGCCGGCGCCGTCGGTCCGGCCCCCCGCACTCCCGCCGCCCTTGTCGCCCTTGCCGTCCTCGGTATCCCCGCCGTGCTTGCCGCCCCTGTCCAGCGGCACCAGCGTCACCTTCCCCGACGGCGCCACCGCCCCGGAGAGCGGTCTCTCCGGTCCCGTGCCCGCCGCGCCGACCGCCACGTAGCCGTCCGCCGTACCGCTGCCGCAGGCGGCCAGCGTGCCGCCCAGACACAGCACGGCCGCCGAGGCGGCGATCATGGTGCCCCGGCGGCCGGTCGAGTCGCGTATCTGACGTCGCATCGCGCCAGTGTCGCTGACGGTACGTCAAATCGGAAGTCTCGCGCCGCGGTGCGGCGGTCCGTGGTGGTCAGTCGGCGATGAGCCCTTCCCTGAGCTGGGCGAGCGTACGGGTCAGCAGCCGCGAGACGTGCATCTGCGAGATGCCGACCTCCTCGCCGATCTGCGACTGGGTCATGTTGGCGAAGAACCGCAGCATGATGATCTGGCGCTCGCGCGGCGGAAGCTTGGCCAGCAGTGGCTTGAGCGATTCGCGGTACTCGACGCCCTCCAGCGCCGAGTCCTCGTACCCCAGCCGGTCCGCCAGGGAGCCCTCGCCGCCGTCGTCCTCGGGCGAGGGTGAGTCCAGCGAGGAGGCGGTGTACGCGTTGCCGACGGCCAGGCCGTCGACCACGTCCTCCTCGGAGACACCGAGCGCCTTGGCCAGTTCCGGCACGGTTGGCGAACGGTCGAGCTTCTGCGCGAGTTCGTCGCTGGTCTTGGTCAGCGCGAGACGCAGCTCCTGGAGCCGGCGCGGGACGCGCACCGACCACGACGTGTCGCGGAAGAAGCGCTTGATCTCCCCGACGACGGTCGGCATCGCGAACGTCGGGAATTCCACCCCCCGTTCGCAGTCGAACCGGTCGATCGCCTTGATCAGGCCGATCGTGCCGACCTGGACGATGTCCTCCATCGGCTCGTTGCGGCTGCGGAACCGCGCCGCGGCGTACCGCACCAGCGGGAGGTTGAGCTCGATGAGTGTGTCCCGTACATAGGCACGCTCCGGGCTGTCCGTTCCGTCGGGGCCCGGTGCGGGCCCCAGTGCGGCGAGCCGCAGGAACAGTGAGCGGGACAGAGTGCGGGTATCGATGGCTTCCGGCGAGCTGGTGAGCACAGCGGGTACGGGTGCGCTCTTCGTGAGCGTGAGCACCTTCGAGCTGCCCTGTTCTGCGGACATGCCACCCCCTTGAGGTCGCGGACGGTCGCGTGGAGCCGCGACCATCGGAGGAACGCAGCCTCCACCTGAATACCGGAGGCGGGGCCACGGCAAACGCGGTTCCCGCAGAATGTCACATGTCGGCAACACGCTGTAGTGACATGTCGACAAGTCTTTGTGGCATCTGCGCAGTTAACAGGGGGTGTGACGCAATTCCGGCCGTCCGAACCGGACTTCGAGTGCGCTACCCGAACCGGTTAGGCATCGATCCTGTTTGCGGATCGAAGTCGGGCGAAGCTACGGGCCAGCAGCCTTGACACATGCATCTGGGAGACCCCCAGTTCCGCGCTGATCTGTGATTGCGTCAGATTGCTGTAGTAGCGCAGCAGCAGGATGCGCTGCTCGCGTTCGGGCAGCTGTACGAGCAGGTGCCGGACCAGGTCGCGGTGCTCGACTCCGGCGAGGGCCGGGTCCTCGTAGCCGAGCCGGTCCAGCAGTCCGGGCAGACCGTCGCCCTCCTGGGCGGCCTCCAGCGACGTCGCGTGGTAGGAGCGGCCCGCCTCGATGCAGGCCAGCACCTCGTCCTCGGAGATCTTCAGCCGCTCGGCGATCTCCGCGGTGGTGGGCGAGCGGCCGTGGGCGGTCGTCAGGTCCTCGGTGGCGCCGGTGACCTGGACCCAGAGCTCGTGCAGCCGGCGCGGGACGTGGACGGTGCGCACGTTGTCCCGGAAGTACCGCTTGATCTCGCCCACGACGGTCGGCATCGCGAAGGTCGGGAACTGGACGCCGCGTTCGGGGTCGAACCGGTCGATGGCGTTGATCAGGCCGATCGTGCCGACCTGGACGACGTCCTCCATCGGCTCGTTGCGGCTCCGGAAGCGCGCGGCGGCGTACCGCACGAGGGGCAGGTTCGCCTCGATCAGCGCGGCCCGTACCCGGCCGTGTTCCGGAGTCCCCGGCTCCAGGTTCTTGAGCTGGCCGAAGAGGACCTGGGTGAGTGCCCTGGTGTCCGCGCCCCTGGTCCTGCCGGGCGTCGTCGCGGTGCTGTCGGGCGTCTCGGTCTGGACCGTCTGGGCTGCTTGGACCGTCTCGACGGTCTGGACGGTCTGGACGGTCTGGGGAGGCACTTGAGGCGCTGCACTGGCCGGCACGATGACGCCACCCCTTTGCGGTCAACTTCGGTCAACTCATCCATCAAAAGCGGTCATAGCATCACAAGACATGTCCACTGTGTGCAAGCACCGTATAGCGCCGTGTTGGGGTCAACTTGGTTTAAACGCTAAGAAAAGCCCCTCACCGCAATGGTGAGGGGCTCGGAGGACCGGCTACGGCAGGCGGAGCGGGCGGATCAGAACGGATAGTCGGCAATCACCCAGGTGGCGAACGCGCGCCACTGGCCGGCGGCGGCCTGATGGGCCGGATGCTCGATGTAGCGCTTCAAAGCGTCCTCGTCGGCGACCGCGGAGTTGATGGCGAAGTCGTACGCGATCGGCCGGTCGGTGATGTTCCAGGCGCACTCCCAGAACTCCAGCTCGGGGACCTGCCCCTCCAGCTCCCGGAAGGCCTGCGCCCCCGCGACGACCCGCGGGTCGTCCCGCTCGACGCCGTCGTTCAGCTTGAACAGGACCAGGTGGCGGATCATGGGGTACTCCTACTTCACGAGCTCGGACATGAAGTCCCCGACGCTCTGCGCGGCACTCGAAACGCCCTCGAACCCTACCTGGACGAGTTCCGCCGCCCGGCGCGGGGACGCGATGATCGTGTACATCACGAAGACGACTACCACGTAGAGAGCTATCTTCTTCGCTTGCACCACAGCCCCTGCCTCCCCTTCGATCCCTGTTTCGATCTCCTGTGCAGTCGGGCGATTCTATCCGCACGAATGGCCGTATCCCTCTGCAGTTCGCGACCACTCGCACGGCCTTTGAGGACCAACGGCCCGGCCATCGGGGCCCTTTGCCCGCCCCTGCGGCCCTGCGAGGCCGCAGGAGGGAGGGTGAGCCCCGCGGGTCCGTGTGCGTATCGCGTGCCGGTACGAGTCGGTACGGAAAAGTCGAAGGGCCCGACGCGATGCGCCGGGCCCTTCACAAGAGCGGTAGCGGAGGGATTTGAACCCTCGGTGAGTTTCCCCACACTCGCTTTCGAGGCGAGCTCCTTCGGCCGCTCGGACACGCTACCGAGAGAGAGCTTAGACCATCCCGGGGCGTGGACAGAAATCCAATGTCAGCGGTCCCGGAAGAAGGCGGTCAGCCGGTCGGCGCAGATGTCCTCCAGCACTCCGTGGATCACCTCCGGGCGGTGGTTGAGCCGTCGGTCGCGTACGACGTCCCAGAGCGAGCCCGCCGCCCCCGCCTTCTCGTCGCGCGCCCCGTAGACCACCCGGTCCACGCGGGCCTGGACCAGAGCGCCCGCGCACATCGTGCAGGGCTCCAGGGTGACCACCAGGGTGCATCCGGACAGCCGCCACCGGCCGAGTGCCGCCGCGGCGCGGCGGAGGGCGAGGACCTCGGCGTGCGCGGTCGGGTCGCCGGTCGCCTCGCGTTCGTTGTGCCCCGTGGCGAGCAGGGCGCCGTCCGGGCCGAGCAGGACGGCGCCGACCGGCACATCGCCGGCCCGCGCTGCCAGGTCGGCCTCGGCCAGGGCGCGGCGCATGTGCGCCCGCCACGGGTCTCGCACGGGGTCGTACGGTTCCGGTGGTCCTTGCGGGTGCGGTGGTTCGCTCACCCGCGGACCCTAACGGACGGCCTCCATGACCTCGGCCGCACCCAGCGCGTCCGCGATCTCCACCAGTGCGTCCGTACGCAGCATCAGCAGTTCCGCCTCGGGGAGCCCGAGGTCGGCCAGGATCCCGGTGTCACCGAGCGGGCCCGCCGGTACGGCGTCGGCATCGAGTCCGTCGTCGTCTTCGTCGTTGGTGTCGTCGTTGTCGTTGTCGGGGGTGATGTCCGGTTCGCCGTCCTCCGTACCGTCGAGGCCGACGAGCTCTTCGAGGGCGGCAATGGTGTCGTCGGCCCCGGGTTCGCGGCCGAGCAGTTCGTCGGTGAGCAGGATCTCCCCGTACGAGGAGCGGGCGGCGGCGGTGGCGTCCGAGATGAAGATACGGGGGTCTTCCTCACCGTCCACCCGGACGACGCCGAACCAGGCGTCCTCCTGCTCGATGAAGACGAGCACCGTGTCCTCGTCCACCGAGGCCTCGCGGGCCAGATCCGTCAGGTCGGACAGGGTCTCCACATCGTCGAGTTCCGTGTCGCTCGCTTCCCACCCGTCTTCGGTGCGCGCGAGCAGTGCGGCGAAGTACACCGTGACTCTCCCACTGGTCATAGGGGTGTCGGTCCGGCGGGAGGGCAGTCGGTGGTCCGGCTGCCCTGCGTCCCGCCCATCGGAATCGTGGCAGAAACAAGGCCTTTGCGAGAGGAGTTCGGCCGTTGCGTCGGCCATCAGTTCTCCTGGACGCCGCCACCAGGGGGACGCCGGGCCGCCGTCCGACCTACCAGCGGAAGGTCCGCATCCGCATGGCCTGGCGCATCCGGGCGGCCCGCGCCCGGCGCGGCTGGACCCGGTCGCGGAGCGCCTTCGCCTCGTGAAGCTCGCGGAGGAACTGGGCGCGCCGTCTGCGGCGCGCCGCCTCGGTCTCCCGCAGGTCCTCGGCGTCCTGCGGGACCGGCGTGTCCGGCTGGTCCGGCTCCCGCTGTTCACCGTCCGGCATCGGCTCATCACCCCAAGGCTGGGTCCGTATGCCACCACCTTCCCTCCGAACATGCGGTTGATGCCAGCGCACGGGTGCGGGAGGCCCGGTTACTGTTGAGCCCATGCGGATCCACGTTGTCGACCACCCACTGGTCGCGCACAAACTCACCACCCTGCGCGACAGGCGCACCGACTCCCCGACCTTCCGGCGGCTCGCCGACGAGCTGGTCACCCTGCTCGCCTACGAGGCCACCCGGGATGTGCGCACCGAACTGGTCGACATCGAGACCCCGGTCACACCGACGACCGGCGTGAAGCTGTCGCACCCGCGGCCGCTGGTCGTACCGATCCTGCGGGCCGGTCTCGGCATGCTCGACGGCATGGTGCGGCTGCTGCCGACCGCCGAGGTGGGTTTCCTGGGCATGATCCGCGACGAGGAGACGCTCCAGGCGTCCACGTACGCGACGCGGATGCCGGAGGACCTCTCGGGCCGCCAGGTGTATGTCCTGGACCCGATGCTGGCCACCGGCGGCACGCTGGTCGCGGCCATTCAGGAGCTGATCAAGCGCGGTGCGGACGATGTCACCGCGGTCGTGCTCCTCGCGGCGCCCGAGGGCGTCGAGGTGATGGAGCGCGAGCTGGCGGGTACGCCGGTGACAGTGGTCACCGCCTCGGTCGACGAGCGGCTCAACGAGGACGGCTACATCGTCCCGGGCCTCGGTGACGCGGGCGACCGGATGTACGGCACGGCCGACTAGGACGTTCGTCCGGATCGGGCCCGGGCGGGTTGTGCCGGGCTGCCGGGCCCGGCCCGGCAGTCCGTCAGCAGGACGGCGCGGGGGACGGATTCGTCAGGGCCGTGAGCGCGTCGGCGGCCGACCGGGGCGTGCTGAACGCCGTGAACTTCGTACCGAGAATCAGATCGACGTCCGCCGTCCTGCGGGCGTCGGTCTTGAGGACGGCCCCCTGCAACTGCGTACCGAGGACCGGGAACGAGCCGTTCGTGGCCGACGGAGCGCCGAGCAGCACCCCCGGGCCGGGGACCTTCTTGTCGTACGCGGCCGGGGCGTTGCCCACCTCGCCGATGGTGAAGCCGCGCTTCTTCAGCTCGTCGGCGGCCTTCTTGGCGAGGCCGCTGCGCGGTGTCGCGTTGTAGACGTTGACGGTGATCTTCGCGGGCTTCGGCAGCGCCTTCGCGAGCGCGGACGGCTTGGCCGTCGGGCAGTCCGTCTTGTGGTCGGCGGCGCTGGCCTTCCTGTTGCTGCCCGTGAAGACGTCGATGAGCTGCAGCGTGCCCCATCCGGCCAGCCCGAGGGCGACCACGGAAGCGGTGGCAGCGAGGATCAGTTTGCCGCGACGCCGGGGGCGGCGCATGCGCGGGTACTTGTCGCCCGTGATGCGGTACTTTCCGCCCATGCCGGGGGGAGTGAGCATGCTCATGGGCGCAGCGTAGTGCGGCCCAGTGATGATGCCTACTAAATGATCAATGGATCGCACCCGTCCGGGTGTGAAAGCACCCGAACGAACCCGGGGCGGGCCGTGCACAAGGCTGCGAGCCCGTACGGGAATCCGCGGCGAGTCGGCGGGGACTCCGGGAGTCCGCGCGAGTCCGGGAGTCCGCGCGAGTCCGGGAGTCCGCAGGGTGCCCGCGAGCCTTCGTCAGCCGAGTTCGAGTACCCGGGCATGGAGTACCTGGCGCTGCTGAAGCGCGGCGCGGACCGCGCGGTGCAGTCCGTCCTCCAGGTAGAGGTCGCCCTGCCACTTCACGACGTGCGCGAAGAGGTCGCCGTAGAACGTCGAGTCCTCGGCGAGGAGGGTCTCCAGGTCCAGGTTGCCCTTGGTGGTCACCAACTGATCGAGGCGGACCGGGCGCGGCGCGACGTCCGCCCACTGCCGGGTGCTTTCCCGGCCGTGGTCGGGATAAGGCCGCCCATTTCCGATGCGCTTGAAGATCACACGGAAAGCCTACCGGGCAAGAGCCTCCGGGCGCAGCCATGGGGCAGGACTGCGATGCTGGCGATAACGCCATAAACCCAGGCATTCCGGAATAGGGGCCGTGATGAGTGGCAGCGACAGCACGGGTGGAGGCGCGGGTTCGGACACCGGCGGCGCCGGAGTGTCGCCGGCGCAGGCGCAGGAGCTTGCCGACGGGTACGCCGTCTGCGTGGTGTCGCCGACTCGGTGTTGTCAACCTGGTGTTGCCCAGTCGGTGTCGTCTACTTGTCGGCTGCAGGTTCGGCCGCCCTGGCCGCCTGTTTGGCCTGCTGCTTGTACGCGCGGACCTCGGCGAGTGATTCCGGGCCGGTGATGTCGGCGACCGACCGGTGCGAACCCGCCTTGCCGTACGGACCGGCCGCCTCCCGCCAGCCCGTCGGCCGGACCCCGAAGGTGGCGACATCGCTCCACACCGCGCTCGCGTCGCAGTCGTAATCCGCCACCAGGTATTGGCACAACTGCTGCACCCTCCCCCAAGCTCCAAAGGAGCAGGGGGACCCCCTCGGCCATGGAGATTGGTGGGCCACCCGGAGAGCCCGGGTGCCCGAAGGGGCAGCGGCGGCTGCCCCCGGCCGGCGGGATCCGGGCTGGACGAGGCACTGGCACGTCGTGAAGGTGGAGTGGTGGGGCCATCACGACGCGCCTTCGACCGGGGCGCGGTCAGGGGAGATGACGATGCACGTACAGGAATGGGACCAGGAACACGACCACGAGCGTGACCACGGGCACGGCCAGGAGCAGGTGCTCGACGACACCCAGCACGAGTCGAGGGCGGCCGAGGGCCGGGACGCGGCGGACACCCCGCACCTCTACCGTGCGGCGGCCGTCGGGCGGGCCGACGTGGTCGGGACCGGCGGCATGAGTGTGCTCCAACGGGCGGTCGGTAACAGCGCCGTGGGATCGATGCTCCAGAGGCAGGAGGAGGACGAGCGCTCCCCCGTGCACAACGTGATCTCGTCCGGCGGCGGGCAGCCCCTGGACACCGATACCCGCACCGACCTGGAGGGGCGGATGGGCGCGGACTTCTCCGATGTGCGCATCCACACCGACTCCGCCGCGCACGAGTCGGCGAAGGGCGTGGGCGCCCACGCGTACACGGTCGGCAACAACGTCGTCTTCCAGCGTGACGCGTACGATCCGTCCTCGACGCAGGGCCGTACCACGCTCGCCCATGAGCTCACCCATGTGATCCAGCAGCGCAACGGTCCGGTGGAGGGCACGGAGGCGCCGGGCGGTATCCGGGTGAGCGACCCGTCAGACCGCTTCGAGCGGGAGGCCGTTGCGAACGCCGACCGGGTGCTGTCGGACCCGGCTCCGGCATCGGATTCGGCGTCGGATTCGGCTCAGGCGGCTGCGACCGGCGCGGTCGGGCATGACACGTCCCCCGCCGCGTCCCCCGCTGTGCAGCGGGCGGCGACGGAGGACGAGGACGAGCAACCCGCCGACGTACAGGGTTCCTTCGTCCAACGGGCGAAGGAAGGGACCGAGGAGGAGGAAGAGGCCCCGCCCGCCTGACCGGAGTCAGCCCGCGGTGTCCGTCCGCATCGTGCCGCCGAGGAACAGCGACTCCGCACACCGCGAAGGCGTCGGCGCGTTCACCGGCTTGCCCACTTTCCGGCAGTCGACGGTCATCGTGACCTTGCCACCGGCGGGCACCAGGATCGGCGTGACGAAGTGGTAGTCGGAGTCGCGGAAGTTCTCCATCGCGAGCCGGAGCACGGGCGCGTCCCGCCCGGAGGAGACCACGAGCGTGCCCGCGTCGCCCTGCGGGTTCTGGACCACGATGTCGGTCAGCTGGAAGGTGTGCTCGGCGGGCACCTGCAGGGCCGTCGAGGTGTTCGACCCCCCGCCCACCGAGTCCCTGACCTGCACCTGCGCACTGGTCGGGGCGGCGGCCGCCGAGCCGTCGGAGGTGCCGTCGGACGCGCCGGGGTTCGGCGAGGCACTCGGCTTCGGTGAGGTGCCGTTCGCACCGGAGGAATCGCCGCCGCCCGAATCCGACCCGGCCGTGGGGCCGGGGCTCGGGGCGTTGCTCTTGTCGGCCGCGGCGGCGGACCGTACCGCTTCCGGCGTGACCGCCTCCCGGGCCGCCGACTTCACGGCCGGTCGCAGCAGCGCGTACCAGAGCCCGACCAGCGCGATCAGCAGTACAGCCGCGGTGATGAGGGCCCGGGGAAGCCAGCGCGGCAGGATCGGCTCCTGCTGGTACGAACCGTCCAGGACCACCGGCGCGACCGGATCCTGCCCCTCCGCCACATCCGGCGTGGCGACGACCTGGAACGGATGCGTGACCGGCGTGCCGCGCCACACGCGCTTCGCCGGCCGGATCCGCAGCTTTCCGAACTCCGCCCGGCCGGGCGCGATCTGCAGCGTGTCCGCCGCGAACGTGACCCGTGCCCGCTCCGTACCCGACTGGGCCCCCAGTCGCACGGTCGCGGGCGTGTTTCCCCGGTTGTCGACGGCGAGTTGGTGCCGGCCGCGCCACGCGCCGTGCGAGCTGCGCGGTACCAGCTCGGCGGTCGTCTCGGTGAACGGGAGTACGGTCACCCGCCCTTCGGGCACCACCGTGTCGCCCTGCTCGCTGGTGGGCACCACCCGGATCCCGAAGGGCGTTTCCCCCGCGGGTACGGTCGAGTCGCGGGGCGGACGCAGGACGAGAGAGACGGCCTGGGCGTCGCCCGGATACAGCGACAGGCTCGCCGGCTCCACCGTCGACCAGGCGGCACAGGAACCGACCACCTCGAAGCGGTATTCCTCGACGGTGCTGCCGGAGTTGAGGATCCGCAGGGGGAGGACCGTCTCCTCGCCCGGTGCGGCAGTGACGGACGAATCGTCGAGGCTTGCCGTGAGACTCATAGGGCGCACCGTAGGGTCGGCGCCGAACGCCGACATCGGCCGTGAAGGAACACTTCCGGGCAGATTCTGTGCCCGGATCGGCTTTTTTGTTTCCCTGTAGGTATACGCGGGAATCGTTTGACCGCCTCAAGACGAATGAGGCACACAAGAACAGCCGTGATGGTTGTGTTCAGTGTGATGCCATCGGCTGTTGCCCAGGGGGAGCATTGCCATGGAGCGCACCACTGTCGCATTACGGGCCCAGGATCCGATCTCGCAGGCGGGCGTGGCCAGTCAGTTACGAACCCGGCCGGAGGTCAGCGTGACGGACTGGGGGGAGGGTGACTCCTCGCCCCAGATCGTGGTCGTCGTCGTGGACACGGTCGATGACGAGGTGCTGACGATGCTGCGCAACATCCAGCGCACCAGCACCTCACGCACCGTCCTCGTCACCACGGACATCGACGAGCAGAAGCTGGTGAGCGCCGCGGAGTGCGGTGTCGCCGGTGTGGTCAGGCGTTCCGAGTCGACCCCGGAACATCTGGTCCAGGTCATAAGGACGGTGGCGCGGGGCGAAGGCCATCTCCCGTCCGACCTGCTGGGCAGGCTGCTGGAGGAGGTCGGACGCCTCCAGGGGCAGGTGCTCGGTCCGCGCGGACTGCACTTCACCGGTCTCGCGGCGCGCGAGGTGGATGTGCTGCGCCTGGTCGCGGAGGGATACGACACCGCCGACATCGCGACGAAGCTGGCCTATTCCGAGCGCACGATCAAGAACGTGCTGCATTCGGTGATGACTCGGCTGCAACTGCGGAACCGGTCGCATGCGGTGGCGTACGCGATGCGGCAAGGGCTGATCTGAGCGGTCCGTACGCCCGTGTCCGGCGAATGAGGTGGCTGCCCGAAAGGGCAGTGGGGGCTTCCCGAGGGTGTGACTTCCGTACCGCTGCGGGTCGGCCGTGCGTACGGGACAGTGACCCGGTACACCGATCGGCCGAGGGTGGGGGAGGACTTCCGTGCGCTGGTTCCAGCCGCTTCAGCGGGTACCGCGGTCACGGACGGGTCCGGTCGCCCGGCCCCGGTCCTCCGCCTCGCGCAGGACCCTCAGGACCCTCGCGATGCTCCGTGTTCCGGCGCTTGCCCTTCTCCTCGTGGCCACCGGCATCGCTCCCGGCTCGGCCGTAACCGCCGAGGCGCCGGCAGTGGCGGTGCCCGAGCCCTGGGTCACCCCTGCCGAGTTCACCGACGCGGTCGACCCCGGTGGTTCCACCGGTGTGGCGAAGCAGGTGCGTACGCCCGCGATTCCGCCGAAGCCGGATGTGGTGCTGTTGGTGGATGGCACCGGGAGCATGAAAGTCCCGATCGGCGATGTACAGAAGGGCTTGAAGTCCATCACTGCGAAGGTCCGTGAACAGCAGCAGGATTCGCGCTTTGCGGTGGCCACCTATGGCGACGAGAAGGATGACCCGACAGCGGAGTTCGCTGTCCTCCAAGGACTGACGACAAACCTGGACAACGTGCAGAAGGAGGGTGTCGACAAGCTGAACACCTTGCGTGGCTACAGGAGCAAGGGGCCGTCCGAGGACTGGATTTACGCGCTGTGGAAGGTGGCCAACGGAGCGGACGGCGAAACTGTCTTCCGGGACGGCGCCAGCCCTGTGGTCGTCCTGGTCGGTGACGCGTCGAGCCACAACCCCAGCAACAAGATCCCGTATGAGGAAGCGGTGTTCGCGCTCCAGGACAAGGGCGTACGCGTCATCGCCGTCGACGTGACGACCGAGAACGGTGACGGGCTCAATGGCGACGGATATAGCAGCCCCACCTACCAGGACCCGTACCACGAGCCCGACCAGGCCAAACGGATCACTGCAGCCACCAACGGTCGCATGCTCAACGGAATTCCCGGGGACGGAGTGACCGAAGCCATCATCGAGGGCTTCAACAACCTCCCCACCTCCGTCGGCTACCGCCTCGACAACTGCGACCCTCACCTGTCCGTCAGTCTCGACCCGCCCACCCAGCAGGTCACCAGCGGGAACACCGCGCACTTCGCGGAGAGCATCGACGTCTCCGCGGACGCGCCCCAGGGCACCCGGCTGACCTGCACCGTCCAGTTCCTGATGGGCACCCAGCCCCCGGGCACGGAAACGATCGGGCCGGCCGCGGTGGTCGATCCGGACTTCCAGGAGCAGATCAGTATCGATGTGAACGACGTCGACGCGCCCGTCGTCACCGTGGACGATCTGACCGTCCGGGCCAAGGACAAGAAGGGTGCGCGCGTGACGTACGGCGCGACCGCCCAGGACGCCACCGACGGCACGCTCCCGGTGACCTGCACCCCGCCCTCCGGCTCGCTCTTCCCGGTCGGCAGCACCACGGTGACCTGCTCGGCGACCGACTCGGCGGGCAACACGGGGACGGACACGGCGGAGATCGAGGTCCTTCAGGCCCCTGTCCCGCCCTCTGCGGATGTGGCGATGAAGGTCGACGTCAGCCCGGACCGTACGTACACCGGCCGCCCGGCCCGCGCCCGCTTCACCATCACCAACGCGGGTCCGGACGCGGCGACGGGCGTGGTCATCGGTTCCACCTGGCCGAAACCGTCCAAGGCGAAGGACCGCAGGCTGCCCGCCCTGACCCGCTGCACGGCGGCCGAACCGTGCACCATCCCGGCCGGTGGCCGCATCGAGGTGACCCAGACGGCGACGTACCGGGCCGCGGTCACCGGAGACGTACGGGCCACGGTGCGCGGCACCTTGCCCGACCGCCGGAAAGCCAACAACCAGGACACCGACCGGCTGCGCGTCCTGAAGCCCTCGCTGACCGTCACGCCGCGGGTCGCCAAGCCGGGCCAAGTGGTGCTGGCACGTGGCAAGGACTATCCGCCGGGGCAGACCGTACGTTTCACGTGGAACAACGGGATCACTGCGGAGATGTCCGGTGTGGTCGTGGGCCGCGACGGCACCTTCGAGGTCCAGGTCCCGGTCCTGCGCAAGGACAAACTCGGCCCCCGCAAGCTCCGGGTGGACACCCGCGACATCGACCGGTTGCAGAAACCGGTCCTGGTGGTCCAGCGGAATCTCCAGCCACCGGACTTCGCGGGCCGTGCATGAGCGCCGACGACCGTACGGGAGCGATCGGGTGATCCACGAGGTCGACGACGTACTGCGGGCCCTGATCAGGGCGGAGGTGCTCGAAGGCGGCCAGATCGCGGTGGTCTTCGACGCCCCGACCCGGGAGTGGGCGGCGAAGGTCAACGCCCCCATGGTCAACCTCTACCTCTACGACATACGCGAGGACATGCGCAGGCGCGAGCGGGGGCTGCACAACGACTACGACGAGCGGGGCACGATCGTCGCGCGCCGCCGCCCACCCCGGTTCTTCAAGCTGTCGTACCTGATCACGGCATGGACGAAGCGCCCGGAGGACGAGCACCGGCTGCTCTCCTCGCTGCTCGGCTGTCTGCTGCGTTACGAGGCGCTGCCGCCGGAGCGGCTGGCGGGCACCCTGGCCGAGATCGGGGCGCCCGTACCGATGTCTATCGCGTTGCCGCCGCCGGAGGACCGTTCGTTCGCCGATGTGTGGAGCGCGCTGGGAGGGGAGTTGAAGCCCTCGCTCGACCTGGTCGTCAGCGTGCCGGTGACGGCGTCGCCGAGCTATGTGGTCGGCCCGCCGGTGGGGGACGAGGGCTTGCAGGCCCGCTTCGGGGACGTACCCGAGGGAGCCGAGCCGTTGTCGGAACCGATGCCGGGGCGAGGAGGGCTTCCGGTGTACGGAGGCCGACCGGGGCGGCCGGGCGGGGGCGTTCCCCGTACCCCCGACGCGGGACGGCGGCGCGGCCTGTCACTCCGCATCACCGAGACCCGCAAGGCGGCCGGTGCGTCGGAGGGCATGCGGGGCGGCACGGCAGACCACGCCGAGGACAACACGGGGGACGGCGCCGAATGACCACCGCGGGTGACCCGAATCTGCGTCATCTCCTCGCCCGCGCCGTAGCGGTGGAGCAGCGCATCCGCCGAGCGGTCGAGGCCCGGCGGCGCACGGACCCGGACCCGGACGACGCCTTCCGCGGCCTCTACCTCACGGACGAGAACATTGCCCGCCTGCTGGACGAGGAGGAGGCCCGCGCCTTCCCGTACCCGGTTCCGTTCTCCGTTCCCGATTACGACGACACGTCGGCCGAGCGCTCCAGACTCACCTCCCTGACAGGGGAGTTCGGCCTCACCGCGCTCGACATCGAGATCCTCCTCATCGCGCTCGTACCGGATCTCGACGACCGCTTCGAGGCGTTCTACGGCTACCTGAACGACGACGTCACCCGCCGCCGCCCGTCCATCGGTCTGGCCCTGGGGCTCTGCGGGCTGTCCCCCGCCGACCAGGTGGCGCGCGGCCGGCTGTCGGCCCGCGCGCCGCTGCGCGAGGGCCGTCTCCTCCTCGTCGAGGACCTGGACCGCCCGTTCCTGAGCCGTGCGCTCCGCGTCCCCGACCGGGTCACCGCGCACCTTCTGGGCGACGGCACCCCCGACCCGCGCCTGGCGGAACTCCTCGCCCCCTGGCACGCCGTACCGGGCGTCGGCGACCCGGCCCCGCTCGCCGCGGCCCTCGCCCGGGGCGCCTCGCTCGCCTACCTCCGGGAGGACCAGGGCGGCGCGGGCACGGCGCTCGCGGCCTCCGCGCTGACCCACGCGGGCCACCGGGTCCTGGGCCTGGACCTGGCGCGACTGGCCGAGGATCCGGCCCCCGCCGAGGCCGTCCGCTCCCTGGTCCGCGAGGCCCGGCTGACCGGCGCCGGCCTGGTCTGCGCACCGCTCGACGCGGTCTGCCGTGAACACCCGGAGCTCCTCCGGTTCCTCACCGGCACCCCGGTCCCCACGATCCTGGTGGGCCGGGCCCCCTGGGACGCGGCCTGGTCCGCCGCCCCGCCGCTCCTCCTGCATGTCCCCCGCGTGGAACCCTCGACCCGGGCCGCCCTCTGGACCGACGCGTACGACGCCCCCGTCCCCGAAACCATCGACGTGGACCGCCTGCTCTCGCCGTTCCTCCTCACCCCGGAACAGATCACCCGCGCCGCCCGGGGCGCCGCCCAGACCACCCACCTGGACGGCGGCATCCTCACCCCCGACCACGTCCGCCAGGGCGCCCGTGCCCAGAACGCGGCGGGGCTGGACCGCCTGGCCCGCCGCATCGAACCCACCGTCAGCTGGAACGACCTGGTCCTCCCCCCGGACACCCACGCCCAACTCCGCGAACTGACCGCCCGCGCGCGCCATCGCGACCGGGTCCTGGGGGAGTGGGGCATGCGCCCCGGCGGCGGCAGGGGCCGGGGCGTGTCGGCCCTGTTCGCGGGCGATTCCGGCACCGGAAAGACGATGTCCGCCGAGGTCATAGCCGCGGACCTGGGCCTGGACCTCTACACGGTCGATCTGGCGACGGTGATCGACAAGTACGTGGGCGAGACGGAGAAGAACCTGGAACGGATCTTCTCCGAAGCGGCGGGCGTGAACGGAGTCCTCCTCTTCGACGAGGCGGACGCGATCTTCGGCAAGCGCTCGGACGTGAAGGACGCCCACGACCGCTACGCGAACGTCGAGAGCGCGTACCTCCTCCAGCGCATGGAGTCCTTCGACGGCCTGGCCATCCTCGCGACCAACCTCCGGGCCAACCTGGACGACGCCTTCACCCGCCGCCTGGACCTGGTCATCGACTTCCCGGTCCCGGACCCCGAACAGCGCCTCGTCCTCTGGGAGCGCTGCCTCGGCCCGGTACTCCCCCGGGGCACGGACCTCGACCTCCCCTTCTGCGCGGAGAACTTCGAGCTGGCGGGCGGCAACATCCGCTCGATCGCGGTGACGGCCGCGTACCTGGCGGCGGACACGGGCGAATCGGTGACGATGCCGACACTGATCCACGCGATCCAGCGCGAGTACCAGAAGCTCGGCCGGCTGACGCTGGCGTCGGAGTTCGGGCCGTATCTGGGGCTGCTGGCCTGAGGTGCGGGCGCCTCAGACCTTGATGATCCGTACCCGGTCACCGCACAGCAGCCCCAGATCCTCGGGGTCCGAGGTGAGGACCACCGCAGGCCTGGGCATCAGCAAGGCAGTCGCCCCCACGACGGCGTCGATGGCGTACTTGTGACCGTGCAGTCCGGCGTCGGCCAGCAGCTTCATGGCCGAGCGCCCGATCTCCTCGCTCACGGACTCAACCGTCAGCCTGGACACCACCCAGTTGAACCGAGCGGTGTTCACCTTCCGGTGGTGGGCCTCGATGAGGGTGAGGACGCTGACGATCATCCGCATGTCCTCCTGCTCCGCTCCACGGAGCAGCGCCATGACGTGCCGGTCGTCTGCCACGACCTTGGACAGCCCCTCACTGTCCAGGACGAGCGTTCCGGCCCGAGCCGTCATGCGGCGTTCTGCGCATCATCGGCGTCGCCCCGCAGAAGCGCTCGGGCGGCATCGACCTCCACGTCGCTCAACGCACCGTGCTCGGCTTCGTGCCCTTCGGTCAGCTCGGCAAGGTTGTCCCGCTCGATCTGCCGCTGCACGGCAGCGTCCACGTAGGCGGAGAAACCCCGCTTCCCCACGCGCGCACGGACGGCCGCGATATTGCCCGAGTGCAGGCTGACGGAGACATTGGCGGTGGGACCCTCGCCCACCCCGTAAGCAGTGTCGTCGCTCATGACACCAATCTAATAGATGGACTAGGAGAGGGCTTCGCTTCGTGGCAATAGGTTCGTGGCAACAGGGCTTTGGCAACAGAGCTGTGGGCACTTCGCTCGGTCCCTCGTGTGGACCCTTGCGCGGACCCGGAGATGCCGCCACCGTGGGCGGGGTCGGGCCGGTGACCGACCGGTCCGCTCCGTACGGTGACGGGAGTCAGCGTGACCTCATTGCCCCTGCCCCACGGACTGCACGGCGACGGCTCGCACAAGGTGATCGCGATACACGGCTGGTTCGCCGACCGCTCGGCGTACGACCCGGTGCTGCGGGATCTCGACTTCGGTTCGTTCCAGTTCGCGGTGGTGGATCTCCGGGGCTACGGCGAGGCCCGGGACGCGAGCGGTACGTATACGACTGCCGAGGGCGCAGCGGACGTGCTCGCGCTGGCCGACCGGCTCGGCTGGGAGCGGTTCTCGCTGATCGGTCACTCGATGGGCGGCTCCGTCATCCAGCGGGCGCTGGCCGCCGCGCCGGATCGGGTGCGCAGGATCGTCGGGGTCTCGCCCGTTCCCGCGTCCGGCCTTCCGCTCCCGCCCGATCAGTGGGAACTGTTCGCCGCGGCAGCGCACACCCCGCAGAATCGCCGGATCATCCTGGACACCACCACCGGCGGCCGACGTCCGGCGGCCTGGCTGGACCGCATGGTGCGCCGCTCGGTCGCATGCAGCGACGCGAAGGCGTTCCGGGCCTGGCTGGATTCCTGGGCGGGCGAGGACTTCCACGACCGGATCGACGGTTCGCCCGTGCCTGCCCTGGCCGTCGTGGGCGCGCTGGACCCGGCCCTCTCCGCCGAGCTGCAACGGGCCACCTGGATGCGCTGGTTCCCCCGGGCCGAACTGGTGGAGCTGCCGTCGTGCGGCCACTACGCGATGGACGAGGCTCCGCTCGATCTGATCCGCGTGATGGAGGACTTCCTCCGGGCGGACGCGGAGGACGGGGAGGACGGCGAGGCGAAGGCATGACCGGGAACGCTCCCGAAGCGGCGCCGCCGCGGACACCCGTACCGGACGTCTTCGACCCGAGGCTGTACGCGCAGGGCATCCCCCACGACCGCTACCGCCACCTGCGCGACCACCACCCCGTCTCCTGGCAGCAGGAGCCGGAGGTCCTCGGCTGGCCGGCGGGCCCCGGCTTCTGGGCGGTCACCCGGCACGAGGACGTGGTCCGGGTCCTGAAGGACCCCTCGACGTACTCCTCGTACCTGGGCGCCACCCAGATCCGCGACCCGGACCCCGCCGACCTGCCGTTCATCCGCCGCATGATGCTCAACCAGGACCCACCGCACCACCGACGACTGCGCACCCTTGTCAGCCGCGCCTTCACCCCGAAGCGCGTGGACCGCTTTGAGACGGTCGTCCGTGAACGCGCCCGCTCTCTGCTCACCCGGGCAGTTGCCGAGGCACGGGCCACCGACGGCACCTGCGACCTCGTCACCCAGGTCACCGACGACTACGCCCTGCTCAACCTCACGGACCTGCTGGGTGTGCCGGACACCGACCGAGGCCTCCTTCTCCACTGGACCCAACGCGTCATCGGCTACCAGGACCTGGACGAAGCCGGAACGCCTGCACTCGGCCCGGACGGCAAACCGGTAAACCCGCGTTCCCCAGCCGCACTGCGCGACATGTTCGACTACGCACACGCCTTGGCCTCCCACAAGCGCCGGCATCCCGCCGACGACGTGATGACGGCGCTGGCCACCGAGCCCGAACTGACCGCGCCCGAACTGGAGACGTTCTTCTTCCTGCTGGTGGTCGCAGGAAACGACACCGTACGCAGCGCGGCCCCCGGCGGCCTGCACCTCCTGGCGGAGAACCCCGACGCCTACCGCCGCCTGCGCGACGGCGAGGTGGCCCTTGCCCCGGCCATCGACGAACTGCTCCGCCGCCACCCCCCGGTCCTCACCTTCCGCCGCACCGCCACCCAGGACACGGAGCTGGCGGACACCCGCATCCGCGCCGGCGAAAAGGTGGTGGTCTTCCACGCCTCCGCCAACCACGACGAACGCGTCTTCCCCGCCCCCTTCACCCTGGACCTCTCCCGCACCCCCAACCCCCACATCTCCTTCGGCGACGGCCCCCACGTCTGCCTGGGCGCCCACTTCGCCCGGCTGCAACTGGGCACGTTGTACGAGGAGGCGTGCCGCCTTCTTCCGGCATCGCTCGAAACTGCGGGTTCACCGGGGCGCCTGGTGTCGAACTTCATCAACGGTCTGAAGTCGCTGCCAGTGCGGGTGGTCGGCCACTGACAGCTGGTCCGTGGTCTTGGCGGATCTCGACGAGCCGGTGCGCTCGCGATTCAGCGACCAACCCCGGGCGCCGAGCTCGATCGCATCGAGATCCTCGACATCGAAGATCTCGTGCTTCACCGTGTCCCAGGAATGGAAAGTGGTCATTCCGACGCGCCTTTCTGCTCATCCGGGAGGGAGGATGACTCCGAAGGAAGCTGACTCCGCAGGTCGAGGTCGGGCATCCCTCATGGTGGCAGCTGCACGCGCAACGCAGGTACTCGACCGACGCCTCGCCTTGGCCGACACGGAGTGCAGCGACGGAGAAACTCAGACAGCTTCGTACGCACTTCCTCAGCTGAGATCCAGCGGCCAGATCAGACGGGCGCGGCTCCCGTTGGCGCCGTTGAAGAATCGAAGGGCCGACTCCGGGGTACGGGCGCTGAGGCGTGAGATGCCCTCGGGGAGGACAACTTCCGCCCGATCTTCGAACGCGAGCCCCCAGGCAGCCACCACGCCGTCTTCACAGTCTCCGAGTTCGTGCACGACAGCGAAGACACGCGGCGCGGTCTCTCGCACAAGGTCCTGCACCAACAACTCGAACTCCCGCCTGCCGAGTGGCTCCAGCTCCTCCGAGCCTGCGCTGTCCATGCTGGGTTCGTCAGCAGGGTGTGGGTTCTCGCTCATGGCGTGCCTCCATGGTGGACGACGATATTGTTGAGTCTAAATTTGAATTCAACAGAGCGCAGTCGCTCAAACAGGTGATGCCCAACTGCTCGCTTGCAAACAGGACTTCCTGTAGGGCAAGCAGGAACCTCACCAAGACGCATGTCCAGCACTTGCGTCACACGTGGCAAGGAGAGTGCAGTGACCGAGACATCCAGTCCTACGGTGTGGCGACGCTGGCTTGCTTTTGAGCTGGTCCGGCTGAGGAAGGAAGCTGGGCTCGACCAGAAAGACGTGGCCAAGGCGTTGCGCTGCACGGTGGCAAAGGTTTCCTACTACGAGACATCCGAACGCCCCGTGGTGCTACGAGACTTGAATGAAGTCCTGCTCCCGCTCTACAACGTCCCGGAGGAGCGCTGGGACGACTACCTCCGGGCTGCCAGGAACGCGCGCCGGAAGGGTTGGTGGGAAGGAAGCGACGGCACGCCCATGCCGAGTTGGTTCTCCTTGTTCGTCGGACTAGAACAGGGAGCATCGCAAGTCCGGGCATACGAGAGCGAGGCCGTCCCAGGGCTTCTCCAGACCAGGGCCTACACCGATGCCATCACACGGCGGGGTACCGCTGAGCGGGGAGACGACGAGGTGGAACGCCTCGTCGACCTGCGCATGACGCGGCAGGCCGCGTTGATTCGGGAATCCGCCCCACTGCGGCTCTGGACCGTGCTCAACGAATCGGTGCTGCGCCGACTGGTCGGCAGTTCGGCAATCATGAGGAGCCAGCTCCTTCACTTGGCCGAGATGACCCGCTATCCCAAGATCACCGTGCAGGTACTCCCGTACGAGCACGGAGCACACCCGGGCATGGCGGCAGGCCCGTTCCAGATCCTCGGCTTCCCGTGGCCGGCCGATCCTGGTGTGGCGTATGTGGAGCATCGGGCGGGCGCCTGCTACCTCGAACGTGCCCACGAGATCGAGGCGCATACTGTGGCCTTCGAGCACCTCGTAGCGCTTGCATTGAGCCCGGAGGACTCGGTGGCGATGGTGCGAGAGATTGCGAAGGAGCACGTGTGAACGACAAAGAACAGCCTCTGTCGTACGCCGAGTTGAACGCACTGGTGTGGCGGAAGTCCACCTTCAGCGGCGATCAAGGTGCCTGTGTGGAGGCCGCCCCTTTGCCAGACGGTCGCATAGCCGTACGTAACAGTAACCATCCCGACGCAGGGGCCGTGTTTTTCACCGCTGTAGAGATGGACGCCTGGATCAAGGGCGTGAAGGCGGGGGAGTTCGACCACCTCATCGACGAGTAGCCGGCCGTCGGTTCTGCCGTGCGCGCCTTGATCCGTCTGGTCCGCTGCCTGCGGAGGGTCTCGCGTTGCAACGGCTCCGCTGAGAACGCGCCGGGTCCTGTGGGCGCGCGTCTCCCAGCCAAGGAAGTCGATCGATTGTGGACACGCGGGCCCCGCCTACGATGCCGTTGGAGGCTGCGAGGCACCGTCAACGAGAGAACGCTGTACAGCCGCCTTCACGAGAAGGCGGCCGGTGAGCCACCAGGCGCGGGCCTTCGGACACCCGATCGGGGCATGGCGGCAATGAGGCTTTCCCGGTAAGCGGTCGTCGCTCGCTGCGATTTTGGGCGGTGCTGCGGCTGGTGTCGGCGTTATGAACAGCGTAGCCGGAGATCTATCGAGAGCCTATGAGTTATGGCGCCGGAGATTCGCCACCGCGTCATTTGCTGCCATGCGGATATCTGCGTCGGGGTCATTCTGTGTGACAAGCAATAGAGGAGGAATAAATTCCTTCCAAGGGACATAGTACGTGGCAACCACGCCGGCGTACCGGACGTTCTCATGGGAATCCTCAAAGGAGGACAGGATAGTATTGAAGGTTTCCTCGTTAAAATTATGAGGAGCGCTCAAAGCCACCATTGGCATAGTGAGTACCTTCTCGTCCCAGAAGGAAGAAGTTCTATACATTTCGAGAACTTCCGTGTGTGAGTACAGCGAAAATGCCGATTCGAAGGAGATGACGACATCCCTCACACGAGTCTCTTCCGGGTCCCCTTCGATCACGGTGTACGAGAGACCCATTGTTCGGTTGTGGACGCGATGAATGTCTATTCCCGAGCTAGTTTCCCAGACGAATTCCTCTTCTTGTTCGGGCGTCTCCGGGAAGTGCTCAACGAGCTTCCATGATTGATTTTGCGCAAAATTCTCAAAATCCTCAGGAGGAACCGTCTCTTTAAAAAGAATGCGAATCATGCTTAGATTCTTCCCATGTAGCGACGCAATTCGCGGCGGAGGCGATCGGTGAGTTGTTTGCTTACCAGTTCTGACACTTCTGCATGGAACTGCTCTTCACTCTCGTATACTATTTGCTCCTTTTTCGTCTTTGCGTAGACATAGGAGACGGTAGCGGCCTTTTCTTTTTCGATCATCTCTTGCTGAACGGCAGACCTCAGCCTTTCCGGCATTTTTGGTATCTTCGGTTCTACTCGGTGCCTTTGAGAAGCGATCTTTGCTTCGTATTGTTCGAGTTTCTTCTTCTGGGAGTTTTCCTGACGCACCAGGGTCTTGTCAGTATTCCGGGCCCTCTCACCAGCCTTCTCATCGGTCATGGGGATGAGGTGGTCAATGGAATCCGATAGTTCGCCCTCGCCTTCAGCTAAGGCGGAGAAAGACATGTAGTTCGTCGTAAGTGATCCTCGGTGTCGTCCGGGTTCAATGTCCATGACGAGACGCGTGAGGTTATTGACGAGCGCCAGCGCTTCTGGTTGACGCGTGATCGACCTGCGCGGTTTATTACCTTTTGCAGTTTCGAGGACTGCCCTTGCAATTTCCTGATCGGACAATCCGGTTTGACTCTTAACGGTATCGATGTTTTTCTTCACCTCTGCGTATGATCCATCTCCAGGGAAGCTCTGGAAGAATATCAGACCGGGGATGCTAGGTGGGTATTTGTCTCTCGGTGCTGGTTTCCTTCCTTGGGACTCGGCATTCTCTCGCGCTTCGGTCTGGGCTTTTTCCCACCGTGTACGTATCGCCTGATTTTGAATCCGTGACCGCTGTTCGCGTGTGGGACTACCGACTTCATGCTCGATATACTCATTGTCGTATTCGTAGCGAACTGATTTTCCGAGCGCGTTGCGGTTGCTTTGGTCCTCTCCTGTCTCTATCGGGTGCTTCAAGTATTCGTCATAGTAAACTGATTCATTCTCACGGATAGCGAGCGCTTCCGCTGCAGGGCTTTGGCGAGTCCGAGGTGATTGTGGAGTCCGGCCGTGTCCCTGCACCCAGTCGTCCTGTATCTGTTGGTACTGACTCCTTACCCGCGGATCCTCTTCCAGTTCTTTTGCCATCTGCCGGATTTCTATGTGGAGATTCAGCCCCCTTGCGTCGACCACGCGTTGAACGTCCTGTCTCTGCACGTTATAGGCGCTGCCCACTGTTTTTTCGGTGGTGCGCGCGACAATCAAGAGGCGGTCTGTCTGACTATTTGCGGATAGGTGCCTTATCCCGAATTCACTCTTCCAGCGCCGATTTTTCGAGTCTATTTCATTTCGACTCGGGCTGGAGCTGAAAAGGTTGTGATATCGGGCTGGTAGCTCTTGAGTGGCCCGAATGAATTTCTTCTCATATTCTCCATCCGGGTTTCCCCTGGCGTCATTATTCTTTTTTCCTCTAAGTTTCGCCCAGAGGGCTTTTCCCTTCTTGGTGATGAAGCCCACGATCTTGTCGATCGCTCGGTTCACCGGCCTGGCCACCGCGTGGAACACGCTCTTGACCTTGTTGGCCAGGCCGCCGATGCCGAGCAGGGAAGCGAGAAAGCCGATCAGCAGTGGGACGCTGGCCGCCAGTGCGGCTTCCACCATCTTGGGGACGTCCGCCGAACCTCCGTTGGCGATGGCTATGACGGCGTCCAGGACCGCGTTGACGAACTCCACTATTTGGGCGCCCTGGTTCACGATGAACGTGACGATGTCGATGATTCCCTTGACCGCGCGGACGAAGGCGGAGGCGGGGTTGAGGAGGGAGATGATCCAGGTGATGCCGGCGATGATGACGGTGGGGATCAGGTAGCTGGTGAGTTTTTCGAGGATGGTGGCCTTGAGGTCGCCGGCCTCCTCGGTGATTTCCTTGATGGCGCCTGCGGGGCCTTCCGTCGCGAGTTTCTTTGCGACGGGGACGGAGGTCTCGACGGCGGTCATGGCCTGGTCGGGGATGCCCTTGCGGGTGATGCGGGCGCGGATGTTGGCCCAGGTCAGGCCGAGGAGGGAGCCGATGAGCTGGATGATGCCCTTGAGGTCGAACTTCTGGGGGAGCTCCAGGCCGGCCTTGACCGCGGTGCCCAGCAGCCAGGACACGACGCCGGTCTTGAGGTGCTCGGCGATGTTGGTGATGAAGAGGTTGAGGCCGGCGCCGACTGCCCTGACCAGGTTGCCGAGGAACCCGATGGG
This sequence comes from Streptomyces sp. NBC_01618, assembly GCF_045209435.1. Classification (NCBI taxonomy): domain Bacteria; kingdom Bacillati; phylum Actinomycetota; class Actinomycetes; order Kitasatosporales; family Streptomycetaceae; genus Streptomyces; species Streptomyces sp. NBC_01618. Next base: position 4,112,806 of record NZ_CP109297.1, read on the forward strand.
GTCCTTGATGATCTTCATGATGGCGGAGGCGGCCTTGGCGAGGATGCCGAGGAGGAGGTTCTTCAGCTCGTTGATCGTCTTGATGACGCCGACGATCGCGTCCTTCGCCTTGTCGACCAGGCCCTTGTTGGCCTCCTGGAGCTTCTTGATCTCCTCGTCGACCTTGTTCAGGGCAGCGGTGTACTTCTGGGCGAGATCCTGGACGAGCTGCTCGGACTTCTCGTTGACCGTGGCTTCCAGGTCGTCGAACTTGCCCGCGAAGTCGGTGGCGGCTTCCTGGCCGAACTCGCGCAGGTCTGCGGGGAGTTTGTCGACCTCGGCCTTCAGCTCCGTTCGGCCCTTGGCTATGCGGGCCTTGGCCTTGCCCAGCTCGGTGCCGACGATGTCGGCGACGGACGAGATGACCGTCTGCATCTGGGAGACGTAGAGCTTGCGGGCCTCCTGGAAGAGGTCGTTGGCCTCCTTCGGCATGCCCATCAGCTTGTCCTTGGCCCACTTCGCAGGGCCGAACATGCCTGAGTAGCGTTTGTCCTTGTACTTCTTCATGCGGCGCTTGTGGTCGGCGGTGAACGCGTCGCGGGCCGCCTTCTCGCCCGAGGTGAATGCCTCGTCGACCTTCTTGTCGAGGCCGGACAGGGTCTCCTCGACGTCCTTCTTCGTTCCGTCGTAGACCTTCTGGAGCTTGGCGGTGACCTCGGCGCGCTTCTTCTCGTCCTTGGACTTCGTTTCGCCCTTGCCGCCGTCTACCTGTTTGCCTGCCGAGGTCCTGGTCGCGGTCAACGCGTTCATGGCCTGCGCCCCGGAGGCCGCCGCTCCGGCCTTTGCGGTGCTCAGTTGCTGGGCCTCGGCAGCCTTGCCCTTGGCGGGGGCCTTTGCGGAGTCGGCTTCCGCTGTCTTCTTCGTGGACAGGGCCTGGTCGAATTCGGGCTCGTTGCCCTTGGCCAGTTGGTCCTCGGTGACTTCGGCGTCCGCCATCGCCTGGTCGTTGGCGGCCGGGCCTTCGGAGAAGTCCGTGACCGAGGCCGGCTGCTTGTCCGGGACCGCGTCTGCGGCGGACGGGGCGCCGGGGTTGGCGGGGGGCTGGTCGGGGGTTAGCGGGGTGACGGGTTTGTCCTTGGCCGCCGAGGTGTCCGGTGGGGCCTTGGTGGCCGTGTCGATGTCCTTGGCGGAGGAGTCCTTGCCGTCCTTGACCTTGCCGTCGACCTCGTCCTTGATCTTGTCGGCCTTGCCGGACTTGGAGAACTTGTCGGCCTGGTCGAGGTTCTTCGGGGCCTGGGCGTCGATGGCCTTGTTCACCGCGTCGACGAACGCCTGCTTGTTGAACTCGCCGGGCTTCGCCGCGTTCATCTTCTCGGCGTTGGCCGCCTTGCCCTGGGCCTCCTTGTCGTCGGGGGGTGCGACGGCCGCGTCCTGTGCTGACTTGGACTCGGTGGCGGCGGGGGCGTGTGCGGCCAGGCGGAGTTTCTTGGCCGCTACGTCGGACTTGACCTTGCGGAAGCCGGGGGCCTGGGCGGGGGACGGTTTCACCGGGGCCGTATACCGCTGGGCGACCAGGCGGGAGACGGCCCTGTTGCCCGCCGCGCGTTGCAGGCGTTGCACGCTGCGGGGGTCGGGGGCCGGGCGGTCGGCCGGCGGGCGGTGGGGTGGGGGCGTTTGGGAACGTGACACTTCGGGCTTGAGTGTCACGTTCTCGCGATGGGGGGTACCTCTGCCGTCGGACGCGGAGGCGGGGTCCTTCTCCGGAACCGCCTTCATCCGCCCTCCCGGCCGCGCATGTGCCCTGTCGGTGTCCCAGGGTGTGCGCAGTACTCGCGGGGTACGCAGGGCAGGCGCACCGCGGTCCGGGGCAGCGTTCGGCGGCACGTACAGCACGATGGCGTTGCCTGATCGGGCAGCGGCCGGTGCACGGGCGGGCGGCCGTGTGTCCGTTCCCGGTGATCGCGGCTGTCGCGAGAATTGCGGGCGTTCCCCGGCCAAGGAGAGACTCACATGCCGTCGTACCTGTCCCCGGGCGTCTACGTCGAAGAGATCGAGTCCGGATCCCGGCCGATCGAAGGGGTGGGCACCTCGGTCGCCGCTTTCGTCGGCTTCGCGCAGAAGGGCCCGTTCGACGAGCCGACGCTGATCACGAACTGGAGCCAGTTCGCCGGCACGTTCGGTGACTTCGTCGACGGCACGTACCTCGCCTCCGCCGTCTACGGCTTCTTCGCCAACGGCGGCGGCGTCTGTTACGTGGTGCGCATCGGTGACGGTACCGAGCCCCCGGCGCAGGACGAGGGCGACAGGGCCGGACAGTTGCCCGCCGGATCGGAGACGCAGCTCGGGCCGTACGCGGTGAAGCCCCGCCCCGGTGCGGCCGGTGAGATCACCGTCGAAGTGGCCGAGGTGGAGGGGGACGATCCGCCTTCCGACGTATTCCAGCTGATCGTGAAGCGGGACGGGCAGGTCGCGGAGACGTACCCGGGCGTCACGACCAAGCGCAGCAAGGAGAACGTCGCCACCCGGGTCAACTCCAAGTCGGAGCTCATCGAGATACGGGAGTCCGGGCGAGGCGCCGCGCCCGCCAGGCCGGAGCCGCAGACCGTCACCCTGGCCCCCGCGGGGCCCGCGTCCCCCGGAGCCGGGGCGCTGACCCCCGAGGTGTACGTCGGCGATCCCGACCGCCGGACCGGGCTCGGCGGGCTCGAAGCCGTCGAAGAGGTCACCACGATCGCCGTGCCGGACCTGATGAGCGCGTACGAACGCGGGCTGCTGGACCTGGAGTCGGTCGTCGCCGTGCAGCAGGGGCTGATCAGCCACTGCGAGCTGATGGGCGACCGCGTCGCCATCCTCGACCCGCCGCCCGGGCTCAGCCCGCAGCAGATCCGCGCCTGGCGCACCGACCGCGCCAACTTCGACTCCAAGTACGCCACGCTCTACTACCCCTGGATCAGGGTCGCCGACCCCTCCTCGGGGCGCGCGCAGCTTGTCCCGCCGAGCGGTCACATCGCCGGGGTCTGGGCACGCAACGACGAGTCGCGCGGCGTGCACAAGGCCCCCGCCAACGAGGTCGTACGAGGGGCGGTCGCCCTGCAGACCCAGCTGACCAAGGGCGAACACGACCTGCTCAACCCGATCGGGCTGAACTGCATCCGGTCCTTCCCCGGACGCGGCATCCGGGTCTGGGGAGCGCGCACGCTGGCCTCGGACCCGGCCTGGCGCTACCTGAACGTCCGGCGCCTCTTCAACTACCTGGAGGAGTCGATCCTCGCCGGGACGCAGTGGGTCGTCTTCGAACCGAACGACGACGCCCTGTGGGCCCGTATCCGGCGCACGGTCTCGGCGTTCCTGGTCAACGAGTGGCGCAAGGGAGCCCTGTTCGGGCTCACGCCGGAAGAGGCGTTCTACGTCAAGTGCGACCGTGAGACCAACCCGCCGGAAAGCATCGACGCGGGTCAGGTCATCTGCGAGATCGGGGTGGCACCGGTCAGGCCGGCCGAGTTCGTCGTCTTCCGCCTTTCCCAGCTGACCGGGGGTACCGGAGGCGTCGACGAATGACCGCCGGAAGCCGGGCCGAGCCGTGCGGACGAACTGTGGTCCGCTGAGCCGTAAAGGAGTCTGTTGTGCCACTTCCCGATCTCGACAGCACCGTCGGGGCCTCCTTCGGCCTCGAATTCGACAGCGTCGTCATCAAGCAGATCACCGAGGTCAGCGGTCTGAAGATGGAACAGGACGTCATCGAGCTGAAGCAGAACACGGCCGACGGCCGCTACGCCATCAAGAAGCTCCCGGGCCGGCCGAAGGCCGGTGAGGTGACCGTGACCCGGGGTCTCACCGAGGACAACAGCTTCGAACGGTGGATCAAGGACTCCCGGTTCGGCCGGATGACGGCGGCCCGCCGCAACGGCGCCGTCATCGTGTACGACCACGAAGGCGTCGCCATCAAACGCTACAAACTCATCAACGCCTGGCCGAAGTCGCTGGAGATCGGCACCCTGAAGGCCGGTGACACCTCGGTCCTGACGGAGAAGCTCGCAATCACCTACGAGAGCATGGAACTCGACTGATGCGACGTACGGCTCCGGCACCGGCACCGGCCGAGGCCCTTGAACGGCCGGACGGGCAGCTGTCGGCCGGTGGTGGCGGGCGGTCCGGCCAACGGGACACTCTGCGTACGGAGTTCTCCTTCGAGCTGCCGCGCGGGTACGTCGACGAGGCGGGCGCCGTGCACCGTACCGGAGTCATGCGGCTCGCGACCGCGCGCGACGAACTCGTGCCGTTGCGGGACGACCGGGTGCGCGAGAACTCCGCGTATCTGTCGGTCGTGCTCATCGCCAGGGTCGTCACCCGGATCGGCACGATCGACGACATCCATCCCGGCATCATCGAGGACCTCTTCGCCTCCGACCTGGCCTTTCTGCAGGACTTCTACCGGCGGATCAACGCCGAGGGACATACCCGCGCCGCCGTCACCTGTCCGTCCTGCCACGAGGAGTTCGCGGTGGATCTCGCCGGTGGCCGCCTGGGGGAATCGTGACGTACGCGGCCGACCTGCTCTACGAGGAGGTCGCGTACCTCGCCTACCACTTCCACTGGCCGCTCGATGAGCTGCTGGACCTGGAGCACCAGGAACGTCTGAGGTTCGTCGCACAGATCGCTCGCCTCAACGGGCAGTAGCGAAGAGCGCAGGGAGGGCGGGAGAATCCATGGGCCTGATGTCCTGGCTGCGCGGTGGCGGGCGGACGGAGACGGGTACGGGCGGGGCCACCGGTGCGGTCGCGGGTATGGAGACCGGCGGCGCCGGTGCCGCTCCGGCGGCCGTGCGGCGTGAACGGGTCGATCCGGCCGAACTGCCGCCCATCCAACGGACTCTGGGCATTCAGGATCTGGTCATCGACCCTGCCGGATTCCAGGGATCGCTCTCCACCCGGCAGGACGCCTCACTCGGGACCCCCCTCGGACATCTCGTCAGCCCGGACGCGCCCACCGGGCTGGTGCACGGGATCACCGCCCCGGCCACCCCGGCCACCGTGGACCGCCCGTCGCCGGTGCAGCGGTCCGTGGAGCGTCCGGTGGAACTGCCGCCGGCCCGTGCCAGGTCCGTTTCCCTGTCCGTTCCCTTGTCCGTGCCCGTGCAGCGCGCTGCCGCGGGTGGTGCGTCCGCGATGACGTCGGCCGGGGAGTCGGCCGTGGCGGAATTGCCGGTACGCCAACTGGTGGGCGAGCAGCCCCTTGTACCGACAACCGAGGCGGCCGTGCCCGATTCCTCGACCCCGCCCACGCCCGTACACTCGCCCTCGCCCACCCCCCCGCCTGTACAGCGGTCGGTGATGCCGCCGGCTGCGGGCCCGCCCCGGCGGGGGCCCGGTCTCGGCGCGCCGATGCCCGCGCTGCCGCCCACGGCACAGCGACAGGCTGCCCACGCCGGACCGGACACGGAGGGGGCGGCCGGAGCGGTTCCGGTTGCCCGGAGTGCGGCGGACGGTGGTGCAGGTGAGGCCCCCGAGTTTCCTCGGGCGCCCGCAGCCCCGGAGCCGGCACCCGACTCCGACGGGCCCACCGCGCCGCTGCTCGGCGCTGATCCGCTGCTCGCCGCCCCGCCGGAGTCCGTACCCACGCCCGCTCCCGCCTCCTCGTCCGGCTCGGCGGTGCAGCGGACTCCCGCCGTGCCGTCGCGGGCTCCCCTGTCACCGCCCCCGGCCACCGCTCCGGTCGCGCCGCTGCTCGCCGACCGGCCCTTGACGCTCCAGTCCGGGCGGAGCGGTGGGCCGGACGCCGTACAGCGTTCCGCCGTGGACGGGGTGGCAGCGTCTGCGCCGGCCGGTGCGGGGCCGGTGCCGGGCCCCGGGCCGACGCCCCTGCCCGATGCCGTTCCGGTGCGCTGGACGTCCGGCGGGCCGGGGGCGCCGTCGACGGCGGCGACACCATCCGTACCGGCGGCGCTGCAACGTACCTCCACGACTCCGGGGCAGGCGGCGGGTGCGCCTTCCCCGCCGCTTCCCGCCCTGCAGCGGCAGGCAGCCGGGGGGCCGCCGGTGCCTCGTTCGTTGCCGGGTTCCGGTAGCCGTACCGCGCCGTCCGCCACCCACGCGCCCTCCGCGCCCTCCTTCACCTCGGCCGGTTCGGTCGCCGTGGCCGCCGGGGTGGCGCAGCGGATGGCCGACGGCAGTGTCGTCTTCGGGTCGCCGCCCCCGCCGTACGCGCCCCCCGTCGTCCAGCGCGAGACGGAGACCGAGGAGCCACCGCCACCGGATCCGCCCCAGGAGCCCGCGCCCGAACCCGATCCGGAACCCCGACCGGAACCGGAACCGGAACCCGGGCCTGCAGCCGGGGCCCACGGCGCACCGGGATTCCCCGGCGGGGCGCCCGTCGTCACCGACGAACTGGTACGCGCCCTGTACGCGCCGCTCAGCAGGCTCTTCAAGGCGGATCTGCGGCTGGAACGGGAACGAGCGGGGTTCCTCATCAACACCCGGCACTGAGGAACGGCGATGAACAGCAGCGACAACACAGGGAATTGAGAGGTACGTGCCATGGCCACCGCCCAGGACAACGACCCCGCCGTCAGCGTCTGCTTCGTCGTCACGATCGACGACATCGAGCTCGGGTCGTTCAACACATGTGACGGGCTGGGCTGTGAAGTGGTGCTCGAAACACGCGAGGAGGGCGGCAACAACGGGCATCTGTGGCAGCTGCCGACCCGCCTGAAGTACTCCAACGTGAAGCTGTCCAGGCCGCTGACCAAGGAGACCGAGAAGGTGGCCCGCTGGTTCGCCACCATGACGACCGGGTTCAGCCGCAAGACCGCGCGCATCGAGGCGCGGACCGGAGACGGGCAGAAGGTGGCCCAGTGGGGGCTGCTGGAGGTCGTGCCCGTCCGCTGGACCGGCCCCTCCTTCACCCCCGAATCGCCGAAGGTCGCGATGGAGACGATCGAGATCGCCCATCACGGCTACGTGATGGAGGGCTGACCGTCGTGAGTGGTGCGGGTCCCATCGCGTTCAGCGCCGCCGGTACGTCCGGGGCGTCGGCGGGGGCGAAGGCGGGCAGGGGAGGTTCGGCCCGGCCCAAGCTGGAGCACGCCTACCTGGAGCTGCGGACGCCGCCGACCGGCGGTGGCCTCACGCCCGGCGGCCCGTGCGGACGGATCGACTTCCAGTTCAACCCCAAGGAGCTGAGCCTCACCAAGGCCGCCTCCTGGAAGCGGAGTCCGGCCAAGGGCGCCAAGAGTTCGGGTCCGCCGGAGTACCAGGGTTCGCAGCCCAGCAAGCTCACCGTGGAGATGTTCTTCGACGCCAGCGACACCCAGGACACCCGTGTGGTGACCTCGGTGGAGCAGCTCTTCGCATGCTGCGTACCGACGAACGAGACCCGTCAGCAGCAGCGTTCGTCGCCGCCGTGGGTGGTGTTCCACTGGGGCGGGCTGACCGGGTTCCCCGGCTACGTCAGCCAAGTGCAGGCGAAATACACCCTGTTCACGACGTCGGGTGTGCCGATCCGGGCGGTCTGCCAGGTGACGATGGAGGAGATCAGCGGCGACACCCCCGGCCAGAACCCGACGTCGGGCGCTCTCGCGGCCCGCCGGGTGCACCGGCTGGGCGCCGGGGACTCGCTGCCCTCGCTCGCCCAGCGCGAGTACGGCGACCCGGCCGCCTGGCGGGTGATCGCGGAGGCGAACGGGATCGACGACCCGATGCGGCTGGCCCCGGGACAGCAGCTGCTGCTCCCCGCGCTCGACGAGCTGTCCCGGCTCGAAGAGACCCGGGACAGGGGGCGGTCCTGATGGCGCAGCCGGGCGTCGCGACGGCGCTGGTGGTGGAGTTCGGTGGCCGGCCGCTGCCGCCCAAGTTCGTGAACACGCTGGTCGAGGGGTACGTCGACGACAGCCGGACCCTTCCCGACCTGTTTCTCCTGCGCTTCCGCGACCCGGACCGGGTGCTGCTGGAACAGACCGGGCTGAAGATCGGCAGCGAGGCCCGGCTGCTGGCCCGCGCGGGCGGCGACACGGCACCGAAACCGCTGCTGAACGGGGTGGTCACGGCCCTGGAGGTGGAGCTCGACGACACCGGTACCTTCACCGTCGTACGCGGGCTCGACGAGTCGCACCGGCTGTTCCGGGGACGCCGGGTGGCCAGCTACCAGAACATGACGCTCGCCGACATCTGCGCCCAGGTCGCCCAGCGCGCCGGACTGAAGCCGGGAACGGTCGACGTGGCCGGGCCCGTACTCGAACACATCGCGCAGCCCAACGTCACCGACTGGGAGTTCGTGCGCGACCTCGCGGAGGAGGCGGGCGCGCAGGCGTACGTACTCGACGGGCAGCTGCACATCACCCGTCCCGCGGAGGCGTCCGGCGCGCCGGACGGCTCGGCGCGGGCCGACCGGAATCCGCTGGTGCTGGAGATGGGCAGCAATCTGCTGCGCTGCCGGGCCGGGGTGTCGTCCGCGGAACAGGTCTCCGAGGTCGAGGTGCGGGGCTGGGACGTCAAGACCAAGCAGCCGCTCGTCGGGCGGGCGCCCGCCGGGAAGTCGGCGACGCTGGATCTGGGGGTGAGCGCGGCCGAGGTGTCCGCGCCGTTCGGCGAGGCGCGTTTCGTGGTCACGGACGCGGCGTACGGGGCGCAGGCGCAGGTGGACCAGGCGGCGAAGGCCCTGGCGGAGCGGATCGCCGGATCGTTCGCCGAGCTGGAGGCGGTGATCCGGGGGAATCCAGAGGTGCGGGCGGGCAGTGCGGTGGCGCTCAACGCGGTGGGGGCGCCCTTCGAGGGGCGGTACACCGTCACGTCGTCGCGGCACGTCTTCGACCCGGTGCGCGGGTACGAGACCTGGCTCACGGTCTCCGGGCAGCAGGAGCGCTCCTTGTTCGGGCTGACCGGCGGAGGGCCGGGTTCCGGCGGATCCGGGGCAGGGGCCGGTGGCGGGTCGCGGTGTGCCGGGCTGGTCAGCGGGACGGTCACGGACACCCACGATCCGGAGGGCTCGGGCCGGGTCAAGGTGCGGTTTCCGTGGCTGTCGGACGAGTACGCGAGCGACTGGGCGCGTACGGCGCAGTCGGGCGGGACGAGCGGCGGCGAGGCGTTCATCCCCGAGGTCGGGGACGAGGTCCTGGTGGGGTTCGAGCACGGACATCTGGACCGTCCGTACGTCCTAGCCGGTCTGTACAACGGGAAGGACCGGCCGTCACAGGGCAGCGGTGGTGGTGGCGGGAGCGGCGGCGGGGGCGGCGGCGGGGGCGGTCAGGGCGGCGGACCGGCCGCCGCGGTGGCCGGTGCCGTGGCCGGCGACCCGGCCACATCGGCCGCCACCTCCGAATCCGCCCCGGGAACCCCGCTGGTCGACCCGACCAACGGGGCCGTCAACCGGCGTTCGATCGCCTCCAGGAGCGGGAACCAGCTGGAACTCCTGGACGGTGCCAACGGACCGCAGGGCGTACGCCTGCTCACCGGCGACGGAAAGCTGAGGATCGATCTCGACCGCAGGGGCACCGTGATCGTGATCAACAGCGACGGCAGCGTGAACATCGAGGCCAAGCAGCAGGTGTCCATCAAGGCGGCCCGCGGCATCGCGCTGGACGGCGGGCAAGGAACGCTCGAACTGAGCGGCGACAGCGTCACGTTGACGTCCCGCAGCGGCGTGAAAGTCGACGGCGGGAACGGCGAGTTGAAGCTCTCCACCGGCGGCACGGTGAACGTCCAGGGCGCCCGGGTGGCGGTCGACGGAACACAGCGGACCGACATCTTGGGCGGCGGTTCCCTGGCCATCAACGCACCCCTGGTGAAGATCAATTGACGGCGCGGACGCGCTGAGCGAGAGGAACGGACTGCCATGTCAGCAGCCGCGGCGCCGGCCGCACGGGTCGGCGACCCCACCGGACACCCGGGCACGGTCGGGCCGCCCGGTGTCCCGTCCGTGCTCATCGGCGGCCTCCCCGCCGCGACGGTCGGCACCCCGCACGTGTGCGCGTCGCCGCCGCCCGCGGTGCACCCGCCGTCCGCGCTCGCGCCGCCCGGCAGCACCTCGGTGCTGATCGGCGGGCAGCCCGCCGCCCGCGTCGGGGACCTGGCCGCCTGCGGCTCACCCGTCGTGTCGGGCTGCCCGACGGTGCTGATCGGAGGCTGAGCGTCCATGGGCCAGCAGTTCATCGGCGCGGGCTGGGCCTTCCCGCCGCGTACGGACGCCACCGGCTCCATCGCCCTGGTGCGCGGCGAGCACGAACTGGAGGAGTCGATCCGGCTGATCCTCGCGACCTCACCGGGCGAGCGGCCCATGCGGCCGGAGTTCGGCTGCGCCATCAACGACTACGTGTTCGCCCCGGCGGACGCGGGTACGGCCGGTCAGCTCGCGTACGAGGTTCGGCTGGCGCTGGACCGGTGGGAGCCCCGGATCGAGGTCACGGAGGTCGTCGTCCGCTTCGACGAGGCCGACAACGGGGTCCTGTACATCGACATCGGCTACACCGTACGGGGCGCCAACGACCCCCGGAACCTCGTCTTCCCGTTCTATGTGATCCCGCAGCACGAGGAGGTGGACGGCGCGTGACGCTGCCCAGCCCGCATCTGGACGATCGCCACTTCCAGGGCCTGGTCGACGAGGCGAAACGGCTCGTCCAGCAGCGCTGCCCCGAGTGGACCGACCACAATGTGTCCGACCCCGGCGTGACCCTCATCGAGGCCTTCGCGACCATGGTCGACCAGCTCGTCTACCGGGTGAACCGGGTGCCGGAGAAGAGCTACCTGACCTTCCTCGACCTGATCGGGGTCCGACTGCACCCGCCCACGGCCGCCCACACCGATGTGACGTTCCGGCTCTCCGCGCCGCAGCCCGAACCGGTGCGGGTGCGGGCCGGTACGGAGGTGGCCACCGTCCGTACGGAGACCGACGAAGCGGTCGTGTTCACCACCGTCCGCGAACTGTCCGTCCTGCCGTGCGAGTTCGCCCACCTCGCCACCTGGCCGACGTCCGGTGACGCCGCCGACCGTACGGAGGAACTCACGCTCGGCCGGGCCGTCCCCTGCTTCGACACGACGCCCACGCCCGGCGACGCCCTCTACCTGGGCCTGTCTGCCGCCGTTCCGTCGGGCGTCGTCGTGCTGCGGCTGGACTGCGCGGTCGAGGGCGTCGGCGTGGACCCGCTGCGGCCGCCGCTGCTCTGGGAGGCCTGGGACGGCAGTGCCTGGACGGTCTGCGAGGTCGAGAAGGACGACACCGGCGGCTTCAACCGGTCCGGGGAGCTGATCCTGCACCTGCCGGAGGGCCACACGCCGGCCGTCGTCGTGCGCCGGACCGGCGGCTGGCTGCGCTGCCGGCTGGTGGAGGCCGTCCCCGGGCAGCCCACCTACATGGCGTCCCCGGTGGTGCGCCGGATCACGGCGTTCACGATCGGCGCGACCGTCGGGGCCGTCCACGCCGAGACCGTCACCGACGAGGTGCTCGGCCCGGCCGAGGGCGTACCCGGGCAGACCTTCACGGTGAGCCGCCCACCGGTCGTCCCCGGCGAGTTCGTCGTCGAGGTCGCGGACCCGGCGGGGAGCCCGCAGGGCACGGAATGGACCCGCGTCGACGACTTCGCGCACTCCGGCCCCGACGACCGGCACATCACGCTCGACCCGAACTCGGGGCGGGTCGAATTCGGTCCGGCGGTACGGGAGCGGGACGGCTCCGTCCGCCACTACGGCGCAGTGCCGCCGAAGGGTGCGACCGTACGCGTGCGTTCGTACCGTACGGGCGGTGGCCTGCGCGGCAACGTCGCCCGCTCCACGCTCCGGGTGCTGCGCAGCGCCATCCCGTACGTGGCCCGGGTGGAGAACCGGCGGCCCGCGCTCGGCGGCGTCGACGGCGAGACGGTGGACAGCGCACGGGTGCGCGGGCCCATGACACTGCGGACCCTGCACCGGGCCGTCGTACCGCACGACTACGAACTGCTGGCCCGCGAGGTCGCCCCCGACGCGTCCCGGGTCCAGTGCATCCCGGCCGGCGGGGAGTCGGACGTCGAGGCGGGCGGGGTGCGGCTGCTCGTCGTGCCGGCCGGGCGCAGCGACGAGCAGGGCCGGATCCAGTTCGACGAACTCGTCCCGCCGCAGCACACCCTCGCCCTGATCGCGGGCCATCTGGACGAACGGCGGCCCATCGGCGCCCGGTTGGTGGTCGAACCGCCCTACTACCAGGGCGTCACCGTGGTCGCCTCGGTCCAGGCCCGCCGGGGCGTCGTGCTGGAACGGGTACGCGAGGAGGCGTTGGCGGCCCTGTACAGCTACTTCAACCCGCTGAGCGGCGGACCGGGCGGCGAGGGCTGGCCGTTCGGCCGGCCGATCCAGTCGGGCGAGGCGTTCGCCGTCCTGCAACAGGTGCCGGGCGTGGACCTGGTGGAGGACGTACGGCTCTTCCCCGCGGACCCCGTGACCGGGCAGCGCGGCGAACCGACCACGAAGATCGCGCTGGACCGGCACGCACTGGTCTTCAGCTACGAGCACCAGCTCCGGGTACAGGAGGCCTGACCGTCATGCGTACAGCCGTGAACGGCCTGCCGACGCCGCACCCGCTGATCGAACAGCTCCCGGCGGTCTATCTGGAGCAGGACTTCCTGCGACGGTTCCTCGCGGCGCTCGACGAGGTGCTCGCCCCGGTCCTGCTCTCCATCGACAATCTGCCCGCCCACCTCGATCCGCGCAGCGCGCCCGAGGACTTCCTCGCCTGGCTGGCCCAGTGGGTGGCCGTCGACATCCGCCCGGAGCACCCGGCCGAGCAGCGGCGCGCGACGGTGCGCGGCGCGGTCGAGCGGCACAGCAGGCGCGGCACCCGGCGCGGTCTCGCGGAGGCGGTGTTCCTGGAGACCGGGATCGAGCCGGACATCGTGGAGAGCGGCGGTACGGCGTGGTCGTCGACGCCGCACACACAGTTCCCGGGCGGCCCGCGGCCGTGGGTGACGGTCCGGGTGCGGGCCGCACAGCCGTACCAGGTCGACCGGGTGCGGCTGGAGGAGCTGATCCGTACGGAGATTCCGGCGCACGTGGGCTTCGACCTGGAGGTCTCGTGATCTGCGAGGCGTGCGGACAGAGCAATGCGCCGGGGACACAGTTCTGCAAGTCGTGCCAGGCGTTCCTGGAGTGGGAGGGGACGGGGGACGGGTCTCGTCCTGCGGCCCCTGTTACGCCAGTTGCGCCGGCCGCGCCTGTTACGCCGGATCCGCCCGTTGCGCCCGTCTCCACGCCCCAGCCACCACCGGGACCACAACCGACCCCTCAGCCCCCCGTCGTGCCGACCCCTCCAACCCCTCCAACCCCTCCAACCCCTCCGACCCCTCCGGCCGCCCCGCGTCGTCCCGGAGACGAGCCGGACGAATCGGTGCCCGGCCCCGAGGCGCTGCCCGACGTACCCCCGGACCCCCCGCACGCACCCCCGGGCCCGCCTCCCGTCACCCCCGTCCGCTGCCCCAACTGCCGTACGGAGAACGACCCGGACCGCACCCTGTGCATCCGCTGCGCACTGCTCCTCGACCCGGGTGCGCCGCCCGAGGTCCGGCCTCCGTGGTGGCGCCGGATCCTCCGCAGGCGACCGCGCCAGGCGCCCACCGCCGGTACGCGGCCGCGGCGCAGGCTGTGGCGCCGCCCCCGACTGACGCTTCCGATCCTGCTGATCGTGGTGGCGTGCGGCGTCTGGTTCGCTCTTCCGCATCTGTCCGGCTGGTTCGGCTTCGCCAAGGATGAGACCGGAACGCCGGAGGCGGTGCCGCCCACCCGGTTCCGGGCCTCCAGCACGGCGCCGGGCCACCCGGCGGGTGCGGCGTTCGACGGTTTCAACAACCGTTACTGGGCGCCGTCGGCCGCGGGCCCCGAAACGGGCGTGGGCCAGTACCTGGAGTGCGACTTCGAGCAGCCGGTACGGGTGCTGAAGCTGGTGGTCTTCTCCGGTACGTCGACCAAGATGGACGAGTTCCTCACCCAGGCCCGCCCGGCCAGGATCACCGTCCAGCTCACCTCCGCCGACGGAACCCGGGTCACCAGGAAGCTGCGGGTCAAGGACCAGCCCGGCCAGCAGACCTTCGACCTGCGCGGTTCGGAGGTCGTCCGGGCCCGGCTCACCACCGACACCACCTACGGAGCGGGCAAGGACCGCCGACTCGCCTTCGCCGAGGTCGAGTTCTTCGGCCGAAGGCCGTGAAGTGCTCTTCGCGTCCTCCTAGAATGCGTACGCCTCTGCCCTTCCTCGCGGGTACGGCCGTACGGCCCGCTCGGCGGTGTTCCCCGTGATCGGAGTCCTTCATGTCCGCAGGTTCAGATACGCCCGTGTCCCGGATCGACACCAGCAGGCCGCACCCGGCACGGGTGTACGACTACCTTTTGGGCGGCAAGGACAACTACCTCGTCGACCAGGAGGTCGGCGAGAAGCTCCCCGAAGTGGCCCGGCGGGCCTGCCGGTTGAACCGGGCGTTCATGCACCGCGCATCCGCCTGGGTGGCCGGGACGGGCGTCGACCAGTTCCTCGACATAGGCACCGGCATCCCCACCGAGCCGAACCTGCACCAGGTCGTCCAGGCGGTCAATCCGGCGGCCAAAGTCGTGTACACCGACAACGATCCGATCGTCCTGCGGCACGCGGAGGCCCTGCTGACCAGCACACCGGAGGGCGTCACCTCGTACATCGAGGCGGACGTCCGCGACCCGGAGGCGATCCTCGGACACGCCCGCGGGATCCTGGACTTCAGCAGACCCGTCGCGCTGTCCCTCATCGCGCTGATGCACTTCATGGCGGACGAGGAGGACCCGTACGGCATCACCCGGCACCTGGTCGACGCCCTGCCGTCCGGCAGCTACCTGATGCTCTCGCACGGCACCGCGGACTTCGTGCCGGCCGAGCTGTCGGACCGGATCAGCGGCACGTACCGGGCGGGCGGCATGACGCTGCTCCCCCGTAACCGCGCCCAGGTCGAGCGGTTCTTCGAGGGGCTCGAATTCGTGGCCCCCGGACTGGTGTCGGGCCCCGAGTGGTACAAGGACACGGAGGCTCCGGAGTACGAGCCCAATGGCGTGTACGTCGGGGTGGCACGGGCCCGCTGACCCGGGCGACGCCACGGGAGCCGGCCCCACGCCACGGGACCCGGCCCCACGCCATGGGACCCGGCCCGGCGCCACGGGAGCCGGCCCGGCGTCGGGACCCGGCCCCGCTCCGGGCTTTCGGGCGTCACTCCGTGCCCAGGCCCACCAGCGCGTCCGCGTGGGCGAGACCGCTCTCCTCGACGACCTCGCGCGCACTCTGCGCCTCCCGCACGAGCGCCAACCGCACCCGTCCGTCGGTGCCGGTCCGATAGCCGTAAACAGCGGGCCGGGGCAGCGAGTTGTACGAGAAGTGCGACGAGAAATAGTACGCCCCGGTGTCGTACAGCGCCACCACGTCGCCGGGCTCGATGACAGGCAGCTCGCGCGCGGCCGCGGTGAGGTCCCCGGCGAAGCAGCAGGGCCCCGCGATGTCGACGATCTCGGTCGGGCCCTGCTTGGGGCGGCCCGCGGCGTCGAAGACCCCGACGCGCAGCGGCCAGGATTCGGGCATGAACACGGTACGGGCAGCGACCTGGGCGCCCGCGTGCGTGACCGCGATCTGCCGTCCCCCGGCGGACTTGGTGTATTCGACGACGGTTCCGATCGTTCCGCTCTTGGCGAGCAGGGAGCGTCCGAACTCCGTGACCAGGGTGTAGCGGCCGTCGAACAGCCCGGGTACGGCGTCACGGAGTTCGGCGACGTAGTCGGCGTACGTCGGCCGGTCGTCCTCGCCCGCGAAGTTCACGGGCAGGCCGCCGCCGATGTCGAGCCCGGTGATCCGGGCGTGGCCCAACTCGGTGTTGATGCGTTCGGCCAGTTCGTAGGCGGCGCGGATGCCCTGGGCGATGAGCGGCAGCGGGCAGCCCTGGGAACCGACGTGCGCGTGCAGCCGGTTGAGCCAGGGCCGGCGCGCGAAGGCGTCGATCACCGCGTCGACGGCCCCCGGATCGCGCAGCGCGACACCGAACTTCGAGGTCGCCGTCGCGGTGCTCATCGCGCCGATGGCACCCGCCCCCACCTGCGGGTTGACCCGCAGCCCGATCGGTCCGGCGGGTTCCCGCCCGGCCAGCAGGCGGTCCACCCGGGCCAGCTCCTGGAAGTTGTCCAGGTTGATCGCGATGCCATGGGAGAGGGCCGTCTCCAGCTCCTCGACCGTCTTCGCGGGGCTGTCGAAGACCAGCCGGTCGTACGGGAATCCGGCCGCCAGGGCCTGTTCCAGCTCACCGGGCGAGGCCACCTCGCAGCCCATCCCCGCATCCGCGAGCAGCCGGAGCACCGGCACCAGGCCGCACGCCTTGGCGGCGAACGTGTGGTGCACGGTCGCCGGACCGTCGAACGCCTCGTTCAGCGCGCTCACCGCGGCCAGCACGGCGTCGACGTCAAGAAGGCCGACGAGGGGGGCGCCGGGGCCGAGCAGCCCGTCCTCGACGGCACGCGCCAGCGCCGCCGCACGGGCGCTGCCGCGCTGATGGGCCGAACCGGAAGTCACGTGAACCACACTCCGTAGGTCGGTCGTGCACTGCGTCCGCCGAGCGGCAGGCCGCCCCGCACCACAGCTTCGGTGCCGGAGCGGCAGGCCGCCCCGCACCACAGCTTCGGTGCCGGAGCGGCAGGCCGTCCCGCACAGCTTCGGTGCGGGAGGCCCGGTATGTCTTCGTCCTGGGCGACCATGCGGGACCGGTTCGGCTGTGCCGTCCGACAGCGGAACGATCACCGTGATCGCCCGGCGGGCCCGTCCTCAGCGGTCCGACGGGCGAGCCGCAGACCGATGTCCGCCAGCAGGCGCACGGTGGGGTCGGCCAGATCCACGCCGAACAGGTCCCGGGCCCGGCGCAGCCGGTACCGCAAGGTGTTGGGGTGCACGCCCAGGCGTTGCGCGGCCCTGGCCGTGTCGCCGAACGCGTCGAGGTGGGCGGCGACCGAATCGCCGTACTGCGAACCGTGCACCCGATCGTGCTCCACCATCGCGTGCACCGGCCCCGCCAGCGACTCCCACAACGGCTCCACCCCGTCGAGCAACCGCAGCAGCGCCGCGTCGGCGCCCACCTCCGCGTATCCCGCGACCGCCGACACCACCTCGGCGGCGGGCAGCGTGGCGGCCCGCTCCCGCAGCACCCGCACCACCAGTTCCGCGGCCTCGCGCGACGCGGGCAGCGCCGACAGGTCCGCCACCACCGGCCCGACGCCCGCGAACACAACACTGCGCGGCACCGAGCGGACCGTCGCCGGCAGGGCGCGCGCCGGATCGGTCTCCCCGTCCCCGGCGGGCACCAGGACGTACAGCCGCCGCCCGGACCGCGCGGTCACGCATCCCGGCCGGTACGCGGCGGCCCGCAGCGCGAGTACGTCCAGCACCCGCTGCCCGGCGGCGAAGGCCGCACCGGAATCCTCGCTGTCGTGCGCCTCGGCGACCAGTACCGCGTACCGGCGGCCCGGCACGACGCCGAGATCGTGCGCGGCTCGGACGCTCCCCTTCAGGAGCGCGTGCACCGCGTCCTCGCGCGCTCCGGTCGCGGCCCGGCCCCACGTCCGGTGGTGGAAGAGGTGGGGCACGGCGGCCCGGGCGGCCGTGCGCAGCGCCGCCGCCGCGTCCTCGGCGAGCGGCCGGCCGTCGGCGGCGGCCCAGATGGACCCGAGCACCTCGGACCCGTGGCGCACGGCGATGGCCAGCCGCTCGGCGGACCGCTCGTCGGCGGGGCGCCGCACCACGTCGTCGGTGCCCCAGAGCGCCTGGAAGAAGCCGCTCTCGCGGAGTTCGACGACCCGCCAGCGAGGGACCTCCTGACCCAGGATCGTCAGCCGCCGCATCGGATCGGGCTCGTGGTCCATCCGCGAGTACGCCAGCACCCGCGACTGCGGATCCTCGATCGTGATCGCACCGCCGACCAGGTCCGCCACGGTATTGGCCAGCCCCGAAAGGTCGCCGAGCCGCAGCCCGTCCGACCCGTCCGACCCGGCTGCCCCGTCCGACCCGGCCGTCCCGGCGGTCCGGTCCACCCCGGCGCTCCGGGCGGGGGCGCTGTGCACCAGAGCCGTCCGCAGCTGACCGAGCACCTCCGCCCACCGCTGCCCCGGCCGCCGGGTCAGCAACGCCGTACGGCCCCGGCCGGCCGCCTCCACCAGCGCCGTCCGCGGCCCGCGGCTGCCCCGTCGCAGCACCACGGCCGCGGCCCCGGCCCGCTCCGCGTCGCGCAGCACGTCGATCGCGTCGGGCGAGGCGACCTCCACCCCGACCGCGAGGAGGATCGCCCCGGGCGCCGCCCAGGCACCGTCGTCGTCCCGTTCCTCGCCGGGATCGTGCAGCACCACGTCGGCGACCTCCACACCGGTACCACGCGGCGCGACGACGACGTCGAGCATCCCGGGTGCGATCAGCCCGAGAAGCTGCTCCAGCGAGGGCCACGCGTCGTTCCGGTCCGGTTCATGCGCAGGCATCCACCCATCATGGTCGGCGGTCCCCGACGTGGGTCACTACGGGGCGCGACACGCGGTGGCGACACGCATCACCTGCTCCCGCTGGGCCTCGGCGGCGTGCGGGTTGTACAGCAGCGACTCTTCGCCGTGCATGGCGAAGACATCGGGTGCGAGGAAGGCACACTGCGCGTACCCCTGACACCGGTCGAGATCGACGACAAGCCTCATCAAGGGGCCGCCCTTCCTGTGAGTACCCCCGCCTCAGCCTGCGAGCGTCGTTCGGGACCCGCGAGCAATGGCGGACCAATGGGATCACCGATCACCTGCCCGGAGCGCACGGGGCGATCGGCGGCAGAAGGCGCCGACGGGGCCCCGCGCGCGCAGGAAATTCAGAACATTTCTCAGGAAGAGGCAGCAAACCCCTTGACCTGGCCCAAATAGTGAGGAAAATCATCAATACACCAGAAAACCAGAGCGAGCCGCACCGTCGGTGAAGACGTTCACTGAACCGCGTGACCCACTCGTTGGCTCTGGCCAGGCCCCCGGCAGATCCTCTCGATCCCGGAGTTTTCAGCGACGGCTGAAATTCACGGAAACCCGAAGGACTACCGGGGACTGCATGTGTGCGGGCAGTTTCGGTCGCCCGGCCGCGGCCGGGCGTGGGCTGCCGTGGAAGACCTGGCTGGTATGCCAGGAGCGGTGGGCCGCGGCGACGGGCGGGACCCCTGGCTGAGGGCCGGTGAGCGCACGGCCCCCTCGAATTCGCCCGCCGGCGGTGGGGCCCTTCGCCTGCTCCAAATGTTCGTCCGGGGGCCGGCGCTCTGAGCGGCGGAACTTCATTCCTTGGCTGTCGCCACCGTGACCGCCCGGACCCTCAGTGCCACGCGTCCGGGCAGGGCGGTCGCGACGAGTGCGAGGAGTCCGGCTCCGGCGACCACCGTGACGTACACGAGCGGTGCGACGGCCGGTGCCGCTCGGCCCGTCATGCCGATGCTGAACGAGTTCAGGACGGCCAGGGCGATGGCGGTGCCGAGGGCGGTGGCGAGGAGGAGCACCGACAGTGCCTCGGTACGCAGCATGCGCAGCACCTGACGGCGGGTTGCCCCCGCGAGACGCAGCAGCGCGAACTCCCGGACGCGCTCGGAGACCGACATGGCGAGTGTGTTGACCACCGCGATGGCCGTGAAGGCCAGTACGAGCCCCATGGTGAGGAAGTTGACCTCGGCATTGGTCTGCTGACGCTGCGCCTGGAGCGAGTCCGCGGCGGCCGGGGAGAGAACCTGGAGTCCCGGGAACTCACGTAGCGTAGTCATGAGTTGTGTCTGTGTGCGGCCTGTGCTGACGAGGAGGGAGGGGGAGAGCGGGTTGTCGACGTGGCGGGCGAGCAGGTCGTGCGCGAAGGTGAGGTCTCCGAAGCCGAGGCCCCTGGAGTAGACGGCGACGACGGTGAGCGTGGCGGGTGTGCCGTCGCCGAGCGTGAGCTTCAGGGTGCTTCCGGGTTTCAGGTGGTGCTGGTCCGCGGCCAGTTCGCTGACGGCGACAGTGTGCTCGGTGAGCCTGTGGAGGGATCCGGCGGTGACGTCCGGATCCCAGGTGCGGGCGAGACCGGCCGGGGTGACGCCTTGGGCCGCGTACTTGTCGAGGCCGACCCGCACGGTCGTACGGACCACTTCGGTGACGACGGCGTGGTGGGTACGCAGCTGTCGTGCCGCCTCGGACGGGACACCGGCCCCCTGGGAGGCGACCACCCAGTCGGCGCGGATGCCCTCACGGGTCTGGGCGCGGGCCGCGTCGCCGAGGGTGGGCTGCAGGAACAGCACCGTGCAGGTCATGCCGATGAGCAGAGCGAGGGGGGTGACGACGGAGGCCATGCGGGCGGCGTTGCCGCGGAGGTTGGCGCCGGCGAGCCTGCCACCGGGGCCGGCCAGGCGCAGCGGGACGGTGAGGAGAAGGGCGGCTGCTTTGACCAGGAGCGGCCCGAGCAGGGCGACGGAGGTGGACAGGACGACGACGGTGAGGAACGTCATCGGTGTGGAGGCGGGCTCGGTGTGCAGGATGCTGAGCAGGGCTACGAGGGCGGCGCCGCCGACGAGCAGCAGGAGGCCGGCGAGGAGACGACCCCAGGAGGGCCGGGTGGCTTCGGTCCGGGCTTCGGCGAGTGCCTCGGCCGGCCGGATCCGGGCGACGCGGCGCGAGACGATCCGCGCGGCGGCCCAGGCGCCGAACAGGGTCACGGCGACGGCGGCGAGCGGTGGCAAGAAACCGGCGGTGTGCTGCAGCGTGGTGGGCACAGCGCCCAGGGCGGCGAACCTGCCGTGCAACCAACCGCCCAAGGGGAGCCCCACCAGGGCCCCGGCCGTTCCCGCGGCCGCTCCGACTACCAGGGCCTCCCACCCGAGGAGCTTGCGGATCTGGCCGGAGGTGGCGGCGATGGCGCGGAGCAGGGCGAGTTCGCGGTTGCGTTGCTGGACGGAGAGCGCGAAGGTTCCGACGACCACGAGCACCGCCACGAGCAGCGAGGCGCCACTCATCGCGCCGCCCATGCTGACCAGCTTGATACGCGCCGCAGCGGCGTCCAGGAACTCCACCGGACCACGGGCGTCTTTGGCGCTGACCTGGGAACCGGTGCCATGCAGAGCCGTGGCCACGGCGTGCCTCAGCCGACCCGGATCGGTGCCCGCGTCCGGGATCACACCGAACGCGGTGACCTGCCCGGGGCGGGCGGCGAGACGGCGAGCCTCGGCGGTGGAGAAGAACAGGGACGTCTGGTGGCGAACGGTCGTGGCGGGGGCGGCGATACCGCAGACGCGGTAGGAGCGCGGGGCCTGCGTCGACTGGACGGTGAGACGGTCACCGGGTTCGAGACGGGCGCGCTCGGCGAGGTAGCGGTCGACGACGATATCGGTGTCGGCCGTGGGGGCATCACCCGCGATGAGCCGGTACGGCGTCAGCGCGGCGGACTCCCAGGCGTGCCCGTAGGAGGTTCTGCCGCCGGTGCCGTTCGGGGTCAACGGCTCGGTCATGAAGGTGAGTTCGGGGATGACGCGGGCGACACCGGGTGTGCCCGCCAGGGTGCGTCCGATGTCGGCCGGGAGCCAGGCGCGCTCGGCGACGGGTTTGGCCTTGTGTTTGACCTTGGTCTTGTCCTTCTTCCGCTTGACGGTGGTCTGGTGGACGTTCTGGTCGGCGGAGACCACGATCGGGGCCGCGGCATAGCGCTCGGTTCGGATGGTGCCGCGCAGCCCCGTCTCGAGGAGCGTGCCGCAGGCGGTGATCAGGGCGGCCGCGCACATCAGGGCGAGGAAGGCACCGAGGAAGCCTGCCTTGCGTGCGCGGACGGTTTTCACGGCGTAGCGAAGCATCATGAGGGATCGGCCTCTCTTCCACTCTGTGCGGTGTCGTGCTTCTGGTCGGCTCCGGAGCTGCCGTCGCCCGTCGGCTCGGGGGCGGGGAAGGCGAGGAACCGTGTGAGCAGCGTGCGTGCGCCGGGTGGGGTCTCGGACTCGGGCCGCTTGTAGCGGTTGAGGAGGGCGATGTACTCCTCGAAGAACTCCCTGAGTTCGGGAAGCGTGAGCCGGACGGTGCCGCGCGAGTAGGGAAATGCGTCCGCCCAGGGACCGTCGTCGGCGTCGCGCTGAAGCCCCTCGAAGAGTTCCAGGTCGGCGGCGTACGCATGGTGGTTCAGCTCATCCAGGACGTGCCGCATCTCGGGACTTTGGCGGCTGCGTGGCGGGAAGCGACGGTCGCCGGGAATGACCCGCCACCAGCGCTCCCGGTGCCCGGTCGATGTCCCGTCCGTCTCCTCGACGAAGCCGTACCTGGCCAGCTCGCGCAGGTGGTAGCTGGTCGCCCCGGTGTTCAGTCCGAGCGCCCGGGCGAGCGTTGCCGACGTCGCCGGGCCGTGCAGGGCCAGGTGCTGAAACACACGCCGGCGGCGTGGGTGGGCGAGTGCCTTGAGTGCGGCGAGGTTGCCGAGTTCGACAGGTGCAACGGAGGCGCGTCGCGCCTTTGGGGGTTCGTCGGCGCCGGGTTCCTGGGACATGCCTACACAGTCGTCTGTGCACAGGTATCTGTGCACTGCGGTGGCCCGGCGTCCTCAGAGGGGGGTTTTCCCCACCCGAGTCCGGCAAGTCGGCGAGGGGGTCCGGCCCCTGTGCGACATCCCCGCCGACCGGCCAACGGGTGATCTGGGTCGATGAGTTCGGCCGCTCAACCTCCAGCTGTGCAAGGGCGAGCACTATTACCGGTTCGCAAGCGGTGGCGGGAGTTCCTCCGGCTGCTCAGAGCAGTGAGGAAGCCGGCCGACGGGGACCTCGTACATCGTCCTGGATAATCCCTGCATATCGGGCAGGGCAATTTCTCAGGACGAGGCACCCGGCGGAATCAGCCCCCGGACCACCTGCCGAGGCGGCTCCTCGGCCCGCTCCACCGTCACGTGGCCGAGCGCGTGGTCGGCGAGCAGTCCGGCGAGTGGACAGTCCCGTCCACCAGCTCATCGCTGTCGGGATTGGACCACCTTGTGAAGGGCGAGCCGCTGTTCTCTCGTCACCTGCTGCGATACGGCCTCGTTGACGACGGTGAGATGGCCGAGCCCTGGTGATCCACGGGGGGCGTCGCGAACCTGCTGTGTTCGTGCAGTCGCAGCGGGCAATGCCCTTCGCGCACCGGTCGGGGCAGGGCCGACGCCCCGATGTCGAACGCTCGAGCAGTGCGACAACAGCCTGCCCGGTGACCCGAAAGAGCGCGACCGCATACGTCGAAGGGCCCCATCGGTTTCCCGGTGGGGCCCTTCGACGTTTTGCCCGGTGAGAGCAATGGCGGAGGATGCGAGATTCGAACTCGTGAGGGTTGCCCCCAACGCGCTTTCCAAGTCTTCGCCCGGCCGTCCGGCGGCGATCAGGTGCGTCATGACCTGCGACGGGTGATGGAGCTGCCGCACGGTCGGATGGCGCCGTACAGCGGTGAATGAGACCAGAACTGAGACCGCGAACCTTGTCGGACAGAGCTCGGGCGGCCGTGGTCGAGTCATGGCGGCCTGAGTCGCCGGCCTGGTCGCCGGCCTTTGTCGGGAGGAACGCTTGGCGAGGCCGTAATACGCGTCATACACTTCTGGTATGCCGAAGACGAGGATCAGCATCAGCCTTGACAGTGATCATGCCGAGCGCATCCGGACTCACGCGGAGCGGGCCGGCATGGATGTTTCCGCTTATCTCGTCAACGCTGCGACCCGGCAGATGGCCGAGGCGGAAGCGGCCGAGGCGCAGTTCGCCCGACTCGACGCGGTGATCGCGGCAGCTGAGGCGGAGGCTGCCGCACTGGCACCGCTGCCTGAAGTCGCCGACGACGATCTCACGGAGCAGGAGCGGCAGGAGGTGCAGGAGGCCATGGGGCTCGTCTATGGCGCAGACGGTCCTGCTACCCGATCCGGTAACGCGGCGTGAGCGCCCGGGTGCCGGTCTACGACACCGGCATGCTGATTGCGCTCGCGGATCGCAAGGCGAAGGCTGTGCGTCTGCACGCCGGCCTCCAGGACACGCCGCATCGGGCGCTCGTGCTCGGACCGGTACTGGCACAAGTCTGGCGGCCCAGCCCCGCCACGGTGCATGCCCTGGCCGGGGTGATGAAGGACTGCACGGTGCCGCAGGCTCGTAGTTCGGCCCCAGCCATGCGCCCCACCAGCGTGGGGCAGACGGCCTGCATCATGTGCGCCACCGGCCCGGACATCACCGAATGGCAGCGCATCGGAAGCGCCCTCGGTGCGGCAGAGCTGCCCCCGAAGAAGCGGCCGGACGCCGTGGATGCCCTGGTGGCTCTGACGGCGGCCCGACACGGCAGTGCCGTGGTCTTCACCAGCGATCCGGCCGACCTCGATGCCTACCTGAAGGCACTGGACGCCAAGGACGTGCACGTGGTGCAGATCTGAGGAGTCGGTCGGCGGTCGTGTCCCTGGTGCGAGGGTACGGAGGAACGCAGAAGGCCCCGGCCGGTTTCCCGGTCGGGGCCTTCGACGTATTGCCCGGTGAGAGCAATGGCGGAGGATACGAGATTCGAACTCGTGAGGGGTTGCCCCCAACACGCTTTCCAAATGTTCGTATGGGGGTTCGGCTAGGTGCGGGAACGTCCTGACCTGCGGAGAAGTAGAGGCACATAGGGCTTCTGAACGGTGCCGTATGCCGGTGAACGCAGCCAAAACTGCAACCACGGAGCCGCCTCTTGCGGCACGGATGCTGCCGGCTCGTGTTTGCTCGTCGATCGAGTCAAGCCGCAGTGGCGGGGGCGTCGACTGGTGTCTCTTCGGGTCGGTACTGATCGAGCAGGCGCAGCAACTCGTCGTAGACGCTGTCCGGGTCGTCAGTCTCAAGGATCAGCATGGCCACCACGTCGAGAGCATGATCAATTTTGCCCTCGGAGTCTTTCTTAGCCTGTTCGAGCATTTTCAGCTGGCGGGCCGCCTCAGGTCGGGCGTCCGCGAAGGCGGTGGGCAGCCTGTCGAGTGCGTCGAGCAGATCCCATTTCTTGGGGATGAAGTACGTCGCCTGCATGGGGTCCTGGCTGACGACCCTCACGACGGGCTTCGTGATTCGCGGCCCTCGGGTGATCTCTACGCCCAGAAGGAGCTTCGAGGCAGCGTGGTACAGGTTCGTCAGAGCGGGATCGTGGCCTTCGAGGACCACCTCAGAGACACTGACGCCCTCGGAGGAGAGAAGCGCACGAGTGAGCACGGCTGCTGTGCCTACGTCGGCGCGCTTGGGGTCGTAGGTGGTGATGAAGCGGTCACCGTCACGACGTAGCAGAAAGGGTTTCGCTTGCCCGGTGTCTCCTCGGTAGATGTGGACCGAGGTAGCGGAAAGGCGTTCGCGGGTCAGGAGCGTCATCCCAGGATCTCCGCTCGTTGCCAGACCCGACCGACGGCGTCACGGTGGTGGTCGCTGTGGCCGTGCTGGCGGGTGCACGGCAGACGATCGTGCCAGGTGTTATCGGTGTCCGGCTGGCCGTCCGCCCGGTCACCTGTCAGTGCGTCGCGGCCCGAGCGTCGCTCCAGACACTCGGACCCAACCATGCTGTTCAGGGCACCGCGCAGCGGGCTGGGTTCGACGTTCCTGTGTCGGCTCGCGATCTCTGCCATGTGCTTGGGGATGAGCTGTAGGAGCAACTCGATGGCGGCCTGTGGGTCGTCAGCCCCCAGGCAAGCGGCTGTCAAATCGTTGGCCACCTTCGCGATGACCATTTTCCCTATCGGTGTCACCCGGCCGCCCTTGACGACGAGGGTATGTGGAGGGAGCGCGTCGAGGTCGATATCGGCGCTGGATTTGCGTGCTTCTCGTGGCACCGTTGTGGATT
Source organism: Streptomyces sp. NBC_01618 (assembly GCF_045209435.1). NCBI lineage: Bacteria > Bacillati > Actinomycetota > Actinomycetes > Kitasatosporales > Streptomycetaceae > Streptomyces > Streptomyces sp. NBC_01618. The sequence goes on from NZ_CP109297.1 coordinate 4,138,572, forward strand.
CACTCCGGGCTATGAAGGGCTTGATCGTTCTTCTCCTCGGTAAGCGGCACATATCCCAGCGCCGACAGGCCGACGCTGGCTGTCCTGCCTTCCTAACGGCCCCCGAGAGCTAGGACCAGGTATTTTCACCCGTTCGAGAGACATGGGCCCAAGGGCGCCACACGGCAGTGCGATCTGTGGCACTCTCGGCTGGCAACTGCCCAGCCGGATTCTGCTACCTGGCCTCGCTCAACCCAGCGTCAGTAAAGATGGTTCGGTCCCAGGTGCGCTCTGTTGCATGTGAGCGGTCGCTCCTACCGTGGGTTGATGCCCAATGGCGTGTGGCACACCCAGTCCCGCCATCTGCTCCAGAGCGGGTATCGCGCCACCTGCGTAACTGGCGTACGACTGTCATATTCACGACACCACGGCCTCGGCCGCCATTCCAAGCAGCCGCCAGCGTCGCTCGCTGTCCATCGCCCTACCCCGACAATCACCTGCGACCGCGGCCTTGGTCGATGAGAGCCGCCCGAGCGTCCTTGTCAGCCTTGCGGTTGGAGCGGCGCCATTGCAATGAAGTCTTCATGCGACTTCCATAGAAGGTATGCCATCGCCGTTGCGCACAGTCGATCCGGTACGTCTGGCGGCTCGACGCGTCGAGATGGGACTCTCCCGCGCCGCCCTAGCTGCCCGAGCTGGCGTTTCGGCTCGGATGATCTTCTTCTACGAGGAGGGTCGTCATACCCCCACCGCAAGGCGCCTGGAGCAGTTGGCGACCGCGCTCGGATGCACAGTAGAGGCTCTCACCGGTGCCCCGCGTGGTCAGGAGACGCTGGTCGATCTCAGGTATGCCGCCGGGCTGACCTTGGAGCGCGTCGCCGAACTGCTCAAGACCACGCCTGCGGGGAGGGAGCTGCGCGTGTCCGCGCCGAAGGTCTCCGCGCTGGAGAGCGGGGGGCAGGTCACTGGGCGACTCTGGCAGGACCCCGAGGCGACGGGGCGCCTAATCGGCCCCCTGGCCAGGGCGTACGGCGTTCCGGTGCGCATGGTCCTTGACGCATGGATGCGAACCAGGCCGGAAGATCCTGCTCCTGTGTTGTCGGACAAAGTCAAGCAGGCACCCTCGAGGGCGGCGCTGGCAACATGGGATTCGTTGAACGAGCGTCAGCAGGTCTACCTAGGAGAGGTCATGCGGGACGACCGGATGACCGCGACCGAGATGTGGATGCGGCGGCTTCAGCGGCTGCCCGTGCCCAAGGCCGCTGAGTGGCGCCGATTGCCCCTGGCCCTGAGGGCCGCACCGTCCGTTGCCGGATACACCCGGTTGCAGGAGCGGCTTCGCCAGCGTGGCGTTCACGATCCCGGTGTGGGTTCGACGGTGCACGCTCTAGAGCGGCGGGGGCTGTTGGTAGTCAGTGAGGATTCCGTTGACCACCCGGCTGTTGGGGAGGTTGGACGCGTGCTGGTGGAGATCACCAGGCGCGGCCGGGCTGCCGCCCGTGCGGGGCTTGGTGAACCGCGCGAGCCGGATCCTGCGCCCCACCTGCTTTCGGAGTGGCTATGGGGCGTCGTTGCCCGTGTTGCTTCCGCAGAGCCTGCTGGCCTGGAGGACGACCAACTAGCCGGCCGCTCACTGTTCTTCATTGGAGTGGGCTACCGGGGCAGGTCCGGAGCACAGCCGAGTCGTGGCTTCGTGGACTCCGTCCCGGTCATGGCACCGGGAGGGACACATGTCTCGGAGTACCGCTGGCGGCTGACCCAGCTCGGCCTACGCCATGTAGCGGAGTACCTGCACGTCTACCGAGACCTCTATCCGAGTGTCAATACCACAGAACTCGAAGCAATCGCGGGTAACGCGCCGTAGTTCGCGCCTTTTCTCCTTGGGTGGACCGATTGTCAGAGGCGCCACTTACGCTCCATGACTGTGACGAGTTCAACGGAGAACAGCACGCGCGAACTTGGCGATGTCCGGGTTCGCTACCTGGTAACCCGGGCCGCCCTGCGCGCGGCAAAGGCTGTGACTGAGCCCGGACTTGAGCCGCAACAGCGGCTGGCAACCCTGATGGAGTGCCACGGAACGCTGCATGCGGCGCGCGGCCCAGGGATTCCTCTGTCGTTCGGGGAGTTCCGCCACGCGCTCGCGGGGAATTTGGCTGCCCTGCTGCCCGACGGTGTGGACCCGCTGGACTTGGAAGGGATGCTGGTCGTCGACCGGGATGGACAGGTGACGGAGGACGCCTTCGATCTCGATCTTGAGCAGCAGATGCTGCTGCACACGCTGCGGAAGCTCGACACGACCGCGGGGGTGGTGAGCGACAGGGAGCTTCAGTCGGAGATCGACCAGGAGACCGCTTTCACGCTGCTGTACAAGCAGGGTGACCAGGCCGTCTACGAAGCCGGGCGGTCGGACCTGATCCGTTCCCCTTCCGGTGCCGTGGACGACCTCTGCGAACTACGGCTGCCCCCGTTGGTTGCGGACTTCTATCGGGAGATTCCCTACAACTCACAGTTCGGGGGCTGGTGGTTCCCGTGCCCGGTATGCCGGTGGCCGATGCGGATCGTCCTACGGAAGAACAGCGGCGCTCTGGTAGGAGCAGTCCGTTGCTGGCACGCTCCGCACGCGGACATGGGGGCCTCCTACCTGTTTCGGCCGACCACGAATACCAGTGTCCCCGAGTTGCTTCCCGAACCGTCGCCGGCCCGGCCGAGTGGCCGTGAGGCAGTCCTGTATCCGGACTTCGGGGACATCCCGCTGGCTGTGCCCGTCGCTGGGCACAAGGCCGTCAGCCGGGGGATTTGGCGGTACACGACCGTTCCCGGACTTCCTGAACTCTCGCTGTACGACCGGCTGGTCGATCGCGGCCTCAAGGTGAAGCTGTGGCCGGGACTCGATGCTTACGACCTGCTGGTCGAGGCCGGGCCCAAGCGGGCCAAGAAGGTGCCGTTCAAGGTTGACGTGAAGGACTACACCTCAGCGGCGACGCTGGCCAAGCTGATCCATGCCCAGGACGGCGACCGCGGCGGTGCCGAGTGGCTGGTGGTGCCCGACTACCGGGCCCGCCAGGTCCCGCTGCTGTCGGGGGTGTGCGAAAAGTACAGCATGCGGGTGGCGGCGGCCTCCGAATTCGGCGAGATGGTCTGCGAGAAGGCTGGGGTGAGCTGGACATGAGTGATGTGCCGATCGCAGAGACCGCCGTCTACACGGCGCTGGCCCTCGCGGCCCACTACTTTCCCAAGTCTGTCGACGGAGACTCCCGCACTGCGGCCCCGTTCGCCGAGGCGGCATCCCTGGTCTCGGGGAAATACCGGGCTTGGGACCGGTGGAAGGAACTGCCTCACGACGAGAGGCAGCGCATCGCCATGGTCTGCTCCATCGCCCCCGGCGAACTCGCCGACGTCCGCACATTCTCGGTAGCGGCGCGCACCCTGTTGTCGCCGCTCACCGTGGACGGAACCAGCAGCGTCCCGGTGATGGGCCCCTTCGAGCTCGTGGGCACTGACCCCTTCACGGCGGATTCCGCGTTCCCCAGGCTCGGCGGTGATCCTTTGGGCTACGTCGACCGCATGACCAGCCGGTTCCGACGCCCCAGTGCCCGCCCCAAGCCTCCGGAGTTCGCCGGACCGGGGACGTGGCTTACCCGGGAGATCTTCGTCAAGAATGTGGGCCAGGTCCACGGGCGGCTGCAGATCCCCACCTACCCCCAGTTCACCGAGGCGCTCGGCCACGACAGTCTGCCCAGCGTCTCGACCGTGCCGTACCAGGCCGACTTGCGTATCCCCACGCCTGAACTGCTGCGCTTGGCAGAAGAGATCGACCTACGCTTCCCGGAGGGCAAACGCTACCTGCGCAGCACTCTCAGGCAGCTGTTCAAGGTCCTGAAGACCTCGGACACGGTGTCCCCCGAGGAGGCTCTGTCGCTGACTGCCGGCGGCATGGAGATCTTCAACGCACCCACCGGTACCGGCAAGAGTGTCCTGGTCCGCGTGATGGCTGCCTGGTTCGCTGCCAACGACCTGCGCATCGCCATCGTCCTGCCGGATATCAAGGCATGTCTGGCCATGACCTGGAATGTGCGCGAAGACCTGGATCACCTGCACCGTTCCGGGATCATCGAGCAGAAGCGTACGTGCGCGCACCTGATGTCGTCCTCCGGGATGCACGACCGCGCTCTCAAGCTCGCCTCGCTGATCAACGAGTCTGTGGACGCGCCGGGCGAGTGGGGCGGACGAGCCGAACGTGACGTCGATCCCCTGGCATACGGATGTGCCCAGAGGACGTTCCTCGAATCCACCGGCGACTACCCGCCCGGACGCGAACCGTGCCTGTCGCTGCACCGACAGGGCGTCGGGTCGGCAGCCTGCCCCTGGATCCCCACCTGCGGGAAGTTCACCCCCGTCTACGAGGCGGCCACTGCCAACGTCGTCATCATGAACCACTACGTCTTCATGCAAGGCCACCTGAAGATCGGCATTAACCTGGACGGCCGACCCGTTCGCAGCATGACCGCAGCCGAGTTCGCCTTGCGGACCTGCCACGCGGTGGCGATCGACGAGGTCGACCAGTTCCAGTCCCGAGCCGTGGACAAGTGTGCCAGTGAGATCGTCTTGCACTCACGCCGACACTGGTCGGCAGCGCCCCAGGAGATGGACACCGACGCCAAGCGGCTGCGCATCGACGACGAGCACAGCTTGCTACCTGCCGTCAGCCATGTCCGGCTCATGGCCGAGTTCCTGCTGCTGAGCATCTGCAAGAACGCTCTCAGCCTGCACGCCACCGAGGACGACCGCGCCCAGGCACGCATCCCCGACCAGACCAGCACTCGCTGGCACCTAGCCCGCGGACGGGACCGCACTCTCCTGCGGCTGCTGTGGCCGGAAACCGCAGCGGAGGACAAGGCAGACATCCCCGTCGAGTACTTCCAGCGGCTCAACGCGCTCATGCCCGCCCGCTACCAGCGCCTCGACCCGCTCAGCGGGCAGCCGAGCCTGCTTGAACCCGACTGGCACGAGGTCAGGAGCGAGCTCAGCGCGTTGGTGGCGCCCCGTGGCGAACACCTGCTGGATGCAGTCAAGCTCGAACTCCACCGACTCCTCGCGGACGCCGTCAAGGACACTCACCATCGGACACAGGCGATCAACCTGCTGGTCACCAGAACCGCAATGATCGAGCTGGACGAGGCGCTCTCGGCTCTCCAGGAGAAGGCCCACGACTACCGCTCCTCCGGTCTGCGCTCGGCCCAGAGGATCTCCAAGGACCTGCAGTCCGGCGCCGTCGCCTCCGTTCTGCCAGTCGGCATGCTGGGCCGAGCGATCACTGGCTACCGCGTCACCGGTCTGGACGATAAAGAGAAAAACGCCGCCCTGGTCGCCCAGACCATCGCCGGCGACCCGCACACCTTCACCGCCGAACTGGGCGGCATCGTCTCGCTCATCCTGGCCGGCGTCGAGCGGCCGGTGATCGGGCTGTCTGCGACCGCATACTTCCCCCAAGCGGTACGTGAACACCTGCATGCCCCGGTGCGCTGGTGGATGACCGACGCCCAGGCCAAGTCCATCCGGGCCCGTAAGCACCGGATCGACTACGGCGAGGGCCACCCTCTCTTCGGTGACCCCATCAAGGTCTCGGGCACCCACCCCAGCCGTAAGAAGGACGCACTCATCGAGCTGGGCAGCAACCTCTACGACCAGTACATCCACCGCGAGCTCGAACGCACCGCCGTCAAGGACCCGGACCGGGCACACGTCCTGGTTGTCGCCAACTCCTACGAGCAGTGCGCCTGGCTCGCCCGCGGCATCGCCCGGGCCGGGCGCTACGACGGAGGGCTCTGCCTGGCGGTCAGGGCCGAAGACCTCCACAGCCCCAACCCCGAGCTACCCCGGGAGAACGTGGCCGTACGGCTGACCGCCGAGGAGTTCGAGGACTTCCCCCGGCACGGGAAGATCCTGGTCGTGCCGTTGTCGCTGATCGCCCGAGGACTCAACATCGTCAAGGGCACCCGCTCAGCGGTCCGCTCCGTCTACCTGTGCGTGCGCCCCCTCGCCCTGCTCAACGACCCCGCCGAGATGTACGGCAGCATCAACGCCGCCGGACTGCGAGCCCTGCCGACGGGCGGCAGCCCGCTACCCTCGCAGGCCCTGGCTGAGGCCAGGGACGCCGCCTGGGACCGTCTCGCGCTTCTACTACGTACCGCTCCCCAGTTCACGGCAATGCACAAATCCCTCCAGGAGGAAATCGTCGCTGGCATGATTGTCGACCTCATCCAGCTTGCTGGCCGCGCCCGCCGCGGCGGCACCGAAGCCGTTCTGCACATGGTCGACTACGCCTTCCACGAGGACACCTGGAGTGCCGACCTGGAAACCGTCCTCAAGCGCATCCACTCCCAATGGACACCGCAGGTACGGCAGCGCATGAACGACCTGTACGGGGAGGCACTCAACGCCTTCCTCTCCTACGCCGGCATCGAACCCCATGACACCGGCCTCCAAGGCAACTGAGCGAGCAGAGACGGAAGAGGACACGTGACCCAGCAGGACCGTGAACCCGGCAAGTACCTGAACACCCTCGCCTTCCGCTGCACCCCGGAACTGGTCGGCGACGCCGCAGTCCACGTGCGCCACTTCGACGAGGCGACCTGGAAGCTCTGGGACGACTTCGACAGGCTCTGCAAGAAGAAGTTCAGGAACGACGCGGCCCAGGCCCCTTACTCCATCGCCACCACCGTCCTCAACATGACCAGTGGCGGCTACGTCTACTTCGAACCCGACCGCCGCGCCCCGTTCCTCGCCTCCCTCCAACCCCTCGACGACAAGCTGCTCCGCCGTGTGTTCACCCTCGCCTATCACCTCGCCCTGGGCCAGGACGTCAGCACCATCGATCTCACCGCTCCTCCCGAGCTCGCCAAGCGGTTCGCTGACACCCCCGAACACACGTACTCGCTAGCCACCTACCTCCAGACCACCAAGAACACTCAGCCCACGGCCCCCAACTGGCTCTACCGCACGGTGGCCTGGCAGCTCTCCCAGCAGCTCGCTACCGAGCCCTGGGCCATCTCCGACAGCCGGACCGTCAAGCTGCGGCCCGACACCACCGGCGGCCTGGTCGCCTTCGACGACCCCTGGACGAACGAGCAGGGCGGTCGCTACGCCCTCTCCCGAACGGCCCTCAACCTGAAGACGCTGCCCAACGTCGCGAACCCCGTACTGCTGCTGACATCACGGGTAACCCGGATCTCCTCCTCCCTGGTCTTCTCCAACACCGCCCTCGCCGAGCAGCCCGGCGAGAACCACCCGCTCCTTGAGGTCACCCTCAACGGCCGCGGCGGTGCTCGCACGATCAACCGCCTTGCGCTGCAGGCCCTTGGCCGCCTGGAGATGGACTACTCAGTCCTGCGCGCTATCGATGAGCGGTCGCAGGCGGAGCAGAAGCTGCTCGCCGAGGCGGCAAAGGCAAAAGCGGAGGGAAAGGAGCCGCCCCGCTTCCCCAGCGAGCACCCCGGCCAGGTGTGGCCCATCCTGCCGAAGAATTTCTCCTTCCCCGTCGGCACCGGTCCCGGCATGCAGCACCTGCGGCTCCTGCACCAGCACTTCACCACGGTCTTCGACACCGATGCCGTGCCGCTGGAGGCACGTGAGGTACGGATGAGCCTGCCGCACCGGCCGACGGACCCCGAGAACATCTCGAAGACGGAATACCTCCGCCGCAAGGCTGAGCGCGAGGCACATCCGGAGCCGAAGACACTGGGTCCGATCCGCAAGCGCGGCACCCTTTTCCCCACGCCGGAAGCCATCTTCGCCTCAGTCGAGGCCGCAGGCTTCAAGAAACTGCGCATCGTCTGCCTCTGGTACCAGGACGACACCCGGCTCCGGATGCTTGACACCTTCTGCAAGAGCTTCGACCTCAACCCCGAAGGGCTCGATCGGGAGAACGGTCAGGAACTCCGGCTGCACGGCGACCAGATCGTCGCGGAGTTCCACCGCGCCCCCGACTTCCTCAAGCCTGGCCCCTCCGGCGGACGCAGGGACGCACTGGCAGCCACCGGTGCACCGATCCGCTCCCAGAACGGGGTGCTTGTCGCGGCATGGTGTGAGACCGAGATTCCCACGTCGGCCGTGGCTGAGGAGTATGCGGGGATCAGTTTGGACGATCTCGACGCCAAGCCGCAGACCAGGAACATCTTCGGAGACCTCGGCGTCCCCAGCCAGTACCTCCGCGGCCAAGACGAGAAGGGTGTCGTCTTCAAGCCCAAGGCCAAGGATCACCCAGCAGAGATGGCCCTTCTCGACCTCTACCGGTCACTCGGCATCGTCGACGACCGCATTGCGGATGCCCTACGGCCGGAGAAGGCGGGTTACCCGGTCGACCGCATCGCACACGTCGGCATCCACGTACGGCAGCAGAACCGGCGCAAGGGGGAGTTCGGCCAGCCCAAGGTCGTCATCACCGCGTCCGCTCTCGTGCCTCCGCAAGCCACCGGTGGCACCTGGACCATGCTCGGGTGGAGCTCTACCCGGCCCGAGTGGCAGCCTTACCACTTCGCCCAGCCGGCCTTCCACGCCAGCGCCTACCCGGAGGGAACGGGCGACAAGAAGACGTACCGGCAGCGCTGGGACGACGCGGCCGAGACCGTCGAACGCGCCCTCGCTGACCTTGCCGACGAACTCGACGGCACTCCGTACGTGGTCACCGTGGACGAGCTGGCCTCCCGACGGATGTGGGACGGGCTGCAGAACATGCGACAGGGAGGCTCGCCAGGTGACGGCAACAGCCGCTACTGGCTCCCCGGCACCACGCTGGACCGCGATGACAGGCCGCAGGCCGTCATCCGCATCAACATCGAAAGCGAAGAAGTACCGCAGCCGGTGAGCACCACCCGTTTTGTCAAGGCCAAGGACAGCGAGCCGGTGGAGCAGGACACGGCGACCACGCTCTACCAGGTCACCACGGACTTCGGCGCACCTGCATGGATCCTCTGCAACGTTCCGCGAGCCTTCGACGGGGACGGGGCGGGCCGGCTGGGCTCGAAGTACACGCGTTGGGATGCCAAGGCATCCGTCTTCTCCGACAAGAAGGAGGAGCGCCGTAAGGGAGAGATGCCGCAGAACTGGTACTCCATGACGGCCAGCGAAATCTATCCGCTCGCCTGCGCTGCTGGAGTGTCCGAGGAAGCCCTCGCCATCACCACGGCGAAGCTCTGCCACCAGAGTCAGTTCTGGGACGGCCGCTCCCGTTTCCCTGTCCCTCTGCACGCCGCGAAGCAGATGGATCTTGACCACCCGCAGTATCGACGCACGGCCGCGCCCGAGGAGAAGCTCAGCCTCGAACTCGGTATCGAGGTTGCTGCCGAGGGAACCGAGGAGCAGAAGGAATTGCACTTGTAGGCAGCTCCACCGAGTTCCGAATACTGCTCCCGCATACGGAACCGCGACTTGTTGTTTCCGGCTTACCTGTCCTATGTCGCTGGCCCTCTCCTCTGTGGCGCCTGATCTGTATCCACAGCCTCGGGCCAGCACCGACCACCACGAGGTTAAGGAGGGCCTCTTCCCTCGCCATTCACCTCGCTCGGTCGCGCAGAGCGTGGGCAGGCAGCCGGGGCCGAAATTCGTCGATTCGCACCCCCGGTCGGGAAGGCCGTCCTACCGGGCAGGTCGCTGCAGACCGGGCGCCGCTCGTTGGGGCGCAGGGAGAACCCGAAACTCTGCGAAACGCCAGGGGACCTTCGCGGCGGTGACGAATGCGGCGGGGCCTTCTGGGAGGTGCGTGAGGACGCCCAGGAAGAGGGTGTGGGAGACCGCCAGGAGGGGGCCGTGGCGTTGGGCGGTGTGGTGGAGGAAAGTGGCGCAGTGGCGGGCGCGGGTGTGTAAGTCGGTAAGGCTTTCGCCGTCTTCGCAGCGTAGAGACGGGTTGGCGAGGCGCCGGGCTCGCCAGGCGCGATAGGCGGGCGGGTAGGTCTCGGCACTCCGGCCTAGGACGATGCTCGGGGCGCGCCACTCGGCGAGGAGGCCGGAGGTGGCCACGATCGGCAGGCCCGTGAGATGCGAGACGAGGGTGGCGGTCTGGCGGGCACGGGGAATTGGGCTGGTGACGATCGCGCTGATGCCCTCGGGGAGGGGGAGCGAGCGGCACACCTGGTCGCGGCCCTCCATGGTGAGAGCGGCCTCGTGTGGGGCGTGGTATCCGGGGCGGTGGCCTTCGTAGGCGCCGTGGCGCATGAGCCAGATGTCAGCCAAGGATCCAGCCTCCGTCGACGCGCAGGGTCTGGCCGGTGATGAAGCCGGCGTCCTCGGTGGCGAGGAAGGCGACGGCCGCGGCGACGTCTTCCGGTCGGCCCCGGCGTTGGACGCACTGGCGGGCGAGCTGGCGGGCGGTCATGGCCTCCGGGTCGTCGACGACTGCGTCTTCGGCGGGGACGCGGATGGAGCCGGGAGCGACGCAGTTCGCGGTGACGCCGGCTGGGCCGAGTTCGCGGGCGAGGGCGCGGGTGAGTCCTTCGAGGCCGGCTTTGGCACTGATGTAGCCGGCGAGCTCGTGGCGGCCTGCAGCGGCGAGGACGGAGCCGATCGTGATGACGCGGCCCCAGCCGGTGGCCGTCATGGCGGGGGTGAGTTCGTGGGCGAGGAGATAGTGGCTGGTGAGGTTGGTGGCCAGGGTGTCTTCCCAGTGGGTCGGTGTCGTCTCCGGCCACGATCGGCGCGGGTAGGCACCGGCGTTGCTGACCAGGATGTTCACCGGGCCCAGCGCTTCTTGGGCTCGACGGCACAGGGACCGTACCGCCTCGGCGTCTCGAAGGTCTGCCGACAGGGAGATGCAAGAGGGGAGGGAGGCTGAGAGCTCTCCTGCCGTTCGGTCGTCGTCGAAGTGGGCGAGCGCGATTGTGGCGCCATCGGCTGCGAGGCGGCGGGCGATGGCCGTGCCGAGGCCGCCGGTGGCTCCGGTGACCAGGGCGGTGCGGCCGTTCAGGGGGCGGGGCATGGCGACTCCAGTGGGCAGAAGTAGGTGGCGGGGTCGAAGGCGGGGCTCATCGCTTCGGCGAGCCGGGCGAGGAGGAGGAGCCGGTCCGCTGGGGCTAGGTCGGCGAGGTTGTAGACGCCGAGGATGCGCATGGCCAGGAAGGGGCGGAACAGGTTCGCCAGGTCCGCACCCGGCCAGAGGCGGTCGGCGACCGGCCGTACGAGCTGGTTCCAGTACGTGGTTACGGCGGCCTGCCGGGTAGCCGCGAGCCGTGGGGCATAGTCGATGTGGAGAGTGCTCGTGGTGTGCTCGATGTCCGCTCGTCGGATCTCGGGGGTGTTGTCCGGGGCGCGGGCGAACGTGGCGGGGTGGTCGGCGAAGGCAGCCGGGTTGTACGTGGGCACGAGCCAGCCGCCGAGGGCGGAGGCGTACCAGAGGAAGTTGGCGAACTCACCGGGGATGCTGTTCATCCCGGCGGTGTCGTAGTCGAACCAGGCGAGCGGTTGGGCGAGGTTGACGTCGGTGGGGTCGCCCTGGGTGAGCGCTGCCCAGACCGGCTCGGTCGCGGCGAAGTGGGCCCGGAGCCAGCGGAGGGTGGCAACCCAGTCCAGGTGGTGCCGACGGCCGTTGATGTTCAGGGTGTAGGTGTCGAGGCGGGAGACCGGTACGTCGATGAGGTCGTCGGCGATCGGGAAGTCCCTGCCGGCGTAGTAGTCGTCGAGTCGGCCGCCGGGGGCCGCACGGTCCCAGTACAGCTTGCGGACCACGCGTGTCGGGTCGGTGGGCCTCGCCGTCGCGAGGATGGCCTCGCGGTACGCAGCCGTGAGCTGATCCATGTAGGCGCGGAGGCCGCCGCTCGCCTCGCCTGCGTTGAGGAGATCGAGCAGGAGCCCGTGGTCGGTGCCGCCGGGCAGACGTTCGTACGCGAGGAGCCGCCCGCCCGGCACACGCAGGTGGGCGTGGAGGGTAGGCACCCGGTAGTGCTGGGCCAGGCGTGCGTGTCCGCGAACCTCGGCGAGGCTTCCAACCGGGTCGCGCGTGTACTTCAGGAGCAACGGGCGGCCGAGGAGGTCGACGGGACAGAGCAGGTTGCGAGTGAAGCGCCGCACCGGGCCGAGCCGCAGAGGGCTGCGGAAGGTCATGGCCGCACCCCGTTCAGCAGATCGAGGCACACTCGGGCCAGTTCGGCGGGCGGGAAGGCGTCCATGTGAACGTCGACGTCCGGAGGAATGGCATCTCGGACGGGGCAGAGGTCGCCCTGGTGCATGCGGTCGGACAGGTCGGTGGCGATGGCGTGGTGGTGGGGGAGCCCGGTGCGCCACTTGCTGTGGCTGTGGCGCGCGTACAGGCCGATGACGGGCCTCTCGGGACTGCGCGTCATCGCGGCGAGGTGGGTGAGGCCGGTGTCGTTGCCGACGATCAGGTCGCAGTGTGGGAAGAGATCGGCGAGCTGGTCGGCCGGCACCCCGTCCAGGTGGAGCACCTGAACGTGGCGTCGAGGGGCCTCTGCGCTGACGCTAAAGCCGTCTTCCGCGGCGCCGCCGATGAGCAGCAGCCGGGCCTGTGCTTGCTGGGCTTCGGCGATCTGCTCGGCGAGGTCGATGTACCGCTGGGCGGTGTAGTCCTTGCGCTCCGGCCAGCTGGTGGCGGTGATGGCGGCGATGGTCAGGCCGCCCAGCCAGCCCACCGATCGCAGCTCCTCGACGAGATTGTTCGGGCCGGTCGCGAGGGTCGGCGCGAGGGGAGCCGTGCCGGGGAGGCGGATGCCTAGAAGACTGCTGAAAATCTTTTGCGTTCTGGCCCCGGACCGGTAGGTCCGGGGCCAGTCTTGTGAGCATGCAGGGGGAATGGGCCGGGGAGATGGTCGGGCCGGATGTGTGGGAGACCTGCCGGGAGTTGATCCCGGCAGGGAGTGTGTTCGCTTTCCTGGCCGAGCATCGTGAGGTGCTGTTCCCGCCAGAGTTCTTCGCGGACATGTATCCGTCGGCCAACGGACGGCCGTCGTTGCCGCCGCAGGTGCTGGCCGCGATGGTGGTACTGCAGAGCCTGCAGGGGCTGTCGGACTTCGAGACAGTCCAGGAACTGCGGTGTGACCTGCGCTGGAAGGCCGCCTGCGGGCTGGGCCTGTACGACACCGCCTTCGATCCCTCGCTGCTGACCTATTTCCGGCGCCGGCTCGCCCGCTCGGCCGACCCGACGCGGATTTTCACCAAGGTCAAAGAGGTGGTGACTGCCACCGGTGTCCTCAGAGGAAAGCAGCGCCGGGCGCTGGACTCCACCGTCCTGGACGATGCGGTGGCCACTCAGGACACCGTCACCCAGATCGTGGCCGCGATCCGCCGGGTGATCCGTGAGGTCCCCGGCGCCGGCGAGGTCGCCGGCCGGTGGTGTACTGCTCACGACTACACCGACCCCGGCAAACCCAGGATCGCCTGGAATGACGAAGCCGCCCGCGAGGCGCTGGTCGACGCCCTGGTGACCGACGCGCTCAACATGCTCGGCCGTCTTCCCGAGCGTGAGCTGGGCGAGCGGGCCGCGAACGCGGTGGGCCTTCTCGCCCTCGTCGCAGGCCAGGACGTGGAGCCGGCCGAGGACTCCGACGGCCGCGACGGACGCTGGCGCATCGCCATGCGCACCGTGCCCGACCGGACGGTGTCCACCGTCGACCCCGATGCCCGGCACATCCACAAGAACCGAACCCGCCACCAGGAGGGCTTCAAAGGGCACGTGTCCTTCGAGCCAGAGGCCGGACTGTTCACTGCCGTCGCGTTAACCAGCGGCTACGGGCCGGACAACCACGAGGCCGCCGTCGCGCTGGACCTGCTGGCCGACGAAGACCACAGCGAGGGCGAGACGCTGACCGTGCTCGGCGATTCCGCCTACGGCACCGGCGACCTGCGTGAACAACTGACCGCCCAGGGCCACGTCCTGGTGGTCAAGCCGCCGCCGTTGCGGCAGGCCGTCCCCGGAGGCTTCACCATCGACGACTTCCACGTCGACACCGACGCCGCCACCGTGACCTGCCCGGCCGGACAGACCGCGAACCTGGGCCGCACCAAGGCCGACGGAGGCCGCACCGCCCAGTTCAAACGGCTGTGCACCGGCTGCCCGCTGCGGGAACGCTGCACAACCTCCAAGACCGGACGGGTTATCAACGTCCACCCTCAGCACGAACTGCTGACCGCAGCCCGCGTCCAGGCCGCCACCGACACCGCCTGGCAGGACGAATACCGCCGATGGCGGCCCCCGGTCGAACGCGCCATCGCCTGGCTCGTCGCCCACGGCAACCGCAGAGTCCGCTACCGAGGCGTCATCGCCAACAACATCGCACTCCACCACCGCGCCGCCGCCCTCAACCTCCGCCGACTGATCAACCTCGGACTCACCCGCACCAACACCACCTGGCACCTCGCCCCGGCCACCCCATGACGAAGAAGGGGCCGCCCGGCCTACGGCCAAACAGCCCCTCAACAAGATTTTCAGCAGTCTTCTAGGCGGCGTTCCAGCGCCAGGTAGAGGCGGGCCGGCAGGTCCGGGTGGGCGCGGCCGTCGCTCGACCAGCAGGGCGGGGCCGCTGGATCGAGTACCAGGCTCACCACTGCTTCGGAGCCGTGCGCCTCGACCCCCGCGCGGTCTCCGATCACGGCGCGTCGACCGTGGGGCGTGGTGACTGGGTGGTGAGCGATCAGCCCGGTCCGGGCGATCAGCCCCGCGTACGGCCCCACCGCCCGGACGGACGTGCGAACCGACCGCAGCCGCAGCCAGTCGAGCACCGCGCGGACCCCCGACAGAGCGAGAAGGGTGTCTCCGAGCTTCCCCTCGAAGGCCACCACGACCTCGCCGCACCCGCTCAGGCGCTGGACGAACTCGGCGGAGGCAGTCAGCGGGAGCGGCGCGCCGATGGGGACGCTGCCACGGTCATACCCGAGCGGGGTGGTGTGGACGGCCCCGGCGGGGACGACCGCGGAGCCGTGGTGGAAACGGATCCTTGGCGGGGCGTCCGAGCTCACGCCGGGCCCTCGATCGTGGTGAGCGAGACCAGCGGCAGCTCCAGCTCGTCGAGCAGGGCGCGGGCTCCGCGCGTGGTGTCCTCCACCAGGCAGGCCGCCGCCAGCGGGACGGCGCCGGCCTCGCGGAGGCGGCGGGTGAGGTCGGCCAGGGTCCGACCGGTGGTGATCTCGTCGTCCACGATGACGATGCGCTGTCCCGGAGCGATGCCGTAGGCGAAGACGTCGGTGCGCATGGCGTGCGGCTCGCTGAAGCGGACCGCGCCGTCCAGGGGGAGGTGCAGCTTCCAGGCGATCTTGTACGGGAGGCGGGCGGCGTCGGCGAGGGAGACGGTGGGCAGGATGCCGCCCGCGTCCAGGCCCAGGAGGAAGTCCACGGAGCCGGCGCCGTCCGGCAGCTGCTCCCGGAGCAGACGCCACAGATCGGCCCCCGTGCTGGCGAGGGTGTCGGGATGCACCGGGCTTTCCAGGCCGTCCAACGAGTGGATGACACGCTCGCGGCGGCTCGTGGCTCCGACGCTGAGCCGTTCGACGATTCGGGCGGAGAAGGGCGGCATGGTGACGGTTTCGGGCATGACGAAGCTCCTGTCGGTGGAGAGGGGAGAAGGAGAGGTGCGTGGTTCAGGCGGCGAGCTGGAGGGCGTACCAGGTGAGGAGCTGGTCGACCGCTGCGGTGATGGGCTTGAGGACGAGCTCGGTGTCACCGTCACGCCAGGCGTTCGCGACCTCGGCCAGAGGAGGGACCGCGAGGGCCGTCAGTCCCGGCATGCGGGAGGCGGCGGCGAGGATCCGGTCAGGGCCGGACTCCCACTGGTTGTGCTCGCGCAGGAGAAGGCGGCAGGCGAGCACGAGGTGCTTGTAGAGCTGCCGCAGGGCGGTCGCCCCCTCCGCAGTACGCAGACGGCGCATGGTGAGCATGACCTGGGGCAGTTCGCGGACTGCGGCGAACGCGAGCTCGTCCCGGCTGATCGTCGGGAGTTCGAGGTCGGATGCCGCATGCAGGACGGGGCTGCCCTGCTGGAGCTGATGAAGGACGAAAGCCAGGCGCGGAGTGAGGCGTCGGGCGGTCAGTTCTCCGGGCGTGACGAGGGTGGGGCCGAGAGAGGCCGCACCGCCGAGGGCCGTCCGGTACTGATCCAGGGCCTCATGGATCCCGCCGATGACCTCGTGCTCGGCGATCACCATGAGGTCCAGGTCGGACCAGTCGGCGATCCAGGTTCCCTCTCCGGGGCTTCCGGTCAGGGCGACGAGCCGGACGCCGGGTCCGTACGCCCGCACCGCGTCGGTGAAGTCGGCCGTCGCCGACGCGACTGCTGCCGGAAGACCGAGCCCGTAAGGGGTGGCCACGCGCAGCGCAGTCGTGGAGGGCGGGGCGGCGATGCGCCGGAGGCGGGCGCGAAGGGCTGCGATGCTGCCGGTGTTGTCGATGACGTGGTCGGCCAGAGCGCCGACCTGGTGGGCACCGCGGCTCATCTTGATCTCGTCCTTCGCGGCGACGGCCTGGGCCGGAGTGCCCGACCGTTCGACGCGTACGGCGAAGGAGGCGTCCAGGTAGACGATCTGGAGCGTGTCGCCCATGAGCTGCTTGAGCTCGGCGATCGAGGCATCGTCGTGGACGGACTCGATGGTGAACAGCTTCGTGTCGACGTGGGCGTCCGCGAAGCGGTTCAGCTCCCCGAGGAGCAGTTCGGCCTGCCGACGGGCCGAGAGTGCGTACGGGTCCGCGAGCCCTTCCCGATGGGCTGCCTGCCGTAACAGGAAGCCGATCTTGAGGCGTTGGGCGCCGCAGGTCCGCTGGACGAACTGTGCGCTGGTGCTCTTCCCGCACTCGCTCAGCCCGCCGAAGGCGAGTACCTGGCGCAGATGCCGACTCGGCTTGATCTCCGCCGGAGCGACGTCCTCCCGCCCGTACAGCTTGAAGCGGGCCGGCACGGGGAGCCGACGACGGCCGGCGACGACATCGGAGACCAGCGCGTCGAGAGCGGCGCACAGCTCTTCACGTTGCCCGTGAAGGGCTGGGACACGTCGCGCGGCCAGCTCATCGCGGCCCGCCGCATGCTCGCTGTGCCAGATCCGCAGCGTCAGCACCGACATGCGGTCCACGACGGAGGCGAGCGTCTCGGTGTGCAGGGGCACGTCGGCACGGCCCGCGTCCGCCAGCGAGCCGAGCACTTCGTCAGCCCGTTCGGCGAGGGCGTTGCGTTCGGCGTTGAGCTGGTCGATCTCTCGCTTGCAGTCGGCGACCTGGGCGGCGGAGAGCAAGGTGCTACGCACCCGGTCCTCGGTGTCCCACAGACGCCCGTTGACGGCGTGGAGCCGGGTGACGGTGTCGTCCAGGCGGTGCCGGTCCTTGTCCTGGAGGGTGGCCATGGCGCGGGCGAGCCCCGGAGGCAGCACCAGGGGCGGGGAGTTCTGAGTCATCGGGGACTCCCGTCGGTGAGTGGAGCGAGGTCAAGGTGATCGAGTACGGCGCTGTGCACGTCGTCCAAGGAGCGGTTCTCGCAGTCCACGACGGCGGCGTACGTGCCGTGGCCGGCCTGGTGAAGCAGAACGGCGTGCAGTGTCTTCTGATAGGCCGGGTAGATCCCGGTCCACGGGCGGCCCTCGCGGGCGCTGGTGATGGCGTAACTACGCTCGGCGTCGAGGGATGAGAGCAGCAGCACCGAGGACTCCGATGCGGTGGCGCGCGAACCGGCGATGTCCGTCACGGTCTTGAACGCCTCGTCTACCGTCAGCCCGTCCTTGACCACGCATGTCGCGGTGGCCACAGCGAGGAGCATGGGCAGGCCACGGTCCAGCAGTCCCGTACGACCGGGCTCGCGTGCGGCGGCCCGCTTGGCGTGACCGACGAGCAACATCTCCGTCAGCTCGACCGTCGTGGACGTCTCGAACCACCACCGGGCGTAGTCGCCGGCCGCTACCCGCGCCCACGGCTCGGGGTCGTGCTCGTGGACAGCCCCCAGCGGCTGAAAGACGTGACGGCGCGCGGCCAGCCGATCGAGGTGGGTCGTCTTGCCGACGTTGTCAGGGCCGTTGAGGCTGACGAAGGCCGGTAACCGCTCCATCGCTCATGCCTCGCGGATCGGTGTGTCGAGGACGGAGGTGATCGCGTCGGTGTTCGTGGCGATGAACTCAGCCAACTCCGGTGGCATCAGGTTCAGCTCACGGACGGCCTGGGCGGTGAAGGGCACCCGGACCACCTCGTACCCGCCCCGCTCCGGCTTGTCGAACTCGGTGCCCGTCCGTGCGGCCAGGTCCATCGACTCCAGGCGCGCCGCGAAGATGTGCTGGACTCCGACGCCTCCCTCCAGCGCGTCGGTGATGAGGTGCACGAGCTCGGCGCGCTCCAGCTTGCCGCCCAGCTCCTCGAACACCTCCCGGTGCAGCGCCGCCTCGATGGTCGCGTCCTCTTCCTCGACGCCTCCGCCGACCGACACCCAGTACGGCTCCCTGCCGGGCTTGGTGCGCTTGATGAGGACCAGTTCGTCGCCGTCGAGAAGGATGGCGCGGGCGTTGCGCTTGACGATGTCGGTCATGCCGTTTGCTCCTTGGGTGTGTAACCGGAGAGAACGGGCGGAGGGGCGCTTTTTGGCTGTGGCCACTTTCCCCGGTTCGTGAATACAGCATGGTGCAAACTGATCGCTGAGTGTGACGCACGGGTGCTGCAGCAATGCCGCAGTTATGCCGAACAGGACTGCTCGCACAGGGCGTTTCGGCGTTTCACCAGGTGACGGACGGGGGGTACGACGGTGGTGACTGTGCAGAGATGGTCCGGCCGCGAAGCACGGCTGCTGCGCGAAGCCCTTCGCATGAGCCTGCGTGACTTCGCCGCCTACCTCGGGGTCAGTGACCGGACCGTGTCGAACTGGGAGGGTGGCGGTGCGGGTTACCAGCCGCGTGCTGAGTCCCAGGCTGTGCTCGACACCGCACTTGACCGCGCATCGAACGAAGCGCAGGCGCGCTTCGCGGCGGCACTGGGAACGAACGGCGCTGCGCCGCCCGTGACAGGCCGAATCGAAGTCGACTCCCACAAGTTCCTGCCAGTTTTCATCGGCGTCGAGCGCGCCGGCCGCCTCCGCGCACACATGAGACCGAGCGCTCACGACGAGTGGCTGGAGTCCTCCTCGGCCCGCGTCGACCACCCCGAAGCGCAGCAGTGCGTCCTTCACGTCTTCACGTGCGGGGTGGCCGTCTTCCACCTCGTTCAGCCGCACCAGCCCGCCGCGCTCACCGACCTTGCGGTCTGGCGGTACCGCTCCTACGCCTCCGACCTACCCTGGGTACGAGACAAGCTCCGCGACCTCCTGGACGAGGAACCCGCCCGCGTTCCCAACCCCGAGTACGTCCTCTCCCTCTACTGGCTCACCTCGGGCCCCTGGTCCGGCGACGCCCACGACACCGCCCTGCGCCTGCTGTCCACGCCCTCTGTCTTGGTCGACCGCGGCGCCCCGGGCGGGCCCGCTCCTCTGGGCGGTGCGGTCGAGGAGTCTCTCCTCGCCACCGGCTTCGACCACCCCGACATCGTGTCCTTCGGCGTACGGGGTGTGTCCACCGCCTACGCGGGCTGGTCCGGCGTCGCCTACGCGTCCCACTCCCGCGAGCGCAGCCTCACGATCGACGAGTTGGTCACCTGCGAACTGACCGTCCAAGCCCTCTGGTGTTTCACCCGCCAGGTGCAGCAGATGATCGAGGACGGCCAGGACCCCTTCATGCCCGAGCAGTACGGCTGGCGCTTCCTGCGTGCCGCCTCCTCCCGGCTCACCACCGCCCGAGCCCAGGAGACCGCTCAACACGTTCTGATGCGGGAGGCCATCATGAAGACCAGCGGGCTGGCCGAACGGCTGCGCGCCGCGCAGGACGCTCTGCGAGAGGGCGTCGGGTGAGAACACAGGGCAGGAGAAGCAACGGATGGACATCGGCAGCGCCGCGCTTGTCGTGATCGACATGCAGAACGGCTTCGTGAACGAGCGCAGCCGCCACGTCGTGCCCGCGGTCTCCGATCTTGTCGCCCAGTGGGCCGGCGCTGGCCGGCCCGTGATCTTCACCCGGTACTTCAACTACCCGGACAGCCCGTACGAGCGCTTCTTCCAGTGGCGCCGCCTCCAAGAACCACCGGAGACCGACATCGTCCCCGAACTCGCGGAGGCGGCAGCCCGCGCGCACGCGGTCGTCGACAAGACCGGCTACACACTCTTCACCCCCCAGGCAGCCGAACTGGTCCGCGGGGGTGGCTGGACCGACCTCGTCTTCTGCGGGATCGCTACCGAGAGCTGCGTCCTGAAGTCCGCGGCCGACGCCTTCGAACATAGCTACGCCCCCTGGATCGTCACCGACGCCTGCGCCAGCGACGCCGGCCCTGACGTGCACGACGCCGGACTCGTCGTCGCCCGCCGCCTGATCGGAACCGGCCAACTTGTCACCACGGACCACGTGGTCTGCCAACTCACCGCGTGCGCCGGGGCCCCGGTGCTGGAATAGCCCCATGGGCGACACGCTGTACGACACCGACCTCATCATCATCGGCGGCGGACCCGCCGGGTGCGCTGCCGCACGTATGGCCGCCAGCGTCGGCATGCGCTCGGTTCTGGTCGAGCCGGACCGGCTGTGCCGGAACCTGTACCGGATCCCGGCCCTGAACAACGTCCTCGGCGGCTACACCGGCGGCCCCGAGCTGGCCGACGCCATCGTTGCCGAGCTGAAGAACACGGAGCTGTGCCGCCTCGCACTCGGTAGGTACGTCACCGAGCTTCGCGCCGACGGCGACCAGGTGACCGTCACGTTGGACACGGGCGCTTCCCTCACCGCCCCGTACGCCATCGTCGCCACGGGCGTCGGCCCTCTCCAACCCGGCGACGCGACCTGGATCACCGCCCCCGTCGGCCTGACCCTGCCTGCGCTCTGGCGGGCCGACGCCGACGACGCCCAAGGCCGGACCCTCCTCGTCCTCGGCGGCGACCGTCCGATCGGCACCTTCCTGCGCGCCCACCCGACCACCGACACGCGCCTCCTCGTGGCGTACCCGGCGGCGGACGCGTACAAGATCGACGAGATTCGCGAGGACCCACGGGTCACGCTCCTCCCCGTCGATCACTTGGCGCTGCACGGTGGGGAAGGTACCCAGCTGTCGGCCGAGGCAGTGGGAAGGGACGGTATCCACCGGACGATCACGGCGGACGCGGCCTTCCTCAGCCTGGGAAGCGCCCCCGCGGCCCCACCCGGAGACCTGATCCGTGGCACGGACGGATACTGCCCGCCCACCGACCAGCACCCCCGCGTCATCGTGGCCGGCGACCTCCGCTCCGCCCGCTTCCAACGGATCATGACCGCCCTGGGCTCCGGCAGCGAGGCAGCGCTGCACGCGTACTACGCGGCCAGGGACTTGCCCATCAAGGGGTGAGGTCACGGTGTTGCGCGTCAAGGGATGGCTCTTGGAAGGGGACCCCCTGTGACCAGTAAGGCAGAAGTGGCGGTCGCTGCTGCCATCGTCGCTCGGGACGCGCGCGTTCTGCTCGTACAACGACGCGTGACGGAAGGTGCCCTCTCATGGCAGTTCCCGGCGGGAAAGATCGAACCCGGCGAAACGCCCGAAGAAGCCGCCGTACGTGAGACCCAAGAAGAAACCGGACTACGGGTGGTTCCACAGAAGTCACTGGGACGCAGAGTGCACCCTCTGACGGGCCGGGAGATCCACTACATCGCATGTCGGCCCGTCGGGGGCGAGGCGGCTGTTGCGAGCGCTGGTGAAGTGGCCGACACGGTCTGGGCCACGCTCGGTGAGATTCCTCAGTACGTGCCGTACGGGCTGTTCGAGCCGGTGCAGCGCTACCTCGACGCTGCCCTGCTGGCGTGAGCCCTGCCGAGCCTGCTCTCTTGAAACGCCACGAGTGTGCGGCTGGTGCGGCAGGGCTGGAACGTGCGGTCAGCGCCGCCGTGGGGAGCCATTCAGAGGCATGACTTCGCTCCGGGGTACTGGCTCCGGTAGGGCGACCGGGCGCTTCCCAAGACTGGGCGGGACCTGGAGGTGCCGGGGGTCGGCAGGAAGGCCGGCTGAACGGCGTAGCCGCCACACGAGTACGTCACTCATGTGCGCCACCGTGCCCAGTTCCCTACGGGCCGCTGCCTCGGTGAGCAGAGCAGTGGGGTCGTGCCCGGCTGCCTGGACTTCGTCGAGAGTGGCGACGAGGGCGTGCCAGCCGGGTTCGGCGAGGATCCGGCCAGCCAGTTCGGGCAGGGCTTGCCGTACGAAGGCGGCATGGCGGTGTTGCCGGTAGGGAGCCATGCGCACGCCTCGCTGGTGAAGAGCCGCTATCGGGCGCTCGGCGGCGGTCCGGTAAGCCAGGCGGAGATGTTCAGCAGCCCGGTGCGCGGCTTCGGCCTGCTGGGCATGCTGCTTCCCGGCGTGCCAGTGAGCGACGGCAGAGACCAGAAAGATGAGCATGTCGATGGCCATCGCGGTGGCGGCGCCGTCCTCGCCTCGGCCGAAGGCCGGGCCACTCTGCACGAGGTTACGGGCGGCTCGGCGCAGGGCGTGGTCGTGGCCGCGTGAGGCACGTACGTGAGAGCGGGAAGCGCGCTCGAACGCGGCTGCTGCGGCTTGGAGTTCGTGGCGGGTGTGGGCCGCAGACGTCTGGGCGAGGGCGTCGAGCACTTCCCCGGTGGCGGCGATTTGCGCGGCGACGACGCCGTTCTCGCCGTGGTCGACGACGAACAGGGCCTGCCAGGCGGCGCTGGTGACGCGACGACGTGCGGACGCAGGTCCGGTCACCGGCGGCAGGGCCGGCTGCTGGGCGGGGCGGTCAGGGTTCCCGTTCCAGCGTTCGCGGATACGGGGCAGGGAAAGATCCGGGGCGAGCTTGGAGCCGGAGTAGAAGACTGGCTGGCCCTTGGCGTTGCGGTCGCCGGGGAGGGCGACGGTGTAGCCGAGGGTGTCGCCCGACGGTGCGACACGGCGTCGCACGAGCAGGCCGGCCCCGGCGAGGCGATCGAAGAACTCCTCCTCGCTTCCGGCACCGGCCACCGAGCGCCGGACCGCCTCCCGCAGTTCCTCGCGCGGGGTGCGCTGCCGACCTCGGCGTTCGGCCTTATGGAGTTCGGCGCTGGTGGGCCGCTTGGCGGCGGTGCCATCGCCCGGCGTGACCCGGCGCAAGCTGTAGTCCGCTTCGATGAGGCGGGCCTCGGCCTGAGCGCGGCGGGCTTCGTTGTGCAGGCGGGGCCGTCGGCCGTCATCGCGGACCAGGGTGGCGATGATGTGGATGTGGTCGTCGGCGTGCCGGACGGCCGCCCACCGGCAGGCGGCGTCGTCGCCCTCGGGGTCGATGCCGGTGGCGGCGACCATGCGGCGGGCGATGGCTGCCCAGGCGTCGTCGGGCAGAACCGGGTCTTCAGGGCTGGCGCGTATGGACAGGTGCCACACGTGCTTGTCAGGGCGTCGGCCGGCGGGCAGGGCGTTGACGGGCTGGTCGAGCAGCCGCTGCAGCTGCCCGTAGGTGGCCTGCGGATCGCGGCCCGGGTCGGGCATGAGCGGGTCGAAGGCCGCCACGAGGTGCGGGTCGGTGTGCTCCTCGTGGGTGCCGGGGCCGTACAGGTACCGGATGAGGCCGACCGTCGCGCTGCCGCGTTTATGGATTCGAGGGATCATGCCGGGCAGCCACCGTCCCGGTGGGCGAGCAGGGTGTCGGCGGCGTCCTCCATCCGGCGGGCAGCGTTCAGGACGGCCTGAGCGGCGGCGTCGAGGTGGGGTGCGTCGGCGCCGGAGTTGAGCGCCTTGGCGACCTGATTGAACAGGCCATGAATCCGACCCAGGTGCCGGCGGGCGGCGAACACCTCATCAAGGACTTCCCGCTCGCTGGCGATCTCGGCTGCAGTGCGGGTCAGGTCGCGGGCGGCCTTGTCGACGGCGTAGGCGAGGAAGGCGGCGTTCGTCATTTGGCACTGAGCGGCTGCGTCGGTGAAGCGCTGGTACTCGGCGTCGTTCATGCGGCAGCTGGGCTGGTGCAGGCGCTTGCGGGGCTTCGGCTGACGGGCGCGCTGACGCCGCCGCGACAGGGATTCGGCCTGCCGTCCCGCTCCTGGCTGCGGTCCGCCCTCGGTCGCAGCCTGCCGGTCCGGCGCCCCCTGGCGCAGGATCGGGCCCGCCACCCCTGGGGCGGGAATTCCGGGAGCATTGCTCCCGGGACAACTTGCTCCGCCTGCTGCTGGGGTGGTGGTCGGCTGTTGTTGGAACGCGGCGGGTTCGTGGCGGGGGTCGTGCACGGGATCTCCGTCTCAGGGCATCGCTGGGGTGAGTCGTTGCGGTCTTGGGTCAGGAACTTGCGTGCGCGGCCCCGATCCGGGATTTGAACTCGCGGACGACTCGGCCCACGACGTTGCTGGAGACGCTGTAGCCGGCGTCGCGCACGGCGTCCTCCACGCGGTCGCGTCCGACGCTGCCGGTCTCCTCGTACACGCGGCGGGCGAACGCGAGGATGACTTCGTCGGAAGCGCTGGGCTTGCGCACGGACCGCTTTGGCTTCGGCGTGTGGTGCTTGGGCGATGGGGTGAGTGAGGTGCTGCCTGTGGGCGGCGGAACGGCGTCTTGTGGGCGCGACACCTGGTGCGAGCGGGCGGCCGTTGTCGGGCCGGAGTGGTCGGTGGGATTGGGGCAGGCGCCCGGGTCGGGTTCCCCGTCGACCGGATCTGACGGGTGCGGGCGGGCGTGGTCTTCTGCCCGATCGTCGCGGTCTGCCTGATCGTCGCCGGTCGCTTGCCCGTCGGCTACTGCCCGGGAGGATCCGGGCTGCGCAGTGGGCAGGTCGAAGGGTTGCCCGACGGGCAGGCCCCAGCGCTCGGGCAGATCGACGGTGGCCAGGGCGGCTGCTTGACGGCGGGTGGCCAGCTGGCGCAGCAGCTGTTGGTTCCGGAACGGGTCGGCATCGATGCCGGAGCGGGCGAGAGCCTTGGCTAGCCGACGTATGGTGCGGCGGCCCGCCCGTTCGGTCCGCTGTCCGGGAGTCATCTCGGCGAGGCGAGTAGCCAGGGCGACGGCCCGCTGCGTGGCCCTGTCACGGATGATCTCGGCCGCGCCCTGGTCCTGCTCGAAGACCCCCAGCCGGGCGAGCAGCCGCTCGCGGGCCTGCCGAGTGAGTGCAGCGCCGAGCCCACGGGAGGCGGCGTCGGGGGTGCGCTGGCGGAGCTCGATGCCCATGGCCAGGTGCCACAGCACGGCCGCCATCACCGGGCCGGTGAAGGCACGTACGGTGCCGCCGACCGGGCCGGACTCAGCGTAGGCGGGAATGGTCTGCATGGCAGTGATCACCCAGACCAGGACTCCGGGCAGGCCAGCCGTCTGCCTTGGACCATGGAGGTTCTGCCGGGCCATCAGCGCCATCGAGAACAGGGCGAGTTCTGCGGCGGAGAACATCGTGGTGCGCTCGGCGGTGTTGCGCATGTCGAGGTAGTGGGCGGCGAACCGCCAGCTGGTGTCCGCGCTGTAGGCGGTGCACACGAGCGCCGCCACGGTGGCGGTGACGACGGCAGCCGAGGGTCGCCACTTCCGATCATGGGGGAGGCGTTGGCTGCGTCGGGCCCTCAGGCACGCGAGCAGTGCACCGGCGGCAACCGCCAGGACGGCGGCGGGCAGGAGCGGGCTGTCGGCGTACGGGAGTGATGCTGTGGCGAGTGTTTCGGGCATGACGGGCGGCATACGCGGATCTACTCCGGGGGAAGGACAGGGAGACGACCACGGCGTTCACGGAGGGGGCGTACACGCGGGCCCCCTTCTAAAGGGGGGCCCGCGCGTGATCGCTTAGGCGCGTGTACGGCATGTACGGTCGCGTGATCGCTCTACCTGCGGTTTTGCGGTGAGCGTGTGGGCTGTGAGCGGTCCACGAGGGTGTGCGGACGCGGAGGCCGCGTGTACGGTCGCGTGAACGCTTCGAGGGGGTCGGCGAGCAGGTCAGCCGACGGCGGTGAGGTGGCGGGCGGAGGCGTAGTAGCGGGCCTGCTGGCCGCCTCCGGCCCCTCCGGCGATGCCGTCGGTCTTGGTGGCCAGGCCGCTGTCGACGAGGCGGCCGAGGTGGCGTCGGGCCTTCTCGATGTCGGCCCGGTCGGGGTCACCTCCGCCGATGAGGACGGTGGCCAGGTCGCGTGCGGTCAGCCCGTTGAGGGCGTTGCGCAGCAGGATGGCGGGGTCCTTGGTGGTGCCGCGCACGTGGTCGTGCGTGACGTCCAGGGGGCCGACCTCGCCGGTAGGGGTCTTGAGGTGGTGCAGTGTGACCGCGGGGTCGCCGGCCCGGCCGCTCACGAACAGGACGCTGCCCGCGCCGGCGGTGATCCAGGTGGAGCCGTAGACCTGGTCCAGGCTGGGGCGTTGCCCGCGTGGTGCGTCCGCGGTTGCCTTGCGCTGGTGATGCAGTTCCAGGATCTCCACGCCGTTGCGCAGGGTGCGCATGCGGGCATTGTGGAAGGCGACCGCGAGGCTGTCGTCGACCATCGTGCTGACCGCGTCCTTGAGGCTGTCGATCACGATCGTGTCGGCCTGATGGGCGGCGGCGAGATCGGCGAGGAGGTCGGGCTCCTTGTCGAGGGTCGCGGGCAGCGGGCCCTCCCAGACCACGAGCCGCTCGCGCAGGATCTTCTCGTCGGTGGAGAAGACGCGGCGGGCCATGGCCTTGGCGATCTGCTTGGGGCGATCCATCGCCAGGTAGAGCACGCGTCGGCTTGGGGCGACGGGCATCTCCAGGACGGTCTCCTGGAGACCGAGGCGGGCGAAGATCACTTGATGGGCCAGTGTGGTCTTGCCGACGCCCGGAGAGCCGACGATCATCAGGCTCTCGCCCGGTGCCCAGACGGTCTTCTCACGCGTGCCCCACAAGGGCTCGGCGTCCGCCCCGCTCTCTTTGACGAATGACCACCCGTCGGTGGCGAAGCGGGACAACCGTCCTTGCCCCGAGGCGAGCGCACGCTCACGCTCTGCGCGCACTTCCGCTTCGACTTCGCTGCGGATCGCCTCGGGATCGGCACCGGGTTCCCGGGCCCGCTGGAGGGTTTGTATCGCCGAGGTCACCAGGCGGCGAAGGTCGGCTTTCGAGCGGACGATCTCCGCGTGGTACTCGGCGCTGCTGGTGCCGTAGGGAGCGTTGGCGAGCTGAGACAGGTAGGTGTGGCCACCCACGCGCTGTAGGTCCCCTTGCTGCTGGAGCAGCTCGGTGAGGACGATCGGGTCCGTGGGTTTGTCCTCGCGGTGCTGAGTGAGGAGCGCGCGCCAGATGGTCTCGTGCGCGGGCCGGTAGAAGGCGTCGTCGCCGAGGATGGGCCTGACCGCGGCGATGACGCCGGGTTCGTGCATGCAGGCGCCGAGGACTGCGCACTCGGCGTCCAGGTTGAACGGATGCTCCGTCGGGGCGGAGCCTTCGTCGAAGCGGGATGGCGTCTGGGAGGGCAGGGTCGTACCCTGGTTCACGGAGCTCCTCACCCGGCAGGCCACATGGGGCGGCAACCCCGGCCTCCGGTTTCGATCGTTCAGGGATGGATGGTTGTGCGGTGGAGCCTCTACTTCGGCCCCGGTGTTCGTAGCACCGGGGCCGCCTGCGTGTGCGGTTCCGTCCGTCGCTGTACGGCGGACCACGACCATAGCCGAGATTTTCGGCAACGCAATGCCTTGCATTTCAATCCGCAATGATGTTTGGTTGTGGATGCTGGATCGACTGGATCTGTC
This sequence comes from Streptomyces sp. NBC_01618, assembly GCF_045209435.1. Taxonomy (NCBI): domain Bacteria; kingdom Bacillati; phylum Actinomycetota; class Actinomycetes; order Kitasatosporales; family Streptomycetaceae; genus Streptomyces; species Streptomyces sp. NBC_01618. The sequence continues at coordinate 4,166,200 of NZ_CP109297.1, forward strand.
GGCGTGTGAAGGGAGGCGTGAGTGAGCGGTGAGGAAGGCGCGGAGCGCGCCGGCCCAGGTCGACCGGTGCCGGAAGATCACGTCGCCGCACGCGTCAAGCTGGAACGTGAGGTCCGCGGTTGGAGCACGGTGAAGCTCGCCGAGGAGATGGCCGCTGTCGGCCATCCGATCAACCAGTCCGCGATCTGGCGCATCGAGAGTGGTAAGCCCCGTCGCAGGGTGAACCTCGACGAGGCGCTCGGCTTCTGCAAGGTTTTCGACCTCACCATGCAGGACCTGACCGGACCGCCGGACGAGCTGGCCACCCCCCGCATCCGCCAGCTCGTACACGAGTACGTCCAGATGACGCTGGAGTACCGCCAACTGCGAGCGGCGATCGACCGGAACCAGATGCACCTGCACGAGATCGACGTCGAACTCAACGCCTACGGTGACAAGGGTCCTGAGCAGAGAGGGCAGGTCGACGAACTGCTCCGGCTCGAAGAGCGGACCCAGCGCAGAAATCTGCACCCGTCCCGGGCGCACCTGAGAAATCAGAACCAGCCACCCGTCGGCGAGTAGCCGACCACTGTCCTTTCTGCGGCGCTACGAACGCCGAAAAGCCCCACGTACGGCGACTGCCATCGCCGACGATCATCCACCGCCCCATCCATCCCTGAACGACGCCACCGGCCAGGCCGACGGGAGTTGCCGCTCCCGCGACGCCGCGGGCCGGCGCAAGGAGCACTCCCATGCCGCAGCCCGTCCTGCCCGTTTCCCAGATAGCCCAGCTTCTGGATGTCCCCGAAGACGCCCTGCGCACGCTGATGGCCGAGCGCCGCCCCACGGGGGACACGACCCTTGTCGCTCTCACCGTCACCGAGGCAGCCCGTCGAATCGGCATCGGCCGCACCAAGCTCTACGAGTACGTCTCCTCCGGCGAGATCGCCTCCGTCAAGATCGGGAGTTTGCGCCGCATCCCAGCGGAGGCGGTGAACGACTTCCTGGCCTGCCGCCTGTCGGCGACCGACTTCGGAGCCGCCGCGTGACTCGCGCCTCCGCACCGAAGTCCCGCCAGCCCAATGGCGGCTCCTCGATCTTCAAAGGCAAGGACGGTCGATGGCACGGCTACGTCACCGTCGGGGTCAAGGACGACGGCACCCCTGATCGGCGCCACGTCAGCCGCAAGACCCGCCCCGATGTCACCAAGGTCGTCCGGGAGATGGAACGGCAGCGCGACAAGGGCGCCGTCCGCAAGGTCGGCCAGAGCTGGACGCTGGAGACGTGGCTGACGCACTGGGTGGAGGACATCGCCGCCGCGCATGTCTCGGAGAACACCATCGACGGCTACCGCGTCGCGGTGAGGCACCACCTCATCCCCGGCCTCGGCGCCCACCGCCTGGAGAAGCTCCAGCCCGAGCACCTGGAGCGCTTCTACAAGAAAATGCAGGATTCCGGCAGCGCGGCCGGAACCGCCCATCAGGTACACCGCACCGTACGCACCGCCCTCAACGAAGCGGTGCGCCGCGCCCACCTCACCGTCAACCCAGCGACGATCGCCAAGGCCCCGCGCCTGGAAGAGGAGGAGGTCGAGCCGTACACGATCGAGGAGGTTCAGCGCCTCCTCGCCGAAGCGGGCAAGCGCCGCAACACCGCCCGCTGGGTCATCGCGCTCGCACTCGGCCTGCGCCAGGGTGAGGTCCTCGGCATGCAGTGGGACGACGTCGACTTCGACCTCGGCGTTATCCGCGTACGGCGCGGCCGGCTGCGGCCCCGCTACAAGCACGGCTGCGGAGACCGCTGCGGACGCAAGCCCGGCTTCTGCCCCAAGAAGATCAACACCCGCCGTGAGACGAAGAACGCCAAGTCCCGCGCCGGCCAGCGGCCCATCGGTGCCCCCGACGAGCTCCTCCAGCTCCTGCGCCAGCACAAGGAGGGCCAGGCCCGGGAGCGAGCCCATGCCCGCGACCTGTGGACGGAGAAGGGGTACGTGTTCACCTCGCCCACCGGCGAGCCTTTGAACCCGAACACGGACTACCACAAGTGGAAGGAGCTATTGAGGGCCGCCGGCGTCCGCGACGCCCGCCTCCACGACGCCCGCCACACCGCGGCGACCGTCCTGCTCATCCTCGGCGTCCCCGACGCGGTCGTCGACGCCATCATGGGCTGGGAGCCCGGCAAGTCCGCCCGGATGCGCCGCCGCTACCAGCACCTGACCAGCCGCGTCCTCAAGGACACCGCCGCCAAGGTCGGCGGCCTCCTGTGGGGCACGGACGAGACGGCGGGAGATGTTGAGCCGGTAGTCGGCCAGAGCCCCGTCCCCACCGAGCTGGTGGTACACGTCGCACGCCTCGGCGAGCGGCGCGTGCCCTTCCTCCGCCGCGAACACGCCGACGAAGTCGTCGCACGCTGGAGCGAGGACTGGCCCGATCATCCAGCCGAGGTCGAGGAGTGGGATCGCTGGCGCTGGGAACGCCAGGGCCCTGGTGGTGCGAGCGCCATCCGCGACAGCGTGCCGGAACGGGCCGTGGTCTTCCACGCCCGAGCTCTGTTCCTCCCCGGCGGTGACCGTGCCGCGACCGGACTCCCCGAGCAGTGGTCGGTGCCGGCCTGGGACTTCGAGACCGACCGCTACACCGACCGCGCCTCGGCTTGGCGCACAGCCCGGCGTCCCGGCACAGGCCAGGAGGTCGAGGCCCAGGTGCGAGGCACGGACAAGGTTGCCGTGGAGGCGGCCTTCGCCGAGGCGTGTGCACAGGCTGTGGACCGCGCTCAGAACCCAGGAAGTACGGCGACACCGACGAGTGGTGATGTAGGAGAACTCAATGCAGGGCCCGTGAGGGTGCCGGATTTCCGTCCGGCACCCTCCGTAAGGGGAGATCAGTTCCCAGGGCGCCACGTGACTTCGCGGGCCGCCGCCCCTCGTGAGGAGAGCCACCGTCCGTGATGGCACAGCGACGTTGGAGACCACCCCTACGGCGCGGCCAAGGTATCCGGGCGGCGGAGCACCGCCGAGATCCCGCGGAAGCCTGCAGCGAACCCACTCTCATGTCGGCAAGCGCCGCCAACCCGCAGGGCACCGTCGTCGGAACCCTGCGCGACTCGTGCATGCTCGTCGTCCACGATCAGTTCGGCGAGGACTTGATCATTCAAACGGTCGCCTCGGGCTCCGGAAACGGCGGTTTCGTCCTGGCAGCGGTCCGCCACGTGTCGCCAGCGGTCGGCGGAATCCGGATCACCGCTCCAGGTCCAGAGACCTGCAGCTGCCCGAGCCACTTGAGCCATGAACTCCGTTCCGCCCATGTGGGCGGAGTGGGCCTGCGCCGAGCCGGGTGACCCAACCCAGGCGTAGTTGCCGATGACTGCTTCGAGCGCTCCGTCCCTTCCGTCGAAGATCAGGAGGCTCGCACCGCTGCCCGTCCGTTCTTTCGCTGGCTTCAGGAGATCCCTACCCAGCCGTTCTGCGGCGTGGTAGCCGATCCGGTGCAGCAGGTCGACGATGTCCTGTGGGTTGGTTCCCTCTTCCGCGTCACCATAGAGGACGTCCACCCGCACCCCGCGCGCCACCGCAGCCTGGATGGCGTCGCCGAGCTTTGACAGGCTCTCCATATTCACCGTGGGTGAGGCGATCAGGACGTGGCTCGCCGCATTGGCCAGTGCCTCGGCGAGCATGAGTTGGTGGGCCTCCTCACCGGATACATACGAGAACAAGGCCGCTTCGGTCGACTGGTCTGCAGGACTGTTGTCGCTGTTGTCGAATGGCTCAGCATCGTAAAGCCATGGGAAAGAGCCACTTGTTTGTGGCGCCGCTGCGGTACCGAGCGCGGCGGCCGGAGGCTTCCGCCCGGGGATGCTCAAAGGTGTCGGCCGGTGCCCGGCGCCGGTGGCCGGCATCCGAGCCTGTACCGGAGGTGCCACCTTAACGGCCGCCTGCGGCGTCGGCTGCACTTCCGGGGCACTTTCCAACTCCTCCTTCCTGGCCTGTGCTACCGCCAGGATCTCGGCAGACAGAGCCTGGTGCCAGCCCCGCGGGAGCCCCGCGATGAACCGATCGACGAGGTCGACGCGCACGGGGAGGAAGCGGTCGACCGTCACGAGCCGGGGCCGTCCGATGCTGCGCACCCACTCGCCGCTATTTCGGGGCAGTAGTTTCTGGATCTGGGACTCGTCCAGGGCGTTGCGCACGATGCGCAGGGGCGTGGACGGGTTGAGGTCCGGCCGTGCCTCCTGCTTCGAGACGGTCAGCACTTCACCTCGCCTGGCCAGCTGTCCCGCCGTGCGATCGAGGACCACGGTGCAGGGCGCGGCAGGGGCCACGACGACCGACGCCGGGTCCTTGCCGGACAAGCACGCCTGCTGCCCTTCGTCGGTGAGGACGAAAGTGGCCTCCCTGCCGCTGGTGACGGCGACCCATCCCGCACCGACCAAGGTCACCACGGCTTCGACCATCAGCCGTTCGTGGACGCGGAAGGTGTCGCACAGAGAGGTCAGGGTCGCGCCCTGGTCGGGCGCGACACCTGCCTGTGCGGCGATCTCCTCTAGAACCCGCCGCTCCAGACGGCTGTAAGGGCGGCCCCGGGCCACGCTGAAGTTGATGCTGAACATGCTCACGGGTACGAGGACAATCACGAGTGCTCCCTGAGGTCAGCCGGGATACGTAGAGCCCTGCCATCCAGGAACCATTCGTCGAGCAGGGTGACGATCTTCTTGAAGGACCAAAGGGGTTGGGACTCGTCTTCGAGGCGTACTGCCTGCACCTGATGGAGGAAGAAGTCCCAGGACCCGACGAGGATCAGCAGGCGCTCCGCTCGCGAGAGGAGCACGTTCATCCGGCCCGGGTCGTCGAGGAATCCCAGGCCGTGACCGATCTCCTTCTCGTTGTTGCGGACCAGGCTGATGGCGACGACGTCCGCCTGGTTGCCCTGGAAGGAGTCGACCGTGTGGGCGGGGAACCGGTTGCTGTTGTCCGCTTCCGCCTTGAGACCCAGCTGGACCTGCAGTCCGGCGGGAAGGGACGTGTCCCGCAACTGCTTGCTGAGCAGGCTCACCTGCCGTGAGTACGGGGCCAGCACCGCGAGCTTGCCCTGACATCCGCCGTCCGGTCCGAGGGTCCGCAGGAAGTTGGCGAGCGCGCGCGCCTCCGACGGATTGGTGTACTTCGACTGGCCGCTGTTCGGACCTACCTCATGGGTGGTGGCATCGTCGCGGCACCACGGCACGTCGAGCCAGACCACGGCACGGTCACGAAGACCGCTCGGGGTGTGGAAACCGTGACGCACCCGCTCGACCGGTTCGCCTTGCTTGTCCAGGGTGCGGTTCATCAACCGCCCCTGGTAGTAAGCCTCGGAGATCAGCTGGCCGATATCCGGGTGCATGCGGTGCTGGCCGATCAACTGCCCTGCGGACGCTCCCTTCGCCTCCATGTCCGTGACGAGAGGGTCCGCACCCGTGGCCACGGCGCAGTACTCGTACAGACGGTGGAAGGTCTTCAGCCACTCCTTCGAGTACTCGCGGAACTCGTCCCGGTCCGGCTGACTGCGGCGCTCCCACGAGTCAAGCCATTCCTGGTCGAGCATGCCGGAAGCCCGCGGCTTGAGGCGGCCGAGGATGTGAGCCACCGGGTCCAGCTTGTCGATCCCCTTGTGGTAGTCCTCGTACCGGTAGGGATCCAGCTGCTTGTGGTCACCAATCAGCAGCCAGCGATGACCTGCCTGCAGTGGCAGTGCGAGGTCGAACGCGTGCGCCTTGCCCGCCTCCTCGACGATCGACCAGTCGAACGCCTGACCAGCGGCGAGGGCGACCAGGTCGCTGGCGCTGGTGGTGCAGTACGTGAGGTTCGCGCCGCGTTTGACCAGCTCGACGAAGTCCGACGAGCGGGGGCCGAGGTCCCCCTGCTCCTGCATCATGTTGATCTCGCTGACCATGGCCTTCGCGTCGTCCAGCCAGGCCAGCTGCACCTCGCTGGGCGAACTCACGGCTTCGAGCTGGGAGATGCTGCGTTGGAGCACCGTCCTGGCCACGCCCTCGACGCCGTCCTCCGGCAGGGTGGTTCCGGCCTTGTGTGGACCCCGCAGCCGGATCTGTAGCGGCCTGTCGTCTTCGGGTACGTCCTGGAACGCCTCGCCCACCTTCGCCCTGAGCACGTCGACAGCTCCGTGGGCCTGGGCCGTAACCAGCACCTGGACGACGGGATCCTCGGTGACGATCTCGCGCAGCAGCCATGCGACGAGGGTGGTCTTGCCCGTGCCGGGCGGCCCTTGCAGCGTGTAGATGGGTCGAACCCGCAGGATGTCCTCGATGCTGGCCCGCTTGGGCTCGTCGACCCGTTCGTGGTCGAGTTCGACGGGAAGTTCGGAGGCACCGGTGTCCATGCGGACGTGGCTCGGGGTGGCCAGCGAACGCAGGAGGTATCCGTGCTGGTCGAGGGCGTCGATGGCCTTCTTGCGGCGCCGGAACAGACTGATCTGTCCGGGCATGCCAGCGCTGCGGAGGAACCCCTCCCTCTCCAGCTTAACCCGCCCCTTGCTCAGGCCCTGGCGGCTGAGCGTGATGCACTCGGTCGCCTGGTCCATGTCGTCGACCTGCCACACGTTGCCGTCGTCGTCGGACTGGGGGTCGCGGGGCGGGAGCTTGAGGCGGGCGCCGTCGCGGGCTCCCGAAAGGATCACCTTGCGGTCGCTGCCCCGTACCTCCTTCTGCAGGAAGTCGATCAGGTCCACGCGGAACGGCTCGAAGATCTCGTGCCCTTCGGGGCGCGCGCGCTCCTTGACCACGGCTCGCTCCACGCCGTCCTCCTGCCACGGGGCGCGGACGACTTCGTACGGGAAGATCTGCGAGTCGAGTAGGAGCAGCTCGATCTGATTGCTCACTCGGACGAACTCGTGGAATCGGCCGAGCTCGCGCGAGACCTGGGCACTGCGATCGATCTTCGGCAGCGCGAGCTCCCACGACGTGGCGTTCTGCGCGATCGTACGATCGCGGGCCACCTCGTCCCTGGCATAGGCGAACACGCGGCCGGGCGGGAGTTCGCGGAAGCTGTCGTCGCCCTCGCTGTAGAGCAGCGGCTGGGCGGACCGGCAGTCCGCGACCTGCCAGCTGGACGCGCCGTCCTTCCCCCGGTGCGGCGTGATCCTCAGGCTGAGCCTACCGCCGACGAGGATGAAGTACGGCCTGTTGGGAACGGCGTACAGAAGGGGCTTCTGCAGGTCCTGGCGGACGAACTCGCATGCCTCCTTCCGGTGGATCGGGTCCCCGGGGATGAAGGTCCCCATTGTGTCGAGGCGCAGGTGGGCGCGCAGTCCGCTGTCCATCAGGTGATCGATGAACTCCGGCCGCCGCAGATCGAGGGCCAGGACGTACTGGGCGTCTTCCTGCTGGGTGCGCAGGGGGTTCGCTAGGGCCCGCGTGATGTCCTGGATCCTGCCGATGATGTCGTACGGCGCGGTCAGGCGCTCCAGCGGGTCTTCGGCGACGAGGTCCAGCAGCAGCTTGCGTTCGGCTTCGGTCAGCTCGGCCTTGGCGGTGTCGATCGACTTGAGCACCCGTGCGTGGCGCTCGGGTGGAGGATTGGTGGTGAAGCGTTCAAGGTCGAGGAGCAGCCGTGCGCACAGGATGCCGAAGGCGAACCAGTCGTCGTCCTGACGCCAGGTAGTCATGCCCCCCGTGGTGCGCTCGGGTGGAACCGGCCAGCCGACAGGGGGCTGGGTCCCCACTGGACGGCCCAGTTTGACGGACCACTCGAAGCCGCCGAGTCGTAGGGACTCGGCACCGAGGTCCTCGTCGAAAAAGAGAGAGTCGAGGTCCACGCCCCGGTGCAGGACCTGTCGCTCGTGTAGCAGGTTCAGCCCTGTGGCGACGCGCCGTAAGCCGTTCCACAACTGTTCGCGTGCGGCTGTCCCGCGATTCGAGAGCCACGGATAACGTGCCCGGCGTCGCAGCGCGGTGGCGACGCGCTCGTAGCCTGGCGCCTCCAAGACCATGACGAAGCAGTGGTGTTCCCGGTCGAGGCCGGCGTCCTTCAGCACAACCAGGGCGTCGTCAGCCCTGGGGCTGCTCGCGATCTTGTACAGGGTGCGCAGTTCGTGGTCCCAAAGGGCGCGCTGCACCCTGTCCGGTTGTTCGCCCTCGTACGTCCACGTCTTGAGCAGGTACGTGTAGCCGTCGCTGAAAGCCTCCCAGACCTGGGATTCGCCATCACCCGGGTGCGGACCCGCAGTGATCTCGTACCTGTTCTGCAGAAGCAACGTCCCGATTGTGGGAGCCGTCATCCATCCACCTTCACGGCCTGGGGAGCGGGTGAGCAGACACTATGTGCGGCCCTACTGGCCGCGCAGATGAAGCGTGATCCTACTCACGCTCACGGGACCACTGAGGCTGGTTTCGGACATGGGCACGCACAACTTGGATGGCATCGGGGGAGGTTGTCACGAAGCGCTTGCCAACTTCTGGGAGTTCGGTGGTCCCTTCGGCCCGCTCGGTTCCCTGCCGGCGATTCGTCAGCGCAGGCCAAATGCTGCCAACCTCCGTTAAAGCGCGCCCTGTTGGAGTATCAGTGGTCCTCCCTATGGTGGGGAGATGGCAAATGGGGTGTGGCACACCGGATATGGCATAGAGATCAATCTGTCCCTGCCCGACCTCGGTCACCCGGACCGTCCCGATCTGCTCCAGGAGATCACCGCCCGCGTCTCCGAGCGCGAGCCGCAGCTGCTCGAATGCCTGGCGCACCACGACAAGCGGGAGTGCCAGTCGGAGTCGGGCGGCAAATCGCCCTGGATGTTCATTCGCCGAGGGCGCGTGGGTGGCCGGCGACCGCTCGTCGCCTCGCACCTGCCGATCACACACAAGGCGACGCCGGCGGAGAGCGCACAGCACAAGGCCACCAAGGAGCGGATCGTCGAGGCCGCCGGACGTTACGGCCTGGACGCCGAGGCCGAGGTTCCCATCGGCAACCGGCGCAGCATTTCGGACGCCGTAGTCGTCGGACCCGGCGGCACGCGGATCGGCTGGGAGATCCAGTACCACCACCTCAGTCCCAGCAGCGTGCACCGGCGCTCGGTGAACGCCGTGGAGCACGGCATCACTCCCCTCTGGGTAGCGAAGGACCGGACGGCCTCCCTGATCGACCGCGCTCCGTGGGCGCGGGTCGACGACATGCCGTGGAAGGACATCGCCGACGGTAAGGAGATGGTGATCCGCGGTGGGTACCGGCACCTCGAAGTCTGGAAGTGCGTACCAAGCAGCGAACGCCACTGCCTCATCAGTGAGGGTGCCGGCCACTGTGGCGCGATTCACGCGGACTGGTTCGTGCCCGCACTGTGCCTCCCGGAGAAGAAGCCGGTCTTCATCGAGGACTTAGTCCTGCAGAGCGCCACTGGTGAGAGCGTCCCGGTCTATGTGCCCAACCGAGGAAGCGGCCGTGCCGGTCGGCATATGTGGGTCTCGGCCGACGACTGCGCGCTGTGGCAGGAGCTCATCGGCGAGAAGACGCCTCTGCCCGCGGCCCCGGCCGAAGAGGAGGACGATGTGATCAGCTTCGCCGAGCAGGAAATCGACCGCGCCTGCCGAGCAGGGGAGGAGGGCTGGTTCGTCAGCGACGGCCGGCCCATCCGTGACCTCGACCAGCCGACCGGTGGCTTCACGCTTCCCCGCATGCCGGTCCAGCGCTCCCGCGACCCGTTGCAGATCACCACCGTGGAACGCGCCGCCGCCTCTGCCGCACTGGGATACCCGCCGTGGGAGCTCGGGCTGTGCGCTGGCTGCGGCCAGATGATGCGGCGCTACGGGCTTAACGCCGCCATGTACTGCAACGTGTGCCGGTCCGTCCTCAACGGGCGATAGCCGGAACTGCAACCAAAACTGCAACCACACACGTCGAAGGGCCCCGCAGCAAGCTGCGGGGCCCTTCGACGTATTGCCCGGTGAGAGCAATGGCGGAGGATACGAGATTCGAACTCGTGAGGGGTTGCCCCCAACACGCTTTCCAAGCGTGCGCCCTAGGCCACTAGGCGAATCCTCCGCGGCAAACAATACAAGACGTTGAGGAGTGCTCGCGAACCCGTTCCCGTCGGGCATCCGCTCGGGCTCGTCCGGGGGGTTCCTGAGGGGGTGGGGGAGTGGACCGGCAGGGGTGGGGATCGGCTAAGGTGGGCATCAGCCCCTCACGTGGCGCTATCTGACTGAACTCCCCCAGGGCCGGAAGGCAGCAAGGGTAGGTCGGCTCTGGCGGGTGCGTGGGGGGCCCTTGTGTTTCCTGGGGTACGGGGCGGTGCTCCGTCCGGTCCGGGGCCGGTTGTCGGTCCTCCCGGATAACCTCGTATGTGTGTCGTCCCTTGCGCTGTACCGCCGCTATCGCCCCGAGTCGTTCGCCGAGGTCATCGGGCAGGAGCATGTCACTGACCCGCTGCAGCAGGCCCTGCGGAACAACCGGGTCAATCACGCGTACCTGTTCAGCGGTCCGCGCGGCTGCGGCAAGACGACCAGCGCGCGCATCCTGGCCCGCTGTCTGAACTGCGAGCAGGGGCCGACGCCCACGCCGTGCGGGGAGTGCCAGTCCTGCCGGGACCTCGCGCGCAACGGGCCGGGATCCATCGATGTGATCGAGATCGACGCCGCATCGCACGGTGGCGTGGACGACGCCCGTGATCTGCGGGAGAAGGCGTTCTTCGGGCCCGCGTCGAGTCGTTACAAGATCTACATCATCGACGAGGCGCACATGGTCACTTCGGCGGGGTTCAACGCCCTGCTGAAGGTGGTCGAGGAGCCGCCGGAGCACCTCAAGTTCATCTTCGCGACCACCGAGCCCGAGAAGGTCATCGGGACGATCCGGTCGCGTACGCACCACTACCCGTTCCGCCTGGTTCCGCCGGGCACGCTGCGCGACTACCTCGCAGAGGTCTGCGCCAATGAGAAGAGCCCCGTCGAGGACGGCGTGCTGCCGCTCGTCGTGCGGGCCGGGGCCGGGTCCGTGCGTGACTCGATGTCGGTGATGGACCAGCTGCTGGCCGGCGCGGGCGACGACGGTGTGACATACGCCATGGCGACCTCGCTGCTCGGTTATACGGACGGCTCGCTGCTCGACTCCATCGTGGACGCCTTCGCGGCGGGTGACGGGGCCGCGGCGTTCGAGGTCGTGGACCGGGTCATCGAGGGCGGCAACGACCCGCGCCGCTTCGTCGCCGACCTCCTGGAGCGGCTGCGTGACCTGGTGATCCTCGCCGCCGTACCGGATGCCGGGGAGAAGGGCCTGATCGACGCCCCCGCCGATGTCGTCGAGCGGATGCAGGCCCAGGCGTCCGTCTTCGGTGCCGCCGAGCTGAGCCGCGCCGCCGACCTGGTCAACGAGGGGCTGACGGAGATGCGCGGGGCGACCTCGCCGCGCCTCCAGGTCGAGCTGATCTGCGCCCGGGTGCTGCTGCCCGCGGCCTTCGACGACGAGCGCTCACTGCAGGCCCGGCTCGACCGGCTGGAGCGCGGCGCGTCCTTCGCGACCACGGGACCGGGGCCCGCCATGGGGTACGTACCGGGGCCGGAAATCCTGGCCCATGCCCCCGCCCCCGTCGCCCCGGCCGTGCAGCCCGGCGCCGGACCCGCTGCCACGCGAGCGGCGGTACGGGGGGAGGCGCCCGCCCCCACGGCACCGCCCGCACCCGTCGCGCCCCCGGCACCCCCGGCACCCGTGCAGGAGCCTGCCGCACCTGCCGCTCCCGCCGCTCCGCAGCCGCCCGCCGAGGCCCCGGCCGCGGCTTCCGCGGGCGGGCAGCGTCCCGGTGCCTGGCCCACCGCCGCCGCGCCGGATTCCGGCCGCCGCCCCGGTGGCTGGCCGACCGCTTCCGCCCCCGGCCAGCCGCCGGTCCCGCAGGCCGCGCAGGCCCCCGCTCCGGTACAGGCGCCGCCCGCGGCACCGAGCCCCGCCACCGCGCCTTCGGGAACCGGAATGACGCAGGGCGCCGGCCAGGTACGGAACATGTGGCCGGACATCCTGGAGGCCGTGAAGAACCGCCGCCGGTTCACCTGGATCCTGCTCAGCCAGAACGCCCAGGTCACCGGCTTCGACGGCGCCACCCTCCAGATCGGCTTCCTGAACGCGGGCGCGCGCGACAATTTCGCGAGCAGCGGCAGTGAGGACGTGTTGAAGCAGGCCCTCGCCGAGCGGTTCAACGCCCAGTGGAAGATCGAGGCGATCGTCGACCCGTCGGGCGGCGCGGGCACACCCCCGCAGACCGGTGGTGGCCGCCCCTCCGCCGCCGCCCCTCCGCAGCCGCAGCGTCCGGCCCCCGCGCCCCAGCAGAATTACGAACCCCGGCCCGCCCCCGCGCAGCACCAGCACCAGCACCAGCAGCCGAGCGCCGCACCCGCCGCCGAGCCCGCACCGCAGTCGTACTCCGCGCCCGAGCCCCCGCGTTCCGTCGCTCCCGAGGACGACACCCCGGAGGCCGACGATCCGGACCTCGTCGACTCGGCGCTCTCCGGACACGACCTCATCGTCCGCGAGCTGGGCGCCACGGTCGTGGAGGAGTTCACCAACGAGTAGCAGCGCATGAACGACTGAATGAATGGCGGGGTGCGTTCCTGGCTGTCCGGGTCGCCCGGCCGATGTGCCCGGAAGTGTCCACGGATCGGCCGTACGTCAAGGCCGCCGCGCCCCGGCGGCTAGGCTGCATCCCGTGAAGGTCCTCGTCATCGGCGGCGGCGCCCGCGAACACGCCCTGTGCCGCTCTCTCTCCCTCGACCCCGACGTCACCGCTCTGTACTGCGCTCCCGGCAACGCCGGTATCGCGGAGGTGGCCGAACTGCACCCGGTCGACGCACTCGACGGCGACGCCGTCGCGCGCCTCGCCACCGACCTGGGCGCCGACCTGGTGGTCGTCGGCCCGGAGGCGCCGCTCGTCGCCGGGGTCGCCGACGCCGTGCGCGCCGTGGGCATCCCCTGCTTCGGTCCCTCCGGTGAGGCGGCCCAGCTGGAGGGCTCCAAGGCGTTCGCCAAGGACGTGATGGCCGGGGCCGGCGTCCCGACCGCCCGCAGCTACGTCTGTACCAACCCCGCCGAGATCGACGCCGCCCTCGATGCCTTCGGCGCCCCGTACGTCGTCAAGGACGACGGTCTCGCCGCCGGCAAGGGAGTCGTCGTCACCGACGACATCGGGGCGGCCCGCACCCACGCGCTGGCCTGCGACCGCGTGGTCATCGAGGAGTTCCTCGACGGGCCCGAGGTCAGCCTCTTCGCGATCACGGACGGCACCACCGTGCTGCCGCTCCAGCCCGCGCAGGACTTCAAGCGCGCCCTGGACGACGACGAGGGCCCCAACACCGGTGGCATGGGCGCCTACTCCCCGCTTCCGTGGGCCGATCCCAAGCTGGTCGACGAGGTCATGGAGTCGGTGCTCCAGCCGACCGTCGACGAGCTCCGCCGCCGCGGCACCCCGTTCTCCGGGCTGCTGTACGCGGGCCTCGCGATCACGTCGCGCGGCGTCCGGGTGATCGAGTTCAACGCCCGTTTCGGTGACCCCGAGACCCAGGTGGTCCTGGCCCGCCTGAAGACCCCGCTGGCCGGTGTCCTGCTGGGTTCCGCCAACGGTTCCCTCGACGAGCTGCCCCCGCTCACGTGGCGCGACGAGGCTGCCGTCACCGTGGTCGTCGCCTCGCACAACTACCCGGGTACGCCGCGGACGGGCGACCCGATCGAAGGGCTCGACGAGGTCGCGGCGCAGGATGCCCCGCATGCGTACGTCCTGCACGCCGGGACCAGGCGGGACGGCGACACGATCGTCAGCGCGGGCGGCCGGGTGCTGTCCGTGACCGCGACCGGCAAGGACCTCGCCGCCGCCCGCGAGCGGGCCTACACAGCGGTGTCCCGGATCCGGCTCGACGGCTCGCAGTTCCGTACGGACATTGCCCGGAAGGCCGCAGAGGCCTGAGACCGGCCGCCGAAGCCTGAGACCGGACGACCACCAAACGCCCGCTGACGCGCCCGCTGACGCGCCCCTGCCCCAAGGGCAGCGGCGCGTCAGCACCTTTGCCCAAAGCCATTCCATCGAGTGACGGCTGAGCCATCCGGATGACGCCCGCCGAGGCCCCAACTAGGGTGCGGCGCAAGCATTCCGGCACTTGGCCCACTGGCATTGCGATGTCAGTGACGGGTGCCACAGTGGGGGAGTGAACAACACCGCCGCGGGGGCAGAGGGGGTGACGTCCGGCCGTGTCCGGTACCGGTACAAGTGAGGAGCTGGGTGCGCAGAGTGCGCGCGCCCGAGCTCTTGCTCTGCTGCGCATCCGCAGCAGAGCAACGGCCGCGGCCATCCTGCCCGCGGCGGCCGCCGTCGTGCTGTTCGTCGCCGGCGCCCAGGGCCTTGCCGTCGGCAGCGGCTGGGACACGGCGCGCTGGGCCGTGACGGCCTGCGCGGTCGTCGTGCTCCTGCTCGCCGCGGCGGTCGCGCTCGCGGTCGTACGGGCGAGGCCGGCGATCAGCCCGACCGTTCCGCTCGCCGAGGAGGCCGCCCCCGATCTCTACCGCCTGGTCAGGGACCTCGCCGACCGGCTCGGGGTCCCCGCTCCTTCGGCGATAGCCCTCACGCCCGACTGCGACAGCTGGCTGGAGGACCGTACGCACCCCGCGGCGCAGCCCGCGGCCGGCCCCGGAGCGGATCGCGGGGCGGATCCAGGGGCACGTCCGGCGGGACGGACCCGTCGCCGGGTCCAGGCGGCTCCGGTCCTGGTCATCGGTTCGCCGTTCCTGTGGTGGATGCGGGTCGCGGAGCTACGGGCGGTGCTCGCCCCGGTCGTCGCGGGCACGGGCCCCTCCGCGCATCCCGACATAGCCGCGGCGCGCCGTTTCGTACGAGGGCTGGACGGAGCGGTTGCCGACGCCGCCGTGCCCGTTCCCGGGCCGCTGTCCGGGGTGCGCGGTGTGCCGCGCGTCTTCGTCGGCTGGATCGCCCGGCTGCTGCTGCGCAGTTGTCGCGGCCATGCCGCTGAAATGGAACGGGGCGTCGCCGCCGCCGCGTCGGTTCGGGCACAGGCTGTGGATTACGGCCTGCGGATCGTCGCCCAGGAGCAGGTCGGCCTCGCCTACGCGGGCTGGGACCGGCTGCTCACCCGGGTCGCGCTGCCCGCCTGGCAGATGGGCCGCTGGCCGTCCCGGCTGGACGCGGGCGTCGTATCCGCACTCACCGAGCTTTCCCGGCGCGACCGGCTCGCCGACGGATTCACCTCGCGCCTCGGCGAACGCCCCGCGTGTGACCTCCTGGAGGAGCCGGGCGCGGCCGACGAGGCGGCGTCGCTGCTGGCCGCCCGGCTTTTCCACGGCGGCCCGGCGGAGTCCGGTCTCGACTGGTCGCCCGTCGACTGGCAGCAGTATCCGGAAGAGGTGGTCGACCGGAAGTGGCGCACCGAGGCCGCACGCCTGCACCGAGTCCTCGATTCGATGGGCACGCCGCCCGCACCGGCCGCCGACAGCCACGGCCCCGGCCCCTGTCACGGCCCCGGCCTCGACTCCCACCGTCCCGCATTCCCCACGGACATCAGCACCACGGACATCAGGACCACCGACATCGGCGCCACGGAAATCGCCGCCACCGACATCAGCACCACCGACATCAACCCCGGAGTGCCCACGCTGGCGCGTGTCGTCGAGCATCTGGCAGGCCGGAGCGAGAGCGGCGAGGAGCTCGCGGCCGGAATCAGCGCCGCGATGGCCCGCGAGGAGGCCGTGGCCCAACGGCCCCCGGCCGGCGGCACATCGGGCCTGGCGGGCGTCCCTGGCGGTGCTCACGCGGGCGGCGACGCCCCGGACATCTGGGGCCCCGACCCCCTCCCGATCTTCCCCCTCCAGCCGCCCCGTACGGGCACGGAGCTGCTCGCCGACCACGTCGCGGCGATGGTCTGCTGCGCCGCTGTCGACACGGCGGGCGCCGCACCCGGACTCGACTGGCTCGACGGTCCCGCGCTGCTGGTCGACGGCGAGCGCCGGGCGGATCTGGGCATCTCGGTCCTCAGCCTGGTCGAGGACGGCGACGCGGGACCACTGCGTTCCTGGCTCGCATCGGTCGGCGTACGCACCGACAAACCCGTCCGTCTCGTCTGAACCACGGACCTCGCCAACAAGCCCGACAGGCGCCACCGCACCCCCAATACCCGGAAAGTCAGGTTCCGTTCACGTCAATTCGCGACGAACGGTGACGGTGTGCGTGCGTTATGTGATGTGCTGGGGATCGACGCTGACAGTCGGCGCAGCACCGTTGGCGCACCGATGGCGCACGGCCGGAAGCGGTCACCGGTGATATCGCCGTCGGCCGTCACCGATGACGATCGGCCGGTGTCTCACTGTTGTTGTCCGAGGGACCGAGGGAGGGGAGCGATATGGGGGCGGAGCAGATTCGTCGATGGGAGTCGGGTGCCCTCGCGCACGCCGTCTCCGATCCCTTCGGCCAGGGCCCCCTCCCCTGGCTGCGCGGCAGTGAGAATTACTTCGACGACACCGGACATGTCGTCCCCTGGTACGCGGACCCCACGCTGGCCCGCGGCTCAACCGGCGGCGGTACGCGTACGGCCGACGACGTGCACCGTCAGATCAAGGGCTTCATCTCCACGGGCGCCGCGGCCCCCGGCGAGGCGATCGACTTCCACGTCACGGTCGACCCGCCCCAGCAGTTCTCCGTGGACATCTACCGCATCGGTCACTACGGGGGCGACGGCGCCGCCCAGATCACCACGAGCCCCCGGCTCTCCGGCATCGTCCAGCCGGCCCCGCTCACCGCCGACCGCACAGTCTCCTGCCATCACTGGTGGCAGTCCTGGCGGCTGCAGATCCCCTCGTACTGGTCGATCGGCGCGTACGTCGCGGTGCTCACCACGGTCGACGGATACCGCTCCCACATCCCGTTCACCGTCCGCGACGATCACCCGGCCGATCTGCTGCTCGTCCTGCCGGACATCACCTGGCAGGCGTACAACCTCTACCCCGAGGACGGCCGCACCGGCGCCAGCCTCTACCACGCGTGGGACGAACAGGGCCGGCTGCTCGGCGAGGAGGACGCGGCGGTCACCGTCTCCTTCGACCGCCCGTACGCAGGCGCCGGCCTGCCGCTCCACGTCGGTCATGCCTACGATTTCATCCGCTGGGCCGAGCGTTACGGCTACGACATCGCGTACGCCGACACCCGCGATCTGCACGCGGGCCGGATCGACCCGGGCCGCTACCGGGGCCTGGTCTTCCCCGGCCACGACGAGTACTGGTCGGTGCCCATGCGCCGTACCGCCGAACTCGCCCGCGACAGCGGCACCTCGCTCGTCTTCCTCTCCGCCAACACCATGTACTGGCAGGTCAGCCTCGCCCCGGCGCCGTCCGGCGTCCCGGACCGGCTGCTCACCTGCCGCAAGCGACGAGGTCCGGGAAAGCCCGCGCTCTGGCGCGAGATCGACCGCCCCGAGCAGCAGCTCCTCGGCATCCAGTACGCGGGCCGGGTCCCCGACCCGCACCCGCTGGTCGTACGGAACGCCGAACACTGGCTGTGGGACGCGACGGGCGCCGGCGAGGGCGACGAGATCGACGGCCTGGTCGCGGGCGAGGCCGACCGCTACTTCCCGCGCACCGCACTCCCCGAGCACGAGAATCGCATCCTGCTCGCCCACTCCCCGTACCTCGACAGCGAGGGAGTCAAGCGTCACCAGGAGACGTCCCTGTACCGGGCCCCGTCCGGCGCCCTCGTCTTCGCCTCCGGGACCTTCGCCTGGTCTCCGGCCCTGGACCGCCCCGGCCATGTGGACCCCCGCATCCAGCGCGCCACCGCCAACCTCCTCGACCGCATCTGCAAGCGCGACTGAAACGCCTCCGCGACCCACGCCCGGCGCCACGGGCGCCCCGCTCCACCCCACCTCACCCCGATACGGGAGAATCGGAACGACTCCTGGATCAACCTACGCGGAGGCAGCGTGTCCGGATTTGTAGAAAAGCCCGAGCCAGTGCAGGTCCCGGGGCTCACCCACCTCCACACCGGCAAGGTGCGCGACCTGTACCGGAACGAGGCCGGCGACCTCGTCATGGTCGCCAGCGACCGCATGTCCGCGTACGACTGGGTCCTGCCCACCGAGATCCCGGACAAGGGCCGGGTGCTCACCCGGCTCTCGCTGTGGTGGTTCGGCCAGCTCAGCGATCTCGTGCCGAACCACGTCCTGTCCACGGAGCTCCCCGCCGGAGCCCCCGCGGACTGGGCCGGCCGCACTCTGATCTGCAAGTCGCTGCGGATGGTCCCGGTCGAGTGCGTCGCCCGCGGCTATCTCACCGGTTCGGGCCTCGCCGAGTACAACGAGTCCCGCACCGTCTGCGGCCTCGCGCTGCCCGAGGGCCTCGTCGACGGCTCCGAGCTTCCGACGCCGATCTTCACCCCCGCCACCAAGGCGGCCGTCGGGGACCACGACGAGAACGTGAGCTACGAGGAGGTGGCCCGCCAGGTCGGCGAGGAGACCGCCGACCGGCTGCGCCGCACCACGCTGGACGTGTACAGCAGGGCTCGTGACATCGCGCGTGAGCGCGGGATCATCCTCGCCGACACGAAGTTCGAGTTCGGTTTCGCGCCCACCGCCGACGGCGGCGAGGAGCTGATCATCGCGGACGAGGTGCTGACCCCGGACTCCTCGCGCTTCTGGCCCGCCGCCACCTGGAAGCCGGGCCGGGCCCAGCCCAGTTACGACAAGCAGTTCGTGCGCGACTGGCTGACCTCACCGGCCTCCGGCTGGGACCGCCAAAGCGAGCAGCCGCCCCCGGCGCTGCCCCAGGAGATCGTGGACGCGACCCGGGCGAAGTACTTGGAGGCGTACGAACACCTCACCGGTACGCCCTGGAAGTAAGCGACTTGGAAACGAAGAAGCCCCCGGCCGAAAAGGCCGGGGGCTTCTTGCTGAACCGAGCGGACGACCAGGTTCGAACTGGCGACCTCAACCTTGGCAAGGTTGCGCTCTACCAACTGAGCTACGTCCGCAAGCGCCGAAGCGCGAGAACCACTATACCCATCCCCGCTCGCGTGCGAGACGCACCGCCGCATGTCGGTCTCCGCCCCGAGCTTCGAGGCGGCCGCCGAGAGGTGGTTCCGTACGGTTCCCTGCGACAGCGAGGCCCACTCCGCGATCTCCGCGACCGGCGCCCCGTCGGCCGCCCACTCCAGCACCTCCGCCTCTCGCGCGGCCAGCAGCGAGTCCCCGGCGGAGATCGCGTCGGCCGCCAACTCCGGGTCCACGTAACGGTTTCCGGCATGAACAGTACGGATGGTCCCGACCGGCTGCCGGGCGCTGACGGTCTCGGTACGAAGGCCCGCGCGCCCGCCGCGAGTGCCCGTTTCGGATGGCCCGGCCGGCTGCGACTCGTCGCGATCACCGTCCGGCAGCCGGGCAGTTCGGCCCGCAAAGATGTGGCGACACTCACACCGGGGACACTCACTCCGAGATGGGCCCGCGGCATGGCCGACGCCTCACCGGTCGGCCGGGCGCATCGGTGGCCATGGAATCGGTGGCCAGGGAATACGACGAAGGCCCTGGTCGATATCGACCAGGGCCTTCGAACAAACCGATCAAGAGCGGACGACGAGATTCGAACTCGCGACCCTCACCTTGGCAAGGTGATGCTCTACCAACTGAGCCACGTCCGCATTGCTGCCGTCATTGTACCCCCTGTAAGAGGATCCATCGAGCGGTGCGAGCACTACTCTACCCGATTCACCGGAGTGGTCGATAAGAGCGATGCAGAGCGGGTGACAGGAATTGCACACTGCGCCTTCCCCCTGGAAGGGGGATGTTCTGCTACTGAACTACACCCGCACGCTGCGTGAGGTTCGGCTTTGCGGCCTTGCCCCTCGGCGTGCTCCAGACTTTAGCCGACCTGCGGGGGTGTAGCGCAAGTCGGTGGCCGCGCGGTGTCGTCGAGGGGTGCGCCAGAACGCCCGAAGATCGTCCCGGAGCCCGGTCGCGGTGACCGGTGCGGGCGCCCTGTCCGGGCGATCCGACTCTGAGGCCCGCACGGGGGCGGGCCTCAACTGGCTTCACTGAACGCCTCGTAGACCTTCTTGGGGATCCGGCCGCGGGCCGGCACCTCCACCCCGTGGGAACGGGCCCAGGCGCGCACGGCCGCCGGGGCGGGTGCGAGTGAGGTGTGCCGGTACGAGGCGGGAGTCCTGCCGCGCTTACTGGCATTTGTCTGCTTTCGGCCCGCTGTGATGTACGGCGCCAGAATCTTGCGCAGTTTCTTTGCGTTGGACTGGCTGAGGTCGATCTCGTACGACTTCCCGTCCAGGGAGAAGGTGACCGTTTCCGTCGCTGCTCCCCCGTCGATGTCGTCGAAGAGGGTGACCACTACGCGCTGAGCCACGGATATCGGTCCTTTCCTGCGGCATCGGCGCGTCTGGCATGCGCTGATGCCGGTCTTCCGGCTGTCAGGCGGAAGCGGGTGGATGTGAGTCGGCCGGCGTCGGCCGATTAGGGCAATTCTGCATTCCCCGGTAATCATTTGTACAGCGGTGGGTGCCGCATTGTGAAGCCCATCCAATTAACTCCGCGTGTCAGCCTTCTATGTGTGTCATCGGTGAGGATTTTTTTGCAGGACTTTCCCCAAGTGTTGTCACGCCGATATCCGGGAGCGAACGACGGTTCTCCATATCTACCCGCGTAGAAAATCTGGCCAGGTAGGCTGAGGGGACCTGCGGGGGTCTGGGGAGCCCCCCGGAGAAACAGCCGCACCACACCACCACCGGGAGTGCCAGTGGCACGCGTCGTAGTCGACGTCATGCTCAAGCCCGAGATCCTCGACCCGCAGGGACAGGCGGTGCAGCGCGCACTGCCCCGTCTCGGCTTCGAGGGAATCGCGGACGTACGTCAGGGAAAGCGTTTCGAGCTCGAGGTCGAGGGGCCGGTCGACGACGCCGCCCTCGGTCGTATTCACGAGATGGCCGAGACTTTCCTTGCCAACACCGTCATCGAGGACTTCACCGTGAAGGTGGAGAAGGTCGAGGAGTCGAAGTGACTGCTCGTATCGGAGTCGTCACCTTTCCCGGCACGCTCGACGACAAGGACAGCCTGAGGGCCGTACGGGTCGCGGGCGCCGAACCCGTATCGCTGTGGCACCGCGACAAGGACCTGCACCAGGTCGACGCGGTCATCCTGGCGGGCGGATTCTCCTACGGCGACTATCTGCGGGCCGGAGCCATCTCCCGCTTCTCGCCGGTCATGGAGACGATCATCGAGAACGCGCGGGCGGGGATGCCGGTCCTCGGCATCTGCAACGGCTTCCAGATCCTGACCGAGGCGCATCTGCTGCCCGGCGCGATGCTGCGGAACAACCACCTGCACTTCATCTGCCGCGACCAGAAGCTGCGCGTCGAGAACGCGGAGACGGCCTGGACCTCGGACTACTCCGCGGACCAGGAGATCTCCGTACCGCTCAAGAACATGGACGGGCGTTACGTCGCCGACGAGCGGGTGCTCGACGAGCTGGAGGCGGAGGGCCGGGTCGCCTTCCGCTACTTGGACGTGAACCCCAACGGCTCGCTGCGCGACATCGCCGGCATCACCAACGCGGCGGGCAACGTCGTCGGTCTGATGCCGCACCCGGAGCACGCCGTCGAGCCGCTGATCGGCACCGGCCGCACCGACGGTCTCGGTTTCTTCACCTCGATCATCAAGAAGCTGGTCAACGCATGAGCCTGGATACGGTCAAGCACGCGGCCGAGACCCCGGACGTCGCACAGCCCTGGAAGGAGCTCGGCCTCAAGGAGGACGAGTACGCCCGGATCCGCGAGATCCTGGGCCGCCGTCCCACCGGCGCCGAGCTCGCCATGTACTCCGTGATGTGGTCCGAGCACTGCTCGTACAAGAGCAGCAAGGTCCACCTCAAGCAGTTCGGCGAGAAGGTCCCCGCCAACGACGCGATGCTCGTCGGCATCGGTGAGAACGCCGGTGTCGTCGATGTCGGTCAGGGGTACGCGGTCACCTTCAAGGTCGAGTCGCACAACCACCCCTCGTACATCGAGCCCTACCAGGGCGCGGCGACCGGCGTCGGCGGCATCGTCCGCGACATCCTCGCCATGGGTGCCCGCCCCGTCGCGGTCGTCGACCCGCTGCGGTTCGGCGCGGCCGACCACCCCGACACCAAGCGCGTCCTGCCGGGCGTCGTCGCGGGCATCGGCGGCTACGGCAACTGCCTGGGTCTGCCGAACATCGGCGGCGAGGTCGTCTTCGACGCCTGCTACCAGGGCAACCCGCTGGTCAACGCCGGCTGCATCGGCGTGATGAAGCACGAGGACATCCACCTGGCCAAGGCCTCCGGGCCCGGCAACAAGGTGATCCTCTACGGCGCCCGTACCGGCGGCGACGGCATCGGCGGCGTCTCGGTGCTGGCCTCGGAGACCTTCGAGTCGACCGGCCCCGCGAAGCGCCCGGCCGTCCAGGTCGGCGACCCGTTCCAGGAGAAGCTCCTCATCGAGTGCACCCTGGAGATCTTCCGGGAGAAGCTCGTCGCGGGCATCCAGGACCTCGGCGGTGCGGGCCTGTCCTGCGCCACGTCCGAGCTGGCCTCCGCGGGCTCCGGCGGTATGCGCGTCGAGCTGGACACCGTGCCGCTGCGCGACTCCTCCCTCTCGCCCGAGGAAATCCTCATGAGCGAGTCGCAGGAGCGCATGTGCGCGATCGTCGAGCCGCAGCACGTCGAGCGCTTCCTGGAGATCTGCGAGAAGTGGGACGTCATCGCCACCGTCATCGGTGAGGTGACCGAGGGCTCCCAGCTGGAGATCTTCTGGCACGGCGAGCAGATCGTCGACGTACCGCCGCGGTCCGTCGCCCACGAGGGTCCGACGTACCACCGCCCGTTCGCCCGTCCGTCCTGGCAGGACGCGCTGCAGGCCGACGACGCGGGCAAGCTGGCCCGCCCGGCGAACGGCGCGGAGCTGCGCGAGCAGGTCCTCCAGATGGTCGCCTCGCCGAACCAGGCGTCGAAGTCCTGGATCACGGACCAGTACGACCGGTTCGTGCAGGGCAACACCGTGCTCGCGATGCCCGAGGACGCCGGCATGGTCCGGATCGACGAGGAGTCGAACCTGGGCGTGGCCATGGCGACCGACGGCAACGGCCGGTACGCCAAGCTCGACCCGTACACCGGCGCGCAGCTCGCGCTGGCGGAGTCGTACCGCAATGTCGCCGCCTCCGGCGCCAAGCCGCTCGCGATCTCGGACTGCCTGAACTTCGGTTCGCCCGAGGACCCGGACGTCATGTGGCAGTTCGCCGAGGCCACCCGTGGTCTCGCGGACGGCTGCCTGGAGCTGGGCACTCCGGTCACCGGCGGCAATGTGTCGCTGTACAACCAGACCGGTGAGACGGCGATCCACCCGACGCCGGTCGTGGCCGTGCTCGGTGTGATCGACGATGTCACCCGGCGTACGCCGGTCGCCTTCGCGGAAGAGGGCCAGCTCCTCTACCTGCTGGGCGACACGCGCGAGGAGTTCGGCGGCTCGGCCTGGTCCGAGGTCGTCCACGGCCACCTGGGCGGCATGCCGCCCAAGGTCGACCTGGGCCGCGAGAAGCTGCTCGGCGAGATCCTGATCTCGGCCTCCCGCGACGGCATGATCGACGCGGCGCACGACCTCTCCGACGGCGGCCTGATCCAGGCGGTCACCGAGTCCTGCCTGCGCGGCGGGAAGGGTGCCCGGCTGGTCGTGCCGGACGGACTGGACGCGTTCACCTTCCTCTTCTCCGAGTCGGCGGGGCGCGCGGTCGTCTCCGTTCCGCGGAGTGAGGAGCTTCGCTTCAACGACATGTGCGGGGCGCGGGGGCTGCCCGTCACCCGCATCGGTGTCGTGGACGGCGAGGAGATCGAGATCCAGGGCGAGTTCAGCATTCCGCTGAGCGAGCTGCGCACGGCGCACGAGGAGACCATTCCGGCTCTGCTCGCCTGACACAACGGTTCCTGACAACGGTCCCTGATGGGGACGGCCCCGCCCGGTTCATTTTCCCGGGCGGGGCCGTCCTCGTACGGGGACCGCATGCGCGTGCCTTTCCGGTCAGTGGCCGATGGCTGCTGGTTCGGCGTTGACGACCGATGCCTCACCGGCCGCCCGGTCCGGTTCCTGCCGTCCCGGCAGCCGGGTCGCCAGGACGGTGGCTGTCGCCGACGAAACGATGTCCGTGTCGAGCACGGCCGGCAGGATCGCGGCGATACAGAGCGCGAAGCCGATGACGCGCTGACGGTCGGTCATGGCTGTGGGCATGACGGGGCTCCCCTTCTGAGCGGCGTGGCGCTGCTGCGGTCGGGCACCACCATGACCCAAGAAAATATACCGAGTCAAAAGTTAATCCTGGATCAACATTCATCCTGGTACAGTGATGCCATGATTGAGGGGATGGGCCTGCGCGAGCGCAAGAAGCTCCAGACGCGGCGCCGACTGCTGGCCGCGGCCACCGAGCTCTTCGCAGAGCGGGGCTTCGACAAGGTCTCGGTCGCCGAGATCGCCGAGGCGGCCGAAGTCTCGAAGATGACTGTCTTCAACTACTTCGCCAGCAAGGAGGACTTGGTCCTCGCTCCCATGGAGGAGCACGTCGGCGATGTCGCGCGGGCGGTACGGGACAGGGCCCCCGGCCAGTCGGCCCTGGCCGCCGTGCGCGCTCAGTTCCTGGCCGCCGTCGAGAGCCACGACCCCTCGACCGGAATGAGCGACGCGCCGGTGGTGCTCGGGGTGCGCCGGCTGATCCAGGAGACCCCGGCGCTGCTGACCCGGGTTCACGCGTTCTCCATGCGCTCCTTCGACCTGCTCACCGAAGCCCTGGTCGAGGAGGGGGAGGAGCCGCCCGTCGCCCGGATCGCTGCCGCCCAGCTGATCGGTACGCGCAACGCCCTCATCCACGCGAACCAGTTGCGGCTGCTGGCGGGGGAGCCGGCGGACGCGGTCGCGCCGGCTGCCGTCGCGCTCGCCGAGCGCGGCTTCGGCCTGCTCGCCAACGGCCTGGGCGACTTCGCGACCCGGCCCTGAGGCCGCCGGGTCGACGGGGCCGGGGCGCCTGTCCGGCCCTGATCCGCCGGACGGGCCTCTGGCTCGTCCCGGACGGGCCGCAGCGCTCCCGACGGGCGGCAGCGTCCCGGACGGGCGGCAGCGTCTCCGGCGGGCCGCAGTGCTCCCGACGGGCGGCAGCGTCCCGGACGGGCGGCAACGCCTCCGACGGGCCGCAGCGTCTCCGGCGGGCCGCAGCGC
This sequence comes from Streptomyces sp. NBC_01618, assembly GCF_045209435.1. Taxonomy (NCBI): domain Bacteria; kingdom Bacillati; phylum Actinomycetota; class Actinomycetes; order Kitasatosporales; family Streptomycetaceae; genus Streptomyces; species Streptomyces sp. NBC_01618. Next base: position 4,191,393 of record NZ_CP109297.1, read on the forward strand.
TCCCGACGGGCGGCAGCGCCCCGGACGGGCGGCAACGTCTCCGACGGGCCGCAGTGCTCCCGACGGGCGGCAGCGTCCCGGACGGGCGGCAACGTCTCGGACGGGCGGCAGCGTCTCCGGCGGGCCGCAGTGCTCCCGACGGGCGGCAGCGTCCCCGACGGGCGGCAGCGTCCCCGACGGGCTTCCGGGCCCCCTGGCACGGGCCTTGGGCCCCCGGACAGGCCGTAGGCTCCCGGGCATGCCGCCGTCCCAGAAACGCGCCCGCCGCTACGACCCGGTCAGGACCCGCAGCGCGGTCCTTGCGCAGTTCGCCCATGTCCGGGAAGCCGTTCGCACGCTGACGCCCGGACAGCTCGCGCTGCCGACCCGGCTCGGCGACTGGACCGTGCGCGAACTGGCCGTACACCTGACCATGGCGCTCTCGACCGTCACCCGGAACCTGGAGCTGCCGGAACCCGCCTCGGCGAAGCCGGAGCTCACGCTCCTGGAGTGGCCGTTCTCGACCGCGGACCGGGCGGCGCGCATCGCGGACGACACCAAGGCGCTCGCCGCGGACCGCCCCGACCTGGACGCGCTGTACGGGGAGGTGGCCGGGCGGCTCGACGAACTGGTGCCCGGAGCCGGAACCGAGCGCCTGCTGCCGACCCGGGTCGGGGTGATGCGCCTGGCCGACTTCCTCGTCACCCGTACCGTCGAACTCGTCGTGCACACCGACGACCTGAACGAGGCGGCCGGCCTCGACATCCCGTACGACCGGCAGGCGCTCGCCGCCTGCACCCGGCTGCTCGCCGACGCCCTCGCGGAGAAGGCGCCGGGCGGCTCGGTCGAGGTGCGCGTCCCGCCGTTCGCCGTCGTCCAGTGCGTGCAGGGCCCCAAGCACACCCGCGGTACGCCGCCCAATGTCGTCGAGACCGATCCGCTCACCTGGATCCGGCTCGCCACCGGGCGTACCGGGTGGGCGCAGGCGCTCGACGCCGCGAAGGTCGACGCCAGCGGAGAGCGGGCCGATCTCGCCGCACTGCTGCCCCTCATGGGCTGAGGGGGTGAACCTCCCGAGCCCCGGCGGCGCGTCGCGGACTGCCCGGAGAAGCCGCATACCGGGCTCCCCGGTGTGAGGCTCACCACGAAACGGACGTTCGGCCGGACTCCGCGTCGGGGCGCCGATCGGTTCACCGAGCGCCACCACCGGGCCCCGGCGACCGCCGCGTCCCGAGTGGCCGAAACCGATTTGTATGTGGCCGCTGATCCGGGCGCCGACCGCCCTGTGGCCGTTCCGCACCCCGTGCCGTATTCCGTCCCGGGCCTCGCCACATACCGGAAATGATCACTCCGAGTCACCGTCCGGAACGGTCCCCGAACCACCCCTGGGAGCGCTTCCCCGGTGCTCGGGCCCGCTATCCCGAATTCGGACCAGTGGTCGATCTCGCCTACACTCGGTGGCGTGCCCCGTGGTGATGGACGACTCAACCACGACCTGCTCCCCGGAGAGAAAGGCCCCCAGGACGCTTGCGGCGTCTTCGGTGTCTGGGCTCCGGGTGAAGAGGTCGCCAAGCTCACCTATTTCGGACTGTATGCCCTGCAGCACCGTGGACAGGAGTCCGCGGGCATTGCTGTGAGCAACGGGTCCCAGATCCTGGTCTTCAAGGACATGGGACTGGTCTCGCAAGTCTTCGACGAAACGTCTCTGGGATCTCTCCAGGGCCATATTGCGGTCGGTCATGCCCGCTACTCCACCACCGGTGCCTCGGTGTGGGAGAACGCGCAGCCGACGTTCCGTGCGACCGCGCACGGCTCGATCGCCCTGGGTCACAACGGCAACCTGGTCAATACGGCCCAGCTCGCCGAGATGGTCGCCGACCTTCCCCGCAAGGACGGCCGCGCCACCCAGGTCGCCGCGACGAACGACACCGATCTGGTGACCGCGCTGCTCGCCGGCCAGACCGACGACGACGGCAAGCCGCTCACCATCGAGGAGGCCGCCGCCAAGGTGCTTCCCGATGTGAAGGGCGCCTTCTCGCTGGTCTTCATGGACGAGCACACCCTCTACGCCGCCCGTGACCCGCAGGGCATCCGCCCGCTGGTCCTCGGCCGCCTGGAGCGTGGCTGGGTGGTGGCCTCCGAGTCCGCCGCCCTCGACATCTGCGGTGCCAGCTTCGTCCGCGAGATCGAGCCGGGCGAGCTCGTCGCCATCGACGAGAACGGCCTGCGCACCTCGCGCTTCGCGGAAGCGAAGCCCAAGGGCTGTGTCTTCGAGTACGTCTATCTGGCCCGCCCCGACACCGACATCGCCGGGCGCAATGTCTACCTCTCCCGGGTGGAGATGGGCCGCAAGCTGGCCGCCGAGGCCCCCGTCGAGGCCGATCTGGTCATAGCGACACCGGAGTCCGGCACCCCCGCCGCCATTGGTTACGCGGAGGCCAGCGGCATCCCGTTCGGCGCCGGTCTGGTGAAGAACGCCTATGTCGGCCGGACCTTCATCCAGCCGTCCCAGACCATCCGCCAGCTGGGCATCCGCCTCAAGCTGAACCCGCTCAAGGAAGTCATCAAGGGCAAGCGCCTGGTGGTCGTCGACGACTCGATCGTCCGCGGCAACACCCAGCGCGCACTGGTCCGGATGCTCCGCGAGGCCGGGGCCGCCGAGATCCACATCCGGATCTCGTCCCCGCCGGTGAAGTGGCCCTGCTTCTTCGGCATCGACTTCGCGACCCGCGCCGAGCTGATCGCCAACGGCATGACCGTCGACGAGATCTGTACGTCGATGGGTGCCGACTCGCTCGCGTACATCTCGCTCGACGCGATGATCGAGGCGACGACGATCGCAAAGCCGAACCTGTGCCGCGCCTGCTTCGACGGTGAGTACCCGATGGAGCTGCCCGACCCGGAGCTGCTCGGCAAGCAGCTGCTGGAGACCGAGCTGGCGGCAGGCCCCGCGGCGACCGCGGCGTCCGACGCACTGCGTCGTCCGTGACGGTCCAGCCGTACATCCCTGGCCACCAGCCCCGTATTTCCACACGAAAGATCCCAGGCAATGTCTGAGACAACAGGTGCTTCCTACGCGGCAGCGGGCGTCGACATCGAGGCCGGCGACCGTGCTGTCGAGCTGATGAAGGAGTGGGTGAAGAAGACGCGGCGCCCCGAGGTCCTTGGTGGCCTGGGCGGTTTCGCCGGACTCTTCGACGCCTCGGCCCTCAAGCGTTACGAGCGTCCGCTGCTCGCCTCCGCCACCGACGGCGTCGGCACGAAGGTCGACCTGGCCCGGAAGATGGGCGTGTACGACACGATCGGCCACGACCTCGTCGGCATGGTCGTCGACGACCTGGTCGTCTGCGGGGCCGAGCCGCTCTTCATGACCGACTACATCTGCGTCGGCAAGGTGCACCCCGAGCGTGTCGCGGCCATCGTGAAGGGCGTCGCCGAAGGCTGTGTCCTCGCGGGCTGCGCCCTGGTCGGCGGCGAGACCGCCGAGCACCCGGGCCTCCTCGGTCCGGACGACTTCGATGTCGCGGGCGCCGGTACGGGCGTGGTCGAGGCCGACCACCTGCTCGGCCCGGAACGTATCCGTAAGGGTGACGTGGTGATCGCCATGGCGTCGTCCGGTCTTCACTCCAACGGGTACTCGCTCGTCCGGCACGTGGTCTTCGACCGGGCCGGCTGGGCGCTGGACCGCGAGGTCGAGGAGTTCGGCCGGACGCTCGGCGAGGAGCTCCTGGAGCCCACCAAGATCTACTCGCTGGACTGCCTGGCCCTGACCCGTACGACCGAGGTGCACGGCTTCAGCCATGTCACCGGCGGCGGCCTGGCCAACAACCTCGCCCGGGTCATCCCTGACGGGCTGCACGCCCGGGTCGACCGTGCCACCTGGATTCCCGGCGCGGTCTTCGACCTGGTCGGCAAGGCCGGTCAGGTCGAGCAGCTGGAGCTGGAGAAGACGCTCAACATGGGCGTCGGCATGATCGCGATCGTTCCGGCCGAGTCCGTGGAGGTGGCTCTGACGACGCTGGCCGACCGCGGCGTCGACTCCTGGGTCGCCGGCGAGATCACGGAGCGCGGGGCACACACCTCGGGCGCGGAGCTGGTGGGCGGGTACGCGCGCTAGGCACGGGGCCACCGGGGACGCCCGGTGGCCGTTCCGTACTCTCCCTGCCCGGGCAATGCACCCGAGCGCTGTCCTCAGGTCCTCGACCGACCGGAGCAGCGCGGACCTGCCGGATCACAGCAGCGTGGAAGAACCGGATCGGGGTAGCACAGAACCCGGTCCGGGACGGGCCCGGACCGGGTTGATGTGTCAGCGCGAGGTCAAACGCCGCGGCGCTTGGGCGACGGACCGGACTTGTCGTCCTCGTCCTCGTCCTCGTCGTCGTTGTACAGATCCGCGTACTGTGCGTACGGGTCATCCTCCTCGTCGTCGTCCTCGAACGGCTCTGCGTTCGGTGGCTGACTCGAAGGCGATGCGCCCAGCTCATTGGCCAGACGCGACAGGTCAGTCCCGCCGGTGCTGTACTTCAGCTGACGGGCGACCTTGGTCTGCTTGGCCTTTGCCCGGCCGCGCCCCATGGCTCGACCCCCTCGGTGACGGGGCTCGACGGCCCCAGAGTCTTGACACGCGTTCATGTTTCAGGACGGACTCTCGGTAGAGAGACCGTGCCCGTAGGGCTTTAACGGTACCTGCTTCCGAAGCCATACGGTACGCCGCCCGCATCACGCACCCCGGAAGAGGACCGGCGAGAAGCCCCGTCCTCGCTGGTCAACTGCGATTTTAACCTCTTCTCGGCGTGCGACCCGCCGACCGACGTGAGTCTTGTCTCGTCGGCCGGCGAGCGTGCGCCCCGCCGGCCGACGAGGACAACGAGTGACGGTCCGCGACCGTCGGTCACGAAGCGGAGCGACGCGCTTCGGCCATGCGCTGCTCGGCGATGCGGTCGGCTGCGGCAGCCGGCGGAATGCCATCCGCCTTCGCACGTGCGAATATGGCCAGCGTGGTGTCGAAGATCTTCGATGCCTTGACCTTGCACCGGTCGAAGTCGAAGCCGTGCAGCTCGTCGGCGACCTGGATGACACCGCCCGCGTTCACCACGTAGTCGGGTGCGTACAGGATCGACCGGTCGGCGAGGTCCTTTTCGACGCCGGGGTGCGCGAGCTGGTTGTTGGCCGCGCCGCACACCACCTTGGCGGTGAGTACCGGGACCGAGTCGTCGTTCAGGGCGCCGCCGAGCGCGCACGGGGCGTAGATGTCGAGGCCCTCGGTACGGATCAGCGCGTCGGTGTCCGCGGCGACGGCGACCTCGGGGTGCAGCCCGGTGACGCGGCGCACGGACTCGTCCCGCACATCCGTGATCACGACCTCGGCACCGTCCGACAGGAGATGCTCGACGAGGTGGTGACCGACCTTGCCGACTCCCGCGACCCCCACTTTTCGGCCACGCAGCGTCGGGTCGCCCCAGAGGTGCTGGGCGGAGGCCCGCATGCCCTGGAAGACACCGAACGCGGTGAGGACCGAGGAATCGCCGGCGCCGCCGTTCTCGGGGGAGCGGCCGGTGGTCCAGCGGCACTCGCGGGCGACGACGTCCATGTCGGCGACATAGGTGCCGACGTCGCAGGCCGTGACGTAGCGGCCGCCGAGCGAGGCCACGCACCGGCCGTAGGCCAGCAGCAGTTCCGTCCGTCGGGCGCCCTGGATCTGCGCCGAGTCTCCGATGATCACGGCCTTACCGCCGCCGTGGTCGAGACCGGCCATGGCGTTCTTGTACGACATACCGCGCGACAGGTTCAGCGCATCCGCGACGGCCTCCTGCTCGGAGGCGTACGGGTAGAAGCGGGTACCGCCGAGGGCCGGGCCCAGAGCGGTGGAGTGGATGGCGATGACGGCCTTGAGTCCGCTGGCACGGTCCTGACAGAGCACGACTTGCTCGTGCCCCCCCTGATCCGAGTGGAACAGGGTGTGCAGTACATCGACAGGCACGCCGGTCACATCGGTCACTGTGGTGACTCCCAAGTACGAAGCGGCGGAAGACCCTCCTGAAGGTGGGGAGGGCCACGGACCGGCCGGCACGGCCGGTCCGACTGGGCAAGAGCGTAAGTCCTACGCGGACGTAGATCTGTTCCAGTGCTCAGGATCACCCCCCGGCGGAGTACGGGCATGACACGATTTGCTGCATGTCGGTGGTGTCTTCGGTGCTCGTCCCTTACGCGTCCTACCTCCGGGTGTACGAGCCGCTGGCCGCCTTCCCGGAGTCCGAACGCGCCCACTGGGCCCGCTATGCCGGGCGCTCGCACATCCCCACGGCCCAGGACGAACTGCGCCGCTCGCTGGCCGACTTGGTGGCCACGCCGCCGGTCGGCGTGCCGGTGCACGAGAGCGGGGACGCGTTCGTTGCCGAGGTCGACGGTGTGGTGTGCGTCTGCCCGTGGCGGACCAGGCTGCGCGGCTGGCTGGCGCTGGACGAGCTGATGGAGATGTTCCCGGGGCCGGTGCTGGACGCGGTGCTGCCGCCGGTGGTGCGCGGGCAGGCGGTCGCGGACCACGAGCGGTGGGCGGAGCGCAATCCGGACGCCAGGCCCTGGATCCTCTCCTCCGTGTGGCAGGTCCCGGTGCGCTGGTTCGTGCTCTTCTCCGACGAGGAGCGGGAGTACACGGCGGCGGGCGAGGGCGGTGAGCCGCCCGTGCTGCGCTACCGGACGCCGATGGTCCAGGCCCGGCGCCGGCTGGCCAGGACGCTGAAGACGCTGCGCGAGACCGTGGACGAAGGTCCGCTGACCGAGGGGCTCGTGGACGTGGGGCGCTGGCTGGAGGAGTTCCATCCGCGCGCCCTGGTCGAACTGGACTACGGCGGTCTGGTGCACGCGCTGCCGGCGGAGCAGCTCGCCGGGGACCGGTCGGCCGCCGATGTGGCCGAGGGCATCGCGGCGCTGCGGGCCGGCGATGCCGACGGGGCGAGTGAGGCGTACGGGCGGCTGGCGGAGCGCTGGCGAGCCGTGAAAGACCGTCAATTCGCGAATTGACAGGGCCTCGTCCGCGTCTGAACCTGTGTCCCGTGTGACACGTGAGGCTGAGGGGGCGGGAGCCTACCCCAGTGGTCTTAGGACCTACGTCCTGAACCGGGCCTTTGCCTCAAGCGTGACGGATAGCACTAACGGGGCTCTTGCGCCCTTCCCTGCTCCTCGTGCCAAAATAGGACAAGGAGTCCGGGGAGGGCTCCATCCGTCCAATTGTGGGCGGATCGCTCAGCATTGCACGCTATGGGGGGTCTGGTGACTCCTGATCGCCCTGTGACTGATCGTCACAGTGGTGTGACTGTCCGCTATGGCATGGTCCATCGGCTTCCGTCGCTGATGAACACCTGGGAGGGCAATTCCATCGGTTTGGCCGACGTGGCTGGACGGATGGTGTAGTTGTAGTGCCGAGGACAAGCCGTTCGTCCTATAACCGACTCGGCCCGCGTCCGCCATTTCGGGCAACGCGGGTCAAGGTGCAGAATTTAGAGGAAAGAACCGAGATGGTTCGGTTCTCCCGAGGAGGCCGCTCATGACCGCTCGCACCCCTGATGCCGAGCCGCTGCTGACCCCGGCTGAGGTTGCCACGATGTTCCGCGTGGACCCGAAGACGGTTACCCGCTGGGCCAAGGCCGGCAAGCTCACGTCCATCCGCACGCTCGGTGGACATCGCCGGTACCGCGAGGCAGAGGTCCGCGCACTGCTTGCGGGTATTCCGCAGCAGCGCAGCGAGGCCTGACACACCCCTGTCGCCGCGTCACAACTGGGCGTTCGGGTCCCCCAACCCGTACATGCCCACCCATAGCTCCAAATGACGGGCGCCCGCCCCAACGGGCGCCATACCTGTGCCATGGGTACGTCATTCGATCGCGCTGGACTCCGCCGGGTCCAGCGCGATCTTTTTTGTGCGCTCGCGGTCCCGGGGGCCTCGTGATCACCCCGGGCCTTCCGGCGGTCCCGCGGGCCTCGCCGCCCGCGCCCACCGGGGCGGTCGAGGGCGGCTCCGGCGCCGTTGAAAACCGGGCGCCCGGTTGGCTCCGGCCGGGAGTCGGCTCGGACGCCGTGCGAGCTTGCGCGGGTCTGTGGGGGAGTGTTCCCGGCCGCCCCGGGGAAGCCGGGAACTGACGGTCCGGAAGGTCCCGCGGTGCTTCCGCCCAAGGAGTGCAATTGCACATATTAAATTCGCCAGTTGTAGGAAGGGTGTAAAGTCCCCCCTTTTCAAAACTCATTCAGTGACTCCCGTCACACTGCACGAGTCTTGCCAAGTACGAGCCTGCCACCTTTGTGAAGCGGGTCGACCCGCCCTTGGTCGCCCGAGCGAGGGACCTTCGCCCCGGGCCCCCGAGGGCCCATCCTGGCGCCGTACGCGCCGGACCGGCGGCTCGGGCGGGGGAGTGGCCCGGGAGGCCGTCACAGGGCCCGTGGCGAGCCGCAGGAGCCGATGGCGGACCGGGCAGTGGGCACGTGAGGTGACGGAAGCCGGGGGCGGCGGCCGGATGGGCGCGCAGCAGCGCGCGGATCTCGTGCCCGGTGGACGCCGACATGCGCCCCACCTCCCGGTGGGCCGCCCCGCGCAGAGGAATGCGGAGGAACAGGGGCAGCCCTGCTGTCTGAGTACTCGTCGGCGGTTGCCGGAGTCAAGACGCGCGAAAGCCCGGATCCAGGGGGATCCGGGCTTTCGTTACTGCGGTCCTGACGGGATTTGAACCCGCGGCCTCCACCTTGACAGGGTGGCGAGCACTCCAAACTGCTCCACAGGACCAGGTTTTCGCGGCTGCCTTGCGGCTGGCTGCGAAGACAGACTGTACAGCAGGTCAGAGGGTCCGGTCGACCTCACCGAAGGTGGTGACTCCGTTACGGGCCCGGCCGGGGCGCGTTCACGGCGCCGCCGCGTCGATCGCCTTCACGATCCGCTTGTCGGAGACGGGGTACGCCGTCCCCAGGGCGTGCGCGAAATAGCTGACCCGGAGCTCCTCGATCATCCAGCGGATGTCCAGGACCTCCTGCGGCACGGGCCTGCCCTGCGGCAGCTGTTCGAGCAGCCAGGCGTACTCGTCCTGCATCTCGTGGACCTTCTCCATGCGCGTGGTGTCGCGCTGGACGGCCGTCGGCATCTGCTGGAGCCGGCGGTCCGCGGCGACCAGATAGCGCATCAGGTCGGGCAGCCTGCGCAGCCCGGTCGCGGTGACGAAGCCCGGTGGCACGAGGGCCGCGAGCTGGTCCCGTACATCGGTGACGTTGTCGACCAGGACCAGGCTGTTGGTGGTCTTCAGGCGCCGCTCGCAGGACTGCCAGGCGGCCAGCACCTGCTGGACCTGCTTGACGGCGTGCTCGGTCAGGGCGACGAGGTCGGCGCGCACCTTGTCGTACAGCTTCCGGAACGATTCCTCGTCCCACGCCGGGCCGCCGTGCGCGCCGATCAGCCGGTCGGCGGCCGCAGTCGCGCAGTCCTCGAAGAGCGCCTGGATGGAGCCGTGCGGATTGCGGGACAGGGCCAGCTTCTGCTGGTTCGTCAGCTTGTCGGAGGCGAACTTCGCCGGATTCACCGGCACATTCAGCATGATCAGCTTGCGGGTGCCGAGCCACATCGCCCGCTGCTGCTCGGCTTCGGTGTCGAAGAGCCGTACGGCCACTGTCTCGCCCTGATCGACGAGCGCCGGATACGCCTTGACCGGCTGCCCGGCCCTTCCCCGAGTTCTCGACTTCGCTCGACCAGGGGAGACCCCATCCGTCTCGAAGACGCGGTTCAGCGTGCCGATCGTCCAGTCCGTGAGGCCCGAACGCTCGATGGACTCGCCCGTGGGCCCAGCGGTCGCCGCGGCGGCCTTGGAGAGGGCCTGACGGGCCTTGGGGCGCAGCTGGAGCTTCAGCGCCTCCAGGTCCTTGTCCTCGGCCACCTTGCGGCGCCGCTCGTCGACGATCCGGAACGTGATCTTCAGGTGGTCCGGCACGCGGGTCAGGTCGAAGTCGTCGGCCGTGACCGGTACACCGACCATGCGCTGGAGCTCACGGGCGAGCGTGACCGGCAGCGGCTCCTGCAGCGGGACCGCCCGGTCGAGGAATTTGTCCGCGTAGTTCGGCGCGGGGACGTAGTGCCGGCGGATCGGCTTGGGCAGCGAGCGGATCAGTTCGGTGACCACTTCCTCGCGCAGGCCCGGGATCTGCCAGTCGAAGCCCTCCGCGGTGACCTGGTTGAGCACCTGGAGCGGGACGTGGACGGTCACACCGTCGGCGTCCGCGCCGGGCTCGAACTGGTACGTGACACGGAACTTGAGCTTCCCCTGCCGCCAGGAGTCCGGGTAGTCGTCCTTGGTGACGGCCCCGGCCTTCTCGTTGATGAGCATCGAGCGCTCGAAGTCCAGCGCGTCCGGCTCGTCGCGGCGCTTGTGCTTCCACCAGGAATCGAAGTGCGCCCCGGAGACCACGTGCTCGGGGATGCGCTGGTCGTAGAAGTCGAACAGCGTCTCGTCGTCCACGAGGATGTCGCGGCGCCGAGCGCGGTGTTCCAGCTCCTCGACCTCGCCGAGGAGTTTGCGGTTGTCGTGGAAGAACTGGTGGTGCGTCCGCCAGTCGCCCTCGACGAGGGCGTTGCGGATGAACAGATCGCGGGACGTCTCAGCGTCGATACGGCCGAAATTGATCTTGCGCTGGGCGACGATCGGCACCCCGTACAGCGTGACCCGCTCGTATGCCATTACCGCCGCCTGGTCCTTCTCCCAGTGCGGCTCGCTGTAGGTGCGCTTCAGCAGATGCTGGGCCAGCGGCTCGATCCACTCCGGCTCGACCCTGGCGTTGACCCGCGCCCACAGCCGGGACGTCTCGACCAGCTCGGCCGACATCACGAACCGCGGCTGCTTCTTGAAGAGCGCCGATCCGGGGAAGATCGCGAACTTGGCGCTACGGGCACCGAGGTACTCGTTCTTCTCGGTGTCCTTCAGCCCGATGTGCGAGAGCAGCCCGGCCAGCAGCGAGGTGTGCACCGACTGCTCGGGTGCGTCCTCCTCGTTGAGGTGGATCCCCATCTGCTTCGCGACGGTACGCAGCTGCGCGTAGATGTCCTGCCATTCGCGGATGCGCAGGAAGTTCAGATACTCCTGCTTGCACATCCGGCGGAAGCTGGACGAGCCGCGCTCCTTCTGCTGCTCGCGGATGTACCGCCACAGATTCAGGAACGCCAGGAAGTCGGAGGTCTCGTCCTTGAAGCGGGCGTGCTGCTGATCGGCCTGCGTCTGCTTCTCCGAGGGCCGCTCGCGCGGGTCCTGGATGGAGAGCGCGGCCGCGATCACCATGACCTCGCGGGCACAGCCGTTGCGCTCGGCCTCGATGACCATGCGGGCCAGACGCGGGTCGACGGGCAGCTGCGAGAGCTTCCGGCCGAGCTGGGTGAGCCGCTTCTTCGGATCCTTCTCCTCCGGATCCAGCGCGCCGAGCTCCTGGAGGAGCTGGATGCCGTCGCGGATGTTGCGGTGGTCCGGCGGGTCGATGAAGGGGAACTTCTCGATGTCGCCGAGGCCGGCCGCGGTCATCTGGAGGATGACGGAGGCGAGGTTCGTACGCAGGATCTCGGGGTCGGTGAACTCCGGACGGGTCAGGAAGTCGTCCTCGGAGTACAGCCGGATGCAGATTCCGTCCGACGTGCGGCCGCAGCGGCCCTTGCGCTGGTTGGCGCTGGCCTGCGAGATCCGCTCGATCGGCAGCCGCTGGACCTTGGTGCGGTGGCTGTAGCGGGAGATCCGGGCGTTGCCCGGGTCGATCACGTACTTGATGCCGGGAACGGTCAGCGACGTCTCGGCGACGTTGGTCGCCAGCACGATCCTGCGTCCCGTGTGGCGCTGGAACACCCGGTGCTGCTCGGCGTGCGAGAGGCGGGCGTAGAGGGGGAGGACCTCGGTGTGGCGGAGGTTCTTCTTGATCAGCGCGTCCGCGGTGTCGCGGATCTCGCGCTCGCCGGAGAGGAAGACCAGGACATCGCCCGGACCCTCCGACTGCAGCTCGTCGACGGCGTCGCAGATCGCGGTGATCTGGTCGCGGTCGGAGTCGTCGCCCTCCTCTTCGAGCAGGGGGCGATAACGGACCTCCACGGGGTACGTACGTCCGCTGACCTCGACGATCGGGGCCTCGCCGAAGTGGCGCGCGAACCGCTCGGGGTCGATCGTCGCCGACGTGATGACGACCTTCAGGTCCGGGCGCACGGGCAGCAGCCTGGCCAGATAGCCGAGCAGGAAGTCGATGTTCAGCGACCGCTCGTGGGCCTCGTCGATGATGATCGTGTCGTACGCGCGCAGCTCGCGGTCCGTCTGGATCTCGGCGAGCAGGATGCCGTCCGTCATCAGCTTGACGAACGTCGCGTCGGGGTTCACCTGGTCGGTGAAGCGGACCTTCCAGCCGACCGCCTCGCCCAGCGGGGTCTTCAGCTCGTCGGCGATGCGCTCGGCGACCGTACGGGCCGCGATCCGGCGCGGCTGGGTGTGCCCGATCACGCCCCGGACCCCGCGCCCCAGCTCCATACAGATCTTCGGGATCTGTGTGGTCTTGCCCGAGCCGGTCTCCCCGGCGACGATCACGACCTGGTGGTCGCGTATCGCCTCCAGGATCTCGTCCCTCTTCTGGCTGACCGGGAGCTGTTCCGGGTAGGACACGACCGGCATCCGCTCGGCGCGCAGCGCGATCCGCCCGGCTGCCTTTGCGGCCTCGGTGGCGATCTCGTCCAGCACGGACTGGCGGGCCTCGGGCTTACGGATCCGGCGCGCCCCTTCGAGACGGCGGCCGAGCCGGTGCGCATCGCGGAGCGAGAGGCGCCCGAGCTGTGACTGGAGATCAGCGAAGGAAGTAGACATACGGGTCCCAGGATCGCACCCGGGCCCGCGGAACGGCGAACGCATTTCGTGCGTTCCTGGTCACCGGACCGGCACTGCGCGGAGGCGCGGGAACACAGCACGTACCATTTCGGGCAGCTGATCAACCGTTGCCTCTGTCCGGAAAGGCCGGTCGCCGTGTCCGTGTCCCGTACGCAGTGGTGCTGCCTGGTGGCGGTGTTCGCGGTCGTACTGGGGCTGTTCTGCGGACCGGCGACGGCCGTCGTGGGTGCCGAGGCAGGCGGCGGAAGGCCGGCGGTTTCGGACGGCCCCGCCAAGGGCGCCGTGCCGGACGGCCCCGGGGCGGCCGTCGCGTCGGCCACGGACAGGCACGGGACGCCGGGGTGCGGCAAGAGCCGGAAACACGAGGACGGCGAGCCGGCTCTGCCGGGCCGGACCCGTGCGGCGCACGACCAGGCACCCGGCCTCGCCGCGTGGGGTCTGCCCGCCGCCACCGGACAGGGACCGGTCCCCCCGCCCGTGCGGATAGGGCCGCGCGGCCCCGTGTCCGCCGCGCCCACTCCGGTCGAGCTCTCCGTACTGAGGGTGTAGACGGCCCCTCCCGCCCGGCCGTTTCCCATCCCTCCCGCATCGCCAGCACGGAGTCCCGCATGCCCAAGTCCAAGCCCACGCCCAAATCCTCGTCCGCGCGTACGGCAGCGTCACGTACGGCGTCGTCGTCCAAGAAGCCGCTGATCTACGGCGCCGGAGTCGTCCTCGCCGCTTCGCTGCTCGGCCTCGTGTCCTACTGGGCCACCGCCCCCGACCACTCCGGTTCGTCCTCCTCCTCGTCGGTCGCCGATGCCACGACCGACCCGGACGCGGGCGTCTACCCGGAACTGGCCGGGCTCGCCCGGCGTGACGCCGGTGACAAGCTCGCCCAGGGCCGGGTGGACGCGCCCGTCGTCCTCATCGAGTACGCCGACTTCAAGTGCGGCTACTGCGCCAAGTTCGCCCGCGACACCGAACCCGCCCTGGTGAAGAAGTACGTCGACAACGGCACGCTGCGCATCGAGTGGCGCAACTTCCCGATCTTCGGCGCGGAGTCCGAGGCCGCCGCCCGGGCCGCCTGGGCCGCCGGACAGCAGGGCCGCTTCTGGCAGTTCCACCGTGCGGCGTACGCCGAGGGGGTCATGGAGAAGGGCTTCGGCAAGGACCGGCTGAAGGCGCTGGCCCAGCAGGCGGGCGTGCCGGACCTCGACCGGTTCGCGCGCGACGCGGACAGCTCCGCCGCCTCCGCCGCGGTGGGCAAGGACCAGGAACAGGGATACGGGATCGGGGCGACCTCCACCCCGTCGTTCCTGATCAACGGCCGTCCGATCGCCGGAGCCCAGCCGCTGGAGACCTTCACCGGGGCCATCGAGGAGGCCGCCGAGAAGGCCCGCGGCACCGAGGACGCCAAGACCGGTGGCCACACCCCGGGCGCCGAGGACGGCGCGAAATGACGGCCGACATCGGCTACTTCGCGGCCTTCCTCGGCGGACTGCTCGCCCTGGTCAGCCCGTGCAGTGCCCTGCTGCTGCCGGCCTTCTTCGCGTACTCCATCGACTCCACCTCACGGCTCCTGGCCCGCACCGGCATCTTCTACGCCGGTCTGGCCACCACCCTGGTCCCGCTCGGCGCCGTGGGCTCGTACGCCGGACGGCTCTTCTACAGCCACCGCGACGCGCTCGTCCTCGGCGCCGGGTGGCTGATCATCGTGCTCGGCATCGCGCAGATCGTGGGCCTGGGCTTCGCCTCGCGCCGGATCGCCGCGCTCAGCGGCCGGATCCGCCCGACCACCGCCGTATCCGTCTACGCGCTGGGGGCCGTATACGGACTGGCCGGTTTCTGCGCGGGACCGATCCTCGGCAGCGTCCTGACCGTCGCGGCGGTCAGCGGCAGCCCGGTCTACGGCGGACTGCTGCTCGCCGTCTACGCCCTGGGCATGGCCGTCCCGCTCTTTCTGCTCGCCCTGCTCTGGGAACGCTTCGACCTGGGCCGCCGGGCCTGGCTGCGCGGCCGCACCTTCCGGCTCGGCCGCTTCGAGCTGCACACCACTACGCTGCTGTCGGGGCTCTTCTTCATCGGGCTCGGCGCGTTGTTCCTCGTGTACGACGGGACGACCGCGCTGCCCGGGCTGCTGAATGTGGACGACTCGTTCGCCGTCGAGCAGTGGGCCCAGCGCATCGGCGAGCACGTGCCGGACGCCATGGCGCTGGTGGCCGTGGTCGCGGTGGTGCTGCTGGTGCTGGCGGTACGGGCGTGGCGCGGCCGGGGCGTGAACTCGACGGACCGGGAAGAGGCCTGACACGGCGAAGGCCCCGTCCATCGGACGGGGCCTTCGGGTGGTGGCTGGGGCCGGGATCGAACCGGCGACCTATCGCTTTTCAGGCGATCGCTCGTACCAACTGAGCTACCCAGCCACGCAGCTCATAAGGGCTGCAGCGGTCCTGACGGGATTTGAACCCGCGGCCTCCACCTTGACAGGGTGGCGAGCACTCCAAACTGCTCCACAGGACCAAGCTGTTGTGCGACTAAGTGTCGCACAAGGTTGTGCGTGCCCCCAACGGGATTCGAACCCGTGCTACCGCCTTGAAAGGGCGGCGTCCTGGGCCACTAGACGATGAGGGCAGAACTGCTTGTGCTGCTGCTTCTGTGTCTGTCGCCCCGGAGGGCGTCAGAAGCGTCTGAGCTCCGCTTCCCCTCAAGAGGTTCCACTTTTCCTTCAACCTCTGGGGTCTCAGAACGGTCAAGCCCTGACCGGCGCCCTTGGGCACGTCGGAGACTGTACTACGGCGTTTCGACGTCAGCCAAACCGAATAGGCGAAGGGGCCGCTCCGGCCGGGTTCTCCCCCTGCGGAGAGCGGCTGACCTGGGCCGCCGCCCGTGTCGGGCGGGGCGGCACACGGTGTGCGGTGCGGTCGGGGCCCATGCCGATCGGGCGTACGGGACAATGGCGGGGTGCTGGAGATGACGCGCGAAGAGTTCGAAGAACTGGTCGCCGAGGCGCTGGACCGGATCCCGCCGGAGCTGACGCGGCTGATGGACAACGTCGCGGTGTTCGTCGAGGACGAACCGGACCCAGGTGATCCGCAGCTGCTCGGGCTGTACGAGGGCACGCCGCTGACCGATCGCGGCGAGTGGTACGCGGGGGTGCTGCCGGACCGGATCACCATCTACCGCGGGCCGACGCTGCGGATGTGCGAGTCGCGCGAGGACGTCGTGGCCGAGACCGAGATCACGGTCGTCCACGAGATCGCCCACCACTTCGGCATCGATGACGAGAGGCTGCACGCGCTCGGCTACGGCTGAGCGCACGGGCGCCGCGCGGGCACGGTGCGGGCGGCGCGGCGGGCCGAGGGTGCCGGGCGGGAGGTGTGCGGGCCGGGACGGGGCGTGTCCCCGGCGGGGCTGCGGGAGTTGGGCACGGTGTCCCCACCCCTTCCCGTACCGCCCCGCCCACCCTCTTCGTCCCCCGGAGGTGCCTCCCGTGCGCCAGTTCTCCGCCCCCGTCCGGTGGGCGTCCGTCATCGCCGTGACGGTCGCCGCGTCCACAGGCTGCATGAGCGTCGGTGACGACGGAGGGGAACCTTCGTCTTCGCCGTCGTCCGAGTCGAAGGGCGGCGGGGTCGAGCCGGACGGCGGCACCGTGGCGGGCACGGGCAGCGGCCGCACCGGTGGTGGCCGTGCCGAGGCGCACTCCGAGCGGGAGGCGGCCGAGCCTCCGGAGCCGAGCGGCTCCGCCGAGCCGTCGGGCGGGCCCGGTGGCGTACGCCCCGGCGCGGAGCCCGGTGAGCCCGGGGATTCGGGGGCGGCGCCGGGTGGTGGGTTGCCCGCGCCCTCGGCCTCGCAGCCGGGGCCCGGCGTGCCGCAGCGGCCCGAATCCCCGCCGCCGTCCGGGCCCGCCACCCCCGAGCCGCCCGCTTCCCCGGACCCGGACCCGGACCAGGAGCCCCCGGAACCGTTGCCGCAGCCGTCCGCTTCGTCAGGGGCCCAGCTCCGTAACGACGCGATGAGTGCGCCGACGGAGCCGTCGTCGCTGCGGACGCCGGACGTATCACCGCAGGTGGAGCCGGTGTAGTGGGGGGCCGAAGGAGGGCGGTTTGCGCGATGTGGGGGGGAGTGCGTATGGTAGTAGATCGTTTGATCCCATTGCCCGGCGCCGAAACAGAAGCGCGCCGTGTGGCGCGTACTCTCCCTTGCCGTGGCTGGACCGCATTGAGGCGGTCGAAATTGCGAATCACGGAGTTACGGGCGCGTGCCGAGACTCCGGAAGGTTTCGCATTTCGCATGTCAATTTCCAGTTCTGACCACACCGTCATGCCCGAGAACGTCGACAACGTCGAGCTCATCGAGGCTGCAGAGGCCGTCGTCGCCGAGGCCGTTGCCTCCGTCGAGGCCGACGCACCCCGGGCCGAGCAGGCCGGTACCGACGCGGCTGACGACGCCGACGCCGAGCCGACCGTCACCTTCGGGGACCTGGGCCTGCCCGAGGGCATCGTCCGCAAGCTCGCGCAGAACGGCGTGACCGCGCCCTTCCCGATCCAGGCCGCGACCATCCCGGACGCCCTGGCCGGCAAGGACATCCTGGGCCGCGGCCGTACCGGCTCCGGCAAGACGCTCTCCTTCGGTCTGCCGACCCTGGCCACGCTGGCCGGCGGCCACACCGAGAAGAAGAAGCCCCGCGCGGTCATCCTCACCCCGACCCGTGAGCTCGCGATGCAGGTCGCGGACGCGCTGCAGCCGTACGGCGACGTGCTCGGCCTGAAGATGAAGGTCGTCTGCGGCGGTACGTCGATGGGCAACCAGATCTACGCGCTGGAGCGCGGTGTCGACATCCTCGTCGCCACCCCGGGCCGGCTGCGCGACATCATCAACCGGGGCGCCTGCTCCCTGGAGAACGTCCAGGTCGCCGTCCTCGACGAGGCCGACCAGATGTCCGACCTGGGCTTCCTGCCCGAGGTCACCGAGCTGCTCGACCAGGTTCCGGTCGGCGGTCAGCGCATGCTCTTCTCCGCCACGATGGAGAACGAGATCGGCACGCTGGTCAAGCGCTACCTGAACAACCCGGTGAGCCACGAGGTCGACAGCGCCCAGGGCAACGTCACGACCATGACGCACCACGTCCTCGTCGTGAAGCCGAAGGACAAGGCGCCGGTCACCTCCGCCATCGCCGCCCGCAAGGGCCGCACCATCATCTTCGTCCGCACCCAGCTGGGCGCCGACCGCATCGCCGAGCAGCTCGTCGAGGCGGGCGTCAAGGCGGACGCGCTCCACGGAGGCATGACGCAGGGCGCCCGTACCCGCGTCCTCGCCGACTTCAAGGACGGTTACGTCAACGCGCTCGTCGCGACCGACGTCGCCGCCCGCGGTATCCACGTCGACGGCATCGACCTGGTGCTGAACGTGGACCCGGCCGGTGACCACAAGGACTACCTGCACCGCTCGGGCCGTACCGCCCGGGCCGGCAAGTCCGGTGTCGTCGTCTCGCTGGCGCTGCCGCACCAGCGTCGGCAGATCTTCCGCCTCATGGAGGACGCGGGCGTCGACGCCTCGCGTCACATCGTGGGCGGCGCGGGTGCCTTTGACCCGGAGGTCGCCGAGATCACCGGCGCCCGTTCGCTGACCGAGGTCCAGGCCGACTCCGCGAACAACGCCGCGAAGCAGGCCGAGCGCGAGGTCGCCGACCTGACCAAGCAACTGGAGCGCGTCCAGCGCCGCGCCGGTGAGCTGCGCGAGGAGGCCGACCGCCTCGTCGCCCGTGCCGCGCGCGAGCGGGGCGACGACCCGGAGACGGCGGTGGCCGAGGCCGCCGCCGAGGCGGAGGCCGCGATCGAGGCCGCCGTCTCCGTACCGGAGCAGCCCTCCGCCCGTGACGACCGTCGGGACGACCGCGGCAACTTCGACCGCCGGGACAGCCGTGGCGGCGACCGCGGCGGCTACCGCGGTGGCAACGACCGTCGGGACGACCGCGGTGGCGACCGTGGTTTCCAGCGTCGTGACGACCGTTCGTCGGGTGGCTTCCGTCGTGACAACGACCGTCCGTCGTTCAACCGTGACCGTCGTGACGACCGTCCCTCGGGCGGCTTCCGCTCCGGTGGCAACGACCGTCGTGACGACCGTGGTGGCCGTTCCTTCGACCGTCGTGACAACGACCGTCCGTCGTTCAACCGCGACCGTCGTGACGACCGTCCCTCGGGCGGCTTCCGCTCCGGCGGCAACGACCGTCGTGACGACCGTGGTGGCCGTTCCTTCGACCGTCGTGACAACGACCGTCCGTCGTTCAACCGCGACCGTCGTGACGACCGTCCCTCGGGCGGCTTCCGCTCCGGCGGCAGCGACCGTCCGTTCAACCGTGACCGTCGTGACGACCGTCCGTCGGGCGGCTTCCGCTCCGGCGCCAGCGACCGTCCGACCGGCCGCCGTGACGACCACCGCGGCACCGGCACCAACACCGGTTCCTTCGGCCGCCGCGACGACAAGCCGCGCTGGAAGCGCAACGGCTGAACGCCGTGAGGACCTGCTGAAGGTCCGCTGAAAGGTCCACGGAAAGCGGGCCCGCTCTTTGCGAGCGGGCCCGCTTTTCTTTTCGCTTCCCTCACATGAGTGACCACTGCTAGCATCCGGCCACTCGCACAGGGGCGGGGCCGGGGGGCTTTGCGAGCTCTACGTGATTCCTTTACGGCGGGCCGCCGTCGATCATCTGTGCCCTTCATGCCTTCGGGCATTCCGGGGAGGACTGACCCTTTTGGCTCGCCTTGCTTATTCACGCGGTCGTGGCGCCCGGCGCCGTGTTGCCGCGCTGGCCGCTCTCACCGTGGTCGCGGCCGGTCTCGGCACGGTGCCGGGCGCCGTCGCCGCGGACGCGCCGGCACCCATCGCGACGAACGGTGTCTGGGGCATCGACTTCGCCGGTGGAGTGCTGAACACGGTGGAAGTCGCCCCGAGCGGCCCGCAGTTCGCGTTCGCCCGTCAGGTCTCCCCGGGCGGGGCGACGGTGGGCGCTCCCACCTCGATGGGATACGTGGACACCTTCGCCACCGGTGCGCATGCGAAGCGTGTGCCGTGCGACGCAGGTTCCTGCGTACTCCTGCGTGCCACCGGCAACGGCCATATGGGCCGCTTCTTCGTCGACAACGGCCGGGAAACCGCCCAGATCTGGCTGACGGGGAACAGCTACCACAGCTCCGACGAACCCGCTGTGACCGGTGGTCAGTTCGTGGACGCGACCGGACGCTACTTCGTCTACAACGCGGCATCGACCGGCAAGCAGTACATCGACGACGTCGGGGTCCGCAGGTCGGATGTGCGGATGACCCGGTCCATCACCGCCGCCTCGGTATGGGGATCGGGGCTGTGGACGGCGAGTTCCACCACCGGAGCCGTCACCGCGACCGACCTCGAACAGAAGAAGGTCGTCCAGACCGTCGCCACCGGCGCCCCGTGCGTGATCAAGGAACTCCAGACCGTCAGCCGCTGGATCTACTGGAACTGCGGCCCGAGCGGTGCCGCCGGGGTGTACGACCGTACGGCGAAGAAGAGCGTCACCGTGGCGCCCGGCGCCGCGCTCGTCGGCGACGGCTATCTCGTCCGGCACGACCGGACCGCCGGGAAACTGCTGCTCACCGACTTCCACACCGGGAAGGCCGCACCGCCCCGGGAGATCGCGGACCTGCCCGCGGGCGGCACCGCCGACCAGCGCCGGCTGACCTGGGCCGTGGACAAGTTCGGCGGCGACATCGCGTATGTCGGCCCGGACAAGTCGATCCGGATCGTGGAGAGCGGGGTGCCCACGCAGCCGCTCGCGAAGATCGAGTCGGATCTCAACGCCGGGTACATCGATCTCAAGAACAGCGGCGGCGGCCAGAACTGGGAGAGCACCTGGCAGCTCAACGCGCCCGCGACCTGGACCTTCGTGGTCAAGGACATCCGCGGGCGGGCGATCCGTACCCTCTCCGGCGGTCCCGGTGCCGAGGTCGGGGTCAACTGGGACGGCCGGACAGACAAGGGCGGCTACCCGACCAACGGGGTCCACACCTGGACGCTGACCGCCAGGGCCGCCAAGGGCGGCGGCACGTACACCACGAGCGGGAAGATCTCGGTCTCCGGCGGTGTCCAGGGCCATCACGACCAGGGCGGCTACGACTTCGGCGAGCTGGTCACGCTCAACTCCGCAGGCGCCCTGACCCTCCACTACACCGAAGGCAAGGGCAAGTTCGACTGGAAGCGCTCCGGCTCCGGCTGGTCCAAGGGCACGGTGGCCATCCCGTTCGGGGACATGGGCAGCGACCGGTGCTCCGAGATGCTCGTACGGATGCCGAACGGGGAGCTGCGCCGGTACGCCGGAAAGTGCGGCGCCCCATACACCCCGAACAGCAGTCACACTTCGCTCGGCACGGGCTGGAACGCCTACAACGTCCTGACCGCGCCGGGCGATCTGACCGGTGACGGCCGCACGGACCTGCTCGCGCGCAAGGCGTCGACCAGCGACATCTACCTCTTCGCCAACGACGGCCACGGCAAGCTGAAGGCCGGCGTGAAGATCCGTTCGTCCTGGACCGCCTACACGAAGATCGTGGGCGCCGGAGACCTCAACGGCGACGGGTACGGCGATGTGCTGGCCCGTCACAAGGACGGCACGCTCTACCGCTACGACGGCACCGCCACCGGGAAGCTGAAGGAACGGGTGAAGGTCTTCTCCGCGTGGGGCGCCTCGTACAACACCATCGTCGGGGTGGGAGACATCACCGGTGACGGGAAGGCCGACCTCGTCGAGCGGGACAGCTCCGGCAATCTCTACCGCAACAACGGCAACGGCAAGGGGTCGTTCGGCTCGCGTACGAAGATCGCCACCGGGTGGCAGGGCTACAAGGGGATTTTCTGATGGGAATCAGACTTCGCACGGCGTTCCGGACGGCTCCGCGGCTCCGGACGGGCCCCCCTGCGGTGGGCCGGGCGCTCACCACCGTGACGGCGGCCGGTGCCGTACTCGCCGGGCTGCTGGGCTCCACGCCACAGGCCCAGGCGGCCACGACGGTTCCCTCGTGGCTCATACCGCTCCACTACTCCGACGACGCGGACGGCTCCCACCGGGCCTGCACGGGCATCACCCTGTCCAAGACCCGGACGCTGGCCACGCCCGACTGTTTCACCGGCCGCAGCCACGCGGACATGGAGTGGGACCACGACCTGAAGAGCGGCCTGCTGCGGGGAGGTAGCAGCGATCCGCGCTACCGGAGCCATCCGACGTACGACGCCGCCACGCGGCGGGGCGCGGTCTCGGTGGCGATCCGGGCGACGCCGGCCTCGTACGGCAAGCCCGTGATGGCCTCGCCGAGCGACACGGCGTTGTACGCCACGGGCGCCAAGGCGACGTTCTACTCGTGGTCCGGCCTGGACCTGGACGACGCCCCGCGGGTCCGTCACACCGAGCAGGTCGTGCTCAAGTCGGCCGCGACCTGCGCCACCTTGCTCGGCCGCACGCTGCCGGGCGGCACGCTCTGCACCGTACCGGCGCCCGGCGCTCCCCCCGTCGCGGACGAGGACCAGTGCTTCGGCGACGCGGGCGGAGCGCTCGTCGGCGGTGGCAAGCTCATCGCCATATCGGCCACCAGGGCCACCGGCTGTGTCGCGGGCGGGGTACGCCTCTACACCCGGATCTCCTCCTACCGGTCCACGATCACCGACTGGGCCCGTGACGTCGACCTCGACGAACGGATCAGCGGCTCGGTCCTGGCGCGGGAACCCAGCGACCTCATCGACCTCTGCACCACGAACCAGCAGGGCAAGCTGGACGGTTGTTACGTCGACAGAATGGGCTCGATGCTCGACTGGGACGACGATTTCGACTTCCTGACGCAACTGGGCGATCTGGGCGGCGACGGCAAGGGCGACCTGCTCGCCCGTACACCGGGCGGCACGCTCTACCGCATTCCCAACCCGCTCGCGTACGGCGAGGTCGGCGACGCCCCGAAGGTGAAACTGGGCACCGGCTGGTCCAAGTACAACAAGATCGTCGCCGCCCGCGACCTCAGCGGCGACGGCCTTCCCGACATCCTCGCCCGTGACACCTCGGGTGTGGTCTGGCTCCACCGCGGCAGGAGCGACGGCTCCCTGGCCGGCCGTACGAAGGTCACCACTTGGAAGAGCTACACCGCCATCGCGGGACGCGGGGACCTGTCGGGCGACGGCCGCGCGGACATCGTGACGCGGGACGGCGCCGGGGTGCTCTGGCTCTACCGCGGCAACGGCAAGGGCGGCTTCTCCCCACGTACGAAGATCGGATCGGGCTGGGGCAAGTACAACGCGATCGTCGGCAGCGGCGACATGGACCACAACGGGCGTCAGGACATCCTCGCGCGGACGCCCGCAGGCGCGGTGTACCTCTACAACGCGAACCACACGGGGGGCTTCTCGGCGCCGAAGAAGCTGGCCGACACGCGCTGGAAGAAGTACACGCGGATCAGCTGAGGCGCAGGACGCGCGGATCGGCTGAGGCGCGGGACGCGCGGATCGGCTGAGGCGCGGGACGCACGGATCGGCTGAGGCGCGGGACGCGCGGATCAGCCGATCCGGCGAGAGCCGAAGAAGAGGCGGTGGGAGCTCAGGAAGGGCGCGGCCTGCGGGGCGCGCCCTTCCTGAGTACTCCACATCGAGGTGTAGGCGGGGTCGACCGCGACGATGCTCAGGCCGTGTTCGGCGGCCATGGAGACCAGCCGGGCCTTGAGTTTGCCGGTCGGGATGCCGGAGATGAGCTGCCGGAACCGTTTCCTGCGGCCGTGCTTCTCGCGGGTCTTCTCGGTGGTGAAGTCGAGGTCTTCGATGGCGATCGCGGTCACACCGGCCTGCTTGGCCCAGTGGATCAGGCGGGTCAGTGCGTGACGGATCTGGGCGTCGCGATGGGTGGTGGTGCCGGACAGGTCGTAGGGGAAGCGGTGCGGGTCGCCGATGGGGTTGCCGTGCGGGTCGAGGTGGTAGGCGGCGAAGTGGTCGGCGTTGGTGTCGACGCCGATCATGCCCCGGGCGTGGGCGGTTTCCAGCGGGATGGTCTGGACGACGGGGCGTTGCCAGGTGGCGGTGAGGTACCAGCGGCGGCGGTCGGTGTCGAGGTGGATGCGGTAGGCGACGGCTCGGTTCGCTTCGGTGTGGTCGGCCCACTCCACGCCGCGGTGCGCGAACGCCACGGTCGAGGTGAGGGTGTACCGGCCGTGCTTGGCGTTGGCCAGGTGGGCGAGCGGGGCGGGCAGTTTGATGCTGACCTCGCCGTCCGGGGTGACGCGGATTGTTTCGTTCCCGAACCGCTTCCCTGACTCGCCGTCGGCGGCGATGAACCAGCGCTCCGCCTCCCAGCGTTCCCGCCACTGCTCCTCGGTGAGGTGGGCGTCGGCGAGGTGATGGCGAGTGTTGAGGAGGCGTTTGCCGCCCCGTACCACCCGGACGCGTCCGGCCTGTCGGTCGGCGACAGCGGCAGCATGCCGGGCCTCCAGCGCCGCGAGGCGGCGGGACTTGTGGAACCACTCGCCCCTTGGAACGGTAGCCACCGGCTGCTCGCTTGGTGCCCCTCGTGCCGATCGGGAGGGACAGGCGGTGCCGCAGTGTCCCTATCCCGGCCTCCAGATTCCGGATGTGCGCGGCCTGGCAACGCCGGGCCAGCGCCCACTGGTCATGTGTGGCTTTGGTGATCGCACCGGCGATCCGCGACGACGACACCCCGGTCAGGTCCCGCTTACGCGAAGCCCACGTCTTCGCGCTGTGCTCCAGCCCATCCGCGCAACGGGCCCTGAGGTCACGGGAAGTGAGCGCGCCCTGATACGCGCCGACCTCACGCAGAACCTTCTCGTCCTGGGGCGTGAGGTGCTTGAGACGGTCCCGGACCGCCACCCCGCAAGGCCCGGGCGCCACGAACGGTGCCGTCAACTCCCGCACACCACGCACCACGTCACCCCCTCCCACGAGACCGGACACCTGCCACTCAGCCCAACGAGCACCAGCCGCCAAGGTCACCCATTCGGCCCCAGAACTCCCGTTCCCACCCCATGAAGCCGCCGACAGGACCCACTCCGGCTCACTCCAACGCACTTCAGCTCAGCAAACCGACAGCAGCTCACAACCTCTGAGACGCCTGCCCGTACCCCTTGAGCCCCCGCACATTTCCTGCAGAACCCCCGCGGATCCCACCGTGACAGGGCCCGGTAACCGATACCCGATCGGCGGCCGGGCCCCGGCGGGCTATGCTCAGGGGTGATTCGCCGGGGGCCGTTAGCTCAATTGGCAGAGCAGCGGACTTTTAATCCGTTGGTTGTGGGTTCGAGTCCCACACGGCCTACCGACAGCGGGGGAGGGGCAACCCTCTGACCTGCTACTTAGCGCCTCGATCGGTTTCATTCGGTCGGGGCGCTCCGTCTTCCCCGACCTCGTGCGTGAGCGATGCGTGAGCGGACGGTCCGACAGCAGGGGCTACGGAGGGGGCCCTACGGGCACGTGGCACCAGCGCGGCGGCGGCTTCTGCCGCGGCTTTGTCGACCTCGGGCAGCAGGCTCGTGTACGTGTCCGACGTGAGCGTGATCGTGGAGTGGTGCAGCGTCTCCTTGATCGTGTGGAGGTCACCACCCCCGCCGTGGATGAGAGTGGCCGCGACGTGACGCAGGTCGCGCAGAGTGATCGGCGGCAGGTCGGTGGTGGCGAGGATGCGGCGGAACGTCTCGGAAACCGTCTCCGGGTGCAGCCAGGAGCCGTCCTCACGGGTGAAGACCTTGCCGGTCTCGTTCCAGGCGTCGCCCCACTTCTCCCGGGCGCTCAGCATCGCTTTGTGGTGCTCGCACAGAAGAGCGACGTTGACGCTGTCCAACGCGATCGTGCTGGCGCTGCCGTCGGTCTTGGGGGCGGACTCGTAGGTGTCCCAGCCGTCGACGACGATTTCCTTGGCCGGGGTGATGAGGCCGGCGTTCAGGTCGACATCGGTCCAGCTCTGGCCAACGGCCTCGCCCCTGCGAAGGCCACGGGTGCCGACGAGGTGGAAGAGAGCGTAGAGCCGATCGGATTCGGCCGCGTCCAGGAACGTGCCGAACTGCGCAGGCGTCCAGACCATCACCGGTGACGGCAGTTCACCGGTGGCACGCCAGCGCTCCACCCGCTGGGTCGTCCAGAGCAGGGGCTTCGGGCGCTTGCCGGACTCCAGTTCGACGTGGGAGGCAGGGTTGAAGGTGATGTGCTGCTGGGCGATCGCCGCGTTCAGAGCCGCTCGCAGCGTGCGCCGGATGCTCTGCTGCGTGGCTGGGCCGGTGATCTTCCGGAAAGGCTTCATCTCGGCGAGTTTTTCCCGCTCGACGGCGAGCCGCGCCCGCTCGGCTGCAATGGGGCGGCCGGCCTTGCTGGGCTTGCACCTGGCGATCTGCTCGCGGCGTTCGAGGTTCTCCGCCTGGACCACCTCGTTGGCGTCGGCTATGCCGTCGTACATCTCCACCAGGTGGCCGACATTGAGACGGTCGAGGCGGACATGGCCGATGCGCGGCTTCAGGTGCACGCGTATGTGCGAGGCGTACCCGTTGAGCGTCGTCTTGCGTGACTTCTTCGAAAGAAGCCACTGGTCGAGCCATTCGCCTACGGTACGTCGGCCGATCAGGTCCAGTCCCGCCCTGAAGCGCCTGCGGGTGTCCTCGATGTCGGGCAGCGGAGCCTTCTCGTCCGCGACCTGTTCGAGCAGGGCCGCGATGCGGGCCAGGTCGTGCTCGTCGTCGGAATCGGCGATGGAGATGAGAGCCCGTACGTGGTCCAGGTCGGACTGTGCCGCCTTCAGCGTCTCGTAGCCGGCGCGGTTGAAGGAGCGGCGGGTGCCGTCCTCACGGGGTGGGAGTTCCTGGCGTATGGCGTAGGAGCCGTGCTTGCGGCTGGTGAGCTTGGGGCACTTCTTGCCGAGCGGCTTGCCGGTCTTGGGGTCGCGGCAGTAGCAGCGGCGGTGTGTGGAGCCCTTCAAAGGCGTTCCTCCGTGGTGGTGTCAGGGGCCGAGTCGGGTGGGTCGACGTCGTGGAGTGCGGGTGGGAGGTCGGGTGGGGTGGCTCCGTCCTCGCGGAGTTCCCGGCGGAGGTGGCGGAGTCTGTACTTGGCGGAGATGGCCTGGTCGGCGTACGTGGTGCGCTTGCGTTCGGCTTCTTCCTGCTGTGCGCGGCCGGTTGCTGTCTTGGCCGTGAACCGTGCCTGTTCTTCTTCTTCGAGGGCGGCCAGGGCGGTGCGTACGAGGCTGGCGTGGGCTTCGAAGTCGGGGACCAGGCCCGGGTCGTATCCGGGCACTTCCTGTTCGCCGGTGAAGCGCCGTAGGGCGTCCCAGGTGGGGACGAGGCTCTGGAAGGGGAGTTCCTGGGTCTGGTCGACGTATCCGACTGGGAAGATCAGGCAGGCCGGGTACGTCTCCAGGGCGGCGGCCAGGACCATGACGTCCACCAGCGGAAGGCTGGCCCGGCGGCCGGACTCCATGTTGGCGATCACGTTGCGCGGGATGGGGTGTCCGAGCTGCTCGCACTGGTCGGCCAGGTCCTGTGCGCTCCACCCCATCTCCTTCCGTCTCCGGCGGACTTCGCCGGCCACGTTTGCCTTGACCCGGTCCACCCACTCTGGGAAGTCGTCCTCTTCATCATCCATACCGTGTTGTGTCATGCAGACACATTAGCTTGAGGATGCTGGTTGGTGGGTGCCTGGAGCCGGACGTGATGGCCACGTTCGCCGAGGGCTGTGCCGAAAGGGATGCCGCATGCGTGAAAACGCCACATCAGGACGCTCGAAGGGGATGAGTCGGGAGGATCTGCTGGCCCTTCCGGTGGCTGTTGACCTGGAGACAAGCAACCGCGCCCTGGGGCTCGGCCGGAGCAAGGGTTATGAGCTGGCGAAGCGGGGTGCGTACCCGTGCAAGGTTCTGAGGCTCGGCAGCGCCTACCGCGTCGTGACTGCGGATCTGCTGGATCTGCTGGGGCTGGCGGCGTGAAAGGGCGGCAGCGTAGCAGGCCATTCTGCGTTGAGCTGACACAGAATCGCTGGACTGTTGGCGGGCGTCGACGTACCGTCCGTGTTCCCTCGCGATGGCCTTGCGCCCGCGAGACGGGAACGGGCCCCCGGCGGTGCAACGCCGGAGGCCCCAGCAACCCCCAACGGCCCGCGAAGAACCAACCCGGCGGCAAGGGCGCGCAAGCCCGCCACCGCCAGACGAGGAGCTGCCCCCGTGAAACACGAAGCAACCGAGCCCTATTCCACCTCCGACAAGCCATCCTGGCCGCCGGTCGCCATACCCGGACAGCCGTCTGAGCCTGGGCCGTCCGTGGACGGACCCGACAACTCCTCGGCCTCCGAAGGTGAGCGGGTGCTGACGGAGCTACGGGAGCAGCTCCGCCGGTACGTCGTGCTGCCCAGCGAGGAAGCCTTCACGGCGGTAACCCTGTGGGTGGCGGCCACCCACCTGCAGACCGCATGGCAGCACGCTCCGCGGCTGGCCGTCGTCGGACCGGCGAAGCGGTGCGGCAAGTCGCGGCTGCTGGACGTGATCACCGAGAGCGTCCACGATCCGCTGATCACCGTCAACGCCTCGGCCGCCGCGGTGTTCCGGTCGATCACCGACACCCCGCCCACCCTGCTGGTTGACGAGGCCGACACCCTCTTCGGCTCCGCGAAGGTCGCGGAGAAGAACGAGGAGATGCGCGGCCTGCTCAACGCGGGACACCAGCGCAACCGCCCCACCCTCCGCGTCTCCGGCCCCAACCACGAGGTCGCGAAGTTCCCCACCTTCGCCATGGCGGCCCTCGCCGGCATCGGCGACCTGCCCGACACGATCATGGACCGGTCGATCGTCATCCGCATGCGCCGCCGCAGGCCGGGCGAGAAGGTGGCCGAGTTCCGCACCTACCGCGACACCCCGCCCCTCCACGCCCTGCGCGACCGGCTCGCCGCCTGGCTGGCCCCGCTCCACGCCGACGCGATGGAGCTGACACCGGCCATGCCGGTCCAGGACCGCGCGGCCGACACCTGGCAGCCGCTGGTGTCCGTCGCCGACCTCGCCGGCGGACCATGGCCCCACCTCGCGCGTACCGCCTGCCGGGTCATGGCCAAGCACGAGGCCGAGCAGGACCAGGACCGCAGCAGCCTGGGCATCCGCCTCCTGGCCGACATCCGCCGCGCCTTCGCCACCGAAGGCGACCCGCCGATGCTCCGCACCAGTCGGCTCCTCGACATCCTCAACCGGGACGACGAGACCCCGTGGCCGGAGTACACCGCCAACGGCCTGACCGCCCGGGGCCTGCAGATCCTGCTCCAGGAGTACGGCATCGGTTCGGCGAATCACCGCTTCCACGGCCACGTCCAGGCCAAGGGCTTCACCCGCCAGCAGTTCGCCGACTCCTGGGCACGCTACTGCCCCGAACTCGCACCGGAAGCCACGGCCGGGGCCTGACCCGGCACGACCCGTCGCGACTCGTCCCCGCGCAGGTCAGCGCGGTGACGAGTCGAGGGGCGGTGACGAGTCGACTCGACATCACCGCCCCACCCGTACCTGCCCTGACCAGGCATGCAACGAGTCGCGACGGGTCTCTCTCCCCCTCACCGGGCCACGTCAGCCGCACCTCCGTACCCCTGGAGCACTCTCCATTGCCTTCCCCTGCCCTCGCCGCAGCGCCGACCGCTGCCCCGGTGCCCCTGGCCGCCGCGATCCGCACGGGCGTGGCGTTGCTGGCCGTGGCGGCCTTCGCCCTCTCCTACGACGCCCTGCGCCAGATGGCCGCCGCCAGCCACATCCACCCGGCGCTCACCTACGCCTTCCCGCTCGTCATCGACGGGTTCATCGCCATCGGGATCGGCGCCCTACTCGTTCTGCGAACCGCACCCCTGTCCGCCCGCCTCTACGTCTCGGCGCTGGTCGGCATCGCCACCGCCACAAGCATCTGGGCCAACGTCCTGCACGCCATCCGCCTCAACCAGCAAACCCGCCACAACGGCCTCGCCCTCGACGACATCACCGTCGGAGCCATCTCCGCCATCGCCCCACTCGCCCTGGCCGGAGCCGTCCACTTCTACCTCCTTGTCGCCCGACGCCCCATCACCGCCGGCCGCCACAACCCCATCGGTCACAGCGCCAATGACGGCCACAAACCCGCCGTGGGAGACATGGGTCGCGAAACGTCACCGCCAACCGCCACGAGCGCCAACGACGTGGCGCAGCCCGCCGCGAAGCACCTGGCAAAGGCTCCGTACCAGGCAGGTATGCCGGGAGGTACTCCGCCAAGCATTTCGCTGGAGCAGGCCATCGACATCGGTCGTACGGCTCCCCTCGGACGGGCCGACCGTGTCTCGCGCCGCAACGTCGAGAAGGCGATCCGGGACAAGGGGTTCGGCATCTCCCGAAGCCGCCTGGACAAGGTCAAGAACCTGCTGCAGGCCGAACTCGACGAGGCCACCGCAGGCACCGGCTGACCCCACAACCCGTCGCCCTCGCCCGCCCTTCCCCGAATCAGCACGGGAAGGGCGGGTCCTCACCACCACCCCTTGCAGGAGTCCACATGCACGACCTCAACCACGAACTCCCTCCATCTCAGAAGCAGATGACCTACACCCCAGCTCCAGGCGGAGCAAGCTGTAGCGCTGGACCGTCCAAGGGCCGGTCCAGCGCGCTTGCCTCCGCCCCGGGGGTGGCGGAGGAGGTCCGGCGCCAGGGGGTGCCGAACCCGGAGCTGGTGGCCGAGGGCGGCCACCAGCAAGACAAGCCCGCTGCCAAGCGGGGCCGCCGACGCTCCCGCCAGCCGCGGCAGCGCGTGAAGCGCCTGACCTTCCGCGCCAGCGAGGCCGAAGACGCAGAGATCCAGGCCGCAGCCGACGCGAAGGGTGTCTCCAAAGCCCGGTTCATCGCTCAGGCGGTCCACGCACAACTCCACGGTCGGAACGGACTTGACCAGGACGAGGCTTTCGACAGGCTCGAAGCGGCCCGCGTCGACCTGGCCCGTGTCGGCAACAACATCAATCAGATGGCGCGGATCCTGAACTCCGGCGGCGACGTCGTCCACCTCGCTCGCGCCACTAACGAGGTCTGCGAGTCCGCAGCCATGGTGAAAGCTGCCGCCCGGAAGCTGGTGAGCTGAGTCCTTGGTCCCCGACATCAACCCGCCGGGCGGCCGGACGATCGGCCTGCTCAAGTACCTCTACCGAACCAGCGACATCGAAGCTCACGTCGACCCGCACATCGTCGCCGCCTACGACCCCTTCGTCGTCGATCCCGGCCGCGATCCGAGCGCCACGTTCTCCGAGCTCGCCGCCGATCTCGACCAGTGGGTCGACGCCCTGAAGGACAAGGCCCCGTCCAAGCACGTCTGGCACTGCTCGGTGCGCACCGCGGACACCGACCGCATCCTCAGCGACAAGGACTGGGCCACCGTCGTCCGCCGCATCGTCAACGCCACCGGCATTGCTCCCGAGGGCGATGAGCAAGCTTGCCGCTGGATCGCGGTCCGGCACGCCCCCGACCACATCCATCTCGTCGCCACCCTCGTACGCGCCGACCGCACCCAGCCACGCCGCCACAAGGACGCCACCCGAGCCCAGGCGGAATGCCGCAAGATCGAGAAGGAATTCGGCCTGCGCCAGTTGAAGAAGGGCGACGGCACCGCCGCCAAACGCCCCACCAGCGCCGAACGGCGCAAAGCTGAACGTCTCGGCCAGGAGGCCACGTCGCGTGAGCTGCTGCGAGAACACGTCCACCGCGCCCTCGCCGGCGCTCCCGACGAGACCGAGTTCTTTGACCGCCTTGCCGCCGAAGGCGTACGGATCAAGAAGCGCGTCGCCCCGTCCGGCGACCTTCTTGGCTACTCCGTAGACCTCGTCGGTGACCGCAATGCCAAGCAGGAACCCATCTGGTATTCGGGCTCGAAACTCGCACCTGACCTGTCCCTGCCCAAAATCCGTGAGCGCTTCACTACCGAACGAGACGTCCCCGAGCCCCCGGCCCTCGTGGAACGGGCCGGCGAATCCGCGCCGGGCCGCGCCCGCCGCTTCTCCGCCGAAGCCCTCGATACGGCACTTACCATGATCGCTTCCCCCGACGACGAGGCTGCGGCTGCCCACATCGTCGGGGTGGGCGAGGTCCTCGACGCTCTCGCTCAAACCACCTTGGGCCGTCCGCATGAGGAACTCCGAGATGCCGCAAGGACCTTCGAGCGCGCAGCCCGTTCCCATATTCGCGGTGAACAGACCCGGATGTACGCACTCCGACGGGCCGCTCGCCAGATCGTCCACTCCGGGCATGCCCTCGGACACGGAGCAGACGGTGCCGCCACCGCTCTGGTCCTGGACGTTCTGATCCTCGCCGTTGTCGCCGCCGGCCACTGGCACGCCGCCCACCAGCACGCCCAGCAAGCCGAAGCCGCACGCCAAACCGCCATGCACCTGCGCACGGCGTACCGGACTGCTGCTGCGGGTCTGTTGGCCGACATGCGCGCATACGGCGAAGGGCTCTCTGCGCGGACACAGCACAACCAGATCGCCGCAATCCGTTCCGCACGGCCTGAACTGGCCAGCCGCGTCCAGACCGAGGCCAGCTGGCCCGCCCTGGCGGTCATGCTGGATCAAGCCCAGCGGGCCGGACACAACCCCTCGGTCCTCCTCCACACGGTCACAGCACAACGGGAGTTCGACAGCGCGGACTCCGTCAGCGAGGTGCTCATCTGGCGCCTGTACCGGCTCGATCTCGCACCCGCCGAGATGCCCACCGCTGCGCGAGCCGACAAGCGACCGGCTAAACAGGGTCGGCACATCGCTCCGCCCGCCACCAGCCCAGGTACGGCGGCTGCGCACCCTCGTCGGCGTTGAGAACGGAACCGACGTCTTGGGCGTGACGCCCATCGGCACCCTGTCCGCCTGCCCTCAAGCAGGTGCACAGGGTGGGTCAACCGAGCAGGTGGGTCAGGTGCTTTCGCAAGGGCGCCTCGAGTTCCAGGTTGTTTCCGCGTTCGATCCCTTGGAGGTACTCGCTGGCCACGACCAATTGGGAGAGGCAGCCGGAGGCGGACTGCAGGATGGGCTTGAACTCGCGGAGGACGCGGTCTGCAACCGAAGGGACAGCGAGGCTGGAGATGTAGAGGGTGGCCGCGTCGTAGCCGGCTGGAGCCAGTCCCCACCGCTCCCAGTCCAGGATGAAGAGCTCGGGACCGGTCAGATTCGACCACTGGATGTCGGCGTGTGCGGTACTCCACTCCAGGACTTCGGTGGCCACGTCCGTCCCGAGGAAGCGGGGCAAGGCCCAGTGGAGCCGTTCTTGGCGAACAGCTACACGGCTCGTGGACACGAGGGAGATCGTGTCCAGCGCATCGCGTAGCTGGGCCCACCACACGGCGGAGAGGTCCAGGCCCGGTGGCGCCAAGGGCGACCGATTGAGCGGCCGGCCATTGGCGCGGTTGTGGACCTCGGCACGGTAGGCGTACGCGTCGGTCGACCATTCGAAAGCCCCGCGGAAGCGAGGACGCGGAACGCGGTCCGGCATCGCTTCGTGTGCTTCTTCCGGTCCCTTCCAGGATGCGCTGGCTGCTTTCTCTGCCTTGGTCTCGGCCACCCGCAGCCAGAGGTGGCCGCTGGCCGGGCCGCTCAGGGTCTTACCGTCCCACCCCCAGGTCTCCTCACTGCCTGCAGCATTGAGAGAGAAGACTGTGGCGGCGTACTCGAATGCTCGTCGCATTCGTTCTGCTGTGGCGTGGTCAGGCGCGGAAGGCATCGACGATCTTTCTCAGTTCGGTGCTGTCGAAGAGGCGTGGGAGGGGCGGGGCGGCGGCCTGCTCGGCTGCCGTCCAATGGCTCGTGGTGCTGGCCGACAGCAGGATCCGTGTCACACCGGGTGTGGAGGCGACTGTCCCGAGCAGCAGTTGTATGGGCGTGGTTCCCGGATGCACTTCCTGCGCGACGGTGGGAGTGACCATCTCTAGCAGCTCTCCGGCATGGAGTGGTGCCGAGGCGAAGACTTCCAGGCCGAGGGCGTGGGCGTCGAAGAGAACGCCCCGGCCGTTCAGCGCGTCGGCGATGGGCCCCAGCTGCACGAGGCTCAAAGGGAGCTGGATCGCTGCGAACTTGTGGGTCGGGCCTCCGGCCTTGTGGGCCAGTTCCATGAGACGGTCGACCGTCAGCGACCCGTCGTGCAGCGCCAACCACGTGGCCACGCCGTACGCCTTGATCAGTCCTTGCCGGCAGCACTCCTCCAGCGTCCGGAACGCTTTGAGGAGGCGGGCGTCGAGCTCGTGTGGCTCTGGTCCACCGTGTTCGGGGTTGTGGACGAACGTGATGTCGGGGATCCGGCCGAGGGCGGCCTTGCTCTGTGCTGCCTGCCACCTCACATATGACGGTTCGAGGCAGTACCCCTTCTCGGTCCGCGAAGGGGTGAGCACGCCCTCCTTCGTCGCCCGCACCTGGCGGGCAGCGTCCAGGAAGCCCACCTTCGTCGACACACGTACGGACGGGAAGGCGCCTAGCACGGGGGCCAGCTGCTCCTCGGCTGTGCCGCGCTGGTAGTTCGGGGCCGTATCGATCCAGGAAACGTCTTGGTCGATCGCGGCCTGGGCGGCGGCCGCAACGCCGGCCGTGCGATAGGTGCCCAGGCCGAGTTCGGCGCCCCTCACTGCGTGCCTCTGACCGAGGCGACCTGGCCGTTCACGAGTTCACTGATCACGGCAGCCGCCTGCCCCAGAGTGAGTTCGGTGTCGCTGACGAGGTCGGCGAGCCGGTGTTCCGATCGGTCGGCGAGACGCTTCAGCAAGGGCAGTGCGGGCGCTGTGAAGGTCCAGGACTCGCCGCCTGCCGTCAGAACGGCGTTGCCGTCGTCCGTCGTACTGAGCGTGTGGCGTGCGGTGAGCATCCGCGCCCTGACGCCAGGGTCGGCCGGTACTGCGTCCACGAAGGGCAGGCTGGGCCGGAACCGTACGGGCTCGTCC
This sequence comes from Streptomyces sp. NBC_01618, assembly GCF_045209435.1. Lineage (NCBI taxonomy): Bacteria > Bacillati > Actinomycetota > Actinomycetes > Kitasatosporales > Streptomycetaceae > Streptomyces > Streptomyces sp. NBC_01618. Next base: position 4,226,155 of record NZ_CP109297.1, read on the forward strand.
GCGTCCCGGTGCTGGAAGTAGCGATCGATCAGGCTTCCGTTAGCCATTTCTTTGACGAGCAGGTCGCGCAGCTGGTCAACGACATGCTGCTTTTGATCGGAGGACCCGAAATGAGGGAGGTCTGCCCTGACTGTCTGTTCTGCTCGCAGGGTGTCCAGAACCCAGGACACGAGGTCGACGCCGGTTGTGGAGCTGAGCCCGCACGTCAGGTGGAGCGACCGCTGTCCCTCGGAGGCAGAGACGGCGTGCCACCAGCCACGGGGCAGGTAAAGGATGTCCCCTGGTGTGAGGACGAACTCTGCGACGGGCTCGTCGGACGGCGGGGCGGTTTCGGTCACGTCGCGGTACATGGGGGCGACGCGGGTCGGTCCGTAGATCTTCCAGCGTTTGTGGCCGTCCACCTGGACGACGACCACGTCGTGGTCGTCCCAGTGCACCCCGAAGCCCTCGCGCGGCTTCCAGGAGGCGTACAGGTTCACCTGGACCTTGGAGCGGAGCCTGGCCTCAAGAGCATGGGCAAGACCATGTACGCCTGGGTGCAGTTCATCGAATGCGTCGATCACCATGGTGGCGCCCTGGGCGAGCTGTTCGTGCAGGGAGGCGGGGTGGATTCGATGCCATACCGTTCGGCGCCTGGCTACTTCACGCACGGTGTAGGCGTCGAGGGGAACGACCACGCCGTCGGCGGAGAGACGGAGCCGCGGTGGTTCCAGGCGGTGCCGGGCGATGATCTCGTTGAGGTCGTCCCAGTCGAGGAGTCCGGCAATGCACTGGGCATCGCCAGGAATGACGCGGAAGGTGCGGCCGAACGCCTCGGCGAGGAAGTCCTCGCCGAGGCGTGCGACGACCGCGTGGGGCTGAGCGGTCATGTGTCCGGTCCCGTCAGGAATCGTTGCTGTCGGACCGGCCGCCGGTGTTGTCCGACGGGATGAACGCACGCTCCCGCGCCGCCTTCACCTGCGCACGGGCGACGAGCAGGCTGTCACCCGTGATGGGCGCCGTCAGGGCTGTGTGCGCCGAGTCCGCCTGCGTTTCGTGCTGGATCTCCATCGCTGACTCCTCTTCTTCTCTTGCACTTGCCGGTCGAGTGCGGAGCGGTCCTCCGCACTCGTCGTACGCCCGCCCGACTGCCGACCCTCACGAGAACAGCCGGGCAGGGTTCTTCCCGCCTCTGCGGCGTCAGGCCGTTGGGGAAGCCATGAGTCGTCGCTCGGAGGCGGAGTCTGTGGGGCTAGTGGTTGCCGAAATACCAGATCAGAAGGCCGAGGGGGGCGGTGACAAGCAAGGGGAGGAGAGCGCCCGCCCACTCACGCCAGTCGTGCAGCCGCCGCTTGTCGGTCACCGGCGTCTCCGGTGGCTACCCATCGTTGGTGCCCTCCGGATGGCGCTCGCGGTAGAGACTGACGAAACGTCTCGTCAGTCGGCCGAGTTCACGCGTGTAATCGAAGGCAACGAACTGCGGAGTCTCAGCCGTCGGCCGGGCGTTCAGCTCCGTCAGGCGGTAAGCGTCCCTGTACATCTGCCGAACGACCGGGTCCTCGTCGAAGCCCAGCTCTTCCGTCACGAACAGGTTCAGCGCTCCACGCAACTGGGTGGCTGTCAGGTCGATTTCCTGCCGATCAGGCATGGACAGCGTGATGGCCAAAGCCTTCGTCACGACATCGCTGATGGCTTCGACGTCGATCGGCAGTGCCTCCGGATCGGCAGCGTCGACGCTCGGGGATCGGTCCTTGTCTGTCACAGCGGTCATCACGCGCTCCTCTCGTGTCCGCTTTTGGTTGCGGCGTGTGAAGAGCTAACTGCGAGATGTGCCCATCCGGGTACCGTAGGAGGGAGGCGTGACCGTGAAAGCCGTGAAACCTACGGGAGTTGGCAATGGCCAAAGCACCCCAGGACGACCGCAATACGGGACTCGAAACCCTGCTTGAGCAGGCGCAATGGTCGCGTACCCAGCTCGCCAATGCGGTGAACCGCACCGGTGTCCAGGTCGGTATGACCCTGAAGTACGACCACTCCGCCGTTTCGCACTGGCTGAGCGGGACGCAGCCAAGGGAGCAGGTCAGGCCGATCATCATCGAGGTACTCGAACGTAAGGTCGGCCGCCCCGTGACCTATGCGGAAGCGGGTCTGCAGCCTCCGAAGGGCGGAGAGGACTCCGGCAGCGGAGACACTGTCGAGTCCCTCTTGGATCTGGGCAGGGCTGATATGGACCCCTCACGACGCGGCGTGCTCGCCGCCGGCTTGTACTCGGCTGCTCTCGTCGTGCCCCTCTTCGCAGGCGAGGCGCACGCAGAGGAACGCGAACGCGCCACGAAACCCACAGGCCGTATCGGGCCGGGCGAAGTCGCGACCGTACGGACCATGACCGACCGCATCGCAGACATCCTCGACGAGCTGGGCGGCGGCCACGCCCGCCCAATGGCCGCGGCATTCCTCGTCAACACCGTCGCGCCCTACCTGCGAGCCCAAGCAACCGAGCCGGTCAGAAACGACATGCTCTCCGCCGCCTCCGACCTGACCTACCTGACCGGGTGGATGGCGATGTACGAACGAGAGCACGGCCTCGGACAGCAGTACTACGTAAAGGCGTTGAACCTCGCCAAGGATGCTGCTGACCACGTCACCTACTGCCGCACTCTGCGCGGCATGAGCCTTCAGGCATCACATCTGCGCCATGGGCAGACGGCCTTGAAGCTCGCGGACTCAGCTGCCGAAGCTGCACCCAAGGCCGGCCCGCGGCTGGTGGCGTTCCTTCGAGGTCAGCAGGCACACTCGGCAGCCATGGTCGGCGACCGGAAGCAGGCATTCACTCGCCTGCGTGAAGCCGAAGTAGCGCTCTCGAAGGCCGACTCACGCCGAGATGCTGTCGGCGGATACGACCAAGCGGCCTACCAGTTCCACGTCGCCCACGTCCTCTACGAGACGAAAGACCTGGCGGGCTCGATCGCGGCTCTGAAGAGCTCGGTCCGGGCACAACCCAAACAGGAACGGCAGGGCCGACTCCACGCCAACGGCGTGATGGCCCAACGCCAGTACGAACTGGGACACATCGAGGAGGCGTGCAGCACCTGGAATACGTTCCTCGACGACTACGTGGGTTTGTCAACCGCTCGCGGCGACGAGCACTTCGAGACGATGCGGAAGCGGCTCGCTCCCCACCGGAAGGTCCGGGCCGTAAGAGAACTCGGCGAACGCGCTCGCCAGGTCGCGACGCTGAAGGGGTAGTGACCCTGGAGAGGGCGATGAGGCGGGCGCCGCACCGCCCTCCCCGTCTGGGCGGCGCGCGGGTCAGGCAAGCAGGATCTGGCCGGCAGGGCGGTCAGGCTTCCAGTTACGGACCCGTCTCGTTTCCGCCGGCGCCCTGCTCTTCCAGCACTTGATTAACCGCGACAGCGGCTTCGTGTGCGTCTGCTGATTCACCGGCGTTGAGTGCCGCGAGGTAGCGCTCGCCGTGCTTTTCAGAGCGGCCCCGAGGACGACGCGCCGCACGTGGTAACCCAAGCGGCCCAGTCGGCCAGGGGGCCGCTCTCCTGCGGCCTCGTCGGGGGCGAACGGTTGTCCGCCGAGAGGCGAGACGCTGACCAGACGACCCCAACCGACAGGCTGGATCTCCCCCTCACCGAAGGAGCGTCGAAGCCTCGACGGCTTCCTCGCCGCTCACCGCGTTCGCGGCCCGTCGCCGTTCGAGGCGGCTGACTCCCAAAGCAGTCTGGAGGCAGCGGGTGTCGGAGGTCTTGGTGGCGATCGATGACGTCAGCGCTTGGACCATGGGCGACTTTAGCTACTCCGACCACTGAATCCACTGCTGCGCGCTGAGGACCCTCACTGTTGTTTTGGTGGCGGCTTGCGCCTGCGCGTCGGTCAGACGGCGGCAGGGGCGCCGAGCATCGCGGAAGCCTGTTGGAACGGGTTGAGGACGCGCGTGGGCGCGGCGGTGTGGGGAAGGCCGGGGCAGGTGAAGCCGAGTTGGGTCATGGCCCGGAGGATTTCGCCGGCGCTGAAATCGCGGCGGTCCTGGCGTGTGATGACCTGCCCGACCTGCTTGACGGGGTAGGTGCGGCGGCCGATGATCACGGACTCGCCGATGACCTGTTCGGGCTTGATGCCCTTCATGGATTCCAGGACGCCGCTCTTGGTGAGGTCGAACGGGAAGCGGGCGATGACACAGCGCATGATGCCTCACAGGGAGAAGAATGAAGGGGAATGGTTTCGCCGCGGTGAGGCGGTTCAGTGGGCAAGGGCGAGGACGCCCGGAGCGCTGCCCTGCTCGTCGACGACCGGCAGGGCACCGGGCCGGCGGCCGCGCATCGCGTGCTGGGCTTCGGTGATCGTGGTAGCGGGTGAGGTGAACGGCCCGCGGTTGTCGAGAATGTCGCGTAGCTGGACCCGGTCCGTGTACGCGGGGCTGTCACGGATGGCGGTGAGCTGGGCCTGAGTGACCGGTCTGGTGCACAGGCCGTCGTTGTCGCAGACGAGCAGGTGCTCGGTGCGGGCACTGGTCATGACGGCCAGGGCGACTTCGATGGTCATGTCGTCGCAGACCTGCGGTCCGGCCGTGCCCATGGTGTCGGCCACTGTCCTGTGCGCCGGGGTGGCGCTCGCCGGGCGGGGTTGCATCTGAACCAGTGCCAAGATGTGCCTCCTGCAGAGATGGGCCAGTTTCCTGATCAAGGGTTCTAGGCCGCCGCGTCGAAGGAGGACTGCCGCACGATCGTGCGCCGGGCAGTCGAAGCGGGGCTGCGCCGGCCGCGGGAGGCCGCGCTGCGGCTGCGCTGACGTCGCTCGGCCACCGGCGTGGTGATCGTCACGGGGATGCCGGAGGGGGGCTGGGCGCCGGTGATCCGGCTGAGTGCCTCCTCGCCCGAGCGGACCTGAGTGGTCTGCGGCACGATGCCGGCGGCTGCCATGAGGCGGGTCATGTCGCGGCGCTGGTTGGGGGTGACCAGGGTGACGACGCCGCCGGACTCGCCGGCCCGCGCGGTGCGGCCGCCGCGGTGGAGGTAGTCCTTGTGGTCGCTCGGCGGGTCGACGTTGACGACGAGGTCGAGGTTGTCGACGTGGATACCGCGCGCCGCGACGTTCGTCGCGACGAGCACGGTGACGTGCCCGGTTTTGAACTGGGCCAGGGTCCGTGTGCGCTGCGGCTGCGACTTCCCGCCGTGCAGGGCGGCGGCCCGCACTCCGCTGTTCAGCAGGTCCTGCGTCAGCCGGTCGACGGCGTGCTTGGTGTCCAGGAACATGATCACCCGGCCTTCGCGGGCCGCGATCTCGGTCGTCGTGCGGTGCTTGTCGGCGCCGTGGACGTGCAGTACGTGGTGCTCCATCGTGGTGACCGCGCCGGCGGACGGGTCGACGGAGTGGACGACCGGGTCGGTGAGGTAGCGGCGGACCAGGAGGTCGACGTTGCGGTCGAGGGTGGCGGAGAACAGCATCCGCTGGCCCTCGGGGCGGACCTGGTCCAGGAGTGCGGTGACCTGGGGCATGAAGCCCATGTCGGCCATCTGGTCGGCCTCGTCCAGGACGGTGATCGCGACCTGGTTCAGCCGGCAGTCTCCCCGGTCGATGAGGTCCTTGAGGCGGCCCGGCGTCGCGACGACGACTTCGGCGCCACTGCGCAGTGCACTGACCTGCCTGCGGATCGGCATTCCGCCGACGACGGTGGCCAGGCGCAGCCTCACCGAGCGGGCGTAGGGGGTGAGAGCGGCGGTCACCTGCTGTGCCAGTTCACGCGTCGGCACGAGGATCAGGGCCAGCGGCTGGCGGGGCTCGGCGCGCTGTCCGGCGGTGCGGGCCAGCAGGGCCAGGCCGAAGGCGAGGGTCTTGCCTGAGCCGGTGCGCCCGCGACCGAGGACGTCGCGGCCCGCGAGGGTATTGGGCAGGGTCGCGCCCTGGATCGGGAACGGGACGCGCATGCCTTGCGCGGTGAGCGAGGCCAGCAGCTGCTCGGGCATGTCGAGGTCGGCGAAAGCCTCGACGGCGGGCAGCGCGGGAGTGATCGTCTTGGGCAGGGCGAACTCGCCCGAGGCCGCCGCGGGCCGCCGGCCGCGGCCGCCTGGGCGGCTCGGCCCTCCGGAACGGCTCGGGGCGGGCGTGCCGAAGCGGTTGCCCCGGTGCGAACCGGCGCCGGAGCCGAAGGCGGGACCGCCGGTACGGCTGCGGGAGGAGCGGTTGTTCGTACGTGAGGGGTTCATTCAGAACCTTCCTTGATACGGCACGTATCAAGGAATTCTCGCAGCAGAAGAACAGCGCGGGGAATCACAAGAACGAGCCGAACGAAATGCGAAAGCAGATCTGGCCCGCGGTGAATCCGGTGCAAGTGCAGGCGATGAAATGGGTGACGTCATGCGGACGTGAGATCCCGGACGTCTACGGGTGCATCTTCAAAGAGGTCCGCATTCCTGGAGAGGGATCTGCGGGCGTCGTTGCCCCACAGGGAAGCCCCGGGGAATGCCCGTAGCTGGGGCCCGCACCCCGAGGGATGCGGGCCCCAGCTACGAAGTGCGCGTCAGCGTCAGGCGGGAACGATGTTCTCGGCCGTCGGGCCCTTCTGGCCCTGCGCGATGTCGAAGGTGACCTTCTGACCTTCGAGCAGCTCACGGAAGCCCTGAGCGGCGATGTTCGAGAAGTGGGCGAACACGTCAGCGCCGCCACCGTCCTGCTCGATGAAGCCGAAACCCTTGGCCGCGTTGAACCACTTCACAGTGCCAGACGCCATGTCATATCTCCTTGTGGGGCAGTACGCCGGAACCCGCAATCCACGGATACCGGGTCGCCGCGATGATGCCCCGCCCGGAGATGACCGGAAATACAAAACGCTCCCCGCGGCTAAAAATGCCGACGAAAGGTGTTGAAGTTTTTGGGAACCACGACTGCAACTGAGATCGACAGTAGCATGCGGTAGCGGCCTGCGTACGGTAAATAATTCCACTCTGCCCGTTGCAGTAAACACACTGTCCGCGCGGCACATTAAACTCTCGTCTCGCGGTCATAGATATTGATCCACCCGGAACACGGCGTTCCAGGAAGAGCGGTCGTCGTTTATACGGCGGCCCATCAGCCCGTATAAGGGTCCCGACGCAGATCAGCGCAGCGCTGCTGCGCGGCGCTCTCACGAGTGCCCCAGATCCCACCACCATGGACTGAGACTGAAGGCGGCCGACGCCCACCGTTCGTGCGAACCAGTCGGACAGCAGGACCTGCCCGGGGCAGCAGTACGCTCCGCGCGCGGGCTGATCGCCGTACGGTGGGCGAACACGTCCGAGCCGCCACTGTCCGGGCGGTGAAGCCGCAGCCGTTCTGCGTGTCAAACCACTTCACAGTTCCCGCGGCCCTTGCCTCACACCTTCCTGCCGATGAAGCGTCCTACGACATGCGGCAGACGGAGGCGGTCACCCTGGCTCCTCCGCCGCAGCAGAACGCCCACGACGAAGATGTGGGCGAAGGGAACTTCCTGGTCAAGGCAGTTGACCCAGAAGCCACGCGTCAGCCCGCGGTCGTCGGGTTCTCTGATTCGGCGGCGTGGCGGTATTCGGCGTTGATGCGCTGGGCTTCTTCGAGCTGGTCCTCGAGGATGATGATGCGGCAGGCGGCCTCGATGGGGGTGCCCTGGTCGACGAGTTCGCGGGCGCGTGCGGCGATGCGCAACTGGTAGCGGGAGTAGCGCCGGTGGCCGCCCTCGGAACGCAGCGGGGTGATCAGGCGGGCTTCTCCGATGGCGCGGAGGAAACCTTGTGTGGTATCGAGCATCTCGGCGGCCCGGCCCATCGTGTAGGCAGGGTAGTCGTCGTCGTTGAGACGGCCGAACGAGTCGTCTGCTGTCATTTGCACCTCTCTGTGGAACGCGTGGAGGGGCTCGGGTGCCGTACGGCACCCGAGCCCCGAAGGAACTGCTACACCATCTGCCGACCCTGATACTGCGCCGGCCTTCTATTTCCGCTGACCCGACCTGGAAGTTGTCGGGGGTGCGGGGATCGCGGTTGCTTGACCGGAGACCACCTCGCTATCGATGTCCTGCGGTACCCGGGCTCAAAACTTCCACCCGGGCGATCCTGATGGCGCCTGGCTCCTCCGTTCTTCCCTCTGGGATCATCACTTACCTACTGCTGGTACTGCTCTCCTGCGTACTGCTCTGTGGCCTGTGCCAGCGCCACTTTTCGACAGCCAGCCCCGTCGCCCGTCCTGCATCTGCTCTGGCTTAGAACCCCACTGTCGAACCTCCCGGTGCGCGCGTCCGCAGCCGACGCCTTCACCGAGGTGCTGCTCACTGACTTCACTGCTGCGTACTGCACTTGCGGGTACTGCTCACGGCGGCCCCTGATCACTGCGGGCCACCCGGTCCGGTCGCCAGTCCCGTCGCCGTCCTGCAACAACCCTGGCTTCGGAACTCCACCACCGCACCGTCCTGCGAACTGCAACTGCGGTTACTGCTGCCCGGCAGTTCGTCTCTGCCGGGCCCTGCTGTCTCTCTGGGCTACGAGAGAAACCATAGCCACACCACCACCCTAATGTCTACTCCGGCTGACATAGATTTCCGTACCCGGGCGGAGAGATAGTCGGCCTCGGTCACGGAACGGGTGTGCGGCGGCCCCGCTCCAGCCAGGCTCGCCCGCTCCGACCAGCGCCGTTACGCGCAGCCTCGACGCCGCGAACACCGCATTCGCCACGTCTGGCCATGCGGATGATCGCTCAGGACACGCGCGGGCTCGTGCGGTTGACACACCGCAGGCCGGGCACAAGCGCCGCCAGATAGGACCTGCGTGACGATCCAGAGACCAGGGTGGCCTGATGAACACAATGAGCGTCAACGTGGCAACTGCCCTCTCCACGGCATGCATTGCCAGCGCGCGCCGGAGCGCCCGGGATTTCCTCGCAGGTCACGATCTTCGCCGAACCTCATTTGGGACAAAGGGGCCGCTGGTTCAAACTCGAACCCGCCACGGCTGACTGCTGTCTGCTCTTGACCGGCAAGGCTCCGGCCGCGCCGCGGTCTCAGTTCTGGTCCCATCCACCGGTGTCCGGGATCGTTGAGGAACCCACCTGCCGACCTCTCCGCTCCAGGCCGGCACGCCCACCGACCCACCTCGGATTCCTGATGAACATTTGGAAGGTGTGTTGGCTCGGCCGTCTTCGACGGGGCCTGGATGCGTGAGCGATGCGTGAGCGGACGTGCTGACATGGCGCACACAACCTTGGACCGGCCAGCATGCGACATGCCTCTGACTAGGCATTTCTGGACCAGCGTGGAAGCTGGCGGAAGTCCCGGCAGGACCCTGCCGGGACTTTTAATCCGTTGGTTGTGGGTTCGAGTCCCACACGGCCTACCGCCGGCAGCGAGGTGGGACCCCCTCTGACCTGCTACTTAGCGCCTCGATCGGTTTCATCCGGTCGGGGCGCTTCGTCTTCCCCGACCTCGTGCGTGAGCGGACGGTCCGACAGCAGGGGCTACGGAGGGGCCCTACGGGCCCGTGGCACCAGCGCGGCGGCGGCTTTGTCGACCTCGGGCAGCAGGCTCGTGTACGTGTCCGACGTGAGCGTGATCGTGGAGTGGTGCAGCGTCGCCCTTGATCGTGTGGAGATCGCCGCCCCTGCCGTGGGTGAGAGTGGCCGCGACGTGACGCAGGTCGCGCAAGGTGATCGGCGGCAGGTCGGTGGTGGCGAGGATGCGGAAACGGGCCCCCGGCGGCACAACGCCGGAGGCCCCAGCAACCTCCGGGTTTCTGGTCCCAACCACGAAGTCGCGAAGCTCCCCACCTTCGCCATGGCGGCCCTCGCGGGCATCGGCGACCTGCCCGACACGGTCATGGACCGATCGATCGTCATCCGGATGCGCCGCCGCAGGCCGGGCGAGAAGGTGGCCGAGTTCCGCACCTACCGCGACACCCCGCCCCTCCATGCCCTGCGCGACCGGTTCGCCGCCTGTCGACCGTGGTGGCCGCCCCTGCCGACCGCGGCGATCTGTCGGCCGCGTTCATCCGCCCCGACGGCATCGTCGCCTGGGCCGCCGCCCCGGGCCTGCCCGCGGACACCGCAGTTCTGGCGACCGCGCTGCGCACCGCACACACGTATGACGAACGGCCAACAAGGTGAACCTGGTCAACCTGAAGGCAGGAAAAGCACCGGATAAAGCAGAGGGGAGGTCTGATTGTGTGCGTCCAATCTGACGGTCGGTTCGGCACAGATCTGCCCTGATGCTGCCGAAAGGCCGTTCCGCCTCCGCACCGGCAAAACATCCGAGGAGCAGGAACGACGATGGCGCCCGATCCGACAATCGCCCAGGTGACCATGACCCTGGCTGCCCTTGCAGCCACCGGGGCTACCCCGCGTCCGTCCGGGGAAACCCCGGAGCATCAGACCGAGCGAATCATCACCGGCATCGACGCGCAACTGAGCGATCCCAGCCTTGCGACGCAGGGCGCGTGGAAGCTGGTGTGGCTCGCCCTGAGCGAGGCCAACGCCAATATGGCCTACATCGCACAGAGCACCAACGGCTCGAACGAGTTCGCCGTGGTCGCTCGCGGAACGGACGCCGATCTGACCGACATCCTTGAGGACCTTGAGGTCGGCACAGTCGTCCCGTTCCCCGAAAGCGGATCGCCGAAGCCCATCGCCGTTTCCAAGGGGGCGATGGATGCGTTCAAACGGGTTGTCAACGCCCGCTCGATCGCCTCGCCCTCCCCGAACGTCACGCTCGCTCAGGCGCTCGCCGCCGTGCTCAAGTCGGCGCCCTCCTCGCCGCAGCCGACCGTCTATCTGACCGGTCACAGCCTGGGCGGTTGCATCGCCACCATGCTCGCGCCGTACCTGCAGGCACAGACCTGGCCGAAACAGCCGAAGTTCGCGGTGATCACCTATGCCGCTCCCACCGCCGGCGTGCAGAGCTTTGTCGACTACTTCGACTCCGTGCCGTGGGTCATCGACGAGCGCCAGAACAACGCCTACGACCTGGTACCGCACGCATGGGCCGATCTCGACACCACCGCCGACTGGTACCCGAGCCCGGGACCGCAGGCGACCGAAGAAGTGAAGCTGCTCATCGGGGCGATCTCCAAGCGCACCAAGGGTAACGTCTACGTCCAGCCCGGCACGCTCTGCCTGATGAACACCGGATACACGAGCCTTGCCAAGAACCTGGTCAACAAGACCACCCAGGACTTCCTCGGCCAGGTCGCCTTCCAGCACGCCAACTCCACCTACCTGGACCTGGTGGGGGCGCCTGCCGTCCCTTCCGGGCCGGTGGTGACCGACGTGACCCCCACCTTCGGCGCACCAGGCGCCACGGTGACCATCAACGGCACCGGTTTCAGTCCGGACAGCATGGTCGACTTCGGCCACTTCGCCTGCGCCAAGCGCGACATCGACCCCTCCGGCATCAGGATCACCGCTCAGGTCCCCAACGGAACCGGCGTTGTCCACGTCCGCGTCACCAACACCCTCGGCACCTCCCCGGCCGCAGCGATGGGGCAGTTCGCCTATGGCGGACCCGCACCTGTGGTGGTCAGTGCGGTCAGCCCGACCAGCGGAAAGGTCGGCACCCCGGTCACCATCAGCGGCTCGGGCTTCGCCGATGGCGCCACCGTGCACTTCAAGGACAAGGCATCCGATTCGGTCAAGTTCGTCTCCACCGGCCAGATCACCGCAACCGCGCCCGGCCAGCTCGACGACCACCAGACGGTTGACATCACCGTGACGGTCGGCAAGGCGACCTCTCCCACCAGCCCGGCCGACGAGTTCACCTACACCGGACGATAGCGTCCGCACGCCCCGTTCCCGGGGTGGCCCTTCGAGCAGCCCCGGGCCCTTGCCGCCGACCGGTCGAACCGTGCCCGGGCGAGGGATCGCCGCAGGACCGTTCGCCCTGCGGCGAGCAGGCTGTGCCTGCCTCGTCTGGCAGTCGGCCCCCGCCCACCGCCTATATGCGCGGCCTCTTAGTTGACCGCGACAGCGGTTTCGTGTGCGTCTGCTGATTCACCGGCGTTGAGTGCCGCGAGGTAGCGCTCGGCATCCAGAGCTGCCGATGCGCCGCTGCCTGCGGCGGTGATGGCCTGGCGGTAGGTGTGGTCGACGACGTCGCCCGCCCCGAAGACGCCGTGGATGTTCGTCCGGATGGTGGGCGAGGAGACCTTCGTGTATACCGCTCACGCCGTTGCCTCCGGGGCGATCTCGGCGATCAGGCCCTCGACGAGGGTCTTGATTTCGTCGCGGATGGGGCGGACGGCTTCGACGCCCTGTCCGGCCGGGTCGTCGAGCTTCCAGTCGAGGTAGCGCTTGCCCGGGAAGACCGGGCAGGTGTCGCCGCAGCCCATGGTGATGCACACGTCTGACTCGCGGACGGCGTCGATCGTGAGGATCTTCGGGGTCTCGGCGGAGATGTCGATGCTGACCTCGGCCATTGCCTCGACGGCGGCCGGGTTCACGGCGTTGCCGGGGTTGGAGCCGGCGGAGCGGACCTCGACGCGGTCCCCGGCCAGGTGGGTCAGCCAGGCGGCGGCCATCTGGGAGCGGCCGGCGTTGTGGACGCAGACGAACAGGACGGACGGCTTGCCGGAAGACTCGGCCATGTTGATCGTTCTCTCTCGTCGCATGGCGGTATCAGCCGCCATGCGACTTCACCCCCCGCTGGTATCAGCAGACAATGATGTGAGAATATCAGTACATGCTGACTTCAGTCGATCCTGATCTGATCCGAGTGCTGGGCGATCCACTCCGCCTCCAGATCGTGACCCTGCTGGCCCGCGAGACGCTCTGCACGACGCACCTGGTCGAGGAGACCGGTGCGAAGCAGACCAACCTGTCCAACCACCTGAAGGTGCTGCGCGAGGCCGGTGTGGTGGAGACCGAGCCGTGCGGCCGCTTCACCTACTACAAGCTGCGCCCCGAGGTCCTGGCCGGCCTCTCCGAGCAGTTCGCGGCGCTGGCCGAGTCCGCCCGTACCGCCGCCGGGAACAAGAGGGCCTGCCCGTGACCTCCACCGAAGCCACCATCGCCGCCACAGCGACCGGGGATGAGTCGATCGTCAAGAAGCTCTCCACGCTCGACCGCTATCTCGCGGTGTGGATCCTGCTCGCCATGGCCGTCGGCCTGGGCCTGGGGCGCCTGATCCCGGGGATGAACGACGCACTGGCGAAGATCGAGATCGGCGGTATCTCCCTGCCGATCGCGCTCGGCCTGCTCGTCATGATGTACCCGGTGCTGGCCAAGGTCCGCTACGACAAGCTCGACACCGTCACCGGCGACCGCAAGCTGATGGTGTCCTCGCTGGTCATCAACTGGATCGTCGGCCCGGCCGTCATGTTCGCCCTGGCGTGGATCTTCCTGCCGGACCTGCCCGAGTACCGCACCGGCCTGATCATCGTCGGCCTCGCCCGCTGCATCGCCATGGTCATCATCTGGAACGACCTCGCCTGCGGCGACCGCGAAGCAGCCGCCGTACTTGTCGCCCTCAACAGCGTGTTCCAGGTCATCGCGTTCGGCCTGCTCGGCTGGTTCTACCTCGACCTGCTGCCCCGGTGGCTGAACCTCGGAGACGGCCAGGGCTTGGACGTCTCCGTGTGGCACATCGCCCTCAACGTCATCATCTTCCTCGGCATCCCGCTGCTGGCCGGCTTCCTCACCCGCCGCATCGGCGAGCAGAAGATGGGCCGCGAGAACTACGAGGCGAAGTTCCTGCCGAAGATCGGCCCCTGGGCGCTGTACGGGCTGCTCTTCACGATCGTCATCCTGTTCGCCCTCCAAGGGAAGACGATCACCTCGCAGCCGTTGGACGTGGTCCGGATCGCGCTGCCGCTGCTCGTCTACTTCGCGATCATGTTCTTCGGCACCTTCCTGCTCGGCAAGGCTCTCGGACTGGCCTACGACCGCACGGCCACACTGGCGTTCACCGCGGCGGGCAACAACTTCGAACTCGCCATCGCCGTCGCCATCGCCACCTTCGGCGTCACCTCCGGCCAGGCCCTGTCCGGAGTCGTCGGACCGCTCATCGAGGTACCCGTCCTGATCGGACTCGTCTACGTCGCGCTGGCCTGGCGCAAGAAGTTCACGCCCGCGGCACTCACCACCCAGGGAAGGGGCGACTGATGCACTGCCTCGGCTGCCGCACCACGGGAACCAAGCTGCTGGCCTGAGCGCCTGCGGCATGCTGGAGGCATGCGGATCGAGGTCGTGGTCGTGAAGGAATGCCCGAACGAAGAGCTGGCTGCCGGCCGGTTGCGGCAGGCGCTGGAGGCGTCCGGGCTGCAGGAGGCCGATGTCGTCACACGGGTGGTCACCGACCAGGCCGAGGCCGAACGCATCGGCTTCACCGGCTCCCCGACCATCCTCATCGACGGTGAAGACCCGTTCGCAGAAGCCGGACAGGCGCAGGGGATGACTTGCCGTCTCTACCGCACGCCCGAGGGCTTGGACGGCGCACCCGGCATCAGCCAGCTGCAACAGGCGCTCGCGACCGCCGCCCACCACGAATCCTGATCGCGGTTCACCCGGCCGCTGCGGTACACATTCGCTTCAGGACGTGCCCGGCATCCCGGCCGACGCCGCGCGAGAAGCTCCGCTGGAACTCCATGCCGACGAAGCCGAGGCCCGGAGCCCGGAGCCCGGAGCCGCGATGGCCCAGCGCGTCTCCGCCCTCCAGGCGTACCTGGCGCGGTGCTGCCCGCCCGACTGCACCGGCTGACTGGCAGGCGCCGACCGGAGATCAGGTGCGCAGGTCGAGCATGGTGGACATGGCCGCCACGACGGACGGCGCGACCCGGTAGTACACCCAGGTCCCCCGCCGCTCGGAGGTGAGGAGTCCGGCCTCGCGCAGCTTCTTCAGGTGGTGGGAGACGGTCGGCTGGGAGACGCCGACGTCGGAGATGTCGCAGACGCACGCCTCGCCGCCCGGGTGCGAGGCGACCTTGGAGAACAGGCGCAGCCGCACCGGGTCCGACAGGGCCTTGAACATGACGGCCATCTTCTCCGCATCGTCCTGCGACAGCTCCCCGGCGGTGATCGGCGGGCAGCACGGCACCACGGCCCCCGCGTCGAGGACCGGCAGCTCCGCAATCTCTGACTTCGACATATGTCTATGTTGACACTCATCGATGCCAAGTGCCAAGCTCCAGATATCGACAGCAATCGAAACAGCGGCCGGACCGGCCGCCTATCTCGGAGGACATCACCGCCATGACCACCACTGCAGACCTTCCGGTTGTCGTCATCGGCGCCGGCCCCGCCGGGCTGGCGGCCGCCGCCCACCTCGTCGAGCGCGGCATCGAACCGCTGGTCCTGGAAGCCGGTCCGGTCGTCGCCGCAGCGGTTCGCGACTGGTCGCACGTGCGGCTGTTCTCCACCTGGGGCGAGGTCACAGACCCGGCCGCCGAGAAGCTCCTGGCGCCGACCGGCTGGACCAAGCCCGACGCGGCCACCTACCCGTCCGGCGGGGACTGGGCCGAGCAGTACCTCCAGCCGCTGGCCGATGTCCTGGGCGAGCGCGTCCGCTTGGGCGCCACTGTCACCGGGGTGTCGCGCACCGGCCGTGACCGCATCGTCGACGCCGACCGCGAAGCCCAGCCCTTCGTCGTCCATTTCACCATTGCCGACGGCGGCGAGGAGCGTGTCTTCGCCCGCGCGGTCATCGACGCCTCCGGCACCTGGACCACCCCGAGTCCGGCCGGGGCCAGCGGCCTGCCCGCCCTCGGCGAGAAGACGGCGGCCGACCGCATCACCTACCGCGTCCCCGACCTCAATAACCCGGCCGTCCGTGACCGCTACGCCGGCAAGCGCACCGCCGTCATCGGCTCCGGCGCCTCCGCGTTCACCGCCCTGGCTACCCTGGCCGACATCGCGAAGGACGAGCCCGGCACGCACGCGGTGTGGATCCTGCGCCGCGGCATCAGCGGCTCCACCTTCGGCGGCGGCACCGCCGACCAGCTCCCCGCCCGCGGCGCCCTCGGCCTCGCCGCGAAGGCCGCCGTCGACAACGGCCACGCCGACGCGGTCACCGGCTTCCGCACCGAGGCCATCGAGCGTGACGAGGACAGCCGCCTGATCCTGGTCGGCGAGGACGGGCGCCGTCTCGACCCGGTGGACGAGGTCATCGTCCTGACCGGTTTCCGCCCCGACCTGTCCTTCCTCTCCGAGGTCCGCCTCGGCCTCGACGAACGCCTCCAGGCTCCCGTCGAGCTCGCCCCGCTGATCGACCCCAACCAGCACTCCTGCGGCACCGTCTACCCCCACGGCCACCGCGAACTCTCCCATCCCGAACCCGGCATCTACCTGGTCGGAATGAAGTCCTACGGACGCGCCCCGACCTTCCTCGCCATGACCGGCTACGAGCAGGTCCGTTCCGTCACCGCCGCCATCGTCGGTGACATCGACTCCGCCGACCGCGTCGAACTCACCCTCCCCGAAACCGGAGTCTGCGGCGGCGCGGGGCTCTTCGACGATCCGGCAGCCGACCAGGTCGACGGCGGAGGATGCTGCGCCACTGCGGCACCCGCACTCGTACAGATCGGCGTCGGCACCTCTCTGCCGGTCGCAGCCGCCGAGGAATCGCCGTCGTCCGGCAGCTGCTGCTGACCTAACCCCAGCGCCCCGGCCCCGACGGCCGGGGCGCTTTCGGACTGCTTGCCGCCGTCTCAGGATGTGCGGCTCTGACAGGGCTGGGCACAGCGGCCAGGCCCAGCCCGCTCCGCGTCCGACGCTAGGGTCTCCATCCATACCGCGCGGGGCGGCGCCGGCACCGCCACACCCCACAACTGGTCCTGCTGCAACAGCCGTGGGAAGCCTCCCGGCCCAGGGCGAGTGAACTAGTCGTTCTCAGACTGGGCATGCCTGCGCCGCCGCAGCGGTGCAGTCATCCACATCGTCACTCCGACAAGGGTCAAGAGCACCGCGCCTCCGATGAGGGTAGGGACGGCCGCCATGAGGAAAAAGGTAAGCAGCAGCTCTGCCCACGTCGGCTCCTCACCCATCGTGCTCCCACCCTGCGCCATAAACGCCACGACGCCAACAGGCGGCAATCAGTTCCGGATGGGCGCATCGGATACATGTTCCGCACGAAACGCCCAACCCGCTGCGGGCTCCCTCCGAGGCCGACACGGAGTCTCAGTTCTGGTCTCATCCACAGGCGTCCGGGATCGTTGAGAAACCCACCTGCCGACCTCTCAGCCCCAGGCCGGAACGCCCACCGGCCCACCTCGGATCCCTGATGAACATTTGGAAGGTGTGTTGGCTTGGTCGTCTTCACGGGGCCTGGATGCGTGAGCGGTGCGTGAGCGGTGCGTGAGCGGTGCGTGAGCGGTGCGTGAGCGGTGCGTGAGCGGTGCGTGAGCGGACGTGCTGACACGACGCACACAATCGTGGACCGGCCAGCATGCGGCATGGCTCTGACTAGGGATTTCTGGACCAGCGCGGAAGCTGACGGAGGTCCCGGCAGGACCCTGCCGGGACTTTTAATCCGTTGGTTGCGGGTTCGAGTCCCACACGGCCTACCGATCACAGGTCGAGGAGAAATCCTCTGACCTGCGGCTTAGCGCCTCGGGTGGCTTCGGCCGACCGAGGCGCTAAGCCATACCTGGCCTCTTGCATGAGCGGATGGTTCCGCAGCAGGTGCTGTGGACGGTCCGCAGGCGGGCGCCAGTGCTCCGGCTTTGTTCAGTCGCCGGCCTGCATGAGCAGGTCGTCCCGAATCCCGTCGTAGTGTTCCTGACTCTCGCGGTGATCGAGACGTGGCATCCCGAGAACTGGGCAGTGCCGACTCGGTCGGCGACGTACTGATCTGGCGACTCCGGCGCCTGGCCGATCTCCCCGCACCCGCCCCGCCCTCCGCAGCAGCCATAACGGCCGTGCAGCAGGCGAGTCCAGCACCGGCCCGTCGGCGGTGATCATCTCCGGCCGGGCACCGCTGGCCCGAGCAGGTCCAACGCCTCGTCCCGACGAAACCGGTCCGTCCCGCCGGCGGCCTTCGGGCGATGGGGTTCGTGCGAGCCAATGAGGAGGACCATCTCCTGCAGCCGGTCCAGGCTCTCCCGGTGGGCGGGGTGGGCGGCCTGGGCGGAATTCAGGTACGGGAGTGCGGCCGGGGGATCGTCAAAGCGAGAGCCCCTACCTCCACGGCTTGTGTCGGTGGGCGTCCTTGGTTACAGCCCGCAGGAGCCGCGGTCGAGGTGGAAGTATCGGGCGTTGGCCCAGCGGCACAGCCGGATACCGACGATGACTCCGACGATTGTGACCAGGGCGGGCAGGTATCCGCTGGCGACCTGGATGATCGGGATCGCAGGGCACCCACCTGAGATCGCCCAGCCCGTACCGAACAACACCGCGCCGGGGATCACGCCCCCGTGGATGCGCCCTGGGGTGCGGCGGACCCGCAGCAGAGCGAATGCGCACACGATGATCACCACGGCGCCGGCGAAGGAGAGGAGCATGCGCAGGTCCTGGAAGGTGAACATGCGGTTCAGCTCGGCGTAGTCGCCGAAGCCGATGTTGGTGACGGTATAACCGAGGGCCAGTCCGGTGATGACGTTGGCCAGCAGAATCGCGCCCCGGGTACGCATCAGATCACCTTCCACAGGAGGAACGACACCACGATGGCGGTGCCGAAGAACACGGCGGTCGCGACGATGCTGACCGGGCGTAGACGGCCGCAGCCGTTGAGTCCGTGGCCGGAGCTGCACCCACCGGCCAGCCGAGTGCCGAAGCCGACCAGCACGCCTCCCACGAACAGCAGGGCGATCATGGTGGTCGGATTGGCGGTGACCAGGTTCCGAAAGCCCGGGCCCATGTCGTAGCGGAGGTGGAACCGTCCGGAGGTGACCGCGGCGATCAATCCGCCGAGGAAGACCGATATCAGCAGGGCAGCCTGGGTGGCCAGCGGGGCCGGGCGCAGGCTCGTGGCCGCGGGGCTCTCGCTCGCCGCTGGTTCGGTATCCGCTTCGAGTGGCTGTGAATTCCCGTACGAATCCTGTGGCAGGGGGGACGCGCCGGTGCCGAAGTGCTCAGCCGTAGCTGCGGCGAGCGCCTCAGCGAGAGCTTGATCGTCGGCGAACTCCTCGTCCATCTCCTCGAGTTGGCGTTCGCGGCGCCAGTGCAACACGCGATCCCACGCGGACGACACACCGAATGACCGATCGGTGATGAGGGCGTAGTTGATGGTGACCAGAGCGAGCCCGATAGCGCCCGCCCACCAGGGCCAGTAGGTACTCATGCGGGTCCTCTCATCCAATCGGAAAATCGAGCCAACCAGCCGCGCTTCGAGCGGGGAGCTTGCCTCGCCCGTCGAGCGAGGCTGTTTGAAGGCTCGGGAATCTGTGGGGGCGGTGACGGTTGGTGATGCCAGACAGGTGCTGGCGGAGATGCCGCCCCGAAGTGGGCCGTGGCCCCCGGCGCCACGGTTCCGGGTTCTGACTGCTCATATGGGCGGTGCGGCGCCGGCTGGGACCAGGGCGCGGCCTCCGGTGACCACGGATCGGACCGTGGTGGCGGGGCCTGCTGGGGTACCTCCCCTGGGTTGGCGGCACCGGACCGGTCCGCCTCGGCGACGTCTTCGAGGTGTCGCGCGCGGGCTCCGTTGGGCAGCAAGCTGATCGGTACGCGCTCGCCGGTGAGTGACACCTGGTAGCGCGCACAGCCGAGCCACCGATCGTCGCTGTCGCAGTAGTATTCGCGCCAACCTCGCAAGCTCGCCCTGAGTAGGGGGAAAAGGGGGCATCCTGCGGCGTGTGAGCAACTCACGTTGCTCCCTCCTGATCGGCGCACACCACCCGTTCGGGCAGAGCGGTTGCCGTTCTCGATTCTTGCCCTCGCCGCGCTCGGCCGACGATCTGCAAAGCAACGCGGTGACGGGCAGTGACAATAAGGCTCTGTGCCTCCATTCCGCGACCGGGCGTGATGCAATCACTGTTTCGATGTCCCGAGCAAATTCAGGGTATTTTTCAGTCGGACTACTTGACACCACTTGGTGAGATATTCCGCGCGACGGATATGTGGCGTCTATCCCTCATGTCCGGATATTTACAACCGACAATCGGGCCAATTGGGTCACTATCCGCCCCCATGGCTGCGGCCTGTGCTGATGCAAGTCAGCTGTTTGCGGAGAGGGTGAAAATGCTGGAGCCCCTTGTGATGGTGGCGTGAATATCGTGGATCTCAAATGAAGAGCTAATGGAGAAGAATTATGTGTCAGCGTGCTGTCTGTGGGTCCTGTCGGAAGATGACCTATGAGGGCTGCGGGAGGCATGTGGACCAAGTGCTCATGGGCGTGCCGACGGCTCAGCGGTGCATGTGTGAGTCTGCGGAGCGCAGGGGTGCGCGCGCAGTGGGGGTGGCGGCTCGATCGGAATCGGTGCCGGCCCGACAGGGCGAGTCGCCGCGACGCGCACAGGTTCCTCGGCGCCCGGAGAGTTCACCGAGCCGGTCGAGGGGTGGCTGGTGGGCCCGGCTCATCGATTGGGCGAAAAGTCCGGTATAAGGAAATCAGTCGACTATGAGTGCTTCGGAATCTTTGGGTAGAAGACGCTGGTTATTGCGCCATGAAAACCCGGATTTCGAACTCCAGGGTGGCAGGCGACGCCGAGCCCGAAGCCTGCAGCGACACCCATGACCGTCGCTGCAATTGCCGTCGGCGTGTTCCTGGGAGTCGCCCTCACTGAAGAAGCTGCGGTGGTACGAGGACGCAGGTGAAGGCCCGATGCGGCTACGACGGTCGGGTGGTGTTCCTGCGCTCCTGCACGTTGGCGTAGGCCATGAGACCGAGGAGGACGGCCAGGAGTACGGCCGAGGCGCCCGGTGTGCCGAGATCGAGGCCGCCCTTGGCGGCAGGCTTCGTGAGGAAGTCGCCGGCGGTGGCGCCCAGCGGACGGGTGAGGACGAACGCGATCCAGAACAGTGCGACGTTCGGGACGGCCGACACCCGCATCAGGGCGGCCAGTACGGCCAGCAGCGCTGTGACGAGGAGGGCGCCGCCGGCGTAGCCGAGGCCGGAGCTGTCGGATAGGAAGTCGCCCATGGACGTGCCGAGTGTGTTCGAGACCAGGATCGCGGACCAGAAGAGGGCCTCGCCGCGGAAGGTGACGATGTCTCGGATGACGAAGGTCTGTCCGGTGAGCTTCCAGGCGATGAAGATGGCGATCAGCAGGGAGACCAGGATCGCCGCGCCCGCGGGGTATCCCAGGCCCAGGCCCTGCGGGCCCCGGCCCAGCGAGTCCGTGCCCGCCGTGAGGTACTCGGTACTGGCGTCACGGTTCATGAAGTCCGACATCGTGGTGCCGGCCATGCTCGTGGACAGGATGACCGTCCAGTAGAAGAACGGGTTGTAGCGCCGGGCCCGCAGTTGCACCACCAGCGTCAGCACGAACACCAGGAACAGTGCGATCGTGGTGAGGAAGTAGCCCAGCCGCAGCGTCTGGGAGAACAGGTCTCCGGCCGTCTCGCCGAGGGTGGTGGCGGCGACCTTCATGATCCAGAAGGCCAGAGTGACCTCGGGGAGCTTCTTCATCACGGAACGGCGCTCAGTGGCCACATCCACGGCGGTGAGGAATTCCGACTGTCCCAAAACGCACTCCTGGTCACGAGCGCGCCTGCGCGCCGGCCTGTTACCGCGTCCTTGCGTCTACGCAAGGTAGACCGTCTACACGCATGTAGACGGTCCGACACTCCCGGCGTGATGCGCTCAGACGAGGAGCTTCGTCTTCGCCCGCTGGTACTCCTCCTCGGTAATGGCGCCCCGGTCCTTGAGCTCGGCGAGTTTCGCCAGGTCGTCGACGTGCTTGCCCTCCCTCGGGGCGTTCGCGCCGGAGCTGTCGGCGGCGGCCTCCCGTACGTACGCCTTGAAGGCGGCGTCGCGTTCCTGCGCTTCCTTGATCTCCCGCTTCCCCATGGATTTGCCGCGCACGATCACGTACACCAGGACGCCGATGTACGGCAGCAGCAGCGCCAGGACGAGCCAGCCGGCCTTGCCCCAGCCGCTGAGGTCGTCGCTGCGGAAGATGTCCGCGATGACCTTGAAGAGCAGGAACAGCCACATGATCCAGAGGAAGAACCAGAGCATGGTCCAGAAGAGGTCCAGCAGGGGGTATTCGTCCACGGTCGGCTCCCTGATCATTGCGACTTCGTCGCGTCGACTGGCTGAACGGTAAATCAGTCATATCACCGTAAATCCGAGCCTGCCTCCCGGCGTTCTCCGGGCTCCTCTTTGGCCGCCCCTTGGGCCGCCCTCCGTCGTGGGTGCGGAGTACCGTGGAAATATCGAGGGAGGCTCGGGACGCCCAGGCCTCCAGGAGGCGGGGTCGCCTCGTGTTCATGAAGCGGTGTGAGAAGCGGCGTGAGCGGCGGTGTGAGCAGGCGTACGCATGGACGCTCGCGAGGGCGCATGCACACGGCAGATGAGTCCGCCCGGAGCCCGGTCGGGGCGATCGGCCGCGTCACCGTGCCGATTCCGCCCGATGGCCCGGGCGAAGTACTGGTGGCCGTACGGGGTGGGTCGGAGGCCTATACCGCATGGTCGGCGACGTCGATCGACAGGGACGTGCGCGTCGTTGTCGTCGACTCGGTCTCGGCGCGCGGCGTGATCGTGGAACGCCTGCCGTCCTGAGCCGAAGCAGCGGTGCAGCTACGTCGAGCAGAGACGCACGACAGGAGTCTTCCGATGTTCTTCTGGCACGTTCCCGCCCCCAACGAGGCGATGCTCATATCCGGTTCCAAGGGGCAGACGCTGGACACCCAGTTCCGGATAGTCACCGGACACGGCAGTTTCGTGCTCCCCGTGAAGCAGAAGGCGCGCATGCTCTCCCTGGCATTGCGCGAGGCGGAGATCACCGAGGATTGCGTGACGCAGCAGGGCATCCGCCTCAACGTCCGGGCCGTCGCGGTCTTCAAGGTCGGCGACGATGCCGTGTCCATCGCCAACGCGGCACGCCGCTTCCTGACCGAGCAGGAGCAGATGGAGGAGCTCGCCGGCCGGATCTTCGCGGGCCACCTGCGTTCCATCGTCGGCGGACTGACCGTGGAGCAGATCATCCGCGAGCGCAACCGGGTCTCCCAGGAGGTCATCGCGGGCAGCCACGGCGAGATGGAGAAGCTCGGCATCGTGGTGGACGCCCTCCAGATCCAGGAGATCGACGACGCCACCGGCTACATCAACAACCTCGCCGCCCCGCATGCCGCCGCGGTCGCCAGCCAGGCCCGGATCGCCGAGGCCAAGGCCGACCAGGAGGCCAGCCAGCGCGAGCAGCAGGCCGCGGCGCTCAAGGCGGAGTACGAGCGGGACACCGCGATCAAGCGGGCCGGCTTCCTCGCCGAGACCGAGCAGTACAACGCCCGCGCCGCGCAGGCCGGACCGCTCGCCCAGGCCAGGGCCTCGCAGGAGGTCATCGAGGAGCAGACCGCGCTGGCCGAGCGGCAGGCCGCTCTCGCCGCGCAACGGCTCGAAGCGGAGGTCCGGCGTCCGGCGGATGCCGAGGCGTACCGTCAGCGCACTCTCGCGGAAGCGGCCCGTGACCGGGCGAAGTTCGAGGCCGACGGCAGCGCGTACACCGAACGGACCCTCGCCCAGGCGCAGGCCGACGCCAACAGCGTGCGCGCCACCTCGCTGCGCGACGGCAACCAGGAGCTCATCGCGGCCAACCGCATCGTCGAGAACCTGCCCGCCCTGGCCGACGCGGCCGCCCGAGGCATGTCCGGGGCGGACCTGACCGTTTTGAACGGCACCGACGGTGTCAATGAGATGGCGGCGGGCGTGGTCGGCCAGGGGCTGGCGATTCTCCGCTCCCTGCAGCGCGGCGCGAATCCGATGAAGCCCCCGGCGGTCAACGGGAAGACCGCTCCCCGTATCGCCGAGACGAATTGAGGTCGGCGGGTGGCTCAGCTATTCGCTCAGTGATTCGCTCAGTGGTCATGAGCCCGTCGCGCATGCCGTACAGTTGTGTTTACCGACGCGGGGTGGAGCAGCTCGGTAGCTCGCTGGGCTCATAACCCAGAGGTCGCAGGTTCAAATCCTGTCCCCGCTACTGAAGACCCAGGCCCGGCACGCATGTAGCGTGCCGGGCCTGGGTCGTTCCAGTATGAGACCCCCGAAGGAGCAGGTCCGGGCGGTGTGTGGGCTGTGCCACGTACGTACCCCCATTGGTCGACGAGGAGTCGCCGCGCGACTCCGCTCCGGCGAGCCTGGGGGTGGGGCGCGGTACCGTCCGCAGCCGCGCGCGTACCGGGCAGGAGACCACAGGTGTGGAAGCGGCTGAAGGGGCGCGGCAGACGTGCCGAGGGCGGCACCCGCGCCCGGCGGTTCGTCCGCGCGCTGCCCGCCCTGATGATCCTCGGCGGGCTGGCGTTCGACATCCTCACCCCGCCCACCTTCACCGCCATTCCGCTGTTCGTGGCGGCGCCGCTGATCGCCGCGCCGTTCTTCTCGCTGTCCAGGACCATCTGCACCGGCCTCGCCTCGATGCTGGCCGTGGTCGTGCTGCGGCTGTACAGCAACACGCTGCCGGACGTCGTGCCGCTGATCGAGCTGCTCACCCTGGCCACCGTCTCGGTACTCGCGGTCGTGATCAACGGGGTCGTGCGGCGCAGCAATGAGCAGCTGGCGTCCGCGCGGGTCATCGCGGAGACCGCCATGCGGGCGGTGCTGCCGAAGCCGTCCGACCGGATCGGCGGGCTGCATGTGGCGGCGCGGTACGAGGCGGCGCAGGCGGACGAGTTCGTCGGCGGTGACCTGTTCGCCGTGACGGACTCCCCGTACGGGGTGCGGTTGGTGGTCGGGGACGTACGGGGGAAGGGGCTCGACGCCGTGGAGTCGGTGGCGGTGATCATCGGGGCGTTCCGGGAGGCGGCCGAGCAGGAGCGTTCGCTGGAGGGTGTGGCGCAGCGGCTGGAGCGGGCGCTGGCGCGGGAGGGGACGCGGCGGGGCGGGCTCGACGCGGTGGAGGGCTTCATCACCGCCGTGCTGGCCGAGATCCCGGCCGGGCTGTCGCGTGTGCGGGTCGTCAACCGCGGCCACCCCGAACCAATCCTGCTGCACCCGGACGGGGCGCTGGATGTGTTGGGGCCGACGGTGCCCGCGCTGCCGCTCGGGATGGACCTGGGAGCGTGGCCCGACAGGTCGGACGAGTGGGACCTGCCGGCGGGGACGACCCTGCTCCTGTACACGGACGGCCTCTCCGAGGCGCGGAACACCGACGGGGTCTTCTACGACCCGGCGGTCCGGCTGCGCGGTCGGATCTTCCCGGGGCCCGAGGAGCTGCTGTCCGCGTTGACCGATGACGTACGACTGCACACGGGGGGTGAGACGACCGACGACATGGCGTTGCTCGCGGTCGTACGTCCCGCGGAGGGGCAGCCGGACCGGCGCAGGACCGTGAAGATCGTCGGTCTGGAAGGGGTGTGACGAGTGGGGCGGGGGCTTTCGTGCGTGCCGGGCGGGCCTTGGGCGCGGGATGCCACCGTACGTAACCGAAGCGCGCCACTCCGCATAACATTTGACGCAACGTCAGAAATCGGGTGGTGACTGAGGGGTGATCAACTCATCCCATTTCACCCGGTTGTGCACCGTAAAGTCCAGGCCAAAGGCGTGAACGATCAGTGGGAACAGCTTGGAATCAGGCCCCGGTGTCTATTAACGTTCGATAACGCAGCGCGGTCGTCCCAGCCGTCGTCAGTGGCGGCACCGTGCGCGAGCGCCGAATTCCGCAAGGGAACCGGGGAACCACCTACATGGGGTGAATCGGACACCTGCGTCTCGTGAGAGGCGGAGGGGCCCGTAGGAGACCTTCCTGCTCCGAACCCGTCAGCTAACCCGGTAGGCGAGAAGGAAGGAAAGGAGTGCGCCCCCGTGGCGTCCAACAAGCCTGCCCCCGAGGCTCCCTCTCGGTTCAACCCCGACTTCGGCACCGACTTCGGCACCGACTTCGGATCCGGTTCCCACTCCGGCTTCGCTTCCGACTCCGGCTTCGGCCCCGACTACGGGACCGCCTCCGACTACGGGACCGGTGGGACGGGAGCGGCGTACGGCACCGAGCCGGGCGGCGACTTCGCCGGTGACTTCGGTGGCGAAGTCCGCGCCGACGGCAACGGTGAGCCCGAACGCGGCTGGGACGAGTGGAACCCCACCGAGGAGTCCGTCCGCCCCGTACGCGGCAGGCACCGCGTCGCCAAGCAGCGCAACGGACTTGCCCGTAGCTCCACGGTGCTCGGGGTCGGCGTCATCGCGGCGGTCGGTGCGGGCGGCATGGCCACCGCGCAGAGCAAGCCGCCGGTCTCCATCTCCCTTCCCGATTCCATCGCGGACAACCTTCCCGACGCCAAGTCCCTTCCGGGCGTGGGTGCTCTGTTCTCCGGGGAGTCCGAAGCCGACAAGGCCGCTGTCGCCGCCGATGCCGCACCGCTCACCACCGCCGGCCTCACCACCACCGAGGCCGAGCAGGGCACGTCGGACGCGGGCGAGGCGCTCCGTGCGCGCATCCTCCAGCAGGCGGAGCAGCAGCAGGACGCCGCCGACGCCGAGGCCAAGGCCGCCCAGGAGAAGGAGGCCGCGGAGAAGGCAGCCGCCGAGGCCAAGAAGCAGCAGGACGCGGCCGAGGCCAAGGCCGCCGCCGAAAAGAAGAAGGCGGAGGAAGAGGCCAAGAAGAAGGCCGAGGCCCTGCGGCTCGCCAAGCTCGCCGCCAGCTACGCCATCCCGACCTCCTCGTACACGATCACCTCGACCTTCGGCCAGGCCGGCTCGATGTGGTCCTCCGGCTACCACACCGGCCTCGACTTCGCGGCGCCGACGGGTACGCCGATCAAGGCCATACACGGCGGCACCATCAAGTCGGCCGGCTGGTCCGGTTCGTACGGCTACCGCACGGTGCTGGAGCTCGACGACGGTACGGAGCTGTGGTTCTGCCACCAGTCCTCGATCGGCGTGAGCGTCGGCCAGAAGGTCACCACCGGTGAGACCATCGGCCGGGTCGGCGCGACCGGCAACGTGACGGGCCCGCACCTCCACCTGGAGGTCCACACCCCCTCCGGTACGGGCATCGACCCGATGGCCTGGCTGCGCGACAAGGGCATCAACCCCTGATCCACAGGCCGCCCTTCCGGTCCTTCCGGTCCTTCCGGTCCCTGCGGGCCTTCCGGGCCTTCTCGTCCTTCCGGCCCGCGTGTTCCGAGCGATCCGAGCGGTCCGGTGATCCGCGCGGTCCGAGTCGGTTCGCCAGCCGCTGAACTCCGGCAGTCCTGACGCTCACCCCCCCCGACGTCAGGGCTGCCGGTCCGTCGCTGCGGGTCCGTCGCTGCCGGTCCGTCGGAATAGCGGGCGTGCTGGAATCCGTTGATCCATTTATGACTCCTCTTCGTAAGCTGGGCTCTTCCGACCTCCAGGTCTTCCCGCTCGCCCTCGGCGGCAACGTCTTCGGCTGGACGGCCGACGAGGCGCAGTCATTCGCCGTACTGGACGCCTACGCTGCGGCGGGCGGCAATTTCATCGACACCGCCGACTCCTACTCCGCCTGGGTCCCGGGCAACGAGGGCGGTGAGTCGGAGACCGTCATCGGAAAGTGGCTCGCGGCCCGCTCCAACCGCTCCGACATCGTCGTCGCCACCAAGGTCGGCGCACACCCCTCGTACAAGGGTCTCTCCGGCACGACCATCAAGGCCGCGGCCGAGGAGTCGCTGCGCCGGCTCGGCACCGACCACATCGATCTGTACTACACGCACTTCGATGACGAGACCGTCCCGGTCGAGGAGATCATCACCGCCCTCGACGGACTCGTGAAGGAGGGCAAGGTCCGGGAGATCGCCGCCTCCAACATCGGCCCCGAGCGGCTCCAGGCGTCCCTGGACTTCTCGGAGCGCGAGGGGCTGGCCCGGTACGTCGCCCTTCAGCCGCACTACAACCTGGTCTCGCGGGACACGTACGAGGGCGAGCTCCAGGACACGGCCGCCCGGGCCGGGCTCGCCGCCGTCCCGTACTTCGCCCTGGCCTCCGGCTTCCTCACGGGCAAGTACCGTCCGGGGGCTTCGGTGGAGAGCGCCCGTGCCGAGAGCGCCGGTGAGTACCTGGCGTCGGAGCGGGGACAGAAGGTCCTGGCCGCACTCGACAAGGTCGCCAAGGAGCACGACGCCGAGGTCGCGACCGTCGCCCTGGCCTGGCTCGCGTCCCGGCCGACGGTCGTCGCGCCGATCGCCTCGGCCCGTACGGTCGAGCAGCTGCCCGCGCTGGTGGCCGTCGCCGACCTCCGGCTGACCGAGCAGGATCTGGCGGAGCTCACCGAAGCATCCGCCTGACGGACGCGGTGCGCCGGCCCCTCCGGTGCTGAACCGGTCCGTCCGGCCCGTGCCGTACCGGCTACCGCGGCGGCAGCCGGTACGGATTGTGGCCTCTGTCGTATGGCTGGTACAGCGGTGGAATCCCCGGGGCCGGGGGTATGTACGGGGGACGCAGGCGGCCCGTCGCCTGCGCGGCGTACGCCAGGGCGGGGGCGGCCACGTCCCTGCGTTGCCAGAGGTGGTGCAGCAGCTCCAGCTCGCGTTCGGCGAAGTCCGGGCCCGCTGCCCCGCGGCGGGCCTGCCGGCGAAGCGAGGCCAGTGAGGTCGCGAACGACTCGTACTCGGCGACGGTACGGGCGGCAGCCCTGCCGTGGGCCTTGGCCTGAGCTGTGCCATGGGCCCTGACCTGCGCCGCCGACCCGTATCCGGGGCCGTACGCCGGCCCGTACCGCGGGCCCGGGCCGTACGGCGGCCAGTGCCCCGGGCCGTACGGCGGTGGCCAGGAGGACGGTCCGTACGGGCTGCTCCAGCTTCCCCCAGCCGCGGCGGCGTGTCGTTGGCGTGCCGCGTCGCGTGCTACGCCGCGGGCCCGCATCGAGGAGAGGGCGAGCGGTTCGGTGGGGGTCAGCCAGCCGGCCGCCGCATAGGCGGGCAGCTCGGCGGAGAGCGTACGCAGCTCCCGCTGGCGCGACCAGATCGCCAGCCAGGTGACCAGGCCGAAGACCGGGACCATGAACACCCCGTACACGGCGTAGAAGCCGTACGGGCCGAAGGACGCCGATCCGTTCCACAGGGCGTGCATGCCCATGGCGAGGACGAGACCGAGCAGCGGCAGCGCGACGCGACGGAACCGGCGGCGCCGCGCACTGACCGCGGCGAGCCCGAAGCCTATGCCGGTCAGCACCGTGAAGAGCGGGTGCGCGAACGGCGACATCACCGCCCGTACGAAGAACGTCGCGGCGGTCACCGAGACGACGCTCGAAGTACCGATCTGCTGGTCCTCACCGAAGGCGTTGCCCAGGTACAGGATGTTCTCGGTGAACGCGAAGCCGCTCGCGGTGAAGCCGGCGACGACGATGCCGTCGACGATCCCGTTGAACTCCCGTTTCCGGAACAGGAAGATGAGCAGGACGGCCGCGGCCTTGGCGCTCTCCTCGATGACCGGGGCTATGACCGTGGCGCCGAGGGTGTCGGCGTTCGACGGGTCGGCGGTGGCCGTGGCTATCCAGCGGGTCGCGAACGAATTCGCCAGGATCGCGACCAGGGCGGCCGCGAACGCGCCCCAGGCGAAGGCGAACAGCAGATTCCGCCACGGCGCCGGTTCGACCCGGTCCAGCCAGCGGAACGCCGCCATGAGGAGCGGGACGGGCAGCACGGCGAGCCCCAGCCCGACGAGAAATCCCTCGGTGCCCGTCTGATCGCGGACCAGGGCCAGGATCGCCAGTCCGCACAGCGCGAGCACCGTGCACACGGTCGTGATGCGGAACGTCCTGCTGCGCCACACCATGCCGACGCGGCGCGGCCGGTAACGCCAGTGCCTGCGCTCCGGCACGGCAGCCAGGATCTCGCCGACCCGCTGCTCCTCCAGAAGCGGGACGGCCGGCTGTGACTGCCGCTGCTGGACAGACCCTTCGGACACCACCCAATGACCCTAACGACCAGCACTGACACTGGCCATGGGGCACCGGTTCCGGAAGGTTCCGTCTCCGGTTCCGTTTCCGGCTCCGTACGTGCGTCTCAGCAGCGGGTCTCAGCAGTGGGTCTCAGCAGTGGGTCTCAGCAGTGGGTCTCAGCGGCGGGTCTCAGCGGCGGGCGAAGAGCAGGTCGTGCACGACGTGGCCCTTGTCGAGGCCCTGTCCCTCGAACCGGGTCAGCGGCCGGAACGCCGGCCGCGGCGCATAGCCGTCGTCCGCCTGGGTGTTCTCGAACAGCGGGTGCGCGGTCAGCACCTCCAGCATCTGCTCGGCGTACGGCTCCCAGTCGGTCGCGCAGTGGATCACGGCCCCCGGCTTCAGCCGCTGCGCCGCGAGATCGAGGAACTCCGGCTGGATCAGCCGCCGCTTGTGATGGCGCTTCTTGGGCCAGGGGTCGGGGAAGTACACCCGCAGCCCGTCCAACGAGTCCGGCTTCAGCATCTCGCGCAGCAGGATGATCGCGTCACCATTGGCGACCCGGACGTTGGACAGTCCGTTCCGGTCCGCGAGCCCGAGCAGATTGCCCTGGCCGGGAGTGTGCACATCCACGGCGAGAATGCCCGTGCCCGGGTCGTCGGCCGCCATCTGCGCGGTGGCCTCACCCATGCCGAAACCGATCTCCAGCACGACCGGGAGCCCGTCGAACAGCTCGGGCAGATCGAGGACGCGCTGCCCGTCGATGTCCAGGCCCCACTGCGGCCAGAGCCGCAGCAGCGCGTCCTCCTGGCCGGGCGTGACGCGGCTGCGGCGCGGCTGGAAGCTGCGGATCCGGCGCTCGTGGTGCGATCCGGCCGGATCGATGGCGGGTCCGCCGGGGAAGCGCGGCTCCTGGCGCAGCCTGCGCTGCCGCTCGAAGGAGGCGGCGCGCAGATCGTCCGGAATCCCGGCAGCCGACGAGGAGGGGTTCAAGGGCTCAGACACAATGCCCCGATTCTACGGCGGGCGGCTTCCACCCCGTCCCCCCTGCCCGGAGCAGCGCCCTGCGTGCCACCTCCCGCCCGATGGGCAGGGAGGCCGTCGCGGCGGGCGACGGAGCGTTCAGTACATGGACGGTGTGCGGCGCCTCGCGGATCAGGAAGTCGTCGACCAGGGTGCCGTCCCGGAGCACGGCCTGGGCCCTGACCCCGGCCGGGGCCGGGCGCAGATCGGCCTCCGTGACCTCGGGCAGCAGTCGCTGCACGGCTGCCGTGAACGCGCGCTTCGACAGCGAACGGTGCACCTCGCCCGCCCCGTACCGCCAGTGTCTGCGCGCGATCCGCCAGGTGCCCGGCCAGGTCAGGGTGTCCGCCAGCTCACGGGGGCGTACGACGGGCCAGCCGTACCCCTCACGGGCCAGCGCCGGCACCGCGTTCGGCCCGACGTGGACGCTGCCGTCGTGGCCGCGGGTCAGATGCACGCCGAGGAACGGGAACGCCGGATCGGGCACCGGATAGACCAGGCCGCGCACCAGCTCCGGCCGCGCCAGCTCGTAGTACTCCCCCCGGAAGGGCACGATCCGCACCCCCGGGTCGTCGCCCGCGAGCCGTGCCACCCGGTCGCAGTGCAGCCCCGCGCAGTTGACCAGGACCCGGGCCCGCACCACCGGGCCGTCCGCCGTACGCACCGCCACACCCCAGGGGCGGCGGTCGATCGCGGTGACCTCCGCCCCGTAACGGATCACCCCGCCCGCCCCGCTCACCTCTGCGGCGAACCGCGCTGCGACCGCCCCGAAGTCGCACACCCCGGTCGTCCCGACGCGGATCGCGGCGAGCCCGCGCACCTGCGGCTCGTACTCCGCGATCTGGGCGGGCCCCAGCTCGCGCACCGGCAGCCCGTGCTGCCGGCCGCGCTGGACCAGGGCGTGCAGACGGGGCAGCTCGGACCGCTCGGTCGCGACGATCAGCTTGCCGGTCACCGCGTGCGCGATGCCGTGCTCGGCGCAGAAGTCGACCATTTCCGCGGCGCCGCGCACGGCGTAACGGGCCTTGAGTGAACCCGGGCGGTAATAGATGCCGCTGTGGATCACTCCGCTGTTGCGCCCGGTCTGGTGGCGGGCGGGGCCCGACTCCTTCTCCAGCACCGTCACCCGGGTGCCCGGGGCGGTGCGCGTGATCGCATACGCCGTCGACAGGCCGACGATCCCGCCGCCGATCACCAGCACATCGCAGTCGTACGCCGCGTGCGTCATCATCACGCCACCTCCCACCCCGATAGTGCACTGACCCACTGACAACGCACTCAAACCAGCGCGGCCCAGCGTGGCGCCGGATCTTTACGCCCGGCGGCGACCCGGCGGCGACCGGGCGGCGACGGGTGGCGCACCGGATGCCGTCCTGACACTGTCCGGACAGTGTCAGGACACTGTCCGGATGCCGCAAGGACGTCCTGGTTCCGCTGTACGGACGTATGCGGGGGTCGGTCGTCCGGGTCGGAGGGGCTACGCGGGTGCCACCAGCAGCGGTCGGGCCCGTTCGCGCAGTTCGGCGACGCGCGGCTCGTGCCCGTACGGTTCGAGCCGGTGCAGCAGGTCCCGTACGTACTCCGTGGTCCGCGCCGAAGAGATGCGGCCCGCCACCTCCACCGCCCGGGTGCCCGCCGCGCAGGCCGCGTCCAGATTCCCGGACTCCAGCTCGGCCACCGCCGACACCACGAGCCGCAGCCCGTGCGAGCGGACGAACTCCTCGGTGGGTCTGGACAGGGCCTGCTCGGTGAAGCGCCGCACCTGCCGGGGCGCCTTCAGGTCGAGGTGGCACTCCGCGGCGTCCGCCGCGAATCTGTCGTACGAGTAGAAGCCCAGCCATGACGGGTCCGCGTCACCGTCCCGGGAACGCTCCAGCCAGCCCTCGGCGGCCTTCAGTGCGGCCCCCGCGGCCGGTGCGTCGCTCGCCTTCGCATGGGCGCGCGCCTCCACCAGACGGAAGAAGCTCATGGTGCGGGCCGTGGCGAGCCCCCGGTTGCGTTCGACGGCGGCCTGCGCGAGGTCGACCCCCTCGTCGGCGAAACCGCGATAGGTCGCCTGCAGGGACATCGAGGCGAGGACGTAGCCGCCGAGTGGTACGTCGGCCGCGGCCCGAGCGAGTCTCAGTGCCTGGATGTAGTAGCGCTGCGCGGCCTCCTGCTGGCCGGTGTCGAAGGCCATCCACCCGGCGAGTCTGGTCAGCTCGGCCGCCGCGCCGAAGAGCGCCCGGCCCACCTCGTCGCTGTACGAGCCGAGCAGCAGCGGTGCGGCGTCGACCCGTAAACACTCGGGGACCATGGAGGAACGCCAGTCCCCGCCGCCGTACTTGGAGTCCCAGCGGCGGGCGTCCTGGGCGGCCTCGCGCAGTTTGGAGACATCGCTGTGGCCGACCCGCAGCGGGGAGATGTCGGTCGTGACCGGGCCGACCGGCGCGGCGGGGGACGTGAAGGAGGGCGCGGACATGGCTTCCGGGCCCGGCTGGGCGGGGATGGACGGTGTCCGCTGCGTCCCCATCGCTCCCAGGGTTCCCGGCGCCGCCTGAGCCGCCCGTGCGTTCAGAGCTGTCTGCGTCACCGGGGCACCGGCGACGCCGGCAGTGGCCGTGGTGCCGGGAGCGCCGGGCTCCGTCTCCGTGCTCTTTCCCGCCGTGACCGGTGTCCTCTGCGCCCCTGCGCCGGTGCGCGCGCCCCTTGCACCCGGTGGGCTGAGGACGGCTGTCTCCGCGGCCGTCGAGTCGCGTTCCACCGACGGGTCGGCGGGGGATATCAGCCAGCGGGACGCGGGCGTCGCGTACGCGCTCACCGAGAACGAGCCCGCCAGCGACTGCCAGATTCCGCCGCTGCCGGCCCGCCGCCCGGCCAGATCCAGCCGGTACAGCTCGGTCGCCGAGCGAACCGCCTCGGCCACATCGCGCGGAAACGCCAGCCCGACCTCCGGCGCCGGATCGGCGTCCGCGAGCCCGATCTCGTGCAGCGGGACCGGCCGGCCGAGTTTGGCGCCGATCGCCGCGGCGATGAGATGGGGC
Source organism: Streptomyces sp. NBC_01618 (assembly GCF_045209435.1). Lineage (NCBI taxonomy): Bacteria > Bacillati > Actinomycetota > Actinomycetes > Kitasatosporales > Streptomycetaceae > Streptomyces > Streptomyces sp. NBC_01618. Next base: position 4,260,029 of record NZ_CP109297.1, read on the forward strand.
GCGGCGCCCTGCGGCACCATTCCCTTGGAGACCCACCGGGCCACCGAGGTCTTGTCGTACCGAAGTGTCAGTCCGCGCTGAGCCCCGAGGTCGTTGACCCGCCGGGCGAGCCCGGCGTTGCTGATTCCCGCGAGGGCGAGAACGGTTCCGAGCTTCTCGTTCGGTCCGCGTTGCTCCCTGGACATGCGCCACCCCTCGACACACAGACGGCCGCCGCGTCACCGTTGCGGCGCGCGACATTCGTACCGTGTCCTCCCCAGGGACGAGCCCCGGCACTCCGCCGCACACGCATATGGCCGAGCCCCGAGGAATATGCCTCCTGCCGAGAACCTCAGTAAACACAGGGTAGTTCGCCGCATCCCTACCGTTAAGGGGCAGACGTCCGTATGGCGGGATTGTTGTCCGTGCGTACGCGGTCGGCTGCGGGGCGTAGCTCCGGTTGCCGGCGCGGCGCCCCTCCGTCGTCGCGCGGAGCGGCCCGGACCCGGCGCGGCCCTGGCCCGAACCTGGCGCGGACCTGGTCGGCGAACCGGCTCCGAACCCCGTGTGACGTACCGCTCGGAGGGGTGGCGACGGCCGCCCTCCGGGCTCCGTACGTGCTCCTGGTGTGTGGCCGTGCGCCCGGCCGTGCGCTCTCGTCCGGCCGTTTCGGAAGCGCTTCCATGGTTGCTGCGTGGGTCGGCCCACTGCATTGGACTCAGTGGGCTGGGGGACACTGCCGCCTCATTCCCCGCAGGCGGCGGACCGGTCCGGGAGGTGAACCGCGCCTCCCGGACTGTGCGTTGGAGTGTTCGCCGGGCTGTGCGTCGGGCTGCTCGCCGGGCTGTGCGTCGAGATCGGTGCGCGACCCGTAGGCGACCCGTACGCGACCGGTATGTGATCGGTGCCCGGCCGTCATCGGGCCGATGCGAGTCGGCGAAGCGGGGAGTGGAGCGGGGATTGAAGCAGGGCAAACGGGACTTCCGGTGCGGTGAGGCCCCTGTCGTCGCGTTGTCGCACGCTCGAAGAATGGCTGAATGTCATCGGTCGACCGAGGCTGGGGCGACCGATTTGCGGACATCTCGTCGACCGTCCGGTGATCGTCCGTCATCGGTTCGTCGTCGACGGCGTCGGTCCGTGGGTGGTTCGGGGTGTGGCCGGATTTCGCCCGGTGAATCTTGCTCGTATGGGGTCCGCAACACGCCCGATCCATAAGCGCGTTGGCGCTGAGCCGCCTTGCGTGCGCCGGACGTCGGTCGTCCCCGTGGGAGACCCGGCGCAGGTTGCCGCCCGACGTGCGCCCGTAGGCGCCCGGCCTTGTTCCGGTCATTGCCAGGGGCGCATGCCCTTCCGACGTGCGCCCTCCGTAGCCCCTCCTGCGCGCGTTTGTCGTGGCAGCATGTTCGCAACGGCGCGGCGCGCTAGCGGAGTGCTCCCGATAATGTCCTGCTGCGCCGATTTGTCCACAGCCTGTGGAGGCGGCGATGCGTTGGTTGGTGGGGTGGAGCAGTATCGCCGCGCGCTTCGGCACGGCCGGCGCCGTCGGCGACGCCGACGAGGGGCGCACGATGCACCCCGTCGGATCCCAACTCCTGTGGGGCGACCCGGATCCGCTCTGGGCCGTCGGCGACTGGCGCCCCGACGAGATCCGTACGAGCAAGGCCGAGACCGCCGAAGGCGCGCCCACGGCCCGGCTCGCCGTCCTCGGCTGCTGCAGCGCCACCGACGAACAGCTGCGCGTCGGCCTCCTCGCCGCCCGCGGCGGAGCCCTGCGCCACCTCACCTCCTGGCCCGGCAGCTACACGGCCGTCGTCCAGGTCGGCCGCCGCATCACCGTCATCGGGGACCTCGCCGGAGCCCGCCCGGTCTTCTACACGCCCTGGGCCGGCGGCACGGCGTACGCCACCGCCGCGCTCCCGCTCGCCGACCTCATCGAAGCCCAGCTCGACATCGGTCACCTGGCCGCCCTGCTCGCCTGCCCCGAAACCCCGGAGGCGCTGCGCGACGGCACCCCGTACGAGGGAGTGAAGCGCATCCCGCCGGGGCACGCGCTGATCCTCCGCGAGGGCTCGCGCGAGATCACCGGGTACGAGGCGGTCGCCTCCCTCGCCGTTGCCGCGCCCCAACTCGACCCGGTCAGCGCCGTCGAAGGGGTGCGCGACGCGCTGGTCGAGGCCGTACGCGCCAGACTCACGGCCCCGCGCCACGCCCCCGAAACCCTGCCGCCCGACCCCGGACCGGTCCCCGGCATGGGGCCCGCCGAACGACGCGCCGCCCGCGGCGCCCCTGTACCCGGCATCGGCGCCGACCTCTCCGGAGGCAGCGCCTCCGCCACCCTCGCCCTCCTGGCCGCCGGACTGCCGGGCCTGCCCGGCACCCTCCTCGGCCACGGCACCGGAGCGGGGGAGCGGCTGCTCGCCGTCACCTTCAACGACCTCACCGCACGCGGGCACGAGGACGAACTCGAACGCGCCCGCGTCATCGCCGCCAACCCGCGCCTGCACCATGTCGTCGTCGCCGCCGGGGAAGAGGCCCTGCCCTACGCCGACCTGGGCGGCGGCCCGCTCACCGATGAACCCGCCCCGTCCCTCGTCGTCGCCGAGCGCCACCGCCGCCGCCTCGCCTCGGGCAGCGCCGACCACTTCGTCGGCGGCGGCGCCCGGCAGGTGCTCGATGCCCATCCGGCCCGCCTCGCGGACCTGCTGATGGACCGGCGCCGACGCCATCTGCTGCGCCCGGTCGCCGCTCTCGCCAAGGCCGAGGGCCCGACCGCGCACTCCCTCTTCGTCCCGCTGACCGTCTACCGGGCGGCCCGCCGCCTGTCCCGTACGTCGTACCGCACCGGTCTTGAGACAGCGGCCGACCGGCTGCCGGACGCCAACCGCCACGCCCCCGACCTCGACACGCCCGCCGACGCGTCGCTCGCCGCCCTCGCCTGGTCACGGCCGGGACCCGCCGCGCGCTGGCTGACCGGGGAGGCACTCGCCGAGGTGGCGTTCCGCCTGCAGGAAGCGGCGATCCGCCCCGCTTCCGTCCCGCGCCCGGGCGAGGCCCGCGCCCGGGCGGCCCTCGCCCGGTTCGCCGCCGATCACCGGATCCTGGAGCAGGCCGCGGAGAACCGCAGCCAGCGGCTGCACGCCCCGTTCCTCGACAATCAGGTCGTACGCGCCGCGCGTGCGCTCCCCGAATCGCTCCGCGTCCAGCCGGGCGCCCGCGCCGCGATCCTGCGCCGGGTGCTCGCGGGCGCGGGCATCCACGAGCTGCCGCCCGGCTGGGGCACCCCCTCCCTCGCCACGGCGAACGCCACCGCCCGCACCGGCCTGCGCGCCGCGCTCCCCGAACTGATCGCCCTCTTCGACGCACCGCTGCTCGCCGACGCGGGTCTGATCGAGGCCCGCGTCGTACGGAAGGCCCTGCGCGCGGCCTCGGAGGGCGAACCGCTCCCGCTGGACGGCCTCGCGCATCTGGCGTCCATGGAACTGTGGCTCCGCCGACTCGTGTCACGGCGCGGCACCTGCTGGACGGGCACGGCGGCGCCGCGCCAGCGCGCGGTCGCGGGCGGAATCGTTCCGGCGAGACGGACGCTGCAGCCGTAGGCGCGGGCGGGGTGGGGCGGGGTCGACGGGGAAGGGCCGACGGGGAAGGGCCGACGGGGAAGGGCCGACCTGGAAGGTCGACGGGGAAGGGCCGACGGGGAAAGGGCGACGGGGCCTCGCGTCCGCCGATGTGGTGCGCTCCGGCGGGCGTCCGATACCGGACGCGCCGCGTCGCACCCGCCGTCGGGCGCCTGCTTCCGTCCGCCCCACGGGACAGAATGGCCGGATGCGTTACCTGATCCTCGGCGTCACCGAGGCGCGAGACGAGAACGGCGGGGCGCTGCCCGTGGGCGGTACGCGGCTGCGCGCCCTCCTCGCCGCACTCGCCCTGCGCACGGGCCGGACCGTGCACATCGCCGATCTTGTCGACGACGTATGGGCCGGGGATCCCCCGCACGACGCTCCCGCGGCACTCCAGGCCCTCGTGGGCCGGCTGCGCCGGGTGCTCGGCCGGGACGTGATCGTGAGCGACCACGGCGGTTACCGCTTGGTGGCCGTGCCCGACGAGGTCGACCTGCACGTGTTCGAGCGGCTGTCCCAGCAGGGGGCCGACGAGCTCGACACGGGTGACCCCGCGACGGCCGCCCGCACGCTCCGTGCCGCGCTCGCCCTGTGGCGCGGCCCGGCCCTCGCCGACCTGCCGGACGGGAAGAACGGCCACGGTCTGCGCCCGGAGGCCCACCGCCTGGCCACGCTGGAACGCCGCATCGAGGCCGACCTGCGGTGCGCCGCGACCGGGGCCGGCCCGCCCACCCTCGTACCGGAGCTCAAGGAGCTGACCGCCGCCCATCCGTACGACGAACGCTTCCGGGCCCAGCTGGTCCGCGCCCTGCGCGCCGAAGGCCGCCGGGCCGACGCGCTGGCCGCTTACGAGGAGGCCCGCCGCGTCCTCGCCGACGGCCTCGGTACCGATCCGGGACCGGAACTGGTCGCCCTGCACCGCGAGTTGCTCAGACCATCGTCGGGAACGACACCCGAAGTAACCGGACCGCTCGTCTCCGCCCCTTCCTCCCCTTCAGCCTCTACCGCCACCTCAGCCTCTACCACCACCTCGCCATCTCCCACCACCTCAGCCTCTACCACCCCCTTCGCACCTTCAGCCGGGGCCCGGGGGCGGTCCGGCGGCCGGGGTACGTGGCCTGACGCTGGCACTTCGCGAGGCGCGGGACGCCCAGTGCGCCGAGCTCGTCACCGGACAACTGGCGGACGGCGTAGCGGCGGTGCTGCCGAAGGTGGGACGCCATGGCGAAGCCGTACGGATTCTGGCGGCGGCCGACGGCTGGCGCCTCACCAGTCCCCGGACCGGGGCGCAACAGGCCGAGGCGGACGAGGTCGAGCGGCAGGCACGCGAGGAGCTGGGGCCTTTGCTGTACGAGTCGGAGCGCGCCGCGGGCCGCAGGCTTGCGGTCGACGACGTCATCGAGCTCCTGACCCGCATCACCACAGAACTCCCGGATGCCCCGGATGTCGCTGCCGCCCCGGACGTCCCTGCCGCCCCCGCCGTCTGACCGCCCGTCGTCTCAACGACAGCTGATGGTCGAATCCGCCCAGTCGGCAAGTGTCGCACCGCCGCCCGGGTGTGCCCTTTCGACGACCAGCCGGATCTTTTCCTGACCGGCGATGCCGACCCCGACGGGAACGGCCGGGTCGTTGCCGTTCATCACCGGGGACTGCCACAGCCGCGTCCCGTCACCGTTGAAGACGGAGAAGCGCACGGAGCCCAGCCCCTTGGTCATGTCGTCGACCCCGACCACGGCCTCGTAACGCGTGCACTGCCGGTTCAGCTGGATGGTGACCGTGGACCTGCCGTGGACGGTGACCCCGTGCGCGTACCGCGTGCCGCCGATCGACAGACCGGAACGCGGCCAGACCCAGTTGCTCTCGTTGATCACCACCTCCGGCCCGGTGTGGTCACCGAGCATCGAGTAGCTCAGCTCGCTGAGCCGGTAGGCGGTCGGCGCGGGCGGCGGTGGGGGCGGGGGCGGCCTCGGCGGAGAGGGCTTCGGCGCGGGTGGCGTCGGCTCGGGAGTGGGTGTCGGTGTCGGCGTAGGAGTGGGCGTCGGTGTCGGCTTGGGCTTCGGCGTGGGTAGTGGCGCGGGCGCCGGTGGTGCTGGTGGTGGGGGCGGAGTGGGTTGCGGCGGCGGCGTCGTCGGGGGCGTCGGCGCGGGTGCGGCGGGCGCCACGGCAGCGGGCTTGGCCGGCTGTTTGGCCTCGGGCTTCGGCTGGTCGTCGCCGACCAGCGCCCAGGCCAGTCCGGCAGCCACCGCCACGGCAACCGCCGCCGCGATACCGGCCTTCGCCGGAGCACCGAGCCCTTCCGAGACTGCGGCACCACCGGCGGCGCCCCCGGAAGAGCTCCCGCCGGTCGCCGCCGCGGCGGCACCCGCACCCGCTGCTCCCGCCGCGCCACCGGCGACGATTCCGGCAGCCTTGAGCGCGTACCCCGCGGCGAACCAGCCGATGACCGCGACCGGCAGCAGCGCGGGAATCCCGGCGTTGACGTGGGCCAGTTCGCCCGCGGCGAGCCGGCACTTCGCGCACTCGTCCAGATGCCCCCGCAGCCCGCGTTCGGCCCGCATCCGGAGTCCACCCCGGGCATACGCGCCGAGGCGGTCGGCGTACCGCGCGCAGTCGCCGCCCGAGGTGAGCGCCTGACTCACATGCGCCTGCAGGTAGGCCTGCTTGAGCCCTTCGCGGGCCCGACTGGCCAGGACCGCCGTGGCATTGGCGGTCAGCCCGAACAGCGGGGCGATCTCGCTGGGCGACTCCTCCTCGACGGTGGTGTGCCACAGCACCGCCTGCCAGCGCTCCGGCAGACTGCGGAACGCCTGCATCGCCATCGACTGCTCGGCGTCGTGCATCGCCAGCACATCCGCACCGAGGTCGAGCGTGTCCGCGTCCGACACCTGGGAGGCCTGGGACGCCTGCGCGGCGAACACCGCGAAGTCATCGACCAGTTGCTCCCGCTTCGCGGTCTTGGTCCAGGCGGCCCCGACATGCCGGACAGCCGTCATGAGGTAGGCCCGTACCGCCTGCTCGGGCCCCTTGCCCCTGCGTACCGCCTGCAGCGTGCGGGCGAAGACCTCGGCCGTCAGGTCGTCGGCGGTGTGTGCGTCCCGGCAGCAGGTCCGCGCGTAGCGGCGCACCGCGTCCGCGTGCCGCCGGAACAGCTCCTCGTACGCGAGATCGTCGCCGTCCCGCATCTGTGCGATCAGCTCGGCGTCGGAGAATACGGAGTCGGAGTCGGAGGCGTCGGCGGCGCCGGTGCTGCCGCCGTCCCGCTGCATCGGCACCGCGATCGGCACCGCGGCGTCGGCCTCGACACCGACCTCGACACCAGCGTCGAATCCGACCTCGACACCAGCGTCGAATCCGGCGTCGGCGGGTGCCGGCCACGGACCGGGCAGAACGGTGCCGCCCGCGACGTCAGCGACCGACCGCTCGGGTCCGGCCTGGCTCGGTACCTGCCGGGAGGGCAGCCCACCGGCCTCCGTCACACCGCCCGTGGCGGAGACGTCGTCGAACGGCTCTTCCTGCTGCCCGTCACCGCTCATCGCGGAAGCCCCCGTTTGCACTGTCGGACCCGAACACCGGGCAAGAGTGCCACATGGCCCAATCACGCCGACCCTTCAGCCCCTGCAACCACTCATCCGGGGCGTTTTCCCGAATATGAGCACTAGTGATCACCCATTCGAGGAGGGACCATTGAGCTCTTTTGTGCGGGTGGGCCGCGGGCAACGTACGACAGGTCCACCGACGAGGGCCGCAGGGAGCCGACACACTGCTGATCGAGTGCCGACCAGGCACCGGACCGACATCGATCAGGAGCCGTGGAACGCCAGGTCCGTGGGCTGGGAGTGGGAGCCAGGGCCAGAGCCAGGGCCGAGAGGGACAGTCAGGTAAGCCGGATGCATAAGTCGGACATATAAACCGGACACATAAACCGAATGCGAGACCGGACGAGCGACAATGAGCCGCCGAGCCCGACTCGCCGAAACGGCCACGCAGACTGTGGACCGCGGATTGCGAACCACCGAACGCAACAACCTATTCGCGCCAGCCATTCACGCCAGCCATTCACGTCAGCCGATTCGCACCGTTCGTTCGCGTCGGCCATTCACAGCGACCGCGCCCCCGGCAACCGGGCCCGACCCCGCCCCCGGCCATCCGCCCCGGAGCGGCGGTGCGCGCACGCAACCCGTCCACGCACCACTCCACCCCCACACGCCCCGCGAGAAGCACTCAGCTCACAGCCCACAGCTCACAGCTCACAGCTCACGACACATTGCTCACGACACACTGCTCACGCAGCGCCCCGCGAGCGCAGCCCCTCCAGCAGGATGTCCAGCAACCGGCTCGAAGCTGCGGCCTGCTGAGCCGCATCGGGGAGCGATGGCGCCGCCGTCGCAATGACCAGCAGCACGTCCGCCACCGTCACGTCGCGGCGGAGCTCACCGGCTGCCCGCGCCCGTTCCACCAGGCGGCCGACGACCTCCAGCAGCTCACCGGCTCCCGTGCCGTCGTCATCGAGGCCGGTCTCCGCGGCGGAACGCCCGTCGGCCGGCCGGGGGCCGGCGTGACTCGCGCCCTGCCTCTGCTGAGGCACCCGCGTCTCGTCCCGAACGCTGCCCGGGTCCGATGCCGATACGGAGGCCGCCATGTCATCCGACTCCCCGACCGCCCCCGAGGCATCGGCGGCGGAGGCAGAAACGGCGGCAGTGGCCGTGGAGTCGGCAGCGGGGTCGACGTCCACTTTGACCCGCAGCACCTGAGGCGGCAGCAGGCGCCCCGCGCCCGAGGCCACGGACGTCCGCAGGAAGCGCGACAGCGCCGACCACGGCTCGTCCTCCTGGCCCAGCGCCGTCCGCGCCTGGTCCGTCAGCCGGGCGGTCTCCTCCTCGGCTATCCGCCGCACCAGCACGTCCTTGCTCGGGAACCGCCGGTACACCGTGCCGACTCCGACTCTGGCGCGACGCGCCACGTCCTCCATCGGAGCCCCGTATCCCAGCTCGCCGAACACTTCGCGTGCGGCTCGCAGCACATGTTCCAGATTGCGCTGTGCGTCCACGCGGAGCGGAGCCGAGCGGCCGTTGGCCGCAACTGCCCCGACCGGACCTACCGTGTCCACTGTCCCCACTGCACCGTTTCGCCCGTTTTCGTCGGACGAATGGGACGTGACTGCCGCAGCAGTCTGCCAATGAGAATCCTGAATGTGCATAACTGTTCCCCCGGTTATGACGTCTCCCCCCGGAGACTTCCCGCCGTTTGAGCCGGAGCGCGGATCACGGTCTCCACCCGGCACCCCGACGACATACGAACATAGTTGAGCCCGCGTCAATTCAGAAGGGGGTAGTTCCGCACGGAGCGCCCCCCGATCGGAGCAAGGACCGCTTGGTCACTGATTCGACCCCGGTCCACCACCCCCACCCCAACCCCTGACCTGCGCAGCTTCCGTATCTCCACGGTGATCAGCGGCAGTGGCCTGTCCGGAACCTCCGGTCACACAATTTGCCGGGGCTGTGGACAAACCCTTGAGCACGTTGCGTCATGGGGTGGTGATGGCTTCAGATTCCGGGGGAACACCCCCCGACCCCCCTCCGGGTGTGCGCATTCTCGTCGTCGGCGGCGGCTACGTCGGGATGTACACCGCACTGCGTCTCCAGCGGAAGCTGAAGCAGAGACTCAGAAGCGGTGAGGCCGAGATCGTCGTCGTCACCCCCGAGCCTTATATGACGTATCAGCCGTTCCTGCCCGAAGCGGCCGCCGGATCGATCTCGCCGCGCCATGTCGTCGTGCCGCTGCGCCGGGTCCTGGCGGACTGCACGATCGTGATCGGTCAGGCAGAACGCATCGACCACGCCAAACACACGGCAACCGTCACCACCCTCGCCACCGGGGAGGACGGCACCGGCGCCGTCGAGATCCCGTACGACGAACTCGTCCTCGCACCCGGCTCCGTCTCGCGCACCCTCCCGGTCCCCGGCCTCGCCGAGCACGGCATCGGCTTCAAGACGATCGAGGAGGCCATCGGCCTGCGCAACCACGTCATCGAGCAGATGGACATCGCCTCCGCCACCCGCGACCCGGCCATCCGCGACGCCGCCCTCACCTTCGTCTTCGTCGGCGGCGGCTACGCGGGCGTCGAGGCCCTCGCCGAGTTGGAGGACATGGCCCGCTACACCTCGCGGTACTACCACAACATCAAGGCGGACGACCTGAAGTGGATCCTCGTCGAGGCGTCGGGCCGCATCCTTCCCGAGGTCGGTGAGGCGATGGGCGGCTACGCGATCCGTGAGCTGCGCGGCCGCAACATCGACGTACGCCTGGACACGAGGCTGGAGTCCTGCGAGGACCGGATCGCCGTCCTGAGCGACGGTTCCCGCTTCCCGACCCGCACCGTCGTGTGGACCGCGGGCGTCAAACCCGCGCCGGTCCTCGCCGCCAGCGACCTGCCGCTCAACGAGCGCGGCAGGCTCAGATGCACGGCAGAGCTCACCGTGGAAGGGGTCGAGCACGCCTGGGCCGCCGGGGACGCCGCGGCCGTACCCGATCTGACCGCCGCGGAAACGGGCAAGGAGACCGCGCCCAACGCCCAGCACGCCGTACGCCAGGCCAAGGCCCTCGCCGACAACATTTTCGCGTCGATCAGCGGCGAACCCCTCACGGAGTACCGGCACAGCTACGCGGGCTCCGTCGCCTCACTCGGCCTCCACAAGGGCGTCGCCCACGTCTACGGTCGCAAGCTCAAGGGCTACCCGGCCTGGCTGATGCACCGTACGTATCACCTCAGCCGGGTTCCGACGTTCAACCGGAAGGCCCGCGTCCTTGCCGAATGGACCCTCGCCGGGCTCTTCAGGCGCGAGATCGTCTCGCTCGGCTCGCTGGAACACCCGCGCGCCGAATTCGAACTCGCCGCAGGAGGCAAACGTCCCGGGCCGGAACACCCGCCGGCCTCCGACGGCCCGCCGGGCAACGGCGGCTGACGGCCCGTCGGCCCGCCACGTCACCCGGCCGGGCCGGACCGTACCTACGACTGTCAGTACGGTCCGCCACACTGGACGTGTGACCATAGGTGGGCCCACATCTGCACAGAGTGACCCGGCCGGCAGTGACCGACAGTGAGCAGCCCGCCCCAGCGGACCAGACCGACACACGAGGCCAGAAATTCCGTGAACTTCACGCGTTGGAGCGCCCGCCTACCCGGAACGCAGCGTCGCGCCGCCGCACGGGACGACCACAGTTCCGTGCCCTCGGCGCGCGCCGAGTACGCACGGCCCGGGACCGGGCCCTGCCCACCGGACGGCGACACGCACGGCGCGCCTTCCGGGGACCGCGGCGCCGCCCTGGAGGATCTCTCGGCCCAGGACATCCTCGGCCAGCTGCCCGCCCTGGTGGCCCTGGTGTACGGCCCCGACCACCGGATCGCGTACGTCAACGACGCCTACGTCGCCGCCTTCGGCCCCCGCCCGGCCGGCGCCCCCGCTGCCGAGGCCATGCCCGAGCTCGCCGAGCTCAGCCTGCTGCCCCTCATGGACCAGGTCCTGCGCAGCGGTACACCCCGTACGGTCAAGTCCCGCAAGGTCCGCGGCGGCAATTCGTACACCGTGACCTGCACCCCGGTACACCGGGACAGCGACGCCGAAACCGACGCCGAAACCGACGGGGAAGGCACCAGGAGCGACAAGCAGTCCAAGAACAAAACCAAGGACAAGGACAAGGACAAGAGAGGCACCGAAGGCGGAGTGCTCGTGTACGCCGCCGACGTCACCGACCACGCCGAAGCGGCCGAACGGCTCCGCGCCAGCGAGCGCCGCCACCGCGAAACGGCCGTCACCCTTCAGCGTTCGCTGCTCCCGCAGGAGCTGGAGCAGCCCGACGACCTGCGGATCGCCGCCACCTACCAGCCCGGCGGTACGGACGCCGCGGTCGGTGGCGACTGGTACGACGTCATCACCCTCGGCGCGGGCCGCACCGCCCTGGTCATCGGCGACGTGATGGGACGTGGGGTACGGGCCGCCGCCGTCATGGGCCAGCTCCGCACAGCCGTGCGCGCCTACGCCCGCCTCGACCTCCCGCCCCACGAGGTGCTCCAGCTCCTTGACGGCCTCGCCGCCGAGATCGACGCCAGCCAGATCGCCACCTGCGCCTACGCGGTCCACGATCCGAACGAGGGCCGGCTCGTCTACGCCTCCGCAGGGCACCTCCCGATCCTGGTGTGCCACGAGGACGGTACGGTCCACCGCGCCGAGGACCCGACAGGGCCGCCGCTCGGCACCGGCGGCTGGATCCACACATCGGGCACGATCGCGCTGCCGCCCGGTTCCACCGCGGTCCTCTATACGGACGGCCTGGTGGAGCGCCGCAGCGAGGACATCGACGAGGGTGTCGCCGCCCTGGAGCGTGCTCTTTCCGGGGCGAAGGGTTCACCCCAGGTGGTCTGCGACCGGCTGATCCGCTCCCTCGGCGTCACCGCGGAGCACGACGACGACGTGGCGGTGCTGGTGGTCCAGCACCCCGCCCGTACCGGGGCGGACGCGGAGCTGTTCCACAACGCCTCGCTCGAACTCCTCGGCGGCGTCGAGGCGGCCCCGCGCGCCCGCGCCTTCGCGACCGGCGTCCTGACGTCGTGGCGATTCCCGGTCGAGCTCTGCGACCTGGGCGTCCTGGCCGCGGGCGAACTCGTCGCGAACTCCCTCAAGCACGGCACCCCGCCGATGCGCCTGGGCCTGCGCCGCACCGACCGCCGCCTGATCATCGAGGTCACCGACGGCGACGACCACCTGCCGCGCCGCCGCCGCGCCGAACCGGCGGACGAAGCGGGCCGCGGCATCTCCATCGTCGCGACGATCGCCACGTCCTGGGGCAGCCGCCGCACACCGGGCGGTGGCAAGGCGGTCTGGTGCGAATTCGCCCTGCCGCGGTAGGGGGCCCCGTCACAGCAGGCCCCTCACCCCGGACTCAGTGAGTGGCCACGGCGGAGGCGGCGGTCACCGGCTCGGCCTCTGGCAGTGACACTGCCACCACCCTGGACGGCGCCGCCTCGATCGAAGGCTGATCCTGTACGGGCGTGAGCCGTCGGCCGAGCCGCAGCGCCAGCACCGTGATGCCCAGCGAGAACAGCACGAACGTCACGATGTACGGCCCGTGCAGCGTCGCCCCCATCGGCCCGCCCACGGCCGGACCGACCGCGAGCGCGAGCTGCTTGCACAGGGCGAACGCGGAGTTGTACTGCCCGACCATCGACTCCGGCGCCAGATCGGCGACCAGCGGCGCCACGGTCGGCGACAGCATCGACTCACCGAGACCGAACAGCGCGTACGTGGAGATCATCGCGGCCGTCGCCATGGTCTGGCTGCCGTGTCCGAGCCCCGCGTACCCGGCCACGATCCAGGCGAACGCCCAGATCAGGCCGACCGAGGCGATGACCCGGCTGCGCCTGCGCCGCTCCACCAGACGCAGCACGACGAACTGCGCCACGACGATGACGGCGGTGTTGGCGGCCAGTGCGATACCGAGCGTCGAGGGCTGGATCCCGGCGGCCTCGGTGCCGTACGCCGCGAGCCCGGACTCGAACTGTCCGTAGCAGGCGAAGAACAGCACGAAGCCCAGCACGCACAGCTGCACCATGGCCCGGTGCGAGAGCAGCGCCCGCAGCCCGCCCGGCGCCTTGGACCCGTCGGTGGGCCTGGCATCGGAGAAGGACGGCGCACGGGACAGCCGCACCGTGGCGGTGGTGACACCGAGCACGATGAACATCGCGGCCTCGATGAGGAACAGCAGGGTGAAGGACTCCGGCCGGCTCGTGTCGACGATCTGACCGCCGACCAGCCCACCGATGCCGAGCCCGAGGTTCTGCAGGAAGAACTGCATGGCGAAGGCGCGCGTGCGGGTGGCGGTGCTGGAGCACCACACGAGCATGGTGGCGAGCGCCGGCTGCATGACCGCCGTACCGGCCCCGAGGACCGCGGCCGACAGTACGGCGGCGGTCACACCCGACGACAGGCCGAGGGCGGTCGCGCCCAGGGAAGCGACGACCGAGGCGACGACGAGCACGGGCAGCGGCCCGCGCCGGTCGATGAAACGCCCGGTGAACGGCAGAACGGCCAGCGCCGCCATGGCGAAGACCGCCAGCACGACTCCCGCGGTGCCGGCACCCAGATCCCGTACCTGTGCCACATAGACGTACAGATACGGAACGGTGAACCCCAGCCCGAACGCGCTCAGCGCGCTCCCCAGCTGGATCCGCCGCAGTGCTGCACCCATCTCCCTGGTCACACTCACCTACCTCAAGGTCTCGAAGCGACTTGCCGAGCCATCCAAACGACTCGAACCCGAAGACTTTAGCACTAAAGTTAGATGCTCAATAATTCAAGGTGAAGGACTTCGACGGCTTTGGAGGGCATGCCATACTGCCCGCCATGCCTGACACCACCGAGCAGCCCGGCCCGCAGGAGCCGAGCCTCGACGAGCAGATCGCCGCCTACCAGCGCGAATTCCGGGACCTGGACCCCCAGGTCGAGCAGGTCGTCTCGGCCCTGGGCCGGCTGAACCGCCGGATGAACGTGGCGTACGGCCGCCAGCTCGCCGCCCTCGGCATCAGCAACGCCGAGTGGGAGGTCCTCAAGACCCTGGTCCTGGCCGGCTCCCCGTACCGCCTGGGCCCGGGAGAACTGGCCAAGCGTCTCGGCCTCACCCCGGCGGCGATGACCCACCGCATCGACCGCATGGCGGGCGAGGGCCTGGTCACCCGGGACCGGGACGAGACCAACCGGGTGCGCGTGATCGTCGAGGTGACCGACGAGGGCCGCACGAAGTGGCTGGAGGCGATGCGCATGGCCACCGCCTTCGAGGAGGACCTGCTCCAGGACCTCAGCGGCGAGGAACGCGGAGTCCTCGGCGACATGCTGATCCGCCTCCTGCGCCGCGTGGAGCACGCCCAGCCGGATGCCGGCGGCCGCCTCACCGACCTGGACTGAACCCGTGCCGGACACGCACGAAAACGGCTTGACCTGGCCGGGTTGACACGCCCCTCCAGGACTCGTAAGGTTCTTCGAGTTGTCACCGAGCCGGAACGGTTCTGCGACAACCGATCCCGCTGCGAATGCGGCAACCAAACTCAGCACGATCTCCCACTCGGGACAATTTCGGCATGCCGGAATTAATTTCGAAGGCTCGATTATGAGTCGCCGGGAAAATCCGCTAGAGTTTGGACGTCGGAACGGCCCAACGGCCGGGAAGACAAACCCCGCTGACTGGGAATCAGGCCCGAAAGGATCTGATAGAGTCGGACTCGCCGGAAAGGGAAACGCGAAAGCGAAGAACTGGAAAGCGATCCCGTTTCGACCGGGAATCGGACACGAAAGAGTCTGATAGAGTCGGAAACGCAAGACCGAAGGGAAAAGCCCGGAGGAAAGCCCGAGAGAATGTTCTGCGGGTGAGTACAAAGGAAGCGTCCGTTCCTTGAGAACTCAACAGCGTGCCAAAAGTCAACGCCAGATATGTTGATACCCCGGCCTGCTTCGGCAGGTTGGTGGTTCCTTTGAAAGTCCTACAGGGTCACTGACCCGGTGGGCAATTTACACAGCGAGGACGCTGTGGACGATCGGTCTTATTCCGGCTGATCGTTCCGCTCTCGTGTTGTGTTGTCCCGATTACGGGAAAACATTCACGGAGAGTTTGATCCTGGCTCAGGACGAACGCTGGCGGCGTGCTTAACACATGCAAGTCGAACGATGAAGCCCTTCGGGGTGGATTAGTGGCGAACGGGTGAGTAACACGTGGGCAATCTGCCCTTCACTCTGGGACAAGCCCTGGAAACGGGGTCTAATACCGGATAACACTCTGTCCCGCATGGGACGGGGTTGAAAGCTCCGGCGGTGAAGGATGAGCCCGCGGCCTATCAGCTTGTTGGTGGGGTGATGGCCTACCAAGGCGACGACGGGTAGCCGGCCTGAGAGGGCGACCGGCCACACTGGGACTGAGACACGGCCCAGACTCCTACGGGAGGCAGCAGTGGGGAATATTGCACAATGGGCGAAAGCCTGATGCAGCGACGCCGCGTGAGGGATGACGGCCTTCGGGTTGTAAACCTCTTTCAGCAGGGAAGAAGCGAAAGTGACGGTACCTGCAGAAGAAGCGCCGGCTAACTACGTGCCAGCAGCCGCGGTAATACGTAGGGCGCAAGCGTTGTCCGGAATTATTGGGCGTAAAGAGCTCGTAGGCGGCTTGTTGCGTCGGTTGTGAAAGCCCGGGGCTTAACCCCGGGTCTGCAGTCGATACGGGCAGGCTAGAGTGTGGTAGGGGAGATCGGAATTCCTGGTGTAGCGGTGAAATGCGCAGATATCAGGAGGAACACCGGTGGCGAAGGCGGATCTCTGGGCCATTACTGACGCTGAGGAGCGAAAGCGTGGGGAGCGAACAGGATTAGATACCCTGGTAGTCCACGCCGTAAACGTTGGGAACTAGGTGTTGGCGACATTCCACGTCGTCGGTGCCGCAGCTAACGCATTAAGTTCCCCGCCTGGGGAGTACGGCCGCAAGGCTAAAACTCAAAGGAATTGACGGGGGCCCGCACAAGCAGCGGAGCATGTGGCTTAATTCGACGCAACGCGAAGAACCTTACCAAGGCTTGACATACACCGGAAAGCATCAGAGATGGTGCCCCCCTTGTGGTCGGTGTACAGGTGGTGCATGGCTGTCGTCAGCTCGTGTCGTGAGATGTTGGGTTAAGTCCCGCAACGAGCGCAACCCTTGTTCTGTGTTGCCAGCATGCCCTTCGGGGTGATGGGGACTCACAGGAGACTGCCGGGGTCAACTCGGAGGAAGGTGGGGACGACGTCAAGTCATCATGCCCCTTATGTCTTGGGCTGCACACGTGCTACAATGGCCGGTACAATGAGCTGCGATGCCGCGAGGCGGAGCGAATCTCAAAAAGCCGGTCTCAGTTCGGATTGGGGTCTGCAACTCGACCCCATGAAGTCGGAGTTGCTAGTAATCGCAGATCAGCATTGCTGCGGTGAATACGTTCCCGGGCCTTGTACACACCGCCCGTCACGTCACGAAAGTCGGTAACACCCGAAGCCGGTGGCCCAACCCCTTGTGGGAGGGAGCTGTCGAAGGTGGGACTGGCGATTGGGACGAAGTCGTAACAAGGTAGCCGTACCGGAAGGTGCGGCTGGATCACCTCCTTTCTAAGGAGCACTTCTTACCGGGCTTTGCCTGGTCAGAGGCCACTACGTCGGCAAATGTCCGACGGTGGTTGCTCATGGGTGGAACGTTGACTATTCGGCACGATGGGTTGTTGTTCACTAGTACTGCTTCGGCGTGGAACGTGGGTGATGGCTTGTCGGGTCGGGCACGTTGTTGGGTATCTGAGGGTACGGCCGTGAGGTCGCCTTCAGTTGCCGGCCCCGGTAAAGCACCGCTTGTGTGGTGTGTGACGGGTGGCTGGTCGTTGTTTGAGAACTGCACAGTGGACGCGAGCATCTGTGGCCAAGTTTTTAAGGGCGCACGGTGGATGCCTTGGCACCAGGAACCGATGAAGGACGTGGGAGGCCACGATAGGCCCCGGGGAGCTGTCAACCAAGCTTTGATCCGGGGGTGTCCGAATGGGGAAACCCGGCAGTCGTCATGGGCTGTCACCCGCTGCTGAACACATAGGCAGTGTGGAGGGAACGAGGGGAAGTGAAACATCTCAGTACCCTCAGGAAGAGAAAACAACCGTGATTCCGGGAGTAGTGGCGAGCGAAACTGGATGAGGCCAAACCGTATGCGTGTGATACCCGGCAGGGGTTGCGCATGCGGGGTTGCGGGAGTTCTCTTGATCAATCTGCCGATTGGTCGACGAGTCAGAAACCGTTGATGTAGGCGAAGGACATGCGAAAGGTCCGGCGTAGAGGGTAAGACCCCCGTAGCTGAAACATCAACGGCTCGTTTGAGAATTTCCCAAGTAGCACGGGGCCCGAGAAATCCCGTGTGAATCTGGCGGGACCACCCGCTAAGCCTAAATATTCCCTGGTGACCGATAGCGGATAGTACCGTGAGGGAATGGTGAAAAGTACCGCGGGAGCGGAGTGAAATAGTACCTGAAACCGTGTGCCTACAAGCCGTGGGAGCGTCGCTGTACGTGCTTGCACATGCAGTCGTGACTGCGTGCCTTTTGAAGAATGAGCCTGCGAGTTTGCGGTGTGTTGCGAGGTTAACCCGTGTGGGGAAGCCGTAGCGAAAGCGAGTCCGAATAGGGCGGTTGAGTAGCACGCTCAAGACCCGAAGCGGAGTGATCTAGCCATGGGCAGGTTGAAGCGGAGGTAAGACTTCGTGGAGGACCGAACCCACCAGGGTTGAAAACCTGGGGGATGACCTGTGGTTAGGGGTGAAAGGCCAATCAAACTCCGTGATAGCTGGTTCTCCCCGAAATGCATTTAGGTGCAGCGTCGTGTGTTTCTTACCGGAGGTAGAGCACTGGATAGGCGATGGGCCCTACCGGGTTACTGACCTTAGCCAAACTCCGAATGCCGGTAAGTGAGAGCGCGGCAGTGAGACTGTGGGGGATAAGCTCCATGGTCGAGAGGGAAACAGCCCAGAGCATCGACTAAGGCCCCTAAGCGTACGCTAAGTGGGAAAGGATGTGGAGTCGCAGAGACAACCAGGAGGTTGGCTTAGAAGCAGCCATCCTTGAAAGAGTGCGTAATAGCTCACTGGTCAAGTGATTCCGCGCCGACAATGTAGCGGGGCTCAAGCGTACCGCCGAAGTCGTGTCATTCGTACATGTATCCCCAACGGGAGTACGGATGGGTAGGGGAGCGTCGTGTGCCGGGTGAAGCAGCCGCGGAAGCGAGTTGTGGACGGTTCACGAGTGAGAATGCAGGCATGAGTAGCGATACACACGTGAGAAACGTGTGCGCCGATTGACTAAGGGTTCCTGGGTCAAGCTGATCTGCCCAGGGTAAGTCGGGACCTAAGGCGAGGCCGACAGGCGTAGTCGATGGACAACCGGTTGATATTCCGGTACCCGCTTTGAAACGCCCAATACTGAATCAGGCGATGCTAAGTCCGTGAAGCCGGCCCGATCTCTTCGGAGTTGAGGGTAGTGGTGGAGCCGACGAACCAGACTTGTATTAGGTAAGCGATGGGGTGACGCAGGAAGGTAGTCCAGCCCGGGCGGTGGTTGTCCCGGGGTAAGGGTGTAGGCCGTGTGGTAGGTAAATCCGTCACACATTAAGGCTGAGACCTGATGCCGAGCCGATTGTGGTGAAGTGGATGATCCTATGCTGTCGAGAAAAGCCTCTAGCGAGTTTCATGGCGGCCCGTACCCTAAACCGACTCAGGTGGTCAGGTAGAGAATACCGAGGCGTTCGGGTGAACTATGGTTAAGGAACTCGGCAAAATGCCCCCGTAACTTCGGGAGAAGGGGGCCATCACTGGTGAGGAGACTTGCTCTCCGAGCTGGGGGTGGCCGCAGAGACCAGCGAGAAGCGACTGTTTACTAAAAACACAGGTCCGTGCGAAGCCGTAAGGCGATGTATACGGACTGACGCCTGCCCGGTGCTGGAACGTTAAGGGGACCGGTTAGCCGACTTTCGGGTCGGCGAAGCTGAGAACTTAAGCGCCAGTAAACGGCGGTGGTAACTATAACCATCCTAAGGTAGCGAAATTCCTTGTCGGGTAAGTTCCGACCTGCACGAATGGCGTAACGACTTCTCGACTGTCTCAACCATAGGCCCGGTGAAATTGCACTACGAGTAAAGATGCTCGTTTCGCGCAGCAGGACGGAAAGACCCCGGGACCTTTACTACAGTTTGATATTGGTGTTCGGTTCGGCTTGTGTAGGATAGGTGGGAGACTTTGAAGCGGCCACGCCAGTGGTTGTGGAGTCGTCGTTGAAATACCACTCTGGTCGTGCTGGATGTCTAACCTGGGTCCGTGATCCGGATCAGGGACAGTGTCTGATGGGTAGTTTAACTGGGGCGGTTGCCTCCTAAAGAGTAACGGAGGCGCCCAAAGGTTCCCTCAGCCTGGTTGGCAATCAGGTGTTGAGTGTAAGTGCACAAGGGAGCTTGACTGTGAGACCGACGGGTCGAGCAGGGACGAAAGTCGGGACTAGTGATCCGGCAGTGGCTTGTGGAAGCGCTGTCGCTCAACGGATAAAAGGTACCCCGGGGATAACAGGCTGATCTTCCCCAAGAGTCCATATCGACGGGATGGTTTGGCACCTCGATGTCGGCTCGTCGCATCCTGGGGCTGGAGTCGGTCCCAAGGGTTGGGCTGTTCGCCCATTAAAGCGGTACGCGAGCTGGGTTTAGAACGTCGTGAGACAGTTCGGTCCCTATCCGCTGTGCGCGTAGGAATATTGAGAAGGGCTGTCCCTAGTACGAGAGGACCGGGACGGACGAACCTCTGGTGTGCCAGTTGTTCTGCCAAGGGCATGGCTGGTTGGCTACGTTCGGAAAGGATAACCGCTGAAAGCATCTAAGCGGGAAGCCTGCTTCGAGATGAGTATTCCCACCAACTTGATTGGTTAAGGCTCCCAGTAGACGACTGGGTTGATAGGCCAGATGTGGAAGCCCGGTAACGGGTGGAGCTGACTGGTACTAATAGGCCGAGGGCTTGTCCTCAGTTGCTCGCGTCCACTGTGTTTGTTCTGAAATAACGAACGGCCGTGTTGTTCCGGTGTTGGTTAATTTCATAGTGTTTCGGTGGTCATTGCGTTAGGGAAACGCCCGGTTACATTCCGAACCCGGAAGCTAAGCCTTTCAGCGCCGATGGTACTGCAGGGGGGACCCTGTGGGAGAGTAGGACGCCGCCGAACTCCTTTTACGGGAAAGCCCCGTGCCCTTGTGGCACGGGGCTTTTCTGCGTTTACCCCTCTTTGCTGTCAGGCGGGGGTCACCAGGTGGGTGTCGTAGGCCAGGATGACTGCCTGGACGCGGTCGCGGGATCCCGTTTTGGCGAGGATGCGCGTGACGTGTGTCTTCACCGTTGATTCGGCGAGGTGGAGCCGTTCGGCGATTTCCGTGTTGGTCCAGCCCCGGCCTATGACCGTGAGGATCTCCCTCTCCCGTTTGGTGAGGGGCGCGATGCGTGCGTCCAGGGTGGCGGGGCCGCCGGGAACGGTCGGTAGGTGCTGCACATACGTGTCCAGGAGACGGCGGGTCAGGCTGGGTGCGACCACCGCGTCGCCACTTGCCACAGCGCGGATGCCGGAGAGGAGTTCCTCCGGCAGCGCGTCCTTGATGAGGAAGCCGCTGGCGCCGGCGCGGAGGCCGTCGTACGCGTACCGGTCGAGGTCGAACGTCGTGACGATGAGGACGCGGGTGCGGGAACCGGTCCTGATGATGCGTCGGGTGGCTTCGATGCCGTCCAGGAGCGGCATGCGGATGTCCATCAGCGCCACGTCCGGACGGTGCCGGGAGACGAGGTTCAGGGCCTCGTGGCCGTTCGCGGCCTCGCCGACGACGGTCATGTCGTCCTGGCTCTCCAACAGCATGCGGAAGCCGAAGCGTTGCATCGGCTGGTCGTCCGCGATGAGCACGGTCGTCACGAGGGTGTGTCCTCCAGGGGGAGTTGGAGCCGGACCCGCCAGCCTGCCGCGCAGGCGGCCGAAGTCGTTGCGGTGGCCGCCGGTAGCAGCGGGCCTGCTTCGAGTGTGCCGTCGTAGAGGGATGCCCGTTCGCGCATCCCGGTGATTCCCTGGCCGCCGCCGGGGCTCATGCCGACGATCGCGCGGAACATGCCGGGGTCGCCGAGCGAGGCCGCCTGGTCGGTGTCGTGGAGCAGGAGCTGGGCGGCGACGAAGGTGATCAGGTCGGTGGTGAACATGACCACGAAGACGGTGACGGTGAAGACCGCCGCCTTCGCCCACAGGACCGGGAGTCTGCGGGGGACCGCGGTGAGCGAGGCGCGGATCAGGCCCGTCGAGTACTCGCCCGCGGTCACGAGGATGCCCAGCACCACGGTGCACAACGTACCGAGCATCGAGCCGTAGAGGACCAGGACGGCTGTGTCGACGTCGGAGTCGCCGCCGCCGGAGGTGTACGTCGCGCCCATGACCAGGCCGACGGCGAGAACCAGGGCGGACGCCGAGACCAGAGTGGTCCAGGAGGAGCGCAGGGACCGGAGTTTGTGCCATTCGGAGCGCAGGACCCGGGCGGCCGTGACGCGGTACGGAGGTTGGTACGGGTTTCGGTTCGGGTTTCGTTTCGGGGGGCTGACCGCGGTGGTCATGCGAGGACTCCGGTCGGTTCGGGGGTGGTGATCCGGTACTCGACCGACTCCTGGGTCAGGTCCATGAAGGCATGTTCCAAGGAGGCGGTCCGCGGGGTGAGTTCGTACAGGGGGATGGCGTGGGTGGCCGCGGTGCGGCCGATGTGCGCCGCGTCCGTACCGCGGATCTCCAGCTCGTCGGGGGAGGCGGCCGGGCCCGTGGTGATCTCGATGCCGGGGCCGGCGAGGAGTTCGCGCAGGGCGTGGGCCTGCGGGGTGACGACCTTGACCGAGGCGCCGCCCGCCGTGGCGACGAAGTCGGCGATCGTCGTGTCGGCGAGGAGCCGGCCGCGGCCGATGGTGATCAGGTGGTCGGCGGTGAGGGCCATCTCGCTCATCAGGTGCGAGGAGACGAAGACCGTACGGCCCTGCTGGGCAAGGGATCTGAGGAGGTTGCGGATCCACAGCACGCCCTCCGGGTCGAGACCGTTGGCCGGCTCGTCCAGGATGATGGTGGCCGGGTCGCCGAGCAGGGCGGCGGCGATACCGAGGCGCTGGCCCATGCCGAGCGAGAAGCCCTTGATCCGTTTGTGGGCGACCGTGTTCAGGCCGGCCAGGTCGAGGACGTGTTCGACGCGGCCGCGCGGGATGCCGTGGGTGTGGGCGAGCGCCATGAGGTGGTTGAAGGCGGTCCGGCCGGGGTGGACGGAGCGGGCCTCCAGGAGCGCGCCGACCTCGGTGAGCGGTGCGCTGTGGGCCGCGTACGCGCGTCCGCCGATCGTCGAGCGGCCACGGGTGGGAGCGTCCAGGGAGAGCAGCATGCGCATCGTCGTGGACTTCCCGGCGCCGTTCGGGCCGAGGAATCCGGTGACCGCGCCGGGCCGGACCGTGAAGTCGAGGTCCTGGACGACGGTGGTGTCGCCGTACCTCTTGGTGAGTTCGTATGCCCTGATCATGCGGCCGACGCTACGGAGGCGGCGCGCGGCGGGCGTCGGACCTGGGGCGGGACGTGGCGGGGCGCGTAGTACCGGGGTAGGACGGCGCCCCGGTGGTCGTGGGCCGTGAAAGTTGCTTGCGCGGGTCGGGCGGGGCGGGACAGGATCGGCGGATGGAACATGTGATCCGATTCGTTCGCGCCGATGAATGGCCCCTGGTCAAGGAGTTGCGGCTGGCCGCACTGCGGGACCCGGCGGCGCCGGTGGCCTTTCTGGAGACGTACACGCAGGCCGCGGGCCGGTCCGACGAGTTCTGGCAGGACCGGGCGCTCGGCGCTTCCGAGGCCGGGAGTGGTGAGGTGCGGCAATTCGTCGCCGTCGCGCCCGACGGGCGGTGGGACGGCAGCGTCACCGTGCTGATCGAGCGGTCGGACGCGGAGGTGCGATTCGGGGAGACGCCCGACGTCCACCAGGCGCATGTGGTCGGCGTGTTCGTACGGCCCGAGGCGCGGGGCGAGGGCCTGGCCGAGGCGTTGTTCCGGGCCGCGACGGACTGGGCGTGGTCGTTGGGGGAGCCGCGGATCGAGCGGGTGCGGCTGTATGTGCACGAGAGCAACCCGCGGGCTGCGGCGCTCTATCGGCGGATCGGGTTCGTGGCCACCGGGCAGTCGGTGCCCGTGCCGGGCGACCCGTCCGCTCGGGAGTTGGAGTACGCGGTGGAGCGGCCGGCGGTGTAGGTGCGGGCGGTGGGGCGCGCGCGGTCAGCGTGGGCCGGTGGTGAGGTCCTGGGACCAGCGGGCGCGGGCCTGTTCCTGGGAGCGGAGAAGGGCCAGCGTCGGCAGGCCCTGGGCCTGGCCGGTCGACAGCAGCTCGGGGAGCCGGGGCAGCGGCGCCACCGCGGCGACGTCGTCGAGCACGAGCGTCATTGGTGGGTCGAGCCGACCGTCGGTTGACCGTGCGGCCAAGCGGCGGCCGTGCTCGACCACGTGCGATGCGAGTGCCGTGAGCAGAGGCATTGCTCCGGGGCCCGAGCGGGGATCCTCGATCGGTTCGCCCACCACATAAAGGGTGCCCCCCTCGCGCGCGAAAGATTCCAGCGCGAGCGAATCGGCCCGGTTGGGTGTGCAGGCCTCACGGATGTGGACCGAGGAGAGCGCGGCGAAGGCCCGTACCGTCAACTCCTGGGCCACCTCCCGGCGTTCGGGGTAGGCGGTGAGTGCGGACTCCAGCAGGCCGGCGAGTCCGGAGGCCGCCTTGGGGTGGGTACGGAGCAGCCGCACCGGTTCGTGTGCGCTGCCGCCGATGGCCCAGCGGTGGACCTGCCGGAAGGGCCTGCCGTCGATGGCGGCGGCGTGCAGCCAGCACTTCAGGAGCGTTTCCGCGGTGTCGGCCGTCGCCGCGTCGATCCGGGCCTGGGGCCGGACCGGGGCGAGGAGTGCGGTGGCGCGGGCGGCGGCCGTGTCGGGCTGCTCGCAGCCGGCCGTCGGGGACCAGTGGAGGCGGGCCGGGGTGTCGCAGAGGTGGCCCGGGTCGTAGACGAGGACCGGGCCGAGCTTGGCGCGGGCGTCCTTCGTCTCGCCCCAGACGGTGGGGTCGGAGGTGACGACGAGCGCGGGCCCGTCGGCCTCCTGGATCGCCTGGACGACGGTGGGGCGGCGGGTGGCGGCCGGTCCGTAGACGACGAGGGGGGTGCGGGGGGACGGGAGTGTGGGGAGAGCGGGGAGGAGAGTTGTCGCGGATGTGGTGTGCTCGACGGGGGCGGGCATGGGCGCGGGTGCGGGGGGCGGGGTGGGATCCGGAGTGACGGGTTCCGCGTGCGGTTGCGGTTGCGTCTCCGGGTGCGGGTGCGGGTGCGGGTGCGGGTGCGGGTGCGGGTGTGGGTGCGCGTGTAGCTGTGGGGTTGGTTGTGGCTGCCGTTGCTGTGGGGTGTGGGCCTCGGGCCGGGGCTTGTGGTCCTGGGACCGTACGGGCGAGCCGTCCTCGTCCCCGTACGCGCTCTCTTCCCCGTACCGTTCGCTGCGCCGCCGCGCCCGTACCGCCCGCCAGCGGGCCACCACGCCCAGCACGAACACCGTCAGCACCAGCAGCACCATCAGTTCGCCTATGAACAGGCCCCAGAACAGTCCGTACCCGGAGAGTTCGTCCGCCGGGGTGTTCGGCCAGGCGGCCGGGAGATCGTGCGGTGTGGTGACGAGCTGACGCATCGCCAGGGGGGTCTCGGTGAGCGTGACCCCCTCCGGCCAGGCGCCGTGCGCGAACAGTCCGGCCAGTCCTGTGGCCGTCCACGCCAGGAGCGTGAGCCCGAGCAGGAAGGCCAGCAGGCCGATCAGCAGACCGTCCGGGATGCCGCCGCTGCCGGCGGCTCCGTTTCCGTCGGTACGTACCTCGCCGCGCCCCGCCATGTCATGCCACCGTTGACTCGGACGACTCGTTCAGTCGTTGCTGGTGCTCGATTCGTGCCGCCCGCTGTTCCGCCTCCAGGTCGGCGGCGAGTACGTCCTCCGGCAGCAGGTCGGTCGTGGAGGATTCGGTCATCGCGCGGTCGGTGAAGACCAGCGGGCGTTCCGCCTCGGTGATCAGGTGTTTGACCACCTGGACGTTGCCGTTGACGTCCCAGACCGCGATGCCGGGGGTGAGGGTCGGGATGATCTCGACCGCCCATCGGGGGAGTCCGAGCACGCGTCCCGTGGCTCTGGCTTCGTCGGCCTTCTGGGCGTAGATCGTGCGGGTCGAGGCCATCTTGAGGATCGCGGCGGCCTCCCGGGCCGCCGCTCCGTCGACGACGTCGCTGAGGTGGTGGACGACGGCCACGAACGACAGCCCCAGCCGCCGCCCGAACTTCAGCAGGCGCTGGAAGAGCTGGGCGACGAACGGGGAGTTGATGATGTGCCAGGCCTCTTCGACCAGGAAGATGCGTTTCTTCCGGTCGGGCCTGATCCAGGTGTGCTCCAGCCAGACGCCGACGATCGCCATCAGGATCGGCATCGCGATCGAGTTCCGGTCGATGTGCGAGAGGTCGAAGACGATCAGCGGGGCGTCGAGGTCGATGCCGAAGCTCGTCGGCCCGTCGAACATGCCGCGCAGGTCACCGTCGACCAGCCGGTCCAGGACGAGGGCGACGTCCAGGCCCCAGGCCCGTACGTCGTCTATGTCGACGTTCATCGCCTCGGCGGACTCGGGCTCCGGGTGACGCAGCTGGTCGACGATGTCGGTCAGGACCGGCTGCCGGTCGGTGATCGTCTCGTTGACGTACGCGTGGGCGACCTTCAGCGCGAAGCCGGACCGCTCGTCCAGGCCGTGTCCCATCGCGACTTCGATGATCGTACGGAGCAGGGCGAGCTGGCCGGTCGTCGTGATCGCGGGGTCGAGCGGGTTGAGCCGGATGCCGCCGTTGAGCGCGGAGGTCGGGTCGAGGCGGATCGGGGTGAGGCCGAGTTCCTGCGCGATGAGGTTCCACTCGCCGACGCCGTCCTCGCCCTGGGCGTCCAGGACGACGACCTGGCGGTCGCGGAAGCGGAGCTGGCGGAGCACGTATGTCTTCTCCAGCGCGGACTTGCCGTTGCCGGACTCGCCGAGCACCAGCCAGTGCGGGGCGGGGAGCTGCTGCCCGTACAGCTGGAAGGGGTCGTAGATGTAGCCCTTGCCGGAGTACACCTCACGGCCGATGATCACGCCGGAGTCGCCGAGGCCGGGGGCCGCGGTGGGCAGGTAGACGGCTTGGGCCTGTCCGGTCGACGTACGGACGGGCAGCCTCGTCGTCTCCACCTTCCCGAAGAGGAAGGCGGTGAAGGCGTCCGACAGCGCGGACAGCGGATCTCGCATGGCGTGACCGACCTCCCTCTCGATTCTCTCGGTTGTCTGCCGAGTGTGGTCAGCGACGGATGCCGGTGGCGAACGGCAGGGTGTTCACGAAGGCGCGGTGGTGCTCGCGGTCGCACCACTCCAGCTTGAGATACGACTTGCCGGCCGAGGCCCGGATCGTCCGCTTGTCGCGGGCGAGGGACTCGGGCGAACGCGAGGACACGGTGATGTACCCGACCAGGTTCACGCCGGCCGCGCCGCTCGCGAGATCCTCACCTCGCTGGTCGAGACGGCCGTGGGCGGCGATGTCGCGCGGGTCGACGGTGCGGTTCATCTTGGCCTGGCGGCTGGCTTCCGCCTCGTCGTTCGTCTTCTCGGTGAGCATCCGCTCGATGGCGATCTCGGTGGGTTCGAGGTCCATGCAGACCGCGACCGTACGGATCACGTCGGGCGTGTGGACGAGGAGCGGGGCGAGGAAGTTGACGCCGACGGGGGTCATCGGCCATTCCTTCACCCAGGCCGTGGAGTGGCACCACGGCGCGCGGGTAGCCGACTCGCGGGTTTTGGCCTGCAGGAACGTCGGCTCGACCGCGTCCAGTTCGGCCGGCCAGGCGTTGCGCTTCGTCATGGCCTGGATGTGGTCGATGGGGTGGTCGGGGTCGTACATGGAGTGCACGAGGGAGGCGAGCCGGCTCTGGCCGAGCGGCTGGCGCACCCGGATGTCCGCCTCGGCGAGGCGGGCGCAGATGTCGGTGAGTTCGCGCGCCATGACGACGGCGAGGCCCGCGTCCCGGTCGAGCTTGCGGCCGGCCTGGGGGCGGGCGGCGCGGGCCATGGCGTTGGCCTCGGCGGCCAGCTCGCGGGTGTAGTGCATGCAGGCGACGAGGTAGGCGCGGTGCTGCTCGCTGGAGGTGGAGACCATGGACTGGAGCTGGTCGTACGACTCCTGCAGCCAGCCCGGGGACGTCTTGTCGCCGCGCTGGGCGACGTCCTTGGCGTGGGCGTCGGGGTCGGCGGGGAGGGTGCGGGCCAGCATCTGGATGCGGGTCACGAATCCGTCGCCGTTGGCGACGTGCTTCAGCAGTGTGCCGAACCGGTCGACGAGCGCTTCCTGGTCCTCGCTGTCGCGGAGCCCGACGCCGGGGCCCTCGATCTCGATCGCGGCGGTGACGGTGCGACGGTCGGCGTGCAGGAGTACGGCGATCTCGTCCGGGCCGAAGGGGGCGGCGAGCCAGTTGATCCGGCCGATGCCGGGGGGCGGCCCGATCTCGACCTCACGCCCGTCGGCGCCGACGCCGGCTTCCATGGCGGCGGAACGATAGGTCGTACCGCGGCGCAGGGTGCGCTTGTAGCTGCGGTTGATCTCAAACCATTTGTAGAAGGTGCGGTGCTTGTACGGGAGGTACACGATCGCCAGGGCGAGGACAGGGAAGCCCACGAGCAGCATGATCCGCGGGCCGAGGTAGGGGACGGCCAGTCCGCTCATCATGCCGAGGAACGCCCCGGCGATGATCAGTGCGATCTCGCCGGTCTCGCGGTTCTTGCCGACGATCGCGTTCGGCCGGGCGCGGCCGATGAGATACGTACGGCGGGGCGTGATCGTGTGGGACGGAGTCGTCAACGCCCTCCACCTCCCGTGCTGTTGTTACCTGAACTGCCTGATCCGCCGCCTCGGGGGGAGCGGCTGCCGTGCGGGGTCCCGGAGGTCGGGCCCGAGCCGCTGCGGGGCGGGGGTGCGGCGGGGGATCCGCCGCCGGCTGCGCCGCCGCTGCCGGAGTTGCGGGAGCTGTGCGCGGCGACACCGCCGCTGACCGGGTTGGCGGGCCGGCCGCCGCCGCCGCTGTCGCCGGAGTTCTGGCCGCTGCGGCTGCTGTGGGTCTTGATGCCCTGGGAGACGAGAGCGGCGGGGGAGCTGACCATAGCGGCGGCCTGGGAGCCGTCGGTGGCCTGCTTGCGGTTGGTGCGGGCGCCCTGGATCTCGTCGCCGAAGCCGGGGACGAAGCGGTAGATCATCGCGGAGGCGAAGATCGCGAGCAGGATGATGGCGAGACCGGAGACGACGGAGGAGAACGCGTTGGGCCCGTCGTCGGTGGAGAGGGCGCCGGCCAGTCCGAGGACGATGACGATGACCGGTTTCACCATGATCACCGCGATCATGATGCCTGCCCAGCGGCGGACGTGGCCCCACATGTTCTTGTCGACGAGGCCCGCGTAGACGACAACGCCGAGGAGGGCGCCGACGTAGAGCAGGGCCGCCCGGATGACGAGTTCCAGGTAGAGGACGCCCGCGGCGAGGGTGGAAACCAGCGAGACGATGATCAGCATGATCGGCCCGCCGCCGATGTCTTTGCCGCCCTTGAGCGCTTCGGCGAACGATCCGAAGAAGAGGTCGGCCTTGTTTCCGGTGGCCGAGGCGATCACGTCACTGACGCCGTCGGTGGCGGATACGACCACGTAGAGGATGAGCGGGGTGAAGGCTGAGGCGATGACCGTCAGCCAGAGGAATCCGACGGCTTCGGAGATCGCGGTGGTGAGCGGGACACCACGAATGGCGCGCTTGGCTACGGCGAACAGCCACAGGACGAGCGTGAGGATGGCTGAGGCCGCGAACACGATCGCGTACTGCTGCCGGAAGGTCTCGTTGGTGAAGTCGACGCTCGCGGTCTGCTTCACGGCGTCGCTGAGCTTGCCGATGATCCATGCGGCGGCGTCGGCGCAGCCGCGGGCCAGGGAGGAGAGGGGGTCCAGGGAGTTGTCGAGGGTGGTGGAAGGGCTGGTTTTTCCGGCGCCTGCGTCGCCTCTTTCGCAGTAGTCCTTGGCCAGCCCGACGATGAGGTCGCAGGCGTCGTCGCTCTTGCTGGGAGATGGCGTGGGCGACGGGGAGGGGGCCGCAACGGCTTGCGAAGCCAGCAGGATCACCGTGGCCGGCAGGCTGCTCAGAACCGTTACGAGGGAGCGCGTACGTGGGCGGTGGCTATCGTGCATAGGTGAAGCCTCCGTGTTCCTCAACCGCACCAGCGATCTCGTCCGCGGTAGATGCCCTGTTGTCGCCGTTGACGGGTGTGGGGCCTTCCGTCTGGCTCGACGACTCGATCCTCCAGTCGCCCCTGACCCACTTGAGCTTTTCCGAGATGGTGAACCACGTCGCTGTGACGGGCTTGGTGGAACCCTGTCCGGCCATTCCGACCAGACCCGTGCACCAGACCTCAACGGTGGCTGTGTCGCCGCCCTTTTCGACCACCTTCGTGCCGACTGGGACGGTCCGCGAAACGAAGGTCAGGCCACTGGGAGTGGAGCCGTCCTCGTTGAGGCCGACGTTCTCGAGGAATCCCGGCGAGTAGGCCTTCGTCATGGCGGTCAGAAGGCCTTCCACGACAGCCGGGTCGTGTGTGGCCTGAACGATGCTCCGGCGTGATTCCGTCTTGAACATCCCGGCAGAGCCGAGCGCCACCGCGTAGTTCGCCGCCGCGCTCTGCGCCCCCTGCTCGTCATGGGCGAAGCCCGAAGGGATCGAACCGTTCTTCCCCGTCACCGGCTTCGTCCCCGTGGCCGCCGTGGACGACGAGTCCGGCTTGCTCCCGGCGCTTCCCGAACCGCCGCCGTTGCCGTTTTTGCCGCCTCCGCCTCCGCCCATGTTCGCGAACGCGATAGCCGCGATCAGGAGGACGACCACGCCGACCACCGTGACGAGGGAGCGGGAGCTGCGGGCCGGGCGGCGGGGGGTGGTGTAGCCGTCGCCGCCCTCGCCGTCGGGGAGGCGGGTACGGGTCTGGCGCGTACCGCCGAGGGTGCTGTATTCATCGTCCGTACGGCCCGAGCCGCTGCCGTAGCCGTTCTCGTCGCCGAGGCTCATGCCGCGTACGCCCCCTCAACCGTTTCCTGAACCGGGTAGTACGACGGTAGCCGTGCGGGTTCCCGCTCGGGCGCGGTGTGGTAACTCGACATCAGGGAGACGCAACCTCTGCCGGTGGGCACGACGGACGGATGGTGTGGGAGTGGGCGGGACTGCCCCTGGCGTGGGATGACAGCCGGTCAGACGGCCATCCCGTAGACGATGGTGAACAGGGTTCCCAGCGATCCGATGATGAACACACCGGTCAGACCGGCAACGATCAGCCCCTTGCCCTGCTCCGCGCTGAACGTGTCGCGCAGTGCCGTGGCGCCGATACGCTGCTTCGCCGCGCCCCAGACCGCGATGCCGAGGCAGAGCAGGATGGCAATGGCCATCACGACCTCGATCATTACGCGGGCCTCGTTGCCCAAGGTCCCGAACGGCCCCCAGTTCGGGGCGATTCCGCCGATGATGGTGGTGATGTCGCCCTTTTCAGCTGCCAGGATCATGTAAGTCACCGCCCCTGTTGGGTAGTTCATTGCCCCTGTCACACGACATGGGTCGCTCTCTATCTTCGCTGATGAAACCGCTCCCGTACGACGCCTTGACGGCTCTCTTTACCCGGATCTCGCACGTTTGACCGGTCCGACCGTCCTGACCTGCGGTTCGAATCGGTGTATGACCGAATACGTATGGTTACTCTGTGTATCACGGGGTGTGACCCCGGGCAATGACTGCCATCCCGTCACCCTGGCCGAGACTTTCGCGCAGGCCCTGGTCGGCGTACGACCTGGTCAGGGCTGGGGGCGGTGGGAGCAGGGGGTGGTCAGAGCAGGGGGTGGCGCGGGACGGGCGGCCGGAGTGGCGTCGTCCAGGTCGGTGGCGGCCGGAAATCGCACCAGGTGCCGTCGAAGGGAAACGTTCCGGCCTCGGCGAGCCGTGCGACCGATGCGCCCTCGCTCCGGATGGCTGACGCTTCGTCGGCCGTCCAGTAAGCCGGGTCACCGGTCTTCTCGGCGAAGGACTCCTCGTCCTTCCACCGCCAGCTCCGGTCCGGCGCCACATTGATGTCGAGCTCGTGGTCGGTGATGTCGATGTCGTCGCCGTGGTGGACCCGGCGCTCCAGATTTACGTACCAGCCGCGGAACTTCTGTCTGCGGCCAAAGAGCCAGAGCACCGAGTGCGCTGCGCCGGTCGGCTGGTAGAAGAGCGCGCTGCCCATCGGCCACCGGTCGGCGACCAGGGGGTACCCGCCGGCCGGACGCTCGTGCGGGGAGATGTCCCGCAGGTGCGCGCCGCGCGGAAGCTTTGTACGCCACATGGGCGTGCCGGTCTCCATCCACACCAGCTGGCCCGCCTCGGTGCGCTCGACGAGGCGTACGGGCACCGAGGCGCTGAGGTGTCCGCCGATGAAGAAGTTCCAGCGGAGTATCCGGCCCGGGTCGTCGTTCATGCCGTTGACCATGCCCGCGGTGGAGCGGCCGGACACGTGGCGGGAAACGAGGCTCCCCCGGTCCGGTATGGCTGTGTGCCCCCTGTCGATCGGATGAGTCGGGCGAGGAGATTGACGTGCACACATCTTGACTGGTGGTCGCAGCCGTACGCACCGTTGCTGGGCCGTTGTTTCCAAGGGGGGTTATGTGAACAGCAAGTTGCTCGGAGCCTGTACGGTCCTGGCCCTTGGCGCCGTGGTGGGCGCCTTGCCGGCGCCTGCTTCCTCCGAACCGCGGCCGGGACCGACGCGTGCCCTGCCGCTGGGCGCCGCCGACGTGACCGAGACCCGCAGCACACGGACGCTGCAGCCCGGTGTCACTCTCACGCGGATCGTGCGCGGTGCCGACGCCCCGGCGCTTGTGTGGACGGTCGAGGTTTCCATACCCGGCGGTGCCACCTCGCCCGACCCCGACGCGCCTTTGACGGCGCTGAAGGACCGGGCGAGCGCCGACGAGCTGGCCGCCGACCTGCGGGGGGACGACTTTGACGCCCGGGTCGAGGAGGTCACGACTCCGGCGGTTGCCGACTACGTGGGTGGAACGCTTGGGTGGCGGGTCCGGGTCGGGCGGTTCGGCTCGCAGTCCGCCGGGACGGCCGAGCGTGCCCGGCTGAGAGCGGCCGGGTACGCCGGGTCCGCCGTGTACACCGGCTGGGACGGGAACTCCGCGGACCGTGGCCCGTGGCGGATCGACGTGCTCACCATCGACCCGGACCGGTTCCGCGGCCGGCTCAAGGCGTCGTACGGTCCCGATCTGGAGAACCGCGAGAAGACCAGTGAGCTGGCTGCGGCCGACGGCGCGACCGCAGCGGTCAATGCCGGGTTCTTCGTCCTCGACCCGAGTGCCGGAGCACCGGGCGATCCGGCCGGCGTCGGCGTCTACGACGGCCGGCTGCTGAGCGAGCCGGTGAACGGGCGCCCCGGCCTGGTGATCCGCGACTCAGGCCGGCACAGCACGATCGTCCGGCTCACCTGGCAGGGACGGGTCGTCGGCCAGGACGCGTCGCAGCCCCTGGACGGCGTCGACCGCGTACCGGGCTTGATCAGGAACTGCGGCGGCACCGCCGACGACACCCCGACCTCGCTGCCCCTGCACGACGTGACCTGCACCGACCCCGACGAGCTCGTCGCCTTCACACCTGATTACGGTCGGCAGACGCCGCACGGCGACGGCCTCGAGGCCGTACTGGACACCCGCGGACGGGTCCTCGAACTGCGCTCACCACGCGGCGGACCGCTGCCCGCCGGCGGCAGCTCCGTGCAGGCGACCGGCGCCCGCGTCACAGAGCTGGCCGCCCTGGCGCAGGTCGGCCGGCCCCTGCGCATCAAGGGGACGTTGCGGGACGCCGGTGGCCGCAAGGTCTCCCCGTCACCGGCAACCAGCATCTTCAACGGCGGCCCCGAACTGGTCCGCGACGGACGGCTGCACGTGACTCCTGCCACCGACGGAATGGTGCAGCCCGGCAACGCGAGCTTCTACTACGGCTGGGTGCACAAGCGCAACCCACGCACGCTGGCAGGGGTGGACGCCGCCGGCCGGACCGTGCTCGTCACCGCCGACGGACGCAGCACGGACGCGCTCGGGCTGAGCATCCCCGAGAGCGCCGCCGTCGCCCGGGCACTCGGCCTGCGCGACGCAATCAATCTCGACGGCGGCGGGTCGACCACCATGGTCGTCGGCGGAGAAGTGATCAACGATCCGTCCGACGCGGCCGGTGAACGCCCCGTTGGGGACGCACTGCTGATCCTGCCCGACCGGGGCTGACCCAGCCCGGTCCGACAACGCCCGAGCCAGCGACCACCCACCGCCGGGAGCCGCCATGACCGCCGTCCCGATCCGCCGATTCCGTGTCCTGCTCGTCCTTGCCGCGCTGCTGCTCACTTCGGTGTCGACCCCACCGGTGCTCGCCACCGCGTCGACAGTGTCATCTGCCGGAAAGGCGGGCGGGTCCGGCCTCCCGTCCCGGGGTGCCGAGGTAGTGGCGGTCACCCAGGTCGCCGACCGGCAGGTCGACCTGTCGGTCAGCTCACCGGCGCTCGGTGGCCGGACGGTGAACGTACGTCTGCTCACACCCGATGGCTGGGACCCGGGGGACCGGAGCAGGCAATGGCCGACCCTCTGGCTGCTGCACGGCTGCTGCGGGGACTACACGTCGTGGACCAGTCGGACCGACGTCGCGCGGATCGGCAGCCTGCGCGACGTCCTCGTGGTCATGCCGGAGGCCGGCTGGAACGGCTGGTACAGCAACTGGTGGAACTACGGCCAGGGCGGAGACCCGGCGTGGGAGACCTTCCACACCAAGGAGTTGCGCATACTCCTTGAGCACGACTGGGGGGCGAGCAGTAACCGTGTCGTGGCTGGACTTTCGATGGGCGGCCAGGGCGCCCTGCTGTATGCCGGCCGACACCCCGGGATGTTCAAGGCGGCCGCCGCGTACTCAGGCTCCGTGCACCCGCTGCTCAACGACGAGTCGGTGAACCGCATCATGGGGTTCTTCGCCGGTCAGGGCAATGACCCGCTACGGGTCTGGGGCGACCCGGTCGCGCAACGCGACGTGTGGGCGGCCCACGACCCGTTCCACCTGGCCAAGCGCCTCAAGTCGATCCCCGTCTACCTGTCGTGCGGTGACGGCACGACCGGCCCATTGGACCCGCCGGGCAGCACGAGCGCGCTCGAGGCGGACTTCAACAGGCAGAACCAGGCCCTTGCGAGCGAGCTCGAACGCCAGGGTGCGAAGCACGTGACCACCCACTTCTACGGAGCAGGGACCCACGGCTGGGCGTACTGGCAGCGTGAGTTGCACTCCTCGCTACCGATGCTGCTCCAGGCCCTGCGGGGATAAGAGACGGTGACCGCGTCCGAGCGCGATCCGCCACATGCTGGTCGGCGCGTGGTCACGAGTCTCGGAGCTCGGGGGCCGAGGTCCGAGCGTCGGGAGTGGCTGGTTCACTCGTTCGTGGGTACGGAGGACGGGATGCGGCCCGAAGCTCGGGTTTCGGGATTCGGGTGCCGGGAGTCGAGCTCCGGGAGTCGAGCGCTTTCGGTAACCGGTAGGGAAAACGGGGTGGTTGGGAAAACCTTCCCGCCCTGCCTACCCCGTCACGGCCAGCAAGTGTGACTATTCGTGACCGACTTGCGGCGCGCTGTCGCGGCTGCTTACGTTGCCCCCAACGAAACGACCCCGACGCGGTGTTAGCGCACCGGGCCGGGGTCTCACCCCAAGATCGACAGGACGATCTCGTGGCTACCGAGAACCTTAGCCCTGCCCTGCATGCGCCCGCATCCTCGCGCCCGTACGCGAAGGCCAAGCCCGGTTACGGGAAACGATGCGCACCGGACCAGCGCCCGCCCCGCAACGACGACTTCGCGTTGCTGCCGGAGCGGGAGCGGTATATCGCCGGGTACGTGGACCGGCTGCCCAACGGCGCGGCCATGGACATCAAGTCGCTGGCCAAGAACCTTCCCCTGTACGGGCAGATGGCCGTCGCCGGTGCGCTGAAGGCCTTGGGAGTGGCCGGTCACCTGCGCCACGTACGGTGCCTGGTGGGTGGCGGCGACCAAGTCCGCTGGGTCACCCGTACGTTCTGGTCCCGCACCGCCCACGACAACGAGTGGTGGGACGCCTTCCTCACCGCCGAGGACAGCGGCTCCACACCGGAGGCGGTGGCCGTCGCACCGGAGGCGGTCGCCGCTACGACGTCGCCGGAGGCGGAGACCCCGTCCCCGCTGTCCCCGTCTCCCTCCCCCTCCCCCTCCACGTCCACGGGCCCGTCCCCGTCCACGGGCCCGCGCGAATCCGCCCCCGCCGCTCCCGCCGTACCGCAGCAGCGAACCCCGGAATCGGCGCAGGAGCAGCGCTCACCCGCGTACCTCGCCCTGGCTCGACTCGGCCGCAATGAGCCACGATTGACCCTCTCCGCCGCCGACTGCACCGTGCTCGAAGAGCTGGCCGGTGCATGGCTCGCGCGTGGCGTGAACACCGACTACCTCACCCACGCCCTCACTTCCGGCCTCCCCGACCGGGTCGACTCGCCCGTCGGATTCATCAGGCGCCGACTCCTCGACAAGATCCCGCCCCACCTGCCCGCCTCCCCGACCCCGTCCGCACCCGGCACCCCCGTCCGCCGCCTCATGGTGGAATGCACCGAATGCGGCGCACCCGGCCGACCCGAAGCACTTCCCGACGGCCTCTGCCTGCCCTGCCGCACACCCGCCCCGGACACCGCCCCGGACACCGGCTCGGACACCGCCCTCGGCGAACCGCCCGCCGAGCGCGACATCCGCGCACTCGTCGGCAACCTCCGCGACCTGCTCAGGGTGGACTGACGGTCCCTTACCCGGAGAGCGGGATGGTCGGCCCAGAGACACCCCCCCTGTGTTTGAACGTGACAGTCGACCCGTGATGTGTCACGTTTTCGCGAGGGGGTGGGGCTGTCAGCCCTGGGGGAGGCCCACCTTGACGGCGCGTACGAGAGCTGCCCAGACGGTGGGGGTGGTGCGGAGTATCGCTCCGGTCGGGTCGCCGCTCTCGGTGAGGCAGACCGTGCCGGGGGCGAGTGCGGATATGTGTACGCAGGACTCGCCCTCGCCGCAGTACGAGGACTTCTGCCACATGTGATTCGACAATTCGGATCCTTTCATAGGTTCTGGGCGATGGCGTGTATCAGGTCGCGCGACTCGGCAACGCCCAAGGCGAGGAACTCAAGGCGGGCCAAGACTTGGCGGTATTTACGGAGTTGGGCTTCGGTGTCCAGGAGGACGATGCCGTGTGCCTGATCCAGCTGAACGGTGTCCAGCTGCGGTACGGAGCCGTGGACGTAGTAGATGGGCTGGCCCGCCCCCGGGTACCCACCCGCCTTGAACGGGATCACTTGAATCGTGATGTGCTCACGCTCGCTCATGGTCAGCAGGTGCACCAACTGATGTTTGGACACGTCTGGACCGCCGAATCCCATGTGCAGGGCGGCCTCGTGGATGACCGCTCGGTAAGGGGCCGGGCTTTCCCGGAAGATGACGCTCTGACGCTTGATGCGGAATGACAGACGGTGCTCGATCTCCGGAGGCGGAAGGGCGGGAACAAC
This sequence comes from Streptomyces sp. NBC_01618, assembly GCF_045209435.1. Classification (NCBI taxonomy): domain Bacteria; kingdom Bacillati; phylum Actinomycetota; class Actinomycetes; order Kitasatosporales; family Streptomycetaceae; genus Streptomyces; species Streptomyces sp. NBC_01618. Next base: position 4,296,947 of record NZ_CP109297.1, read on the forward strand.
CTGGCGGAAAACCTCGCGTGCGTGGTCCGTGGTCTGGAGCAGGCCGGGCAGTCCGGCTGTATGCGAGGTGTGCAGCGCGGTCCCGTGATGCTCCAGTTCCGCCAGGTCCAGCAGGCCGGTGGAGAGCAGCTCCCGATACTCCTCCCACCAGCCGCGCTTCCGGTCGCCGGTCATGGCAGCCAGAGCGTTGACCAACTCGTGGTCTGAGCAGTCGTAATAGCAGGACAGTGTGCGCACCCGCTCGGCGCTGACGCCATAACGGCCGGCTTCGATATTGCTGATGCGAGCCTGGTTGCCGCCGAGGAGCTTGGCGGCCTCAGTTGCGGTGATCCCAGCACGCTCGCGCAACTTGCGGAGTTCTGCCCCCAGCCGTTGGCGGCGGGCTGTTGGTGTGGCGCTGGATGACATCACTCGCTCCCCGGCTCGGTCACCCACACGAGGGTATGTGTCATGTAATTCATGAATCTCATGGAATGCATTCCATGTTGCGCTTTAGTGTGTGACTCAGGCCACCCGCCCGGAAGTACCCCGCTCGACGGAGCGGCCTCGTCACCGGGCAACCGGAAACCCATGATTCGACTTCCCTCCGTGAACGGAGACTTCCATGGTCAGTGCCACGGTATCCCCGCCCTGGACGTACACCCTCCAACTCCCGCAGGATCCCCGCGCCCCCGGCGTGGCCCGTGCAACCCTCCGTACCATCCTGCGCGTACACGGCATGCGTGAACTCACCGAGACCGCCGAGCTGCTGGCGAGCGAGCTGGTCACCAACGCCTACCTGTACTCCTCGGGGGAGTACTCGCTGCGCCTGCGCGACGCCGGGCGCAGTCGTATCCGGCTGAGCGTCTGGGACACCAACCCGCACATCCCCGCCCCGTTCCGGTGGAGCGCCGAGGCCCCGGCGGAGCTGGCCCAGCGGGGGCGCGGACTGTACCTCGTCACCCTCTACGCGGAGAGCTGGGGCGCGTACCCCATGCGTGGCGGGCTGCCGGGGCAGGGCGGAAAGCTGCTCTGGGTGGAGTGCGCGGCAAAGGGGGAGGGCGAGGGGCAGTGCGGGCCGGGCGACAGATGTACGGGCCGGGCATAGCCTCGTTACATGGTGCGGAGCGAGGCGAAGGACGTGGCCGGGTATCTGGCCGAGGTGCCCGAGGAGCGCAGGGACGCCCTGACGAGGCTGCGGGAGTTGTGCCGGGCGGAGCTGGCCGGGTTCGACGAGGTCATGGCGTACGGGATGCCCGCGTACGAGCGGGACGGCACCGCGGAGATCGCGTTCGCCTCGCAGAAGCAGTACATCTCCTTCTACCTGATGCGCAGCGACGTGCGTGAGGCGTTCGCGGAGCGGCTGGTCGGGCAGGACATGGGGAAGGGTTGCCTGCGCTTCCGTAAGACGGAGGCGATCGACTACGACCTGGTGAGGGATCTGCTCCGGGCGACGGCGGCGGGGCCGGGCGCGGTCTGCTGAGCGGGTACGCCATCACGCCCCTTCCTTTTCCTTTTCCTTGACTGACGGAAACTCCGTGGTGGTGCGTCGCGTGACAACGTAGGAAGGTGCCATGAATACCTCCACCTCCGTACCTTCGGCGGCTGCCCAGAACCCCGCCGACCGGCGAACCTTCGTCCGCGCCACGCTCGACCTGGGGGACGTGCTGTTGCGCCCGTGGTCACGGGAGGCCGACGAGCTGGACGCGATGCTCGTCGGCCTGATAGCCGCAGCCGCGGACCCGCTGATCTCCCGTTGGAACCCCTTTCCGGCAGCTGATCGCACCGAGGCCCTGGCGTGGCTGGAGCTGCGCGAGGTCGGCTGGGACCGCGGTGACGCCGCCTCCTTCGCCGTACTTGACCTGGCCGACGGCGCCGTACTGGGCGCCGTCGGCCTTCGCTGGGTCGACCGTGCGGACGGCCTCGCGATGATCGGCTACTGGACACTCCCGGCCGCCCGTGGACGGAGCGTGGCCACCAGAGCGACCAGAGCGGTGACCAGTTGGGCCTTCGGGACGGCCGATGCCCGCCGGATCGAGATCGCCCACGCCACCGGCAACGAGGCTTCCTGCCGGGTGGCCCACCGCTGCGGCTACCTTCCCGAGGGCACACTGCGCGACTCCCACCGCTACGGCGACGGGGAGTACCACGACGAGCACCTGCACGCCCGCCTGGCCGCCGACCCGGAACCGGCCGACGTCGCGGTCGGCCCGACGGCCTGAGGCAACCCGGCGACCGGGCAGGCGAGCGGGGGCTCGCAGTAATCCACGCGAGATCGGACGGCGACCAGGAAAGGCGGCCGGTCTTTCGCATCCCGTTCGGCGGCGGTCACAGCGCGGTGGTGGTGAACCGCAACCTCCCCAATGACATGGCGACCACCCCGTTCGGGTGAACTGCCCGGTCCGGCATGCCGGGCCTGCGGGGGCCTGACGCCTTGAGGCGCGTGCGGGCGCGGCGTGTCGCCCGCACTGGATTTGGCACAGTGCCGCTCCACGATCAAGGGACGGAACGGAGTGACCGGAGTGGCAGTGGTGGGACAGCCGGGGGGCCGGCAGCGGCTGAGCGGCCTGACGGGGGAGGGCGGCGCTGACGGGGACGTACTGAAGCACAGCGACGGAGCCTGGCTACGAGCCGCCAGTGGGGCGGAAGGGATGCGCACGCACCTCACCCCGGTGAAGTCGGAACTGGAGACCGCGCACGAGGGCCTGCTCGCGGGGACCACCGGTCTGACCGCGCTGGCGGAGCTGGGAGCCGTACGGGATTCGTGGGAGCGGCGGTTCGAGGCCGCACGGGGGGAGTGCGGGGCCCTGGCCGGGCAGATGCGCGCCGTAGTCCGGGACCAGGGCGATACGGACGAGACCGTGAAGACGTCGTTCGCAAAGGTGGCGGGTGGGGCGCGATGACTCTCACCTGGGCGCAGTTACGGGACCTGAAGTGCGGCGAACTGGAAGGCGCGGCCGACGGCTGGGGTAAGGCGAGCAACCGTGCCGACGCGGGCCGGGACCGGATCGAGACGCAACTGCTGAGCGGCTTGCGTAATACGCAGCGGGGTGCGGCGGCGGGTGCGGCGGTGAGGCGGCTGCAGCAGATGAGCCGTAACTTGCAGTACCTCTACACGGAGTGCGGTCTGCTCCGTACGACGCTGAACAGCCTGGCCCATGAACTGCGCGCCCAGCAAAGGGCGTTGCGGGATGCGCTGGACGACGCGGAGTCCCTGAAGTTCACCGTGCACGGGGACGGTTCGGTGACGTACCCGGCGGCGGGCGAGGGCCTGATCGACGGCAAGCCGCTGCCGGGCGGGACGGCGTCGGTGGGGGCGGCGCCGGGCCTCCTGCCGCCCTCGGGCCTGGTCGCGCCCAACCCGAACGTGGCGAAGGCGCAGGACATCGCGGACCGGGTGGCCAACGCGGTGCGGACGGCGGCCGAGATCGACTGGCGGTACGCCCGGATCCTGCGCAAGTTGAAGGCCGAGGAGGGCCTGAAGGTCCCCGACGCCACATGGACCGACGCGGCGGGCGACGCGGCCGCGGTACGGGAGGCGGCCCGCGGCTACCTGAAAGACGGCATCCCCCACGACGCGTCCCCGGCCGAGCGGAAGGCATGGTGGGCCGGCCTGACGGACGAACAGCGCGAGGAGTACCTCGCGGTGTACCCGGACCAGATCGGCAACTTGGACGGCATTCCAGCCCTGGTGAGGGACGCGGCGAACCGGGACAACCTGCAGCTGCTGATGGGGAAGCTGGAGGGGCGGGACGACACGAAGTCGGAGACGCAGCTGGCGGGGTTGCGGGAGATCGACCGGCAGCTGCGGGAGGGCCGACAGCCTCCGATGTTCCTCCTCGGAATCGGGGACGAGGGCAATGGTCGGGCGATCGTCTCGTTCGGGAATCCAGATATGGCCAGGAATGTTTCGGCGTATGTGCCGGGGCTGGGAACATCCCTTGATGAGGAATTCGCAAAGGGCGATTTAAAGCGAGCCAGGGATACTGCTATCGGGGCTAAGGAAATGAATCCTGGGTCCCCGACTGCTTCGATCGTTTGGCTTGGATATGATGCGCCGCAGGCCTCAGTCGGTGATCCTCTGGGGAACTTGGACGTGATGGGGGAGGGAAATGCCAAAGTTGGTGCACACTCATATAACAAGTTCATGGCTGGTATTTCTGCCACCAACCAGCATGCGGAACCGCATGTCACGGCCATTGGTCACTCGTACGGATCCCTGACTGTCGGTTTGGCTGCACAGGAACGAAGTGGAATTCCAGGTGCCGACGACATCATTCTGGTAGGCAGTCCGGGGACGGGTGCGCGGTCTGCTGAAGAGTTGGGCGTCGGGAATGATCACGTTTTTGTAGGGGCGGCCGAAAATGACCCCATTACCAAATTGCCCAACCATAAGGAAGCGAGTGGCATCGGGACTGGTGTTGTTGGCGGGGCGTCGACAGGCTTTGTGCTGGGTGCGAGCGCCGGCCCGGCAGGTGCTGTCATCGGTGGTGTGGCAGGGGGTGTCGCCGGTGGATTCGCCGGCTACTCGGCACAGGATGCGCAGTCCGATGAAAGCGATGCCTGGTTTGGAACCGACCCGGCGCATCGAGAATTCGGGGCCCGCAGGTTCGCGGTGAGTGATGGTCCGCGCCCATTGGAGCGAGGTCACGATCTGGTTGAGGCGCACTCCAATTATTTCAACCCGTCCAAGGATCAGATGTCGGCGGACAATATTGCAAAAATTGTTTCGGGGAAGTCGGGAGAGATTCAATTGGAGCGTCCTAGGTGAAAATGCGCATCACCCTTCTCGTCGTGGCGCTGATATTTCTTCCGGGGTGCGAATATTTGGATGACTCATCGGTTTCGAGTGGTGGCGGAGGCGATATGAATATGCAAGAAGCGGCTGACAGGGCGGACGGGATCCTGGACGATACGTTTGCGAAAATTTATCCGACAGTTCATTGGGTTCATGGGGAAAGCACGGAAGGGGCTTGTGATGTGTCTCGACGTCGTGCGGTAGTAACTGTAATTTCTGCAGCGCGGAGAGGAGGTTTCTTTGGAATCGTGGAGCGGGCGTGGAAGGAGTTTGGATATCGCCAAGTCGGGGTGAATGCCAACTCGGTGACTCCTGCGACCTATTTCGAGACGCCGGATGGATTCCGGGTGCGCCTACTCATCGGAGGGGGTGGGCAGGCGTTCTTCGAAGTGGCGACGCCGTGCGTCGAACAGTCCAGGGTTGCACCGCCGACCCTGGACGCCCCTGGCGAGACGGGGCATATGGGGGAGCCAGTGCCGGCTCCCAACGTCCGCTCGGACTTCTGGTCCGCTGGGGCCCCCTGACGCCGCGTCAGCGTCACCAATGGCTCATATCAGGCCAGTCGGTGGCGGTAAGGGACAGGCCGACCCCCTGGGGCCTTGAGTCTTGCATTGGGCCCTGGGGCCCATGCCGCGCCCGGTGTTGGTGTGGTCGCATACAGAGACCGGTTGAACTGTCACTGCGCCCACTCACCAAGCTGGGAGACCCGTCGTGTCTGGCATACGAGAATTAGCGATTCCGGGTGGCGCTGACATGAGTGCTGCCGAGGCCCGTTCGGGCAGGCGGTCGTTGTCGCGTCCTCTGCAGGCGGTGCTGATTCTCGTCCGGCTGCTCTTCGTCGTCACCGTCGTCGGCGTGCTCGACGCGCTCGTCGTGGCCTCGTCCGTCGACGCGGTGGACGGGCGGCTGTTGGGCATGCTGCTGTACGCCGCGCTGCCGGGTGTCACCGGGTTCGTGCTGTCGCTGTACGTGCGGAGCGGCGGCGTCTGGATCTGGCGCGGGCTCCTTGCCGTACATGCCTGGCTCACCGTCGGTGCCCTGGCGACGCTGGGTGAGGGCACTGGCGGGCAGGGGGTGGCGCAGCTGGTGGTGCCGGTCGCCGTCGTCGTCCTGCTGTTGCGGTCCGGCTCCCGTGAATGGTTCGGGCTCAGCCTTGAACAGCGCGTCGAGCACCGGCCGTTCAGCATCGCGCGGATGATCAAGTGGCGTCGGGACGCCGGGCAGACCGCGATGGAGTACCTGGGCATGATCCTCGTGGTCGTGGCCCTGATCGGCGGGCTCGCGGCGACGGGGATCGGCGGGCAGCTGACCGGGGAGATCCGGAACGCCATCTGCCAACTCACCGGTAGCGCCTGCCCGGCACCCGACGTCGAAGCGGTCGCCGGTAAGGGCGCGGATGCCGGTGGTGGTGCCGGTTCCGAGGGCTCCACCGTGATTGGCGGCACGGGCTCCGGCGGGTCGGAGACATCCGGCGGAGGTACGGACTCCGGCGGCTCGGGCGGCTCAAGCGGCTCGGGCGGCTCGGCGGCTTCCGGAGGGTCCGACGCTTCCGGAGGGTCCGACGCTTCCGGAGGGTCCGACGCTTCCGGAGGGTCCGACGCGTCCGGAGGGACCGATGCCTCCGGTGGGTCCGGCGGCTACGGTTCCGGTTCCGGTGGATCCGGGGGTAACGGATCCGGTGGATCCGGGGGTACGGACACCTCCGGCGGATCCGGCGGCGCAGACACCTCCGGTGGTTCCGGCGGCTCGACCGGCGGTGATTCTTCTACGCAGGTCGACGCGGGTAGACAAAAGCCGGAACCGAACTCCTCCCGCCCCTCGGACGGCAACTTCATCTCCGGCGTCATCGGTGACGACGGCCTGTGGGGCGACGTCAGCGGTGCCGTCGACACCGTCATCCACCCCGTGGACAGCGCCAAGGGCATCGTCGACCAGTACGCCCAGGCCGCACGCGGTGCCGGTGACAAGTGGGGCAAGGGCGACCACGTGGGCGCCGTCTGGGACATGACCAAGGCGTCCGGCGGGGGCGGTGGCGCGGTCGCCGGACTGCCCGGATCCGGTTCGCGCGTCGAGGCGGCGGTACGGGACAAGGAACGCGAGTACCTCAACGACCGCATCCCGAGCAATGCCACCGCGGCCCAACGCAAGGACTGGTGGAACGGGCTGACGCAGCAGCAGCGCGACCAGTACCTCGACCTCTCCCCGGACCGGATCGGCAATCTGGACGGCATCCCGGTAGCGGACAGGGACGCGGCCAACCGGAAGAATCTCCCTGGCCTGATCTCGAAGCTGGAGGGGAAGACCGACTCCAAGTCGAAGGACCAGCTGGCGGGGTTGCGGGAGATCGACCGGCAGCTGAAGGAGGGGAGCCAGCCGCCGATGTACCTGATCGGCATCAGCGACGAGGGCAACGGCCGGGCCATCGTCTCCTACGGGAACCCCGACACCTCGAAGAACGTGTCGGCGTACGTACCGGGGCTCAACACCTCTCTCGACGAGGAATTCGCGAAGAACGACCTCAAGCGGGCCCGTGACACGGCGATCGGCGCCCAGGGGTACGACCAGTCCACCGCGTCGATCGTCTGGCTCGGCTACGACGCACCGCAGACACCGGACGGGCTGCACAGCCTGGCCGTCGCGGGCACCGGCCGGGCGGAGAAGGGCGGCGTGGCCTACAGCGACTTCATGGGCGGTATCGCGGCCACCAACCAGAACGCGGACCCGCACATCACGGCCATCGGGCACTCCTACGGTTCACGTACCGTGGGCGCCGCGACGCAGCGCGACGGCGGTATTCCGGGGGTGGACGACATCATCCTGGTCGGCAGTCCGGGGGTGGGGGTGGACCGTGCCGTGGATCTCGGCGTCGGTAGCGGGCACGTCTTCGTCGGTGCCGCGGCCAACGACCCGGTGACCAAGCTCCCGTCCAAGACACAGGCCGCCGTGGGCGTGATAGGGATGATTCTGGGCGGCCCCGCCGGCGCGTACCTCGCGGGGGACCTGGCCGACCCGGGCGACGACGACCTCTGGTTCGGCAAGGACCCGGCGAGCAAGGCCTTCGGGGCCAAGCGGTTCCCGGTGGCCCCCGGCCAGCCGCTGATCAGCACGAGCGGTGTGAGCTTCGACGCGCACTCCAACTACTTCGATCCGGTACGAGACGCTATGTCGGCGGACAGCATCGCTCTGATCGTGTCGGGACACTCCGACAGGCTCAAGATGGAGGAACAGCGATGAAGCGAAGGTTCCAGATCGTTGCGGTGGCCCTGGCTTTCGGCTTCGCACTGTCCGGCTGCGGCAACGACGGCGGACAATCCAACGGCAGCGCGAGCGCCGGGAGCACCAAGAGCAGCAAGAGCGGCAAGGAGCGCGGTATGAACATGCAGGAGGCCGCCGAACGGTCCGACGCCATGCTCGACGCCGTACTGAAGGAGATCGTCCCCGATGTTCAGTGGGCGCACGGTCCGACCACGACGGGCAGTTGCGACGTGACACGCAGGCGCACCGTGATGACCATCGTGTCGGCGCAGCGCCGGCAGAACTTCCTGGACCAGGTCGAGAAGTTCTGGCGCGAGAGCGACTACCGCATCAAGGCGAAGAACAACGACAAGGAGTTCCCGGCGGTCTACGCGCAGACGAAGGCCGGCTTCGGTATCAGCGTGAGCTTCCGCGGCAAGGGCCAGGCGTTCTTCGAAGCGGACAGCCCCTGCGTGAAGGAGTCCAAGGTCGCCGCCCCTGCCTCCAAGCCGAACGGCCCGGCGTACGAGGGGGTCTACCCCCTGCCACGTCCCAACGTGCACTCCGACTACTGGTCCACCGGGGCATCGTGAGGGACAGTCAGCGCACAGAACTGGCCGGTCGGCGCACAGATCTGGCCGGTCCGCGACCCCGGTGACCCCGGTGATTCGTACACACCCGCGAAACCACCCATGAACACGGCCCCGATGGGGGAAGGTTGAGGGGTGCGTAAATTCTGGGTGATCGGTGGCATCGGCGTCGGCATGGCCATGTGCTTCGTGGCTCTGCTCGTCGTCGGTACGTACTCCGCCGCTGCCGGACTCGTCAGTTCCGGCAGGAGCGGGGCCGTCGGGCTGGCGAAGGGGGCCGTGCCCGCGAAGTTCCAGCCCCTGGTGGAGAAGTGGGGCAACCTCTGCCCCGCCATCAACCCGGCCCTCCTGGCCGCCCAGCTGTACCAGGAGAGCGGGTGGAACCCCCGCGCCGAGAGTCCCGCCGCCGCTCAGGGCATCGCGCAGTTCATCCCGGGCACCTGGGCCGGACACGGGATCGACGGGGACGGAGACGGGGACCGGGACGTATGGGACCCGGCCGACGCGATTCCGTCCGCCGCCTCGTACGACTGCGAACTGGCCGGGTACGTGAAGAAGGTGCCGGGGGATCAGACGGACAACATGCTGGCCGCGTACAACGCCGGTGCGTACAGGGTGATCCGGGCGGGCGGGGTGCCGGACATCGCGGAGACGCAGAACTACGTCACCATCATCCGGTCCCTGGAGAAGAGTTTCGCCCGGCCCGTCGGACGGGTGCAGCCCTCGGAGCAGGCGGCGGGGGCGATCTACTTCGCGCAGAAGAAGCTCGGTACGAAGTACCTGTGGGGCGGCAACGGCACGGCCGAGCAGGGCGGACGGTTCGACTGCTCGGGGCTGACCCAGGCCGCGTACCGCACCGTGGACATCGAACTGCCCCGGGTGGCGAACGACCAGTACAACGCCGGGCCGCACCCCTCGCGCGACGAACTGCTCCCCGGCGACCTGGTGTTCTTTTCGGACGATCTGAACAACTCGCGGGCCATCCGCCACGTGGGGCTGTACGTCGGTGGCGGGTACATGATCAACGCGCCGTACACCGGGGCCGTGATCCGGTTCGACAAGATCGACACGCCCGACTATTTCGGCGCCACGCGGGTGACCAAGGACGGGGCCGCGGCCCTTCCCACCGCCCGACCGGCGGCATGACGCAGGGGCGGCGGTGGCCGGAACTCTCTGTGAAGCCTGGGCCCTGAGCTGCGACGATGAGTCACTCTTCGATAACGTCATGGTGATCATTCGGCGGAGGGTGGAACGCACACACGGAGCGCGTCGTTCCCTGGGTGGACGGGATCGACCGGGAAAGCGGTGCTCTGACCACGCGGCGCCGACCGGGAAGCCCTCAAGGGCGGAGCGCCCGCGCAGTACCGATCCACGCAGTACAGGTCCACGCAGTACAGGTCCACGCAGTACAGATCTACGTAGTGATCGAACCGACACGGGGGTTCGTCAAAGCGGTGCACATGGGCGTGCCCCGCGGCAGCAGACAAGGCAAGGGGCCGCAGCAGATGGCTGGACTCGCACTGGATGGGTCGAACCCCGATGTCAGCCTGCTCTACGACATCAACGGGCTCGCGAAGTCCGCTCCCACTTGGTTCGACCGGGTCATGGAGTTCGTCGGTGAGTACGGGATCATGCTCGGGATGGTCCTGGTGGTCTTGTGGTGCTGGTGGAGCGTGCGCCGGCGCGGCACGGCCGAAGATTCGGTGACGGCGGTTTCCGGGATCGTCTGGGCACCACTCGCCGCCGGGATCGCGCTGCTCATCAACATCCCGATCCGTGGCTTCGTACAGCGACCGCGCCCGTTCCGGGATCACCAGGGGCTGGACGTCCTGGTGGCGGGGAAGAACGACTTCTCCTTCGTGAGCGACCACGCCACGATGGCGATGGCCCTGGCCGTCGGGCTCTTCGTGGCCAACCGGAAGTTCGGCATCGCGGCGATCGCCCTCGCTCTGCTGGAAGGGTTCTGCCGGATCTACATGGGCGTTCATTACCCGACCGACGTCATCGGCGGATTCGCGCTCGGCACCGCGGCCGCCCTGCTGCTCGCCCCGTTGGCGATGATGCTGCTGACCCCGCTGATGGGTGCCGTCTCCCGTTCGGACCGGTTCGGGTGGCTCGTACGGTCGCGTCGGTCGGCGCCGTCGGCGGCGCTCGACGGACGGACCGGCGCCGTCGGGATTCCGGAGCCGCGGCCGGGCACGGGCGGCGGGGACGGCGAGAAGGACCTGGCCGCGTAGGCGTCGGAAGCGTTCGGGAGACGCGCGGGCAGGGCGTCCACGGTGAGGGTCTTGCCGTCGGCCGTGACGACGGTGGCCGCGGTGAGGCTGTCGCAGGTCAGGCCGTACGCGCGGGACGCGACGCCGTGACGGGCGGTCGGATGGGCCGCGTCCTGGGGGCGTAAGAGGGTGCCGTCGAGACTCCTGGCCAGCGCGGACCAGTTCGCAGGGTCGGACGGCGCGGGCTGCGGGGGAACCGGCGAGGGCGGTGCTGCGGGAGTCGGGTCCGCGGTGCCCGTGGCGCCCGGGGGGTTGCTGCCGGAGTCGGAACCCGAGCCGGACGTGCCGCTGCAAGCGGTCGCGGTGGCGCCGGTGAGGGCTCCCGCGGCCCCCGCGAGGAGCAGGGTGCGCCGGTCGGGCAGGGGAAGCGGGTCCATCGGACCTCCGGGTCGGGCGCTCATGGGCGGTCGGTGGGGGACACCTGGAGAAGACGGATCGGAGTGGGAGAGGTACGGGCGGCGCCGGGGGGGAAGCGATCACGGAAAGGCGTCAGGGCGCGGCGCGGTGTTCTGCGGCGTCCGTGCGGGCCCGGTCCCGGGAGCGGCGGGCCGGCCCGGACCAGCCGCAACTGCAGCGGGCGGTGCAGAACGAGCCGCGTTCCACGGTCGTCGGATCGTGCCCGGCGGGCGCGGTGGTGGGGGGAGCCTGCGGGGCCTCTTCGATGTGTTGGACGTACACCCGTCCACGGTACTGGGCACGGCCACCCGGCGGTGTGGCGTACGGGAGCGGCGTGACGGGGGACACGGGCTGTCGTTATGCGGAACGGATGGGGGCCCGGGCAAGCGGTACGTCGTTGGGGGTTGGCAGGCGATGGTGGTGCAGCAGCACAGGTCCGGAGGTGGGGCGCGCGCTGTCTGCGCCCTTGCCGTGGTGGGCGTGATGGCGGCGACCGCCGGATGCGGTGGCGGCGGTGGCGGCGGCGACCGTGCCATGGCCGACGAGCGGGGCGGGGCCGACTCGCTCGACGCGGTCCACCGTGCTGCCGCGGTGCTCGCGGGGACGGTGACCGGTACCGGAACGGCGACGGTGACCGGCTCCGCCCACGGTGCCGGCGCCGGTGCCGGGGACCGGGTCGTCGCCGGAAGCGCCGAGGTGCGTACGTCGATGGAGACCGCGGCGGGCGGGACTCGGGTGACGATCAGGGGCCGGGGGACGTACGACTTCCGGCACCGGACGGGCCGGCTCACGGTCGTGCTGCCCAAGGACGCCACGGGTGAGGACGAGCACCGCCCCATCATCGAGCTGCTGGCCCCCGGCGCGCTCTACATGATGAACCGCGGCGCCGGAGTGCCGGCGGACAAGTGGGTCAGGGTCGACACGACGACCCTGGAGGACGGCAACCTTGTCACCGGCGGTGTGACCGATCCGATGGCCGCCGCCGAACTGCTGCTGGGGGCGCGGCAGGTGACGTATGTGGAGAGGACCGAGCTCGCCGGGGTGACCGTGCGGCACTACCGGGGCGTTTCGGACATCGGGCGGGCGGCGCGTGAGGTCTCGCCGGAATCGCGCGGGGCGCTGGCCGCAGCGGCGAAGGGTTTCCGTACGCACACCGTGCCGTTCGACGCGTATCTCGACGAACAGGGGCGACTGCGCAAGGTGCGCCTCCGCTTCAGCTTCGCCAACGAGGGGCCGGCGGTGGAGGTCGTGTCGACGACGCTGCTGTACGGATTCGGAGTGCCGGTCACCGTACGGCTGCCGGACGACAGCGACATCTACACCGGGAAGATCCAGCAGAGATAGAAGCTCGGGAGACAGGAGGACGGGGCGCGGGGAGTGGGGCGTGGGGCGTGGGCGGAGCGGCGTAGGCAGGGCGGTGTAGGCAGGGCGGCGGGCGGGAAATGGTCCGTCCGTGCCATGCGCGGTGTGTGGTCCGCTCCCTACGCTAGGAAGCCGGAGACATCAGCGAGAGGTGAGTGACGCGGTGATGCTCGGCACGCGGACCGTATCCGACCATGTGGCCCTTGCCGAGATCGAGCTCTGCGGTGAGCTGATGATCGCCGCTTCGGCCGCGCACGGGGAACGGCTCAGCGCGGACCGTATCGACGAGGTGCTGAACGTCCGGGTGATCGCGGAACGGGCCACCGTCCCCCGGCAGGCCGACCACCGGGGGTGAGGACGGGGTGGGCGCGACCCCCGCATCAGGTGCGGAGCAGGCGGGCGATGGCCTTCGTGGCTTCCTCGACCTTCGCGTCGATCTCAGCGCCGCCCTTGACCGCCGCGTCGGCGACGCAGTGCCGCAGGTGCTCCTCCAGCAGCTGGAGGGCGAAGGACTGGAGCGCCTTCGTGGACGCCGAGACCTGCGTGAGTATGTCGATGCAGTAGACGTCCTCGTCGACCATGCGCTGCAGACCGCGGATCTGGCCCTCGATCCGGCGCAGCCGCTTGAGGTGCTCGGCCTTCTGGTGGTGATAGCCGTGGACACCCCGGTCGTGGTCGGTGACGATCGGTTCCGCGGCGGAATCCGTCGCCGCGGTGGCGGCGGTGGTCCCGGCGGCCTCGGTGGTGGTCATTTCTGCCTCCCGTTGTCCCTTTACCCTGGCGTTTATATACCCCTGGTGGGTATATCCTAACGAATTCTGCCGAACCGTGACCGGGGGCCCGTGCTGATCACTGTGCCCGATGCGCGACACTGAAGAACGCCGGTTAGCCGTGGCCGGATGATGCACCTAGCATCAGCCTGACCGAATCCAAAGCACCCCGAGGACCCCACGTGCGCTTTCGTCTGACCCCCAGGGAGACGAGCTTCTACGACATGTTCTCCGCGTCCGCGGACAACATCGTCACGGGCTCGAAACTCCTGATGGAACTGCTCGGGGCGGATTCTGCCTCCCGAGTCGAGATCGCGGAGCGCATGCGGGCAGCGGAGCACGCGGGGGACGATGCCACCCACGCGATCTTCCACCAGCTGAACTCCTCTTTCATTACGCCCTTCGACCGCGAGGACATTTACAACCTCGCTTCTTCGCTCGACGACATCATGGACTTCATGGAGGAGGCCGTCGACCTGGTCGTGCTGTATCAGGTCGAGGAACTCCCCAGGGGCGTCGCGCAGCAGGTCGAGGTGCTGGCCCGGGCGGCCGAGCTGACCGCCGAGGCGATGCCCGGTCTGCGCACGATGGACAATCTCACCGAGTACTGGATCGAGGTCAACCGGCTGGAGAACCAGGCCGACCAGATCCACCGCAAACTGCTCGCCCACCTCTTCAACGGCAAGTACGACGCCATAGAGGTGCTGAAGCTCAAGCAGATCGTGGACGTACTGGAAGAGGCGGCCGACGCTTTCGAGCACGTCGCCAACACGGTGGAGACCATCGCGGTCAAGGAGTCCTGAACCACGTGGACACCTTTGCGCTGATCGTGACCATCGGTGTCGCGCTCGGCTTCACCTATACGAACGGCTTCCACGACTCGGCGAACGCCATCGCCACGTCCGTCTCCACCCGTGCGCTCACACCGCGTGCGGCGCTGGCGATGGCCGCGGTGATGAACCTGGCCGGTGCGTTCCTCGGCAGCGGTGTCGCCAAGACCGTGAGCGAGGGTCTGATCGCGACCCCCGAGGGCCACAAGGGGATGGGGATCCTCTTCGCCGCGCTCGTCGGCGCGATCATCTGGAACCTTGTCACCTGGTACTTCGGGCTGCCCTCCTCGTCCTCGCACGCCCTGTTCGGCGGCATGGTCGGTGCGGCGCTGGCCGGCGGGACGATGGTGCACTGGGACGGGGTGCTCGACAAGGTCGTCATCCCGATGTTCGTCTCGCCGGTCGTCGGCCTCGTCGTCGGCTATCTCGTGATGGTCGCGATCATGTGGATATTCCGGAAGGCCAATCCGCACAAGGCCAAGCGCGGCTTCCGGATCGCCCAGACGGTCTCGGCCGCGGGCATGGCGCTCGGCCATGGTCTGCAGGACGCGCAGAAGACGATGGGCGTCGTCGTGATGGCCCTGGTCATCGCCGATATCGAAAGCCCGAGCGACCCGATTCCGGTCTGGGTGAAGCTCGTCTGCGCGCTGATGCTCTCGCTGGGTACGTACGCGGGCGGCTGGCGCATCATGCGGACGCTCGGCCGGAAGATCATCGAGCTGGACCCGCCGCAGGGGTTCGCCGCGGAGACGACGGGGGCGTCGATCATGTTCGGCTCGGCGTTCATGTTCCACGCGCCGATCTCCACGACGCATGTGATCACCTCGGCGATCATGGGCGCGGGCGCCACGAAGCGGGTGAACGCCGTGCGGTGGGGCGTTGCCAAGAACATCATCCTGGGGTGGTTCATCACGATGCCGGCCGCGGCGCTGGTCGCCGCCGCGAGTTACGGGGTCGTGGTGCTGCTCTTCGGGTGACGGGGCGGTGGGGTCACCGGGGGCACCCGGTGGTCGCTCTGTCCATGAGCGAGCTTGATCCAGTGGTACGAAACGGGGCCGCCCCCACTCCCTCTGCGGGAGTGGGGGCGGCCCCTTCGCCTTGCGGTGGCACCGCCATGCAGCACCCCAAGGCCATCCTGGGGGTTTATCCGAAGCGGCCCGAGATGTAGTCCTCGGTGGCCTGGACGGACGGGTTGGAGAAGATACGTTCCGTATCGTCGATCTCCACGAGCTTGCCGGGCCTGCCGACCGCCGCGAGGTTGAAGAACGCCGTGCGGTCCGAGACGCGGGCCGCCTGCTGCATGTTGTGCGTCACGATGACGATCGTGAAGCGCTCCTTCAGCTCGCCGATCAGGTCCTCGATGGCGAGGGTGGAGATCGGGTCCAGGGCGGAGCACGGCTCGTCCATCAGCAGCACGTCGGGCTCGACGGCGATCGCGCGGGCGATGCACAGGCGCTGCTGCTGGCCGCCGGAGAGACCGGAGCCGGGCTTGTTCAGCCGGTCCTTGACCTCGTTCCAGAGGTTGGCGCCGCGCAGGGACTTCTCGACGATGTCCGACAGCTGGTTCTTCTTGTACGAGCCGTTCAGCTTGAGGCCCGCCGCGACGTTGTCGAAGATCGACATGGTCGGGAACGGGTTCGGGCGCTGGAAGACCATGCCGACCGTGCGGCGCACGGTGACGGGGTCGACGTTCGGCCCGTACAGGTTCTCGTCGTCCAGCAGCACCTTGCCCTCGACGCGGCCGCCGGGGGTGACCTCGTGCATGCGGTTCAGGGTGCGCAGGAAGGTGGACTTGCCGCAGCCGGACGGGCCGATGAAGGCGGTCACGGAGCGGGGCTCCACGGTCATCGAGATGTCCTCGATGGCGAGGTGGGAGCCGTAGTAGGCGGACAGGCCGCTGACGTCGATGCGCTTGGCCATCTGAATCACTGCTTCTTTCGTGCCGCGGTCAGCGGCCGGTCTTCGGGGCCTTCCAGCGGGCGATGCCGCGGGCCACCAGATTGAGGATCATGACGAAGGTGATCAGGACCAGAGCGGCGGCCCAGGCACGGTCGTACGACTGATCGGTGCCGACCTTGTACTGCTCCCAGATGTAGAAGGGGAGCGAGGACTGTGCGCCTTCGAAGGGGTTGGCGTTGATCAACTGGCTGCCGAAGACCAGCAGCATGATCGGCGCCGTCTCACCGGCGATGCGGGCGATCGCGAGCATCACACCGGTGGTGATGCCGCCGATCGCGGTCGGCAGGACCACCTTCAGGATGGTGCGCCACTTCGGGATGCCGAGCGCGAGCGATGCCTCGCGGAGCTCGTTCGGGACGAGCTTGAGCATCTCCTCGGTGGAGCGGACCACGACCGGGAGCATCAGGATCGTGAGCGCCAGCGCGCCCATCAGACCCGACGGGTCGGTCTTCGTCATCAGCATGATCGAGAGGATGAAGAGACCGGCGACGATGGACGGGATGCCCGTCATGACGTCGACGAAGAAGGTCACGGTCTTCGCCAGGGCACCCTTGCCGTACTCCACCAGGTAGACGGCGGTCAGCATGCCGATGGGGGCGGAGATCAGGGTGGCGATGCCGACCTGCTCCAGCGTGCCGATCAGTGCGTGATAGACACCGCCGGTCGGCTCGGAGCCGAGCACGCCGGCCATCGAGTGGGTCAGGAAGTACCC
This sequence comes from Streptomyces sp. NBC_01618, assembly GCF_045209435.1. Classification (NCBI taxonomy): domain Bacteria; kingdom Bacillati; phylum Actinomycetota; class Actinomycetes; order Kitasatosporales; family Streptomycetaceae; genus Streptomyces; species Streptomyces sp. NBC_01618. The sequence goes on from NZ_CP109297.1 coordinate 4,313,853, forward strand.
GTCCAGGCGCGCCGCGCCCCGGCTGATCGTCGTCCACAGGAGCGAGGCGAGCGGCACGACGGCCAGCAGGAAGCACACCCACACGATGCTGGTGGCGAGCCGGTCCTTGGCCTGGCGCTGGTTCTCGACGACCGTCGTCGTGACGTACGAGATGACGACGAAGAGCAGGGCGGAGATCAGCCCCCACTGGGTGTGGCTGCGCCAGCCCGCCGCCGCGCCGATGCCCACGCCCAGCGCGAGCGCGACGGCCGCGAAGCCGAACGGGGCCCAGCGGGGAAGGGTGCGGCTGCTGAGGCTCGTCCCGCGTGCGGGCGCCGTCGGGGTGGGGCGTTCCTGGATGCCGGTGTTGGCTGCCTGGCTCATGCGTTGGCCCCCGAGTACTCCTTGCGGCGGGCGATGATGAGCCGGGCCGCGCCGTTGACCAGCAGGGTGAGGACGAAGAGGACGAGGCCGGAGGCGATCAGGGCGTCCCGCCCGAACTGGTCGGCCTCGTCGAACTTCGCGGCGATGTTCTGGGCGAACGTTCCGCCGCCCGGATTGAGCAGATGCCCGGAGATGACGAAGCTCGGCGACAGAACCGTGGCGACGGCCATCGTCTCGCCGAGCGCCCGGCCCAGGCCCAGCATCGACGCGGAGATCACGCCGGAGCGGCCGAAGGGGAGCACCGAGAGGCGGATGACCTCCCAGCGGGTGGCACCGAGGGCGAGGGCGGCCTCCTCGTTCGTCTTCGGGACCTGGAGGAAGACTTCGCGGCTGACGCTGGTCACGATCGGCAGGATCATGATCGCGAGCAGGATGCCGACGGTGAAGAGCGAGCGGGCGACGCCGACCTCGGTCTTCTCGAAGAGGTACGTCCAGCCGAAGAACTGGTCGAGCCAGAGGTTCAGGCCCTCCAGGTACGGGACGAGGAAGAGGGCGCCCCAGATGCCGTACACGATGCTCGGCACTGCGGCGAGCAGATCGACGACGTACGCGAGGGGCGCGGCCAGCTTGCGCGGCGCGTAGTGCGAGATGAACAGCGCGATGCCGACAGCGACCGGGACGGCGATGGCCATCGCGATGATCGAGCTGACGACCGTGCCGAAGAGGAGGACCGCGATGCCGAAGACCGGCGGGTCACCGGCCGGGTTCCAGTCGAACGTGGTGAAGAAGTTGCCCTGGTCCTTGGAGATGGCGAGCGCGGCGCGGTAGGTGAGGAACACGGCGATCGACGCCATGATCACGAGCAGCAGAATGCCCGAGCCCCTGGAGAGGCCCAGGAAGACCTTGTCGCCTGCGCGCCCGGTCCTGGGCCTGGCGCGCTTGCGCGCCATCGGCGGCGCCGGTGGCGTGTCTATCGGTGTGGTGGAAGCCATGGTCTTTCCGGTCTGTGTGGAGGAGCGGCGTGGCTCCCCTGGCGGCGGTGCACCGGATGGGTGGTTGCGGGCCGGCCCGGAGGGGTGCGCCGGACCGGCCCGCTGGGTGACGCGGATGTTGCTGGTGTTGCTTGTGGTGGTGACGGTGGTGCTTACGTGCTTACGTGCTTCGGGCTGCGTGCCCCCCGGCCACGCGACCCGGTCGGGCGACCCGGTCAGGAGAGGGAGGCGATGGTCTCGCGGACCTTGCTGTTGATCTCGGTCGGGATCGGCGCGTAACCGGCCTCGGTGAGGAGCTTCTGGCCCTCGTCACTGGCGGTGTAGTTCAGGAAGGACTTGACCGTGGGCAGGGTCTCGGCCTTGTTGCCCGTGTCGCAGACGACCTCGTAGGTCACCAGGACGATCGGGTAGGCGCCCTCGGCCTTGGTGGTGTAGTCGAGGTCGAGCGCCAGGTCCTTGCCGGTGCCCTTGATCTTGGCGGCGGCGATGGCCTTGGAGGCGTTCTCCGGGGTGGCCTTCACCGGGGTGGAGCCACCGGTGTTGATGTCGACGGTGGGGATCGACTGCGAGGTGGCGTAGCTGAGCTCGAAGTAGCCGATCGCGCCGTCGACCTGCTTCACCTGGGCGGCGACACCGGAGGAGCCGGACGCGGCCTGGCCACCGGGGGCCGGCCACTTCTTCTCGGCCTCGTACTTCCAGTCCTTCGGGGCGGCGGCGCCCAGGTACTTGCCGAGGTTCTGGGTGGTGCCGGAGTCCTCGGAACGGTGGAAGGGCTGGATGGCCTTGTCCGGAAGCTTCACGCCGCTGTTGAGCTTGGCGATCGCCGGGTCGTTCCACTTCTTGATCTTGGTGTCGAAGATCTTGGCGAGGGTGGGGGCGTCCAGCGTGAGGCTGTCGACGCCTTCCAGGTGGAAGCCGATGGCGATCGGGCCGCCGACCATCGGGAGGTCGATGCCCTGGCCGCCCTTGCAGATCTTCTTCGAGTCGGCGACCTCTTCGGGCTTCAGCGCCGAGTCGGAACCGGCGAAGCCGACCGTGCCCTGGTTGAAGGCGATGATGCCCTCACCGGAGGAGGACGACTTGTAGTTGATCTCGACGCCCGAGCAGCCGGCCATGTAGTTCTTGGCCCAGAGGTCCATGGCGTTCTTCTGCGCGCTGGAGCCGGAGGCGAGCAGCTGGCCCTTGGCGTCGTCGCACTTGATGTCCGACGCGGCGCTCGTCTTGCCGCCGTTGCCGCCGGTGGTCCCGTTGCCGCTGTTGTTGTCCGAACCGCACGCCGTGAGGACCAGGGCGCCGGAGACGGCGAGGGCACCGAGCGCGGTGGCACGAAGCCGGTTCTTGCGCTGAAGCTTCACTTTCGGGTGTTCCTTCCAGGAGCCGCCGAGGTGTCTTCGTTCTACGACGGCGTGCGTTGGGATGGGTGCTTCGGCATTGGCGCCGCGCACCGTGCACTGGCGAAGTTAGACAGAACAGGTGAAGCGGTTTACGGGGGTGGGTGAACGGAAGGTGAACCGTGCTGGGCGGTGTGGTTCTGCCGCGCGGGTTCGGGGCCCGGGTCCGGGGCGACGGTTCGGGGCGAGGGTTTTGTCCTCAGGCGCCGGACGGGCTCGACGGGGTGGTCGGCAGAGTGGTGAGCCAGGCGTCCAGCACGTCCCGGTCGTGGGGCCGGGTGAGGAGGGTCCGGGCCGCCGCCGGGGAGAGCCAGCTCACCCGGTCGACCTCCGCGTTCGGTACGAAGGCGCCGCCGGTCGCCTCGGCCGCCCAGTAGGCGACCTCCTTGGGGCGCCCGTTCACCATGTACCGGATCGTGGGGAGCGCGGCGCCGGGCGCGCAGTGGTGGCCGGTCTCCTCCAGCACCTCGCGCCGGGCGCAGTCCAGCGCGGACTCGCCGCGCTTCAGCTTGCCCTTCGGATGCGACCAGTCGTCGTAACGGGGCCGGTGGACCAGGCAGACCTCCGGCTCGCCGGAGTGCGCGGCCCGGCGCCACAGCACGCACCCCGCGGCGAGCACGGGACCCGGGGCGGGCCTGGGACCCGGGGCGGGCCCGGGACCCGGGACAGGGTCGCCGTTCATGGCGCGGCCACCACCGCGTTCGCGTACGGCCAGCTCTCCCGGAACCCGTTGCGCGCCGCCTCCACCGCGTGCCGCTGATCGGCGTGGAGCACCCCCAGGGCGTACGCGGTCGCGGGCGCGATCCGGGGCGTGCGGGCCGCCGACGCCGCCGCCGCGGCCGCCTCCGACGCGTCCCGGTGCAGATCGAGGGCGTGCCCCGGCGCGGCCAGGACCGGATCGGGGGCGCCCCGCACCACCTCGTGGGCGTACCGGTGCAGGCGCAGGAGCAGCCGGGTCCGGTGCCAGGGCGCGTCGTGCGCCTCGTTGTACGGCTCGACCGCCTCGTCCGACGCAAGCGCGGCCACCGCGCCGAGCAGCTGTTGTTCGGCCCGGTCGGCGGGGCCGCGCAGCATCTCCTCGGCCGGAGCCGTGGCCGCCGCCGCGAGCGGGACCTCGGAGGCGAGCAGCGCGACCGCGTCGGCCACCGCGTGGAAGCGGGAGGAGCCGAGCGCCTGGAGCGCCGCCGAGTGGGCGCGGGTCCGGGCGAGGGTCAGCTGCCGCTCCAGCAGCGCGCCGGCCCGGGCCGCGCCGACGCCGAGGACGGCGCGCTCCTTGTCACCGGCGGAGTCGGCGCCGGACCTCGATGCCGGGCGGGCGGCGGGCAGTGAGGTGCCGGACAGGTTGTGCAGCGCTTCGAGGAGCCGGTTCAGCCGGGTCGCGTAGGCGTGCTCGCGGGCCAGGGTGCCCGAGAGCCAGGCCAGTTCGGTGCGGAGCTGCTCGGCCCAGGCCGTGTCCAGGGCCGTCCGGAAGGTGTGCAGCGTGCCGCTGATCCGGCGGGACGAGCGGCGCAGCGCACCGGCGGCCTCCTCGGCGGCGTGGCTCCCGGCATCCGTGGGGGCGCTGTTCTCGCGGTGCAGGCGCAGGCTGCGCAGGAATTCGGCGGCCTGTTCCTGAAGGTAGGGCGCGAGCACCGCCCCTGCCGTAAGGTCCGCCTGCGTCGTCTGGTGGTCATGGCGTCGCACGCCGGCGCCTCCGGGCGTCAATGAGCATTTCCTGTACGTTCCGCAGCGGTTGGCCGTCCGCGTCCGTGGCGTGCCGGGTCCAGTTCCCGTCGGGGCCCAGGTGCCAGGAGGAGGTGGTGTCGGCCATGCCGGTCTCCAGGAGACGGCTGAGCGCGGCGCGATGGGCGGGGTCGGTGACCCGGACCAGTGCTTCGATCCGGCGGTCGAGGTTGCGGTGCATCATGTCGGCGCTGCCGAACCACACTTCGGGCTCGCCGCCGTTGCCGAACACGAAGACCCGCGAGTGTTCGAGGAAGCGGCCCAGTATCGAGCGGACCCGGACGTTCTCGGAGAGGCCCGCGACGCCGGGGCGGATCGCGCAGATGCCGCGTACCCAGATGTCCACCGGCACGCCCGCCATCGCGGCCCGGTAGCAGGCGTCGATGATCGCCTCGTCGACCATCGAGTTGACCTTGATGCGGACGTAGGCGGCCCGCCCGGCCCGCTGGTGCGTGACCTCCTTGTCGATCCGGGCGATCAGCCCGTCGCGCAGGGACTTCGGGGCGACCAGGAGGCGGCGGTAGGTCTCGCGGCGGGAGTAGCCGGAGAGCCGGTTGAAGAGGTCGGAGAGGTCCGCGCCGACCTGCGGGTCGGCGGTCAGCAGGCCGAGGTCCTCGTACAGCCGGGCCGTCTTGGGGTGGTAGTTGCCGGTGCCGACGTGCGAGTAGCGGCGCAGCGTGTCGCCCTCCTGGCGGACGACGAGCGAGAGCTTGCAGTGGGTCTTGAGGCCGACGAGGCCGTAGACCACATGGCAGCCGGACTCCTCCAGCTTGCGCGCCCACTTGATGTTGGCCTGCTCGTCGAAGCGCGCCTTGATCTCGACGAGTACGAGGACCTGCTTGCCGGATTCGGCGGCGTCGACCAGCGCTTCCACTATCGGGGATTCGCCCGAAGTCCGGTACAGGGTCTGCTTGATGGCGAGAACGTCGGGGTCGGCGGCGGCCTGCTCCAGGAACGCCTGCACGGAGGTGGAGAACGAGTCGTACGGGTGGTGCAGGAGTACGTCGCGTTCGCGCAGCGCGGCGAAGATGTCGGGCGCGGCGGCGGATTCGACCTCGGCGAGATCGCGGTGGGTGCCCGCGATGAACTTGGGGTACTTCAGCTCGGGCCGGTCCAGGGACGCTATGCCGAAGAGCCCGGTGAGGTCGAGCGGTCCGGGCAGCGGGTAGACCTCGGCGTCGGACACCTTGAGCTCGCGCACCAGCAGGTCCAGCACGTACGGGTCGATGGACTCCTCGACCTCCAGGCGGACCGGCGGGCCGAAGCGGCGCCGCATGAGTTCCTTCTCCAGGGCCTGGAGGAGGTTCTCGGCGTCGTCCTCCTCGACCTCCAGGTCCTCGTTCCTGGTGACCCGGAACGTGTGGTGGGCGAGGACCTCCATGCCCGGGAAGAGCTCTTCGAGGTGGGCGGCGATGACGTCCTCTATGGGCACGTACCGCTGCGGCGACGCCTCCAGGAAGCGGGTCAGCAGCGGCGGCACCTTGACCCGGGCGAAGTGGCGGTGGCCGCTGACCGGGTTGCGTACGACGACGGCGAGGTTGAGCGAGAGGCCCGAGATGTACGGGAAGGGGTGCGCCGGGTCGACGGCGAGGGGGGTCAGCACGGGGAAGACGCGCTGCCGGAAGAAGGTGAACAGGCGGGCCTGCTCCTTCTCGGTCAGTTCGGGCCAGCGGATCAGCTGGATGCCCTCGTCGGACAGGGCGGCGGCGACGTCCTGCTGGTAGCAGGCGGCGTGCCGGGCCATGAGCTCGCGCGAGCGGGTCCAGATCAGGTCGAGGACTTCGCGGGGCTGGAGCCCGGAGGCGGAGCGGGTGGCGACCCCGGTGGCGATACGGCGCTTCAGCCCGGCCACCCGGACCATGAAGAACTCGTCCAGGTTGGAGGCGAAGATGGCGAGGAAATTAGCCCGTTCGAGGAGGGGGGTCGCCGGGTCCTCGGCCAGTTCGAGCACTCGTTCGTTGAATGCGAGCCAACTGCGTTCCCGGTCCAGGAAGCGGCCGTGCGGCAGTTCGTCGCCGTTGACGTCGGGTTCGTACGCGTCGACGTCGGCGTCGATGTCGGGATCGAGGTCGGCCCGGGTCGACAGCGCGGCGCCGTTGGACGCCGCCGCGGCGGCGGCGACGGCGTGCGGCCGGTGCGCCGCGAGCGAGCCGACGGACGGCTGCACGGGGGGCTGGGCCGGGACCTCGGAGCTGGGCTGCTGGCTCATGGCCCCATTCTTCCGCGTCAGGGGCTCCGAGGGCGCGCCGAAGCGTACGGAGATCGCGGGAAACGCGCGGCCCGTGGGGTCGGCACGGTTGCCACGGTGCTTGTCGTCTCCACCGGGATCTCTCCCGTTGCGGGGGGCCGGCACGGCTGGCTGCATCCTGAGAGGGTCGCAAGCCCTTCTGAATGGCCGGTAACGGCGACATGACGTGCAGGAAGCGGTGTGCGGGTGCGCGGACGGGTCGTAGGGGCCGGGTCCGGGCCCCCGGCGGGGGCCCGGACCCGGCCTGCTGGTTCAGCCGTGCCGGCGGCGCAGTACCCGGAAGGCGACGGCGACGGCGAGGGCGGCCAGGACGAGCAGGATGCCGGTCTCGACGAGCTGGAGGGGCCAGAAGTGCGAGGCGGGGTGGTAGTCGAAGTAGCGGAGGTCGATGTTCTTTTCGGTCAGGCACTGCTTGAAGCCGGGGGACCACTCCAGGCACGCGCTGTGGGGCAGCCGTCGGCCGGACTGGGTCAGCCAGCCCGTCCCGGCGTTGATCGCCCCGTCGGGGAACCGGTAGTCGCTCCCCTGCTTGAACGTGTCTGTCAGGGTCGGCCACAGGTTGTTGCGCACGGAGTTGAAGGCCGCCACCAGGGCGCCGTAACCGGCCACCGTCACGACCATCGCTGTGACCGTGCGTCGCAGCAGCAGCCCGGCGAGTGCGCCGATGGCCAGCATGCACAGGGCGTAGCCGACGGGGACGGTGCCCATCGAGCCGTAGACCTGCCGTTCGTACCAGTCGCCTGTCGGGTAGTGCGTCCCGGCTGTTCGCGACCTGGCCCAGGCGGAGACGGCGGACAGCACAAAGACCCCTGCCAGGGCCAGTACGCCGGGCACGGCGAGCTTGGCGGCGAGCCAGCGCGCGGGCGACACCGACTGGGACCAGGACAGCTTGTACGTACCGCTCTCCAGCTCCCGGCCGATCAGCGGACCCGCGACGAACATGCCGATGAAGGCCGGCAGGATCATCATCACCAGGTTCGCGTAATCGACGGCGCGGCTGAAGAGGAGTTCGGTGTCGAGGAAGTGCCGGACGGTGTCACCGCACCCCCGGACCGTGTTCTCCGCCGAGCAGCCGCTGCCCGCGAACGTGTCGGAGGCGGACGCCATCCACAGGTAGGCGGCGACCACGGCGGCGATCCCCGCGAGCGTGAGGACGCCGACGGTCCACAGCGTCCAACGGTGCTGACGAATGACGACCCGTTCCGGGCCGCGCAAGGCGATCGTGCTCATACGGCCGCCACCTCCAGGCCGGCCTCGGCGCTCGGCGTCAGCAGGGCGGGCGCCTGCGGCGAGCGCAGATGTGCCAGCAGCAGCTCCTCCAGCGAAGGTTCCGCGGCCTCCCAGACGGCGGTGTCCACCGGGCCCTCCCGCCGTACCAGCGCAGTCTGCAGACGCCCCGCCGTGCGGGACTCGACGACGGTGTGCGGCGCGGTGTCCCGTACGGGACCGGTGAGCAGGGCGTGCGCGGCGAGCAGGGCGTCCGTCTCGCCGCCCAGGCGGACCAGGCCGCCGTCGACGAGCAGGAGGTAGTCGCAGGCGCCCTCCAGCTCGGTGAGGATGTGCGAGGACATCACGATCGTCGTGGAGTGCTCGGCGGCCTCGGCCATCAGCGCGCCCATCAGCTGGTGGCGGGCGAGCGGGTCGAGATCGGCCATCGGCTCGTCAAGCAGGAGCAGTTCGGGCCGCTTGCCGAGGGCGAGGGCCAGCGCGAGCCGGGTGCGCTGGCCGCCCGAGAGGGTGCGGACCGAGGCGTCGCGCGGGAGCTCCCCGGCGATGCGTTCGGCCGTGTCCTGGTCCCAGACGCCCGGGTTCAGTTCGGCGCCCGCCCAGAGGGTCGCGGCGACCGTCAACTGCGGGTACAGCGGTTTGTCCTGGGCCACGAAGGCCATCCGGGCCCGCGCCCCGCCGGGCGCCGCGCCCAGCACCCGTACCGTTCCCTCCGCCGGCCGCAGGAAGCCCGCCGCGAGGGCGAGCAGGGTGGACTTGCCGGCACCGTTGGGGCCGACGAGAGCGCACACGCGCCCGGCGGGCAGCCGGAACGAACAGTCGCGCAGCGCCCAGCTCCCGCCTCTGTTCCGGTACTTCATGCCGAGGCCGACGGCCTCGATCGCAGCGCCTGTCATCCGGCCTGATTCCCCTCGAAGGTCTTGTCCAGTACGGCGGTGAAGAGCGCGCCCACGTCGTCCTTCTCCAGCCCGGCCGCGCGGGCCCGGCGGGCCCAGTCGGCGAGCTCGGCGCGCAGCGGCGCGTCGTCGACGGCCGCCGCGCCGCCGAGGGTCCGCGTGACGAAGGTGCCGAGCCCGCGCCGGGCCTCGACGAGGCCCTCGCGCTCCAGCTCGCGGTAGGCCTTGAGCACGGTGTTCGGGTTGATGGCGGTGGCCTCGACGACCTCGCGTGCGGTGGGCAGCCGGTCGCCGGGCTCCAGCAGGCCCAGGCGGAGGGCCTGTTTGGTCTGCTGGACGATCTGGAGGTACGTGGCGACGCCGCTGCGCCGGTCGATGCGGTACTCGACCGCGGCTGACTCTGCCATGCTCACCCCTCTTTCACTAATTAAGTAGTGAAAGACTGTCCCAAAGCAGGGGCGGCGTCAAGAGACGCCGCCCCTGGTGGGAGTCGTGGCCGCTCAGGACTCCGTGCGGTACATAAGGTCCACCTCGTGCGTCGCGAAGCCCATCCGCTCGTAGACGGCCAGCGCGGCCTTGTTGTCCGCGTCGACGTAGAGCATCGCGGTCGGCAGCCCCTCGGCGGCCAGGTGGCGCAGCCCGATCGCGGTGAGCGCCTTGCCGAGGCCGCCGCCCTGCGCGTCGGGCCGGATGCCGACGACGTACACCTCGCCGAGCTGTTCCTCGGCGTGCACCTTCGTCCAGTGGAAGCCGATCAGCTCGCCGTCGCGCTCGGCCAGGAAGAACCCCTTCGGGTCGAACCACGGCTCCGCCTTGCGGTCGTCCAGGTCGCGCTGGGTCAGCGAGCCCTGCTCGGGGTGGTGGGCGAAGGCGGCCCGGTTCACGGCGAGCCAGGCGGCGTCGTCCTCGCCGGGCACGAAAGTGCGGACGGTGACGCCGGGCGGCAGGACCGGCTCCGCGATGTCCGGCGGGGTCAACGGGCGGCGCAGCTGGCGCAGTTCGCGGAAGAGGGAGAGGCCGAGGACCTGCGAGAGGTGCCGGGCCGCGGCCTTCCCGCCGTGCGCCCACACCCGCAGTCGCTTCCCGGTCAGGGCGAGCAGCGCCGCCCCCAGCGCCCGCCCGTGCCCCTGCCCGCGGTACGCCGGATGCACGACCAGCTCGGCGGCCGGCGCCTCGACGGGGTCGGTGTCCTCCAGCTGCGCGTATCCCACAAGGGTGGGCCCACTGGTGAGCAGCAGATGCCGCACCCCCTCGCGCCGCCCGCCCCGCAACTGCAACCGCCCCTGCTCGGACACGGCCTGCCTGCCGTCGGACCGGGCCGCCTCGGCCAGCAGCCCGGACACGGCCTCGGCCTGCTCGGGGGAGAGGACGTCGAGCGTCTGGATCTCACGTCCGGGGGCGGGGAGAGGTACGTCAGTCGTCATGTGTACGAGCGTACGGGGGTGGGGCGGGGGGTGGGGGCGTTGTGGGGGTGGCTGATTGTCGAACGGCCCGCTGGGCTATTGCGCAGCGGGCCGCTGCGCAAATTGTTCGGGCCGCACACGCTTCCGGCAGCCGTGCGTGCCGTGATCTTTCTGCCCGCATATGTGAGCCGTACGAGCGATTGGCGGCAGTTGGCCCCGATTCCGACCGCATGGCAACCAGTTCGTAACCCCGGACACCTGTCGCGCTACGCGCGTTGACCCTAGGCTGCGGCACGAAGTCTCCAGACTCGCCCTCACCCTCAAACCGCAGAAATCACAAGGGGACCGATGTCAGCGACACCGCAGAAGAACCGCGCATCCCGGCGGGTGCTCGCCGCCGCGGCCGGGCTCGCCACCGTCGGCGCGCTCGTCGCCGCGATGCCGGCCGGCGCCCAGGACGCCCAGGGCAACGAGCAGCACAAGCCGGCCAACACCGTCGACGTCCAGCTGCTGTCCTTCAACGACCTGCACGGGAACCTGGAGCCGCCGGCCAGCTCCGCGGGCACGATCCCGGCCGGTGGCGTCGAGTACCTTGCGTCCTCGCTGCGCACCGCGCGCAAGGGGCACCCGTACTCGATCACCGCGGCCGGTGGCGACATGGTGGGCGCGAGCCCGCTGCTGTCCGGTCTCTTCCACGACGAGCCGACCATCGAGGCGCTCAACAAGATCGACCTCGATGTGACGACCGTCGGCAACCACGAGTTCGACGAGGGCGCCACCGAGCTGGCCCGTCTGCAGAACGGCGGCTGCCACCCGGTCGAGGGGTGCTACGAGACGGGCAAGACGTTCCAGGGCGCCGACTTCCCGTACCTCGCCGCCAACGTGACGGACGAGAAGACCGGCAAGCCGATCCTCAAGCCGTACACGGTCTGGAAGAAGAACGGCGTCAAGATCGGCTTCATCGGGGTGACCCTGGAGGGCACGCCGAACATCGTCACGGCCAACGGTGTCAAGGGCCTGAAGTTCCACGACGAGATCGAGACGGTCAACAAGTACGCCAAGGAGCTCGACCAGCAGGGCGTGAAGTCCATCGTCGCGCTCATCCACGAGGGCGGGGCACCGGCCTCCAACTCGTACAACTACGACTGCGACACCTCCGGCGCCGGTGACGGCATCTCCGGGCCGATCGTCGACATCGCCGAGGGGATCTCGCCCAAGGTCGACGCGCTGGTCACGGGCCACACCCACCAGGCGTACGTCTGCACGATCCCGGACCCGGCGGGCAACCCGCGCTTGGTCACCTCGGCGTCGTCGTTCGGCAAGGTCTACACCGACACGACCCTCACCTACGACCGCCGCACCCAGGACATCGTGCGTACGTCGGTGAAGTCGGCCGCGGCCTCGAACCCGAAGGCAGCGAACCACATCGTCAGCCGGGACCAGGACAGGGCCAGGGACATGACGGACCTGATCGCGCGCTGGAACACCCTCGCGGCGCCCATCGCGAACAGGCCGCAGGGCTACATCACCGCCGACATCGAAGGCCGCAGCTCCAAGGCCCCCGAGAAGCCGCTCGGCAACCTGATCGCGGACGCCCAGCTGGAGGGCCTGGCCCCGGCGGACAAGGGCGGGGCGGTCGTCGCCTTCATGAACCCGGGCGGCATCCGGGCGGACCTGGTCTACAAGGCGACCGGCAGCGAGGGCGACGGGGTGGTGACGTACGGGGAGTCCTTCACCGTGCAGCCCTTCACCAACATGATGAACGTCGTCGACCTGACCGGCGCCCAGCTGATCACCGCACTCCAGCAGCAGGTCAGCGGCTCCAACGAGGCCAGTCCGAAGATCCTCCAGATCTCCAAGGGCCTCACCTACACCCTCGACATGACGAAGACGGGCGCTGCCCGCGTGGTCACCGACACCATCAAGCTGAACGGTGCGGCGATCGACCCGGCGAAGACCTACCGCGTCGCGATGAACGAGTTCCTGGCGGGCGGCGGCGACGGCTTCGCGGCGCTCGGCGCGGGCACCAACAAGCTGGTCGGCGCGTCCGACCTGGACCTCTTCAACGCCTACCTGGCGGCCCACTCGACGGCCGCCGCGCCGCTGGCCCCGCCGGCGACGGACCGGATCACGGTCATCCAGTGACTCCCGTAGTTGCGTGACTCCCGTACGCGGGTGAAGTGGGGCGGTGGGCCGGCGGGCCCACCGCCCCACTGCGTGTGACGGGGCTCGGGGGCTTTCGGGCCGGACAACCACGGCGTCGGCGTCGCCCCAGGCCTCTATGAGCGCGTCGCCTCGTAGTCGGGGAGAGCGGCCGGGCTGGTCCGGGTTGCCGGGCGCATGGACAGGACCAGTACGGCCAGCCCGGCGAAAATGACCGCGGCGATGACGCCGGTGACGTGCAGACCGGCGGTGAACGCCTCCCGCGCGGTGTGCAGCAGCTCCGTACCCTGGCCGGCGGGCAGGTGCCGGCCGGCGGCGATCGCGCCGGCCAGCGAGTCGGACGTCCCGTCCATCCGGTTGCGGTAGACCACTGCGGCCACCACGCCGAGCAGCGCGAGGCCGAGCGAACCGCCGAAGTAGTTGCCGGTCTCCGACATCGACGCCGCCGAACCGGCGCGCTCGGGCGGTACGGACCCGACGACCAGCCCGGTGCCCAGCGCGAATAGTGGACCGGTGCCCAGCGCCAGTACGGCGATGCCGGTCATCACCAGCGGCAGGGAGCCCGGACCGTCGACGCCGACCAGCAGCAGGCTGCCCAGTGCCGACCCCACCAGTCCGCCGGCGATCGCGGTGGTCTGCTTCATCCGCCGGGCCAGCGCCGGCGCCGTCATGGTGCCGACCGCCACGCCCAGGCCCATCGGTGCGAACAGCACCGCCGACGCGACCGGCGAGAAGCCCAGCACGCCCTGCAGGTACTGGGTCACCAGCAGGCCCGTACCGGCCATGGCGATGCCGGCGAAGACCAGCGCGACGAGTACGGCCGTGAACGGACGGTTGCGCAACAGCCGCAGGTCCAGCAGCGGCGTCCGAAGCCGCAGTTGCCGGCGTACGAAGAGGAATCCGATGGCCGCGCCGACGACGAGGGCCACCGCCGGCACGGTCCGCACGCTCTCGACGGTCAGCTGCTTGATGCCGTAGACCACCAGAAGCACCGCCACGAGCGACAGCCCGACACTGGCCGGGTCCAGCCGGCCGGCCCGGTCGCTGCGGAACTCCGGCAGCAGGACCGGCCCGGCCAGCAGCAGCAACACCATCGCCGGCACGGCGACCAGGAACACCGATCCCCACCAGAAGTACTGGAGCAGGAATCCGGCGAGTACGGGCCCGAGCGCGCCGCCGGTGAACTGGCAGGTCGCCCAGATCGCGATGGCCTTCCCGCGCTGTCGTTCGTCGCGGAACATGTTGGTGATCAGGGCAAGGGTGGACGGCGCCATGGTCGCGCCGGCGACGCCCAGCAGCGCACGCGCGACGATCAGCATCAGCGGGCCGACCGCGAAGGCGGCCACGACAGAGAACACCGCGAACGCCGCTGCGCCGATCATCAGCAGCCGTCGGCGGCCGATCCGGTCGCCGAGCGTACCCATCGTGATGACCAGGCCGGCCACCATGAATCCGTAGCTGTCACTGATCCACAGCTGCTGGACGTTGGTGGCACCCAGGTCGGCGCTCAGCCGTGGGAGCGCGAGAAGCAACGCCGTCACGTCGATCGCGACGAGCAAGGTCGGCAGCATGAGGACGACCAGTCCCAGCCATGCCCGGTTGACTCGCATATCCGAAAACTCCCTGTTCTCTCGACGGTTCGCCGGTTGGTCGGAGCGGCGAACCGTTTCTTGACATCGGTACGGACGGACATCTGCCGCGCCTGCCACGGCGGGGTGTCACCGGAAAGGACGGCCTGCGGTCCAGGGCGGCGCGACGCCGAAGGACTCGTGCGAAAGTTTCTGGCGGGGGATGTCAAGACGGCGGTGGCGGCTCCGACCAACCGGTCGAAGGGCCCGCCCCGGGGCTCGCGAACCACGAGGAGTACGAGATGCAGTTCCTGATCAGCCTGCATATCAACCCGGCCGTGCTGGACGCGCTGACCGACGAGGAGAAGGCGGCGATCGGCGACGGCCACGGCAGGTTCATCGAGGCGCTGAAGACGTCCGGCGAGCTGATCACCACGCAGGCGCTGGTCGACCCGTCACAGGCCGCCGTGGTGTCCGTACGAGGCGGCCAGCCGGTGGTGACCGACGGCCCCTTCCTGGAGGCCAAGGAGTACCTGGGCGGTTTCTACCTGATCGACTGCGAGAACAAGGAGCGGGCGATCGAGCTGGCAGCGCAGATCCCGGACACCGCGATCGAGGGCCTGGGTGTCGAGGTGCGGCAGGTGATGTTCGCCGACGGACAATTGGAGGCATGACCGAACCAGTTGTCGAGGACCTGCTGCGTGAGCTCACGCCGCAGGTCCTCGGTACGTTGGTACGCCGCAACGGCCGGTTCGAAGGGTGTGAGGACGCCGTGCAGGAGGCCGTCCTCGCCGCCACCGTGCAGTGGCCGGCCGAGGGAGTGCCGGACAACCCGCGCGGCTGGCTGGTGACTGTCGCGTCCCGGCGGCTCATCGACCAGATGCGCAGCGACCACGCGCGCCGCGAGCGGGAGTCGGCGACGGCCGCCGAGGTGGTGCCCGAGGACGTACCGGACACCGACGACACGCTCGTCCTGCTGTTCCTGTGCTGCCATCCGACGTTGACCGCGGCCTCCCAGACCGCCCTGACGCTGCGGGCGGTCGGCGGCCTGACCACTGCCGAGATCGCCCGCGCGTTCCTGGTGCCCAAGGCCACGATGGCGGCCAGGATCAGCCGGGCCAAGCAGCGCATCAAGGCCGCGGGCAGCGCGTTCACCCTGCCGGACGGCGCGGAGCGCGAGGAGCGGCTGCGGGTCGTCCTGCACGTGCTCTACCTGATCTTCAACGAGGGCTACACCGCCTCCTCGGGCAGCGAGCTGTACCGCGCCGACCTCGCGCACGAGGCGATCCGGCTGGCCCGGATGGTGCACGCCCAGCTGCCCGAGGACAGCGAGGTGACCGGGCTGCTCGCGCTGATGCTGCTGACCCACGCCCGCCGTCAGGCACGTACGACGGCGGCCGGCGACCTGGTGCCGCTGGACGAGCAGGACCGTACGAAGTGGGACCGCGAGCTGATCGACAAGGGGCTGGAGCTGGTCAAGGAATCGCTGGCCGGACCGATGCTGGGGCCTTACCAGCTGCAGGCCGCCATCGCCGCCACGCACGCCGACGCGGCCACGGCCGAGGCGACCAACTGGCCGCAGGTGCACGCCCTTTACCTGGTCCTGGAACGGATCGCGCCCAACCCGATGGTCACCCTCAACCGGGCGATCGCGCTCGCCGAGACCGAGGGCCCGGCGGCCGGGCTGGCCCTGCTGTCCACCCTGGACAGTGACGGGCGGCTGGCCGGGCACCACCGGCTGCTGTCCGTACGGGCGCATCTGCTGGAGAAGACCGGCGACCCGGCCGGGGCGTACGAGTACTACCGGCGCGCCGCGAAGTCCACCGCCAGCATCGCCGAGCAGCGTTACCTGGAGTCCCGGGCGAGCCGGGTGGCACGCCTCGCATGACGCCTTCGCGGGCGATGCGACTCACAGCCCCGGCGGCGGCTGCGGTGCCCCCGGCAGCCTGATCGACGCCTCGGTGCCGTCCCCCTCCGCCGCCGGGCGCAGGGTCACTTCGCCGCCCGACTGCTGGACCGTGCGGGCGACGATCGACAGGCCGAGGCCCGAGCCGGGGAGCTGACGGGCGGACGGGGAGCGCCAGAAGCGTTCGAAGACGTGGGGGAGTTCCTCGGCGGGGATGCCGGGCCCGTGGTCCCGTACGGTCAGTTCGCCGTTCCGCAGCGCGATCTCGATCGTGCCGCGGGGCGGGCTGAACTTGACCGCGTTGTCCAGGACGTTGACCACCGCCCGCTCCAGCGCCGCCGGTTCGGCCCGTACGTACCAGGGGGCCAGATCGGCCCTGATCGTCAGCTCGGGGCCGCGCAGACGGGCGCGTTCCAGGGCCGTGTCCGCGATGTCGTGGAGGGCGACGACCTGGAGCGGGCCGGGGTTTGCCGCGTCGGGGCGGGCCAGTTCCTGGAGGTCGCCGATGAGCGAGGCCAGCTCGGTCATCTGAGCCTTGACCGACTTCATCAGGGCCCTGCGGTCGTCCGGCGGGATGGCCCGGCCGGTGTCGTCGCTGCGGGCGAGGAGTTCGATGTTGGTGCGGAGCGAGGTCAGCGGCGTCCGCAGTTCGTGGCCGGCGTCCGTGATCAGCTGGGCCTGACGGTCGCGGGAACTGGCGAGGGAGGCGGTCATCGAGTTGAACGACCGGGACAGCCGGGCGATCTCGTCCTCGCCCTCGACGGGGATGCGTACGGTGAGGTCCTCGGTACGGGCGACGTGCTCGACCGCCTCGGTGAGTTCGTCGACGGGACGCAGCCCGGTGCGCGCGACCCAGAGACCGGCCGCGCCGGCGCCGATCACGCCGACGCCGGAGACGACCAGGAGGACCCAGGCGAGGGTGGAGAGCGGGTCGTCGACCTCGCTCATCGGGCGGGCGATGGAGACGGCGAAGTTTCCCTGCAGCAGGCCCGGAACCTGGCTGCGGGGCTCGTACGCGTAGGTGTAGACGCGCATTTCCTTGCCGTTCTTGGCCCTGGCCGAGTGCAGGGTGCTGTCGCGCAGCTGGGCGGCCACGGCGATGTCGGCGGCGGTCACTCCGATCGGTGACGTCTTGGCGGCGCTGCACGTGCTCCCGGACACGGTGACGAGCTGCACGGTGTACGTTCCCTGGAGTTGCGGTACGGCCGCCTGATCGGGGCGCGTACAGGCGACGAACAGGGCCCGCACGTAGTCGTCGCTGACCTGGACATTGCGCAGCGAGTTGTCCATCTGCTGCTCCAGCTGGGCCTTCGTCACGAACCAGCAGGCCGCCGCGACCGCCGCCACCGCGACCGCCACCGCCGTCGCCACCAGCAGCGCGAGCCGGGTCCGCAGGGGCAGGGCGCGGAGCCGGTGCAGAGTGCCGGTCATCCGTCACCGCCGCCGGAGCGGAGCGCGTAACCGACCCCCCGCACCGTGTGCACGAGCCGCGGTTCGCCGCCCGCTTCCGTCTTGCGGCGCAGGTACATCACGTACACGTCCAGGGAGTTGGAGCTCGGCTCGAAGTCGAAGCCCCACACCGCCTTGAGGATCTGCTCGCGGGTCAGTACCTGCCGCGGGTGTGCCAGGAACATCTCCAGCAGGGTGAATTCGGTACGGGTCAGCTCGACCCGGCGGGTGCCCCGGGTGACCTCGCGGGTGGCCAGGTCCATCCGGAGGTCGGCGAAGGCCAGCACATTGTCGTCGGGGACGGAGCCGCCCGCCGTGGCCGCGTACGAGCTGCGGCGCAGCAGGGCCCGGATGCGGGCGAAGAGCTCGTCCAGCTCGAAGGGCTTGACCAGGTAGTCGTCGGCCCCGGCGTCGAGTCCGGTGACCCGGTCGCCGACGGTGTCGCGGGCGGTGAGCATCAGGATGGGGGTGGTGGTGCCCGCGGAGCGGAGCCGGCGGGCCGCCGTCAGGCCGTCCATCCGGGGCATCTGGATGTCGAGGACGATGAGGTCGGGCGCGTACGCGTCGGCTCTGGCGAGGGCGTCGAGGCCGTCGACGGCGACCTCGGTGCCGTATCCCTCGAACGCGAGGCTGCGTTGCAGGGCCTCACGCACGGCGGGCTCGTCGTCGACGATCAGGATGCGGTGCGGATCGTCTTCGGCGGGGCTCATCGCTCGTTTTCCTCTTCTCGTTCCGTGCGGACCGGGCTGCTTTCAGCCTCGCACGGCCGCGGCACGTCGTCGCGCGGCCCGGCGTTTGCGGGCCGTGGTGGTACGGACCTCCGGGACGCGGGGCGGCTCGGAGGTCCTGCGGCCGGCCAGTTCCGCGACGAGGGCGAGCGGCAGGGCCAGGTCGGCCGGTCCGGCGGGGATCCGGGTGGGATTGTGCATGTCTGTCTCGTCTCCTCAGGAACCGTTGCCGGACCGCAGGGTGGGGAGGTCGGCCTTCAGTGTGTTCACCGGGATCGCGAAGCCCAGACCCACGCTTCCCGCACCGGAACTGCTGGATCCGTCGGACGAACTCGCCGAGTACATCGCGGAGTTGATGCCGATGATCTCGCCGTTCATATTGATGAGCGCACCACCGGAGTTGCCCGGGTTGAGCGAGGCGTCGGTCTGGATGGCCTTGTACGTGGTGGTGGAGTCGCCGGTGTCGCCGTTGAACTGCCGACCGCCGAACTCGAACGGCCACTGTCCGCCGCCGCCCATTCCGCCCTGCCCCTGGCTGCCGCCGTTGTCCTTGGCGACCGTGACATCGCGGTTCAGGGCGGAGACGATGCCGCTGGTGACGGTGCCGGTGAGGCCCTCCGGCGAGCCGATCGCGACGACCTGGTCGCCGACCGAGACCGCCGAGGAGTCGCCCAACGTGGCCGTCTTCAGCCCGCTCGCACCCCGGAGCTTGATGAGCGCGAGGTCCTTGTCGGGGTCGGTGCCGACGACATCCGCGGTGTACGTCTTGCCCGTGCTGAGCGTTACCTTGATCGACGAGGCGCCGGAGAGGACGTGGTTGTTGGTGACGACCTCGCCGTCGGACGTGATGACCACGCCGGAGCCGGTGGACTCGCCCGCGGTCGAGGTCGCGTTGATCTCGACGATCATCGGCGAGACGGCCGCCGCGACACCGGCGACGGTCCCCTTGCTGCTCTGCGAGACGGTGGTGCCGGGGACGATGCCGCCGCCCGTGCTGTTCGTGTCGTTGCCGGTGAACTGCTGGACGAAGGCGGCGGTGCCGCCGCCGACGACGCCCGCCGCGATGGCCACGGCCGCCAGGAGTGCCACCGGCCGCTTGGCCCGGCGCCGGTGCGCGGCCGACTCGGGGGCGGGCGGGTAGGACGGCGGCGGCGGGTAGGACGCGTCACCGTTGCCGTACGAGGGGTACATCGGGTACTCGCCGCTCGGGCGCTGGCTCTCTGTCATGTAAAAGAGCGTGACGGCCGAAGATGAGAGAAGCCTGAGCACGCGCTGAGAAGCCCGGCAGAACCTCGTATGCCCGATATAAGGGAGTACGGCTTCCGTTGGGTCGTGGGGGAGTACGAACGAGGCGGGGCCTTCGGCCGGTGCCGCCCGCCCCGCCTGACTCACCCCGCCCGACTCACCCCGCCCGCGGGCTCCCCGCAGCCGCACGACCGGCGTACCACCAGCGCCGACGGGAACTGCTTCAGCCGCTCCCGCCGCGACCCCGACACCCGCAACGAGTCGTCGAGCACCAGGTCCACGGCCGCGCGCGCCATCGCCGGGCGGTCCGAGAAGACCGTCGTCAGCGGCGGATCGGTCAGACCGGCTTCCTTCACGTCGTCGAAGCCCGCCACCGCCAGCTCCCCGGGCACATCGATCCGCAGCTCGCGCGCGGCCCGCAGCACACCGATGGCCTGGTCGTCCGTCGAGCAGAAGATCGCCGGCGGCCTGTCCGGCCCCGCGAGCAGCTTCAGCGCCACCTGATAGGCGTCGTAACGGTTGTACGGGGCCTGGAAGAGCCGGCCCTCCGTCGAGCGCCCCGCCTCGTGCATCGCGCGGCGCCAGCCCTCGACGTGGTCGGCGACCGGGTCACCGACCGACGGGGTCGACTCCACGCCGCCGACGCAGGCCACGTACTCGTTGCCGTGCTCCAGCAGGTGCCGGGTGGCGAGCTGGGCACCGCCGACGTCGTCCGTGACGACCGCGACGTCGTCGATCGCCTCGGGCCGCTCGTGCAGCAGTACGACCCGCGCGTCCCACGCCTCGATCTCCGCCGCCGCCCGCTCGCTGGGGCCCTGGCTGACCAGGATCAGCCCGGAGACCCGCATGCCGAGGAAGGCCCGCAGATAGTGGACCTCGCGCTCGTCGCGGTAGTCGGAGTTGCCGACGAGCACCATCTTTCCGCGCTCGGCGGCGGCCTGTTCGACCGCGTGCGCCATCTCCGCGAAGAACGGCTGCCGGGCGTCCGGCACGATCATCCCTATGAGGTCGGTCCGCCGCGAGGCCATGGCCTGCGCAACCCGGTCGGGCCGGTAGCCCAGCTCCTTGATCGCGGCGAGCACCCGCTCGCGCGTGGCCGGGGCGACCGGCCTGGGTCCGTTGTTGATGACGTAGCTGACGACCGCGGTCGACGTACCCGCCAGTCTTGCCACATCGTCCCGCGTCACCTTGGCCACGCGCGGCAGTCTACGCGGATATACCTACCTGTTGGCAGGCCGGACCGGGGCTCCTTCCGGGGCCTCGGCCGCGCGCGGCTGCTCCGAACGGGTTACGGGTCCGGCGGCCCGCTCCGTCACGGCCCGGGCCTTGGCCTCCTCGGCCGCGCGCTCCACCTTCTCCGGTGCGACGAATCGGTAGCCGACGTTACGGACCGTGCCGATCAGCGACTCGTGCTCCGGGCCGAGCTTGGCGCGCAGCCGCCGCACATGGACGTCGACCGTCCGCGTACCGCCGAAATAGTCGTAACCCCAGACCTCCTGGAGCAGCTGGGCGCGGGTGAAGACCCGGCCCGGGTGCTGCGCCAGATATTTGAGCAGCTCGAACTCCTTGAAGGTCAGGTCCAGGACCCGGCCCTTCAGCTTCGCGCTGTACGTCGCCTCGTCGACCGACAGATCGCCGCTGCGGATCTCCATCGGGGAGTCGCCGGAGCCGATCTGCTGCCGGCCGGTGGCCAGCCGCAGCCGGGCCTCGACCTCGGCCGGGCCCGCCGTGTCCAGCAGCACGTCGTCGATGCCCCAGTCGGCGGTGACGGCCGCGAGACCGCCCTCCGTCACGACGAGGATCAGCGGACAGCCCGGTCCGGTGGACCGCAGCAGCTGGCACAGCGACCGCACCTGCGGCAGGTCGCGGCGGCCGTCGACCAGGATGACGTCGGCACCGGGGGTGTCGACGAGGGCGGGGCCTTCGGCCGGCGCCACCCGCACGCTGTGCAGCAGGAGACCGAGGGCCGGAAGTACCTCCGTCGACGGTTGAAGGGCATTTGTCAGAAGCAGCAGTGAACTCATCGTCGCCCACCTGCCTGGGTCGTCGGTCGATGATCGTGCGCGGTTCGCTCGCCCATTACGTCGGTCCTCCTCGTTCCCTGCGAGAGGGGCACTCCCGGGCTCGGCCCGGGGGAGTTGTGCGGCACTTCTTCGTACGGTTTCGTGCTGGCTTTATCACTGCTTGCCGTACGACGTTCGTCATCGTCCGTCATACGTTTCCTACGGGTACGGTCCCGCACCCTGGGACCGCTGAGCTTGTGGAAACGTCGCCGTAACAACGCCTGGAAAGCACTAAAGGACCCGGGGGCTGCTTTGCCCGGATCCTCTTCCCAGCAGAATAGCCCACATGAGTTCTGTGTCCGAGGGGCGATTTCGGAGTTCCTCTGTTCCCTTGATCACGCCCGGACATCCGCGCACCCCGTTGCGGACCACGTTGCGGACCACGTTGCGGACCGATGACGGGGTCCGTATCGAGGCGGTGTACGAGCCGGGTACGGCGGCTGCCGGGGCCGCTGCGGAAACATCCTTCGACGGTACTGCGATCGTGGTCGCGCACGGGTTCACCGGATCGGCGGGCCGGCCCGCGGTACGGCGTGCCGCGGAGGTTCTCGGCCGGCGCGCGGCCGTGGTCACGTTCTCGTTCCGGGGGCACGGCGGATCCGGCGGGCGGTCGACGGTGGGCGATCGCGAGGTGCTGGATCTGGCGGCGGCGGTGCGGTGGGCGCGGGCGCTCGGACACCGGCGGGTCGTGACCGTCGGGTTCTCGATGGGCGGCTCCGTGGTGCTGCGGCACGGGGCGCTGTGCAAAGGGCGAGCCGGTGTGAGCGCGGAGCGCGGGGGGCGCATCGAAGCGCACGAGGGGGTGCACGCGGATGCGCGCGCCGATGCGGTGGTGGCCGTGAGCGCCCCCGCCCGCTGGTACTACCGGGGCACGGCCCCGATGCGCCGCCTGCACTGGGTGGTCACCCGGCCCGTCGGCCGGCTGGTCGGCCGCTACGGTCTCCGCACCCGGATCGACCACAACGACTGGGACCCGGTCCCGCTCTCCCCGGTCGGGGCGGCCGGCCTGATCGCCCCGGCCCCGCTGCTGATCGTGCACGGCGACCGGGACCCGTACTTCCCGCTGGACCACCCCAGGATGCTGGCCGAAGCGGCGGGCGACGGCGCCGAGCTGTGGCTGGAGCACGGCATGGGCCATGCCGAGAACGCCGCGGACGAGAGCCTGCTCACCCGCATCGGCGACTGGGTGGCGGCGCGGTGATTCATGCGGTGATTCATGATGGACAGCTGA
Organism: Streptomyces sp. NBC_01618; assembly: GCF_045209435.1. Taxonomy (NCBI): domain Bacteria; kingdom Bacillati; phylum Actinomycetota; class Actinomycetes; order Kitasatosporales; family Streptomycetaceae; genus Streptomyces; species Streptomyces sp. NBC_01618. The sequence continues at coordinate 4,336,448 of NZ_CP109297.1, forward strand.
TGCGAGACGAGAGGAGCTCCGCCATGTCTGCCGGAACGATCCGCTACTGGGCCGCCGCGAAGGCCGCCGCCGGGACCGCGGAGGAGCCGTACACCGCTGCGACGCTCGCCGAGGCGCTCGACGCGGTGCGCGAACGGCACCCCGGCGAGCTCACCCGAGTGCTGCAACGGTGCTCGTTCCTCGTCGACGGTGACCCCGTGGGGACCCGCAGTCATGAGACCGTACGTCTCGCCGAGGGCGGCACGGTCGAGGTGCTCCCGCCGTTCGCAGGAGGGTGAACCGCAGCACATGAGCAGCAACGATCAACAGCATCCGTACGGACAGGACCCGGGCCACGGCCACGGGTACGAGCCCGGCCAGGAGCCGCAGCCCTCGCAGCCGTACGGTCAGCAGCCGTACGGAGAGCAGCCGTACGGGGAGCAGGGGTACGGTCAGCAGCCCCACGGTCAGCAGCCCCACGGACAGCAGCAGCCCCACGGACAGCAGCAGCCCCACGGACAGCAGCAGCCCCACGGACAGCAGCAGCCCCACGGACAGCAGCCCTACGGTCAGCAGGGGTACGGCGACCGGACCCATGCCACGCAGTCGCACGGGGACCAGTCGTACGGCGGCCCGGCCCACGGCGGCCAGTCGTACGGTCAGCAGGCGTCGTACGGAGGCCCCCAGCCGACCGGCCCCGTGTCCTCATGGCCGACCGGCCACCTGCCGGAGTCGGGCGCACCCGCGGCGCAGGCCCCGCAGGATCCCGGTGTCGCGCAGACCTGGGAGGGCCAGACCTGGGACACCCAGTACCAGCCGGCCATCCAGCACGCACAGCACGCACAGCACGCTCGCCCCGCACAGCACGCACAGCCCGCACAGCCCGCACAGCCCGCACAGCCCGCACAGCCTGTGCAGCAGCCCGTTCCGGCTGCCGCCGAGACCGCCTATCTGCCGCCCGTGCATCCGCAGCGCGTCGCCGGCTCCTACCCGCTTCCTCCCGAGGTCCCGGCCGAGCCGGTCCGGGCGGACGCACCCGCGGACCGGCCGCCCGCCGCCACCGCGTCCGCGCTCGGCACCGCCGGATACAGCGCCCCCACCACCCTGGGCAACAGCCGGATCACCGATGCCCAGCGCGCCCGCGCCGAGGGCCGCTCGCCGATCATCGCGCCGGGTATGCAGCCCGCCGCCATCACCGCGGGACTCGGGCTGCTCCTCGCCCTCGGAGCCGCGATCGGGCCGTACGTCCTGGTCGTACCGCTGGTACTGCTCCAGGCCGTGACCGCGGCCGGGTGGTTCCGGCTCAACGGCATGTGGCCGGCCCGGCAGGGCATCGCGCTCGCGTTCGCCGGTGGCCTCGTCGCCGACATCGCGCTGCTCGCCGCGGGCCGCGAGAACGGACCGGCCGCCATCATCGGCACCCTCGGCATCTGGGTGCTGCTCACCGTGGTCCTCCAACTACGCAGCCACGCGAGCGCCGACGAGCGGATGCAGGGGCTGATGGCCACCGTCGCCTCGGCCGCGCTCTCGGTCCTGGCCGCCGGACACCTCGCGGCGGTCCCGGACGCCGTGACGGTGGGCGGGGTGGCCGTCGCGGTCGCCGTCCTCGTCCGCGCGCTGCCGCTGCCCGGACCGGCCTCGGTCGTGGTGGCGCTGCTCGCCGCCGTGGGCGCCGGTGCCGCGGCGGGGGCGTTCACCGATTTCGGTACGAAGGGTGCGCTGCTCGGCCTCGCGGCGGGCGGTTGCGCGCTGATCGGGCTGCGGGTGGCGAGTTACGACTACCCGTCGCGGTTCGTCCACATGACGGCCGGTGTGGCACTGCCGCTCACCGCCGCCGCCCCCGCCGTCTATCTGCTCGGCCGCGCGATCTCGTAGCACGCACCGCCGCCGCGCCCTTCGGAACCGGACGGGAACCGAAGGGAGGCGTCCGCTCGTCGATCACCCCGGGTGCGCCGTGCAGCCGTACCGGACGCACGGGTACCGGGGTTCGGCCGGATGCAGGGTGGGGGAAAGAGCAGGCATGCGTGCACTGCGAATACTGCTGGTCATAGTGGTGGTTCTGGGCGGGATCTTCGTCGTCGTCGACCGGGTGGCGGTGTATTTCGCCGAGTCGGAGGCCGAGGGCCGGGTCCACGTCACCGGCGCCACGATCGGTTCCACGGACGTCTCCATCAAGGGATTTCCGTTCCTGACCCAGCTCGCCGGTTCGCGGTTCGACGAGGTCGACGTCGAGATCACCGGCATCGAGACCGACGCCAACGGCCGCCGGATCCGGATCAGCAGGATGAACGCCGCGCTGCACGAGGTGAAGCTGGCCGACGGCTACTCCGGCGCCACCGCCGCCCGCGCCACCGGCACCGCCGTCATCTCGTACGAGGACCTGACCAAGGCCGCCGGCGACGGCATCGTCGTCGAGTACGGCGGCAACGGCAAGGTGAAGGTGACCGGCACGGTCGACATCCTCGGCCGCCCCCTGTCGCGCAGTGTGCTCTCCACCGTCAGCCTCGTCGACGGCCACATCCTCAAGGTGCACGCCGACAAGGTGCCGGGCGAGGGCATCCCCGGGCTGGAGGGCCTGGTGCGCGGGAAGACCGACTTCGAGCGGGAGGTCGGCGGCCTGCCCAGCGGCCTGAAGCTGCAGAAGATCCAGCCGACCGCCGACGGCCTGGAGATCTCGGTGACGGGCACGGACGTACAGCTCGATTACTAGGTTCCACCGGGCCCGGGCAGTGCCCTCGACCTCGACCTCGACCTCGACCTCGTAGGGCACTTCGGGCCACATATTGAGACGGCCGTGTCCGATCCGCAGATGGCTGACGGGTGCGGACGGCAGGGAAGCCGCGCGGGAGGCGACGCCGCCCAGTCAATGTCTCGTATTGCGGACGATCGAGTCTCAGGATGCGACACGACGGTGACATGTCCGCCCGTACCTCCCTACGATCGGTCCCATGCAGTGCTCTATAGGCGGTCTCCCGCAGTGGGGACGGGCGGATCTCACGAAGCGGCGGGCAGTGGACCTGTGCCGCGTCGCCGCCATGCTCTGTCGCACTGTCTGAGCGGGAGCCTTCGGCACCCGCATTCCCCCGGCCCTTCGATCCGATTCAGGGCCCATCCCGATCGCATGTCGCACGTGCGCCGCACCCTGCGCCGCCGTACATCCGCATCACGCATCCGCATCACGCGCCGTCTCGCACCATCTCGCCGCAGACTGCCCCGGAGGAGAACAGAATGAGCCGCAGTGACGTCCTGGTAGACGCCGACTGGGTCGAGGCCCACATCGAGGACCCCAAGGTCGCCATCGTCGAGGTCGACGAGGACACTTCCGCGTACGAGAAGAACCACATCAAGAACGCGATCCGGATCGACTGGACCAAGGACCTCCAGGACCCGGTCCGCCGGGACTTCATCGACCAGGCGGGCTTCGAGAAGCTGCTGTCCGAGAAGGGCATCGGCAACGACACCACGGTCGTCCTGTACGGCGGCAACAACAACTGGTTCGCGTCCTACGCGTTCTGGTACTTCAAGCTCTACGGTCACCAGGACGTCCGCCTGCTCGACGGTGGCCGCAAGAAGTGGGAGCTCGATTCCCGCGACCTGGTCGACGGCGACCAGGTCCCGTCCCGCCCGGCCACCGCGTACAAGGCCCAGCCGCAGGACGAGTCGATCCGTGCCTACCGCGACGAAGTCGTGAAGGCGATCGGCAGCCTGAACCTGGTCGACGTGCGGTCGCCCGACGAGTTCAGCGGCAAGCTGCTCGCCCCGGCGCACCTCCCGCAGGAGCAGTCCCAGCGCCCCGGCCACGTGCCGACCGCCCGCAACATCCCGTGGTCGAAGAACGCCAACGACGACGGCACCTTCAAGTCGGACGACGAGCTCAAGGCCCTCTACGAGGACGAGCAGGTCGACCTCGCGAAGGACACCATCGCGTACTGCCGCATCGGCGAGCGCTCCGCGCTCACCTGGTTCGTGCTGCACGAGCTGCTCGGCCAGGAGAACGTCAAGAACTACGACGGTTCGTGGACCGAGTACGGCTCCCTCGTGGGTGTGCCGATCGAGCTCGGCGCCAACAAGTAACCACCAAGCAACTCCGCACGACCCGGACCGGGTGCCACCCGGACCAGGACGCCCCCCGACCGAGAAGGACAGAACACCATGTGTGGAGCAAAGGCCGGCGGCCCCGACGCTTCGACCATCAAGCCCGGTGAGACCACCATCCAGGGCAGCGTGACCCGCGACGGCGAGCCCGTCACCGGCTACGTGCGCCTGCTGGACTCGACCGGCGAGTTCACCGCGGAGGTCCCGACCTCGGCGACCGGACAGTTCCGCTTCTACGCGGCCGAGGGCACGTGGACGGTCCGCGCCCTCGTCCCGGGCGGCAGCGCCGACCGCACGGTCGTGGCGCAGACCGGTGGCCTCTCCGAGGTCGCCATCGCCGTCTAGTACGTACGCGGGAGCCCGCCCGGCCGACCGGCCCGGCGGGCCCCCGACACCTCACCGGCCGAAGGGCCGTACCCCAGGGGTTGGACGCTCTGAAGCGGGGTACGGCCCTTCGTGCCATTCGCGTGGGCGCGTAACGGGCCTACGCTTGAGTCATGTACGCCCGACGCCGTCGCGGCTATTTCCTGATGATGGGCGGCTGCATCGTCCTCTTCGTATCGGCCTGGGCATTCGTCCGGCTGTGGTCGATGCCCGCCGCGATAGCGATGTGTCTCGTCGCCATGGTCATCCCGCCCGTCGCGGCCATGATCGCGAACCGCCGGGGCCCGGAGGACCGCTGGTGGGACGATCCGTCCGGCGACCCGAAGTCCGACGAGTGGTGGGACGAACTCGACGGCAAGAAACGGCACTAATGGGGGCGGGGCGGGGGCGCGTGCCCGTGATGCGCGTGGCGCGTCAGTAGACGAGGGCCTGGACGCCCTCGGCCATGATCTCGCTGACGAAGACCTGGGCGCCCGCGATCCGTACGCCCTCCAGGACGTCCTGCTCGGTGATGTCGCGCCGGGCCGCGCACTGCGTGCAGAGGGTGATCTGCCCGCCCGCCTGGATCGACTCGATCAGATCCGGCAGCGGCGCGGCATGTGGCAGTTCGAACTCCGCGGCGCGGCCCGGCAGAGCGAACCAGGAGGATTCCCCGGTCAGCCAGAGGGAGACCTCCACGCCACTGGCGACGGCGACCGCGGCCACCGTGAACGCCTGCGAACAGCGCTCGGCTGAGTCGGCACCGGCAGTCACCTTGATCACGAGCTTCTTCGACATATGCCGAACTGTAATCGTCAGGTGGGCAACCGCATCGTTCCGGACTTCGACGAAGGCCGGAACGGCGCCGGCAAGGGCAAGGAGGGGACGGAGAGCGTTCCGTTCCACCAGACGCTGATCCTGCAGAACCAGCTGCTGGGCTGACCCGTCCCCCGGCGGCCCCCACGCAAGCCCCGAACCGACGGGCCGGGCCCCAACCCATTAGGCTGGGGCCCGGCCCCGTACTGCTGGCCTACCGCTCGTTCCAAGGAGTTCCCGTGCTTGAGGCATTTTTCTCCGCCCTGCTGGTGCTGGTCTGCGTCGGTGTTCTCGCCTTCGCCGGTCTGACCGTGAAGAAGCTCTACCAGGGTCAGCGCTGACCTTCCCCGCCCCCACCCCCCTCACAGATCGTCTGAGCCACTCATGATCGAGATCCCGTCCGACCTCCACCCGGACCTCGTCCCGCTGGCCTTCCTCCTCGGCAACTGGGCGGGCGCGGGTGTCTCGGACTTCCCGGGCGCCGAGCAGTGCAACTTCGGCCAGGAAGTCTCCTTCAGTCACGACGGCCGGGACTTCCTGGAGTACACCTCGCACACCTGGGTGCTCGACTCCGAGGGCAAGAAGGTCAAGCCGCTGGAGTCCGAGTCGGGCTTCTGGCGCATCGACAAGGACCGCAAGGTCGAGGTCGTCATGGTCCGCGACCAGGGCGTCATCGAGATCTGGTACGGGGAGCTGGCCGACCAGAAGCCGCAGATCGACCTGGTCACCGACGCGGTGGCGCGCACCGCGGCCTCCGGCCCGTACAGCGGTGGCAAGCGGCTCTACGGCTATGTGAAGAGCGACCTGATGTGGGTCGGCGAGAAGGCCACCCCCGAGGTGGAGCTGCGCCCGTACATGTCGGCGCACCTGAAGAAGGTCGTCACCCCGGAAGAGGTCGAGGCGATGGCGAAGAGCCTCGGCGACCTCCCGGACGACGGCATCGCCTTCTTCAAGTAGTTCAAGAAGCCGGTCAAGAAGCCGGTCAAGAAGCCCTCCGGGCCCGGGTCCACGCCGGAGCAGTTCACGGATTCCTCCCGGGCAAAGCTGTAGCCAGGTGTTCACCCGGTCCTACACTGGGCCTGTGGTGAGCACCGACTGGAAGACCGATCTCCGGCAGCGCGGCTATCGGCTGACGCCGCAGCGGCAGCTTGTCCTGGAAGCCGTCGACACGCTGGAACACGCGACGCCCGACGACATCCTCGCGGAGGTGCGCAGGACCGCGTCCGGCGTGAACATCTCCACCGTCTACCGGACGCTCGAACTCCTGGAGGAGCTGGAGCTGGTCAGCCACGCCCATCTGGGGCACGGGGCGCCGACGTACCACCTGGCCGACCGCCACCACCACATCCACCTGGTCTGCCGCGACTGCACGAACGTCATCGAGGCCGATGTCGGGGTCGTCGCCGAGTTCACCGCGAAGCTGCGGGACAGCTTCGGGTTCGAGACGGACATGAAGCACTTCGCGATCTTCGGTCGCTGCGCCGACTGCACGGCGAAGGCGGCGTCCGGCGACGTGGTACGGACGGCCGACGCGGCACGCACGGCCGACGCGGCACGCACGGCCGACGCGGCACGCACGGCCGACGCGGCCGGACCCAAGGCGTAGGGCCTGTCCGGGGTCAGGGCCGGACAGACCGGCAACCGGGGGCGGCGCCGCAAGAGCCAGTCGGTCCGACCGGCCCGGCCCGCTCCGTAAATCGCGTCGTACGCTGGTCGCATGAAGAGCCCTCTGCTGTCCCTGCCCGGCGCGGTTCCCGCCGAAGGCCGCGACGAAGGCGTCGCCGCGCACTACGGTGACCTGTTCCGCGAGCAGCGCGCCCTCGCCGACGGCTCCGGCCTCGTCGACCTCTCGCACCGCGCCGTCGTCACCGTCACCGGCAGCGACCGGTTGGCCTGGCTGCATCTGCTGCTCACCCAACACGTCAGCGAACTCGCCCCGGGGCAGGCCACCGAGGCCCTGATCCTCACCTCGCACGGACACATCGAGCACGCCCTCTATCTCGTCGACGACGGCGAGACCGTGTGGATGCACGCCGAACCGGGCACGCAGGGCGACCTCGTCGCCTACCTGGAGTCCATGAAGTTCTTCTACCGGGTCGAAGTCGCCGACCGCACCGAGGACTTCGCCGTCGTGTATCTGCCGGCCGGCTCCATCGCGGAGGTCCCCGACGGGGTGACGGTACGGGAGACGGCGTACGGCCGGGACCTGTTCCTGCCCCGCGCCGACCTGGAGGCGTACGCGGCCGCACACGGACCGGTGGCCGGCATCCTCGCGTACGAGGCGCTGCGCGTCGAGGCGCACCGCCCGCGCCTCGGTTTCGAGACCGACCACCGCACCATCCCGCACGAGCTGGGCTGGATCGGCACCGCCGTCCATCTCCAGAAGGGCTGCTACCGGGGCCAGGAGACCGTGGCCCGGGTGCAGAACCTGGGCAAGCCGCCGCGGCGGCTGGTCTTCCTGCACCTCGACGGCAGCGAGGTCGTGCTGCCCGGACACGGCACCCCCGTACGGCTCGCCGCGGACGGCGCCGAGGGCCGGCAGCTGGGCTTCATCACGACGTCCGCCCGCCACCACGAGCTGGGACCGATCGCGCTGGCCCTGGTCAAGCGGAACGTGGCGGTGGACGCGGAGCTGCTCGCGGGGGACACGGCCGCCGCCCAGGAGACGGTCGTGGAGCCGTAACCGTACGCAGATTCTCTACGCGCGACCGTCTGCGGCGCCCGAGGCGTCCGAGGCGTCCGTACCGACGCACCGACGCACCGACGCACCGACTGCACCGGCCCGACCATTGTCCGCGGTCGGGCCGTGCAGCCGGTTCAGACCTCGACGATGACGGTGAACGGGCCGTGGTTCGTGAGTGAGACCCGCATGTCCGCCCCGAACCGACCGGTCTCCACCTGCGCGCCCAGCGCCCTCAGCTGCGCCACCACCTCGTCGACCAGCGGTTCGGCGACCTCGCCGGGCGCCGCGGCGTTCCAGGTGGGCCTGCGCCCCTTCCGGGCATCCCCGTAGAGGGTGAACTGGGAAATCACCAGAAGCGGCGCATTCACGTCGGAGCAGGACTTCTCGCCCTCCAGAATGCGAACCGACCAGAGCTTGCGGGCGAGCTGCGCCGCCTTCTCCGGGGTGTCCCCGTGGGTGACCCCGACCAGCACACACAGCCCTTCACCGACGATTTCGCCGACGACCTCGGGCCCGCCCGACGCGCCCGTGCCGTCGGTCACCGTGACGCTCGCACCGTCCACCCTCTGTACCACTGCACGCATATGGACCAACCTATCCTGGCCAACCTGTCTTGGGCTGAACGGGTACAGAGCATCCACATATGCCCTACTGGAGTGGCACCATGCTGGGAAGGCGGTGTGCCGACACACCGGTCGAGGGGATGGACACCAGCATGAGTACCCATGGAACCGGGCAGTCCCCCGGCGCCGTGCCGGTCACGCGTTCCGGCACCAGTACGAGTACGAGTACCGGCACCAGCACCAGTACCGGCACCAGCACCAGTACCGGCACCAGCACCAGTACCAGCATCAGTACGAGTGCCGGTACCAGCACCAGCACCAGCACCTTGCGCCCACCCGTCCAGCGAACCGGTCACGGATACCTGGACGGCGCGTCCGCGGGACCGCCGCCGGAGCTGGGCGGGCTGCGCCTGCCGGAGCTGCGCACCCTGCGCCGCGACTCGCAGCGCGACGAGGCCGACCTCAGCTATGTGCGGCGGCTGATCCAGGGCCGGATCGACATCCTGCGGGCCGAGCTGGCCCGCAGACGGGATCCGGAGACACCGGTGGTGGACCGGCTCTCGGAGATCCTCGCCGACACCCCGTCCCAGCACCGCTCCTCCGCCCGGCATGTCACGCTCACCACACCGCGCAGCGACGAGTACCGCCGGCTGGCGGCCGAGACGCTCGCCGAGGTCGAACTCTCCGACCTCGATGCCCGTACGGACGACGAGCTGCACATCGCGATGGGGCGCCTGGTCGGCTACGAGCAGCAGGTCTCCCGCCGCCGTCACCAGCTGCAACGCACCGCTGACGATTGCAGTGCGGAGATCGCCCGCAGGTACCGTGACGGTGAAGCACAAGTAGACGACCTGCTCACCTGAAGCGATCCTTCCGGGGGCGGGTTCCGCCCGTCCCCGGAAGGCCACCATGACCTCCAGCGCCGCATCCGCCGCCCCCTCCGCCATATCCCCCGCCCACCCCGTCCTGGCGGAGGTCGTACGGTCCGGCTTCGTGGAGGGCCGGCACCGGGGCTCGCTGGTCCTCCTGGCCGCCGACGGCAGCGTGGAACGGGTCCTGGGTGACCCGACGGCGCCGGTCTTCCCCCGTTCGTCCAACAAGCCCATGCAGGCCGCGGCCGTGCTGCGGGCCGGGCTCGACCTGTCCGGAGAGCGGCTGGCACTGGCCGCCGCGAGCCACTCCGGCGAGGACTTCCATCTCGAACTCGTACGCCGGATGCTCGCCGAGCACGGACTGACCCCCGACGATCTGCAGACTCCGCCCGATCTGCCGCTGGACCCGGCGGAGGCGGAGACGTATCTCGCCGCCGGCCACGCCCGGGAGCGGATCACCATGAACTGCTCCGGCAAGCACGCGGCGATGCTCGCGGCGTGCGCGCTGAACGGCTGGGACCGGGCGTCCTACCTCGACCCGTCGCACCCGCTCCAGCGGCTGGTCCACCAGGTGGTCGAGGAGGCGGCCGGCGAGCCGGTCGCGGCGGTCGGCACGGACGGGTGCGGGGCGCCGCTGATGGCGGTCAGCCTGGTGGGTCTGGCGCGGGCCTTCCGCACGTTCGTGCTGGCCGAGCCGGGGACGGCGGAGCGCCGGGTCGGCGACGCGATGCGGGCCCACCCCGAGTACGTGGCGGGAACGCGCCGCCCCGACACCTGGCTGATGCGGGAGGTGCCGGGCACGCTCTCCAAGATGGGCGCGGAGGCGGTGCAGGCGGTGGCGCTGGCGGACGGCCGGGCCCTGGCCTTCAAGATCGACGACGGTGCGACGCGGGCGCTCGGCCCGGTACTGGCCCGGTCGCTGAGCCTGCTCGGCATCGACGCGCCGGTGGTCTCCCGGATCGGCCGCACGCCGCTGCTGGGCGGCGGCGGTGAGGTCGGCGAGATCAGGGCGGCGTTCTGACCGGGTTCCGCGGTCCCGGAAAACCGGGCGACAATCGGTGAGTTGGGTGCCTAGCGTGGCTCACATGGCTCCTGACGTCCGTACGATCACCGCTTCCGAGTTCCCCGACTGGCTGCGCGCCAAGCACACCGGCTTTCTGCACGCGCCGACCGGAACGGAACAAGAGGCCGAACGGCGGCTCCCGCACACGGACCTCGCCCGCACGCAGGGCGCGTTCGACGGCGGGCGGTGCGTGGCCACGTTCCGTTCGTTCGCGCAGGAGCTCACGGCCGTCGGCGGCGCCGTGGTGCCGGCCGACGCGATCTCCAACGTCACGGTGTCGCCCACGCACCGCCGTCGCGGACTGCTCAGCCGGATGATGGCCACGGACCTGGCGGCGGCGAAGGAGCGCGGCGACGTGGTCGCCACCCTGATCGCCGCCGAGTACCCGATCTACGGGCGGTACGGCTTCGGTCCGGCGACGTGGACCACCGAGTGGGAGATCGACGTACCGAGGGCGGGCCTCGACCCGCGCTGGTCGGGCCCCTCCGCGCAGGACGGCGGCCGGATCGACCTGGTGAGCGGCGCCGACGTACGCAAGCTGGGCCCGGCCCTCCACGACCGGCTGCGTGCCCGGCAGCACGGTGTGATCGACCGCGACGCCCGCTGGTGGGAAGTGAACACCGGCGAGGTCCCGTCCGGTCCCGAGGCCTGGAAGGAACCGTTCTACGCGGTCTACAGCAACGCGGCCGGTGAGACGGACGGTCTGATCGTCTACCGCGCCGACGACAACTGGGGCGATGCCAAGCAGCCGCTGAACCGGGCCACGGTGCTCGGGCAGATCGCCGTCACCCCGGCCGCGGAACGCGCGCTGTGGCATTTCGTCTGCTCGATCGACTGGATCACCACGGTCCGCACCGGCTACCGCGCCCCCGACGACCTGCTGCCCCTCCTGCTCCCGGACCCGCGCGCGGCCCGCACCGTGACCCACGCGGACTGGCTGTGGGTGCGCGTCCTGGACGTCGTACGCGCCCTGGAGGCCCGTACGTACGCGGTACCCGGCGCCCTGACCCTGGACGTCCACGACACCACGGGCCTGACCACCGGCCGCTACCGCCTGGACGCCTCCCCGTCCGGCGCGAGCTGCACCCCCACCTCGGCGGAAGCCGATCTCGCCCTGGACGTAAGGGAGTTGGGGACGCTCTACCTGGGCGACGAATCGCCGGTCCGGCTGGCGGACCTGGGCCGCATCGAGGAACGCACGCCGGGCGCGGTGGCGCTGGCGGAGGGAATGTTCCGGGCGGCGCGGCGGGCTTGGTGCCCGGACGTGTTCTGAGAGCTGCCCCGGCCTGCCGCCGACAGCGGGTCACACCACCGGACGCCAGTCGTCGGTGGGGACGACGGGCAGGGCCAGGATCAGGGCTCCCGCGCAGGCGCAGTTGGGCTTCCCGCCTTGGGATCGAGTCCCTGGTGGAGGCCCGGGCGCGGGACTGAGGGGAAGGGGCGGCGAGGCGATGACCCGGCGGCTCGTCCACCCGGCGCGTCCGGCTGTCGGCGTCCGGCCTGCCCGGCGCCCGTGCGACCGCTGTCGGACGTCAAGTCCGGTTGAGGTCAAGGCGTACGCTTCATGGTCATGAGCGGAGAGACACCCGAGCCGCCCGCGACGGCTGAGCCCGCGGCCCCCGCGGCCCCCGCGCCGCATGCGCCGATGAGCCTGCGTGAGCGGAAGAAGCAGCTGACGTACCAGGCGATCTCCGATGCCGCGATCGCGATGTTCGTGGAGCGGGGCTTCGACAAGGTCTCGGTGGCGGAGGTGGCGGCCGCCGCGGACATTTCCAAGCCGACGCTGTTCCGGTACTTCCCGGCCAAGGAGGACCTGGCCCTGCACCGGTTCGCCGACCACGAGGACGAGTCCGCCCGCGTGGTCACCGCCCGCGCGGCCGACGAGTCCCCCCTGGACGCCCTGCGCCGCAACTACCTGGACGGCCTGGAGCGACGCGACCCGGTGACCGGGCTCTGCGACGTGCCGGAGGTGCTGGCGTATCAGCGGATGCTGTACGGGACGCCGTCCCTGGTCGCCCGCATGTACACCTACCAGGGCCGCTCGGAGGCGGCGCTCGCCCGCGCGCTGGGCGACAGGGTGCGGGACAGGCTGGCCGCGGGCCAGATCATCGCCGTACTGCGCATCCTGGCCCTGGAGAACTGGCGGCGGATCGAAGCGGGGGAGAGCGCGGACCAGGTGTACGACGGCGCCGTCGAGGCGGCCGAACTCGCCTTCGTGCAACTGCGGTCGGGACTCGGCGCGCAGTAGCGGCCGGAGCGGTGCGCGGCCTCGACCGCCCGCCGGGCGCGGGGCCGCTCAGGCGGGGACGTCGTCGGCGTGCACCACCGCTTCGGCGATCTCGCGCACCCGGTCGAGCGTGATGCCGGTGCGCTGTTCCACGGCGAGGGGATGGTCGGTGGGCTCCAGCTCGATCCGGGGACGCAGGCCGATCGGGCGGGTGTGGGCGTTCGTCTTGAGGTTGGTCGTGCGGGGCGAGTACAGCCCCAACTCGGTGCTCAGCCAGTCGAAGTACGGCTGCTCGGACTCCCGGCCGGGCGTCTCCCACACGTCGAGGGCCCGCCCGAAGTTCTCCCGGCTGAGCGAGACCCAGACACCCCAGGAGAACGGCTCCTCGCTGCCGAGGACGGGTATCTCGATCAGGCCCTTGATGAAGTAGTGCTCGTGTCTGACGATGCACTGGTCCGAGGAGAGCATGCTGTCGGGATCGTTCTCCAGGCTCGCGTCCCAGACGTCGGGTGCCGTGGTCGAATACCCCATCGGTAGTTCCCCGTGGTGTTCGCCGCAGCAGGAGCAGGTGTAGCCGGGGTCGATATCCATGGGCGGGATCCTAGGCCGTGTGGATCCGGGGGCGGGCGTACGAGGTCCGTTCCCTTCCCGTGCGTACACCCTTCCCCTGCGCCTAAGACCGACCGGCAAATGGGGGGCGGCGTCGCGGGGCTGGGCACGCGCATCTGCGGCGTTGTCGTCAATCACCAACGCTCCTTCCCCAAGCTCTCGGCTTCGCTCGAGCAGGGGAGACCCCATCTGCCTCAATCCTCCGCCTTGCAGCTGCACGCACCCAGCCCCGCTCCTTCTCCCGCCCCCCATTTGCCGGTCGGTCTAAACGGAACGGCCGAGCCTGTCCTCCCGTACGCCGGCCCACTCCAGGGAGTGGCGGATGCCCTCCGCCAGCGAGTACCGCGGCTGCCAGCCCAGCAGCCGCTTCGCCCGGTCGCTCCGGGTGTACGCCCCCGCGACATCGCCCGGCCGGGCTTCGGCGTCGACCGCGGGCACGGGTGCTTCGACCACGCTGTTGAAGGCGTCGAGGAGCTCGCGCACGGTGGTGCCCGTACCGGTACCCAGGTTGATGATGGCGGAGGTGGCCGCCGGCCCGGACCCCGCGACCGGCAGGACGGCGTCGAAGGCGCCGAGCGCGGCCACATGTGCGGCGGCGAGGTCCCAGACGTGGACGTAGTCGCGGATGCCCGAACCGTCGCGCGTCGGGTAGCCGGTTCCGGTGACCTGGAACGCGGCGCCCTCCTCCTGCGCCTGGATCATCTTGCCCAGGGCGTGGCTCGGGCGACGCAGCTGAAGTCCCGTACGCATCTTCGGATCTGCGCCGATCGGGTTGAAGTAGCGCAGGGACAGCACGCGCAGAGGCTGGGTGGCGGCGATGTCGGTGAACATCGCCTCGCACACCGCCTTGGTGCGCGCGTACGGGCTCTGCGGGGCGATGGGGGAGTCCTCGTCGACCGTCAGATCGGCGTCCGCGCCGTAGATGGAGGCGGACGAGCTGAAGATCATGCGGGTACAGCCGTTGCGCAGGAGGTGGCCGGCGAACTCCAGGCTCTTGGCCACGTTCGCCCGGTAGTAGCCGACCGGGTCGGCGACCGAGTCCGGAACCACGATCAGGGCCGCGCAGTGGACGACGGCGTCGATGTCCGGGTGCTCGGCGAAGACCCGGTCGATCAGCGGGCCGTCCGCGATGTCGCCCTCGTAGAAGGCCCGCCCCGCCGTGAACTCCCGTCTGCCCGTGACCAGGTTGTCGAGGACGACCGGAGTGATCCCCGCGTCCGCACAGGCGGACGCGACCGTGCTGCCGATGTAGCCCGCGCCTCCGGCGATCAGGACCTTCATGCCGTGCCTGCCTCTCTGTGGCTCTCCGCCCTGCCGCCTGCGGTCGCAGGGCCGGACCGGCGGGCCGAGGCGGAGCTGCTGAGGCGATCGTAGGCGAGCGCGGTCGGCCGCCGGGCCGGACAGCGGCGGCGCGCTGTCCGGCCGACCCGTGCCCGGTCGCGGTCCGGGCACGCCGGCTTCGTGCGCGAGACCCCGCCCTACGGGCCGCCCCGGTCAGGCGCCGACGTAGGCCGCGAGGTGCTCGCCGGTGACGGTGGAGCGGGCGGTGACGAGGTCGGCGGGCGTGCCCTCGAAGACGATCCGGCCGCCGTCGTGGCCGGCGCCGGGGCCGAGGTCGATGATCCAGTCGGCATGCGCCATGACCGCCTGGTGGTGCTCGACGACGATGACCGACTTGCCGGAGTCGACGAGCCGGTCGAGCAGGCCGAGCAGCTGCTCGACGTCGGCGAGGTGCAGGCCGGTGGTCGGCTCGTCGAGGACGTAGACGCCGCCCTTGTCGGCCATGTGCGTGGCCAGCTTGAGCCGCTGCCGCTCGCCGCCGGACAGCGTGGTGAGCGGCTGGCCGAGGCTGAGGTAGCCGAGCCCGACGTCGGCGAGCCGTTCGAGGATGCGGTGCGCGGCCGGTGTGCGCGCCTCGCCGTCGCCGAAGAACTCCTCGGCCTCGGCCACCGACATCGCGAGCACCTCGCTGATGTCGCGGCCGCCGAGGTGGTACTCCAGCACCGACGCCTGGTACCGCTTCCCCTCGCACTCCTCGCAGGGGGTGGCGACGCCGGCCATCATCGCCAGGTCGGTGTAGACGACACCGGCGCCGTTGCACGTGGGGCAGGCACCCTCGGAGTTGGCGCTGAACAGGGCCGGCTTCACGCCGTTGGCCTTCGCGAACGCCTTGCGGATCGGGTCGAGCAGCCCGGTGTACGTCGCCGGGTTGCTCCGTCGCGAGCCCTTGATCGGGCTCTGGTCGACCGACACCACGCCCTCGCCGGCGGGCACCGACCCGTGCACGAGCGAACTCTTGCCGGAGCCGGCGACGCCGGTGACGACGGCGAGCACCCCGAGCGGGATGTCCACGTCGACGCCCTGCAGGTTGTTCGCCGTCGCGCCGCGGATCTCCAGCGCGCCGGTCGGCTTGCGTACCGTCTCCTTGACGACGGCCCGGTCGTCGAGATGGCGGCCGGTGACGGTGTCACCGGCCCGCAGCTCCTCGACGGTGCCCTCGAAGCAGACGGCGCCGCCCGCCGTACCGGCGCCGGGACCGAGGTCGACGACGTGGTCGGCGATCGCGATCATCTCCGGCTTGTGCTCGACGACGAGCACCGTGTTGCCCTTGTCCCGCAGCCGCAGCAGCAGGTCGTTCATCCGCTGGATGTCATGGGGGTGCAGGCCCGCGCTGGGCTCGTCGAAGACGTACGTGACGTCGGTGAGCGAGGAACCGAGGTGGCGGATCATCTTGACGCGCTGCGCCTCGCCGCCCGACAGCGTGCCCGCCGGCCGGTCGAGCGCGAGGTAGCCGAGGCCGATCTCCACGAACGAGTCGAGGGTCTCCTGCAGCGCGGCGAGCAGCGGCGCCACCGAGGGCTCCTCCAGGCCGCGGATCCATTCGGCGAGGTCACGGATCTCCATCGCGCAGGCGTCGGCGATGTTGATCCCCTCGATCTTCGACGACCGCGCCCCCTCGCTCAGCCGCGTCCCGTCGCACTCGGGGCAGGTGGTGAAGGTGACCGCCCGCTCCACGAACGCCCGGATGTGCGGCTGCAGCGCCTCCTTGTCCTTGGACAGGAACGACTTCTGGATCTTGGGGATCAGCCCCTCGTAGGTGAGGTTCACTCCCTCGACCTTCACCTTGGTCGGCTCCCGGTAGAGGAAGTCCTGCATCTCCTTCTCGGTGTACTTGCGGATCGGCTTGTCCGGATCGAGGAGGCCCGACTCGGCGTAGACCCGGACCGTCCAGAAGCTGTCGGACTTCCAGCCGGGGATGGTGAACGCGCCCTCGGCGAGCGACTTGGAGTCGTCATAGAGCTGCGTGAGATCGATGTCGGAGACCGTGCCCCGGCCTTCGCAGTGCGTGCACATGCCGCCGGTGCGGGAGAAGGTCGCCTTCACCGCCTTCTTGTTACCGCGCTCGACGGTGATCGCGCCGCTCGCCCGGACCGAGGCGGTGTTGAAGGAGAACGCGCTGGGCGGGCCGATGTGCGGCTTCCCGAGCCGGCTGAAGAGGATGCGCAGCATCGCGTTGGCGTCGGTGGCGGTGCCGACCGTGGAGCGGGGGTCGCCGCCCATCCGGCGCTGGTCGACGGCGATCGCGGTGGTCAGCCCTTCGAGGACGTCGACCTCGGGACGCGCCAGCGTCGGCATGAAGCCCTGCACGAAGGCGCTGTACGTCTCGTTGATCAGCCGCTGCGACTCGGCGGCGATCGTGTCGAACACCAGCGAGCTCTTGCCCGAGCCGGAGACGCCGGTGAACACCGTGAGGCGGCGCTTCGGGATCTCGATGCTGACGTCCTTGAGGTTGTTCTCGCGCGCGCCGTGCACGCGGATCAGATCGTGGCTGTCGGCGGTGTGCGGCGCGGACGACTGCGGGTCCGTCCTCGTGGCCATGCTCATCGTGTCTCCATCTGTCGGGCGGGGGCCGCTTTCGCGGTCCCCGTCGGCGTCGCCCGGCTCGATCCGACCGGCTTCGGGCGGTACGCCTGGTTCTCCTTCGCTCCGGCCATTGCGGCCGTTTCGCCGCTTCGGCTCGTGAAGCCTCTGGGCAGTCCCGGCCATGCGGCACGCTCGGCTGCGGCGTGGAGAGAAGCGGAACCAGCGGTACGGGGCGGGTGGAGCAATGGGGTCTCCCCTGCTCGAACGAAGTCGAGAGCTTGGGGAAGGGCCGAAGCCGGTGCGCGCGGCGCACCGGTCACCCCGCTCCTGCGGCAGCGCGTCGACCCCGTGGGCCTCGGCCTCCCCCTTGGTCATGGACACGCCGCGGGTGTGGGCCGACCCCTGTCGAAGGATAGCGGCACGGGTTACGGCGCCGGATCCGTCGCCAACGGAGCGGATCCCCGGGGCGGGACACGGGGATACGGGATGTCCCAACGCCCGCCGGGCCCCGGGTTGCCGGGATGAGGTAATAGGGGGCGTTCCAGAGGTTCCGGCACAGCTCGGGTGACGTTCGGTGCACGTTTCGTGCTCACGTGATGAGCATGGCCGTGACGGCGAGGCCGCCAAGAAGGAGCAGGACGGGACCCAGTGGCAGGCCGTGGTCGCTGGGTGGGCTCGGTTCCGCGGGCCGCAGTTCCGGGTGGGCGTGCAGGGCTGTGACCTCCTCGGCCATGCGGACGTACGACGGGCGCAGTCGCAGTCGTCGTTCGAGGCGCGGCTCCCCCAGCCCCGTCAGATGCCAGGTGCCGCCGTCCGACCGGCGTATCTCCACGCTGCCCTCGTCGGTGTACTCGGCTGCCCGCAGCCGTTCCCATGGGACGTGCCGTACGGTCCAGGCTCCGGTCAGCCACAGACCGGTGCTGTCCGCGGTGGCACGCCAGTTGAGGAGGACGGCCGCGAAGTGGATCCACATCGGCAGTGAAAGCAGGGGGAGGAGGAGGTGCCAGTCGAAGCCGTCCGTCGCGAGGGAGTGTGCGGTGAAGGAGATTCCGGCCGCCACGCCCGCGGTGAGGGCCAGTCCGGCGGTTCGGGCCACAGGGCCCGGCCCCCAGCGCACCGGGCGACCGGTGGGCGCCAGGGTGGCGGCGATGCGGTCGATCCGGGCCCGCCGCTGCGGATCCGAGGTGTCGGGGTCGGTACCCGTGAGGGCAGTGGCTCCCAGAAGGGGCTTCTTGCCGGTTCGGGGGAGCCGGACCGGGCCGGCGGTGCGGATCACGATCGGGTCCCCCGCCCGGTCCGTCGTGACGAGGACCAGTTCGCCGCCTTCGTAGGGGGCGCCGAGCAGGACCGCTTCGTGCAACCACGTGTCGACGGGCAATTCCTCCTCGTCCTCGGCTTCGTCTTCGATGCGGTCCACCAGCTCGTCGTCATCGGGGAGCGTCCCCGTGCAGAGACAGGTGAAGAGCGCGCTCTGGCCGGCGGTGTCGTCGGCCGCGTAGACCCAGGTACGTCCTTCACAGTCCGTGCGTTCCAGCACGCGCAGGGCCGGCACCGGTGCGCGGCGCAGCGCCACGGCACGGCGGCGGGCGAGGACACCCACCGTGAGGAAAGAGAGCCCGGGCAGCCCGGCCGCCAGGACCAGCAACTGCCGGCCGAAGGCGTCGTACGGCTCCGCCACCAGGCGCCGCCACGAGCCGTCCTCCAGCACGGTCACCGTGCTGCCGACGCCGTAGTCCTCGGGGTAGAACGCGTCGACGGTGATGCGCCGTTCGTCATCGGTGCGGACGCGCACTGTCTCCTCGCCGCGGCGGATCACCGTCGCCGTGATGTGCACGGCCCGGTCCGCGTGCCGCTCGTCCGCGCGGATGCCGCTCAGCCCCGAGAGGACCGCACCGGCGGCCACGGCGCACAGGACCAGCCCGGCGGCGAGCGGGAGCCTGCCTCGCACGAGTGGGCCGGCGGGCTCCGGCAACCGATGCCGCACTCCGGCGGCCCGTTCCACGAGCCGCCGCTGTCTGGACCGGGCCGCCAGCCGCTCGCGGGCCGCGGCCCAGCCGAAGCCCAGGGCCCCGATCACGGCGAAGTTCGCGACCTGGGACATTCGGCCGGCGCCCGGCAGCTCTCCCCACGCCACCATGGCCGTCAGCGCGGGCGCTGCGATCAGCGTGAGCTCCGGAAGCCGGGCGAGCCAGTACAACAGCCCGACGGCCAGACCCACTTCCGCCATGCCGCCCCAGTCCGGGCCGCAGGGCGCCGCATCGCTGCACGACGGCACCGGTTCCACCGCGATCGCCCATACAACGGTGATCAGCAGCGCCGGCACTGACCACATGGGCCTGGCCCAGGATGCGGGGCGGGCCCGGGCCCATAGGGCGGCATCGGTGGACGACCAGGCGGGCGTACCTGCCGGAACAGAGCCCGACGGTATTGGGACGGGAGTTTCGGACACATGAGGATTATGTGGCAGGAGACCGCCCCCACCGGACCGCCGTACCGCCTTCGCCCCGGAGTCACAGCGTTAAGCACCGGCTGGCAGGAACCCCCACGACCACCCGATGATCCACAACAGCGACTCATCGTCACAACCCTATGAGCCCACAGAGTCACATCGGCAACGGCCGGCGGCCGCAACGATGACAACAAGCCTGCCTATGTGACAACTACTGTCCTGTCGCATTCGAGTCGGTGGGTGACGGGGCTCTGATCTGCGGAGCTGCCAGAAAGTCTGGGAACGCGGTTCGGTTTCGATCTCAAACGAGTTGGCTTTCGCGGAGGTGGGACCCGCCCTCCCGGCGAAGAGGCCGGCTTCCCATGCCGTCCGCGCCGGTGCCGTACTCGTACTCGTCGTCGCCGGTCGACCGCGGGGATTGGCCCGCCTCTGTTGCACCTGTCTGCCACACCTCACCGAAGAAACGGCTTGCAGCCACACGGATTCCCCGCCTACGGTGCTGCGCATGGGTTCCCTGTGATAGTCCCCGTGCGGCCGCGTTGAGCTTGGCTCCGCCGTCGCGCGTTCTCATGCGTGCTTCCGCTCCTCCCGTGATGCCGTCTGTTTGGCGTGCCGCGGAGTGTTTCTGGCGTGCGCGGATGCGTCCATCCACCCGTGCCGATCGGCCCGGCCGAGAACAGGGGACTCCATGTTTACTGCACAGCTATCTCTTCAGAACGTCACCCGCCGCTACGACGACCACGTCGTGCTGGACGACGTGTCCTTCAGCATCAAGCCGGGCGAGAGGGTCGGCATCATCGGCGACAACGGAGCCGGAAAATCCACCCTGCTGCGACTGATCGCCGGGCAGGACCGGCCCGACAACGGCGAACTGACCGTGACCGCACCAGGCGGCTCGGGCTATCTGGCCCAGTCGTTGGCACTGCCCCCCGAGGCCACCGTCCAGGCCGCAGTGGATATGGCTCTTGCCGACCTGCGTGAACTCGAAGCGCGGATGCACCACGCCGAAGCCGGACTCACGGGCTTGGCGGGGGCGGAGCTCACCGCCGCGCTGGACGCCTACGCCCACATGGTCGCCCAGTACGAGGCGCGCGCCGGCTACGAAGCCGATGCCCGGGTGGACATCGCCCTGCACGGGCTCGGCCTGCCGGGTCTGGCTCGGGATCGGACCCTGGGCACGCTGTCGGGCGGTGAGCGATCACGGCTGGCGCTGGCCGCGACCTTGGCGTCCCAGCCGGAGCTGTTACTGCTGGACGAGCCGACCAACGATCTGGACGACCAGGCGGTGGGCTGGCTGGAGGCACACCTGCGGGCGCATCGCGGCACGGTGCTCGCGGTCACCCATGACCGGGTGTTCCTGGAACGGGTCACCACCACGATCCTGGAGGTCGGCGAGGGCAAGGTGACGCGTCACGGCGACGGCTACGACGGCTACCTTGCCGCCAAGGCCGCTGAGCGGCGGCGCCGTCTGCAGGAGTACGCGGACTGGTGCACGGAGCTGGCCCGCAATCAGAAGTTGGCCGCCACGAACGTGGCACGGTTGGAGGCGATCCCTCGCAAGCTGCCGTTTGCCGTGTTCGGCCACGGCGGCTTCCGTGCCCGCGGCCGTGGTCACGGGGCGATGGTCCGTATCCGCAATGCGAAGGAGCGTGTCGAACGGCTGACGGACAATCCTGTCGCGCCGCCGCCCGAACCGCTGGTGTTCGCCGCTCGGATGACCACCGCCGACGGTCAGACGTCGCAGGCCGCGGCGGAACTCACCGGCATCCGTGTCGAGGACCGGCTGCACGTACCTTCGCTGCGGATCGGCGGCGAGGAGCGGCTGTTGGTCACCGGGCCCAACGGGGCTGGCAAGACAACGCTGATGCGGGTGCTGGCGGGTGAGCTGCAGCCCGATGAGGGAACGGTGCGCACGCGGAGCCGAGTCGGGCACTTGAGACAGGAGGAGACACCGTGGCCGCCTGGCCTGACAGTCCCACAGGCGTTCGCCCACGGCCGCGGGGGCGAACTGGATGAGCGCATCGACCATCTGTTGTCCCTCGGCCTGTTCAGCCCTGCCGACCTGCGTCTGAAAGTGAGCGAACTGTCCTATGGACAAAGGCGCCGGATCGAACTGGCCCGCCTCGTCAGCGAACCCGTCGACCTGTTGCTGCTGGACGAGCCCACCAACCATCTCTCCCCCGTCTTGGTCGAAGAACTGGAAGGAGCCCTGGCCTGCTACCAAGGCGCGGTCGTCGTCGTCACCCACGACCGGCGCATGCGAACCCGCTTCACCGGCAGGCACGTGGAACTGAACGCTGGCCACGTCGCACAGTCTCAGGAGACCGCAGCGGGCTGAAGCCCACAGGTCGCCTCTGCGTCGTCACCCAGCACAAGGTGGCCTTCCCACGGGCCCTCTCCCACCGGCAGGCCACCACCTCGTCCGCACTGCGACGGGACAGAGGGACCGGTGGTGTCCTGTCGTAGGACATCTAACGGCTTGCGGCCCGCCGGCCTGCGAACGAAGCAAACACCGCCGCCCAGGAGCCACCGCACTGAGAATCTGCCAGCACGAACGAGACCGACCGGGAATCCGACAGCTTCAATGCGACAGGACAGCTCTGACCAGCCACTGGAGCAAGGGGACTGGGCAGCTTGAATGGGACCAAACCCCTCGTCCGGGTGATTGCACAGTTCGGCGCGATCCCCCGTCGCTGGGCCGTGTCTCTTAACTGTTGAGGCGAGGCGAGGGGCTTTCGGTAAGGCTCGTAAGGTGTAGGCATGTGGACCCAGCACATCCAGGCTCTGTAATCACGAGGCGTTGAGGGCGATGCCGTAGGGCGTCGCCCTCCTTGGCGTGCCTGCTACGTGATCCATCTTCCTTGCGCCGCTCGCACTGAGGCCGCGGGATGCCGGGCCTCGTTCTTCTTAAGACGGCGGCTTTTGACAGCGCGTACAGGCACGGTCCCTTCCCTTCGCCGTTGCCTGGAGTGCCTCGTGCCTGCGTTGCTTCCCCCTGCCCTCGAACCGTTCCTCGACTTGCTGCGCTGCCCGGTGTGCCGCGCCCGTCTCCGACCCGCCTCTGGCTCACTGCGCTGCCCGGCGGGCCACACCTTCGACATCGCCCGTCAGGGCTACGTCAGCCTGCTGACGGGCATCCGCGCCACCAGCGGTGACGACGCAGCCATGGTTCAGGCCCGGAACCGGTTCCTGTCCACTGGCAGGTACGCCCCTATCCATCAGACCCTGGCCCGTATGACAGCCGACGCCCTGCCTGGTCAAGGCACGGTCGTGGACGTCGGATGCGGCACCGGCTACTACCTGGCCGGTGTACTCGATCAACTGCCCGGCACCCGCGGCCTGGGGCTGGACACGTCAGCACGCGCCCTGCGCTCAGCGGCCCGAGCCCATCCGCGAGCTGCTGCGGCGAGCTGGGACGTCTTCCGCCCCTTCCCCTTGGTTGACCAGGGGGTCGACGTCATGCTGGACGTGTTCGCCCCGCGCAACCCGTCCGAGTTCCACCGAGTGCTCCGTCCGACCGGCCGGTTGATCGTGGTGCGCCCCATCGAGCGGCACCTGGCCGAGCTACGGGGCCAGATCCCCGCGATGGTCACGATCGACCCGGACAAGGAACAGCGCCTGCAACAGGCGTTGGACCCCTACTTCCAGGAAGCCGGTACCCAGCACGTCGAATACACCACACCCCTGACCAGGCAAGAAGCCATCGACCTGGTGGGGATGACACCGAGCGCACGCCACCTGACCCACGCGGACCTGAGCGGCCACGGCTCCCTGCCCAGTCAGGTGACCGTCTCCGTGGTGGCCACCTCCTACCAGCCTCGGTAACCACGAGCGGGCGGATACGCCTGCTGAACCGACGAACCAATGGGCGCGCCTGGCGCCCCACCTTCCTGGCAACTCGGGCAAGGTGGGGCGTCCGTCCGCTGGCCGTCGTGATCTCCCAGGCCATCCGACAGCCGGAGCGGTAGGCACTGCCCTCGCGGGCAGGTGGCTCTGGTGGGCTGGTCGCTGCGCAGGTCGTCCGGGACCCGTTCACTTCACACTGCAGACCCGGTGGGAAATCGCAGATAGACCGGGAACGGACAATCGGACACTTCGGCTCACGTAGGCGGTCCGAGTGGTGTGGCGCACTTTTGCAAGCGGGCGCTTGCAAAAGTTAGCAAGGTGGGTGCACCATCGGGATATGGCATCACTCAACGTCGGCAATCTCGGTGAGTATCTGCGCGAGCAGCGGCGCAACGCGCAGCTGTCGCTGCGGCAGCTCGCGGATGCCGCGGGGGTGTCCAATCCCTACCTCAGCCAGATCGAGCGCGGGCTGCGCAAGCCGAGCGCCGAGGTGCTGCAGCAGGTCGCCAAGGCGCTGCGGATCTCCGCCGAGACCCTGTACGTGCGGGCCGGGATTCTGGATGAGCGGGAGCGGGAGGAGCTGGAGACGCGGGCGGTGATTCTGGCCGACCCGTCCATAAACGAGCGGCAGAAGAGTGTTCTGCTGCAGATCTACGAGTCCTTCCGCAAGGAGAACGGGTTCGAGCCCGGACCGGAATCCGGCGTCGGAGCCGGATCGGAGACCGGCGGCGAGTCCGGAGCGGGGGCCGGTACCGACGGCCCTCACCAGCCCGGCGGCAGCGATGCCGGCTCGGCTTCGAAACCTTGAGGCTTCGAGGCCTTGAAAGTCTTCAAAACCCTCACACTGAGTCTGATGATCCGGGAGGACCACAGTCATGGCCATCACCGATGACCTGCGCAAGACCCTCACCGACCCGACCCCCCTCTACTTCGCCGCCGGTACGGCCGACATCGCCGTCGAGCAGGCGCGCAAGGTCCCGGCCCTGATCGAGCAGCTGCGCGCGGAGGCGCCGGAGCGTATCGAGGCCGTACGCAACGCCGACCCCAAGGCCGTGCAGGAGAAGGTCGCCTCGCAGGCCAAGGAGGCGCAGGCCACCGTGCAGGCCAAGGTCACCGAGGTGATCGGGTCGTTCGACAGCGACCTGCGGAAGCTGGGCGAGAACGCGCAGGACCTGGCGCTGCGGGGCCTGGGCGTGGCCGCGGAGTACGCGGTGCGGGCCCGGGAGACGTACGAGAAGGTCGCCGAGCGCGGTGAGCAGACCGTGAAGAACTGGCGTGGCGAGACGGCCGACGAGATCGTCGAGATCGCCGTCGTCGTCGAGCCGCGCAAGGAGTCCAGGCCGACGGGCACCGCGAAGACGCAGCCGGCCGCCAAGCCCGGTCCGGCCGCGAAGCCGGGGCCGGGGCCGGCCAAGGCCGCGCCCGCCCCGAAGGCCGTCCGGCCGGAGAGCAGGGCTCAGGCCGCGCCCGCCAAGAAGGCGCCCGCGCGCAAGCCCGCCGCGAAGAAGACCACTCCGCCGACCGCGAAGTAGGGTCTCGACGCCCCGGCGGGATGGTGTACCGGGGCACGGGATGGGCACCTTTCGGGGCGCCCGGCTCGTTGTCCCGGTACCTTGGCCGCGAGGCGCTCATCCATTTATTAGGCGGTGCACACCATGTTGCTCACAGGATTCAGCACACTCGTCTGGTTGCTCTACATGGTCATGCTCGTCCTGGCCGTGGTCGCACTGATCATGGCCGCCACGGCCCGTGAGGACGCCTACCGGGCCGCGGACAAGCAGAAGAAGTCCTTCTGGCTGATCATCCTCGGCATCACCGTCGCGGTGAATCTCTTCGTGCCGATGCTGTTCCTGCAGCTTGCCGGAGCTGTCGCGTCCATCGTCTTCCTGGTGGACGTACGGCCCGCGCTGCAGGCGGTCTCGGGCGGCGGCCGGCGCGGTGGCTCCAGCAGCGACGGGCCGTACGGCCCCTACAACGGCGGGCGTTGACCGCTCGCGGCGCCCGCGGTGCTCGCGGAAGGCGTGGGTGGTGTCGGTTCGGGGCGGGGGCGCGGGATGCTCCGGCCCCGTTCGCCGTTCATGCCCCACCGGTGGCTGTGATCCTGGTCGCGGTCGAGCAGCAGGACCGCGACGTCGTCGGTCAGCTCTCCGCCGTTCAGCTCCCGGGCCTCGGTGACGGCCGCCTCCAGGAGGGCCTCGCCGGTGAACCCCTCCGCCAGCCGGCGGTTGATCATCGCGACCATGCCGTCCTGGCCGAGCCGCTGCGTACCGTCCGGCCCCACGCGCCCCTCGATCAGCCCGTCCGTGTACATCATCAGGCTCCAGGTGCCCCCGAGGTCCACCTGTCGGCGCGGCCACCGGGCGCGCGGCAGCAGGCCGAGGGCCGGGCCGCCGTCCTCGTACGGGAGAAGACGCGCGGCCTTTCCGCGCCGGGCGATCAGCGGCGCGGGGTGGCCCGCCAGGCAGAGCCCGGCGCGCCTGCCCTCGGGCGCGATGTCGACGGTGCAGAGCGTCGCGAAGATCTCCTCGCTCTCCCGCTCGTGCTCCAGGACCTGCTGGAGCGTGGAGAGCAGTTCGTCCCCGCAGAGCCCGGCCAGGGTCAACGCCCGCCACGCTATGCGCAGTTCCACGCCGAGTGCCGCCTCGTCGGGGCCGTGTCCGCAGACGTCGCCGATCATCGCGTGGACGGTGCCGTCGGGCGTACGGACCGTGTCGTAGAAGTCCCCGCCGAGCAGCGCGCGGCTGCGGCCGGGGCGGTAGCGGGCCGCGAAGCGCAGGTCGGAGCCTTCGAGCAGCGGGGTGGGGAGCAGGCCGCGTTCGAGGCGGGCATTCTCCTGGGCGCGCAGCCGGGACTCGGTGAGCTGGTGCTGGGCGGTGTCGGCACGCTTGCGTTCGACGGCGTAGCGGATGGCGCGGCCGAGGACCAGCCCGTCGAGTTCGCCGTGGAAGAGGTAGTCCTGGGCGCCGACCCGTACCGCCTCGGCGCCCAGCTCGGCGTCGTCCTCCGTCGTGAGGGCGAGGACGGCTTGGCGTGGGGCGATCCGCAGGACGTGATCGAGGGTGGCGAGCCCGTCGGCCCGCTCGACCCCTTCGGGCCCGGTGGAGCGCGCCTCGTTGCCGGTGGGCAGGGCCAGGTCCAGCAGGATGCAGTCCACGTCGTCGGTGAGGAGCCGACCCGCTTCGGTCAGGTTGCGGGCGGTGCGGATGCGGACCCGCGTGCCGGCCATGGCCGGGAGCTCCGGGACGGTGAACGTGCCCGCCGGGTCGCCCTCGATCACCAGGAGGGTGAGGTGGGTGCCGTGGGAGGTCTCTGCAGCGGGGGCGGTGTGCTGTTGTTGCTGCGGTACGGGTACGGGCATCGGTTTCGGGTTTCCTTCCCTCCCCCCGAGGGCGCGGCGGGACGACGATCGACGACCCGCCAGACGGGGACGATAGCGGTCCGCGGTGGGGGAACGGAATGGCGTTCCGCGATCGGCCGCTGTCATATGCACCGCCATAAGCCGCGTCAGGTCACGGATCCGGCGAGATGCGCGGGCGTGGGGGCGGGTATCCGGGCATGACAAAGGTCACGCGGGGTGGTGGGGGGCCGGTGGCGCGGGTCACTCCCGTGGGAGCGCGGGTCACTCCCACGGGGTCAGGGGGCTTCGGCGGGGCGCCGGGTGAGAGGGGCGGACGGGACGTGTTCGTCCTCGATCGACGGGCGGGCTCGACGCGGCCCGCACCCCCGTATCCCCGTGCCCGCGCCCCCGTATCCGGCCCGCAGCCCCGTACGTATCCCCGTGCCCGCCCCTGTATCCGGCCCGCGCCCGCGCCTCCGGCCCGCGCCCCCGTGCCCGCCCCTGTATCCGGCCCGCACCCGCGCGTCCGGCCCGCACCCCCCGTATCCGGCCCGCGCCCGCGCGTCCGGCCCGCGTCCGGCCCGCGTCCGGCCCGCGCGTCCGGTCCGCACCCCGTATCCGGCCCGTGTCCCTACTTGTCCGGGCGTACGACTCCGAGGATCTGCATCGAGCCCGCGCCCGCCAGGGTGACGTTGCGGCCGGGGCGCGGGGCGTGGACGATCGCCCCGTCGCCGATGTACATGCCCACGTGGCTGGCGTCGCCGTGGTAGATGATCAGGTCGCCGGGGCGCATGTCCTTGACGGCGATGCGCGGCAGTCGCCGCCACTGCTCCTGCGAGGTGCGCGGGATCGGTCGGCCCGCCGCCGCCCAAGCCTGTGACGTCAGCCCCGAGCAGTCGTACGAACCGGGGCCCTCGGCCCCCCAGACGTACGGCTTGCCGATCTGCGCGGTCGCGAAGGCCACCGCCTTCTTGCCGCTCGCGCTCGCCTCGCGGTTGATGTCCTTCAGGGCGCCGGAGCTGAGCCAGGCCGTCTGCTGCTTGTACTCCGCCTCCTGCTCCAGCTTCAGCAGGCGGGCCCGTTCCTCCTTCTTCAGCTGGGATTCCAGCTTCTTCGCCGCGGCGATCTGCGCGTTGATCTTCCTCTTGGCCTCGGCCTGCTTGAGGCGGCTCGCTTCGAGCTTCTCCCAGTTGGTGCCGGCGTCCTGGGTGTACGTCTCCAAGTCCTGCTGGGTCCTGGTCAGTTCGCCGAGGACGCCCTGGGCGGCCCGCTGGCCCTCCGTGACCCGGGTCACCCCGTCCAGGAACAGCTGCGGGTCGTCGCTGAGCATCAGCTGGGTGCCGGGCGGCAGTCCGCCGGAGCGGTACTGCTCGCGGGCCTGGGCGCCCGCCTGGCTCTTGAGTTCGGCGATCTTCGCCTGGCCCGCGACTATGGCCCGGGCCAGCTTGACGATCTCGCCGGACTGCTTCTCGGCCTTCTCTTCGGCGAGGTTGTACGCGTCGGTGGCCGCCCCGGCCTTGCGGTAGAGGGCGTCGATCTCCTTGCGTACCTCTTCGAGGGTTTTTTTCGGCTTCGCCGCCTCGGACCGGGAAGCGGGCTTCGACGCGGAGGGGGAGGGGGGTGGCGGCGCTGCGAATGCCTGGACCGGCGCGGTGAGTACGGCCAGCGCGCAGGCCAGAGTGATCGCCGCTGCGGCACAGTGACGTCGGTTCACGAGATCCCCCTCCGAATGAACCCGAATCCGATCTGTAAAGCCTGTGAAACCTGTAAAGCCTGTGGAACCTGTAAGACTTGTGGAACCGGTAGATCCACTGAATCTGATTTACCGTCAGTAACTTCGGTCGATGACGAGATCGTGCCATGCCGTACCGAAAAGCAACAGAGGCACACGGCCGCTGTCCTGACGGCCCCGTGATCGCTGTCGCTACCCTTTGTCTCGACGAACGATGCCCCGTCGGTGTTCCCGCCCGCCGTCCCGTACGCGGGTTTGCCGGGCCTGTTCAGCGTGTGCCGGGTTGTCGGTCGGGCCGGAGGGCGGCCCATTCCACCGTGACTTCGCCCTGACGCCAGCGCCGTACCCCGTCCGTCAGCGGCCAGTCGGCCGACAGCGACCGCACGGCCGTGATCCAGCGCTGCCGGGCACTCAGCGAGGCGTACGGGGCGGCCGCGGCCCATGCCCGGTCGAAGTCCCGCAGGAAGGCGTGGACCGGTTCGCCCGGCACGTTGCGGTGGATCAGCGCCTTGGGCAGGCGTTCCGCGAGGTCGGAGGGGCGGTCCAGGGAGCCGAGCCGGGTCGCGAACGTCACCGTGCGCGGGCCCTCCGGGCCGAGCGCCACCCAGACGTGGCGGCGCCCGATCTCGTCGCACGTCCCCTCCACCAGCAGCCCGCCCGGCGCGAGCCGGCCGCACAGCCGTCGCCAGACCGCGGCGACCTCGTCCTCGTCGTACTGGCGCAGCACGTTCGCCGCCCTGATGAGGTCGGGGCGGGTGGGGAGCGGGATCTCGAAGCCGCCGTGCAGGAAGGTGAGGCCCTCGCGTTCGTACGGTTTCGCCGCCGCGACCCGCGCCGGGTCGATCTCGATGCCGGTCACCGTCGTGCGCGGCTCCGCGGTGCGCAGGCGCTGGAGCAGCTCGACGGCGGTCCAGGGCGCGGCGCCGTACCCGAGGTCGACGGCGGCGGGGGCGTCGGCGCGGCGCAGGGCCGGGCCGTGGGTGGCGGCGATCCAGCGGTCCATGCGGCGGAGCCGGTTCGGGTTGGTGGTCCCGCGGGTCGCGGTGCCGATGGGGCGCATGACAGCGAGCGTAACGATTCCGCGGGGGTGGCAGGCGGCGCGGGGCCCGGCCCCGCTTCCCGGCCCCGGTGTGCGGCTCCCGCACCGTAATGATTTGGTAAAGCGGAAATGAAAGGAGGCATTCCACTGTTGCAGCCCCTTGCGAGGGGCTCAAGTCCCCGCGCTGTCATGCCCTGAGTGAGGAGGACCGGACGACGTGAGTCAGTACGTCTCCCGGCTCGGCAGCAGCCGTGTCGCACCGCGCCTCAGGCTCCCCACCGCCTTCCCCGGCGGCCACCGCAAACCCCGCCGTGTCGCGATGCTCTCCGTGCACACCTCTCCGCTGCACCAGCCGGGCACGGGTGACGCGGGCGGCATGAACGTCTACATCGTGGAGCTGGCCAGGCGCCTCGCCGCGATCAACATCGAGGTGGAGGTCTTCACCCGGTCCACCACCGGCGGGCTGCCCCCGGTGGTCGAGCTGGCGCCCGGTGTCCTGGTCCGGCACGTCGACGCGGGACCGTACGAGGGTCTGGCCAAGGAGGAGCTGCCCGCCCAGCTCTGTGCCTTCACGCACGGCGTGATGCAGGCCTGGGCCCGTCAGCGCCCCGGCTACTACGACCTGGTCCACTCCCACTACTGGCTCTCCGGTCACGTCGGCTGGCTCGCGGCCCAGCGCTGGGGCGTCCCGCTCGTCCACGCCATGCACACCATGGCCAAGGTCAAGAACGCGTCGCTCGCCGAGGGCGACACCCCCGAGCCGGCCGCCCGCGTCATCGGCGAGACCCAGATCGTCAGCGCGGCCGACCGGCTGATCGCGAACACCGCCGGGGAGGCGGACGAGCTCGTCCGCTTCTACGAGGCCGATCCCGGGTCCGTCGCCGTCGTCCACCCCGGGGTCAACCTGGACCGCTTCCGCCCGGCCGACGGACGGGCGGCGGCGCGTGCGCGCCTCGGGCTGCCGCGGGACGCCCTGATCCCGCTCTTCGCGGGGCGCATCCAGCCGCTGAAGGCCCCGGACGTGCTGCTGCGGGCCGTCGCCGCACTGCTGGAACGCGATCCGTCGTTGCGTACCCGGATGGTCGTACCCGTCGTCGGCGGCCCCAGCGGCAGCGGGCTCGCCAAGCCGGAGGGGCTGCAGAAGCTGGCCGCGCGGCTCGGCATCGCGGACGTCGTGCGCTTCCACCCGCCGGTCGGGCAGGACCAGCTCGCCGACTGGTTCCGGGCCGCGTCGGTGCTGGTCATGCCCTCGTACAGCGAGTCCTTCGGCCTGGTCGCCATCGAGGCCCAGGCCGCGGGCACCCCGGTCGTCGCGGCGGCCGTCGGCGGGCTCCCGGTGGCGGTGCGGGACGGGGTCAGCGGCTTCCTGATACCGGGGCACGACCCGCAGGCGTACGCCCAGGCGCTGGGCCGGTTCGCGGACGCGCCGGAACTGGTCGCCCGGATGGGTGCGGCCGCCGCCGCGCACGCCCAGGGCTTCGGCTGGGACACCGCCGCGTCCGCGACCGCCGACGTGTACACGGCCGCGATGCACGAACACCGCCGTCGCGTACGCTCGCACCATGGCTGACGTACCCGACGAAGCGGCAACGGCTGTGGCGGCGACGACGCAGGCCGCACAGGTCGCGCAGGTCATCGAGGCGACCCTGGAGGACGCCGGGCTCGCCTGGGAGAGCCCCGAACCCGGTGGCTACGTCGTCACGCTGCCCGGCACGCGCAAGCTGTCCACCACCTGCTCACTGCGCGTCGGCAAGCACTCGCTCTCCCTCAACGCCTTCGTCGTTCGCCATCCGGACGAGAACGACGCGGCGGTCCATCGCTGGCTGCTGGAGCGCAACCTCCGCCTCTTCGGCGTGAGTTACGCGCTCGACCCGCTCGGCGACATCTATCTCGTCGGCAAGCTGCCGCTCTCCGTCGTCACCCCGCAGGAGCTGGACCGGCTGCTCGGCACGGTCCTGGAAGCGGCCGACGGCTCGTTCAACACCCTGCTGGAGCTGGGTTTCGCGAACGCGATCCGCAAGGAGTACGAGTGGCGGGTGTCGCGCGGTGAGTCCACACGGAACCTGGACGCGTTCACGCATCTGACCCAACGCCCGGCCGACTGACCGTTTGCACACCCCCCATTGACGCGGATGGCTCCGGGAACTCCGGGGACTCAGGGAACTCCGAGAGCTCAGAGAGCTGTGGGAAATCCGGGAAATTCGGTAACTGTGGGGCGAGTTCGCTGTGCAGGACGTGGGGGACCACCGCTGTCGACGCACCCGCGTGGCCGTAGAACTCGACCTCGTTGACCAGCAGATCGCGCTCGTAGCTCATGAGGGTTCCGGCGACCGCGGGCGGCGGTATCTTCACCACCCAGTCGCTGCCGTCGGTGAGAGCGACCCGGGTCACGGCGTTGAACGTGCCTCCGGCGAGGGGGGTGCATGCGGCGATCCGTTCCTCCGTCACGCCAACAGCACGGAGAACACGCAAAGTTGCCTCATCCATCTGCATGGGTCGAAATGCCCCTCTGGGTCGAAAGTCGTAGGGCTTGCCGTGAAGGGCCGTGCTTTCACGGGACGATCACGGCGCCGTCACGATCGCATCCCGTGCCCTCCTTTGTTGATCAACAAACCAACTCCCGCTCATAGAGTAGGCAAAACCCGAAGAACCCAGCTCAGAGAGACGGACCGGACCCATGCGATCCACCGCCATACGACGTACCGCTGTTGCCGCCGCCGCGGTGTCCCTGGCCCTGCTCGCCGCCGGTTGCGGCGGCTCGGATTCCGATTCCGGTTCCGGCGGCAAGGGTGCGGATGCCAAGGGCAAGGAGTCCGCGGCCGCCAAGCCGGCGGCCAAGGCGCTGACCGCCGCCGAGTTGGAGAAGGTCGCGCTCACCCAGGGCGACGTCAAGGGGCACAAGATTGGCAAGGCAGCGGCCAAGGACGTGGTCCCCGTCGACGGCATCAAGGTCGAGAAGGAGGTCTGCGCCCCGCTCGCGCACGCGCTGATGGGCGCGGAGGTTGGTGAGCCCGGCGCGTTCACCAAGCGGACCGTCGTCAGCGAGCCCAAGAAGGGCAGCATGGACAAGGGTGACGCGGACCCCGAGGAGGCGTTCAAGACGGCCTTCGACATCACGACGACGCAGCTGGCCCTCGGTTCGTACGACGGCAAGGGCGCGGAGGAGTCGGTCACCTCTCTGCGTACCGCGGCCACCGAATGCGCGGGCGGGTTCGACTTCACGGCGGCCGGTGAGAAGCAGAGGGTCAGCAAGATCACCGAGGAGCAGGTCAAGGGTGGCGAGGAAGCGGTCGCCTGGACGGTGCAGCTGGAACAGGGCGGCGAGAAGGTCCAGTTGAAGCTGGTGGGCCTGCGTCAGGGTCCCACGTTCGCCTCGTTCTCCTCGATGAACCTGGCCGCGATGGGCGGGGGCGGGGACTTCGAGCTGCCGACCGCGGTGGTCGAGGCCCAGGCCGCGAAGCTGGCGTAGGGCTCCTGTGCGGCCATAAGTGAGTATTCGCACTCGTGATCGGTGTCTCGTTCTCCTGGCCGTTCGCCCAGCTCGGCGCCTCCATCCGGTACAAGGCCATGCGGGCCGGGGTGCCCGTGGTATATGTCGATCCGGCGCACACCAGCCAGGAATGCTCGCAGTGTCATCACGTTGAACGCGGCAACCGGCCTTCCCAGGCCGTCTTTTCCTGCCGGTCCTGCGGTTCGTTGAGCACGCGGACCACAACTCGTCCCACAACATCGCCCACCGAGGGTGGTATGTGTGGGTCTGCGGGGTCGAGTCAACGGCCCCTGCTCTCACGCTGATCGCGTGAGAGCTGGACGCAGCCGGACCCATCGAAGCCATCGATGACCCGAGCAGCAAGCCCGGGACTTCAGTCCCGGGTCGTTGACGGCAGCGGGACGAGTCTCACCACGGTGACGGTCAGGACCGACCCGGAGACGTAATAGAGCACGATCGCCCCGGCGACCGTCGCCTCGCGCCGGTCGTGCTCGCTCTTGACGGCCGACGACCCGTGTCCGTACGGGTCAAGGCCCAGGGTGCGGGCCATCTCGTTCCGGAAGGTCTCGCCGTCGCGCATCTTGGCCAGGGAGTCGTCGGCGGGCGGGGCGTAGGAGATGCGGAAGCTCAAGCGACGGTCCGCCTCTCGGCCTCGTCCTGCGCCAGCCGGTCCAGGATCTTCTCGGCCTCCGGATCGGGTACGGCCTCCAGCATCCAATGCCGCATCACCGCCTGGATCTCGCCCACGCCGGCGTCGTTGATGGCGCGGTCGAACTCCTCGCGTCTCTCCTCGGGAAGGGTCGCCCGGATGTCCGGGATGCTGTTGGGCACGTCGACTTCGGCACCGCCGACGAAGGTCTTCAGGGGCTCGCCCATGGTTGCTCTCCCCGCTCTCCTTGCTCTCTCCGCACGGCCCGCCCAGTCGGCTCCGCCCTTGCGCGGGCCAGTACTTGGGTCACGTTAGCGCCAGGTCCGGAGGCGGGGGCGGAGCCCACGCGATACGTTTCCGCCGGGATCGGAACATCATGGGGCATACTGCCGCTCGGCGGGGTGGCAGGTGTCGGCGAGAGCCACCGACCCATCAACTGGCTGCTGACGCAGCGGGTTTCGTGGTCGAGTCCGACGACGTGGTGAGCGCTGTGGAGGCCGTGACGGCGGCCGAACACCATTTCGGCCTCCATCAATTCGACGGAATTCCCAACGCCGTGTTGCCCTATGGCGCTCAGCCGCGAGTCATCGGTGGCGTGGGAGCGAGGTTTCTCTACGTCTGCGCGCCGGGGCGGGCGAGTTGTGCTCGATTCGCCCCGCAAGTCGAATTGGTGATGAGCCGCCTCGGTAGCGATAGTGCATCCTCTGTGCCGCCCGGATGGGGACCTGAGAGGGGCTGCCTCACGACCCTTGATTTGTCAAATAGTGCGGATTGCGAGGCATTGGCGAAAGGCGCAAGCTGGAGATATGGGGAACTACCCTATGGGCGTTGAGCCCTCGGTACGTAACCACTGAGGGCATGCAGAACGCCGCAGACTCACGATCTTGAGGGGTCACAGTCATGTCCAGTGCATCCAGGCGGCGAATCCCCGGTTTCATCGGCGCTACGGCTTTGATCTCGGCTCTTGCTTTTTCAGGAGCCGTTCCTGTCGCGGAAGCGGCGGCACAGCCGACTCAAGCAGTGTCCACAACGCAGGCTGTTGCCAAGGGGTCCATTGACACGGCACAGCAGAGAACTGTGCCAATCGCCGGACACTGCTTCCGTCACGGCCAACGAGTGCCGTGCAACAACAACAACAACTTCAACCAGAACAACCAGCAGAACAACCCGCAGCAGAACAACCAGCAGAACAACCAGCAGAACAACCCGCAGCAGAACAACCAGCAGAACAACCCGCAGCAGAACAACCAGCAGAACAACCCGCAGAAAAACCCGAACGCTGGTTGCCACGTCACCACCACGAAGACCGTCGATGTAGCAACGGGGAAGTCCCAAGAGGTGACTGAGACCATTTGCCTCCCGGCGTAGTCGAGACGCGGGTGGGCGAGAGGGGTGCCTGATGGGGGGAAAGGGGCCGAAGATGACGCTCCTGAGCAACCGTGGTGACACCCCGGCACTGTTCGGAAAGCGCCCCGTACGGCCGCCCGACTGACGCAGGACGTTACCGCGACGGCTCGCGCCGCCGCGGTAGGTCCATCGTTACCTGACGCCGACGTAGTCGCCGGCGGCCGCCGCGCCGCCCGTCGTGGACATCTCGCTGAAGGTCCAGCGCCAGTAGCCGTCCGTGGACGCCTTGACCGTGGTCTTCAGGTTGCCTGTGCGCATGCACGGCCGCTCACTGGCAGGGGTTCAAACTGCCGCAGACTAACAGGAGGTATCCGCAAGCGAGTTCACGACCCTTGCCCGGTGTGACCGACGGGGCCGCACGGCCCGGCGTCGCCAAGAGGTCATGCCCGTAAGGTGCGGCCCATGGACATCGACTTCCGGCGCCTGAGCGACTCCGACGCTGATGCTCTCATCCGCTTTCTGGCCGGCGAGAGGTGGCCCTTCCACGTGATCAGCGAGGTGGACGATGCGACAGCGCGCCAGTGGGTCGCCGAGGGCCGCTTTGCGAGCGAGGAGAACCGCAGCTTCTGGATCGTCGCGGACGGGACGCCCGTCGGTCTGGTCCGGCTCATGGAACTGACCGACGATACGCCCCTGTTCGATCTGCGGATCCGGGCCGCGCACCGGGGCAACGGCATCGGCGCGCAGGCTGTGACGTGGCTGACGCGGTACCTGTTCATGGAGTTCCCGCAGGTACGTCGCATCGAGGGAACTACTCGACAGGACAACGTCCCGATGCGGCGCGTCTTCCTGCGCTGCGGCTACGTGAAGGAAGCGCACTACCGCGACGCGTGGCCGGCATGCGACGGAACGGTTCACGACACGGTCGGTTATGCGGTCCTGCGCCGCGACTGGATGGCGGGTACGGTAACGCCTCCCCCATGGGACGACGATCCGATCGACTAGATTTGGCGCAGGACATCAGGCCCTCTTCCGGAATTCGCCCCTCCAAGAGGTCCTGGCCGCCGCCACCGTGACGTGGACGACGGAGCGTCCGGCACGGCGAGAGCAGGGTGACCGCCCAACTGGCGCCTGCGGCATGGGCGGGGCGTCGGCGGCGCTTTCTGCGAGACGCTGGCGCATCCCGCTGACCACGATCTTGAACCCCGCCCGGTCCAAGCCGGCGGTCTCCTCGCAGCGTTGGCGATCCTCGACCGTCCCCTCCTCTCCGAAGGTTCTCGGTAAGGTTCTCGTGGCCGGACGAACCTCTGCACTGAGGGCCCAGGGTGGGCCCAGAACAAACGACAGCCCCTGACTTGCACCGTAAGTGCAGGTCAGGGGCATGATCGCCACTCCTACTTCTTCTTGCCCTGGTTCTTCACGGCCTCGATGGCGGCCTTCGCTGCGTCCGGGTCGAGGTACGTGCCGCCCGGCTCGATCGGGCGGAAGTCGGCGTCCAGCTCGTAGGCGAGCGGGATGCCGGTCGGGATGTTCAGGCCCGCGATGTCGGCGTCGGAGATGCCGTCGAGGTGCTTGACCAGGGCGCGGAGGCTGTTGCCGTGGGCGGCGACCAGGACCGTGCGGCCGGCCAGGAGGTCCGGGACGATGCCGTCGTACCAGTACGGCAGCATGCGGACGACGACGTCCTTGAGACACTCGGTGCGCGGGCGCAGCTCCGGCGGGATCGTCGCGTAGCGCGGGTCGTCGCTCTGGGAGAACTCGGTGCCGTCCTCCAGGGCGGGCGGCGGGGTGTCGTACGAGCGGCGCCAGAGCATGAACTGCTCCTCGCCGAACTCGGCGAGCGTCTGCGCCTTGTCCTTGCCCTGCAGGGCGCCGTAGTGGCGCTCATTCAGCCGCCAGGAGCGGTGGACGGGGATCCAGTGGCGGTCCGCGGATTCCAGCGCGAGCTGCGCGGTGCGGATGGCGCGCTTCTGGAGGGAGGTGTGCAGGACGTCGGGGAGCAGGCCGGCGTCCTTGAGCAGCTCACCGCCGCGGACTGCCTCCTTCTCGCCCTTCTCGGTGAGGTTGACGTCCACCCAACCGGTGAACAGGTTCTTCGCGTTCCATTCGCTCTCGCCGTGGCGGAGGAGGATCAGCTTGTACGGTGCGTCGGCCATGGCTCCGAGCGTAATCGAAGCCGTACGGGCGCTGCGCGGCCGGTCACAGGGCGGACAGGTGGGGGATGGGTGGGGGACAGGCGGGGGACGGATGGGGGACGGATGGGGGGCAGGGGCGGTTGAGGGGGGTGTGGCCGGCTCGGGGGCGTGCCGATTGACGGGCGGCGTCAATTGAGTAGCGGGCCGGAATCCGGGGTTCGTAATGTTCGGGTGACCATCGGGCCTCTTACTGATGGTGTCCGTTCTGTACTTCCCTGGGGGAGTTCCGTATGTCTGTCGCCGGTCTCAGACGGGCCGCACGTGAATCCGTGTCCGGTCTCCCCAGGGAGTTCTGGTGGCTGTGGACCAGCACGCTGGTCAACCGCCTCGGGGCGTTCGTCGCCACGTTCATGGCGCTCTACCTGACCCTGGACCGGGGGTACTCCGCCTCGTACGCCGGTCTGGTCGCGGCGCTGCACGGGCTCGGCGGGGTCGTCTCCTCGCTCGGGGCGGGGGTGATGACCGACCGGCTCGGTCGGCGGCCCACCATGCTCATCGCGCAGACCTCGACCGCCGTGTCCGTGGCCGTCCTCGGGTTCATGGTCCACCCGGTGGCGATCGCGGCCGTCGCCTTCGTCGTGGGCATGGCCAGCAACGCGTCGCGGCCCGCCGTGCAGGCCATGATGGCGGACATCGTCCGGCCCGAGGACCGGGTCCGGGCCTTCTCGCTCAACTACTGGGCGATCAACCTCGGCTTCGCCGTCTCCTCGGCCGGGGCCGGGTTCGTCGCTGAGTACAGCTATCTCGCCGGGTTCCTGGGCGAGGCCGCGATGACGCTGGTCTGCGCCTTCGTCGTCTTCATGAAGGTGCCCGAGTCGCGGCCCGAGAAGTCGGCGGCGGTGCCGGGCCGCGCGGTCGGCGGCGCGGACGAGGTCCGGCTCTCCACCGTGCTGCGCGACGGGCGGTTCATGAGCGTCGTCGGGCTGTCCTTCGTGATCGCGCTGATCTTCCAGCAGGGGTACGTGGGGCTGCCGGTGGCCATGGGGGCGGACGGGTTCTCCAGCTCAGACTTCGGCACCGCCGTCGCCGTCAACGGTGTGCTGATCGTGGTGCTCCAGATCCCGGTCACCCGCTTCATCCAGCACCGCGATCCGCGCCGGCTGCTCATCGTGTCGTCGCTGCTTGCGGGGTACGGATTCGGGCTGACCGCGTTCGCCGGGTCCGTCGCCGTGTATGCGCTGACCATCTGCGTCTGGACGGTCGCCGAGATCGTCAACTCGCCCATTCAGACCGGTCTCGTGGTCCGGCTCTCGCCCGCCCAGGGCCGCGGCCGCTATCAAGGCATGTACACGATGTCCTGGTCCGCGGCGGCGCTGGTCGCACCACTGATGTCGGGTGTGGTGATCGACCGTTTCGGGGCGGCGTGGCTGTGGGGCACCTGCGCCGTCCTGGGGACCGGGGCCGCGCTCGGGTACTGGCTGCTGATGCGGAATCTTCCGGGGGAGGACGGGGCGGCCTCCGGGAGCGGCAGCCGGGTGGCGGAGAGCGAAGCGGGCGAGGGGAGCGGTGTTCCCGAGGTTTCAGGGGCCGGGGCCGGGCCTTCCGTCGAGCCGGCGGGCTGATACGGCCTGAGACGGGTCGGCCTGAGACGGGCCGCCCGCACACGACGGCGCCCCGCGCGGAGCAGCGAAAAGCCTGCTCCGCGCGGGGCGCCCTTCGGCTTCCGTGGCGGTCGGTCAGCCGCAGCAGCCACCGCACTGGCACGGGGCCCCGGACTGGCAGCCGCATCCGCAGCCCGAGCCGCAGCCGCAGGCGCCGAGCACGGTCAGGTGCACCACGTCTGCGGGTGCCTCCTGCTGGGGGTCGGTCGTGGGGGAATCGGCCATGGTTCCTCCTCTAGGCGTACGACAGGGCCGTACGCCACAGCGACGCGCGCACGACCGGGGCGTACGGACAAGACGTGCCGCCCCACCCCATTGCACGCCCACCCGGGCGGGCGCATCAACGGCGCACACGCGCAGAGACACATGTGCGACCGAATGCGACCGCGTACGCCCACCAACCCTGCGTCACGGCCCCACGGTCCCGCGGCCTCATGCTCCCCACGCGCCCCGACAGCCCTCACCCGCCACGGACAGCCCCACGGTCCCCGCTTCGCGTCCCGCTACGCGCCCTCCACCGCCGTCTGCTGCTGCTGGATCTCGTCCGCGTGCTCACCCGTCACCAGGTACACGACCCGCTTGGCGACCGACACCGCGTGGTCGGCGAAGCGCTCGTAGTAGCGGCCGAGCAGCGTCACGTCGACGGCCGTCTCGATGCCGTGCTTCCAGCGGTCGTCCATCAGGTGCTGGAACAGCGTGCGGTGCAGCAGGTCCATCTCGTCGTCGTCCTGCTCCAGCTGAAGTGCCAGATCGACGTCCTTGGTGATGATCACCTCGGCGGCCTTGGCCATCAGGCGCTGCGCCAGCTGCCCCATCTCCAGGATGGTGGCGTGCAGGTCGTGCGGCACCGCCGATTCCGGGAACCGCAGCCGGGCCAGCTTGGCGACGTGCTGGGCGAGGTCCCCCGAGCGCTCCAGGTCGGCGCTCATCCGCAGCGACGTGACCACGATCCGCAGATCCGTCGCCACGGGCTGCTGGCGCGCGAGCAGGGCGATGGCCCGCGCCTCCAGGTCGTGCTGGAGGTCGTCGACCTTCTGGTCCGCGGCGATCACGCTCTCTGCGAGCTTGAGATCGGCGTCGAGCATGGACGTCGTCGCCCGGCCGATCGCCGACCCGACGAGCCGGGCCATCTCGACCAGTCCCTCGCCGATCGAGTCGAGTTCCTCGTGGTAAGCGTCACGCATGGAAGTCCCTCTCCAGTCCTCTGTCTAAGGCCGGGGCCAGGTTTGAACCCCACGCTGCCACCCTGGGCGGCCTACGCGTCGGGATCCGGCCGCCCAAATGAACCAACCCTTGCTCCTCGGTGAACTCTGGGCGACGAGTGTTCGGACAGGTGCTCGGATGGCTGGGAGAGTCCTCCCGGACCCGCATAACCTTGACGTATGGACGTGAACGCGGCAGTCGCCGCAGCTGCGGCGATCGGCGGTGCGGGTACCGGCGTGATCGCCATGCTGGCGTTTCGCTGGAGCGAGCGTGACCAGAAGAAGCCGACGCGCACGTCCCTGCGGCCCGACAGCAACGCCCCCCTTCCCCCGGGGGTGGACACGGTCCTGTCCGTGCTCAGCTCCTCCGCGGTCGTGCTCGACGAGAGCGACAGCGTGGTCAAGGCCAGCTCCGCCGCCTACGCGCTGGGACTGGTCAGGGGCGGGCGGCTCGCCGTCGAGGCGATGCTGACCATGGCCCGGGACACCCGTCGTGACGGTGAGATACGCCAGGTCGAACTGGACCTTCCCCGGCGCGGTACGGGGCGGGGCGAGGCCCTCGCGGTCTCCGCCCGGGTCGCCCCGCTGGGTTCCCGGCTGGTGCTCCTGCTGGTCGAGGACCTCACCGAGGCCCGCCGTATCGAAGCGGTACGGCGCGACTTCGTCGCCAACGTCAGCCATGAGCTCAAGACCCCGGTCGGCGCGCTCTCGCTGCTCTCCGAGGCCGTGATGGACGCCTCCGACGACCCGGAGGCGGTGGAGCGGTTCGCGGGGCGGATGCAGATCGAGGCGACCCGGCTGACCAACCTCGTACAGGAGATCATCGACCTCTCCCGGGTGCAGAACGACGACCCGCTGGAGGACGCCGAGCCGGTCCGGGTGGACGAGCTGGTGGCCGAGGCCATCGACCGCTGCCGCCAGCAGGCCGGCTCGAAGCAGATCACCATGGCAGCGGGCGGCACCGCGGAGCTCCGCATCTGGGGCAACCGCGGCCAGCTCGCCGCGGCGCTCGGCAACCTCGTCGAGAACGCCGTCAACTACAGCCCCGCCCGCACCCGAGTGGGCATCGCCGCCAGGCGACTGTCCGTACCCGGCGGGGACCAGATCGAGATAGCGGTGACCGACCAGGGCATCGGCATCTCGGAGAAGGACCGCGAGCGGGTCTTCGAACGCTTCTACCGCGTCGACCCGGCCCGCTCACGGGCCACCGGTGGCACCGGCCTCGGCCTCGCCATCGTCAAGCACGTGGCCGCCTCGCACGGCGGGGAGGTCACGGTCTGGAGCTCGGAGGGCCAGGGCTCCACCTTCACCCTGCGGCTGCCCGAAGCGGGCTCCGCACGGGACCGCGACCGCAGCCCGGGCGGACCGCTCATCGTCAACGGCGACGAGGGCCCCTACGGGCCCGCTCACCCCGACACCCCCGAACCATTTCCTGCCCCGGAGGTCCTTCCGTGACCCGAGTGCTTGTCGTCGAGGATGAGGAATCCTTCAGCGACGCCCTGTCGTACATGCTCCGTAAGGAGGGCTTCGAAGTCGCCATCGCGGCGACGGGCCCGGAAGGGCTCGACGAGTTCGAGCGCAACGGCGCGGATCTCGTGCTGCTCGACCTGATGCTGCCGGGCCTGCCCGGTACGGAGGTCTGCCGTCAGCTGCGCAGCCGGTCCAACGTCCCCGTGATCATGGTCACGGCCAAGGACAGCGAGATCGACAAGGTCGTCGGCCTGGAAATAGGAGCCGACGACTACGTCACCAAGCCGTTCTCCTCGCGGGAGCTCGTCGCCCGCATCCGCGCGGTGCTGCGCCGCCGGGGTGAGCCGGAGGAGGTCACGCCGGCCGCCCTGGAGGCGGGCCCGGTCCGGATGGACGTCGACCGCCACGTCGTCACGGTCTCCGGCGCCAAGGTCGACCTCCCGCTCAAGGAGTTCGACCTGCTGGAGATGCTGCTGCGCAACGCCGGCCGGGTCCTGACCCGCATGCAGCTGATCGACCGGGTCTGGGGCGCGGACTACGTGGGCGACACCAAGACCCTCGACGTCCACGTCAAGCGCCTGCGCGCCAAGATCGAGCCCGACCCGGGCGCGCCGCGCTTCCTGGTGACGGTGCGGGGCCTGGGGTACAAGTTCGAGCCGTAGACCGGCCCGTACACGACGGCGGAGGGCGCCCCCCCCGAAAGGGAGGGCGCCCTCCGCCGTTCACGTGTTGCGTACGCGCGTATCCCGTGTGGGCCGGCCGGTCAGCCGGTCTGCGCCGAGGCGGACGCGGCGTCGGTCGGGGTGACCGCCTCGTCCGTGGAACCGGACTGGGGCTAGCCCGGCGTACCCGGGGTCGCGGAGGCGGAACCGGAGGGAGTGCTGGGCGACGAGGGGGCCTTCGACGGCGCCACCGGCAGCGAACTCGGGCCGAAGTCCGTGAAGTAGCTGGTTGCCGGAACGACGAACGCGCCGAGCGTGATCTCCCCCGTCGAGCTGAGCTTGAAGACGACGGGCTGCACATTGCCCGCCTGCGCGGCCTCGTGGCCGTTCTCGATCACGGCGGACGCATTGCCCTTGCCGCCGAGGACCACCTTGCCTCCGGCCGGGACCACGACGGGTCCCTTGCCCTGGGCGGCGTGCAGCTGCACCGCGGCGCTCGTACCCGGCAGGGTGATGGCGTCCAGGGTCTGCTGCTTGGTGCCGTTGTTGAAGAGCGTCGCGGAGACGACGGCGGGGCCCGTGGCGGTGCGCTCGGGCTGGGTGATGACGTTCGCGTTCTGGATGCTGATGTCACCGGACCTGGCGGCAGCACTGTCCGGCCTGACATCGAGCGTTGCTGCGTCATTGCCCGCACCGCACGCGGCGAGCGAGGCGATCGAGAACACGATGGCTGTGGCGGCGAGAGCGCCGTGTCGAAGGCTGCGGCTCACGGCGGCGGCAACTCCTTGAACGTTCGGACAGCGGACGGGAGGGGCGAGCGGCGTAAAGCCGCCCTAAGGGTGTGTCAGCGGCCTTAGGCTACCGAGCCGTCCCTCGCGCCCCGCACCCGACCCGCCCCTACGCGCCCCTTCGTGCTCCGGCACGTCCCGGGGCCGGTGCCGTTCGAGTCCCGCGCCCGGGCCGGGGCGCACGGAACGGAGCACCACCGAACCCCCCCGAAACCATCGACACGTGCCGTTCACATATCGCGGGTGATCAATTCATGGAACGTGTCATGGAACGTGTCATGGAGCGTGGCGCATTCCGTTCGTATTAACCGATCGCAGCGGGGTGCTGATCAATATCCATTGATCAGCCACACGTGCGTCCGAGCGGGTGATCGATCTCCGAACGGAGTACGTAAAGTTCATCATCCTGAACCCGGCAAAACGGGACGTTCAACCACTTCGGAGCGGGGTTCGGATGTGTGTGACGTGCGTGTTTCGCGTCGCCCGTACAGCCCGTCCGACCTGCGAATACCGTCCCCCGTGAACCTTCCGCAGCACGTACGTGTCGCTGTTGTCAAGCCCCGAGATATGCCCTGACCTGCGAAAACGCCATTCAGGAGAAGCTGTTCTCGTGTTACTCTTGATAGCCACGGAAGGGGTACCTGTCACATGACGTTCAAGGTTGGCGACACCGTGGTCTATCCCCATCACGGGGCCGCGCTGATCGAGGCTATCGAAACTCGCCAGATCAAAGGCGTGGACAAGACCTACTTGGTGCTCAAGGTCGCCCAGGGCGACTTGACGGTTCGTGTGCCGGCGGACAATGCGGAGTTCGTGGGTGTGCGTGACGTGGTCGGGCAGGAGGGGCTGGACCGGGTCTTCGAAGTGCTGCGTGCACCGTATGCCGAAGAGCCGACGAACTGGTCCCGGCGCTACAAGGCAAATCTGGAGAAGCTCGCCTCCGGCGATGTCATCAAGGTCGCCGAAGTGGTTCGCGACCTGTGGCGTCGTGAGCGCGAGCGTGGACTCTCCGC
Source organism: Streptomyces sp. NBC_01618 (assembly GCF_045209435.1). NCBI lineage: Bacteria > Bacillati > Actinomycetota > Actinomycetes > Kitasatosporales > Streptomycetaceae > Streptomyces > Streptomyces sp. NBC_01618. Next base: position 4,380,402 of record NZ_CP109297.1, read on the forward strand.
AGGTGAGAAGCGGATGCTCGCCAAGGCTCGCCAGATTCTGGTGAGCGAGCTCGCTCTCGCGGAGAACACGAACGAGGACAAGGCCGAGGCTCTGCTCGACGAGGTACTCGCGTCCTGAACCGGCTCACGCCGACCGTAAATGATGTGCCGCGGTGCCCGCTGACAACCGTATTCACGGGATGTCGTCGGGCGCTGCGGCATGTTTGCATTCGGCCACGGCATGGCCGGACCTCGCCCCGACTCACCGATGCGTTGGCTTCGTCGGCAATCCCCCGGATACGTTGCTCGCGATCTTGCGCAGCCGACCCCGAGCGGCCGGTGCGGCGTGTCCGTCGTCGACCGGGTGTCACGGAAAGGGCCCGGGCGAGTCATGGCGTGGCGCCCGGCTCGCTTGTGGCCATACCCATGTCGGCCGTGGAAACAAACATGCCGAAGCTTCGGAGTGCAACCGATGTCTGATCAATCGCGTCCGTACCGCACAGCCGCCGTGATCCCTGCGGCCGGCCGCGGCGTACGGCTCGGCCCGGGCGTCCCCAAGGCGCTCCGCGCGCTGGGCGGGACGCCCATGCTCATCCACGCGGTACGGGCCATGGCCGCGTCCCGTTCCGTCTCCCTGGTCGTCGTCGTGGCGCCGCCGGACGGTGCCCCCGAGGTCAAGAACCTGCTCGACGCGCACGCGCTGCCCGAGCGCACCGACTATCTCGTGGTGCCCGGTGGTGAGACCCGCCAGGAGTCGGTGCGGCTCGGCCTCGACGCCCTGCCCGAGGGCATCTCCATCGTCCTCGTCCACGACGCGGCGCGCCCGCTGGTGCCCGTCGACACCGTGGACGCGGTGATCGAAGCGGTACGGGACGGCGCGCCCGCCGTCGTGCCGGCCCTGCCGCTCGCCGACACCGCCAAGGAGGTCGAGCCGGGCGCGCCGGGGGAGCCGGAACCGGTGCTCGGCACGCCCGTGCGGGCCCGGCTGCGCGCCGTGCAGACCCCGCAGGGCTTCGACCGCGACACCCTGGTGCGCGCGCACCAGACCGTCGCCGTCAGCGGCGAGGGCGCCACGGACGACGCGGGCATGGTGGAGCGGCTCGGGACGCCGGTCGTCGTCGTACCCGGGCACGAAGAGGCGTTCAAGGTGACCCGGCCGCTGGACCTGGTGCTGGCCGAGGCGGTACTCGCGCGACGGAGGGCGACCGATGGCTTCTGAGGAACGGACCGGGCCCGTGATCCCGCAGGTCGGGATCGGCACGGACATCCACGCCTTCGAAGAGGGCCGCGAGCTGTGGTGCGCGGGGCTGCTGTGGGAGGGCGAGGGCCCCGGTCTGGCCGGGCACTCCGACGCCGATGTCGTCGCGCACGCCGCGTGCAACGCGCTCTTCTCCGCCGCCGGGCTCGGCGACCTCGGGCAGCACTTCGGCACCGGGCGGCCCGAGTGGTCCGGCGCCGCCGGAGTCACCCTGCTGACCGAGGCGGCGCGGATCGTGCGGGCCGAGGGCTTCGAGATCGGCAACGTAGCCGTCCAGGTCGTCGGCGTACGGCCGAAGATCGGCAAGCGGCGCGACGAGGCGCAGCGGGTTCTGTCGGCCGCCGTGGGCGCGCCCGTCTCGCTCTCCGCCGCCACCTCCGACGGACTCGGCTTCACCGGGCGGGCCGAGGGCCTCGCCGGGATCGCGACCGCGCTCGTCTACCGCACGGGCTGACCGCCGCGCTGCCGCTGCCCTGCCGCCCGGGCCGACCCGCTGATCCACGGGGCCTCTCCGCGGACACGACGCCGCCGGAAACTTTTCCCCGCGATCCCCAAGGGGTCGCGGGGCACTGGTGCGCGCCCACTACCCTTGAGGCGTGACTATTCGCCTGCACGACACCAGCGCCCGGCAGATCCGTGATTTCGTCCCGCTCACAGCGGGCTGTGTCTCGATCTACCTCTGTGGCGCGACTGTCCAGGCCGCCCCGCACATCGGGCACATCCGGTCCGGGCTGAACTTCGACATCATGCGCCGCTGGTTCGAGTACCGCGGCTACGACGTCACGTTCATCCGGAACGTCACCGACATCGACGACAAGATCATCGCGAAGTCGGCCGAGCAGGGCCGCCCGTGGTGGGCGATCGGGTACGAGAACGAGCGCGCGTTCAACGCCGGATACGACGCGCTCGGCTGCCTCCCGGTCACCTACGAACCGCGCGCGACCGGCCACATCCCCGAGATGATCGAGATGATGCGCGGCCTGATCGAACGCGGTCACGCCTACGCCGCCGACGGCAACGTCTACTTCGACGTGCGCTCCTTCCCCGGCTACCTGGAACTCTCCAACCAGGACCTGGACGATCTGCGCCAGCCGTCCGGGGAGGGCGAGACCGGCAAGCGCGACCAGCGCGACTTCGCGATGTGGAAGGCGTCCAAGCCGGGCGAGCCCAGCTGGGAGACCCCGTGGGGCCGCGGCCGGCCCGGCTGGCACCTGGAGTGCTCCGCCATGGCCCACAAGTACCTCGGCACCGCCTTCGACATCCACGGCGGCGGCATCGACCTGATCTTCCCGCACCACGAGAACGAGATCGCCCAGGCCAAGGGCTACGGCGACGAGTTCGCCAGTTACTGGGTGCACAACGGCTGGGTCACCATGTCCGGCGAGAAGATGTCGAAGTCGCTCGGCAACTCCGTGCTGGTCAGCGAGATGGTCAAGCAGTGGCGTCCGATCGTGCTGCGCTACTACCTCGGCACCCCGCACTACCGGTCGATGATCGAGTACAGCGAGGAGGCCCTGCGCGAGGCCGAGTCCGCGTTCGCACGGATCGAGGGCTTCGTGCAGCGCGTCACCGAAAAGGCGGGCGAGACGGTCGAGCCCGCCACCGAGGTGCCGCCTGCGTTCGCCGAGGCGATGGACGACGACCTGGGCGTCCCGCAGGCGCTCGCGATCGTCCACACCACGGTCCGCCAGGGCAACTCCGCGCTCGCCGCCGACGACAAGGAAGCCGCCGTCGCCCGGTTCGCGGAGGTCCGCGCGATGCTCGGCGTCCTCGGCCTCGACCCGCTCGACGAGAACTGGGCGGGCGAGAGAGACCACGGAGACGACCTGCACGGGGTCGTCGACACGCTCGTACGCCTCGTCCTGGACCAGCGACAGTCGGCCCGCGAACGCAAGGACTGGCCCGCGGCCGACGCCATCCGCGACCAGCTGGGCCAGTCCGGGCTCGTCATCGAGGACAGCCCGGCCGGACCACGGTGGACACTCGGCCCGCGCCAGTAGTCCCCCCATGTGCCGCCCGGCGATCCGGGCGGCACACTTCACTTATACGTACGCACGTCTTCGCGCGTCTGAGAAGCAACGAAACAGGTAGGTCATGGCCGGGAACAGCCAGCGCAGGAACCGCCGCACGTCCAACAAGAAGGGCGCGCAGGTCGGCAGCGGTGGGCAGCGACGCCGTGGCCTCGAAGGCAAGGGCCCGACGCCGCCCGCCTCCGCCCGCAAGGGACACAAGAAGAACCGCATCGCCAACGCCCAGGCCAAGCAGGCCGCGGCCCGCCGCCCCGCCCCCCGGCGCGGCGGCGCCAAGGGCACGTCCGAGATGGTCGTCGGCCGCAACCCCGTCTACGAGGCCCTGCGCGACGGCGTCCCGGCGACGACCCTGTACGTCCAGCAGTACATCGACAACGACGAGCGGGTCCGCGACGCGCTCCAGCTCGCCGGTGAGCGCGGCAACATCAACCTGATGGAGGCCCCGCGCCCCGAACTGGACCGGATGACGAACGGCCTGAACCACCAGGGCCTCGTCCTCCAGGTCCCGCCCTACGAGTACGCGCACCCGGAGGACCTCACCGCCGCCGCGTACGACAACGGCGAGGACCCGCTGATCGTCGCCCTCGACGGCGTCACCGACCCGCGCAACCTGGGCGCGATCGTCCGCTCCGTCTCCGCGTTCGGCGGCCACGGCGTGGTCGTGCCGGAGCGGCGCGCGGCCGGGATGACCGCGGGCGCCTGGAAGTCCTCCGCGGGCACGGCGGCCCGTACGCCGGTCTCCCGGGTGACGAACCTGACCCGCGCCCTGGAGGGCTACCAGAAGGCCGGCATCACCGTCGTCGGCCTCGCCGCGGACGGCGAGCACACCGTCGAGGACCTGGAGGCACTCGCCGGTCCCGTCGTCATCGTCATCGGCAGCGAGGGCAAGGGCCTCGGCCGCCTCGTCGGCGAGACCTGCGACTACCGGGTCCGCATCTCGATGCCGGGCGGCGCGGAGTCGCTGAACGCGGGTGTCGCGGCCGGGATCGTCCTCTACGAGGTCGCGCGGCGCCGGGCCTGACGTACACCCGGACGGGGGGCGGCCGACCGGGGCGCCCCCCTGCCGGAGGCCATTGACGGGCCTCGGACACTTCGGGCCCGTCAAGGCAGTGTCCTAAACACACATCACTCGGTTAGATGAGTGTGGACACCAGAACGCCTCGGTTCGACGAACAACCCGCCCTGAGCATGACCAAGGTGGACTGCGACCCCGCGCAGGTCATCGTCAACCACGCCAGCTTCCGGGTGCAGCTCGCCCACGGCCAGCGCGCGCGGCTGCGCGGTCTGGCCCCCGTCGGCGTGCCCAGGATCCCCGCCATGAGCGGCGGCACCGGAGCGGCGCGCGGCAGGCGCTCGCCCGTCGTATGGAGCGGCAGGTCCGCCCCCGGCGACCCCGGCGCCACCGGACTCCTCCAGGCCGTACGGAACTCCACCGCGGGCCGCCCGGCCACCGCGTACGACCCCTACGACCCCTATGTGCCCCAACCCGCCCACGCGGGCCACGAGTTCGACGGCGGGCTCGGCACGGGCGGCACCCAGGTCATCGAGCGCCTCGAAGAGACCCAGCCCAACCCCGTCATCACCGCACCCCGCCGGCCGGGCCGCCACGGCAACGGCCCCCTGCTGCCGCCCATGCGCCGGGCGGTCGGCGCCTACGACCCCGTCGACCCCGGACCGTACGGCCGGGGAGCCTACGACCGGGACGACGCGTACGACGAGGACGACTACGACGACAGCACCGAGGCCCGCGGCCCACGCCACGGCAACGACTCCGTACGGCACGCGTACTACCCCGGCCGCCGGATGAACCTCGGCGTCGTGCTCCTGCCCCTGCGGATCTTCCTCGGCTTCATCTCGATCTACGCCGGCATGGGCAAGCTGTGCGACCCCGTCTACTTCGACGGCGGCGAGCGCGGCTCGATGGTCAAGTGGCTGACCTCGCTGCACCCCTGGGCACTGGCCGAGCCGCTCCGCGACTTCGCGCTCTCGCACCCCGTCGGCGCCGGCCTGACCGTCGCCTTCCTGCAGGTAGTCGTCGGCGTCCTCACCGTCCTCGGCCTCTGGCAGCGGGTCGCCGCCTCCTTCGGTGCTCTCCTCTCCGCCGCCCTGCTGGTCACCGTCAGCTGGCGTACCGTCGCCGCCTACGACACGCCGGACATCATCTACCTCGCCGCCTGGAGCCCGCTCATCATCGCGGGCGCCCCCGTCTACTCCGTCGACGGACGCCTCGCCGGTGAGGCATGGCGCAGGCTCGGCCCGCGCTCCGCGATCTGGGACCTGCGCCGCCGGGTGCTCCGGCGGGGGGCCGTCGTCGCCACGGTCGTCGCCGGCCTCACTCTGCTCGTGGGCTCCATGCTCGGTGGCGCGGTCCGCTCCTCCGAGGTCGTCACCGTGCCCGGCCCGAACGGCAACCCGACCAACCAGCTGCCCGGCTCCCCGCTCCCGCAGGAATCCCGCAGCGGCCGGGCCTCCCACACGCCCGCCGGGCAACGCCCCGCACCCTCCCGCAGCGGTGCCGCCACCACTCCCTCCACCAAGGAGTCCACGCCCGCCGCGGGCGCCGTCCGCGAGTCCGGCCAAGCGGGGGCCGGTGCGGGACAGCCCAGCCAGACCCAGGGCACCGTCCAGCAGCCCCCGCAGCAGACGACTCCGCAGCAGCCCCCGTTCTCCAGCAGCTCCGGCCCGAGCTCCTCCGGCTCAACCGGCACCGGCGGCGGCTCCACGGGCGGCGGCGGCACGGACAACGGCGGCGGCTCCACCGGCGGGACCTCCGGCGGGACCTCCGGCGGCGGGCAGAACCCCATCGGCGGCCTGCTCGGCTGAGCCAGGGCCGGCACACGACGAAGCTGAGCCGCAGGCCGGCACACGACGAAGGGGCGGTCACCAGACACGTATCCGGTGACCGCCCCTTCGTCCTCGTCGCCCGCCGGGGCTCTCGCTCCTGCCACTGCTACCGCCCGTCGAGCTCCTTGGCGGCCTCGGTCAGGTCCTTCGCCGTGTCGATGGCCCGCCAGTACGCCCCGTGCGGCAACGGGTACCCGGCCAGCCTGCGCTCGCGGGCCAGCCGCGGGAACGTCGTCCGCTCGTGGTCGCCCCGGTCCGGCAGCAGCGTCGTGAACGTCGGCGAGAAGACGTACACACCGGCGTTGATCAGATACGGGGACGGCGGCGACTCGATGAAGTCGGTGATGTGCCCGAACGCGTCCGTCTCCACGGCACCCCACGGGATCCGGGGACGGGCCAGGGCCAGGGTGGCGGTGGCGTCGCGCTCGGCGTGGAACGCGGCCATCTCGCGCAGCGAGAAGCGCGTCCAGATGTCGCCGTTGGTGGCGTACCAGGGCTCGCCCGGATCGGGCAGCCGGGCGGCGGCGTACTTCAGCCCGCCACCGCGGCCCAGGGGCTCGGACTCCACGACGGTCGTCACGCGTAGCGGCAGCACCGCCGAGTCCAGCCACTCCTGCAGCACCTCGGCCAGATGACCGCACGACACCACGGCGTCGGTCACGCCCTCGGCGGCCAGCCAGGAAAGCTGATGGCCGATGATCGGAGTCCCGGTGCCCGGGATCTCGACCATCGGCTTGGGGCGGTCGTCGGTGTACGGGCGCAGCCGTGATCCCTGGCCACCTGCCAGGATCACGGCCTGCGTCGGATACGTATGCATGCCAGGCACGATATGCCGTGCCCGGACCGGCCGGTCAGCTGAACCGGGCGACGCCCGAGGCGAACGACGTGTCGCAGACGGGACGCGAGAACCGGTGGGCGCGTGTCGGACCGTACTGCTCGACCGCCGCGCGGCCCAGCGCCCTCGCGATCGACATGCAGTGCCGGGCGAGCGAGGGACGGGCCTCGACGGAACGCTGCAGGTCCGTCAGCGCGACACCCGGGTCCTTCGCCCGGAGCTCCAGCAGCAGCCGGTCCCGCAGGACGTCCTGCGGGGTGCGCGACTTGGCGCGCTTCGACACGTCCTGAGCCGACGCGGCCAGGACCCGGGACTCGGAGTTGTGCGCTGCCCACGGCACGCTGGTGACGGCGAGGGTCCCGGAAAGGACCATCACGACGGGCAGTACGAAAGCGAGGGATCGGCCGATGCGGCGAGCGGTGTGGGTCACGCAGCGAGCGTAGCGGCCAGTGATGATTTGGCGACATTTCGTCACCCTTGCGGGGGATGGTTCGAGGGTGCCTTTCGAATCGCGTGTTGACGGACCGCGGTGAAATGCCCGGTGTGCCGGGGAATCCGGCACCCTGCGGATTCAAACCCGGACACGCCACGCGGCGCGCGAACGGCCCCGCACGGAGAACGTGCGGGGCCGCTGTGGTGCGCGTGCGTGTGCGTGTGCGCGGGGCGCGGGACGTCAGTCGGTGAGACGCTCGCCCGTCGAGGTGGAGAAGACGTGCAGCTCGTCCGGGCGCGGCACGACGTGCAGCTTGGTGCCCTTCTCCGGAACGGCACGGCCGCCGACACGGACGACCAGGTCCTTGTCCTCGCCGCCGACCCGCGCGGAGCCGTAGACGAAGCCGTCGGCGCCGAGCTCCTCGACGACGTTGACCGAGACGGCCAGACCGGCCGGGGCGTCGGCGCTGTCCTTCGAGAGCGACTTCGCGGCGGCGCCGCCGTGCTCGACGATGTCGAAGTGCTCGGGGCGGATGCCGACCGTGACGGTCGTGTCGCCCTTCTCCGCGGCGGCGGAGAGCGCCTCGCGGGAGACCGGGACGACGCTGTTGCCGAACTTCACGCCACCGTCGGTGATCGGGACCTCGACCAGGTTCATGGCCGGGGAGCCGATGAAGCCGGCCACGAAGAGGTTCGCCGGCTTGTCGTACATGTTGCGCGGCGAGTCGACCTGCTGGAGCAGACCGTCCTTGAGGACCGCGACACGGTCACCCATGGTCAGGGCCTCGACCTGGTCGTGCGTGACGTAAACGGTCGTGATGCCCAGACGGCGCTGGAGCGAGGCGATCTGCGTACGCGTGGAGACACGCAGCTTGGCGTCGAGGTTCGACAGCGGCTCGTCCATGAGGAAGACCTGCGGCTCACGCACGATGGCACGGCCCATCGCGACACGCTGACGCTGACCACCGGAGAGCGCCTTCGGCTTGCGGTCCAGGTACTCGGTGAGGTCCAGCATCTTGGCGGCCTCTTCGACCTTCGCCCGGATCTCCGTCTTGTTCACACCGGCGATCTTGAGCGCGAAGCCCATGTTGTCCGCGACGGTCATGTGCGGATAGAGCGCGTAGTTCTGGAACACCATGGCGATGTCCCGGTCCTTCGGGGGCAGGTGCGTGACGTCGCGGTCACCGATGCGGATCGCGCCGCCGTTGACGTCCTCAAGACCCGCGAGCATGCGCAGGGAGGTCGACTTGCCACAACCGGAAGGACCGACGAGGACGAGGAACTCACCGTCCGCGATGTCGATCTCGAGCTGGTCCACGGCCGGCTTCGTGGAGCCGGGGTAGACGCGGGACGCCTTGTCGAACGTGACACTGGCCATGCAGAATCTTCTCCTCCACCGGCAGGAACGTGCCGGACGATCCGAGTAAGGGAGTGGTCTGGTCCACTTGGGTGAATCCTCGGCGACGCTACCTGGCCATGTGAAATCTGTCAGTAGTTCGAGGGGCGCGAAATTCGGGGACCGAACAGGGAGCGGTGTTGGTTACACTGCTCCGGCACGCCTCCTTAGCTCAGCTGGCCAGAGCAACGCACTTGTAATGCGTAGGTCGTCGGTTCGAATCCGACAGGGGGCTCTGGGAAGGACCAGGTCAGACACTCTCTGACCTGGCTTTTTCCTTGTCCGGTGGGGCGCTGTCGGCGGACGCTGCCGGCTCGGATCGTGCCACCGAAGCCACGGGGTGCGCGAGGGGAGCGCATGAGCGCAGCGCCTGTGCGGCGGGATGCGCGGGAGGCAACGCGACGGCGCCGCTCATCGGATCGGCAAGGCTCCTCGGAGCCGGCAAGCTGTCACAGCAGGCTCAGGCATTGCCGGTCCAAACGACTCTGCCAGCGAAGCCACCTCTGGCCTCGGCCTTCTGCGCTCGGAGTTCTTCCAGGTGGCCCGGCTTAATGCCAAGGTCGAGGGCAAGTGCGTGAACCACTTCGAGAACGTCTGCCAGCTCCTCGGCAACAGCGGAGTCGTCAGCTGAAAGGAACTCGGCTACCTCCTCCCTGAGTTTATGGCGCAGGCGCTCCCGGTACTCTTCATGGGCCAGCAACGTAGACCATCGGCTCCGCACCGCTCTCGCGGATGATCTGAGGAATTAGGTCTCGCACGAGCTTGCCATCTGCCATCAGTCATCCTCGAACGTAGTCCAGTGGGTGTGACGCTCCTGTGCCACCTCAAGCAACACTTCGCGGAGTTCCTCGCGGCTCCGGCCGCGGGTCTTGATTGCGTGGCAGTTCGGGCACAGTGCAACCATCTGGCTGGGGTGGTCGCGCCCACCGCAGGCAAGGTCCATGACGTGATCGACTTCGAGTATCGGTGCGCCCTTGCTCGTCACATCGGCAGGTTGACCAGTGCAGTTCGGGTTCTCGCAGACTCCCTTGCTACGCAAGAGCACTGCCCGTCTGGCTGTCCCCGACCGGAATGGGTTGTATGAGGTGTCGGGCGTGCGCCTGTCTCGATTCTCGCCCTCGCGGTGCTCGACGATCCGGCACAGCCGGTCGTACTGGGCTGCCGTGACTACCGGAGGCAGCGGCTTGGCGCCGTCGGTGGCGAGGTCGTCCGCTATCTCATCGTCGTACAGCCCGACACGGTGGAGGAGTGGCCCGTAGTCCAGGCCGTCGAAGTAGGCGGACAGCAGTGTGTCGATCACGGCGACGCGGGCTTCGCCGGAGCGGCGCAGCAGGTCGTAGGTCGGCTCGACGAGACCGCCGCGGGGATGGTTGTCGGCGAACCATCGTCTCAACGTGGAATCTCCGTGGGCGGTGGGCACCGGGTCCGAGTGGTCGTGCAGTGCCCAGAGGCCGGCGTGGTACAGGGCGGCGACAGGATAGTCGGGGCGCGGGCGCTCCCTTCGCATGCCGTGCTGTTCCAGCAGGCTGCGGACTGCTTCCACCGTGGCGCTCCAGGAAAGAAGCCGTTCGTCTCCGCGGCGAGCCCGTCCAATGGCCCAGAGCAAGGTGATCGGCTGGTAGAGGAGAGGGCGGCCGGAGGAACGATTCACCTTCAGCTTGTGGACACGGCTGAGGAGTTCCTTGTACGCCTCCGACTCCGCGCCGGGACCGTCCACGACGGCGAAACTGAGCCTGCGCAGCAGAGCAACGGCGTGGTCTGCGCCACCGGAGAAAGCTTTCGCCTCAAATGGTCCCTGGTCGAGGAGGTACCCGTGCGCCACGCCGACGATCGCCTTGGAGTCGTAAAGCCTGCCGTTGTGAGAGAGGAAGTAGCGCTGAGCGCGCTTGAACCCATGGGCACGGAGAAACCTCTCGCGGCCGAGGCGGTCGCATTCCTCGATTGCTTTGGTGATCTCTGAGCCTGTGATGTCCGCCAATGCCATGCGGTGAACAGTAGGTGACGTCACCGACAATCAGTGACGAGCTGTAGGTACGGCATCGCGCGAGCGGCGTCGGCGACGGAGGGTGGCGTCCAGGAGGCCCGAGATGTAGCCCGCCACCGACGCATCGGTGGCGCTCCTCGGCATTCCGGAGTGGTCAGCCGCGATTGCTGTGCTTGGGCAGCCCGCCCCGGAAGTCGCACCCGGGGTATTCGTCCTCGCCCTGGATATGCCCCTCTTACCAGCCGTGGACGGCCGCGTACACGATCGCGTCCTTCACTGAGGCTTCGCCGGTGTGGACCGATGAGATGGCGTTGCCGAGCGTGGACCCCGACCCGAGCTCCTTCCGTACTCAAGAGGACGGGACGTGTCGTCGTCGGACGTCGGCAAGGCCCCCCCACTCGACCGTCTCGGTGGGACATCAGCAGGTGTTCATGTCCATGAGGCTGGGGGGCTGTGGTGCGTGGACGTGCGAGAACCCTCCCACCCGCACACTCGTTCTGTTCTACGGTGCCATCAGCCGACCAGGACAAGGGAGAACCCGTGGGACAGCCGAGGACCGTGCTCGCCCAACGAATATCCGAGCAACGGGCGGGAGTTGGCGATCCACGGGCGTTAGTTGGTGAGATGCGTCGCACGGTTCTTCTGGTCCCGTCGGCCGAACCCGGTCTGTGGAGCGCCCGATCGGGCGGTGTTCGGTGGATCTGCGCGTTCACGGACGAGACGGCGCTGGCTCGCTTCGCCGTTCACCACGGTCCGGGTGATCGTCCGATGGACTACGTCGCGCTGCTCGGGGCGCGGATCGTGGATGAGATCGTGTCGGCTTTGGACGAACCCGCCGGGCTCGCTGTGGATATCGCCGACGAAGACGGGGCGATGTTCTTCCCGCCGGTCACCGGAATCGTTCCGGACGGCGTCGCGGTCGACTCCGGCGCGGCGGAGGAGGGGGGCGGCCGTGAGCGGTGACGGGTCGGACCTCGCTTTCGACCAGGCGTCGGTGGCGAAGTTCACGCAGGGTGTGGGCGCGACCATTGATCAACTCGGCGAACTCGGCGGCGCCACCGGGTCGGTGATGGGCAAGGGGTTTTCGGGTCTGGCCATGACGGGCATGGAGGCCGGGCATCGCGGGCTGTCGGTAGATTTCGAGGACTTCTGCGAACGGTGGGAGTGGGGGGTGCGCGCCCTGGTGAGCGACGCGAGCGCGCTCGCGGACCGTCTCGGGCTGGCGGCGGGCACGCAGTGGGAGCACGACCAGTACGTTGAGGGCTCCTTCAAGGTCGGCGTCAGCGCAGTGATGGGCGGCAACCCGCACGCCGACGAGGAGGACATCTCCCAGCAGAACTGGGGTGACATCTTCACCCCTGACTACCTGGACCCGGACTGGAGCGCCGAGTCGTTCGAAAAGGCCGGCCAGGACATGGAGCAGACCTGGAAGGACACCGGCCGCACCGTTCTCACCGAAGGGGCGGGCGATCAGGTGTCGGAGAGGCTCAAGACCGAGCTCGGCCTCAGTGACGGCCAATGGGACCGGGCACTGGACGACACGTTCGGGCCGTCGCCCGAGGAACGTGCCCAGCAGGCACAGCAACAGGGCGAGTCGAACACGGGCGGGGACGACTGAAGATGGGCGTCGGGGATTTCATCAGGGACATCACGCCGGACTCGGTTGAGGACGCGGTCGAGGGCGGTGTCGAGTGGGTCGGCAACCGGGTCGAGGACGCCGGGAACTGGACGGCGGACCGGCTGGACGACGTGGGCTGGGAATCAGGTTCGGACTGGGTGCGGGAACAGTCGCGTTCGGTGGCGAACCGGATGGGCGCCGATGTCGAGGAGATGGACCTCGGGCAGACCGAGGACAAGACCAAGCTGGTGTACGGCAGCCCCAGCAAGATCCACTCCACTGCGGAGCAACTCCGTTCCTTTCGGAAGGCGTTCGACGATGCCGGCGGCGGGTTGAAGGGTCTCGACTCCTCTCGGCTGAAGGGTGAGACGGCCGATGCGCTGCGCACCGCGGTGAGTACCCAGCCGCCGAAGTGGTTCACCGGCTCCGATGCCTGCGAGAAGGCGGCCGCCGCGCTGGAGGCGTTCGCCTACACCGTCACCTGGGCGCAGAACCAGGCGCAGACGGCGATCGACGTGTGGAAGGAGGGCGTCAAAGCCTCCCAGGACGCGGCCGACGCACACCTCAAGCGGATCGACGACTACAACAAGGCCGTGGACCGTTACAAAGCACAGGCCCCAGAAAAGCGCAACCCCGGTACTTTGCCGCCCTGTCCCGCGCCGACGTTCGACGACCCGGGCAAATCGCTGATGCGGGACGCGCAGGAACTCCTTGCCCAGGCCCGTGAACAGCGGAACACTGCTGCGGAGACCGCCCGTGCCGCGGTCCGCGGCGCCCGTGACATGGCCCCGGAAAAGCCGTTGTACGCACAACAGGTGGGCGACGGTCTGCAGGAGTGGCAGATCATCAACGACCACGTCGGCGGCGGCGTCATCAAGGGCACCGCGGGGCTGGTGAACTTCGTCCGGGGGATCAATCCGCTGGACCCGTACAACATCACCCACCCCGCCGAGTACGCCACCAGCCTAAACAGTCTTGCCGCCGGCCTGGTGGTCGCCGCCAACGACCCGGTCGGCACCGGCAAGCAGATGATCAGCGACTTCATGAAGGACCCTGCGGAAGGATTCGGTCGGCTGCTGCCCGACGCGGCACTGACCGTGGCCACCGGCGGTGGCGGGTCCGTCGTCAAGGGTGTCCGCCTCGCCGCGGACATGGCAAAGGCCTCCCGGGTCCGCAGGTTGCTCGACAACGTCCCCAACGGCACTCACAACCGCCCCGACGGGCACCGCCTCGTTTCCGGCACCGACCCGGTCGACCTCGCCTCGGGACGGATGTTCCTGCCCCAGACCGACCTGGTGTTGCCGGGAACCCTGCCGCTGGTCTTCACCCGCCGCACCGAGTCCGGCCTGTTGGCAGGCCGGTTCCTTGGCCCATCCTGGACCTCCACCGTCGACGAGCGCCTGGAGATCGACGCGGTCGGCGTCGTCCACGTCACCGCCGACGGCCTCCTGATCCCCTATCCGCACCCCGCCCCAGGCACCCCGACCAAGCCGGAGTCCGGGACCGCCCGCACACTGCTGTCCCGTGAAACGGACGGCGACTACACCGTCACCGATTCCGGCACGGGTCTGGTCCGGCACTTCACCGCCCCGGCCGACTGCGAACCGGGCGGCGACGGCGACGCTTGGCTGGACCGGGTCGAAGACCGCCACGGCAACTGGTGGGCCGTAGAACGTAGCGAAAACGGCACCCCGCTCGCCCTGACCTGTTCTGCAGGCCGTCGGGTGGCCGTAGTGGTGAGCGACGGCCGGGTCGCGGCCCTGTCCCTGGTGGGAGCGGGAAAGAACGGGGCGGGCCTTCCTCTGATGCGATACGGCTACGAGGACGGAAACCTCACCGCCGTCGTCAAGCCGTCCGGCGCTACCACCACCTTTGTCCACGACGACCGCCGCCGCGTCACCGCCTGGATCGACTCCAACAACAGCCGCTACGACTACACCTACGACGACCGCGACCGCGTCATCGCCGAAGGCGGTCAGGCCGGCCACATCCAGATCACCCTCACCTACACAGAACCCGACCCGGAGACCGGTCTTCGCACCACTAGCCTCACCACGGCTGGTGGACACACGACCCGGCACCGGATCGATCGCCACTGCCGGGTGGTGGCCACCACCGATCCGCTCGGCCACACCACCCGCTTCACCTACGACGCTCGCGGCAACACCCTGACCCGCACCGATCCACTGGGCCGCACCACCGCCTTCGCCCACGACGAGGACGACCGCCTGCTCGCCGTCACTCGCCCGGACGGGAGCGAACTGCGCACCGTGCGCGACCCGTCGGGGTTGTCCACGGAGTTCCGCGGGCCGGACGGTGCCCGCTGGCTCCAGGAATTCGACGAGTACGGCAACCGCACCGCCGTCACCGACCCGGCCGGGGCCACCACCCGGTATGCCTACGACGGGCGAGGCAGGCTGACCGCCGTCACCGACGCGCTCGGCGCCACCACCACCACCGTGCGCTGCGACGCCGCGGGGCTGCCGGTGGCAGTGACCGACCCGACCGGCGGCACCACCCGACTGGAACGTGACGCCCTGGGCCGGATCGTGCGTACCGTCGACCCGGTGGGCAACGTCACCCGGGTCGCCCTGGACGAGGACGGCAATCTCGCCCGCCGTGTCGCCCCGGACGGTGCCACCGAGTCGTGGACGTACGACGGCGAGGGGAATCCCCTCAGCCATACCGGCCTGGCCGACGGCATATCCCGCTTCGACTACACGCACTTCGACCTGCTCACCACCCGCACCGGGCCCGACGGCACCCGCCACACGTTCGAGCACGACGCAGACCTGCGGCTGATCCGGGTCACCGGCCCGCACGGCACCTGGTCCTACACGTACGACGCCGCCGGCCGGCTCGCTTCCGAGACGGACTTCGACGGCCGCACCCTCACCTACCGACACGACGCCGCCGGGCAGCTCACCGCCCGGTCCGACGCACTCGGCCGGACCGTGTCCTACACCTACGACCAGCTCGGCCAAGCGGTCCGCAAGGACGTGGCGGGCAAGGTGACCACCTACGCGTACGACCGTGCCGGACGCCTGCTGCACGCGGCCGGACCGGACAGCGAGATCCTCTACGCGTACGACCGGCGTGGCCGGACCAAGACCGAACTCGTCGACGGCCGCGCCATGAGCTATACCTACGACACCCTGGGCCGCCGGGCCCGCCGCATCACCCCCACCGGCGCGATCACCGAGTACGGCTACGACGCCGCCGGCCGTGCCGCCCGGATAACCAGCGGCGGCCGCGAGATCGCCTTCACCCACGATGCGGCCGGCCGGGAACTCGAGCGCGTCTTCGGCGGATCCCTCACCCTGGCCTCCGCCTGGGACGAGGCCGGAAGGATCTGCGCCCAGCACCTGACGATCCGGGGCCGTTCCCTCAACCACCGACACTACGCCCACCGCGCCGACGGCCATCTCACCTCCATAACCGACGATCTGTCAGGCTCCCGCACCTTCGACCTGGACGCGTCTGGACGGGTCAACGCGGTCCAGGCCGAGGGGTGGACCGAGCGCTACGCCTACGACGCCGCAGGCAATCAGACGGCGGCCTCCTGGCCCGGCTCACACCCCGGCCACGACGCCACCGGCCCCCGCTCCTACACCGGAACCTCCGTCACCAGGGCCGGCAACGTCCGCTTCGAACACGACGCCCTCGGCCGCGTGACCCTGCGCCAGAAAACCCGCCTGTCGCGCAAGCCCGACACCTGGCGCTACGAGTGGGACGCGGAGGACCGTCTCGCGGCCGTGGTCACCCCCGACGGCACCCGCTGGCGCTATCTCTACGACCCCCTGGGCCGCCGCACCGCAAAGCAGCGCCTCGCCGACGACGGCGAGAGGGTCGCAGAGGAGGTCCGCTTCTCCTGGGACGGCACGACCCTGTGCGAACAGACGGTCCACACACCGGGCCTGCCACACGTGGTCGCCCTCACCTGGGACCACCGCGGCCTGGTGCCGCTGTCCCAGACGGAACGCCTCCTCACCCCGGACAGCCGGCAGGAGGAGATCGACCGCCGGTTCTTCGCCATCGCCACTGACCTCGTGGGAACACCCACCGAATTGGTCGACGAGTCCGGCGAGATAGCCTGGCACGCCAGGAGCACCCTCTGGGGCACTACTGCCTGGGCCCGCTCCAGCACGGCTTACACCCCGCTGCGTTTTCCCGGCCAGTACTACGACCCGGAGACTGGTCTCCACTACAACCTCTTCCGCCACTATGACCCGGAGACCGGTCGTTACACCTCCCCGGACCCCCTCGGCCTCGGCCCCGCGCCGAATCCGGTCGCCTATGTGCACAACCCGTTCACCGTCTGCGACCCCCTCGGCCTGTCGCCGTACTCGCAGTTCAAAGGCTTGGGCTGGCTGACGGACAAGATGCTCGAACGCCCGTCGTTCCGGTACCAGCGGCTCGTCACCGACCAGAGCTACGAGCAGCAGTGGATCCTGCCGGACGGTCGGGAGGTCCACGTCGACGGCGGCCCGCGGGACGGCTGGATCACGGAGGCGAAGTGGACCGGCGGTGACAACCTTCCCGAATGGAAGAAGTCCCCGTACAACCCCGATTTCAAGTATTACGACGAGAGCCGGCTCACCCAGCAGACCGACAAGCTGCTCGCCCTCAACGAGGATCTCGGAGGCAAGGGGGTCCGCTATATGGTGTCCAATGAATGGGGTGCCGCGCATGTGAACGAAGTGCTGTCCAAGGCCTTCCCCGAGGCCTATGCCAGCGGGCAGCTGAGGGCGTATCACGTGCCCGGCAACGGCATGAGTGGAATGAGTTCATGGCTGCAGTGATCGCAATGCTGGAAGAGCTCAGGGGCATCGCCCCGCTAACCGCCGAGGGTGCGGCGGCGCGGTTCACGGCCCAGGGGTGGACGCCCGGGGGTAAGCCCCGTGACGGCGTGGAGACGTCGTGGGACAAGGACGGCGTCGGGGGCTGGATCCAGACGTTCGGCGGTGGGGTGGTCAGCGTCTCGTTCGCCGTCTGGATCCGCGACGTCGACGAGTCGGGCTACTTCGACGACGTGGAAGCCGTCTACGAGCAGGGGGAGCAGGCGCTGGCCGACTTCCTGCCCGAGATCGAGGAGTCCCCGCTCGCCGGCCACCTCGTCGAGGCCGAGCAGACGGAGGCGGACAGGGACGAGTTCATCGCGGTGAAGAAGTGGACCCTCGACGGCCGGATCCTGACCGCCGGTGTGATGCAGCAGGACGCCGATCTTCCGGTGATGGTCGTGGTGGCGCTGGAGGAACCCGGCACCGTCTGACCGCGGCTCACGGTGGAGGGACCGGGCATCCAAAGACGAGCCGTACGGTGCCTTTCGAGGTCTGCCTAGGGTGCGTTTCAGAAGTGGATCTTGATGTGTCGAGATCCACTTCGTGGGAAGGCATGATCTGACGAATGCTCAGTGGGCGAAGCTGGAGCCTCTGCTCCCGGTCGGGAAGAAGCCTGGGCGGTTCGCCGGTGCACACCAAGCGGCAGCTGATAGACGGCATACGCTGGCGCACCCGCGCTGGTGCTCCGTGGCGGGACGTGCCCGAGCGGTACGGCCCGTGGGAGACGGTCTATGGCCTGTTCCGGCGTTGGCAGCGGGACGGCACCTGGCACCGCATCGTCGAGCAGTTGCAGGCCCGGGCCGACGCCGAGGGTCTGATCACCTGGGATGTCTCGGTGGACTCGACCATCGCCCGCGCCCACCAGTATGCGGCGGGAGCCCGTAAAAGGGGGATCTGCAGGTCGAACCGCCAGGCGGTGTCTTCACCGAGCCCGACGACCACGGGCTCTGACGCTCCCGGGGCGGGCTGACCACCAAGCTCCACCTGGCGGTCGAGCAGGCCCAGAAGCCGATGTCACTGGCGATCACGGCAGGGCAACGTGGTGATTCCCCGCAGTTCCAGGCGGTCCTGGGGCGTATCAGGGTGCCCATGCTCGGGCCGGGCCGCCCGCGCACCCGGCCGGACAAGGTTCGCGCCGACAAGGCGTACGGCTCCCGCGCGAACCGCGCCTACCTGCGCAAGCGGGGTATCCGCTGCACGATTCCGGAGAAGCGCGACCAGATCGCCAACCGCAAGAAGCGCGGCTCCCACGGTGGCCGGCCGCCGAAGTTCGACAAGGCCGACTACAAAGAGCGCCACGCGGTGGAGTGCGGAATCAATCGCCTCAAGCGACACCGCGCAGTCGCCACGAGATACGACAAACTCGCCGTCCGCTACGAGGCGACCGTACTGGTTGCAGCCATCAACGAGTGGCTGTGACCAGCACTTTCGAAACGCACCCGGCCGGGGGTGCTTGTGGTCGGCGATCCGCCGGGTGTCCGGGTTCACGGCGACGGAGCGGCGGCAGATAGGGCAGGTGATACGCGGCCATGCGGACATGGCCCCAGGATGGCGTACGGCACCGACAAGGGCCTTCCCGACTGGGAGCAAGCAGTCCGCTCTCCAGGGGACTTGGCCAAAGGTTGCCCCGCCTTCCCGGGGGGGTATGCATGAAGGTCCAGCAGGGGCCCGGTGGCGCCGCGGCCCGGAGCAGACCGAAAAACCAGGGGGCTTGCACATGGCACTGCGACGAGGCCGGAAAGGCGATCTGGGGCTCGAAGCCGTGTCGCTGATCGAACTCGCCCTGCCGGAGCCCGATGGGCGAAAGCTACTGATCGACCGGCACGGAGAGGCCGTCACCGCGATCGGCGATGCTCTGCGTACGTCGCTGGACAACCCTTCCAGGCTGCAAGGCTGGATGACGCAGTACGCCTTCGAGGCCGTGGTGGTTGCCCTCGGCGCCGTTCGCCTCATCAAGACTGAGGACTCGGGGTTGTTCTACTTCGATGAAGCGGGCGGCGAGCTCCAGCCGCCTGACTTCCGCATCGTCCTGCCCGACGGGACGCACCTTCTGGTCGAGGTCAAGAACGTAGCTCCGAACAAGAACCCCCTGGAGACCAGGGTGCGGGCCAAGGACATGGCCGCGGCACAGGCTTACGCCCAGGCCACGGGCGGCCGTCTGCTCTACGCCCATTTCTGGAGCGGCGGGGGCTTGTGGACGCTGGTCGACCCGTCCGCCTTCAATCTCGTCGGGAGCCACCAGCGCCTCTCGCTCCTCGACGCGATCAAGGTTAGCGAGATGCACCTACTGGGGGATGGAATGCTCGCGACCGAGCCGCCCCTCACCTTCTCGGTGATCATGGACCGGGACAAGGAGCGGGTCGTGGAGCGGCTTGGGGACGGTGAAGAGAACCGCGCATTCACCATCGGCGGGGTGGAGATGCTGAGCGCTGGCCAGATCATCACCGATCCCGACGAGAAGAACCTGGCCTGGTTCCTGATGCTGCACGGCGACTGGCCGCAGAAGCAGGAGTCCCAATTCGACGAGCAGGGACGGCTTGTGCGACTGGACTTCGTCTCGGAGCCGGAGCTTCCGGACGAGGAGGCGGCCCGTCATATCGAGGAGCAGGGCTTCGCGTTCTTCGGGTACCTCAGTAAGCTCTACACACAGCGGTTCCTCGACGCCATCACCACGGACGAGGGCAAGATCCTCGCGCTGCGCGAGGAGCCCGAGCCGGCGCTTCTCGCCAAGCTGGTCCCGGACGACTATTGGGAGCGTGATCACGTTCTCAAGACCTGGCGCTTCCGTATGTACCCGCAGGGCACTTCCCCCGCAGACGTCTTCGGGGGTCGCTGAGACGTGAAGAAGATCCCCTGCAGACCCGGCAAGCCGGTTGGACACTACGAGGGCCGAGCGTTCCCATCAGCGAGAGGAGTACTAGGCGAGCCCGACTCCGACGGCAATCCCGTGACCAGCCGTCGGCACGATGCTGATGCCTAGCCTGTGCGATCTCTACAAGCTGGTGCCAGGTTGCAGATGAGGAAGGCACCACGGGTACTTGTCGCCTCGCCGGGTGACGGGGGAGCGCGAGGGGAGCGCGGATGCCTTTGGACAGTGCATCACCGAGCCTGAGCAGCGGGACGGCGACATGTGCTCTGATCTGGGAAAACGGGATCTCGCACGATGGCGTGGCACGGGGCGTCGTGATCCCTAGTGGGCTTGTAATGCGTAGGTCGTCGGTTCGAATCCGACAGGGGGCTCCGGAGAAGGCCAGGTCACATATCCCGTGACCTGGCCTTTCGTTGGCACAGGGTCAGGTCGCGGTGCAGTTGACGCGGACCGGGGCCGCGGCGGCGTGGCGGTTGTCGGCGCCGTTGCCGCGGTTGTCGAGGACGACGGAGATCTTGTTGCCCGTGATCGGGAAGGTGCCGGCGGCGACCCACTGACCCAGGTGGGAGGGCTGGTTGATCTCGAAGGAGCCGATCTGGTTGCTCGACGTCTGGGTGAAGGCGCCGTAGACGGTGTAGTGGCCCGGAGTGCCGCCGACGTACGAGAGGTCGTGGACGTTGGGGATGTACACCTGGACCGAGCAGTTGCCCTTCTTCACGTCGCCGCTCGTGAACTTCCACTGTGCCCAGATGCCGTCCGAGCGTGAACTGCCGGACATCGGCAGGCTGTAGTAGAAGCCGCTGCAGCCGTAGGACGTGGTGCTTCCCCGGCTGCCGCGCCAGCCCTCGTTCCCGTCGGTGTAGTAGTCCCCGGTGGCGAAGCCGGGGGTGTTGCAGCCGGGGCCGATGAGGTGCGAGTACGTGGCGGCCGGGGCGGGGGCGGGGGCGGCCGGGGCGTTCGCGGGCTTGTCCTTGGCGGGTGTGTCGTTCGCGGGGGCCTGCTTGCTCTCCGCGGAGGGCGGGGTGTCCTTCGGGGTGCCGGGCTTGGTGCCCTTGTCCTCGCCGCTGGTGCCGGACTCGTGTATGCCGCCGAGCGGGCCGGTGCTGTGCTCCGGCCCGGTGCCGGGTCCGGGGCCCTTGCCGGAGTGCTCGTCCTTGGCCTTGGCCACGCCCGGGGCGGAGATGTGCTGTTCGCCGGGGACGAGTCCGGGGCCGGAACCGTCGGGGTTCATCGAGCTGCCGACCGGTGCGTCGGCGGCCTTGGGTCGCGGCTTGTCGTCGGGGCCGGAGATGAGGAAGGGCAGCCCGATGAGGACCAGCCCGCAGAGCATGGCGGCGGCGATCACCGGCTTCTTCGGCCGCCCCAGGGGCAGGACGGTGGTGAGCCCCCCGGAGGTCCCGGAGCGCGTCGCGGTGGCGAGACGGGCCTCGGCCGCCGACTCGGACGCGGTACGGGTCTGGGTCCGGGTTTCGGAGGCGGTCCCGGCCGGAGCGGCAGCGTTCCCGGTGGTGGTCGCTTCGGCCGTCTCGGCGGTGGCCGCCGCGGTTTCGCCGCTCGGGACCGTTGTGGCCGTGGTGTGCGGCTCCTTTTCCGCCGCGGGGTCCGTGCCCTCCTTCGTGCCTTCTTCCGCCGCCGGTTCGGCGGGTGCGGAGGCCACGGCGGTGGCTGTCGCCGCACCGGAGACCGAGGTGCCCGTGCTCGTGCTCGTGGAAGCGGCGGTGGTGGAAGTGGCGGTCTCAGGGAACAGGCCGGTGGACGGCTCCTCGGTCAGGGCGGCGAGTGCCGCCGCGCGTCGCACCGAGGAGCCTGCGGTGCTTTCGCCTGCCGGGGTGGACTCTTTGCTTGCCATGGCTGGTCTGCCTTTCTGGGCGGGAGGAAGAGTTCTGCGGGGGCGCCGCTCAGCGCACCGGTGGGGCGAGGTGGAACGGCCCGGTGCACCGGTCCGGCCAGGGAACCGCCCCGGCCGCCCCCGGGCGGCGGGCGGCGCTGTCCAGCCGTTCCACGGCTTCTGGGGACGGTTCCCGGAACCGGCCGGTCCCGGTGGGCAGTTCGGCCAGCAGGACCCGGGCGGGTACGTCGCCCTCCGCCTCGTGACGGGCCAGGACCGTGAAAGCGGCCCCGGTACCGAAGAGCGCCCGCACACCGTTTCCGTCACGGAAGAGCACCGAGGTGCGCCGGGCGGTCACGGGCCGGATGACGTAACGAACGTGGGACAGGGGCGGCAAGGGCGCGTTCTGTGCCTCCAGGTGGACGACGTCCAGGGGCGCGTCGCACTCCAGCACCGCGCCCGGCACCACCTCGTCCGGGACGGCCGGTTGTGCCACGGCGCGCACCAGGGTGCCCCGCAGGGCGGGCAGGCGCTGCAGTCCGGACGCCAGGCAGGCCGCGTACGGGCGCAGCGCCTCGCCGTTCTCGGCGAGGGCACGAGCCCCGAAGGGGTCCTCAGGGGAGGAGGAGAGGTACAGGTGGACGGCGATCAGATCGGCCCGTGCGGCCTCCTCACCGGTTCCGCGCAGTGCGGGCAGCCGGATGAGCGCCTGGCTCACGGGTCCGCTGTGCTTCTCCCAGACCTCGGCGGCCAGTTCCCGGAACGCCCGGCGATCCGGCTCGCCGCTGAAGCTTTCGGGCGCGCGGTGGCGCCGGACGGGGGCCGGGGCCGGGGTGGCGGGGGGCCTGGCCTGGACCGGGGGGCTGGGGGGCTTGGTCCGGGACGGGGCGTTGGGTGCCGGAGTCGGCAGGCCGCTGGGGGCGGGCACCGGGGGTGGCGGGGTGGCGCCCGTCACCCCCGGCGGTGGGGTGGCGGGGGTGGCCGGGGTGGCGGGTGTCCCGGTGGTGGTCGTGGGCGGGGTCTCGGGCTCTTCCCGCTGGGCCGGGGCGGACCTGTCGGAGCCTGCCGTGGCGTTCCGCTGCCCGCCCGGTACGGGCCCCGCCGTGCCGAGGCGTGCCCCGAAGGCGCCTCCGCCCCCGCCCCCGGCTCCTGTTACGGCCGGTCGGCCCTCGGTGCGTGATGTGCCCCGGCCCGTTTCCGGTTCGGGGGTATTTCCCGGGCGGGCGGGGGTGAGTGGTGCCGTGGGTTCTGCTGCGGGGAGGCGGCCTTCGGTACGTGGTTTGTCCGGGCCCGTCTCCGCGGTGGGGTTCACCGCCGCCGCGGACTCCGTTGAGACCGCCCCGCCTTCGGCGTGCGGGGCCGCGCCTTCGCTTGTCCGGGCCGTTGCCGCAGGGGCCTCTTCCGCCTCGGGCTCCGCAGCCGAGCCCCCTCCGGTCGTCGGGCCGGATTCCGTTACGGGCGTGCCCGGGTGAGGCGTCGCCGTTTCGGCCCGCGTAGCGGTGGCCTCGGCGGGCCGGGTGCCCACCTCCCCGGACGACGACGGGGCGTTCCCGGACGACGACGGGGCGTTCCTCCGCTGAGGTGCGGCCGCCAGCGTCAGCCCTGTACGGACCGCGAATCGTCGCAGTCCGGCGACGGCCTCGGGCTCCGTACCGTCGGAGACGGCGAGTTCCGCGTGGGTACGTGCCGCAGCGTCGAGACCGGCGAGAAGCGTGGACAAGTCCTTCAGGTGCCGCTCACGTGCCGTTTTCCCGGTCAGGCAGTCCGGGGCGATCTCCACCCGCAGGGCGCGGGACTCGGCGGCCCGGTCCCGTACCTCGGGGGGCGGTTCGGGGGTGGTGCCGAGCCAGAGCCCGGAGCGCACCGCCACGGCCCAGGCACCGGACGGCAGCCGCAGGCTCGCCGGTTCCGCCCCCGGGGTGCCCGCCGTGCCGGGGAGCGTCCAGGCGGTGGGGCGAGGGGTGGGGCGGGAACCGTCGTCCCCGGTGGGGGAGCACACCAGGGCGGTCAGCGGTGCGGACCAGGTGAACTCGCCCTCGGGAGAGACCAGTCGTACGGATTCGCCCTCGTCCCCGGTGGCGGCGACCGGGAGCCCCAGGCTCACTTCGATCTCCGTACCGAGGAGGTCGCACACCTCCTCGGCCAGGGCGACCGCCTCACGGCCGTCGGCCGGGACGAGCCGCAGGGAGCGGCGGGGCTCGACGGGCAGGCCGGCCAGGAGAGTTGCCAGGTCCTCCGCCGCGACCGGCTTCGCGCGCGGGGCGCCGAGCAGCACACTCAGCCGTTCGGGGTGCACGGCGACCGCGTATGCGGGCCCGTCGGGTCGTGGCGCGGCGGCGTCCGCCGGATACAGGGCCAGTCCTGCGGGGACGGCACGGACCACGCTCTCCCCGATCGGTCCCAGGGGGACCCGGGTCAGGGCGCGTTGCCAGCGTGGGGCGGGCAGGCGGGCGCCCAGCGCCTCGGGGGCCGCCCCCGGGGCGAAACGCCACCAGCCGCCGCCGGGGGTGGCGGGTTCGGTGACGTGGAGCAGGCCGCCGGGGGTGAGGACGGCGGGGGCGTCGGGGGCTTCCAGGGTCACCTCCCAGGCGTCGGCGAGGCGTTGGGCCAGCGGTCCGGCCTCGCCGGCCGGGGCGGCGGACCCGGACAGCACCAGCCGGACGGAGAGGGGTTCCTCCTCGCGCAACCGGGCCAGCAGCGTGCCCAGTTCCTCGCCGAGGTTGTCGGCGGCCGTCCGGGGCACGTCGACCACGACGACGGGCCGCCGGGGGTCGGCGGGCAGCTCCTGTACGAGTTCACGGACCGGGGAGTCCGGCACGGCTGAGGAACGCAGCAGGTAGCGGTGGGGGAACTCGTCCCGCACGGTGCGCGGCGACGCCTCCCGTGCCGCACCGGCGGCACAGTCGCCCGCCTCCTCGGCGGGCGCGGTGTCGCGGCGGCGGAACCGACGCATCATCCGCTCGGATATGCCACCCGAGGCCCGCCCCGCCCGTCCGTCGTCACCCTGTCGCACTGGCCCTCCCCTGTCTGGTCGCCCCGATTCGATCATGAAGAGCGCCTCGTGCGGGAGCGTGGTTCTCCGGCATCGCGGGTGAGCTGCCCGAAGCGGATTCGGTGAGGGCTGAGTGAGCTTTGTCGGCGGAGGGCCTCGGGAAGGTGCGGGGTATGCCGTCGGGACCCGTCAGGAGGAGGGGCCGGCCGGGGCCGTCGGTGTGCAGGTCGAGCAAGAAGGCCGCGGTGGCGCCGAGTTCGGTGCACGACGAAGCGTCCTTCGGGACGGTCCGGGCTACGCCGTGCTCCGCGTCCACCTCCATGGTGGCGCTGAACGGTTGCGTCCGGCCGGTGGTCAGGCGGACGAAGAGATCACTGACGGCCGCGCCCGGCAAGTCGAACCGACCTGTCAGGTCCTGCGTCTGCGGCACCGGCCGGGACCGGGGAAGCCGTGCGGGGAAACCCGGCGGGCACACGGGAGAGCCGGTCGGGCGGTGGCCCGACGCCCGCCCGGATCCAGCGGCGCGGGTGGCCGGGCACGGTACGCGACGGGGCACAGGCGGATCTCCTTGCTGTCCAGCGGAACGTCCGCCCCGTCGACGAGGAGGCTCGACTCCGGGGAATAGGGGAGTGGGGTGGGATTCTTCATCGACGACGCGGTGAATCCGGGATCGTAGGGCTGCCGTGGTCGAGGAGGTTGTTGTCATGAGCCGGTATATTCGCTTGACCGGCACTGCGGTGAGGGTGCTTCTCGGTAGGGCCAGGCAATCCGAATCATCGGTGTCTTTCGTTACGATCACCCCTTCCTTCCGTGAAGGTGTCGTAGATATGCTTCATAGCGAGCCCGAAGAGATCCGTCCTCAAATTCTTCGCTTTCTCCGTCTGCGCCTTGTTCGTCGGGGTGGGCGTCATCTCCGAAGTAAGGGCTGTTCACCTCTGTCCGAAGGCGCTCCAGGCCACCCAAGGTCACTTCCCCGAAGTGCGGATTGTCCAGCAAGGTGGACAAATTGTCGATATCAACACCTTCTGAGTTGATTTCCTCGTAGATTTCCAGAAGCTTCTCTATTTCCGGTGCGCTCATCCTGGAAAGCTTATTTTTGTCTACATGCAAAAGTTCTTCCCAGCCCATGCGGAATTCTTCGAAGCCGCCAGTGAAATGCTTCCCTATCCGCTGCTTCAGCGTTTCGCCGGGAGAGGTGGCGAGGCGTCCGATGTTCTCATTCCCGATGTGCCTGTCGTATGCGCTGTCGAAGAGTTTCCCGGAAAGTCCGGAAATGTCTTCGGCGGTCTCCTTGTCGATGTGGAATCTGGACATCTCGTTGACGAGCGCAAGCCAATGATCTTCGGTGAGGCTGGCTGCTTCCTCGCCTTTTCCTATGAAGGTTTGCACTCTTTTCGCGAAATCTCTCTGGTTCCGGGCTTCGTGGCCGGACTTCCCGAGGATAATGCGCCCGATGTGGCCCGGGCTCAGCCCGATGATATCGGAAAACTCTATGTTCGATATTGGAATTCCGCGCACTCCTCCCTGTGTGGAGAAATTGATGAGCATTTCTTTCAGCTTCTCTCGGTCGCCCGACAGATGGGTGGCCCTGATCAAGCTCCTCTCGCCTTCGTCCAGGGCGCGGACGGCCTGCCTTCCTCCGCTTGCCCTGTCGCTGCCTCGGCCGATCCTTCCGGCGTCCGGACCCAGGTACTCGTGCCGTTCACGTTTCACGGAGCGATAGCGTTTGGCTCCATTCTCGGTGGAAACCTCGATGTCACTGTCGGAGTCGGTTCTGTATCCGTGTTTTCCTCCGTCCGAGGATGGAATCCGGATCTCAAGGCCGTTGTTCTCGATTACCGTGGTGCCGTCGGACGGAGGTCTCACCCCGGAACTCGCGGGTGTGCTCATCGGGTTGGTCGGTGTCGGATCGCCCGTCTCGTTCTCTGTCGACTCGACCATGTGCTGGAGATACTGTGCGTACTCCGGACTGTTGGCAACATGGGGTTGGTGATCCAGGAGATTCTGCACGGCCGACTTCCAGAAATGGCCGTGATTGGGATTGAAGGACAAGCTGCTGAATCCGAGAGCATCGCGGTAGTACCTCAGTGCGGCCGCACAGCCGGCGCACGGCCGGTACCTGCCCTGGACGATGAAGGATCGCCCCGCGACCTCCGAGGGTTTGATGTCGGCCTTGTGCAGGGCCAGAAGCAGCTTCTGCTCGGCATGTACCGAACGAGGTTTCTCCGGCCCCCCTTTTTCCGTGGGGCCGACGCGGATCATGATCACCTTGCCCTCGTATTCCTTGGCGGTGAGCACCTCTCGCAGGTTGTCGGCGTCCGTGCCGACGAACTCGATCGTCCTGCCGACCGCGTCGCGCAAGATGTCGGCAGTGGCGTCGTCCTCCATGCCGCGCTGATTGTCCAGGATTGCCTGAACCTTCTCCGTGGCGCGGTCCATTCGCTTGAGTTCTTCGGATTGCTTCCCGGCCGTGAGGGGCTTGGGCCGCTGCTTCAGCAGTCCTTGCAGCGAGGTGTCCCGGCTTCCTTTCAGGTGTTCCCGGAGGGCGTCTGCGGATTCGTTGAAGTTCGATGCGAAAAGTAGCCTGCCATTGATCAGCATGGACTGTGTCTCGCGGTCGTTCTGAACCGTTCCCGACGTCTTCTCCGCTTGCTCCTCCTGGGCATCAGTCATGATTTTGTGCAGCAGAAAAGAAAGATGGGAGAGGGTTTGCTCGGATCGCTCGTTCTCCATGGAGCGGGGGAAGCGCAGACGGGTTTCGCTCGTCACCCAGCCGAGGGTGCTGCCACCGTGGACGGCGACAATCGGGCTTTCTGTCACGTGGGAGCTGATGGAGTCCGCCGGATTCTTCTTGCGCTCCTTGCCCTTCCCCGCATCCGATTCGCTCGCCGGGGTCTCCTGATCCCCCTGGTGTCCGAGGTCCTCCAGATCCCCCTCGTACCCGGGGTCCTCCCGATCGTCCTGGTTCAACTGATGTTGGTGTTCCCTCAGTCGCTCCAGCTCTTCTGCGTCGTCCTCTCTGGCACGGGGCTTCTTCTGGTTGCTCGGCCCTGGAGTGTCGTCGTCTTCTTCGCCAACACGCCTTTTCTGGCTTGATCCGGGGACGCCGTCCTGGTCCGGCGCCTTGCTGGAGGGGCGGTGCGGTGTCTCACCGGGGGTGAGGCGCGTGGACGTCTCGGCTGGTTGGTTCTCGTTGTGCACGGGGGGCTCGGCCAGTTGGGACTCGTTGTGCACGGGGATGACGACGGTGTCGCTGACGTCCTCGATCGTCCTGAGGTAGTCAACGGGCAGTTCGCGCAGGCCGTCCGAGTCGAGGACGGCCATCAGCCCTTCCTCGTGGACTCCGGTGAGGCGTGGGTCGCGGCGGAACAGATGCGGGTCGCCGGTGGCCAGCCCGGTGACGTCCCGGTATTCGTCGGCGAGTCCGAGGTAGTGGAGGAGTTCATGGACGAGGGTGGCGTCGCTGTGCTCGAGGTCCCAGTGGAGTTGGTCCGCCCGGCCGGGCAGCAGGTTATGGGTGAGGGTGATCGCCTCACCGTGGCCAGGGGCATGCACGAACTCCGCGGTGACGCGGAGCTGGTCGCCGGAGCGCGGGAGCGCGTAGCCCCGGTTCAGGTGCGTGTCCAGGAGGCTCTGCACACGGGTCCGGAGGGCGTCGAGATCCGAGTGATCCAGATGGTCGGCGAGCTCGAAGGGCAGGGTGACGAAGAAGTGACGAACGGTGCGACCGTCGGCGAGGCGTTCGCGTCGCACGTGGTTGCGGATCAGCGTCTCGGAGCCGTTGAGCAGGCCGGGGCGTCGGTCGTTCTGCCGCAGGGCCGGATCGAAGCGTTCGGTGTGCACCGCGGCCGTCTCGGTGTTCCGGAACGGCCGCAACTCCGCCGCGGAGACGAGCGCGTCGACCAGCTTGCCCAGAACCCGGGGGCGGATGGGGCGGTCGGGCAGAGTGCCGCGTCCCGCCGCCGGCCACGGGGTCTCGTCGGTACGCCGCTGGGGCTGAGGCGGCAGTGGTGGCGGTGGCGGGGGCATGGGGTTGAGGAGTTGGTAAGCGAGCGCGGAGAGGCTGGTGTTCGGGGCAGGGGGCGGCGTTTCGGTCGTGTTCGTGAAGTCGGCCGACGGGGCGGCGGTGGAGACCGTGAAGGCTACACGTGCGTTCGGGTCCGGTCCGGCCGTCTCCGAGTCGCCGACCGGTGCTGGAGCCTCGGCGGCGTCCACACTCCCGTCGTCGGAGGACGAGTGCGCCGACGTGGTCGGGATCGACGGGGAGAACGGGCCGGCGGAGGTCTGGCGGCTCCTCACGGGTGGGGTGCGGTCGTCGGTCCCGCCCGGGGCGAGGTGGTCCGAGGATTCGTTCTGGGTGGTGTTCTCGGCTGCGGTGTTCTGCGGGAACGCCACGACCGGGGGGCGCGGCAGCACCGAGGGGCGGTTCAGGGGCTGGGAGGAGACCGACTCCCCTCGCGGGCCGCCGGGGCCGCCCAGGGGCCTGACGTTTCCGGTGTTCTCGGCGGACACCGCGGCTCCGCTGTTCTCGCCGGTGACGACCAGGTAGTGGATGCCGTCGTCGCTGTGCACGGCGAGTTCCACGGGGGACCCGATGG
The DNA here is from genome assembly GCF_045209435.1 of Streptomyces sp. NBC_01618. NCBI lineage: Bacteria > Bacillati > Actinomycetota > Actinomycetes > Kitasatosporales > Streptomycetaceae > Streptomyces > Streptomyces sp. NBC_01618. Next base: position 4,409,906 of record NZ_CP109297.1, read on the forward strand.
CGGTGGCGACGGCGACGGCACGAGTCTCGGCGGCCGCCAACTGCGCCGGACTGTCCTGCGGCCCGAGCGCCAGCCAGAGTTGTGGCATCGGACGGTTCTCGTCCTGCTGTCCGTCGGGCTGTTCGCCGGCCTTCTTCGCCAGGTAGGAAGTGATCGCCTCGATCAGGTCGGCATCGGGATGTCGGCCGTTGTCGCTGCCGGCTGTTGCCGCTGTGTCTGTCGTGTCCGTCGTAGTCGTTGCGTTTGTTGTGTTTGGCGTGGCCGTTGTCGTGGTGGGCGTGGTGGTGAGTGGCGGCAGGTCCCAGACGCCGTCGCCCGGGGGCAGGATGCCGAGCCCTCGCAGATCGATGTCGGAGACCCGCAGTATCGCGGTGCCGGTGACGTAGCGGACCGCCCCGTCGGGTTTGGTGACGGTGGTGATCGTGTCGACCTCGACCTCGTGCGTCTGCAGGCCGTTCGTGGCCGTGGGCAGCCCCGCCGTGCCGATCTTCGTCCAGCGGCGTCCGCCGGCCGAGACACCGCCGCCCTGGCCCTGGGGCACCGACTGGTACTGGAAGGGCGTGGCGGAGGCGCCGAGCGTGTGCTCACCCTTGCTGTCGACGGTGTGGTTCACGCCGAGGGAGAAGGCGGACGAACGCGAGACGGAGGAGGTCGCGGTGGTGCCGGAACCGGTCTGCCGCACCCGGTCGATGGTGACTCCGCGACTGCTCCCGATGATTTTCGGCCGCAGCAGCTGCGTGGTCATCGTCACCGAGGTCTTGCCGTCGGCGCGAGGCGCGGAACCGCCGAACCCCGCTGCCTGACGCAGCGAGTCGACCGTGATCTCCCCGCCGTGCAGCAGCTCTGTCAGCCGCGCTGCCGCCGCCTCGTCGCTCGTGCCGCTGGTGAGGGTGGCGCCCTTCGCGAGTTCGGGGGCCACCTCGTGGACCGCTTTCAGAAGCTCCTGGTGGTGGGTGATCTCGTAGACGGTCTCCGTACCGGTGGGCCGCACCGGCACCGCGGTCAGCAGCCCGTTCTCGGTGTTCCTCGGGTCGGTCTCCCGCACGCCCTTGGCCAGACGGTCGGCCTCGGCGGGTGCCTCGCCCGTGACCAGGGGATTCTCGTCCCTGGCGAAACGGATGGTGACGGCGGCGTCCACGTTGTCGATGGGGTGCGTCTTCCCGTCGATCTCCACCGAGGCCATGAAGGTCCACGCCAGTTGGAACTCCGCGCCCCCATCCGTACGCATCCAGAGGCGGTCCTCCGCGGTGCTCGTGGTGGTGACGGTGTCGGTGAGGGTGGTGGTGTGTGTGGCCGAGGGGGCGAGGGCCAGCTTGTGCTTGCTGTCGTCGATGGTGGGTATGGAGAGGCTGCCGGACGCGGCGGCTCCCCACTTGGTGGTCCGGCTCTGCGTTGCGGTGATGTTGTTGGGCGCGTGCTGGGTGAAGGTCTCCAGCCCGGCCCCCTTCGCGCTCTCGCGCCCTTTCACCTGCAGGAGCTGTTCGGTGCTCCAGCTCGGGCGGCCCGCAAGGTGCACCGTGACGTCCTTGGTGGTCAGGCCGTCGGGGTACGGGAAGGTGAAGCTGAGCGGCTGTTCCCTGCCGCGGCCGGTGAGTGCGGCCATGGCGGCGGGGGAGGTGAAGTCCGCGAGCCGCTGGCGCAGTCCGGGCACGTAGTGCGAGCCGCCGGGGGTGAGGGCGCCGGGTGCGTGGGTCTCCACCAGCTCGGTCAGTCGGCGGTGGTACAGATCGCGCTCGATCCGGGGCTCCGCCGGGGGCACGTTGTCGGTGGCCTCCTGCTCCGGTGCGGCCTGCTCCTGTTCGTTCTCGTTCTCTTCTTGCTGCTGTTCCTGTTCCTGCTGGGTCTGTTCCTGTTGGGTCTGGTCCTGCTCGGTCTGTTCCTGGCCGTCCGGGGATTCCGTCTGCCCCTGGGCGTCAGGATTTGTGGTCTGCGGTGCCGGGTTCGAGCTCGTGGCGCCGGGCGTACCGTCCGTGGTCGCGGGAACGGGCATCGGGCCGCTCAGCGGGGTGACGTCCAGCACGGCCGCCAGGCCGAGGGTTCCGCCCTGTACGAACCGGTACGGCAGCGAGACGTTCTCGGGCATGCCCTCGCCCAGGTTCTGCAGGTCCATCAGGTCGATCAGCCGGCCGTTGTCGCGTCGCAACTGTTCCGGCGTGGCGAGGAACTGCATTCCGCCCTTGATGGTGACCGTCCTGGGAGCGGTGACGCCCCCGGAGTGGGTCACCGGGCCGCCACGTGTCCCGCGCCGCAGCGTCACCTCGTAGGTGACGTCGGCGGCGATACGGACGTGCTTGCCGCTCTCGGAGGGCACGCGCGTCACGGCCGTGGACGCGGCGGCCGTCACCGCCCGGGTGTTGCCGCGGCCGTACACCCCCTTGGCGCCCCCGCCGCCGGACACGGCCTTGCCCTTGCTCTCCTCATCGGGCGCGGGCAGCGGGTCGGCTGCCTTGGCCGCGGCCGCCTCGGCGTCCGCTCGGTGTGCCGTGGACTTCAGGCTGAAGCCTCCGCCCCCTTCGAGGGAGGAGGTGTTGGAGGTCTGGCGGGAGGCGCTGTCGACGAGCCCGAGGTCGATCTCGCCGTACTGGGTGAACTCACCGAGGCTGTGGAGGTTGGACAGCTTGGCGCGGATCTCCACGACGAGTTCGGTGCCGGCGAGGGCGCCCGGCACGAAGAGGTCGTCGATGACGTAGACGCCCTTGACGAGCTGGTGGGCGCGTGCGGACAGGGCCGTGGGGGTGATCTGGGCGTGCAGGGCCTCGCCGAGGGAGATCTCCTCGGACGTCTGGGTGTCGCCGATCAGCGTGTGCCGCACCGTCGTGGCGGCGTTCAGGATGTGCCCGGCCAGGGACTTGGCGCCTTCCACGGCCGAGGTCCACAGGCTGGAGGAAGCGCCGGTGGTCGCCACCGGGACCGGGACCGGGGCCGGACTCTGCGTCTGGTTCACGGTCCGGGACGGGTCGTTGTCGGCGGTGTGGGTCGGCAACACCGGATCGGTGGGGAAATCGCCTGGCATGGGTCCACCCGCCGCGTGGTCCGGTTGTTCGGAGGGCGGTGTTTCCGACGGCGGTGTCTCGGACGACGGTGTTTGGACGGGTGGTGCCTCCTCCAGCATGTCGCTCAGGAGCTTGTGGAGTTCCTTGCTGCCCCGCAGGACGTCGACCAGTGAGCCGTCGGGCAACAGGCCGCCCGGGTCCTGGGCCTCCTTCCGTGCCCGCTCTTCGGCAGTCTGCTGTGCCGCATGATGCTCCTGCGCCTGTTCCTCAGACTGTTCCTGACTCTCTGTCGGTTCCTGCGCCTGTTCCTGGGCCTGTTCCTGCGCCTGTGTCTGTCCCTGCACAGCGGTGGGCAGGGTCCGGCTCGCGGGCAGGGCCACGTCCAGATATGCCTTGGGGTCGGTGCTGGTGCTGGTGCTGGTGCTGGTGCTGGTGCTGGTGTCGGCAGGTGTGAAGTATCCGGAGTCGTACGAGTGCAGCGATTGCCCTCCCGCCCGGATATTCAGGCTGAGCACGGCCGGTACCCGGAAGATCTCGGTGGCCTGGTTGCTCGTCGCGATCAACTGCGAATAGGCGAGCCCGGAGCCGACGGCCAGCGTCTCGGCGTACGACTTCGTTCCCTTGATCTCGCCGGTGGCCGCGCCCCGTACCGGACCGTCTTTGGAACCGCCCAGATCGGCGTTGCCGCCGATCCACCCGGAGGTGGTCTGCGCCGACTGGCTGGTTCCCGGCACCGACAGGCCGGTGATGTTCGGGATGACGACGCCACTGATCGTCCGCCGGTGACTGATGCCGTGGCTGTCGTCGCCGTTGCCGGACGGGGTTTCGGGGCTCAGGTCCAGCTGGAGCGCCACCCGGTCGTTGCCGCCGCCGATGACCGGCTTGTTGAAGTGGATGACGTAGCCGCCGTCGATCATCTCGTCCACTCCGGCCTGGAGGCCGGTCGGCGAGGTCAGCAGCGTCAGCTTGCGCAGGTTCTCCAGACGCGCCTTGACCAGGCGCTCGTCCGTGAGTACGCCCGGCTCACCGGCTTGGGGCAGATATCCGTTCTCCTGCAGCCAGCCGCGGGCGCTCTCCAGCACCGCGCGTACCCCCGCACCGTCGAGGGCCAGCGGAGTCGCGGTCAGCCCGAGGGACTCCAGTGCCGCCACCTCGGCGGGGGGCCGCGGCGCGTTGTCGGGGACGGTGCCGTCGACCGTCTCGGGGCGCAGGGCGCGGATCCACGCATCGGTGGCTGTCTCGCTCGCCCGGCTCGTTGTGTCCGGCCGGACGCTCCCGTCCGCGGCGATGAAGGTCACGTGGTACTTCACCCGTGCCGGGGTCAGCACATGCCCGTTGTTCGCCCGCAGGTTGTACAAGGCGTTGTGGGTGGAGCCGGCGCCGAAACCGCGGTCTTTCTGCCAGCTGCCGCCGGCTTTCACCGCGCTGTTGAGGCCGACGTTGAAGTCCCGCAGCCCAGAGTCCGATTCGGGATCCAGCGCGTTCCAGTTCGCGCCGGCCGAGAACTCGCCGCCCAGGGTGAGGGAGGCCTTGGAGAGGGCGTCCACCTTGATCTGGCGATCCAGGGAACGCTCGAAGTTGAAGCGCTTGTCGACCTCGATGTCCTGGAGGCCGTCGCCCTTGCGCGGTTCCACCTCCGCGACGGTCTTGAACATGCCGAGGGCGTTGCCGTCCGCGTCCAGCAACAGCGGCGAGAGCGTGCCCGAGGCGTCGTTGACGTTCTGGTTGAGTTGCGGAAGCTGCAGGGGGAGGGCACCGAGCTGCTGCTGGGCGCTGAAGAACCGCTCCACCGCGGCCAGCGACTCCGGGGAAAGCTGGTCGAGTTCGGTGCCGAACCGCTGTCTGACATCCCGCAGCAGGACGCCCGGGTCGGACATCGAGTCCAACGCCCACAGCGGCAGCTTGTCCAGGTGCTTGCGGAAGTCCTCGGGGCTGTCGCCGTGGAGGGTTGCGGAGCCCGTGCCGTCGGCGGCGGGCGGCTGGGTGAGGTGCTCGGGGAACCAGGCCGTGACGAGATGATTCGTGGCATCCTGCTCGGCGCCGGAGTCCGGCTGCTCCCCTGTTCCCTCCGTGGTCGGCGCGTCCTCTTCGCTCGGGATGGTGATGGTGGTGGCCGCGGTGTCGTCGCTGAACGTCTGCAAGGGGATGTCGGTGTTCCGCTCACCCTGGCTGTCCGTGTCCGGAAGCGAGGCGGGCGTGAGGTTTCCGTCCGTACTCACAGTCGGCACGGGTGGGGTGCTGACGCTCCACGAGGCCTTGTAGTCGTACGGGGTCGCCGGTTCGCTACTGCGCAGCAGACTGGTCAGGACGACGGACTGGCTGACCGTGGTGGACACGGTGTTGCGGCCCAGCGTCCCGGTGGGGGAGACCGACACGGGGAAGCCGGTGAAGCGGTTCCAGATCGCGGACAGGAACGGAACGGACGTGTCGGTGTGCTTGTTGGCGAAGGTGCCGGCCCAGGAGGGCGCCGTGAGCGTACGCACGGACGTCGTGCCGCCCTGGGAGTTGCTGTCGTAACCGGCTGAGTGCCGTTCCTCGTTGTTGCGCGGTGGTATCCGCCGCCCGTGCCCGTACATGAGGGAGGGGGCCGGGTCGGACAGCCGCAGCCGGACGTCGACCGGGTGGGTGGCGCCGCCGTAGACCAGGTGGATGCGGTGTCCGTCCGGGCTCAGCAGCATGACCCGGTTGTCGTGCAGGGCCTGGGCGCTCAGCAGGGTGGCCAGCTGGCTGTCGACCTCGGCCCGGTGTTCCTCGGCGATCTCCAGGGAGTTGCGGACCTGCTCGTGCAGGGGGTTGACGAGCTCGGGGGCGAGCGGCGAGAACTGCACTCCGCCCGGCAGCCCGCGGCTGTCGGTGCCGAGGTTCCGCACCGTCGCCGAGAGCGGGGCGGGTTCCTGCTGAGTGGTGGACGGCGTGGTGGCCGACTGGGGGTTGACCGGCGTGACCGGGGTGACCGGCGGGATCTGGTCCGGTGTGACCAGGTTCGTGGAGTCGGTCTCCGTGGAGGTGGTGGACTCGTCCTGGGAGACGGGGGAGACGGGGGAGACGGGGGAGACCGGGGAGACCGGGACTTCGGACGTGGAAGTCGTGACCGGGGAAACCGGGGTACCTCCGGGCGGATTCCCCTGCTCTTCGGAGACGTTCTGCTGCTCCTCGACTGTGTTCTGCTGTGCGAGGTCGGTGGGGCGCGGGGCCTGACTGGAGTTCCAGACCAGGGATTCCGGGTCGGTGGCCAGCTTTCCCTGGGTCCGGGTGTCCTCGTACGTGGTCGTGTCCTCGTACGTGGACGTGGACGTGGTGGTGACGTGGGAGCCGGAGTTTTCCTCCGTGGTGGAGGAGTCGGTCTGCTCGGTCGACACCGTCCCGGCCGTGGTGTTGTCGTCCCCCTGGCCGTTGGATTCCCAGGAGTTCGTACCGCTCTCGGTGGCCGGGCGTTGGTTGTCCGCGTTCTCCTCGCCGGTCTGCCGGTTCCCCTCGGTGCCGTTCCCGTTCTCCTGGGAGGGTTCCTCGACCGGGGTGCTCCGGCTCTCGGTGGCGAGGTCGGTCGGCTGATTCGGTGTGTTGTTGTCGCCGCCGTTGCCTGAGGAGGCGGTGGCCGTCTGGTTGTCCTGGGCCTTCTGCTGGGAGGCGTTCGGTGAGGCCGAGTTGTTCGCCGTGTTCGCCGTGTTCGCCGTGTTCGCCGTGTTCGCGGTGCTCGACGTGCTCGATGCGCTCGCCGTGTTGACAGTGTTCGATGTCGTGGTCGGGGCGGAGGTGGTGGCGATCGGCGTCGGGGTTTCCCGGTTGTCGCCCTGACCGGCGCCGGACTCTCCGCCCTCGCCCGCGAGGTACGTCGGATCGTCCGGGGCGTCCAGGTACTGAAGGTCGTCGTCCCCGTCGGCGAACAGCTCGCTCAGGCCGAGATCCGGCATGTCGTCCGTGAGGCTGCCCGCCTCCGGCTCCGGCTCCGCGAAGAGCTTGTCGAGGCCGAGGTCCGGCATGTCGTCGGTGAGCCCCGACTGCCCGCCGCCTCCGCTGTGGCCGAAGTCCGGCGGGTCCATCCCGAGCGAGCCGCGCAGCCCCAGCCCGAGCTTCTCGCCGCCGGTCTCCAGCAGGTGGCCGATGCGCCCCTCGACGATGCCCGACCCGAAGGTGAGCCCGGAGGTCTTGAAGGTGTGCTCGTCCGAGAAGATCAGGTTGTACGTGCCCTCCGAGACCGCCGCGTGGGCGCCCTCGAACAGACCCGTGACGGTGGTGCCCCGCACGGACTGGAGGATGCTCTTGCCCATCGCGTCCGCGGTGCCCTCGGTCAGGACCTTGGTCACCCGGTCGTCGAGCTGCTTGGCGATCGGTTTCAGCGCCTCCCCCAGCGCGTCGGGCAGCTCCTTCCGTCCGGTCGTCATGAGCAGGGTCGACGCCCACTGCCGGCCCGCGTCACGGGCCTCGGCGCCGCCGAAGCGCCGCTCGAAGGCGTCCCCGACGTCCTTGATGAAGTTGCGCGCCGCCTTCTCCGGGTTGGGCCCCGTGGTGTTCGGCAGATGCTTGCGGAAGATGTCGGTCATGTCCTGACCGAAGGACTGCGGCTTGGGAGGGAGGTCCTTGTTGGTGTTCGGCTTCGGGGTGTCACCGGACGGTGTCTTCGCGGGCGGGGGCGTGACGTCGTCGCCCACGTTGTTCTTGGAGGGGGGCGGGGGCGCGATGTCGTCGCCGGTCTTGTTCTTGGGCGGGGGGACGACGTCATCGCCCAGCTTGTTCTTGGGCGGGGGGACGACGTCATCGCCCAGCTTGTTCTTGGGCGGGGGCAGTACGTCGTCGAGCTGCTTGCCGAGTTGCTTGCCGGCGTCGTCGCCGAACATCTTGGAAAGGAGCTTGCCGAACTTCTCGCCCAGCGCGTGGAAGGGACCCGCCAGCAGGCCCTGGATCGCTCCGGAGAGGGCCGCGTTCTTGGTGAGGTCGCCGTCCCACTCGTCGCGGGTGCCCTGGTTCAGCTGGGTCCACTGGACGAGACCGTCCATGGCCACACCCATGCCCACGTTGATGATCTCGTGCATGAGCAGCGTGAGGAGCATCCGCCCCAGCCGCGTACGGATGATCAGCCGCACGATGGCCTGCTTCTGCAGGTACGCCGCGATGGACGCGCCGAAGAAGAAGGACAGCGCCATCGCCACCGCTGCCTCGACCAGCAGCTCCACCAGCTGGGCGATGATCATGTACTTGGTGTACTGGAGCTGGGTGGCGCTCTTGCGGGTGAAGCCGGCAATCAGCTCCGCCTGCTCGGTGACGGAGTTGAAGTAGTCGAGCCCCTGCTGGCCGCCGAGGAAGGACTTCATCGCCTCCTGGTACATCTCGGCGGCGGTGCCCTCGAAGTTCTTCCTGGTGTAGCCGAGGGCGTCGGCCACCTGTTTCTGGATGTCGCCGTTCAGTTTCCCGTGCAGCCCTTTGTGCGCCTCGGCGAGCGCGAACATCTTGTCCTCGTCGCCGTCCGGCGGGACCTCACCGGTCAGGGCCGCGAACAGCCACGCGCACTCGGGGGGAAAGTGCAGGGACATGGCTGCTCAGTGCTTCTTCGTCGTACTGGTGTTGACGTGGTCGATCACGCCCTCCTGTGTCTTCTTGAACTTGTTGGAGGTGTCGCCGAGGCTCTGCCCGCTGGACTCGAGCGCCTTGACCAGCGCCTCGGTCCCGTCCACGACGAGGCCGAGACCCTGGTAGTACTTCTTGGCGAAGGTCTCGCCGAACTCCCCGGTGCCCCAGCAGCCGCGGTAGCTGGTGATCTTGTCCATGTACTCGTCGCGGGCGACCTTGAGTACCTCGCTCACGTCCTTCACGGCCTCACCGCTGCGGTTGAGGCCCTCGGTGTCGACGTCGAGTTCGCTCATCGGTCCGTCCTTCCCTTCCCGGTGCCGGTCCCGCTCTCCTCGTCGTCCACCAGCTCGTCCAGCAGAGCCCCGCCGGAGGTGGCGGTGGAGCGGGAGGGCGGTACGACCAGGTCCGTGTCCTCCCGCAGCGGGGCGAACAGTTCATCCCACTCGACGGGCGCGAACCCGCCCTCGGCGTCCGGGGACATTCCCGGGACGGGTCCGAACGGCCGGTAAATGTCCAGCAGTTGGGCAGCCGCCTGGGAGCGTGCGGCGGCGATGGTGCTCATCACCGCGCTCGCCAGCTCGGCGGGGGCCATCGTGCGGTACCGCGAGGTGGGGAAGCGCAGGTTCGTCACCTCGCCCTGCGCCCCTACGGTCGCCTCCACCGAACGGTCCTTGGCCGTGACCGTCGCGGATATCCGGGACGCCTCCGCCGCGGCCGTGTCCAGCCGCGTCCGCGTCTCCTCGAACTCGGCCAGCGCCTCCGCCAGCCGCTCTTCCAGGGGATTGCTCATCGTCCCGCTCCTCCTTGTTCGCGCACACCACGACCCCGGCGGGAGACCGGCCTCTGCCGGCCGTACCCGGTACCCGCACCCCCGTACACCGGGCTCACCGCCCGATCACGCCGACGACCCCGCCCTCGTCGGTGCCCCAGACGTCTTCGTCCTCGCTGACCCAGGTGGCGCGCTCGCGCTCGTCGCTCTGGGTGTTCTGGCCACCGGCGCCGCCCATGCCACCGCCCATCGGAGGCATCATCGGCATCCCGCCGGAGCTGGTCGCCGGACGGCGCATCGCGGCCGACTCCTCGGCGGCGAGCTGGGCGGCACGACCGCGGGCGGCCGCCGACTCGTTGATCGCGGACATGCGGGTGCGCTCGCCGGGCAGGGCACCGCCGGCACTCGCGCCGCCGGGCGGGGTGAGGCTCTGCCCCAGGGGGTTGGCGGCCAGCGGGGGCGGTGCGGAGGAACCGCCCGAGCCGTAGCCGTCGTAGCCACTGCCGGTCAGGGACGTGTTCAGCTTCTTGTAGTCGTCCGGGTAGTCGTAGTAGTCGAAGTTGCCGAAGCCGCCCGAGGACTTGTTGCCGCCGAGGCCGGTCGGGCCTCCCGTGACCTTGAGCGTGCGGCCGTCGGCGTCGGTGGTGACCGTCCGCCCGTCCGGGTAGCTGATCTTGTGGCCACCGTCCTTGAACTTCTGGTCCACCGTGCCGTCCGGATACTTCGTGGTCGTGGAGCCGTCCGCGTTGTGCTTGGTCTCCGCGCCCGCGTTCCCGCCGAGGGGGTTCAGGTGCTCGGTCTTCTTGTCGCCGTCCGGGTCGGTGGTGGTGTAGGTGCCGTCCGGCCCGAGCTTGGTGGAGGTGCCGTCCTTGTACGTGGTGACGACCGTGCCGTCCTTGTCCACCTTGGCCACCGAACCGTCGGCGTACTCGATGGTCGAGGTGTTCTTGCCCAGGTGCGAGACCGTCTTGGTGCCGTCCGGGTCGACCGTGGTGACCGTTCCGTTGGAACTCACCGTGGTCCTGGTGCCGTTGGCGTGCACCGTGGTGGTCGAGCCGTCCTTGTTGAAGGTCGTGGTCGAGCCGTCCGGGTTGTGGACGGTCTGCCCCGGCGCCGGATGGGAGACGGTCTTGTTGCCGTCGGAGTCGGTCGTGGTCAGCGTCCCGTCGGCGGCGCGGGTCTGGGTGGAACCGTCCTTGTACTGCGTGACGGTGCTGCCGTCCGCGCGGATCGTGGTCCTGGTGCCGTCCGGGTACGTGACCGTCTCGCTGCCGTCCTTGTGCAGCACGGTGGTGGAGCCGTCCGGGTTGACGGTGGTCGTCGTACCGTCGCGGCCGATGGTGGTGGTGGTCCCGTCCTTGTGCGTGATGGTGCGGGAGCCGTCCTGGTTGTACGTGGTGGTGGAGCCGTCCGGGCCCTTGGTGGTCTTGAGCGGGACGGAGGTGTTCGGGCCCGTGCCCAGGCCGAGGCCGGACCCGTTCAGCCCGAGCCCGGGCGGGGGTGATCCCGGAGGACTCTTCTCCTGGTGTCCGTCCGGGAAGGTCGTGGTGTACGAACCGTCGGGGTTGCGCACGGTGGTGGAGCCGTCCGGGTTGTGGACGGCGCCGTCGAGGCCGGTGCCGCCGCCGGGGCCGTTGAGACCCAGGGTGGGCGGGGGGACCACGTCCTTCAGGCTGGGCGGCGTCTGGTTGTCGTTCAGACCGGGGGGCGTCTGGTTGTCGTCCAGACCGCCACCGAGGCTGTTCGGATCGAGCTTCGGCGGCGGTGTCGTCTGGTCGTCGTCGCCACCGAGCTTCGTGTCCAGCTCGTTCTTCTTGTCCTCAAGGTCCTTCTGCTGTTGTTCCTGGTCTTCTTGCAGCTGCCTCGTCTGGTCCTCGGTGTACTTGGTCTTCAGATCGGTGAAGCCGGGATTGAACGCGAAGGCGCTGTTGGACTTGGAAATGGTCAGCAAAGCTTCATTGAGATTACCGGCGACCGTGGTGGCGGCATCATCCAGCGTCTTCAGGCCCTTGCACCACTCCACATAGGCCTGCTGCGCAAGTTTATGCCAGGCCTCTTCGGTCCGCAGGTCGCCGTAACTATTGCCGTTCTCCTCGTAGTAGATGGAGAAGGTCTCATTGGGGTAGTATGAGTTGATTTTTTTATGGATATTGGTGATGTTGCGCGTGTTCAGGTATGAGACGACCTCGTCTATCTTTTTTGCGAGAACGATGGTGGGCAGCCACATGTCACCCTTCAGCCATGTGTCCCAGGCGTCGTGCAGGTCCGTCGCCGCTTTATTGATCGCTGTTGCCGCTTGGCTGAGGTTCTCGCCCACCAGGGAGTCCGGCGTATAGTCCAGAAAGGGTGTTTCTCCTGCGGAGGAGCCGGTCGAACTCCCGGAGGGGGCCAGGGACTCCGCAAGGTCCTTATAGCCCAGATTCAGGCCGTCAATAAGGGAGCGGAAGACATCCGCCCCGGTGCCTTGCCAGGATGCATCGTCCTCTCCGAGGCTCTTGTGCCACTGTTCGAGCTTCGGTCCATGATCCTTGAAAAATGTCCGTACCAGATCGAAAGATTTGGCTGTGGTGATGAGGGAATTCAAATCTACGGAGTCTTCCTTTTTCACCACCTTTCCTCCCGCGTATTGGCCGCCCCAACCCGTGGTGGAGTGAAAATTCTTGAGCTGGTCAAGCGCTTCTGCATATCCGTAGTCGAATGCTGAAGCGACCCCCCCGGTCTTGAATCCGTCATCCCCCCAAGGCACGTTCAGGGTGATTTTGTAATACTGCTTGATGGCCTTCTCGGTGGAGCCGGGGTAATCGTAGAAACGGACAACCATGGAAGTGCCGAAATTGCCCTCCTTTGTTTCTCCTGTTATTTGGAAGATGTTTATCACTTCGGTCTTGACCTGCAGCCAGCCGTATCCTTCCGCACTTCCGTCGGCTGTGCTGCCTATTTTCCCCACGTCTTCGCGTGTTCCGCCTGCGAAACCGGTGAGTTGACCGGCGATGTATTCCCATCTGACCGGGGCGTTCTCTGCTGGCATGGCGGAATGGGGGCCTTTCGGAAGGGGCGGGACGTATTGTGATGCGTGTCAGGTTCCGGTGTTGGTCCCCTGCGGCTTGGGGCTGAGGTCCTTGTCTATTTGCTTCCAGTCGTTCAGGAGGTCCTGTCCCTTGATGTCGTCGAGCGTTCCCTGCTGGGTTTCCGCCATGTCCTTGATGGTGGCCAGCAGAGCTTTCTTTATGTCGCCGAAAAGGGTTCCCTGATCTTCTATGATCCCGTTCAGTGAGGTCGCGCTGTCGCTGATGTACTTCATGAAGGCGACCGCGCTGATCGGAGTCTTCATGTCTTCGTCGCTCACCGCCAGTTTGCCGAGCTGGGGGCCTTCGGCGAAGTACACGCCCTTTTGGGTCAAGGCGCTGGAGAGGCGGAGCATCGTCCACAGACCCGCGGGAATTTTATCCGTCTTCTGCAAGTTGCCCAGTGCATCGATGAAAGCCTGGATCCCATTGGTCCCATCGTTGACGAATTTCTTCAGATGGTCCTCGTCGAGATGGGAAAGATCGATACCTTCGGCCATGGTCTCTCTCTCGAACGGCGGGGCGGGGTGGTGGGGACGTCCCAGCGCCACCGGTCGTTGCCGGTGGCGCTGTCGGCGGCAGGTCAGATGCGCACGTTGGACCACTGGTCGGCGCTGCGGTTCTCGTGCTTCCGGTAGATCTCGCTGATCTGGTTCAGCAGGGCGCTGTGGCTCTGGAGAATGGTGCCGAGGCCCTCCGAGGCCCGGTTCCACTCGTTCTGCTTCTGCCCGTACACGGAGGCGTCAGCACCCTGCCAGGCTCCGCGGAGGCCGGCCAGTTCCTCGTTGAGCGCGGTGACGGTGTTCTGGATCGCCTTCGTCTGCATCCGCATGTCCTCTGCGGCGCGGTCGACATGCTGGTACTCGACGTGAATGACACCGTCGGTCTTGTTGGCGTAGAAGTCGGGCATGAAAGCTCCTCGAACGGCAGACGGATGGGAGAGGTGACGAAGGCGGTCGGCTCAGGAAGTGAACCCGGCTCAGGGGTTGAGCTTGTTCTCGGTGCCCTGGGAGATGCTGGAGCGCTTGGCCGCCTGGATGAAGTCGTTGATCTCGGCCTGGGTGCGCGACTGCGCCTGCCCGGTCTCGGTCAGCGTCTGCATCATCTCGCCCATGCTCCGGGTGATCACGTCCACCTGGCCGCTCCACTCGTTGAGCAGGCTCTGAAACGCCGTGCCGTCCGCGCCGCCGTAGGCCCTGATGAGGCCGTCCATCACGGTCTTCACGTCGTTCTGGGCCCTCGTCACTCCCTCCTTGGCCTGGGAGAGGGCGTTGTAGCCGCGCTGGTTCTCACTCTGGTCCGAAGTCTGGGTGTTACCGGGAGGCGGCGGAGTCGCCATGGTGGGTTCCTTGTCTGACGCGCGGCAATGAGAACTGACGAGAGGGGAGAGTCGAACACTCGTCTAGATAAAGCCTGATGCTAAAGAGACCTGTGTGACCCATGCAACGTTCTGTGAGTCATTTGAGGTTCTTCTGATGTTCGAACCCGGAAGCAGGGGCCACGACATGGGGAAAGATGCCGTCAAGTCGGTAGAGCTTCACCCACAGTTCGACTGCGGTTTTGTCAATGCCGCTGAGCTGTCCGTCGACTGACTGCCCGTCGCCGTGGCCACATCCAGTCGTGGCCCGGTGGGCAGCATGTCCAGCAGCCTGGACGGCACGGCCTGAGCGTGACCGCCCTTCAGGCCCAGCCGCTCCACCGCGGTGGCGTCCGGCAGCCGGTACTTCACACCGATGTCGGTGACCAGGTACGTGGTGGTGCCGCGCACCCCGCCGCCGGCACCGAGCGCCTGCACCAGCGCGCCGCCGTCCGGGCGGACGGCGACCCCGTCCACCGGCAGGCAGGCCCGCGCGATCTCGGGACCGGTGGCCGGGGCCGGGGCACTTCCGGTCTCCTGCACCAGGGCGAGACGCACCCGGGGGGCGGTGCCCTCGGGCTGGATCTGGGCGCAGAGCGCCGAGCCGGTGGCGATGGTCCGCAGGGCCGGGGCGCGGCCGGGCCAGTCCGCCGGGTCCGTCGCGGTCTTCCCGGCAACGGCCTGCCGCCGGGTCAGCTCGTCGGCGGTCAGCGTCAGCGGCTTCGGGGCCCTGCCCTGGTAGGCCTGGCTCGCGGTGCGGTCGTCGCCGAGCACGAGGGCCGCCGCCACAGCGGTGAGCGGGCGCAGCCCGGCCTTCTCCAGCAGGAAGTACTGCTTGGCGGTGCCGGGAGAGGAGAGCGCGAAGACCTGACCCACCCGGGCCGTCGCACCGGCGACCCGGCCCGTCGCCGTACCGCGGCCGTCGACCTCGGGGGCCACCAGGTCCGCGCCCGCGGGCAGGCTGTCCAGGAAGGCGGCCGAGACGGGGGCGGGGATGGCGCCGGAGTAGCCGAGCGACTGCAGGGCCCCGTGTCCGCCGATGCGCATCCGGTGTTCGCCCCAGAGCAGGTACTTCATCCCGTCCGGGCCCTTGACCAGCACACTCTCCTGCCTGCCGGGGAAGTCGCCGTCGGCCGGGAAGCCGAGGCGCAGGGAAGTGCGGGCCTTCCGGTCGGCGCCGTCGGGGCCGGTGTGCTGCGGCTCGTCGGCGCAGACCTGCCAGGCGCCCTTCTCCAGGTCACCGGGACCGGGCAGTGAGTCCGGGGCGCCGGGTATGCCGATGGGGGTGCCGTGCGCCTCGCCGCGCAGAGAGGCCCCGGAGACCGTGACGGTGCCCAGCTCCTTCTGCGAGATCAGGCGTGCTGAGGCGTAGTTGCGTACGGGGCGGAGTCGGCCGTCCAGGTACAGGTAGCGCGTACCGGTGTCCTTCTGCACGATCAGCGCGTCCGCCGTGCGCCAGGTCTTGGTGCCGGTCGGGGAGATGAGCCCGAACAGCAGGAAGCCGACGACGAGCACCACGCCGAGCCCGATGCCCCAGGCCAGGCCGCGGTTGGTGCGGCCGACGGGGCTCTCCGGGGCGTCCGGGTCGTGGCGCAGCATGCCGCCGGTGAGCCGGCCCATGACGAACATGTGGGCCTGGACCTGGTCTTTCCTGGACTGCATGCCGTGCCCCCGTCAGCCGGAAATGGCGCGCAGGTCGCCGTAGACGCCGAGTACCCACAGGGCCAGCGGGATCAGTGCCACCGCCGCGCAGGTGTGCAGGATGTCGCCGGCCCGGCCCCAGTGGGGCAGGACCCGGCGGCCGGGCACCGTCCAGGAGGTGATCGCCGCGATGCCCGCGAGGGCGAACAGGGCGGCGAGCAGGACCGGACGGTCTTCGGGGGAGAGCTCGGCTCCCTCGGTGAGGGCCGCCAGGACCAGTCCGTACAGGCCGGGCAGGAAGACCGCCGGGCGCTGCCAGACGTTGCCGATGGCACGGGAGTGCAGCAGCAGGAGCAGGCAGAGGACCCCGGCGGTGACCCGGGCCGGGGTGCCCGGGTCGTCCAGGAGCAGTGCGGTGAGCACGGCGGCGCAGACCAGGCCGACCGCCACGTACAAGGCGGTCATCCACTCCTCGGCCAGCGCGGTGCGGCCGACGACGTGCCCGTGCGGGTGCGGGTCGATGCCCTCCTGCAACTCCTCGGCGTTGGAGGGCAGGACGGGCAACCGCAGCCCCGACAGCCGGAAGGAGAGCCCGGGGACCAGACCGCCGACGGCGACGGTGAGCACGCCCACCACGCTCGCCGCGTGTCCGAAGCCGACGTTCAGGGTCAGCATCAGCGTCCCCCACACCGCCCCCGCCAGGGCGATCACCGCCATCGACAGCAGCAGTGGGACGAAGGCCGCCACCGCGGCCACGGCCAGGACCGCACCGCCCACGGCCGCGGCGGACGCGGCCAGCAGGCGGGCGCCGGTCAACTGCCCGCCGCCGTCCGCCTCGCCGACCGGCAGCAAGGCGCCGGCCAGCGCCAGGTAGGGCGACACGAAGACCCCGAGGGCGGCTCCGGCGGCCGAGTCCCCGACCGCGCGGGAGGCCGCGGCGGCACCGAAGAGAACCAGCAGTCCCGCGACGCCGGCGACGGCGGCCCGGGCCGGTCCCTCCCCCCCGGGCAGGGCGCAGACCACCCAGCCGGCGGCGAGCAGCAGCGCGGCCGAGGTGCGCAGCAGCCAGCGGCCGGTGCGGCTGTCCCAGCCGTGGGGGCGTTCGCGCATGGTGCTGGCGACCCCGTCCACGAGGTCGTCGAAGTGGATCGCGGGCAGCGCGTCGACGCGGGGCCGCAGATGGAGCGTCTCCCCGTCGCGCAGGGACAGCACCTCGGGGGTGCTCTCCTCGTCCAGCGGTTCCTCGCCGAGCCGTTGCAGCACCCAGCCGCCGTGTTCGATTCCCTGCTCCGCGAGTTCCTCACCGGCATGGTCGAGAAGGGTCGGCAGGAGGTCGGCCAGGGGGACGTCGACCGGCACCGCAAGGTCGAGCAGACGCTTGGGGGTCTTCACTGTGAGTCGGCACAGACCGGGGCTCGATATGCCCGAAGTTTCCGTCATGGCGGGTGGCCGCACCTCTCCGAGGGGCCGGGGTACCGAAGTGGGGAAGCGCACATTACCTTGGACAACACGTCAGGTCCCAGGCCCCCCGGGCCGTTTGACGGCCCGTTGCTCGCGCTGGCCGGCGGGGAGCGGTCCGCACCGGCGGAACACCGCGCGAGCGGCCTGAGGACCGGACGCGACGAGCCCCGAGGAGACACCCAGCGTGAGCACCGTTCTGTTCCGCCGTCCCGCCCGCCGGCGCGGTCCCGACATGCCCGACGGGGAACTCAGCCTCCAGGAGCCGCCCACGCTGCCGGAGGCGGAACCGAACACGTCCGCCATGTGGACGTACCTGCCGATGGGTCTCACCTCGCTGGCGATGCTCATGATGTTCCTGCGCCCCGGCCAGGCGACCGCCTTCAGCTACATAGCCATCGGGCTGATGCTGCTCTCCTCCGTGGCCATGATCCTCGCGCAGCTGATCCGCACCGCCGGTGAACGCAAACGCAAACTCAAGGGGGAGCGGCGCGACTACCTGCGCTATCTGACGCAGATGCGCCGCAAGATCCGCGTCACGGTGGGCGCCCAGCAGAAGGCCCTGGCCTGGCGCCATCCGGCACCCGCCGCCCTGTGGGCGCTGACCGGCACCAGCAGGCAGTGGGAACGCCGGCCCTCCGACGACGACTTCGCCGAGGTGCGGGTGGCGGTCGGCGACCAGAAGCTCGCCGTGCGTCTCGCGCCGCTCGCCACCAAACCGGTCGAGGACCTCGAACCGCTCTCCGCGCACGCCCTGCGCAGTTTCATCCGCGCCTACGGCACCGTCTCGGACCAGCCCATCGCCCTGTACCTGCGCGCCTGGTCACGGGTGGTGATCCGGGAGGAGGGCGAGGACGAGGAGCGGGCCCGGGCCCTGCTGCGGTCTCTGATCGCCCAACTGGTCACCTTCCACGCCCCGGAGGAGCTGAACATCGCGCTCTGCGTGAGCGACGAGCGGCGCGCCGCCTGGGAGTGGCTCAAGTGGCTGCCCCACGCCCAGCACGGCTACCAGCGGGACGGCGCCGGTCAGGCCCGGCTCGCGGCGGCGGACTTCCAGGCCCTGGAGGAGCTGCTGGGCGCCGACTTCACCCAGCGGCCGCCCTTCGACCCGGAGACCCCGCCGGGGCGCGACGAGCCCTTCACCCTGGTCGTGGTCGACGGCGGGGCCGTGCCCTCGGGGCACCGCGTCACCGGGCCCGGTTACCGCAACACCGTGCTGGTGGACCTCGGCGGGGCCCTCGCCTGGAAGGCCGCCCGGGGCACGCTGCGGCTCCGCCTCGACCAGGAGGGACTGCACCTCGTCCGGACTGATCGCGACCGCAAAGAGCAGGCCACTCTGCTGGGGCAGCCGGACAGCCTCGGACCGGCCGCCGCCCGCGGACTGGCCGCGCGGCTCTCCCCGTACCGGCTCGGCGGCGGTGTCACGGCCTCGGAGCCGTTCGTCACCGACACCGAACTGACCACCCTGCTCGGCATCCCCGACCTGCGGCGGCACGAGCCCGCCCGGCTCTGGCGCCACCCCGTGGAGGGGCGCGGACGGCTGCGGGTGCCCATCGCCGTCGGCGAGGACGGCACGTCCGTCGAGCTCGACATCAAGGAGTCCGCCCAGGGCGGCATGGGCCCGCACGGCATGCTCATCGGCGCGACCGGCTCCGGCAAGAGCGAGCTGCTGCGCACCCTCGTCCTCGGACTGGCGCTCACCCACTCCTCCGAGACGCTCAACTTCGTCCTCGTCGACTTCAAGGGCGGCGCCACCTTCCTCGGCATGGACGAGCTGCCGCACACCTCCGCCGTCATCACCAACCTCGCCGACGAGGTCGCCCTCGTCGGCCGCATGCAGGACGCCCTGCACGGTGAACTGATCCGCCGTCAGGAACTGCTGCGCAAGGCCGGCAACTACGCCTCCCTCCTGGAGTACGAGCGGGCCCGCGCCGCCGGGACGCCGCTCGCGCCGCTGCCCAGCCTGTTCGTCGTCGTCGACGAGTTCAGCGAACTGCTGGCCGCGCACCGCGACTTCATGGAGCTGTTCATCATGATCGGCCGGCTCGGCCGGTCGCTCGGCGTACACCTGCTGCTCGCCTCCCAGCGGCTGGAGGAGGGCCGGATGAACCAGCTGGAGGGCCACCTCTCCTACCGCATCGGTCTGCGTACCTTCTCCGCCATCGAGAGCCGCGGCGTCCTCGGCGTCCCCGACGCCTACCACCTGCCCTCGCAGCCCGGCAGCGGCTATCTCAAGAGCGGCGTCGAGGCCCTGACCCGCTTCCGGGCCGCCTACGTGTCCGGCTCGTACAAGGCGCCCCGCCGGGGTGCCCGCCGGGAGCAGATCGCCCGTCAAGTGGTTGCCTGGGGAACCGAATGGGTGGTGCCCCACACCCTGCCGGCCGCTCCCGACCCGGAGCCCGAGACCGAACCGGAGACCGAGGAGAGCCTGCTCGGCCTCGCCCTGGACCGGCTGCGCGACAGCGGACCGCCCGCCCACCAGGTGTGGCTTCCCCCGCTGGACACCCCGCCCAGCCTCGACGCCCTGCTGCCGCCGCTGACCCCGGACCCCGACTTCGGGCTCACCGTCGCGGGCTCCCCGGACCGCGGCCGGCTCCGCGTTCCGGTCGGCCTCGTGGACCGTCCCTTCGAACAGGTACGGGACCTGCTCACCGTCGACCTCTCCGGCGCCGGTGGCCACGTCGCCGTCGCGGGCGGACCGCAGAGCGGCAAGAGCACCCTGCTGCGCACGTTGATCTGCTCCCTCGCCCTCACCCACTCCCCCCGCGAAGTACAGTTCTACTGCCTGGACTTCGGCGGCGGCGCCCTCTCCTCGCTCGCGGGCCTTCCGCACGTCGGCGGGGTCGCCGGGCGCCTGGACCGGGAGCGGATATCCCGCACCCTCGCAGAGGTCACCTCGCTGCTCAACCGGCGCGAGCTGTTCTTCCAGGAGGAGGGCATCGACTCGATGTCCACCTATCGCAAGCGGCGCGCGGCGGGTGAATTCGCCGACCAGCCCTTCGGGGACGTCTTCCTCGTCGTCGACGGCTGGTCCACGGTGCGCAACGACCTCTTCGACGACCTCGGTGTCTTCGGCGAACTGACCGCCCGCGGCCTGAACTACGGCGTCCACCTCGTGATCGCCACCTCGCGCTGGGTGGAGGTGTCCGCCGCGCTGCGCGACCAGATCGGCACCCGGCTCGAACTGCGCATGGGCGACCCCATGGACTCCGCCATCGACATCCGCAAGGCCGGTACCGTACCCACCTCGCCCGGCCGCGGTCTCAGCCCCGACAAGATGCACTTCCTCGCGGCCCTGCCCCGGATCGACGGGCAGGAGCAGGCGGAGGACCTCTCGGAGGCGCTCGCCGACCTCGTCGAGGCCGTCGCGGAGAGCTGGGACGCCCCGTCGGCGCCGGCGGTACGGATGCTTCCCACTCACCTGCCCGCCGCCGAACTCCCCGCCTCCGACCGGGCACTGCGTGTGGCAATCGGCCTGGACGAGGTGGAACTCGCGCCCGTCTGGCACGACTTCGGCCAGAGCCCGCACCTCTACCTGGTCGGTGACACCGAGAGCGGCAAGACCAGTGCGCTGAGGCTGCTGGCCCAGCGGATCATGGCGACCCACAGCCCCGACGAGGCGAGCTTCCTGGTGGTCGACTACCGCCGGGAACTGATCGAGGCGATCCCCGAGGAGTACCGGCTCGGGCACGCCGTCTCCGCGGACCCGCTGCGTGAGTACGTGGACGGTGTGGCCCGCGCGATGGCCGGACGGCTCCCCGGCGAGGACATCTCCCCGGCCCGGATGCGCCGTGCCGACTGGTGGAACGGGCCGCGCCTCTTCGTGATCGTCGACGACTACGAGATGGTCGGCTCGCCCTTCGACGGCCCCTTCGAGCCGCTGCTCAGCCATCTGCCGCTCGGCTTCGAGATCGGCCTGCACATGATCGTCGCCCGCGCCTCCACCGGCGCGGGCCGGGCGGACGCCCTCGTCCGCAAGATGAACGAGGTCAACTCGTCGGCCCTGCTGCTGTCCTGCCCGCCGTCGGAGGGATACCTCCTCGACAACGTCAAGCCGCGCATCCTGCCGCCCGGCCGGGCCCAGAGCGTCGTCCGCCGCAAGACCCGGCTGGTCCACCTCGCCCTGCCCGAGCCCGGTGCGGAGACCGCCGAGGAGGAGTGAGCCGCGGTGGGCGTCAGCCGGTACCGGCTGACGCCTGCGCGGACTTCGGGAGGAACCGCGCCGTCAGGCGAGCGGCCGGCCCTCGGCGTCCAGCCTGCCCGGCCGCCAGCGGCGGCCCCGGCCCCTCGGCAGGACCAGCGCGAGGAAGGCCACCAGAACCACGATTCCCGTCGCGGCGGCCGTCACCAGATAGGCCGTCGACCGGGCTCCCGCCGTCTGAGGCGCGTGGGGCAGCCGGATCGGGTCCGCTTGCGCGGCCACTGCCGGGGCCGTGCCGCGGGCGACCCCGGCGACCGCCCCGTACGGGTCCAGCGCGGGCAGATCCCCCGGATACGCACCCGTCAGCAGCCGTTCGCGGACCTCGGCGGCGCTCAGACCGGGGTGGTAGGAGCGCACCAGCGCCGCGGTGCCCGCGGTGATCGCCGCGGCCAGGGAGGAACCCGAGGCGGTCCACTTGCCGTCGCCCACCGGGCCGGGCCCCACCAGGGCACCGCCCGGCGCGGACAGGTCGGCGTGCCGGAAGGCCGGTGCGGACTCCGGCCGTGTCCCCTGCGGCCCGGTGTCGAGCACGGCGAGGGCCTGGGCCGGGGCCACCGGGGCAGGGGGCGCCTCGGACGTGCCCGGCGGTGCGCTGTCCGCCGCCGCCGGCACGATCACCAGGGCGTCCTTCGCGCGGGCCACGGCCATCGCCTCGCGCACCCGCCGGTCGGAGCCGTCCATCGGAACGGCCACCGTGATGACGTCCGCACCGGCCTCGGCGGCCTCCCGCACTCCGGCCGCCAGCCGCTCCGCGTCCGGCTCGCCGCGCTCCCCGGTGCCCCGCACGGCCAGGATCCGCGCCTCCGGCGCCACCCCGGAGAAGCCCTGGCCGGACAGCGCGGCCCCGGCGACCAGCCCCGCCTGGAAGGTGCCCCGGCCCACGCAGTCGTCGCCCGCCGCGCCCCGCACCCGCACCCGGCCCGCGAGCACGGCCGGCTCGTCACTCACCCCGGTGCCGACCACCGCCACCGTCACCCCGCGCCCCCGCGACAGACGCCACACCTGGTCCAGCCCCAGGGCGCCCCGGGTCCACGGAGCCGCCGCCGTGTTCTTGCCCCGCACGGTCGTACAGCCCTGGCCCTCGGAAAGCCGGTCGGGCATGCCGGGCAGCGTGGTGCCGCCGTCCTCGGCGACGCGCGCCACGGCGAGGGGAGCCGGTCCGGCCAGCGCCGCGAGGGCGGTGACACACAGCAGCAGACTGGTACGGCGACGCATGGCACGTCCTCGGTTCGGGCCGCCGCCGGGCGGGGCGGGGGCTTCTTCTCGGTCGCGTACGGGGCCGGCCCGTACGCTCAGTTCTCGCGCAGGTCCTCGGGCAGCAGCAGCCGCAGATCGTCCAGGCTCGGCGCGGCCACGGCACTGAGCCGACGCGCCTGCCGGGTCATCATGGCCTCCAGCGTCTGACGCGCCAGACGGGCGTTGCCGAAGGTCCGGCCGCGCGGGATCGCCTCGAAGTGCGCCCGCAGCGCCGAGGCCGCCCCCGGGGCACACTCGTAGCCGTTGTCCACCGCGCTCTGGCGCACGATGGTGACCAACTCGTCCGAGGAGTAGTCCGGGAACTCGACGTGCCGGGTGAAACGCGAGGCCAGACCCGGGTTGGAGTTGAGGAAGCGGTCCATCTCCTCCGTGTAACCGGCCACGATCACCACCACCTCGTCACGGTGGTCCTCCATCAGTTTCAGCAGCGTGTCCACCGCCTCCTGGCCGAAGTCGGAGGAGGAGCCGGCCGCTCCGGGCGTCAGCGTGTACGCCTCGTCGATGAAGAGGACACCGCCGAGGGCGCGTTGGAAGACCTCCTTGGTCAACTGCGCCGTGTGTCCGACGTACCGGCCCACCAGGTCCGCCCGGGCCACCTCCACCAGCTGCCCGCGCGGAAGCACACCCAGGGAGGCCAGCAGCTCGCCGTACAGGCGGGCCACCGTGGTCTTTCCGGTACCGGGCGGGCCGGCGAACACGAGGTGGTTGCTGATCCGGGGGGCCGGCAGCCCGGCCGCGGCCCGGCGCCGCGCCGTCGCCAGCAGGTTGACGAGGTCGCTCACCTCGCGCTTGACCGCGGCCAGACCGGTGAGCGCGTCCAGGCGCAGCAGCGGGTCCTGGTCGTCCGCGGCAGCGGCGGCCGGGGGGAGGCCCACGTCCTCGGCGGTCAGCAGCGTCAGGTCGCGCTCGCCGACATCGCCGCGGGCGGCGAGCCGGGACGCCTGCCGGTCCACCATCTCCTCGAAGACCTTTCGCGCGGTGCGTCCGTTGCCGAAGCCGGCGTCACGGGGCATCCGCTCGAAGTGCGTGTGCAGCGTCGAACGGGCCTCCCCGTCCAGCTCGTAACGGTGGGCGGAGCACATCCGCTCCACGATGGTGACCAGTTCCTGCGAGGTGTAGTCGGAGAACTCCACGCTGCGGGTGAATCGCGAGGCCAGCCCCGGGTTGGAGGCGAGGAAGTCCGTCATCTCCTTCGGATAGCCGGCCGCCACCACCACGACGTCCTCGCGGTGGTCCTCCATCAGTTTCACCAGGGTGTCGATCGCCTCCCGGCCGAAGTCCGCCCCCGAACCGGCGGAGTCCGACAGGAGCGTGTACGCCTCGTCGATGAACAGCACCCCGCCGAGCGCCTTGTTGAAGGTCTCCGTCGTCTTGATCGCCGTCCCGCCGACGATCTGCGCGACGAGATCGGCCCGGGAGACCTCCACCAGATGGCCCGAGCGCAGCACCCCGAGCGAGGCGAGGATCGAACCGTAGAGGCGGGCCACCGTGGTCTTACCGGTGCCCGGGGGGCCCGCGAAGATCAGGTGGCGGCTCATCGGCGGAGCCGGCATGCCGAGACCGGCCCGGCGCTGCGCCATGCGGTTCAGGTTGATCAGCGTCAGTACCTGGTCCTTGACGTCGTCGAGGCCGATCAAGGAATGCAGCTCCGTCACCGCGCCGCTCTCCGCGTCGACTTCGGCAGCGGTCACGACGGCCGCCCCGCCCGGCAGCCGGCCGTCGCCGGCCGCCGCCGCGTCGGCGGCGCTGCCCCAGGCGTCCGGGGCGCCGTTGTCGGCGCTCGTCAGCTGTTCCACGGCGAGCCGGTCGCCGGGCACGGACTGGCGCAGCCCGCTGCCCCGGTTGTCCCGCAGGGTGCACCCGATCACCGAGACCGGATCCAGGCCCTCCACCCGGACCCCGTCGGCGGCCGAACCGGTCACCTCGCAGGAGTTCAGGGACGCCCGCGCGCCTGCCGCGATCAGCACCCCGTGCTCGCCCGCGTCCCGCACCCGCGTCCGGGCCGCCGTCAGTTCGCCCTGCTCCTCAACGCGGACCCCCGCGGCCTGACAGTCACTCACTTCGGTGTCGCGCAGGGTCACCGTGCCGAGGGCGCCCACGTGCACACCGGTGCCCTTCGTGGACAGCAGCCTGCCCTGCCCGACGTACAGGTTCCCGTGCCCGGACACGTGCAGTCCCGCGCCCTCGGACTCCTCGATCCGGCAGTCCTCCAGCCGGCCGCGGCCGTCCCCCAGGACCTCCACTCCGTGCGACGCGGAGCGCGCCACGGTGGTGCGCCGCAGCAGCGGATTGGCACTTGCGCGGATCAGCACCCCGCTGCCGCCGCTGCCGACCACCTCCAGCCGGTCGATCTCCGCGGCGGAGTCCTCCTCCAGCAGCACGCCGATGCCCTCCGGCTCACGGACCGCGGTCCCGGTGAGCACCGGGGACGAGGAGTCGGTGACGCGGATCGCGGAGTCCCGGGCGGCGACGAACACGCACTCCTCGAACAAGCCGCGGCTGCGCTCCGTCACCAACAGCCCGTGCCCCGCGGTCCGTTCCGTGCGGCAGCGGCGCAGGGTGGGCGAGGAACCGGCGCTGACCACGAACCCGTGTCCGGTGGTGTTCCGTACGGTCACGTCCTCCAGGACGGTTGCGCCAGTGGTGCTCATGAACACGCCCACCACCGAGTCCGTCACGGTGGACCGCGCCACGGTGACGGTGCTCTCCTCCTCGGCGGCGACGCCGGGCTTGTCGGCGGCGGAGATCTCGCACGTCTCCACCAGCACCTGGGCGCGGCCGTTGGCGAGGACGCCGTTGCCGCGCGCGTCACGGAGTCTGCTCGCGCGCACCGAGACGTTGCCCCGCTCGCCGGCGACCACGGCGGAGGTGCCCAGGTGCTCGACGACGCACTCCTCCAGGAGGCTTTCCACCGCCGAAGTGGACACCACCCCGGCGCCCTTGGGGTTCTCGATCCGGCACTGACGCACCGCCAGCGAGCCGGTGCCCCGGGCGAACAGCGCCGCCCAGGAGGCGCCGTACACATCGCACCGGTCGAGCAGGAGCTGCCCACGCGGGACGTCCACCACCGGCAGTTCCTCGTCGTGGCCCCGCAGGACAAGGGAGTTGACCATGGCCGAGTCGCAGGCCAGGGTCAGCGCCGAGCCCCTGCGGGGGGCCAACTCCACTGTGCCGCGGCCCTCGGTGGTGGTCAGTGTCAGGGAAGTGGCGAGCGTGAGGCTCTCCTCGTAACGCCCGGGGGCGATGCTGATCACGGCTCCGGTGCGGGCCATGCGGAGAGCCTCGGAGATGGTGCGGCAGTCGCCCGCCCCGTCCTGCGCGACGGTGAGCAGCTGGCGTGACACGTTCTGACCTCCCGGGCGCCCCGACGTCGTTCCGCTGTACGGCGTCCGCTCGCTCCCGGGGCGTGTGGAACTGATGTGCCCATCATGCCTTCCGGGGCGGACGGCCCGCCACTGTCGTCCGTGAGGAAACCGGTGGTGAGAACCGTCCGTGCGGAACCGTCCGTGAGGAATCCGGAGGAAGCGAGCCGAAGGGGAGGGGACCGGCCGCCGCGGCGGGAACAGGGTTCCGCGCCGTCCGGTGTCCGCATTCCGGCCGAGGCGACCGATCATGGGCGATTTGTCGCATCCTCGAGCTGTGAAGCGAACCGGCGTGCTGAACGGAACGATCCGGTCAGTGCCGCCCTGCCAGCCGGTCCGCGGCCTTCGCGATGGGGTCCGTGCCCGGGCGGGGCGAGCTGAGTTCGCGGCGGTCGGCGGCCCGGTAGGCGGCGTACATGCCGCGGACGCCGAGCCAGCGGAAGGGTTCCGGCTCCCAGCGGCGGACCTTGTGGTTCACCCACGGCAGGGTGGTCAGGTCGGTGGGACCGGACTGGCCGGAGTCCTGCTGGATCAGGTCGCGCAGGGTCCGGGCGGCGAGGTTGGTGGTGGCGACGCCCGAGCCGACGTAGCCGCCTGCCCAGCCGAGGCCGGTGGAGCGGTCGAGGGTGACGGTGGCGCACCAGTCGCGGGGGACGCCGAGGACGCCCGACCAGGCGTGGTCGATGCGGGCTTTGGCGGTGGTCGGGAAGAGGCGGACGAGGATGTCGCGGAGGGCCTCGATGGTGGCGGGCTGGGTGCGGCCGTCGTTGTCGGTGGCGGAGCCGTAGCGGTACGGGACGCCGCGGCCGCCGAGTGCGATGCGGTCGTCGGCGGTGCGCTGGGCGTACATGTAGGCGTGGGCCATGTCGCCGAGGGTTTCGCGGCCGTCCCAGCCGATGGTGTCCCAGACGGACCGGGGCAGCGGCTCGGTGGCGATCATCGAGGAGTTCATGGGGAGCCAGGTGCGCTTCTGGCCCTTGAGGTTCGCGGTGAAGCCCTCGGTGCAGCGCAGGATGTACGGGGCGCGGACCGTGCCGTACGGGGTGTGGGCGTGTTTGGGCCTGATCTCGGTGACGGGCGTCGACTCGTGGATGGTGACGCCGAGCGCCTCGACGGCGGCGGCGAGGCCCTTGACGAGTTTGACCGGGTGCAGGCGGGCGCCGTGCGGGGTCCAGGTGGAGCCGACGGCTCCGGTGACGTTGACGCGTTCGCCGGTCTCGCGGGCGCCGCGCAGGACGCGGTCCTTCTCGCCGAAGGCGATCTCCACGGAGTGGAAGTCCTTGAGCCGGGCCAATTGGGCAGGGGTGTAGGCGACTTCGAGGACACCGCCCCGGTGGATGTCGGCGTCGATGTTCTCCTCGGCAGCCACGCGGACGACTTCGCCGACGGTGTCGTTCATCGCCTGCTGGAGGCGTACGGCGGCTTCGTGGCCGTGGAGTTTCGCGTAGCGGTCGCGGCCCGCGATGCCGTTGTAGAGCCAGCCGCCGTTGCGCCCGGAGGCGCCGTAGCCGCAGAACTTGGCTTCGAGCAGGGTGATGTTGAGGAAGGGGACGGCCTTCTTCAGGTAGTAGGCGGTCCACAGGCCGGTGTATCCGCCACCGACGATGCAGATGTCGGCGGTGGTGTCGCCGGGCAGGGGTTCCCGGGGGGCGGGGGTGCCCTGGTCCGCGTACCAGAACGATATGCCGCCGTTGGCGGTGCTGACGGTGCTCATGTTGCCCCTGCTTTGTCCGGTGTGACGCCGTGGTTGCAGCTGTTCCCTCTGGGGCGGGAGATTACTGTGCCGGAGGGGTTTTCGTCTGCGGCCGGGACCGGGACCTCACCAGTGGGTAGCAGGCCAGGCCGATGAGTACGGAGGTGAAGTGGCCGAGGTCGGTGAAGGTGCGGCCGGTGATGAGCGGGACGTCGTAGAAGACGACGACGGCGAAGAGATACACGTACCGCCAGGGCGGCGGAACGCGGTACGTGAGGACGGCGACGACGCCCGCGAGCGCGTAACTGACCCCGACGTCCAGTGTGTTGGCGGCGGACTGCGGTACGTGGCCGTGCCGGATGGTCCAGACGAGGACGCCTTCGCTGACGAGGGTGGCGAGGACATGGGCGGCGATGACGACGGCGAGCCAGCGCAGGGTGCCGAGCCAGCGTTCGGCGTTGGCGTGGAAGACGGTGTAGAGGACGGCGTAGGGCACCCAGTGGCCGCTGTCGATCCAGAAGGCGCTGGCGATCAGTACGCGTACGGGGTCCCGGGAGAGTTCGTGGATGTTGGTCGAGCGCTGGCGCAGGAAGTCCTCTTCGAAGTCCGGTGGCATCTGGTGGATGAGGACGGTGGTGACGAAGAGCGCGGTCAGCCAGATGTAGGTGCCCGGTGCGCTGCGGATCCAGGAGCCGGCGCTGCGGATCCACGAACCGGCGGTGGTACGGCGCCGGGTGGGCGGGGCGGGGCTGCTCGGAGTCATATCCGATTGACGCACGGCTCTACGATCGTCCGTGTGATCGACATTCCGGACGAGCTGATCGAGACCCGGACCGCATACAACGGAGCGGCCGGCCGGGCCTTCGTCGCGGCGCTGCCGGGGCTGGCCGCCGGGTTCCTGGAGCGGTGGGGGCTCCGGCGGGACGGTGCGGCGTTCTATGGGGTGTGCGCGCTGGTGCTTCCGGTCGTGCGGGTGGCGGACGGTCGCCGGGCGGCGTTGAAGCTGCAGCCGGTGGACGAGGAGACGGTGGGGGAGCCGGTCGCGCTGCGGGTGTGGGGCGAGGCGGGCGCGGGCGCCGTGGAGCTGCTGGACCACGACGCGGCGACGGGGACGCTGCTGCTGGAGCGGCTGGACGGCCACCGCTCGTTGAACGCCGTGGCGGACGAGCGGGAGGCGGCGCGGATCCTGGCGGGCCTGCTGGCCCGGCTGTCGTCCGTCCCGGCTCCGGCGGACGTTCCGGCTCCGGCATCCGTTCCGGCTCTGGCGTCCGTTCCGGTTCCGGCGGGCGTCCCGGCTCCGGCGGACCGGGGGCTGCGGGGCCTCGGGGACATCGCGGCGCGGCTCCTGGATGCGGCGCCGGGGGCGGTGAGGGAGCTGGCCGACGCGCAGGAGCGGCGGCTGCTGGCGGACTGCGCGGCTGCGGTGCGGGAGGTCGCGGGGGAGCCGGGGGACCGGTTGCTGCACTGGGACCTGCATTACGGGAACGTGCTGGCCGGGACGGAGGCGGCGCACCGGTGGGTGGCCATCGACCCGAAGCCGCTGGTCGGCGATCCGGGGTTCGAGCTGCTTCCGGCGCTGGTCAACAGGTTCGACGCGGCGGCGGTGCGGTGGCGCTTCGATCTGATGACACAAACGCTGGGTCTGGACCGGGAGCGGGCTCGGGCGTGGACGCTGGGGCGGCTGCTGCAGAACGGCCTGTGGGACGTGTCGGACGGGGCGCGGCGGCTGGCGCCGCAGCAGACCGAGATCGCCCGGCAGCTGCTGGGGCGGGCGTAGCGGGAATATCGCCCGTGCTTACGCTGCCCTCATGATCCGTACCGCAACCCCTGCCGATGTCCCCGTCATCCACGCCATGATCCGTGAGCTGGCCGACTACGAGAAGGCCCTGCACGAGGCGAAGGCCACCGAGGAACAGCTGCACGAGGCACTGTTCGGCGAGCGGCCCGCCGCGTACGCGCACATCGCCGAGTCGGACGAGGACGGCGAGGCGGTCGGCTTCGCACTGTGGTTCCTGAACTTCTCCACGTGGCGCGGCGTGCACGGCATCTACTTGGAGGACCTGTACGTACGTCCGGAGCGGCGGGGCGGCGGCCACGGGAAGGCACTGCTGACGGAGCTGGCGCGGATCTGCGTGGAACGCGGCTACGAGCGTCTGGAGTGGTCGGTGCTGAACTGGAACGCCCCGTCCATCGCGTTCTACGAGTCGCTGGGCGCCCGGCCGCAGGACGAGTGGACGGTGTACCGGCTGACGGACGGGGCGCTGGCGGAGCTCGGCGGGCGGTAGGCCGAGCGGGGGCGTTGTCAGTGGGGTGGTTCACGATGGAGGGCATGGCACGGAGCAGCAGGAAGACGGACACGATCGCAGCGGCACGGCGGCCGGAGGTGCGGCTGCCGCCGCTCGTTCCGTACGAGGGGAAAGGGCTGGAGCCCGACGGGGACTACGACGGGCTCTGCTTCGAGGGGACGGATCTCGCGGACGAGCCGGGTCCGGGGGCCCGGTTCATGGACTGCGCGCTGGACGGCTGCGCCCTGGACCGTACGGAGCTGGTCAGGTCCCGCTTCATCGACTCGGTGCTGACGGGCGTACGGGGCGTGGGCACCGATCTCGCCGGGGCGTCACTGCGTGACGTGGAGGTGGTGGACGCCCGGCTGGGCGGGGTGCAGCTGCACGGTGCGGTGCTGGAACGGGTGCTGGTGCGCGGCGGGAAGATCGACTACCTGAATCTGCGGAAGGCGCGGCTGAAGGACGTGGTGTTCGAGGGCTGTGTGCTGTCCGAGCCGGATTTCGGGGATGCGCAGCTGATGCGGGTGGAGTTCCGTGACTGTGTGCTGAAGCGGGCCGACTTCAGTTCCGTGCGGATGGAGTCGGTGGACCTGCGGACGGTCGCGGAGCTGGACATCGCGCGCGGGGTGGAGCGGCTGGCGGGTGCGGTGATCAGCCCGGCGCAGCTGATGGAGCTGGCACCGGCGTTCGCGGCGCAGATCGGGGTGCGGGTGGAGGCGTAGCCAGGGGGTCAGACCCGGGGGAAGCGGGCCTGGAGGTCCCAGATCACGGGGTTGTCGGCGAGCCCCTCGTGCATGTCGGCGAGGTCGGCGATCAGATCGTGCAGGAAGTCTCGGGCCTCGCGGCGCAGCAGCGAGTGACTGAAGGTGAGCGGGGGCTCGTCGCCGGGCATCCAGTCGGCCTCGACGTCGACCCAGCCGAAGCGGCGCTCGAAGAGCATCCGGTCGGACGACTCGGTGAAGTCGAGCTCGGCGAACTGCTGCCGGTGCGAGCGGTTGCCGCGCGGGTCCTGGTCGATCTGCTCGACGATGTCGCACAACGCCCACGCGAAGTCGAGCACCGGCACCCACCCCCAGGCCGTGGACACCTCGCGGTCCGCCTTGGTGTCCGCGAGGTAGACGTCCCCGGAGAACAGATCGTGCCGCAGAGCGTGGACGTCCGCGCGGCGGTAGTCGGTCTGCGGGGGATCGGGGAAGCGTCGGGAGAGGGAGTAGCCGATGTCGAGCACAGTTCGATGGTGCCATGGCCGACGGCCTCTTCGTTCCGCAAGGGTGAGCTACGACAGCAGCCGCTGCTCCTTCGCCACGGCGACGGCGCCCGCGCGGGTGTCGACGCCGAGTTTGTCGTGGATGCGGCCCAGGTGGGTCTTGACCGTGGCCTCGCTGATGAACAGGACGCCGGCGTCGCCGTCCTCGCGAAGCAGGTTTCCCGCCGTGCCGACGTACCGGCGCTCCGGGGTTCCGCCCCTGGGCCCGGCCTAGGATCACAGGCGTGAACCAGCGAACACCGGTACGCCGCACGGTCCGCGCCGCCGCCCTCGTCCTGCTGGTTCTGACCACCTCCACCGGTTGCGGCGGTGTCCCGGGCACCCCCGGGGCCGCCGGTCTGCGCGACCCGTACTTTCCGAAGCTCGGCAACGGCGGCTACGACGTCACGCACTACGGCCTCGTCCTCGACGCCGATCCGGCGGCCCACCACCTGAGCGGCACCGCCACGATCACCGCGCGTGCCACCCAGGACCTCAGCGCCTTCAACCTCGACCTTGCCGGGCTCACCGTCCGGTCCGCGACCGTCGAGGGCCGCCCCGCCGCCGTCAACCGGGCGGGCCACGAGCTGACGCTGCGCCCCGACGCCGACGTCGCGGACCGGCTCCGCAAGGGCAGGACGTTCCGTACGGTCGTCCGTTACTCCGGCACTCCGCAGGCCCTCACCGACCCCGACACGTCGAAGGAGGGCTGGCTGAGGACGGCGGACGGATCGGTCGCGCTCGGCGAGCCGACGGGCTCGATGGCCTGGTTTCCCGGCAACAACCACCCGAGCGACAAGGCGTCGTACGACATCACCGTCACTGTCCCGAAGGGTCTGACGGCCGTCTCCAACGGCGAGCTGACCTCGCGCAGGACCGCGGGCGGCACCGCCACGTACCACTGGCACGTAGCCGAACCGATGGCGAGCTATCTCGCGATGGTCGCCATCGGCCGTTTCGACACGAAGACGTCGACCACCCCGGACGGCATCAAGGTGTTCAGCGCCGCCGACGCGAAGGTGGCGGCGGGGAGCGCGCGGATTCTCGCCCGGGTCCCCGAGGTCGTGAAGTGGGAGGCGGAACGTTTCGGCCCGTACCCCTTCTCCGCGACGGGGGCGGTCGTCGGGCGTCCCGGGGACTCCGGGTACGCCCTGGAGACCCAGCACCGGCCGTTCTTCCCCGGCACGCCGGACGCCGGGCTCCTCGTCCACGAGATGTCCCACCAGTGGTTCGGGGACTCCGTCACGCCCGAGAGCTGGCGGAACATGTGGCTCAACGAGGGCTTCGCGACCTACGCGGAGTGGCTGTGGGAGGACGACAAGGAGGGCCGGCCGGTCCAGGGCCGGTTCGACGCGGCCTTCGAGGACGACGACAACTGGGCCTTCCCGCCCGCCGATCCGCCGACGGCCGCGGACATCTCGCACGCACCGGTGTACGGGCGCGGGGCGATGGTCATCCACAAGATCCGGCAGGCTGTGGACGACGACGAGCGTTTCTTCGCGCTCGTCAAGGGCTGGACGAAGGCCCACCGGCACGGCAACGCGTCGACCGCCGACTTCACCGCGTACGTGGAGAAGACGACCGGGCAGGATCTGACGGAGCTGTGGAACACCTGGCTGTACGGGAAGAGCCGGCCCGCCTCGAAGGACTGACCGGCTCCCGGAGTACCGCTGTTCGGACTACTTCACGTTGATGCCGCTCCAGGCGGCGGCGACGGCCGTGTACTCCGCGCTGCCCGCCCCATACAGATCGGTCGCCGCCTTGAGGGTGGCGACGCGGGCCGCGGCGTAGTCGGTGGACGACGTCATGTACGTGCTGAGCGCCTTGTACCAGATCTGGACGGCCTTGGCGCGCCCGATCCCCGTGACGGTGGAGCCGTTGGAGGTCGGGGAGTTGTAGGAGACGCCGTTGATCGTCTTCGCGCCACTGCCCTCCGACAGCAGGTAGAAGAAGTGGTTGGCGGGCCCGGACGAGTAGTGGACGTCGAGCCGGCCGACCGTCCTCGACCAGTAGTCGGCCGAGGCGCCGTCCTTGCTCGGCTGGTCCATGTAGCGCAGCGGGGTGCCGTTGCCCCTGATGTCGATCTTCTCGCCGATGAGGTAGTCGCCGCTGTCGCTGCTGTTGTTGGCGTAGAACTCGACCGCGGTGCCGAATATGTCGCTGGTCGCCTCGTTGAGCCCGCCCGACTCACGGCTGTACTTCAGTCCGGCGGTGGACGCGGTCAGGCCGTGGCTCATCTCGTGTCCGGCGACATCCAGCGAGGTGAGCGGCTTGAGGTTGCCCGAACCGTCGCCGTACGTCATGCAGAAGCAGCTGTCCGACCAGAACGCGTTGACGTACGCGTTGCCGTAGTGGACCCGGGAGTACGCGGCCTTGCCGTCGCCGGCGATGCCGTTGCGGCCCAGCTCGTTCTTGTAGAAGTCCCAGGTCGTGGCGGCGCCGTAGTGGGCGTCGGCGGCGGCGGTCTGACGGTTGGTGGGCAGACCGTTGCCCCAGACGTCGTCGGCGTCGGTGAAGAGCGTCCCGGTGCCACTGGTGGAGCCGTTCAGGTCGTACGTGGTGTGGCCGCCGCGGCCGCCGTCGGTCAGGTTGTAACCGGACCCGGAGGCCGTGGTTCCGAGGGGCACGGTGCCGCTGTACTGGCTGGTTCCGGAACCCGTGTCGATGGCCTCGTACGCGTAGAGTTCCTTGCCGCTGGTGGCGTCGGTGATGACGTGGCGCTCACTGGGCGTCCCGTCCGGCTGGGTGCCCGTGACCACGTTCTCGTACGCGAGCGCGGGCTTTCCGGTGGCGGCCCAGATCACCTTCCGCGCACCGGACTTGGCGGCGACGGTGGCGTCCGACGACGGCACGGATATCGTGGCCGACGTCGCCCGGGTCACCCCCTTGAGCGAGCCGTCCTTCCTGGCGTGGGTGACGAGGTCGCCACCGAGCACGGGCAGTCCGTCGTAGGTGCGCTCGTAGCGGGTGTGCACGGTGCCGTCGGCGTCCTTGATCACATCGCGGACGACGAGCTTCTCCTTGCCGCCCAGCTTGATCTGCGTGGCGACGGAAGCGGCCCGGCCCTGGGCGTCCTGGATGGCCGTGGCGCGCTGAGAGGCGCTGAGCGGCAGGGCGGTGGCACCGGCCGCGCGGTCCGGGGCGGCGCCTGCCGAACCTGTCTGTACTCCGACGACGACCATGGCGGCGGACGCGGCGATCGCAGCAGTACGCAGAGCGATTCTCACTCGGTCTCCTTCACTTGGCACGCACGTTTGGTGAGGGGGCCCGGAGAGAGTGGCACCAGTTGCAGTGACTTTGACAGTGGCCGGTCAATCTTTTGACCTGATCGTGTCCGAAGGTGGTCACCTGGTGTTCGCTATGCGGTCAACTGTGGTTGTTCGCAGAGTACTTGTGCAGAACGGGCCGGGATCAAACCTGGTCGGCGCACACGAAACCCCCGGCCGTGACGGCCGGGGGTTCGGCGGGACGGGCTCTGGTGTCAGAGGTTGACGCCGAAGTCCTGGGCGATGCCGCGCAGGCCCGAGGCGTAACCCTGGCCGACGGCGCGGAACTTCCACTCCGCGCCGTTGCGGTAGAGCTCGCCGAAGACCATGGCGGTCTCGGTGGCGGCGTCCTCGCTCAGGTCGTAGCGGGCGATCTCGGTGCCGCCGGCCTGGTTGATGATGCGGATGAACGCGTTGCGCACCTGGCCGAAGTTCTGGCTGCGGGTCTCGGCGTCGTAGATCGAGACCGGGAAGACGATCTTGTCGACGTCGGCCGGCAGGCCCGCCAGGTTGACGTTGATCTGCTCGTCGTCGCCCTCGCCCTGGCCCGTGACGTTGTCACCGGTGTGGACGATGGTCTGATCCGGCGTCGACTTGTTGTTGAAGAAGACGAAGTGGCCGTCGGAGACGACCTTGCCGGCCGGGTTGACCGCGATCGCCGAGGCGTCGAGGTCGAAGTCGGTGCCGGTGGTGGTGCGGACGTCCCAGCCGAGGCCGACCGTGACGGCGGTCAGGCCCGGGGCCTCCTTGGTGAGCGAGACGTTGCCGCCCTTGGACAGGCTTACAGCCATGGGAAGTCCCTTTCATCGTCGAGTGCGGGCTTCATGTCATCACGAAGCTACCGTCACAGGTCATAACGCGAGCAGGGGACCGGGAGGTTCCTGCCCCCTTTACTTTCTTTACCGAAGCCTCCCGGCTCGGGCACC
Source organism: Streptomyces sp. NBC_01618 (assembly GCF_045209435.1). Classification (NCBI taxonomy): domain Bacteria; kingdom Bacillati; phylum Actinomycetota; class Actinomycetes; order Kitasatosporales; family Streptomycetaceae; genus Streptomyces; species Streptomyces sp. NBC_01618. The sequence goes on from NZ_CP109297.1 coordinate 4,444,990, forward strand.
CGTGCGGCACCCGTGCGGCAAAAGAAGGTGACGAACACCCGGTGGGCCGGGGAACATGGGTGCCATGTCCGGGCCCTATGTCATCCGCGGTTCGGTCTCCCTGCCGGAGGCCGAGCTCATGTGGCGTTTCTCGCGGTCCTCCGGGCCCGGCGGGCAGCACGTCAACACCAGCGACTCCCAGGTGGAGCTCCGCTTCGACGTCGCGGCGACCGACTCGCTCCCCCCGGTATGGAAGGAGCGGGCGCTCCAGCGCCTGGAGGGCAGGCTCGTGGACGGGGTGATCGCGGTACGGGCGTCCGAGCACCGCTCCCAGTGGCGCAACCGCGAGACGGCTCTCGTACGGCTCGCCTCCCTGCTGGCCGAGGCCACGGCGCCGCCCCCCAGGCCGCGCCGCAAGACCAGGATTCCGCGCGGCATCAACGAACGCCGCCTGCGCGAGAAGAAGCAACGCGGCGAGACGAAGCGCGGCCGCTCCGGCCGCGACTGGTAACCGCGCCCGACGCCCCGACGCCCCGACGCCCCGGCCGCACGCCCCGGCCCCGCGACACCGACGCCCCGTCACCCCAGCTGCCGGTACCGCCCCCGGAAGTACGTCAGCGGTGAGCCGTCCCCGCTCGGCAGGGCCGCGCTCAGGACCCGACCGATCACCAGGGTGTGGTCGCCCGCCAGGACCCGCTGCTCGGTGCGGCACTCCAGCGTGGCCAGCGCGCCGCCCACCAGTGGTGCGCGGGTGACCTCTCCCCTCTTGTAGGGGATGTCCTCGAACAGCAGCCGGTCGCTGATCCGGCCCTTCATCGCGAACCGTCCGGCGATGTGCCGCTGGCTCTCGGCGAGCATGGAGACCGCCCACAGCGGCTGCTCGGACAGCAGGTCGTCCATCCGTGAGTCGTTGCGCAGGCTGACCAGGACCAGCGGCGGGTCCAGCGACACGGACATGAAGGCGGTCGCCGTCATCCCGACGTCCTCGCCCCGGCCGTTCTCGTCGAGCGGCGGCTCCTCGGCGGTGATCAACACGACACCGGCGGCCAGCCGGGCGAGGGCGGCCCGGAACTCATCGTTGCTCACCCCCTCAGCATGGGGGATGGGCTCGGAACGCGGGGCGGGAGGTTTTGTCTGCAACACATCCGGCACGCTAGCCGCGGACGGTGTGCCGTCGCATCGGGCCAGGGGACCAGCCTGGTCCTAGGACCCGCGGCCCGGAGCGCCGGGGACCGGCACTGCAACGCCCGGATTTGCGTTCAAGAAAAGGACGGACCGCACCCACGCACCACTCGAACTCCTTTACCATCTGTTGTGACTTGAGTCACAGAGTGCAATATTTGCTGACCCTGTGTACCGACTGCGCAGCTCACTGTGATTCAGTGGCCGTGACACTGCGGTAAGTGCGTCGATATGAAACCTGGAGTGCTGTCGAGGTCTCGGGGAGTGCGAGCAATGGAGGCCGAGTCGGAGCCGTACGTCCGTCTTGCGGCGATGCGGCAGCTGCACCAGGCCGTGGCCGATCTCAACACGGCGCGGAGCCTGGCCGACACACTGCAGACCGTGGCCGACGGAATCGTCGCCGGTCTCGGCTACGAGCTTGCCTGTGTGAACCTGGTCCGACCCGACGGTGATCTCGTCGTCGCCTCCTTCGCCGGCAACAGCGCCGCGGAAGCCCTGATCACCGGCCGCGTCGGCTCGCGCAGCTCCTGGGAGCGCAGGCTGTTGATGGGCGAGGCCTGGGACGAGCTCCGTTTCATACCTCACACCGACGGCTGGGTCCTCCTCGACGACGACGTACCGCAGTGGCACACCGAGGGCCTCGAGCCCCGTTTCGAGGACGAGTGGCACCCCCAGGACCGGCTCTACGCCCCGATGTACGCGTCCGGCGGCGGCCTCGATCTCCTGGGCGTCATATCCGTCGACCGCCCGCGCAACGGCCGCCGCCCCGGCGCCTGGGGCCGCGAGGCCCTCCAGATGTACGCGTCACAGGCGGCCATTGCGATCAGTAACGCCAGGCTGAGAGCAAACATGCAGCGCGCCCTGGTCCGTCTGGAGCGTGAGCAGCAGGCGCTGCGGGCCAGCGAGGAATCCTTCCGCCAGGCCTTCGAGTACGCGCCCAGCGGCATGGCCATCGCCGAGATGGGCGGCGACCAGCACGGCCGGCTGCTGCGCACCAACGACGCCCTGTGCCGGCTGCTCGGCCGCACCGCGTCCGTCCTGCGCCGCTACTCCTTCGCCGACCTCGTCCACCCCGAGGACATCGGCACCCTGCTGCGGACCTCCGCCGAGGGCGGCCGCGCCGAGCTGCGGCTGGGGCGGCGGGACGGCACGTACCTCTGGGTCTCGCTGCGCAACTCCGTCGTCGCCGACACCACGGACGGCCCCCGCTTCCTGCTCACCCACGTCGAGGACATAGAGGAGCGCAAGCGCCACGAGCTGCATCTCGCGCACCGGGCCTCGCACGACGCGCTCACCGGCCTGCCCAACAGCGCCGAGCTGCGCTCCCGGCTCAGCTCCCGGCTCTGCGAGCGCCCGCACTCCGTGGCCACCACGGCAATCGAGGCGCTGGACGCGGCGTACGGCGACGTCGACGACCCGGACAACCGGGTGCACGGCTACGACGTGGACGCGGCGCCCGGCGGCCCGTACGACCACCATGTGCACGCCGTCGCACCCGACACCGGGCACGACGACGGTGCGAAGGGCCTCGCGGTCCTCTTCTGCGACCTCGACGGCTTCAAGTCCATCAACGACCGCTTCGGCCACCACACCGGTGACGCCGTACTGATCGAGGTCGCCCGCCGCCTCACCACCTGTGTCCGCGACGGCGACACCGTCGCCCGGCTCGGGGGTGACGAATTCGTCGTCCTCGCTGACGGACTCGGTGCCGCGGACGCCGCGGACCTGGCCGTACGCCTGCGTAACGCCATCATTCCGCCCATTCGGGTCGATGGCCGGGCGGTGCGCGTCGGGGCGAGTTTCGGTATCGGCTGGGCCGCCTGCGGGATGACGGCCGAAGAGGTGCTGCGCTCCGCCGACCAGCGGATGTACGTGGAGAAGCGGTCGCGGTCGAAGGTTCACCGCAGGGCCGGCTGACGTTCACGGCGATGCTGCTCCGCCGCCCGGGGGGCGGTCCCGGGACGGGTGACGGCAATTCTTGGTGCGGTCCGTTCGGGGTAGGCTCGGCCGGTCGGCCACGGCTGGCGAAATTCGGCGACGGCTGGCGACATGGTGAGGAGTGACCAGGGATGACGGCCGGGAACAACGGCGCAAGCAAGCCCGAGGACGACGATCCGTTCGGCTATCTGTACGAGGACGGACAGGCGGCGGGCGCCCAGGCGCCGCGGCAGGGCGGCTACGGCTACCCGGGCCCGGCTGCCCCGCAGCCCGGGGTGCCCCGGACCTCGTACAACCAGGTGCGGACCGTCGGCGAGCGCCAGTACGGGCAGCAGGTGCCGCACCAGCAGCCGTACGGCCAGCCGAACGCGCAGTACGCCGCCCCGGAGACGTACCCCGGCGCCCCCACCGGGCACGTCCCGCAGCAGGGCGGCCGCGGCCGTCCCGGCGGCCCCGGCAGGGGCGGCCCGAACACCAAGGGCCTGCTGATCGGCGCGGTCGCGGTGGTCCTGGTCGTGCTCATCGGCATCGGCGCCGCGCTGCTCACGGGCGAGGACAAGAAGGACAAGAAGAGGGACGAGGCCTCCACCTCCGCCGGCCCCGGCAGCCAGGTCGAGGAGTCCCCGAAGCCCCAGGAGTCCCCGAGCTCCGAGGCCCCGGCCGAGCTCCCCAAGCAGGACGCGGCGACGCTGAAGCTCGGCGGCACGGCCCAGCTGGACAACACCACCAAGGGTGCGAAGAGCGCCAACGGCCAGTACATCAACCTCAATGAGGTCGGCAGGTCGGCGACCTGGTCGGTCGAGGTGCCGGAGGCCGGTGAGTACACGCTGTTCGTGACGTACGGCGTACCGGGCAAGGACGCGAAGACGTCGCTCACGGTCAACGCCGAGGCTCCCCGCTCGATCAACATGACGAACTTCGCGCACGCCCCGGAGGGTGACCTGGAGAAGGGCTGGACGACCACGTTCGCCTACGTCAACCTCAACAAGGGCCCGAACACGCTGATGATCTCCTGCAACGAGGGCGACCAGTGCGACGCCAACCTTGACCAGCTGTCGCTGAAGGCCGGGCACCAGAAGCGCTGAGCGTGTGACGAGAACGGTCCGGCCCCATCGCCCGAGCGAGGCGAGGGGGCCGGACCGTTTCTGTTAGCCGGACCGTTTCTGTTATGCGTCGATTCAGCCCATCAGGGCCAGGAAGCCGGCCACCGTCGCGGTCATCGCCTCGCGGCCCGGGGCGATGTACTTGCGCGGGTCCACGCCCGTGGTGTTCTCGGCCAGGTACGCCCGTACCGCGCCGGTGAACGCGGTGTTCAGCGCCGTGCCCACGTTGATCTTGACCATGCCGGAGGAGGCGACGGCCTGGCGGATCTCCTCGTCCGGGACGCCGCTGGAGCCGTGCAGCACCAGCGGGACGGGGACCGCGTCGCGCAGCCGGCCGATCAGCGCGTGGTCCAGGGCGGCGGTGCGCTCGGTCATGGCGTGCGAGGAGCCGACCGCGACGGCCAGCGCGTCCACGCCGGTGTCGCGGACGTACGCGGCGGCCTCGGCCGGGTCGGTACGGACGCCGGGGGCGTGGGCGTCGAGCGGGGCCTCGCCCTCCTTGCCGCCGACCTTGCCGAGCTCGGCCTCGATCCAGATGCCGCGCTCGTGCCCCCAGGCCACCGCCTCGGCCGTGGCCCGCACGTTCTCCTCGTAACCGAGCTTGGAGGCGTCGAACATCACCGAGCCGAAGCCCTCCGTGTGCGCCTGGTGCAGCAGCTCCACGGACTCGACATGGTCGAGGTGGAGCGCGAGGGGGGCGCCGGAGGTGCGGGCGACGGCGGCGGCCGCGGCGGCGATCGCGGAGAGCCGGCCGCCGTGGAACTTCACGGCGTTCTCGGAGATCTGCAGGATGGCGGCTGCTCCGGCGCGCTCGGCGCCGGCCGCGATGGCCTCCGCGTGCTCCAGCGTGATGACATTGAAGGCGGCGATTCCGCGTCCCCCTGCCTGCGCGGCGGAGACGAGTTCACCGGTGCTGACGAGCGGCATGCTGACCTCTGTTGATTCTGCTGAACGGACCGGTCGGGCGGTCCGGTACGGGTGGCTGCTCAGGCAGTTGTGGTGTGTTCCTCGACATCGACGCCCGGCAGGAGCTCCTCGTACGCCGCGCGGTCGAAGTCGCCGGCCGTCGGGGAGAGCACGGTCGCCGTCGACAGTGCCACCGCCCGCCGCAGCCGGTCCGGCCAGCTCAGCCCCTCGACGAGGCCGGACAACAGCCCGGCCACCGCGGAGTCGCCCGCTCCGGTCGGATTGCCCAGGACCCTGGCGGGCGGCGAGGCCCGCCAGACGCCGTCGGGGGTGACCGCCAGCATGCCGTCCGGGCCCAGCGACGCGATGACGCCGTGCGCGCCGCGGCGTCGGGCGTCGCGGGTGGCGCGCAGCGGTTCGCGGGAGCCGGTGAGCTGGGCGAGCTCCTCGGCGTTCGGCTTGATCAGGTCGGGGCGGGCGGCGATGCCGCGGCGCAGCGGTTCGCCGCTGGTGTCCAGGAGTACGGGGATGCCCGCCGCGCGGGCCGGCCGGATCAGTTCGGCGTAGGCGCCGACGTGGACGCCGGGCGGCAGGCTGCCGCAGAGGGCGACGGCGTCGGCCCCGGTGAGGAGCTCCTCGTACCGGTCGAGGAGGGCGGCCCATTCGTCGGCGGTGACGAGCGGACCGGGTTCGTTGAGCTGGGTGGTGTCGCCGGTGGCCCGGTCGACGACGGCGATCGTGCGACGGGTGTTCCCGGCGATGGTGACGAGGGCGTCGGTGATCGGCGCGGGGGCGGGCGCGGGTGTGGCGGTTGGGGTGGCGGTTGCGGCGACGGCCCTGGTGCCCGTTCCCGTCGTGTCCCGCGGTGCGAGCTGCGCCAGCAGTTCGCGCAGGACGGCTCCGGTGGAGCCCCCGGCGAAGCCGGTGACCACGGTCGTGTGCCCGAGGGCGGAGAGCACCCGGGCCACGTTGAGGCCCTTGCCGCCGGGCCGTTCGGCCATGTCGCCGACGCGGTGGCTGGCGTGCGGGACGAGCTCCGGGACGCCGTACGTCAGGTCGAGTGCCGTATTCAGTGTGACCGTGAGGATCACTGCGGCCGCTCCCTCGATCCCTGCTCCGAAGCGCGAATCCGTGTCGGAATGCGCTTTCCCTGGCTGTTTCCCAGACGATCATGCCAAAGAGGTGGCGGTCGGCCCAGACCTCCGGATCAACCGCCGTCTCTTCGTTACGTATTCGACTCACCGTCAATAATGGGTCGAATCAACCAATTCGGGGCTCGATGATCCATTCGCCCTTGCGCATGACGCCCTTGAGTGCGAAGTCCGCGTCCAGGACCACCAGGTCCGCGTCCTTGCCCGGCTCCAGCGAGCCGACCTTGTCGTAGACGCCGAGCAGCCGGGCCGGATTGGCGGAGATGGACTGCACGACGTCCCCGACCGGGATCCTGTCGATCGTCACGGCCCGGTGGAACGCGGTGTCCAGGGTGAGCGTGGAGCCCGCGATCGAGTTGCCCTCCACCAGCCGTGCGACGCCGTCCTTGACCTCGACGGCGAGCGGGCCGAGCTGGTAGCGGCCGTCGCCGAAGCCCGCCGCGTCCATGGCGTCGGTGATCAGCGCGACGCGGTGGGCGCCCGCGTGGTGGTAGGCCAGCTCCAGGGCGGCGGGGTGCAGATGCGTACCGTCGTTGATCAGCTCGACGGTGATCCGCTCGTCCTCCAGTAGTGCCGCGATCGGGCCGGGGGCGCGGTGGGCGAGCGGCGGCATCGCGTTGTAGAGGTGCGTGGCGACGGTGGCGCCCGCGTCGATCGCCTCGACGGTCTGCTCGTACGTGGCGTCGGTGTGCCCGATCGCGGCGATGACGCCGTGCTCGGCGAGCAGCCGCACCGACTCGATGCCGCCCGGGAGTTCGGTGGCGAGCGTGACCATCTTCGCGGTGCCGCGCGCCGCGTCCATCAGCTTGCGGACCTCGGCCGGGTCCGGGTGGCGCAGCAGGTCCTCGCTGTGCGCGCCCTTGCGGCACGGCGAGATGAACGGCCCCTCGAAGTGGATGCCGGCCAGGTCGCCCTGCTCGACCAGCTCGGAGAGGATGCCGGCCCGCTGGGCGAGGAAGTCCATCTCGCCGGTGACGGTGGAGGCGACCAGCGTGGTCGTGCCGTGCTCGCGGTGGGTGCGGATGCCGGTGAGGACGTCGTCCACGGTGCCGGAGGTGAAGGACGCGCCGCCGCCGCCGTGGTTGTGCATGTCGACGAAGCCGGGAACCACCCAGTGGCCGCTCAGGTCGACGGTCCGGGCGCCCTCCGGCGTCGAGCCGGCGATCCGGGTGCCTTCGACGATCACCCGGCCGTCCTCGACGGTCTCGGTGGGAAGCACCACCCGGGCACCTGTGAGAACGGTGCTGTCTGCGCGTCCGGCCATCAGGCGGATACCTCCGTGGAGAGAAGATCCCAGGCGAGCAGCCCTGCGCCCAGGCATCCGGCGGTGTCCCCGAGGGCCGCCGGGACGATGTGGGGCAGCTTCTGGAACGTGACGCGTTCCTCGACGGCCGCACGGAGTGGTGTGAACAAGGTTTCCCCGGCCTCGGCGAGCCCGCCACCGATGATGAGCGTGCGGGGATCGAGCAGGGTCAGCGCCGTGACCAGCCCGGCGGCGAGCGCGTCGACGGCGTTCCGCCAGACCTCCACGGCCGCCGGGTCGCCCGACTCGACGGCCTTCGCGCAGTCCGCGGCGTCCGCCGTCGGATCGCCGGACGCGGCAGCCCACGCCCGGGTCACGGCGCCGGCCGATGCCAGGGCCTCCAGGCAGCCGCGCTGGCCGCAGCCGCAGTCCGGGCCGTCCGGCCGGACCACGATGTGCCCGATCTCGCCCGCGTACCCGTGCGCGCCGGACTCGATGGTGCCCGCGATACCGATGGCCCCGGCGATCCCGGTGCCCAGCGGTACGAAGAGGAAGCGGTCGGCGCCCTTGCCCGCGCCGATCCGGCCCTCGGCGAGCCCGCCGGTGCGCACATCGTGGCCGAGCGCGACGGGGACGCCGCCGAGCCGCCCGCCGAGCAGTACCCGCATGGGTACGTCGCGCCAGCCCAGGTTCGAGGCGTAGACCGCGATCCCGTTCTCGGCGTCGACGATGCCGGGCACGGCGACACCGGCCGCGACGGCGCTCTCGCCGAAGTGCTCCTCGCCGTACGCCCGCAGGTCCGCGGCGAAAGCGAGGATCGTCTCCACGACGGCGTCGGCGCCGCGCTCCCTGCCGGTCGCCCGCCGCGCCTCGTGCAGCAGGGTGCCGTCGGCCCCGACCAGTGCGGCCTTCATTCCGGTGCCGCCCACATCGAGGGCGATGACGTGTTTCACGGGAAACAGTTTCGCCCGAGGAATCAAAAAGGTCTAGTCCACTTTCGAGGTTTGTTGAGCATCCATACAAAATCCGGACCAACGGACTGCCAAGGGGCTGTCAACCTGCTGCCGACGGACCGGCAGCGGGCTGTCGACGCGGTTGGCGCGGAAGCCGAGCAGCGCAGGGCGCGGAGTTACGGGTGAGCTGGTGGCGGCCCTTGGGTCGGGCGATATGTTGGCTGATATGACCACCCTCCCGAACGGCCCCGACGCCACGGACAGCCCCGGCGGCCTCTCCGACCGGGACCGTGCCGTGCTCGCCGTCGAGCGGCAGTCGTGGGCCGGCCCCGGGGCGAAGGACCGCGCGATCCGCGAACAGCTCGGCATCTCGCCCACGCGCTACTACCAGTTGCTGAACGCCCTCCTCGACGACCGCCGCGCCCTGGAGGCCGACCCGGTCACGGTGAACCGCCTGCGCCGGATACGGGAGGCGAGGCGGGGACGGCGCTGAACCGGCACCCTCTCAGCCGGAGACGGTGATCAGGACGGGTTCCGCGGTGCCGGTGACGCGCAGTGCCTCGACGAAGACCTCCGTGGTCCAGGCTGCGGCGTCCAGGGACCACACGGGCACCCGGCAGCGGAAGGCCAGGGCCCGTCGCATCCCTTCGGTCTGCATTTCGCCGGTCAGCGGCAGGGCCAGGCCCGGGAGGTCCACATTGCTGGTTTCCGGCTCGACGGTCATGCATCCGTAGGTGCATGCCAGCGCCTCGTCGCGAACGCGACCGGCGCGGCCGGCCAGCTCCGCTTCGCGGCCCGACACGGTCACGGTGGTCTCTCTGGCCGCGCCCGGATCGGCCAGCTCATACCAGCCGGCGGTGTACAGGAGGGCGGCGGCGGGGTCCGGTGCCAGGTGCACCGGTGCGATGGTGTGCACGCCGGTGACGCGGATGTCGCCCACCTGCCGCAGCACGTCGCCGAGGACCGTCGCCACGGGCAGCACGGGCAGTCGCTGCCGGTTCAAGTGGGAGGACACGTCCACCTGGAGCCAGCCGATCTCCCGTACGCGGCCGTCCTGCGTCCAGTCCTCTCCCGCGTCGTTGTGCCCCCACCGGCTCCCCCCGAGCTCCATGCCGGCCCCCAGAAGGGTGCTGCTCCACCCGTAGACCTCGGCCCGGTTCACCGCTAGGCCGAAGACATCGACGTCGGGCTCCGAGGTGCCCTCGGGCGGTACGAGCCAGGGATGCCGGGTGAGGACTCCGTGCACGCCCATGAGCAGAGTGGAGTTCCGCACCGCATCACCCATCGTTTCCCCCTACACACCCGCTCCGCAGTTGAAGGTCATCGTTGCAGTGACGGCCTTCTCCGGGGAGTCGGCCTCGCCGATGATGTCCACGTCGATCAGACTCCGCCACTGTGTCTTCTTCTTGCTCTCGCACGTCTTACGGGCGTTGGCCCGATGGGTGCTGCTGGCCTTGCCCTTGGTCGGCTTCACCTTCTTCGACCCGCTGGCCACGGACTTCCACTTGCCGTGCCTGTCCTTCGCCTGCAGCCAGATGGTCACCTTGGCCTTCTCGCCCGGCCTGCCTCCCTTCACCCGCACCCACCAGCCGTGCCCGGATGCCGTCGCCGGGGGCGTACTGGATACGTGGACGTGGTCGCCATTGGTGTAGAAGCCGCCGACGTCCGCCGTGTGCGGCGTTCTCGATGCGGCGGGAGGGTCTTGAGCGGGGGCCGGGGAGGCGCCTGCCAGGAGAGCCGCCATCGCCGTGGCAAGGACAAGAGGCATACGCATCAGGGTTGCTCCCGGTGGGGTTGGGGGGCCGATGCTCTGATCGCTGTCCGCACTCCACAGACGCTATGTGCAGGGCCGGGCTGGTTTATGCGTTCGATGTTTCAGGCTTGCGCGGTAGTCAGCCGCTGCGTGTCCGTCGCGCCACGGACACCGTCCGTATGCCACATCGCCCATGGCTGTGCCCGGCGATACGCCTATAGGGTCGCCCCATGGGCAGCAACCCGCACGCACCCACGCCGAGCGAAATCCCGTCCGAGCTTCCCGCCCCCACCACCCCACCCGGCCGAGAAGCCCTCGCCGCGATCCTCGCGCGCCCCGACCGCGCCGTCATCGCGCTCGACTTCGACGGGACCCTCGCCGACATCGTCCCGGACCCGGAGCAGGCCCGCGCCCACCCCGGCGCCGTCGACGCGCTCGTCGCACTCGCCCCGAAAGTGGCATCCATCGCCGTGATCACCGGCCGCCCGGCCGGCGTCGCGGTCCGGCACGGCGGCTTCGCCGGAGTGCGGGGACTGGACCACCTCGTCGTCCTCGGCCACTACGGCACCGAACGCTGGGACGCCGTGTCCGGCACCGTCCGCACCCCCGCCCCGCACCCCGGCGTCGCCGCGGTCCGGGCCGAACTCCCGGGCGTGCTCGACCGGTTCGGTGCGTGGCACGGCGCCTGGATCGAGGAGAAGGGCCAGGCGCTCGCCGTCCATACCCGCCGGGCCGCCGACCCGCAGGCCGCGTTCGACGCCCTGCGCGAACCCCTCGGCGAGCTCGCCGCCCGGCACGGGCTGATCGTCGAACCGGGCCGCCTGGTCCTGGAGTTGCGCCCGCCGGGCATGGACAAGGGCGTGGCGCTCGCACGGTACGTACGGGAGACCGACGCCGAGTCCGTCCTGTACGCGGGCGACGACCTGGGTGACCTCGCCGCGTACGCCGCTGTGGAGAAGCTCCGCACCGAGGGCCCCGACGGCATCCCGGGCCTGCTGGTCTGCAGCGGCAGCGCCGAAGTGCCCGAGCTGGCCGAACGCGCGGATCTGCTGCTGAACGGCCCCGAAGCCGTCGTCGGCTTCCTGGCGGCCCTGGCCGAACGGATCTGACCGGCTCACTCCCGCCGCAGCGCGTCCAGTTGATCGAGGAACCACTGCTGCGGCGGGAGCGCCACCGCGACCGCGGCCAGCCGTTCCGTGCGTGCCGCCCGTTCGTCGTCCGCCATGGTGAGCGCCTCGTGCAGCGCCGCGGCCGTCGCGGACACGTCGTACGGGTTCACCACCACCGCGTCGCTGCCCAGCTCCTCGTACGCCCCCGCCTCCCGCGACAGCACCAGCGCGCAGCCGTGGTCGGAGACCACCGGGACCTCCTTCGCGACCAGGTTCATGCCGTCGCGAATCGGGTTGACGAGCGCCACGTCGGCCAGCCGGTACGCGGCGAGCGAGCGGGCGAAGTCGTCCTTGACGTGCAGCACGACCGGCGTCCAGCCCGCCGTGCCGTACGCGGCATTGATGTCGTCGGCGACCTGCCGTACCTCGGCCGTGTAGTCGCGGTACACCGCCAGGTCCTGCCGCGAGGGGTACGCGAAGGCGATGTGGACGACGCGCTCGCGCCATTCGGGCCGCTCTTCGAGAAGCGTGCGGTAGGCGAGCAGCCCCCGCACGATGTTCTTGGACAGTTCCGTTCGGTCCACTCGTACGATCGTCCTCCGCCCGGGGCCGATCTGCTCCCGCAGCGCCGCCATCCGCTCGTCCACGTCCGCCTCGTGCGCACGCCGGCGCAGGAAGTCGGGGTCCGCGCCGAGGCCGTGCACCCCGATCCTGGTCCGCCCGGTGCCGCCCAGGAGCTCCGTGCAGCAGCCGATGAAGGCGTCCGCCCAGCGCCGGGTCAGGAAGGCCGCCCGGTCGGCGCCCAGGATGCCGTGCAGCAGCTGCTCGGCGATGTCGTCGGGGAGCAGGCGGAAGTAGTCGACGGGCGCCCACGGGGTGTGCGAGAAATGGCCGATCCGCAGGTCGGGGCGGAGGCCGCGGAGCATGCCGGGCACCAGCGCCAGGTGGTAGTCCTGCACCAGCACCGCCGCCCCGGGGCCCGCCTCCTCGGCGAGCGCATCGGCGAAGGCCCGGTTGTACGTCTCGAACGACGCCCACCGCCGCCGGAACTCCGCGTCGAAGACCGGCTCCAGCGGGGTCTGGTACAGCATGTGGTGGACGAACCAGAGCACCGAATTCGCGATGCCGTTGTACGCGTCCGCGTGGACGGCCGCGTCGATGTCGAGCATCCGTACGCCGGGCTCACCGACCCCGCGCCGGACCGCCTCCCGGTCCCCGTCACCGAGCGCGGCGCACACCCACAGCTTGTCCTTGACGGCGCTCAGCCCGGAGACGAGCCCGCCGCCGCCTCGCTTCGCGTCGAGTGATCCGTCCGCCTCCAGGGTGTACGACACCGGGCCGCGGTTGGACGCGACGAGGACCCGGGCCGTGGACCGGGCTGCGGACCGGGCAGTGGACTGCGCTGCGGACTGGGCTTCGTGCTCGGAGACCATGTTGCGGAATCTAGCCGGATCACGAACCGTCCAAACGTGCAAACGTGCGAAGTCGGGCCGCGTCAGGCCGCGCGGCGTGAAACGTACTCCTCGATCTCCCGCATCGGCGGCCGCTCCTCGGTGTCCACCGCATGGGTGCGCGGTACGAAACCGTCCTCGCCGCGCTCGAACTGGGTGAGCGCGGGCCGCACCAGGTGCCCGCGGGACAGCCGGAGTTGCGCGGTCCGGTAGATCGCCGCCGCCATCCGGCCGAGCGCCTGCCCGTCCTGGTGGCGGTGCTTGCGCACCCCCACGTCGACCTGGGCCAGCGCGTCCAGACCCACGGTGTGCAGTGCGTCGACCAGGAGGCCCAGCTCCACTCCGTACCCGACGGGGAAGGGCAGTTGTTCGAGGAGGGATCGGCGTACGGCGTACTCGCCGCCCAGCGGCTGAACGAAACCGGCCAACTGCGGCCAGTGCAGATTGAGCAGCGGACGGGCCACCAGCTCGGTCACGCGACCGCCCTGACCTGCTGTGTCACCGAGCGGGCGGTCGTACATCGCCTTGACGAACCGGACGTCCGGATCGGTCAGCAGCGGGCCGACGATGCCGGAGACGAAGTCGGCCGAGAACTCCAACAGGTCGGCGTCGACGAAGCAGACGATGTCCCCGCCGGTCACCAGGAGCGACCGCCACAGCACCTCGCCCTTGCCGGGCACGGCGGGTATCCGGGGCAGTATGTCGTCCCGGTGCACCACCCGCGCACCGGCCTCCCAGGCCACCTTCGCGGTGGCGTCCGTGGAACCGGAATCGATCACCACGAGTTCGTCGACCAGCTGGACCTTCTCCATCAGCTCGCGCCGGATCGTCGCGACTATCGCAGCGACCGTCGCCTCCTCGTTCAGCGCGGGCAGCACGACACTCACGCTTCCGCGGCCCGGTTCCTTGGCGGCGAGGAGCCGGTCCAGCGGGCGGTCGGCCACCGACCAGGAACGCCTGGCCAGCCAGCTTTCGACCTCTTCCAGCACGGTCGATACTCCCTGTATGTGATCCATCTCGCGGTTCGGACGACTATCTCAACCGTCCGGTGCTTCGGTTACAGTCTTGAACAACGCGGACGGCCGTCGCATGTCGGGGTCGGTCCGCCAATAAACGCCTGGATCGAAGATCCAGCGCCATAGCGCTCATCCAGAGGGACTGAGGGAACGGCCCGTCGAAGTCCCGGCAACCCTCCTGCCGACCGCTAGGTCAGGTGGGGAAGGTGCCAATTCCGTCTCGCGGCGAAATGCGCCGCGAGGAAGATGAGGAGAAAGGGCCTCGCCTCCATGGCTGCGCAGACTGTTGCAGTAAGCACCGACTCTTCCGCCGAGGTTGTCGACCTGGGGCCCGCCGCGGCGCTTTCCTGCCGCGAGTGCGGCGAGCGTTTCGAACTCGGTCCCATTTTCGCCTGCGCGTCCTGTTTCGGGCCGCTCGAAGTGGCGTACGACCTGCCGAGCGGCTCCCCCGACGAGCTGAAGAAGCGCATCGAGGCCGGACCCGACAACATCTGGCGTTACGCGCCGCTGCTGCCGGTCCCCGCGAATGTCGCGGACAAGCCCAACATCAACCCCGGCTTCACCAAGCTGGTCAAGGCCGACAACCTCGCCCGTGAGCTGGGCGTCACCGGCGCTCTGTACGTCAAGGACGACTCCGGTAACCCGACGCACTCCTTCAAGGACCGCGTCGTCGCCATCGCCGTCGAGGCCGCCCGCGCCTTCGGTTTCACCACCCTCTCCTGCTCCTCCACCGGCAACCTCGCCGGTGCGGTGGGCGCCGCCGCCGCCCGCGCCGGCTTCCGCTCCTGCGTGTTCATCCCGCACGACCTGGAGCAGGGCAAGGTCGTCATGGCCGCGGTGTACGGCGGTGAGCTGGTCGGCATCGAGGGCAACTACGACGACGTCAACCGCTTCTGCTCCGAGCTCATCGGCGACCCGCTCGGCGAGGGCTGGGGCTTCGTCAACGTCAACCTGCGCCCCTACTACGGCGAGGGCTCCAAGACCCTGGCGTACGAGATCTGCGAGCAGCTCGGCTGGCAGCTGCCCGACCAGATCGTCATCCCGGTCGCGTCCGGCTCACAGCTCACGAAGATCGACAAGGGTCTCCAGGAGCTGATCAAGCTGGGCCTGGTCGAGGACAAGCCGTACAAGATCTTCGGCGCCCAGGCCGAGGGCTGCTCCCCGGTCTCCACCGCCTTCAAGGCCGGTCACGACGTCGTACGGCCGCAGAAGCCGAACACCATCGCCAAGTCCCTGGCGATCGGCAACCCGGCCGACGGCCCGTACGTCCTGGACATCGCCCGCCGCACCGGCGGCGCGGTCGAGGACGTCGACGACGAGCAGGTCGTCGAAGCGATCAAGCTCCTCGCCCGCACCGAGGGCATCTTCGCGGAGACGGCGGGCGGCGTGACGGTCGGCGTCACGAAGAAGCTGATCGAGGCCGGTCTGATCGACCCGTCGCTGACCACCGTCGTCCTCAACACGGGTGACGGCCTCAAGACCCTGGACGCGGTGGCCGCCACCTCGCAGGCGACCGCCACGATCCGCCCGAGCCTGGACGCGTTCCGCGCCGCCGGACTCGCCACCAGCTGACCACCCGAGACTCCAGGAAGGGCACCCACCATGAGCGTCAAGGTCCGTATCCCCACCATCCTCCGCACCTACACGGGCGGCCAGGCCGAGGTCCCGGCCGAGGGCTCGACCCTCTCCCAGGTCATCGAGTCCCTGGAGCAGAACCACCCGGGCATCGCCGCCCGCGTCCTGGACGACCAGGGCAAGCTGCGCCGCTTCGTGAACGTGTACGTCAACGACGACGACGTGCGCTTCGAGGGCGGCCTGGAGACGGCCACGCCGGACGGCGTCGGCATCTCGATCATCCCGGCGGTCGCGGGCGGCTGCTGACTGCTCGTCCGACTTCACGGCGCTATCGGAATTGCCCTCTCCGCGAGAGAAGCGGAGGGGGCAATTCTGCATGGTTGAGCGCGGTAGAGTGAGGGAAGTACCCCCAGCTGCCCGTGCCAACCGCATATGAGAGTGCGCCCGGCCGCGACAAGATGCAGCCAAAGTGAGCGATCCACTTGTGCCATAGGTCGCCTTTGCCTGGCCCGACTTGCCCTGAATTCTCATGAATCCCTCACATTCGGGCGTTCGGTGCTGCCCAGATTTCTCGCCCGATTGACCTGTTGCAGAGGGCAGTTGGGCAGATACATTCGGCCGCGGTCGACGCGTTCCGGCGCACGCACCTCTCCTGTCGGAGGGTGAGTTCTGACCCGGGTCCGCGAAGTGCGGTCCTGTGCAAGGGCCAGTAATAGGGGAGTTAGGCATGGCTCAGGGCACCGTCAAGTGGTTCAACGCGGAGAAGGGGTACGGCTTCATCGCGGTCGACGGTGGTGCGGATGTTTTCGTCCACTACAGCGCGATCCAGATGGACGGGTACCGCACCCTCGAAGAGGGTCAGCGAGTTGAATTCGAGATCTCGCAGGGCCAGAAGGGGCCGCAGGCGGACATGGTCAAGCTCGCCGTCGGCTGAGCTCGACGCGGTCGGCCAACGACACTACTCACGCACGGAGGGCCCGTACCCCCAGGGGTACGGGCCCTCCGTGCGTCTGTGTGTCCTACGTGTCCGTGCGTCCATTCATCCGTGCGTCCGGGGCCGTTTGAGGGTGGCCGTCGTTGTCCACATCCCGAGGCGGACGCTTGCGCCCACCCGTCGCCCGACCACCGCCCCTCAACGAGCCTTCTTCGTAGGCGCTTGCACTCTAGGGGGTCGAGTGCTAATCATTGGCGTTAGCACTCTCCAGGTGAGAGTGACAGAACTTGGACCGGGCCGGTGAGGCCCGCAGGTCCGGTGGGGCAAGGAACCACCGGTCAGGCAGGCCGTCCGTCGCGGGCGCCACTCGGTCCGGAGCAATCCACCCCTGTCCGGGAGGACCACTTCACATGGCCAAGATCATCGCGTTCGACGAGGAGGCCCGGCGCGGTCTCGAGCGCGGCATGAACCAGCTCGCCGACGCCGTCAAGGTCACCCTTGGCCCCAAGGGTCGCAACGTCGTCCTTGAGAAGAAGTGGGGCGCCCCCACGATCACCAACGATGGCGTGTCCATCGCCAAGGAGATCGAGCTGGAGGACCCGTACGAGAAGATCGGTGCGGAGCTGGTCAAGGAGGTCGCCAAGAAGACGGACGACGTCGCCGGCGACGGTACGACCACCGCCACCGTTCTCGCCCAGGCTCTCGTCCGCGAGGGCCTGCGCAACGTCGCCGCGGGTGCCAACCCGATGGCCCTCAAGCGGGGCATCGAGAAGGCCGTCGAGGCCGTCTCCGCCGCCCTCCTGGAGCAGGCCAAGGACGTGGAGACCAAGGAGCAGATCGCTTCGACCGCCTCCATCTCCGCCGCCGACACCCAGATCGGCGAGCTCATCGCCGAGGCCATGGACAAGGTCGGCAAGGAAGGCGTCATCACCGTCGAGGAGTCCCAGACCTTCGGTCTGGAGCTGGAGCTCACCGAGGGTATGCGCTTCGACAAGGGCTACATCTCGGCGTACTTCGCCACGGACATGGAGCGCATGGAGTCGTCGCTCGACGACCCGTACATCCTGATCGTGAACTCCAAGGTCAGCAGCGTGAAGGACCTCCTTCCGCTGCTGGAGAAGGTCATGCAGTCCGGCAAGCCGCTGCTGATCATCGCCGAGGACGTCGAGGGCGAGGCCCTGTCGACCCTGGTCGTCAACAAGATCCGTGGCACCTTCAAGTCCGTCGCCGTCAAGGCCCCGGGCTTCGGTGACCGCCGCAAGGCCATGCTCGGCGACATCGCCATCCTCACCGGTGGCACCGTCATCTCCGAGGAGGTCGGCCTCAAGCTGGAGAACGCCGGTCTCGACCTGCTCGGCCGCGCCCGCAAGGTCGTCATCACCAAGGACGAGACGACGATCGTCGACGGCGCCGGTGACTCCGACCAGGTCCAGGGTCGCGTCAACCAGATCCGTGCCGAGATCGAGAACTCCGACTCGGACTACGACCGCGAGAAGCTCCAGGAGCGCCTTGCGAAGCTGGCCGGCGGCGTGGCCGTCATCAAGGCCGGTGCCGCGACCGAGGTCGAGCTCAAGGAGCGCAAGCACCGCATCGAGGACGCGGTGCGCAACGCCAAGGCCGCCGTCGAGGAGGGCATCGTCGCCGGTGGTGGCGTGGCTCTGCTCCAGGCATCGGCCGTCTTCGAGAAGCTGGAGCTCTCGGGTGACGAGGCGACCGGCGCCAACGCCGTCAAGCTGGCGCTGGAGGCCCCGCTCAAGCAGATCGCCGTCAACGGTGGCCTTGAGGGCGGCGTCGTCGTCGAGAAGGTGCGCAACCTGGCCGTCGGCCACGGTCTGAACGCCGCGACCGGCGAGTACGTCGACATGATCGCCGAGGGCATTATCGACCCGGCGAAGGTCACGCGCTCCGCCCTGCAGAACGCCGCGTCCATCGCCGCGCTGTTCCTCACCACCGAGGCCGTCATCGCCGACAAGCCGGAGAAGGCCTCCGCGGCCGCTCCGGGCGGCATGCCGGGCGGTGACATGGACTTCTGATCCTGACGGATCGGTAGTTCCTGTACAGCTGTTCCCCATCGACCCCCGGGACCGACAGGTCCCGGGGGTCGATGTCGTTTCGCCGGCCCTACGGCAGCCGGTCGAGGAGCCAGGTGGAGAGTTCGTCCGTCACGAGGGTGTGGCCCTCGTTGTGGGATGCGAGCTTGAAGTCGTGCAGCGCGCTCTCCTCCTCCGGGAGGGAGGAGATGTCCGCGTACAGCTCCTCGTCCGTGTCCAGGCCGCGGATGTCGACCGCGCTGACGGCCGGCACGAAGCAGTGCGAGCGGATCCGGACGTCGGTCTTGAAGCCGAGGAGGGGGTTGAGGGCGTTGAAGGCGTCGGCGAGGATGCCGAAGCCTTCCAGCGAACCGCCGGGTGCGCCGTCGAGCGACGGGAGTCCGGACGTGCGCACCTCGTTGGTGTTCAACGTCACCACCCGCAGCTTCGCGACGAGTTCGTCGTCGCCGGGGGACTGGGTGTAGAGCTTGGTGCCGACCACCGACAGGCCCTTGCCCTCCAGGGCCAGTTCGCCCGCCCGCACGTCGGTGCCGGTGCCGTCGGCCACGCCGTTGGCGACACCGATCAGCCGCGGCCGCCGCGGCCATTCGCCGAGGTCCGCCATCTCCGCGAGGAACGCGGTCCGCTCGTCGCTCTGTTCCGGCGTTCCGTTCCACTTGGCGATGTGCCGCCACAGCAGCTGACGCGCGGCCGGGCTGTTGATCTGGTCGGAGAACCGGCTGTCGAGATCGCGGATGTAGTGCCCGAACGCCTGGAGTGCGATCGGGATCCAGGCGCCGCGGTGCGGGCTGTCGTACGAGAAGTACAGAGCGGTCTGGTGGTCGATGCTCTGGCTCTCCATCTTGGCCAGCGCGTGCCGGGTGACGAGCCCGCCCATGCTGAACCCGCCGACGGCCAACGGTGTGTCGCCCTGCCGCTCCATGATGGCCTGCGTGATCGCCGCCTGCGCGGTGACGGAATTGTCCAGAATCGATGCACTGCGCTCATGGAAACCGAGCAGGATGACGTCGTGTCCACGGCGGCGCAGTTCGCTGATGAGCGCGTAGTCGCCGAACTCCATGACTTCCCAGGAGAAGTCCAGGCTGCTCGGCCCGGTGTTGAATCCGTCGGCGAAGATCACGGGCCGTACGAGGCCCGGGTTCCCCTCGCCGTAGTAGACCCATGCGGTGCCGCCCGGCAGGTCCCACACGGTGCTCGGCGGCAACGGGAGCGCACCGTGCGGCTCGGCGTCCAGCCGGGGGCCGGGGGCCAGGGTGATGGCGGGCTTGCTGTGAAGCTCCGAGACGATCTGCTCGTGGGTCGGTTCGGACATGGTGCGTTCCCCTTGAGGTCGGTTGACTACAGTGCGCACCAAGAAGAACGCGCAACGTAGTGACCGGATAGGGGAAGTGGATCAAACCACTCCCAGGCGGGAGCCGGTTTCGGACACCCGGTGAGCTCGGGGCCCCGTCCTATCTCCTCGCGGAGCGTGGGGTCATCGCGGCCCGGACCTCGCTCATGCGGCTGCGTACGCCCGTGGACGGGATGGTTCCGGCCGGGCCGGTGGGGGTGTCGGCGGGGTTGCCCCGGCACTGTCCGCAGCGGCCGCCGATCAGGGCCTCCGCCTTGCCGGGTGCGCGGCACTCGCTGCATTCCAGGGTGCGCAACACCGTTCGCTGTTGCGTCGGAGTGACCCGTTCGGGTGGCATCTTGTCGGTCAGCCGCCTGCGGACGAGGGCCGCCGCGTGGTGGACGGGGGTGGGCAGGCCGTCGGTGAGGGCGTGGAGCAGTTCCGCCTCCGTGGCGCCGCGCTCGAACCAGGCGGTGACCTGCGGCTCCAGCGCCGCGCAGTCCGCCGCCGACAGCGTGAGCGTGGGTGCGGTACGGCCCAGCGCCGCCAGCAGGGCGAACGCCCGCGACCGGGTGGGGTGTTGGCGCGGCTCCGGCGGTACGTCGCCCCGGGTGAACGCCGCCCACCACTCGTCGTCCCGCGCGGTGCGGGAGAAGAACGTACGGGTCACCCACAGCAGGACCTCGTCATTGGCCACGCACTCGCTGCCGCGCCGCAGATGCCCGGCGTCCTGGAGCCGGTTGAGGGAGGTCCGCAGGGCGCACTGCCCGTACGGGAGGACCTTGGCCATCGTCTTCACGGAGATGTCGGCACCGTCGGGCAGCTGGTCGATGTACGCGGCGATGGATGCCTCACGGGGCGGCAGGTGCGCGAAATCGCGGTCGGTGGCCGGGAGTTGCGAGGGCGCCGAACGCTTGCCGTAGCCGGGATTGGCCATCGGGTGCGGAAGCGCGGGCAGGGATACGTGCGGGGCGCACGGGGCAGTACTAAGCTGGCTGGCAGCCATGAGATCGAGGTCCGATCGATCGAAGCGGTCAGACCCCTGTTTCGGTGTTCGTGCACCGGCAGGGGTCGTTCGTTATTCGGAACGCTAAGCCGTCGCCACCGTTCGTGGCAAGCCGGTCACAAAAAGTCAACTCGCCGGGCTGGGAGGGTGGGTGGGAAGTGGCCCACCTCCCATTCCTCGGAAAGAGCGCTCGGACTTCGCGGCTTGAGCTCCGGGGAGAATTCGCCTGGTCATGGGGGGCGCGTGCGTGGTGAATGTGCGCCGTTCGTGATGTCGCGCGCCCGCCCCCGGTGGGGTGGAAAACCGCGCCAGGGGGCTTTTGAGCGTGCGAACTTCCCCGCATCTTTGTGATCTTGGAGGCTACGGGCCGCCGCCGACGGGGCCCGTCTTCCATGTTTCTCTCTCGTGCGAGGAGTCCCGTGCGTATTCGTTCAATCCTGTCTCTCGCCGCGTCCGTTGTCGCGATGGCGGCGCTGGCCACCCCCGCCCAGGCCGCGGACGCCGACAACGGCGCGTACTTCATCCGTGACCTGCGCTCCGGCCAGTGTCTGGCGGGCGGCGAAGGCCCGCTCGGCGGTCACGTCGAGCCCTGCGGCCCCCGCACCATCTGGGAGGTCCGCAACCAGGGCAACGGCCTGGCCCAGATCGTCGAGACGCGCGGAGAGGGCCGCTGCCTGGCGCTCTCGCCGATCCGGATCTACCCGCCGGCCGTGTGGGTGGACCGGTGCGGTACCTACCCCGACCAGTGGACGATCCAGGGCGCGGCCGATGTAGAGCCGGTCAACATCGCCCTCGGCCGGGGCGAGCTCGGCTCCCTGACAACGGATGACCAGCGCGTCGTCCTCCTGCCCGACCGCGGGCCCCAGTGGGCCATGGAGCGGCTCGGCTAAGAGCCGTTCGGCCGACCACGCAGCCGCCCCGTGCCGGGATCGTTCTTCCCGGCACGGGGCGGTTTTTCGGTGAAGGACCGTTCCGGTCCCGGAGCTTGAGCCCCGGGACCCGGAACAGTCGTGTGTGGTTACCGGTGACGGGCCTCGAACGTCGCGAAGGCCGTCTCCTGGCGCCACTCGGTCGCCGCCTTCGGATTGTCGGCGAGGTAGCGGGCGCAGCGGGCGCTCGGGTGGGTGGTGCCCGGCCGGTTGTCCGCGCAGGCGGCAACCAGGCGGTAGCCGGAGGGGGCGGAGCCGTTCGCCCACAGGCTGCGGCCGGTGCGGAACGCGTACTCCAGCGAGGCGCGCGCCAGGTCCTTCAGTTCGGTGTAGCGCAGCCCGTACGTCCTGGCCGCGTACCGGTACTCGTGGCTGATGTCGATCCGCGAGACCCCCGGGTCGTCCGTGGCCAGGACCACCGGGACGCCGTAGCGGCGGTACGCGTTGAACGGGTGGTCGTCGCCCGCGATGCCGAGGATCTGCTTGTTGCTGCTGAACGGCACCTCGACCGCGACCTTGCGCCGTGCCATCGTCCGGGCGAGCTCGCGCCAGTCGTCCTCGTGGACCAGGTCCACGCCGTGTCCGATGCGTTCGGCTCCGGCGACGAGCACGGCCTCGCGGATGTGGAACGTCAGGTCCTCGGGCTTGACCAGGCCGGGGGCCAGCTCACCGGCGTGCAGCGTGAGGTGGGCCTGCGGGTACTGGCCGCGCAGGTATTTGAGCATCCGCATCTGGAGGCTGTAGTTGGCCAGCGAGCTGTCCCAGTCCTCGGGCTGTACGAGGTTGACGGCGACGAACCTCGGGTCGCGCTCGGCCAGCCGCATGCCGACCTCCATCTGCGTGAACACCCGCGCCGGGGAACTGCCCCGGGACACCTGGGAGATCCATCTGACGGGGAGCCGGCAGCCCGGGTCGGGGCGCGCGGTGCCGCAGTGCGCGGCCTCGCGGAACTGCACGTCGGAGTCGTCGGCCTCCTTGACCGCCTCGTCGACGACCCGGTCGAGTTTCCCGTCGGCCACGAGCCTGCGGTGGAACGCCGCCAGGTCGGCGTCGTAACCCACGGACTCGGCAAGCGCCTTGGCGCTGTCCGACGCGGGGGAGACCATGGTCTCCAGATAGAACTGGTTCTGCTCGACGACGGTGTTGGCCACGTTGGCGAGCATCTTGCCGCGGGCGTACCAGGTCGCCATGCCGAACTTGTTGAACGTGTCGAAGAAGTGGTCGTGCCCGGACTGATCGGCCGGGAAGTCCTGCATCGACCAGGCCCGGACGATCTCCCGCTTGAACGCGGCGTCGGTTCGCGCGTCGGCGGCGGGCCTCGTGCCCGGTCCGCAAGGCGACGCGACCGCCGTCATCGTCGCGTCGATGCACAGGCCGTTCTCGATCGCGAGCTCGATCAGGTACTCGGTCGTGACCGCGCCGGAGAGGTGGTTGTGGAGGTCGCCCCCCTTGGGCAGCGCCTTGAAGAAGGACTTCAGCCTCTCGGGCCTGTTCCGCAACGAGTCCAGGTACGCGGAGGTTCTGCGCTCGGCGGCGGTCACCGCACGGGGCGACGCGTACGCGACGACGCGCGACGCGGAGTCCTTCGCGGGTGCGGTCCCGGGCGCGGCGGTGGCCGGGACCGCCGGGAGCAGGGTCAGCACGGCGAGCGCGCCGAGCCCGGCCGGGAGCAGGGACTTGGGACGGTGAGCCGTCCGGTTTGGTGAGATCACGGCCGAATGATCGCGTTCGGCGAGGGCATTCCTTACCGAACCACGTCCATGGACGGAAACGTCCACCCGATCGAGTGGGCGGGTGAACGCGCCATGCGGCCGGCCGCCGGTGACTGACACGACGACCCGGATCCCCGTCTTCCGCCCTCCGGGCGGGTTTCGCCCACAAGCGCGTCCGTCGTGCGGAGTTCCTGCCAAATCCCTTGTCTCAAAAGGAAGTTGGGGCTCACTGTGGTTGCGTTCGAGTCGACACCCAACGGGAGGCGTGCCATGCGTGATGTGAGAAGAGTTCTCCGCAGAATTGTCGCGACAGCGAGCGCGGTGCTGACAGCGGCAGGTATCGGACTGTTGGGGGCCTCGCCCGCCGCAGCCGTCGACTACTACTACGAACTTCCCTACCCGGCGGGTGAGTCCTACCTGGTCACCCAGGGGAACTGGGGCGGGTATTCGCACACCGACGCGTACAACCGGTACGCCTGGGACTTCGGACTCCCGGCGAACTACGAGGTCTCCGCCGCGCAGGGCGGCACGGTCCTCGTCTCGGACTGGTCGCCGTACTGGCAGAACGGCATCGAGGTGATCATCCGCCACTCGAACGGCCAGTGCACCCACTATGCGCACCTCAACAGGGCGATCTACAACACGGGCGACTGGGTCCCGCAGGGCCGGATCATCGGATGGTCGGGTGCCACGGGTGCGGCGGACGGTGCGCACCTGCACTTCCAGGTCATCGACTGCAATACGCGCGTGGGCGTCCCGGCCACCATCCAGGGCTGGGTACCGCCCACGGGTTCCTGGCCGGTGAGCGTCAACACGCGGGCCTGATGCGAAGCCGGACCGGATCGACCGCTGTTGCCGGTCGGCCCGGTCCGGTCCGTCCGTACCGTCAAACCAGGGTGCTCTTGAGGTCCGAGACGAACGACGCCCACGCGGCGGCCCGGAACACGAGCGTCGGGCCCTCGGTCACCTTGGAGTCGCGTACGGGGGCGATGCCGGGGTGGCCGTCGGCGATCTCCAGGCAGTCGCCGCCGCTGCCATCGCTGTACGTGGACTTTCGCCAGGTCGCGACTTCGAGGCAGTTGCCGCCGTCACCGCCACTGTACTTTCGACTTCTTCAGGGCGGCGCAATTGCGTGCGAAGAACCCGTCCGCTCTCAGGATCTCGTCCAGCTTCTCGGCCTGATCCACCTGCATCCGTCGCGTGCCGGACTCCAGTTGTCCGATGAAGGAGCCGCTGACGAACAGCGGGAGGCCCAGTTCCTCCTGCGAGAGGCCCTCGGCCTCTCTCCGATGGCGGAGTTCGGCGCCGAGCAGGGCGCGTGGCGAGGAGGAGGGGTCCAGCTTCTTGGGTCCTGGCATGACAACTCCCTGTGACACACGTGCGGTTGTTGGTTCTGCGCCTCTTCCAGGCTAGCTACGCGTTGGACACGCTGGGTATGCATTGTCATTACTCAGCGTGGAAAGGGATGGGCCATGACGATCAAGGGACGGCGCAGGGTCGCAGAGGGCAGAGTGCGTGCGGCGGAGGACGCGGTGGCGCGGCTGAAGGAGGGGTTCTCGGGGGTGGGGATCACGTTGCCTTCGCTGCGGATCGACCCGGTGACGTGCGCGGGGAGTGAATCGTCGTCGCCGCTGGTGGACCTCGGCCGGTGCAACCTTGACACGGCGCTGCGGCTGAGTGTGGTGCTGGAGGCGCAGGGGTTGGCCGGTCATGACGGGTGAGGGGCCGGAGCCGTGCGGGCCGGAGCCCGGGTCGTTCGCGGTGGACACCCGGGACGGGCGGGTGGGACGCGTGATGGGGCGCGTCGGGCCGTACGTACAGCTGCGGGCGCCGGGGGGCGGGGCGGAGTGGGACTGTCCGCCGGAATCGGTGCGCCCGGCGCCGCTCGGGGAGGTGCTGCGGGCCAGGGTCAGGGAGGTCAACCGGGAGGGGCGGCTGCCGTGAGGGTGTCGGCCGGTCAGGTCTGACGCGGCGGCGGACGTGCGGAAGGGCGACGCCCAGGGTGGGTGCCGCCCAGGGTGGGTGCCGCCCTTCGATCGGGCCGGTCGGGCCGGTCAGCGCGCGAGCGTCGCGACGGCGGCGGGCTTCCGAGGTCGGTGAACATATGTCGCACGCGGATCGGGTGCTGTGCGCAGTCAGGAAAATTTCAGGGAGGCCATGCCAGCGTGCCGTTCCATGACAACGGACACGACTGACACGTATGCGCCGCCTACGCGCTCCCGGGCGCGGCAGATGCTGAACAAGGTCCCGGAAGTGACCCTCTACTTCTGGGTGATCAAGGTGCTGTGCACCACCGTGGGCGAGACCGCGGCCGACCTGCTCAACGCCAATCTGGGCCTGGGGCTGACCAACACCTCGTACCTGATGAGTGCGCTGCTGGTCGTCACCCTGTTCTTCCAGTTCCGTGCGCGTCGGTATGTGCCGGGCCTGTACTGGCTGACCGTGGTCCTGATCAGCGTCGTCGGGACGCTGATCAGCGACAACCTGACCGACAACCTCGGCGTTCCGCTCCAGACCACGACCGTGGTGTTCGCGGTGGCACTCGCCGTCACGTTCATCGCCTGGTACGCGAGCGAGCGGACGCTGTCCATCCACTCGATCCGGACGACGCGCCGTGAGGCGTTCTACTGGCTGGCGATCCTGTTCACGTTCGCGCTGGGCACGTCCGCGGGCGACCTCACGGCGGAGAAGCTGAACCTGGGGTACTGGCTCTCCGCGGTCGTGTTCGCCGCGCTGATCGCGGCCGTGGCGCTCGTGCACCGCACGCTGGACTTCAACGCGGTGTGGTCGTTCTGGATCGCGTACGTCCTGACCAGGCCGCTCGGCGCCTCGCTGGGCGACTACCTGTCGCAGCCCACGGCGGACGGCGGGCTGGGGCTGGGCACGGTCGGCACCAGCATTCTGTTCCTCGTCGTCATCCTCGGCCTGGTCGTCTTCCTGACTCGGACCCGGCGCGATGTGGCGCAGGACGGTGCCGTCGAGACGGCCGGCGCACGGGGAGTCAGCCCGCGGGAAGGGTGACGACGAAGCGTGCGCCCGGGGCGGCGGCGTCCAGCGCGATGTCGCCGCCCGCGGCCCTGGCCAGTCGGCGGGCCAGGGCCAGACCGAGCCCCGCGCCGTCGTGTCCGTCCTCGGGGCGGGCGCGGCGGCCGGGCTCGAAGAGCGAGGCGACGAAGTCCGCGGGGACCCCGGGGCCGTCGTCGGACACGTACACCGTGACCTCGCCCCCGCTCGCCGCGCAGGTGAGGGTGATGGAGTGGGCGGCGTAGCGGCGGGCGTTGTCCAGGAGCGGTGTCAGGATGCGCTCGGCGACGTCCTGCGAGACGCCGAGGCTCACGTCGGGCGGTGGCGTGCCGTCCGTCGCGACGGTCACCGGCGGGGCTGCGGGAAACAGGGTCGCGTTGCGTTCTGCCAGGCGGTGCGCGATGTCGGCGAAGCGGGAGCGGCCGGGGGTCTGGGCGTTGCGGGTACGGACCTCCGAGAGCAGCGAGTCGCAGATCTGCTGCATGGTCGCGGCGGCGCCCGCGATGGCCTCCAGGGAGGTCTCGCGCTCCTGCGCGGAGCGCGGGCGTCCGGTCAGCCACTCGGTTTCGGCGGCGATGCGGGCGAGCGGGGTGCGCAGTTCGTGGGAGAGCTCGGCGGCCTGCTGCTGCTCGTGGCGCAGGACGGCGGCCAGCCGGTCCAGCAGGGCGTCCAGGCTGTTCGCGAACGCGGCGAGTTCGGCGGGGCGGCCCTCGGAGCCGAACCGTTCGGGGGCGCCCGCGGCGCTCCACCGGTTGGCCTGCTCGCTCATCGACGTAACGGGGCGCAGGGCCCGCCGTACGACGAGGCGGGTCAGCAGGTAGATGGTGGCGAGCAGGAGCACGGCCAGGGCGATCGAAGCGACCAGGGCGGTGTCTGCCGTGCTCCGGTACGGGTCGAGGTTCACGGAGCTGACGACGGTGCCGGCCTGCGTGGGTGGGTGCCCCGGTCGGGCGGGGGTGTCGACGGGGAACGCGTACAGTCGCCACGACCCGGGGCCCTCGGTGTCGGCGAACGTCTCGCGCCGTCCCGCGAGCCCGGCGGCCCGGGTCTCCAGGCCGGCGGGTGCGGTGGGGGGCTTCTCGACCACCGTGCCGCCCTGGAAGATCCAGACCCCTACGTCCAGGGCCCGGTCCTCGGTCGGCTCCCGGACGACGAGCCGGCCGTCGGGGCGCATATCCACCGTCGCCGCCACGGCCTCGGCGCGGGTGCGCAGGACGTCGTCGGCCTGTCCGTGGAGCCGGTTGCCGAGGGCGATGTTGAAGACGGTGGTCAGGACGCCGACCCACAGCACACTGGCGGCGAGGGCCATCAGGGCGAGGCGGCCGCGGAGGGTGCGGGCGCGGAAGTAGCGGGTCATGCGGGTCATGCGGTCCATGCGGTCCATGTGGTCATCAGCCGAAGCGGTAGCCGATGCCGCGGACAGTGCTGATGGACTGCGGGCTGTCCGCCTCGCGGAGCTTGCGGCGCAGGCGGGTCAGGTACTGGTCCAGGGTGTTGTCGCTGGCCTGTGCCCCCTCCGGCCAGCCCGCCCGCAGCAGGGCCCGGCGGCGTACCACGCTCCCGGGGCCGGACATCAGGCACGCCAGCAGGCGGAACTCGGTCGGCGTCAGTGCCACGGGCCGGCCGTGGACCGTCAGCTCGTGCTTCATCGGGTTCAGCCGCATCGCGCCCGCGCTGTCGGCGAGGGCGTTGTCGTGGTGACCGGTGCGGTTCAGGACCGCGCGGACGCGGGCCGCGAGCTCGCTGAGGTGGAACGGCTTCACCAGGTAGTCGTCGCCGCCCGAGGCGAAACCGGAGAGCCGGTCGGTGAGATTGCCGTGGGCGGTGAGGAAAATCACCGGAACGGTGACCCCCGCACCGCGCATCGCCTGGCACACGTCGCGCCCGTCGGAGTCGGGCAACCCCACGTCGAGCACGACCGCGTGCACCGACTCGTCGACGGTCTTCAGGGCGGTGGCGCCGTCGACGGCGGTCACGACGTCGAAGTCCTCGTCGCGCAGGCCACGGGCAAGGACATCGCGCAGGCCGTGGTCGTCCTCGACGACGAGAATGCGTGCAGCGGTCACCCGGCCAGTATTACTCGGCCCGCACTCGCGTTCAGGTTCTGTTCAGGTGGCGTGCGACACCATCGGGGAGTGGCCTGGGCGGAGCGGTATGTGCGGACGGACCGGCGCCGTACGGTCGCGGTAGCGTGACCGTACGGCGCGCATCGTGGTAAGCACGACCTGGGTGCCGTGCTGCCAGAACGCGTACCGCTCGACATCCTGGCGCACGCTCTTCCCGGTCACCTGGTCGGGCGCCGAGTCGGCCCGGTGGGTGGCCAGCCCGGCGGTGCCGCCCGAGCGCTTCACGGGTGGCGACCTTCCCCACCGTGACGTTCTTCGCGCTGCGCCCGACGGCCGGCAGATCGACCGAGCGGACCGACTCGACCTTGGGGGCCCGGTCCGCCGGACTCCGGTCGATCCGGACGCTGTGGAACTTGTCGCTGAACACCGTGGGGTCAGGTGGTGCGGGGGGCGTTGGCGAGGGCGGCGCGGAGGTGGCCGCCGGACGCGGTCAGCAGGGTGGCGGCGGTGGGGCCGTCGACCTGGCCGAGGATGGTGAGGATGGCGTTCTTCACCTCGCCGTCGGTCGCGGCGAGTGCGGCCTCGATCTCCTCGTCGGACGCCCCGGTGGCGAGCGCGACGATCCGGCGGGAACGGGCGCGCAGCTTCTCGTTGGAGGCGCGGACGTCGACCATCAGGTTCCCGTACGTCTTGCCGAGCCGGATCATCGTGATCGTCGAGAGCATGTTGAGGACGAGCTTCTGGGCCGTGCCCGCCTTGAGCCGGGTGGAACCGGTGAGCAGTTCGGGGCCGACGACGACCTCGATGCCGTGCTCGGCCGCGGCGCCCAGGGCGGAGTCCGCGTTGCAGGACAGCCCGATGGTCAGCGCGCCCTTGGCACGGGCGTGTTCGACGGCCCCGATCGCGTACGGCGTACGGCCGGAGGCGGAGATGCCGACCACGGTGTCGTCCGCGGTGAGGTCCAGGGCGTCGAGGTCGGCGGCGGCCAGCTCCTTGCTGTCCTCGGCGCCTTCGACCGCCTTGACCATCGCGGAGGGGCCGCCCGCGATCAGGCCGACGACCTCGGCAGGGTCGGTGTTGAAGGTGGGCGGGCACTCGCTGGCGTCCAGCACGCCGAGCCGGCCCGCGGTGCCCGCGCCCGCGTAGATCAGCCGGCCGCCGCGGGCCATGCGCTCCGCGGTGCCGTCGATCGCGGCGGCGATCTCGGGCAACCGGGCGCCGACCGCGGCCGGGACGGACCGGTCCTCGCCGTTCATGATCCGGGCTATCTCAAGGGTGTCCAGGCGGTCGATCTCGGCGAGCTCGGGCCGGAACGCCTCGGTGGTGAGCGTTTCGAGCTGGGCGCGCAGCTCCCCGTATCCGTCGGGGGCGGTGGTGTCGGCGTCGGGGGTGGAGGTCATGGAGAGCGGCTCTGCTTTCTCGGTCGCGTACGCGTACGGCTCTGCGGGTGCGGGGGTTTCGGTGTTCGGTGTTCGGTTTTCGAGGTTCGGGCGGGGTCAGCGGGGGCGTGGGGTGTGGCGGTGGGCCAGCGCCTCGTACGAGGCGGCGAGCGCCGGTGCGGCCGTTTCGTACGTGCGCTGCGCCACACCTATGAACAGACAGTCGACGACGAGTAGTTGGCTCGTACGGCTCGACATGGCGGCGGGCCGCAGCTCGCTCTCCCGGGCGGTGGACGTGGTCAGCACGTGGTCGGCGTACTGCGTCACGGGACCGTCGGGGCGGCCGGTGATCGCGATCGTCGTCGCCCCGCGGTCGAAGGCGACCCGCAGCGGCTCTATGACGTCGACGGTGGAGCCGGAGTGCGTGATCGCGATGGCGACATCGCCGGAGCGGAGCTGCACGGCGTTGGTCACCGCGAGGTGCGGGTCCGTGTGGGAATGCGTGATCAGGCCGATACGGGCCAGCTTCTGCGCCAGGTCCTGGCCGACGAGGGAGGAGGCACCCACGCCGTAGATGTCGATGCGCCGGGCGGTGGCGGCGGCGGCAACCGCGGCACCGAGCTGGACGGTGTCGAGCCCGGCGGCCGTGTCGGCGAGGGTCTGCTGCTCGTCGTAGGCCAGCTTGGCGACCACGTCGGCGATCGGGTCGTCGACCGCTATGTCCGCGGTGACGGAGGGAGCCCGGCCCGACTGCTGGTGCGCGGCGAGCCCGGCGAGGGCGAGGCGCAGATCGCGGTAGCCGGGGTAGCCGAGGAGGCGGGCCGTGCGGACCACGGTCGCCTCGCTCGTACCGGTGAGCTCGGCGAGACCGGTGACCGTGAGGGCGGCGCAGCCGGCGGGGTCACCGGCGACGGCCTCGGCGACGCGCTGCATGGAGCGGGTCATGGACGGCGCGAGCGTACGCACCTTGGCCGCGAGAGCCGCCGGGGCGGGCGGGGAATCAGCGCTGAAACTTTCCTTCAGGTGATTGGTCACCTTTGAAAGATATTTTCAACCCGGTTGCCCGTCAACCCCCCTTTGGTCCCTACCTCTGAAAGGCTGACAGCACCTCCGTCAGCGCGGAAATGGTGGGGGCGGGCGCGAGAGGCGGGTTCGTGGGCGGGTGACAATGGGCCCATGGAGATGAATCCCCTGGAACAGGCGTTGCACACGGCCCGCGCGCTGGTCATGGCCGATCTCGCCGCCGGTGACGTCGCCGAGGCCGGGATCGTCTCGCTGGTCGAGGACGCGGTGACCCACCGCCGCTGGTGGGTCGAACAGTGGCCCGACGGTGTCTCGTTCGTCGTCGGCCTCGTCGCGCAGGACGTGCAGGACGCCCTGCTCGAACGGTACGGACGGTGGCCGCTCTGCCCCGTCTGCGACGCGGGCGACCCGCACGCCCTGGACGTCGAACCGGAACTGGGCCCGGACCCGCACTGGGTCTGCACCAAGGCCGCCGTGGCCGTCGCGCCGGTCGGTGCGCTGAGCGGGATACTGCGGCGGTGACGGTCTACATCGACCCGCCGGACTGGCCGGGGCACGGGCGGTTCTGGTCGCATCTGGTCAGTGATGTGTCCTTCGACGAGCTGCACGCCTTCGCGGCTTCCGTCGGCTGCCCGCCCCGCGCGTTCGAGCGGGACCACTACGACGTACCGGAATCGCGGTACGAGGACGCGGTACGGGCCGGGGCTAAGCAGATCGGCTCGAAGGAGCTCGTCCGCCGGATCACGGAGGCCGGTCTGCGGCGGCCGAAGGGACGTCCGGCGCCCGCCGGCTGACGGCCACGGGTCAGATTGCGGGGGCACCCGCCTCCGACGACGCCTCTCCGCGCACTCCCGACGACACCGTGGTGGGTGACCCCGTCACCCGTCGCGACCTGCCCCTGCCCTGCAGTCGCAGCGAGAACACCACGGCCGCCAACGCCAGCACCGTCATCGCCGCTCCCGCCCACGCGGTCGCCGCGAAACCGAAGTCCGCGTCGATCACCGTGCCGCCCAGCCAGGGGCCGCCCGTGTTGCCCAGGTTGAACGCGGCCGTCGTCGTCGCGCCGGCCAGCGTCGGGGCGGCGCCCGCGACGTTGAACATCCGGGCGTTCAGCGCCGGGGCCGTGTAGAACGACGACAGGCCCAGCAGGAACGAGAGCCCGACCACCGCGACCTGGTTCGACGCGAACAGCGCCAGCGCGACCAGGAAGACCGTCGAGGCCGCGATACCGCTCATCAGCACCCCGAAGAGATGCGCGTCCGCGACCCGGCCGCCGATCATCGTACCGACCAGCGCACCGATTCCGAACAGCGCGAGCACCGTCGGCACCCAGCCCGAGTCCAGACCGGCGACATCCGTCAGCAGCGGGGCCAGATAGCTGAACGCACAGAAGACACCGCCCGCGGCGAGTGCCGTGATCACGATCGACAGCCACACCTGCCGGTCCCGGTAGATGCTCATCTCCTGCTTGAGCCGCGGCTTCTGCTCCGGCAGCGGAATGCGCGGAATCAGCGTCGTCACCCCGACCAGTGCCACGGCGGACGCCGCGCCCACGGCCCAGAACGCCGACCGCCAGCCGAGGTTCTCACCGAGGAACGCGCCCAGGGGTACGCCCAGCACATTGGCGATCGACAGACCGCCGATCATCACGGCCATCGCACGGGCCCGCGCGTTCACCGGCACCATCGCGATGGCGACCGCCGCCCCCACCGCCCAGAACCCGGCGCAGGCGAAGGCGCTCACGACACGGGAAGCGAAGAGCACCTCGTACGTCGGGGCCAGCGCACCCGCGACCTGACCGAGGCCGAAGACGGTGATCAGGGCGATCAGTGTGGTGCGGCGCGGCAGCCGGAGCGTGGCCACGGCGAGCAGCGGGGCGCCGATCACCATGCCGATCGCGAAGGCGGATATGAGAAGTCCGGCACGGGGGATCGACACGTTCATGTCGTCGGCGATGGGCGGCAACAGTCCGGAGAGCATGAACTCGCTCGTACCGAGAGCGAAGACGGAGAGACCCAGGATGTAGACGGCAAGGGGCATGCGATGGCGGCGAGCGGCAGAGTCGGGCACGACAGCTGCCAACAGCGATCACGGCCCTCGCATTCCCCGCTGTCACAGGTCAGTGGCTCAGCAGCTCCAACTCGGTCAACAGGTTCTGCCGCGCCCGCGGTTCCCACTGCTCGACCCCGTGCGGTGTACGGAACAGCCGTGGCAGCCCGAGGAGCTGACGCAGCACCGTCGCCCGCCCCTCCCGGAACGCGTCGTCCGGCACGAAGCCGTACTCCTCCCGCACCTGCGCCGTGTACGCCGCGTACTCCCTCGGGGGCGCCGCGAGGATCGCCAGGTCCGCGTCGCACAGCACCTCGCCGTTGGCGTCGCCCTCCGCCGGGTCGTGGGTGATGGTGAGCCGGACGAGCCGGGCGACCTCGGCCGTGACGCCGTCCGGCACGCCGGCCTCGGGCAGGGCGCGCTCGGCGAGTGCGGCGCTGCGTTCCTCGTTCTCGGACCGGTCGGGCCGGTACACCGCGTCGTGGAACCAGGCGGCGAGACGTACGGCATCCGCGTCGGCCGCGTACCCGGCGAGCGTGTCGACGTGATCGAGCACCGCGGCCAGGTGCGCGGTGGTGTGGTACCGCCGCTGCGGCTCGGCCCAGCGGACCAGGAGGTTTTCGGCGTACGGCGCCGGATCGGGACCGGACGCCCCGCCCCGGGCACGGACGAGCGTCTCCCGCCAGCGATCCCGGAGGTGGGCGTCGGCGCGGCCCGTCTCGTGGGCGCCGTCTGCACGCGAACTGTCGGTCATGGGACGACCCTAGCCAGTACCCCTCCCGGCAAGCTTTGCCCCGTCGCGCAGACATTGCCGGTCACGGCACCGGTACCCGAGGTGCGGGCGGACGTCATCGATCTGGCCGAGTGCCCCCACCATGCGGCAAGTCCGAGGGCGGGAAGGGCCGGAAGGGCAGGCAGCGGGTGGATTCCCGGGCAACGACGGCTGCCCGATGGGGCAGCGGTTCGGGCCGGGGCGGCTCACCGAGCCACCCCGGCCCCTGCGCGACCCACCGGACTGCGGGCGGGCCGAGAACCGGTCCTACGCCGCCTTGAACTCCCGCAGCCGCAGCGAGTTGCCGACGACGAAGACCGACGAGAACGCCATCGCCGCGCCCGCGATCATCGGGTTCAGCAGCCCGGTCGCGGCGAGCGGGAGGGCGGCCACGTTGTAGGCGAAGGCCCAGAACAGGTTCGTACGGATGGTTCCGAGGGTCTTCCGCGACAGCCGGATGGCGTCCGCCGCGGCCCGCAGGTCACCGCGGACCAGCGTCAGGTCACCGGCCTCGATCGCGGCGTCCGTGCCCGTGCCCATCGCCAGGCCCAGGTCGGCCTGGGCGAGGGCGGCCGCGTCGTTGACCCCGTCACCGACCATGGCGACCGAACGGCCCTCGGCCTGGAGGCCCTTGACGACGTCGACCTTGTCCTCCGGCATGACCTCCGCGTACACCTTCTCGATGCCGACCTCGGCCGCGACCGCCTCGGCCACCGCCCGGTTGTCGCCGGTCAGCAGGATCGGGGTCAGGCCGAGGGCCCGAAGCCGCTCGACGGCCTCAGCGCTGGTGTCCTTCACCGCGTCGGCGACGGCGAGAACCGCCCGCGCCTCGCCGTCCCAGGCGACCGCGATGGCCGTCCGTCCGGCGGCCTCCGCCTCCGCCTTGTGCCGGGCCAGCTCCACCGGCAGGTGGATCTCCCACTCGGCGAGCAGCTGCTCACGGCCGACGAGGACGGCGTGGCCCTCGACGACCCCCTGGACGCCGAGGCCCGCGACGTTGGTGAAGTCCTCGGGGGTGGGGAGGGGGTGGCCGGTGCGTTCGGCGGCTCCGGTGGCGACGGCCTGTGCGATGGGGTGTTCGGAGGCGTGTTCCAGGGCGCCCGCGAGCCGCAGTACGTCGTTCTCGTCGGTGCCGTCGGCCGTGTGTACGTCCAGGAGGGTCATCCGGCCGGTGGTGACCGTGCCGGTCTTGTCGAGGACGATCGTGTCGACGCGGCGGGTGGTCTCCAGGACCTCGGGGCCCTTGATCAGGATGCCGAGCTGGGCGCCGCGTCCCGTGCCGACCATCAGGGCGGTCGGGGTGGCGAGGCCCAGGGCGCACGGGCAGGCGATGATCAGTACGGCTACGGCGGCGGTGAACGCGGTCGTCAGGCTCGCGCCGTTGCCGAGCCAGAAGCCGAGGGTGCCGAGCGCGAGGGCGATGACGACGGGGACGAAGACGGCGGAGATCCGGTCCGCGAGGCGCTGGGCCGCCGCCTTGCCGTTCTGCGCGTCCTCGACGAGCTTCGCCATCCGGGCCAGCTGGGTGTCGGCACCGACCCGGGTCGCCTCGACGACGAGCCGGCCGCCCGCGTTGAGCGTGGCCCCGGTGACAAAGTCGCCGACGCCGACCTCCACGGGCACGGACTCGCCGGTGAGCATGGAGGCGTCCACGGCCGACGCGCCCTCCACGACCGTGCCGTCCGTGGCGATCTTCTCGCCGGGGCGGACCAGGAACCGGTCCCCGACCTGGAGGCCGGCGGTCGGCACGATCACCTCACGGCCATCGCGCAGCACGGTCACCTCCTTGGCCCCGAGCTCCAGGAGCGCCTTGAGGGCGGCACCCGCCTTCCTCTTGGAACGGGCCTCGAAGTAGCGCCCGGCGAGGATGAAGGCGGTGACTGCGGCGGCGGTCTCCAGATAGATGTTCCCCGCGCCGTCGCTCCGCCCGATGGTCAGCTCGAAGGGGTGCGTCATGCCGGTCATCCCGGCAGTGCCGAAGAACAGCGCCCACAACGACCACAGGAACGCGGCCGAGGTGCCGACCGAGATCAGCGTGTCCATCGTCGCCGCGCCGTGCCTGGCGTTGGTCCAGGCGGCGCGGTGGAAGGGCCACGCGGCGTACGTGACGACGGGGGCCGTCAGGGTCAGCGAGAGCCACTGCCAGTAGTCGAACTGGAGCGCCGGGACCATCGACATCGCGATCACCGGCACGGCGAGCACCACGGCGGTGAACAGCCGCTGCCGCAGCTCGTCGGCCTCCGAGGCCCCGGGGTCCTCGCCCTCTGCGGGTACCGGGGGCGCGGGCTCGTGCGCGGTGTAGCCGGTCTTCTCGACGGTGCTGATCAGGTCCTGTACGGAGACGTCCTCACCCCGGTAGCTGACCTTGGCCTTCTCGGTGGCGTAATTGACGGTGGCCTCGACGCCGTCCATCCGGTTGAGCTTCTTCTCGATGCGGGCCGCGCAGGAGGCGCAGGTCATGCCGCCGATCGCGAGCTCGACCTCTGCGGTGGTGCCGGTGGTGGTGCCGGTGCCGGTTGTGGCGGTGTGCGCGGACACGGTGTCCTCCCTGCCGGAGATGTCCATACCCCTAGGGGGTATGCGTTGCAGGTTCAGGTATACCCCCCACCCCTATGAAACGCAAGAGCGGATTCGGGGCCGGAGTTCGGGGCGTGCGCGTCCGCCCGGCGTTCGCTCACCGGAAGTGCGTCTGGCCTCACGTATCTTCACGTCACATTGAGGCTGCGCCTCCGGCCGGCCGCCCCGTAGGCTGGTCATTGGACTAGACCTATTGCCGCTTCCTGGAGGATTGGGATCCCATGAGCAACCGTGCAGTCCTGGAGGTGATCGCTCTCGACGCGGAGGATGCGGTCGCTGCCCAGGCGGGTGGTGCGGACCGGCTTGAGCTGGTCACCGACATGGCGGCGGACGGCCTGACCCCGTCCCGCGCGACCTTCGCGGAGATCCGGGCGGCGGTGGACATTCCACTGCGCGTGATGCTCAGGCTGGAGGACGGCTTCGCCGCAGGCGACATCGACGAACTCGCCGCCAGGGCGCGCGAGCTGCGGGCGGAGGGCGCCGACGAGTTCGTCATGGGCTTCCTGGACGCCGAGGGTCACCCGGACCTGGTCGCCGTCGAACGGCTCGTCGCCGAGCTGGACGGCTGCCGCTGGACCTTCCACCGTGCGATCGACCGGGCCGCGGACCGGGACGCCCTGCGCAAGCAGCTGGCGGACATGCCCGGCCTGGACACGTACCTCACCGCGGGATCGCCCAAGGGTGTCGACCACGGCATCCCGACGCTGCTCGTCGAGGCGGCCCGCACGGGCGAGCCCGGCTACGAGCCCCGAATCCTGGTGGGCGGCGGCCTCCGCCTGGGCCACCTGCCGGAGCTGCTGGGTGCGGGCATCGACGCGGTGCACATCGGCAGCGCGGCCCGCCCGCACGGCTGGTCGGAACCGGTGGACGTGGCGGCGGTACGGGAGTGGCGCGCGGCGCTTGACGCGTAGCGGGGCGGGGTGAGGCGGTGCGGGCGGGGTGGGGCGGGGCGGGTCGCCTGCGGCGGGCTGTTCCCCGCCCCGCCCCTTCCCGTGACCGGGGGCTCTGCCCCCGGACCCCCGCTCCTCAAACGCCGGAGGGGCTGGGTTTCGGTGCGCCGGAGGGGCTGGGTTTCGCCAGCTCGTCCGGCAGCTCTGCCGCGTGCACCACCGTCAGCCCCGACACCGCACGCGTCAACGCCACATACAGTCGCCGCAGCCCCGTGCGCTCGTCCGGTTCGCCGTCCACCACCGCGGCCGGCTCGTCCAGCACCACGTAGTCGTACTCCAGGCCCTTCGCCAGCGACGCCGGGACCAGGGTCAGGCGGGACTCGGCGGTCGTCTCCTCACCGGGGGAGAGGTACGCGTGCCCCGCCGCGGCCAGCGCCTCCGCCAGCGCCGGAATCCGCGCGTCCGCCGCGATCAGGCCGATCGACCCCTCGTGCCGCAGCGACTCCTCGCACGCCGCCAGCACCGCCGCGTCCAGCTCCGCCGGACCGCCCACCTCCCGTACCTCCAGCGAACCCGGCGACTCACGCACCGACTCCACCGCCGCGAGGCCCGGCGAGATCACCGGCAGCAGCCGTGACGCGTACGCGATCACCTCGCGCGGCACACGGAAACCCGCCGTCAGCTCCTCCACCACCGCGTCCCGCTTGCCCAGATGGTGCAGCGCCTGCGCCCAGCTCTCCGTCGACCACGGCGTCGTGCCCTGCGCGAGGTCGCCGAGGACCGTCGCCGAACCGGTCGTGCAGCGGCGGCCCACCGCCCGGTACTGCATGGGGGACAGGTCCTGCGCCTCGTCGAGCACGACATGGCCGAGCGAATGCGTACGCGCCACCAGATCGCTCGCCTCGTCGATCAGCACCGCGTCCGCCACCGACCACTTCGCGGACTTCACGCTGCGGACCGGCCTGGTCCACAGGATCGTCTTCTGCTCGTCCTCGGTGAGCAGCCCCGCCGCGTGCGCGGCCAGGAACTCCGCGTCGATGAGCAGCCGCAGTACCAGCTTTGCCGGTTCGACGGCCGGCCAGATCGCCTTCACGGCCGCCTTCACGGCGGGGGTACGGGCCACCGCGTTCTGCACCCGGTCGTCGGGCGCCTCGCCCGCCTCCTCCATCCGGACCAGGACGGAGTGCGCGATCCGCTGCGGCAACGCCTCGTGGGCGGCCCCGTACCGCATGTCCCGGGCCAGGAGTTCGGTGACGATCTCCTCGAGCTCGTAGGCCGGCACCCGCCACCGCCGCGAGCCGCGCACCACCATCACCGGCTCCGTCGGCAGCGTCACATGCGAGCGGATCGCCCGCCGCAGCACCTCCGCCATCCTGGCGTCGCCCTTGACGACGGCCGCGGCCGCCGAGTCCGTGCCGCGCACCTCGAGGCCCGCCGTCACCAGATCGTCGACGGTCGCCTGCTTCACCTCCAGCTCACCGAGGGCCGGGAGCACCTGCTCGATGTAGTGCAGGAAGGACCGGTTCGGGCCGATGACCAGCGTGCCCGTACGGGCAAGCCGCTCCCGGTGCGCGTACAGCAGATACGCGACCCGGTGCAGGCCGACGGCCGTCTTGCCGGTGCCGGGCCCTCCCTGCACGCAGACCGTCCCGCCGAGACCGCTGCGGACGATCTCGTCCTGCTCGGGCTGGATCGTCGCGACGATGTCACGCATCGGACCGACGCGCGGCCGCTCGATCTCCGCCTGGAGGAGCTTGCTGGTCTGCGCGGCCTCGGCGGGGTCGGTGAGGTGCTCGTCCTCGTACGCGGTCAGCTCACCGCCGGTGTAGCCGAAGCGGCGGCGCCGGCCGACGTCCTGCGGGTCCTTCCTGGAGGCCCGGTAGAACGGCTGCGAGACGGGTGCGCGCCAGTCGACGACCATCGGATCGCCGTCGGCGTCGTGGACGTGGCGGCGCCCGATGTAGAACTGGCCCTCCCGTCGCCCACCACCACCCTTGGCCGAGGCGCTGCGCGCCGCCTCTTCCGATGCCCCCTCGGCCTGCTCGGCACCGACCGTGTGCAGATAGTCGAGGCGCCCGAAGAAGAGCGGGGTGTGGGCGAGATCGGCGAGGGACTTGATCCGCTCGTCGATCTGGGACTGCAGAACGGCCGCGTTGACCCAGTTCGCGGTGACGTCGCGGATGTCGAGGGCCTGGGCGTCCTCGCGCATGGCGCGCAACGCGGAGCGGGACGCGGCGAGATGGGCGCGTTCGAGGGCCAGGGGATCGGTGGTGGTGTCGCTTTCGTGTGCGTGCGCGGGCACGGTGTTGCCTCCGGCTTTTCAACGCAGGACGGCGGACCGCACCTCGTCCCGGGGCACTGCTCGGGGCGATGCGGTCCGCTCGGGGATCGATCACGGGGTACGCACACAGGCGGGTACGTACGGCTGTCGGCCGGTTTCCGTCCGGTCGGCGGCGCTCCCCCGGCTGCCGGCGATGGCCGGTACCACGGTGCGGGCAGACCGGCGATTGTATCGACCGCCTTCGCCGGGGTCGAACGAATTGGAGGCGGGGCCCACCCCGCAAGCGGGCGGAACCTCCGCGGTGTGAGCGGGGCACCGGAGGCGGCCCCGCCCGGCCACCGGCCTCAGCTGTCGGCCAGCAGCTCGTCCGCGTCCACGATCCGGTACGCGTACCCCTGCTCGGCCAGGAACCGCTGGCGGTGCGCCGCGAAGTCCTGGTCGATCGTGTCGCGGGCGACCACCGAGTAGAACCGCGCCTCGTGCCCGTCCGCCTTCGGGCGCAGCACCCGGCCGAGCCGCTGCGCCTCCTCCTGGCGGGAGCCGAACGTCCCCGACACCTGGATGGCGACGGTCGCCTCCGGCAGGTCGATGGAGAAGTTCGCGACCTTCGACACCACGAGGACGCTGAGCTCGCCCTCCCGGAACGCGTCGAAGAGCTTCTCGCGCTGGGCGTTGCTCGTCTCGCCCTTGATCACCGGGGCGTTCAGATGCTCACCCAGCTCGTCGAGCTGGTCGATGTACTGCCCGATGACGAGGGTCTGCTCACCCCGGTGCTTGTGTACCAGCGCCTCCGTCACCTTCCGCTTCGTCGCGGTCGTCGCACAGAACCGGTACTTCTCCTCGGTCTCCGCGGTCGCGTACGCGAGCCGCTCCGAGTCCGTCAGATTGACCCGCACCTCGACGCAGTCGGCGGGCGCGATGTAGCCCTGCGCCTCGATCTCCTTCCACGGCGCGTCGAACCGCTTGGGCCCGATCAGCGAGAAGACGTCCGACTCGCGGCCGTCCTCACGCACCAGCGTCGCGGTGAGGCCGAGGCGCCGCCGGGCCTGCAGGTCGGCGGTGAACTTGAAGACGGGCGCGGGCAGCAGATGCACCTCGTCGTAGATCACCAGACCCCAGTCGCGGGAGTCGAACAGCTCCAGGTGCGGGTAGACGCCCTTGCGGCGGGTCGTCAGCACCTGGTAGGTCGCGATGGTGACCGGCCGGATCTCCTTGCGCGTACCGCTGTACTCGCCGATCTCGTCCTCGGTCAGCGAGGTCCGCTTCACCAGCTCGTGCTTCCACTGCCGGGCCGAGACGGTGTTCGTCACCAGGATCAG
Source organism: Streptomyces sp. NBC_01618 (assembly GCF_045209435.1). Lineage (NCBI taxonomy): Bacteria > Bacillati > Actinomycetota > Actinomycetes > Kitasatosporales > Streptomycetaceae > Streptomyces > Streptomyces sp. NBC_01618. The sequence goes on from NZ_CP109297.1 coordinate 4,485,691, forward strand.
CGTCGTCGCCCTGGCCCGAGCCATCGCACCGGCCCCGACCAGCGTCTTCCCCGCACCACAGGGCAGCACGACCACCCCTGAGCCGCCGTGCCAGAACCCCTCGACGGCCTGCTTCTGGTACGGCCGCAGCGCCCAGCCGTCCTCGGCCAGGTCGATCGAGTGCGCCTCGCCGTCGACGTAACCCGCGAGGTCCTCGGCGGGCCAGCCCAGCTTCAGCAGCGTCTGCTTGATCTGCCCGCGCTCGGACGGGTGCACGGCCACGGTGTCCGGGTCGATCCGCGCCCCGACCAACGGCTGGACCTTCTTCGAGCGGAGGATCTCCTCCAGCACGGGCCGGTCGGTGGAGGTCAGCACCAGACCGTGCACCGGATGCTTGGACAGGGTGAGGCGGCCGTACCGGGCCATCGTCTCGGCGATGTCGACGAGCAGCGCGTGCGGTACGGGATAGCGCGAGTACTGCACGAGCGCGTCGACGACCTGCTCGGCGTCGTGCCCGGCGGCGCGCGCGTTCCACAGCCCGAGCGGGGTCAGCCGGTAGGTGTGGATGTGCTCGGGCGCGCGCTCCAGCTCGGCGAAGGGCGCGATCGCACGACGGCAGGCATCGGCCTGGTCGTGGTCGACCTCCAGGAGCAGTGTCTTGTCGCTTTGAACGATGAGGGGTCCGGTCACGCGCGTCGGCCCTTTCTGCTGCGGGGACGGCCGGGAACGGCCAAACGTCCAGTGTGCCGCATGCGGGGGCCGCGGTGGGGTGTGCTGCTCGGCACAGCGGCATACGAGCTACGGGTCCACGGCCTCAGTGTGCGGCGTCGTCGGCCAGTTCGGCGACGCCGGTGATCCGGTGCAGGGGATAGGTGCGGACCTCGTCCGCCGTGTGGTCGTAAGCCGTGACGAAGCCGCCCTCGACCCGGACCGGCGCGATGACGCGCTGACTGGCCGCCCCGTCCGCGTTGACGTAGCCGATCCAGAGCGCCGACCCGGTCATCGCGGCGGCCTGGACGGTGGCGAGGGTCTCGGCCGGGGTCGTACGAGGCAGGGCGCCGGCCGGGGCGTCGGGGGCGTCGGCCGGGTCCTTGCGGACCACCGTGGCGGCCGTGTCCCCGGCGCGGATCGCCCGCACCGCCGCGCCGAGCAGCGTGGTGTCCGGGACCGGCGGGCCCTCCGGCACCGGGGCGGGGGCGGTGCGCGACGGGGTGCGGCGGGCGCCCGCCCGGGTGATCAGGACGTCGCCCTCGGCGGACTCGGCGGCCGGGGCGTAACCCATCTCGCGCAGCCCGTCGAGCAGGGACGCCGGGTCGACCTGGGCGGCCAGCGCCGTCGGCGCGAGGCGGCGCAGGCGCAGGGTGGCCGAGCGCCGGTCGGCGAGGATCTCGTTCAGCACGGCCTCGTCGTCGCAGCGTACGTACGAGGAGGCGGCGCCGATCCGCAGATGGCCGTGGCGGCGGGCGACGTCGTCGATGAGGTAGCTGAGCGGCTGCGGCACCGGCGTACGGCTGTGGGTGGCCAGGAACGCGTGCAGATCGGCCGCGGACTGTCCGGCGTCCAGGGCGCGGCGTACGGAGCCGGGGGTGAAGCGGTAGACCGTCGCGCCGCCCTTCGACTCGATGTCCGCGAGGGCGGAGAGCAGGTCCGCCAGGGGGCGTTCCAGCGGGCCGGGGGCGACGGCCGTCAGGTCGGCCTGGAGCAGGACGTGGTCCAGCGGCTTGGGGATGAGGGGCGCGAGCAGCGCGGCGGCCTCGGCGGGCCCGGCGTCGAGCAGGGCGCGGGTGTGCGAGGCGAGCGCGCCGCGTCCGGTGATGCCGAGGAGCTCGGACTCGTTCAGCGTCCACAGGGCGATCCGGGACCGCAGGTCGGTGGTGTCCCCGGCGCCGGCGGAGGCGCCGCGCAGCGGGCGTTCCCAGCGGAGGCGGGCGAGGACGGTCTCCGGGTCGGGGGCGGTGCCCGGTTCCAGGTCGGCGAGGAGGGCGAGGACCCGGTGGCGCACCTCGGGGGCGGCGGAGCGGTCGAGGCCGGGGCCCAGGGCGGACAGGGCCCGGCCCTTGGCGTCCTGGCCGCCGACCAGTCCGGCGGTGCGGGTGGCGGCGAGCCAGGCGGTCGCGAGGCGTGCCCAGCGGTCCTGGGCGGGGAGTTCGGTCCAGTCGTCGTACGCGGGCGTCGGCGCGTACCGCTCGTCGGCCTCCCCGTCGGAGGCCAGCAGCCCGGCCGCGTAGGCGAGTTCGACCCAGAACGCCGCGAGCGGCTCGGAGACGTCGAGGGCGGTGGCGGTCTTCTTCAGGTCGCGGACGCTGAGCCCGCCGGCGCGCAGTATCGCGGGGCCGCCGCCGTTCCAGTTCTTCAGCAGCTCCTCGACAGTGGTCACCGCCAGGAACGCCTGACCGGCCGCGGCGCTGTCCACAGCCTGGGGATCACGGACGGCGACCGCTTCCACGGCGGGCGGCCGGGGCTCCGGTACGCGGTGGGCGCGCCCGGCCCGCAGATGCAGGGCGGCCTCGCGCGGCAGCACCACGGTGCGGGTCGACACGGGCAGCAGCAGCCCGTGGTCGCGCAGCCACTTCACGGGCGGGGTGGGGTTCGGGGTCACTTCCCCGTACGGCGGCCCCCACACCAGCCGGTCCAGTACGGACAGGGCCTCGGCGGGGGCGGAGTCCAGCAGCTCGCCCATCCTGGCCCGGTCGGTGAAGAGCGCGGACAGGGCCGCCACGGCGGAGACCGGGTCATGGGTGGCGGGCAGTCCGGCGGCCACCAGGATCTCCTGGATCCGGCCGGGCGACATGCCGGCGGTCGCCTCTGCGACGGTCGGGCCGAGACCGGTGGGGGAGGGGTGCTGCGGGGACGGCGCGAGGAGTTCGCGCGCGGTGCGTACGAGCCGCAGCCGGTCGTCCTCGCCCCAGACCAGGGCCTGTTCGCGCAGGGTGGCCAGGGCGGCGGGCAGCGCGTCCTCGATCGCCGCGTCCGCGTCGTCGCGGTGCTCGCCGTCGTCCCGGCCGTCGCCCGTGAGGAGGCCGAGCAGCGTCTCGTACGGGGCCGGGTCGGGGGCCACGGCGAGCGCCTCGGCAGTCTGCAGGGAGAACCGGTCGAGGTGTTCCAGCGCGCGTACGACGGAGGCGCGCGTGCCGGCTCTCGTCGCGAGTTGAGTGATGTCGCCCGGTACGGGGGTGAGGAGATCGGGGCGGGCACGCAGCAGCCCTGCCAACGACTCGTCGTCCCGGGCGCGGAGAGCTTCGGCGAGCGTCCGCGGTGGTGTGGTCATCCCCATCCGTCCCACGGTAGTCGCTCCGGACAGGCCCGAGGGCGCTACCGTCGGTGCAGGGCGGTAGAGGGGAACCATCGCGTGGGGATCGAGAGCGACCAGCTCGTCTACGACTACCTGAGCCGGGTCGGGGACCTGGCGCAGCAACAACAGCTGTCCTCGGCCGGCCGGATGAGGCTCGTTTCGGCGCTCCGGGGCGAGATCGACCGGCAGCGCGGAAAGCAGTCGGCGGACAGCCCGGCGGCGGTCCGCCGCATCATCGGGAGGCTCGGCACCCCCGACGAACTGGTCGCGGCCGCGGCCGCGTCGGCGGACGGGACGGTCCAGCTGCCCCGGCGGCCGGAACCCACCGCGGGGGAGGGGCGCGGCATCCCCCGGCCGCGCAAGGGGATGCTCCGGAAAGACGGTTCCGGCAAGGGCGCGTCGCAGGCGCGGGCGGAGATGCCGGACGGGGAATCGGAGGGGGAATCGGAGGGCTCGGCGGACTTCGCGGCTCCGGAAGCGGCCGCCGGGCGGGTCCCGTCGCCGCCGCACATGGCCGGAACGGACGAGCTGGGGCCGTCGGGGAGCGAGCCCGACTGGTGGCGGATCGAGCCGGGTCCGTTCGGTGACGGGGTGGACGTGCCGGGGTTCGTCGGCGGCGTCGAGATCCCGGACATGATGAGGCCGCCGTCGTCCCGGGACGCGGTTCCGGGCCCCCGCGCCGCGGCGGACGACGCGGCGGACGACGACGACATCCCCGCCGAGGACGACGGCACCGACGAGGCCGCACCGCGCCGCCGACGGCTCCCGCGCCTGCGCCGCCGCACCCCCCGCGAGTCGACGACGGCCCGGGCCTTCTCCCACCCCTTCCTCCTGCTCGCCGCCGTGCTGCTGGTCACGGGTGCCGTGACGGGTTCCTGGTTCGCCCTGGCGGGCGGCTGGCTGCTCGCGTACGGCTCACGCACGTTGTCGCGCGCGGAGGCGAAGTGGGCCGCGATGGGCCTGCCGGGCGTGGTCGTGGCGGGCGCCCTGGTCTGGCTCTGGGGCCGGACGAACGGCCGCTGGGGCGAACCGATCCCGCAGGGCGCGATGGCGGACGCGCTGAGCGGGGTGTGGCCGGTGGTGGTACGGACGGCCGCGGTGGCGTCGGCGGCGTTCCTGGTGTGGCGGGCGCGGCGGCGGGCGGGGTAGGCCGAGGGGTACCGGGGCCTGCTCCCCCGGCCCCGGGCGGGGCCGGGGCCGGGTTCACGACGCGGGCGTGGCCTGCCAGGGCGCCCCCGGCACGACGAGCGGCGAACCCGTCACCGGGTCCGGGACGATCACCGCGTCCAGGCCGAAGACCTCGCGTACGAGAGCGGCGGTGACGATGTCCTTCGGGTGGCCCTCGGCGACGATCCGGCCCGCCTTCATGGCGACCAGGTGGTCCGCGTAACGGGCGGCCTGGTTGAGGTCGTGGAGCACGGTGACGACGGTCCGGCCGCGGGTGCCGTCCGGGGCCGGGGCGGTGAGCCGGCGCACCAGGTCCAGGACCTCCACCTGGTGTGCGATGTCGAGGTACGTGGTCGGCTCGTCGAGCAGCAGCAGATCCGTCTCCTGGGCGAGTGCCATCGCGATCCAGACCCGCTGGCGCTGCCCGCCGGACAGCTCGTCCACCGACCGGTCGCCGAGCGCGGTGATGTCCGTACGCGCCATGGCGTCCGTCACCGCCCGCTCGTCCTCCTGTGACCACTGCTGCCACCAGTGCTGATGCGGCTGCCGGCCGCGGGCGACAAGGTCACAGACGGTGATCGCCTCGGGCGCCACCGGGGTCTGCGGCAGCAGCCCGATCGACTGGGCGATCCTCCGCGTGGGGATCTTCGACAGCTCGGTGCCGTCGAGGAGTACCGCCCCGCCGCGCGGCTTGAGGAGCCGGCCGAGCGCGCGCAGGGTGGTCGACTTGCCGCAGGCGTTCGGGCCGACGATGACGGTGACCCGGCCGTCGGGCACGGCGAGGTCCAGCTCGTGGACGACGGTGCGGTCCTCGTACGCGAGCGTCAGCTCCCGCACGGTGAGCCGGCTGGTCGCGGCCGGGGCCGCCGCGGCGTCGGACGCGCCGGACGTGTCGGACGTACGGGTCGAGCTCATGCGGTGCCTCCACTGCGGCCACGGCCGCCGCCCTGACCGCGGACGATCAGCCAGATCAGATACGGGGCGCCGACCGCCGCCGTCAGAACACCCACCGGCAGTTCGGTGGGCGAGAAGAGCCTGCGCGCCAGCAGATCCCCGGACACCACGATCACCGCGCCGAGCAGCGCCGAGCAGAACAGCGGGATCTGCGCGGTCCGGGTCATCCGGCGGGCGATCTGCGGGGCGAGCAGCGCCACGAAGTCGACCGGCCCGGCCGTCCCGGTCGCCACGGACGCCAGGATCACCCCGACGGCGACGAGACCCAGCCGTACGCGCCCCAGACGCACCCCGAGCGCGGTCGCGGTGTCGTCGTCCATCGATACGGTGCGCTGGGCGCGGGCGGCCCACAGGACGGCCGGCAGCAGAACCAGCAGCGTCCAGCCGATCGGCGCGGCCTCGGACCAGCCGCGGCCGTTGAGCGAGCCGGTCATCCAGACCTGTGCCTGCTGGGCGACCAGATAGTCGCCCTTCGTCAGGAACAGTGTGGTGACCGACTTCAGCGCGATGGCGAAGCCGATGCCGATGAGGACGAAGCGGGTGGCGTGCAGCCCGCCACGCCAGGCGAAGACGTACACGAGGGCCGCCGCGGCCACCCCGCCGATGACGGACAGATACGGCAGCACGGTGTACGAGGTGACGCCGAAGGTCATCGCGCCGACCGTGAGCGCGCTCGCCCCCTGGCTGATGCCGATGATGTCGGGGCTTGCGAGGGGGTTGCGGGCGACGGTCTGGACCAGCGCGCCGGCGATCCCGAACGCCGCGCCGACCAGCAGCCCGACGACCATGCGCGGCAGCCGCAGCGTGCCGACGACCAGCTCGTCGGGGGACGGCTGCCCCAGGACCACCTTCACGACCTCGCCCGGCGCGACGAAGCTCTCGCCGACGCAGAGGTACGCGACACAGACCGCGGCCAGCAGCACGACGAGGGCGACGGCGACGACAGCCGCCCGCCGGTGCAGCAGGAACCGGCCCCGTGCCCCGATCCGTACGACGTGGTACCCGGCGGGCCGTACCCGTACGGGGGTGTCGGCGCTCATGCGGGCACCGCCTTCCGGCGTACCAGGGTGACCAGGAACGGAACGCCGATCAGCGCCGTCATCACGCCCGCCGGGACCTCGCTCGGCGGGAAGACGATGCGGCCGATGACGTCGGAGACGAGCAGCATGACGGGCCCGATCAGCGCCGCCATCGGCAGCACCCAGCGGTGGTCGGAGCCGACGATCGCGCGGGCGATGTGCGGGACGGCGAGGCCGATGAACGCGATCGGCCCGGCCGCCGCGACACCGACACCGGTCAGCACCGTGGCCCCGATGCCGCCGACGATCCGTACCGTTACGACCTTCTGCCCGAGGCCCTTCGCCACGTCCTCGCCGAGCGCCAGCGCGTCGAGCCCGCGGGCGACGGACAGCACGAGCACGGTTCCGACCAGCATGAACGGCCAGATCTGCTGGACCACGTCGGACTCGCGCCCGCCGATCGAGCCGACCTGCCAGAAGCGGAACTCGTCCAGCGCGGACGCCCTGGTCGTCAGCACCGCCGTCGTCACCGACACCAGCAGCGCGTTGATCGCGGCGCCGCCGAGGGCGAGCTTCACCGGGGTGGCGCCCCCGCGCCCGCTGGAGGCGACGGCGTACACGGCGACGGACGCGATCGCGGCCCCCGCGAAGGCGAACCACACGTACCCCGTCAGGCTGTGGATTCCGGCGAACGCGATCGCCAGGACCACGCCCACGGTGGCGCCCTGGCTGATGCCGAGGATGCCGGGGTCGGCGATGGGGTTACGGGTGATGCCCTGGAGCACCGTGCCCGCGAGGGCCAGTGCCGCGCCGACGATCAGCCCGATCAGGGTGCGCGGCACCCGCATGTTCCGGATGACTTCGGCGGCGTCGGAGTGCCCGCCGTGCAGCAGGGCGTCGATCACCTCGGACGGGGGTATGGAACGGGCCCCCACGGCGAGGCTGAGAAGTACCGCCACCAACAGCGCCGCGACGGCCGCCGCCGTCGCGAGTGCGCGTCTGGAGCGGCGTGGTGCGGCGGCTGACATCGGACCCAATCGAGAGCGAAGTAAAGTGAGGCTTGGCTAAGTTTAAGCACCGCCATTCCGGGGCCCGAGGGCCGCACCGGGGCGGCCGCCGGGCCCGGCCCGCGACAATGGACTCCATGCCCTCGCACCCCCTGACGGTCGGCTTCGACCTCGACATGACGCTCATCGACTCCCGGCCCGGCATCAAGGCCGCCTACCTGGCGCTTTCCGCCGAGACGGGGACGCCGATCGACACGGACCTGGTGGTGAGCAGGCTCGGGCCGCCGGTCGACGAGGAGCTGCGGAACTGGTTTCCGGCCGATGCGGTGGCCGCGACCGCCGACCGGTACCGCGAGATCTATCCCACACACGCCATCGCTCCGAGCCTCGCGCTGCCGGGCGCCCGGGAGTCGGTCGCGGCGATCCGGGAACGGGGCGGCCGGGCGATAGTCGTCACCGCCAAGCACCGGCCGAGCGCGGAGCTCCACCTGGCCCACCTCGGGATCGAGCCCGACGCGGTGATCGGCGGCCTGTGGGCGGAGGCCAAGGGCCGGGCCCTGCGCGAGCACGGGGCGCATGTGTACGTCGGCGACCACACCGGGGACGTACGGGGCGCCCGCACGGCCGGAGCGCTCTCCGTGGCGGTCACCACGGGCCCGTGCGACGCGGAGGAACTCCGGGCGGCAGGGGCGGACGTCGTCCTGTCGACCCTGACGGAGTTCCCGTCCTGGCTGGCCGGTTACGCGGCGTAGGGCTTCCGACGGGTGCGGGTGCGGGCTGAGTTGGCCCGCGTCGCGCCAGAGGTCCGGGACCGGCTCGTCGTTAGGTTCGGAGCCCAGGTGTTCGCCTGGTGTGACGAGTTGCCGGCTTGCGTGAACGAATTCGCTGCCCGCTGGAGTCTGGATCTTGTCGCGGCGAGTGGGGGAGGTACCTCGCGGGTGTTCCGCTGCTTCAAGCGTGACATCGGCACCTCGGCGTGGCTAAAACTCACGCCGGAGCGGATTGCCCAGGAGGAAGCCGAAGCCCTGCGGGCCTGGGCGAAGACGCCATCGCCTTCAGGCGGCTGACTCCTTCCGCGTGACTTCCGGGTGTGTCTGCTGGGCGTGCTGGTGGCGTTGCGCCCAGCGGACGGCGGGTGGTGCTGCCAGGCCCGTCAGGGTGAACAGCGCTCCTGCGGCGTACCACCCGGGGCGGCCCCAGGTGAAGCAGAGCGAGATGAGCAGGGCCGGTCCGAAGGCTTCGGCCAGTCCGGCGCCCAGGCCGAACACACCGAGGTACTGGCCGGTGGCGTATTGCGGGGCGAGGGCGAAGGACACCTCGAAGCCTGCGGCGGAGTGCCAGAGTTCGCCGGTCGTGTGGATCACCATCGCGGTCATGAGCAGCGTTGCCGCGGCCCACGGCGGTATCCCCGCGGCCAGGGAGACCAGTGAGCAGGAGACGAGAAAGGCCATGCCCGCTCGACGGTAGGCGACTGCGCCTGCCGCCGGGGAATCGATGCTGCGGCTGGCTCGTACCTGAAAGGCAACGACGATGAGGGTGTTGGTGAGCATGGTGCCTGAGATGAGCCAGCGCGGGGCAGTGGTGGCGGTGACCAGCCAGAGCGGAATGGCCACGGTGAGCACCTTGAACTGGACGGCCATGATGCCGTCGAGGGCTGTGAGCAGGAGGTAGGGGCGATCCTGTAAGGCGAGCCAGCGGGGGCCACCGGCGGTGGGGACGGGCTTGACCGGCGGCAGGAGGACCAGGACTGCTGCGGAAGCCACGAAGGCGATCGCGTTGCCGATGACCAGAAGCTGATAGGCGGTGAGGGTGCCCACCTGGACGACCCAGCCTGCCAGCAAGGCGCCGAGGGAGATGCCGACGTTGGTCACGGCACGGAGATAGGCCCGGAATTCCTGTGGTCGGTCCCCTCCGTAGTGCCTGATGAGCGGAGCGCGCGCAGCAAGTCCGGCCGCCTTGGCCCCGGTTGCCGCGCATACCGCGAGAACGAACGGCCAGAAGCTGTCCGCCAGCACGAAGCCGGCCGTTGCCAACGCCTGGACGACAAGGGTGGCTGCGTAGACGCCGCGAGCTCCGTATCTGTCCGCGAGATGGCCGACGGTGATGCCCACGGCCAGCGAGGCGAAACCGGCGATGCCGAGTCCGAGCCCCACCTGGCTTGCCGGAAGGTGCATCGCCTCGGTGAAGTACAGAACCCCGGCAGTCAGATAGAGGCCGCTGCCAATGGTGTAGACGAAGTTCGAGACGGCGATGACGCGCTGTGGGGCGGAATCCGGTATCAGTTCGGGCATGACGGGGCTCCAGGTCCTGGGCAGGAGGTAAGGACCGTCCAAGCGTGTTGATTGTTACTCGCAAGAGCAAGTAGCTTGCAACAAGACCCTCACATCGGGGCGAGAAATCGGTCGCGCCCTGCGGGGTGAGCCGCTAACTTCCGTCTGAGCGCAGTCAGGTACGGCGCGACGGCGAAGGGAGCCATGCATGGAGACCGAGGGCGCGCGGACCGGCCGTTCGGGCTTGCTGCTCGACCAGTTCGACCAGGCCAGGGAGACGGCCCAGGTGCGGCTGACGGGACTCGGTGACGAGGAGTACCTGTGGGAGCCGGTGGCCGGTTGCTGGTCGATCCGGCGCCGGGGCGAGACGGCGACGCCCAGGGCGTACGGGCCGGGCGAGTGGGTGCTCGACAAGGGCGCCCCGGACATCCCGGCGAACGAGTACGCCGAGGTCGCCCGGCAAGTTGCCGGCGGCATGACGGTCACCGAGATCGCCGACGACTGGAGCGTGAGCGTCGAGCGGGTCGAGCAGGTCCTCGCCCACACCGGTGCGCCGGAGCCCGACGAAGCGCCGGTCACCACCATCGCGTGGCGGCTGGGGCACCTGCACTCCTGCCTCGCGGGCCGATGGGAGTGGACCTTCGGTGAACGGAGGCAGGAGCCGAAGCTGCTGGTCGACTTCACCCCCTCCGCCGACTTGGCACTCAAGCGGTTCTGGGCGCTGATCGACCGCTGGCGCGACAGCGTCGCCGCCGTCACCGACGAGCAGCTCGACACGGTCGGCTTCTCGCAGTACCCGTACGGCTCCGATCCCGACGACCCGTTCGTCGCCGTGCTGGCGGGGGCCAACCGCGAATTCATCCACCACATGGCCGAGATCGCGTTGCTCCGCGACCTGTGGCGGGCCCGCTTCACCCCTCGCGGGTAGGCCCAGGCGCGCCGCGAGGGTGTTCAACAGCGTTTCCCCGCGGCACCCGGGCCGACTCGGAAGCGCCCCGTTCCGCAGCAAGATCAAGCCCGTCCGGCGCTTGAGGACAGTCCGGCCACCACGTGGGCCCGCAGCGGCAAATCAAGCCCGTCCGGCGATTGAGGACAAAGCGGCCGCCGGGCGACCCCGGCGCTACCGCTTCGGCGCCCCCGCCCGCACCGAGCGCACCACGCCCGCCGCGGCGATCAGGAAGCCGACGCCCATCAGCATGCACAGCGACCACGCGATGGACGGAAGCGGATGGGTCCCGAGGAACAGCGGGGCCACCGTGACCAGCGTGGCCAGCGCCCCGACGAAGAAGACGATCGCGCCGATCCGGACCAGCCGGTCACCTGCGCCAGAAGGTGTAGTACTCACCCCGCCAGGGTAGTTCCCGACACCGGCGAACCACCCCGCGGCAGGCGATGTACAGAAACAAGCACCGTTTCTGGACAGAGTCCGGATGACCAGGCTTGACGAGGGGTACTCCCCCTGGGGAGGCTTTTGCCAGCAGGGGAGCACCACCACTGGATAGCCTGACCTGCAGAGGCTTTGTTCCGGCACACGGGTTGAGATGGGGTGCGTACTTTGCCGACTGGCAAGGTCAAATGGTTCAACAGCGAGAAGGGCTTCGGCTTCCTTTCCCGCGATGACGGCGGCGACGTCTTCGTGCACTCTTCGGTGCTGCCCGACGGCGTCGACGCACTCAAGCCCGGCCAGCGCGTCGAGTTCGGTGTGGTCGCCGGTCAGCGCGGAGACCAGGCGCTGTCGGTGGCGATCCTGGACCCGACCCCGTCCGTCGCGGCCGCGCAGCGCCGCAAGCCGGACGAGCTCGCGTCCATCGTGCAGGACCTGACCACCCTGCTGGAGAACATCACGCCGATGCTGGAGCGCGGCCGCTACCCCGAAAAGGCGGCCGGCAAGAAGATCGGCAGCCTGCTGCGCGCGGTCGCCGACGAGCTCGACGTGTAGGCCCCGGCGGATCTCAGACGAACGACAGCGCATCCGGGCCGAGGGGCGGTACCAGCCCCTCGGCCGCCGCGCGTGTCAGCAGTCCGCGGATCGCCGCGTAGCCGTCCTCGCCGAGGTCGGCCGTGAACTCGTTGACGTACAGCCCGATGTGCTGGTCCGCCACGGCCGGGTCCATCTCCTGGGCGTGCTCCAGCACGTAGGGCCGGGACGCCTCGGGGTCGTCCCAGGCCATCCGTACCGAGGTGCGCACCGAATCGGCGAGCAGCCTCAGCGTGTCCGCGCCCAGCGACCGCTTGGCGATGATCGCGCCGAGCGGGATCGGCAGCCCGGTCGTGTCCTCCCAGTGCCGGCCCATGTCGGCGAGGTTGTGCAGCCCGTAGTTCTGGTACGTGAAACGTGCCTCGTGGATGACGAGACCGGCGTCCACCTTCCCGTCGCGCACGGCGGGCATGATCTCGTCGAACGGCAGGACGACGATCTCGCCGACCCCGCCCGGCACCACCTCGGCCGCCCAGAGCCGGAACAGCAGATACGCGGTGGAGCGCTCGCTCGGTACGGCGATGGTCCGGCCCGTCAGGTCCGTGCCCGGCTCCTTCGTGAGGACGAGCGGCCCGCAGCCCCGCCCCAGCGCCCCGCCGCACGGCAGCAGCGCGTACTCGTGAAGGACCCACGGCAGCACCGCGTACGAGACCTTGAGGACGTCGAGCTCGCCGCGCTCGGCCATGCCGTTGGTGATGTCGATGTCGGCGAAGGTGACATCGAGGGCGGGCGCGCCGGGGACCCGTCCGTGCGCCCAGGCGTCGAAGACGAACGTGTCGTTCGGGCACGGCGAGAACGCGATGTCCAGCCGGTCACGCGTGGTTTCGGTCATGGTGGGTCCAGCCTTCCAGTACGGGTACGAGCTTCCCGAACGCCCCGGTGAGCGCGGTCAGCGCGTCGCCGATGCGCCAGGCGGCGCGGTCGCGCGGGCCGACGGCGTTCGAGACCGCCCGGATCTCCAGCACCCCCGCGCCCGCCCGGTCGGCGGCCTCGGCGACCCCGAAGCCCTCCATGGCCTCGGCGGCGGCCGCGGGGTGCGCGGCGAGCAGAGCGGCGGTGCGCTCCGCGGTGCCGGTGACGGTGCAGACGGTGAGGATCTCCCCGGCCGCCCCACCGGTGGCCGCGGCCACGTCCCGTACCAGCGCGGGCGGTGGCGTGAAGCGGTCGCGCCCGAAGCCCAGGGCGGTGACGGGCAGGAAGCCGTCGGGGGTGTCGGCGCCCAGATCGGCGGCGACGATCGTGCTCGCGACGACGAGGGAGCCGAGCGGGGCGGCGGGCGCGAACCCGCCACCGATGCCGGCCGAGACGACGAGACCGTAGGGCTCGGGCGCGGCGGCCAGCGCGAAGGCGGCCGCGGCCGCGGCGGCGGCCGGTCCCGCGCCGCCCGCGAGGACGTCGAAGGGCCCGGCGCGGTGGATCTCCGCGCCCCCCGCCTCGCGCACAGGCGCCGCGGAACCGTCCCCGAACGCGCGCGTGACCGCGTCCCGTTCCACCGGGACAGCGGTCACGACAAGCACACGCACGGGGGGAGTCCTCCGAGGTCGGGAGGGGATCAGCTGGTCTTCTTCAGCTCGAAGTGCCAGACGCCCGTGAGATTCTTGCCCTTGGTCTCGACGATGCTGATCTGCGTCTTGTTCGACGTCTCGCCGGTCTGGCTGGAGAAGAAGGCGCTGCCCGGGATGGACCGGTAGGTCTTCTTGTACGGCTCCTGCTCGGCCTGCTGGCCGTTGATGAACAGCGTCCAGCCGTTGTCCGCGATCTCCGGGTCGACGCCGAAGCGGACCTTGTCGTCCATGGCGACCTCGACGGACTTCTCCGCCTTCTGGTTGAGGCAGCTCCGGTACTCGGAGGCCTTGAGGGGCTTGCCGTCGTTGTAGCAGGACGCCTCGGACGTCACCACGTTGCCGCCGACCGTTACGGTCGCGAGCGGCGTCGGCTTGTCGCAGGCGGAGAGGACAAGGAGTCCCGCGGACACGGCACCAAGAGCGACGCCGATTCGACGGCCCTTACCGGAGAAGAACGCAACGGTCATGGGCCGAAGGCTATCGGTCGCTCCGGCTCACGCCACGCGGGGGTGCGGCGAGCCGCGCCGCGCGGCGACCAGCAGCCCCCGTACGGACGTGGCCGCGCCCAGGGTGAGGATGCCCGCGGCGACCGACATGCCCAGTACGCCGTTGAGGGGGAGGGCGATGCCGATGCCGCCGCCGACCACCCACGCCATCTGGAGCACGGTCTCCGACCGGGCGAACGCGGAGGTCCGTACCTCCTCGGGCACGTCGCGCTGGATCATCGCGTCCAGCGAGAGCTTCGACAGGGCCTGGGTGAAGCCCGCCGTCGCGCTGAGCGCGGCGACCATGACGGTGCTGAAGAAGAGCGCGGCGAGCAGGGCGACCCCCAGCGCCAGGGTCAGCACGGAGGCGACGATCACCTCCGGGCCGCGGTCCCTCAGCCAGGCGCCGAACGCCGTGCCGAGCGCGTTTCCCGCACCGGCCGCCACGCCGACGATGCCGAGCGACACGGCGGCGCTCTGCCCGGCGAGCGGCTGCTCGCGCAGCAGGAACGCCAGGAAGAAGATGAGGAAGCCGGAGAGCGCGCGGTGCGCGGTGTTGGCCTGGAGGCCGTTCAGCACGGACGGTCCCACGGACCGCAGCCCGGGCCGTTTCTCGCCGTTCTTCTCCCGGCCTCTCGTCCTCCCGTTCCGCTTCGTCCCGGGCCGGGGGGCCGCCGCGCCGTGCGTCGGCACCAGCCGGGCCTTGCGCTCGCCCTTCGCGGAGTCGACCGTGCGCGGCAGCGTGAAAGCGAGGACGGTCCCCCCGATGAAGATCACGCACGCCCCGTACAGCGGCCAGGGGGACCCGATCGTGTGCAGCCCCGCGCCGATCGGGGCGGCGACACCGGTCGCCAGGAGACCGGCCAGGGTGACCCGGGAATTCGCCTTCACCAGGGAGAAGCGCGGCGGCAGCAGGCGCGGCACGACGGCGCTGCGGACCACCCCGTACGCCTTCGAGGAGACCAGGACGCCCAGTGCGGCCGGATACAGCTCCAGGCCACCGGTGGCGACCGCGCCCGACATGGTGAGCGCGAGCACCGCGCGGGCCAGCATCGCACCGGCCATCGCGGCGCGGCGGCCGTGCGGCAGGTGGTCCAGGAGCGGGCCGATCACGGGCGCGAGGAGGGTGAAGGGCGCCATGGTGACGGCGAGGTAGAGGGCGACGCGGCCCCGGGCCTCGTCCGTCGGCACGGAGAAGAACACCGTCGACGCGAGCGCGATCGTGATCATCACGTCGCCCGCGCCGTTCACGGCGTGCAGTTCGATCAGTTTGCCGAGCCCGGACTCCCCGGCGCCGTGGGCGTGCGTCGCCTTCCGGATGCCTTTCGCGGTGCCGGTGAACGGGGTGTGCAGGGCATGACCGATCGCCCGGCCCGTCCTGCGGAGCGGGCCGGAATCCTTGTGCGACCTGGCGGAAGTCACTTCGACATAGTGCCCCAGTCGCCGCGGTGACGAATCGGCTTCGGTCCGGGTCGCCGGGCACGCCGCCCTGTCGGGTCAGTGCTCCGCCCGGCCCCGCCGGGCTCGAACCGGCTGGTCGTCCGGGCGGCCGTCCGACCCGTCTGCGTGCGGGCCGCGAGGCGGTCTTCGCACCGGGCACGGCACCGGATACGACCCTGTTCCGGACGGGCAGGTGGGCGGGGGGCGGCGGAGAGGGTAGCGTGCGTAGCGCGCCACCGGCGGTTGTCCTCGGCCGCGCGCCTATCGGCGATCCCGCAGAATGGATTGCAGAAGGTGCGCCCGAGGCAGGCACAACGGGTGTGGACGTCGACGCGGCCCCCAGGTCCGCTCCGCCCTCAGCCGTCATGGCCGAAATCGATGGATGTGCTGGCGCACTCGTGAGACTGGCGTAGGAGAGAAGCGAGACCTGTGAGTGCTGCGACGACGCGAAGCCGTACGGCCCGTACCCCTGCCCTCGACCGGCTGTGCGCCGAGGCGGTAGACCTCGCGCGCGCGGCGGCCGAGGAAGCAGCCGCACCGGGGGTCGTCGGTGAGCATGTGGGCCTGGTCTCCGAGGGCGACCGGGTCGTCACACATTTCTTCGAGTGCCGGGAGCCCGGCTACCGGGGCTGGCGCTGGGCGGTGACCGTCGCCCGGGCGTCCCGCGCGAAGAACGTCACCCTCGACGAGACCGTTCTGCTGCCCGGCAGTGATGCGCTCCTCGCCCCCGAGTGGGTGCCGTGGAGCGAGCGCCTGCGCCCCGGCGACATGGGGCCCGGCGATCTGCTGCCCACCGAGGCGGACGACCTCCGCCTGGAGCCCGGCTACACCGGCGAGGACGAGCCGCCGCCGAACTCCGCGGTCTTTGAGGTTTCCCGGGAGATGGCCGACCTCGTCGACGCGGAGGACGCGGAGCTGACGACGCGCCCCACGACGACCAGCCGGGGCTCGATCGCGGCGGTCGCCGAGGAGCTCGGCATGCGGCGGGCGCGGGTCCTGTCGCGGTACGGGCTGCACACGGCGGCCGACCGGTGGGACGAGGGGTTCGGCGCGAAGACGCCGATGGCCCAGGCGGCGCCGGCCTCGTGCGTCACCTGCGCGTTCCTGGTGCCGTTGGCGGGGTCGCTGAAGCAGGCGTTCGGGGTGTGCGCGAACGAGTTCGGCCCGGCGGACGGACACGTGGTGTCGCTGTCGTACGGGTGCGGTGGGCATTCGGAGGCGGCGGTGATGCCGAAGCCGCCGAAGCCGGCGCCGCACGCGCTGGACACGATGCAGGTGGACGAGTATCCGTTGCGGCCTGCGCGGGACTCCGGCTCGGTTCCGGCGGAGCCGGACGCGCCGACGGAGGATCTCGGCCACTCCTGACCGGGCGCGGGTTCGCGGGCGCTCCGGTGCGGCCGGTGACGCAGACCGCGGGCCCGCCCCGCGAACCGGTTCCGTCCTCAATCGCCGGACGGGCTTGATTTCGTACACCCCGGCCTGTCCGGCCTCGCCATGGGTGACCCCGCAGACATGGCCCCCCGCCCGGCGAGAGGACCCGGTACCTTCAGGCGCACACTGGCGGCACGGGCAAGGCGTAACCGGAAAGAGCGGAGTCAGAGCGTGAGCATGAATGCGACCGAGGGGGCCGATCCGTTCGGGACCGCACGGATGCGACGCGGTGTGCTCGACGCCTGGGGCGCCGGCCCCGCCAGATTCCGCGAGGACGCCAACGCCGAGGAGGACCTCGCGCTCGGCGGCTACCGCGACCGCCTCGTCGTCGAGCTGGCCCAGAACGCCGCCGACGCCGCCGCCCGCGCCCAGGTCCCCGGGCGGCTCCGCCTCACCCTGCACGCGGCGACCGCGGACGTCCCCGCCGTACTCGCCGCCGCCAACACCGGCGCCCCCCTCGACGCCACCGGCGTGGAATCGCTCTCCACCCTGCGCGCCTCCGCCAAGCGCGAGGGCCACGAGGGAGCCGTCGGCAGGTTCGGCGTCGGGTTCGCCGCCGTGCTCGCGGTGAGCGACGAGCCCGCTGTCGTCGGCCGGCACGGCGGCGTCCGCTGGTCCCTCGCCGAGGCCCGCGACCTCGCCGCCCGCGCGGCCGTCGCCAGCCCCGGCCTCGGCGACGAGCTCCGCCGCCGCGACGGCCACGTACCCCTGCTGCGGCTCCCGCTGCCCGCCGAGGGCACCGCACCCGACGGGTACGACACCGTCGTCGTCCTCCCGCTGCGCGACGGCGGCGCCGAGGACCTCGTGGTCCGGCTGCTCGACGCGGTCGACGACGCCATCCTGCTGACCCTGCGCGGTCTCGACGAGATCGTGATCGAAACCCCGGACACCGTACGGACGTTGCGCCGCTCGCAGCACGGCCCGTACATCCACGTCGAGGACTCCGCGCACGGTACGCACCGCTGGCGCACCGTCACCCACCACGGCCCCGTCGAGCCCGCCCTGCTCGCCGACCGGCCCCGCGAGGAACGGCTGCGCCCGCACTGGTCGGTCACCTGGGCCGTCCCCGTGGACGCGGAAGGCGCCCCCGTACGCCCCCGCACCGTCCCCGTCGTCCACGCGCCGACCCCCACCGACGAACCCCTCGGCATCCCCGCGCTGCTCATCGCGTCGCTGCCGCTCGACACCACCCGCCGCCACCCCGCGCCCGGCCCGCTCACCGACTTCCTGGTGCGGCGCGCGGCCGACGCGTACGCCGAACTGCTCGCCGGCTGGCAGCCGGTGGCCGTCGACACCATCGACCTCGTTCCCGGACCGCTCGGCAAGGGCGAACTGGACGGCGCCCTGCGCGGCGCGATCCTGGCGCGGCTGCCGCGCGTCGCGTTCCTGGCGCCCGCCGCCCCGCGCGACGCCGCGGCCGAAGCGGACCGGTGGGACACCTGGGACGCGCAGCCGGACGGCATCCGCGAGGCGGCCACCACCGCGCTGCGCCCCATCGAGGCCGAGGTGCTGGAGGGCGTCGGCGCCGAGACCGTACGGGTGCTCTCCGAGGTCCTGCCCTGCCTGCTGCCCGCCGGGCTGGAGCGCCGCAGCGAACTGCGCACCCTCGGCATCGCCCGCGTCCCGCTGACCGAGGCGATCGACCGGCTCGCCGGACTCGAGCGCGACCCCGGCTGGTGGCGGCGGCTGTACGACAGCCTGTCCGGCATCGACCCGGACCGCCTTTCCGGCCTGCCCGTCCCGCTGGCCGGGAAGCCGGAGACACCGGAATCGGAGGTCCCGGCCGCGCCCCGCACCACCATCGGCCCTCGCCAGGTCCTCCTCCCGCTCCCCGACGCGCTCACCGGACCCGTCCTCGGCCGGCTCGCCCGGCTCGGGCTGAAGGTCGCGCACCCGGACGCCGCCCATCCGCTGCTGGAGAAGCTGGGCGCCCTGCCCGCCACACCGCGCGCCGTGCTGACGACTCCTCAAGTGCGGGCCGCCGTCGCCGGATCGCTGGACGCGGGCGAGATCTGGGACGAGGACGCGCTGGACGTCGACGAGCTCGCCGAGACCGTCCTCACCCTCGTACGGGACGCCGACCTGGCCCCCGGCGACGAGCCCTGGCTCGGTGCGCTCGCCCTCCTTGACGAGGACGGCGAGCCGGCCCCCGCGGGTGAACTCGTGCTGCCCGGCAGCCCGTTCGCGGCCATCATGCGGGAAGGTGAACTCGCGCTCTGCGAGCAGGAATTGGCCGAACGCTGGGGCGAACAGCCGCTCACCGCCTGCGGTGTGCTCGCCACGTTCGCCCTTGTGAGGGCCACCGACGTCGTCCTGGACCCGGACGAACTGGAGCCCCGCGAGGGCGACTTCGCCGAACCCGACGACGCCGGTCTGCTCGACGCCGTCGACGTGTGGTGCGAGGACGTCCTCGACCAGCTGCAATTGAGTCTGCCGCCGCGCAGCGGTGACGATGAGGGGTGGTGGTCGGGCGGCGGGCGGGCCGTGCCGCCGGTCGCCACCGAACTCGTCGCCGTCCGCGACCTGGACCTCGTCGACGACGACGCCTGGCCGCAGGCGCTCGCCCTGCTCGCCCGGCCGCCGCTGCGCGACGCGCTGACCCAGCCCGTGCGGGTGCTGCTGCCCGACGGCACGACCCGGTCCGTCCGCCCGTACACGGCCTGGTGGCTGCGCGACCACCCCGTGATCGACGGCCGCCGCCCGGCCGGTCTGCGCGCGGCGTCCGGCGACCCGCGGCTGGCCGGACTGTACGAATCGGCCGACGCGACCGGCTTCGACGACGCCCAGGTGCTGCGCGCCCTCGGCGTACGGACCTCCGTGGCCGCCCTCCTCGACGAGCCCGGCGGCGCCGCCGAACTCCTCGGCCGGCTCGCCGACGAGGACCGCGAGGTCGGCCCCGTACAACTGCACGCTCTGTACACGGCGCTGGCCGATCTCGACCCCGAACAGGTCACGCTGCCCGACGCGTTGCGGGCCGTGGTCGACGGTGAGGTCCGGGTCGTCGACGCGGCGGACGCCGTGATCGCGGACGCCCCGGATCTGCTGCCGCTGACCACCGGGCTCCCGCTGCTCCCGGTCGCCCCGACGCGCGCGCCCGATCTGGCCGAGCTGTTCCAGGTGCGGCGGCTCGCCGAGACCGTGGCGGCCGAGGTGACGACGGAGGGCGAGGAGCACCGCGTACCGGATCCGGTACGGGTCCTGCTCGGCGCCCGGACTCCGGACACGTACGTCGAGCACGGTGAACTGCGCGCGGGCGGCGTCGAACTGGACTGGCGCCGCACCCCCGACGGGGCCGTGCACGCCGCCACGCTGGAAGGCGTCGCGGCGGGCCTGGCCTGGGCGGCGGGGCAGTGGCCGCGCCGCTTCGAGGTCGCGGCGCTGCTGGAGGACCCGTCCCGTACGGAGGAACTGGCCCGGGACCGCTGGTTCGACTGAGACGGGGCCCAAAACGGCGGTCAGGGGCGCCCGCCCGGCGGTACCCACGGGCGGGCGAGGCGGGATCTTCGCAGAAAGTTCGCCTTCTTGTACAACCCTTCACGTACGCGAAAGGTCTGGTCTGACGAGTCACCAGACTCGCCGACCGAACGAGCCCCGCACGAGTCGCATCACGTACTCGCGGGGCCCTTTCTCCACTGGGGAAACACATGCGTATTCGTGTCACTGTCGCAGCCGCTTCCGGCGCCCTGGCTCTGTCCGCTCTGGCCGTTCCGGCCGCCCACGCGGATGACGCCGCGAACCTGCCGAACATCCCGACGTCGGCGGCCGAGATCTTCGACATCGCCCCGCAGGGCGCGTCGAAGGCCGCCCGTGCGGCGGCCACGTCCGAGCCCGTCATCTCCAAGGTCGTCGTCAACGGCGGCAAGGGCATCGTCCTGGGCACCACCGCCTCCAAGACGGTCTCCGCCTCGATCACCGCCTCGCACCCCTCCGGCATCTCCGACGCCTTCGTCGCCCTGTGGCACGGCAAGGACCTGTCCTCCCCGGACACCGTGGACGGGGCGGTCGTGCCGAACGAGGACGTGGCCAAGTGCACCAAGGTCAACGCGACGACCTCCACGTGCAAGCTGACCTTCACGATCGACCCGCGCTACGACCTGTACAAGAACTCCCTGGCCGGTACCTGGAAGGTCGCCGTGGCCGTGCTCTCCGGCGATGAGACCAGCGCCGCCGAGAACCAGTCCTACAGCACCGCCCGGGTGCAGCGGGCGTCGAAGCTGACGGTCAACGCGGCCCCGGAGCCGGTGAAGAAGGGCGGCACGATCACGGTCACCGGAAAGCTGTCGCGGGCGAACTGGGAGGACTACAAGTACCACGGCTACACCGGCCAGGCGGTGAAGCTCCAGTTCCGCAAGAAGACCAGCTCCACGTACACCACGATCAAGACGATCAAGACGAACAGCACGGGCAACCTGAAGACGACCGTCAAGGCGTCGGTCGACGGCTACTGGCGTTACAGCTTCGCCGGTACGTCCACCACCCCGGCCGTCACGACCGCGGGCGACTTCGTCGACGTGAAGTAGACCTGCAGCAGGCCGTAGTCGCCCCGTAGCCGGGGAACTACGCAGTCGGGGAACTACACAGGGAAGCGGCGGCCGACCAGCCGCCAGGCGCACTCCAGGCCGGCCGCCGCCACCACCGCGATCCCCACCGCGGTCCACGGCATCACCGCTCCCACCAGCTTCAGCGCGAAGAACTCCTGCAGCCACGGCACCACCAGCACGATCAGGAACGCCAGCGCCATCGCCGCCACCAGACACACCCGCCACCAGGTGTACGGACGGGCGATGATCGCCAGGACCCACATCGAGATCAGGAACAGCGTGAGTGTCGCCACGCTGGTCTCCGCGTCCAGCGCGCCCGTACCGGAGTAGTAGTGCAGGGCGATCAGATACGTCAGGAAGGTGGCGACGGCCGCGATGACGCCCGACGGGATCGCGTACCGCATGACGCGGCGCACGAAGTGCGGATGAGCCCGTTCCTTGTTGGGGGCGAGGGCCAGGAAGAACGCCGGGACACCGATCGTCAGCGTCGACAGCAGGGTCAGATGGCGCGGCAGGAACGGGTAGTCGACCTGGAAGCAGACCACCAGGATCGCCAGCAGCACCGAGTAGACCGTCTTGGTCAGGAACAGGGTGGCGACCCGGGTGATGTTGCCGATCACCCGGCGGCCCTCGGCGACGACGGACGGCAGCGTCGCGAAGCTGTTGTCGAGCAGCACGATCTGGGCGACGGCCCGGGTCGCCTCGGAGCCCGACCCCATGGCGACGCCGATGTCGGCGTCCTTCAGCGCAAGTACGTCGTTGACGCCGTCGCCGGTCATCGCGACGGTGTGGCCGCGGGACTGGAGTGCGCCGACCATGTCCCGCTTCTGCTGCGGGGTTACCCGGCCGAAGACCGCGTTCTCCTCCATGGCCGTGGCCATGTCGTCCGGGTCGGTGGGCAGCCGGCGCGCGTCCAGGGTGTTTCCGGCGCCCGGCATGCCGAGCTTCCCGGCGACCGCGCCGACGGAGACCGCGTTGTCGCCGGAGATGACCTTCGCGGCGACCCGCTGGTCGGCGAAGTAGGCCAGCGTCCGGCCGGCGTCGGGCCGCAGCCGCTGCTCCAGGACGACCAGCGCGCTCGGCACGGCCCCGGCGGCGACGTCCGGCCCTTCGAGCTCGGCCTGCGCGCGAGCCAGCAGCAGCACCCGCAGCCCCTGCTCGTTGAGCTGCTCGATCTCGGTGAGCGCCGGGTCGTGCTCGGGCAGCAGGACATCGGGGGCGCCCAGCAGCCAGACCGAGGCCCGGCCGCCGCCCTCGTCGAACGCGGCGCCGCTGTACTTGCGGGCCGAGGAGAACGGCAGCGCCTGCGTGCACCGCCACTCCTCGCCGTCGGGGTAGGCGTCGACGATGGCCTGAAGGCTGGCGTTGGGCCGCGGGTCACAGGCGCCGAGGGCGCCCAGCACGCGCCGTACGTACGCGTCGTCCGCCCCGCCCAGCGCCCGCACCTCGGCGACGTCCATGCCGCCCTCGGTGAGCGTGCCGGTCTTGTCCAGGCAGACGACGTCGACGCGGGCCAGCCCCTCGATGGCGGGGAGCTCCTGCACCAGGCACTGCTTGCGGCCGAGCCGTACGACCCCGATCGCGAAGGCGACCGAGGTGAGCAGCACCAGGCCCTCCGGGATCATCGGGACGATGCCGCCGACGGTCCGGGCGACCGACCCCTGGAAGTCGTTGTTCTTGACGGCGAGCTGGCTGATGATCAGGCCGATCGCGGTCGGCACCATCATCCAGGTGACGTACTTGAGGATGGTGGAGATGCCGGCGCGCAGCTCGGACTGGACGAGGGTGAAGCGGGACGCCTCCTCGGCGAGCTGCGCGGCGTAGGCCTCGCGGCCGACCTTGGTGGCGGCGAACGAGCCACCGCCCGCGACGACGAAGCTGCCGGACATGACGGGGTCGCCGGGCTGCTTCAGCACCGGATCGGCCTCGCCGGTGAGCAGCGACTCGTCGATCTCCAGGCTGTCGGCCTCGGCGACCGTGCCGTCCACGACGACCTTGTCGCCCGGGCCCAGCTCGACGAGGTCGCCGAGGACGATCTCGGAGGTGGAGATCTCGGCCGAGATCCCGTCGCGCCGCACGGTGGGTTTCGCCTCGCCGATGACCGCGAGGCCGTCCAGGGTCTTCTTGGCCCGCCACTCCTGGACGATGCCGATGCCGGTGTTGGCGATGATCACGAAGCCGAAGAGGCTGTCCTGGATCGGCGCGACGAACAGCATGATCAGCCAGAGCACGCCGATGATCAGGTTGAACCGGGTGAAGACGTTGGCGCGGACGATCTCGTTCAGGGAACGCGACGAGCGGACGGGTACGTCGTTGACCTCGCCCCGGGCGATCCGCTCGGCCACCTCGGCCGCGGTCAGCCCACGGGTGTTCACGGCCGGGGCCGGCAGCTTCACGGGGTGGACCGGGTCGAGCTCGGACCCGGCGTCGATCATGGCCGGTCCGGGGCGGTCGGCGGAACCGGAAGTCCCGGGGGGCTGCTCGCCGGAGGAATGGGGTGCCCGCTGCGTCATGGTTCCGACGGTACGGGGGGAACATCCGAATCACCCACCGGGGGTCCGAAGATCAGACCGGGGGAGGAGGGGAATGGTCCTACGGGGGTACGGAGCCCCGGAGCCCCGGAGCCCCCGTGTCCCGCAGCCCCGGATCAGATCACCTGGTGGGAGGCGTGGCGTTACGCGTTCGAGGTGCCCCGGTCGTCCGGCCCGGTGCCCGAGGCCGAGGTCCCGGCCGACTCCTCGGCGGCGGCCGCCGCGGCCCGCTTGATCGCCGCGTCCCGCCCCCGTACGTACCAGATGCCGATCAGGCCGAGCCCCGCGCCGGCCAGGCAGGTCCACACCCACCACGCGTACCCGTGGTCGTCGAGCCAGCCGTAGAACGGGAGCTGGACCAGGAAGAGGACGAACCAGAGGATCGTGCCGCCCGTGATGGTGGCGACAACGGGCCCCTCCAGGGGCTCGGGTGCCTCGTGCTTCGGTGTCCACTTCGCCATGACCTCAGTGTATGGGGCTCCCCGCGACCCCCTCCCGTACCCCGTAATGGCGGCATACATAAAGGCTGCCGACCCAGGTGGCCCAGGGGTCTACGCGCGGAGATAGCGATCTTCGCCTTATGTATTCATACTGAATCTGCTTGCGACTGTCTCGAATTATTCGTATGAACGTCCAAAGCTGACCACTTTTGAACCCCCCTACGTACGACTGAGGTCCTACATGTCCCCCTCGGCCACCGCTTCGGTCGATTCCACGCAGTCCTCGGGCCCTCAGCCGCACAACGGCCTGGATCGCTTCTTCAAGATCTCCGAGCGGGGGTCGTCGGTCGCGCGCGAGATCCGCGGCGGATTCGCCACGTTCTTTGCAATGGCGTACATCATCGTGCTGAACCCGATCATTCTCGGCAGCGCGAAGGACATGTACGGGCACCAGCTCGACAGTGGCCAGCTGGTCACCGCGACCGTGCTGACCGCCGCGTTCTCCACGCTCCTGATGGGCGTCATCGGCAACGTGCCGATCGCGCTGGCCGCCGGCCTCGGCGTCAACACCGTCGTGGCCCTCCAGCTCGCCCCCAGGATGAGCTGGCCGGACGCCATGGGCATGGTCGTCCTCGCGGGCATCGTGGTCATGCTGCTGGTCGCGACCGGGTTGCGCGAACGCGTGATGCACGCCGTACCGAAGTCGCTCCGCAAGGGCATCGCGATCGGTATCGGTCTCTTCATCCTGCTGATCGGCCTGGTCGACTCGGGCTTCGTCTCCCGCATCCCGGACGCCGCGCACACCACCGTGCCGCTCCAGCTCGGCAGCAATGGTCACCTCACCGGCTGGCCGGTCCTCGTCTTCGTCATCGGCGCGCTGCTCACCCTCGCGCTGCTCGTCCGCAAGGTGCCGGGCGCCATCCTGATCTCGATCGTCGCGATGACGGTCGTCGCGCTGATCATCGACGCGGTCGCCGATCTGCCGGGCGAGGCATGGGGCCTGACCGTCCCGAAGTGGCCGGGCAACCCGGTCGCCACCCCGGACTTCGGTCTGATCGGTCACGTCAGTCTGTTCGGCGGCTTCAGCAAGGTCGGTGTGCTCACCGGCATCCTGTTCGTCTTCACCGTGCTGCTGTCCTGCTTCTTCGACGCGATGGGCACCATCCTCGGTGTCGGCGACGAGGCGAAGCTGACCGACAAGGACGGCAACTTCCCCGGCATCAACAAGGTGCTGTTCGTCGACGGCATCGCGGTCGCCGCGGGCGGCGCGACCTCCGCCTCCGCGGGCACCTGCTTCGTGGAGTCCACGGCGGGTGTCGGCGAGGGTGCCCGCACGGGCCTCGCGAGCATCGTGACGGGCGTGCTGTTCACGGTGGCGCTGTTCCTGACGCCGCTGGCGACCATGGTCCCGTCGCAGGCGGCCACCCCGGCGCTGCTGGCGGTCGGCTTCCTGATCATCTCGGGTTCGGTGCGGGACATCGACTGGAGCGACTACACGCTCGCCATCCCGGCCTTCCTGGCCATGCTGATGATGCCGTTCACGTACTCGATCACCAACGGCATCGGCATCGGCTTCATCGCCTTCTCCGTGCTGCGGGTCGTGGCCGGGCGCTGGCGCGAGGTGCCGGTGGCCATGTACGTGGTGTCCGCGGTCTTCGTCTTCTACTATGCGATGCCGGCCCTCGGCCTCACGTCGTGACCGCTGCCGTCCTGATCCGCGCGGTCCCGAGGCTCACGTGACCTCTTCCGCCCTGATCCCCGCGGTCTCTTCCGACCCGTAGAACTTCTCCGTCTCGTCGACGGCCGCCTTGAAGCGCTCGTCGAAGTCATCGCGAATGAGCGTCCGGACCACATAGTCCTGGACGCTCATTCCGCGTTTGGCGGCATGCTGCCGGAGCCGGTCGAGCAGCTCACCGTCTATCCGCAGGCTGAGCACAGTCGATCCCATGGCAAGCAGGGTTACGGCCCAGGAGGTCGGTTCGCGTCACTTTCCGGATTCGACTCACTCGTTCGGGTGATCGATTGAGCAGTCTGCCCCTCGCGCGTGTAACACGAATGGTCTTTAGGGTAGGTAATGAGGTACCCTAATAAACATGCCTGACCTGATCCACGACGGCGACAGTGCGGCCGCCGTGAGCTCCCTCCGCTCAGCCGTGATGCTGCTCGGCCGACGCCTGAAGCACCAGCGCGTCGACGAGTCACTGAGCCCCACCGAGATGTCGGTGCTCGGCACGCTCGCCCGCTGCGGCTCGGCCACGCCGGGTGAGCTGGCCCGCAAGGAGCATGTACAGCCTCCGTCGATGACACGCATCGTCGCGCTGCTGGAAGCGAAGGGGCTGGTCAGACTGGAACCGCACCCCGATGACCGTCGCCAGAAGGTGGTCAGCCAGACCGAGCGGGCGGAAGCCATGCTCGAAGAGAGCCGCTCCAAGCGGAACGCCTGGCTGGCCACCCTCGCCGAGGGCCTGGACGAGGACGAGTGGGAGACGCTGCGCAAGGCGGCGCCCGTGCTGGAGAAGCTCGCCCACCTGTAGCGGGTCGGCCGCGCCCGGACCACCGGCGCGCCGCCCGCACCTTCGTCAGTCAGCGACTCGTACGCCCGAGGAGGCGAACCCTTTTGAGTACGGGATCCGGAGCAGACTCCGCCCCCGCACCGACTTCCACCCACGAGAGCAAGCCCGGCGGGACCTTCTCGTCGCTGAAGATCCGCAACTACCGCCTGTTCGCCACGGGCGCGGTGATCTCCAACACCGGTACCTGGATGTCCCGCATCACGCAGGACTGGCTCGTCCTGAGTCTCACCGGATCCGCCACCGCCGTCGGCATCACCACGGCCCTCCAGTTCCTCCCGATGCTTCTCTTCGGCCTGTACGGCGGCGTCATCGCCGACCGACTCCCGAAGCGGAAGCTCCTTCTCGTCAGCCAGGCGGCGCTCGGCCTGTGCGGGATCGCCCTCGCGGTGCTCACGCTCTCCGGTGTCGTCCAGGTGTGGCACGTCTACCTCATAGCGTTCCTGCTCGGCATGGTGACGGTCGTGGACAACCCGGCCCGCCAGTCGTTCGTCTCCGAGATGGTCGGCCCTGCCCAGCTGCGGAACGCGGTCAGCCTCAACTCTGCGAACTTCCAGTCCGCCCGCCTCATCGGCCCCGCCGTCGCCGGTGTCCTGATCACCACGGTCGGCAGCGGCTGGGCCTTCATGTTCAACGGCCTGTCCTTCGCCGCCCCGCTCGTCGGCCTGATGCTGATGCGCACGAGCGAGCTGCACAAGGCCACCGTCGTACCCCGCGCCAAGGGCCAGCTGCGCGAGGGCCTGCGCTACGTCTCCGGCCGCCCCGAGCTCATCTGGCCGATCGTCCTGGTCGGCTTCGTCGGCACGTTCGGGTTCAACTTCCCGATCTGGCTCACGGCCTTCGCGGACGAGATCTTCCACGGCGGCGCCGGGATGTACTCGTTCTTCAACATCCTCATGGCGGCCGGCTCCCTCGCGGGCGCCCTGCTCGCCGCCCGCCGCCGCTCCTCGCGGCTGCGGATGCTGGTGGCCGCGGGCACCGCGTTCGGACTGCTGGAGATCATCGCCGCCCTGTCGCCGTCAGTCTGGCTCTTCGCGATCCTGCTGGTTCCGATCGGCATGATCGGCCTGACGACCAACATCAGCGCGAACACGAGCGTCCAGATGGCCGCCGACCCGGCCATGCGCGGCCGCGTCATGAGCCTGTACATGATGGTCTTCGCCGGGGGTACGCCGGTGGGCGCCCCGATCGTCGGCTGGATCAGCGACGCCTACGGGGTCCGTACGGGCATGGCGGTCGGCGGTGCGCTCTCGCTGGTCGCAGCGGTCGGCGTCGGCCTCGTGCTGGCCCGCGTCGGCGGCCTCCGCCTCCGCGTCGACCTCCGCCCGGGGCGCCCGCACGTGCGGTTCGTCCCGCGCGAGGAACTGGCCACGGCGGCCTGAGGGCCGCCCGCAAAGCACGTGCCACGGGCCCCGACCGGTGTCTGCCGGCCGGGGCCCGTGTCGCGTACGGGGGACGTGTCAGTCGCGGGGGAACTCGCCCGTCTCCAGGGTGAGGCCCACAAGGGTCGCGGTGAGGTCGATCGGGGTGCCGAAGTCGAGGCTCAGCACGCTGCGGTACTCATCGTCCTTCGGGAGTGTGTGGAGGTGCCACGTGCCGGTGTACGGGTCGACGATGACGTACACGGGTACGCCGGCCGTGGCGTACGTGGCCTTCTTCGACCCGTAGTCGTTGGCGGCGGTGTCCTTGGAGATCACCTCGGCCACGAACTCGATGTCCTGGTAGCGCCAGCGGCCCTTGGAGTCTTTGGTGGCGTCCTCGGCCAGGGCGACGACATCGGAAGCGAAGCCGTTGAGACGGCCCGGGAAGTCGATGCGCACATCGGACTTCAGCCGCTGTCGCGGGTACCTGGCACGCAGTTGCTCGACGATGTCGAAGATGACCTCCCAGTGGGTGTCCCGCTGCGGCGACATGTAGATGTTCCCCTCGACGATCTCGACCTTGAATCCCTCGGGGGTGGGCTCAAGCCACTCGAACATCATGTCCAGAGTGCGCTCGTCGCTGCTGTCGGCCATCTCGATCCTGTCGGTCTCTACGACGGTCATCGTGCCGCTCCTCCCCGCTGCCGCAAGGGCGCGGGCAGCCGCGTAGTACAACGATACGCACGGAGACGAAGACACGCCGTTACGGTGCGACACTCGGCCCATGAGCAGTCTCAGACTCTTTGTCGCCGTTCTGCCGCCCGACCACGCCCTCCAGGAACTGCGCCGTGCCGTCGACCCGCTGCGCGCGCTTCCCGGGGCCGGGAGACTGCGCTGGACCGGGGAGCCGGGGTGGCACTTCACGCTCGCGTTCCTCGGGGCCGTGGACGAGGAGCTGCTGCCCGAGCTGCGGGTGCGCCTCGCACGGGCGGCCCACCGCACCGAGCCCTTCCCGCTGCGCCTCCACAGTGGCGGCCGGTTCGGTGGGCGGGTGCTGTGGGTCGGGGCCGCGGGCGAACTCGACACGCTGCGGCTCCTCGCCGAACGCGCCGACGCGGCCGCCCGCCGCTCCGGCGTCCCGATGGAAGAGCACCGCCACTACAGCGCGCACCTCACCCTCGCCCGCAGCCGCACCGAGACCGACCTGCGCCCCTACGTCACAGCCCTCGAAGGTTTCGAGGGCACCCCGTGGGAGGTCGGCGAGGTCGCCCTCGTGCGCAGCAACCTGCCGGTCACCGGGGTGGCCGGGGAGCGGCCGCGGTACGAGGTGATCGGATCCTGGTCGCTGGGCCACTGAGACCGCCGGTTACGCTCGAAGGGTGGATCCGAAGACCAGAAACCGCATCATGGCGGCCGTGCTCGTGCTGATGTTCGTCGTCGTCGCCGTGGCAGCCGCCGTGGGTCAGTGACGGCCGGCGTCAGCGGCCGTGCCGCAGACGCCCGATCTGTCGGCGCAGGCGCCGCAGCGGCCCTAGGCCCGTCGGACCCCGAGGGCCAGGGCCGTCTGCTCGGCGAACGCCTCCGGGTTGTCCAGCATGATGTTGTGCCCGCACTCCGGGACCGCCACGACCCGCACCCCGTTCTCGATCAGCGATTCCTCGCCGGGCAGCGGTCCGTTGTCCAGGGGGCGCAGATACGTACGCGGAATCTTCAGGTTCAGAAGTAGCTCGCGCATCGTCGGCGTCGTCCCGCGGGCGAGATGCACCGCACTGCGGTGCAGCGCCTCGGGTCCCGCGAGGCGCATGGTCGCCCACCAGTGGGGCCCCACCCGGTCGCGTACTTCCTCCAGGCCGCCGGCCAGGAACTCCTCCTCCGTGTACCGGGCGAGGCCGCTGCTGCGCGGCCGAGTCGGGTCGGGGGCGACCGGGTCCAGATTGGCGTCGACCAGCACCAGCCGGGCCACCAGGTGCGGGTGGCGTGCCGCGAGCACGATGGCCACCGCGCCGCCCATGCTGTGTGCGACCACGTCGGAGTCGTACGCGTCGGCCGCCTTCAGCGCCGCCGCCACCGCGTCGGCGTGCTCTTCCTACGACGTGGACATCAGCGACGAGAACCGCTGGTTCACCGTCCTCGCCTTCCTCCGCCATCTGGGGGCCCCGGCCGAGCAGGCGCAGGTGCTGCGGCGTCGGCTCGCGTTCCTGGAGGAGCCGAGCAGCTTCTTCTACGAGGGCGAGCAGCCGCTCGGCGCCGAGGCGTTCGAGGACCCGTTCCGGCGGGGTCTGCTGCGAATCGCCCGTGCGACCAGCCAGGCGGAGCTGAGCTGGCTCGGGGAGACGCTCAAGGAACTCGAAGCGTCGCTCTGACGCGGACACACAACGGGCCGCCGTCGCCCTCGCCCCCGATGACGCGGGGACGGGGCGGCGGCGGCCCGTACATATCGGACGGACGGCCCGTCAGGCCATCCGCCTGACCATCCGTCGGATCACTGTCACCAGGCGAACGCCTCCGGCGACGGACCCGGACCCGGGAAGATCTCGTCCAGCGACGCCAGCAGCTCCGCGGAGAGTTCCAGCTCCAGCGCCCGCAGCGCCGAGTCCAACTGCTCCTGGTTGCGCGGTCCGACGATCGGCCCCGTCACCCCCGGCTGCGCCAGGAGCCACGCCAGGCCGACCTCGCCCGGCTCCAGGCCGTGCTTGTCGAGCAGGTCCTCGTACGCCTGGATCTTCTCGCGCTGCGCCGAGTTCTTCAGCGCGTCCGCACTGCGCCCGGAGGCCGAGCGCCCGGCTGTTCCCTCGCGCTCCTTCTTCAGTACGCCGCCCAGCAGGCCGCCGTGCAGCGGGGACCACGGGATGACGCCGAGGCCGTACTCCTGAGCGGCCGGGATGACCTCCATCTCGGCGCGGCGCTCGATCAGGTTGTAGATGCACTGCTCACTGACCAGGCCCAGCGAGCCGCGCCGGGCGGCCAGTTCATTGGCCTGGGCGATCTTGTAACCGGCGAAGTTCGACGAGCCCGCGTAGAGGATCTTGCCCTGCTGGATCAGGACGTCGATCGCCTGCCAGATCTCCTCGAAGGGGGTGTTCCGGTCGACGTGGTGGAACTGGTAGAGGTCGATGTGGTCCGTCTGGAGCCGCTTCAGCGACGCTTCGACCGAGCGCCGGATGTTCACGGCGGAGAGCTTGTCGTGGTTCGGCCAGGCCTCGCCGTCGGCGGCCATGTTCCCGTACATCTTGGTGGCCAGGACCACCTTGTCGCGGCGGTCGCCGCCCTGGGCGAACCAGGTGCCGATGATCTCCTCGGTGCGGCCCTTGTTCTCGCCCCAGCCGTACACATTGGCCGTGTCGAAGAAATTCAGGCCGGTGTCCAGCGCCGAGTCCATGATGGCGTGGCTGTCGACCTCATTGGTCTGCGGGCCGAAGTTCATGGTGCCGAGGACGAGACGGCTGACTTTGAGTCCGGTGCGTCCGAGCTGCGTGTACTCCATGGGCACCAAGCCAACGCCTTCGAGTCCGCTCGAAGCAAGAGCGACCCGGAACGCGCACTGCCCCCGGCACGGTGCCGGGGGCAGTGCGTCACGCGAATGTCTCGCGGGAGCGGCTACGTCACTTCAGGTAGACGATTCCGTCGGTGGTGATCGTCGGCCGGCCGGAGGTGGCCACGACGACGATTTTGACGGTGTGCTTGGCGCTGCTGGTCCAGCTCTTCGTCCACAGCGCGTCGCGGTACTTGGTGGTGCTGGACTTCAGGTCCACCGTGGACACCTTGACCCCGTCCACATAGACGTACACCTGGCCGGAGCTGGTGGCCCGCGAGGCCACCAGGGCGACCGAGCGGCCGGTGAACGTCCAGCTCAGGCTCGCGCCCTTGGACGAGCTGGAGTACGACTTGCCGCCGAGGTAGCTGGTCGAGGACTTCGTCGTCCAGGTGCCGGTCTTCGTCGCCGAGCTCTCCTGGACGATGACCGGTGTGCCGGAGACCGATGCGGTGCCGGTGTTGCCCGCCCGGTCGTACGCGGTCATGGACCAGTTGGTCGCGACGCCCGACTTCGCGGTGTGCGAGGCGCTGGTGGTCGTCGGGCCGTAGGTCTTGGCGACCGGGGCGGTGAGCCTGACCTCCTTGAGCGAGGCGGCGTCGGTGGCCTTCCACTTCAGGGTGAGCGGTACGGCCGTGGTGTTCACCGTGCCGGTGCGCAGCGCCAGGTTGGGCTTGGTGGAGAAGGAGGGCGCCGTCTGGTCGGCGACGACGGTGGCCGCTGTGGACGTGGTGGTCTTGCCCGACTGGTGGGTGGCGCGGACCTGGACCTGGTGGGAGCCGACGGCGAGCGTGGCCTTGGCGGAGGTCGCGGTGCCCGCGGTGGTCGCGACGACCTTGCCGTCCACCAGCAGCTCGTACTTGGAGATGAACGCGCTCGGGGTGCTCGCCGACCAGCCCACGGTGACCGCGGACTTGGTGTAGTACGTCGTGCCCGAGAGCCCGGCGCCGGTCACCGACTTGATGGCCAGTCCGGTGACGGGGCCCGCGGCGAGGCTGCGGATCGCGGGCAGCTGCCCGTACAGCTTGGTGCCGGGGCACTCGGTCGCGAAGCCGTCGCGGTGCCCGGATATCTGCTTGAAGGAGTACTTCGTACCGGCGGTGAACTTGGTGCCGGCGAGGTTGTTGCCGGTGGCGCCTGCGGTGAGCATGGTGCTGCCCGCCGGGTCACCCTTGTACTGGCCGAGCTTCCACGCGGCTATCCGGGCCACCGAGGTGGTCACCGCGCTGGGGGCCGAGGTGGTCGTGTACGTACCGAGGACCGAGATACCGGTCGACTCCCGGTTGAAGCCGTAGGTGTGCGCGCCGAGGACCGGCCGGTCCACCCCGCCCTTACGGCCCTCGAAGATCGTTCCGCACTTGTCGACCAGGAAGTTGTAGCCGATGTCCTTCCAGCCGTTGCTCTTGACGTGGTACGCGTACACGCTGCGCACCATCGCCGCCGAGTCGGCGCACGAGTAGTTGTTGGTTCCCGCGGTGTGGTGGACGAAGACGGCCTTGATGCCGTCCAGGTACTCCGGCGCCTCCGGGCTCATCGACTCGTTGGCGCCCCAGCCCGCCCGCGAGGTGATGGGCGGTTTCGGCACGGTCGACGGCGGCACGGGCGGCAGGGTCTCGGCCGGGGACGCACTCGCGGACGGCGAAGGGCTCTGACTCGCCGGGGGAGTGGGCTCCTGTGTGGCCGGTTCGGACGGGGTGGGCGACGCCGGTTCGGACGGCGTGGTCTCGGCGGGCGGTTCCGTGCTGTCGCTGGGCGCGGGCGACTCGGGGGTGACGGAGTCCGTCGCGTCGGCGGAGGGCGTGGCCGAGGGGTCGTCCGGGGCGGGGAGGTCGGCGGCGAACGCGGCCGGGTCGGCGTCGAGGGTGCCGCTGCGGCCCGGGTCCACGGTGTCCAGCCGCAGCCCCGCGGGCAGCTTCGTGGAGACCTTGCCGCCCGCGTTGATCCGTACCTCGACCCCGTTGGACGGGCCGACCCAGCGCGGCTCGGTGCTTCCTCGTACGCCGGCCCGGCCGGTCTCCGTACGGCCGTCGATGTCGGTTTCGAGCGGCAGCCAGGACGTCCAGTTCCCGTTGGCGGCGGACCGGGTCCGTACCTCGACGGCCCCGGTGACCTTGACTGCCGGGTCGGTCCAGGTGATGCCCAGCATGCTGAACGGCGCGGTGTCCCGCTTGCCGAGGGAGGCGGACGTGCCGTCGCCGGCGACCTCGAGCGCGGTCGCCCGCACATCGGTCTTGGCCGGGCCGGACTTGGCGTCCGAGTCGACCGGGGAGCTGCCCGTCACGCCCTCGAATACCAGGACGCCCGCCAGGGCGGAGGTGGCCACGGCAGCCGTGACCCAGATTCTCTTCTTCGATCTCAAGTCGTACCCCAAGGATCGCATTCGGACTGTCTTTGCGTCAGGGGCTGCGGCAGGCGACAGCACCGGTCGTCACCGGACTAGTGGGGGGTACGAGTGCTAGCGCGCGCGTGCAGCGGAGACACAGCTTGCCATGTGCCGATGACATCCTGCCTACGCGGGTGGCATCGAGCCGGTCCGGGGAGCGCGGGGTGCCAGGATCCAGCCGAGTCCCAGGGCGGTGACGAGCCAGACCGCGCAGCCCAGGGGCCGTGCGGATCCCGACGGCCCAGGCCAGACTTCGGAGAGCTCGGGAAGGTCCGGGCACCGGCTCTCCAGGACGGCGCCCGGTGTCCCCGTACGCCGCTACCGGTTCCCGATTCGCCGGTACGTCAGGGACGGTCCGGCCGGCTCCGGACCGCGAACCGGTCCAGCGCCGCCAGCACCGCCCGGCTCGTCGCCGGACCGCCCAGATGCCCCGCACCGCCGATCACGGTCAGTTCCGCGTCCGGCCACGCCTTCGTCAGCTCCCACGCGGTGATCAGCGGCCCGCCCAGGTCGAACCGCCCGTGCACCAGCACGCCCGGAATCCCCGCCAGCCGCCCCGCGTCCCGGATCAGCTGCCCCTCCTCCAGCCAGGCACCCCGGGAGAAGTAGTGCGAGCAGATCCGTACCAGCGCCTGCCGTGCCCGGCCGGGGCGCCCGCTGTACGGCGGCGGTCCGGTGTACGTCTCCTGGGAGAGCACCGCGTCCTCCCAGGCGCACCAGTCGGCCGTCGCCTGCTCCCGTACACCGGCGTCGGGGCTCTCCATCCGCCGGGCGTACGCGGCGAGGACGTCCGCCGTCGCGTCGCTCCCGGCCTCCGGCACACCCGCCCGGAACAGGTCCCATGCCTCGGGGAAGATCTGTCCGGCGCCCCGGTACAGCCAGTCGATCTCGCTGCGCCGGGTCGTCGTGACCGCCGGAATCACGATCTCGGAGACCCGCTCGGGGTGCTGCTCGGCGTACGCGAGGATCAGCGTCGAGCCCCAGGAACCGCCGTACAGCAGCCAGTAGTCGATCCCGAGGTGGCGGCGCAGCCGCTCCATGTCGGCGATCAGCCGGTCGGTCGTGTTGAACCGCATGTCGGTGGCCGGGTCGCTCGCGTGCGGGGTGGAGCGGCCGCAGCCCCGCTGGTCGAAGAGGACGATGCGGTAGCGGTCCGGGTCGAAGTACTGCCGGGGCCGCTCGGTGCACCCCGAGCCGGGACCGCCGTGCACGACGAGTGCCGGTTTGCCGTCCGGATTGCCGCACACCTCCCAGTACACGAGGTTGCCTTCCCCGACATCGAGCATGCCGTGCTCGTACGGTTCGATCGGCGGGTACTTCTCGTCGGGCTCGCGGTCCATGGCGCGGCGGCTCCTTCGGCTCGGCGGGCAAAGGGGTCAGCGTAGGGGCGGGCGTAGCCTGTTCGTTGTGAATTCCGTACCCCGGGTACTGGCCGTACTCGACGAACTGCTGGCCGCCGCCGCCCACGACGACCGCGGCGCGCTGTGGCA
Organism: Streptomyces sp. NBC_01618; assembly: GCF_045209435.1. Taxonomy (NCBI): domain Bacteria; kingdom Bacillati; phylum Actinomycetota; class Actinomycetes; order Kitasatosporales; family Streptomycetaceae; genus Streptomyces; species Streptomyces sp. NBC_01618. The sequence continues at coordinate 4,521,126 of NZ_CP109297.1, forward strand.
ACTGGCCGAGCAGGGCCGGGAGTTGGACGCCAATCTGGTGCGTCTTTTGCCGGGCGCGGAGGTCGGTGAGCATCAGGAGGACGTCCTGGACGTCCTCCTCGTCGTCATCGCGGGCGGCGGCCGGATCGCCGCCGGGGCCGGCGACGTACTGAACCTGACCCCGACCTCCGTCGTCTGGCTGCCCCGCACCTCCCGCCGCGCCCTCGTCGCGGGACCGGAGGGACTGGCGTACGTGACGGTCCACCGCCGCCGCCCCGGCCTGTCCATCAAGCCGTCGGCCGCGGTGCCCCCGGTGGCGTACGAGGGCGGCGAGGCGCCCTGCATGCTGGACCGGGTCTGCCCCGAGTGCGGCCGGCTCTCGCAGGACCCGGAGCCGGTGTTCTGCAGCCGGTGCGGGGAGCGGTTCCCGGACCGCTGAACATCCGGCCCGGCTGCACGCCGCCGCGTGGAGCCCCGGCTTCCCGGATCCTTCCGTGCGGACAAAATGCGCAGGGACATTACCTCGCGTACAGAGCTAAAATGGGCATATGGCGGCGGGTGATCTCCCCGATGAGCTCGCCGGACTCCTGCCCCGCATACAGAGGCTCGCCCGGCGACGCCTGTGGAGTGGCACGGGTGCCCCCCGGCTGCGCGGGGCGCACGCCGAGCTGCTGCGGCTGGTGGCCGCCGAGCCCGGCATCCGGGTCTCGATGGCCGCACGCAGCCTCTGTCTCGCGGCCAACTCGGTCAGCACCCTGGTGAACCACCTGGTCGCCGAAGGGCTGCTGCGCCGCGAGAAGGACCCCTGGGACGGGCGCGCCGCGCTGTTGTATCCCACCCCGGCGGGGGTCGGGAAGCTGCGCGACTGGCGCGCCCGTCGCGAGGCGCTCTTCCGCGAACACCTGGCCCGGCTCGGCGCGGACGACCGGGCGGCGCTCGCCGCCGCGCTCCCGGCCCTGCGCGGACTCGCCGAGTCCCTGCGTGAAGGGGACCCACTGCGCGAGGGGGACTCCCTGCGCGAGGGGGACCCACTGCGCGAAGGGGATGAGATCGCGTGACCACGGCAACCGACCCGGCCACGGCCCCCGCCCTCAACTGCACCGGCCTGAGCTACAGCTTCGGCGACGCGAAAGCCGTCGACGGCCTGGACCTGCTGGTCGGCCAGGGGGAGGTGTTCGGTCTCCTCGGGCCCAACGGCGCGGGCAAGACCACCACGATGCGCGCGATCACCACACTCCTGCCCGTACCGCCCGGTGTCATCGAGGTCTTCGGCCACGACGCGGCCCGGCACAAGATGGCCGTCCGGCGCCTGCTCGGCTACGTACCGCAGCAGCTGTCGGCCGACGCGAACCTCACCGGCCGGGAGAACGTCCAGCTCTTCGCCCGCGTCTTCGACGTGCCCCGCCGCCAGCGCGCCGCGCGGGTCTCCCAGGCGCTGGACGCGGTCGGCCTCGGCGAGGTCGCGAACCGGCTCGCCGCCACGTACTCCGGCGGCATGGTCCGCCGCCTCGAACTCGCGCAGGCCCTGGTCAGCGCGCCCCGGCTGATGATCCTGGACGAGCCGACCATCGGCCTCGACCCGATCGCACGGGACAGCGTCTGGGACCGCATCACCGAGATCCGGGTCGGCACCGGCATGACCGTGCTGGTCACCACGCACTCCATGGACGAGGCCGACCAGCGCTGCGACCGGCTCGCGCTGATGCACCTCGGCAGACTCCGCGCGCTCGGTACGCCCGCCGAGCTGAAGAACGAACTCGTCGCCCACCGCCGGAAATCCGGCGGGACGGGTCTTCCGCCGCCGTCCCTGGAGGACGTCTTCCGCTACCACTCCGGAAGTGGACTGAACGACCCCGGCTGGGGTTCCGATGAAGGGAAAGGAGCGTTCCGAGATGTCCGCCGTACCCGTCGCACCGCATCCCGCCTCGGCTGAGACCGGCCCGCCCGACCAGCGCTTCGCGCTGCTGCTGACCCCGCCGCCGCCTCGCACCGCCTGGCGCGTCGTACCGGCGCGAGTGGCCGCGATGTGCGCCGTCGAACTCCAGAAGCTGCGCCACGACCGCACCGAGATCTACACCCGCGCCGTCCAGCCCGCCCTCTGGCTGCTGATCTTCGGCGTGACCTTCTCCCGCATCCACGCCATCCCCACCGGGGGCGTCCCCTATCTCGACTTCCTCGCGCCCGGCATCATCGCCCAGTCGGCCATGTTCATCGCGATCTTCTACGGCATCATGATCATCTGGGAGCGGGACTCCGGCGTCCTCACCAAACTCATGGTCACCCCCACGCCCCGCACCGCCCTGGTGACGGGCAAGGCGTTCGCCGCCGGGGTGAAAGCGGTGATCCAGGCCGCTGTCGTCATCGTGATCGCCGCCCTGCTGGGTGTAGGCATGACGTGGAACCCGCTGCGGCTGCTCGGTGTCGTGCTGGTGGTCGTGCTCGCCTCGGCGTTCTTCTCCTGCCTGTCGATGTCGATCGCCGGGATCGTCCTCACCCGCGACCGGCTGATGGGCATCGGCCAGGCCATCACGATGCCGCTCTTCTTCGCCTCGAACGCGCTCTACCCGGTCGCCCTGATGCCCGGCTGGCTCCAGGCCGTCAGCAGGGTGAACCCGCTGAGTTACGAGGTCGATGCCCTGCGCGGGCTGCTCATCGGCACCCAGGCCCACCTCGGCCTCGACCTCGCGGTCCTCGCCTTCGCGGCAGTGGTCGGCATCGTCGCCGCCGGTTCGCTGCTGGGGCGCCTGGCCCGCTGAGCACTGCTGTTCCGGCGGGTACGCACCCGAGGGGGCGCGAAACACCGCCGGAGCCGGGCCACATGGCGTGGTGTCAGAGGCGATGGACCGTGTGCAGAGTCCTGGCGTAGGTGCCCGTACCGTCCAGCAGGGAGGCACCGCCGAGGTCGGCCATGGTGGGCCCGTTGACGGTCTTGCGGCTGGAGAGGAAGCGGCGCTTGCCGGCGGCGTCCTCGCCCAGGTAGATGCCGACGTGATCGACGGTGACCGTCGAGCTGTCGTCGCCGGAGTCGGCGTTGAACAGCACCAGGTCACCGGGTTGGAGCAGCGCCGCGGCGGGCGGATTGGTGCCGTCGGTCCGGTCGACGCGCACACCGGGCGAGTAGTCGGCCATGTGCCGGGACTTGCGGGGAATCCGCAGTCGGGAGGTGTCCTCGCCCGCGGCCAGCGGCACGCCTACGTGGTACCCGTACACCATGCGCGTGTAGCCGGAGCAGTCGAGATTGCCGACCTGCTTGCTGGACGGCCCGGTGTAGGCGCCGTCGTCGAAGGTCCAGCCGATGTTCATGTACTCGTGGAAGTCGGCGCCCTCATAGCGGTAGCCCTGAGGATCCAGGTACCCGTACCCGGCCTCGCCCAGCACCTGTTTGCCTTGGGCCGGCCCCGCCCCGGCCGTCACCGCGGGCGCCCCGCCGAGGAACATCGCGGCGTACGCGAGCACGTCCGGAGCCGTGGAACCGGCCCAGCCGCGTATGTTCCGCTCCACCTCATCGGTCCACGTACCGTCGAAGGGCCGGGACAGCACACGCACCCAGTCGCCATGAGTGACACTCGGCGGGACGTTCCAGTTCGCGGCATCCACCTGGAAGCGACTGACGGCGAGCTTGACCGGCAGGTTGGTGCAGCCGGTGTTGGCCAGTGCCCGCAGGCCCACCCGGCCCTTGGTGAAGGTGGAGTCGCTGACGTCGACGGCCCACGCGGAAGGTTCTGCCGACGCCGAACGCCACGCCTTGACCTGGATGCGGGAGCCCTCACGGCGCACCCGGATCGTCCATTCGGTGCCCGCGGGCACGCCCGTGGCGAGTGTCAGGGACGACGTCAGCTGGGTGACCGTGTCGGCGACCTCCTTCTCGACGCGCAGTTCGACCGCGCCCGTGGTGAGGAAGGAGAGCCGGGCCCGGTAGTTGTTGTGGGTGTCCTGATAACCGAAGGACAGCGCGTACGAGCACGCCTGACCGGTGGGCACCTTGTCGAACCCGGCCACGGAGCGCACATCGGCGTCGGTGATCTCGTCGTCGCGCAGGCTGGCGTGGCGGCTGGCGTTCTCGGTGGTCAGGGTGATGACGCCGGTACCCGGCACCACCGAGTAGTCGGTGTCGGCGGGCCCGAGCGTGGACCAGCTGCCGCCGCCCGGGGAAGTGCCCCAGTACCGCCGCTCCGCGGTCGGCAGCGACAGGTCCGGCAGCGTGCGCCGGAAGTCGTCCACGAAGGGCCGCTTGTTCTCGCTGAACGTACGCTGCGGACCAGGCAGTACGACAGTCCGCGCGCCGTGGGTCAGCAGCGCGACGCGCCTGCCGCCGGAGGTGACCTCGGTACGGGCCGGGGTCCCCGGCAGCACGGCGGCGGTGAGTGGGGTGCCCAGCGTCACGGAGGTGAAGTAGGAGGCGTCCAGCGGGGGCATCGTCACGGAGAAACGAGCCGAGGCCGGACCGGCCGACGCCGCGAAAGGCTGCACGGATACGGCCGAGTCGGCGGCGCGCGCCGGAGCGGTGGCCAGGCCGGTGAGCGGGACGGAGGCGGCGGAGGCAGCGAGGGCGGTCAGCAGACTGCGCCGAGATGCGTTAACCATGCGGCACATGATCGCGTGTGCCGCGCCCGCTGTCTGCTCCGCCCTACTGCGCCGCGTACGGAAGGAAGTCGGCCCAGGCGGCGGGGGCGAGGGCGGGGACGCTGAGGTCCTTGGAGTCGCGGACGTGGATGGTGTGGGGGCAGGTGGCGACTTCTACGCAGTTGCCGCTGTCGTCGCCGCTGTAGCTGGACTTGGCCCAGGCGACGGCGATCTCGACGCAGTTGCCGCCTTCGCTGCCGCTGTAGCTGCTCTTGAACCAGGTGAGGTCGCTGCTCATACTTCCTCTGCCGCCTCTTCGATCACCTTCGCGGACGCTTCCGGGCTGAGTGCCTGCGTGCGGTGCCTTCGTGTCGTCCTACGACGACCGGCACCGGCACCGGCGTTGCGGAACAGGGCCGTCCAGAGGAACGGCTCACCGAAGTACGGGGACTCGGACGGTTCGTCGTGCATGCGGCGCAGTTCGATCTCCGTCAGGTCGGCGAAGATCCGGCGCAACGACTCCGGCGTGTAGGCCAGGCCACCGTGGAGGCCGCCGGGCTGTTCGTAGAAGGAGGCGTCGGGGAGTTCGGAGCCCATGCCTCCTTCGCCGGCCGCGAAGCAGGAGAGGGCGAAGTGGCCGCCGGGGGCGAGGGCGTTGTCGAGGAGGCCGAGGTAGCTGACGCGACGGTGCGGCGGCAGGTGGTGGAAGCAGCCGGAGTCGTAGATCAGGTCGTACGGGCCGGTCAGCTCCGCCCCCACGAGAGCGAACGCGTCGCCGCAGTGGAACCGTACGTCGGCCCCCGCCTCCCGCGCGCGGTCCTCGGCCCAGGCGATGGCCGCCGGGGACAGGTCCACCGCGTCGACCTCGAACCCCAGCGACGCGAGGTGGAGGGCGTTACGGCCCGGGCCGCAGCCCAGATCCAGGGCGCGCCCCGGGGGGATCAGGCCGCGGTCCAGGTACGAGGCGAGGCTCTCGTCGGGCTTCGCCACGAAGAACGGAACCGGCTTCGTCCGGTCCGCGTAGAAGCTGTCCCACCAGGGTGCCCCGTCGGCCGTCCAGCGGTCCGCCTCCCGTGCGAACAGGCCGTCCAGAAGCCTGAGCACGTCGTCCACCGTGTGCATGTCGCGGTCCATGAGCCCCCCTTTCCCGGAGGGTGAAATCGTAGATCTGCTCGGCTCCGGAGCACAGTTCCGCACGCGCCGACGGCGGTCGCCGGAGGCCGTGGGTGGGCGTCTGGCGCCCCCGCGTGGGGGTGCCTGCATCCCCCCTCGCGTCTGGGCTTTTCGAGATCACGAATACCCGTAAAGCGGCGGGAAGGAGGTTGTTCCGGCTCCTCCGTGGTCTGTTTCTTTCGCGACGTTCCGAGTTCCGCCGGTGCGCCGGGCCCGGGCCGGGGCCGAGGAGTTGACGCCCTGGTAGCAACGGTTCGATGGGCATTCGGACTTGATCGACGCGTCACCCTGCGCGTGGTCGAGCGCGTGGCGGACACCCCACCGGCCGGGCAGAGCGTGGAGAGTGGGGGCAGCGGTACGGACGACGAAGGAGGACCGATAGTGGGTGTCGTGGCGAACCAGCGGAACCGGGTGCCCGGACAGGCCATGGAGGGGCCGGGGGCGCGGGACCGACTCCTGCGCGCCGGGCGCCAGTTGTTCGCCGCGTACGGGTACGCGCACACGAGCGTCGAGGCGCTGTGCGAGCAGGCGAAGGTGCCCGTCCACATCTTCCGGCAGGAGTTCGTCTCACGGGAGGTGCTCCTGATGGCGATCTACGACGAGGTGGCGACCCACGGGCTGCGCGCCGCCGAGAACGCCCTGATGGCCGAGGGGATGGAGGACTGTCCGACGGCGGAACGGGTCCGGCTGCTCTTCGACGCCTATGTGAAGGCCGTCACCGAGGATCCGTGCGCGGCCAGAGTGGCGTTCGTCGAGGTGCTGGGCGTGAGCAGAGCGGTGGAGAACCACCTCGCGACCTGGCGGGCGATGTGGATCGAGTTCCTGACCTCCGAGGCCGAGCGGGCCGTGCGACGGGGCGAGGCGGTGCCGAGCGACCACACCGTGACGGTCACGGTGCTGAACCACTCGGTGGACGAACTCATGGCCCACCACGGCCGCCGGCCCCGGCAGGTCGACGCCGAATGGCTGACCGATGAGCTGACCCGGCTCTCGCTGGCCATGATCCTGCCGTCCTGACACGCCCCGTTGCCGCAACGGCAAAGCCGGACGGCGAATAATGGGGCAATGGAAGAAGACGGACAGCGCCCGGCGCACGTCGAGCGAACGGACGACGAGATCTCGACCGTCCTGACCGGCGTCGGGCCGAGGCTGCGCACCCTGCGCCAGGAGCGCGGCACGACGCTGGCGCAGCTCAGCGAGACGACCGGGATCTCCCTCAGCACCCTCTCCCGTCTGGAGTCGGGCGGCCGTAAACCCACGCTCGAACTGCTGCTGCCGCTGGCGAAGGCGTACGGGGTGCAGTTGGACGAACTCGTCGGCGCCCCGGCCACCGGCGACCCGCGCATCCACTTCCGCCCCTTCACCCGGGACGGCATGACCTTCGTGCCCCTGACCCGGCAGCTCGGCGGGCTGCAGGCGTACAAGCAGATCCTGCCCGGCGGGCGCGGGGCCACGGGTCCGCTGGAGCAGCGGGTGCACGAGGGATACGAGTGGGTGTACGTCCTGGCGGGGCGGCTGCGGCTGGTGCTGGGGGAGCACGATCTGGTGCTGGCCGCCGGTGAGGTCGCCGAGTTCGACACGCGTACGCCGCACGCGTGGGCCAGCGCCGGGCCCGACCCGGTCGAATTCCTCAGTCTGTTCGGGCGGCAGGGCGAGCGGATGCATGTGAGGGCCCGGCCTGCGGAGCGGTGAGGTGCCGCATGCCGTTGCCCGGTCTGTCGCGGCCGGTCAGGGACGGGCCGTGTACGGGCCGCCCAGGCCCCACGCCTGGTGCATCGCGTCGGCGAACGCGGCCGCGAGTCTGTGTTCGCCGGTGGGGCCGGGGTGCGTCCCGTCGTAGGTGTCCCGGTGGATGTCGTATCCCGGTGGGCGGGAGGCCAGCAGGATCGGTGACATCGGGTCGTCGAGGTCGGCGACGGCCTTCGCCAGGAGTTCGTTGAAGCGGTCGCACTCGGCGGCGAACGGGGCGTCCGACTCGGCCCGTACGTTCGGTATCACGGGCAGGAGCACCATCTTGACGTGCGGGTTCGCGGCGCGGGCCGCCGTGATGAACGCCCTTGCGTTCAGGGCTGTTTGGCCACTGTCCGTGTAGAACCCGAGGTCTATCAGGCCGAGCGAGACGAGCAGGACGTCCGTACGGTGCTCGGTGACCGTGTCGGCGATCACCGGGGCCATGTGCAGCCAGCCCTCGCCCCAGCCGGCCAGATGGGCGCGGGCCTCGGCGGGGAAGTCCGGTGCGCCGTACTCGTAACCGCCGGGGGTGTCCGCCCCGGTGTCGTACAGCTCGCTGCGCGGGCCGACGATCGCGAACGGGGCGCCGAGGGTGGCAGACAGGTGCTGCCACATCCGGTAGCGCCAGGTGAAGTCGCCGGCGCGGCCGATCGTCATGGAATCGCCGACAAACGTGAAACGCATGGCGTCATCATCGCGGATCACGCCTGCGACCTGCGACGTGACGGTGGACACTTGCGTCATGCCTTCGTACCTGACTGTGTCCGGAGCCGTCGCGCTGCTCCTCCTCGCCGGGGCGGCTCCGGCCGTGGCCGGAGACGGGGCCGATCAGAGCTTCACGATCGAGGACCCCCGGATCACCGAGTCCAGCGGCCTCGCGGCGAGCCGCGCCCACCCCGGCGTCTACTGGACGCACAACGACAGCGACGACGGCCCGTACGTCTACGCCGTCGACTCCCGCACCGGGAAGACCGTCGCGACGATCACGATGCGCGGGGTGGGTCGGCCGCGTGACGTGGAGGCCATCTCGCTCGGGCCCGACGGCGATCTGTACGTCGGTGACATCGGCGACAACCTGAACGGCAGCTGGGACCACGTCTGGATCTACCGCTTCCCGGAACCGAAGCAGCTGCGGGACGCGACGGTCGACGCCACACAGTTCGACGTGAAGTACGCGGACGGCCCGCGCAACGCCGAGGCGCTGATGGTCCACCCCACGACCGGGCGGGTCTACATCACGTCGAAGAACGAGGACGGCGGCGGACTGTACGAGGGCCCCGCGAAGCTCACCACCGGCGCCACCAACGTCTTCCGGCGGGTGGGGGAGGTGCCGTGGGTGACGGACGGGACGTTCTCGCCGGACGGCAAGGAGCTGGTGCTGCGCTCGTACTTCAGCGCCCGTGGGTACGTCTTCGAGAACGGCAGGCTCGGCGCCGACCACGTGATCAGCGCACCGCTGCAGCGGCAGGCCGAGTCGGTGACGTACACGGCGGACGGCTCGGCCCTGATGTTCGGCTCGGAGGGGAAGCGGAGCGATGTGGTGCGGGTGGACGTGGACGGAGCCGGAGGCGGAGGCGGGGGCGGGGGCGGGGGCGCCGGGAAGTCGCCGTCCCCGGGCGGCGAATCGTCGGCGTCGTCCGCCGGGGCGAAGGACGGGGACGCGAAGGGGACGACCCTGACCGGTGTGCTGGTGCTCGCGGGGATCGGCGTCCTGGTGTTCATGGGACGGCGACGGAAGGGCAACTGACGTTCCGGTCCGCCACGGCGCGCATAGGGTCGGGCAGATATGAAGAACCGAATGATTCCCGGACCCGGACCCGCGCCCTTCGCCACCGCCCGGCTGGACGCGCTGCCGCTGCGGGTCGGGTACGCGGACGAGATGGCGGCCGTGCTCGACGACCCGGCCCTGCACACGTACACCGGAGGCGCCCCGGAAACCCCCGGCGAGCTGCTGGCCCGCTACGAACGCTGGACCGCAGGTTCGCCGGACCCCGGTGTGGGCTGGTGGAACTGGGTGCTGCGGGTACGGGACGAGGGCCGGCTGGCCGGTTACGTACAGGCGACGGTGAACGCGCGTGACGCGGAGGCGGAGATCGCCTGGGTGGTCGGAACGCGGTGGCAGGGGTGGGGATACGCGAAGGAGGCGGCGGTGGGGCTGGTGGCTCATCTGACGGCACTGCGGCTGGTGCGTACCGTCGTCGCCCACGTCCATCCGGACCATGCCGCCTCCGCCGCCGTGGCCGCCGCGGCAGGGCTCGTGCCGACGGAGGAGTGGTACGACGGTGAGCAGCGCTGGCAGCGCTGCTCAGTGGCCTGACGCCGGACCCGCAGTGATCAGCTCCGGGGGCGGCCGGCCCGGACCAACTCGGCGACATCGAGGGTCACCGGGGCGCCGATCGAATCGGGCAGCGTGACCGTCTGCCCCGGGGCGTACACCTGGTGGCTTTCGTAGCCGCCGCCCATGGGCTCGGTCAGGACATGGACCCGGCCGTGCTTGCGGTCGACGATCACATACACCGGGATCTTTGCCTCGGCGTAGGCGGCGACCTTGTTGCGCAGGTCGTTGTTGTAGTTGCTGGAGGTGACCTCCAGCACGAGGCGGAAGACGGCGGGGTCGTAGCAGTTGTTCTCCGCCAGGTGCTCGTCGAGATCGGCATCGACGATCGCCAGGTCGGGGATGGCGTAGTCCTCGGGGCCACTGGGCAGCCACAGGCCGACTCCCTGGAGGACCTCGGTCTCACCGTCGTCGAGACCGGCTGCGATGAAAGGACGCATGATCTTGGTCAGCACTCGGGCGTGCGGGGCATCCGGGGACGGGGCCACGGTGATGACGCCTCCGATGATCTCGACGCGGTAACCCGGGTGCTGTTCCATGAGGCTGTTGGCCGTTTCGAGCAGCGACTCCGGCTCACCGTCACAGGGGTGCTCGACTGCTGCTGCAGACATTGCGGGCCTCCTGAAAATGTGATGTCGAGGCCATCATCGTAGGACGATACGGCCGCCCGTGCCCGAACGGTTCCGTCACCCCGCCGAGTGAACGACGAAGGGCCCCGCGCATCAGCGCGGGGCCCTTCTCGTACGGGTACTCGTTACAGCTTCTCGATCACGTAGTCGACGCAGGCCGTCAGTGCTTGGATGTCCGACGGGTCGATCGCCGGGAACATCGCCACGCGCAGCTGGTTGCGGCCCAGCTTGCGGTACGGCTCGGTGTCGACGATGCCGTTGGCGCGCAGCACCTTGGCGACGGCCGAGGCGTCGATCTCGTCCGCGAAGTCGATCGTGCCGATCACCTGCGAGCGCTTCGCCGGGTCGGTGACGAACGGGGTCGCGTACTTGGACTCCTCCGCCCAGCCGTACAGGTTCCGCGCCGAGGCGGCCGTGCGGCCGGTGGTGAAGTCCAGACCGCCCTGGGTGTTCATCCAGGTCAGCTGCTCGTTCAGGAGGAACAGCGTGGCCAGGGCCGGGGTGTTGTACGTCTGGTTCTTCAGGGAGTTGTCGATCGCCGTGGGCAGGCTGAAGAACTCCGGGATGTGGCGGCCCGACGCGTGGACGCGCGCGGCGCGTTCCAGGGCGGCCGGGGAGAAGACGCCGATCCAGAGCCCGCCGTCGGAGGCGAAGGACTTCTGCGGGGCGAAGTAGTAGACGTCCGACTCGGTGATGTCGACCGGCAGGCCGCCCGCGCCGGAGGTGGCGTCCACCAGGACCAGGGAGCCCTCGTCGGCGCCCGCGACGCGCTTGACCGGCGCGGCGACACCGGTCGAGGTCTCGTTGTGCGTGAACGCGTAGACGTCCACGCCCGCCTCGGCGCTCGGCTCCGGGTGGGTGCCCGGGTCGGAGGCGATCACGGTCGGGTCGGCCAGCCACGGGGCGAGCTTGGCGGCCTTCGCGAACTTCGACGAGAACTCGCCGAAGGTGAGGTGCTGGGACTTCGTCTCGATGAGGCCGTGCGTCGCGATGTCCCAGAAGGCGGTGGAGCCGCCGTTGCCCAGGATCACCTCGTATCCCTCGGGGAGGGAGAAGAGGTCGCGCACGCCCTGACGCACCGCGCCGACCAGGTTCTTGACCGGGGCCTGGCGGTGGGACGTACCGAGAAGAGACGTACCGGTGGCGGCCAGTGCGTCGAGCGCCTCCGTCCGCACCTTGGAAGGACCGGCGCCGAAGCGTCCGTCGGCGGGCTTGATGTCAGCGGGGATCTGGATATCGGCCACGAACCGGAGCGTAGTACCTCACGGACACGGTCGAGGACCGTGTCCGTCGGATGAGACACCCGCTCCGGTACGTGGACCACCTCGAACGGCGGAGTCAGCCCAGCTCCACCGGCAGGTCGTACAGGTCGTTCTGGGTGACGATCGGCTTGTTGCGCAGCTCCGACGCCGGAACGGCGAGTTCCAGGTCCGGGAACCGCTCGTACAGCGCGGGCAGTGCCACCCCCGCCTCCAGCCGGGACAGTGCCGCACCCGGGCAGACGTGCGGGCCGTGGCCGAACGCGATGTGGCGGTTGGGGGAGCGGGTGATGTCGAAGTCACCGGCCGTCGGTCCGTACTGCGCCTCGTCGCGGCCGAGCGCGCCGAAGGAGACGATCAGCGCCTCGCCCTTGGGCAGGACCTTCTCGCCCACCTCGATGTCCTGTGTGGCGAACCGGATCAGGACATGGGACGTGGGGGTGTTCCAGCGCAGCGTCTCCTCGATCACGTTCTCCCACGGCACCTCCCCGCTGAGCACCTGCTTGCGCTGCTCGGGGTGGGTCTGGAGCGCGGCGACCGCGTTGACGATGAGGCTGATCGTGGTCTCGTGACCGGCCGCGATGATCAGCTGGAGGGTGTTGACGATCTCCTCGTCGGTGAGGTGGTCGCCGTTCTCCGAGGCCGCGATCAGGGCGCTGGTGAGGTCGTCGCCCGGGTTCTCCCGCTTGGTGTCGACGATCTTCGTGAACAGCGCGCCCAGGTCCGCCATCATCTGCGGGACCTCCTCGGGCGGCGTCTGCGTCGAGAAGAACTTCTCGAACAGCTCCTTCAGCCGCGGGTGGTCCGCGCTGTCCACGCCCATCAGTTCGCTGATCACGTTCATCGGCAGCGGGTACGCGAACTCCGCCTTCAGGTCGACCTTCTCGCCCTCGGGCAGCGCGGAAAGCCGGTCCAGGCTCGCCGTCGTCAGCGCCTCGATGCCGGCCCGCAGCCGCTCCACCCGCTTCACGGTCAGCGCCTGCGCGACCAGGGTGCGCAGCCGGCGGTGGTCCGCGCCGTCGACGGTGAGCATGGAGCGGCCCGGGTTGGCGAGACCGATCAGCGGCCAGTCCATGGGTATCTCGCCGCGCTGCCAGGCGCCCCAGACGTTGATGTCCTTCACGAGCCGGCTGTCGGTGAGCAGCTGCCGTGCCTCCGCGTGGTGGGTGACCGCGTAGCAGTGCACCCCGCCCGGCAGTTCCACTTCGGCGAGCGGGCCCGCGGCCCGCAGCCGGGCGCTCTCGCCGTCGAGGTCGGTGACGAAGGGGTCGAGGGCGATCCGGGTCATCTCTGGCCTCCGAGGGCGGTTTTGAGGGTGGTTCCGTCGGTGGTTCCGAGGGCGGGTGCGGGCGTGAAGACCACCGGCAGGTCCGTCAGCCCGCGCAGCCACGGGGACGGGCGCCGGGTGAGCTGCTCGGCGGGGACGGCGAGGTCGATGTCCGGGAGCCGGTCCAGCAGCACCTCGATGCCGGTACGGGCGATGACCTCGGCGGTCTCCTGGGCCGGGAACGGGCAGCGGTGCTCGCCGTGGCCGAAGGAGAGGAACGCGTTGTTGCCGCCGGTCAGCGCGGAACCGTCGGTGCGGACCTGCGGGTCCGCGTTGGCGGCGGCGATGCCCAGCAGCAGCAGGTCGCCCGCCTCGATGTGGCGCCCGCCGAGCCGGGTGTCGCGCGAGGCCCAGCGGCCCGCCACGTTCTGCGTCGGGGTGTCCTCCCAGAGCACCTCGTTCATGGCCTCGGCGACGCTGTGCCGGCCGCCCGAGAGGGAGGCGGCGAACCGGTCGTCGGTGAGCATCAGCCGCAGCGAGTTGCCGATCCAGTCGGCGGTCGGCTGGTGGCCCGCGGCCATCATGACCATCAGGTCCTGGGCGACCTCCTCGTCGGTGAAGCCGCCGGTGTCGGCGAGCATCCGCGTCGCGACGTCGTCACCGGGCGCGGCGTGCTTGTCGACCAGCAACTGGACCATGGACGAGGCGAGGTGCTGCTGCCCGGCCAGCGCCCGCTCCCGGCCGTCGACCATGTCGTTGATCGAGCCGACGAGCTCCGCGCCGACGGTGTCGCTGAAGCCGTAGATCTTCGCCAGGACGAGGGCGGGGAGCAGCATCGCGTACTCGGCGATGATCTCCGTCCCGCCCGTGGAGCAGAACCGGTCGACGAGCGCGTCGGCGAACTCCTCCGCGTACCGCTTCAGGGCGAACGGGTCGACGGACTCCAGGGCGTTGCTGATCATCGCGGCGCGCTCGGTGTGCCGGGGGCCGACCGTGTAGAGGATCGACGGCTGCTTGCGGCCGATCATCGGCAGCAGCGGCCAGTCGTCGGGGATGCGGTCCCACTGGTTCCACAGGTCGGAGTCGCGGCTGAACAGCACCGGGTCGCCGGTGACCTGGTGCAGTTCGCGGTAGCCGAGCACGAGCCAGGCGGGCACGTCGCCGTCGAGGACGACGGGCGCAAGGGCCCCGTGGTCGCGGCGCATCTCCCGGTACAGCCGGGTCGGTTCGGTCTGGAACCGGGGACCGGAGAGCGGCGCGCGGCCCTGGGACACGGGGCAGCCGGCGGGTGGCGCCGGGGGCTGGGTCACGAGGTGGGCTCCGGGGTCTTCGCCGGCGTGATCTCCGGACTGGCGGCGGACGGGGTGGCGGCGGACGGACCGTCGGTGGACGGGGTGGCGGCCTTGCGCTGTGAGAGGGCGTGCAGGTGCTCGACCAGCGTGATCAGTACGTACTTGCTGGACGAACGGTCCCGGGCGTCGCACTCCACCAGCGGCACGTCGTCCGAGAGGTCGAGCGCCTCGCGTATCTGCTGTTCGGTGTGGAGCGGGCCGCCGAAGTCGTTGCAGGCCACGATGAACGGCGTGCCGTGGTGCTCCAGGCGGTCGATCGCGTACCAGGAGTCGGCGAGCCGGCGGGTGTCGACGAGGACGACGGCGCCGAGCGTGCCCGAGAACAGCCGGTCCCACAGGAACCAGAACCGTTCCTGGCCCGGGGCGCCGAAGAGGTACAGCACCGAGCGCTCGTCGAGCGAGATCCGGCCGAAGTCGAAGGCGACGGTCGTGGACGTCTTCGCGTGCACACCGTCGAGGTGATCGACGGCCTCGCCCGCGCGGGTCATGGTCTCTTCCGTGTTCAGCGGACGGATCTCGCTGACGGACCGGACCATGGTGGTCTTGCCGACCCCGAAGCCGCCGACGACAACGATCTTCAGTCCGTTGTCGGCCGTCGGCCGCAGGGCGGCACGGTCAGAGGTTGCGGAGTCCAACGAGCACCTGTTCCAGGATGTCGGGGTCGGGGAGCCGGTCCGCGACACGGGCGGTACGGGGGTGGCGGGCGCTGATCCGGCCGGTGTCCAGCAGATCGGACAGCATGATCCGGACGATGCTGACGGGCAGGCCGAGGCCCGCCGCGATCTCCACGACCGCGGTGGGCAGTTGGCACATCCGCAGGATGGTGACGTGCTCCGACTGCATGCCGGGGGCCGGCTCGCACTCGGAGACCACCAGTGTCACCAGGTCGAACGCGTCCGAATCGGACCGGCTGCGGCCACCGGTGAGGGTGTACAGCCGGTCCGGGGTGTCGTCCCGGCCGGGGCGGGGGCGAGTCATACGGATGCGGCCGCGTCGGCTGCGGTGGCCTCGGTGGCCGAGGGGGAGCGCGGCGGGGCGCTGAGGTGCTCGCCGAGCTGCTCGACGAGTTCGCTCATGTTGTGGCCGATGAGGCCGACGTCGGCCTCATCGGACGCGACGACCGCGAGATGGGCGCCCGCGCCCGCCTCGACGATGAACAGCACACCGCCGTAGAACTCCGCCATCGCGGACCGTACGCCGCCGGTGCCGTCACCGAACTCGACGGACGCGCCGTGCGACAGGCTCTGGATACCGGCGGAGATCGCGGCCAGCTGATCGGCCTGGTCGACGGAGAGCTCAGGGGTGCGGCACAGCTTGAGGCCGTCCCTGGACAGGACGAGGGCGTGACGGGTGCCGGGGGTGCGCTCCAGGAGCCCCTCCAGCAGCCAGTTGAGCTTCTCGTCGGTGGTCGCGGTCATCGGGTGTTGCCTTCTTCCGGGTGCGGGGGATTGGGCCGGACAGCCTGGCGGAAGCTGCTGAAGCGGGCTGCCTGTTCCTTGGGGTCGGAGGTACGGGGCCGGGGGGTCGCGGCGCCGTCGGAGTTGGCGTGGGCACGGGCCTCGGCGGCGGCGAGGGTGCGGCCGCGGGGACGCTTGGGGAGCCCGCTCTCGCCGAACCGGGGGAGGTTGCGGGTGGTCTCGGACGAGGGGGAGTCCGGGGAGTCCGGGGCGTCGGTGGCGAAAGCCGTGGTGGCCGTTGTGTGCGCGGGCTCCGGCTCGGGCGTCGACCCGGACGCCGGGCCGGACGACGGCTCCGCGACCGGGGGCGGCACCTGCGCCGGTACCGGCACCGCGGCCCGGGTGAGGAGCTCCTGCGGGAGCATCATCAGGGCGCCCGTGCCGCCGCGCGCGGACGGCCGGAACGACACGGTCAGACCGTGCTTGCGGGCCAGCCGGCCAACGACGGCGAGGCCGAGCCGGGTGCCGGAGAGCCCCGCCAGATCCTGGTGGGTGGCCGACACCGCACGCTCGGCGCGGCGCAGTTGCACATCGCTCATGACCAGGCCGCTGTCCTCGACGGTCAGGACGATGCCGGCCGGTACCTCCTCGACGTACACATGGACCTCGGCCGTGGGCGGCGAGAAGTTGGCGGCGTTGTCGAGGAGTTCGGCGAGTGCGTGCATGATGCCCTCGGCGGCGTGGCCGGCGACCGCGACGTCGCTGGTCGAGTGGAGACGTACCCGCTGATAGCCGCTGATCCGCCCCATCGCGCCGCGCAGGATCGACTCCATCACGATCGGCTTCGCCCAGCGCCGCCCGGAGCGGGCACCGGTCAGCACGGCGATGGAGTCGGCGAGCCGGCCCGCCTGGGCGGTGCGGTGGTCGAGGTGGAGCAGATCGCCGAGCACGTCCTCTGCGGAGTGCCGGTGCTCCATCTCGCGCAGGTCGGCGAGCATGCTGGTGGCCAGGGCCTGCATCCGGCCGGCGGCGTTGGCGCAGGAGGCGATCGCGGCGGAACGCTCGGTGTCGCTGCGGGCCGCGCGGGCGGTGAGCCGCTCGACCTCGCCGGTGAACCGTTCGGTGTCGGCGGTGGCCTGCGCGGTGATCCGGGCGGTTTGGGCCTCGGCGCCGGCCTTGATCCGGGCTGTCTCGGCGGTGAACCGCTGGCCCTCCGCCGCGGAGGCGGACACGAGCCGGCTGATCTCGCCGGTGAACCGCTGGGTCTCCGCCGCGAGACGGTCCCGCAGGCGGTTCGCGGTGGCGCGGGCGTGGACGGCGGTGGCCACGGCGGCGGACAACGCCACGGCGGCGGCGCCCGCACCCCAGGCCAGCGTGGTCCGCACCGAGTCGGGGGCGGCGACGACCGCCCACAGGCACAGGGAACCGGTGACGGCCAGTGAGATCAGCAGGGCCGGCGCGGTCGGCCGGGATGAGGGGCTCAAGTGGAGTCCTTGGGGGCGGACGGTACGAACGGGGGGCTTACGGGGCTTGGACGAACGCGGGGCTCAAGGGGCTTACGGCGGGGTTTACGGGGCAGGCGTGGCCTACGGATCCGACGGGGACGGATCGGTACGGCGGGGGCGAACAAGACAACTGGAGCTGATAATTTTCAGACAAGTTGTGGTCACTATATGAGAATTGACGCTCTCTTTGGGAAGTACTTGTGGCGTTCTCTGTCAGGTATGTGACTACGCATTCGACGTATTCCGACGTATTGACGTTTTCGTATGGACGTTTTCGTATGGACGTTTTCGGGGGACTCGCACAGGTGCGGGCCGCCGGGTGGCCGGATCGGCGGCATCCTGGCCCCATGGCCGCACATCAGAAACCGACGGAGCGCGACGCACTCGCACAGGCCCTGCGCACCGCGGTCCGCGGAGAGGTCGACTTCGGCCGCACCGCACGGGCGCTGACGACGATGGACGCCTCCAACTACCGCCGCGTACCGCTCGGTGTCGTCACCCCGCGCGACGCCGACGACGTGGCCGCCGCACTCGCCGTCTGCCGCACGCACGCGGTGCCCGTGGTCCCGCGAGGCGGCGGCACCTCCATCGCCGGACAGGCCACCGGCACCGGCGTCGTCCTCGACCTCACGCGCCACATGCGCGGGATCGTCGAGCTGGACGCCGGCTCCCGTACCGCGGTCGTCCGGCCGGGCGTGATCCTGGACGACCTGCGCGCCGCCGCCGCCCCGCACGGACTCACCTTCGGCCCCGATCCCGCCACGCACAGCCGCTGCACGCTCGGCGGCATGATCGGCAACAACTCCTGCGGCGCGCACTCCGTCGCGTGGGGCACCACCGCCGACAACGTGCACGGCCTGACCGTGGCCCGCTACGGCGGCGGCACACTGCGGCTGGGCCGCGAGTCCCCCCTGCCCGGAGCGCTGTCCGGCCTTCCCGAGCTCGTCGCCGCGAACCTCGCCCTCCTGCGTACCGGATTCCCCGAACTCCCGCGCCGCATCTCCGGATACGCCCTGGACGCGCTCCTCCCCGAGCGCGGAACCGACCTCGCCCGCGCCTTCTGCGGCAGCGAGGGAACGCTCGGCGTGGTGACGGAGGCGACCGTACGGCTGGTCGAGGCACCGGCGGCCCGCGCGCTCGCCGTACTCGGTTACGCGGACGAGGCCGCGGCCGCCGAAGCCGCCCCCGGCCTGCTCCCGCACCACCCGCTGACCGTGGAGGGCATGGCCGCCGACCTCGTACCGGAACCCGCCGGGCTGCCGCGCGGCGCGGCCTGGCTCTTCGTCGAGACGGGCGGCGCCACCCCGGCCGAGGCGCGGGCGCACGCCGAGCGCATCCTCCGGGCGGCCGACGCGCTGGACGGTGCGGTCGTCACCGACCCGGCCGGGCAGCGGTCCCTGTGGCGCATCCGTGAGGACGCGGCGGGCACCGCCACCCGGATGCCGGACGGCACGGAGGCCTGGCCCGGCTGGGAGGACTGCGCCGTACCGCCCGCCCGCCTCGGCCCGTACCTCCGCGACTTCCGCGCCCTGCTCGCCGCCCACGGCCTGCGCGGCGCCCCGTACGGGCACTTCGGCGACGGCTGCATCCACGTACGGATCGACTTCGACCTGCTGAACCCCGACGGAGTCGCCCGCTTCCGCCGCTTCTCCGAGGAACTGGCGGACCTGGTCGTCGCGCACGGCGGGTCCCTGAGCGGCGAACACGGCGACGGCCAGGCCCGCGCCGAACTGCTCCCGCGCATGTACGGGGACGAACTGGTCGCCCTCTTCTCCCGGTTCAAGGACATCTGGGATCCGGACGGCGGCATGAACCCCGGCATCATCGCCCGCCCCGCCCGGCTCGACGAGAACCTCCGCTTCGAGGTGCTGCCCAGGCGCCCGGTGGACGTCACGTTCGGCTACCCGCGCGACGGCGGGGACTTCTCCTCGGCGGTACGCAGATGTGTGGGCGTCGCCAAGTGCCGTACGGCGCAGCCGGCTGGCGCGGGCGTGATGTGCCCGTCCTTCCGCGCGACCGGCGAGGAGGCCCACTCCACCCGCGGCCGGGCCCGGCTGCTGCACGAGATGCTCGCGGGCGAGGTGATCACGGACGGCTGGCGGTCGACGGAGGTGCGCGACGCGCTCGATCTCTGCCTGTCCTGCAAGGGCTGCCGCAGCGACTGCCCGGCGGGCGTCGACATGGCCACGTACAAGGCGGAGTTCCTGCACCACCACTACCGGGGACGGCTGCGCCCGGCGGCCCACTACGCGATGGGCCGGCTGCCGCAGTGGCTGCGCCTCGCGTCCCCGTTCGCAACCGTCCTGAACGCCCTGGCCCGGGTCCGTCCGCTGGCGGCCCTGGTCAAGCGGCTGGCGGGGATCGCCCCGGAGCGGACGCTCCCGGCCCTGGCGCGCGAGACGTTCACCCGGTGGCACCGGGGCAGGAGGACGGCGACCCCGCCGAGCGACTGCCGGACGGTCACCCTCTGGCCCGACACGTTCACCAACCACCTCTCGCCCGAAGCGGGGCGGGCGGCGGTCCGGGTCCTGGAAGCGGCGGGCCGCCGGACACTGCTGCCCGGCCGCGGGCTGTGCTGCGGCCTCACGTATGTGTCGACGGGCCAGCTGGACAAGGCCCGCAGGGTGATGCGCCGCACCCTGGACCGGATGGACGGCCACCTCGACGGCCCGCTCGTCGTCCTCGAACCGAGCTGCGCCGCCACCCTCCGCACCGACCTGCCCGAACTCCTCCCCGACGACCCGCGCGCCGCGCGGCTGGCCGCCTCGGTCCGCACCCTGGCGCAGTACCTGGAGGAGTACGCCCCCGACTGGCGACCCCCGCGCCTGAACCGCCCGGCCACCGGCCAGACCCACTGCCACCAGCACGCCGTTCTGGGCGACGCGGCGGACCGTCGCCTGCGCGAACGGGCCGGGCTGACCGGTGAGCTGAGCGGCGGCTGCTGCGGGCTGGCCGGAAACTTCGGCTTCGAGCGCGGCCACTGGGAGGTGTCGGCGGCCTGCGCGGAGGAGACCCTGTTGCCGGCGGTGCGGGCGGCGGAGCCCGGCACGGAATTCCTGGCGGACGGCTTCTCCTGCCGGACGCAGTTGGCGCAGCTGGGCGGTGTGCGGGCCCGGCACCTGGCGGAGGTGCTGGCGGAGGGGCTCGACGCGGGGTAGTGCCGCCCCCCACCGGAGCTGCCGGTGCTTGAGGGGCCGGGCCCCGGTCACGGGGCGGCCGAGCGCACGATCTCGCGGGCGAGCGCGGCGAGCTGCGGCAGCGCGGGATGGCCCGGGGCGTCGCGACGGGCGAGCAGGACCGGGACGGTCGGGGCGTCCACGAGCGGGCGGTAGGCGACCCCGGAGTGCGGGTGCATCCCGGCGGTGGACGCGGCGGAGACCCCGACGCCGCGCCCCGCCGCGATGGCGGTCAGCCAGTCGTCGGTGTTGGCGACGGTGAGCGTCGAGGCGGGCCTCGAATCCGGCGGCCACAGATCCAGGGTGGTGGTGCCGGAGACGGTGTTGAGGACGACGGTGCCGCCCGCCAGATCGGCGAGCCGGAGCGTGGCGCGGGCGGCGAGCGGCCCGTCCGCCGCCACCGCCGCGACCCGGTCCTCGTCGAACAGCACCTCGGTGACGAGCCCCGGCGCCTCGACGGGCCCCCGCAGCAGCGCGGCATCGACCTCACCGCGGGTCAGCCCGGCGGTGCGGTCGTCGATCCGGAGCAGTTCGAGCGGGATCTGCGGGTACCGCTCCTGCCAGCGGCGCAGCAGCGGCGTGGTGTACGGGCCGAACGCGGACCAGGCGTGCCCGATCCGCAGCGGCCAGTGGTGCGGCCCGCCCGCGTCGAGCGCCTCGTCGAACGCGGCGACCGCGGCGGCGGCCTTGTCCCGGAAGGCGATGCCTTCGGGTGTGAGGGCGAGATGGTGGGTGGACCGGTCGACGAGTCGGATGCCGAGGTGCTGCTCCAGGGCGGCGAGCGTACGGGAGACCGCGGGCTGGGTGAGGCGGAGCCGGGCGGCGGCACGGGTGACGTTGCCCTCGTCGGCGACAGCGAGGAAGGCGCGCAGATGGCGGATCTCGATGCCGCGGCTCGACTGGCTTCCGGTACGGCCGTCACCGCTGCGTCCCAGGCTCATGCGCGTGGAGCATAACGGGAGCACAGCAGGCATTTTACGTGCCACGCGGAGATACCTACCTTGAGAGGAGGTGCTGCACGGCGGGAGTGCAGTACCTTCAATCAAGCAGTGCATTGAAATGAACTTTTGGGTTGGGGAGGAACACCGCAGGTGAACGACCAGCGCAGTGCAGCAGGGGCGGCCACGGAGCGGGCCGCGGCCGTCGCCGTACCGGAGGCGGTGCCCGCCCTGGACGGGGCGGCGGCGCCGGCCCGCCCCCGGCGCCGCGGGGCGGCGCTCGCGCCAGTCGCGCTGGTGGTCGCGGGCGGCCTCTCCGTCCAGTTCGGCTCGGCGGTCGCGGTCCTGCTGATGCCGCGGGCCGGGGCGCTCGGGGTCGTCACCTTGCGCCTGGTCGTCGCCGCGCTCGTCCTGATGATCGTCTGCCGCCCGAAGGTGCGCGGCTACACGCGCGCCGACTGGGGCACGGTCCTCGCGTTCGGGGTGGCGATGGGCGGCATGAACACGCTCTTCTACCAGGCCGCCGACCGCATCCCGCTGGGCGCGGCCGTCACCCTGGAGGTGCTGGGCCCGCTCGCGCTCTCGGTGATTGCCTCCCGCCGCCTGATCAATGTGGTGTGGGCGGGCCTCGCGCTGGGCGGGGTCGTGCTGCTGAGCGGGGGTGGCTTCGACCGTCTCGATCCGGTCGGCGCCGCGTACGCTCTGGGCGCGGGCGTCATGTGGGCGGCGTACATCGTCTTCAGCGCCCGCACCGGCCGCCGCTTCCCCCAGGCGGACGGCCTGGCCCTGGCGCTGGTGGTCGCCGCGGTCCTCTCCCTGCCCCTCGGCATCCTGGAGTCGGGCTCGAAACTGCTGGTCCCGTCCACGCTGGGACTGGGTGCGTTGGTGGCACTGCTGAGTTCGGTCCTCCCGTACACCCTCGAACTCATGGCACTGCGCCGCCTGCCCGCGCCCACCTTCGCGATCCTGATGAGCCTGGAACCGGCGATCGCGGCCACGGCCGGCTTCCTCATCCTCGACCAGGCCCTCTCCACGACGGACGCCCTGGCCATCGCCCTGGTCATCGGGGCGAGCATGGGCGCGGTACGCAGCCAGGTGCGGGGCGCGAAGGGCCGCGACCACGCCTGACGGCCCGCCCGCCCGTCCACCGGTGCGCTGTCCCGCCGCGCCTCCTAGGCTTGCTCCTGATCCGAACGGGAAGGGGTGGGGCACGTGGCGACCTGGGGACTGGTCATGGAGACGACCGTGGGGGTGGGGGAGCGCAAGCACACGGAGGCATACGTGCTGGCGCACCTGGAGGGCACACGCGAAGACGCCCTGGCGGAGCTGGAGCGGCGGGCCCGGAACCATACGCCGGAGCACCCCCGGAGCCCGAAGCGCCGTCGGCTCTTCCGGGAGGATGGCGGCTTTCTTCTGGTGATCGACGGCGCCTGGCAGTCCTTCAGCACCCGGTACACGGTGGCGGAGCTGCTGGACGACAGCGCTGCACCGCCCCCGCCCGAGCCGGAGCCCGAGCCGGAGCTGCCGGCCGCCGCGGTGCCGCCGCCTCCGCCCCCGCCGTCACCGTCGTTGCCCTCGCCGCCGGTGGAGCGCTACGCGGACGGGGTGCCGGTCCGGCCGAGCTGGCTGGGCCGCACCGACGTGCAGTGACGTCCTACCGCGACCGTTCGGCTTCGCGAGCGATATTAGGACGACAATGCAAGCACGATTGCTTGTTCAAGAGTCCGTTGCCATGCTCCTGGCCACACCGCCCTGCCCCGAGGAGAGCGCACCGTGCCCGATGTCGCAGCCGTGATCGACGATCTGCGCGAGGAGAGCCAGGAACTCGACCTACTCGTACGGGGGCTGAGCGCCGTGCAATGGGCCGCCGCGACCCCTGCCCCCGGCTGGAGCGTCGCGCATCAGATCGCCCATCTCACCTGGACCGACGAGATGGCGCTGCTGGCCGCCACCGATCCCGACGCCTTCGCCGGGGAAGCGGCCAAGGCCCTGGAGGCGCCCGAGTCCTTTGTCGACCGGGGCGCCGAGGAGCTGGCCGTCCTCGCGCCGGATGTGCTGTTCGCGCGGTGGCGGGACGGGAGGGCGCGGCTGGAGGCGGTGTTGCGGGCTGCGCCGGCCGGTGTGCGCATCCCCTGGTACGGGCCGCCGATGAGCGTCGCTTCCATGGCGACCGCCCGGATCATGGAGACCTGGGCGCACGGTCAGGACATCGCCGACGCCTTCGGCGTCACCAGGACCCACACCGCCCGGCTGCGGCACGTCGCCCGGATCGGGGTGCGGGCCAGGGACTACGCCTACCTGGTGCGGGGGATCGCGGCGCCCGAGGAGGAGTTCCGGGTCGAACTGATCGCGCCGGACGGTGAGTTGCTCGCCTTCGGGGCCGAGGACGCACCGCAGCGCGTCACCGGGCCGCTGCTCGACTTCTGCCTGCTGGTCACCCGGCGCGCCCACCGCGACGACCTCGCCGTCCGCGCCACCGGACCCGACGCCGGCCAATGGCTCGACATCGCCCAGGCGTTCGCCGGGCCTCCCGGCCCCGGCCGCGCACCCGGGCAAGGGGAGAAGTGACTCCTCACCGACGACACCGTCCGACGCCGACGGGTCGTGGCGCGGTGGGCGGCACGGCTGGACGACGCACTCGGCCGAATCCGAGCCCGCCGCCCGGCGCCGGGCCTCACGCCACCGGGCTCGGGCCGGTCGGTCCCAGCTTCCGCAGAGCGGTGATCTGCTCGTATCCCTCGATTTCCCGGAGATCACGCGCACCGGGCCCGACATACCGCGCCGAAGGCCGCACCAGGCGCCCCGTCCGCTTCTG
This sequence comes from Streptomyces sp. NBC_01618, assembly GCF_045209435.1. NCBI lineage: Bacteria > Bacillati > Actinomycetota > Actinomycetes > Kitasatosporales > Streptomycetaceae > Streptomyces > Streptomyces sp. NBC_01618. The sequence continues at coordinate 4,545,245 of NZ_CP109297.1, forward strand.
CTCCAGGATGTGCGCCGACCAGCCCGCCGTACGCGCACACGTGAACATCGACGTGAACATGTGCGCCGGAACCTCCGCGAAGTCCAGCATGATCGCTGCCCAGAACTCCACGTTCGTCGCCAGCACCCGGTCCGGGCGCCGCGCGTGCAGCTCCTCCAGCGCGGCCTTCTCCAGCGCCAGCGCCACCTCGAAGCGCGGCGCGCCCAACTCCTCGGCCGTACGCCGCAGAACGCGTGCCCGCGGGTCCTCCGCCCGGTAGACCCGGTGCCCGAAGCCCATCAGCCGCTCACCCTTGTCCAGGGCCTTGCGCACGTACGCGGTGGCGTCCCCGGTGCGCTCGATCTCCTCGATCATGCCGAGGACCCGGGACGGCGCACCCCCGTGCAGCGGCCCCGACATCGCGCCCACCGCGCCCGACAGCGCCGCCGCCACATCGGCGCCGGTCGACGCGATGACACGGGCCGTGAACGTGGACGCGTTCATTCCGTGCTCGGCGGCCGACGTCCAGTACGCGTCGACGGCCTTGACGTGCCGCGGGTCCGGCTCACCGCGCCAGCGGATCATGAACCTTTCGACCACGGACTGCGCCTTGTCGATCTCGCTCTGCGGAACCATCGGCAGCCCCTGCCCGCGCGCCGACTGGGCGACGTACGACAGAGCCATCACCGCGGCCCGCGCCAGATCGTTGCGCGCCGTCTCCTCGTCGATGTCGAGCAGCGGCCGCAGGCCCCAGACGGGAGCGAGCATCGCCAGCGCGGACTGCACATCGACCCGGATGTCACCCGAGTGCACCGGGATCGGGAACGGCTCGGCGGGGGGCAGGCCGGGGTTGAACGCCCCGTCGACCAGCAGACCCCAGACATTGCCATACGACACATGGCCGACGAGATCCTCGATGTCGACGCCCCGGTAACGCAGCGAACCGCCTTCCTTGTCCGGTTCGGCGATCTCCGTCTCGAACGCGACGACTCCCTCTAGTCCCGGTACGAAGTCGGACATGGCGGCTCCCTCGGTCGGCGGCTGTACGGAGGCCACAGTGGCCTGCCCCAAGATATTGGCGGGTTCCCACGACGCGGGGAAGGGTGACATCCGGCACAGCTTCCCCATTCACCGGTGAAGGATTGACGCCCCTCCTTGACGGGCGGACTTGGCCGCTGCGGCAGGATGGCCCCGTGCCCACCGCAGATTCCTCCTCCGATTCCACCACCGATCCGGCCGCGATGCGCGAGCAGTACCGTTCCGAGGGCTTCACCGAGGACACGCTGGCCGACGACCCGATCCAGCAGTTCGCCCACTGGTTCCGGCAGGTCGCCGTGGGCGGGGTGCTCTACGAGCCCAACGCCATGGTGGTCTCCACCGCCACCCCCGAGGGCCGCCCGTCCTCACGCACGGTGCTGCTGAAGAAGTACGACGAACGCGGTTTCGTCTTCTTCACCAACTACGAGTCCCGCAAGGGTCGCGAACTGGCCGCCAACCCCTACGTCTCGCTGCTCTTCCCCTGGCACCCGATGGCCCGCCAGGTCATCATCACCGGCCAGGCGTCCCGCGTCGGCCGCGAGGAAACGGTCGCCTACTTCCGCACCCGCCCGCACGGCTCCCAGCTCGGCGCCTGGGCGAGCGCCCAGTCGTCGGTGATCGGCTCCCGCGACGAGCTGATCCGGCGCTACGAGGAACTGGCCGCCCGCTACCCCGAGGGCGAACACATCCCCGCGCCCCCGCACTGGGGCGGCTTCCGCGTCGTCCCCGACACGATCGAGTTCTGGCAGGGCCACGAGAACCGGCTGCACGACCGCCTCAGGTACGTACGCGAGGGCGAGAACTGGCGCGTCGAGCGCCTGTGCCCGTAGCGAACCGGTGCGGACACGCAGAAACCCGCAGGCTCTGGTTCCTCCTTGCGGAGAAGCCGGCCGGACTTACCGGCGAGCCTGCGGGTCGGTGACTGCTTGGAATTGGCCGATGACCGGCCTGCACTGCAAAGAGCGCGACAACGGGCGTCAGCCCGCAGTCACCTCACGAGTCCGAGAAGAAATCACTTCCGGAACACCTCCTTTCTTCGTTGGCAGCAGCCTAGGAACGGGCGGGGGCTGCCACAACCCATTTTTTTCTCAGCGCCGGTAGAAGATCCGGTCCCGGTACTCCGTCATGACGCGCCCGTTCCACTCGTGGCCGCCGTCGACGTTCCCCGACCGCAGCATCGGCGGCTCGATCCCGCGCGCCACGAGCTGCTCCGCCGCGGCGGCCATCATCGCCTGCATCACCGCGCTGGTGACCACCGTCGACGCGGGTCCGAAGGGTGCCTCGATCCCCTTGGTGGTCAGCTCCGCGTCGCCGATGGCGATCTTGCTGTCGAGCACGATGTCGCAGTGGTCCCGCAGGAAGCCGCCCGAGGCGTGCCGGGACCGGGTGCCGTCCGCGTACGCGACCGAGGTGACGCCGATGACCTTCAGGCCGAGCGCGCGCGCGTTCATCGCCATCTCCACCGGCAGCGCGTTGCGCCCGGAGAGCGAGATGATCACGAGGACGTCGCCCGCCTCGGCGGGGCTGGAGTCGAGGACCGCGCTCGCCAGTCCGTCGACCCGCTCCAGCGCCGAGCCGAGGGTCGCGGGCATGACGTCGACGCCGACCGTGCCCGGCACGGCCAGCAGGTTCATCAGGGCGAGTCCGCCCGCCCGGTAGACGACGTCCTGCGCGGCGAGCGAGGAGTGCCCGGCGCCGAAGGCGAAGAGCCGGCCGCCCGCGGCGACCGTGTCGGCGATCGCGGCACCGGCGGCCGCGATGTTGCCGGACTCCTCGTCGCGTACACGCTCCAGCAGGCCGATCGCTGCATCGAAGAACTGACCGGCCAGCTTGCTGTCGCTCATCGAGGAGGCCCTTTCCAGCGGTGAGAATGGTCCGTGGGGTGTCCGTGCCGCGGATCACGTTGCGGTCTGGACCACTGACCTGTCAATACCGCCCACGCCGCTCCGCTGCACGGTGTTCTGTCGGCGCGGCACGGTTGTCGGCGGTATGCGTCAGAATTGGGTCCAGGGCAACGACGTTTTTCATGTCACAGCATCGAGGGGCACGAATGTCCGGACTGATCGACACCACGGAGATGTATCTCCGCACCATCCTCGAACTCGAAGAGGAAGGCGTGGTGCCCATGCGCGCCCGGATCGCGGAACGGCTGGACCAGAGCGGTCCGACGGTCAGCCAGACGGTGGCGCGGATGGAGCGCGACGGCCTGGTGCAGGTCGCGGGCGACCGCCACCTGGAGCTGACCGGCGAGGGGCGCCGCCTCGCGACCCGCGTCATGCGCAAGCACCGGCTCGCCGAGTGCCTGCTCGTCGACGTGATCGGCCTGGAGTGGGAGCAGGTGCACGCCGAGGCCTGCCGCTGGGAGCATGTGATGAGCGAGGCCGTGGAGCGGCGGGTGCTGGAGCTGCTGCGCCACCCGACGGAGTCGCCGTACGGGAACCCGATCCCGGGCCTGGAGGAGCTGGGCGAGAAGGCCGAGGCCGACCCGTTCCTCGACGAGGGCATGGTGAGCCTGTCGGAGCTCGACCCGGGCGCCGAGGGCAAGACCGTGGTCGTGCGCCGGATCGGTGAGCCGATCCAGACGGACGCCCAGCTGATGTACACGCTGCGGCGGGCGGGTGTGCAGCCCGGGTCCGTGGTCAGCGTGACCCAGTCGCCCGGCGGGGTGCTGGTCGGCAGCAGTGGCGAGGCGGCGGAGCTGGACGCCGAGGTCGCCTCGCATGTGTTCGTGGCCAAGCGCTGACGGATTCGCGGCCGGGCGCGACGGACGCTGAAGCATGACGTCCGCTTCCTTATTTTTCCGTCCGGAACAGCAGCGCTCGGACGGATCGCGTGCGAGGCTGTGGCTGAGGCATACCTGAGAGTGTCGGCCACCTGACCGTGCGGGTCGGGGAGGGAGCAGGCGCATGCGCCCGTGGTACTTGCTCGTTCGGCATGTTCGGTCCGTTCCGTACGTCGTGCACGTACGGGTTTCGCACGTCCCGGTTGTCCGCGTCCCGGCTGAGCACGTCCCGGTTGCGCACGCAGAGGGCCCCGGCGCCTTGCGGCGCCGGGGCCTGTCCTCCCCTGTTCCGACCCGGAGCCCCGAGCTCTCAGGGTCGGTCCCCACGGGCCCTCATCCCCGAGTGGCCCGCCTCCCGGTGAAGATCTCCCCTCCGCGGCCGGGGTCAATCCTTCGCGCCGGTCACTCGAACGAGGGGTGTTGGACGGCGGAACCCGGTTTTCGAATAAAGGTTCGATAGTCTGCGGTGGTGCGACCACGCGGTGATCGAGCGGGATCAAGCGGTGATCGAGGACCAGAAGGGGGTGCCAGGACATATGGTGCGGCGCATCGATGTGACCGGGACCGGCGGCGTACGCCTCGCGGCCTGGGAGTTCGCCGACCCGCCCAAGGGGCGCACGGAGGGCGAGAGCGCCCCCGGGGTCTTATTGCTCCACGGTTTGATGGGCCGGGCCGCGCACTGGGCCCCGACTATCCGCTGGCTCGCCGAGCGGTATCGTGCCGTCGGCCTCGACCAGCGCGGGCACGGCCGCAGCGAGAAGCCGGCCGAAGGTCCGTACACCCGTGAGGCGTACGTCTGCGACGTCGAGGCGGCGATCGAACAGCTCGACCTCGCCCCCGTCACCCTCGTTGGACATGCCATGGGGGCGCTCACCGCCTGGCAGCTCGCCGCGAAGCGCCCCGATCTCGTCCGGGCGCTGGTCATCTGCGACATGCGGGCCTCCTCGCTCGGCGCGGCCTCGCAGCGGGAGTGGGAGGACTGGTTCACGTCCTGGCCGGTGCCGTTCGCGACGCTCTCCGACGTGCGGAAGTGGTTCGGCGAGGACGATCCCTGGGTGGAGCGGCCCAATCCGGCCCGCGGCGAGTTCTTCGCCGAGGTGATGGCCGAGCGGGCCGATGGCTGGCGCCCCCTCTTCTCCCGCCGCCAGATGCTCCAGTCCCGCGCGACCTGGGTGTTCGACGCGCACTGGGAGGAGCTGGCACAGGTCCGGTGCCCGGCCCTGGTGCTCCGCGGCCTCGACGGCGAGCTGGGCCGGGCGGAGGCCCAGGAGATGGTCCGCGTCCTGCCGCGCGGGCAGTACGCGGAGGTGGCCGATGCCGGTCATCTCGTCCACTACGACCAGCCGGAGGGCTGGCGCGCGGCGGTCGAACCCTTCCTGGAACAGTTCGCCGAGGACCCGCAGGAAGACCGCGAGCCCGTATCCCCGTAGGCGACCGCGCGCACGTATCCCGTACAGCGAGGGCGCCTCGCCGCGCACCTGCTCCAGGGTGCCCTGGGCCCGGATCGTGCCGGCGGCCATGACGGCCACCCAGTCGCAGAGGGACTCCACCAGTTCCATCACATGGCTGGAGAAGACGACGGTCGCCCCGGAGTGGGTGTAACGCTCCAGAACCTCGCGGATGGTCTGCGCCGACACCGGGTCGACGCCCTCGAACAGCTCGTCCAGGAAGAGCACTTCGGGGTTGTGCAGCAGCGCCGCCGCGAGCCCGATCTTCTTCCGCATGCCGGTCGAGCAGTCGACGACCAGCTTGTGCTGGGCGCCCGCCAGGTCGAGCACATCGAGCAGCTGGGTGGCCCGTATGCGCGCTGCCTTTCGGTGTCCCCGTGTATGGGGACCACCCTACGAAAGGGCGCTCTGCGCAAGGCGTTCTCGCGCATCGGCCGCTTCCCGCGCGCAGGCGTAGGCGAGCGGGCTGATGAGCTCCTCCGCGTCCGGCAGCCACCGGTTGGCGTGGGTGGGCCGGCGCGCCCACTGCACCGCGCCGCGCCCGCCGACCCAGGTCGGCGGCCCCGTCACGTAGTGGCCGTCACCGCGGCCGACGAGGTCGATCGAGGCGGCCCGCCAGCCCAACTTCCGTACGAGATCGTCCGCCTTGGCCGCCGCGCCCGGCAGGACGAAGAAGTACATCCGCCGGTCGGGGGTGCGGGTGACGGGCCCGAGCGGCAGTCCCATCCGCTCCATCCGGGCCAGCGCCAGGAACCCGGCGGACTCCGGTACCTCGATCGCGTCGAAGGCGCGGCCGGTGGGCAGCAGGATCGACGCCTCCGGGTGCCTGGACCACATCCGGCGGGCCGCGGCACCGCTGCCGGTCGCCTGGCCCGCCCAGTCCGGTCCGGCGGGATGGGCGCCGGGGGAGGCGCAGCCCGCGTCGCCGCAGGAGCACCGCTCGGCCCCCTCCGCGGCCTCCAGCCAGGTGCCGGGGCACACGTCCCAGTGCCGTTCCTCCGCGTACCGCACGGCTGCGTCGAGCAGTTGCTCGCCCCGCTGCCGGGGGACCTGCGGGGCTTGAGTGATCACGATGGGCTCTTCGACTCCGATGGGCTCTTCCACGCACAACACAACTACCGCCACCACCCGGGGTTACGGGCGTGGCGAGCGCGGTCACGACGTACCGATCCGGCATACGGGGCGCACGGATGCATGGACGGGGGCGCGCGCGAGGCGGTGCCCGGACGGGCGGGTAGCCACTTACGGGCGCCTCCCGAACGGTCGGCCTCTGTCATATGCCGACACGGATGACGCACGTATGCCGAACGTATGCCGACACGAATGGCAAGGAACACGACGGACCTGACGATCACGATGAATGTGCGCATTTTCCGTGCAATTGCCGGGCAGTGATCCGCTCATCGATCACTGCGGCCTCAGGGGGAAACATGGCAGCCAGGCCTCTCGTCGCCCGCCAGCCGAACGAACGGCTCCAGGCGCTCATTCAGGAAGCCGGATGCTCCAACGCCGGCCTCGCCCGCCGCGTCAACATGGTCGGCGCGGAACGCGGGCTCGATCTGCGGTACGACAAGACCTCCGTGGCCCGCTGGCTGCGTGGACAGCAACCGCGCGGCAGGGCACCGGGAATCATCGCCGAGGCGCTCGGCCGCAAGCTCGGCCGTACGGTCACGGTCGACGAGATCGGCATGGCCAACGGCAAGAATCTGGCGTCCGGCGTCGGCCTGCAGTTCGCCCCGACCGTGATCGGCGCGATCGAGCAGGTCTGTGAGCTGTGGCGCAGCGACGTCGGCCGCCGCGACTTCCTGTCCGGTTCGACGGTCGCCTCCTCGGCGCTGGTCGAACCCAGCCGCGACTGGCTGATCACCGGCGCCGACCCGCAGGTGGCGCGGCCCGCCGGGGCCCGCGTCGGGATGTCGGACGTGGCGGCGGTCCGGGCGATGACGGCCGCGCTCGTCGACCTCGACCACCGGTTCGGCAGCGGACATGTGCGGCCGGTCCTGGTGCACTACCTGAACAGCGTGGTCTCCGGGCTGCTCTCGGGGGCGTACCGCGAATCGGTCGGCCGGCAGCTGTTCGCGGCGGTGGCCCGGCTCACCGAACTCGGCGGGTACATGGCCGTCGACACGGGCCAGCCGGGTCTCGCGCAGCGCTACTACATCCAGGCGCTGCGCCTGGCGCAGGCGGCGGGCGACCGGGCGTACGGCGGTTACGTCCTGGCCGCGTCGATGAGCCATCTCGCCGCGCAGCTGGGCAATCCGCGCGAGATCGCCCAGCTGGCGCGGGCCGCGCAGGAGGGTGCGCGCGGGCGGGTCACCCCGAGGGCGGAAGCGATGTTCTACGCGGCGGAGGCGCGCGGACACGCCCTGCTCGGCGACGCCGGCACCTGCCAGGCGGTGACGGGCCGGGCGCTGACGGCCATGGAGCGCGCCGAACCGGAGACGGGGGACGACCCGGACTGGATCGTCCACTTCGACCACGCCTACCTCGCCGACGAGCTGGCGCACTGCCACCGCGACCTCGGCCAGGCGGAGGCGGCCGCACGCCGGGCGAAGGAGTCCCTGGACGGCCACCCGGAGTCCCGGACCCGCCGCCGCGGCATCGGCCTGGTGCTCCTGGCCACGGCCCAGGTGCAGCTGCGCGAGGTCGAGCAGGCCTGCCACACAGGCACCCGGGCGATGGAACTGCTGGGGTCGGTGCGCTCCAGCCGGGGCGCGGAGTATCTGGACGATCTGCAGCAGCGGCTGGTGCCTTACGGGGACGAGGCGGCGGTGCGGGAGTTCGGGGCGCGGCTGGAGCTCCAGGCGGCGTGACGGGGAGGGCGGACCGGGGATCGCGTCCGGGTGCCCCTTGACCGCGCCGCGAGGGCGCTGGGCGTTACAGCTCGTGTGCTGGGTGTTACGGCTCGTGTGAAGGGGTCGTGAGTGACCACACGCGCTTGGCGAACGGCGGCAGCCACCCGATAGCGTGAGCCGACGATTCCGTAGGTTTACACGTAGGAGTCCCGGTGACGCAGAGCGGACAGGGTGACGAGCAGCAGCTCCCTGCTGTACGGCCCGCGCACGAAGGTGTCGTGCTGCCCGCGGGTGGCGGTGAGCCCTGGATACCAGGGGGGCCCGCGGATCAGGCCGCCCCGGCGGGCGGCCAGCCGTGGGGGCAGCCCTGGGGGCCGCAGGCGGCGCACCAGGACGCCTCGTCGCAGCCGCAGGGGCCGTACGGCCAGGGCAGCGATCAGTACGGGCAGCCGGCGCAGGCGTACGGACAGCCTCATTCCGCCCAGCCGCTGCCCCCCGCGCACCCCCAGCACCACCCCCAGCAACACCACCAGCCCCAGCAGCCGTACGCGCAGCCGTTGCCGCCCGAGGCCGTGCCCGGGATGAGCATGGGCGGGGACGCGGACGCCACGCAGTACATCGCGCCGGTGCCCCCCGGCTCCGCGCCGGGCGGGCTGCCGCCGGAGAGCCCTGCCGAGGCCACCCAGTTCCTCGACCACGGAGCCCCGCAGCCGCAGGCGTACCAGCAGCAGCCGCCCGCGCACGGGGGCGACGCCGAAGCGACCCAGTACATCCCGCCCGTCCCCGGCGGCGCCCCGTACGGCATCAGGCCCGGGGTCCCCGGCGACCGGCAGCCACCCGCCGAGTTCGACAACCTCTTCCGCGACGAGGAGCCCTCGGGCGCCACCCAGCAGATGCCCCAGTTCGATCCCGGCCGGCAGCACCAGGGCGCCTACCAGCCTCCTCAGGCGCCCCAGCCCCACGCGCCGCAGGCCCCGCAGCCGCCGTACCAGCCCGTGGACGACGGGCCGCAGGGGCGGGCCGGGCAGCGCAAGAGACCGGCGCACGTCACGCTCATCGCGGCGGTCGTCGTCGGCTGCGCCGTCGTCGGCCTCGGCGCGGGTGCGCTGATGAGCGGCGGCGGCGACGACAATAGCGAGGACAACAAGCAGCCGGTGGCGGCCGCGAGTTCGCCCGCCGGCGAGCCCTCCACGCAGGCCGCGGCCGATCCGGCGAAGCCGCAGGCCGAGGCGCTCGACAAGCTCCTGGCGGACAGCAACAACAGCCGTGCCGCGGTCATCGGGGCCGTCGAGAAGACCAAGAACTGTACGGACCTGGACCGGGCCGCGGCCGATCTGTTGGGCGCCGCCCAGCAGCGCCGTGATCTGGTGACCCGGCTCCAGGGTCTGAGCGTCGACCAGCTGCCGAACCACGACCGGCTCACCGCCTCCCTCACCAAGGCCTGGCAGGCGTCCGCCTCCGCGGACGAGCACTACGCCGCGTGGGCCGGCCAGGCCAAGGACGGCAAGAAGGTCTGCAAGCACGGCAAGGCCCGGACCAACACCTCCGAGTTCCAGCAGGCCACCGTGCAGAGCGGCGAGGCGAGCAAGGCGAAGCGGGAGGCGTCGGGGTTGTGGAACTCGATCGCGTCGAAGTACGGGCTGACCCGGCGAGCGTCGACCGAGCTCTGAGGACCGCGCCCGCCGGGCGGTCCTGAAGCGGGGTGCCGGGGGCGCGAGCCCCGGCACCTCATCATCTCTTCGCGCTCGCGTCCGCCAGCGTCTTCGTGACGTCCACGAAGCCCTTCTTGTCCGCGACGAGCCGCCCGTTCCGTACCGCCTGGAACGTCACCTCGGTGTTCACGACGCGCGGGTACGCGGACGAGCCGAGCATGTCCTTGAAGCTCCAGCGCAGCTTCGGCGTGAGGCCGCCGGTGTCGACCGGGGTGCCGTTGTTGAGCGCGGAGACGAGTTTTTGGGCGGTGATCCGCGGGGCGTCGATCGCCTTCACGAGCTCGGTCAGCGCGGTGTACGCGATCCACGTGGTCTGGACGCCCGTGTCGGCCGGGTCGATCCGGTTGTCGCCGAAGGCGTGCTTACGGATCACCTCCCGCATCCGGTTCCAGCGGGCGTCGCCCGAGTCCGGGTACCAGCCGGTGACGTAGGCCCCCTCGAACGGGCTGTTCCGGCCGCCGGTGCTGTCGATCAGCGGCTGCCCGACGCTGCCGAGGACGGACGAGATCCTTACGTTCCCGTACGACGGTTCGAGCCGCCGGAAGGAGTCGAAGAACGTCCCCGTATGGTCCCCGAGCACGGCCGTCACACAGCCGCCGTCCGCCCCCGCGGCCTTGAGCGCCTGCCCGGCGGCGTCGTCGTACGAGGTCGCCGACTCCGCCGCCCGGATGTCGACGGGCTCGGGCCGGCCGGCGTCGGTGAGGCCGGTCCTCAGGAGCCAGGCCTGGCCGTCGCCGCCCAGGGTGTCGGGCCGCACCATGGACACCCGCTCGCAACTGCGGGCGAGCTGCCGGGCGTTGCCTGCGAGGAGCGCCGCCTGGCCGCCGTTGACGGGATAGGAGGTGTAGCTGCTGAACTCCTCCTCGGAGGCCCCGTAACCGCCGATGTAGGGGATTCCGGCGGTCTCCAGCGGTGCCATGAACGACGACCCGTAGCGGCTGTACGAGCCGACGACCGCCACCGCCTTCTCCTTGACGGCCAGCCGGGCGCAGTTCCCCGCGCCGGTCGAGGTGTCCGACTCGTCACAGGTCACGACGCGCAGCCGGTGACCGTCGAGGCCGCCGTTGTTGTTGACCCAGCGGGCGTACGCACGCGCCATGGCGGTCATGCCCGACATGTTCACCGGGTTCACCGTGTCCGGTTTCGCCGCGCCGCCGGGGGCCCACGTCACCACGGTGAGGGGCTCCCTGGAGTCCCCCGAGGCCCCAGGGAGCACACCGCAACCGGTGACCAGCAAGGCCCCGGCCGCCGCCGTACTCGTGAGGAACGTGTAGGGGCGGTGTGAGGTGGGGCGTCGCCGTCCGGTCATGGGAATGAACATTTCCTGCCGCGGGGTAACGCCACAGTGTGCTCCGTGCAACGCTCGGTGACATCCGGGTGAATTGCGGGGGCCGGTGCGGGGAGCCCGAAAGGGAACGTACGATCGACAACCGTGCAGCAATGTTCGGAGAACACTTCCCGTCGCGGCCGTCGCTCCTCCACCATGGGCGGCATGCCGCTGAATGACATGCCCTGGTGGCGCTGGCGCAGCAACGTGCGCTCGGCGCTGCACATGCTCTCCGACCCCGTCTTCCACCACGAGTGCTGGCTGGCCGGCCGGGAAGGGTACGGCGACGTCACCGACGCCGTGTACCGCCTGGTCGAGGACACCTGGCTGGACAACTGGTCCGCCGAGAAGTACATCGGGACGATCTTCCGCGACGCCAACGAGTCCGCCCTCGTGGACGTCGCCGTGCTCCGGGTGCTGCGCATCATGCACCAGGTCGGCGCGGACGCTCCCGTCTCGGCGTATCTGGAGCACCACGGCTGGCCGGAGGCCGTACGGGCCGCCCGCGAGGCCCATGTGCTGCTCGCCACCAACGACGCGGAGGACCCGGACACCCCACCGCGCTCCCTGGACGTGCTCCGCATCCTGATCAGGTCGGCCTGATACCGGCCCGATATGGCACGCTACGGGGATGACCGCGCCGCAGCCTGCTGAAACCACACCGGAGCAGTACGTCCTCATCCTCTCCTGCCCGGACAAACAGGGCATCGTGCATGCTGTGTCGAGTTATCTCTTCATGACCGGCTGCAACATCGAGGACAGCCAGCAGTTCGGCGACCACGACACGGGTCTGTTCTTCATGCGGGTCCACTTCTCGGCGGACAGCCCGGTGACGGTCGAGAAGCTGCGGGCCAGCTTCGCCGCGATCGGCGACTCCTTCCGGATGGACTGGCAGGTCCACCGTGCCGCGGAGCGGATGCGGGTCGTGCTGATGGTCAGCAAGTTCGGCCACTGCCTCAACGACCTGCTGTTCCGCTCGCGGATCGGGGCGCTGCCGATCGAGATCGCCGCCGTCGTCTCCAACCACACGGACTTCGCGGAGCTCGTCGCCTCCTACGACGTCCCCTTCCGGCACATCCCGGTGACCAAGGAGACCAAGGCCGCCGCGGAGGCGGAGCTGCTGGAGCTGGTCCGCGAGGAGAACGTCGAGCTGGTCGTCCTCGCCCGCTACATGCAGGTCCTCTCCGACGATCTGTGCAAGCAGCTCAGCGGCCGCATCATCAACATCCACCACTCCTTCCTGCCGAGCTTCAAGGGTGCGAAGCCGTACCACCAGGCGCACGCCCGCGGCGTGAAGCTGATCGGTGCGACGGCGCACTACGTGACGGCCGACCTCGACGAGGGCCCGATCATCGAGCAGGAGGTCGAGCGGGTGGGCCACGGCGTCACCCCGGACCAGCTGGTCGCCATCGGCCGCGACGTGGAGTGCCAGGCGCTGGCGCGCGCGGTGAAGTGGCACGCGGAACGCCGCATTCTGCTCAACGGCCGCCGTACGGTGATCTTCGCGTAGCGCCGCGGACGGTGCGGCCTGCCCGAAGGCGGTTGCTGAAGATCTTGTTCAAGGGGCTGTCCGGCCGCAGGCCGGGGCAGCCCCGCACTCGTTTCGCGCCACCTGTGACCCAGGTCACTTCGCCAATCCGGTAAACCCCCGCGCCCCGTCCTGCAACCAATGGGGCAACACGCTTCGAAAGCAGATGTGTTGACGAGCGGGAGGACACGGATGAAGACGTCGTACCAGCCCCATCCACGCGGCAGTCGCCGAATGTTCCGAAGGTCGGTGCCCGCGCTTGCCGCTGCGGCGGCCCTGGTCGTCGGCCTGGGGGGTTCATCGGCGGTGGCCGACCCCGGGGCCCGGCACCGGGTGGTTTCCACCCCGGACGCGCCCGCGGCGATCGGGCCCTACTCGCAGGGAATCTCTGCCGGGCACCTCATGTTCGTCTCGGGTCAGCTTCCGATCGACCCGAAGACCGGTTCACTTTCCGCCGACGCGTCCATCGAGGAGCAGACGCGCCAGGTGCTGCGCAATGTCGAGGCCGTACTGAAGGCCGACGGCATGTCGCTGAAGAACGTGGTCAGCACCACCGTCTACGTCGCCGATCTCGACGACTTCGCCCGCTTCAACTCCGCATACGCCGAATACTTCGGCTCCACCGCGCCGCCCGCCCGGGCAACCGTCGAGGTCGCGCGCGTGCCGCGCGACGCGAAGGTCGAGATCTCTGCCATCGCCGTCCGATGAGACACAGCCGAAAGGACATGGCCATGCCGAAACTGCACACAGGCACAGCATCCGGGGTCTCCCGGCGGGGTTTCGTGGGTTTTTTGGGGGCGGGAGCGGCGACGGTCGGCATCGGCGGGGTGGCTGCCGCGCCGCTCGCGCACGCTGCCGCGCCGCCCGTGGGCTCCACCGTGCTTCCGCCGACCTCGTCTCCGGACTACTGGAGCGCGGTGGAGCGCCTGTTCATGCTGGACAAGAAGGTGCTCTTCATGAACGTGGGCACCGTCGGCTCACCCCCGCGCGAGGTCGTCGACACTGTCGATCGGGTCCACCGCGAGGTGGCGGTCGGCGCCGTCTCGGCCTACAGCAACTTCGCCGACGTACGTGCCGTGGCGGCCCGTGGGTACGGGTGTGATCCCGACGAACTCGTGATCTCCCACAACACCAGTGACGGAATGTCGAAGATCCTGGCGGGCCTCGCCCTGAAGGAGGGCGACGAGATCCTCACCACGAATCACGAGCACTCCGGTGGAAACGTGCCGATGGCCATGGCGCGCGACCGCCACGGCGTGGTGATCAAGCGGGTGGCGCTCCCGGTCGGCAACGACCAACGGGCCGAGGACTATGTGGAGTTGTTCCGCCGGGCGATCACCTCGCGCACCAAGGTACTGGCCTTCTCTGCCCCCACCTACAAGACCGGCACCATGCTGCCCATCCATATGCTGGCCAAGCTCGCGCAGGACCACGGCTTGATCAGCGTGGTGGACGGTGCGCACATACCCGGCATGATGGCGTACAACTTCCATGAGCTCGGAGTGGACTTCCTCGCCGGGTCGGCCGCGAAGTGGCAGTGCGGGCCCGGTGGCACGGGCATCCTCTACATCCGCAACAAGGTACTGCCGCGCTACAACCCCAACCCGCTGCCGGAGTTCTGGCCGGTGGTGTCGAGCGGCTATCCGGCCGAGGGCGGTCTGCCGCCCCGCTCGAAGGGCTCCACGGCGAGCTACGACATGGCGTCGCACCTGCAGACCGTCGGCAACAGCAGCCTGGCGATCATGGCCGGCGTGCGCAACGTCTGCGAGGTGTGGGACCGCATCGGCCGGGACAGGATCCAGGACCACGTCCTCGGCCTGTCGGGCTACCTCAAGGAGCTCATCGTCGAGCGGTGGGGAGTGAAGTCCCTGTACTCACCCAAGGACGACCCCCGGCTGGTGTGCGCTCTCACCTCCTTCGCACCGTTCCGGGCGGCCGGCGATGTCCATGATGTGGAGAAGACGGCGCGGTTGGTGGCGAGACTCAAGGACGAGTACGGGATCGTGATTCGCACCAGCGACTTCCCGGTGGCCGGCTCTTCCAAGTCGCATCAGGCGGTGCGCGTGTCCACGCACCTGTTCCACCAGAAGGAGGATGTGGAACGCGTCGTCGACGCGCTGTGGGCGCTGTCGGGCGACATGTCCTGAGGCAGTCGGCGACGAGTGCCCGAGTCGTGGGCCGGCACGGGGCCGCGGAGACAACTCCGCGGCCCTGTGCTTCGTATCCGGGCGCCCGCCCCTCAGGGCTGGACGATCACGTCGATCCGTTCGTGGCGCGGCGGCCGGTCGGGTTCGGCGAAGGAATGTAGCGCCCAGAGACCGACCACGTCGGCGACGGCCACGATCACCAGCGCGAGCACCAGCATGACGAGCCGCCGTCGCCGGTCCCGCCGCTGCCATTCCGAACGGGCGTTGGCATAGGCGTCGGGAGACGGCACCACCGTCGAAGCCAGCGATTCGAGGGTGTTGCGCAGCCGGGTCTCGGGGTCGTCCACACTCATCAGTGGTTCTCCATGGCCCGCGACAGTGCGTTCATCCCGCGGGAGATGTGCGATTTCACCGCACCCTTGCTGATGCCCATCGCCTCGGCGATCTCCCGTTCCTTGAGATCCATCCAGTAGCGGAGCACCAATGCTTCACGCTGCCGGGCGGGCAGGTTCTTCAGCGCGTCGACGACCTGCCGCTGGTCTTCGTGCATCAGGGCGGTGGATTCGGCGGAGGCAATGTCGGACACCTCCACGTCGGCATGGCGCCGAGAGACCTGCAGGCGCCGTATCCGCATCCGCACGAGGTTGCACACCACAGAACGAAGGTACGCGGGTGCGGCCTCCGGCGCACGGAGTCGGTACCAGCGGTGGTGCAACGCGCAGAAAGCCTCGGCGACCACGTCCTCGGCCTCCTGCTCGGCGCCCAGCAGGACGGCCAGGCGCACGAGTTGAGCATGACGGCTGTCGAACAGCCTGATCAGCGCGGCCTCCCGCTCGACGTCCCGCAGATCGACGCCGGGTTCGATATCGGCGGGCATCGGCTGTGACGCGCTCGTCGGGGCAGAGGCGCGCACGCTGCTCGTAGCACTCGCGAGGCCGGCCGCGGACCCGGCGCTGCTCGCATCGCTCTCGGCGTCCGTGGCGATCTGGGTGCGGCGCCAGGGCTTGTCGGTACGTCTCATGACATCGCCCCGCTCTTGCGCGCGGAGGAGGCCGGTGCGAGCACCCCGGTCAGGCCGCGAGGCACGCCCAGCCGGTCCAGCAGCGGGCTGCCCAGTGCGACGACGGCGAGGTTGACCGTGAGCCCGACCACGCCTGCGTAGACCTGCACCTGTACCGGGCCGAAAGCGATCTGTACCAGCGACGAGTAGCCGCCCGCGTTCACCAGGACGGTGCCGACGACCATGCCCAGCAGCCAGCCGGCGAGCAGGGAGAGCCGATGCGGCGTCCGGTGCAGCAGCCCCAGCGCGATCGTCGGCAGGATCTGCAGCACCCATACCGCTCCGAGCAGGTGGAGATTGATGGCGGCCTGATTGCGCAGCGCGAGCGCGAAGACGAGCGCGCCCACCTTGACGACCAGCGACATCAGGCGGGCCATCCGGGTCACTTGGGCCGCCGTCGCCGTGGGGTTGACGAATTCCAGATAGACGTTGCGTGCGAACAGGGTGGCCGCGCCGATGGACATCACGGCGGCGGGCACCAGTGCCGCCACGACGAGGGCGCCCAGCAGCAGCCCGGCCGCCCACCCCGGCACGAGGCCGAGCACGAGCCGGGGTATCACCAGTTCGGAGCGGCCGGGCGGTGGCTCGACGCCGGAGGCGAGTGCCGCGATACCGAAGAGGGCGAACAGACCGAGCATCGTTGTCCAGCCGAGGAGAGTGGCCGACGACCGCCGAAGGACGTCGGTCGTGCGGGCGGAGAACGCCACCAGCAGGACATGGGGAAAGGCGAACAGCGCGAGCGCCGACCCGAGGGCCAGGGAGATGTAGGTCGGTGCCAGGGACGGGTCGGGCACGAGGGTGGAGACGCCGTCGCGCTCCATGAGCGCCGCGTCGGCGCGGGCGAACAGGGTTGCAGGCGTCCCGAGTTCGGAGAGGACCAGAAAGCCGATGGCGATCGTGGAGCCCACGACGAGAACGGCCTTCAGGACTGCGACCAGGGTCGGTGCACGCAGCCCGTACCGGTAGGTGGAAACGGCCAGCACCGCGAAGACGGCCGTCAGCGCGACATCGCCCAGAACTCCGTCGGAACTCAGCCCCAGGACGGTGAGCACAGCCCGTAGACCGAGCAGTTGCAGCGCGACGTACGGCATCGTGGCGAAGATCCCGGTGAGCGACACGGCAAGGGCGAGCAGCGGTGATCCGTACCGCTCACGTACGAAGTCGGCGATCGTGACGTGGCCGTGTGCCCGGGCCGCCGACGCCAGCCGCGGCAGCAGCACGAAGGCGATCGCGCAGATGATCACCGTGTAGGGCAGGGCATAGAACCCGATGCCGCCCGAGGTGAAGACGGCGCCCGGCACGGCGGTGAACGTGTACGCGGTGTAGATGGTGCCACCGAGAAGGCACCAGATGAGGCCCCCGCCCTGTCGACGGTCGGCCAGTGCCCAGTCCTCGAGGTCCGCCCTGACAGCGGTATCTCCGCCCGGGCGGAAGCGGGAACCCTTCAGTGCGATCGCCGAGGCCACCAGTACGACGACCGCACAGGTGATCACAGGGGCGAGGTTGCTCATGAATCCTCCAAGCTCGTTCGTGGCCTGAAGTCCGGCTCGCGGCCCATCGATCTCCACCGACGAAGCGACGGCGGAACGCCGTCGGCAGTGGAAATCAGCCACGTTGCGGTAAACCCTCGCGGGCCCACACGCAACTACACGGACGCAGAACCCATGCCGGGAGGCCGTCGTGAGGCCGAACGAGTCACCAACAAGGGGAGGGGGAAGCCCTGGTAGTCGAGGAGTGAACCACCCAATTCAGCCAAGGGATAGACCCCTGACATCGGGCCGGACGGCGTGCGGCGTGACGACCTCGCATGTCCCCGTCGCGCGAGCGCCGGCCGAGAGAGAGGTGCCACCGGATGCGTAGACGCCGGTTGCCGAGCAACGGACAAGTCGCTGGAGCGGCCACCTGGATCTGCCTGCTGGCCGTGTTCGTCGGGCCGCTCCTGGCGCCCGTGTACATGGCGGGACAACCACGTCTCCTCGGCTGGCCGTTCTTCTACTGGTACCAGTTCCTGTGGGTTCCGCTGGGCGCGGTCCTGCTGACCGGTGCCTGCTTCCTCAGCCGGCGCAGGAAGGGGCCGAACCGCTCGCCGAAAAACCGTGCTTGAAGGACGCCGGGCCGGCTCGGGCGCAGGTCCGGGGTGCGAGAGCCGACGGTGAAAACTTCAGGAAACCTCCTGTCAACCGAGGTGCGGGCGACGGCAACCCCTCCATGAACCTGTTCCGCGAATCCGATCCGCTTCGCGTGTTCTCCGTACCGGAGACCTCAAGAACTGGAGTACCCGTGCCAAGTAACGGTGCCCGCAGCGCGAGACCCACTCCGAAAACGATCCTGCTCTGGACTGGCGTCGCCCTGATCGGCGCAGTCTGTTGGGGCATGGTCGCGCTGACCCGGGGGGAGGAAATCTCGGCCATCTGGCTGGTCGTGGCCGCGCTCGGCTCGTACGCGATCGCCTACCGCTTCTACTCACGCTTCATAGCCCGCCGCGTCCTCGAGCTCGACGACCGCCGCGCCACGCCCGCTGAGCGGCTGGACGACGGCATCGACTACCAACCCACCGACCGACGGGTTCTGTTCGGCCACCACTTCGCCGCCATCGCGGGCGCTGGACCCCTGGTGGGCCCTGTCATGGCGGCCCAGATGGGCTACCTTCCGGGCACCATCTGGATCGTCGTCGGCGTGATCTTCGCCGGGGCGGTCCAGGACATGGTGGTCCTCTTCATCTCCATGCGCCGGGACGGCAAGAGCCTCGGCCAGATGGCGCGCGACGAGATAGGCAGGGTCGGTGGCACAGCTGCCCTGATCGCCGTCCTCGCCATCATGATCATCCTGTTGGCGGTGCTCGCCCTCGTCGTCGTCAACGCGCTGGCCGACTCGCCCTGGGGCACCTTCTCGGTCACGATGACGATCCCCATCGCCCTGTTCATGGGGTTCTATCTGCGCTACCTGCGCCCCGGGCGCGTGATGGAGACCAGCGTCATCGGTGTGGTCCTGTTGCTGCTCGCGATCGCCGGCGGCGGCTGGGTCGAGAACTCCTCCCTGGCCCAGCACTTCACCTGGGCACCCACGACCCTGGTCTTCTGTCTGGCCGGATACGGCTTTGTCGCCTCGGTACTGCCGGTGTGGATGCTGCTGGCTCCCCGGGACTACCTCTCCACCTTCATGAAGATCGGCACGATCGTGCTGCTGGCGGTGGGCGTGGTGGTCACCGCCCCGATGCTCAGGAACGACGCGGTGAGCCCTTTCGCCGCCTCGGGCACCGGACCGGTCTTCGCCGGGGCGCTGTTCCCGTTCCTGTTCATCACCATCGCCTGCGGCGCCCTGTCCGGCTTCCACGCCCTCGTGGCCTCCGGCACCACGCCCAAGCTGATCCAGAAGGAGTCGCAGGTCCGGCTCATCGGCTATGGCGCGATGCTCATGGAGTCCTTCGTCGCCATCATGGCGCTGGTCGCGGCATCCGTGCTCGACCCGGGCATGTACTACGCCATGAACGCCCCGGCCGGTCTGCTCGGCACCACCGTGGAGAGCGCATCCCAGGCGGTGACGAACCTCGGCTTCACCATCAGCCCGGACGCCCTGGCAGCGGCCGCGAAGTCCGTCGAGGAACAGACCCTGATCGCACGCACGGGCGGGGCGCCCACACTCGCCTTCGGCATGGCGGAGATCTTCTCGGGCGTGTTCGGCGGACACGGGATGAAGGCGTTCTGGTACCACTTCGCGATCATGTTCGAGGCGCTGTTCATCCTCACCACGGTGGACGCGGGCACACGGGTCGGCCGCTTCATGCTGCAGGACATGCTCGGCAACGTCTGGAAGCCGATCGGCCGGGTCACATGGAAGCCGGGCATCTGGATCACCAGTGCCGTCATCGTCGGCCTGTGGGGTTACTTCCTCTACGTCGGCGCCACTGATCCGCTCGGCGGCATCAACCAGCTCTTCCCCCTCTTCGGCATCGCCAACCAACTGCTCGCCGCGATCGCCCTGACCGTCGCCACGACCCTGCTCATCAAGGCCGGAAAACTACGCTGGGCATGGGTCCCCGGAATCCCACTGGTCTGGGACGTGGCCGTCACTTACACCGCCGGCTGGCAGAAGATCTTCGACAGCAACCCGAAGATCGGATTCTTCGCCCAGCGCGAGCTGTACGCGGACGCCCTCGACGCCGGGAAGATCCTGCCCCCGGCCAAGTCGCTCGACGACATGCACACGGTGGTGCTGAACTCCACCGTCGACGGCGTCATCATGGCCGTCTTCCTCGTACTGGTGACGCTCGTGATCGGCCACGCGGCCGTGACCTGCGTACGTGCCATCCGGTCCGCGGAACCGCTGCCGACGACCGAAGTGCCCTTTGTGGAGTCCGCGATCGACCTCCCGTCGGCCCGGTCCGAGGCGCTGGTCGGGGCGCGGGAGCGCGGATGAGGGCCGAGGGGCTGCTTGAACTGCCGGCCCGGCTGCTCCGAGGCATCCGGTGGTACCTGCGGGAGATATCGGGTGCGGCGGACTACGACCGCTTCTGCCGTCGGCACGAGCACCATCACCCCGGGGAGACCGTACCCACCCGGCGGGCGTACGAGCGGCTGCGTGCCCGGCACCGTGAGGCCAATCCGCAGAGCCGCTGCTGCTGACCACGGGTGGCTCGTGTCCCTGGCCCGGGCACGAGCCACCACACCCCGAAGCCGCAGGCGAGCCGCGTGACCCGATGGGGGAATCTCATGGGTACTTAGACCGACCGGCAAATGGGGGGCGGCGTCGCGGGGCCGGGCACGCGCTCCCCCAAGGCCTTAAGGGCCAGGGGGGACCCCCTCCGGCGTTGTCGTCAATCACCAACGCTCCTTCCCCAAGCTCTCGGCTTCGCTCGAGCAGGGGAGACCCCATCTGCCTCAATCCTCCGCCTTGCAGCTGCACGCACCCAGCCCCGCTCCTTCTCCCGCCCCCCATTTGCCGGTCGGTCTTACAGTCTGCTCAGGGACGCCGCCGCGAACAGCACGTCGCGGATCGCCTCGCGGTCGCCCTCCTGACCGGCCGCAGCCTCCACCGGAGGCACGTGTCCGGCCACCAGTCGGCAGAACTCGACGCCGTCCAGCGCGACCTGCGCCACCGTGTGCGCGGCCGAGCCGACCGCGGCGGGGGAGTCCAGCGGGATGTACCAGTCGCCGCCGCCCGTGCCCTCGATCTCCAGATGCAGCGAACGGCCCGGTGAGCCCGCCGTCACCAGATGGCGGGCCGGGCCGGCCAGTCCCGATCTGCGGCGCTCGGCGAGGGCGGCCGGGATGAGCCGGGCTGCCAGGTCGACCATCCGGTGGAGATGGGCGGCGGACGGCGCCTCGTACGGATAGTCCACCGCATCCGCGATGTCGCCGCCGTGCACCCAGCATTCGAAGGCCCGGTCCAGCAGCGCGTCGTGCATGGGGAGGGCGAAGTCGCCGTACGAGACGGAGAGTTCGGCGACTCCGCGGCCGGCGAAGGACACCGTACGGATGAGGGTGTGGCTCTGCGCGCGCCACGGTTCGTGGATCGCGCGGGTGGGCGGCCGGCGGGCCGTGGACCAGAACTTCTCGGTGCGTGCGGTGGGCGGGAGCGGCCAGTCGTCGCCCCGGCCCGTGGTGCCGTCGCCGAGCGGTACGTCGAGCCCGAGGGCCGTGGCGACCAGCCCGTCGACGGTCATGAGATGGCCGATGACACCCGCGACCGTTGTCTTGCGGTTGACCTCCGTCTCGCCCTCGAACCATCTCAGCCGCAACGGGGCGTGCCACTCCGAGCCGCCGATGTCACGCAGCAGCGCGTCGAGCCGCGCGGTCTCCGCGTCGTACGGAGCGGCCCAGTCCGGCACCGGGATCTTGGCCGGACGGCGGCTCAGGCAGGTGTCGATCACCCGGGAACGCAGCGTCGGATCGAGGTCCAGGCTGCGGTCGGTCTGGAGCAGGCCGACCGCGTCGCGCAGCCGGAGGGCCTCGTCGGCACAGGCGGCGCACTCGGTCAGATGCGCCTCGACGGCCTCTGTCTCCTCCACCGAACAGGCGGCCAGCGCCCAGGCGCCGAGGAGGGCCTTGAGGACGCGGTGGGGGAGCACCAGCGCCGGTGCGGCGGGCGGGTCCGATGGGGCGGGTGAGCCCGGTGGATCCGGTGGTGCCACGGCAGATTCCGGTTCCGGTGTCGTCGGCCGCGGGATTGGCAGCGAGGACTGGGGTTGAGGCCCGGTCGGGGGAACGGGCGGCGGCAGGGGTACGGCGTCGAGGTCGAAGTCGTCCGCGGCGGCCCGCGGTCCCGGTATGCGCCGTGCGCCCCGCACCTCGTCGCCGCGTCCGTCGTCGCCACGCCGGGCGTCCTCGCGCCCGCCGTCCTCGGGGCGGCCGCCCTCGCCTCTGTTCGCGTCGTCGTCGCCGGTCACAGCGGCCGTCCGTATCCCGGGGGCGAGGACCCCTCCAGCGGGCGGGTGTGCGCGGTGGAGAGCAGCTGGAGCCCGAGCCGCAGCCGGCGGCGGGCCTCGTCCTCGGTGACCCCGAGGTCGGTCGCGGTCTGCCGGTAGTCCCGGCGCTGGACGTACGCGAGCTCCAGCGCGGCCCGCAGCGGGGCGGGCATGGACGCCACGATGTAGTCGGCGCGGGCGGCGGCGGTGGCCCGGCGCACCCGCTCCTCCAGATCGTCGGGGGAGGCGGCCCCGGAATGCTCGTCCGTACCGTCCGTACCGTCCCGGAGGCCGTCCGCCTCCTCGCGCAGCCGCCGCACGGACTGGCGGTGCGTGAGCCGGGCCACCCAGGACCGCATCGAGCCCTGCTTCGGGTCGTACGCGTCCGGGTTCTCCCACACGTAACCGAAGACCTCGCGGGTCACCAGGTCGGCGGCGGTCTCGTCGTCGAGCATCCGGTGGGCCTGGCTGTGCACGAGCGAGGCGAACCGGTCGTAGAGCTCGCCGAGCGCAGCCGCCTCACCGCGTGCCAGCCGCTGCTGCATCTTGCGGTCCCAGCGGGGTGGTGCGTTTCTCGCCATGCGACCCCCAGCCCTGTTCCCCTCGTCACATCGAATGTAGTCGGCGGCACCGGCCACGCACGCCCGTTTACGGCAAGTACGCCCCTGAAGAGGCCGGAGATGATAGAGAATGCGCCATCCATGGGTGAAGGGATCGGGCCCGAATCGATCATTTCGGTTCGAATCCGACTGTGTCTGTCGAGCGGTCCGGTGTTTCATGGGCCTGCGGCGGGGGCAGCCGCGAGGAGGAACGGAAACTTCCGGATCGTCGGAATCCCCGGAACGAGAGGCCCAGTCGCGTGACACTGAAGGTGGCCGAGACCGTGCAGGACGACTGGACGGTGCTGCGCATACGCGGCGAACTGGATCTGGTGTCGTCGCCCGTCGTGCGCCAGTCCGTCCATGAGGCGGTCGCCACCGGCCGCCGCGACGTGGTGCTCGACCTCTCCGAGGTCCTGTTCTGCGATTCCAGCGGCGTCGGCGTGCTGATCGCGTCCCGCCGGCTGATGCGCTCCTGCGGGGGCCGGCTGCGGCTGATCCTCCCGGCCCGCGGCGCGGAGGACGGCTCCCACGTCAACCGGGTGCTCGCCGCCCTCGGCGTGCGCCGGCTCTTCGACGTCTACCCCGACCGGTACGCGGCCGTCGACGACGAGGCCCGGCCGCTCTCGGCGTGAGTGCGCGTAAGACCGACCGGCAAATGGGGGGCGGCGTCGCGGGGCCGGGCACGCGCATCTGCGGCGTTGTCGTCAATCACCAACGCTCCGCGTTGCCGCCCCCCATTTGCCGGTCGGTCTAAGACCGACCGGCAATCGGGGGCGGCGTCGCGGGGCCCAATTGCCGGTCGGTCCAAAGTGACACGTGGCGCCGGTCGGCGTCGTACGCTCCCCGCATGGACAGCGCAGAGTATGAGCGCAAGATCGCCTTCCGCTTCGCCGCCTTCGACCAGGACGGCAACGGATACATCGATCGCGCGGATTTCAGTGCCGCCGCGGCCCGTCTGCTCACCGAATTCGGTACGACGGCCCGCTGCGACAAGGGCCAGGCGCTCTACACCGGGGCCGAAGCCCTCTGGCAGGGCATGGCGGGCATCGCGGACGTCGACGGGGACCAGCGTGTCACCCGTGAGGAGTTCGTGGGCGGAGCCGTGAAACGGCTGCGCGACAACCCCGAGCGCTTCGCGGAGATCGCCCGCCCGTTCCTGCGCGCCGCGCTCGCCGTGGCGGACCGGGACGACGAGGGCGCGGCCTCCGTACCCGCCGTGGAACGGGCGCTGCGGGTGCTGGGCGCGCCCCTGGAGACGGCGGCGGTCGCGGCGCGGAGCCTGGACACGGACCACGAGGGCAAGGTCGCCGAGGACGCGGTGGTGGCCGCGTTCGCCGACTACTTCACGGTGATCGCACCGGACGCGTAGCCGGGGCCGGGGCAGCCGGAGCGGGGCCGGTCCCGCCCGGCGGCCGTCGTGCGGTGGACCGCCCCGGCGGCCGCCCCGCCCCGGTCCGTCTCAGGAGAACTGCTCGCGCAGCCGGTACTTGAGCACCTTCCGCAGCGCCTCGTTGCGGGGCAGCGCCGTCACCACCTCCAGCTGTTCCGGCAGTTTGTGCACGGAGAGCCCCTCCGCGCGCAGGTACCCCGTGATGTCCGGCAGCGTCAGCGGGGCCGCCCCCGCCGGCTGTTCCACGACCGCGCAGACGCGCTCGCCGCGCTCCGGGTCCGGGAGCCCGATCACCGCCGCGTCGCCGACGCCCGGGTGCTGGTGCAGCAGGTCCTCTATCTCCTTGGCGGAGATGTTCTCGCCCTTGCGGATGATGATGTCCTTCAGCCGGCCGGTGAGCACCAGGTGCCCGCCCGCCTCGACATGGCCGACATCGCCGGTGATCAGGAACCCGTCCGCGTCGAAGGCCGCCGCCGTCGCCGCCGGGTCCAGATAGCCCGAGCAGACGGCCTCGCCGCGCAGCCGTACCTCGCCGTCGGTGCCGTACGGCAGTGGTTTGCCGTCCTCGTCGGTGATCCGGATCTCCATGCCCTCGGGCGGCCGGCCCTCCGTCTCGGCGAGGTGCTCCACCGTGTCGTCCGGGGCGCCCATGGTGATCATGGGGACCTCGGTCATGCCGTAGCCGTGGGTGAGCTGGACGCCCATCTCCCGTACGACCGCGTGGTAGATCTCCGGCGGCTTCGGCGCCCCGCCGCCCGCCAGCAGCCGCAGGGTGGGGACCACCCTGGCGGTGGGGTCCTTGCGCTGTTCGGTCAGGAACATCGAGTAGAACGCGGTGGACCCGCCCGCGACCGTCACCCCGTGCCGCCGGTAGCCCGCCAGCGCGTCCGGCATCGCGAAGTGCTCGAACAGGACCGCGGGGAACCCGTACAGCAGCAGCATCACCGCGTAGTCCGGCCCGCCGACATGGGCGAACGGGAAGGCCACCGAACCGATGTCGTCGGCCGACAGGTGCAGCGCGTGGGCCAGGCAGGAGCCGCCTGCGATCAGGCTGCGGTCGGTGTGCAGGACGCCCTTCGGATCGGAGGTCGTCCCCGAGGTCCAGTAGATCCAGCGCACCGCCGTGCCGTCGGTGGATGGCGGCGGCAGTACCGCCGGGTCGCCGTCCGGCAGTGACTCGTACGCCTCGAAGACCAGCGGCGGACGCTCGGCCTGCGCCGCCAGCCGCCGTGCCATCGCCGTGTGGTCGAAGCCGCGCCAGGTGCCCGGCACGGCAAAGAAGCCGGCCTTCGACTCGCGCAGCGCGAACCCCGCCTCGCGGTCCCGGTAGAACGGGATGACCGGCGACTGCACGGCCCCGATCCGGGTCAGCGCGAACGACAACAGCACGGTCTCGATCCGGGTCGGCAGCTGCCAGGCGACGACGCCGCCGGGGCGCACGCCCATCCCCCACAGCCCGGCCGCGACCCGTTCGCCGCGGCTGCGCAGCCCGCCGAAGGTCAGCGTGCGGTCGTCCTGGATCAGGAACGGGCGGTCCGGGGTCAGGGCGGCCCGGCCTTCGACTAGCTCCCAGAAGGTGCCCGATGCGCTCAGCGCGTGTGCGGTCTCGTTCACGGCGAACCCCTCACAGCTGACGGATAGTCAGATAGTGCCGAGAGCGTAGAGCGCTGCGCCTTGTCGGTCCAGGGGTGCGGGGCTAACCTGTGCCGAAACTGAATCTGACGAACCATCAGATACTTTCAGTGTGCGCCGAAGGGGACACCATGACGTCAGCGGAACTGCCTCGGATCGTCAGCGTCGACGACCATGTGATCGAGCCGCCGCACCTCTTCTCGACCTGGCTGCCCGCCAAGTACCGCGAGCGCGGCCCGCAGCCGCTCACCGCGGGCATCGGGGAGCTGGCGTACACGGGGGGCAAGTACGTCATCACGATGGACCCCGACGGGCCGCCCACCGACTGGTGGATCTACGAGGACCTGAAATTCCCGTACAAGCGGAACATCGCCGCCGTCGGCTTCGACCGCGACGACATGACGCTGGAGGGGATCACCCGGGCCGAGATGCGGCCCGGCTGCTGGGACCCGGCCGAGCGGCTCAAGGACATGGACCTCAACCACGTCGAGGCGAGCCTCTGCTTTCCCACTTTCCCGCGCTTCTGCGGCCAGACCTTCGCCGAGGCGCACGACAAGGAAGTCGCGCTCGCCTGCGTCCGTGCCTACAACGACTGGATGGTGGAGGAGTGGTGCGGCGACAGCGGCGGCCGGCTCATTCCGCTCTGCATCATCCCGCTCTGGGACATCGGCCTGGCGGTCGCGGAGATCAAGCGGAACGCGGCGCGCGGCGTGCGCGCGGTGACCTTCTCCGAGATCCCCACCCACCTCGGGCTGCCGTCCATCCACACCGGCTACTGGGATCCGTTCTTCGCGGTCTGCCAGGAGACCGGCACGGTCGTCAACATGCACATCGGGTCCAGCTCGCAGATGCCCGCCGCCTCGCCCGACGCCCCGCCCGCCGTGCAGGCCAGCCTCTCCTTCAACAACGCCATGGCCTCGATGATGGACTTCCTGTTCAGCGGAGTCCTGGTGAAGTTCCCCCGGCTGAAACTCGCCTACAGCGAGGGCCAGATGGGCTGGATCCCGTACGCCCTGGAGCGCGCCGACGACGTCTGGGAGGAGCACCGGGCCTGGGGCGGGGTGCGCGACCTGATCCCCGAGCCGCCGTCCACGTACTACTACCGGCAGATGTTCTGCTGCTTCTTCCGCGACAAGCACGGGGTCGCCTCGCTCGACGTCGTCGGGCGGGACAACGCCACCTTCGAGACCGACTACCCGCACGTCGACTCGACCTTCCCGCACACCAAGGAGGTCGCCCTCGACCACGTCAAGGGACTGGACGACGAGACCGTCTACAAACTGATGCGCGGAAACGCGATCCGGATGCTCGATCTGGACCTCGACAAGTAGACGCGCGGCAGATCTCGCGTACCCGGAGGAAGAAGTGGATCTCGCGTACACGCAGGAAGAAGAGGAGTTCCGGGCGCGGCTGCGCGAGTGGCTGGCCGCCGTGCTCCCCGCACTGCCCGCGAAGCCCGGACCCGACGACTGGCCGGGGCGGCGCGCGTACGACACCGCCTGGCAGCGGATGCTGTACGACGCGGGCTACGCGGGCCTGCACTGGCCCGTCGACGCGGGCGGGCGCGGTGCCACCCCGACCCAGCACCTGATCTTCCTGGAGGAGACGGAGAAGGCCGGCGCCCCGTACGTCGGCGCGAACTTCGTCGGGCTGCTGCACGCCGGTCCGACGATCGCGGCCGAGGGCACCGCCGCACAGCGGGCGCGCTGGCTGCCGCCGGTGCTGCGCGGCGACGAGATCTGGTGCCAGGGGTTCAGCGAGCCCGACGCCGGTTCGGACCTCGCCTCGCTGCGGACCCGGGCGGTGCGCGACGGCGACGACTACGTGGTGAGCGGGCAGAAGATCTGGACCTCGCACGCGGAGGTCGCCGACTGGTGCGAACTCCTGGTGCGCACGGACCCGGCGGCGCTCAAGCACCGCGGGATCAGCTGGCTCGCGATGGAGATGGACGCCCCCGGCGTCACCGTCCGCCCGCTGCGCACCCTCGCCGGGTCCACCGAGTTCGCCGAGATGTTCCTCGACGAGGTGCGGATACCGGTCTCGCACCGCGTCGGCGCGGAGAACGACGGCTGGCGGGTCACCATGGTCACCCTCTCCTTCGAGCGCGGTACGGCCTTCGTCGGCGAGGTCGTCGCCTGCCGCCGCACGCTGGCCGCCCTGGCCGCCGAGGCACGGGCGAACGGCCGCTGGGACGACCCGGTCCTGCGCCGCCGGCTGGGCAGGCTGAACGCCGAATTCCGGGCGTTGTGGCGGCTCACCCAGTGGAACGTCAGCGAGGCGCAGCGCAGCGGGGGAGTGCCGGGGACGGGCGGCTCGGTGTTCAAGCTGCGCTACTCGCAGGCCCGCCAGGAACTGTACGAGGCGGCGGCCGAGGTGCTCGGCGCGGACGGCGCCGATCTGGACCGGGAGTGGGTCCTGGACCGGCTCTCCTCGCTCTCGTACACCATCGCCGCGGGCACCTCGCAGATCCAGCGGAACATCGTGGCCGAGCGGATCCTCGGCCTGCCGAAGGGGCGGTGAGCGGACGGTGGACTTCCAGCTCTCGGACGACCAGCGGGCCCTGCGGACGGGGATACGGGACCTCCTCGCCGGACGCTTCAGCAGGGACCGGATGCGGGCGGCCCTCGACGGCGGTACGGGCGTCGACCGGGCCCTGTGGCGGGAGCTCGGCGAAGCCGGGTTCTTCGCGCTGCGGCTGCCGGAGAAGGCGGGCGGTGTCGGGCTCGGCCTGCCCGAGTCGGTCCTCCTCTTCGAGGAGGTGGGGCGGTCGCTGCTGCCCGGACCACTGATCGCCACCCACCTCGCCGCCGGTGCGGTGAAGGGGGCGGCGCAGGGCGAGGCGGTGATCGCCGTGCTGGACGCGGGGCAGCCGGTGGGTCACCTCGGCGACGCGGACGGGCTGCTCGTGCTCGGGGCGGGGGATGCGGGGGCCGGGGCCGGTTCGGGGTCGAGGTCGGGGGACGGCCCGGGCCCGGCCGACGGGATCGTGCGCGATGCCGTACGGATACGGGAGGCCGCCGAGCCCGTACGGTCGCTCGACCCGTTCACGCCCCTGTGGCGGGTCACGGGCCGCGTCGGCCCGGTCGAGCCCCTGCCCGGCGGGGCGCTGCGCGCCGAGGGTGCCCTGCTCGCCGCCGCCGAACAACTCGGCAGCGCCGCCCGTACGACCGAGATGGCCGTCCAACACGCCGGTGAACGTGAACAGTTCGGATCGCCGATCGGGTCCTTCCAGGCGGTCAAACACCTGTGCGCCGGGATGCTGGTCCGCACCGAACTGGCCCGCGGCGCCGTCTACGCGGCGGCCGTGACCGCGGACCCGGTCGAGATCGCGGGCGCCAAGCTGCTCGCCGACGACGCGGCGGTCCGCAACGCGCGCGACTGCCTCCAGGTGCACGGCGGGATGGGCTTCACCTGGGAGGCAGACGTCCATCTGCACCTCAAGCGGGCCTGGCTGCGCTCGGTCCGGTGGCTGACGGCGGCGACGGCCGAGGAGGCACTTGCGGCCGACCTGTGCTGAATCCCGGCGGGTTCCGTGCAGGTTTCCGCCGCACGGCGGCGGGCGGCTGCGCGGGGCCCGCACGGGACAAGCGGGCCGCTGAGCCTCACACAGCGGAGTTACGCAGCGCAGTCGGCCGGCTCCGGAGCCGGGTTGTGTCCTTTGCGTGATTCGTCACGGGGTGGAGTCGGCGCCGGGCTCGGGTACGCTCCGTTGGATGCGACAGGATCTGGAACCGGGCGATCCGGGTGTTGCCCGTGCGGCGACTCCGGTCCGGAAGAGATGCCCTGATCGCCTTCCACGCAGAAGCGCCGAGCCTGCCCGGAGGGCGACTCCCGCGGCCTCGATGCGCCTCTGTTCGACTTCCCGCAGCGTGCGTCGCACAGTATGCACCACGCGTACTCCTTCGCGCTGGAATATGCCCGAAGCGCTTGTTGCGGTGACTGTACGTCAACCATGCTGTCTCGTAAGGGAATCACGTTCCGTGACCCTGAGGAGGCGCGAGGCGATGTGTCCGCCGGTTCGGATGGTGTGAGCGGTGCAGGTGCTTCAGGTTCAGCTGGAGGTCGGGCCGGATCCCGCAGAGGTCGGGCGGGCCCGCAGATGGGCGCGATCGAGACTGATCGGGTCCGGGATAAGAGACGACGAGCCGCTGGCCGAGACGCTCATCCTGCTGATCTCGGAGCTGGTCACCAACGCGGTGGTCCACACCGGGTGCCCGGCCGTGCTGTGCATGCTGTTCGGCACGGCGGGGGCGGCCGGGACCGTACGGGTCGAGGTGGCCGACGCCAGCTGCCGCCCGCCGCAGCAGCGCCACGCGGAGGGCGAGGACACCGGCGGCCGGGGCCTGGAGCTCGTCGACGGCCTCGCCGACCGCTGGGGCTGGCAGCCGGAGGGCGCGGGGAAGCGCATCTGGTGCGAGGTCGACCGGGACGCCCCGCTGATCCAGGTCGTGCCGGGCGTACACGGCACGGGCGATGCGGACCTCGGGGCACGCAAGGCGTCACACGCTGTGACGAATCCCGCGTAAAGGTTTAACCCGCGTAAGGGTCAAGCCCGTATACAGGTTAAGTCCGTATAAAGGTTAAACCCGCATAAAGGTCGAAGCGGTCGGTCCGGCGCGGGTTCGGGCGGTCCGGCGCCGATCGGCGCGTCTTCACCGGTCCGAGCGCCTTCAGAGGATGGCGACCGGCGCGACCGGGGTGCCGGTGGCGCCGACGAACGGCTCCGGCATCGCGGAGAGCAGAAAGCTGTAGCGCCCCTCGTCCGCACAGGCTGTGGACAACTTTTCCAGGTTCCAGTTCTGGCCCTGCAGCATGCCCATCTCGACCAGGTCCAGCGCGTGCACCCCGAGCCACAGATCCTCGATCTCGGGCGGGAAGATCTCGAAGGTCAGGGTGTCGTTGGCGACCGCCGCCACATCGCGCGCCCGGAACCACTCGGGCGTCCGGATCGAGAGCCCGGGCGACGGATAGCCGTACGCGTGCTTGTCGCCCGCCAGGTAGACCTGCACCTGACCCGTCCGTACGAGCACGATGTCACCCGCCCGGACCCGGACCCCCGCCAGATCCTCGGCCGCGTCCAGGTCCTCGGGGGTGACGGCGTGGTCGCCGGGCAGCCTGTCCACGCCGTGGGCGCGGGCCACGTCGAGCAGCACTCCGCGCGAGACGATGTGCGGCGCCTTGTCGATCCCGCTGAACCGCGCTCCGTCGTGGGCGGTGATCGTGGCGGCCGGGCGGCCGTTGTAGATCTTCTCCGAGTGCGAGGCGTGGGTGAGGGCGTCCCAGTGGGTGGCCGTCTGGAGGCTCAGGACGGCCGTGTCGTCGCTGGTGGCGACGGTGCCGGGGCCGAAGAGCTCCTGATTGATCTGGATCATGGTGTGCAGCGGATTGATCCGCCCGGGTATCAGTCCGCTCTGGACGCCGTCCTGCTGGAGAGGCAGCGCGAGGGGCACGCGCAGCCCGGTGCGGACAGCGGCCGCTGCCTCCCGCACGACCGCGTCGGTGATCAGATTGAGCGTGCCGATCTCGTCGTCGGCGCCCCAACGGCCCCAGTTGTTCACTCGCTTGGCGATGTCGTGGAACTCGGCCGGCAGTGACATGGAGCCTCCCGGGGCTTGTGTTCGTGGACCTGATGGCCCATAAAATCTAACGGTCCGTCAGAAACCGCGGGAAGGGGCCGGGCATGGGGAACTTCTTGGCAGGCAAAGTGGTGGCCGTGACCGGAGCCGGGCGCGGCATCGGGAGGGCGGTCGCGCTCGCGGCGGCGGCCGAGGGGGCGAGAGTCGTCGTCAACGACTACGGCGTGTCCATCGAGGGCGGCGAGCCGAGCAGTGAGATAGCCGAGTCCGTCGTCAAGGAGATCGAGGCGGCGGGCGGCACGGCGGTGGCCGTCGCCGACGACATCTCCACGATGGCGGGCGGGCAACGGATCGTGGATACGGCGCTCGCACAGTACGGGCGGATCGACGGCGTCGTGTGCGTGGCCGGGATCCTGCGGGAGCGGATGCTGTTCAACATGTCCGAGGAGGAATGGGACCCAGTGGTCGCCACGCACCTCAAGGGCACGTTCACCGTCTTCCGGGCCGCCTCGGCGGTGATGCGGAAGCAGGAGGACGGCGGCACGCTGATCGGCTTCACCAGCGGCAACCATCAGGGCAGCGTCGCCCAGGCCAACTACAGCGCCGCGAAGGGCGGGATCATCTCGCTGGTACGGAGCGCGGCGCTCGGCCTGCACAAGTACGGCGTCACGGCGAACGCCGTCGCGCCCGTCGCCCGTACCCGGATGTCCGCCAACGTGCCCATGGAACTCAAGGAGATCGGCGAGCCGGAGGATGTGGCGGCGCTCGTCGTCTACCTGCTCAGCGAGCGGGCCCGCAAGGAGAAGATCACCGGCCAGGTGTACACGATCGCCGGCCCGAAGATCGCGGTCTGGGCCCAGCCGAGGGAGCTGCGGGCCGGGTATGCGGAGGGGGCCTGGACCCCGGAACGGATCGCGGACTTCCTGCCGGGGACGGTGGGCTCGGACCCGATGCCGATGCTGGCGCAGCTGGAGGAGATGGCCGCGGCGGCCGCGGCGAAGGCACGGCCGAACAGAACAAGCTCCTTTGGCCTTTGAGGAACGGGGGCTCAGGGGCGGAGCCCCCCGCCCATGGCGGTTCACCCGGTCCGGCACCCTCCACGGCGGCTCGGACGAGACCCAGCGGAACATCATCGCCGAGCGAGCGCTCGGCCTACCGAGGGAGCCGAGATGAGAGGCGTCGTCTTCGACGGCAAACGGACCGAGGTCGTCGACGATCTGGAGATACGCGATCCGGGCCCTGGCGAGGTGCTGGTGGCGGTGGCCGCGGCCGGACTGTGCCACAGCGATCTGTCGGTGATCGACGGGACGATTCCGTTCCCGTCGCCGGTGGTGCTCGGGCACGAGGGCGCGGGCGTGGTCGAGGCGGTCGGTGCGGGCGTCGGCCATGTGGCGCCCGGCGACCACGTGTCGCTGTCGACACTGGCCAGCTGTGGGGCGTGCGCACAGTGCGACCGGGGCCGGCCGACGATGTGCCGCAAGGCGATCGGGATGCCTGGGCGGCCGTTCTCGCGGCGGGGCGAGCCGCTGTACCAGTTCGCGTCCAACTCGGCTTTCGCCGAACGGACCCTGGTCAAGGCCGTGCAGGCGGTGAAGATCCCCACGGACCTGCCGTTCACCTCGGCGGCCCTGATCGGCTGCGGGGTGGTGACGGGAGTCGGAGCCGTACTCAACCGGGCGAAGGTCGACCGGGGCGACTCCGTCGTGGTGATCGGCACCGGCGGCATCGGGCTCAACGTCATCCAGGGCGCCCGGATCGCGGGCGCCCTGACGATCGTCGCCGTCGATGCCAACCCGGCGAAGGAGGCGGTGGCACGGCAGTTCGGCGCCACGCACTTCCTGACGTCGGCCGACGGCGTACGGGAGATCCTGCCGAGCGGCGCCGACCACGCCTTCGAGTGCGTGGGCCGTACGGAACTGATCCGTACCGCGATCGACCTGCTGGACCGGCACGGCCAGGCGGTCCTGCTGGGCGTCCCCGCGGCGACGGCGGAGGCCTCGTTCCTCGTCTCGTCGCTGTTCCTGGACAAGTCGATCCTGGGCTGCCGGTACGGCTCCTCGCGCCCGCAGCGGGACATCGCGCTCTACGCGGAGCTGTACCGGGAGGGCCGGCTGCTGCTGGACGAACTCGTCACCGAGACCTACCCGGTGGAGGACTTCGCCAAGGCGGCGGACGACGCGCAGCAGGGGCGCGTGGCGCGGGGCGTGCTGGTGTTCTAGCGCCGCAAGGGGCACCAGGGGCAATGCCGTGCAGTTGGCGCCGGGCGGACGTTGTCAAGGGGTGCGGGTGGCCGGCCGGGTGAATCCGTGGGGCGGAGCTGCGGCGAGCCACCGGCCCGGCGGTGAGACACCGCCGGGCCGGTGGCGTGGGGGCAGCGGGAAGTGAGCGGCTGGTGCGGCCGCCCCTGCCGGACGGCGTTCCGTGCGGGGCGTAACCCGAACGGGCGCCGTTCGCCGAGCAGGGGCGCGGAGCCAAGGACCGCTAAGGCCGGTCGTCGCCGTGGCCGCAGGCGCTGTGTCGTCCGCCGTGCACCGCCGCGTATGCCGACGGGCGGGGCGCGGTGGCGGCCCGGTCGAGTCGCGCGGCCGCGGCCCGTCCCGCCGAGGTGTGCGCGTCGTGGACGACCCGGCCGCCCACCAGGGTCAGCTCGACACGGGTGTCACTGATGTCCGCCACCGGGCATTTCGTTACATCACGGTCGAGAACGATCAGATCCGCGGCCAGACCGGGCCGGACTGTTCCCGTCAGCTGGTCCATGCGCAGCTGCCATGCCGTGCCTTGCGTGTGCATGCGCAGCGCCGACGTACGGCTCAGCCCCTCCAGCTCCTGGTAGAGCGGCCCGTCGCCCTCCGCGCCCGTGCGGTCGATCGCCGTACGGATCTGGTTCCACACCTGGAGCGGGTCCACCGGCCAGTCCGAGCCGCCCGAGAGCCGGGCCCCGTGCCGCTCCAGGGAGCGGGCGGGGTACATCCACCGGTGCCGCTCGGGCCCGATGTACGGCAGGAGGGCGTCCATCGTCCACGTGTCCTGTTCCGCCCACTGGAGCTGCATGCAGGCCACCACGTCCAGTGCGGCGAACCGCCCCAGATCCGCCGGGTCCACCAGCTGGAGGTGAGCGATGGTGTTCCGGGCACCGCGCAGCCCGGTCGCGCGCCGGGCGTACGCGTACCCGTCGAGCGCCGTGCGCACCGCGCGGTCACCGAGCCCATGGGCATGCATCTGCCAGCCGGCCCGGTTGAAGGCCGCGGTCAGCTGCCCGTAATCCTGTCCAGAGACATACAACTCACCGCGGTTGTCCGTCGGGTGCCCCGAGTCGTCCAGATACGGCGCCAGGAGCGCCGCCGTCTGCGCCGGGTACTCGATCACCCCGTCGAGGAACACCTTGATCGTCCCGAACCGCAGCCCAGGTACGTTACGGAAGGAGCGCTGCAGCCCGCTCGCGTACGCGAGCGCCGCCTTCGGGTCCTTCGCCAGGTCTGCGTCGATCCCGATCGCGGGGACGATCCGCTGCAGCAGCGTCCCCGCGTTCGCCAGAGCCTGATACGTCGACAACCCGCTCTGCCCGACATTCGCGTCCATCATCGTGGTCACCCCGGAGGCCGCCACCTGGGCGAGGGCCCGCGAGCAGGCGGCGACCAGATCGGCCTCGCTCGGCTCCGGGATGTGACGTGTCACCAGGGGCTGTGCGTCGTCCTTGAGCACCCCGCTGGGCTTCCCGTCCGGCCCCTTCACGATCTTTCCGGCCACCGGATCGGGGGTCGCCGCGGTGATGCCGGCGATCTCCAGGGCGCGGCCGTTGACCCAGGTGTTGTGGCCGTCGCTCCCGAGGAGGGCGATCGGGCGTCGGGTGGGAAGGGTGTCGAGCAGGGAGTGGTGGGGAAGAGTGCCACGCGGCAGCAGCCCGATCGGGTTCCAGTCCGAGACCACCAGCCAGCCGTCGGGCTCCTGGCCGGGCGTGTCCTTGAGGAAACCCGTGAGGATCGCCAGGAGTTCCTCGGCGGTCGTCTCGGCGCCCTCCAGGGAGGGGCGCAGCGAACGCTCGCCCGCGCCGAGCGGGTGCACATGGCCGTCGTGGATGCCGCTCATCACGGTCGCCCCGCGCGCGTCGACGATTTCGGTGTCCCGCCCGGCGAGGTGGTGCAGTTCGCGGCCCCGGCCGGTGGCGAGAATCCGGCCGTCGTGCCCGACGGCCACGGCCTCGACGGGTCGGGCGCCGGGGAGCCCGGTGAACACCCGTGCGTTGTGGATGACCAGGGCCGCGGCACGGCGGCGCGCGGCGCCCCGCTGCGCGGCGGCCGCGGGGCCTGCCGCCGCACCCACCAGTCCGGCCGCGCCCGCGGCGAGCACGCTCCGCCGAGCGAAAGAAGAAGTCATGACCACTCCAAGGATTGGGCTCCGTTGCTGTGGCCGGACCCTCATTGATTAACGCCGTAACCAGAACCCACCCTGGACGACGGAATCCGCACCGCAATCCATACGATGGCGCCATGTCAGGGCCCACCCTCGCCGATGTCGCCCGTGCGGCGGAGGTCTCCACTGCCACCGTCTCGCACGCTCTCAACGAAACCGGCCGGCTCGCCGACGCCACGCGCCGCCGGGTCCGCGAGGTGGCCACCGCGCTCGGCTACGGCGCCCGGTGGACCCCACGGACCGGGGGGACCTTGGGCGTGGCCGTCACGACCTACGCCGGATCGGCCTGGAACTTCCTCGAAGTCCCGTACTTCGCCCGGCTCCTGACCGCCGCCACCGCCACCGCGCACGCCCACGGCTACGCCCTGACCATCCTCCCCGCAGCCCGCGGAGCCGAGGCGCCGTGGCACACCCTCACCGTGGACGGCATGCTGCTCCTCGACAGCCCCGCAGGCGACCCGGTGCTGCGTGCCCTGCGCGCCCGAGGCATCCCGCTCGTCTTCGACGGCCGGCCCGTCGATCCGAGGCCCGGGGACGTCTGGGTCGACAACGACCACACCGCCACCACCCGCGAGGTCCTCGGCCACCTGGCGGCCTCGGGCGCCCGGCGGATCGCCCTGCACGCCGGGTACGGCGACGAGCACTACACCCGGGCCGTGACCCGCGCGTACGAGCAGTGGTGCCACGAGCACGGCCGGACGCCACTGCTCCTCACCTTCGACCCGTACGACGCCCCGGGCCACGGCTTCGACGCGGTCTTCGCCGCCCACGCCTGCGACGCGGTCTACACGGTCTACGACCCCGGCGGCCGCCAGGTCCTGGCCGCAGCGGCCCGCCACGGCCTGCGGATCCCCGACGACCTCCTCCTCGTCTGCGCCAGCGAGGACCCGGCCTACGCCGAGAACGATCCGCCGGTGAGCACCGTGACCCTGCGCCCCGCGACGATCGCCGAGACCGCGGTGACGGCCCTGGTCTCCCTCCTTTCTCCCACCGCCCCGCCACCACCCCCTGGCGCCCTGACGGTCCCGGCGGTCCTCCATCCCCGCCGCTCCTCACGCAGCCGGGCCCGGCCCAGCCCACAAGGGCCACCGTGATCCGACGGACGGCCTGCACACGACCGAAGCCGGTCCGGCGTGCCGCGTCTCGCTCCGCGGGCCCGGCCGTGCGCGCGTGCGAGACGGGCGCGGCGGTCGACGTCGCCGTGCCGGAGGGGGCCGCCTATGCCCTCCCCGCCCGGAACGTTCGCCGGTACGCCGTCGGGGACACCCCCAGCGCCGCCTGGAGGTGCTGCCGCAGCGAGGTGGGTGTCCCGAAGCCCGCGTTCCGCGCCACCTGGTCGATCGACAGGTCCGTCGACTCCAGCAGTTGCCGGGCCCGTTCGACCCGCTGCCGGGTAAGCCACTGGACGGGGCTGACCCCGACCTCCTCCCGGAAGCGGCGGGTGAACGTCCGTACGCTCATCGACTCCTGCTGCGCCATGTCGCGCAGCAGGATCGGCCGTTCCAGCCGTCCGAGCGCCCAGGCACGTGCGGTGGTGGTGGCCGCGAACTGCGTCTCGGGCACGGGGCGTTGGATGTACTGCGCCTGCCCGCCGTCCCGGTGCGGGGGTACGACCGTGCGGCGGGCGACGTCATTGGCGACGGCGGTGCCGTGGTCGCGGCGCACGATGTGCAGGCAGAGGTCGATTCCGGCGGCGACCCCGGCGGAGGTCAGGACGTCGCCGTCGTCGATGAACAGGACGTCCGGGTCGACGCGGACCTTCGGGAAGAGCCGCTGGAAATGGTCGGCGCAGGACCAGTGCGTGGTGGCGGGCCGCCCGTCGAGATATCCGGCGGCGGCCAGCACGTAACTGCCCGTGCAGATGGAGACCATCCGGGTGCCCGGCCTGATGTGCGCGAACGCGGCGGCGAGCTCGTCGGTGAGCCTGCCCTCCGCGTAGACGGGGCCCAGTTCGTAACTGGCGGGGATCACGACCGTGTCGGCGGTGGCCAGGGCCTCCGGACCGTGTTCCACGGTGATCGTGAAGTCCGCGTCGGTGCGGACCGGGCCCGGCGGGCGGACGGAACAGGTCACGACTTCATAGAGATTGCGGCCCTTGGTGCGCGGATCCGAACCGAGCGAACGGCCGAAGATCCTTTGGGGGATGCCCAGTTCGAAGGGGAGCAGCCCGTCGAGGGCCAGGACTGCGATGCGGTGCGGCACGGGCGGACCCCTTTCATCCCTAGCTGGTATAGACCTCCAGCTGGTACATGTCACTTCCGTGAAGGAAAAGTCAGCGGAGTATCCGCGCATTCCCGCCACGGAGCGCGCGAGCGTACCGTCCCCGTCGCCCCGTATGCCGGATCCGGTCCCGGGCACGGATCCCCAGGGTCCGGAGCTGATCGGCCGCGGCCGCCCGGCCGAGCTCTGGAACCGTAACTTCCGGCTCTTCTTCGTCGCCCGTACCGCCGCGCTCTTCGGCGACGGCATGATTCCGGTGGCGCTCACCGCAGGCCTGCTGGGGGCGGGCCGGCCGCACTCGTCGGTGGGGTTCGCGCTCGCCGCGTGGATGGGACCGCTGGCCCTCTTCGTGCTCTTCGGCGGCGTACTGGCGGACCGGTTCACCCCTCGCCGGATGATGATCATCGCCGATGCGCTGCGGCTGGTCGGGGCCTCGGTGCTGGCGGCCTCCTTCGCCACCGGCAACCCGCCGCTGTGGGCGGTGTACGCGCTCAGCGCGGTCGCCGGCGTGGGCGCCGCGCTCTTCCAGCCGGGCGTCGCGTCGACCGTGCCCCGGGTGGCCTGGGACGTGCAGCGCGCCAACGCGGTGCTCCGGGTCTCCGAGGCGCTGATGACCATGGCGGGCCCGGCCTTCGCGGGCATGCTCGTCGGGTTCGCCAGCGCCGGGGCGGTCTACGCGGCGAACGCGTCGACGTTCCTGGTCTCCGGCCTGTGCCTGTTCCTGCTGCGGCTGGCCCCGGCCCCGGCGGACGAGGCGCAACGCGGCACCTTCGTCGCCGAACTGGTCGACGGGTGGCGGGAATTCCGGGCCCGGAGCTGGCTGTGGGGGGTGATCGCGATCTGGACGGTGTACGGCTTCGCGGTGCTCGGCCCGATGCTGCCGCTCACCGCGGTCGAAGTCACCGAGGCGCACGGCTCGGGGACGTACGGCGTGATGATGGCGGTGAACGGCGCGGGCAGCGTCGCCGGTGGCCTGCTCGCCCTGCGCCTGAGACCGCGCCGCCCGCTCGCGGCGGGGGCCGTGGCGCTGACCGCGGTCTGTGTGAACCTGGTGGTGCTGGGCCTCGGGATGCCGGTGCCCGCGCTCGGGGTGGGGCAGTTCGCGGCGGGTGCGGCGTTCGCGTTCTGGCTGGTGATGTGGTCGACGACGGTCCAGACCCATGTGCCGCCACAGGCGCTGAACCGGCTGCACGCGTACGACGTGGCGGGCTCGCTGCTGATGCTGGCGGCGGGCCGGGCGCTGGCCGGACCGGTCGCGGACCGGGTGGGCGCACCGGAGGTGCTGCTGGCCGGAGCGGTGATCAACATGGTGGTGGTGGCGGTGCTGCTGGCGGCCCGGCCGATCCGGCGGCTGGAGCGGATCGGATGACCGGGGGAGGGCCGGAGACGGTCGTGCCCCGGGCGGCGCGGACGGCTCTGCGGGCCCGCGCGGTCGCGGCCGGGGCCGCGGCGCTGACCGTCGCCGCCGGGCTCGGGGTCAGGGCGTTCGCGGACGGTGCCGTCGCCAAGTACACCGGGGACGCGCTCTACACCGTGCTGATCTTCGCCCTGGCCACGGTGATCGCCCCGCGTGCGCGGCCGGCCGTCACGGCCGGGACGGCGCTCGCGTTCAGCTGGGCGGTCGAGCTGCTGCAACTGACCGGGCTGCCCGCGGAACTCTCCCGGCACAGCGCGGTGGCGCGGCTGGTGCTCGGCTCGACCTTCAACGCACCCGACCTGTTCTGGTACGCGGTGGGGGCGGGGTGCGCCT
This sequence comes from Streptomyces sp. NBC_01618, assembly GCF_045209435.1. Taxonomy (NCBI): domain Bacteria; kingdom Bacillati; phylum Actinomycetota; class Actinomycetes; order Kitasatosporales; family Streptomycetaceae; genus Streptomyces; species Streptomyces sp. NBC_01618. Next base: position 4,585,044 of record NZ_CP109297.1, read on the forward strand.
GGGCCGTGGCGGCCCTGACTACTTGCTCCGGGAGCGCTCCTCGGACCGCTGCATCTCGATGACCTCGAAGACATGGGCGCTCGTCTGCCTGCGCACACTGCCGCCGACGAGCAGCGCCGCACCGCACACGGACAAGGGCGCGGAGATCCCCAGAATGGCCAGTTGCTTCGGCCACTCGGTGATCATCTCGCAGTCGTTCGTGACCCGGTAGCAGTACGCGTCCTGCTGTTCCACCAGCAGGACGCCCAGCCAGATCCACAGGGCGCAGGAAACGATCAGAAGCACGGCGCCCCAGCCCTGCATCAGCGCGGAGCGGTGGTGGAACTGCTGGCGTGCTATCCACTGCATGAGATCCCCCGGTTCGGTGTGTGGCGAAGACTTCGGTGTGCAACGACGGCGCGGCGTACGGCCGCCGACCGACAGGTGATCGTACGCACAGTGCTGGGAGCGACCGCGGTGCGTGGCCCGATCCCTGCGAAGGGTGGCCCTCCGGCCACTCGTGAGGAGGCATGTCGCGACCCGATGCTGAGTGACGTGACCCAGACAACCGAAAGCGCCGCGCGGGACGACGACCGGCAGGTCACCCCCGCAGCCCCCGGCCGGCGCTCCCGCCGACGCGTTCACCGTGCCTGGATCGTCGCCGTCGTCACCTTCGTGACGATCATCGGTGGTGCCGCCTTCAACTCTCTGCCCGGCCTCCTCATCGACCCGCTCCACACGGAGTTCGGCTGGTCGCGCGGGGAGATCGGATTCGCCGTCTCCATCGACATGGCGCTGTACGGGCTCACCGCACCGTTCGCCGCCGCGCTGATGGACCGCTTCGGCATCCGCCGGGTCGTCGTCGCCGCGCTGAGCGTGGTGGCGGCCGGGGCGCTGACCAGCATCTGGATGACGGCCTCCTGGCAGCTGATGCTCTGTTGGGGGCTGCTCGTCGGCCTCGGCACCGGGTCCATGGCGATGGCCTTCTCCGCCACGGTCACCAACCGCTGGTTCGTGGCCCGGCGCGGCCTGGTCACCGGCATCCTCACCGCGGCGGGTGCCTCCGGCCAGCTGGTGTTCCTGCCGCTGTGCGCGTGGATCGTCGCGGAACACGGCTGGCGCCCGGCCTCGGTGACCGTCGCGCTCGCCGCGCTGGTCGTCGTCCCGTTCGTCTGGCTCCTGCTGCACGACCACCCGGCCGATGTGGGCCTCGCCCCGTACGGCGGCAGCTACGTGGAGAAGCCCGCGCCCACCCGCGGGGCGGCGCGGCGGGCCCTGCGCGTACTGACCGATGCGGCGCGCACGGGGCCGTTCTGGCTGCTGGCCGGTACGTTCGCGATCTGCGGGGCCTCGACCAACGGCCTGATCCGTACGCACTTCGTGCCGTCGGCCCACGATCACGGCATGCCCATCACCGCCGCGGCCTCGCTGCTCGCCGTCATCGGGGTCTTCGACGTCATCGGCACGGTCTTCTCCGGCTGGCTCACCGACCGCTTCGACGCCCGTCGGCTCCTCGCCGTCTACTACGCGCTGCGCGGCGTCTCGCTGCTGTTCCTGCCGATGCTGCTGGCGCCGACGGTGCATCCGCCGATGGTGTTCTTCATCGTCTTCTACGGCCTGGACTGGGTCGCCACGGTCCCGCCGACGCTGGCCCTGTGCCGCGAGCAGTACGGCGAGGACAGCGCCATCGTCTTCGGCTGGGTCCTCGCCTCCCACCAGGTGGGCGCGGCGCTGGTGGCGTTCCTGGGCGGGGTGGCGCGCGATGTGTTCGGCTCGTACGACGTGGTCTGGTACGCGTCGGGGGCGCTGTGCGCGATGGCGGCACTCATGGCGCTGGTGATCCGGCGGGTCCGAGAGCCTTCGGGCGCCGCCGCGGGACTCGGCTGACAGTGCGGACCGGTCTCAGGCTCAGAGGTGCTGCGACCGTCAGGGCACGGTGAACGTTCACCCGCCGAGCGGCCCGAACTGCCCGAACACCCCCCGGTGGAACAGCAGCGGACCGTCCCCGTCCGCCGCCCCCAGTGCCTCCACCCGGCCCACCACGATCAGATGGTCGCCCCCGGTGTGGACGGCCTGGATGCGGCAGTCGATCCAGGCCGGTACGGAGTCCAGCAGCGGCGATCCGGTCGCGGGAGCCGCCTCGTACGCCACCCCTGCGAACTTGTCGGCCCCGCTCACCGCGAAGCTCCGGCACAGTGCGCCCTGGTCCGCGCCCAGGATGTTGACGCAGAAGGCCCCGGCGCGGGCGATGCGCGGCCAGGTCGTCGACGTACGGGCGACCATGAACGTGACCAGCGGCGGGTCGAGCGAGAGCGACGCGAACGACTGGCAGGCGAAGCCGGCCGGACCCTCCGCGTCGTCCGGATCGTGCGCGGTGACGATGGTGACCCCGGTCGCGAAGTGCCCGAGTACACGGCGGAATTCGGCCGGATCGACCGGCAGCCGCTCGCCGTCGGCGACGGCCCGAAGATCCGGGCGCGGCAGGGGGTCGACCGGCGCCGTCCCTGCGGTGGTGGCGGCGCCGACGGACCTGAGGTACCGGACGGCGGTGGCGGCCATGCCTGCGTGTCCCATCACGCCTTCCATTGAAACTGACGTAGCGTCAGATCGGAAGGGTTGGGGCGAAGACGGTTCGTGCACCGAGTGGGTGCTACGACGTGGAACCGGTGCCGGTCGAGGTGAGCCCCACTCGCTGCGTGCGGTCCCGCGTGGGAGAGGATGCGCAGCGGAGGGGAGTCGCATGTCGATGCACGCTGCGCAGGACTCGCGGGCGACGCCAGCCGGTGCCGAGGCGTCCGCCGGCCTGCCGGACGTATGGACCGGGCGGTCGATCCTGGCGGGCGCGGGCGCGCTGTTCATGGGGGCCGTGCTCGGCGTCGAGGTCGCGGGGTTCGCGGAGCTGGCCGCTCAGGCGCCCGTTCCGCCGGACGGACCCGGAATGACCTTGCTGGTCGCGCCGTTCCTCGTCTGCTTCGGCGGACCGTTCGCCCTGGTGGCGAGTCTGCTCGTCGTGCTGCCCACGGCCTCCGTGGCCCGCTGGGCGAGCGCCCGGTTCACCGGCCGGGATGCGTGGGGGTGGGTGCCGGTCGCCGCCATGGCGCTGGTGAGTGTGGGCGTGGTGGCCTTCGGTATCGCCCGACGCCCGGGTTCCGGCCTGCTGACCCTGAGCTGGCTGACAGGCGCGGCGCTGCTGACGGGGGCAGCCCTCCTGGCGCGCGACGCCGCGCTGCACGGGGGCCGGCTCCGGCGCATCCTCGGCTACGGTGCGCTCGCCGCGATGGCCGTGTTCGGAATCGGTACGGCCGTGTTCGCCACCGGGCTGGTCACCGAGTACCGACCGCCGAAGGTCGACGCCACTCAGCTGGTCGGGACCTGGACCGACGGAGAGGGCGGCACGCTGCGGCTGGCCGCCGACGGCACGGCGCGCGCCGATGCGCTGACGGATCACGACTCCGCCGTCGAGCGCGGTGCGGTGTCGGAAGCCGGGAAGTATCGCTGCTCGGGGCGGGGGACGTGGTCCTACGAGCCCGGGGACACCACCACGTGGGGCACGTGGGGCCAGAGTGTGCGGCTCGACATCGAGAACTGCTCCTTCGCCAGTGACTCCGACGGCTGGCGGATCAGCGGCACGCCGGACCGGCCCGAACTCAACCAGGAGTACGGCGATCCGGACTCACCGGACTGGTACACACTCACCCGGTGACCGCCCCCCGAGCCCGCCCGAACAGCTCTGGCGGAACAGCAGTGGAGCGCCTCCGTCGCGTCGGGCAGGAAGGGCGGAGTGAGAGTTCCGGGTGCGAGGCGCAGTCAGGAACGCCCCGAGACCCGAAGGAGCCGGGCTCGGGGCGTGAATGCTCGGCGGATCAGCTTCCGGCGGCGTATGTGACGAACTCCGCCCACGCGTCGGGCGCGACGGCGAACCGGGGGCCCTGCGCGTTCTTCGAGTCGCGGACGTGGACGGTGCTGGGGGTGGTGGCGACCTCGACGCAGTCGTTGGGGTTGCTGCTGTCGCTGTAGCTGCTCTTGAACCACGCCAACTCGGAGCCGTCCCCAGCGGAGGTCTTCCGGATCATGTCTCTCCCAGCGCTCGCTCGATGAAGGCCAGCGACTCCCGTGCGCTGAGAGCCTCCGCCCGGATGATGCCATAGCGGAGTTCAAGGATCCGTAGCTGCTTCGGGCTGGAGACGGGACGACCGCCGAACTCGTCATCAGAGCGCCCGACTGCCGTGCCGTCCTCGAACTTCAGCACCTGGATCCGCCCGCCTGTCCCAGGATGATCCCAATAGACGGTCGGCATCACCTGAATTTCGACGTTGCGCAACTGTCCTACCTCCAGGAGGTGTTCCAGCTGCCTGCGCAGCACCATCTTGCCTCCAGTGGGGCGGCTGAGCGTCGCCTCTTCCTGGACAAAGCTCAGCTCGGGGGCCGGCGAGCGGTCGAAGATGGAGCGCCGGGCCATGCGGGCTGCGACACCACGCTCCACTTCGTCGTCCGACAGGGCTGGACGTCTCGTCCTCAGCAACGCCCGAGCGTGCTCCTCCGTCTGCAGGAGACCGTGCAGGTTGTGGTCGCCGTACGACAGTAGCTCGACCGCCCGCGCCTCCATCCGCGCCAGATCCCGAATCTTCTTCGGGTACCGGGCCTCCGCCACGTCCTTCTTCATCGCGGCGATCAGCCCACCCGCCCCCAGCACCTCGTCCGCTCTGTCCAGATACTCCTGGCGCGGAATCCGTTTCCCGGCCTCGACCTTGTAGACCTGGTCCTCCCCGTACCCGATCGCCACACCGAACTCGGCGGCCCGCATCCCGGCCGTCTCCCGGCGCAGCCTCAACTGCCGCCCCACCGTGGCGACGACGGCCGCACCCGACTCGTCGTCGGGGTCGACGTCCCAACCGGGCTCGTCCGCCTCGCCCCCGGTCTGCTCCGTACCGTCCGTGTCCACTCGCATCCGCGCCACCTCCGACGTGCCGTCACCATCGCGGCACCACATACCCGCACGCCTGCTCCGGACAGCCCGGACAGCTCCGGACAAGCGCCGGACAGTCACCGTACGCATCCGCTTGATCACTGGTCAGCGTACGTGTGCCCGGCCACGCTGAGTGACGTGAAACAACAAATTGCTCTCCCTCAACCCCCCGCCCCGAGCCGCACGTTCACCGTGTTGCTCTCGCCCACTCGCCGGGGAGCCAGGCTGGCCCGGCTGCTCGCCACCGTGCATCTGGGCGAGTGGGGGCTGCCGTCGGAGTCGGCCGCGCAGATCGTCGCCGAGCTGGCGAACAACGCCATGGTCCATGGCCGCGTACCGGGGCGGGACTTCCGGCTCGATCTCACGGTCCACGACGATGGCGCGCTCCTGCGGATCGAGGTGAGCGACGCCCGTGGCGAGTGCCTTCCGCCCGGCCGGGCGAGCACGGCCGCCCCGGACGGCGACTCCGAGTCCGGGCGTGGTCTGCTGATTGTCGACGCGATCGCCGACCGTTGGGGTGTCATCCCCGGTCCTTTCCCCCGCAAGACCGTCTGGGCCGAGTGCGACCTCGTACCGTGACCGCCGCCACCGGGTCGCGGATATCCACGATCCGGTGGTCCGCGATGCGGCGCCGCGCGACATCAAAAGCCTTGAAGACCTTGGGGAATGACCCTTCCCAACCCCACCCGCCAAGCGTCACCCACACGGGTGAGGTTTGCCAACTTTCCTGCGATTCGGGCTGGTTGGTCGGCATATGCTCGTCGCGGCAGAACAACCCCAGACATGCGACGGCCCCCGGCCGGGACTGGCATCCCGATCGAGGGCCTGACCAACGAGGAAGAGAAGACCTTCCCGATGGATACCCAGCAGATTAGCGCGCCCTTGCGCGCCCCGTCCCGCGTACGCAGGGATGCCACGCCGTCGTCCGGTGTAGTGCACGACAACTCCCGGCACACCAGCCGTTTCACGGTCGTGGGCAACCACCTCACCCAGCACGGCGAGCTCTCCCTCACCGCGATCGGGCTTGCCGCGCACATCCAGTCGCTGCCTGCCGGGGTCAGGATCGGCATCAAGGATCTCCCCGGCCGCTTCCCGGAGAGCGAGGCCCAGGGGAAGAAGGACCCGGACAAGCCGGCGAGCTGGATGTACTACCTGTCGTACCTCCAGGCGAAGTGCAAGCTGCCACCCATGCTGCTGGTCGTCTGCCAGGACCGAGCCACCGCCGAATGGGCAATGCGCCCGTTCACCGTCGGCCACCCGCAATCACCCGTGCTCACCCTGCAAGCCCTCGTCGCGGGCCCGCACAACATGCCGGTGATCACGGATGTGGCCGAGGCCCGCAAGGACCTGGCATTAGCCACGCTGGCCGCGATCACACACGCAGGCGATCCGGACATCGGTGCCATACTCAAAACGCTGTCGACCGCTCTGCGCGACGCACCGGAAACCATCGCCGACCCCATCGTCGAACTCACCGCACAGGGCCTGGGCAACCGCCCGGCCGCACAACAGTGGAGGAACCTGGTGGCCGTGGACCTTTCTTTCTACAAGTCACCCCTCTCGGAAGAAATCCGGGACGAAGGCCGGGCAGAAGGCCGTACAGAGGGCCGTACAGAAGGACTTGCGCAGGGCATCCTGCTCTTCCTTGCCCGGGCCGGTATCGACGTGTCCGACGAGGCGCGCGAACGGATCACGGGCTGCACCGACCTCGACACTTTGAGCCGCTGGCTCCTGCGCGCGCCCACTGCGACATCGGTCGAGGACGTCTTCACCGAGAAGTAATCCCGGCCAGCAACAACTGGGCCCCGCGCACACAGCACCCCAGGAAAGATCCGTTATCGTGCGTTGCGTATCCCGAGAATGTATGCCGCAGTAAGCGCAACGGCACGGTCTTCGTCATGTGACAGATCTGCGAGGGCACGTGACGCTGTGATTCCCGGGATATCCGCGAGCGCCTGTGCCAGCCGTCGACGTGCAGACGATTCAACGGTGCCGTGGGCGAGGCAATCAACGAGCCTGGTAGCGATCTGATCCGCCAACGCGGGACGACTCGCCAGCACGCTCAGTGCATCGGCTGCATCGACGTCATTCGTCTCCTCGACGACCATATCGATGAGCGTCGGGACCGCGTCGGCTACTCCACGTGCCCCGAGCGCCAGAGCTGCATACCTGCGGACCACGATGTCGGGGTTCGTGAGGGCGTCCTGCAGCAGTGCGGTCGCCTCACCGTTCGGAATCTCGGCGATGGACCGGACGGCACGTTTCCGCACCTCGGCTGCTGGCGAGCCGAGGCCCTCCGCCAGCAGCGCCAATCCGCCATTGCCCGATTGCGCCAAAGCCCATCGAAGGGCTCCGGCGACGTTCGGGTCGGTCTCGCTCAGCGCTGCCTCGACCAGTGCTTCCACTGGCACCGGAACCTCTTCGATCGAGGACAAGGCCGCGCGCTGGCGCGTCCCGGCGCTCTTTGACCCCAACGCCTGGAGGAGTGCGACGGTCTGGAGGACGTCGTCCCAGCCGGCGGGTTCCGCGGCACCGATCCGACGGAGTCGCGTGAGCAGCTCCGTCTCACCCGCAATGCGCTCTCGCGTCTGGCGGATGAGGTCGTCGACGAGCTCTGAGGGCGTGAAGCCTTGATCATCGAGCGCGCGCCCGACCTCACGCAGCGACAGCCCCAATGACCGCAGGCTCTCGATATGGAAGATCCGTCGGACGTCCTCGCTGGAATACTCTCGATAGCCGGCGTCGGTACGACCCGTTGGCCGCACCAGGCCGAGCGAGTCGTAATGCCTGAGCATGCGGGCGCTGACCCCGGACCGTCGTGCCACATCACCGATCAACACTGCCTATCACCCCTCCTGGCTGGCTCTGCCGAGGGCTACGACGCGCTTCGCCTCCTCGACCGCGGACTCGAATCCGGCATCCGGGTCGTGCAACAGCCGTTCCGTGGCGATTGCGTGCGCGCGCACGCGAGGGTCGCGATCCGTCATCGCAGCGCGCAGAGTTGACAAAATCACCTCACCGAGCGCGATCAGCGCCCGGCTGAGGCTCAGCTGCGTCTCACGTTCGCCGCGCCCGAGCTGTGTCGACAACACTACGGCCAACTCGGGCTCTTCACCTTCGGGCACGAGCACGACCGCTGCCCGCCAAGCGCTCCGCGCCACCTCGTCGTCGGCGTCGGACAGAAGCGCCCGTGTGATCGCCGGCCACGCTTGCCGATCCCCGATCTTGGACAGCGTGTGCAACGCCTGGCTTCGTGCCTGCGCACGCTCCGAGCGGACTTCATTGAGAAGCTCTGGCACCGTCATTGATGCTGAGTGGCGGGTGAGTGCCCACGTAAGCATTTCGCGCACGTAGAACTCGGGTTCGATCGCGCATCGTTCGATGAGCTTGTCGATGAACCGCGGGTCAGGGGTCGTGCCGACCGCCAGCGCTGCCCGCAGTCGCACTGACGAGCGGCTGTCCTCCAGCCCCTGGAGAGCTCGAATCGTATCCGTGTCCTGTTTCGGCATGGTCATCGGACCACCTCCTTGACGCAGTGAAGGCCTTGTCACTGTGTCAAGGTCAAGTGGGGCCACGCCGCGAGATCACCAGGCACCCTCTGTCCGCCGAGTTCGGTGCGTGTCACGTCAGATGAGACGTGCGTGACGTTATGAGGCACGTTCACGTGGTTGGGTGTGGGCGGCGTTGATCAGCCAGGTCCAGCGGTCGGCTGCCTGTGGGGTGCGGAGTTTCGGGCGGGTTCAGTCCAGTGTCTGCTTGATCATTCTGAAGGTGTGTTCAAGGCCGGAGGGACGCCAGAGGGCTTCCGGGGTCGCTCACAGTCCCCGGTACTTCGGCGTACGCCGTTCCACGAAGCTTGCCACGCCCTCGTTGGCGTCCTGTGTCGTCATATTGATCTCCTGGGCCATTGCTTCCGCCGCGAACGCCGTCGCGCGGTCGGAGTCCAGGGAGGCGTTCACCAGTTGCTTGGTGAGGGCGATCGCGCGGGTCGGGCCGTCGGACAGGCGCTGGGCCCACGCGCGGGCCGTCGTCGTCAGTTCCTCGTCCGGGACCACCCGGTTGACCAGGCCCAGACGCTCCGCCTCCCTCGCCGGGAGCGAGTCGCCGAAGAACATCAGCTCCTTGGCGCGCTGCGGGCCGATCAGGCGCGGCAGCAGATACGCGCCGCCGCCGTCCGGCACGAGGCCGCGGCGTACGAACACCTCGATGAACTTCGCCGAGTCGGCGGCCAGCACCAGATCGCAGGCGAACGCGAGGTGGGCGCCGATACCGGCCGCAGTGCCGTTGACGGCCGCGATCACCGGCTTCTCGCAGTCCAGGACCGCGGCCATCAGGCGCTGAGCGCCGAGCCGGATCGTACGGGCGACATCGCCCGGCACCCGGTCGCCCGTCGCCGGGGCGCCGCGCAGGTCGGCGCCCGCGCAGAAGCCGCGGCCGGTGGCAGTGAGGACGACGGCCCGGACCGCCGGGTCGGCGGAGGCCTCGGCGAGCAGGGCGATGACGCGTTCCCGCTGGTCCCAGGTGACGGCGTTCATCGCCTCGGGGCGGTTGAGCGTGATCCAGGAGACGCCGTTGTCAGTGGTGTGGAGTACCAATGAATCAAGCGGGTCGGTGGACTCGGTGGACTCGGTGGTGTCTTCGGGGGAGGACGGCATGAGGCAGCTCCTGGGTAGGTGGGTCGGTCGTTGGCGCGGCCGTCGAGGCGGTCGGCGGGGTGACCGGTCAGCGGCAGACGGCGAGCGCGTCCAGCGCCACCGCGCCCTGCCCCCGCCCGAGTACCATCAGTGGGTTGATGTCGAGTTCGGCGAGGTCGTCGCCCAGTTCCAGGGCCATCCGCTGGACCCGCAGCACGACTTCGACGAGCGCGTCCACATCCGCCGGCGGACCGCCACGTACGCCCTCCAGCAGGGCCCGGCCGCGCAGTTCGCCGAGCATCGACCGCGCCTGGTCCTCGCCGAACGGCGGTACCCGCACCGCCGCATCGTGCAGCACCTCGACCAGTACGCCACCGAGCCCCACCGTCACCGTCGGCCCGAACAACGCGTCCTGTGTGACGCCGACCATCATCTCGACGCCCCGCTCGACCATCTGGCAGACCAGGATCCCGTCCAGCTCGACACCCTCGTACCGCGCGATGTCGGTCAGTTCGCGGTACGTGTCCCGCACCTGGCTGGCGGAGGTGAGCCCGACCTTGACCAGGCCGAGCTCGGTCTTGTGGGCGAGCCGGGTGCCCGAGGCCTTCATGACGACCGGGTAGCCGACCTGCGCCGCGGCCCGGACGGCCGCCGCCGCGCTGGTCACCAACTGCTCGCGCGGGACGCGGATTCCGTACGCCCGCAGCAGCTGCTTCGCCGCGTGCTCGCTCAGCTGTCGGCCCGGGCGCATCAGTGCCTGCGCCTTGCGGAACGAGGGCGACGGCGTGCGCGGTGCCTCGTCGAAGGGCGAGCGGTACGAGGCGGCGAACCGGTGGTGGTCCAGATACGCCTTCACGGCGGTGATGCAGTTGCCGAAGGTACGGAAGGTGGCGACGCGCGACGAGCCGAGCAGCGTCGTGCGGTACGCGTCCTCCGTACCGACGGGCGAGCCCCACACCACGCACACCAGCTTGTCCGTGGTCTCCGCCGCGTCCACCAGGTCCTGCGCGAGCTTGTCGCTCATCGGGGGGAAGGGGCCGGTGATCGGACAGATCAGCACGCCGACGGCGGGGTCGGCGAGGATCGCGTCGATGATCTTCCGGCCGCGCCAGTCGCCGACCGGGTGGCCGCCGTTGTCGACCGGGTTCGCCACGTTCAGATAGCCGGGGATCCACTCGTGCAGCTCGCGCTGCTTCTCCTGGGACAGCGTGGGAAGCCTCAGCCCCGCGCCGGTCGCCAGGTCCGAGAAGTGCGCGCCCGTGCCGCCCGAGATCGAATACACGACGACGCCGTCGGCCTGCGGCTTCCGCGCCCGGGCCAGCAGGGCCGCGGTGTCCTGGAGTTCGTCGAGCCCGTCCACCCGGATCACGCCGAACTGCCGCATCGCCGCGTCCACCACCTGGTCGGCGCCGGTCAGCTTGCCGGTGTGTGAGGCGGCCATCCTGGCGCCCGCCTCCGTACGCCCCACCTTGACCGCCACCACCGGAACGCCGGCCCGTGCCGCCCGGTCGGCGGCCAGCAGAAAGGAGCGCCCGTCCTTGAGCCCTTCCACGTAACAGGCGATGGCCCCGACCTCGGGGCGCTGCGAGAAGTACGAGATGAAGTCGGCGGTCTCCAGATCCGCCTCGTTGCCCGTGGGCGCCCAGTGTGAGAGGCGCACGCCCAGCTCCTGAAGGGTGTAGACGGGGCGTCCCTGGTGACCGGACTGGGTGATCAGCGCGATCGCCGGCCCGTCCAGGTCGTCGCGGAACTTCTCGAAGGCGTTGAGGTTGGTGTTCGGCCCGAGCAGCCGCAGCCCGGACCGCTCCACCGCCGCGGCCAGCCGCGCCTGGGCGGCAGCGCCCTCGTCGCCCGTCTCGGCGAACCCGGAGGCGAAGGCGACGGCGAACTTCACCTTGGCCTGCGCGAGTTCCTCGATCACCGGGAGCGGATCGCCGACCAGCAGCACCGCCAGGTCGACCTGCTCCGGCAGGTCCGCGACGGAAGGCGAACAGGCCCGCCCGAACACGGACTCCCTGGTGGGATGCACCGGATGCAGCCGCGCCCCGACCCGCTCGGCCCAGCCGATCAGCTGCCGGGTGATGCCGGTATTGGGCCGCCCCTCGGTGTCGGACGCGCCGATGACGGCCACGGACTCGGGCCGGAAGAACCGGTCCAGGCCCGGCACGGGCGCGTGCAGTGGGCGGCCGCTGACATCGAGATCGCCCTCCGCGGCGGTGGCCGCCATGCTGTGGACGATGGCGTACGGCTCCTCGCCGCAGGCCACCACCCTGGCGCGGAAGTCGGTGGTGAGGGTGCCGTGAGTCGATCCAAGCATCGTTCCGCCCACTCCTGCTCGGGGTCTGTCGGGTGATCGTGCCCGCCCAGCCTGAAGCTGACACTCTGTCAGGTTACTGAACTGACGGCCCGTCAGGAATGGGTATGCAGGCAAAGGCTGAACCGGATACCTGGACGCCCGGACACCCGGACACCCGGATATCCATTCCGGAATTCCGGGGTATGGCCTGGGTCCCTCCTCCCCGTGCGGCAGTGGCCCTGCTCCTCCGCCCCCCGTGCGTGGACGTGACATGGCGAGGGGGAAACGCCCGCCCCGGAGCACACAGCCCCTGGAGACCCCCCCATGGATGGGCCGCCGAACGCGCCGCCCGTGGCCATCCGACACTGCTCGGAGCCCGATCCGCGCATCGGGCTCCGAGCAGGCCACCTCGCACAGGTACGGGAGTGGGCTGCGGCCCGGTCGCACGACGGGTTCGGGAGGAGGTTCCCGGGAATAGGGCCAGCCGCACAAGCCGGCACCTCGCCCGGCGGCCGATCTCACGCTCGGCCTTGCCCGTGACCACCTCCACCGGGTCGCGGCAGCCACGACCCGGTGAGTCACGACTCGGTGGGCCAGGGCACGACGGGCCGGGGCCCGACGGGCCGCGACGCGGTCGCGCGCGACATCAAAGGATTCAAGAACCGGGGAAATCACCCTTCCCAACCCCACCCTGCCTCCCGTCACTCACACGGGTGAGGTTTGCCAACTCGACTGGATTCCAGCCCGGTTGGCTGGCATAAGCTCGCCCTCACAACCCCAGACATGCGACGGCCCCCGGCCAGGACGGCAATCCTGATCGAGGGCCTGACCACCGAGAAGTAAGAGGCTTCCCGTTGGATACCCCGCAGATTAGCGCGCCCTCGCGCGCCCCGTCATCCGGTGTCGTGCACATCAACACCCGGCACACCAGCCGATTCACGGTCGTCGGCAACCACCTCACCCAGCACGGTGAGCTGTCCCTCACCGCGATCGGGCTCGCCGCCCACATCCAGTCGCTGCCCGACGGGGTCAGGATCGGCATCAGGTTCCTTGCCGACCGCTTCCCGGAGAGCGAGGCCCGGATCGCCGCCGCCCTGCGCGAACTGGAAGCCCACGGCTACTTGAAGCGCACCCGGGAACGTCTCCCCAGCGGCCGGGTCGTCACCCGCACGGTCTCCTACAACCAGCCCATCACCGATGCGAGCCCCGCCGCAGTGCCCGGGCCTCGGCCCAGGCCTGTCCGCCCGGCCCCCGGGCCTCCGGCCTCTGCGCCCGCACCGGCCTCTGCGCCCGCACCGGCCTCTGCGCCCGCACCGGCCCCGGCCCCGGCCCCGGCCCCGGAGACGGCCCCCGCGCCCCCGCCCGAGCCGGAAACAGGGAAACCCGCCCCCACCCACGTACCACCGCGCCCGCCGCTTCCCCAGCCGCAGGTTCCCGACCTCGACCGTCACCGTGCGGCCACCGATCTCCTCGCGGGCCTGCGCCGCCACGAACCCCGACTGCTGCTGACCGAGGACGACGTCCGACGGCTGGCGCCCGCCGTCGCCGCCTGGCTCGAACGCGATGCCCACCCCGACGCCGTACGCCGCACCCTCGTCGCCGACCTGCCCGAGCCGCTGACACACCCGGCGGGCCTCCTCGCCCACCGCCTCACCACCCTCCTGCCGCCCCCACTGCCCACCGCCCCGGTTCGGGAAGCCGTGCCACGCCCCGACCCGCTCCAGAACTGCGACAGCTGCGACCGCGCCTTCCGGGCTCCTGAGCCGGGTCACTGCCGCGACTGCCGATCCGATCTGATGGAGGCCGCTTAGCATGAACGTGACGACCCTTGCCCCCGGGCACAGACGAGGAGCGCACGCCATGGCCATCGCCCCGGACGACGCACAGCGGGACTCGGTCCACTACCTGGCCATGCGCGACATCGTCGAACAGATGCAGGACAGCGTTCCCGGCAAATTCGAGATCACCGAAGAAGGAATCGTCCACGACATGATGGCGCCCGCCGGACCCCATGAGCTGACGGTGCTGCGCGTCCGGAAACGCCTGGAAAAGGTGATGCCGGAAGAGCTGGTGGCCCATACCGGGACTCCTGACGTGGAGGACACGCCTCGGGGCATCCTGCGTCACCCGGACATCATGGTGATCGCCGAGACGGACATGGAGGTGGTGACTTCCGTCGACCCTCGTACGCTCATCGCCGCCATCGAAGTCGTCTCACGGTCCAACCCGGACAACGACTGGGTGAGCAAGATGCGGGACTACCCCCTGCTCGGCATCCCCATCTACGCGATCTTCGATCCCCGCACGGGCACCGGCGCCGTCCTCTCCGAAATCCACCCGACGCCGGAAGGTCCGCGATATGCGATCCGCAAGGACTTCGTGTACGGCGAGGACGTCACCATCGGCGAGTGGACGATCTCGACCGACGCGCTCCCGCGTTACGCCTGACGCCCGCGCGGAGGTCCCCGCCCGGCCCCCGAACAGTCAGCCGGTGCGCGCCAGCTTTTTGGCGATCTTCCGTGCGTCCAGGGCCATTTCGCGGAGCATGCCGCTGATCGGGTTGGTGAACCCGGTGAAGTACAGGCCGGGGGCCTGCTTGGGTGTGCGGGCGCCGTGCGTCACCGGCCGGCCTCGGGCGTCCAGGACGCCGAGGTGGCCGACCAGGCTCTCCAGGGCCCGGTGGTAGCCCGTCGCCACGATGACCGCGTCCGGGGTGATCCGGTCCCCGTCGGCGAGCACCACCGCGTCCTCGTCGAACGACTCGACGGCTGCCACCGGTACCACCCGGCCGCCCTGTACCGCGTCGATCAGTCCCACGTCCTGCACCGGGATGGCACCGTCCCGGACCCGTGAGTACAGGCCGGTGTCGGGGCGCGGGAGCCCCTGTGCGGCGAGGTCCGGCACGGCGATCTTGGCCATCAGGCCCCCGGCCCGGTCGACGAGACGGACCGGCAGCCTGCGTACCAGGATGCCGGTCGCCTGGGCGGGCCAGCCCGCGGTCGAGCGGCGCACGATGTGCGGCACGGTGCGCACGGCGATCCGCACCCGGGACGCCCCGCCCTCCACCAGATCGACGGCGATCTCCGCGCCCGTGTTGCCGATGCCGACGACGAGGACGTCCCGGCCCGCGTACGGGGCCGGATTGCGGTAGTCGCAGGCGTGCACGAGGTCGCCGGTGAAGGTGTCGCGTCCGGACCAGTCGGGGATGCGCGGAGTGTGGTTGTAGCCGGTGGCGACGACGACGGCCCGGCCGGTCAGCATCCGGCCACCGGTCGCGGTCAGCTGCCAGCCGGCTCCGTCCGGGGAGCGGTCGATCCGGGACACCTCGACGCCCGTCACCACTTCCAGCTCGTGGTGCTCGGCGTACTTCTCCAGGTAGCGCACCACGTCGTCCCTGGCCACCCAGCGTCCGAACCGGCGTGGCATCGCGAGCCCCGGCAGCGCGGACCGGCGCCG
Source organism: Streptomyces sp. NBC_01618 (assembly GCF_045209435.1). Taxonomy (NCBI): domain Bacteria; kingdom Bacillati; phylum Actinomycetota; class Actinomycetes; order Kitasatosporales; family Streptomycetaceae; genus Streptomyces; species Streptomyces sp. NBC_01618. The sequence continues at coordinate 4,600,375 of NZ_CP109297.1, forward strand.
GGTCGTGTGGAGGTGGAGCCGGTCGTAGTGGCGGCGCCAGGACGTCCCCACGTTCTCGGACCTCTCCAGCACGACCGCCCGCACCCCCCGCTCGCGCAGGGTCGCGGCGGCGGCGAGGCCGCCCGGGCCGCCGCCGATGACGTATACGGGCCGGTCCTCGGTGCGGGTGGGGGCCGGGACGGTGTTACCGGCGGTCGGTTTGCTGTCGGGCATGGTCCGGAGCGTAATCGCGCACTTACTTGATGGGTCTCGGTCAAGAGGGGAATCGATTGCGAATTGATCACGTGTGTGCGTTCTTGAACGTTTCCGTGGGCCAGTTGATTGCGCACGCCTCTTGCGGCAACCCTCGCCATCAGGTGAACTGACGTACCGTCAGATTCTGGTTCCAGTGAGCGGGAGACCCATGCAGACGATCTGGCTCGGTGGCGCCGAGTGGCTCGCCGTCCTCCGGATAGGCCTCGGCCTGTGGTGGCTGGAGAGCTGGCGGCACAAGGACAAGAAGGGGTGGTTCGAGCGCGGTACGGGCATCGCCTGGGCCGCCGACGTCGCGGACAAGCACCGGTGGGCGGCCGTACGCACGGGCTTCCGGCGGGTCGTCGCCCCGCGCCCCAAGGCCATGGCCTATCTCGTCGTGTACGCCGAACTCGCCCTGGGCCTCGGCCTGATCACCGGATTCCTCACCCCGGTCGCGCTGGTCGCCGGCCTCCTGCTCAACCTCCTCTACCTGGTGCTGATGATCCACGACTGGGCCGAGCAGGGGCAGAACGCGATGATGGCGCTCATCTCGCTCGTCGCGCTGTTCGCGATGTCCTGGCAGACCTGGTCCCTCGACGACGCGATCGGACTCTTCCTTTGACCGCGGCAGCCGTACGTTTCGACCTCCCCGAGCCCGACGCCTTCACCCGCCCCTACTGGGACGCCGCCGCCCAGGGGCAGTTGCTGCTGCGCCGCTGCCGCGCCTGCGGACGAGCCCACCACTACCCCCGCGAGTTCTGCCCGCACTGCTGGAGCGAGGACGTCACCTGGGAACGGGCGAGCGGACACGCGACGCTCTACACCTGGTCCGTCGTCCACCGCAACGACCTGCCGCCGTTCGGTGCCCGCGTCCCGTACGTCGCGGCCGTGGTCGACCTGGCCGAGGGGCCGCGGATGATGACGGAGATCGTGGGGTGCGAGGAGTCCGGCCTCGCCATCGGCATGGCGCTGCGGGTGGCCTTCCGGCGGGAGGAGGGGGAGGAGGCTGTTCCGGTCTTCCACCCCGGAGACTGTTGAGGTCCACGCATGGAGTGCATGTGCATGTGCCTCAGCGCGGCTCAGTGCAGCTCAGCCCGGATCAGGGCTCGATGCTGCGCAGCTTGCGGCGTTCGCGGAAGTTCGGGTGGCGGACGACCACACCGCCCATGCCGCAGGAGCCCGTCAGCCGGAGGAGCGGGGCGCCGGGCGTCCTCTCGTCCGTGGTCCTGTCCTTCAGGCCGCCGAGGCCGTGATCCAGGTTGTCGGTGTGCACGGTCCAGCCCTCCGGGATCACGATCTTCACCCCGGCCATCTCTCCGCGCACTTCCAGCGCGATCTCGCGCAGTCGGCACTCGGCGCGGGTGAAGTCGATCCGGACGCCGCCGATGCCGCCCTGCGCGCGTATCACCGGGGGGACCTTCCAGACGCCCGAGCGCGTCACGCCGTGCATCCCGCCCTTGAGGACCAGCGGCTCACCCGTCGCCACCTCGATGGGGACCAGATCCTCGGTGAGGGGCGCCAGTTCGGCGTAGGTCTTGGCGGACAGCGCCAGCCCGAGCCGGGTGTCCAGCTCGTCCATGTCGATGCGGCCCTCGGCCGCCGCCTCCCGCAACTGCTCGACCACCGTCTCGCGATCGGCATCCGAAGCGCGCATACGGTCGGCGGAACGGGAGGGCTCAGCAGTCATGAAAGCGATGATACGGGCGGGTGCGACGCCGGGCCCCTGCCATCGGCCCTCCCCGCGTCACAGCCCCGGCGCCCCCCACACCGGGAACCACCGGGCCAGGTCCTTCTCCATGCGGAGGTCGTCCCCCAGTACCGCCCTCGCCTGCAACTCCAGCTGGTTGTCGCGCTTCTCGACACCGCCGGGCAAGGGCGCGAACGGGTAGAACGTGCCGCGCTTGTAGAGATAGACCAGCGCCAGCGGACGGTCCCGCGCGTCCCGGAAGGCGATCAGTGAGCAGAGCAGCTGGGGCCCGAAGCCGCCGTCCTGGAGCAGGGTGTTGACCGCGTGCAGGTCGTTGACCAGAGAGGCCACGTCGTCGGGGGACTGGCGGGCGAGCAGCCAGGTGTACCCGTAGCTGTCCTGGCTGAACTCCACCGGGATGCCGCCCTTGTCGGTGTCGGCGTCCAAGAGCTCCTGTACGTCCTGCTGGATACGGGCGAAGGTGCCGCCCTCGACGCCCGCGAAGCAGACTGAGCCGAGGCCGGTGGGGGTGAAGTCGGCGCCCGCCTGGAGGGTGAGGGCGGCGGAGGGCACGGCGAAGAGCTGGTCGAGGTCGGGGCGGACTGGTTTGCTGCGGCCCAGAATGGCGTCGAGAAGACCCATGGACGTTCCTTACGGGCGGGCGAGGTCGGCGGAGATACGGGCCAGCTGGTCGAGGCGCTGTTCGAGGGTCGGGTGCGAGGAGAGCAGCCGGCTGAGGCTCTCCTTCGAGGAGAACGCGGGGACGAAGTAGAAGGCGTTGTACGGCTCCGCCTTCCGCAGGTCCTCGGTCGGGATCCGGGCCATCTGCCCACTCACCTTGGTGAGCGCCGAGGCGAGCGCCGAGGGGCGACCGGTGAGGAGGGCGGCGGTGCGGTCGGCGGAGAGTTCGCGGTAGCGCGAGAGCAGTCGGGTGAGCAGGAAGCTGAGGCAGTACACGACCGCACTTGCCAGCGGGATCAGCATGATCGCGATGCCGACGGGGTCGTTGCTGCGGCTGTTGCGGGAGAGGCCGCCCCAGAGGGCGACGCGGGTGATGATCCCGGCGAGCACACCGAGGAACGAGGCGATGGTCATGACGGCTACATCGCGGTGCGCGACGTGTGACATCTCGTGCGCGAGCACGCCCTCCAGCTCTGGGGGATCCAGTCTGCGCAGGAGCCCCGTGGTGGCGCAGACGAGAGAGGACTTCTCGCTGCGGCCGGTCGCGAAGGCGTTCGGTACGTCGCTCTGGGCGATGGCCACGCGCGGTTTCGGCATGTCGGCCAGGGCACAGATCCGGTCGATGGCGCCGTGCAGCTCGGGAGCCTCCTCCGGAGTGACCTCGCGGGCTCCCATGCTGAATGCCGCGATGCGGTCACTGAACCAGAACTGCGCGATGAACATGCCGCCGACGAGGATCAGAATGATCGGCCAGGCGCCGCGCAGCACCGCGAGCAGCACGCCGACCAGGACCACGTACAGCAAGCCGATCAGGAACATGGTGCTCACCATGCGTGTGGTCAGCCCGCGGTCCGGGGCGTAGCGGGAACGGGTTCGGCTCATCGTTGCCTCCAGTCGCCCTAGTGCCTTCCATCTTGCCCCTTTCCCATGGAAAGCGGAGATAAGAGAGATAAGAGAGGCGAGGAGGCAAGGAAGGTGAGGAGACAGGAGAGACCTGAGTGGGTTTGGAGCGGCGCAGTCGAGCAGCCCCGCGTTTGCTGACCGCACCCGGCCCGATCTCCGGCCCGCTCTCCGGCCCGATCTCGGGTCCCAACCGCACACCGACCGTTCACCCAGGACGACGACGGGTTCGGTGAACTGCTGCCCGGCCACGAAGAAGCCCTGAAAGGCGGGCGCGACCTCGGGACGGACGACCTGGGAACGCCCCTTGCGCCTGCCTGGGGACGCACCCGCTAGGGCCAGAGCAGCTCCCGCTCCCAGATAGCGGCCTGTCGGCGGTATCGCAGCCGGAGGTGCCGGCGCCTCGCGTCGCCCTGGAAGAATTCGACCTCGTGCGGATCGACCACGTACCGCGTCCAGCTCGTTACATCCGCCTCCGGTTCCGTCCGCGCCCGTTCCCAGGCCGCGTCGGAGGCGCGGTTCAGTTCCTCGCACGAGCCGAGTACCTCGCTCTGCCGTCCGACCAGCGCCGACGCGAGCGCGCCGGTCGAGCGGGCATGCAGATCGGCTCGGCTCTCGGCGGGCGCGCAAGCGGTGACCGGACCTCGTACCCGTACCTGCCGTCCCTGGGCCGGCCAGTAGAAGCCGAGCGCCGCGTACGGGTGGGCGGCGAGCTGGCGGCCCTTCGCGCTGGTGCGGTGCGTGGCGAAGTGCCAGCCGCGCTCGTCCGCGTCGTGCAGCATCAGTGTCCGTACGTCGGGGTGACCCTCGGCGTCGACGGTGGCCAGCGTCATGGTGTGCGGCTCCACCTGCCCCGCGTCCACGGCTTCGGCGAACCACAGGTGGAAGAGGGGGAGCGGGGCGGGCGGTGCGGTGGCCGGGACGAAGACCGGCAGGTCGACATCCCAGACGCGCTGGGCGTGAAGGAGGTCACGGAAGGTCTTCTGCGCATCACTCATGGCCCTATTGGACACGACCTCTTGGGCAGGACGTCTTGGGCAGGACCTCTTGGGCAGGACGTCTCGGACAGGACGTCCGAAGGATCGCCCTCGCGCATGCCGGGTTCCTCACCTCCGCCCCAGCACCACCGTCCCCGACGAGCAGAACCAGCCGCCCGTCCCCGACGCCACCGCCAGCTCCGGCAGCCGGCCACCGGCCCTGCGCACCTGGCGGTCGCCCGCCTCGCCGCGCAGCTGCCGTACCGCCTCCACCAGCAGGAACAGCCCGCGCATCCCGGGGTGGCAGGCGGACAGGCCGCCGCCGTCCGTGTTGACCGGCAGCTCGCCCGTCAGGCCGGTCCGGCCCTTCTCCATGAACGCGCCGCCCTCGCCCTTCGCGCAGAAACCCAGGTCTTCCAGCGTCACCAGCGTCATATAGGTGAACGCGTCGTAGATCTCGGCGAGGTCGATGTCGTCCGGCCGCACCCCGGCCCGTTCGAACGCCAGCCGGCCGGAGACCGCCGCGGGGGAGACCGTGAAGTCGTCCCACTCGGACATCGTGGAGTGCGAGACGTGCTCACCGGCACCGAGGATCCACACGGGTTCCTTCGCCGTGTCCGGTACGTACTCCTCGGCGGCCAGCAGCACCGCGCAGCCGCCGTCGCTGCGGATGCAGCAGTGCAGCTTGGTGAACGGGTCCGCGATCATCGGCCCCGACAGCACGTCGTCCACGGTGATCGGGTCACGGAACATCGCGTCCGGGTTGGCCGCCGCGTTCGCCCGTGCCTGGACCGCCACCTCGGCGAGCTGCTCCAGGGTCGTCCCGTACTCGTGCATATGGCGGCGGGCGGCCATCGCGTACTTGGCGATCAGCGAGTGCCCGTACGGCACCTCGAACTGGAGCGGGCCGCGCGCCCCGAAGGAGAGGTTGGACGTCCGGCGGCCCGCCTTGATGTCCGCCCGGGCCGTCGACCCGTACACCAGCAGTACGGCATTGGCGTGCCCGGCCGCGACGGCGTCCGCCGCATGGGCCGCCATCACCTCCCAGGTCGAGCCGCCGACCGCGGTGGAATCCACCCAGGTGGGTTTCAGTCCCAGATACTCGGCGACCTCGACCGGGGCGAGCGTGCCGAGCCCGGCGGAGGCGAAACCGTCGACGACGGACCGGTCCAGCCCCGAATCGGCCAGGGCCCGGCGGGCGGCCTGGGCGTGCAGGGCGTACGGCGTGGCCTCGTCGACGCGTCCGCAGTCGGCGAGGGATATGCCGACGACAGCGACCTTGCGGTGGGAAGAAGGCATGGATCTGACGGTACATCAGATACGCGCCGAGCGGACCGCCGAGTGGGTCGCGGAGTGGGTCACGGAGTCGGCTGCGGAGTGGGTCGCGGAGTGGGGCACGGAGTGCGTCGCGGGGTTGGGTGCGGGGCAGGGTGGTGAGGCGCCGGGCGGGCCGCCGACGTGCGCGGCCCTGGGCATCTCGAAGATTCACCCCTAGCATGACGGACCGTCAGATCAGAGGCCGAACGCCCCTGAGGAGAAGGAGCCCGACGATGGATGCCGCCTTCACCGCGGAACAGGACGAGATCCGCCGCGCCCTGCGCGAACTGCTCGCCGAACACGGCGGACCCGAAGACCTCCGGAGCGCCGTGCGGGCCGCCGACGGGTACGACGCGGCCCTGTGGCGGCGGCTCGCCCGGGACCTCGGGCTGCCCGGACTCGCCCTCCCTCAGGAGTACGGAGGCGGCGGCCGCGGCCTCACCGACCTCGCCGTCGCCTGCGAGGAGACCGGCCGCGCGCTGCTGCCGTCACCCCTGATCGCCACCGCCGCGCTCGCCGCGCCCCTGATCGCCGCACTCGGCACCGGGGCCCAGCGCACCGCCCTGCTGCCGCGCATCGCCGCCGGGGAACTGACCGCGACGCCGGCCGTACCCGGCGGCTCGCTCGGCACCGCGCTCGGCCTCACCGGCGACCCGACCGGCGGCGCCTGGGCGGGTGGCGGCCGGGCGGGCGGCGTCCAGGCGAGGCCGGTCGGCGGCGGGGCGGGCTGGCGGCTGTACGGGGAGGCGGACCAGGTCCTCGACGGGCACAGCGCGGGGCTCCTCCTGGTCGCGGCCCACGCCGGCGGCTTCCCGCGCAGCCGTACGCTCCTCTTCCTGGTCCGCCCGGACACGGCGGCCGGAGTCGTCCGCACCCGCCGGACCTCGTCGGACGAGACCCGCCCGCTGGCCCGTGTGGAACTCCGCGACGCCGAGGCCGAACTGCTCGGCGCGGACGACGCCGCGGACGTGACCGGCGCTCTCGACTCGGTCGGACACGGGGCCGCCGCCCTGCTCGCGGCGGAGGCGGTGGGGACGGCGGCGGGCGCCCTGGAGCGGACCGTCGCATACGTCGAGGCGCGCAAACAGTTCGGCCGGGCGCTCGGCTCCTTCGAGGCCGTGAAGCACCGCCTCGCGGATCTGTACGTACGGGTGCAGGCGGCCCGTTCCGCCGCGTACTACGCGGCCTGGGACCCGGCCACGGCCGGGGGGCTCGCGCTCGCCCAGGCCCTGGAGGCGCTGCGGATCACCACCGCGGAGGCCGTCCAGTTGCACGGCGGCAACGGCTTCACCTGGGAACACGAGGCGCATCTGTACTTCAAGCGGGCCGCCGCCGACGAACTGCTCTTCGGCCCCGTCCACCGGCTCCGCGACCATGCGGCCCAGCGCGCCGGGCTCTTCGCTGCCCCGGAACCGGCCGTCCCGAAATCGGCGGTCCCGGAACCGGCCGTCCCGAAATCGGTCACCCCTGGCTCGGCCGGGCAGGTGGCGGTCTGATGGCGCCCGGCGTACGGCTGATCCAGAAGGTCTCCTCGACCCGCACGTTCGCGAGGATCGCCCCGCATGTCGTGCCTGCCATGGACCGTACGGTGCACCGGCTCACGCGCGGCAAGGTGCTGCTCAGCGCCCGGATGCTGCCGGGGCTGATCCTGACGGTGCCGGGCGCGCGGAGCGGGCAGCTCAGGACCACTCCGCTGGCCTGCATGCCGGAGCGAGGGCCGGAGAGCGGGGCGGAGCAGAGCTGGATCCTGGTCGGCAGCAACTTCGGCCGTACGGGGCACCCGGCCTGGACCGCGAATCTGCTGGCCGGTCCCGACGCGGCCGTCGTCAACTGGAAGGGCCAGGACATTCCCGTGCGCGCCACGCTGCTGAAGGGTGCGGAACGGGACGCGGTGTGGCAGACGGCGCTGAAGTTCTGGCCGCCGTACGCGGCATACCAGGCGCGGATCGAGCGGGAGATCCGGCTCTTCCGGCTGGAGCGGCGGGACGACGCCACGACCTGAGACGGCCGGAGGCGGAATCGGTGTGCCGGACTCGACGCCTCGGAAACGGCGGAGCACCGCGTGCGCGAAGACCGTGTGCGGGAGCACCGCGTGCGCGAAGACCGTGTGCGGGAACACTGCGTGCACGAACGCCGGGCGCGTGAACACCGTGTGTGGGAACGGCTGTTGGGGCGATCACCGGAATGGTCCGGGCGCGCCGACGGCGGACCACTTGCGTGGTCCGCCGTCGGTGAGACAGGACCTGGGGCGCCCGGAATCACCGCGCGGTGCCCAGTACGGGGAAGGGGCCCGGCGCGGCGCTACTTCGTCGGCTTCCTGCCGGTGATGCCCAGATGCACCAACAGCGCGAGATTCGGCCTGAGTTCGGCCTGCTTGACGCCCCAGGTCGTGAAGCCCTTCTGGTGCGAGGCGACCGCGGCCAGCATCGCGACCAGCGAGCCCGCCATCGCGGCGGCGCTCACGTCCTTGTCGACCTTGCCCTTGGCCTGGAGCTCCTTCACCGAATCCGTCAGGGAGTTGGTGACCGAGTTCAGGATCTTCATGCGGATCTTGTAGAACCGCTTGTCGCCCTCGGCCGCCCCGAGGTCGACCACGCGCAGGATCGCGTCGTGATGTCGCCAGAAGTCGAGGAATCCCTCGACGAGTTCTTCGGCGGTCTGCCAGCCGGCCTTGCCGACCCAGGAGCGGCCTGCGACCAGTTCGGTCAATCCGGCGCCCTCCTTGGCCATTTCTTCGGCGATTTCGAGGACGGCGCCCTCGACGTCGGGGAAGTACTGGTAGAACGTCGCGGGTGAAGTCCCCGCCTTCCGGGCCACGTCGATGACTTTGACGTCCCGGTACGGCGAGGAACTGAGCATCTCGCTGAGGCAGTCGAGCAGCTTCTGCCGCGTCGCCTGTCCGCGTCGACCGGCCACGCGGCCGTCGACGGTGCGCACTTGTCCTGTCATGCCGTCAGCTTACCGAGGGGGGGTCGGAGCGCGATTCGGCCGACTGCAAATGGGGAGCGCCGCAGACGGGGCGGGGGGAGTGGCCGGATGTCGACGGATGCGACCCGCAGGGCAATAAGTCTTATCAACAGCCTGTGGATAACTTCCGTGGATAACTTTCGGTGATGCCGCGAGCAAGGAAGTCCACTATCGAAAATTAGTTCGATGTGGACGGGTCGGGGCGCGGTGCGTGCCGCCACCGGTTACGTTTGCCGTGACGAGCGTCACTCGCCGCGTACGACCGTGACGGAAGGACCCGGGCCCATGGCCGCATTCGCGCGATCCGCGCCGTGCTGGGTGGATGTGCAGCTCCCCGACCTCGAAGCGGGCAAGCGCTTCTACGGCGAGCTGTTCGGCTGGACCTTCCGGGCCGGCGACGGCCCGTACGCGGACGCCTTCAGCAACGGGAAGCTCGTCGCCGCACTCGCCGCCAAGCAGGACGGCCGGATGCCCACTGCGTGGGGCGTCTACTTCGCCACCGACGACATCGTCGCGACCGTCGCCCGGATCAGGGAGGCCGGTGGTCAGGTGATCACCGACCCCGTGCGGGCCGGCCGGGCCGGAGTGCTCGCCCAGGCGGCCGACCCCGGCGGAGCGGTCTTCGGGCTCTGGCAGGCCGGTGAACGCGAGGGCTTCCAGAAGCGACACGAACCGGTTTCCTTCTGCTGGACCGAGGTGTACACCCGCGAGAAGGACCGCGTCGACGCCTTCTACGAGGAGGTCTTCGGCTTCCAAGGCACCGACCTGGACACCTCGGACGCCTCCGAGTCCGGCGCCTCCGAGTCCGGCGTGGACTTCCGCATGTGGTCCCCGGCGGGCACCGAACCGGGACCGGACACCGCGATCGGCGGGCGCAGCGTCATCACCGACGCCTTCCCGGCCGAGATGCCCAGCTACTTCCTGAGCTACTTCGCCGTCGAGGACTGCAACGCCACCGCCGGGCACGCCGTACGCCTCGGCGGCCGCATCTCAGCGCCGCCCTTCGACATCCCGTACGGACGGATGGCGGTCCTCCAGGACGACCAGGGTGCCGTGTTCGCCGTACTTCAGCCTCCTGTGTCCGGGAAGAGGGCAGAGTGAGCTGTGACACCCCGGTCGGCCCCCGGGTTCGCAACCGGGGGCTCAGCCAGGAACAATCGGGGTGCGCACCGCCGGGTGGTGCCCAGTGGTGAGACGCCGTACAGGGCGGGTTTTCGCGGGCTTCTGTTCCTGAGGCTCGTACGGGGAGGTGGCAGGGCAAGTGGTGGAGCAGCTGACGCAGCACGACCCGAGACGGATCGGCCCGTTCGAGGTGCTGGGACGGCTCGGGGCCGGTGGCATGGGGCTGGTCTATCTCGCCCGCTCGGCTTCGGGCCGACGGGTGGCGATCAAGACGGTACGTACGGAGCTTGCCGAGGATCAGCTGTTCCGGGTCCGTTTCACGCGTGAGGTGGAGGCCGCCCGGGCCGTCAGCGGCTTCTACACGGCCGCGGTGGTGGACGCCGATCCGCGGGCCGCCGTGCCGTGGCTGGCCACCGCCTATGTGCCCGCACCGTCGCTCGAAGAGATAGTGAACGAGTGCGGGCCCATGCCGGTCCAGGCGGTGCGCTGGCTGGCCGCCGGTATCGCCGAGGCGCTCCAGTCGATCCACGGTGCGGGCCTGGTCCACCGCGACATGAAGCCGTCGAACGTGCTGGTCGTCGAGGACGGCCCGCGGGTGATCGACTTCGGGATCGCGTCCGGGGTCTCCAACACCCGGCTGACCATGACGAACGTCGCTGTCGGCACGCCCGCGTACATGTCGCCCGAGCAGGCGCGGGACTCGCGCAGCGTCACCGGCGCCAGCGATGTGTTCTCGCTCGGCTCGACGCTAGTCTTCGCCGCAACCGGCCATGCGCCGTTCCACGGCGCCAACCCCGTCGAGACGGTCTTCATGCTGTTGCGCGAGGGCCCCGACCTGGAGGGCCTGCCCGACGAACTGCGGCCGCTGATCGATTCCTGCATGCAGATGGACGCCGGGCTGCGGCCCACCCCCGCCGACCTGCAGGCCCAGCTCGCCCCGCACCTCTTCGCCTCCGGCGGAGACGACAGCGGTACGGCCTCGGCCTGGCTGCCCACCTCCGCGACCGCGATGATCGAGCAGCGCCGCGGCGGCCGCAAGGCCGCAGCGCCCGCCCCCGCTCCGGCGCCCGCCCCCGCGGCTGCGCCCGCCCCCGTGCCGCCGCCGCCCCAGCAGCCGCCCGGCGCGGACCGGGACACCGCCTGGCGCAGCGGCGCCGACCTGCGCTCCCCGGGCGCCGCTCCGGCCCACCTGCCCGACGGGGGCGGCCCGGTGCGGCTGCCTGGGGCGAAGGTGCCGATCGGCCCCGGCCCGCGCGCCCAGGACGTCCGGGCCGCCGCCACGGCCACCGCTGACGCCGGCCCCGCTACCGGCTGGGTGCGCCCGCCCGCCGGGGTGAACGGCGCGGCCCCCGCCGCCCCGCCCGCCCCCCTGCCCGGGCCCGCGCACGCCCCCGAGTCCGCGCTCCCCGGTCCCGACCGCTGGCGGCCCTGGCGGTTCCGGATGTCCAACGACGTCTGGGGGACGCCCGTCGTCGCCGGGGACCTCCTCTACGTCACGTCGTTCGAGGTGCACGCCCTGGACGTCGGCAACGGGCGGCGCCAGTTCAAGACCCGGGACGTGGCCTGGGTGATGGCCGTCGAGGGCGGCCGTATCCATGCCTCGGACGGGCCGTCGCTGTACGCCCTGGACGCGGCGAGCGGCGCCGAACGGTGGCGGCTGCAGACCGACGCCTGGGTCTACTCCCTCAAGGCCGACCGCGGCACCGTCGTCACCGGCACCCGGGGCGGCGGCGTCCAAGCGTGGGAGGCGTCCACGGGTGAGAAGCTGTGGGAGAGCGGCGGCGTACAGATCGACTTCGAGACGCCGGAGGCCGGGCCCGTGATCCACGACGGCACGGTCTACCTCTGGCAGGACGCCCGGCTGCGCGCGGTCGACGCCCGTACCGGCATCGAGCGCTGGTCGTACCCCATCGGCGACGCCGCCTCCTGCGGTGGAGTGCCGGTCCGGGTGACCCCGGCGCCGGACGGCTTCGTGTACGTCAGCGCCGGGGCCCGGGTCCTGGCCGTCGACACGGTGTCCGGCCATGTCCGCTGGCACTTCGAATCGCCCGCGGTCTTCCTCTCCCCGCCCGCGTTCGTGCCGGGGCCCGCCGTCACCGGAGGCGGGGTGTACCTGGCCGACTACCTCGGCACGGTGTACGCGCTCGACGCCGCGACCGGCAAGGACCGCTGGCGCATCGCCACGGAGGCCCGGCAGTCGATCGAACCGGTCCTGGTGGCGGCCGGGAACGTCCACGTCGGCAGCGGCAGCGCCCTGTACACGCTCGACGCGGTCACCGGCACCCCGAAGTGGCGGTTCGCGGCGGGCGGCGAGGTGGTGGGGGCCCCGGTGGTCGCCGACGGCCGGGTCCACTTCGGCTCCGCCGACCACGTCCTGTACACCCTGGACGCGGCGGGCGGACAGCTCCGCTGGAAGCTCGCGACGGGCGGCGAGATCACGGGGTCGCCGGTGGCGCAGGGCGGTGTCGTGTACGCGTGCAGCAAGGACCGCTGCGTGTACGCGTTGGACGCGCTGAAGGGCACGGGGACGGGCAACCGGGCCCGGGCGTAGCGCGTCGACCACCTCAAGCCCGTCCGGTGCTTGAGGACGGAACCCCTGCTCGAGGACGGAACCCCCGGCGCGGAGGGCCTCAGGAGGGCGGAGGGCGGCGCGGACCGGGCCCCTCGTCCGGTACGACGGGGTGCGGGGTCGTGTCCTGGTCCTCCGGACCGGGGCGGCGGGCCCCCGGCGGCGGCCCCGTGTACAGGTCCGGCTCGGGCTCCGGCAACGGACTCGTCTGCACGGAAGGCCCCGGCTCCTGCGTCGGCGGCCACGTGTCCGGGTTCTCCGAACCGGGCGCGGCGTACGGGTGGTCATGGCCCCCGCCCCCGTGCCGCCGCCCGCCACCGCGCCGACCCGACATCACCAACGCGCCCAGCAGCATCAGCACCGCGCCCACCGTCGCCTCCGCCGCGCCCCACCGCAGCCCCGAACCGTCGCCCGAGACCGTCAGGCTGCCCACCGCCTCCCCCTGGCGCACCATCCACAGCACGGTGAACCCGAGCGTCACCACACCAGCGGCCGCCACCAGCAGCCGCGACCGCAGCACCACGCCGACGATCGTCAGCAGAGCGGCGAAGAGGAAGACGACCAGGATCGAGCCCAGCGGTCCGGGCCGGCTGCCGGTGATACCGGTGAACAGTTCGTCGACCCGGTAGTGACGCCCGAGACGGCCGTCGTACCACTGACGGAAGGGGCTCAGCACGGCGGCCGCCGCTCCCAGGAGAGCGAGGAAGGAGCCGAGGACGTTGCGGACCATCATCGGCCTCCTGCGTGTGCGCGGACCGGCGTCACGGTCCTGTACCGCTACCGCCCCCGACGCTACGCCTGGCCTCTGCCCCCCGCATCCTTGCGCTACGGTGTCGCGCGGTCGTTCGACAGCATTCGACAACAGCAGAGACGGACAACAACTCAAGGGGGGCTGCATCGATGATGCGGCAGCACATAAAGTTTTCCGCAGTCCTGGTCGTGGTGGTACTCGCACTCACCGGCTTCTCGACCTCCAGCCACGGCGGCCGAAGCGGCAAGAGCAAGGGATCGAGCGGCAGCGGCAGCGGCGGCGGATGCTCCAACTCCAAGAAGAGCAACGGCAGCTACCACCGCAGCGACTACGACGACGACAACGACGACAGCTACGACTCGTCGAGCGGCTCCTCCGGCAATGCCGGCTACGCGACACCGTCCCCGAGCGCCTCGGACGCACCCCAGGTGTACGTCGTCCGCTGCGCCATGCCCCGCAAGGGCAAGCGCAAGGCCGTCACCACCTCCACCGTCAGGCTCACGGCTCAGGCCCTCGGCTCGCACACGTACGACGTCGACGTGGCCTTCCTCGACGCGCAGGGCAACACCATCGACCGCGGTGAGGCGAGCGTGGAGGCCGAGGGCGGCGAGACGAAGACCGTCTCCGTACGGATGGACAGCCCGCGCAAGGTCTCCAAGGTGAAGAGGTGCCGGGTGGAGGCCGAGCTCAGTTACTGACCTGCTGAGTTACTGACCTGCTGAGTTACTGGCCTGCTGGGTTACTGACCTGCTGGGTTACTGGCCTCAGCGCAGCCGGAAGCCGCTGCCGCCCCGCCCCCGGAACAACTCGGCCTGCCGCTCCGGCGCCAGGTTCCCGAGCGCGATCAGGTGCGGGGCGTGCGCCATGGCCTGCGCCCTGGCCGCCTCCTTCGCGGACCACACCGCCCGGACCGTCCCCTGCACACCCTCCGTCGGGTACGAGGCGATCACCGCCGCCGCCCGCAGCGCCGCCGCCACCGCGTCGCCGGGCGCCGTCACCTCACTGACCAGCCCCGTCTCGTACGCCCGCCGGGCCGTGACCCGTTCGGCCGTACCCATCAGGGACATCCGGGCCACCTCGCCGAACGGCATCCGCTGCGCCATCGAGATCGCCTCGTACGCGCTGACCATGCCGTATGTGGTGTGCGGGTCGAAGAACGTCGCCTCCTCGGACGCGATGACGAACTCCGCCTCGCCCAGCAGATAGAACGCCCCGCCGCAGGCCATTCCCTCCACGGCCGCGATAACCGGCTTCCACAGGTCGTTCGCCTTCGGCCCGATCGCGATCAGCGGATCGTCGATCGTGTACGGGGACGAGGGCTGCGGCACCGTCACGTCCCGGTCGATCCCCGTACAGAAGGCCCGGCCGCCCGCCCCGGTGACGACGACGGCCCGCACCCCGTCGTCGAAGCGGAACGCCCGCCAGGCGGCGGTCAGTTCGGCGGCCGTCGCCAGGTCGATCGCGTTGTGCTTCTCCGGCCGGTCCAGGGTGACGAGCGCGACCCCGGTCTCCTTGTCCGTCTCCGTCCGCAGCGTCATCGCCGTCACCGCTCCAGCAGCCAGCGCACCAGCGTCACCCCGGACCCGGACGGGCAGAACACCGCCCGCACCGGCGCCCCGATCCGCAGCCGACCCGGATCGACCGAGTCCAGCGGGGCGTCCGGACCGCTCACCACGTTCCCGACCAGCCGGATCTGAGGGGCGTCGGCCAGCTCGACCACGACGGCGTTGTACGGGGCCTGCGCGGCGTACGCGGGCAGCAGCGGCGGATGCGGCAGCACGTACGACCAGATGCGGCCGCGTCCGCTCATCGGCCGCCACTCGCTCGCGAAGGACTGGCAGTGCGGACAGCACGGCCGCGGCGGGAAGCGGAGCCGTCCGCACTCCGGGGCGGCGCACGCCTGGACGCGGAGTTCGCCGCGCGCCGCGTACTCCCAGAAGGGGGCGCCGTCCTCGTCCACGACAGGCATCAGCAGGGCATCCATGTCGGCTCCTCAACTCCTCAGCAGTATGGCGGAGGTGGGCACACCCTCCCCGGCGGTGACCAGGCACGTACCGGCGTCCGGGACCTGGGCGATGGAGACACCGCGCAGCTGCTTCACGCCCTCGTTGATCAGGTTGAAGCCGTGCACGTACGCCTCGCTGAGCCCGCCGCCGCCGGTATTGATCGGCAGCCGCCCGCCGCTCTCCAGCGCCCCGCCCTCGGTGAACGCGGCGCCCTCGCCGCGCCCGCAGAAGCCGTAACCCTCCAGCGAGAGCGGGATGAGCGGGGTGAACGCGTCGTAGATCTGCGCGACATCCACGTCGTCGGGGCCGAAGTCGGCCTGCTTCCACAGCTGCCGGGCGGCCGTCCAGGCGGGGCCGGTGAGCGGGTCGTCGTTCCAGTAATTGACCATGCCGTGGTGCTGGGCGGGCAGCCCCTGGGCGACGGAGTGGATGTAGACGGGCTTCTGCCGGCAGTCGCGGGCCCGCTGGGCCGAGACGATGACGCAGGCCAGCGCGCCGTCCGTCTCCAGGCAGTTGTCGAAGAGGCAGAGCGGCTCGCTGATCCAGCGTGAGGTCATATACATGTCGCGGGTCAGTGGCCGCTCGTACATCACCGCGTCCGGGTTCTGGTTGGCGCGGTTGCGGCAGGCGAGGGCGACGTTGAACAGATGGTCGCGGGTCGCCCCGTACTCGTGCATGTACCGCCGCGCCAGCATTCCGATCTCGTCGGCCGGCCGCAGCAGTCCGTACGGCCGGGTCCACTGGGCGGGGGTGGGCAGTTGCGCGGCGGTGTTCTTCCAGGGGCGGGGCCCCGATCCCCGCTTCCGCGACCGCCAGGCGACACCGACACTCGCCTGCCCGGTCGCCACGGCCGCGGCGAGATGCGCGATCGTCGCGCACGAACCGCCGCCCCCGTACCCCACCTTGCTGAAGAAGGTGACATCGCCCGCACCGATGGCCTTGGCGATCTCGACCTCGTCGGTCTCCTCCATCGTGTACGAGGCGAAGGCGTCCACCTCCGAGGCGGCGATGCCCGCGTCGTCGAGCGCCGCGACGATGGCCCGGCAGGCCAAGGTCTTCTCGGATTCCGGGAGTTGTTTCGCGAAGGCCGTCTGCCCTATGCCTGCTATCGCTGTCACGTCCTTGAGCGCCGCCACCGCCACCTCCGAGACCGTCATGACTGCTGACAGCGGCTGAGGCTACAGCTAATCTGACGGATAGTCAGCTACTGGGTCGGCTACTGCGTCAGAGAGGGCGAACGATGCGCGGCGACGAGGAGTGGGGCAGCATCCCGGAGCTGGTACGGGCGGCGGCGCGGCGGTACGGGGACCGGGAGGCGGTCGTCGAGGGCCGGACCCGGATCTCGTACGCCGAACTCGGCGACCGTGTAGATCGGGCCGCCGCCGCCTGTATCGCCTCGGGCGTCGAGCCGGGGGACCGGGTCGCGGTCTGGGCCCCGAACACCCTGGACTGGATCGTCTCCGCGCTCGGTGCCGTCACGGCCGGGGCGGTTCTCGTCCCCCTCAACACCCGCTTCAAGGGCACGGAGGCGGCGTACATCCTGCAGCGCAGCCGGGCGAAACTGCTCTTCGTCACGGGCACCTTCCTCGGTACGTCGTACGTGGCGTCCCTGCGCCGGGCCGACGTACCGCTGCCGCACCTGGAACGGGTGGTGGTGCTGGCGGACAGCGCCCCGGACGACTACGTCACCTGGAAGGACTTCCTGGCCGCGGGGGAGGGGGTGGCGCCGGAGGCGGTACGGGCCCGGGCTGCCGCCATCGCCCCCTCGGCCCCCTCCGACATCATCTACACCTCGGGCACCACCGGCCGGCCCAAGGGCGCGGTCATCACCCACGCCCAGACTCTGCGCTGCTACGCGATCTGGAGCGAACTGGCGGATCTGCGCGAGGGGGACCGCTATCTGATCGTGAACCCCTTCTTCCACACCTTCGGCTACAAGGCGGGCATCATCGCGTGCCTGATGCGGGGCGCGACGATGGTCCCGCAACCGGTGTTCAACGTCGACACGGTCCTGGCCAACATCGCCGCCGAACGCATCTCGGTCCTGCCGGGCCCGCCCACCCTCCACCAGTCCCTCCTGGACCACCCGGCCCGGGACGCCCACGATCTCTCCGCCCTCCGCCTGGTCGTGACGGGCGCGGCGGTCGTCCCCCTCCAACTGGTGGAACGCCTGCGCGCGGAACTCGGCATAGCGACGGTCCTCACCGCGTACGGCCTCTCCGAGGCGAGCGGCATCGTCACGATGTGCCGCCGCGGCGACCCGGCGCGGACGATCGCCTCGACATCCGGCCGGGCGATCCCCGGCACGGAACTCCGCGTCCTGGCCCCCGCCCCCGGCACCCCCGGCGAGGTCCTGGTCCGCGGCTTCAACGTGATGCGCGGCTACTTCGAGGACCCGGAGACCACGGCCGCCACGATCACCTCCGACGGCTGGCTCCACACGGGCGACGTGGGCGTCCTCGACGAGGACGGCAACCTCCGGATCACCGACCGGATCAAGGACATGTTCATCGTCGGCGGCTTCAACGCGTACCCCGCCGAGATCGAACAACTCCTCGGCCTGCACCCGGACGTGGCCGACGTGGCGGTCATCGGCATCCCCGACCCCCGCCTGGGCGAGGTCGGCAAGGCCTACGCGGTACGCAGACCGGGCGCGACGGTCACGGCCGACGACCTGATCGCCTGGTCGAGGCGGGAAATGGCGAACTACAAGGTCCCGAGAGCGGTGGAGTTCGTGGACGAACTGCCGCGCAACGCGAGCGGCAAGGTGATGAAGGGGGAGCTGCGGGGGCGGGGGGCCTGACGGGTCGGGTCGCTCAAACCGAAGGCCAAGGTGTCACCTGGAGCACGTAGATGCACTGGTGTCGGATGATGGTGAGGTAGAGGAACATCCCGCCCGGTACGAACGCGGTCTGAACGCCGTCGCCGGCCCCCTGGAACGATGTCCCGTCGAGATGCAGCGCGGATGCGGCCCTTACGAGCTCATCGGTGCGCTTCTCGACCTCTGCGACAAAGACGGGTGGCGGCGGCGTCGCTCCGCCGATGACGTGGGTCTCGTCCGGGTCGTATTCCCAACGCCATTCACTCACGGGCGAGGGATTCCCGTGCGGACGCGTGCACGTGACGGATCTCGTCCATGGCTGCCCGCCAGGCAGGGGCATCCCTGTCGAGGTTCTGCGCCGCGTACTCGGCGGAGTGCAGGCGGGCGGCGGCAACTGGCAGCCGGGCGATCTCCACAGTCACGGCCCACGACTCCAGGAACTGCATGATCGGCCCCAGGCTACCCGTCTCCGTGGCCAGGGCGATGGCTGCGTCCTTCTGCTGCTCCATCTCGCCCAGCCGGTGCGGAGCCACCTGTGCGAGGGCGATTCGGAGCGCCGCCGGGGTCCGCTGCGGGCGCGGGATGAGGGGCTCCGTAGGGTCGATGTGCTGTGCGGTCATTCCGGTCCCTTCGCGCGGCTTTCACAGTCACGGTACGGGAGAGGCGTGCGACGGCGCATGTGCTTCACCCCATGGAGTGAAGCAGGTGGGGCGGGCACCGATCACGCCGGTATGGTGACAGGTATGGCAACCAAGAAGTACACCGTCACGCTGCCGGAGGAGCTCGCGGAGGAGATCCGCAGCGAGGTGGGCCCGGGGGCGTTCAGCGCGTATGTCACTCACGCCATAGAGCGCCAGCGCGAGCACGACCGGCTGGGGGAGCTGGTGGCGTGGATGCAGGAGAAGAGCGGGCCGCTCACCGAGGAGGAACAGGCGGCTGCCGCGTCGGAGATGCGCGACATCGAGCGGTGGTTCGAGGAGCGGGAGTCCGGTGCGCAGGGCGGGGCGACGGCTGCGTGACGACCGCTCTCTGCTTCGTGCTGGACAGCGAGGCTTTGTCGAGGGCCGTGCTCCGTGAGCGGGCCATGACCGGGGTGCTCGCCAAGGCCCATCAGGCCGGCGTCCGGGTCGTGACCAGTTCCACGACCCTCATCGAGGCGTATCACAGCAAGATCCGGCGCTCGGAATGGAACTGGGCCATGTCCCGGATCGTCGTCGAACCGGTGACCAAGGAGGTCGCGGACGAGGCGATCGCGCTGCTCGCGGACACCGGCCTGCACGGCCACAAGTACGCCATCGACGCGGCGCTCGCGGTGATCGCGGGGCGACAGCGGGGGCGGGTCGCGGTGTTCACCTCGGACGAGGAGGACATGCGGAAGCTGTGCCTGCCGGGGGTGCAGGTCAGGGGGGTCTAGGGGGTACGGAGAGGGGGCCCAAGCCGGGTGGCTCGGGCCCCTCGCTATGCGCCCGCGTACCTCAGCTGGCGTGGTTGTCCTGCGTGCTGGCGTCGCCGCCGCTGGCGTGGTTGTCCTGCGTGCTGGCGTCGCCGCCGCTGGCGTGGTTGTCCTGCGTGGTGACCGGGGTGTCGCCGCTCGCGTGGTTGTCGGCCAGGGCCGGGGTGGCCGCGCCGAGACCGAGGGCCACGGCGAACGCGGCGGCGACGAGCGTCTTCTTCGTGCGGGTCATTCCAACTCCTGTGATGGGAGCGAGCTTCCGGACGTTAGTGACGCTAGTGACAGGGGGGTGCCCCTATCTGTTTCGTCAACCCTGTCAGGGTCGGTTCGTGGGAGTTGGTGCTGGTTTTTGGGAACGTCCCGCGAAGCGGGACGTTCCCGGCGGATCGGGTGCCTGATGGGCAGCCCGGTGGCCGGCACGGCGGGGGTGGCCGTGCCGGTGCGCGCGTGATGGGGTCAGGAAGGTAGGGACGGTGGTGCTGTCAGGCCGCGAGGCCGATGTCGCCGGGGGTTCGTGGTTCGTAGAGGGCCCCGGTGCGGATCATCGCGTGGATGACGTTCACACGTTGGCGGGCCAGGCGGAGGATCGCTTGGGTGTGGGTCTTGCCGCGTGCGCGTTGACGGTCGTAGTAGGTGCGGGAGGAGCGGTCGGATTTGCAGCCGATCGCGGCGAACGCGGCCTGGAAGAGGGCGCGTTTGAGGAGCCGGTTGCCGCGGTGGGGTGCGTGCTCGCCACGGATGGAGGTGCCCGAGGACTTGGTGGCGGGGGCGAGTCCGGCGTAGGAGGCGAGGTGTCCTGCGGTGGGGAAGGTGGTGCCGTCGCCGATGGCGACGATCACGGCGGCGGTGGTCCTGACGCCCATGCCGGGCATGGAGGTCAGGAGGTGGAAAAGAGGGAGGGCCTCCAGCAGGGCGGCGATCTCCTGCTCGGCCTGGCGGCGCTGGGTGTGGGCGGCGGCGAGCTGGGCGGCAAGTCCGGGCACGATCAGCGCGCTGGCCTCGGTGCCGGGCACGATGACGGTCTGCTCGGCAAGCGCGTCGAAGATCTCCGCGGTGAGGTGGCGGGCCTTGCGCGAGCCGTGCGCCTTGAGCAGGGCCTCGCAGCGGGTGCGGCCCAGTTTCTTCAGCCTGGCCGGGAGCCGTGCCGTTCAAGGAGGGCCAGGATGTAGGGGTAGCCCAGCCGGGGGCCGACCACCCGCTCCAGGGTGGGATGGATCTGGGAGAGCAGGCCGCGCAGCCGGTTGGAGGTGCGGTTGACCTCGCCGGCCAGGTCGTTGTCGTAGCCGGTGAGCATGGTCAGCTCGGCCAGCTTCTCGTCGTCGCGGTCCACCACGCGCAGGGTGTGCGGCATGGTCCGGGCGGTGTCGGCGATGACGAAGGCGTCGCGGGCGTCGGTCTTGGCTTCGCCCGGGTAGAGGTCGGCGGCCCGGCGCATCGAGAGTCCCGGCAGGTAAGCGACCCGGCAGCCGGTCGCGCGGGCCACGGTCAGTGGCAGCGCGCCGATGTTGGCGACCTGGTCCACGATCACCAGGACGGTGCCGAACTTGGCCCTGAGCTTGTCGAACAACTCCCGCAGGCGGGCCTCGGTGTTGGGCAGCTTCTTGTCGTGGACGGTCTTGCCCTGCCCGGTCAGGCCGCGGGCGTGGTGGAACTCCTTGCCCAGGTCCAGGCCGAGGAACAGACCTATGCCGGAGATATCGATGACGGTGTCGGCCATGCGCGATGCCCCTCTTCGGTCGTGCCTTTCGCATCCGTCCCGGCCGTCCCTGCGGCACCACACGCCGGCAACCACGTTACGCAGACATCCCGCCCGTGAAGCGGTCCGGCGTTGCACCGGACCAGGCAGTCGTCAGGCCCCTCATCAGCGGTCAAGCGGTGCCCCGAAGCCCGGCGGCAACACCCCCCAGGTCATCGACTTCGACAGGGGGCACACAGCCATACCGGACCCGGGGGCCAGGCGCCCCATTTCGGGGCCACAGAAAAGGTAACGGGGCGATGGCGGTACCCCTCTGGCGGGAAGTAGTCGAACGTTGGCGCGATTGCGCTGACTGTGTACGTACGCAGACGTGCGGCGGCCGCGACGGCTCCCCCTCCGCGCCGCCGCGGCCGCTCCCCCGTGCAGGTTGGGTCTAGATGGTCGGCTTGAACGGCTCCGACGTGGCGTGCTGGTCCAGAGTGGTTACCTCTTCGCCAGTTGCGTGCTGGTCCTGCGTGGTGACCGGAGTCTCCGGTTCACCAGTGGCGTGCTGGTCTGCCGGCTTGGTGATCGGGTCCTGCTTCTTGGCATCGGCCATGGTGGTCAACTCCCTCTGAGCGCACGAAGTGCAATGGTTGGGCGAGGCCCGCCCGGCTGTTCCCCCGTGGACTGCCGGACGGGCCTCTCTCGGGCCGCTCACCTTAGTGGTGTGGCCGCTGTCGCCCCCGTCTGCCCCCCGACGCGACGGATCGACAGGTATGAGAATGCATGGGGGCGATAAACGAATGATGAACGCCCCGTCTTCAGGCGGCTGCCGCAGGTGTCAGCAGCGACTGAACGTCTTCCGCTTCCGGGGAGCCGAGCTCTTCGTAGATGGTCAGCGCCTCGCGCCAGCAGACCTGGGCGCGTCCGGTCTGCCCGATTCCCGCCAGTGCTCGCCCGAGAACCGTGAGCACGTTTCCACGACGCCACTCGCCACCGATGCCACGCAGCACGGTGAGGGCCAACTCGGCGAACTGGGCAGCCTGGGCGGGGTGGCCGGCGGCGATATCGACTTCTGCCAGGCGGAACAGGGCCATGCCCTCCCACAGCCGCTGGCGACTGTCCCGGAAGACGGCCAGGGCTTCGTTCAGCTCGTCCGTCGCGGCCGAGAACTTTCCGCTCTGGGTGAGGGCCAGTCCCAGGGCATAGCGACCATTGGCACTGCGCAGCGCGTGGCCCAGGGACTCGTAGATCTCGATGCCGGACTGGGCAAGGGTGATGGCACTCTTCGTGCGCCCGGTGGCCAGATGTATGCGGGAGAGATTGCACAGAGCGCTTGCCTCTCCGGGGCGGTTCTTGTCGCTCCGGAACGCTTCGATCGCCTGGGTCAGGAAGGCTTCGCCGTCCGCATGTCGATTTTGGTAGAGAGCGATGATGCCGCGGGCATTGGACGCCCAGCAGACCGGCAGCGGGTCGTTGACCGTGCCGGCGAGTCGCATCGCCTCCTGAGCCTCGCGATCCGCGTGGTCGAACCGCCCCGCGAGCTGGTGCACGTTGGCAAGGGACATGACGGCGCGACCCTCTGCCCGGGGATCGCCGCACGTTCGGACCGCTTCACGAATCGTGACAGCAGCAGCTTCGTACTGCTTCGAGTTCGCACCCGATTCGCCCAGGTCGAGTGCGGCATAGAGCAGGTCAACGGCGCGGCGCAGTGTGCTGGGACCGGCCGACTGGCACACGCACGCGAGCAGGTTGGTTGCCTCCGCGTAGAGCCAGTCCAGTGCCGAGTGCCGGTCCGTGAATGACAGCCCCTCGTGCTCCGTCGGCTCCAAGTGATCCACCAACCGGTCTCCAGGCCGCTCCAGCGCATACACCCCCGCCGCCGTGGACAAGTAGAAGTCCAGCAGCCGAGAAAGCGCCAACTCCCGCTCCTCCGGCGGCTGCTCGTCCCGTTCCGCGCACGCGCGCGCGTAGAGCCGTAACAGGTCGTGGTAGCGGTAGCGGCCCGGGGCGGCCGATTCCAGGAGGCTGGTGTCGACCAGGGCCTCCAGGAGGTCCTCCGCAGCGTGGGCCTCCAGGTTCAGCAGGGCTGCCGCCGCGGCCAGGGAGATGTCGGGGCCGTCGGCGAGGCCGAGGAGGCGGAAGGCGCGGGCCTGGGCCGGTTCCAGCTGGCCGTAGCCGAGTTCGAAGGTGGCCTTCACCGCGAGGTCGCCGGCCTGGAGCTCGTCCAGGCGGCGGCGTTCGTCGGCGAGTTTGGTGGCCAGGACCGAGACCGTCCAGGTGCGGCGGGCGGCCAGGCGGGAGGCGGCGATGCGGATGGCCAGGGGGAGGAAGCCGCAGGCGGCGACCACGTCGAGGGCGGCCTCACGCTCGGAGTTGATGCGCTCCTCGCCCACGATGCGGGTGAAGAGCTGGAGCGCCTCCTCCGGCGACATCACGTCCAGGTCGACCAGGTGCGCGCCGGCCAGGTCGACCATCCGGACGCGGCTGGTGACCAGGGCCGCGCAGCCCGCGGTGCCGGGGAGGAGGGGGCGGATCTGGGCCGCGTCGTGGGCGTTGTCGAGGAGGACCAGGATGCGGCGGCCGTCGAGCGTGGAGCGGTAGAGCGCGGCACGCTCGTCCAGCGAGTCGGGGATCGCCGAGTCCGCCGTGCCCAAGGCGCGCAGGAACGCGCCGAGCACCGTCTCCGGCTCTGCCGCCCGCGCGCCGGCGCCCTGGAGGTCCACGTACAGCTGGCCGTCCGGGAAATGCTGGCGTGCCTGGTGGGCGACGTGCACGGCGAGGGTTGTCTTGCCGACGCCACCGATGCCGGCGACCGCCGAGACGGCCATGACCGAACCCTCGGCGGTCGCCAGCCGGTCGCCCAGCTCGCGTACGAAGGACACGCGGCCGGTGAAGTCCGGGACCGTGGCCGGGAGTTGGGCGGGGCGGACGGGTGCGGGGGCCGGGGCCGGTTCGTCGGCCGGACGGGCCAGTTCCTCGTCGGCCCGCAGGATGCGCTGCTGGAGCTGGGAGAGTTCGGGGCGCGGGTCGACGCCCAGTTCGTCGGCGAGCAGCCGGCGGGTGTCGGCGTACACCGCGAGCGCCTCCGCCTGGCGGCCGCTGCGGTACAGGGCGACCATGAGGAGTTCGCGCAGCCGTTCACGCAGCGGGTGCGCGGCGGTCAGCGCGGTCAGTTCGGAGACCGCCTCCGCGTGGCAGCCGACCTCCAGGTCCAGGTCCAGGCGGGTCTCGGTGAGCTGGAGCCGCCACTCCTCCAGCCGGGTGCGCTGATACTCGGCGTACGGGCCGGGCACGGAGGCCAGGGCCTCGCCGTCCCACAGGCCGAGCGCCTTGTTGAGCAGGGTGCGGGCCCGGGCGCGGTCGCAGGCCGCACGGGCCTTGTCCGCCTCGGCCGCAAGCTCCTGGGCCACGGTCAGGTCGAGGGCGTCGCGCCTGGTCCGGATCGCGTAACCGCCGGCGTCGCTGACCAGCGTCCGCGGGTCGAGGACCTTCCGGAGCCGGGAGGCGTACGTGCGTACCGCGGCGAGCGCCTGCGAGGGCGGGTCCTCGCCCCAGATGGCGTCGATGAGTTCGGAGGCGGTGGCGGTGCGGCCGCCGCGCAGTAGCAGCGCCGTCAGCAGGGCGCGCTGCTGCGGTGAACCGGACGGCAGCACCTCGCCGCCCCGCCATGCCCGTACCGGGCCGAGCACGGAGAATCGCAGATCGGCGCCGTCGGCCGCCGCCTGTTGTGGAGCTCGCTGCTCCGGAACATGCATGCGCGGCCCGTGGTCACGGTCCATTGCTGCCCCCTGCCCTGCTCGCCCCGCCGGTCCTGCCGATCGTGCTGGTGCTGTCCATTTCGGATTGCCCGCCCATGTGCCGGTCGGGTACGGGTGAATCCGGATTGTTCGGTACCGCTGGTATCGCGCTCAACAGTCTGCCTTGTCAGGGGCCGACACGTCAGCAGTGGGCGACTCTCTGCACAAGCCCTCGACAACGATTGTGGAACGGGGGCCGGTGCAGATAGCTGACGGTTCGTCAGATCGACGCTACCGTGGGAGGCATGGAGACCTTCCCGAAGATCATCTCGGTGGACGACCACACGGTGGAGCCCCCTCATGTCTGGCGGGACCGGCTCCCGTCCAAGTACCTCGACCGCGGGCCGCGGATCGTCCGCGCACCGCTCAAGGAAATGACCTTCATGGGCGGCAAGTTCGCGCCCGTGATGGGTGCGAAGGGCGACGACGGGCCGATCGGCGACTGGTGGGTGTACGAGGATCTGCACCGCCCGCTCACCCGGCTCGACACCTCGGTCGGCTACGACCGGGACGAGATCAAGCTCGAGGTCATCACGTACGAGCAGATGCGCCCGGGTTCCTTCTCGGTTCCCGACCGGCTGGCCGACATGGACGTCAACCACGTCCAGTCCGCCCTCTGCTTCCCCACCTTCCCCCGCTTCTGCGGCCAGACCTTCACCGAAGCGAAGGACCGCGAGCTGGGGCTGCTCGGGGTGCGGGCGTACAACGACTGGATGGTGGAGGAGTGGTGCGGGCCCGAGGCACGGGGCCGGCTCATCCCGCTCACCCTGATCCCGCTCTGGGATGCCCAATTGGCCGCGGACGAGGTCCGGCGGAACGCCGCGCGCGGTGTGCGCGCGGTGGCGTTCTCCGAGATACCTCCGCATCTGGGGCTGCCGTCGATTCACACGGACGAGTGGGATCCGTTCCTGCGGGCCTGTGACGAGACGGGCACGGTGATCGCGATGCACATCGGCTCATCCTCGAAGATGCCGTCCACCTCGGCCGACGCGCCGCCCGCCGTCGGGTCCACCATCACCTTCGCCAACTGCTGCTTCTCGATGGTCGACTGGCTGATGAGCGGCAAGTTCGAACGGTTCCCGAACCTCCGGATCATGTACGCGGAGGGCCAGATCGGCTGGATTCCGTACATCCTGGAACGCGCCGACGTGGTCTGGGAGGAGAACCGGGCCTGGGGCGGCGTCGCCGACAAGGTCCACCGCCCGCCGTCCGAGCTGTTCGCCGAGCACGTCTACGGCTGCTTCTTCGACGACGCCTTCGGGCTGAAGAACCTGGACGCGATCGGCGTCGGGAATGTCCTGTACGAGACGGACTACCCGCACTCCGACTCCACCTGGCCCAAGTCGCGCGAGGTCGGCGAGGCGCAGATGGGACATCTGGACGCCGATGTCGTGGACCGGATCGTGCGCCGCAACGCGATCGACCTGCTGGGGCTGACGGACGACGGGCTGTGGGCTGGGCCCGGAGGAGGACGGTAGGGGGAGGAAAAGAACGTGACACTCCAGGCATCGGGTGTCACGTTCTTTTCCACCCATGGGTGTCCGGAGCGGGTCAGACCCTGATGATCGGCTCCTGGAGTTCCGTCACCCACTCGTCCTGGTCCTCGGGGCATTCCAGGCTGATCTCGCGGGCGTATCCCGTGGACCGGTAGCCGTTGGCGTCGATCCAGCGGGCCAGGGTCTGGGCCGTCGGCAGTACGCCGTCCGTCGAGCCCCGGTGCATCATGGTCGCGGCCTCGAACGGGGGCAGCTCGACCACCGTGATTCCGGTGTCCCCGAGCGGGCCCACCGGGGCGGAGACCGTCACCCCGGCGTGGACGACGACCGCGCCGCCGCCCTCCGGAGCGTCCTCGTAATGCGCGATCCCGGGGCCGCTCGGACTGACGTCCACCGTGTCCGGCAGCGGGAAGAGCCGGTCGTACAGCGGGCCGATCAACGGAGTGATGACGCGGTTGAGGCGGGTGAGCTGGGCGGCGCCGTAGAAGCGGTAGCCGGTGGCGGGGTCGGTGCGGTCGGGGTGCAGGAGCCCGATGGCGTCGTAGTGGCGCAGCAACCGGGCCGACACCCGTCCGTACCGGGCGAAGTCTCCGATGGTGAACATGATGGCTCCACTGCACTGCTTCACACGGTGTCGAGGTCAAGCGCCGCAGCACCCCGACGTGAATATGACACAGGTCACCGGAACCCCGGTCCTGCTGCGGACAGGACGTGATGTGGAGCATTCCTTGAGAGCCCGGATACGGGCAGGTGACCCGGACGCGTTCGGCAGCCTCTTCGACGACTACGCACAGACGGTGTTCCGGTACGCGGTCCGCTCGACCGGCGACTGGGCCGGTGCGGAGGACGTCGTATCGCTGACCTTCCTGGAGGCGTGGCGGCTGCGCGAGACCCTGCGGGACTCGGACGAGGAGCTGAAGCCCTGGCTGCTCGGCATCGCGACCAACGTCTTGCGCAACACCCGCCGCGCCGCCGGACGGCATGCCGCGGCACTGACCCGGATGCCGGTCAGGCCGGCCGTGCCGGACTTCGCCGATGAGCTGGTGGGCCGCATCCATGACGCGGAACAGCTCGTCGCCGCGCAGGCCGCGCTGGGACGGCTGAGACCCAAGGAGCGGGAGGTGTTCCTGCTCTGCGTCTGGGACGGCCTGGACTACCGGGGCGCCGCACGGGCGCTCGGTGTCCCCGTCGGGACCGTCCGTTCGCGGCTCTCACGGGCCAGGAAGCGACTGAGGGACCTCACCGAGGACGAAATAAAGAAAATCGCAAGAAACATGGAACTACCCGGAGCAGGCGGACAGTACCGGAGTGGCCGCGCCACTGCGGTCCGGTCGAACGAAAGGGAGGGAAACCGATGAGTGCCGATGCGAAGAAGGTTGCGGGGGAGCTCAGGGCGCTACTGCCCGAGCCGCACGGACCGGTCCTGCCGGGCGACCGTCACCGGCTGCTCAAGGAGCACTTGATGAACGAGATCCACCAGGTCCAGGTCCTGGCCGAGAAGGCGCCGCAGGACGCGCGGCCGCGCCGCCGCCGCGCGTGGTACGCCGTGCCTGTCGGCATGGTCGCCGCAGGAGCGCTCGCCTTCACCTTCCTGGCCGGTCCCGGCCGGAGCGGCGGCGACGACGGGTTCCACCTCAGCGCGGCCCCGGTGGTCAAGGTCGAGGTCGGCTCGGCGAACGGCGTCGGAGCGCTGATGGAGAACGTTGCCGAGCGCGCCTCACAGGCTCCCGCGAACCGCGTCGGCCAGAACCAGTTCGTATACGTACGCTCGCACTACTCCAACATGCAGGCGGTCGACGGCAGCCCCTTCAAGCTGAAAACGTACTACCGGGAGTCGTGGACGTCCCAGAACCCCGACAAGGTGCAGAGCCGGCTCAAGCAGCCGGGCGACGACATCATCTGGTCGGCTCCGCGCTCCGAGGACCATGCGCAGGACAACCGCAATCACACCTACGCCGCGCTCCAGAAGCTGCCCACCGAACCCGGTGCGCTGCTGAAGAAGCTCCGTGAGGACGCCGCGTACTCCGGCTCGTCCGACCAGAACCTCTTCGACTACGTGGGCGGCCTGATCAGCGAGTCGATCCTGCCGCCGGAGACGGGTGCCGCTCTCTACCGTGCCGCGGCGCAGATCCCCGGCGTCGTCGCGCTGGACAAGGCACAGGACGGCGACGGCCGGCCCGGTGTGGCACTGGCCCGTACGGACGAGCGGACGCACGAGCGGAAGGAGCTGGTGTTCGACGCCAACAGCTACGACTACCTGGGGATGCGTGCCTACCTGGTCCAGGACACCGAGCTGGGAAAGAAGGGCACCGTCACCGAGATGCAGGCCGTGCTCGACCGCGGCGTCGTGAACAGCCGGTACGAGACGCCGAAGAAGTAGGGAAACGTGTGGGTGGCCACCCACAGGGCGGCCACCCACAGGGCGGCCACTCACAGGCAGGAGCCCTGCTCCTCCGCCGAAGCGGAGGAGCAGGGCTCCTTGGGTACTGCTTACCGGCCGCGATCGGCCGACCCGGGCAACTAGGCCGGGGTGACGTTCTCAGCCTGCGGACCCTTGGGTCCCTGAGTGACGTCGAAGTTCACGACCTGGTTCTCCTCGAGGGAGCGGAACCCGGACGCGTTGATCGCGGAGTAGTGAACGAAGACATCCGGGCCGCCGCCGTCCTGGGCGATGAAGCCGAAGCCCTTTTCAGCGTTGAACCACTTGACGGTTCCGGTAGCCATAAGCCCTCCTTGGGCCAAAGGGTTGCCCTGCTCCAGAACCTGCAAACAAGTCTGAAAACTACAAAAGCCTGCGGGTTACATGCTCCGCAGGCTCTGTACTGCAAGGGAAACCAAACTGCAACTTGCGACGAGCCTAGCACGCAGCATGTGGGGAAGGGTAGAGGGAAAGATCACTTCACTCGGATGTTTGATTGCCGTGCCGATGGCCTGACGAAGTGGGTGTCGCGAGGGGGGTCGCGGGGGTGTCGTGAACGGTTCGCGGAGGCGCTTTCGAGGGGTACGGACAGGGGGCGCGGGCAGGGATTCGGGGCGTTCCCCGGGGCGGGATCCGGCGACGCCGCGCGTACCCGGTGCCGCCCGGGCCGCACCGCGGGTCTAGCCTCGCGATGTGGACAATTCAACCGTCTCAACCGTCGCAGGCGACGACCGTCGCAGCAGGCCGCGCGTCGGCCACATCCAGTTCCTGAACTGCCTCCCCCTGTACTGGGGACTGGCGAGAACCGGAACCCTGCTCGACCTGGAGCTCTCGAAGGACACCCCGGAGAAGCTCAGTGAGCAGCTGGTCAGGGGCGATCTGGACATCGGCCCCATCACGCTGGTCGAGTTCCTCCGCAATGCCGACGATCTGGTCGCCTTCCCGGACATCGCGGTGGGCTGCGACGGGCCCGTCATGTCGTGCGTGATCGTGTCGCAGGTGCCGCTGGACCAGCTGGACCGGGCCCGGGTGGCGCTCGGTTCCACCTCGCGCACCTCCGTGCGCCTGGCCCAGCTGCTGCTCGCCGAGCGGTACGGGGTCAGCCCGGACTACTACACCTGCCCGCCGGACCTCGGCCTGATGATGCAGGAGGCGGACGCCGCCGTGCTGATCGGCGACGCCGCGCTGCGCGCCAACCTGCACGACGCGCCCCGGCTCGGCCTCCAGGTCCACGACCTGGGGCAGATGTGGAAGGAGTGGACCGGGCTCCCCTTCGTCTTCGCGGTCTGGGCGACCCGCAAGGACTACCTGGCGGCCGAGCCCCACCACGTGAGCAAGGTGCACGAGGCCTTCCTGGCCTCGCGGGACGTCTCCCTGGAGGAGGTCACCAAGGTCGCGGAGCAGGCGGCGCGCTGGGAGGCCTTCGACGCGGAGGTGCTGGAGCGGTACTTCACGACCCTGGACTTCCGCTTCGGCCCGGACCAGCTGGCCGGCGTACAGGAGTTCGCACGCCGGGTCGGTCCGACGACCGGCTTCCCGGCGGACGTGAAGGTCGAGCTGCTCGGCGGCTGACCGGACGAGGGGCGCGGGAGGGGGCGGGGCGGAGTGCGGCGCGGACGCAGGGTGCGCCGGACGAGGGAATGGGCCGGGATATAGGTGAATCCCGTACCTCCGGGTCCGATATCGCTTCCCGCCCCTTCCCCCTGTTCTTCTCTCCTGTTCTTCTCTCCGTCCTTCTCCCACCCCTTCCTCCGGTCGGCCATCGAATCGATTCGGGTTAATACGCGTCGAATAGTCGATTCCCGGACGGTGTCCGGGGTGAGTCCCGCTCGTGTACCAGAATCGCTCGGGTGAACGACGTGTTCACGCCTTTTGTTGTGTCGAAAGCCGTTGTTCGTTCCCTTAGGGGGGAAATCGGCGGATGGTTTCCTCTGTGACCCGATGACCTTCGCCCCTAGGCTTCGGTCGGAGGTCCGGCCGGTCCACAGGGGGAGTCCATATGCAGCCGCTGGAAGCCGGCGAACCGCTGACCATCGGTGCCTACCGATTGCTCGGCAGGCTCGGTGCGGGCGGCATGGGCCGGGTCTATCTGGGGCGCAGCGCGGGCGGACGCACCGTCGCGGTAAAGGTCGTGCATCCCCATTTCGCTCTCGACGAGCAGTTCCGGGCCCGCTTCCGGCGGGAAGTGGACGCGGCGCGGCGGATCGGTGCGCAGTGGACGGCGCCCGTCCTGGACGCCGACCCGGACGCGCCCATTCCGTGGGTCGCCACCGGCTACGTGGCCGGGCCCCCGCTGTCCGCCGCCGTCGCCGAGCACGGGCCGCTGCCCGACCAGGCGGTACGGACGCTGGGCGCCGGGCTGGGGGAGGCCCTGGCGGCGGTGCACGCGCAGGGCCTCATCCACCGTGACGTGAAGCCGTCCAACGTACTGCTCGCCCTCGACGGCCCCCGGCTCATCGACTTCGGCATCGCCCACGCCATCGGCGACACCGCCTCCCTCACCTCCACCGGGGTCACGGTCGGCTCGCCCGGCTACATGGCCCCGGAGCAGATCCGGGGCGTGGACATCTCGGGCGCGGCCGATGTCTTCTCGCTCGGCGCGGTGCTCGTGTACGCGGCGACGGGTAACGCCCCCTTCCTCGGCGACTCCTCCGCCGTGCTGCTCTACAAGGTGGTGCACGAGGAGCCCGAGCTGGGGGAGCTGGACGGGGAGTTGCGGGACGTTGTCGCCGGGTGCCTGGCGAAGGAGCCGGAGGACCGGCCGACCCCGATGGAGCTGGCCCGGCGGCTGGCGCCGGGCGGGGCGGCGGCGCTGGTGGCGGCGGGCTGGCTGCCCGGCCCGCTCGTGCGCGAGGTGAGCCGGGCGGCGGTCGCGCTCCTGGACCTGGAGCCGCAGGACGCGCCGGTGCAGTCGGGGCCGGTGCCGTTCAGCAGTGCGACGTGGGGTGTCAGCGGTGCCGGTGGTGTCAGTGGTGCCGGTGGTGTCAGTGGTGTCAGTGGTGCGGATGGTGCCCTGGGGCCGGACGGGTGGGGGAACGGTGCGAACGGTGGGGGTGGCGCGGGCGGTGGGTTCGGCCCGCCGGTCGAGCCGGTCCTGTCGCATGAACCGACCCGGCCGCCCCGGCCGAACGGGCCGCCCTCGTGGCCCGCGACCGCCGGTACGGCCGAGCCGGCCCGGTCGTCGGGAACACCACAGCCGGCCGGTCCGTCGGGAACATCCGGGCCGGCCGGGCTGCCCGGGCAGCGGGCGTCCGCCCCCCACTTCTCCGTCACCGTCGGCGCGGACTCCGGCCCGGCCCGCGCCGATGCGAACCGTGGCCGCCGACTGAGCTGCACCGTCGCCCTCGCCGTGGCGGGCACGCTCGCCGCCGTGACCGTGGGCAGTGCGTATCTGTTGGATCTGATGCCGGGCGGCGGCAGCCGGGACGGCGCCGAGAACGGCGGTGTCGGCCGGACCCCGTCCGCCGCCACGCCCTCCGCCTCCACAGAACCCTCGCGGACCTCGGGCACGGACACGGGTGGCACGGGTGGCCCGGGCCAGGTCGCCGAGCTCCCGGAGGAGTTCGTCGGTACGTGGAAGGGCCCGCTCACCGAGAAGACCACCGGGCAGTCGCACGGCACGCTCACCGCCGTGTTCACCGCCGGGAAGAAGGGCACGGACGTGGTCCGCATGACCACGGAGGTCTCCGCTCTCGGACTGGCCATCCGCTGCAACAGCGTCGCCCGCCTCTCCTCGGGCACGGAGAAGGAACTGACCCTCCGCGAACGCGCCGATCCCGAACGCCCCGGCGACCCGACCTTCTGCACGTCCACCTCCACCGACGTCCACTTCACGCGCGCCGTCGACGGGACCCTCCGCTTCCGGTCCGAGGAGAGGGGCGCGGGGCTCCCGTACGGCACGCTCAGCCGGTCCGGCAGCTGACGCCGACAGGGGCTGGCGTAGGGTGAACCGGTCCGTAGATCCGTTGAAAAACCGCCGAAAGGTGACAGCCCGGTGACCGAGAAGGCCGATCTCCAGCCCATCCTCGACCGAGCCGCCGAAGGCGGTCGGATCACTCCGGAGGAGGCGCTCGACCTCTACCGTTCGGCGCCGCTGCACGCACTGGGCGCGGCCGCCGACGCCGTACGCCGCCGCCGTTACGCCGGTACGGAGCACATCGCGACGTACATCATCGAGCGCAACATCAACTACACGAACGTGTGCGTCACGGCCTGCAAGTTCTGCGCCTTCTACGCCGCGCCCAAGGACACCGCCAAGGGCTGGTCCCGCGATCTCGACGACATCCTGCGCCGCTGCGCGGAGACCGTCGAACTCGGCGGTACGCAGATCATGTTCCAGGGCGGACACCACCCGGACTACGGCGTCGAGTACTACGAGGAGCACTTCTCCGCCATCAAGAAGGCGTTCCCGCAGCTGGTCATCCACTCGCTGGGCGCCTCCGAGGTCGAGCACATGGCCCGGATCTCCAAGGTCTCCGTGGAGGAGGCCATCGAGCGCATCCACGCAGCCGGACTCGACTCCTTCGCGGGCGCGGGCGCCGAGCTGCTGCCGGCCCGGCCGCGCAAGGCGATCGCCCCGCTCAAGGAGTCCGGCGAGCGCTGGCTGGAGATCATGGAGGCCGCGCACCGCCTCGGCGTCGAATCCACCTCCACCATGCTGATGGGCACCGGCGAGACCAATGCCGAGCGCATCGAGCACCTGCGGATGATCCGCGACGTACAGGACCGGACCGGCGGCTTCCGCGCGTTCATCCCGTACACGTACCAGCCGGAGAACAACCACCTGAAGGGCCGGACGCAGGCGACGCTCTTCGAGTACCTGCGGATGATCGCCATCGCCCGGATCTTCCTGGACAATGTCGCGCACATCCAGGGCTCCTGGCTGACCACCGGCAAGGAGGTCGGCCAGCTGTCGTTGCACTACGGCGCCGACGACCTCGGTTCGATCATGCTGGAGGAGAACGTCGTCTCCTCGGCCGGTGCCAAGCACCGCTCCAACCGGCTCGAAATCATCGACCTCATCCGCAAGGCGGGCCGCGTGCCGGCCCAGCGCGCCACGACTTACGAGCACCTCGTCGTGCACGACGACCCGGCGAACGACCCGGTCGACGAGCGGGTGGTCTCGCACATCTCGTCCACGGCGATCGAGGGCGGCACGGCACACCCGGAGCTGAAGCTCCTCAACGCCAACTAGCCTGCCCGTGCTGACGATCCACGCCGCCGACGCGGTGCACAGTGCCCCGGAAGGGGCGGACTCCGTGGCCGTGGACGGCGGCGTGGTCGTCGCCATCGGCGCGTACGGGGAGCTGACCGCCGCCCGTCCGCAGGCCCGGATCCGGCGGTGGTCCGGCCTGATCACCCCGGGACTGCTGAACGCGGGCGCGCCGGCGCTGCTGGAGGCCGCCTACCACCCGGACCCGCGCGAGGCGGACGCGCTCGGCAGCGACCCGCTCACCGGTGACGCGCTCACCGCCCTCGGCATGGACGACGCCCGCTGGGGCGCGAGTGCCCGGCGCGGACTGCAACGCATGCTGCGGCACGGCACGACCGCCGTACGCGGCCCCTTCACCCGCCCCGCCGTACGCACGGCGGTCGCCCGCTCGGGGCTGCGCGTGCACGCTCCGGGCCCGGCGCCGGAACACGTGTCGCTCGACCCGTTGTCGTCCGTACGGGAGCCGGCCGACGCGTTCGCCGCGGACCTGGCCGTCGGCGGGCCCGCGGATCTGGCGGTGTTCGCCGTACGGGACGCGGCTGCGCTGCGCACCGCGGGCGCCGGGAGCTGCGCGGCGACGGTGCTCGGCGGACGGCTGGTCTTCCGGCGCAGCTAGGGTCTTTCGTTTGGATCAGGCCGGATCAGGGAGCGGGGTCCGGTGCCGTGCATCGCAAGGCGGAGGAGGAGGGAGGCAGATGGGGTCTCCCCTGCTCGAGCGGAGCCGAGAGCTTGGGGAAGGAGTCATGGCGATTGACGACAACGCGGCGAGGTGCGGGGCCGGGGCACGCGAGCCCGGCTTGATCCAAACGAGAGGCCCTAGGGACGTCACGGCACGGAAGGGCCGCCCAGGTAGTGGCCCTCGGCGTCGTACGGCCAGGCGTTGGAGACGCAGCCCTTCAGACCGTAGATCTGCTGCATCATCGCGGGGGCGGGCCGGCCCCTGCCCGGGCAGGTCTCGTGGCCGTGGCCCAGCCAGTGCCCGACCTCGTGGTTGATGATGAGGGCCCGGTAGTCGGCGAGCGGGCCGTGGAATTCGGGCGATCCCTGCTGCCAGCGCTTGAGGTTGACCATGACGTCGGTGCCGACCCGGCAGTTGACCACGCCGTGGGTGTCGAGGCCGCTCCGCTCGCAGACGGCGTCGGTGGTCCCCGGCGTGGCGATCCGGATGACCAGTCCCGCCGGGCCGTCGGCGACCTGACGGAAGGTGCGCTCGCCGTGGTGCGACCAGCCCCGTGGTGAGGCCAGGACGCGGGCGATCTCGGCGGCGGCCCGGTCGGGGTCGACGCCCGAACCGTCCTCCACCTCGACCCGGTAGGCCTTGCCCCTGCGGGAGTCCGAGGCGTCCGAGGCGCCCGCGCGGGCGACGGTGAACCTCCCGGTGTGCGACGAGCTCCCGGACGCGGACGACGCGGCCGCCTTCCCGTCGCCACCGCTGCTCCACCGCGTCCCCACCACCGCGGCGGCGCAGATCAGCGCCGCCGCGATGGTGGGGAAGATCAGCCGGCTGCGGCGGCGCGCACCTTGTGCGGACATCTGGGCCCCCTGGCTCCTGGTGACTCGGTGGTCCCCTGTGTATTGACTGCCGACGGACCGAATTGGTTCAGTCCACCCGGGCCCGGGTCACGACCGGCGCGAAGCACCGCGGACCGGGCTGCTTGAATGGGTGGGTGACCCGAGCCTCCCTGGACAAGCAGCCGCACGAAGTCGCCACGATGTTCGACGGCGTGGCGGCGAACTACGACCTCACCAACGACGTGCTGTCGCTCGGCCAGGCCCGGCTGTGGCGCAAGGAGGTCGCGAAGGCGGTGCACGCCCGGCCCGCCGAGAAGGTCCTCGACCTGGCGGCGGGCACGGCGACGTCGTCGCTGCCGTTCGCCGCGACGGGCGCGTACGTCGTGCCCTGCGATTTCTCCCTCGGCATGCTGCAGGAGGGCAAGAAGCGCAACTCCTGGCTGCCCTTCACCGCGGGCGACGCCACCAGGCTGCCGTTCCGTGACGAGACCTTCGACGCGGTGACGATCTCCTTCGGCCTGCGCAACGTCCAGGACACGGACGCGGCGCTGCGCGAGCTGTACCGGGTGACCAAGCCGGGCGGCCGGGTGGTGATCTGCGAGTTCTCGCAGCCGACGTGGGCGCCGTTCCGCACGGTGTACACCGAGTACCTGATGCGGGCGCTGCCGCCGGTCGCGCGCGCGGTGTCGTCCAATCCGGACGCGTACGTCTATCTCGCCGAGTCCATCCGGGCCTGGCCCGACCAGGCCGGGCTCGCCGCGAAGCTCCAGCAGGCCGGCTGGGCGCAGGTCGCCTGGCGCAATCTCACCGGCGGTGTGGTGGCGCTGCACCGGGGCGTACGGTCCTGAAACAACGTGCCGGTGCCGCCCGTTGACGGGAACCCGGGAGGCGGGGCCGGCCGGTCCCGCGCTCCCGCCCGCACCTGCGCGCAGGGCCCGGCCGACGTCGGGGAGCCCTTCGGAAGGCTGCCCGGCGGGCACCCATAGACTGCATGGGACAGGTGCCGCGCGGCACGCGATTTCGAGTCCTCGGGAGATCCGACCGTGACCGAGCCCCTCTCCGGACACAGCGCGGACGTGATCGTCGTCGGGGCTGGCCCGGCCGGTTCCACGACCGCGTACTACCTCGCCAAGGCCGGACTGGACGTCCTGCTCCTGGAGAAGACGGCCTTTCCCCGGGAGAAGGTCTGCGGCGACGGCCTCACCCCGCGCGCCACCAAGCAGCTCGTCTCCATGGGCATCGACATCTCCGAAGAGGCAGGCTGGCTGCGCAACAAGGGCCTGCGCATCATCGGCGGCGGCGTCCGCCTCCAGCTGGACTGGCCGGATCTCGCCTCGTACCCGGACTACGGACTGGTCCGCAAGCGCGACGACTTCGACGAGCAGCTGGCCCGCCAGGCGCAGAAGGCGGGCGCGCGGCTGTACGAGCGCTGCAACGTCGGCGCCCCGATCGTCGACGACCGCACCGGCCGCATCACCGGCGTCAACGCGAAGCTCGGCGAGGAGAAGACCCCGGTCACCTTCCACGCCCCGCTCGTCGTCGCCGCCGACGGCAACTCCACCCGGCTGTCGCTCGCGATGGGCCTGCACCGCCGCGAGGACCGTCCGATGGGCGTGGCCGTGCGTACGTACTTCACCTCGCCCCGCCACGACGACGACTACCTGGAGTCCTGGCTGGAGCTGTGGGACCGCCGTGGCCCCCAGGACCGGCTGCTGCCCGGCTACGGCTGGATCTTCGGCATGGGCGACGGCACGTCCAACGTCGGTCTCGGCATCCTCAACTCCTCGTCCGCCTTCAGGGAGTTGGACTGGCGCGAGGTTCTCAAGGCGTGGTGCGCGTCCATGCCCCAGGACTGGGGCTACACCCCTCAGAACATGACGACGCCGATCCGCGGCGCCGCCCTCCCGATGGCGTTCAACCGCCAGCCGCACTACACCAAGGGCCTGTTGCTCGTCGGTGACGCGGGCGGCATGGTCAACCCGTTCAACGGCGAAGGCATCGCGTACGCCATGGAGTCGGGCCAGATCGCCGCGGACGTCATCGTCCAGGCCCACGCCCGCGCGACCCCGGCCCAGCGCGAACTGGCGCTCACCAACTACCCGAAGGTGCTCAAGGAGACCTACGGCGGCTACTACACGATGGGCCGCGCCTTCGTGAAGCTGATCGGCAACCCGAAGGTCATGAAGGTCGCCACCCAGCGTGGGCTGACGCATCCGCTGCTGATGAAGTTCACGCTGAAGATGCTCGCCAACCTGACCGACCCTACGGGCGGCGACGCGATGGACCGGATCATCAACGGTCTGTCGAAGGTGGCCCCGAAGGCCTGATCTGCCCCCCCGGACCGGCCACGGCCGTGCTCAGTCGGTGAGCGCGGCCGTGGCCGGTCCTCTTTATGTACGTATGCCCACGGAGGGGCAGTTGTTGCTCCGTGGGCGCCGACGGTCGCCGTGGTGATTCGGCACCGACGCAGCGCCCATCCGCAAACCACACCACTGGCATCCGCCCAACTTCCGTACATCAAAGCCGCGTTCATCCCGCAGGTGCCGCAAGGACCTGCCGGCCCGCACGGCACCTACGCGCACTGCGCACCGTGACGGCTTTGAGTCACGTGCCCGAGCGGCCGACGAGCCGGTCTCGGTGACGGTGCGCGTAGGTGCGGATACTCAGGGCCGGTTTGAGTGATCGTGCGGACATCACGCAGCGCACCCGGTGCGTAACGTCTGTGTCGGCAACCTCAGCGAGCACAACAGGCATAGCTGGGACGCTTACCCGGGCGACGCCCGGGTCACGGGGAGGACACGCGCATGGCGTGGGACGAGTGGGAACAGCTCAAGGCGCAGGCCGTCGAGCGGCACACCACCGATATGCAGATCAACAGCGCCTCGGTCGACGGTGGCTACGCCAAGCCGCTCGGTAGCGGGGGCGGTACTGGCACGCTCAAGCACAAGGGCGGCCCGTGGACGCAGGCGGCCGGCACGGCGGATGATCTCCAGACCAGCACGATCACCGCAAAGGCTGACCTGCGCAGAGCTCACGACGGCACTGTCGGCGGTCTGGCCGGACTGTCCAGCCTCGGAGCACTCAAGTCTGTGCTCACCTCGTGGGACGAACGCCTCGGTCGTGTCCGTGAGGAGTGCAGTTCTCTGGAGCCGAAGCTGCGGCAGGTGGCCGTGGACCTCGCCGCAGTGGATGCCGAGGTGGGGGACAAAGCGAAGGCGGTCACGGTGCCGGGCACGAGGAGGGGCGAGTAGACCATGGCCACAGCATCCGGGCTGACATGGCGGCGGCTCCGCGACCTCGAACTGTCGGAACTGACCGATGCCGCCGATGGCTGGCGCGCCGCTTCCTCGTTCGCAGATGCTGCTCGCGAACGCGTCGACGGCGACATGAGCGGCAAGCTCGCCAAGACCCAGGACAGCGAGTCCGCCCGAGCAGCCGTCAAGCGATTGAAGCGACTGAGCGAGAACTACCACTACGTCCGCACCGAGACCGGCCTCATCCGAGGCACCCTCGACGGGCTCGCCAGTGAACTCGGCACCCCACAGCGTCGGCTGCGCGATGCCCTCGGCGACGCCGCTTCTCTCGGATACACCGTCAACGGCGACGGCAGCATCGACTACCCGGCCGGTGGCAAGAACGAGCTGACCGGCGACACGATCCCCGGCGGCTCCGTGATGGGCAACAACGGCCTCATCGGTGCCGGAAACCCGGGGTTGTACCGCGATGCCAACGGCATGTTGGACCCTGCTCTGGGCCCGGGCGCTCCCGCGCTGAAGAGTCCCAACCCGCACCGTGCCAAGGCCCAGGACGTCGCCGACCGCCTCGCCCATGCCCTGCGCGAAGCACGCGAGATCGATGAGCGGTACAGCTCGGCACTCAACAAGCTCAAGGCCGCGCCCGGCCTCACCGTCAACACCGGAACGTGGGCGGACGTCGCGTCCGATGTCGATGCTGTGAGCCAAGCCGCCCACAACTACTTGGAGAAGCATCTTCCGCTCGACAAGTCGCCCGCGGAACGCAAGGAGTGGTGGGACCACCTAGGCAAGGAGCAGCGTGAAGAGTACATCTCCGCATTTCCGGAGCTGATCGGGAACTTGGACGGGATTCCGGCGCTGGTACGCGATGAGGCAAACCGCGAAAATCTTCAGATGCTCATCGGGAAACTCGACGGGAAGCACGATGGCGCTTCCCGAGACATGCTGGGTGGTCTGAAGAAGATCCAGGAGAAGCTGGAGAAAGGCAGCGAGTTCCCGATGTACCTGCTGGGCATCGGTGATGAGGGCAACGGTCGCGCGATCATCGCCTATGGCAACCCCGACACCGCCGACAGCGTCTCGGCTTATGTCCCGGGACTCGGAACCAAGTTGGATTCGGAGTTCGCCGACGGAACGGTCAACCGAGCGCTGCATACAGCCCGCGGCGCGCATCATATTGATCAGTTCAGCAGAACCTCGTCGATCGTGTGGCTCGGATACGACGCGCCGCAGACGACGCCGAGTGATCTGGCCAGCGGTAAAAGCGTGATGTTCACGGACGATGCCAAGGCGGGAGCCCCTGACTACAACGCGTTCATGGAGGGGATCTCCGCAACGCACGAGGGCGGCGCCGCGCACGTCACTGCCATCGGACATTCCTACGGCTCTCTCACGGTCGGGCTCGCAGCTCAGGAGAAAGGCGGGATTCCTGGCGCCGATGACATCATCCTGGTCGGAAGTCCCGGCACGGGCGCGGACAACGCCCAGGACCTCAACGTGGGTAAGGGTCACGTATTCGTAGGCGCAGCCGACAATGACATTGTCACCAAGCTCCCGAACCATGCGGAAGCCTCCGGAATGGCTACTGGCGCGGTCGGCGGAGGGTCGGCCGGATTTGTCCTGGGAGCCGGTATGGCCGGCCCGCCGGGAGCGGTTATCGGTGGCGGTGCCGGTGCCATCGTCGGAGGCATCGGCGGCTATATGGCCCAAGACGCACAGACCGACCCCAATGAGCATTGGTTCGGTACCGACCCGGCAAGTAAGGATTTCGGAGCCACGCGGTTCATGGTGGACGACGGAGCAACCATCATCGAAGATCGTGGAAAGCTGTCGGCGCATTCGAATTACTTCAATCCGGCGAAAGATCAGGCCTCGGCCGACAATATTGCCAAGATTGTGGTTGGGAAGTCTGAAAAGATCAGCTTGGAGACGCCTCGATGAGGATTTTGAGAGCCGTGGTGCTGATGGCTGGTGCGCTGCTCCTGACCGGATGCGACGTATCGGGCGACTCGACTGGGCGGGAGGTAAAGATGAACATGCAGGAGGCAGCGGTGCGAGCGGACGAAGTCCTCGACGGGACATTCGCCGCCATCAAGCCACCGGTGCACTGGACGCACGAGCAGTCGATTGAAGGGGGATGTGACGTACAAAGGAGCCGAGCGGTCATGACGGTCATCTCGGAGGAACGGCGGGGGAGCTTCCTGGGGATGATCGAGCGCTACTGGGAGAGTCAGGGATACAAGCAACTCTCAGTGAACAACTCAGATATGCCAGCCATGTACTACAGGACGCCCGACGGATTCAATGTGCGCGTGCTTATCGGTGGTGCTGGGCAAGCCTTTTTTGAAGTTGCGACGCCTTGTGTGAACGCTTCCAAGGTGTCTCCACCGAAGGCGGAGACAGTCGGCCCGAATTATGCCGGAAAGGAGACCCCCGTTCCTGACGTCAGGTCGGATTTCTGGTCCGTGAAGAGTCCGGTTTCTTCTACGTGACTTTGCAGGGTATTGGCTTTCACGTGCCTGTACGCACCTGTAGTACGGGCTGTACTTGTTCTGCCCGGAACCCACAGGGTCTCGACGATCAGCCCGAGGGCGAACGCGTTGAACCCGTTGTACTGCTGCACGGAGCCCGGGACCGGTAGTGTCTCCGAGCGGTCCGCGGCTGAGGCGAACGACCGCTCAGCAGCCCGGTCGGAGTCACAGACCGCAGTCACCAGCCAGTACCTTCGTCGGGGCTCGGAGTCCTGGCAGGCTGCGGGAATTTGCTGGTGTGGTCGAGCAGTCGGCGGACGATGACCTTTCCGTACGCGGGATGCGCCGACGTCATGTGGGGGTTTGCCCCGGGGTCTGGCCGCGGCCCCGTCACGACCGGAGTCGCCGCGTGGGCTACCACCGGAACCTCGGCGTGGGCTACGACCGCCGCCCCGCGCCCGCGCTCGCACGGCGGACGTCCGCTTCCTCCTCGGTGCGCCGCCCGCCGACGGCGACCACGCGGCCGCCGGACCCGCACGGCCGTACCCGGCCCAGGAGGCGGGCGAGGCCGGCTTCGTAACGGGGCTGGAGCAGCAGAAGCAGGCCCAGTCCGCAGATGAACGCGACGGCGAACAGCATCCAGGACTTGGCGCCCCGCGCCGAGTAGGCCACGATCCCGAACGAGAACAGCGCCGACCAGAAGTACATGAGAAGCACGGCCCGGCGTTGTGAGTGTCCGAGCTGGAGCAGCCGGTGGTGGAGATGCCCCTTGTCGGCGGAGAAGGGAGACCGTCCGTTCCACGTACGCCTGACGACGGCGAGCACGAGGTCCGCGACCGGCAGCGCGATCACGGACAGGGGCAGCAGCAGCGGAATGTAGACCGGCACCATCGCGGCCGACCCGGACGTACCGTCGACGGTCTGCTTGAGGAGGCTCGGGTCGACCTCGCCCGTGACGGAGATGGCGCACCCGGCGATGAGCAGCCCGAGCAGCATGGACCCGGAGTCTCCCATGAAGATCCGGGCCGGGTGCGTGTTGTGGACCAGGAAGCCGAGGCACATGCCCACCAGGATCGCGGAGATCAGCGTGGTGGCCGCGGCGGACTCGATCCCGTAGCCGTACCAGAGCCGGTAGGCGTACAGGAAGAACGCCGTCGCCGCGATGCCCACCGTCCCGGCGGCCAGCCCGTCGAGCCCGTCGACGAAGTTGACCGCGTTGATGGTGAAGACGATCAGTCCCACGGTCAGCAGGGTGCCCTGCCAGTCGGCGAGGTAGATCCCGTCGGTGCCCGGCACCGGGAGCCAGAGGATCGTCAGCCCCTGGAACGCCATCACACCGGCGGCGAGCACCTGACCGCCGAGCTTGACCAGCGAATCCAGCTCCCACTTGTCGTCGAGCACCCCCAGCAGCCAGATCAGTGCGGCACCGGACAGCAGCGCCCCGGGTGTCGAGCTCTGCGTGAAGATCTCTTTCAGGTGCGGCATGTGGGAGGCCACGAGGTATCCGGCGAGCAGCCCGCCGAACATGGCAATGCCGCCCAGGCGCGGAGTCGGTTCACGATGGACGTCGCGGGCCCGGATTTCCGGCATCGCTCCGATCGAGATCGCGAACTTCCGCACAGGACCGGTCAGAAGATGGGTCACCGCTGCCGTGATGAACAGCATGAGCAAGTAGTCCCGCACGGGCGGCCCTCACATCCCGGCCCAGCAGCAGGCCGATACCTGAACAGTTTCTTCCGGTTCCTCCGGCGCCGCTGCTCAGGGTTGGACGGGGCCG
This sequence comes from Streptomyces sp. NBC_01618, assembly GCF_045209435.1. NCBI lineage: Bacteria > Bacillati > Actinomycetota > Actinomycetes > Kitasatosporales > Streptomycetaceae > Streptomyces > Streptomyces sp. NBC_01618. Next base: position 4,643,479 of record NZ_CP109297.1, read on the forward strand.
GTGGCGGGTCCGGCGCGGCGGTACTTGAAGGCCGGACCCCGGTCGAGGCCCCTCACTGCGCCCCGGCGAGCCTAACCCATGCGGATTCTCCGGTACGGCGGGGAGCAGGAGCGGCCCGGCCGCCCAGGGCCTGCCCGGACCGTGCCCCGGCCAGGAGCACCGCGATCACCGTGAGCGCCGCGGTCGCGCCGCCGAGCGGACCAGTCGCCCGGCCAGTCCGGCGCCGATATGATCTTCCGTTTCCGCCGGAAACGGCACAGGGCCGTCGCTCCCGAGCGGGGGAGCGGCGGCCCTGTGCCGTGCGCCGGGAAGGCGCTTGTGAATCCGAGAACTCGGCGAACTCCGGGACTCAGAGAACGCGGACCGCGCCCGACGGCGGGTCGTAGGACAGCGGACGCTGCACCACACCGGTGCTGGAGTTCTGCGCGCCGACGAATTCGCCGCCGCCCACGTAGATCCCGACGTGGTACGCGCTGCCCGCGCCGCCCCAGTACAGGATGTCGCCCGGCTGGAGGTTGCTCAGGGAGACCTGGGTGCCCGCGGTGGACTGGTTCTGCGAGACGCGCGGCAGGTCGACGCCGACCGAGCGGAACGCGGCCTGGACGAGGCCGGAGCAGTCCCACGAGTTGGGGCCGGTGCCGCCGGAGACGTACGCGTCGCCGACCTGGGCCTTCGCGAAGGCGATGACGGACGCGGCGGAGCCGGTCGCGCTCGACGTGTACGACGAGGCCGTGGCGGTGGAGCCGGAGGTCGCGCTGAGCGTTGTACGGGCGGCAGTGCGGGAGGCGCGCTCGGCGGCCTCCGCCTTGGCCTTGGCAGCGGCCTTGGCCTTGGCGGCGGCCTCCGCCTTCTTCTTGGCCTCTGCCTTGCGGACCGCCTCGGCCTTGGCCGTCTTGGCGGCCTTGGCCGCGGTGGCGGCTGCGGCGTCCTCCTGGGCCTGCGTCTGCAGGTCCTGGGCGACCTGCTGCGTGGCCTGGGCGGACGCGGCGACGGCGGTGGAGAGCCCGGAGGTGATGGTGGGCATCTCGATGGTCTGGGTCACCGGCTCGGCCTGGGCCGGACCGGCAGCGCCTGCGACCGCGATGGTGCTGAGGACGCCACCGGCAACTCCGGCCCGCAGCGCCGTCTTCGGCGCGTTTCGGCGGGGCTTCCGGTGGCTGGGTATGTGAGCGGTGTGGGACATGAGTACTAGCGCTATCAGGGCTCCGGGGCTCCCATCAAGAAACGTGTGTTGCGACACAGTTACGTACGGAATCTGTGAATCCGCTTTCTGGTGGCCCTTATTGACGCCGTAACGGGCAAACCGGGCAGGCTCGATCAGTGCTGTGATCACGGACTTTCGGCAATACGCCCGAATTGCCCGCCACTTACCATCCGTTCACACCGATGGCCAAGCCCGCTTTTGCCGAAGCTCGCGCAGAGTGACGCAGGTCACAGCGTGATCAAGGTGCGACCGCGTTGTGGGGGGTGTGGGTGCGCCCGGCGTCCGGAGTGCCGTCGGGCGCCGGCCGGGCCGCCCGTCGGGCCCGCGCCGCCGCCCCTCCCGTTCGCCCCGAAGATCGTGAATGCGCGCACCCGTCCACTTCGCTCCCCGGGGGCCCCTCGTCGGGGTGAGTCCGGAGCGGGCCGATTCTCTTATCACGCTCCGGCCACCCATTGCCAATTTGCTTCCCCGGGTATCTGATTGTTAGAGGAAAACCTTCTTGACCAGCGAAGACGCCATCGGATGTCACGTCTCGTGATCACTCGGCCGCTTTGCGTACGAAGATCACTGCTCAGGTGACTTCGTGGTCCTTCGCCTGGTGGTGGAGATCACAAACTCGTTGTCGTACCCCGTGTCGCAGATCACAGGACGGCGGGCATAGGATGCGGGGCAGTCGGGCTTGTGAACTGCCTCACATGTGCACGATCTTGGTGGGGTGGCGAGCCGAATCGCCCGATGCGGTCCAACGGTCAAGGACGACTGGAAGGAGCGAGGAGCGTGAATGCCTACGCGCCCATCCTCGTGCTCGGCGCCCTCGGGGCAGGGTTTGCGATCTTCTCCGTGGTCATGGCCACGCTTATCGGCCCTAAGCGGTACAACCGGGCAAAGCTCGAAGCGTACGAGTGCGGTATCGAACCCACCCCCACTCCAGCCGGAGGCGGCCGCTTCCCCATCAAGTACTACCTGACGGCGATGCTCTTCATCGTCTTCGACATCGAGATCGTCTTCCTCTATCCCTGGGCGGTCACCTTCGACGCCCTGGGGATCTTCGGGCTCGTGGAGATGCTGCTCTTCGTGCTCACCGTCTTCGTCGCCTACGCGTATGTATGGCGTCGCGGCGGCCTGGAATGGGACTGAGGGGCTGAGGGGCACACCATGGGACTCGAAGAGAAGCTGCCCAGCGGCTTCGTGCTGACCACTGTCGAGCAGGCCGCTGGCTGGGTACGGAAGTCCTCCGTCTTCCCGGCCACCTTCGGCCTCGCCTGCTGCGCCATCGAAATGATGACGACCGGGGCCGGGCGCTACGACCTGGCCCGTTTCGGCATGGAGGTCTTCCGCGGATCGCCGCGCCAGGCGGACCTGATGATCGTGGCGGGACGGGTCAGCCAGAAGATGGCGCCCGTCCTGCGGCAGGTCTACGACCAGATGCCCAACCCCAAGTGGGTGATCTCCATGGGGGTTTGCGCATCATCAGGCGGAATGTTCAATAATTACGCCATTGTTCAGGGTGTTGATCACATTGTCCCGGTTGATATTTATTTGCCGGGCTGCCCGCCGCGGCCCGAGATGCTGATGGACGCGATCCTCAAGCTCCACCAGAAGATCCAGAGCTCCAAGCTCGGCGTCAACGCCGAGGAGGCCGCCCGCGAGGCGGAGGACGCGGCGCTCAAGGCACTGCCCCTGATCGAGATGAAGGGGCTGCTGCGATGAGCGAGAACCCCGAGCGGAACAACAACGGCGTGCCCGCGCCGCGCGACGAGACCGGCGAGGTCATCGGCGTACGCAAGGGCATGTTCGGCGCCAACAACGGCGGCGACACCACCGGCTACGGCGGCCTCGTCCGCACAGTGACCCTGCCGGGCGCCACGTCCCGCCCGTACGGCGGCTGGTTCGATGAAGTCGCGGACGAACTCGAAGGGGCCCTGGAGGAACAGGACCTGGTTCCCGGGAACGCCATCGAGAAGACCGTCGTCGACCGCGGCGAGCTCACCTTCCACATCGCCCGCGAGCACCTCGTCCGGGTCGCCCGCACCCTGCGCGACGACCCGGCGCTGCGCTTCGAGCTCTGCACGGGCGTGAGCGGCGTCCACTTCCTCGGCGACAAGGGCCGCGAGCTGCACGCCGTCTACCACCTGCGCTCGATCACGCACGGCCGGCTGATCCGCCTGGAGGTGTCGGCCCCGGACAGCGATCCGCACATCCCGTCGCTCGTCGAGGTCTACCCGACCAACGACTGGCACGAGCGCGAGACCTACGACTTCTTCGGGCTCGTCTTCGACGGGCACCCCGCCCTCACCCGGATCATGATGCCGGACGACTGGCAGGGCTTCCCGCAGCGCAAGGACTATCCGCTCGGCGGCATCGCCGTCGAGTACAAGGGCGCCCAGATCCCGGCTCCGGACCAGCGGAGGTCGTACTCCTGATGACTACTCCCCACGCCCACCCGTCACCCGGCCACCACCCCTCAGTGGATCCCTCCGGGACGCCCCTTTCGGATGCCAGGGCCACGACCGAGGGGACTGTATATACAGTCACCGGCGGCGACTGGGACGAGGTCGTCGAGTCGGCGGTCAAGTCCGATGACGAGCGCATCATCGTCAACATGGGCCCCCAGCACCCGTCCACGCACGGGGTGCTGCGGCTGATCCTGGAGATCGACGGCGAGACCGTCACCGAGGCCCGCTGCGGCATCGGCTACCTCCACACCGGCATCGAGAAGAACCTCGAATTCCGGAACTGGACCCAGGGCACCACCTTCGTGACGCGCATGGACTACCTGACGCCGTTCTTCAACGAGGCGGCGTACTGCCTCGGCGTCGAGAAGCTGCTCGGCATCGAGGACCAGATCCCCGACCGGGCCACCGTCCTGCGCGTGCTCCTGATGGAGCTCAACCGGATCTCCTCGCACCTGGTGTGCATCGCCACCGGCGGCATGGAGCTCGGCGCCACCACGATCATGATCTACGGCTTCCGTGATCGTGAACTCGTTCTCGACCTCTTCGAGCTGATCACCGGCCTGCGGATGAACCACGCGTTCATCCGGCCCGGCGGACTCGCCCAGGACCTGCCGCCCGGCGCGATCGACCAGCTCCGCGAGTTCCTGAAGACCATGAAGAAGAACCTGCCGGAGTACGACAAGCTCGCCACCGGCAACCCGATCTTCAAGGCCCGCATGCAGGACGTCGGCTATCTCGATCTGACCGGCTGCATGGCACTCGGCGCCACCGGCCCGATCCTGCGCTCCGCCGGACTCCCGCACGACCTGCGCAAGACGGACCCGTACTGCGGATACGAGGACTACGAGTTCGACGTCCCCACCGCCGACAGCTGCGACGCCTACGGCCGCTTCCTCATCCGGCTGGAGGAGATGCGCCAGTCGCTGCGGATCATCGAGCAGTGCATCGACCGGCTCGCCCCCGGACCGGTGATGGTCGCCGACAAGAAGATCGCCTGGCCGGCGCAGCTCGCGCTCGGTCCGGACGGGCTCGGCAACTCGCTCGACCACATCAAGAAGATCATGGGCACCTCCATGGAGGCTCTGATCCACCACTTCAAGCTGGTGACCGAGGGGTTCCGGGTCCCGGCCGGACAGACGTACACCGCGGTCGAGTCGCCCAAGGGCGAGCTCGGCGTCCACGTCGTCTCGGACGGCGGCACCCGCCCCTACCGGGTCCACTTCCGCGACCCGTCCTTCACCAATCTGCAGGCCATGGCGGCGATGTGCGAGGGCGGCCAGGTCGCCGACGTCATCGTCGCCGTCGCGTCCATCGACCCCGTGATGGGAGGCGTCGACCGGTGACCGAAGCACGTCAGGAAGTCAGTCTGGGGATGCCGCAGCTCCCCGCCCCCGCCTACCCGGCCGAGGTGCGCGCCAGGCTCGAAGCGGATGCGAAGGAGGTGATCGCCCGCTACCCCGACAGCCGCTCCGCGCTGCTGCCGCTGCTGCACCTGGTGCAGTCCGAGGAGGGCTACGTCTCCCGTACGGGCATGGCGTTCTGCGCCGAGCTGCTCGGCCTCACCACCGCCGAGGTCACCGCGGTCGCCACCTTCTACACGATGTACCGGCGCAGGCCCAGCGGTGACTACCAGGTCGGCGTCTGCACCAACACCCTGTGCGCGGTGATGGGCGGCGACGCCATCTTCGACCGGCTCAAGGAGCACCTCGGCGTCGGCGACGACGGGCTCGATATGACAACTGCGGACGGCAAGGTCACCCTCGAACACATCGAGTGCAACGCGGCCTGCGACTTCGCTCCCGTGGTGATGGTCAACTGGGAGTTCTTCGACAACCAGACGCCCGAGAGCGCGACGCGCCTGGTCGACGACCTCATCGCCGGACGCACCGTCGAACCCACCCGCGGCGCCCCCCTGTGCTCGTACAAGGAGACGTCCCGGATCCTGGCCGGCTTCCCCGACGAGCGCCCCGGCGCCGTCGAGGCGTCCGGCGGCGCGGGCCCCGCCTCACTGATCGGCCTCCGCCTCGCCCGGGGCGAGGAACCGCACCCGCGCGTCGTCGCCCCCCGCGCCGGGAGCACGCGCGAGTCCGGACCTGCCGATGCCCCGCAGGACCCGGACCACGCGGCCGGCCCGACAGCCGGGGAGGGAGAGTGATGACGTTGGCAACCGAAATCAACGACAACGGGAACGGCAGCGGGGACAGCCCCGAGAAGCTGCTCGCCCCCGTCCTCTCCGCCTTCTGGGACGAGCCGGAATCCTGGACCCTGGAGACCTACCGGCGCCACGACGGATACCAGGGACTGCGCAAGGCCCTCGCCATGTCGCCCGACGACCTCATCGCGTACGTCAAGGACTCCGGTCTGCGCGGCCGCGGCGGCGCGGGCTTCCCCACCGGGATGAAGTGGCAGTTCATCCCGCAGGGCGACGGCAAACCGCACTACCTGGTCGTCAACGCCGACGAGTCGGAGCCCGGGACCTGCAAGGACATCCCGCTCCTCTTCGCCAACCCGCACTCCCTCATCGAGGGCATCGTGATCGCCTGCTACGCGATCCGTTCCTCGCATGCGTTCATCTATCTGCGGGGTGAAGTCGTCCCCGTACTGCGGCGGTTGCACGAGGCCGTGCGCGAGGCGTACGAGGCGGGCTTCCTCGGGACGAACATCCTGGGCTCGGGGCTCGACCTCGAACTCACCGTGCACGCGGGCGCGGGCGCGTACATCTGTGGTGAGGAGACCGCGCTGCTCGACTCGCTCGAAGGGCGACGCGGCCAGCCCCGGCTGCGCCCCCCCTTCCCCGCGGTCGCCGGTCTGTACGCCTGCCCCACTGTGGTGAACAACGTCGAGTCCATCGCCTCGGTTCCCGCGATCCTGAACCGGGGCAAGGAGTGGTTCAAGTCGATGGGCAGCGAGAAGTCTCCCGGCTTCACGCTGTATTCGCTCAGCGGGCATGTCGCGAGCCCCGGCCAGTACGAGGCCCCGCTCGGCATCACGCTGCGCCAACTGCTCGACATGAGCGGCGGGATGCGCCCCGGCCACCGGCTGAAGTTCTGGACCCCGGGCGGCTCCTCGACCCCGATGTTCACCGACGAGCACCTCGACGTACCGCTCGACTACGAAGGCGTCGGCGCCGCCGGATCCATGCTCGGCACCAAGGCGCTCCAGTGCTTCGACGAGACGACCTGCGTCGTGCGGGCCGTCACCCGCTGGACCGAGTTCTACGCCCACGAGTCCTGCGGCAAGTGCACACCGTGCCGCGAAGGCACCTACTGGCTCGTCCAGTTGCTCCGCGACATCGAGGCCGGCAAGGGACAGATGGCCGACCTCGACAAGCTGAACGACATCGCCGACAACATCAACGGCAAGTCCTTCTGCGCCCTCGGCGACGGCGCCGCCTCGCCGATCTTCTCCTCGCTGAAGTACTTCCGCGAGGAGTACGAGCAGCACATCACGGGCAGGGGCTGCCCCTTCGATCCCGCCAGGTCGACCGCCTGGGCCGACGACAAGAACGCTCACCAGGGGGTGAACGCATGACAGTCACCACGAGTGCGCCCTCCGGGGGCGGCGAGGCGGCCGTCCCGCCCGAGGACCTCGTCACGCTGACGATCGACGGCATCGAGATCAGCGTGCCCAAGGGCACCCTGGTCATCCGCGCCGCCGAACTCCTCGGCATCGAGATCCCGCGCTTCTGCGACCACCCGCTCCTCGACCCGGTCGGCGCCTGCCGCCAGTGCATCGTCGAGGTCGAGGGCCAGCGCAAGCCGATGGCGTCCTGCACCATCACCTGCACCGACGGCATGGTGGTGCGCTCGCAGCTCACCTCGCCGGTCGCCGAGAAGGCGCAGAAGGGTGTGATGGAGCTGCTGCTCATCAACCACCCGCTGGACTGCCCGGTCTGCGACAAGGGCGGCGAGTGCCCGCTGCAGAACCAGGCGATGTCGCACGGCGGCGCCGACTCCCGCTTCGACGGCAAGAAGCGCACGTTCGAGAAGCCCGTCCCGCTCTCCACCCAGGTGCTCCTGGACCGTGAGCGGTGCGTGCTCTGCGCGCGCTGCACCCGGTTCTCCAACCAGGTGGCCGGTGACCCGATGATCGAGCTGCTGGAACGCGGCGCGCTCCAGCAGGTCGGCACGGGCGAGGGCGACCCGTTCGAGTCGTACTTCTCCGGGAACACCATCCAGATCTGCCCGGTCGGGGCGCTGACCTCGGCGGCGTACCGGTTCCGCGCCCGGCCCTTCGACCTGGTGTCGTCGCCCTCGGTGTGCGAGCACTGCGCGGGCGGCTGCGCCACCCGTACCGACCACCGGCGCGGCAAGGTCATGCGGCGGCTCGCCGCCAACGACCCCGAGGTCAACGAGGAGTGGGTCTGCGACAAGGGCCGCTTCGGCTTCCGCTACGCGCAGCAGCCAGGCCGGCTCACCACTCCGCTGGTGCGCAACGCGGACGGCGTCCTGGAACCGGCGAGCTGGCCCGAGGCCCTGGCCGCCGCGGCCGCCGGTCTGCTGGCCGCACGCGGCCGGGCGGGTGTCCTCACGGGCGGCCGGCTGACCGTCGAGGACGCGTACGCGTACAGCAAGTTCGCCCGGGTCGCGCTGGACACCAACGACGTCGACTTCCGGGCCCGGGTGCACAGCAGCGAGGAGGCCGACTTCCTGGCCGCCCGCGTGGCCGGGCGCGGCCGGGACCTGGACGGGGCGGGGGTCACGTACACCTCGCTGGAGAAGGCCCCGACGGTGCTGCTGGTCGGGTTCGAGTCGGAGGAAGAGGCGCCCGGCGTCTTCCTGCGGCTGCGCAAGGCGAACCGCAAGCACGGACAGCGCACGTTCTCCGTCGCCTCGCACGCCACGCGCGGACTGGAGAAGGCGGGCGGCACGCTGCTCCCCGCCGCCCCCGGTACGGAGACCGAGTGGCTGGACGCGATCGCGGGCGGCGTCGGACTCGACGGCGACGGAGCCACGGCGGCCGAGGCGCTGCGCGGCGAGGGCGCCGTGATCGTGGCCGGTGAGCGGCTGGCGGCCGTGCCGGGCGGGCTGACCGCCGCGGTGCGGGCCGCCACCGCGACCGGGGCGGCGCTGGTGTGGATGCCGCGGCGGGCCGGCGAGCGCGGTGCGGTGGAGGCGGGCGCGCTTCCGTCGCTGCTGCCCGGCGGCCGTCCGGCGACCGACCCGCGGGCCAGGGACGAGGTGGCGGCCGTCTGGGGCGTCGCCGAACTCCCGTCCCGCTTCGGCCGCGACACCGGCCAGATCGTGGAGGCCGCGGCCACCGGCGAACTGGGCGCGCTGCTCGTCGCCGGGGTCGAGCCGGTGGACCTGCCGGACCCGGCACGGGCCCTGGAGGCCCTGGACCGGGTCGGCTTCCTGGTCTCGCTGGAGCTGCGGCCCAGCGAGGTGACCGAGCGGGCCGATGTGGTCTTCCCGGTCGCCGCGGTCGCCGAGAAGGCCGGCACCTTCCTCAACTGGGAGGGCAGGGCGCGGATGTTCGAGGCCGCGCTGAAGCCCGAGCAGATGACGCGGGCGCTCGCGCCGACCGACGCGCGGGTGCTGCACATGCTGGCCGACGCGCTGGCCCACGCCGGAGGCGCCGACCGGGCCGGTCACTTCGCGCTGCCGGACCTGAAGTCCGTACGCCGCGAGCTGGACCGGCTGGGCGGCTGGGCCGGTGCGCACGCCACCGACCCGAACGAGCCGGCCCGGCCGCTGCCCCGGCCCGGCGACGGCGAGGCGGTCCTGGCGGGCCACCGGATGCTGCTCGACCTGGGCCGGCTCCAGGAGGGCGACGACGCGCTGGCCGGCACCCGGCACGCCTCGGTCGCCCGGCTCTCCGCCGCCACCGCCGCCGAGACGGGCGTGAAGGACGGCGATCTGCTGGCCGTCACCGGCCCGGCGGGCAGCGTCGAACTCCCGTTGAAGGTCACCGACATGCCGGACCGGGTGGTCTGGGTGCCGCTGAACTCCGTCGGACGGGGCGTCCCGGCCGACACCGGCGCCCGCCCCGGCGGCCTGGTCCGGATCGGCCCCGCCGCACCGGGCACTCCCGACGTCACACCGGAGGTGGGGGCGTGACTGCCTTCGCTCAACTGGCCGCGGCACCGCACGGTGTCGTACTCGCCGCCGAGGATCTGTCGATGTTCGGCACCGACCCGTGGTGGCTCGTCGTCATCAAGGCGGTGTTCTGCTTCGCGTTCCTGATGGTGACCGTGCTCTTCTCCATCGTGTGGGAGCGCAAGGTCGTCGCCTGGATGCAGCTGCGCATCGGCCCCAACCGGCACGGCCCCTGGGGCATGCTCCAGTCGCTCGCAGACGGCATCAAGCTGATGCTGAAGGAAGACGTCGTCGTCAAGCGCGCCGACAAGGTCGTGTACGTGCTCGCGCCGATCGTCGCCGCGATCCCGGCGTTCATGGCGATCGCGGTGATCCCGTTCGGCCCGTCCGACGAGGTCTCGGTCTTCGGGCACCGTACGGCGATGCAGCTCACCGACCTGCCGATCGCGATGCTCTACATCCTCGCGGTCGCCTCGGTCGGGATCTACGGCATCGTGCTGGCGGGCTGGTCGTCCGGATCGACGTATCCGCTCCTCGGCGGCCTGCGTTCCTGCGCCCAGATGATCAGCTACGAGATCGCGATGGGCGCCGCGTTCGCCTCGGTCTTCCTCTACTCCGGGTCGATGTCGACCTCGAAGATCGTGGAGGCGCAGCAGGACCGCTGGTTCATCCTGCTGCTGCCGGTCTCCTTCATCATCTACATCGTCACGATGGTCGGCGAGACCAACCGGGCCCCGTTCGACATGCCGGAGTCCGAGGGCGACCTGGTCGGCGGCTTCAACACCGAGTACTCGTCGATCAAGTTCGCGATGTTCATGCTCGCCGAGTACGTCAACATGGTCACCGTCTCCGCGGTCTCCACGACCCTGTTCCTGGGCGGCTGGCGGGCCCCGTGGCCGATCAGCACCTTCTGGGAGGGCGCGAACCACGGCTGGTGGCCGTTGCTCTGGTTCGTCATCAAGGTCCAGCTGCTGCTGTTCTTCTTCATCTGGCTGCGCGGCACGCTGCCCCGGGTCCGTTACGACCAGCTGATGAAGCTCGGCTGGAAGGTCCTGATCCCGGTCTCCGTGGTCTGGCTGATGCTGGTCGCGACGGTGCGGGCGCTGCGCAACGAGGGGTACGACTTCTCGAAGATCGTGCTGTACGTGGCCGGGGCCGTGATCGCGATCCTGCTGATCTCCTTCGTCGCCGACATCTTCCGCGACAAGAAGGGCCGGGCCGCTCAGGCGGAGGCCGGACCGGAGCCGGAGTTCGACCCGATGGCGGGCGGATTCCCGGTGCCGCCGCTGCCCGGACAGACCCTGCCGCCGGTGCCGCGCCGCAGGCCGCGGGGCGAGCGGGAGCTCGTTGTCAGTGGTGGGTCGGATACTCAGAGTGACGGAAATTCGAGTGACGGAAAGGAGGCTGACGGTGTCTGAGTCATCAGAGCCCTCGGGCGAGAAGTTCCAGAACCCTGTCGCCGGCTTCGGCGTGACCTTCAAGGCCATGTTCAAGAAGCGGCTGACCGAGCAGTATCCGGAAACGCAGAAGGTGACGGCGCCGCGCTTCCACGGCCGGCATCAGCTCAACCGCCACCCGGACGGTCTGGAGAAGTGCATCGGCTGTGAGCTGTGCGCCTGGGCCTGTCCGGCGGACGCGATCTACGTGGAGGGCGCGGACAACACCGACGAGGAGCGCTACTCCCCGGGCGAACGCTACGGCCGCGTCTACCAGATCAACTACGCGCGCTGCATTCTCTGCGGTCTGTGCATCGAGGCGTGCCCGACCCGGGCACTGACGATGACCAACGAGTTCGAGCTCGCCAACACCACCCGCGAGAGCCTCATCTACACCAAGGACGAGCTGCTCGCGGGCCTGGAGGAGGGCATGGTCGACACCCCGCACGCGATCTACCCGGGGATGGACGAGCAGGACTACTACCAGGGTCTCGTCACCGAGGCCGCGCCCGGTACGGAGCGTCAGATCGCGGTCTCCAAGGGCGAGAAGCCGACGGACGGTGCCGACGAGAACAGCGGCTCGGCGCGGGAGGTGGACGCATGACCGGCCTGGCCGCGGCGGCCTCCCAGACCTCGACCGGCGAGGCCGTCCAGTTCTGGGTGCTGGGCATCGTCGCCGTGCTCGGCGCGCTGTCCACCGTACTGATGAAAAAAGCCGTGCACAGCGCGCTGAGCCTCGCCGGGACCATGATCGTCCTGGCGGTGTTCTATCTGGCCAACGGCGCCTATTTCCTGGGCGTCGTCCAGATCGTCGTCTACACCGGCGCGATCATGATGCTGTTCCTCTTCGTGGTCATGCTCGTCGGCGTCACGGCGGCCGACTCCCTCAAGGAGACCCTCAAGGGCCAGCGCTGGCTGGCCGCGGGCTGCGGGATCGGCTTCGGCATCCTGCTCATCGCGGGCATCGGCAACGCCTCGCTGAACAGCTTCAACGGGCTCGGCACCGCCAACGCCGAGCACGGCGGGAACATCGAGGGGCTCGCCAGCCTCATCTTCACCAAGTACGTCTTCGCCTTCGAGATCACCGGCGCCCTGCTGATCACGGCGACGGTCGGCGCGATGGTGCTCACCCACCGGGAGCGCACCGAACGGGCAAGGACCCAGCGGGAGATGTCCGAGGCGCGCGTACGCGGCAAGCAGCTGCCGCCGCTGCCCGCCCCCGGTGTCTACGCCCGGCACAACGCCGTGGACATCCCGGGTCTGCTTCCCGACGGCACACCGTCCGAGCTCACCGTCATGCAGACGCTGCGCAACCGGGGCCAGATCCGCGATGTGTCGCACGAGTCGCTGGACCAGCTCAAGGCGCTGGAGCAGCGCTCCGAGGAGCGCCTCGGCCGTGACAACGAAGATGAGGAGGCCGCCAAGTGAACCCGGTCAACTACCTCTATCTCGCCGCTCTGTTGTTCACCATCGGTGCGGCCGGGGTGCTGATCCGGCGGAACGCGATCGTGGTGTTCATGTGCGTGGAGCTGATGCTCAACGCCTGCAACCTCGCGTTCGTGACCTTCTCCCGGATGCACGGCAATCTCGACGGGCAGATCATCGCCTTCTTCACGATGGTCGTCGCCGCCGCCGAGGTCGTGGTCGGACTCGCGATCATCGTGTCGGTGTTCCGTTCCCGCCACTCGGCCTCGGTCGACGACGCCAGCCTGATGAAGCTGTAAGGGGACGTTGAATCGTGGAGAACCTGATTGCGCTGCTCGTCGCGGCGCCTCTGCTCGGAGCCGCGGTCCTGCTCTGCGGCGGCCGGCGGCTGGACCGGTCCGGACATTGGCTCGGCACCCTGCTCGCTGCCGTGTCGTTCGTCATCGGTGTCGTGCTCTTCCTCGACATGCTGGGGAAGGGCGCACAGGACCGGGCGCTGCACCAGAAGCTGTTCAGCTGGATTCCGGTCGAGGGCTTCCAGGCCGATGTGGCCTTCCAGCTCGACCAGTTGTCGATGACGTTCGTGCTGCTGATCACCGGTGTGGGCACCCTGATCCACATCTACTCGATCGGCTACATGGAGCACGACGAGCGCCGGCGCCGCTTCTTCGGATATCTGAACCTCTTCCTCGCGGCGATGCTGATCCTGGTCATCGCGGACAACTACCTGCTGCTGTACGCCGGGTGGGAGGGCGTCGGTCTGGCGTCGTACCTGCTCATCGGCTTCTGGCAGCACAAGCCCAGCGCGGCCACGGCCGCCAAGAAGGCATTCCTGGTCAACCGGGTCGGCGACATGGGCCTGTCGATCGCGATCATGCTGATGTTCACCACGTTCGGCACGTTCGCCTTCGGCCCTGTCCTGGGGGCGACCGGGGAGACGAGCGAGGGGAAGCTGACGGCGATCGGCCTGCTGCTGCTGCTCGCGGCCTGCGGCAAGTCGGCTCAGGTGCCGCTGCAGTCCTGGCTCGGTGACGCGATGGAGGGCCCGACCCCGGTCTCCGCCCTCATCCACGCCGCGACGATGGTGACCGCGGGTGTGTACCTCATCGTCCGCTCCGGTGCGATCTTCAACGCCGCGCCGGACGCGCAGTTGGCCGTCGTGGTCGTCGGCGCGGTCACGCTGCTCTTCGGTGCGATCGTCGGTTGCGCGAAGGACGACATCAAGAAGGCCCTCGCCGGGTCGACGATGTCGCAGATCGGGTACATGATCCTGGCCGCCGGGCTCGGCCCGATCGGCTACGTCTTCGCGATCATGCACCTGGTGACGCACGGCTTCTTCAAGGCCGGGCTCTTCCTCGGTGCCGGTTCGGTCATGCATGGCATGAACGACGAGGTCGACATGCGGAAGTTCGGCGGCCTGCGGAAGTACATGCCGGTCACCTTCATCACCTTCGGCCTCGGCTATCTTGCGATCATCGGCTTCCCGGGTCTGTCCGGCTTCTTCTCCAAGGACAAGATCATCGAGGCGGCCTTCGCCAAGGGCGGCACCGAGGGCTGGATCCTCGGCTCGGTGGCCCTGCTCGGCGCCGCGATCACCGCGTTCTACATGACGCGCGTGATGCTGCTGACGTTCTTCGGCGAGAAGCGCTGGCAGCCAGACGCGGAAGGCCACGAGCCGCATCCGCACGAGTCCCCGAAGTCGATGACCATCCCCATGATCATCCTGGCGTTCGGCTCCGTCTTCGCCGGTGGCCTCTTCTCCATCGGCGACCGCTTCCTGAACTGGCTGGAGCCGGTCACCGGACACAGCCACGGACATGCCCCGGTCAGCGCCACGACCGTCACGGCCGCCACCATGGTCGTGCTCGTCATCGGTGTCGCGATCGCCTGGGCGATGTACGGGCGCAAGCCGGTTCCGGTCGTCGCCCCGCGCGGCTCGCTGCTCACCCGGGCCGCCCGCCGCGATCTCCTCCAGGACGACTTCAACCACGTGGTCCTGGTCCGCGGCGGCGAGCACCTCACCCGCTCCCTGGTGTACGTCGACCACACCCTGGTCGACGGCGTCGTCAACGGCACGGCCGCGTCGATGGGCGGGCTCTCCGGCCGGCTGCGCAAGCTGCAGAACGGCTACGCCCGCTCCTACGCGGTCTCGATGTTCGGCGGTACAGCGATTGTCATCGCCGCGACCCTGCTGATGAGGGCGGTCTGATCACATGTCCTTTCCTCTCCTGACAGCGACGGCGGCGCTCCCGGCGATCGGCGCGGTCGCCACCGCCGCCGTCCCCGCCGCGCGACGCACCACGGCCAAATGGCTGGCGCTGCTGTTCTCGCTGGCCACGCTCGTCCTGGCGGGCATCGCGCTCGCCCGCTTCGAACCCGGCGGCGCCCGCTACCAGCTCACCGAATCGCACGCCTGGATCAAGGACTTCGGCGTCCGGTACGAACTGGGCGTGGACGGCATCGGGGTGGCGCTCATGGCGCTCACCGCCCTGCTGATCCCCTTCGTCATCCTGGCCGGCTGGCACGACGCCGACCCCCTGGAGACCAAGTCCTCGCGATGGCGGCCGACTCAGGGCTTCTTCGCCCTGATCCTGATGGTCGAAGCGATGGTGATCCTCTCCTTCGAGGCCACCGACGTCTTCCTCTTCTACATCCTCTTCGAAGCCATGCTCATCCCGATGTACTTCCTCATCGGCGGCTTCGGGGACCGGGCACACACGGGCAGCGACGAGAACGCGGCGGCGCAACGCTCGTACGCCGCGGTGAAGTTCCTCCTCTACAACCTGGTCGGCGGCCTCATCATGCTGGCCGCCGTGATCGGGCTGTACGTGGTCGCGGGCACCTTCTCGCTCTCCGAGATCGCCGAGGCCCGCGCCAACGGCTCGCTCTCCATGGCGACCAGCACGGAGCGCTGGCTGTTCCTCGGGTTCTTCTTCGCCTTCGCGGTTAAGGCCCCGCTGTGGCCGCTGCACACCTGGCTGCCCAACGCCATGGGTGAGGCGACCAGCCCGGTCGCCGTCCTGATCACCGCGGTCGTCGACAAGGTCGGCACGTTCGCGATGCTCCGCTTCTGCCTCCAGCTCTTCCCGGAGGCCAGCAAGTGGGCGACGCCGGTGATCATCGTCCTGGCACTGATCAGCATCGTGTACGGGGCGCTGCTCGCCGTCGGCCAGCGCGACATCAAGCGGCTGATCGCGTACGCGTCGATCTCGCACTTCGGCTTCATCATCCTCGGCATCTTCGCGATGACGAGCCAGGGCCAGTCGGGCGCCACGCTCTACATGGTCAACCACGGGATCTCGACCGCCGCGCTGATGCTGGTGGCGGGCTTCCTGATCACCCGGCGCGGGTCGCGGCTCATCGCCGACTACGGCGGGGTGCAGAAGGTGGCACCCATCCTGGCCGGCACGTTCCTGATCGGCGGTCTGGCCACCCTGTCGCTGCCCGGACTCGCCCCGTTCGTCAGCGAATTCCTGGTCCTGGTCGGTGCGTTCAGCGCGTATCCGGCGGCGGGCGTCATCGCCACGACCGGCATCGTGCTCGCCGCGCTGTACGTCCTCGTCCTCTACCAGCGGACGATGACGGGCCCGGTGAAGGCCGAGGTCCAGGGCATGGCGGACCTCAAGGTCCGGGAGCTGGTGGTGGTGCTGCCGCTGATCGCGCTCCTGCTCTTCCTGGGTGTCTACCCGAAGCCGCTGACGGAGATCGTCAACCCGGCGGTGCAGCACACCATGTCGGACGTCCAGAAGAAGGACCCCCAGCCTGAGGTGGAGGCCGCCAAGTGAGCGCAACAGCTGTCCACAGCCTGTGGACAATGGCGGGCGGGGTGACATCGGCGGCCCCGGTCGAGAAGTTCAAGGCACCGGTCATCGAGTACGCCCAGCTGACCCCGGTCCTCATCGTGATCGGTGTCGCCGTGGTGGGCGTGCTCGTCGAGGCCTTCGTGCCGCGCCGGTCCCGCTACTACACGCAGGTCTTCCTGACGGTCGTCGCCCTCGCCGCCGCGTTCGCCGCGGTCGTCGGCCTGGCGGCCGGGGGATACGGTACGACAAAGGCGCACATCGCCGCGATGGGCGCCCTCGCGATCGACGGCCCGACGCTGTTCCTGCAGGGCACCATCCTGCTGACCTCGCTGGTCGCCGTCTTCACCTTCGCCGAACGCCGGCTCGACCCCGCCGCGCACGGAAACCGCGTCGACTCCTTCGCCGCCCAGGCCGCGTCGGTCCCCGGCAGCGACAGCGAGAAGGCCGCGGTCAGGGCCGGTTTCACCACCACCGAGGTCTTCCCGCTGGTGCTCTTCTCGGTCGCCGGCATGCTGGTCTTCCCGGCGGCCAACGACCTGCTGACCCTCTTCGTGGCCCTGGAGGTCTTCTCCCTCCCGCTCTACCTCCTGTGCGCCGTTGCCCGCCGCAAGCGGCTGATGTCGCAGGAGGCCGCGGTGAAGTATTTCCTGCTCGGCGCCTTCTCGTCGGCGTTCCTGCTCTTCGGGATCGCCCTGCTGTACGGGTACGCGGGCTCCGTCTCGTACGCCACCATCGCGAACGTGGTCGACGGCTCCGTCACCCAGATCGACCCGGCGCTCGCCGACACCATGGGCAACGACGCGCTGCTGCTGATCGGCGGGGCGATGATCCTGACCGGTCTGCTGTTCAAGGTCGGTGCCGTCCCGTTCCACATGTGGACCCCGGACGTCTACCAGGGCGCCCCGACCCCGGTCACCGGCTTCATGGCCGCGGCCACCAAGGTCGCCGCGTTCGGTGCGCTGCTGCGCCTGCTGTACGTGGTCCTGCCGGGCCTCGCCTGGGACTGGCGCCCGGTCATGTGGGCCGTCGCGATCATCACGATGCTCGGCGGCGCGGTCGTCGCCATCACCCAGACGGACATCAAGCGGCTGCTCGCCTACTCCTCGATCGCGCACGCCGGCTTCATCCTCGCCGGTGTCATCGCGGCCACCCCGGAAGGCATCTCGTCGGTCCTCTTCTACCTCGGCGCGTACTCCTTCGTGACGGTCGGCGCGTTCGCCGTCGTGACCCTGGTGCGCGACGCGGGCGGCGAGGCGACGCATCTGTCGAAGTGGGCGGGGCTCGGCCGGCGCTCGCCGCTGGTCGCCGCGGTCTTCGCGGTGTTCCTGCTGGCCTTCGCCGGTATCCCGCTCACCTCCGGGTTCTCCGGGAAGTTCGCCGTCTTCAAGGCGGCGGCGGACGGGGGAGCGGTCGGGCTGGTCGTGGTCGGTGTGATCTCGTCGGCGATCGCCGCGTTCTTCTACATCCGGGTCATCGTGCTGATGTTCTTCAGCGAGCCGAAGGCCGACGGCCCGACGGTCGCTGTCCCGTCCCCGCTGACGATGACGACGATCGCGGTCGGTGTCGCGGTCACGCTGGTGCTGGGCCTCGCTCCGCAGTACTTCCTGGACCTGGCAGGCCAGGCGGGAGTCTTTGTGAGGTAGCGCACACGCGCACAGCCGGTACACAGCCACGACAACGCCGGACGGGCTTGAGAAGTCAAGCCCGTCCGGCGTTGTCGTAGGCGGCGCCTATCGTGGCAGAGGACGGCGGCAACGCGTAGGGCGCGGGATGGACCGGGGGGACAGAGCGATGAGCACGACGGGCGGGACCATGGATGTGACCGAGAGCGACGCGCGGCAGACGCTGCACCGGGTGTTCGGGTACGAGGCGTTCCGCGGGGAGCAGGAAGCGGTCGTCGACCACGTGGTGGCGGGCGGCGACGCCGTCGTGCTCATGCCGACCGGTGGCGGAAAGTCCCTCTGCTACCAGATCCCGTCCCTGGTCAGAGCCGGTACAGGCATCGTCATCTCGCCCCTGATCGCGCTGATGCAGGATCAGGTGGACGCGTTGCGGGCGCTCGGTGTCAGGGCCGGTTTCATCAACTCCACGCAAGATTTCGACGAGCGCCGCTCGATGGAGGCCCAGTTCCTCGCCGGTGAGCTCGACCTGCTCTACCTGGCCCCGGAGCGGCTCCGCCTGGACGCCACCCTCGGCCTGCTCTCCCGCGGCGAGATCTCCGTCTTCGCGATCGACGAGGCGCACTGCGTGGCCCAGTGGGGCCACGACTTCCGCCCGGACTATCTGGCCCTCTCCGTCCTCGGCGAGCGCTGGCCCGACGTGCCGCGCATCGCCCTGACCGCGACCGCGACCGGTGCGACGCACCAGGAGATCACCCAGCGCCTGGGCATGCCCGACGCGAAGCACTTCGTCGCCAGTTTCGACCGGCCGAACATCCAGTACCGGATCGTGCCGAAGGCCGACCCGAAGAAGCAGCTGCTCTCCTTCCTCAAGGAGGAGCACGCCGGGGACGCGGGCATCGTCTACTGCCTGTCGCGCAACTCGACCGAGAAGACCGCCGAATACCTCTGCCGCAACGGCATCGAGGCCATCCCGTACCACGCCGGTCTGGACGCGGGCACGCGCGCCGTCCACCAGTCCCGCTTCCTGCGCGAGGAGGGCCTGGTCGTCGTCGCGACCATCGCCTTCGGTATGGGCATCGACAAGCCGGACGTCCGCTTCGTCGCCCACCTCGACCTGCCGAAATCGGTCGAGGGCTACTACCAGGAGACCGGCCGCGCCGGGCGTGACGGGCAGCCGTCCACGGCCTGGATGGCGTACGGACTCCAGGACGTCGTCCAGCAGCGCAAGCTCATCCAGGGCGGCGAGGGCGACGAAGCCTTCCGCCGCCGCGCGGCCGCCCACCTCGATTCGATGCTGGCCCTGTGCGAGACGGTCCAGTGCCGCCGCGCCCAGCTCCTGACGTACTTCGGCCAGGAGCCGGTGGCGGCGGCCTGCGGTAACTGCGACACCTGCCTGACCCCGCCCCTGACCTGGGACGGCACGGTGGTCGCGCAGAAGCTGCTGTCGACCGTGGTACGGCTGAAGCGGGAGCGCGGGCAGAAGTTCGGGGCGGGCCAGATCATCGACATCCTGCTGGGCCGCAAGACGGCGAAGGTCATCCAGTTCGACCATGACCAGCTCTCGGTCTTCGGCATCGGCGAGGAGCTGGCCGAGGCCGAATGGCGCGGAGTCGTACGGCAGTTGCTCGCCCAGGGGCTGCTCGCCGTCGAGGGCGAGTACGGCACGCTGGTGCTGACGCAGGAGAGCGGCTCGGTGCTCGGCCGGGAGCGCGAGGTGCTTCTGCGCAAGGAGGCGCCGAAGCCCGCGTCGCGCTCCACGAAGGGCGACCGTAAGACGAAGTCCCAGGCGGCCGCCGCCGAGCTGGCCCCCGAGGCCGTCCCGGTCTTCGAAGCGCTTCGGGCCTGGCGCGGTGCTCAGGCGAAGGAGCAGGGCGTCCCGGCGTACGTCATCTTCCACGACGCGACACTGCGCGAGATCGCCACGGTGCGGCCGGACTCGGTGTCCGCGCTGGGCGGGATCAGCGGCCTGGGCGAGAAGAAGCTGGCGACGTACGGGGAGGGGGTGCTGGAGGTGCTCGCGTCGTTCGGGGATGTCGCGGCGGTGCCGGAGCCCGGTCCTGCGGTAGTCCCCGCCGAACCGGCCCCGGCGGCTTCGGCAGCTCCGGCCCCGGAGGCGTCGGCGGCCGAACAGCCGGAGACCGCCGGCGAGGCCACCCCGATCGTGGAGCCGCCCACGGCCCCGCGCCCGGCCGCATCCGTGACGGTCCCCGACGCCGACCCGGAGTGGGGCTGGGACGAGGAACCTCCCGAGTACGAGTGAGTATCGGGGCCGGGCGGTGGCGGCGCCGGCGCCGGAGCTACTCCGGGGCTGCTGCCCGGCGGCGCGCGGTGATGGCGGTGAGGTCGAGATCGACCGGGAAGGGAATGGAGACCTTCATTCGCTCGTGGAAGATCCCGGTGGACGTGTAGGCGCCGGTGGCCGGTTCCAGCTCGAAGACGTAGACCACCACTCGGCCGTCTTGGTTCTCCACCCGCCAGTAGTGGGGGATCCGTGCCCGCGCGTACTTCACGGGCTTGGTCTCACGGTCCCGTGTCAGGGACTCGTCGGACACGACCTCGACCGCCAGCAGCACCGCCTCGGCGGGGAACCGTGTTTGCCGCAGACCCTCGACCGCGTCCGCCCGCACGACGACCACATCGGGTTCGGGCCGGTTCTGCCAGTCGACATCGATGGTGAATTCGCGAAAGACTTCGAAGTCGAGCGGCGCGAGCGATTGCAACTGCCACTTGAGATAGTCGATCGCGCGCTCGTGGAACACGGTCTGCGGACTCACGAAAACAAGACTCCCGTCGATCAGCTCCGTGTGCGGAGGCAGATTCGGGAGTGTGTCCAGGTCATCGGCGGTCCAGCCGCCCACGGGCGGAACCGCCCACCGCGGCTCGGGGGCCTCGGGTTCGATGCTCATCAGTGCTCCCACAGGAAGGAGTCTCGCGGGGCTTTCCAGCGTATCCGCCGGGAACGGGACAGGGCTCCCCCGAACGTGTGAACGCCCCGCGCACTGCTGACAGCCTCCGCCTCGCCTCGCCCCGCCGGATCCACCGCTTCGCGCTGACTCCGCCCATGAGCCGGCCCTTGTCCGGGGGAGGCAGAATGCCCAGAACCCGGGCGAGGAGCGGGACCTCGGAAGCCGGCGGACTGATCACCCGTACCCGGCGAGTTGTTCGCTGATCCGGCCCCGGAACTCCAGCTCCGCGAGGACCGCGCCCGCCACCCCGTACTCCAGGAAGCGGTTGCGGCAGTACGGCTTGCCGCGCTGCGGGTCCAGCGCGAGCAGCAGCAGTTCCTCGGGAGCGTGAGCTCCGGGGCGACCGGGTTCATGACGCGGGCACGATCCGTCCCGTGACCTCGCCGAGGCCGACCCTCGTGCCGTCCGGGCCCGGTGCCCAGGCCGTCATCGTCACGGTGTCGCCGTCCTCCAGGAACGTCCGCTTGCCGTCCGGGAGGTCCAGTGGGTCGCGGCCGTTCCAGGTCAGCTCCAGCAGCGAGCCGCGCTGTCCGGGTTCGGCGCCGCTGACCGTGCCGGAGCCGTACAGATCGCCGGTGCGCAGCGAGGCGCCGTTGACCGTCATCTGGGCCAGCATCTGGGCCGCCGTCCAGTACATGGTGGCGAACGGCGGCTCGGCGACCGGCTGTCCGTTGATCGCGACCAAGATCCGCAGGTCGAGCCCGCCGGCCTCCTCCTCGCCCGCGTCCTCCAGGTAGGGGAGCAGCGGGAAGTCGCGGGCCGGGGGCGCGATCCGGGCCGCCTCCAGGGCTTCCAGCGGGGTCACCCATGCCGATACGGACGTGGCGAAGGACTTGCCGAGGAACGGGCCGAGCGGGACGTACTCCCAGGCCTGGATGTCCCGCGCCGACCAGTCGTTGAGCAGCGACAGCCCGAAGACGTGGTCGCGGAAGTCGCCGAGCGGGACCGGGCGGCCCTGCGCGGAGCCGACTCCGACGACGAAGCCGACCTCGGCCTCGATGTCGAGCTTGACGGACGGACCGAAGACGGGCGCCGGGTCGGTGGGCGCCTTGCGCTGGCCGGAGGGGCGCACCACGTCCGTACCGGAGACGACGACGGTGCCGGACCTGCCGTGGTAACCGATCGGGAGGTGCTTCCAGTTCGGGGTCAGCGCGTCACCGTCCGGCCGGAAGATCTTCCCGACGTTGGTGGCGTGGTGTTCGCTCGCGTAGAAGTCGACGTAGTCCGCGACCTTGTACGGCAGATGGAGCGTCACCGACTCGACCGGGTGCAGCAGCGGTTCGATGTCCGCGCGGTGTGCCGGGACCGTCACCCAGGCCGTCAGGGCCCGCCGGACGTCCCGCCAGGCGGTGCGGCCCGCCGACAGCAGCGCGGTCAGGTCCGGCTGGGCGAGGAGCTGCGCGTAGGGCGAGCCGAGCGCGTGTGCCGCGGCTCCGGCGTCCAGTACGTGGTTGCCGATGCGGACGCCGACCCGGCGGTCCTCGGGGTGGTCGGGGGTGGAGAACACACCGTACGGAAGGTTGTGCGGGCCGAAGGGGTCGCCCTCGGCCAGATCGAGCGGGCTGCTCTGCTCGGGCATGTGTTGCTGCCTCGCTTTCCAGGTCGCTTGGGGGACACGTTACGTCGGTGTTGCTACCCCGCGGGAGTGTCCCAACTGCTCCTGATGCCCGGAAAGTTCCGCCGTGCCCCCGGGTTGCGGGGGCACGGCGGTGATTCAGAGGACCCGGCAGTAGGCGTCGCGGCGTCGCGGCGTCGCGGGGCTGCCTGCTGCCGGGCCCTCTCAGCCTGCCGTGCGCGGGATCCGCTTCTGCCAGGTGCGATGGAAGACGACCTCGTCGCCGTCCTTGCAGACCACCTCGTTGGACGTGATGAAGTCGGTGTCGTCCGCACTGATTTCGGAGCGGGTCTCGATCCGTACGTCCCACGCCAGCTCCGGCCGGTGCAGCCGGATCGCCCAGTCGGAGCGGGTACGGGCGGAGAGCGGGTCGTCCTCCTGGATCGTGTACGTCTCCAGGGCGTCCTCGGTGAATTCGAGGCCGTCCGGGTAGACGCGGGTGCCGCCGTAGCGCGGGTCGACCTCCAGCCGCCATTCGCCCTTGGCGACGTCGCGGACCACCAGCCGCTCGGGGCGCTGTTCGTCGAGCGTCACGGGGTGGACGACGCCGAGCGGCTCCGACTGTTCCGGTTCCTCGAACCGGATCGCGGGATCCTCGGTGTGCCGGCGCACCGGCAGTTCGACGAAGCTGCCGTCGGCGTCCAGGGTGAAGCCCACCGACCCGGCCTGCGGCCAGATCCACGGCCAGTACGAGGACGAGATCGCGAGCCTGATCCGGTGGCCGGGCGGGAAGGTGTGCCCGATGCCGTTGAGGTCGAACGTCACCTCCTCGTACTCGCCCACCGGCCAGTCGTCCGCGCGGTCGCGGCCGTGCCGGGCGGAGAGGTTGAGCGCGCCGCGGGTGACCAGAGTGGAGGAGCCGTCCGGTGCGACGTCGCAGAGCCGGGCGATCGCCTGGCCGCGGGGCCCGTCCATCCGGATGCGCAGCTTCACCCGGGGGCGGCCCAGGATCTCGATCGGGGCGGACTCGACCGGGAACTCGAAGGAGACCGATTTGGCGTCCTCGTCGCGCTGGTCGGGCGGCAGGTCGGCGGCGTTGCCGAACGGGAAGAAGCGCCCGGCGTCCAGCCCCGTCTGCTGCGGCGAGTCGACGATCTGCGGACCGCCCTGGAGGGCGTATGCGACCGGCGAGATGTTCTCCGACGGCCAGCTGGTGTCGCCGACCCAGCGGCCGGGCAGCGTCTCGTACGCCGTGGCGGGCCGGTGCGACTCGCTGATCCAGGACCGCAGCAGCGGCTCGGCCATGACGCCGGTGTCCTTGTCCTTCAGGTGCTGGTCCCACCAGCGCAGCGTCTCCTGGAGGAAGCCGATCGCCGGGCCCGGCGGCAGACCGCGGTCGGGGTACTGGTGCGACCAGGGCCCGATCAGCCCGCGGACCTTGTCCGGATCGAGGTGCTCGACGAGCCGCAGGACGGTGTCGCGGTACGGGTCGTGCCAGCCGCCCACCGCGAGGACGTTGGCCCGGATCGCGGAGTAGTCCTCGCAGACGCTGCCGTGCTTCCAGTAGTCGTCGCGGGTCTGGTGCGCCAGCCAGCTGTGGAGATACGGTTCGACGGCCTCCAGCCGCTTCAGCCACATGTCCTTCCAGCCCTCACCGACCTGCGCCGGGTCCGGCGGGCGGGAGACGAAGGCCAGCATGGTGGCCGCCCAGGCGTGCATGTCGACGGCGAGGACCGAGCCGCCCATGTAGTGGACGTCGTTGTCGTAACGGTCGTCCGTCGAGCAGACGGTGACGATCGCCTTCAGCGGCTCGGGGGCGAGCGCCGCGATCTGGAGCGAGTTGAAGCCGCCCCAGGAGATGCCGAACATGCCGACGCGGCCGGAGCACCACTCCTGCTGGGCCAGCCAGTGGATGACGGCGACCCCGTCGGCCAGTTCGGTCGCGTCGTACTCGTCACCCGGCAGGCCCTCGCTGTTGCCGTGCCCGCGTACGTCCACCCGGACGGAGGCGTAGCCGTGTCCCGCGTACCAGGGGTGGCGCTGCCAGTCGCGCGGCGCCGTCCAGTCGCTCAGCCGGTAGGGCAGGTATTCCAGGAGCGCGGGGACGGGTTCGTCGGTGACCGGACGCCAGATCCGGGCGTACAGCCGGGTGCCGTCCGGCAGCGGGATGCGGACGTCCTCATGGGTGGTGTCGTACGGAAACGTGCTGCGGATGTGCATGGTGGTACCTCAGTGGACGGGGTGCATGGTGCGCTTGAGCCAGGGTGCGGCGGCGATGACGGCCACACCGGCCACCACCGCGATCGCGCCATTGACACCGAAGTAGGCGGGGTTGGAGACCTCGCCGTACAGCTTCACGACTTGGGCCTGGATGCCGTTGGCGAGGGCCAGCGAGAGGAACCAGAGCGCCATCGTCTGGCTGGCGAACGCCTTGGGCGCGAGCTTGGTGGTCGCGGACATGCCGGAGGTCTCCAGCAGGATGTCGCCGAGACCCAGCAGCAGGTACGAGCCGACGATCCACCAGGCGGCCATCTTGTAGGTGTCGCCGGAGTGCCCGGACGTCGGCAGCACCATCAGCAGGAACGACAGCCCGCCGAGGATCACCCCGATCGCGATCTTGTTGGAGGCGTGCGGCTGACGCGGGCCCATCCGGGCCCAGACGGCGGCGACCACCGGGGCGAGCGCGACCTCGAAGGCGCCGAGCGCGGAGGCGTACCAGCTCGCCGGGAAGTGGAAGCCGAAGATCTCGGTACGGGCGTTGGTCGACGCGAGCAGCATCATCGTCGAGTACGCCTGGAAGAGGATGAAGTTGAAGACGACCGAGGCCAGGAACAGCACCACGTACGGGCGCAGCCTGCCACGCTCCTCGGCGGTGACCCGCGGGCTGCGGAACATCACCACGAAGTAGACGACCGGTGCGATCACCGAGACGAGGGTGAGCACGTCGACGAACCGGCTCATGGTGAGCCAGCCGGCCAGAGCCAGTGCGGTGGCGCCGGCGGCGACCACGACGGCGCCGATCACGATCAGCCCTACGGCGCGGCGCATCGGTGCCGGTTCCAGCGCGAATTCGGCGCTGTGCTTTCGGCCGGCCAGGTGACGCCGGCCCAGTACGTACTGGATCAGACCGATCGTCATGCCGAAGGCGGCGGCCGAGAAGCCCCAGTGCCAGCTCGCGTGGTCCCCGAGCCAGCCGGTGACCAGCGGGCCGAGGAACGCCCCGATGTTGATGCCCATGTAATACAGCGCGAAGCCGGCGTCGCGGCGCTGGTCGTCGGTGCGGTACAGCTTGCCGACCATGGTCGCCACATTGGGCTTGAGCAGACCGGTTCCGGCGCTGATCAGACCGAGGCCGGTCCACGTCATGGCGTCGGTGGGCACCGCCATGGCGTAATGCCCGCAGGCGATGAGGATGCCGCCGTACAGGACGGCGCGGTACGAGCCGAGGATCCGGTCGGCCAGCCAGCCGCCGGCCACGGAGACCAGGTAGACGAGGGTGCCGTAGGCGGCGGAGACGGACGCCGCGGTGCCCGCCTCCATGCCCATGCCGCCGCGGGCGACGGTATCGGCGAAGTAGAGGACCAGGATCGCTTGCATGCCGAGGAACGAGAACCGTTCCCAGACCTCCAGGCCGGAGAGGGTCATCAGGCCCCGTGGCTGGCCGAAAAAGGCATGGTCGTCGCCGGGCTGCGGCTGGGTCGGTTCGGTGTCGGTAGCCGTGTGGGACAAAGGGAGAACTCCTGATCGTATGAGCTGATCCCGAACATACCGGCGGTGGCGGGAAGGCGCCCACGGTGATCCAAAGGGGACCGGATACGCTGACTTGAGTGATGACAGCGACACATCGACACCCCGTGTGATCGTCAGCAGACAGGAGATCCCCTTGTGACCGTCGTCGGGCCGTTCGGACTGGGCGTGCGGGACCACGCTCTTGAGGCCGATGTCCAGGCCGGTTTGGCTGCTGTCGAGTCGGGTCTGCTCGAAGCCACCAAGAGCGGCGTGTCCTTCATCACAGAGGCCGCGCAGCATCTCGTGCACGCCGGGGGTAAGCGGTTCAGGCCGCTGCTGGCCATGCTGGCCGCCCAGTTCGGCGACCCCGACGCACCGGGTGTCGTGCCCGCGGCCGTCGTCGTCGAGCTGACACATCTCGCGACGCTCTACCACGACGACGTGATGGACGAGGCGGATGTACGCCGCGGCGTCGACAGCGCCAACACCCGCTGGGGCAACTCGGTGGCCGTCCTGACCGGCGACTTCCTGTTCGCCCGCGCCTCGCACATACTGGCCGACCTCGGTCCGGAGGCCGTACGCATCCAGGCGGAGGCGTTCGAGCGGCTGGTCACCGGCCAGATCCTGGAGACCGCGGGCCCCGTCGACGGGCGCGACCCGGTCGAGCACTACCTCGACGTGATGCGCGGCAAGACCGGCTCGCTGATCGCCGTGGCCTGCCGGTTCGGCGCGATGATGGCCGGTGCGGACGAGTCGGCCGTCGACATCCTCACCCAGTACGGGGAGCGGCTCGGCGTCGCCTTCCAGCTCGCCGACGACGTACTCGACATCGCCTCCGACTCCCACGAGTCCGGCAAGACCCCCGGCACCGACCTGCGCGAAGGCATCTCGACGCTCCCCGTGCTCCACCTGCGGGCCCAGGCGGCGGCCGACGGCAAGCCGGACGACCTGGAGCTCGTCGAGCTGCTCGACGGCGACCTGAGCGACGACGCCCGGCACGCCGAGGTGCTGCGCAGGCTGCGCGCCCACCCGGCGCTGGAGCACGCCCGACGGGACACCATCCGGTACGCGCAGGAGGCGCGCACGACGCTGGCGCCGCTGCCCGAGGGCTACGCGAAGTCCGCGCTGGAGGAGCTGTGCGACGCGGTGGTGCACCGCGCGGGCTGAGAGGCTGTCGGGCGACCTCGCGGTGATCGGGCGAGCGCCGACGCCGAACGCCTGCTCACCGGGCGGGGGGCGACAGCGGCCCGACCGGCCCGGGGCGCGGTCCGGATGTGCTTCTGGCCCCTGCTGGGTCCGGGAAGTGGCGCTTCACCCGGCTCGGCGCCGGCGCCTGGCAGGCGCCGCCGATGTGACCGTGCGGAAAGCGGGCGCCCCTGGCGCCGTATCCCGGGCATGGCCGTGCCTCGGCCCGGCGGGACTTCCTGCCGTCGACCGAGGCATGGCACACGCACCGGAGACTGCGAGGGTCACCGTTCCGGGCGCGTGAAGGACGTATGCGGCCCTGGCCGCCGATCACCCGCAGATGCCGGGGCGGCACTGCGACCGGCCCGCACCCGGGACACGTTCGTACTCCGGGTGCGGGCCGCTCGTCAGCGCAGGCCGATGGTGACCGGGCCGCCCTGGGGGCTGAGGCCCTTCATCACGGACCACGGCACGCGGAAGACACGGCCGGGTGCGGCGGGCCACGGCAGGGTCCGTTCCGAGACGACCCGCCCGTTCTGACGGACGACGACGTGCGGGAACCGGATGGACCGGTCCGTCCACAGCAGCAGGCGCCCACGCGGGGGAGCCGGGTCACCCGGGCGCAGCAGCCCCGGTGCCACCCAGCGCAGCGGCGCCTCGGCGAGGATGCGCAGGCCCGGGGCAGGCTCGCCGGTCCCAGTCAGCCATGCCTCGACCTGGTCCGCGACGTGCAGGCCGTCGAGGGCTGCGACGTCGGCGGTGTCGACCGGGTGCAGGAGGTTGCCCGCGGCGAAGACGCCGGGGCGGCTGGTCCGCAGGGCGGTGTCGGTCAGCGGGCCGAGGGTTCCCGGGTCGAGGTCGAGTCCTGCGCTGCGGACGAGTTCGTGGTCGGGGATCCAGTCCCCGGTGAAGACCACGGTGTCGCAGGCGACGGTGCGCCGGGCGAGGGTGTCGAGATTCTCGATCTCGACGGCCTCGACCCGGCCCTTGCCGATGATGCGGGTGACCCGGCTGCGATTGGCGACGGGCACGCGCAGCAGCGCGCGGCCGGCGACGTTGAAAGCGGCGTACGACTCCGTCCTGGGGTACTGGCTGACCATCAGCTCAGTGGCACAGCCGGCTTCGCGGAGGGTGACGGCGGCGGACCAGCTGACGAGTTCCCCTCCGACGATGACGGCCCGGCTGCCGACCGGGCTGTGGTGGAGGTGAACGGCGTTCTGCAACTGCCCGGTGGTGTAGACGCCCTGCGGCCGGTCGCCCGGGATGCGCCGGGCCGCGCGGGGCCGTTCGCGTGCGCCGGTGGCGAGTACGACGGCCTTGGCCTCCACGCGCAGCCGCCCCTGCGGACCGGTGACCTCCACGGCCCGGTCGCCCGCCCAGTGGGTGACCATGGTCTCGGTGCGGATGGTGGCCCCGGCCGAAATGGCCTGCTCGACGAGGTGGCGGGCGTACTTCGGGCCGGTCATGACCCGGCGCAGGTCCCGCAGGCCGTATCCCGTGTGGTCGCTGTGGCGGGGGATGCCTCCGGCGTCCCTCTCCCGGTCGAGCACCAGGACCTCGCCGCGGACGCGGGGTGCGAGGGCGGCGGCAGCCGTGAGCCCGGCCGGACCGCCCCCGATGATCAGGACGTCCGGTGTGAGTGTGGTGCTGGTCATCAGGAGTTCACCTCGGGCCGCGCCGGCGCGGTGGCAGTGCCGCCGCAACCGTTTTCGTTCAGGAGTCGGTTGACAGCCGAGCCGCAGAAGAAGCCCTGGCAGCGGCCGTTCATGGCCCGGGTCCGGCGGCGCAGGCCCTCCAGGTTGCGGGCCGGCAGGGGCGATTGGAAGGCGTCGCGGATCTCTCCGGCGGTGACGCGCTCGCAGAAGCAGACGACCTTGCCGTACTCGGGATCGGCGGCGATTCGGTCGGCGTCCTGGTAGGGACGTACGGTCGCCTCGCCGATGTTGGCCATCCGCGGAGGGCCGGGCAGTTCGGTGCGTGCGGTGAGTACGAGTCCGGCCTTTTCGAGCACCTCGTGGACGTGCTCGGCGATGGCCATGCCGGAGGTCAGCCCGGTCGAGCGGATTCCGCCGACGAGGAGGTACCGCTGCGACGGGGAGGGCTCGATGAGGTAGTCCCCGTGGTCGATGGCGGCCCGCAGCCCCGCGTAGGAAGCGGTCACCTCCTCGGTGAGCAGCCGGGGCATGAGTCGCTCGCCCTTGTCCAGCAGGAAGGCGAATCCGTCCTCGGACGTCCCGGTCGCGGTGCGGTCGGTGAGGTCCTCCGAGGTGGGCCCCAGCATGACGTTGCCGTAGATGGTGGGAGAGATGAGCACCCCCTTGCCCCGGGACGTGGGCACCGGCAGGACGATCTTGTCGACCAGCGGGCGGGCGAGCTTGTCGAAGACGAACAGCTCACCGCGGCGCGGGGTGACGGTGAACCGCTCATGGCCGAAGAGCCGGTCGATGCGGTCGGCGCCGAGGCCCGCCGCGTTGACCACCCAACGGGCCTGCACTGAGCCGCTCGCGGTGGTCAGCGTGGTGACCTCGGTGCCCACCGACACGGCGGTCACGGCGTGGTTGAGCAGCACCTCGGCGCCGCGCTGCCTCGCGTCGGTGGCCAGGGCCAGGTTCGTGGTCCAGGTGCAGATGATCGACTCGTCGGGGACCGTGAGCCCGCCGAGCGCGCCGTCGCCGAGGGCCGGGATCAGCTCGTAGACCTCGTCCGCGCCGACGATTTGGCACCGGTCGTAACCGTTCTGTTCGGCCTTCTCCTTGAGGCCGGGCAGGGCGGCCAGCTCCTCGGCATTCCACGCGACGAGGATCGCGCCCGTGTGTTCGACCGGGATTCCGGTCGAGCGGGCGTACTCCGACAGCAGGTGATATCCGCGCTTGACGAGCCTGGACTCCAGGGTGCCCGGCTTGGCGTCGAATCCGGTGTGCAGGATCGCGGTGTTCGCCTTGCTGGTTCCGTCGCCGACGTCGTCGCGTGCCTCGACGAGCGCGACCGACAGCTGGTGGCCGGACAGCTCGCGGGCGATCGCCGAGCCGACGATGCCCGCGCCGATGACGACGACGTCGTAGACATGGTCCGGCTCGTGCGGTGTGGTGTCGGTCATCCGAGTTCTCCCTTGCGGGCGGTGGCCTCGGCGGCCGCCGCCCATGTACTGCGGTAGTGCGCGGCCCGGTCGGTCGACCAGACCGGTTCGTAGACGGTGACCGGTTTCCAGTCACCGACGGCTTCCTCCAGGCTCAGGCCCGGGGTGAGGGCCAGCTTGGCCAGCGCGGCCGCGCCGAGCGGGGTGGCGTGCGAGGACGGGTAGATGTCGACCGGTACCTGAGCCAGATCGGCCTGGGCCTGCATCAGGGTACGGCTGCGGGTCAGCCCGCCGTCCGCGCGCAGCCGGCTGAGCGGCGCACCGAGGTCGGACTCGACCAGGCCGCACAGGGCGGCGACCTGGGCGGCGATGCCCTGCAGCACGGCGAGGACCAGGTGCTCCTTGCCGGTGGACAGGGTCATTCCGGTGAACGTGGCTGTTGCGTCGGGACGCCACCACGGTGCCGCGAGGCCCGCCAGGGCCGGTACGCACAGAGTGCCGTCGGACTCCTTCGCCGCTACGGCATCCAGTTCGCTCGCGGACCCGATGAATCCCAGGTCACGGATCCAGCGGACGGCCGACGCCGCGGTGTACACCTGGCCGTCCACGCAGTACGGCGTCTGCTCCGCGGTCCGCCAGGCCACCGAGGACGTGAGCCCGGCCCGTGAACGCAGGGCGGTGTCACCGGTGTTGGCCAGCAGGAACGCGCCTGTGCCGTAGGTACACTTCGCGGTTCCCCGCTCCAGGCAGCCCTCGGCGAGCAGGGCTGCCTGCTGGTCGACGACCAGGCCGGCGACGGGGACCTCGCGTCCGAATGCACTGGTCGTGCCGATGACCTCGTCGCACCCCACGATTCGCGGCAGCTTCTCGGAGCCGAGACCGAACAGATCCACCAGCTCCGGGTCCCAGGAGACCTTGTCGAGGTCCATCAGCAGCGATCGGCTCGCGGTCGAGGCATCGGTGACGAACTCGCCGGTCAGTTGGTGCACCAGCCAGGTGTCAGTGGTCGTCACCACTCCTTCGGTGGTGACGTGTCGTCGCAGCCAGGCCATCTTCGGCGCCGAGAAGTAGGAGTCGAGTACGAGCCCGCTGCGCTGAGCCACCCACGGGGCATGCTCGGCCAGAGCGGTGCAGACCGACTCCGCCCTGCGGTCCTGCCAGACGATCGCCCGGGACAGCGGGGTGCCGGTGTGCGGGTCCCAGGCCAGTACGGTTTCGCCCTGGTTGGCGAGGGCGACCGCGTCGACGGGCCTGCCTGCGGCGGCGATGGCACGCCGTCCGGCGGTGAGGACCGAGTCGAGCAGTTCTTGCGGGTCCTGCTCGACGCCACCGCCGCTGAGGTAGGCCGGCCGCAGTTCCTCCTCGGCGATGGCGATGGTCTCGCCCCGCTCGTCGACCACGATTGCCTTCGTGCCGGAGGTGCCCTGGTCGATGGCCAGAATGGTGCTCATCGCTTGCTTTCCTTGACGGTCGTGTGCACCGTTCCCGGGGTGGCGGGGCCAGTGACGTCGAGGGTTTCGTCGATGTTGATCATGTCGGGCATCGACATGCCGGACACGCCGCGCCGGACCAGCAGATAGGCGAGGTAGGCGGCCCCGAGGGCGAAGAGGACGAGGACGTAGAGCCAGGGGTCGCGGAACGACTGGTCACGGAAGATGAGGAGTTCGTATCCCAGCCACACGGAGGCGACCACGATGACCGGTATCTCCCAACGTCCGAGGGAGAAGCCCTGCGTGGGCGGCAGCGACTTCCGCTTGACGATGTACATGAGCACCGTGCCGGCGTAGATGATGGCGGGCAGCAGGGTGGCGGCGGAGAAGAGCGAGAACAGAGCGTCGGTCGAGACGGAGAAGCTGGCGAGGATCAGCTGCGCGATGACGAAGATGAACAGCGTGGCATTGAGCGGGGTGCCACGGGAGGGGTTGACCTTGCGCAGCGCCTGCCAGCCGGGGAAGCGCTCGTCGCGGGACATCGCCCACACCAGCCGGGTCCCGCTCATGGTGATGACCAGACCGCAGGAGAAGATCGAGACCACGACGAGGACCAGGAGCGCCTTGCCGACCGTCGATCCGAGTACGGCGGTGATCACGGTGGCCACGGGGGTGGCGGACTGGGCGAGTTTCGCGGGGTCGTCGATGAGGGCGGTGATCGCTACGAGAAAGAGGAATCCGAGGACGCCGAGGGAGAGCACGGCCTGGGCCATGGCCTTGGGGATCACCCGTGCCGGGTCCTTGGTCTCCTCGGCAAGGTTGGCCGCGGACTCGAACCCGACGATGGTGAAGGCGCCCAGGAGGAACGCGAGGGCGAACGGCCCGGCCTCGGTGGCGGTGCCCAGGCTGTAGTAGCCGTCGGCCGTGGCCGGTGCGGCGCTGAACAGCGTGGAGAAGTCGAGCTTGCCCGTGAACGCTCCGACGACGAAGAGCAGCACGGTCAACGAGATCATGCCGATGAGCTGCACGGTCACGGCGACCTTGTTGACCTTGTGCGTCAGTTGCGTCGAGGCGGCCACGAGAATCGCCTGGAGCAGGATGACCACGGCGGTGATCGCCCAGGCGTTCTGGGTCGTCCCCTGGTACCGGAGAAGCTCCGGCAGGATCGTCGCTGCGACGGTGTAGTCCACCGCGACCACCACGACTCCGAGGAAGGAGAACGAGATCCAGCCCATGACCCAGCCCCAGACCGGGTTCACCAGTCGGGACACCCACTGGTAGGCGTATCCGTTGATGGGGATACGGGCGGCGAGAGCACCGAAGACGAGGGCGACCGACAGCTGGCCGATGACGCTGATCGGCCAGGCGAAGATGCCGCGCGGGCCCGAGCTGTTCAGTACGGAACCGTACGTCGTGAAGATGCCCGTGGCGATCGAGACGAAGCCGAAGGCCATGGCGAAAGAGGCGTACCGGCTCAACTCCCGTCGCATTTCCTGCTTGTAGCCGGAGCCCGGCGTGGAGGTCGGGTCGTCACCCTGTACGACGCCGGTGTTGGTCGTGACCATGGCGGTGCTGTCCTTTCAGAAACTGCTGCTCGTTACAGAAACTGCCGTTCGTTGCACGGTGCGGGTCTCACGCGGAGACATCGCCAGGAAGAGATCGCCGCAGCGTTCGGTAGCGTCAGGCCGAGATCACCACTGCGCCCGACTGCTCGATGGCCGAAGCCAGGGACGGTTCGGGGGCCTGGTCGGTGATCAGGCCGGTGCAGTCGTCGAATCCGCAGACGCGGTGCGGAGCCACCCGGCCGAGTTTGCTCCCGTCGGCCAGCACGTAGCTGAGTGCGCTGTGAGCGAGGATCGCGCGCTTGGTCGCGTTCTCCTCGAAGTAGAAGTCGGTCATCCCGGCTGCGCTGTCGACGCCGCCGGAGCCGAGAAACGCCATGTCGGCGTAGAGGCCGTTGAAGAAGTCCACCGTCAGAGGGCCGGAGCAGACCAGGTCGCCGCCCCGGATCCGTCCGCCGGGGACCAGTACCTCGACATGGGGGCGGGTGGACAGCTCGGCTGCGACGAGCAGGGACGGGGTCGCCACCGTCCCCCGGAAATCCGGCGCCAGGGCACAGGCGACCTGCAAGGCCGTCGTGCCGACGTCGATCACGACGGTCATGCCGGAACGGACCAGATCCGCGGCGGCTCGCCCGATCGCCGTCTTGGCCTGCTGCTGCGAGGCGGACCGTTCCGTGAAGGATGCTTCTTCGCCACTCAGACCGCGGACGACGGACAGCGCTGCCGCACCGCCGCGCACCCGCATGAGATGCCCCTGCTTCTCCATCTGTGCCAGGTCCCGGCGCACGGTCTCGGCCGAGACGCCGAGCTGCTCGGCCAGACTCTCGGTGCTGATCGTGCCGCTGCGCTCCACGACGGTGGAGATTCGACGGTGACGTTCGGCTGGCAGCATCCCGGCAACCTCGCTGACTGGATTCGTGGAAAAATGACTGGAGATGCCTGAAAGTGTGGACGCGTGACTGAAAATCGTCAAGAGTTGGCGCGAAATTCACCTCTCCCGCCCCGCCGTGACCCGATCGGCAGGCGTACGACGCGGTTTCCCGGACCGGCCCCGGCTGTTGTGGCGGGCCCTGGAGTCGGGTACGTCCCCTACGGGACGTGGGAGATGCGCTCGTGCGGTGTCATACCGAAGAGGTAGGCGGAGTTGCTCCCCGGGGCTGACGATTCCGCGCCGCGGTTTTGGTCAGATGGAGAACAACCACTCCTGAGCAAAACGGTGAGAATGGCGGCACGGAGTGGACGAGTGCATCCGGACGGAAGCCGCCGACCACGGAGGTAGGGCACATATGGCACCGAACGACAGCGTTGAGAGCAACGGCGGGACCAGGGGCACCGCCGCCGGCCGCCGCAGGGCGGCGCGCTACATCGTCCCGGTCGCGGTGGCGGGAGTGGCGGCCGCGACGATCGGGCTCGTCCCGGCGCTCGCGAGTACCGGTGACCCCGATCTGCCGAAGATCACCGCGCAGCAGCTCATCGAGAAGATCGCCGCTTCGGACATCCAGCAGCTCTCGGGCACGGTGAAGATCAGTACGGACCTGGGCATTCCGTCGCTCGGCGGTCTGGCCGGCTCCTTCGCCCAGGGCGGTGGCAGCGGCGGCAAGGGCGATTCGAGCGCCGACCCGCAGTCGCGGATGACGGAGCTGGCGTCCGGCACGCACACCCTGCGGGTGGCCGCCGACGGCCCCGACAAGCAGCGGGTGTCGATCCTGGACAGCGCGGCGGAGTACAGCCTGATCCACAACGGCGATCAGGTCTGGGCGTACGACAGCAAGTCCAACGAGGCCTATCACGCCACCGAGAACCGGGCGGGGACCGAGCACCGGGCCGGGCAGAAGTCCGGCGAGAAGCCCGGTCACGCGACCCCGGCCCCCGAGTCCATGCCGACCACGCCGAAGGCGCTCGCCGAGCAGGTCCTGAAGTCCGCGGGCCCCACCACCTCGGTGACGGTCGACGGTACGGCGCAGGTCGCCGGACGAGACGCGTACAAGCTGCTCATCAAGCCCAGGCAGAGCGGCTCCACGATCGGTTCGGTCACGGTCGCGGTCGACGCGCGAAACGGTGTGCCGCTGAAGTTCACGCTGCTTCCGAGCAGCGGTGGCAAGGCCGTCGTCGACGCCGGATTCACCAAGGTCGACTTCGCGAAGCCCGCCGCCTCGTCGTTCACGTTCACCCCGCCCAAGGGCGCCAAGGTGACCGAGGCCGACGACGCGAAGGCGCAGCGGAAGACCGACGGGGCCGAGGGCCTGGGCATGTTCCCGGGTGCCGAAGGACTGGGCGCCGGGGGCTCGGGCGCAAAGGGCTCGGGCGCCAAGGACACGAAGGTCATCGGCGAGGGCTGGAACGCGATCGCCGAGATCCGGACCCCGGGCGGCACCGGACTCCCCTCGAAGGCGTCGGGTGACGTACCGGCCGAGGCGCAGCAGTTCCTGGACTCGCTGGGCGACAAGGTCTCCGGTTCGTTCGGCTCGGGCACGGTCTTCAAGACCCGCCTGGTCAACGCGCTGGTGACGGACGACGGCAAGGTGTACGTCGGCGCGGTCACCCCGGACGCACTGGTCAAGGCGGCCAACGGCGCCTCCTGAGCCGGGGCGCGCCGCGCGTCCCGACAGCGTCCACCCGCCCCGCCGTACGCTCCGTACGGCGGGGCGGTCCGCAATCCCCGACCGATGAGACCGATGAGGGGGAGTACGCATGACAGAGCCCGGGACCGTGATCGAGCCGGGGACGGCGACCGTGATCGAGACACGGGGCCTCACCAAGCGGTACCGCGGCGGCCAGCTCGCCGTCGACGGTCTCGACCTCGGCGTGCCCGCGGGCAGCGTCTTCGGATTCCTCGGCCCCAACGGCTCCGGGAAGACCACGACGATCCGGATGCTGATGGGCCTGATCGATCCGACGTCCGGTACCGCGCGGGTCCTCGGCCACCCCATGCCGGGCGCGGCCCGCTCCGTGCTCCCGCAGGTCGGGGCGCTGATCGAGGGGCCCGCGCTGTACGGCTTCCTGAGCGGCCGGGACAATCTGCTGCGCTACGACTCCGCCGACCCGACCGCCGATCCGCGCACCCGCCGGGCCCGCGTCGGACAGGCTCTGGACCGGGTCGGGCTGGCCGCGGCCGCCGGCAAGAAGGCCAAGGCGTACTCGCTCGGCATGAAGCAGCGCCTCGGTCTCGCCGCCGCCCTGCTCCAGCCGCGCCGCCTGCTCGTCCTCGACGAGCCGACCAACGGCCTGGACCCGCAGGGCATGCGCGAGATCCGCACCCTGGTCCGGGAACTGGCGGCGGAGGGCACCACGGTCTTCCTCTCCTCCCACCTTCTCGACGAGATCGAGCAGGTCTGCACCCATGCCGCGGTGATGGCCAGGGGGCGGCTGATCACCCAGGGGCCGGTAGCGGATCTGGCGGCAGGTGCCCGCGGCCGACTGGCTGTCAGCACCCCCGACCCGGGTGACGCCGCCCGCATCCTCAAGGAACTGGGTGTCACCGGCATCACGGTCGACGGCGACCGGGTGAGCGCCGAGGCCCCGGTGGGCGACGTCGAACTCGCGGACCTCAGCGCGGCGCTGGTGCACGCGGGCGTGCGCCTGCGGTTCTTCGGCGTCGAACGGGCCTCGTTGGAGGACGCCTTCGTCGCACTCACGGGAGAGGGTTTCGATGTCGCAGGCTGAAGCCGCACGCGCCGGATCGGGCGGATCGGGCGGATCGGGCAAGGCAGCCGGGTCGGGCGGAGCAGCCGGGCCGGGCGGGCCGGGCAGGGTGCGCAGCGCGCTGTGGACCTTCGGAATCCTCGGCTCCGAACTGACCACCACGCTCCGCCGCTGGCGCACGCTCGCGCTGCTCGGGGTGCTGGCCGCCGTTCCCGTACTGATCGGGATCGCGGTGCGGATCGAGACGAACCACGGCTCGTCGCCCGGACCGGCCGGTGGCGGGGGCGGCCCCGCGTTCCTCTCCCAGGTCACCAACAACGGCCTCTTCCTGGTCTTCGCGGCCCTCGCCGTGACGCTCCCGGTCTTCCTCCCGATGGCCGTCGGGGTCGTGGCGGGCGACTCCGTCGCGGGCGAGGCCAACGCCGGCACCCTGCGCTATCTGCTGGTCGCCCCGGCGGGCCGGACCCGGCTGCTGCTGACGAAGTACGCCTCCGTCCTCACCTTCTGCCTGGTCGCGACCCTGGTCGTGGCGGCCTCGGCGCTGGCCGTCGGCGCGCTGCTGTTCCCCGTCGGCGAGGTCACCACCATCTCGGGCACCCGGATCGGCTTCGGCGAAGGGCTGCTGCGGGCCGGGCTGATCGCAGTGGTGGTCGCCGCCTCGCTGATCGGATTCGCGGCGGTCGGCCTGTTCGTCTCGACCCTCACCAGCAGCGGGATCGCGGCCATGGCCGCCACCGTCGGACTGCTGATCACCGTGCAGATCGTGGACACGATCCCGCAGTTGAGCGGCATCCACCCGTATCTCTTCCCGCACTACTGGATGTCGTACGCGGACCTGCTGCGCGACCCCGTGTACTGGGACGACGTGGTCAAGAACCTGGGGCTTCAGGGCTTGTACGCGGCGGTGTTCGGCTCGGCGGCGTGGGCCCGGTTCACGGCGAAGGACATCACCGCCTGACGTACGGCGCACCGCCCTCGTGCCGTCGGCCGGGCGAGCCGTCCCCCGATCGGCTCGTCGCGGCACGAACGGCACGAACGGTGCGAACAGCAGGAACGATGCGACACGGCACGTTCCGTTCCGCCTCAGTATTGTTCGACTCCTGGCGACGGACTGTCAACAAGGATTGGCCCAAATACACCTATGCTCACCGAATGATCACATCGCCGAGTTCACTGCGCCGCAGCGAGAGAACGCCCGCTCAGCCGAACACCCGCTCCAGCACCTCAGCGACCCCGTCGTCCTCGTTCGACGACGTCACCTCGTCCGCCGCGGCCCGCAGGTCCGGATGACCGTTGGCCATCGCGACGCCGTACCCGGCCGCGCGGAACATCGGCAGGTCGTTGGGCATGTCCCCGAAGGCGATCGTGGTGTCCGCGGCCACGCCCAGGAATTCAGCGGCCAGCGCGAGCCCGCTTCCCTTGTCGACGCCGTACGGCTGCAGTTCGACGGTGCCGGGGCCGGAGAGCGTGACGGAGGCGAGGTCGCCGACCGCCGTACGGGCGGCCTCGGCCAGCGCGTCGTCGGTGAGCTCCGGGTGCCGGATGAGCACCTTGATGACGGGCGCGGACCACAACTCGTGGCGATGGCGGGTCCGTTGGGCGGGGAGTGTGGGATGGGCCATCAGATATCCCGGCTCGATCAGTGTCCGGCCGTCGGCCCCGTCCTGGTCGACGGCCGCGTGGACCGGCCCCACCTGGGCCTCGATCTTGCCGAGCGCGGTGTCGGCGGCCTCCCGGTCCAGGGTGACCGCACGCACCATGCGCCCGGACCCGGCGTCGTACAGCTGTGTCCCCTGTCCGCAGACCGCCGGACCCCGGTAGCCCAGCGTGGCGAGCAGCCCCCGTATGCCGGGCACCGGCCGCCCGGTGACCACGAGATGCCTCGCCCCGGCCCGCGCGGCCAGGGCGAGCGCGGCACGACTGCGGGGACTCACGCTGTCGTCACGGCGCAACAGGGTGCCGTCCAGGTCCGTGGCGACGAGGGCATATGCGGGTGGGATGGGCATGGATCAAGCCTACGGTCGGCCCGGGCGAGCACACGTCCGCGTTGGCGTGCCGTCCGCACCGCGCGGAGCTGGACAGGATGTCCATGGAGCTGAACGCGCATCTGGATTATGAGGAGGAGCAGATCCTGCCCCTGCTGGCCGAGGTCCCCTGGCCTCCTGCTCCTCCGGCTCCTGCGGTTCCTGCGGTTCCTGCGGTTCCTTGAACCGTTCCGAACCGAACCGAATGTGAATGGCTGAAAGGTTGTGCTGTGCGAGTACGAGTCAAGGACTTCGATCACCTGGTGCTCAATGTGCAGGATGTTGAGCGCTCACTGGAGTTCTACTGCGGCCCACTCGGCCTGGAGCCGATCAAGGTGGACGAGTGGCGAGCCGGTGAGTTCCCGTTCCCGTCGGTACGGGTCAGCCCGAGCATGATCATCGATCTGCTGGGCCGGCCGCGTTCCGCGTCGAACGTCGACCACATCTGCCTGGTCGTCGAACCGCTGGACTGGCAACAGGTCATCGACTCGGGCACCTTCACGGTGCTGGAGGGCCCGGTCAGCCGCTCCGGCGCCCGGGGCGAGGCGCAGTCGGTGTACGTCCGGGACCCGGACGGCAACACCGTGGAGCTGCGCTGGTATCCGCAGGACATGGTGGAGGGGTGAACCGGACGGCCCGGGTCCGGGGCGGAAGCCCTGCCGATCGCACCGGAGGGTGCGGCAGGGTTCCGGCCCGGACCCGGTGTCCGTCAACCGCGCGCCCTGCCCCCGCTCCTGCGCCCTGAGCCACCCGCCGCGCCGGCGTGCTGATCTCCGGGCTCGGGCCGGTCGGCAGGGCAGCCGTGCCCGCGGCTACCGGGATTTATCGCAGTGCACCGGGCTTCAGCCCGGTGGTGAAGCGATTCTGAGAAGTGCTCCGACCCGCAGGCTAGGGCGGACGGTTCTGCTGCTCGGTGTACTGACGGACGCTCGACAGTGGAGCGCCGCCCACCGACCCGGCGAAGCACGAGCCGGACCATAGCCGTTGCGCCCGCCAGTAGTGCCGGACCAGTTCCGGGTATTCCTGGCGGAGCCTGCGAGAGCTGACACCCTTGAGGGAGTTGACCAGCTTGGACGGGGCGATCTTGGGCGGGAAGTTCACGAGGGGGTGGATGTGGTTGTTCTCGCCGTTGAACTCGACCAGCTCGCATTCGAAGTCTGCGCACACGGCGCGCATGATCTCCTCCATCCGCTTGAGGTGGGCGTCGGTGAAGACCTTGTGCCGGTATTTCGTCACGAAAACCAAGTGGGCGTGAAGGACGAAAGCACGGTATCGACCAGTACGAATGTTCTGATATTCAGCCATAAACCAACTGCAGTACGCTGATTGATATGCAGTTGAGGTACAGCTTCCGCCTGTACCCGAACGGTCCTCAGCGCACCGCGCTGGCCCAGGCGTTCGGGTGTGCGCGGGTGGTCTACAACGACGCCCTGCGGGCTCGCGAGACCGCTCGTGCCGCAGGCGACCCGTTTCCGAAGACCGGGAGCCTGTCCAAGCTGCTGATCACCGAGGCGAAGAAGACCGAGGGGCGCGCCTGGCTCCGCGATGTGTCGGCCGTGGTACTCCAGCAGTCCTTGCGGGACCTGGACACCGCGTACCGGAACTTCTTCGACGGCCTCAAGGGCAAACGTCCCAAGATGGGAGCGCCCCGGTTCAAGTCCAGGAAGGACAACCGGCAATCGGTGCGGTTCACCGCCAACGCCCGGTGGAGATCACGACCGGCGGTGACCTGTCCCTCCCGAAGATCGGTGACGTACGGGTCAAGTGGCCGCGCACGCTGCCGTCGATGCCGTCCACGGTGACCGTGGTCAAGGACGCGGCAGGCAGGTACTTCGCGTCGTTCGTGGTCGGGACCGAACCCGGCGAGACACTGCCCGAGGCCGCGTCCGAGGTCGGTATCGACCTGGGCCTGTCGCACTTTGCGATCCTCTCGGACGGTACGAAGATCGAATCCCCGCGCTTCCTGCGCCGGGCGGAGAAGAAGCTGAAGCGGGAACAGCAGCGCCTGGCCCGCAAGGTGAAGGGCAGCAACAACAGGGCGAAGGCCCGGCTCAGGGTCGCCCGCGCTCACGCGCAGGTGGCCGACGCGCGGCGCGAGTTCCACCACCAGCTCTCCACTCGGATCATCCGTGAGAACCAAGCGGTTGCCGTGGAGGACCTGGCGGTGAAGGGACTCGCCCGTACGCGCCTGGCCAAGTCCGTCCACGACGCCGGATGGTCGGCGTTCCTGGCAATGCTGGAGTACAAGGCCGCCCGGTACGGGCGCACCTTCGTGCGCATCGGCCGGTTCGAGCCGACCTCCCAGGTCTGCTGCGTATGCGGCGTCAAGGACGGTCCCAAGCCCCTCCACGTCCGCGTGTGGGAATGCGGGGCATGCGGGGCCGTCCTGGACCGGGACATCAACGCGGCGGTCAACATCGCCAGGGCCGCCGGACTGGCGGTGTCAGCCTGTGGAGCGCAGATAAGACCGGGACTCGTCCCGGCGCAGCGCCGTGAAGCAGGAACCCACCGAGACGGTCAGACGACCGTGGTAGGAATCCCCGGGCTCTAGCCCGGGGAGCGGAAGTCAATGCACGCAGAATTCGTTGCCCTCGGGGTCGACGAGAAGAGTCCATGTGCCTCCTGGTTCCTCGACCCTGCGGAGCACCTTCGCGCCCAGCCTTTCCAGCCGGGTCACCTCTACGTCGCGTCGCCCCGGTCCCGCGTGCACGTCCAGGTGGAGGCGGTTCTTCACGGTCTTGGCCTCTGGCACGCGCTGGAACAGGAGCCGTCGGCCGAGGCCCGTTCCGCTCTCCTTCTCGTACGGATCGTCCGGGTGCCGGGCCGCCCCGAGGTCGCGCCAGGCCCGGCGGCCGTCGACCATGACGGTTGCCGCCTCCGGGACCGCACCGAGGCCGAGCAGTCGGTCGATCAGGGGACTGTTGTCCTCGACCAGGTAGCCGAGGGCCTCGGCCCAGAAGGCGGCCTGGGCGTGCGGGTCGGTCGAGTCGATGACGGCTTTCCAGTTCAGAACCATGGTAACCGTTTATAGTGGTTACATGACCGAGTCCGCAATGGGCACGCCGGGCCTGACTCTTCGTACGCGGGAGGGCCGCCCCTACCGCTTCGATCCCGGCGCCCTGTGCCTGGAGTTGCTGCCCACCGGCGGGTATGCGCGGTATGCGGCGTACGAGGTGCTGCACACCCCCGCCGACCTGGTGCGATGGGCAGGCGAGAGCCGGCTGCCGGACGGCCTGTCCCTTTCGGTGAGCGCGGAGGAACTGCGCCGGGCGCACCAGTTGCGCGCCGCCCTCTGGAACCTGACCGCCGCCCGCGCGCACGGCCGCCCCCTCGCCGCGGCCGACCTCACCACGGTGAACGCCACGGCGGCCGAGCCCCCGCTCGTCCCTCGTGTCGACGCCGACTCCGGCCGCCTCGCATGGGCCCCGGACGCCACCGGCAACGCCCTTCTGTCGACCGTCGCCCGCGACGCGGTGGAGCTGTTCACCGGCCCGTACGCCGACCGCATCCGCGAATGCGGCTCCGACAACTGCAAGTTGCTCTTCGTCGACACCTCGCGGCCGGGCAGGCGCCGTTGGTGCGCGATGGAGCACTGCGGAAACCTCCACAAGGTACGGGCCCACCGGGCCCGGCACGCCGTGACCGATCCGTCGGCTGACCGGAACCCTCTGAGGTCTTGAGGTCTTGAGGTCCTGATGAGGTCCTGTGCCCGTTCGGCCGGCCCTCGGGGGCACACCCACCGCGTACGAACGTGACGGTCGACCCGTGGTGTGTCACGTTTTCGCGCGGGGGCTGGGTTGTCGGCCGCTCGGTCCGGACGCCGGGCTGCCCGCGGAGACGGGTGCCCCTGGCGTGCGGTCGACGGCGGCGGGGAAGCGGGTTGCGCTCGGTGGCCGGAAGTCTCGGTTGCCCTGCGGCCGCTCCGCCGGGCGCAAGGGGTACCCCCTGTGCGAACGTGACAGTCGACCCGTGGTGTGTCACGTTTTTGCGCGGGGGTTGGCTCTGCGGGCCGGCGTGATGGTGATCAGTGCTGAGCGGGTGGGGTGCCCTCGGCGCTCTCGATGAAGTGGTCGAACTCGCCGGCCTGGACGCCCAGCGTGAAGGCGTCCCATTTGGTGCGGGTGGTGGTGACGATGTTGGTGGGGTCGCCGGTCTCGCGGAGGTAGACGAGTTCGTCCGGTCCGAAGGCGATCTCGATCCAGGGGCCGGGACCCTCCTCACCCTCGGGGGCGGCGCGGACCCAGGTGAGGTCGCTGGGGATGTCAGCCATGGAGAGTGTCCTTCTTGACGGCGTGGAGGAGCGCGACCAGGGCGGCGGTGCGGGTGTGAAGTATCGCGCCGTTGGGGTCGCCGGATTCGGTGAGCGCTATTGCTCCGGTCCGTGCGGCGGCTACGTGCACGCAGGCTTCGCCCTGCGCGCAGTAGGACGACTTCTGCCAGGCGTAGGCGGACATCTCGGTTCCCTTCACAGGCTCTTGGCGATCTCGTGGATGAGTTCTCGGGATTTTTCGATACCCAGTGCCGCATTGCCGAGTCGTGCGAGTAGCAGACGGTACTGCGCCAACTGGGCCTCGGCGTCGATGAACACGGGCCCGTGCGACTGGTCGAGCTGCGCGGTATCGAGGGCGGGCACCGGGCCGCGCACGTAGTACACCGACTGCCCCGATCCCGGGTAGTGCGTGACCTCGAAGGGGATCACGCGGATGGTCGCGTGGGCATGTTCGCTCATCTTGAGCAAGTGCCGGAGCTGGCCTCGGGCGACGTCCGGACCGCCGAACCTCATCCGCAGAGCGGCCTCGTGGATGACGGCCTCGTACGGAACCGGGTCCGTCCGGTAGAGCACTTCCTGCCGCTTGACGCGGTAGGAGACGCGGTGCTCGATCTCCGGTGGGGACATCTCGGGAACGGCCTGCCGGTAGATCTCCCGGGCGTGGTCAATGGTCTGGAGCAGGCCGGGGATATGGATGCTGTGTGCCGCGTGCAGACCGGTGCCATGGTGCTCGATCTCTGCCAGGTCCAGCAGTCCGGGCGGCAGGATTTCCCGGTACTCCGCCCACCAGCCCCGATTGCGGTCACCTGTCATGGCGGCCAGAGCATCGATCAGTGCCTGATCGGTGCAGGAGTACGCGCGGGCCGCCAGCCGTACCCGGTCTGGGCTCACGCCGAAACGTGCCACCTCCATGTTGCTCAGCTGGCCCGGACTCGTGCCCAGGAGGCCCGCTGCCTGAGTGGTGGTCATTCCAGCACGTTCCCGTAGTCTGCGCAGTTCGGCGCCGAGTCGGATGCGGCGCGCGGTG
Source organism: Streptomyces sp. NBC_01618 (assembly GCF_045209435.1). Lineage (NCBI taxonomy): Bacteria > Bacillati > Actinomycetota > Actinomycetes > Kitasatosporales > Streptomycetaceae > Streptomyces > Streptomyces sp. NBC_01618. Next base: position 4,687,929 of record NZ_CP109297.1, read on the forward strand.
GGGGCGGCTCTGCCTGCCATCTCGAAGTCTCCCCTGAAATCGGCCCAGTTGGACCGTCACTCACACGAGTGGATTGATGCCAGGATTCCGGTCAACTGATGAAAGTAATCCTTGCGGCAGCCTAATCTCTTGCTCAGGCCACCCGCCCGGAAGTACCCCGCTCGACGGAGCGGTCTCGTCACCGGGCAACCCGAAGTGCATCTTCCAACTTCCCTCCGTGATCGGAGACTTCCATGGTCAGTGCCACGGTATCGCTGCCCTGGACGTACACCCTTCAACTCCCGCAGGATCCCCGCGCACCAGGCCTGGCCCGTACGGCTCTTCGCACCATCCTGCGCGTGCACGGTATGCGCGAACTCACCGAGATCGCCGAGCTGTTGGCGAGCGAACTGGTCACCAACGCCTACCTGCACTCCTCGGGGGTGTACTCCCTGCGGCTGCGCGATGCCGGGCGCAGCCGGGTGGGCTGAGCGTCTGGGACACCAACCCGCACATCCCCGCCCCGTTCCGATGGAACGCCGAAGCCCCGGCGGAGCCGGCGGAGCGGGGGCGGGGGCTGTATCTCGTGACTCTCTACGCGGAGTGCTGGGGGGCGTACCCCATGCGTGGCGGGCTGCCGGGGCAGGGTGGGAAGCTCCTCTGGGTGGAATGCGTGGCAAAGGCGGAACGGTAGGCGGGGAGAGGGCGAGCGACCCGTCGGATCGCTCGCCCCAGGCGGTCACGCCGGGAACTCCGGCTCGGTCAGGAGGCCGTGGACCACGGGCAGGGGAAGCGCTGCTGCGGGTACGCCTCGACGACGTGGACGGGTCGCAGGGAGTTGGGGCCGGACGGGCGGGCCCGGTCCGCGCCGGTGTCCGCGTGGCCCGTGGGCGAGGCGCCGAAGACCAGGAACGACAGCGTGGACAGGGCGGCGGTGGCGGTGCGCAGGAGCACGCGGGAGTTCCCGCACGCGCGCGTGAATCGGCTCATAGCATGTCAGGAAAATATGAGTGCGCGACAGTTGCGGGATTGCCCGGCGCGACGCGCTCAGAGCCGCCTGAATGCCGTACCGCTCAGGCGGTCCATGTAGGTGCCAATGGTCTGGCTGTCCGCCGCCGGTGAGATCAGTGCCACGTGGTTGTCCGGGCGTATCAGGACGAGGGTGTCGGTGCCCGGCTCGATGCCGTACGCCGTACGGGCGTGGCCCGCCTCGTCGGCCAGGTCGGCGGGGCCGCCCGCGCCCACCCCGTACACCCGCACCGCGTCGCCGTACGCCGCTTCCGTCGCCCGGAGCGCGTCCGCCGTGCCCGGGCCGAAGCCCAGCAGGGTGAAGTGCGGTCCGGCGAACGCTTCGAAGAGGCGGGTCGGTGTGCCCGTTACGGCGTCGCGGCAGGGGGCGTCCGGGGCGCGGTCGCCCGCTCGCAGCCGGGGGGTGGAGCCCGTGGGGGAGAGCGAGCTCCAGCGGTAGCCACGTGTCAGGCCCGTGGTCTCGGCAGTGCCCGCCGCGTCCAGGCCGCCGCCCGGCTGCTTGATCGCTTCGAGGGTGGCACGCAGCCGCTCGGAGGTGATGTCCAGCGTCCAGGAGGCCACGGGCAGCCGCTCCTCCTCGTACGTGTCCAGCAGGCCCGGATCCGACTGGCCGGTGACGACCCGGGCGAGCTTCCAGCCCAGGTTGAACGCGTCCTGGATCCCGGTGTTCATGCCCAGTCCGCCCGCGACGGAGTGCACATGCGCGGCGTCCCCGGCCAGCAGGACGCGGCCTACCCGGTAGCGGTCCGCCATGCGCTCGTTGACCCGGTACGTGGACAGCAGGTCGGCCCGCGTCAGCTGGGTGCCCGGCAGCCCGGTGTGCCGGGCGAAGAGCCGGCGGAAGCTCTCCAGCGAGGGCGGTACGGGGGCTCCCGCCCGGTCCCGCTCCGGCCCGGCCTGGAACCACCAGCCCGACCGCGTACCCGGGATCGGGCACAGCAGCACGGCACCGTCCTCGTCGAACCACTGGTGCCAGTAGCCGCGGTCGGGACCGTCCGCCTCCACGTCCCCGCAGACCATCATCTGCTCCTCGGCCGTCTTCCCCTCGAACGGGATGCCGAGCAGCTTGCGTACCGAGCTGTGACCGCCGTCGCACCCCACCACGTACCGTGTCGCGAGGTTCCGGCCGTCGGCGAGCGTGACGGTCACCGACTCGGGTCCTGCCGCCAACCCGGTTGCTTCCGCGTCGAGTTCCACGTGTACGCCGTACTCCGCCAGGCGGTCCCGCAGGATCTCCTCCAGCCGCCACTGGGCGATCATCCACGGCCGGTCGTACGGGGTGTCCGGCGTCGGGTGCGACGCCTCGAACGGGTCGGTGTCGGTGATCGGCAGCCCGTTGCGGTACTTCCGCATGGGTGGCGGCGTCGAGCCCGCAGCCAGCACCCGGTCCACGATCCCGAGGTCCTCCAGGACCTCCAGGGAACGGGGGTTGGGGCCCTTGGCCCGCGAGCTGCGCGGAAACTCGGGGGACTTGTCGATGATCCGTACGGCGACGGAACGCCGTGCCAGATCGCAGGCCAGGGTCAGGCCGGTGGGGCCCGAGCCGACGATCAGTACCTGGGTGGTGGGCATGGGCATGCGGGGCTCCTCGGTCGTAGGTCCGCGGAAGCCCAGAAAAACGTAACCTGGTTAAAAAGGCAACTCGGTAACTAAAGTGGATGTCCGGTCACCGGGTCGGGGCCGCGGCCGAGGGGGGTGACGCGGAATCCCCGGCCGGCGGCGTCTGCTGTGCCGGCTGCGCCGCCAGCTGCGCAGCGACGGCCTGCGCCTGCGCCCTCGTCCGCCGTGCCGTCCGGAACGCGTCCCAGGTCAGCAGGGCGAGCGCCAGCCACACCAGGGCGAACCCGGCCCACCGCTCCGGCGGCATCTCCTCGTGGAAGTACAGGATGCCGAGGATGAACTGGAAGACCGGTGCCAGATACTGCAGCAGGCCCAGCGTGGAGAGCGGTACGCGGATCGCCGCCGCCCCGAACAGGATGAGCGGTATGGCCGTGACGACGCCCGCCGCGGCCAGCAGCGCCGCATGGCCGGGGCCCTCGGAGGTGAACGTCGAATCGCCCTGTGCGCCCAGCCACAGCAGATAGGCGAGCGCCGGCACGAACAGCACGCCGGTCTCGGCGGTGAGCGACTCCAGGCCACCCATGTTGACCTTCTTCTTCACCAGGCCGTACGTCGCGAAGGAGAACGCCAGCGACAACGAGATCCACGGCGGCCGCCCGTAACCGATGGCCAGCACGAGCACTGCCGCGACACTGGTGCCGACTGCCACCCACTGCACGGGACGCAGCCGTTCGCCGAGGAACAGGACGCCCATGGCTATGGTGACCAGCGGATTGATGAAGTAGCCGAGCGACGCCTCCACGACATGGCCGTTGTTCACGGACCAGATGTACAGACCCCAGTTGACCGTGATCACGGCTGAGGCGACCGCTATCAGGCCGAGTTTCCTCGGCTGCCGTATCAGCTCGCCGATCCAGGACCAGCGGCGAAGCACCAGCAGCGCGATGCCGACGACGCCGAGGGACCAGACCATGCGGTGGGCGAGGATCTCGATCGCGCCGGCGGGCTTCAGCAGCGGCCAGAACAGGGGAACGATGCCCCATAGGGCGTATGCGCTGATACCGGACAGCAGTCCGGCCCGTTGGTTGGTCGTCCCCTTCACGGACCCTCCCGGCGTGTCTGTGTCAGCTGCTCCGTGTCGACCGGCCGTCGACTGCATGACGGTAGCGCTGGAAGGGCCTCATGTCATAGCCGTATCGTCATACGGTCATGACGTGAGGCCCCTGGGGTGCGGGAGGCGGAGTTACACCCTGGCCACCGCCGCGGCCACCGTCTCGGCGAGCGGCGTCGTCGGCCGGCCGATCAGCCGGGCCAGGTCACCGCTCGTACCGGCGAGCAGCCCGCGCTCGATCGCGGCGTCCACGTCGACGAGGATCGCCGCGAAACCCTCGGGCACGCCGGCGCCGACCAGGATCTCCTGGTGGACGGCCGCCGGGACGTTCTTGTGGGCGATCTCCTTGCCGGTGGCCCTGGCGACCTCGGCCGCGTACTCGGCGAACGACCAGGCGGCATCGCCGCTCAGCTCGTAGACCGCGCCGATGTGGCCCTCGCCGGTCAGCGCGGCGGCCGCCGCGGCGGCGTAGTCGGCGCGGGTGGCGGAGGCGACCCGTCCGTCGCCCGCGTTGGCGACGACGGCGCCGTGCTCCAGGACGGGGGCGAGGTTGGCGGTGTAGTTCTCGGTGTACCAGCCGTTGCGCAGGAAGGTGTACGGCAGTCCGGCGTCGAGGATCAGCTGCTCGGTGACCTTGTGCTCGTCGGCGAGTGTGAAGTCCGCGTCGGGACCGCCCAGTACGCCCGTGTACGCGAACTGCGCGACGCCCGCCGCCTTGGCCGCGTCGATCACGGCGGTGTGCTGCGGGACGCGCCTGCCGACCTCGCTGCCGGAGATGAGCAGGACGCGGTCACCGGCCCGGAAGGCGTCCTTGAGGGACTCCGGGCGGTCGTAGTCGGCGACGCGGAGCTCGACGCCGCGCGCGGCGAGCGGGGCGGCCTTCGCCTCGTCGCGGACGACGGCGGTGATCCCGCTCGCGGGCACGGTGGTGAGCAGCTGGTCGATGACGAGACGGCCGAGCTCTCCGGTGGCTCCGGTGACGACGATGCTCATGGTTTTCTCCTCTTTCGGTGGCGCTGGTCCTCGTTCGGGCTCTTGAACTCACCGTACGGGGTGCACTAACCAGAAGAAAGTACCCACTTTGAAGTAAGGTACTTGCATGAGCGTGAGTGACCTTGACCCGGACGCGAGCCTGAGCCGGAAGCCCGATGTGAACCGGCAGATGTGTCCTTCCCGGCTGGTGCTCGAACACGTCACCAGCCGCTGGGGCGTCCTGGTCCTCGCCGCGCTGCTGGAGCGCTCGTACCGTTTCAGCGAACTGCGCCGCGAGGTCGGCGGGGTCAGCGAGAAGATGCTGGCCCAGACCCTCCAGACCCTGGAGCGGGACGGTTTCGTGCACCGGGACGCAAAGCCGGTCATCCCGCCCCGGGTCGACTACTCGCTCACCGGGCTGGGCCGGGAGGCCGCCGAGCAGGTATGGGCGCTGGCCCGCTGGACGGAGCGGCGCCTGGACGCCGTGTACGCGGCGCGCGAGACGTACGACGCGCGGAAGGCGTACGACGCGTAGGGCCGCCCGGAAGCAGCGGGAAGGCGGCGGTCAGTCCGGCTGAGGCGATCGCCCCTCCTCCAGCGTCCGCAGCGCCCGCGAGACGTCGAACGGCAGGATCGTCACCGCCACGTGCGGCAGCGGCGCCAGCGTCTTCGCCATCTGCTCACCCGTGCCCCGGTGCAGCAGCTTCCCGAGCACATTGCGGTACGTGCGCCGGGGGACCAGCACCGTCAGCCAGGTGTTCCCGTCCTCCGTGGTGCGGACCGCCAGCTGCCGCATCGCATTGCGCAGCCGCCGGTCCGGGCACGCCACCAGCTCCAGGGACACGGACGTGGCGGCCGTCGCCTCCCACCGGGCGGCCAGCCGTCTGCCGTGCGCCTCGTCGATCGCGAAGTGCACCGCCCGGATCTCGTCCGGACGCAGCTCATGGGCGTACCGCAGGGCCTTCAGCGTCGCCAGGTCGAGCGACTCGACGAGTACGAAGACCAGATGGCGGCGGGCCCGGGCACGGTCGGCGCCCGGAGCCGTGATGCTCTGCAGCGCGGCCGCCTCGTGCCGGTACTCGCGGTTGATCCGCATCAGCGCCCAGACCCCGAGCGGGAAGACGACCACGACCAGCCAGGCGCCCTCGGTGAACTTGGTGACCGCGAAGATCAGCACGATGGCGGCCGAGATGAACGCGGTGAGCCCGTTGACCGCGATCTTCAGTGTGCGACGCGGCTCCCGGCGCCGCAGGTGGTACGCGGTGAGGCCGGCCCCGGCCATGGTGAAGGCGGTGAACACACCGATCGCGTACAGCGCCACCAGCCTGTCCACGCTGGCGCCGGTGGCCAGCAGCAGCGCCAGCGAGACGATGGTCAGCGCGATGATGCCGTTGGAGAACGCCAGCCGGTGCCCGCGCCGGGTCAGCAGGCGCGGCAGGAACCGGTCCTCGGCGACGAAACTGGCGAGGTACGGGAAGCCGGTGAACGGGGTGTTGGCGCCGGTGTAGAGGATCAGCGCGGTCGCCAGCTGTACGAAGACGAGCCCGGCCGTACCGGCCGGCCCGCTGCCGAACGCGAGGTGGGCCTCCTGCGCGATCACGGTCGGGGTGCCGTCCTTGTACGGCACCGCGTGGGTGAAGTGCGCCAGCGTGGACACGCCCAGCACGAGGGTGCCGAGCACCGCGCTCATGGTGATGAGGGTGCGGCGGGCGTTGCGGCCCTGGGGTTCACGGAACGCGGAGATGCCGTTGGAGATCGCTTCGAGCCCGGTGAGGGACGAGCCGCCGTTGGCGAACGAGCGCAGCACGATGAAGAGGGAGGCGCCGTAGAGCCAGCCGTTGCCCGGGGTGCCGAGCGGCACGACCCCGGCGGCGTGCAGATCGGCGTGCGGCAGCTCGCCGAAGATCCCGCGCAGCGCGGCGACGAGGAGGACGAGGCCGATGGCGGCCATGAAGAGGTACGCGGGCAGCGCGAAGGCCCGGCCCGCCTCGCGGACCCCGCGCAGATTCCCGTACGCGAGCAGCACGATGACGGCGACGGAGACCGGGAGCTGGAGATGGTCCAGGCCGGTGAAGTTGCCGCCGACCAGATGGGCGAGCGAGATCAGGGCGTTGGTACCGGCCGAGACCTGCACGGCCACGGTGACGATGTAGTCGACGAGCAGTGCCACGGCGGCGATCTGCGCGATGTTCGGCCCGAAGTTCTCCCGGGCGACGACGTACGAACCGCCGGCCCGGGTGTAGATCATCACGACATCGCTGTAGCAGAGCGTCAGGAGCAGCAGCACCAGCAGGATCGCGCCGGTCACCGGCATGAGCAGTGTGAAGGCGGCGGCACCGACGACGGGTACGAGGACCCGGAGCATCTCCTCGGAGCCGTACGCGGTCGAACTGACGCAGTCGGAGGCGAGCACCCCGAGCGCCGTCCGGTTGTTCAGCTTCTCCTCGCTGATGCGCTCGGTGGTGAGAGCTCTGCCGAGCAGACGCCGCTTGATGCGGTAGGCGGGGCGGTCCAGGGTCATGGCCACATGGTGCGCGGTGGCCGGGCGCACCCCTGGACGCAATCGCCGGACGGGCCGAAATTCAGCCCGTCCGGCGACGGCAGGTGGTGATGAAGGAAACCGTCAGCCGACGACGGTCCAGTTGTCGTTGCCCGCGAGGAGCGCGGTCAGGTCGCCCTTGCCGTCCTGTTCGACGGCGGTGTCGAGCTGTTCGGCCATTTGTGTGTCGTATACGGGCCGGTCGACGTCGCGCAGGACTCCGATGGGGGTCTGGTGGAGGGTGTCGGGGTCGGCGAGGCGGGACAGGGCGAAGGCCGTGGTGGGGCTGGCGGCATGGGCGTCGTGGACGAGGACCTGGGACTTGTTGTCGTCGGTGACCGTGACGACCGACAGGTCGCCGGTGGCGGGGTCGCGTACGACGCCCTTGGAGTTGTCCGTGCCGAAGAGGATCGGCTGTCCGTGTTCCAGGCGGATGACGGCGTTCTGTGCCTGGTCCTTGTCCTTGAGGACCTCGAAGGCGCCGTCGTTGAAGATGTTGCAGTTCTGGTAGATCTCCACCAGTGCCGTGCCCGGGTGGTCGGCCGCGGCGCGCAGGACACCGGTGAGGTGTTTGCGGTCGGAGTCGATGGTGCGGGCGACGAACGACGCCTCCGCGCCGAGGGCCAGGGACACCGGGTTGAACGGGGCGTCCAGGGAGCCCATCGGGGTCGATTTGGTGATCTTGCCGATTTCGGAGGTGGGGGAGTACTGGCCCTTGGTGAGTCCGTAGATCCGGTTGTTGAAGAGCAGGATCTTGAGGTTGACGTTGCGGCGCAGGGCGTGGATGAGGTGGTTGCCGCCGATGGACAGGGCGTCGCCGTCGCCGGTGACGACCCAGACGGACAGGTCGCGGCGGGAGGTGGCGAGTCCGGTGGCGATCGCGGGGGCGCGGCCGTGGATGGAGTGCATCCCGTAGGTGTTCATGTAGTACGGGAAGCGGGAGGAGCAGCCGATGCCGGAGACGAAGACGATGTTCTCTTTGGCCAGGCCGAGTTCGGGCATGAAGCCCTGGACGGCGGCGAGGACGGCGTAGTCGCCGCAGCCGGGGCACCAGCGGACTTCCTGGTCGGACTTGAAGTCCTTCATGGACTGCTTGGCTTCGGCCTTGGGCACCAGGTGGAGGAGGGGGTTGGTGTCAGGCATCGATGGCCTCCTTCAGTGCCGTGGCGAGCTGTTCGGCCTTGAACGGCATACCGTTGACCTGGTTGTAGCTGTGCGCGTCGACGAGGTATTTGGCCCGGATGAGGGTGGCGAGCTGGCCGAGGTTCATCTCGGGCACGATCACCTTGTCGTAGTGCTTCAGCACCTCGCCGAGATTGGCGGGGAAGGGGTTGAGGTGGCGCAGGTGGGCCTGTGCGATCGGCTGCCCGGCGGCGCGCAGACGGCGGACGGCGGCGGTGATGGGGCCGTAGGTGGAGCCCCAGCCCAGGACGAGGGTGCGTGCCTGGTCGGGGTCGTCGACCTCGATGTCGGGGACCTCGATGCCGTCGGTCTTGGCCTGCCGGGTGCGGACCATGAAGTCGTGGTTGGCGGGGTCGTAGGAGATGTTGCCGCTGCCGTCCTGCTTCTCGATCCCGCCGATACGGTGTTCGAGACCGGGGGTGCCGGGCAGGGCCCAGGGGCGGGCCAGGGTCTGCGGGTCGCGCTTGTAGGGCCAGAACACCTCGGTGCCGTCGGCCAGTTCATGGTTCGGGCCGGTCGCGAACCGGACCCGCAGATCCGGGAGCTCGTCGATGTCGGGGATCTTCCACGGCTCGGAGCCGTTGGCGAGGTACCCGTCGGAGAGGAGGAAGACCGGGGTGCGGTACGTCAGGGCGATCCGGGCGGCGTCGAGCGCGGCGTCGAAGCAGTCCGCCGGGGTCCGGGGCGCCACGATCGGGACCGGGGCCTCGCCGTTGCGCCCGTACATCGCCTGGAGGAGGTCGGCCTGCTCGGTCTTGGTCGGCAGGCCCGTGGACGGGCCGCCACGCTGGATGTCGATGACGATCAGCGGCAGTTCGAGGGAGACCGCCAGCCCGATCGTCTCCGACTTCAGCGCCACCCCGGGCCCGGACGTCGTCGTCACCGCGAGCGACCCGCCGAACGCGGCGCCCAGCGCCGCCCCGATCCCCGCGATCTCGTCCTCGGCCTGGAACGTACGCACACCGAAATTCTTGTGCCGGCTCAGCTCGTGCAGAATGTCCGAGGCCGGGGTGATCGGGTACGAGCCCAGGTAGAGCGGCAGGTCTGCCTGCTGGGACGCGGCGATCAGCCCGTAGGACAGCGCGAGATTCCCCGAGATGTTGCGGTACGTGCCCGCGGGGAAGGCCTGCGAGGCGGGTGCCACCTCGTAGCTGACGGCGAAGTCCTCCGTCGTCTCCCCGAAATTCCACCCCGCCCGGAACGCGGCCACGTTCGCCTCGGCGATCTGCGGCTTCTTGGCGAACTTCGCCCGCAGGAACGCCTCGGTCCCCTCCGTCGGCCGGTGATACATCCAGGACAGAAGCCCGAGCGCGAACATGTTCTTCGAGCGCTCGGCCTCCTTGCGTGAGAGCCCGAACTCCTTCAGCGCCTCGATCGTCAGCGTCGTCAGCGGCACCGGATGAACGCTGTACGCCTCCAGCGACCCGTCCTCCAGCGGACTGGTCTCGTAGCCGACCTTCGCCATCGGGCGCTTGGTGAACTCATCGGTGTTCACGATGATTTCGGCGCCGCGCGGCACATCACCGATGTTCGCCTTCAACGCGGCCGGGTTCATCGCGACCAGAACATTCGGCGCGTCACCCGGGGTGAGGATGTCGTGATCGGCGAAATGCAGCTGGAACGACGAAACCCCCGGCAGGGTGCCTGCGGGGGCGCGGATCTCGGCGGGGAAGTTCGGCAGCGTGGAGAGATCGTTCCCGAACGACGCGGTCTCCGAGGTGAACCGGTCACCCGTGAGCTGCATACCGTCCCCGGAGTCACCCGCGAAACGGATGATCACCCGGTCCAGACGGCGGATCTCCTTCTCGCCGGCGCCCGCATGATCGGGATGGGGGGCACGCTGTCCCCCGACGAGCGCCTCGCTGGCCTCATCGGCCTGTTCGGCTGGGCTACTGACCTGGCTGGTCACTGAACTGGACCTCCCTCGGGGCGGCGGCTCGGGACCGGCCGGCCCGCCGGCGGTCCCAAGGTCCACCCTACGTCGGTAAGGGTCGCCTTCCCTGGACCGATCATATGGTGGACGTCGTTTTGAGACGCGATTTGATACCGGTTTGTCATGTTTGGCAAGCCCCCCAGTCGTTCGATGAAGACGCTGTGTACTCATTCTTTGGTTCTAGGGCTCCGGCCGGCCGCCTCGGCGGCCGACCGGAGCCCGCGACGCACACCGGCCCGGACCGGCTCCCACCAGGAATCTGACAGGGTGTCAGCTAATCAGGAGTTCAGGTAGGTCAGCACTGCCAGTACCCGGCGGTGATCCCCGTCACTGGGGGACAGACCCAGCTTCAGGAAGATGTTGCTGACGTGCTTCTCCACGGCGCCGTCGCTCACCACCAGCTGCTTGGCCACCGCGGAATTCGTCCGGCCCTCCGCCATCAGGCCGAGCACCTCGCGCTCGCGCGGCGTCAGCCCGGCCAGGACGTCCTGCTTACGGCTCCGGCCCAGCAGCTGGGCCACCACTTCCGGATCCAGCGCCGTGCCGCCCTGCGCCACCCGGACCACGGCGTCCACGAATTCCCGGACCTCGGCGACCCGGTCCTTCAGCAGATACCCCACGCCCCGGCTGGATCCGGCCAGCAGCTCGGTGGCGTACTGCTCCTCGACGTACTGCGAAAGAACCAGGACCCCGATTCCCGGGTAGTCCTTGCGCAGCCGCACCGCCGCCCGCACGCCCTCGTCGGTGTGGGTGGGCGGCATCCGCACGTCGGCGACCACCACATCGGGCAGCGCGTCCTGATCCGCGAGCTCGTGCACCGTCTTGACCAGCGCCTCGGCGTCCCCGACCCCGGCGACGACGTCATGCCCGAGATCGGTCAGCAGCCGGGTGAGGCCCTCCCGAAGCAGTACCGAATCCTCGGCGATGACTACCCGCACCCTGTCCTCCACCATGACGCCCTATCCCCCACTGTTCGCTGGTCCCGCCCGTACGGGCTCCAGCATCCCAGTATCGGCAGCGCTCTGTCCCCGGCCGCCGTACCGGCTCGATTTCGAGCCAGTTCCCCGGCCGGGGACGAGGGGACCGGAAGGGGCCGTGGACCTGGGGGTTCCGGTCACGGCACCGGACGGACGCGCTCAGCCGCGCCACGGCAGCTCGGCCGTGATCCGCGTCGGACCGCCCTGCGGGGAATCCACGACGAGGACGCCGTCCACCGCGTCCAGTCGCTCGGTCAGCCCGGCCAGCCCGCTGCCCGACGACACCTCGGCGCCGCCGCGGCCGTTGTCGGTGACCTGGAGCATCAGCCGGTTCGCGGTGCGCCACACATCGACCGACGCCCGGGTCGCGTGTGCGTGCTTGCTCACGTTCTGCAGCAGCTCCGAGACCGTGAAGTACGCGATCCCCTCGATGGCCTGGGCGGGCCGGGACGCCAGGTCCACCTCGACCGTCACGGGGACGGTGCAGCGGGAGGCGATGGCGGAGAGTGCGGCGTCGAGTCCGCGGTCGGTGAGGACGGCGGGGTGGATGCCGCGGGCGAGGTCGCGGAGTTCCTGGAGGGCGACCTTGACCTCGCCGTGGGCCTCGTCGACCATGCGGGCGGCGGCCTCGGGGTCCTCGTCGAGTTTCTCCTTCGCCAGGCCCAGATCCATGGCGAGGGCGACGAGCCGGGCCTGTGCGCCGTCGTGCAGGTCGCGCTCGATGCGGCGCAGGTCGGCGGCGGCCGTGTCGACGACCACCCCGCGGTCCGACTCCAGCTCCGAGACGCGCGTCGCCAGCCGGGACGGCCCGAGCAGCCCGGCCACCATCACCCGGTCCACGGTCACCAGACCACGGATGATCCACGGGGTGACGAGGACGACGACCAGGCCGCAGACGCTGGTCGCGGCCAGCTCGAAGGGGGAGTCGAGGTAGATCGCCCGATGGGAGCTGTCGCCGTACACCTGGATGCCGTCGACCCCCACGTACGACGGGAAGACCCAGTGCCACAGCGGGTAGGTGAAGGTGGCCCACCCGCACGACCAGAACGTCAGCGAAACCGTGAAGGCGAAGACCGCCCACGGGAAGTGCAGCAGCGCGTAGAGCAGATGCCGCCAGGACACCCCGCTCTTCAGGACCGCGCCCACCCAGGACATCAGGCCGCCGGTCCTGCCGCGCCCCGGCGCCGGCTCGGCCACGTCCAGCCCCAGCAGCCCGCGCGCCCGGACCCGCTCCAGCGCGCCGAAACCGCGGCACATCGCGAGCGTGCCGGCCAGGATCGGGACGCCGAGGAAGGTGATCAGCATGCCGACGCCCAGGGACGTCAGGGTGATCGAGAGGCTGAACAGGACCACGCTGATCGGCAGGCTCAGCAGCAGATAGCCGAACTCGCGCCAGGTCCTGCCCTCGAAAGGCGCGCGCAGCGCGGCCGGGAAGAAGTGCTTCACCGGGGGATGGTCCCCGAAACCGGCTCCGGACCGCTGGTGGTCCCGAGTGTCCGGTCCGTATGCCGTGGCCATGGATGCTGTCCGTTTCGTCTCGGGGAGCCGGTTTCTCCGCTGGTACATCAAGGGTGCTGGGTCGTGGGCACGCGCACCATGAGGGCGGTATCCCTCTTCGACCGGGGGTTTTCCCCACCCCGCGAGGGGATCCGGGAGTGCTCGGCTTCCCGGCCCTGCTGACTTGGCCCTACCTGACCCGGCCCTTGTCAAGGTCCCGGCCCTTGTCCCGATCCCTGCCCTCGTCCCGGTCCCGCCAGGGCAGTTCCGCGGTGACGGTCGTGGGGCCGCCGGCCGGCGAGTCGAGGACGAACAGCCCGTCGACGGCGCCCAGCCGTTCGGCCAGCCCGGCCATGCCCGTACCGCCGTCCATCCGGGCCCCGCCGCGCCCGTCGTCGGTGACCTGGATCAGCATCCGGTCCGCCGACCGCCACACCTCCACGGTCGCCGAACGTGCCCCGCTGTGCTTGCTCACGTTCTGCAGCAGCTCCGAGACCGTGAAGTACGCGATCCCCTCGATGGCCTGGGCGGGCCGGGACGCCAGGTCCACCCCCACCGTCACGGGGACGGTGCAGCGGGAGGCGATGGCGGAGAGTGCGGCGTCGAGTCCGCGGTCGGTGAGGACGGCGGGGTGGATGCCGCGGGCGAGGTCGCGGAGTTCCTGGAGGGCGACCTTGACCTCGCCGTGGGCCTCGTCGACCATGCGGGCGGCGGCCTCGGGGTCGTCGGTCAGCTTCTCCTTCGCCAGGCCCAGGCCCATGGCGAGGGCGACGAGCCGGGCCTGTGCGCCGTCGTGCAGGTCGCGCTCGATGCGGCGCAGGTCGGCGGCGGCCGTGTCGACGACCACCCCGCGGTCCGACTCCAGCTCGGCGATCCTGCGCTCCAGCTCGTCGGAGGGGGAGAGCAGCCCGCGCGCCATCGCCCGGTCGGCATGGGTGAGGAGCCGCGCGACAAAGGGGAGCACCGGCCACAGCACGAAGAGGCTCACGAACGTCACGGTGAAGGTGAGCACGCCCCAGGGCAGCCGAATGAAGGAGTACAGCACCGCCCGCCAGCCCACCGGGTCCTTGAGGCTCGACCACAGCCAGGGGAAGAAGCCCTGTGCCCGGCGGGACAGCACCATCGGACTGGGCTCGTCGATCCGCAGCCCGAGCATCGCCCGCGCCCGGCCCCGCTCGGCCTTGCCGATCAGCCGCGCCCCGTGCAGCCCGGCGGCGAGCAGGGGCAGACCGACCACCGTGACCGCGAGCCCCACGCCGACGCCGATCATCAACAGCGTGTAAACAAACCCGGCCAGGGCCATGGGGAGGTTGGCGAGGAGGTAGCCGATCTCCTTCCATGTCCACCGGTCGAGGGCGAAGCGGGCGGGCGGTGGACAGTCGTTGTCGGGCACCAGGGGGCTCATGGTCATACGCCCCAGCCTGCCGGGCGGGGTCTGCGGACGCCATGGGGCCCGTGGGTGGGGTGAAGTAGGGATAACCCCACCCGTAGGCCGAGGCGGCTGCTTACCCTCTCTTTAACAGGGCTCTTCGGCAGGGCCTAGACTCCCCTGCGTACAGATCGTCGAACGGGTTTGAGGGAGCGAGGGGCGGACGTGACGGAACTGCCGGAATCGACCGTTCTCGCGTCGGACTACTTCCACGGCTATTCCGTGGTCGGACTGCTCGCCGTGATCGGCGTGCTGTTCGTCGCCGTCGCCTTCGGGGCGGGGCGGCTGCTGCGGCCCGTGGTTCCCACGCCGGAGAAGCTCCTCACGTACGAGTGCGGCGTGGACCCGGTGGGTGAAGGATGGGCACATACCCAGGTCCGTTATTACGTCTATGCCTTCCTGTACGTGATCTTCGCCGTCGACTCGATCTTCCTGTTTCCGTGGGCGACCGTATTCGCCGCACCCGGATACGGGGCGACGACCCTGGTGGAGATGTTCATCTTCCTCGGTTTCCTGGCCGTAGGACTGCTCTACGCATGGAAGAAGGGCGTCCTCGAATGGACGTGACGAGCACGCCGCCCCCCGAGCACCGGCCCGCGACGCAGCCGGGACCGGACCCCCGGACGGGCTCCGAACCGCAGGCCGTTCCGACGTTCCTGCCGGAGCCCAAGCGGCTCGGCGTCCTGTCGCGCCTGGCCCCCGAGCCGATGAAGGTGGTCCTGAACTGGGGCCGCCGTTACAGCCTCTGGGTCTTCAACTTCGGGCTCGCCTGCTGCGCCATCGAATTCATCGCCGCGTCCATGGCCCGGCACGACTTCATCCGGCTCGGCGTGATCCCGTTCGCCCCGGGCCCGCGCCAGGCCGACCTCATGATCGTCTCCGGCACGGTGACGGACAAGATGGCCCCGGCCGTGAAGCGGCTGTACGAGCAGATGCCCGAGCCCAAGTACGTCATCTCCTTCGGCGCCTGCTCCAACTGCGGGGGCCCCTACTGGGACTCGTACTCCGTGACGAAGGGCGTCGACCAGATCATTCCGGTCGATGTCTACGTACCCGGCTGCCCGCCCCGGCCCGAGGCGCTCCTCCAGGGGATCCTCAAGCTCCAGGAGAAGATCGCCCGCGAGTCGCTGGGCGAGCGGTACGCGACGGGCGGCGGCAGCCGTCCCTCCACGACCGCACTGCGCAGCGGCCTGGTCGCCGCCCCGCCGGCCCCGGGGGAGGACCGCGATGACCAGCACCCCTGACGCCGCCGCCGAGGGCTACGACCGCCTGCCGGATGGAGCTGCCGAGTTCTTCGGCGAGGAGGCGACGGCTGCGTACGCGTACGACCTGCTGACCGTCGACGTACCGGCCGCCTCCTGGACCGCCGCCCTCGAAACGGCCCGCGACCGGCTCGGCTGCACCTATTTCGACTGGCTGAGCGCGGTCGACGAACCGGGCACCGGCTTCCGGGTCTGCGCCCACGTCGCGGCCCTGTCCGAGGGCAGGGTCCGCCGTCTCCTGATCCGCACGACCGTTCCGCACGAGGCGGCCGTCCTTCCCACCGCCATCGACGTCTACGCGGGCGCCGCCTGGCACGAGCGCGAGACACACGAGATGTTCGGCATCGGCTTCGAGGGCCACCCGCATCTGGTGCCGCTGCTGCTGCCCGAGGGCTTCGAGGGGCATCCGTTGCGCAAGGACTTCGTGCTGGCGGCACGCGTCGCGAAGGCCTGGCCGGGTGCGAAGGAGCCGGGCGAGTCGGAGCACGGCGGCCCGAAGCGGCGCACGATGCTGCCGCCCGGCGTCCCCGACCCGAACGAATGGGGCCCCCTGAAGGGCCAGCTCCCGCCCGCCCCGTCCCGCCCGGCGCGCGCCGCACGCGCGGCCGGCGACCGTCCGGTACGCCGCACCCGCAGCGTGAGCGAGGGCTCGGCCGGCCAGCGGCAGGAGACAGCCGCACCGGCGGCCGGAGCCGAGAGCACTCCCGCCGCGCCCCCGCGCCGCACCCGCAGCGCCTCCCAGGGCTCGGCGAGCCAACAGCGCGAGGCAACGGAGCCGGCAACAGGAGCAACGAAGCCGGCGCCGGAGCCGGCAACGGGAGCAACGCAGCCGGCAACGGGCGCCGGTGCCGGGCCGACGAAGCCAGCAACGGGCGCCGGTGCCGGGCCGACGAAGCCGGCAACGGGCGCCGGTGCCGGGCCGGCGCAGCCGACCCAGGGAAGCGCCGACGCGCCCTGGCACCACGCCCGCCCGGCCTTCGACACCACCCCCGAACCGTCCTCTGGGCCGGGGACGTCGCAGCCGCAGGGCACGACGGAGGACAACCCGGACACTCCGAACCGGCCCGGGACCCCGTCCTCGTCCCCCGCCAAACCCGAGCAGCCCGAAACCGAAACCCCCGACCGCACCGACGGAGGCGATACCGCGTGAACGACGTACTCGACGTCGCCCTCCGGCTCGTCATCGTCTTCGCCGTGTTCATGGTCCTCCCCCTCGTCGTGGGACAGACCGAGCACAAGGTGATGGCCCATATGCAGGGCCGCCTCGGACCCATGTACGCGGGCGGCTTCCACGGCTGGGCCCAGCTCGTCGCCGACGGCGTGAAGTTCGCGCAGAAGGAAGACATCGTCCCGGCCGAGGCCGACCGCCGTATCTTCCAGCTCGCACCGGCCGTCGCACTGCTCCCGTACCTCCTCGTGCTTGTCGCCATCCCGATCGGCCCCGGCGAGAGCGCGGTCGGCCAGGTCGTCGACGCGGGCATCTTCTTCGTGCTCGCCGTGATGGGCGTCGGCGTGCTCGGCTCGCTGATGGCGGGCTGGGCGTCCGCCAACAAGTTCTCCCTCCTCGGGGGCCTCCGTACCGCCGCCCAGCTGCTCGCGTACGAACTGCCGATGCTGCTCGCTGCCGCCTCCGTCGCGATGGCGGCCGGCACCGTCTCCCTCCCGGGCATCCTCGACGCCTTCGAGTGGTGGTGGCTGCCCTGGCAGATCGTCGGCGCCCTGGTCTTCTTCGTGGCCGGACTCGCCGAACTGCAGCGCCCGCCGTTCGACATGCCGGTCGCCGACTCGGAGATCATCTTCGGCGCGTACACCGAGTACACCGGCCTGCGCTTCGCGCTGTTCCTGCTCGCCGAGTACGCCGGCATCGTCGTGCTGTGCGGACTGACCACCGTCCTCTTCCTCGGTGGCTGGCACGGCCCGTTCGGCGCCGACGGACTCGGCTGGGTCTGGACTCTCCTCAAGATCGCGGTCCTCGCCTTCGTCGTCATCTGGCTGCGCGTGAGCTATCCCCGGCTCCGCGAGGACCAGCTGCAGAAGCTCGCCTGGACCACGCTCATCCCGCTCGCTCTCGCGCAGATCGCGCTCACCGGCATCGTGAAGGTGGCGATCAACTGATGGCTGCGCCGCTCCCGCCCTCCCGGCCCCGCATCCCCGGATCCGGTCTGGCCAAGGGCCTGGCCGTCACCCTGCGGACGATGACGAGGAAGACGGTCACCGCCCAGTACCCGGACGTCCAGCCCGAGCTCCCGCCCCGCTCCCGCGGCGTCATCGCGCTGTTCGAGGAGAACTGCACGGTCTGCATGCTCTGCGCCCGTGAGTGCCCGGACTGGTGCATCTACATCGACTCCCACAAGGAGACGGTGCCCGCCGCCACCCCGGGCGGACGCGAACGCAGCCGAAACGTCCTCGACCGCTTCGCGATCGACTTCTCGCTCTGCATGTACTGCGGTATCTGTATCGAGGTGTGTCCCTTCGACGCACTGTTCTGGTCGCCCGAGTTCGAGTACGCGGAGACGGACATCCTCGAACTCACCCATGAGCGCGACAAGCTCCGCGCATGGATGTGGACGGTGCCGGAACCGCCCGCGCTCGACCCCGGTGCTGAGGAGCCCAAGGAGGTCGCCGCCGCCCGTAAGACGGCCGAGAAACTCGAAGCCCAGCGCGCCAAGGAGGCGCAGGAAGCCCAGCAGGCACAGGAAACCCAGCAGAACCAGGAAGCCCAGCAAGCCCGAGCGACCCAGCAGGATCAGAAGGAAGAGGGGGAGGAGTGACACTCGCAGCCGCCGCAGCGCACTCCGCCCTCGCAGCCGACTCCGCCCACTCCGGTTTCCTCTCCCCGACCGGCATCGAGATCGCCTTCGTCCTCGTCGGTATCGCCACCCTCGGCGCGGCCCTAGTCACCGTCACGACCAAGCAGCTGGTGCACGCCGCCCTCTGGCTGGTTGTGGCGCTCGGTGGACTCGCCGTCGAGTACCTCCTGCTCACAGCGGAGTTCATCGCCTGGGTGCAGGTACTGATCTACGTCGGTTCCGTGGTCGTCCTCCTTCTCTTCGGGCTGATGCTCACCAAGGCCCCCATCGGCCGCTCCCCGGACGCCGACTCGGGCAACCGCTGGGCGGCCCTGGGCGTGGCGGTCGCCGCCGCCGGCACGCTCGTCTGGGTCGTCGTCGACGCCTTCCGCGCCACCTGGATCGACCTGGACGGACCCGCCCAAGGTTCCACCGAGGTGACCGGCGCCTTCCTCTTCCGGCACTGGGTGCTGCCGTTCGAGGCGCTCTCCGTCCTGCTGCTCGCCGCGCTCGTCGGCGCGATCGTCCTGTCCCGCAAGCGCGGTAAGGAGCAGAGCTGATGCACCTCGCCTATCCCGCCGTGCTCGCCGTCCTCCTCTTCTGCACCGGGCTGTACGGAGTGCTCGCCCGCCGCAACGCGATCCTGGTCCTGATGTCCGTCGAGCTGATGCTCAACGCCGTCAACCTCAACCTGGTCGCCTTCGACGTCTGGCTCCGCGACGCCCTGCACTCCGGCCAGGCCCTCACCCTCTTCACCATCGCCATCGCGGCGGCGGAGATCGGCATCGGCCTCGCCATCGTCCTCGCCGTGTACCGCAACCGCGGCAGCTCCGACGTCGACCGCCTGCGCGACACCGCCGAGACCGACGCCGCCGAAACCCTCCCCGGCGACGAGGCCGCCGACACCGAAGACCAGGCCGCTGCTCCGGCAGGGAAGGCAAAGAAGGCAGAGGCCACCACGTGACCACCACGACCCTCGCCGTCCTCGTCCCCCTCCTTCCGTTCCTGGGCGCCGCGGCCGGTCTCCTACTTGGACGCCGCGCCCCCGGCTATGTACGCCCCCTCGCCGTACTGCCCACCCTCACCGCCTTCGTGCTCGCCGTCGTCGTCGCCTCGCGCCAGGGCGGCGGCCCGGCCATCGACGCCGCGACCCGGCTCACCCCCACCGGCTCGGTCCCCGTCGACCTCGCCCTGCACCTCGACGGCTTCGCGGTCCTCGTCGCCGTCCTGGTCGGGCTCGTCGCGACCTGTGTGCAGATCTACTCGACCGCGTATCTGCGCGACGACCCCCGCTACCCGTCGTACGCGGCCCTCGTCTCCCTCTTCACCTCCGCGATGCTGCTCGTCGTCTACTCCGGCGACCTGATGGTGCTCCTGGTCGGCTGGGAGATCATGGGTATCTGCTCGTACTTCCTCGTCGGCCACTACTGGGAGACGCCCGAAGCCCGCGCCGCCTCCCTCAAGGCCTTCCTGGTCACCAAGCTCGGCGACGTCCCCTTCCTGATCGGTCTGTTCGCACTCGCCGCCGACACCGGCTCGTTCCGCATCACCCGCATCCTGGGCGCCGTCGCGAACGGCGGACTGGACCACCCCACCCTCATCGCCCTGCTGCTCCTCGCGGGTGTCGCGGGCAAGTCCGCGCAGTTCCCCCTGCACACCTGGCTGCCCGACGCGATGGCCGGCCCCACCCCCGTCTCCGCGCTGATCCACGCCGCGACGATGGTCGCCGCCGGCATCTACTTCGTGGCCCGGCTCCTGCCCGTCTTCGCCCAGTCCGGCGCGGCCCTCGTCGTCCTCGCAGTGATGGCCGCGGTCACGATGATCGGCTCGGGACTCGCCGCCCTCGCCCAGGACGACATCAAACGCGTCCTCGCCTACTCGACGATCGGCCAGCTCGGCTACATGTCCGGTGCCCTGGCCGTCGGCGACCGCGGTGCCGCCGTCTTCCACCTCCTCTCCCACGGAGCGTTCAAGGCCGTCCTCTTCCTCGCGGCGGGCGTCGTCATCCACGCCGCCGGGACCAACTCACTGGCCGCCATGTCCCGCATGGGCGGACTGGCCAAGCGCATCCCGGACGCCTACTGGACGATGACCGTCGCCCTCCTCGCGCTCGCCGCCATCCCGCCGTTCGCCGGCTTCTTCTCCAAGGAAGCCGTCCTCGTCGCCGCCGAGCACACCGCACTCGGGGAACGGCATGTCGCCCCGGCCGCCGCAGGCTGGACCGTCCTCGTCGCCGGACTGCTCGCCGCCGTCCTCACCGCCGCGTACGCCACTCGCCTGTGGCTCCTCGCCTTCCGGGGCCGCGGCGCCGAGGCCCCCGACCACGGCAGGCAGCCCGTCGCGATGACCACCGTCCTGTGGGTCCTCGCCGCCCCCACCATCGCCTTCGGACTGACCGTCGGCGTGATCACCGACTGGTTCGACGGCCACAGCCTCACCCCGTCCCTGACCACCGCCGTTCTCTCCACGGGCGTCGGCCTCGTCGGCGGCCTCGTCACCTACGGTGCCTGGCGCCACACCTCGGCGCTCGCCGCCCGCACCACCGTCGGCACCGTCGTCGCCCACCCCGACGCCGAACCCGCCCTCGTCGAGGCCCAGGCCATCTCGGCGCACACCGCCGCGTACGGCACCGACGGGGACGTCCCCGACCCGGCCGACCCCGGCCGCCTGCTGCTCGGCCCACTCCACCGCCACGCCGCCGCGGGCTTCCACCTCGACGCCCTGTACACGACCCTGTTCGTCCGCCCCGTCCAGGGCGCGGCGAGTCTCGTCCGCTTCCTGGACCGCGAGGTCGTCGATACCTACGTACGCGGCTCCGGCACCGGCGCACGCTGGCTCGGCACCGCCGTCCGCCGCGCCCAGACCGGCAACGTGCAGACCTACCTCGGCGCGCTGCTCGCCGGCTCCCTGGTCCTGGCGATCGCCGCCGTCGTCTTTGCCAACGTCAACGCCGGGTCGTGAGCCGTGATCGATATCAGTGAATCCGTGATGCAGTTCCTTCTCGCGTTCATCGTGGTCGTCCCGCTCATCGGCGCCGTGGCCGCTCTCCTGCCGGCCCCGCCCGGGCTGAAGGGAACCAGCCCCGACCAGGCCGTGCTCCGCCACGGCGTGACCGTCACCGGAGCGGTCCTCATCGCCGCGATCGTGCTGGCCGCCGGCTTCGACCACGACCACCCGTCGAAGATGCAGGCCACCACCGACATCAGCTGGATCCCGGCGCTCGACGTCCGCATCCATCTCGGCATCGACGGCATCTCGCTCCCCCTTCTGGTACTGACCGCGCTGCTGACCTTCCTCTGCGCGCTGTACAGCTACTTCAAAATGCCTGCCGGCCCCTCCCCGAAGGCCTTCGTCGCACTCGTCCTCGTCCTGGAGTCCGGCACCCTCGCGACCTTCGCCGTCCTCGATCTGCTGCTGTTCTTCCTGGCGTTCGAGATGGTGCTCATCCCGATGTACTTCCTCATCGCCCGCTGGGGCGGTGCGCAGAAGCGGGCCGCCGCCTGGAAGTTCATCCTCTACACACTGCTCGGCTCGGTGATCATGCTGCTGGGCCTGCTCCTCATCGGACTGAAGAGCGGCACCTTCGACATGGTGGCACTCGCCACTGACAACGGACGTGGGCTCACCTCGTCCGTGCAGGTCATCGCGGTTCTGGCGATCGGCATCGGGCTCGCGGTGAAGACTCCGATGTGGCCGCTGCACAGCTGGCTCCCGGACGCCCACACCGCAGCCCCGACCGTCGGCTCGGTCCTGCTCGCGGGCGTCCTGCTGAAGATGGGTACGTACGGGTTCGTCCGCATCCTGCTGCCCATCACCCCCGACGGGATGCACACCTTCGCGCCCTATCTCGCCGCCTTCGCGGTGGTCGGCATCGTCTACGGATCGCTCGCCTGCCTGGCGCTGGCCCGTCCCGGCTCCAAGGGCGACCTCAAGCGCCTGATCGCGTACTCCTCCGTCGGACACATGGGCTTCGTACTCCTCGGCATCGCGAGCATGACCCCCACCGGAGTCAACGGCGCGCTCTTCGCCAACATCGCCCACGGCCTCATCACAGGCTTGCTGTTCTTCCTGGTCGGCGCGGTCAAGGACCGGTACGGCACCGCCGACCTCGACACCCTCTCCGGCGCCACCGGAGCCGCCCTCTACGGCCGCGCACCCCGCCTCGGCGGCCTCCTCGCCTTCGCCGCCGTCGCCTCCCTCGGTCTGCCCGGGCTCGCCGGATTCTGGGGCGAGATGCTCGCCCTGTTCGGCTCCTTCGACCCCGCCGACGGACTCAGCCGCCCCGCCTTCCTCACCTTCATGTCGATCGCCGCGTTCGGCACCCTGCTCACCGCCGCGTACATGCTGATCGTCGTACGCCGCGTCTGCATGGGTGAGAAGCGGGCAGAGCCGCAGCAGCTCGCCGACGTCCAGACGTACGAATTCGCCGCCTGGACCCCGCTCGTCGCCCTCACCGTCCTCGCCGGCCTGTGGCCCGCCGCCCTCCTCGGCCTCACCGACCCGGCCGTGCAGAAGCTCCTCGCAGGAGGCAAGTCGTGACCACAGCCGTCGTCACCCCGGGCGTCGTCACCACAGCGGCCGACAGCACCACCAGCCTCGTCCAGTCCGTCGACTGGCTCGCGATCGCGCCCCCGGTCGTCGTCGCGGCCGTCGCTCTGATCGTCCTGGTCGCCGACCTCTTCCTCCCCGCGGAGCGCAAGCAGCTCCTGGGCTGGGTCACCATGGCCGGACTCGTCGCCGCACTCGCCCTCCTCGTCCCCCTGCGCGACGGCGACCACTCCACCTTCTGCCTCACCGCGGCAACCACCGGCACCGGTGCCCCCGGTGCCTGCAGCTACACCGCCGACCACTTCGCCCTCGTCATCCAGGCACTCGTACTCGGCGGCGCCCTGCTGACCGCCCTGCTCTCCCTCGGCGACATCCGCAGACTCCCCGCGGGCGAGTTCTGGTTCCTGCTGCTGTCCTCCGCGTCGGGCGCCGCACTCCTGCCCGCCGCCCGCGACCTCGCCACCCTCGTCGTCGCCCTCGAAGTCGCCTCGCTCCCCGCCTTCGCCCTCGTCGGCATCAAGCGCGGCGACCGGCGGTCCTCCGAAGCCGCGCTGAAATTCTTCCTCTCCTCCGTCGTCGCCACCGCCGTCATGCTGCTCGGCGTCAGCTTCGTGTACGCCACCACCGGCACCCTGCACCTCACGGAGATCGCCGCCCGGCTCGACGACGTACCGGGACAGCTGGACACCCTCGCTCAGGCGGGCGTCGTCCTCACCCTGGTCGGCTTTGCGTTCAAGACGGCCGCCGCGCCCTTCCACTTCTGGGTGCCCGACACCTACGTCGGCGCGCCCCTGCCGGTCGCCGCCTATCTCTCAGTTGTCGGCAAAGCGGTCGGCTTCTCCGGCCTCATCCTCGTCACCGTGATCGCGTTCCCGGCGTACGCGGACGTCTGGGGCCCGGCCCTCGCCGTCCTCGCCGCGCTCACGATGACCATCGGCAACGTCGCCGCTCTGCGCCAGAGCGCCACCCGCGTCCGCAGCGCCGTACGCCTGCTCGCCTGGTCGTCCGTCGCCCAGGCCGGCTACCTCCTGGTGCCGATCGCCGCCGCCGCGTACTCCAGCGACGAGCACATCGGCTCGACGGTCGCGTACGCCCTCATGTACGCCGTCGTGAACCTCGGCGCCTTCGCGGTCGCCGCCCTCGTCGCCCGTACGAACCCCGGGAACCGGCTCTCCGACTACCGCGGCCTGTACGCCACCCGCCCCCTCGCCGCCCTCGCGATGGCCTTCTTCCTGCTCTGCCTGGCCGGCCTGCCGCCCGGCATCGTCGGCCTCTTCGCCAAGGTCACGGTGTTCTCCGCGGCCGTCGACGCGGGACTCGGCTGGCTCGCGGTCGTCATGGCCGTCAACGTCGTGATCGCGCTCTACTACTACCTCCAGTGGACCGCGGCGCTCTTCCGCGCCCCCGAAGAGGCCCCGGCCCAGGCCCCGGCGGAGGAGGCCGCACCTGCGGCCGTACCCGCTCCCGCCAGGCACCGCGCCCCGACGCCCGTCACCCTCGCGATCGCTCTCACCGGCGTCGCCGGAATCGTCCTCTCCGGTGCTCCGCAGACGGTCCTCAGATTCGCCGCCGTCAATCTCTTCTGAAGTACCCAAGATCGGTTTGCCCGGAACGGTCCGCACAGGGCAAGGTCATGGCCGCACATCCTCACACACCCAGGTCCCAGAGGAGCAAGAGCAGTGCTGAACGGGTTCAAGGACTTCATCCTGCGCGGAAACGTCATCTCCATGGCCATCGGGCTGGCCGTCGGAGCGGCGTTCACCGCAGTCGTCACCGGATTCAGCACGGCCTTCATCACCCCGCTGATCGGCCTCGCCACCGGCTCCGTCGGCGACTTCAGCGCCGCGAAGTTCACCGTTGACGGCGCGGACTTCCCGTACGGGAAGTTCCTGGCCGCCGCCATCGCCTTCCTGATCACCGCGGCGGTGCTCTACTTCGGCGTCGTCGTCCCCATGACGAAGGTCCAGAACCGCTTCTCCAAGGCGGAGGAGAAGGTCGACATCAAGGCTGCCCTGCGCGACTGCCCCCGCTGCTACACAGAGATCCCGGCCATCGCCTCCCGCTGCGCCCACTGCACCAGCGAGATCAAGCCGGACCCCGAGGCCCTCGCACTCGCCGGTCTCCCCGCCCAGCGCTGAGCTCCGGCACGGATCGACAACGGATCGACATGGGCACGGCCCCTCAGGGCCTGTCCGGCCCTTCACGGCCGGACAGGCCCTGACCCGTTCGGTCCAGAGCCCGGCGCCGGGCCGAAAGCGCGGGACGGGCCCTGTCTCGCGGCCGCAGGTACAAGGGAACTAGCTCTCTTCGCCTGGCGTTGACCTGTACGGGAGGCTCCACTGGGGGAGTGGAGACCACTAAGCAAAGGGTTCCCCTGCCGCACCACTTGGAGGGCGTACCGTGCACCGCCGGCACAACGGGCTGAGAACCGCCGTACTCCTCGGGGGCCTGTCCGCACTCATCATCGTCATCGGAAGCTTCTTCGGACGTACGGGCCTGATCGTCGCGCTCTTCGTAGCCGTCGGCACCAACGCCTACGCGTACTGGAACAGCGACAAGCTGGCGCTCAGGGCCATGCGCGCCCGCCCCGTCAGCGAATTCGAGGCGCCCCAGCTCTACCGCATGGTCCGCGAGCTCTCGACGGCCGCCCGCCAGCCCATGCCCCGGCTCTACATCTCCCCGACGCAGGCACCCAACGCCTTCGCGACGGGCCGCAATCCGCGCAACGCGGCGGTCTGCTGCACAGAAGGCATCCTGCAGATCCTGGACGAGCGGGAGCTGCGCGGCGTCCTCGGCCACGAGCTGAGCCATGTCTACAACCGCGACATCCTGATCTCGTCCGTCGCCGGGGCGCTCGCCTCCGTGGTCATGTTCCTGGTCAACTTCGCCTGGCTGATTCCGGTGGGCCGGTCCAACGACGACGAGGGCCCGGGCATCCTGGGCATGCTGTTGATCATGATCCTCGGCCCGCTGGCCGCCTCCGTCATCCAACTGGCCGTCAGCCGCTCCCGCGAATACCAGGCGGACGCCTCGGGGGCCCAGATGACCGGCGACCCGTTGGCCCTCGCCAGCGCCCTGCGGAAGCTGGACGCAGGAACGAAACAACTCCCGCTGCCCCCCGAGCCGAGGATCGAGACCGCGAGCCACATGATGATCGCGAACCCCTTCCGCCCCGGCCAGGGCATGTCCAAGATGTTCTCGACACACCCGCCGATGGCGGAGCGCATCGCCCGGCTGGAACAGATGGCAGGGCATCGCCCCTGATGAGGACGGCCCGGGAGCCGTGCGGAGGACAGTCGCCTTTGCGGCGGACCGCCGTGAGCCGTCGCTCCAGCCGAGAGCCCGCAGCACAAGGGCCTACGCGGCTTCCTTGCTCCCCGTCATCCACAGGCCGGCCCCGGAGCCGATCGCGACGACCGCGCTCGCAACCCGGGCCAGGATCGACGTGACGCCGGTGAGGTCCCCGAAGTCGGTGAAGTGGACGGCTGCGGCGTAAGCGGTGCCGGGCCCCGCGAGCCCCTCATGATCCGAACGAGAGAGGCCCTGTGCCCCACAGGCGCGAGAACTGCGCCGTCACCGGGCTCCGAACGCCTCGTCGGTCGAGACCACCTCTCGCCCCAGCGGCATGAGGGAGATGGGGATCATCTTCAGGTTCGCCCAGCCGAAGGGGATGCCGATGATCGATACGAACAGCGGGATGCTCGTGAGCAGGTGCCCCAGCGCGAGCCACCAGCCGGCGAAGACGAGCCAGATCACGTTGCCCACGCACGAGGGTGCCCCCGCGTCGGGCCGTTCCACGGTGGTCCGGCCGAAAGGCCACAGGACGAAGCCCGCGATCCTCAGAGAGGCAATGCCGAAGGGGATGGTCACAATGAGGATGAAGCAGATGAGTGCCGCGACCGCGTAGCCGAGGGCCATCCAGAAGCCGCAGAACACCACCCACAGGATGTTGAGGATCAGCTGAAGAGGTTTCATGATCTCCGTGCTCCGTCTCGCTCGTCCGTCGGCCCTGCTCAGTGCCCAGTATCGGGCCCAGGCGCCCGGAGCCGGAACCGGAGTGAAGCAGGAGGGGCGATCGTGGCCCCGATTCACGCGCCGACGGCGATTGTCAGTGCCGTCCTCCACCATGAACCCATGAACGACACCGAGCAGTTGCTGGCAGCCGTGGAGAAGACCGCACACACCGCCCCGCGCCGGGACAAGTACCCCCTCCCCGCCCCGCTGCCCGCCGAGGCCGTCGAGCGGGCCGAAGCGGCCCTCGGCTTCACCCTGCCGCCGCTGCTCACCGCGCTGTACACCCGGATCGCCAACGGCGGCTTCGGACCGGAGTACGGCCTGATGCCGCTGATCGGCGACCGCGGCCCGGACGGGGAGGAGTCCGCCGTCGCGCAGTACCTCGCGCACCGCAGGGCCGCGACCGACGAGGGCGGGTGGCCGTGGCCGGAGGGCGTACTGCCGATATGCAGCCTGGGTTGCGGGATGTACTCCTGCGTGGACTGCCGCAGTGAACACACCACGGTGCTGCTCTTCGAGCCGAACGCCGACGAGCCGGAGCGCGCCTGGTACGTGGACCAGCCCGACCTCGCCCAGTGGCTCCGCAGCTGGCTGGACGGCACCGCGTGGTACTGCGAGGAGTCCGAGGACGAAGGGGCCGAGATGGCGCCCTGGCCGGAATTCAGCGCTCGCGTGTGACTCATGGGCGAGCGGGGGGCCCGTCCGCCACCGCGGACCCCGGATCGCGCACGCAACCGCCCGACCGGCAGGAACGTCTTGGATTTCAGGAACGAGTGACGGGTAGGTTCGCACGCATGAGCATTATTGGTTGGATCATTCTCGGGCTGCTTGCCGGCGCCATCGCCAAGGTCCTGCTACCGGGCCGCGACCCGGGCGGCCTGGTCGGCACCACCCTCATCGGGATCATCGGCGCCTTCCTCGGCGGCTGGATATCGTCGCGATTCCTCGACCGCCCCATATCCAACGACTTCTACGACACGGCCACTTGGGTCGCGGCCATCGGCGGTTCGCTGGTCCTGCTGATCGCCTACCGGCTGCTCTTCGGAAACTCCCGCGAACGTCGCTGACGACCGTCAGCGCCCGGGGCCCGGCGCGTCCAGCCCGGTCTCGCGCAGCGTCAGATTGAGCCGGCCACGACGCATGCCTGTCGCCGGATCCGCCGTCCCGGGGAAGATCTTCGGCACACAGTGGAACGCGAAGCGCGAAGGCCCGCCGAAGACGAACAGGTCGCCGGAGGTCAACTCCACATCTGTGTACGGCTGTCCTCGGTGCTCCGTGTTCCCGAAGCGGAAGACGCAGGTGTCGCCGATGCTGAGCGACACCACCGGAGCACCGGACCGCTCCTCCTTGTCCTGGTGCATGCCCATCCGCGCCGCGGCGTCGTAGAAGTTGATGAGGGCGGTGTCCGGCGCATACGTCCGGACCGCCCTCCCGTCCCCGTACGCGTCGGCCAGCGCCTGACGCCCCAACTCCGCCAGCCAGTCGGGAAATTCGGCGACCCTGGCACCGTTCACGTCGTCGGCCGTACGCGAGTACCGGTACGGCTGCCAGTGCCACCCCAGGCAGACCGTCTGCACGGACATCACCCCGCCGCCCGGCAGCACCGTGTGCCGCAGAGGCACGGGCCCCCGCGCCCACTCCCGGCAGGCGGCCACCAACTCCCGTTGGCGCTCCGGCGGCAGCCACTCGGGCACGTGCACGGCCCCCGGCGCGACGACGGCCCGCGGCCTCGGAAAGAGCCCGGACATGTCAGCGCACCGCCAGGGCGCCTTCCAGCCCCAGAAGCTGCTCCTTGCGCTCCAGGCCACCCGCGTAACCCCGCAGGGCGCCGTCCGCGCCGATCACCCGGTGGCACGGCCGCACGACCAGCAGCGGATTGCGCCCGATCGCCGTCCCCACGGCCCGCACGCCGGCCCCGGGCGCACCGACACGTTCGGCGATCTGCCCGTACGAGACCGTCTCCCCGTACGGGACGGTGTCCAGAGCCGCCCAGACCCGGCGCTGGAAGTCGGTGCCCCGGTCGTCCGCGTACACGATGTCGAAACGGGTCAGCCGCCCCGCGAAGTACTCCCGCAGCTGTGCGGTGATGCCCGTGAAGGCCTCCGGCGCGTGGGTCCACCCGTCCTGGACGACCGCGGCACCCTTCTGGCCGGGCAGTGAGAGCGAAACGAGCGCGACCCCGCCGGAGGCTGCCTCGCCGACCAGCAGCAGTTCACCCAGCGGGCTGTCGACCGTTGCGTACATGGTCACGACTGTCTCCTTGCCCGTTCTGTCGGAAATCGACGGGATCGTCGTCCGGCACGGACAAGTCTGCTTCCCCCGCGCCGCCGCGACCGGCGGTATTCGGACATCACGTCCGGGCCTTGCGCCTCCCCCCGCACCCGTAAGGAGCGCGACCGGGAGACGCAGGACCCACCGCGGACCTACCGGTAGTTCACGAACTGCACGGCGAAGTCGAAGTCCTTGCCCTTCAGCAGCGCCTGCACGGCCTGCAGATCGTCCCGGCTCTTCGAGCTGACCCGCAGCTCATCGCCCTGGACCTGCGCCTTGACGCCCTTGGGGCCCTCATCGCGAATGATCTTCGCCACCTTCTTGGCGTTCTCCTGGGAGATGCCTTCCTCGATCGTGGCGAAGATCTTGTACTCCTTGCCGGACAGCTGCGGCTCGCCCGCGTCCAGCGACTTCAGTGAGATGCCGCGCTTGATCAGCTTGGACTGGAAGATGTCGAGGATCGCCTTGACGCGCTCCTCGCCGTTCGCCTCCATCAGGATCTTCTCGCCGGACCAGGAGATCGAGGCGTCGGTGCCCTTGAAGTCGTAACGCTGCGAGATTTCCTTGGCGGCCTGGTTGAGGGCGTTGTCGACCTCCTGCCGCTCGACCTTCGAGACGATGTCGAAACTGGAGTCGGCCATGACGTGTGGCTCCTTGTATCGGGGTGCTGGGAAACGGGGTGCATGCGGGCGGTCGCGGGCCTGTCGGCGCCGCGCCGCCGGTCAAAGCCTAGCCACCCACGCCGGATCGGGCCGCTGATCAATCCAGTGGCGTAGCACCCCCGGGCATCGGGTATCGTTTACGTCGTTGCCAGGGAGCACCGCCGAAAAGCGGTTCTCACGGCAGCAATCCCTGGCGGTGTGCCCGAGTGGCCAAAGGGAGCAGACTGTAAATCTGCCGGCTCAGCCTACCCAGGTTCGAACCCTGGCGCCGCCACATGGCAAGGCCCCTGTCCTAGGACAGGGGCCTTCTTTGTTTCTGCTGCGGCTTGTGCCGCGGTTTGGGCTGCGAAGGTCGTGAACATGGAACCTGTGCTGATCAGCGCCTGTCTGCACGGTGTGCCCTGCCGCTTCGACGGCCGCGGCAAGGCCTCCACCGCAGTGGCCGAGGCCATCGGAGACCGCCACCCCGTCGCCTTCTGTCCCGAGGTGGCCGCCGGACTGCCCACCCCGCGACGTCCCGCCGAGATCGTCGGCGGCGACGGCCACGATGTGCTGGACGGCCGCGCCCGCGTCGTCGACGACACCGGGCACGACGTGACGGAGGAGTTCGTGGACGGCGCCCGGCGGGCGCTGGACGCCGCACGCCGGGCCGGGTGCGCGGAGGCGCTGCTGATGCCACGCAGCCCTTCCTGCGGGCGTGGCACGGTCTATGACGGTACGTTCACGGGCGAGCTCCGCGTGGGCGACGGCGTCACCGCCGCCCTGCTGGAACGCCACGGCATCACGGTCCGCCCGGCACCGCGCGGCTGACCGGGGGCGGCGGCCCCTGCCGTGACCGCAAAGGGACCGCCCCACCCGGAACGGCTCAGTTCCCCGCCACGTCCTTCACGGCGACCGACACCGGCACGTTCCCCGAGATGAGCTCCAGCGTCAGCCCCGCCGTCGCCGGGGTCTCCAGCAGCTCCAGCAGCGCCGCCGCCACATCGTCGCGCGGCACCGGTCCGCGGCCGGTCGAGGCGGTCAGCAGGACCATCCCCGTACCCGCGTCGTTCGTCAGCATCCCGGGGCGCAGGATCGTCCAGTCGAGTGCGGTCCTGGAGCGCACGTACGCGTCCGCGGCACCCTTCGCCCGCAGGTACGCGTCGAAGACCTCGTCGCCGGGGTGATCGGGGTCGGCGCCCATCGACGAGACCACCACGTAGCGCCGTACGCCCGCCCGTTCGGCCGCGTCGGCGAACAGCACCGCCGCGCCGCGGTCCACCGTCTCCTTGCGTGCCGAGCCGCTGTTCGGGCCCGCACCGGCCGCGAAGACCGCCGCGTCGGCGCCGTTCAGTACCTCCGCCACATCCTCCACGGAGGCCGATTCGAGATCCAGGACGACCGGCTCCGCGCCCGCCGCCCGGAGGTCCTCGCTCTGTTCCGGATTTCGGATGACGCCCACGGCCTCGTACCCGCACGCGGCGAGCAACCGCTCCAGCCGCAGCGCGATCTGACCATGTCCACCTGCGATGACAATGCGCATGGTCACGACCGTACGCCGCAGCGGCCCACCGCGCTCAAGGCCCGCCGCAGGGACCGGAATCCGGCCGTCCCTGACGGGGCAGGCCGAGGGCCCAGACGGTCTCCGAGTCGCAGTACTCGCGCACCGCGCTCGTCCGCGCCACCACTCGGCCGCGATGCACCACGATCCGGCTGTAGGCGAGCGACAGCACGCCCGAGAGCTGCTCCCCGCGTACGGCGAGCAGCTCGGCCGGGAAGCCCGCCTCGACCCGGATCCCGGGCAGCCCCATCGCCTTCCGCGCGACCGACGACACCGCCTCGTACGCCTTGTCGGCGCGCATCCCGCTCTGCGAGGCCAGCAGGTAGGCGGCCTCCAGCGGATCCCCGCGCCCCACCGGGTTCGCGATGTCCCGCAGCGCCCCGCTGCCCGCCGCGATCCGCACACCGGCCGCACGCAGCAGACCCACGGGGGCGGTGCCCCGGCCTTCCATCCCGCAACAGCCGCCCTGGGGGAGGCAGATGACCGTCACCCCGGCCGCGGCGAGCTGGTCGGCGGCCCGGGCCGCGGCCTGGGCCGGGAGCCGGGAGAGGCCGGCGCACGGGCCGACGGAGACGCCGGACCGCAGCCCGCCGGCCATGGCGGCCAGCCGGCCGAGCCGGGCCGGATCGGCGCCGTCCGTGTGCAGATCGACGGGACAGCCCTGTTCGGCGGCGATCTCCAGGACGGCTTCCGCGTATCCCGCCGGGTCCGGATCGAGGTCGGGACAGCCGCCGACCGCGCCGGCCCCCATCTTCACCGCGTCGCGCAGCATGGCCAGGTTGTCGGCGCCCGCGACGCCGGTGAGCAGGCCGGGTACGGCGACCGGGGTCAGTTCGACGAGTCCGCGCAGCGAACTGCGTGCCTGCAACACGGCTTCGAGGGAGGCGAGGCCCTGGACGGAGCCGATCCGCACGTGTGTGCGCAGTGCGGTGGCGCCGTGGCCGAGCTGCAGCAGGGCGGCCTCGGTGGCGCGGCGCTGGATGTCCTCGGGGCGGTGCGACACGGGTCCCGGGGCGGTGTCGGGGCCCGCACCGTCGGCGGTGAGCGCGGTGTCGCTGTGGGCGTGGGGTTCGGCCGGGGCGGGGAGCAGCAGATAGCCGCGCAGATCCACCCGTGGGCCGGGGGCGGTCAGACTGCCCGCGGTGCCGACGGCCTCGATGCGGCCGCCGCCGAGCCGTACGTCCACGATGCGGCCGTCGGTGAGACGGGCGTCGCAGAGCACCAGGGCGTCGGTCTCGGCGGTGGCGGCGGGGTCCTGGCTGCTGGTCGCATCGGCCGCGTCGGCGGCATGGTCGTCCGGCTGCCGCGGCTGGCTGTCGGGCATCGCGCTCCTGGGAAGGGGTACAAGATCACGCAGAGTGAGACGAGCCTAGGGGCGTGTTCGGCCCGGTTCGAGGAGGAGCGAAATAGTCGTACCGGTGTGGCCCTGAGAGGTATCCGGGGCACGGGTGTACGGCGGGGGCGTAGTGGCCCGTGCGGCGGCCGAGGCGCTGACCGAGCTGCTGGAGGTGGACCGGAAGGCCGCTGATGGGCGGGCCGGAGCGCGGCCGACGGACGGGCGTAAGGCCGCTGATCAAGGGATCGGCGGGGCGTCGATCAAGGGCGCCGGATGGGGCTTCGAAACGGATTTGGGCGATCGGCGACCGACCGTGTAATGTCTTCATCGCTCGCCCCAATAGCTCAGTCGGTAGAGCGTCTCCATGGTAAGGAGAAGGTCTGCGGTTCGATTCCGCATTGGGGCTCTGGTGATCGGGAAACCCCGCTTCGGCGGGGGGACTCGTCATCAAAGCGGTGTAGCTCAGTCGGTAGAGCAAGCGGCTCATAATCGCTGTGTCACCGGTTCAAGTCCGGTCACCGCTACTTACGGTAGCCGATTGTGGGGTCGGTCCTTCGATCGGCTACTCTTTTTTGCGTTCATCCGTCCATCCGTCCGTCCAAGGAGCACTCACGTGGCTGCCACCGACGTCCGCCCGAAGATCACGCTGGCCTGCGTGGAGTGCAAGGAGCGGAACTACATCACCAAGAAGAACCGGCGTAACAACCCGGACCGTCTTGAGATGAAGAAGCACTGCCCGCGCTGCAACTCGCACACTGCGCACCGCGAAACCCGCTGAAACAGGCTCGTACACGAGGCCGTCCCCGCTGGGGGCGGCCTCGTGTCGTTGTATGGGGGCTGTTCTTCGGCCTTTTCATCTTTCACCAGGAGGTAGCGAGCCCATGGCGCTCGACCAGTCCTTCGTGGGGCGGTCCTATCCGCCCACCCCGCCGTACGAGGTCGGCCGGGAGAAGATCCGCGAGTTCGCCGAGGCGGTGGGCGACACCAATCCGGTGTATGTCGACCCCGAGGCGGCCAAGGCGGTCGGCCACAGCGATGTGATCGCGCCGCCGACGTTCGTCTTCTCGATCACCTTCAAGGCCGCCGGTCAGGTGGTCCGGGACCCGCAGCTGGGCCTCGACTACAGCCGCGTGGTGCACGGTGACCAGAAGTTCAGCTACGTGCGTCCCGTGCGGGCGGGGGACCGGCTGACGGTCACGTCGACGATCGAGGGCATCAAGTCCCTGGCGGGCAATGACGTCCTGGACATCCGCGGTGAGGTCCACGACGAGTCCGGCGAGCATGTCGCGACCGCGTGGACGAAGCTGGTGGCGCGCGCCGCCGAGGAGGCGTGATGACGGCGAAGGTGGCGTACGAGTCGGTCGAGGTCGGTACGGAGCTGCCGGCGCAGTCCTTCCCGGTGACCCGGGCGGCGCTGGTGCAGTACGCGGGCGCTTCCGGTGACTTCAACCCGATCCACTGGAACGAGAAGTTCGCCCGCGAGGTCGGACTGCCGGACGTGATCGCGCACGGCATGTTCACCATGGCCGAGGCGATCCGGGTGGTTACGGACTGGGTCGGCGACCCGGGTGCGATTGTCGAGTACGGAGTGCGGTTCACCAAGCCGGTCGTCGTGCCGAACGACGACAAGGGCGCCCTGATCGAGGTCAGCGCCAAGGTGGCCGCCCTGCTGGACGACAAGCAGGTGCGGGTGGACCTGACGGCCATGAGTGACGGCAAGAAGGTGCTGGGCATGTCCCGCGCCGTGGTGCGGCTCGGCTGAGGCCGTTGAGCGCGGCGTAAGGGCACCGTCCATAGGGCGGTGCCTTCAGGGCCTGTCCGGCCCCGATCCGCTGGGGCCTGTCCGGCCGTGATCCGCCGGGCAGGCCCTACGCGTTTTTGGGCATGCCCTTCCCGGCGTACCGGTTGCCGAAGTCAGTGATTGAGTCAGGCAGCCGACCTCGCCCTCTTTGCGCTGGTCATCGGCCCCGACGCCTCGTACGCCGCGCATCTGCCCGGTCTGATCGTCGGCGGCGTCGGCATGGCCATGTACTTCGCACCCGCCGCCGGCCTCGTGATGTCCAGCGTCCGCCCCGCCGAGCAGGGCATCGCCTCCGGCGCCGGCAACGCCCTGTGCGAGGTCGGCGGAGCCCTCGGGGTCGCCGTGCTCGCCACGGTCTTCTCCTCGCAGGGCGGGTACGGATCCGCGCGGACCTTCACCGACGGGACCGTTCCGGCGGTATGGGCAGGCGCCGGCGTGGTGGCGCCGGCCGCCCTCGTCGCCCTGCTCATCCCCGGGCCGCCGCCACGCCTCGGCCCCGGCGCCGCAGACGGCGGACGGAACGGCGGAGAAGTGTGTCCGGCGCCGCCTGAGACGCGGCCCCGTGCGTACGGTCCGTGGTCCCGCCCGAACGGCCGGAGCACGGACCGTACTCTTGTCCCCGTGCAGGAACTCCACGATGCGCCCCTCGCCCCCCTGACCACCTTCCGGCTCGGCGGCCCCGCCGCCCGCCTCCTTACGGCGACGACCGACGCCGAGGTGGTCGAAGCCGTGCGCGAGGCCGACGAGAGCGGCACCCCGCTCCTCGTCATCGGCGGCGGCAGCAACCTCGTCATCGGCGACAAGGGCTTCGACGGCACCGCCCTGCGCATCGCGACCAAGGGCTTCGCGCTGGACCGTACGACGCTGGAACTGGCCGCCGGAGAGGTCTGGACGGACGCCGTCGCCCGCACCGTCGACGCCGGTCTCGCGGGCATCGAATGCCTGGCCGGAATTCCGGGCTCCGCCGGTGCGACGCCGATCCAGAATGTCGGCGCCTACGGCCAGGAGGTCTCCTCCACCATCACGGAGGTCGTCGCCTACGACCGGTACACCCGCGAAACGGTCACCATCCCGAACGCCGCGTGCGCATTCTCGTACCGGCACAGTCGCTTCAAGGCCGAACCCGACCGCTTCGTGGTGCTGCGTGTCCGCTTCGAGCTGGAAGACGCGGGCGGTCTGTCCGCCCCCCTGAAGTACCCCGAAACGGCCCGCGCCATGGGTGTCGAGCAGGGCGAGCGCGTGCCCGCCGCGGCCGCCCGCGAAACGGTGCTCAGGCTCCGTGCCGGCAAGGGCATGGTGCTGGACCCGGAGGACCACGACTCCTGGTCAGCCGGCTCCTTCTTCACCAACCCGATCCTGGAGGAGGCGGAGTACGAGGCGTTCCTCGCCCGCGCCAGGAACCGGCTCGGCCCCGAGGTCACGCCCCCCGCCTTCCCCGCGGACGGGGGACGCACCAAGACCTCCGCGGCCTGGCTCATCGACAAGGCCGGTTTCACCAAGGGCTACGGCACAGGGCCGGCCCGCATCTCCACCAAGCACACCCTCGCGCTCACCAACCGCGGCGGCGCGACCACCGAGGACCTCCTCGCGCTCGCCCGTGAGGTCGTCGTCGGGGTGCACGAGGCATTCGGTGTCACGCTCGTCAACGAACCGGTGACGGTCGGCGTGAGCCTGTAGAAGGCGCCTGCGGCCTCTCGGTCGGATCATGCCGGGCTTGCGTACCCCGCTCCCTGATCCGGCCTGATCCGACCGGAAGACCCTGGCTCAGTACGCCACGCCCACGCCCTGCTTCACCGCGGCCGGATCGTTGATCAGTGCCAGCATCGCGTGTGCCACATCGGCCCGTGAGATGGTCCGGCCGCTGCGGGGGCTGCTGCCGAAGGCCATCCGGTACTTTCCCGTCAGCGGCCCGTTGGTGAGCTTCGGCGGCCGTACGGACGTCCAGTCCGTCGCACTCCGGGCCAGCGCGGCCTCCATCCGCGTCAGGTCCGTGTAGACCTCCTTGAGGATCGCCCCGACCAGCTTGCGGACCATCCGGTCCACCGGCGGGTCGTCGGCCGGCCGGGGACCGACCGGGGCCGCGCTGACCACGAGCAGCCGTCGCGTCCCCTCGGCCTCCATCGCCTGCAGCACCGACCGGGTCAGCCGCTCGGCGACACCGTCCGCCTTCCGGCCGCGCGAGCCGAGCCCGGAGAGCACCGCGTCCCGGCCCGCGACCGCCTCGCGCAGCGCCTCCGGATCGTCGATGCGCGCCGCGGTGTGGACCTGTACATCGGAGAGCGGGACGGGTAGTCGCGCCGGATCGCGGACCACCGCCGTCACCTCGTGGCCCGCCGCCACCGCCTGGCGGACGATCTCCTGGCCGACACCGCCCGTCGCACCGAACACTGTGATCCTCATTGCGCACCCTCCTGGGGTGGGTAAGTATTCACTCACCCCTACCGTGAGTGAATACTCACCACCCCGTCAAGCCTCATTGGAGTGCACATGGAGCAGAAGCCGGCCCGCGTCCGCATCGTCGACGCCGCCCACCAGCTGATGCTCACCATCGGCCTGGCCCGCGCCACCACCAAGGAGATCGCCCGAGCCGCAGGCTGCTCGGAGGCCGCGCTCTACAAGCACTTCCCGAGCAAGGAGGAGCTGTTCGTGGCCGTGCTCAAGGAACGGCTGCCCAAGCTCAACCCGCTGCCGAAGCGGCTCATCGTGTCACCGGGGGCGGGGGAGCGGACCGTCGAGCAGAACCTCACGGAGATCGCCCGCCAGGCCGCCCTCTTCTACGAACAGAGCTTCCCGATCGCCGCCTCGCTGTATGCCGAGCCCAGGCTCAAGGAACGCCACAACGAGGCGATGAGGGAGCTGGGCACCGGCCCCCACATGCCCATCCGCGGCCTCGACGCGTACCTGCGCTCCGAACAGGCCGCCGGCCGGGTGCGGGCCGACGCGGACACCTACGCGGCCGCCTCGCTGCTCCTGGGCGCCTGCGCGCAGCGGGCCTTCGCCTACGAGGCCACGGAGGGCGGGGGGCCGCCGCAGTCCCTCGACGCGTTCGCCGCGTCCGTGGCCAGGGCGCTGATACGGGGGCTCGCGGCGTAGACCGCCCCCGGCGCCGGTCGGTCTCAGCCCACCGGCTTCGACAGCCAGGCGTCGATGCCGGCCAGGAGCTCTGCCCGAATCGCGGCGGGAGCCGCAGAGCCCCGCACCGACTGCCGGGCCAGTTCCGCGAGCTCCTCGTCCGTGAACGCGTGGTGGCGCCGTACAAGGTCGTACTGCGCGGCCAGCCGGGAACCGAAGAGCAGCGGATCGTCCGCGCCCAGCGCCATCGGCACCCCGGCCTCGAACAGAGTGCGCAGGGGTACGTCGGCGGGCTTCTCGTAGACGCCCAGCGCCACGTTCGACGCCGGGCACACCTCGCAGGTCACTCCCCGCTCCGCCAGCCTGCGCAACAGCCGAGGATCCTCGGCGGCCCGTACGCCGTGCCCGATCCGGGCCGCGTCGAGATCGTCCAGACAGTCCCGCACGCTCGACGGGCCGGCCAGCTCGCCGCCGTGCGGGGCCGCCAGCAGGCCGCCGTCGCGGGCGATGGCGAAGGCCCGGTCGAAGTCCCGGGCCATCCCGCGCCGCTCGTCGTTGGAGAGCCCGAATCCGACCACGCCCCGGTCCGCGTACCGCACCGCGAGCCGGGCCAGGGTGCGGGCGTCCAGCGGGTGCTTCATCCGGTTCGCCGCGATCACCACCCGGATCGGCAGACCGGTCTCGCGCGAAGCGCTGTCCACCGCGTCCAGGATGATCTCGATCGCCGGGATCAGCCCGCCGAGCAGCGGGGCGTACGAGGTGGGGTCGACCTGGATCTCCAGCCAGCCGGAGCCGTCCGCGACGTCCTCCTGGGCCGTCTCGCGCACGAGCCGCCGGATGTCCTCGGGGGCCCTCAGACAGGATCGGGCGATGTCGTAGAGCCGCTGGAAGCGGAACCAGCCGCGCTCGTCCGTCGCCCGCAGCCGGGGCGGCTCGCCGCCGGTCAGCGCCTCCGGCAGGTGCACGCCGTACTTGTCGGCGAGTTCGAGCAGGGTCGTGGGCCGCATCGACCCGGTGAAATGCAGGTGCAGGTGGGCCTTGGGCAACAGCCGGACGTCACGATCCATGTCCGATCACCTTCTGTAGCTGCTACGCTCCGCACTGTGCCGAAAGGCATCGGGCAGGGCTTGTCCGTCACGAGGCCGATCATCAGGCCGAATGAGAAGTCCCCTGTTGTTGGGGGAGGAGTCACTGGGAGATCCTGCCGCAAGGATCTCGGCCCAGGCAGCCGGATTCATCGAACGAGCGCTTGCCTGAACGCATGAGTGGGCTCCCGGCTCAGCCGGGAGCCCACTCATGCGCCACACGGAACGTCAGGCCTTGGCCTCGCCCAGCAGCTTCTGGAGCCGCGAGACGCCCTCGACGAGGTCGTCGTCGCCCAGGGCGTACGAGAGCCGCAGGTAGCCCGGCGTACCGAAGGCCTCGCCCGGTACGACCGCGACCTCGGCCTCGTCCAGGATCAGCGCGGCCAGCTCGACCGAGGTGGCCGGGCGCTTGCCGCGGATCTCCTTGCCGAGCAGCTCCTTGACCGAGGGGTACGCGTAGAACGCGCCCTCGGGCTCAGGGCACAGCACGCCGTCGATCTCGTTGAGCATCCGGACGATGGTCTGCCGGCGCCGGTCGAAGGCGGTCCGCATCTCGGCGACCGCGTCCAGGTCCCCGGAGACGGCGGCCAGCGCGGCGACCTGGGCGACGTTGGAGACGTTGGACGTGGCGTGCGACTGCAGGTTGGTCGCGGCCTTGACCACGTCCTTCGGGCCGATGAGCCAGCCCACGCGCCAGCCGGTCATCGCGTACGTCTTGGCGACGCCGTTGACCACGATGCACTTGTCGCGCAGGGCGGGAACGAGCGCGGGCAGCGAGGTGAACTTCGCGTCGCCGTAGACCAGGTGCTCGTAGATCTCGTCGGTCAGCACCCACAGGCCGTGCTCGACGGCCCACTCGCCGATCGCCTTAGCGTCGGCCTCGCTGTACACCGCACCGGTCGGGTTCGACGGGGAGACGAACAGGACGACCTTCGTGCGCTCGGTGCGCGCGGCCTCCAGCTGCTCGACGGAGACCCGGTAGCCGGTGGTCTCGTCGGCCACGACCTCGACCGGGACACCGCCGGCCAGCCGGATCGACTCGGGGTAGGTGGTCCAGTACGGGGCCGGGACGATGACCTCGTCGCCCGGGTCGAGGATCGCGGCGAACGCCTCGTAGATGGCCTGCTTGCCGCCGTTGGTCACCAGGATCTGGGAGGCGTCGACCTCATAGCCGGAGTCGCGCAGCGTCTTCTCCGCAATGGCGGCCTTGAGCTCCGGAAGCCCTCCCGCCGGGGTGTAGCGGTGGTACTTCGGGTTGCGGCAGGCCTCGACCGCGGCCTCGACGATGTAACCGGGGGTCGGGAAGTCGGGCTCACCGGCACCGAAGCCGATCACCGGGCGGCCGGCGGCCTTGAGGGCCTTGGCCTTGGCGTCGACGGCGAGGGTGGCGGACTCGGAGATTGCACCGATGCGGGCGGAGACCCGGCGCTCGGACGGAGAAGTTGCAGCGCTCATGGCCCCCATGGTCCCAGACCGCGTTCCCTGTCGGCACAGGGGTTTCAGGGACCGGACAGGACTCGGACAGCATGCGGACAACATGCGATCAGGAGTTGTCGGGAGCTATCTGTTCGACGCCGGGCCGCTGAGCACGTACACTCACCTGTCGTTGGCCTTCACCAGTCACACCGTTCTCGCACCCGGAGCATCCGGGAAGATGCGGTAGGTTGGTGGAAACCACAAAGGGTCGTAGCTCAATTGGTAGAGCACTGGTCTCCAAAACCAGCGGTTGGGGGTTCAAGTCCCTCCGGCCCTGCTACACATTCCTTCGCCAGGAGTGTGCGCATGTACGTACTTCAATGCACCGCCGTGCGGCTCCACCGGGCGCGGCACGGCCATGACCCGGAATCAGGTGAGTAGCGTGACGGACGCCGTGGGCTCCATCGACATGCCTGATGCCGAGGATGAAGTACCCGAGTCGAAGAAGAAGGCTCGGAAGGGCGGCAAGCGCGGAAAGAAGGGCCCTCTGGGTCGCTTCGCGCTGTTCTACCGCCAGATCGTCGCCGAGTTGCGCAAGGTTGTCTGGCCGACTCGTAATCAGCTGACGACATACACCAGCGTGGTGATTGTCTTCGTCGTCGTCATGATCGGTCTGGTGACCGTGATTGACTTCGGGTTCCAGCGGGTCGTGAAGTACGTCTTCGGCTGATCCCGCGGAGGGCGCCTCATGGGCGCCCCTTTCGCATGTTCCACCCATTTGTATCCAGGAAGAAGCAGCCACCGTGTCTGACCCGAACCTGAACGACGCCGTCGAGCCGACGGCGGGCGCCTTCGAGTCCGCCGAGGACGAGCTCGACATCGTCGAGGCGGCGGACGCCGAGGAGCCGGACCAGGCTGAAGCTGCCGACGCCGCCGCAGGTGAGCCCGCCGAGCAGGCGGCCCTGCACACCGAGGACGACGACGAGGCCGCCGAGGCCGAGACCGGTTCCGAGGGCGACGCGAACGACGACGAGCCCGCCGAGGCCGACGAGGAAGCGGCGGCGGAGGCGGAGCCGGCCGCCCCCGTCGACGCCGTCACGGCTCTGCGCGAGGAACTGCGCGGCCTTCCCGGCGAGTGGTACGTCATCCACACGTACGCCGGTTACGAGAAGCGTGTGAAGGCCAACCTGGAGCAGCGCGCCGTCTCGCTCAACGTCGAGGAATTCATCTACCAGGCCGAAGTGCCCGAGGAAGAGATCGTCCAGATCAAGAACGGCGAGCGCAAGAACGTTCGCCAGAACAAGCTGCCGGGCTACGTCCTGGTGCGCATGGATCTGACGAACGAGTCCTGGGGCGTCGTCCGCAACACCCCCGGCGTCACCGGCTTCGTGGGCAACGCCTACGACCCGTACCCGCTGACGCTCGACGAGATCGTCAAGATGCTCGCCCCGGAGGCCGAGGAGAAGGCCGCCCGTGAGGCCGCCGAGGCCGAGGGCAAGCCGGTTCCGTCCCGCAAGGTCGAGGTGCAGGTGCTCGACTTCGAGGTGGGCGACTCGGTCACCGTCACCGACGGCCCGTTCGCGACTCTGCAGGCGACGATCAACGAGATCAACGCCGACTCGAAGAAGGTCAAGGGTCTCGTCGAGATCTTCGGTCGCGAGACTCCGGTCGAGCTCAGCTTCGACCAGATCCAGAAGAACTAGCGGCTTTCCGCCAGATTCTGGACACATGCCTACCCAGCAGGTCAGACCGGCTCCACGGCCGGTCTGACCTGCTCGGTTTTTGGTCGCGCAGCCATACCCGTTATCGTTGTGCGGTATGCCTCCATCCGGATGACCGGACGGCGGCGAAACACTCTCACTAGGACCCGGAGAGAGCAATGCCTCCCAAGAAGAAGAAGGTCACGGGGCTTATCAAGCTCCAGATCAACGCCGGTGCGGCCAACCCGGCCCCGCCGGTCGGCCCCGCGCTCGGCCAGCACGGCGTCAACATCATGGAGTTCTGCAAGGCCTACAACGCCGCGACCGAGTCGCAGCGTGGCATGGTCGTGCCGGTGGAGATCACGGTCTATGAGGACCGCTCCTTCACCTTCGTCACCAAGACTCCGCCGGCCGCGAAGCTGATCCTCAAGGCCGCGGGCGTGGAGAAGGGCTCCGGCGAGCCGCACAAGACCAAGGTCGCCAAGCTGACGGCTGCCCAGGTCCGTGAGATCGCCACGACGAAGCTCCCCGACCTGAACGCCAACGACCTCGACGCCGCGTCGAAGATCATCGCTGGCACCGCCCGTTCCATGGGCGTCACGGTCGAAGGCTGATTCAGCCCCTCACGTCCTCAGTGGTAGGGCCAAGCGCTGGCCCGCACCACGACTCCACACCCTGAAACCACAGGAGCAGAAGTGAAGCGCAGCAAGAACCTCCGCGCTGCGGACGCCAAGGTCGAC
This sequence comes from Streptomyces sp. NBC_01618, assembly GCF_045209435.1. Taxonomy (NCBI): domain Bacteria; kingdom Bacillati; phylum Actinomycetota; class Actinomycetes; order Kitasatosporales; family Streptomycetaceae; genus Streptomyces; species Streptomyces sp. NBC_01618. The sequence continues at coordinate 4,730,373 of NZ_CP109297.1, forward strand.
CGGGCGCGCAACTACGCCCCGCTCGAGGCCGTCCGTCTCGCCAAGGAGACCGCCTCCACCAAGTTCGACGGCACCGTCGAGGTCGCGTTCTGCCTGGGTGTCGACCCTCGCAAGGCCGACCAGATGGTCCGCGGCACCGTGAACCTCCCGCACGGCACCGGCAAGACCGCCCGGGTCCTGGTCTTCGCGACCGGTGACCGTGCTGCGGCCGCGGAAGCCGCGGGCGCCGACATCGTCGGCGCCGACGAGCTCATCGACGAGGTGGCGAAGGGCCGTCTGGACTTCGACGCCGTCGTCGCCACCCCGGACCTCATGGGCAAGGTCGGCCGCCTCGGCCGGGTGCTCGGTCCGCGTGGTCTGATGCCGAACCCGAAGACCGGCACCGTCACCCCCGATGTCGCGAAGGCTGTCAACGACATCAAGGGCGGCAAGATCGAGTTCCGCGTCGACAAGCACTCGAACCTGCACTTCATCATCGGCAAGGTCTCGTTCGACGACACCAAGCTGGTGGAGAACTACGCAGCGGCGCTGGAGGAGATCCTCCGTCTGAAGCCGTCCGCCGCCAAGGGCCGCTACATCAAGAAGGCCACCCTGGCCACCACGATGGGCCCCGGCATCCCGCTGGACGCCAACCGCACCCGTAACCTCCTCGTCGAGGAGGACCCGGCCGCCGTCTGAGCCTCAGCGCTCGGCAGCAGGCCGCGTCACGTGTGACATTGACGGGCCCCGCAACCTTTCGAGGTGCGGGGCCCGTCCTCGTATCCGTATGTAGCCGGTGGCTGTGTCGGAGCCGTGCGTTAGCGTGTGGCTCCGAGAGCCGAACGAGGGGTGGAAGCGGACATGAGGACCAGTACCGTGCGACACGTGGGTCTGTCGGTGGCGGTGGCGGCGGCCTTGACGTCGGTCGCGGCCTGCGGCGGATCGGACGACAAGGGCGGCGACAACCGCGGCGGGGCCGTGGTGAAGGTCGACCCGATAGCCGCGTTGCTCGATGTACAGAAGAAGACCGGCGGGGAGAGCTCGGCGAAGGTCGAGGGCACCACGCAGATGGGCACCACCATGTCCATGAAGCAGAGCGGGACCATCGACTGGACCGACGGCCTCACCGGCACCATGGAGATCACCTACACCGGCGGCACCATGGCGGATGCCATGAAGCAGAACGGTGGTACGGGCGCCATGCAGGCCCGCTACTTCAAGGACGGCTACGCCGTCAACATGGGTGAGGCCTTCGCCAAGCAGGCCGGCGGCAAGCACTGGATCAACTACGGCTACGCCGACCTCGCCAAGCTCGCCGGCGCCTCCGGCGAGGCGATGAAGCAGCAGATGCAGAACACCACCCCTGACCAGGGTGTGAAGTCGCTGCTGGCCTCCGGTGACGTGAAGAAGGTCGGCCAGGAGGACGTCCGCGGCGTCTCCACCACGCACTACTCCGGCACCGTCGACGTCGCCGCGCTGACCGCGAAGAACTCCAAGCTCGACGCCGACCAGCTCGACCAGCTGAAGAAGCAGCTGAGCGACGCCGGGATCACCACGGAGAAGGTCGACATCTGGGTCGACGAGAACGATCTGCTGGTCAAGAAGACCGAGCGCGGCCAGATGAAGACCGGCGAACTGAATTCGACGGTGTACTACAGCGACTACGGCACGAAGGTCTCGGTCGAGAAGCCCCCGGCCGATGACACGGTCGACTTCACCGACCTCGTGAAGCAGCAGCAGGGAGCCGCCGGGGGAGCCGGCTGAGACCGTCCGGCGACCGGGGCGACGCAGTTCCCCGGTCGCCGGACGGCCCAAACCTCCGAGGGGAGCCGGATTTGCCCGGCGCGACATCGGTCGCGTATTCTCCTACAGAAGCCAAAGACCGCTGGTCGTTGCTGCGCTCTCGCAAGAGGGAACAGCAACCGAAGGATCCGTCGAGTACGGGCGACCCGCGCAGGTGACTGTGGAAAGCTCCCGGACTTCGTTCGGTCGAGCTACGCCCTGGCGCCTGCGCCGGGGCGTTCGTCTTTCCCGGCCCCTTCTGAGCGGTCCTCATCACCCGGAAGGAGGCCGACGCTCATGGCAAGGCCCGACAAGGCTGCCGCGGTAGCCGAGCTGACGGACCAGTTCCGCAGCTCGAACGCCGCCGTGCTGACCGAGTACCGGGGTCTCACCGTGGCGCAGCTCAAGACGCTGCGTCGTTCGCTCGGTGAGAACGCCCAGTACGCCGTGGTGAAGAACACGCTGACCAAGATTGCGGCCAACGAGGCCGGGATCACTTCGCTGGACGACCAGTTCACTGGTCCGACGGCGGTTGCCTTCATCACCGGTGACCCGGTGGAGTCGGCGAAGGGTCTTCGTGACTTCGCCAAGGAGAACCCCAACCTCATCATCAAGGGCGGTGTCCTTGATGGTAAGGCGCTGACCGCGGATGAGATCAAGAAGCTCGCGGACCTCGAGTCCCGCGAGGTTCTGCTCGCCAAGCTGGCGGGCGCCATGAAGGGCAAGCAGACTCAGGCTGCTCAGGTCTTCCAGGCGCTCCCGTCGAAGTTCGTCCGCACCGCGGAGGCGCTTCGTGCCAAGCAGGCCGAGCAGGGCGGTGCCGAGTAATTCGGCTCGCGCAATGATCGTCGCTCCCTAGGGCGACGGTCGCAGCGGGCCGAACGTACGCCCGCCTACATGTAACTCCGGCACCTGCCGAATTAGTGGAAGGACGCCATCATGGCGAAGCTGTCCCAGGACGACCTGCTCGCGCAGTTCGAAGAGATGACCCTCATCGAGCTCTCCGAGTTCGTGAAGGCCTTCGAGGCGAAGTTCGACGTCACCGCCGCCGCTGCGGTCGCCGTTGCCGCCCCGGGTGCCCCCGGTGCCGCCGCTGAGGCCGTCGAGGAGCAGGACGAGTTCGACGTCATCCTCACCGGCGCCGGCGAGAAGAAGATCCAGGTCATCAAGGTCGTGCGTGAGCTGACCTCGCTGGGTCTGAAGGAGGCCAAGGACCTCGTCGACGGCACCCCGAAGCCGGTCCTCGAGAAGGTCGCCAAGGAGGCCGCCGAGAAGGCTGCCGAGTCCCTCAAGGCCGCCGGCGCTTCCGTCGAGGTCAAGTGACTCAAGGAGTCCGCTGACTCCTCCTGACTGCCCGTGCCGCACGGCACGGGCGTCAAATGACGAAGGGCGATCACCCATCCGGGTGGTCGCCCTTCGGCGTACCCGCGACGGCTGCCTTGCTCTTCCGGCGGCGACGAGTATGGTGATCATCGCCGTTGCCTCTCGGGGCCGGCCGGCCGGCGCCGAGAGGTAGCCGGGTGATGGCACCGGGGCGTTGTCCCGGCATGGGGGGCCTTGACGAACGGCACGAGGCGCGCAATTCTCAGGACGCGTCGTCACATCGATCCGAATCCGAGGCATGGATCGTGGACGAAGAGGGCAGTAAAGAAGAGCGCACCGCGCGCACCGGCTAGTCATAGGTGTTGAGAACAGCTGTTGAGAGCTACGTGGGTCTCTGAGAACCCCGACTGGACATCAGTGTGCCGTTTGGCTACACTGACCCTTTGCGCTGCCTGTTAGCTGCCTCCTGCCCGTCACCAGAGGCATGCCCACGCTTGAGCACCCATGACCGACCGTCTCTGACCTGGCCGTCTTCGGCCGAATCAGGAACAGACCGTCTCTGTGTCCAGCTTGGGACCGGTACGCGCGTAGTGAGTCCGAGCCCTCGGAAGGACCCCCTCTTGGCCGCCTCGCGCAACGCCTCGACCGCGAATACGAACAACGGTGCCAGCACCGCCCCGCTGCGCATCTCCTTTGCAAAGATCAAGGAGCCCCTCGAGGTTCCGAACCTCCTCGCGCTGCAGACCGAGAGCTTTGACTGGCTCCTCGGCAATGCCGCCTGGAAGGCTCGCGTCGAGGCTGCTCTGGACAGTGGACAAGACGTCCCCACCAAGTCCGGCCTGGAGGAAATCTTCGAGGAGATTTCACCGATCGAGGACTTCTCCGGGTCGATGTCGCTTACGTTCCGCGACCACCGCTTCGAGCCCTCGAAGAACTCGATCGACGAGTGCAAGGAGCGCGACTTCACGTTCGCCGCCCCGCTCTTCGTCACGGCCGAGTTCACCAACAACGAGACCGGCGAGATCAAGTCCCAGACGGTCTTCATGGGCGACTTCCCGCTCATGACCAACAAGGGCACCTTCGTCATCAACGGCACCGAGCGTGTCGTCGTGTCGCAGCTGGTCCGCTCGCCGGGTGTCTACTTCGATTCCTCCATCGACAAGACGTCCGACAAGGACATCTTCTCCGCCAAGATCATCCCGTCCCGGGGTGCCTGGCTGGAGATGGAGATCGACAAGCGCGACATGGTCGGTGTCCGTATCGACCGCAAGCGCAAGCAGTCCGTGACCGTCCTGCTCAAGGCTCTCGGTTGGACGACCGAGCAGATCCTTGAGGAGTTCGGCGAGTACGAGTCCATGCGCGCCACCCTGGAGAAGGACCACACCCAGGGTCAGGACGACGCGCTGCTCGACATCTACCGCAAGCTGCGTCCGGGCGAGCCCCCGACCCGTGAGGCCGCGCAGACGCTGCTGGAGAACCTCTACTTCAACCCGAAGCGCTACGACCTGGCGAAGGTCGGCCGCTACAAGGTGAACAAGAAGCTCGGCGCGAACGAGCCGCTGGACGCCGGCGTGCTCACCTCCGACGACGTCATCGCCACCATCAAGTACCTGGTGAAGCTGCACGCCGGTGAGACCGAGACGGTCGGCGAGTCCGGTCGTTCGATCATGGTCGAGACCGACGACATCGACCACTTCGGCAACCGTCGTATCCGTAACGTCGGTGAGCTGATCCAGAACCAGGTCCGTACGGGTCTCGCCCGTATGGAGCGCGTCGTGCGCGAGCGCATGACCACCCAGGACGTCGAGGCGATCACGCCGCAGACCCTGATCAACATCCGGCCGGTCGTCGCCTCCATCAAGGAATTCTTCGGCACCAGCCAGCTGTCCCAGTTCATGGACCAGAACAACCCGCTGTCGGGCCTGACGCACAAGCGTCGTCTCAACGCGCTGGGCCCGGGTGGTCTCTCCCGTGAGCGGGCCGGCTTCGAGGTCCGTGACGTGCACCCGTCGCACTACGGACGCATGTGCCCGATCGAGACGCCCGAAGGCCCGAACATCGGTCTGATCGGTTCGCTGGCTTCGTACGGCCGCATCAACGCGTTCGGCTTCATCGAGACGCCGTACCGCAAGGTCGTCGAGGGCCAGGTCACCGACGAGGTCGACTACCTGACCGCCGACGAGGAGGACCGCTTCGTCATCGCGCAGGCAAACGCGCCGCTGACCGACGAGCTCCGGTTCGTCGAGCCCCGCGTGCTGGTCCGCCGCCGTGGTGGCGAGGTCGACTACGTGCCCGGCGCGGACGTCGACTACATGGACGTCTCGCCGCGCCAGATGGTGTCCGTCGCCACCGCGATGATCCCCTTCCTGGAGCACGACGACGCCAACCGTGCCCTCATGGGCGCGAACATGATGCGTCAGGCGGTGCCGCTGATCAAGTCGGAGGCCCCGCTCGTCGGCACCGGCATGGAGTACCGCTGCGCCACCGACGCCGGTGACGTGCTCAAGGCCGAGAAGGACGGTGTGGTCCAGGAGGTCTCCGCGGACTACATCACCGTGACCAACGACGACGGCACGTACACCACGTACCGCATCGCCAAGTTCATGCGCTCCAACCAGGGCACCTCGGTCAACCAGAAGGTTGTCGTCTCCGAGGGCGACCGGGTCGTCGCCGACCAGGTGCTCGCCGACGGTCCGGCCACCGAGAACGGTGAGATGGCCCTCGGTAAGAACCTGCTCGTGGCGTTCATGCCGTGGGAGGGTCACAACTACGAGGACGCGATCATCCTGTCGCAGCGCCTCGTGCAGGACGACGTCCTCTCCTCGATCCACATCGAGGAGCACGAGGTCGACGCCCGTGACACCAAGCTCGGCCCGGAGGAGATCACCCGGGACATCCCGAACGTCTCCGAGGAGGTCCTCGCCGACCTCGACGAGCGCGGCATCATCCGTATCGGTGCCGAGGTCGTCGCCGGCGACATCCTCGTCGGCAAGGTCACGCCCAAGGGCGAGACCGAGCTGACCCCCGAGGAGCGCCTGCTCCGCGCGATCTTCGGTGAGAAGGCGCGCGAGGTGCGCGACACCTCGCTGAAGGTGCCGCACGGTGAGATCGGCAAGGTCATCGGCGTCCGCGTCTTCGACCGCGAAGAGGGCGACGAGCTGCCGCCGGGCGTGAACCAGCTGGTCCGCGTCTACGTCGCGCAGAAGCGCAAGATCACCGACGGTGACAAGCTCGCTGGCCGTCACGGCAACAAGGGCGTCATCTCGAAGATCCTCCCGATCGAGGACATGCCGTTCCTGGAGGACGGCACCCCGGTCGACATCATCCTCAACCCGCTGGGTGTCCCGTCCCGAATGAACCCGGGACAGGTCCTGGAGATCCACCTCGGCTGGCTCGCCAGCCGCGGCTGGGACGTCTCCGGTCTCGGTGAGGACTGGGCCAAGCGCCTGCAGGCCATCGGCGCCGACCAGGTCGCCCCCGGCACCAACGTCGCCACCCCCGTCTTCGACGGTGCGCGCGAGGACGAGATCTCCGGTCTCTTCGAGGCCACGATCCCGAACCGCGACGGCGACCGCCTGGTGCAGCCCTCCGGCAAGGCCAAGCTGTTCGACGGCCGCTCCGGCGAGCCGTTCCCGGACCCGGTCTCGGTCGGGTACATGTACATCCTCAAGCTGCACCACCTCGTCGACGACAAGCTGCACGCTCGTTCGACGGGCCCGTACTCCATGATCACCCAGCAGCCGCTGGGTGGTAAGGCCCAGTTCGGTGGTCAGCGCTTCGGTGAGATGGAGGTGTGGGCCCTTGAGGCTTACGGCGCCGCATACGCCCTCCAGGAACTGCTGACGATCAAGTCCGACGACGTGACCGGCCGCGTGAAGGTCTACGAGGCGATCGTCAAGGGCGAGAACATCCCCGAGCCCGGCATTCCCGAGTCCTTCAAGGTGCTCATCAAGGAAATGCAGTCGCTCTGCCTCAACGTGGAGGTGCTGTCCTCGGACGGCATGTCCATCGAGATGCGCGACACGGACGAGGACGTCTTCCGCGCGGCGGAGGAGCTCGGTATCGACCTGTCCCGGCGCGAGCCGAGCAGCGTCGAAGAGGTCTGACGGGTTGGCCGGCCGGATCCCCGTGATCCGGCCGGCTCTCCCCGGACCCGTTCAGACCATTGCTGAAGTGCCCCGATTTCTCGCGTGACGCGAGGGGGCTCGAACCCCCGAAAGAGGGATTGACGACAAGTGCTCGACGTCAACTTCTTCGACGAGCTGCGGATCGGCCTTGCCACCGCGGACGACATCCGGACCTGGTCCCACGGCGAAGTGAAGAAGCCGGAGACCATCAACTACCGCACGCTCAAGCCCGAAAAGGACGGACTCTTCTGCGAGAAGATCTTCGGTCCGACCCGGGACTGGGAGTGCTACTGCGGCAAGTACAAGCGTGTCCGCTTCAAGGGCATCATCTGTGAGCGCTGTGGCGTCGAGGTCACGCGCGCCAAGGTGCGCCGTGAGCGCATGGGGCACATTGAGCTTGCCGCCCCCGTCACCCACATCTGGTACTTCAAGGGCGTCCCGTCGCGCCTGGGCTACCTGCTGGACCTCGCGCCGAAGGACCTCGAGAAGGTCATCTACTTCGCCGCGTACATGATCACGTTCGTGGACGAGGAGCGCCGTACGCGCGACCTGCCCTCGCTGGAGGCGCACGTCTCCGTCGAGCGTCAGCAGGTCGAGAACCGTCGCGACGCCGACCTCGAGGCCCGCGCCAAGAAGCTCGAGACCGACCTGGCCGAGCTGGAGGCCGAGGGCGCCAAGGCCGACGTGCGCCGCAAGGTGCGCGAGGGTGCCGAGCGCGAGATGAAGCAGCTGCGCGACCGTGCGCAGCGCGAGATCGACCGCCTCGACGAGGTGTGGAGCCGCTTCAAGAACCTCAAGGTCCAGGACCTGGAGGGCGACGAGCTGCTCTACCGCGAGCTGCGTGACCGCTTCGGCACGTACTTCGACGGCTGCATGGGCGCCGCCGCTCTGCAGAAGCGCCTGGAGTCGTTCGACCTCGACGAGGAGGCCGAGCGCCTCCGCGAGATCATCCGTACCGGCAAGGGCCAGAAGAAGACCCGTGCGCTCAAGCGCCTCAAGGTCGTCTCCGCGTTCCTGCAGACCAGCAACAAGCCCAAGGGCATGGTGCTCGACTGCGTGCCGGTCATCCCGCCGGACCTGCGTCCGATGGTGCAGCTGGACGGTGGCCGCTTCGCGACCTCCGACCTGAACGACCTGTACCGCCGTGTGATCAACCGCAACAACCGCCTCAAGCGTCTCCTCGACCTCGGTGCCCCCGAGATCATCGTGAACAACGAGAAGCGGATGCTGCAGGAGGCCGTCGACGCGCTGTTCGACAACGGCCGCCGCGGTCGCCCGGTCACCGGTCCCGGCAACCGCCCGCTCAAGTCCCTCAGCGACATGCTGAAGGGCAAGCAGGGTCGATTCCGTCAGAACCTTCTCGGTAAGCGTGTGGACTACTCCGCGCGTTCCGTGATCGTCGTCGGCCCGCAGCTCAAGCTGCACCAGTGCGGTCTGCCGAAGGCCATGGCGCTGGAGCTCTTCAAGCCGTTCGTGATGAAGCGCCTGGTCGACCTGAACCACGCGCAGAACATCAAGTCGGCCAAGCGCATGGTCGAGCGCGGCCGCACCGTGGTGTACGACGTCCTCGAAGAGGTCATCGCCGAGCACCCGGTGCTGCTGAACCGTGCACCGACGCTGCACCGCCTCGGCATCCAGGCCTTCGAGCCGCAGCTGGTCGAGGGCAAGGCCATTCAGATCCACCCGCTCGTCTGCACCGCGTTCAACGCGGACTTCGACGGTGACCAGATGGCCGTGCACCTGCCGCTCTCCGCGGAGGCGCAGGCCGAGGCCCGCATCCTGATGCTGTCCTCGAACAACATCCTGAAGCCGGCCGACGGTCGTCCCGTCACCATGCCGACCCAGGACATGGTGCTGGGCCTGTTCTTCCTCACCACGGACGAGGAGGAGCGCAAGGTCGTCGGCCAGGGCCGTTCCTTCGGTTCCACGGCCGAGGCGATCATGGCCTTCGACGCCCGCGAGCTGTCGCTCCAGGCGAAGGTCGACATCCGCTTCCCGGTGGGCACCATCCCGCCGCGCGGCTGGGTGCCGCCGGTCGCCGAGGAGGGCGAGCAGGAGTACCAGCAGGGCGACACGTTCCGGCTGCGTACGTCCCTGGGCCGCGCGCTCTTCAACGAGCTGCTGCCCGAGGACTACCCGTTCGTCGACTACTCCGTCGGCAAGAAGCAGCTCTCCGAGATCGTCAACGACCTCGCCGAGCGCTACCCCAAGGTCATCGTGGCGGCGACGCTCGACAACCTGAAGGCGGCGGGCTTCTACTGGGCGACCCGTTCCGGTGTCACCGTGGCCATCTCCGACGTCGTGGTCCCCGAGGCCAAGAAGGCGATCGTCGCCGGCTACGAGGCGCAGGACGAGAAGGTCCAGAAGCAGTACGAGCGCGGTCTGATCACCAAGGACGAGCGCACGCAGGAACTCATCGCGATCTGGACCAAGGCGACCAACGAGGTCGCCGAGGCGATGAACGCGAACTTCCCCAAGACGAACCCCATCTTCATGATGGTTGACTCGGGTGCCCGAGGAAACATGATGCAGATGCGTCAGATCGCCGGTATGCGTGGTCTGGTGTCCAACGCCAAGAACGAGACGATCCCGCGTCCCATCAAGGCGTCCTTCCGTGAGGGCCTCACCGTTCTGGAGTACTTCATCTCCACGCACGGTGCCCGTAAGGGTCTGGCGGACACCGCCCTGCGTACCGCCGACTCGGGTTACCTGACCCGTCGTCTGGTGGACGTCTCGCAGGACGTGATCATTCGCGAGGAGGACTGCGGCACCGACCGCGGCCTCAAGCTGAAGATCGCCGTCAAGGGTGCGGACGGTGTGCTCCGCAAGACGGAGGACGTCGAGACCTCGGTCTACGCCCGCATGCTCGCCGAGGACGTCGTCGTCGACGGCAAGGTCATCGCGCCTGCCAACGTCGACCTCGGTGACGTCCTGATCGACGCCCTGGTGGGCGCCGGCGTCCAGGAGGTCAAGACCCGTTCGGTCCTGACCTGTGAGTCCGCGGTCGGCACCTGTGCCTTCTGCTACGGACGCTCGCTCGCCACCGGCAAGCTGGTCGACATCGGTGAAGCGGTCGGCATCATCGCCGCCCAGTCCATCGGTGAGCCCGGTACCCAGCTGACGATGCGTACCTTCCACACCGGTGGTGTGGCCGGTGACGACATCACCCAGGGTCTGCCTCGTGTCGTCGAGCTCTTCGAAGCCCGTACGCCCAAGGGTGTCGCCCCGATCTCGGAGGCGGCCGGCCGCGTCCGTATCGAGGAGACGGAGAAGACCAAGAAGCTCGTCGTCACCCCGGACGACGGCAGCGACGAGACGGCGTTCCCGATCTCGAAGCGTGCCCGTCTGCTGGTGGGCGAGGGCGACCACGTCGAGGTGGGCCAGAAGCTCACCGTGGGTGCCACCAACCCGCACGACGTGCTGCGGATCCTCGGTCAGCGCGCGGTCCAGGTCCACCTGGTCGGCGAGGTCCAGAAGGTCTACAACTCGCAGGGTGTGTCGATCCACGACAAGCACATCGAGATCATCATCCGGCAGATGCTGCGCCGGGTGACGATCATCGAGTCCGGCGACGCGGAGCTGCTGCCGGGCGAGCTCGTCGAGCGCTCGAAGTTCGAGACCGAGAACCGTCGTGTGGTCACCGAGGGCGGTCACCCCGCCTCCGGCCGTCCGCAGCTGATGGGTATCACCAAGGCCTCGCTCGCCACCGAGTCGTGGCTGTCGGCGGCGTCCTTCCAGGAGACGACCAGGGTTCTGACCGACGCGGCGATCAACGCCAAGTCGGACTCCCTGATCGGCCTCAAGGAGAACGTCATCATCGGTAAGCTCATCCCGGCCGGTACGGGCCTGTCCCGCTACCGCAACATCCGGGTCGAGCCGACCGAGGAGGCCAAGGCCGCGATGTACTCGGCCGTCGGCTACGACGACATCGACTACTCGCCGTTCGGCACGGGCTCCGGCCAGGCCGTTCCGCTGGAGGACTACGACTACGGTCCGTACAACCAGTAGCAGTGAGTGAGAAGGGCGCCCATCCCGTCGCGTACGGGGTGGGCGCCCTTCTGCATGCCGTGGTTCGGAGCCTGTCGGGCGACCTCCGATCGGATGGCGGAGGCGGTCCGGTGCGTGTGATTTTGAGGCGGAGGAGGGAGTCGACGCGGAGCGTCGGCGACCGACGACAACGCGGGAAGCGTGCGTGCCGGGGCGTGGCGTCCCGGTCGGAGGTCACCCGACAGGCTCTCAGCCGATGGCTGTCCGCGGGTGGGCGGACGGGCTGATCCAGGCCGTGATCCGGTCCATGGTGGCGCGGGGGACCCAGACGCAGCTCGCGGTGGCTCCGCTGGCGTTGACGTGCAGGAAGATTCCTGCCCCGCGACCGGGCACGGCGGGCCACCGTCGTCGGCGCTCTGGCTGCCGCAGACTGAGCCGAGCAGCAACACTCCCGCGGTGACGAGGGTGGCGACGACGGGACGGGACACTACCTGCACGTGGTGCTCCTGAATGACGGGAGGACGGTTGGAGGTGTGGGGGTTGTGCGTCCGCCAGAGGCCGTCGGGGCGGTGGTGCTGGGGCCCCTGAGGCCCAACGTGCGCGTGCGATGAGGGATGAGGGGGGACTGCCCGGGGCGGTCTGGGAGCGGGCCGCGTCGGCCGGGCCGGGCAGCGGGTACGGGATGTAGGGGCGGGCCAGACCGCCGTGGGCGGCGTCGTCGGCGACGACCACGTTGCCCCGGCGGTCGAGGATCTGCTTCGTCGTACGCCGCGACGACGGCTCCCTCGCCCTGACCGTGTGGACGGCAGCCCCGGACACCCTGCACCATGAGCCGGCCCTGCTCGTCCGAGACCGGTGTGCAGGTCCAGAGGATCCCGCCCCACCAGATATCGCCGTCGCGCTCCAGCCAGACCGCGGTGCGGCCGGGCTGGAGCGCCGCCCGTGCCCGGGCGGCCAGTGCGCCCCCAGGCAGGGGGATGCTGGCGGTGAGCGATCCGGGCTTGCCTATGTAGTCGTCGAACTTGGTCTCCGTGAGCGGCAGCACGTCCAGCAGGCGGTCCGTGCGCAGGTCGCAGAAGAGTGCCAGGTAGACGGGCGTGGTGACGGACGCGGTCATCGGCTGCCTCACACGAGCGGGTCGACGCGGACGAAACGGTTGTCGATCCAGCTCTTGTTGCTGGTCGCCGACGTGCAGTAGGCGGAGACCGCCGTGTAGGCCGCGCCGGCCTGGAGTCCCGTGACGCGGAACGTGGCGGACACCGAGGTCAGGGCCTTCGACCCGACTGCGGCCGAGCGCGTCTCGTGCGCTTCGAGGACCAGGGCGCCCTCCTTGCGGATGTTGGTGCTCATGCGGCACCACTGTCCGTCGACCCCGGTGTTCCCCATGAAGCCGACGGTCACCAGGACCGCGCCCGTCACCGGGGCGGTGAAGGTGGCGGTGATCGTGGGGCCGTCCGTGTCGGTCACCGTCTCGACCCAGGCGGTGGAGGTGCAGTAGCCGCCGTCGGTGTTGACCGCGTAGGCGCAGGACGGGACGGCCGGCCGCCAGACGGAGCCGTCCCAGCGCTGGAGCCGCCCGGCCTCGTCGCGGTACTGGCCGGTGTACTCGCCGGTGGCGAGCGCGCCCTGCGGGGCGATACCGCCGGTCTGGCGGGGGTAGCTCGCCCAGTGGGTCCCGTCCCAGCGCTGGAGGACGCTGGAGGTGTCGCGGTACTGCCCCGGGTAGCCACCGGCGGTGTCGCGGTTCCAGGAGTCGGCGAGGATGCCGCCGACGGCCACCGTCGACACACGCATGTCGTACACGGCGTCGGCCCACGCGATGCCCCCCGTACCCACCGAGGCGCCCGCGGGCACGGTGACACGGGCGAGCGGAAGCGAGGCGTCCGGGAGCAGCGGTGGCTCGGGGGTGGCCTCCGCCTTGCCCACGACGACCTCCAGTACGGCTTCCGTACGGCCGCCGCCGTCGAGCTGGGTGTCGTACACGCGCAGGACGACCAGGTCGATGCGCGGATTGGAGGCGTCTCCGTCGCCGAAGGTCACGTCGGTGTAGTCGGTGAGGACGACCGGGTAGGCGCCGGCCGACCCCTGGCCCTGGATCACCGCGCGGCCCGGTGCGACGGTGGCCTTCATTCCGGCGCTCTCGCCGAAGACGTAGAGACCGGACATCAGGTACTTGCCGTCGGCGGAGCCCGGGATCACCCCGCTGGTGCTGGTCAGCGCTCCGCTCGGGGTCATGGTGCCGACCGGGGAGAGCCGGGTGTCGGCCCGGGACTGACCGGTCGCGGTCTCGGTGCGGTTGATCAGCCAGGCACTGCGTACGGGCATGTTGTCCTCCTGAGAAGTAATGGGGGTGTCGGGTCGTGCCCCGCGGGGGTCACCAGTGGGCGTCACGCCAGCGCAGGGAGACGGAGGCCCGGGGATCGGGGGTAGCGTCGTCGGAGCGGAAGGCGAGCTCCGTGGTGCCCGGCGGCAGCTGGAAAAGCTGCTCGGGTACCTAGGCGGGGGACGAGGTGTAGAGCCGGGAAGCGGTGGCGTTGAGCAGCACCGTGCCGGACTCGGTGACCACCGTCAGCACGTCCTGGGGGCCCAGAACGATGTCGTACTGGAGCTGCCGGCCGTCGCTGAGCCGGGTCAGCGCGGGGCGCCGGAGCGGGCCGCGGAACTCGATCACCGGGTGGACCGCCGCCGCGCCCTCGTTGACGGCGGTGCAGGTGCCGGCGGTGCCGGTCGTCCCCCACTCCAGCGGCCATTCGAGTCCCATCCCGGCGGCCCCGGGCTCGTCCGGCCAGTCCAGGCCCGGTTCCATGACGGGCAGCGAGGCCCGCGCCTCCCGCAGAACGGTCCCGAACCGGCGCGGATCGGTGGCGGTCCACTGGAGGCTGGTCCTGGACGCGCCGTGCACCACGAAGGAACGGTCCTGCGGTACGACCCGGCGGCTGACCCGGGCCCGCACGGCCAGCGTCTCGCCGTGCAGCCGCACGGCCAGCCACTGCTCGCCGCCGTCCGCGCCGGTGGCGGCGCGGAAGGCGGCGATGACGCCGTGCGCCTGCCCGGTGGTCCGGGGCAGCAGCCAGACGGACGCGCCGACGAGCCGAGGCTGCGCCCAGCGGGCGCCCGGCCAGGCGCCGTGCTGGTCGGGGCGGGAGATGTCGCCGGTGTCGAGCACCGGCAGGTCGTCCCAGCCGGTGATGCCGGTGCGGTCGATCTCGTACGGCGTACCGGGGCCCATCAGCAGTCCGGCCCACTGGATCTGCCCGTCGCGGGTGATCAGTGAGCCGGGTGCGGTCTCCTGGGGATATGTGGTTGTGGTCTCGGCCATGAGGGGCCGTCACCTCGCTTCAGTCGTGGGGCGGGTGGGTGCTCATGCCGCTGCCTCGTGCAGGAAGAGCAGGTCGGTGGCGACGGCGAGCGGGCCGTTGCCCTCGGTGGCGTGGTACGAGCGCAGCCGGGCGCGGTCCGGCGAGCCGGCGGGGCGTGTGCTTCGGGGCGGGGCTTCGGCGGGGCGCAGCCGGCTGAACGCGGACAGCGGCAGCACGGGGGAGGCGGTGCCCGGCCCGGCGGGCTGGACGACGCCGCCTTCGGCGAGCTGGGGGATCTTGGGCAGGTCGACGCCGAACTTCTTGCCGAAGAAGCTGAAGCTGAGCTTGTTCAGGCCGTCGATGACCCAGTTGGCGAAGTGGATCAGTGCCTTGACCGGCCCGGTGACGGCCGCCATGACGCCCTGCATGCCGGTGCTGAGGAAGCGGCCGATGCCGTCGAGGGTCCTGGACATGGAGTCCTTGACCCGGGTGAACATGCCGGGGATCTTCGAGGTGATCCAGTCCAGGACGGGCTGGATGACGGTGCGGAAGCCGCTCCAGGCCCGCCTGATGAGGCCGGTCACGGCGTTGGTGGCGGAGGTGACGGCGCTCCGGGTGCCGTTGAACCCCTTGGACAGCGCGCCGCCCACGACGGACAGGACGGAGCCGATGATCTTGGCGGCGGCCTTGAAGGCGGCCGAGATCACGGTGGCGTACGCCGTCAGGACGGGGCCGAGGAACTTCCCGATCGTCTGGAACACCTTGAGGACCTGGTCGAAGACCTGCTTCATGATCTTCTGCCCGGTCTGCGAGTTCAGGGCGTATTCGATGAGATAGCCGACCAGGGGGGCCAGCAGGCCGAGGACGAACCCCAGCGGGTTGGCGCGCATGGCGACGTTGACGGCGGTCATCGCTCCGGAGGCCACGGTGAGCGCGCCGCCGAAGAGTCCCATGAGCTTGGACACCGTGCCCGAGCCCTTGCCCAGCGCGCCGACCACCGTGCCGAACAGACCGCCACCGGTGGCGAGGGAGGTGAGGGGGGCGACGGCGGCACGGGCCTTGGTGCTGCCGGTGCGGAGCTGGGTCGCCGTACGGCCGGCGGCCTGGCCGGTCCTGGTGAGGGATCTCCCGGCGGCGTCCGCCTTGGTCTTGAGCTGCCGGAGCTGGGTGCCGGCGGAGTCGGCGGCGCCCTTGATCCGGTCGGCGGAGGACGCCTCGTAGTAGTTCTCGATCTGGAACCCGGACACCGCGCCCGCCGTGGCGTTGACGGAGTCGGCCCTGGCCCGGCGGGCGGTGTGACGCAGCAGCCGGTCCAGCTTGGACAGCGGCAGCACGGCCTCGGCCTCACCGGCCTCGGCGACGATCGCGTGCACACCGCCGTTGCGCGGGGCCACGATGCCGCCGGCCGCCAGCTGCGGGATCTTCGGCAGGCTGATACCGAAGCTCTTGCCGCCGACGCCCGGGACCCAGCCGGGGATCGAGACCTGGATGCGGTTGAGCTTGTCGATCGCGGAGTTGATGAGCCGGATCACCGAGTTGATCGGGCCCTTCACGGCGCCCGTGATCTTGTCGAAGGCCCGTTTCGCGATGCCCTGGAGCCCGCCCCAGATGCTGGACAGTTTCTCCTTGACCCTGCTGAATGCCTGGGGGACGACGTCCCGGATCCAGTTGACGACGGGTGTGATGACCTTCTTGATGCCGTTCCACACACTGGAGATCACGCTCTTGACGGCGTTCATCACCGTCGTGATCAGCTTCTTCCAGGCGTTGAAGTAGGTCGTGATGACCGAGGCGACGGCCTTGATGACGACCGAGATCGCCTTCTTGATGCCGTCCCAGACCTTCTTGATCAGCGCGCCGGCCTTCTGCATGATCGGCCCGACGACCTTCATGACCGAGCTGATGACCTTCTTGATCGCGTCGAAGGCGACCTTGAGGACCTTCTGCATGGTCTTCGACCGGGTGGCCATCTCGACCACCTTCTCGATCAGCGGGGCGAGCAGGGAGAGCAACTGGCCGATGAGATTGCCCTTCATCGACTTGTTGAGCCCCTTCATGCCCTTGGACGCCTTGTCGGCCCCGGATTTGAACTTCCCGACCTGGGTGCCGCTCGTCTGGCCGGTCTTGCCGGCCTTGGCCATCGAGCGCTCGGCCTTGTCGGCGGACTGCTGGATCTTGGCGAGTTCGCGGGCGGAGCCCTGGGCGGAGCTCTTGAGCTTCTTGAGTTCGCGTTCACCGGCCGTGGCCTTGTTCTGCAGACCGCTCGCCGCCCGCGCGGCGGTGTCGGCCTTTGCCTTGAAGTCACTCAACGCTGTCGATGCCCGGTTGAGGGAGCGCACCAGAGGCATTTCTTATCCAATCGTCCGGTTGATCCCAAGAACGGGGGTCAATGACCGAGTGCCTCATCGATCGTTCTGATGATTTGCACGAATTCGTTCCGAGCCTGTGTCGTTCTGTTGCGGATGTCGAGTGCGAATGCTTTGGCCTCCGTGTGGGTTTGTTTTATCTGGCGGAGGTAGCCAGCCGACTCCTCCCTGTACTGGAATACCTCCCGGTTCTGTGATGCTGCCGTTCGGACCTGATCGGATCCGGCTGTGGAGGTACCTCCCGACCCATTCACGGGCGAGGTTCCGCCGTCGTCGGTGGAGAGTCCTAGCGCGCTTCTGATTCCGTTTGCGAATTTCTTCTGGTCGAAGAAGTCGATGACCTGCACTTCGGCGACATCGATACCATTGGCATCCACTTCGAACATCTGGGGGGAGAAGGAGGCGATCTCCGGTGCGGTCGTAACCGCTGCCGGGTCGAAATTGAATGTTTGAGTGCTCCAGTAGAGCACCTGGTCCGCGACGGCCGCGTGGTCTTCCATCCATTTTTCGTCGATCTTACTGAGTGTCTCTTTCGACCAGTCCACGTGCGCGGCGGCGGCTTCGGCAGCCTCCTTCTCGTTCGCCTCTTCAAGGGCCTTTATTCGATTTCGTGCGCGGGTCAGTGAATCCGTGAAATTCGATATATTCGTCCGGGCTTCCTGTATCTCGCGCTCCATCTGTTCGCACCTGTCGCTCACTGTTCCTGCTTTCTTTTCGGTATGCGTTATTGACGGCCGGGCGAGTGCGCGATAAAGTTTGCGGTGTCCTGTCCCGAAAGCATTGGACATCCGTTGCAAATCCTGGCGTTTGTCGCCGTTGTGGCGCTCGGCGGCCTTTCCTTTCTTATTTACCTAGGCGTCCGAGTCCTGCTGGCGCTTTTTTTCGACAAGTTCCGTCTGAGCACCCGGGGTGTGCGTGCCCGGGGAGCATGTGCGGGGTATACGAGCAGCCGTTACGGAAGTGGCGTCGTCGTCGAGTTCACGGATGCGTCCGGCAAGTCAAACCGAATGGTCGCCACCGGGTGGCGGGGCGTACTCCCGGAACCGGGTGGCGCGGTGGAGATCGTCTACCTCCCGCGCGATCCGAAAGTCGCCGGCCTCTGGCCGGTTCGCTCACTCGTTCCGAACGCGATCTACATGGCGGTGGCGGTCCCGGTGATTCTGGCGAGTGGCGTAGCGTGCTTGGCGGCCATCGTCTGGATCGTGCGGAGCGTGTGGTCCGGTTAAGGGCTGTGACTTTTCGGCGGCGCCAGGTGGCGATGCTCGGTGCGCGGACCGGCGCTGGGCCGGGGTGGCGAACGATCGCTGCGCGCGCTGCTCGGCACGGCTCGCCTGTCGTGCGACGGACGTCGCGGTGTGGCGGGCGGAGGCACTCTGGCCTGCGGCGAGCTGGCGGATCTTCAGCCCATGGGTGGTGAGTGTGCGGCGCGTCAGCGTGCCGGCCCGTTGGAGATTGGTGATCTTGAGGGCCTGGCTGCGCAGCGCCCGCTCCATGTCCGCCGTCCCGCCCGCGGCCCCGGCGCCGCTTTCGCCCGCACCCTCCTCGTCATCGCCCGCCATGGCGCCTGCGCGGCGGGCCCGACCTACGACGCCGAGACGCGTGGCCTCCAGTTTCGCGACCCAGGGGAACCTGTAAACCTCTGCCCCCGCGATCGTGATTCCCGTGGGAGTGACAGCGATCGCTTCCATGTCCCACTTGAAGAGCTGATTGCTGAAATACTCCATCTGGTTGGACGCGCTGACCATTTTATGGGCGAAATGGTCAGCGAAATTTTGGTACTTTTCCCGGAGTTCGGTGACCTCCTGTGCCACGGCGTCGTAGGCCGACTTCCAGTCCTCGAATGCCGGGCTTGGCGGGCCGTAGGGGTTGTAGCCTCCATCGTTGACCATGAGGGCCTTCCCTTCGTGATCGACGCCCACTTAGATGGGCGTATGACATATGTGCACCTGGCTGCTTCCGGCTCGGCCTACTTCGTCCCGCATGCTCTGTTGTCGCTGGGCATCTCCGGAATCCTGGGTTTCTTTGCCTGGCGGATGTTCGCCTTGCGCGTCAGGGGCGTCCGGGTTCGTGGAGTCTGCGTCAAGCACACATACGCCAAGAACGGCGTAGCTGTGGTTGCGAAATTTCAGACGGTATCAGGTGAAACCTTCAGATGTCTGAGTCCGGCGGCGGCGGTTGCGTGCGCGCGTGTGGGGGATTCGATAGACGTGATTTACGACCCGCGCCATCCGAAGAATGCAGAGGTGTACCCGGTCAAATATGGGGTGGCATATGCTTTGTCAATTCTGTCGCTGATCACCGTTGTTCCGGGAATCGGACTCCTTTTCTGGATGCTCGGTAGCTGAAATTCCTTGGCCGGTCCGTGCGGTCCGGTGGGGTTCACCGCCGCCGTATGGGTCGCGGGCAGGTGTCTTCGCCGGACAGGACTGCGGTCCGGCGACTGTCGCGGGTCAGGAGAAGAAGCGGGCGAGCGCGCTCGGGTCGGGCGTCTCCGGCGCTTCCACCGGTTCTTCGGCGGCGGCCGCGTCCCCCGGCCTGGGGACCGGGAGGGGTGGCTCCGGCTGTTCGGAGTCCTCGTCGGAGTTGACTGTGGCGAACATCCTGTTCGCGGCGGCGAGGTGGTCGACGGCGGCGGCCAGGAGGTAGTCCGTCACCGTCCATTCGGCGCCGTCGCCCTGGAGTTCCTGGGCGACGGCGCTGTCGCGTGGCCTGTGGGGGCTGGACGACGCCGCCTTGGTCTTGAACTGCCGGAGCCGGGTGCCGGCGGAGTCGGCGGCGCCCTTGATCCGGTCGACGGCGGAACCGGCCTTGCCGATGCCCTGGACGGCGGTACGGACGGACCGGGCGGCCGTCCCGAGCCCGCCGCGCAAGGAGTTCAGCGCTCCGTCAGCGCGCCGTCCTTCTGCAGATCGGCCCGACGACCTTCATGACTGAGCTGATGACCTTCTTGATCGCGTCGAAGGCGACCTTGAGGGCCTTCTGCATGTTCTTCGACCGGGTGTTGACACGAATGTTGGTGTTCTTCAGTCTTTTACTGACGTTCGCCACGGCCTCGCCGGCTTGATCGGGTGCCTCCGAATTCCAGGGCGTCAGGTTGTGAACGAAATCCTCGAATTTCTTCGTCCAGTCCGGAGTCACGTTCACTCCGAGAATCTCTATGCCTTTCGGGGAGACCGGGATCGCGTCCGGGGCGAAGGTGAGGAACGTGGGGTCGAATTTGAAGCTCTCTGTGCTGTAGTACAGGGTCTGACTCGACGCGCTGAGCTGCTGGCTTCGGGATCGGCCCCGAGTGATACGGCTATCTTTTCCAGCGCCTCGCCCGTGACGACGTCCGTTGCGATCTGCTTGACGGAATCGACGGCGCCGCCACCCGTCTTCAGCAGGGCTTCCGCGACGCTTTTGGCAAGGCCCTCGAATTTGTATTCCTCGGGCCATCCAGGTGGGTAAGGGGTGGTCATGTACTCTCCCTTTTCGACTCCGGGGCCATTCTCGGACATTCCTTGACGTGGAGCGCTGGTGAGGCTATCCTGCGGCCGTGATTTTACTGGCGGTGCTTTTCTTTCTCGCGGCACTTGGTCTGGCCACCTACGGTGCGTACATCGGGTATCTCCGGTTGCGGCATGACACATTTATTCGGAGTGGGCGAGCGGAGGTCGCAAAAGGGACCTGTGCCACCCTCAGATGGACATCCGGCGGATTGGTCGCGAGCGGTATTCGTTATGTCGACAAGGAAGGGTGCCGACGCCTGGTGTGGTCACGGGCCCAGGCATCCACACCTGTTCCGGTCGGGGGTACTGCGCAGGTGACTTATGACCCCGACGGAAAGGCGAATGCCCTGGTGAACGGTGTCGCTACAGGGATCGGGTCCTACGGGTTCGCCGCCGGTTGTCTCATCCTGTCGGCGATCTTCTTCTTCAATGGCGTCGGGCAGGTGTGACCGCGGCGCCCGTCCAGGCGGTTACCCGGGCCTGCGCGAGTCGGCGGGTCTCACCGATGCCTTGCTCATCGAGGGCAGGTGCACGCGCGGACAGAACCGTGATCCAGTGGCCGTCACCGGTCAGGAGAAGAGCCGCCTGTCAGGAGAAGAAGCGGGAGAGCTCGCCCGGGCTGGGCGCCTCGGGTACGTCCGCCGGGCCGTCGGCGGCCGCGTCCCCCGGCCTGGGGACCGGGACCGGCGGCTCCGGCAGATCGGAGTCCTCGTCCGTGTTGACCGAGGCGAACATCCAGTTGGCCGCGGCCAGATGGTCCACGGCGGCGGCCAGGAGGTAGTCCGTCACCCGACGGGCGTACGGGTACGGGAACGGCGGAGCCGCGCCCTGGAGGGAAGGTGGGCGCAGCTCCGCCGCTGCACCAACTCGCGATCCCCTATGTGGATCATGAGGCGTCCCCGCGGGAGCCGTCTTCGGAGTCGGCCCGTAAGCTGGGTCGGCCTGTCCCCCCGCTCCAGCAGGCATACACGCAGCGGTGACGCGACGCATACGCATGCCTCCGCCGGTGTGTGCGGTCCGGGCTGGACGGAAATGGGGGTGCGCGTGGCCGGGCGTAACGGGCGACCCCGGGTTCCGGCCGAAGAGCCCGCCACGCGGGATTCCCCCGCAGACTCCGCCGCGGACGCCACGACCGGAGCCGCAGCGCCCGCAGGCCCACTCGCCGAGGACCTCGCTCCAGCCGACCACCGGGCGGACGGAGCGGCATCGCCCGTCAGCGACTCCGCCGACGGGCCGGACACGCTGTCCGGGCTCCTCGCCGTACTCGGCGGCCATTTGGAGAGCCACACACTGGACGAGGTCATGGTGCTGCTGCGGGAGGAGATGGAGCGACGGGAACTGCGCGCCTACTCCAGCGGCTGGCGCGATGCCGCTGCCCACTACGAACCCGCGCTCCAGGAGGCGAGGGCCGCCGACGGACGTATGTTACGGCTGGTGAGGGGGGCATCCGGGCAGGCGGCGGTGATTCCTTTCCGGCAGCAGGGCCGCAACGCGACCGACCGCCGCACGGGCGACCGGGGCCGGGAGGGCGACGCCACGGACGAGCGGCCCGCCCGGACCGGACCGGCGGCCGGCGCCGAGCGAGGGGACAGGTCTCCCGCCCCCGCCCTGGTCCCCAAGAGCCGCAGCTCCCGGGTGCCCACGATCCCGCGGCTGCGCCCTCCGCCGCGCCGGCCGGCGGGAGGCACGGCCCCTGTCGCTCCCGACGGTGAGTCCCTGTGACGCGGGGCCGGGTTCGCGGGCGGGTTCGCCCGGCCTTCGGCGGGGACCCCGAGAGGGGTGGCCGCCTTCAGGGCATTTGTTTTGACCCAGGTCCGTGCGGTAGGTACGCTCAGACCTTGTGCCTGGGGTGTGTCTGGGCTCGTGTGCGTGTCCTCAACCGCACGGCGAGTCCGTCTTTGGCCACCGTGATCTGCGCTTCCACCGCCCTCGGGGCAGTGGCCCGCAGCATTCGACACACCCGACCGCGTGGGTCGGTGACGTTCCAGGTTAGTTTCACGAACGGCACACAGAAACCGGAGAAGTAGTGCCTACGATCCAGCAGCTGGTCCGGAAGGGCCGGCAGGACAAGGTCGAGAAGAACAAGACGCCCGCACTCGAGGGTTCGCCCCAGCGCCGCGGCGTCTGCACGCGTGTGTTCACGACCACCCCGAAGAAGCCGAACTCGGCACTCCGTAAGGTCGCGCGTGTGCGTCTGACCTCCGGTATCGAGGTCACGGCCTACATCCCGGGTGAGGGACACAACCTGCAGGAGCACTCCATCGTGCTCGTGCGTGGTGGCCGTGTGAAGGACCTGCCGGGTGTTCGTTACAAGATCATCCGCGGCTCGCTCGACACCCAGGGTGTCAAGAACCGCAAGCAGGCCCGCAGCCGCTACGGCGCCAAGAAGGAGAAGTAAGAATGCCTCGTAAGGGCCCCGCCCCGAAGCGCCCGGTCATCATCGACCCGGTCTACGGTTCTCCTCTTGTCACCTCGCTGATCAACAAGATCCTGCTCAACGGCAAGCGTTCCACTGCCGAGCGGATCGTGTACGGCGCCATGGAAGGCCTCCGCGAGAAGACCGGCAACGACCCGGTCATCACGCTGAAGCGCGCGCTTGAGAACGTCAAGCCCTCGCTCGAGGTCAAGTCCCGCCGTGTCGGTGGCGCCACCTACCAGGTGCCGATCGAGGTCAAGCCCGGTCGCGCCTCCACCCTCGCGCTGCGCTGGCTCGTGGGTTACTCCCGCGCCCGCCGCGAGAAGACCATGACCGAGCGTCTCATGAACGAGCTGCTCGACGCCTCCAACGGTCTTGGCGCTGCCGTCAAGAAGCGCGAGGACACCCACAAGATGGCCGAGTCCAACAAGGCCTTCGCGCACTACCGCTGGTAGTCGCTTCCCACATCGAGACCGAGAGAAGACTGAGCCTTATGGCCACCACTTCGCTTGACCTGGCCAAGGTCCGCAACATCGGGATCATGGCCCACATCGACGCGGGGAAGACGACCACCACCGAGCGGATCCTGTTCTACACCGGCGTCAGCTACAAGATCGGTGAGACGCACGAAGGCTCCGCCACGATGGACTGGATGGAGCAGGAGCAGGAGCGCGGCATCACGATCACGTCCGCCGCGACGACCTGTCACTGGCCGCTCAATGATGTTGACCACACCATCAACATCATCGACACCCCCGGTCACGTCGACTTCACCGTCGAGGTGGAGCGTTCGCTCCGTGTCCTCGACGGCGCCGTCACCGTGTTCGACGGTGTGGCGGGCGTCGAGCCGCAGTCCGAGACCGTCTGGCGTCAGGCGGACCGCTACGGCGTGCCGCGTATCTGCTTCGTCAACAAGCTCGACCGCACCGGCGCCGAGTTCCTCCGCTGCGTCGACATGATCGTCGACCGCCTCGGTGCGGTTCCGCTGGTCATGCAGCTCCCCATCGGCGCCGAGGCCGACTTCAAGGGCGTCGTCGACCTCGTGTCGATGAAGGCCTTCGTGTGGCCGGAAGAGGCCGCCAAGGGCGAGATGTACAACACCGTTGACATCCCGGACACCCACATCGAAGCGGCTCAGGAGTGGCGCGGCAAGCTGCTCGAGGCCGTCTCCGAGAACGACGACCAGATGATGGAGCTGTACCTGGAGGGCGTCGAGCCCACCGAGGAGCAGCTGCACGAGGCGATCCGTCGGATCACCCTCGCATCGAAGGGCGGCGCCGGCTCCGTCACCGTCACCCCGGTGTTCTGTGGCACGGCGTTCAAGAACAAGGGCGTACAGCCCCTGCTCGACGCGGTCGTCCGTTACCTGCCCTCCCCCCTGGACGTCGAGGCCATCGAGGGCCACGACGTCAAGGACCCCGAGGTTGTCGTCAAGCGCAAGCCCTCGGACGACGAGCCGTTCTCCGGCCTGGCGTTCAAGATCGCGAGCGACCCGCACCTCGGCAAGCTCACCTTCGTCCGGATCTACTCCGGTCGCCTCGAGGCCGGCACCGCGGTGCTGAACTCGGTCAAGGGCAAGAAGGAGCGCATCGGCAAGATCTACCGCATGCACGCGAACAAGCGTGAGGAGATCGCGTCGGTGGGCGCCGGCGACATCATCGCCGTCATGGGCCTGAAGCAGACCACCACCGGTGAGACGCTGTGTGACGACAAGAACCCGGTCATCCTGGAGTCCATGGACTTCCCGGCGCCGGTCATTCAGGTCGCCATCGAGCCCAAGTCCAAGGGCGACCAGGAGAAGCTGGGTGTCGCCATCCAGCGCCTCTCCGAGGAGGACCCGTCCTTCCAGGTGCACTCCGACGAGGAGACCGGCCAGACCATCATCGGTGGTATGGGCGAGCTTCACCTCGATGTGCTCGTCGACCGCATGAAGCGCGAGTTCCGCGTCGAGGCGAACGTCGGCAAGCCGCAGGTCGCGTACCGCGAGACGATCCGCAAGGCCGTCGAGCGCATCGACTACACGCACAAGAAGCAGACTGGTGGTACCGGCCAGTTCGCGAAGGTGCAGATCGCCCTTGAGCCCATCGAGGGTGGCGACGCGTCCTACGAGTTCGTCAACAAGGTCACCGGTGGCCGCATCCCCCGTGAGTACATCCCCTCGGTGGACGCGGGTGCGCAGGAAGCCATGCAGTTCGGCATCCTGGCCGGCTACGAGATGGTGGGCGTCCGCGTCACCCTTCTCGACGGTGGCTACCACGAGGTCGACTCCTCCGAGCTCGCCTTCAAGATCGCCGGTTCGCAGGCGTTCAAGGAGGGTGCTCGCAAGGCGTCCCCCGTGCTCCTGGAGCCGATGATGGCCGTCGAGGTCACCACGCCCGAGGACTACATGGGCGATGTCATCGGCGACCTCAACTCCCGCCGTGGCCAGATCCAGGCCATGGAGGAGCGCAGCGGCGCTCGCGTCGTGAAGGGCCTCGTGCCCCTCTCGGAGATGTTCGGCTACGTCGGAGACCTCCGCAGCAAGACCTCGGGTCGCGCAAGCTACTCGATGCAGTTCGACTCCTACGCCGAGGTTCCGCGGAACGTCGCCGAGGAGATCATCGCGAAGGCCAAGGGCGAGTAACTCACCCGAGCTCACGCTTTAGGCTTGTCACCGGAGCCTCGTGGGGCATTCGTCGCGGAGCGCAAGCAATGCGGTGAATGCCCCCGGCACCGGCATCCCAGCAAAGATCACCTGGCGCCGATGAAGCAAGGCGTACAGAACCACTCCACAGGAGGACCCAGTGGCGAAGGCGAAGTTCGAGCGGACTAAGCCGCACGTCAACATCGGCACCATCGGTCACATCGACCACGGTAAGACGACCCTCACGGCCGCCATTACCAAGGTGCTGCACGACGCGTACCCGGAACTGAACGAGGCCTCGGCCTTCGACCAGATCGACAAGGCTCCCGAGGAGCGCCAGCGCGGTATCACGATCTCGATCTCGCACGTCGAGTACCAGACGGAGTCGCGTCACTACGCGCACGTCGACTGCCCGGGTCACGCGGACTACATCAAGAACATGATCACGGGTGCGGCGCAGATGGACGGCGCCATCCTCGTGGTCGCCGCCACCGACGGCCCGATGCCGCAGACCAAGGAGCACGTGCTCCTGGCCCGCCAGGTCGGCGTTCCGTACATCGTCGTCGCCCTGAACAAGGCCGACATGGTGGACGACGAGGAGATCCTGGAGCTCGTCGAGCTCGAGGTCCGTGAGCTCCTCTCCGAGTACGAGTTCCCGGGCGACGACGTTCCGGTCGTCAAGGTCTCGGCGCTCAAGGCGCTCGAGGGCGACAAGGAGTGGGGCCAGTCCGTCCTCGACCTGATGAAGGCCGTCGACGAGGCGATCCCGCAGCCCGAGCGTGACGTCGACAAGCCGTTCCTGATGCCGATCGAGGACGTCTTCACGATCACCGGTCGTGGCACCGTCGTCACCGGTCGTATCGAGCGTGGTGTCCTGAAGGTCAACGAGACCGTCGACATCGTCGGTATCAAGGAGAACAAGACCACCACCACGGTCACCGGCATCGAGATGTTCCGCAAGCTGCTCGACGAGGGCCAGGCCGGTGAGAACGTCGGTCTGCTCCTCCGTGGCATCAAGCGCGAGGACGTCGAGCGCGGCCAGGTCATCATCAAGCCCGGTTCGGTCACGCCGCACACCGAGTTCGAGGCCCAGGCCTACATCCTGTCGAAGGACGAGGGTGGCCGTCACACCCCCTTCTTCAACAACTACCGCCCGCAGTTCTACTTCCGTACCACGGACGTGACGGGCGTTGTGACCCTTCCCGAGGGCACCGAGATGGTCATGCCGGGCGACAACACCGTCATGAACGTCGCGCTGATCCAGCCGGTCGCCATGGAAGAGGGCCTGAAGTTCGCCATCCGTGAGGGTGGCCGGACCGTGGGCGCCGGCCAGGTCACCAAGATCGTCAAGTAATTACCTGACTGTCTGACCTGGTTGCTCCGCACAGAGCACCGAGAAGGGCCCCGGCCCGCCGCGCAAGCGGTGGACCGGGGCCCTTCGGCGTCTGCCGGTGTCGTGCGGGGCCCCCGTGTCAGCCCACGCAGTCGCGTTGAGGTGCGGGGCGCCGTGGCCTGTCCGGGTGGCGGGCCGGGCCCGTGGTGCGGCTGCTGCCCGGCAGTGGCAGCCGCACCAGCAGACGGAAGTGTCCCGGTGACGGTCGCTGGGCGGTCACGGTTCCGCCGAGTGCGGCCGCGCGGGCGGTGAGGTTGGTGAGGCCGGTGCCGGGAGCGGTGGTACCGGGGGAGTCGGCGGCGTCGTTGCCCACGGAGAGTTCGACGGATCGGTGGTCGGTGGGTGTCTTGTGGACGACGCTCAGGGAGATCGAGCAGTGGGTCGCGCTGGAGTGATGCAGGACGTTGGCGACGGCCTCCCGCGCGACCACCGCGAGGCAGTGGTCGACGGCCCGGGGCAGTTCGGCGGTGATCGGCGCGATGTCGCTGCGCACGGTGATCCCGGCGGTGGCGAGGACATGGACCGCCTGGGCGAGCTCCGTGGCCAGTGACAGGGTGACGTTGTCGCGGGAGACGGCACGAACCTCGGCGAGGGTGCGCCGGGCGATGGCGGCGATCTCGTCGAGTGCGGCGGCGGGCTCGTCGTCCTTCGTGCGCTGGGAGGCGCGGATAGCGATCAGGGCGAGCGCGGAGCCGAGGACGTCGTGCAGATCGCGGGCGATCCGGTCGCGTTCGGTCTGTACGGCCGCGTGGGCGGCGTGGTTCTGGGCGGCGTGCAACCGGGCGACCAACAGGGCGAGCTGGGCGATGCCGTAGACACTGCCCGCCGTGGTCAGTGTGGCTAACAGGACGCCGAGCCCGCTGCGGTTCTCGAACTCAAGACCGCTGACCAGGAGCGGCCCGCTGACACAGACTGCCACCGCGACGATCAAGGAGGCGGGGCGCGGAAGGGTCAGCAGGACGGCCCCGGCCAGGAAGCCCAGCAGACTCAGCCAGGGCAGCTTGAGCAGCAGCACCGGTCCGTAGGTGAGTCCGGCCTGGAGGATCAGGAGAACCCATCGGGCCCGGTAGCCCAGGCGGTACGGCGGGGGCGCGTACTGCCCGAGGAGCACTGCGGGCAGGAGGATCAGCAGGAGCAGGGCGGTCACGGCCGACCGGCGGCTCAGCGGGAGCGTGACGAGGTCCAGTGCGAGCAGCGCGACGGTCCCGCCGACCAGGAGAACAAGTGCGGGGCCGGCGGTGAGGGCGTGGCGAGAGACAGGGCGACGTAAACGGAGCATCGACTTCCACGACTTGGGAGGGGTGCGGAGGGTTGTACGACCGGCCGGCGACCGATGCCGGGAAAGAGGCTGTCGTGCGTACCCCGGGGCTGATCGCTTCCTGCCCGCGCCCCGTAGCGGTTGACGTCGGGTCGGGCCGGGGTCCGTCATGGCCTGTGGTGATCCGGATGTGAAGCCGTATTAGTGACGTGGTCACTTCACTACCCGTGGTGCGGAGATTTGACTCGTCGGCGTTGTGATCGTCGGACGAGGGAGTCACCTCCGGTGAAAATCGAGTGGAACACGAAAAGAGCCCCGAATGCGGCCAGGAAGAGACGGGTCCTGCCCCGGATCGCCCTGACCCTGGCGGGCCTGCTGGTTGCGGAGGTGGCTGTCACCGCGGCCACGACCGGCGAGGCCGTCGGCCTGCCCGCCGGTAGGGGGGAGGCACTGTCCCGCACCACTCCCGCGCCCGCGAAGAAGGTCACCGAGGCCGCCGACGTGAACGCGGCGCGGGTCGCGGCCCGGCTCTCGGGCAACCGCGTGGAGGTCCTGTCCGAGCGGACCGAGACCTCGACCACGTACGCGGAGCCGGACGGGACCCTGTCGGCCGAGTTGTTCCAGGCACCGGTACGCATGCGCGAGAGCAATGGTGCGTGGGCCGACATCGACACCGAGCTGAAGCGGGTCGGCCGGGACTACGAGCCGCGTACGGCACTCGCCGACATCACGGTGACCGGCGGAGGGACCACCGAGCCCGGACTGCTGGCCTCCGTCGAGCGCGGCGCGAAGTCGTTCGGCATGGGCTGGCAGGAGGCGCTCCCCAAGGCCGAGGTCGACGGTGACACCGCTTCCTACGACCTGGGCGGCAGCCAGACCCTGACGGTACGGGCACTGGCCGACGGGTTCGAGCAGAACGTCGTCCTCGACAAGGCACCGGAGCAGCCCCCCGTCTACCGGATTCCGTTGCGGCTGAAGGGTCTTGTGCTGTTCAGGGACGACGAGACCGGACGGCTGCTGCTCAAGGACGCGGCGGGCAAGCTGACCGCCGAGGCGCCGGCGCCGGTGATGTGGGACTCGTCCACCGATCCCGCGTCGGGCGAGTCCCGGCATCTCGCCCAGGTGGACACCAGCATCGAGACGGAGAAGGACGGCGCGCAGACGCTGGTGCTCAAGCCCGACCCGGAGTACTTCCGGGCGTCCGGGCTCACCTACCCCGTGACCGTCGACCCGACCTCGACACTGGCGGCGTCCACCGACACCTGGGTGGCGACCAACTACCCCGACTCGCAATCGTCGTCCAAGGAGCTGAAGTCCGGGACATACGACGCGGGTTCGACGAAGGCACGGTCGTACCTGAAGTTCGACGTCGCCAAGTTCGGTGGGCAGAAGATCCTTTCGGCGAACCTGTCGCTGTACTCGTACTGGTCCGCGACCTGCTCCACCAGTGGCTCCGGTACGCAGATACGCCGGGTCACCTCGTCGTGGACGAACTCCGGACTGACCTGGGGAGCCCAGCCGTCCACCACTGCGACCGGGGCGGTCATCAGCACCAAGGCGCTCGGATTCTCGTCGGCCTGCCCGGCGGGAACCGTCAACTTCAACGTCGCGGGCATCGTTCAGGCATGGGCGGACGGGGCTGCCAACTACGGCGTGCAGGTGAGTGGTGTCACCGAGACGGACTCCTCCACCTGGCGCCGATACCGCTCGTCCAAGTACGCCGCCGGTGACAACGCGGTGGAACCGCACCTCACCGTGAAGTACAACTCGTACCCCGCGAAGCCGACGTCGGTGGCCATCGCGCCGTCACAGGTGAACGCCTACAACGGCAAGCGGTATGTCACCTCCCTCACCCCGCAGCTCTCGGCCAAGGTGACCGACGCGGACGGCGACACGGTCAAGGGGCAATTCGAGATCACTCCGGACCCCCAGTACACCGACGGGGCGGGTTACGCGTACACCGCCACGAGTGCCGGTGTCGCCTCCGGCGGAACCGCGAAGATCACGGTCCCGGCGGCGAACGCCTTCCCGTCCGGCTCGCACCTGCGCTACCGGGTGCGGGGCTATGACGGCTCGCTGTACGGGGCGTGGACCGGCTACACCACCTTCGTGCTGAACACGGCGAAGCCCGCCGCGCCCGGCGTCAGTTGTGTCCCGTACACCAAGGACACCTGGACGGAGAAGAACGCCGACGGTGCCCAGTGCACCTTCTCCACCACCTCCACCGACGGCCAGGGGTATCTGTACGGTCTGAACGACCCGGCCACCCCGAAGCGGATCGACGACACGGTCAAGGGCAGCGGCGGCATCCCGCTGACCGTCACCCTCAAGCCGGACGACGGTTGGCACACCCTCTACGCGCGGACGATCGACTCGGGCGGCAATCTGTCCAACGCCACCACCGCGTACGAGTTCGGCGTCGGGGACGGCGCGGCCCTCCTGACGCCTCGTGACGGCGACCGGCCGGCCCGGCGGCTGAGCCTCGGTGCGAAAGGCAAGCCCACCTACACCGGTGTCACGTACCAGTACCGACGGGGAGAGACGGACACCTGGGCCAACGTTCCCTCCGCCGCCGTCACCAAGGACGCCGACGGATCGAAGGTGACCGGCTGGCCTTTGGCCACCACCGCGGGCAGCCCGCCGAAGCTGACGTGGAACATCACCGACAGCCTCGCCGAGGACGGCCCGGTCGACGTCCGGGCAGCCTTCACGGACGGCTCGGTGACCCGCTACTCCCCGGTGGCGACCGTGACGGTCGACCGCAACGCGGGGACCGCGCCGAGCGAATCGGTGGGCCCCGGCACGGTGAACCTGCTGACCGGCGACTTCACCCTCTCCGAGACCGACGCCTCCGCCTTCGACTTGTCCGTCACGCGCACCGCCTCCTCGCGGAAGTCCGATGCCGGGGCGAAGCAGAGCGGGCAGTTCCCGATCTACGGCAAGGAGTGGAGCGCGGGCACGGTCGCGGAGCTGACCGAGTCCGACTGGTCGTACCTCAAGCAGTCCACCACGACCTCGGTTGCCCTGGTGGACGTCGACGGCGAGGAGTTGGGCTTCACCAAGCTCAACAACGGTGGCTGGAAGCCGGAGCCCGGCGCCGATGAGTTCACCCTGACCGGTTCGCTGACCGGGTCGTTCACGCTGAAGGACACCGAAGGCACGGTCACGGTCTTCACCAAGCCGTCGGGCGCCACCACCTGGCAGGTCGCCTCCTCCGCCATGGACGGCCTCACCAACTCCACCACCACCGTGGTCTCCGAGACGCTGACCGTGGGAACGGACAAGCTGGTCCGCCCCGCCCGCGTCATCGCACCCACCTCGGCCGTGTCCGCGAGCACCTGCACGGCGACGCCGTCCACCAAGGGCTGCCGCTCACTGGAGTTCGTCTACGCGACGTCCACCACCGCCACAGGGAGCACGCCGGGCGACTTCAAGGACCAACTGCGTGAGATCCGCCTCTGGGCCACGGCGCCGGGTGCGTCGGCGGCCACGTCGAAGGCCGTGCAGACGTTCGGCTACGACAGCGCGGGCCGGCTGCGTCAGGCCTGGGACCCGCAGATCTCGCCCGCTCTGAAGACGGAGTACGCGTACGACGACGCGGGCCGGATCACCCAGGTGACGCCGCCGGGCGAGCTGCCGTGGACCATGACGTACGGCAAGGCGGGCAACGCGGCGACCGCCGGTGACGGCATGCTCCTGA
Organism: Streptomyces sp. NBC_01618; assembly: GCF_045209435.1. NCBI lineage: Bacteria > Bacillati > Actinomycetota > Actinomycetes > Kitasatosporales > Streptomycetaceae > Streptomyces > Streptomyces sp. NBC_01618. Next base: position 4,762,114 of record NZ_CP109297.1, read on the forward strand.
AAGTGTCGCGTGCCGCCCTCAAGCCGGGCACGACCGCCACGCCCGAGGGCACGGCGACCACGAGCCTCGTCTACGACGTGCCGCTGAGCGGAACCAAGGCCCCGTACACACTGGGCACCTCGGACACCGCGGCCTGGGGCCAGGGCGCGGCGCCGACCGACGCGACCGCCGTCTTCCCCGCCGACGCCGTCCCCGCCTCCAACGCGGGTTCGGGGCTCGGCGCGGGCGACTACAAGCGGGCCACCGTCACCTACACCGACGCCTCCGGCCGCCAGGTCAACACCGCGCAGCCCGGCGGGCATCTGTCCGCCACCGATTACGACCAGTACGGCAACACCGTGCGCGAGCTGACCGCCCGCAACCGGGAGATCGCCGTGGGCAGGACAGCGGCGGCGAAGGAGACCCTGGCCGGCCTCGGCCTCGACGGACTGTCCTCGGCGGCGCGCGCCGAACTGCTCGCCACCCGCACCGTCTACGACGACAAGGGCACCAAGGAACTGGAGGAGTTCGGCCCGGTCCGCCGCGTCGACCTGACCACGTCAGTCACCGCCGGTTCGACCACGCTTCCGGCAGGTGAGTCGGTGGTGGCCCGCACCTGGACGAAGAACACCTACGACGAGGGCCGTCCCACCGACGGAACGGCGACGGTGGAGAACCAGATCACCAAGGTCGTCACCGGAGCCCAGCTCCTGGACTTCCCGGCGATCCATGCCGAGCAGCGGGTGACCCAGACGGTCTACGACTGGGTCAAGGGCCTGCCGACGAAGACGATCACCGACCCGTCCGGCCTCGCCCTGACCACCACCAAGGAGTACGACACCCAGGGCCGTATCACCAAGGAGCTGCTGCCCGGCGCCACCGGAACGGATGCTGCCACCCGCGTCACGACGTACTGGTCGGCGACCGGTACCGGCACCTGCGCCGGGCGCCCCGAGTGGGCGGACCTGGTCTGCACCACCGGACCCGCCGGGGCCGTCACGGGCGGCGGGAGCAACCCGAGCGGCCTGCCGGTGACCACAACCGAGTACGGCTGGCACGGGACGCCGGCCAAGGCGACCGAGACCGCGAACGGCGTCACCCGCACCACGACGACCACGTACGACGACGCCGGGCGTGCCCTCAGGACGGCGACGACGGGCGGCGTCGGGGCGGCGGTGCCGGACGCCACGACCGAGTACGACCCGAAGACCGGTCAGGCAGTCCGCACGGTCTCCACGACCGGCGGCACGATCACCAAGGCGTTCGACGAGCTGGGCCGTGAGGTGTCCTACACGGACGCGGACGGCGGGGTGACCACCACCGAGTACGACCTGCTCGGCCGCCGGACGAAGGTCACGGACTCCGTCCCGTCGACGGTGACGTACACCTACGACCACAGTGCCGAGCCGCGCGGCCTGGCCACGAAGACGGTGGACTCGGTGGCGGGAGCCTTCACGACCGCGTACGACGCGGACGGCGGGGTCGCTACCGAGCGGCTGCCCGGCGGCTACACCCTCACCGTGGACCAGGACACCACCGGCACCACGGTGGGCCGCACCTACACGCGGGACAGCGATGGCGTAATGGTGGCCTCGGACATGGTCTCCGAGTCCGTCCACGGGCAGGTCACGTCGCACACCGGCTGGTCGGCGCAGGAGTACGGGTACGACAAGGCGGGCCGGCTGACGTCGGTCGACGACACGGTGGGCGAGGTGTGCACGCGCCGCGCCTACACCTTCGACAAGCGCACCAACCGCACCCGGCTGACGTCGTCGGCCGCGGCGGAGGGCGCCGACTGCACGAGCACGGGCACGGTCACGACGACGTCGCACGCCTACGACAGCGGCGACCGACTGGTCGACGCGGGGTACGCGTACGACGCGTTCGGCCGCACCACGGCCATGCCGGGCTCGTCCTTCGCGTACTACGCCAACGATCTGGTCCAGGCCCAGATCACGGACGACCAGCGCCAGACCTGGACGCTGGAGGCGGCGCGCCGATTCCGGTCCTTCACTGTCGAGACCGACATCGACGGTACCTGGGCCCGGTCGGCGTCCAAGCGCAACCACTACGACGGTGACGGGGACAGCCCCCGCTGGACGGAGGAGGACACGGCCGCGGGGACGAGCGGCGCGGTGAGCCGCAATGTCGAGTCCGCGTCGGGCGACCTCGCCGCGACGACGGGTTCGGCGGGTGGAAGCACCGTCCTGCAACTCACCAACGTCCACGGGGACGTGATGCTCGCCCTCCCGCTCGCGGAGGGGGAAGACATCGTCGCGTTCGACAGCGACGAGTACGGCAATCCGCGGGCCGGGCAGCTGCCGGTGCGATATGGCTGGCTCGGCGGCAAGCAGCGCTCGGCGGAGACCCTCACCGGTCTCACCCTCATGGGCGTCCGCCTCTACAATGCGCAGACGGGGCGCTTCCTCACTCTTGATCCCGTATATGGCGGCAACGCAAACGCCTATACCTACCCTGCCGATCCCATCAACAGTTACGACCTGGACGGCAAATGGGCTTGGAACGATCGGATCGGAAGAAATGCTCTCTGGCGCACCACCTACTGGAGCGCCCGAGTCACCCTCACGGTTGGGTTTATCGCCTCCCCCTTCTCCAGGTACAGAAACGCTCGCCAGGTGTGGCGAGCCGTCAAGTCCCCGCGCAAGACTGTGAAGAGGGCAAAGGGATGCTTCAGGAGTCGAGCCAACGGCCTTGAGTGTGCCGGCTCGGCGATCGGTTTCACGGCCGACCTGAGATCGCAGTACAACAACTACACGCGATCTGTCGACTCTCTGTGGCGGACGCGCCCGGCGAAGTGGTTTAAGAAATACGTTTGGTGCGGACCTGGATCCAGAGCATCGGGCTGCCGACGTCGTTAGTTTGAGTCCTGGGCTTACGGGAGGGCTCAAGATGGTCAGCCCTCCCGTAAGCCCCACCCCGGAGAAATGACTAACATGCAAAAGAAATGGACAGAAGAGCCCTCTGGGAAAGTAGTCTTCATCCTGGGAGGTTTGATATTCACCTTCTCCTCTTGGGGTTCCTGGTGGGCCGTACTTCCGGGAATCGTCACCGTCGGCTGGCTCATCCTGCTTTTTCAGGACGTCAAGGAATCCATCAAAACCAAGAGGTTGCGGAGTAAAGGCGACTGAAGGGCTGACATACGCCTCGCGGCGGTCCGGCGGCACCCACCTGGATCGAGCTCAGACCCGCACCAGCAGATTTTACCGCCTCCTCGGCCCAGCTGCCCGAAGGGCGGTTCTGGACGAACGACGGCCCGATGTCTGCCGAGGCGATTGACCGCCGCGTCGCGTGCCGCGCGTCTGAACGACCGTCTCCTGAGCATGTTTGACGGCTGTCGGCCTCGGCTGTCCAGCCGAACACTCAGAACGGTGCGGCGGTGCTTCGAGTCCGGCGGCAGGTTCCTCCACGGTGCCGGGCCGGGCAGACCGCGGTGCGCGATTTCCGGAACCGGGACGCCGATCGCCGATGCCGGGATGACGGGAAGAGCTCATTGACGAATGACGGCCGTCGTTCGGTCTGCAGGAATTCCACAGGAAAGTCCAGCTGCCGGTGACCGAAGTTCAGCCCATGAGAAGAAGGACCGATGCACCGATACAAGTTGACGTTTCTCCTGGTTTTCGTCCCCTCCATGCTGGGAAGCGGGATCAGCAGAATCAAAGATTCTGGCTGGTCGCTGATATGGGGCGTGCTGGAAGTGGCACTCGGTGTCGCGATCTCGGTGGGCGCGATCGGTGAGATCCGGGAGGGGCTGAAGCGCAGACGCGAGGAGGGGGAGCGCAAAGCCGGCCCGTGAGTAAGTACCCCGTCGACGACCGAAATGGGGCTATGCGTCAGTAAATGATGGGGAACCGGTTGATCTGGCGGTCGGGACCGTCAGATCCACCCGTGCCGCTCCCCGATGCGCACCGCGTCGACGAGGGTGCGCGCGTGCAGTTTGCCCGTGGCGAGGGAGAGGTGGTTGCGGACGGTGCGTACGGAGAGGAACAGCTCGACCGCCGTCTCGGTGGCGCTCATGCCCTGGGCGGCCAGGCGCAGGATGTCGGTTTCGCGTGGGGTGAGCGGGGAGGCGCCGGCGTTTCCCTCCTCGGCGAGCAGACCGGAGTCGTACACCGTGCCGCCTGCCGTTACCGTGCGGATCGCGGCCAGTACCTGCCTGGCCGAGGTCGACTTCAGCAGGTAGCCGGCGACGCCCGCTGCCCTGGCCGCCCGCAGATGGCCTGGCCGGTCGAGCACGGTCAGGATGAGGGTGCGGCATGTCGGCAGTCGTTCGGCGAGTTCGCGAGCCGTGGTGATGCCGTCCTGGCCGGGCATGGCGACATCCAGCACCGCCACGTCGGGCCGGGCGGCCAGCGCGGCGGCGAGTACCTCGTCCCCGCGGGCGGCCTGGGCCACGACCTCGATACCGGGTTCGCGCGCCAGCACGGAGACCAGTCCCTCCCGTACGACCGTCATGTCTTCGGCGATCAGCACCTTGATGAGCATGATCAGAGGATCCCAGTCGGGGACCGCTGGGCACGTGCCCACCTGCGTCGTCAGGCCTGTTGGGGGCGCCAGAGCCAGGGGTGGGCGTCGGGTCCCAGGGCCACCGCCGTCGGCCGCCCGTCCCTGCCGACATGCAGCGCGGGCCCGTCCAGCGCCACCGGCCCGTGCTTGCGTACGGAGACCCCCTGGGCGGTACGGAGCTGGATCAGACCCTTCTCGGTGCGGCCGAGCAGCACCGGGCCGCGCGGCGACCGCGCGGCGGACACCGGCCCGTACCCGTCGAAGCCCACCCGGTCCTCGATCAGCCGCCCGTAGCCGTCGATGCCGGTCTCCGCCGCCGCCTCCCCGGTCCGTACGGTCGTCAGAGCGGCCTTCGCCGCCGCGCGGTAGAACAGCTCGACGGTCCCGTCCGCCCCGGGCAGTGCGGCCGGGCCGTCCCCGGGCACCGGCACCCCGCTGATCTGGGTGCGCGCGGTGACCGGGTCGCCGGGCGCGTCCTGCGTCCAGTGATGCACCGCGAACCGGCCCGCCGCGAAGACATGGACGCACCCGGCGTCGTCCACCACGGCATTCAGCCCGTCCTGGATCTCGCCGCCGCCCGTGTCCCGCCAACCGCTCCATCGGCCTGCCGTGTCCCGGACCCGGGTGCTGAGGCCCTTCTCCGCGTTCCGTACGAAGAGGTGGACCCGCCCGTCGGGGGCGGCGATCGCGACCGGGACGCCGATCCGGCGTCCGCCGTCGTGATCCCGCACCGGGTTGCCCAGCCCCTGCCAGGCACGGAAGCCGCCGCCGGGGGAGCGCTGCTCCAGCGCGACGATCTCGCGCTCGTTGTCCGCCCCGCGCCCGCCGAGCGCGGCGAACCGAAGCCCGAAGAGCAGCTGCCGCCCGTCCGGCAGGGTCGCGCAGCCCAGGACCGACGCGAGCGGACCGCCGCCGAGGTCGTCCGGAGAGTCCCACGTCGCGCTGCCCGGCGCGCTCTCGCGCCAGCGGACCGCCCGCAGCCCCAGCACCCCGTACGCGACGAGCCGGCCGTCCGGGTCGGTGGTGACGGCCGGGCGGGGGCCCGGGTAGCGGTAATGGGTGGACCGTACCCAGCCCTTCCGGTTGGTCAGCGGCCGGTTGCCGCCGACGCCGTAGTCACCGCAGCCCGCGGAGTTGCCGCAGTGCCAGTCGGCCGATCCCCCGTACGACACCAGGAGCGACGCCTTCTCGGCCAGCACGGCGGGCGGCAGATTCTTGGGCCAGTGCCGGTTGTAGTAGCCGCGGAACGCCGTGGTGGCGAAGCGCGGCACCCCGTCGCCGCCGCGGGTGGCCAGCGCCACCCAGCGGATCAGCGCCGTCCAGGTGAACAGCGCGGTCGCGGTGTGGTCGGGATGGTCGGAGTAACCCTTCTGCTCGCTGTCCCGTCGCCGGACGAGCTCACTGCTGTGCTGGATGTCGGGGTCCGGGTCCATGGTGTGCACGATGCTGGGCCGGTACCGGTCGAACAGCCCGACCAGGACGTCGATCAGTCCGTCGTACGTGTACGAGCCCACCTGCTGCAGCGGCGAGTTCTCGGCGACGACGGTGGGCAGGACGAGCCGCCGGTCCTGCCAGAGACCGGGTAGCCCGAGCCGCCCGTACGTGGTGTGCATGGCGGTGTTGATGAAGATCAGCTCGACCTTGCGGCCGGCGTTGCCGAGGTGGTTGATCTCGGCCCGGTGGTTGCCCTGCAGGGTGATGACGGACTTCTGCCACTGGGCGAACCGGCCGAGTCCGAGCAGCGTCGCGTACGCCTGGCGGAGCCCCTGGTGACGGGAGGAGGAGTACGCGGCCTTGTCGGGGGTGGGCAGGGGCCCGCCGGGCATGCGATTGATGCCGGTGGCCTCGCCGCCGGTCAGATAGACGCAGACCAGCGGCGTCCCCCCGTAGAACGCCTGCTGGGTGTCCGGGTTCATGAAGTACAGGTCGTCGTCCGGGTGGGCGAGGATCTGCATCATCAGGGCCGGGTGCGAGGTGCTGATCGGCAGGCCGGGCATCGGGTCCGCGGTGGGGTCGCTGCGGCGGAGCGACGCGGGCGCGGTGCAGGCGCTGAGGGCGGCCAGGCTCATCGCCCCGGCCGCCGCCGTCATCAGGGTGCGCCGCGGCACTCCCGTGCGAGCTGCGCCCAGCGCAGGTTCGTCCGTCACACCGTGCTCCGTCCACTTGCCTCGCAGCGGGCGGCTGTACGGGCCCTGCGCTGCGTGCCGAATCCGTGCAGACGGCGGGGGTCGAGCCGCTACTGCGGGGGGATAGACGGAGATTCCCCGGGGCGGGTTGCCTGGGTTTCTACGGGTGTGCGACAAGAACCCGCACGGCCTAGCGTGCGGGAGTGCGCACCATGAACACGTCGGTCGGGTCCTGCCGTTCCTCGGTGAGCCCGTGCCGGTCGTAGAGCGTCCGGCTGCAGGGCGGGTTCGGCCTCCTGGAGGGCGATGACATCCGCGTCCGCCGCACGCAGGGCGCCGAGGATGACGACGGCGTGCCCGGCCGGTAGCTGTAGGGCGGGGGTGCGGGACACTCGACCGAATTACGGGGAGAACGGCGCCCGGCAGGGCTCCGGCTGCGCGCCCGCGTTTGACCAACGGAACGCGCGGGGTAAGATCCCCCGCCCGATTGGCCAGGCTCGCGCCCCGTATGGCACACTGCTCAGGTTGCTCGGTTGAGTGTCAATGCTGCGCGCCTCCCGCCGGGAGGACCGGAAGCGAGTCCCACAGTACTCGTCGACCCCCTGCGGGTCGGACGTACGGGAATCTTCCGGGAAGCGTCAGTGGGGTACCGGCCAGGCACCCGGTGGGTGTTCCGCCCCCGGTCTCGCGGTCCTCGGGCCCGCACCCCCTTGGTTGGGAAATCCTTCGGGAGATCTGCGTAGAGGGGATGCGACACGCCCGACCGCGTGGGTCGGAGACGGAGTTACCAGAGCCCTCGGGTTCCAGAGCGTTACGAGAGACAGGACTACTAGTAGCCATGGCGGGACAGAAGATCCGCATCCGGCTCAAGGCCTACGACCACGAGGTCATCGACTCCTCGGCGAAGAAGATCGTCGAGACGGTGACCCGCACTGGTGCGTCGGTCGCGGGCCCGGTGCCGCTGCCCACTGAGAAGAACGTGTACTGCGTCATCAAGTCGCCGCACAAGTACAAGGACTCGCGCGAGCACTTCGAGATGCGCACGCACAAGCGCCTCATCGACATCCTCGACCCCACGCCGAAGACGGTTGACTCGCTGATGCGTCTCGACCTGCCGGCGGGCGTCGACATCGAGATCAAGCTCTGAGGTGACGCGCGAGATGGCTAAGAACATTAAGGGCGTCCTGGGCGAGAAGCTCGGCATGACCCAGGTCTGGGACGAGAACAACCGGGTCGTCCCGGTGACCGTCGTCAAGGCCGGGCCCTGTGTCGTCACCCAGGTCCGCACCAACGACCGCGACGGTTACGAGTCGGTTCAGCTCGCCTTCGGCGAGATCGACCCGCGCAAGGTGAACAAGCCCCTCAAGGGCCACTTCGCCAAGGCCGACGTGACCCCGCGCCGCCACCTGGTGGAGCTCCGCACCCCTGACGCCGGCGAGTACACGCTGGGCCAGGAGGTCACCGCCGAGGTGTTCGAGTCCGGCGTCAAGGTCGACGTCACGGGCAAGAGCAAGGGCAAGGGCTTCGCCGGTGTCATGAAGCGTCACAACTTCAAGGGCGGCAAGGCGTCCCACGGTGCCCACCGTGTGCACCGCATGCCCGGCTCCATCGGTGGCTGTGCCACCCCCGGCCGTGTCTTCAAGGGCATGCGCATGGCGGGTCGCATGGGCAACGAGCGTGTCACCACCCAGAACCTGACCATCCACGCGGTTGACGCGGAGAAGGGTCTGCTCCTCATCAAGGGCGCGGTCCCCGGTCCGAACGGCGGCCTCGTCCTGGTCCGTACCGCGGCCAAGGGGGCTTGAGGTAATGAGCACCATTGACATCCTTTCGCCGGCAGGCGACAAGGCCGGTACCGTCGAGCTCCCCGCGGAGATCTTCGACGCCAAGACCAGCGTTCCGCTGATCCACCAGGTCGTTGTCGCGCAGCTGGCAGCTGCCCGTCAGGGCACGCACAAGACCAAGACCCGCGCCGAGGTCCGTGGCGGTGGCCGCAAGCCGTACCGCCAGAAGGGCACCGGCCGCGCGCGCCAGGGTTCGACCCGTGCGCCGCAGTTCGCCGGCGGTGGCGTCGTCCACGGCCCGCAGCCGCGTGACTACTCGCAGCGGACCCCGAAGAAGATGAAGGCCGCCGCCCTGCGCGGTGCCCTCTCGGACCGGGCCCGTCACTCCCGTATCCACGTCGTCACCGGCGTGGTCGACGGTGCGGTGTCCACGAAGGCCGCCAAGACGCTGTTCGGTAAGATCTCGGAGCGCAAGAACCTGCTCCTGGTCGTCGACCGCGCCGACGAGGCCGCGTGGCTGTCCGCCCGCAACCTGCCCCAGGTGCACATCCTGGAGCCGGGCCAGCTGAACACGTACGACGTGATCGTCTCTGACGACGTGGTCTTCACCCAGGCCGCCTTCGAGTCCTTCGTGTCTGGCCCCCAGACCGCTGAGACCGAAGGGAGCGACGCCTGATGAGCGAGGCGACCGTTACCAGCAAGACCTACTCGGACCCGCGCGACGTTCTCGTCAAGCCGGTTGTTTCCGAGAAGAGCTACGCGCTGCTCGACGAGAACAAGTACACGTTCATCGTCGCGCCCGGCTCCAACAAGACCCAGATCAAGCAGGCCGTGGAAGCGGTCTTCTCGGTCAAGGTCACCGGGGTCAACACGATCAACCGGCAGGGTAAGCGCAAGCGCACCAAGACCGGTTTCGGCAAGCGCGCTGACACCAAGCGCGCCATCGTGACCCTCGCCGAGGGCGACCGTATCGACATCTTCGGCGGCCCGACCTCCTGACGGAGGTCGAGTCGTCCGGAATCGGACGAGGACTGAGAAATGGGTATCCGCAAGTACAAGCCGACGACCCCGGGCCGTCGTGGCTCCAGCGTCGCCGACTTTGTCGAGATCACGCGGTCCACGCCGGAGAAGTCGCTGGTCCGCCCCCTGCACAGCAAGGGCGGCCGTAACAACGCCGGTCGTGTGACCGTTCGCCACCAGGGCGGTGGCCACAAGCGCGCCTACCGAGTGATCGACTTCCGTCGTCACGACAAGGACGGCGTGCCGGCCAAGGTCGCGCACATCGAGTACGACCCGAACCGCACCGCGCGCATCGCGCTGCTCCACTACGCGGACGGCGAGAAGCGTTACATCCTCGCCCCGCGTGGCCTGGTTCAGGGTGACCGCGTCGAGAACGGTCCGGCCGCAGACATCAAGCCGGGCAACAACCTGGCGCTGCGCAACATCCCGGTCGGTACGACGCTCCATGCCATCGAGCTGCGGCCCGGCGGCGGCGCGAAGTTCGCCCGTTCCGCGGGTGCCTCCGTGCAGCTGCTGGCGAAGGAGGGCACCATGGCCCACCTTCGTATGCCGTCGGGTGAGATCCGCCTGGTCGACGCCCGCTGCCGCGCCACGATCGGCGAGGTCGGCAACGCCGAGCAGTCGAACATCAACTGGGGCAAGGCCGGCCGCATGCGCTGGAAGGGCGTCCGCCCGACCGTCCGCGGTGTCGCGATGAACCCGGTTGACCACCCGCACGGTGGTGGTGAGGGCAAGACCTCCGGTGGTCGCCACCCGGTCTCGCCGTGGGGTCAGAAGGAGGGTCGTACTCGCTCGCCGAAGAAGGCATCGAGCAAGTACATCGTCCGCCGCCGCAAGACGAACAAGAAGCGCTAGGAGCGGGTTTAGATGCCGCGCAGTCTCAAGAAGGGGCCCTTCGTCGACGGCCACCTCATCAAGAAGGTGGACGTACAGAACGAGGCAGGCACCAAAAACGTCATCAAGACCTGGTCCCGTCGCTCGATGATCGTCCCGGCCATGCTGGGTCACACCATCGCGGTGCACAACGGCAAGATCCACGTCCCGGTGTTCGTCACCGAGTCGATGGTCGGCCACAAGCTCGGCGAGTTCTCGCCGACTCGCACCTTCCGCGGCCACGTCAAGGACGACCGGAAGTCGAAGCGCCGCTAACCGCGGGGTGGAAACGACTATGACTCACACCGAAGGGACAACCATGGAAGCCAGGGCCCAGGCGCGGTACATCCGCGTCACGCCCATGAAGGCCCGCCGCGTGGTGGACCTCATCCGTGGCATGGATGCCACGGAGGCTCAGGCGGTCCTGCGTTTCGCCCCGCAGGCCGCGAGCGTGCCGGTTGGCAAGGTGCTGGACAGCGCCATTGCCAACGCTGCACACAACTACGACCACACCGACGCCTCTTCGCTGGTCATCAGCGAGGCGTACGTGGACGAGGGCCCGACCCTGAAGCGGTTCCGTCCGCGTGCTCAGGGCCGTGCCTACCGGATCCGTAAGCGGACCAGCCACATCACCGTGGTCGTCAGCAGCAAGGAAGGAACCCGGTAATGGGCCAGAAGGTAAACCCGCACGGGTTCCGGCTCGGCATCACCACGGACTTCAAGTCCCGTTGGTACGCCGACAAGCTGTACAAGGACTACGTCAAGGAAGACGTCGCCATTCGTCGCATGATGACGAAGGGCATGGAGCGGGCCGGCATCTCGAAGGTCGAGATCGAGCGCACCCGCGACCGCGTCCGCGTTGACATCCACACTGCCCGCCCGGGCATCGTCATCGGCCGCCGCGGCGCCGAGGCCGACCGCATCCGTGGCGAGCTGGAGAAGCTGACCGGCAAGCAGGTCCAGCTGAACATCCTCGAGGTCAAGAACCCCGAGGTGGACGCTCAGCTGGTGGCCCAGGCCGTCGCCGAGCAGCTCTCCTCCCGCGTCTCCTTCCGTCGTGCCATGCGCAAGAGCATGCAGAGCTCGATGAAGGCCGGCGCCAAGGGCATCAAGATCCAGTGCGGTGGCCGCCTCGGCGGCGCCGAGATGTCCCGCTCGGAGTTCTACCGCGAGGGCCGTGTGCCCCTGCACACGCTCCGCGCGAACGTCGACTACGGCTTCTTCGAGGCCAAGACGACCTTCGGCCGCATCGGTGTGAAGGTCTGGATCTACAAGGGCGACGTCAAGAACATCGCCGAGGTCCGCGCCGAGAACGCCGCTGCCCGCGCCGGCAACCGTCCGGCCCGTGGCGGCGCTGACCGCCCGGCCGGCCGCGGTGGCCGCGGTGGCGAGCGTGGCGGTCGCGGTCGCAAGCCGCAGCAGCAGTCGGCTCCGGCTGCCGAGGCCCCCAAGGCCGAGGCTCCCGCCGCTGCCGCTCCGGCTGCCGAGAGCACCGGAACGGAGGCCTGACCGAAATGCTGATCCCCCGTAGGGTCAAGCACCGCAAGCAGCACCACCCGAAGCGCAGCGGTATGTCCAAGGGTGGCACGCAGGTTGCGTTCGGCGAGTACGGCATCCAGGCGCTGACCCCGGCGTACGTGACGAACCGCCAGATCGAGGCAGCTCGTATCGCGATGACCCGCCACATCAAGCGTGGCGGCAAGGTCTGGATCAACATCTACCCGGACCGTCCCCTGACGAAGAAGCCTGCCGAGACCCGCATGGGTTCCGGTAAGGGTTCTCCCGAGTGGTGGATCGCGAACGTCAAGCCGGGTCGGGTGATGTTCGAGCTGTCCTACCCGAACGAGAAGATTGCTCGTGAGGCGCTTACCCGCGCTGCTCACAAGCTTCCGATGAAGTGCCGGATCGTTCGGCGCGAGGCAGGTGAGTCGTGATGTCGGCCGGTACCAAGGCGTCCGAGCTGCGCGAGCTGGGCAACGAGGAGCTCCTCAACAAGCTCCGCGAGGCCAAGGAAGAGCTGTTCAACCTCCGCTTCCAGGCGGCGACCGGGCAGCTCGAGAACCACGGCCGGCTCAAGTCCGTCCGTAAGGACATCGCCCGGATCTACACCCTGATGCGCGAGCGCGAGCTGGGCATCGAGACGGTGGAGAGCGCCTGATGAGCGAGAAGACTGTGACTGAGACGAACACTGACCGCGGTTTCCGCAAGACCCGTGAGGGCCTGGTCGTCAGCGACAAGATGGACAAGACCGTCGTCGTCGCTGTCGAGGACCGTGTCAAGCACGCGCTGTACGGCAAGGTCATCCGCCGTACGAACAAGCTCAAGGCGCACGACGAGCAGAACGCCGCAGGCGTCGGCGACCGCGTCCTCCTGATGGAGACCCGGCCGCTGTCCGCCACGAAGCGGTGGCGCATCGTCGAGATCCTCGAGAAGGCCAAGTAATTCCTGAGGGGCATTCCCCTCAGGCAGGTTCCGCCAGGCTCGGTGGGGGTCCGCTCCGGTAACGGAGTGGCCCCCGCCGGGAACCGGCAGACGATCAGGAGATAGACGTGATCCAGCAGGAGTCGCGACTTCGCGTCGCCGACAACACGGGTGCGAAGGAAATCCTCACCATCCGTGTTCTCGGTGGTTCGGGTCGCCGCTACGCGGGCATCGGTGACGTCATCGTCGCCACCGTCAAGGACGCGATCCCCGGTGGCAACGTGAAGAAGGGTGACGTCGTCAAGGCCGTCATCGTTCGCACCGTCAAGGAGCGTCGTCGCCAGGATGGCTCGTACATCCGCTTCGACGAGAACGCCGCCGTCATTCTGAAGAACGACGGCGACCCCCGCGGCACCCGTATCTTCGGCCCGGTGGGCCGTGAGCTGCGCGAGAAGAAGTTCATGAAGATCATCTCGCTCGCGCCGGAGGTGCTGTAAGCATGAAGATCAAGAAGGGCGACCTGGTTCAGGTCATCACCGGTAAGGACAAGGGCAAGCAGGGCAAGGTCGTCGTGGCCTACCCCGCTCAGGACCGCGTCCTCGTCGAGGGTGTCAACCGGGTCAAGAAGCACACCAAGGCCGGTCAGACCGCTCGCGGTTCGCAGACCGGTGGCATCGTCACGACCGAGGCCCCCATTCACGTGAGCAACGTTCAGCTCGTCGTGGAGAAGGACGGCAACAAGGTCGTCACGCGCGTCGGTTACCGCTTCGACGACGAAGGCAACAAGATCCGCGTTGCCAAGCGGACGGGTGAGGACATCTGATGGCTACCACCACCACTCCGCGTCTGAAGACGAAGTACCGCGAGGAAATCGCCGGCAAGCTGCGTGAGGAGTTCTCGTTCGAGAACGTCATGCAGATCCCCGGTCTGGTCAAGATCGTGGTCAACATGGGTGTGGGCGACGCCGCCCGCGACTCCAAGCTGATCGACGGCGCCGTGCGCGACCTCACCACGATCACCGGCCAGAAGCCGGCCGTCACCAAGGCCCGCAAGTCCATCGCGCAGTTCAAGCTGCGCGAGGGCCAGCCGATCGGCTGCCACGTCACCCTCCGCGGTGACCGCATGTGGGAGTTCCTGGACCGTACGCTGTCGCTCGCGCTGCCGCGTATCCGTGACTTCCGTGGCCTGTCGCCGAAGCAGTTCGACGGCCGTGGCAACTACACCTTCGGTCTCACGGAGCAGGTCATGTTCCACGAGATCGACCAGGACAAGATCGACCGGGTCCGGGGCATGGACATCACCGTGGTCACCACGGCGACCAATGACGACGAGGGTCGTGCCCTCCTTCGTCACCTCGGCTTCCCGTTCAAGGAGAACTGACCGTGGCGAAGAAGGCTCTGATCGCTAAGGCCGCCCGTAAGCCGAAGTTCGGCGTTCGCGGGTACACCCGCTGCCAGCGCTGCGGCCGGCCCCACTCCGTCTACCGCAAGTTCGGCCTGTGCCGCGTGTGCCTTCGTGAGATGGCCCACCGTGGCGAGCTGCCGGGCGTGACCAAGAGCTCCTGGTAATTCTCCTTCGCCCTCCGGGCGTTGGGAATTGACGGAAGCTCTCGGTAAGCATCTGGTCGGCAGGAGCCCGCCCTCACATGCCGTAGGCTTGTGGGGTTGGGCGCCTGCCGCCCAAGACCGACTTACTACGCCGTAGGTCCCCGCACCGCACCCGTCCCGCCACTGAGTGGGGAGAGGGATGGCGCATACAGGAAACCCCGGCGAGAGAGGCCGAAGGCCAATTCATGACCATGACTGATCCCATCGCAGACATGCTCACGCGTCTGCGTAACGCGAACTCGGCGTACCACGACGACGTCGTGATGCCGCACAGCAAGATCAAGTCGCACATCGCGGAGATCCTCCAGCAGGAGGGCTTCATCACCGGCTGGAAGGTCGAGGACGCCGAGGTCGGCAAGAACCTCGTCCTCGAGCTGAAGTTCGGCCCGAACCGCGAGCGCTCGATCGCCGGCATCAAGCGAATCTCGAAGCCGGGTCTGCGTGTATACGCAAAGTCCACCAACCTGCCGAAGGTCCTCGGCGGCCTGGGCGTGGCGATCATCTCCACGTCCCACGGTCTCCTGACCGGCCAGCAGGCCAGCAAGAAGGGCGTAGGTGGGGAAGTCCTCGCCTACGTCTGGTAGTCGGGAACGGAGGAATAGCTCATGTCGCGAATCGGCAAGCTCCCCATCCAGGTTCCCGCCGGTGTGGACGTCACCATCGATGGCCGCACGGTCGCGGTGAAGGGCCCCAAGGGCACCCTCACGCACACCGTCGCGTCGCCGATCGAGGTCACCAAGGGTGAGGACGGCTTCCTCAGCGTCATCCGCCCGAACGACGAGCGTCAGAACAAGGCCCTCCACGGCCTGTCCCGCACGCTGGTGGCGAACATGATCACCGGTGTGACCCAGGGATACACCAAGGCGCTCGAGATCAGTGGTGTCGGTTACCGCGTCCAGGCGAAGGGCTCCAACCTGGAGTTCGCCCTGGGCTACAGCCACCCGATCCTGATCGAGGCCCCGGAGGGCATCACCTTCAAGGTGGAGTCCCCCACGAAGTTCTCCGTCGAGGGCATCGACAAGCAGAAGGTCGGCGAGACCGCGGCCAAGATCCGCAAGCTGCGGAAGCCTGACCCGTACAAGGCCAAGGGCGTCAAGTACGCCGGCGAGGTCATCCGCCGCAAGGTCGGAAAGGCTGGTAAGTAGCCATGGCATACGGCGTGAAGATCGCCAAGGGCGACGCCTACAAGCGTGCCGCCCTCAAGCGTCGCCACATCCGCATCCGCAAGCACATCTCCGGTTCGCCGGAGCGTCCCCGCTTGGTCGTGACGCGGTCCAACCGCCACATGGTCGCTCAGGTCATCGACGACATCGCGGGCCACACGCTCGCGTCGGCGTCGACCCTGGACGTTTCCATCCGTGGTGGCGAGGGCGACAAGAGCACCCAGGCCAAGCAGGTCGGCGCCCTGGTCGCTGAGCGTGCCAAGGCCGCAGGCGTCGAGGCCGTCGTGTTTGACCGCGGTGGTAACCAGTACGCCGGGCGGATTGCCGCTCTGGCTGACGCCGCCCGTGAAGCCGGGCTGAAGTTCTAAGCCCCGGTTCCTACGCACAGCGGACGTAACAGAGAGAGGTAAATCCAATGGCTGGACCCCAGCGCCGCGGAAGCGGTGCCGGTGGCGGCGAGCGGCGGGACCGGAAGGGCCGTGACGGCGGCGCAGCTGCCGCCGAGAAGACCGCGTACGTTGAGCGCGTTGTCGCGATCAACCGCGTCGCCAAGGTTGTGAAGGGTGGTCGTCGCTTCAGCTTCACCGCGCTGGTCGTGGTGGGCGATGGTGACGGCACCGTCGGTGTCGGTTACGGCAAGGCCAAGGAAGTTCCCGCGGCCATCGCCAAGGGCGTGGAAGAAGCCAAGAAGAACTTCTTCAAGGTTCCGCGTATCCAGGGCACCATTCCTCACCCGATCCAGGGCGAGAAGGCTGCGGGCGTCGTCCTGCTGAAGCCTGCTTCCCCCGGTACCGGTGTTATCGCCGGTGGCCCGGTGCGCGCCGTTCTGGAGTGCGCCGGCGTTCACGACATCCTGTCGAAGTCGCTCGGCTCCGACAACGCGATCAACATCGTGCACGCGACCGTGGCAGCCCTCAAGGGCCTGCAGCGTCCCGAGGAGATCGCGGCTCGCCGTGGTCTGCCGCTCGAGGACGTCGCCCCCGCGGCTCTGCTTCGTGCACGTGCGGGAGCGGGTGCGTAATGGCTCGCCTCAAGATCACGCAGACGAAGTCGTACATCGGCAGCAAGCAGAACCACCGCGACACCCTGCGTTCGCTCGGGCTCAAGCGCCTGAACGACGTGGTTGTCAAGGAGGACCGTCCCGAGTTCCGCGGCATGGCTCACACCGTCCGCCACCTCGTGACGGTTGAGGAGGTCGACTGACATGGCGGAGAACAAGCCGCTGAAGGCCCATGACCTCCGGCCCGCCCCGGGCGCCAAGACCGCCAAGACCCGTGTGGGTCGTGGTGAGGCGTCCAAGGGTAAGACCGCCGGTCGTGGCACCAAGGGCACCAAGGCCCGTTACCAGGTTCCGGAGCGCTTCGAGGGTGGGCAGATGCCCCTCCACATGCGTCTCCCGAAGCTCAAGGGCTTCAAGAACCCGTTCCGCACCGAGTACCAGGTCGTGAACCTGGACAAGCTCGCGACGCTCTACCCCGAGGGTGGAGAGGTCACCGTGGCCGACCTGGTCGCCAAGGGTGCGGTGCGCAACAACCACCTCGTCAAGGTCCTCGGACAGGGCGAGATCTCCGTGGCGCTGCAGGTTTCGGTTGACGCCGTCTCCGGCTCCGCCAAGGAGAAGATTGCCGCCGCCGGCGGCACCGTCACCGAGCTCGTCTGAGACGACTCGATGGCCTGAACATCCGACCGGGGATGCCTCTCATTTGGGGCATCCCCGGTTGGTCGTTCCTAGGTGGGCATGGTCGCCGGTAAGGTGGCGTCCGTTGTTGTGTGGTATCCCCCTGGGCACCCGCCTGGGGACCTTTGACTGTTAAGTATTCGTCGATCCTCAATACCGTCACCTCTACGCTTTGCGCGGGGGGTCGCAGGAGGCACCGTGCTCACCGCGTTCGCCCGGGCGTTCAAGACGCCCGACCTGCGCAAGAAGCTGCTCTTCACGCTCGGCATCATCGTGATCTACCGGCTCGGGGCACACATCCCCGTACCGGGAGTGAGCTACGAGAACGTCCAGACCTGTGTTGATCAGGCCAGCAAGGGCAACAACAGCCTCTTCGGCCTGGTGAACATGTTCAGCGGTGGTGCACTGCTGCAGATCACGATCTTCGCGCTCGGCATCATGCCGTACATCACGGCCAGCATCATTCTTCAGCTGCTGACCGTGGTGATTCCCCGACTCGAGGCGCTCAAGAAGGAGGGGCAGTCCGGCCAGGCCAAGATCACGCAGTACACGCGTTATCTGACCGTCGCGCTCGCCATCCTCCAGGGCACCGGCCTGGTGGCCACCGCCACCAGTGGCGCGCTGTTCAGCGGCTGCCCGGTCGCCGACCAGATCGTGCCGAACCAGTCGATCTTCACGACCATCGTCATGGTCGTCACGATGACCGCGGGCACCGCGGCCGTCATGTGGCTCGGTGAGCTCATCACCGACCGCGGCATCGGCAATGGCATGTCGATCCTGATGTTCATCTCGATCGCCGCCAGCTTCCCCGGCGCCCTGTGGGCCATCAAGACCAGCGGCAAGCTGGCCGACGGCTGGATCGAGTTCGGCACCGTCATCCTGATCGGCTTCGTGATGGTGGGCCTCGTCGTCTTCGTCGAGCAGGCCCAGCGCCGCATTCCGGTGCAGTACGCGAAGCGCATGATCGGCCGCAGGTCGTACGGCGGTACCTCGACGTACATTCCGCTGAAGGTGAATCAGGCGGGTGTGATTCCCGTCATCTTCGCTTCTTCGCTGCTCTACATCCCGGCCCTGATCGTCCAGTTCTCCAACTCCACTGCGGGCTGGGCCACCTGGATCAAGGACCACTTCGTCAAGGGCGACCACCCGTACTACATCACGGCGTACTTCCTGTTGATCGTCTTCTTCGCCTTCTTCTATGTGGCGATTTCGTTCAACCCCGAGGAAGTCGCCGACAACATGAAGAAGTATGGTGGCTTCATCCCCGGTATCCGGGCCGGTCGACCTACTGCTGAGTACCTGAGCTACGTGCTCAACAGGATCACCTGGCCGGGCTCGCTGTACCTGGGTCTGATCGCTCTTGTGCCGACGATGGCGTTGGCAGGCTTCGGCGGCGCTAATCAGAACTTCCCCTTCGGCGGGACAAGCATCCTCATCATCGTGGGTGTGGGTCTGGAGACCGTGAAGCAGATCGAGAGTCAGCTCCAGCAGCGCAATTACGAAGGGTTCCTCCGCTGATGCGAATCGTCCTCGTCGGGCCGCCCGGTGCCGGCAAGGGAACGCAGGCTGCGTACCTTGCCAAGAACCTGTCGATTCCACAGATCTCCACGGGCGATCTCTTCCGCGCCAACATCAGCCGGGGCACCGACCTTGGCAAGCAGGCCCGCGCCTACATGGACGCGGGGCAGTTGGTACCGGACGAGGTCACCATCGGAATGGCCAAGGACCGCATGTCCCAGCCCGACGCCGAGAGCGGCTTCCTGCTGGACGGCTTCCCGCGCAACGTGGGCCAGGCCGAGGCCCTTGACGCCATGCTCAAGGACGAGGGCACCAAGCTGGACGCGGTCCTGGACCTCGAGGTCCCCGAGGACGAGGTGGTCAAGCGCATCGCCGGCCGCCGGATCTGCCGGAACGACGGCTCGCACGTCTTCCACGTGACGTACAACCCGCCGAAGGCCGAGGGCGTCTGCGACGTCTGCGGCGGCGAGCTGTACCAGCGCGACGACGACACCGAGGACACGGTGCGCACCCGGCTGGAGGTCTACCACACGCAGACCGAGCCGATCATCGACTACTACCGGGCCCAGAACCTGGTGGTCACCATCTCCGCGCTCGGCAAGGTCACCGATGTGACCGAGCGGGCGATGGAGGCTCTCAAGTCCGACCAGGGCTGAGCGCAGAACCCGCAGTACTTGTGCAGTCGGCCGCGGCGTCCATGGGCGCCGCGGCCGACTGTTTGCGCCGTATCGTTGTTTGAGTACGCCGCAGACATCACCGTTCGATGCAGTCCGATGCAGAGAGGCGCCGTGCAATGGTGCAGATCAAGACCCCCGAGCAGATCGCGAAGATGCGTGAGGCGGGGCTGGTGGTCGCTGCCATTCATGCGGCCACCCGCGAGGCGGCGGTGCCCGGCGCCACCACGCTGGACCTGGACCGGGTCGCCCGCAAGGTGATCGCCGACCACGGTGCGAAGTCGAACTTCCTCGGTTACGGCGGTTTCCCCGCGACCATCTGCACCTCGGTCAACGAGGTCGTCGTCCACGGCATCCCGGACGACAAGACCGTCCTCAAGGACGGCGACATCATCTCCATCGACGCCGGCGCGATCGTCGACGGCTGGCACGGCGACGCCGCGTACACGGCCTTCGTGGGCACCGGTCATGCTCCGGAGCTGATCGAGCTGTCGCGGGTGACCGAGGAGTCCATGTGGGCCGGTATCGCCGCGATGAAGGTGAACAACCGCCTCGTCGACATCTCGAAGGCGATCGAGTCCTACATCCGCCGCCAGCCCCGCCCCGCCACCGGCAAGTACGGGATCATCGAGGACTACGGCGGCCACGGCATCGGTACCGAGATGCACATGGACCCGCATCTGCTGAACTACGTCGCCCGCAAGCGCGGCAAGGGCATCAAGCTCGTCCCCGGCGTCTGCCTGGCGATCGAGCCGATGGTCTCCCTCGGTACGCCGCAGACCGAGGTGCTCCAGGACGACTGGACCGTGATCACGACGGACGGCACCTGGTCCTCCCACTGGGAACACTCGATCGCCCTCACCGAGCAGGGACCCCTGGTCCTGACCGCCCCCGACTGCGGGAAGGCGAAGCTGGCCCAGTACGGCATCGAGGCGGCGCCGGACCCCCTGGCCTGACTGTTCCCCGGCGGGCGGAGCCCGGCGCAGCTGCCCGAAGCCTGCGAGGCGCCCCGGCGCCGAGCTCGCGAGGGCTGCGTGTGGGAGGTGTCGGCAGCCGAGGCGGCGCCGGACCCCCTCGGCTGATATGACCCCCTTGTGGAGGTCTAAGGATCTCCCCGGGTGGGCAAACTTGACGGATTCGTCTTTTGGGGTCCGCTGACGTAGACTGACTCGTCGGCTCTCGTGCATCCGTGTGTCCGCATACGGCGCGGAGAGTCGATCAAGGTAGCCGATTCGAAAGGCGAAGCGTGGCCAAGAAGCAAGGTGCCATCGAAATTGAGGGCACCGTGATCGAGTCCCTCCCGAACGCCATGTTCAAGGTGGAACTCCAGAACGGTCACAAGGTCCTCGCGCACATCAGCGGCAAGATGCGGATGCACTACATCCGAATCCTTCCGGATGACCGGGTCGTCGTGGAGCTCTCCCCGTACGACCTGACGCGTGGCCGGATCGTCTACCGCTACAAGTAGATCTTGCCTGCACCCCGCTTCGGCGCGGTGACGGCACTGACCCGGAGAACCTGACATCCCATGAAGGTCAAGCCGAGCGTCAAGAAGATCTGCGACAAGTGCAAGGTGATCCGCCGTCACGGTCGGGTCATGGTCATCTGCGACAACCTGCGCCACAAGCAGCGCCAGGGCTGACGCTCGACCACCTGCATCTCGCAGTACTTCGCGCGACGCACGTAAAACGTACATACGCAGAGTCCGTCCAAGCTTCGGCTGACGACACCTCCGGCGGGGGCCGGGGACCCGGGCGTACCACCTCTCGTCACGAGAGGTCGGCGGTCGGGAGCGGCACTGCGGAAGACCCCCGAAATAACAACTGGAGCCATTGAATGGCACGCGTTTCAGGTGTTGACATCCCGCGCGAAAAGCGCGTGGAGGTTGCCCTCACCTACGTCTTCGGTATCGGGCGTACCCGGTCCAAGGAGATTCTCGCCACCACGGGCGTGAACCCGAACACCCGCGTTCGTGACCTGGCCGAAGAGGACCTGGTCAAGATCCGCGAGTACGTGGACGCCAACCTCCGCACCGAGGGTGACCTCCGTCGCGAGATCCAGGCCGACATCCGCCGCAAGGTCGAGATCGGCTGCTACCAGGGCCTGCGTCACCGCCGCGGTCTGCCGGTCCACGGCCAGCGCACCAGCACGAACGCTCGTACCCGCAAGGGCCCGCGTCGCGCGATCGCCGGTAAGAAGAAGCCGGGCAAGAAGTAGTCCTCAGCGGACGCACTGCGCATCTCCGGGCCACCGGTCATCCGCAGCAACCAGCGGTCTTCGCTGTAGGACCGATCACCTCCCCTCTCCATCTGGAGTCAAGACATGCCCCCCAAGGGTCGTCAGGGCGCAGCCAAGAAGGTGCGTCGCAAGGAAAAGAAGAACGTCGCTCACGGCCACGCGCACATCAAGAGCACGTTCAACAACACGATCGTCTCGATCACGGACCCCGCGGGCAACGTGATCTCCTGGGCCTCCGCCGGCCACGTCGGCTTCAAGGGCTCGCGCAAGTCCACCCCCTTCGCCGCGCAGATGGCCGCCGAGTCGGCCGCCCGCCGCGCGCAGGAGCACGGCATGCGCAAGGTTGACGTCTTCGTCAAGGGTCCGGGCTCCGGCCGCGAGACCGCGATCCGTTCGCTCCAGGCCACCGGCCTGGAGGTCGGCTCGATCCAGGACGTCACCCCCACTCCGCACAACGGATGCCGGCCGCCCAAGCGCCGTCGCGTCTGATCCGTCTGAAGCAACGGAGACAACTGGAAAATGGCGCGATACACCGGGGCCGACTGCAAGCGTTGCCGTCGGGAGAAGCAGAAGCTGTTCCTCAAGGGCAGCAAGTGCGAGAGCGCGAAGTGCCCGATCGAGATCCGTCCTTACCCCCCGGGTGAGCACGGACGCGGGCGCACCAAGGACAGCGAGTACCTTCTTCAGCTTCGTGAGAAGCAGAAGTGCTCGCGGATCTACGGTGTTCTTGAGCGGCAGTTCGTGAACTATTACAAGGAAGCGAACCAGAAGACCGGCAAGACCGGTGAGAACCTTCTGCGCATCCTTGAGACCCGCCTCGACAACGTGGTCTACCGGGCAGGCTTCGCCAAGTCCCGCGACCACGCCCGTCAGCTGGTGCGTCACGGACACATCGCCGTGAACGGCACGAAGACCGACATCCCGTCGGCCCGCGTCGCCGTGAACGACGTGATCGAGGTTCGCCAGAAGTCCAAGGCCCTGACCCCCTTCCAGGTGGCCCAGGCCGAGGCCGGCGAGCGCACCGTACCGGCGTGGCTCGAAGCCGTGCCGTCGACGATGCGGATTCTCGTGCACTCGCTGCCCGAGCGCCAGGTGATCGACACCCAGGTGCAGGAGCAGCTGATCGTCGAGCTCTACTCCAAGTAGCGGCTCGTGGGTCCGGGCGGTACGGCTCTTTCGGGTCGTGCCGCCCGTACCCTTGTCAGTATCTGGGGGCGTCAAATAGTGGGCGCCCACGACTGAAGGAACCAACATGCTTATCGCTCAGCGTCCGTCGCTGACCGAAGAGGTCGTTGACGAGTTCCGCTCCCGGTTCGTCATCGAGCCGCTGGAGCCGGGCTTCGGCTACACCCTCGGCAACTCTCTTCGCCGTACGCTCCTCTCCTCGATCCCCGGTGCCGCTGTCACCAGCATCCGGATCGACGGTGTCCTGCACGAGTTCACCACCGTGCCGGGCGTCAAGGAGGACGTCACCGACCTCATCCTCAACATCAAGCAGCTGGTCGTCTCCTCGGAGCACGACGAGCCGGTCGTGATGTACCTGCGTAAGCAGGGTCCCGGCCTGGTCACCGCTGCTGACATCGCCCCGCCGGCCGGTGTCGAGGTCCACAACCCGGACCTGGTCCTGGCCACGCTGAACGGCAAGGGCAAGCTGGAGATGGAGCTGACCGTCGAGCGCGGTCGCGGCTACGTCTCCGCCGTCCAGAACAAGCAGGTGGGCCAGGAGATCGGCCGTATCCCGGTCGACTCCATCTACTCGCCGGTGCTCAAGGTCACGTACAAGGTCGAGGCGACCCGTGTCGAGCAGCGCACCGACTTCGACAAGCTGATCGTCGACGTCGAGACCAAGCAGGCCATGCGTCCGCGTGACGCCATGGCTTCGGCCGGTAAGACCCTGGTCGAGCTGTTCGGTCTGGCGCGAGAGCTCAACATCGACGCCGAGGGCATCGACATGGGCCCGTCCCCGACGGACGCCGCGCTCGCCGCCGATCTGGCGCTGCCGATCGAGGAGCTGGAGCTCACGGTCCGTTCGTACAACTGCCTCAAGCGTGAGGGCATCCACTCCGTGGGTGAGCTCGTGGCTCGTTCCGAGGCCGACTTGCTCGACATCCGCAACTTCGGTGCGAAGTCGATCGACGAGGTCAAGGCGAAGCTGGCCGGTATGGGTCTCGCGCTGAAGGACTCGCCTCCCGGCTTCGACCCGACCGCCGCCGCGGACGCCTTCGGGGCGGATGACGACGCGGACGCCGGTTTCGTGGAGACCGAGCAGTACTGATTCGCCTCCGGCTGGGGTGCCTGGGTTTTGTCGGGTGCCCCGGGCCGGGGTGAGGCTTTGTCCTCAATCGCCGGACGGGCTTGATTTCGGCTCGTACGCGAGGGCTTTGTCCTCAATCGTCGGACGGGCTTGGGTTCGGGCTCGGGCGTGAGGGGGGTGTCCTCGATCGCCGGACGGGCTCGAGTTTGGCTCGTACGCGAGGGCTTTGTCCTCAATCGTCGGACGGGCTTGGGTTCGGGCTCGGGCGTGAGGGGGGTGTCCTCGATCGCCGGACGGGCTCGAGTTTGGCTCGTACGCGAAGGCTTTGTCCTCAATCGTCGGACGGGCTTGATTTGCTCGGTCGGCTCTTGATCTTCCGTGTGGCGTCCGCCGCGCGGGAACTGACACCGGTACCTGATACGGCCGGTGCAGCACACAAGGAGAAAAACCATGCCGAAGCCCGCCAAGGGTGCCCGTCTGGGCGGCAGCGCTGCG
This sequence comes from Streptomyces sp. NBC_01618, assembly GCF_045209435.1. Taxonomy (NCBI): domain Bacteria; kingdom Bacillati; phylum Actinomycetota; class Actinomycetes; order Kitasatosporales; family Streptomycetaceae; genus Streptomyces; species Streptomyces sp. NBC_01618. The sequence continues at coordinate 4,786,468 of NZ_CP109297.1, forward strand.
CACGAGAAGCTTCTTCTCATCAACCTCGCGAAGGCGCTGTTCGAGCACGGCCGCATCACCACGACCGAGGCCAAGGCCCGCCGCCTGCGTCCGGTCGCGGAGCGTTTCATCACCAAGGCGAAGAAGGGCGACATCCACAACCGTCGCCTGGTGCTGCAGTCGATCACGGACAAGGGCATCGTGCACACGCTCTTCACCGAGATCGCCCCGCGGTACGAGAACCGCCCCGGTGGTTACACCCGCATCACCAAGATCGGCAACCGTCGTGGCGACAACGCCCCGATGGCGGTCATCGAGTTGGTCGAGGCGCTGACCGTGGCCCAGCAGGCCACCGGTGAGGCCGAGGCCGCCACGAAGCGTGCGGTCAAGGAAGACGCCCTCAAGAAGGACGAGGCTCCGGCCGAGGTCGTCGAGGACGCCAAGCCGGCCGAGGCCGACGTGCCCGCCGCGGAAGCGGCCGACGTGGAGTCCAAGGACGCCTGAGCGTTCTGAGACCACTGGACGGGCCCGCATCACCCTTCGGGGCGGTGCGGGCCCGTTCCGTATGTACTGGCAGAAAAGGATCCTTCGGTGAGTGACGAAGTGGAGCCCGGCTCCGTGCGGCTGCGGCTGGACCTGGCGTACGACGGCAAGGACTTCTCCGGCTGGGCCAAGCAGACCGGCAGGCGGACCGTCCAGGGGGAGATCGAGGACGCGCTGCGGACCGTGACGCGGTCCTCACGGACGTACGACCTGACCGTGGCCGGGCGTACGGACGCCGGGGTGCACGCCAGGGGACAGGTCGCCCATGTCGATCTGCCGGGTGAGGTGTGGGCCGAGCACGCGGACAAGCTGCTGCGGCGGATGGCCGGGCGGATGGCGCCCGATGTGCGGATCTGGCGGATCACCGAGGCGCCGGCCGGGTTCAATGCCCGGTTCTCGGCGCTGTGGCGCCGTTACGCGTACCGTGTCGCCGACCGTCCCGGTGGGGTGGATCCGCTGTTGCGCGGTCATGTGCTGTGGCACGACCGGCCGTTGGACGTCGACGCGATGAACGAGGCGGCGGCCCGGATGGTCGGGGAGCACGACTTCGCCGCGTACTGCAAGAAGCGCGAGGGCGCGACGACCATCCGCACGCTGCAGAAGCTCGGCTGGGTACGGGACGAGGCTTCCGGGATCATGACGGCGACCGTGCAGGCCGACGCGTTCTGCCACAACATGGTGCGGGCGCTGATCGGAGCGGCGCTGTTCGTCGGGGACGGGCGGCGCCCGGCCGAGTGGCCCGCGCAGGTGCTGGCGGCACGGGTGCGGGATCCCGGCGTGCACGTGGTGCGGCCGCACGGGCTGACGCTGGAGGAAGTGGCCTACCCCGCCGACGAGTTGCTGGCCGCACGCTCCAAGGAGGCGCGCAACATGCGCACGCTTCCCGGGGGCGGCTGCTGCTGAGAGCCGCGGGCGGGACCCCCGTTCACTCGGGGGCCGGTGCCGCTGTGCCGACGGTCCGGCGCCGCTGTCGCCAGGCACCCGTCAGCCGGGCCGCCACGTACAGGGCCGAGATCGTGACCGTCGTCGCGCCGGCCGGGCTGACGTCGGGGCCCAGCCAGCCGCGGACCGCGGACGCCGTGAACAGCAGCAGGGCGAGGACGCGGACCAGCCACCAGCGCGGTGAGCGGGGCTCGTGGCCGTCCGGGGCCGAGGGGTGTTCGCCGTCCTGGGTGGTCATGGTGGAGCGCATGCCGGCCAGCAGGCCGCGGCGGGTCAGGAGCCGGGCGTCGGGGAGGGTGTCGAGGACCTCCGGGCGGTCGCCGAAGCCCGGGGGCAGCGGGGGCAGGGACAGGGCCGCCAGGAGGTCCGACTGGTGGCGGGGCGGGTTGCCCGTGGACCGGAGGATGTGGACCAGCGGGCGGGGGTCCGTGAGCGCGAAGGTGCGGGACAGGGCTTCGGCCGTGGTGGTGACCGCGGTGTGGTCGGGGGCCGGGGACGTGGCGTTCCACTCGTGGGCGGCCAGCGGTCTGCCCTTGAGGAACAGGGTGAACCCACAGCGTTCGGGCGTGCGGCGCAGGACCAGCGTGGGCCACTTCTCGCCCGTGGTGAAGTTGTCCGCCGCCGTGGTCAGCGGGTCCTCCGTGGACAGGACCGAGCGCTTGGCGGGCCGGGTCTCCGGGACGGCCTCGACGTAGGTGTGCGTGGCGGTCGCCGGGGCGGTGCGGAGCGAGACGCCGCACATCAGGGCGGCCTGCGCCACGTCCGCCGGGCGGGCCGCCGCTATCGCGACCGCGCACGGGGCGCCCGGCGCCCAGGCGGGGCTCGTGCGGGGCTGCGGGGGGCGGCCGAAGAACGGGGTCCGGGTCGCCACGTGGATACGGACGCCCGAACGGATCTCCAGGAACTCCTGGCGCGGGTCGTCGCCGAAGTACGCCCAGGGGTACTTCGTGGCATGGACGCCGATGCCGCGGAAGACTTCCAGCCCTTCGTCCCAGCGCTCCGTGCGCAGCAGCATCAGGGCCAGGTGGTTGCGGAAGCCCGCCGCCTCGTGGCTGCCCGGTTCGTACGCCGCCGAGAGGTCCAGGGCGCGGGTGACCGCCGCCGCGACGCGGGGTGCGTACGGGTCGGGGCCGGGCGGTGCGCCGGGGGAGGGGGAGGGGGACAGGACCGCGTATTCCAGCGCCGCGAACAGGGGCAGCGCGTGCAGTTTCGAACCGGGCGGGGCCGTATCGGCCGCGCTCTCGGCGAAGCCGAACATCTCCTCGTGCGAGCCGTGCCACTTGGCGCACAGGTACTGCAGGGCCGCGGCATGGCATCCGAAGTGGTGCGGGTCGCGCGCCAGGGCCTGCGCCCAGTAACCGTCGAAGACCTCGCGCGGGGCCTGGCTGCCGACCGCGTGGATCAGGGCGATGCGCCACGGCACGGGGTCGGCGGGGTTGAGTTCGGCCGCCCGCCCGATCACCGGCGCCGCGTCCTCCAGTAGCGCGAAGAAGGCCTGGAACTGGTCGCGCGAGACATGTCCGGCGCGTTCCGCCGTACGGATCTCCCAGGCCCGGTCGGTACAGAGGTCCGCCCGGACCAGAGCCGCGTCCGGGTCCGCGGGGGATTCGGCCAGCCAGGTGTCCAGCCAGCCGGGGTTGTGCAGGGCGGCCTCGGCGAGCCGGGACACGTAACCGTCCCGCAGCTCCCACTGGGTGTGCTCACGGGTCGCGGCGAGCAGCTCGCGGGCGGGGCCGTGGTCGCCCTCGGCGGCCGAGGTCAGGGCGGTGCGGAGCGCGGCGTCCGGGGCGTCGAGGACGACGGCCTCGTCCGGCGGCAGATCGGCGCCGATGGCCGCGCTGTGGCGCAGCACCCGGGGCAGGGTGAACAGGAACGGAAGACGCACGAGACACCCCGGGCGGGTCAGCCGACGGGTGCGGTGGCCGCGGCCGAGGCCTGGAGCTCGCCGCGGTGGCGGATCTGACGGAACGTGAAGTTCGTCAGGTCGTCCCCGGTGGCGTAGGCGTCCTTGTCGGCCGTGGTGACGTTCTTGCCGCTGGTGTACCCGGTGATGGCGAAGTAGGCGTAGCGGCCGTAGGAGTTGGCGGTACGGCGGCACACCGATCCGGGGGGACAGAAGGCCGGGACACCCGCGCCGCTCAGGGGGGCGATGCTGCCGCCGGCCTGCTCGGCGGCCCTCTTGGCCTGGGCCTGGGTCTCGAAGACCGCGAGGCCGACGGTGACGGCGATGCCGTCCCTGCTGTACGTGGCCCGGACGACCTGGTCGCAGCCGTTGTTGACGAGGACCGAACCGAGCGCGCCCTTGGTGGTCGTGGCGCAGCTCTTCGTCTGCTGGGTCGCGCCCTTGATGTAGCCGCGGTCGCCCATCGTCAGCTTCTTGCCGGGGAAGAACGCGTCGACGGTGATCGGCGCCCGGTCCTTCTTGACGTCGGATATGTAGTCCTTCGGGTCCGGCGGGGGCGGCGGTGCCACCGAGGAGAAGGACGGCTCGGGCTCGGCGGTGCTGCTCGGCAGGTCGGTCGGTGCCGGGAGCTCGCTCGCGTTCTTGCCGGTGCCGGGGGAGCTGTGGTTGCTGGTCGAGACGACCGCCGTCGCGACGATCGCGCCGACCACCGCGGTGGCGAGCACGCCGCCGCCGATCAGCAGCCACTTCTTGCGGCGGTTGCGCGCGGCGGACTCGTCGGCCAGCGCTGCCCAGTCCGGAGTCTGTGTGCCCCCGGGCCCCCAGGAGGGCCCCCCTTGCCCAAAGCTCATGCGGCGAATCCTAGTGCCCCTCCCGGCAATTTTTGCCCCGTCGCGCCGCCCAGCACGCACGCTCGCGGCGTTGGCCAAAAGCCCTGGTAGCTCCGCTACCAAAACTTCCGGCCGCCTTGCGATCGCACGCACTGGACGACGCTCCTTCCGGGCAAACCTTGCCGGTCACGGCACCGGACGGAACACAAACCGGTTGGGCCAGGGCTTCGCGGTCCGTGACAATGCTGGGCATGGGACATCTTGAAGCGGGCCATCTGGAGTACTACCTACCGGACGGGCGGGTGCTGCTCGGCGATGCTTCGTTCCGGGTCGCGGACGGGGCCGTGGTCGCCCTCGTGGGGGCGAACGGCGCCGGGAAGACCACGTTGCTGAGGCTGCTCGCCGGGGAGCTTCAGCCGCACGGCGGTTCGGTATCGGTGAGTGGCGGGCTCGGGGTGATGCGGCAGTTCGTGGGCTCCGTGCGGGACGAGCGTACGGTCCGGGATCTGCTGGTCTCCGTCGCCCAGCCCCGGATCCGGGAGGCGGCCCTGGCGGTCGACAAGGCCGAGGAACTGATCCTCACAGTCGACGACGAGGCCGCGCAGATGACGTACGCGCAGGCCCTGAGCGACTGGGCGGAGGCCCGCGGGTACGAGGCCGAGACCATGTGGGACATGTGCACGATGGCCGCGCTCGGTGTCCCGTACGAGAAGGCGCAGTGGCGCGAGGTGCGCACGCTGTCCGGTGGTGAGCAGAAGCGGCTGGTGCTGGAGGCGCTGCTGCGCGGGCCGGACGAGGTGCTGCTGCTCGACGAGCCGGACAACTATCTCGACGTCCCCGGGAAGCGGTGGCTGGAGGAGAAGCTGAAGGAGACCCGTAAGACGGTCCTCTTCGTGTCCCACGACCGGGAGCTGCTGTCCAGGGCCGCCGAGAAGATCGTCAGCGTGGAGCCGAGTCCGGCGGGCAGCGACGTGTGGGTGCACGGCGCCGGTTTCGACACGTACCACCAGGCCCGCAAGGACCGGTTCGCCCGGTTCGAGGAGCTGCTGCGGCGCTGGGAGGAGGAGCACGCCCGGCTGAAGGCGCTGGTCCACCGGCTGCGGCAGCAGGCGGCGATCAGCCCCGACATGGCGTCCCGCTACCGGGCGATGCAGACCCGCTTCAAGAAGTTCGAGGACGCCGGGCCCCCGCCGGAGCCGCCGCGCGAGCAGGACATCAGGATGCGGCTGCGCGGCGGCCGGACCGGGGTACGGGCGGTGACCTGCAAGGGCCTGGAGCTGACCGGGCTGATGAAACCGTTCGACCTGGAGATCTTCTACGGGGAACGGGTCGCCGTCCTCGGCTCGAACGGATCGGGGAAGTCGCACTTCCTGCGGCTGCTGGCGGGCGAGCCGGTTGCGCACGCGGGGGAGTGGAAGCTCGGGGCGCGTGTCGTACCGGGGCACTTCGCGCAGACGCACGCCCATCCGGAGCTGCTCGGCCACACGCTCGTCGAGATCCTGTGGACCGAGCACGCCAAGGACCGGGGCGGGGCGATGTCCGTGCTGCGCCGGTACGAGCTGGAGCGCCAGGGCGACCAGCCGTTCGAGAAGCTGTCCGGCGGGCAGCAGGCGCGGTTCCAGATCCTGCTCCTGGAGCTGGCGGGCACGACCGCGCTGCTGCTGGACGAGCCGACGGACAACCTGGACCTGGAGTCGGCCGAGGCCCTGCAGGACGGTCTCGAGGCGTACGACGGGACGGTGCTGGCCGTCACGCACGACCGGTGGTTCGCGAAGTCCTTCGACCGGTATCTGGTGTTCGGCTCGGACGGTGTCGTACGGGAGACGGCGGAGCCGGTGTGGGACGAGCGGCGGGTGGAGCGGGCGCGGTAGGGCCGGCGCGTTTTGACCCGTCCCAGGCGGGGCGGGTACTGTCGGGGGTTGTTATACGTATCGGCTTCGTCGTTCTCACGCGAAGAGCCCTTACGTAGGTTCTCTGGAGCAGTTACCAGTGGCTCGCATACGGACAGCGTTCCCGGCATTGTGGGCCCCAGCTGCATGATCGCTTCAGGGGTGCCATGTGTCTGGACCTCATCCACTGAAGAAGCGAAGGCTACGAAGTGCGTACGTACAGCCCCAAGCCCGGCGATGTGACGCGCCAGTGGCACATCATTGACGCGCAGGACATCGTCCTGGGTCGTCTTGCCACCACGGCTGCGAACCTCCTCCGCGGCAAGCACAAGGCGATCTACGCCCCCCACATGGACATGGGCGACTTCGTCATCATCATCAACGCCGAGAAGGTTCACCTCTCCGGCAACAAGAAGACCCAGAAGATGGCGTACCGCCACTCCGGGTTCCCGGGTGGTCTCCGCTCCGTCCGTTACGACGAGCTGCTCTCGAAGAGCCCCGAGAAGGCCGTCGAGAAGGCCATCAAGGGCATGATCCCCAAGAACACCCTGGGCCGTCAGATGCTCTCGAAGCTCAAGGTCTACGCGGGCGACCAGCACCCGCACGCTGCTCAGCAGCCGGTCCCGTTCGAGATCACCCAGGTCGCGCAGTAGTTCCGGCCTCCCCCTAAGACCAAAAGAAAGATCTGAGGAGAATCGTGGCCGAGACCACTGTTGAGAACCCCGTCGAGGGCGTCGAGGGCGAAGAGGTTTTCGCCGAGGTGACCACCTTCGAGTCCGAGGTTCCCGTCGAGGGCGAGTACACCAGCGAGTCGCTGGCGTCCCGCTTCGGCGAGCCGCAGCCTGCCGCCGGCCTTGGCCGTCGGAAGAACGCCATTGCCCGCGTCCGGATCGTTCCGGGAACCGGCAAGTGGAAGATCAACGGTCGCACCCTTGAGGACTACTTCCCCAACAAGGTGCACCAGCAGGAAGTCAACGAGCCCTTCAAGGTGCTCGAGCTCGACAACCGCTACGACGTCATCGCCCGCATCTCGGGTGGCGGCGTCTCCGGTCAGGCCGGCGCCCTGCGCCTCGGCGTGGCCCGCGCGCTGAACGAGGCGGACGTGGACAACAACCGCGCCCCGCTGAAGAAGGCCGGCTTCCTCTCCCGCGACGACCGTGCGGTCGAGCGCAAGAAGGCCGGTCTCAAGAAGGCCCGTAAGGCCCCGCAGTACAGCAAGCGCTAAACCGCCTGCTCATCCGCGTTACACGTTCGCCCCGGCGGCACATCTCGTGCTTGCCGGGGCGTTCGTCTATTGGCACCCTCGGGCGTATAACGGCATAAGACGTTCATACGCCTACTTGCTTGCCCACGTGCGTGCGCGTGTACGTACGTGTGTACGTGCGTGTGCAGTGCTGCGGTGCTGGTTCGCCTTGCTTTCGTTTTGCTTGGCTTTGACTTGTTTGTTTTGTTTTGCGTTTTCGGAGCATCTTCGGAGGACATCAGTGGGACGACTCTTCGGCACGGACGGTGTGCGCGGTGTCGCCAACGCGGATCTGACGGCCGAGCTGGCGCTCGGTCTGTCGGTCGCTGCGGCGCATGTGCTTGCCGAGGCGGGCACCTTCGAGGGGCACCGGCCGACAGCGGTGGTGGGACGTGACCCCCGTGCGTCCGGAGAGTTCCTGGAGGCCGCCGTCGTGGCGGGCCTCGCCAGCGCGGGCGTGGACGTCCTGCGGGTCGGTGTGCTGCCCACCCCCGCGGTGGCGCACCTCACCGGCGCGTTGGGCGCCGACCTCGGCGTGATGCTCTCCGCCAGCCACAACGCCATGCCGGACAACGGCGTCAAGTTCTTCGCCCGTGGCGGCCACAAGCTCGCCGACGAGCTGGAGGACCGGATCGAGACGGTCTACGAGCAGCACCGTACCGGTGAGCCCTGGGCGCGGCCCACGGGCGCCGGTGTGGGCCGGGTCACCGACTACGCCGAGGGCTTCGACCGGTACGTCGCCCACCTGATCACCGTCCTCCCGAACCGGCTCGACGGGCTGAAGGTCGTCCTCGACGAGGCGCACGGCGCGGCCTCCCGGGTCTCGCCCGAGGCCTTCGCGCGAGCCGGTGCCGAGGTGATCACGATCGGCGCCGACCCGGACGGTCTGAACATCAACGACGGCTGCGGCTCCACCCACCTGGAGCTGCTGAAGGCCGCCGTCGTCGAGCACGGTGCCGATCTCGGCATCGCGCACGACGGCGATGCCGACCGCTGCCTCGCCGTGGACGGCACCGGCGAGGAGGTCGACGGCGACCAGATCCTCGCCGTGCTCGCCCTCGCCATGCGCGAGGCGGGGAAGCTGAGCAAGGACACCGTGGTCGGTACGGTCATGTCCAACCTCGGCTTCAAGATCGCGATGGAGCGGGAGGGCATCCAGCTCGTCCAGACCGCCGTCGGCGACCGTTACGTGCTGGAGTCGATGAAGGCCGAGGGGTATGCCCTGGGCGGCGAGCAGTCCGGCCACGTCATCGTCCTGGACCACGCCACGACCGGTGACGGCACGCTGACCGGCCTGCTGCTGGCGGCCCGGATCGCCGCCACCGGCCGTACGCTCGCCGAGCTGGCCGGGGTCATGCAGCGGCTGCCGCAGCTGCTGATCAACGTCCGCGACGTCGACAAGTCCCGGGTCGACACCTCCCCGGAGCTGGCCGCGGCGGTCTCGAAGGCCGAGCGCGAGCTGGGCTCCACCGGACGCGTACTGCTGCGCCAGTCGGGCACGGAGCCGCTGGTACGGGTCATGGTCGAGGCGGCCGACATCGAGCAGGCGCGGACGATCGCCGAGCGGCTGGCCGACGTGGTGAAGTCGGAACTCGGCTAGGGGCTTTCGTCCGGGTCGAGCCCGGCATGATCCAAACGAGAGGCCCTGAGGTCTTTCGTTCGGGTCGGGCCGGACGGGCTCCGGAGCGTCCTGAGCAGTGTCCGGCCCTGATCGGGGGCGCTCCGTCGGTCGCCGGGCGGGCCCGGCCCGTGCGGTTCGCGTTATTGGCCGGACGGGCTCGCGACGGGGCCCGTCCGGCGGCGGTGGTGCGCCCAGAGGGCCTTCTGGACCAGGAGCGTCAGCGTCCCCGCCGCCACGATTCCGCTGAGGTTCGCCAGCAGCTGGGCCGTGGAGCCCCACATCTGGCCGTAGTCGCTGTAGCTGAACGCCACCGCCGCGTTGGCCGCGGCCGGCACGGTGGTGACCGAGATGGCGACCCCGATCAGCGCCCCGGACTTCGCCGACGTGAGCGAGAGCGTCCCAGCGATCCCGGCCAGGAACGCCACCACGAACGACAGCGGGTCCGGCTTCCAGATGAACGACGTATTGGGCCGGCCGGCCTCGATCATCGCGTACGTGAACTGCCCCAAGGCGTCCATCATCCAGGCGAACCCGGCCGTCAGTACCATCGCGACGGCGAAGCCGCCGATCAGCGCCACCAGCGACCGCCACACCAGCCGCGGGGCCCGCTGCACCAGGGCCGTGGAGATCCCGGCCAGCGGCCCGAACTCCGGGCCGACCGCCATCGCGCCCACGATCAGGATCGCGTTGTCGAGCATCACACCGCAGGCGGCGAGCATCGTCGCTACCGCGAGGAACGCCACATAGGTGACGCTGAACGTCGACTCCTCGTGGGTCGCCTCCGTCAGCTCCTCCCACAACACCGCGTCCGCGCCCTCGCCCGGCGCCTCCTCCTCGGCTTTGTCGGCGTGCGCGGAGAGCGTCAGGTCCATGTTCTCGACGGTGATCGAACCGGACTTGTCGATGCCTAGCCCGCGCAGCGCCGAGATCGCCTCCTCGCCCGCCTCCCGGGCCACATCGCACAGCACCACGTCACCCGCCGGGTCGCGGGCGACCCCGGGCATCACCACGAGATGCGCCGTACCGACGGTGCTCTCCAGCAGGTGCACCACCTCGTCCGTACGGCCGGCGGGGACGATCAGGCGCAGATGCAGCACGCGGCCACTCCCAGGAGGCTCGGAGAATCAGAGTTTGCGCAGGGACAGCCGCTGGACCTTGTGGTCCGGCCCCTTGCGCAGCACCAGAGTGGCACGACCCCGGGTCGGCGCGACATTCTCCACCAGATTGGGCTTGTTGATGGTCCGCCACATCGTCGCGGCGTACTCCATGGCCTCCACCTCGGAGACCTGGGTGTACTTGCGGAAGTACGAGAACGGGTTCTGGAACGCCGTCTCGCGCAGCTTCCGGAACCGGTTGAGATACCAGGTCTCGATGTCCTCGGTCCGCGCGTCCACGTACACACTGAAGTCGAAGTAGTCGGCGAGCCCGACCCTGGTCCGGCCGTCCTTGCCGGGCATCGCGGGCTGCAGCACGTTCAGCCCCTCGACGATCAGGATGTCGGGGCGCCGTACGGTGAGCCGCTCGCCCGGCACGATGTCGTAGATCAGGTGCGAGTAGACGGGTGCCGTCACCTCGTCCTTGCCGGCCTTGATGTCGGCGACGAAACGGGTCAGGGCCCGCCGGTCGTACGACTCGGGGAACCCCTTGCGCGACATCAGCCCGCGCGCCTGGAGCTCCTTCATCGGCAACAGGAACCCGTCGGTGGTGACGAGTTCGACCCGGGGGTGCTCGGGCCAGCGGGCCAGCAGCGCCTGGAGGATGCGGGCACTGGTGGACTTGCCGACCGCGACACTGCCCGCGACCCCTATGACGAACGGGGTGCCGCGCTGCGCGCCGTGCCCGTTGCCGGCGTTCCCGAGGAAGGTGTTCAGGGCGCCGCGCAGGCCCGAGGTGGCTTGGACGTAGAGGTTGAGGAGCCGGGAGAGCGGCAGATAGACGTCCCGTACCTCGTCGAGGTCGATGACGTCCCCGAGCCCGCGCAGCTGCTCCACCTCGTCGGCGGTCAGCGGCAACGGCGTCTTGTCGCGCAGGGCGCTCCATTCGGCGCGCGACAGATCGACGTACGGCGTCGCCGCGTGCTCGGCGCGTCGGGAGGTGCTGCTTCGTGGCGGCGAAGTGATCACAGGTTCATTGTTGCGGGAGTTTTGACGGAGCGGGGGGTGGGCTCGGTCACGTGGGGGACCGGCAGGAGCCGGTGTCCGCACCCCTGTGGCGGACACCGGCCCCGGTTCGCGGCTACTGGTGGCGTCTCAGGGCTTCTCGCCCTTGGCGTCGACGACGGCGGCCTTGACCCGGGCTTGGCTCATCATGATCTGCCCGGCCTTGAACTTCTCCGTCGGAAACTGCACCTTGCCCGCGGAGGACGCGTACTCGTAGTCCTCGGTGACCACGAAGCGCATCCCGGCGTACCTGAAGTCGTGCGGGTCGAGGAGGATCTCCCGCTGTGCGTGACTGCCGTCCTCCTTCCGGGTGATGGCGATGACCTCGCGTCCGGCGGCGTCCTTCAGTCGGTGACCTGGACACCGGGGACGGTGGCCAGGGCCCGGTAGATCCGAGCGAGGGCGGCCGGTGCGATCGGGTACGCCTCGACCATCAGACCCATCGCGCGGAAGCTGTGCTGGGCCTCGGCCTCGGGCGGGTTCTCGGCGGTGTTGCCGGTCGGGTAGAACGAGCGGACCTTCGCCAGCAGCCGTGCGGGGTCGTCGGGCAGCTCATTGGCGGCCCGGTAGACCTGACGGGACGTGCGGTAGTCGTCGTCCTTCCCGTTCTTGGCCGCGGCGGAGTTGTCGTACGGGACCCAGTTGTCGGGGTCGTACGTGAAGCTGCCGATGGACAGGTTGTCCGGCCGGGCCATCACCGTCTTCGTGTAGATCCACTGGTCGTCGCGCGGCTCCGGGGCGACCTGCTGCTTCTCCAGTGCGTCGGCGGCCCGGTTCGGCACCTCGGCGGGGCTGTCCAGACGCAGGGTGCCGGTCGTCGAGGCGGGTCCGGAGCGGTCGGGGGCAGCGGCGTCGACGAGGTGGGTGCCGAGCACGGCAGCCACGGTGATCGCCGCGGCCGCGCCGACCGACGCGATCCGCCAGTCGGCCCTCAGCCGGCGGGTACGGCGGCCCGAGGCGACGGCCTGAGCGAGCCGATGCCGGCCCGGGGCGAGTGCGGAACGGTCGGGTACGGGCGCGTCCGCGCGCAGCTCGCGCAGCCGGGTCATTTCGTCCATGACGGGGTTGTGAGCTGCTGTCGGTTTGCTGAGTTGAAGTGAGTTTTAGTGAGCAGGAGTGGGTCCTGTCGGCGGCTTCATGGGGTGGGAACGGGAGTTCTGGGGCCGAATGGGTGACCTTGGCGGCTGGTGCTCGTTGGACTGGGTAGCGGGTGTCCGGTCTCGTGGGAGGGGGGTGTTGTGGTGGGTGGTGTACGGGAGCTGGCCGCGCCCTTCGTGGCGCCCGGGCCTTGCGGGGTGGCGATCCGGGACCGTCTCAAGCACCTCACACCCCAGGACGAGAAGGTTCTGCGTGCGGTCGGTGAGCATCAGGGCCGTCTGGCTTCCCGTGATCTCAGGGCCCGTTGTGCGGATGGTCTGGAGCACAGTGCGGACACCTGGGCGTCGCGTAAGCGGGACCTGACGCCGCTGTCGTCGTCGCGAATCGCGGGTGCGATCACCAAGGCCACGCACGATCAGTGGGCGCTGGCGCGCCGTTGTCAGGCGGCGCACATTCGGACGCTGGAGGCCGGGATCGGGATGCTGCGGCACCGCCTGTCCCTCCCCATCGGCGCGAGGGGCACCAAGCGGGCGGCCGGTGGCTACCGTTCCAAGGGTGAGTGGTTCCACAAGTCCCGCCGTCTCGCGGCGTTGGAAGCGCGGCATGCTGCCGCGGTCCGTGACCGGCAGGCCGGACGCGTCCGGGTCGTGCGGGGCGGCAAACGCCTTCTCAACACTCGCCACCACCTCGTCGACGCCCACCTCACCGAGGAGCAGTGGCGGGAACGCTGGGAGGCGGAGCGCTGGTTCATCGCCGCCGACGGCGAGTCAGGGAAGCGGTTCGGGAACGAGACGATCCGCGTTACCCCGGACGGCGAGGTCAGCATCAAACTGCCCGCCCCGCTCGCGTACCTGGCCAACGCCAAGCACGGCCGGTACGCCCTCACCTCGACCGTGGCGTTCGCGCACCGGGGCACGGAGTGGGCCGACCGCGTCACCGCGAACTGGGCCGTCGCCTACCGCATCCACCTCGACACCGACCGTGGCCGCTGGTACCTCACCGCCTCTTGGCAGCGCCCCGTCGTCCAGACCATCCCGTTGGAGACCGCCCGCGCGCGGGGCGTGATCGGCGTCGATACCAACGCTGATCATTTCACCGCCTACCAGCTCGACCAGCATGGCAATCCGGTCGGCGACCCGCGCCGTTTCCCCTACGATCTGTCCGGCACCACCGCTCATCGCGATGCCCAGATCCGCCACGCCCTGAACCAGTTGCTGCACTGGGCCAAGCAGGCCGGTGTGACCGCGATCGCTATCGAAGACCTCGACTTCACGACCGAGAAGACGCGGGAGAAGCACGGCCGCAGGAAACGGTTCCGGCAGCTGA